>NZ_CP100476.1:1537500-6628814 GCF_030323105.1 Mesorhizobium sp. C120A | reverse complement strand
TGAATTCCCTGGCGAAGGTGAAGGAAAAGCAGGCCGAGCGCGCCGCCGTACGCAACGCCGAGAACGCCGGGAAGTCCGGCGAGGTCGGAATTGATCGTATCACCGCGCTTTTCGCCACCGCTTCCGCCGCCGGCCTCAAAAAGCCGGTGTTCCGCACCGAACGGCTTATCATTAAGCCCGCGAAGACGCATCCCGGCACCCTTTACGTTACCGACAAGGCACTGGCCGGTGCCTACGTTGGCAAGATCGTTGCCGGCAAGTTCGAAGCCCGCCGGGAAGCGAAGCCGGACACCCTGGCACTGCTTTGCGCCATCGCAGCGGACCCGATGAAAGCGGCCACCGAATACGGCCGTAGCACCGGGGAATGCGGCTGCTGTGGCCGCGAGCTTACCGACCCCGCATCCGTCAAAGCCGGCATCGGCCCGATTTGCGCGACGAAGTGGGGCATCTAGCCCCACGCCTCGCCGCTCGGAACCCATCACCTCAAAGGACTCCCGAAATGCTTTCAACCCATTCCCTTCGCGTGCTTGTTGCCTGCGAGTTTTCCGGCACCGTCCGCAACGCGTTTCTTGATCGCGGCCATGACGCTTGGTCCTGTGACCTCTTGCCGAGCGCGGACGGCAGCAACCGCCATATCAGGGGCGACGCACGTGACCTTCTCGGCGATGGGTGGGATTTGCTCATGGTAGCTCACCCGCCTTGCACCCGCCTCTGTAACAGCGGTGTCCGCTGGCTCACCAAGGCGCCGCCGGGGAAGACGCTGGCCCAAATGTGGGGCGAGTTGGACGAAGGCGCCGCGCTGTTTTCCGCGTTCTGGAATGCGCCGATTGATCGCGTCTGCATCGAAAACCCGGTGATGCACAAGCACGCGAAACAGCGGATCACGAATTACGAAGATTTCGCGCAATCGGTCCAGCCCTGGCAGTTCGGACACCCCGAGGTGAAGCGAACTTGCTTCTGGCTGAAAAATCTTCCGCCGCTCACCTCGACCAACGTTGTGGACGGCCGCGAGGCTCGAGTCCATCGCTCCACCGGGTGGGGCAAGCACGCGCTCAATCGCTGGCGTGAACGCGCCAAGTTCTTCCCAGGCATCGCCGAGGCGATGGCGGACCAATGGGGCCGGCTCGCCCCGCTCAACCCGATGTCGCAAGCCGCTTAAAGGAGTCCCGATATGGGCAAATCATCCCCGATAGAGCTTACCGATTCCGAGGTCCGGAGCGCCGAGCACGCCTTGCTCGCGACGAAGGTGCGCAACTCGCTTCTCGCCGAGTGCAACCACCTGGAACGCCAGGGCAGGCCCGAGGTCGCCGCCGCTCACGCCCGCTTCGTCAATGATCTGTCTTATGAACAGATCTTGCGGATGCGCCGCGCCATCCTCGGGGCGTGAAGATGGCAAAGATCAACCACGCTGCCGGCGAATTCTATTTCCGCGCTTGGTACGATGAGGAAGACGGCAGGGTCGAAATCAGCGAATACGGCTTGCGGTCTATCCGCACCCGCGTCGCCTACTTCACCCTGAAAGCCTCTTTCACATGGGGCAAGCGATCAACGAAGCACGGCGACTTCGGATGGTTGCCGAACATACCGGCGTGGTGCAGATCCGCCGAGCCTACCGCAGGCAAATACATTCAAACCTATACGAAGACGAAAGCCGGCGCGCTACGGGCCGCCATAGCCGGGGAACGGGCATCCCGCCGGCTCTGGAAGGGGAAGCCCGAGCGGCAAGCCGAATGCGACGTCGCTATCGCAGCATTGCAAGCCAGGCTGAAAAGGGCTGCTAAACATTAGAGCCCGCTGAAGTATTTACGTTTTCTAACTGCGAGATCACGAATTGTTACAGAGTATGTTCTAGCCCCGATCCTTGTTGCGGCAAGAATATTTCATGTTAAAAGCGCCTCGGGCTTAGCAACCCTGATCGAGACTAGGCGGGCTTTCAAATACCGCCGAAGGTGCGACCGCTTAGCGGCGCCGCACGCCCTGGCTTTCGGCCGGGGGCGGCGCGCGTATGTCCAATGCGCAAGCTAAAGGCGCGTCGGCTTGTCGTCTCGACGAGTTGCTAACCCCCGGCTCTGCCGCCCGAAGAACGCGGCAACGAATGGCATGATCATACAAAGCGTACGATATTCGTACAAAACGCGTTGACTCTCTTCGAGTAGTGCGTTCTCATTGTGTTCTCGTAAATCAATCCCCGCCAGGAAAGCCCCGCCAGCATGTTGCATTCCCTTTTTGTAGCAGTAGCAACGTACTCAAAACCGCGCCTCGCCCTATGGCTGCAAAGCGCTATTGTGGCGGGCAGGGCGGCGCCGCTAGTAGAGCTTCCGCTTGATGTCGCGACGGGCTCCGCATATCGGGCCAGGAACGGCGCCAAGGTGGGGCCGCTTCGGCCGTTCCGTGATGAGGAAGACGGCCCCCATACCGATGCCGCCGGCCGCTCCGCTTGGTTCATGGCAGATGGCGTCGGCGCCTTCGATAGATACGGCCGCCACCTATCCGGCCGCCGAGGTGACAGCCCCGCCGACCTGGTTGCCCCTTGGGGGCCAGAAACCATTGAAATAGATCAACTATCAGCGCTTCACCCCTTGCGCTTCGATATTCGTGGTGTATATTCGCATTGACAACGCGAAGGGAAACCGATGACCACTTTCGAAGCCGGCAAGACCTACAAGACCCGCTCAATCTGCGACTCCAATTGCTGGTTTTCGATCACGGTTGCTTCGCGCACCGCGAAGACGATCAAGACCACCGAAGGCAAGACCCTTCGGGTCGGTTCGTACGATGGCGCCGAGACGGTGAAGCCGTACGGTTCCTATTCTATGGCACCCGTCATTTCGGCGGACAGGTGAGGGCGGGGAATCCCTCGCCCCTTTTTTCCATGAAGCGTTTGCAAAACGCCAACACTCTGATATTCGTAGCGTTATCAAAACGGGAACACCCAATGAGCAATCATCACCACTTCACAGACGCCGAACTAGCCGAACCCGAGGCCGGCGCCGCCGACTTCGCCCGCGCCGTGCTCGCCATTGGCGCCGGGTCCGTTGGCCTCGCCGTCTTCCTCACCACTTTCGTTTTCGGGCTCCCCCTCGGCGCCCTGTTCATCGCGGGCCAGCTATGAGCGAGGCCGTTCTGTTCGCCCCGCCCGTGAGGCCTTGGTGTCCGCCCGCTTCGACTATGGCTGGCGCCCCGCGCCTGGCTTCACCCGTGAGCGCATGGCCTGGGAGACACCCCAAGGCGAGCGCATCGCCCACGTCGCCCGCCTCAACGGCTTACGGCACCGCGCCGCCGGCCTGCGCGTCTACCTGGCCCCCGGCTGCGACCCGGATGACGTCGCCGATATCCGCTTTGAAGGCCGCACCGGCCGCCTCACCATCGTAGGGGAACCCACACCATGAACACCGCATCAACCGCCATGAGCGCCGAGCAAGCCGTGCAGGAGTCCTTGAGCGGCGCCCATGCCCCGATGTCAAAGGTATTCCCCGGCGGCATCGCCACCACTGTAGGCGCGTCAGCGGAAGTCCACCTCGTTCTCGGGGCACCGGCCCAGACTCTCAAGCCCTGCGAGAAACACCCCGACCGATACTGCAACTGTGAGGGCTATTATCCGGCGTGTCGTGATGCCGCCGGATCGACCACGGGAAAAAAGCTATGACCGACACACTGTGCTCGGCGGCGAAAATACTGATCATCCAAGCCATGCAGTTGAAAGACTTTGGCCATGAAGGGACCGGCGGTGAGTTCTGGACGAATGCCAGTAAGACCGCACTTCTCGAAGAGTGCGCCGAAAACGCCGCCCGTGCTGTTCTCGCCCTCGTCACTCCCGGAAAGGCGCTGGCTGCAGCGGAGCCTTACGCGCACGAGTATGGGAAGACAAATGGCGACGGGACTTTCAGTGTTGTCATCGAACGAGGCGAGCCCAAAAACCCTGTCCCTGACTGGCCGGTTAAGGCCCTCTACGCCGCTCCAGTCGATCACCCTGACGTGGTGGGGGTGAAGATCAAAGATTTGGAGTGGGTTGAAGATTGGACGGGCGGTAACGACGACATTCCGTCATGGCGCGGCAACAATCCCCTTGGCTTGCACGTCTACATTTGCTTCGCAGGGCGGCTGTTCAACGGTCGGCAAATCAAGAGACACGACGAAGTGCCATCGGACGTTCTCGCAGACGCTAAAGCCGCCGCGCAATCCGACTACGAAACGCGCATCCGTTCCGCCCTCCAGCCCTTAGATAGCCCTGAAGTGGTGGGGGAGCCGGTAGCGTATGCGAGCCAAGGGCAAATGGATGCTTTGGAGGATCGGCCCGACGATCCGGGCGGTGTGTACATCCCGCTGCGCAAGACGCCGCTCGGCCTGTTTCGGATGCCGCTCTACCGTTCCGCCCTCCAACCCTCAGATAGCCCTGCCCTTGAGGCGAGGTCTGTGGCGACAGTTCGCGTAACGCATGGAGGCTTCGGGATGGAGTTGAGCACCCACGTCGCCTACGCCCTGCCCGAAGGCTTGCACGACCTCTTCGCTTCCCCCGCTGTCGCACCGGTAGCGGTGGCGCCCTTGCGGTTGCATTTTGACAGGGAAACATTGAGGCGAAAGATTGAGGCGGACGGCGAGGAAGGCGAGATTGGAGCAGGGTATGAAATGTTCGCCGCTCCTGTCGCGCCGGTAGCGCTCTCGAAGGACACGTCACGTTTCAACACGCTTTCGTCAGCCGATGACGACACCACTCCTACATCGGAGGATGGTAAGCCGTGAGGTTCCAGAAGCAACGATACAACACAGCCGATCCTGACCTCGGCGACTGTTTCCGGACCTCCATCGCAGTTATCCTTGAACTGGATCGAGACGACGTACCTTTGTTCCAGGCCAGCGATGGGCCGGGACAGTCTGCGGCAGCGGCCGAATGGCTACGCGAGCGTGGTTTCGACATCAGGGAGACTTGGTTCGAAGCGGCATCTCCCGCCGAGGCTTTCGGCACGATGCACAAATGGCTGGGCGGCGAGTACCCCTACGTACTCTACGGCGCGACTAGCCAGAACACGTGCCACGCCGTCGTGGGGTGCGGCGCCGAAATGGTTTGGGACCCTTCGCACTATGACGCGAGGATCGTAGGCCCGATGCCCGGCTGCACCTTTTATGGTGGTGCAGCTGTCTGGCGTGAAAAGCTTTCTACCCAACTTAGCGAAGATGAGTTCGCCGGCCTTGGCCTCAGGACCGAGGCGGCTTAACCGACTGCCCGTAGGCGGCAACGATCACGTTAGCCTTGCCCTGGCACGGATAGCAGGGTCGTTCGCAGCGGGAATCGCATATCATCAAAGCGACCTCGGCGGCTGTCGGCTTCGCCGAGGCCGTCATGAGCTTAAGCCCCACAAATAGGGCGGTATCCGGGGAGAGTGTGACCCGCTTCCCCGCGTTGGCACGCGCAATGATAAGCGCGGCAAGCTCGGCCTCACCGGCCCATCGCCTCGGCATAAGATCATCCGTTTGAATTTATTCCTACGCTAGAACGGAATGAGAACACCGGTCAAGCTAGTCTGTGATGCCTGGGCTTTGATAATGGACGATGGCGTCGAGAATCGTTTCGTAGACGCTGCCGCCTGCACTCTCAGTGATCTCGGGGCCGTCAATGCCTTCGCGCTTAGCATCATGGAGAAGCTTTTCTGTTGCCTTGCCCACCGATATGACATCGGCCCCCACCATGGTCGGCAAGTTTTCGGCAAGCCACCGATCAAGAAAATCTATGCCCCGTGCGCTCATAGAGCTTCAACTTGCACGGTGGGGTTAGGTTCCGTCCGCTACCATTCCGCGACGTCGACGCCGCCATCTGGCCGGAAGGTGACGCGGTAAGCGAACTCGGCGAATACGTTGTCGGTGCCGTCATCGGGGCCGCAATGAACCTTGACAACATCACCTCGGGCGGCAGGCCCTTTCTTCCACGCGAGTTTAGCGGCGGGGCATTTGAACCCGTGAACCTTGATTGCAGCGGCGGCACCCTTCGCCATGTCCGGGGTGAGCTTCATTTCTTCGGCCGCCGCCGAGGTGGCGATAAGAGCGAAGAGAGCGGCGAGGATCTGTTTCATTCGGCTGTCGTAGCGTCGTTGCGCCCTCGGGCGCAAGTCGAAGTTAATTGGCGGACAGCGCCACCATTTGCGAATCGGCAAACGTGTCATAGAACGCGGTGCGCCTGAGAACGCCGCGCATGTTGAAGACGCCGGCGCCATTCGTCCCCCAATCAAAATGAGTTATGATCGGACTACTCGCGGCGGCGCCACGGTAGATTGTTCCGCCATTGATACAAAGCCTGGCGTTCCCGGCGACATCACGGCTGATCGCCACCTTCTGATAAGCATCGAACTTGAAGGTGCCGGCCGGGGCCGCCGCAGTGCCCCACCCTACGCTACCATCGGCGTTTACCGAGCAATTGAAATTGTTGTCGCTGACAAACAGGCCACGACCACCGGCAGCGGACATTTTGCCTTCCCACAACACCGCGTAGACGCCGCCTTTGATGAAGTCTCGGATAGGCGGCTTGTTGAGACAGGTGAGCCGGTTCTGCGGCGTGTTTACCGCGCTTGCAACGCTAGTCACCCGAGGCCCTAGCCAGTTGCCTGTTTGCATCGTGACCCAATCGAGGTCGAACACGTCACCCGCATTCGAGAACCTGAAAGCAACCTGGGGATTAGCCAGATTTTGCGGCGGGATCGGGATACGCTTGTAAGCGCCGGTGATGCCACCCAGGACGACCCAATTCGCCTGGCCGTCAATGCTCATTTCAACGGTGCCACTGCCCGATACCTTAAAGAGATCGACCGCCCCGATGACATCCCCGATTGCCTGTACGGCGGCGGCTTGCGTCACAATGCCCCCGTTGGCCGTAACCGTGCAGCGGGAGGCTTGGTTAGCCCCTCCGTTGCGGCCGAGCGTGCGCGTTGCCGTGACCCCGGTCTTTGTCCATGTGCCACTTGTTATATCCCTGACTTGCAGGGCCAAGTTCTTGCGGCTCGGCCATACCTCCAAACCGTTCGGCGAAACCTGGGGTGCATTGGCGGCGACCGCAACGATCAATCCGCTGTCTTCACGCTCATAAATGCCGCCAACAAAATTACCCGCCTCGGCCGCCATGTTCGCCAGGGTGTCACCGGAATAGGCGTTGCTGACGAAATTTAGATCAAAGCGCGGAATCGGGAACCCGCCGCCATCAGCGGCGCCCTTGGTAAGGCCGCGACCGATATGGAAGGGCGAGGGAAGCCCGAACATTACACCCCGACCGTGTAGCCGCGAATCTTCGAAGCCCGGTCCAGCCCTCGGGCGAACACCTTGTCGCCAGCCGCGATATCCAGGGTGACGGCGGGCGCGTAGGCCTGGCCGAGCACAAAGAACGCATCGGACCCGATGCCAGGCGACGCCGCCGCGATGGCGACGGCAACCGCCGGGATCAATGAGGCTTGAATGCAAACCGTCTTTGAGGCCGCGCCGTCCGCGACCTGCGTCCAGGCGCCCGAGGGAAGATCAGTTGCATATGATGCGGTTGCCATTTGCGCTTGTTCCTTTGCCCCTCGGGGCGAATTGGTTGCGGGGGGCGGATTTGAACCGCCGGCCTAACGGGCATGAACCGATCGCTCTTCCAGGCTGAGCTACCCCGCCTGATGACTAAGCCAGAGTCGTTTGCGATATGTCAACGATTCAAACGAAAAACCCGGCATCGCTGCCGGGCTTACTCCGTATCCTGTAAACCGCAGCGGTCAGGCTGGCCAAGGTACGGCATAGGGGCGGTGCGGGCCGGCGGCCGGCTTGGTGAGACGGTAGACCGCGAACAGCATGACAGCGGCGCCGGTGACGGCAACCGCCGGAATTCGTCGGACATCGTGCGAGACGCGGACGACGTCGAAATCGACGGCAACGGCAAGCGGTGCCGGGCTCGGCGGGTGTTCCTGTTGGCTGGCGGCGGTGGCGATGGTGACGCGGTCGAACTCGGCGGCCGGCGCGGAACACGCCGAGAAGGCGATCATTGCGACGGCAAGTGCAGACAGAAGGAATCTCTTGTTCATATCGGTTTCCTGTTTCGGACTAAAAAGGGCGGCCATCCCTTGGGAGGTCTATCGGGATGGCCGCCAACACCCGAACTATGGTTGAGTCGTTTGCGTTTTGTCAACGCTCAATCCGCGTCTTCGCCGGGCTCGCGCTCCCCGAGCAAGGCGTTAAGCGGAACCGTCACAAAGGGCGTGTTGATGCCGCTGGAAAAGTAGCGGTTGCCTTTGCCTGGCCTGGCGCCGGGGATCGCCTTCAAGATGTCCCGGTACTTCGTTGCGGCCCACTCCGTATTTCGCAGCACAAGGCGCTTGAAGCTTTCGTGCGTCGTGGTGATGTCAACGCATAGCTCGGGGCCGCGCCACACCCGTATTCCGAGGCGTGCCAAGGCCGCCACGGCCGAACCCTTTTTCTTGTTCGGTTCCATCCCGCCGTAGCCATCGCCGAGCGGCATTTGATCGGCGGCATAGGCGGCCAATTCCAACAGCTCGCCGACCGTCCGTTCCCATGTGCCGCCCTCGGGCGTGTTGTGGCGGACAAGGTGCCCGGTAATGTGCTGCAAAAACCGTTCGGAGTCCTTGGTGGCACCCTTCGCGCTATGATCGGTCCAATCGTTTTCGCGAAGCCATTTCAGGGCGGTTTCAACCGTTACCGGCTTGGTGCTGTTGAGAAGGTAGGCGCCGGCCAGCATAGGCCCTAACTGATCGCCGAGGCGTTGCGTGCCGAGGTGTTGAGCCGCCGCCACCGTGAACACGTCCACATAAGCCCGGAGCGTCGGCAAGTGCTGGATTGTCCGGGCGATCAACCGCTTTGAAAACGTTGGCGTGAGAAGCCCGACGATATCGGACAGAAGCTTTTCATAGTGAGCCTTGTTCCGCGCCTTCTCTTCCTCGGAATCCTGCGAGCCGTCCGCAAGGGTTAGCTGAGTGATGCGGGACTCGTCCGCGTAGCCTTCGATTTGCGTGACGATGGAAGCGAAGACAAACATTGACCTGGCCCGGAAACCTTTTGTCTTTTGGTTCGCGGTTCCCTTGAGAATGAGGCCGTCGCCTTCCGAGGCCGCCACGCGGGCCAGGTCCATAATCGCCCGGATACGCGCTTGGTTGTTTTGATCCTTCGGCTCGACTTCGTCAAAGATGATTGGCAACGCATCCATGCCAAGCGCGCCTCGCACGCCGGCTTCCGTGGTGTTGCCGACCACGCTCAACGCGGTAGCGCCTAGACACCGCCGAATGATTTGGTCCATCACGGTGGACTTGCCGGACCCCGAGGGGCCGTTTACCCAAACGTGGGGCCGCCATTTCAGGAAGCCGCACACCGGGGCGACAACGCACCATCCCGCGAGAAGGTAGCCGGACAGCGGAGAAACCCACCGAAGGCTTTTGCAAAGCTCCAGGAGCTTGCGCGCCTCGGCGGTGTTCACCGGGCCGTCAACGTCCACCGCAAGCGCTTCGCCTTCGTCATAGACAAACCGGCTTTTGTGATCGTGAAACGATGACTCCTCCCCGTCCACAATGAGGCGGTCGCCGGCATGATAGATTGCGGTTTCGCCTTCGAACCATGCGCCGCGCCCCCGCACCGAATTGTGAGGCACAAACTTGCGGCGATACATGCAGGCTTGCATACAAGCGTTGATCGCCGCGCTCCAATCGACGCCGGTTTTCGCGCCGGGGAATTCGGATTCCCACCATTGCAGTTTGGCAAGGCGCATCATGTTGGACGATGACAGTTGCGAGGCGGTAAGCGAGATCACTTGCGCCACGTTGGCGGGCTGAAAGAACAGCGTAGTTTCATCGACCCCGAGGCAACGGAAATGAGGTTCGCCGAAGGTGGCAAGCGGGTGCTCAACATCGTCGTCGGCGCGAGTGGCGGCGGCGGGCTCTTCGTAGTGGCCGTGGTCCTGATAGTCTGGATGATAGCCGCTGCCGTCATCCTCGGCCGGCGGGGGCGTTTCGTCTTGGGCCGGCGCCGGGTTGAGGGCGGCGTTGATGACATCTCGGACCCGGTCGACGCCGTATTTTTGGGCGAGGTCATCGAAGTCGGTTAGCTCGATATCGGCGGCGTCGAACTCGGGGAACGCGACTAAGCCACCGACCGTTTCCGCCGCTTCCTTCGCCTTGGTGAGGCCTGGGTTCATCCTGCCGTCCGGCATCGGGGTGAGCCGGTCATTGTCCGCCGCGAAGAGTAAGCGCGCCTCGGGGAACTTGGCCCGTATCGCCTTTGAGACGGGCGCCAGGTTGCCGGCATCAAAGGCGACAATGGTGAGGTAGCCGGTCGCCTCATGAACTCGGGCGCCGGTGCTGTAGCCCTCGGCGATGACGATGACGCCACCGGGATCTTCGCCGCGCTTGCCGATGGGGTGATAATTGCCTTCCTTCGCGGTGCCTTTGAGAAAGCGTTTCGTGCCGTCATCGCCGATAAGCTGGACGCTCACAAGTTCGGAAGCCGGGGTGTAGACCGGCACGACAAGGGAACCGGCGCGAGCGGTGCGCGGGTCTTCCTCGGGGTCGATGGTGTAGCGAACCGCTTTCTTGAGCCTGCGAAGGCCAGGGAAAGGCGGCAGGCCCTTTCTAGCGAGGTAGGGGTGCGAAGCCGGCGCCTTCTCTGTTTCCGCTACAATGAGCTTAGCAGCGGCAGCGGCAGCGGCGTGCAGCGCGGCGCGGTCTTCGTCCCGCTGGCGTTGCGTATCGATCATGCGTTGTTTCAGGGCGGCCCGCTCGGCGGGCGTCATTGTCGTCGGCCGCTTTTCGGTCCAAGTATCTTGAACGCCAGTTTGCAGGTCGCCGAAGGCGCCCGAGGCCGGCGAGTCCAGGTGCAACACATACCATATGTGCTGATTTTGGCCTGTTTTTTCCCCTGGGCGTTGGCGCGGTGTATCTTGCCGTCCGCTATGGGATGGGATGAGCCCCGAGCGTTCGCGGTGTCCAAGTAGACACCGGCCGAGCGCATCGCTTCGATGAACGCGAGTATGTTGTCGTCACTGTCCGCCACGGTATGCCTTAAGAGTTTCGAGCGCTTCCGCTTCACTTCTAATGATCGTGCCAATGCCACCGGCGCCAGCGATGAAACCCGCGAAATGGGCTTGTTCCTTTGTCGGCCTGCCCGTCCCGTCTTTCACTTCCCAAGAGCCGAACACCGCGACCCGGCGGCCGACCATTTCGGGCGTGATGACGATTGAATTGAGCCCGATGATATCGCCGGACCCGAGGCATAGACCGGCCTTGATAGGGTAGGCGTTGAGAACGACTCGCTCGCCGCCTTGCGCACGGTAAACCTCGCCGCGCGACAACGAAAACGATTTGCCAGCCCACCCCGATGCCGTGGTGTTTCTCCACACCGTTGCCCCCGCCTTGGACAGCGCGATCAAGCAACGGTTCATAAGATTTGTGCCGGTGCTCATAGCAACGCCGGCATGGCTTGAAGCTCGGACCGGTGTTCGGTATCCGCCGGCTTCCATTTGTCAAAGTCCGCCTCGATCTGCCCGTAATTTACGGGATGGGCGAGGCGGAGGTTCAAGGCACTGCGGCCGGCGATATAGCGGCCCCGCTCGGCGGCAGGGGCAAGCCAGCGCATATCAAGCCAGCGCTTCCGGTCGATGCCGATTAGCTTGAAATCGGCGATGGAAACGAAGCCTCGGCGTTCCAAGATTATGCAAATCTTGATTGCCTTAATCTTCCATTCCGACAGCTGCGAAGGCCCCGAGGCGCCCGCGACGACATCGGGCACGTAGGCCGGAACCTTGCACCGTTCCGCCGGGCAATGGTCCGCCCATGTCTTCCGCCAGTCATAGCCGAAGGCCGGAAGTTCCGGGGTGAACCACGGCTTATCTCTGGTATGAGCACGGCGATAGGAAAGCCCGAACTTTTCGGCGAAAGCCTTTTCTTCGGCCTCGCGTTCCCCTTCGCTTGTCATGACGATCACGACAACACCGAGATAGCTTGCTACTGCCTTCAACTCGACCCCGGCGGCGCCAGACGGCACCAAGGCGGCCCGGAAGTCAGGTCCGGCGTGCTCGCGGCCGTGCCCCGAATAGATCCCTTCAATGGCCTGCAGAAGCACCTTCGGATTGAGGGTCATTTTTGCCTCAACGCCGATTTGGGCGCCGTCAACATCGCGCACCAAGAGGATATCAAAGCCGGCGGTTTCCGGGTACGCGGTCCAGCCCTCGGGCAGGCGAGCAATGAAGGCGGCGCAAAGCGCGGCCTCGGACTCGAAGATGGCTTTTTTCATAGCGCCGCCCCCCGGCGCTGCCGTTCTTTCCATTTCAGCCAGTCGCCGAAAGGAATGTCGCAATCACATTCGAGAAAGTCGGCATAGCGTTGCTTGCTCGCCGAGAGTTTCGGGGGCGCCGGGCTGTTCGCTATAGCGGCCTGCCTGCCGGAGTCGGTGACGCGAAAGAGGTCGGCACCCCCAAACATTTGGACATCGGCGCGGCGGGTCATAAAGCCGAGGGCGGTTAGCTCAACACATGCCGGATGGTCGACGCTGCCCTCGCCTGTGACGAAGTGGTCGCGGTACATTTCACCGCGCCCGTATTGGTCAAGCCCGAGGGCGTGTTGCAGAATGTGAAGGTGCTGCGGTGTCATGCGTCCACCTTCGCGGCCTGGCGCTCGCAAACGTCGGCGTAGTGGCGCAACACCTCGCCGGCAGCGTCGGCGCCATACCACTCGACCAGCTTAACCGCCAGGGTATCGAGCACGCCAAACGCGGCAGCATCGGCGGGCAGGCCGTCGCGGACGTGAGCGGCCAGGGCGGCAGCGATATGGATACGCCCTTGGTTGCGAACGGTGTTGTGCTTGATCGCCTCAAGGTCGGTCATTTGGCCGGTTTTGATGTAGTCGGAATAAGAGCGGGGCATAGGCTTCCTTTCAACGGACGTAGCGGGTTTGAGATTTGGACATTCGGGCGGCGTGAACGTGCTTCGCCCACCCGTGGGGATTCTTCATGCCGCGCATCTTTCCGAGGGCGACCAGGTCTTCCAAAGACTTCGCCGAGCTTTGTTGTTTCTTGGCTTCGACGCGGGCGACCCGCTCCACCTCGGCCAGTTCGCCGGCAAGCTCTTTCACTGTGCGGCCCATGGTCGGGTAGACGTGTTGACATTGCGGGCAGGTCGGTGCGGGCGGATGGACGCGGAAACAGTTCGGGCACTGGCGCGATGTCACCGCCGGCTCATCGTCTTCGTCTTCATCCTTCGCCCGTTTCTTTTTCTTGTGGCCCTCAAGGGTCCATTCCCGATCATCGTCCGGCAGGCCGTGGCCGCGCCCGCCTTGATCCTTCGGGATACTGTTTCCGGCGTGGTCGAGAATGAGGGCGTAAGGCTTCGGCCCCGCCGCTATCGCCATGAGCCGGCCGGCCTGGGTATCGAGGTCGAAACCAGGCGCGTAGACCGGGCGAAGCACGCGGCCGACTTGCTGTAGGAAGAGCGCAAGCGAGTGCGTGGGGCGCAAGAGAATGGCGACCTCAATCGCCGGCAAATCGAAGCCCTCGGAAACGAGGTCGACCGAGGACAGCACTTGAATCGTGCCGCGCTCATAAGCCCGAAGAATGGCGTCGCGATCCGGGGAGTCGCCATCGATATGGGCAGCGGTGTAGCCGGCGGCTTGGAATTGCTCGACCACGCTCAAGCTGTGTTTGATAGACACGCAAAAGATCATGGCCTTGCGGCCGTGGGCGAGGCGGCGGTAATGCTCGACCGCGTTGCCAGTGATGGCGGTCGTTGCCATGCGCTTGGCTAGTTCGGCTTTGTTGAGGTCGCCGCCGGTTCGCTTGATGCCCGAGAGGTCCGGCGAGGACGGGGCGAACATTCGATAGGTGGACAGATAGCCCTGATCCATAAGCCAGGAGACGCTAGGCCCCGTGACCATGCGGCCGAACCACTTCCCTAGCCCGGCGCCGTCCATCCGTTCCGGCGTTGCGGACAGGCCGACGACCTTGGCTTTCTTGCTGGCGTATTCCTCAATGATATCAGCCCACGTCTTCGCCCCGGCGTGGTGCGCTTCGTCCGGCACATAGAGGTCGGGCGTGCCGTGCAGGTCCATTCGCTTGCCGAGCGTTTGGATGCTGGCGATTTGGACGGGCTGGCGCCGGTCCCCGGTCATGCCGGAAGCAATGATGCCGTAGGGTATGCCCACCTTGTCGAAGGTGAGCGCGGTTTGCTTGATAAGCTCGCGCCGGTGGACACCGAAGATGACCCGCTTACCGCGTTTCGCGGCAGATGACGCCATGAACGCGGCGAGGCCGGTTTTGCCACCGCCGGTCGCCATCTGGACGAGCACGGAGTCGACCTCGCGAAGCGCGTCGCGCGCATCGACAATTAGCTCTTGCTGATAGGGGCGAAGAACGAATGCCATCTTACGCCGCCACCGCCTCGCGGGCGTCCGCAGCGATGGCGTCAGGGATGGCGCGGCGCTCTATCGGCGTGCCCTTGCCGGACACGGCGAGGGCGTGGAAACCGCAATACGGCCAGCGGCTATCAGGAATCCGCGGTGCCCCGCAAAACAGCGAGGTGTCCACCTCATAGTCTTCGTGATGGCCCCAAAGCGGGAACTCGCAACCGCATGAGGTGAGGCGGCCGCGCGGTACGCCATCGTAGCCAGGCGCCTTGTCAGGAAAGCACGGCTTGATCTTGAGGACCTCGGCCGCCTTGCCTTCGCTGGCGCCCTTAGTCAGGGCCGCCAGGCGGTTGGCGCCGCGCCGCCGCAACACAAACATTGCCCGGTTGTGGCGGGTGAGCGCATAAAGCTCTTTAGTGGTCGAGCCGACACGGGCGGCGATAGCGGGGCCGTCAAGTCCGGTCGCCCATAGGCGCGCGGCTTCGGCTTTCTTTTCGGGGGTCCATTTCATGGCTGATTTCTCCAAATCGTTTGCGTTTTGCAAACGGTCAGTTCAAGCAAAAAGCTTTTCGCGGGCATTGATTTTTGAGACGTGGGCGACCGTATCTTCGCCGAAGAGCGGAAGGCCCTCGGCAGGCTCGATTTCGGTACGCGCCCGTTTCTTGGTTTCCGGCCCGGCCAGCACAAGCGACATTCGCTTCGCTATATCGCGCTGGTATTCTTCCTCGCGCTCGATCAGGATTGCGTTGCACCCTTCCCAAAACGCGGCCTCGCCCGCGGTGCCGGTGCCGGCGAACGGGTCAAGCACGGTGCCTCCCTTGCGGCAGACAAGCCGGACAAGCCAGCGCATCAAATCAACCGGCTTCACGGTCGGGTGTTTCGAGCCGAGGCGATCGTCGCCGTCCGCCTTCGCGCTGTAGAAGAAACGGACAGCGGACCCCGCGTCGCCGCGCGGCTCGCTGGCGGCCCGCTTGTACTCCCCGTGTGTGTTCTTGGTGCTGGCACTGGCTTCCTGGCCCGAAACGCGGCCTTGTGCGCCGTTGGCGTCGGGGAACGCGGCTTCCACCTCGGCGGAACCGTCCGTTATGATGTTCGCAGGGTATCGGCCTTGTACCGGGCGGGCGGCGCCATCTTTGCAAAGGCCGCTGTTTTCATCGGTCCAAGTGCCGCCGCCGCTCGCCTTGCCGCCCCATCCTGTGGCCTTCTCGGCGTCGATGCGGCAGGCGTCCACATTGAGGCCGCCGGTCCCGTGGGCCAAGGTGTTGGCGGCCACGGTGCTAATCATCGGCTTTCGGGCCAGGCATATCGGTTCCCATGCCGGCTTGAGCGCGGTTCCCCATCCCTCCCACTCGGCGGCCTCGGGCGTGCCGGTCGAATAGATATCCCGGTCATACGCGGGACGCTCTTCACCCTTGCCCACGTTCAAGAGGGCTGAGTTGCGCATATCATTGACAAGCGTTTCTTTGCCGATGAATTGGCCCCGGAAGTCGCCGAGGCGCTTGAATGCGGTTTCAATCCGCCCGCGAAGCCCGGTTGAAACCCCTCGCTTGTCCCGGCTCTTCGCCCATTTGATGAGGCGATCATGACGCACGCGGATGGCCGGGTTTTCGTCTAACCATTGCCGGAACAAATGGTCGTCAATGCCCTTCGAAACGCTATGGCTTTTTGGGAAGCCGGTCCCGTAGCACCAAGCCAGCATTCCGCCGAATTGGCTATCTTCGATGCAGCGAAAGAACGCTTCGACCTGGGCCGGCGAAAGGCTTCCAAGAAACTGCACAACCGCCGTATCCGAGGCGAGCATGTTGAGAATGTTGTCGCGGACTTCGAAGCCGGCTCGGGCGATTGCCACCGCCATGTCGTGATAGGTCCGGGTGCCTGAGAAGGCCACAACGTAGCCGCCGGGTTTCAGTACGCGAAGCACCTTCGCCCATAGGTCCGGCCGGAACGCGATGTCGCCGCCGTCCCATGTCTTGCCCATGAAGCCGGCGGAGGCCCTGGCGTAGGCGCCGGCGCTGCCTTCCTTCGGCGTAGCCGGTGCCGCATCCTCGGCGCCGAAGCGGTTGACGATAGAGGTGAGGTGATAGGGCGGGTCGCACACCACGGCGTCGACCGAGCCTTCGGGAATATCATCGAGACGGGCGAAACAATCGCCGGACAACAGCGTTATGCGGCCGTCCAAAAATTCGGTTGAGGCGTTCATGCTAAAAGAGATCCCCTTGAGTTTGAGGTGTTTGCGGTGGCGGCGGGGCCGGCGTCTCGGCCGGCTCGGCCCTGAAAATCGTTTGCGTTTCGTCAACTCTATGGGCGAAGCAACGCCAATTTCCGAGCCGTCCGACCCTGAGTTTGACGTTGTACCCGAAGCTCGCGGCCCCGCCGCCAACTTCGCAAACGAAGTCGCCAGGGGTGGCCTTTCTTGTGCAAGGCGATGTCACGTTTGCTATAATCCGATAAACGTTGACATATTGCAAACCATGTTCGTTTCCCAAACACAAGCCGAAATTTTCGCCTGTTCAAAAGATCAATTTGCAATTAACCTTCTTGTATCAGCCCCAAAAGCCACGATTTGCCGCTATTTTAAGCATTACGCGTACATATAAGGCCGTCGCTCGGAGGCCTATTTCTCCCCGCCCTGCGCCACGTTAGGGAAGGCGTGCCATTTCGGCACGTCTTCGGAATGCAAACAGATTCGTGACGAATCGCAAAGGGAAATTAACGGTCATACACGATATCGTTTGCTAAACGTTAACAACTTTGCTAATCGATTGGCATAGCAGTGCAGTGCGTAAAGGGGACAGAGAATGAACACGAAGCCTGATGTTGATTGGTTCCGCCGGAAGCTGGAGGAGCACCGGCTTTCACAGTCCGGCCTCGGCCGGATGCTCAAGATCGATAAGGCGAGCATGAGCTTGATTCTAGCTGGCAAGCGGAAGCTCAAGCTTTCGGACGCCGCCGATATGGCGCGCATCCTGGGTGTCACGGTTTCCGAAATCATGGAACATATCGGCGTTCGGGTTGACGGCATAAAGCCAAGCGAGGCCGCGAACTCGCAACTTCTCCCCTTCGCCGGCTGGATTGACGAAACTGCCCAAGTGCAACCCGAGCCGAGCAAGCGCAAGCGCATGGTTGATATCGGCATCAACGTCGAGCCGGGGTCGACCGCCTGGCAGTGGCGGACCCCGCAAACGAAGATGGACATTCTAGACGGCTGGATTGTTGTGTCTGGGGCCCGCCGGGAACCCGACGACCGGATGATTGGCCGGGGATGCGTGGTCGGCACCAAGTCCGGCGAAATCTTGCTGCGCACGATTCGGCGCGGTTACACGCCGGGCTCGCATACCTTGCTCGGCCTCGGCATTCCCGAGTCCGCCGAAGCCGAGGTCGAATGGTATGCGCCGATCCTGCTTATGAAGCCCGCGACGGTCTGAGAAGTCACACCGTCAGTTAATAACTTCAAATTTTATCAATCGGTCGCATTTTGTCGATTGACGCCAGCCGCCGCGTGTTTGCATATTACAAACAGTTAGCAAAACGCAAACAAGGATTCGGGCGGCATGTTGGTTAGGACAGGTGGTATCTACCGCACTAAAGGCGGCAGGAAGGTCGGGCCATTGCGCCCGTTCAGAGACAGAGAAGACGGCCCGGCAAGCGATATCATGGGGCGCTCGGCGTGGTTTTACGTCGATGGTATCGGCGCCTTTGACAAGAATGGGGAATACCTCACCGCCGGCCCCGACAGCCCGCATCACCTCACCGCCGAGGTTGACGGCTTCACCTCAATTGACGGCCATATCGAGCGCCGCGACAACGATCACGAATTGACGGTCGGGAAGACGATACCGGCCGGCGTGTTGCTGGCGGAAGCTCGCGTGAATGGCGAACAGGTCGCCATTGATAAGGCATGGCTTGAGGGCGCCGCCGGTGTCACCGTTCCGCTTGAAGGCAACGCGGTCGACACCTTCGGCATCTTCACGGCGGGCCGCTGGCGGACCTTTCGGAGCATCATCACGGCGGCAGCGCTGGCCGAGGTGAAGGCATGAGCAAGGCCCCTTACTCGCCGGACGCGCAATGGTTCTGGCCGCGCAAAGAAAGCACCTGGCACAAGCTGCGGGAACCGGACATCACCGCCACCGGGTCCGCTACGCTCTTCGGCTGCAGCCCCTACATGACGCCGTTCGATATGTTCCACCGGATGGCCGGCAACATCACCGTCGAATTTGAAGAAACCGAGCGAATGCTTTGGGGCAAGCGTTTGCAAAACGCAATCGCTTTAGGCGTCTGCCAAGATCATGGATGGGAGATCGTAGACGCTCACCCCTTCCTCTACGCGAGATCGAAGACGGTTCGTGGCATGGGGGCGTCGCCCGACTATGTCATCCGCGACCCCGCGCGACCCGAACTCGGCTTCGGCGTTCTGGAAATCAAGAACGTCGATTTCTTCGTGGCCGGCAAAGACTGGTCGGACGAAGAGGCGCCGCCGCATATCGAGTTTCAGGTGCAACACCAGCTTGCAGTTACCGGCTTTCGATGGGGCGCCCTGGCCGGCCTTATCGGCGGCAATACGGTGCGGGTGTTCCGCCGGGACCGCGACGACGAAGTCATCAACGAAATCATCGTGCGGGTCGATGACATGCACGGCCGGGTCGCCAGGAACGAAGCGCCGCCGGCTGACTATCTGGCGGACTATGAGACGATCCGCACGCTCTACCGGCACGCCACGGTGGCGAAGTCATTTGACCTCGATAATCCCGGCGAGGAACCCGAGCTAGACCCCGCCAAGCTCACCGGCCTCATGGCCGCGAAGTTCGACGCGGATATCGCGTTCAAGGCTGCCGAGGAAGACAAGAAGCGGGCCGCCGCTGAATTGCTCGAGTTCGTCAAAGACACCGAAACCGTGTTCGGCGGCGGCTGGAAGCTTTCCGCCGGAACGGTCCACCGCGAAGCCTCGACCATCATCTACCCCGCAACCACCTACCGAAACCTTCGGCTGTCCAAGCCGAAGCCCAAGGCCGCCAAGGCCAAGAAAGGCTCATAGACAAATGACGACCTCAAACAATCTCGTCGTGCAGCAAGCTGCGCCGCACCGCGCCATTTCGGTATTCTCAAGCGAGGCAGATTTCGCCGCCGGGCAGCGCCTTTGCAAGGCCCTGACTTCCTCGAACCTTGTTCCTGTCAGCTACCAGGGTGAGCAAAATATGGGCAACGCCCTTATCGCGCTCGATATGGCGAACCGGATGCAGATTCCGCCCATCATGGTTATGCAAAACCTAAACGTGATCGAGGGCCGGCCGGCGTGGGCATCGCAGTTCATCATTGCCGCGCTCAACGCTTGCGGGCTCTTCTCGCCGCTCCGCTTCCGCAAAGTGAACCTCGGGCAGACTGAGGTTTCCAAAACGGAATGGAGCGGCCCGAAGGGCGCCAGGCAGAGCAAGATCGTTAAGGCCACGATCACGAATAAGGAATGCACCGCCTACGCGGTCGAGAAGGCCACCGGCGAGGTGCTTGAAGGCCCTACCGTATCCATCGCTATGGCGGTGGCGGAAGGCTGGTATTTCCGCGCCGGTTCGAAGTGGCAGACCATGGAAGATTTGATGCTGATGTATCGGTCGGCCGCATTCTTCGGCCGCCTCTACGCGCCGCATATCCTCAACGGCATGAGCACCGCCGACGAGGCCATGGACCTAGCGGAGATCAAAGACATCACGCCAGCGGCCGAGACTGTGGCCGCCGCTTCGGAAAGCAAGCCCGAAGGCAGGCCGAGGGGCGTTCACGCCGCCATGGCAGCGGCGAAGGCGGCGGACAAGCCGAAAGAGAAGGCGAAGCCCGCCGGGAAGGTTATCGAGGCCGTGGCCGAAGAGCTTCCCGCCCATGACGCGGACGGCGTGATTTTGGAAGACGAGGAAGACGTTGACGGCGATGCCGACCGCGCCGCCGAGGCGGATGACGTGTTCGGCACCGATGACGACCACTTTGGTCCGGGGGCGTGATGTCTGATCTAGTTCGCGACCTCCAAATCGCCGCAACCGGCGCCCGCCGCGCCCTGGCTATTGCTGAGAGGGCAATTGCCAACGTGGCGGACAAGACGGAAGCCCTGGCCCTTTCTTTCGGCCAGAACAACGAAGCTCGCGCGGTGGCCTTTGCGGCCACCGGCGAGGTGCTTCTAAACGCGGATGACGTCGCCGGCATCCTTCGTTGCAGCAAAGCGACGCTCGCCCGCTGGCGGGTGCTCGGAACCGGCCCCGGCTACGTCAAGAAACAGGGCCGTATCCTTTACCGGGCCGAGACGATTCAAGGCTTCGTCACGTCCAAAGAGCGCACCAAGACACGGGATGAGGTCGAGGGATGAACCGAGCCGCCGAGCCTTTCACGTCCACCGTCAAGGTGCTGGACAGGTACGACCGGGGCGCCTTCATCCGGGTCAATGACACGGGCCGCGAGGGCTGGATTTCTCTTGCTCACGCGGACCTTTCACCGGCGGGGCCGCTTCACGTCTTGACGGCGTCGACCGAGGTGGCGCGGGAGGCCGGGCTACTATGACGAGGGGGAGGGCAACAGCAACGACAGGCGAAGATTTTTCATTGATCGATGAATTTGATCTTAGCCAGCAACGCCGCGCGATGTTCGCTTTGCAGCATGAGCGCCGCCGCATCGCAATGCCGATTTCGGACATGGAATTGAAATCTGGCGTCGCGATGAATTCGTTTTACGCCTGGCATGGCGGCTTGAGGGAACCGACGCTTGGTTGCCTTGTCGCCGTGGCGCAAACCCTCGGCTTTGACATCATCATGCGGAGGCGGAAGGCGTGACGCTCGGGGAACTGTACGAAGCCGCCGAGCGTAAAGCCCTCGCCGCCGAGGCGAAGGTCGCCACTGAGGAAGCGGTGTTAGCCGAAAACCAGGCCTTCGCCAAAGAGCACAAACAGTCAATGAGCGGCGACTACTGGAAGCCGCTCCACCTCGCCAGGCTCAAGGCGGAAACCGCCCGCGCCCTCGCCACCGCTGTAACAGAGATCATGGGAGAATTCGGCAATGAGCTATAGCGAACGCATCACCCACGGCATGGCCTACGGCTTCGGCGGCATCATCGGCGCCGGCCTCGCGGTTGCCATAGTAACCGCCGGGGCGCCTTTGCTGCGCGAGGTCTTCCAATACCTGGCGCCGCTGTTTTGACCTTCCCCGAGGCCATGGCGGCCGTTCTGGCCGGCGCCACCGTACAGCGGGCGGAATGGAACCCGAGGCGCACTGTGCGCCTCGCCATCTGCCCTTGGAACGGCACCGACGAGGCCTTGGTCGTCTTCGATAAGAACAAGCTCGGCGACGTCCCGCCGTTCCCCTTCACCGCCAAAGGCGCGGACGTGCGCGGCGATGACTGGCACACCCTTGAGGTTACAGAATGACCGAGAAAATTCCCACCTATCGCCCCGGCGATGTCGTGCTCGCTATGGGCAAGGTCGAGCGAAGCACGCATGACAGTTCCATTTATGTCCGGTTCCCAAGCGGCGAATGCCCGCAACTTTCTGACGTCGATATCACGAAGGTTGTGCGCCACGCGATCAAGATCGGTGACCCGGTAAGCTGGCCCGTCGACCGTAGCGTGGTGAACGGGAGGCGGCTTAAGGGTCAGGTTCTGGCGGTGAACCCGGAGCCCGGCAACGATATTGTTTGGCTATGGGTGCAAGAGGATGGCAGGACTCGCGTCACGCTTAATGCCGCCGAGGTGACACGGCTATGAGCACGCAACACCCGCTTTCCGATCAGCAAGTCGCGGAGTTTTGGCCGGGCGCGGACCCGGCAGATATCCGCCGGCAATTCGACGCCCTCATAGCTGCCGGGCGCCGCGAATGGTTGATCCGCAAATACGGCTATTTCTACCGGCCGAACCGCGCGGGTTACACAATGGAAAAGGTGGCGGCCGGACGCTACACCAAGGTCGAGGCCGACCGCGAGGCGGCCGTAGAGCCGCATAATTTCACTGTCATGCACGAAAGCGAAGTGCCGGACGCTCCCGAGGTCGAGACGTTGAAAGCGCGCCTCGCTACGGCCGAGCGGGAGCGGGACCGGCTACATGGCATGATCAATTCACCCGAAACGGAAGACTGGTTGAAGGGCGCCACCCTAGAGGCCGCCCACCAAATCGAACGGTACAGCGCCGAGCATGACGCCGGCAAAAACCCGCTGGACTGGTTTTGGCTGATCGGGTATCTGGCGCAAAAGGCGACCTCGGCCGCGCTGGCCGGCGATACCCACAAGGCGAAGCATCACACCATATCAACCGCCGCCGCCCTCCTGAATTGGCACCGCCACCTTACCGGCGAGTCGACGCTCATGCGGCCAGGTATCGAGCCGCGACAATGAGCCAGCAAGCCCTTTCATTTTCCGTCGACCGTTCCATGGCGGTGGCGCCGGGTCAAATCATCGAAACCGGTTACGTGCCGGTTGAGAACGTCATTCTTGCCTGCCGGGAAAGGATGGCGGTCGGCGACGTCAACACCGCCTATCAAAAGCGGCTGCAGCTTGGTGACCATCAATCCTGGCCGCCGCCCCGAGGGCATTGGCGAGGCGACCGCTTCGTCGTGGTGGACGGCCGGCATGAATTCGTCGCCGCGCTCATGCTCGGCCAATCCCACTTGTTTGTCGCCTGGCCGAAGGCGCATCCTATCAGCGCGGACACCGCGCCCCAGGCCTTCGGGTGACGGTTTACGTCGACCGGCCCCGCTGGCGTCTCGGCCGGATGGTCATGTGCCATATGGCGGCCGACTCGATCCCCGAACTTCACGCCATGGCCGAAGCCCTCGGGGTCCGCCGATGGTTTCAGGACAAACCAGGCCGGCCTCACTATGACATTTCGAAGGCCACTCGGGCGCGGGCTGTTGCTCTAGGCGCCCGCGAAGTGTCCAGCCGAGCCCTTATCGAGGCGCTACAAAGGGCGAACAAATGAGCTTCGCGAGTGCTACCAGCGTGCTACCACGCCCTTTTTCGCTCTACGCCTCGGGAACCCGCAAACCCTTGAGAAATATTGGTGCCGCTTAGGTGACTCGAACACCTGACCCCATCATTACGAATGATGTGCTCTACCAACTGAGCTAAAGCGGCCCGGGAAGCGCGAGGTTCCAGGATCGGCTGGGTGATAGACTCAACCGGCCGCTAATTCAAGATGGGCAACCGCGATTTCGAGCCGGCATCCGGCAATTCGTCCCGGCATTTTCCATTGGCGCGCAATGAGCCACCGCCTCATTTGCTTTTTCGGCTACGCGGAGACGTCGCGGTGGACTGCGCACAAACTGCCCGGCAAGGCGGCAAAACGGACTGATTTTATTGCCAAAACGCATCGAAATGGGCCTTGAACAGGCCTGTAAGGCAGAATGCGGGCGCTCGCCCGTTGATTGATTGGTCGCCTGCGGCTAACGATCATGGCAATGTAAGCGAACGGACAGGGGAAATTCGCTTGGACGCGATCGAAAAAGCGATCCGCAACGCCTTCGAGAAAGGCAACGCCGAGGACCGGGCATTTCGCGAGAGGGTCTATCGGTCGGCTTTCGCGGCGCTCGACCGCGTGCTCCAGGCCAATCCCGGCGTGACGGTGGAAGCCGCCATCAAGCGCCGCAAGGCGGTGCAGGAAAAGATCGCCGAGATCGAATCCGAATTCCTGCCCGCGGTCCCCGATGTCGCCGCGCCGACGCAGAGCGCCGCGCCGACGCAGAGCGCTGCGCAGACACAAGATACCGCGCTGACGCAACGCGTTGCGCAGCCGCAAGACGCCGCGCAAGCGCCAGGCGCCACCGAAGCGCCCGCGGTCGATGCCCCGACAGGTGTCGCGGTCGGACCGTCGCCGGCGATCGTCGTTGATGAACCGGTTCAGCCCGAGGCATCCGACGCGCCGCGTTCGCGCGTGCTGCCGGTCGTCCCCGACATCATGCCTGACGCCACGCTGCCCGGCGCCCCGGCGATCGATATGGCCGATTCCGCGCCGGCCGAGGCCGCGGCGGAAGTGGCGCCTGACCGTGATGAAAGGCGGATAAGGGGCCGCCGCCTGCCGCTGACGGCGATCTTCTTTGGCGTGACGTTGCTCGCCGCCGCCGGCATCGGCCTCTATTTCGCCGTGCAGACCGGGGTCTTCAAGACGCCGGCGCAGCTCGACACGGCGCCGCCCGAAGCGCCGCCGACCGTCGACGATGACGACTTCACGCCGCCTGCCGATACAACTGAGCCGCAGCAGCCTGGCGCGCCGCAGCAGCCTGGTGTCGCCGAACAGACGCGCGACTGGATCAACGTGTTTACACCCACCGATCCAACGCATGTGGCGACCCCGTCCGACGCCAAGGCCGATGTCGTGCAGGACGACACCGGCTCCTTCCTGCGCATCCGCTCCGGTGCTTCCGGCTCGGCCATCAGCTTCGATGTCGGGCAGGGCGTGCTGGAGAAGCTTGCCGGCAAACATGCCGTGTTCGACATCGTCGCCCGCGCCGAGGACGGCAAGGACACGCAGATCTCCGTCGACTGCAATTTCGGCGATCTCGGCGACTGCGGCCGCAAGCGCTATGCGGTCGGCCAGCAGCGTAACGAATATCTGTTCGACGTGAAATTCCCCGACAAGCCCCCGGGCGCGGCCGGCAGCATCGCCATCAACTCCGACTTCGACAAGCAGGGCAAGGCGGTCGACATCTACGAGATCCGCGTTTCGATCGAACCGTAAGCGCCGCCTAGCGATCAAGCAGCGCCTGCAGCGTTTCGATGCGGTCGGCTTCGGCGGTCGGCTTGTCCCAGCGCAGCCGTGAGATGCGGGGAAATCGCATCGCAACGCCGGATTTGTGGCGAGTCGAACGGTTGAGACCTTCGAACGCCACCTCCAGCACCAGGCCTTGGCTGCGGTCGGCGCGCACCGAGCGCACCGGGCCGAAACGCTCGACCGTATTGTCGCGGACAAATTTGTCGATCTGCTTCAACTCCTCGTCGGTGAAGCCGAAATAGGCCTTGCCGACCGGCACCAATTCCTCCGCGCCTTCCGGCCCCGACCAGACGCCGAACGTATAGTCGGAATAAAAGCTCGACCGCTTGCCATGGCCGCGCTGCGCATACATCAGCACAGCATCGACCGTGTGCGGATCGCGCTTCCACTTGAACCACGGCCCTTTCGGCCGTCCCGCGAGATAGGGCGAATCCCAGCGCTTCAGCATCACGCCTTCGATAATCGGGTGCGGCGGCGCGCGGCGCAGTTCCTCCAGCGTTTGCCAATCCCGGAATTCGACGAATGGCGACAGATCGAAACGGTGCGGGTCCAGCGTTGTGATGAAGGCCTCAAGACGGGCCCGCCGCTCGCGGAAAGGTAGCGCGCGCAAATCTTCGCCGTTGATCTGCAGCGCATCGTAGCAGCGCATGAAGGCCGGGTATTGCTGCTGTATCTTCGGGGCCACGCTCTTGCGATTGAGCCGCTGTTGCAGGTCCGAAAACGTGCCGGTCGCCGCGGGCTCGCCGACCAGCAATTCGCCGTCGAGCGCGGCGGAAAAATTCATCGCCTGGGCGAGATCGGGGAATGCGCCGGACACATCGTCGCCGGTGCGCGAATAGAGCCGGCGCACGCCGCCCTCGCACACCGCCTGAACGCGGATGCCGTCCCATTTCCATTCCGCGCCATAGGCGGCCGGATCGAGCTTTTCGAGGTCGCCGTCGCCGACCGGGTTCGACAGCATCACCGGACTGAACAGGGCAAGTGCGGTCCGCTTCGGCTTCTCGGCCTTGCCTTCCAGCCACGCGAACAGCGAGATATAGGGCGGCGTCAGCCCGTGCCACAGCTCCTCGATCTCGGCGACATCGACCTTGCCGAAATCGGCCAGCGCCTGTTTGGCCAGCCGCGCCGAAACGCCGATGCGCAAGCCGCCGGTGACCAGCTTGATGATGGCAAAGCGCGCCGAAATGCCGGCGCTGTCGAGCAGCCCGGCCAGCACCTTGGGTCCGTCGGAGCGGCTCGCCGCCTGCAGCGTCGCCACGACATCGCCAAGCGTCGGCTCCCGGTTGGGGATATGTCCCGGCGTTTGCGGCCAGACCAGCGAGACGGTTTCGGCAAGGTCGCCGACATAGTCGTAGGAATAGCCGAACAGCACCGGATCCATGCGCTCGGT
Source organism: Mesorhizobium sp. C120A (assembly GCF_030323105.1). Classification (NCBI taxonomy): domain Bacteria; kingdom Pseudomonadati; phylum Pseudomonadota; class Alphaproteobacteria; order Hyphomicrobiales; family Phyllobacteriaceae; genus Mesorhizobium; species Mesorhizobium sp. C120A. The sequence continues at coordinate 6,602,357 of NZ_CP100476.1, read as the reverse complement.
GACCAGCGTGCGCAGCATCGCCGGCTTGACCGCCGCAATGTTGAGGTCGCCAGTGATAGCCGCCAGCGCCAGCCCGCGGTCGGGGTCCTCGACGCTGCGGAAATAATCGACGAGCAGTGTCAGCTTGCCATTGCGCGACGGCGTCAGCACCAGGCGGTCGAGGAGTTCGGCAAAGCGGTTCATGGATGCAAGGACCGCGTTGACGGCAGAGGTTTGCGCTCTGGCACACCCCCCTCTGTCCTGCTGGACATCTCCCCCGCAAGGGGGAGATTGGCAGCCTTGATCTTGCCGCCCATCTTGCGAGGTTGGCGATTGGCGAAAGCGGAGGTGACATCTGATCTCCCCCCTTGCGGGGGAGATGGCCGGCAGGCCAGAGGGGGTGGGAAGGATCGCCGCGCCGGCGATTTCTGGATCAAAAATCACCATCAATCGCCCTCGTCCTCATAGCCCACAAGGTGCAGTGGCGTGGCGGCGATGCCTTCCAGCTCGCACCAGCGCACCAGCGCTTCCTCGCGGCCGTGCGTCACCCAGATTTCGCCGGCGCCCGTCTCCTTGACGGTAGCGGTCAGTTCATCCCAGTCGGCATGGTCGGAAATGATCAGCGGCAGTTCGACGCCGCCTTGCTTGGCGCGCTGGCGGATGCGCATCCAGCCCGAGGCGAAGCATGAGATCGGGTCGGGAAAGCGCCGCGCCCAGCGGTCCGCGAAGGCCGATGGCGGGCCGACAACGATGGCCCCAGTGAAATCCTGCTTGCCGCCGCTGTCGACGGTTGCCGGCTCCAGCGTGCCGAGGTCGATGCCCTGGCTCTGGTAATATTCGCTGAGCTTGGCCAGCGCGCCGTGGATATAGATCGGCCTGTCATAACCGGCATCGCGCAGCAGCCGCATCACCCGCTGTGCCTTGCCCAGCGCATAGGCGCCGACCAGATGCGATCGCTCGGGAAACTGCGCCGCCGATTTGAGCAGCCGGGCGATCTCCTCCGTGTCGGGCGGATGGTGAAACACCGGCAGGCCGAAGGTCGCCTCGGTGATGAAGACGTCGCATTGGACCGGTTCGAACGGTGCGCAGGTCGCGTCCTTCTGGCGCTTGTAGTCGCCGGAGGCGACGATGCGCCTGCCCTTGTGCTCGACCGCGATCTGCGCCGAGCCCAGCACATGGCCGGCCGGATGGAAGGTGACGCTGACATCGCTCAGCGCCATCGCTTCGCCAAGCACGGCCGCTTGCGTTGTCCCGGCAAAATCCTCGCCATAACGCAACCCCATAATGTCGAGCGTCTGCTGCGTCGCCAGCACCGAACGATGGCCGGATCGGGCATGGTCGGAATGGCCATGCGTGATCAACGCCCGGTTGACTGGCCGCACCGGGTCGATGAAGAAATCGCCGCATGGGCAATAAAGGCCTTCAGGCCGGGGATGGAGCAGGTCGCTGGCGCGCATCCAGTCAAGATAGTGGCTAATTCCAGCGCGGGAAGCCTGTTGCAAGAGACTGCTGACTCGGCCTACAGCCAGCCACCGGCCGCATCAGCCGGCGGGGCCATCGCCATGCAACCGCTGAAAATCTCGTCCGGCGACCTGACCGCCGACCGTCGCGCCGACTATGCCGAGATGCTTTTCGGCTCGGGCGAGCACGCGGCAGCGGCGGAGCTGCTGCTCGGCGCGCTGGAACTGGCGCCGCAATGGGCGGCGGGCTGGTTCCGTCTTGGCGAGATGCAGGAGACGGCCGAGCGGCTCGACGTGGCGGCTCAAGCCTGGGCGACGGCGCTGAAACTCGACCCGGCGGATCGCCTTGGCGCTGCGCTGAAGCTGCAACTCATCGGCAAGGCGCCGGCTGCCGCGGCGCCACCCAGCGCCTTCGTCGAAACGCTGTTCGACCACTATGCCGAAACTTTCGAGGATTCGCTGGTCGGCAAGCTCGGCTACCGGCTGCCGGAGTTTCTCGATCGCGCCATTCGAGCGGCAAGGGCGGGCCGCTTTTCGCTGGCGCTCGACCTTGGTTGCGGCACCGGTCTGATGGGCGAGAAACTGCGGCCGGTCGCCGAACGGCTGGAGGGCTACGACATCTCCGCCGCCATGCTGAAAAAGGCCCGCGCCAAAGGCGTCTACGATCTGCTCGCCAAGGCCGATCTGCAGCATTTTGCCTATGCCGGGCCGAAAGCCGATCTGGTGGTGGCGGCCGACGTGTTCATCTATGTCGGCGCGCTCGATCGCGTGATGAAGACCGTCGCGGGCATTCTGGCCACCAATGGCCTGTTTGCCTTTTCCGTCGAAACGCCAGCCAAGGGCGGGGCGGGCGGCGACGCCGGTTTCGCGCTGCAGCCGTCTCGTCGCTACGCCCATTCTCAAGCCTATGTCGAGCGGGTGCTTGCCGCAAACGGCCTGTCGGTGCTGTCGATGCAGCCGACCGTCATCCGCTGGGATCGCCGCCAGCCGGTCGACGGGCTTGCCGCGCTGGCGGTGCCCTCGTCCAAGGGTTGATGTCTCGTCTTGTTCGAAAACGTGAATAGGATTTTTGCGGCTGGCGCGGCATCAGGTAGGATACAAGCCGGGAAAAGCCCTCGGCAGGCATTGAGGAGGAACACATGCGCTGGAACATGATGGTCTTGGTGTCTTGCCTGGCAATGACCGGCTGCATGGGCAGTTCGATGTCGGAGCGGCAGGACCAGGACGTGCAATCGTCGCTGCAATATGACAACGTGCCTTGCGACCAGTTGCTGGCGCAGCGCAACGAACTGGCGCAGCAATACCATCTGTCGACGGACGCCAAGCCGAGCTTCTCCAATCCGGCGATGGGCTTCGGCCCGTTCACGCCGGATATGCGCTCCAAAAGCAAGCGCGATACTGATCTGGCAAGTGGCAAGATCGACGCCATGAACCGCTCGATCGTCCGCCGCGACTGCGGCAAGCCCAACAAACAGAAGAAGTTCACCCTGCCGAGCTGAACCTGAACTTCCTCAGTACCCCGCCTTGCGGTCGACCACGTTATCAAGCTTTTCGCCGCGCTCGAAGGCATCCATCTGCCGCAACATGCTCGGCGCCAGGTGGACAGGGTCGGAGGTCGCCGCCGCGTGCGGCGTCACGAACACTTTCGGGTGACTCCAAAGCGGACTGGTCTTCGGCAGCGGCTCGACCTCGAACACGTCGAGGCTCGCCTCCTTCAGCGTGCCGTCGTCCAGCGCTCGCAAGATGTCGGCGTCCTTCTGCAGCCGGCCGCGCCCGGCATTGATCAGCACCGAGCCGCCGAGGCCGTTGCGCTTGCGCAATTCCTTCAGCACGCCGTAATTGATGATGCCGTGCGTATCCGGCGTCAGCGGCAGCAGCACCACCAGTATGTCGGTGGCGTTGAGGAAGGGGATCAGCCCGGCCTCTCCGGCATAGGTCGCAACGCCTTTCATGGCCTTGTCGCTGCGCGACCAGCCATTGACGGCAAAGCCGAGCGACAACAGCACCGACGCCGCGGCGCGGCCGAGATTGCCGAGCCCCATAATGCCGACCGAGATGTCGCCGGCCGGCCGCTGCGGCGGTTCGTGCCAGGTCTTCTTCGGCTGCTGGGCACGATAGAGCATGCCCTGGCGATGATGGTCGAGCACCCGCCAGACGACATATTCGGTCATGTATTGGGTGAGGTTGTCGGCGACCACTTTGACGATCGGCACATCGGGCAGGCCGGGATCGGCGAAGATGTGGTCGACGCCGGCGCCGATCGAGAAGATTGCGCGCAGATTGGGCAGCGATTTCAAGAGGTTCGGCTTCTGCTTCCACACCACCGCATAGGTGATCGACGGGTCCGAAGCGCCGTCCGGCTCCAGCACCACTTCGCGCTCGGCCGACAGCAGCTCGCGCCAGCGCTGCGGATGAAAGCCGGTGACGGCAAGCAGGATTTTGCCTTTTTCCATTTGCGGATTGTATTCCCTGTTATTCGCTGACGATGCCGACCGGCGCCGTCTCGATCTTGAACGCGGCCGAGATCAGCGCCTTGGTATAGTCGGTCTGCGGCCGTTCGAAAATCTGTTCGGAAGGGCCGGCTTCGACGATCTTGCCATTGCGCATGACGATGACGTCATTGGCAAGGGCGCGAATGACTTTCAGATCGTGGCTGATGAACAGATAGGCAAGGTCGTGCCTGGCCTGCAGATTGCGCAAGAGGTCGACCACCTGTGCCTGCACGCTCATATCGAGCGCCGAGGTCGGTTCGTCCAGCATGACGAAGCGCGGATTGAGCACCATGGCGCGCGCAATGGCGACGCGCTGGCGCTGGCCGCCGGAGAATTCATGCGGATAGCGGTTCCTGGTCGCCGGATCGAGCCCGACCTCCTTCAGCACGGCGACGACCTTGTCGTCGCGTTGGTCGGGCGACAGCTTCGGCTCGTGGATCTTCAAGCCTTCCTCGATGATCTCCGAGACCGACATGCGCGGGCTGAGCGAGCCGAACGGGTCCTGGAAAACGATCTGCAACTCGCGGCGCAGCGGCCGCATGGCGTTGAAGGAAAGCTGGTTGATGTCGCTGCCATTGAACTGGATGGTGCCGGTCGATGAGATCATCCGCGCCAGCGCCAGCCCGAGCGTCGTCTTGCCGGAGCCGGATTCGCCGACGACGCCTAGCGTCTGGCCGGCGCGTACGGTGACGTCGATTCCGTCAACAGCCTTCACATTGTCGACGGTGGTGCGAAAGAAACCCTTTTTGATCGGGAACCAAACCTTGATGTCCTTGCCGGTCATAACCGGTTTGGCGGCGTCGTTGGCGGCCGGCGGCTTGCCCTTCGGCTCGGCGGCCAGCAGGTGCTTGGTATAAGCGTGCTGCGGGTTGGCGAAGATGTCCCTGGTCGGCCCGGTCTCGACGATCTTGCCTTTGGTCATCACGCAGACGCGGTCGGCGATCTTTCTGACAATGCCGAGATCATGGGTGATGAACAGCATTGACATGCCCTTGCGGCTCTTCAGCCCCGCCAGCAATTCGAGGATCTGCGCCTGGACAGTGACGTCGAGCGCCGTCGTCGGCTCGTCGGCGATCAGCAGTTCAGGCTCGTTGGCCAGCGCCATGGCGATCATGACGCGCTGGCGTTGGCCGCCGGACAGCTGGTGCGGATAGGCGTTGAGCCGCTTCTCCGGTTCGCGTATGCCGACCTCGTTGAGCAGCGCCAGCGTGCGCGCCTTGGCCTCGCGGTCGCCCATGCCCTGGTGCAGCGCCAGGATCTCGACGATCTGCTGCTCGATCGTGTGCAGCGGATTGAGCGAGGTCATCGGCTCCTGGAAGATCATGGTGATCTTGTTGCCGCGCACGCTGCGCAACTGCTTTTCGTTCATCGCCAAAAGGTCGGCGCCCTGGAACAGGATCTTGCCCGAGGGATGGCTGGCCGTCGGGTAGGGCAGAAGCTTCAGCACCGACAGCGCCGAGACCGATTTGCCGGAACCGGATTCGCCCACAAGCGCCACCGTCTCGCCCTTGGCGAGGTCGAAGGAGATGTGGTCGACGGCGGTCGACTCGTTGCCGCCTTGGGTGAAGGCAACGCTGAGATCGCGGACGGAGAGCAGGAGTTCGCTCATCGGAACGCCTTGCGCGGGTCGAAGGCATCGCGCGTTGCTTCACCGATGAACACCAACAGCGACAGCATCAGCGAGATGACGATGAAGCCCGATATACCGAGCCAGGGGGCATTGAGGTTACTCTGCGCCTGTTTTAGCAGTTCACCGAGCGACGCGGTGCCGGGCGGCAGGCCGAAGCCGAGATAGTCGAGCGAGGTCAGTGTCGAGATCGAGGCGCTGACCAGGAAAGGCATGAAGGTCAGCGTCGCCACCATGGCATTAGGCAGAAGATGGCGCAGCATGATGGTGCGGTTGGACACACCAAGCGCGCGGGCCGCGTTGACATATTCGAAGTTGCGTGCGCGCAGGAATTCGGCGCGCACCACGCTGACAAGCGACGTCCAGGAGAACAGCAGCATCAGCCCGAGCAGGATGAAGAAGCCCGGCGGCAGGATGGCGGCGACGATCAGCAGCAGATACAGCAGCGGTATCGCCGACCAGATTTCTATGAAGCGTTGAAAGAGAAGGTCGGTCCAGCCGCCGAAATACCCTTGCAGCGCGCCGGCGGCGACGCCGATAACCGACGAACCCGCAGTCAGGATCAACCCGAACAGCACGGAAATCCTAAACCCGTAGATGATGCGCGCCAGCACGTCGCGCGCCTGGTCATCGGTACCCAGCCAGTTCCAGTTGCCGACAATGCAGTCAGGATCGGCAGCGCCTTGCGGATATTGGCTGCATCGCCTCTGCGCGTCGTATTCCCATGACGGTTTTGCGGGAGCGGCGTCGGGGATCGCATTGTTGACGGTGCGATAGGAATAGCGGATTGGCGGCCAGATCATCCAGCCATTGGCGTTGATCTCGTCGCGGATGACCGGGTCGCGATAGTCGGTGACGGCGTAGAAGCCGCCGAATTTTTCCTCGGGGTAGGCGACCGCCACCGGGAACAGGATCTCGCCTTTGTAGTAGGCGACGATCGGCCTGTCGTTGGCGATCAGTTCGGCAAACAGCGACAGCACGAACAGAGCGAGGAATATCCACAACGACCAGTAGCCGCGCCGGTTGGCCTTGAAGTTCTGCCAGCGCCGCTTGTTGAGCGGCGACAGCCAGGGGCGGGCGATCCTTGTCGGTGTGATCTCGGCTGCAGCCTGCGTCATCAGACGTCTCTCCGCTCGAAATCGATGCGCGGATCGACCCATGTGTAGATCAGGTCGGACAACAGCGTCACGAACAAACCAAGCAGCGAAAATATATAGAGGTTGGCGAACACGACCGGATAGTCGCGCGCCAACACGGACCTGAAACCGAGCAGCCCGAGACCGTCGAGGGAAAAGATGTTCTCGATCAAAAGCGAGCCGGTGAAGAAGGCCGAGATGAAGGCCGCTGGAAAGCCGGCAATGACGATCAGCATTGCGTTGCGGAACACATGTCCGTAAAGCACCCGCCGCTCCGACAGGCCCTTGGCACGGGCCGTCACCACATAGTGTTTGCGTATCTCTTCCAGGAAGGAGTTCTTGGTCAGCAGCGTCGTCGTCGCGAAGGCCGACAGCACCAGCGCCGTCAGCGGCAAGGTCATGTGCCAGAAATAATCGACGATCTTGTCGGGCCACGACAATTGGTCCCAATTGTCGGAGACGATGCCGCGCAGTGGGAACCAGTCCCAGAAGGAGCCGCCCGCGAACAGCACCATCAGCAATATGCCGAACAGGAAGGCCGGTATGGCATAGCCGACGATGATCACGCCGCTGGTCCAGACGTCGAAGGCGGAGCCGTCCTTGACCGCTTTGCGGATGCCAAGGGGGATCGAGATCAGATAGGACAACAGCGTGATCCACAGCCCAAGCGAGATCGACACCGGCATCTTCTCCAGGATCAGGTCAAGAACCGAGATGTCACGGAAATAGCTGTCGCCGAAATCGAAGCGGGCATAGTTCCACAGCATCATGACGAAGCGTTCGAGCGGTGGTTTGTCGAAGCCGAATTGCTTTTCCAGCTTCTTGATGAATTCCGGATCGAGCCCTTGCGCGCCGCGATACTTCGAGCCGACGTCACCGGCCACATCGAAATTGCCGCCGCCTCCTGCATCGCCACCGCCGCTGCCGAGGCGGTCGCTGCCGCCCTGGTTGGTCAGGCTGGCGATGACCTGCTCGACCGGTCCACCCGGTGCGAATTGAGTGACGACGAAAGCAACCGCCATGATGCCGAACAGGGTCGGTATCATCAGCAGGATACGGCGCAGTATGTAGGCGCCCATCAGCTTTCACCCTCCCCCTTGTGGGGAGGGTCGATCCGCGAAGCGGGGCGGGGTGGGGGTAGTCTCGATCCGGCGTACGCCGTCACACCCCCACCCCGGTTCGCCATTCGCGCTGCGCACGAAGTGCTCACCGACCCTCCCCACGAGGGGGAGGGTAAAGTGCCGCGCAACAGCCTACCCTTTGCCAATTTTTGCCGCCTTGCCCTTGTCGACCCACCACAGCGCTTCGACCGGGAAGTCGAAATCGGGTTTCCGCTCGGGAAAACCGAACATGTCCCAATAGGCGCTTCGATGATTCGCCAGGAACCAACTTGGAATCCAATCCCGCCGTGCACGCAAGACCCGGTCGAGCGCGCGCATGGCAATTGTCAGGCCTTCGCGATCCTTGGCGGCGCCCGCGGCGTCAACCAGGGCGTCGATGGCCGGGCTCGACGTTCCCGGCAGATTGCGAGAGCCCGATACGGTAGCTGCTCGCGAATGGAAAATGGTTTCGAGGTCGTCACGGGTTGGCGTCGCCGGAAACGAGGCCGCGACCGAGACGAGGTCGTAGTCGAACGAATTCTGCCGCAGCTGATATTGCGCGGCATCCACCAGCCGGATCGAGGCATCGATGCCGACCGCCTTCATGTTTTCGACCCAGGGCGAGTAGACCTGCTCGAAGACTTCGTCGTCGACAAGAAACTCTGCGGACAACCGACCACCCTTGTCGTTCACGACGAAATTGCCGGACCGTTTCCAGCCGGCCTCGGCCAGAAGCTTGGCCGCCTTGCCAAGCAACTGCCGGTCGCGGCCGGAGCCGTTCGACGCGTCCTGGACCACGGCTTCGCCAAAAGCCTCGGCGGGAATCTGGTCGCGCAGCGGTTCGAGGAGAGCCAATTCCCTAGGCGAGGGCACGCCTTCGGCGCGAAAATCGGATTGCTCGAAGCAGGATTGCGAGCGCTCATAGGAACCGTAAAAGAAATTGCGCCGCGTCCATTCGAAGTCGAAGCAGAGCCCGATCGCCTGCCGCACGCGCGAGTCGCGAAACTGCTCGCGCCGCTGGTTGACGGCGGTGCCCTGCATCGAAGGCACCGTTTCGGCCGGGAATTCGTGCTTCACCACCTTGCCGGCAGTGAAGGCTGGGAAGTCGTAGCCGGTCGCCCAGACGCGCGAGGTGAATTCCTCCCTGTAGAGGATTTCTCCCTTCTTGAACGCTTCGAAGGCAACGCTACGGTCCTGATAGAACTCAACGCGGATCCGCTGAAAATTGCTCTGGCCGCGATTGACCGGCAGGTCGCTGCCCCAATAATCAGCCACACGCTCATATTCGATCCAGGCCCCTGCCGACCAGCGACCGACCTTGTAGGCGGCTGACCCCAACGGCGGGTTCATCTGCGAGGAATCGAACGGGTTGGTCGTGTAGAAAGCCTTCGACAGGACCGGGAACTCGACGACGTTGAGGATGGTGCGGCTTGTCTGCTTGCCGGAAAACCTAAGCTGCAGCGTGTGGGCATCCACGGCAATCGCGTCATCCAGATGCGTTAGCGGCAGGGAATAGTACGGGTGCCCCTTGTCCTTGAGCAGCTTGAAGGTGAAGGCGCCATCCTCGGCGGTCAATGGCGTGCTGTCATGGAAGCGGGCCTGCGGGCGCAGCGAGAAGGTGAAGTCGTTGCGGTCGTCGGAAATCGTCACGCCGTCAGCGATCAGCCCGTAAACGGCGTCAGGTTCGTCGTACGCTCTCACCATCAGTGAATCGAAGCACATCTCCGTGCGCTGGGGCGAATCGCCTTTGGGAACGAACGAATTCAGCGTGTTGAAGGTCAGCGGCGTCTGGTTGGCAAGCCAGTTGCGCGGCAGGAAGTTGAAGACGCCACCTTGCGGCGCATCGACATTGACATAGTCGAAATGAGTGAAGTCCGGCTTGTATTTGAGGTCGCCGAAAGCCGACAGTCCATGCAGTTTCACGCCGGTTGGGCTGGCGGCGAAAGCCTTGCCCGGCAGCAGCGCAGCAACGGCCGCGGCGCCACTGAGGGCCAGGAAATCGCGGCGAGGGAGCCCCGCCATCAATTGCTGCCCTTGTACTTGGCGGCCAGGGCCTTTTCCTTGTCCGCATCGATCCACCAGGAATCGATATCGGCGCCACGGTAGCCGGGCTGCTTTTCCGGGATGCCGAACTTGTTCCAGTAAGCCAGCCACACAACGGCGCGGTAGTATTGCGGCACCACATAGTAATTCCACAGCAGCACGCGATCGAGCGCATGGGTGGTGGCGACGAGGTCATCGCGATCCGTGGCAAAAATGATGCGGTCGACAAGGGCGTCAACGACCGGGTTCTTGATGCCGGAATAATTGCGCGATGCCGGTGTGTCGGCGGCCTTGGAGCTCCAGAAATCGCGCTGCTCGTTGCCGGGCGATTCCGACTGTTGGAGCTGTCCTGTGATGACGTCGTAATCGAATTTTCTGACGCGGTTGGTGTACTGGCTCGGGTCGACGATGCGCAGTGTCGCATCGACGCCGATCTTGCGCAGATTGGCGATCCAGGGGCTGGAAATGACCTGGTCGGTTTCATTCGAGCCTAGGATTTCAAACTTGAATGGCTCGCCGGTCTTGGCGTTGACCATCTTGCCGCCCTTGATCACCCAGCCGGCCTGGGCGAACAGGTCGACCGCCTGCTTCAGATATTTGCGCTCCGCCTGCGGCGAATCGTAGACCGGCAACTTGAATTCCTGGGTGAATACTTCCGGCGGCAGCTTGTCGCGGTACTTCTCCAGGATCTCCAATTCCTTGCCTTGCGGCAGGCCGCTCGAGGCCAGTTCCGTGCCCTGGAAATAGCTGTGGGTGCGAGTGTTGAAACCGAAGAACAGCGTGCGGTTCATCGATTCGAAATCGAACGGGTAGGTGAGCGCGGCCCTGACCAGACGATCGGCAAACAACCTATGTCTCTGGTTGAGCATGAAAGCCTGCATCGGCTCGGGCGAGGTGGTCTTGAACTCCTGCTTGATCACATCGCCGGCCTTGATCGCCGCGAAATCATAAAATGTCGCCCAGCGCTTCGAGCTGTTTTCCGGCTTGATATCGTCGAGGCCACCTTTCTTGAACGCCTCCCAGGAGGCGTTGTCGTCAAGAATGTAGGTAAAGTGCTGCGTGTCGAAATTCTCCCGACCGATTTTCACAGCCAGCTTGGCGCCCCAATAGTCGGGGACGCGCTGCCAGACGATTTCCGACCCCGCCTTGAAGCTGGCGATCTTGTAGGCAGCCGAGCCCAGCGGCGGCTCCAGCGTCCCCTTGGTGATGTCGCGTTTCTTGCCATTGGCGTCGGTGCCTTCCCACCAATGCTTGGGCAGCACGACAAGGTCGCCGAGGATCTTGGGCAGTTCGCGATTGCCCTTCTGGTCGAAGTGGAACTCGACCTCACGGTCCGAGACAGCGACTGCGTCGGTGACGTTTTCGAAATAGCGGCTGTACATCGGGCTGTTGGCCTTCAGCACCTGGAACGACCAGATCACGTCGTCAGTGGTGATCGGCTGTCCGTCATGCCATTTCGCCCGTGGGTCGAGCCGGTAGGTGGCCGAGGAATAGTCGGTCGGGTACTTGTAGGCATCGGCGATGAGCGGGTGGCTGACGCTGCCTTCGTCAGTCGCCTGATCCATCAGCGTGTCGTAGAGCAGGCCGCCGCCAAATGGCTGCAGGCCGGCCGCCGGCGATCCCTGAACGATATAGGGATTGAAGCTGTCGAACGTGCCGGAAACGACCGAATTGTAGGTACCGCCCTTCGGTGCGTCCGGATTCACATAATCGTAGCGCTGGAAACTCTCGCCATATTTGGACTCGCCGATCAGTGAGGAGGTGGTGTGCCATTCATCCGCGGCTGCTGCTTGCAACCCGGCAGCCACAACGGTTGCTGCCAGGAGGGACCTCAGAAGCGTTCGGCCAACCGTCATGCGTTCTCCTCTTCGCGATGCCCGGCAATCCTAAATGATTTGACGCCGGTGAAAACCGCCATGCGGCGGCTTTGTCGCCGCATATGCGATTTTCCTAACAAAAAGCCGGGCTGAACCCGGCTTTTTTGAGATCATGGAGATGACAATTCGGTTATTTGGCGGGCGCCGGTGCCGGCGTCGCAGGGGCTGGAGCTGCACCTTCAGCCGGCTTGGCCGGAGCAGCACCCTCGGCCGGCTTGCCCGGCGCGGTTGCATCAGCGGCGGCACCTGGCGTCGGCAGCGGCTTCGGACTATCCGACAGCGTGCGCAGATAGGCGATGACGTTGGCGCGGTCCTCGTCCTTCGGCAGGCCGGCAAAGCCCATCGCAGTGCCCTTCACGAATTTCTTCGGCGAGGTGATGAAGTGGTTGAGGTTGTCATAGGTCCACTTCTCCGCGCCGCCCTTGGAAAACTCTTTCATGCCGGCCGAATAGGCAAAGCCCTCATGCTCGGCGACGGGGCGGTCGACGATGTCCCAGAGATCCGGGCCGACCTTGTTGGGGCCGCCTTTTTCGCCGGAATGGCAGGCCTGGCATTTCTTAAAGACGGCCGCACCTTGCTCGACATTGGCGGTGGCCAAAAGGTCGGCGATCGGCTTGGCCTCTGCCGCGGGTCCGGCGGCGCCGCCTTCGGCAGGCTCCGTCGCCTCGATGGCAAAGCCGGGTTTTTCCGGCGCCGGCGAGGCAAACAGGGCGTCGGACACCAAACCGACCGAGAAGACGACGAAACAGGTTCCAAGCAACCCGGCGAGCAGTTTGTTGACTTCGTTGGAATCCATACGCCCCAGGGCTCCCTTTTCCGGCGGACCTCTCCGTCCACTCCGTCCGTCGGTATCGTGACCCACCCCGTCGAGCCGGTCAAATCGGGCGGAAACTAGGTCTTTTGCTTGGGCGTTGCAACACCTATAAGGGCGCTTCCAGTGAGACCTTTTGCCACTTTCCCCATCCTCTTTCGAACGCCTTGCAACCTCGATGTCCACGCTCATCCTGATCCCGGCCCGCATGGCCTCGACGCGCCTGCCGGGCAAGCCGCTGGCCGACATAGCCGGCGCGCCGATGATCGTCCATGTCGCCCGCCGCGCCGCTGAGGCTGGGCTTGGCCGGGTAGTGGTGGCAACCGACACGCGCAACGTGGCCGAAGCGGTGCGCGCGCACGGTTTCGAGGCGGTGATGACGCGCACCGACCACGAATCCGGTTCCGACCGTATCTTCGAGGCGCTGACCGCCCTCGACCCCGATCGCAAGGTCGAAACCATCGTCAATGTGCAGGGCGACCTGCCGACCATCGATCCCAAGATCATCGGTGCGGCGCTGAAACCGTTCGAGGACGCTGCGGTCGACATCGCCACGCTCGGCGTCGAGATCGTCCGCGACGAGGAAAAGGCCAACCCCAACGTCGTCAAGATCGTCGGTTCGCCGTTGTCGGCGACGCGGCTGAAGGCGCTCTATTTCACCCGCGCCACCGCGCCCTGGGGCGAGGGGCCGCTCTATCACCATGTCGGCCTCTACGCCTATCGGCGCTCAGCCCTCGAACGCTTCGTCGCGCTAAAACCTTCGCCGCTCGAACGGCGCGAGCGGCTGGAGCAGTTGCGGGCGGTGGAGGCCGGTATGCGCATCGATGCCGAGATCGTGCAATCGCTGCCGCTGGGCGTCGACACGCCGGAAGACCTCGAACGCGCCCGACAAATTCTTTCCTGAGACCTTCAACCTGAGATATCGGCATGCCTGACAAGACCAACAGAATAGCCTTCCAAGGCGAACCGGGCGCCAATTCCGACACCGCCAGCCGCAACATGTTCCCTTCGATGGAGCCGTTGCCGTGCCCCACCTTCGAGGATGCCTTCAACGCGGTCGAGACCAACAAGGCCGACCTCGCCATGATCCCGATCGAAAACACCATCGCCGGCCGCGTCGCCGACATTCATCATCTCTTGCCGGAATCGAAACTCCACATCGTCGGCGAGTATTTTCTGCCGATCCACTTCCAGCTGATGGTGCTGCCAGGCGTCAAACGCGAAGAGATCAAGACCGTGCACAGCCATATCCATGCGCTGGGACAGTGCCGCAAATACATCCGCAAGAACGGTTGGAAGCCGGTGATCGCCGGCGACACGGCGGGCTCTGCGAAGCTGGTCTCGGAGCTCAAGGACCGCACCATGGCCTCGCTCGCCCCGGCGCTAGCCGCAGAACTCTACGGCCTCGACATCATCGAGAAGAACGTCGAGGACACGGATTCGAATGTCACCCGCTTTGTCGTGCTGACCAAGGACAAGCGATTGGCCGAACGGCCCTCGGCCGACACCAAGATGATGACGACCTTCATGTTCCGTGTCCGCAACGTGCCGGCTGCGCTCTACAAGGCAATGGGCGGTTTCGCCACCAACGGCGTCAACATGACGAAGCTGGAGAGCTATCAGTTGGGCGCCTTCACCGCGACGCTGTTCTACGCCGATATCGAGGGCCATCCCGACGATCCACTGGTCAAGCTGGCGCTGGACGAACTGCGCTTCTTCTCGCGCGAAGTGCGCATTCTGGGTGTCTATCCCGCCAGCGAGTCGCGCGAGCAGTGGAAGGTCGCGGACTAAGGTTCCCCTAAACCAGCAGGGTCAGCGGCACATAGTCGATTTCCATGAAGGTTTCGACTTCCGGGATCCAGCGGTCGCGCACGAAGGCAACGTGGTCGGGATGCTCGTTATATCTGGTGTAGGCGGCCTGATCGACGAACTCCATCGAGAAGCCGAAGTGATAGTCGTTCTTCGGGCTGACTTGCCGCAGCGGCTCGAAATGGGTGACGCCCTTGATTGCGCTGAGAATGCGCTTGGCATCGGAGAGGAACCGCTTTTCCTCCAGCGAGTACTGCGGGTGCTTCAGGGTGAAAACCACGGTGTGACGGATCATTTTTTGCTCCCGTTAAGCAACTCCAGGAAAAGTGTGAAGCGGTTTTCCGTCCGGAATGCGTAAAATAACAAGTCTTATTCGCTGTCGACCCAGGCGCGGATCAGATGATGCGCGATCGCGCCTTTCGGCGGCGTGACCAGATTGTCCTTGTGCGTCCTCTCCAGCATGGAACGCACCTCGTCGCGAAAAAACCAGCGGCAATCTTCCAACTCGTTGAGATCGGCCTGGATGTCGTCATTGAGCGGTTCGCCGAAACAGCCGATCATCAGCGAATAGGGGAACGGCCAGGGTTGGCTGGCATGGTAGACGACGCGGCCGAGCCGGATGCCGGCTTCCTCCAGCGTTTCGCGGCGCACCGCCGCCTCGATCGTCTCGCCCGGCTCGATGAAGCCGGCAAGCGCCGAGTACATGCCGGGCCCGAAATGCCGGCCGCGGCCGAGCAGGCATTTTTCCCGCGTCGCCGTCAGCATAATCGCCACCGGATCGGTGCGTGGAAAGTGCTCGGTGCCGCAATTTGGGCAATGGCGCTTGTAGCCGCCGGCCCGCATTTGCGATTCATGGCCGCATTTGCTGCAGAAGCGATGGGTGGCATGCCAGGCAAGCAGGGCGGCGCCTTGCGCCAGCGCGCCCGCTGCCGCCTCGTCGATCAGCCCCTGCATATAGACCGAGCGATAATCGATCGCCTTCATGGTCTCCGGCAGCTGTTCGGGATCGAGGCCGACCGGCACGGCAAGTACCGGGCCGCTCTCGGCAAAGCCAAGCAGCACGCCTTGTGCGAGTGATGGCTGCAGCTTCTGGCTCTCAGCCAGATCGAACCAAGGGTCGAAGCTGCCATCGTGCAATTTCAGATACAGCCGTCCGCCATGCATCGGCAGAAGACGTGCCGAGGGATCGGCCAACGCCCTTTCGACGGAATCGTCGGCGCGGTTCTCGGATTGCCGATCAATCGTGTTTCCGGCGAAGCCGACGAACTGGCTCGGTTCGCGCAAGGGCGCGTCAAAAAGGCGAAAGGTCATGGAAGCTCGAACGTCTAGGGATGGACACAGGCGGCTTATAGCGCCGCCTTGATCTGTTGCGCAAACTGGCGGATGCCTGAACGCTCATAGGGCTCGCGCATGCCGTGCCCCCACACCGGACCCGGCCAGCCCGGATCGCCTTCCGAGCGGGCGATGACGTGGACATGCAATTGCCGAACGATGTTGCCGAGCGCGCCGGTGTTGATCTTGGTGCAGCCCGTGGTTCTTTTCAGCGCCTGCGCCACCATGTTGGTTTCGAAGGTCAACATCGCCTGGTCGAGCGGCGTCATGTCGTGGATTTCTTCGGCCCCCGGCCGCTGCGGCACCAGGACCAGCCATGGCCAGCGGCTATCGTTCATCACCCTGAGCTCGCACAGGCCGAGCCACATCAGCTGCTCGCTATCCGCCTCCAGCCTGGAGTCGAGCGTGAATCCGGCCTTGAGGCCCGGTAGCATTGGCGTTTCCCTTGCGCTTCTCGCATTATTCCCAAACTCATGACGCTAGAGCGGCTGCACGGGGGCTGCAAGCGATTCATTGAGCGGCGGAGTTCACGGGCATCCGATTCTCAATGCACCCTTGCATTTGATCGCTGAATTGCCGATATGGAACGCGGGAGGTTGGTGGTGGACGATCCACTCGCCAACCGGGTCAGGTCCGGAAGGAAGCAGCCCTAACGAGCCCGGAACGGGTCATTGTTCCAGCCTCCCACCTCATCGGCCCCTCTCGCGACATTGACGACGCATTGCAGCGCGGGCGAGACTATTGGAGCAATTCCAGGGAAAGTGTGAGCGGTTTCCCGTCCGGAATTGCGTTAAAGCAAAGGGTAGAGCGGTTTGCCGTTTCAGAAAACGGTGAAACGATCTAGCAGGAATCGGCTACGCTGAGACGCGGCCTTTTGGAGCTTTACGGGCGAATGAGCGAAGCCGGAAATTCGGACCCCGAAAACCTGGAGAAGCAAAAGGCCGTCGCCTATCGCGTGCTGGCGCGCAAATATCGTCCGTCGAATTTCTCCGAACTGATCGGCCAAGAGCCGATGGTCCGCACTTTGACCAACGCTTTCTCCACAGGCCGCATCGCCCAGGCCTGGATGCTGACCGGCGTGCGCGGCGTCGGTAAGACCACGACGGCGCGCATCCTGGCGCGCGCGCTCAACTACAAGACGCCGACGGTCGACCATCCCTCGGTCGACCTCGCCCTCCTGGGCGAGCACTGCCAGGCGATCATGGAAGGCCGCCATGTCGACGTCATCGAGATGGACGCCGCGTCGCATACCGGCATCGACGACATCAGGGACATTATCGAGCGCGTGCGCTATGCCCCGGTGTCGGCGCGCTACAAAGTCTACATCATCGACGAAGTGCACATGCTCTCCACCCAGGCCTTCAACGGCCTGTTGAAGACGCTGGAAGAGCCGCCCCCGCACGTCAAATTCATCTTTGCCACCACCGAAATCCGCAAGGTGCCGATCACCGTGCTGTCGCGCTGCCAGCGTTTCGACCTGAGACGCATCGATGCTGGCGCACTGGTCGCGCATCTCGCCTCCATTGCCGGCAAGGAAGGCATATCGGTAGACGACGACGCGCTGGCGATGATCGCGCGCGCCGCCGAAGGCTCGGCCCGCGATTCGCTCTCCATTCTCGACCAGGCAATCGCCCATGGCGGCGGCGCCGTCAGCGCCGAAGCGGTGCGCGACATGCTGGGTCTCGCCGACCGCGCCCGCATCGTCGACCTGTTCGAACATGTCATGAAGGGCGATGTGGCGGCCGCCCTTGCCGAATTCCGCAACCAGTACGACACCGGCGCCGATCCGGCTGCCGTGCTGACCGATCTGGCCGAATTCAACCACCTCGTCACCCGGCTGCGCTTCGTGCCGACGGCTGCCGACGACGCTTCCCTGTCCGAGGATGAGCGCCGCCGCGGCGCCGACTTCGCCAGCACGCTGTCGGTCAAGGTTCTGTCGCGAACCTGGCAGATGCTCTTGAAAGGCATTCCCGAGGTGCAGTCGTCCAACCGACCGGTCAGCGCCGGCGAGATGGTGCTGATCCGGCTGGCGCATGCCGCCGACCTGCCGACGCTGGACGAGGCGCTGAAATCTCTGGAGAGCGGCGCTCCGGCGTCCGGTGGTGCGTCACGCCCGAATGGTGCGCCGGTAAATGCCGGCAATGGCGGCGGCGCCAGCGCGGTAGCGCAGACCCGGATGCCGTCCGGGCCAGCCGGTGCGCAAACCATGCGATTGGTCGACGCGCCCCCGGTCGCCTTTGTCGCGCCTCCGCAGCCGGTCGTCGAGCCGCAATCGCCGCCGCTGAAATCGCTGGCCGATATTGTCGCTCTTGCCGACGCGCAGCGTGACATCGCCTTCAAGGTGCTGGTCAAGAGCTGTATTCGCCTGGTGCGCATCGAGCCCGGCCGTATTGACGTCGGCCTGACCGCCGATGCGCCCAAGATGCTGCTCAACGACTTGACGACGAAGCTGCGGGCCTGGACCGGCCGCAACTGGCTGGTGTCATTGTCGAAGGAAGAGGGCGGCCAGACGTTGGCCGAGATGGAATCGACCAGGCGCGAGACCGCTTTCTCCGACGCGAAAAGCGATCCGGCGGTGGCCGCCATCCTCGCGCGCTTTCCCGGCGCCAAGATCATCGACGTGCGCATTCCCGACGCGCCGGAAGTCGACACCGACAAGGCCGAAGCGCCGGTCGAGCCGCCGTCCGACGACGACGAAACCTGACCATAGCCACGAATCCGCAAAGGACCCGACCATGAAAGATCTTCTCGGCCTGATGGGCAAGGCGAAGGAAATGCAGGCCAAGTTCCAGGCCATGCAGGACGAGATCGCGACGATTGAAGCAAGCGGGCAGGCGGGCGGCGGGCTGGTCAATGTCACGCTGACCGGCAAGTTCGAAATGAAGTCGCTGAAGATCGATCCGTCGCTGTTCAAGGAGGACGAGGTCGAGATTCTCGAAGACCTGCTGCTGGCCGCTCACAATGACGCCAAAAATAAGGTCGAGCAGATTATGCAGGAGAAGACCAAGGCGCTGACGGCAGGCTTGCCGATCCCGCCCGGAATGAAATTGCCGTTCTGAGCCGGCTCCAACCAGTTAATTGATTATGAAGAGAAATCGGCTGCGGAGGCTGTTGTTAAGACTTTCTCCGGCTTTGCTCACGCGGACATATCCGGGCATTTATAAAGTTTTACCTATGCTGCACGAAAGCTAATCCTTTAGCCATCTTTTTGCCTTTAAGAGTCTCATTCTTGCCACATCTCGGGGCGGGCTGGCATCTGGACAATGAGGCATTTTTGTTGATCGCGACGCGATGGAAGACGCCGCTTCTGCTCGGCATCATCTTCTCCCCTATGTTCCTGGCGGGTTGTAGCCAGACCACGTCTTCGCACGGCCTGTCGGTCGCCAGCCTGACCGACGCCATCACGCCCAGCTTCCTTTCGACGCGCGCCTACCGCAACACGCCGAAGGAGAAGGAATGCCTGGAGCGGGCGATGTTCTTCGAGTCCAACCGCTCGAGCCGTGACGGCATGATCGCCGTCGGCACGGTGGTGATGAACCGGCTGCGCTCCGGCAATCATGGCAGCACCATTTGCCAAGTGGTTGGCGAACCGGGCCAGTTCGCGCCCGGCGTGATGACGCGGGCGATGAATTCGAAAGCGATGCCCGATGTCGAGGAGGCCGCCGATGCGGTGCTCAAGGGCGAGCGCAAGGCCAAGCTGAAGAACACGATGTACTTCCACACCGCCGGCCTGAGGTTCCCCTACAAGAACATGCATTACACCATGGTTGCCGGCGGCAACGCCTTCTACGAGAAGCGCGGTCGCAACTGGCAGCCGCTGCCGGATGAATCCACGACCATGGTTGCCTCGGCGCAGCCGCGCGCGCCTGTGCCTGAAGCGCCGTTGCAGGTTGCCTACGCCGAGCCGGTGGTGAAGACCATTGTCCGTCCAGATCCGGCCAAGCAGGCCGCGGCGGTTCGCGCAGCCAAGGCGACACGTGCCCCGGCCGAGCAGACCTATGTGACGGCTTCCGCGGCGCCCGCCAAGAGCGCCCGCATCGCCGCCAAGCAGACGGAGGTGGCGATGCAGGAGCCGATGGCCGAGCCCGATGCCTCGCGTTTCGGCGGCACGCTGAACGCCCGCTACATCACCTCGGTTCCATCGGCAACGCAGGAAGCGTCGATGGGCTTCCAGTCGACGCCTGAGAATACCGATGCTATCGGCGCGATGATTATCGACCAGACCCGGCCAGCGTCAGCTTACTGACGCCTAAAACAGTTTCCAAGCCCGCCATGGCAGCATGGCGGGCTCGGTGCGTATGCGGCATGTTTCAAAGCGCGCGGAAAAATCCTAGATCAGTGCGATGTCGAAGCGAATCGCCGGTCCCGAGATCGAACGCCTGATCCAGCTCCTGGCCAAGGTGCCGGGGCTAGGGCCGCGTTCGGCCAGGCGTGCGGCACTGCACCTCATCAAGAAGAAGGAGCAGCTTTTGTCGCCGCTCGCCGCCGCCATGGCTGAAGCCGCCGACAAGGTGCGCATCTGCACGATCTGCGGCAATGTCGATACCTCCGACCCTTGCATGATCTGCACCGATCCGCGCCGCGATGCCTCGACGCTGATCGTCGTCGAGGATGTCTCCGACCTCTGGGCGCTGGAGCGGGCGGCGGCCATGAATGTGCGCTACCACGTGCTCGGCGGCACGCTGTCGCCGCTCGACGGCATCGGCCCCGACCAGCTCAATGTCCGCTCGCTGGTCGACCGCGTCGCCGGCGGCGAGGTGAAGGAGGTGATCCTCGCCGTCAACGCCACGGTCGAGGGCCAGACGACGGCGCACTATCTCACCGACCAGTTGTCGGGCTTCGAGGTCAAGGTGACACGACTTGCCCATGGCGTGCCGGTTGGCGGCGAGCTTGATTATCTGGATGAGGGTACGCTGGCGGCGGCCTTGCGCTCGCGGACGGCGTTTTGACGCAATTGGCGGGCAGGATGTGCGACATGAAAGCTTCGCATTCTTCGAGGTTTGCGCCAAACACCCCCCTCTGTCCTCCCGGACATCTCCCCCTCAAGGGGGGAGATCAGCAGCTTCTCGGGCGGCATTCTTCTTTCAACGCTGGTGGTTGGCGAAAACCGAAGCGACAGCCAATCTCTCCCCTTGTGGGGGAGATGTCCGGCAGGACAGAGGGGGGCGCGACAGAAAGCGGACCTTTCCGATTGGCGCTCGTTGCGCTTCTCGCATCCCTTGTTGCCCTGCTTTTTGTAGCCCCCGCCTCCGCCGCCAAAATCGACGACCAGTTCCGCGCCTGGCTGCAAACCGATCTCTGGCCGGAAGCCCAGACCAAAGGCATCTCCAAATCCACCTTCGACGCCGCTTTCGATGGCGTGAAGCCGAACCTCAAATTGCCCGACCTCGTCCTGCCCGGCGAGAAACCCAAAACCCCGCAAAAACAGCATCAGGCCGAGTTCGGTTCGCCCGGCGCCTATTTCGCCGAAAAGACGGTGCGCGCCGTCACGTCAGGTGGGCGCACGCGCGAGGCGGCCAACGCCAGGACGCTGGCTGCGATCGAAAAGCGCTACGGTGTCCCGGGCGAGATACTGTTGGCGATCTGGGGCCGCGAGACCGGCTTCGGCGCGGCGAAAATGCCCTACGACGCCTTCGAGGTTCTCGGCACCAAGGCGTTCATGTCGACCAGGAAGGACTTCTTCCGCACCGAGGTACTGGCGGCGCTCGAGATCGTCGAGCATGGGTTGGCGCCGGTCGGCGCCATGAAATCGTCCTGGGCCGGCGCGCTCGGCCAGCCGCAATTCATGCCGACCTCGTTCCTGAAGCACGCCGTCGACTACGACGGTGATGGGCACCCGGACATCTGGAATTCGACGCCGGACGTGCTGGCCTCGATCGCCAACTATCTCGTCCACTATGGCTGGGTGAAGGGGCGTGGCTGGGGTTTCGAGGTGACGGTTCCGGAAAGCGTTTCCTGCTCGCTCGAAGGTCCCGACCAGGGCAAGAAGATCTCAGCCTGGGCGGCGATGGGAATCAGCCGCGTCGGCGGCAAAGCCTTTCCGGCCAACGAACTGAAGGCGGAAGGGTTCCTTTTGATGCCGGCCGGACGCAGCGGTCCGGCCTTCATCGCCACGACAAATTTCTACGTGCTGAAGCAATACAACACCAGCGACCTCTACGCCCTGTTCATCGGCCATGGCGCTGACCGCATCGCCCATGGCGATGCTGATTTCGTCGGCAGCTGGGGTGCGGTCGGCGGCCTGCATCGTTCCGACATCGCCGCGCTGCAACGGGCGCTGGAGGCCAAGGGCTACGATGTCGGCAGCGCCGACGGCCTGCCCGGCTTCAAGACCCGCCGCTCGATCGGCAGCTGGCAGGAAAAGAACGGCCGCCCCGCCACCTGCTTCCCCGACGCCGATCTGGTTGCTGCCATCAAGTAACACCGAAAAGAGCAGATTTTTCCCCATCGGCGGCTGCAATTGGCTCGCCCATGCTTCGACGCGCACAGCATATTCCGGTCCAGTATGCCGGCTCGCAAAAATGCCCGTTGCCGGTTGGAGGGCTGCCGGATAGGGTGTTGACCAACTGGAAAAAAATCAACACGGTATGGGGTCTAACGGTCGTCCTCCGGCCGCGAAAAAGATTACTGCAGCCCTGAGCCGGGAACTCGGGGTCAACAATCAACAAAACAGGGAACAATCATCATGATGATGGAAAAGTTTGCTCTACGTTCGCGCGTCTGGCTCGCAGGTGCTGCCATGTCCGCTCTGCTCATTGGCGTCGCGCCGGCCTTTGCCGTGACCCCCGCCGACACGCTGGTCGAAGGTTTTGCCATCGACGACATCATCTCCATGGATCCGGGCGAGGCGTTCGAACTGTCGACCGCCGAAGTCACCGGCAACACCTATGATCTGCTGGTCCGCCTCGACCTCAGCGACACCTCCAAGGTCAAGGGCGACCTTGCCGAGAGCTGGACCGTCTCCGACGACGGCCTGGTCTATACGTTCAAGCTCAAGCCCGGCCTAAAGTTCGCTTCGGGCAATCCACTGACGGCCGCCGATGTCGCCTATTCCTTCGAGCGCGCCATCAAGCTGGATAAGCCGCCGGCATTCATCATCAACCAGTTCGGCATCAGCGGCGACAATGTTGCCGACAAGGCCAAGGCCGTCGACGATACCACCTTCCAGTTCACCGTCGACAAGGCCTATGCGCCGAGCTTCGTGTTAAACTGCCTGTCGGCAACGGTCGCTTCGGTCGTCGACGCAAAGCTGGTCAAGGAACATGTCGCCGCGGTGACGCCGAGTGCCGACTACAAATGGGACAACGATTTCGGCAACGCCTTCCTGAAGACCGGTTATGCCGGCTCCGGCGCCTACAAGCTGCGCGAATGGCGGGCCAATGAGGTCGTCGTGCTGGAGCGCAACGACAATTACAATGGCGAGAAGGCCAAGCTCGCCCGCGTCATCTACCGCAACATGAAGGAAAGCTCGGCACAGCGCCTGGCGCTCGAAGCAGGCGACATCGACGTTGCCCGCAACCTCGAGCCGAACGATCTCGACGCCATCGCCAAGAATGCCGATCTCACCACGACCAGCGCGCCGAAGGGCACGGTCTTTTACATCAGTCTCAACCAGAAGAATCCGAACCTCGCCAAGCCCGAGGTTCGCCAGGCGTTCAAATATCTGGTCGACTACGATGCGCTGAGCACGACCATCCTCAAGGGCATTGGCGAGATTCACCAGACCTTCCTGCCCAAGGGCGTGCTGGGCGAACTGGACGAAAATCCGTTCAAGTTCGACGTCGCCAAGGCCAAGGAACTGCTGACCAAGGCCGGCCTGGCCGACGGCTTCAGCGTAACCATGGACGTACGCACGGGACAGCCGACAACGGGCATGGCGGAATCGATCCAGCAGACGCTTGGCCAAGCCGGCATCAAGCTGGAAATTATCCCGGGCGACGGCAAGCAGACGCTGACCAAATACCGCGCCCGCAATCATGACATCTATATCGGCCAGTGGGGCCAGGACTATTTCGATCCGAACTCCAACGCCCAGACCTTTGCCTCAAACCCGGACAATTCGGATGAAGGCAAGACCAAGACGCTGGCCTGGCGCAATGCCTGGGACATCCCGGACCTGACAAAGCAGACCGAAGCAGCCTTGCTGGAGAAGGATGCCGGCAAGCGCGCCGATATGTACAAGAGCCTTGAAAAGACGATCCTCGACACCAGCCCCTTCGTAATCATCCACCAGCAATTGGAAGTGGCAGGCCTGCGCAAAAACCTGAAAGGCTTTGCGCTCGGTCCGAGCTTCGACACCAACTTCGTCGGCCCGGTCTCCAAGGAATAGCGCCGGCGGACGCGCCCTGATGAGCGCGATTGAAAACCAGGCGACGGCGGGGCAGGGAAGCGCCCGCGCCGTCGCTATCTTGTTGGCGATCGGCCGCTTCCTGGTCATCGCCGTCACCACCTATCTCGGCCTGCTCGCGGTGACCTTTTTCATCGGCCGCGTCATCCCGATCGATCCGGTGCTGGCGGTGCTCGGCGACCGCGCACCGGCCAATGTCGTCGAGCGCACCCGCCGCGAGATGGGGCTCGATCTTCCGTTGATCGAGCAATTCTATATCTATCTCAAGCATGCGCTTAACGGTGATTTCGGCACCTCTGTGCTGACCACCAATCCTGTGATGACCGACATACGCCGTGCCTTTCCGGCAACGATCGAACTGGCGACTTTGGGCACTCTGATAGGCTCGTTGATCGGCGTGCCGCTCGGCGTGCTGGCAGCGGTAAAACGCGGCAGTCTCATCGACCAGATCGTTCGCATTGTCGGCCTGATTGGCTATTCCGTGCCTATCTTCTGGATCGGGCTTTTGGGGCTTGTCCTGTTCTACGCCAAGCTCCAATGGGTGGCTTTTCCCGGCCGCCTCGACATCGTCTACGAGTACACATTCACACCGATCACCGGCTTCTACCTGCTCGACGCCGCGCTGCAGGGCCAGTGGGATGTCTTCTACGACGCTTACCGCCACATCATCCTGCCGGCAGGGCTGCTGGGCTATTTCTCGCTCGCCTATATCAGCCGAATGACGCGCTCCTTCATGCTGAATGAGCTGTCGCAGGAATACATCGTCGCCGCGCGCGCCAAGGGCCTGTCTGAAACGCGAATCATCTGGGGCCATGCGCTGCGCAACGCCGCGGTGCCGATGGTCACGGTGATCGCGCTGTCCTATGCCGGGCTGCTCGAAGGTTCGGTGCTGACCGAGACGGTGTTCTCCTGGCCCGGCATCGGCCTCTACATCACCAATTCGCTGCAGAACGCCGACATGAACGCCGTGCTCGGCGGCACCATCGTCATCGGTTCGGTGTTCATCGGCATCAATCTCCTGTCCGACGTTCTCTACAAGGTGCTCGATCCGAGGACGAAGACAGGATGAGCGCCGAAGCAATCCAAACGCGCCGCGATTGGCTGCTCAGTGATCGGCCGGCCTCGCGCATGCAGGCACGGCTCGGCCGCGCCTACGTCGCTTGGCGGCGCTTTTCCGCCAACCGGCTGGCGTTTCTCGGCCTGCTCATCATCATCGCGCTGCTGCTGGTCGCCGCCTTTGCCGATGTGCTGGCGCCCTATTCGCCGACTATCGGCGAACTCAAGAATGCCCGGCTTTTGGCGCCGAGTGCGGCGCATTGGTTCGGCACCGACGATCTCGGCCGCGATATCTATTCGCGCATTCTTTTTGGCTCGCGCTGGACCCTCTATGTCGTCATTCTTGTCGCTGTCATCGCAGCCCCCATCGGCCTTTTGGTCGGCACCGTCGCCGGCTATGCCGGCGGCTGGACCGATGCCATTCTGATGCGCATTACCGACATCTTCCTCGCCTTCCCCAAGCTGATCCTGGCACTGGCCTTTGTCGCGGCCCTTGGCCCCGGCATCGAAAACGCGGTGCTGGCCATCGCCATCACCTCGTGGCCGCCTTACGCCCGAATTGCGCGGGCCGAGACGATGACCGTGCGCAATTCGGATTACATCAAGGCGGTGCAATTGATGGGCGCCTCTCCGTTCCGCATCGTGCTGCGCCACATCATGCCGCTCTGCATCTCTTCGCTCATCATCCGGGTGACGCTCGATATGGCCGGCATCATCCTCACCGCCGCCGGCCTCGGCTTCCTCGGCCTGGGCGCCCAGCCGCCGCTGCCGGAATGGGGCACGATGATCGCGTCCGGCCGCCGCTTCGTGCTCGACCAATGGTGGGTGGCCGGCGCGCCGGGCTTCGCCATCCTCATCGTCAGCCTCGGCTTCAACCTGCTTGGCGACGGCCTGCGCGATGCGCTCGATCCCCGGAGTGGCGATCAATGAGTGGTGACCAATGAGCGGTGCACTTCTCGATGTCGACGACCTGCGCGTCACCTTCCCGACTCGGACCGGCCTCATCCAGGCGGTGCGCGGCGTCACTTTTTCGCTTGGCCGAGAGCGGCTGGGCATTGTCGGCGAAAGCGGCTCCGGCAAGTCGCAGACCGGCCGCGCCATCATGGGCCTGACGCCGCCGCAGGCGCTAGTGTCGGCCAAGAAGCTCGCCCTCGACGGCATCGACCTTCTGGCCATACCGGCCCGTCAGCGCCGGGCGCTGCGCGGCAAACGCATCGCCATGATCCTGCAGGATCCGAAATATTCGCTCGACCCCGTGATGAGCATCGGCCGCCAGATCGTCGAGACGCTGCGCACGCATGAAAAGGTCTCCAAGGCCGAAGCGCGCGAGCGGGCGCTGGCCATGCTGGAAGCTGTGCAGATCCGCGATCCCTCGCGTGTCTTCGACCTGCATCCGCACGAGGTGTCCGGCGGGATGGGCCAGCGCGCCATGATCGCAATGATGCTGATCGCCGGACCGGAACTGATGATCGCCGACGAGCCGACCTCGGCGCTCGACGTCACCGTGCAGCTCGATGTGCTCGGCATCCTCGACCGCTTGGTCAGTGAGCGCGGCATGGGCCTGATCTTCATCTCGCACGATCTGCGGCTGGTCGCCTCCTTCTGCGACCGCGTCATCGTCATGTATGCCGGCAAGGTGGTCGAGCAGCTCAAGGCGTCGGAGCTGCGCGACGCCCAGCATCCCTACACGCGCGGCCTGCTCAACTGCATGCCCAGGATCGGTTACGAACGCCACCCGCTGCCGGTGCTCGACCGCAAGCCGGAGTGGGCGGCATGACGCCAGCCATTTCGATTGAAGGGCTGGAGGTGGTGTTCGACCGTTTTCGCGCGCTGAAAGGGGCGAACCTCGAGGTGAAGTCCGGCGAATCCTTCGGCCTGGTCGGCGAGAGCGGTTCCGGCAAGTCGACGCTGCTCAAAGCCATTGCCGGCCTGGTGCCGGCCAAATCCGGCACTATCACGGTCAACGGCAAGACGCTGGGAGCGCGCCGCGACAAGGCTTTTTATCGCGAAGTGCAGATGGTCTTCCAGGACCCGTATGGTTCGCTGCACCCGCGCCAGACCGTAGACCGCCTGCTACAGGAACCGCTCGCCATTCACGGCTTTGCCGATGGCGAGCAACGCATCCAGCGCGCCCTTGACGAGGTCGGATTAGGCAACGGTTTCCGTTTCCGCTACGCGCACCAGCTCTCCGGAGGTCAGCGTCAGCGCGTGGCGATCGCGCGGGCGCTCATCCTCGAACCGTCGATACTGCTGCTCGACGAACCGACATCGGCGCTCGACGCTTCGGTGCAGGCCGAAGTGCTCAACCTGCTCGAAGAAATTCGCCGGCGGCGCAAGCTGACCTTCCTGATGGTCAGCCACGACCTCGCCATCATCACCCATATGTGCGAGCGCCTGATGGTGATGCAGAATGGCGAAGCGGTGGAAAATCTCACCGCGGGCCAGCTGATCGGGCATCGGGTGGAGAAGGATTATACGCGCAATCTGTTGAGGGCGAGCGAGGGGTTTGTGCGGACCGCTTGAATCTGGGGTTTCCTATGGCGGAATGGAAGTTCGAAGACCCACCCAACGTCGCGGTGTTGTCGGACACAAGCATATTTAAACGTGGTGACTGGATCGCATACGTTGTGCACGAAGCTGATGACGACGATAACCACAACGATGAGGGTGGCAGTTGGCAATTTCAAAGCAGCGACAAGAAAAATCGAGATGAACCCGAGATAATGCTCGTCAGCCTCCAGAATGTGGTTCAGCGGGATGAGAGCATCCTGGAATTGGCCGATTTGCCAAAAGGCTGGCATGCTTGGCGCGATTCAAAATTGTCCCCCTGGCAGCGCGCTAAATCACTCCCTGTACCCTCCAACGACAACGAGTGATGCAGCAGGGCTAAGTCGAGCTTTGCGCCAGTTCGCCGTTCTCCGGAACAGATGGTTCGTCCCCCTGCTTAGGCTCCTTGATCCTGAACCACGTCACATAAAGCGCCGGCAGGAATAGCAGCGTGATCGCCGTGCCGGCGATGATGCCGCCATCATGGCGTAGGCCATCGGGCCCCAGAACACTTCGCGCGCGATCGGGATCAGCGCCAGGCTGGCGGCCGCGGCCGTCAGCGCGATCGGCCGCATGCGGTGCTCGGTCGCTTCGATACGGCTTCCCAGCGGTCTTGGCCCTCGGCCACCAGATCCTTGATCTGCACGATCAGGATCACCGAGTTGCGGATCAGGATGCCGATCAGCGCCAGGACGCCCAGAATGGCGACGAAGCCGAGCGGTGCGCCGCTCGGCACCAGGGCCGCGACCACGCCGATCAGGCCGAGCGGCGCCACCGCCACCACCAGGAACAGGCGCTGAAAACTTTGCAACTGGATCATCAGGATGGTCGCCATCACGAACAGCATCAGCGGCACCACCGCTGCGATCTGTCCCTGGCTTTTTGCGCTTTCTTCGACCGAGCCGGCGGTTGCAACGGAATAGCGGGCGGCAGTTTGGCGATGAAGGCGTCGACCGACGGCTTCATCAATTCGTTGACGACGGTGGCCGGCAGCACGTCGCCAACGAGGCCCGCGCGAACGGTGATCGTCGGGATGCGGTTGCGCCACCACACCGTCGGCTGTTCGAGGTCGTAGCGGAAGTCGCCGCTGCCGCGAGCGGGATCGCTTCGCCGTTCCCGGTGACGGGTGAGCTGTCACGGACTGCCCCGTACGTGTATCGGTCGGCTGGTTAAGACCGGTCTGTCGAAGTGGCCCGCATCGACGACAGGCCCAATCGCCCGGCGGCGGTGCCAACTTGAGGAAAACGTGAAATAAGGTCAGAAGAGGCCTTGGCATTCATCTAACGAGAACGGGCGTCGGCCCAATGAGGGACGAAATGAAGAACGCAGCCATTTCCGAGCGCAAGAACCAGTCGATCTCGCGCGGCGTCGGCATGACAACGCAGATCTATGCCGACCGCGCCGAGAATTCGGAGATCTGGGATGTAGAAGGCCGCCGATACATCGATTTCTCCTCGGGCATCGCCGTCGTCAACACCGGCCACCGCCATCCCAGGGTGATCGAGGCGGTCAAGGCACAGCTCGACCGCTTCACCCATACCTGCCACCAGGTCGTGCCCTATGAGAGCTATGTGCGGCTGGCCGAACGGCTGAACGGCATGCTGCCCGGCAAGTTCGAGAAGAAGACCATCTTCGTCACCACGGGCGCTGAAGCCGTCGAGAACGCCATCAAGATCGCCCGCAACGCCACTGGCCGCCAAGCCGTCATCGCCTTTGCCGGCGGCTTCCACGGCCGCACCTTCATGGGCATGGCGCTGACCGGCAAGGTCGTGCCCTACAAGGTCGGCTTCGGCGCCATGCCGGGCGACGTCTACCACGCGCCGTTTCCGGTGCCGCTGCACGGCGTGTCTACAGCCGATTCGCTGGCCGCACTCGACAAACTGTTCAAGGCCGATGTCGATCCGGCTCGCGTTGCCGCCATCATCATCGAGCCGGTCCAGGGCGAGGGCGGCTTCTACGACGCGCCGCGCGAATTCCTGACGGCGCTGCGCAAGCTCTGCGACCAGCACGGCATGCTGCTGATCGCCGATGAGGTGCAGACCGGCTTTGCCCGCACCGGCAAGATGTTCGCCATGGATCATCATGAGGTCGCGGCCGACATTACCACCATGGCGAAAAGCCTGGCCGGCGGCTTCCCGCTGGCGGCGGTCACCGGCCGCGCCGAGATCATGGATGCGCCCGGTCCTGGCGGGCTCGGCGGCACCTATGGCGGCAGCCCGATCGGTGTCGCCGCAGCACACGCCGTGCTCGACGTAATCGAGGAAGAAAAGCTGTGCGACCGCGCCAATACGCTGGGCGCCCGGCTGAAACAGCGGCTGCAGTCGATCCGCGACGATGTGCCCGAGATTGTCGACATCAGGGGTCTCGGCTTCATGAACGCGGTCGAGTTCAACGACGTCAAGAAGGGCCTGCCGTCGGCCGAGATCGCCAATGCGATCCGGCTGAAGGCGCTCGACAAGGGACTGATCCTGCTGACCTGCGGCGTCTACGGCAACGTCATCCGTTTCCTCGCCCCGATCACCATCCAGGACAATGTCATGAACGAGGCGCTGGACATTCTGGAAAGCTCGATCCGCGAAGTCTGCGCTGCCTAGCGCAAACCCTACCTCCCCCTTGTGGGGAGGTCGGACCGCAGGTCCGGGTGGGGGGCCTCGCGCCGACCCCAACCCCGCTTCGCAGCGACCCTCCCCACAAGGGGGAGGGTAAGTGCGTCTAGCCCGCAGCCCGTGCCGGCTCATCCTGCTGGAACGCGGCCAGCGCCGCCTTCAGCCCATCAGGCCCTTCCGCAACAGTCTGCGCCATCGGCGAAAACCCGGCCCCGAGCATCTTGCGGCCCAGCATATGGTCGCCCGGCCTGTTGACGGATTCGATGCCGAGCAGCCGGCTTCCAGCATAGTGGTAGATCGAGAACTTGTTCTCAGCGAGGTCGCCCAGCACGACATGGCTGTCGCCGCCCGAGGTCAGCCCGACCATCTGCAGTTTCATGTCGCCGATGTCAGACCAGAACCACGGCACCGCCGCATAGGCGTCCGTATGGCCGGTGATCGTGCGTGCGGCAAGCCGCGCCTGGTCGGTGGCGTTCTGCACCGATTCCAGCCGCACGTCGCCGCCGGTCGACCAGTGGCGGTAGGAAGCGGCGTCGCCGATGGCCAGAATATCAGGCACTGAGGTGCGCATCTGTTGGTCGACGCGGATGCCATTGGCGACAGTCAGTCCGGCAGCCTGAGCAAGTTCGACATTCGGCACGGCGCCGATGCCGACGATGACCATGCGCGCGGGCAGCCTTTCGCCGGTGGAGGTGATGGCAGCGCAGACATGGCCGTTTTCCCCTTCCAGCCTGGCAATGGTGGTGCCGATGAGGATACGCACGCCGATCGCCTCCAGCCGTTGGCGGACATGGCTCGCCACCACCGGCGCCACGGCGCGGCCAAGCAGCCGGTCGACAGCCTCGACCAGGGTGACGTTGCGGCCGGCGGCCCTCAGCGTAGCCGCGATCTCCAGCCCGATGAAGCCGCCGCCGAGGATGACCACGTCTTCGCTTTGGGCGCTGAGCTGGCGGATCAGCCGCGCATCGGCGATCGAGCGCAGCGACAGCACGCCCGAGAGGTCGGCGCCCGGCAGCGGCAGGAGCCGCGGCCGCGAACCGGTGGCCAGGATGAGCCGGTCGAACGGCAGCACGCCGCCGCCTGCTATGTCCAGCTTGCGGCCTGCCGTATCGATGCTGTCGATTCGGACGCCCGGCCTGAAGTCGATGGCGCTGCCGGTGTAAAAGGCCTCGCCGCGCAAGGGTTGCGGCTTGGCATCGGCGTCCTTGATGAAGGTCTTCGACAGCGGTGGCTTGTGATAGGGCAGATCGGTTTCGTCGCCGATCAGTATGACAGGCCCGTCATAGCCTTCCTCGCGCAGGCTGGCGGCCGCTTGCACGCCCGCATGACCCGCACCGACAATGACGACCCCGTTCTTCATCGCAACCCGAATTCCTGTTTCAAATCTGGAGCATGATGCCGAAAAGTGTGAAGCGGTTTTCGGACGACATCATGTTTTGATTGTGAGCCGTTCCGCCAGATGGCGATTGTCTGCCGCCGTCGCAAGAGCCCCGGTCCGGGTCGCACCCGGAACGGTCGCTTGTCAATCGCGGCGTCTCTCACCTTGGCTGCTGGCTATACGATTGAAAGTTGACAGTCCCAGTTTAGAATAATTCTAAACTGTTGTTTCAATTGAATTTTCTAGGGTTGACCAGTTGACTTCCGGCCTCGCCATCGTTTTATGGAGGCTCGCGCGTCAGCGCACCCCTTTGATGTTTGGGCCTTGAACCCGTTCGATTGGAGGCATTTGGTGTCTTTCTTCCGTGAGCCGCGCAATGGCGCGGCATCTGTGGTGTCCTACGGCATGCCTATGTCCCGGCACCGTTTGGCACGTGCGCCTTTTACCGAATCCCCTTTGAACTGGAGAATGATGATGACAGCGCGATATGGCGGCAGGCTGGCTGCGATCGGTGCCACGGCAATGTTGACGGCGGCGGTTTTCATTCTGCCGGCCAAGGCGGCGGAGATCGATGCCAAGGCGGTCATCAAGACCTATTCCGACATCGCGCTGGCCAAGTACGAGGATTCGCTGACCACGGCGCAGGCGCTCGACAAGGCTGTCGACGCGCTGCTTGCCAACCCGTCGGCGGACACGCTGAATGCCGCCCGCGATGCCTGGAAGGCGTCGCGCGTGCCCTACCAGCAGACCGAGGTCTACCGCTTCGGCAACAAGATCGTCGACGACTGGGAAGGCAAGGTGAACTCCTGGCCGCTGGACGAAGGGCTGATCGACTACGTCGCCAAGAGCTACGGCACCGAGTCCGACGCCAACGCGCTCTACACCGCCAATGTCATCGCCAACAAGGAAATCGACATCAACGGCAAGAAGGTCGACGCCTCCAGGCTGACGCCGGAATTCCTCTCCGGCACGCTGCAGGAGGCCGGCGGCATCGAGGCCAATGTCGCCACCGGTTATCACGCCATCGAATTCCTGCTCTGGGGCCAGGATTTGCACGGCACCGGCCCGGGCGCCGGCGAGCGTCCGTACACCGACTACGACCTCAAGAACTGCACCGGCGGCAATTGCGATCGCCGGGCCGAGTATCTGAAGTCGGCCAGCGATCTTCTGGTCTCCGACCTGCAGGAGATGGTCGGCAACTGGAAGGAAGACGGCGCCGCCCGCAAGAACCTCGTCGATGGCCAGCCGAACACCGCTATCTCGGTGATCTTCACCGGCATGGGCTCGCTGTCCTACGGCGAACTGGCCGGGGAGCGCATGAAACTCGGCCTGCTGCTGCACGATCCCGAAGAGGAGCACGACTGCTTCTCGGATAATACCTACAACTCGCATCTCTATGACGCTATCGGCATCCGCGCCGCCTATCTCGCCAGCTACACGCGCATCGACGGCACCGTCGTTTCAGGCCCGTCGGTGCACGATATGGTCAAGGCGGCCGATCCGGCGATCGACAAGGAACTGTCCGACAAGCTCGATGTCTCGGTCGCCAAGATGGAGGCGATCAAGGCGCGGGGAGTGGCCGGCGAGGCCTACGACCAGCAGATCGCCGAGGGCAACACCGAAGGCAATGCTACCGTGCAGGCGGCAATCGACGCGCTGGTCGACCAGACCAAGTCGATCGAACGCGCCGTCGGCGCGCTGAAGCTGAACAACATAGCCTTCGAGGGGTCCGACAGCCTCGACGCACCGGACAAGGTGTTCAAGTAGCACCCCAACCAACCACCAGCCAAACGGCGCGGAGGGGCGCCGTCAGCCAGAGCCAATCCATGCTGATCTGCCATTGCAACATCATCACCGAAAAGGAGATTGAGCAGACGATCGTCGATCTGCTGGATCAGGACCCCTGGCAACTGATCGTGCCGGCGAAGGTCTATCACACGATGCAAAAGCGCGGTCGCTGTTGCGGCTGCTTCCCAAATGTGGTCGAAACGATCATTCGGGTCACCGAAAATTACCACACCCGTTCGGAGGCGAGCGGCGTGGACATCGTTTCACACCTGGATCGCGTCAGAGGCCTGCGCGTCCAATATGGGAGCAGAATCCATGAAAGGCGAACCGCAGATCATCGAGCGGCTTAACGAGGCTCTGTTCCTGGAGCTTGGCGCCGTCAATCAATACTGGGTGCATTTCCGCCTGCTCGAAGATTGGGGATATGCCAAGCTGGCAAAGAAGGAACGCGCCGAATCGATCGAGGAGATGCACCATGCCGACCGGCTGGTGGCCCGTATCATCTTCCTCGAAGGGCATCCCAATTTGCAGTCCGTGGCGCCGTTGCGCATCGGCCAGAACGTCAAGGAAGTGCTCGAATCCGATCTCGCCGGCGAATATGACGCACGCACCGCCTACAAGCGTTCGCGCGAGATCTGCAACGAAGCCGGCGACTACGTGACGATGAAGCTGTTCGAGGAATTGCTGGCGGATGAGGAAGGTCACATCGACTTCCTCGAGACGCAGCTCGACCTCCTTGCCTCGATCGGCGAGGAAAAATACGGCCAGCTCAACGCCGCATCGGCGGACGAGGCGGAATAGGACCATGCAGGAATGCGGCGCCCCCTAGATATTCTGCGCCGCTTGGGGCGGGCTAACGGCCCGCTGCTCCTCAAAAACCCGCGATGCCAGGCGTTTCGTGGGCTTTCGGTTGTAATCCTGGCGGCAATTTTGGCCCCGGCCCTGGCCGGATCGTCGGAACCGGTCGGCCTCGCCACGAGCCGCACCGACCTGACGCCGAAGGACCGGTCCCGCGTCCTTGCCGTTACCAGGCCAACCCATGATTTCTCCAAGCCCGAATCCTTCGAAACGATGCAAGGCGGCGCCGGCACGTCGCGCAAGCAGGTCGACCGCGACGCCTTCTCGCAACCGTCTGAAAACATCACCTTCGAGGAACAGGGCAATTTCAAGCTCGGCAATGCGCTTTTCCGCAAGAACTGGGTGTCGTCGCCATCCTCGACCCAGGCCTCGGACGGTCTCGGACCCCTGTTCAACGAGCGCGCCTGCCAGAATTGCCATTTGAAGGATGGCCGCGGCCGCCCGCCGGCCGCCGACAGCCGCACCACGTCGATGTTCCTGCGGCTGGCGCGCGATGCGAGCACGGCCGAGGAAAAGACCGAGATCGCCGCGCACAAGGTGCTGAACTTCCCCGATCCGGTCTACGGCGCGCAGTTGCAGGAACTGGCGGTGCCCGGCCTCAAGGGCGAAGGCCGCATGTATGTCGATTATCGCGAGGAAAAGGTCACGCTCGGCGACGGTAGCATCGTTTCGCTGCGCAAGCCGAGCTATTCGGTCGACGGGCTTGGCTACGGCCCGCTTGACCCGCGCACCACGCTGTCGCCACGTCTGACCCCGCCCATGATCGGCCTTGGCCTGATCGAACAGATCGCGCCGGCCGACATCCTTGCCCATGCCGATCCCGACGACCGCGACGGCATTTCCGGCAAGCCCAACATGGTGCGTGACCTCAGCAGCGGGCAACTGACGCTTGGCCGCTTCGGTTGGAAGGCGCAGACCGCATCGATCCCCCAGCAGGCGGCGGACGCCTTTGCCGGCGACATCGGCATTTCGACGCCGGAAGAGCCCAGTCACTGGGGCGATTGCACCGCCGCAGAAAAGGCCTGCCTCGACATGCCCAATGGCGTGCAGAAGCGGCTCGGCCCGGTCGAGGCGCCACCACCGGTGATGGACCTCGTCACCTTCTATTCGCAGAACCTGGCCGTGCCGGCGCGGCGCGATGTCGGCGCACCCGCCGTGCTCGCCGGCAAGAAGCTGTTCTACGAGATGGGCTGCATTGCCTGTCATACGCCGAAATTCGTCACCATGCGCGGGAACAAGGCGCAGGCGTTCCAACTGATCTGGCCCTATTCCGACTTTCTGCTGCACGACATGGGGCCTGGCCTTGCCGACGGCCAGGCGGTGGGCGATGCCACGGGCAGTGAATGGCGCACCCCGCCGCTATGGGGCATCGGCCTGACAAAGACCGTCAACGGCAACGCTTTCTTCCTGCATGACGGGCGTGCGCGCACGCTTACCGAAGCGATCCTGTGGCATGGCGGCGAGGGGCAGAAGGCGCGCGATCGCTTTGCCGCCGCCAATACGGCCGACCGCGATGCTCTCATCAAATTCCTGGAGTCATTCTGATGCTCAAGCGGGTTTTGCCTGTTCTACTCCTCCCATTGGCTCTGTTCGGTGCGTCCCCGGCATCGGCCTCGGTGAAAGCCTCCGATGTCATTCAAAGAGCGATCGACGGATTTGTCCGCCCCGCCTATGCCAGCCTGCATGGCCATGCCGGCACCTTGGCGAAGGCCATGGACGCGCTCTGCCAGGCGCCGTCGCAGGGCAACCTCGATGCCGCGCATGCCGGATTCTCGGCCACGGTCGCAGCCTGGTCGTCGGCTGAAATCATCGGCTTCGGGCCAATCAAGGAGAACAACCGGCTGGAGCGCATGCTCTACTGGCCGGACCGAAAGAGCATCGGCCTGAAGCAGGTGCAGGCGGCGCTGGCCGGCAAGGATCCGACCGCCACCGATCCGGCGCAGCTGGCGGGCAAGAGTGTCGCGATGCAGGGATTAGGGGCGCTGGAGTTCGTGCTTTACGGCGACGGCGCCGAGACGCTCGTCGGCAAGGACGAGCCCTATCGCTGCGCCTATGGCGCGGCAGTCGCCAAGAACATCGAGACCATGGCGGCCGATGTCGACGCGGCCTGGAAAAAACCGGACGGTTTTGCAGCCTTGTGGGCTAATCCCGGACCCGACAATGCGCTTTACCGCGACGGCACCGAAGCGGTGACCGAACTGGTCGGCGTCTTCATCAACGAGCTGGAAATGGTCCGCGACGTGCGCCTCAAAGGTTTTTTCGGCGCCAAGCCGGAGGCTGACAAGCCAAGGCAGGCGATCTACTGGCGGTCGCAAAACACCGGCCTGTCATTAGCCGGCAACCTCTCCGGCATTGATGCGCTGTTCCAGGCCTCGAAGCTCGGCGACGCGCTGCCCGAGGATAGCAGATGGATGGCGGAATCCATCCATATCCAGCTCATCAATGGCGTTGCCACTGCCAAATCCATCCAGGGTCCGATCGACAAGACGCTGGCCGATCCCGCGGAGCGCGGAAAACTCGAGCATTTCGCGCTGATCACCTCCAGCCTGTCGGGCCTGATCGGCACCAGGCTGACCGCCGAGTTCGGCCTGACCGCCGGCTTCTCCTCGCTCGACGGAGACTGATCATGAGGACGCCACTGATCGACCGCCGCAATTTTCTCAGGGCTGCCGGCGCCGGCTTGGTCGCGTCAATGGCGCCGCGGGCCTGGGCGGACACGCTTGCCGCCGATGCCGTCTTTGCCACCGCCTTCGTCAAGCGCGACGGCAGCTTTGGCGCCGCTGTGTTGTCGGAAGCCGGAAAAGTATTGCATGCGATCGACCTGCCCGACCGTGGCCACGACGTCACCTTCGATCCGGTCTCGAAGCGCTCCGTGGTCTTCGCCCGGCAACCCGGCACCTTCGCCGTGGTCTTCGACCATGCCGGCCGCGAGCCGCCGCTGACCATCGCCAGCATCACCGGTCGGCATTTCTTCGGCCACGGTGTGTTTTCCACCGACGGCGCGCTGCTTTACGCCACCGAAAACAATTTCGACAATGCCGCCGGCGTGGTCGGGATCTACGACGCACGGGCCAAGTTCAGCCGCATCGGCGAGTTTCCGACCTATGGCATGGGGCCGCATGAGCTCTTGCTGCTCGGAGACGGCCGGACGATCGCCATCGCCAATGGCGGCATCGAGACCCATCCCGACTATGGCCGCGCCGAGCTCAACATCGCCACCATGAAGCCGTCCTATGTGCTGGTCGATCGCACAACCGGCGATCTCATCGAAAAGCACGAACTGCCGCCGGCTCTGCACCAGCTGTCGATTCGCCACATGGATGCCGACCCCACAGGCACCATCTGGTTCGGCTGCCAGTACCGCGGGCCGGGCACCGAGCGGCCACCGCTGGTCGGCCGCGCCACGCGCGGCAAGGGGCTGCAGCTGCTCGACATGCCGCAGGACGTGCTATCCGGCTTCCGGAATTACATCGGCTCGGTCGCCGCCAACCCGATTGCCGGCACGGTCGCGGTGTCTTCGCCGGAAGGCAATTCGCTGGCCGTCATCGACGCCGCCAGCGGCAAGATCGTCGCCACCAAGGCGCTGGTCGAGGTCTGCGGCCTGGCGCCCGACGGCCCGGGCTTCATGGCAACCACGGGTGCCGGCGAAATCATCGAAGGCAGCGGCGCGACGCGCTCCGAGCCCGACTATGTCTGGGACAACCACATGCTGCGCATCGCGCCGGCGGCGTAAGCCGTCCGGCCTGCACCGAAGCGAAGCCGCTTAACAATTTACGCGCTGGCTCTTGCGGCGGCGCGCCGTGGCGGGCAGAGGGAGACTGTTTTTCGAACCGGTCGCCCATGAAACTGCTCGCCATCGACTGTGCCGCCAATCTCTGCGCCGCTTGTGTCTATGACGCATCGGGCGGCAGAGAACTTGGCCGCTCGGTACTCGATCTCGGCAAAGGCCATGCCGAACACCTGATGGCTGTCATTGACGAAGCGCTGAAAGCGGACGGCACCGATTATGCCGGCCTTGGCGCCGTTGCGGTTTCCATCGGTCCGGGTTCCTTCACCGGCCTGCGGGTGGGCGTCTCGGCGGCGCGCGGCCTGGCGCTGGCGCTGAAGATCCCGGCGATCGGGGTAACGACACTGGAGGCGCTGGCGGCCGAGGCGAGGGCGGCATTTCCCGGCCGCCCGGTCCTGGCCGCTCTCGATGCCGGCCGCGAGGAAATCCATGCCGCGCTTTACGATGCGGAAGCGATTTTGCGCTATGGTCCGGCGGTGACCACACTTGCGCAAGCCGCGGGAATGGCGGCGGACAATCGTCCGGTGCTTGCCGGCACGGCCGCCGTGCAGATCGCAGCCGCGGCCGGTCGCGATTTCGATATCGGCCCGACGGCTGCCACCGCCGACATTGCCGTCTACGCCCGGCTCGCCGCTGCAAAAGGCGAGGGCGACAAGCCGAAGCCACTCTATCTGCGCGGCGCCGATGCCAAGGCGCAGGCCGGGTTCATCCTGTTGAGGCAGGAAAAGTGATGCGCATCCCTTTCCTCCAGCCGCGCCGCAGGGACTATGCGCTCGAGCCGCTGACCATCGCCGACAGCCCGGCAGCGTCGGTGCTGCACCGCGAGGATTTCGTCCGGCCCTGGACCGATGGCGAGTTCGCCGCGTTGCTCGAACAGGAAACCGTGTTCGGCTATGCCGCGCGCGAAATCGGCCAGGGCGCCAAGCCGCCGGTCGGCTTCGTGCTGGCCAGGCTTGCAGCCGGCGAGGGCGAGATTCTGACCGTGGCGGTGGCGCGCTCGCATCGCCGCCAGGGGCTCGGCTGGCAATTGATGGACGCCGTACTGCGCGAATTGCATGCGCAGCGCGCCGAGGCGCTGTTCCTTGAGGTCGACGAGACCAATGTCGCTGCCATCGCCCTCTACCGGCGGCTGGGCTTCCGCCAGGTCGGCCACCGCGCCAATTATTACCGCTCGACCGAACATGGTCCTACCGGCGCGCTTGTCATGCGCCGCGATCTTCGCTAGCCAAAGTTTTGGGGCAGGGCCAAGCTGCATGATCGGAAAAATCAGGATTTTCCTGGCGCTGAGCCTCGTTGTCATCGGTTCGCTGGTCCTTGTGCCTTTGCAGCTGCTGTCGATGAAGACTGGAATCTGGCGTGAGACGGTCATTCTGAAGGCCTGGCACAGCCTCATCGTCCGGACGCTCGGCCTGCGCATCCATGTCAAAGGTGCGCTGTCCAGCCAGCGCCCGCTGCTGGTCGCCTCGAACCATATCTCCTGGACCGACATCATGGTGCTGGGCTCCTTTGCCGATGTGACCTTCATCGCTCGGGCGGACATGGAGGGATGGCCGCTGATCGGCTGGCTGTCGAAACTGCAGCGTACGGTCTTCATCGAACGCGAGCGCAAGCGGACAGCTGGCGACCAGGCCAGCGAGATCGCCAGCCGCATGGCCAAGGGCGACGCCATGGTGCTGTTTGCCGAGGGCTCTACCGGCGACGGCAACACCATCCTGCCGTTCAAGAGCACCTTGTTCGGCGCCGCCTCGATGGCGATTTCGGAAGGCGCGGCCGAGCAGGTCTTCATCCAGCCGCTGGCGATTGCCTACACGCGGGTGCACGGCGTGCCTCTCGGCCGTCGCCACCGGCCGCTCGCTGCCTGGATCGGCGATCAGGACCTGATGCCGCATCTCAAGGTGCTGATGGCCGAAGGCGCCATTGACGTCGAGGTGCATTTCGGCGAGCCCATCGCCTTTTCCAAGGGCTCGAACCGCAAGGAAACGTCGAGGCTGATGGAAAGCCAGGTGCGCGCCATGATGCAGGCCGCGCTCGCCGACCCGCGCCAGAGTCGGTAGCGCAACCTAGAATCGTCTGTTTTTTGTCACGGAAAGGCGTTAGAAGCCGCCGGATGGATTTGAACACGATAGAGCGGAACGAAACCGACAGCGCCTTGCAAAGCGCTGCTGTGGCGTCCGCCTCGGCCAAAAAGGTCTTCGTCAAGACCTATGGCTGCCAGATGAATGTCTATGACTCACAGCGCATGACCGATGCGCTGGCAGCCGACGGCTACACCGCGACCGATGTCATCGCCGACGCCGACCTGGTGCTGCTCAACACCTGCCATATCAGGGAGAAGGCGGCGGAAAAGGTCTATTCTGAGCTCGGCCGCATCCGCGACATGAAGGCTGAACGCGCAGCAGTTGGGCGCGAAATGCTGATCGGCGTCGCCGGTTGCGTCGCGCAGGCCGAAGGCGCGGAAATCATCCGCCGTTCGCCTGCTGTCGATCTGGTCATCGGCCCGCAGACCTATCACCGGCTGCCCGATGTGCTGGCCCGGGTGCGTGGCGGCGAGAAGATCGTCGAGACCGAATACGCCATCGAGGACAAGTTCGAGCATCTGCCGCAGCCGAAGCGTGCCGAAATGATCAAGCGCGGCGTCACCGCCTTCCTCACGGTGCAGGAAGGCTGCGACAAATTCTGCACCTTCTGCGTCGTGCCCTATACCAGGGGCTCGGAAGTGTCGCGGCCGGTGGCGCAGATCGTCGCCGAAGCCGAGCGGCTGGCCGATGCCGGTGTGCGCGAGGTGACGCTGCTGGGGCAGAACGTCAATGCATGGCACGGCAAGGGTGAGGATGGCATGGAATGGGGGCTTGGTCGCCTGCTGTTCCGGCTGGCCGAAATTCCTGGCCTGGCGCGGCTGCGCTACACCACCAGCCATCCGCGCGACATGGACGACGAATTGATCGCTGCCCATCGCGATCTCCCGGCTTTGATGCCTTATCTGCACCTGCCGGTGCAATCCGGGTCAGACCGCATCCTCAAGGCGATGAACCGCAGGCACACGGCCAAGGACTATCTGGCGCTGCTCGAGCGCATCCGCGCGGCCCGCGGCGACATCGCGCTGTCCGGTGA
The DNA here is from genome assembly GCF_030323105.1 of Mesorhizobium sp. C120A. Classification (NCBI taxonomy): domain Bacteria; kingdom Pseudomonadati; phylum Pseudomonadota; class Alphaproteobacteria; order Hyphomicrobiales; family Phyllobacteriaceae; genus Mesorhizobium; species Mesorhizobium sp. C120A. Next base: position 6,561,213 of record NZ_CP100476.1, on the reverse strand, counting down.
CTTCATCGTCGGCTTCCCCGGCGAAACCGAGGCGGATTTCGAGGCGACGATGGGTCTGGTGCGCCAGGTGAACTACGCCTCGGCCTTCTCGTTCAAATATTCGCCGCGTCCCGGCACGCCGGGCGCCGATATGCCCGATCACGTGCCGGAAGCGGTCAAGGATGAACGTTTGCAACAGCTGCAGGCATTGTTGCTCAAGCAGCAGCAGGATTTCGGCCTGGGCCTGGTCGGCAGCACCATCGACACGCTGATCGAGAAGCCCGGCCGTCAGGCCGGCCAGAAGGTCGGCCGCTCGCCCTGGCTGCAGCCGGTTATTGTTGATGAAAAGGCCGGCGAAATCGGTGACATTATCCGGGTGCGAATCACGAAGACGGGCTACAATAGCCTGTTCGCCGAGTTGGCTTGATGGCCTCGGCAGATGAGGAGAGACGGTTGAGCGCTGCTGAAGTGAAGACTCTGCCCCAGAACCAGACGTCCGGGGCCTCTGACATGGCGCACATCGTTCTGACTTTCGACAACAACAAGCTTGCCAGCGCCCTGTACGGCCAGTTCGACGAGAACCTGGCCCGGCTCGAGCAGAAGCTCGGCGTCGACATCCGCTCGCGCGGCAACCAGCTCACCATCAAGGGCTCGGCCTCGGCGGCCGAGCAGGCGCGCCGCGCGCTCGACAATCTCTACGGCATTCTCCAGAAGGGCACCGATATTGGCCAGTCCGACGTCGATGGCGCCGTGCGCATGGCGATTGCCGCCGACGACCAGCTGACGCTGCCGACGCTGGAACGCAAGGGCAAGGTTTCGGCCGCCCAGATCTCCACCCGCAAGAAGACGATCTATGCCCGTTCGCTCAACCAGGACGCCTATATGCGGGCGCTGGAGCGTTCGGAACTTGTCTTCGGCATTGGCCCCGCCGGCACCGGCAAGACCTATCTGGCGGTGGCGCATGCGGCGATGCTGCTCGAACGCGGCATGGTCGAGCGCATCATCCTGTCACGCCCAGCGGTCGAGGCCGGCGAGCGGCTGGGTTTTCTGCCCGGCGATATGAAGGAAAAGGTCGATCCGTACCTGCGGCCCCTCTATGACGCGCTCTACGACATGATGCCGGCCGACAAGGTCGAACGTGCTATCGCTGCCGAGGTCATCGAAATCGCGCCGCTGGCCTTCATGCGCGGCCGCACGCTGGCGCATGCCGCCGTCATCCTCGACGAGGCGCAGAACACCACGCCGATGCAGATGAAGATGTTTTTGACCCGCCTCGGCGAGAATTCGCGCATGATCGTCACCGGCGATCCGACGCAGATCGATCTGCCTCCAAGCACCAAGTCGGGCCTCGTCGAAGCCTTGCGTGTCCTTGACGGCGTGGCCGGCGCGGTAACCGTGCGCTTCAACGATGTCGACGTTGTGCGCCACCCGCTGGTGGCCGAAATCGTCAGGGCCTATGACCGCGACGCCAAGCTGGCACGCGGCCTCGGCGCCGAGAGCTGATGTGACGATGCGGGCTCATGCCTGAAGACATAAGACCTGGCGGCGGGGACAGTTCGGTTCCCGTCGAGATCGATATGTCGGTCGAGGCCGGCGACTGGCCCGATGAGGCGGCGCTGACGCGTCTGGTCGATCGCGCCGTGTCGGCTGCCTTTGCCGAAACCGCTGCTGCCGGTCCTTCCGAACTCAGCATCGTCTTTTCCAACGATGCCCATATCCGTACCCTCAATGCCGGCTGGCGCGGCAAGGACAAGGCGACCAACGTCTTGTCTTTCCCGGTTTTTCCGTTCCCCAGGGGTGGCAAGCTGCCGCCCATGCTGGGTGACATCGTGCTGGCCGCCGAGACGGTGGCGCGCGAAGCCGCCCTGGAAGACAAGCCCTTCGAGAACCATATCACCCATCTCGTCGTCCACGGCCTGCTGCATTTGCTGGGCTACGATCACGAGACCGATGCAGAGGCCGAGGAGATGGAAGCCATCGAGCGCTCGGCGCTCGCAAGGCTTGCCATTCCCGATCCCTACACGTAATGACAAAAGACCAATTGACCGGACGACGATGAACGACAAACCAGAAACTGCCGCCCGCCCCGAGGCTGGCAGTGCGACAAAGCCTTCCGATACGACGGAAGAGGGATCGAGTCCGAGTCCCAGTTCCGGCAGCCCTGCTTCTGGTAGCATTGCCAGCGAGCCATCGCCTGCCGGTCCGTCCCTGTTCGACCGCGTCTTGGGCCTTTTCAGGCAGCGGAACGGCACCAGCCTGCGCGAGGAAATCGCCGGCGCGCTTGCCGAAACGACCAGCGATGCCGGGTCTTTCTCGCCTGGCGAACGCGCCATGCTCAACAACATATTGCGCCTGCGCGAGGTACGCGTCGAGGACGTCATGGTGCCGCGCGCCGACATTGAGGCCGTCGAGATCACCACGACGTTGGGCGATCTGCTCGGTCTGTTCGAGCAGTCCGGCCATTCCCGCATGCCGGTCTATTCCGAGACGCTCGACGATCCGCGCGGCATGGTTCACATCCGCGACGTGCTGGCCCACATCACCAAGGTTGCCCGCGTCAAGAAGGGCAGAACATCCAGGAAGACGCCGGCAACGACGCTTCTCGACCTCGCCCAGGTCGATCTCGGCCGCACCATCGGCGACCTCAATCTGATCCGCCCGGTGCTTTTCGTGCCGCCATCGATGCTTGCCTCCGACCTGATGGGCCATATGCAGACGACGCGAACCCAGATGGCGCTGGTCATCGACGAATATGGCGGCACCGATGGTCTCGCCTCGCTGGAAGACATCGTCGAGATGGTCGTCGGCGATATCGAGGACGAGCATGACGAGGACGAGCCGCTGATCACCCAGACCGGCGAGGGCGTATTCGTCGTCGACGGCAAGGCCGAGATCGACGAGGTCGCCAAGATGATCGGCGAGGACTTTACCGCCGGCGAGCATGGCGAGTATGTCGACACGATCGGCGGCATGATCTTCAACACGCTGGGCCGCGTGCCCGCGCGTGGTGAGGTTGTGCAAGCCATCCCCGGCTTCGAATTCCACGTGCTCGACGCCGATCCGCGCCGCGTCAAGCGGGTGCGCATCGTCCAGAACCAGAAGGGCGAGCGTCGCCGCCGCGTGACCGCCCCCCGCACCGAGCAGGCCTAGGACAGAACGTTGCCCGGCCGATGACGATCGACGATCCCTTCAAGCACTCAACCTTTGGCTCGGGTGTCTTCTACAAGGACCCGCCAGCCGCATTGAAATGGCTCGAAACGGCCTTCGGCTTCGAGCCGAGCATGGTGGTCAGCGACGCCGACGGACGGCTGGTCCATGCCGAAATGCGCTTTGGCGACGGCTACATCATCGTCGATTCCGAATGGGCCGATCATATTGCCAGTCCGGTAAGCGTCGGCGGCAAGAACACTCAGTCGGTCTGTGTGCGTCTGAAAGACGGCCTGGACGTGCATTGTGAGCGGGCAATGGCGGCTGGAGCCCAAATCGTCGAGGAGCCTGCCGACCATTTCTACGGCGAACGGCAGTATCGGGCGCGCGACCCCGAAGGCCATGTCTGGACCTTCACCCAGACCTTGCGCACCGTGCCGCGCGAGGAGGCCGAGCACCTGAGCGGGCTCACCATCGAGGGATGGCACCGATAGCGCAGCGATCGGCCGGTTCGCGTTTCAATAAATCTGATAAATCTTGGCTCCTGATTCGCGCGACCTGGGAAGTCTGTATGGAGCGCCTTGCCGGCCGGATAATTCTGCTTTGGGGCTGGCGGCGCGCGCTGGTGGCGTTTCTTGCCGGGGCGCTGGCGGTGCTCGCCCAGGCGCCTTACGATTTCTTCGCCGTCTGTTTCGTCTCGTTTCCACTGCTGGTCTGGCTGCTCGACGGCGCCACCGGCCAGGCTTCCGACGGCTGGCTCAGGCGCCTGCGGCCGACTTTTGCCATCGGCTGGTGGTTCGGCTTCGGCTATTTCCTCGCCGGCCTGTGGTGGATCGGTGAGGCGCTTCTGGTCGAGGCCGACAGTTTCGCCTGGGCCTTACCCTTCGCGGTCGTCGGCATTCCTTTGGCGCTGGCATTTTTCTACGGCTTCGCCACCGTCGTCGCGCGGCTGTTATGGACCAACGACATTGGCCGCATTGCCGCCCTTGCCTTTGCTTTTGGCCTGACGGAATGGCTGCGCGGCTTCCTGTTCACCGGCTTTCCCTGGAATGCCGTCGGTTATGCGGCGATGCCCGTGCCGCTGTTGATGCAAAGCGTGTCGGTGACCGGCATGGTCGGCATGAACGCGCTGGCGGTCTTTGTCTTCGCCATGCCGGCCTTGCTTGCAGCACGCCGGCATGTCCGTCTCGGTGTGGTCCTGCTTGCCATTCTCGTCGCCGCCCATGCCGGCTTCGGCTATGTCAGGCTCGCGACCCCCGACAAGCCGGCAACCCGCACTCTCGATGTCCGTATCGTGCAACCGGATGTCGACCTCAGCGAAAAATGGGACGCCTCGGTGCGCGACCGCATCTTCGCCACGATGATGGGCCTGTCGGCCGCAGCGCCCGACCCCGGTCATGACAAACCGCAGTTGATCCTGTGGCCGGAGACCTCGGTACCGTTCCTGTTCACCGAGCGTCCGGACGCGCTGACCGCGCTCGGCGACATGCTGCAGCCTGGTCAGATGCTGATTGCCGGCGTCGTGCGCGAGGAGCGCGGATCGGGGGCGGATGCCGACAGCCGCTACTACAATTCGGTGGTGGCGATCGATGACAAGGGCGAAATCGCTGATGCCGTCGACAAGGTCCATCTGGTGCCGTTCGGCGAGTATCTGCCGTTTTCCGGTCTGCTCAGCCGCTTCGGCATCGGACAGCTCGTCGCCGGGCCGATGAATTTCGCCGCCGGCAACGAGCGCCATCCGATCGCTTTGCCCGGCGGCATCAGCGCCTTGCCGTTTATTTGCTACGAGGTGATCTTTCCTGATCTTGTGGCTGTTGACGCAACGTCATCCCAGCTTATTGTGAACGTCACCAACGACGCATGGTTCGGCGACACGCCCGGGCCGTACCAGCATTTCAGGCAGGCTCAGATTCGCGCGGTGGAAAACGGATTGCCGCTGTTGCGCGCCGCCAACAACGGCATTTCCGCCGTTGTCGATACGCGGGGACGCATCGTCGACGCATTGGCGGTCGATGCACGTGGCGCCATCGACGTGCGGGTGCCGATCTCCGGCCAAGCCTTCATCTCCGCCGCGGGGCGGCGCATTAACGGAATGCTGATCATGTTGGTGTTTGCCGCAATCGCCCTCAGCTTGAACGTAAGGCAACGGCTACGGGTGAATTGACAGTCGACACATTAGAAACTCATACTGTTACCGCCTAATTTTCTCGAAGTCGGTTGGTGTTTCTGTTGGGGCAGTTGGCTCCGGCTTCGTTTGGGCGAGAAAAATAGAAAAGGCCGGAAAAATTCGGCGAGGAAAAAATGACAGAAGAAAACAAGAAGAAACCGAATCCGATCGACATCCATGTCGGAAGTCGCGTCCGCCTTCGGCGCAATATGCTTGGAATGAGCCAGGAAAAGCTTGGTGAAAATCTCGGTATTACGTTTCAGCAGATCCAAAAATATGAAAAAGGAACGAACCGCGTCGGCGCCAGCCGTCTGCAGGCAATAGCCTCGATACTCAGCGTGCCTGTCGCCTTCTTTTTCGAGGATGCGCCAGGGCAGGAGCCGGTGGGTAATAGAGGATTTGCCGAGGACACTTCGATGGCTTTCGCCGTCGAATTCTGCGGCAGTCCGGAAGGGCTTCAGCTCAACCGCGCGTTCGTCAAGATCGCGGATGTGAAGGTGCGTCGCCGGATTATCGACCTTGTGAAGTCCCTTTCTGCCGAAGATGCCGAGTGATTCGGTGGGTCGATTGACCCATTGGCCCCAGTAATCCCCGGGCCCGAGTAGCCCAGAGGCTCGACTGCCGGCGGCGCCAAGCCGCCGGTGGTACAAGATATATTGCTGCGGCACTCATGCCAGAACCGCGGCACCGCTTGACGAGCGGCGCCCGGCACCGTTAACACGTGGCGCGCCAAAATCGGCAGCCCTGCCGATCGTTTTTTCAAGAGGGGACACCCGTGACGCGGCAGAACTACTTCTTCACCTCGGAATCCGTGGCCGAGGGTCATCCCGATAAAGTCTGTGACCGCATCTCGGACGAGATCGTCGATCTGGTCTATCGCGAGGCCAAGAAGACCGGCATGGACCCATGGAAAGTCCGCGTCGCCTGCGAGACGCTCGCAACCACCAACCGCGTCGTCATCGCCGGCGAAGTAAGGGTTCCCGATACTCTGCTGAAGCGGGACAAAGCCGGCAACATCCTCAAGGACGCCGCCGGGCATTCGGTCGTCAACCCGGCCAAGTTCAAGTCGGTCGCCCGCAAGGCGATCCGCGAAATCGGCTACGAGCAGGCCGGCTTCCACTGGAAGACGGCAAAGATCGAGGTTCTGCTGCACGGCCAGTCGCCCGACATCGGCCAGGGCGTCGACAACGCCGCCGACCGCCAGGGCGAAGAGGGTGCCGGCGACCAGGGCATCATGTTCGGCTATGCATGCCGCGAGACCCCGGACCTGATGCCGGCGCCGATCTATTACAGCCACAAGATTCTCGAACTGCTCGCCGCTGCCCGTCACGAAAACAACGGCGAAGCCGGCAAGCTCGGGCCTGACGCCAAGAGCCAGGTCACCGTTCGCTATGTCGATGGCAAGGCCGCCGAAGCGACTCAGATCGTGCTATCGACGCAGCATCTCGACGCGACCTGGGATTCCAAGAAGGTCCGCAAGGTCGTTGAGCCTTACATCCGTGAGGCGCTCGGCGACCTCAAGATCGCCGACGATTGCATGTGGTACATCAACCCGACCGGCAAGTTCGTCATCGGTGGGCCGGACGGCGACGCCGGCCTGACCGGCCGCAAGATCATCGTCGACACCTACGGTGGTGCTGCCCCGCACGGCGGCGGCGCCTTCTCCGGCAAGGACACCACCAAGGTCGACCGCTCCGCCGCCTACGCGGCGCGCTATCTCGCCAAAAATGTGGTGGCGGCCAAGCTCGCCGACCGCTGCACCATCCAGCTGTCCTACGCCATCGGCGTTGCTCAGCCGCTGTCGGTCTATGTCGACCTGCACGGCACCGGCAAGGTCGACGAGGCCAAGCTCGAGGAAGCGCTGCGCACGGTGATGGATTTGTCGCCATCCGGCATCCGCAGGCATCTCGACCTCAACAAGCCGATCTACGCAAAGACCTCGTCCTACGGCCATTTCGGCCGCAAGGCCGGCCGAGACGGGTCCTTCTCCTGGGAAAAGACCGATCTGGCCAAGGCGCTCAAGGACGCGATCGCTGCTTAGGCATGATTCCAAAAAGTGGGTACCGGTTTTTTGGAAAAGATCATGCTCCAACAAAGGATTAGATTGAGATGAGATTTCAGCCAAATCTCATCTCAATCCCAAATCTCATCTCAATCTAAGCGCGGCGCGCGACCAGGCCATGGATCCACAGGACAGGCGGAGCCGGGCGACCGAAGGGTTCTTCGGCCGCCGGCACGGCAAGACCATTCGCCCGCAGCAGGCGGCGGCGCTGGAAAGCGGTCTTGGGGCCTATGGCCTCGACCTCTCCGTCCAGGCACCGGCAGAATTGCGCGCGCTATTCTCAGCGGATGTTTCAACGGTTCGGCTGGAAATCGGCTTCGGCGGCGGTGAGCATCTGCTGCACCGTGCCACGGAGGCACCGGCGACCGGCTTCATCGGTGTCGAGCCGTTCGTCAACGGCATGGCCAAGCTGATGATGGCGGTGCGGGAAAAGCCGCTTGCCAATCTTCGCGTTTATGACGACGACGCCACGCGCCTGCTCGATTGGTTGCCGCAGGCGTCGCTCGACGGCATCGACCTGCTCTACCCCGATCCCTGGCCGAAGAAAAAGCACTGGAAGCGGCGTTTTGTCAGCCCGCTTAACCTCGATCGGTTCGCGCGCGTGCTGAAGCCGGGCGGAAAATTCCGCTTCGCATCCGACATCGACACCTATGTGAACTGGACCTTGTTGCACTGCCGGGCGCATGGCGCGCTCCTCTGGCAGGCGCAAGATGGGGCCGACTGGCATCGGCCCTATGAAGGCTGGCCGGGCACACGCTACGAGGCGAAAGCCATTCGCGAGGGCCGACGGCCGGCCTATCTCACCTTCATCAGAAAATAGTTCGATGCGGGAAAGTGTCCCGCATCGACAGCCGGTCTGGCTTCAGAAACGGCCGATCTTGCCGAAAGCGGTCGGGTCCATGCCGAGCCGGCGCAGATCGTTGGCGCGCGGCTTGCGGCCGGCTTCGACGGCCCGCGAGGCGGCAACGGCGCTGCCGAACAGGGCAAAGGCGTCGCCTATGGCGGAAAACACGGTACGGTTGCTCATTGTCTTGACCTTTCGCGCGCCACCGCGCGCTCATCTTTGATTTGTGCCGTGCAACATAGATAGGGATGTGAAATCCGGGATCACAGGGCCGTTACCGCATAGCCGGCATGCGCCGCGCGCAATCCTGCCAGCCGTCCCCGGCTGCACTCTGCCCGGCCCGTCAACAGACTTGAAACACCGGCCGGGATCGTCTATATCAGCCTCAAATTCTTGGTCGGTATGACGAAGAGTGGGTCCACCCGGTCCCGCTCTTTTTTATTACCTGCCGGTCAGCCATCAGCAAAGAGATGGTTCGGGACGACGATCATCCTGATCCAGAGAACGACAGGAACCGCATGACTGCAACGGCAAGCGAAGCCGACGACCGCATCATCCGCGAAAGCGGTATCGATGCGCGCATCGCGCTGATCGTTCAGCCGGTGTTGCGAGGCATTGGCTTCCGTCTCGTGCGGGTGCATCTGTCGGGCCAGAACGGCCTGACGCTGCAGATCATGGCCGAACGCGAAGACGGCACCATGACCGTCGAGGATTGCGAAGAGGTCAGCCGCGCTGTGTCGCCGGCGCTCGACGTCGATGACCCGATCGAAAAGGCCTATCATCTCGAAGTGTCGTCGCCGGGCATCGACCGGCCGCTGGTACGCAAGTCGGATTTCGTCACCTGGACCGGCCATCTGGTGAAGATGGAAACCTCGGTGCGGGTCGCCGACCGCAAGCGCTTCAAGGGCAAGATCGCCGAAGCCGGCGAAGACGACATGCTGCTCGAGCGCGACAAGGCCGCCTACGGGGAAGAGCCGACGGTTCGCATTCCTTATGACGCGATCGCCGATGTGCGGCTGATCCTCACCGACGACCTTATTCGCGATGCCCTTTCGAAGGACAACCGGGAACGCAAGGAAGCCAAGAAACGCCGCGGCGAAGCTGATGATGCACCCGAAGGTGCTGAAGGCGGCGCGGAAGACGAAATCGAACAGGAACTATGATGAGCGGCCGGGCCTAAAAGCTCGGCAACAAGCTCGGGAGAAATAAGATGGTTGTAAGCGCCAACAGACTTGAACTGCTGCAGATCGCCGACGCGGTGGCGCGTGAAAAGTCGATCGACAAGTCGATCGTCATTGCCGCCATGGCTGATGCGATCCAGAAGGCCGCGCGCTCGCGCTACGGCCAGGAAACCAACATCCGCGCCGACATCAACGCCAACACCGGCGAGATGAAGCTGCAGCGGCTGATGGAAGTGGTCGAGAAGGTCGACGACTACGCCACCCAGATCGCCATTTCCTCGGCCCGCGAGCGCAATCCGGACGCCCAGCTTGGCGACTTCATCGCCGAACAGCTGCCGCCAATGGATTTCGGCCGCATCGCCGCCCAGTCAGCCAAGCAGGTCATCGTGCAGAAAGTGCGCGAGGCCGAGCGCGACCGCCAGTATGACGAATACAAGGACCGCATCGGCGAGATCGTCAACGGCACCGTCAAGCGCGTCGAATATGGCAACGTCATCGTCGATCTCGGCCGTGGCGAGGCGATTATCCGCCGCGACGAGCTGATCCCGCGTGAAAACTACAAGTACGGCGACCGCGTCCGCGCCTATGTCTACGACGTGCGCCGCGAACAGCGCGGCCCGCAGATATTCCTGTCGCGCACCCATCCGCAGTTCATGGCCAAGCTCTTCACCATGGAAGTGCCGGAAATCTATGACGGCATCATCGAGATCAAGTCGGTCGCCCGCGACCCAGGCTCGCGCGCTAAGATCGCCGTCATTTCGCGTGACTCGTCGATCGATCCGGTCGGCGCCTGCGTCGGTATGCGCGGCAGCCGCGTCCAGGCCGTGGTCGGCGAATTGCAGGGCGAAAAGATCGACATCATTCCGTGGTCGCCTTCGGCCGCCTCCTTCATCGTCAACGCGCTGCAGCCGGCGGAAGTCGCCAAGGTGGTGCTCGACGAGGATGCCGAGCGCATCGAAGTGGTGGTTCCCGACGACCAGCTGTCGCTGGCCATCGGCCGTCGCGGCCAGAACGTGCGTCTTGCCTCGCAGCTCACCGGCTGGGACATCGACATCCTGACCGAGGCCGAGGAGTCTGAGCGCCGCCAGAAGGAATTCGTCGAACGCTCGTCGCTGTTCATGGAAGCCCTTGATGTCGACGAGATGGTCGGCCAGGTGTTGGCCTCCGAAGGCTTCACCAGCGTCGAGGAAGTTGCCTACGTCGATTCGGGCGAGATCGCCTCTATCGACGGTTTCGACGAAGACACCGCTTCGGAGATCCAGACCCGCGCCCGCGAATATCTGGAGAAGATCGAAGCCGAGCATGACGACAAGCGCAAGGCGCTGGGCGTCACCGACGAACTGCGCGAGATCCCTGGCGTCACCACCGCCATGATGGTGACGCTCGGCGAGGATGGCGTGAAGACGATCGAGGATTTCGCCGGCTATGCCGCCGACGACCTGACCGGCTGGAAGGAACGCAAGGACGGCGAGACCAAGGTATTCCCGGGTGTGCTCGCCAATCACGGCGTGTCGCGCGCCGACGCCGAGCAGATGGTTCTGGCAGCCCGCCTCAAGGCCGGCTGGATCACCGAAGACGAGCTTGCAGCCGAACAGGTCCCGGCTGACGAAGCCGTTGGTGCGTGAGGTGAAACCGCATCGCACACAACCCGCCCCAGGACGAGATGAACGATCGCACCTGCATCGTCACGCGCAAGCAAGCCGAGCCGGATGAGCTGATCCGTTTCGTCGTCGGCCCGGATTCGGCCGTCGTTCCTGACCTGAAGAGAAATCTGCCCGGCCGTGGTTGTTGGGTGAGCGCCGACCGCCTACATATCGACAAGGCGGCGGCGAAGAACCTGTTTGCCCGCGCCTTCAAGGCGCAGGTCGTCGTGCCGCCCGATCTCGGCGGCATGGTCGACGGACTGCTTGCACGATCCGCTTTGGGTATGCTTGGCCTTGCCCGCAAGGCTGGCTCGATCGCACTCGGCGCAACCAAGGTCGAGAGCGCGGTGCGCTCGGGGTCGGCGCTTTTCGTGCTCCACGCGACCGAGGCATCCGACGATGGCGTGCGCAAGATCAGTCAGGCGCGGCGGGCAACTGTCCACCTCGGCGGGCCGGCAGTCCTTGCCTACAAACTTTTCTCCGAGGCCGAGTTGAGCTTGGCATTGGGGGGTACAAATGTGATACATGCTGCCGTTCTCGCGGGAGACGCGGGCAAGGCGGTTGAGAGGCGCATGGTTGCGCTCGACCGATATCGGGGCGGAACCCCCGACGATCTGGCAATGCTTGCGGCCGTTGCTGACGAAGATGATGCTGCAGAGGATATGGAATGAGCGATACGAAATCGGGCGACGATAAGACGTTGAGTGTTACACCGAAGAAGACCTTGACGCTGAAGCGCCCCGGTACCGAGCAGAGCGTCGTGCGACAGAATTTCTCGCATGGCCGCACCAAGCAGGTCCAGGTCGAGATCAAGAAGCGCAAATTCTCCATGCCCGGCGACAAGCCGGAGCCGGTGGCTGCACCCGTATTTACGCCCAAGCCCGCGGTAGTGGCAGCCCCCGTCGTGCAGGAAGCGCCCAAGGCGCCGCCTCCGCCGCCGCCGGCCGAACGCGGCGGCATGGTGCTGAACGAACTGTCGCGCAATGAAATGGAAGCGCGCCGCAGGGCGCTCGAAGGCTCCAAGGTTCGCGACGTCGAGGACCGCCAACGCGCCATCGAAGAGGCCAAGCGCCGCAACGAGGATGAGGAACGCCGCAAGCGCGAGCGCGAGGAATCCGCGCGCCGTCAGGCCGAGGAAGAAGCCCGCCTGCAGACCGAGGCCGAGTCCCGCCGCCGCGCCGAGGAAGAAGCGCGCCGCCGCGCGCCGCAGGCTGCCGAGCTTGTGGCATCGGACGACGAGGAAGAGGTCAAGCCGAAGCGCACCGCCGCCGGCGCCCCGGTACGCCGTCCGGTTACGCCCGAAGTGGCGCGCCCGGCCAAGCCGACCAAGGCCGAGGAAGACCGTCGTCGCGGCAAGCTGACCCTCAACACGGCGCTTTCCGACGAGGACGCGCGCGCCCGCTCGCTGTCGTCGATGCGTCGCCGCCAGGAAAAATTCAAGCGCGCGATGCATAATGAGCCGCGCGAGAAGGTTATGCGCGAAGTGATCCTGCCTGAAACCATCACCATCCAGGAACTGGCGCAGCGCATGTCCGAGCGCGCTGTCGATGTGGTCAAGTACTTCATGAAGCAGGGCCAGATCCTGAAGCCGGGCGACATCATCGACGCCGACACGGCCGAGCTGGTCGCCACCGAATTCGGCCACACGGTCCGCCGCGTCGCCGAGTCCGACATCGAGGAAGGCCTGTTCAACATTGCCGACAATGCCGAGGACCTGGTGTCGCGGCCGCCTGTCGTGACCATCATGGGCCATGTCGACCACGGCAAGACCTCGCTGCTCGACGCCATCCGCAATGCCAATGTCGTCTCCGGCGAAGCCGGCGGCATCACCCAGCATATCGGCGCCTACCAGGTCGAGAAGAACGGTCAGAAGATCACCTTCATCGACACGCCCGGTCACGCCGCCTTCACGGCGATGCGCGCCCGCGGCGCTCAGGCGACCGACATCGCCATCCTGGTGGTGGCGGCCGACGACAGCGTCATGCCGCAGACCATCGAATCGATCAGCCATGCCAAGGCGGCCGGCGTTCCGATCATCGTGGCGATCAACAAGATCGACAAGCATGATGCCGATCCGCAGAAGGTGCGGTCGGAACTGCTGCGCCATGAGGTGTTCGTTGAATCGATGGGCGGTGAAGTGCTGGACGTCGAAGTGTCGGCGACCAAGGGCACCAACCTCGACAAGCTGTTGGAAGCGATCCTGCTGCAGGCCGAAATCCTCGACCTCAAGGCCAATCCGGACCGTACCGCCGAGGGCGTCGTCATTGAAGCCCAGCTCGACAAGGGCCGTGGTCCCGTCGCCACCGTGCTGGTGCAGACCGGCACTTTGATGCCGGGAGACATCCTCGTCGCCGGCAATGAGTGGGGCCGGGTGCGCGCTCTGGTCAACGACCGTGGCGAGCAGATCAAGGAGGCGCCGCCGGCTATGCCGGTCGAGGTGCTCGGCCTGCAGGGCACGCCGCAAGCCGGCGACCGCTTCGCTGTCGTCAACAACGAGGCCCGCGCCCGCGAGATCACCGAATATCGCCAGCGTCTGGCGCGCGAGAAGGCAGTGGCTCGCCATGCCGGCCAGCGCGGCTCGCTCGAACAGATGATGTCGCAGCTGCAGACGAGCGGGTTGAAGGAATTCCCGCTGGTCATCAAGGGCGACGTGCAGGGTTCGATCGAGGCGATCAACGCCGCTCTCGACAAGCTTGGCACCGACGAGGTGCGTGCGCGCATCGTTCATGCCGGCGCCGGCGCCATCACCGAAAGCGACGTGTCGCTGGCGGAGACCTCGGGGGCCGCGATCATCGGCTTCAACGTCCGTGCCAACGTGCAGGCACGTGCGGCCGCGGCGGCCGCGGGCATCGAAATCCGCTACTACTCGATCATCTACAACCTCGTCGACGATGTGAAGGCAGCACTTTCCGGCTTGCTGTCGCCGGAACGCCGCGAGACCTTCATCGGCAATGCCGAGATCCTCGAGATCTTCGACATCACCAAGGTCGGCAAGATCGCCGGCTGCCGTGTCACCGAAGGCAAGGTCGAGCGTGGAGCGGGCGTGCGCCTGATCCGCGACAACGTCGTCATCCATGAAGGCACGCTGAAGACCCTCAAGCGCTTCAAGGACGAAGTCGCGGAAGTTCCGGGCGGCCAGGAGTGCGGCATGGCCTTCCAGAACTACGAGGACATGCGCGTTGGCGACATCATCGAGTGCTTCCGCGTCGAGATGGTGACCCGGACGCTCTGAGTTCGTATACTGTCGATACGACCGGGCGGTGGTCGAAAGACCGCCGCCCTAACTTTAATGCCTGTCGCCCAAAAGTGCGGGATAAACGACATGCATAGAAACAAGTATGAGACATGCGGCACGGTCCCATCCCGCGCCTCACGCTTTCCGGATTGAGAAAAATGCCCCGTCCAACCGCCTCCAGCCCATCCCAGCGCATGCTTCGCGTCGCCGAACAGGTGCGCCATGCGCTGTCGGAAACCTTGCAGCGCGGCGAGATTATCGACCCGCTGATCGAGAACACCGTGGTTTCGGTCTCGGAAGTGCGCATGTCGACTGATCTGAGGGTCGCAACGGCCTTCGTTTCGCCGCTCGGCGCCAAGGACACGGGTGCGGTCATCGACGCGCTCAACAAGCATGCGAAGTTCGTCCGTGGCCGCGTCTCCGGCGCGCTCCGCCAGATGAAATTCATGCCGGAGTTCCGCTTCAAGCTCGATACGTCCTTCGACAATTTCGCCAGGATCAACGATTTGCTGAAATCGCCCGAAGTCGCGCGAGACTTGGGTGCCGATGGCGAAGACAACGACAAGGACGAGAAATAGTGGGGCGCCGCGGCAAGAAGAAGGGCCGGCCGATCTCCGGCTGGGTGGTGCTGGACAAGCCGGTTGGCATGGGTTCGACCGAAGCCGTCTCCAAGATCAAATGGCTTTTCCAGGCCGAAAAGGCCGGCCATGCCGGCACACTCGACCCGCTGGCCTCTGGCATGCTGCCGATCGCGCTCGGCGAGGCAACCAAGACCGTGCCTTATGTGCAGGACGGCGCCAAGATCTACCGGTTCACCGTCGCTTGGGGCGAGGAGCGTTCGACCGACGATCTCGAAGGCCCGGTGACGCAAAGTTCCGACCGCCGTCCGGCGGAAAACGACGTCAGGGCGCTGCTGCCGAACTACACCGGCGTCATCATGCAGACACCGCCGCAATTCTCGGCCATCAAGATATCAGGCGAACGCGCCTACGATCTCGCCCGTGGGGGCGAGGCGGTCGACATCCCCGCGCGCGAGATCGAGATCGGCCGTCTGGACATCGTCGAGCACGCTGCCGACCACACTTTGTTCGAGGTCGAATGCGGCAAGGGCACCTATGTGCGCTCGCTGGCCCGCGACATGGGCCGCGACCTCGGCTGCTTCGGTCATATCGCCGAATTGCGCCGGGTCGAGGTCGAGCCGTTCACCCAGGAGGATTTCGTCACCCTCGCCGAACTGGAAGTCGCCCGTTTCGGCGAACAGCGCGAAGCTGACGGAGAGGGCGACGCCGATGTTGCCGATGCGCCGATCGACTTTGGCGCCATCGATGCGCTGCTTGTCGACACGGCCGCCGCGCTCGACTGCCTGCCCCAGATCGCCATCAGCGACGAAGCGGCGACCAAGATCCGCCTTGGCAATCCCGTCATCATCCGCGGCCGCGACGCGCCCGTGGAAGCCGAGGAAGCCTGCGCCACCGCGCGCGGCAAGCTTGTCGCCATCGGCGCCATCGAGCAAGGCATGTTCAAGCCGAAGCGGGTCTTTGCCGGCTGACCACTCTCGTCTAGTCTTACGTCGACGTCACATCCGAGGGGCACATGGCAAAGGCTGAGGCGGTGAAGAAGCGGGCGCCGGTGACAACGCGCCGGCCGCCGGTTGGCGCCTCGCCCGGCACGCTGATCGCCGATCCGGCGGCGCGACGGTCCGAGCTGCGGCTGACGCTGATTTCGCCTGAAAAATTCAAGACCATCAACGATGCCAGCATCGACGATCTCAACACCCATTGCGACAATTGGCCGGTCGTCTGGCTGGACTGCACCGGTCTCGCCAACATCCAGCTGATCGAGGAGATCGGCCGGATCTTCAACCTGCATCCACTGGCTCTGGAAGATGTCGTCAACACCGGCCAGCGGCCGAAGGTCGACTTCTTCGAGGACCACGCCTTCGTCGTCATGCGCATGATCGACGACGTCAAGGTGCATCGCTATGAGCAGATCGCGGTGTTCTTCGGCAAGAAATTCGTCGTCACCTTCCAGGAGCGCGAAGGCGATCCGTTCGACCCCGTGCGCAAGCGCATCGCCGCAGCGTTGCCCAACCGCTTGCGGATGCGCGGCGCCGACTATCTGGCCTATGCGCTCATCGACTCCATCGTCGACAGCTATTTCCCGCCGATTGAGGCCGCTAGCGAGGAGGTCGATGGCATCGAGGACGAGATGCTCAACACGCCTCACAAGCATCAGATGCGCCAGCTGCACGAATTGCGGCGCGACGCCAATGTGCTCAAGGGCGTGCTGTGGCCGATGCGCGACGCGCTGGCGACGCTGATCCGCAACGACGTGCCCTATGTGAAGCCGGAGACGAAAATCTTCTTCAACGACACGCTCGACCACGCATTGCGGCTGATCGAGCTGGTCGAGAACCAGCGTGATATGCTGACCGGCTTGATCGAAATGCATTTGTCGCTGAGCCAGGCGCGTACCAACGACGTCATCTCTTATCTCACCATCGTCTCGGTGATCTTCATGCCGCTAACCTTCCTGGTCGGTATCTGGGGGATGAATTTCGATCCCGAGATCTCGCCGTGGAACATGCCGGAACTGAAAGCCTACTATGGCTACCCGGCTTCGCTGCTGTTCATGCTGGCCGTTGCTGTCGGGCTGATCGTCTTCTTCAAAAGCAAGAAGTGGCTGTAAGGTTTCGGTGTCAGGGGAATCCTGGATTCCCGAGCAAAGGGCTGCGACAAGCCGGCTTTATGAATGGGCTGGTGTTTTCCGGGGAATTGCCCTATATGCGCCGCAGCATCGCGCCATGTCGCTTTGCTTGCACCGGCCCCTGCTGGACGACATCCCGGCTGAGGGCGACCCGTTTCCTCAAACAGATAAGGAAAAACACGATGTCGATTACTGCCGAGCGCAAACAGGAATTGATGGGTGAATTCGCAACCGCCAAGGGCGATACCGGGTCTCCGGAAGTCCAGGTGGCCATCCTTTCCGAGCGCATCAAGAACCTGACCGACCACTTCAAGGACCACAAGAAGGATAACCATTCCCGCCGTGGTCTGCTCGCTCTCGTCTCCCAGCGCCGCAGCCTGCTTGATTATCTCAAGCGCAAGGATGACGCGCGCTATCAGACGTTGATCGAGAAGCTCGGTCTGCGCCGTTGACGAATTGACCGGCGGGCTTTCGAAGGAGAGCCCGCCGGTCGCGCATTCTGCCAGTCGCATCGATTGGCTAGACCCGGTTTCGAGCGCGCAGAGGCCACTCGAAACCGCCCATGGACGGTCATGGGGCAGGATTGCAGGACGCTCGTGCGCTAACCAGCGCCGAAATCTACCCGAGCTTCCCGTTGTCTTGCCCGTGGCTGCCCGAGAAAGGAAGCCAGGGAAAGGGCATCCGCGCACCGTGAAACGGCGCGGCCCTTTCCGCTTATTAAGGACAAGATATGTTCAACTACCACAAAGTGGAAATCGAATGGGGCGGCCGTCCGCTCATCCTGGAAACCGGCAAGATCGCACGTCAGGCTGACGGCGCGGTGCTTGCGACCTATGGCGAAACCAAGGTTCTCGCCACCGTCGTTTCGATGAAGGAGCCGAAGCCAGGCCTCGATTTCTTCCCGCTGACCGTCAACTACCAGGAAAAGACCTACGCCGCCGGCAAGATCCCGGGCGGCTACTTCAAGCGCGAGGGACGTCCGAGCGAAAAGGAAACGCTGGTTTCCCGCCTGATCGACCGCCCGATCCGCCCGCTCTTCGCCGACGGCTACAAGAACGACACCCAGATCGTCGTCACCGTCGTCCAGCATGACCTCGAGAACGATCCCGATATCCTGTCGATCGTCGCCACCTCGGCCGCTTTGACGCTGTCGGGCGTTCCCTTCATGGGCCCGATCGGCGGCGCTCGCGTCGGCTACATCAACGGCGAATACGTGCTCAACCCGCATGTCGACGAGATGCAGGAATCCAGGCTCGACCTCATTGTCGCCGGCACCGCCGACGCCGTGCTGATGGTCGAGTCCGAAGCCAAGGAACTCGGCGAAGAGCTGATGCTCGGCGCCGTCATGTTCGGCCACAGGGGCTTCCAGCCGGTGATCGACGCCATCATCAAGCTGGCCGAAGTTGCCGCCAAGGAGCCGCGCGATTTCACAGCGCCGGACTACTCCGCGCTTGAAGCCGAAATGCTGAAGATCGTCGGCGACGAGCTCAGCAATGCCTACAAGAACGTCGATAAGCAGAAGCGTTACGCCGCCGTCGACGCCGTCAAGGCGAAGGTCAAGGCAGCGTTCGCTCCGGCCGAAGGCGAAGACGCCAAGTACACCTCCGAGCAGATCGGTTCGGTGTTCAAGGAACTCCAGGCCAAGGTCGTGCGCTGGAACATTCTCGACACCGGTTCGCGCATCGATGGCCGTGACCTCAAGACTGTCCGCAAGATCGTCTCGGAAGTCGGCGTCCTGCCGCGCACGCACGGTTCGGCGCTGTTCACCCGCGGCGAGACCCAGGCGCTGGTCGTTGCCACGCTGGGCACCGGCGAGGACGAGCAGTATGTCGATTCGCTGACCGGCATGTACAAGGAGAAGTTCCTCCTTCACTACAACTTCCCTCCCTACTCCGTCGGCGAGACCGGCCGCATGGGTTCGCCGGGCCGCCGCGAAATCGGCCACGGCAAGCTCGCCTGGCGCGCCATCCGTCCGATGCTGCCGAGCGCGGACCAGTTCCCCTACACGCTGCGCGTCGTCTCGGAGATCACCGAGTCCAACGGTTCGTCGTCGATGGCCACCGTCTGCGGCACATCGCTGGCGCTGATGGATGCCGGCGTTCCGCTGGCCAAGCCGGTTGCTGGTATCGCGATGGGCCTGATCAAGGAAGGCGAGCGCTTCGCGGTTCTGTCCGACATCCTGGGTGACGAAGATCACCTCGGCGACATGGACTTCAAGGTCGCCGGTACCGAAGGCGGCATCACCTCGCTGCAGATGGACATCAAGATCGAGGGCATCACCGAGGAGATCATGAAGATCGCGCTGGACCAGGCCAAGGATGGCCGCCAGCATATCCTCAGCGAGATGGCGCATGCTCTGACCGGCGCCCGCCCCGAACTCGGTGAGTTCGCACCGCGCATCGAGGTCATGCACATCCCGACCGACAAGATCCGCGACGTGATCGGCTCCGGCGGCAAGGTTATCCGCGAGATCGTCGAGAAGACCGGCGCCAAGATCAACATCGAGGACGACGGCACGGTCAAGATCGCTTCGTCGAACGCCAAGGAGATCGAGGCGGCCAAGAAGTGGATCCATACCATCGTCGCCGAGCCGGAAGTCGGCGAAATCTACGAAGGCACGGTCGTCAAGACCGCCGACTTCGGCGCTTTCGTCAACTTCTTCGGTCCGCGTGACGGCCTCGTCCACATCTCGCAGCTTGCCAACGACCGGGTCGCCAAGACCTCGGACGTCGTCAAGGAAGGCGACAAGGTCTGGGTCAAGCTGATGGGCTTCGACGAGCGCGGCAAGGTCCGCCTGTCGATGAAGGTCGTCGACCAGGCCACCGGCAAGGAAATCGCCCGCGACAAGAAGGCCGAAGGCGAAGAAAACGCCGCCTGAGTGGTCTGACAATAGAGTTGAACGGGCGCGGCTTATGTCGCGCCCGTTTTCGTTTAAGACCCGTCTACGACATGAGAATCGAAGAATGGCCGCTGAGCCGCTGAAGACACTGTTCCATCCCTTCGAGGCCGAGGGGCTCCCTCTGCCGCAAAAGGGCGAGCGTGTGTTGTTCCTGGGTGCGGAGCCCGGCTTCCGCTTGCCGGAAGGCTTCGAGGCAGAGCTCCATCTTGCACAGGGTTTCCGGCCGTATCTCCGAGCGCTGGAGCGTGCCGGCCACAAGGTAACGCCGCGCGCGGAAGGCGATGCATTCGATGCAGCGCTCGTGCTTGCCGGCCGCCATCGTGGGCTAAACGAGATGCGTATTGCCGAGGCGATCGAACGCGTCACGCCGGGCGGTCTGATCATTGTCGCCGGCGGCAAGGACGAAGGCATCGCCAGCCTGCGCAAGCGCATCGACGAGCTTGTTCCGATCGAAGGGCATCTGCCGAAATATCACGGCATCGCCTTCTGGCTTCGCCGTCCGGTCGATCTGGCGGCTGCGGAAAAACTGCGCGTCGCCAATCCCGCCTTGGTCGTAGAGGACCGCTTCCGCACCGCGCCCGGCATGTTCTCCTTCGACCGGATCGACGCCGGCTCGAAACTTCTGGTCGACAACCTGCCCAAAGACCTGCGCGGCAACATTGCGGATTTCTGCGCCGGCTGGGGTTATGTCGCCGCCGAGGTCGCGGCACGTTCATCCGGTATAACGGGGCTCGACCTTTACGAAGCGGATTTCGACGCGCTTGAGGCGGCCAAGGGCAATATCGGCCAGACAGGCTTCGAGCCCGGCTTCTTTTGGACCGATCTGCTGAGCGAGCCGGTCGAGCGGCGCTATGATGCCATCGTCATGAACCCGCCCTTCCATCGCAGCCGGGCGGCCGAGCCGGAAATCGGCGCCGGCATGATCCAGGCGGCGGGCAAGGCGCTGAAGCCGGGCGGGCGGCTGTTCATGGTGGCGAACCGTCAGCTGCCTTACGAACCGGTTCTGAAGGCCGTCTTCTCCAGCCATGCCGAGCTCGCCCGCGACGGCATGTTCAAGGTTTTCTCCGCGCGCCGATAGGACGGTGCCGGTCGCCTCAATGCATGCTGACGATGCGCGCCGGCTCGTGGACGGGAATGGTCGGTCTGATATCGCCAGGCTTGATCTTGAGCGGCGCCGGCCTGCCGAACAGATAGCCTTGCACCATCTCGCAACCAGCTGCTCGCAAAAGCGTCGCCTGGTTCTCGGTCTCGACGCCTTCGGCGATGATGCCGACGCCGAGCGCCCGCGACAGGCCGACGATGGTAGAGACGACGGCGCCCGAATTCGAATCGGTGTCGATGCGGCTGACGAACGAGCGGTCGATCTTCAGCTTGCCGAAGGCGAAGTCGATCAGGTAGCTGAGATTGGAATAGCCGGTGCCGAAATCGTCGACGGCCACCGAAATGCCCATGTCGGCAAGCTGCTGCAGGATGATGGCGGCGCGGTCGCGGTCCTGCATCATCGCCGTCTCGGTCACTTCGAGCTCCAGCCGCGACGGCTTGATGCCGGTGCTGGCCATCGTGTCGCGCACGATACCGACGAAATCCTTGGTCCTGAACTGGACCGGCGAGATGTTGACGGCAACGAAGCAGTCCTCGGGCAAATGACGGGCATCGCTGCAGGCCTTGTTCAGCACCCAATTGCCGATCGGGTGGATCATGCCGGTCTCTTCGGCGATAGGAATGAATTCCATCGGCGGGATCATGCCGCGTTCCGGGTGCTTCCAGCGGATCAGCGCCTCGTAGCCGACGACACGGCCGGTCGGCAGGTCGAGCTGCGGCTGGTAATGAAGGTCGAAATCGCCACGGTCGAAGGCGATGTGCAGTTCGGATTCGATCCAGTGGCGGTAGTCGGCGACCTGGCCCATGTCGGAATGGAAGACCGACCAGTTGCCCACGCCGCCGGCGCGGGCATTCTGCAGCGCCAGGTTGGAGCGGCGCAGGATGAGGACCGGATCGACGCCATCCTTTGGCATCGCCACGATGCCGACCGACAGGCCGACCGACTGCAGGTGGGAATCGAGCTGGTACGGCTTCAGCATCTCCTCGATCATGGTTTCGACGGTGCTTTCCATGGACCTTTGGAGTTGGTGTTCCCAGACAAGGATAGCGAACTCGCCGGCGCCGATGCGCCCCATGACCGCACCTTCGGGCATGCAGGCCTTCAACCGCTTGGTGAAGCCGCGGATCAGTTCGTCGCCATGGCTGTAGCCGATGGCGTCGTTGATCTGCTTGAAGCGGTCGATGTCGATGTCGATGAGGAACACCGGCTCACCGGTCCTGATCGTCGCGGACGCCGCGTCGGCAATCCTGCCGACCATCGCCGGCCGCGCAAAAAGCCCGGTCAGCTTGTCGAAATGGGTTTCGTTGAAAACGTAGTCCACCGATTCATCGACGCCGGCGAAGAAGGACAAGGCAGCACCGGCGGCGGCCAGCGCGCATAGCGCCGACGCGATGCCGATCATGGTTTCCGCCTGCATGCCGGCAAAGCCGTCCCCGAAACCATGCCGGAGGCCCCAAAGCCCAAGGATGAAACTGCCAAGGCCCGAACTGGCGACGGTGAGCAGCCGGAACACAGGTGTTCGCTTCGGGTTGCTGACAGCAGGCATTGCTCAGTCCCTGTCGCATGATCCCGAAATCAACTCGACTTCGGGAAATATCAAGCGCAAATTCATAAAGGCTAAAGCATCCTTTGCGCCCAGCAAGAACGCGCAGAGCCCAAGCCCATAGGACTTCTAGCGGATATCTCCTTAAAATGAGTTTCCGCCGATGCATCTAATTTTACTGGTGAGTTAATCGCGTACGCTGTCGGTCTGCTTCAACTCATCCAGGGTTGGCATCGACACGATGTGATAGCCGGAATCCACATAATGGATTTCGCCGGTGACGCCTGACGAGAGGTCGGACAAAAGATAGAGCGCCGAGCCGCCGACCTCGTCGATGGTCACCGTGCGGCGCAGCGGCGAGTTGCGCTGCTGGTAGGAGTACATGTGGCGGGCGTCCGAGATTCCGGCGCCGGCCAAAGTACGCACCGGTCCCGCCGATATGCCGTTCACCCGGATGCCGCGCGGGCCATAATCGTTGGCGAGATAGCGCACGCTGGCTTCCAGCCCGGCCTTGGCGACGCCCATGACGTTGTAGTTCGGCATGACGCGGACAGAGCCGGCATAGGTCAGCGTGATCATCGCGCCGCCTTCGCTCATCAGCGGGGCGGCATGGCGGGCGACCTCGGTGAAGGAGTAGCAGGAGATGACCATGGTGCGGACGAAATTGTCGCGGCTGGTGTCGGCGTAGAGCCCTTTGAGCTCGTTCTTGTCGGAAAAGCCGATGGCGTGGACGACGAAGTCGAGCCCGCCCCATTCCTTGCCGAGCGTCTCGAAGGTGGCGGCGACCGATGCGCTGTCCTCGACGTCACAGGGCACCACCAAAGACGCGCCAAGCTTCTCGGCAAGCGGCTTGACGCGGCGCCCGAATGCGTCGCCCTGATAGGTGAAGGCAAGCTCCGCTCCGTGTTCGGACAATTTCCTGGCGATGCCCCAGGCGATCGAATGATCGTTGGCGACGCCCATGACAAGCCCGCGCTTGCCCTTCATCAGTCCGTCCATGGCCGGCAATCCCCTACAAAAAAAACGCTGGCCTTATGCGGAATAGCGCTGGAAAATCAGCGTTGCGTTGGTGCCACCGAAGCCGAACGAGTTGGACAAAACCGTGTCGATCCTGGCGTCGTCGATGCGCTTGCGCACGATCGGCATGCCCTCGAATTCGGGATCGAGGTTTTCGATATGGGCGCTCTCGCCGATGAAGCCGCCTTGCATCATCAGGATCGAGTAGATCGATTCCTGTACGCCGGCGGCACCCAGCGAATGGCCGGTCAGCGACTTGGTCGAGGTGATGAACGGCATCGTGTCGCCGAACACCTCTCGGATGGCGCCCATTTCCCGGGAATCGCCGACCGGCGTCGAGGTGCCGTGGGTGTTGATGTAGTCGACCGGCGTGGACACCGTCGCCAGAGCCTGGCGCATGCAGCGCACCGCGCCTTCGCCCGACGGCGCCACCATGTCGTAACCGTCCGACGTTGCGCCATAGCCGACGATCTCAGCGTAGATCTTGGCGCCGCGCGCCTTGGCGTGTTCGAGCTCCTCCAGGATGAGGACGCCCGCGCCGCCCGCGATGACGAAGCCATCGCGATTGGCGTCATACGCGCGGGAAGCTGTCGGCGCACGATCGTTATACTTCGACGACATCGCGCCCATGGCATCGAACAGGTCCGACATCGTCCAGTCGAGGTCTTCATGGCCGCCGGCAAACATCACATCCTGCTTGCCCCACTGGATCAGTTCGTAGGCGTTGCCGATGCAATGCGCCGAGGTCGAGCAGGCCGACGAGATCGAATAGTTGACGCCGTGGATCTTGAACCAGGTGGCGAGCGTCGCAGATGCGGTCGACGACATCGCCTTCGGCACCGCGAACGGACCGATGCGCTTGGGGCTGTTGTTCTTGAGCGTGGTCTCGGCCGCCTCGACGATGGTGCGGGTCGAGGGGCCGCCCGAGCCCATGACGATGCCGGTGCGCTCATTGGTGATGTCGCTTTCGCCAAGCCCGGCGTCGGCGATCGCCTGGTCCATCGCGACATGGTTCCAGGCCGCGCCCTGGCTCAGGAAGCGCATGGCACGCCGGTCGATCATAGGGGTCGGGTCGAGCGTCGGCGCACCCCAGACCTGGCAGCGGAAGCCGTGTTCGGCGAAGGAATCGGAGAAGCTGATACCTGATTTGGCATCATGGAGCGAGGATTGCACCTCGTTGGCGTTGTTGCCGATCGACGATACGATGCCGAGGCCTGTGACGACGACCCTTCTCATTCGCAACTCCTTCCAGCGGATGATCCCGAAACCCTAGTCGGTTTTCGCCGGCGATCATACGCAAAATCAAAATGCCGCAGCGGCGTTGCGTCTCGGAAGAACGCGCCGCTGCAGTGGCGCCGGTCAGGCGGCCGATTGCTTGGACAGCCCCACCTTGAGGTCTGTCGCAGCGTATATGGGTTCGCCGTCGGCCTTAAGCCAGCCATCGGCGATACCGAGCACCAGGCGTCCACGCATGACGCGCTTGAAATCGATGCCGTATTCCACCTTCTTGACCGAAGGCGTCACCATGCCCTTGAACTTCACTTCGCCGGTCGACAGCGCCATGCCCTTGCCCGGCTCGCCGAGCCAGCCGAGGTAGAACCCCGTCAATTGCCACATGGCATCGAGGCCCAGGCACCCAGGCATGATCGGATTGCCGATGAAATGGCAGGCGAAGAACCACAGGTCCGGCTTGATGTCGAATTCGGCGCGGATGAAGCCCTTGTCGTGGGCGCCGCCGGTCTCGCTGATCTCGGTGATGCGGTCGAACATCAGCATGGGCGGGTAGGGTAGCTGGGCGTTGCCGGGCCCGAACAGTTCGCCGCGGGCGCAGGCAAGCAATTCCTCATAACCGTAGTTGGATTTCGAACCCGCCATATGTCTCGTCCCCATAATGTCCCGGGCGGTGGGGCGCCCTTGTCGTTGGTTTCCTAACACAATCCCTTTCGGGCCGGAAACCGGCGTTTGCGCTTAACCCGCCCGTCTGCCCGGGTCAATGCGCGCTCTCGCATCGGCCCGAAATCGATTTCGATTCCGGAAAGCACGATGTGACGCCAAAAAAGCAATAGAGCGCACTTAGTGCGTCCAACTGGACGCACGTCGCTCTATTGATCGTATTCCGCCAACAGAATATATGTCGGGAGGTATCCAGTTTCGGTTGATGACGTTTTTTCGCCACTCTGGGCGTGTCTTGAGGCAGAACTGTGGGCTTGGACGGATAGATGGATCTGGGCTGCCGGAAGGAAAATGTCGCTGTGGACAAGCGGGTTCGCGAAGCCGGCCTCAGGCCGACACGCCAACGCATTGCGCTGGCCGATCTGCTGTTTGCCAAGGGCGACCGCCACCTTTCGGCCGAGGAACTGCATGAAGAGGCGGTCGCCGCCGGCGTGCCGGTCTCGCTCGCCACCGTCTACAACGCGCTTCACCAGTTCACCCAGGCCGGCCTGCTGCGCATCCTGGCGGTCGAGGGGTCCAAGACCTATTTCGACACCAACACCTCCGATCACCATCATTTTTACATCGAAGGCGAAAACAGGATCTTCGATATAGAAAGCGGTCCGGTGACCGTCTCCAACCTGCCGGAGCCACCCGCAGGTATGGAGATCGCCAATGTCGACATCGTGGTGAGGCTGCGCCCGAAACGCAGCGTTTAAGCCCCAACCCGTGAAACCTGTCGATTTTGCAATCCGGCTCGAATGGGTTGCGGTCGCGGTCGTGGCTATAGTCGCCTATGCCGCGTCAGGCGTTTCCTGGTGGCTGTTCGCCCTGCTTATCCTGGCGCCAGACCTGTCGATGCTGGGCTATCTCGCCGGGGCACGGATCGGCGCTGTCGCTTACAATGCCTTGCACATATTGATCGTCCCGCTGTTGCTGGCGCTCGCCGGATATGTTCTGGCCAATTCGACGGCGACCGCGATTGGTCTGATCTGGATCATCCACATCGCCGTCGACCGCGCGCTCGGCTACGGTCTCAAACTGTCGACCGGTTTTCAGGACACCCATCTCGGCCGTATCGGCCGTTAGGCCTCCAGCAATCTCAATTCTTGACGTGCTCGCCGGGATAGGCGCCCCACACCTGCGACTGGGCGATCCAGCCGGTGTGGCCGTCGAAGGTCATTTCGCACCACTGGCCATCGCAGGTTTTGATCGTGCCCGTAACGCCCGGCTCGATGATGGCGATGACGCTGGCGTCCTTGTCGGCATCGTCGAGCAGATTGATTCGGCCCCCCTTGGTGCGCTGCCAGGGGGCGACGATCGCGGTCCGGCGGCCCGACAGCAGCGACTGGTTGATCCAACCCTCCGAGCCATCGGCATCGCGCACGCGCCGCCAGGTATCGAATTCCTGGATGATCTCCATCGGCAGGCCGGCCTTTGTGTACATCCAGTCGACGGAATAGTTGGCGCCGGGCCCAACGCGCGAGTTGACGCGAGCCGATTTCAGGCTGACGAAACGCGGCAGTGGCAGGCCGCTCGGCCCGAGCGTGACCGTCTGCACAGGTGCGGCGGCACCTTGCGCCGCGGCTTGCGGGAAATGCAGGAGAGCGCCGAGAAGCGCTGCGCTGAGGATCAGGCGAAGCGACGCGAAACCAGACACTTTCATTCCTTTCGGCGCGTGCCCTTTGGTCCGGGCGCCCCTTTTTCTTTGTCTTCGGCGGCACCGCTTGTTACAGGAGTGGCAGGCACCGCGACCGGTATTCAGTTTCGCCTGTCTTGGTTAAAGAGGTCTCAACGAGATCGGGTTCGAGGAAACAATGGCAGGCAAAAAACGGCCTCTCGTCGTCATCACGCGCAAGCTGCCCGATCCGGTCGAGACCCGCATGCGCGAACTCTTCGACGCCAGGCTGAATGTCGAGGACCGCCCGATGACGCAGCCGGAGCTGGTCGCGGCGATCAAGGAAGCCGATGTGCTGGTGCCGACCATCACCGACCAGATCGATGCGGCGCTGATTGCCCAGGCCGGCGACAATCTCAAGCTGATCGCCAATTTCGGCAATGGCGTCGACAAGATCGATGTCGCTGCGGCGGCCAAAAAAGGCATTACCGTCACCAACACGCCGAACGTGCTGACCGAAGATACGGCCGACATGACCATGGCGCTGATGCTGGCCGGCCCGCGGCGGCTGGCCGAAGGCGCCAATGTGCTCACCAGCGACAAGAAATGGGCCGGTTGGTCGCCGACCTGGATGCTCGGCCGGCGCATCTGGGGCAAGCGCCTCGGCATTGTCGGCATGGGCCGCATCGGCACCGCTGTTGCTAGGCGCGCAAAGGCTTTCGGCCTGTCCATCCACTACCATAACCGCCATCGCGTGCTGCCGGCGGTCGAGGAAGGGCTGGAGGCGACCTATTGGGAAAGCCTCGACCAGATGCTTGCCCGCATGGACATCATCTCGGTCAATTGCCCGTCGACGCCGGCGACCTTTCATCTGCTTTCGGCGCGGCGCCTGGCTCTGCTTCAGCCCACCGCCTATGTGGTCAACACCGCGCGCGGCGACATCATCGACGAGGAAGCGCTGGTCAAGCTTATCCAGGACGGCAAGATCGCCGGGGCCGGGCTCGACGTCTACGAGCACGAACCGGCGCTGAACTCGAAACTGCTGAAGCTTGCCGCCAAGAACAAAGTCGTGCTTTTGCCGCATATGGGTTCCGCGACGATCGAGGGCCGCATCGACATGGGCGAGAAGGTGATCATCAACATCCGCGCCTTCTTCGACGGCCACCGGCCGCCGGACCGCGTGCTGCCGCTACGGACTTGAAGCGGGCCGCGTTCAGGATGCGGTTGTGAGGGCGCCATCCGCCGCGACACTCACACGCTTGCCGCGATAGGCCTCAAAAGCGTCGCGCCTGAGCCTGAGCGCTACCGGCGTCGGCCAGCCCATTTCCCTGGCCACAATCAAGCCAAGCAGCAGGATCGCGTCCGGCTCGTGCAGCACGAGTGCCGTCGGCGCATGGCCATTGTGGACGAGTTCCATCAGCACGGCTGACGCTGAGGACGAGCCGATCGTGCCGGGCAGGAACAGCACGCGCCCGGAAATGGTTTCGCCATGCTGCGGGTGACGGACATCGGCGATGCGGCCGCTCTTCGGATCGACGCCGCCCCAGAAGCTGATCGGCGCGGTCAACACCAGGGCTGCGCCTTCGCCGCCACTGCCAGGCACCAGAATTTCGGCTGCGGCGCTCATGCGGCGATATCCGTAAATCGCGGCTTACCCGTGACGGCGCTTTCGACGCAGTCGGCCAGCGAACCGTAAAGCACGGCGTAGCCGGTATTGCCCGGGGCATATTGCGCGAATTTTCCCGAATTGGTCATCAGCACGCCGCCGGCCAGATCCGGCAGGATCGGCGTCACCACCACGCAGGTGTCGGCGACGATGATGACGCCGCTGGCTTCGAGCATCTTGCGCTTGCCGTTCTGCTCCAGCCTGGTGAGCACGTGGCGGCCGGTGCAGGCGTAAATCGGCACGCTGAGCCGCCGCCCGCCAATCAGCCGCTCAAGTGCATCGAATTCGGCCAAAGACAGATGCGGACTGCCGATCGCCACGGCATCGATGGCGGTCTGCGTGGCTGCGGTGGACAGGCCGGCGCGGGCCTTCATGGCCATCTCCGGCGTTACGCGGATCATCGTTTCCGGCCTGCCGCCCACCAGGATGGTCTCGGCGTCGGGCGCCTCGGGCGTCACGCCGGCAATGTGGAACAGGCCGACGGCGCCCGACGATGCCGCAGCCGCGCCGAAGGCCTTCAGCGCATCCTCGCCGGGATGGCTGAATATGCCGGTGACGACGCCGATCGCATTGCCGACCTCACGGCCGTAGAGGTTGCCCAGCACCGGCCAGGCGATCTCGGAGCCAAGGAACGAGGCGGATAGGCCGGACACATCGAACAACAGCCGTGCCTGCCGGTTCTCGGGGCGATGCAGGCCGTAATCCGGCGCGCGGCCCGATATGGCGCAGGCGATGTCGAGGAAGTCGCCATAGCGGTTGGTGCGTGCCCCCAGAACCGAATTGCAGAACACCACCGCGTTGGATTCACCCCAGGCGACATCGCTGCCAAGCGCCGGCCTGTGGCCGGCCTGATAGGGCGCGCAGGTCCAGCTCTGCTCGCAGCCCAGTTTGCGGTAGGCCTCCATCATTCGTCGCGCCATGCCGCGCGCCGGCTCTTCGAGGCGCACGCGCGAGCAGCCCATCAGGTCGAGCGCGCCGACATTGAGCGTCGAGCGCACCGCGACCCTGGCGCCGCTATCGACCAGCCTTTCGGCAAACAGCGTGCCGGAATCGCCGTGATAGAGCGCGCCGTCTATATGCGTCGAGGCGATCGGGATAAGTCGCGGCGCGCCGAGCAGCGCAGCGCTTTCGGCAACGATGCGCATCGCCATCGCCGCCCCGTCATGGCCGGAGGCGACTGTCTGCTCCTGTGAGCTGAGTGCAAGGCTCACGCCAACTCCTTGCGCAAGGTGATCGAGGTCGGCCGGTCATAGCCGTCATGCGCGGTGCGTTCAGTCTCGCGAAAGCCGAGACCGGCAAAGGTTGCATGATTTACGGTCAGTTCGATTCGCGTCTGCAGTTCGATGGCCGGTTTGTTCCGGCTGCGGGCGAGAAATTCGACAGCCTGCATCAGCCGCCTGCCGATGCCTTGCCCTTGAAGCTCAGGTTCGACGGCGAGCTTGCCGATGTAGAAATCATCGGCTCTCTCCAGCGCGAAAACGCAGCCGGCGATCCTGTCATCCTGCAGGGCCAGCAACACGGTCTCTCGGCCAGCCTTGTCCCTGAGGTTTCCGGCGTTCAGCAGATGTGCCGAGGAGGGCGGGTCGATGACGCCGTCCATCGGTGCAAAGGCGCGCATGATCAGGCTGAGCAGTTCGTCCCAGCGGTCGAAGCCGGGGCGAGCTGCGTGACCAAAACACTGGCAGGCTGATCCATGCGGTCAGCTTCTCTTGTAGCGGATCGTGTCGAAGCGCGCCGACAGTGCATCGTAGAGCAGCAGCCGGCCGACCAGTGGTTCGCCGATACCGGTGATCAGCTTGATGGCTTCCATTGCCTGCAAGGTGCCGATGACGCCGGTCAGCGCACCGACGACCCCGGCCACCGCGCAGGACGGCACCAGTCCTTCCGGCGGCGCTTCAGGAAAGAGGTCGCGATATCCAGGGTTCGGTCTGCCGTCGGCGCCGGTCCCGAACGGCATCAACACCGTCACCGAGCCGTCGAAGCGGCCGACGGCGGCATGCACGAGCGGCCGCTTTTCCGCCGCGCAGGCATCCGCCACCACATAGCGCGTCTCGAAATTGTCGGAGCCGTCGACGACCACGTCGTAGCGCGCGACGAGAACGGCAGCATTGTCGGCCGTCAGCCTGAAATCGTGCAATTCCACCGCGACATGGGGATTGATCCGGGCGATCGCTGCTTTGGCGCTCTCGGTCTTCGCCGCGCCGACAGTATCGGTGGCGTGGATCACTTGCCGCTGCAGATTGGACAGCGAGACAATGTCGTCATCAACGATGCCAAGTGTGCCGACGCCCGCGGCAGCGAGATATTCCAGCACCGGTGCGCCGAGGCCGCCGGCGCCGATCACCAGCACCCGTGCGCGCTTCAGCCGCTGCTGGCCGGCGCCGCCGATCTCGGGCAGCACGATGTGGCGGGCATAGCGTTCGAGTTCTTCGTCGGTGAGGGCGGCAGGGGTCATTGCCCGACCATATAGCGGAGCAAAAACCTTGTCAGGTCTCTTCGGTTGGCCCAACCGTGCCGTGGTCGACGGTGAGGAACTGCGCGCGTCCCCTCAGGCTGGAAAACAGCGCGGCGTCGGTTCCGGTCATGAAGGCCTGGCAGTTCAGCTCCTCCAGGATCGAGAACAGCGCGGCGCGCCGGCCGGCATCGAGATGCGCGGCAATCTCGTCGAGCAACAGGATCGGCGTCATCGCCGACATCTCGCCGGTCAGCCTTGCGTGCGACAACACGATGCCGACCAGCAGCGCCTTCTGCTCTCCGGTCGAGCAGAGTTCGGCCGGCATCGCCTTGGGGCGGTGGCGCACCAGTAGATCCGAACGGTGCGGGCCGTCGAGCGTGCGTCCGGCGGCGCGGTCGCGCTCGCGGCCGTCGGCAAGGGCGTCGCGATAGCGTTGCTCGACATCCACAGCGGGTGCTGAGGCGACATGGCTTTCAAGGTCGCCGAAGAGGCTGATGTCGGCTTGCGGAAACGGCCCGCTGGACGGCAACCTGTCGATCATGGCGGCCAGCAGGCGCACCAGCTCGGCGCGCGCCGCGGCAATCGCCACGCCGGTTTCGACCATTTGCATCTCGATGGCGTCGAACCATGCGCCGTCTCGCGAACCTTCCGTAAGCAATCGGTTACGTCCGCGCATCGCCTTCTCATAGTCGAGCGCGCGCTGGCCGTGGCCGGGATCGATCGCAAGCACCAGCCTGTCGAGAAAGCGCCGCCGGTCCGCGGCAGGCCCCGGGAACAGGCCGTCCATGGCCGGCGTCAGCCAGACCACGCGCAGCCATTCCAGCATGGCGTCGGCCGACCGTGCCGGCGCGCCATTGATGCGCACCTTGCGACCGCCCTCGCCGGCCGCTTCACCCCCGGTGATGCCGGTGCCGATCTCGACCTGCCCCTCCGGCCCGTCGAGCCTTGCGTGCAGCGCAAAGCCGCCATCGCCGCCTTCGCGGGCCACGTCGACATAGGGCGCCCGGCGCAGGCCGCGGCCAGGCGTCAGCAGCGAGATGGCTTCCAGGAGATTGGTCTTGCCGGCGCCATTGTCGCCGGAAAACACCACCGCGCCGGGTGAAAAGCCGATCGACAACGCCGCATAATTGCGGAAATTCGTAAGTGTGAGCTTACTTATGTGATTTTGTTCCGGCAACCGCTATCCGCCTATAGAAGTCGCCGCAATCACTATGCTGCAGTGTGCCGCAGTGCGGCTACACCCGCATCGGCATCAGCACGTAGAGCGCGGTCTCATCGGCCATGTCGTGGATCAGCGTCGGCGAGCCGGCATCGGCCAGCATGAACTTGGCTTCCGTGCCGGTGAGTTGAGCAGCGACGTCGAGCAGATATTTGGCGTTGAAGCCAATCTCGATCGGGTCGGACGAATAGTCGGCCGCCAGTTCCTCGGTGGCGCTGCCCGAATCCGGATTGTTGACGGCAAGCGTCACCTGGCCTTCGGTGATCGAAAGCTTCACCGCGCGGCCGCGCTCGGAGGAAATGGTCGAGACGCGATCGACGGCGGCGGCGAAGCTCTGGCGGTCGATGATCAGCTTCTTGTCGTTGCCGGTCGGAATGACGCGCTGGTAGTCCGGGAAAGTGCCGTCGATCAGCTTCGAGGTCAGAACCACGCTGCCGATGGTGAAGCGGATCTTGGTGTCGGACAATTCGGTGGTCACCGCGACATCGGGATCGTCGACCAGCTTCTGCAATTCGCTGACCGTCTTGCGCGGAATGATGATGCCCGGCATGCCTTCGGACCCGGCCGGAGCGTCGATCTCGGCGCGCGCCAGGCGGTGGCCGTCGGTCGCCACCGAACGCAGCTTCAGCTTGCCGCCAGTTTCATGCGTGTGCAGGTAGATGCCGTTGAGATAGTAGCGCGTCTCTTCGGTGGAGATGGCGAACTGGGTCTTTTCGATAAGGCCTCTCAGGGCGACGGAATCGAGCCGGAAGATGTGTGAGAAGGATCCCGCCGAAAGCTCCGGGAAATCGGACTGCGGCAGGCATTGCAGGCGAAAGCTCGAGCGGCCCGACGTTACCGTCATGGCGTTGCCGTCCTCGTCGGTCTTCAGCATCACTTCGGCGCCGTCGGCCAGCTTGCGCACGATGTCGTAGAGCAGGTGCGCCGGAACCGTCGTCGCCCCGCCGCGCTCGACCTTTGCCGGCGTCGCTTCGGTCACTTCGAGGTCGAGGTCGGTGGCTTTCATTTCAAGGCTGGCGCCCTCGGCGCTGAGCAGCACGTTCGACAGGATCGGTATGGTATTGCGCCGCTCGACCACGCGATGAACGTGGTTGAGCGACTTCAGGAGATTGGACCGTTCCAGGATAACACGCATGACGAAACAGGCTCGCTTGAATGAATGGACGGGTCACCAGTGGGCGGCGCCCCGCGAAAGGTCTGAACAGGCTCAGAATCTATGCAAACTGACAGGAAAAAGCCAGCAAACGCAAGTCCGGGCCACCGGTTCGCGCCGGTTAAGCGGGCTTTCTGGGGATAAAGCGGACGTTGGCCGGCAACCGATGCATGTCGCCGAAAACTGCGCAGCGGTTTTGGGACAACGACATGCATCAAAACAAGAAAATTTAAAGCGCGACGACCGTTTGCCGCGCCGATCAGGCTTGGTCGTTGATCAGCCTGCGCAACAGTTCCAGTTCCTGCGCCAGCGTGTTGTCGACGCCGGAAAGGTCCTCGATCTTGCGCACCGCATGCAGCACCGTGGTGTGGTCGCGCCCGCCGAACCGCCGGCCGATCTCCGGCAGCGAGCGCGGCGTCAATACCTTCGACAGGTACATGGCGACCTGCCTGGGCTTCACGATGGTGCGCGTGCGCCGGTTGGACAGCAACTCGGTCTTCGACACATTGTAGTGGCGCGCCACGATGCGCTGGATGTCCTCGATGCGCACCCGCTTCGGCTCGCCAGAGCGATAGATGTGCCCCAGGATCTCGTCGATGCGGTCGATGGTGATCGCCGGCTCGAACGACTGACGAAACAGCAGTTGGTTGAACGCGCCCTCCAGCTCACGACCGCTGCCGGTCACCGTGCGGGCGACATGGTTGAGGATCTCCTCCGAAATATTGAGCGATGCATCGTCAACCTTGGCGGTGGCAAGCCGAAGTTTGAGCATGCCTATGCGCATGGCGAAGTCCGGCGCCGACATTTCCAGCGCGACACCGCCATTGAGGCGCGAGCGCACCCGCGGTTCCAGCGATTCCAGTTCCGACGGCGGCCTGTCAGCGGCAACCACCACTTGCTTGGCGCTGTCGAGCAGCATGTTGATGAGATGGCAGAATTCGTGCTGGATCGACTTGCCCTGCAGGAACTGCATGTCGTCGATGATCAAGAGGTCGATGTCGCGCAGCTGTTCCTTCAGCGTCAGCGCATTGTTGTCGCGGATCGCGGTGGCGAAGCGCCACATGAAATATTCGGCCGTCAGATAGACGACGCGCGATTTCGGGTTCTGTTTCAGGGATTCGGCCGCAATCGCCTGCAAAAGGTGCGTCTTGCCGAGCCCGACGGTCGCATGAAGGAACAGCGGGTTGAAGCGCACCGCGCTCGACTGCGATTCCGCCACGGCTTTGGCTGCGGCGAAAGCCACCCGGTTCGACGGGCCTTCGATGAAGGAGCCGAACGTGTAGCGCGGGTCGAGCGGCGACCCCAGCACATTGTGCCGGAATTCGCTCTCGATCGGCGTGCCGGGACGAGGGGCGGGCGCCCGCTCCACCCTGCCGGGGCCGACCGTGCCGGCCGCCAATGCGGTCTGCGTATGCTTGGTCATCTTGCGCGCCGGCACGGCCTCGGGTTCGACGCCATTGCGGGCAGGACGGGTCGCGGTGCGCACGACCATCTCGATCTTGAGGATTTCGGGATCCTCGTGCTTCCACAGATCGGCGATGAGATCGAGATAATGGCCATTGATCCACGAGCGCAGGAAGGCCGTGGGCACCGAGATGCGTACAATGCCCCGGGAAGCCTCAGCCACCTTCATACGGCCGAACCAGCTCGAATAGACCTCGGTTCCCAGGCGCGCCTTCAACTGGGCCTTGACCCGGTCGAACTTCTGTTCCGCGTCGCTGGAAGCCGCCATATCGTGCGCTCCGACCAATGTTCCGGGAAATGGCAGGTCGCCCGTAAGCTCCCGCTCGATGCCGCTCTGCATGATTGTGCGTCCCTTTTCCTTTGTACCTTTTTTCCGCCGGGAGTGCGCCTCCTGCACCCATGTTTCCGGCGACCGTATCTTCGCTACAACACCACCGCCGCCGCCGGCGGATGACGTTGCCTCGTCAGAATGGGATGGGTCCCGGCTGCTTAAAGCCAGTCCGTCTGACATGTTCGGGCAAAGCGGTGCTACCCGGCGAAAACGCCGGTGCGCCATCAAGCTGCCATGTACAATTACGCCAGTCCCCTATCGTATCGAAAAGGCAAGCCATACCCGTTCGCGGAATTGATCCACGTCATGAATTCTGCCACTGTTAGCTGGCCGATTCAGGCTGGGTTAAGGGCTAATGGCCCGTCCCTTTCGATAGACCGACATTACCGAAATCGCTGTGGATAGGGCAAGGCCACCTCTAACGGATTTTTAAGGAATCTGGTTAGTGAACAACGGTTCGGGCTCCGTGCTGGAAGCGCATATTTTGACAAAGCCATTGGGATTCAAACCCTTTTGCCGCGAATATGAAAATGGCTGTGCGGTTTGAAATTTTCTGAAATAATTCGCTTGACACCAACTTGCTGCCTATCGCCCACAGGCGATGTGAACAAGCTGTGGATCACTTCCAGCAAGTCGTTGAAAAATATCAGCAATTTGTGACAGCCAAATTTATTGGCGTGGGCCGTTTCGGCGGATTGGAATATCAGTGGGAGTGTATGTGCCGGCAAAGCATTCCAGACTCTGGAATGCGGCTCGGGCGTGCTTTGCGGCCGTTCTTTTTAAGTGCTTGCCGGCAAACGAAAAAACCCGGCACGATTGGCCGGGTTTGAAAGAACGACAGTTCAGGAACGGTCAATCAGGCCGACAGCACCTTGAGGCGGTGAGCCAGACGCGACACCTTGCGCGATGCCGTATTCTTATGGATCACGCCCTTGGTCGCGGCGCGCATCAATTCCGGCTCTGCGGTCTTGAAGGCTTCCAGCGCGGCTGCCTTGTCGCCGGCAGCCAGTGCCTCTTCGACCTGGCGGACATATGTACGCACGCGCGAGCGGCGGTTCTTGTTGAT
The DNA here is from genome assembly GCF_030323105.1 of Mesorhizobium sp. C120A. Lineage (NCBI taxonomy): Bacteria > Pseudomonadati > Pseudomonadota > Alphaproteobacteria > Hyphomicrobiales > Phyllobacteriaceae > Mesorhizobium > Mesorhizobium sp. C120A. The sequence goes on along the minus strand of NZ_CP100476.1, from coordinate 6,524,784 downwards.
CGCTGCGCGGCGGGCGATCTTGCGCGTTGCCTTTTTGGCCGAGGAGGTATTGGCCATGATGCCTCTCTTCTGATCTGGTGGGCGCATGCGGGATGCCGCAGGGCGCAAAAAACAAACGGGCAGCCAACGGCCGCCTCGGTTGGAGCGGCTTATAGTTCAGCTTTTCCGGCGCGTCAACGCCGCTTTGGCTTCTTTTTGGTCCTCGCCGCCGCCACTCTAGCGATTGGTGAAATTCGGCTTCCGCTTCTCGGCAAAGGCTGCCATCCCTTCCTTCTGGTCGTCGAGCGCAAACAGCGAGTGGAACAGCCGGCGTTCGAAGCGCAGTCCCTCCGCCAGCGTCGTCTCGTAGGCGCGGTTGACTGCCTCCTTGGCCATCATCACCGATGGCAGTGAAAACTCTGATATCCTGGCCGCGGCCTTCATCGCCTCCTCGATCAACTCGCCGGCCGGCACGACGCGCGAGGCCAGGCCGCTGCGCTCGGCTTCGGCGGCATCCATCATCCGACCGGTCAGGCACATGTCCATGGCCTTCGACTTGCCGACAAAGCGGGTCAGCCGTTGCGAGCCGCCCATGCCGGGAATGACGCCAAGCGTGATTTCGGGTTGGCCGAACTTGGCCGTGTCGGCGGCAATGATGAAATCGCACATCATCGCCAGTTCGCAGCCGCCGCCCAGCGCATAGCCCGCGACAGCGGCGATCATCGGCTTGCGCGCACGGGTAAACTCTTCCCAGCCGACGAAGAAATCCTGCACATAGGCCTCCGCGTAGGTGACGGCCTGCATTTCCTTGATGTCGGCGCCCGCCGCAAAAGCCTTCTCGGAACCGGTGATGACCATGGCGCCGATGCCGGGATCGGCGTCGAACCCCTTTGCCGCCGTCAGCAAATCCGCCAGCACCTGCGCGTTCAGCGCGTTGAGCGCCTTAGGCCGGTTCAACGTGATCAGGCCGACCTTGCCGCGCGTCTCGACGATGATGGTTTCATAGCTCATGGGCTGGCCTCCTGGTTGCGGCACTGAAGGACCGTCTAGCTTACCGCTGGCAGGTCCGGCAATAAAAGGTCGAGCGGCCGCTTTGCACGATGCGCTCGATGTGGCCGCGACAGCCGGGCGTCGGACAGGGCTCGCCTTCGCGATCGTAGACCGCGAAGGAATGCTGGAAATAGCCCAGCGACCCGTCTGTGTGCACATAGTCGCGCAGCGAAGACCCGCCGGCGGCGATCGCATCGGCGATCACCGAACGGATTGCCTCGGCCAGTCGTTCGCTCTGTTCCTTGGCCTTCTTGCTGGTCCCGGCGATGGTGCCTGCCTCGCGCAATGGCGAAAGGCCGGCGCGCCACAGCGCTTCCGACACATAGATATTGCCGAGCCCGGCAATCAGCTTCTGGTCGAGCAGCGCCGCCTTCAACGGCGATCTGCGGCCCTTCAGCAGAGAGGCGAGCAGGGCGCCTTCCAGCGCATTGCCGGTCGGCTCGACGCCCAGTCCCGCGAGCATCGGATGCGCCTCGGCCAGGCCTTCCGCAAACAGCATGAAGCCGAACCGACGCGGGTCGTTGAAGACCACGCGAGACTGGACGCCGACAGGCGACACGACATGGAACACCACATGGTCGTGCTTGGCATTCCTCGAGCGCTCTTGATGGAACGTGCCGGGCGTCTCTTTCTCATCGGCGGTCTCGATGCGGAACGAGCCCGACATGCCGAGATGGCAGATCATCACCGGGCCATCGTCCAGGTGTATGGTGAGATATTTGGCGCGGCGGCCAAGCGCGATGACCGTCTTGCCGGTCAGCCGCTGCGCAAATTTCGCCGGAAACGGAAATCTGAGATCGGGCCGGCGCGCCTCGACGCGTACGATCCGCGCGCTTTCCAGAACCGGCTGCAGGCCGCGCCGGACGGTTTCGACCTCGGGCAGTTCAGGCATGGCCGCCTATCGCCGCATGGAAGGAAGCGCCGTGGCGGCCGCGCGCCAGCTTGAGGTGTTCGGCGACCGTCTCGCCGATATCGGCGAAGGTGGTCCTGAGCCCGATGTCGCCGCCCGTGAGACCCGGTGCGGTGCCGATGACCGGGACGCGTTCGCGCGTGTGGTCGGTGCCTCGCCATGTCGGATCGTTGCCATGGTCGGCGGTGAGGATGAGCAGATCGCCCGGCTTCAGCTTTGCCAGTGCCTCGGGCAGCCGGCGGTCGAAGGCTTCGAGCGCTGCAGCATAGCCGGCGACGTCGCGGCGATGGCCGAACTCGGTGTCGAAGTCGACGAAATTGGCGAACACCAGGTCGCCGTCGCCGGCATCGTCCATCGCACCCAGCGCCTTGTCGAACATTGCCATGTTGCCGGGCGCCTTGCGTACTTCCGAGATACCGCGATGGGCGAAGATGTCGCCGATCTTGCCGACCGCGATCACCCGGCTGCCGCGCCCGGTCAAGCGGTCGAGCAGCGTCGGCTCAGGCGGCGGCACGGCGTAGTCATGGCGGTTGTAGGTGCGCTCGAAGGTGGCCGATGTTTCGCCCAGGAAAGGCCGTGCGATCACCCGTCCGATCTTCAGCGGATCGACCAGCCGGCGTACCGTCTTGCAGAACTCGTAGAGCCGCTCCAGGCCGAAATGAACTTCGTGCGCTGCTATCTGCAGGACGGAATCGACCGAGGTGTAGCAGATCGGCTGGCCAGTGCGGATATGCTCCTCGCCGAAGCGCTCGATGATCTCCGTGCCGGGCGCATGGCAGTTGCCGAGAATGCCCGGCACCTTACCCTCGCGGATCATCGCTTCGGTCAGTTCGGCAGGGAAGGTGGGCACCTTATCGGGGAAATAGCCCCAGTCGAACCGCACGGGCAGCCCGGCGATTTCCCAGTGACCCGACGGCGTATCCTTGCCGCTCGAAATCTCCTGCGCGGCGCCGTGGAAAGCGGAGGCTGAAACAGCGGCTTTGCTGTCGAATTGGAAGCCGGTTGCGGTTTCTGCTGCGCGGCCGAGACCGAGCGAAACCATGGTGGGCACCTTCAGCGGTCCCTCGCGCAGGCCCTCGCGATCGGCGCGGGCTTCCGCGCAGGCCAGCGCGATATGTCCGAATGTGTTCGAGCCGGCGTCGCCATAGGGTTCGGCATCGGCGGCGCCGCCAATGCCGAAAGAATCGAGAACGAAGAGGAAAGCGCGTGCCATCGGTGCCGTCATTGCCAGTCTGGTTGACCAGACATAAGGTCCCGTCGCGGCATTGGCAAATCGTAAACCAGGCGGCAACGGCCTGACGCGATGGTCGCGAAGTCGGGCAGGCGCGCTGTACGCATCCTTGAGACATGCGATGCGCTTCAAGGAACGGCGTGCGGGGCATGGATCGATGAGACGGGCTGACCTGGGTTGGAGTGCACTGGCGACCACTGTAGCGCTGCTGGCCTCGCAGCTCGCCGCGCACGCCGACTGGCGCGACCAGATCGGCACGTTTCGGATCGGCATCGTTGCCGAGCCGGGCGCCGGCAACACGGTTCCGGGTCTGGCCATGCTGACTGACGCCTACGGCAGGGCGCTCGGCATGAAGGTGGAATTCGTCGTCGCGCATGACTATGCGGCGCTGATAGAGGCACAGGCCAATGGCCGGATTCAGTACGCGGTCTATTCGGCGACCGCCTACGCCACCGCCTCGGAGCGCTGCGGCTGCGTCGAACCTCTTGTGGCGCCGGTCGATGCCGACGGTGCCACGGGCATCCGCTCCGTGCTTTTGACGCGCGACGGCAGGCTTTCCGATCTCGCGGCCCTGGAAACGCACCGCATCGCCATGGCGCCTTCCGACAATGTCGGCGGTTCGCTTCTACCGCTCGCCGGGCTGGCGGCCGACGGCATCAAGATCAGCCAGGATGCGCCATTCCTCGCTCATGCCGGCTCGGCTGCCGCCGCAGAAGCGATGCTGGTCGATGGCCAGGCCGATGCCTTGTTCGGCTGGGAGCGGGCCACGGCGGAAAACCGGACGGCGATTGCTGGCGATCAGCCGGCTGATCCGGACGGCACGGCGGCGCGACTGGAGGCGGCGGGCATTCCAGAAGCCGCGCTCCAGATCATCTGGACCTCCGGCGTGCTCAGATACGGCCCTCACGCCGTCCGCAGCGATCTCGACCCCGAAGCCAAACGCCGACTGACCGTCTTCCTCACCAATCTCAGATCGCAGTCGCCGGAAGTCTACGATTTCGTGGAATCGAAACATTCGGGAGGGTTCACGCTCGCCGCTGCGAGTGACTATGCGATGGCCGATTCCATCGTGCGCCTGGTGTCGGGCAGCACCGACAGCGGCGCGCAATAAAGCCGGGGTCGGATGGGCCAGAGCTGCTTCAGCAATCGCTGCAGGGGATCGACGTGGTCCGGCGCGGCCTGAGATAGTAGGTTTCGCTCATCGTTATCTTGCCTTCGTTGAAGGCCGAGATAAATCCGAGCGGCTTTTCGGAGCCTTCCGACCAGGAGATGATCGGTTGGTATGCTAGAGTGGTTTTGACACGAATGAGGAAAGTCCCCGCAACATTGAGCGTCGCCGGAACGGTGGTGGAAGTTGTCGGGTTGGAGTCGCGGCCAGTCTTCCCATCCAGCACGCTCCAGGACCACGCCACCTTTGCTTGCGGTATCGGATTGTTCGGGTCGGTTCTGATGTCGATTGCCGTAATGGAGATATTGGCGACCGAGCGGTTGTAAGGCTGAAGGCTGGAGTTGCCGATCTTCATGATGTCGGTGAGATCTGCGTTGACCACCGACGTTTGCTGCGTGACGAGGTCGGCAACCATGGAGCTGATGCGGCTGACCTTCTTGCTGGCCTCGATGGCTTGCGAGGCCTCCATCGTAATGAAATACATGATCAGCAAGACAGGCACGATGAGGGCAAACTCGACGGCCGCTATGCCGCGCCGATCGGAAAAAAACCGCTCCGCTCTCTTCCAGCTAACCGACATCCCCGGATGTGCCCCCGCACGAAACATGCACTTTTCCTTTTGCTTACACGTGCAATTTCAGTTGTCGAATGGCTCGTTTTGCCACGTTGTCGTCGCGTAATGCAGAGTCTTGCCGCCATCCATATTCGACATGTATTGAGCCATGAAATCGGTCATGACCGGCCAAGGGTAAAAGACCCGCAGCATGTTCTTTGATTCTGCCGGACCTATTGTAGGGGTCCCGAAAGCCGGGTCCTTGCCTGTATCCGGATCCTTGCCCGTCAGCGTGATGGTCGAGCCGGAAATCGTGAAACCCGCACTGGCTGCCCCGGCAAAGGTCTTGAACGGGCGCAGATCCACCAGCAAACCGGGGCAACCCTTCGCGACAATGATCTCGAGTCTGGCGCAGACCAAGCCCTTCAGCTTCTCTTCCGTCACATCCGCTTGCCTCAACTGGCCAGTACGCAACTGACGGGCGATATCATCGGTGATGTTGGCCATCACCTCCTGTCCGGCAAATGAAACGCAGCTCTCGAGGATGGCGAAGACGAGAGCCGCAAACGGTAGCGCAAGCATCGCGAATTCTATCGCCGTGCTGCCGCGCCGATCACGAAGGAAATGAGGGGCAAACGTCACGCGCCCTGCCTTGGCCTTGCAGATCTCGCGTTCTGAATCCTCGTCCAAAACGTCGCCCATATCCCGTTCCTGCGATCCTGATGCGGTACCGTCAGCACCACTATCAAGAACCCATTTAGCTCCGGTTTGAATGACCGTTAAATTCGACCAGGCGACATTAACCGGCCGCTAACCGACGCGGCTTTCCCGAGACAATCGAGCCAACTGAGGCGCTTACTGCCCAGCGCTCATCTCGGCTTCGGACGACTTTTCCGAGTCGCTCTTGTACGAGCTTTCGCAATAGGGCGTGCAGGACATGGTCTGTACCGAGGCGCGCCTGTAGATACGCACGGACGACGCGTCCTGGCGCACCACGGTCACCTGCTCGTCGACGATCGGGCTGCCATCGTGGTCGAGGACAACCAGATTGGTGACGCCGAACCCCTTGCCAGTCAGTACGATCGTCGATGCATCCTGGACGGAGGCGTCGGCAATCGCCGGATTGCCGACGACTATGGTGTCGGCGGGGCGTGTCAGTTTGACGATCTTGGCCTGATTCATCGTCACTTCGATGCCGGCTCCGGCCTTGGCCGGCAGCACAAAAGCCGGGACGGCGAGAAGCGCGACAAGCAGGAATGACGATTTCATGGCAGTCATCAAGGCGCTCCACAGCGGCAAAACTTGTTCAAAGAAACATGAAGGAGATTGGTGAACCAACGGTTAAACCCTTGACCGGCGCCGGGGTATTCGCACCAATCCTGCTGCCAGCTAATGTAACAATGCATCCTGCCGATAGCCGTGAAATTACAGCTCTTCACGGGCAGGCGAGCTACTGTCCAGCGTTTAGTTTACGGTTAACCACGCAAGCTGTTCGAAGCGGGAAAGGAATCGGTAAGGCTGTTTATTAAGCCGATTGAAAGAGCTTCTCCGTAGATTGGCAGCATCCGATCAACCACCACAGAAGTTGACGGAAGTGCTGTAACACGTGGAGTAGGAGCTCTCGAATGTCTAATCTCATCGCACGTTTCGCGAAGGACGAATCCGGCGCGACCGCTATCGAATACGGTCTGATCGCAGCTCTCATCGCGCTTGCCATCATGGTTGGCGCTGGTCAGCTCGGCAATGCCCTGAACAACAAGTTCAAGGACATCGCGGATTGCGTGAAGGATCCGACGAACGCTGCTTGTAAGTAATAGTCTAGCATCCTGTTTCGACTGGTAGACTGGAAGGGCCGCCTCGCTGGCGGCCCTTTTGTCTTTGAAGATCGTTTGGCTTTGGTCTTTGCTGCGCCGCTTGGCGCCCTGACATTTCCCGGGATTTGCCCCGCATCAGCAGAACTCACCAATCCTTAACCCAAGCCGCCTAACCTGCAGCCATCGTTGCCTTTCCAACCATGAGAGACCGATGCTCAACGCGCTGATCTTCGTTGTCTTTCCGTTTTGCATGCTTTTTGCGGCGATCTCCGACGCGCTGTCGATGACAATCTCCAATCGGGTGCCGGTGCTGCTTGTGGCCGTCTTTGCCGTGGTTGCGCCACTGACGGGTATGGACTGGGCAACTTACGGCTGGCATTTCGCCGCCGGCGGCCTGGTGCTGGCCGTGACTTTCGGTCTGTTTGCGCTCGGCGGCATGGGCGGAGGCGATGCCAAGCTTTTGGCAGCCACGTCCATCTGGATGGGGCTCAACATTCACCTTGTCAATTACCTCGTCGCTTCGACGTTCATCGGTGGCATGCTGACGCTCGCCATTCTCTTCTATCGGAAATCGCCGCTGGCGACCTACACCAGTCACAATCCGGTCCTGCGCCATTTCGCCGACGAGATGAATGGCGTTCCCTATGGCATCGCACTCGGCATTGGCGGGCTGCTGACCTATCCCGATTCGCCCTTGATGGAATGGGCATTGGCAAGGTTGGCGACCTGATGTAGCGAACCTCCTCTGCCCTTTCGGCATCGATCCTGAAAAGAGGCGGCTTGGCCGCCTTTTTCATTTTGTCGGAGCATGGTCGTGTAATTATGTAAACCTTGAATTAATCACGATCGTAAGCATTGTATTAACCTTGTTTTGACGATTGCCGCTGCAAAGTCCGGCCTGGCTAGGTGGTTGCCTAAAGGCGAGGGTTCGGACAGATGCCAGCATCCCGACTGATCATTCTGGGCGTGGCGGTGGCCGCGGCGGGTGGTGCAGGTTATGTTGCCAAGAATATGGTGGCGGTCCCGCCCCAGCAGGTCGTCGTCGATGCCCCGCAGGCGCCGGCCATCGCCTTGCAGGATGTGCTCGTGCTTTCCGGCGACGTGCCGATGGGAAGCCCGCTTGAGAACAATCTCAGCTGGGAGTCCTGGCCGTCCGATGGCATCAATGCGAATTTCATCACCCGTGCCGCCGAACCCGAAGCGCGGGAGAAGCTGAAGGGCTCCGTCGCCCGCATGGCGATGTACACCGGTGAGCCGTTGCGGCGCTCCAAGCTGATCGGCGAGGGGCAGAGCTTCATGTCTTCGATCCTGCCCACCGGCATGCGTGCCGTCGCCACCGCGATCTCGGCCGACACGTCGGCAGGCGGCTTTATCCTGCCTAACGATTTTGTCGACGTCATCATGACCCGCAGATCCGACACCGGCAACGCCGGTAGCGGATTCACCACCGAGACCATCCTCAAGAACATCCGCGTCCTGGCGATCGATCAGACCATCCAGGAGGACGAGGAAGGCAAGAAGACCAGGGTCGGACAGACGGCGACGCTGGAGCTGACGCCGCAGCAGGCCGAGATCATCACCGTCGCCCAGCAGATGGCCGATCGCCTGACGCTGGCGCTGCGCTCGATCACCGACAACAAGGAAAAGGGTACCGATGAAGCCGACTACCTCGTTTCCGGCAATGGGCGGCGCGGAACGGTGCGGTTGATCAAATCGGGCGAAGTTTCCGAAGTAGGGGCAAGGAAATGAGGTTAGTCGCTAGACTGCCGGTCACCACGGCTGCGGCCATCGGTCTGCTTTTTCTCGGAGCCCATGCAAGTGGCCTTGTCGACGCCAAGGCCGCCGGAAAGAGCGTCGGGGTCATGGCCTCGTCGGCCACGCAACGTGTCAAGCTTGGCCTCAACAAATCGGTGGTCATCGATCTGCCGAGCGACGCCTACGACATCCTGGTCGCCAACCCCGCGGTCGCCGATGCGGTGACCCGCACCGCAAGGCGGATCTATCTGTTCGGCAAGTCGGTGGGCGAAACCAACATCTTCGTCTTCGGTCCCAATGGCGAGCAGATCGCCAGCCTGGATCTGGCCGTCGAACGCGACGTCGCCGGATTGGAAGATTATCTCAAGCGCTTCCTTCCGAATGCCGAGATCAAGGTCGAGTTGCTGAACGACAACGTCGTCCTGACCGGGACGGTGGACACGCCGCTCGATGCCAAGCGCGCCGTCGATCTGGCAACCATCTTCGTGTCCGGCGGTGAAGCGACGACCGGTCAGTATTCGCAGACCGCGGCAGGCGGCAATGCCAATGGCGGCGTCGACATCAACAATCCGGATGCCGAACGCCGGGTCTCGAAGATCGTCAACCTGCTGCAGATCATCGGCGACGACCAGGTGACGCTGAAGGTGACCGTGGCCGAAGTCAGCCGCTCGGTGATGAAGCAGCTCGGCGTCAACATGGTTGGCAAAGGCAGCTCCAACGGCATCAGCTTCAATGCGACCAGTGACACCTTCCCCGGCCTAGGCAAGCCGTTGTCGAGTTCGGGGGTCAATTTTGCCACCTCTGCTCTGCAGGGCTACATCACTGCGATGGAGCAGTCCGGCGTCATGAAAACGCTGGCCGAGCCTACTTTGACGGCCGTCTCCGGTGAGAAGGCGACCTTCAAGGTCGGCGGCGAGTACAATATGGTCAGCGCCGTTACAAATGCCAAGTCGGATGCCAATCAGAATGCCGACAGGGTTTGGACGGCTCAGAAAATCGAATACGGCATCGGCCTGGAATTTCAGCCTGTGGTGCTGTCGCCCGGTCGCATCAGCCTGAAGGTCAGGACGTCGGTTTCCGAACCGACCACCGAAGGCGCGGTCTCTTTCGGAGACACCAACGTCATATCGCTGCGCAAACGTTTGGCCGACACGACCGTGGAACTGCCTTCGGGTGGATCGATGATGATAGCCGGCCTCGTCCGCGACGACGTCAGGCAGGCGGTAAACGGCTTGCCCGGACTGACCAAGATCCCGGTGCTCGGCACGCTGTTCCGCAGCCGCGATTTCGTCCGCAACGAAAGCGAGCTGGTCATCATCATCACGCCCTATCTGGCGCGGCCGGTGGCGCGCAACGACCTGGCCAAGCCGGACGACAATTTCAACGCCGCCGGCGATGGCCCGGCCATGTTCCTTGGCCGCGTCAACCGCGTCTACGGCACCATGCAGACCGACAAGCCCAACGGCCGCTACCACGGCGTTGTCGGCTTCATCTACAAGTAAGCGGGGAGCGGACATGTCTCAGTCAGCATCGAAGGCCATAGCGGTCGCCACGACAGTGCGGTCCGGTGGTGCGCGGATCAGCCGATCGGCAATGCCGATCCTGGCGATCGCGATCGCGGCCTCGCTCGCCGGTTGTGCCAAGCGCGACAGCATCACGGTCGGGGCGATTCCCGATGATTATCGCACCACGCATCCGATCGTGATTGCCGAGAAGAACCAGAAGCTGGACCTCCCGGTCGGCGCCGGCGATCGCGGCATGACCGGCTCGCAGCGCGACACGTTTCTAGGCTTCCTTGACGGCTACGACAGGAGCGCTGCCCCGGCGCTGACGATCGCAACCCCGATCGGCTCGGCCAATGAGGTGGCGGCGACTGCCGCGGCGCGCGATTTCGCCAGGCTGGCGGTTGCCAGCGGCATCAAGCGAAACCGGATCGTGGTGACCTCCTACCAGTCGGTTTCCCCGGAAGCCTCGGCGCCTATCCGCGTTTCCTATATTTCGGTGAGAGCCCAGACCGACAAATGCGGGCGCTGGCCCGAAGACATCCTCGCAACCTCCGAAAACAAGCACTACGCCGATTACGGCTGCTCGTCTCAAAACAACCTCGCCGCGCAACTCGCCAATCCGGCCGATCTGCTCGGGCCAAGAAAGTCGTCCGATATCGACGCCGAGAACCGCGGCGCGGTGATCGACGTCTATCGCGGCAGAGGTATTTCGGACGAGTTCCTCGGCAGTTCGGAAGTGACGTATTAGGAGCGCCGGTCCAGCGTAGAGACCGGAAAGAGAAGTCACGGAAAAGAGCATAACGATGAGCAATCTTGCCTACGACACGCCCGGAGACGGCGGCGACAGCTCGCAATCGGATATTGCCGCGATGCAGGCGCTGCGGCCGGTGCCGCGTATTTCGATCCAGGCATTTTGCGAGACGGAAGGTGTCGCGCATCCGGTGGAGCGGGCCGGCGAGGATCGCCGCATGGCCAAGGCGCATCTGAAAGTGCATATGGGCGGCATCGCCACGGCGATCGAATTCTATCAATCGGCGCCGACGCCGAACCTCATCCTGCTGGAATCGCGCAGCGAACCGAAGCAATTGCTGGAGCAGCTTGCCCAGCTTTCAGAATATTGCGATCCCTCCTCCAAAGTCGTGGTGATCGGCCACTACAACGATGTCGGTCTCTACCGCGAACTCATTCGCTTCGGTATTTCCGAATATGTCATCGCACCGGTGTCGATGGCCGATATCGTCTCCGTGGTGTCATCGATCTTCGTCGATCCGGAAGCCGAGCCGATCGGCCGCTCGATCGCCTTCATCGGCGCCAAGGGCGGCGTCGGCTCCTCGACCATCGCCCACAATGTAGCGTGGGCGATGTCATCGCTGTTCAAGTCGGAAGTGGTCGTCGCCGATCTCGACCTGGCTTTCGGGACGGCCAACATAAATTTCGACCAGGACCCCGCGCAAGGCATCGCCGAAGCCGTATTTTCGCCCGAACGCGTCGACGAAGTCTATCTCGACCGTCTGCTTGCCCAGTGCGCCGAACATCTGTCGCTGCTCGCCGCGCCCTCCACACTGGAACGTGTCTATGATTTCGATCCCGATGCCTTCACGCAACTCATCGATACCGCCCAGCGCAGCGTGCCGCTGCTGGTGCTCGACGTCCCCATATCTGGACGGGCTGGACCAAGAACACACTGATCAAGGCCGACGAGATCGTCATCACGGCGACGCCGGAACTGGCCAATCTGCGCAACACCAAGAACCTGGTCGATATGCTGACGAGGCTTCGCCCGAACGATCCGCCGCCGAAGCTGATCATCAACCAGGCCGGCGTGCCGAAACGGCCCGAGATTTCCGCTTCCGACTTCGCCGAGCCGCTCAGCCTCACGCCGATGTCGGTCATCGCCTTCGACCCGTTGTTGTTTGGAAATGCCGCCAACAACGGCCGCATGCTGGGCGAGATGGATGCCAGGAGCCCGGTCGTCGGCATGATCAACGAAATCGCGCATGTCCTGACCGGTCGCAGCGAAATCAAGGCCAGGAAGAAGGCAGGCCTTGGCGGCCTGCTCGGCAAGCTCTCGCGTAACAAGAAATGACGCTCCCCTCCAAATCAAGAAGTAGAGCATGATGTCGTTCGAAAACCGCTTCGGCATCATGTTCTGGACGGAATTGGTAGTCGATCATGTTTGGTAAAAGAGGCTCCGACGACGGCGGCCGGTTCACCCCGGAGTTCCGTCAGCCAGCACCGGCGCCAGCGGCGCCGGCCACTGCAACGCCTGCGGACATGGCGGTACTTGCCCGGCCCGCGGCAGCGCCGCCTGGAGCGCCGGGAACCCCGCCAACTCGCCGTGCCGTTGAGGCGCCGTCGATGGCGCCGGAGCCGCCAAAAAAGATCCAGCGCGAAAAAAGTGAAACCTACTACGACACCAAGAGCCAGGTCTTCTCCGCGCTCATCGACACCATTGACCTGTCGCAACTCGCCAAGCTCGATCCCGAGAGCGCGCGCGAGGAAATCCGCGACATCGTCAACGACATCATCGCCATCAAAAATTTCGCAATGTCGATCGCCGAGCAGGAAGAGTTGCTCGAGGACATCTGCAACGATGTGCTGGGCTACGGCCCGCTGGAGCCGCTGCTCGCCCGCGACGATATCGCCGACATCATGGTCAACGGCTCCAAGAACGTCTACATCGAAGTCAACGGCAAGGTCGAACAGACCGGCATCCGCTTCCGCGACAATCAGCAACTGCTCAACATCTGCCAGCGTATCGTCAGCCAGGTTGGCCGCCGCGTCGACGAATCGAGCCCGATCTGCGACGCCCGCTTACCCGACGGCTCCCGCGTCAACGTCATCGCCCCGCCGCTCTCCATCGACGGCACCGCGCTCACCATCCGCAAGTTCAAGAAGGACAAGCTGACGCTCGATCAGCTGGTCAAGTTCGGCGCCATCTCGCCGCAGGGCGCCGAGATCCTCAAGATCATCGGCCGCGTCCGCTGCAACATCGTCATCTCCGGCGGTACCGGCTCTGGCAAGACGACGCTGCTCAACTGCCTGACCAACTATATCGACCGCGAGGAACGCGTCATCACCTGCGAAGACTCGGCCGAACTGCAACTGCAGCAGCCGCACGTGGTGCGTCTCGAAACCCGCCCGCCCAATCTCGAGGGCGAAGGCGAGGTGACCATGCGCGACCTGGTCAAGAACTGCCTGCGCATGCGGCCCGAACGCATCATCGTAGGCGAAGTGCGCGGACCGGAGGTTTTCGACCTGCTACAGGCGATGAACACCGGCCATGACGGGTCGATGGGAACAATCCACTCCAACAGCCCGCGCGAATGCCTGAACCGTATCGAATCGATGATCGCCATGGGGGGCTATTCGCTGCCGCAGAAGACCGTGCGTGAAATCGTCGTCGGCTCCATCGATGTCATCATCCAGGCAGCACGCCTTCGCGACGGCTCGCGCCGCATCACCCACATCACCGAGGTGATCGGCATGGAAGGCGACGTCATCATCACGCAGGATATCGTGCTCTACAACATCAAGGGCGAGGACTCGAATGGAAGGCTGCTTGGCGAGCACGTGTCGACCGGCATCGGCCGTCCGCATTTCTGGGATCGCGCCCGCTACTATGGCGAGGAACAGCGCCTCGCCAATGCGCTGGAATCGATGGAGAAACGCGCTGACTGACGCATATCGAGGTTGGAAGCAATTCCAGGAAAAGTGTGAAGCGGTTTTCCCGGGAAAAGCGCGTAGCGCTTTCCCTTGGGAATTGCGTCAAAACAAAGCGATAGCGCATATCGCCGTTTCCTTGAAACGGCGATATGCGCTGGGGACCGAGGTCGATGTTCGGAATTGACACCACCGTACTGGCGTTCATCGTGCTCGCCGGCTTCAGCGCCGGTGCGGTCGCCTATGCCTTCCTGTTCACCAAGATGAGCAACGAGAAGCAGGCCGGCAAGCGGCTCGAGACGATCAAGGCCGCCGAGACCGATCGTTCGGTCGTCAAGGCTTCGCGCGACCGTGTCGCGGAGGCGGTCAAGCGGCGTAAATCTGTCCAGGACACGCTGAAACAGCTCGACGAAAAGCAGAAAACCAACGAACTCGCCGTCAAGAAGCCGCCGTTGAAGGCCCAGATTCGTCAGGCCGGCATGCAGGTCTCGATCGAGCGTTTCTATATCTACTCCGTCATTTGCGGCATCGCGCTGACGGTGCTTGCCTATCTCGCCGGCGCGCCGCTTCTGGTCCTGCCGGGCGCTCTGCTGGCGGGGGCGCTCGGCCTGCCGCGCTGGTTCGTCTCGTTTCGCCGCGCGCGCCGGGTCAAGGCGTTTCTCAACGAATTTCCCAACGCCCTCGACATCATCGTGCGCGCCGTCAAATCCGGCCTGCCGCTCAACGACGCCATTCGCCTGATCGCCAGTGAATCGCCGGAGCCGGTCAAGACCGAGTTCCGCCGGATTGTCGATTCACAGCAGATTGGCATGTCCATCCCCGATGCCACCTTGCGCATGGCTGAAACCATGCCGTGCAGCGAGGCAAGCTTCTTCGGCATCGTTATCCAGATCCAGTCACAGGCCGGCGGTAATCTCTCCGAGGCGCTTGGCAACCTGTCGCGCGTGCTTCGCGATCGCAAGAAGATGAAGGCCAAGGTCCAGGCGCTTTCCATGGAAGCCAAGGCGTCGGCCGTCATCATCGGCGCGCTGCCTTTTGTCGTCGCCCTTCTCGTCTATCTGTCGAGCCCGAACTACATCATGCCGCTGTTCACCACCAGCACCGGCAATCTGATCCTCGGCTGTTCCGGCGTCTGGATGTCGATCGGCATTCTGGTGATGCGCAAGATGATGAACTTTGAAGTTTAGGCCGACCTTGGAAAGCTCGAAACGAAAAGACTGAAAACGAATGACCGACCAAGTCGTAAAATCGCTGACCGATCCTGCCTTCCTGATAGCGTTGCTGGTTGGCATTGCGGTGTTCGCGACCGTCTTCACGGTGCTGCCGGCCCTTGGTGGCAATCAGCTCAAGACTCGCATGAGATCGGTGGCGCTGGAGCGTGACGAATTGCGCGCCAAGCAGCGCGCGCGGCTTGCCAATGAAGCCGATCGTCGCCGCAAGGGGCTGCGCGAAGAGCAGTCGATCGGCATGCGCAACATCGTCGACAGGCTGGACCTGCGGCGTGCGTTGGCCGATGAAGGCACGTTGCAGAAGCTCAAGGTGGCGGGCTTTCGTGGCCAGAACCCGCTGACCCGCTTCCTGTTCTTCCGCCTGATCCTGCCTTTTGTCGGTTTCGCGCTGGCAGCGATCTATCTGTTCGTGCTCGGCGGACTGCCTGACCGGCCGGCCTTCGTGAAACTGTTCGTCTGCATCCTTGTCGCCTACGCCGGTTTCTACGCGCCGATCCTTTACGTCAACAATCGTGCCGCCAAGCGCAAGCAGTCGATCCAGGCGGCGTGGCCGGATGCGCTCGACCTGATGCTGATCTGCGTCGAATCGGGCATGTCGGTCGAGGCTGCCTTGCGCAAGGTCTCCGAGGAGATCGGTTCGCAGTCGGTGGCGCTGGCGGAGGAATTCGTGCTGACCAACGCCGAACTCTCTTATCTGCAGGAGCGCAAGCAGGCTTATGAAAACCTCTCGGCTCGTACCGGCCTGGAGTCGGTGAAGTCAGTGTCCCAGGCGCTGGTCCAGGCCGAACGCTACGGCACACCCGTGGCGCACGCATTGCGCGTGCTGGCCTCGGAAAGCCGTGACATGCGCATGAATGCCGCCGAGAAGAAGGCCGCCGCCCTGCCGCCGAAGCTTACCGTGCCGATGATCCTGTTCTTCCTGCCGGTTTTGTTCGCTATCATTCTGGGCCCGGCCGGCATTCAGGTCAGTCAGCGCGGCATCTTCGGCGACCAGCACAGTTCCTCAAGCCAGTAGGCCTCGTTGCGGCCATACAAAGTGCCGCATTGCCATGCAGTGCGGCACTTGTTTTTTCAGCTTTGATATGGGGACGGATTTTGCGCTGTGCGGGGCCGGCGCCCATGCGGCGCTCAGTTGGTCGCCGGCTTTGCCTTGTCCTGATCCTTGAGCTGGCTCCAGGCGTTCTGCTGGGCAAGCATCTGGCGAAGATAGGCTACATTGGCTTGCGCCTGTTCGGGCGAAAGCTCCTGCGAGGCGATCTTCTCGGCCTCGTCGAAGCGGCCCTGCAGTCCCACGACCAGCGCAAGGTTCTGGCGCACCCGGCTGTCGGCATTCGGTTGCCGGGCTGCCGAGCGCATATAGGTCTCGGCGGTGCGCAGATCGCCTTCCAGCACATAGGACATGCCGAGATTGGAAAGGATCGAGGGTTCGTTCGGCTTGAGGTCCAGCGCCTTGCGGTAGTTCTGGCGCGCTTCATCCTTCTGCCCGAGCTGGTCGAGAATGGCGGCCTCGGCGGACATCAGCCGCCAGTCCGGATATTCCGGTGTCTGCGCCCGGCGCACGGCGTCGAGCGCCGGCTCGAACTGGCCGTTGGCGGCCAGCGCCTTGCCGTAGGCGGCAAGCACGTCGCGGTCCTTGGGGTAGGCGATCGCCAGCTTGCGCATCACGGCAAGCGACTGGTCGGCATCGCCGTCCATCTGGAGCGCCGCCGCAAAATTTGTCGCCAGCCGCTTGTCGTTGGGGTTCTTTGCGTAGGATTCGCCCAGCCGCCCGGTCGCCCCGTGCAACTCGCTGGCCGACATGGTTTCCAGCGGTTTGCCGCTGGTGCGCCCGATCGAGCCGGTCGTGAGCTTGCTGGTTCCGCACCCGGCAACACCGGCCGCCAGCGCCATCAGCAGTGCCGTGGTGACCAACCGTTTGCCCGTGACGTTCATCCTGCGGTTGGTGGGCATCGGCACGGGGCTCTCCATTCCTGCGCGTGGCCATTCACGTGGCCATCTTCATCCCCGCAGAAATATTCTGTTAACCCTAACGGACAGTTAAAAAGCGAGCCGTCGGATCGGTGAACGGCCCGCCGGAAGCCTTTGGCCTGGCATGTCCAATGTCCGGCCTCTGTGCATAGATGTTGAAATCATCCGACGTCCCTGTCACTTGACTGAGGACGGCCTGCAAGCCTCCCGGAGACCATCGAATGCCTGTCGAACTCATCGAGACACTAAGCACTGCCTTGCCGGTCCATCTGGTCGCGAGGGATGGACTGGAGGCTTTGGCGCTTTCGCCTTCCACGACCGCATGGGCGGCCGCCAACGGCTTTTCCGGCGAAGCCGGCAGGACGCTGGCCCTGCCCGGCGACAACGGTTCCCTTGCCGGCGCTTTGTTCGGCGTCGGTGATGGCGAGGGGGCGCTGGCCGTCGGCATGCTGGCGAGAGCCTTGCCGGAAGGCGACTGGCATTTTGCCGCCGCTCCAGCCGAGCCGGAACTCGCGGCCATAGCCTTGGTGCTCGGCGGTTACGTCTTCACTCGCTACGGCAAGAAATCAGGCAAGGCGTTGCGTTTCGCGCTGCCGCCCGGCGCGGATGCGGGTCATGTCCGGCGAATCGCCGACGGCGTCTTCCTGGCGCGCGACCTCGTCAACACGCCGACCAGCGACATGGGACCGGACGAGTTGGAGAAGGCCGTGCGGACCCTGGCGGCCACTCACAAGGCCGAGGTGTCGGTGATCAAGGGGGATGATCTCCTGAAGCAGAATTTCCCGATGATCCATGCGGTCGGCCGGGCCTCGGTCGGAGCGCCGCGACTGATCGACATGGTTTGGGGACCGGAAGGCGCGCCGAAGGTGACGCTGGTCGGCAAGGGTGTCTGTTTCGACACTGGCGGCCTCGACATCAAACCGTCGTCGGGCATGCTCTTGATGAAGAAGGATATGGGCGGCGCCGCCAATGTGCTGGGCCTGGCCTCGATGATCATGGCTGCCGGGCTGAAGATCCGGCTGCGCGTCCTGATCCCGGCGGTCGAGAATTCGATTGCCGGCAACGCCTTCCGGCCTGGAGATGTACTGACCAGCCGCAAGGGCCTCACCGTCGAGATCGGCAACACCGACGCCGAAGGGCGGCTGGTGCTGGCCGATGCGCTGGCGCTGGCCGATGACGAGGAGCCGGAACTGCTGATCGACATGGCGACGCTGACCGGGGCAGCGCGTGTCGCGCTCGGTCCCGATCTGCCGCCTTTCTACACTGGCGACGAAGCGCTGGCGTCCGAACTGGCTGCGGCCTCGGTGGCCGTCGAGGATCCGTTGTGGCGCATGCCGTTGTGGCGGCCCTATGACGGCAGGCTGGCGTCGAAGATCGCCGACATCAACAACGTCACCACGGACGGTTTCGCCGGCTCGGTCACCGCGGCGCTTTTCCTCAAGCGCTTTGTCGAACGGACAACGGGCTGGGCGCACTTCGACATCTTCGCCTGGAACCCGTCCGATCGCCCCTACGGACCCGCCGGCGGCGAGGCGCAAGGCATCCGTGCACTGGAGCGGGTCATTTCGAGGCGCTATGCCTGACGCCCTGAGACGGCCACCAAAACTGAAACGGAACCGAAACAATTTGCCGTCATGCTCGGGCGATGTCGATTTCGATGCGTCCGAGCCAGGCGATGCGGCTGTGGCAGCAGGTGATGCTGTCGCAGGTGCGCGCCGGCGCGCC
The DNA here is from genome assembly GCF_030323105.1 of Mesorhizobium sp. C120A. Taxonomy (NCBI): domain Bacteria; kingdom Pseudomonadati; phylum Pseudomonadota; class Alphaproteobacteria; order Hyphomicrobiales; family Phyllobacteriaceae; genus Mesorhizobium; species Mesorhizobium sp. C120A. The sequence continues at coordinate 6,506,234 of NZ_CP100476.1, read as the reverse complement.
AGATCTCACCATGCGCCAGACGGCGATCCTGTTCACCATCTATCTCGACCCGCCGCCGCACACGGTGCGCGGTCTAGCCGCCCGCCTCAATGTTACCAAGCCGGTTATCACCCGCGCCCTCGACACGATGGGTGCGCTGAAACTGGTGTCACGCCATCGCGACGAGCTCGACAAGCGCAATGTGCTGATCCGGCGCACGGTCGAAGGCGCGCTCTTTGTCGAGCGCTTCGGGGATGGTATCGTTGCCAGGGCTCATGAACTGCCCATCTGATCAATCCATGAATTAGAACGAGTACCGATTTGACTGCCAGGGATGCCCGCCTCCACGCCTTCCGTTCCGACCTCGCCGATGCAAGGCTGAAAGGGGAGGTTTCGGCCGATCGCTTCGTCACCGGCCGTCGGGCTCGGATCACGGCCTCCGTGGCTGACGTGCGCAAGGCACCGCGCTCGGATGCCGGCGTCAACACGCAGGTACTGTTCGGCGACGATGTGCTTGTCTTCGAGGAAGCCGAAGGCTGGGCCTGGGTCCAGGCCGAACGCGACGGCTATGTCGGCTACGTCGGCGCCACCATGCTGGGCGCACGCGAGCATGCGCCAACCCACATCGTCACGGCGCCGCGCACTTTTCTCTATCCAGGCCCGGATCTGCGCTTTCCGATCAGCGGGCAATTGTCGATGGGCTCGACGGTGACGGTGAGGGGCGCTGCCGAAACGCGCGGCACGCACTATGCGCTGTTGCCTTCCGGCGAGGCGCTGATCGCCGGCCATGTGCGCCCGGTCAGCGATATCGCCGCCGACTATGTCTCGGTCGCCGAGATGTTTATCGGCACGCCCTATCTCTGGGGCGGCACCTCCGGCTTCGGCATCGACTGTTCTGGCCTCGTGCAACTGGCCATGCGCATGGCCGGCCGCAATGTGCTTCGAGATTCCGACATGCAGGCGGCAGGCCTGGGCGAGCCGCTCGATCCGGGATCCGATTATGCCGGGCTAAAACGCGGTGACCTCGTGTTCTGGAAGGGGCATGTCGCCGTTATGACCGACGCCGAGACCATGATCCACGCCAACGGCCACACCATGCTGGTCTCGCGCGAAGGGCTGAAGGATGCGGTTAATCGGATTGGGTATCTCTATGGCGGGCCGACTGGGTTTCGGCGGCCTTAGCGCCTCTTCCTTCGCCCCGTTCACGGGGAGAAGGTGCCCGAAGGGCGGATGAGGGGCGGCGCCAGCGATTGAAAGCTCGCGCTGTCCCTCACGTGCCTGCCGGCATCCTCTCCCCGTACGGGGTGAGGGCAACTCACCCGATCACCTTTTGTTCCGATTTTCCTTGGCGATCGCGCGCCGTCGCGCTACCTCTTTCGCGTGACCGAGCAGCCGCGCCTTGCCAAACAAAATGCCGCCGTCCTTCTGCCCGAGCCATTCATCAGATGGTTTGGCGAAAAAGGCTGGTCGCCGCGCGCTCACCAGATCGAGCTGCTGGCGAAGGCTCAAGCCGGGCAATCGGTGCTCTTGATCGCACCGACCGGCGCCGGCAAGACACTGGCCGGCTTCTTGCCAACGTTGACCGAACTGGCCAACCGCCCCAGACGCAAAGCCGGTATGGCACGGCGCGGCATCCATACGCTCTACATCTCGCCGCTGAAGGCGCTGGCCGTCGACATCGAGCGCAACCTCGGCAAGCCGGTGGAGGAGATCGGCCTGCCCGTCACCATCGAGACGCGCACCGGCGACACGCCTTCCCACAAGCGGCAGCGCCAGAAGCTGGCGCCGCCCGATATCCTGCTCACCACGCCCGAGCAATTGGCGCTGCTGATTGCGGCCGGCGATGCCGGGCGCTTCTTCGAGGATCTGCGCTATGTCGTGCTCGACGAGTTGCATTCGCTGGTGACATCGAAACGCGGCCATCTGCTGGCGCTCGGGCTGGCGCGGCTGCGCAGAATCGTGCCCGGCCTGCAGACGATCGGTCTGTCGGCAACGGTGGCCGAGCCCGACGAGTTGCGGCGCTGGCTGGTGAGCCAGAATCCGCCCAAAGGCCTGGCAAGTCCCGATATGTCTGAGCTCATCGTCGTAACCGGCGGCGCGAAGCCCGAAATCTCGATCCTCGATTCGGAAGAGCGCGTGCCATGGGCCGGCCATTCGGCGCGCTATGCGACGCCGGAAATCTACCGCGAGATCAAGCGCCACAAGACCACCCTGCTGTTCGTCAACACCCGCAGCCAGGCCGAGCTGCTGTTTCAGGAATTGTGGCGGGTCAACGAGGATACCTTGCCGATCGCGCTGCATCACGGCTCGCTCGATGTCACCCAGCGCCGCCGCGTCGAGAAGGCGATGGGAGACAATGCCTTACGTGCCATCGTTGCCACCTCGACGCTCGATCTCGGCATCGATTGGGGCGACGTCGATCTGGTCGTGCATGTCGGGGCGCCCAAGGGCGCCAGCCGGCTGGCGCAGCGCATCGGCCGTGCCAACCACCGCATGGACGAGCCGTCGAAGGCGATCCTCATCCCGGCCAATCGTTTCGAGGTGCTGGAGTGCCGGGCAGCGCTGGACGCCAACTATCTGGGCGCCCAGGATACGCCGCCGCTGGTCAATGGCGGGCTCGATGTGCTGGCCCAGCATGTGCTGGGCTGCGCCTGCGGAGCGCCGTTTCGCGCCGACGATCTCTACGAGGAAGTGCTGACAGCAGCGCCCTATGCCAGCCTCGACCGGCCGACATTCGACCGCGTCATCGATTTCGTCGCCACCGGCGGCTACGCACTGAAGAACTACGAGCGCTACGCCCGCATCCGCCTCAACAAGGACGGCATGTGGCGGGTCTCCAATCCCCGCGTCGCGCAGCAATATCGGCTGAACGTCGGCACCATCATCGAGGTGCCGGCGCTCAATGTGCGTTACGTCAAGGCCGGCAGCAAAGGCTCGGCTTCGCACGGCGGCCGGGCTCTGGGCAAGATCGAGGAGGCCTTCCTCGAAACGCTGACGCATGGCGACACCTTCATGTTTGCCGGCAAAGTGCTGCGCTTCGAAGGCATCCGCGAGAACGAATGCTTCGTCTCGAATGCGCCGGGAAGCGACGCCAAGGTTCCTTATTATGGCGGCGGCAAATTTCCGCTTTCGACTTACCTCGCCGAGCAGGTGCGCGCCATGCTGGACGACCCGCAGCGCTGGAAGAAGCTGCCCGAGCAGGTATCGGACTGGCTGCGGTTCCAGGCCGACAAATCGGTATTGCCCAAACGCGACGACCTCTTGATCGAGACCTTTCCGCGCGGCAACCGTCACTATCTCGTCGCTTATCCTTTCGAGGGCAGGCTGGCGCACCAGACGCTCGGCATGCTGCTCACCCGCCGGCTGGACAGGGCCGGCGCCAGGCCGCTTGGCTTCGTCGCCACCGACTACGCATTGGCCATCTGGTCGCTGGGCGATATGGGCGCGATGTTCAAATCGCGGAAACCTTCGCTTGGCGCTCTGTTCGACCAGGACATGCTGGGCGACGACCTCGAGGCTTGGCTGGCCGACAGCTGGCTGCTCAAGCGCACCTTCCGCAACTGCGCGCTGATTTCAGGCCTGATCGAGAAACGTCACCCCGGCCAGGAGAAAAGCGGCCGCCAGGTCACCGTCTCGACCGATCTGATCTATGACGTGCTGCGCAGCCATGAGCCCGACCACATCCTGCTGCAGGCGACGCGCGCCGACGCGGCGACCGGTCTGCTCGATGTCAGCAGACTTGCCGACATGCTCTCGCGTATCCAGGGTCGAATCGTGCATAAGGCACTCGAACAGATATCGCCGCTGGCCGTGCCGATCATGCTCGAAATCGGCAAGATGCCGGTGAACGGCGAGGCCGACGAAACGCTGCTGATGGATGCCGCGACTTTGGTCGAGGAAGCCATGGGTCCTGGGATGGTTGAGGAATGAATTTTTCGCTGGCGCGGGCATCGCTGATCGCCGAGGCCGACTTTGTCGGCATCGCGGGCGAGCGCGCGGTCTGTGATTCGCGCGGCGTGCTCTATTTCCCCGATCTGAGGCTGCTCGCGGTCTCCGACCTGCATCTGGAAAAGGGCTCGTCCTTCGCCAGGCGCGGCGCACTGATCCCGCCCTACGATACCGGCGCCACTCTGCTCCGGCTGCAGGCGGTAATCGCGGACTACCAGCCGGCCATCGTCATCAGCCTGGGCGACTCCTTCCACGACGGCGGCGGCGCCGAGCGCATGCATCAAACCTTCCGCGATCGGCTGGAAGCATTGATGGCCGGCCGCGACTGGTTCTGGGTCGCCGGCAACCATGACCCGGAAGCGCCGGCGGATTTGCCCGGCGAGACGGTGCGCGAACTCGCCATCGGCTCGCTGCTGTTCCGCCACGAGCCGTCGAAGATAAGAACCGAGGGCGAAGTTGCCGGCCATCTTCACCCTTGCGCCCGCATCGTCCAGCAGGGCCGCTCGGTGCGGCGGCGCTGCTTTGCCGGCGATGGCGGCCGCATGATCATGCCGGCCTTCGGCGCTTATACCGGCTCGCTCAACGTGCTCGACCGCGCCTATGCCGGCCTGTTCCGCCGCGAGACGTTGATAGCTTATATGATGGGCGCCGCGCGCATCTTCGCCATTTCCGGTTCGATGCTGCGGCCGGGCTGAGTTTCTACGGTATAAGCACGGTTGCGCCTGTCGTCTGCCGTGCTTCGAGCCGGCGGTGCGCCTCCGCCACTTCGGCAAGCGGCATGCTTGTGTGCACCGGGATTTTCACTGCGCCGCTGAGGACGACGCTGAACAGATCCTCGCTCATGGCGACGACGTCCTCACGCCTGGCGAGATGATGGAACAGCAACTGCCAGGTGGCGAACAGCGAACCCTTTTGCATCAAAAGCATGATGTCGAAGGGCGGGATCGACCCCGACGCTGTGCCGTAGCTGACGAAGGTGCCGAACGGCTGCAGGCAGTCGAGCGAGGCGGGGAAGGTCGCGTTGCCGACGCCGTCATAGACGGCGTGGCAGCCTTCGCCGTTGGTGACCTCTTTCACCCGTGCGGCGAAATTCTCTTTGCTGTAGTCGATGACATGGTCGCAGCCATTGGCGCGCGCAAGTTCGGCCTTTTCGGGTGAACCGACCGTGCCGATGACGGTCGCGCCGAGATGTTTGGCCCATTGCGTCAGGATGAGGCCGACGCCGCCCGCCGCGGCATGCACCCTGATGGTATGGCCCGCCTCGACGCGAAACGTGCGGCGCAGCAGATATTGCGCCGTCAGCCCTTTCAGCATCATCGCCGCACCTGTCTCGAAATCGATGGCGTCGGGCAGATGCACGACGAAATGCGCGGGCACGATGCGTTCTTCGGCATAGGCGCCGAGCGTCTCGACATAGGCGACTCGGTCGCCAGGCGCGAAGCCGCTGACGCCTTCACCGACGGCGACGATTTCGCCGGCGCCTTCATTGCCGGGAATGAATGGCAGAGCGGGCGGCGCGTATTCGCCGGTGCGAAAATAGATGTCGACGAAGTTGAGGCCGACCGCCCGGTTGCGTACGCGCACGTCGCCCGGTCCGGGCTGGCCGATGTCGACATCTTCGTAGGCGAGCATATCTGGCCCGCCATGGCGGTGAACACGGATCGCTTTCATGGTTTTCTTCCCTGCGCTGTTTCTCTTGAGTGTGAGATAGCGCGTGGCGAGATATCATTTTAGACTGATACCTATGACATCAGAGTTCAAATAAAATGATATCTGAGCAGATCGGCCTCGACCTTCTCCGCACCTATGTCGCGGTCTGCCGGCAAGGTAGCCCGAGCAGGGTCGCCGCGCAGACCGGCAAGACCCAATCGGCGATGAGCATGCAGATGCGCCGGCTGGAGGGCCTGCTCCAACGGCACTTGTTCCAGCGCACCGGCCGCGGTGTCGTACCGACTGCGGCGGGAGAGCTCTTTCTGGGATACGCGACCCGCATCCTCGCTCTCGGCGACGAAGCGGTGGCGCGTCTGCAGCAGGCTAGCATTGGCGGCGGCGTGCGTATTGGTCTTGCCGAAGAGGTCACCACGGCCGCGCTTTCGGCCGCGCTTGGGCGGCTGCATCGCACCTATCCCGACATCAGCCTCGACGCGATGGTCGAGCACAGCGTCGCGCTGGGACGGCTGTGGAGCGAGGATGCGCTGGATGTCATGATTGCCCCGACATCCGTCGTCGCGGCCGATGCCGTGACGACATGGAACGTCGAACTGCAGTGGGTCTGCGCCCAGGACTATGTGCTGGACCATGACCGGCCACTCGATCTCGCCGCCTTCGGCGCAACCTGCCCTTGGCGCAGGCGGATGATCGAGGCGCTGGTCGCCGCCGGCCGGGAGCACCGGATCGTCCTGTCGTGCCAGAGCGTCACCGGCCTTCAGGCCGCGATCGAGAACGGACTGGGCGTTGGACTGCTTCCGCCCGAATCCGTGCGCACTGCTTCGATGCGGGTGCTGAAGACGTCAGCCGGCCTGCCCGAGCCGCTCACGGTCCAATACGGCCTTTACGCGCACGACCGCAGGACAGCTGTAATCGATGCCGCGATCGAAATCCTGCTTAAGGATTTGCCGGCGGCGCCACGAGCACGGGCCGCCTGACGGCGGGACGCTCTACCGGCCGTAATAGAGGGTGACGGTGTGCTTGGCCTCGGCGAAGAACAGCCAGCGCTCGACCAGCATGCCGGCGAACTGGACGGTTGCCGCAAGCACCGACAGCACCGCTGCGAATGGCCAGGGCAAAGCGAATAAGACAGAAAGCAGCAGCAGGGCAGGCAAGGCGAAAGCCAGCAACTGCGTGATCAGCCGCAGCTTTGCACCGTGCTTGCGGGCGATGCGAAAGCCCATTTCCTTGAGCAGGTAGTTCTCCTCGGTGTGCGGCCATTCCAGCGAGCGCACCGTCCCTCCGGCGAGGCCTGTCGCCGTGTTGGCGGTGGTCGCGATCTCCAGCGCGTCATTGTATCGCCACGTCGCCAGCTTCCAGCCCCAGCCGAGCAAGGTCAGCAGCAGGGCGGCTACCGCAACGGCGGTCGGGCTGATGGCGAAAGCCTGCAGCAGCGCGTTCAACAGCACGCTGCCGGTCATCGCCGAAAAGATGAGATAGCCCGGCAGCGTATACGGGCTATGCCACTGCGCGATCGGCTTCAGCGAGGCATAGATCATGCCGGTGGTGCAGACGGTGACGATTGCGCCGATAGTTGCGAGAAACCCGGCGATGGCCATCCAGCCTCCGGTGCGGCCAAAAAACACCCAGCCGATGCCGAACAGCCCGGCGGGAATGAAGGTCGCGACCGAGGCCACGCCTTCGCGCGACAGCCAGGAACTGCGCCATTGCGAGAAGGCGCGCCATGCACGTTCGGGGCGGCCGAGATGGCCGGTCGAGGACAATAGGCCGGCGGCGATCAGGCCGAGCGACAGCCCCATGCCGATAAGGCCGAGCCAGAAATGGGCCGGGATAAAACCCAGTCCGCCAAGCACGCCAAGCAGCGCCAGCAGGCCGTAGCCCGCTCCTGTGGCAGTTGTGAAGAAGACGACGGAAAAGGCTGGATGCATTGGTCAGTTCGAAAGCATGCGGTCGATCCAGCCGAGAAAACCGCCTTCGGCCGTGATTGGCTCGAGCCTTGGCGCCGGCACCCATGCGGCGCGCTGGGCGCGCGGCGGCAGATATTTGTTGGTCGGTTTGTAGCCCATCTCCGGCATCAGGTCGACGCCGCCACGCTCCGCCACCAGTTGCGAGACAGCCGACGAGGGATCGCCGAGATCGCCGAAATGCCGGGCGCTGGTCGGGCAGGCGGCAACGCAGGCCGGCACGCGGTCTTCCTCGGCCAGATTGTCGTTGTAGATGCGATCGACGCACAGCGTGCATTTCTTCATCACGCCGACGTCAGTATCGAATTCGCGCGCGCCATAGGGGCAGGCCCAACTGCACAGTTTGCAGCCGATGCATTTGCTTTCGTCGATCAGCACGATGCCGTCCGACGCCCGCTTGTAGGACGCGCCGGTCGGGCAGACAGTGACGCAGGCAGGCGTCTCGCAATGCATGCAGGAGCGCGGAAAGTTGACCGTGCGCCCGCCCGCCTCGGTCGTGTGCTCATAGCTGTGCACGCGGTTGAACCAGACGCCATCGACACGGCCGCCATAGGGGTCGATGTCGGTCAGTGGCGCCATGTGGCCGCCGGTGTTCCACTCCTTGCAGGCGGTGACGCAGGCCTGGCAGCCGACGCAGGTGTCGAGGTCGATGACCAGGCCAAGCTTCTTGTCTGTATGGGCGGGAAGGCAGGTCATTCCACGGCTTCCCTATTGACGCGGAACTCGGCGCCGAAGCGAAGGATGTCGGGCGAAGGCTCGACATTTGGCGGCTGGCTGAAACGCTCGAATTGCGGTTCGGTGAAGCCGGCTTCCTCATCAGAGCATTTGACGATGCGTACCCTGAGGTCGAACCACGCCGCCTGGCCGGTCACCGGATCGGAATTCGAATAGCGTTTGCCTTTCGCGTCAGCCGATGTCTGGTCGCCGATGATGTGGTTGAGCAGGAAGCCGCGATTGCTCTCGGCGGCGTTGTCCTTCAGCCCCCAGGCGCCGCGCCTTTTGCCGATGGCGTTCCATGTCCAGACCGTATCCGCATTGACCCCGTCGACCAGCTTGATCTGTCCCTTCACCCGGCCGTTGATGCTTTCGATCCACACCCAGTCGTCGTCGGCCAGGTCGAGAACTGCCGCGGTCTGGTGGTGCACGAACAGGCGGTTCTGGCTGGTGATTTGCCGCAGCCACGCATTCTGCGAGCCCCAGGAATGATACATGTGCATAGGCCGCTGCGTCAGCGCATGCAGCGGGTATTTCTGCGGATCGACCGCGGCCTCTTCGAACGGCGTAAACCAGAACGGCAGCGGATCCATATAGGTCTCGATGCGCTGGCGTTCGCTCTCGGTCGGCTGGACGCGACCATGACCGCGCGCGGCGAGGCGAAAGCGCTGCATCGGTTCGCAATAGAGCTGGAACACGATCGGCTCGGCCTTGGGGATGAACCCCATCTGCTCTGCGAAGTCGAGATAGGAGCGGTTGGCCATCTTGTAATAGCGCTGGTCCTCAGCAAAATCCTGGTGCCAGAAGCCGCCATTGCCGATGTAGCGCTGCAACTGGTCGGGATTGACTTCGCCCTTGCCGACGGAAGTGCCGTCCTTGCCGCGCCAGCCGGCCAGCGGGCCGATGCCCGGCGTGCGTTCGTGATTGACGATGTAGTCGGCATAGTCGGCATATCTGGCCGAGCCATCGTCCTCGACGAAGCCGGGCAGGCCAAGCCGAGCGCCAAGTTCGATCAGCACCGATTGGAACGGCCTGACATCTCGGTCCGATTCGACCACCGGATGGCGGATCGCGTCGCCCGGCCCGTCGGCATGGCTGATCGGCCGGTCGAGCAGGCTGATGCAGTCGTGACGTTCGAGATAGGTGGTGTCGGGCAGCACCAGGTCGGCGAACGGCACCGTCTCGGAATAATAGGCGTCGGAATAGATGATGAAGGGGATCTTGTAGTTATCCGCTTCGTCATGGTCGGTGAGCATGGCAATGGTCTCGACGGTGTTCATCGAGGAATTCCACGCCATGTTCGACATGTACATCATCAGCGTGTCGATTGGGTACGGGTCACCGGCCCACGCATTGCGGATGACCGTATGCATCAGCCCATGCGCGGCGAGCGGCGCATCCCAGGAATAAGCCTTGTCGATGCGCAAAGGCGTGCCGGCCTCGTCGACCAGGAGATCGTCCGGCCCGCAGACGAAGCCGAGCGGCATGCCGTCGAGCGGCGTCATCGGCCTGACCACCTTGCCGGCCGGCTTCGGTCCCGGGGGCGCCGAGCGCGGGTAGGGGGGCTTGAAACGGAAGCCGCCGGGCACGTCCACCGTGCCGAGCAGCACCTGCAGCAGGTGGATGGCACGGCAGGAGTGAAAGCCGTTGGAGTGGGCCGAGATGCCGCGCATGGCATGCATCGACACCGGCCGTCCCTTGATCGTCTCGTGCCGCCGTCCGGCCCAGTCGGTCCACGCAACCGGCAGTTCGATCGTCTGTTCGAAGGCGACGTGGGCGAGTTCGGCAGCGATCCGGCGGATGGTGTCGGCCGGAATGCCGCATCGTGCCGCGACCGCATCGGGTGCGTAGCTGTCGTCCATGTAGCGGTCGGCGATAAGCCGGAACACCGGCACGCAACGGCGGCCGGCGAACGTGAAGCTGCCGGTCAGCGCCGGTTTCGCATCCGCATCGGCTGCGTTGACGGTTGTCTTCGCCACTCTGTCCCAGGCGAGAAGATTGTTGTCGCTGTCGCGCAGGAACAGCCCGTCGTCCGCCGCACCCGGCTCCTGGACGACCAGCACATGGGCGTTGGTGTAGCGCAGCAAATAATCGAGATCGACGCGGCCTGCCTTCAGCAGTTCATGGATTAGGGCGAAGACGAAGAGGCCGTCGGTGCCGGGCCGGATCCCGATCCAGTCGTCGGCAATGGCGTTGTAGCCGGTGCGACAGGGGTTGATCGACACCACCTTGGCGCCGCGCGCCTTGAGTTTACCCAAGCCGATCTTGATCGGGTTGGAATCATGGTCCTCGGCGACGCCGAACAGCATGAAGTATTTCGTATTGTCCCAGTCCGGCTCGCCGAACTCCCAGAACGAGCCGCCGATCGTGTAGAGCCCGCCGGCCGCCATGTTGACCGAGCAGAAGCCGCCATGGGCGGCGAAGTTCGGCGTGCCGAACTGGCTCGCCCACCAGCCGGTCAGCGACTGCGACTGGTCGCGCCCGGTGAAGAAGGCGAGCTTTTTCGGATCGGTCCGGCGGATATGCGATAGCCGCCCGGTCGCAATCGAAAACGCTTCCTCCCACTCGATCTCGCGGAATTCGCCCGAGCCGCGCAGGCCGCTGCGCAACAGCGGCTTCTTCAGCCGCGCCGGGCTGTAGTGCTGCATGATGCCGGAGCTGCCCTTGCCGCAGATTACGCCGCGGTTAACCGGATGGGCCTTGTTGCCGTTGATGTAGCGCACCTTGCCGTCCTTGATGTGGACGTCGATGCCGCACCGGCAGGCGCACATATAACAGGTGGTCTTGGCGATGCTGTCGGAGATAGCGGGCGAGGTGTCGACGCCGTCGCCTTCATCAGGCGCGCGTGTATCGCCAAGCGGCCGTTGCGACGGTGCGGAATTGGCTCCGCGCGGCGCAGCTGGGTTCATGATGCCGGCGTGCTTTTGCTACCTGCGAATTTGGCCCGCGTCTTCGGTCCGGGGCCACGCATATAGTGTTCTTCAGGATGATATCGATCGCCGGCCAGCCGCCGCCTGAGGCCACGGGTCCAATGCGCAAACAGGGATCTGAACCGCCCGATCATTTTGTTGGCCGCGATTTGTTGGCGAATTCTTTCTAACTTCGACTGAAAAAGTAGAATAAAGCTATCGATCCGTCTAATCAGTTGTTCTTGTAAATTCGATCGGAATTGGTTCTTAATGCACACATGACGCTGGACCAGTTGCGCATTTTCGTTGCCGTTGCCGAACGCGGCCATATGACCAAGGCGGCGGAGCTTTTGGGCATCTCCCAGTCGGCGGCGTCGGCGGCTATCCGCGCTTTGGAAGAGCAGCATGGCGTTCATCTGTTCAACCGTGTCGGCCGCAACATCGAGCTGGCTCAGACCGGCCACCGTTTCCTGCCCGAGGCCAAGGCGGTGCTGGAACGCGCCGCCGCCGCCCGAAATGTGCTGGAGCATGTCTCGCAGACGGTCGCCGGCAGCCTGTCGATCGCCGCCAGCCTGACCATCGCCAGCTACTGGCTGCCGCGCAGGCTGGCCTCTTTCCATGAAGCCTACCCGGCGGTGCGCTTAAGCGTCAGCATCGGCAACACCAGGCAGGTCGAGGCCAATGTGCTCGACGGCACCGCCGATCTCGGTCTGGTCGAGGGGCGCACCGAGTCAGACATCCTCCGCCGCACCAAGGTCGACGTCGACAGGTTGATGCTGGTCGTCGCCGCCTCGCATCCCGAAATCGCCGAGATCGCGCCGGGCCGCCCGGATATCAGAGGGCTGCGCTGGATCATCCGTGAGGGTGGTTCGGGCACGCGCGAGGTGCTGGAGGACCTGGCCCGCCGCGAGGGGATATCGCTTGGCGACCTGCAGATATTTCTGGTGCTGCCGAGCAACGAGGCGGTTCGCCAGGCGGTCGAGGCCGGCGCCGGCGCCACCATCATCTCGGACCTCGTCGTCGGACGCGCCGTCGCCGAGGGCAGTCTCCGGTCGGTGCCGCTCGAACTGCCGAAGCGCGACTTCGCCATGATCACCCATCGCGACCGCCAGGCAAGCCTCGCCCAGATGGCGCTCAAGGCGCATCTCGGCGCTGAGGCCGTCAGCAATCCGGCGTAAGCGATCAGGCGAACTTCCGCTGTGCATCCAGCGCCAGGCCAAGGCCGACCGAACCGAACATGTCGCCCTCGATAACGGCGGCTTGCGGCACCAGCGACAGGATTTCGCGCCGTGCCAGCGGGATGGCGGTCGAGCCGCCGGTGAGGAACACGGCGGTGATGTCGGACGCTTTCACGCCAGCATCGGCAATCGTCTGCCGCACCGTAGCGGACACCCGCTCGATGTCGGCGGCAATCGTCTCTTCCAGGCCGTCTCGCGTGATCTCGGCGGCAAAACCCGCGCCGGGCAGCGCCACCGTTACATCGGCCGAAGCCTGATCCGTCAGCGCGATCTTGGCTCGTTCGACGAGGCCGGCCAGCGCATGGCCGTAACGGTGCTCGACAATATGGATGAAGCGGTCGACAAGGTCGGCGCGGACGGCCTCGAAGCGGATTTGCCTCAGATGCGTCATCGCCTTGGCAGTATAGACGAGGTTGATGCGCTGCCACGTCGCGAGATCAATGAAATAGCTCGCCGGCAGGTTGCGCTTGCCGTCTTTTGTGGGCGAGAGATAGCCGAGCTTGGGCATGACATGGGCGATGCTGAGCAGCCGGTCGAAATCGGTGCCGCCAATATGAATGCCTCGGTTGGCGAGGATGTCGTCCTTGCGGTCGCGTGAGCGGGCGCGTTGCGGCGAAACGCGCACGATCGAGAAGTCGGACGTGCCGCCGCCCATGTCGACGATCAACGCCAGTTCCTCGCGCTTCACGTCCTGCTCATAGTCGAGTGCTGCCGCAATCGGTTCGAATTGGAAGGCGATGTGCTTGAAGCCTTGCGCGCGCGCCGCTTTTTCAAGCTCGCTTTGCGCCTTGGCATCGGCTTCCACATCGTCGTCGACAAATTGCACCGGCCGGCCGAGCACAACGTTCTCCACCGGAGCGCCGGCATCTTCCTCAAGCCGCTTCTTCAAATGGCCGACGAACATGCCGACAATGTCGATGAAACCGATCTGCCGGGCCTTGATCCGCGTCTTCTCATGCGCCAGCGAACTGCCGAGCACGCTCTTCAGCGACCGCATCAGCCGGCCTTCGATGGCATCGGTGTAGTCGGCAATGGCGCGGCGGCCGAAATAGGTGTGACCGTCCTCGAAGTTGAAGAAAACCGCGCTTGGCAATGTCGGCTGTCCGCCTTCCAGCGCCACCAGCCGTGCCTGGCCGTTGCGGATCACGCCCACCGTAGAATTGGACGTGCCGAAATCGATGCCGCCAAATGCCTGGTGCATTGCAGCCTCCTGTCATTGGGTCGTCGCTGTGGCAGGCGTCCGCAAGGCGCGCGCCGTCCAGAGGCCTGACCGTTCTGCCGAATGATTGTGCGTGTAACCCGAGGGTTGGGAGGCGGCGGTCTATCGCAAGACTGAGAAAAGGGGAACCCCCTTTCCCCGGAAATGGGTCGTGCGCGTCAATCCCTGCGGAAGATCAGCCTGCCCAGCCAGCCGGTGATCATGGCCAGCGACACGGAGAAGACGCCGTAGAGAAACGAGTAATCATGCGCGACGCGGAAGATCGACTGTTCGAAGCCCGATTTGCGGATTTCGAGCTGGGCCGAGCTTTCCTTGAGGAACAGACCGCTCTTGAACAGGAACGCGCGGGCTTTATGGGTTCCAACCGGGACGTTGGGCGCCAGCCGCACCGTGGCGCGAAACAGGTTCTGCGACAAGAACTGCACGCCGCCGACATTCTCGCTATAGAGGCCGGTCGCCGCCTTGCGCTCGCGCAGCGCCACGGTGAATTCCTCGATCGTCGCCGGACTGTCGGTTACCTCGGCCGGCTGCATGTAAAGGTTGGAGGCGCCGAGCGACAGCTGCTTGTAGCTGTTGGGTTCGGTGATGTCCTGCAGCGGCCGCGTCGTGGCGACGGAGTAGGATACCGGCACGTTCTCGAAGGTCTCGGATTCCAGATTGACCCAGACGCCGAGCACCCGGTCCTTGCGGCGCACCACCACCGGCCGCGGCGGGCCTTCGAGCACGACGATGACGTCGTAGCGCCCCTGTCGCGCGACCAGCGGGTCGGGATTTTCCAGCGAACCGAAAATGGTCAGGTCGGCGCCGGAAAAACCGGCGGTGATCGACACGGCGTCGGTGGAGAGACCGATCTGGATGCCTTCCGGCAAGGGGTTCGGCGATTGCGCTGCCGCCGGCAGAGCGAGGGCGAAAAGCAAAACGGCGGCCGAAAAAATCCCCCACCGCGGCATCAGTTCAGGCCCGCGGCGGTCAGCGAATAGAGGTTTGGCGGCGTGACGAAGAGATCGATGGCAAGCCGGATGGCAACCGCCAGCACCAGCAGCGCCAGCAGTGCCCTGAGCTGCTCGCCGCGCAGCTTCTGTCCTGCCTTGGCGCCATATTGCGCGCCGGCAACGCCGCCCGCCATCAGCAGGAAGGCAAGCATGACGTCGACCGTCTGGTTGGTGGTGGCGTGGACCAGCGTGGTGTAGGCCGAGGTGAAAATGATCTGGAACAGCGAGGTGCCGATGACGACGTTGGTCGGCACTTTCAGGAGGTAGATCAGCGCCGGCACCATGATGAAGCCACCACCGACACCCATGATCGACGACAGGAAGCCGATGCCGGCGCCGAGCCCCAGCACCGGAATGACGCTGACGAACAGCTTCGAGGCCCTGAAGCGCATCTTCAGCGGCAGCCGGTGGATCCAGTTGTGCTGGCCGGATTTCTTCAAGACCGGCGCCGCACCGCTGCGCGTCGCGCGCAGCGCATTGACGCTCTCGACCAGCATCAGCCCGCCGACGGTGCCAAGCAGCACGACGTAAAGCAGTGAGATAAACAAATCGAGCTGGCCGAGCCGACGCAGGAAGGCAAAGACGAAGATACCGCCGGTCGAGCCGACGATGCCGCCGGCCAGCAGCACCCCGCCGAGCTTGAAGTCGAGCGTGCCGCGCTTCATGTGCGACAGCGCGCCGGAGAAGGAGGAGGCGATAACCTGGTTGGCGCCGGTAGCAACGGCGATTGCCGGCGGGATGTTGTAGAAGATCAAGAGCGGCGTGATCAGAAAGCCGCCACCGACCCCGAACATGCCCGACAGGAAACCCACCGCCGCGCCCATTGCCAGCAGCACGAAGACGTTGACGGAAATTTCCGCGATCGGGAGATAGATGCCCACCCGTCAGTCTCGATCAGTTTGCCTGTCGGCGATTGCAGCCATTCCAGGGCATTGTCGCACCGAAAAGCCAATTCTTTCTTGCACCGCCGGGGCAGTGGGATCAAACCCCGTCGCCCTACCGAAACAAAAAACATCTCAAGCAGTTAACAGGCAAATGTATGGCAAGGGCGTCGCGTTAGCGACGCATCTGCCGTTATTTGTGCGCCAGCAGCGCCTTCACCAGCTTTTCGTCGATTTCGCCGGTCGCCTGCATCTTGTTGTCGGTCTGGAAAGCCATGATTGCGGTCTTGGTCTTGCCGCCCATCACGCCATCGGCGCCGCCGGCATCGTAGCCGTTCTTGTTGAGGATGAGCTGGATGTTCTTGACCGCCTTCTTCATGTCGACGCTGGCGGTGGTCTGCGGCGTGCCTTCCTGCCAGGATTCAGGAATGTCGGCCGAGTTGGACGCCGGGTCGAGCGGCTTCGGCTTCCACAGTTCCGTGGCGGCGCGCGCCCGCTCCAGCTGTTCGGGGCGCAGCGCAGTGGCGACTTCGTCGCGCTTTGCAGCCGCATCCTTGTCGCCGGTCTTGGCGACGAGCGCGAACCATTTGTAGGATTCCTCCAGGCTCTGCTTCATGCCGACGCCCTTTGCCGCCAGGATGCCGAGATTGAACTGGCTGTCCTTGACGCCGACATCGGCCGCCGCCTGAAACCAGTGCGCGGCCGATTCATTGTCGGTCACGCCGTCGGCGGCCATGGCAAACAGAACGGCCAGATTGTGCATGGCGCTGGCATTACCCTGCGCGGCGGCGAGCTGGTAGAAGGTCTTTGCCTTCTTGACGTCGCGCGTGACGCCGATGCCCTTCTCGTAGAAATTGCCGATGCGGTATTCCGCCGGTGCGAAGCCGAGCTCGGCCGACTTTTCGTACCATTTGGCCGCTGCCGCCATGTCTTCCTTGACGCCGCGCGATTCAGCATAGCGCGAACCGAGCTCGAACAGCGCCTTGGCGTCACCGCCGGCAGCCGCGTCGCGCAAGGCTTGCGGGCCGGCATCGGCCGGAACGTCTATCTTGGCCACGACAGGTGCTACCGCGGCATCAGCCGGCGGAACGGCGCCGGTAGTATCCGAGGCCGTCGTATCCGAGGCCGAGGGCGCCATGACGGCGGCCGCAGGCTGCGCGTCGGCAGCCGCCGGTTCCGCAGTGGCGGTGGTCGGCAGCATTGCATTTGGCGCGGGGGCCGGATCGGCCAAAGCCATCGGCGCTGGCGCGGGCTCCACCGCCGGCACTTCGGGCCCAGCGACCGAGGCCGCATTCATTGGCGCATCGTTGCCAGCTGGCGGTTCCGTGGGCTCCGCCTGCCTGACGATCCGGGCCGGCACGTCCTGAACGGCTACCTGCTGTTCTGCCTTGGGTCGGCTGGCAGCGTTGACCAAGGCAGTCTCGACCGGCTGCGAGGCGACGATCGGCGCTGTATCGTTGCTTGCGACCTCGACCGGGTCGGCGAAGAAGGCCTTGCCCAACTGGAGGCCGGCAAGCGCCAGCATGATCGCGACCGCTCCCATCAGGATCGGCTTGCGCCGCGCCTTGAGCAGGTCGCCGATACGAAGCGCCTTGACCGGGCCCTTCATGGTAGACTGGCGTTTCAACGCGTCGGCCTCGGCGGCCGCGGCCTGCGCCGCGCGCCTGGCCGCGGCAATGAAGTCGGATTTCGACGCATCGCCGGAGTTTTGGCGCACCGGTGGGCCACGTTCGTCGCGTACGCGCTTCATGATGGCGTTGAGGTCGGGCGCGCCGGAGCCCGGCTCCAACGGCCGGTTGGCGAGCTTCGGATCGAGCGGCTCGTCGAGATCGACGCTCGGCAGGTCGACATTGGGCCCCGAGCCGGCAAGCGGCGGCATGTCAGCCGGCTTCTTGCCCCTGAAGGCGCGCGCAAATCCACCGAACAGCGACTTCTTGGCCGTGGCTTCGCCTTTCTCGGCAATCCTGTCGGAACCGAGCGCTGCCTGGGCAGCGGCCGCGGCAGCCTCGGCTGGCGAGCGCCGTACGGGTTCGCTGCCCATGACCGGGTCGCTACGCGTACCCGGGTCGCTACGCGTACCCGGGTCGCTGCGCATATCCGGCTCGCTGCGCATGATGGCGGCGGCGCGGCCGTCGAGATCGGCCATGTCTCCGGTCAGCGGCAGCGGCTGGTCGATATCCATCGATGGCGCGTCCTGCACCGAAATCTTGGAGGCGCGTGCAGCGCGGGCCCGCCGCGCCGGCTCGGCCTGGGCATCCAGAAGCTCGCTCACCGCCTCGGCCGGTTCGCTGGTCTCCAGCGAGCCCAGACGATCGACGATCTTGAGCAGCGTGTCGTGGATCGCCTCGAATGTCCGTGAATTGCGCTCGTCCGAACGGCGCGTCAGCGCTTCCAGCGTCTTCAGATCCTGAGCAAGGCCGGTAACGGCCGCGGTGTTGGCGTTGGAATCTGCCAGCGAGCGCACGGCGCTCTCGGCTGCTTCGCGTGCCGCGCCCATGATGGATTCGCGGGTTCCGGCCAGCGACTTCTCGATTTCGTTGAGGCGCGGGCTGATGTCCTCGAATTCCGGCAGCGGCGTGCCGGGCTTCGACAGATGCGCCGATAGGCTGGAGACCTGCGCCTCAAGGCTGCGGATCAGTGCCGGATCGATGCCGGCGACCTGCGCGGCCGACGATTCCAGCCGGCTTGAAATGTCTTCGAGCCGGCTTTCCAGGCCGCGGATCGCCGCCTCGTTGGCAGGATCGGGAATGCGCGTCTCCATGCGTTGGGCGAGCGCGGTGAAGCGTGCATCGATGGCGTCCATGATGCCGGCGCTGTCAGCCTGCGGCTGGCGCTGGTCCAGCCGGTCGGCAACCTCGTCCAGCCGCCGCTCGAGATCGCGAAACAGCATGTTGCCCTGTTCGATGGCATCGCCCTGCCGACGTTCCATCATGCCCGACAGCACGTCGAAGCGCTGTTCCAGACCCTGGAAGATATAGTCGGCGTCGGGCATGGCCGGGGCGCGGTCGATCTTGTCGGCGATCATCGCGATCTGCTTGCCGAGGCGCTCCATCGCCTGTTCCGGCAGATTGGCGCGGCCGGCAAGCTCGTCGACCCTGTTCGACAGCGTGCTGAGACGGTCGAGAACCTCGCCGCTCGGACGAACCTGCACGACTTCCTCGATCTGCTGCGCCAGCGAGGCGATCCGCTTCTCGATGCGCTCGAACGGTTCGGGGTCGAAGGAATTGGCCTGTGCGGCGACGGTCGAGGCGACGATGGCGCGCGAAATCTCGTCGAGCCGTTCATCGATCAGGCCAAGCGTGTCGCCGCCGCGGTTGCTCTGCTGGCTGACGAAATGATCGACGGCGCCGGCAAGCGTGCGGACCTTTTCTTCCATCGAGCGCAGCGACAGCGATTCCGGCAGATTGTGGACCGCATTGCTGATCTGTTCGAGCCGGTCGGTCAGGGCCGAAAATCCGGGGCCGTCGGCGCGGTTGCGCTGGTCGGCGTCGACACGGTCCTCGAACGCGCTCCAGCGGCGGTCGAAATCGTCCCAGCGGCGGTCGACCTTGAGCACGCTTTCCTCGCGCGCCAATGTGTCGAGCGCCGTCTTTACCTGCTCGAGCTCGAGCCGCAGCATGTTGACGCTTCGGTCGTCGCTCTTCTCGGCCAGCGTCTGGATGGCGCCGGACAGCCGCTCGAATTCGACGCCGAGTTCGGCGCTGCCCTTGCCGGGCAAGCCGCCTGCCTGACCACCCGATTGGTTGCTCGCCTGGAAGGCCCGTTCGATGTCCTTGCGCAACGCGGCGAATTCGCGCTGCAGGCCGGCCGTCATCTGATGGCGCAGTTCCTCGCGCAGGCCACGCAATTCGCCGGCGATCTTGCCGACCACGGCGACGCTGTCTTCCTGGCCGCGCACGCGGTCGATGTCGCGCGCGATCGCCTGATAGTTCTGGTCAAAGCCGGCCGGCCCGGCGCCTTTCGGCCGCGGCGTGGGCTGCGGGTCCTCGTACCAGCGCGGCGGGGCGTAGGGCTGGGCGCTTGCGTAGCGCGGCTCTGCGGGCGGCCGGCGCGGATCGAAGCGCTCGGCGGCGTCCTCGCGCTTGCGCTCCAGCCGCTGCTCCAGCGTTTCCAGCGAGCGGTTCAATTCGTCAAGTGTGGTGTTCGGCCTGCGCGGCCTGCCGGCGTTGAGTGTATCGAGATAGGACCGCTTGCTGTTCATCGATGCGTCCGTTTTTCAGAATGGCCGGCTTGCTGCCAGTTTCCCAAGTCCTTGTCGGGAACGAAGGCGGCCGCGCGGCACTGCTGCGGCGGAAGACGAGCTTCCCGGGCCAGGCCCGCTCTCCGAAAAACCGTGAAAAATTCGCTACAGGATAAACACGGGTGACCGACATCCGCACATTTCACCCATCGTGGTAAACAAGGTGTTAACCAAGCTTAAGAAGTTACGGCATTGCTGAAATACAGGCGGTGCCCGTTCGGACCCGGCGCCGGGGGTGCGGCATAAGGTTTCGCAATCCCAGAACGCCCTTGCGTCATGCGGCGGCTATCGATATAGAATTGACGTAAACGTAAGAGGGGCGCCGTTCGTGCCTTTTGCGATGAATTAGTTGAAACCACGACTGGAAGCATGCCCCCGCTTCCACTCAGGCGTTGCAAGGTCCAAGACCGCGATGCCACGACAGGGGAAAGCCAGTGACTATGAAACTTGTTTCGCCCGGCGAAGCCGCGGCCAACACCAACAATATGTCTGCCGAAGCCGGTGAGGAGCTCGTGCGCATCGGCGAGATGGCCAAGAAATACGGCGTGACTCTGCGCACGCTGCGGTTCTATGAAGACAAGGGCCTGCTCAATCCAAAGCGAGATGGGGCGACGCGGCTCTACACGCGTCGCGACAAGGCGCGGCTGAAGCTGATCCTGCTCGGCCGCAAGGTCGGGTTCTCGCTACGCGACGTCAAGCAGATGATGGATCTCTACGATCCCACGGGATCCAACACCAAGCAATTACGGCTGGCTCTCGACAAGTCGGAGAAGCAGCTTGCCCGCCTGCAGAAGCAGCGCGCGCTGATCGACGACGCCATCAACGAGTTGAGCGGCTCGATGTCGGCCGTGCGCCAGATGCTGTCCGAGCGTTCGGCCCCGGCCAGCGCCGCCAGCTGATTTTGCTCCGCAGCTCCCGGCGAAAGCTTTGAACTTAAGAGCCGCGCGGCCGCCCGCGCGGCTCTTTTTGTTTGACCCCCCTCGCTTTGCGCAAAGCTATGCACCGCGCGTGCCGATAGGCTGGCACAGGTAAATTTTGTCCCGGCGACAAAATTGACGTTTACGCAAACGTCAATTTTTGCTATCTCGCTTTCGACATTGGCCGGCGTGCCGCCCCAACCTCATGTTCGGGGCCCGATCTCGCGGCCAAGACCCGCATGGTGGAGGAACACATGCCGATCTACAGGGCGCCGGTCCAGGACACGCTGTTCGTGCTCAACGAGGTGCTGGGTTATCAGCGATATTCCAACCTTCCCGGATTTGCCGACGCGACGCCCGACGTTGTCGAGGCGATCCTCGCCGAAGGCGCCAAGCTCGCCGAAAACGTTATGCATCCTCTGAACCGCGTCGGTGACATGGAAGGCTGCGTGCGCCATGAGGACGGCTCGGTGACGACGCCGAAGGGCTTCAAGGAAGCCTACGACCAGTATCGCGAAGGCGGCTGGATGGGACTGGCGGCGCCCGTCGAGTTCGGCGGCCAGGGGCTGCCCTATGCCGTGCACACCGCGGTTGCCGAATACATGGTTTCGGCCAACATGGCGCTGATGATGTATCCCGGCCTGACGCAAGGCGCGATCGCTGCGATCATCACACACGGCACCGACGAGCAGAAGGCGACATGGCTGCCAAAGCTGGTCGAGGGGTCCTGGACCGGTACCATGAACCTGACCGAGCCGCATTGCGGCACCGATCTTGGCCTGCTGCGCACCAAGGCGGTGCCGAACGGCAACGGCACCTACAAGATCTCAGGCCAGAAGATCTTCATCTCGGCCGGCGAGCACGACATGTCGGAAAACATCGTCCATCTCGTGTTGGCCCGCATCGAAGGCGCGCCGGCGGGCGTGAAGGGCATCTCGCTATTCATCGTGCCAAAGCTGAAGCTCGATGCCTCGGGCAATCCGGGCGAGAAGAACACGCTCTCCTGCGGGTCGATCGAGGAGAAGATGGGCATACACGGCAATTCGACTTGCGTCATGAATTATGACGAGGCCGAAGGCACGCTGCTCGGTGAGGCCAATGGCGGCCTGAAGGCGATGTTCACGATGATGAACGAAGCCCGGCTCGGCGTCGGCCTGCAGGGCCTGTCGCTGTCCGAGATCGCCTACCAGAACGCGGTCTCCTACGCCAAGGACCGGCTGCAGGGCCGCTCGCTGTCTGGCGCCAAGGCGCCGGACAGACAAGCCGATCCGATCATCGTCCATCCCGACATCCGCCGCTCGCTGATGACCATGAAGGCCTTCAACGAGGCCGGCCGCGCGCTGGCGCTGTGGACGGCGATCAAGTCCGACATCGCCCACCGCTCCGCCGACGACAAGGATCGCCAGGCGGCCGACGACTATACAGGCCTGCTGACGCCGGTGATCAAGGGCGTGCTCACCGACAAGGGCTTCGACCATGCCGTCATGGCGCAGCAGGTGTTCGGCGGCCACGGCTATATCGAAGAACACGGCATGAGCCAATTCGTGCGCGATGCCCGCATCGCCATGATCTATGAAGGCGCCAACGGCATCCAGGCGCTCGACCTTGTCGGCCGCAAGCTTGGCCTGAATGGCGGCCGCGCAGTGCAGGCTTTCTTCAAGGACGTCGGCGAGTTCTGCGAGGAGAACCGTGCCGACGAGAAGCTGGCGCCGTTCACCAAGGCGTTGAAGAAGGGCCTCAACGATCTGCAGGCGGCGACGATGTGGCTGGTGCAGAACGGCATGGCCAAGCCCGACAATGCCGGCGCCGCATCCACCGACTACATGCATCTCTTTGGCCTTGTGGCGCTCGGCTACATGTGGGCGCAGATGGCCAAGGCCGCGCTCGGCAAGACCGGCGCCAATGGCTCCCAATCTGTCCACGAAAATGGGGCTTTCTACGACAACAAGGTGGTGACGGCGCGCTTCTTCATGGAGCGGATCATGCCCGAGACATCGGCACATCTCGCCCGCATTTCCAGTGGTGCGGACACGCTAATGGCGCTGCCTGCGGAAGCGTTCTAGAAATGGCTGGCGTCCCCCTCCCCCTTGAGGGGAGGGTGGCCCGAAGGGCCGGGAGGGGTCCTTGCGTGCAGTGCGCCGGCTGGTTGGCGCTTTGGTAGGAGATGATCGCAATGCCCCAAACCCGCGTCAATTCCGAAGATAAGGTCGAGCACGTCATCGGCGACCCCACCCGACCGCTTCGCGGCCACCCTCCCCTCGAGGGGGAGGGGACGTTGGCGCGGGAGAAACGGCATGACAAATCCAGCCGAAGTGCTCTCCTTGCCGAAGCCCGCCTGGGCGGCGGACGAAGTCGGCATGCTCTACGACATGGCGCATCGCTTCATGTCGGAAGAGATCGCGCCGCGCTACGACGAGTTCGAGAAGAACGAGATGGTCGACCGCGAGAGCTGGCGCAAGGCAGGTTCCGCCGGCCTGCTCTGCGCCTCGATGCCGGAGGAATATGGCGGCTCCGGCGGCACCTTCGCGCATGAGAGCGCCATCATCGAGGCGATCGGCCATGTCGGCGTCGACGGTTTCGGCATCGGCCTGCACAATGCGATCGTTGCCCCTTACATCCTTCATTACGGCTCCGAGGAGCAGAAGAAGAAATGGCTGCCGAAGCTGGCAACCGGCGAACTGATCGGCGCCATCGCCATGACCGAGCCGGGCGCCGGCTCCGACCTGCAAGGCGTCAAGACGCGCGCCGAGAAGGACGGCAACCAGTACAAGATCAACGGCTCGAAAACCTTCATCACCAATGGCCAACTGGCCAATTTCATCATCGTCGTCACCAAGACCGATCCGGCCAAAGGCGCCAAGGGCACCTCGCTGATCGTCGTCGAGGCCGACGAGGCCGAAGGCTTCGAACGCGGCCGCAACCTCGACAAGATCGGCCTGAAGGCCAACGACACGTCGGAGCTGTTCTTCAATGATCTGCGCGTGCCGACCTCGAACCTGCTTGGCCACGAAGAGGGACAGGGCTTCATCCAGCTGATGCAGCAATTGCCGCAGGAGCGCCTGCAGATCGGCACCGGCGCGATCGCCATGATCGAGCGCGCGCTTGCTCTGACCATCGACTACGTCAAGGACCGCAAGGCCTTCGGCAAAGCGATCATCGAGTTCCAGAACACCCAGTTCAAGCTCGCCGAACTGAAGACCGAGGCCACCATCGGCCGCGTCTTCTACAATGATTGCGTCACCCGCCACATCAATGGCGGGCTGGATCCGGTGACGGCGTCGATGGCGAAATACTGGCTCTCGGACCTGCAGGGAAAAGTCGTCGACGAATGCCTTCAATTGCATGGCGGCTATGGCTACATGAATGAATATCCGATCGCCCGCATGTTCCGCGACGCCCGCGTCCAGCGCATCTACGGCGGCACCAACGAGATCATGAAATTGCTGATCGGCCGCTCTCTCTGAGAGCGACGTCGGCAAAGCAAGGAGCAAGCAAATGGCTGAAGCTTATGTCTATGACGCCGTGCGCACACCGCGCGGCAAGGGCAAGAAGGATGGCTCGCTGCACGAGGTGCCGGCGGTGCGGCTTGCGGCCAGGACGCTTGAAGCGTTGCGCGACCGCAACGGCCTCGACACTGCAAACGTCGACGACATCATCTTCGGCTGCGTCGATCCGGTCGGCGAAGCCGGCTCCGTCATTCCGCGTGCCGCCGCCTTCGAGGCCGGCTACGATAACAAGGCGCCGGGCATGCAGATCTCGCGCTTCTGCGCCTCAGGCCTCGACGCCATCAATTTCGGCGCCGCCAAGATCGCTCAAGGCGCCGACGAGATCGTCATTGCAGGCGGCGTGGAATCGATGTCGCGCGTCGGCATGGGCGCCTCGGGCGGCGCGTGGTTCATGGACCCGTCCGTCGGCCTGCCCGGCTGGTTCGTGCCGCAAGGCATTTCGGCCGACCTGATCGCCACCAAATACGGTTTTTCGCGCGACGACGTCGATGCCTATGCGGTCGAGAGCCAGAAGCGTGCGGGCAAGGCCTGGGCCGATGGCCGTTTCAAGAACTCCGTCATACCGATCAAGGACCAGAACGGCCTCACCATCCTCGATCATGACGAGCATATGCGGCCGTCGACCGACATGCAGTCGCTGGCCTCGCTCAACCCGTCCTTCGTCATGCCTGGCGAAATGGGCGGCTTCGACGCGGTCGCCGTGCAGAAGCATCCGGAAGTCGAAGAGGTCAACCACGTCCACCATGCCGGCAACTCGTCCGGCATCGTCGATGGTGCGGCCGCCGTACTGCTCGGCTCGAAGAAGGCCGGCAAGACGATGGGCCTGAAGCCACGCGCCCGCATCCGCGCCTTTGCCAACATCGGCTCCGAGCCGGTGCTGATGCTTACCGGTCCGGTCGACGT
The DNA here is from genome assembly GCF_030323105.1 of Mesorhizobium sp. C120A. Taxonomy (NCBI): domain Bacteria; kingdom Pseudomonadati; phylum Pseudomonadota; class Alphaproteobacteria; order Hyphomicrobiales; family Phyllobacteriaceae; genus Mesorhizobium; species Mesorhizobium sp. C120A. The sequence goes on along the minus strand of NZ_CP100476.1, from coordinate 6,481,156 downwards.
CACCGAGAAGCTTCTGAAGCGCGCCAAGATGAAGCTGTCGGATATCGACCTGTTCGAGCTCAACGAGGCCTTCGCCTCAGTGGTGCTGCGCTACATGCAGGCATTCGAAATCCCGCACGACAAGATCAACGTCAATGGCGGCGCCATCGCCATGGGCCATCCGCTCGGCGCCACCGGCGCGATGATCCTGGGCACGGTGCTGGACGAGCTCGAGCGCCGCGATTTGAACACCGCTCTGGTGACGCTCTGCATCGGCGCCGGCATGGGCACCGCAACGATTATCGAACGCGTCTGATTTTCGGCCGGAAGGAGAGAGACATGACTTATACAAACTTCACGGTCGACACCGACGCAGACGGCATCGCGCTGGTCACCTGGAACATGCCGGACCGCTCGATGAACGTCTTCACCGAAGAGGTGATGAACGAGCTCGAGAAGATCATCGACCATGTGGTGGCCGACGCCGCCATCAAGGGCGCGGTGATCACCTCGGGAAAGGACAGCTTCTCCGGCGGCGCCGACCTGACCATGCTGCAGAAGATGCTGGCCGTATTTGCCAAGGAGAAGACCAAGGACCCGGAGAAGGCGGCACAGCTTTTGTTCGACAATGCCGGCCGCATGGGTGGCTTGTGGCGCAAGCTCGAAACGTCGGGCAAGCCTTGGGTCTCGGCGATCAACGGCACCTGCATGGGTGGCGCGTTCGAGCTGTCGCTGGCCTGTCATGGCCGCGTTGCCGCTGACTCCGAAAAGGTCAAGATGGCCTTGCCGGAAGTCAAGGTCGGCATCTTCCCCGGCGCCGGTGGCACCCAACGCGTGCCGCGCCTGACCGACCAGCAGCAGGCGTTGCAGATGCTGACCACCGGCCAGACGCTGTCGCCGCAGAAAGCCAAGGCGATGGGGCTGATCCACGAGATCGCCGAACCCGGCAAGCTGATCGAGACCGCCAAGGCGATGATCAGGAACGGCCTGAAAGCCGTCCAGCCCTGGGACGAGAAGGGCTTCAAGCTGCCTGGCGGCCAAATCTATACGCCGGCCGGCTTCAATCTGTGGCCGCCGGCCATCGCCATCCTGCGCCGCGAGACCTACGGCAATTATCCGGCCGCCGCGGCGATCCTGAAATGCGTCTATGAAGGCCTGCTGGTGCCGTTCGACACCGGTCTGCGGATCGAACAGCGCTATTTCACCGAAATCATGCAGTCGAAGGAAGCAGCAGCGATGATCCGCTCGCTGTTCGTCTCGCTGCAGGAGCTCAACAAGGGCGCCCGCCGCCCGGCCGGCGTGCCGGAGACCAAGTTCAAGAAGATCGGTATTCTCGGCGCCGGCTTCATGGGCGCCGGCATCGCCTTTGTCACCGCCAAGGCTGGCATCCCGGTCGTCCTGCTCGACCGCGACATGGCGTCGGCCGAAAAGGGCAAGACGCATTCCGACAGCCTGATCTCCGATCAGGTCAAGAAGGGCCGCGTCAAGCCCGAGGAGAAGGACAGACTTCTGTCGCTGATCACGCCGTCGGCCGACTATGCCGATCTCGCCGGCTGCGATCTGGTGGTCGAGGCGGTGTTCGAGGATTCGGCCGTCAAGAAGGCTGCCACCGAGCAGGCCGAAGCCGTGCTGAAATCGTCGGCGATCTTCGCCTCCAACACCTCGACCATCCCGATCACCGCACTGGCCAAGAATTCGGCGCGGCCGAAGAATTTCGTCGGCATCCACTTCTTCTCGCCGGTCGACAAGATGATGCTGGTCGAGATCATTTTGGGCAAGAAGACCGGCGACAAGGCGCTGGCCACCGCGATCGATTTCGTGCGCGCCATCAAGAAGACGCCGATCGTCGTCAACGACACGCGCGGCTTCTACGTCAACCGCTGCGTGCTGCGCTACATGTCGGAAGCCTACAAGATGCTGATCGAAGGCGTTCCGGCGCCGATGATCGAGAACGCCGCCAAGGCCGCCGGCATGCCGGTCGGCCCCCTGGCCCTGACCGACGAGACGGCGATCGACCTTGCCCAGAAGATCATGAAGCAGACCATCAGGGACCTCGGCGACAAGGCCGTCGACCCCAGGCAGATGGCGTTGATCAACACGCTGGTCGACACCCATGGCCGCTTCGGCCGCAAAAACGGCAAGGGTTTTTACGACTATCCCGCCAAGCCCGCCAGGAAGAAGCTGTGGCCGGGCCTGAAGGATCTCTATCCGCAGCTGGAGGCCGAGAAGGTCGATTATGAGGAACTGCAGCAGCGCCTGCTGGTCACCATTGCGCTGGAAGCGGCCCGGGTGATGGAGGAAGGCATCGTCACCGATCCGCGCGAGGCCGATCTCGGGTCGATCCTCGCCTTTGGTTTCGCGCCATTCACCGGCGGCGCGCTGTCCTATATTGACGGCATCGGCGCCAGGGAGTTCGTCAGAATAGCCAAAGGCCTGCAGAAGAAATACGGCGCCGAGTTCAAGGCGCCAAAGCTGCTGCTCGACCTGGCCGAGAAGGGCGAGACCTTCTACCAGCGCTTCGATCCCTATGCGAAAGGCGAAGTGAAGAAGGCCGCTTGAGCTAGCGCCCCATGTACGTCTGGGGGCGCCTTGCGCGCATGATGGCCACGGCAAGGCGCCGTGGCCTTATGCGGTCGGTAGCGAAAGCCGACTGGCTTTTCGCTGCCTGCCGACCGAGATCGACTTCAACCTCCATCTCAACAACGCCCGCTACATGATGCTCGCCGACCTCGCGCATGACCCCGAAAATCGGAATCGATTTTCGGGGTCATGCGCCAAATCAAAATGCTACAGCGTCCTTGGCGCGTCCAACAGTACGCTTGCCCGCTCCGTTCAACCGCGACCGCCGACCTAGGCCGAGCGGGGTTTCATGAGCTCCGACCAGGGATTGCGCAGCCTTGCCAAGGCAGTTTGAGGCATCCATGACGACTTCGCCGCACACAGCTTTTTAGGGGATCGGGCCGCGCGCCGGTGGACAATCGGATGACCGCGCGTTAGAAGGAAAAGGTATTTTTTCCTGTTTTGAGGAGAGCGAATTGCTCTCGCATGACCGAGTTTGGGCAGCCATCGACGCTCTCGCTGAGCGCTATTCGTTGTCGGCCTCCGGCCTGGCCCGGCGAGCCGGTCTGGACTCCACCGCTTTCAACAAATCGAAGCGGCTGTCCTCGGATGGACGGCCGCGCTGGCCGTCGACCGAATCGCTGGCGAAGATCATCGAGGCGACCGGCGCCTCGCTCGACGAATTCACCGGGCTGGTCGAAGGCCGTGCCAAGGCCGCTTCGGGCTCGGTAGCCGCGCAGCGTTCGGCGGTGCCGCTGCTCGGCTTTGCCCAGGCCGGCGCCGGCGGCTTCTTCGATGATGCCGGCTATCCCTCAGGCCAGGGCTGGGACCTTGTCGAGCTTCCGGCACGGGCGACCGAAACCTCTTATGCGTTGAAGGTGCAGGGCGATTCCATGCTGCCGCTGTACCGCAATGGCGATGTGCTGATCGTCGAGCCGGGCGCCGCTACCCGCAAGGGCGACCGCGTCGTCGTCAAGACCAATGCCGGCGAAGTCATGGCCAAGGTGCTCGACCGCCAGACGACGAAATCGATCGTGCTGATTTCGCTCAACCCCGACCACCCGGACCGCGACATCGCGATGCGCGATGTCGAATGGGTGGCGCGGATCGTCTGGGCAAGCCAGTAGGTCTCGCGGTGCGTCTGCTTCAAATCCTCATAGCCCTCCTGGCGATCCCGGTGATGGTCGCCATTGTCGTCGCCGGCGGTCGCGCGCTGCATCGCGAAAGCACCGCCATCACCGTCGACCAGATCGACCCGGACACCGAGGCCGTGCCCGAGGAGCCGGCGACGTCGGCGATCCCCGAGGTCCGGCCCGTCAAGCCTCCGATGCACTCGCCTCAGGTGCATTCGAGGGCGATCGATCCCGAGGCCATCGCTCCGCCGCCGCTGCCGGTAGAAGAACTTGAACGGGTTGAGCCACGCGCGCCGCTGAGCGACCTGGCGCTGGCCGGGCCGCCCAAGCCGCGTGGGCGCAGAGCGGTCGACGACTGGGGAGGAACAAAACTGTTCCAGCCGGTCGCGGCCGCCGCCGGCCTGATCGAAGCCAATGGTTATTCCGTGACGGTCTCCGGCATCGACATCGTCAGGCAAGACGAGACCTGCACCGAGGGCGGCAAGTCCTGGGCTTGCGGTATCAGGGCGCGCACCGCGTTCCGGTCTTTCCTGCGCGGCCGGGCCGTTGCCTGCAAGGTGCCGCCGGAGGCCGACCGTGCGCTGATCGCCGCCGAATGCCGCATCGGCAAGCTGGATGTCGGCCAGTGGCTGGTCGAAAACGGCTGGGCGCGCGCCACGGCAGCCGGCCCCTATGTCGAAGCGGGCGACAAGGCGCGCGCCGCCAAGAAGGGCGTCTTCGGCGCCGCGCCCGATCTTGGCGGCCTGCCACCGGCGCCAACGCCTGTTGTGGCACCGACGGCGTCGCAACCGATCTTCGATGCCCCGGCGATAGACACGCCGCCGGCCGGGACGGAAATTACGCCGCCAGCTGACCAGCCAGCGCCCGCTCAATGAGCGCGCGGGTTTCGGCGATGCCGTAGAGGGCTGCGAACGAACCGAAGCGCGGTCCGCGTTCCTGGCCGATCAGCACCTGGTAGATCATCTGGAAGAAAGCGCCCGAGACACCAGGGCCGCCGTCCGGGCTCTTCTTCGAATGGTCCTGATAGCGTTCGATCTTGCGCGCCACGTTGAGCGAAGCGTTCTGGATCGCTTCGCCGTCGGCGCCGGCCGGCAGGCCAGCAAGCGCGTTGCCAAGCGCTTCCAGCGCCACGCGTTCGACATCGTCGGCCGGCCGGAAGGTCTTCGTCGGCTTCACGAAATCGTCGAAGTAGCGGATGGCGAAACCGACCAGCTGGTCGAGTTCGGGATGCGTCGCTGGCGTCACGCCAGATGCATGGCGCGAGATGAAGCCCCACAGCACATCCTTGTTTTGCGCGTTGGAGGCGCTGACCAGGTTGAGCAGCAGCGAGAACGGCACCGGCATGTCGATGGAAGGCGGCTTGCCGTCATGCATGTGCCAGACCGGATTGCCCAGCCGCTCCTTCCAGTCCTGGCGCGGATAGGCGTTGAGGAAGGTGTAGTACTCGTCGACGGCGCGTGGGATGACGTCGAAATAGAGCTTTTTCGCCTGCCTTGGCCGCTGATACATATAGAGGCCGAGGCTTTCGGTCGGCGCGTAGCGCAGCCATTCGTCGATGGTCAGCCCGTTGCCCTTCGACTTCGAGATCTTCTGGCCGTTCTCGTCCAGGAACAGTTCGTAGACGAAATGCTCGGGCGCGCGCCCGCCGAGAATGTTGCAGATGCGGTCGTAGATCACCGCGTTCGTCTGGTGGTCCTTGCCGAACATTTCGAAATCGACGCCGAGCGCTGCCCAGCGCATGCCGAAATCCGGCTTCCACTGCAGCTTGACCTTCCCGCCGGTCACCGAAAGCGTGGTCTCGGTGCCCTCATCGTCGAAGGTGATGTTGCCGGCCTTGGCGTCGACATGCTTCATCGGCACGTAGAGCACGCGCCCGCTCTTCGGCGAGATCGGCAGGAACGGGCTGTAGGTTGCCTGCCGCTCCGGCCCCAGCGTCGGCAGCATCACCGCCATGATCTGCTCGTAGCGCTCGGCGGCGCACACCAGCATCGCATCGAAGCGGCCGGCCTTGTAGTACTGCGTGGCGCTGGCGAATTCGTAGTCGAAGCCGAACGTGTCGAGGAAGCGGCACAGCATCGCGTTGTTGTGGTCGGCAAAGCTCTGATAGTCGCCGCCGAACGGATTGGGCACCGACGAAAGCGGCATATGAAGATAAGGCTCGAGGGCTGCGCGATCCGGCACATTGTCGGGGATCTTGCGCATGCCGTCCATGTCGTCGGAGAAGCAGAGCAGCTTGGTCTTGACCTTGTTCCCGGTCAGCACGTGAAAGGCATGGCGCACCATCGAGGTGCGCGCGACCTCGCCGAACGTGCCGATATGCGGCAGACCCGACGGACCGTAGCCGGTCTCGAACAGGACGGTCTCGGGAAAGTCGGCGCCTTTGTAGCGCTCGATAATCTTTTTGGCTTCCTCGAACGGCCAGGCCTTGCTTTCGGCGGCTGCCGCAAGCATTTCGGGGTTGAGATCGGCGATGTTTGATCCCGTCATGTCAAAGTTCCAGTCATGGCCGGCTTTCGCGGCTGGTAAGATTTTTCAACCGGGTCTCTAGGCGCGACAGGGCGGAGCGTCAACGATATCAGGCATTTTCGTGGCGACGGCGCCGTAGCGTCCCTACCTTCGACCATCACTATCAAGGAGTTTTGAATGCCGTTGCCGTCCACCCATGAAGCCCTGATCTACCTGATGGTCATCACCTCGGCTTCCGATCGCGACATGACCGATATCGAACTGGCGCGCATCGGCGACGTCGTCCGCAGCTGGCCGGTGTTCGAGGATTTCAAGCAGGACAGGCTGATCGCCATTGCGCAGGACTGCCAGAAGATGCTGCATGAAAAGGATGGATTGGAAGGCGTGCTCGAGCGTGTCGCCGAGACTTTGCCCGAACGGCTGCACGACACCGCTTATGCCGTCGCCTTCGAAGTTGCCGCCGTCGATCTCGAAATGCGCATGGAGGAATTGCGGGTGCTGCAGTTGATCCGGCGTGAGCTCGATCTCGACACGCTGACCGCCGCGGCCATCGCGCGCGGGGCGAAGGCCCGCCTGCGCACGCTGACCTGATCCAGCCCGTAGAGGAAGCTGACCGGGGCCGGATCAGAAAAAGCTGGACCGAGAACCGGATCAGAAGAAACTGACCGGGAAATAGCGCAGGTAGAATTCGGCGAAGGTGCCTTTCACCGATATCTCCTGCAGCGCGTAGTCCATGGCTGCGGCCAGCGCTGGGTCGCTGGCCCGGGTGGCAATGGTCATGCCGGACCCCAGATATTCCGGCGCCAGGTAGGGTCCACCGGCGAAGCGGCAGCAACCGGCGGCGTCCGTGCCGCCCAGCCAGAAGGAAAAGCGCATGCCGTCGCCGAAGGCGGCATCGATCTTGGCGCTCTTCAAGTCGCTGTAGAGGTCTTCCGGCCGGTCGAAGCGGATGATCTGCACGGTGCCGAAATAATCGCGCAGCATCTTTTCATGCGCCGAGCCGGCCAGCACGCCGACCCGCTTCGAGCGCAATTTGTCGAGGATCGGCTCGGCGAAGGCCTTGGTCTTCGGCATGATGAAGCGCGCCGGAAACTGTAGATAGGAGCGCGAAAAGCTGTACTTCGCCCGCGTCTCCGGCGTGGCGGCGATGCCGGCGATGATCGCCTCGCCTTCGCCCTTCTGCAACGCGTCGTCGAGTTCGGCCCAGGGCAGCGCCTGGATCTGGCATTTGTCGGCGATGTCGAGTTCGGCGCAAATCGCCCGCGCCAGGTCGATGTGGAAGCCGGACAGTCGGCCCGTGCCGTCGAGAAAATTGAAGGGCGGGAAATCGGTTGTGGTGAGGAACCTGAGCCTCGGCAGCGCCGAAAGGTCCGGCTTCGGCAGCCGCTCCTTGGCATCCCAAAGCACCGGCACCTGCGGTTCCGCTGCCCGCACAGCGCCGGCAAACGGCTGCACTCCGATCAGCATCGACAGCAAGGCGATGGTTATCCAGCGTGATGTCACAAAAAACTCCGCCCGTCTTGGCCGTTGGCTTGTGATACGAAAACGGCGCAGGCACAATTGTTTTTGATTTCAAAGGGCAAATTTCGGGTTATGCTTTGGCGAGGTTGCAAATAGCCGCACAGAGTCGGCCTGGGGTTGGCGGTCGCTGGCGTTAGAAAAGCTAAGGATGTGGCTTTGCAATCCGGGGTTGATGGCTAAGTGCGGGGCAGGCACGTAGCATCGGTCTCAAGAGCGGTAGGCAACATGGGGTAGATGTTGCGATGGGTTATTTTGACCGGACACTTGAATATATTGACCGGGTGCAGCGTGCCGACACGTCGGCTGCGGTGTGCGAGCAGCTACTTAGTGTCACCTCGAATTTCGGATTGACGGCCCTGATAGCCGCAACGGTGCCGCAGCCCGGTACACCAAGCAGCCAGACGAAGGACCATGTGCTGCTCTGCGATTGGCCTAGCGAATGGCTGGAGCGTTACTTATCGCGCAACTACGTCGACCACGATCCGGTCGTCAGCCATTTGAAGCAGTTTCGGGCGCCATTCCAATGGCGCGATGCCGTTCAAAGCATGCCCGCCGACAAGAGCAGCGCCGAGGTAATGCGCGACGCCCGCCAGTTCAAGCTGCGTGACGGCCTCGCCTTCCCGCTGATCACGCTCGAAGGCCAGATCGCGCTGGTCTCGCTGGGCGGTGAGGCGGTCGAACTGTCCGAAGCCGAATTCGCAATGGTCTCGCTGGCCTCCACCTATGCCATCGGCCGCGCCATGCAGCTTCAAACGACGGCCGGCAAATCTATCGATCACATTGAATTGACGCCGCGCGAGCGCGAATGCCTGCAATGGGCGGCGGTCGGAAAATCCGAGTGGGAGATTTCGCAGATCCTCGGCATCTCGGAGCATACCTCTGAGAAACACCTTCTCAACGCCAAGAGCAAACTAGGCGCCGCCAACCGTGTGCAGGCAGTCGCCGAAGCAGTCAGGCACGGCTATATCAGCTAGGCCGGTTCTGGCGGCCCGAAATTTATGGCCGCATTGTTGGCGTCATATCTTCAGAAAAGACCGGCCCCTGTCGTACTCTTGAGACGGCTAATGCTTTCTTAACGCCAAAAGCAGACTCGGCGTCGCCAACAGGGCGCACGCCATCGCGGAGGCGTTTAGACGCAGCTATATTAGCCATGTCGGCTGTGGCAGCCTGGAAATCCTTGCCAACACCTTCGCGCAATTTTTTCGGGAAAGCCCGGCCGTATCTTCCTCTTAAGCCCAGGAGACGGCTAATGCTATTTTCCCTTACCACTCAACAACTGATGGAACGTCCCGACCTATGGGAGGCCGTCCATCGCCTGCGTTACAAGGTCTTCGTCGATGAGATGCGGTGGACCGATCTCGATCGCCCGGACGGCCTCGAAATCGATCAATTCGACCATGATGAGGCCGAACACCACCTTGTCATCCGCAATGGCGAGCTTGCAGGCTATCATCGGATGCTGCCGACCACACGGCCGCATCTCCTTAGCGATGTGATGCCGGAACTCTGCGAGGGAAAGCGCCCTTCGGGACCGAATGTCTGGGAGCTAACCCGTTACGCGGTGGCGCCAGGCTTTCGCGATGGCAAGCGCGGCGTGTCTACGGTCGGCACCGAACTGATCGCCGGCTTCGTCGAATGGGGCCTTGCTCGCAATGTCGATCAGGTCATTATCGAGGTCGAGCCGGTGTGGGTGCTGCGGACGCTGCAGTTGCACTTCCTGGCGACGCCGCTCGGTTACCAGCGCACCTATGGCAACCAGCAGGTCGTCGCCACACTGCTGACCTTCAACGAGCATACGCTGGATGTCGTGCGCTCGCGCCGCAACCATCACGCCCCGGTGTTGGCCAGGGGCACCCCCCACATGCTCGGCATGCGGCAGGCGTCGTGAGACTGTCTTCACCCGACGCGCTTTAATGCATGTCGCTCAAAGTGGCCCCGGTTTTGAGAGAACGACATGCATGAAACAAAGACCTAAAGCGCGTCGCGTGAATCCGTTCAAATGCGATGCGCTTTAGACAATGGCCACAGAGCCCACCTCCGTGTGGGGGTGGGCTCTGTAATTTCAGCCTCTGCCTACGAGGCCAGTCTCTACTTCTCGAGAAACGACGGCCCTTCGCCGACGATCTTCTTATCTTCCTTGCCGATGGCGTCGAGATCGCGCCCATCATAGGGCAGTGACAACAGGATGCGCCGCATGACGGCCAGCCGCGAGCGTCGCTTGTCATTGGCCCGCACGATGATCCAGGGCGCGAACTGTTTGTGCGTGCGCTCGACCATCTGGTCGCGCGCCTTGGTGTAGTCGTCCCATTTGGTGATGCCGGCAATATCGATCGGCGAGAACTTCCAGTTCTTCAGCGGCGACCAGCGGCGGTCGTGAAACCGTTCGAGCTGGGTCTCGCGGCTGATGTTGAGCCAGAATTTGAAGAAATAGATGCCCTCATTGGAGATCATCCGCTCGAAATGCGGCGTCTCGTCGAGGAATTTTGCATGCTGTTCCGGTGTGCAGAAGCCCATCACCGGCTCGACGCCGCCGCGGTTGTACCAGGACCGGTCGAAGGTGACGAATTCGCCCGATGTCGGGAAATGGGCGACGTAGCGCTGGTAGTACCATTGCCCGACTTCGGTTGGGGTCGGCTTGGTCAGCGCCACGTTGCGCGCGGTTCGAGGATTGAGATACTGGCGCAGCACCGAGATGGTGCCGCCCTTGCCGGCGGCATCGCGCCCCTCGAACAGCGACATCACTCTGCTGCCGGTCGCCTGCAGCCAGGCCTGCGCCTTGACCAGTTCGATCTGCAGCCGCTCCAGCGTCTCGTCATACTCCTCGCTCTTCATTTTCTTGTCGTAGGGGTAGTCGCCTGCGGTCAGTTTGTGGTCCTCGATCCAGCTGGGAAGCTCGGGGTTTTCGATGTCGAACTCCCGCTCCTTGCCGTCCACCTTGATCTTCAGCGGCCCCTTTGCCGGCTCTGCGGCGGGACTTTCCTTGGCTTTTTTCATCGAGACGAACCTTTCCAGCTTGCGGACTCATGCTATGGGGGGCCTCAAACCCGGTCCAGCGGAAGTTTCGGCGAGACCGGCACAGAAGCACGGAAAGCACGAATGGCTGACACCGGCGCAGAGCGGACAACCACGGGGCAAGCCGTCGCCGGCCGGCTGTGGAACAGCCGATGGCTGCTTGCCGCCGGTGCGATCGCCATCATGGCCGTTTATGGGTTTGCCGGTATCTCCGCCTATGTGGTCATGGCTGCGTTGACGGTGCTGCTGGCCGCCGCGCTTCTGCCAACCGGTGGCGCCAGCCGGTCCGCTGAGACCATTGCCACGATCGAGGCGAGTGGGCTGCAGCGGCTTTCCGGCGAATATCTTGCGGCTGCCGTTGCCGATCCGCTGATCATCTTCGACCGCACCGCCACCATCGTCCACGCCAATGCCGCCGCCTTTGCCGCCTTTGTCGGTATCGCGCCCGGCCTGTCGCTGTCGCTAAAATTCCGCGCGCCGGAAATGCAGGCCTTGCTGGACGGCGTGCTGTCGGGAACCGTCGCCTCCGATGCCGTCGACTACACCGAGAAGCTGCCGGTGGAACGGGCCTACCGGGTCAGCGCGTCCTCGGTCGGCCACGCCACCGATCTCTATGTGCTGGTATTCAAGGACCAGAGTGAGACGCGCCGCATCGACCGCATGCGCGCTGACTTCATAGCCAATGCCAGCCACGAGTTGCGCACCCCGCTTGCTTCAATCTCGGGCTTCGTCGAGACGTTGCGCGGCCCGGCCCGCAACGATCCGGCGGCGCGCGAGCAGTTCCTGCAGATCATGCAGAACCAGACCGGCCGCATGGCGCGCCTCATCGACGATCTCCTGTCGCTGTCGAGGCTTGAAATGAAGCCTTACCTGAGGCCGGGAACCGAGGTCGATCTGCGCCAGACCATCGACAGCGTCATCGATTCACTAGGCCCGCTCGCCAGCGAGAACGGCGTCGTCATCGAACGCGACTACGCCGAGGGGCCGCTCGACGTGCCCGGAGACCGCGACGAGCTGTTCCAGGTGTTCGAGAATCTCTTGGAAAACGCCTGCAAATACGGCCAGCCTGGCGGACGCGTCACAGTGTCGATCGCGCGGGGCGAGGCCGGCCCGGAACCGGGCATCGATGTCACCATCAGGGACTATGGCCCGGGCATCCCGGAAGAGCACATACCGCGCATTACCGAGCGCTTCTATCGCGTCGACGTGGAGAGCAGCCGCACGCAGAAAGGCACCGGTCTTGGCCTGTCCATCGTCAAGCATATTCTGACGCGCCACAACGCCCGGCTTTCGATCAAGTCGGAGGTTGGCAAGGGCGCGGCGTTCACGGTCCATTTGCCGGCAGGCTGAGGCGGTACTATCTGCTAACTGCCTGTTTCTTCTTTCTGTCATCCGGCTAGCGTATCAGCACAGGGGTCGAGGAAACGACTCAAAAGGCCAAAGATTTAAGGAAGGCATTTCGCCCATGCAGTCCGTACACATTGTCAGCGCCTATGACGAAGAGCTGAAATACCTGGCGAAGCGCATCGCTGCGATGGGCGGCCATGCCGAGCGCATGGTCGAGCAGGCGATCCAGGCGCTGGTCAATGCCGATCCCGGCCTCGCCCAGAAGGTCATTCGTGACGACATCGTGCTTGACGATGGCCAGCGCGAAATCGACGACAAAGCCATCGTCATCATCGCCAAGCGCCAGCCCATGGCGACGGATCTGCGCGAGATCGTCGGCGCCATCCGCATTTCGGCCGACCTCGAACGGGTCGGTGACCTCGCCAAGAACGTCGCCAAGCGTGTGGTCAGCGTCATTGACGGCCGCCAGCCGACCAGCCTGTTTCGCGGCCTCGAGGCGCTTGCCGAACTCGCTTTGACCCAGCTCAAGGAAGTGCTCGACGTCTATGCCTCGCGCTCGGTCGAGAAAATAGGCTTCGTTCGCGACCGCGACGACCAGATCGACGCCATGTACACCTCGCTGTTTCGCGAGCTTTTGACCTACATGATGGAAGATCCGCGCAACATCACGCCGTGCACGCATCTGCTGTTTTGCGCCAAGAACATCGAGCGCATCGGCGACCACGCCACCAACATTGCCGAGACGATCTACTACATCGTCACCGGCGAGCAGTTGCCGGCCGAGCGTCCCAAGGGCGACAAGACCGACAAGGTTGCCCTGCCGGTGCTGCCGGTGAAGTGATCGCGCGCCCCTCGAACGCTTAATCATATTGCGCTAAACTGCCCGGATGTTAGCGTCTCGGTTCCTGGCCAAGGCCAGGCGCTCAGGAGGCTGCGATGGAATATGTCCGAGAGTTCAAGCCGGCGCCGGCATCGTCCGGCATCATCGCGTCGAGCGTCTACACCGCCGGCAAGCGCATCGCCGATATACCGATCGAGGAAGCCGGCGAATGGGCCAAGAAGTCGGGCCATGTCGTCTGGATCGGGCTGCTCGAACCCGACCGCGAGCTTCTGCTGCGCGTCAAGGCGCAATTTCATCTGCACGAACTGGCGATCGAAGACGCCGAACATCCGCACCAGCGGCCGAAGATCGAGCAATATGGCGATGCGCTGTTCATCGTTGCCCGCACTGCACAGCTGATCGACGGACGCGTCACCTTCGGCGAGACGCATCTGTTCGTCGGCTCAGGCTATATCGTCAGCGTCAGGCATGGTCCCTCGACCTCATACGCCGCCGTGCGCCAGCACTGGGAAAGCTGTCCGCACTCACTGGCCAAGGGCGAGGATTTCGTCCTCTACGCCATTCTCGACTTCATCGTCGACAACTACATGCCGGTGCTCGAGCAGATCGAGGACGAGGTCGAGGCGATCGAGGACAGGGTGCTGCTGAAGCCGATGACCGGTCCCGACATCGAGCGGCTCTACATGCTGCGCCGCGATCTGTTGCGCCTGCGCAATGCGGCGCTGCCGCTGGTCGAGGTCTGCCGCCGGCTGACCAGCGCCGACCTGCCGCAGATCCATACCGCCATGCATCCGCTGTTTCGCGATGTCACCGATCATATCCGCACCGTGCAGGAAAAGATCGACAGCCTGCGCGAGGTTCTGGCCTTCGCTTTCGAAGCCAGCCTGCTGGTCGGCCAGAGCCAGGAAACCGCGAACACCAAGAAGCTGGCCTCATGGGCGGCGATCCTGGCGGTGCCGACGGCGCTCGCCGGCATTTACGGCATGAATTTCGACGACATGCCGGAACTGAAGATGCAATACGGCTATCCCGTCGTATTGGTCTCGATCGCGCTGATCTGCTCGTTTTTGTATTGGCGATTTCGGAAGAGTGGGTGGCTGTGATGGTAGGCAGTAGGCAGTAGGCAGTAGGCAGTAGGCAGTAGGCAGTAGGCAGTAGGGAGAATAAGGTGGCGCCTCACGAGCGCTACCCCATTCCCTACTGCCCAGTCCCCAATCCCTATTCCTAACTACCGGCTCCTGCGCCGCTCTGAAGCCGGCTGGAACGCCACCCTTGCGTGGTACTTGCAGTAAGGTCCGGTTTCAGCCGCCTCGTTGCCGCAGAAGTTGAAGTCTTCCGACAGCGGGTCGCCATTCGGCCATTTGCAGGTGCGCTCGGTGAGATCGGTGAGCTGCAGATGCCGCGAGATCGGCACGACGACGTTTTCGACCGGGCGGATGTAGTGGCGCGCCACTGGCTCGGCGTCGAACTGCGCCTGCAGTGCGTTCGCCCCGATCGAAGTCGTGACATGGCGCTGCGTGGTTGCGGCGCGAGGCACCGATTTCTGGATCGAAGATCCCTGCGTTGTCTTCTTCTGACGCGCCGGCGTCGCGGTCGAGCGTCCGCGGCCCGACAGCTTCAGCCGGTGCACCTTGCCGATGACCGCGTTGCGGCTGACCCCGCCGAGTTGTGCGGCGATCTGGCTTGCGCTCAAGCCCTCCGACCACAGTTTCCTGAGAAGTTCGACCCGCTCGTCAGTCCAGTTCATGAGACCGCGCTCCTGCTAAGTGTGCGGCAGCCGGAATCCATTCCCGACCCGGCAATCTTTGCCGGGGCAGACACCACATATATTAGGTGATTAGGTCCGCCGCACGAAATCTAGTTATTTCCCGACTACAATTACCTCATGTGTTGACTCGGTGACAAGAGTCCCAGGTGCAACACGAATCGGTTTTTTAGGTTTTCCCCAACTTGCCCGGTCGCTTATGAGCCGGCGTCTCGTCGGGAGCTTGCCGCGCGCCTCTGCGCGACGTTTTCGTTGACTTCATGGCCGAAAAACACGATAAGCCGCAAAGGCCGCCGCTTTGGCGGCTTTTTGATTTTTCCGGTACCGGAGACGCATATAATGAGCGGTTCGGCGCTTTACGAGACCTTTGCCCGCGCCCCTTTGGCCTTCGACCATGGCGAAGGCACCTGGCTGGTTACCGACAAGGGCGAGCGATATCTCGATTTCGCTGGCGGCATCGCGGTCAATTCGTTGGGCCACAGCCATCCGCATCTGGTCTCGGCGCTGACCGAACAGGCGGCCAAGCTCTGGCACGTCTCCAATCTCTACGAGATCCCGGGGCAGGCCCGGCTCGGCGAGCGGCTGGCTGACGCCACCTTCGCCGACAAGGTGTTCTTCACCAATTCCGGCGCCGAGGCGCTCGAATGCGCGATCAAGACGGCGCGGCGCTACCAGTTCGTCAAGGGCCATCCCGAGCGCTTCCGGGTCATCACCTTCGAAGGCGCCTTCCACGGCCGCACGCTGGCGACCATCGCCGCCGGCGGCCAGTACAAATATCTCGAAGGTTTTGGGCCCAAGGTCGAAGGCTTCGACCAGGTCGGCTTCGACGACATCGACGCCGCCGAAAAGGCGATCACACCAGAGACCGCCGCGATCCTGATCGAACCGGTGCAAGGCGAGGGTGGCATCCGCCCGGTGCCGACGCAATCCTTGAAACGGCTGCGGCAGCTCTGCGACCAGCACGGCCTGCTGCTGATCTTCGATGAGGTCCAGTGCGGTATCGGTCGCACCGGAAAGCTGTTCGCGCATGAATGGACCGGCGTGACGCCCGACATCATGGCGATTGCCAAGGGCATTGGCGGCGGCTTTCCGATGGGCGCGTGCCTCGCCACCGACGACGCTGTCGTCGGCATGACGGCAGGCGTGCATGGCACCACTTTCGGCGGCAATCCGCTGGCCATGGCGGTCGGCAACGCTGTGCTCGACGTCGTGCTGGAAGACGGCTTCCTCGAAGACGTCCAGCGCAAGGCATTGCTGATGAAGCAGGGCCTGGCGGCGGTCGCCGACGAATTTCCCGATGTCATCGAAGGCATCAGGGGCAGCGGCCTGATGCTTGGCCTGAAATGCGCCATGCCCAACACCAAGGTCAACATGGCGCTGCGCGACCAGCATCTGCTGGCGGTGCCGGCAGGCGACAACGTCATTCGTCTGCTGCCGCCGCTGACCGTCACCGACGCCGAGATCGGCGAAGCGCTCGATCGCATCCGCGCCGGCGCCAAGGGCCTGACCGACGCCATCGCCGCGGCCGCCGCGAAGTAATCCCGAGAACCATTCCCGATGAGCCTTCGCCATTTCACCGATCTTTCCGCCGTTTCCGAAGGCGATCTGCGCCTGATCCTGGACGATGCGGTGGTACGCAAGGCGCGACTCAAGGCCGGCGAACGGACCAAACCGCTCGAAGGCAAGGTGCTGGCCATGATCTTCGACAAGCCGTCGACGCGCACGCGCGTGTCCTTCGACGTCGGCATGCGACAGCTCGGCGGCGAGACCATCATGCTGACCGGCACCGAAATGCAGCTCGGCCGCTCCGAGACCATTGCCGACACCGCCAAGGTGCTGTCGCGCTATGTCGACGCCATCATGATCCGCACCACGTCGCATGAGCGGCTGCTCGAGCTGACCGAGAATGCCACGATTCCGGTCATCAACGGGCTGACCGACGACACCCATCCCTGTCAGCTGATGGCCGACATCATGACCTTCGAGGAGCATCGCGGTCCGGTTGCCGGCAAGACCATCGCCTGGACCGGCGACGGCAACAACGTGCTGCATTCGCTGCTCGAGGCCTCGGCGCGGTTCCGCTTCAACCTCAATGTCGCCGTACCGGAAGGCAGCGAGCCGGCGCAGAAGCACATCGACTGGTCGAAGACCAATGGCGGCAAGCTGCACTTCACCCGCTCGCCCGAAGAGGCCGTCGACCAGGCCGACTGCATCGTCACCGACTGCTGGGTGTCGATGGGCCAGGAACACCGCGCCCGCGGCCACAATGTCTTCTCGCCCTATCAGGTCAATGCGGCGCTGATGGCGAGGGCCAAGCCCGACGCCCTGTTCATGCACTGCCTGCCGGCGCATCGCGGCGAGGAAGTCACCGACGAGGTCATCGACGGTCCGCATTCGGTGGTCTTCGACGAAGCCGAGAACCGGCTCCACGCCCAGAAGGCGGTTTTGGCCTGGTGTCTGGGCGCTTGATCTCCAGGCGCTTGCTCTCAAAACGCTTGATCCGGGGCGGCGCGATGCCTATTTGCGCCCCATCACGCAAATCAAGCGCGTTTGGACGCATGCACCCCTCCGGGCCGCATGGCCGCGCCCTGGAGCTTTGTCATGTTGGAAACGCATCAAGTGACTGAACATCACCCCAAACTCGGCGAGTTCGGCTATGCCGGCGACGATCATGTCGTGCCCTTCGAGGTAGGCCCGCTCGACGTGCGCGGCCGCACCGTGCAGCTCGGGCCGATGCTCGACGCCATCCTCAACCGTCACGACTATCCCGAGCCGGTCGCCCGCCTGCTGGCGGAAGCCTGTGTGCTGACGGTGCTGCTCGGCACTTCGCTCAAATTCGAAGGCAAGTTCATCCTGCAGACCCGCACCGACGGGCCTGTCGACATGCTGGTCGCGGATTTCTCCACGCCCTCGGCATTGCGCGCCTATGCGCGCTTCGATGCCGACCGGCTGGAGGCCCTGGTGGCCGCAGGCCAGACCTCGCAGCAGACGCTGCTGGGCAGCGGCGTTTTGGCGCTGACCATCGACCAGGGCGCGCACACGCAGCGCTATCAGGGCATCGTCCAGCTCGACGGCGAGACGCTGGAAGACGCCGCGCGCACCTATTTCCGCCAGTCGGAGCAGATCCCGACCGACCTCCGGCTGTCGGTGGCCAAGCTGCTGACGCCCGGCCCCGGCGGTGCGCGCGAGCAGTGGCGCGCCGGCGGTATCCTGGCGCAGTTCCTGCCGCAGTCACCCGAGCGCATGCGCGTGCCGGACATTTCGGGCGGCGACGGCGATCCGCGTGACGTGACGCAGGAGCCGGCCGACAATTCGTGGCGCGAGCTGGTGGCGCTGCTCGGCACCATCGAGCCGACCGAGCTGATCGACCCGACCATCGGCGCCGAGCGGCTGCTCTACAGGCTGTTCCACGAACATGGTGTGCGCGTCTTCGGCGGCGTGCCGGTCGCCGACCAATGTTCCTGCTCAAGGGACAAGATACGCGGCATCCTCGAGGGGTTTTCCGCGCAGGAGATCAAGGACAGCACCGAAGATGGCGGCATCCACGTCGCCTGCGAGTTCTGCTCGAAGCAGTACGACTTCGACCCGGCGGAGTTTGCAACTCAGTAGCATCTCTTCCTTCTCCCCGTTCACGGGGAGAAGGTGCCCGAAGGGCGGATGAGGGGCAGCGCGAACTTTGGTGAATGGCCGCGCATAGCCTGCGTCATGTGCGTGGAAGATAACCTCATGAGTCCGGCGGCGCCCCTCGTTGCACTGCCGGGCATTTCTCCCCGTATAGAGATGGGGAGAAAACCCCTAATTCACCGTCCGCCGCGTCCCCGGCAGATCCAGCGAAAACGCGGGAATAGCGACGTCGAACGTCTCGCCCTTTTTGTTGCGCATGGTGTAGTGGCCGACCATGAAGCCGGAGGGCGTCGAGAGCGGGCAGCCTGACGTGTATTGATAGCTGTCGCCGGGATTGAGCTCAGGCTGGTCGCCGACCACGCCGGCGCCGCGCACTTCCTCGATCCGGCCGCTGCCGTCGGTGATGTGCCAGTAACGCGACATAAGCTGCACGAAATCGTCCGACTGGTTGTCGATCGTCACCTGGTAGCCCCAGACATAGCGGTTCTCCGCCGGGTCCGAGCGGTCCTCCAGGTAGAACGGTCTGACCTGCACTTCGATGTTGCGCGTGACGGCGCGATACATGGGCTGCTCCGGTTGCGCGGCAGGGAACATTTGTCGCGCCATGCGGTTTGATACGCGCAGAGCGGCATGTCCTGCCAGCCTCAAAGCGCAGGTGCCGACAAACAATGTCATTTAAGTGACACATGACAATGTTGGTGTGCGCAAACCTTGCCGGCGACTCAAGGCCCATCTGTCGACTGACAAAGCAGCCGCGAGCGGCCTTTCCGGAGTGACCAGATCTCGATGGAACCAGCTCTCACAGCCGCCTTCGCTTCCTCCGCTTTGCTTCTTTCCAATCTCGCCAGCATCCTGCTTGCATCGTCGAAGCTGAAAGCGCGCCGTCTCATCCCTCCGCCGTCCAACGAGCAGCCGCCGGTCTCGATCGTCGTGCCGTCGCGCGGCGTGGAGCCGTTCACACAAGAGACGCTGCAGCGAGCTTTCTCGCTTGACTGGCCGATCTACGAACTGATCTTCTGCGTCGCTCACGCCGACGACCCGGTCGTCAAACTGATAAACAGGGCGATCGTCCTGTTTCCCAACGTGCCGGCCCGGCTGCTGATCGGCGACGACCGCGTCAGCAGCAACCCGAAGCTCAACAACTGCGTCAAGGGCTGGGAAGCGGCGCGCTATCATTGGGTTATTCTGGCGGATTCCAACGTGCTGATGCCTAGGGATTACGTCCAGCACCTGATGGCGGCCTGGCGGACCAATACCGGGCTTATCTGCTCGACGCCGATCGGCTCGCGGCCGGATGGCTTCTGGGCCGAGGTCGAATGCGCGTTCCTCAACACGCTGCAGGCGCGCTGGCAATATGCCGGCGAGGCGCTTGGCCTCGGCTTTGCCCAGGGCAAGAGCATGCTGTGGAACAAGCCGATGCTCGATACCAATGGCGGTATCCGCGCGCTGGCCGCCGAGATCGCCGAGGATGCTGCTGCAACCAAGCTGGTCAACGGACTGGGCCTGCACGTCAATCTCGTTGCCTCGCCTTTCGAGCAACCACTGGGGCAGCGCCGACTTGCCGACATCTGGTCGCGCCAGGCGCGCTGGGCGCGGTTGCGCCGCGTCACCTTCCCGCTGTTTTTCGCACCCGAGATCCTGACCGGCGTCGCCGTGCCGTTGGCGTTGGCGCTGGTGGCGGCCGCAAGTGCCGGCATCAGCCTGCCGGCCACGGTGTTGGCCGTGCTGACGGCGGCCTACATTCCCGAATGCGCGCTGGCCGCTGCCAAGGGCTGGCATCTGTCGCTGCGCATGGTCCCGGCGATGATGGTCCGCGACATGATGCTTCCCGCCATCTGGGCGCGCGGCTGGCTGAGCGGCGCCGTCGATTGGCGCGGCAACACCATGATCATCGGCACCAAGGCAGCCGAGCTGGAAGAGGCTTCGTCGGGAGCGTGACGCCTCGCGGCCTACCCGGCTGCCTTCAGCGCCTGCGCAACGTCCTCCAGCAGATCGTCCGTATCCTCAAGACCGACCGACAGCCTGAGCGTTCCCGGCCCGATGCCAAGCTCGGCGCGAGCTTCGTCGCTGAGGTTCTTGTGCGTGGTGGTCGCCGGATGGGTGATCAGGCTCTTGGCGTCGCCGAGATTGTTGGAGATCAGCACGATGTCGAGCGCGTTCTGCAAGGCGAAGGCCGCCTGCTTGCCGCCCTTGACGTCGAGGCAGATCAGCGTCGATCCGCCTGTCATCTGCTTCTTGACGATGTCGGCCTGCGGGTGGTCGGCGCGGCCGGGATAGATGACGCGGGCGATTTCCGGCCGTCCTGCCAGGAAGTCCGCGATCTTGGCCGCGCTTTCAGTCTGCTGGCGCACCCGAACCGGCAGCGTCTCCAGGCCCTTGAGCAGCGTCCAGGCGTTGAACGGCGACAGGCTCGGGCCGGTGTGGCGGAAATAGTCGTGCAAATTCTCGTCGATCCATTTCTTGTCCGACAGGATGATGCCGCCGAGACAGCGTCCCTGGCCGTCAATGTGCTTGGTCGCGGAGTAGACGACGATATGGGCGCCGAGCTGCAAGGGCTTCTGCTGCAAGGGCGTGGCGAAGACATTGTCGACGATCAGCCTGGCGCCGATCGAGGTGGCGAGCGCCGCCACCGCTGCAATGTCGACCACTTCCAGCGTCGGATTGGTCGGGCTTTCCAGGAAGAACAGTTTCGTGTTCGGCCGCACCGCCTTTTCCCAGTTGGCGATGTCGGTGCCGTCGACCAGCGTTGCCTCGATGCCGTATTTCGGCGCCAGCGTCTCCACCACCCAGCGGCAGGAGCCGAACAGCGCGCGCGCCGCAACGATATGGTCGCCGGCCTTGGCGCTGCACAGGAGCGCTGCCGTCACCGCCGCCATGCCGGACGCCGTGGCGCGCGCATCTTCGGCACCCTCCAGCGCGCACATGCGCTTTTCGAACATGTCGACGGTAGGGTTGGCATAGCGCGAATAGATGAAGCCCGGCTCCTCGCCCTTGAAACGGGCCTCGGCAGCCTGCGCCGTCTCGTAGACATAGCCTTGGGTGAGGTACATCGCTTCGGACGTCTCGCCGAACTGGGAACGCAGCGTTCCCCCGTGCACGAGTGCGGTCTGAGGTTTCCAGTTACGCTTCTTGGTGCTCATCGCTTTTGTTCCAGACACAAAAAAACCGGCCGCGAAAGTCGCAACCGGTCCATATGGCCTTGCGGCCCGACGGTCCTTTAGCGACTTGTTTAACGTGGCTGCAAGCCGACCGGCCAAATCACCACGGGATAACGACCCTTTAGACCTCACCTGCGCTTGCGTCAATTGCCGGCTTCATTAAGAGGTTTGTACCAGGCAGGTTCCGCAATAATATCCAGCGGTTTTGCGGCAAGAACCTGCCACAAAGAGACCGACCTTGGAGCGGAGCCAGCCTTTTGCGGCAGACAGGCATTCTTCCCGATCAGGACATTTCCGCGCTGTTTCAGTCCGGCGCGCTGAAGTCGCCGCGCGCGCTCGATGTCGACCAGGTGCAGCCGGCGAGCCTCGATCTCAGGCTCGGCGACAAGGCTTTTCGCGTGCGCGCCTCCTTCCTGCCGGGTCCCGATCATCTGGTGGCCGACAAGCTTCACCGGCTGAAATTGCATGAGTTCAGTCTCGCCGAGGGCGCGGTGCTGGAAACCGGCTGCGTCTACATCGTGCCGCTGCTCGAAAGCCTGGCGCTGCCCGCAAACGTGTCGGCCTCGGCCAACCCGAAGAGCTCGACCGGCCGGCTCGACATCTTCACCCGGGTGATGACCGATCGCGGCCATGAGTTCGACAAGATCGCCCCCGGCTATCACGGGCCGCTTTATCTCGAAGTCAGTCCGCGCACCTTCCCGATCGTCGTACGCGCCGGATCGAGGCTGTCGCAGATCCGCTTTCGCACCGGCAACGCGCTGTTGTCGGAGGCAGAACTGAACGAATTGCACCGCGCCGAGATGCTGGTGGCGACCGAGCCGCCCAACATTTCCGGCGGCGGCATTGCGCTGTCGATCGATCTTGACGGCGACCAGAACGGCCTGGTCGGCTATCGCGGCAAGCATCACACCGGCTTGGTCGATGTCGACAAGCGCGCCGCCCAGGATGCCGTCGATTTCTGGGAGCCGCTCTATAAGAGCGGCGCCGGCGAACTGGTGCTCGACCCGGACGAGTTCTACATCCTGGTCAGCCGCGAAGCCGTGCACGTGCCGCCGCTCTACGCCGCCGAGATGACGCCCTTCGATCCGCTGGTTGGCGAATTCCGTGTTCACTATGCCGGCTTCTTCGATCCGGGCTTCGGCCATTCGGCCTCAGGCGGCACCGGCAGCCGGGCGGTGCTCGAAGTGCGCAGCCACGAAGTGCCGTTCATCCTCGACCACGGCCAGATCGTCGGCCGGCTGGTCTACGAACACATGCTGAAGCGGCCGCAGGCGCTTTACGGCACCGATCTCGGCTCGAATTACCAGGCGCAAGGCCTCAAGCTCTCCAAGCATTTCCGCCCCGCCGGCTGAACCTTCGATCACCGTCAGGCAAAATACTTGCCTGCGCTGCCTCACCATGCTTGGCTGCCTTTCGGTGGCCGGCAAGAGAACGGCGCGCAAGGGGAACCGAAATGCAGATTTCAAGATGGATCATATCGGCAGCGAGCGCTGCCATGCTGGTGATATCGGCCGGCTCGCTGGCTGAGGCGCAGGAGAAATTGAAGATCGGCACCGAGGGCGCCTATCCGCCCTTCAACACCATCACCGCGGACGGCAAGATCGAGGGCTTCGACATCGACATTGCCAATGCGCTGTGTGCGCAGATGAAGGTCGAGTGCGAGATCGTCACCCAGGACTGGGACGGCATCATCCCGGCGCTGCAGGCGAAAAAGTTCGACGCCATCATCGCCTCGATGAGCATCACCGAGGAGCGCAAGAAACAGGTCGCCTTCACCAACAAATACTACACGACGCCGCTGGCGCTGGTGGCGCCGAAGGACAGCGACCTCACTTCCACCGAACCGGCAGCCCTTGCCGGCAAGACGGTGGGCGCGCAGGCCTCGACCACCCAGGCCGACTATGCGCAGGACGCCTATGGCAAGGCCGGCGCCGAGGCGAAACTCTACCCCACCCAGGAAGAGGCGATCACCGACCTGCAGAACGGCCGTCTCGATGCCGTCATCTCCGACAAGTTCGTGCTGATGGACTGGCTGAAGAAGGCGAGCGAAGGCTGCTGCAAGCTTGTCGGCGACGTCAAGGGCACCGAGACCCAAGCCGGCATCGCTGTCCGCCTGGAAGACACGGCGCTGCGCGACAAGCTGAATGCGGCGATAGACGCCATCGTCGCCGACGGCACTTACAAGAAGATCCAGGCCAAGTATTTCGATTTCGATATTTATTGACTTCCGGCCCGCCGGAGTCAGCCGCGAAAGAGATACTCTTTCGCGGCGCCAAGGCAGGCATGAAAATGGCCGATAAACAGCAGTTCGCGTGCGGCCAAACGTTTCCTGCCCCAAAAGCCTTCGGTCAGTTTGACCTCGTCGAGCGAAGCGTTTGAGCCGCGCTTCAACGGGAACAACTGCTTGTCGAGGCAACCGAGGACATGGGCCTTGGCGGAGTCGATGCCGCAGACCTTGCCATTGTTGTTCAGCCTGTCGGTGCGAAGCGCTGATGTCATGTGATCCGTGTTGCGCATCAGAAAGCTCACCTGGGCTTTCGAATAGCCGGTTGCCAGAAGACGGCTCGTCATCGCCAAACGGGCTTCACGATAGGACTTCGGGCTGCACTGGCCGGCGCTAAAGGCCACCGACGGTTGGGTCAGGAACAGGGCCACGCCCGTGAACACAATGACAAGCCGCATTCCGTTCATTCCGGCTCCCAAATGTGATGCTGCCTCAAAGCGCCTTCACCGCCACCTTCACCGGCTGCTCGATCTCCAGCGGGTTGCGCAGCGGCAGGCCGAAATCCCCGGCCTCGATCTCGAACACGTCGCCGGCCTGAGTCTTGATGCCGTCGGCAAAGGACAGCGTCGCCGTGCCGAACATGTGCACATGCACGTCGCCCGGCTGGCGGAAGGCCGAATATTTGAAGTGATGATGTTCGAGATTGGCGATTGTGTGCGACATGTTCGCTTCGCCCGACAGGAACGGCTTTTCCCACAGCAAATTGCTGTCGCGATAGATTCGCGATGAGCCCCTGACGTCGGCCGGCAGGTCGCCGATCAGGATTTCCGGCCCGAACGAGGCGTTGCGCAGTTTGGAATGTGCCAGGAACAGATAGTTCACCCGCTCGGTAACATGATCGGAAAACTCGTTCGACAGCGTGAAGCCGACGCGGAACGGCGCGCCGTCGTCGCCGATGACATAGATGCCGGCGATTTCCGGCTCCTCGCCGGCGTCCTGCGCAAAGGCCGGCGACATCAGTGCGGCGCCCGGCGCCACCGCCATGGTGCCGTTGCCCTTGTAGAACCATTCCGGCTGCACGCCGGTCTGGCCCTTGGCCGGCTTGCCGCCTTCGAGCCCCATGCGGAACATCTTCATGGAATCGGTAAGCTGCTCCTCGCCGCCATCGCTGAGCTTCTTGTGCATGGAATCGCGCGTCGCCGCCGAGCCGAGATGGGTCAGGCCGGTGCCGGTCAGATGCAGATGCGCAGGATCGGGATGATTGATCGGCGACTCCAGCCGGCCCTTCTTGTAGATGGCGTCGAGGTCTATCGCTTCACCGAACCCCTTGCGTTCGATCAGCGCGGCGAGGCCCGTTCCGGTGCGCGCGGCTTCCATGGCCAGCGAATAGACGCTGCGGGCGCCGTTGATGATCCTGGTCTTGCCGCCGCCATTGCGGGCGACGACGCGGATGGTCTCGGCGTCGTCGAGGATCTGGGAGATTAGCATGATGAAATCCTCTCTCATGTGCTTGGCCTTGGATGCCTCTTGGCAAACCTTGACCTGCGCGGCTCGGACCTAGCCGCGCCACGGGTTGAACTCTTCGTCCGGATTGCGCTCGCGAGCTTGATCCCTCGGGGGACTTCTTATGCCGACAATTTGCCGGCTGCGCCGCGATCGTATGCCTCCTGCTTGCCTCGCCTGAAGCTTGTCAGGCCTTGTTCTTGTTGTAGACGTCGAAGATCACGGCGCCGAGCAGCACCAGGCCTTTGACCACCTGCTGCCAGTCGACATTGACGCCCATGATCGACATGCCGTTGTTCATCACGCCCATGATGAAGCCGCCGACGACCGCCCCGATAACCTGGCCGACGCCGCCCATCGCCGAGGCGCCGCCGATGAACACTGCGGCGATGACATCGAGCTCCGAGCCGAGACCCGCCGCCGGCACCGCCTGGCCGAGACGAGCCGCGATGATCAGGCCGCCAAGCGCCGACAGCACGCCCATATTGATGAACACCATCAGCGTCAGCCGCTCGGTGTTGATGCCCGACAGCTGCGCCGCCTTGGGATTGCCGCCCATGGCGTAGATGCGCCTCCCGATGGTCATGCGCTTGGTGACGAAGACGAACAACGTGATCAGCACGCCCATGACCAGCAGCACCACGGGCAGGCCGCGGTAGCTGGCAAACTCATAGACCAGGAACAGCGCCAGCGCGCTGGCGACCAGCGTCTTGACGACGAACAGGGTGAAGGGCTCGGCCTCATAACCATGGCGTTCTCGTTTGCGCCGGGTGCGGACCCCGAAATAGGCATAGGCGAGCACGGCGATCAGCCCCAGCACGACCGTCGTCATGTGCAGGGTCACGCCGCTGCCCATGATGGTCTTGCCGGCTGCGTTCACGACCGGCGGGACGAGCGTCAGTGGGCCGATCACATCCGGGATGAAGCCGGAGCTGAGCATCTTGAAGTCGTCGGGAAGCGGACCCACCGACGAGCCGCCGCCAAGCAACGCCTGGCAAATGCCGCGGAAGATCAGCATGCCGGCCAGCGTGACAATGAAGCTCGGTATCCGGTGATAGGCGATCCAATACCCTTGCGCGGCGCCGATCAGGCCACCCGCGACCAGGCAGACGATCGAAACCACCAGCGGATTGCTCAGCGGTCCGAGCTGCCAGATAACCATCATGTTTGCCGCCAGCGCGCCGATGAAACCGGCGACCGATCCGACGCTGAGGTCGATATAGCCCGATACGATCACCAGCAGCATGCCGAGCGCCATCACGATGATGAAGGAGTTCTGCTGCACCAGATTACTGAGATTGACCGGCTTGAACAACGTCCCCGACGTGGTGAACTGGAAGAACAGCATGATGACGATCAGGGCTATGATCAGTCCGTATTCGCGTAAATTCGTCGCCAGCGCCGAGACGGCGATGCGCGGGCGCTGTTCGTCGGCGACGTTGCCCTGCGGGGCGGGGGCGCTTTCGGTGCTCATGCTGCTTTTCCTTCTCCCCGGACGATGGCGCGCATTATCTTTTCCTGGCTTGCTTCCGCCGCCGGCATTTCGCCCACCATGCGCCCTTCGTTCATGACGTAGATGCGGTCGGTAATCCCCAGCAATTCCGGCATTTCCGACGAGATGACCACGATCGCCTTACCCTCCGAGGCAAGGCGCGCGATGATCGTGTAGATTTCATATTTGGCGCCGACATCGATGCCGCGTGTCGGCTCGTCGAGGATCAGCACGTCAGGGTCGGCAAACAACCATTTCGACAGCACCACCTTCTGCTGGTTGCCGCCGGAAAGATTGCCGGTCATCTGATAGACGCTTGACGCACGGATATTGGTCTTCTTGCGATAGTCGTTGGCGACCGCAAGCTCGCGCATGTCGTCGATCACGCTGTGGCGCGACACGCCGTCGAGATTGGCCAGCGTAATGTTATGCTTGATATGGTCGATAAGGTTGAGGCCGTAGGTTTTGCGGTCCTCGGTGACATAGGCGATGCCGTGTTGGACCGCCTTGCTTACCGAGGAGACATCGACCGGCTTGCCCTTGAGCAGCACTTCGCCGGTGATGCGGCGGCCATAGGAGCGGCCGAACAGGCTCATGGCGAATTCGGTGCGGCCGGCGCCCATCAGCCCGGCGATGCCGACCACCTCGCCCTTGCGCACATTGATGTCGATGCCCTTGATCACCTGTCGCTCGGCATGGAGCGGGTGATAGACCGACCAGTTCTTCACCTCGAACACGACTTCGCCGATCTTGGGCTCGCGCGGCGGATAGCGGTCGTCTAGCGAACGGCCGACCATCGAGGTGATGATGCGGTCTTCGGAGATATCCTTCTTGGCCAGCGTCTCGATGGTGCGCCCGTCACGGATGACGGTTACCTTGTCGGCGACCCGGTTGATCTCGTTGAGCTTGTGCGAGATCAGGATCGAGGTCATGCCTTGGCGCTTGAATTCGAGCAGAAGATCGAGCAGCGCCTGGCTGTCTTTCTCGCTGAGCGACGCGGTCGGCTCGTCGAGGATCAAAAGCTTGACGTCCTTGCTCAGCGCCTTGGCGATCTCGACCAGCTGCTGCTTGCCGACGCCGATATTGGTGATCAGTGTCTTGGGGTCCTCCTTGAGGCCCACCTTCTTCAACAGGGCAGCGGTGCGCGCCTCGTTGGCATCCCAGTCGATGACGCCGTATCGGGCGTTTTCGTTGCCGAGGAAGATATTTTCGGTGATCGACAGCATCGGCACCAGCGCTAGCTCCTGGTGGATGATGACGATGCCCTTATGTTCGCTGTCATGGATACCTTTGAACTGGCATTCCTGACCCTGAAAAATGATCTGGCCGTCATAGGTGCCGGCGGGATAGACGCCCGACAGGACCTTCATCAGCGTCGACTTGCCGGCGCCGTTCTCGCCAACCACGGCGTGGATCTCGCCTTCTTCGACGCTGAGGTTGACGTTCGACAGCGCCTTCACGCCGGGGAACGTCTTGGTGATGTCGCGCATCTCCAAAATCGTCGTCATCAGGGCAAGCTCCTCCTGTTGCATGTCGCTCCAAAGTGCTTGCGGTTTGAGACAACGACATGCACGCAAACTAAGTCCGGTAGAAACAATACCGGGGTCGCTTGTGAACGGACAGGGGTCCTGCGTCGGGCAGGACCCCTGTCTTTATAAACGGATTACTTCAGTTCGTCGGCCTTGATGTAGCCGGAGTCGACGACCAGTGCCTGGTAGTTCGACTTGTCGACCTCATGCGGCGTCAAAAGGATCGAGGGGACGACCTTGACGTCGTTGTTGTAGGTCTTTTCATCGAGGCCGTCCGGCTTGCCGCCCGAGAGCACCTTGTCGACGAGTTCGACGGTGGCCTTGGCCAGTTCGCGGGTGTCCTTGAACACGGTCGAGTATTGCTCGCCCGTGATGATCAGCTTGACCGAAGCAGTCTCGGCGTCCTGGCCGGTCACGATCGGCCACGGCTGGGCGTCGGTGCCGTAACCCACGGCGCGCAGCGAAGCGGTGATGCCGCGCGACAGGCCGTCATAGGGCGAAAGAACGCCATCGACGCGGCTGCCGTCCGAGTAGTTGGCCGACAGCAGGTTGTCCATGCGCGCCTGGGCGGTGGCGGCGAGCCAGCGCAGCGTGCCGACCTTGTCCATGCCGGTCTGGCCGGACTTGATCTTGATCGAGCCGTCATCGATCAGCGGCTGCAGCACCGAGATTGCGCCGTTGTAGAAGAAGAAGGCGTTGTTGTCGTCCGGCGAGCCGCCGAACAGTTCGACGTTCCACGGCTTGGTGTTCGGGAAGCGCTCCTTGAGGCCCTTGACCAGCGAGTTCGCCTGGATCACGCCGACGCCGAAATTGTCGAAGGTGGTGTAGTAATCGACATTGGCGGTCTTCTTGATCAGGCGGTCATAGGCGACGACGACGACGCCGGCGTCAGCGGCCTTCTGCAGCGCGTCCGACAGGGTCGTGCCGTCGATCGAAGCGATGATCAGCGCCTTCGGGCCCTTGGTGATTTCGTTTTCCAGCTGGCTGAGCTGGTTGGGGATGTCGTCCTGAGCGTACTGCAGGTCGACCGTGTAGCCGAGAGCTTCGAGCTGGGACTTGACGGCATCGCCGTCATTGATCCAGCGCTGCGAGGTCTTGGTCGGCATCAGCACGCCGACAAGACCCTTGTCGGCTGCATGCGCCGAGTAGGTCATGGCAGCGATGCCAAGGGCCGCGACGGCGGCCAGTGTCTTGATGATTTTCACGTAAAACTCTCCCTGGTTGATGGACGCGACACCTCGGGGCTTCGCGGGCCGCGCAGTCGGGCGGATGCGCCAAAGCGCCGCCGCCGTCATAATCGATCTCCGGTATCCTCCCAATCGGCCCTCAGATTTAAATCGATACGATTTTGCTCGTCATCGACCGTCAAGTCTTGAGGACGCGCGAAAGTGTGACCCTTTGCCATAACTGTCAAATGCGATCTTCGGTGGTTGCTATACCAAAACCGGTATATGACTAAACCGGGCTGGAACAGTGGCGGAAGCGGGAAAAGGCATGGCGGCTTTACGAGGTCCTCAGGGAATTTCAAGCGGTTACGATGAATTGCCGGGCGATGGCGAGACACTTCTGCGTAGCGGCTTGAGCCTGCGTCACATGCGCATGATCGCAGCACTCGACGATCACGGTCGGGTGAGTGCTGCCGCCCAGGTGATGAACATCTCGCAGCCGGCGGCCTCGCGCATGATTTCCGAGATGGAAGCGGTGCTCGAGGTGAAGCTCTGCGAAAGGCTGCCGCGCGGCATCACACTCACCCCTTACGGCAAGGCGCTGGCCCGGCGCGCGCGCTCGATCCTGCTCGAAATGCGCGAGGCCGACCGCGAAATATCGGAGCTCAAGGCCGGCAAGGGCGGCTCGGTGTTCCTTGGCGCGGTGACGGCGCCGGCGATCGAACTGGCGGTCCCGGCGATCCGCGAGATACGCCGCCTCTATCCGCGCATCGAGATTACCATGCAGGTCGAGACGTCGAATGTGCTGGCGCGCGAACTGATCGCCACGCGCCATGATTTCATCATCGCCCGTGTCCCCGAAGACCTCAATCCGCGCCTGTTCGAATCGCGCGTCATCGGCGTCGAGAAGGCCTGCCTGATCGTGCGCCGAGGCCACCCGCTGAGCAACGGCCATCCTCTAAACAATGGGAAGGCGGTGAGGCTGGAGGACACCGCCGCCTTCGACTGGGTGTTCCAGTCGGGCGGGTCGCCGCTGCGCCAGGCGATGGAGAGCAATTTCCTGAACCGCAACATCGCCCTGCCGGACCGCATCCTCAACACCTCGTCGCTGCTGCTCACACTGGTCATGGTGGCGCAGTCCGACGCCATCGCCCCGGTGTCGATCCAGGTGGCAAAATTCATCCAGAACCCCGACGGTCTCGCCGGCGCCATCGATGTCGTCCAGACCGAGTTCGACATCGAGGTCCGCCCCTACAGCCTGATCACGGTGAAGAACCGCGTGCTGTCGCCGGCAGCCAAGATGCTGCACGATTTTATCTTGCGGGAAGTGGGATAGGAACTGGAGCGGGTAGAGGGAATCGAACCCTCGCGTTCAGCTTGGGAAGCTGACAAGCTACCATTACATCATACCCGCGTCGGCCTCTCGATATCATGATGGGCGTGCTTCGGGCAATCGCCCTTGGACAGCTCTTCGGAAACGGCTGTTGGAAACCCGACCGATTGCGCCGTCCGCCCGCCTTGATGCGGGCGCAGCAAGTGCGTATTCGTGGGTTTGTACCCCGAATCCGGGCAAACCAATCTGGAGGCAGGCCCCTTGTCCACAGTGACGCGCTTTCTCGGTGACTCGCCCGTCAGGGTGATCGTCAAGCTGCTGGTCGTGTCGTTCCTGGTCGGCCTGGTCATGAATGCGTTCGGCTGGACGCCGATGGACGTCTTCTACCGCATCCAGGGTTTCTTCATCGATCTTTGGAACCTCGGCTTCAACGCGGTCTATCGCTTCTTGGGCTATATCCTGCTCGGCGCCGCGATCGTCGTGCCGGTGTTCATCCTGCTCAGGCTCGCGAACTACCGGAAGTGAAGCGGACCACGATCCCGAAAAGTGGAAACCGGTTTTCGGAAAAGATTGTGCTCAAACCAAAGGCCACTCAGGCAAAGTCCGACGCCACCTCGAACAGGATGGCGTGGCGCGCCGCGAGCGCTGCGACATCGGTCGAATAGCCGCCGCCGATGACACCGCAGACCGGGATGCCCAGCGCGCGGAAATGACCGATCACCATGGCGTCGCGGGCACGCACGCCGTCATCGCTGAGCGATAGCCGGCCGAGCCGGTCCTCGGCATGCACGTCGACACCGGCATTGTAGAAGACGATGTCCCAGTGCGCCTTGGCCGAGAGCTCCGGCAGGAGGACACCCAGCCGTTCGAGATAGGCGCCATCGCCGGTGCCGTCCGGCAGGGCAACGTCGAGATCGGAGGCAATCTTGCGCACCGGATAATTGCGCTCGCCATGCATGGAAAAGGTGAACGCGCGTGGCTCGTCTTTCAGGATGTCCGCGGTGCCGTCGCCCTGATGCACATCGAGTTCGACGATCAGGATGTTTTTCACCGCGTCTTCGGCTAGCAGCACCAGCGAAGCGACGGCAACATCGTTGAAGGTGCAGAAGCCCGCGCCTTGCGCGCGCCGCGCATGGTGGCTGCCGCCGGCGCTGTTGCAGGCAATGCCATCGATAAGCGCCAGTCGCGCCGCCAGCACCGTGCCGCCGGCGGCGAGTTGCGCCCTGAGCGAAACGCGCGGTCCCACGGGAAAGCCGATCTCGCGCTCGATCTTTTCAGGCACTGAACACGTGATGACCTGGTCGACATAATCAGCCGCATGGGCGAGCTTCAGCCAGGAGGCCGGCGCCGGCTCGGGCATCGACAGCGCCCCCGCATGGATCAGACCCCTGATATGCAAGGCCTGCATCAGCAGCGGATATTTGCTCATCGGAAAGCGATGATTGACGGCGAAGCCGGCATCGTAGTCGGGATGATGGACGATCTGCAGGGGCATGGCTAAAGCAATTCCAGGAAAAGTGTGCAGCGGTTTTCCCGGGAGAAGCGCGTAGCGCTTCCCCTTGGGAATTGCTTAAAACCAGTACTCGGATCCGGCGGGCTCGCGCCAGAAGAACATTTCGGTTGGCCGTCACGGCAAGAGTGATTGCGCGGTGGCCGGAAAATGGGGCACATCGGCTGTTCGATCAAGCCGCAATCAGCAAGGCAGCAGTCCCCTGGACACGGGTGCAATCCCAGCCGACGCGAGACCCTTCGCCGTCACCAACCGTTCGGTGCTCGCCATCGCCGTGCCGATGACGCTCGCCTATCTGACGACGCCGCTGCTCGGCATCGTCGACACGGCGGTGGTCGGGCAGTTCGGCGATGCCGCCCTGCTCGGCGGCCTGGCGGCCGGGGCGCTGGTCTTCGACGTGGTCTTCAGCACCTTCAATTTCCTGCGCTCCGGTACCACCGGCCTCGTCGCCCAGGCGTTTGGGCGCGGCGACGAACTGGAGGAGCAGGCGGTGTTCTGGCGCGCCGTGCTGATCGCGGTCGCCGCCGGCATCGTGCTTGTCGTCCTTGCGCCGCTGATTGCCATCGCCGGCCAGAAATTCATCGGCGGCGAAGCGCGCGTCGGCGAGGCGATGGGCGTCTATATCCACATCAGAATGCTCGCCGCCCCCTTCACGCTGATCAACTACGCCATCCTCGGCTATGTCCTTGGACGCGGCGAGGGCGGGCTTGGGCTGATGCTGCAGGCGGTGCTCAACGGCATCAACATCGTGCTTTGCATCCTGCTCGGCCTGAAGCTTGGCTGGGGCGTCGCCGGCGTGGCCTGGGCGACCGTCACCGGCGAATGTCTGGCCATGCTGCTGGGTCTCGCCATCGTTGTCTGGCGCTTCCGGGCCGCACCCCGCCTGCCGCGGCATCGCCTGCTCGACATGCCCGCTTTCCTGCGCATGCTGTCGCTCAACCGCGATATCATGATCCGCTCGTTCTCGCTGCTCGCCGCTTTCGCGCTGTTCACCCGCCAGGGCGCGCAGTTCGGCACGCTGACGCTGGCCGCCAATGCCGTGCTGATGAACTTCTTCCTCGTCGCCGGCTATTTTCTCGACGGTTTCGCCACCGCGGCCGAACAGTTGGCGGGACGCGCGATCGGCGCACGTGCCGAGACGGCGTTCCGCCGGGCGGTACGTCTGACCTTATTCTGGGGGTTCGGCCTCGCCGGAACCGCCACGCTGATCTTCTGGCTCGGCGGCGCCGGCCTGATTTCGTTGATCACCACGTCGCCGGATGTTCGTGCTGTTGCCGACATCTATCTGCCGTGGGCGGCACTGACACCGCTGAGCGGCGTGCTGGCCTTCCAGATGGACGGCGTCTTCATCGGCGCTACCTGGTCGCGCGACATGCGCAACATGATGCTGGTGTCGTTCCTGGCCTTCAGCGCCGCATTGTTCAGCTTGGCGCCGTCTCTCGGCAATCACGGCCTGTGGGCGGCGCTGCACGTTTTCCTGCTGGTGCGCGGCTTCAGCCTGCTGGCCATCCTGCGGCTCCGGTTGCGCACGGCGTTTTAGAGCGGCCTGGCAGCCCACTGATCGAGCCGGCTGTCGCGCAGTTCGCGCAATGATTTCAGCCGCTCCTTGTCGGCAAATCGCACCATCCCGGCAAGGATGCGCCCCGGCAGCGCCGGCCCGGCATAGATCATGCCGGTGTAGAGCTGGACGAGATCGGCGCCGGCGCGGATTTTCTCCAGCGCGTTCTCGGCCGAATCGACGCCGCCGACGCCGATAATGGCGCGCTCCGGCCCGAGCAATTTGCGCATCTTGGCCAGCACGATGGTCGAACGCTCGAACAGTGGTTTGCCGGAGAGCCCGCCGGTCTCGCTGGTGGCGCTACGCAATCCGGTTCGCGCCAGCGTCGTGTTGGAGACGATGACGCCGTCAATCTGCTTCTCGCTGACTTCGGCGGCGATGTCTTCAAGCTCGGCCTCGACCAGATCGGGCGCGATCTTGAGGAAGAGGGGCGGCTGCGCCGAAGCTGCTGCACGCACCGACATGACCCGAGACAACAGTTCGCCGAGCTGTTCGCGCGCCTGCATGGTGCGCAGGCCGGGCGTGTTGGGCGACGAGATGTTGACGGTGAGATAGCTGGCGTATTTCGCAAAACGGGAAACGCCCAACTCATAGTCACGGACACGATCGGCGCTGTCCTTGTTGGCGCCGATGTTGACGCCGACAATGCCGCCGCGTCCCTGGCGCGCGGCAAGGCGTTTTTCCGCCGCCTCGTGGCCCTCATTGTTGAAGCCCAGGCGGTTGATCACCGCATCATCCTCAGTCAGCCGGAAAATGCGCGGCTTCGGATTGCCGGCCTGCGGCAGCGGCGTCACGGTGCCGACTTCGGCAAAGCCGAAGCCGAGGCCAAGCAGCGCGTCGGGCACCTCGGCGTTCTTGTCGTAGCCTGCGGCCATGCCGAGCGGATTGGGGAAGGCGATGCCACAGAGGCTGAGCTTCAACCTGTCGTCGCGCACCGTCCGCGCGCCGACCGGCAGACCGCATCGCAGCGCCGCGATCGACATGCCATGCGCCGTTTCCGGATCGAAGGTGAACAGCAGTTTCTGGCCGATGCGATCGAACACGATCATTCGGCCTCCAGCGCCGGGAATTGATGGGCGCCGTCGGCCCCGAGCGGCAGTGGCCGCACCCACAGCACGGCGCTCATATCGAGCACGCCATAGAGATGCGGGAACAGCGCGCCGCCCCGTGAGACCTCGTATTTCAGCGCGTCACCGAGCAGCGCCCCGTCGATGGCGATCAGCAGCAAATCCATCTGGCCGGCGAAATGCTTCGCCGCCGTCTCCCTGACCTGATCAGCGGTGGAGAAATGGATGAAGCCGTCGGCGATATCGATCGGAGCGCCGGTGAAACGGCCGTTTTTCTCGGCCTCGCGCCAAAGCGCTTCGGGCGCGATCTTGTAGATAATCTGAGACATGGTTGCGCTATAATCCGAACCGATCATGCGGGGAAGGGCAACTCGTCCGCATTTACGGCGCAAAGCTGTGATAGGTTGCGCATACTGGCTCGTGGAGGATGGAACATGCGTCTGCAGCACATACTGATCCCCGCCGCACTGGTCTCGCTGGTTGCGGCATCGGCTTGGTCCGAAGAGACCGACCGCTACCGGCTGGAAAAATCGGCCAACGGCTATGTCCGCATGGACACCCGGACCGGCGCCATGTCGATCTGCGAGGAGCGCTCCGGCCAGCTCGTCTGCAAGATGGCGGCCGACGAACGCGCCGCCTTCCAGGACGAGGTCGAGCGTTTGCAGGCCTCGATGAAGGCCATGGACGAACGCGTCGCCAGGTTGGAGAATTCGCTGTCGGCCCGTCTCGAGTCGAAATTGCCGAGCGAAGAGGATTTCGACAAGACGATGAGCTATATGGAGCGCATGCTGCGTGGCTTCATGGGCATCGTCAAGGAGATGGACAAGGATGACGGCGCCAATCTCAATTCGAAAAAGACCTGAACTGCCCGGCGGGGAAATGCCCCGTCCGGCCATTGCCGCTTGAAACAAAGCGCTTCGCCGCATAATCGTCCGGTCCCGTAAAAGCCGATAATCAATAAGGGATTTGGGGAGGAACATTTGCCGTCGGGCTACACCTTCGTCATTGCCGACGACCATCCGCTGTTCCGCGGCGCCTTGAAAGAGGCGCTTGCCGGCGTCGGCGATGTCGCCGCCATTCACGAGGCCGGCGATTTCCAAAGCGCCAAGGCGCTGGTCGTGGCCCATGAGGATGTCGACCTCGTGCTGCTCGATCTGTCGATGCCGGGCGCCAGCGGCCTGTCCGGCTTGATCGCGCTGCGCGGCATCCACCCGGCGGTGCCCCTTGTGGTGGTGTCGGCGCATGACGACCCGGTGACCATCCGGCGTGCGCTCGATCTCGGCGCATCCGGCTTCATCTCCAAATCGGCCAGCATGGAGGAAATCCGCAGCGCTGTGCAATCGGTGCTGGCAGGCGATATCGCCGCGCCCGTCGGCATCGACCTCGGCGTCGAGCGCGACCCCGAAATATCCGACCTGATCAAGCGGCTGCAGGCGCTGACGCCGCAGCAGACGCGTGTCCTCGGCATGCTGGCCGAAGGCCTGCTCAACAAGCAGATCGCCTACGAGCTCAGCGTCTCCGAAGCGACTGTAAAGGCGCATGTCTCGGCCATCCTGCAGAAACTCGGCGTCGACAGCCGCACCCAGGCGGTGATCCAGCTGTCCAAGATCGGCAGCGATCCGCTGCAGCCGGCGGGCTAAAGCTATTCCAGGAAAAGTGCGTAGCGCTTTCCCTTGGGAATTGCGTAAAACAAAAAGATAGAAACTCTACTCGGCCGCGGACGCCAGCGGCCTGACCCTTGCCATCATCGAACGCAGCACCGCCGGCTTCAGCGGCTTGTTGATCACCGGCACGTCGAGCGCGGCGGCAGCGGCACGGACCTCGGTGGAGCGGTCGGCGGTGACCAGCACGGCCGGCAGGTCGGAACCATGGATGTCACGCAGGCGGGCGATGATGTCGAGGCCGCTTCTGCCATCGAGATGATAGTCGGCAAGCACGATGTCGGGACGATCGGCCTTCGCGAAATCCTCCGAACCCGAAAACGTGCCGATGCTGCAGCCCCAGCCCTCGAGCAGAAGCCGCATGCCGTCGAGGATGCGGGCGTCGTTGTCGATGCACATGACGCGCAGGCCGGCCAGCGAATTCGCGGTGCGGGCAGGCGCCTTCGGCTCGACCTCGCGCCGCGGCGCCTCAACCGCCGCAACCGGCAGGATAACGGAAAAGCGCGTACCCTTGCCCGGGTTGGAAAAGATCTGGATCTCGAGCCGCAGCACCCGCGCGATGCGGTCGACGATGGACAGGCCAAGGCCGAGACCTTCGGCCTCGCGCACGCCTTCGTCCAGCCGGGTGAACTCGTTGAAGACCGTGTTCAGCTTGTCGCCGGCAATGCCGATGCCAGTGTCGATCACCTGGATTTCGGCGAGTTCGCCGCGCCGTCGCACGCCGACCAGGATGCGGCCATGGGGGGTGTATTTGATGGCGTTGGAGACCAGATTCTGGATCAGCCGGCGCAGCAGGTTGCGGTCCGTCAACACGCTGAGCGACGAGGCTATGATCGTCAGATCGAGTTTCTTTTCGGCGGCGAGCGGCTGAAAATCATTGCCGATCTGGCGCAGCAGCCCGTCCAGGCGGAAGGCGCTGTCGTCCGGCTTCATCGCGCCGGCGTCGAGGCGGGAAATGTCGAGCACGGCGCCCAGGATCGTCTCGACCGATTCGAGCGAGGATTCGATGTTGATAGCAGCCTCCCCGGCCGGGCCCTTGCCGGCCTTTTCGATCAGCGACGAGCAGTAGAGACGGGCGGCGTTCAGCGGCTGCAGGATGTCGTGGCCGGCGGCGGCGAGGAAGCGCGTCTTGCCCAGATTAGCCTCCTCGGCCAGCATCTGCGCCTGCGCCAGCTCCTCATTGACCCGGGTCAACTCCTCGTTGACTCTAGTCAGTTCGATGGTGCGCGTCTTGACCCGCTGCTCCAGCGATTCATTGGCCCGCTTCAGCGCCAAATCCTGTTCGACGCGTCCTGATATGTCGGCATAGGTGGCGACGATTCCGCCGTCCGGCATCGGGTTTGAGCGCAGTTCGAGGATGCGGCCGCTGGTCTTCAACTCCATCTGCCACGGGCTGACGAAACTGGTCAGCCGGTTGAGCATCGCCACGCGCTGGTCGGCCGGAATATCGCCGCGCTCGGCGAGGTGGCGCAGGATGCGGTCGAGCGAGACGCCGACCTGGCCCATCTCGTCGGGCAGGTCGAACAGCGCGCGATATTGTCTGTTCCAGCAGATCAGGCGGAAATCGCGGTCGAAGACGGTGATGCCCTGTTCCATCTGGTCGAGCGCGATCTGCAGCAGGTCACGATTGTGCTGCAGCGCTTCGGTGGCGTCGTCGAGCAGGCGAAAGGCGTCCTTGGACTCGCGGTCGTTGCGGCGAAACAGCAGCGACAGGATCAGCCGCGCCGAAGACGAGCCGACCGCGCTCGCCAGCAGCTGCTCGGAAAAGCGGATGACATCCATGCTGGCCTGCTCATTGCCGTGCAGCGAGACGCCATTGCTTTTCTCGAAGGATTGGAAGGAGCGCTCGGTGCGCTCGACGCCGAGGTAGCGCGAGATGGTGTCCTTCAGCACGTTGACGGTGATGGCGGTGCGGAAGCGGCGCAGGCTGGGCATCGGGCCGGATTCGCGCGGCACGAAGATCGACGCCTGGATCCGCTCCAGCGGCACTGACGCGCGCGACAGCGAGCCGAGCACGAAGAACAGCGTGTTGACCGACAGGCTCCAGAGCACGCCGTGGTTCAACGGCTCGGCGACGGTGCCGAACAGAGCCTGCGGCCGCAGCGCCTCGAAACCGAACAACCCTTGCACGACGATGTCCGCGTCGGCTGCCGAGAGCGACGGCAAAAGCAGCGTATAGCCCCAGACGAGGATGCCGGCGACCATGCCAAGGGCCGCGCCGCGGCCATTGGCGCCGCGCCAGATCAGCCCGCCGATCAGCGCCGGCGCGAACTGGGCGATTGCCGCGAACGACATCAGCCCGATCGACGACAGCCGCGCCGAGTTGGTGCTCTCGCGGTAGTAGAGGAAGGCGATGAACAACAGGATGAAGATGGCGCCGCGCCGCACGTTGAGGATCAGCGTCGACCAATCCTCATTCTCCGAGGTCGTGGTC
This sequence comes from Mesorhizobium sp. C120A, assembly GCF_030323105.1. Taxonomy (NCBI): domain Bacteria; kingdom Pseudomonadati; phylum Pseudomonadota; class Alphaproteobacteria; order Hyphomicrobiales; family Phyllobacteriaceae; genus Mesorhizobium; species Mesorhizobium sp. C120A. The sequence continues at coordinate 6,442,274 of NZ_CP100476.1, read as the reverse complement.
TTGAGCAGGCGGCGCACGAACAGCGGGATGACGAGGTCGTTGGAGATCATGATCGACAGCGCCACGCTTTCGACGATCACCATGGCGGTCGCCGCCGACAGCCCACCGATGAAGGCGGCCATGGCGAGGAAGTCATGGCCGCCGAACAAGGGCAGCGCCAGCACATAGAGGTCACTGGTGGTTTTGGCGCCGACCAGCGCCAGGCCGGCGAAGGCGATCGGCAGCACGAACAGGTTTATCGCCACGAGATAGAGCGGAAACACCCAGGTCGCGGTGCGCAGTTCGGCCTCGCCGCGGTTCTCGACGATGGTGACGTAGAACTGGCGCGGCAGCATGATGATGGCAAAGCCGCTCAGGCAAGTCAGCACCAGCCAGGTGGCGAGCGAGGTGTTGTAGCCCATGGCTTGCCGCACCTGGCTGTTTTCGGCCAGCTTGTCGATCATGTCGCCCGGGCCACCGAAGATCAGGAAGGTGACCATCAGGCCGATCGCCAGGAAGGCGGCGAGCTTGACCACGGTTTCGACCGCCACCGCCAGCACCAGCCCGTCCTGGTGCTCGGTGGCGTCGGCATGGCGGGTGCCGAACAGCACCGCAAACAGCGCCAAGAGCATGGCCACCACCAGCGAGATGTCGCTGACGAAGGGATCGAAGGAGGGCGGCGATCCCGTATAATGCTCGACCATCAGGCCGACCGAACCGGAGATCGCCTTCAATTGCAGTGCGATATAGGGCACCGCGCCGATGGTGGCGATCAGCGTGGCGATCGCCGAGACGGCAAAGCTCTTGCCATAGCGGGCGCCCAGGAAGTCGGCGATCGAGGTGATCTTCTCGCTCTTGGCCAGCCGCACGATGCGATTGAGCAGCGGAAAGCCGAACACGAACACCAGCACCGGGCCGGTATAGATGCCGAGAAATTCGAGGCCGCGCTCGGAGGACAGGCCGACCGAACCGAAAAAGGTCCAGGAGGTGCAGTAGATGGCGAGGCTGAGTGCATAGATGAAGGGCCGGGCGTGGCCGGGTCCCGACGCCGTCGACCGCCGGTCGCCAAGGCTAGCGATGGCGAACAGCAGCGTCACATAGGCGACGGCAATGATGACGATGAACCAGCCCTGCACGGCCCGAAAATCCTCCTCGGCCAGCTTTCACCCCGGCCTGCCCAGAGGCAATCACAGCTCTAAGGTCAAGTCCATCGCGGCTTTCCGGCGCATAGCCGCGACGCCGCCCTGTCGAACCGTGACCCAAGGTAAGGAGAAAGCGGTGTTTTCCAGCTTTTGCTTCTGTTGCAACCGCAGGTTTTTGTTATGGTGCGCACGGGCCGACGCCGGAGGGACGGCGGCAGCGCGGTCCGTCATGACAAGGAGGGTCGAATGCTGAAAGAATTCCAGGAATTCATTTCCAAAGGAAATGTGATGGACCTTGCGGTCGGCGTCATCATCGGCGCGGCCTTCAGCAAGATCGTCGATTCTCTTGTCAATGACATCATCATGCCTTTCATCGGCGCACTTGGTGGCGTCGACTTTTCCAACTACTTCATAGGCCTCTCATCAACAGTGCATTCGACCAATCTTGCCGACGCGCGTAAGGAAGGCGCGGTGTTCGCCTACGGCAATTTTATCACCGTGGCGCTGAATTTCGTCATCCTGGCTTTCATCATCTTCCTTATGGTCAAGGCCGTGAACAACATGCGCAAGCGGCTCGAGCGCGAGAAGCCGGCCGCACCTGCGGCTCCGCCGCCGGCTGACGTCGCACTGCTCACCGAAATTCGCGATCTCCTCGCCAGGAAATAGACAAGGCCAGATTTCTGGACCAAAACCCCGGTCGTTCGCGGCCGGGGTTTTCTGTTGCCGCATCTGCTAAGAGCATCCGCCAATGCATGTCGCCCATAAGTGCGCAGCGGTTCTGGATAATGACATGCATCAAAGCAGACATCAAAACGGACCTGTTCATGACCCTGATCGATAGCTTGCGCGCCGAAGCGGTGGCCGCCCCCGAAAGCGGCATTGTCGCCGTCGTCAATTACGGCCGTACGCGCGAGGGCATGATCCCGCTCTGGGCCGGTGAAGGCGATTTGCCGACGCCCGCCTTCATTTCGGAAGCCGCCGCCAAGGGGCTCGCCAATGGCGAGACCTTCTATACCTGGCAGAAAGGCATTCCGGAGCTGAGGCAAGCGCTTTCTCGCTACTATGCCAGGCATTTCGGCAAGAGCTTCGCCGAAGAGGAATTCATCGCCACCGGTTCCGGCATGCATGCCATTCAGTTGGCATTAGCCGCGGTCGCCGGCAGCGGCGACGAGGTGGTCTATCTCTCCCCGGCCTGGCCGAATTTCGCCGCCGCCGCCGGTATTTCCGGCGCTACCCCGGTTGCGGTCACGCTCGACCAGTCGGGCAATGGCTGGTCCTGCGATGTCGACAAGATTGCAGCCGCGGTCACGCCGCGCACTAAGGCGCTGTTCGTCAACACGCCATCGAACCCCACCGGCTGGACGGCCGATAAGGAAACGCTGCAGGCGATCCTGAATCTCGCCCGCCAAAAGGGTCTGTGGATCATCGCCGACGAGATCTATTCGCTGTTCCACTACGGCCACGGCCGTGCGCCGTCCTTCCTCGACATTTCGACCGCGGAAGACCGCATCCTGTTCGTCAACTCCTTTTCCAAGAACTGGGCGATGACCGGCTGGCGCGTCGGCTGGATCAAGACCCATCCCGAGCTGCAGCAGGTGTTCGAGAACCTGATCCAGTATTCGACCTCAGGCGTCGCCCAGTTCATGCAGCGCGGCGCCGTCGCGGCGCTGGACCACGGTGATGCCTTCATCGTCGAGCAGGTGGAGCGCGCCAGGAAAGCGCGCGACCTGGTCTGCGATATTCTCGGCGCAACCGGCAAAGCGCGCTTCACCGTGCCGCAAGGCGCGTTCTATTTGTTTTTCACGGTCGACGGCATCACCGATCCGCGCCGGGCTGCTTTCGACATCGTCGACAAGGCCAATGTCGGCCTGGCGCCGGGCACCGCCTTCGGCCCTGGCGGAGAGGCGTTTTTGCGCCTCTGCTTCCACCGCCGCCTCGACCAGCTCGAGGAAGCGGCACATCGCTTGGCGGGATGGATGAGGACGGTTTGAGATAAATGGCCGGCGGCTTCAGCCGCCCGACTTCGGCACCAGCAGCGGCACAATCCGGTCGCTCTTGGCGACAGTGGGCCGTCCGGCGGAGCCGTAGGGAATGCCGAGCGCATCCCATGTCTCGATCAGCGCGTCCTGAAGTCCCGCAATCAGCGCATCGGTATGGAACGGCGTCGGGGTGATGCGCAGCCGCTCGGTGCCGCGCGGCACGGTCGGATAGTTGATCGGCTGGATGTAGATGCCGTGTACGCCGAGCAGACGGTCGCTGGCCATCTTGCAGAGTTCGGGGTCACCGACCAGCACCGGCACGATGTGTGTCGGCGATTCCATCACCGGCAGGCCGGCTGCAGACAGAACCTCCTTGGTCCGCGACGCCTGGCGCTGTTGCGCATCGCGCTCGGCTTGCGACCGCTTGAGGTGGCGGATGGACGTGGTGGCGGCGGCGGCGATGGCCGGCGGCAGCGCCGTGGTGAAGATGAAGCCCGGCGCATAGGAGCGTACCGCGTCGATGACTGCGCTGTTGCCGGCGATATAGCCGCCCAGCGTGCCGAACGCCTTGGCCAGCGTGCCTTCGATGATGTCGATGCGGTCGGCCAGCCCCTCGCGCTCGGTGATGCCGCCGCCGCGCGGTCCGTACATGCCGACGGCATGGACCTCGTCAATATAGGTCATGGCGTTGTAGCGTTCGGCCAGTTCGACGATCTGCTTGATCGGCGCGATGTCGCCATCCATCGAATAGACGCTCTCGAACACGATCAGCTTGGCGCGTTCGCGGCCCGCCACCTGCAGCAGGCTTTCGAGATGCGCGACGTCGTTGTGGCGGAAAATCTTCTTTTCGGCGCCCGAGCGCCGTACGCCTTCGATCATCGAGGCATGGTTCAACTCGTCCGAAATGATCAGGCAATTGGGCAAAAGCCGCGCAATGGTCGAGATCGAGGCCTCGTTGGAGACGAAGCCGGAGGTGAAGACCAGCGCCGCTTCCTTGTCGTGCAGGTCGGCCAGTTCCAGCTCGAGCTCGACGAGCGGGTTCGAGGTGCCGGAAATGTTGCGGGTGCCGCCGGCGCCCGAACCCATCTTGCCGGCCGCGTTCTGGAACGCGGCAATGACATCGGGGTTCTGGCCCATGCCGAGATAGTCGTTGGAGCACCAGACGGTGATTTCCTCGGCGCGACCGTTTGAACGACAGATGGCGCGCGGAAACTTGCCGACAATGCGCTCGAGATCGGCGAAAACCCGGTAGCGCCGCTCGGCGTGGAGCTGGTCGATCGCTTCCTCGAAGAACCGCTGATAGTTCATGTCGCCTTCCCAGTTTTGCGCGGGATCATAATCGTTGGCCCATTCGTCGTCCACCGGGCCGTTTTGGTCAAAATGCCACGCCCCAAGCCTGTTCCTAACGATGCCAGATCGTGGCCTATTCCCTTGATGTGGATCAATTTTGTTTCCGTACGATGCCACAGGCCGGTGAGACTGTTACGGATTTAACATTCAGGCGTTTCTAATGGCCTTGCCGCAGGCTTTCCAGTAAGGCGGTGATTGAGACAGTTTCCGATAAATCATGAGTAAAAGAGGACGCGGATGACGGTTTTGGTAACGGGCGGCGCCGGCTATATCGGCAGCCACATGGTCTGGGAACTGCTGGATGCCGGCGAGAGCGTCGTCGTTCTCGACCGCCTTTCCACGGGCTTCGAATGGGCGGTAGCGCCGGAAGCCAAGCTTGTCGTCGGCGATGTCGCCGATAGGGAATTGGTCGGCCAGATCATCCGGGATAACAAGGTCGACGCGATCATCCACTTCGCCGGTTCCATCGTGGTGCCGGAATCGGTTGCCGATCCGCTCGCCTATTACGAGAACAACACCTCCAAGACCCGCACGCTGATCGAAACCGCCGTGCGCGAGGGCGTGCCGCATTTCATTTTCTCCTCGACCGCCGCCGTCTATGGCGGCGCCGGCCTGGAGCCGGTGCGCGAGGATGCCCGCCTGGCGCCGGAATCGCCCTACGGCCTGTCCAAGCTGATGAGCGAATGGATGCTGCGCGATGCAGCGCTTGCGCATCCCTTGCGCTACACGGCGCTTCGCTACTTCAACGTCGCCGGCGCCGATCCCAGGGGCCGGACGGGGCAGTCGACGCCTGGCGCCACGCATCTGATCAAGGTCGCCTGCGAGACCGCGCTCGGCAAACGCCCATTCATGCAGGTGTTCGGCACCGATTATCCGACGCCGGACGGCACCTGCATGCGCGATTATATCCATGTCAGCGACCTGGCCGCGGCCCACCGGCTGGCGCTGCGGCGCCTGCGCGCCGGCGGCGGCAGCCTCGTCGCCAATTGCGGCTACAGCCACGGCTATTCGGTGCTCGAGGTCATCGACAGCGTGCGGCGCGCCTTCGGCCGGGATTTCGAGGTCAAGATGGGCGACCGGCGCCCCGGCGACGCCGCCGCCGTGGTTGCCAATTCGGACCTTGCACGCGCCGAACTCGGCTGGACCCCGCAACGCGACGACCTCGACCAGATCGTCGCCGATGCGCTCGCCTGGGAGCGTATCCTCACCGGCAAGAACTCCGCGCGAGGCTGAGCCGGGCACTTCCGAGGGCTCGCAAGGCGCGCGGCGAAGCGCTATTGAAGCAATGGCGGTGCGGCGTGGAGGCGCTGTGCCGCGAAGAGGGGGTGGCATGAAGATAACGGTGCTTGGAGCCGGTGTTGTCGGCACCGCGGCCGCGTATTATCTGGCCGCCGACGGCCATGAGGTCACCGTTATCGAGCGCCATCCGGCGCCGGCGCGCGGCACCAGCCAGTCCAATGCCGGTCTGGTGTCGCCGGGCGACGCCACCGCCTGGGCCTCGCCGGCGGCGCTGAAGACCTTCCTGCGCGCTCTCTGGAACCATGATCTCGGCATCAAGGTCAGGCTGCGCTTCGATCCTTATTTCCTCGCCTGGAGCCTGCGTTTCCTGCGCCAGTGCACCGTGGCCCGGCTGCGCGCCAACAGCCAGGTCAAACTGCGCCTGGCGCTCTATTCGCGCGACTGCATCAACGCGCTCTCCGACGCCACCGGCATCCACTATGACGAGCGCAAGAAGGGCATTCTTTATTTCTTCCGCTCGCAGCACAGCCTCGACACCGGCACCGACAACTACCAGTTTCTGGCGAAGCATGGCCTGCCGATCGAGATCGTGGGCCGCGACCGGCTGGTCGAACTTGAGCCCGGGCTCGCGGGCGTGAAGGAAAAGATCGCCGGCGGCGTTTATTCGCCGATCGACCAGACCGGGGATTCCAGGATATTCGTCGACGGGCTCGCCGCCTATGCGGCCGAAAAGCTTGGCGTCAGATTCCTGTTCGACACCACGATCGAGGGGCTCGACATAGAGGGCGACTGGGTGCGTGCGGTCATGACATCGGCCGGCCCGGTGACGGGCGACGCCGTCGTCATCGCCATGGGCCCCGAGAGCGGCCTGATCGGCCGCCGCTACGGTATCGACCTGCCCGTCTATCCGGTTAAAGGCTATAGCGCGACCATCCCGCTGGAGGACGAGAGCAAGGGACCGACCATGGGCGGCGCCGACGAGGACCGGCTGGTTGGTTACTCCAGGCTCGGAAACCGCCTGCGCATGTCCTCGACAGCCGAGTTCACCGGCTTCGACCGCAGCTTCAAGCCCAGCGACTTCAAGTCTATGCTGAGCACCGGCAAAGACCTTTTCCCTGGCGCTTTCGACGAGAAGAAGGCGCTGTTGTGGGCAGGTCTGCGGCCGATGATGCCCAACTCGGTGCCGGTCATCGGCAAGGCGAAATACAAGAACCTTTACCTCGACACCGGCCACGGCCATGTCGGCTGGACCATGGCCTGCGGCTCGGGCAAGTTCCTGGCCGACCTCGTCGCCGGCCGCAAGCCGGAGATCGACCCGCAAGGGCTGGTCTACGGGAACTGAGGGAGCTCTAGTCGTCGTGTTGGCATCGAGTCCATTCGCCGTGCACCCATTCGGCAAGCCATCCGCGCTCAAGCTGGCCAATCTGTGCCAAGTTTTCCTGCCTGGAGGTCAAATGGCCGAGACCGATAACTTCGAAATCTCCACAGTCCGCGGGATGATCATGTTCGCCGCAGGTCAGTTGCCACTCACCATCGAAATGATGAACGACCAGCGTCACCGGCCTCTCCGATCGAAAGACGTGCCCACATACAATTGCTCTGGTTTCCAACATTGAGGCCGTCACTGCGCAAAGTTTGACAAATATCGTACGACGATCTGGAAGATGCATCTGGCTGACAGATTCTACAAACCCTGAGTGACGAAATGTCGGGACCGCAAGTCGCTATCGACCTTGGCCGCATCGAGCGCAACGCCCGCACCATCGTCGAGCGCTGCGCGCTGTCCGGCATCAAGGTGTTCGGAGTTACGAAGGGCACATGCGGCATGCCGCAAGTGGCGCGGGCCATGCTGCGCGGCGGTGTTGCCGGCATCGCGGAATCGCGCTTCGAAAACATCCGCCGGCTGCGCGACAGCGGCATCAATGCGCCGGTCATGCTGCTGCGCAGCCCGCCCATGGCGCGCGTAGAGGAGGTCGTGCGCACCGTCGACATCAGCCTGCAGTCGGAACTGACCACCATCCGCGAGATATCGCGCATTGCCGAGCGCATGGGCCGCGTCCACGATATCATGCTGATGATCGATCTCGGCGATCTCCGCGAAGGCATCTGGCCAAGCGACCTGATCCCCACCGTCGAGCAGATCCTACAATTCAAGGGCGTGCGCATCGCCGGCATCGGCACCAATCTCGGCTGCTTCGGCGCCATAATGCCGACGCCGGAGAACCTTGGCCAACTCGTCGCCCATGCCTACAAAACCGAGCGCCTGTCCGGCAAAAGCCTCGACTTCATTTCCGGCGGCGCCTCGTCATCGCTGACGCTGCTGCTCGAAGGCAAGCTGCCGCCCGGCATCAACAATCTGCGCGTGGGCGAGGCGATCCTGCAAGGCGGTGTCGAAACCTTTCGCGACGTGCCGTGGCCCGAACTCGAACCCGATGCCTGCCGGCTGACCAGCGACATCATCGAGGTCAAACTCAAGCCTTCGCGGCCGATCGGCACATCCGGCTACGACGCCTTCGGCAACCAGCCGGTCTTCGCCGACGAGGGCGACCGGCTGCGCGCCATCGCCAATATAGGCCGCGAGGACGTGCTGGTCGAAGGGCTGACGCCGATCGCCAAGGGGGTGAGGGTGCTCGGCGCTTCCAGCGACCATCTGCTGCTCGATGTGCAGGATGCCGATCCGCGGCCTACCGTCGGCGACCGTGTCGCCTTCCGCATGAATTATGGCGCCATGCTTCTGGCGATGACCTCGGAATATGTCGAGAAGGCGCCGATGCACGACGTCGCGGATTTCTCCGGCCGCAAGATGGTGTCGATCTCGGCCGAACCGGAAGCCGGCGGGATTATCGCCCGCGAGGGAACCGGCGCGCGGCTGGAGGCAATGAATTTCGACGTGGTCGAACTCGCCGACGTCGAGCGGCCGCCCTCGGGCCTCGTCCGTCTCGCCGCCGGCGCAGATCGCCGTATCGCCCACAAGGCGCTGACCGCAACGGCGCGCGCCACGCATTCCTTCGGCCTGATCTGGATCGATTCCCTCGCCGCCCTGATGCCCGAGGACGAGGAGGCCGAAGACATGCCTGAAGTCTCGGTGCTGGCCCGCGCGCTCGGTCTCGATCACAAGCCCGGCGCGCTGCAGCCGCAGCTGTCGCCGGAAAATGTCGTCATCGTCGGCCTTCACCATGACCGACATCGACGCCATGGGCATGCGCGACCTCATGCACGAGGCGATCCGCATCGCCACCTCGGGCACGCAAGGCTTCCATCTCAGCTATTCGCCGACGGCGACCGAATTCGCCGGCTGGGCTGCGGGCTCGGGCGGGCTGACGGTGCGCGAGACGCATCAGGCAATGGAGGCGATCTCGCTGTCCGGCGGTCTGCTGTCGATGGATGTTTCCGGGCTGACCGCCGGTCTGGAGCCGCGGATCGGCGCCGACGCCATCAACTTCGTCATGTCGGCCTTTGGCAAGCGGATTTTGTGATCAGCCTTGCGCGTCGACTGCCGCGCGCCACGCGGTGACATAGGCCGCCCAGACCGGGTCGGTCTGCGGCTCAATTCTTTCGCCCTTGCCGTGCGTCACTGGCTGATCGGATGCGAGCAGTGCCGCGCCGATGCTGGTGCCGGTGGCCGCCTCGGAGGCGATGACGATGCGCGCGGTCGCTGCCGCCAGCATGCCGACAAAGAGCCGGTTGCGAGCAAACGGTCCTTCCACGGTGGTCGGGCCGTCGGCGCCGATCAGCTCGAGGCAGGTCGCCGTCATCAGTGCTAGATAGAAGGAAATGGCGGCGAACCGCTCGCCTTTGCTGATGCCCTCGGCACCAAGCCATGCCGCGGCATGGTGCGGGAACGGTCCTGATCCCTGCTGGGTAGAAGGCAAAAGCAGCATCTTTTTTGTCAGAACGGCCAGCACCTCGCTGCCGCTGCAGTCCTGCGGCTTGTCCTTGGTCAGCTGGGAAAACTCACGGCCACCCATGAAACGCGCCGAGGGCACGGGGTCGCCCAGCGCGCTGACATTGACCAGCGTGTCGCGCGCAGCATCGAGCGCAATCTCTCTGCCGCCGACCGCCATCGATACCACCCAGGTGCCGGTCGAGACGACCGAGAAGGGCGGCTCGTCGGACAGAAGATGCGGCAATAGGGAGGCGTTGGAATCGTGCAGTCCGCAGAAAACCGGGGTCTGCGGATCGAGCCCGGTGCGCGCGGCAAGCGCCGGCAGGATCGGGCCGAGCTGGTCCCTTGCCGGCCGCACCGGCGCCATCAGCCTGCGCCAATCCAGCCTGTCGACCATCGAGGAAAAGTCCGCCTCCCAAGGGCTCCACAGATCGGTGTGGCAGCCGAGCGAGGTCACCTCGTTGGCGGCAACGCCGGTCAGGCGCAGCGCCCAGTATTGCGGATACATCAGCATCGCGGCGGCCCTGGCGAATTCGGTGGGAAAACGCTTCTCAAGCCAGAAGAATTGCGCACCGAGATTGAGGCCGAGCGGCAGGCGCGGCGTCCCAGTCTCAATGAAGGGCGGACGGATCGCACTATACTCTGTAGCCAGCCTGTCGGGGCCGTCGAACTCATAGTCGAGGACAGGCAGCACCAGTTCGCCCGCTGCGTCGACCAGCACGCCGGTCGCACCATGCGTGGTGATCGAAATCGCTTCGATACGCTGTTCGCGGTTGAGGCTGGCAAGGCTGTTGAGGATGAACCTCCACAGCGACTCGACATCGTGATGCGGGTAGGGCGCTTGCCGCAGCGGCGCGTTCGCCATGCGGCGCAACCCCACTTCGCTCAGCGTGACGAGATCGACCAGCGCCACCTTGGCGTTGGTCTTGCCGATGTCGATGACGGCGATGTGGCGCAGCGCACTCATGCCATATGGAACATTGTTTCCAGGGGGATGGCCACCGGTTGGTTGTCCGGCTGGTCTCCATGATGTCGGCCATGTGCGCCCACCAGCGCTGCATCACCGGGTGCTTCGGCAGGTCGGCCATGCCATGGTCGTCGCGCCGCCACAGCACGCCGAACAGGATGTTGGTGTCTTCATCGAGATCGATCGAATAATCGGCGACGCCGGCCTCTCTCAGCAGCGCCACCAGCGACGGCCAGATCTCATCGTGGCGCTTTTTGTACTCGGCTTTCATGCCGGGTTTGAGCTGCATCTTGAAGGCGTATTTCTCAGGCATCAGCTGTTACCACGCAGCTGTCGCCAGACGATCGGCAGCGCGATGACGACGATCAAGAGCAGGCCGATGAAGATCGACATGACGATGCCGGGCACGTTCAGCAGGCCGAGGCCGAAGGTCACCAGCCCCATGATAAAGGCGGCGAGCACGACGCCAACAATGCTGCCGGAGCCACCCAGAATGCTGACGCCGCCCAGCACCACCATCGTGATGACCTCAAGCTCGTAACCCTGCGCGATGGACGGTCGCGTCGAGCCGAGCCGCGAGGTGATCAGCACCGAGGCGATGCCGGCCATCAGCCCTGTCAGGCAAAACAGGATGAATTTGATGCGGCCGACGCGAACGCCGGAAAACTGTGCCGCGACCGGATTGTTGCCGATGGCAAAGACACGGCGGCCGAAGCTGGTGCGATGCAGCAGGAACCAGTAGGCGACGGCCGCGATGAGGAAGAGCACCAGTTCGAACGACACCACCCACCAGACGTAACCCTGGCCGAAGAAGGCGAAGCTCTCGGGATAGCCCTTGTAGGCCTGGTCACCGAGGATGATGAAGGCAATGCCGCGAAACAGGCTCATCGTGCCGATGGTAACGACGATGGACGGCAGGCCGAGCCTCGTCACCAACAGGCCGTTGAAGGCGCCGCAACCGAGCCCGACGACGATGCCGATAGCCACCAGCACCGGCGTGTCGGCGCCGGCCTGTACCGCCATGCCCATCATGGTCGAGGCGAGCGCGATGATGGCGGCGACCGACAGGTCGATCTCGCCCGAAATGATCAGCAGCGCCATGGCGAAGGCGATCAGGCCTTTCTCGGTGAAATTGAAGGTCAGGTCCGACAGCGAATAGGCATCGAGGAAATAGGGCGATGCGAAGCTGTTGATGGCGAAGATGGCGACCGCCACGAAGACCAGCAGCGCTTCCCAGGAAAAGATCGCTGAAGAGAGCGGCTTGTCGAGCCGGTCGGGAATGTGGCGCGGGGCGGGGGTGTCGGTCATGCCGCCTCCGCCTTCCTCAGAATGATCCGCCCCTGCTGGCGTTCGCCGCGCGCGTTGAGCACGACGGCCAGGATGATGGCGCTGCCTGAAATCGCCATCTGCCAGAAGGGCGAGATGTTGATCACCGGCAGTGCGTTGGAGATGATGCCGAGGAACAGCGCCCCTAACACCGCGCCCCCGACCGAGCCGATGCCGCCGGCAATCGAAATGCCGCCGATGACGCAGGCGGCGATGATATTGAGTTCATAGCCATTGGCGACCTCGACCGAGGCGATGACATAACGAGAAATCCAGAGATAACCGGCGAGCCCGCCGATCATGCCGGAAATGCAGAAGACGATGAATTTGGTTCGGCCGACATCGATGCCGGCATAGACCGACGCCGTCGGGTTGACGCCGATGGCATAGATCGAACGGCCAAGCGCGGTTCGCGTCATCACCACGAAGAACAGCGCGATGACCAGTATGGCGATCCAGGACAGAACCGGAATGCCCAGGAAAGCTGCGCGCTGGAAGCCGATGAAGTCCGGGCTCATCTTGTCGGCATTGACCCAGGCGCCGCCGGAGAGGACGAAGGTGGCGCCGCGATAGATGGTGAGCGTGCCCAATGTCACCACGATCGAAGGGATGTTCAGCCGCCACACCAGCAGGCCGTTGATGGCGCCGAGCACCAGTCCGACGGCCAGCGCAATGACGATCAGCAGCGGGATCGGGATCGCCGGATGTGCGGCGTTCAGCATCGCCACCACCATGCCGGTGAAGCACAGGTTGGAGGCCATCGACAGGTCGATCGAGCGGGTCAGGATGACGACCATCTGTCCCAGCGCCAGGATCATCAGGATCGAGGTGTCGTTGAACACCTGGGCGAGATTGCCGGGGTCGGCAAAGGCCGGGAAGCGCGTCGAGATCAGAGCAATCAAAACGACGATCGCCGCTGCCAGCCAGATCTCGCGGAATTTCAGGAGAGCCTTCATGCCGCGATCCCCGCTGCCGTCCGGACCAGCGTTTCGGCGTCCAGCCCCTTACTATCGTAGACCGCCGCAACCAGCCCTTCGCGCATGACGACGACGCGGTCGGACATGCCCAGAATCTCCGGCAGTTCCGACGACACCATGATCACCGACAGGCCCTGCGCGACGAGCTCCGCCATGAAGCCGTGCACGGCGGCCTTGGAGCCGATGTCGATGCCCTTGGTCGGCTCGTCCAGGATGATCACCTTGGGCGCTGTCGCCAGCCATTTGGCGATGACGATCTTCTGCTGGTTGCCGCCCGACAGCGTGCCGACATCCTGGCTCAGCGACGAGGCGCGCAGGTCTAGCCGCTCGGTGTAGGAGCGGGCGAGCGCGAATTCGTCCGACAATCGCAGCAGGCCGGATTTGGAGGTGCGCTTGAGCGAGGGAAGCGAGACGTTTTGGAAGATCGGCAGGCCGATCACCACGCCCTGCTTGCCGCGTTCCTCCGGCACGTAGACGATGCCGGCTTCGATGGAATCCGCCGCCGATTTCGGCGTGATCGTCTTGCCTTCCAGCGTGATCGTTCCACCCGATATGCGGGTGATGCCCGATATCGCCTGCATCACCTCTGACCGCCCGGCGCCGACAAGGCCGTAGAAACCGAGGATCTCGCCCTTGTGCAGTTCGAAGCCGATGTCGTTGAATTCGGTCGGGTGCGAAAGGCCAGCGACCGACAGCACCGGCGCGCCGATCTCGGCCTTGCGTTGCGGAAAGATGTGATCGACCGAGCGGCCGACCATCATGCGCACGATCTGGCTCTGGCCGGTATCCTTGATAAGGCCCTCGCCAACCATCTCGCCGTCGCGGAACACGGTGTAGCGATCGGCGATCCGATAGATCTCGTCGAACTTGTGGCTGATGAACAGGATCGCCTTGCCTTCCTGCTTGAGGAATTCGATCAGCAGGAAAAGCTCCTCGATCTCCTTCATCGAAAGGGCTGCGGTCGGCTCATCCATGATGACGATCTGCGCATCGATCGACATCGCGCGAGCAACCGCTACCAGATGCTTGTTGGCGATGCCGAGGTCTTTCAGCCGCGCATCGGCGTCGATATGGCCGGCATGCATGGTGTCGAGCACTTCGCGCGCGTGTTTTCGCATGGTGCGCCAGTCGATGGTGCCTAGCCGCGTGCGCGGCGCATGGCCGAGAAAAATGTTTTCGGTGACGCTCAGATCGTCGAACAGCACGGTTTCCTGATGAATGGCAGTGACGCCGTGGCCGAAGGCGGCATGCGCGCTGGGCAGGGTGACGGCCTGGCCGTCAATGCTGATCGTGCCGGCGTCCGGCTGGTAGATGCCGGTCATGATCTTGACCAGCGTCGACTTGCCGGCGCCGTTTTCACCGATCAGCGCCGTAACCTGGCCGGGGTAAAGCGACAGGCTGACATTGTGCAGCGCGCGCACGCCGGGAAAGCTTTTGGAGACGCCGGACAGCGTCAGGCGCGGGGCAGGACCCGTGGGCTCCTCCTTCGCATTGCCGTGCTGGGCTGTCGTGTCCATATCCGTATCAAGCCCTGAAACAAGGTCCGTTTAAAGTCGCGGCGGGATTTTGGTCCCGCCGCGCTTGGTCCGAGACGTCCGAGATCAATAGATCTTGGAGAACTTTTCGATGTTGGACTTGTCGAACTGGAAGGGCGGAGCCATCGCAGCCGAGTTGCTGTCGTCGAGCGTGACCTTGCCGACGCGGCCGATCGACAGCGTTGCGCCCGGCTTTGCCTCTTCCTTCTTCACCGCCAGATCATGAGCGAGGTAGACGGCGGAGTAGCCGAGGTCGATCGGATTCCAGAGGGCAACCGCCTGGCTGGAACCGTTGTCGATGAACTTCTTGAACTCCGACGGCAGCGCGAGACCGGTGACATTGACCTTGCCGATCAGGTTCGCGTCGGTGACGACCTGGGCAGCGGCAACGACGCCGACGGTGGTCGGCGCGATGATCGCCTTGAGGTTCGGATAGGATTTCAGCAGGCCCTTGGCTTCGTCGGTGCTCTTGGCCGAATCGTCATCGCCGTAGACGGTGGCGACGAGTTTGATCTTGGGGAATTTTTCCGGCAGGATTTTCTTGGCCGCGTCGATCCAGGCGTTCTGGTTGGTCGCGGTGGACGAAGCCGACAGAATGGCGACTTCGCCGCCTTCCGGCAGATAGTCGGCGGCAAGCTTGATGATGGTCTCGCCGATCAGGCCGGTGTCGGACGGGTTGAGGTGCAACTGGCGGCCTTCCTTGGCGACGCCCGAATCCCACGAGATGACGGTGATGCCGCGCTCCATCGCCTTCTTCAGCACCGGCACTAGCGCGTCGGCGTCATTGGCCGAAATCGCAATGGCGTTGACCTTCTGCGCGATCAGCGAATTGACCACTTCGATCTGCGCTTCGGCGGTCGCCTTGGTCGGGCCGGTGTAGATGATGTCGACATCGCCGAGTTCCTTGGCCGCCTCTTCGGCGCCCTTGTTGGCGGCGTCGAAGAAGCCGTTGCCGAGCGACTTCACCACCAGCGCGATCTTGACGTTCTCGGCATAGGCGGCATTCACGAACATGGCGGCCGAGAACGCGGCCGTCACCATCAATTTCTTCAGAAAGCTCATCGTATTTCCTCCCTTGAGCGTTGCATTCCATCGTCGCTGCGGTTGGCCTCAGGCCTGCAGCGAGGATTCTTCCTTTGCCGACTTGCGGGCGACGATCAGCGTCACACCCGCGGCCTCCAGCATGTTGGCTTCGCGATCCTCGATGCCGTCATCGGTGATGACGGTGGCGATGCGCTTGAGCCCGCACAGGATCAGGCTCGAGCGCTGGCGGAATTTCGATGAGTCGACCAGCACCACCAGTTCGTCGGCCTGGTCGATCAGTTTCTGCTCCGCCTGGATCAGCAGCGGGTCGCCTTCCATCAGGCCAAGCGGCCCGAGCCCTTGAGCGCCCATGAACATGCGGCGCGCGTAGAAATTACGCGTCACGTCATTGTCGAAGGGCGAGAGGATGATGTTCTGCTCGCGGTAGATGGTGCCGCCCGACAGCATGACGGTGTTCTTCGAATGCTTGAGCAGATGCTCGGCGATGGGGAACGAATTGGTGAAGATCGGCATGCGGCGTCCGGTCAGGAAATGCACCATCTGGAAGGTGGTGGTGCCGCCATTGATGATGATCGGCTCGCCGTCCTTGCACAGCTCCACCGCTTCGCGCGCAATCGCGCGCTTCTGCGAAGCATTAAGCGTTTCGTTGACGGAAAAGGGCCGGCCGGCGAGGCCGATGAACTGCGGTGGCGAGATCGCTTCGGCGCCGCCGCGCACGCGGCGCAGGCGCTTTTGCACATGAAGAGCCGCGATATCGCGCCGGATCGTCGCCTCGGAGGAGTCCGTCAGGTCGACCATCTCCTGCACCGTCACCACAGGCTTTTCCTGGACGGCGGACAGAATGATCCTGTGGCGCTCTTTTTCGTGCATGGTTCCTCCCTGCCTGGTCATGAGGCACTAGAAAACAAGCAGTGTCAATCATTTCCGATCATATAATTTCATTGTGCAGTGCAATATGATCGATCTTGATCGTTTATGATTGACAACCGAGATGCTTGCGTAGACATTTCCGGCAAAATGGACCGCGCCTTTTGCGTCCCAGGGAGGATAATCATGCTCGACAAGCGCTCCGGCTCGCGCCTTGCCAACCTTTGGGACGATGCGAAAGCCAAGGGGCTGAGCGAGCCTGAGCTTCTGGTCTATCGCTCCAACACGCTCGGCTCCGACAAGCGTGTCACCAATTATGGCGGCGGCAACACCTCGTCCAAGATCCGGCAGAAGGACCCGCTCTCCGGCGCCGAAGTCGAAGTGCTATGGGTCAAGGGCTCGGGCGGCGACAGCGCCTCGATCAAGCTGGACGGTTTCGCCACGCTCTACATGGACAAACTGCAGGCGCTGAAAGGCCTCTATCGTGGCGTCGCGCATGAGGACGAGATGGTGGGCTATCTTCCCCACTGCACCTTCAACCTCAACCCGCGCGCGGCCTCGATCGACACGCCGCTGCACGCCTATGTGCCGAAGCCGTTCGTCGATCACATGCATCCCGATGCCATTATCGCGATTGCCGCGGCCAAGGATTCCAAGGCGTTGACCAAGGAGATATTCGGTGACGCCATCGGCTGGCTGCCGTGGAAGCGGCCGGGCTTCGAACTTGGCCTCTGGCTGGAGAAATTCTGCGTCGAACACCCCGAGGCCAAGGGCGTCATCCTCGAAAGCCACGGCTTGTTCACCTGGGGCGACATACCCAAGGAGTGCTACGAGACGACGATCTCGGTCATCAACCAGGCGATCGAATGGTTCGAGCGCCGCTCCGAGGGTCTCGCCATCTTCGGCGGCGAAGTCGTCAAATCGCTAGACGCCGCTGAGCGCCGCGCCATCGCGGCGAGACTGATGCCGAGAATCCGCGGCCTGATTTCGGAGAAGAGCCACAAGCTCGGCCATTTCGACGATTCCGCCGCCGTGCTCGAATTCGTCAACTCCAGGGATTTGCGCCCGCTGGCGGCGCTCGGCACCTCATGCCCGGATCATTTCCTGCGCACAAAAATCCGCCCGCTGGTTATCGAGTTCGACCCAGCGAAGCCCGACGTCGAAGCCGTGATTGCGCGCCTCGCCGACGATATTGCTGAGTACCGTGTCGGCTACCAGGCCTATTACGACAGCTGCAAGCATCCGGACTCGCCCCCGATCCGTGACCCCAACGCCGTGGTCTACCTGATGCCCGGCGTCGGCATGTTCACCTTCGCCGGCGACAAGGCCACCGCCCGCATCTCTGGCGAATTCTACGTCAACGCCATCAATGTCATGCGCGGGGCCTCGACCGTTTCGTCCTATGTCGGCCTGCCGGCGCAGGAGGCCTTCGACATCGAATACTGGCTGCTCGAGGATTTGAAGCTGCAGCGCATGCCGAAGCCGAAGTCGCTCGCCGGCCAAATCGCGCTGGTCACCGGCGGCGCCGGCGGCATCGGCCGCGCCACCGCCAATCGCCTGCTGCGCGAAGGCGCCTGCGTCGTGCTGGCCGATATCGACGAGACCGCACTTGCCAACGCCAACGACGAACTGGCGAAAGCCTATGGCAAGGACTTCGTCCGTCCGGTGCTGATCAACGTCACCGCGGAGGAGCAGGTGATTTCCGGCTTCGCCCAGACAGCCGTCGAGTTCGGCGGCATTGATATTCTCGTCTCCAACGCAGGCCTCGCCTCCTCGGCGCCGATCGAGGAGACAACGCTGGCGCTGTGGAACAAGAACATGGACATATTGTCGACCGGCTATTTCCTGGTCTCGCGCGAAGCCTTCCGGCTGTTTCGCGCCCAGAAGATCGGCGGCAATGCCGTCTTCGTCGCCTCCAAGAACGGCCTTGCCGCGTCACCCAACGCCGCCGCCTATTGCACCGCCAAGGCCGCCGAAATCCATCTCGCCCGCTGCCTCGCGCTGGAAGGCGCGGAAGCCCAGATCCGGGTCAATGTCGTGAATCCGGACGCCGTGCTGCGCGGTTCGAAGATCTGGACCGGCGAGTGGAAGGAACAGCGCGCCGCCGCCTACAAGATGTCGACCGACGATCTGGAAGAACACTACCGCTCGCGCTCGATGCTGAAGCGCTCGGTGTTTCCCGAAGACATTGCCGAAGCGATTTATTTCTTCGCCTCCGACATGTCGGCCAAATCCACCGGCAACATCATCAACGTCGACGCCGGCAACGCGCAGAGCTTTACGCGCTGAGTTAAGAGCGGAGCGCTTCTCTTCTCCCCGTCACTATAAGGGGAGAAGGTGGCCCGAAGGGCCGCATGAGGGGCAGCGCTGACTGAACGCATTGGGAGGAATAGCACTTGTCCGAAACCATCATCGCCGCCGATCTCGTCTCCAGCCACAACGCCCAGCGCAAACCCGACCTCGAGCGCGACTACGCCTCTCTCGGCGAACGCCTCGACCGCCGCGGCATCGCCATCGATGCCATCCGCGACAAGGTCGAGAAATTCGCCGTCGCCATTCCGTCCTGGGGCGTCGGCACAGGCGGCACGCGGTTTGCCCGTTTTCCCTGCGCCGGCGAGCCGCGCGACATTTTCGACAAGATCGAGGACTGCGCCGTCATCAGCCAACTGACGCAGGCGACACCGACCGTCTCGTTGCACATCCCGTGGGACAAGGCCGATCCGAACCGGCTGAAGCAGGCCGCCTCGCGCTTCGGCCTCGGCTTCGACGCCATGAACTCCAACACCTTTTCGGATGCCAGGGATCAGACGCTCTCCTACAAATTCGGCTCGCTTTCGCATGCCGATGCCGGCACGCGCCGCCAGGCCGTCGAGCACAATCTCGAATGCATCGAGATCGGCAAGACGCTGGGGTCCAGGGCGCTGACAGTGTGGATCGGCGACGGCTCGAATTTCCCCGGCCAGGTCAATTTCGCCAAAGCCTTCGAGCGCTATCTCGACGCCATGAAGGAGATCTATGCCGGACTGCCCGCCGACTGGAAACTGTTCACCGAACACAAGATGTACGAGCCGGCTTTCTACTCCACGGTCGTGCAGGACTGGGGCACCAATTACATGATCGCCAAGGAGCTGGGCGACAAGGCCTACTGCCTGGTCGACCTGGGCCACCATGCGCCCAATGTCAACATCGAGATGATCGTGTCGCGGCTGATCCAGTTCAAGAAACTGGGCGGCTTCCATTTCAACGATTCGAAGTATGGCGACGACGATCTCGATGCCGGCTCGATCGATCCCTATCGGCTGTTCCTGGTCTTCAACGAACTGGTTGATGCAGAGCTTTCCGGCGCCGAGGGTTTCGATCCCGCCCACATGCTCGACCAGAGCCACAACGTCACCGACCCGATCGAAAGCCTGATGCTGTCGGCAGTCGAGGTGCAGCGCGCCTATGCGCAGGCGCTGCTGGTCGACCGCAAGGCGCTCGAGGGTTTCCAGGACGGCAATGATGCGCTGATGGCGACGCAGACGCTGAAAGCTGCCTACCGCACCGATGTCGAGCCGATCCTTGCCATGGCGCGGCTGAACACAGGCGGCGCCATCGATCCAGTCGCCGCATATCGCGCGGCGGGCTACCGGGCGAAGGTCGCGGCGGAACGGCCGGCGGTTGTGGGCGGTTCAGGCGGGATTGTTTGAGATTGGCTAATCTCCACCACAGGGGGGAGATCAGCTTGCCTCCGCCGGCAGGCGAACACCAATATGTGTTCGCTCATATTGATGATGGACTCGGCCGCTCCATGTAGCTCTTCTAGGCACACCGCACTTGGAGCACCGCCATGCCCTTGACCCGCCGGACGCTGATTGGCGTCACCCTTTCGCTCGCAATTGCGCTCGCGCCATCCGGCGCGCTCCATGCCGCCTCGCCTCAACCGGCGAAGGGCGAGCACGGCATGGTCGTCACCGCCCAGCATCTGGCGTCGGAAGCCGGCGTCGAGGTGCTGAAGAAGGGCGGCAATGCCGTCGATGCGGCGGTCGCCGTCGGCTATGCGCTCGCCGTCGTCTACCCTAATGCCGGCAATATCGGCGGTGGCGGGTTCATGACCATCCGCTTCAAGGACGGCAAATCGACCTTCCTCGATTTCCGCGAGCGCGCGCCGCTGGCGGCAACCAAGATCATGTATCTCGACAAGGACGGCAATCCGGTGAAGGGCGCCAGCCTTGATGGCTACCTTGCGGTCGGCGTACCGGGTTCCGTGGCAGGGTTCGAGATGGCTCGTGAAAAATATGGCACGCTGCCACGCCAGGATTTGATGGCGCCGGCAATTGCCTATGCCAAGGATGGCTTCATCCTCGACCAGGGCGACGCTGCTTCATTCGCAAGCAATGCCGCACGGCTGGCGAAGGACCCTGCCGCCGCCGCCATCTTCCTGAAGCCGGACGGCAAACCCTATGGCGCCGGCGAGCGTCTCCTCCAGCGCGATCTTGCAGCCTCGCTCGCCGCCATCTCCGAAAAAGGCGCCGACGCCTTCTACAAAGGCGCCATCGCCGGCGCCATCGTCAAGGCGAGCGGCGCCAGGGGCGGCATTCTGGCCAAGGCAGACTTCGAGCAATATAAGGTACGCGAGCTGCAACCGGTGAGCTGCACCTATCGCGGTTACGAGATCGTCTCTTCGCCCCCGCCAAGCTCGGGCGGCGTCATCATCTGCGAAATCCTCAACGTGCTGGAGGGCTACCCGCTGTCCTATCTTGGCGCCGGCTCGGCCGAGACGGTGCATGTCATGGTCGAGGCGATGCGTTACGCCTATGTGGACCGCAACTCGGCGCTCGGCGATCCCGATTTCGTCGACAATCCGGTCTCGAAACTGCTCGACAAGGGTTACGCCAAGGAGACCCGCGACAAGATCGACCCGTTCCGCGCCGGCGTCTCGCACGATTTGATGCCGAAGGGCTTCGGCGAGTCGAAGGAAACGACGCACTATTCGATCATCGACGATGACGGCAATGCGGTCGCGGTCACCTATACGCTGAACGGTTCGTTCGGCGCCGGCGTGGTCGCCGACGGCACCGGCATCCTGCTCAACAACGAGATGGATGATTTCACCCAGAAGCCCGGCGTGCCCAACCTCTACGGTCTCGTCCAGGGAGAGGCCAATGCCATCCAGCCGAAGAAGACGCCGCTGTCTTCGATGAGCCCGACCATCGTCGCCAAGGACGGCAAGCCGTTCATGGTTATCGGCAGCCCCGGCGGCTCGCGCATCATCACCATCACGCTGGAAGCCATCGTCAACGTCATCGACCACGGCATGAACATCCAGGAGGCGATCGACGCATCGCGCATCCACCATCAATGGCTGCCCGACACGATCTATTTCGAACCGTTCGGCCTGTCGCCCGACACTGAAAAACTGCTGGCCGGCATGGGCTACCACCTCGATCTCGCGGATTCTACCTGGGGTCAGGCGGCCGGCATTCTTGTCGGCGGCAAGAGCCTGGCGGAAATCGAGAAGGGCGGCGGCGCCCGCTACAACGGCGCCATCGACAGCCGCGCCGCATCCGGCGAGGCGATTGGCTACTGATCAAAACAAGAGATTGATCAGAGGACGAGCGTAAGCGTCGACCCGACGAGCATCAGCGCCGCGATCACGACGAACGCCGCGTAGATGCGGGGACGGTCGAGGAGCAGCGCATTGCCCGATATCCAGGCCGCGGTTGCGCCGCCAAGCGCAAACAGGAAGCCGTTCCGGTGACCAAAGGTCATGGAAGCGGCCATCAGCCCGCCAATGATCAGCGCGCCGAAGACGATGATCACGGCAACGGCGTATTTCTCGAAGTCATTGCCGCCGCCCATGGCCGGGCCGATCGCGTTCAAATTCGTCAGATCGTCCGGATCGAACGGATTGGTCGATCCATATTCATCTTGACCGACAGGTTCTCGCATCATTCATTCTCCGCTGACCGGCAACAAATCATCAACATCTGCCGAGCGCAACCGGATCGCGCCGTGCCGAAGGCCGCCGATGCGGTCTTCAACACTTTCTGATGCCGACTTGCCACGGTTTTTTTGCGCCGGTTCACAAAATCTACCCTGCTTTCGGGTCCACACGCCTGAATTACCTGGAAAATGAATTACCTGGAAAAATCGCTGCGCACGATGCCGTGCCGCTGCAGCTTGTCGTAGAAGGTCTTGCGCGGAATGCCGAGCGCTTCAATCGTGCGCCGGACATCGCCGTCATTGCGGCCAAGCGCCTCGCGGATGACATTGGCTTCATAGCGTTCCAGCCGTTCCGGCAGTGAGCTGGCGTCATCCGGCTCCGCCGGGGCGGAAGGTGGCGCTTGCGCCGCTTCCTCCAGTCCAAGCACGAAACGCTCGGCGAAATGCGCGAGTTCACGCACATTGCCCGGCCAGTCGTGCTGGCTCAGATGGCGGTGCACTGAGGCAGGCACGGCTGGCATTTGCCGGCGGAAGCGGGCGGCTGCACGCTCGGCGAAGTAGAAGAACAGCAGGGCGACGTCGTCGCGGCGTTCGCGCAGCGGCGGGATCGAGATCGTCACCACATTGAGCCGGTAGTAGAGATCCTCGCGGAAGGCGCCGCGCCGGCTGGCATCGCCGAGATCGACCTTGGCGGCGGCGACGACGCGCAGGTCGACCGGCCGGATTTCATTGGTACCGAGCGGCGTCACCTCGCGCATTTCCAGCACCCGCAGCATCTGCACCTGGGTCGAGGCCGGCATGCTTTCGATCTCGTCGAGAAACAGCGTGCCGCCGCTCGAATGCTCGATGCGGCCGATGCGCTTCTTCTGTGCGCCGGTGAAGGCGCCGGCCTCATGGCCGAACAGTTCGCTTTCGATCACCGTATCCGGCAGCGTGCCGCAATTCAGCGCCACGAAATTGCCCTTGGCGCGGCGGCTCCAGCGATGCAGCAGGCCCGCCACCACCTCCTTGCCTGAGCCGGTCTCGCCGGTCACCAGAACGTCGACATCGGTGTCTGCGATTTGCCGCAGCGTGCGGCGCAGCCGCTCCATCGCCGGCGTCTGCCCGATCAGCGGCAGGCCGTCCTGCGCCTGTTCGGCGCTTTCGCGCAAGGCGCGGTTCTCCATCACCAGCCGGCGCTTTTCCGCCGCCCGTGCCACACTTTGCGCCAGCCGGTCGGCGGCGAAAGGCTTGGTGATGAAGTCGTAGGCGCCATCCTTGATCGCCTTGACCGCAACCGCGATGTCGCCATGCCCGGTGACCAGGATTACCGGAATGTCGGCATCAAGCTGGAAGACGCGGTCGAAGAGCTGCAGGCCGTCAATGCCGGGCATGCGGATGTCGGACACCACCACGCCGGGAAAATTGGCGTCGAGCCCGGCCAGCGCCTCGTTCGCCACCGCAAAGGCCGAGACGGAAAAACCAGCGAGTTCCAGCGTCTGCCGCGTGGCCCTCAGCAATTCGCTGTCGTCGTCGATCAATACGACCGGTGCGGTGTCCATCATGCTGCCCTGGCGAGGTGAATGGTAAAGCGCGTGCCGGCCTGGTCGCTCGCCACCTCGATGCGTCCGCCATAGTCGGCGACGATGTCTTGCGAGATGACGAGGCCGAGCCCGAGGCCTTTTTCCTTCGAGGTGTTGAACGGCGTGAACAATGACTTGAGGATGGCAGGCGAAATGCCCGGCCCATTGTCGGCGACGGCAAGCGCCACGCCTTCGGCCGTCTCCTGGGCCGAAACCTCCACCCTGGCGCCGTCGCGGCCGTCCAGCGCTTCCAGCGCATTCTGGAACAGGTTGATCAGCACCTGTTCGAGCCGCAGCCGGTTGCCCATCACCTTGAGCGTTACCGGCGGCAGCGTGATATCGAGTGCGTCCAGCCGACCGGCAAAGCGGCTTCTGAGCAGCACCACGGCGCCCTCGATGACGCCGCGCAGTTCGACCGGTTCGGCTGCCGTGCGCCCCTTGCGGGCAAAGACCTTCAACTCTTCGGTGATGCCGCCGATGCGCTCGGTCAGCGCGGCAATCGCGCCAAGGTTCTCCTCGGCCGAGGCGGTCTGCTTGCGCTCCAGGAACACACGCGCATTGTCGGCATAGGCGCGGATCGTTGCCACCGGCTGGTTGATCTCATGCGCGACGCCGGCGGCAACCTGGCCGAGGGTAGCAAGACGGTTGGCCTGCACCAGTTCCTGCTGCATGACCTGAAGCTTGGCTTCGGTGCTGCGGTGATCGGTGATCTCGGCCTGCAGCCGGTCGCGAGCCAGGCTGAGGTCATGCGTACGCTCGACGACGCGGCGCTCGAGCTCGATGCGCGCTGCCTGTTCGGCTGCGATGCGCATCTGCGCCGACTGACGGCGCCACAGGAGATAGCCGGCCAGCGCCAGCAACGGCACCACGACGCCCAGCGCCAGCAGCCGCATCTCACGCACCGCAGCCGCGATCGGCGCTTCGACCGGCACGAGATAATCGAGCCGCCATGGCGTCGATTGGACCAGTGTCGAAAGCCTGAGATATTCGGCATCGCTGCCGCCCGGTGTTATCGCATGCACCATCGACACGTCAGGGCTCAATGCCTCGGGGCGTGTGATCGGCAAGGGGATCAGCGGCGCGTTGCCGAATTGCTGGCTGCTCCGGATGGCGGCAGCCACCGGGCCGGCCAGCGGCGCGGTGGTCATGAAGCGCCAGGACGGCACGCTGGTGATCAGCACGACGCCGTGGTCGTCGCTGACATAGGCCGGCCGGTTGGCCTCATGCCAGTCGGCTTCAAGCTGGTCGAATTCCATCTTGACGACGACGACGCCGAGCGGCGCCGCCGCATTGCCGACGCGACGCGAAATATAGAGGCCCGGGCGCTTGCTGATGTTGCCCAGCGCAAAATATTCGGCCGTTCCGGATTGCATGGCGCCGGAGAAATAGGCGCGGAAACCATAGTCGTTGCCGACGAAGCTGGTTGTTTCGCGCCAGTTGCTGGAGGCGATCGCAAACCCGTCGACGCCGGTGACGTAAAGCACCGAAGCCTTGGTGCCGGAGACCAGCCCTTCGAGCTTGCGGTTGAGCACGTCGATCGTGACAGCGCCCTTGTTCTGCAGGGCGTCATGCACCTGCTGGTCCTCGGACAAGAGCAGCGGCAGCCCCCGCGGGCTTTCCAGCACGGCGCGCAGCAACGCAACCTTCAGATTGGCATCGGTGCGGCCTTGCGCCGCCAGTGCCGCGACCTCGGCGCGGCGCGCGTAGAGGCCGGCGCCGGTGAGCGCCGTGGCAACGATCACCAGCGCGATCGCCGCAAACAGCAGCCAGGCGCGACGCGCGCGTTTGCCGAGTTGCTCGGGCGTCGGCGACAGGACCGCGGCAGGGCGTTGCAGCATTCCCTATTTGTGCATGATTTCGCACAAAGCACAATTCAGTCATGCGGATGTCCGCACTTGCGGTTGCGGCGCACCAGCTCGGTCGACAAAGATCTCCAACAAAATCAATGGATACGGTAATGCCGCTCAGTCTGGCACGGCAGTTGCAGTGACCAGTACAGCAGTCGCGAGGCTGCGGAAACAACTTGCCCCGGGAGGTCGAGCTTTCGATCGGGGCGCCATGGAGGACGTCATGCAGCCAGCATTCGCTGCCGCCGAACCGCGCGGCAAGCTACCCTTTTACCGTCATCTCTACGTGCAGGTCCTGACGGCGATCGCGGCCGGCATCCTGCTCGGTCATTTCTATCCCGAACTCGGTGCTTCGCTGAAGCCGCTCGGCGATGCCTTCATCAAGCTGGTCAAGATGGTGATCGCGCCGGTCATCTTCCTGACGGTGACCACAGGCATTGCCGGCGTCTCCGACCTGAAAAAGGTTGGCCGCGTCGCCGGCAAGGCGATGATCTATTTCTTGGTCTTTTCGACCCTGGCGCTGGTCGTCGGCATGGTCGTCTCCAACGTCGTCCAACCGGGCGCCGGCATGCACATCAATGCGGCGACGCTCGACCCCTCGAAGGTCGCCACCTTCACCGAGAAGGCGCATGACACGACCATCGTCGCCTTCCTGCTCAACATCATCCCCGACACCATCACCGGCGCCTTCGCGCAAGGCGACATCCTGCAGGTGCTGTTCTTCTCGGTGCTGTTCGGCATCTCTCTCGCTCTGGTCGGTGAGCGCGGCCGCCCGGTCGTCGATTTCCTGCAGGCGTTGACCTCGCCGATCTTCCGCCTGGTCGCCATTCTGATGAAGGCCGCCCCATCGGCGCGTTCGGCGCCATGGCCTTCACCGTCGGCAAATACGGCATCGGCGCGATCGCCAACCTCGCCTTTCTGATCGGCACCTTCTACCTGACGTCGCTGCTGTTCGTGCTGGTCGTGCTCGGCACCGTCGCCTGGTACAACGGCTTCTCGATCCTCGCTTTGATCCGCTACATCAAGGAAGAGCTGCTTTTGGTGCTCGGCACCTCGTCGTCCGAAGCGGCACTTCCCGGCCTGATGGCCAAGATGGAGCGCGCCGGCTGCAACCGTTCGGTGGTCGGCCTGGTCATCCCGACCGGTTATTCCTTCAACCTCGACGGCACCAACATCTACATGACGCTGGCCGCTTTGTTCATCGCCCAGGCGACCGACACGCCGCTCACCTATGGCGACCAGATCCTGCTGCTGCTCGTCGCCATGCTGAGCTCCAAGGGGGCGGCCGGCATCACCGGCGCCGGCTTCATCACGCTGGCCGCGACGCTCTCGGTCGTGCCTACGGTGCCGGTCGCCGGCATGGCGCTGATCCTCGGCGTCGACCGCTTCATGTCGGAATGCCGGGCGCTGACCAACTTCGTCGGCAATGCAGTGGCGACCATCGTGGTGGCGCGCTGGGAAGGCGAACTCGACCAGACCAAGTTCGCCGCCGCCATGGCCGGCACATTGTCCGAGGAAGCCGACCTCGCGCTGTCGGGCGATCTGCAGCCCGCCTGACCCCTAGGGCGTTCGACCTCAAGGCCGCAGCCGGTTTCGCCGGTTGCGGCTTTCCTTTTCGCCAGCCGGAGCAACGGCTGGTGCTGGCTGGGCCTTCCCGGCTAAAGTGCCGGCGTAAAACCGAAAGGCCGGCGCATGAGCAATCCGTATCCCGAAATCTATCTGGTCCGTCACGGCGAGACGGAGTGGAGCGCTTCGGGAAAACACACCGGCCGTACCGACATACCGTTGACGCCAAAGGGCGAGGCGGCCGCGCGCAGCGTGGCGGACCGGCTCAAGGGCCTGTCCTTCAAGGCTGTATGGTCGAGCCCGTCGCAGCGCGCCTTCAGCACCTGCACGCTTGCCGGCTTCGGCGCCACCGCCGTGAAGAAGCCGGACCTGCAGGAATGGGACTATGGCGCCTACGAAGGCGTAAAGACAAAGGAGATTCTTGTGCAGCGCCCCGGCTGGCAGTTGTTCCGTGATGGCTGTCCCGACGGCGAGTCGGCGGCGGATGTCGGCGCCAGGGCCGACAGGATCATCGCCGGACTGCGTGCCATCGAGGGCAACGTGCTGGTGTTTTCGAGTTCGCATTTCCTGCGAGTACTGGCAGCGCGCTGGCTCGGCCTGCCGCCTGAGGGCGGTGCGCACTTCGTGCTCGACACCGCCAGTATCAGCATCCTCGGCTACGAGCACGATCTGAGCGAGCCGGTGATACGCAGGTGGAACCAGAAGTAGGGTTTCGCGGCAAGCCTGCCTCTTAACGCGCGAGCACCGCCAATTCCTCCGATGTCAGATGCCGCGCCTTGCCCTTGGCGAGTTCGCCGAGCTGCAAACCGCCGATCGCCACCCGAACCAGCCTCAGCACCTCGATGTCGAATGCCCCGAGCAGGCGGCGGATCTGGCGGTTGCGGCCCTCGTCGAGCACGATTTCCAGCCAGGCAGTGCGGCCGCCGCTGCGCAGCAGTTCGATCGAACTTGCGGTCAGCAGTTCGCCGTCGACGATCGCTCCGTCGCGAAAGCGCGCCAGCATCGCTTCGTCGGGCGCGGTGCCGATCTGGACATGATAGGTCTTGGCGACATGCGAGGCCGGATCGAGCAGGCGGTTGGCCCAGCGCGTGTCGTTGGTCATCAGCAACAGGCCTTCGCTGGCCTTGTCGAGGCGGCCGACCGGCGACACGAAAGGCAACTCCAGTTCCACCAGGCAGTTATAGACGGTGCCACGATCCTGCGGGTCATCGCGCGTGGTGACCTGTCCGCGCGGCTTATTGATCATCAGGTAGACTTTTGCCTCGCCGACGATCTGCTCGCCGTCGACAGCGATGCGGTCGCGGCCGAGATCGACACGCAGCGACGGATCGCGCACCACCTTGCCGCCAACCCGCACGCGCCCTTCGGCTATCAGCAGCTCGGCCTGCTTGCGCGAACACAGGCCGAGTTTAGAAAGCGCCCGGTTCAGGCTGACGCCTGCGCTCGCGGTCTGGTGTTGGGCGGTGTCTGGTGGCCGTGCCATGTCCTGCTTGCCATCCCAATGATCGGCATCGACAAATGCCACGCCCCGCATTGGCTTCGCAACCTGCCGACAATTGGTGGGATCGTTTACCGTGGATCGAAGGCATTTTTCGGTTGAAGTGTCGCTGCCTTGTCCCGTATGTCGCACGCATGGCATCGATTGACGGGGGGAAAACCGTGGCGCATGACGCCGGTTCGACCGAATCCGGAACGATGCCGGTGCGCGATCTCAGCAAAGACGATCGTGACGAGATGTTCCGCCTTTACGAGAAATACTACGATGCTGCCGATCGCGACCGGTTCGATCGCGATCTCGCTGAAAAAGAGGTCGTCGTCCTTATCCGACGCCGGCACGAGATCATCGGCTTCTCGACCATTTTCGTCGGAAGCCAGGAGATTGCCGACGACACGGTTCACTATCTCTTTTCCGGCGACACGGTTCTGGATTCATCACGCTGGGGCGATCCGGTGCTGCTGCGCGCCTGGTTTCGCGCTGCCGGCGCCGTCAAGGCAAGGATCGGCGAGGGCCGGCTGTTCTGGTTTTCCATCATGATGGGCCACCGCACGTTCCGCATCCTGCCCAATTTTTTCCGCGACTTCTTTCCCTCGATCGACGGACGAGATACCAGCGGTCTGGCGCGGATACGCAACGAGATCGCCGCAGTGCGCTATGGACAGTATTTCAATCCCGAGACCGGGCTGATCGATTTCGGCCAGTCGCATGGGCATCTGCGGCACGAATGGGCAGGCGTCGAGGAAACCGCCGCGCGCAACCGCTACGCGGCCTTCTTCCTCAAGGCCAATCCCTGGCATTTTCGTGGTGTCGAGCTTGCCTGCCTGGCCGAATTCGACATCGCCAACCTGAAGCGCTACGGGGCGACCAGCTTTGCCGAAGGCCTGGCGGATGGTCATTGACGCCTGGTCGCGGATTGCCGATCTCACCGCGGCTACCGACGCCGGGTTCCGCGCCGGGCTGAGCGGCGTCGAAACGGCCCAGCGCGGCACCCTGGCTGGTCTCATCAGTGCCAATGGTTCGACCGCGTTCGGCAAGGACCGCCGGTTCGCCGAAATCCGTTCGGCGGAAGCGTTTCGCGATCTGGTGCCGATCGCCGACTATGCCGCGCTCCAGCCTTACATCCACCGGGCGATCGGCGGCGAGGATGGGGTGCTGACAACCGAGCCGATCCGGTTCATCGAGCAGACCGGCGGCAGTTCGGGCGGCTCCAAGAACATCCCCTATACGGACACCGGGTTGAGATCGTTCACCGACTGCCTTTATCCCTGGCTTGCCGACTTGATCCGCCGCCGGCCCGGCGTCACGCGAGGCCGCAGTTATTTCGCGCTCAGCCCCGTCGGCCGGTCGCTGGATCAGCGCATCGGCGTGCACCGGGTCGGCAGCCCCGTGCCTTTCGCCTATTTCGGCGCCTTGCGCGACAGCCTGATCGCCCTGTCTGCCGTGCCCATGGAGCTGCGGCTGCTCGCCCATTTCGAGAGCTGGCAGCGGCAGACCTGCCTGCATCTTCTGGCCTGCGAGGATCTTGCCCTGGTCTGGGTGTGGAGCCCTACCTATTTCACCGAAATCCTCCGCGCGATGCGGCGCGATGCCGGCATCCTCTTACCCCAGTTGACTTCGATGTTGACGGCAACGCACCCCGCCGCCGCGGTGCGCACCCGTATCGAAACGCTGGAGAAAGCGCTCCGTGACCCACAAGGCGACCTCTCGGTTATCTGGCCGCAGCTTGACACCGTCAGCTGCTGGACCGATGCATCGAGCAAAGGTTTCGCCGCCGAACTGCAGGCCCTGTTCCCCGCCGCCTTCATCCAGTCGAAAGGGTTGATGTCGACGGAAGCCGCCGTTTCATTTCCCTATGGCGACGGTCCCGGATCGATCCTTGCCGCGCGAAGCGGCTTCTTCGAATTTGTCGACGATGGCGGCACCAGCCATTTTGCCTGGCGGCTGGAGATCGGCCAGGCCTATCGGCTGATCGTCACCACCGGCTCCGGCCTTTATCGCTATGACACGCAGGACATGGTGAAGGTCGTCGGCTTCGACGGCGACACGCCGCGTCTGCAATTCGTCGGTCGCGCCGGCATGGTCTCCGATCTCTGCGGCGAGAAGCTGACCGAGGCATTCGTCGCTCATTGCATCGGTAAGATCGGGCTTGGCCAGCAGCAGGCCTATGCGCTGGTCGTTGCGGCAACAGAGCCGCATCCGCACTACCGTCTCTTCCTCGAAGCCGGACCGGCCGCTGCGGCATTTAACGAAAAGCTCGATGCCGAACTCGCCGCCAACCCGCAATACGAATATGCCCGCTGGATCGGCCAGCTTGGCCCTGTCCAGGCGACGCCGGTCGAGGATCTCTATGGCCGGCTGAAACGCCATCGCCTGAAAGGCGGTATAAGCATTGCGGGGATGAAGGCGCCGGTGCTGTTGCGGCAGGCCGACAGTGAGCTCATCGCCGCGCTGGAGGCGACCGGGGCTTGACCCCGCGCCGGTCAGGCAGCCAGCCGCAAGACGAGTGATTCCAGCCCGCGGATCGACGAATTGTCCATCCATGTCGGCTGTCCAGAGGCGGGTTCGATGCTGCTCCAGCGACGGAGCACTGCCTCCAGCAGCCGTTTTCCCTCCATTTCGGCAAGCGCCTTGCCGATGCAGACATGGGCGCCGCGGCCGAAGGCGAGGTTCTGCTTGCCCGAACGGCTGATGTCGAAGCGCTCGGCCTGGCTGAACCGGGCCGGATCGCGATTGGCTGCGCCGACGAGCAGGACGACCATCTGCTCCTTATCGATCGGCTGATTGTTCAGTTCGATAGGCTGCAGCGGCCAGCGGCAGATTTTCTGAACCGGGCTTTCAAGCCGCAGGGTCTCGGCAACCGCAGTGGCAACTAGATGCGGATCGGCCCGCAAGGCAGCCCATTGGGCGGGCGCGTGGGCGAGATGGAACAGCATGTTGCCAAGCAGATGCACGGTGGTCTCGTGCCCGGCGAAAGCCAGGAAGGCGATGTTGCGGCCGGCAACCGTCAGCCCGACGGCATCGACCAGCGCCGGCAATCCGACCAGCAACGGCGGCATTACGGCGCCGGCAAGGTGGCTGCGCAACAGCTCGGCGAAATAGGCCGACATTTCGTGGGCGGCGTTCGGCGCCGAGCCGAAGGCGTCATCGAAACCAGTGTCGAGGATGGTGCGGATCGACGCCGACCAGGCGCGCAGCGTCGGCATGTCTTCGGCTGGAACGCCGAGCAGCCGGCCGATGATGCGTTCCGGCACCGCGCGCGTGAAGGCGGCGACGACGTCGACCGTGCCGGACAGATCCGCCTTTGAAACGAGCTGGTCGATGGCCTCGTCGACCACGGGCGCCAGAACTGCCGTGCCGTTGCCTACAAAGGGCTGCTGCAGGGCTTGCCGGATAGCGGCGTGCGCGCGTCCCTCCTGATACATCAGCCAGTCATTGATGGCTGATCGGCCGGTATCGGCTTCGCCGCTCGGCGGGACATGCGACAGCTGCCGGTTGACAAGACAGGCCGAAACAAGATCGTATTTCGTTACGTAGACGTCGCCCCACGGCGCCTGCCAAACAGGCGCCTGCTGGCGCATCTCATCGTAGATCGCGTAGATGTCTGTAGAACCATTGAAGCAACCGGCGCGTACTTGCCGCCAGCTGTGGTCGGCCGATGGAAATTCTCCATGCATTTTCTTGTGAATAACCCCGGTTACCTCACCCTGAATCACAACCACCCGTCGAACTATGACCGGCGGGCAGGGTCATGGCCATGACCGTTGCCGCGGGCTTCAGCCCGGTCTATTACCTTTGTACCCGCCAGCACGCTTACACGATAGGTGTGTTCCTTGGCTATTACCCGCATGGGCTTGGCGATGTCTTGCGGATAATCCCTTATGAAGAGACCGGCAGTCTTGGCTCGGTCGCGCCGGGAACGTTCATTTTTACCGATTTCGAAAGGCTCACGCCGGTTCAGATGCAGGCGGCGACTGACCTGTTCGACAGCGTCGCTGCCCAGGATCCCGGCCTGCTCCTGCTGAACAACCCCGCCAAGGCGCTTGGCCGCTTTGACCTGCTGAAGCGGTTGAAGGGAGCCAGCCTCAACGGTTTCGATGTCCATCGCCTCGATCAGCGCCAGGCCATTTCGCGCTTTCCGGTGTTCGTGCGCTGGGAAAGCCGGCACGATCCGCCGCTGACCGGACTGTTGGACAGCGCGCAAGCGCTGGAAGTGGCAATCGCCGCCCTGCCGGAGCCTATCCGGCATGACCCGGACCTGATGATCGTCGAATATGGCGCCGCCCCCTCGGCCGATGGGCGCTTCCGCAAATATTCGGCCTACAAGGTCGGTTCTACCATTTATCCGCAGCACTGCTTCATCAACGAGAACTGGTACATCAAGTTTCCAAGCACCCGCTTCACTGAGGCGGACAGGGCTGAAAGCCGCGCCTATGTCGCTGACAATCCGCACGCGGCCGAGATCAAGGGGGTGTTCGCGCTAGCCGGGATCGACTATGGCCGCATCGACTACGGCATGATCGGCGGCCGCATTCAGACCTTCGAGATCAACAACAACCCGACCGTCCTGGCGCGGCCTCCCGGCTGGGATGCGGGCGCCAATTACGGCCGATACGCCGATCTGCACGCAAAGGCGCTGCAGGGCATCATCCGGTCGGCATCATCCGCCCCGCCACTGAAGCTTGGGGACGGAAGCCGCAGCGTTGACGCAATCCACGCCGATGCCATGCGCAAAGTGCGTCGGCGCATCGCCTGGTTTTCCCTCAGGCGAAGCCTGTCGTTGCGCGGGCTCAAGAAGCGCTTGGCAAACCGGTTTCGCGGCTAGAGCCCGGTCCATCCCGATGGAAATCGGGATGGAGCCCTATCTTCTAGTTTGAGCATGATCTTTTCCGAAAACCGGATTCCACTTTTCGGGATCTTGCTCTGGGTCGATCCCCAGCCGGCGGTCCGGGACCCGCCTGAAGCTGAGGTTCGGCCTGGGAGGTGCTTGGCGCGACCTGACAGCCCGCCATGGAACGCTGCCCCGCGACGGACGTTGTTGCCGACGAGCGATTTGTCGCGAAAGGCACCGCCATGAAGAAAATCTACCAAAAGCCGACGCTCGTGAAGCGAGGCAGGCTCACCAGCCTGACGGCTCAGATCGTCGCTTCTGGGGTCATTCTGGGGGAATGATCCCCCAGATAACGGAAGGGATAAATCGATGAGCGAGCGCGGCGTTGATTTCCTGCAGGGCTGGATCCACGAGCACCTGCCGGGCGAACTGCCTGCCGACAAGGCAACGGCTCGAACCCTAACCACGCGAGCTGCCCTGGATGCTCGGCATTTAGGCCTTGAGGTCAGCGAGATCGAAGAGGATCTCGGTCCGCTGGAACGGGTGATTTTCGAGGCGCTGGATCAGCCCGATATCTGAGCCCCGACATCTGAGCCCCCGATATGAGCCCATTGCAGGCGATATTGGCCCATCGCCATCCTGGCGGGGGCTTTTCCGTGATGGCATCCGTGGGTGCGCAGCCCTAGGCAGCCCGCGCAGCTGACGCTCCCCGTGCCGGCGGCAATTCGAACACAGTGGCGCCGTTCTCTCGGCCGCGTTCGACATAACCGATGACGCGGAACCATTTGCCGACGTCGGCCCGCTGCAGCCAGCTGCGCGAGTGGATGGGCAGGTTGCCGGCCAGCGCCTGAATGTGGCGGATGTGGCGCCTGCAGAAGCGGACCGTCGCGGCGCTGAAGAAACCCTCCTGCGCGGCAAACAGCGTGTCGGCGGCGTCGCTGTTTTCGTGCCAGGCGACGATCGCCACCGTCTTGTCGCCGTCGACCAGCGCGTGCGCCCGGCCTTCCTTCAAATTCATCATCAGATTGTCGTAGGCGACCTTGCTGTCCTTGCCGGCGGCCACATACTCGTCCGACATCCGCGTGGACAGATCACGGAAGACACTTTCGAGATCGCCGATCGTAGCTGCGCGTGCTCGCATTTCTCCTCCTGCAGCCCCGGCAGGTAGTTTGCCCCAAGGAGAGGGGATCACCAAGCAAATCAAATCCGCCATTTGGCCTATGCGCGCAAAGTGATTTCAGAAGGCGGGTTTATTGCGTTGGCAGATCGCTCCCGTGGAACCGAACTTGCCTCCCCGAATTGACTCGCGATCGCGTTCGGGAGGGGAAGCATGCAAGATCAGCATTTCGATGAGCCGGTTCGCGTGGCGCTCGGCAGATCCAGAAACAAGATCTACAAGGTGGAGCGTGTCGCGCAGGCCGCCGATATCCTGATGAACCGATGGCCCGTGAAGACAGGCGGCTATCACGTCGCCGCCCGCAAAGCCTGCCTTGGCGTTCTGGAAGGCCTTCAAGAGGCGCGCTATGCCCGCGCCGCCTTCGTCAACGCGGCGATCGAGGCCGATATACTGGTTGAGCGCGACCGCGAGGGTTGAGCGGTCCATCGCCTCTTTGTTTGGCGTGAGGTAAACTGGCAGACCGGTCGGGAGCCTTCCATGTGCAACGACTATGAGCAGCATATTCTCTGGGCTGAATATTGCCGGATGCTGGAGTCGCTGGCACTTGAGATCCCGACCCATCAGACCGAACTTGACCTGCCGCGGGTTGATGACATCCATATCAACGATCCAGCCCCGATCATGCGCGCCGCCGGCGACACTGGCGTCGTTGAACTGACGTCGATGACGTTTGGATTTCCGCCGGCCGGCCCGAAAGGCGGACCAGTGTTCAACTTCCGCTCCGAAGGCAGGCAATTCGCCGGCAGCAAACGCTGCCTCGTTCCGGCATCCGCCTTCTTCGAGTTCACGGGCACGAAGTATCCGAAGGCAAAGCATCGCTTCACGCTCAACGGCTCGCCGTTCATGGCCATCGCAGGGCTTTGGCGTGAAGCTGCCGGCAACAAGCCGCCAACCTTCACCATGCTGACAACCGAGCCTGGACCGGATATTGCGCCCTATCACAGTCGGCACGTCGTGGTGCTTCGGCCCGGCGATTGGGCGGCTTGGCTCAGTCTGACGAAGCCGGAACCCGAACTGCTGCAGCCGCTTCCAGCCGGCTCGCTGCGCGTGGAGACCGTGCGCCCCGAAAGTTCATAACTCGGTTGCGCAGGCTTGCCGGCACAGCCGGCAGGCCGAAATCAGGAATCCGTCGGTGCGGCGCCAGGAAGTCAAGCCCTTGATGTTCAGTGCCCTTCCCGAGAGATGGGTGACAGTTCATTCCGGAGACATGGGTTACACTTTCGGCCTTTGCAAGGAGAGCAAGGTGCCTTGGAAGGAGTGTAACGTCATGGAAGAGCGGCTGAAGTTCATTGCCCGGCTGCTGGACGGCGAGAAGATGGCGGTGCTTTGCCGTGAGTTCGATATCTCGCGCAAGACCGGCTACAAGATCCTCACACGCTACAATGACAGTGGCCTTGAGGGGCTGACGGATCGATCACGCCGACCCTACCGCCACGCCAATCAGCTTCCGTTTCAAATCGAGAAGCTGATTGTGCGCCTCAAGCAAGACAAGCCGACCTGGGGTGCGCCAAAGATACGCGAACGGTTGGCCCGGCTGTATCCTGACGTTCACCGGCCTGCGATCTCGACGGTGCATGCGGTTCTCGACAGCCATGGCCTGGTCGAGCGCCGCAAGCGAAGGCGCAACAGGGCGATGGGAACACCACTTTCAAACGGCTATCGGCCCAACGATCTGTGGTGTGCCGACTACAAAGGCGAGTTCATGCTCGCCGATCGGCGCTATTGCTATCCGCTGACGATCACCGACTTCGCCAGCCGCTATCTCATCGCCTGCGAGGCGTTGTCGA
Organism: Mesorhizobium sp. C120A; assembly: GCF_030323105.1. Lineage (NCBI taxonomy): Bacteria > Pseudomonadati > Pseudomonadota > Alphaproteobacteria > Hyphomicrobiales > Phyllobacteriaceae > Mesorhizobium > Mesorhizobium sp. C120A. The sequence continues at coordinate 6,405,793 of NZ_CP100476.1, read as the reverse complement.
CTACCAAGGAAGCCTATGCCTTCACGGTGTTCGAGAGCGTTTTCAAAGAGTTCGGCCTGCCCAGCGCCATCAGGACCGACAATGGCGTTCCCTTTGCCAGCCCAAACGCGCTGTTCAATCTCAGCAAACTGTCGGTCTGGTGGCTGCGCCTGGGCATCGACATCGAGCGCATCCAGCCGGGCTGTCCGCAGCAGAACGGGCGCCATGAGCGCATGCACCTGACTCTCAAGAAGGAAACCACCAAACCGGCTGGCTCCAATTTCCTGCAGCAGCAGGCCAGGTTCGATGACTTCATCAATGAGTTCAACTCAGAACGCCCACATCAGGCGCTCGACATGGCCTGTCCAGCCGAGCGCTACACGCCGTCACCGCGCATCTATGCCGGCCTGCCGGATCTCGATTATCCGTTTCACGACAAGGCCGTCACCGTCACCACCTGCGGCCGCATCTGCTACAATCGCAAGAAGATCAACCTCAGCCTCGTCTTTGCCGGCCAGACCGTCGGCATCAAACAGGTCGAGGACCATATCTGGCTGGCTTCCTTCATGGATTATGATTTGGGCTACTTCGATGATGAGACATGCAGGCTCGAACCACTCCAAAACCCCTTCGGGCCAAAAGTGTTACCCATGTCTCCGATATAAACCGTAACCTATGTGTCCGGAATGGACCCAGAGAAAACTGGTGCCCAGAGGCGGAATTCAAGTGAAGAAAATCCCGTTTTGCTTTCAGATACTTAGGGGAATGTTAGCCGCATCTGATACCAACATAAATACCAACAAAATATTCCTGTGGATTGGTTCGGTTCCTGCTATTTCTCTCAATGCCTTGCACCTGCACCTTGTCTCTTCCGGTTTAGTCTACATCCTTCTTGGTCATACCTCATCATGCGGGGTCGAGTGAAGACCACGGCTGGCCAAGACGACTTAATCAGAACGGATGGCCATTGCGCTCAATATCGGGATCGCTTTAGGCGGTTTCTGAAAGCCGACATCGTGCGAAGAACAGGTGGCTATTTACGGGTCCTGAGACCTTGGCCCATACACCGCTTTGTAGGGTGGACGCGGCGCAACGAAAAGCGCGGCCAGCCGTTCCTCATGTTGCTTGACCAGTGAGGCAGCAATAACAGGTAACTCTGCGGCGGACCGGTGTAGTCGTCGAGGTCGATCGGATTAGACTTCATAGGTGGTCCGTCGACGCGTAGTAGACGGTCTCGTCCTACCAGCAGCCCAGCTTGGCCCAGTGCATTCTGGCTTTGCAGGCGCATGGCGGCAGAAATGATCTCGCCAGTGCCTGATACCGCCCTTGGCGATTTGGCCCTTGGTGAAGGCGAACTCCAATTCAACGCAGCCGAGAGACAGGATGTCGATTTGATGTCGGTCAATTGCGTAGCAGGCCATGGCATCGACCAACGCTGTCATATAACTGGCATAGTAGGATCGGTGCCTCGGAGGTGCCGGGCCACATCCCACCCGCTTGGGCCGTCCCCAAGTCTGATATCTGTCAGGAGAGCCACAACTCGCTCCGGCTCACGATCGAAAGTCGCAATCGCTTGAAGGCCCTTTTAAGCCGGCGACCACCTCGAACCCGGCCTCCCGGAGAGAGTTCTCGACGTCTCCACGATCAGCACGGAACCCGATGACATTGAAAGCCTGCTTCGTGCGCCCCAACAGTTGAACGGCTGCGAACTCTTAAGGTTCCTGGCGCGCAATAGCACTCGTTAATCCGGTGGAAAGCAGGTTGTGATCCAGCCGTTTCGAACAGGTTGCGGCAGGCGAAAAGGATTGAGGACAGCTGAACTTTGCGCGCATCATCGACGCACTGACCATTGGCCTTCGTCTCCTCTAGGCAGCGGGAACATTAGCGCCAACTAAAAGTTGGGAGCAAACACGAACAGGTTCTTGATGGCACATGATCATTCTTTCAAAATGTTGATCCGCAAGCTCCAAGCCATCTCGGAACTCGCAGAATCAGACATTGCGACCTTGGGGAACATCTCGATTCAGGAGAAGAGATATCAGGCCAACGAAGACATTCTGCGCGAGGGCGATAAGCCGAGCCTTTCGTTCGTCGTTCTTGAAGGCTTAATAGGGTCGATCAAACTAACCGGGGAGGGGAAGCGTCAAATCTCCTCCTTTTTTGTTCCGGGCGACATTCCCGACCTGCATGGTTTGCATTTGTCGGTCATGGATTGCACTTTCACCCCTCTCATGCCCGCTAGGGTGGGCTTCATGCGGCACGACGAACTTCGCGCCATTTGCGAACAGCACTCTTCGATAACGAGAGTGTTTTGGCGCTCCACTGTGATCGACGCGGCGATCTATCGAGAGTGGGTCACCAACGTCGGAAGGCGCGACGCCTACTCTCGTATGGCTCACATTCTTTGCGAACTTATTGTCCGCCTTCGCTCGGTAGGTCGCATTGAAGATCATGTGGCCTATCTCCCCATAACGCAGGCTGCACTTGGCGACGCAGTTGGCCTCTCCACCGTGCACGTGAACCGAGTGCTCCAGGACCTTCGACGCGACGGTCTGATATCTACCCTTGGCTCGCGTTTTCATGCGCCCGACTGGGCAGGGCTCGTTCGGGCCGCAGATTTTGACTCTACCTATCTGCATCATAGGGCTGCGCAGACGGGTGCCGGTTTCTGAGAATGCTGGGTCGCTCATGATGCATTGAGCCAACCCCTCGCGATCCTCAAAACCGAATCTCCTGTAGAACCCGCACTCCAACAGGAATGTCGATCACCGCTTGAGAACTGGACCGCAGACTTACCTAGCGACGGCATGGCTTCTCAAAGATACGACCTCAGGAGGGACTCGACGAAACCTGAGCGGTGTTTGACGCGTTCACTGGCCAACCAGCCGAGGCGTGGGGCGCTCCGGCTAAATATCTGGACGGGGAATATTCCCGCGATTTTGTAAGCCTTCTGACCGCGTCGACCTGAAGCGAAGTTTCGCCGGGGGGTAATCTCTAAAGTGAGACTGCCATGGAACACGTGCCGAGCGCCGGAGAGTGTCCAATTCAACGGTCTGTGCATCCCGGGCACAAGCTCAGCCATAGTGGAGACGCGGCTTTGGCAACGTTCCTATAAATTGAACCCCAATTCGGTCGTTCCTGCGCCACCGCAGGACTGCCTGGTAGGCAACGCCGTCGGTCGGCACGTAAACCACGAACCGCTCAGGGACACGCGATTCCACCGGGACTTTGAGCTCAGCTCTGCCACTGTTTTGGTTCCGAATGGTGCAACTGATCTCGGAGTTTGTGATTCCGCTGATGATTGAGGCGCCTTTCAGCACCCGCTGCCTCCGTTCGCGGCGATGCTCTTCATCAACCATGTGACCTCCATCGGTCACCCGCGGCCCTATATGGTACGCGCACCGGCGAATAAACTGTCCATCTAGGTCGTCGCTCGTTAGTGTCTCACTTTAAAGTTTGACGACGGAGACGGACAGCATAAATGCCCGTTGCGCCGGTGAATTCGCAACGCGAACAGACCCGAATGGGCTCGTCGTATAGCGTTGTTAATCCGGCAGCAGCATCTCCTCTTCATCGGCCGCGGCTTCGAACAGCAGCCGGAAGTCATTACCCGGCATTTTGCCATCCATCGCAGATAGGCAAGCCTCGGCCGCCAGCCGCCACTTGGGGCCACGATTGGACCACTTTAGGAGCTCCTCGGCGGCGGCATCAACCCGGTTGACACCAAGGCGAAGCCCCGGGCGCTCAGTCTTCACATAAACCGGAGGGTTGAACCAACGGTGGGGCATCACGCCTCTCGAACGTCAAAGGCGATGAACAGTCCCCAAACGGAGGCTGATTTGACGATCATTTCGACTAACTGGCAGTCAGTTTCGAGAAGATCGCCGCCGCGCTCACGGACCGCTACAATGGTCGCTTTGACGGAAATAATGTCGCCGGGTTGAGAGCCCAACAGGACCTCGCGGACCAGCTCCTTGGCCGTTTGCTGCGTAGGCCGAACAGGTGCTTGAATGTCCATCCCATCCTCCCAGAGAGATAGAACCTCAATCAGCTATTCTGTGGGTCACTTTCCGAAAAAGGCAAGAGTCGGAAACGTACAAAGTAGGTTCCCGCAAACACCGCCCTACGATGGCTAAATCCCGCGACAGGCGCTGATTTGCACCTCACCGTGTCAGCTGCCGACGCGACCATAAGGAGCGAGGGCCCGCCTCTCTCCCAAGTTCTCACGGACGAACGCGAACAACGGTCTTGCCCGCGCGTCGGTCCGTTGAGTTGAAGGTGCCGATGGCATCATCCAAGCTCGAAACCTTGCCGATGTTCGTCCGCAGTCGTCCATCGCGGATCCGCTGCACTATCTCAGAAAGCTGGGCTCGATCAGCCTCGACGACGAAGTCAACCGCCAGGCCGTCTGCAGGTCGAATATCCGTTGGTCCGACGACTGTGACAAGGATACCTCCGGCCCGGACGAGCGTTGCGGATCGCTTCTGGACATCGCCGCCGACGACATCGAACACCAGATCGACGCCGCCGACATCTTCAAGGGTGTCTTTTGCGAGGTCGAGGAATTCATTTGCACCGAAGTCGAGCGCTTTCTGGCGGTCGGCGGCCCGCCCGGTGCCGATCACATAGGCTCCGGCCTCCCTGGCAAGCTGCGCCACCATCGAACCGACGGCACCGGCAGCGCCATGCGCGAGAACGCTCTGCCCGGCCTTGATGCGGCCATGCTGAAACAGCCCCTGCCATGCGGTTAGGCCGGAGATCGGCAGGCTAGCGCCCACCGTAAAGTCGACATCGCCGGGCAGCGGCGCGAGGTTACGGGCCTCCATGGCAACATACTCGGCGAGGGTGCCGTCGCGATGCCAGTCAGCGAGGCCGAACACCCGCTGACCGATAGAAAGCCCCGTAGTGCCGTAGCCGAGCGCAGTGACCACACCAGCCAGTTCGTGGCCGAGGATCGAAGAGGTCCGGTCACGGAAGGCTCGGTCGGCCCACGTCGAGGGCCACTCCAGTTCGGTGTTGACGAATCCTGCCGCATGAACCTGTACGACCACGTCGTTAATTGCCGCCCGAGGCTCGGGCAACTCCACCAACTTCATCCCGGCCGTTCCTGCAGTCTGGTCCGTCGCTACGATTGCTTTCATGGGGCGTCTCCTCACCGTTGGGGTAAATTGCGGGCGCGGAGGATCTTTCGATGTCTCGCGCAGAGTTGGCGTTGAGTTCATCGTTGGCGACCGCGAGCGGAAGCTAAGCAATCTCGTCGGATTCTTCCAGCACGGGTAAACTTGCGTTCGTGAACACCCCTGCCATCGCAATCTCAGACACTTCAAGCATGTGGAACAAAAGCAGATCAAATACGTTGTGCCGTTCCCAACATGGAGAGCGTCATGCAAACTACACCCCGAGCCAAAGGCGAAGCTATCAGCAAGGATCCTGACGAATGGACGACGGGAGACGAGCCAATGACTCCGTCGCAAGCTTCCTACTTGAAAACATTATGTGAGCAGGCGGGCGACGACAGAAGCTACGCCGAAGATCTAAGCAAAGCCGAGGCCTCGAAGCGAATCGACGCGCTAAGGACTGAGCTCAAGCTCTAAAGGCGCTGGGAGACCTACGACAGGTTGGTCAGTTTTGCGGTATTTGGCCTCTGATCTGGACGGTCGTATTAGTGAAGGTGGTAGAGTTTGCTAAGGATCTTCAATTCTCCTGCGATCTTGAGCAGAAGATAGTCGGTGAACCTTGTGGTTCCAAATTCGTCCTCGACCTTCGCAGTGGCTGCATCGCCCGTAATGTCGAGCGATGCGACTGCCCAGTTGGGGCTGGTGTTCGGCGGCAAGGCCGCACTCATCACCTCGCCGACATAGGCATCGACACTCAGCCATGGAGCTCGAAGAGATCGCGGCTATCTACCCGCTCTATCAGCAAACCGGGTATGGGCGGAAAGTGGGCGTAGGCCGACCATGTGGTTGTCGACGCCGAGATGCGCAGTGCTGGTATCGGCGCCAAACTGATGGGGCGGATCGAGAAGGAAGCAGCGCGTTTCGGCTGCGACATCACCCGCATCTCGATACGAGCGCACACACAAATTCTACAGCCTAAACGGTTAGGCCGATGATGCGCTCGTTCTGGTCAGCCACTGAGTGCGTGGGCCGAGGCAGAGTTCCCACAATATGCTGCGCACAAAGTAGCGACAGAGCGGGCCTAGAAGCGACATAGCGCCGGGTGTGAACGCGAACGCAGCCGGCGCCCGAATGCGTTCAGCGAGCGCCGTCGCGTCCACCTTGCCTTTCTTTGACGGCCCTGTGTTCAGCTTCCCACGGCAACGCGTGGAAGTCGGGCTGGTGCCCCGCTTCACGGTAGCCAGCCTGAGTGAGTAACTTGCTTTGTCCCGCTCCACAACGCAAACAAACGGCGGATTCCCCAAGCACCTATAAACGCCTACAGCTTTTTCCATGCGACAGGTGTGCTGCGGGTGCTCGAAGATGTCGTCCTTCATTGCGATGACAGAACAGGGAGCGAGGACAACTCTTTTTTTGATTGCAGAGAGAGTCTGAGCGGGCTTACTAGTGAGGGGTTTGCCATCGCTTTGAGGAGGCTGCGATGGTTGCAACGCCCATAGATATCGCTCAAGCGGCCACTACGGCCACCTTGCTGATGCGCCTTCGTCAACGTCATCGCGATGACGTGGCGCGAGGCTGGGAAGATGCCGACCCTTCTACTGTTGCCGTCTCCCGTACGCCTGAGTGTCAATGGCGCGATTTAGCCAAGGCCCTGGTGCACGATTGGTTCGAGCTGATCGAAACTGGCTTGGTGGATTGGATCGTCAGCAAGTAGCCGCTGCCCGCCAGCGGCCCAGCAGCCGTCTGCGGGACTTTGCAGCGGGCGCGCTGGGCCTGACCGGTGGGGCGGTGTGGTATCCGCCGGCTGGCGAACATATGCGCCTCCGGTTGTGTGCGTCAAGTTCTGCAAAATGGGCGATCATGATGCTGGTCATGCGGCTTGGCGCAGAGCGAGCTTCTTGTGCTCGCGCAGGTCGTCCATGTTGATGTATCGGTTGGCCTCCATCCAGTTTTCATTGGTCTCGACGGCCAACGCCCTGACCAGGCGCAGGCAGCTTTCGGTATTGGGGAAGATGCGCACGACATAGGTGCGCCGGCGGATTTCCTCGTTGAGCCGCTCCAGCATGTTGGTGGATTTGAGATGCTTGTGGTGCTGTCTCGGCAGCCTGAAGAAGGTCAGGGTTTGTTCGATGGCATCCTCGGCCCAGCCTGTCAGGCGCGGATAGCGTGCCGACCATTTGGCAAGCCATGCGGCAAGATCAGCCCTGGCCTCTGCGAGATCGCGCCGGTCGTAGAGCCAGCGCAATTCCTGCAGGCAGTCGTCGCCGTGCTTCCTCGGCAGATGATCCAGCGCGTTCCTGAGGAAGTGCACGTAGCAGCGTTGCCAGGCGGCTTCGGGGATCACCTCGCCGATCGCTGCCACCAGGCCGGCGTGATCGTCGGACACAACCAACTCGACGCCCTTGAGGCCGCGCGCCTTGAGGCCGACGAGGAAGTCCCTCCAGGCCGAGCGGCTCTCGCGATTGGCCATCTCCACGGCCAGGATCTGGCGCCTTCCGTCCCAGTCGATACCGACCGCGATCAGCACCGCCTGGCTCATGACAACACCGGCTTCACGCACCTTCTCGTAGCGCGCATCGAGGATGAGGTAAGGAAACGGCTCTTGAAGGGGGCGCCTGGCAAAGGCAGCGAGGCTCTCGTCCAGCCGCTTGTTGATGGCCGAGATCGACGAGGCCGAGAAAGCATGGCCGCACAGTTGTTCCGTGATCGCCTTCACCTTGCGGGTCGACACGCCCTGCACATACATCTCCGCCAGTGTCGCCACCAAGGCCCGCTCGGAACGCTGGTAGCGCTCGAACAGCTCGGTGGAGAAGCGCCCGGCCCGGTCCTGCGGAACCCGCAGCTCGAGCTTGCCGACCCGCGTCACAAGGGTACGGCCGTAATAGCCCGAGCGATAGCCAAGCCGTTCGGGCGTGCGCTCGCTCTTCGAGGCACCCAGCGCCTCGTCCATCTCGGCCTCAAGCACCTCCTGCATCACCGCACGGAGCACTTCGTGCAATCCATCCGGGTTCGAAAGCAAAATGTCTTTGACGGCAGCGCTGGCGGTCTTAACTTCAGTCTTGGTCATGGTGGCGTTCCTTCGCGGGAATCAGGTGACGTGAACAATCACCAGCCTGCCATGACCGCCCCCTCTCAGCGAATTTGCAGAACTCTCAGCACACTACCGCGCCTCCTCCCAACGCCAGCGAAACATCCAAACGAACGAGGCGATCTAACAGCGATCTCACCGTCCAGCCAACACATAGGCCTATAGCAAAGGCTTATAATCGCTGAGAGAACGAAAATGGCCGACGCCATGGTTGGGGAACCCGGGTGGGTAGGCGCCGGCCACAAGCGGAACAGGCCCGCCGCGCCACACACATGGCTGATTTGTCATCACGTGGTTATGGTGTGATCGCGTAGGGCTAGACCAGCGGAACTTAGTAAACGCCGCTTATTAAGCGATCCTCGACGCGATCGTTCATCGCCACGACGACCTGGGAAACTTGACGGTTGCAGCCCTCTGCCATGTCGAGCTCAAGTCATGAACATCGGCCCTCCGATCATGAGCAGGCATGCGCCCATCCTACCATATCGCGCTGCCGGTATCGCAAGGCACCGGCAGCAAGGGGGAGGCGACCAGAGCCGATGTGAAGGGACTAGGCAGCTAATATTCGCTTGCGCTAATTTAAATGTGCCGTAACGTCAGCCTCAGCCTTTTTGGGGAGGCACAACGTGGGGAGTATGATGAGAGTTGCTGTGTTTTGTGCGGCGATCGTGATCGCTGGGACTGGTGTCGCTGTTGCCAAGGAGAAGAAGGTGGTGGTGAGTGACGCCACGGACCTTTGCTCTACGAAGCACTCGGCCAAGAAGCAGGTGCTCGAGCTGGACTGCAGGCCGACCGGAACCGCCAAATTGCCGGCCGGTGGAACGCCGGAAAAGCCGGGCCTCGGATACGACACCGATCCGTGGCTGGTTAAAGGCCTTTAGACACTAGGCGACGGCAACACAGCGCGGCTAAGGGGATGTGCGCTGGCGGTGAAGCCTTCTTTGTTCTCTCATCGGTGGAACATTGTCGCCTGAAAACGCTTCGGACGGTGCACTGCCCCATCAGTGCAACGTTCCCTTCCTTGTTTGCACTGGCCGGCTGCCGAAAGGTGGCCGGCTTTTTTGTATATAAGCGCGACCTGATGTTTGGGGCTTGTTGATTGGACAGCAGCGAGTGGCCGCTGCTGGCTTAGCGTCCAGGACTGGAATCTGTAAAGGCGAGATCACCAAGGCAGGGATGACCAGACTAAATAACGGTTTCGTCTGTTAGCCGCCACGCCGACGATAATTGAATTCAGAAGGGAGTCGGCCCGGCTGCCCAACATCAGGGTGCAAAAGACAGCCGGGCCAAGGCTGGAAAGAGTTCCGCTCCAGCCCAGCCGTGCCCGGCACGATACGCATCGCACCTGGGCGCAAGCGGTACCAATGGCTCGCCTATTCCGCCGCGCCTTTTCGGCAGGAAACCCTCGGCCTCATCACAATGGAGGGCGACATTCGCAGCGCCCTATGGAACCATCCAGAGTGACATAGGCTGTTTCATGGAACTTCCTGATGACATCAGGAGGCCTGTTAAGCATGCCAGTTGTTCGCGCTCATAGCTCAGATGCAGGTTGGAGCCCTTCCTAGTGCACCAGTATGAGAAGCGAGAACTAGGAACCGGGAGTGCTGCGAATAGATTGCCGCAGTCCAGCTTTCATCAGAGCATGGCAAGGGCTGCCTTTCTCTCCACGTTGGCAGTCGTCCTGCTGCTCGCGCTATTGCCAGACCACCTGCTGCACGCCCTCGGATTGGCCTTTACGTCTCATCACGACAAGCTCAACCACGCCGCCGCGTTCGCCACCTTGTCAGCTTTGGGTAGCCTCGGCTGGCCCCAACAGGTGGTCCGGCTGGCGGTTCTACTTGCTTTAACGGGCGCAGCGATTGAAATCCTTCAATGCGTCACAGGGCGTGACATGAGTGTCTTCGACTGGTTTGCCGACTGCGCCGGAATGGCATACGGGCTGAGAACTATGAGCTGGGTGAAGGAGATTCTAGGCGAATCGGTTATTTGATCGCCACAGGCTCCGCCTTACCGCCGCCGTCTTGGCCCACTTGCCAGCCTCACGCCCGGGGCCGCCTTCGATCACCCTCGCTATTGCCGTTCAATTTCCGACGCAAAGGCCGATAGCAAGGGAAATAGGTTTCTGGGCCGCTCACCATTTAGACTTAGGTCCGATTCTCTCGCGCAAATGGCCGAAGCCGGAAACATTTCTCCTTCTACTTTGTTGCAGTGGCCGTGCCGCTGAGGAGAACATGCACAGTGCCTCTATCAAATGAACTGCGCGACGTACCGATAGAATTCCAATGCCCCTCCTGTTCGTGCCCAATGGTGAGAAGGGGATCCTGGCTGAAAACGATTGCCGGTTTCAGCTGCGATAGCTGCAGGTCCAGAGTGCGGATCGGCTACGAAGCGAAGCTGGCCATATTCGACCGGCACCTTAAGCGACGCGCGCCGGATCTGGGCCGACGACCAATGGAGTGCGATCCCGGCAACGGTTCCTGAGAGTGTGTCGGCAATTCAAGCTCCAACTGCTTGCGGTCTGCCGCAAGTCCAAGCTTTCATCTGGTCGCAGGGTCAGGCGGCTCTTCGTCCGTACGGAACCGATGATGGCGAGAGGTTTCGATGCGCTCGGAGCACCGAGCAGGTCGACACGTTTTTCGTAGCGACCACCAATCTCTAGCTGGCGGCTCCGATGCTCTGACGAGGTGCGAGCAACTTGATCTTCAATAGTCTTTTTCGAGCCAGCATGCGCGCCGCCTCCGCGATGCGGTCTCCGTAAGCATCGGCGACGAATGATAGCGTCGACAGGTCGATAATGAGGTCGTCGATCGCGCCCGCCAAGACACTGGACCCGCGCCCAAATTGATGCACCAGCGCCAGCACTTCCTTGAGTGCCGTCGAGGCTTCACCCGCATCCAGCAGCGCCTCGATGTCATCGAAAACCTGCATCCCGACCCTCCCGCTTTAAAACGGTGGCAATTTCGCGCGAAAAGAAAGCGCCTGCCAAAGTGCTCGCGCACGAAGGCGGCTATTCAAACAACAAGAAAGACCCTGGTGGCCCAACGATGAAGGGCGTCCATGGAGGGCGTTCAGCGAGACGCAACTGAGATTCGGCGCGACATTAAAGGACGGCGATGCTTCAGCCGCGCTCTCTTACGAGCAATCCGAGCAGCGCCCAGCCGCCAGCCAATCGAAGATGTACGCCAAGACCGATAAGCTGGCGGAGCGTTTTGCCGAGACTGAAGACGCGGTGAATCGCTCAGCGAAGACATGACCGAGGTGGAGGCGGTCTCTGCCGAGGTGACCCGGTGGAAGTTGATGGGCCTCGGCGCATTGGGCGTCACTGGCTGGCAGCGGCGGCGCTCGCCTCGCTTAGTTACGCCCTGTTGGTCTATCTGGCGCGTGCTGCGCGGCGGATGACGAGCAGGCGGCATAGTCGACAGGCTCTCAAGATGGCTGGTGATGTGTGATGATCGCGTCGACGGGAACAGCTTTGCGATTACGCACGAGTTCTTATCAGTTATGCTCGGTGTCAGGCGGCCCGGCGTCACCATAGCGCTGCAAACCTTGGAGGGCCAAGGTCTGATACGCTCAATGCGAGGAGAGGTAGTCATTCTTGATCGCGCGCGTCTAATTGCGCTGGCAGATGGGTCATATGGCAGGGCTGAAGCCGAATACGCTCGGCTAGTCGGCAAACTGCATTGACGGCAGACGCCGCCCCCGTGCACAGTGCCCCTGCAACAGAGCCCGCCGGCTGAGCCACGGGTGTTTTTGCGTCAGGCGGGAACATTCCCGCTCTGAGGCTGTTTGGCTACAACCGGCTCGTTCTTCAGCGGTCCGTGCCGGTGACCAAGATGCGTCCCTCACTCGTCATGGGATGGCCCACGCAGCCTCGGAAGCAGGCGCGGGCCATCCCATCAAGCCCTAGCCCCACGGCAGGGGCTTTTTGCTGTTCGGATCTGATGCGGTCCTGGCGGGAGTAAACACTGTCACTCCGTGCCGAGGCGAGTTCCTCCCGGAAATGGTGCATGAGCGCTCGCTCTTCCGCCAGACATGATCGGAGCGACCGTGCCATTTCGATACAAACGGATGATTCTATTGCGTAATCTTTGCTCATCGTCGCATTCAAACTCGCGCTGAGTCTGATTGTTCCATGAGCAAGAGCGCCCGGCTATTGAAAACCGAGCGACTTCTTTCGTTTGCCGACTTGGCTATTGCGCAAGAGCAACACCCAAACGTGAGGTATAGCTCCCTCAGCGCCTCTGGTTGACAATCGTTTCGGCCTGAGATTCCGACGACCTCGGTGCGCCGCTTTATCTCGCCGTTGAGACGTTCGATCGGATTCGTCGAGTGGAGCTTGGCGCGATGTTCCTTGGGGAAGGTCGATGTAGGCCAGCACGTCGGGCTCGGCGTCGTCCATGATTGTCGCCAGCTTCGGCACCTTCGGCCGGATCTGGTCGGCGACGGCGCGCCATTGTACGGACGCGGCCTCGGGCGTTTCCTGGGCGAAAGCGGTGGCGATGAAGGCTGAGACGACCCTGCGGCCGCTCTTGCCGGCATGGGCCAGCACGTTCCTCATGAAGTGGACGCGGCACCTCTGCCATGTCGCGCACAGCACCTTGGTGACGGCCCCCTTGAGGCCTTCGTGAGCATCGGAGACGACGAGCTTGACGCCGCGCAGGCCGCGACGTGTCAGCTTGCGCAGGAACACTGTCCAGACGGCTCGGCCTCCGAGGTGCCAATCTCCATGCCCAGTACCTCGCGCCGGCCGTCCGCGTTGACACCGACGGCGATGATAACGGCGACCGAGACGATCTGCCCACCGCGGCGGACCTTCAGGTAAGTGGCGTCGATCCACAGGTATGGCCAATCGCCCTCGATCGGCCGCTCGAGGAAGGCCTTCACCTTCCCGTCGATCTCCTCGCACAGCCGCGAGACCTGGCTCTTGGATATGCCGCTCATACCCATGGCCTTGACCAGGTCGTCAACCGACCGGGTCGAGATGCCTTGCACATAAGCTTCCTGGATGACGGCGGTTAGCGCCTTCTCGGCCATGCGGCGCGGTTCGAGGAAACCTGGGAAGTAGCTTCCCTTCCTGAGCTTCGGGATGCGCAGCTCGACCGTGCCGGCCCGCGTCTCCCAGTCCCGGTCGCGGTAGCCATTGCGCTGGGCGAGCCGCAGCGGGTTCTTCTCGCCATAGCTGGCGCCGGTGGCCGCGCCCACCTCCATTTCCATCAGTCGCTCGGCGGCAAAGCCGATCATCTCCCGCAGCAGATCGGCATCCGGGGTCTTCTCCACGAGCGTGCGCAGGTTCATCATGTCGTCGGTCATCGGTGGTCCTTCCGAAATGGGTTGGCGTCAACAACCAAACCCTACCGGAAAGCGCCGATGACCACCCACACCCCGCTCGCTGGCTACAGCGCTACTAACGGCGCGCTCGTGAGCGGCTTCGCTACCGCCGAGCTACACCCACCTGATGGGACACGACCTTTCATTTGCATTAGGAACAACGCGTAAATGGAAAAGTTGGTCCACCGCAGCGCTCGTGAGGATGCCTTACCGCTGCCGGCCGGCGGCAAAGGGTCCGGCCCGCGCTTTCCTTCCTAGTGTGACGCGGCCCTGAAGGCTGCCAAGTTGTTCCTGCCTCACTGATCCAGTTCAAGCGGATCGTGATCTGGTTGCTCGTGCCACATCACCTGGCGGAAATCGCGTTTGTCGACCTGCTGACCGCAGATCGGGCATGCGTGAAATCGATCGTCACAGTCCTGCGGTTGGTGTGGCTTGTCGGGGATAGGCGGTCCAAGGTCGGCTATTCTAGCCATGCGCGACCGAACAAGATGCTGCGGCAAAGTTCCGTCAGTTTGGTTTTCTCAGTTGGTGAAAGACATCGCACCAAAAGCGGTAGTCATCTGGTCGACCGTCGAAATGCGCCTCCAAAGCGCAGTGCGCCACGGCGGTCGGTGCTTCCATCCCATAAAGTTCGATCGCAGATTGAGCGGCCTGATCTCTGTCGACGAGATCGGCAATCTTCAAAGCGGCGAAATCAGCGCTCCGGATCGCGAGCCTCCGTGGACCAAATATTCCCAACACCTAAGGGTGACTATATGATCCCCTCATGGCAACTCTGCGGTACGACGAAAGGCAGGAACCGGATGGGACGTGGACGGTATTCGACGTGTTCACCGGGCTCCCGGCTATTGTAGCGGGCCACCCATCTGTCGACCTTCCCGACATGGAGTATGCCGAAGAGCTGGCCGCCATCCTGAATGCCAACGACCTGAAGCAGAGGCTATCTCACGGTAGGTTCCCCGGAGGGTTCGCCTGACCGAAGTGGCATTAGCCCCCGGTCGTGTTGCCCATCCAGGTTGGTTCGTCCGATCCGAACAAGCAATTGTTATTGATCTACCGGCTACGACGGTTTTAAGTCGACTCGCCATTGCTTTTCGTAGGGAGGATCCGGAACCCCATATACTATGGCAGTTACACCCTCAGGAATGGCTCCGATCGGTTGAACTACCAATATGCGCACACCGAGCAGCCACCCTATGATAATGGCGGCTACGCAACCAGTGCAGCCAAAGACGCCGAACTTCTTCATCGCATCGCACCTATTCCCCGCATCCCATCATAGTACCTGATGGCGTGATGGTGCATTCGTTGCCTTCAGTGTCCACGGAATGAGTTCCGGTGCTGTCTGTCCAGGAGCGAATGGAGTGGAGTTTCCTTCGCTATCGCTACTGGTGATCTCTTGGCATCCGTTCGGAAAGCGAAGAGTTTCGGTGTCAATCGAATAGTTATTCCCTTCGGTATCCTACGATCTCACATGTTGATCCCCATTTTTACCGGAATAGGAATCTGTGCAGACCCTGTAGTCGCTTTCACCCAAGCAATCAGCGTATGCGGAAGCGGTGCAGCCGAGTAGAAATGCTGCCGTCAATCCGGCAAGCACCGAAACCGAGATGCGGCTTGGGATATGTTCGAGGCGATGTCAGCCACGCGGCACTGACTGACTTTCATTCCGCAGAAGAGAAACGAACAGCCCGCTGCGGCTGGTGGCGGGTTTTCATGTCGCGTTTCATGTCGCGTCCATCAGCCGCGCACCAGTAAAAACCGTTGGAAACCAAGGATACTCAGTTGCAACATGAGCTGAATATTACAGAAACAAGCGGTGCCCAGAGGCAAGTAGAAATGTCTGTGCTTTCAGATCTTACCACGCACATAGCATGCGGACAACCAACAGAAATGGCAACAATAGATTCCTGTGGGTTATTTCATTCCTCCCGGAATGTCCGACTGATTTGGTCCGACAGCGGCTTCACGAAATAGGAAAGCGCCGTACGCTCACCCGTCTGGACCATCGCTTCGGCCGGCATACCGGGCACGAGCGTCAGGCCCTTGAGCTTCGTCAGTTCCGCCTGCGGAACCGACAGGCGCACCAGGTAGTACGAAATGCCGTTTTTTTCATCGGTCGCCAGATCGGCTGCGATCCGGCTGACATATCCGTTCAATATCGGCGTGGTTCTCAGATTGAAGGCTGACATCCGCAGCACGGCCTTGTGACCAAGCTGGATTTGGTCGATGTCCTTCGGGGTGATTCGTACTTCAAGCGCAAGATCGTCGCCTTCCGGCACGATTAGCATGATCGGATCGGCGGGCGTGATCACTCCGCCGACCGTATGAATTGCGAGTTGTTGAATGGTGCCTGACTGCGGCGCGACGATATCGATCCGCCGCAGTTCCTGTTCAACCGCCACCTTGCGCTCAACATACTCCCCGACCTGCGCCTGAACCTCTCTGAGCTCCTGGCCCACTTCCGACTTGAAATCCTGATCGATCTGCGGGATCTGCAGGCGCGTTTCGGCTATGCGGGCTGCCGTCTGTGCCTGATCTGCGATCTTCTCACCGCGTTCGCCACCGAAAGTGGCAACCTGGATCTTCAGGCTGTTCAACCGTTGGTCCGAGACAATGCCTTGGTTGCGCAGCCCACTTAGAACAGCAATTTCCTTTTGGAGAACCTCGATCATTTTTTCACAGGCAATTTCCTGCGCCTTGAGTCCTTCGATCTCGTGGTGATATTGAGTAATGCGTTCCGCCAATTGCGCCTGCTTCCCGTCGCGGGATTGCCTGCGGAATTCGAACAGCAACGTCTCGCTATCTATTGCCGAAGCTACGTCCGGAACATCTCTTCGGGCGAGTAGCCAGTCCGGGAAGGGGATTTCCGCGAGATCGTCACGCTCAGCATCGAGTCGTGCCAGGTAGGCGGCCAGCTCATCGAGCCGCTTGGTGACTATGGCGAGATTAGCGCGCGCCTGGGTGGCATCGAGCCGCATGAGGATGTCGCCGGCTTTTACCTTATCGCCTTCGCGCACCAGGATTTCTCCCACCACCCCGCCAGTCGGGTGCTGCACCTTCTTGACATAGGAAACGACGACAAAGTGTCCGGACGCTACAACCGCACCGGAGAGATTCGTGAAGGTCGCCCAGGCTCCGGCTCCTCCCACAAAGATCACGCTCGCCAGAAAGCCCGCCACCAGGTGGCGGCGAATGGAGCTTGAAACGTCATTGTTCTGATCAATGCCGGACACCGGTATCCTCCATGTCAGCGCGCTCTGCCACGTTATCCTGTGTAGACTCGATGGCCTTCAGGACTTTGGAAGGCGCACCGAATGATCGCTGCCGTCCACCTTCCATCACCAACACCAAATCCACGGCGCGGATGACGCTCGGCTGATGGCAGACAACAACCGCAATGCCCTTGCGCTCGCGCACGGAGGCGATCGCCTTAGCGACTGCAGCTTCGCCTTCCGCGTCGAGATGGATATTGGGTTCATCCAGCACAACAAGGAACGGGTCTCGATAAAGGGCACGGGCAAGACCGATAAGCTGGCGCTGCCCGGCGGAAAGTGCCGATCCGACCTCACCAATCGGAGTTTCGTATCCGTGCTCAAATCGGAGGATCAGTTCGTGCGTGCCCGCTGCTTTCGCCGCGGCGACAATAGCCTCAGGGTCAGGATCATGTTCAAAACGAGCAATGTTTTCGGCAATGGTGCCGTCGAACAGTTCAACACCTTGCGGCAGATAGCCGATATGGCGGCCTAGTGCTTCCCGGTCCCATTGATCGAGGCTTGCGCTGTCGATGCGAACCTTCCCGGCGACCGGCGTCCATGCGCCGACAATGGCGCGCCAGAGTGTCGACTTGCCCGAGCCCGATGGACCGATGACCCCGAGTGCGCTTCCCGCCTGAATGGCAAACGCAATGCCGGTCACGGTCGGCTTGCTTTCGCCGGGCGGAACAATTGTCACGCTTTCGAGGCGCAGTTCGCGTTCAGGTGCAGGCATAGGCACAACAGGAGCGGTTTCAGGAACCTTTTCCAAGAGGTCCTCCAGCCGCGCCCAACTCTGGCGCGCCATGAGGAAGGGTTTCCAGCTTGAAATGGCCAGATCGACCGGAGCCAGCGCACGCCCCATCATTATCGAACTGACAATCATGACCCCGGCCGTAGCCTCCTGCCTGACGACAAGGTACGCACCGACGGTAAGAATGGCCGATTGCACCTGCAGGCGCAAGTCGGCATTGCAACGCGCTGCTTGCAGCAGACCATTGCGTGCCATGTTGTGGGCAACGGTATCGCTTATCGGCCCTTGCGAGAGAGTGTTGGCAAGGAGTGTCAGAGATGTGAGACCGACCGCCCCGATAAGTGCCGTCATGCCGATCCAGAAATGAAGGAGGAAGCAAATGCCAAGATAAAACAGCATCCATGGCAGATCGAAGAACGCTGTCGGACCGTTTCCACCTAAGAAGCCGCGAACATTGTCGAGATCGCGAAGCGGCTGCAAGCCGTCGCCCGGCATGCGCGTTGAAAGCGGAAGGCGAACGATCGCATCGTGAACGCGTCCGGAAAACTGTCCATCGAAACGCTCGCCAATCCGCAGCAGCACGCGGGCGCGCAAAATGTCGAGCAGGCATTGGAACGCATAAAGCCCCGCAGCAAGCACGACGAGCCCCACCAGCGTGGATACGCTGCCACTTGCCAGAACGCGGTCATAGACCTGAAGCATGAACAGCGGCGAGATGAGCGCAAGCACGTTGACCACGCCGCTGATCAACACAATGCCCCAAATCGCGGAAGTCAGAGGGAAGGGTCTCAAAGCTGAATCCTTTAAGGAATGGTTGTCACGTAAGTCTCCGGAGGCTGGCGACCCAGCTCCCTATATTGCTCCCCGACCGGCAACCGACTGCATCCGCTCACTGGTTCAGGATCAGTGCTCCCGCCGAATATGTTTGGTCCCGGCGTTTAATGGAGCGGGTCAACAACACCGTCCGGCTGAAGGTTTGGAAGGGATTCATCGTGGTCGGCCGCAAGGGCCCGAACAGGCTTCCGCCTCCACACCTTCAGGAGATTTCGGTCCACGACCAGCGCGACGCGCAGGGCTTCGTCACTGTACACGCTGACTGCTCCCAGGCGCCCCGGCCCATGGCAAGTAGCGGAAACGGACGGGAAAGCGCCCGCCCGGGGGGGCGGGGCGGGCGCGGTTTCGCATGGGTTTTCTGGATCAAACGAAGGTGAAGTCCGACGCGGTCAGGCCTAGGTCGGCCACGGTGACTACACCGCCCAGGTGGGCGAACTCGTGCGCGCTGCCGTCGGCGGTGACATAGGCCAGAGTTGCAACTCTGTCAGTGTAGCTGCTTTGGTAGACAATGATGTCGCCGGCGTGCTCGCCGGAGATCGCACTCGCCGCCTCATTAGCAGAGTTGAAAGATTCACCAGTGATCACCACGACGTGTTCGCCGTTCGCACCCGACGCCGCACCGCTGTAGAAGCTGCTCACCGGGTAGCCGGACTGTATGCTGGCGTTGTTGACGAAGTTCGCGCCAAAACCGTCGTTGTAGAGGCCTACCGCATCGAAGGCGAACTTGTCCTCCGCCGGGTTGAAATCGGTGATAGTGGTAATGTCCGACGTCGACCCGACAACCCCAGGCACCGGATTGTGGAACTGGAACACGAACGTGTCACTGTCGCTGCCCCCGGTCAACGTGTCCTGGCCGTCACCCACGTAGAGGACATCCTGGCCGGGTCCGCCGCTGAGCCTGTCATTGTCCTCACCGGAGACGCGCGCGTTGAAGCGGCCGTTGTCGCCGGAGAGATCGTCCCAGCCATCTCCGCCGAAGATGCGGTCGTTACCCTCGCCGCCGATGGCTCGGTCACTGCCCGCGCCACCCGAGATCTCGTCGTTGCCGCCACGACCGTCAAGCCAGTCACCGCCCTGGTAACCCTCGATCCAGTCAACACCCTCGGTGCCGAGGAGTGTTTCGGAACCCGGGCCACCTTCGATAATCTTTGCCATTGAAAATACTCCTAATGATGCCCCTGCCTGAGTCGTTCATATTCGTCATCGGACAATTGGAGAAATCGATTGCTTGGATAGGCATACATTTACGAAATGGATGCATTCTCGTTCACTTCGCCCTTCTGCTGAGCAGTTGCGGGCTCGCAGGCGGCGGGGACACGCCCCAGGCAATCGGCCCGAACATTCACACTCAAAGAACGGTCCAGGAAAACTTGGCAACCGGTCGTCCTGGTTGGGCCGCCCTCGGAAGAACGGGCATGGGGCTGTGTTGCCGAGTCGCGCCGGCACTGCCCATTGCGAGCAATGGAACGTTAGGGAGCGCGTTCGCGCGAGCCGAGATCGGAACCGACAGGCGCACCAGGTAGTACGAAATGCCGGGTTCACCAGGATTTCTCCGACCACCCCGCTAGTCGGGTGCTGTATCTTCTCACTAGGAAACGACGACAAAGTGTCCGGACGCTACAACCGCACCGGAGAGATTCGTGAAGGTCGCCCAGGCTCCGGCTCCTCCCACAAAGATCACGCTCGCCAGAAGGCCCGCAACCAGGTGCCGGCGAATGGACTCGAAACGTCATTGTTCTGATGAATGCCGGACACCGGGATCCTCCATGTCAGCGCGCTCTGCCACGTTATCCTGTGTAGACTCGATGGCCTTCAGGACTTTGGAACGCGCACCGAATGATCGCTGCCGTCCACCTTCCATCACCAACACCAAATCGACGGCGCGGATGGCGCTCGGCCGATGGGCGACGACAACCGCAATGCCCTTGCGCTCGCGCACGGAGGCGATCGCATTAACGACTGCAGCTTCGCCTTCCGCGTCGAGATGGGCATTGGGTTCATCCAGCACGACAAGGAAAGGGTCTCGATAAAGGGCCCGCGCAAGACCGATAAGCTGACGCTGCCCGGCGGAAAGTGCCGATCCGGCCTCACCAATCGGAGTTTCGTATCCGTGCTCAAATCGGAGGATCAGTTCGTGCGTGCCCGCTGCTTTCGCCGCGGCGACAATAGCCTCAGGGTCAGGATCATCTTCAAAACGAGCGATGTTTTCGGCAATGGTGCCATCGAACAATTCAACACCTTGTGGCAGATAGCCGATGTGACGGCCTAGTGCTTCCCGGTCCCATTGATCGAGGCTTGCGCTGTCGATGCGAACCTTCCCGGCGACCGGCGTCCATGCGCCGACGATGGCGCGCGAGAGTGTCGACTTGCCCGAGCCCGACGGGCCGATGACCCCGAGTGCGCTTCCCGCCTGAATGGCAAACGCAAGGCCGGCCACCGTCGGCTTGCTTTCGCCGGGCGGAACGATTGTCACGCTTTCGAGGCGCAGTTCGCGTTCAGGTGCAGGCATTAGCATAACAGGAGCGGTTTCAGGAACCTTTTCCAAGAGGTCCTCCAGCCGCGCCCAACCCTGGCGCGCCATGAGGAAGGGTTTCCAGCTTGAAATGGCGAGGTCGACCGGAGCCAGCGCACGCCCCATCATGATCGAACTGGCAATCATGACCCCGGCCGTAGCCTCTTCCCTGACGACAAGGTACGCACCGACGGCAAGAATGGCCGATTGCAGCAGCACGCGCAGCGACTTTGAAATGGCACCCAGCCCACCTGCCACGTCCCCAGCTTTCCGGTTGGCGGCCAGACACTTGGCATTGGCCTTTTGCCATCGGGCAGCGATCCGCTTTCCAAGACCGAGAGCTTGCACGACCTCGGCATTGCAACGCGCTGCTTGCAGCAGACCATTGCGTGCCATGTTGTGGGCAACGGTATCGCTTATCGGCCCTTGCGAGAGAGTGTTGGCAAGGAGTGTCAGAGATGTGAGACCGACCGCCCCGATAAGTGCCGTCATGCCGATCCAGAAATGAAGGAGGAAGCAAATGCCAAGATAAAACAGCATCCATGGCAGATCGAAGAACGCTGTCGGACCGTTTCCACCTAAGAAGCCGCGAACATTGTCGAGATCGCGAAGCGGCTGCAAGCCGTCGCCCGGCATGCGCGTTGAAAGCGGAAGGCGAACGATCGCATCGTGAACGCGTCCGGAAAACTGTCCATCGAAACGCTCGCCAATCCGCAGCAGCACGCGGGCGCGCAAAATGTCAAGCAGGCATTGGAACGCATAAAGCCCCGCAGCAAGCACGACGAGCCCCACCAGCGTGGATACGCTGCCACTTGCCAGAACGCGGTCATAGACCTGAAGCATGAACAGCGGCGAGATGAGCGCAAGCACGTTGACCACGCCGCTGATCAACACAATGCCCCAAATCGCGGAAGTCAGAGGGAAGGGTCTCAAAGCTGAATCCTTTAAGGAATGGTTGTCACGTAAGTCTCCGGAGGCTGGCGACCCAGCTCCCTATATTGCTCCCCGACCGGCAACCGACTGCATCCGCTCGCTGGTTCAGGATCAGTGCTCCCGCCGAATATGTTTGGTCCCGGCGTTTAATGGAGCGGGTCAACAACACCGTCCGGCTGAAGGTTTGGAAGGGATTCATCGTGGTCGGCCGCAAGGGCCCGAACAGGCTTCCGCCTCCACACCTTCAGGCGCGTTCATATTCGTCATCGGACAATTGCAGAAATCGATTGCTTGGATAGGCACACATTTACGAAATGGATTCACTCTCGTTCGCTCCGCCCTTCTGCTGAGCAGTTGCGGGGTCGCAGGCGGCGGGGGATCGCCATCCATGCCTCCTCTCATAGTCGAGGGGGGGCAGTTTCTCAATTTGGGGACAACTGAGACGTCCGGTGCTCTTAGGCAGAGGAATCATCCGAGATCCCTCCTGCAACATCATTTCCCGCATCCACAGGCTTGCCGGATCACTATTGTGGAGCGCAGGCCATTGAACGGCCTCCGTGAATGCGGGAGGAAGTGGCGGCGGAAGTTTGACAATCCGCAGGGGTGTTGTTTTTGCGAAATGCTGCGCCAGCCGTAAGGGCATGGTCCCGATCCGGCTGGTGCCTGATACAACGGGCGGGATCAGGCTAAAGCCGTGTACGACAACTTCGATGCGTCTCTCGAAACCGTGCTCGAGCAAATACCATTCCTCCATGGAGAGCTGCCGGGTGTCCCCGAATTTGAACACAACCTGCCCCATCGATAAGTATCGCTCCAATGTAAGTGGCTCTGATAGCTGCTTGTTCGTGCCGCAGCCTACGCACACGAGCATATCTTCGAACAGGGCTGCGCGAGGATGTTTCGACATGAATACTTCCGGCATGATCAGAAAATCAACGTCGCCGCGCCGGAGAAGCTCCTCGGGATCGTCGGAAATAGGGAGACATTCAAAGCGGACGGCGGGAGCTTCCCGCGCAGCACGTTCTACGATCTTCTTAAAAAATACGAGCGTGATGTAATCGGAAAGGATAATCCGGAAGCGACGATCCGATTGGGCTGGGTTGAAGGCGTCCCAGGAAATAATCGATAGCTGGATGTGCAGCAATGCCTCCCTGACTGCTGGGGCGAGCCCCTCAGCGCGAGGCGTCAAAATGAGCTCGCGGCCGCTCATCGTAAATAGCTCATCGCTGAAATAGGCGCGTAACCGAGCAACGGCGGCGCTCATTGCCGGCTGGCTCAGGTTAATACTGCGGGCCGCCGCGGTGACTTTACGTTCCCTGACCAGAGCGTCCAACACAACGAGGAGATTCAGATCGAGTCCCTTAAAACGCATGTCTTGATCTAGGCGGCGTGTGAATGGGTTGCGACCAAACATTCAATTCGAATGGTGAGTAGCGTCAACGCATCAGCCTTCGACGAAAAAGAGCAATCGAAAAGAAGAAGGGCAAAACTGTGTATATGCAAAGCGCGCCGATATGCAGGCCCATTTTGTCAATCGGACGGCCAAGCATCGCTGGACGAATGAGGTCGATTGCATGTGCGAGCGGTAATAAGGAGGCAGCATACTGAAAAGCGCCGGGCAATTGGTTGATCGGAAACATCGCGCCGCAAAGGAACAGCATGGGTGTAATAACAAGCGTATTATAAAATATGAAATATTCATAACTGGGCGCAAGCGCCGTGACGACCATCGCTAGACTCGCGAAGGCGAGGCCATTGAGAGCGATGACTGGCAGCAAGCAGAGGATGGATGGCCACGATGCGTAGCCGAGCGTGGTGGCAACAATAGTGATTGCTGTGCCCGCCATGAGGGCCTTCGTGGCTGCCCACGCCAATTCGCCGAGTAAGATATCGCCGAGCGTCAGCTGAGTGCATAGCATTCCTTCCCAGGTGCGCTGGTCGCCCATGCGGCCGAAACTCCCGTAGACCGTTTCAGCGGTCGCCGATGCCATCACGCTTGTGGCAACCATGCCAGCCGCGAGAAACGCAATGTACGAAGTGCCCTCAACAGGACCTATCATTGTTCCGATGCCAAAGCCGAGACCGAACAGATAGATCATCGGATCGGCGAGGTTGCCGAGAACCGATGCAAGCCCGATTTTCTTCCATCCAAGATAGTTGCGGCGCCAAACCGCGACCCAATTCCACGCATTGGCGGGCATGCCCGCCGCATAACGTTCGCCCATTGTTCAGTCCTCCATCTCGCGCCCGGTTAACCGCAAAAACACATCCTCGAGATTGGGGGGACGCTGCAGAAGGCGTAGACCCGTGCGCCCGCGTAGCTGCGCCAGCACCTGCTCCGGATCGGGTGCATAGCAAAAAAGCGTCTCACCGCTCACCTCGATGCGCTGTGCGTACGGCCGGATCAGCGCACCCAGTTCATGCGGATTGCCGCCGTAGACCTCGACCACGTCACAGCCGATCTGCTCGTCAATGAGTTCGGACGGGCGACCTTCGGCGATCTTGCGCCCCTCCTCCATAACGCACAGCCGATCGCACAGCCGCTCGGCCTCTTCCATGAAATGGGTAGTCAAAAGAATGGTCTTGCCCCGCGCCAGCAGCGATCGCAGCCGATCCCAGATCAGGTGGCGGGCCTGCGGATCGAGGCCGGTGGTCGGCTCGTCCATCACCAGCAAGTGCGGGTCATTGATGAGCGCACGCGCGAGCGTCAGGCGCCGCTTCATGCCGCCGGACAGTTCGGCGACGCGCGCATCCGCTTTGTTCTCGAGGCGGGCGAACTCAAGCAGCGATGGTATGACCGCATCGATCTGGCGTCTGCTCATCCGGAAGTAGCGCCCGAACACCAACAGGTTCTCGCGTACAGTGAACGCGGCATCAAGATTGTCGAACTGCGGGACCACGCCGATGCGCATACGTGCCAAACGCGCGCGCGCCGGCACTGGAGCGCCGAGCACAGTAATCTTCCCCGCATCAGGCGATGTCATGCCGAGGACCATACGCGCAATCGTGCTTTTGCCCGCGCCGTTCGGTCCCAAGAGCCCGAAGCATTCCCCCGCCGCAACGCGGAACGACAGCCTGTCGACAACGAGCTTGTCATAAGTTTTGCTTACGTCAGTAAGGTCGATCGCTATCATGGACATGGGTTCATTTTACCGAGCGGGACGACAAAACTGGCGGTTGCTTGGTTCCCTGCCGATCTGAAACTGTAACTCGTCTTCGCCATCCCCGCCGTCGATAACGAACTGATCGACATCACAAGGATCTAGCCGCTGCTCCGCTAAAGCGGCGACAATTGCGTCGAGATTATCGATGGATTGGTAACGCGGATCGTTGTGCCGCTTTTCCTGGTCATCGCAGAAGACGAGCCGTCCATCCTCGACCAGGGCGATCGCCCCATCATGGGTCAGCTTGGTACCACAGATGCGCATAGTGTCTCCACGTTAACGGCGATAGATTCGAGATTCATCAGGAAGCGGAAATCGGGTTCCGGAAACGGACGAGCAAGCAGTCTTCGTTGACCGACTCGCCCCGACACTCAAGCCGCTCTACCTCGATCAACGTTTCGTTCAGCATGGCGATGACCGGCTCAGCACCAGCGGCGTGACCCCAGCGACGGCAATTAGCATCCCTTGCCGATCCGAAGATCAGATGCCCGCCTGGCGCAAGCACCCGCACCAGGTTTTTGATGGCCGCGCGCATCTCGGCTATGTCTCCGAGGTAGTAGAGGACCTCCGCCACAACGATCACGTCAAACAACTCGTCGGTCGAAAACTGTTGAACATCGCAGACTATCCAGTTGATGCGCGACGGCTCCTTTATCCGTTGACGTGCTCGAGCAATCGCTTGCGCCACGACATCGATGACGGTGAGCCCTTGGCAGTAGGGGACTAGTTTTTCCGTGAATGCGCCGGCAGCGCACCCGACTTCGAGGGCATTTGTAATGGAGCCTTGGGCAAGCGCCAGCTGGAGCATTTGCGTGTGGCGCTTCCGCTCGAATGGATTGCCGTCGAGGCGCCACGGATCGTCAGCGGCCAATTCCCGATCAAGCAACTGATGATTCACGTTCTGGGTCAAACTCGTGCACCTCTCGTCCATTAGGTATTGCGGTCAGTCGTCGCCGCAAATGTTGTCCGACAGGACTAATTCCGAAGAATCCCGCGCAAGATTGAGCCTGCGAAGCGGAGCCGAATGGGGCGAGAGTTCTGCCCTGCTGGAACCAGTGATCGGAGCTTGGGTGGGGGCCTGTTTTCCCCCAGTGTTCGATGTAGCGACAGCAGAGCTTCGCGACAGCCAATCGCTATTGCTCAAGGTACACAGCGCGTAGGCCTTCAACGGAAGCAAGAGAAAGACGTTGATGAACGTGTGCAGCGAAAAGCCAAGAAATCGAAATTGTCGAGCACGAAATGCTACCACGCTGCATCGGAGCATGGTCATGGACACAATCATCAGTCCTGTCCACCAAGGCACAGTGCCTGTCAGTGCGAAATGTGCGAGGCCCGTTAATACCGATAGGGCGAGGAGTAGCGCGCCGAGATTCTGTCCGACCACGTCCAACGTGAGATAGCTATTTAGGCTAGGCAGCAAGCGCAGCCCAAGCAGCGTGTCCCGGAATGTGCTTCGTGCCCAACGGAGTTGCTGGCGCAGATACGGTCCGAGTCTGTTCGGAACGACTGTGGCCGCGATGGCGCTCGGAACGTATTCGGTTCGAAAGCCTGCTTTCAGCATCAGGATAGTGAGATGGCGATCCTCACCGAAGTCGCTTGGCTTGCCCCGAAAAAATTGCGACTCGTACTGGTCCAGTAACAAAAGGAGCGCAGACCGGCGGTACATGGCACATGGGCCGCAACAGCACATAACGGCACCGAAGCGAGCCTGTGCCGCGCGCTCCTCGTTGCAAGCCAGCCAGTACTCCATGTCTATCAGCCTGGTCAGCCAGCTCTCGGTTCGGTTACTGGCCGTCAATTGACCCATGACTGCGCCGACCGCTGAATCTCGCATCTTCGGTACAAGCTTGGAAATGACGTCGGGCGCGAGTACCGTGTCTGAATCAACGTTAAGCACCAGATCCCCTGATGAGCGTCGTATCGCGGCGATCTGCGCCTTGCGCTTTCCAACATTCTCGGGAAGCAAAATGATGTCGAACCTGGGGTCGCGCGCGTAGTCTTCGTGGACAGTTCCTAAGGCTTCGCGATTTCCAGAACCGTCATCAACCAAATAGACCCGAAGTCTTCCGGCGTATTCTTGGTCTGCAATGGAAGCCAGGCACTCTGAAAGCGTGCGCGGATCCTCGTTGAAGCAGGGGACGATGACATCCACGCTGGGCAGTTTGTCGGAGCCGACGAGAACCTCCAACCCCGACGAATCCTTTGTCGGCATAGCATAAAGCCCTTGCATGCTCTTATAGGCAGTCGAGAGCAGTGCATAAAGCGAAATGGCCACAGTGCTGGTTGTACCAAGAAGAGTCATGGGATCTCGTTGTTCAGTGATGTTGAGGAAGTGAGCGGATTACAAATCCGCGCTCACGCAGTGCTGGAATCAGCCGGGACAGCGCCGTGACCGTCTGGTCGCGCATGCCGGCGTGAGCGCCCTGGCTCAACTCGCCGGGAGGGCATCCGTCGTGCAAGAGTACAATTGCGCCCGGACGGACGGAGGCGAGCACTTTATCGATAATCGCCTCGACTCCAGGGCGAGACCAATCTCGAGGGTCGACGGACCAATGAAGGGCCGCCAGCCCGGCGATCTGTGATGCTGTGCAGACTTCTTCGCTCCAGGCGCCGTAGGGCGCGCGAACAAAGCGGACCGAGGCCTGCGGGCACGCTCTCATGATGGCGTCGTTCGCTTCAAAGACCTCACGTTGCACTTCGCCGAAACCGCATTGGTACAGATCCGGATGAGACATCGTGTGGTTGCCTACCTCGTGCCCTTCTGCGATCATCCGTTGGATTAGATATGGGTGCTCTAAGGCGTAGGCGCCGATGACGAAGAAAGTCGCCGGCACTCGCTGCTCTGCCAGCACGTCGAGAATCTCCGGTGTGAAAAGTGGATTGGGACCGTCGTCAAACGTCAGATAAACGCTTCGACGGCCGGTGCCGTCAGAGCACTCACGGCGCACTTCGTACAAGCAATCGGACCGGCTCATAGCTCTGGTCCGTTCCGATCTATCATCGTGCCCGTGGGCCATTCGCTGATCGGCCGTCCAACTGGCAGAACAATTGTGAGTGCGTCATCGATGCGTGTGGGCGGCAGGTCGAGGCGGGCCTCTGGTCGGGTGGAGCGCACGCGAATTCCCGACAAAACGGCCATAGGGCTGTATCGCCGTCCGAACCTCTCAACATGATTCCGCAGCGCGTCCCTGACCGTTCCGAAAGCGAATGGAACGCCAAGCTCCTGCAGTATTGGAAGCATGACATGGATTGAATGGGCGATTCCCAGACCCTCAAGGTCCGGACGTACCCCGTACAGGCCCAGTTCAGCCACCAACAGGTCGACCGCGTCGACCTTGATGAAACGGCGCAGTATGCCCATGTGAGCCGCTACACCGCTTGAATCATAGGCGATTACGCGGAGTTCAGGCCTGGCTCCGGCCCAGCTTCGACTACCTTCGAACGGTTCTGCGTTGGACGCCCCAGTCGGCCCGTACGTATCACGAAAGAACTCGGCGAGCTTAACGTGATCGGAGAGCTGCAACTCGTTTTCCCAGCACAACTTCCACTGCACCTGATGGCGCATTCAGGACCTCTCTTCATATTGGTTTTTGCGGCCGCATTACTCGACCAAAGCGGCGTTGTTGGCTGCACTCAGCCGTTGTCGTTGGCGAAGGTGAGCCAGACACTCTCTCGAAGTTCCGGCCCGTGTCGTCGATTTGAGCTTGACGTCGCTCATTTACGTTCCTCTAATGCATGGCTCGTAAATTCGTAAAATTGATTGTTTGAATGATACGCATCCACACGTTGGATAGAACATGACATGCGTTTTAAAGGGCTGGATCTAAATCTCCTCGTTGTGCTGGACGCTCTGATGAGGGAGCGTAAAGTCACTGCCGCGGCTCGCAGTATCAACCTGAGCCAGCCGGCCATGAGCGCCGCCGTTGCTCGGTTACGCGCCTATTTCAACGATGAGCTATTTACGATGAACGGCCGCGAGCTCATTTTGACACCGCGCGCCGACGGGCTCGCTCCAGCAGTCCGGGATGCATTGCTGCACATCCAGCTATCGATTATTTCCCCCGACGCCTTCAACCCGGCCCAATCGGATCGCCTCTTCCGAATCATGCTTTCCGATTACATCACGCTCGTATTTTTTAGGACGATAGTAGAGCGCGCTGCGCGGGAAGCTCCCGCCGTTCGCTTTGAATGTCTGCCTATTTGCGACGACCCCGAGGAGCTTCTCCGGCGCGGCGACGTTGATTTTCTAATCATGCCGGAAGTGTTCATGTCGAAACATCCTCGCGCAGCCCTGTTCGAAGATAAGCTCGTAGGCGTAGGCTGCGGCACGAACAAGCAGCTGTCGGAGCCACTTACATTCGAGCGATACTTGTGCATGGGACATGTTGTGCTCAAATTCAGGCACACCCGGCAGCCCACCATGGAGGAATGGTATTTGCTCGAGCACGGTTTCGAGAGACGTATCGAAGTTGTCGTACAGGGCTTTAGCCTGATCCCGCCCGTCCTGTCAGGCACCAACCGCATCGGGACCATGCCCTTACGGCTGGCGCAGCATTTCGCAAAAACAACACCCCTGCGGATTGTCCAACTTCCGCCGCCACTTCCTCCTCCTGCATTCACGGAAGCCGTCCAATGGCCTGAGCTTCACAATAGTGATCCGGCAAGCATGTGGATGCGGGAAATGATGTTGCAGGAGGCATCTCGCCTGGCGCCTTTGCCTGAAATCATTGAGCGTCTCGGGCACGCCGATCCGACCTTTCGTTTCTTGGTACCGACTGCCACCTCGAAATCGCGTGCGAAGTCCCGGAAGATGTTGAGCCCCACCTAATCACCGCCTGTAAGACAGGCTGATCAGCATGTTCGACAAGCGCCGGCGCGGCGCGTGTTACCTACGTTCTGGGGCTGATCTCAGGCGAGTTGCTCGTCGAGGATGTGTGGCAGAGTGATGCCAGCTGCCTTGATTGCCCGCTTTGGCCGTAGGTGGTGACGACGCGAGCATTCTTTTCGATGGCGGCTTCTGGAGGCGGACGCGATCGCGTAGGAGCGGTTGCCCTTCGGGCGTCGGGCCTTTGGCCCGGCAGAGCGGCGCAGTTCCTTGCTAAGTGCGAGGGGCCGGAACGAGCAGAACACACGCCCGGGCTGCTACTGAATTGACTGCCGCCTCGATTTGCGTGCGAAGTCCCAGAAGATGGTTAGCCCGGTTAAATTCCTACCTTGCCGGCTGTGCCGCGGCTTTTCACGTGCAGCCAGGCGAGGAGATGGCGGTCGACGAGGTCGACCCCAAATGGACTGTGCTGGCCTCGCTCGGCTCTTGCCGTGCGGGATCATTGACCACACCCCCTGCACGAGAACGTGGGGCATGTTGGCAAGTGAAGCCGGTGGAGGTTGACGCTGCGGATCTAGGCAATCTACCTCGCGCTTCCGCCTTCATATATTTTCCGGCAGATGGATGTCGAACGGCAGAAATGTCTGTCCGGGTGTTTCAGCGGTGCCGGTCTCGATAGCCCGTGTCATCAGCGTTATCAGCTCCTGGCAAAGCCGGCGCATTGGCGTGGCGACCGCCATCGTGACGATGTTATCTGCAAGCGCTGCCCGAGACTCAGGTGTGATTTCATTCACGATCGCGACGAGATCCCGACTTTTGCCCTCTTCTCGGAGCGCGGAGATGGCGCCCTCCATGCCGCCGCCGGCGACATAGAAGCCGACGAGCTCGGGCTCCCGCTGCATGAGATCAAGCGTTGCCTCGTAGGTGATCTGCCGTTTCTCGAGGTTCATGACCGGATCCAGCACCTCGAACGTGGGCGCGTTCTCACGGCAATAGGAGCGAAAGCCGACGTCACGGAGCTCGTGCCCCTGGAAACGATGGCTGCCGACAAACACCGCCACTTTGCCGGGCCGTTTTGCGACCTTGGACACCATCCAAGCGGCCGTGCGCCCCACCTTGCGGTTGTTGAGGCCGATATACCCCTGTCGCACGCCGGCGGCGAAGTCGGAAAGCAGCGAGAAAACCGGAATGCCCTTGGCCTTGAGGTCCTCAACCGCTGCTGTGATTTTCGGGTGGTCCGGTGCCACCATCGCGATTGCATGGCAGCGTGCGCCCAACTCCTTGAGCGGCGCGATCAGGTCGCTCGGCATATGTGACGGGGCGAATTCGACGAGCGGAATGCCGTGGAAGGACTGGGCCAAATTGACCGATGCTTCGACCTCGCGCGCAAAATCTTGGTAGAAATGCTGGGCCGGTTTTCTCAAGATGAAGCCCAGACGGTAGTGCGGTAGGTCTCGCCGCAACCGCTGCTTGATTAGCCCGGCAGCATGATAGCCGATCGCCTGGGCGGCGTCGTGGACCCGCCGCGCGGTCTCCTCGCGCACCGGATGGCGGGCGTTCAGAACCCGATCGATCGTTGCTACGCTGACTCGGGCTTCGCGGGCGAGATCGGCAATTGTGGGGCGCTTGGTCATAGGTCCTATTCTGATTGGTTTTTGACGCGGGCCGGCTCTCTGTCCGCCTAACGCGTTTCGGTTTCGGGTGGCAAAGTGAAGACGTCCCCATACGAATGGGCACAGCGTGTTGGACGAACATCATTGCAGACGTAAACCGGCCGGGTATACTGAAAGGCTCATTCGCTTAAAGGGCGGTGACGATTTGCACTCACACATTTAGCGCTTCTGATACATGGTCCGTGAGGAGCCGTTTAGAGGCTGCGGGTCGGTCGTTCAGTTATGTGACCAGCTAAGCGACTTCACAGGTCGTGGGCCGCCCACCTTACTTGCAGGAGGGTAGCCGGTTTGATGCCTCGGTAAGCTGATGACCGCTGAAGGCAGCTTTCATCTGTGCTCGGTCCAACTCTCCTTCCCAGCGTGCGACGACGAGGGATGCCACTGCGTTGCCGACGCAATTCGTCAGCGCCCGGCATTCGGACATGAATCGGTCGATGCCGAGTATCAGTGCCATCCCAGCAACGGGAACACTCGGAACTACCGCGAGCGTAGCCGCCAGGGTGATGAAGCCCGCACCTGTCACACCTGCAGCGCCCTTGGAGGAAAGCATTGCTACGAGCAGCAGCAGCACCTGATCGCCGATGGACAGATCCGTGTTCGTCGCCTGTGCGATGAAGAGAGCCGCTAGCGTCATGTAGATATTCGTGCCGTCCAGATTGAACGAATATCCGGCCGGGATGACGAGACCCACAACCGAACGCCTGGCGCCCGCCTTCTCCATTTTCTCCATCAGCGACGGGAGCGCCGCCTCCGAGGAGGACGTTGCGAGGACAAGCAGCAGCTCTTCCTTGATGTAACGAATGAGAGAACAAATCGAAAAGCCGTTGTAACGGCAGACTGCGCCGAGAACCCCGAACACGAAGAGGAAGGCGGTGAAATAGAACGTCGCGACCAGCATCGCGAGGTTGACTACCGAACCGATGCCATATCTGCCGATGGTGAAGGCCATCGCGCCAAAAGCGCCGATCGGCGCGGCCTTCATCAGAATTCCGACGAGCTTGAAGACAGGCACAATGAGCGCCTGGAGGAAGGAAACGACAGGCTTGCCCGTCTCTCCGGCCATCGCAAGCGCCATGCCGAACAGAACCGAGAAGAACAGCACCTGCAGGATGTCGCCTTCCGCGAAGGCACCGACGATCGTTGGCGGGATAATGTTCATCAGGAAGCCGGTGACCGACTGCGCTTTGGCTTTTGCGGCATAGGTATTCACGGCCTGGACATCGAGCGAGGCCGGATCGATGTTCAGGCCGTCGCCAGGCTGGACGACATTGGCGACGATGAGGCCGACGATCAGCGCGAGCGTTGAGAAGGTGAGGAAATAAACCATTGCCTTGCCGGCGACCCGGCCGACCTTATGAAGATCGTTCATGCCGGCAATGCCGGTCGCAATTGTCAGGAAGATGACAGGCGCGATGATCATCTTGACCAGCTTGATGAAGGCATCACCCAGCGGCTTCAGGCTCTCGCCGGTCTCCGGATAAAAATAGCCAATTGCGACGCCGAGCGCGATGGCGGCAAGCACCTGGGCGTAGAGCTTGGTGTACAAGGGTTTGCGGGGCGCGGGACTCGCGCCGCGGACTTGTGCAGCTGACACTGTTTCTCTCTCCCTGACCGGATCGAGGTGGCGTGACTTCTCCCGGGCTTCTCCCTATCGCGGCGCTCCGGTCGAACGCTGCACCAACGCCGCCGCAATACCCATGCCAGATGAATCCGATCACCTGAACTGATGTGGGCTCGCCAATGATGGAGGAATGCGGTGTCAGACCAGCGGGCAAGGCCGCGGTCCCAACGCCCTTGATGGTCTGTGGCAGAGTGCCGCCGGTCGATCCCTCTGGCTAGCGGTTTTGCTGCACAGAGCGTGGTGGGTTCCTCGTTGGCCGGCTTTGGACCGGGCCCCATCGTTGGCGCCAGCGCGTACCAATAGGTCGCCTGTTCAAGGCCGTCCAGATGACAGGCTAACTTACCCCTGTTCGGAAGCGCTCGTTTCTAGACAGCCTACGACCATGCAGCCACTGCAATCACAGAATAAATTCGGACGGCCTTTTGGACGACCCATTTTGCAAATCAACGCCCGCAGCAGGGGCAGCCGTTTTCAAGCGGTCGCATCGTAATCTGTTCAGACTTTTCGATACGCTCATTGAGTGCGCCGATTTCGGCCCCAGGCCGGTGATGGTGCTGACCACGACGATGCGATTCAGAAGTTGCGAGCACCGCCTAGGAAGTCGTACTCAACGCCAGCTTCGCGCCTTCACACCCGACATCGCCGCCGCCTGATCAACTCGAGAAAGATGGCGGTTGCCGCAACCGACCAGTGCCGTTGGCGGTTATTATCGCTCCCGACCCTCCTTCGCGGGCGCTGGTGAATGGCACGGCCCCGCATTTACACTCCGCGCGGTCAGCCGCTCGGGCAACGCATGGCCGGCCCAGGTATTTCTGCTTCATCGCAAAGATAGAACTGATGAATCCTATCATAGGCCGCGAGGTTTCCTTTCACAGATGAAAGAAAGCTCGATTGACTATGCCGCCTCGCTCCAGTCTTTTGAAAACAACGTGTGTTTGCCCGGGGCAAGCCAATAACATGGCCAAGCCTCGTGGAGGGAGTAGCCAAGCGATGCGTCAGGGCTAGACCCGCTTTGCACTCGACCACACGGCGGCGGCACGAGTTCACGTCGGAGCATTTTCGCGCGTGCCCACGATGTCGCGGCGCACATGCCGCCAGCCTAGATTTGATGGCGCGAGATCGAGGATCACATGCACCACAACATTAGCAAGTCAGAACAGAATGCCCGCGACTGCGGCATATCGCTGCCGAATGCGATAAAGGGTTGTCCAAAGTCCGACACGAATCCTGCGAGTGTGGCATTGCACGAGCGCGCGCTAACCGGCATCTTCGAAATATCGAAAGTACTCGCCGATGCCGCCCGGCTCGAACTCAAGTTGGCCAAGGTAGTCGATCTCCTGCACTCGTTTGTGCAGATGCGGCACGGCATCATCGCTCTCTGCGATGCCGAGGGCGGACTGGACATCACAGTGGCCAGCGGCTGCGGCACGAACGGCAATGAGCCCTCCCGCTCGCGCCTGCCGCGCAACGCCATCGACCAGATTGTGACGACCGACACGCCGCTTGTCGCCGACGACATAGTGATGCATCCGACCTTCACTGCCGCTGATATCGAGGTGCTTGGGGCCTCCGACACCGTGTCGTTCATCGGCGTTCCCATTCGTGTTGATGGGAACGCCATAGGCGCGCTGACTTTGGACCGGGTTTTGGAAAGCAGGTCAAGCTATCGGCTCGACGATGATGTCCGGTTGCTTACCATGATTGCCAACATGGTGGGACAGACAGTCAAGTTGCATCGTTTCTCCGCGGTCGACCGCGAGCGAACGCCGGAGCTGGAACATCGGCTGCAAACGAAATTTTCTGATGTTAAGCACCCTGCACCCCGGCGCAAAAAGGTCCACGTCGAGGGGATGATTGGTGACAGTCCGGCGATAAGCGCCCTGCTGGAGAAGATCGCGGTCGTAGCGAAGGCAAAAACCACAGTTCTGTTGCGAGGTGAGTCCGGTACCGGGAAGGAGCTGGCTGCCAAGGCAATTCACGAGTTGTCGCCGCGCGCCAAGCGGCCCTTCGTTAAACTCAATTGTGCAGCGCTCCCAGAGACAGTCCTGGAATCCGAATTGTTCGGTCATGAGAAGGGTGCCTTCACAAGCGCATTCAATTCCCGCAAGGGGCGTTTTGAGCTCGCTGACAAGGGGACGTTGTTTCTGGATGAGATCGGCGAGATCTCGGCCTCGTTCCAGGCAAAGCTACTGCGCGTGCTGCAGGAGCAGGAGTTTGAGCGCGTCGGCAGCAATCAGACCATCAAGGTCGATGTTCGCGTGATTGCCGCCACGAACAGGAACCTGGAAGAGGCGGTTGCAAGGAATGAGTTCCGCGCCGACCTATACTACCGCATCAACGTGGTTCCCTTGCTGGTACCAGCATTGCGCCAAAGGCGCAGCGATATTCCGCTCCTCGCAGCTGAGTTTCTCAAGAAGTTCAACGACGAGAACGGCTGTACGCTCACCTTCGATCCGCGTGCGATTGAAGTGCTGATGAAATGTGAGTTTCCCGGCAACATTCGCGAGCTTGAAAATTGCGTGCACCGGACAGCGATCCTGGCCGAGGGACTGTCAATCGGGAGAAACGACTTTGCCTGCTCCCAAGGCCAATGCT
This sequence comes from Mesorhizobium sp. C120A, assembly GCF_030323105.1. Taxonomy (NCBI): domain Bacteria; kingdom Pseudomonadati; phylum Pseudomonadota; class Alphaproteobacteria; order Hyphomicrobiales; family Phyllobacteriaceae; genus Mesorhizobium; species Mesorhizobium sp. C120A. The sequence goes on along the minus strand of NZ_CP100476.1, from coordinate 6,370,116 downwards.
TTGCCGAGGCGCTGTGGAAGTGCAGATCGGGCAAGGCCGCGCTGCAACCACCGCCGATCATGCCGGAGTCAGCGAATTTGGCCACGCCCCCGGACGAGGCCGCCAGTTCGGCCGCGACTAACCCACTTGCCGGCGCAACCCACCCAATTGGCGCGAGGACGCCCGATATAGAGCGCGTCATTGCTGCCATGGAAAGATGTGGCTGGGTGCAGGCAAAGGCAGCGCGCTTGCTTGGGCTGACCCCGCGCCAGATTGGCTACGTGCTGAGGAAATACGGCGTCGAGATCAAGCGTCTTTGAAAGCATGACCCTGGGCATGAGCTGAGCAGCTTAGCGCCTTGGCGCCTTGGCGCCGCGCAGCGATGCAGATCCGCGTGCGCGTCAACTCGATTCGACCGAGGACAGGTGGCTGAATTGCCATGTCAGCCGGCGCTGCGACCATTGTGTGAAAGGCAACCCTGCCATCGTCCAATCCCGTCCGCCATGTTGCTCTCGTTGCGAGCTCATGCGGATGCCCCTGTGTGACTGAAACGGAGTTCAATATGTCCGACGCAAAACTGCAAACTGTGCTTTCGGCTCTTTCGCAAGTGACACGACAGTTGGATGCTCTGCCGTCCAACGGACCAGCGCCGGACGCAAATTTTATCAAGCTGAATACGAATGAGAACCCGTTTCCGTTGCCGCCAATCATAATGCAAAGTGCAGTGGCGGCCCTCAAGCGCCAGTATCTATATCCGGATGACGATAACTTCAGACTGAGGGAAGCAGCGTCCAGCGCCTATGGCGTTTCCAGGGATCAGGTCATCGCTGGCAACGGGTCGTCTGAACTGCTCGGACTGATCTACAGAGCTTTCCTCGCACCCGGCGACAAGGTTGCGATGATGTCGCCAGGGTTTTCGTTCAACCGCAAACTTGCCATGCTCCAGGGCGCTGAGTTCCTCGAAATCGGATGTCAAGCTCATTCCCTGCCAATGGAGCAATTGCTTTCTGGTCCGGCAAAAGACGCCAAGTTTATTATGTTGGCCAATCCAAACAATCCGACCGGAACATTCCTCCCGATAAGCGATATCGAACGCCTCGTAGCACAATCGGACCGCTTGATTGTCCTCGATGAGGCCTACGTCGACTTTGCACCCGATCACGGACTGCGCCTCATCAACCGGTATTCGAACCTTCTGATCTTGAGGTCATTCTCGAAAAGCTATGCCGCCGCCGGCATTCGCGTCGGTTTCGGTTTCGGTCACCCTGAAATTATTGGAAGGCTGCGAAACATCCAGAACGTCTTCAACATGAACGTGATCGGGCATGCCGTTGGTATCAGCGTGCTTGCGCATCGCGGCGCCTACGCAGACAACCACAAGCACATCAAGGATGAACGAGAGCGAGTGACAGTTGCACTATCGCAACTCGGATTTTCCGTAACACCCTCCCGCGCAAATTTCTTGCTGGCCCGTGTGCCCGCGGGACAGGACGGCTCATGGTGGCAAGCAGCATTGGAGAGGCAAAAGATACTTGTCGCGTTTTTTCCGGACAAAGGCTTGGAACACTGTATCCGCGTCAGCATCGGCACAAAAGAGCAGATGGATGAATTTCTTGCTGCCGCTGGCGACATTGCTGGAAGCTTAACGGTGCCAAGCTCCAGAGGCAGGGAAGCGTCAGGCTCTGCTTCTTCGTTACGCTGACGCTAATCGGCGATCACACACATCTCTTCCGACTTGCTGGTGATCCCAGCAAGAAAACAGCCTGCTTTTAAAATCGGGGACTTAAAGAGTGACAAACGTCTTTCCTTCAAACCTGGCTTTCGGCATCTTCGATCATTTGGATGAGGATGGCCGCGATATAGGCCGGCAGTACGAAGATCGCCTGATATTAGCAGAGGCGTGCGATCAGCTGGGGTTCTATGCCTATCATCTCGCAGAACACCACTGTACTCCCCATGGGAGAGGTCCATCGCCGAATCTGTTCTTATCGAGCGTCGCCCAGCGCACCCGGCGCTTGCGTCTCGGACCCTTGGTGATGCTGCTTGCGCTTTATCATCCGCTGCGTGCGTTCGAAGAGATCTGTATGCTGGACCAGTTGAGCGGTGGCAGGCTCGAACTGGGCATAGGGCGCGGTGCTCTCCCGACCGAATTGGGCTACTTCGGGATTGGTGCGGACGCGGTGCCGGGCCGTTATGCCGAAGCCAGCGAAATTCTTATGCAAATACTTGTGAATTCGAGGGAGGTCGGCACGCTATGCTATCAAGGCCGCCATTTTGATCTCAATGACGTTCCTTTGACGCTAAGACCTCATCAGCGTCCACATCCGCCCACATGGGTCGCTGCCAATCGACCCGAGTCCACAGCTTGGGCCGCTGCGAATGGAACAAATATCGCGTGTGTAGGACCTTCCTCTTCTGTTCGCAAAACTACTGATGCGTTCCGCGCCTATCGAGAGGACAACGCAGGCGGGGAGGATCAAGGGAGATTTGTCGGATTGCTCCGCATGGTCGTGATTGGGCGTTGTGACACACATGCCTATTCGCTCGCGGCACCTGCTTACGCACGCTGGCTCAAGAGCTTCCAATTCCTTTACGAGCTTAACGCTATCCCCACTCCACCAAACTTGCCGCTGACCTTCGATGCGGCAGTCGAGAGTGAATTGTGCGTGGTAGGATCAGCAGAGTCTGTGCGAAAAGCTCTGCTAGATCAGTTGGAAGAGGCAGGTGCCAACTACCTGCTTTGTCAAATGGCATTTGGAAATCTGCCGCTAGATGCTTCCCTTTACACCGCGAGGACCATTCAATCCGAAATCATGGCTCGACTTGGCTGACCATGTGCTCGAGCTTGCACGTGGTGGGGCGGGCAATCGGGAGGAGGCCAAACTGACGACGAGCAGGCGGCACAGAATACCAGCTTTGTGCGTTGGCTGGCGTCTGGGCCATCGTGTGAACATGCACGATCCTAAGGAGAGGGTAGCCGAGCGCGTCACGATGCCGGCACGCGTCTGCTCGTCGCGCTGGCGCTAGTCGTTGCCCATAGCCAGCCGCAGGAGGTTCTTCTCGCCCGGGGCGGCGTCGGTGCGGCGCCCACTAATCCAGCTTCATCAGCGGCCCGTCGGTGGCAAAGCCGTCACTCGCTACGGCGCTATTGAGGGCGCGCTCGCGAGCGGCTTTGCGACGCCCAGCCAACACCTCCAGCGAGCTCGCCCGATGATGGTGGTGCACCGCGGTCGGATACGATGCTGGAGGAAATCGTTCGCAGCCGGTCTTCAGGAATTGCGAGGAGTGCTCGTTCTTGAATGCTGGCTGCTGGCCGGATGCGGTGGCCTGAGTGGTCTGCCGACACGCCCGAAAGTCAACGCCACTACCACAAGGCCGCCAAGATGTCAGGTCTGAGAGCCAGCTTGGACGGTGGTATCGTGTTCGGGAAGGTCGTCGAAGGAGGCGTAGTTGAGATAGTAGAGTTTGGAATACAGGCCGCCCATGGCTATTAACTCATCGTGGTTGCCAGTCGCAATAACTTGGCCATTCTGAAGCACGATGATGCGGTCGGCCCCCGGACCGTGGCGAGACGGTGGGCGATGACGAGGCCAGTCCGCCCTTCAAGCAGCTTGATCAGAGCCTTCTGAATCTGCAATTCCGTGTAGCTGTCGATATTGGCGGTAGCTTCGTCGAGCACGAGGATCTTGGCGTCAGCGACGAGGGCGCGGGCGAAACTGATAAGCTGGCGCTGGCCGAGAGATAAGTTGTCGCCGCGTTCGCCAAGTTGGGTCTCATACCCGTCGGCGAGGCTCATGACGAAGTCATGCGCGCCGACAGCCTTGGCCGCCTCGATCACCTTGTCGCGCGTGGCTTCCGTCTTCTGGTATCGAATGTTCTCGAAGACCGTCCCGGTGAACAGGAATGGCTCCTGCAGCACCATGGCGACCTGGCGGCCGAGCGATTCCTGGGTGAGGTCGCGTACATCATGTCCGCCGACCAGCACCTGACCCTGCTGAACATCATAGAAGCGGTGGACCAGGGCCATCGCACTCGATTTGCCAGAACCGCTCGGTCCGACTAGTGCGACCGTCTCGCCCGGATTGACCTTGAACGAGACATTTTTCAGAACCGAACGGTTCGGATCGTAGCCGAAGGTGACGTCCCTAAACTCGACCGAGCCGTCCATTTCGGGCGAAAGCATCTCGGCATTGGGTTTGTCCTTAACATCGATCTTGACGTCGAGCACATCCGTCAGGCGCTTGCCTGAGGCCATGGCGCGCTGCATGACCGAATATTGCAGGGTGAGTGAGCGGATCGGGTCAAAGAAGCGCTGGATGTAAAATAGGTAGGCTACCAACACGCCCACATCTATACGGCTATTCATGACCATCGAGCCGCCGACCACAATAACGGCGGCCAAGGCGAGGCCGGTGATGCCATCGACGATGGGCACCATGACCAGTGCATATCTGGCAGCGATCAGGTGGGTCCTAAGGTTGGCATGGGCCCGATCGTCAAAAAGACTGAAATTCACCTGCTGGCGGTCCATTGACTGTATGGTCCGCACGCCGTGAATGGCTTCGGCCAGCGCGCCATTGACGACGGAATTGGTTTCGTGTGCAGCCATGAAGGCGTCGCGGGCACGCGGCAACCAGACAATGCGGACGATCACCAGGATCGGCAGAACCGATAGCGTCAGGAGGCCGAGGCGAAAGTCGAGCCACAGCATTACGAAAACGATGCCGAAGAGAAGCGCAACATCGCCTAGGGAATATACCGAGGTTTCCAGGAACTCCTGTATGGAGTTAACGTCGCCTTGCAGGCGCGACATCAGGCGTCCGACCTCGGTCTTGTCCATGAAAGAGAGCGAAACCTTTTGCAGATGGCCAAACATGGCGCGGCGGATGTCGAACAGGACAGTTTCGGCCATTTTCCCATCCAAGGCTTCCTGCATGTAGCCGGCGGCGAAATTGACCAAAATCGCCGAAAGGAACGCGCCGACGGCCGCAAGCTGGGCTGAGCGATCGGGCCTTGCCGGGTTCATGCCGAGGTCGATCGCGTAGCGGATGATCAAGGGGATGAGAAGCTGCGTCCCGGTGAAGATCAGCATCGCGACAATCGTGACAACTACCTTTGCCCGGTAGGGATGGACGAAGCCCCAGATGCGACGGAGGATGCTCTTGTCGAAAGCCCGGCCGAACATCTCCTCCTCGATCCGGTGCGAGCCGACGACCGCGCGCGGAGGGCGTCTCCCGTCGTCAGGTTCGGCTTCGAGTTCGCCGCGGCCCTGGTCCATCAGCGGGCGCCCCCATCCTGGCTAATAATGCTATCACCCGGGCACGTCTGGAGATCGTAAAGGGCCCTGTAGCGTCCCCGCTTCGCCAGAAGCTCTTCATGCGTGCCGCGTTCTACGATTTCGCCGTTATCGACAAAAAGGATTTGATCGGCATGCTTAAGCGCACTCAGCCGGTGCGCGATGATGATCGTCACCCGATCCTTTGCGAAGCGCCGCATCGCCGCGCGAATGCGCAGCTCGGTGCCGGCATCGATCGCGGCCATCGAGTCGTCGAAAATGATGACGGAGGGGCGCAGCATCATGGTGCGAGCAATCGTGAGACGCTGGCGCTGGCCGCCAGAGAGAGAAACGCCGCGTTCGCCCACGACCGTCTCATACCCTGCCGGGAGCCCGAGGATGTAGTCGTGGAGCTGGGCGAATTCTCCAGCGCGTTCAATTCGCTGTCTCTTCGCCCAGGGATCGCCATAAGCGATGTTGTTCTCGATCGTTGTGGTGAATAGGAACGCATCCTGCTGTACAATCGCGACCGCCTTGCGAAGGCTCTCGAGGGTGACATTGCGTATGTCCTGGCCGTCCAACGTGATGGCGCCACCGGTCACGTCGTAAAAGCGGGGGACCAGATGAGCCATCGTCGATTTGCCGGAACCCGGCGGACCGACGATCGCGATCGTCTCGCCTCTCCGGGCCTCAAAGCTGAGGTTCTTCAGAATGGCGCGGTTTTCGGCGTTGGGGTAGGCAAATGAGACATTGTGGAAGCGCAGAGTGCCGTCACTTATCTCAAGCGGTCTGGCCTCGAGAGCATCCCTGATGGTGATCTCCTGATCGAGGAGACCGAAAAGCCGCGAACCGCAGCTAGAAGCGCGGGCAAACGCATTGACCATGAGACCGATCTGGCGGACTGGCATTTGCAGCATGGTCATGAAGGTCAGGAAGGTCGCCATGGTTCCGACGCTGATCTCGCCAGCGACGAGCTTGTTGCCACCGATCCCAAGCACCAATCCCATTGCGAAAAAGTAGGACAAGGTCATCGCCGACGTGTTGGGTACGTAGATGTCAACGAGATCGTTGGCGAGGTCGAGCGCGTTCTTGGAAGCGCCGTCGAACTTCAGCATCTCATAGGATTGAGCCGCAAAAGCGCGGACCACACGGATACCTGCGAGATTTTCCTTCATCACGCGGCTTAGTACCGAAAGGCGCTCATAGAGGTCGAGCCAGGTGGCGCGCAGCTTAAGCTGTGTGGTCGATGAGCGCCAAGCGACAAAAGGCACGAAGCTGAGCGCGGCCAAGCCGAGCACGGGATCGGTCGAGATCATCATGTAAGCGCCAATCCCGATCAGCATCGTCAGCAGGAGCACCCGCATGAGCCCGGTGGAAAAATACATCCGCACGCCTTCGAGATCGAGCATTCCGGCGGTTATCAGATCGCCTGAATGGGCCCGGTCGTGAAAGGAAAAGCTGAGACGCTGGATCTTGTCGTAGTAGGCGAGCCGCAATTCGTACGCGACATGATGCCCGACGGCTTCGGCAAAATAGTTCTGCGCCATCGTGAAAACGCCGCGTAGCGCGCTGACGGCGAGCAGCAGGAGAGCCGGGGCCCAGAGCGCTTGTCCTGCCGCAGCCCCCGCGACACCGCCCCCGATAGCTGTCTGGGTCTGGTCGACAGCCCGGCCGAGAAGCTGGGGAATGAGCAACTGGAGGATTGCCGCCATGATCGTCGAGCCCATAGCGAGGGCAACCTGCCACGGATGGCGCAGATTCATACGCGTGATGCGCAACAGCGTACTCAAATCCCGGCCCCAGCGCGCCGCTTCAACATGGGCCAACGAATTCAGTGCGTTCGTTGCGCCGCTGACAGCTTCACTGTTCACGGGTGTATTCCCGACTGCATTTTGCGCCTTCGAGGAAAGCCGAAGCAGACATCATCAAAGGCATCCGCCATTGTTAATCCCGTCCTCAACCTGCAGCCGTGCCCGTTCCCACAAGCCGAGCCGCCGCTTGACTTAGTGGCATGTCGATCACCGTGATTCCGCTTGCCGCAAGAAAACGCGCTTCGTTTCTGGTCAGGGTTTCCGCGTCCATTACGGTGCAATAGGGACCGCGGGAGCGCTTCATGATCTGTCTGGCGTAGGTGCGCAGCATCTGATCGTTGAAGCGGCAGCCAACGAAGAAAAATCCACGGGTGATGCGCCGTTCCTTCACAGCGTCTGGGATCGGTGTCTGGATATCAATTTCGGACAGGACTTCGACGTAGTCGGAATCTGCGACGAGAAAGTTTTGCGCGGGCTTAATACTCCCGTGAGGTGAATAGAGAACCGTCTTGGCCCCCAATCGGGGGTCGAGCTCCCTCCCGGACAAATCGTAGGTTTTCGTCCAAATGTTGCCGATTTCATTCGCGCGCGTGACGCCTTGTATCTCAACGACGTCCGTTCGGCCGGTCTCTACCAGAGCCGTGCGCATCGCGCTGTCATACCAGCTGTCGATGATGAGGGAGAGTGGCAGCCTTGCGAGCCAGGCGTGGAAGGGGGTCGGCCCCACCGGCGCTGCGAATATGTCGGTCATCCAAGCTTGAAGCGTCCGGCGATGCCGGCGCTGTTCGATGAACTGTGCAACCGACCACATATTGGTGCGGATCCTGGAAGGGGCTGGAGCCCGTGCATTGAGTGCCGCGGCAACAACCTCCGGGGTATGCGGCACAGGCGGTTCCACACAGTTCAACTCAAGAAGACCCGGACCGAGATAGGGGATCACCTCATCGGCGGCGAGCGCTTCCTTCGCCAGGTCAAGCAGCTTTTCAGCAAAACTGTCCCGCACAATGACGAGGTGGCCCGATGTCAGGATCGTGTTCATCTCGTTTCCTCGCGACGCACCTAGGGGCAGCATCAGCCCTCTTCGGAAATCTTCCTTGCCTCGACGGTGATCGGCAGACGCGTATCATGTGGGAGATCGGGTAGGAGGAGCCGCCACCCGTTCCTGAGCGTGACCGTTCCGCCCCACAACTCTTCCTTCTCGAGTTTGATGATCGGCTCTTCGAGGTCCTTTTTGGGGACATACGCCGACAAACCAGCATCGGTCCTGCGGATCATGACTTTCATCTGGCCGTCCCTTCATTGGTATTGCTTTTCAGCACTGCAGGGCGCCTCGGCCTCGTCGAGGCTCATCAGTTCACGCGCTCGCATACCGACGACGGTGCCACGGTCGATCCACTCGACCGCATAGATGAAGAACTGCTGGAGAAAGGTGCCAATGTCGCGCACATATCCCTCGTCCCCCTTCCGCACGAGATTTTCGCCGATCTCCCTGCCAGGATAGGTGCCGTCATTCTTTATGTGGCGAGTGGCACGTACCCGCTCTCCCGGCATGAATCGTGGAGGCCTGCGGATTTCGATCTCCTCTTCGCGTCCGAGCGACATGTCCGTTCCCTGATTTCTCTTGCGGCTGAGATTCCGAACAAGGCGTTCCAGGCGTCCTGCGTAGACAGCCCCCAACCATGTCGGCAGTCCAATGTCCGTTACGCAGGAACGCAGGTCTTCGGCACCGGACATACCGAGGCACATTGCTGCGCATCGAAGACCCCCTCGCATTCGGTGCACTTCTGTGACTCGATCACGTAGCTCTCGCCTTTGAACTTGATCGCGCCGGAAGGACATTCGAATTCGCAGGCGCCGCATTGGGTGCATTGGGATGCGATGATCTTGAAAGCCATTTTAACTCCTGGTCCGAATGAATGAGACAGCTCAGGCCGTCGCCGCGAGTGTGGGGGTCCCAGATGCGGCGATGTAAATCGCGCTGATTGCTGTCTCGATATAGTCATGGGCACAGGCGTCGGTGGCTCTGATTCCAGCCTCCGCGAGCTGATCCTGCGGGCAATTTCCAATCTTGGCGCACAGCACGATATCTATGCCTTGAAGCGCTGCGATGACGCCATCGAGGGCGGCTTCTGCGCCCCAGCCGCCAAGGCAATACTTGTCCACCTTCCGATGCCCGACGAAGCTGATCCCTTTCAGCGAGGCTTGATAAACCTGGAATTCCTTCGCATGGCCGAAATGCTCATTGACGCGGCCGCCGCCCTTGGTCGCCACCGCGAAGAGAAGGGACTTGCCGGGGCTCGCTGCCTTGACCAATCCGATCGCTTCTCTCCTAGCCTCGACGTGATCACGGCGCTCCTCCGCGACCAGCTCCCGATAGGCCTTGCGTTTGCTGGCATCGTAGGTGACCTCGCCGGGAATCCGGTCGACTGTGAATTCCTGGCCACGATCTTCTCCGAGCAGGCCCACGGCATCTGCCCGGCACTGCCGGCAGTGGCGCATCAACTGGGCGCCGTTTTCGACACGATCCTGAAGAGCCTTCATCTCCATTGCGTTTGGGCCGCGCTGCCCGCTCAGACCGTAGTGCGTGCCGTGGGCCGGGTCCGAAATCAGCGGCATAAGGTTGTGCAGGAACGCGCCTCGCTCCTTAATCCATCTATTCACCTCGATCAGATGCTCATCATTCACGCCCGGGATCACCACCGAGTTGATTTTGGTGAGGATGCCCCGCGCGGTCAGCATCTCCAGGCCCAACATCTGCCGCTGGTGCAGGATCCGGGTGGCTTCAATGCCGACGTAGCGGCGATGATCGTGAAAGATCCAAGGATAGATCTTTGCACCGACCTCAGGGTCGACCATGTTGATCGTGATCGTCACGTGATCGACATTCATGTCAGCAAGCTCATCGACATGGTCGGGCAGCGCCAGCCCATTCGTGGATATGCAAAACTTGATGTCTGGGATTTCCCTGGCGACCCTGGCGAAGGTCGCCTTCGTCTTCTTCCAGTCGTAGCAGGCGTCGCCCGGTCCGGCGATGCCGAGCACGGAAAGCTGCGGCACCTCGTTGGCGACCGCGATCACCTTGCGTAGCGCCTGGTCGGGCGTCAGCTTTTCAGAGGCCACCCCAGGCCGGCTTTCGTTGGCGCAGTCATATTTGCGATTGCAGTAGTTGCACTGGATGTTGCAGCCCGGCGCGACCGCGACGTGCATACGCGCGAAATAGTGATGCGCCTCTTCTGAAAAGCAGGGGTGATCCTTGATCTTCTCCCAGACAGCCGGATCCGTGTCGTCGGGCTTTGTCGACGAGCCGCAGGACGAAGACGCGCAGCCCCCGAGTTTCATGGTGCCAAGCAACTGGTCACCGAATGTCGTGCTGAGGCTCTCAAGCGAAATTGCCGGTGCAGACATGAACGGCTCCGTTGCTGCGTGATGTCGCAGTTCAAAGCGCAAGAGCTATGCCAGCTCAAAGAGCTGTTTCGGTTCACGAATAGGCTTCTCGTGTCAGATTCCTTCGGATTGCTCCGACACACCTTTGTCGGGCTTACGACAGTGGACAAGCAAATAGGGTCGCGAGGCTAGCAGCCTCGGGCGCGCAGAGTGTGAGCGAGACCACTCCGGGCTGCTTACGCTTGACGTCATCACGACGTCCCGAATTTCTTAACCTTGACACCATGCCGGCGCAGGGCGTACCCGATTATCCAGGGCGTGAGGCCAGGGATACGAGCCGCCCTGGAAGAACCCAACCGGCCTAGTCAATCGCGTCGATCAGCCGGTTGCGTGCCGTCAGATGCGGGCGACAAGCGGCATGGTTCGGATGCGGCCGTAAGAGGAGATACCTTGCTGCGGAGGCGCCGATGCGACTGGCCGGCAGCCGCAATTCGCTTGATCTGTTACGGCCTGTGATATGAGGCGGCGAGTGCCTGATTGAGGTGCGTGGGTATTGCCGGCAGTGGCGGCAATCTCCGGCTCTCCTTCAGCGTCCAGGACGACGATCGCTCAATTACCCGTCTGCAGAAACGTGGGCAGGACGTTCACGACAATTGGCCAGCGTATGGCGAGCGTAATCTCCAGCTCGCTCGGGGCGGTCAGCACCTTCACATATCGTAGAGTCCCTGAGCGGGTATCTGCTTAGGGCATGCTCGATGGGCGGTTCAGGGCCTCGTCGACCCGATCTGCGGCCCGGTGGCTCATAGAGACGACTTCAGCGGTTGTCGTCCAGAGTGAACCTGCATTTTTTATCTGAGGCTGAATTATGCAAGAACAGTATTCGTGCAATTTCTCTTCATTTATTGGCGATTAAAGCCAAAATGGCATGGCCGAGACTCAGCTGTACTGGATGATCGCCGCCTTAAGTGTGCGTGCGCCGGTCATCCGAATTTAAAGAGGATTCCGAAACCGCCGCGTGGATAGTTCCACTCGATCTCACCACTCGTCTCGCACAAAATCCGGCAGGTGCCGCACTCCATGCAGCCATCGGCAGTGATCTCCACTTGACCCTTGTCGTTCAACTCATAACATTTCGCCGGGCAGACGTGGGTCAGCGCGAGCAAATTCGCGCTCGGCTTCTGGTGCGGTCGCACTTTGATGTGCGGGCGGCCGGAATCCACCAAGTAGCGGTTCTGGTAAAGCTTGTCCTCGACACGTGACTTCGTCGCTGCGCTGGTCATATCGTCTCCCCTCAGCGCCACGCCAATGCAAGGCGGACCGCGTCGCTGACCAGCCCCCAGCGCGAGCGCGCCTTGATGAAGGCCGCCGTGGTCGCCTTTTCCTTCTCGATCTTCGGCGTGCCGTCGACACGCATGAAGTTCTGCGCAGCTTGCGACATCAACCGCGGATAAGTCGTGAAATAATTGCTGGAATTGGTGTGGAGCAAGGCCGGCATGTCTTTGTATTTCCTCAGGTCCTTGACCACGAAGGACTTGTCCAGCATGGCTTTGTAAAGGGCGAGATTCCGTTTGTTCATCGGACCGTTGCGGCTCTTGACCTCGACGATTGCCTCAGCCGCAATGCGGCCGGAGGTCATGGCGAGGTTCGAACCCTCGCGGTGAATCGCGTTGTTCAGTTGCGCGGCATCGCCGACCACGACCCAACCATCGCCAAAGAGCTGCGGAATAGCCTTGTAGCCGCCTTCGGGAATGAGGTGTGCGGAATATTCTTTCACTTCCGAGCCGGCGATCAGCGGCCGGATCGAAGGATGGCTCTTCAAGGCATCAAGGAGAACGTAGGGGCTCTCGACCATCGCGGCAAAATCGGAGACGAGGCAGCCAATGCCCAGTGAGATGGACTCCTTGTTGGTATAGAGGAAGCCGAGCCCGGCCATGCTGCGGGAGGTCGTGCCCACCGCCTCGATCACGCAGCCCTCATCGCCCTTTACGCCGAACCGCTGCTCAATGACCTCTTCGGGCAAGAAATGCATTTCCTTGACGGCGAGGGCGACGGTTTGCGGCTTTGGCATCTCGCGCAGGCCTGCTCGAGTGCCAAGCAGTCCGCAGACACCTTCTGCGAGAACGACCACGTCCGCGTAGATGGCCCCGCCCGCCCGGTCTGTGCGGACGCCGATCACCCTGTCCTTGGCATCACGGATGAGTTCCGTCACGGTCGTCTCGCACAGAACGGTCGCGCCGGCCGCGCGCACCTTACGCGAAAACCATTTATCGAACTGGGCACGGATGATCGTGTATCGGTTGGGCTTCGCCTCATTGAAGTCGTCCGACCTATAGTGAATCCCGGTATGGGATGTGTCGTCCATCACCCAAAGCCGCTGTTCAACCAAATGCCGCTCGAGAGGCGCATCATCCCGGAAATCCGGGATGATCTTCTCCAGCATGTTCGCGTACATGATGGCACCCTGGACATTCTTGGAGCCCGGGTATTCACCCCGCTCCAACTGCAGCACCTTCAGGCCATGGCTGGCCATGGTGTAAGCAGCTGCGTTTCCGGACATGCCTGCCCCAACAACAATGGCGTCGAAGTTTTCCTCGATCATGTCCATCCCCTTAGCTCGAAAGCTTATCGCGACTGTGGGGCGACAGCCGCCGGGTGAAGGCTTCCGTCAGTGCGGGCAGGAAGCGGATCGCGTCGGTGACGATTCCGAGGTGAGCGAAACCGAAAATCGGCGCGTTCGGGTCGGTGTTGATGGCCACGATGAGATCCGCCCCCTCCACGCCAACCCGATGCTGGACGGCGCCGGAAATCCCGGCCGCTATGTAAAGCTTCGGCCGGATCGTCTTGCCAGTTTGGCCGATCTGCCGATCAGCTGGCATCCAGCTCTTCTGGACTAACGGACGCGAACAGCCGTGCTCGGCGCCGATTGCTCGTGCGAGGTTCTTCACAAGCTGCAGGTTCTCCGCCGCGCCAAGACCAAGGCCTCCCGCAACCACGACGTCGGCATAGGCAAGGTTTGCCTTCGCCGACTGATTGTCCGGCAGGAAGCCGAGGACTTTGGTAGCGATCTCGTCCTCGGCAAGCGAAAGCTTGTGCCGGATGACACGCCCGACCGGTTTATCCGTCCGCTGCGGCATGGGCATGACCCTCGGCCGCACGGTCGCCATCTGCGGGCGGAAATTGAGCGTATAGATCGTGCACAACAAGGAACCGCCGAAAGTCGGACGCGTGGCGGCGAGCGAACTGTCGGTATCTACATCGAGTTCGGTGCAGTCGGCCGTGAGCCCCGTCTGCAAGGTCGTCGCCACGGAGCCGGCAAGATCCCTGCCCAGTGTGGTGGCACCGAGAAGAAGGATTTCGGGTTTGTGGGTATCGACCAGATCCGTCAACGCCTTGGTGAAAGGTTCATTCCGATAGTCGGCGAGCAGGGGCGCCTCGGCGATGTAGACAAGGTCAGCGCCATACGCGAATGCTTCGGCAACGGCGTTCCCCACGGCCTCTCCCGGCGGTCCAAGCACGACACCTGCAAGCTGGACCTGAAGCTTGTCTGCTAAGTTGCGGCCTTCGCCGAGCAGTTCGAACGATACCGGATGGACCTCGCCACGTTCGAGCTCGATGAAAACCCAAACGTGCCGATAGTCCTTGAAATGGGCGGGCAATTCCTTCTTTATGCCGGCGCGGCCGGCGGCAGGGCGAGGGGTTTCTCCGTTCGCGGTCGACATCGTTTTGCTCCTTGCCATCACGCGCCGCCGTTAAAGGCGAGCTCATGTTCCAGCGCCGGCTGGCGGGTGAAGATTGCGGTGATGAGTTCGTCAGCGACATCGCGCAAGGCCTTCTCGGCGGTGTCGATTTGTGCCGCCTTTTCAGCTCGAGCAGGAGGGGCGAAAACACGTTTGACGACCGTCGGTGAACCGCGCAGGCCGCATTTGGTGAGATCCTCAATGCCGGCGTCGGCCGCGCTCCATTTCAAGACCTGGCTGCGCGCGGCGCACAAGGCGTCCTGGATCGAGCCCCGGCGGATCTCGTTTGTGCCTTCCAGCATGGTGATGAGGCAAGGGAGCCTGCTCTTCAGCATCTGTGTGCCGCCTTCGGAACGGCGCTCGACCTTGATCTCGCGTGCAGCAAGGTCGACAGAAGGGATCTTCGCGACATAGGTCAGTTGCAGGAGTCCGAGGCGCTTGGCGATGCCGGGCCCGACCTGGGCGGTGTCGCCATCGATCGTCTGCTTGCCGGTGAAGACGAGGTCTGGCGTGCCGAACGTCTCGCCAATCTTCGCGATTGCCTGGGAAAGGGCGAACGAGGTTGCCAGCGTGTCGGAGCCGGCAAAATAGCGGTCGGTCAAGAGCACCGCTCGGTCGGCGCCGTAACCGAGCGCCTTGCGCAGCGCGTCCTCTGCCATGGGCGGACCCATGGTGAGCACAGTGACTTCGCCGCCATGTGCGTCGCGCAGTCTGAGCGCTTCTTCGAGGGCGAACAGGTCGTAAGGGTTGATGATGGTCGGAACACCCTGGCGCATGATCGTGTTCGTGACCGGATGGACCCTTATCTGTGTCGAGTCCGGCACCTGCTTGATGCAGATTACAATGTGCATTGGCGGTTTCTCTAGGCTCCTGTCCGGGTCCGGCATTGCGGTTATCTCCTTTGTCCGCATTATTCGTGCCAAGTCTCTTGCGCTCCCCCTTTCCTACAACTTCGGCTGGTTGCTTCTGACGGCGCTGTGGTGATGACCGCATTTGGCGGCTGCTCGACATTGTCGCGTCGCACCCTTGTCGCCGATCATTCCCGTCCGAACCGCTTCAGTACCGAGTCGAACGGAACAAAGGTGTGACCCGGCGCGGCAGGTTTGTTCGGATCGTGGTCCTTGAGCACCTTGAAAATCCGATGCGTGAGCGGCGAGGAAATCGCAAAGTCCTCGTAAGCGCGTTCGAGCGTCGCGCGCACCCTCGCGGCAATCACCTGGTCGGGCAGACCGGAGAAATCTTCTTCGGCGAGGTATTGGCCCACACGCTTCATGATATGGAGCCGCGAGACATTCAGTACCTTCGGGTCATAGGCGACGCCTAGGACTGAGAAGAATTCCTCTGCAGCCGACAAGCGCTTCAGTCGTGCGAGGATGTCGGTGACATCCATGGGGCGGCTGTCAGCGGAACAATTCATTGCATTCTTCCTGGTCGCAAAACTGTGGCCTCTGTGCGCTCGCGCACGGCTGACTTGGACCCGCACAGCTCGATGAGGGATGCCTCGCTGCACATTCCATCGTAGAGCTCGACCAGTCGAGTTGCAGTGACGGTCGATTTGGTCTCGGCCGCCTCGCGTCGGACGCGGGCCACCATCGCGGCTGCCAGATCCGGGTCGAGATCGCGACCGCTTTCGCTCAGCACATGGGCAATCGCAGTCGCGCCGGAATGCTTGCCGATGACGATCCGCCGGCAGCGGCCCACGAGAGTCGGATCGAGCCCCTGATAAGTACGCGAGTCCTTCAGCAGCCCTGCGACGTGAATGCCGGATTCGTGGGTGAAAACATCGGCGCCGACGACCGGCTTAGTGGCTGCGGTCTGCCGGCGGGCGGCCCAAGCCACCTGGGCGGCGAGGCCGGGCAATGCGGTCAGCTCAATGCCGGTGTCTGCGCCGTCGAAGACTGCCATTGCGGCGGCCACCTCCTCCAGCGCGGCATTGCCCGCACGCTCGCCGAGCCCCAGGACGGTGACGGAGGCATGGCGCGCGCCTGCGCGGATCGCCGCCAGCGTGTTGGCGCCAGCAAGTCCGAGATCGTTGTGCGCATGAAATTCAAGGTCGATTGGAGACTGCACCACGAGCTGGGCGACAAGTTCGAAGGTCGAAAACGGGTCGAGAACACCGACTGTGTCGGCCAGCCTCACGCGGCTTGCGCCGGCGCGTGCGGCCGTCTCGATGACGCGGGCGAGATGATCCCGATTGGCCCGCGAGGCATCCTCGCAGCCCACCGCGACGAAGAAGCCGGCATCGGCGGCGCGCCTGACCATATGATCGATGACCTGGAGCGCTCCCGCCTTGTCGAGGCCGAGCTTGGCGGCAAGTTGGATGTCCGACGCAGGCAGCGACAAATTGACCGCTTGGACGCCGCTCTCGATCGCTGCATCGAGATCCAACGACGTCATCCGGCACCAGGCCATGAGCCGAACCGGAAGACGCCGCGCTACCACGGCGCGAATTGTTTCCATCTCGTCGACGCCCATGACCGGCGTGCCGATCTCGATCTCTGTCACGCCAGCCGCCGCAAGAGACTCAGCGATCTCCAGCTTTTCCGTCGTGGTGAAGGCGACGCCCGGCGCCTGCTCGCCATCGCGCAAGGTCGTATCGTTGAGGGAGACATGACCGGTCATGACAGGCAGCCTGTTCTTCTGCGGCTCACGCATAGACCGGACTACCCGGCCCAGAACCGGAAAAGCTGCGCAGCTTCCCCACGATTCCCGGCATGACCTCGAGCACCCGGTCGATGTCCTCTTCGCTGTTGTCCCGCGCCAAGGAGAAGCGGACTGCCGCGTGTGGCGTTTTCATCGCGCTTAGGACATGGCTTGGTTCCAGAGAGCCGGAGGTGCAGGCCGAGCCAGAGGAACACGCGATGCCAATGCGGCTGAGGAGAAGTGGAATTCCATCACTTTCGACATGTTCGAAGGAGATGTTTGCGGTGTTGGGCAACCGTTGCAAGGGATCACCAGTGACACAGGTGCTTGGGATGCGCTGGAGGATCCCGCCCTCCAGGCGATCGCGGAGCGACTTTACCCGTGTGGTCTCGTCGTCCATGAATTTCAAGGCGAGTTCGGCCGCCGTGCCGAGCCCGGCTATGCCGGGCGTATTCTCGGTTCCAGCACGCCGGTTGTGCTCTTGGTGACCCCCCTTGATCAGCGAATGGAAATCGACGCCACGTTTTACGAAAAGCGCACCGATCCCTTTCGGCCCGTGCAGCTTGTGGCCGGAGAGCGACAGCATGTCG
Organism: Mesorhizobium sp. C120A; assembly: GCF_030323105.1. NCBI lineage: Bacteria > Pseudomonadati > Pseudomonadota > Alphaproteobacteria > Hyphomicrobiales > Phyllobacteriaceae > Mesorhizobium > Mesorhizobium sp. C120A. Next base: position 6,352,697 of record NZ_CP100476.1, on the reverse strand, counting down.
ATTGCGGTCGACTTCAGGTCCATCGGAAGCTTGCCGACCGCCTGCACAGCATCGGTATGGAATAGGGCGCCCACTTCCTTGGCCAACTCGGAAAGCCTTGCCACGGGGAAGATCACACCAGTCTCGTTGTTCGCCCACATTATTGACACGATTGCAACCTGTGGGGTGAGGGCGGCCATATAGGCGTCGAGATCGAGCCGACCACGGCAATCCACCGGGATCCTGTGCACCTTGAGGCGGCGGGTCTTCTCAAGATGCTCGCAGAGCGTCAGCACGGCGGGATGCTCGACCGCGGACGTCACGATCTCGGTTCGGTTGGGCGCCGCCTCGAGCGCTGAAAGAAGCGCTGCATTGTCGCTTTCTGTCCCACCCGAGGTGAAAGTGATCTCATCCTCGAACTCCGCGCCGATCAGAGCTTGCAACTGCCTCCGCGCCTTTCTCACCGCCGCACTGACTGAGGCGCCAAGAGCGTGTGCCGACGAAGGGTTGCCGAATTGATCCCTAAAGAACGGCAACATCGCTTGCACGACCTCAGGATCGACCCGTGTGGTTGCGTTGTTGTCGAGGTAGACAGGCTTCATAGGTGCGATCCTCAGTTAAACAGAATGACGCGAGCGCTAGACCGACTCGTTGAGCCTCTGGCGCATGCCGTTGATGATCATTTGAACTGGCAGTGCGCGCAGGCGCCCGGAGTGTTTGACGTAAACCGGATCTCCGTCGATATGGACATGTTCGCAGTGGCCGTAGGTCAGCCGGCAGGTAAGGACGCCCGAACGCGATAACGCTACCGATGAGCCGAATTTGGCGCAGCGGCGCGATTTGTCCGCAAGCAGCTCGGGTGCCACCAGGAACCGAGCTGCTTCGGGAGGCGACGTTCTTTGAATCCTACTGGGAGCGAATGGCAGTCCCGAGATCGGCTTTGACCTTGTCTTGTTTTTTAGGACGGGGACATCTGTTGTGCCGGCCATATAAGTCTCCTCTGCCGCAAAATCACTCTGTCGGCCGCACAGGCGCTTCGGGCGCTTAACTGAAGGACTTGCCGCAGCCGCACTTTTCGCGCGCATTGGGGTTATCGAAGACAAAACCGGAAGATTGGAGCCCGGTGAGGAAGTCGACGGTCATGCCGGCTACATGGGGTTGGGAGCCCGCGTCCACGAACAGCTTGACCCCATCTGTGTCAGTGATCGCGTCGCCCTCGCGCGACACGCTCTCCAGGCCCATTAAGTATTTGAAGCCTGCGCAGCCGCCGGCCTCGACCATAATGCGAAAGCCTTCCGCCGGCTCGCTGGCACGGCAAAGAGCAGTCTTGAAGGCGGCAACAGCGTTGTCGGTGAGCGTAATCATGGCTCCATTCTCCTCAGTCCGCGACCTGCTTGCCCATCACGTTGCATGCACCGTGCCAAAGCCAAAAAACGTTTCAACACAGCGCGGCATCTCTCGCACTGGTGCCTCTTGATTGCTGATAAGGTGTCGGCCAATCGACACGTGCTGTCGGGTTTGTCGGGTCCGGCACGAGGGATGTTGGCCTGAGTTCTTGGGTGAACTCACATCACCAAGGACAGAACTTCTTCTGAGCTTGCCTCGGCGCAATTGGCACGGTTTTTGAAGCTCCGTTTGGCGAGACGGCAAGAGCATGCCGATCCACAACCATGCCGTGGGTGCCATCGCGATGGATGGGGCGAAGCAAGGGAGTAACATGTCAGGACCGTGGTCAGATACGCGTTGTTGGCAAAGCAGCGCCGCTCGTGGCATCCGAATGCCCGCTTGGCCGATTGCGACAACATCCATACTGGCTCACTACCGCCCAGTAGCCGCCGACCGGCTCGATGGGATGCCATCGGCATGTGGCTGCTCGCCGGTTTTCGCATCGGTGCGACGCCGTGCGCACGCTGTCCAGCGACACCTTGTTCATGGGCCAGCAGCAGATCAGGATCGAGCATTTCGGCGCGCCTTATCGGCTGAAGATTCCCGGGCAGGGCAGATGATCCTCACACGTCGTAGAAACAGGGGTAAGCATGGACCAACGCGAGAAACCGTCGCCCGACGAAATCCGGCGGGCGTGCAAAGACAATCCGAAGATCCGGGAGCATGATCTCGCCGCTCGATTGGGCATTTCGGAAGCCGAGTTGGTCGCGGCGCATTGTGGTCACGGCGCGGTGCGCATCGAGCCGCGCGTCGATGATCTGCTGACCGGCCTCGAAGCGGTCGGCGAGGTGATGGCGGTCACCAGCAACGAAAGTGCCGTGCACCAAAAGATTGGCGTCTACGGCAAAGTGGTCACCGGCAACCAGCATGCCATACTGCTCGGCGACGAGATCGACCTGCGCATCTTCCCGAAAGCGTGGGCGTATGGCTTCGCCGTCGAGAAGCGCGAGGGGCCGAGATCCGCCGCAGCCTGCAATTCTTTGATGCCACCGGCGAGGCGATGCACAAAGCTCATCTCACGCCCGCCTCGAACCTGCAGGCCTATCAGGATCTGACGGCAGAGCTTGTATCCCCCGACCAGGAGCCGATCATATCGCTCGAGGCGAGCGGGGCGCGCGATAACGCAGTGAGTCCAGACCACGCCACCACGGTCGACGACCTACGCGAGCACTGGGGCCGGCTAAGCGACGTGCATCAGTTCTACCATATGTTGAAGACACTGAAGCTCAGCCGCTGCCAGGCGATGCGTATGGCCGACGAGGATGACGCCTGGCTACTCGACAATGATGCCATTGGCGCCCTGTTCCAACAGGCGGCCGAAGACGAGATGCCGATCATGTGCTTTGTCGGCAATCGTGGTTGCATTCAGATCCATTCCGGCCCGATCAGGTCGGTCAAGCAGATCGGGCCGCGGATCAATGTGCTCGAAGAGACCTTCCATCTGCATCTTAGGACCCATCGCATCCGCGAGGTCTGGGCCGTGCGCAAGCCGACGAGGGATGGTCACGTTACGTCCATTGAAGCCTATGGCGCGGACGGCAAGATGATCATCCAGTTCTTCGGCACGCGCAAGGAAGGCGAACGCGAGGGCAGCGACTGGCGGTTTCTGGCCGAGAGTCTGCCACGCGTTCCCGGTCCGACCTCCAGGGGTGTGTTGACTGCCGACAGGTCCTCGGATTGAATTGGCCGCGATAGGACTCAGCACCACGTTCCGACAGCGGCTCGCGAGCAAATCTAGGTCCATGAGCGGAAAGGATGCCGTCGTAGCGCATGCGCATGGTCAGGTGATGCACGCCGGAATGGACCGCATCTATACAGTCAAGCTGGTCGCCGGTCGGCACCGGTGCGCACGAGTGCATCGCCGTCTGCCGGAAAAGCCTTGCAGCGCCTGCGAGCGATAAAACGCATACGCCATCAGCGCCGAACCGAAGCGCGGCTTGACCTTTTTGATATTTCCGATCGTCTCGCGCAAGCGCCGTCGGGTCTTCTCGGACCGCACCCGATCCTTGCGCTGGATCGCGTCATTGCTCAATCCGGGCCGTGCGAGCGATCTACTCGCTCGTCGACCGGCAGGCTGTGCAGCAACAGCCAAGCCGAACAGCCCGATGTCGCGGGCTCGACAAAACCGACCACGGATGTCGGTTGTCGGACGTTGTCATAAGAATGATGGACAGGTGATCATCAGCGGCAGACCCAGCGCAGGCTGGCATTGCTTGGTGCACCGCCATGGCTACCCTATCCGGCACGCGACTTGCTTCGACAATTTGATCAGCAGGGCAGAGGTGATTGACCAGTCTCTCAACCCTAACGGGGAAGCGGCCGCTTTGCTTCATGACCGGAGCGCGGCGGAGATGCCCCTCTGATCGACTTCGCAACCCATCTCATCCGCGCTGGTGCAGGTGGGCTGTATCAGGCGACAGAATCTATAAGGCGCCCGACAAGAGACGTGCCCATGCTGGAAATCGACTTTATGAACAGCGGTGCAATCTCAATTGAGCCATGAACGCCAATGTAGAGAAAACAAAATGGCGACCAACCCCGTTCCAGATCATGTCCCGCCCGAAATGGTGAGGGACTTCAGCCTGTTTACATCGCCAGGGATGCCACCAACACCCAACGGGGATCCACACGCAGCTGTCGCTTGCGTACATGACGGGCCTCCGATCTTTTACTCCCGCTACAACACGCAAGATGGCCGGGGTACCTGGGTCATCACCCGTGCCGCGGACCAGCGGAAGGTGCTGCAGGACGCAGAGACTTTTTCCAGCCATCGCAGCATCTTCTCCTCCATACTGGGTGAGAACTGGCCGACGATCCCGCTTGAGCTCGATCCACCGGCCCATGGCGTCTTTCGCTCACTGCTTAATCCGCTGCTTTCGCCAAAGCGGGTGTTGGCTTTGGAACCGGCTGTCCGCGAACGGGCGGTCGAGCTGATCGAAAGGATCGCCGCGTCGCGCACAAGCTGCGACGTGATGAAGGATTTTGCCTTTCCTTTCGCGGTGAGCACCTTTCTTCGCTTTCTGGGGTTGCCTGATGACCGACTCGATACATTCGTCGGCTGGGGGAAAGATCTGCTCCACGGCGACGATAAGGAACGACCTGTGGCTGCCCGGACGATCGTGGCATTCATCGACGAACTTGCAGCCATGCGCCGCGATGAGGCGGTTGACGATTTCATGACCTTTATAGTGCAGGCACAGGTCGAGGGCCGCCGGCTGACTGACACCCAAGTCCGCGGCATCGGCGTGCTTGTCTTCGTCGCTGGGCTCGACACGGTCGCAGCAGCTATAGGCTTTGACTTGGCGTACCTCGCACGCAACCTCAAAGATCAGCAATTGCTGCGGAGCGAACCGGACCGCATCCCGCTCGCAACCGAAGAATTGCTGCGGGCCTATCCGCCCATTCAGTTGATCCGCGTGGCCACGAAAGATATCGACTTCGAAGGCGCGCCGATCCGGAAGGGGACTATGTTTCCTGCGCCACGATGATTGCCAATCGTGACCCGGCGGAATTCGAATGCCCCAACACGATTGATTTGGAGCGGGAGGACAACCGCCACGCAGCGTTTGGCTATGGTCCCCACCGTTGCCTTGGCTCACACCTTGCCCGGCGCGAGATTGTCATTGGCCTGGAGGAGTGGCTGGCGCGCATCCCGGCTTTCAGGATCAAGCAGGGTACGGCGCCGATAACTTCTGGCGGCCATGTGTTCGGGATCGAAAATTTGATCCTGGACTGGTCTTAGGCCCGCCCCGAGCCCGGGCACAGACAATGGAGGCAGCGCCATGCGCATCATCGTCCAAAAGGCCAAATGCCAGGGCCACGCGCGATGCGCGGCGCAAGCGCCGGACATCTTTAAACTCGATAATGACGGTTACATCCTGCCTGGTGACATTGAAGTTGCGGAAGGGGAGGAACTGCCTGCATCACGAGGCGCGCGATCCTGTCCTGAACGTGCGCTGGAACTCACTCGCTGACGCTCTGGATGAGACGGCATTCAACCGTGAGTCTGGCGGCTTGAACCATGTGGCCGCACTCAGCACGCGACCTCTGTCCCGCACGGTTCACGTCCAACTCTGCGGGGCAAATTCCGGCGCCAGTGTTCCCCGTGAGGCGCAAACGGCAGGGCCGGGGTTCGCGAACCTCTTCGAATCACAGAATTCTGCGCCAGAGCCGATGGACCAGACGAGAATTGCCGAACTACTCGACGCGAGGCGACCCGGAGTGCCGTACCGAAGAACTGCCCGACCCATGTTGCGGCAGGCCGGGTCTCTGCATAGTTTGATAGGGCGAAACCAGGAGAACGCACCATATTTGCCCAACATTATGCCCGGCTCAGCACCGGCCAATGGCCGCAGCTGGAGAGAAGGTTCGACCAGCATGTGCTTGCCTGTGTGCTTTCACGTGCGCTCGAGGAGATCGAGGCCGGCGAGGCGACGGCGACGGAGGCAACCGGACTTTCGCGCGCCGAGTTGCGCGATGTCCTGTCCCGCTGTTTCCCTGCTTTTCCTATCAACGCGTTTGCCTTGGAAGAGGGGAGCGAGCCTGAGCCGGATCTGGAAGAAGAACTTCTGCGCGGACTGCTGCTGGCGCATGCCCGGCCCGACGACAAGGCAAGCGCCCGCTTCGCCAAGATCATCGCCCGGCGTGCCATGCGCAATGACCACCTCTGGCAAGACCTTGGCCTTTTTAGTCGAAGCGACCTCGGCCGCCTGCTCGCCTCGCATTTTCCGACGCTGGCGGCCGGCAACACCCAAAACATGAAATGGAAAAAATACTTTTACCGAAAGCTCTGCGAGGCCGAAGGCTTTTCGCTGTGCAGCTCCCCCAGTTGCCGGGACTGCAATGATTTCGAAAGCTGCTTCGGCCCGGAGGAAGGCGAAAGCCGCCTCACACGGACCAAGGACAACGCCCAGGATTGAGAGCCGCTTGCGTCAGTCGTACAGCGTCAGAGCTCGCGCCGCGCCATCTGTCTGTTGTCAAAACTCGACGGACGCCTTGGGGGATTTGAATACTGTGCGCTCGCGATGCTCGCTTCGGCAGGTCGTCGTCATGGCAGGCGCGAGTCGAATGTTTGTTAGATGCCGCCACAACCTAAGCCGGCATCATCAATCGCTACAAGCGCAAGGAGTTGAAGGACACGTTGCGCGATCTTGAGCAGGCCGGACTTGGTGACCAGCTCGTTAGGTTTTCCAATTCATGAGTGGCTAGAGCGATGGCTGTACTGGCGTTCGATCTCGTCTATTTTTCCGGCCTGACGGCAGACCAACTGCTAGGCAGCGTCATCTCACTTCTGGCGTGTTTGCTCCTTTATAACTGATACGATTTTAGGAAACGGGGTCTGCAGTGTTTTCTTCCGCTTCGGCGCCACATAGCTTTCAACCAGGCGAAATGCTCGACGTCGACAGTTACCAGCGGCCGTAGGTTGATGGTCACCGTGTTTGGCGCTCAGAACTTCCTCCGTGCTAGTCAATGGTGAGCATCGGAAGCGATTTTGCAGGTTTTGCGCTGACGGGATTCTGGCTCGGCCCGCCGGTCGGGTTCGTCAAAAGGTGCTAATATAGCGTTGTATGTCCGATCGGCGGTAGTAGCCGCTTACTGATCGCCGGACGGTCATCCCTGAACATTGTTGCACCGCACCTGGAGTGCTTAGGGAATGATATTATCTGACAAATGGAAAAATCACGTAGGAGCCAAAGTAAAATTTTATTATATCTGACTCCTGAGAATTACCAAGTAATGATCCAAGAACGAATCTTTCGCGGGCCGTTAAGTTGTTTTTCAACTCTAGTGCGTCACTATGGGGTCCGTAGGTCCCAAAAAATGTCCCATCCTTTGCAGGGCAACAAGGAGGCGTACTATGGCAAGAATTTTTGAAATTCTTACGGGCAGTCTGACTGCCGGATGTGTTCTCGTAATTCTTTGCATGCCAGCGACTGCAGCTGGAATTGATGTCGGAGGCGTCGGCGGGGTATCCGTCGGCAGCGGAGGCGCCAGCGCTAATGTGGGCGGCAACAGCGGCGCTACGGCTAGCGTATCCCTAGGCGGTTCTGGGGCAAATGCCGCAGCCTCCGTCGGCGGCACTGGCGGAGCGACTGCTTCCATCGGCACCGGCCGCGCCAATGTCGGTGTCGTCACCGGGGTCGGTACCGACGTAAATGTCGGCGTTGGAACCAATCCAGCCGCCAACCCCAGCAACCCGACCGCTTCGAGCAACCCGAATCTGGCTAGCGTTGTCGGCGATATGTCGAACGCCCAGGTCACTCGGATGAAGAAGCGCTGCGTCGAAGTGCTTAGCAACGAAGATACCTATGATCGTGAGCTGCGCCGGCTCTGCTTGCTGATCTCGCGCCGCTAACCAGCGACCCCTTTCCGACCTGTCGGGGCTGTCGACATGACACTCTCCAGTTCCGGCAGTGGAAGCCCGCCCGCCGAAAGGTTGGCGGGCTTTTACAGTCAGCGTTTTTCCATCCGCAGCAGGCAGGATGTTTAGGCACTTTCGCGTATGTAAACGTTGACACTTAAGGCGCTTTCGCCTCGTAGGAAAGTTGTGTAACGCCTTGTTCTTGAACAAAAAATGTGAGAACGCCTAGTTGCTTAAGCGAAAAGCGCCTTACCGAGCGGATATCAAAAATAAACATTGTAGCGATCTTGCAACCGCCCGAGGCCGCTTTTACGCGTTCGGAGCAAGTCTAGGCCGATAAGTCATCGTTTTGCTTATGTTTCTTCACGTCACGGTGGCGGTAGGTGTAGCCGGGAATGTCCTGCAAATGGAACGTATTGCCGGGAGGCGAGTAGCGGTAGATAAATCCGAATTGGTCGGTGATCCCGTTGACGCTCGTATAAGTGATCTCGCCATACAGATACATATGGAAGGGAACCCGCCCCTATGTGAGTATCGGACAGGAAAAGCTCATTCAGCACATTGTTTGTGATAGGGCCGCCGCGATCAAAAGCTGCAGGGCTAAGAGCATCGTCTGCCCCGAGCACCCGTTCAACGTCATTGATTTCTCCGGGATGGTAATGCGGAGTTGGCGGCAAGTTGCAAAGCCGGAGGCTCGCCCGAATCTCGTTTATGATGGCAGGAGTGCGTCCGAAATTCTTGATCGAGTATGCCGCTTCCGGAATTGGTCTTTTGTTGTCGGGCTTGTCAGCCCAATCGTGCGTCACCCCCACCAACGGTTTGGTGGCGGTGACGAACAAATACGGGCGCTCGATATCGAGCAAAGCCTTTTCGGCAATGTCGGCGCTGCGCTGGGTGTGCCTAGCAGCCTCTTTGGCGTAGTAAGCAGCGGCCATAGCAGCGGCGAGCGTGAAAGCACCCACGATAGCGCCAATGGTGGTCCAGTTCGCCGACTGTTGGGCAGCGTCGGCAGCGTTCCACTGGGCACACAGATCGGAACTGCGATCATCGTGACCTGCTTGGCATGGGTTAGTGTAACTTGGGGGTTCATTTGCCTGTTGGACTGGCGGAGGCTTGCCGCAACAGGGTTGCCTATGGTCTCTTGATGCTGTTCGGAATGTTGGGGCTGAGTGCTCTTGCGCTCGTCTGGCGGTAAGGCCGCCCCGAGTAAAACTACTCCGAAAGCCGCAATGAGGATGCCCCGATAGCGTCTAAGCATTGCAGTAAGAACGCAGCGCTAAAGCCCCCCGGCTTATTTTGTTGTTCAAATTAAGCTCGGTTTCGTGAATGTCCATAGTCGCCAATTTTTCGGCGAGTTGGGCATAGGTAACGCCCTTCCGCTTCAACTCTGACTTCAAAAGGTTCTTGGCTTTCGTCTCGTATTCGACGGTCTGCGGGTCGTCCTTGCCTGCCATAGCCTCGCCTCAAAAAATATCATCACAGTCGGTGGTACAGGCCCCTGTATTTGGCGATACAAGCCCCGCATATAACCGGATATGATGACAATAGCCCCACACTTCCTCCTTTCCGCCGAAAGCCGCTCCCTTTCTCTGAAAGAGATTTACAAGGGTGGCGAGGAAAAGGCTTACGACGCGTTCAAGCGCCTTCGCTGGGCTTCGACTCAAGGCGAGCCTGTTTGCGGGAAATGCGGGTGCCTGGATCATTACGACATTCCGACCCGTCGCAAGTTCAAGTGCGCCGCTTGCGGGGGCGCAGTTCTCGGTTACGAGGGCACGATCTTCGCCTTGGCGCAAGCTGTCGTTTGTCGATCTGCTCGCCGCGATCTGCCTGTTTGTTAACGGCGCGAAGGGCATGTCGGCGGTCCAGTTCTCTCGCGATCTGGACGTGCAGTACAAGACCGCCTTTGTGCTGGCTCACAAGCTGCGCGAAGCCTGTCGGCTGAAACCAAGAACGAAACCCTTGAAGGCGAGGTCGAGATTGACGGCGCTTACTTTGGTGGCGTGGTGCGCGCCGAGGGCGCGCGCTTCTGCTACTGCGCGAACGCCTCTGGAGTCGATTTTTAGCAGCTCATTGGCGTGATCTTCAGTTCCTTCGCCACAAAGCCCGGCGGAGAAGAGTATGCTGCCTGGCCTATTCATTGGCCCAAGTCCGCTTGCCACGGCAGCTATCGTTGTCATTTTTACATCAGACGATCGTCTCGTGAGCAGTGGACCGCAAAGTTGCGAAGACGCAGTTGCCCTTTGCTTCTACTGTGCATAGAAGCCATTTGTGCGGGCAGAGGTACAAAAATGGGTGCGGTGCTGTGGGAATAAAATTCGAAAAGCTAAATAAACTGCGGGAGTCTCTACTAGAGGCAAATCACGATTTCCGCGCCAGCACCCAATTGTTCAATAGCTTGGATGTCGCGAAAATTGATCGCGAAATGGATCTTGAAGGTCGTGGAACGCAGCGAGGCGAGGCTAACCAGCCCCCGAAAACGGCCAAGAATTTCGACGATATAGAGCACACAGTTATCGAGAGGGTCGAGGACGAAAAGAAGGCCGCACATCACACACTCGAAGACAGCCTACAGCTACTCTCCGGCCGATTGGCTGGCCTCGACTTTGAAGAGCAGTTTGGTCTGATCCGTCAGGCGAACGCCGCCAGTGTTTCCGATTTCAAGGCCTCGATCGCGGTGGGCCTGGACGAACTTCACGGATTGCGCAAATCGCTCAACGATGCGGAGAAAGAACACGACTGGTTCAAACAGAAGCACGGGCTTGTCCGGGCTGTGAGGGTTCAACACGGAGCGGCCCATGGTTTCCGAGTGTCCCTGCTAATCTTCCTGTTCCTCATTGAAACGGCGATGAACGGAAATTTCCTCGCAAAGGGAAATGAACAGGGATTCTTTGGCGGGCTCCTCGAAGCCGCCGCTTTCTCGTTTTTGAACATCGGCGCCGCTCTGCTGTTCGCAATATTCTGTGCACGCCTGGTGACTCACAGATCGCTTTTTGTGAAGTTGATCGGCGCGCTGTCGATAGTGGCCTATATCGGCTTGGCATTGACCATAAACCTAGCGCTTGCGCATTACCGCGAGGTTAGCGGGTCCTTTGTGGACGGAGCCGGCGTCGAGGTCGTGCGCAGCATGCTCGCCAATCCGGCTGGCCTTATGGACGTGAAATCCTGGCTTCTGTTCGGCATTGGTCTCATGTTTTCGATCTTTGCGTTTATCGACGGCTGGTTCGTTCTCGACCCATACCCGGGCTATGCGGGTGTCGAAAACAGATTGGTGGCTCGCCGGGAAGACTACATCGAGCGCAAGAGCGAGCTCATCGAGGCTCTGCAAGAGGTGCGCGATGAGCACAACGAGAAGGTGGAGGACATCGTCAAGCGGCTGGGGAGCAGACGCAGGGAGCATCGAGCGATCATCGACCATCGGTCGAGGCTGCTGACGCTCTTTGCGCAGCATCAAGACCAGCTGGAGCGAGCCTGCAACCAGCTTCTCTCAAAGTACAGGGAGGCCAATTTCCAGGCCCGCACAGAGCCAGCGCCAAAACATTTTGCCACACCCTACAAACTTGAGCGCATAAAACCCCTGATATCGTCCGACGATGAATGGAGCGAGAAGGACCTGGGCGCCTCAATTCGTGACGCGCAGGAAGAACTCAACGCTCAGGTGCGGCTCATCGGGCTGGAATGCGAGCGCGGGATCGAACAGTACCGAGATCTCGACAAGCTTCATCCGGATAGCGTGAATGGCTAGGCGGGGTCGCAGAAGAAAGAAAGGCAGTGGCGGCACAATTGTCGCAGCAGCCGGATTGGCCGTGCTGTCGGCTGTGATGCTGGCCGGTTTTGTTTGGATGTGGTCGAGATCCGGGAAGGACCAAATCGACATCAGCACGAATTGCCCACTGAACGGACCTGTGAGCCTGACAGCGGTCTTGATCGACGCCACCGACCCGATTTCGCCGATAACCATGGCGGATCTGAAGAATGAATTCCGCAAGACCATTGGGCGCGTCGAGGCTGGCGGCTATCTCAAGATATTGACGCTGGGCGCGAGGCCCGGCGACCTGACTGTGATGTTTGATGGATGCAATCCGGGCGACGGCTCGACGGTCGACAGCTGGACGAACAATCCGTCTCGGCGGCAGAAGAAATGGGAAGATGCGTTCGAGGACCCTTTGACGAACCTTCCCGACCAGATTCCCAATGGAGAATCCGCGAGCCAATCTCCGATCATGGCCGGAATTCAGAAAATCAAACTGTCGCTATTCGATAGCAGTTTGGCGAAAGAGAAGACCGCTAAGCGAATAATAGTCGCGTCAGATATGATCGAACATACGGCGCTGTACTCACAATATCGTTCGGGTCTCGATTATCAGAAGTACCTTGATAGCGCGGCTGACAGGACTTACGGGACATCGCTCGATGGCGTCGGGTTTACGATACTCTACGTCGATAGGGCGAAGAAGCCATTTGGCTCTTTCGAACATGCAGAGTTCTGGACCCGGTGGGTTCAAAGCCATCATGGTGATTTTGAGAAGCTGGTAGGGTTGGAGGGGTTAAACTAATGGCCAAGAAGCGAGGGGAGTCGTTCTTAGGACATCCGAGCCTGCCCCTTTTCGTCTTTGCGACGCTAACCCTGGGTGGCTGCGTGTTCATCGCAATAGCCAAGCTGTCGGGCGTAGACCCTATAATGGCGGCGAGCGCACCGGTGTGCCTGATGCTCATCTATCTTGCCGCGTCCGTCTTCACCGGCAAGCTACGGCTCCACGATGAGCAAACAGGCGACAATCTCTACTACATGGGTTTCCTGTTTACGTTGACGAGTCTCGGCGTATCGCTGTTTCAGTTTGGTTCCGAAGGATCCACCGACACAATCGTGAGGAACTTTGGTATCGCGGTGACGTCGACGATCACGGGCATTGCTTTGCGGATCTTTTACAATCAGATGCGCCGCGATCCTGCCGACATCGAACGGACGGTCAGGCACGAACTCGCGGATATGACGCGGCGTGTAAGAGCCGAGATGGAAAGTGTAACCAGGGAATTCGCTGACTTTCGCCGCGTAAGCAATCAGATGTTGGAGGAGGGTTTTGCCGAAATCGCCGTTCAAGCGGAGCGGAACGGAGAGCACATAAGATCGGCCCTGGATAAAATCGCGATGGAATCGATCAGACCAGTTCAAGAGGCCTCGGGAAAGCTCAGCAATGCTTTGAGCCACAATTTTGGGCAGATCGAAAGTCAGTTCTCGTCGATCGCACAGCGCGTCGAGGCGGCAGCCGATCTGCTCGACAAAGCCAACAGCTCAATGTCCTCTTCAGTTGGCAGACTGGGTGAACAGGCCGAAAGCGTAGCCACCAAGTTGGAGAAGGTTGTCGTCCCTGATGAGGTCCTTAAGAACGATCTGGCGCCGATGGTGAAACTTCTTGGCAGCGCGGTCGCTCAGTATGCTGTCAAAACAGAGACGGCTTCGCAGGAACAAGAAGCCCGCATGGCGGGCATCGTTGATGCTGTGGCTAAAGTGGCCGCAGGTGTGGAAAAGGCTGTGGCAGCCGCAGAGCAAACAGCGGAGAGCGTCCAAGCGCAACAACGCTTGACCCAGGCGCTTGCCGCAGTGGTGCAAAAGCAAAGCAAGGACACCGGAGACCTTGTCGCAACCTTGGCAGGAAGAACCCTTCACGCGCCGAGGCATGTTCCCCCTCTCAACGCTCCTATCGCGATTGAACAGCCACTGGCAGATCTGGCCGCAAATGACACCGTCGAGAGCGCACCAATTCGGGTCGAGCCTGAGCCCCAACCAGACGCTTTCCAAACTCTGGGAAGCGAGCCTCCCGCCGAACGAACGGAACCGCCTAAGCGAACCAGTTGGTGGGGCAGGTGAGTGACGCTGGCGGGACTTCGGTCGCCTTCGAGCGCAAGGGTTTTGGCCGCGGTTTGATACTGGGCCTGACCATGGCCGAGACGATGCTGCTTTTGGTGTTCTGCCTGTTGCTAGCAGCCGGTGCTATCATCACGAAAAAGCAGAAAGAGACCGATGAGGCACTGCGAGCCACTCAATCAAACAAGGAAAACGTGCAGAGGCTCGAAGCCGAGAACAAGCGGCTTCTGGCTCAGATAAAAGCGGTGTTTCAGCCCACGAGGGGAGGAACCGTTCCCGACGAACAATGGCGCGAGCTGGTCCTGGCCAAGGATGCTGTTAAGTCGGTCAAGGAAGCAGGTATTTCTCTGGAGGAGGTCGTGCGAAATGCCCCTGTCGCGAAAGTCCTTGCGGACAACGACATAAGCATTGATCAGACCAAGGCCATGATAGATGCGGCGAAGGTCTTGAGAGAATTTGGTTACGCCGGCACCGACAAAGGGCTGCAGGATCTGGCTGATGTGCTCAAGGAGGCTGCAGAGCCGACGCAAGCAGCAAAACCTCACGATTGGCCGCCGATCATCAGTCTCAGCGAACTGGATGGCTATAATTTCGATACCGGAAGCGCAGAGCTTTCGAATGCCTTCAAAACAAAGTTGCGCGATCTTGCGAAGACCATCGCCGGGACTGCGACCTCGTACGGTGTCGACGTGATTGAGGTAATTGGACACACGGACGAACAGGCAATGGCGGGCGAATCCTCCAACATGGACAAGGGGCTCCAACCGGTCCTGTCAGGGAAAGTGGAAATCGGCTCACTCCATCCCGCCGACAATGCCGGTCTTGGGCTGGCCCGCGCGATTTCAGTTACAAGTGTGCTCAGTGACATGCCCGCATTAAAGGGGTTTACGATTTTGCCGATGTCTGGTGGTCAGCTCATCCTGCCCGGCGATCATCTCACCGACGGAGCGCAGATTGGCGATGTACGGGCTCGAAGGCGCATCGAGATTAGGGTGAGGCAGCGATCAAAATTGGCGCCGGTTGGTGGCGCCAAGCCATGAATGGGGACGAGAGACTGGCGCCTTAGTCGGTACGGCAGTTGAGTTGGGGGGATTGGGCTATGGGGTTTTACGTTCGAAAATCGATCAGTGCGGGACCATTCCGCTTTAACTTTTCGTCCGGTGGGGTTGGCGCTTCCGTTGGCGTGAAGGGCCTCCGCATCGGCACTGGGCCAAGAGGTCACTACATCCACGCCGGCGTGGGTGGGCTCTACTATCGTGGCACTTTAGGCAAGGCCAGCGCGAAGAAGGTAGTTCAGCTCTCTCAGACCCCATCTGCGCCGCAACCCCGTCCACAATCCTCGCGCCCGGAATACGTCTCTGACGGCGTCGTGATGAGAGAAATCGAGTCCCGCGATGTGGTGGAAATGCGTGACGAGACATTCGCCAATGTGCTCGATGAAATCAATGCCAGGCAATCGCAGACGCGGCTGTCCGTAGCACTCGCGGTTTTGTTCGGGATTGCAGGTTTCCTTGTGGGGACCAAGCTCGGAGGTGCCGCACCGGTGCTGGGCATCGGTGCCTTTGTGCCGGGTATGCTCATTGGCAAATGGTTTGACAGTTACCGCCGGGTGAGCGTGCTCTATTACGATCTGGAAAAAGACGCGGAGGCCGCCTACGGGCGACTTGTCGGCGCGTTCGAAACTCTCACCGGCTGCGCAGGGAGATGGCATGTCGCTGCCGGCGGCAAGATAGAGGATCTGACTGCTTGGAAGCGAAATGCCGGGGCCAGCATGCTGGTCGACAAAAAGCCCACGACCCTTACAAGCTCCTTGCCGAAGGTTGTACGCAGCAACGTTACTCCTCCTTCAATCCATGTGGGTCGGCAGGTGCTCTTCTTCATGCCTGACCTAGTGCTGGTGAAGGACGGAAACCGATACGGCGCAGTCGGATATGCCGATCTGCAGACCCAATTCGCCCCGAGTAATTTTATCGAGACCGGCAAAGTTCCATCTGATGCGGAGATCGTGAGCTACACCTGGGCTCACCCAAACAAAAACGGCGGGCCTGACAAGCGCTTCAAAGACAATCGGCAGATCCCTGTATGCCGCTACGAAGCGTTGCGGTTTTCTAGCCCGTCCGGACTTAACGAGCTGGTGGAATTTTCCAAGACAAACGTCAGCCAGCCCTTTTGCCAGGCTCTATCGGCACTCGCGCAATTGCATCGAAGCTCCGACCGCCAATTCATATGCGCACACTAGGGAGTGATGGTTGGGGATGGGCTCAAAGCGTGAGCCCAGGTCAGCAAACGCCTTCGCACGGAATCCCGTCGCTATCTCGATCCAACTTGCTCCCCCATGAGCAGTTGGCGAGATACCAACGTGCTTCTTCGCAAGATGAAATCTGCGTGCACAAGCGGCGAGGTTGGCATGAGTAGCTCTGTGCTACTTGGCGACGGCTGACAAGCCCAAGGGGGCTTTTGGTTGGGCTCGCAGATTCGGCATGTTGTTCGCGCCAATCCCAAGGGTTGTCAAACGTCCCAATCCAGATTCCAACCTTTGCGGTTTCAGCATTAGTTTGCTGTTGCGCATAGGCGCCGTGGCTATAGCGGGGCCAGTCCAAGGCTTGGCCATGTTCGACCATCCAGGACGCGGCGCTGACACCGTCCGCGCGCCGACAATCACCGACGAAGCGACGGTACCGATCCCATGAAACAAATGTGCATTGGACAGGCTGCGAAGCCGCAAGGAAATTCGCCAATGCTTCGGCCGCCCGGCGCCCGCAGGGGTATTGATGTGCGCTAGCGTCATTGCAGTATTGGCGGCTTTCGGGTGCATCGATGCCGTTGAAGCGGACGCGCTGCCCGTGGATCTCTATCGTGTCTCCATCAATCACCGATGCTATGCCTACTATCGGCGCCCGTCTCGACCCGGCCGAGTTTGCTATATCGAGACCACGTAACTGGTCACCCGAGCCTGTAAAATAGTGGGTCGCGTAAGCAGCCAAGGCCACCACGATCACCAGGATCAGAGGCAAGCGCACATCTGGAGAGAAACGTCTGCGGACGATTGGTTCAGCGCCGCGCCTTGGTCGCGCGCGGCGACGATGAGAATAGCGATTGTTATTCAATTTCCGATCCTTTGCGAAACGCAAGCTGCATGATTTGTAACGTGCCTCTGCACCATTCATAGGCGCCTTTTTCGCTGGCGCTGGTTTGCCTTGTAGTTCGGCGCTTTGAACACCATGGTGCCTTCGCAGATCAGCCCGAAGTCACGACTTTGTAGTTACCTTTTCCGTAAACACGACCATCTTTCCGCGCTGGAGCCTACAAGTTTTCTCGGAATGAAATTAGGAGGCCGATTCAAAAAGAAGTCGGCTTGTGCGCCAGTTGGTCGTGGCCGGCGAGGCGGATGCCAGAGCTGCCAACACCTCGTCCACACGTATGATGGCATTTTGTCTGAAAGGGAACCTCGAGATCAAGGTGGGGATGCGAAGTGTCCGGAACATTAAACAAACATCCGCAATTTTTCCACCAAGCCGCAGTGCTCACAATACTAAACGATTGAAGTGTTGGTGGCAGCGATTCGAGGTTGAAAAACCAGCATTTTATGTTGCGGACTGCCCTTGTCTAGGCTCTATGTGTCCAGCCTATCAGGGGGGTGTGAGTGTCGGAAGTTGAAAAATCGGTCTTCCAAAGCGATCTGCCTTTAAAGGAAAAGCTCGAGCGAGCCAGGATGGAATTGCTCGACCTTTCTGCTCGCAACCGACTTTTGAATGTGCCACGGTTTTCAAAGAGCGCGAAGACGATCGATATTGTCGACGAGAGGTCGTCTGAGATCTATCGATTGCTGGTGAGCGAAGGAAAGGCTTTTACCTTCCTGGCCGGCAAGCCGGATCGGCCGAAGGCAGGCCAGGTTGAAAGCAGCCCTCCAGACGAGGAAATCGACTATTCCCCCGTTGCTCTTGCTCAGCCTGAGGACGAAGGATTCGACGACAGAGGGGTATCTGCGCGACATTCTGACACCAAGCTTCAGACGAGGATGACCCCAACGGGGCTGCAGCGCCGGCTCCTTGATCTCTACCACGATGCCCGCACACTTGAGGAAGAGCAGGGCGTCAATATCCTCTTTCTGGCCCTTGGCATGCTGAAGTGGATTGACCCGAGCAACAAAGAAAACATCCGTCAGGCTCCTCTCATTTTGGTCCCGGTACGGCTGGAGCGAGGGGCCGCTGGAGAAAAGTTTCGGCTGCGAGCTCGTACGGAAGATCTTACCGCAAACCTCTCCTTGGAACTCTATCTCGACCGCATTCACAAGCTCGCCCTGCCGCGTTTTGAAGTAGGAGACGACTTCGACGTCTCGGCCTATCTCGAAGCCGTTGCCGAAGCAGTGTCGACCAAAGAGGGTTGGCAGGTTCTTGCCGATGATATGGTGCTCGGCTTCTTCTCGTTCGCTAAGTTCTTGATGTACCGTGACCTGGATCCGGATCTCTGGCCGGATGGCGCAAAGATTATCGAACAACCGAAGATCCGCTCGCTTCTTTCAGATGGTTTCGAAACACGCGAACCGCTGATGTCGGACGACATTGCGATTGATCCGCATATCGCGCCTGCCGAAATGTTGCATATCGTCGACAGTGACAGTTCTCAGACGCTGGCGATCCATGATGCAAGAAAGGGTCGCGACCTCGTTATCCAAGGTCCTCCCGGGACAGGAAAATCGCAGACGATCGCAAACATTATCGGGTCGGCCGTTGCCGATGGAAAGACCGTGTTGTTCGTTGCGGAAAAAATGGCCGCACTTGAGGTCGTAAAGCGACGGCTTGACACTGCGGGGGTGGGGGACGCCTGCCTTGAGCTCCATAGCAACAAGGCAAACAAGCGCATGATGCTGGAGGAGTTGCGGCGCACCTGGCAACTCGGATCGCCTCGCGGACAGCTTGCTTCTTCCCTTACTGAACGCCTGCTGGAGGCTAGGGATAAACTCAATGCACATGCTACAAGGATGCATGTTCCATTTGGAACGTCCGAACTCACTCCATACCAGGTTCTTGGCCAGCTAACCCGACTAAGGCAGAACGGGCAAAAGACAGTTGATATTGAACTTGAGGATGCCACCGCTTGGACGAATGACGGTGTCTCGCAACGTCGCAAACTTCTCGATGACGTGTCTCAGCGGATCAACGAGATCGGCTTGCCGATCCACCACCCATGGCGGGGAGTTGGCCTGGATGTCGTCCTACCAACGACCATTGAGAGGCTCGTCCCACGCATTGCGTCGTCGCTGGATCAAGCAAAGGCTCTGCACGCCAAACTGGCCGATATTGCTGAGCGGATCGAGGCGAAGCCTCCGCAAATCCTCAGCGACAGCGGCGAGGTAGAAGATCGCGCTGAGCTTCTCGCGTCCGCACCTGGACTTCCTGCCGAGGCGCTAGTCTCGCCGGTTTGGGATGAGCGTCCAAAGGACATTGCATCGCTTCTCTGGACAGGAACAGATTTCAACCGCAAATCCGAGGAACTGTCGGAGCAGTTGGTGGCGACGGCTATCGACACGCCAATTGAAGGTCTCGAGACAGAGCTTGCTAAGCTTCCTTCAGACTTTCCGAAAGATGGTTTCGTTCGTGCGCGCCAGCTAACCGTGTTGCTCCCACGCTTAAGAGAAGAAGCTGAGCGGCTAAATCAAGAACTGGGGTCTACGGTTTTACCGGACACGCTTGCAGGACTCCTCAGGTTAGTGATGACCGGCGAGAGAGTTGCGGCAGCCCCCGATGCGAGCCCTGAGGCATTCGCAGCCACAGTTTGGGACTCCGGGCTGGAACAGGCTGGTGACCTTGCCGACAGCGTAGCAAAGCTAGAGACTGCTAGAGCCGAGCTTCAGGGCAAAGTTGTTGATGCCGCTTGGAGTACCAACGTGGCCGCGGCGCGGCAAGCGCTCGCCGAGCACACGGGAATATTGAAAGCATTGAATGGCGATTACCGTCGTGCCACTGCACTTGTGCGGACTATTTTGGTGGCCCCTAGCGCGCCTGCGGCGGAGATAGTGGGTCTCCTCGACATTCTAATGAAGGGCCAGGCGGCCGCAGCAAAAGTGCGCGAAGGCGACGCCTTTGGCGGTTCCGCCTTCGGAGCCGATTGGCGCGGTGAGAGATCGTCTTCGGCACCACTCCAGGCCTTAGTGGAGTGGATGCGCACGCTGAGGGGACTTGGCTCGGAACCGCGAATTATAGCAGGGCGGATGGCGGAGCGCTCTGAAGCGGGCGCGCGTGCGGTCCGAGTTCGTAAGGTGATCGACATCGGTCAGCCGATTATCGAGGGGTTTTGGAACGATTTAGGCCACCTTGCGTCATCCCTGCAAGGTGACGTGGCTTCCGCCGAGCGGGCCTCGCTGCAAATGATGGAAGCGAAGGCAAGCACTGTAGCTCAAGCCGATGACGCGTCACGACAGGTTCTGACTGACGTTCCAGATCTGATCAGTGAGCGGGTGGAGATACTACGCCGACTAGGCAGACTACAAGCGCTTGATCAAGAGATCGAGGACGGGGAAAGCCTTGGCAACCTCGCATTCGGCTCGTCGTGGCTCGGTCGAGGATCCGATTGGGCCGCTCTCGCGCAAGCCGAACTTTGGCTGAGAGAAAATGGCTCAATCCGGCATTTGGCTGCGCGGTTGCCTGAAAGAAAAGAGATCGCAAACTTGGCGCGTTCAGCGCGTGAAGCGGCCCAAGCGGCAGCGCGGGAATTGAAGGCGCTTGCAGGGGATTTGAAAGCCGATGCTCCCTCCTTGTTTGGAGTAGACGATTTTCCAGACGTCGCGATAGTCGAGGTTGTTTCTCGACTGGAGGGGTGGCTTGATCATCAGGAACAGCTCTCAAAATGGGTTGCCTATGGAGAGCGATCCGAAACAGCCCGAAAGGCTGGACTGGGACAGTTGATAGACGGCCTGGCCGACGGCCAGATTACAACAGGATCGGCGCGATCAGTCTTCGATATGGCCTACTACGAACGAATGTTTCTAGCGATGGCGACCGATGAGCCGGAGCTGGCAAGGTTCGACGGGGAATTGCATTCCAGGGCTGTACGTGACTTCGCGGATCTGGACCGACAGAGGATCAAGGCCGGTGCCATCGAAGTTGTGACGGCTCATCACCGAAAAATTCCTTCAAGAGACGGCGGAGCTGGACCAGTCGGATTGCTTCGTTCTGAGATGGCGCGCAGACGGGGCCACATGCCTATCCGGCAGTTGATGCAGAAGGCAGGGCCTGCCATCCAGGCACTCAAGCCAGTGTTCATGATGAGCCCGCTTTCGGTGGCCCAATTCCTGTCGCCCGGCAGGATGTCCTTCGATCTTCTTGTGATGGACGAGGCGTCTCAGATACAGCCTGTGGACGCGCTCGGCTCGATCGCCAGGGCCAATCAGGTGGTCGTTGTTGGCGACGAACGCCAACTGCCACCCACGACATTCTTCGCCAAGGTGACAGGCTCGCAGTCTGAAGATGACGAGGGTGAGGGCGCGCAGGTCGCCGACATCGAAAGCATCCTCGGCCTGTTCACGGCCCGCGGCTTGCCGCAGCGTATGCTCCGCTGGCACTACCGTAGCCGTCACCAATCTCTGATCGCCGTATCGAACAGCCAGTTCTACGAGAACCGGCTTTTCATCGTGCCAAGCCCCTATACTCAAGAGGCAGGCATGGGGTTGCGGTTTCATCATGTGCCAGAGGGGGTCTTCGATTCCGGTGGCACAGGAACCAATCCGGTAGAGGCGAGAGCAGTAGCCGAAGCGATCATCCGTCATGCGAAGGTGAACCCGCGAGAGACTCTAGGCGTTGCAACATTTTCGGTTAGCCAACGCCGCGCGATCCAGGATGAACTCGAAGGGCTGCGGCGACTAAATCCCGATACGGAGGAGTTCTTTCACGCGCACCCCAGCGAGCCATTCTTCGTCAAGAGCCTTGAAAATGTTCAAGGCGATGAGCGCGACGTGATCATGATCTCAGTGGGGTATGCCAAGAATGCGCAGGGGTACATGGCCATGCGTTTCGGCCCTCTTGGTGCGGAAGGCGGCGAGCGTCGGCTCAACGTCCTCATAAGCCGCGCCAAGCGCAGCTGCGAAGTATTCGCGTCCATCACAGACGAGGACATAGACCTGGAGCGTGGCAAAGGGAAAGGCATCTTCGCCTTCAAGCTCTTCTTGCACTACGCGAGAACAGGGCGAATTTCGCTTGCCCAGGCCACGGTTCGCGAAATGGATTCAATCTTTGAAGAGCAGGTAGCCAACGCGCTGATCGGAAAGGGTTACCAGGTTCATGCTCAGGTTGGCATTGCAGGCTTCTTCATCGATCTCGCGGTTGCTGATCCGGAGAGGCCAGGCCGCTATATTCTTGGCATCGAATGTGATGGCGCAGAATATCATTCATCGCGCTCGGCCCGAGATCGAGACCGGCTACGGCAGTCTGTTCTGGAAGACCATGGTTGGATAATCCATCGCATCTGGAACGCTGACTGGTTTCAGAGGCCACGCGAGCAGCTGGAGCGAACCATATTAGCGATTGAGGCTGCGAGAAAAGAGCTCGATGAGCGGGCCGAATTGGGGGTCCAGAGAAATCGTGCTGTAGCCGTGCAGGTTGTTACGGTCGACAGAGGCAACGTGACGGAACTCGGTCTCGAAAGCACAAAGGGATCCGAGATACCCAATCGAGCCTACGAAGAGGCCGAACTAAACCGACCGGGATCGTTCGAACTCCACGAGACGCCCAGCGGAATCATGGCCGGACTGGTCGAGCAGGTGGTGGCTATAGAAACACCAATCCATGTCGACGAAATAGTTTCGCGTATTCGGGGCGCGTGGGGTCTGCAGCGGGCCGGTGGCAGGATTCAGGATGCAATCGAGCGAGGGGTAGGCCTAGCGCAGAGAGGTGGTGCAGTAGCCCGTCGAGGCAGCTTCTGCTTCAAGCCAGGTGCTCCTGTTCGTCTCAGGGATCGCAGCGGCGTCGTGTCCGCTGGATTGCGCAAGCCCGAAATGATTGCGCAGGACGAAGTCGCCCAAGGCGCCATGGAAGTCGTGAAATCCAACCTCGGTGCGACGGAGGAAGAAATCGCAATAACCGTTGCGAGAATGCTGGGCTTCAAAGCCACAAGTGCACAATTGCGGCAGTTGATTTCAGCTGGGGTCGCCGATTTGATTGCCAAAGGCTTGCTGCGGCCCCAAGACGGTTTGTTGGTGGCCGGCGAGTCCGCGAGCGAGGCATTAGCTGAAGTGTGACCGGGCATTGTAGAGCCCTCGTTGCAATCTCTGTTGAAGCTCGGAACACCTCTTTTGCTGGCGGAGGCCGAATGGCATTTCGATTCGTACACACGGCCGATATTCATCTCGACTCGCCGCTGCGTTCGCTCGCGATGCGTAATCCCGATCTTGCCGGGCTCGTGGGCGACGCCAGCCGCCAGGCATTCGTTTCGATAGTGGATCTCTGCCTAGAGGAACGCGTGGATGCGTTGGTAATAGCCGGCGACCTATACGATGGTGATCAAACCTCGATGAAGACGGCGCGGTTCCTGGCAGCGCAGATGACACGCCTGCACCAGGCCGGCATCAGGGTTTTCAAGATCCGCGGCAATCATGACGCCCTGTCGCGGATTTCCAAACAGCTGGTGTTTCCTGACACCGTGACCATTTTTGGCGGTCGTGCTCAGTCGGTATTGCAGACAGCCGGCGGTGTGGACGTCGTTTTCCATGGTTTGAGCTTTGCGAACCCTAAGGCGCCGGACAGCCTGCTGCCCAAATATCCGGCTGCTCGCGAAGGAGCCGTCAATATTGGCATCATGCATACCAGTCTGGCCGGATCGCCCGGTCACGACGTTTACGCGCCCTGCAGCATCGCTGACCTGCACGCCCACGGTTTCGACTATTGGGGGCTTGGCCACATTCATCTTCGCCAAGTCCATTCCGGCGCAAGCACGGTGGTGATGCCGGGAATACCGCAGGGGAGGGATATCAACGAGGCCGGCGAGAAATCAGTCACCCTTGTGACGGTGCGAGACGACCGTTCGGTGGAGATCGAGGAAAGGCTGACCTGCGTTGCGCAGTTCGAAAGGGTCAGCGTCGACCTTACGGGAGCAGTGGAGTGGTCCGAGGCCGTCGCGCGTGTTCGAAACGCACTCGAAGAGATGCGGGCCGCCGTCCGGTCGCGTCATGCTGTGGCCCGCGTTGGCCTAACAGGAACATCACCATTGTTATGGGCGCTGATCCGCGACAGAGATCTCCTTCTTGCCGAAGCCGAACAGGCTGCGGAACAGCTAGGCCATACGTGGGTGGAGAAGCTCGAGCTTGACCTCGCGCCACCTCGGGCGGAGACGGCCGAGGATATTGCTGATCCGATTTTCGAACTCGAGCAATCCATGCGCGCCGATGCCACCTCGGATGCCTTCCGCGCCGAGGCGAGGGCGTTCGTCCAAAGGATGGTCGCCGACCTTCCGGCCGACGGACGGGATTTTGCTGGGAAGGACGAAGCCGGGCTGGAACGGTTCCTCGATCAGGTGCTTTCCAAGGGCGCAGACTTGGTGACTTCCCGCCTTAAGTCCGGTGGAGCGTCATGAGGCTGCAGCGCCTTGACCTCATTCGCTATGGAAAGTTCACCGATGGTACGATCGACTTCGGACCCAAACCGGAATCCGGACCTGATCTGCATATCGTGTTTGGCCTGAATGAGGCCGGCAAATCGACAGCGCTTTCCGCCTATCTAGATTTGCTGTTCGGCATCGAGGAACGGAGCCGCTACAACTTCCTGCATGAGTACAGCGCCATGCGCATCGGTGGGGTTCTGGAACTGGCCGGCTCCGAGCACACGTTCACGCGTACGAAACAGCGTACTAATTCGCTATTGAACGCGACGGGCCAATCGATGAGCGAGGTGGCGATCACGGCGCATCTCGCCGGACTGTCGCGTGACGCTTACACGACTATGTTTTCACTCGATGACGAGACGCTGGAAGCCGGCGGAAAATCGATCCTGGAATCGCGGGGCGACCTCGGCAAGCTCCTCTTGACGGCCAGCGCCGGTCTTGGGAACGCAAGCGATACGTTGAACGCCCTCGAGGCCGAAGCAGACGCGCTGTATCGGAAGCAGGCGCATGGCACCGAACTGGCGCTGCTGAAGAAGCGCCTTGTTGACGTGAAGTCGCGCAGGGATGCGATCGACACACTTGCATCGACCTATGAGGGGCTGGAGGCCGAACGTCTCGATGCATCGCAGCAGTACGGCCGAACCATCAGCGATCGGGCGGTGCTGGTGGCCAGGCTGGATACCATTGCTCGTTACGTACGTGCTGCGCCGATGCTGGCGGATATGCGCCGCAAGATTGCCCGGCTGGATCAGCTGCCGGACATCACCTCCCCAGCCCGGACATGGACGGGAAGTGTCACCGAACTAATCGATGACGATGCCAGCTTCAGAACGCGACTGTCGGCAAACATCGATGAGGTCGAGCGGCTGTCGGCAAAAGTCACTGCGGTCGACGAGGACGAACGGATCCTGTCGATTTCCGAACGCATTCGCAGCCTTGCGGAGGGCAAGGTGCGCCATACCGCGGCTGGCTTTGACTTGCCCACTCGCAGGATGGGGCTGCAAATCCTCAACAACACCGTGGCAAGCTGCCTTGCCGCCTTGGGCCGGTCTTCCGAGCCGGATCCTGCCGCACTGCTTCTGCCTGCCGTCACAGTTGGCGTCGTTCGCGCTATGGTCGAGCAGAGGTCCGGTATTGCTACGGGCGCGCGCGCCGCCCGCGACGAGGCGGCGGCAGCACTCGATGCGTTGCAGGTGGCAAGGCAGCGGGTCGGCGAGGAAAGGGCGGTGCCCGAACCCGCCAGGGCAAGGCTGGGCTCGGCTTTGTCGAAAGCGCGAGCAAGCGGACACAAGGCAGAGATCAAGACGGCTCGCGAGGCGGGAGATGCGGGAACAATCCGATGGAAGGCATCGCTGGCTCGCTTGCGTCCATGGAACGGAGATGCCCTCGCTCTCGTCAACGTTGCGGTTCCGAGCGCCGGGCAGATTGCCGCTTGGAAGACAGTAGCGTCAGTACTGGCAAGGAACACCGCGGTGCTTGCCGAACGCCTCGCCGAATACGAGGGCCACCATGCAATGCTCGCCGCACGATTGGATGCCCTTCGAGCCTCGGTCGACGTTGTCGACGATGAAGCGGCTGCCGCCATCCGCCGTCTCCGCGATGATGCGTGGGCAACGCACCGCGCAGTGTTGACTGGTGACACCGCTGACGATTTCGCCGTGGCACTGACGCGCGATGACGTTGCCAGCGCAGGCCGGCTGGCCGGCGCGGCGGATCTGGCCGAGATCCGGGCAATGACGCGTGCCCTGGCCGAGGCCACGGCCAACCTGTCACGAAACGGCATCCAAAGCCAACAGCTCGTCAAGGATGCGGATACCCAATTGTTGGAAATCCGTGTGGCCGCCAGCGACCTCCTCGGAGAAGCCCTGGAACCTTCGTCTGAGCGCCTGATCGAAAGGATCGAGGATCAGATCGAGGCGCGCAGCGATGCGCTCGCTGCCTGGGAGCAGATCGAACTTGCTCGCTTGAAAGCCGAGCGAGCCGCTGACGCCGGCGAGCAGATACACTTGGAAATGAGAGCGGCGCTGGAAAGTGTCGGCATAGTATCAGAGCCCGGCGACACTCTCGAAGCAATCATGGCCATCGCGGAGCTGTTTCTGGACCGGCAGCGCAAGGTGGACGCCGAGTATGCCGAGGCGCTCAGGATGGTGAGTTCCAAAGAAGAGGATCTAGCTGCCCGACGGGTTGCGGTAGGGGTGGCGGAGCGTCGCGAGGAGGAATGGCTGGCCGGCATTACCGAAGCGCTCAAGGGAACGTGGCTCGAAAGCGGTCTGTCCGCGTCAGGCGTTGGCGCTGTGCTCGATCAATTGGCCGAACTGTCAAGAAGCCTGCAGGAACGGGAGGATCTGCAGCTGCGTATCGACAAGATGGAGGCCGACAGGGCCAATTTTCTGGTCGAGGTCATCGCCGTTGCGGTCGAAGCCGACGAGCCGACGAAGGATGGCGAGCCGGAGCAGTTGGCCACCCGCCTTGCCGAGCGCCTGGAGCGTGCCGAGCGGACACGTGAAACGAAGGCAAGCCTCGGCAACGAGCTGAAGCGCCTCAAGGAGGCGCGCGAAATCCTCGACACCGAGATTTCGGCACACGAACGCCGCAAGAATGAAGTGCTGGGCGTCTTTGGCGTCGCCACTCTGTCCGAGGTAGTCGAACGCGACGAGCTGCTGCGTGAGCGCGACGGCTTGCGCACTACCGTCGCCGAACTTGAGGAACGGGTAGTGGCGGAACTCGCAGTCGATGGATTCGACCAGGCACGCTCGATCCTGGACGCGATCGATTTCGACAGCCTCGCGGTCGAGAAGGCTGAGGGCGAGCAGCGGCTTCGCCAGTTCGATGAAATCATCCAGCAACAGCTGATCCGACAGACCCGCGCGGCAGACAAGTTGGACGCCATCGGCGGTGACAGCGCGGTTGCCCGCCTGGATGCCGAACGGCGCACAACCCTGTTGGAAATCGAGGAGAAGGCCGTTCGCTACATTGAGCTGAAACTTGGTATCATGTCGGCTGGAAATGCTTTGCGGATCTACCGTGAGAACCACCGTTCGGGGATGATGGCGCGTGCATCAGACGCATTCAAGCTAATGACCCGTGGCCAGTATTCAGGCCTTACAACCCAGCCCGTCAAAGGCGAGGAGGTTCTCATCGCGGTGCAGCGCGACGGGCAATCCAAGCTCGCTGAAGCGCTTTCGAAGGGCGCGCGCTTTCAGCTCTACCTAGCACTGAGGCTCGCCGGTTATTACGAGTTCGCCCAATTCCGGCCCTCGGTTCCCTTCATCGCCGACGACATCATGGAAACCTTTGACCATATTCGCTCGGAGGAAGTTTTTAGATTGTTTGGGGAGATGGCGAACACAGGTCAGGTCATCTATCTCACGCACCACAAGCACCTATGTGAAATCGCCAAGGCTGTTGTGCCACAATCTACCATTCACCAGCTGGATTAGGCTCGATTAGAATTCGCGTCAAAACGGTTCAACTAACCAACTCGGCTGACATAGGAACCTTCGATCGAATCCATCATGACGTCCCATAGAGGCTGAGAAATGCCTATTTTGTTTTGCAATGTTGCGTGGATGAACGACTACTCCGGGCGGAGCGCGGATGACCCGCCTCTCGGTGGCGGGGCATTTCGAGTAAGCAGGCTTATTGCGCCGAAGAATGCAACTTTGTTGCAGCCAATGACGGGTACGTTTACGTCGCTTCGAGACGATTAAGGGCGAATTGGATCGGCAGGTGCGCCCACAATATGGGTTCAGTTCAAGGGGCGTAACCCGCCCAGCACTACAAGGATAAGATCAGGTCGTTCAGGGCTAGGACGCTCGCCGAAAATGCATTCGTGCTGCCCCGGAGGGATAGGCACCGTGTCAAAGGGTGAGTGGCTAGGCAAGCTGATGGTATGCGAACGATACGACAGATCGATCCGCCAGAGCATTCGTCAAGAGAGTAAAGGCATTATCGAAGGCGAGCCAGTCGCTCCCGTCGGGGCATCGCCCGCGAGCGGAGGATCGCGCCGCGCCGTGCATGCGATTGGACCTCTCGTCCCGCTGCGCTGCTGAGATCTCTCCTGTCAGGCGATCTAGGTTCCGCGCTTCGGGCCGAGCAGGAAAACTATGAGGGCAGCGACGAACGTGGCAACAGCGCTGTAGGCAATGGCGCTGGCGATCCCCGCATTCTCCACCAATAGCCCGCCGAAAATCGCGCCGGCTGCGATTGCCACTTGGAATGCTACGACCATCAGCACACCGGCGCTTTCGGCCTGCTCGGGAACGGCCCGCCGCACCATCCACGTCTGTAATCCCACCGGCACCGCGCCGAAGGCAAAGCCCCACGCGCCAACCGCAATCCCCGAGGCGAAGGCCGATGCTCCCGCCGTCAGTAGCGAAACAGCCGCTATCCCTATGAGCAGCGGTGCAAGGGCCGCGACTGCCTTGAGACTGTACTCGGCCAGAAGCCCGCCGGCCAAATTGCCGAAGAATCCGCCGATGCCAAAAGCAAGCAACACAAGCGAGATCGTCTCGACGTCAAGCGCGGGTATCTTTTCGAGGAAGGCGCGGATATAGGTGATTCCGGCGAAGTGGCCGGAAGCGACCAGCAGGATGACAAAAAGCGCAACCTTGACCATCGGAATCTTTGCCACATCCAGCAGGCTGCGGACGCTAGTCACTCCAATCGGAGGCAGTCTCGGAATGGTTATGAGCTGCACGAGCAGTGTAGCGACACCGCCGGCTGCGGCGAGCATGAAGGCGCTTCGCCATCCCCAGATATCGCTGACATAAGCGCCGATTGGAGCTGCGCAGACGGTAGCTACGGAAACGCCGGTGAGGATGATCGACATAGCGCGAGGCAGGAGGTGGCTTGGAACGAGCCGCATCGCCAGTGCTGCCGACATCGACCAGAAGCCTCCGAGCGCTATGCCGAGCACGACGCGTGCAGTCAGGAGAACCGCCAGCGACCACGCGCCGGCCGCCAGAACGTCCGACAGGATCAGCAGCAGCGTCATGCTCCACATGACGGTCCTGCGGTCCAGGCGCTTTGTGATGATGGCCACCGTCGGCGCCGAGATCGCCCCGACGATAGCTGTCGCCGTCATCGCCTGTCCAGCCGCTCCCTCGCTGATAGCGAGATCATGCGCGAGGGGCGTGAGCAGGCTGACAGGCAGAAACTCTGCCGTGACCAGCCCGAAGGTGCCCAAGGAAAGCGAAATGATGGCACCCCATGCGGGACCAGACGGTGGGACAGGCTTTTCTGGGTCGTGCAGAACAGCGTTCATGACGCCTGCTGCGGATCGGGTCATGAACGAAGCCTCCATTTTGATGCAATGCAAGGTGATGTAGGCTGCCTTGACCCAAATCTAAAAACACAAGCGCATTTCCCGGCGGCGTTGCACTGAGGAGGGGATGTTCATTGCTTCGCGATACTTTGTGACGGTGCGGCGCGCAACATCAATGCCGGTTTCCTTCAGCCGGACAGCGATGTCCTCGTCGGAAAGCACGTCGCCGGGAGATTCTGCGGCAATGATCGCTTTGATCCGATGCCGGACAGCTTCGGCGGAGTGCGCATCGCCGCCTTGGCAGGACGCGATCGCGACGGTGAAAAAATACTTCAGTTCAAAAACGCCGCGCGGGGTAAGCATGTACTTGTTCGAGGTCACCCGGCTTACCGTCGACTCGTGCACGCCGATCGCGTCAGCGACGGTTCTAAGATTGAGAGGCCGCAGGTGGGCGACGCCATGTTCCAAAAAGGCATCCTGCTGACGCACGATTTCAGCCGCAACCTTAACAATCGTCTTGGCGCGCTGATCGAGGCTGCGGATTAGCCAGTTCGCGTTTTGCAAGCATTCTTCGAGAAATGCTTGATCTTTCGAATTTTGGGCAGTCTGACGCGTGACTTCGGCATAGTAGGTTTGGTTGATCAGCAGCTTCGGCAGCGTGGCGGGATCAAGTTCGATCTGCCACCCGCCTTGCGGCGAGGGTGTGACCCAGACGTCGGGTATGATTGATTCAGAGGCACCGGATTGGAATCTGTTCCCAGGCTTTGGATCGAGCGCACGAACCTCATGCATCATGTCGAGAAGGTCTTCTTCATCGACGCCGCAATGCTGCTTCAGCGCCTCAAAATCGCGTCGCGCAAGCATTTCAAGATGGGCAACCAAAGCTGCCATTGCTGGGTCGAGCCGGTTTCGCTGGCGCAACTGAATCTCGAGGCATTCTCTGAGACTTCGCGCAAAAACTCCCGGTGGATCAAATTGTTGCAAGGTTCCGAGAACCCGTTCCACAACAGCCTCATGGACATTTAGGCTCTCGGCCAGCTCCAAAAGGTTTGCCCGAAGGTAGCCAGTGTCTTCCAGATCGGCGGCAAGCTGGCCAGCGATCAGCCGCTCCTGTGGTGTGAACGCAGTGAGGGCGATCTGACGAGCGACATGGTCGTGCAATGTTTCGGCGAGTGTGGCAAACTCGTCGAGGGAAGGGCCATTGCCCGGCGGGTTGTTGGTCGTGTTGCGAAGTGATTTCCATTGCCCGAGCCGTTCAGGCGACCCTGCCCCGGTCGGACCTCCAACGGCGTTTGCCCCAAAGCCGACAGGCTGATCCGCTCCCGAAATCGAAGCATCGTCAAAAGGCCCGCCATCGTTTGACGCAGATTCCAAGAGCGGGTTCTTCTCGATTTCCCCCTCCACGAACTGATGCAGTTCGGTATGCGCCAGTTGCAGCAAGCGAATCGACTCAATGAGTTGAGGCGATGCGACGATGGATTGCTTCTGGCGCTGAAACAGGCTTGCTGAAGATTGCATGGTGTGTGCGATAATCCCGTCGAGGAGCCTCTTGGGGCCTGCAATGGCGCCAGTGAGACGTTTTCTAGGTCATGCGGCGGCTTTCATCGTTTCGAGAACGTTTTGCGGGGATGAGACGCCATACGGGTCGGCCTCGCAGTTGTCGGAGAAACCTTCCTCCTCGAACCAGTGCTCCACCACGCCATTGTTGATCAGGGCGGCGTAGCGCCATGAGCGCATCCCGAATCCGAGATTGTCCTTGGCAACCAGCATGCCCATCTTGCGTGTGAACTCGCCTGAGCCATCGGGGATGAGCTGGACCTGCTTCAGGCCCAAGGACTTCCCCCACGCATTCATGACAAAGGCATCGTTGACTGAGAGGCAGTAAATCGCGTCAATTCCCTGCTTCGCAAACTCATCATAGAGCTCTTCGAACTTGGGCAATTGGTAGGTCGAGCAGGTCGGGGTGAAGGCGCCCGGCAGCGAGAACAGGATGACCCGCTTGCCGGCAAAGTAGTCGTCAGATTTTTTTTCTTGCCAGCGATATGGATTTGGCCCCTGGACTGACTTATCGTGAACACGCGTGAGAAAGGTGACGAAGGGAACTTTGTTTCGAACTGTCATCAAGTTGCTCCTGAAGAAGACTGCGCTGAATTCTGGCAGAGGCTGGCGCAATACCGGGCAAAGGCTCGTATCCCCGGCACGGATGAGGGCCTCGCGGCTCGCAACCTCCTTTTTTTCCCTCCCGACGTATGGGAACGTCTTGGCGGTTGGTCTTGGCCACCCGAACGCAATCGATCTGAGCGAGCTGGACACCGTCGAGCCGGTTGCTTTCCACGGCTATGGCGCCGGAAGCGGGATCGGTCACTAGCGATAGTGCGTTTGGAAAAGGGATAGCGGCCGGAAGGAGCCAATATCGCAAAGCATGTGGGGGCCTGAAATGTCACTTCACGCAACAGACCCGCTTCACTGGATTCCGCGTCACTGGACTGGTTCAGCATGTTGTCGATATGTGGCAGTGACCCGCCGGCTTTGGCTTGGGTGACGACCCTTTGACAAGGCTTTTCGGCACTCACATGCTGAACAGAACCGGCAAACCGCATTTGCGCGCGCGGCCCGTGTTGGCGTGCCGGCATCGGACCAGCCATGCGCAAAGCGGCCATCCAGAACGGACTTCCGGAGGAGACGATGCCCCGATGTTCAGCT
Organism: Mesorhizobium sp. C120A; assembly: GCF_030323105.1. Taxonomy (NCBI): domain Bacteria; kingdom Pseudomonadati; phylum Pseudomonadota; class Alphaproteobacteria; order Hyphomicrobiales; family Phyllobacteriaceae; genus Mesorhizobium; species Mesorhizobium sp. C120A. The sequence goes on along the minus strand of NZ_CP100476.1, from coordinate 6,320,489 downwards.
GCAAGGGGCACCGTCTCCTCAGGCCACGGTCTAGAGCTTCGCGTATCGGGCATGGCACAAGTCGCTTTCATCGTGATTTGATGGTGCTCTAACCAGGAGCAGCAAGCGGCGTGCCATTTGGAATAGAGGTGCCGTTGGACCGCCCTCCTTCTCGGAGGCCGTGTCTTGGAAGATCGGGCGCGCGCTTTAACCGCCTCGTCACACAGGCAACAACGATGCTGTGTGGTGCGGATATTCGGCGCTTCGGCCCCGGCTGGGCAAAGAAGACCGGAAGCCGAGCCGATGCACTACCTGAGGCTGGCGGGCACTCCAGTCATTGCGTAGCGTGTGCCGCTAGCATTCATGGGTGCGCAGGCACCGCGAACACGCGCCTGTCGCGGCAACACGAGCGCGCGCTCTTGGGCAAGCGCCTTGCCCCCGTGAGGATCGAATTCCCCAATCGTGTCTGTTTGCCGCCCTCTTATGTTCGAAACTGGACCAGAATGTCGCAAGCCCGACCTAAAGGTCGCCGAGGCGTTCTGTCCGACACTGTTCGGTCGCCTTTGTTGGCCCGCGACACCGGCCTATTTCGCCTAGCTCTTCTCTGGCCTCAGGCTAAGCCCCTAAAAGCATCACAGATTTTTTTCTTCGGTCGGCCAAATTGGCACGAGTTTTGAAGCCTCTTCGTTGCGGGCCGGGAGCCGCCGACCGACTTTCATTTCGTGGATGGCACGAATGGAACGAAGAAAGAAAAGCAAAATGTCAAATCCGCGTCGGATAGCGTCTATGGGCATGGTGTGCTCGGCGAAACCGCCCTTACCCAACAGCTCGCCGCCCTTGTCGACCCTTGCGCAGGAAAGCTTGGCCGGCGGCGGCTCAAATGCCCACCGCGCCGACTTTGTCCTGACCTAGAAGGTGCAAGATAACGTTCCGCATCTCGCCGCGCGATGTGCCTAGACAGTTACGCGTTAGCCGTTCTTGATAATCGGTCTGCCTTCGGAGGACGTCATCTATATGCCGTCTTAGGTCTTCGCTGCCGCAGCGCCCGCCGGTCACCTTCCGCCCTCGCTATTGAGTGAAGTGCCACCATGTCCGAACAACCCTTGCCGACGCTGCCGATGTGGCGCCTCGATCACATTGAGCCATCGCCCGAGATGTTGGCGCTACGCACCAATGGTCCGATCCACCACGTGCGCTTCCCGTCCGGGCACGAAGGCTGGTGGGTCACAGGCTATGACGAGGCCAAGGCGGTGTTGACCGACGCGGCGTTCCGGCCCGCGGGAATGCCGCCGGCGGCATTCACCCCGGATTCGGTGATTCTCGGTTCGCCAGGATGGCTGGTCTCGCACGAGGGGGGCGAGCATACGCGGCTACGCACGATCGTGGCGCCGGCCTTCAGCAACGGCAGGGTGAAGCAGCTCGCGCAGCAGGTGGAGGCGATCGCCGCGCAGTTGTTCGAGACGCTGGCGGCCCAGCCCCAGCCCGCCGATCTGCGGCGCCACCTCTCCTTTCCGCTTCCTGCGATGGTAATTGGCGCGCTGATGGGCGTGCTCTACGAGGATCACGCTTTCTTTGCAGGGCTGTCCGACGAGGTGATGACGCACCAGCATGAAAGCGGCCCGCGAAGCGCGTCGCGCTTGGCCTGGGAAGAACTCCGCGCCTACATTCGCGGCAAGATGCGGGACAAGCGCCAGGATCCGGGCGACAACGTGCTGACGGATCTGCTCGCGGCGGTCGACCAGGGCAGGGCGACCGAGGAAGAGGCGATCGGCCTGGCGGCAGGCATGCTGGTGGCGGGGCACGAGAGCACCGTGGCACAGATCGAATTTGGCCTGCTGGCCATGTTCCGCCATCCGCAACAGCGCGAACGCCTGGTGGGCGATCCATCCCTGGTGGACAAGGCCGTGGAGGAAATCCTGCGCATGTACCCGCCGGGCGCCGGCTGGGACGGCATCATGCGCTATCCGAGGACCGACGTGACCATCGCGGGCGTGCATGTTCCCGCAGAGAGCAAGGTGCTGGTCGGCCTGCCGGCGACGTCGTTCGATCCGCGCCATTTCGACGACCCGGAAATCTTCAACATCGGACGTGACGAAAACCCGCACCTGGCGTTCTCCTACGGGCCGCACAGCTGCATCGGCTTGGCGCTGGCCAGGCTGGAACTAAAAGCGGTGTTCGGTTCGATCTTCCAGTGCTTTCCCGCGCTGCGCCTGGCGGTGGCGCCCGAAGAACTGGAGTTGCGCAAGGAGATCATCACTGGCGGGTTCGTGGAGTTCCCGGTGCTCTGGTGATGCGCGGACGCCACGAGGAATCGCGATGTCCTCGGATTGCCGGCGCCCCTGCCGCGCGCCGATCAGATCAGCCAACCAACAGGTGACCAAGATGGACGTGCAAGAAACCACGGCAGCATGCCGGGACGCCTTCGCCGAACTCGCGTCGCCAGCGTGCATTCAGGACCCGTACCCATTCATGCGGTGGTTGCGCGAGCACGATCCGGTACATCGCGCGGCGTCGGGCCTCTTTCTGTTGAGCCGCCACGCCGACATCTACTGGGCGCTTAAAGCCACTGGCGATGCTTTTCGGGGGCCGGCACCAGGCGAACTGGCGCGCTATTTCCCGCGTGCGGCGACCAGCCTGTCGCTAAGTCTGCTGGCGTCCACTTTGGCGATGAAGGAACCTCCAACGCATACGCGTCTGCGCCGGCTGATCTCGCGCGATTTCACCATCGGCCAGATCGACAAGCTGAGGCCGGCCATCGCTCGCATTGTCGCAGCGCGCCTGGACGGCATGGCGCCCGCACTGGAGCGCGGGGAGGCAGTGGACCTGCATCAGGAATTCGCGCTGGCCTTGCCCATGCTGGTTTTCGGCGAACTGTTCGGCATGCCCCGGACGACATTCTCGGGCTCGTCACCGGCATCAGCGCCATTCTGGAAGGCCTGAGCCCGCACGCCAGCGATCCCCAGCTCGCCGCGGCGGACTCGGCCAGCGCCAGGGTTCAGGCCTACTTCGGCGACCTCATACAGCGCAAGCGCTCCGATTCCAGCCACGACATCGTGTCAATGCTGGTCGGCGCACACGACGGCGATGCCGAGATGCTGTCGGATACGGAATTGATCAGCATGCTCTGGGGCATGTTGCTGGGCGGCTTCGCCACCACTGCCGCGGCCATCGGCCATGCTGTCCTGGCGATGCTGGCGTATCCCGAACAGCGGCACTGGCTGAAAGGAGATGCCATGGGGGTAAAGGCATTCGTCGAAGAAGCCCTGCGCTACGACGCGCCCGCCATGTTCAGCTCCATTCCGCGTATCGCCCAGCGCGACATCGAACTGGGCGGCGTGGTGATCCCGAAGAACGCGGACGTGCGCGTTCTGATCGCGGCCGGCAATCGTGACCCGGACGCCTTCGCCGATCCGGACCGCTTCGATCCCGTGCGGTTCTACGGCACCAGTCCTGGCATATCGATCGACGGGAAGATCATGCTGGCCTTCGGCCACGGCATCCACTTCTGCCTTGGTGCGCAACTGGCCCGGGTGCAGTTGGCCGAGAGCCTGCCGCGGATCCAGGCGCGCTTCCCCACGCTGGCATTGGCCGAGCAGCCGACCCGGGAGCCCTCCGCGTTCCTTAGGACGTTCCGCGCGCTGCCGGTGCGGCTGCATCGGCAGGAGGGCTGAGATGCGCGTCGTGGTCGATCAGGATCTGTGCGGAACTACCGGGCAGTGCGTGCTGACGCTGCCGGGCGCCTTTCGCCAGCGCGAACCGGACGGGGTGGCCGAAGTGTGCGTGGCGACGGTCCCGCAGGCGCTGCACGCCGCCGTGCGGCTTGCGGCCAACCAGTGCCCGGTCGCCGCCATTCGGGTCATCGAAAGCGATGCTGGCCATGACGAGCGCGCCAGCGCGGACCCTGCGCCTTCTCCGGCGCAGGCCGAGCGGCATGCTGCGAAAGACCAATGCAATTCAGGAGACACGATGGCAAGGTTTGAAGGCAAGGTGGCCGTGGTGACCGGCGCCGGCGCCGGCATCGGCAAGGCATGCGCTCTCGCCATCGCGCGCGGGGCGGCAGAGTGGTGGTGGCCGACATTGATGGCTCGGCGGCCATCGCCTGCACCGCGCAGATCGCGGCCGAAGCAGGCCACGCGCTGCCCATAGCCATGGATATCGCCGATGAGCAGGCGGTGGCAGCGCTGTTCGAGACGGCGGAGCGGCACTTCGGGGGGGTCGACCTGCTGGTGAACAATGCGAGCGCCATGCATCTGACCCCGCGCGACTGCGCGATCCTCGACCTGGACCTGGCAGTCTGGGACCAGACCATGGCGACCAATCTGCGCGGCACGCTGCTCTGCTGCCGGCAGGCCATCCCACGGATGATCGACCGCGGCGGTGGCGCGATCGTCAACATGTCGTCGTGCCAAGGGCTCAGCGGTGACAAGGGGCAGACGTCCTACGGCGCGTCGAAGGCGGCGATGAACATGCTCTCGGCTTCGCTCGCCACCCAGTACGGTCATGCGCAGATTCGCTGCAACGCGGTTGCGCCGGGTCTTATCATGACCGAGCGTCTCCTCGCCAAGCTGGACGAGTGCATGCAACGGCATCTGCGCCGGCACCAGCTCCTGCAGCGCGTCGGCCGCCCCGAGGACGTGGCCGCGCTCGTGGCGTTCCTGCTCTCCGCCGATGCTGCGTTCATCACCGGCCAGGTCGTGTGCATCGATGGCGGCATGCTGGCGCATGTGCCGACATACGCCGACGGTGGCAACAGCTGCGCCGCGCGCCCTGCCGGCGACACCGAATCGGCGACGGCGGCGCGCTGCTGATGGACATACTGCTCAACCCACTCAACCGTCGGCACCGGCTGCGATCCGACATCCCGGTCATGCCCGGCGCTTTCCCCTGGTCGGGCATCTTCCCGCCATTGTCTGCGACCTGCCGCGCCTGCTGCAACGCGCAGAACGGACGCTGGGCAGCCACTTCTGGCTGGATTTCGGCCCTGCCGGACATCTGATGACCTGTGTGGATCCGGACGCATTCTCTCTGCTCAAGCACAAGGACGTGTCCTCGGCGCTGATCGAAGAGATCGCGCCCGAATTGCTTGGCGGAACGTTGGTTGCCCTGGACGGCGGCGCGCACCGGCAGGCGCGCGATGCCATCAAGGCAGCGTTCTTGCCCAAGGGGCTGACCCAGGCCGGGATCGGCGACCTGTTCGCGCCGGTCATCCAGGCGCGGGTGCAGGCGTGGCGCGCCCGCGGCGAGGTACCTATCCTGCGCGAGACCGGCAACCTGATGCTGAAGCTCATCTTCAGCCTCATGGGAATCCCCGCGCAGGACCTGCCGGGATGGCATCGCAAGTACCGGCAATTGCTGCAGTTGATCATCGCGCCACCGGTCGACCTGCCCGGATTGCCTTTGCGGCGCGGCCGCTCCGCCCGCGACTGGATCGACGCGCAGTTGCGCCGGTTCGTCCGCGATGCGCGCGCGCATGCCGCGCGCACCGGGTTCATCAACGACATGGTGAGCGCTTTTGACAGCAGCGACGGTCCGCTCTCCGATGACGTCCTGGTCGCGAACATTCGCTTGCTGCTGCTTGCCGGTCACGACACCACTGCCTCGACGATGGCCTGGATCGTGATCGAGCTGGCGAGGCAGCCTGTGCTGTGGGACGCCCTGGTCGAGGAGGCGCAACGCGTGGGCGCGGTGCCGACCCGGCACGCGGACCTGGCGCAGTGTCCGGTCGCCGAGGCCCTGTTCCGCGAGACACTGCGCCTGCATCCGGCGACCACGCTCCTGCCGCGTCGCGCGCTGCAGGAATTGCAACTCGGCCAACGGCGTATTCCCGCGGGCACCCACCTATGCATCCCGCTGCTGCATTTCTCGACCTCGGCGCTGCTGCACGAGGCGCCTGATCAGTTCCGCCTGGCGCGGTGGCTGCTACGCACAGAACCGGTCCGGCCCGTGGACATGCTGCAGTTCGGTACCGGCCCACACGTCTGCATCGGCTACCACCTGGTATGGCTGGAAATGGTGCAGTTCTGCATCGCCTTGGCGCTGACCATGCACAAGGCCGGGGTGCGGCCGCAGTTGCTGAGCGACGTCGAAAAAGGCCGGCGCTATTACCCGACCGCACATCCGTCCATGGCAATCCGCATAGGCTTCTCATGAGCTGGCGTCGCACGCCCTGTGTGGCAAGGCAGCGGCGCCGGCGGGGCGCGGCATTGCTGCACTCAGCGCACGCACTCGTGTGACGACTTGCGCTCGCCGTGGCCGTCTCAGCTACAAGGACATGAACAACATGCAAACCGGTTCCACAATACACGACGACCGAACTGGCGTTTCCGCATTCGGCGGGTTGGGCGCGCAGGCGCGCGGCGCATCTGGCGGGCTGCTCCCGGAGATCTGGATGCAGGACGGCGCAAAGCGGGTCGAACAGGCGCTGGCGCGTCTGCTCTGCGCCGAAGACGACGGTAAGACAGAGCTGATGGCAGCCATGCGCTACGCCACCTTGCATGGCGGGAAGCGCACCAGAGCCTTGCTCTGTCTGGCTGCCGGCGCACTGGCGGGCACGCCGGCGCACATGCTCGACGACGTCGGTGCCGCCATCGAGATGATGCACGCCTGTACCCTGGTCCACGACGACCTGCCCGCGATGGACGACGACGTGCTTCGCCGCGGCCTTCCGACCGTGCACGTAAAGTTCGGCGAAGCCACTGCGATCCTGGTCGGCGATGCGCTGCAGGCCCACGCCTTCCTGACCCTGGCGAGCCTGGATGCGCCGGGCGACAATCGTATCGCGCTCGTGCGTGAACTGGCGCAGGCGGTGTCCGCCGAGGGTGCCGCAGGCGGGCAGGCCATGGATTTGTCGCTGGTCGGAAAGCACGCCGGGCTGGACAGGATCCTGGCGATGCACCGGATGAAAACCGGAGCGCTAGTGCGCGCGTCGGTTCGCATGGGCGCGCTATACTCCATCGCGGAGGATGCCGCGCACACTACGCTGTACAGTGCACTCGATCGCTACACCGCCTGTTATGGCCTGGCGTTGCAGGTGGCCGACGACATTCTCGACGCGACGGCGAATACCGCGACTCTTGGCAAGACCCCCGGCAAGGACGCGGCCGCGCAGAAGCCGACCTGCGCGTCGATCATGGGGTTGCAGGCAGCGCGCCAGTTCGCGCTGTTTTTGTTGCACGACGCCGGGGAGGCCATCGCCCCTCTGGGGGCGCGTGCGGAAGGGTTGGCGCAGATGCTGCAGCGGGCCAACGTCTATCTGTCCGCGCCATACGCATGAGCGCGCCCATCCATAAGGACTTGCCGCTGTGCTGCTGCGATCGGCCGGCGGGCGCTGCATGCTGCACTGTGTCCGTGTCGGCGGCGACGTGCGCGGCGTCTGCCCGTTTCTGTTCTCATAGCCCTCTGCAGAAGGAAAATCCCGCGTGAACGCGCTGTCCGAACAGATCCTTTCCGAATTGCGCCACCTGCTGAGCGAGATGAGCGACGGCGGCAGCGTCGGTCCGTCCGTATACGACACGGCGCGAGCTCTGCAGTTCGACGGCAAAGTCACCGGTCGGCACGAGGCATATGCGTGGCTCATCGCGCAGCAACAGGCCGATGGCGGATGGGGAGGTGCGGACTTCCCGCTGTTTCGCCATGCGCCCACCTGGGCGGCGCTGCTGGCATTGCAGCGTGCCGATCCTCTTCCCGGCGCCGCCGACGCAGTCCAGGCTGCAATCCGGTTCCTCGAGCGCCAGCCCGATCCCTACGCGCATGCGGTGCCGGAAGACGCGCCCATCGGCGCGGAGCTGATCCTGCCGCAGTTGTGCGACGAGGCCGCATCCTTGCTGGGCGCCTTGGCGTTTCCGCGCCACCCGGCGCTGTTGCCGTTGCGGCAAGCACGCCTGGTCAAGCTGGGGGCTGTGGCGACCTTGCCGAGCGGCCATCCGTTGCTGCACTCCTGGGAAGCCTGGGGGGCGTCGCCGGCCACCGCATGCCCGGACGACGACGGCAGCATCGGCATCAGTCCGGCGGCCACCGCCGCGTGGCGTGCGCACGCCGTGACACAGGGAAGAACGCCGCAGGTCGGGCGCACCGACGGGTATCTGCAGGCGGCATCGCGGGCAACGCGCACCGGCATCGAAGGTGTCGTTCCCAACGTCTGGCCGATCAATGTGTTCGAGCCATGCTGGTCGCTGTACACCCTGCATCTGGCCGGTCTGTTCGCGCATCCCGCGCTCGCCGAGGCGGTGCAAGTGATCATCGCGCAGCTTGACGCCCGCCTCGGCGTGCGCGGTCTGGGCCCGGCCTTGCACTTCGCGGCCGATGCGGACGACACCGCCGTTGCATTGTGCGTCCTTCGCCTTGCAGGCCGCGACCCGGCGGTCGATGCATTGCGCCATTTCGAAACCGGCGAGCTGTTCGTCACCTTCCCCGGCGAGCGCAATGCCTCGGTGTCGACCAACATCCATGCCCTGCATGCGTTGCGAATGTTGGGAAAACCCGCCGCCGGCACCAGCGCCTACGTCGAGGCCAATCGCAACCCGCACGGTCTATGGGACAACGAAAAATGGCACGTTTCGTGGCTTTATCCCACCGCGCATGCGGTCGCTGCGCTCGCGCAAGGCAAGCCTCAGTGGCGCGACGAGCGCGCGCTGGCGGGGCTGCTGCGGACGCAGCGCGACGACGGCGGCTGGGGCGCCGGTTGCCCGTCCACATTCGAGGAAACCGCCTATGCGCTGTTCGCGTTGCACGTGATGGACGGGAGCGAAGAGCCGGCAGGGCGCCGTCGCATCGCGCAGGCGGTAGGGCGTGCGCTGAAGTGGATGCTCGCCGGCCACGCGGCGCATGAATTGCCCCAGACGCCGCTGTGGATCGGAAAGGAACTGTATTGCCCCACTCGGGTGGTGCGCGTGGCCGAACTCGCCGGGTTGTGGCTGGCGCTTCGTTGGGGGCGGCGCGTCTCGGCCGAGGGAGCAGGAGCGGGGCCATGATCCCGACCGATCGCGCCCTGCAGCAGGTGCTGGAGTGGGGGCGTTCCCTGACCGGGTTCGCCGACGAGCATGGCGTGGAAGCAGTCCGGGGCGGCCAGTATATCCTGCAGCGCATCCATCCGAGCCTGCGCGACGCCAGCGCCCGCACCGGCCGCGATCCGCTCGACGAAACGCTGATCGTGGCGTTCTATCGCGAACTGGCGCTGCTCTTCTGGCTCGACGATTGCAACGACCTTGGCCTGATCGCGCCGGAGCAGCTCGCCGCGGTGGAGCAGGCGCTGGGGCAAGGTGTGCCGTGCGCGCTTCCCGGATTCGAGGGCTGTGCTGTGCTGCGCGCTTCGCTCGCCGCGCTCGCCTACGATCGTCGCGACTATGCTCAGCTTCTCCACGATACCCGGTGCTACTGCGCGGCGCTGCGCGCCGGACACGCGCAGGCGGCAGGGGCGGAGCGCTGGTCCTACGCCGAGTACTTGCAGAACGGCGTGGATTCGATCGCGTACACGAACGTGTTCTGTTGCCTGTCCTTGCTGTGGGGGCTGGACATGGCGACCTTGCGCGCGCATCCGGCGTTTCGCCAAGCCCTGCGGCTCATATCCGCAATAGGGCGCTTGCAGAACGATCTGCATGGACGCGAAAAGGACAGGTCGGCCGGCGAGGGAGACAACGCGGCGATCCTGCTGCTGCACCGCTATCCGGCCATGCCTGTGGTGGAGTTCCTCAAGGATGAGCTGGCCGGCCATACGCGCATGCTGCACCGGGTGATGGCGGAAGAACGTTTTCCCGCGCCGTGGGGGCCGTTGATCGAGGCCATGGCGGCAGTCCGCGCGCAGTACTACGAGACCTCGACCAGCCGCTACCGCAGCGACGCTGCGGCGGGAGGCCAACGTGCGCGGGCCTGAACGCGCGGGAATCGGCGGCGTGCGCGCGCTGCCGCCGGTCCGATCCGACGCAACGCTGTCGCCCGATGCGGCGGATAGACCGAGCACCAGCGACACCAACCTGAGCCGGCGCAAGGACGACCACCTGGACATCGTGCTGGATCGTCGAACGGCACGGGCCAAGGCCGCCGGCTGGGAGTACATTCGTTTCGAACACTGCGCATTGCCCGAGTTGGACCTGACGCAGATCGACCTCAGCGCCTCGCTGCTGGGCAAGACCATGCGCGCGCCTCTGCTGATCAGCTCCATGACCGGCGGCATGCCACGCGCTGAGGCCATTAACCGGCATCTGAGCGAGGCAGCGCAAGCCTTGGGGATCGCCATGTGCGTCGGTTCGCAGCGCGTGAGCCTGCAATCCCGCAACTCCCAGGGGCTGACGCGCGCGCTACGCCGCCTCGCCCCAGACGTTCCCTTGCTGGCCAATATCGGCGCCGCGCAACTGCGCGAGGCCGACGGCCTGGACCTCGCGCGCGGGGCGGTGGATGCACTGGAGGCCGATGGACTCATCGTCCATCTCAATCCGCTGCAGGAAGCAGTACAGCCGGAGGGCGACCGCGACTGGCGCGGCGTCCTGGCGCAGATCGCTCGCGCCGCGCGCAGCGTCGGCGTGCCGATCGTGGCCAAGGAAGTGGGGTCGGGCCTGTCCGCCTCGGTGGCCTGTGCGCTCGTCGAGGCGGGCGTGGCGGTGATCGATGTCGCCGGCGCCGGCGGCACCAACTGGGCCGCGGTGGAGGGCGAGCGCGCCCCCGATGCCGCCGACCGCGCAGTGGCAATGGCATTCGCGGATTGGGGGATTGCGACCCCGGCCAGCGTGCAGGCGGTACGTCGGGCGCTGCCAGCGGTGAAGCTGATCGCGTCGGGCGGGATCAGCGACGGCGTCGACGCGGCCAAGGCTATCCGCCTGGGCGCGGACATCGCCGGGCAGGCAGCCGGCGTGCTGCGCGCGGCTACGGTATCCACCGAGGCGGTTGTCGCGCATTTCGAGATCGTCATCCGCCAGTTGGCCGTCGCCTGCTTCTGCACCGGCTCGGCTGATCTGGCGGCGTTGCGTCAGGCGCGCTTGTTGCCCTCGACGCATCTGCCCGCCGGTTGATGCCGGCGTAGCCCGCACGTGGCGGCGGGCGCCTAGCCTTGCCGAGTGAGAAGATCGCGGACCGCCGGGCCATTCGCGCTCGTCGCGGGGTTTTTCGGGTGCTGCTTCGTGATCAAGGAGGCGTTCCGCCATATGGACAGCCGCGAGTAAAGCGTATTCGACGGCTATCTCGATGCTCGATCAGGGTGACCGGTCACGCCGAAGATGAGTCCCTAAAAGCGTCGGAACACCAGCTGCGGCGGAGACCGGCATGAGCAGATGGTGCAAATCCATTACAATGAAGGAGTGGCGATCCACATTGACCCCCAGTCAGCGCGGCCGGCCGTATGAACGAGAAGAGACGAGCGATTTCAGCTGCCGGACCGCCTTGATTTAACGTCCGATGATTTCGGAGCGCTGATCGGGCGTCCGTTTCGGACGGCGCCATCGTCGGGCGGCGCTAAATGCAGGATAGTTGATCTCTTTTCGTATCATAAAGCTGATGCATGATACGCGAACAGATCATATCGGGTTGACTCGATCGCTGGATAAGGTACTCTGCCATATCATCTAGCATTGGAATGGATCGTTTACGTATCATATGGACTCTCAATCGGAAATTCTGCGCGAAATCGGTGGGTTTTTCAGGCAGGCGAGGCTGGCCGCTGCCATGACGCAGGAGCAGGTCGCTGATTTGGCGGGTATATCCCGTCCCCGATATCGCGACATCGAAAAGGGAGCCGCAGCCGGGCGTGCGACGACGCTCATGAATATCGCTCGCGCGCTCGGTCTGGAAATGATGCTGGTTCCGCAAGCCATGGTTCCGGCTGTCCAGGCTCTATTGCGTCCGCATGATGATGACGATCGACCCGCCTTTGTTTCTCAACCTGACGATGACGATCATGGCCCCAGTCTTTCGCGCACCTAAGACGATCCCGTCCCTGGACGTGCTCTTGAACGCAGTGAAGATCGGCACAATCGTCAGGACGCCGGGTGATTTCAATGCATTCAACTTCGATGAGGCCTACCGCGCGACGGGCGGCTTTCCGGTTCTCAGCCTGTCGTTCCGGGCAGCGACGGGAGGATTGCGGAAAGATCCGAAGCCTATGGCGGGCGCCTTGCCCGCTTTCTTCGCGAACCTCCTGCCGGAGGAGAAATTGCGCGAGGCGATGGAAAGGCACCACGAAGGCAATGTGCGGCCAGGCAATGATTTCGACCTTTTAGCGGCGCTGGGCGCCGATCTGCCGGGAGCCGTACGGGCGTTGCCCAGTGACGGCGCGATAGCGGTGTCGCAGGATGCTTCAAAGGATAAGCCCAAGGCACGGTTCTCGCTTGCCGGCGTGCAGATGAAACTGTCGGTCATCAAGAACACTGGAAAAGGCGGCGGCCTTACCTTGCCGATGGACGACGAGCAGGGCCGGTACATCGCCAAGTTCCCGTCGACGGCCTTTCCGGACGTTTCCGAGAACGAATTCGCCAACCTGGCGCTGGCAGCAGCAATCGGCATGCAGGTTCCTGAATGCGAACTGGTCGAGAAGTCCGATTTTGAGGGCGTTCCCGAAGAATTCAATACGCTGTCGGAAGGCAAGGTCCTTCTCGTCAAACGCTTCGATCGCGGCGCCGGTGGCGGGAGGATACACATCGAGGATTTCGCTCAGGTCTTCGGTGTCTACCCGTCGCGCAAATATGAGGGGGCTGCTTATCACGACATAGCCTTGGCTCTTGGTGTCGCCGTCTCGCCTACGGCGGCTCTCGAGTTCGTCCGCCGCCTGGCACTGACCGTCATCACCGGAAATGGCGACATGCACCTGAAGAATTGGTCTTTGATCTATCCGGGTAACGGCGACAAGCCGGCGCTTGCACCAATCTACGACGTCCTGTCCACCGTGCCATACATTCCCGCCGACGCCTTGGCGCTGTCGCTTGGAGGAGAGCGCTCGTTTAAGGCGCTAGCAGCACCGCGATGGAAAGCATTTGCGAACCGTGCACGGCTTCCGGAGCCAGCAGTCCTAAAGGCAGTGGTCGAGACGGTCAAACTCGTCAACGAACACTGGTGGCATCTGCCTGAGCGCGACCTTGTCGCTGCGAAAGTGCTCGAGCGGATCGACGAACATGTGAAGGCGATGACGCCGGTACTGAACTCCTGTGCCGACAAGTGAGCCGAGACCCCTCGGGTTGCTGATATAGCGGGACTATCCGCCTGTGGGACCGGATGAGTGGCCGCGGACCGATGGTATGCCGTCGCGCGCAAGATTCTACGCAGTGTCGACGAGGACACGAGAGACGAAGCACGTCAGCTCGCCGGAACAGAAGAGTTCGCAGCATGCCGCAGAGGGTCGAGATGCTGTTCCTCCACCTCAATACAACGATGCGGTTCAACCGAATGCGGTGACTGAGGATCGCGATCCGACGCTTTGTGTCGCCAATGTCGCGTCCGCTACACGGGCTGTTCCGACGATCTTTCTTGGAACTCAAGCTAAACCCCTGAAAAGCAACCCGAAATTATTCTTCGGTTGGATCAGGCAAATTGGCATGAGTCTTGAGATCCTTAGGTGCGAGGCGGCTAGAGCTGCCCGACCGGCATTCATGTCGCGGCAGCCGCGATGAATGGAACGAAGGAAGGAAAGCTACATGTCAGGTTTGCGTCAGATCGCCTTTTACGGCAAGGGCGGCATCGGCAAGTCCACCACCTCCCAGAATACGCTCGCCGCCCTTGTCGATCTCGGGCAGAGAATCCTCATCGTCGGCTGCGATCCCAAAGCCGACTCCACCCGCCTGATCCTGAACGCGAAGGCGCAGGATACGGTCCTGCACCTCGCGGCAGAGGAAGGTTCGGTGGAAGACCTGGAACTCGCGGACGTGCTCAAGGTCGGCTACAAAGGAATCAAATGCGTGGAGTCGGGCGGCCCTGAGCCGGGTGTCGGCTGCGCCGGCCGCGGCGTGATCACCTCGATCAACTTCCTCGAGGAGAACGGCGCCTACGACGACGTCGACTATGTCTCCTACGACGTGCTCGGGGATGTGGTGTGTGGCGGTTTCGCGATGCCGATCCGAGAGAACAAGGCCCAGGAAATCTATATCGTCATGTCCGGCGAGATGATGGCGCTCTATGCCGCCAACAACATCGCCAAGGGTATCCTGAAATACGCCCATTCGGGCGGCGTGCGGCTCGGCGGCCTGATCTGCAACGAGCGCCAAACCGACCGCGAACTCGACCTCGCCGAGGCGCTTGCTTCCAGGCTCAATTCCAAACTTATCCACTTCGTGCCGCGCGACAACATCGTCCAGCACGCCGAGCTCAGGAAGATGTCTGTGATCCAGTATGCGCCGGACTCCAAGCAGGCCGGCGAATACAGGGCGCTGGCCGAGAAGATCCATGGGAATTCGGGCCAGGGCACCATCCCGACCCCGATCACCATGGAGGAGCTCGAGGACATGCTGCTCGACTTCGGCATCATGAAGACGGACGAGCAGATGCTTGCCGAGCTTCAGGTCAAGGAAGCGGCTAAGGCGGCCGCACAGTAGCGACCACTGCCGACATGAGGCGCCGCCTGACCTGGTGCGTCTTTCAAAGAACGGCGCCTCGTCGGTGAGGCGTCACCCTGAACCTTGAAAGGGGTCCCATGAGCCTGGAATACGAGAATGACGGTGGCCTCCATGCGAGGCTAATCGAGGAAGTGCTGTCGCAATATCCTGACAAGTCGGCGAAGCGCCGCAAAAAGCACCTCAGCGTCGCAAAAAGCGGCGACGAGGCTGGCGAGGAAAGCGAGGTCCTTTCCGAATGCGAGGTCAAATCGAACATCAAGTCCATCCCCGGCGTGATGACAATTCGCGGCTGCGCCTATGCCGGCTCGAAAGGCGTGGTGTGGGGTCCAGTCAAGGATATGGTCCATATCTCGCACGGGCCGGTAGGCTGCGGGCAATATTCCTGGTCTCAGCGCCGCAACTACTACATCGGCACGACCGGCATTGACACGTTCGTCACCATGCAGTTCACCTCCGATTTCCAGGAGAAGGACATTGTTTTCGGCGGCGACAAGAAGCTCGAACGGATCATCGACGAGATCGAGGAACTGTTTCCGCTGAACAAGGGCATGACTGTGCAATCCGAATGCCCGATTGGCCTGATTGGCGACGACACCGAAGCTGTGTCCCGCAACAAGGCCAAGGAGCACGAAAAGACAATCGTGCCGGTGCGCTGCGAGGGCTTCCGCGGCGTCTCGCAATCCCTCGGCCACCACATCGCCAACGACGCGATCCGCGACTGGGTGTTCGAGAAGAAGGACCTCGAGCTCGAGGCCGGCCCGTACGATGTCAATGTGGTCGGCGACTATAATATCGGCGGCGACGCCTGGGCTTCGCGCATCCTGCTCGAGGAGATGGGTTTGCGCGTGGTCGGCAACTGGTCGGGCGACGCTACGCTGGCCGAAATAGAGCGAGCGCCAAAGGCGAAACTCAATCTCATCCATTGCTATAGGTCGATGAACTACATCTGCCGGCACATGGAGGAAAAGTATGGCATCGCCTGGATGGAGTACAATTTCTTCGGGCCCTCCCAGACCGAAGCCTCTCTGCGCAAGATAGCCAAGCACTTCGGGCCGGAAATCGAGGCAAAGGCCGAGGCGGTCATCGCCAAATACCGGCCGCTGGTCGAGGCGGTCATAGCCAAGTACCGGCCGCGCCTCGAAGGCAGGACGGTGATGCTCTATGTCGGCGGGCTGCGCCCCCGTCACGTCGTCACCGCATATGAGGACCTGGGCATGGTGATCGTCGGCACCGGCTATGAATTTGGCCATAACGACGACTATCAGCGCACCGGCCACTACGTGAAAAAGGGCACGCTGATCTATGACGACGTAACTGGTTACGAGCTGGAGAAGTTCATCGAGGGGATCCGTCCCGATCTCGTGGGCTCCGGCATCAAAGAAAAGTACCCGGTCCAGAAGATGGGCATACCGTTCCGTCAAATGCATTCCTGGGATTATTCCGGCCCGTATCATGGCTACGACGGCTTCGCCATCTTCGCGCGCGATATGGACCTGGCCATCAACAACCCTGTCTGGAATCTCTACGACGCCCCCTGGAAGAAAAAAGCCGAGCCGTCGGCGGCGATCGCAGCCGAATGAAACCCTGGCCTCCCGGAAGCCGGGAGGCCGCGAACGCCTGTGGCCGCTTGTCCGCGGGAGACCTGAAAACGTTTCGACGTCCCTGTGCCGCCGTATGGCGGGCCAGATGGAAAGAGGTAACCACCCATGCCGCAGTCGGCTGAAAAAGTTCTCGACCACGCGCCCCTGTTCCGCGAGCCGGAATACAGGCAGATGCTCGCCGAGAAGAGGCTGAATTTCGAATGTCCTCACCCGGACCAGATCGTTACCGACCAAGGCGAATTCACCAAGACGTGGGAATACCGCGAAAAGAACCTTGCTCGCCAAGCCCTGGTCGTGAACCCCGCCAAGGCCTGCCAGCCGCTCGGCGCGGTGTTCGCGGCCGCAGGCTTCGAGCGAACCATGTCCTTCGTCCATGGCAGCCAGGGCTGCGTGGCCTATTACCGCTCGCACCTGTCGCGCCATTTCAAGGAGCCTGCTTCGGCGGTTTCCTCCTCGATGACCGAGGACGCGGCAGTGTTCGGCGGCCTGAAGAACCTGGTCGATGGGCTCGCCAACACGTACCAACTCTACGACCCGAAGATGATCGCCGTCTCGACCACTTGTATGGCGGAGGTCATTGGCGACGATCTGCACAGCTTCATCGAGAACGCCAAGGACGAAGGCTCGGTCCCGCGCGACTTCGACGTGCCTTTCGCCCATACGCCGGCCTTCGTCGGCAGCCATGTCGACGGCTATGACGTTACGGTCAAGGGCATTTTGGAGCATTTCTGGAAAGGGGAGGAGCGAACGGAAGCCGAGGGGACCATCAACGTCATTCCGGGCTTCGACGGATTCTGTGTTGGCAACAACCGGGAACTCAAGCGCCTGCTCGACCTGATAGGCGTATCCTACACCTTCATCCAAGACGCCTCTGACCAGTTCGACACGCCGTCCGACGGCGAATACCGCATGTATGACGGCGGCACGAAGATCGAAGACGTGAGGAAGGCACTCAACGCCGAGGCGACGCTGTCGCTGCAGCATTACAACACCCGAAAAACACTGGAGTATTGCGAGGGGGTGGGGCAGGCGACGTCCTCGTTCCATTACCCGCTCGGAGTCCAGGCAACCGACGACTTCCTCGTGGAGGTCTCCGCGATTTCCGGCAAGCAAATCCCCGAGGCAATCCGCCTGGAGCGCGGCCGACTTGTCGACGCCATGGCCGACAGCCAATCCTGGCTGCACGGTAAGAAATACGCCATCTACGGCGATCCGGACTTTGTCTACGCCATGGCCCGCTTCATCATGGAGACGGGCGGCGAGCCGACCCATTGCCTCGCCACCAACGGCACGTCGGCATGGGAAGCGGAGTTGAAGGAACTGCTTGCATCATCGCCCTTCGGCAAGGATGCTCAAGTCTGGGCGGGCAAGGACCTCTGGGCGATGCGCTCCCTGCTCTTCACCGAGCCGGTGGACCTGCTGATCGGCAACTCCTATGGCAAGTATCTGGAGCGCGACACGGGCACGCCGCTGATCCGGCTGACGTTTCCGATCTTCGATCGCCACCATCACCACCGGTTCGCGCTGATGGGCTACCAAGGCGGGTTGCGCGTGCTGACGACGATCCTCGACAAGATCTTCGACAAACTCGATCGCAAGACAAGCGAGACGGGCGTGACGGACTATTCGTATGACCTCACCCGCTAAGCTTGACGGTCGGCTTTGGCCGGTCGTCTTCCCGAGGGACTTTGGAGACCGACGCAATGTCCTTGCTCAGAGCCAAAATCCAGGATGTCTTCAACGAGCCTGGCTGCGAAAAGAACCGCTGCAAGGATGCCAAGGCGCGCAAGGTGGGCTGTTCGAGGCCACTGACCCCCGGGGCGGCGGCCGGCGGCTGTGTCTTCGATGGCGCCAAGATCGTACTGCAGCCGATCACCGACGTCGCACACCTGGTCCATGGGCCGCTCGCCTGCGAGGGCAATTCCTGGGACAACCGCGGTGCGGCTTCGTCCGGGCCAACGCTGTGGCGCACGAGCTTCACGACCGACCTCACCGAACTCGATGTTGTCATGGGGCAGGGCGAGCGGAAGCTCTTCAAAGGGATCCGCGAGATCAAGGAAGCGTATGGGCCGCCGGCGATCTTCGTCTATTCGACCTGCGTGACGGCGCTGATCGGCGACGACATCGAGGCTGTCTGCAAGCGCGCGGCGGAAAAGTTCGGCTTGGCCGTTGTGCCGGTCAATGCGCCGGGCTTCGCCGGCTCCAAGAATCTTGGCAACAAGCTTGCCGGCGAGGCATTGCTCGATCATGTCATCGGCACGGCCGAGCCCGACGATCCCGGCCCTTACGACATCAACATCCTTGGCGAATTCAACCTCTCAGGCGAATTCTGGCTGGTGAAGCCGCTGCTGGATCGGCTCGGGATCCGGGTGCGCGCCTGCATTCCGGCTGACGCGCGTTACTTCGACATTGCCTGCGCGCACCGCGCCCGGGCGGCTATGGTGGTGTGCTCGACCGCGCTCATCAATCTCGCCCGCAAAATGGACGAGCGCTGGGGCATCCCGTTTTTCGAGGGCTCCTTCTACGGCATCACCGATACCTCGGATGCACTCCGGAACATAGCTGAGCTGCTCGTGAAGCAGGGTGCTGATCCGGAGATCCTCGGCCGCACCGAGGTATTGATTGCAGAGGAAGAGGCGATCGCCTGGAAGAAGCTAGCGGCCTACCGGCCGAGGCTCGCAGGCAAGCGCGTGCTGCTCAACACCGGCGGCGTGAAGTCCTGGTCGGTCGTCCATGCGCTGATGGAGATCGGGATCGAGATCGTCGGCACCTCTGTCAAGAAGTCGACCGTCGAAGACAAGGAGCGGATCAAGCAGATCCTCAAGGACGACAACCATATATTCGAGCAGATGGCAGCGCGCGAGCTTTACGCCATGCTCTCCGAACACAAGGCCGATATCCTGCTATCAGGCGGGCGCACGCAATTCGTCGCTCTGAAGGCCAAGACACCCTGGCTCGACATCAACCAGGAGCGCCAACACCCTTACGCCGGCTATGACGGCATGGTGGAACTCGTACGCCAGATCGACCTGGCCATTCAAAACCCCATCTGGTGCCAGGTACGGGAGCCGGCACCATGGGATTGCCAGCCTGCGGTGGGGGAGGAACTGCCGCGCACGAAAAGCGAGAACGTGACCTTGCATGCTGTCCAGGAATTCTCCGGCACGACGGCCGCTGATTTCGGCGAGTGTTGAGAAGCCAATGGGCCGCATCCTTCCCCAGACCAAAGCGGCGGCGGTCAATCCGCTGAAGTCATCGCAGCCGCTGGGTGCCGCCTTGGCCTTTCTTGGCGTCGACGGCGCGATGCCATTGTTCCACGGCAGCCAGGGGTGCACCAGCTTCGCGCTCGTGCTCTTCGTGCGACATTTCAAGGAAGCCATTCCCTTGCAGACAACCGCGATGGACGAGGTGGCAACGATCCTCGGCGGGGCAGACCATCTGGAAGAGGCGATCCTCAACCTCAAGGCCCGCACAAAGCCAACGCTGATCGGGGTTTGCACGACCGCGCTGGTGGAAACCCGGGGCGAAGACTGCGCAGGAGATATCGCCAATATCAGGCTGAAGCGCACCAAAGAGCTCGCGGGTACGGAGGTGGTGCTGGCCAACACGCCAGATTTCGATGGTGCGATCGAAGAGGGCTGGGCCAAAGCTGTCACCGCGATGATCGAAGGGATTACACGGCCCGGCGAGCAGGCGCGGCAATCGAAGAAAATCGTGATCCTGCCTGGCTGGAACCTCACTGTGGCTGACATCGAGCATTTGCGTGAGATGGTTGAGAGCTTTGGACTGAAACCGGTGATTTTGCCGGACGTCTCCGGCTCGCTCGACGGTACGGTGCCCGACCGTTGGGTCACGACCACCTATGGCGGCACCAGCGTAGAGGATATTCGCGAGCTTGGCACGGCAGGGCAATGCATCGTCATCGGTGAGCATATGCGCCGCCCGGCCGACGTGCTGCATAGGTTGACCGGGGTGCCTTACGTGCTGTTCCGGTCGTTGACTGGATTGAGGGACGCCGATCGGTTCGTATCGCTGCTGTCCGCAGTTTCGGGCGAGGCGGCGCCGGCTGGGGTGCGCCGTCGGCGGGCGCAGTTGCAGGACGCGTTGCTCGACGGACATTTCCACTTTGGAGGCAAGAAAATTGCGATCGCTGCTGAACCAGACCAACTCTACCAACTCGCGAGCTTCTTCATCGGCATGGGCTCCGAAATCGCGGCGGCGGTCACAACGGCCGCTATGTCGAAAATTCTGGAGGAAGTGCCGGCGCAGTCGGTTCAAATCGGCGATCTCGGCGATTTGGAAGCGCTTGGCGCCGGCGCTGATCTTCTCGTTACTCATTCCCACGGCCGCCAGGCGGCCCAGCGCCTCGGCATTCCGCTCATGCGGGTCGGCTTCCCGATCTTCGACCGGCTCGGGGCCCAGCACAAGCTCACAATCCTCTACCAAGGGACCCGCGACCTGATCTTCGAGGTCGCCAACATTTTCGAAGCCAAGGGGCACGCGCCGACGCCTGAGGCGCTTGATCCACTCCGTAAGCGGGAAATGCCAGATGAGCTCCGTTCGTCGCCTCTCGCTCGTCACTGACGAGGTTCACTCACCGAAGCCGGAACGCCAAGCCGGCGCATTGCGCGTGGCCATCGCCACGCAGGACATGAAGAACCTCAACGCCCATTTCGGGTCGGCCAGGCGCTTTGCTGTCTACGACGTGATGCGCGAGGAGTGGAATCTCGTGGAAGCCGTGGCCTTTGACGACGTTTCCGACGAGAGCGGGAAGCACCGAACCGAGGGCGATGACTGTATCACCCCGAAGGTGGAGGCGCTAAAGGGCTGCCACTTGCTGTTTTGTCTGGCGATCGGCGGACCTTCGGCAGCCAAACTTGTTTCCGCAAAGATTCATCCGATCAAAGTGCCGCAGCCCCAGACCATCCAAGAGGTGCTGTTGCGCACGCAGATGATGCTCAGGACGTGTCCTCCCCCTTGGCTGCGCAAGGTGCTGGCGCAGGCAGGTGTCGCTGAACAGAAACCCTCCTTCGAGGACGAGGGCTGAAATGAGGAGTGAGCGAAATGTTTGAAGCCGCTGTTAGCCCTGCCGCCACCGAGGACGAGGCGGCCCTTGCCACCCCGCTCGTCAAATGCCTCGTGCGGCTGATCCGTGCCAATGATTCCCACGGGTCATGGGAAGGCAAATCGGACGCCGAGCTGCTGGGCGACTTCATCATCACCAGGGAACAGCGTCGTGCAATTCCAATCATCGGCGATCCCGATCCGGACGTGCTGTGGAGGCTCGATAAGTTCTACACCGCCGTCGGGCTTGCGATTGAGGAACGCTCCGGCCTGATGGCATCGCCGATGATTGAGATAAGCCATGAGGGCTTCGGGCGCGTGCTCTTCACGGCCGGGCGGTTGGTCGTTCTGTCAAAGACCCTGCGCGACGTCCATCGGTTCGGCTTCGAGACATTCTGGAAACTCGCGGCGGCCGGTACCCAACTGGCCGGCGATGCCACCGCAGCCATTGAGGCTTATCCCGAGGTGGCGCGGGCGTGATGGAACCGATTTCGATTTTCGATCAAGGGGATCATGTCAGGCTCGAGGACATGCGACCGCCAGCCCTCTCAATCGAGGCGGTGGAGGCCGATGTGGTTCTTGGGGTGGCGCTGATGAAGCCACTGGTCCTGATCTGTTCGCAAGGTGCGGAGTTGTATCTGTACTACAGCCACATTCTGGGGGTGGATGGCTTCAGGATTGAACTGGCCAGAAGCGTGGAGGAAGCGCTCGCATTAGCCAGTGAACGGGAGCCGCAGGCCGTGGTGCTGGACTGCCAGCCGGCAAGCTCGACAGGGTCCACCATCTGTGCCCAGCTCAAGGCGGAGTTCCGGAACAGAGGCCTGCTGGTTATTGCGCTGATCGCGCCCGGCGCCGAAAACCAGCACCTCGATCTCTTGAAGGCAGGTATTGACGAGAGCTTTGTGCGGCCCTTCGCGCCGGCGATGCTGCTCGACTGTCTACGCACGAAGCTGGCGCTGCCAAAGCCGGGTTCAAACGGGATCGAAAACGGCAGCTGGCTCCGCTGTGGCAAGCTAGAGATGAACGTCGATGCCCGCCGAGTCCATGGTAACGGCCACGACATCCACCTTGGACCGATCCAGTTTAAGCTGCTGCGGCATTTGCTCGAGACTCCCGGCATGGTGTTCAGCCGAGTCGAGTTAAAGAACGCAGCTTGGGGGGAAAAGATACATGTCGGTGAACGCACCGTCGATGTCCATATCAGCCGGATCAGAAAGGAGCTGGAGAGGACGTCGGCCGGGAGCGTCATTCGAACCATCAGGTCCGACGGCTACTCGCTGGAGGAGGCGGACCTTGAGCCTGAAGCTGATGGCGGATAGGCATCGGTGCGGTGCCACTCGCTCGAGTGGCCGGACGGCTGGACCGCGAAGATGTAGTGCCACCCCATCTCCGTCGTGCTGAGGGCAAGTCTTGCGGCTTCGAAACGCGCCTACAGATACGACATACTTAGAAAGAAGCAGCCAGATGGCCTTCAAAAGCGTACTCAGTGTGACGGGAGTTGACCACTCCGATCAGGATGTCAGGACAGCTGCCAGCTTGTGTGCCGAATTCGGCGCGTACCTTTCCGTACTGGTGATGTCGCCTCCGCCGCTCATTTTGCCTTCTCCGCTGCTCGGCCATGGCATCCCCGAGTGGCCTGGACAAAGCGCACAGGCCATCGCCAGACTGGGCAAACGGTTTAGATTGGGACCCAGTTCGCCGACTTCATTGTCACCAGAAAACAGCGCCGTGCGATGCCTGTCATCGGGATCCCGAGCCGGACGTGCTGTGGAGGCTCGACATGTTCTACACCGCCGTCGAGCTCGCGATCGAGGAGCGCTCCGGCTTGATGATATCGCCTATGTCAAAGCTAGATGAGATGGGGAATAAAGTCCGAAAGCTTCAGCTGCGCGCGGCAGTTGCCAAGATGAAATTGCGCGACCTTGCAGAGAATCTCCCGGGAAAATGGACGGAGATAGAGGAAGTTGCCGAGGAAACGTCGCCGTTTT
This sequence comes from Mesorhizobium sp. C120A, assembly GCF_030323105.1. Taxonomy (NCBI): domain Bacteria; kingdom Pseudomonadati; phylum Pseudomonadota; class Alphaproteobacteria; order Hyphomicrobiales; family Phyllobacteriaceae; genus Mesorhizobium; species Mesorhizobium sp. C120A. The sequence goes on along the minus strand of NZ_CP100476.1, from coordinate 6,297,332 downwards.
CGCCGAGTTGGATGGTGCCAGGAGAGAGCTCGCTGCAATGAAGAAGTTACGATGACGCGCACATTCACGACTCGCGACGGCTCCGGATGGGTGCCGGAATATCTCACCGCCATAGACGGCACGACCTGCATCGGCTGCGGCCGCTGTTTCAAAGTCTGCTCGCGCGAGGTCATGCGTCTTTACGGCGTCGATGACGCGGGTGAAATCCTCGGCGCCTGCGACGGCGAAGACGACGATTTCGATGGCGAGCTCAATCGCATGATCATGGTCGTCGACAATGCCGGCAGCTGCATTGGCTGCGGAGCCTGCGCCCGTGTCTGCCCGAAGAACTGCCAGACCCATGTTGCGGCCGACCAGGTCGCAGCATGATCTGAGGAGACAAAACCAGGAGAACGGCGTTGCCCTTAAAAATCTTTTGTCGCGTCCTGGGGCTGGTGCTGTGCAGCACCGCACTGACTGTCTACTTCGCTTCTCATTCCATCGGCACAGTAGTCGTCACGACGCTGGCTTGTTCGCTGCTCCTTCAGCTGGCGTATTTCGCAAGCGTGCCCTTTCTAATCTGGCGGTCTGACTGCGTTAGCCGAGCTGGCCAAAGGGCTGAGCATTTCGACAAGTGCAAGGAAGTCGAATCAGAGCCAGACCTTCATGAGGTGACGAACGAATCTGCAGAGTTGCTCCAAAGTCAAATGCTAGCCGCATCGCTGCTGCTCCCTTGAGGCAAAACAAGATCAGCTCGGATTCCCGCCACTTTCGGTAAACCATGGACTTGGGGCTGATCGTGCGCTTGAGACGGGCGGAGGTAACCGCATCCCGAGACATCTAATGGCGGGAGATGTAGCTGGGGTTCCGTAGGTGTGATAGCCGTCGCAGTACGCCGGCGGGTTGCTTCGTCTCGATGACGAGCGCGGCGCTAAAGCTCTTCTGCAACATCTCAGAGCGCAGCCGGCATCAAATTAAACACACCTTGTGGACGGGCTGGGTGCATAGCTCATTTCGGCTCGATCACGTGTTGCTGGAAAAACATGCTGCAAAATTTCGAACGCTATCCGCTCACATTTGGACCAACGCCATCGAGAAGCTCGACCGCCTCGGCAAGCATCTAGCGGTAAAGGTGGGAAGTCTATGCCAAGCGCAGCGATGATGCCCATTTTCGATAAATGAGCGCGCAGCGCATTGAATTGCCTGAGTCCGCTGATGAACCATCGCCGCTGCCTCCAACTGCCGCTAGACGTTGCGAACGCTGTAGACGCGGAAATCCGCATCCAACACGGCGCGTACCTCATCCCGACAGCAGGTCGGGAACGGTGTTGTGGTAGATCGCCGCGCGATCGGCAGCACTTTGCAGATCACCTCGATCCCATGCGCCTCGCGCTGATCGTCAATGAAGACGATCATGGCTCGACGATCGATTCCGCCTGCCCGCGCTCGCCTTGATGTCGTTGGCCTGCCGAATCACACGGTTCTCGCGTTCCAGAGTCCTCAGCTTTGTCGCTACATCGGCAGGCACACCGGAACGCAGCCGCTGTCGCGCTCGGCCTTTTTCACCCACTCATTGAGCGTCCGCGCCGTGCAGCCGATCTTGGTGTGGTCGACGAGACCGCCGCCCACAGCGAGGCATGCTCGCCTTCGTAAGGACCAGCCGAACCACGGGTTTGGACTGAGGAGAGAGCGACTGTCTTGGCTGTCAAGTTGTTTGCCACGGTTTTGGTCTCGGACGATTGCGTGGAGGATGGTGAGGAGCTTTCGCATTGTGGCAACGACGGCGACGATCTTTGGATTGCCGGCTGCGACGAGGCGGTCCCGAAGGGCTTTGAGGACGGGATTGTGCCTGATGGCAACCAGGGCAGCCATGAAGAGGACTGCGGCGCACGCGGCTTCTGCCGCCGCCGATGAAGCTCTTGCCGCGCCATCTGCCTGATTGCGTCGTCCATGGCGCGAGGCCGGCGAGCGCGGCGATCTAGCGATGATCCAGGCTCCCCAGTTCCGGCATTCAGCGATCGTGGTGCGGGCAACAACAGGACCAATGCCTGGCACCGAAGAAAGCAACTTTCCCTTTGCCCGCCAGACTGGCGACTTACGGATATGATCATCCATGTCGGCATCGAGACTTGCGAGTTCGCACCTGAGCACGGTCAGCAGCCGCATGATGCCCCTGTCTGGCGGTGACTGTGCGTGCACGATTCTCTTCAGCCACGATCATCTGCATGGCGCCGGCGGGCGATGAGCTCGGCGAGGGCCTTGGCTTCGCCATCGCGCAACGGCCGCAGTTCCGGCTTGGTTGCAGCAACCAAGGCTGCGATCACGGCGGCATCGATGGGGTCGGTCTTGGCTCGCTTGCCAAGCGCATTGGCGTAGGCTCGCACCTGCGCCGGATTAAGCACGACACCGCCAAGCCCGCGCCCGCTAGCGCAGCAACCGCCATAGTCTCAAAACCGCCTGTCGCTCCAAAGCCACGACGCTCGCAGAAAGCGCTGTCAGTTGTCGAAACAGATCCCACCCCGGCATGCTGCCCAGCCAGAATGGCTCTCCGGAAGGCGCGACATGCACGTCCAGCCGATCCTTCGAAACATCGATACCAACGATGATTTCCATCCTGTCCCATCCTTGCCTAATCGGGCTTCGCTTGCGGCCCAGTGACGAAGACCCAAGCTCTCCCGCGGGCTCAGTGGCCCAAAGATGGTTCGGTCTTGCGTCCGCCACCGCACCTGCATCAATAGCAGAGTCGGCAACTTCCAAGTTACAAGGTTGGTGGTCGTCTTGCTCGGTATGGCTCCGCTTTCTCAGGAGTTGGAGCCTCCTTCAACCCGGCGCGTTCATCGCCTCACCCCTCAGGCTCGATTGCTAGGCGCGATGCGCAGAAATCGCTTTTGGCCTCTGCTCAGCCTGGCATGATTTTTGAACCGCCTCTCGTGAGGCGGCAGGCGCCCGCGAGCGATATTTAGTTCTTGGGGCGACGGCGATCACTGGAGCGAAGAAGGGAGCAGGATGTCAAGTCAATCAGCAAATGCGGAACGCGGCAGAATTCAGGGGCGAAGCACGATTTCACGGCAACCTACAATCGCAGGTGGCCGCACGTCTATTTTCGGGCGCATCAGGCCCTAGACTATATGATTCCAGATCGGGCCAAGCCGGTCTTCGAAAGCATCTTCGCCGATTATCGGCGTGTCCGAAACAAGACGAAGTTGAAGATAGTCGATGTCGGTTGCTCGTATGGTGTCAACGCTGCCTTGCTGCGAACCAATCTCGACCTGGACGATCTGTATGCTGCCTACCTGGAACCCAGTGGATCGCTGTCGCGCCAGGAGGCGATCGAGCATCGTGCCTTTTTTCGCAATCAGGGCCTCCGTGACGACATCCAGTTCGTCGGCGTGGATCCATCGTTCCGGGCTGTTCGCTATGCGCTCGATCTGGGCCTGTTGGAGGCTGGCGTCACGGCTGATCTCGAAACTCGGGATTTAACCATCAAGGAACGGAGCGCACTCGCGGATGCCGACATTCTTATCAGCACGGGCTGTGTGGGTTACGCCACTGCGGCAACCTTTGCACGCGTGTATGAGGCGTCGGCGACGTCACGCCCATGGGTAGTAGCCTTCGTAATGCACCCTTTCAGTTATGACGACATCGCAGCGGCCCTTCGGGCTTTCTCATTGGAAACAAGGCTCGTAGAACGGTTCAGGCAGCGCCAGCGCCGCTTCTCCACATCGACGGAACGGCAGGCGATCCTGAAGACTATGGGCAAACTCGGCATAGAGGATCGCCTAGAGCGCACGACGGGCTATATCTATGCGTCCTGCTACATTTCCGCGCCGCCAGGCGAAGCGCTCTAGGCCTTGTCATCGACGGATACATCTGCAGGAGAGGTGGACTGCTCGCGGCACCTCACCTGAGTTCTTGGTCCTAGCTGCCAGAAAGGCAGCTCCACGCGCTGGGTGATCTCCTGCTGCGGTGCTGCCAAATTCTTGCTCGACTCAGGATCAGCATTGAGCAGTGGAGCTACCCCCCAACTGGGCCCACATTCCGATCACGGTTTTCATTCCGCCAAGGTCTTTAGGCGGCCATATGGATGGCCAGCGCATATTCCGGTCGCATCGGCTGATCGGCTTATGGGAACAACGACGCAGGGTTCCAGTAGCATCTCTGACCATCGCAGCTCAGTGGTAATCGGAAATACAGGGTAGTGTGCTGAGAGTTCTGCAAATTCGCTGAGAGGGGGCGGTCATGGCAGGCTGGTGATTGTTCACGTCACCTGATTCCCGCGAAGGAACGCCACCATGACCAAGACTGAAAGTAAGACCGCCAGCGCTGCCGTCAAAGACATTCTGCTTTCGAACCCGGATGGATTGCACGAAGTGATCTGTGCGGTGATGCAAGAGGTGCTCGAGGCGGAGATGGACGAGGCGCTGGGTGCTTCGAAGAGCGAACGCACGCCGGAGCGGCTTGGCTACCGCTCAGGCTATTATGGCCGCACGCTTGTCACCCGTGTCGGCAAGCTTGAGCTGCGGGTTCCGCAGGACCGGGCCGGCCGCTTCTCCACCGAGCTGTTCGAGCGCTATCAGCGTTCGGAGCGGGCTTTGGTGGCAACGCTTGCGGAGATGTATGTGCAGGGCGTGTCGACCCGGAAGGTGAAGGCGATCACCGAAGAGCTGTGCGGCCATGCCTTCTCGGCCTCGTCGATCTCGGCCATCAACAAACGCCTGGACGAGAGCCTGAAGGCGTTTGCCGAGCGTCCGCTTCAGGAGCCCTTTGCCTACCTCATCCTCGACGCCCGCTACGAGAAGGTGCGCGAAGCCGGCATCGTCATGAGCCAGGCGGTGCTGATCGCGGTCGGCATCGACTGGGACGGAAGGCGCCAGATCCTGGCCGTGGAAATGGCTAATCGCGAGAGCCGCTCGGCTTGGAGGGACTTCCTCGTCGCCCTTAAGGGGCGTGGCCTCAAGGGCGTCGAACTGGTCGTGTCCGACGACCATGCCGGCCTGGTGGCGGCGATCGGCGAGGTGATCCCGGAAGCGGCATGGCAGCGCTGCTACGTGCACTTCCTCAGGAATGCGCTCGATCACCTGCCGCGAAAGCACGGCGACGACTGCCTGCAGGAACTGCGCTTGGCTCTACGACCGGCGCGATCTCGCCGAAGCCAAGGCCGATCTGGCTGCATGGCTTGCCAAATGGTCGGGCCGCTATCCACGACTGACGACGTGGGTGGAGGAGACCATCGAATACACGCTGACCTTCTTTCGCCTGCCGCGTCAGCACCATAAGCACCTGAAGTCCACTAACATGCTGGAGCGGCTCAACGAGGAAATCCGCCGGCGCACTTATGTCGTGCGCATCTTTCCAAATGCCGAAAGCTGCCTGCGCCTCGTCAGGGCGCTCGCCGTCGAGACCAACGAAAACTGGATGGAGGCCAACCGATACATCAACATGGACGATCTGCGCGAGCACAAGAAGCTCGCTCTTCGCCAAGCCGCATGACCAGCATCATGGCCGCCCCATTTTGCAGAACTTGACGCACACACCAATACAGCCAAAGTGAGTGATGATCCTGTGGCTGAAACGATCGAGCTTATAATTCACGGTCGGAGCTCATCCTGTGCGACAGTCCGGGAGGGGCCGCAGACTCGTTTTCATCGTCAATGGTTGGAAATGGCGTGATTGACCAACTGATCAAGTCGACGGCACGCTGAAGTATCGCCTCGGTGCGAGGCAGACTGGATGAAGCTGCGATGACATGTCCCAGACAGTCTCGAAAATCGCCGTTTCTGACAATCGGCGTCTTGGGCTCAATATAGAACTTGACCTCGGCAACATCTGATAACGCGACCGCTTGACTATGCCCGTCGACCCAGTCAAGGGTGCCATCGCGATCAGCAATCAGGTGCCGAGCGGCCGCAATGTTCGAATGCTTTCTGCGCAAATCCCAATCATTGCCGATGAGAAGGTTTATATGCTCGGTGATGAGATCGACACCGTAAGCCAGACGAACGAGTTGAGGAAACGGCGTGCCAGCAAGGCGCGGATTGACTTCAATGACGAGCGGGCCGCGCTTAGTCCACCGGAGCTCAACGTTCGTTGGCCCCCAGCCAAGGCCGAGAGCACTCAAGCAACTCAGCGAAACACCGGCGATACGATTATACTCGTCGTGAGTCAGCGCGGCCGGAAAGGTGAACCCACGACAGACAAAATGCGGGGGGCAAGCGAAGTCACCGGTACCAATTGCAACGACTTCATTTCCCATTATCTCAGCGGTATAGTATGGCCCTTGCGCGAATTCCTCGACAAGCATCTTTGACGACCGCCCTATGGGCTTCCCGCTCAGCAGATGGATCGTGTGTTCGACTACCTCATCGGCAGTGCGGCACAGTCGGACACCGGCGCTGCCGCTGCCCACCGCAGGCTTAACTATCACGGGCAGTCCGATCTCCCTGGCAGCATCCTCTGCCTCCGCTGTATTGGCCGCTAAGCGATAAGCAGGTATCGGAACGCCTGAGGCCGCGAGAAGTTGACGCTGGGTGTACTTATCGCAGCATTGTTCAACAGCTCTCGGGTTAGGTCCAGGTAGACCGAAGTGCAGGCAGAGCTTGCCAGCCATCACACAGGCCAACTCATCAGCGCGCGAAAACCCAGTAATGCCAGCGATGGTATAGGTCTCCCATAATCGGGAACATTCCCGGATCAGCGAATTAAAATTGTCCGTATCTACTTGGATTGCCTGGATGCGTTCCGCCGCAAGATAGTCGTACTGAGCTGGGTCAGCCGACAAGGTAATTGGATAAACCCCAAGACGTCGGGCTGCTTCGACATATTGCAGACCCATGCCGCTGTGACCTTCAACAAGGATAAGTGCTCTTCTTGCCATTGGCTGCCGAGTCCGACGTTGGGCTGTGCTTCGGTCCGAGCGTGGATCGGCACTAGCTGTTTGTCCGTGCCTGGCCACACACTCCGGCTGAAAGTAACATTAGCAGCAGTCGGTCGTAGGAAAAATTTTGTAAAATGTATTTTAATGTTTTGTTGCGGTTTTTTTTGCGAGCCGTGTAGCACGCCGCCTTTCGACCAACATCAGAAAGGACCTTGCTTTCGCATCAGCCTAAATTGTCCAGTTTACAGTTTTGTGCCCGAACGATTTTGAGAAGAGATGGCGGGACTGTCAGGAATTCTGTGCGCAAGGCCGGTTTTGTCATTGGCTGACGAACCTGTTGCCGAAGACGACGGCGAACTGGGTCTTTGCCTCAAACCACTCGCGCGGCGGTCGTTTCCATTCCTCGGCCGCGTGGTTCAGCACCAGATATTGCAGCTTCATGGCCGCATCGGCGCGGCGCAGCTTGGAGTTCAGCGCCTCTATGGCGTTCGTAACCGTATAATCATGACGGTGCCATCCGATCCCCGCTGGAGATGAGCGATTTTCGGCGTATGGTGCGACCATCCGGGACTGGGGCACCGGGAGCACGCCAAGTGCGGGCAGGCCGATTTATTCGATGAGCTGCGAACTCGCGTTAGTAGCTGACCGCCCCTGCGACCTGCCCGGTTGCGCCGAGAGCGCGGATCCGTAGGTGTCGCGTCGCCCGCCGGCTCCCGACTGTTTGAGGAGAGCGAGCCGATGAGACGTGTGATTGGAATGGACATCCACCGCACCTTTGCGGAGGTGGTGGTTTGGGAAGGCGGCCGGCTGCGCCATCACGGACGGGTCGGCATGACCCGCTCGGGACTGGAAGGGTTCGGCCGAAGTTTGCGACGGACGGTTGAGGTTGACGTCGAGGCCACGGGCAACGCCATGGCGGTGGTGCGGCTTCTGTCGCCCTATGTCGGCCGGGTGATTGTCGCCAACCCGATGCAGATGAAGGCGATCGCCCATGCCATGATTAAGACCGACAAGATCGATGCCGGCGTTCTGGCGCAGCTCCATGCCAGCGGCTTTCTGCCGGAGGTCTGGGTACCTGACGAGCGGACCGAGCGGCTTCGCCGCCTCGTCGCGCGGCGCAACCAGGTAGTTCGGCATCGCACGCGCGTGAAGAACGAGGTGCATGGCATCCTGCAGGCGCACCTTGTGCCGAAGGGCCCGCATGCCGATCTGTTCAGCAATCGCGGTGCGCCTGGCTCGAGCGGCAGGTGCTTCCCGACGACGAGCGGGCCGCTATCGCCCGCCACATCCGGGACATCGATCGCTTGGCCGAGGATCTGGCTGACCTCGATCGCGACATCGCCCGGGCAGCGGTTGATGATGCGCAAGTCCGGCGCCTTCAGACGATCACCGGCGTCAATGTCATCGTCGCGAGCGGTATCATCGCCGCGGTCCGCGACATCCGGCGGTTCCGCGAACCGCAGAAGCTGGTGAGCTACTTCGGCCTCAATCCTCGTCGGTCTTGGCTTGGCGCAATATGGCCGGATCAGCAAACATGCGCGTTCCCATGCCCGCGCCATGCTGGTCGAGGCCGCCTAGCCGGCCGGTGCTCCAGTGGCCGACGTCTTCATCGACAACCACCGCCTCTGTAAGGCACGGATCCGGGACGTGCTCGCACAGCTTGCGACGCCAGGCGCGACGTAACGTCATGCAGCTATGAGTACCAATCCTACAATGCATTAAACAATCGAGCGGAGAAACTCGCAGTTACTTGCGAAACCGAGCGAACGATGCAGCTTCCGATCGCCTGGAGGTCCGCAGCCTTTCATCAAGTACTCTCACTGCGAAACTTCGTCTCACCAAGCTCCAAAAGTCAGCGCTGGGCATCCATACTCGCCGCCTCAAAGGGGCCTAATAGGTCCATTACTGATGCTAACCCTTAGCAAACAACGTGACAGCACCTGCCGGGGTGTCGAGTACTTGACCTGGTATGCTCGACGTACCCGCCCGTGCACTCTCTAAGCGATGAGTTGATGCGCAGATATCGCTTTTGCGGGTCGCGTCCCCACAGGTGGTGTAGCTCGGCGGTAGCGAAGCCGCTCGCGAGCGCGCTCTCGATAGCGCTGTAGATGCTATGGGCGGCGGCGAGCGTGTGGCACCCTCGGCGCTGTTGAGCAGCTACCTAAGGAGCGCCCCCATGTCACCATTCTTTGATGCAAGCAGATCCCTTACCGCCCTTGATCAGGACAGCACGTTGGTCGCAGTGATTGAGATGAGCCAGACAAAGTGGCTCATTGCTGCGACAGTCCCTGGCTTTGAACGTAGTCCTCTCAAGAAGCTCGATGCCGACCCGGATTCGGTGCTCAGGCTGTTGCGCCGCTGGCGCAGCGAAGCCATCCAAGCCGGGCGCGAAGTCCGGCGCATCGTTGTCGCCTATGAGGCTGGACGCGACGGCTTTTGGTTGGCGCGCTGGCTCCAGGCGCGCGCTGTCGAGGCTTATGTCATACATCCATCGAGCGTCGCGGTTTCCCGCGAACATCGGCGCGCCAAGACCGATCGCCTCGATACCGAACTGCTGATGCGCGCCTTTCTTGGCTGGCTGCGGGGCGAGAAGCGCCACTGCAGCATGGCAGCCATCCCAACCATCAATGAGGAGGAGGCTCGCCGTCCGAACCGTGAACGAGACAATCTCGTCCGCGAACGTACACGGATCGTCAATCGCATCAAGGCAATCCTCGCTCGCTTCGGCATTCGCGCCTTCAAACCCAATCTGCGCAAAGCTGCCGAGAAACTGGAGGCTCTGCATACGGCGGAAGGTATGCCCCTACCGGAACGAAGCCGAGCAGAGTTGCGCCGTAATCTCGGACGGCTTCACCTGTTGCGTGAACAAATCCACGAGATCGAACAGGAGCGGTTGCGGCAGCTCTCGGTGGTTCCAGACACGGAGAAGGGTCCGCTTGCAATGGTTCGCCTTCTTTCGCGGATCATCGGTGTCGGTATCGAGACTGCGGACATGCTGGTGAATGAGATTCTCTCACGCGGCCTGCGTGATCGGAGAGCCGTCGCTCGCTATGCCGGACTTACCGGGGCGCCGGATGAGAGCGGCCAACGCAGGCGCGAGAAAGGTCTCGCGCGGGCCGGCAACGCTCGCGTCCGCTACGGCATGATCCTATTGGCTTGGCGGTTCCTCCAATTCCAAAAGGACAGCGCGCTGGCGCACTGGTTTTGCGCGAGAACGGCCGATGGCCGTGGCGGTACGCGCAAGACAATGATCGTGGCTTTGGCGCGCAAGCTACTGATTGCATTCTGGCGACTTGTCACGACCGGCGAGATCCCGACGGGAGTAGCCCTGCGTCCGGTATAAAGCATGGAGGAGCGTTCGACAGGACGAGCATTGAAGTTTGGCAGCTGCAATAGCGTCTGCCGATAACGGATCCGAGGTGGTGGTGATCCCGGTCGCTCACATGGCCTTACGACGCCGCGCTGTAGAATGGGCCCACCGCCCGGAGCTTCGCCGCCGATGCGTATGGCTGCATCATGGTTTTTGATCCGCGCGGATCAACCGCATACAAGCTTGCGGCGCGTTTACGGCGCCTGATGGCGAGCTCCCCTCGGTTTGCAAGTTATAGACCTCTACAAACAGGGCACCTGCCGGCTCAATGTAACGCTGCCGCCGTGCTCGTGACCATCAAGGGCAAGTCGCTTCGCGATGGCCAAAGGACCACCCTTGACCGTCACTGCGCGCGGCGCCCCAATGGACCCCTCGGAGCCAAAGCAGGAACAAATGGTCGCCACCGCTGAACAAGGAGACGGAACGACTGAAAGATCACGTTGACAAAGATCACCCCATACAAGCGAGCGAGCGGCTTTGCGGTGGTCATCGACAGTTCGCCGGTAAGGTCGGGTTGCTGATACCAACCTGATTCGAAGGAACCATCGATGACCGACGACATGATGAACCTGCGCGCGCTCGTGGAGAAGACTCCGGATTCCGATCTCTTGCGCGAGATGATCGGCTTTGCCGCCGAGCGGCTGATGGAGCTGGAGGTTGGGGCCGCCACCGGCGCCGCCTATGGCGAGAAGAACCCGTTGCGCACGGCCCAGCGCAACGGCTATCGCTAGCGCGACTGGGAGACGCGGGCCGGCACCGTCGAGCTGCGCATCCCCAAGCTCAGGAAGGGCTCCTACTTACCCGGTTTCTTGAACCGCTCCGCAGGCCGAGAAGGCGCTGACCGCCGTCATCCAGGAGGCCTACGTCCAGGGTATCTCGACCCGCTCGGTCGACGACCTGGTCAAGGCCATGGGCATGAGCGGCATCTCCAAAAGCCAGGTCTCGCGGCTCTGCGAAGAGATCGACGGCAAGGTCAAAGCGTTCCTTGAAAGACCCATCGAGGGCGATTGGCCATATCTGTGGATCGACGCCACCTACCTGAAGCGCCGCGGCGGCCGCATCGTCTCGGTCGCCGTCATCATCGCTGTCGGCGTCAATGCGGACGGCCGGCGCGAGGTGCTGGGCATGGAGGTGGGCACGTCTGAGGCCGAGCCGATCTGGACGGAGTTCCTGCGCAAGCTGACCCGCCGTGACCGCGCGGCGTCAAGCTCGTCGTCTCCGATGCCCATGAAGGCATCAAGGCGGCCGTCACCAAGGTGCTGTGCGCGACATGGCAGAGGTGCCGCGTCCACTTCATGAGGAACGTGCTGGCCCATGCCGGCAAGAGCGGGCGCCGCGTCGTCTCCGCTTTCATCGCCACCGCCTTCGCCCAGGAAACGCCCGGGGCCGCAAGCACGCAATGGCGCGCCGTCGCCGACCAGATCCGGCCGAAGGTGCCGAAACTGGCGACAATCATGGACGACGCCGAGCCCGACGTGCTTGCCTACATGACCTTCCCGAAGGAACATCGCGCCAAGCTCCACTCGACCAACCCGATCGAGCGCCTTAACGGGGAGATCACGCGGCGCACCGAGGTCGTCGGCATCTTCCCAAATGATGACGCCATTCCGCCTGGTGGCGCGATCCTGCTCGAACAGAACGACGAATGGGCCGTGCAGCGCGCCAGATACATGACGCTGGAAACCATCAGCCAAATGAGCGATGATCCTCTTATCAGCCTGCCAGCCGTGGCACGCTGATCAGCCCGGCCCCATGCCGGAGAGCGCGGCGACCAAGTCGTCAGCTACACCACTCCCTGGGATACGATCTTTTTGCGGCCTCTGCTCAGCCTGGCATGATTTTTGAACCGCCTCTCGTGAGGCGGCAGGCGCCCGCGAGCGATATTTAGTTCTTGGGGCGACATTGCGATCACTGGAGCGAAGAAGGGAGCAGGATGTCAAGTCAATCAGCAAATGCGGAACGCGGCAGAATTCAGGGGGCGAAGCACGATTTCACGGCAACCTACAATCGCAGGTGGCCGCACGTTTATTTTCGGGCTTGTTTGGCCGTGGACTATATGATTCCAGATCGGGCCAAGCCGGTTTTCGAAAGCATCTTCGCCGATTATCGGCGTGTCCGAAACAAGACGAAGTTGAAGATAGTCGATGTCGGTTGCTCGTATGGTGTCAACGCTGCCTTGCTGCGAACCAATCTCGACCTGGACGATCTGTATGCTGCCTACCTGGAACCCAGTGGATCGCTGTCGCGCCAGGAGGCGATCGAGCATCGTGCCTTTTTTCGCAATCAGGGCCTCCGTGACGACATCCAGTTCGTCGGCGTGGATCCATCGTTCCGGGCTGTTCGCTATGCGCTCGATCTGGGCCTGTTGGAGGCTGGCGTCACGGCTGATCTCGAAACTCGGGATTTAACCATCAAGGAACGGAGCGCACTCGCGGATGCCGACATTCTTATCAGCACGGGCTGTGTGGGTTACGCCACTGCGGCAACCTTTGCACGCGTGTATGAGGCGTCGGCGACGTCACGCCCATGGGTAGTAGCCTTCGTAATGCACCGCTTCAGTTATGACGACATCGCAGCGGCCCTTCGGGCTTTCTCATTGGAAACAAGGCTCGTAGAACGGTTCAGACGGCGCCAGTACCGCTTCTCGCCGACGGAACGGCAGGCGATCCTGAAGACTATGGCCAAACTCGGCATAGAGGATCGCCTAGAGCGCACGACGGGCTATATCTATGCGTCCTGCTACATTTCCGCGCCGCCAGGCGAAGCGCTCTGACGGTGCTGTCGCTTGTTTGCCATGGCGGCATGAAAACTGTGACCCGATATGGAGCTAAGTAGGTCCCGCTGCTCAATGCTGACCCTTGCCTCAAGGCGGCGACCGGCGCCGCCGTTGATCTCCTCAGTTCAGATCGCGTGGAAACTCCTTGACGTCTTCGCGATCAACGACGACCTCGTCGCCAGCACGCGCAACGAGGTGGGTCTCCATGCGCCAGACATCACGTAGCGCTCGTACCGTCGCCGAAACCATAACTCTGACGTCCCAGTCGCCTCGGCCATAGGAATTCTCCCAAGTCACGGTCCCCCGTGCCGAATTCGGATCGTCTGGAAGGACCACGAAGACGTCTGTCTGCCTAGCCGAGACAGTGATGCCGGTGTGCGGATGACGCACGGTCCCGCCATCGCTGACGACAGTGTAGGTGGCTTCCCCGGTGATCTGGTTGGTCGTAACCTCGCGCCGGAAAGGCTCGCCCGCCTTGATCACTTCCTGCGCCATCGGCGTTGCGCTTTCCGGTCCTTCAAACGCTGCGAGCCTCGCGTCCAGCTGCTGTGGCTTGCGCAACGGCAGGATTAGTCTGCTGCCGGCGCAATGAATCGACAGCGTCGCCTTCTCCGGTCCTGGAAAGACGATCGGCCAATGCGCGGTGGCGATGGCAAGGCGTATGCGCTGACCCTTCTCGAAGCGCTGGCCACAGGAACGCAACTTGAAGCGCACCGTCTCGGGATTGCCAGGCTGCATTGGCTGGAGCTCGAGATCGTCATGCCTATGCGTGAGGTTCAGAATGCCGTAGCTAACGCGCGATGCGGCGCCGTCTTTCATCACCAGCGACAGCGTCGCCGAGATAAGCGCAACCGGCTTGTCTGAGGCGACCTTTACTTCGAGTTCCGGGAAGCCGAGAATTTCCACGGCTTTTTCCAGAGGTTTCGTTTCGAAGATAAGCGCATTGCCAGCTTCCATGCGCTGATCTATCGGCAAGGTCGGATCCACGCCATAGCCGCACCAGGCCCCCGACGAGAGTCCCCCGTCGAAGGTGAACAGATCGTCAGCACGTCGTCGCTGCTGGCGCCCTCGGCAAGGAGGCCCGGCGAAAGGGCTAGGGAGCGTTCGCTTACACCGGCTCCTGGCCATGACAACTCGGCAACCCATCGGCCTGGGCGCTCATCATAAATGGCAGCCGGCGGACACGGGTCTTGCATCCATGCCCGTAGCATCGGTTCTTGGCCAATGCCAGTATCGATCCCCTTGAGATACTGATCCCACCAGCGCAGGCATTCCTTGAGAAAACCAATGCGCGGTCCGGGCATGGCGAAATGCGGATATTTGTGACCCCACGGACCGATCAGGCCCTTTCGGACGCCAGGCAGTCTTTCGAGCATGCGGAAGATCGGGTTGGGGTAGCTGTCAGCCCAGCCGCCGACCGCATAGACCGGGATCTCCACATTGGAATAATCTTCGCAGATCGAGCCGTGCTTGTAGAACTCATCACGACGCTGATGCTCGAACCAATCCTTCATCCACATTCCGTTACCGTTGAGGCGGCCTTCCCAAATCTCACGCCAACGGTCGCCGACGATGAGCGGGTCGGGGGGCGATATGGCGATCGCCCAGGCGGTGGTGCCCCAGCCCAGATTGTCGCCCATCTGGGCGCCGCCGAGATAATGGATGTCGTCATTATAGCGGTCGTCGGTAGAGCACAATGAGATGACAGCCTTGAGCGCCGGCGGACGCCTGGCGGCGACCTGAAGTCCGTTGAAACCGCCCCAGCTGATGCCGATCATGCCAACCACGCCGGAACACCAGGGCTGCCTCGCCAGCCACTCTATTACCGCCATGCAGTCGTCCTGTTCCTGCTTCAAATATTCACCCTTGCAAACACCTTCGCTGTCGCCGGTGCCGCGTATATCCACCCGTACGCCTGCATAGCCATGCCCAGCGAAGTAGGGATGGGTGAGCGCGTCCCGTTCCACCGTTCCATCGCGTTTGCGGTAAGGCAGGTATTCGAGGACGGCCGGGACCGGATCCGCCTCAGCGTCTTCAGGGACCCAGATGCGGGCAGCTAGCTTCACGCCATCTGGCATCGAGATCCAAACATTCTCGATCTCTCGGACCTTGCGCGGAAAATCGGTGACCACACGGATGTCTTTCATCGGACGGCTCTCGACTTAACTTGCGGCAGGTTGTCTCGGCGGCGCGCAGGACTGCACTGGCGGGAATTCACGGGTGAGGCGGATCGATCCGCACAACGGTGGAGGCGCCTGCGTTGCACTGTCATTAAGTCCTTCAGGCCGGTACGGTAGGGAAAGGCGGCCAATTTTGGCGGCTCTGCTCGAACTGGCCCACGATGATGACGCTCTCATAACAAAGCGGGGATAGCCTATTGCCATTCATGAGCTGTGAACTCCTTGCCGTGTCCGTCGAACATGTCAGCCCACCGACGTCGTTAGCTTCGTGAGTATCTTTTTCATCTCGTACCGCCTGCACCGTTGCAGTATTTGCGTCCTCTGAGCGGGTGGAATTATCACAGGATACTTAGCACCCGCGTTTGGAGAGACCGCGTCAAAATGTCTCCACCGTTGAAATACCGGCTGCATAAAGCTACGTGGTCTGAAATGTTCTTGGCCCTTGGGAGCAGGGTGCGGCAGGCCATTACGGCCGGGCGCAAGTAATGGCCAGGTGTGAGGACAACGGTATCGACTACATCTTCGGACTGTCCGGCGAGACTGGTCTCCGGCGGCTTGTCGACGAGAGCGCCACGTCCGCACGCGCCGCGCGCTCGAGCGCAAATCTGTGCTGCGGCTATGCCGAGACCCACTACAAGGCGAACTCCTGGAGGCTTGAGAGTCGCGTCTGCGCCCGCATCGAGGCAATTGCGATGGCCTCGACGACCGCGTCGTCGTCACCATTCTCGACAGTGGCTCGGCCGAGCACCTCTACGACGTGATCTAATGCGCCCGCGGCCAGGCCGAGATCCTGAACAAGATCACAAGAGCCAACTTGCCTCCGACCGCACCAGCTGCCGTTCGCCCATTGCCAACCAGATCCGCCTCGCCCTAGGCCAATAGTCGTGTGAACGAATGAGTTGCTCAGCGAGGTTGGCGGCGGGCCTGGCGATCGGCGACGCCGGGCTCGCCGCCTCTTTGTGCCCCGCCTCATGCCGTCGTCGCGGATCGGTTTGGATGACATAGCCCATGAAAGCGCGTGTCGGACGCCCGCGCAGAAGCCCGTTAGGTGTTGCCGCAGGTCGACGGATCTCGGCGAAAGGCCTGGGTCTTTGCGCTGCAGCCAATCAGCATTGTCCGGAGTTCGACAGCAATGTCAGAGAACGCACCAAGACTGTTGCTTAGAGTTCCACCCAAGGAGAAATACACGAAGTGTTCGGCTCGGCACGGCGCTTGCGTATGCTCTCGCAGTGCCGCAGGGGGTCGGACACCGGCCCATTCGCCATTTACGCGTGCTAGCCAGCAGCGGTGCGCCTCTAACTGATAGAAGCATCAAGTGAGCACGCCTCCGATTTGATGTGTCGAATGGATCAAGGTCTGCCGTGCCCGACACAGCTTGCGTCAATTGAGGCGTTGCGGCGGCGTTGATCGTTCGAACTTGCTGTTACTCAATGTCGCCCTGACATCGGCAAGTTCTGCTCCTAGATCGAAAGGGTTGGTTGCAAGTGATCACGGTGATAGTGCTAGTTGAGCTTGATCGAATAGGTCTCGAGCTCGTCGAAAGGTTCGAGTGCATGGTGCAGGCTGCCACGGAAGTAACTGAGTGCTACCTGACCACGGGCAGCGCCGATTTCGTTCTAGTTCTGGCTGTGGATGATCTCGAAGCCTTCAAGGCGTTTGTTAAGACGAAGCTAAATACCGATTCGAACGTGCGGAAATTTAAGAGCATGATCGCTCTTGACCGTGTCAAAATCAATCCAACACTATAACTTTCGCCGGATTGCGCTGACGTAAGAACGCACGCATCGCCAACCCGGCCAATCGCCTGGGATGAGCAAAGTGACCGCTTCACCTTGCCGACGCGACCGAGCGTGCGGTGACGTAATCCGGGGCAGCTTCTGGAGCCTTTTCACCGGCCGCCCCCGATACCTGCTCCTTGGGCGAGGGGAGGCAGGACTGCCAAGTGGAGCGGCAGAACAGCAGCGAGGTTCGGCGGCGGCAGAGGTTGAGAGCTCGTTCGATGCCGACCAGATTAAGGGCAAAACCGGGATCACTGATTGTTTTAAAGCGGCGCCTCCCTCGCACGGCTAAATGCCACTCGACGCAATCAATAGCGCAACAGATCTTACAATTCTTTTTACAGAAGCTTTGCGAACAAAACTCGCTGCCAATGCTACTTTCACCGAGCGGATCTCAGGCATCCCAGGCTACTCGAAAGTAATCCCGTCCGACAGGCAAGTCAGTTCTGACGAGTAGCGGCCGTGCCTTGCTAAAAGCAATCAATGCATCTGAGAGAAAGTAATATGGCAGCCCAAAAGTCCACGTATCCCGCACTTTCTGGAAGCGACCCGAGCGCGTCAACGAGAGAACTTCTCCAAGCGGCCGCCCATGGAGTTTGGAAACCGTACATGTACCACCAGATGTTCGATGGCGCAGACGCGACCCAGAACATTGCCGAGGATAGGCAGGAGCCAAGGACTCACTCCAGCGGCGCTCTTTGCTGCGGTACATTCGGCGAGTTGCTGCAAGGCCAGTTGCCGGCGGGCTCCTTTCTCCGGGATTCTCACTTCCTCGTCACGATGCCGATCGCGCTCTTTGCGAGGGCTCATTTCACGCCGATCGCGGGCACACGATCCGTGACTGTCTATCCATCTCACAAACTCAAAGCAAAACAGCTAGCTGAGAATCTCGTGAGTGCGCTCGGCGCCTCAGGAGGAATTCTGCTTTTGCAATCGGAACTCCCCGAAGGCAAAGGACTGGCAAGTTCGTCTGCGGATCTTGTTGCGGCTGCACGGTCAATCGCGCGCTGCTTCAAGCGCAGAATCCGCACGTCATTGATCGAGAAACTAATGGCGGAGATCGAGCCATCCGACGGAGTGATGTACCCAGGGGTGGTCGCATATCAGCAGCGAGCATGTCGCCTTCTCTCCTTCCTCGGACAAATGCCGCCGCTTGCAATCGTGGGCATCGATGAAGGAGGGACGGTGGAAACCGTTGACTATGATCAACGGCGAGGTGAGGTCTCCGCTAGCCAACGGGCAGAATATCAGGAATTACTCGACCGCGCACGGACAGCGATCCCGCAGGGTGACACGGTCATAATAGGCAAAATAGGTACGGCCAGCGCGCTCCTGCATCAGGAGCGGGCTCCAAAGGAGCACCTGAACTCGATGCTGAAAGCATCCGAGGCTACTGACGCTCTCGGGGTCATAGTCGCGCACAGCGGCACAATGAGTGGAATCCTGCTTGATCGAATGACGGCGGACTTTCCATGGAAGCTTCGGTCCGTGCTCGCCCATGTATCGGGGTTTAACGACTCGCCAAAAATATTTCTGACTATGTGACTGGTTGTCAGTGAGGTAGCAGGATGAACGCTCTCAGCAAACGCTTGCCCTTCTCCAGATACTCTGATGCCTATGTTCTTCCAAGCATCATACGGTGTGAGACAAATCTTTATGTTGCGCAGTTTGCGTTCATGAAGCTTCTTCCCGCGAAGTACATCATTGAACAAGCGATGGCCAGGGGGACTCTGACGCACGGCATGAAAGTTCTCGAGACTTCAAGCGGAACCTTCGCGCTGGGTTTAGCAGTAATTTGCCGGGAATATGGATTCCAACTTGAAATCTTCACAGACCCAGTGATGGACAAAGGCCTGGAAAACCGGTTGAACTCCTTGGGAGCCGAGGTCTGCATAATAACTGAAAAGGCGAAGCAGGGTGGTTATCAAAGAAGCCGTCTCGATGCGTTAGACGCTAGGATGAGACAGTTGGGCCACTCTTGTTTTTGGCCCCGGCAGTACAGAACACCCGACAACCCAGCAGCCTATGGGCTCTTCGCCGACCAAATAGCGGAGATGTTGGGGCCGGACGTAACGTTGGTCGGGTCTGTAGGGTCGGGCGGTTCTACTTGCGGAACGATAGAGCGACTCCGCCAAAAGGCGCCTAGCGCACGCCTGATCGGAGTGGACACCTTCAATAGCGTGATTTTTGGCCAGCCGGATGGCGAACGCAAACTGCGGGGGCTGGGGAACAGTCTTGTCCCCGAGAACGTGAAGCACGAACTGTATGACGAGGTGCATCTCATCTCGGCTTCGCTCGCATTGACTGCAACGCGACTCCTCCACGAGCGGCATGCCGTCTTCGCAGGTCCGACGTCCGGAGCGAGCTACATCGTGGGGCGGTGGCGCGCTCGGCATTATCCAGAAGAAACCGTGGTCGTCATTTGCCCGGATGAAGGCCATCGCTACGTCGAAGCTGTCTACGACCGCGAGTGGCTCAAGCAGAACGGATCTCTAAATGAAGCCGGTGTGCTGGAAGCGCCGGCGACCGAAAACCATCCGTCGACGGCTCTCCCGCCATGGAACCGATATCTTTGGAAGCGGAAAGCCCGGGAAGCTGTCTTAAGCGTTTGGAGCAAGTTTGATGAGCCGAGGTAGCTTCCTTTTCGTGGAGAGCAACACGACGGGCACTGGCGAACTATTATTGAAGCGGGCCCGAGCCCTGGGCTTCGAACCGTATCTCGTTGTACGCAATCGAGCGCGCTATCCGTTTTTAAAAGACTCCGCGGCGCCTCAAGTGATCGAAGCTGAAACGCGCAATCCGGATGACGTTATCGGGGTGGCCAGCAAAATAGGAAGGCTGAAGGGAATATACTCATCGTCCGATTATTTTGTGGAAACTGCGTCACGTGCCGCGACTGCAATGGGAT
This sequence comes from Mesorhizobium sp. C120A, assembly GCF_030323105.1. NCBI lineage: Bacteria > Pseudomonadati > Pseudomonadota > Alphaproteobacteria > Hyphomicrobiales > Phyllobacteriaceae > Mesorhizobium > Mesorhizobium sp. C120A. The sequence goes on along the minus strand of NZ_CP100476.1, from coordinate 6,277,467 downwards.
TACCAGCAGCGAATCCAGAGGCCATGGTCACGTGCCGAAATAAATGGAAGCAAGCACTCCAGTTGCAGCGACAATCAATCGCAATTCCTGCAACTCGGCTGGCCACATCCATCACAGACGTTGAGGACATTCTTACCCAAGTCACTCTGCCAGTTGTCGTGAAGCCGGTGTCCGGCAGTGGTAGCAGCGGCGTGCGGTTGTGCGATAGTGCAGCAGCCGCGATCGAGGCGTTTAAGAGTGCAAAGGACGTATTGGTGGGTCAAGTGGATCTGGCCAGTCCCGACATCTTGATCCAGCAATATGTGGAGGGTAAGGAATACTCGGCAGAGATAATTACGTATGATGGGACGCTGCACTGCCTTGGAATTCTCGCCAAGCACAAAGGCCCGCCCCCTGCTTCGTTGAGGTGGGGCACGACTTCCCGGCCCCGCTCCCGGAATGGTCCCTCAAGGAACTGGCTTCTTTTGCCGCGGGCGCGGTATCGGCTCTGGGCTTGGAGTTAGGACCGGCTCATGTAGAGTTTGTGATATCCGAGCGGGGCCCCGTCATCATCGAGGTCAATCCCAGGCTGGCTGGAGGAATGATTCCAGTCATGCTCTCGCACGCCTTAGGCACGTCAATCCTTGACATGGTGATTAGACTTTACGCGGGAGAAGGGTTCACGCCTCCACGCGCGAGCGCAAGAGCAGGAGCCATCCGTTTCCGACTTGCTCACATACCCGGGAAGCTTAAACGCCTGGGCTTCTCTCGAGTTTCAGAGCCAGCAGTGGTCGAAGCGCGTCTTCTCAAATCTGAGGGGGAGGAAATTCAGATAAATGGCGACTTTAGAGACCGGGTAGCCTACGCCATAGGCTTCGCTGATGAACTCAATGTCGCCGCCGCAGCAGCTGAACGGATGATCGATTCCATTGTCATCGATATTGAGGCGGCTGCCTGCGAAGCGGACAAGCATGACGCGAGCGAGAGCAGGTGGACCCTGCATCCCGAAGCGATGCAGCTGCTCGCTCCGCCTATTCAACTCTCGCGCGACGGCCGCCTTCTGCAGCACCAGACGGCCATAGACGAAGCACATTTGGTCATGCTCGCGGATCAGGGCTTGGTCAGCGATGCAGCGGCTGCCGATCTCCTCAAGCACATCTTGGACCTCCAGAACGAGGGCTTTCAGTCTTTGGAGGGCCGTGATGCTCCGCGTGGCCTCTACCTTGCCTATGAGGCAGAACTTGCCGCGAGAGCTGGTCCTGAAAAGGCCGGCTGGCTGCACCTTGCGAGATCCCGCAACGACTTGAACGCGACTATTTCTCTCCTAGTCCTTCGGGAAGCTGCGTGTTCCATCTCGCAAGAACTAGGAACCGCACAAGATGCCCTCCTTCAGCGAGTCGAAGAGGCATCGAGACTTGTGGCTCCGTTGTACAGTCAGTACCAGATCGCGCTCCCTGGGTCGCCAGGACACTACCTGCTTGGCGTCTTCTTTGCTCTGGGGCGCGAGCGCCAGCGCCTCCATTGCCTGCTGGAAGACATCAGAAATTGCCCCATGGGGCGGGGGCGGGGGGGGGCACAAGTTTGCAGATAGATCCCTTGAAAACCGCAAGTCTTCTGGGTTTCGAACTGCCGTCTTTCAACTCACTTGATGCGGTCGCGAGCCGCGATCATCACCTGCAAGGGCTTTCAGTTTTCGCTAGCGTTTCAATCTTGCTCAGTCGTGTGGCCCAGGATCTGCAAGTTTGGACGACGCGGGAGTTCGCGCTCATCGACATTCCTCACAATCTTGCTGGCGGCTCTTCCATGCTCCCCCAAAAGAAGAACCCGTTTTTGCTTGAACACATCAAGGGATCGGCAAGCACCGTAATTGGCGCGTACGTTTCTGCGGCAACAGCTACCGGCAAAGCGCCTTTCAGCAACTCGATTGAAGCAAGCAACTACGGCTGCTCTCCCCTTAAGCTTTCAGAGGAGGCCCTGAAGAGGGCCATCGTCCTCGCATCGCTTATCGTGAAATACATGTCGTTCAGCGCGAAGTCCATGGGCGAACATCTGGCAGACGGGTCATCAATGACGGCCGTCGCCGCCGAACGAATGGCGTCGCTAGGCGTTCCTTTCAGGAAGGCCCACACTCTAATTGGCGAGATCGCGGAACGACTGTCACAGGATGGCTGCGTCGCGGAGCGCCGAAGCGAGCTGGCCAGCCACTTGGCCGATGTGTTGCCGGCGAGTCTTGAAGAGTGCAGGGACGCTCTGCAGTTTGGAGGAGGGCCTGGAAAAAGATCAACCGATAGCCAGTTCTCTGTGGCAAAAGCGCTGTTTCGGGACATGCAGCTCAAATGCGAGGACATACGTGAGCGCTGGGCGCGCGCTGAGATGCATCGCAAACAGAAGGTGAAAGAACACATTGATAAGTTCCATCCAATTGAAGGAGTGGAGTATATGGACAAAGTCTGACGGGCTTTCTGAGGGCTGGGACAGGGGTTGCGACCAGAGTGCGACCCGAATCGGTATTGAACGATGCCATGCCGCACACATGGCCGGATCAGCAAGGTCAGACGCAGGCACGCCCGCGCGATGCTGGTGGAAGCCGCTTGGGCAACCGCCGAGGCATCGGGTCCGTTACAGCGTTCTTCGTCTCGGACCAAGCGCCGCCATCGGCGTACGTCTCCGAATAATAGGTAGGCAAAGTCGCCCGAATGCTTGCGCGATTTTCCGGGCGGTCGTCTCGACGAAGTCGGGCAAGGCAGGGGCCAACGCGACGACTGTACCTGCCAGTTGGACTTCGTCGGCAATCGCATTGCAGGAATCGAGGCGCCGAGTTTCGTATGGAAATTACCAGCGACTCGACCTGGGTTGGCGCCGCGCGACACCAACGCCTATCAGTTAGCGTCTGCGACATTGATCGCGATGAGCTGAAGAATGCCGATGAGGTTTTCATCTCGTCTACAGCGGGCGGGATCATGCCGGTGACCAAGATTGACGAGACCGTTGTAAGCGAGGGCAAGGTTGGCACTTTGACTCGCCAGCTGACATACCTGTATTGGGAGAAGCATGCCGATCCGGCATGGTCGACCCCGGTTCCCAGCGCGGGGAGGGCTGTGCTACAGTCTGCTGACGGCGCTTGCATTTTTCATCTCTCGAACGAACTCGCCACACTTAGTCGGGGGGCCTGTATAAATCCGGAAGGGTGATCGCCTCGACGCAGTCAGCGCAGATTGAGGTCGGAGGACAGAAAGTGCTGAACTTCTGCGCCAACAACTAACTCGACCTCGTCGATATTGCCGACCTGCGAAAAGCGGTCCCCAAGCGCTCGACCGTTATGGCTAGAGTACCGTCTTGGTCAAGGAAGAGATGGAGACCATTTCCGGTCGTCTCTGATGAGAGCGTTTGCGAGAACGATGAGCTTTCTCATGATGGCAGTTATGGCAACTTTTGGAGGTTTGCCGCCTGCTCGGAGATTTTCGTATTTTGCCTTGAGAGGCTGATTGAAACGAGTGGCGAAAAGTGCGGGCATATAGAGTGCCTGCCTGAGCGTTTGCCGGCCGCCCTGGATGAAGCTCTTGCCCTTCCACAGGCCGGACTGGCGGTCGACGGGGGCAAGACCGACCAAGCTTGCGGCTTGGTTGTTTTCGAGTGCACCTAACTCCGGCATGTCAGCAACGAGGGCGAAGGCGGTCGCCTCGCCGGGCCCTGGAATACTGATGAGAATGTCGAAGCGGCGGCTGAGGCCAGCTTCGCTGGCGATCCGGATACGGCATTCGGCGTCGATCGCCACAATCTGGCCGGCGATCTGTTTCAACCGTTGCTTGGCCTGGCGCTTCAAGAGCGGGATGGTCAAAGACTTTTGCGGTTCAATGTGGCGGTGCAGTCTTTGATCAGCGCTCGTCGGGTGGCGACCAGTTCGCAAAGCGTATGATATCGCTGCGGATCGGTCGGATCTGTGGCGTCATCAGCGCGCCGAAGCGGGCGAGCATGACGGCGTCGATGCGATCGGTCTTGGAGAAGCGGCCGGCGGCCTTTGCGAAGGCACGCGTGTGCTGCGGGTTCATTTTTACCAACGGCAGCCCTTTTGCACCGAGCATGCGTTCGAGCAACCGATGGTAGGCACCCGTCGCCTCGTAGACGATGCGGGCGGGCGCAAGAGGCGCCAGCCAGCGGATCAGTTCGCGTAGACCGCTGGCGTCGTTGGCATATTGCCGCTCCGTCCCTTCCGGTAGGAGATGGACGTCGAGACGATCTTTCGAGATGTCGATTCCGAGTGTGCGTGGTATGATTGCGGTCATCTTTTCCGTGTCCCGTGCTTGTGATCCGGGCCGCTATGCCCGGCTATCCGTTCAGGCCTCATGGAAAAGAGAGGGGCGATCAAACTCTAACTCGGTCCATCACGACCGGCAGTTCATCGATCCCACCCCTCCCGCCGCCTGCGGGTGGTGAAGGCCCGCCGGCGGCAACCCACTTTGGCCTCGAAACGACGCAAAGTCATAAGACAAGCAGTTCGACGCCTTCGCCGCCGCGATGGCTGTCGACCTGGTCTGACGGAACTTCACCTGCAGGACGTTTCCAACCCTCGACGTGTGATCGATTGCATTCTTCTGTCAGGCCTTTGCTTGCGGCGTTTCCAGAAGCCACTGGCCGGTATGGTAATCCGCGGATCAGGTCCAAATCTCATCTGCGAGCACGTTGGCTCTTTGGCTCAAGCTGGTTTTCCTGATCCAGATCTGTTCGACCGGTGCGCCCATTCGGGTCGTCGCCTTCTCACGTCCCCTTCACCGACGCCAGGCGTATTCTCCATGCTGCTTGGCGTCAGTCGCCATATCTGTGCAAGCTTCGTCGCTAGGTTCTGCCGACTGTCTTGCGCTGCCATGCTGGGGCTTTCGAGGCGCTGGGCGGCGGGCACAGGCAAGAGCCATCTGGCCATTGCCGCGTATCATCTTGCGGTCGATCCCGCTCTCCCTGGCGATCGCCGACACCGACAGGCCCTGCCGATGTAGATCCAGTATCATCATCATCATCTCCCCGATCTTGATCACGGAAATCACTCTCCCGATCATCAAGGAGAAGCATCAACGATTACGCGCCGCCGGTCTCCCGAAGCGCGCTCCGGAAGACCGCCGGCAGCCACGGCATGATGGCATCCCATTATGGCGTCGGCGTTCTTCCGGCACGGCCGCACGGCCGAAGGACGAGTCGAAAGTCGAGAACGGCGTGCGTTTCGCCCAGTCATGCATTCTGGGGCTGGCTGCGCACCTGATCTTCTTCTCGCTGGCCGAGGCCAATGCCGCCATTCGCCAGGCACTCGATCGTATCAATGATCACGTCATGCGCCGGCTGGGCGTCAGTCGCCGGCGGGTTGCGCTGGACACTCCCACGCGAACCGCGCCGCCTCGGCCGACTGAAGACACCTCTTTGCGAGATCAATGGAACAAAAATTGAGCGCCTGACACACTTTCAGGCGCACATAATATTAAACAAGTAAATCGTCAGTTTCCACAAATGTGTCTGGCGTGACAAGAAAATACATCATATTTATGTTGTTGTAAACCCTTCTACCGACATAACGAAACCCGATCTTCAAGTTTTTCAATCGCGAACGCGTGTTCGTTGGAAGAATAAAGGCTGTGACTCTCTCAAGTTTTAAATGCCCGAAAGCAAAGTTTATCACGGCCCGTCCGGCCTCGACTGCGATCCCCTGTTCAGAGGCCGCAAGGTGGAGGCGGGTGACGAGTTCTATGTTATTTGGATCTTCGGGTAGACGCGGGCCGGTGCACCTCAATCCACAATAGCCAGCGAATTTCTGGCTTGGCCTCCATCTTTGACGAACACCATCCATAAGCCGAAACCATTGCGCTGCCAATGATTGATGAACTGAAGCAGTTCAGCTTTCGACTGCTCTATCGTCGGATAGAATCCAATCACGGCGTTTACCACGAACGGATCGCTATGAAGTCCATGTACAAGAAGCTCGTCGCTATCCGACGGTGGCCTTAGGATTAGGCGTGGCGTTTCAAGCATGTGCATGAGAAGTTTCCTCTTCTGAGCCTGCACTTTCAATCGGGCGGCACATACAACAACGATGGCTATGATCCCCTAGAATGCGCGTTCCTTGGATAAAAGTTTCTTGAATTCTCTGCAATGAACGTGTTTCGGGAATGTTGAGATCGTCGTGAGGGAATGGGAGGGTTTGCGGTCGAGGTCAGTGGGGTTGCTTTGGGGCGTCTGCGCACCGTCTGTCAATATCGCGAGTTGCGGGATGCGACTGAGGACAATGCGCAGGTCCGCCGGTATGTCGGCAGGTGGAAAGGCAGATTTGGGTTTTCATCGCGACCACACGCGGCGATCTTGATGAGGCGCGGTCGCAGCGGGTCGAATTGGGCTGCTGCGGAGCTCGAGCAATTCGTTATTGCGGCGTGCAGCACACATAGCCAGTAGGCAGCGCCGGCATGTGAACAGCCGGAACTGGTGAGCCGTCGCTCTTGTGCAGTACAGCCCACGAAAAGCGCAACGTCCGGTTGCGATCGATGCGTCTTCGGCCTAGCGGATGCCGGTTCCGAAATACCGCGTGTGGGCTACATTGAGAATTCGATTGATCAAGTTCGAGAAACTGTATCCAGCGGTCGTCGCGGCCAGGACATAAACGCAGGACATGCTGACGCCGGCCATCGAGTTAATCTCCAGAACAAACGGTTGGCCGGAGCGATCGATCCGGAGATCGACGCGAGCGTAATCCCGGCAGTGGCAGGCACGGAAGCTCGCAACAGAAATATCTCGCAGTACCGCCGCAAGTGTGCTCTCGACCTGCGCCGGGCAAATCCTCCGCAGCGATTCGGCCGCGATATGCTTCACTTCCCAAGTCACCAGGCGCATTTCACGGTCGCCGAAGTCATACTCCACCAGAGGCAAGACCTCAAGCTCTCCGTTACCGAGCAGCGCGACGGTGATTTCCCGCCCCTCGATGTATTCTTCTACGAGCGCATCCTGCGCATACTGCGTGACGACCGCATCTATGGCTTGCTCCAACTGAGCAGGCTCATGGACGAGCTGCAACCCGAAGCTGGTGGTTTCATGACGGGGTTTCACTACCACCGGGAATCTCAGGTCGTCAGTGCCTGCGGTGCCGCGACGCATCACGCGAAAATTCGGGGTAGGCACGCCGGCATCGCGCATGAGCCTCTTGGTGATGGCCTTGTCGAGCGCCAGCCCATGCCCGAGAGGGCTCGATCCGGTATATGGGATGCCCGCCATCTCAAGCATGGCCGGAACGTGAGCGTAACGGCATTCGCCTTGAATTCCGAGTGCCATGTTGAAGACCATTCCCGAGGGCTGGGCTTGTGGATCGGGTGGCATGAACCGCTCGAGTGTAGCGAGCAGTCCCTTATCACCTTCGCACAGCAGCGTCTCGTGGCCGCCCTCTCGCAGCGCCTCCGCGACGCTTTCAACCGCCTCGCGGCCATATTCCTCCCAACAAGGCTGACCGAACCGGTTGATCACGCCCGTACGATCATGGTCCCAAACGACGGCTACCCGCATGAGTTACTCCCTTGCATTTTTCCCTCTGTCACGTTCATCGCCCCGTTGGCCGAAGACAACAGCTCGTCGAGAGTGCTCGCCCAGCATTAAGGCCGGCCAAGCAGCGAGTGGGTTTTGTTCTAGGCATATCATCCGGCTGTCCGGTGCTATCGGTTGCGAGCTTCGTCACGCTACGCCAGAGCCGAAAATGAATTGCCGCGCTAAGCCCTCGAAATCGCCCCCACCTGCATGAATGAACCGCGGCTTGCCAGATCTTCGCCGGTGATGGAACCGCCCCCAACACATATCGGCTGAGATCGGCTTGGCAATTCTCCCGGGTTAGAAGCCCGCGATGCCGATAAGGGCCTGCCGGCGAAGCGTAGCGGCGAACTCCGGATCGCGAAACATCCCGCAGATGTTCGGCGACTGATCCTTGTGCAAGAACAAGTCCTTGGTTGCCGGTGAGCGCAGATAATTCATCACTCTCTGGGTTTGTTGGTGATGCAATCGCGCGACCGGGCGGCCGCCTCCCACGGCGCCGGTAGCCGATCTCATTACTCTTGTATGGCGGAGCAAGCCATAATTCCTCCACACGTGGTCGAACGCCGCTGGAGTGGATGGAACCGTGCAGGCGCGATGCCCCACCCGCTGCTCGCCGGCTTTGATCGAAGTGACCGCGGGCGCACGGGAATATGCCTGCGTTCAACTGTCCGCGGAGCGGACCAGCGATACTTTCTGCCCGTTCAGCCCCGATGCACTGGACTCTGAGACGCAAAGTTTCGAGGCCGCGGTAGCCGCGGCGATTGCATTTGCGCAGGCATGAAGGATGTTTCCGCCCGGCTTCGGTGCGGATCGGGAAAGCCGTCACCACCGCCTGATGGCGCTGCCCCACAGACACGCCTAGCCCCTGGTGTACGGTGGTCAGCATTCCACGCCTTTCGGTCTCATGCTTCGGGCAAATCGTCCAACCAGCATGCACCCTCAAGGTGCGGCCGGGAAAAGATCCTTCCGATCTTTTCGGAAGTCTTGTTTTGATGGTAGCGCATATACAGCCGGTCGTCGGCTCCAAGGTCGAGGATCTCGATCTTTCCTGTATAATGAGACATGATGTATTTGAATGTTTTTTCATTGCCGCTGAGACGTTGGTTGATGCCACGCGCAACCTCTATTCCGCGGCGCAGCGGAAGCTGGAAATGCGATGCCCCTCTCACCGGCCTGCTCTGAAAGAGGTAATAAGGGCGGACGCCCATTTGATGACACTTGGCAAAGGTCGCAGCCAAGATCTTGGGATCATCATTGACCTTCGCAAGGAGAACGGACTGGTTGAGGAACTGTACTTCCTGTGCACGCAACAATCGAATGTTGCACTCTGCATCAACCGAGATTTCTCCGATGTGGTCGAAGTGTGTGACGATGACGGCGGTCTTCCCCGCTTTGTGGATCCGTTGGAACAAAGCCGGTAGAGCGGGATCCTCGAACCGCTTGGGCTCATAAGCCAATGTTTTTGTGCCGAATCGGATCGTTTCCAGGTGTGAGATCGGCAGCAAATAGTCCAGAATTTTGTCGAGCTTAGCTGTGCTCAGCACGAATGGGTCGCCCCCCGACAACAGCACGTTAGTCATCTCAGGGTGATCGCCTATATATCCGGCAACTTGAGCGAAATCATGTACAATCTCATCCGAGTCCTTGCCGACCAACCGTTTCCGGAAGCAAAAGCGGCAATATGAAACGCAGCGGTCTGTTACCAGTAACAACCCAGTCGGAGGGTATTTATGCTGAAGCCCAGGCATTACTGTGTTGTCATGCTCGCCGCTCGTATCCAGACTGCCGCGATTTTCGAGCTCTTGTGATGACGGTTCCACAATGTATTTTAGCTGGTCATAATAACCGCTCTTGATGATCTGCTCACGATAGAATTTCGTGACATGATAACGCGTGATACTGTTGGCTTGTAGCTCATTCTCTGCGACGACACGCCTCCCTTCGATGAGATTCATCGCCCTAGCCTCGGAGCTGCGGGTGCGAGTTGGCGGACTATAGTCGCAGCAAGGAGGCCCGATGCGCCGATGTCGCCCGCATGCTTAATTCCATGATAGCTTGGCGGCACTGAGCTCAGCGAGATAGCTTCTCTCGCGTGGTTTTGGATCATTCGAACCAGTTTCATTTAGATTCCTCGGCCGAGACTGCTAATGGGTAGGGTTCTAACGGAACCCTCGCCTTGTCAGAGGCAATACGCATGCCAGGACTGTAGAAGCAGGTCTCCCGCCGTGCCGACGGAATAGTGGCGCCTCAGTGTGTAGGGTTCCGAACATAGATGTGTTGAGCTAGCCACACCTGAACACAGAGGAACAGGACCTTTCAATGAACAGGATCGCTTCCGTAGATCAGCTTGGTGAGATTGCGTCCCACCTTTTGAAGGCAACCCAGCCGCAGCAGCCCCTCAAACATCGGGTCAGCGCGGCATAAAGATGCCGATCTGAAGCTGGTCTGAGAGCCAAGCCCGAGCCGTCGCTGGTTCCCCGTCAGGCAGCAATGCGATGGTCTTTCGCCGCTCCAGATCGCAGATGAGGGTTCCATAGCGCTGGTTGCGTCGCCACGCCCAGTCGTCGATCCCGATCACGGCTGGTGGAACGAAGGGCTACCGCGCCGCCGCACAACGCGCAGCAGGGTGTCGTTGCTCACTGGCAGCGTCAGCCTCTGGGCGAAGCCCGCTGCCGGGCGCCCGCCCAGAACAAGCAGATGATGATGGACAATATCTCGTCGAGGCAAGCGGTTCGCCGCGCCCATGGCCCCAAGACGCCCCTCGTCAAAACGCTCGGCGAAGATTCGCCGGCCGCACAGAACCGCTTCGCAGTGAACCGGCGCACCAGAACGACCAGCCGTACAGGCTTTTCAGCCAACGGCAGATCTGCCAAGCGCTGCTGATACCGGCTGTGGATCCGCTCCGATCTCGTTCCGCAGCCCGGACAGGCACTCGCCAGAGAACGAACTATGATGAAAGTCGCCTTGGCCTCAAGGGCAACATCATCAACGACAAAGCCGCGAGGGACGAGGGTCGAAAGTCGGAGGGCCTGGCATGCCGATTGACACGAAGAGCGGGTCAGCGAGGTCCGGAACCACTGCTGCGCGGCGAGGAGACCTCGGTCCGAAGGGAAGAGACATGTGGATTATGTCGCGCTCCGCCACTCGCAGCTCGTAACCTGTCGGGCCGGCTTCATAGCAGAAGTGGAGGACAGCTCCTCGCTTCCCCAATTTTTCCATGATGTTCGCCACTGAGGTCGGATCCGAGGCTATATCCCCATAAAACCTTACTTCACAGCCCCGCTCACCGTCTGCGATGGCCACAGAAATCTTCAACTTCGAGACGTCCAAACCGACAAAAAGCCTGTTATTCTGATCCATGGTTCACCCTCTCTAGGCTTGGGGCTCGGCTTCGGCCAATCCGAAGCAACCCCGATCTCAGCTTATCGCGGGGGTGAGCCACCTTCACTCCGAGAACGTACGGTCTGAGCAAGTCGACCAGGCTTGTGGCCCTGCACTCGCCGGCGGTTGACAAGATCAGCCTCCATCGCCTGCAAGGAGGTGACACCGAAGCGCTTATGGCTCTTTAACACCGGCGCGAACAGGCGCAGGCCGCCTTGACGCGTCCGGTTCGGGTAATGTCGTGCTACGAGGGCGGCTACGACGGTTTCTGGCTGCATCGTTTCCTGTGCGACGGCGGCCTCGACAATCAGGTTCTGGACGCCGCCAGCATCCTGGTCGACCGCCGAACCGCCGCGGCGGGGCTGCTGCGCACGCTCATGGAGCTGGAACGTGGCGAGCCCGAGGGTCTGCCGAGTTGTGCGAGTGCCGAGCCTCGAGCAGGAGAACGATCGCCGTCGCAGCCGGGAACGGGCTTGGCTCGTCAACGAACGCGGCCAGCATTCGAGCCGCGTCAAGGGGCTCTTGATAACCCAGGGCATCCGCGACTTCAAGACAGCCAGACGGGACTGGCGTGAGCAGCTCGAGACGCTGCGCCCGGCTGACGGGCGGGTGTGAGGAATAGAAAATGATAAGGCCTTCTCTGCTTGGAGTGCACGATGTGAGCGCAGTAACGTAAGCCGAGTGCTCTACCGGCATCAGAAGGTAAATGTGTGAGTTTCTGTCAAGGAACTGACCCTTTTGAAACGCGATCTGCGTGTACCCGAGGGTTTTGAATAATTTTGCGTCAACAACTCCTCTAGAATTAACCCGTGAGCCGAATACGCGCTGAGCGCTTCGCGCGGTCGGCGCTAATAGGTTACGCCGAGACAGCGAGTGAGATGCGACGATGAAAGAAATAAATTTACCCGTACCCAGCCCGATGCATAACGAACGCGAAGTTACCGCCGATAAGGCGACGCTCGCGCCGACAGACGTCCAGGCTGTCTTCCGAGAAATCGTCGCGGTCCAGCACGATGCGTCGGTTGAGATGTTACGGGAGTGGATTGCCCTTCCAACCCTAGCTCAAGAACGCTTAAATGTGTCGGAGGGAGCCGAGCATATGGCGACCCTTCTCAAAGAATCGGGCTTTCAACGCGTCAAGATAGTGCCGACCAACGGCTTGCCGGGTGTCTTCGGTACTCTTGACGCCGGTGCTTCAAAATGGCTCGGCATCTACTTCATGTACGATGTGATGCCTTTCGACACTTCCAAATGGTCCTCGCCACCTCTCGAGGGCCGCATTGTCCACAAGCCGAGCATTGGCAAAGTGTTGATAGGGCGCGGCGCAGAAAACCAAAAAGGTCCCCAAGCCGCCTTCCTGGCCGCAATTCGTGCTGTTCTGACATCGGGCCGCAAGTTGCCCGTCAACATCGCCCTCGTCGCTGAGGGAGAGGAGGAGATCGGATCACCTAATTTTCGTCAGGTGACGGAGGAGCCAGAAGTGCTGGCCGCGCTACGCAAATGCATCGGCGTAGTGGTCCCCGAACTTACCCAGACGAGCAGCGGAAGCGTTTCAGTGGTACTGGGCTCGAAAGGCACAGTAGAATTTCAGCTTATCGCAAGCGGCGAGCGTTGGGGACGTGGGCCCACCGTTGACATTCATTCAATGGAAGCTCCCCGAGTTGACAGTCCAGCATGGCATTTGATCAAGGCGCTGACGACTCTTGTGGAGGCCGATGGACACACGCCCGCGATCGACGGTTGGTTCGAAAATGTGAAGCCACTGACCGATCGGCAGCGCGACCTCATCTCGCAAACCGCCCGTATTACGAGCGAAGAAGACGCGATGACGAGCCGCGGGATTAAGCACTGGTTCAATGATGAAGACTATCGCGCCGGTCTCGAACGCCTCGCATCGCAGCCGACGATCAATCTACAAGGCCTGATCGCCGGATATACTGGACCCGGCGGGATGTCGATCTTGCCCGCGCGAGCCGAAGCGAAGTTTGATCTCCGTCTTGTTCCTGATCAAACGACGGGTGAACTACTGTCTAAGCTGAACACGCACCTCCGAACGCACGGCTTCGGTGATATCGAAGTGAACGTTACGGGTGGCTACGATCCCACCGAAATAGATGAGGATACTGCGATTATCAGGGCACAGCGCGCGGTACTCACACGCGTAGGCGTCGAACATACGCTTGTGCCGAGGGCTCCCGGCTCCTGGCCCGGGGTGATTTTCACCGCTCGGCCGCTGAACGTGCCAGCTTGTGGTTTCGGCCTAGGTCGAGGTGGGAATCTTCACGCGCCGGATGAGTTTATAATCGTTGAAAGCACAGATCCGAAGGTAGCTGGATTCGACGAAGCTACAATTGGCTTTATCGAGTATCTGTATCAAATCGCATGCGAGGAATAAGCAGCCTTTTCGTTGCCGCATGCCGGAGCCTCCTTATCGATCAGAGCGAACTTGCTCCTGTCGTGCTACCGGTGTTGGAAGCTTGGCGCAGCATTCGCATCCGTGCCGTCGAGCTTGGGCGCCAGCTTGTCGCAGATGCACGTCAAAGCCAAGCAATGCAGCATACGCATGTGGATCCCGGCGCCATTACCGCAAGATCCGGGCAACTTCAAGAAGTCCGCTCTGTTGCCGCTTGGATCGGCCTGACAACCGCCGCTACCAATCGGGAGAAGTCGATTATGACGGCCATATATCCTCACGCGTGTGCTAACAATTCGTGGCCGACCCCGGAGAAGTTCCACCTCCCAGCGGCGTCGTTTGAAATGCCAGGGCTTTGCGGCGCCATAAGACGGGCGCCCTGAACTGGGGCGGCTGCGAATTCTCTCGGTCGGCGGGTCGAGATTGATTTGATTATTTCAATTTTCATGGCAAACTGCAATGATCTTAGCGCAACCACCCGCGATTATTGAAGTTGCAATCAAAGCAGACATTATTCCATGGATGACCTAGATCGAAGGATCCTTACGGCTCTACAAAAGAACAACCGGCTCTCTTTTGCCGAATTGGCGGAATTAGTTGGTTCTTCGGCGGCATCATGCATGCGTCGAGTGAACAAGCTGCGTTCGGATGGCGTGATCGTTGCGGACATCTCGCTGGTGGATCCGAAAGCTGTCGGCAAATCGCTCACCGTTGTTGTCACGGTTGAGCTGGACAGGGAGCGTCTTGACCTCGTCGACGATTTCAAGCGCGCGATGCGCGCGGCCAAAGAGATTACCCAGTGCTACATGGTTACGGGCGACGCCGACTTTGTCCTGATCGTGGCCGTTGAGGACGTCGAGGCCTTTGACGTCTTCGTCAAGACAAAGCTCTATACGAACCCCAATGTCCGAAAATTCAAGAGCATGATTTCGCTTGATCGCGTCAAGTTCGAGCCCCGGGTAACGGTCTAGAGCGGGATGAATTTAGGTTGGGGCATAGCCGGCCTCAGTGAAGTAATTTCTGCATTCGGTTGAAGTGACGGTGCCAAGAATTTGGCCGATGGCGTCACAGACGGTCTCAACCGTTCGGCTTGCAGCCTTGCGCAGCCAATGCTTGAGCTTGGCGAAGAGCTTCTCGATGGGGTTCAGGTCGGGCGAGTATTTGGGCAGCAAGAACAGCCTGGCGCCGGCCGAGCGGATGGCGCGGCGCACGGCCTTGCCCTTGTGCGAGCCGAGATTGATGGGGTGGACGCCCCCTGACGGCATCGCTGTGCCAAAGTGGTGTCGTTGATCATCACTTGAACGGAGGCGTCCATGTCGGAAGTTAGCATGATCGGGTTGGATCTAGCGAAGAACGTGTTCCAGGTGCACGGTGCAGATGCATCGGGAGCTATCCTGTCTAGAAAGAAGCTTCGCCGCGATCAGATGCTTAAATTCTTTGATGCGCAGCCGGCTTGCAACGGTTGCCATGGAGGCCTGCGGCAGCAGCCATTACTGGGCGCGGGAGATCACGAAGCTGGGACATAACGTCCGGCTGATCGCTCCGGGCTACGTCAAGCCTTTCGTGAAGAGGCAGAAGAACGATGCCGCCGATGCGGAGGCGATCTGCGAAGCTGCGCAACGGCCGACGATGCGTTTTGTGGCAGCCAAGAGTAGGAACAACAGGCTGCGGCGATGGTGTTTCGCGCTCGCGATCTTCTGGTGCGCCAGCGGACCCAGACCATCAATGCGATACGTGGCCATCTTGCCGAATTCGGGCTGGTGGCCGCGCAGGGCCTTTTCCATGTGGCCAAGCTTGTAACGGCGATCGAGGATCATGGCTCCGCCATCCCAGAGGCCGCCCGTCCGATCCTATGTCTGTTCGTGGAATAGTTGCGCTCGCTAGATGAGAGGGTGGCTGTGCTCGACCGCGAGATCGCCCGGCGCGCCAGGGAGGACGCGGAATCGAAACGACTGATGACTATCCCGGGGATAGGATCGATCACCGCGACTGCTCTCGCCGCTCTGGCTCCGTCGGCTCAGACCTTCAAAAGGGGGCGTGATTTTGCGGCCTGGCTGGGGCTCACTCCGTTGCAGCGTTCCACGGGCGGGAAGCAGAAGCTTGGCGAGACGTCCCGCATGGGCGAACGAACTCTGCGCCGCCTGCTCATTATAGGGGCCAGCGCTGCCGTGCGCTGGGCGATGCGGAAGGGGAAATCTGCGGACCCATGGCTCATGCGCATGCTGGACCGTAAGCCGCCCATGTTGGTGATCGTCGCGCTTGCCAACAAGACGGCACGCATCGTCTGGGCATTGATGGCGAAAGGCGGAGCCTATCGGGCTCCGGCCGTGGCGGGTTAGTTCCGCTCGGCCGGGAAGGCCTCGAAAGTGTGAGAAGGTCAAACGGAGAGTATGGCGCAACGGTCAACGAGACGGGATCGGGAAAACCAGATCATGGATACGTGCCTTGAGCACGCGAGATTGAATTGGACCCGCTCCGCGAACTCCCATACGGGCCCGCGGCATGTGGAACGCCGCATCAGAGGCCGGACACATGTCAGCACCCGACCACGCTCCTCATTCTTCATATAAGATTCTTCTTGCGCTGACGGGGGCGTCCACACATGTCCATGATGACGATGTCGCCGGGCTTGGGGATTGGGACAAGAACCTCATCGACATAGAGCTGGAAGCGCTCGCCGTTGATCGGTCCGTCGATCAGCCATGGTGCTTCGACACGGTCGTGGCGCAGCGCTGCCAGGAAGGTCATGGTCTTCCCAATGACCATGCGGCACCTTGGCTTTGATCCTCTCGCCGCGCGGCGCCCATCCCCTGAGCGGGGCCATGTTGGTTTTGGTCCAGGTCTCGTCGATGAACACCAGACGAGAAGCATCGATGCGATCCTGATACTTTGCCCACTGTGCCCGCCGGCGTGCTACATCCGGGCGATCCTGCTCGGCCGCGATCAGCATCTTTTTTTGTGGCCGAGCTTCTCGGCGTGGACGAACTCCCACACCGAACGGTAATCGACCTTCGGGCCGCGATCGCCAAGTTCGGCCACAAGACCGCGTAGCGTGAAATCCGCAGCCCGGCAGCGCAGCAGCAGCCACTCCCGATGCTCTCCGGCAATCTTCTTCGGTCTGTGCCCACCCATCTTGCCGGGCGCAAGACTGCTCGTCTCGCGCAACCGGCTTACCCATCTGATGACGGTGCTGATCCCAACCTCAAAGCGTACTGCCGCCTGCCGCCGCGACAGTCCACCCTGCTCAACTGACGCAACAACCCGTTCGCGAAGATCCATCGAATAAGGCTTGCCCATCCATGCTGGCCTCCTGACCCAGCCAGCAGGTTGAAGGTTCTGTGTGGTCGCGGGCGCGATGGTACGGGCTCGCACGGGTCGCGACTGCATTGAAGCCTGATTGAACTGAACCGCGGGATGGCGGGCGGGGCTATGGGGATTGCTCGACAGTGTGTCCAGGCGCCGGAGCGGGCTCGCCGATCGCTCTTGGGCGGTCGCCCGTCGTCGCGATGCAGGACCATCTGCGACGCGAGAGATGGCGCCATTGGGTCGTTGACGCTGAGGTGCAGCGTTGCTGGCGACAGCCAGGCTGCGACTTTGACTAGCGGCGCGCAAAGGCCCTTCGGCGACTGTAGCAGACGCCGGGATGGACGGTGCGAGCGTGTCGGTGCGCAGCGTTGTCATGAGGTGTCTGGCCAGGTCGGGGCCTTGCGCGGGATCGGGCCGAGCGAGGCCATGGCGCCGCCGCAGCCCGGACAGATGTTCAGGGAGCGCCCTGTGAGACAGCGGTAACGCTGGCGATAGTCGGCGGTCGGGTCCGGCGTCAGCGGCGTGGGCGCCGCCAGAAGAAGACGGCACTGGGCGAGCTTGGCGACGCGGTGGCCGTTGGCGAGGAGGCCGTAATGGCGGATGCGATGGAAACCGTCTGGAAGAGCGTGCAGCAGGACGCGCCGGATGAACTCGTCGGCGCTTAAGGTCATGAGCTTGTGCTTGAACTTGTCGTGGCGATGCGGTCTTGAACAGGATCGCATAGACCGCCGCCTTGTTCTGGAAGGCGATCTCAGCGATCTGGGCCGGGACGGTGAAGACCACGTGGAAGTATGGGACCGGCAGCAGCTCAGCCTGCCGCTCGGCCAGCCACTGGGCGCGGGCAAGACCCTGGCACTTGGGGCAGTGACGGTTGCGGCAGGAGTTATAGGCTTGCCGCACGAGACCGCAGTCGGCGCAGTGTTCGGCGTGACCGCCCAGGGCCGCGGTCCGGCACGCCTCCACCGCGGCCATGACCCGGCGCTCGACACGCCCGAGATGGCCGGCATGGTCGTGGCGATAATCAGCCCCGTTACGGTGGAATACATCCGCCACTTCCAGATCCGGGCGCATGGCGCGCGGCTCAGCCGGGCGGCGGGATCTCCATGCGGAGTTGGTCAAAAGGACTGGCAGTCCGGCCGATCACAGCCGTTGAGACCTGGGCGTATAGTGTCGTCGTCGCCAGGCTGCGATGGCCCAGCAGCACCTGAATGATCCTTATGTCCGTGCCGGCTTCCAAAAGGTGGGTGGCGAAGCTGTGGCGAAGGGTGTGCACCGTCACCCGCTTCTCAACGCCCAGGAACTCGCAGGCTGCTCGACAGGCGATCCCTAAGGTCTGTGGGTGGATCGGGCCGCGGCCATCGCGCCGAGGAAATAGCCATCGCCCCGGCTTGGTCAACCGCCAATAGACGCGCTGCTATCGATGTCCGTCACCTGCAGACGCGCCGCCTCCGCGGCGCGTAAGCCCACCGCATAGGTGGTCATCAGAGCGACCCGGTTCCTCGTCCCCTTCACGGCCTGCAGAAAGCCGACCACCTCATCGGCGCTCAGCACGATCGGCAACTTGCGCGGCGTCCGGGCGTAAGCGATCCGCTCAGGCAGATCAGATCGACCCAGCGTCACGCCGTAGAAGAAACGCAAGGCGCAAACGGTCTGGTTCAACGCGCCCCACGAGACCCTTCGGCCCACCAAGTGGGCCTGATAGGCGCGCACCTCTTCGTATCCCAGTTGATCGGGTGATCGTCCAAAAAATCGACTGAACTTCGCCACGTGATGCACGTAGGATCGCTGGGTCTCCGGTGACAAATTGCTGATCGTCAGATCTTCAATCATCCGCTGACGCAGAGGGCTTATCTGGGCCATCTGGGGTTCTCCTGTCTGGAAGGTTGGCTCAACACCAAATCTTCTCAGACGGGGGTCTCCTCAGGCCAGACCCGCGCATCAGCTACCGCGACAGCGGTTTAGTTCAATCAGATTTGCAAGCCTAAGGGAATCCCCGCCGATTCAGCCTCAATTCATTCCGCTCTAGCCCGTCTTATTCATGACGGATCTGGGTTTGTTTGCCGCTGAGCGGCGGACAGGTGGCGGCTCGGCGTCTTTTTCACCGCGGCTGTGTCTGGACTTGTGAACGCGCTGGAGGGTGGAAGCTGTGTGGTTCGGCGGGGCCCGCTGCCCCGGCGGTCATGGTCCTGCCGGTAGCAGATTGCTGGCGATCGCCCGGAACAGACTTGCCTCGGGACAGGCGGCGAAGGCCAGGCGGATGCGCGAGACGGTTTCGATGACGCGGGCGCCGAGCTTGAGCAGCCTGAGCCGCAGCGTAGCGAACTCGGCGTTGCGCAGATGATGGGTCGTGGGCACCGCCTCGCGCAGGGTGAGCATCAACCAGTATGCGGCGGTGTGCAGGACAAGACGGGCCTGATTGGCAATCGGTGAGCGGCAGGAGGTGCGGTCGGAGGCGAGTTGGCTCTTGTGCATCTTGATCAGGTTTTCGGCCTGGCCGCGGGCGCAGTAGATCACGTCGTAGATGTGCTCGGCGGAGCCTTTGTCGAGATTGGTGACGACGAAGCGGATGTCGAGGCCGAGGGTGGTTGCCTCGATGCGAGCGCAGGTGCGGCGTTCGGCCTTCCAGGACTTCGCCTTGTAGCGGGTCTCGGCATAGCCGCGCAGCACAGACTTGCGCTCGAGCGCGCGGCGGGTGCGGATGTCTTCGGCGCTCTCGTCGACGAGCCGCTGCAGAACCTTGTTGCCGGGTAGGCCGAAGAGGTAGTCGATCGCATTGTTCTCGCACCAGGCCATGACTTGCGCCCGGCCGTAATGGCTGTCGCCACGGATCAGGATGCGGGTGGTCGGCCAGCACGCGCGGATGCGGCGCACGAGACGGCGCAGATGGCCGCGGATCTCCTTGCCCGTCGGGGTCTTGCCAGGACGCAGGATCATCGCGACCGGGCGTCCTGTCGCGGCGTCGTAGATGTGGATCGGCAGGAAGCAACGCTCGTCGTAGTGGGCGTTGAAGAGCGAGAGCTGCTGATGGCCGTGAACGACATCCAGCGTATCATCGATGTCGAGCATGACGCTTTTCGGCGGCGCGGCATAGCTCGACAGCCACAGATCGACCATCACCCAGCCGAGCCGGATGACGGTCCTGAGGTCGGGCAGGTTCTCCAGCCGCGAACAGGTCGGCCGCGAGCACAGATCAATCCCGCTGTCGGGCAGCCGCCCGCAGGCGAGCTTGAAGGCCGGATCGGTGCGCAGCCGGTCGAGATCGTTGGCATCCTCGTAGCCGCAGGCGATGGCAAAGATGCGGGCACGCAGGATGTCGGCCATAGCGTGCGTCACGCGCGCTGGATCGCGCGGATCGTGGATCGCAGCGCCAGCCTGTCGGCCAGTTGCAGGCGTCGCTCGGCCGCGGCCAAAAGCATGACGCCGCCATCCGAGGTGATGCGTCCGCCGTCAAACGCAGCTGTGACCTTCTTGCGTCCGACGGCTGGAAAAGACAGCGGCAGCAACGTATCCTCGGTCATGGCGGGTGTGGCTCGCGAAATGCGGTGGAAGGGTTGGCCTAAGCAACCGAATCCTACGCCAATCAATCGCTTAAGCTACATCCGCCAGCCTCAAAGCCCCATCGTCGTGCATAAGACGGGCTAGAACCCGTCCTGTTTAACCCGGTTCATATCCTGCGGCCTTAAAGTAGTTGGCACATTCGGCGGGGGGATGAGTCGACGACCGCGCTGACCGCGTCTCACAAAGCCTTGATGGTTCTCTCGGCCTTTGCTCGCAGCAGCGCCTTGAGTTTGGCGAAGGCGTTCTCAATCGGGATTGAAGTCGGGACTGTAAGGCGGCAGGTAGAGCAGGCTCGCGCCTGCGGCCTCAATCGCGTCGCGCACGCCGGCGGTATGGGCGGGCAGGTTTTCCATAACAACCACGTCGCCCTCCGACAATGTCGGGACCAGCACCTGCTCGACATAGGCCAGGAACAGGTTGCCGTTCATGGCGCCGTCGTAGACGAAGGGCGCAGTCATGCCCGTCAACCGTAGCGCTCCGGTGAAGATAGTGGTCTTCCAGTGGCCATGCGGCACGCCGGCCCGGCAGCGCTCGCCGCGCGGAGCTCTCCAGGCGTGCGGGCCATCTTTGTGGAGAGGCCGGTCTCATCGATGAACACGAGCTTCGCCGGATCGAGTCGAGCTGGCCGTCGAAACAGTCCCGGCGCCGCTTCAGAATGTCGGGGCGATCCTGCTCCCGTGCGTGCGCGGATTTGTTTTGAATGTCAACCCGTGGCTGCGAAGCCAGGCGCTCAACTGCGGCTGATCCGCACCCGACTGCTCGGCGACGAGCCGCTCCACCATCTCGTTCAGCGTGATGCCCTTGCGCTCCTCGACCAGCCCGACGATGAAGGCTTCATGCGTATCGGAGGCTGGAGGCGCGGCGGCGGCCCTGCGGGCGTGGCGCCAGTTCGCCGATCTTCGCCCGCGCAATCCAGCGGATCGCGCTGGACACTCCCACGCCGAACCGCGCCGCCGCTTGCCGCGCCGACATGCCCTCGTCCGAAGCCTTCAAGACCCGCGACCGAAGATCCACGCTAAATGCTCTCCCTACCGTCAACCTCCATCGAGGTGGATGCTAAATCAGCAAAAAACGCAGCCCACATCACAATCGATTCATCGATCACAGGACGTGCGCTAGACTTGGGCGGGCTGCGCAGAAGTCATCACTCGGGCCGCTTTTTGAAACCGTCATTTCGCGTCCCGCATGAGATTGTGCTTTTTCGTCTAATCAATTGTGCGATGTAGAGGGCGTAGTCGATCCTGCTTGAGGACGGGTGTAGTTGCCCGATCGTGGCAAAGTAACTGTCTCGGTGAAGGAAAAAAGAATGGCGACCTCAATGACCCAGATCTTGCCTGTCCTTCCAACTATCGATGAACATTACGTTGACCGACGGCGCTACCCGCACGGGGTTGCGTTCGTGGATGGACAATATCTGCCGATGTCCGAGGCCAAAATCTCAGTGCTCGACTGGGGTTTCCTGCACTCCGATGCAACCTACGATACTGTGCACGTCTGGAATGGCAGGTTCTTCCGGCTGGATTTGCATATTGATCGTTTCTTCGGGGGCGTCGAACGGCTGCGAATGAAGCTGCCCTATGATCGCAAGAAAATAGCATCCATCCTCAACAATTGCGTCGCTTTGTCAGGCCATAGATCGGCCTACGTGGAGATGATCTGCACGCGCGGTTCATCGCCTACCTTCAGCCGCGACCCCCGCCAGGCGGAGAACCGCTTCATCGCGTTTGCCGTCCCCTTTGGGTCGGTTGCTAACAAGGAACAGCTGGAGAGAGGCTTGCACGTCGCAATCAGCGACACCGTCCGCATCCCGCCAAAATCAATCGATCCCGCGATCAAGAACTATCATTGGCTCGACCTAGTGAAGGGCCTATTCGACGCCTATGACGCAGGAGCGGAGACCGCGCTGATCGTTGACACGAACGGCCACATTGCGGAGGGGCCTGGCTTCAATGTGTTCGTTGTCAAGGACGGATCCTTGAGGACGCCCGCTTTTGGGGTGTTGCCGGGCATCACTCGCCGGACTGTGTTCGATCTTTGCGCTGAGATTGGGCTGTACGCCACGGCTGCTGATATCAGTCGTGCTGAGATCAAAGCGGCTGACGAGGTGTTTATCACCTCAACCGCCGGCGGCATTATGCCCGTGAGCCGGATCGACGATACCGCAATCGCCAATGGACACGTCGGTTCCGTTACCCGCCGGCTCATGGATCTCTACTGGCATAAACACGATGAGCCGGCATGGTCGACTGCCGTCATCTATCCCTAAGCGGAATGGGCGGTGCACGGCAAGTGGGCAAGCGGCTTCGCGACGATGAGCTGTCGTTACGCAAACGCCCGCAATCCGAACAGCCGTGCTTCAGCGGACGTCGCCCTGATTTGGTGA
Source organism: Mesorhizobium sp. C120A (assembly GCF_030323105.1). Classification (NCBI taxonomy): domain Bacteria; kingdom Pseudomonadati; phylum Pseudomonadota; class Alphaproteobacteria; order Hyphomicrobiales; family Phyllobacteriaceae; genus Mesorhizobium; species Mesorhizobium sp. C120A. Next base: position 6,254,899 of record NZ_CP100476.1, on the reverse strand, counting down.
TGCCCAATGCACACCGATGTCTCCCGGCTGCTGGGAGACCTGCAGTCGAAAGAGGTGCACTATCCGCGAGGATGCGGCGACTTTCTGCGCCGCCGAGTTCGCGCCAGTACGCTTACCTCGATGAGGCAACCGCCCCGTCTATTTTCTGCGAAATGGTGCCAGTTTACGTCGGTGTCAGAACTGGCTTCTAGGGTATCATGGGTTCGCAGCTGAGTCACCACTTATGACTTCGCGGCGCTAGCCATTGGACGGGTTGCCACTAGATGATGAGAGTCCAGTTTCACGCACCTTTGTAGGACTTGCTTCATGCCATTTCTGCGGAGTTGCGGTGAGGAACGCTTTCATTGTCTATTTGTCGGCGGAACTGGCCGGGTTGAAGTCTGCGGGCTCTACAAACCGCATTGTCGCATTAATGCCGAGCATTGGCCTGTGGTCAGACACATCCCGCCACCCCGCCCGTCAAGGGGCGCGATGTCCAACGCGACCGCCGGCCCCTCTGCATATGTTCAGTCGGACTCCGGCTTGATCAAGCACTTCGTCAAACACGGCCGAACCTCTTGCGATGTCGGTCCTTCCTTTAAATTCCGCCATGCGAAGGCGGGAGATCACGCAGCTGCAGCGGACCTGGGCGACGCATTTCAAATCGCACGGCTTTGTGCGGCTCGCATTTCAACAGTCGCCGCATTTTGACGCAAGTTCTCTCTCCTCGGAGATATTATTCCCTAGTGCCACATAAGGCGGCAAGCGAACCCTCGATAGTCGGTATCGACAAGACCAAAACAAGCGCGGGTTAATCGCGCCAACTAAAAGGGGAACTAAAACATGACAATCTCTCGACGCGAAATCCTAAAGGCGGGTTTGGCTGCCGGAACGGCTCTATCGATCCCTTCGGTCCTACGGGCACAAACGGCGCCAGCCTCTGCAGGGCCGGTGCGGATGGTGAAGGGGCTGGATCTGCGCATCTTCGATCCGATCTATACGGCGACTAACATCACCGCCGACCACGCCGCGGCGATTTACGACACGCTGTTCTCGTTCGACTCGAAGTTCAATCCTCAGCCGCAAATGGTCGGAAAGTGGGGCGTCTCAGACGACGAGAAAACTTACACGTTCGAGCTGCGAGACGGGTTAGGCTGGCACGACGGCACTCCCGTCACTGCAGCAGACTGTATCGCCTCGCTACGTCGCTGGGGCCAGGTGGCCCCCGGCGGGCAGCTGATCATGGCGTGCGCCAGCGACATCTCGAAGAAGGACGACAGGACTTTCTCGATTGCGCTCAAGGAGCCCTTGGGAGTTCTGATCGATCTCCTTGCGGATCTGACGCCGCCGTGCCTGTTCGTCATGCGAGAGAAGGACGCGAACCGGCCTGCCACCGAGCAGGTGATTACGACTATCGGTTCGGGGCCGTTTAAGTTCAACGAAGCTCTTGCTAAGCCAGGCGCAAGCTACACCTATGATCGCAATGAAAAATATGCACCGCGCAAGGAACCGTCTGACGGATTGGCCGGCGGCAAGGTCGTCAAAGTCGATCGCGTCATCTGGGATGTTATCGCCGACCAGCAGACGGCGATGGCGGCCTTACAAGCGGGTGAGATCGATTACTTGGAGACGCCCCCGGCAGACTTTTACTCATTGGTCGGGAGCGATCCTAACCTTGAACTTCAGATTCTGGACAAGGCGGGTCAGGACGCGCTCGTGCGCATGAATTTCCTGCAGCCGCCGTTTGACAACGTCAAGGCGCGTCAAGCTGTGCTTCACCTGATTGACCAGGAGGCGTTCATGCGCGTCATGGCCCCTGATCCGAAATATTCCAGTGACCTCACCTCGATCTTTGGAAACACCAGCCCAGCTTCCAACGATGAAAACACGGGATGGTATAGGAAGGGCGGCAATCCGAAAAAGGCCAAGCAGCTCTTCAAGGAGGCTGGATACGCCGGCGAGAAGGTCGTCATTCTCGCCCCGACGGACTGGCACGAGGGCGACAATGCCTCGCAGCTATTGGCGGCCGCGCTGCAGAAGATCGGAGTCAACGCCGAGCTCGCGCCGAGCGATTGGGGCGGCGTCAGCACCCGCCGGGCAAACAAAGGCCCCGTTGAGGACGGCGGCTGGAACATGTTCATTACCACGGAAATGGATTACTCCCTCGGCAATCCTCTAACAGACCCGCTCCTAGCCGCCAATGGCGACGAGGCTTGGTACGGCTGGCCGAAGAGCGACGAATATGAGACGCTAAGGGCCAAATGGGCTGACGTCGCAACACGGGAGGAGCGCAAGGCGCTAGCCCGCAGGATGCAAAGGATTTGGTGGGACTTCGTCGGCGATGTGAGGCTGGGAAAATACATCGCGCCAATAGCGCGACGGAAGACTCTGACCGGCCTCATCGGCATGCCGGCGATCATCCCGATGTGGAACATGCAGAAGGCCTGAGCCTAAATGGCCGGTTACATCCTTCGCAGATTGGTGTCGACCGTGGCTGTCAGGGCAGATGGTCGGGATCTTCGATTTCCTGCTTCTCAGGCCGGCGCCCGGCGACCCCGCGGCGATCATCGCCGCCTCGGCCATGGCGGTGATGATCGCCGTCATCCGCTGGCTGCCGGCCCAAGGATATATACCGATTGCGAGGGCCTCGACCTTGGGGGCACTTGAGCCTTCTCACCGTGGCTCTTAGTCTCGCCTGCATTTCATTCATCGCACGACCCGTACAAGTGACCGCGCTCCTATTGCAACAGCAACACTTTCACGGCGCATCTAATTGTCTATAAAGTGTTATTGATTAAATTGTGGTCTGCACGTAGTGGCAACGAGCCTGGCTCAGACTTCTATCTTACCTATTGTCAGTCCACTGCGGAGAGGCATTGCAGTGACTTTGCTATGTGCAGCGAGAACAGAGGCTATGACCTATCCACCACAGTCCTTAGGAGCGTTACAAAAGTAACAACAAGTCAACCGAGACCGCCATTTGTGGGACCCATTTCAACATTGTCAGCACTTTGACGCAAACGTTGCGTTGCCATAGGTCATGCTTCCCGAATTCCGTCTAGGAACCGAGTATTGAGATTCAACTCTGCGTCGGGCGACGGCTAGCGTGCCCTCGATCCGCGGAGTTCAGGAAAAAGTTGGGGTACTTTTATGTTGAGCATTCATCAAACTACCCGGGGCGGTGTCGTCGCGACCGGCGCGCCCGCTGCGACAGAAGCTGGTGCCGAGATGCTGCGGCAGGGTGGCACGGCGGCGGACGCGGCAGTGGCGGCTGCATTGGCGATGTGTGTTGCCGACCCTGCGAATGCAAGTTTATTAGGAAGGTGCCAAATTGTACTGCGGACACGTGAAGGACGTTTTGCCGCCATCGATGGGGCGAGCACGATTCCTTCTTGCTTACCCGAAACGCTAGGCGCTGGACCATTAGCTTTCGCCGCGATCCCGTGCTTGCCACAGGCGCTGGAAAAATTGCACGCAGAGCATGGCCGGCTGTCTCTTTCTGTAGTAGCTGCGCCGGCGGCGCGGCTGGCTGAAGAGGGTTTTATCGCGCCACATCACCTTGCTGCTGCCTGGGCTCAGAATGCCGCCGCACTGGCGAAGGGGGGTGCCGGGCCTTATCTCGATGATGCTCGACCACCGGCCCGTTTCCGTCATGGCCATCTTTCAGCGTTGCTGCGAGCTTTCGGTGAATGCGGTGCTGCAGCAATCACCAGCGGTGAGACCGCTCGAAATTTGGCAGAAGGAGTTCGTGCCCGTGGCGGATATTGGCGCGCTGACGATCTTGCAGCTAACGCAGCTCTGGACGGCGAGATCCTCCACGCCAGCTTCCGTGACTGTCAGGTCACCACAATTGGCCGTCAGGGCTGGGGCCACACCCTTATTGAAATGCTGTCCATCTTGGATCGCCTGCCTCCTTTTGCCGATAATCTGACGGGCGCCGAAGCCTGCCGTTTGATCGCTGTCATCGAAACCTGCTTTGCAGACCGGCCCCAACGCCTCGGCTCGCTCGAACCCAAGCTGGCTGGGCACGCGTTCGAGACACTGATTGCCCCCGACTTCATTGCCGCCCGCGCTGCGGAGATTACGGCATGCCTGCTCGACAATTCGCGCACCGTTGCGCAGTCCGTGGCGCCGACTATCAGGGCGACGGAGCAGAAAGATACTACACATCTTTCGACGCTCGATGCTCAGGGCGCGACGGTGGCGCTGACCATGTCAATAGGTCCTCATTTTGGGCTCCGCGCGACAGATGCGGCGTTCGGCCTGCTTCCCGCAAAAAGCTATCGGATGAGCAGCGATCCGGCACCTGGCGCTCGTGACGTAACAGAGATGTCACCGGCAATCGTCACCCGCGGTGACCGCGTGATCCTCTCCGTCGGTGCCGCAGGCAGCGAGCTTATCCCCGGCGCAATCGTTCAGGCGATCATAAATGTAGTCGACCGTGGAGTCAGCTTGGGCGAAGCGCTCCGTATGCCGAGGGTGAATATGTCGGAAAGCGGTGTATGCGCTCATGACGAGGTGGGGCCCGAGGCGATCGCCTCGCTCCGAATGCGCTGGCCCGGTCTTGGGGTGAGTGCGGTGGGAGGCGATCACCTCGGTGTAGTTCAAGCGGTTGGGCATAATGCGGACGGTCATTCTTACGGTTCTGCCGATAATGCGTGGGATGGCACATGCGTCGTGGTGCCAGCGCAAGCTGAAGTTGTGGACCCCGCCCTCTGACCGAAGCGAGCTAAAACCGACGTCGCATACCCCAAAACTTTGAGACATCTTAATGACCAAAATCCTCCATCGAATGATCGGTACAAATCTTCCACGAGCCGTAGCAGGAGAGGGAATCTACATTACGGATAATAGTGGGCGAAGCTACATAGATGGGTCGGGCGGCGCCGCAGTAAGTTGCCTTGGTCACAATCATCCAGAAGTCCTTGAAGCGATGAAGGCGCAGATGGGTCGCATCAGCTATGCTCATACGTCATTCTTCACAACTGATGTGGCTGAACAGCTTGCTGAACAATTGGTTGAGGTAGCGCCGAAGGGGCTGGACTACGTCTATCTCGTTTCAGGCGGTTCCGAAGCTGTCGAGGCCGCTCTCAAAATGGCGCGTCAGTACTTCGTCGAAATTGGCCAACCGCAGCGACGACATATCATTGCACGCCGACAGAGCTATCACGGAAATACAATTGGTGCACTGGCTACTGGTGGGAATGCCTGGCGCCGCGCGCTGTTTGAGCCGATTCTACCGGAAACCCATCATGTCTCCCCCTGCTATGGATATCGAGACATGCAGGCGGACGAAACACCGGAAGCCTACGCCGATCGACTCGCCGCCGAGCTTGAGGCGAAAATCTTTGAGTTGGGTATCGACAAGGTCATGGCTTTCGTAGCCGAACCGGTGGTAGGTGCGACGCTCGGTGCCGTGGGACCTGTGGCGGACTACTTCAAGCGGATCCGGCAGCTCTGCGACAAGTACGGCATCTTGCTGATCCTCGACGAAGTAATGTGTGGAATGGGTCGCACCGGAACAATTTTCGCTCTGGAACAGGAAGAGGTAGTTCCCGACCTAGTGACCATTGCGAAGGGTTTGGGCGGGGGGTTCCAGCCGATTGGCGCAGTGATGCTGTCTGAGAAAATCTACCGTGGGTTTTCGGAAGGCTCTGGCCTTTTCCAACATGGACATACCTATATTGGTCATCCGATTGCTGCGGCGGCAGCCAGCAAGGTGGTTGAAATCTTGAAGCGTCCGGAAATCATGGTAAACGTTATCGCGATGGGCGAACGCCTTCAGGCCGGACTTGATGCGGCGCTCGGTCAATCACCCCACGTCGGTGACATTCGCGGCCGCGGTCTATTCCGTGGCGTGGAAATTGTGGCGGATAAGGACACCCGGCAGCCTTTCGATCCAGCGCGCAAAATTCATTCAAGGGTTAAGAAGGAAGCGATGCAGCGGGGCCTAATGTGCTACCCGATGGGCGGCACCATCGACGGAATATATGGCGATCATGTGCTGATTGCGCCCCCCTACGTAATTCAGCCCGAGCAAATTGATTTAATTGTTGATCGCCTGGCGGCCGCTATAAATGCAGCCGTAGCAAGTTAGGGCGGGCTTGGCCCATGCAATGAAAGACTCTCTGATGACGACATGTCCTTGTTCGCCTGTAACCGACGAACACTGGCCGGCAGAAATCGAGAATATGAAAGGTGGCTTTGCCGGTGCACTGAACGTCTATCGCACGATGGCTCATCACCCGGCATTGCTGAAAGCATGGGCTCCCCTACGGCAACATATCGTTAAAGACAGTGCGCTTGGCCCTGTGCGGTCCGAACTCGTTATCCTTCGGGCTGCGAAACGAATAGGCTCGGCCTATGAATGGATCCACCACGTAAGCCGCGCTCGTGCCCTTGGCATTTCGGATGTCCGAATTCGAGCTATGTGGGACTCGCCCGATGGCGAGGATGGGCTCATCGCCAGAGCTGTCGATGCACTTTTCGATGGAGCACATTTGCCGTCAGATCTCGAAGCCGCACTTTCCGCAACTATGGGAAGACAAGCCGTATTCGACCTCATCGCGACCGTCGGCTTCTATTCGATATTGGGCTATATTCTGATGACCTACGATACTCCTTTAGATGAAAAAGTCGCAACTGAAATTGCAGAGCGGCCACTATAGTTTATGTTGCGAAGCCATCGAGTAGCCACCACTTGGTCGGCGGCTGATGAGCGTTCGCGGCGTCGGACCCATCACCGCGGTCGCCTTCCGGGCCACGATCGACCGGCCGGAGCGGTTTCAGCCGTTCGAGGAATGTCGGCGCGCATCTGGGCCTGACCCCGCGCGCTACCAGACCGGTGAGACCGACATCCAGGGCAAAGTCAGCTGCTGCGGCGACGAGCTTGCCCGTACTTCCCTCTACGAAGCGGCCCACACACTGCTTGTGCGCAGTAAAAAGTGGTCGAGCCTGCCGCGTGGGGCATGAACGTCGCCAAGCGGCGCGGTATGGCGGGGGCCCGGGTCGCGGTTGGCTGCAAACTCGCCGTCATCCTGATCGCATGTGGGTTGATGCGACAGAATTCCGCTACGGCAAGGAGCCGGTCCCGTGTCAGATGAAGTGGACAACGGACAAATGAAGAAGGAGTGGTTTCGGGTTCCCACGGTCGTTCAACAGATTGAGACGCCTCGCTCTACTGACCCCATCATGCGGCCCTGCGCCGACCGCGAAGAGAAGCGAGTGACCCACGGAGCGACAACGACCGGGAAAGAAAGCAGGAGGAGCTTGACCTCAAACCCCAATCAGAGAAGCCTGCCAGGTGCCGATCGTCCAGGCCCTTTGGATCTCGATGTGGTCGAAGCTAACGAGGAGCGGGTCGATGCGTTTCAAACCACGCCGTCTTCTGCAGCTCGCATTTCAGAATCGAACCGTTTTGAGCGAAATTTCTTTGCTCAACGGGCTACGGTTCCAAATGTCGCCATCCGGTCAGGTGTCTTCATTTGCCCGTGGTGGAGACAACACCCAATAAGCGCGGATTTGCTACGCCAATGCCTCAAAGGGGAACTGGAACATGACAATCTCTCGACGCGACCTCATTAAGTTCGGCGTGGCCGCCGGAACAGCTTTATCAATTCCGTCGGTCCTGCGGGCGCAGACGACCGATGCGCGGACGGTCCGGATGGTGAAAAACGGTGATCTCAGCGTCTTCGATCCAACCCTTACGACGGCTAACATAACTGCCGACCATGGGGCGGCGGTTTACGACACGCTCTTCGCTCTCGACTCCAAGTTTATGCCGCAGCCGCAAATGATCGGCAAATGGGGCGTTTCCGACGACAAGATGACCTATACCTTCGAGCTGCGAGATGGCTTAGGCTGGCACGACGGCACGCCCGTTACCGCAGCGGACTGCGTTGCCTCGATCCGTCGCTGGGCCCAGGTGACTCCCGGCGGCCAGCTGATCATGGCGCGAACCGCGGATATCTCGAAGAAGGACGACAAAACGTTCACGATTTCGCTTAAGGAGCCGTTAGGGCTTTTGATCAATATTCTCGCGGACATCGCAACGCCGTGCATGTTCATGATGCGTGAAAAGGACGCAAACCTTCCCGCAACTGAACAGGTAACAGCGAATATCGGATCGGGGCCATTTAGGTTTAACCATGCTCTCGCTAAGCCGGGCGCGAGCTTCACCTACGACCGTAACGAAAAATACCTACCTCGCAAGGAACCGTCTAACGGACTGGCGGGTGGGAAGATCGTCAATGTTGACCGCGTCATTTGGAATAATATCGCCGATCAGCAGACTGCGTTTGCAGCCGTGCAAGCGGGTGAGATTGATTACCTCCAATCGCCGCCGATGGATCTTCTTTCTGAAATTGAAAGTGATCCGAACCTACAACTCACGATTCTAGACAAGGCGGGCAGTGACTACGTCTTGCGTATGAATCATCTACAAAAGCCATTCAACAACGTCAAGGCGCGCCAAGCGATGCTTCACCTCATCGATCAAGAGGCGTTTTTGCGTGTCGTCTCCCCCGACCCGAAATACAGCCGCACTGTTACCTCGATATTTGGCAACGAGACGCCGGTGTCAAATGACGAAAATACGGGGTGGTTCAAAAAGGGTGGCGACCCGGAAAAAGCCAAGGAACTCCTGAAGGAAGCCGGATACGCCGGCGAAAAGGTCGTCGTTCTCCAAGCCACGAACGTATCCGAATACAACAATATTTCTCAGCTCCTGGCAAACACATTGAGAAAGATTGGGGTCAATGCGGAGCTTGCCCCGAGTGACTGGGGGGTATTGTCGCTCGCCGCGCGAACAAGGGGCCTATTGAAGGCGGAGGCTGGAGCATCTTCGTCACGGACGAGGCGGATTATTCCCTCGGTAATCCGCTCACCACATCCTTCCTCCTCGCAAATGGCGATAAGGGATGGTTCGGCTGGCCGAAGAACGACGAATTTGAGACCCTTCGAGCCAAATGGGCAGATGTCGAAACGCTCGACGAGCGCAAGGCGCTGGCACGTGGGATGCAACGAGTATGGTGGGACTTTGTCGGCGACGTGAGGCTGGGTCAGCAGGCCTCGCCAATTTTGCACCGGAAGGCGCTCTCGGGTCTCATTGGGATTCCGAATATCAGACCGATGTGGAACATGCAGAAGGCATCGTAATGACGACCTACATCCTACGCAGGATAGTGTCGGCCATCGCCGTCATGGCGATGGTTGGGATGTTCGTCTTCCTGCTTCTCAGGCTGGCGCCGGGCGACCCGGCTGCGATCATCGCCGGCAAGTCGGCCACCGCGGAGATGATTGCCGGTATCCGCGAACAGCTGGGCCTGAACGATCCTATGCCAATTCAGTTCATTCGTTGGGTCCGGGAGATGCTCGGCGGCGATTTCGGCATCTCAATCTTTTCCGGGCGACCGGTTCTCGAGCTCATCTCGCAGCGGCTTGAGCCCACCCTTTCCCTGTCGATCCTGACGATGATCCTTTCGGTGTGGGTCGGGGTCTCCTTCGGCATTCTTGCCGCGTGGCGAACTGGGGGGGTCGTCGACCGCCTCCTCGCCGCGTTTTCGGCATTTGGTTACTCAGTCCCTATCTTCGTCATCGGCTATTTCCTCATCTACTTCTTCGCCATTAGGGCGCGCTGGCTGCCGGTTCAAGGATACGTCCCGATTAACCAGGGCCTCGAGTCCTGGTTTGTGCACCTGATCCTGCCCACCGTGGCTCTGGGTCTCGGCTTCATTGCGTTCATTGCTCGAATCACTCGTGCAAGCATGCTCGAGGTCCTCTCGGAAGACTATATGCGAACCGCCGCCGCCAAGGGCGCTTCATCCTATGCCATGCTTTTCCACCATGCCTTGAAGAATGCCGGCGTCCCGATCCTAACCGTCATCGGCCTCAGCTTTGCCTGGCTCATCGGCGGGGTTGTCCTCACGGAAACGGTGTTCAACATACCCGGCATCGGTCGTCTGGTCGTCGATGCGATCAACAACCGCGACTATCCCATAATCCAGAGCGTACTCATCCTGACTTCGGGTCTGTACGTGCTTATCAATCTCGCGGTCGATCTAGCCTATACGCTGATCGATCCCCGAATCCGGTACTGATATGACCCTCCTCTCCGCACCAGTTGAAGCCGCCCCGATGAGGCGGCTGCGACTGTCTGACCTTCGCCGTCTGGCGAGCCGGCATCCGCTCGTTCTTGCAGGCGGCGGCCTGCTGTCGGTGTTGATCATTCTGGCGCTCGCTGCCCCGCTTTACGCCGGAGATCCGGTGAACATGGATCCATTCAAACGCCTCCAGCCGCCTTCCGCCGAAATGTGGTTCGGGAGCGACCATCTGGGCCGGAATGTGTTTGCGCGAACCATTTTCGGTGCCCGCATCTCCCTCCTAGTCGGGCTGCTATCGGCTGCAAGCGCGGCCGTGGTCGGGCTCCTGATCGGTGTCATCGCAGGTTACAGCCGCAGCTTCGACAATATCGTCATGCGGGTCATGGATGGCCTGATGTCGATCCCGACGATTCTACTGGCAATTGCGCTCATTTCTCTGACAGGCCCCGGCATCGCCATCCTCATCGTCGCCATCGCGATCCCCGAGACACCAGGCGTCGCGCGGCTGGTTCGCTCGGTGGTTCTGGGCGTTCGCGAGCGTCCCTATGTGGAGGCCGCGCTCTGCGGAGGTGCGCGCCTGCCGAAGGTGCTGTGGCGACATATCCTGCCGAGTACCATTCCGGCGCTGATGGTCCAGGGCGCTACTGTCTGCGCTAGCGCGATCATGACAGAGGCGGGGCTGAGTTTCCTCGGCGTGGGCGTGCCGCCCGACATTCCGAGCTGGGGTAACATCATTGCCAGTTCGCGCCTGTATCTCGCCATCGCACCGTTGACGATCTTCGCCCCCGGTATCTGCCTTGCCGTCACAGTGCTTGCCGTCAACCTGCTCGGCGACGGTTTGCGCGACATGTTCGATCCCCGCGCGAAGCGGAGACGCTGACATGCTGATGCGAGGATCTGCAGAGGACGACGTACTTCTCGACGTTCGAGACCTTGAGACACACTTTTACGACGAAGACAGCGTCACCCGCGCCCTGGGCGGCATCAGCTTCCAGGTCAAGAAGGGCGAAACGCTTGGGGTCGTCGGCGAGTCCGGATGCGGGAAAAGCGTCACCGCTCTCTCGATCCTTCGCCTGCTGCCGAAGCTGTCCGCCAGGACTGTCGGTGGCGAGGTCCGCTTCCACGGACGCGACCTGCTTGAGCTGTCCGATCGGGAGATGAGGAAGATCCGCGGCGACCAGATCGCCATGATCTTCCAGGAGCCGATGACGAGCCTGAACCCGGTCTATACCGTCGGCCACCAAATCGCCGAGGCGGTACAGATCCACACCAAGGCCTCCCGGTCCGTTGCAACGGCAAAAGCCGAGGAGATGCTGCGTCTCGTCCGCATCTCGGACCCCGAGCGCCGCGTCAACAACTATCCGCATGAAATGTCGGGCGGCATGCGCCAGCGCGCCATAATCGCCATGGCTCTCGCCTGCTCGCCGGAATTATTGATCGCCGACGAGCCGACGACCGCGCTTGACGTCACAATCCAGGCGCAGATCCTGCGGCTCATCGTCGATCTGAAAGAGCGCATGGGAACGGCCGTGATGTTCATCACGCATGACCTTGGCGTTGTAGCCGAGACATGCCAACGCGTCATTGTCATGTATGCCGGCCGGATCGTTGAACAAGCGAACGTGATAGATCTGTTTGCGCGTCCCGCGCACCCCTACACCCAGGGCCTGATGCGATCGGTGCCTGATCCGCGGCGAGGCCGTCAGCGCCGCCTTCCGGAAATCCCCGGCATCGTGCCAAACCTGCGCGAGCCTATTGTCGGCTGCAGCTTTGCGCCTCGCTGCCCGTTCGCCATAGAGATCTGCCGCGAGAAGACACCAGCTCTGCGTCATGTCAGGCCGGATCACGCGGCAGCTTGCTGGCGCGCTGAAGAGGTGATGGGCGCATGAACAATCCTTTGCTGAAAGTCGAGCATCTGACCAAGCATTATCCGCTCGGCTCAGGCATTTTGAAGAAAAACGTCCCGGTGATCCGGGCGGTGGAGGATGTATCCTTTTCCGTCGAGGCGGGTGAGACGCTCTGCATCGTCGGTGAATCCGGTTGTGGCAAGTCCACCGTCGCGCGGCTCCTCATGCGGCTCATGCAACCGACAGCTGGCCGCGTGTTGATCGACGGAACCGACATTGCCGGTCTCAAGAAAGACGCGCTTCACGCTTGGCGCCGTCAGATGCAGATGATCTTCCAGGATCCTTACTCGTCGCTCAATCCACGCCTTACCGCTGGAGAGATTATTAGAGAGCCTATCGAGAACTTTGAGCGTCTCAGCCGGAAGCAGCGTCAGGCACTCGCGGCGGACCTTCTCCGAAAAGTCGGAATGTCGCCGGAGATGATGCACAGGCTCCCGTCCGAATTGTCGGGCGGTCAGCGCCAGCGTCTAGGCATTGCACGCGCCCTATCGCTCAACCCCTCTCTCATCATCGCCGACGAAGCGGTGTCCGCCCTTGACGTCTCCGTACAGGCGCAGATCCTGAATCTGCTTCTGGATCTCCAGCAGCAGATGGGCATCGCCTTCGTCTTCATCTCGCACGATCTTGGCGTCGTGGAGCACATAGCGCATCGCGTTGCCGTGATGTACCTGGGCCGGATCGTGGAGCTCGCCCCGAGCGAGGCGCTCTTCGGGAAACCGGTCCATCCCTATACCGAGGCACTGATTGCGGCAGCTCCGGTGCCGGATCCCACGCGCGTTCGGCTTGGGGCTCCGGTTGAGGGCGAAGTGCCGAGCCCCATCAATCCGCCAACTGGGTGCGCGTTCCACCCGCGCTGCCCGCTCGCTGTCGAGCGTTGCCGCATCGACGTGCCGCCTTTGGTTCCACTGGCGGACGGACGCGTCGTGGCATGTCATGTGCGCGCCCCCGCTGCAGATGCCTGGAAGCACTCGAAGGTAAATGCCGGCGATCGACGCGCTCCGGTCATCTAGATACATGCCTCTGTCGTGAAATAAAGAGGCTGGACGCAAAACGGAACAATATTAGAGCATAGTAAAAGTGAGAAGTTTATGGAAAAAGATCCGCGCGCAAATGGTGTCCACGATCCTATTAAGGACGATGGGTTTGACGAGGTCGGATCCATTGCGACGAACGTTGGTGATGGATTTACAATGGCGGCCGTCGGCGACCTTCTTTACGGGCGACCTGTCAAGAAAGGCTATTATCCGGGCCTCGATGAAGTCCTAAAGGTCTTTGACGGCAACGACGTGGTTTTCGGGAATCTGGAGACCAACATCTTGGACGTTCAATCCAAGGGATGTCCTCAGGCAGAGTATGGGGGAGCCTATTTGGTCAGTGTTCCAGAAGTGGGGCCTGACCTGAAAGCGATGGGATTCAATATCGTCAGCCGCGCGAATAATCATACGATTGACTGGGGGGTTGAGGGTCTGCGGGAGACAAGTCGCGCCCTAGATGACAACCAAATTGTTCATGCCGGCGCCGGCGAAAATCTGGCTCAAGCCGGCGCCGCTCGGTATCTGGAAACTCCGCGTGGCAGAGTGGCGTTGATTTCCTTTGCCGCCACCTTCGAGCCGATGGCTCGTGCGTGCGAGCCTGCCGGCGAGGCCCCGGGCAGACCTGGGCTTAACCCCCTCCGTTTGGCGAAAAGCATCGTCGTCTCGCCTGAAATGCTTAAAAACTTAAAGGCGGTGCGAGAGGCCCTTCCTTGGTATTCTCCCCCCCCAACGATGCTTCGCGTGTCGTTATTCCATGGCCATTTGGGGAGATAGTGTTCAAAGCCGGGGAAAAGCCAGGTTACAGCTTCGAACTAAATGCGCGAGATCTAGCCAACATTTTGCGCAACGTGCGTCAGGGAAAGCAGTTCAGCGATTTCTGCATTGCCACCAACCATGGCCACGAGCCGGGGGAGTTTAGCCGCGAACCGGCTGATTATGAACAGTCATTTGCGCGCAAACTGATCGACGCCGGAGCAGATGTATATATTAATCACGGACCGCACCATGTCAGGGGCATTGAGATCTACAAAGGCCGGCCCATCTTCTATGCCTTGGGTAATTTCTTGAATCAGGACCTGAGGTCTCCCGTCGGGGCCGACATGTTCGAAACACACGGCAAAGATCCTCGGCTTCATACCGATGCAGAGGTAAGTGCTCATGAAATGGCTATAGGATATCCGTCGGCAGAAGGATTCCTACCCCTTCGCGACGCAGAATTCTACGAGAGCGTCATCAGCGTAAGCCGATTTGAAGAAAACCAGTTGGCTGAGATACGGCTCCATCCGATTGAACTCCGTCGCCGTGCCAGATTTGCCAACCGCGGAGTTCCCCGTTTGGCTCCGGCAGCGCAAGGGTATGCCATTCTGGAGAGAGTTCAGGAGCTCTCGGAGGCGCTTGGCACGAGAGTTGAGATTGACGATGGCATTGGAATCATTCGCGTGCGGACGAGCTCAGCATAACAATTCGGAGATGGGCGACTGGCCGCCTCGCTCGAATAGTCGTCTTGCGGATGACAACTCCGGCCATGTGCTTTCGCGCAGTCATTCACACGAAGTCAAAGAGGGCCGTGACAGCATCATTGCATGGTTTGATGCCCACGTGACTGGAAGGCGGCCAAGCCCTTCACACCTTCAAGATCATCAACAAATAGGGATGAAGAGCAATGTCCACGCAGTTGATTGGATCGCGGCCGGCGTCGCGTCGGTAATCCGCAATCGAGCTCGCCGAAGAAGCGACCTTTCCGTCCCGCTCGGCATCCGCAACGCATCCATCCGGTGAAGCTTCCGGTTACTCACATCGTCGGCGATCTACGGAGATCCCACAGGCAATGTCGTGCAAGCGGGTCATGCGGTCATGCGGCGCCAGACGACCATGTTACCGGGAGGCGGATCATGTTTGCGGGCGAGATAGCCGCCAAGCATGGCGATTTGCAGCAGGTAGGAGCACGTTGGGGGCGCGGTCTCGTTCGGGTGCGTCGATCTGGTCGGCGCAGAGGTTTAACTCGGCCATCTCATCTCCTGTTCTTCAAGATTGCGCTTCAACAGCCGCAATCCTTCAAAACAGTAGCCTCATCCGCAAACCTACACACCAAAATGCAGCAGCCGCTTCGTTCAATCTGAGGACGAGGCACACCTCCCGAACGACGGTTCGGAAACATCGTTACTCGCCTGCGTAGGTGCGGAGAAGAGCCGCGGACTATCCCTTTTCGCAAACGTTCGGAAATGGTGTGATCGACCAATCGATTAAATCTGAAGCACGCTGAAGTATGGTCTCGGTCTTAGCGGGGCAAGGTGATGCGGCGATGACGTGTCCGATGCAGTCTCGGTAATCGCCTTTCCTGATGATCGGCGTCTTGGATTCAATGTAGAATTTGACCTCGGCGACACCTAGTACAGTAGCCGCCAGACTCTCGCCACCGAAGTACTCGAGCGTGCCATCACGATCAGCAACCAGCCACCACGCGACCGCAGTCTGCGAATTGCTTCTGCGTAAATTCCATTCGTCACCGATCACAAGCTTGATGTGCTCGGTGACGAGATCGACACCATAAGCTAGCTGAACCAGTTCAGGAGCGGGCGAACCCGCAAGACGCGGATTGACTTCAATGACGACTGGGCCACGCTTCGTCCACCGGAGTTCAATGTTCGTCGGCCCCCAGCCAAGGCCGAGAGCTCGCAAACAGCTCAGTGAAACATCGGTGATACGATTATAATCTTCATCGGTCATCACGGCCGGATAGGTGAGATCACGATAGACGAAATGGGGGGGGCTGCAGAAGTCAAGGACGCCAATCCCAATGACCTCAGTTCCCATTATTTCAATGCTATAATGCGGGCCTTGTGCGAATTCTTCTACCAGTATTCTCGGGGAAGAACGCCATATTTTCCCGCCTAACAGATAGGTCGTATGATCGGCCAACTCATCGACATTGCGGCACAAACGGACACCGATGCTGCCGCTCCCTGCAGGTGGCTTAAGAATTACCGGCAGGCCGATCTCCGTGGCAAAGCTTTCCACCTCCGTTGCATTTGCTGCCACGCGATAAGCAGGTACCGGAACGCCGGCCTCCGCGAGAACCTGATGCTGAACGAATTTGTCGCAGCATCGTTCAATCGATGCGGGGGTGGGTCCCGGTAGATCGAAGTGCTGGCAGAGCTTGCCGACTGTCGCAGGGACTGACTCGTCGTCGCCCGCAAAGCCAGTAATGCCAGTAATGTCATACGCAGCACGCAGCCGGGAACATTCGCGGATCAGCGCATCGAGATTGCTTGTATCAACACGAATAGCCTCAATGCTGTCCGCCGCAAGATATCCGTACTGAGCCGGATCAGCCGCTAGCGTAATTGGATGAAGGCCAAGACGCTGAGCCGCTTGGACGTGGAGCGGACCATTACCCCTATGACCTTCAACCAAGATGAGCGCTTTTCTTGCCATGGGCTTTTGACTCCGACATTGCTTGCTGTGCGGCGGCTCGAGCGTAGTCCGCGCTGATCTCAGACCTTGCGGTGAAGTACCACTGTCAGCGCTTGGCGATCGCAAAGATACTGTAAAATTAGTTGAAAGACCTGTTGCAACATTTTGGGGCCGGGCTGTGTGGCACGCAGCCTCTCGACGAATTTCGGAGGGCTGCGATGTTCAACGAACGCCAGTTTGACCGGTCAGTGATCCCGCTTTGTGTGCGCTAGGCCGTGTGGACATCTACCGCAACCACAGGACGATAGCCGCGAGAGTGACAACGGCGCGGTAGTTGCGGGCGGTTTTCTCGAAGCGGGTTGCGACCCGGCGGAACTGCTTGAGCTTGGAGAAGCAACATTCGACGAGATGCCGCTGGGCATATCGGCGTTTCCGACTGAGGATCAGGTCGATGCAGATCTCATCAATGCCGGCAAGCAGACGGTGACCGCACTACGCATTCGGCCTTCTTTGACTCGGCGCAGAGCTTCGCAATGATCCGCGGCGGCAGGATCCGCCATGGCGATTCTCGGCGCGATGGAGGTTGCCGAGAACGGCGATCTGGCAAATTGGATGATCTCAGGCAAGCTGGTCAAAGGCATGGGCGGGGCGATGGACCTGGTCGCTGGGTTCAAGCGGGTGGTGGTGGTCATGGATCACACCGGCAAGCCCGGGGAGTCCAAGGTGCTGAAGGCTGCACCCTGCCGCTGACTGGTAAGCGCGTGGTCGATCGGATCATCACCAACCTTGGCGTGCTCGACGTCGTTGAGGGCGGGCTCAAGGTGGTGGAACTGGCAGAAGGTGTTACCGACAGTGAACTCCGCAATGCCACCGAAGCAACGATCGTCAATTGAGGCTTGGCGCCAGCCGGAGCCAAGGCTCAGTTCGAAAATAGAGGAAGCCATCATGAGCAATTCCATCGTTGTTGCCAGTGCCGTACGCACGGCCGTCGGGTCCTTCAACGGTACCTTCGCCGCCACGCCGGCGCATGAGCTCGGTGCCGTCGTCATCAAGGAATTGCTGTCGCGTGGCGGTGTCGAACCCGCCGAGGTCGACGAGGTCATCCTTGGTCAGGTGCTGACCGCGGCGCAGGGTCAGAACCCGGCCCGCCAGGCATTGATCAATGCCGGCTTGCCCAAGGAAACCACCGCCTGCGGCCTCAATCAGGTTTGCGGCTCGGGCCTGCGCGCCATTGCGCTCGGCATGCAGCAGATCGCCACCGGCGATGCCAAGGTGATCGTCGCCGGCGGGCAGGAATCGATGTCGCTTTCGACGCATGCCCAGCACCTGCGCGCCGCCGTCAAGATGGGCGACTTCTGTGGGATGCCTTCAATGGCTATCACATAGGCAACACGGCGGAAAACGTAGCGCGCCAGTTCCAGATCACCCGTGACGATCAGGACCAGTTCGCGGTCGCCTCGCACAACAAGGCCGAGGCGGCCGGCAAGTTCAAGGACGAGATCGTCGCCGTCACCATCAAGGGCAAGAAGGGCGACACCATTGTCGACCAGGACGAGTACATCCCCCACGGCGCCACGATCGACGCCATGACCAAGCTGAAGCCGGCTTTCGACAAGGACGGCACGGTGACCGCCGCCAACGCCTCCGGCATCAACGACGGCGCCGCCGGCGCATTGCTGATGAGCGAAGCGGAAGCCGTCAGGCGCGGCATCACCCCCGTTGGCGCGTATCGTTGTCCTGGGCCACCGCCGGCGTCGATCCCCAGATCATGGGCACCGGACCCATTCCCGCTTCGCGCAAGGCCCTGGCCAGGGCCGGCTGGTCGATCGGCGATCTCGATCTTGTCGAGGCCAACGAGGCCTTTGCCGCCCAGGCCTGCGCCGTCAACAAGGACATGGGCTGGGATACCTCGATCGTCAACGTCAATGGCGGCGACATCGCCATCGGCCATCCGATCGGTGCTTCGGGTGCCCGCATCTTCAACACGCTGGTCTTCGAAATGCGCCGGCGCGGCGCCAAGAAGGGTCTCGCTACGCTGTGCATCGGCGGCGGCATGGGTTCGCCCTGTGCATCGAAGCGATGAACTGACCAATAGCGAACCGGGAGCAGCGCATAGACAAGAATGGGGTCGGCGCGACGGGACATCAAAGCGGCAATCGAGGCGCGCTCAAATGCTGCGGATGTGGGAACTCTTGCAACCTCTGAGGCCAAATGTGCGCCCTCCGTTGTCCCGAAGGTCTAAGTTCGAGATAGCTGATGGATGTCGCCGGCGTCGCCCTCTGGTCGGCGATGTTATCGATGGGATCTCGGGGTAGACAGAACGCATTTTTTGGAGGTCGGGACACAGCTGGAACCACGAGCTGAGGGAAGCATCAGCAGAATCGCCTTCACTTCCTTGACCAAAGCTTGCCGCCGGTTGCCCAGTTGTTCGGCTCGTACTCATCAAAGACCACGTGGATCTGCTCCGGCTTCAAGTTCATCTTGTCACAGAACAGCTTGGTGATCTCCGTTGCCAAATATGCTTTTTTGTCGTCGTCTGATTTGAACGTTTCAATGTGAATAACCGGCATGATTTGCTCCTTCCGAGGGTACGTTAGTGGCAGCTGGCGAGGCTCGCCTTTGCACGTCTCTTGCAAAATTCCGCGATAGGGGCCGGAACTTGCCTCATCGGTGTCCAACTCCTGTCCAGAACCAGAGAGGTCCGAGCCACGAGATAACGCGCTCAGCAGCCAGTCTTCAAATGAGTATTGCTGGGCCCCCGATAACCGTGGGTTATGAACGTTCCCAGACTTCTCGTTCTTTGCAGAGATCCATTGTCCGGTGACGTACCCGGCGGTTATCTGAGCCGCAATCAGCTCTGCCATGAGTCCAACCAGTTGGTGAGAATCAACCGGCTTCTCAAAGTACCTGATACCTTTGAGTTCATCAGGAATTGGGGAGCTTTTGAAACCCAGCACAAATATGCATGGTATTCGCCGCCGTCGTAGGTGTTCGGCCGCTACGAAAGTGGCCCTGCCTTGATCGTTCACGCTCAGCACTGCCCCGTCGATCAACTTTGAGGAGGTGATGAAGTCGAGAGCGTCTTCGATCGTATCGACCGGTCGAATGATCTTGGCACCGGCTGTTGCGAAGGATTTCGTTAAATCACAAGCGAACGTATGGTCCTCCCCTGCAATGAATATGTTACGATTCTGGAGGTGAGGAACTCGCACGGGCTGACTCCTTACATCGGCGGATCAACTGGTTGCCGCGCCAAGTGTTATCCAAGTGTGAACCCATTCCCCAATGGATCGTCTGGATCCACGACGAACTCGCTAAATCCGGTTAGAAAAGGTCGACAACTGATTTCGGGTATCACGGCAGGCAGCGGACCTACCGTTGTTTCCTCAAGAATGCGGGCATCGAAAAAGGTCCGGATGGAGCTTTCGTGTCTAAAACGCTCTTGAACTCCAAGCCTGCCCTTTGCGTGCTCCACAGCCATGCGCGCGCAAGTGCCAGTGCCACAGGGTGATCTGTCCGCTTGGGCTTGGCCCAGTATCACGATGTTACGGGAATCCGTGGCGCTACTCGATGCCGGAGCCGTCAGCATAGCAAGGTCTATCCCGTTAATATGGGGCTGCTCGGGATGCTGGAAACGGTATTGCTGCCTTGCTGCCTGGCGCAACGCCACGCCTGCCTTGATCAAGTCGGTCGTATGCTCCGGGTCTATGGACTGGAAGCCTAGATCTGCCGCCTCAGCGATCACAAAAATATTGCCGCCATAGCCGAAGTCGACGCGGACTCTGCCGTACTGCGGAATATCGACGTACTGATTCAGCGCGAAAGCAAAAGATGCGACGTCGATGAGGGAAACCGCTTCCACATCCCCCGCGTCGTTGGTCGAAACCGTTCCAACCACCAGCCCGGCAGGCGTATCTAATCGGACTTCCGTCTTCAAGCCGGTTCGTGGAACCTGCCCAGTCTCCACCAGCATCGCGCATAGACCAAGCGATGCATGTCCGCACATGTTGTAAAACTGGCCGCCGTCCATGTAGACGACACCGACATGTGAAGTCGGATTGACGGGGGGTACGATCACACCGCCGAACATGTCGCGGTGCCCCCGGGGCTCGTTCATCGTCACCCGGCGGATCCAGTCAAAGTCGTTAATCAGATTGCCCATTTGTTCGGCCATCGTCGAACCCGGTATCCTCGGGAAACCCGAAACTACAAATCGGCTTGGCTCACCAGCTGTATGTGAATCGACAATTGATAATCTGTGGCTGAATTTCATGGCTTTTCGCTCTTGCTGGTGTCGGCATCCGGCCAAACATTTGCCGATGTGCACGGTGAACGCGATGAAACGGCGTCGTTGGAGGCTGCCTTCAACGGGGCTACCGACCGATCGTACGACGCTTTGACTGACCACCGTAGAATGGTCGCGACACATCCGTTGTATATTTTGCACGACCCATCCACGCCTTTTTTGTCAATGGCCAAGCACGCGGATGGTTTGGGAGGCCCCCGGCGAGAGTCAACTTTCGTCAGTTGAGATCACTTGCGCCGGCTTCCCTTTCACGCCTGCATGCCGACACTCAGATAGGGTCACTGCTTCGGCACGAAGCCGGTTAAGTTCGATAACATTTAGGCCTGCTGCGCATAACTTTTTATCCGGTTGTTTTAGTGTTTGTACGCCTCTAGCGTTCCTCAAAGCTGCGCATCAGAGCCAGTTTCGACAGCTGGGTCAGCAAAGTTTGCTCCCGTCTTTCCGGAGATAGGATGGGCATGCAGCCGGCGGCATACAGGTCGAACTCAAAAGATCAGTGTTGTCGATGTCTTTGTGACACGAGGGAGAAAGAAGTGCTGGATAAAGTCGACTACAAGACGCAGGCCAAATCACTCGGATTGCCGACCAAGATGATCGTTGATGGGGTGCAGACGCCTGCTCTATCCGGTAAAACGTTTGAAACTCGAAACCCTGCGACGGGCCAGGTCTTGGCTAAGCTTCCGGCAGGGTCGGCGGCCGATGTGGACAAAGCCGTTGTCGTTGCCCGGCAGGCGCTTGACGATGGTCGGTGGTCGAAGCTTGCACCCGCAAATCGCAAAAAGGTTCTCCTCAGACTTGCGTCCCTCATTGAGGAGAATACGTCCGAACTGGCACTTATGGAGAGCCTCGATAGCGGGAAGACGATTGGCGACTGCATCAGCATCGACGTGCCCGAGGCGGTAAACAGCCTCAGGTGGCACGCGGAGGCAATCGACAAGATCTATGATGAGGTGGCGCCAGCGAACGACGCATCTCTTGGCCTTATCGTTCGCGAGCCGATCGGCGTGGTCGGTATCGTGCTCCCCTGGAACTTCCCGCTTTTGACCTTGGCTTGGAAGATCGGCCCAGCACTCGCAGCGGGGTGTACCATCGTTGTTAAGCCTGCCGAAGAGACGTCGCTCACAACGTTGCGAGTGGCCGAACTTGCGCTCGATGCTGGGGTCCCGCCCGGTGTTTTCAACGTTGTGACAGGTGATGGGCCCGACGTCGGCGAACCAATCGGCCGCCATCCGGGGATCGATGCGATTTCCTTTACGGGCTCCACCGACACTGGCCGACGTTTTCTGAAGTACTCCTCTGAGAGCAACCTGAAGGAAGTCGTGCTTGAATTGGGTGGCAAGAACCCGTGCATCGTCATGGATGACGCCACCGATCTCGATGCTGTGGCCGCCCATATCGCCAACGGCGCGTTCTGGAACATGGGCCAGAACTGCTCGGCGATCTCTCGCCTGTTTGTCCATGAGGACGTCAAGGATCGTCTGCTCGAGAGGTTGGTCGAAGTCAGCAAGACCTGGATTGTGGGAGACCCGCTGGACTCGGACACCCGCATCGGACCGCTTGTCTCGACGACCCATTTCGAGAAGGTCAGCAGCTATCTCGACCACGACGGCAAAGTGATCATCGGCGGGAAAGCGTTAAACGGGACGACAATCGAGCCCACAATCATCGAATTCCAGCGCCACGAAGGCAGGCACGTCAAGGAAGAGATTTTCGGGCCGATCCTCTCAGTGATTGCGGTGAAATCTCTTGCCGAGGCAGTCTCGCTGGCGAACGAGACCGACTACGGCCTGGCGGCGTCCGTATTCGCTGGCGACGGCACTCGCGCGCTCAGGGCTGCGCGTGCAATCAAAGCAGGAACCGTGACCGTCAACTGCTACGGAGAAGGTGACGCCGCCACTCCATTCGGCGGTTACAAGCAATCCGGCTTCGGCGGCCGTGACAAATCCCTGCATGCACACGACCAATATTGCCAGATTAAAACCCTGTGGGTTGACCTGGGCAGCTCACACGGAGGTTTCTGAATGTCATCGTTCGCTTTCCAGGGTCTAAATCTGGCAATCACCACGCCATTCGACGCTAGCGGGCGCATCGATTTCAATCGCCTAGAGGAGCACGTGGAGCGGTATCTGGCCGCAGGCATAGACGGCTTCGTGTTCAGCTCCGGCACCGGTATGCATGTTTACCTGTCGCCGGACGAGTCGAAGGCGCTGATCGAACGCGGTGCGCGCATTGTTGCCGGACGGGCAAAAGTAATCGCCCAGACCTCAGCGCTGCTCACCTCCGATGTGGTCGACAGAACAAAGTTCGCTAAGGATTCTGGCGCCGACGGTGCCATGCTCCTGCCGCCGTTCTTCGAAGGCCCTTCGAATGACGACAGCGTGTTCGACTTCTATGCCGAAGTGGCCAAGGTCGGTCTGCCCATCATTGGATACAACGTGCCCCAGGCAGTCGGTATACGCATAACCCCCGACCTGCTTCGCAGGCTCTGCGAACTTCCTGAGTTCCGTGCGATCAAGGATAGCAGTGGAGACTTGGCTGGACAGGTCAAGCTGATCGGGACTGGCCTGGAAATCCTTAATGGTGCCGATCCGCTCGTGCCATTCTCCCTATTTGCCGGTTGTTCGGGACTGATTTGGGGGGGCGCGAACGTTACTCCCCGTGCGTGCGTGGCAATCGTCAAGGCCGCGAAGGAAAAACGGTGGGATGATGTGCGGGCCCAGTGGCGCGCTCTGGAGCCCATTATGTCGCTGCTCTGGCAGGGCGACTACGGCGGCTATGTCCCCAGCGCCTACGCGGCGGCCGAGATTACAGGTTATGGCAGCGGTCCTGTGAGAAAGCCTTTCAGGCCCGTGCCCGCGGAACGAATTGCGGCGCTTAGGGAGGCGCTTGGCCCATTGGTCAAGCAAGAATCCGTACGATGATCAAAAAGACGTTCCATGCGCGCCGCCTTCCCAACCACGGCGCGCAATCCGGCTGGACGGCACTGCTTCCTCCCAGGACCCCACAGCCCGCGCTTGATGCTAACATCAATTCGGATGTTGTTATCATCGGCGCGGGCTTTGCGGGCCTGGCAGCCGCTGTCAGGTTGGCAGATCTTGATCCGAAACTGTCGGTTGTTGTGATAGATGCCGATGTCGTCGGAAACGGTGCCAGCGGCCGCAATTCCGGGTTCCTCATTGATTTGCCCCACGACATTGCCTCTGGCAATTTCGGTGTGGATGCCGCCGCAAAAAACCGCAGCGAGATCTTGGTCGCTCGCACCGCTATCCAGCACTACGCCCGCATGGCGCAGGAGCATGGTTGGGATAAGGACATCTTCGATCCGAGTGGAAAATACAGTGTGGCCATGACCGAGGCCGGCACAGAGCATCTTGCGTTGTACTCGTCCCAGCTCCAGTCAATGGGTGAATCTCACAAGTTACTCGATGTGGCGGAGATCGAGGACCTTACCGGAACGCGATCGTTCAGATCGGGGCTCTTCACTCCTGGCGCTGTGATGGTTCAGCCCGCCGCCATGGTGAGGGCAATTGCGGATTTGTTTCAAGAGCCCGTCAGGCTGTTCGAGCAGACGCCGGCCCTATCCATCGAGACCTCATCAACCGGCTGCACGGTAAAGACTCCTAAGGGCAGGGTCAGTGCCGCCGGTGTGGTCCTGGCAACCAACGGCCATGCGGAGAGCTTCGGGTTCGGATCGGGTGAACTCCTCCACGTATTTACATACGCCTCGCTGACTGAGCCATTTATGCCGTCCACGCTTGGCGGATCCCGGAAATGGGGCGCCACGCCGGCGGCACCTATGGGCACGACGATCCGGCGTATAAATGAAGCCGATGGCGACCGACTGCTCATACGCTCGCGCTACACCTACAACCCCAATATCGAAGCTAGCCCAGGTTCGATGAAGCGAGCGGGTGCCCTTCACGATCGCAAATTCGCGGACCGCTTTCCCGACCACCGCCACTTGAAAATGCAGTATCGTTGGGCAGGCGCGATGGCGCTCACCCGGAACTCGGTGCCTTTGTTCGGCCAACTAGAGGAAGGGATCTATGCCGCATGTGCATGCAACGGCATAGGTGGGACCAAGGCCACATCTGCAGGCATTGCGATCGCCGAGCTTCTGGTCGGCCATCGGTCCCCGCTCGGCGAAATATTCAGCGCGTTCGACAAGCCCCAGACTTTGCCGCCGCGGCCGTTGACGGACGTGGGCGCGCGATTGAACCTAGCTTACAGAGAATGGCATGCCGGACGCGAATAGCCTGACTTTTGCCACCGGCTTTCGGTCTGACGGGAGTTCATGCCTTGACTGCCAAGGCCCGTGGCGCGGGTTGCGTTGGCTGCCCCGCCCGTCGGCGCACGCCACGCTCTTATCGAATGAAATCCGCCGCCGCCTTGACGACCGCATATTCGGACATGGGCGCACCGAAGGGCCGCGATTTACTTTTTATCCGGGCCGGGATAACCATTAGTCATGTCGAAGGATTATCGACGGCTGCCGTTGAGTGCGCTGCGTGCATTTGAAGCTGCGGCACGCCACTTGAGTTTTACGAAGGCTGCCAACGAGCTCTCTGTCACTCAAGCAGCCGTGAGCCGCCATATCTTGACCCTTGAGGACCACCTCGACACCCAGCTTTTCAACCGAGGAAACCAGAAGGTCTCACTATCCCCGGCGGGGGAGGAGTTGTTTGAAGCAACGACCCTCAGCCTCGCCCACATCGCCACGGCTTTTGATAGTGTGCGGAGAGGGAAGAAGGCGCGCCGGTTGACTGTCGGGATGCCGATGTCGTTCGCCACCATGTTCATGAGCCGCAGGATCGGCGATTTTATCATGAGCAATCCGAATATTGATTTGCACCTGGTCTCCCTCGAACGTAGCCCCGTGCCGGCGACCGACGGTTTTGATCTGTCCGTGGTAATGGGCCACCTGCCGCGGCCGGGGTTCACGGCAACCGAACTTTTCGCGGAGGAAGTTTTCCCGATTTGCGGTAAATCATATGTCCCGCACTCGCCGAGCATTGTGAAGCCCAGTGATCTGGTCAACGAGGTGCTGCTCGATATGGATGACCAACATTGGTCCGTATACCCTTGGTCACCCTTCAATTGGGCGGGCTGGCTCGAGCAGTTCGGGGTGTCGGCCGATTTCAAGCGTGCGATTACGTTCAATAATTATCCAACTATGATCCAGTCAGTCATCAGAGGCTACGGGATCGGGTTGGGGTGGCGTCACGTGGTAAGCGACTACCTCAATGAAGGCGCCTTGATACGACCGTTGCCGGAAAGCTATCTGACGGGTCGAAAGCACCATCTTGTTATCCCGGATGCCGCGCTTGGGCGCGAAGACGTCCAGATTTTCCGCGACTGGCTTATGACACAGGCGGTAGGGCTGAGTCCGGCGGTGCCGGTAACCACCGAGCAGGGCCGAGCAACCTTGGCAGGCAGCGATGAGAGCCACCTCTTGGAGCCGACTTCGCGAGATAACTTCTAATATTGTTAGTGCAGTGGACTAGGCGAGCGTCCTGTTTGTGACCGACACGAGCCCCTGCTTCATTTCCGGCCAAGTGTCGGTGATCGCATATCCTGCAGGGTAGGGGTCATCTGCTTCAAGGATGTAGGAGCATTTTGCGGTGATCCATGCACGGCCGCTGACAGCCGGGATAATCGCGTTGTAGGGGCCCACCGCCGTAGTAGCGACTATCTCTCCAATAAATGTGGAGTCGATCAGCGATTTATGAGTGAACTGCTCAGCCACTTGGATTTCGCCCTTCGCATGCATCACAGCCAGGCGAGCAGAGGTGCCTGTGCCGCGGGGACACCGGTCTATGCGTCCCGGCGATACGACCACGGCATTCTTCGATTCTACCCCCCGTTCCGAACGCTGCACCGGGGTCACGAACATCGTTTGTGTAATGCCGGGAAGCTCGGGGTTCAGCGGATGGGGTCACCGGTATCTGCGCGGCAGCAGCTGCCTTGATTTCCTGGCCCAGGTCACTGAGCCGGCGCCCCTCCGACGCAACGAGGTCGAAACCGAACTGCTGGGCACCAACAATAGCGTAGGTCATGCCTCCATAGCCGACGTCGACAATCAAATCGCCAAAACCTGGAAGTTGGATGGTCTTGTTCAGGCAGTAAGCGAATGCGGGTTGGTTGATGAACCGCACAGCACCGACTTTCCCATCGGAGGTATCGCACTCGATCCCGATGAGCCCTGCAGGAGCCTCCAGCTTAAAGCGGGTAATCGGGCCTGTGATCGGAACCATGCCGGTCTTCAGCATTGTGGTCGCCACACTGATCGTGTTGCCGCCCGACATCTCCGGGTATTCTTCCGCCTCGGCGATAATGTATGCAGCTGCCGCTTCGGGGTTTTCTGTGGGCACGATGAAATTGATGGATTGGATCATGCTGCCGCGGGGTTCGCGCAGGAAAAACAGACGGATGTCGTCATGGTGGTCTCGAAAAAACTTCATTTTTCAAATGCCGTCCCCTCGGGCAATTCAGGTAGTCCGGAGACGACCACTTTCTCCACGCGGAGCGCCGTTTCGACGGTCATTCCGCCGTTCGCATCGGCTATAAAATACTCGCCGGGTTTTTTGTCTGCAAGTGAAGCCGCAATCCGAGCCGCGTCTTCACCAGGCTCGCCTCCGACTTTAATCGAATGGCAGATATACCCGATCGCCCGGTACTCCTCGACACGCCTCCGCATGTCGTCGGGTTCGCCCATGTAGATTGATGATACGACCGGCATTCTGAAGTCTGTGCGTCCCCCAATAGCTCGCAAACCGGCAGGTCGACCGATTTGCCGAACAGATCCCAGCATGCGACGTCGAGCGCGGTCTTCGCATGCTCGTGACCAATGAGGGCTGCGTCCATCGCATCGTTGATGCGGTCAACGCGTATAGGGTCCAAGCCTATCAGGCTTGGCGCGATCTCGGCGATTCCAGATCGAACACCCAATGCATGAGCTGCTGCGTAGTTCGCGCCGAATGGAGTGCTTTCACCCCACCCTTCAAGCCCGTTATGCGTGGTCATGCGCACGATCGTTGCATCGAATGTGCGGTATTCGCGGCCTCTCGACAATTGATAAACGCCACCGGAGTAGGGCAAGTCGACCTGAAAGACTTCAATTTTTGCAATCTTCAGTTCCAGCATCTTATTTCTTTTCAATCCGGTATGACCAGGACGAGCTTTCCGATGATGGTCTTCGACAAAAATTCTTTCTGGGCTGTGGCGATGTCCTTTAAGGGGTAGGTTTTCCCAACGAGCGGACGGATTTGGCCCTTTTCGATGTAGGACACGAGGTTTCTGAAAACGACGTCGTCCTGGAATGTGCAGCCAAAAAAAGTGAGATCTTTGAGATACAAAGTACGTACATCGAGCTCGACGATGGGACCTGCTATCGCTCCACCGACCGCGTACCGTCCACCCTTCGTCAAGACATCGAGGAGGTCGGCAAAAGCGGGCCCTGAGGCTACGTCGACGACAACGTCAACGGTTTCTCTTCCAAGGTGTTTGACGAGGCTTTCACCGCGGGGAACCACCCGGTCGGCGCCTAGCTGTCGCATTGCATCGGCCTTCACCGAGCCTGCAACTGCAGTTACGAAGGCTCCTCGCCTTTTCGCCAGCTGCACTGCCGCGGATCCGCCCCCCCCAGATGCCGGTGATGACGACATGTTCGCCCGGCCTCACCCCGGCGCGATGGAGGAGGTTCTCGGCCGTCGAATAGGAGCATGATATCGAAGCAAGCTCAACGTCGCTCCAATCACAGTCGACCTTATGGGCCTTACATGAAGGCGCTTTCATGTACTGCGCGAAAGCCCCGTCGCACTCCGAGCCAAACACCCAGCTCTCCATCGGCCGGTAGTTGACATAAAAGCGGAGGGTATTCGAATTGATGACGCGCTCGCCGATGCGGCTGGGGTCTACGTCCTTCCCGACGCGTACGATGTGACCGCAACAGTCGGCCCCCTGGATACGTGGAAAGGACATGGGCACACCCGTCCAGGTCGCGTCTGCGTCCTGAGACTGCGTGGCACCCTCGTCAGTGCTACTTTTCACGCTTTTCGAATACCAGCCGATGCGCGTGTTTATGTCTGTATTGTTGTACCTGCAGCAGCAACACGGATGAGGACTTCCGCCGGGCCAAGCTTCGGAACGGGGATGTCATTGCGATATTCAAGCTTTTCGAAGCCACCATGCCCGACAAGCAGGACCCCGGTCATCACTTCGGGAATTTCGGCGGCGGAACCTCTTAAGAAATTGACAGGTTCGCGGCTCATCCGACAATATCCCTTCGTGAATTACATACTCGCGCACGATGACGCCGACGCTAGCGAGACAGCCCAAACAAAACAACCGGATGAAAAGTTATGAACGGCAAGAATAAATGTTATGAGGCCGGAAGGTCTTGTTCCAAAGCTTGATTGCGGCTGCGGACCCAGTCGCTGGTAATCAGCGGCGAACGTCTATCACATTCATTAGAGCCGCATAACTTTATCTAGCGGCGCGCATAACTTTATCTTACCTTGTTTTAAGGTGGGTGAGTCGCTACCGTTTCCGAGAACAGGGGCGGACTCTGACGCCGCGCTGGATCTCCGCAGGAGCCTCTCAGCCGTCTGCGCCTCGACGCAACTAAGCGATGCTGTCCGTGTCGGCGCCGCCTGTTACACTCTCTGGGGAGGTTCACATGGGTTTTTTCAGCAGAAATGGCGACCGTCTGCCCAAACTTTTCGGCAGTCTGGCATCAGACGTCAAGCGGGGCGGAATGGACAGGCGGGAATTCCTGGCACTCGCTTCCATCTTCGGCGCCTCAACGGCCGTTGCATACTCTATGCTGGGTGCGGTTCCGTCGGCTCATGCCGAAGAGGCTGCGACCAAAGGGGGAACTTTGCGGGTCGCCATGATCGTCTATGGCGCGAAGGACCCGCGGACGGTCGACGTTTCGGAGTTGGCCAATATTTACCGGCAGTTCCTGGAACCATTGGTCAAGTACACTACCGAATACACCTTTGAACCGCGGCTGCTCGAGAGTTGGGACATAAGTGAAGACGCGAAGGAGTACGTGTTGCACCTGCGCAAAGGTGTGAAGTGGAACAATGGCGACGATTTCACCGCCGATGACGTAGTTTTTAACTTCAAACGCTGGTGCGAGAGAGACGCGGCTGGCAACTCGATGGCCGCGCGATTGAGTTCACTCATCGACGAGAAAACAGGCAAGGCGCAGGATGGGGCCATTACAAAAGTCGACGACCACACCGTAAAACTCAAGCTCTCGAAACCCGACATCACCATAATTCCTGGGATAGCGGACTATCCCGCTCTCGTCGTTCACCGCGACTTCGAGAAAAATGGGTCTGACCTCATTGCACATCCGGTCGGTACGGGCCCGTTTGAGTTGGTGTCCTGGGATGTGGGCCAAAGGGCCGTTCTCAAGCGTCGCACAAACGGACTATGGTGGGGCGGTGAAGCATACCTGGACGAAGTCCAATTCATTGACTACGGCTCCGATGCAACGGTTGTCCCAAGCGCTTTTGAGTCTGGCGAGATCGACGCCAACTACCAGACCTACGCTAGTAGTATCGGGGTCTATGACAAACTCGGTCTAGTGGTATCTGAGGCGAAGACTGCGACAACGTTGTTGTGCCGTACACAGGTCACAAACAAGCCTTATGACGATCAGCGCGTCCGAAATGCGCTACAATTGGCGGTCGACAATGCCTCAATCCTCCAGATTGCGAATGATGGCCGGGGCACGGTTGCCGCTAACTATCATGTAGCGCCCATACATCCCGAGTATTATCCCGTTGCCGAAAAGAAGCGGGACGTTGAGGCAGCGAAGCGGCTGATGGCCGAGGCTGGTCAGATGGACTTCGAGCACAATATTATTAGCCCAGACACGGATTGGCTTAAGGACGCCGGCGACGCGATAGCGGCGCAGTTCCGCGAGGCAGGCTTTAAGGTTAAGCGGGCGGTTTTGCCCAGCAGCACCTTCTACAACGACTGGCTCAAATATCCACTTTCGATCACAAACTGGAACCACCGGCCACTTGGGGTACAGAACCTGGTTCTGGCCTATCGAAGTGGTGTCGCATGGAATGAAACAGGATGGTCAAACCCGAAGTTCGACGAGAAACTGGACGCGGCATTGTCGGTGCCGGATCCGGCCAAGCGGAAAGCGCTGATGCAGGACATTGAAACGCTCCTGCAGGATTCAGGCATTATCATTCAGCCCTATTGGCTCTCGGTGTTTCATCATTCCACGAAGCAGGTTAGGGGCTTTCCGATGCACCCGACGTTCGAAATCGACCTCGGCAAGGTCTGGCTCGCCCCAGCCTGAAGCCCTGGTCGACTGATGCGCCTGTCCGCGACCGACGTTTATGAGGGTTCTGCCGGCCGGGATGATGTGTATCCCGGCTGCGGTCTCGCTTTTCTCCTCATTATGAAGCGAACCCTTGCGTCGGTGTTAGCGGGCGCAGTGCCGGCGCGAGAATGGACCGTGCGCCTCCAATGTGGGCAGGCGCCCAGCCCCCATCGGATAACATTTAGGCTTGCGGGACATAACTTTTTATCCGGTTGTTTTGTGATGGCGGCGCCGGTAGCGTTTCAGAAACGTTACGATGGGATATCCTAATCCGTGAGCTGAGTGCCTAGTCTCAAGGAAAACAGGTCAGTTACGGCTAAGCACAACGCGGCATAGATCTCCACCATGTGGCGGCATTATCCGCCAGACGACTGTTAGCCTTGGCAGAGGCCGGAGACGTATTTGGTCAAGACTGTAGCCCGGGCGACGATCATTTTGGCATGGGGCCGTGGAGTCATTGACCAAAATCCTGGTTGAAAGGAAATTTGGTGAAGCCTGAAGACGTTTTAGATCCTTTCAAAAGCTGGCACGTCCCGTTTGATCAATGGGTCGCCAATGGCTTGGGTTGGGTTGTCGAGCAATACCGGCCGTTTTTTCAGAGCTTGAAATGGCCGATCGACCAGCTTCTCAGGACATTTGACGGCGCACTCAAAGGAATCCCTCCCGTCATAACAATCCTTTGTTTTGGATTGATCGCTTGGCAAATTGCCGGGTGGCGGCTGGCGCTTCAGATCGTCGGTCTATTGGTAGTCATCGGGCTCCTTGGCATTTGGGGTGAGACGATGACAACGCTGTCTCTCGTTTTCACCGCAGTTCTGTTCTGCACGATCGTAGGCATTCCCCTAGGCGTCCTGGCTGCGCGCAGCGAGCGCGCTGCCGCTATCTGCCGGCCAATCCTCGACACAATGCAGACGATCCCGTCATTCGTCTATCTCGTTCCCGTGGTGATGTTGTTCGGCATCGGCAATGTGCCAGGCGTTATTGTGACGATCATCTTTGCCCTGCCGCCCGTGATCCGACTGACTACGCTAGGCATTCAGCAGGTCTCTGAAGAGGTTGTGGAGGCTATGCGAGCCTTTGGGGCCTCAGACAGCCAGCTTCTTTTCAAGGCTCAAATTCCGCTCGCCCTTCCGAGCATATTGGCGGGTGTGAACCAGACGCTGATGATGTCGCTCTCGATGGTTGTTGTTGCCTCCATGATCGCAGTGGGGGGCTTGGCCAGATGGTTCTCCGCGGCATCGGCCGCCTGGACATCGGCTTGGCCGCAACAGCGGGAATAGGAATTGTCCTTCTCGCGATCATCCTGGACCGCCTGACCCAATCCGCGATGTCCAAGAGCAGGCAGTTCGCCCACGTTGCCTGGTACCAGCGGGGCCCAGCTGCGCTCGTCACAAGTGTCGTCAAAACCTTCCAACGTTCTCGGGCGACTGGTGGAGGATCGGAAGGTGGCCGGCAACGAGTGTCCACTTAACAACAATGGGAGCTAATATGAGTGAACGGCGTGAAATGAGATGGTGCTTTCGGCGGCTTGCCGCCGCTGTGGCAGTGCTTGGCACCCTAGCGGTGTATCCTGGATATGCAGTGGCCGAAGACCTCCCGGGCACTGGCGTCACCGTGAGGCCATTGTACGATGGCATCGCAGAAGAATTGTTCGAAGCCTATGTGGTGAAGCTGGGCCTTGAGGATATGGGGTATACCGTAGACGAGCCTTCTCAAACCCAGGTTGCTGTCGCCCATATAGCTGTGGCCAACGGCGACGCGGACTACTACACGCCGCACTGGTACCCCTTGCATATCGCCTTCGCCGAGAAGGCCGGGGGCGACGCGAAGGCTCATCGGGTGGGCACGCTCGCCAAGAACTCAATCCAGGGTTACTCGATCGATAAGGCGACGGCCGACAAGTATGGCATCAAGACGATCGACCAGTTGAAGGACCCGAAGATCGCCAAGCTTTTCGACATAGATGGCGACGGCAAAGCGGACCTTTACGGCTGTGAGCCTGGCTGGGGCTGCGAACGTATCATCGAGCATCAGCTTGATGCGTATGGGCTTCGGGCTACCGTGACCCATAATCAGGGCGAATACTTCGCATTGATTGCAGACGTCATTCAGCGCGTGCAGGCGGGCAAACCTGTTTTGTACTACGGTTGGACCCCCACCTGGGTCAACGGCATCCTTCGCCACGGCCAAAACGTTTTATGGCTGACCGTCCCTTTCACGTCTTTGCCCGATGAACAGTCCGGCGCCGTGACGACAGTTCCCGGCACTGGGAACCTCGGGTTCTCGGTCAACACCCATCATGTGTTTGCGAACAACGGCTTCCTCGAGAAAAACCCTGTCGCTAACAAATGGTTCGAGCAAGTCGAGATCCCGATCCAGGACATCGATGACGAGAACCTTCTCATTCACAAGGGTGAGAAATCCAACGAGGATATTCGTCGTCATGCCGAGGACTGGAAGAAGGCGCACCTCGACCAGTGGAACAGCTGGATCGCCCAGGCAAAGGCGGCGAAGTAATCGCTGGATGCGATAGGCGCGCCCGGTGGCTTAAGCTGCCGGGCCGAACCTACTTAACGTGGAGACCACCCTTGACAGCGCATGCCATCGAATTCAGGGACGTGTGGAAGGTCTTCGGAACGACTTCGAAATTCGACCTTGCCGACATACAACGCGAGTACCTCTCGAAGGCTACTCTCCTCGAGAAACATGGCTGCGTGGTCGCCATTGCCGGCGTCTCCTTCAAGGTAGAAGCCGGGGAGATCTTCTGTGTCATGGGGCTCTCCGGCAGCGGAAAGTCAACGTTAGTTCGCCATGTGAATCGGCTGATTAAACCCAGCGCGGGCCAAATCATTGTTGGCGGCGAGGACATCAACCTGAAATCCGAAAATGAGATGCGCGAGCTTCGCGCCCGGTCGATTGGAATGGTGTTCCAGAATGTGGCGCTGCTGCCGCACAGAACAGTCCGCGACAATGTGGCATTGAGCCTTGAGCTCAGGAAGGTCAGCGTCAGGCAACGCTATGAAATTGCAGAGGAAAAGCTGGAGCTGGTCCAGCTGTCCGGCTGGGGTGAACGCTATCCCGATGAGCTTTCAGGAGGGATGAAGCAGAGAATTGGCCTCGCCAGGGCCTTGGCGGCCGATCCAGCCATCCTGTTGATGGATGAACCATTTTCAGCGCTCGATCCTCTCATTCGCCGGGAACTGCAGGACCAGTTCAAAGAGCTATCCAACAAGTTGCGCAAGACGACGCTCTTCATAACCCATGATTTGGACGAAGCCGTCCGGCTGGGGCACCAGATCGGTGTCATGAAAGACGGCAAAATGCTTCAGATCGGCTCTCCTGAAGACATCCTCGGGAGCCCAAAGGATCCGTACGTCGAAAAATTTGTCCAGGGAAGCAGCCGGTTGAATCTCTTGAAGGCCGAGGCGGTAATGTCGCCTATGTCGAACTATGCGGGCTTGGGCGAGGGCAGGGCCCTGGCCGACGCGCCACGCCTGGGACCGCACGCCGGAATCAAGGAACTGATCGCGTTGTCCAATCGACATGACAACCGACCGCTGGTGGTCGTTGACGACGCGGGAGCAGACATGGGCATTGTCACGGCGTCGTCTCTCCTGCGCGGCATACAGGACCGGCTTTAGCGGTTCTCCATGTACATAACCGTAGCGCATAAGCTACATCATTTTTAATTGTTAGTTTCGGGCGGATTTCTGCCCTATATTCTGACCTCAAGCAGGGAACAGCAAATATGTCCGCAAGAGCAGGTGGCCGGGACGCCCGACAGAAACTTCGCTCCGATAGGTCGGTTACGTTCATGCCGTCGTTGGAACGGGGTCTTCCTTATATAGATTTGTTGAGTCCCGACGAATTGCTTAGGCTTCACGACTATTCGATGCAGATACTTGAAGAGATAGGCATCGAATTTCGCGATGACGAAGCCGTTGAAATGTGGCGCGCAGCGGGTGCCAGTGTGACCGGTCAGCGCATCAGAATCGACAGAAACCAGCTGATGGAGCTCGTGGCGAAGGCTCCGGAGTACATTACAATCCATGCTCGAAATCCGGCCAAGACGGTAACCATCGGGGGGCGGAAGACGATCTTTACGCCGGCGTATGGATCGCCGAATGTTCTTGACTTGGAGGGCAAGCGGCGGAATTCGACGATTGCTGATTTTGTGAACTTTGCAAAGCTCGCTTACCAGGCTCCCTCGATGCATATGACCGGTGGCGTTCTTTGCGAGCCAATGGACATCGCCGTCCCCAAGCGCCACCTGCACATGAATTACAGCTTGATAAAGTACTCTGACAAGCCGTTCATGGGTGCCGTTACCTCCCGCGAGAGAGCGGAAGACACCGTCACCATGGCCAAGATCGTTTTTGGTGAGGAGTTCGTCCACAACAACACAGTGATCGTCTCGATCGCCAACTGCAATTCGCCGCTCGTATGGGACGCGACGATGCTGGATTCAGTCAAGGTGTACGCAGCGAGCAATCAGGCCATCCTTTTCACTCCCTTTGTCCTGGCTGGCGCCAGCACCCCGGCCAGTACATTGGCCGCAGTCGCCCAGCTCAATGCTGAAGCGCTTGCCGGCATAGCATTCGCGCAGCTGGTGCGGCCAGGCGCGCCTGCCATTTATGGGCAGTGGCTGGCCACCGTTTCGATGAAAAGCGGCGCGCCAATGGCGGGCACCCCTGAGATCGACCACATGAACATGCTGGTCGGCCAGTTGGCCAGACACTACAAACTGCCCTGGCGGTGTAGCGGCAGTTGTACGAGCTCAAAGCTTGTCGATGCACAGGCCGGCTATGAAGCAGCCCGCAATATGTACGGTGTCCTGATTGCCGGTGCAAACTTCGTCTTATCCTCCACAGGTTACCTCGAAGGCGCCCTGACCCAAAGCTATAGCAAGTTCATGCTCGATGCCGAGCAGATGGTGATGTTTTATAAGCTCGGTCAGGGCCTCGTGAAGAGCGAGCTGGACGAAACGATGGACGCGATCCGCCAGAGCGAGCCGGGTGGCCACTACCTGGGAACCGCACATACACTCAAGAACTTCGAACAGGCGTTCTTCGTGCCTGAACTGATGGACCACGACAGCTTCGAGCAGTGGAGTTTTGCTGGCGCCCGGGATGCCAACACGCGGGGCCGAGATGCAGCTGTGCGGGCTTTGAAGGAATATCAAGCGCCGCCACTAGACGAAGCAATAGACGAGCAGCTTCTCGACTTCATGAAGCGCCGGGAACTCGATATCGGCGAAGCCGTCCTCTAGGCAATGCATTAGCTGTTTGGCAGCAGACACCGGTGAACGACACGCCGGGCTGTGGTTAAAAACGGCTGCCCTAGATGGCAAACAGCCGGAGCTAGGCGAAGGAGCATTGATGGAATCTATCCATTAGCCTGCCAGGGCACCCGGACAGCAAAGCCACAACCGCCAAGTTCCTCGGATTGGTGACGAACTCGAGGATCCCTTTGTGAAACCCATGGACGAATCCTAATGAATGTACGTCCCGATATCAGTGCGATGAACCCGTCGAGCACGGCAGAGGTACCGTCACAGGCGGGCCGCCCGATCGAGCTGGTAGTACTGGTACTTCCGGGGTTTTCGAATCTGGCACTCCACGCTTTTATCGAGCCATTCCGCATTGCAAACACCGTGACGCGCTTGAAGCTGTTCAAGTGGAAGATCGCAGGACTCAACACACATCCTGTTGAAGGCGCGAGCGGCATTTCGGTTGCTGTGGATGTGACGATTGACCAGCTCAATACGTATTCAGGCGCCCGGACGCCGGACCACCTCGTAATTGTTGCCGGCGAGCCAGTAGGGCGGCGGTTAAGCCCACAATTCAATAACTTTCTACGCATGATAGCTCGACGTGGTGTGCCCATATCCGCTGTGGGAACGGCGACATGGTTGCTCGCGCAGACCGGTCTTGTGGCGCAATCGCGCTGCACGATCCACTGGTCGCGGCTGGCGGCATTCTCTGAAGTGTTCAGCCAACCTCAGCTACGCGACTCTCTATTCGTTAAGGATGGACAATTTTCAACCTGTGCCGGAGAACTGGCATCCTTCGATCTGGCAGTCGATATAATCGCCAATCATGTCGGCGGGTTTACAGCTCAGCAGGTCTGCCGGCACGCGACGGTCGACGGTCAGCGCTCAGGTACCAACCGACAGACCGGGCCAACAGGACTCGCCTTTGCCGGGGTCAGCGACAAACTGCTTATGGCAATGCGGATCATGGAAGAAAACGTTGAATATCCGCTCAGCATGAGCGAAGTGGCCCGACGCGCCGGCGTGTCACGCCGCCAGTTGGAGCGCCTATTTGCAGCACATGTGCACATACCGCCGGTGCGCCATTACCTTCGAATCCGAGTAGACCACGGCAAGCGGCTAATCGAAGGAACAAGCATGCCGATTGTCGATATCGCGATAGCTTGCGGGTTTGTCTCTCCTTCACATTTCGCAAAGTGCTTCAGGGTGTTTAACGGGATCTCGCCGCAACAGTGTCGTTTAACAGTGCCGGCCTGGGTCGGACCTGGTCTCGGTTAAGTCTATCTGCAACGAACAGGCCCCTGCAAGCCCGGTTAGGCTGCCTTCGCGGGGCTCAACGCCTCAGACTAAACCGCTCAGATCCAACCATATGCCCGTCGCTGAACGGAAGTGTCCTCTAGGATAGTGTTGCGGTTGCAATGTGCTTATTGCTTCGATCAGCCCTGCTGCGCTAAGCCGCAATCCTCGGCCTTCCTGAAGCCACCGCAACCAAATGCGCCTCGATGAACATGCGCTGGCCTTCAACCGTGGATATACGGAACTGGGTCGAAACCTCGATCTCTAAGTTGTCGGTGCCAGCCTCCCTCGCCAGAACCACAGCGGTGGCCCGGACGTCGGTATCCGCCGCAGCGATCGCTGACGCCTCATCGAGGAAATCCCGGACCCTCCCGCCAGCGGCAAGCCGGAACAGTCCTTCCTTGGGTTGGCTGATATGTGCTTCAGCCGACACCCGGACTTGCCCGACGACGGCGCCGAGCGCGTTCGCGACATCGGTATCCTCCGGCACGACGCAGTCATTGCCGATAAGCTGTGGCAGGCCAGCATAGTGCAGGGGCGCCGAGGCGCCGAGCCCGATCACTGGACGGTCGAGCGCGACACTGAGACGCGCGATGCCAGGACGGCCGTCTACGGCACGCTGGACCAGCGCATGCGCCACTGTCGAAGCGCCGTCGAGCCCGTCCTCGGCAAAGGCCGTTTCAAGGATGACTTCGGCCGACAAGCGCGTCAATGCCACCAGCACCTGCTGCGAGATCGCTTCGGGAGAAGTGGCTATCGCTTGACCGCGCCCATCGCGCTTGCGGGCGAACAGTTTGGCGCCGAGCCGCGCAACAATGGGATCCCAATTCGCCTGCTTGCCCAGCACATGAGCCGCGTCCGAGGGGGTAAAGCCCAGGACATGCACCAGCCCGCGCGACACCAGCCGGTCGAGCGTTGCGTTCTGGGCATTGGAGCTGAGCAGTTTGTCAAGTGCAACGGCAACGGTACCGATCGTGTCGTAGAGTCGTGCCTCAGGAGCGGTCAGGCCGGCGGCGAGCCGGTCAGGAACGCCGGTGCGCACCGCAAAGCGGCCATCCATCCGGCCGGGATTGGGCGACCGCAGCTGGCGTTCGAGCTCCGCTGTGACGGCTTCGCCATGCGTCATGCCGGCCAGCGCGAGCGGAACCAGGCGGCGCGGCCCAAGCAGGATCTTAGGATTGAGTGCGCCATCCTCCAGCGCCACTTCGGAATCGCCGCCAAGACCGAAGGTGCGCATGGCTACAGCCTCGACCATGGTGCGGAAGCCCCCAACTGTGGCGCCTTCCGGGTCGAGCCGGGGCTGGCCCTTGTCGAGCACGGCGACGTCGGTAGTGGTACCGCCGATGTCGGATACCACTGCATTGTCGAACCCGGTCATGTGGCGAGCGCCAACCAAGCTGGCGGCGGGGCCGGAGAGAATGGTCTCGATCGGGCGCTGGCGGGCAAATGCAGCCGAGACCAGCGCGCCGTCGCCACGCACCACCATCAGAGGCGCTGCAATGCCGCGCCGCTTCAGAAAGCCCTCTGTCGCCGTCACCAGCCGGTCGATCATAGAGATCAGCCGGGCGTTGAGCAGCGTCGTCAGCGCCCGGCGTGGGCCGCCAAGCTTGTTCGACAACTCATGGCTGGCGGTGACTGGCAGCCCGGTACGATCGCGGATCAATTTGACGGCGGCTACCTCGTGCGCCGGATTGCGGGTGGCGAAATAGGCGCAGACGGCAAAGCCGGACACAGAGGAGCCAAGTTCCGGCAACATCGCCTCTATACCGGAGAGGTCAAGGCCAGCGGTATTGCCATGGACATCGTGACCGCCCGGGCAGAACAGCACCGGGTCGGTGCCAAGCGCTGCCTTCAACCCATCGCGGGCCAGGTCGGCCTCGGAGAACCCGATCATGACCAGCGCCACCCGGCCGCCCTGACCCTCGACCAGAGCGTTGGTAGCCAGCGTCGTTGACATCGAGACCAGCTTGATTGCTCCAGTGTCGGCGCCCGCCTTTTGCAATACCGCGTCGACGGCGCCTGATATGCCGACGGCAAGGTCATGTCTCGTAGTCAAGGCCTTGGCCTTGGCCAGCACTTTGCCCTTGTTCGGCCCCTCTTGCGGGCCTTCGGTCTCGGCCCATAGCACTGCATCGGTGTAGGTGCCGCCGGTATCGATCCCGAGGAACAGCGGCCTTTTTTTCCGGTTGGATCTCATCTTCAACAACTAGACGCCAAGCCCCACACCATGGTGCGGGTTCAAGAAGGGCCCTGATCCTCTGCCTGCCGAGCGACAGAAGCTGCCGCACCCCGTTCCAGTTCGGCTATGCATCGCTACAGCGCTAGCTTTGACAGCTTGGCACGATATTCCTCGTCCAAGATGGCCGGCAGGGAAATCTTCTTGGTCCGGGCACCGTCCACAGCGATCATTTCGCCACTAACGAAACTGGATTCGTCGCTCGCCAGCCAAAGGACCGCGTTCGCTACGTCCTTCGGAGAGCCTATCCTACCTACCGGATGAAGCTGTCCCAACTCTCGCTCGATCAAGCTTCGATCCGGGTGCATCTCTACGTACGACCGATTCAGATCGGTATCGATCCAGCCGGGGCACACGGTATTGCAACGTATACCATCGGGTCCCAAGTCAACTGCCAGCCCGAGCGTGAGGCCGTGTACGCCCGCCTTGGCCGCGGCATATGCCGTGTGCCAAGGATTGACCATAAAGCCCTCCACCGAGCCAATGTTGACGATTGCGCCCGAACCAGTTCGTCTCATTTCCGGGGCCACATACTTGGTCATAAGAAACGGACCGCGAAGATTGACCGCCATCAGCCGGTCCCAATCATCGACAGTCTGCTCGTCAATCGATTTATGAATCACGATGCCAGCATTGTTGACCAGGATATCGATCCTACCGAATCTCTGCAGGACCTCGTCGACGAATGCTCGAATGGAGACTTCCTTGGTGACGTCAAGCGGCAAACAAACGAACCCCTCAAGACTGGGCCCAGCGGTGCCAAGCTCGCCAAGCAGGTCGCCGACGACAACCGCCGCCTCTTCCTCAGCGAGCCTTTCGGCAATCGCCCTTCCTATTCCTCGGTTGCCGCCTGTAACGACGGCAACCTTGCCTGATAACCGGTCACCCATGGTTTCCCCTATCCTGCCGTGAAGCCACCATCTATCGGAACAGCAACGCCGGTTATGTGCCGCGCTTCCTTACTCGCAAGGAACACTGTCAGGATTGCTATTTCTTCTGGGGTGGCCACGCGCCCCTGGGGAATTGAAGCGATATTCCGCTGCAGGACCTCGTCCGGCGTAACCGGCTCGTTGTGAGCCGAAACGAGCATGGGTGTGTCGACGGCGCCCGGGCAGACGGCATTGATGCTGATTTGCTCTTTTGCGTGGTCCAGGGCCATGGCTCGAGTCAGCAGAACCGCCGCGCCCTTCGACGCGCAATAGGCAGCAAGATTGGAACAGCCGACCAAACCAACGTTGGAGGCTATGTTTACGATGCTACCGCCACCCGTTTGCCTCATGGCCTTCACTGCGGCGCGGCTAAAGTAAAACACGCCGCTGACATTAGCGTCGAAAGTCTGGCGCCAATCTTCATCCGAGGTTTCAACCGCGGTTCCACGCCGGATGATGCCGGCGCTATTGACCAAGACATCCAACCTTCCGAAGCGCTCCAAGGCGTAAGCGATTACCTGGTCGGCGAAGTCGGAGTCAGCCACATCACCGAGCATCAACTGGGCCGAACAACCCAGTTTCTGAACAGATTCCAAAGCTCTTTGGCCACGCTCGTGGTCGCGGCCGACCAATACGAGTGCTGCCCCTGCCGAGCCGAATGCCCGTGCCACAGCGCCCCCTATTCCGGACGTTGCGCCGGTAACGATAACGACCTTCTTGGTGTCCGTCATAAGACTGATGTCCAGCGTGGTGAGAGGCCTTCTGAAATGAATTCGAGGGCCTGCTTAAAGCACTATCTTCGCTTACTGCCAGTTCCTACCGTCCCGCAAGCGACCAAAAAGTCATGCGCCGGACAAGCTGAAGTCATAGTGCAGTGCGGTCTCAGTCGATTTCTCGTAAGCGCTGTCCCGGCGGCACCTTTCGCGGATGGATGTAAGGGACGATGTTCGAGGCCTTTGAGGGCTTCGACATATGACGATTTCAGAGTTTACGCTTAGGTCCAAGGACGAGGAGCCGGTCCGTCGGCTGGAGATCTTCACTGGTTCGGGTCGGCGGCGTGAGTGGCCGCCGGAGGAGAAGTCCCGGATAGTGGCGGAGAGCTACGAGGCGGACGAGACGGTTTGTGCTGTGGCACGCCGGTATGGACTTTCCCCGCAGCAATTGTTCACCTGGCGTCGGGCTGCTCGCCGGCCGATGGGGGAGGCAGCGGTATCGGAGTCCATGTTCGTTCCGGCGGTGGTGACGGCAGCGCCTCCGAAGCCCGCGGCGAAGCATCGGCCACAGCCAAGGAAGCTGGAGCCAGCTCGAGACGCTGGTGTGATCGAGCTTGAGATCGACGGCATCGCAATGCGGGTAGGTCGTGGGGCGGATTCGAAGACGGTTGCAGCGGTGATCCGTGCGCTGAGGGCAACGTCGTGATCGGGCCAACGGGAGCGGTCAAGGTCATGGTGGCGACGAAGCCCGTCGACTTCCGCAAGGGAGCGGAAGGTCTGGCAGCGCTCGTGCGCGAGGCGATGGGCGCGGATCCGTTCTCGGGCGCGGTCTACGTATTCCGGGCCAAGCGGGCCGACCGCATCAAGCTCGTCTACTTCGACGGCACGGGCGTATCCTTGTTCGCCAAGCGGCTGGAGGATGGCAAGTTCTGCTGGCCGGGCGTTACCGACGGCGTCGTGCGACTGACGGCGGCACAGTTGCAGGCACTCCTGGAAGGCCTCGACTGGCGGCGGGTGCACGAGACGCGCGAGACGCGTGTTCCTATTGCGGCGAGCTGACCATCACATCATTGCCAAATCACTGGAATCCATGCTTGAATCCGCTTCGTGACCGACGCGGCCTCTTCCCTTCCCGACGATCCTCACGCGCTTCAGGCGATGCTTTTGGCCGCGCGTGTGGAGAATGAGAGGCTCCGCCAAATCATCAAGGAGTTGCAGCGCTATCGCTTCGGGCGAAGGGCGGAGAGCCTGCCTGAGGACCAGCTTCTTCTGGGGCTGGAGGAAGCCGAGCAGGTAGAGGCGGAGGGCTTCGCCAGCGCGGAAGCCGCAGACCCTGCAAAGCGGGATGCCCGGGCTCGCAAGCGCCGCGCCAACCGCGGCTCGTTACCCGCCCATCTGCCGCGCGTTGAGCAGGTAATCGATATAGCCGACAAGATCTGCCCGTGTTGCCGAGGCCAGTTGCATGTAATGGGCGAGGACCTCTCCGAACGTCTCGACATGATCCCCGCTCAGTTCCGGGTGATCGTCACCCGTAGACCGAAGTATGCCTGTCGCGCCTGCGAAGAGGTAGTGATCCAGGCGCCGGCTCCAGCCCGCCTCGTCGAGGGCGGCATTCCCACAGAAGCCACGGTGGCTCATGTGCTGGTGTCGAAGTATGCCGACCATCTGCCCCTG
Organism: Mesorhizobium sp. C120A; assembly: GCF_030323105.1. NCBI lineage: Bacteria > Pseudomonadati > Pseudomonadota > Alphaproteobacteria > Hyphomicrobiales > Phyllobacteriaceae > Mesorhizobium > Mesorhizobium sp. C120A. Next base: position 6,211,688 of record NZ_CP100476.1, on the reverse strand, counting down.
TATCGCCAGGCCCAGATCTACGCCCGCCAGGGCGTTAACCTCGACCGTTCGACGCTCGCCGACTGGGTCGGCAAGGCTGCCTTCCCCTGAAGCCGGTGCATGAGCGGCTGTTCGAGCGGTTGAAGGCGTCGGACAAGCTCTTCGCCGACGAGACCACCGCGCCCGTACTCGATCCGGGCCGGGGGCGGACCAAGACGGGACAGTTGTTCGCCTACGCCCGTGACGACCGCCCGTGGGGCGGGATCGATCCGCCAGGCGTCGCCTATCTCTACGCACCGGACCGCAAGGCCGAGCAACCGATCCGGCATCTTCAGGGCTTTGTCGGAACCCTGCAGGTCGACGGATACGCGGGCTATAAAGCGCTGGCCGAACGCAACGCCGTGAGCCTAGCCTTTTGCTGGTCGCATGTGCGTCGCCGCTTCTATGAGCTCGCGCAGTCCGGCCCAGCGCCGATCGCGACGGAGGCGCTCGCCCGCATCGCCCAACTCTACCATGTTGAGAGCGAGATCCGCGGTCGCTCCCCCGACGAACGCCGCGCCATTCGGCAGGAGAGAAGCCGTTTTGTCATCAATGCCCTTGAGCCGTGGCTTAGGCAGCAACTCACCCTTATCAGTCAGAAGACCAAGCTGGCGGAAGCTATCCGCTACGCGCTCTCGCGCTGGCAAGGTCTGACACGATTCCTCGACAACGGTACGATCGAGATCGACTCCAACGTCGTCGAGCGCGCCATCCGACCCATCGCCTTGAACCGCAAGAACGCACTCTTCGCCGGCTCCGACGGCGGCGCCGAGCACTGGGCAACCATCGCTTCGCTGATCGAGACATGCAAGCTCAACGGCGTCGAGCCTCACACCTACCTCGCTGACGTGATCGCCCGGATCGTCGAGGGCCATCCACAAAGCCAGATCGATGATCTGCTGCCTTGGGCCTACAGCCCTATGCCGCTCAAGGCCGTGGCCTGAGAACAGCGGTTACGATTTCTCCATTGCCACGCAGACTCCATTAGTTGGAGATCGATCTCGAAATGCCCATGACTCCTGGTTATCCGGGCCCCCATTAATACTCATTTGAAGTGGGTTCAGCCTGCTCCTATAGGTCATCGTCATAGATTTCAGCGTGGCTAGTCGGCAGCGTCGCAGCGCGCGCAAAGGGGGCCGAGAATGGATTCCAAGTTGATTGGGCCAGGCCCTGATGGCCTCATACTACGCGACGACTGGAGCGACCTACGCAAGTTTCGGCCGATGCCGGATATCGACTTCAAAAGACTTGATGGGTACCGGAAGGGGCGTCTCAGGTCGGCGATGCGTGAGGCCGGCGTCGCTCTGTGCGTTCTCGTGAGCCCGATCACAATTCGGTATGCCGTTGACTACAATACATTTCCGTTGTTTCAATCACATATTCCCGTCACATATCTGTTTTTGCCACTCGATGGACCGATCGCCCTTCATCAGGCATTTACCTTCGGGTCCTCCGCAGACAGCGTAAGAGAGGGAAGGCCGATTTCGTTTTTTGAGGGTGGCAATGAGCTGCCGGAGGCCGCGAGACTTTTTGCCGACGACATTGTCGGCTTCCTGAGTGAGATTGGCACCACCAATCGCAAAGTAGCTGTGGAATATGTCAACCCCAGCATTACCCAGGCGCTGATGGAGCGTGGATTAGAGGTTGTTGACGCCGTCAACATAGTGGAAGGGGCGCGGGTTATCAAATCGGAGGACGAGATCGCTTGCATTCGCTGGGCGTGCGCCGTTGCCGAGCACGGCATCGCTCACATGCAGGCGAGCATGGGCCCCGGTGTGACTGAATTGCAGCTTTGGGGGCTGCTCAACTATACCAACCTCGCCAACCAAGGCGGTTGGCATGAAGGGCGAATGCTCGCTTCGGGTCCGCGCATCAATCCCTGGCTGCAGGAAGCCACCCAGCGCGTTATCGAACCGGGCGACCTGGTAGGATTCGATACTGATATGGTGGGGCCATTTGGATATTTCTGCGATGTCTCACGCACGTTCTACTACGGGAAGGAGCCGCCCAGTGCGCGCCAGCGACAGCTGTACAAGCTGGCATATGACGAATTGCAAACAAACATGAAGCTTATACGTCCAGGTCTTAGTATGAAGGATTTGCAAGCGTCCGCTTGGCCAGTCCCCGAAGAATTCCGGGAGCAAGCCTACCCCTGCGTTGTCCATGGGGTTGGCATGTGCGATGAATATCCACAGGTAAAGCCACGGTTTCGCGGCTCTGTGGCGTATGACGCAGCCCTTGAAGCGGGAATGGTCATATGTGTCGAGAGCTACATTGGCGCAGTTGGCGAAAGAGATGGCGTAAAGTTGGAGGAACAGCTGCTTGTAACCTCCGACGGCTATGAGGTGCTATCAAACTATCCGTTCGAAGAGCGCTTGCTGGGTTAGCGAAGTCTACGCAGCTCTGCAGTAAACAGGAGACTTTCTTGAGGCTGAGGCAAAGCTTCATCACCGGTCGTTACCCGGCCGCCTGCGATTGTCGGAGGAATTAGAATGGGAGGCCCATGTCTCAAAAACCGCAGCATTTTGATCGCGACGGATAACTTTGCGTTGGCTTTCAAAATGAAAGATGCTCTTGAAGGCGCAAACGTCATTTACCCCGTCAACACCATTGAAGATGCCCTCGATTTGATAATGTCGTCGGCAGTAATAAACTGCGCTCTCCTTGGAGTGAACTTGCAGGGCGAGGCAACATTTGTCGCAGCAGATCACCTCATGCGACGCCAGATACCATTCGTATTTTTGGTTGGGCACAACGCATCGGATATACCGGATCATTACGGCCATATCGATCGCTATGAGGAGCCAATAGTCCCCGCGCAGCTGATCGAAAGGATTGAGTCGCTAGCACCGTCTTCAAGCTCATTTGCAAAGTTTTGATGTGACCATTCCGGCCCGACGCGCAGACGCTATGCAAGAATTAGGCGTAGGCGGCGCTACGAAACGCGTGCGGCGTCATTCCCCGATGGTGCCTGAATTGTCGGACGAGATGGGAGTCATCTGAGAACCCTGTCTCAAGGGCGATATCAGCAAGGCTTTTGTCTGTTGTCAAAAGCAGGAGTTCGGCATGATCTAGTCGTATTAGGCGAAACGCTTGGCTCGGCGTGATTCCTAGATTGTTAGTGAATTTGCGTTCCAGCTGGCGGCGACTGAGTCCAACATACTTGGCTACCAGATCGACGGTAAGCGAGGCGTCAATATGCTGATGCATAAACAACATTGCCTTGCGAACAGTTGGTACCTTTGTCTCGATTTTCAGCGGAAAACCCGGCTGCGCCTCCTCTGGCCCGGCTATGCCTGATATGTTTAGCATGCGTAAACTTTTTCGCGCAGATGTTTTGCCGACATGGCGCTGTACGATCCAGGCGGCAAGATGCGCTGAGCTATTGCCCCCAGGGCATGTCAGTCGATCTCTATCCACCACGAACATTTGGTCTGAGACGGGCTCCGGCCCACCGCAATACTCTATGAAATCATGGTGATGGAACCAGCTGACGCAACATTTGTAACCGTCCAGCAGTTTCAGTTCATAAAGAAGGAAAGACCCCGTACAAATGCCAATGAGCGGCACCCCAGTCCGAGCCGCGTCGCGCAGAAACTGCCGATAGGGGGGACCCACGTCAGAGGACTGCTCGAGCAGTCCTCCGACAACGGCGATGTAATGGAACCGGCCTGGATCACCTAATCTTTGATCCGGCTGTATGGTAAGTCCGCAGCTCGACCGGACCGGGTTCATCGTGTCGGAGAGAATTCTCCAATCGCAATTCATCCTTTCGCTGCGATCGCCTTCATCACTCGAAAGCCTTAGCACGTCGACGAAATTTGCCAGCGCGCTAAGCGTAAATCGGGGTGTGACTATGATGCCGACCGAAAGCTTAACGTTAGGCATCGTACGTAGTTCGGCTTTCAATATCGCCCTCCAGTCCGGCGGGGCTCGTCGTGTCCGCCGCAAACAAAAAAGACTGGCAGCCCGTCAGCCTGCTTTCCCTGTCGGATGCCTCCCTGTGATAAGCTTTTCGCAAGCGGCATCCGGATCATTCTTTCAGTTGGCTTCATTACCTGAAATGACAGTGATCAGACTGAATTGGAGGCGCTCTAGCAATCGCACACGGTATTAGGGGGGCTAGCTGCTAGCGGCGGACCCGGCGACAACCCCGCAACCGCCCTATAATAGGAAAAGGCCTTGCTTCCGGCGCGCACACGAACGACAGCTTCGCTGCACCGACGTCGCTTCCAGGCTCGTCTCGAGAATTTTGTTTACCGTTGCGACCAGCGTGAACCGCAATCCCGCAAATTGGTCGGGTAAAAAAATGACTGATCCCGAAAAGAAATCCGTGGTCGTGACTGGGGCTGCTGGCGGCATGGGCCAGGCAATCTGCAAGAAGTTTGTCGCCAACGGGTATTTTTTCATCGCCGGCGACGCCAACGCGGCGAGATTAATTGACTCAATCGGCGAACTCAACCGAAGCGGGCAAAATGCTGTTGCCAAACCCGGCGATCTGAGAAGCAAGGCCTATTGCGAGGATCTCATCGATGAGGCCATCGGCCTTACCCGGGCGGCTGGACGCCCTGGTTAACAATGCAGGCATCATTACGCGCGGCACCATTCTTGAAACCAGTGATGAGGATTGGGAAAGAACCTTCGATATCAATCTGAAATCGATATTTTACACCTGCAGGCGGGCAGTTGGTTTCATGAAGGGCCACGGCGGCGGGTCGATCGTCAACATTTCCTCGACATGGGGCATTTATCCCGGGCCGAGTCATGCGGCTTACTGCGCTAGCAAAGCCGCCGTAGCCACGTTTTCGAGGTGCCTCGGCCGCGATCATGCCGGGGATGGAATAGGATTAACGCCGTCTGCCCCGGCGAGATAGATACGCCGATGCTTCGCTCAGGCTTCAAACATCGCGGTTTCGATCCCGACACAGCGGTTGCCGAGCTTAGCAAATCAAATCCGCTTGGCCGGCTTGGCAACCCGGAGGATATTGCCGATGCGGTGTTTTTCCTGAGCTCGGACGCCGCTCGCTTCATAGCAGGCACCACACTCGAGGTCGCTGGCGCAAAGGCCGTCTACTAAGGAGTTGATTGATGGGTGATCGACTTGCACTCCAGCTTCCGGTGATCGCCGGCGGCCGGGCAGGGGAGGGGCTCGTGCCAGATTATGTCGAATGGATAGCCACGCTCCAGATGTTATGGCACTGCGACCATCGACGAACAGCTCGCCCAGCCTGGCCGCCGGACCGGATACTCGAAGTCAGCCAATCACACGCTAGCCGCCGCGATGCACATCATGCGCGAGAACATAGAACCATCGCTGCCGATGGGAGAGGTGGTCAGATAGGTGGATGCCTCACGCCGCCAGCTTCAACGCTTGTTTGCTGCTCATATCGGTATCCCGCCAGTTCGACATTACATTAAAACCCGGGCAGCCCCTCCTGTCGGAGCAATTGTTCACGGCTGACCCTTGCAGGGAACCGATAGCTCCAGGCAGCTTCGACCAGCATTCGCCGGGCGGTTCCGTTGCCTGCTTTCGTTACGCCGCCCTGACGCCTGGTTCCGCCGCTGGAATATTCCGAGGGGACGAGACCGAGATAGGCCATAAGCTGCCAGGGGTTCTCAAAGCGCGTGATGTCGCCGAGTTCCGCGATCACGGTCGCGGCTGTCACAACGGCCATTCCGCGAAGCGCTTGCAGGGCGTGGACCACCGGCGCCAACACCCAGTCCACGAGCATGGTCTCGATCTGTGCCGTCAGCCGATCACGACGGGCCGTTGCGGCTTCGATCGTTGACATACAGTCTTCCAGGACGATGTGGTGGGCGAGCTGCTCGAATCGTAGTCCAGCCAGCCAGCGGCGATGCATCTGCGTCCAGGCGGGACGATTGTAGTGGAATCCGTGACGCAACAGAAATCCGGAGAGCTGCTGGCGGGCCTGCCGCAAGCTACGAACCGCGGCCAGGCGTGCGCGAACCAGATCGCGCATTGCCGCAAGGTCGGGAATCCATACGGGCGTCAGTTCGCCGGCCCGATGCAGCTTCGCCAGATTGATGGCGTCCCGACGGTCCGTCTTGATCCGATCTCCCGGCTTGCGAGGGATCAGCGACGGCGCGACCACCACACAATCGTGCCCCGCCGCGGTTAGTTGCCGCTGAATGCCGTAACCGCACGGTCCGGCCTCGTAGCAGAACCGCAGCACCGCTCCCGGCTGGGAGAGCTTGCTCAAAAGGCGCGTCAATGCCGCAGGCGTATTCGATATCTGCCCGTGTTCGCGAACCTCTCCGCGCCTGTCTCCAAGTGCCAGAGCGACCGAAATCGTCTCCTTGTGAACATCCAACCGACGTAGGTGATATGCTCGTCCATGGCCCGTCTCCTATGCATGAGGCTCGGCGCCGGGATATCCAGCGCAACCCTCGATAAACATACTGTGAGACGGGTCGCCCTATCTCAGGCGAACATGTGGTCTAGGATAGTTGAGGGAGCTTGGGACCTGCCGCTGGATCGCCCACGGCGACACAGACTTACCCTCCCGCACCGGCAAGACCCATCTCGCGGTGAGCCTTGGCTCGGGAGGCAATCCGCCAGAATTACAACGTGCAGTTCGTCACGGCCACGCTGATGGCGATGCTGGCCAAGGCCCACAGCAAAGGGTCACTTGACTAGTAGTTGACGATCCTGTCACGGCCGAAATTGGTGATCGTTGACGAGCTCGGATAACTACCCCGGCCGCTCACCTCTTCTTCCAACTGGTCTACAGGCGCTACGAGAAGGGATCGATCCTGATTACTCCAACCGTTCGTGGGTGAATGGAGGAAGCGTTTTTTTGGAGATCCCATGGTCGCCACAGGATCGCCTGCCCGACTTTCAACAGCGATCACCATCCGGGTGACATGTACAGGCTACGCGCAAAGCGCCGGACGGGCGCCTGAAACAAACGAACCAACTAATGAAGGGAATTAGTTCGTCAGTTCAACAAGGAGTAAATTCCTATATCGTTGACAAAAAATACGACGTATATCTCGAAATTGTAACGGTAACGTAATATAAAATTCTCAAAATCACCTTTTTTCTTCTGCATGTCGCTGGTACAGTCGCTCTTGAGAATACCAAATCGGCTTTTTCTGCTACCATCTTGAGAGTGTCGATGGCTTATCCTAGAGAGCGTCGATGCAGGAACCGCCATAGGCCAGGTCAGGAATTGCTGATCAATCCCGCCGGCCGGATCAAGCCGAGAGGGTGGACATATGCTTCCGCCAGAGGACGTCGACGTGATTACCTCGTGTCTCGGCGCCTTCGCATGGTCAAACAACCATGCTCTGCATGGTGGCAAGGAACAGTCTGTGGTTTCAGCCGCGGCCATTGCGCGCATGAATGCAGTGCCGCACCGATCTACCCTTACACGGAGGAATTGTTATGAACACCCTGGATCAGCAGGCAGCACCGGAGCAATCCGCACGAGAGCGCATGAAGGCATCCCATGCCCTCGATGGCGATGCCGTTCGCTTGGCCGACTTATATCGCGGATGGGCGAGTGCCTTTGATCTGGATCAGGGCCGCATCGGGTACTGCGGGCCAATGATCGTGGCGGAACTGGCAGGCGCCGCGCAGACGGCCTATTTGGCCGGGCAGCGAAACGCCATCGCAATCCTGGACGCTGGCTGCGGAACAGGGCTCGTCGGCGTCGAACTGGACCGCCTCGGCTTCCGGTTGATTGATGGGTTCGATCTCTCCGAAGAGATGGCCGAAAAGGCCCGGCAAACCGGCGTCTACCGCCATGTCCGAGGCGACGTCGATCTTAATAGACGGCTCTCCGACTACTCCAGCGCGAGCTATGACCTGACCGTCTGCTGCGGTGTCCTCACGCTCGGCCATGTCCAACCGCATGGGTTGCGCGAGTTGGCTCGCGTCACCCGCCCGAATGGCTTCGTCATTGCAAGCACCCGCAAGAGCTATGCGGAGACGACATCCTTTGAAGACCAGGTGCGGCATCTGCAGGATGAGGGCGTCCTTATGTTGGCACAGTGTCTACGGAACGGCAGATACGTCGCCGAGGAGGGCGCGCACTACTGGGTCTTCCAGGTGCCCAAGAAGACCAGCGCACCAGAGCAGCCGAGGGTATGACGACCCTACCGCAAATCTTGCTGTCGAAACTGGCAGCCGATGCAAGGCATCAAGATCATCCCGGACGGCTCCGGCGAGTTCACGCGCAAGTTGGCATCGGGTCGCTAGGACAATCTCTGCTTCGGTATGCGCTGCTGGCGCTACGCCGCCGCCTTGATCAACAATGGCATTGTGGAGAAGTGGTTCGAGGAGGAAGGCTAACCCTATGTCTCTCGTCTGCTCTTAGTCGCCGAGCTCCGGCTCCTCCTCAAGGAGGTTGCGGGATACGGGCCCAAGTGTTTGCGCATGACGTCCTTATAAGGAGACCGCACGAGATCGGTCTCGGCGCCCCCTCAAGAAATTCGTCGCGCATATTAGCCGGAAACGGCTTGCCTATCATCCGCTTGAGCGATGTGGCGATTGTCTGGAGTCATCGCTCCCTCCGCTGCCTTTCCGTCAAGCCGAAAGAGTTGTGGTTCAGATACTTCACCCATTCGAATTGGCTCACAACCACGCCTTCGGCGTGTGTGAACCGGGACATCGCGAACAAGTGTGCGAGGACATCGCGGACAGTTTTCCACGCTATCACCCCAAGGCATTGAGGTCGATAGTCCTATTTTCTGATGTCTGAACCAAGCCTCGAAGACGCCGTCTGTGGCGGTTGGCCTGGTCGACGGACGTTCCTGTGAGGACCCTGCACAAACGCATGGTGTGGCCAAGAATGGATACCAAGCCATGCTGCAGTACGCGAGCGCTGCGGCCGATGTTCCACACGACCAATTCACCAGCGGCAAAAGCTTTAAGTGGCTTACCAGCGACGCTCTCTTCAGAAGCGGAAGGCGACCGGTCATCTATCGGAAGGACGACGGAGTTACGTCGGATCCCGTACATTTATGTCATCATCACGCACATCTATAATAAACCGAAGTTTTAGCAGCAGATCTATCCTGCTGTCCCAAAAGGATTTGTTCGTTTGGCACGGTACATGCTCGGCTGTGTACAACGGTGCCAAAGAAGGCGTGGTGATGTTAATAGGGGTTAAAAATGGATTTAGGGCTTGACGGCAAGGTGGCAATGGTCGCGGCCGCCTCCAGCGGCTTAGGTTTGGCCACAGCTGAGGAGTTCGCCAATGAAGGCTGCCGCCTGTCCATCTGTGGGCGGGATCCCGGGCGGCTGGAAAGAGCAGTGGATCGGTTGCGCAGCAAAGGCGCCGAAGTGCTGGCGCGCGCGACCGATGTGACTGACTGCGCGGATGCAGCAGCTTGGGTTGCCGAAACAGCAGAGCATTTTCGATGTATCGACATCTTAGTGACGAATTGCGGCGGCGTTTCTGCCGGGCCACCCTCGGCCATGACGCCCAATGATTTCGACGATGCGTTTGACCGAGTGCTTTTACCTTCGATAAATCTAGTTGCAGCTGCCTTGCCGTATCTGCGGCGCTCGCGGGCGGGGCGAATATTGATGGTCGCTTCCGAGACTATTGTTCGGACCCCAGTACATTTCGCGCTGTCGGGGGTCGCGCGAGCAGGACTGGTGCCCTACTGCCATACGCTCGTACAAGAATTATCGGGGGAGGGCGTCACCGTAAACGTGCTCGCTCCTGGAGCACACAGTACCGCGATTCACGAAGCCAATCGCCTCGGCGACCACGCCGAAGCCATCCGCGCGCTCGAGGATAGGACCCCGGCCCGACGCCTTGGCGATCCCTCGGAATTCGCGGCAGTAACTACATTCTTGGCCAGCGCCCGGGCGGCCTATGTCAGCGGCGCCCTGATTGTCATCGATGGTGGGCTGAGTGCAACCGTTTAAACAATTCATCGCACTAGAGCCATCGCATGAACGAAGCTAACGCAAGCACGGAAAACCAAGGCATCGTGGGCGATTTTGGCACGCGTCTTTCGAGGCAGGTTGTGCCACGGTGAAGATTGGAGAAGCTAGCACGACGGCACATGGTGGCCGAATTTACCGGCTTGCAGCTTCGTTCAAGGAGACATTGTCCAGAAGCGCGATAAACGCGCCACCCGCCATGAGCACACCAAAGTATAAGAAAGACGTTGCGGTGCTCCTCCGTCGCGCCAGTCTGGCTCATTTTGGTCTGCAACGCAGATATCGACATCATTAAGCCAGCGCATTCATATGAAGAGATGGGATGGGACGAAACTGCCGATAACAATATGCATGGCTAATACTATTGTGCCAAGTGTGACGATCAAGCAATGCTTGGATTAAGGCAGCGATAGCATCATTACCTTTAAAGGACAACTGCTACTATGACGCTTTCCAACAAGGTGGTTATCGTTACTGGCGCGACTTCCGGGATAGGGGAGGCCGTCGTACAGGCCTTCGCCGCGACGGGGGCGTCACTGGTTTTGGTCGGCCGCGATCGGGAGCGTGGCCAAAGAGCCTTAGAGTCGGTACAGAAGCTCAATTGCCAGGCCGAATTGATGCTCGGCGATGTGGCTGACTCGGCCTTCGCCGACCATGTGGTTAATTCCAGCGTAAAGCGGCTCGGAAAGGTCAGCGTCTTGGTGAACAGCGCCGGCATCATCCGGCGTAGAAGCGCCCCCGATACCACCGATGATGATTGGCGTCAGACATTCGACGCCAATGTCAACGGTGTGTTCTACTTCAGCCGCGCCACAGTGAAGTCTATGAGGAGGACCGGCGGCGGCAGCATTGTCAACATAGCCTCGAATGTGGGGCTGGTTGGCTCTCCCGGGTTGGCTGCCTATTGTGCGTCAAAGGGCGCCGTCGTTCTTTTGACACGAGCAATGGCGCTCGATCACGCCAAAGAACAAATCAGCATCAATGCCATCTGCCCTGGCGCCGTCGATACACCGATGCTTGTGTCGGCTCACAACACACCGGTTACGGCGGACGAGATATTGCGAAGGAATATTGATTCAATACCCCAGGGTCGCGTGGCCACGCCGAAGGAAATAGCAAGCTTGACGGTGTTCCTCGCGAGCCAGGAAGCCAGGCACATCACCGGGGTTGCTGTTCCGATAGATGGCGGCTTCACGGCAAGATAGGAGGGATCATGGGTAATCGGCTTTCAGGCAAAGTTGCCATCGTCACCGGTGGCAATCAAGGCATAGGGCGTGCAATTGCTGGGAGGCTCGCCGATGAAGACGCTATCGTTGTCGTCGGCGATTTGCGTGATGATCGCTCCGCCGAGTTCGGCAGCGCCGAGAGGCTCACGTCCATGGCTCTTGACGTCACCAAGGAGGTCTCAATTCGCGCATTTGTTGACGACGTCCTCGAGAAATTTGGCAGGATCGATGTACTGGTCAACAATGCTGGTAAGGTCATTCATAAGTCCATCGACGAACAGACTGCCGAGGATTGGGATGGGCTTATGGCGGTCAATCTCCGCGGTCCGTTTTTAATGGCCAAGTATGTGGTCCCGGAAATGAGACGTAGCGGCTCGGGAACGATCGTCAACATCGGGTCGGTCGAAGGCTATATGGTTAACCCTTGGCATACTGCATACGCTGCCACGAAGGCCGGCGTGCATGGTCTTACGCTGGGACTGGCAGTTGACCTCGGGCCGGATGGCATACGTTGCAATACCGTTTGCCCCGGTTGGATCAATACCGAGCTGAATCGTGCGTATGTCGAGATGCACCCGGGCCGAAGCTTGATCGAGCAGGAATTGGGTCAACTTCACCCAGTAGGAAGGACTGGCGCCCCTGACGAGATAGCTAATGCGGTGCTTTGGTTAGCTAGTGAGGAATCCAGTTTCGTAAGTGGGGAAATGATCTCCGTCGACGGCGCGCGGACCAAGAAGATATCGCTGCCTGCCATCTTGGATGAGGAGTATCGGGCCAAGCTGACGAAGCATAGTGATGGGTCGGAAAGATATACCTGAAAAATTGACCGTAGTGTGAAGTCACTTCCCGATGCTTTGCAAAGCGGTCGGAACATTCAGCATTCGCAAACGCTGCTTAGTGCAATGGCCCAATCAAGACCCGGCTTTGTTTGATCCGGATAGTTTTTTGTGGGCGGCTTCCCCAAGGCCTAATATACGGCAAGTTTCATAGGTTAACTCCTTACCGCGTCTGTCATCGTCCCCCAAGGGGCAGCTCGATTGGTCCTCTACAACCAACCAGACCACGGCGCGCCTCCTCCCTTGGGAGCCACCAAATCAAGTAGGGCCAAAGCGCGTGAGGGCCGGGCGTCGTTGTAGCACAGCCGCTGTTCGCAGCCGCGAAGCAGATGATCCTCGGCTCGCGGCGAGCCGCCGCAGTCTGTAGCCGCACTGATCAATCACGAGTCACAGATCCCATGGGGATGGATGCCGGCCAGCGTTTTTGCAGAATGATTGGCCGAACGACCAACCACTATTCTGAGGCCCCGATGCTCAAGACCGAAAGACCCGCTGCCGCCATCCAGATCAATCTTGCGGCAATTTTCGTTCCGATGGAACTGTCCCGTTCAACCTGGCTGATTACAGCGCTGTTGCCGGGGAACGGCTAGAAGATGTCGAAGTATCCCATACCAGCCGGCAACATTGCCGGGCTGTTTGATCTGTTTTCGAAGCTGCGGGAGAGAAGCCGCGTCAAGACCGGGCAGAGCTATCCGATCATTACGATCCAGGAGGCTGGTCTCGATGGCTTCTGGATACACCGGGCTCTCGTGAAAGAAGGCTTCGAGAGCCACGTTGTGGACCCGGCGTCGATCGCCACGCCACGTCGTCATCGGCGTGTGAAAACTGATCGGATCGATGGTGAGGCGCTACTGGTGAGAACGATGTCCCATGAAGATGAGGACTGGCGGCGAATTGGCCGGGAAGTCAAGGCGCTGATGGTCGAGCGTGTCGCCCATGTCAATCGCATCAAGGGTCTGCTGTTTTCGCAAGGCATCACCGACTACGAACCACTTTACAAAAATCGTCGCCAGCGGCTCGAAGGGTTGCGGACGGGAGATGGACATACACTGCCACGGCACATGAAGGCCCAGATCAGCCGGGAGCTGGACCGGTTGGAACTGGTCATCAATCAGATCAAGATCATCGAGGATGATCGCGATGCGCTCATCGCGGCGCAGACCGCTGACAGCACGAAGCCTGCGCCGGTCACGATGCTGCTTGAAATCAAAGGACTCGGTGCGGAATTCGCCAATCCTTTGGTCGGAGGGACTGTTCCGGCATTTTGACAACAGTCGCCGCCTATGCCGGCCTCGCGCCGATGCCCTGACAAAGCGGCTCGATTAACCGCGAGCAAGGCGTATCAAAGGCGGGCAACCCAAGATTCCGAACAACGCTGATCCAACTGGCCCGGCTATGGTTGCGGCACCAATCGGCATTGGCAAAATGGTTCAAGGCACGCGTTGAGCAACGGTGGGCGCATGAAGAAAACGACCATCGTCGCGCTGACGCGCAAGCTGCTGGTCGCCCTGTGGAAGTACGTGGCCTCTGGGATCGTGATCGAAGGTGCCGTTATGAAAACGCATTACACGTCGACCACTTCATCTTTCTGAAATCTACCGGGGCCTCATAAACCCTGGCGGATCCAGGTGACGACCGAGTGAGCGTTTGGCAAAAAATGCCGTTTCACAGAATGGTCTCCTCATCCTGGGCTCAGCCCGCCGAACGCGGGATATTGGTGCGAATAAACTGCGACCGAATGTGAGTTGGATGAGGCTCCGCGAAGCGAGCCGTGTCAAGTAGTTGGGCCCAAGCCTGGAACCGTGTGCAATGAGGAGATCGGCTTTGCTTCAATCGACTCGACACCCTAGACTAGTCTAGAGGGCTAAGACTCATAACCAGTAGCTGACGGTTGCAGCGATGCAGACGGCGGCGAGGAAGTTGCGGGCGAGCCGATCGTAGCGAGTTGCGATGCGACGGAAGTCCTTGATGCGACAGAACATGCGCTCAATCGCATTGCGGTCCTTGTAGAGGAAGGGCGAGAAACAATTCTTCCATTTTCGGTTCGCCTTGGGCGGGATATTGGCGAAGGCGCCGCGTCCGCGAACCTGCTCCCGGATGGCATTGCTGTCATAGCCTTTGTCGGCATGCAGGATTGGCGCCGCCGGCATCTGCTCGATCAGCAGCGCCCCGGCAGTGCAATCGGCGACCTGGCCACCGGTCAGGAGAAAGGCGACCGGCCGGCAGAATCCATCCGTCAGGGCATGGATTTTGGTAGTCCGTCCGCCTCTCGAGCGACCGATGGCCTGATTTTGCTCCCCCCTTTGCCGCCGGCCGCACAGCGATGCGCCCTTACCGCCGAAGAGTCGATGAGAAGCTCGGCCGGAGGCCCGCCGGCGTTGGCAAGAGCATGGAAAATGGCACTCCAAACGCCCTTGGCCGACCAGCGCTGGAAACGGTTGTAGAGGGTCTTGCGCGGTCCATAGACCGACGGAGCGTCGACCCAGCGTCCGCCGCTCTTCACCACATGAATAATGCCGCTGATCACGCGGCGATCATCGACGCGCGGCTTGCCTCGGGTGCCGGTCGGCAGATGTGGTTCAAGCAACTCAAACTGCTCATCGCTGAGCCAGAAATATTCGCGATTCATGAGTGGTCCCCCTCAGAGACCCGTCAATCACAATCCCGCCGTCAGAGGAACCCCTTTTATGGGTCATCGTGTAATTTGTGGCTGCTTCCCTCGGGCCTCGGGTGAGGCGCACACTTCTGGTTGTCGAATCCTGAAGGAAGGAAACAGCCATGAAGCATTATGCCGGACTGGACCTGTCGATGGAAAGCACGCAGGTCTGCATTATTGATGAAAATGGACGCAAGCTGAGTTCCGAGAAGGCTGAGAGCACGCCGGATGCGATCGCCGACGCATTACGCCGACACTGCCCGATCGAGCGGGCGGTGATCGAACCCGGACGTATGTCACCCGCGATCTGCCTTGGCCTGCGGGAGTTAGGCGTCAACGTGGTGTGTATTGATGCCCGCCAGGCGCACCAGAGCCTCAAGGCGATGAAGGCGAACAAAACCGATCCCCATGATGCTGCAGGGCTCGCGCAACTGGCAAGAACGGGCTTCTACAAGGAGGTTCATGTCAAATCGCCGGCCGCGCACGGTGTACGCAGCATGATCACCGCTCGCGGTCATCTGGTGGAGGCCCGTGTCCGGCTCGACAACATGATCCGTGGGTTGTGCGCCACCTTCGGCTATAGGCCGGGCGTCGGGCAGGGAAAGGCCTTCATCGAACGCATCATGGAAGCATCCCACATCCCTGGTCTTGGCGAAGCGATTACTTCGTTGCTGACGGTGCGCGTGCAACTGGTCGAGCAGATCAAGGAACTGGATCTCAAGCTGCGTATGCTCGCCGTTCAGTCGCAGGCCTGCCAGATCCTCATGAGTATACCTGGTGTTGGCATCCAGACTTCAGCCGCCTTCTCCGCCGCCATCGACGAGGCCGGCCGGTTCCGACAATCGCGCAACGCGGGTGCCTACTTTGGGCTGGTGCCCAGGCGTCATCAATCCGGCGAACTCGACTGGACCGGCCGGATCACCAAGCAAGGTGACAGCATGGTCCGCAAGCTTCTCTACGAAGCAGCCAACTCAATCCTGACTCGGAGCCGGGGGAGCTTCGCGCTCAAGACTTGGGCGCTGAAAATCTCGAAGCGCCGCGGCCTGAAGAAAGCCCGAGTGGCACTCGCGCGGCGTCTCGCTGTCATCATGCATGCCATGCTGCGCGACGGCACTTTGTTCGAGGCTTGAGATGAGGTAGAAACAGTTTGCCAGCGGTGAAGCGCCCAGCGCTGATCTGAGGGCGGTGTCCCGCGAGGGAACGCAGGGACGGACGATATGCGAAGGTAGTCAGATGGGCCTGACAGCCCGCTTCGAGTCAATGCAACGTCCGGCCTTGTGAGACCCAATACAGCACGACCAGCTCCGGCTCGGCCAGTGCGGACAGATCCTTGAAACCCTCAAGGGATACACCGCCAAGCTCTGCAAATTACAGATCCAGACCCTAATCCCCATGTAAATGCTCACCTTCTATGTCTTGGAAAGTCAAAGGCGCTGTTGAGCGGGATCGGCTGTTGACGGTCGCCACGGGGCACTCTGCATGCGATAGGCGGCTCCGCCGCCTTGGAATGCCCCCAACGCGCGCCCCACAGCACACTTGCCGTCCTTTGAAGAGGGGGCCATGTGCAAAGCCTCATCACGCTCACATCCATGATTTGCCCGGCCGCTTCAAACGCAATCTCGCCCCGCTCAGCCGGTATGCTCGCGCGGTGGACGGCAATGTCTTAACGGCTGCGGAACGAACAGACCCGCGCCTGGGTCCAGCCATTGCCTCGCCCTGTCGGCTTACCGGCGCGATTAAGGACCTGCGCGATCTGGCGGTCGGGCATCAAGCGCGCCAGCTCGCGGACCAGCGTCGAGGTTTCCCCGGGACTGCCCAGCGATGCTTGCCGGTGGCCCCTCCCTGCCAATGAAGGACCAACTTGATGACACCAGCTTCGATGCGGCCGACGATCTCGCTTAAGGCCGCGCCACCGCTTTCACCACCCGAGGCCACGTCCGTACAATGGTGCGCCGTTGCCGACCAGAACCGGCCGGAGGTGGCGACAATCGTGGACGACGCCGAGCCCGACATGCTGTCCTACATGACCTTCCCGAAGGAACATCGCGCTAAGCTCCACTCGACGTTCCGATCGAGGCTCTCAACAACGCTCCCTCTGCTTCTGGCTGCGCGGGCCTGGCGGCTGCCCGTTTGGTTCGCCCCGGGGTTGATCTTCTGTGGTGAGCCGATCGTAAAGCTGCTCAGCAGCTTGGTGTCGGGCCTCCGCTGCAGGCCATCGAGACATGCCGGGTGCCCAATTTGCTCAACCGTTCTAAAAAGCACGCCGAGGACGTTTGAGAGCATGTTCACGCCGCTTGTCCATAGCGCCGGCCCGGCCCGCATTCCTTTGTTTGAGCTTCCGACATTATTGTCCAACTTGGAACAAAAGAAGGTTTGCGGAAGTGTTCCGGCGACGCCTCGTAACTGCAAAAAGCAATGTGATTACAGCCTTTATTCAATTGGCGCGGCGCTTGCTCCACATTCTAGTAGCCCCAGAGAAAGCACGTAAAAAATGCGAACAAGGCCATTGTTGACACCGCGAAGCTCCGTACCAGCGGATGAGAACACCGTTCTTATTCCCGCTGGATATCGGGACATAGTACACTCCAGAGGTCCGTGCTCGGTAGCTGTATTGCGCATGATTGCTCTGAGGCCGACGCGCCAACGCATGGCGCTCGCCCATTCCATTGACCGATCTTCATCCGCATGTGCTTGCAGAAGCAGTCAATCAAAGGGCCACCCCACTCGCAACCTTCTGCAACCCGCTCAACCAGTTCTGCCAGCCAGGGCTTTCACGGATTCTCAGAGTTGACACGTCACCCCCCTTTTTCGACGCGGGCACTTCCGATTACCATCGCCTTTTTCGTCGAGGACGAGAAGCGGATCGCCGATGTCCTTTAGGGGCTATTGGCGTAGAGGGCTTGCCCGAGCCGCCCGAGGGCAGCCAGATCAACCATATCAACTGGTTCGGGTAGCGAAGATCAGGAGCCAGGACGTGACTTACGTCGGGATGCCAAAGAATGGGAAACGCCTCATGTTATGTCCGGAATGCAGTCGGGTTCGGCTTGCGTCCCAACCGAGATGCAATGCGCCAGTTTCTCTTCTAGAGGAGCAACATTGTTGACCCCTGAAAACAAAGGCCCCCGGTCAGCTTTCGCGCGGGAGTGCGCACTGAATCATCGAGGGGTCAAACCCATACCACTGGGAAGACAACACATCCGCCAACTATTTCGACGGCAAGCGCGCCACCCTGCTATCACCGTCCCGCGCCTTCACGCCGACCTGCTCGATACCAATTGCCCGATTTCGAAAAGCTCTTTGACAAGTTTGAGAAGGAGGGAATTGACGCAATCTGCGCTTTTCCGCCAACGATGCCTTCGGCATAAATGGCTTCAGGCTGCAGAAGATTATCAAGCTGATCCCGGACGGCTCGGACGAGTTCACGCGCCGGCCGAGCATGCTGGTCGCCAAGGACAATGTCGGCTTTGGTGTGCGCTGCTAGCGCTACGACGTCTTGATCAACAATGGGGTAGTGGAGAAGTGGCAAGAGGAGGAAGGCTGACCTTCTCCGCAAAGCCGCCCTTCTCGTCAATTCTATTACCAGCCAATCGCGCGCCCCACTAGTTTATCAGCAAGCTCTTGTTCTGAATGCATGAGCTAGAAAGGTGCATGAATCATACCGGAAATTTGGGTCTGTGCCATGCCATCCCAAGCATATCTTTAACTCAATATTGGAGCAACGTTTGTATCATGAAGTTAGATGGTGACCAGCGATTGGAAGCTTATCGGCGGATGCTTCGCATCCGTCGATTTGAAGAAGAAGGTATGCGGCAGTGCAAAGATGACAAGATCCCTGGTTGGTTCCACTCGAGCGTGGGTCAGGAAGCCGCTATCGTGGGGGCATGTCTCGCCCTTAAGGACGATGACGCCATGACCGGCACCCATCGTTCGCACGGCCATCCGATCGGGAAGGGTGCGGATCTGAACGGGCTAATGGCCGAGCTGATGGGAAAGGAGGGCGGCATCTGCAAGGGGCGCGGCGGTTCAATGCACGTTGCAGACAATTCGGTCGGGATCATCAGTGAATCGGGTATCGTCGGAGGAGGCATTCCTCTTGCCACAGGGTGTGCTTTCAGCGCCAAGGTGCGCGGCGTCGATCAGGTTGCCCTTTGCTTCTTCGGCGATGGGGCGGTGAACCAGGGCACCTTCCATGAGAGTCTCAACATGGCGTCGCTGTGGAAGCTTCCGGTCATCTATCATTGCGAGAACAACGGCTATGCAATGACCACCTCGGTGGCGCAAAGCCACGGGCAGCCGAAGATCGCGCTGCGGGCAGCGGGCTACGGGATGCCAGGGGTAACGGTTGACGGGCAGAGTGTGGGCGCCGTCTATGAATCCGCGGCAGCGGCCGTCACGCGAGCACGCGCGGGCGAAGGGCCTACTCTAATAGAGGCTAACACCTATCGGTTCGATGAGCACGATTTCGGCATGGTGATAACGGGGGAGCCTTATCGATCGGTTGAAGAAGTCGAGGCTCACAAACGCAACCGCGATCCGATTTTGCTATATCGCACTGTGCTCCTCGATGAAGGCATCAATGAAAAGAAGTTGAGAGCAATCGAGTATGAAGTCGTCGAAGCCGTGAAGCTGGCTGTACAATTCGGTTTGGACAGCCCCCAGCCTCGGCCCGAAACCTTACCTGATTACATGTTCAACTCGCCCCTTGCAGGCCATCACGGCTTCGTGGCTGGGCCGGAGAGGAATTAATTCCATATGGAAACTGATGCCCACAAGCTTGCCTCGACTCCCGGCGGCCATATTCAGATGACCTATTTTGAAGCGCTCGTGCAGGCGCAGATGGAGGAAATGGAGCGTGATGAGCGCGTCGTCCTGATGGGAGAGGAGCTTTCGGTTCATGGCGGCGCCAAACTTATTGAGCGATTTGGCAAGAACCGGATTTGGAACATGCCGATTTCAGAAGGCAGTTTCACCGGCCTTGGAATTGGGGCTGCGATCAACGGATTGCGGCCGATCGTAGACCTCTCAGTTTCCAACTTCGTCTATCTCGCCTCGGATCAGATCATCAACCAGGCCTCGAAATTGCGGTATATGACGGGAGGCCAGATCGACATTCCGATCGTGTTTCGTTGCTGTATGTACTCGCTGGGGTCTCTGGCGGCGCAGCATGCCGACCGGCCTTATCCGTTCTTTATGAATGTGCCTGGCCTCAAGATCATCAGCCCGACCAGCGCCGCCGACATCAAGGGGCTGATGAAATCGGCCATTCGTGACGGCGATCCGGTAATGGTCTTCGAAGACACCCGTCTGTGGCCGCTCAAGGGCAATGTGCCCACAGATCCGGACCATGTAATCCCGATTGGCAAAGCGGATGTGAAGCGCGAAGGAGAAGACGTAACTCTCATTGCTGTTGCCGGTGTCATTCAGCCGACGATGGAAGCTGTCAGCGCGCTGGCCGAGGAAGGCATTTCGGTCGAAGTGATCGATCCACGTACCTTGAAGCCGCTCGATCATGAGGCCATCAAAACGTCAGTCGCTAAGACCGGACGGCTTGTGATCGTTGAGAACGCGCACCGCGTCTGCAATGTCGGAAGTGAAATCGCTGCGGTGATGGCGGAGGAGGCGTTCGATCTGTTGAAGCGCCCGATCCTGCGGGTGAGCGCTCCAGATATTCACGTACCCTTCAGTCCGGCCCTCGAGAAGGATTTCTTCCCGACAAAGGATCATATCATCGCCGCCGTACGGCGGCTGCTCTGAGATTCTCAAGACTCCGACAGAATGGAAAGCAAAAATGACAATCGACATTATTCGTACCCTCCAGTGGAATGAGAAAAGCTACAATATTTCGTTGGTTGAAAGTCGGCGATGAGGCTCAGGAGCCCACGTTGGAGCCATATTCCATAGGGCTTGCCGCCGTCGCGGTCACCCCGGTCATGATCCGTTGCGCGGCAATAGCTGCAGAAATCGAAGCTCCGGAAAACCTCAGCTCCGTCGGTTAGAATGCACGGCATTTACCCGTCTCGACGCAAAATCTTCGCATTGCCCGCTATTGGCAATGCGACTGCCTATCAATTCCGCGTAGGGGCTGCCGAGCATGGTGCGCTCTGACGTTGCCCCCGGTTTTATCCAATCCTGAGTTCGCTCCGGCGATCAATGTTGCCCTGTTGGGCGGTTTGAGCGACAGGCAGAGGCGCGGAGCTGATCATATAGAGCGCAGCGCTGTGTCCCGTCGCCGGGTGAAGGTGTGGGCGAACTCGAAGAAGGTCTGCCATCCGGGCCGCGAATGTGGGCGATTGAAGTTGTAATCTATCCGCCACCTGGCCAAGACCGCGCGAGTTGTGCCAATGAGGTGAACGGCATCTCGTTCAACAGTTCGTCACGGAGGCGACCGTTGAAGCTCTCGATGAAAGCCGCTATCCGGCATGTCGTGCTCGGTGCCATTGTTCACCCGGATGACCAGATGAGTTAGTCTTGGCTCATCCGGGCCACGGGGCACCGGGAGCACGCAAGTGCGGGCAGTCCGTCGTATGCAGATGAACCGTGAGTTCGAGCACGTTACCGGGCCGCCCCTACGACTCGCCCGGATGCGCTGCGAGCGCGGATCCGTATTTTGTCGTGTTGCCCGCTGGCTCCCTGTGTTCGTGACCAACGATGGAGGGAACCGTGCGTATTATCGGCATGGACATACACTGCGTGGCCGCCGAGGTCGTATCGTTACTCGACGGCGAGATCGTCAAGCTCGGCCGCATTCAGATGCTTCGCGAGAAGCTTGAAAAGAGTTCGCGAGGAAGGAACTCACGGCGCGCTCTGTCAGAGCCTTCTTGAGCGTATCCAGCAGGCCGCCCTGTTCGAAGGCAGCACTGGCTGCGCCTCCTGCCAGCAGTTGGTCGAGAAGATTATTCGGCATTGCAGGTTCGTGGGATCCCTTTTTATCCATTATGCCCGCCGCACACGGAATTCCTGACAGCCCCGTAAATACCCTCCAGGATCCGACAATCCGCAGCCTGATGACGTTACCCGGCCTCGACGTCACCGTGGCTGGGAGCGTTGCCGCGGCAATCGGCCGATCCGCTTGTAGAAGGCGCGTAGAGGACCTGGCGAGCGCGCAGCCGCCCATGCCGCCTCGACTAGCATCCCCCGCACGCCTCGCGTGGCGGGAAGCATATCGCGGCCGTCGCCACTGCGCGCAAGCTTGCAATGATCCTCTGGCACATGCTGAGCAAGGATGCCGAATACATCTGGGCTCGGCCGGCCTTGATCGCCCGCAAGTTCAGATCGGTCGAGCTGCGTGCCGGCCTCCCCACGAGCCATGCCTGGCGCGGCACCGCCTTCGACTACAATATTCTGGCCAAACGCGCCGAAGAACGATCTCGAGTCGAAAAGGCGGAAGCTGCCTCCGCAGCAGCGACTTCCCGATGGCGAACGAGGCCGGAAAGGCCAAAGACTGTGGAAAGAGCCGCCGAATGAGAACAAGGGGCTATTCTACAACATCCGTCTGCATTGGCTTGCCCGGCGCGATATAATGCCAGTCCACGCGGCTTGCATCGGCCCAGGCAAGGATCGCATTGCTGGTCAGTTCGCGCCATCTTCGGCTTGCCACGTTCGATCATGAGCCGATCGAGTTCGCCGGCGGCCCCACGCCGGACAGACGTATCCGCGACTGACGCCATCAGTCAGTTGATCCGACAAGAAGTCCAGTGACCAACGGTCGTTGGGCGCAACGGGGACCATCATCGGTGCCCGCGTTCCAATGGCCCGTTTGCGGCCGCAAAGGTGCCGAACGGGAAGCTTCTCCGCATGACAGAGCTGCAACAGGCACTGGTGAATGACCACACCCCGCCGCAGCAGCACGTGCAGGCGGCGAAAGCCGAGCGCCGGCGCTCATGCGCGATCGCCTTCATCCGCTCCTGCAGGTCACCATCGTCGCCACGGGGCGTATTTTGCGAACCGTCATCCGGCTGCAGCCGATGCTGTCTTGCACGCCCGCCGCACCGACTGCCAAGTAGTTGCTGCGCGCCCGCGCGTCTGACGGCGCGCCGGCTGCTTCGTCAACCAGCCAGCTCTTCTCGGCAGGGTTCAGCGATCTTGGCCATTCGCTTCACCGCTCCCGCAGGGGTCAGCCTGTCGGCTGCTACCGGTAAGTTGCCGAAGGCTGATCGTCAAACCTCGGGTGCAGGCCGACTGGAAAAATCTGCCTGGCCGCCGGCCGTCATTCGGCGCGGGCCCCGTTCTCATGAATGGCGGGCTGACTAAATGTTTGAGCCCGAGCTTGGATAGGCGTCCTCGTACCCGCGGGGCGCCAGCCATCGGGGAAACAGACCTTGGTGCCTAAACTAGTTTAAACTAGGCCGGGCCGACGGCAAAGGGCGCACGAGGCGCCCTTTGATTGAGCTCGGCTGTCGGCAAGCCGCTTCGCCTTTCGTTATCAGAATCGGTAGGTGACACCAGCTCCTATCAACCAGGGATCGAGCGCGGCCTTCCCTGTCAGCTTCGCGCCGTCCACCGTGACGTCGAAGTCTGGCTTAAGGAAAAGCTTCTTCACGTCGAAGTTGACGCCCCAGTGTTGATCCACCATGTAATCGAATCCGACCTGCAGCGCGGCGCCAAACGTGTCCTTAACATCGAGAGCATCGGCACTGCCGACATCCTGGTTATAGAAGATCGTGTAGTTCACGCCGGCACCGACATAGGGCTTGAAGGCCCCGAAATTGGTAAAATGATACTGCAATGTTAGCGTGGGCGGCAGCAGCCAAACCTTGCCGATCTTGCCCAGCCCGCCGATCGTTCCTTGGCCGTCGATGTTGGCGTAGGTGGTGCCGAGTACGAGTTCGGCGGCGATGTTATCCGTGAAGAAATAGGAGATATCGAGTTCCGGCGTCACGGTGTCCGAATAGGAAAGATCGGAGCCGGGCACTGCATTGACGTAGCCCGAATCCCCAGTGATGACCCCCAACGCACGCAGGCGGATCTGCCAAGGGCTTGGCGCTTCCGTGACCAAGGCTCCTGCCCGCGGGACGCTCGCGGCTTGCACAAGGTCCGCGGCGACGGCGTGCTGTCCCACCACGATGAGGACGACGGCTACCGTTACTCCCCGCGCCACGCCCATTCGCTTTCTCGCCATGATATTCTCTCCTTGCTCTTCAGAAATGATGCAATTCATTATTAGGAATCCTGTTGGAATTAATTGAGATTGAGGGAAACGCTGGTGCTCGTGTTGCGTGATAATGTGCTCACTTTATTTGCGCTTACTCGCAATCATCGACCTGTGCTCGCTTATTGGAATGTTGTCCTTTGTCTGGGTTGCGCCCACCTATCGAACGCAATCGGTTGCCAGTGGGTCGCACTGCGAAGGAAATTGTTGCTCAGAGCAGTGAATGCGGCCCGCTCCTGATTGTCTTGCCGTTAGCCGTGGGCGCCCGCGCCGGGCTCGCAGAAGTAAGAGCGATAGCCAAGAGTTGCAGCTTTGCGGCCATCTTAAGCGCGTAGCCCCGGATGGACGCAGTCGTCCCGCTTCGTGGCGGCAAGCAGGATCGGCGGAATAGGCGGTAAGGGTGGTCCGCCGCCGAAGCCCGCGGATTTCTGGGATCTTGCCAGAAATTGTAGAGGTACGGGCCCGGCGGGCGATCAAGGGAATCTTGTCAGGACGGTCGAAAATCGCCGTCAGGGCGTCGTGGTCGCGCTTGAATCGCGTTCCACCGAAGTGCTCCAGGGTCCTGGCCGACTGGCTGGTGGCCCAGGCAGGCGTCCGTTCTCCTTCGACATCTCCAAGCCAAAAATAGGGATCACCGTCCGGGGCATTCAGTGTTGGGCGGAAACCTGCGGTCATGTCCGGATAACGTGAAGAATGATGTCGACTGGAAAACAAGCGCAAGGTTCTCCTTCGGTTCGGGAAAGCTCAGCTTTCGCGGCTGCGACCGCATGTCGGGCGAGCGTGATCATGGGATGATTTCTCCTCTGTCCGTGCCGCAGCGCGTTTGCGGATAGCCAAGCATGTATCGTGCCAATGAGAAAATCATTTTAAAACAATAGGATGGCTCTGGTGCGCCATGTCTCATGTCCGACATTGTCGAAGACCCGACAACGAGTGCAGCCGTAAACGCCTGATCGGTCTCCTGTGCGAGCTCGGTGGGCCCCCCGGAAAACTCAAGCAGTTGAGCTCTCACTGCGAACTGGCAGAGTTTCGGATCGACATCGGCGACGGGGGCGATTGCCTGATTTTGAGACAAATCGCCAAACCGCTGGTCGGGCTTTTTCAACGAGGGTCTTGAGGGGGAAGGATATGGCAGCTTTTGCAACTGCCGACCTTGTTGGACAAGGCATATCGCGATCTGTCCAGCAAGAGACACAAGGTTCTGCACCGTCCGTTCATGAAGACATCGTGCTGGCCTCCATGAGAAGTCTTCTGGTGCAGAAGGTGCCCGATTAGCTATTCGGAAAAAGGCGACATCGACGTGCAAATCGGGCGTCGCCGTAAGGCGCCCCCCTCAATGTCGGATACCCGACAGGGTCGCACATCCCACATCCACCAACCCGTTGTTTTAGCAAGATTTCTTCTTTGGCACGGCCCTTGCTCCTTCTCTGGCATGCGCTTGCTAAGGAGAGACGTCGTCCATGATTATGCGCACCGAAAATGCCGTCGCGGCAGTGAAAACCGCGCTCTCGCCTGCCATCAAGCCGCCGAAAGGCCGGCGCGTCATGGTTAAGGCGGGCGATTGCGCCGGCCTCAAACACCTTAATGGGCCTGGAAAGCGTCTCGCGTGACCGCGACGCGGGCATCCAGACGGGCGGAAAGGACATACGTCGTTGCCCCACGTCGCCGGCATGACCCGTCGATTGTCACCGCGCTGGAATGCTCGGGTCCAAATTCGACTACTCGAACGCGCTGCACAAATTCTCGCAAATCCGGTCGGGAGCGTGGCTCGAAAACGTCCGCGAAGGGGGGCCCAATGGCTACGGCCGATATTCGCCCCGAACAAGCTGCCTAGTGGGGAGACTCTATAGGAGGAAAGCAAGTGGAGTTATCTTGCGTTGGGGTCGGTGCTGGGCCGTCTAATTTGAGCCTTGCGTGTCAGATACACGAGCAAGTTGGGCAAGGGGCACTGTTCCTGGATCGGCAGGTCGACTTCCGCTGGCATCCAGGCATCGCATTCGATTCCTCGGAGCTCCAGGTCAGCCACTTCAAGGATCTGGTCACGCTGGTGAATCCGCGATCAGCCTACACTTTCGTAAACTTCCTCCACGAGAACGGGCGTCTGTATCACTTCCTGAACGCACAGTTCGAAGCCGTGCTCAGAGTTGAGTTCGAGCAATACCTGAACTGGGCCTTCCACAGGAACCCACTCGTGCGTGGCGGCGAAACGGTCCGCGAAATCCGCTTTGATGGCGAGTTTCGGGTGCGGACGGATAAGGCGGTTCTCGGCGCCAGAGACGTCGTGGTCGGCATTGGCAAGCAGGCGCAAATTCCGCCTCAGTTCCAGGGCTGGACTGGACGCAACCTGTTCCATTCATCTGTTTTACTGCACATCCACCCTGAGGTGCGGAGAAAGCATGTCTGCGTGGTCGGCGGAGGCCAGTCGGGAGCCGAGGTGATGTTGCATCTCATCGGCCTGCCGAAAGAACGGCGGCCTGCCTCGATCACTTGGGTCTCGCAGCGCGAAAACTATCTGCCTCTGGACAACAGCCCGTTCACAAACGAGTTGTTCATGCCCTGCTTTTCGGATCGTTTCGCGGCGATGAGCGAGTCGCAGCGTAAGCTGCTGCTGCGGCGTTTCGTGCTTGCCTCGGACGGCATTTCGGAAAGCACGTTGCGCGCGATCTATCAGGCGCTCTACCGCCACGCATTTTTCGAACCAAACCGATCCGACATCACACTGCGGCCGGGCTGCACCGTCTCGTATTGCATCAACGCCGGCGCGGGTCACAGGCTGACCCTGCAGCACGGCATGGTCGAGGTCGAAGAAGTCGCGGCTGACATCGTCATCCTGGCCACCGGTTACGAGAACGCTATCCCAGACTTCTTGGAACCAATCGCGCACCGGCTGGAGCATATCGACAATGAATTAGCTATTCGCGAGGACTTTTCGGTGAGCTGGGACGGACCGCGTGACAGACGCATCTTCGTACAAAACGCGAGCCTCGGGCAGCGCGGCCTGGCCGATCCGAACCTAAGCCTGCTGGCCTGGCGCGCGCGCCGCATCCTCGATAGCCTTCTTGGGCACGCGCCATGCGCGAACCCGGAGCATCCTGGCTTCATCAGCCATACCTCGATCGAGAGCTGGCCCGCGCCCGTAGCCGAAGAAATGGGCAGCGGGATATGACTCGTAAACTTCTGATCATCGGCGGTGGCATCCTGGGAATGATGTCCGCCTCCGCTGCGAAGGCCGGAGGCTTCTCCGAAATCATCGTGACCGAACAAGTTCTTGGACCAAGCGGCGCATCGCATTATTCTGGGGGCGTTCATTTCCCCTACGGTTGGCAAGACCGTACCAGGCCGCTCACTCGAAAGAGCGCCGTGGTCTCGGCGGCCATGGCTGGGTCGGCGGTCAGCGGATGGTGCCGGCCTTTAGCGATGCGTGTCGCGGCTGGACCGGGTGAACCGATTGATCCGGGCCAGTTTACCGAACTCCTGGATCCGGCTGAGCCTGAGATGGGAAGTCTCGCGCCGAGCTTCTGCGGACAAAATCCGTCGGAGCGGAATGCACTTAGCATCCCCGTCCCACATGCGTGGGACCGTCTCCGTGGACCGCAACTTGCCCAGCGCCCGACTGCCCTAATTGGGATGTCCGACCAACCAGTCTTTCCAAAAGGAGGTCTTTCGCATGTTGACTGATACACAAAGAGACAAATGGCAGAAAGACGGATACGTCAGGCTCGAAAGCTTCTTTGCGCCAGCGGCTCAGGAAGATATCTCTAATTTTGTCGAAGATGTGTCACGCTGGGATGTCAGCGATGATAAATGGCTCATGTGGTTCGAGAAGACGACGGACAATCGAAAGATCATATCCAAGATCGAAAATTTTCTCGACTTCCATGATCCATTGCGTCGTTTGCTATTAGAAGATCAGCGCATAAAGTCAGCGGTCGAAGAGTTGCTTGGCGAAGATGCGCGCAGGCTCAAGGAGTTGCTTATTTTCCACTACCCAGACAGCGGCGGCTATCTCCCGCATCAGGACATTTATCACATTCCACACAAACTCCCAGACCGGATGGTCCATGCGGTGGTTGCCATCGGCATCGACGATTCCGACCCGGAAAACGGCGGGCTTTTCTTCAGCCCCGGCAACCACAAAAAGGGGGTCTTTCCCATGGATGCCGGTGGGGTGATCTATCCTCAAGTCGCCGACAAGTTCTCCTGGGAACCCGTAGTATGGAAGGCTGGCGACATCTTCATCTTCGACGATTACGCGCCGCACTACTCACGACCGAACAAAAGCAATCGTTCTCGGCGGACACTCTACTTGGTGTTCCAGCGTGCCTCAACCGGTGGGCCGACCCGCGCTGAATATAACGTGCTTAAGCGCGCCCTTAACCCGCCCGAGGGCAAAGTGGCCGATCTCGACAATCTCAAGCCCCCAAATGGCATCTTCTATCGCGACTGAGCTCACGCAGCCATGCGGAGGCATGCACACGGATCGACCGCTCAAAAAATGCGCGGACGGTATGGCGGTCTGATTTGCGGGCTCGCGGAGCATCGGACACTTTGGCACGTGGATTGTGGAGGTGGTCGCAGGCGGTCTTCTGTGTGCCTACAGCCCGACTAGCGCCCCCCTTGGTCGCCCGCCTGCCGGCAGAGCTGCACTATTCTGGCCAACGGGTCGGGCTGCCGTTTCTCTCCATCAAGTGCACTTGAGGCTGTTCGTTGGCAGCCGAAGGTCCGTCCCACTCTTCAACAGCTTAGGTTCGTTGTCATGCGCAAATACACGTTTTCTCGAACGGAGCTGTCGCGAGCGTTCGGTATCGACACGGCCACGCTTGGAACGGGCAGCCCTCGCACGGGGTTTTCGTTCGGAAAGGTTGGACCCGGGGTCACATCCGAGCCCCATCGGCACGACGAAATCGAGGCCTTCGTGGTCCTGTCTGGTGCGGGCAAGGTCACCACAGACCTTGGGGAAATCTCGGTCGAGGCCGGCGACGTCGTCCTGTTCCATCCTTTTGAAGCGCATGTGCTGCGCAATGACGGGAACAAAGACCTGGATTTCGTCGATGTCTACTGGCGAGACGGCGAGGCCGCCCTTAATGCCGCTGCAAAGACCACGGCTCCACGCGGGCCGACCTTCGTCTTCTCCGCGCCGCCAACGCCAAATGGCGATCTGCATCTGGGGCATCTTTCTGGCCCCTATTTCGGCGCCGACGTCTATACCCGTTTCCTGCGCATGAAAGGAGTCGAGGCGTATCACCTGACCGGAAGCGACGATTACCAGAGCTACGTCGCGACACGCGCCGCTTCCGATCAATGGACGCCTGCAAACGTGGCGCGCTACTACTCCGACGAGATTCGCGCCACGCTTGCACTTCTCGATTGTGACGTCCACAGCTTCCAAGCCACAATGGGCGATGACGGTTACAGCGAATTTCAAGCCGCGTGTTTCCGAACTCTTCTGAGCAGCACGGCGGTAGATCTGCGCCAGAGCCCTGCGCTTTTCGATGCTGTGACAGGCCACTATCTTTATGAGCCGGATGTTAGAGGCCTCTGCCCCGATTGCGGCGGCTCCGCCGCTGGCAACATCTGCGAGGAATGCGGCGCCCCAAACCTTTGTCACGACTTGGGTGCAGCGCGGTCACGGCAGTCTGCCGAAGCGCCGCTGGTCGGCTCCCTCCGCCGTCCGGAATTTGCTCTGGACCGCTGCTACGACAATATCGACCGGCATCTAAGGGCATCAGGCGTCCCGCTACGCATCTTGGATCTCTTCGCGCGCCTACGCCAACGCGGAGAATTTTCGGTGCCGATAACCCACCCCTCGGACTGGGGCCTGCCGGCCGAAGGGTTCCCGGGGCAAGTGATCTGGGTCTGGCCGGAGATGGCCTTCGGTTTTCTTTACAACATCCAGGCGCTCGGCCGCTCGCTGGGTCGCGACTGGAAGGCAGAGGTGCCCGGCAGCGATTGGCAGATTGTCCATTTCTTCGGCTTCGACAATTCGTTCTACCACGCGCTACTCTACCCCGCTCTTTACGCCGAGGTCTTCTCCCACTGGACGCCGCGCATCCACTATCACGTAAACGAGTTCTACCTGCTCGACGGCAAGAAGTTCTCAACCAGTTGCCGCCACGCGGTCTGGGGCAAGGAGGTTCTGAGCCCAAAGACGGTCGACGTCGTGCGCCTCCATTTGGGCCTGACACGCCCGGAAGGGGAGCGGACGGATTTCACGCTGGACGGGCTGCGCCGCACGGAGAAGGAGGTCTTCCAAGGGATTTGGCTGAACTGGCTTGATGCGTTGGACCAGGAAATCAAGCAGGATTTTGCCGGCCGTGTACCGGATGCAGGCGACTGGAGCCCAGTCGACCGCGCCTTCTTTGCTCGGATAGAGATCTATCGCGCGGCGATGGAGCGGGCATATTCGGACGAAGGCTTCTCGGTCCGGCGCGCGGCCGCTCAGGTCTGCGATTTCGTGCGCGATTGCGTGATCTACCGTCGGGCGCGAGACTATGCGGCCGCGCGATGTTTGTATCCCGCCCGCAATCGAACTTCGCTAGCCCTTCAGACGACGGCCGCTGCGATCATGGCACCGACAGTCGCTCCGTTAATGCCCCGGTTCGCCAGAACGCTGGCGCGAGGCATCGATGGCGTCTCAACCGAAACATGGCCCCGGTCCGTCCAGCGCCTTGCACCCGGGACGCGCTTTGATCTCAGACCCGTGTTGGTGTTCTACGCCAAGGCCCGGCAATCCTCATCTCGATGAGGAGGAAGCACTATGAGCCCAAAGGTGCACCAGTGAGCTGTCCCTATCTCGACCAGATTTGCGCGGCAACCAAAGCCGACCATGCCAAATATGCTGTCACTGGGCCGACCTAAGCCGCTATCAAACGGTAGAGACCAGATTAGCGGACCTGAACCAGCGCGTCGTCGACAACCCTGGCCCGCGCCTTCGAGGGCCGCTCGGCCGATCGCTTCCCAGCCCTTGCTGTTCGTGCCGCAATGCCGTGTGGGCTCGACTGCGCTGACCAACCGCTGCGACATCGGGATTTCCGTCCTCCAGCCGGTCAGGGCTGTCATTCGGTTCGACCCGCTTGGTCAACCTGGCGCGCCCTGGACCGTGCGCCGATCACCAATGTGGATGCGAATGCCGCGTGATGGTACCTTCGATTCTGTCCGAGCCTGTACCGGCACGGCAGTCAGCCGAAGAACAGCTGAGCTACTGATGTCGGAATGTAGCAGGTTCAAATTCTGCCCCTGAAGCCGGATATTGCTCAATCAGCGTTGACGACGGCTGGGTGCACAAGCTTCCAACCAGACCGCGCAATGACAGCCCGTCGCCTGAGGATAGTCGGCGAGGGCCGCCAAATCGCAACGCGTATCCTCCGTCGCATGCGCGCCGTCTTCGCCGAAAATGCAGACGCTTGTCTCGTCGAGAGATACATCCAGCTATTTTAGGGGGCTCCTCAGGATTGTGTGTTTATCGGGTGCGGACCGCCCCTCAGTTCCCAATCGAGGAGCGATTCTACAATTCACATGTTTGGAGATCGCTCGCTAGGTAACCCGTCTGGGAACCCTGCAAGCCGATGCTTCAGATGCCGCCCATGCAGAGGTATTTCATTTCGAGGTAATCCTCGAGGCCATGGCGGGATCCCTCCCGCCCGATGCCGGACTGTTTTATCCCACCGAACGGCGCCGCTTCCGAAGACATCCGGCCGGTATTTACCCCGACCATTCCATATTCCAAGGCCTCGGCGACACGCCAGACACGCTTCAGGTTAGAGGCATAAAAATACGCCGCGAGGCCGTAGATCGTTTCATTAGCATCACGCACGACCTGATCCGCATCTTTGAAGCGAATAATCGGTGCGAGCGGCCCGAATGTCTCTTCGCGCGCGACGGTCATCTCGCTGGTGACACCGGTCAGGACCGTTGGTTGGAAAAACGTGCCATTCGTGCCGATGCGTTTGCCCCCGCATCGAATTGCGCCGCCTTTAGCTACGGCATCGGCAATATGGGATTCAATCTTGGCCAAAGCCTTCTTGTCGATGAGGGGTCCTATGTCCACTCCGAGCGCGAAACCGTCACCAACTTGAAGTTGGCGAGCCCGTTCAACGAATTTCTCGACGAACTCGTCGTGAACGCCCGACTGGATGTAAAGGCGGTTCGCTGAAACGCAGGTCTGGCCGGCATTGCGGTACTTCGCCTGAATGGCACCGTCCACCGCGGCATCGATATCAGCGTCATCGAAAACGATGAAAGGTGCATTGCCGCCGAGCTCCAGGCTGACTTTTTTGATCTGGTCTGAGCACTGGCGCATGAGCAAGCGCCCAATCGCAGTAGACCCGGTGAAGCTGATCTTGCGGACCTTGGGATTTGTGCAAAGTTCGCGGCCGACCGCGTCACCTTCGGATGCGTAGATCAGGTTGACGACGCCTTCGGGAAAGCCTGCCTGATGGGCGAGGGCGAACATTGCTCCAGCCACCAGCGGCGTCTGTTCAGCGGGCTTGAGGACGATCGTGCAGCCCGCCGCCAGGGCTGGCGAGATTTTGCGCGCCACCATCGACGCCGGGAAATTCCATGGTGTTATCGTGCCGACGACCCCGATGGGCTGCTTGATCACCAGCATTCGGCGGTCCGTCGATGGTGCGGAGATCGTCTCGCCATAGACGCGATTTGCCTCCTCGGCGTACCATTGCAGATACGCCGCAGCATGCGATATCTCCGACTTGGCCTCGGCAAGCGGCTTGCCCATCTCCGCGGTGAGAATTGCAGCGAGATCGTCGGCGTGGTCGATGATCAACTGATGCCATCGCCATAGAACGTCGCTGCGCTCACGTGCGGTAAACCCTGCCCATCCAGGCTGCGCGACATAGGCCTTGTCGATCGCAACGCATGTCTCCTCGACATCCATGTCGGGTAGTTCTGCCAGCACTTCGCCGGTCGACGGGTTGAGGACCTTGAAAGTCCGCTCGCTCATCCGCGTGCCAAGTACCGGCAGGCGATCAATCGGTCCAAACAGGTCAGGGAATCTCAGGTGACGGATCATCGGCAGGCACAGGGGCAATATCCGATTCCTCCTCAACGCAGCAGGTGTATATAGCAGGTGCGGTGTGTATTCCGGACCTAAAGGTTCCTTATAGGGCCTCGGCCATACAGCTAGCAGACCACGGTACCCAAGTGGGAGTGAGAACATCTGAATTTGCTACAAGACGCCTAGGGGTTCTACTAGTCGGGCTCGACGGTCGGTTGCGCGGTGGCAGGTCCGGCCCGCGCGCAACCTTGTCATAGGTTTTCGCTGCCAGCGCCTTCACCGTCTCAGGCTCTGCGTCGCCGGCCACCACCAGCACGGCGTTGTTCGGTCGGCGGTATTCGTTGGAGATCGTGAATGCGTCGGTGCCGTTCAGCTTCTCCATCTCCTGCCTCCAGCCGTTGATCCGAATGCGGTAGGGCTGATTGGCCGCAATGTCGCGTTGACCTCCTCGTCCACCAGACCTGAGGGTCCGCCTCTCTGCGCCAACGGCGCTCCTCCAGGATCACGTTTCGCTCGGTCTCGATATCATCGTCGTTGAGAATGAGGTTGAACATGCGATCGGCCTCGAAGCCCATCATCTCGCCCAAAGCGATTTATAAGCAATGAGGGCGGTATTGTAGCCGCTGACAGAGACGGCTCCGTCGAACTCGCTGTCGGCGCGGTTGGGCGTCGCCCTAAAGATCAGACGCTCGAGGGAAGGGGCAAGTTCGGGTTTGCCCGGTGGCTCGTCGGCGCTGCGGACCTTGTGCCAGATCATATGAGTGACGATTTGCGCGGAGTCATGTCGACTGTTCCATGCCATCATCGAGCAGGCAATCCGTAATCTTGCCGCCGTCGGTGGCTGCCATAGCCGGAGCGGTCGTCGCCAGGGCCAGGGCGGTGGCAGTGAACGCCTTGCGCAGCCAGGGGGCGATCGATGGCTCCGGTTGGAAAGGCAAGTTTCGAGGCAGTGATTTGTTCCTCATTTTCATGAACGGGCTGCGTCTTCGATCCCCGTGGGAGGATCGCGGGCAGGCCGAGCCAGATGAATCATGCGGCCAGGGCTCACTCGAGCCTCATCTTGGGATGGGCCCAGAGACCGGCGGCGGTGTTCTTGGGGGGATTGTCATAGGAGGGATTTTCCTTGATCCGCGACGCCTTGCGGACGACCACGCATGCACCGTGCCAGATCAGAAAACGGTCGAGGCATGTGGACAAGTCAGTCTGACATGTTGTGCATCCGACATTGTGGGCCATCGGACAGGGCTGAAGGCGACGTGAGCACGGCTGAGAATATCTTCTTCATTTGGAAGACCGATTCGGCGCGCTGCTGGGGAAGGGGTACAGGATGCGCTCCGAAGGCCGCTGCACTGACGGTCAGAATTGAG
Source organism: Mesorhizobium sp. C120A (assembly GCF_030323105.1). Taxonomy (NCBI): domain Bacteria; kingdom Pseudomonadati; phylum Pseudomonadota; class Alphaproteobacteria; order Hyphomicrobiales; family Phyllobacteriaceae; genus Mesorhizobium; species Mesorhizobium sp. C120A. Next base: position 6,177,502 of record NZ_CP100476.1, on the reverse strand, counting down.
ATGTTGGTAGCTCCAGCGGATCGCTCTCCTCAAAGTCAGACCGGGGCGGTGCTGAAGGGGAGAGGCGTGAGCAGCGTATCTAAGTCGGCCGCGGAGCCTGCTCGCGCGCGAAGACGGACCTGATCAAAAAACGGCGAGTGGCGACATTCGCGAGGCGCCGGAAAACGAGATCGTACTCGGCGGGAAAAACGATGCCGTTGCTCTCGTCTGGCGTGATGGCCTGACGCGAGGCGGTTGAACAGTGATGAGTTGCTGCGGAAAGTGTTTTCGCGGGACCTTGGTCAACGTAAGAAACAAACGTAGAGCTCGCCTTGGATGGGGGCATGCAGCACATTTGCCGCTGCAGGAAAGCAGCACGGAAGCTGTCCGCGCTTGCCGTCGTCCCTGGGAACCAAACAGCAGAATTTAGCGGTCGCGATTGATTTCATGCCCGCCTGGTGCGCTCGGCTGCAAAAGCATGCCTGGCGGAGTGGTCGCTTAGGTCAAGAGCATCGCGTGAGTAACAGCCTGACCTTGCTCAATCTGATGCGCGCTAACCGCCTCGCCGGATTGTGGAACTGCTCTCGGGTGGCTTCTACCACAAACAGCAAGGTCATGAAATCAAGCAGGAAGTCGTCAATCGCTTGGGCGATTGTTTCTGACTTGCCCTTGAACTGGTCCAGCAAAACGCGCGCGCTATCGATCGCTTCCACGCTGGTCGCATCGATCAACCCCTCGACCCTCTTGAAACAATCCAACTCGAAACTCCTTAAGGCGCTCCCAAGGTGTTATGCACGAAGGCAGCTCCGTGAACTACCCGGCCTTTGACCTGGCGGCACGAGCAGCGGTCGGCCTTACGTCCCGCGCCTCCAAACACGAGCCATCGACGTGGCGCTGAGGAGCGTTGGAAGAAATTGGGCGCTTCCGGCCACGCTCGAGCGGTAGTGTAGGACAGTGCTTGCTGGCGGCTACGCCCACAATGGAGTGCGCCAGCTGATCGGGGCTTAACAATTTTTCGCTTTTTGCTGCGCCCAACTCTCGGCTATGACTCGGACAGGCCTAATGGCCTGCCCACGTGCATTGTAGAAGAAGGAACAAGTATATGACGACTGGAACGGTAAAGTGGTTCAACAGCACCAAGGGGTTTGGATTTATCCAGCCCGACAATGGCGGTCCGGATGTTTTCGTCCACATTTCCGCTGTCGAACGCGCGGGCCTCTCGACCCTCGCTGACGGCCAGAAGATCAACTATGAGATCGAGCAGGATCGCCGCACTGGCAAGTCCTCCGCTGGCAGCCTCAGCAAAGCTGGTTGAAATTTTCTCCTGCGTCCTGGCAAGAGTAGGCACGTAGGTCCTCATGGCCGCTCGATGGGACCGAGCAAAAACTGAGGCCAGCAGATTGCTGCAGGCCTCGCGAATTCCTCATGAAACAAAGTTGTTTAAAAGGAAGGCGGGGTTCGCCCCGCCTTTTTATATGACGCGCAGATTAAGCCGATGGATGCAACGCTCCAGAACGAATCTCGATTGCCGAAATCAAGCCGCGACCTTCTTGCGGGTTCGCTTCGTTGGCACCGGCGCTTCCGGCTCTTTCGGCGCTTTCGGCGCTTTCGGTTTGCGGCCGAGCCCCATCGTTTTGGCCAATGACGAGCGCGCCGCGGCGTAGTTCGGCGCAACCATGGGATAATCCGCCGGCAGGCCCCATTTGGCCCGATATCCATCCGGCGTCAGCCCATAGTGGGTCGACAGATGGCGCTTTAGCGATTTGAATTTCTTCCCGTCTTCAAGGGAGATGATGTAGTCCGGTGTCACCGACTTCCTGATCGGGACTGCAGGCGTAAGGGCAACCGGCTCTTGTGCAGAGATACCTCCGGCCGTCGCTTTCAGAGCCGCATGCACTTGGCCGATGAGGGCAGGGAGATCCCCCACCGGGATCGGATTGTTGGAGACGTAGGCCGACACGACATCGGCGGCAAGCTCAATGAGGGTGTCGACGTTTTTTCCGGCTTCTTCTGTCATGAAACTCTCCAGGCGGTGAAACATAGTCAGCGAAGCGTCGCTTCATAGGGCCGGTTGCCGCTGAAAGCAACAATGTCTCTGACTGCGTTATTGCTAATGCTCGTCCAGAAGCGACATCGATGCGCCATATTTCGCGTCGTGACCGCTGAGCCACTCGTTGTTGGCGACCCTGCCGAGGTGCGTGGCGCGTGCCGCTCTAACGTTGTGCCGAAGTTGCTAGTCGCCTCGAGGCTAAGCGCGCTATTTTTGTCTCGCTTTGCTTCTTTGGACTGTGAAATCGAGCGATAGTGATCGCTTGATGGTGGGCGTCAGGGACGATGAAACAAACGTTCATTGGCAATGGCCAAAGATGTAAGTTCATCGCCGGTGAGCCGCTCTGCAAGGGGGCTGGGAACCGCCGCTGATAAACCAAGGACATCAATGTATTTCGAGGCGTTTCTTAGCCTGTCCTGGAGAGACGGCAATGGCTGCGGATGACACCTGTTCCACGATATCAAACAGCGCGGCGACCCGGGCAGCTTCTCGAATCTGGAGCGGCTTCTCGCACGCTGGCGCCGCGCCGAGAGGCCGGCGAGGACAGTGAGTCGCCTGCTTCAACCATAAGCATCAACCAGCCAGCGACGCGTCCTCATACGGAATCCCTTGACCGGCCGCGTGATCTCGCGGGTAGTCGCCGCGGCCCTCTGGATCAAGCCTCGGGATGTGCTGACGATCAACCAGGCCAGAAAGGTCGACGTCCCAAAGCAGGGAGTTTGCCACTATGCGCAGGCTTGCCATGCCCTTCCTCGACATTTTGCGGGGCCTGTGAGTTGGGCAAGCTCGACACTTCGGTCGACTTGGCGTTACCCGGCTGATCGCCATCACGCGTTTCGGTCTGGTCCTACGCCGTGACGTTGACTCCGTTCGCGATGCCATTGAACTGCCGTGGAGAACGGCCGAGGCGGAAGGGCTGATCAACCGCCTGAAGACGATCAAACGTACCATTAGGCAGCGCCGGCTGCGAACTCCTTAGGCACGCATGCTGCCACTCAGCCGGCCTAATCACCACACGAAGCGAGGAAGAACCTGGTCAAGTGCAAAGCGACAATTGCCTCGACAGCAGGTCCCGGAAGGTTTATGCTGCCCGATGTTACCGCAATCCTGAATGGCGATTGAGTACCTTCGCGAGTGAAGGGAGTGGAACTGCTTTGTCGGCCAAATTGTTGACGGAACGCCCGGCGCCCATTGTTGCTACATGTCTAGATTCTTGGGGCGTTTTGGATGATGCAATCCACCACCTCACTCCAAAGGGCAGTGGAATCTGGAACAATGTCGCTTTTGTACGCACGACATCCTTCGTGCCCGATTGGCATATTGTCTTTAACTCTGCTTCTCTTTTTGGGCTCCCTGTTGATATCGAGGCGAGCCCCAACAGGACAATTTTTGCAATCGGCGAACCGCCGACGAAAGCTCATCGTGCATTTCATGAAGGGCAGGGGAAAAATACTATCGTCCTAACGTCTGACGCAGAGCTGGTTGCTCGGCAGAATGCAGCTCGCCGATTCGTTTTGTCTCCACCGATCACTCGGTCTTGGTCTGTAAACAAGACATATGACCAACTTCTGGTCAGCGAAGCCATGGATAAGCCACTTCGGCTCTCATGGATTACCAGTAACATCGCCCTGCTTAAAGGACATCGGTATCGGCTGGCGTTTCTGGAACGGCTAAGAAAGGAGCTCGATTTTGACCTGTTCGGCCGAGGTTTTCGGCTGATTGGAGATAAATGGAACGCACTCGCACCTTATCGCTACAGTATAGCGTTCGAGAATACTCGTGCTGATTACTATTTTACAGAGAAGCTTATGGACTGCTTCGTCGCTGAAACAATGCCGATCTATTACGGCAGCCCGGCAATCACGAGGTTCTTCCCTTCGGACTCTATGGTTCTGATTGACCCAGAGGACAAGAACGTAATCCAAAAAATTCAAGAAATTATCAACTCAGACCTCTGGAAGGAACGTCGCGGCGCAATAAGAGAGGCGAAGCGGCTAGTCCTCGAGAAATACAATACGTTTGCCTATCTCGCGGGCTTCATCGAAAGCGTTCAGGATAAACCCTTACCGCCAGAAATTATACACATCGAATCGCCTGAAGTTGATTTTGCAACAGACGAATGAATTAATCCAACGCTCGCTTCGCGTGCCCGGCGGTTGGTGGTCTGGCGAGATCGGTGCGGAGCGCTCGGCGGAGAATGCCTGCTGCGCAGACGGGCCGGCACGGGCGCACAAGGTCATGCGCCCCCGGCTGCCGCTGATCAGACGAACTGGGGAAGGCCAGGAACGGAATTGAGGACCTCGTCCACGAGTTCGTCGCCGGCATGTTCCTTGGCGCAGGCGATCGTCTCGTTGGCGAGGGCGGCGATCTTTGCCATGCTGAGACCCTCACCCATCAATTGCTGCCCGAGCCCCATAAGGCCGCCACCCTCTGGGTCGTCGCCATGATACTTCGCTACTAATTCCGAAGCTCCCGGAATGGCCTCGATCATGCGCGCGCCGGGACCGTCGGCCGCGTGGCTCCGCAGGAAACCCAGCATTAACCCTACGGCCTTCTCTGCGAGAGCCGGGCCGATGCCGGCACCAGTGGCGATGCGCGGTAAGATTTCTTCCATGCAGGGTCTCTCTCTCTTTGATTAGGTTTACAAGTGGCCGGTCCGGCGCCCCGCGCCCTTGGCCGAACCACAATGGAACTCCACTAAATAGGCCAGCGGAAGTGCTATTGCGCCTAAAACCGCCTCTGTCAACGCAAGCTGCGTCGGAAGTGCGTGTTTCGCAAACCGAAGATCATTGCAATTCACTTCAGTACGCATTGGCAACCGCACAGTTTGCGTTGGCTCGCTTATGGGCCAATGCCCCCCGCCCGTCAAATGATGACGACAACGTGGTCGGCGCCTAGGATCTGTGGATCAAGGTGAGGCAGTTACAGCGGGTGGACCTGCTCAAGCGCGGCGCCGTCGACACAAAGGGCTAGATTGGCGATACTGCGCGTGTTGGCCATGTCTTTCCTGGCGTGATGGGATGTTCGTAGAAGCGGAGCTATATGCCGGTGTGACGGTCCACCAAGGCGGAACGCCTATTCCGATACGAGATCCATACTGTCGTATAGACCGTCGCTGCTTAGGTGTTGAAACCGCCATCGCTGGTGACATCACAATGTGCAGTCGGCGGGTGTCGACAAGGCCGATTGCGTAATCAGCAGGTCAGGAGGAACGAATGAACCCTGACGTTTCAGAAGCTCACTTTTCGCAAGGCGTGCAGCGCACATCGTGCAAGAGATTGCCAGTTTTGCGGATGCTGTCGACTTTCTCAACCTTGGCTGGAAGATCGCAGTGACCGAATCTACGAAGCCGCCCTCAGGGCGTGCTTTGATGCATAAAACCGGTTGCCAACCAGGGATACTCCTCCTCCCTGAAGTCCAATCGAGAAGAGCGATCACTTCCAAGAGGGTCCCAGCTCAGCTGCGAAAACAGGTGTGAGACCCCGTCCTCTCCCTCAAGCTGATCTAGCTCAGGGCGTTCATGAGCCGCAGATCGCATAATGACTGCGTGGACGACGCAGGAAGACCAATTATGAAAATCCTATTCAGTACGATGGCTGTCACCTTGCTGGCACCCACCGCCTTTGCTGCGGATTGGATCCCCACCGACCTCAGAGATACGGCATTGGCCACCTTCACGGCTTTGCCATCCACCACGCCGACAGTCGCCAATAACCCGATCACCCCGGAAAAGATCGCTCTCGGCAAGGCACTGTTCTTCGATCCACGCGTCTCGGCGTCAGGCGTCTTGTCGTGCAATTCATGCCACAACCTGGCCACCGGCGGCGACGACAATCACGAAACCTCGATTGGCCATGGTTGGCAGAAGGGACAGCGCAACGCGCCGACTGTACTGAACGCTGTCTTCAATATCGCCCAGTTCTGGGATGGTCGTGCCGAAGACCTGAAGGCTCAGGCGAAGGGACCGGTCCAAGCCGGGATCGAAATGGCCAATACACCGGGCCAACTCATCGCCACTCTCAAGTCCATGCCGCAATATGTCGAGTGGTTCGATGCAGCTTTTCCGGCTGAAGCCGATCGGGTCACCTTCGACAACTTCGCCAAGGCGATCGAAGCCTTCGAGGCGACACTGGTCACACCTGCCCCGTTCGACAGCTTCCTGAATGGTGATGAGGTTGCCATGACTTCCGAACAGAAACAGGGCCTGGTGCTTTTCATGGACAAAGGCTGCTCGTCCTGCCATGCCGGCATCAACGTTGGTGGGCAAGCCTATTACCCATTCGGCCTCGTAGAACCGCCCAGCGCCGAAGTCCTGCCGGACAAAGACAAGGGCCGATTTGAGGTCACCAATGCAGCCGACGATTCCTATGTCTTCCGCGTGGCGCCGCTGCGCAACGTTGCACTCACCGCGCCATACTTTCATTCGGGCAAGGTTTGGGATCTGAAACAGGCCGTCGCCATTATGGGGACCACCCAGCTCGGCGTAGTACTGGCGGACGAAGAAGTTGACCTGCTTGTTGCCTTCCTCAACTCGCTGACCGGAGAGGCACCTGACGTCGCCTATCCCATCTTACCCTCAGAAACGGCGACAACGCCCCGGCCTGTAACGCAGATCTCAGGAAAATAAGGGCCAACTGGCTGCGGACTCGCAATCGAAAATGATTGGCGATTTTTACTTGGCGACACGAATTGCGACGTCCATCTCCGAATTGGCGGGACGCTAGCGATACCCGAACCCTACCTCGCCCGTAGTCTGCGCGATCAACTGGGGGCGGACAGACGCAGCACCATATATTGTCGCTGCCTGAGCGAACGCGCCAAGCAGTCTACTTTGAGAAACGACGCGTGTTCGTAGTGTTCGAGGCGCGGGGCCTGTATGTCCCCAAGGAACCAATATTATAGCGTAGTGCCACATTTATATTTCTGCGGGATTAAGACACGTGCCGGAGGGAAATTGCACATTTGCGCCGAGTGGCTCATTTCCAAGAGTGTGCCGGTTTGGCATGTTCACGGCCGACAGGAGCCAGCCGGTAGCTCACCACACGGTGAGGAAGGAGAAGCCTCAGGCCACTTTCTCCCGGAGCGCGCGCGCTGCAGCGACCATGTTAATGAGGGCAGGGCGGACCTCCTCCCACTTGCGTGTTTTGAGGCCACAGTCCGGGTTTACCCACAGTTGGCCGTCGGACAGTCGCTCGCGGGCAAGCATGATTAGGTCCGAAATCTCGCAGACCTCCGGCACACGTGGTGAGTGAATGTCATAGACGCCGGGACCGATCTCGTTCGGATATTTGGAGCTCGTGAAGGCGTCCAGCAGTTCCATCTTGGAGCGCGACGTCTCAATCGAAATGACATCCGCATCCATTCCAGCGATCGCGTCGATGATCTCGTTGAACTCCGAATAGCACATGTGGGTATGGATTCGAGTCGCGTCCTTTACACCCGTTGAAGCGATCCGGAAGCATTCGACAGCCCAGTCGAGATAGGCTTTCCAGTCAGATTGGCGCAGTGGCAATCCTTCGCGAAACGCGGCCTCATCGATCTGGATCATCCTTGCGCCGGACCTTTCGAGATCCGTCACTTCGTCGCGGATGGCGAGCGCGATCTGGCGGCAGGCTTCGGAGCGGGGTACGTCGTCTCGAACAAAGGACCAGTTGAGAATGGTCACTGGGCCTGTGAGCATTCCCTTCACGGGCTTTTCCGTAAGCGACTGGGCGAATTGCCACCAGCGCACCGTCATCGGATTGCGCCTCGATACGTCCCCGAAGATGATGGGGGGACGCACGTAGCGCGACCCATAGCTTTGCACCCAGGCATGCTGAGTGAAGGCGAAGCCGGACAGCTGCTCGCCGAAATGCTGTACCATATCGTTTCGTTCGAACTCACCGTGCACCAGCACGTCCAGCCCGATCTCTTCCTGCCAACGAATTGCTGACTCGATCTCCTTCTTCAGGAAAATCTCGTAGTCGACATAACTGAGCTGGCCCTTCGCATGAGCGGACCGCGCGCGGCGTACCTGCGGCGTCTGCGGGAAGGACCCGATTGTCGTCGTCGGGAACGGCGGCAGCCCGAGCGTGCCGGCCTGGACTCTGGAGCGCTCGCCAAAAGCGCTCTCTCGTCGTTTCATGCTATGGTCAATGCTGGCGATCCGCCCCTCAACAAGCGGGTCATGGATCTTCGTGGACGTCAAGCGAGTGGCGGCAGCCTCGGCAGAAGCTTTCAACGCGGCTGCCACCGCATCCCTGCCTTTGGAAAGGGCCCGGGCCAGCAAGACCAGCTCGTCGGTCTTCTGGGCCGCGAAGGCGAGCCACGACCTGATGTCGGCCTCGAGTTCCGTCTCCATGCGCAGGTCAATCGGCACATGCAGCATCGAGCAAGAAGGCGCAATTTCGACGCGGTCCAAGGGCCAGCCGGCGACGATCGGTTTGATGCGGTCGAGAATGGCGGGCAGGTTCGCACGCCAGACGTTGCGGCCATCGATCAAGCCGAGCGAGAGCACCAGATCCTTCGGAGCGAGCCGACCCACCGTTTCCAGCTGCTCGGGAGCGCGCACGAGATCAATATGCAGGCCGGCCAGGGGCAGAGAAACCGCGGTTTCGAGATTGTCTCCCAGCGACCCGAAATACGTAGCCAGCATGATCTTCAGCTCGGGCGCGGCTTTCGACAGCTGGCCATAGGCGAATTCGAACGCAGCTCGTTCGTTCGGGTTCAGATCGAGGACAAGCGCTGGCTCATCGATCTGCACCCAGTCGGCTCCCGACAGCTTCAGCCTCTGCAGGACTTGCTCGTAAACGGGCAGCAGCCGCGGTAGGAGCGCGATGGGACCGAACCCTTCGGCACGCGATTTCGCCAGCTTGAGGAAGGTGATAGGTCCAAGGATGACTGGGCGTGTGTGTATGCCGAGAGCTTTAGCCTCGAGGAAGTAATCGACCGGCTTCGATGACGAGAGGGCGAACGTCTGATCATCATCGAGTTCCGGCACAATGTAGTGGTAGTTGGTGTCAAACCACTTGGTCATTTCCATCGCGGTTACACCAGGTCCATGAGCCTCCTCCTGGTGACCAGCGTGTCCACAATCCTCCGTCTGACCCTGGTTGCCGCGCGCCATTGCGAAGTAGATGTCAAGTGGGACCTCGCCGCTATTCCAGCCGTACCGGGATGGAATGGCCCCGACCATGGCTGCGGTGTCGAGCACATGGTCGTAAAGCGAGAAGTCGTTCGACGGGATTTTCGACACGCCGCGATCGCGCTGCTCTTCCCAGCTAGCGGCTCGGAGCGCCTTCGACGTCGCAAGAAGGTCGCCAGCGGACGATGTTCCGGACCAGTAGCTTTCGAGGGCGAATTTCAGTTCTCGCCGACGACCGAAGCGCGGCACGCCGAGCGTTGCTACAGGAATTTGCTGAGAGACAGTCATGTCATACCCCGATGATTGGGGCGTCGGTGACAAGGAAGGCGCTAGCAGGCCGGCATCAACGCCGGGTTGCAGCGGCCACCGAGACACCCCGCCCGTGGACGTAATTCGCGTGGCAGGTCTCCTGGCTCGCGGGGTCATAGCCTCTACCCGTCTTCCTGAGGGTATTCGCCTCAGTGACGTGATTGGGGTTGGCTCGCCGCTAACAGTTGCGGGGGCAGCGCCGGCATCGCACCGGCTTCCCTCTTAGCTCCGCTGCGGCAGCGCCGCACGCGAGAACCACGACACGCAGACAATCACAGCAGTTCGCTCTTTTGTCAATGACGCATAACGAAATGTTTATGTCGTTATGTGATCGCGCTTTTACGCCTTTGTCTAGCATTGTGAAATATTCAGTCTGCTGCCCGCATTCGGCATCGTGGGACGTGATCGCAAGTCAAGTCCGACGGACGCCGCGAGTTCTCCGTTACCTCAGGAACCTTACTGGCCTTCCCCAAGCTGAGCTTCTGGAAAATGCTGGTGACGATCTGGATGACGGTGAATGCCGTCATGGCAAGCACGCCTTGCACCGCTCCTCCAGCGAGCTTCACGGCAGCAGCATGGGTCAGTTCTCCGAAGCGAATGGCTGTCGCTATCAGCGAGCTTTGACACAGTTCCGCCACTGCGGTCATCGCGTCAGTAGGGCGGCTGGTTAGTTGCCGGCGCATCTACAGCAACCCAGCCCCTTCCGCCTCGCGGCGCAAATTCTGCCTTGGCCTTGGGCCGATCTGCTGGATCACCAGGCCGGCCGCCAGCGAGCCAAGGTCGCCGCAGGTCTTGAGGTTGCGGCCCTGCGTGTAGCCATGCAGGAAACCGGCGGCGTAGAGGTCGCCGGCGCCGGTGGTGTCGACCAACTCCTTGATGGCGGTCGCCTCGATGACCACGGTCTCGTCGCCGCGCACGATCACCGAGCCTTTTTCGGAACGGGTGACGGCGGCAATCTTGCAGTCCTTGCGGATCTGAGCCAGCGCCTCGTCGAAGGATTTTGTCTGGTAGAGCGACTTGATCTCGTGGCTGTTGGCAAAGACGATGTCGACAGTGCCCGAGCGCATCAGCTCGAGGAACTCGTCCCGGTAGCGGTCGACGCAGAACGAATCCGACAACGTCATCGACACTTCGCGTCCGGCCTCGTGTGCGAGCTTCGCCGTCTGCCGGATCGCCTCCTTGGCGCGCGGCGGATCCCACAGATAGCCCTCGAAATAGGTAACCTTGGCGCCGGATGCCTTGTCGGCCTCGACATCCTCAGGGCCAAGCTCGACGCAGGCGCCGAGATAGGTGTTCATCGAGCGCTCGCCGTCGGGCGTGACGAAGATCATAGAGCGCGCCGTCGGCGGCTCGCCCTTGAGCGGCCTGGTGTCGAAGGCGACACCCTGTGCATGGATATCGTGCGCATAGATTTCGCCCAGCGCATCGTTGGAGACCTTGCCGAAGAAGGCGGCGCGTCCGCCGAAGCTGGCTACGCCGGCCGCCGTGTTGCCGGCACTGCCGCCGGAGGCCTCGATCGCCGGGCCCATGCGGCTGTAGAGCAGTTCGGCGCGGCGCGTGTCGATCAGGTTCATCGCGCCCTTGATGATGCCGTTGATCTCGAGGAATGCCTCGTCGCACTGGGCGATGATGTCGACAATGGCATTGCCGATGCAAAGCACGTCATAATCCGGCATCAATGTCTCCGCCAAAAAACCCGAGCCGGCTTCTCGCCACGCCTGCCAGGCGCGGGTCTGCCCGGTGGAAATGGGCTTTCCGCTTGCCAATCCGTTCGCCGGCGGCTCTCACGGGGCGGCGAGTCCTGCCTCGCGACGCAATTCGTCCGCCCTGTCTGTCTTCTCCCAGGTGAAATCAGGCTCTTCACGGCCGAAATGGCCATAGGTCGCTGTATTGCGATATATAGGGCGTAAGAGATCAAGCATCTTGATAATGCCTTTCGGTCTGAGATCGAACAACTCAAGAATGAGGCGCTCGATCCTGCTTTCCTCAACCCTGGCTGTGCCGAACGTGTTGACCATGACGGAAACCGGACTGGCCACGCCGATTGCGTAAGCAAGCTGCACCTCGCACACGTCCGCAAGTCCGCTAGCGACGATGTTCTTTGCGACATAGCGGGCTGCATAGGCAGCCGAGCGGTCAACCTTGGACGGGTCCTTGCCCGAGAAGGCGCCGCCGCCATGACGACCCATCCCGCCATAGGAATCGACGATGATCTTGCGTCCAGTGAGACCGCAGTCGCCGCGCGGCCCGCCGACTACGAACCGCCCCGTCGGGTTGACCAGAATTCTGATGCCTTCCGTCTCCAGGTGGGTCGGCAGGACAGGCTTTATGATTTCCTCAATGACGCCCTCGCGGACAGTCTCTTGCGAGACCTGCTCGTCATGTTGCGTCGACACGACGATGGTATCCAGCGCGACCGGGCGCAACCCCTCATACCGCACTGAGACTTGGGATTTCATGTCAGGACGCAACCAGCCAAGCTGTTGTGTCTTCCGGACATACGCCTGCCGTTTCGTCAAGCGATGAGCGAGCTGGATCGGCAAAGGCATCAGTGTATCGGTTTCGCGGCATGCGTAGCCGAACATGAGGCCCTGATCTCCCGCTCCCTGCTGGAGGTCTTGCCCTCTTCCCTCGTCAACGCCTTGGCTGATGTCGGGCGACTGCTCGGTGAGGGCATGAACGACGGAGCAACGCCGGCCGTCAAAGCCGACGGCCTCGTCGTCGTAGCCAATGTCGAGAATCGTATCGCGCGCAACTTGGCTGTAATCCACCTGGGCATCGCTGGTAATCTCGCCAGCCAGAACGACTATCCCTGATTTTACCAACGCTTCACAGGCGACGCGCGCCTTGGGATCTGTGCGGAGGATGGCATCGAGGATGGCATCCGAGATGTTGTCGGCCAACTTATCCGGGTGCCCCGCGCCAACCGATTCGGAAGAGAACACGAACTGCCTAGCCATGAATACCTCGCTTCGCGTGTTGGATGTGGTATGGGCATTTTGCTTGGCCCACCTTACTTGTCGCAGATGCCCGGGACCTCGAACGCAGCGCACAAGTCGGCAACGTCTCTTCGCACGCAGGCATGGAGATCTTCGTCGTCTGGCCGCTGGAGGACGGAGTCAATGAAGCCAGCAATCTGCACCATTTCCACATCGCGCATGCCCATTGACGTCACTGCTGGCGCGCCCAGGCGAATTCCGCTTGTGACCGCCGGATGCCGCGGGTCGCCAGGCACCATATTAAAGTTTGTGATGATTCCTGCCTTTGCTAGTCGCTCGGCATAGGCCTTGCCCGATAGTGGCCGATCGCGAAGATCAAGGATCAGCATGTGATTGTCCGTCCCCCCGGTCACCAGGTCATAACCTCGCTCAAGCAGTGCATGTGCCAGAGCCTTGGCATTCTTGACCGTCTGTTGGCCGTAGCTTCGGAAGGACGGGTTCGCGGCTTCGTGCAAGGCAACCGCTAGCGCAGCGATGGCATTCATGTGAGGTCCGCCTTGCAGGTGAGGGAAGACCGCCCGGTCTATTCGTCTGGCGAGATTGTATTTGCTCTTTGTATGATAGAGGGCCTGATAGCGATCTTCGTTCCTTGACAAAATGAAGCCACCGCGGGGACCGCGGATCGACTTATGGGACGTGCTGCTGACCACGTCGCAATGGCCCACGGGATTCGGGTGCGCTCCCGCGGCAATCAGGCCGCTGATGTGCGCAATGTCGGCTACGAGATAGGAGTTCGCTTCCAGGGCAATTTCTGCCATTGCCGCGTAGTCAAAGACACGCGGGTAAGCAGTTCCGCCGACCCAGATGAGCCGCGGCCGTTCCCGCTTGGCTGTCTCGCGCAAGCGGTCATAGTCAATCTGCTGTGTCGTTTCATCCAACCCATAGGGGACGCGTTTATAGTCAGTACCGGAAAAGTTGATGGCCCAACCATGAGTCAGATGGCCCCCTTCCGGAAGGGGCAAGCCCATGACTTTGTCACCGGGACTCAAAAGCGCACGATAGACAGCCTGGTTGGCCGGCGAGCCGGAATAAGGCTGGACGTTGGCATGCTCGCTGCCAAATAGTGTTTTCAAGCGCTCAATGGCTAGCTTCTCAAGCTCATCAACGATCTCGTTTCCAGCGTAGTAGCGCGCGCCGGGGTACCCCTCGGCGTACTTGTTCGTGAAAATCGAGCCGTTCGCTTCCAGCACGGCCGAGGACGCAAAGTTCTCTGAGGCGATGAGCTTCAGGGTCGTCCGCTCCTGCCGCTCCTGTCTCAGAAGCAGCTCGTGGACGCGGCAATCAACCGCGGCCAAGGAAGACCGCCCATGGGTGTCCGGCTGTGCGATCGCGCCGTCTGCGGAGTTGTCCATGGTAGCTTCGCGCTCCAATTGGATTGACCTATTTCACGATCAAGCACGCGGTCCCTTTCGGCCGCGTGTCTCGTACCGCTTCGAGCCGCTGCAGGTCCTGTTTATGATAGCCGTCGCGATGGGGCAGGAGATCGACCAATAATTGAACCAGCCCGCCGTCGTTGGATCCTGCGTTGAGATGGTACGAGCGCCACGGAGGCTGTTCGTTGCAGCAAAGAAAGTCGGCTCTGGCGAGCAGCCGGACGTGTCGCGCAACCCGCTCTCGACACACGCTCAGAATCTCCGCTAGCTCGCAGACAGTTAGGTCCGCATGCGCACAAAGGCCCAGGATTCGAAGGCGGTCAGGATGCGCTGCCATGCGTAGGCGACTAACCAGTGTCATCATGGCTCAGGACCAAGTCCTACCGAATTTCTCATTCGCGTCCTCCACAGAAGTCGCAGCTTTTGAAGGTTGTCCAACGACCGGACAAATCTCGGTGGCTGTGGCGACTGCCGATATCGCCCTGTCGAACAACAAAGGGCGTTCTTTTGCCTTTAGCCGAAATTGCAAGCAGTTCGGCCAGTCGAAGACAAGCGGGGCCACGGTTTGGAACCACTGACCTCAGACGTTGCAATAAGCCTACCATTCACAGCGAGCCGGAGTTGCTAAGAGTCTATGAATTTCCTTGAAGGATCTGTTGCAACGTTTGCCCAGCCTGGCCTGCTCCCGGTTTGCAGCGGTCATGGTCAGGCGATCCATCGCCTCTGCGAGCACGATCAGGAATTTGCCCTGCATCGCATCGCTGATCAGCTCCTGAAGGCCGGGACGCAACAGCGACCCGCCGCAGATCGCGCGGTGGGTATTGCTGTCGACGACTGTCCAGCCTTGCTTTTCAGCACGCAAGCAGCAGAGCCGCAACTGATCCTCGATCGAGGCGTCTCGGTGATTGTCAGTTGAGTAGCGAGCGCCAAGCGCGACCTTCATGAGGCGGCCCCTTACTCCGGGACGCGGTCTCGCGTCTGGCTATCCGTTTCGGCTTGAACGAAATCCCGTGCGGCCTGTCGTGCCAGCAGCCGGACCAGATTGACGAAGCGTCGATCGGGCTTCGGCGACGCAGACACAGCCGATTCGCGGGCCGCGCCGGCGACCACACGAAGCTTTTCGGCTGTTGCCGTTTCGGCGCGCTATGATCGCGTTCCTGTCCTGACGCGAAATACTCCGTTTCGCGACAATGATGCCAAGTCAGTGCTTCGACAAGCTGGAATTCTATCAATACGCGCGTCGCGCAGGAGCCAGTGCTGGCCGATGACGGGGCACCTTGTGCTCCGAAGAAGCCATGGCTATATATCCGGATAGAGAACGGAGGCACGCGATGGGCAACACTGCACAGAAGAGAGCCATCGAGAATTATCGCTCTCGCCTGGCTGAGCGCGGCATCGCGCGGTTCGATATCCAGGCCTTCGACGCAGACCGCGATCTACTGCGAACTCTTGCCCGAAAATTAACGGAGAGCGGGCCGGATGCCCGACAGCTTCGTCGGACCATACAGCAAGCCGTGGCGGGTGAGCCACCGAAAGCGGGCAGCATTCTCGCCGCGTTGCGTCGCTCGCCTCTGGTTGGCTCCAATCTCGACCTCAGCCGGCCGCGCGAAGAGGGGCGCAAGATCGACCTGTGACGCGCTACCTTCTTCATACCAATATCATCAGCAACGTCATAAAGCCGGAGCCTTCGGGCTCGTTGCTGGCCTGGATGGGCGCGCAGAAGGACGAAGACCTCTTCATTGCTTCGCTTACTGTCGCCGAAATTCGCCGAGGCATCCTAGAGAAGCCGAAGGGGAAAAAGCGCAGCAGCCTTGAAACTTGGTTCGAGGGCTCCGAAGGCCCGCAAGCGCTGTTCGCTGGCCGCGTGCTATCGTTCGACGAGAAAGCTGGCCTCGTGTGGGCGCGGCTGATGGCCAACGGCAAAGCCAGAGGCCATTCGCGGAGCGCCCTAGACACAATCATTGCCGCTGTAGCCGAAGCCAACGAGTGTGTCGTAGTGACCGACAATGAAAAGGACTTCGAGGACGTTCAGATAATCAACCCGCTCCGTAGCTCTGGAAGCCAAGCGGGTGATGATAGCTCCAACGGTCCGGCCGATTCAATTTGAGGATTTCAGCGGCACGGAGTCCGAACGTCTCGTGTTCGCCTACCTTTAGCGATGGCTGGATTGATCTTGCTTGGTTCGGCCAGGGCGTCTCTTCCAGTTCCGCTTTAATGCCATCCCGGTTCATCTAGTCAGCTCGATCTACCAACAGTTCGCTCGCACGAGCGCCGCGGACAAAGCGATCGCAGGGACTGCGCGATATGCGTGTCGAGCTCGTCCATCTTACACTCGATCTCGTCTTCGAAGGCCTCTCGCCAAACGCCACTGTAGTCGATGCCGCGCGCGGCTCGGGGCCTTCTCATCGAGGCTTTCTCGCGACTGGTCTGGCGCGCTACCAATGGCAAGTTCGCCCGCCGGGAACTCGTCGGTCTGTACTCCCAGCTCTGGGCGTCCACATCAACTGCGGAGGCTCTTGGCATCGCCGTGTTCTGCCTTTAGCTGGCAGCTCTCGAGCTCGACGAGCAGCCGATCAGCGACACCCGCGACCTCAAGTTCGACCCCATTAACTCGATAACACCCTATTGGCAGATTCAGTCGGGGAGGATCTGCCCACTCCGATCACAAGCCGATCTTTCAACCCCGTGGTCGGGAATTCTCCATGGACTTCGTGAAGAAGGAATGCAGCGCCGAAAGCCGAAGCGCTTCCGATACATCGACGCCCCTTCCGAGACGGAGCCCCGATTAGGCATTCCTGCCACTCTATCTAGCCGACCCCGTGGCCGCGTTGCCGATCGGTGCGCACTGGTCGCCTACATCGCCCCGGCACGTGAAGATCGTCTCTGCTGACGCTCGTTGACAATTCAGGCCGCCTCCGGCTGGCGTTTGATCAGCGTCAGCGTCAACCAGCGCGCGGTCAGCGCCGGCTTTTTCGAGCCCTCGATCTCAATCGTCACGCCCAGCGCCGTCTGCACCCAGCCCGACGGCCTGACCTTGACGTCGGCCAGTACGAAACGGGTGCGGATGCGCGATCCGGTTTTCACCGGCGCCAGGAAGCGCAGCGATTCGAAGCCATAGTTGACACCCATCTTGCAGTTTTCGAGCGGCCGCATGGTCTCGAAAGTCATCGCCGACAAAAGCGAAAGCGACAGGAAGCCATGTGCGATGGTGCCGCCGAACGGCGTCTCGCGCTTGGCGCGCTCCGGATCGCAGTGGATGAACTGGTGGTCATCGGTGGACTCGGCGAACTGGTCGATCATCCGCTGCGAGACCACCCGCCACGGCGACACGCCGACTTCCTTGCCGACGCTGGCCAGAAGCTCGTCGAGACTGATCGGTTCCAAGCTAATGTCCTCCATTTCAACCGTCCGAAGCGCGAGCGGCTTCATTCCGTGAACAGTGTCAGCCCATGCTGCACCGACTGCCGGCCATCCATCGGCAGGATGGCTCCGGTGAGATGACTGCCGTCACAGCTGCACGAATAGAGCGTTCCGCCGGCAATCTCATTCGGCGCACCGATGCGGCCGATCCGAACATGGCTGCAGACGAGCCGGCTTGTACTCGGTCGCGGTGCGCGTCGTGCAGGCCACTGAAAGCAGCTCGTCTTGCTACCGGTGATCATTCCGCCGGCGCCGCTATGCGGTATTGTCGCAGATTGATAAAATCAATTGTCTGGATAGTAACCATCCGTGTTTCGAATTTGGAGGAGTCCAGCAGACGGGGTGGCTTGTGGTCCTTGTTGAAGCGCGCCGGCCTCATTCACCGGTAGCACTGAGCCGGCAAGAAGCGCCAGTTCAATGACATTGGGTGTCGACACGGCAAAGCGGCATCAGATGCTACTTCATGATGCGGGATGGCGCTTGCTTCAAGAAGCGCTCGGCCTGACGTGGAAGCCAGCACCGGATCTGGACTGTCGATATGCGCCCGATATTCGCGCAGCACAGCCTGCAACCGCAGCGAGATGATCTCAGCCGTTGCGAGCATGCCAACCTTGGTGCCGGCCACTCTGTTAGCTTGAAGCGCAACGCGCATTTGACCCGTCACCAGACCGGGTTGCGTAACTTGGATTTCCAAGGCGTCTTCCTGGGTTTGCACCGTCAGCGCGCTGACAGCAAAGGCAGGTGCGCACGTCAAGGCAAGCGATCGTCTCGATCTCGCGGGCAATTCCAGCCCCACCGCGGGAATCTGACCCGACAACAACGAGCAGATGCGGTTCTCGCCCCAGCGCCATTGTTCTGTCTTTCGATGCATTCTCGCGTGCGCGCTTCTGGGGCGTCGTTCAGCGCAAGGTCGGTGACCACGGCTGCGCTTTCCGCGCCAGCCTCGAAAAACGCCTTCGAGCCGGTCAGGTTGAGGCCGCCGATGGAGACCAATGGGATCGGCGCGACCTGGTGCTTCCACTCGCTGATCCGCTCGAGCCCTTGCGACGCCCATTCATCTTCTTGAGGCTAGTTGGATAGACTGGGCCGAGCGCCACATACTCCGGCTCGGCCACTGGCGCCGTTTCCGGTTCGGTGTGATCGTGGATCGAAAGACCGAGCTTCATTCCGTCGTATTTAATCGTCAGCATCGGCGGCAGCCAAATCCTTTTGACCAAGATGGACGAAGTCGCAGCCTTCCTCGATTGCCGTGCGCCAATTGTCGTTGACGCTCACTTGGCAACCATGGACCGCGCAGGCGTCGTTCGCGCGGCGGATTTCCGTCTGCAGTCCTTTCTCGTCCATATCCTTTATCCGGAGCTGCAGCAGACGCACGCCGAGCGGCGCCAGCCGGTCAACCCAGCCGGCACGTCGAAATTCAGATAGAAGGGATCGAGCTTCATGAGAAGACAGCCCTGCCGACCTTCGGTGAGTAGCGCGGTTCGAGCATTCCAGTGCTAGCTTCACGAATGGCATCGACCGCCCTTGCCGAACGCACGCGCCATCCCGACCGGATCGGCCGCCCTCGGGACCGCCGTGTTCAGGAGCACGGCGTCAAACCCGAGCTCCATGACGTCGCCGCGTACGACGGCCGTCCGAGCCACGCATCCACAATCAAACGGAATGTAGGGGAAATGTCCGCGCATCAACTGCACCTCGGAGCTCAACGCTTCATCGCATTAGAATGAGCGTTCGAAACGCAGGATACCGCCGACACTGCTCTTCTTGTTGGCATTGGCCCAGTTCACTTCGGAAGCTTTCACCTTTCCGACGGCGGAGCCTCCGTAGCGGTCGTAGTCGAGTTCAGCCGTAACTGTGAAATCTGGAAGAAGCGCATAGGCGACGTTCGCAGCGACACCATAGTTCTTGAGCTGATCACCCGAGAGCTGAAGGTTGAACGAAGTTGTCTCGTTGACCTCGTAAGCGGCGCCAGCCCAGAAAGCCCAGTTCCCGCCCCAAATCTTATAGAAGCCGCGACCATGAGCGTCGATCGCGTTCATGGAGTCGTCGTTGAGCTTGCCATTGGAACCGTAGCCGAACATTCCGAACAGCAACAGTTCGTTGGTGACATTGATGTCGACACGGACCTTGGCGGCTACCGATTCGTAGTTGCTATCATAACCAGCAACGCCGGTGATCGCTCCCCAGCCATGTGTGTATTTCAAGCCGCCGACTATGTGCGGAGCGTAGTTGTCGATTGTGCCCACCACGCCTGAGCCTTCTTCGAGCGAAACCACGGCGGAAAAGCCGTTCGCGGCGTCGAAGTAGTACTGGACCACATCGGTATCCAAAGCGCCGTACGGAACCGGCGTCTGGTTGAGTACGTCACCCGCGCCGCCAATAAACATGTCGAAGGCCGACCAGTCCTTACCAACTCGGAGGCCACCAAGCTGAATCCAGGCGAAAGTCAAGATGCTGTCTCCGTTGAAGGCATAGGACCGAGAACTGTCCGAAACCAAAGTGTGGCGGTTACCGAAATTCACGCGGGTTTCGGTGTAGGTCTTCAACGTGCCGAGTTCGGTCTCCTGGCCGGTCCAAGCTTTCAGTGTGAAGCGCGTATTGTTTTGCCATGTACCCTGATCCTCACCAGTCCTCACATCTGAGGTTCTTGCGTGGTCAAACAATCCGACATGGCCCAAGCCGACGTCGTAACTGACATAGCCGCCGATGCGCAGGCAGGACTCGGTGCCTGAAATGTAGATGTAGCCCGAGCCGTAGACGTCGCAGATCTTGAGGTACTCAGTCGGATCAGGCTCGGGGACGATGATCACGGCGCGAGCGTCGGAAACGGCGACCAGTGCCGCAGTTGAGCCGAGGAGGAGGCTCCCAATGGTCATTGTTGATCTCCGTCTAAATAGTAAAAGGAATCGAGACCGATAAATGATTTTTGCTAAGCAAACGGTTGATAGCGCATCAAGCTGAATTCTAGGAGTGTTGCTGCACCTGTCGTGCTAATGCTCAGGAGAATTTAGAATGTGATTGAGACTTGTTGTCACATATATTAAGTAGTTATCACTCCCAGACGGTCATACAACATTTTTGTACAATCACCCTTTTCACCTCCGCGGCGGGCCTCACAAAGGGTACTACTGCAAATGACGTGCCACCCTGACGGCCCAGCTGCGGCTTGAAGCTCAAATGTGCGGGCGGACCTTGGTTCGCGTTTCCGTTCTTTTTGCCTTGCGGATCCACCCAAGCACGAACGGCAAACGTTTCGGCTACGGTTCGTCTGTTCGCTTCGCGACAGTTTGGCTTAATGGCGACGGCATTGTTTGCTGTGAGCCCCGCCGTTGAGGCATCATGCGGCGGCCACCGCTCGGTACGACGCCGTCACTTTGGCGAGCTGATGGTCGATAACCACGCGCCGCAGCCTTGCACCACTGAGTCGGTAGGCGCCAGCCTTGGCATTGCGGCGGACCTGACGGTCGCGTCGAGCAGGTTTTCGTGCTGAAAGCGGCGCGGCACAGCTAATGCTTCTGCCAGCAATTCACACAACGAGCTCATCGAGACGGCAGAGATCATTATGGGCGGCGGTAGCTGGCGTGCAAAGTCTGGACCCAACACCGTATATTGTCTCATCGGATGCTTCATCTGCGCTCAGAAGAGTCTCCCACGCGCAGATGAAGGGAAGGGACGGTGGAACAAAACGGTGCGCGTGAGGGTTTCGGCGGGAACACCATCGTCAGTCGCTGACCGAGTGCGCTCAGACCATCGCTGTCCAGCCAAGACTGAACGGCGCCCATTGCTAAAAAATTTCGAGCCCAAAGCGGAACGGACTGACATAGCGCAAAGACGCAGGCGAGCGCAGCGGTAAGGTTGGATGTTATCAGCATGGGACGGTGACCGTTGCAGACCACGAAATTTCGAGAGGCCCGGCTGCCTTGGTACACTATCTATCCGGCTGTGTCGGAGTTCTCTGGGGCGGTCGGCGCCGAGGCTTATGAGGAATGGCTCAGGAACCTGCCGGCTGATGATCCGGTGTCACTCTATCTGCACGTTCCGTTCTGCCGATCAGCCTGCTGGTATTGCGGCTTCCCAACCACCATCACCCGCCGTGATGCGCCCATCCTCAACTATCTGGCGGCGCTGCGTGACGAGATCCGTCTGGTTTCGGAGCGAGTGCCGAAGACGTTGCCCGTGAGCGACATACATTTCGGCGGCGGAACGCCATCTCTCATCGGACCAGCCGAGTTCCTCGCTCTGATGGAGTTCCTGCGATGCCGCTTCGCCATCTCGAAAGCAGCTACGGTCGCCATCGAGATCGATCCACGCACGCTCACGCCCGAGATGGCGGAAGGCTTGGGAGCGGCCGGCGTGAACCGCGCGAGCCTGGGCGTACAGAGCTTCGATCCCATTGTTCAAAAAGCGATCAACCGAATCCAGAGCGAGGCCCAGACGTCGGCTGCCGTGGAAGTGCTGCGCCGGCATAGAGTAAGCCGCATCAACTTCGACCTCATCTACGGCCTGCCGCGTCAAACGGTGGAGTCGTGCGTCGAAACAGTGAGGGCGGCGGTCGCCATACGCCCCGACCGGCTTGCCTTGTTCGGCTACTCGCACATCCCATCCCAAGTAAAGAATCAGCGCCTCATCGAGGCGGAATTTCTTCCCGACAGCGCTGCCCGCGCTGAACAGTATGCGGCTGTCGCCGTGACGCTGATTGCCGCCGGCTACCGACAGATCGGGCTCGACCATTTCGCTTTGCCGGACGACGAGCTCGCGCTGGCACAGGAAACAGGTCACCTGCGACGTAACTCGTTGGGCTACTCGGCGGATACCTGCAGAACCCTGATCGGTTTCGGCGCGTCGGCTATCGGCCGCATCGGCCAGGGATACGTTCAAAACGAAGTTACACGGGATTCCTACATCCAGCACATCGCAGCTGGCCGACTGGCTACATCGAAGGGCCATCGCCTCACAGACGACGACCGCGTGCGAGCCGCAATTATCGAGCGATTAATGTGCGATTTCGAGGCTGACGTGCCGGCAATCTGTGTCGCCCACGGATCTGATCCGATCCGTCTTCGCGATTCGGCTGAGCGCTTGGCCATGCTGGCCAAGGACGGGATAGTGGACTTCGAGAACGGCTTTGTCCGCGTACGGCGGGAGCATCGCTTTGGGATTCGCGCTGTCGCTGCCGCATTCGATGTTTTTAGGGATGGCGTTACGTATATCCCGCAGCAGCTTAATGCGATGCAAAGCACGACATAGTCCGGCATCAATGTCTCCGCTTGGAACCGCCGGCCTACTTGCCACGCCGGCCGGGCGCTGGTCTGGCAAGTGGGCTTTCCGTTTGCCAATGCGTTCGTTCCCGGCCCTCACGGGGGAGTCCCTGCCGTGAGCGCCTCACCCGCGAGGCTACATGGCGGCCGTGGAGATTACCTCAGCAGCGGCGCCCGATCGGAAACCTTAGCACCTCAGCGCTTTGGCGTGGCTGCTTGAACTCTTCGACGGCAACCGCCTCAATTAGCAGGTCCAAGGCTTCGCGGCCCCTTTGACTCATCGGGTCATCCCCACAAAGGTAGTCATACGCTCGATCTAAATGCACTCGGGCGGCGGAAAAATCGCTTGTCATATCATAGAACCCTCTCTACCCGCCCGCATTGCCGTCTACGAGGTGAAGGTAGTGCAATCGGCAATATATACAGACAAATTTGAATTAAATCGGAGATGATCATGGAGGCCGAGTTCCCTGACCTGATGCCGCCATTGAGCCCGCCGACGACCACTCGCTGGCGCTCGGTCGGTTCATAAATGCCGAGCACCCCGTCCCGAGACCACCTCTGACCTCCCTCCTTCGATGCTAGACGCGTGGAAGACATGGCTGCGCCGCCGCTGCGAGAAAGGCGTGTCCCATCGCGCGGCGGCTGCATAGTGGGCAGCAGTGCTGGGAGCTAATCGGCAAAGCCGCGTGTGGCGATTTTGCATAGCGGGCGCAGGCGAATCGCCACGCCCGTCCAGCATGTCCGATGCCGCGTAGGCCGCCAGGATCCCTGAGCGGAGTGCATGCACGATCCCGCGTGATGACAGTGGATCGGCACAGAACAGGCAGTCGCCCGCCGCGACCCAGCGGTCACCGGCGGCGGGATCGATTGCGGTTCCCGCCGCCTTGATCATGCTGGCGGTCTCGATTGCGTTGGGCGGCACGAGCGGCGCGATGGACTGCGTTGCGGCTAAAGCTTGGTACCAATGTCCGGCTTTGCGCAGTTCGCTGCCCAGATCCGGATCGGTGAGGCACGCGCAAGTCGGCGCTGTACCACCAGCCTTCGGGACGCGCCTTGACGACCATGCTGCAATCGCCCGGTGCGCGGTCGAAAAAGCGTGTGTAGGCGGCAAGATGTCCGTGCATGGTGAGCTTGGCGCCGAAACATCGCGCCAGCCTCCAACTGCGACCGGTCGCCCAAACCACGGCGCGGGCAACGATAGCTTCATCGGCCAGCTTGAGCAGCCAGCCTTGATCGTCGCGCACTGCCGAACCCACGGCCGAGCCAAACCGCGTGTCCACACCTGCCGCCTTGGCCGCCTGCACCATCAGCCGGTCGAATCGCGTCCGGTCGAGCTGCCAGCCGGCACCTTGAGCGGAAAACATGCCGTGCCGCTCGCTGGGAACTTCATTGGCCCACACCGAAACAAGCGCACGATTTTCAACGAAGCCGGCCTCGGCGAACGGCGTCCAGACACCAAGCTGACGCAGCAGCCCATTCGCTACTGCCGGCAGCACCTCTCCCGGCTTTGGCCGATCATGCCTTCCTGCTTCCAGCAACAGCACGCTCCGCGCGGGTGCATCGTTGCCAACGCCAGTCCGGATGTGGTCGCCGCCGAACGTGATCGTCTCAGCGAGCTGGCGGGACAAAATGCCAACCTCAAGATAGCGTTGGCCCGGATCAGCGAGGCGGACTGAGGAAGACTTTAAATTCAAAAGGTGACACGCGGCAATAGTCGCGTGCCGCTGTAGCCCCAGGCTCCGCTTCACCGTGGGGACCGATCGGTCGCACTCTCAGCCTGGGGTTCTTCTCTGCCACCCATCATCGAATTTTGGTGGATTGTCCGTCTCCCGCACCGGTTTGAGCGCGATAGACAAGAATCGCGTTTTCTGTGCCGGCCGGGCTTCAATGACGGGGATGGCGAAAAGCTGAGTGCTCGGGCTTGCGGGCCGAGCTTGTCGGCCGCTCGATGGAAAGTGTCATTTGAGGTGGGGTCTCGGCCGCGTGCAGCTGAAAGACACGCTCGTCCAGTTCCTTGTCTACTTCCGTCAGACGATGATTGAGGCGAAGGTAGTCCGTCCAGGTCGGCGTGCGAAACGTTTCTGTCCAATGCATAGGCTTCTGCAAGTTCCGCTGGAGCGTCCAGTTCCGGGCACCGACGCGGCTGTGTACATGGCGCCGCTGCCGCATGAGGTCGAGGAAGGCCTCGAGATTTCTCTCGGCTATCAGGTATTGGATCTTGACCACGATCGGGCCGCTCCTCGGCTTCAAATTGAGAGAGACAGCTGGGGCATCGAATTCCTCCAAGGGATCGGGCTCGGAGTCGCGGCGCTCCCGAAGCGGAAAGAGAACGCCGGCTGCAGCGACGATCAACAGGGCTCCAGCGGAACCCTCTAGCGCCCAGGTCAACGAATGGTTTTCGGCCACCGTGCCCCACACCCAGCTACCGAGCGCGATGCCGCCGTCTATCAAAGCATAGTAGATCGAGATGGTGCGCCCCACGACCCAGCGCGGGCTCGCCAGCTGCACGCTCACACCGACCCCTGACCAGGCGGTGACCCAGCCCGCGCCGCCCAAAGCGAGTGCAATTGCCGCCACCCCGATCGAAGAGGTCAGTGCCAGGGAAAGTGAGCACGCCGCGCAGGCGACGCAGGAGAGCCTCATCAGCCGCTCCTGCGACAAGCTCCGTCTGAACAGGCTGTTGGAGAGGCCGGCGAAGACGGCACCGGTCCCGAAGCCGGCCATGAGCGCGCCATAGGCGAGCGGGCCTCCTCCCAGCTGGTCGCGGACAACCACCGGCAGCAGCGCGAGTATGGCGATGCTCGCCAGGCCAAAGAGGGTTCCGCGCGCGATCGCCGCTTTGATTTCCGATGACATCGCCGTGAAGCGCAGCCCGTCATAGATCGCCGTCCTCATCGACTCGCGTGGAAGAGGGGACGAGCGAACCTTCCACTTGCAGCGCCAAATAGTGGCCAAAGGTACGAAATAGGTGAGCGTGGTCACCGCAAATGCCGCCATGAGGCCAAAAGAGGCAACCACAATGCCGCCGAGCGCCGGACCCACGGTCCGGACGGTGTTGAAGCCAACAGAAAGCAGGGTTACGGCAGCGGGAACATCTCGTCGATCCACGATATCGCCAACCGACGCTTGCCAGGCCGGATCATTGAGAGCACCGCCGCTTGCGATCAAAAAGCTGAAGCCGAGGATCATCCACGGACTGACAAAGCCCAGCGCTACAGACGCGGTCAGCATCGCGGACGCAATCACCATAAGGCACCGACCGGCGAACATCACCCTGCGCCGGCTGAAATTGTCGGCGAGAGCTCCGGCAAAAACGGACAGGACGAAAGCGGGCAGGTTCGATGAAGCCTGCACCAGCGCAACCATCAGATCGGAAGTCGAGATCGTTGCCATCAGCCAGCTGATGGCAACAGTCTGCATCAACCAGCCGAGGCTTGAAACCTGCGTCGCGAGCCAGATCGAACGAAAGGTCGGCTGCAGAAGTGGCCCAAAGGTCGTTGGTGCAGCCAAATCTTCGTTTGATCCAGCCACCCTACTCATTTTGCGAACCTTTGCTTTCCGTTATTGTCGTTTCGCATGTAATCTAGGCTGAACCGTGGCGGCTGGAAGAATAGATGGACCCATTTGTCTCCGACGATGTGGCCACAGTTCCTCCTGACCAGTGGTCTGGCGGCCGGGACGCAGACATGGGCCGGCTCACTCGCCTTCGACGACATGTTGGTGAGCCGGAATTCACATGTCATTTGAGGCATCATGCTCGTTCGACGCGCTGCGAGCGATTTTTCGCGAAACGTTACCCTGTTCTTTTGTTGGAAACTCACTCATCAGCGGCGTTCGATGCTGAGTGCGGCTTCCGAAAAGTGAGGACGCTTGCAGATCTTTGACAGGATCAGTTCCCTGATAGATGCAGACGATTGCCAGGCCGCGATCGAAGACGCGCGCGCCCTGCTCCTTCAGTTCGGACAAAAGTCTGATGCGCTCACACATGCGATCGACGAGTTTCTGCTCGACCTGATGACATTGGCTTTCATCGTCGAATGTTACGGACGCGGCTTTGAACTTTTGGCGCGAACGCTTGCCCGTAGAAGGCTGGCGAAGGTCAGACTGTTGTCGGGAGGGGTCGGCCGGGCAGAACGGGTTCCAAAGCCTGATGGCTGAACCGGCGATCGAGCCGCGTTCCATTAACGACGTGGCGACCGCCAAAAAAAAGGGCATCGGAAAACCGAGGCCCTTTAGGTGTAAAGTCAAAACCTTCAGAGGGGAACAGCTGATACCATGGAATGGGAGGAAACCATCGCATGCATCAGCTGTAAGCTTAATGGCTAAAAGTTGTGCAATGCGCAAACACATTTTGTGCAATGCAGCTATGCAGTAACGCAAAGCCTCAAGTTGCAAGATCGATTTTGGAAATGTTTGCTGCTCGTACGGTGATGGGCGAGATCCTTAAGCGTATGTACGGCGGCATGATGGACGCTTGCAAGCAGCCAGACAAGATTATCGCGAAGCTAAAAGAAGGTTCGATCCAATCGGCGATGCTCAATACCCGCGCCATTCTGGTTCAGCCGGGCGTTACATCGCCTCGCCAAGTTGAGGATGTATTGGTCGCGAGCAGCCGCGCGCCAATTTGGAACCCACGACCATATGCAACGATTGGGCACTGTCCGAAGAAGGCCGAGAACGGTTGAAAGTGCGCTAGATGGAGATATTCTGAATTGGAACGGGGGCCTGGTTCATCGCCAAAGCGAGACATGGATGAAAAGCAGATCGCGCCCAACGCCTGATCCAACCATTGCAACGGAAGTCCCCTGGTCGGAAAGCCTAACCGCATATGATGACAAGCATTTCCAGCTCTATTTGAAGCTCATGGACGCTTGCGCCGACAGTGCCAGCGAAGAGGAGATGGCGCTGGATGTACTGGGTATCGATCCGGTCAAAGAGCCAATCCGCGCCCGTAAGGCCCTTCGCAGTCACCTCAAACGGGTGCTCTGGTTTATGCATGAGGGCCATAAGGAACTGCTTCCAAGCCGGCCGCCTCAATAACTGCGGCGCCGAACAAGGTTGCCCGAGAGATCAGGTGGCGCCCTCGGGGGATGCGAGGACACTTGAAAGCCGCAATCGGGTTATCATCTCCATACTGCGTGATCTCTCGGTGTACTGCGGTCCCGACTTTA
This sequence comes from Mesorhizobium sp. C120A, assembly GCF_030323105.1. Lineage (NCBI taxonomy): Bacteria > Pseudomonadati > Pseudomonadota > Alphaproteobacteria > Hyphomicrobiales > Phyllobacteriaceae > Mesorhizobium > Mesorhizobium sp. C120A. The sequence continues at coordinate 6,149,817 of NZ_CP100476.1, read as the reverse complement.
CGGATGTCACCCCCGTCGGCCTGGGGCACCCCTTCAAGGTGACATTCACGTCGGCCCCGGATTTGTCTGGCACCTACGAGAACGTTGCAGGGAGCGGCTCGGTAAGCGGCTTTGAACGACCCGGTCAACTCGTAATGACCTACTCCGGAGCAGATGGGATGTCCCATGGAGTTGCCATTCTCCAAGACATTCAGACCCACCTTTCTTCCAACAACGTCGAGCATGATTACGTGGGAGCCGTTTTGGTCCACGCTTGCTATAAGGCGGACACCCAGCAGTGCGATGCCGCCAAATCACGCAATATAAATTCTGCAGGGCGATTTTGTCGAAAAACAGGGAACCCGACAAGGATCCTTCCCTCAAGGGTTACTCGACGAACCATGTTCGGCTTTTCAGAACGATCTGAAGCTGAAGCTTAGCCCGACGGCACAGCTTTAGGCACGAAGGCGCTCACCAGGGTCGCAGCTCAAAGAGAACGGCGCCCTTCGCCGGGGGGCCGTCCGTTCCGCATCCCGCCTGACGGCGGCGCGTTGCTGATGCTCCTACGGCCGCCCTGTTGAGCCGGTCTCAGGGCCACGGTCTTTCTCCTGCACCGATCTGACTTGGTCCCGCTGGCGGGCATTTAGGTGCTTCCGTTTTGTACGCTCTTCTTTCTTGGGCCGCTTCGCGGCACGGCTGCGCCGACATGGATGTGCCTAGCGGCACCTCTCCTATGTAGCGGGAAGAGAGGCGCGCGGCCCTCTCTCCCCAGCAAGCCGCCGCGGGCGGGTTCCCCCATCTTCCTCCGCTTCGCTAGGTGCAGACCGGGGAGACCCCTCCGCCCCCGGGACTTGCCCCCCCCCTCGCTCCCCGCTACTCGCCGCGAGGCAGGGGTTCAGGGGACCTGAACCCATCAGGTCAATCGCTGAAATCAACACGAGCAAGTCCATGAATACCGCTGTTATCACTATCCCGCCCGCAGGTAGGGCCGAACTGGCCGCCAGCATCGAGGCCCATGGCCTCATCCATAACCTTTTGACCCGCAAGGCCCCGAAGGGAGCCAAGTTCGAAGTCGTCGCCGGAGGGCGGCGACTGGGGGCGTTGCGGTTGCTGCTGGACGAGGGCCGCACCGTACAGGGCGTGGCTGTGACCAAGGATTATCCGGTCAACCGCTGGCTTGAAGACATTACGGCAGTTGCCGGCCATTATGCGTTTCTCCCTGAAGTCGACCTGCCAGATTTACTCAACGGCTTAGGCTACCGAAGCCTGGGGATGAGGATCTGGAGGGCATTGCCCAAACAGCGCGAGAGCACTGGGGAATCGGATTGCGACCGACCCCAACGTAGTTGCTCTGCTGGAGCAGATCGGCGTCGTCGTGGCGAGCGAACCAATGGAAACCACACAGTTGTATGGGCTAAGCAGGTGGGGATCTGATCGTCGCCCACACGTATTTCTAGCGCAGTCATTCGCGCGAAGACAATTTTGATGCCGCGCACGAGTTGGCCCACCTCTTGCTGCACCGTGCAGTGTCCGAGGATGAGCTTGTCGAGAATTTCAAGCTGATCCAAGACCAAGCTCATCGGTTCGCTTCAGCGTTGCTTCTGCCGGCGAGTCAGTTCTCGGCTGAGGTCACTAGTGCCTCGCTTTGGGAGCTGGAGCGGCTGAAGGTTCGCTGGCGCGTGTCCATCAAGGCTCAGATCATGCGTCTCCAACGCCTCTGCATTGTCGATGCCGAGGGAGCGACCCGCCTCTATCGTAGCTACAGCGCCAAGGGCTACTCAGGATCCGAGCCCTACGATGACGTTTGGCCGCTGCAGCAACCTACGTTACTGGCTGATGTATTTCGGACCGTGGTGGATGACGGGGGCTGTCCAAGGAAGAGCTTCGGCACGATCTGCCGTTGTTCGCTCATGATGTTGAGAGCTTGGCTGCACTTCCTCCAAGTAAGCTTGACCCCAGCACTCCGGTGCACAGGTTCTCCTGGCTGCCGGATGCGCACGTCTGCGGTCTTCACCGGATGGACCTTCCTCCGGGCTGGCTCTCGCAAGAGCCTGCTCGCGTCGTGAAGCTGAAGCTCGTGGCGCCGACCCGCGGTGAGGGGCCGTCCGGCCAGCTCGGCGAGGTCATACCAATGTCGCGCCGACAATAAGCGACGTCCGCCAAGAAATATGCCGCAAGCGAAACAGCGGTGGTGTGCTTACAGTATGGGCAAGCTGCCGTTGAGATAACCGTCTGCCTGTGCCTAGGCTGCCCTAAAGCCGACAGGGAAAATGCGCTGGTGTTTCTTCTTGTAGATGCAGTAAGTGAGCAGATCGTAGGTGTTTGAGAAGCTGTGCAACCAGAATACATGGGGTTCGCCGTTCGCATCATAAAAGATGCTTTCGCCTTCGCCTACTGGACCCCGTTTGCGGTTCGTTGCGTGATCGCAGATCGCGGAATAGGCAACTGTGGTGGTGATTCCGGGAAAGTGCTCAGCTAAAGCTATCGATCTTGGAAAATATGCCACATTGTCATTCCCTGCCTTCTCGCAAATATCTCTGTGATACGGATGCCGACTGACAACGCCGAAGGCAGGAAACTCCGGGTCGCGTTCACAAACCATTTGCCAAAGTGTTGTTGTAAGTGTGTTCCCATAGCGCTTGCGAAGCTGCTCGATACTCTTCCATTCCAATGAGCAGTCCAGCGCTTCCGGTCGAAACCTTCCTCCCAGAAACAAGAGATGGCGTCCGCCATAGTTAGCTTCTGCTTCCATTGCCTGATGGAATGTTGGGTTCAGCGTGGACTCGTTGTCGCCCAGAAGCAGGGAGCGATGCCACGGTAGAAGGTCATGTGTAATTTCATGTGCGATGAGGAAGCGTCGCTTTAGCTCGGCTACCTCGTCATCGATGAAGATTCTTTTGTCGCCTTCCTTCAACATTAGGATACCACGAAGGCCATATTGCTGGACTACATCGACCATGCGCTTAGCCGTGCTGGTGATCTCGTTCCCAGCCATTCGCGCCCTGTGGGCGATCTCATCTAATAGGCTCAAGTTCGCCTTGCTATAATAGGTAAGGTCAAGCTTTTGCAGCGCGCGCACCTGCTCGAGCCTTAATGGGGGCTCTGGATTGCCGAGATCACGTAGCAAACGTGATATGTGCTCATGGATATCTCGGCGCTCAAAGTTCCCGATTATCGGCTCAATCGCAGACATGGTCATCCATTCTTCTTATCGATTGACGCCAGTACCTTAACGAAATCGTTGAGGTCGCGCCTTTCAGCCTGGCTTAGTTTCGATAGGTCGTCTGAACTCGCAGCAAAACGATGCACCGCTTCGGTGAGATTGTCATTCTGCGCGGACGCCGCCGCAGTCAGCAGTCCTACAGCACGTGCTGAAACCCCAATAAACTCGGCTAGCTGATGAACGGTACGCGGGCCTGGAACATAGTTGGGATCCTTCTCCACCTGCTCCAATTCCGCCGCATCAACACGAATTTTGGCAGCCAACTGCGCAATGCTTAAACCGTCCTTGCGTCGAAGCTGATGCACCAACTTAAACAACACAGCAGATTTCTGTTCGGGGGCAGCCGAATTAGGCTGCCCCGCAGTTGCTTGATGACGAGACTTCTCCTGCATAAGACGCTCAAGCGGAGCTGCGTCGCGGAGCGGGAGCCCCACGTCGCAATCGACATCCGGATCATGTTCGATATGGCTGCGCAGCCAATCGGCAGTGAAATGTAATTTCATGGTCGACTCCTCTTGTTAGTGTTGCACGGATAGGAAAGTCGCAGCATCCCTGCTGGAAAGCTCGAAGTATCTAAGTCCTTTATGTACTCCTTCGCTATCCGTTCCGAAATCCGTCATTCCGATCGCATCCCGGTAGAAAACTTCTGCGCCACGAAGAGAATGCAGACCAATTCGGCCACCAAATTCCTCTTCTAGGCTCAAGCTGACGGCCGTACCGATGAGCACACGGCCCGCGCCCTTGTAAGTCGGGTCAGCAACCAACTTTGGTCGGTTCCATGGAGCCGTCGCCAAAAACTCCACGTAGATCAGCGGCGCTCGCTGATGCTCGGGGTGGCGACTGAAGCAATCCTGACCGCCTTTGCGCGTCATCATGATGGCTTGGGTACTGCCACCACATTCAAGCACGAAGAAATCGAACAGGAAGGGGTCGTTCAGCGCAACCAGCGCCTTCTTGCCCCATTCCCAATGGGCGTCTTCAGCATTGACCTCTGCTAACGTCTGAAGGGAAGCCTTAGCCTCCCTCCGACGCAACTCAAAAAGAGGTCGCCAGCGTCCTTCGATATGCGCGAGATTCGTGCTGTCCAAGCCATGATACAGGTGTGCATCTTCGTACAGGCCTGTGGCACGATTTTTGAGAAAGACTCGATCGATCAGCCCTTTCATAGAACCATAAGCTCTACTTTTTCTGATTTATCCGCGCTTTCGACGAACACCTTTTCGCCCCGCGCCAGTCGATCATCGACTGATTTGTAGAGCCGCAGCGCTTGGCGAACGAGTGCGGTTTTAGACAACCCTTTTTCTTCACACATGGTTTCAAGGACGCTCATTTCTGCGTCCGACAAATTAAGCGTCATCGTACGCTTCACAGGCGCTTCTCCCTAACCAGCACTCTCCATGTAGCTATAAAGTCCATACCTGTCAATCAAAAAACAACCATTAACTAGCCAATTAATAGCTAGACATTGGCTAAAAACTCCATATATGATTTGTGCAGAATGAGAAACAAGGAGGGTTCAATGCCTGACGTAACGAACTTTACATATAAGCTGGATGGTCGCGTGATCGCCACCAATGACGCCATAATCTCAGGTCGCGAGGTCCGCACCATCGGCGGGCTCAATCCAGCTAGCGGTTATATTCTCATCCAGATTGCGGACGGGTCGACGCGTTCGATCGGGCTTGAGGAGCCGACCGACCTGCGACAGATGCCGCAGCCTGAGTTCCTTTCATTCGAAGGTGATCGGACCTTCTCCCTCACCGTCAACGAGCGCGGCTGGGAATGGGGGGCGGCCAAACTCTCCGCAGCTGACATCTACCGTTACGCCAGCATCGATGAGGAACTCGAGCTAATCCTGGACAGCGCCGGCGACGCGGTCATTCCCGCTGATGGCGAGGTGACTCTGGGCGGACAGGGAGTCGAGCGCATCCGCAGCCGCGAAGCGAAGACGGTGGTCATCAAAGTCAACGGGCGACCGCGTACGGTGCCCAAGAAAAAGCTCAGCTATCGTGAGGTTGCACTTCTCGCCTACCCTGACGCCGACTTCGAGAAATTCAAGTACACGATAACTTACCTGAAAGGTGTACACGGCGCGGAAGGTGATCTGGTGGAGGGCGAAAAGATCGAAGTCAAGAATGGGATGGTCTTCAATGTCCGCCGATCTGATAAGTCGTGATCCACATCTGAAGCAACTGCTGGACGAGGGGTTTGAGCTTGAGATGCGCGACCTCGTCCTCCTCGTTCACAGCGTGCCCTATGTGAAGCGGGACATGTCGCTTGGTCGAGGCACACTTGTCTGCACTCTGTCGCTGGATACGGAAGGCCTGACCTCGACTCCACTGACGGACCACACCATGTGGTTCGCCGGCGAGACGCCTTGCCATCGCGATGGCACGCCAATGACAAATATCATCCATAATAGTCAGGAGGCGACTGTGGGGTCGGACATCAAGGTCCACCATTATTTCTCGTCGAAGCCAGAAGGCACCGGCCAGTATGCCAACATTTACGACAAGGTTGTCACCTATGAGTCTCACCTCGGTGCTGCTGCGCGGTCTCACGACAAGACCGCCAACGCGCGTACAGGCGTCACGTTGGCCAGTGCGGAGGACGATAGTCCCTTCGCGATTCCCGATTCTGCGTCAGTCCGCTACGGAATCCTCGCCGCCAACCGCAAACTCAGGGGCAGCATCGCGATCATCGGCCTCGGCGGAACCGGTGCCTATCTGCTCGACCTCGCCGCCAAGACCCGTGTTGCCGAGATCCACATCTACGATGACGACCAGCTTCTCAACCACAATCTTTTCCGTTCGCCTGGTGCTCCCGAACTGGTGCTAGCGAAGAATTTCCCCCGCAAGGTAGATTATTACGCTGCGCTCTACGCGCGCATGCACAAGGGCGTGAAGCCGCACACCACTCGAGTGACGGCTGACAACATTGACGAATTTTCAACCTATGACTTCGTATTTGTCTGCGTTGATAAGGGATCGTCGCGGCGCGTGATTGCCGAAGGGCTGGTTCGCCTGGGCATTGCATTCGTCGACACTGGCATAGGTATAGGGCTGGACGACAACACGCTCGACGGTTGCGCAAGGGCAACGTTTATTGCCCCTGGCATGCCGTGGGCGGAAGTGGCTACCCATCTGTCGTTCGGTGACGACGACGAAGAGGCCGATGTGTACGGAACCGAAATCCAGATCGCCGAACTCAATTCTTTGAACGCGATTATGGCGGTCATGCGCTGGAAACGCTGGCTGACCTTCTATCGTGATGAGCGCAACGAAAGGAACGCGACATACATGATCGAGGGCAACAATATCACAAACCGGGTGACATGATGGCTCGGGTGGATTGTCTTACAACGGTCTTCGTCGAAGACATTCCGGAACAACTGGAAGACGGTGTCCTTTACGTGTCGCGCGAATGCCACGTCGCGCTGCATAATTGCGCGTGTGGGTGCGGCGAGGAGGTTTCAACACCGCTCGTTCCGACTGAATATGACCTCATTATGGAAGACGAGGGAGCCTCGATATGGCCGTCGATCGGCAATCACGACTTCCCTTGTGGCTCGCACTACATCATTAAAAGCGGCCGCATCCAATGGGCCGGCAAGATGTCTCGCGCGCAGATCGAAGCGGGCCGCGTCCATGACCGTCTGCTCAAGCGCGGCGCCCAGCCGAAGGGGCTCAGGGCCATCGTCGCATGGTTCAAGCGCCTGTGGATCAAGTTCATTGGCTAATCAACGTTTGCCATGGGGTCGGCCGCAATTTGCGGTCGGGCTGGCGCCGACACGGCTGTCCTCCGATTGGCTCCAAGTAGGTCTAGGAAGCCGGTAGTCGTTGATGTTGCAAATCTGAATGAAGGGCAGGTTTCAGGGAAACGGTTACCTGGCGGCGTTGTCCAAATGAGGCGCGAAGCCCGATCTTTCATCCAGGAGCACCCGGACAACGCCGAAACTCGCTCGTCAGGGCCGGAGATCGCTTCGTTTCTGTGAAGTCGGTCGATTAGGGATTCATTTTGGTCGGTACCCATCCAATTCTGAATGAACCGAATTTGGCGGTCTGACCGGCCGAACAGATAGTCGACCGTGAACAATCCAGCCCCTAAGCGGCGACCGGCTTGGGCCGGAGTTGGAAGAGAGCGATCAAGAGCGACAAAAAACCCTTCAGCCACCTGAGCAGGAGGGAGAAGTTGTAGCCGGCGGCGGCCAGGATGGCGTTGACGGCGTCGCCCTGCTGGCCGGCGAGGTAGTTGCGGCCCATGCGGTGCTCGGCCTTGATGTGGCCGATCACCGGCTCGACCGCCGACCGCCGCCGCATCTGGCGTTTGATTGCCGGGGTGACGCGGCGTTTCTGGCCGCTGGTGACGACCCTGAACCTGTGGCTCTGGGGTGCGTTGTGGCCGCGATAGCCGGCGTCGGCAAGGATGCGGCCGATCTCGTTGCCGATGGTCTCTTCGATATCGGGGATGACGCTTGCCAGCGTGTGGCCGTCATAGGGATTGCCGGGCAGTGCTTTTGCATGCAGGGCGAATTGGCCGCCCTTGGAGCGCTTCAGCGTGGTGGCCACCGAGGCCTTGACGCCGAACTCGTAGGGCATGTGCGCCTTGCCCTTGCCGATGCATTCCACCTCGTGCGCGTGCAGGCTGTAGATCTTGCGGCCGCGCTGACGCTGACGCTGCTCGAGAACGGTGGCGGCCTGGTAGAGCGGCCATTTGAAGAGCGCGTCCAGCCCCGCATCGCCGGCAATCTGGCGACCGATGTCGCGAATGGTCCGGCCGAGATAGGTCTTGAGCCTGCGCAGCGCCTTGTTGGCCCGCTTGAACTGCTTGGCGTGGGCATAGCGCTGGTGCTTGATCAGCGCCAGCTTGCCGACCCGCACATAGCTCTGGCGCAAATTGAGCCCCGTCTTCCTGGCCAGCCGCACCAGCCGTTCACGCGCCCGGTGAATGAGCTTGGCGTCGGTCGGGAACATGACGTTCTTCGGCTGCACGGTGGTGTCGACGATCACCTGGCGCGTGTCGGCCGGCTTCATCGCCCCGGTCTTGACCGCAAGGCTGAGGCTCTCCTGCAACAGCGCCATGATCCGCTCCTCGCCCATGCGGCCGCGCCAGCGCGTCATCGACGAGCGATCGAACGGCAGCGCGTGGCAGAAGAATTCCTCGCCGCAAAGGTACTGGAAGTAGATCCTATGCAGGGGGCCTGCGGCTGGGGCAGCTTTGCTCCCTCTCTCGGCGAAAGACAGGAGGATATCCATGACCGCCAATCCATCGGTGCAGTCCGTTACGCGGATAACGAACACATGCTTTATGGCAATCGAGCTCAGCCGGACAAATTGGCTGGTAGGTCTCCTTACCCCGCTCTCGGACAAGATATCTCTCCGAAAGATACCTTCTGGGGACACTCAACAACTGTTCGAGATAGTCGATCATGCCATCGAGAAGGTTTCCCGCATGATCGGGCGAAAGCCCGAGAGAGGTTCTGGGCATGGAGGTCGGCACGTCTGAGGCCGAGCCGATCTGGACGGAGTTCCTGCGCAAGCTGACCCGCCGTGGCCTGCGCGGCGTCAAGCTCGTCGTCTCCCATGCCCATGAAGGCATCAAGGCGGCCGTCACCAAGGTGCTGTGCGCGACATGGTAGAGGTGCCGCGTCCACTTCATGAGGAACGTGCTGGCCCATGCCGGCAAGAGCGGGCGCCGCGTCGTCTCCGCTTTCATCGCCACCGCCTTCGCCCAGGAAACGCCCGGGGCTGCTAGCACGCAATGGCGCGCCGTTGCCGACCAGATCCGGCCGAAGGTGCCGAAGCTGGCGACAATCATGGACGACGCCGAGCCCGACGTGCTTGCCTACATGACTTTCCCCAAGGAGCACCGCGCCAAGCTGCACTCGACCAACCCGATCGAGCGCCTCAACGGCGAGATCAAGCGGCGCACCGAGGTCGTCGGCATCTTCCCAAATGACGACGCCATCGTCCGCCTGGTTGGCGCGATCCTGCTCGAACAGAACGACGAATGGGCCGTGCAGCGCGCCAGATACATGACGCTGGAAACCATCAGCCAAATGAGCGATGATCCGTCTGATCAGCCTGCCAGCCGTGGCACGCTGATCAGCCCGGCCCCATCCCGGAGAGCGCGGCGACCAAGCCGTCAGCTACAAGGGACACGATCTCGGGCGACGCCGCCGAGAAGGTTGCTTTTTATCTAATCACCGAGCTTGCGCGGAAACCCAACTTACATACTCGGCTGGTTCAAGCGCTTCGAATTCGCATTGCCAACAGGTTTGCTCGGTGTCGAATCCCCGTCAGAGCCAAGGCGATTGGGTTTGCCTCATGATTCTCGCGCCATAAAGCCTATCCTGAAGGGTTTCGCTTCTGCTCTTGATGGCTTGGTTCAGCACGGTCAGGTTCGTGTCCCAGTGTCGCCCGACCGGAGTCGTGAGCAGCTCAATATCCTTACCCTTGATCCAAAGGTTGCCTCGCCCGTCGATCGTCTTCGCGAGAACTTCGTGGGCGGCAAATGCGGTCGCTTGATCAGCGGCGTGTAGGTAGCGTCGATACCACTCGCGCGCCCATCTGTTTCGACGATAGTGATCACTGCCAGTCGCGTAAACCTCGGCCAGCCAGCCTGTTCGTGGCTTCCTCGCCTCGAACTCGGTCCATATCTTTTCGAATGCGGGTGTCAGATCGCAGAAACCCAGGAGCGTATAAGCCCGCGCGATCCGGGCCGCATCGCCACTGGCCTCGTCATCTCGGATGGTGGCCTCAAGCCAGCTCGATTGGCCGTGCTGGATGGCGGCCCTCGCCATGTCAAGCAACACATTGTCAGTCGTGCAGAGGTCAAGAGCCTCCCGGCGTCCTTCATCTCCGGCAGCGCATGCTGGCGCCTCAACTGGCAACAGGGTTATCCGAGGGTTCTTTATGATGCCTCGGTCCCTTGCGTCATTCAACTTCCGCCACAACGGGATGCCAGCCGCGGGCAAGGATCGAATGAGTCCCTCACACAGGGCAATGAGAGGAAATTCATCGAGCGTATCAACGTTCGAAATGTGGTTACGCTCGTCGAGCCAAGCGTTCAACCAGGCCACGAGGCTCGCCCCTTGCTTCGCAATCAAGATGGTCATCGGCAGGTCGTGGTTTGCCCAATATCTCGGGTAGGACCAGGAGCCTCCCTTTTGATCCAGCCTATCGAAGGCACCGCGAACGAAGTCATGATATTTTTGCAGCGCGACCGGGTCTTCAGGATTTCGTTGAAGCATGACGGCCCAGATTTCGGGATCCGCCTCTTCCATCAGTTCCGGGCGTTGCAGAATCTCGCTTGCAGCCAGCAACGCCAATGATCCCCGGCAGCGGTCTTTGAGGTTGTTCGCTTCCGCAGCTTTCCATCCGCTATCGGCGATCGCCTGCAGCACCTGAGTGTCGCGTGTCTCTGGTGCCAGTTCGAAAGCGGCGCCGCGTATTTCTGCGTCCACGCTGCTGACAAGTGGCGCCAAATCTGACCAACCATCCAGAGCCTCTTCATCAGCTATGGCGCCCAGGAGCAGAAGCCCGCTGAGCACGTCATCGCGAGGACCGGTTAGCGGGAATCTGGAAAGGCGCGATCGTATGGCTGATTGTCCACAACGCAGCAGCACCTTCTCGATCCTGGCGAGGATCGGCAGCTTCAGACAATCGTCGAGCACTCTATCCAGCAGTTGTTCCGGTTCGAGGTCCCAAAGACGCAATTCCAGCTCGCGTGCTCGCCACCAAGGAAGATCATCGTCCTTGGCGATGGCCGAGGCGTCGATCAAATCCTTGATGGCATCGGCGATTAGAAGTCTCTCCTCCTGTCTATACAGTAGCGAAAGTCGGTTGGCCTCGGCCACAAGACGTTGCAATTCGAGTTCGTTTCGCCCCGGGGCGCTCAGGGCCGCCAAGCGAACGATTTGTTGCAGGAGATTTGGGTCTGTGCGGGCCAACATAGCTTTTAGGCGCTCAAAACGATTGTCGTCATCACTCGACTGGCGCCCGAGCAGCCAAAGCTGGTCGCCTGCGAACTTGGCATCATGGTTCGCTACGCATGCGTTCGGATCAAGCGGACTTTGGGTATCCGCGCGGTCTGCAAATAGTGTAGGTGATTTGTCCTTTACTAACGCAGCCAAGTGCGTCCCGGCGACAGCGTCTCCAAAAGCCTCCAGAAGCCATTGCCCGCCAGTTAGCGCAATGTCATCACCTGTTGCGGTCAGTTCGTCCACGGCTTTCAGCAGCGCGGCATGAAAATCGCCAGATTTGCCGCCGCCCAGGCGCAAGACCCAGGCCAGCTCCTCGAAATGATTGGCGGTGGCCATGATTGCCCGGCTGATTGCCCAGGCCAGGAACGCGTCAGTGAATGCCTGCAGCGGCAGGAACGAAAGAATCCCGAACACCCGGTGAGCGAGCCAACTCACGTCGCCCGTGGCCACCAGTTCAACGGTCGGGCAGGTCGACGATATCGGCGAGTCATTCCATCGTTTCAGGTTGTCATGAGTTCGCTTGCGATTTGTGACCGATCGCTCGGAGTTCGGATCAATCTTACCAAGGAAGCGTCCGTCGTCTGGGTCTGCCCAGAGCCATCCCAGCCAGATCGTCACCTGCCTGACGAGGCGTGGCGCGATCTCTGCGAAGGAATGGGCTCGTGCCAGTCCCTTGATAAGGATTTCATCCATCGATCTGTTGCCGGACCGGGCGAGCCAGGTCTCCTCAGCAATCTGGCAAAAAAGTTCAAAATCCAGGCCGATCAAACGCCAGAAAGCATCATAGTCCACCTGAGAGAAGTTTTGTTCGGCTACCCACCGATGAACGATGGCACGCCGAGCAGGCCGGCCGACAAGCCCGTCCAGGAGCGCGATTGTTGCTGTCGCTCGCAGGATCGAAACGCCGAGCCGTTGCCCCTTGTAGGGATCTACGAACGTGGCGATGATGGCAGCGGCCTCGCCTTCATCGCCCAGGCCTCTCAGTTCAGCCGCCAATATTAGGCCGAGCACGAAAGGCGTAAGCTCCTTGCGGAGTTTAAACCGATGAGGACCGTCACCTGCTTCCAGCCAACGCCCGGCGATCAGCTCCGCCACGGTTTCGCGAAGGTCGTCCTGGCCCTTGCCGCTCTCCCGGCCCAGTTTGGTAACCAGATCAACGCGGGTGAACATTGCGTCATCGAGCGAAACCTTCACGCCGCTGCCGAGATCGCGGATGAAATCTCGGAATTCCTCATCGGAAATCGCCAGCGCTGCTCCGCGCCGACCTACCCTGTGCTTCCAATCTTCGTATGCGAGCCGCTCGGGCGTTATGTCGCCTGTTGGCGCGAGGGCCTCACGCCGTTCGATAGCCAACTGGGAGAGACGCGGCACCTTCATAAGATCCAGCATCCGATCTCCAAACGCCTCACCCTCCACCGCGTGCAACTTCAACAGCGCTTTCAGCTCGTCGTTGCTGAAGGGACCAACACGAATTTCATCCGGACGGGGAGCCAACGGCGCCAGCCTGTGCAGATCGGCCCAATGGTCTGGCCAGCAGCTGGTCAGAACGGCAAAGCGACCTTTCCAGCGCTCGTCGTAGAGCGGTTGCAGGAAATCCGACCAATCGCGTTTTCGCCAATTCTGGTTCAGTCCATCGACGACCAGAATGAACTGCTGACCGGCGAAATCGGCGCGCTGCCAGAGCCCAACTCTGCGTAGCCAGAACGTCGCATCGCCATGGCCGAGCCGTCTGGCTAGAACCTTGGCCAGCAGCTCCTCGGCGTTGTCGTCCCGGACGTCATTGGCCGAGACGAAAACCGACAGAGGCAGATTACGGCCGTCTGCGGAATTCGCTGCCCACCAGGACAAGAAGGACCAGGTTTTCCCCATGCCTTCATCGCCGAGCAGAACCGCAGGTCGACCGCTGATGAGCCATTTGTCGAGCTGTTCGTTCAGCGATGGCCGTAAGACTTTCCTCACGGCAGGGTCATGCAGATTGTTAAAGCTCCCGCCAAGACGTGATGCCGCGTTCATGGGATTGGACAAACCAACCTCAATCCAGGTCTTCATGGCGCTCACAGCTGCCGCATATCCGATATCGGCGTCCAGCAGCCTTTGGCGGACCCTCTCGCGAGACTTTGCGAAATCCGGGTGGGATCCAATTGCTCTGACCACGTCCCGCAGAGATCGGTCGTTCCCAAAGTGGCGCGCCATGGCGACTGGCGCTTCAAGGCAAAGGACCGCCAAGTCGGGAAGCGAGTCTTTGTGGCTTGGCCAATCGAGGACCAGCACAGCTACTCCCAGGCGGTTTCCGATGTCTCGGAGCGCTTCGATATCGGTGACCGGGATCTCCCGCGAGGCAGCCAGTATCCATAGATCGACAGGGTCGCTTTGAAGAGCGGAGTCGACGACCTTTGCCTTCATCTGATCAAGGCTAAGCCGTGTTTTCGCGCCATATCTTTTGGCTTCCAGACCGAGGCGAAATGTATTGTGCTCGATCGTCCGGACATCGGATCCTGCCTGCGGGCCTGATTTGGCCAACCTGAACAGCTGACCTGTGGTTTCTGACAGGACGTCTCGCATGAGACCTTCAAATCCACTCGTGCCGGTCGCTTCGAGTTTGCGAAGTCGAGCCGCCAACAAAGTTTTTGCGCGAGCAAAGTCCATCAAGCTTGGTTTTTGGCCGGCGGAAGTGGTCATAAATCCCCCATGGGTTTCAGTCATTGATGGTTGTACTCACGCAGACGACGTGATCTGCAGAATCTGGATATGAATGCTCTGCAAGATTCGAGGTCGAATTCATGAGTAAGCTGACGGAGGCGTTGAGCCAGGACAAGCTCGGTGTTTGCCTTAAATTGGAGGCCTCCGAGGTCAAGCGCGTCTATAGGACCACTGAACTCCTTCCCGACTTCGATTTCATCCCGTACGACGGGGGAACCGATAAGGACTACCCAGTCTGGCACGAGTTCGATCTCTCGGACGAAGCGATTTTCATCCATAGTTTGATACTGGACGACTATGGGTACTTCGTTGACGATGACCCGCACGATGATCCCGAATATGAGCTACCGAAAGCAACTTCTGAAAGCACAGGGAAGCTTGCCTTGGAACTCCAGATGGCAGACCGCTTTGGGTGCCGAGCACTGGTCAGGGGAAGCTTGTCTGGTACTTCCATGGAAATGAACATGGATGTGCGCTTCAATTTCATCGTGGCCTCCTACTCCGGAGAAAGCAGTCGTATCGGATATGCTGCGGAAGCGATTGCCGAAGGTTTCGCGTTCGAGGAAGAGGGAAAGCTCAAGCAGGCATTTTTCTCATATTTTTCGGCACTCGACAGCTTCGTTGAATCGGAGCGTGAGAAACTCAACAAGGGGCAATCCGACGATCAGCGGATCAAACCTGACATCCGACTGATGCAGAAACTGCAGGCGATCATAAAGGCGAACATGCCACCATCTGTCGGCGGCCTCGATAAAGTGAAGATATGGGGAGACGTTAAGAACGGTTTCGACAAGTGCGAAAAACTCAGAAACGCTATCGCTCACAACACGAAAACAGAGCCGATTGCTAAGGCCGACGTTGATCTGTGCTTTGCCGTCGCCGCCATCATCGTGGCGATGGTTAGTGATGATCTCTACGAAGAAAAAGAGATTAGGGAGCACTACGTTGTAGAAAGCGACTGAGTCGGAGTTACGAAATTAAGGCGGATTGGCAGCTTGCGGCATCCACTGGCCATCCGCGGTGCAGGCTTACCAGGAAAGCCGAGACACAAGTCCGCTAAGGGCTAAAAGCAGTCCTACCGGAGCGCAGGAGCGGCGGCAATGCGGTCGAGAGCCGAACCGCAGCCTTCCGCCATCCGCTCCCATAAGCGGACTGACCGCTGTCGACCCCTAGGAGGACAGTCAGACGGTTCTACAATTGACCATCGACTGGGGTTCTATGGAAGCTTTTCGAACTTTTTGTCTGGCTCCTCCAGCCAAATTGCGCGCGCTCGCGCAGGAGGCTGGGTTCACAGAATTTCCCATCGGATAATCTTAATTGACATCCGAATGTGGAGTTCAAGTCGGAGGAGGGCCGGCGTGCCGTGTTCAGATCCAACTCGTTTCAACCGCTAATGACATTCCTGTTAGGCGTCATGCGCTTTGGGCCTCCCAAGCGATAAGAATCGGAGTATGTGCGCGCGCTCCTTCACCGCCGTCGCTGACATCTCGCATATCCCGCGCCTGCAGCATCTAGTCGCAGGCACGATAGGCGTGGGGATCCTGCCCGGCAAAGCCAAACCGCGGCTCACGGTCTTGCCGGGCGGAAGGCCGGACGATGCCGCATGATACATTTCCTCGCCTTCACCCTCGCCGCGGGCGTCGTGCTGGCGCTGGCTTGGTGGTCGCTATGAAACGATGTCGAACAGACAGCCGGCGGGCAGTCGGTCAAGACGCCGCTGCGGCAGTCTTGGTTTCACTGGGCGTCAATCCCGGTAGATCTCTCGCCATAGCGAAAGAGATTCAGGACTCAGGGATGTCCGCCGCAGTTCAGCGAATTGTTGGCGAGCGCGCTCAAAGTGACGTTCATTCAATGGAGCGCGGATGGCAGCATCTCGAAACGCCTCGTGACCAGTTTCTTCGTAGATTTTCTGGTTTAGCTCTTCATTTACTTTTGGCGGCGCGAGTACAATTTCGGTTACGCCAATGAGCTGTCCGCACCGATACGCCCTAAGTCAGGGCTCCTCCGCTAAGAAGTCCTTCACTATTGGAGGAGGTCCATCGTGGTGAGTTCAACAAGACCGGCGATCTCTACTCCCCAGCAACACATATGCAGAACGTTGCTGCGAATGGTCGCAGCCCGTCAAGAAACTCTATCAGGTGCTCATCGGGTGGTTTCGGTCGGTCGTTGTCAGCCATCACTACACGCCGGGACGCTATCGAGACGTTTTAGCTAGGATCCTTCTTTTTGCTTGCTGGCAACTCAAGTGGGGAGACAGCTGCATCTTTGGGTCCGAATGTGATGTCGATCCAATCGTCGTCACTTGGTCGGCCGCTCACCAGCTCGGTCTTGACGATCATCCTTCCATCGCGGTGGCATTGTGCCAGCCTCTCTGAGATCCAAAGACGGTCCTCGTCGCCGTCCAAAATCGATCGAGCGTTGCCGCCAGCGAGTATTTCGCCGAGCGATCGCGCGGGGATGCGAAACTTGTCGTCTCCCATAGTCGTCCAGCCTCCTCGAAAGCCAATACTTGTCGCTGTGTTCATGCGATTGAGGTAAGCACTCTCAATATTCTGGAGCGGGGAATCCAGCTTGGCTAACGCTTCCCGTACTAGGCGATAGACTTTGTCACGAATTGCCTCATCGCGAGCCATGACGCTATGGCTGACCCTGTACGTCGCCCGTCGTGATCGCAGAGACGGTGCCATCCGATCTGTCGGATCTCGCTCCTGCTCCACGGAAAAGAGCACGACGAAGTCGAGCCACGACGACGAAGCGATATAGCGGCGTACTATGTCATGTATCGGGAAAGTTTTATGTGCTGCCCCTTTTGTCCAGAGCTCCGTGCCGCCATCGCAAAGGTAAACACCTCTGAGGGACCCTTCCGGTGATGACTCCAACTGCGGTCGAGCACCGTCGAGAGCGCTTTTTGCAACAGAATCGACCTCGCGATCGTGTCTGCGATGTGTCGTGAAATGCGCCGAATTCCAACCAAGCGTCGGAAAGTCATGGCGGCCAGGCGTGAACGATATTTTGGTCGGCACGCCGTCGAAAACGATCAAATATTCGAAAGGGCGTTTAAAATCGCCGCCCTGCAGTCTCAGGTCCAAGGCAATCTGTTTTGTGATCTGAGCAATATCTGCTTTCGGTGGCAGCACAGGGACTGACACCAATTGGCCATCTATCGAAGCCTTGCGTGATCCGAAATCAACTTGAAAATTCCCCATCACCGGCAAGCGGCGCAATATCTGATCCGAAAAAGTTTCAATAAAGAATTCAATCGGATAGTCGTGGTGAGCTTGATCATCAGAAATCGCCTTTACGTCGGCATAGATAAGATGCTCTGGCAGCAAGATATCAGGCTTCTTCCCGTTGGCGAGCGTTGGCTCAACCTTGGCGTTGTGCGCCAGAATATGGCCGGCCAAAAGGTAAAGCTCCCAGACTCCAGGTATCCCGTTCTTGTTCGGTTTCTCCACCGCGTTGATAAGGGAACGCAACTGCGAATCCGGTGTGTGACCAGAGACCGTATCAATGACGGATTGCAGCGTACGTCGGGAGAAGATGAGCATCGCAACCTGTGATGGCTGGTCGTCGTTTCAAAATTTGGCGGTCGCGGAGAAATCCGAATTTATTACTATCGCTTTGCTCGGCGCCATCCGGCCGCCCGCGCCTCTGCTTCGCTGCAGAACCATCGCTCACCATACTGCGGGCTGATTTTTGTCTCGGAGTAGTGTTGCTGTCCGGGTACATGGTAGATGTGCTCGCCGGTGTTGATGCTGATGTTGCCCTTGATCGTGCATCCCGCACCCGTGGACAATAGAGAGGCGTTTGGAGATGTATCGTCATCAACTTCGTCGGTAAGCTGCATGAGGCTGGGCGTCGCGCCGATGATGCCGGGGTTCTGCGAGACGACCACGGCTACGGGTACCGTGCAAACAGATACTCAAGCCGCCATAAGCCGCGCCGCCGCTTCTTGGCGTTCTTGCGCCGCTGGTCAGCCAGGTCGGCACCGATATGATGCTGGATTTTCCCCACGCCCTCTCACCCCGAATGAAGGATGCGACTGTTTCGGCTTAGAGTCAGTCCAGAAATTGAGCAGATAGCAGAGCGTGAAAAGAACCTTGCGGAGCTAAAAGTCAAGCAAGCTGGCCCCGCCGATGACACCGCCAAACCACGGCGTTCGGTGCCGCAGTTCAAGTACTGGACTGCCCACAAAAAGAAGGGCCGGACGGGCCAGGGTGGGAAAAAAAGGCAGAGGAGGCCTTCCGGTGGCATTTCGAGCCCGGTAAGGATCTGAAAGATTACCGGGTGCGATCCGGCAATGAGGCACCAGAGCGGACACCGACGCAGACAGGTACTGATATGCGGATAACGCCAGAAGAGCTTCTTAATTTCGGAATTTTCCACCCTCACGCCGTCGACCAGTACATGGTCGCCATGACGAAGAAATCTCGCTTTGTTCATTACTGCAGCGCCGAGACCGCTTTTCACATCGTGAGGTCCAACAGAATGCGGCTTCGCAACGCGAAGGTGATGAACGACTTTATGGAAATCGAACACGGAAGCAGCTGTTTAGCGAACGCCTGGGACAGTCCTGACGGCGATCGGTTTCGGCAAACTATCGATGGCCTGTTTGAAGGCATTTCCCAGGAAATAGCCGACCTTCTCAGGGGCTGGGTTCCCCTTTTCGGAAGGGAAACTTACATAAGCTGTCTCTCGGAGCATGACAGCGATGAAGACGATCTCGGACGCCTCTCAATGTGGCGAGCCTACGGCGGGCCTTCTGGCGTGGCTGTGGTCTTAAATCCAGAGGCGTTCTATTCATCCAGTACGGTTCTCGGCGTCGTGTCATCGCCGGTAGCGTATCTCGATGAGCGGGGGTTCGTAACGCAATTCAATCGGGTGACGGATGGGATTAAAACCCACCAAGACATGCTTAAGGCAAATGGCCGGCAAGCGCTTATCAACTCGCTGTTTAATGCATTCCGTTTTGCGGTTCTTTGCACCAAGCACCCCGGCTTCAAAGAGGAGCGCGAGTGGCGCGTCATTTTCGACCCGCGGTTTTCGACAGAGCACAAGCTCGTGAAGAGCATCGAGCTAATACGGGGGGTGCCGCAAGTCGTATACAGCATTCCTTTCAAGGACTACCCGGAGGAGGGATTTGTTGGTGCGGAGCTGCCCAAGCTAGTCGATCGCATAATCATCGGCCCAACCGAGTTTCCTGACCAACTGCGGGAGGCGACGGTCGCGCTTTTGGAAGAGGCAGGCGTGCCAGATGCTGACAAGAAGGTCGTTTGCTCAACGATACCTCTCAGGCAGTAGACATCGGCGGATAGTGACCAGGGGGGATTATGGCCAAGAAAGAAGCGAAAAAGCTTTGCTTTGTAGTCGGGCCGATTGGTGGCGATGATAGCGACGAAAGAATTCACGCGGACTGGTTCCTTGAGGGCATCGTTGAACCGGTTTTTGCCGAGCATTTCCCTGAGTTTGAGGTGAAGCGGGCGGACAAGATCGCAGAACCAGGCCGCATTGATGCCCAGGTCATCACCGCCCTGCTGGACGCTGAATTGGTTGTGGCTGATTTAACAACTCTGAACCCGAACGCCTTTTATGAAATCGGGATCCGGCACATGACCCAGAAGCCCATTATCCAGTGCGCCTGGAAAAGCAGCCTATTCCCTTCGATATTGCGTCATTCCGCACACTCAGCTTTTCCCGGAAAAGACCTAAAGACCTAGAGCTTGCTCAGGGCGCGCTCAAGATGGCTATTGAGGCAGTGCTGGCCGATGGGTACGAGGTGGACAACCCGGTCACATTTTCTCGCGGGAAAGTGGAGTTCGCACAGTCGGCCACGCCTGCAGAGAAGATCTTTCAGAATCAGCTCGATGCAATTCTAAACCGGGTCAGCGCGCTCGAAAGGCCTGAGCAGGGGTTCACTCGCGCGGCAGCTTTTAGGTTCGGCAAGGCTGGGAATATTTCTCCGCAGACCTACACGTTAGGCATACAGGGCAATGGACCAGATGCTCCTGCCCGTATTCAGGGCTTTATCGATCGCATTATGACAGAAAAATTCCAGCGGATGAGTGTCACTTCGGATGGAGGTGACTTTACGCTGGTAGAGGTCACTGAACTGCCAAATCCCTCCCTCATGAAGATGCTTAGGTCGGAAGCGAGTAAGGTCGGCCTCACCATCGGGCAAGCCTAAGCTGGCATCGGCGACGGTATCGAGGCTGACTTGCTCGCAACCTGGCGCCCTCATTACCGTCGCTCCGCCCGCTACGGCGGACGAGGCAGTGGCGCTGGCGGAACGGCTGGTGGAGGACTTGCGTCAGTGCAGTCGTGGATCACCGCCACGGAACAGGCGCTGGCAGTAGCGGGGAGCGTGGGGCTGAGAATCTGTCGGCGAAACCCGAGATGGCTCCGGCCGATCGCGAAACCCTGATGGCAGCGCTCCGATCTCTTTCTGAGGTTCTGATGCCGAGCGTCCACCGCGGCACCGAACTGGAGGAGGACGTGATGAAGCTGTTCGCAGCCTTCAACGTGTACAACGGCGACCAGGCGAAGATGCGAGCGCAGGTGCAGGCCCGGAGCGAGGAGCTGGAGGGGAATCAGCCTGCAAGCCGTCAGAATGGAATTTCGTCGTCCAGCTCTCGGCTTGCGCGCCTGAAGTCCTGGATTTGCTTCCTTGGCTTTTCGACGCGTTTGATGTCGTCCGGGGACGGCAGCTTCTCTGGGGCGGCTTCCTTGGTCTTCGCACCGCCAAGAAGCTCATTGATACGCTTCAGCAGCTCGTTGGCTGGTTTCAAGGCGTTGGCGCCTTTGTTGATGAGGTCGGCGATGGAGATGCCCATCAGCATCCCGTTGTCGAACCGCGTCCGCGCGCGGTCAACGTCCGCGTCGAACGCGTTGAGATTGGAAAATAGCGAGTTCTTTTTGCCGACTTCAAGGTCGGCGGCTTCAACCAACTGGCGGATTTCATTGACGAGGTTGTGGATGCGAGCCTTGGTGGCAGCGTCCAGCTCGACCGAGTAGATGGCACCGATGCGGGCCTTCTGAATCTGGATTTGCAGGACGATGCTCTTGGTGGCAAGGTCGAATTCGCGGTGGACGTTGTACGTGTTGTCGTAGTCGGGCAGCTCCCAATCTCTCAGCGCCTCGATATGCAGCGCCCTCGCGGCACCGGTAATCTTGTTCATGTGACTGATAAGGGCGAGGCGGGTGTCACCCTCCTCGTTGCCTCGGATGTCCTCGGCAAGCTGCTCATCGAACAACCCCACGAGGATGACGAACGCCTGGAACGGATTCTCCGGTAAGTTATCGAAATCTATGGGCTCTGCCATGTGCTCATCCCCCGCAAGGCACTGCAAGAGAGATAGAGAACGAACGGGAAATCTACAATGCGGTTTTGTCAGGACGAAGATTGATGGCTTCGCAATGCCGTAACGGTGTGTCGACACAATCGGCAGCCATTTTCCCGCAAGTGCATCCGGGCGTTGGTTGAGCGGTTCAGGCGGAAAAGCCATTCCATGCGTTCACGATCTGCCTGATGGCGAATTCACCATCGCATCCCCGAAAGTCCACAGGGTTGCCAACACCGCGAATAATGTCCGCAATCAGATGGCGCGAACTCTGCCAGTCGCCGACGGCTCCATGGTCTATGTGAATATGGCGATGGCGTGCCCGCTGCTCGGACTGGAACCAATATGCTGCATTACCGCGCGTACTATGTAAACTGGCATCCGACTGCCGCATCCAACTCAACGAAAAGCGAAGCTCTATCTCAGAAGTGACGTGCTACGCCGCCCTGTGGGATCACTGAAGCGGCTCTTACCGGTAGTCGTACACCGAGTGGTAAAAATAGATCTCTCGTTTGATAAGCTTGGCGGCCCGCACCTTCCCGCTATTTCGCTCAATCTCAACAAGAACGAGCACCTTAACAGGCTCGGCCAGTGCGGTTGTGGCAGTTTGGGCACCATGCCAAACACCCTCTTCGCTGTCGTACCCACCCTCGCTGCGGTCTTCGTACTCCAAGTCCACTTCAACCTCGACTTCGACGACCATGGTCGCAACGACAAGCTTGTCGCTCAAGGCTACGGTGGTCTCATATTCAACACTGAAGATTTGAAGCAACCGGGGGTCGAAGGCGTTACCATCAGCCAAATCGCCCATGTAAACGACTCGCGCATCCTCTAACTCAATGTCCAACTTTTTCTCGAAGGTGGTGTCAAAATCGGACTGGTTCATGGCTTGCTCGGCCGCCTGTTCGCCTTCCTCTCCTAAGTCGGCTGCGGCTCCCAAAACCTTGTGTATTGAGCTGAGGTGCAAGAACATCGAAATTCCGACCAGCGCCCTTCGATGTCGCGCGGGCGCGTATCGTGGCCTTCGATCAGGTTGCTGTAGTAGGTGTTCATGATGCGCACGAGATGGGCGAGGTTGGCTGCGGTACGCGAGTGCAGGCTTTTGCCCAAAACAGCCGACGTCGCCAGGCTTGGACACAAATCGATGCTGCCGATGATGATCATGGCCGATGTTCGGCAGGCCTATCGTACTGACAACCATGCACAAACCGTAATTGGGGGAGCCATCTGGCCGATGCTTTGGCCGATCTATGACGATCGGCCGGACTCAGACAGGTTCGAGGTGGAAAACAGGCAGCTTTAAACATGGTTCTGCCTCGGCCAGCGCAAGATTCGCCTGGAGCTTCGCTTATGCTGTGTGAGCTTGTTCTCTCGCGCCCGAATTCCCCATGGATGGCCCAAAAGCAGGCGATCCATTTGTCATTTTTAAGTGCGTCGGACTGCCAGTTGATCGCGTTCTGACCCGACTGGGATTTCAAGTTTGACCTGAAACTGACCGGGTGCTGGATGGCAGGCTTCATCCCCACCGGTCTGATATGAAACAACGTCCGGCCCCGAAGGCTAGGTGTTTGATCCCAGGCTTTGATGGCGCATACTTTTCGTCCGAATCAAAGGATGCGCTATGGGCCAGGTTCTTCATGGGAGCGCCACGACGACAGAGGCGATCCGTCGAGCGATACAGCATAGTCAAGAGAGCCTGAGGGCGCTGGCGAAGCGCTACGGCATCAATCAGAAGACGGTTAGGAAGTGGAGGAACCGGACGTCGGCCGCCGATCTTCCGACTGGCCCCAGAGATCCGAAGTCGACAGTGCTATCGACTGAGGAAGAGGCGGTCATCGTCGCCTTTCGGCGTTATACGCTGCTGCCACTGGACGATTGCCTCTATGCTCTCCAACCGACGATCCCGCATCTGTCGCGGTCATCCTTGCATCGCTGCCTGCAGCGTCACGGGATAGGCAGGTTGCCGGATGTCGAGGGCGACAAGCCGGCAAGGAAGAAGTTCAAGGCCTATCCAATCGGCTACTTCCATATCGACGTCGCCGAGGTCCGAACCGAGCAGGGCAAGCTGCATATGTTCGTGGCCATAGATCGGACCTCGAAGTTCGCTTTCGTCGAGCTGCACGAGAAGGCAACGACAGCGGTCTCCGCCGATTTCCTGCGCCATCTTCTTGATGCTGTCCCTTACAAGATCCACACAGTGCTTACCGACAACGGCATTCAGTTCACGACCCCAGGTGCCGGCGGCTCGGCCGTTCCGCTGATCAAGGAAGCCATGGCGGCGGGAGAAATCATATGGGCGCACGCCTTCGAACATACTTGCGCCAAGGCCGATATCGACCACCGAACGACAAAGCCAAGGCACCCATGGACCAACGGCCAGGTCGAACGCATGAACCGCACGATCAAGGATGCGACCGTCAAACGCTTCTACTACGAGAGCCATGACCAACTGCGCCAGCATCTCGCCGATTTCGTCTTAGCCTATAATTTCGGCCGTCGACTGAAGACCCTCAAGGGCCTCACGCCCTTTGAATACATCTGCAAAATCTGGACAAAAGAGCCCGAACGATTCAGGCTCGATCCAACCCATCAAACCTTGGGACTAAACAGCTAGGCTGCAATCTCGTATGGCTTCTATGCGCCGTTCTCTTGGAGCGTGTTGCGGGCTTGGTCTGCCCAACCTCGGAGCTCAACGCTTCACGGCGTTAGGATGAGCGTTCGAAGCGCAGGATTACTGCCGACACTGCTCTTCTTGTTCGCATTGGGCAGTTCCCGTTGGAAGCTTCCATCTTGCCGACTGCTGAGTTTGGAGTCGCCGTAGCTGTGAAATCGAAAAGAAGCCCATAGGCAACGTTTGCCGCGACGCTACTGAGAGCTGGTCACCGGGAGAGCCGAAGGTAGAACGAAGTTGTCTCGTTGAGCTTGTATGTGGCGCCAGCATAGAAGGCCCAGTTCCCACCCCAAGGCTTATACAAACGCCCACCGTTAGCGCCGATCGCGTTCATGGCCTCGTCCTTTTGGCAGAGATCACCACGGTCGCTAGCTGGCGAGCAAAGTCCGTCCCAGCGCTGCATTATCTCGTCGGATCCGGCAAGCTGGCAAAATTTCCCAGGCGGAGCTGACTGGTTTGTTATCACCGTGGGACGCCTGCCGCGTCAAACGGTGGTGTCGTGGGTCGAGACGGCGAGGGCAGCGGTCGCCATGCGCCCCGACCGGCTTGCCAGCGCTGCCCGCGCTGAACAGCATGCGGCTGTCGCCGTGACGCTGGTTGCCGCCGGCTACCGGGAGATCGGGCTCGACCATTTCGCCTTGCCGCACGACGAGCTCGCGCTGGCACAGGAAACCGGTCGCCTGCGACGTAACTCGTTGGGCTACTCTGCCGATACCTGCAGAACCCTGATCGGTTTCGGCGCGTCGGCTATCGGCCGCATCGGCCAGGGGTACGTTCAAAACGAAGTTACACGGGATATCTACATCCAGCACATCGCAGTTGGCCGACTGGCGACATCGAAGGGCCATCGCCTCACAGACGACGACCGCGTGCGAGCCGCAATCATCGAGCGATTAATGTGCGATTTCGAGGCTGACGTGCCGGCAATCTGTGTCGCCCACGGATCTGATCCGATCCGTCTTCGCGGTTCAGATGAGCGTTTGGCGATGCTGGCCAAGGACGGACTAGTGGACTTCGAAAACGGTCTTGTCCGCGTACGGCGGAGCATCGCTTGGGATTCGCGCTGTTGCTGCCGCATTCGATGCTTTTAGGGATGGCCTTACGTATCCCGCAGTTGAGGGCAAGCACACAACACGGAAGCTAACACAGGGAGTACCTTTTGCCGGAGAGAACGAGCTGCCATCGTGCGGTGCCCGGTTAGTAGTGAAGCGCCGTAAAATGTCGACATAGGCGTTGGTGAACTGGACCGAACGACGAGAACGGCCTATCCAGTGTGTTGTCGGCAGTTAGTTCGAAAGTCCTGCTACACCCGATCCGATGCCTCTCAACGCCGAGGCCGCACCTCCGTGCCGAAGCCGGCCTTCCCAATGGTGGGTCGAGCCGTCGCTTACCCCGTGCTTGCCTCACAGATCCGCGACCGAGAACCCAGCCACATGCCTGCCGGGGCCTAGGTCCATCAAGCATGAAAGGAACACGTCGGAACCTGGGATATCGCTTGCCCGGCCGGGCGGCGATAGCCTTGTCGGGGCAGCGAGGAGCCGTGGCCGATGATGAACGCACAGGAGAAGTCTGGCGTGAATGGGGCGATGATTGTCAAGCTTTGCTCTCGAGTCATCTCGTCAACCATCTTGCGTGACCGATTGGCGACCATCTCCTCGTCCCGACCTTATATTGCCCGTCGCCTGTCGCCGCCAGCGCGCAGTGACTTCAAGGATGGAGGCCCGCAGACCCCATCGCGCGGCGACTTGTCCTTGACGGTCACGAGCACGGCGGCAGGTTTGCCGTGGTCGGGGAGCCTTCCTTGAGCGGAAGCCGACGACAGTGTTCGAGGGGAACTCGCCATGAGCCGGGTGCGCAGAGATCGTCCGACGCTCTTGTATTTGCTGGATCCCAGCCGGCTCCGCCTCCGACTGCCTCGACAGCTCGGTATCCTGAGCGCGTCGGCGGCATCATGCCATTATCATCCTACGAATTGCATGCTCCATCGTCCTGGACGAGACCGGTTTGGCTAGCCAAAGGACGAAGGTCTGATTACCAGATGTGATCGGCATGGGGTCGCTTCCACCAACGACGATGATGGGCACCGTCATCAGGGTGGTACGTACGGCTTCGGGCTGTCCTGGCCCGAGGAAAGTCGCTTTATCGAAAATTAGGAGGTCGGCTGCCTTCCCGCTCTCGATCCAGTCGCAAAGACTCTCGAAGGTCGCGAAGCCGACCGGCTTATAACCCAGCGCGGCGATCTTATCCTTGTAGATCTCCAACGCTGCTGGATCGGGGTCAACGACTGCAATGATTTCTCCGTTGCCAAGTGATCCATCGCATGGGCCGAAAGCGCTATCAGCTCTGACCTGCTCCTCAGCGCAGGCCGGTAAGTAGAGATCGAAGCGTGTACCTCGGCCAACAGCCGAGGTGACGTCAAGGCATCCTGCGAGCGCGCTCACATGGCGGTCCACTGCAGCAAGACCCAGTCCGGTCCCGCCGACGCGAGAGCGCGTGGTAAAAAAGGGCTCAAAGATATGCGGAAGCACCGAACTTGCGATTCCTTGGCCATCGTCGCTGATGGAGAGGAGAACGTAATCTCCCGGTTTCAAGGTGCCCTTAGCCACGGGCTTCGTTTGACAGACGTGAGCGCGAGAAACGCTAATCTCGACACGGCCCTCATTCAAGAGAGCCTCCGATGCGTTCTTGCATAGATTCATAAGGATCTGCTGTATCTCGGTCGGGCTGCCCTCGATCACCGTTTGCCACTCGTTGATCTTGAAATTCAACTGAACATCCGCACGAAGTGTAACCCGCAGCAATGGCGCGAGATCCATTAAACTCTCCGAGACGTCGAAAGGCATCGTCACGCGCTTCCGATTTCGGCTTAGTGACAAAATTTGATCAATAATCAGTTTGGCTCGGTTGCTGGCCAAGATAATTTGGCCGATGTGGCCCCGAATTCTCGAGGGGCGACGCACAAGACCTTTAGCCATCTCTGCGTAGCCGACTATTGCTCCTAGAACATTATTGAATTCATGTGTAACGCCGCTTGCGATTGTGCCGACAGCCGTCAGCCTTTCCGCATGCTCCCATCGACTCTCAAAAAGGTTACGTTCCGTGTGTACACGTTGCATTTCAAGATGGTTGCCTAAACGCACAGTAGCGCTCGCTAGAACCAGGAGGTCGTCTGTGGAGGGTGGTGAGCGATCTCCTTCAAAAACAAGGATACAAACCGCAGCCTGCTGATCGGAGGCCCGGCAACCAACAATTTGACAAACGCCGGTAGTGCCTACGGCAGTCCGAACCACTTCCGACGCCGGAACGACGCGAAACACTGGCTGTTCCGGGTGTACAAGTGAGACGACTTCATGGATTAGCGTGGCGTTCCAGACGCGCATGCGCTTGTTCGCGACAAAGTACTCGGTATTCCTGCTGATACTCGGATCCACCAGAGCAAGCGCGCATTGATCCGCATCGAAAACGCATTGAATGAGTCTAAGCGCTGCTTCGGTGGAGAAGCGCCGCGAAGCCTTCGTTGCTTGACTGTCGATGAAACAAGCTTCGATCTCACTCATCGCCGCTTCAAGCTCTAACCGCCTTTCCAACCGGTTCGTCCGCACATGCAGCGTGGAGGCTCGAATGGTCGCAAACAAGCAGAGGCATATGGACACCAAGCCAAAGAAAAGTCGTGTACGCTGCGCTTGCGCGCTGGCGAAGCTGTAGGCTTTCAGATGTTCTCGCTCCAATTCGGCAGCCTTGGCGAACGTGTCGAAGGATGGGATCCGATTGACAGCGCGGTCCAACCTCAACATTGAGGACAGGATAGCGCGGCCCTCGCGGGCAACATCCTCCGTGACTTGGTCCTGGCTAGGAGGAAGTCGGCGGAGAGACTGATCGATTTGTAATGCGAGG
Source organism: Mesorhizobium sp. C120A (assembly GCF_030323105.1). Taxonomy (NCBI): domain Bacteria; kingdom Pseudomonadati; phylum Pseudomonadota; class Alphaproteobacteria; order Hyphomicrobiales; family Phyllobacteriaceae; genus Mesorhizobium; species Mesorhizobium sp. C120A. The sequence continues at coordinate 6,122,029 of NZ_CP100476.1, read as the reverse complement.
CTGAATCCCGGTCTGGCCGAAAATTGAAGGATCAGATTGGAAAATTCAGGCCTGTTCGACACTCCCCCCCGAAGGCGATTAGCCGAGCGAGCAAAGCGTACCAGAGAGCTTTGCAGAAGCTCATTTTGCGCGGCCGAGGCCGAGATGGCAGCTTCTGTGTTTTCGAGGGAATTTTTGAGCTGTGCAACCAACCTGGAGTGCACCCCGGAGCTCTCATTGGGCGAGATCTCAACAAGGCGTTGGTAGTTTTGAAGGTTCCTTTTTAATGCTTGCCCGGTAGAAGCAACGGAACGGAAGTCCAATACCATGTCTGCGCGGGCGACGTCTCGCTGGAGCAATGCGTAGTTGATCTGAATCGTCCGCAGTTCGCTTAGGACCGCCTCGTTGATCTGGGGGTCTTGCCACTGTATCGCGACCAAGAGCGCGACCGAGGCCACTAGGGCCATTACAGAAGCTTTGTCGGTACTGAGCCATTTTTCCCAAACGAACGGCGTTTGATCCGCGGTGCGTGCCTTGCGAAGGTCCGATTTGAATTCTAGCTCCCCATCGCGTCGGTGTGCGGCCGGATGCTGCTGGAACAGGAAAGCCAAGTGTACCTCTCCCCTCAAATAGGCGGTGTAGACGCCGTTGCACTCTGCCCCCATGGCCCGCTGACCTTCCATTGATTCGCGGGCGTTTCGACCTCGACGGCGAGGCGGCAGCACAAGGCGGGCAACTGATTGCAGTTTTCGGAACTGGTCTTCCGAGAGATCATCGAAGGGGCATACAAGCGCACGCCTGCAGCAGCCGAGGATGATACCGGTCGGTCAAACGCAACTGGCGAGGGCCGGATCTGCTGTTGGCTGGCAGCTAACACTGGCGGGGCGGCGGCCTCAACTCCGGCGTGCCTAGAGCCGGCTGCTGCGAAAGCGTCCGACACGCTTCCCTTGGGGTCATCCCGTCCAGCGGGCATCCTTGGATCGCTGAAAAAAGACGAGGCGGCTTGATGATCCTGCCCTCGCTGAAGCACCTCGCGAAACCCCTTTTCCAGTCGCAGAAGCTCCTCTGGACCGGTAGGCGGCTCGTCAGCTCGACCATCGAACAGCGGCCGGAGCGCCTCGGACACGTGCTGCTCAAAGCCCACTCGCCGGGCCTGGACCGCTTGCCCGTCTTCCAAGCCGGCGTCCTGCACCTGCGACAAAGCTGTTACACGGGATGGATTTCTATTTCGCGGGTTCATACTAGCCTCACATCAAACTGTATCGTCAAAGTCCTGCGCCAATTCACACAGCGGGTCACCGAGTTGAGATTCTGCGGAGAGCGCCTCCTCTGCTCCCGTCAAGGGCGCCGGCTCCGGGAGGGCGCCTGTCTGGCTTTCAAAGATGCGTTTCAGAATGCGATCCGAAAATATCGCACCTTCCTCAATTTTAATGGTGGCAGACCTTTGATGAGAACAATCTCGTAGTCGTCATCGAGCAGCCGAACCTGTTCGGGACGCAATAGCGGTGCACCTTGATGTGAATTCTGAATGTTCCAATCGAACGTTCGCGCCTGGCTGTAGGAAATCGATTGGGCTTGAAATGTGAATCCACCGATAGCTTTGGAAATTTAGTTCGGAGTCTCGTCATCTACCTCGATGTTCCTAGAAGCGCGCCGGCAGCCCGGGCGGGGGGCTTGGGGTTAGACTGCAAGCGCACGCCACTCATAAAGAGCGGCCTCTTTTCGCGGTTCGGACACCCATAGTCAACCCGGCAACGTCTGGATGCCCGCTGTGCTTTTTGCAGAGCGGCGATGCCGGGCATATCGGCCGATCCTGTCTAGGATGGTGTGGCCACTCTCGTCGGCCGAGTTGATGCTCCAGCCAGTATCGCCTTGCCGACCAGCATGAGTTCGCCGTTAGCAATCCATCGTTGCGAGCCGAGACCGAGGTAAAAAGCGCGTGTTATCGACTATGTAGCTGACGCTCCCGCTGACGCAGGGTTCCCGCCATTGCCTCGAGGACTACCTCGAAATGAAATACCTCTGCACGGGCGGCATCTGAAGCATGGGCTTGCAGGGCTTGCAGGGCTCGCAGACCGGTAAACCAGCGAGCCATCTCCAAATATGTGAATTGTGGATTGCTCCTCGACGGGAGCTGAGGGGCGGCTCCGCAAGCCTTACGACGCTCTTTGCGAGCCGTAGCTGCCGAGCTGGCAAAAGGCCGGGCTACGTCGCGCCAGCGCAATCGGCGCGCAGAAAATTAGGCCTACCCGCTCCGGGACCGCGGACCTCGTCAGCTTCTCGTAAGTATGCCCGAGTAGGTTGCTCAGCTGATCTGTGGACGTGAGGCTAGCGTGAACCGGCACAAATTTGACCTATCCAATGTAACAGGTTGGCGGCAGGTGCAGCCCCCGGCATCTCAAGAGCAAGCGGCACAGGCCGGGCAAGAGGGCTTTGAGCAGCGCTCGGGCGAGGCGCGCCAAGCCGCTGCCCAAATTCCCGCCCCCGGCGTTCCGGCTCTGCCAGACCCGTTCTATCCTCATCCGTCTCAGGGAGACCTGAGCCTCATCGAAGGCGCGGCCCCATGGGAAGCGCAGCCCATGATGCAAGGGAGCGGACAAGAACACGCCGCGGCGCCGTACGCCGGAGGCAGTGGGTCGATGCTAGGTGCCTCGGTGCTGCAGCCGGGTCACTCAACGGCGCGCCATCATCATGCGCCGGATTCGTCAGTGGGTGATCTGAATCCTTCCGCACCGTTCGAGTTGCGTGACCATGCTCGTTCCCCCGTGCCGGCGGCGGTGCAGCCAGATCCTCCAGTAGTGGTCTCCGACGGTCGCGGCTGCAAGCGTCCTCTTTATTCCAACGATGCGACCGTTGTCGAACGGCTGAGGTCACTCTACGCGGGTAAGGCCAAGGAGGAAACGGTCAAGCGCCATGTAAATTCTCTTTACGGCTTTGGTCGTTGGCTCTTTAAAAATAACAAGCCGGGATTTGCTGCTCGGCTTCACGAGGAGTCGCTGGATGAAGATCTCAAGGAGTACGAGAGCAGTGGTGGCTCCTCGACTGTGGCTGTGGCACTGCGTCGTCTCAGAGAGTCGGCGGGCGGAGTGCCAATGGTGGGCCGCGCTGTCCTGAATCCCGACCCTGCCGACGCCGTGCTCATCAAAGAGTACAAAGCGGCTCTCATCAAAGAGTACAAGGGAGCGCCTGCGACCGGGCCGAATCGCCAAACCATTCACGACTATGGAGCTACTCTTAGACGTTTCAGTGAATACCTGGTTGAAAACAACAAGCCGGGGCTTGCGGCTCGGCTTCACGAGGAGTCGCTGGATGAAGATGCCAAGCGCTATAAGGACTCCAGTGGTGACCGGAGGATCATTGCACTAGCTCAACTCCGGAAGTTCCTGCCGTCCGCCGCACTCGGGCGCGAAATTGCCCTTGCTGCTCGTCCGGAAGACGCAGTCGGCATGGTGGCTCGTGCCATTGGGGACGCCGCTGCGCAGCACAGCGGGCCGCAGAAGGCATTGGGTCGGCCAGAGAAGCTCCCTGGGGAAGCTAATGAAGACGCCGCTGTTCTGCCATCGTCTTTCGTACCAACTGGGCACCATCACCAAGCCTCGGATCCCGCAGAGTCCTTTCGTCCCCTGATCTGGCGCGACGGCGACCAGCGCGCGCCGGACGAGCGGATCGCTGCACAGGACAGGAGCAACCTGGTACCAAGCGAGGAGGTGCCACTGAGGCCACCGGAATTCGCTCCGCCCAGCTTGCGGGCGGGGAATTCCGCCTCGCCAGAGCTCTTTCCTGAGGGGATGTCCCCCGCGGTCGAAGGGTTTTTTGGTGTTTTCGGCGACCCCAGCGGGCGGGTGCTCGGCGCATTGCAATTGCTAGGCGACGAACATATCCACAGGGATTACCAGCTCCTGGAGCAGGAGTTGCAGGGGAACAATCCAGAACTCGCCGCCCGGACGCGGTTCGTGGATCCCCTCGTAGCCAATTATCATCTGCGCTTGGGCTCCGAGAGCGACAAGCTAAGCGCATTCCAGCGCATCGTCCATAATCAGAACGGTAACGACACAGCCGACTTCCTGTTCGTGCCAGTGAGCGATGGCGGTAAGACTCTTGCGGAGCGCGGCAAACATTGGTCGCTGCTGTTCGTTGATCGCAGCGACCGGGAACGGCCGGTTGCCTATCATTATGACTCCGTCAGCGGATGGCATGACAAGCTTGCAAAACACCTCGCAGAAAGGCTGGGCGCCAGCCTGGAGACCCGCGTGGACTTACCCCGCATCGCCCAGCAGAGCAACGAGTGGGATTGCGGAGTCTACGTGGTGGACGGCACGCGGGCGCTGGTTGGGCGATTGCAAAGATGGCAGCCAGACCTGCCAGACCTGCCAGACCTGAACCTCAACAACCTCGTCGTCAATCGGCAGGCACTACAAACCCGACTCATGGGTGACGATACATCTGGAACGGCAAATTATCTCACGAACTTTGAACTCATGGACCGACAGGCGCGAGACGCGGTTAAGGAAAGCCCCGTTGGGACGTTTCACCAGCGGATCAAGCGGCTCGGCCAGTCAGCGCGAGCGTTGCACGACAGAGCCCTGGCTCCAGTCGCGCCGGACCAAGGCAACCCAGACTCGGTGTTCGTACGGGACGTTGTTCCCGGGGAAACACGCCATCATCATGCGCCGGATTCGTCAGTGGTTGATCTGAATCCCCCCGCACCGTTCGAGTTGCGTGACCATGCTCGTTCTATGCCGGCGGCGGTGCAGCCAGATCCTCCAGTAGTGGTCTCCGGTCGCGACAAGCGTCCTCTTTATTCCAACGATGCGACCGTTGTCGAAGGGCTGCGGTCAGCACTCTATGCCGGTAAGGTCGGGGAGCGCACGGTCACGGACCATGTAAATTCTCTTCTCGGCTTTGGTCGTTGGCTCTTTGATAATAACAAGCCGGGATTTGCTGCTCGGCTTGACGATCCGTTGCTGGATCAGGATCTCAAGGAGTACCAGCGCGAGAGTGGCTCCTCGAACGTGGCTAGAGCACTGGGTCGTCTCAAAGAGTCGGCGGGCGGAGCGCCAATGGTGGGCCGCGCTGCCCTGAATCCCGACCCTGTCGACGCCGAGCTCATCAGAGATTACAAAGCGGCTCTCATCAAAAAGTACGAGGCAGAGCCTGCGACCGGGCCGAATCCCAAAACCACTCAGGACTATGCGGCTACTCTTAGACGTTTCAGTCAATACCTGCATGAAAACAGCAGGCCGGGGATTGCGGCTCGGCTTTACGAGGGGTCGCTGGATGAAGATGCCAGGCGTTATTTGGACTCCAGTGGTAACCGGTGGATCAGTGCACTAGCTCATCTCCGGAAGTTCCCGCCGTACGCCGCACTCGGGCGCGAAATTGCCCTTGCTGCTCGTCCGGAAGACGCAGTCGGCATGGAGGCTCGTGCCATTGGGGACGCCGCTGCGCAGCACAGCGGGCCGCAGAAGGCATTGGGTCGGCCAGAGAAGCTCCCTGGGAAAGCTAAGCAGCTGAGCGAGATCGGCAATTCAGGCGCTCGCGTGCTGATGCAGGCCCCCACCCATCAAGTGGGTGCATTGCCATGGGAGGCGCAGCCCATGATGCTGGGGGACGAGCACCTGGCACCGCATACCGGAGGCAGTGGGTCGATGCTGGGTGCCTCGGTGCTGCAGCCGGGTCACTCAAGGGCGCGCCATCATGATGCGCCGGATTCGTCAGTGGTTGATCTGAATCCCCTCGCACCGTTCGAGTTGCGTGACCATGCTCGTTCTGTGCCGGCGGCGCCTGCCGGGCCAGCGTTCGCCAGGGCTGAGGAGACGCCCTCCGCGGTTGGCGAGGCCGCGGTGGCCGAAAGGTGGGCTCGGTTGCAAAAGCAAATGGATGAACCAGTGCATGATCCCGGCCCTCAAGTGGATACATCGCCATGGGAGGCGCAACTCATGGTGCAAGGGAGCGGACAAGAACACGCCGCGGCGCCCTACGCCGGAGGCAGTGGGTCGATGCTGGGTGCCTCGGTGCTGCAGCCGGATCACTCAACGGCGCGCCATCATCATGCGCCGGATTCGTCAGTGGTTGATCTGAATCCCCCCTCACCGTCCGAGTTGCGTGACCCTGCTCGTTCTGTGCCGGCGGCGCCTGCCGGGCCAGCGTTCGCCAGGGCTGGGGAGACGCCCTCCGCGGTTGGCGAGGCCGCGTTGGCCGAAAGGTGGGCTCGGTTGCAAAAGCAGAAGGTCGACGCTGATTTGTCGGGATATTTCGACTCGATTCCGCACGCGGACCTTCTACGATCGCCATGGGAGGCGCAACTCATGACGCAAGGGAGCGGACAAGAACACGCCGCGGCGCCCTACGCCGGAGGCAGTGGGTCGATGCTGGGTGCCTCGGTGCTGCAGCCGGGTCACTCAACGGCGCGCGATTCGTCAGTGGTTGATCTGAATCCCCCCGCACCGTTCGAGTTGCGTGACCATGCTCGTTCTGTGCCGGCGGCGCCTGCCGGGCCAGCGTTCGCCGGGGCTGAGGAGACGCCCTCCGCGGTTGGCGAGGCCGCGGTGGCCGAAACGCTGGCTCGGTCGCAAAAGCAGATGGTCGACGCTGATTTGTCGGGATATTTCGACTCGATTCCGCTCGCGGACCTTCTACCATCGCCATGGGAGGCGCAACTCATGCAAGGGAGCGGACAAGAACACGCCGCGGCGCCCTACGCCGGAGGCAGTGGGTCGATGCTGGGTGCCTCGGTGCTGCAGCCGGGTCACTCAACGGCGCGCCATCATGATGCGCCGGATTCGTCAGTGGCTGATCTGAATCCCCCCGCACCGTCCGAGTTGCGTGACCCTGCTCGTTCTGTGCCGGCGGCGGTGCAGCCAGATCCTCCAATAGGGGTCTCCGGTCGCGACAAGGGTCCTCTCTATTCCAACGATGCGACCATTGTCGAAGGGCTGAGGTCAGCATTGGAGAGCACGGTCAAGCGCCATGTAAATTCTCTTCTCGGCTTTGGTCGTTGGCTCTTTGATAATAACAGGCCGGGATTTGCCGCTCGGCTTCACGAGGAGTCGCTGGATCCGGATCTCAAGGAGTACGAGAGCAAGAGTGGCTCCTCGGACGTGGCTAGAGCAGTGGGTCATCTCAAGACGTGGGCGGGCGGAGCGCCAGTGCTGGACCGCGCCGCTGTCCTGAATAATCCCGACCCTGCCGACGCCGCGCTCATCAGAGATTACACAGCGGCTCCCATCAAAGAGTACAAGGCAGCGCCGACCGGGCCGAATCCCGGTACCATTCAGACCTATGGATCTGCTCCTAGACGTTTCAGTGAATACCTCGTTGAAAACAAAAAGCCGGGGATTGCGGCTCGGCTTCACGAGGGGTCGCTGGATGAAGATGCCAAGCGCTATAACAACTCCGGTGGGATCAGTGCACTAGCTCATCTCCGGAAGTCCGAACTCGGGCGCGAGCTCCCTGGGAAAGCTAATGAAGACGACGCTGTTCTGGCATCGTCTTTCGTGCCAACTGGGCCCCATCACCAAGCCTCGGATCCCGCAGGGTCCTTTCGTCCCCTGAGCTGGCGCGACGGCGACCAGCGCGCGCCGGACGAGCGGATCGCTGCACAGGACAGGAGCAACCAGCTATCAAGCGAGGAGGTCCTCATCAACCGTGAGCATGATACAGCGGAGTTGAGACCAGCGAAGAGGCAAAGGCCCCTGAACAGTCGTCTGCAGGACGTTGCCACTGAGCCGCAGCTGAGCGAGATCGGCAATTCAGGCGCTCGCGTGCTGATGCAGGCCCCCACCCATCAAGTGGGTGCATTGCCATGGGAAGCGCAGCCCATGATGCAAGGGAGCGGACAAGAACACGCCGCGGCGCCGTATGCCGGAGGCAGTGGGTCGATGCTGGGTGCCTCGGTGCTGCAGCCGGGTCACTCAACGGCGCGCCATCATCATGCGCCGGATTCGTCAGTGGTTGATCTGAATCCCCCCGCACCGTCCGAGTTGCGTGACCATGCTCGTTCTGTGCCGGCGGCGGTGCAGCCAGATCCTCCAAAAGTGGTCTCCGGTCCCGACAAGGGTCCCCTCTATTCCAACGATGCGACCGTTGTCGAAGGGCTGAGGTCAGCTTACGCGGGTAAGGTCAAGGAGAGCACGGTCAAGCGCCATGTAAATTCTCTTCTCGGCTTTGGTCGTTGGCTCTTTGACAATAACAGGCCGGGATTTGCTGCTCGGCTTGACGAATCGTCGCTGGATCAGGATCGCAAGGAGTACGAGAGCAGGGGTGGCCCCTCGGAGTACGAGAGCAGGGGTGGCCCCTCGATCGTGGCTAGAGCACTGGGTCGTCTCAAGACGTTGGCGGGCGGAGCGCCAGTGGTCGACCGCCCTGTCCGGAATCCCTACCCTGCCGACGCCGCGCTCATCAGAGATTACACAGCGGCTCTCATCAAAGAGTACAAAGAAGCGCCTGCGACCGGGCCGAATCGCGGTACCATTCAGGTCTATGGATCTACTCTTATACGTTTCAGTGAATACCTGCATGAAAACAGAAAGCCGGGGATTGCGGATCGGCTTCACGAGGGGTCGCTGGATGAAGATGCCAAGCGCTATGTGAACTCCGGTGGTAACCGGAGGATCAGTGCACTAGCTCATCTCCGGAAGTTCGCACCCGGGCGCGAAATTGCCCTTGCTGCTCGTCCGGAAGACGCAGTCGGCATGGAGGCTCGTGCCATTGGGGACGCCGCTGCGCAGCGCAGCGGGACGCAGGAGGCATTGGGTCGGCCAGAGAGGCCCCCTGGGAAAGCTAAAGACGGGCGGGTGCTCGGCGCATTGCAATTGCTAGGCGACGAACATATCCACAGGGATTACCAGCTCCTGGAGCAGGAGTTGCAGGGGAACAATCCAGAACTCGCCGCCCGGACGCGGTTCGTGGATCCCCTCGTAGCCAATTATCATCTGCGCTTGGGCTCCGAGAGCGACAAGCTAAGCGCATTCCAGCGCATCGTCCATAATCAGAACGGTAACGACACAGCCGACTTCCTGTTCGTGCCAGTGAGCGATGGCGGTAAGACTCTTGCGGAGCGCGGCACCCATTGGTCGCTGCTGTTCGTTGATCGCAGCGACCGGGAACGGCCGGTTGCCTATCATTATGACTCCTACAACGGATGCAATGACACGCTTGCAAAAGAGCTCGCAGAAAATCTGGGCGCCAGCCTGGAGACCCGCGTGGGCGTATCCCGCATCGCCCAGCAGAGCAACGTGGTGGATTGCGGAGTCTACGTGGTGGACGGCACGCGGGCGCTGGTTGGGCGATTGCAATCGCAGCCAGATAACCTGAACCTCAACAACCTCGTCGTCAATCGGCAGGCACTACAAACCCGCCTCAGGGGTGACAATACATTCGGAACGGCAAATAATCTTACGAACTTTGAACTCATGGACCGACAGGCCCGAGACGCGGTTAAGGAAAGCCCCGTTGGGACGTTTCACCAGCAGATCAAGCGGCTCGGCCAGTCAGCGCCAGACGTTGCTCCCGGGGACCCATTTAAATTTCAAAGTCTTGAGAGCAAGGGGGGCGCCGCTGCGCAGCGCAGCGGGCCGCAGGAGGAATACAGTTGGCCAGAGTATCTCCCCCTGGGAAAGCTAATGAAGACGACGCTGTTCTGGCATCGTCTTTCGTGCCAACTGGGCCCCATCACCAAGCCTCGGATCCCGCAGGGTCCTTTCGTCCCCTGAGCTGGCGCGACGGCGACCAGCGCGCGCCGGACGAGCGGATCGCTGCACAGGACAGGAGCAACCAGCTACCAAGCGAGGAGGTCCTCATCAACCGTGAGCATGATACAGCGGAGTTGAGACCAGCGAAGAGGCAAAGGACCCCGAACAGTCGTCTGCAGGACGTTGCCACTGAGCCGCAGCTGAGCGAGATCGGCAATTCAGGCGCTCGCGTGCTGATGCAGGCCCCCACCCATCAAGTGGGTGCATTGCCATGGGAGGCGCAGCCCATGATGCAAGGGAGCGGACAAGAACACGCCGCGGCGCCGTACGCCGGAGGCAGTGGGTCGATGCTGGGTGCCTCGGTGCTGCAGCCGGGTCACTCAACGGCGCGCCATCATCATGCGCCGGATTCGTCAGTGGTTGATCTGAATCCCCCCGCACCGTCCGAGTTGCGTGACCATGCTCGTTCTGTGCCGGCGGCGGTGCAGCCAGATCGCCCAAAAGTGGTCTCCGGTCCCGACAAGGGTCCTCTTTATTCCAACGATGCGACCCTTGTCGAAGGGCTGAGGTCAGCACTCTATGCCGGTAAGGTCGGGGAGATCACGGTCAAGCGCCATGTAGATATTCTTTTCGGCTTTGGTCATTGGCTCGTTGAAAATAACAAGCCGGGGATTGCGGATCGGCTTCACGATTCGTCGCTGGATCGGGATCGCAAGGAGTACGAGATCTGGGGTGGCGGCCCCTCGGCCGTGGCTGGGTCACTGGGTCGTCTCAAGACGTGGGCGGGCGGAGCGCCAGTGGTGGGCCGCCCTGCCCTGAATCCCCACCCTGCCGACGCCGTGCTCATCAGAGAGTACACAGCGGCTCTCATCAAAGCGTACGAGGCAGCGCCGACGGGGCCGAAACCCCGTACCGTTGAGGTCTATGGGTCTGCTCTTAGACGTTTCAGTCAATGCCTGGTTGAAAACAAAAAGCCGGGGATTGCGGATCGGCTTCACGAGCGGTCGCTGGATGAAGATGCCAAGCGCTATATGAAAACCGCTGACATCAGTGCACTAACTCATGTCCGGAAGTTCGCACTCGGGCGCGAAATTGCCCTTGCTGCTCGTCCGGAAGACGCAGTCGGCATGGAGGCTCGTGCCATTGGGGACGCCGCTGCGCAGACCGCGGCACAAGCTCATGGCCACGCAGGAGAGCAGGGACCCATCTCTCGAGCTCAACAAGTCGCGCCAGCGCCGTTTGAACGGCACTTGGGCAACAAGCGTGAGGCCCAGGACGGACTGACGAGTACACTTGACAGGAGCAACCTCGTGAACAGCGGGGGCGTCATCATAAACAATGAACATTACACAGCGCTGTTGAGACCGGCGAAGAGGCAGAGGATTGATAATCCGCAAAGCCGCGCCATGGGGCGGCAACTGAGCGAAGCAACCACGACGTCCATCAGCCAAGCCTCCGATCAAGCCCGAGCGGACCTAATGGCTTCCTTCAGAAGCAGGGAGCGCTCCGACGCGGGGCGTTGAGCTCCCATGGCTGGGGTCAAGCAGAACAGCTCTCTTGACGACAGAGGGGCTGATGCGATCTCCGGACCGGTAGCTCTCGCCGTAATGGATCAGGCTGGTACTGTTGGAAGGCTTGATCAGCCTCGTCACCCCAATCTCCAGCATAGCTCACTGTCACGCGGCCAACGTGCCTCCGTAGCTAACATCTACGTCAGCGTTGAAGAAGTACCCTGCGCCACGGGATGTTTTGACCAGGCGAGGGTTGGCCGCATCAGCCTCCAGCTTTCGGCGCAAGCGCATGATTAGGACATCGATACTTCGATCGTACACCTCTTCTCCACGCACACGGCTCGCGAGCAAAAGCCGTTCTCTGGATAGCACGTTGCGGGGGTTCTCCAGAAATGCGATCAAGAGATTGAACTCACATGCGGTAAGCTTGACCTCGCCGCGCTCCGCACAGATCAGTCGCCGCTGCTTCACGCTTAGCTTCCAGGCCCCAAAGCGAAATGAGCGCTGCTCTCTGGTTCGCGGACTAGAAATGCGCTGGCGTAGCGCTACTCGAATGCGGGCCAAGAATTCGCGCATCCCGAAAGGCTTGGGAATGAAATCGGTTGCGCCGAGCTCCAGTGCAACCACTTTTTCCGCCTCATCAAGCCGGTCGCCGCTGATCACTATGATAGGAACATCCGATTTTGTCGCCAGATTGCGGACGATCGCAAGTCCATCCTCCCGGCCTAGGTTAAGGTCAACAACCACGAGATCGACTGGCTCACGTGAAAGAACATAGTCAAACTGCTTGCTATCGTGGACTGCGGTTACCTTCAGGGCATGCATCGTGAGATACTCGGCGATGAGGCGCCGCATTGCGGCATCATCGTCAATGACAAGAACATGTTTCAACGGCACACCTCGTTTTGGGGGTTGCGCCCCGATCAGGGTTGCATTACCTGAGTCTGCAAGCAAAAGGCATGTATTAGTGATGACATTACTTGAAATTGAACAACTGGTTCTCAAAACCCTCAACGCTCTAGTTGCCGAAAAAGTAGAGGTGTCGATGACAACCAGAATGCGGGATCTCGGCCTCGACAGCCTCGACTATAACGAGCTTGCTACGGCGATCGAGAGCCGACTTGGCTGGTTTGTCGACGATTACAAGCTCTGGCAATACGAGTCCGTAAGGCATGTCGCCGACGCCGTCGCCAGTCAGGAGTTGCGCACCGCGGAACCACCAGCAGTGCGACAAGTGCTGGAGTAGTGCTGTAGGCACAGGTTACGGTGAGGGCAGCTTGGGCGGCGGTAGCTATTGCCATTGCTCCGCTGTGGTTTCTATTCGTGACTGGTGTGTTTGAGAACTGTTGGGTCAGCCCGGTCCATGTCGCAGTGCCGATGCCCCCTTGGTGGCGTTGCCCGCAATTGCGATCGCTGCGCCCAGGGCACCAATGCTGACGGTCGTTGTCAGGCCACCCGTTGAATTGTTGTCAGAGGCAACAGTGCCCACCACACCATCCCAATTGGTGGTCGTATAGACCGACATGTAGTCACGGAACACGCTCTCACTATACGTGGTCACGATCGTTGCCGTCGTACCGGTTGGCACGAGGGCCGACCACACTGACAGATAGACCACACCAGAATTGAAGATGCTTTCCACCTGAGCGAGAAGGGTGGCAGCCACACCCCCAATCGTCATACTGTTGACGGTCACTGCACTTTCGGTGTCAGTGGTCTCAGTTGTCACGATGACACGACGATTAGCGTGTGGCGCGACAAGAAGCGGAATGCTGGTGTGGGTGTAAACGGTCGTGGCAGTCGAGTCTTCGTGAGTGCCATTGAAGACCAGATCTATCGGGAACATTTTCTCCCAGACGCCCGAGCTGCGCACATAGACCTGTCGAGCCTTGGTCCAGAGGCTTGAGATTTTCACCCATACGGCGCTAGCCGCCCCCCAGACCCCGGAGGCTTTGACGTAAAGGGCCATTACGGCTGCACCCAGAAATCACCGTCCACGCCGCCAGAAGGGGCAGCGGCCGAGATCGTGACGCTGCGATTTGCCATCGTGCCGACGCCGAGAAGCGCCTTGGTCTGGGCAATGGACTGCGGTCGACGATAATTGTCCCCGGTGCCGTCACTCGACACGCGACCGACGAAGCTCGTCACAGCGTCGGCACCTGTGGCGTAGGTCGAGCGGTACAAACGCGTCGTGATATCACCAGCGCCATCGCGCTGAGGCGATGAACATGTATGGCGAGAGCAGAACGTTTGGGGCGGGACGAAGAGGTTGCGGAGGGCTGACAAGGTCGAGACGAAGCGTTGCAGGCCTCCCGGCGATCGGACCTCTGCATCATCCGCTCCCGTTTTCGCGGCGGCACATGGGAATTCTCCGCTCCGTTGTTCAACCCCTTGTGCGACCGGTGCTTGACGTCCGGCATCACCTGTCGCTTTGCCGCTCCATACGAGCGCAGCTAGTCGGTGATCATGCGCTTCGGCGCGAGCCCCTGCTTCTTCAACGGCCGCGTCAGCAAGCGCTTGGCGGCCTTGGTGTTGCGGCGGTTTTGCACGATTTCGTCCAGCACATATCCATCCTGGTCGACGGCGCGCCACAACCAAAGCTTTTTGCCGGGCGATGGTGACGCCACTTCGTTCAGGTACCAGACATCATTCCGGCACGGCGGCTTGCGGCGCAAGCAGCGAGCGCAGTCCAGCCCGAACTTAGATGCCCCACCGGCGACTTGTCTCATACGAAACCACGATGCCGCGTTCCAGCAGCATTTCCTCAACCAGGCGCAGGCTCAGCGGAAACCGGAAATAAAGCCAGAGCGCGTGGGCGATAATAGGGCGGCGGAAATCGGGGGGCGTGTAGCTGACGGCGGGCGTATTCATGCCCCCCGGCGTCCATGTCGCAAATGTTGACGATTGCTTTGTGTGTCAAGCCCGCCGCAGGTCTCAACGCGTTCATATGCAGACATTGTGAAAATCGCCCTATTCCGCCTTTTTTTACCGCCCCTTAAGTCCCCCGCTCGCATGCTTGTCGATGCATTGAACTCATAGCCATCGGCCAAGGATTTTGGAAAATATGTTTCCGCTCGCAGCAGAAAACGTGAGAGTCGCTGTAGGCCTAACGTCAAGGGGAGAGAGCGGTTTGATTGGACGAAATGGGTACCGGAGTACCGAGTCATGAAGCCACGAGGTAATCTGGTCCGACTGAAGCAATTTCAGGTGAATGAGAAGCGGCGACAGTTGCACCAGCTAGACATCATGATTGCCGATTTCGAACGCATGGCGCGAGAACTGGACTTCCAGATAAACGCCGAGGAAACGAAGGGCGGCATCTCCGATGTCAATCATTTCGCTTATCCGACGTTCGCCAAGGCCGCTCGCCTACGTCGTGACAACGTCAAGAATTCGCAATCGGACCTTCTGCGGCAGAGAACCGCAGCCGAGCCATGCCTCGCCGAGGCTGAAGCAGAGCTCTCCAAGGCGCAATTGCTAGAATCGCGCAGCGGCAGAGGCCACGACCTCGAACCCGGCAACCGAAGCGCCATGATCGGCTGAGCCGGACGGCTTCAGCGCGCCTCAATTCGCGACACCGACTGGCCGTTGGCGCGCGAGAGGCGTGCGGGCACTGTAAAGATATCAGCGTCTTGATGCAGCGATAGCTGGTCGGGACGGCTGTCATGCTGCGGCGACATACGCGATTTTGTCCAGATTTGCATAGCGGCGTTACGCAGGTATGGGGGAAAGTGGAATTGGTTGGCAATCGGATCATCGGTGGAGACGAACCGCTGCCGGCGGACCGGCGCCTGGCGGCAACGCCTGGCGCTTTCGGCGGCGGCGGTAACGGCAAAGCAGGCTGGCCGCGTCGAGGATGAAGCGGCCCCTGCGTGATGCCGTTCTGCTCACGGCCGGGAGACGGGGTCGGCCCCGCCGGCCGGATGCTGCTCGCTTGGCGCGGCACCGTAAAGTCAACCGACAGCTTATGAAGATGTGCTTACATTGGGCCATGTCAGAAGTTGCTCGTGGTCCGCTCTATGGTCGCCACCGCTTTCCCCCGAGATCATTGCGCACGCGGTATGGCTCTACTTTCGCTTTCCGCTCAGCCTGCGCATGGTTGAGGACATGCTGGCGGCCCGCGGCATCATCGTCACGCATCAGACCGTTCGAAGCTGCGCGGAGAAATTCGGACGGCATTTCGCCCAGGAGATCAATATCAGCCGGCTGCCTGGGCGACAAATGGCATCTCGACGAATGTGTCGTGGCTATCAGTGCAAGAAGCAGTGGCTCTGGCGTGCCGTCGATCAGGACGGCTTCGTCCTCGAAGTGCTGGTACAAAGCCGCCGAAATGCCAAGGCGGCAAAGCGTCTGATGCGCAAGTTGCTGAAAGCTCAAGGGCGGACACCACGGATCATGATCACCGACAAGCTCCGATCCTATGATGCCGCCATGCGCGACCTCATGCCCGGCGTCGAACACCGGTCGCACACAGGCCTGAATTAATCGAGCGGAAAATTCGCACCAGCCGACCCGACGACGCCAAAGGATCATGAAACGCTTCAAGTCGGCACGCCAGCTTCAGCGGTTCGTTTCCATCCATGATCCGATTGCCGACCTGCTCACTTTCCCTGCAATGCGCTGTCATCGGCTCAACATCGAGACCTGCGTAACGCTCCCATGCAAATCTGAACAAAATCGCGTGTGTCGCCACAGCGTGACAGCCGTCCCGGCCAGCTATCGCTGCATCAAGCCGCTGAAACTTACAGTGCCGGGCGCGCTGCTACCTGAATTTCCTTAACGCTCATTCAATGTGACAGCACCGATTCTTCTCAACCGCGGCATGCCCTAAATCGCCACCTGCGTGCCGATCTCGACCACACGTCCGGTCGGGATCTGGAAATACTCCGTCGCATCGGCCGCCGAGCGGGCGAGCCCGATGAACAGCTTGTCCTGCCACACCGGCATGCCGGAATTGGGCGATGCCTTGAGCGAGCGCCGCGACAGGAAGAACGACGTCGTCATGATGTCGAACTTCCAGCCTTGCTTGCGGCAGATCGCCAGCGCGCGCGGAATGTTGGGCTGCTCCATATAGCCGAAGGTCAGCGTCACCCGCATGAACAGCTCGTTGACTGTCTCCATCTTGACCCGTTCGCTGTCGGGCACCAGCGGCTGCGGTGCGGTGACCACCGACAGAATGACGTTCTGCTCGTGCAGCACCTTGTAGTGCTTCAGGCTGTGCATCAGCGCTGTCGGCGCGCTTTGCGGATCGCTGGTCAGGAACACGGCGGTGCCGGACACCAGCTGCGGCTTCTTCTTCAGCAGATTGCCGGCGAGGAAATCGAGCGGGATTTCGTTGCGCCGGGTCTTGTCGAACAGATAGCGGCTGCCGCGCACCCAGGTCCACATCGCCAGAACGATGGTGAAGGCCACCGCAAGCGACGCCCAGCCGCCCTCGAACACCTTCACGATGTTGGAGGCAAAGAAGCCGATGTCGATGAAGGCGAACACCGCCGTCATCGCCACCGCCACCCACAGGCGCCATTTCCAAATGCGCGTCATGACGACGAACAGCAGCACCGTCGTCACCAGCATGTTGCCGGTCACCGAGATGCCATAGGCCGAGGCCAGCTTGCTCGATTCGCCGAAACCGACCACCAGCAGCATCACCGCCAGCGCCAGCAACAGATTGACACGTGGCATGTAGATCTGGCCCGACTGCCGTTCCGAGGTGTGCAGGATTTCGAGACGCGGCAGCATATTGAGCTGCACCGCCTGCCTGGTCAGCGAGAAGGCGCCGGAGATCACCGCCTGGCTGGCGATAACCGTCGCGGCGGTTGCCAGCACCACCATCGGGATCAGCGTCCAGCCTTCGTTCATCTCGAAGAATGGGTGGCCGACGTGACCGTTCTTCGCCAGCACGAAAGCGCCCTGCCCAGCATAGTTGAGCAGCAGGCAGGGAAACACGATCCACAGCCAGGCGACCACGATGGGCCTGCATCCGAAATGGCCGAGATCGGCATAGAGTGCTTCGGCGCCGGTGACGGCGAGGAAGATGGCGCCGATGGTCACGAAAGCGACGTCGGGCGAATGGATCAGGAAGGCGACGATGTAGTGCGGGCTCACCGCCCACAGGATTTCTGGATCGGCGATGATGTGGTTGAGACCGGAAAGGCCAATTGCCAGGAACCATACGGCGGTCACCGGGCCGAACACCAATCCCACCCCGCCGGTGCCAAAGCGCTGCACCGCGAACACCATGGCCAGGATGACCAGTGTCAGCGGCACCACATAGGGCTGGAAGGTCGGCGTGACGACGTTCATACCCTCGACAGCCGACAGCACCGAAATCGCGGGCGTGATGACCGCGTCGCCGAAAAACAGCGAGGCGCCGACGATGCCGATGCCCAGGATCACCGCCGACCGCTTGGGGAAACTGCCGCGCGCTAGCGCCATCAGCGACAGCACGCCGCCCTCGCCGCCGTTATCGGCGCGCAGCACGAACATGATGTACTTGATGGTGACGATGATAGTCAGCGACCAGATGATCAGCGACAGCACGCCGAGGATATCGCCGCGCTCGGCGACATTGCCGCCCGACGACGCCACCAGCGCCTCACGGAACGCGTAGATCGGGCTGGTGCCAATATCGCCATAGACAACGCCGAGCGCGCCTAGCATCAGCACCTTGGGGCTTTGCTGTTCGATTGCCGGATGGCTCGACTGTTCGACGGGTTCTGCCTCGCTACCGGTATTGGTAAGGACCATGCACGACACTCCGATAAGGGGCGGCCCTCTACCTTTGCTGCACTGCAATATCAAGTGCCGCGACGTAATGGCTCCGGATGCGGACCGCATTTGTTGCCGCACCGGCGGATTGTCTCATACGAAACCACGATCCCGCTCCCGGGCCATTTCCTCGACGAGACACAGGCTCAAGGGGACCTGAAGGAGGGCCAGACCGGATGGGCGATGATCTGCGGCAGGAAACGATGGCGCTGCTTGTAGCTGACGGCATATCTTTCTCCTTTGTGTGTCTGCCAGACGAGCGGGCGGGCACGGAAGTGGTCGCGCTCTGGCTGCCAGACATACTCGTCCAACCTGATGAAAACCTGACTTGTACACCCAGCCCAAACAGGTGCGAGGGGTCGGTTATTACCAAAGGCTCTGAGGGCTGATTCTCTAGGGTTTCCGCCCAGATTGATCCGTGCCCCTTGTTGTGTTCCGCCCCGGGTTGATCGGAGGCTCCAACTCCTGAGAAGGTGGAACCATGACAAGCAAGGCGACCAACAAGTTCTCTCCCGAGGTCCGGACCCCCCGCGGTGCGGCTGGTTCTGGATCACGAACGCGAGCATACGTCGCGCTGGGCGGCGGTTTCATCGATCGCCGCCAAGATCGGCTGCAAGAAAGCCGAGCGTGACGGCGGCGTGCGCGCCGGAGTTCCCACGGATGCTGCGACGAAACTGAAGGCTCTGGAACGCGAGAGCCGCGAGCTTCGCAGGCCAACGAGAGCAAGGCTTCCGCGTATTTTGCCCAGGCGAAGCTCGACCGCCGGTTCAGGCCACGATCGCGTTCATCGACGATCACCGCAAGGCGCATGGGGTTGAGCCGATCTGCAAGGTGCTGCCGATCGCCCCGTCGACCTACCACGACCATGTCGCCAAGCGCGTCGACCCCTGCCGGCTGTCGGCTCGGGCAAGATGGGATACAGCCTCGAAGCATGAGGTCCGACGGTTTGAGGCGAACTTCCGCGTCTACGGCGTTCGCAAGGTCTGGCGGCGGTTGCGTCGCGAGGGCTTCGACGTCGCCCGCTGCACGGTTGCCCGCTTGATGAAGGCCATGAGCCTCGAAGGCATCGTCCGCCGATCCGCACTACGGTGAGCGACAAGGCCACACCTTGCCCTCTCGACCACGTCAACCACCAGTTCCACTGCTCCGCGCCGAACATGCTGCGGGTCTCCGACTTCACCTGCGTCGCGACCTGGACGGGCTTCGTCTATGTCGCCTTTGTCATCGACACCTATGCCCGTCGGATCGTCGGCTGGCGGGTGAGCCGGACGGCGCATGCAGCCTTCGTTCTCGATGCCCTGGAACAGGCTCTCGATGATCGGCGGCCCGTGCGGGGAGGCGGGCTCATCCATCACAGCGATAGAGGCAGCCAAGGCGGATTCAACCGGATCGTCGCAACACCGGCATCATACTGTCCCCCAAGGAGTTGGTCGAGGAGTTCGGCAGGTGTTTTCCAGCCGAGCGTTTTGCGCGGTCTTGTGTTGATAGCATGGGCGACTGCGTCCAGTTCCCGGGCTGTGTGCCGACTGAGATCCGTGCCCTTTGGAAAGTACTGTCTCAGCAAGCCGTTGGTGTTTTCGTTGGAGTCTCGCTGCCACGGGCTTGGGGGTCGCAGAAGAAAATCTCGAGCCCGGTGTCGATGCGCAGGTCGGCTGCTGCGCCATTTCCGCTCCATGGGCCCAAGTCAGCGACTGACGCAGTTGCTCGGGAAGTTTGCCCATGGATCGGGCTATGGCTCTGCGGACTGCTTCAACGCCGTGGCCGGCAAGTGGTGGACCGTTCTTGATGCGCAGGCTCTGCTGATAGCCATTGCATGCGCGGCAGGTGAAGCACGCATTGTGAAGCGTGAACTTCGTTCCACGAGCGTACCGATCGCCTAGCTTCCGAGGCCAAGGATGAGGTCGCCTTCCCAATGTCCGGGGACAGCCCGATCGGCAATTTCGGCCGGACGGTCGCTTATTATAAGGGCGTCTCCAATGAAGGACTTGTTGCGAACTCGGGCCCGTTCGCGCGGTACGCGCGTTCGGGCGGTACGCGCAACGCTCGGCCTGAACGCAGACATGCGGTCAGTCCTCGGCGCAATGCTCCGCGTCCTTGAATGTACAAGGACTGATAGATCGTCTCGTGGCTGATCCGCATGGTTTGATCCTCTGGGTAATCGATCTGAAGCCGATTTAGCGATCTGCTCGGGGCTCCAGGTTGCCGACCACCTCCGGCTCTGTCGTTTTTTCCACACCCACCTTGGGGCCCTCGAATGAGGCGCCATTGGGGTTGGTGACTTTGCCGGCCAAGCGCTCCTCAACATATTCACGCAGAGCCGGATTGACCGCCAGCTTGCCAGGAGGCCGGCGGGACTCACGATCGGCGTGCCATTGGGCGGCACTGGCCGGTAATCCAGATTGCCGCTACGCGTCGCGGCATTGCGCCTGACCTCCCGCGAGATTGTGCTCGGCGGCCGACCTAGCTTACGAGCAATGGCCCGGATGCCGATCCCCTTGGCAAGCTCAAGCGCAATATCCTCGCGCTCCCGAAAGAAAGATATCGCCCCGAAAGCGGCTTCGCCCACGGCGCCAAATGCGTTGACGGCATCCCTCCTGTACTCCGAAACCAGCGCGGACCAAGAGGCGTTGATGTACCGGCATCCAGTGCGGCCTCCTCGCTCGAATGTCCCAAGGCAATAGCTTGCCAGAACCGGAAGCGATTCTCACGCTGCCAGGCAGGCGGACGCCCGGGCGAATCCAGCTTCTTTCGAGTGCACCGATCTAAGCGCGTTGGTGAACCGTCATTGCCACCTCCAATCCCTTGGTGTCGCGACGACCGGTTGAATCCGCCCAATACGTCAGCATTCGATACACCGAGCGCTTGGCGGAGGCCGGGGTCGAACCCTCGGTGGGCAGTGCCGGCGACTCTTTCGATAATGCTCTCGTCGAAACGATCAACGGTCTTTACAAGGCCGAGGTGATCCATCGACGCGGACCCTGGCGCTCATTCGAGGCCGTCGAGTTCGCCACGCTCGAATGGGTCGACTGCTTCAACAATCGCCGGCTGCTGGAGCCCATCGGCAACATCCCGCCGGCCGAAGCCGAGGAACGCTACTACGCCATGTTGGATGAACCAGCCATAGCCGCGTAACTCAAACGAAACGGCCTCCGGAAAGCCCGGGGCAGTTCACATCGCATTTGATGCCAGCTTGATCGTATTTTCTTCGGCTTGGACGGGCACTTGGCAGACCCACAGAGCTGGGAACCCTTTGCCATACTACAACTGTAACATCATATCGGTTTAGCAGGTCAAGCTTCGGTGGTAACCTCATTGGGTAGAATAACTACTTTGGAGGCGAGCAATGGATCGCGATAACAAACGGGCACGCGCAGCTGCAAGATCATCTCAAGGCGTGGGGAGCAGTAGCCTCCGTGACGTTCCAGAGGGGCCATTGAGCGATGTTGCAGAACGGCTGGTAACCGCTAACCCGCGCGATACAGCGCGAAATCTTGGGGGCTTCAAAGGCCTCGGGACGCACGAGCGAACAGCCGTTCGGGGCACTCAACCCGGGCCAGAAACTGACCTCGCGAGATTTGAAAGGCGGACCAATCGGCTTGGACGATCAGCCATCAATCTGGCCGCGACATTAACAGCCGAATTGGGGTACAGCACGGATGACATAGCATTGCAGAAAGTCGGAGCGGCCAGTAATCTAGGCAATTACCTAACGCCAGGGCTGCAAGATGCTATTGTTAATCGCATTGGCAACATGGATCCGCCGTCGCAAGCTCTCGGAACTTATTACGTTGCGCCACACTTCAGTAAGTTTACTGAGGAAAACAAATCTCGCATTCTTGATCAGGCCATTGGATTGGCTTCTTCTGATCCGGATGGCAATGTCAGAAACATGGCATCCAATGCTATTCTCAACATGTATCACCAGTTCGACGCAAATCAACAGGCCCAAGCTCACTCAGTTTTTCCCGGCATGCAAGACATCTTGCCGCACATGCCGCCGCCGCAGCATGCAGCAGAGGAACGGAGTGCGAATCTGGACGGCCACATAGCAGGTATTGAGGCTGCAGTCCGTGATACAGTAGGCCCGCAAACCTCCTATGAACAGCTGCAGCGGGGTGCTCAAGTCGGGCGGTCCATAAGCCAAGCCTACAATCACGCCCGAGAGGACCTAATGGAGGCCACCAGAAGCAGAGATCGCTCCGGCCGTTGATGTCTCGGCCATGGTACAGTGACGCTTTCTCTCCCGAATTCCGTCTACGGCCTTGCCGTTTCCAATTCGCTGGCCGTTGACGTACCTGCTTAGTGTAACTTTCAAAAACCACGTCTGCCGGGTGATGCGCTGCAAGCATCGCACCACCCACTGCGGCATCGATCTGTCGAGCGGCGACATCGCGCGACGCCGGTTCGGTCTCTGAAGCACGCGCAGCATTAGCTACGGCTAATCCGGCAATGGAACAATGCTTTCAACAAAAACGACGCCCCCCAACATAGCCATTAGCATCGCGTGCTCACTCGCCGTGGGCTTCTGTGCGGCAAGTCTTTACGCAACCTTCCGCCACGGCGGCAGCGGCGAGGCTCTGATGGCGTTTGATGTCCGTGCCTTTTGGTTTGAAACGCCCTTCTATTTGGGTTTCGCAACCCCCGTTTTCTATCGGGGCGCGGCTATCGTGCTCTCGACGTCCGCGGTCGTCTTGCTGATTCAGCAGATCGTATTGCGCCGCAAGCTCGAACACCACGGGACGGCTCGTTGGGCTCGAGTGGATGAAATGCGACGCACGGGATATCTGCGACGATACCGTGGCGTGACAGGGCCGGTGTTTGGGAAGACAAGTGGCCCTTTCTGGCCTGGCTACTTCCTGACCAATGGCGAGCAGCCTCACAGCCTCATCGTTGCACCGACCCGCGCTGGCAAGGGCGTCGGCATAGTCATTCCAACGCTACTTACATTCAAAGGCTCGGTGATAGCTCTGGACGTCAAGGGGGAGCTCTTTGAGCTCACCTCGAGGGCGCGCAAAGCCGCAGGTGACGACGTGTTTAAATTCGCGCCGCTGGATTCGGAGCGGCGCACAAACTGCTACAATCCGCTGTTGGATCTTATAGCGCTGCCTCCACAGCAGCAATTCACCGAAGCCCGCCGCTTGGCGGCAAACCTGATTACGGCCAAGGGGGAGGGCGCGGAAGGTTTCGTCAGCGGCGCGCGAGATATCTTTGTCGCGGGAATCCTTGCCTGCATCGAGCGGGGCACGCCAACAATCGGCGCCGTCTATGACCTCTTCGCCCAGCCGGGGGAGAAGTTTAAGCTCTTCGCGCGACTCGCCATGGAGACTCAGAACAAAGAGGCACAACGCATCTTCGACGACATGGCGGGGAACGATACGAAAATCCTAACCTCCTACACTTCCGTGCTCGGCGATGGCGGGCTCAACCTGTGGGCGGATCCCGCTGTAAAGGCGGCCACAAGTCGCTCGGACTTTTCGGTCTATGATCTTCGCCGTCGCAGAACGTGCATCTATCTTTGCGTTGGTCCGAACGACCTTGAGGTGATCGCGCCTTTGATACGCTTGTTTTTTCAGCAAATCGTTTCAATTCTGCAGCGGTCGCTGGCCCGCCGGGATGAAAAGCACGAGGTTCTCTTCCTGCTCGACGAGTTCAAGCACTTGGGTAAGCTTGAGGCGATCGAGACCGCAATCACGACTATCGCGGGCTACAAGGGGCGTTTCATGCTCATCATCCAAAGCCTTTCGGCACTGACGGGGGCTTATGGAGAGGCTGGCAAGCAGAATTTTCTCAGCAATACCGGACTGCAAGTGTTCATGGCCACGGCTGATGACGAGACTCCGAACTACATTTCCAAGGCCATCGGTGAATACACCTTTGAAGCAAAATCGATTTCCCACAGCCAGGCGCGAACGTTCGACTGGACCATTCAGAATTCACATCAAGGTGCACCGCTATTGCGTCCCGAACAGGTTCGGCTGCTCGATGACGACTACGAGATTGTTCTCATCAAAGGTCTGCCACCATTAAAATTGAGGAAGGTGCGTTATTTCTCGGATCGCATTCTGAAACGCATCTTTGAACGCCAGACAGGCGCCCTCCCGGAGCCGGCGCCCTTGACGGGAGCAGAGGAGGCGCTCTCCGCCGAATCTCAACTCGATGACCCGCTGTGTGAATTGGCGCAGGACTTTGACGATACAGTTTGATGTGAGGCTGGTGTGGACCCGGCGAAATAGTAATCCATCCCGTGTAACAGCTTTGTCGCAGGTGCAGGACGCCGGCTTGGAAGACGGGCAAGCGGTCCAGGCCCGGCGAGTGGGCTTTGAGCAGCACGTGTCCGAGGCGCTCCGGCCGCTGTTCGATGGTCGAGCTGACGAGCCGCCAACCAATCCAGAGGAGCTTCTGCGACTGGAACAGGGGTTTCGCGAGGTGCTTCAGCGAGGGCAGGATCATCAAGCCGCCTCGTCTTTTTTCAGCAACCCAGGGATGCCCGATGGACGGGATGACCTCAACAGAAGCGTGTCGGAGGCTTTCGCAAGCTCTGGGACGCCGGAGTTCGGGCCGCCGCCCCCAGTCTTGGCTGCCAGCCGACAGCAGATCCGCCCTTCGCCGGATGAGCTTGACCATGCAACCACCTGCCACCCGAGTGAGTAGTCCCAACAATGAACATTCCACAGCGCTGTTGTGGCCAGCGCAGACGCAGAGGGCCCTGAATGCGCCGCAAGCCGTCGCCATTCAGCAGCAGCTGAGCGAAATCGGCAATTCAGGCGGCCGCGTGCATATGCAGAGAGGCGCTGATGCGATCTCCGGACCGGTAGCTCTCGCTGTAATTGATCAGGCTGGTACTGTTGGAAGGCTTGATCAGCCTCGTCACCCCAATCTCCAGCATAGCTCACTGTCACGCGGCCAACGTGCCTCCGTAGCTAACATCTACGTCAGCGTTGAAGAAGTACCCTGCGCCACGGGATGTTTTGACCAGGCGAGGGTTGGCCGCATCAGCCTCCAGCTTTCGGCGCAAGCGCATGATTAGGACATCGATACTTCGATCGTACACCTCTTCTCCACGCACACGGCTCGCGAGCAAAAGCCGTTCTCTGGATAGCACGTTGCGGGGGTTCTCCAGAAATGCGATCAAGAGATTGAACTCACATGCGGTAAGCTTGACCTCGCCGCGCTCCGCACAGATCAGTCGCCGCTGCTTCACGCTTAGCTTCCAGGCCCCAAAGCGAAATGAGCGCTGCTCTCTGGTTCGCGGACTAGAAATGCGCTGGCGTAGCGCTACTCGAATGCGGGCCAAGAATTCGCGCATCCCGAAAGGCTTGGGAATGAAATCGGTTGCGCCGAGCTCCAGTGCAACCACTTTTTCCGCCTCATCAAGCCGGTCGCCGCTGATCACTATGATAGGAACATCCGATTTTGTCGCCAGATTGCGGACGATCGCAAGTCCATCCTCCCGGCCTAGGTTAAGGTCAACAACCACGAGATCGACTGGCTCACGTGAAAGAACATAGTCAAACTGCTTGCTATCGTGGACTGCGGTTACCTTCAGGGCATGCATCGTGAGATACTCGGCGATGAGGCGCCGCATTGCGGCATCATCGTCAATGACAAGAACATGTTTCAACGGCACACCTTCAATCTTGAATCCCCTTGTCTAAACCTGTTGCCGAGCAACCCTGGGGCACCGACCCAGAACAGCTGCTCCTTGATACCACTCGCCGTTGCGTGCGGCCAATGTGAGGCCGTGCTCGTCCTGTTCTTTTCATCCCCAGCGAATTGACCGCACCAAGGCAGCCCGTGGCCACCAGACAGGTCCCAGCGCCGACATGACCCTGCCGTGTGGTCCTTCGCTTTTTCGCTTCGAGCTCCCCCGTTGGTGCAGGCCTGCCAATATCACTCAAGTTCGACCTCATGGATGCCAAGTTTCCTGCTATGCCCTTGCATCCTGGTCATCCTGGAGTTTGCGGACCTGGATCATCTCGATATCCTCCGGCTCGTGGATCCAGCTCGGACATGGTTGAGCAGCGCGGCGTTTGGCTTGATCGGAGAGGCGGTCGGCGGAAGAAGACCGTGATTCGCTGCAGCGGCCTTGTGCAAAATAGTGTGTCTCCTGCCAAGCCGGCTTCGTCCAAGGTGGCCGGCGGCCTCAAATGCTGTTCGGCGACCGGCAGGTCGCCGGTTGCGGTGAACGTCCGGGCTAACATTTCTCAGTTACTGCAACTCCTCCATCTTGAGCGTGTCACTATGCTTGTCCATTGCGCCGTCGGACTGCGTCAATGACGTGCGGTTATCTGCCGATGGGACTGTGCATGATCCACCCTTTGGCGGCGGCGGCCGAACAGCTGAACGAGGCTCGCACCAGGATGGGCTGCGCCGCCACGTCTTCCCAGTTGACCCTCGCCGCCGCGGATTTGCGCCTTCGAGCCAGCTTCGCGGACGAGCTCGCGTCTCAAGCAATGATCTGAGTATGCAGGGCCGCGCATGGCTGCTCTTTAAGGACCGGCAGCATACCGGCAAAGTTGGGCCGCTTTATCGCCTTAGTCGATTCCCCACGGTGATCCCGAGCCTGAACAAGCCCGCCAAGCTCCCCATTTTGTCCTTGGCTTGGCGCTGACAGAAGTACCGTCCATGACGCCAAAGTCGCGGCCCACACTCCAGGAGCAACGGACGGCCGGGACGAGCAATCCTGTACAGGAGTCATTGTACCAAGATGCTCCGGATGTCGCTGGCTGATCGGGCCCGCGCCACCCACGCATGCGCAAGATGCTCACCCACGCTGATACGAACACGGTCTTTGCTTCAATTGAAACCGAAAAGCTGAACTTGAACATCACACAGTAACAAACCTCCCCGATAAGCGCGTGCCGGACAGGGCCAGAACCCGTCCGGCGGCTTGGAAAGGTAGGTGATAGGGAATGTTTATTGCAGCTTGGCCGCTGGCCATCGTCCTGATGACATCCATGTCACTCCCAGCCGAGCCCGCGCCACTTTCTCCGCGTGAGTTCCGCAGCCTGTCGCGCAAATGCGCCCCCTGGGTTGCGCCGTCCACCCTGGCCGCGATTGCCAAGATTGAAAGTGGCTTTGAAACGCTGGTGGCTCATGACAACACCACAGGTGAGCAGCTTCGCTGGATAGACCACCTGGAAGCCACGCGGGGCATCAAGGAACGCCTCGAAGCACAACATTCTGTCGATGTTGGATTGATGCAGATAAACAGCAAGAACTTTGCCATGCTCAATCTCACGCCGGAAAGGGCTTTCGAGCCCTGCGCCTCGCTTTCGGCTGCCGCCCACCTGCTTGAAAGCCGGTATGCCGGCGGCACCACTGCTGTGGCACAGCAACTGGCGCTTCGCCGTGCCATCTCGGCCTATAACACGGGCGACGTCACGCATGGCTTCGCCAACGGTTATGTACGCAAGGTCGAGTCGGCCGCAAAGGACATCTCAAGTCTCCTTGAGAGAACGCTGGAGCCGACTGCTCGAGATGTGCCGCACCTTGAGGCACCCGGTCGGAAAGCCGTGCCGCCTCTGCTCCAGCAGAGCCAACAGGCCAATAGAAAGAAGCAGCCCAACCAAGATTCTTGGGACATCTGGGGCTCGTATCAGCCAGACCGCTCCGGGGCCGATCCCTCCGATCCGACAGGCAGCCAGGCTGCGAAAGCACGGGAACCCTCGAACCCGAACAAACTCGTATTCGATTGAAACATGGAGATGCAATGATGACGCCACTCAAGATACTTCGTGCGCTTAAAACGCGTGTTCCTTCGCCTTTTTCCATGCTGCGCATGGCGGCTGAATATGTACCGGCCGCTGCTGCAGGCGCGGCGTGGACGGTCTTCTACAGCGGGCCAGCCGCGGCTCAGGTGACCGGAGGGACGGATCCTGCCAAGATGGTCCAGAATATCTGCACGTTCATACTTGGCCCCTTTGGACAATCACTGGCCGTGCTCGGGCTCGTAGCCATCGGTATCTCTTGGATGTTCGGTCGTGCTTCACTTGGCCTGGTTGCGGGTGTCGTTGGAGGGATCGTCATCATGTTCGGGGCCAGCTTCCTGGGCAAGGCGCTCATAGGCGGCGGCTGATGAGCGACCGGTTGGAAGTGAGCACCCTCTATGTGGCGGCGACGCGCCCCGCACTGTTTCTGGGGGTGCCGCTGACGCTGGCCGGATTGCTCATGATGTTGGCTGGGCTTGTTATCATTATCCTTCAGAACCCGCTCTACGAAATCGTTCTCGTGCCACTCTGGTTCGGAGCACGGCTGGTTGTTGAGCGTGACTATAACGCGGCAAGCGTCGTGCTGCTCTATTTGCAGACGGCCGGCAGAAGCGTGGACGGGCCGGTCTGGGGAGGCGCAAGCGTCAGCGCCAATCCGATCAGAGTGCCGAAACGCGGAAGAGGAATGGTGTAATGTTCGGCGCCAGCGGCCGGACCGAGAGGTCTGGCGAGATCTACCTTCCGTATGTTGGTCACGTAAGCGATCAGGTTGTCCTTCTGGAAGACGGATCGATCATGGCCATGGCACATGTGAACGGTGTGCCCTTTGATTTGGAAGACGCTGAGATGCGCAACTCGCGCTGCCGCGCGTTCAACACTCTCTTGCGCAACATCGCCGATGACAATGTCTCGATATACGCTCATCTTGTGAGACACAACGATGTGCCGGCGCCGGCGCCGCGCCAGTTTCAAAGTGCATTCGCTGGCAGTCTGAGCGAGGCCTACGAGCGTCGTGTGCTGTCGGGAAAGCTCTTTCGCAACGATCACTTCCTCACTTTGATCGTGTCCCCCCGCACCGCAATCGGCAAGATCGGCTTGCGGATTGCCAAGTCCCGCAGACGGAATGAGCACGATCTAGCCACCCAAATGCGGAGCCTGGAAGACCTCTGGCACATCACTGCTGGCGCACTCGGCGGTTACGGTCTGCGCCGGTTGGGCATTCGTGAGAAAGGCAACGTGCTCTTCACGGAAATCGGCGAGGCGCTTCGGCTCATGATGACTTGCCGGTTTCTTCCGGTTCCGATGGTTACCGGCTCACTTGGCGCCTCGATCTACACTGACCAGGTCATCTGCGGGAAGCGGGCGCTTGAGATTCGAAGGCCCGGGGATAGCTCCGTCGGATCATTGTTTTCGTTCCGTGAATATCCGGCGACGACGCGGCCGGGCATGCTAAATTCCTTGCTGTCCGCCAACTTCCCGCTTGTCCTGAGCCAGAGCTTTTCCTTCCTCACTCGCCCACAAGCTCATGCCAAACTAAGCCTTAAGTCCAGCCAGATGACGAGTGCCGGCGACAAGGCTCTCACCCAGATCAATGAACTTGCCGAGGCAGAGGACGCACTGGCCAGCAACGAATTCGTGATGGGTTCGCATCATCTGAGCCTGTGCGTCTATGCCGACAGCCTCAATAGCCTTGCAGATCGCGCAGCAAGTGCCCGCGCACGGCTGGCCGACGCGGGCGCCGTTATCGTCCAAGAGGGCATCGGCATGGAGGCCGCATATTGGTCCCAACTTCCGGGGAACAACAGGTGGCGCACGCGCCCGGGGGCGATCACCTCACACAATTTTGCCGGGCTCGTCTCATTTGAGAACTTCCCAAGCGGTTCCAGTTCCGGCCACTGGGGCAATGCTGTTGCGCGCTTTCGCACAAACGGTGGAACTTCTTTCGACTACATCCCCCATGAGAATGACGTCGGCATGACGGCAATATTCGGGCCCGTTGGCAAAGGCAAGACGACGCTGATGACCTTTGTCCTCGCGATGCTTGAGCAAAGCTTGGTCGATCGCAATGGTGCGATCGTCTTCTTCGACAAGGATCGGGGTGGTGAACTGCTGGTGCGAGCCACGGGAGGGACATATCTTGCGTTGCGCAGAGGCGCTCCGAGCGGCTTGGCCCCTCTGCGTGGACTGGACAACACCTCCGCCTCCCGGGACTTTCTGCGCGAGTGGTTGATGGCCCTGATCGAGAGTGACGGCCGTGGACCGATCTCGCCGGAGGAAAGCCGTCGGCTGGAACGCGGCATTGTTCGTCAGCTTTCGTTCGAACCCCCTATGCGCTCACTTGCGGGCCTGCGCGAGTTCCTATTGCACAGCCCCTCCGAGGGCGCAGGAGCACGGCTGCAGCGGTGGTGTAGAGGGGGGGCGCTTGGATGGGCCTTTGACGGCGACGTGGACGAAGTAAGGCTGGATGCCTCCATTACGGGCTTCGACATGACGCAGCTCCTGGAATATGAGGAGGTCTGTGCACCGGCCGCCGCATACCTTCTGCATCGAGTGGGCGCTATCGTCGATGGTCGCCGGTTCGTCATGAGCTGCGACGAATTTCGATTCTATCTACTCAACCCCCAATTCTCGGCCGTTATCGACAAGTTCTTGCTCACGGTCCGCAAAAACAACGGCATGTTGATACTCGCAACGCAGCAGCCTGAACACGTTCTGGAATCGCCTCTCGGAGCTAGTCTCGTTGCGCAATGTATGACGAAAATTTTCTACCCATCACCGACGGCGGACCGCTCTGCGTATGTCGATGGCTTGAAGTGCACTGCGCAGGAGTTCGAGGCAATCCGCCAGGGAATGGCAATCGGCAGCCGCAAGTTTTTGCTCAAGCGCGATAGCGGGAGTATTGTTTGCGAATTCGATCTTGGGCAGATGCGCGAGTACGTAGCCGTACTCTCGGGGCGGGCCAACACAGTGCGCTTTGCCGACCAGCTTCGTAACCAGCACGGAGACGCCCCAAGTGGGTGGCTCGACAAGTTCATGGCCCGGTACCACGAAGTTCAAGACTGACGGAGGAATATTCATGAAATTTGCCAAACTTGCAGTAACGACCCTTGCTGCTTCCCTTCTGCTTCACGGACAGGCCCGTTCGCAATTTATCGTCAGCGACCCTGTAACAGAAACACAAGCGACCTTAACAGCGCTTTCCAATGCGGCGATCCTTGAGAGGTCAATCGAGACGCTCGCTACCACGATTGAAATGGTGACAATTCTAACGTCGTCATTCGCTGTCACGGGACTGCTAAGCTCACTGAACCAAGGAAATCACTACCCGTCGAGCAATAAGCTGGAGGAGCAGATGTTTGATGCTCGGGCGCCAGCTTCGATTATGGCCCGTAACATTGCGAAGGACCCAAATCGGATAGTCAACGGCACCGATTCAGAAGCGAAACTGTTACAGGGACAAATCGCCGGGGCCGCCAATGCCGCAGCTATTGCAGCCGACACTTTGGGCATGATGGACAAGCGCCTTAAGGATAACGCCGGCACGCTTGGTCAGCTTTCCCGCTCGGGAAATATTATGCAGGCCACCGTGACCAACGGTCTGGTCCTCAAGCAGATTCACGATGCGATGATCCAAAATGTCCAGGCCACGAGTCTGCTGACAATGGCCACTGCACAAGGGAGCCTTCACGCCGTGGAGGAGGCCGCCACGCAGCGTCGCGAACATCAGGACACCGCTAATATGTTTAGCATCCTCCCGTAAACCACACAGAGTTCATCAGGCTCAGCTGCGCTGATCAGGGACACATCAGGCTCACGCCATGAATTTCAAAATTCCCGCGCCATTCACGACTATACACACGATCTTTCATGGGGCCTTCACGTCCGGGCTGCACAAAGTGCTTGAAAACGTCCAAGCGGCGGTCAGTGCGCCTCTGGTTGCGTGTGTCACGCTCTGGATAATAATCCAAGGCTGTCTGGTCATGCGTGGTCAAGTCGATGCGCGCGGGGGTATCTCGCGCGTAATCATGGTGTCGATTGTCGTCGCCCTTATCTTAGGGCAGGCCAACTATCAGCAGTACATTGAAGCGCTCTTCGACGACACGATTCCGAGGTTGGCTCACGACATCAGTGGCAGCGACTTGCCCTTCATCGGAATCCCCCAGAAGCTCGATCTCATGTTTGCTTCAAGCCAGTATGTCTTTCAGCTGATTGCTTCCGAAATTGGGCCTATGAACGGCCAGGACATACTTGCTTTCGAGGGAGCGCAATGGATTTTCTACGGCGCGCTGTGGACAGCGTTCGAGATCTACGATGCCGTTGGAATTCTGACGAAGGTGCTCTTGACGATCGGCCCCCTGGTCCTTGTAGGCTACCTTTTTGATCACACTCGAGACATAGCCACCAGATGGATCGGCCAACTGCTCTCGTACGGGCTGCTGCTTCTCCTCCTCAACATCGTTGCAACGATAGTAATCGCTGCCGAAGCAGTCTCGCTGGCAGCCATGCTTTTGATGATCAAATTCTCGGGCACGACAGCAGCCAAGATCATCGGGCTTTACGAGCTCGACATGCTTTTCCTAGCTGGTGACGCTCTGATCGTCGCGCTTCCGACGATCGCCAGCAGCATCGCCGGCGGCTCTTGGGGAGGTGCGAACCGACCTCTTAATAGCCTCAATCGCCACTTTGCCAAAACGGCGGGTGCTTAATCAATCGACAAGCTCGGTGCCAAAAACATGAAATATTGCCTACTTCTGTCAATCCTCGCTTTGGCCGCCTGCAAGACGAGCCATGGGCTTGCGACATGCGCGGGTGCCCCATTCCAACTGAACGTGGGACAATGGGAAACCACCCCTGAGGATCTTCAGGTCGAATGCGCGGAAGAGCCAAAGTGAAAGTTCCTGAACATGCCCTTCTGGTGGAGAGAGAAACGCTAGCCGCCCACTATAAGAAGGTGGAAGCGTTTCAAACTTCACGAGCGAAGTCTGCGCGGCGCCTGTCAAAGGCCCTGATAGCCTTTGCCGCAGCGGCGGTCCTAGGAAATGTTGCCCAGGCATTTACCATTGCTGCCATGGTCCCGTTGGCCAAGCTCGTACCTGTGTTCCTCTGGGTCCGGCCGGATGGGACCGTCGACAGCGAAGTGTCAGTCTCTCGACTGCCGGCAACCCAAGACCGAGCCGTCATAAATGCTTCGCTGTGGGAATATGTACGCCTGCGCGAGGGGTACACAGCAGATACAGCCCAATACGCCTATGACCTCGTATCCAGTTTCAGCGCGCCGGCTGTGCGACAGCAATATCAAGATTTCTTCAACTATCCGAATCCCACCTCGCCGCAAGTCACGGTCGGCAAACGCGGCAAGCTCGAGGTCGGGCATATTTCTTCAAACGACATCAGTCCGGACGTTCAACAGATCCGTTACAAACGTTCGCTTGTTGTCGATGGGCAGATGCCGATAGTGACCACCTGGACAGCTACCATCCGCTACGAGCGCTTGACGGGTCTGCCTGGGCAATCGAGGCTCACCAATCCGGGAGGTCTACTCGTCACTTCCTATCAAAGCTCGGAAGATAGCGTATCGAACCTGGGCTATGTGCAGCCATGACAAAAAGAGCGTTTCTCGCGCTGGTCTGTTCACTCTTCTTAACGATGGAAGCGTCCGCGGAAGACACACCACTTGCCGGCAAGCATGATGCGCGCATGCGCTACCTGGCTTACCGTCCTGACGAAGTGGTGCGCCTGTCTACCGCAGTGGGGGCAACGCTGGTTGTCACATTCGCGGCCAACGAGACAGTCGCAGCCGTGGCCGTTTCCAATAGCAAAGACCTGGCTGCGCTCCCGCGCGCCAACTATCTCTTTTTTAAGGCTAGCCGGATGCTCCCGCCGCAGCCGGTCATCGTGCTGGCCGAGAGTGAGTCGGGTACACGGAGATACGTCTTCAGTATTTCAACGAGAGCGATGCCGAAACTCGATGAGCAGCAACCTGACCTATACTACAGTGTGCAGTTCACCTATCCTGCTGATGAGGCTGCTGCTCAGAGAAAGGACGCAGAAAGGCGCTCGATTCTTGGTCAGGCCCGGGCGAAAGTGCTGCGCGACGAGAGAGTTCAGGATTTGTTGAATCGGCCCGCCGCAACTACCAGTCCGGACGAAAGCAATTTTCACTACGTCGCAAAGGGCGATCGATCGCTGGCGCCGCTGGAAGTTTTCGATAATGGCTTTACCACCGTATTTGGCTTCGCAAGCAATTCCCGCATACCCTCCCTCTACATTATCAATCCCGACGGCAAGGAAGCCGCTGCCAATTACACGGTCAAAGGAGACTATGTTGAAGTATCCGCAGTCGCCCGGGAATGGCGTCTGAGAGATGGCAATACGGTCTTGTCCATTTTCAACAGGGCTTATGACCCTGTGGGACGAGCGCCAGGGACCGGTACAGTGACACCCGACGTGTGGCGCGTTTTGAAAGGCCCGGCCGATGAATGAAACCGGCCCACAGTCGGGACATGATGTCCATGCCTCAGGATCGATGGTCTCGGAGCCGGCCCGCCGGCATGTTTCGGGATTGCAGAAGTTGGCCGTCGCTGCTCTTGTTCTCATCTCATCTCTATCGCTCATCTGGCTCGGCGGTCGTCCCAGCACACAAGACGAGCCAACTCAGCCAAAACCTCCAATTGTCGCCGACGCCGAGCCATTCCGCCCCGTGCCGATTGAGATTGCTCCCGAAGCTCCAGCACCCGTACAGGCGGCGCAGGCAGGAGATTCTGCGCCATCCACGCCGCCTTCGGCGCCAGCTGATCCGCCGCCGGAGGAAACACCAATTTTCGCCTACAGTGGCAGCGGTCAAATGCCCAACGACGGTCAGCGGAGCGAAGACAACCATAGGGATGCTCCCGCGACCTCGCATGAGATTTCAGACGCTGGCGATCTGACGGGGCGATTGAAACCAGATATACAGGAGCCAAGCCGGGCCACACTTTTGCCGCACCCTGATCTCGTGATTACCCAAGGAACGATAATTCCCTGCATTTTGCAAACGGCAGTCGACACAAATTTACCGGGTTATGTGAAGTGCGTCTTACCTAAAGACGTCCGCGGCGCCACCAACAACGTGGTGCTTTTGGATCGCGGGACGACCGTGATTGGCGAGATCCAGCGTGGTCTCCAACAGGGGGATGCGCGTGTCTTCGTGCTGTGGACGCGCATCGAAACGCCTGACCATGCCCTCGTTTCGCTAGCGTCGCCGGGCGCTGACGAGCTCGGCCGCTCCGGAATGCCTGGCACGGTGGATAATCACTTCTGGCAGCGCTTTGGCGGAGCAATGCTCATGAGCGTCATTCAAGGCGCGTTTCAGGCCGCCGGTCAATACGCTGGCAGCTCAGGTGGAGGAAGCGGCATCAACAGCTTCCAGAGCAACGCCGGACAAGCCGTTGACACGACCCTTAGAGCAACGATCAACGTTCCGCCAACTCTGAAGAAAAACCAGGGAGATGCTGTATCCATCTTTGTGGCTCGGGACCTCGATTTCTCAGATGTATACGATCTTAGACCGATCGCCGTGGCGCCAGCCCCCCAACATCGCCAACGCCGGAGAGACAACAATGCGACCGGAGGCTGACCCTCAATTGCGTTTGCTTCTCAACCCTGTTTTGAAATGGCTTGAGGAGCCAAGGACCGAAGAGGTCGCTATCAACCGGCCTGGGGAAGCCTTTGTCCGACAGGCCGGCATTTTCACGAAACATCCGCTGCCGCTATCTTATGACGATCTGGAGGACATCGCGATCCTCGCTGGAGCGCTGCGCAAGCAAGATGTCGGACCGCAAAGCCCCCTCTGTGCGACTGAGCTGCCGAACGGAGAGCGGCTGCAGATCTGTTTGCCGCCCGCTGTTCCCTCAGGAACAATAAGCCTGACGATACGGCGTCCCTCAAGTCGTGTGACCGAACTCAAGGAAGTTTCTTCTCGCTACGAATACTCGCGTTGGAATCAATGGCGGTCACGAAAGGAGCGCCAAGAGCGGCAGGACGAAACGATTCTTCAGCACTACGACCATGGTGACTTGGAGCAATTTTTGCGGGCATGCGTTTGCGGGCGGCTCACGATGCTGCTTTGCGGACCTACTGGAAGCGGCAAAACGACAATGAGCAAGACTTTGATCAACGCTATACCCCCGCAAGAGAGGCTGATAAGTATCGAGGACACGCTCGAACTTGCAATCCCGCACGAGAACCATGTCCGGTTACTCTATCCGAAGGACCGAGCAAGCGTAGGTGCGGTGACAGCCGAGCAACTGTTGCAAGCCAGCTTGCGCATGCGCCCTGATCGAATATTGCTTGGCGAGATGCGCGATGATGCTGCTTGGGCCTACCTTAGCGAAGTCGTCTCCGGCCATGCGGGATCAATATCAACGATTCATGGGGCGGATCCGGTCCAAGGCTTTAAAAAGCTCTTTTCACTCGTCAAGAGCAGCCCGCAAGGAGCTGCTGTGGAAGACCACACGCTTCTTGACCTGCTGTCGGCTGCCATTGACGTCATTGTGCCGTTCAGTACCCACGGCGAAGTGTATGAGGTGGGGGAGGTGTGGCTCGCCGCCGATGCCCGGCGACGCGGAGAGACAGTAGCCGACCTTCTTAACAAGCACTAAGGCTAGAGCACGTCGGGGATCGGTAAGTCGTTTGTGATACGATGGCGTAATTTGTTCAGATTGAACGTCCACTTTGATTTGAGGGAGGTGGATAATGGGAGGAGGACTGGGCGTAGACCTTCGGTCACAAGTCTGAACTCTTCGGGCGTCCTGTCGGCGCGGCAAGTTGCGGCACGATTCGACTGCGCGTATCGAGCGCGTCCGCTGAATTGCGCGGGCGACGCTCACCGAGCTGGTGCCGATGCCTGCTTCAAAAGCGGCATCGACACCCGGCAGGTCGTACCCTTGATTTACCTAGCCGCGCTCAATGAGTGTCTTCAAAGCCGCCGAACGTGGTTCGGAATGACCGGTGGCAAATCGGGAAGTGCCATATAGGGAATCCTCCTGGTATTGCCTCCAGGGGTCCTCTCAATGAACAAAGCCGCAACCTGCCCTTGCGACCTCAGCTGGATGTTGCGACGCAACCCATAGGAGGATCGATGCGCAGAGAAATCGCAGGCAGAGTCGGTGGCATTGTGGGCCCGCCGACCGACGGTTTCAGCCCGTCAACAGGTCTTCACGTGTTCCATCCCCGACTATTGCAGGCGTGCGGCTTGCATGCTCCCGCGATCACCCATCGGAAAGAGCGTTACGAACACTACGAAGAGTTGCGCGACTTCCGCTGTCGCCCCGGTCTTACAGCGGACGGTGACCTGTCCGACCTTGATAGGACGTGAAATGCGAACGCTGCTCATTGATCATCATGTGGATCTTACGCGCGCTGTGCGAGTTGCGCTCGGGGATAGCGGTTTTGCCGTTGATGTAGTTGGCAACCTGGAACAGGCTTCGAGGGCATTTTGTTGCGCAACCTATGAAATTCTCCTGCTGGAGTTGGCTCTGCCAGATGGCGATGGCTTGGGCTGGCTGAGACAGCTAAGGAGCAACGGGCATTCAGTTCCAACCCTCATTATGAGTAGCATCAACGATCTCGAGAAGCGGATTGCAATTTTCAACGGTGGCGCGGACGACTTTCTGCTCAAGCCCGTCTCTTTCGATGAGCTCATCGCCAGAATGAGAGCCATTCTGCGCCGGTCGACACAGGTGACCGACCCCATCGTTGTATTTGGCAATCTCAATTTCGATCCGATCGGCCGACAGGTTTCCGTCTCGGGTCATCCTCTGAAGATCGCACGCCGCGAACTATGTATTTTAGAGCATCTGCTTATCCGTGCAGGCCGCATCGTGCCTCGTGCGCAGTTGGAAGATCACCTCTATTCGTTCAACGACGAGGTATCTGCCAACGCGCTTGAAGTCGGAATCTATCGCTTACGTGGACACCTGAGTAGGTCAGGTGCAACGCCACGTATCACGACCATGCGCGGCATTGGTTACATTCTTGAATTGACTGAGGCGGCATCCGCATAGTTGGTCTAAATTGAAAGAACAGACTGCCTGCCGTCGTCAGGTTGAGCTTGTGGCCATAATGGACACCGCGGCCGCCCTTGACGATGGTGTCGGCATGCGGTTCGAACGGCTCTGTCGCAAACCTTTTTGTAAGCGAGCATGGCAAGAAAAACGCCTCAGCTGTGGAGGAGCACGTGATGTTCAAGGGCCGCCATTTCGACCAGTCGGTGATCCTGCTGTGCGTGCGCTGGTACCTGGCCTACACTCTGAGCCTGCGCGATCTGGAAGAGATGATGGCCGAACGCGTTGGAGGTCGACCACTCCACTGTGCATCGCTGGGTCGCCCACTTCTCGCCGCAGCTGCTGGAGCGCTTCAACCGGCGCAAGCGTGTGGTCGGCAGCAAACGAGACGTACATCAAGGTCCGCGGCGGTATATCTACCGCGCTATCGACATCCTCCGCGATACGGTCGAGTTCTTCTTTAGCGAAAACCGTAACCAGGTGGCGGCCCAACGCTTCCTCCGCAAGGCGCTGACGCGCCATGGCCGGCCGGAGCGCATCGTCATCGACGGCAGCCAGACCAATCACGAAGCAATCCTTTCCTGCGACGCTGAAAGCCGGCTGCGGCAGCGATCGCGGCGACCGCTGAAGCCGATCCGCTCCGCAATAGCCGGCATCTCAACAATCGGATCGAACAGGATCACCGGCGTATCAAGCCGCATTCGATCCATGCTCGGCTTCAAGTCGCATGCGAACGACGTGGTTATCCTCTCCGGCATCGAGATGATCCACATGATGGGCAAGCGACAGGCGAGGTATGCCTACAAGTCTGTCGATCGCTGTTTCGATCTCCTCGCTGCCTGACGGACAGGCCGAAATGGCCGTTCACACCCCATTTCCAGGTTTGCGACAGAGCCTTTTGTCGGCGTTGCCGGCTTCGAAGGGCCGGTGCGCGCCGAGCGGATCAAGATCACCCCCGGCCACCTTGCTGCGGCCACTCGCCGAGTACGGAGCGGTGGCCGGAGGGAGCTGGTGATGACGACCCTAGATCATGACCTGCTGATCGCAATCCTGGATCGGCTGAAGTTGACGGCGATCCGCGACCAGCTCGACACGCTCATGTCGAGCAAGATCGCGCAGTTCCCGTTTGTCCGCGAACTCGACGGCTTCGGCTTCGACGCGCAGCCATCGGTCTGCTTCAGCCAAACGTATTCATAGGTATGGGACAGGCTGCTATGTCCGCCACCCACGCCTGCTCCGAGGCCCTCCAGGGCAATGGTCTTCGGCGAGGAGGATGAGACGCCGCGCTCGGGTGCAAGCGCTGCCACGCCCGCTCCGAGGCCCCACAAGGCCGAAGCGCAGTCGTCGGGGTCACGAGGCCCCTCGGCCACGACGACGAGACGTTGCTGGAGCCCGGTGCAAGGGCTGCCACAGATGGCCTGAACCTGAATCCGCCTTTCTTGAGGCGTTGCGACTATCATCGCGGCGACACGCAGCTCTTGATTGGTGTGCGAAATCCTCAGCAGATCCATCGGGCTGAGCCGCTCAGCAATATCAACGAGAATGTCCAGCGGCAGATCAAGGATACTCAGAGGAGGAAACGCTCTTGAGGCTCAGAGCGCGTCTGCTCCACTATAGATCAGGATGATTCACCGGGTCCTTCAACGCCAGCCGCCGGTTCCGATGAGAGAATTGTCCCTGATATCACGCTCGATGGAGTTAAATGCCGAGATGGGCGCCTTGCCACGCTCCTCAATGCCCCTCATGATTCACCGCCTATAGCTACCAACTGAATGAATCATCGTGATTGTCGCGCAGCGGAATCCTCAAGGATCGGGCAGTTCGTAGGGGGCGCCGGTTTGACCAGGTTGAGCCCGCGAATTGCTCGATCAGACAAGATCCTAATTCTCGACCATGCGGTGAGGCTCGAACGAGATCCTCGGGACGCACTCCAAGGTTTCGATCATGTTCGGCACACAAGGAAAGGGCGGCATTGCTGCCGCCCTGTCCGCTGTAAGTTGATAGGGGCTGGATTAAAAATCCATACCGCCCATCCCGCCCATGCCGCCCATACCGCCGCCGCCCATGCCGCCAGGCATGCCGCCGCCAGCTGACTCCTTCTTCGGAGCCTCCGCGATCATGGCTTCGGTGGTGACGAGCAGGCCGGCGACCGAGGCCGCGTCCTGGAGGGCAGTGCGAACG
Source organism: Mesorhizobium sp. C120A (assembly GCF_030323105.1). Lineage (NCBI taxonomy): Bacteria > Pseudomonadati > Pseudomonadota > Alphaproteobacteria > Hyphomicrobiales > Phyllobacteriaceae > Mesorhizobium > Mesorhizobium sp. C120A. The sequence continues at coordinate 6,082,145 of NZ_CP100476.1, read as the reverse complement.
ACCTTGACCGGATCGACGATACCCATGGCGATCATGTCGCCATATTCGCCGGTCTGGGCGTTGTAGCCGTAGGTCGCGCCCTTGTTGTCGAGGATCTTGCCGGCAACGATCGAAGCTTCCGCACCTGCGTTCGAAGCGATCTGACGGGCCGGAGCCTGCAGTGCACGACGAACGATGTTGATGCCGGCAGCCTGGTCGGCATTGACGCCGGTCACCTTGATGTTGGCCGAAGCGCGCAGCAGTGCGACGCCGCCGCCTGCAACGATGCCTTCTTCCACGGCCGCGCGGGTCGCGTTGAGGGCGTCGTCGACGCGGTCCTTCTTTTCCTTGACTTCGACTTCCGTCGCGCCGCCGACGCGGATCACCGCGACGCCGCCCGCGAGCTTCGCCAGACGTTCCTGCAGCTTCTCCTTGTCGTAGTCCGACGTGGTCTCTTCGATCTGCTGCTTGATCTGGGCAACGCGGCCCTGGATCTCGTCCTTCTTGCCGGCGCCGTCGACAATGGTGGTGTTCTCCTTGGAGATCGACACCTTCTTGGCGCGGCCGAGCATGTTGAGGCCGACATTCTCGAGCTTGATGCCGAGGTCTTCCGAAATGACCTGGCCACCGGTCAGGATGGCGATGTCTTCCAGCATGGCCTTGCGGCGATCACCGAAGCCCGGCGCCTTGACGGCGGCGATCTTCAGGCCACCGCGCAGCTTGTTGACGACCAGCGTGGCCAGAGCCTCGCCTTCGACGTCTTCCGAGATGATGAGCAGCGGCTTGGAGGTCTGCACGACGGCTTCGAGAACCGGCAGCATGGCCTGGAGGTTGGACAGCTTCTTCTCGTGCAGGAGGATGTAGACGTCCTCGAGCTCGGCAACCATCTTGTCGGCGTTGGTGACGAAGTAGGGCGAGAGATAGCCGCGGTCGAACTGCATGCCTTCGACGACTTCCAACTCGGTCTCGGCGGTCTTGGCTTCTTCAACCGTGATGACGCCTTCATTGCCGACCTTCTGCATCGCTTCGGCGATCATCTTGCCGACCGACTCGTCGCCATTGCCGGCGATCGTGCCGACCTGGGCAACTTCCTCGGAGGTCTTGATCTTCTTGGCAGCGTTGCCGAGAGCCGCGACCACTTCGGTCACGGCCAAGTCGATGCCGCGCTTCAGGTCCATCGGGTTCATGCCGGCGGCAACGGCCTTGTTACCTTCCTGGACGATCGACTGCGCCAGGACGGTCGCGGTCGTGGTGCCATCACCGGCGATGTCGTTGGTCTTCGAAGCAACTTCGCGGATCATCTGCGCGCCCATGTTTTCGAACTTGTCGGAAAGTTCGATTTCCTTGGCGACGGTGACGCCGTCCTTGGTGATGCGCGGTGCGCCGAACGACTTGTCGATGACGACGTTGCGGCCCTTGGGGCCGAGGGTCACCTTCACCGCGTCGGCGAGGATGTTGATGCCGTGAAGCATGCGCTCGCGCGCGTCGCGGGAGAATTTTACGTCTTTGGCAGCCATTTTTTAGCTCCTGGCAGGGGCTTGCGATCAAGCCCGAAATTCAGTTGACGGTGAGGCCGATAATCAGCCGATGATGCCCATAATGTCGGATTCCTTCATGATCAGAAGGTCTTCGCCATTGAGCTTGACTTCGGTGCCCGACCACTTGCCGAACAGGATGCGGTCGCCGGCCTTGACGTCCAGCGGGACCAGCTTGCCGGCTTCGTCGCGAGCGCCGGAGCCGACGGCGATGATCTCGCCTTCCTGCGGCTTTTCCTTCGCCGTATCCGGGATGATGATCCCGCCGGCGGTCTTGGATTCGGATTCGACCCGGCGTACGACCACGCGGTCATGCAGCGGCCGGAAATTCGACTTTGCCATTTTTGGATTTCCTTGGTGCGGATGTTGAACGGTGCTCCGTTGCCGGAGCATGCCTAGCACTCAGCCGAAGCGAGTGCTAACGCGGCAATGAGATAAGCCGCAGGCTCCTGCTAGTCAAGACGGAAGAGCAAAGAGCAAAGAGAAAAGAGAAGACAGCAAAGAGCAGCCAGCAAAGAGCGTGTAAGCATCGAGCCTTTTATGTGAGCAATGTCGGGTATCCGACATATATGGGGCGGCTCACCCTTTGTAATTGAGCTTTATTCAGATGGTACGATTGGTGCAACGGGTGTTGCATTTGAACTCATCCAGAGGCTCGCACGGGTCGTGCTGCGTCAGCTTGGTCATGTCGAGCTTCAGAAGGCCATTTTTTGGCATTGGTTCTGTTGCTCCTATTGCCATTCATGACCAATCCTGCGCGCGTGAGCCGGCCGGCTAGATTCCAACCACGAGAGCGCCGCCGCTGAGACCCGCACCCGCCGCCGCCAGAAGGATTTTCTCTCCTGGCTGGAATGGCTTCATCTGGTTGGCGAGCGAGAGCGACAGCGGGACCGTCGCGGCCGAAGAGTTGCCGTATTCGGCAATCGTCTTGACAATTGCTTGGTCCGCAATGCCGAGGTTTCTTCCGACCGCGCCGAAAATCCGAGTATTGGCCTGATGCGGCACAAACCGGCCGACATTGTGTGGCCGCACTCCCGCAGTGGCTAGCGCGGCTGTCGAGCAATCGGTCATCATCTCGACGGCCTTTGCGAACACTTCGGGCCCGTCGGTCATCGTCATCCGGGTCTGCCCGAGGTCGAGGTCGCCATGGAACGGCGTGTTGCTTCCTCCTGCGGGAATCTGGATCAGCCCGTAGCGCGAGCCGTCCGAAGCCACCGAGGCACCGAGAATGCCCCGATCAGCATCATCGCACTGACCGATCACCAGGGCGCCGGCGGCATCGGCGAACAAGACTGAGCTCGCGCGCTCGGCTGGATTGATGCGGCGGCTGAGGATGTTGGCGGCGATGACCAGCGCTGGTTTGCCATGCAGGCGGGTGAACCCGTCCGCAAACATGAGCGCATAGATGAAGCCGGCGCAGGCGCCGGTCAGATCGACCGCGCCTGCGCGGCCAAGGCCAAGCTTGTGTGCGACCAGCGGCGCGCTTGGCGGCAGAAGATGGTCGGGCGTCGAGGTGGCAAGCAACAGCAGACCGATGTCGTGGCGCGCAATACCGGCGTTCACCAGCGCCATGTCGCCAGCCCGGGTGGCAAGACCCGACAGCGTGTCTTCGTCCGTTGCCCAGAAGCGCGAACGGATTCCGGTACGCCTTTCGATCCAGCCCGGCTCGAGGCCGAGATTGCTCTCGATCTCGGCATTGGCCACCTTGCGCCCAGGCACGTGATGGCCAAGTCCGAGAATGCGCGACGACTTGCTCATGGCCTTGACCCGAAGCGTTCCCCGGCCTCCTCGATGGCGTCATATAGTCGTTCGAGCTCGTCGCCTGCGATGCAATAGGGTGGCAGAAGGTAGAGGACATTGCCGAGCGGGCGCACAAGTAGGCCGCGCTCGAGGAAGAAAGCGCGCAGCTTCGGACCAATCTCGGCGAGATAACCTGCTGAACCGGTTCGCAGGTCGAGCGCCGCGATCGTTCCCGTGGCTCGACAGTCGGCAAAATATGGATTGTCCCGAAAGCGTTGCAGCCCGACGGCCTGCATCACGCTCAAGGCCGTGATCCGCCCGGCCACTGGCTCGTCGCGCCAGATCTCGACATTGGCGAGTGCTGCCGCACAGGCAATCGGATTGGCGGTGTAGGAGCTCGAATGGAAAAACGTCTTCTTCCGGTCCTCGGAATAGTGCGCCCGGAAGATGGCATCGGTGACAAGCGTTACGGCCAGCGGGATGGTGCCGCCGGTCAAGCCTTTGGAGGTGCACAGGATATCTGGAGAAATCGATGCCTGCTCGCAGGCGAACATGGTTCCGGTGCGTCCCCAGCCGGTCATCACCTCGTCGGCGATCAGCAGCGAGCCGGAGGCCTCAGTGATCTTCTTCAATTCGGCCAGAACCGATGCTGGATACATCAGCATGCCGCCGGCGCCCAGCACCAGCGGCTCGACGATCAAGGCTGCGGCTCGTCGATCGCGGGTCACAGCCTCGAAACGATCCAGAGTCTCCTGCTCGTGCCCCGCGGCCGGAAAGGGGATGATGTCGACCTCGAACAGCAAGGGTTCATAGGCGGCGTTGAAGACGCCACGCGCACCGACGCTCATCGTTCCAATCGTGTCACCATGATAGCTATGCTCCATGACGACGATGCGAGAGCGCGGCGCGCCGATGTTGCGGAAATAACCGAGCGCCATCTTCAGCGCGACTTCGACTGAGGTCGAGCCACTGTCGGAATAGAACACCCAGTCGAGTCCAGCGGGAGCGAGGCCGACAAGCGCCTTGGCCAAGCGCTCTGCCGGCTCGTGCGTGAAGCCCGCAAAGATAATCTGGTCGAGGCTCGACGCGGTTGTCTCGATTGCCTTCATGATGCGGGGATGGCGGTGGCCATGTGTGACGACCCACCAGGAGGAGATGGCGTCCAGGATGCGGGCGCCGTCGGCCCTGTGGAGATAGGCGCCCTCAGTCAGGACGATTTCTGGGATCGCAGGCTCGAGTGCGTGCTGGGTGAAGGGATGCCACACATGAGACTGCGACATCAGTCACCTCCAGTAATCGAGGCGAAGGCAAAGCCGGCAACCATTGCGTCCCTCAGTGTTTTCCCCGTCAGCACATCGAGGTGCGGCAGCCTGCCGAGCTGCGGGGCACCGCTGAATTCCACGATGGTCCGTTGCGTATCGGCCATCTCATCGCCGATGAAAGCGATGCCCGCCAACGGGATGGAGCGGGCGCGGAGCGCCTCGACCGATAGCAAGGTGTGGTTGATGGTGCCGAGTGTGGTGCGGGCGCACAGAATAACGGGCAGCCGCCATTCAGCGAAGATGTCGATTAACCTTGTGCGCCGGTTGAGCGGCACCATTAGGCCGCCGGAGCCTTCGATGACGAGCGGCGTCGGTAGGACGGGAAAAGCAAGATCGGCAGCCTTGATCGCCACGCCGTCGATCTCGGCCGAACGATGCGGCGACAGCGGGCTCCGCAAGCGGTAGGCTTCCGGCAGCACGCGCTCTGAGGGCAAGCCGGCAAGCCGCGCGACAACCTCGCTGTCGGTCTCGCCGTCGAGGCCCGATTGCACCGGTTTCCAGTAAAAGCCGTCCAGCAAACCGGCGAGCCCAGCCGCAAACACGGTCTTGCCAACTCCGGTATCCGTTCCGGTGATGACGATGCGTTGGGTCATATCGCCTCCGGTGATGTTTCGGCCAACACCTCGACCAGCGCCTCGACCATGGCGGAAATGTCGGCTTCGCCAATATTGAGCGTCAGTGAGATGCGCAGCCGCGACGTGCCCTCGGGCACGGTCGGAGGACGAACGCCGCGTATGTCGAAGCCGCGGGCCTGCAGGCGCGCCGCCACTGCCATGGTGCGCCTGACATCGCCGATTACTAAGGGCTGGATCTGAGAGCCACTTGGTGTCACACCCCAGCGATTGACCAACCGGCCGGCGCTGGCGACGCGTTCATGCAGCTGAACACGCCGCATAGGCTCGTCGGCGAGCATTGCGAGTGATTCGCGCGCCACGACCGCCATCAGTGGCGATGGCGCGGTTGCGTAGATGAATGGCCGGCAACGGTTGATCAGATATTCGCACAGTGCCCTCGGCCCGGTGACGAGCCCACCAGATGCGCCGAGCGCCTTGCCGCAGGTGTGGAGCGCTATGATGTTGTCGCGGCCCTCGAAATCGGCGGCAAGCCCCCGGCCATCCGGTCCCCAGACGCCGGTGGCATGCGCCTCATCAATGACGATGAATGCGCCGTGCCGATCGGCAAGTGCGACCAGGCTCTCCAAAGGCGCGCAGTCGCCATCCATGCTGTAAAGGCTTTCCACCGCGATCCAGACGCATCCCATGCCGCCTGCGACGCGCCAACGTGTAATCGCATCCTCGACAGCGGTGGCGTCGTTGTGCGCGGCCAGCACGAACTGTGCGCGCCCGGCCTGCGCACCCTCATGCATGCTGGCATGGGCGAGCTGATCGACAACCAAAAGATCGCCCTTCTGCGGCAGGGCGCTCAGCAGAGCGAAGTTGGCGATGTAGCCGCTGCCGAAGAACAGCGCGCGGTCGGCTCCAAAGAATGCCGCCGCGTCTGCCTCGAGCTGCTCGTGTTCCGGTGCATTGCCGCGCAACAGCCGCGACCCGGTGGCGCCAACCGGCGTGCCCCGCGCAATCGCCGCCACAACCGCATCGCCAAGTCTTCTGGACGCGGCCAGCCCGAGATAGTCGTTCGACGAGAAGTCCAGCCCGGCGCGGGGCGAAAGCGTCCGCAGCCGGTCCTTGCGCGCTAGCCCCTGCAAGGTCGCATCATAACGGGCAAGCGGCGCCCCGTTCATTGCGCCTCGAGTTCCATCGGATCGATGCCAAGGCGCCGGAACAGCAGGGTATCCTTGTCCTCACCGGGATTGTCCGCCGTCAGCAGCGTGTCGCCGAAGAAGATCGAGTTGGCGCCGGCAAAAAAGCACAGCGCCTGCATCTCGTCAGTCATCGCGGTGCGGCCGGCGGACAGACGGACATGCGATTTCGGCATCATGATGCGCGCCAGCGCGATCACGCGCACGAATTCGATCGGCTCAATGGGCTTGGCGTCTGCAAGCGGCGTACCGGCGATCGGGATCAGCATGTTGATCGGAACGCTTTGCGGATGTTCCGGCAGATTGGCCAGCGTCACCAGCATGTCGATCCGGTCCACCGGCTCCTCGCCCATGCCGACAATGCCTCCACAGCAGACCTTGATGCCGGATTTGCGAACGTGGTCAAGCGTCTCGAGCCGCTCGGCAAAGCTCCGCGTACCGATGATCTCGCTATAGTAGCGTTCTGACGTATCGATGTTGTGGTTGTAGTAGTCGAGGCCCGCCTGCTTCAGTCGAGCGGCTTGCTCAAGATCGAGCATGCCGAGTGTCATGCAGGTCTCCAGGCCCAGCGCCTTGACGCCTTCGACCATCGCCACCACCGCATCCATGTCGCGCGCCTTGGGGTTTCGCCAGGCCGCGCCCATGCAATAACGCGTGGCGCCGGCATCACGCGCCTTGGTCGCTTCGGCGATGACGCGCCTGACATCCATCAGCTTGGACGCCTCCAACCCGGTTTCGTGACGCGCCGACTGGCTGCAATAGCCACAATCCTCCGGGCATCCTCCGGTCTTGATGCTGAGCAGCCGGCTGAGCTGGACCTTGTTTGGATCGAAATTCTGGCGGTGCACCGTTTGCGCCAGGAAGAGGAGATTGTTGAAGGGGGCATGGTAAAGTGCCTGAGCCTTCTCCAAGGTCCACGCTCCAGGGTCAGGGGGGTCAAGAGATTTGGCCTGTGGCGGTGTCTGCGTTGAACTTGCCGTTTGCATCTCCATGCTGTTCCTCCGGTCTGTCTTGCGGGTCTTTGCTATCTGACTATGATGATCGGAAAGGACAGTTGACCCAATCCTGTTCGTTACTCAGACAATCATGAGCCCCGATGGTCGAGGCCGATATCCAGGATCGGCGCGCTGTGGATGAGTCGGCCGACCGAAATCAGATCAACGCCGGTCGCGGCAACCGCTCGCGCTGTATGCGACGTGATCCCGCCAGAAGCCTCGGTGATAGCGCGGCCACCGACCATTGCGACGGCGCGGCGAAGATCGGGGAGGGACATGTTGTCGAGCAGAACCGCATCGGGAGCGAAGCCAAGTACCTCCTCCAACTGGGCCAGAGTATCGACCTCGACTTCGATCTTGACGAGATGACCGGCCGCTCTTCGTGCTCGCTCGAGCGCTGGCCGGACGCCGCCTGCGATGGCGATGTGGTTGTCCTTGATCAAAATTGCATCGTCCAGGCCGAAGCGGTGATTGGACCCGCCACCTGCGCGCACGGCATACTTTTCGACTGCCCGCAATCCGGGCGTCGTCTTGCGGGTGCAGACGATCTTCGCGCCATATCCACGAACCGCAGCGACCATCGATGCCGTTGCTGTGGCGATGCCGCTCAGATGGCACAAAAAATTGAGTGCCGTCCTTTCGGCTGTGAGAATGGCCCGGGCCGGGCCAACCACTGATGCAATGACCTCTCCATCCACGACATTGCAGCCGTCTGCCCGCTCCACGGAGATTTCGACACCAGGATCAATCAAGCCGAAAGCGAGCATCGCCAGATCGATGCCGGCGACAACTCCGGACTGTCGCGCCACCAACACGGTTCCCGCTTGGCATTCCTTCGGGACGATGGCGTCCGTGGTCAAGTCGCCGGCTCTGCCAAGGTCTTCAAGAAGAGATGCCCGTACAAGCGGCTCAAGCAGGACCGTGGGGAGCGGTGAGAGCATCATCCCTTTGCACCTTCGGAGCTTGGCGAGTGTCCGAGTTCCCGCGCAGCCGCCAAGGCGGCTTCGAGCGTGATTTCGGACCGTCGGGCGGCAGTCGCATGATGAGGAAAATCTGTCCGGTAATGAGCGCCGCGGCTTTCTTCGCGCAACAAGGCGGCAACAGCAATCATTAGCCCGACAGCCGCCGGATCCGAGACCGCATCCTTGCTTTCGGCGAGCGGCAATAAGGCACGCGCGGCTGCTTTCAACGCTTGACCATCCCGGACGATGCCGAGTGCGCGCGACAGAAAAACGCGCACGGCTATCGGAGCGGGCGGTGGGTAAACGTTCGCAAACGCAGGCCTTGTTCTGCGCGCAGGCGTTCCGGCGACGCTTTCAGCGACCCAGCGGGCGCACACGATTGCCTCCGTCAAGGAATTGCTGGCGAGCCTGTTGGCGCCATGCAGTCCTGTCGAAGCGACTTCGCCGCAGGCCCACAGCCCCTTGACGGAGGTCCTGCCCGAGCTGTCCACGGCAACGCCACCCATGTGGTAGTGTTGGGCCGGACGAATGGGGATGAGATCGCGCGCGGGATTGATGCCCGCTCCAAGGCAGGCTGATGCGATTGTCGGGAAATGTCGAGCGAATGCCGGGCCTGGCCGTTGTCGGGCATCGAGAAAAACATGGTGGCCGTCCGCAAGATGGTTCCACACGGCGCGGGCCAAGACATCGCGAGGCGCAAGTTCCGCCCCGGGCACGCTCTGGAGAAAAGCCTGGCCGGTTTCATCGATCAGGGCAGCACCTTCGCCTCGCACAGCCTCGCTGACCAGCGCCATAGGGCGTTTTGGGCCGTCAAGCGCGGTCGGGTGGAACTGAATGAATTCGAGGTCGGCTAGGACAGCTCCAGCGCGGGCCGCAAGCGCAAGGCCTTGTCCGCAACTGCCCCAAGGGTTCGTGGTGTCGAGAAACAGTCCCCCGATGCCACCGGTGGCGAGAACCACCCGCCGTGAGCCGAAGAAGAAAGGTGCGATCGAACAGCTCGCCCAGACGCCTCGGATCGCATTCTCTCGCACGGCGAGCCGGCGCGCTTCCACGCCCTCCACGACAACTATCGACGGAGTGGAACGCACAGCCGCGATCAGCGCACGCATGATCTCACGCCCGGTGCCGTCCCCATGCGCATGAACGATGCGACGTCGGCTGTGTGCGGCCTCCAATCCGAGGCACAGTGATCCTTCCGGCGTGCGGTCAAAGCGAACCCCAAAGCCCGCAAGCCCCTCTATGGCCTTGGGCGCGGCTTGGAGGATGCGGCTCGCCACGTCTCTGTCGCAGAGACCATCCCCGGCGGCAACCGTATCGGCCAGGTGCATTGCCGGATCGTCGTCTTCGCCGAAACTTGCAGCCAGGCCCCCCTGGGCCCAGGTGCTCGAGTTGTCAGCTCCCAGCAGCGACCTTGACAGAAGAAGCACCGGCTCCGGCGACAGTTGAAGCGCGGTCATCAGTCCGGCGATGCCGCCGCCGATGATGATGGGCCGCCCGAAGAAGCTGCGGAGGTCGGCGCTCAAACTGCCAGCATCCGTTCGACCGCTAGCCGCGCGCGCCCGGCGATCCCGGGTTCGACGGTTACGACATGGTGGTTCTGCTCGAGCGCCGTGCGGATGTTGGCAAGCGTGATCCGCTTCATATGCGGGCACAAATTGCAGGGCCGGATGAACTCGACCTCTGGGTGCGCTAACGCGACGTTGTCGCTCATTGAGCATTCCGTCATCAGCACGACACGTGGCGGCCTTTGCCTTTCGACATAGTCGGACATGGCAGCCGTCGAGCCGGAAAAATCTGCTTCAGCCACGACGTCGGGCGGGCATTCGGGATGGGCGAGCACGACCACGCCGGGATGGCTTTCGCGCAACTCGCGGATGTCGGCCGGTGTAAAGCGCTCATGCACCTCGCAACGCCCTTTCCAGGCGATGATCTGCACATCTGTCTGAGCGGCGATATTCTGGGCCAGATATTCGTCCGGCAACATGATCACCCGGAGAACCCCAAGGGATTCGACGACCGCCTTGGCGTTGCCGGATGTACAGCAGATATCCGACTCGGCCTTCACTTCGGCGGACGTATTTACATAAGTGATGATCGGAACGCCGGGATAACGCTGGCGCATCAAGCGCACGTCTTCTGCCGTGATTGAGTCCGCCAACGAGCAACCGGCGCTGAGATCCGGAATGAGCACGGTCTTGCCCGGATTGAGGAGCTTGGCCGTTTCGGCCATGAAATGGACGCCGGCCAGCACGATGACTTGCGCCTCGACCGTCGCAGCCGTGCGGGCTAGTGCCAAGCTGTCGCCGACGATGTCGGCCACGCAGTGGAAGATCTCGGGCGTCTGATAATTGTGCGCCAGGATGATCGCGTTGCGCTCGCGCTTCAGCGCAAGGATCGCCTCGATATCCTCTGCGAAAGCCGGCCATTCAATCGGCGGGATCACTCGTCGGACGCGCTCGTAGAGCAACGCGGCCGTAGGCAGCATGGCGCCCATCGACCCCCTCCCGCTTATACTCTAACTGAAAATAACCAGCATATACTTGCTGTGAGTATAAGGGATGTCAACCCCGCGCCAGCGGCAATTTTGTCCCGGCGATGAGCCTATCGTCGAGAACGGCGTGGCGGAAACGGAAAAGCTTCGCTGGCCGGCCGCCGGTCTCAGTGGTGGCCTCTCCGGTCTCCTCGACCAGCTCCTGCTGTTCGATCAGTCGGCGAAAGTTCGGCTTGTGGATGAGCCTGCCGGCGAGCGCCTCCACGGTTCGCTGCAGCTGCAAAAGCGTGAAGACCGGCGGCATCAGCTCAAAGACGACTGGGCGGTATTTGATCTTGGAGCGCAGCCGCGCAATGCCGGTCGCCACGATGCGGCGATGATCGGCGACCATGGACTTGCTGGGCACCAGCGGCGGGGGTCCTGCGTCCCGCCCTCTTACGGCCTCTTGGACCAGGCCTGCTTCGTAGACTAACTCATAGCGTTGAAGCGTGAGTTCCTCGTTCCAAAGGCGGTCGTCGAAGCCAAAGGCTATCGTCGCCCGCTGCCAGCGTTCACGTCGCGTGGCCGAATCGCCAACCCCGTTTGCCCATTCGATCAGGCGCGGCCGCAGAACGTCCAGCACGACCGCAGGCGTGCCGGAGCGGTGGTCCTCCCATGGAAAATATTCATACCAACTCTGCCATCCGCACTTGGGCGAGCCCGCTGCCTGTTCCTTGCGCGTCAATGCCAGATAGCTGATGGAGATGACGCGCTGCTGGCGCTCGGCGCCGATGCGATCCCGATCCGCGAACGTGTAGAGTTGCTCAATGTACCCCAGCCGATGGCCGGTTTGCTGCTCGACCCATCCCCTCAAGCCGGATTGCAGCGATCGGTGCTCAAGCGCAAAGGGACCGGAGGGCAAGGTGTCCGCCTGGCCGATGGTGAGGACACAGGGTTGACTGCCGTTTACGGCGACCACAAAGGCGATCAAGTCCACTTTGACGTTGTCGGCCTTGCCGGCGGCTCTGTCTTTCCTGAGTCCTATTGCCTGATCGTCCATTATTTGGCCAACTCGGGGGCACCTTAATCGATTTAGTGTAAGCGTGCCAATTGGCACGTCAACACCCCGCAGCTGCATGGCCATTTTTTTGCTCTTCGCACCTGCACAAAAATGTGCCAAAGGCGACAGCCGCAGCTGGTAACGTAGGGGAAGGAGGGTCCCATGAGCGCTTATGGTGACACCAGGGCGATCACACCGCCGGATATTCGTTCGCGCAAAGGTGGGACGCCGCTCGTCTGCCTTACCGCCTACACCACCCCAGTCGCCCGGCTTGTCGATCCCCATTGTGATGTGGTGCTCGTCGGCGACAGCGTCGGCATGGTTCTCCACGGCCTGCCCTCGACGCTCGGTGTCACGCTGGAGATGATGATCACGCACGGCCAGGCGGTGCGCCGTGGCATTAAGCAGGCGCTGATGGTGGTCGACCTGCCGTTCGGTTCCTACGAGGAAAGCCCAGAGCAGGCTTTCCGCAATGCCGCGCGCGTCATGGCCGAGACCGGCTGCACGGCCGTCAAGCTCGAAGGCGGCGAAGCGATGGCAGAGACGATCGGCTTCCTCGCCGCACGCGGCGTGCCCGTCATGGCCCATGTCGGATTGACGCCGCAGGCCATCAACACCATCGGTGGCTACCGCGTACAGGGCAGGGGCGGGGATGCCGAGCGCATCAGGCGCGACGCAATTGCGGTGGGCGAAGCGGGCGCCTTTGCGGTCGTCCTGGAGAAGGTTCCTGAGGCGCTCGCCCGCCGGATCACCAAGGAGGTGGCGACCCCGACCATTGGCATCGGTGCCTCGGCAGCCTGTGACGGCCAGATTCTCGTCGTCGACGACATGCTGGGCCTCTTCGGCGACTTCCGGCCCAAGTTCGTCAAGCGCTATGCTGAACTCCGGGAGGCGGCTGCGGCTGCGATCGCTTCCTATGCGCGCGAGGTGAAGGAGCGCCAGTTTCCCGCCGCAGAGCACGTGTTTGCCGATGCGCCCAAGCCCGCCGACACGGACGCCACCAAGAGCGGAGAAGCAGCGTGAGCGTGCCGATCGTCAGGAGCGTTGACCAGCTTCGCGAAAGCGTCGCCGCATGGCGCTGCGAAGGTGTGAGGATAGCCCTGGTGCCAACGATGGGCGTCCTGCATGAGGGCCATCTCAGCCTGGTGCGCGCTGCACTCGAGAAGGCAGACCGTGTGATAGTGACGCTCTTCGTCAACCCGAAGCAATTCAACAGCCAGGCCGATCTTGCCGCGTATCCCCGCACCGAGGACGAGGATGCCGCCAAACTGGCACCGGTTGGCGCGCACCTGCTTTATGCGCCAGATGCAGAGGAGATGTATCCGGCGGGCTTCGCCACCACCGTTTCGGTTTGCGGTGTGAGCGAAGGCCTGTGCGGTACATTCCGGCCGGGGCATTTCGACGGCGTGGCGACCGTCGTCGCCAAGCTCTTCCTGCAGACCAGCGCTGACTTCGGCTTCTTTGGCGAAAAGGACTTTCAGCAAATTCACCTGGTCAGGCGCATGGCCCGGGATCTGGATATTCCAATCACCATTGTTGCCTGTCCGACAGTCCGTGAAGCCGACGGTCTTGCGTTATCATCGCGCAATGTGCGGCTCTCGCCAGCGGAACGCGCTGTTGCTCCCAAGCTATCATCGGTCCTGCTCAAGACGGCTGAGCGGCTTGAGCGCGGCTCACCCATCCTGCCAACGCTTGCAGAATCTCGCGCAGCAATTCTGGCTGCAGGCTATCGCGAGGTCGAATACCTGGAACTTCGCGATGAGGCAGATCTGCACCCGATAACAAGCCTCGATCGACCGGCACGGTTGCTTGCCGCCGCCTGGCTCGGCGGCACACGGCTCATAGACAACGTCAGACTATTTCGGATTGGTTCAACAGATTAGCCACGTTCTCGGCACGCGCCGTATTCGTCCGGGATCATCTAAAACAAGGTCTCTGCCTGGCATTGAGCGTTACGGAGGTTACGCACAGGACACATGCATCGCGTGTTTGAGAACTTCGTCGAGCAACTGTCTGCAAGTGTTGATGCTGCCGATCTCTGTGAGGCAATGGCCTCCGCTGCAGCCGGCTTCGACTTCCCGCTATTCGCCTATTTCACCTACCCGTCAGCCTCCGGCGACGCCCCCCAATTGATTTCAAACTATCCTTCATCCTGGACGTCACGTTATCTGCAACAGCGGTACCACAGTCTCGATCCGGTCATCCTGCGCGGGCTGCAAGGCTGGGATACATTCGATTGGGGTGTGGATCGCGCTCGGCACGGTCTGCCGAATTCGCAGCAACAAATTCTAGAGAGTGCGGCTGAGTTTGGCATCTGCGGCGGCCTGACGATGTCCATGCATGATCATCTCGGCCGGTTTGCTGCCCTGACCTTTGCTTCCGACGAGTCCCGTCCGCCTCTGTTGCGGTCACTGGCACGTTACGAAAAAGCATTGCAGCTGGTGGCCATCAACTTTCATATCCATGTCCGGCGCAGGCTCGCCGATCATCGCGTGGTGGATGGTGTAACGCTCACCCCGCGGGAGTTCGAGTGTCTGAAATGGGCGGCGCGCGGCAAGTCGGCTTGGGATACTAGCCAGCTTCTCGGCGTCTCAAAGCGCACCGTGACCTTTCATCTGGAAAACGCCAAGGCAAAGTTTGGCGTTCGAATGATCAACCAAGCCGTTGCACGAATGGCTGCCTCCGGCCTGACGAGATCCTGATTCTCAGCCACGATACCTGTAAACCTCTACAGGCTGCATCGCTGTCAGCTTTGCCCTTCGATGGCGGGAACACATCCCACATGGAGGCGACCATGATGCAACTGATAGCACCAGACTTTTACAGTGATTTTGCAGGCGAGCTCAGAGAGATGCACGGGCTCAGGTTTCGGGTGTTCAAGGAAAGGCTCGATTGGGAAGTTGATACCGAAGACCAGATGGAATCCGATCCGTTTGATGCTCTCAAGCCTGTCTATCTGCTCCTCAAAGGATCCGACTGGCGAATTCGCGGTTGCGTGCGTCTTTTGCCCAGCACCGGACCCACAATGTTGCGCGACACCTTCCCGGTGCTGCTGGGTGCTGACGTCGTGCCCTCGACCACCGACATATGGGAGAGCAGTCGTTTCGCGCTCGATCTTCCTCCGTCGGCGCCGAAGGCAGCGGGCGGGCTGGCTCAGGCGACCTACGAGCTCTTCGCGGGCATGATCGAGTTCGGCTTGGCCAAGGATCTGACCCGGATCGTAACGGTGACGGACACGCGCATGGAGCGGATCCTCCGCCTTGCTACGTGGCCATTGTCGCGCATCGGAGAACCCAAGTGCGTCGGCAAAACGGAGGCGGTGGCTGGGTTTCTCGAGATTTCCCACGCGAGCCTTTTGCGCATCCGCAGCAGGGGACGTCTGAGCGGACCGGTACTGTGGCAACCGGTTCTAGGCCCGTCAGCATAGCGCCATTGTGGACACCTGTGCCATGAAGGATGCTGGTTTGCCCAAGGAAGCGACGGTCGGCCTTGTATGCTGGCCGGACTGGCGTCGCCAGGACGCTTACCACTACGCCAGACGATTGCCACGCACTGGCTGGGCCTGGGAGTTTCTTCGGCGCAATCCACAATTCCAGCGCGACCACGCCAAAATGGCACCGTCCGCCTGCTTCGTCGGAACCCAGGCCGACATGAAGATAATCGAGTTGACGACAGAATCAGCTTTCCTAAGACAATGGAGCCTCCTTTTTCGCGGACGCGCCACAGTCGGACGCTACATCGGCGAGGGTCTTTTGGGATCCGCGCGATTGCGCCTGTATTCTACGAGCGGCCGCGGAGCCGCTGGGGCTCGACCACGATTTTGAACCGCTTCACCTTTCTTCGCTCTCATGCTGCAAGGACATCCTGCTGACAGCTGCGGGCATGCAGCACGTGCTGCTGAGGGAGAACTGCCGGAGTCTGCAGATCGCCGTTTCCGGTGCGTCCGTCCTCCGCCCGTTGCGGCTATATGTCGACGCAATCCTTCAGCCGCAGCACCTCAAGTTCCATGTCGCTGCCCTTCAGTTCCTGAACGACATCAATGATTGCCGCCGCGTGTCAGCTGCTTGCTTTCCGCCGGAACACCGCGGAGCGCGTCTGCGTATTGTACTGCAGGCTTTGGATGGCTCGCTGGCGGGAGCATCTCATCAGGAGGTCGCCATTGCCTTGTTCGGGAGACGCCGTGTCGAAGAAGATTGGCGTCATCCAGGCGGCCATCTTCGCGATCAGGTACGTCGCGCCATCCAACGCGGCCGCTACCTGATGGGCGGCGGCTACAGACAGTTCCTGAGGTAATTGGAGTGGTTGCGATTGTCTTATACGAACGCGCAACCTCCATTTTCTCACTGCAATGGTGCGTTGCACAAAACGTGGCAAGCGCCTAGTTCTTCCGCGGCGAATCGGGTTTCGGCGAAACACCGGGACCCAACTTCGTCGATAAGTGCATTCATGACCTGAGGACCCCGATGACCGTTATGAACTCCGACAAAGCCGGCGCTGCAAGCCTTGAGACAATCGCGCGAAACGGCAGCATGCTGCGTCGCATAGCCGTACGCATTCCGACCTACCTGTCGGATATTCGCGAGAACCCGGCGTGGCTGCCCATGTTCATGTTGGCGCGCACCATGCCGGCACGGAGAATGCACTGGCGTGGTGCAAAGCCGGTCCGAAGGCCGCAAAGAGCCCAGGACACGATGTTTGCCGGTGTCAATTGCCACGACGTTGTCGACGCGCTGCGGATGGATGGGCTTTTTCCCGGCCTTGTCCTGCCTGCAATGGTGGCTGAAGATGTAGCCGCATTCGCCAGGTGCACACCTTGTTTCGGCAATTTCGATCGCCGACTCGAGTTCATGCCGGCGGAGCATGCGGAGGCTGAGGCGCGATTTGGCCGTCCGTTGCTCAGCGGCCATTATTTCGAGCGCATTCTGGGCTGTAAGTCGGCCGTTGCCATCCAAAACGATCCGCTGCTCATGGATATCGCGGCGCACTATCTCGGCGGCCAGGCGACGCTGATCACGACGCGCGTCTGGTGGAGCTTCCCGACCGGCCAGGCGTCGGACGCGGACAAGAACCTGGCTTCGCTCGGCAAATACCACTTCGACCTGGACGACTGGCGGATGCTGAAGTTCTTTTTCTATCTGGTGCCCGTCGACGAGGGGACCGGCCCGCATATCTATGTTCGCGGCAGCCATGATCGCCGCGCCCTCAAGCACCAATTCACGCTTGTCGTCGGCCATCCAGCGCAAGAGATTCTGGACGTCTACGGCAAGCAGAGTCCGGTCACGCTGACCGGCAAGGCCGGTTTCGGTTTCGTCGAGGATCCGTTCGGGTTCCATATGGGCACCGTGCCGTCGCACAGGCCACGGCTGATGATGGAAGTTGGCTTCGGCGTTTCTCCTCCATCGCGCCGCCGCTTCCATGGCGAGCCTGTGATCCGCTGATTTCGAAAAGTCCCGAAACAGCCTTCCCGTTGTGAGGGAAAGATAAGGCTATGCCGCCAATCGATCTGTTCCGGGCCAAAAGCGGTTGTCTGCACATGCCCTGAACTTGGCTGGTGCAATGAGTCTCGCCATTGCTCCAGCCAGCGCATCAGTGCCTGTTTAATCGAGGTTAGATGGCAGTGCGCCCAAGAGATCCTCCTCGATATCGCCTGCCGCGCGAAGCCTCAGATGCTCTTCGAAAACCTCCTTTACGGACCAAGTCGTCTCGGGTCTCCTTTGAGTGGCCGGAAGGTGGTGCACAGCCGTATCGTGCTTCGGGATCCTGAACGAAGGCAAGGGGCGGTTTGTTCCTCGCGGGGCGCATGCAGCGGTGCCGGCATGACAGCTTCGTCTTGGATCCCGATGCTCGGCAACGTCGGCGGTGAAGGCTCTGTCTAGGCGGCTTACGTGACTCCAATGCAGGAGATCGACCATCTCCTGTCGAGCACATTCGTTGGCGATCACCGTCGCGGCGCTACGGACGCCGCGGCGCCTGCGATCAATGCAGTTTGCCGACTAGCCGAGCGTATTCGGCTTCAGCCCTGCCATATGACCCATCTGCCAGCGCAATTAGACGCGCGCGATCAAGAATGACTACCTCTCCTCGCATTGAGCGTATCAGACCTTGGCCCTCCAAGGTTTGCAGCGCTATGGTGACGCCGGGCCGCCTGACACCGAGCATAACTGATAAGAACTCGTGCGTAATCGCAAAGCTGTTCCCGTCGACGCGATCATCACACATCACCAGCCATCTTGAGAGCCTGTCGACTATGTTCATCCGGGCATTGCTGAGCGCGGTGAAGCTTGCCTGGAGGTGAAAGTAGTGAACGTAGCGGAGCAGAAAGGTTCGCAAGGTTGGGCTTGTCAGAAGCGCCTTGGTGAAGAGGCCCGCGTCGATAACAAAGGCTCGGGCTTCTAATTGGACGTAACAATCGTGCGTTGACCGGTCATCGCCCATGATAAGCGCTGAGCCGGTCATGCCCTCACAACCAATGATTCCGATCTCAGCTTCGATACCAGGCCGCAGCTCGCCCACCACTGACCCGAGACCGCTCTCGAAGAAGTACACGGTGCTGATTGGTGACCCCGCCACTTCGAGATGCGTCTTCAGCCCAAGGGAGACGCTTTCGAAATGAGGTTGCAGCAATGCCAAATCTGCCGAGCACATTCGTAGCAGCAGCGAATTGCGATAGATCGAATTTTGGCCGGTGTCGCGTTGCGCGGCAGTGTGAGTTTGTGAACTGGAGTCTGTCATAGCTCCCTCTCCCTATTGGGGCGGAAGCATGTTGATCGCTCACAGCCGACGGACGCCCTTAGAGTTGCCGTCGATGGCACACTGTATGCCTGCCGACCGCGGATGTCCCATTTTTTAATCAATTACGTTAATCGGCCCGAGCCAAGCTTTGGCGCACCCGCTCTAACGCGGCATTCAGATGCTCCAGAAATTCGTCATCACCTTTCGTTGACAAATTGCGTTGTCGAACGCGAGTTACAATGCGCTCCTGGAGTGAAACCGCTGTCTCATAGTGGTCCACGATCAGCTGATATGAAGCTCTCACTGGGGCGGATTGAAAGGGCTGTGCCATAGCACAACCCTAGCTCCACGAGGATGAGAGTTCCATGCCGGCCGCCCCTTGGGTAACAATCGTACAATATACCCAAGACTGACCGCGCTCTTTGGTTATCCTCCCAGAAATCCGGTAGCCTTGCGTGGCGCAGCTTCTCTTCGCTCTTCGACCTCCTGACCCCGGCCGACCAGTCCCGGCTTCAGCCATTCCGCCTTGTCCTTCTTATGCTCCTTCGGGACCGGGACGCCGACCTCGCCCTGCACACGATCCCACAGCGTTTGCCTTTTGTCGGCCTTGACGGCTAACATCGCCCGCCCTTGTAGGACCGCTTTCAGCCATGATCACCTCGGGGGGCTGAACGAAGCGCGTGGTTGTCGACTCTGTCGGTCGTCGCAGACGCTTACGGAGGCCTCACCGCAGAGGGAGATGCGCACTCCGGCTCGACGACGGCTGTCGAAAATCAGACTGATGTGGATGCACTACCATCGATCGGCACTAAGATTCTCGACCTCGGCAATAAGCTCCTCTGTACAGCAAGCGACCTTCCTGCCTCGCAATATCAAAGTCAAACCCCGCCGCAGATGCATATGCCTGGCAGCACGCGTCGGTCTTTGGCCGCGCATCTGCCAAACCGAAATCAAGTAGCCCGCCATCGCGCGACCCTCAACGCGATCTTGATCATTGCAGTGGGGCAATAACTTATCTCTTTGGAGCTTGGTGGTGATATATAGGCGCCCAAGCCAGCGCTAATATTGCATGGAGCTAAAATGCCCGCTAAGATTTCTTGGGTGTTGGCTGGCGGGTGTTTGATGCGGTTTCATCGTCTAGGCGCGGTCGCTCTGGGTCTGGCGTCCTTCATCAGCAGCGCTCATAGCCAAGAATCCTGCGACCCTAACTACACAGGCGCCTGTGTTCCAATCGCCAGCGATGTCGACTGTTCCTCCGGAAAGGGCAATGGTCCCGCATACGTACACGGGCCGGTCTCTGTCGTGGGCACCGATATCTATGATCTTGACCGAGACGGCGACGGAATAGGTTGCGAAAACGGCTAGAGGAGGCAAGTCGCCCTCCAACTTCATGACGGCACCAGCCCATCCGCTGTTGATGGTAACGGTCACCTCCGAGTTGAGGGTGAGCAACGTTCCCAGCCATTTGCATCAAATATTAGGGCCTCGTAAATGCGACTTATGGCGACTCTGCGGTACGACGGTCGAACACCTTCCACGTCTCAACCGTCTCCTGCCTTACGTTTTGTCAATTGGTAGCTGATTGTAGAATGTGCCAGTAACTGGGATGCTCATCTCGTTCCACATGCGCGAGCCCTGATGCGCGTCAGTTATTTTTACTCTCCGGTCACGATTGAGACCACTGGCCCGGGCGATGTTCCCCGAGAAGAACAAAGAGGTAGATGGTGCCGGCATGGTCCCACCAATGCTCTCCCCTTGTGAACGGCATCCAAATTTTTCGGCGGGCTTGAACAGCGGCCACCTTTGGCGGCTGTCGAGGGCTGATGATAGATTCCATTCCAGCTCTTTCTAATGTGTCGTCCGAACAGTGAACGAAAGTAGAACATATAGTTCAAGCGCGAATCGACTGTGAGAGGGATGAGCTCCAATTTGGGTCATGCCTGACGCTGGTGGAAGACGAAATTGCGGTGGCGACTGGAAGCTCAGCGATGCACCAAATGAAACTGGGCAGCTGGTGCTGTCCGCTGCGGCGCTATGACGACAGACGATGGTATCTGCCGAATGACCTGGGGAATCTTCGGGGACGTCGAGGCCGACGTGGTCGGAAGCAAACTGAGTTGCAGGCGGTGCGGCAGGAACGACCATATGCAAGCTGAGATGCCTGTCGCCGTCTCCGCGTTCCAGGCCGACGTTCTCTGCATTCCGAGGCCTGTGAGCGATACGGGTGCGCCTGAGTGTCAATGGCGCATTTAGCAACGGCCTGGTACACGATTCACCGCGGTGCGAGCTGATCGAAACTGGCTTGGTCGATTGCATCGTAATAGCGCCGCCCACCAGGAAAGATTTTTCTATCGTTTGCGGTTGGGGTCGCATGACGCGATTGTCGGACGCAACAAGCCAGCTTGGCAATAGGCAGAGGCTGTCCACACTGTACTCCCTAATGCCAATCCATACCTAACGAGACCGCCATGCCGTCACCTCCAGATTTCACCGACGATTTTCGCTCCGAACTGATCACGCTGCTGCGCTGGCGCAGGGATGTGCGGCGCTTCGAGCCGACGGCTCTGCCAGAGGGTACGCTGGAACGCCTGCTCGAGCTCGCCAGCATTGCGCCCTCCGTTGGCCTCAGCCAGCCCTGGCGCTTCGTAGTAGTCGAGAGCCTCAAGCGGCGCACTGCCGTGAGAGACTGCTTCGAGCGCTGCAATGCCGAGGCGCTCACGCGCTTTTCGGGAGAGCGCGCCGCACTCTATGCCCGGCTGAAGCTTGCCGGGCTCGACGAGGCGCCCTGTCAATTCGCGGTCTTCGCCGACCGCACGACCCGACAAGGCCATGGGCTCGGTCGCATGACCATGGCGGCGACCATCGACTATTCGGCCGTCATGGCAGTGCACACACTGTGGGTGGCGGCGCGGGCGGAGGGCATCGGCATGGGCTGGGTGTCGATCCTCGATGCGACCGAGATGGCCGAAATTCTCGACACGCCGCCCGAATGGACGCTGATCGGCTATTTCTGCCTCGGCTATGCCAGCGAGGAGCACGACATGCCGACCTTGGAACGCGAATGCTGGGAACATCGGCGGCCGCCGGTGGTGATCAGGCGATAGTGGGGCTGCTCATCATTCGCCTCTTCCCTGGCGATGAGCTTGACGCAGATCGGGTCGCCCTTCGCCACATTGCCATTCCGACCGAAGCCGAGGTTCGTGTTCTTGCAAAGGCCAGGAAAGAGCAGCATGACAAGCGCGACTGCAGCGAAGATGGCGCTTGCGACAACCGGGCTGAAGCCGGGCATGGAGGTGGTCGACCTCTGTTGCGGGGCGGCTGTGCCGATCGCCACGATCACCCGCCATGTCGTCGCACTACGCCGACCAGCTGGAGGCCGCGCAGCGCCGGCTGACCGGCGCCGGCGCGACCAATTGCGAATTCGTCGCCGGCTACGCGCTACGAACTCGCTACTCTGGTGTCACGCCCCGTGAGTCTTCACGGCCAACGCCTTCGACAGCGTCCCGGACCGACCGCGGCTGGCACGTGCCGTGCGCGAGGCGCTCGCCCCCGGCGGACATTTGTTATCGTCAACTGACACCGGCAGCCGCGCGAGACGACGACGGTCCTGAAGCGAACTCAGGCTGTCGCCAAGACAGACCATCGCCGATGCCCAAGTCGGCGGCACCATGCTCCTAGATGCCGACTGCCTGACAAGGGGCCGCAGGCCCGTCGTCCGTCCACTGTCCAAGGCCTCCTGGCCTTTCCGAGGCCGTGATCCTGCCGCGGGTGTGAGTTTGCGATCCTCATAAGAGCGTCAGGCGCGAATAGAAGTTTGGGTCGTGGCTCCACAGCGGCCGACCTATCCATCGGGTGGATGGTAGTTATCACAACAATCAATTTTACCAATATCATGGAATTCTACTACAAGGCCGCCACTTAGAGCGGCCGGACGGGTATCCGTCTCGCGTGGGCTGGTGCTGCCCGCAAAGATGCGGAGACGAACATGTGCGGGATTGTTGGCATCGTTGGGCAACAGCCGGTGTCGGATCGGTTGATCGGCGCGTTGAAGGGTTTGGAATATCGCGGCTATGATTCCGCCGGCGTTGCGACGATCATCGAGGGTGCCTTGCACCGCCGGCGCGCCGAGGGCAAGCTCGTCAACCTCGAGAGGCGACTGAAGGAAGAGCCGCTGAGCGGCAACGTCGGCATCGGCCACACGCGTTGGGCAACCCACGGGGCCTCGACCGAACGCAATGCGCACCCGCACTTTAGCGACGGTGTCGCCGTAGTCCATAACGGCATCATCGAGAACTTCACCGAGCTGAAGGACGAATTGGCGGCGGATGGCGCCGAGTTCCAGACCGACACCGACACCGAGGTCGTTGGGCATCTCTTGGCAAGATACCGCCGAGAGGGCATGAGGCCGCAAGAGGCCACGCGTGCCATGCTGAAACGCGTCAAGGGCGCCTATGCGCTTGCCATCCTCTTCGAAGATGAACCGTCGACCATCACGGCGGCGCGCAACGGGCCACCGCTCGCGATCGGTCACGGCGACGGCGAGATGTTCCTGGGCTCCGACGCGATCGCCCTTGCTCCCTTCACCAATGAAATTACCTATCTCATCGACGGCGACTGGGCCGTTGTCGGCAATTCGGGCGCCCATATCTTCGATGTCGACGGCCGTCCCGTCGAGCGTCCGCTCCATATCTCCACGGCCGCGGCCGATCTGGCCAACAAGGGCAACCATCGCCACTTCATGGAGAAGGAGATTTACGAGCAGCCCGAGGTCATCGCCCATGCTCTCCGTCATTACATTAACATCATAGACAGTCGCGACATGGTTCCTGGCATTGATTTCGCCAAGGTCCCGAGCTTGGCGATCTCTGCCTGCGGAACCGCCTATTTCGCCGGACTGATCGGAAAATACTGGTTCGAGCGCTATGCGCGCCTGACGGTTGAAATCGACGTTGCGTCCGAATTCCGTTACCGCGAGATCCCGTTGCCGCCGCAGTCGGCAGCTCTTTTCATCTCGCAGTCCGGCGAAACCGCCGATACGCTTGCGTCATTGAGGTACTGCAAGGAGCGTGGGCTGAAAATTGGCGCTATCGTCAATGCCTGCGAATCGACCATCGCTCGCGAGGCCGATACGGTTTTCCCGATCCTTGCCGGACCGGAGATCGGCGTCGCCTCTACCAAGGCTTTTACCTGCCAGCTTGCCGTTCTAGCAGCACTCGCCATCGGCGCCGCCAGAGCCCGCGGGACGGTCCCCGAAGACGAGCTGCAGGAGCTCGTCAGGAGCCTCGCCGAATTGCCGCGCGTGATGGGCCACGTACTCGAGAGCATCCAGCCGGAAATCGAGTTCTTGTCGCGCGAACTGTCAAAGTGTCGTGACGTCCTGTATCTCGGCCGTGGCACCAGTTTCCCGCTAGCGATGGAAGGTGCGCTGAAGCTCAAGGAGATTTCCTACATCCATGCCGAGGGCTATGCAGCGGGTGAATTGAAGCACGGGCCGATCGCCTTGATAGACGAGAACATGCCGGTGATCGTCATCGCG
This sequence comes from Mesorhizobium sp. C120A, assembly GCF_030323105.1. Lineage (NCBI taxonomy): Bacteria > Pseudomonadati > Pseudomonadota > Alphaproteobacteria > Hyphomicrobiales > Phyllobacteriaceae > Mesorhizobium > Mesorhizobium sp. C120A. The sequence continues at coordinate 6,058,055 of NZ_CP100476.1, read as the reverse complement.
CCCCATGACCGTCTTTTCGACAAGACCATTTCCAACATGCAGGAAGTGGCTGCCCGTGGAGGGCGGATTATCCTCATCACCGATGAAAAAGGGGCAGCCGTATCGAAACTCGAAACCATGCACACGCTCGTGCTGCCGGTTGTCGACGAGATTATCGCGCCAATGATCTTCTCGCTCCCGATACAGCTTCTAGCCTACCACACGGCGCTCTTCATGGGGACGGATGTAGACCAGCCGCGCAATCTCGCAAAATCGGTCACGGTCGAATGATTGTGAACCTGTACAGGTGGCGATGCGCCTCCAGGAAAGCGGTACCCCTTGTCTGGATCCGAAGCCCGGATGAAACCAGATGACCATTGTTTGCTGCAATTGCGAAACTCGGTAGCGGTTACGAGCGGGTCTTTCGCTGCCTCGCCGGTGGAGATTGCCGAAGGAAGCAGTGTCCGTGCCGAAAGTTCGAGTTGCTGTTCAAGAAAGCCATCGGCGAGAATGGTCCACGAAGGATCGCAGGTCGCATGCGCTACGCCGACCAGGCTCTCAGCACGGGCAGTCTTGATACTTGATCAGAAGCAGGTGAGCCGCCATATTCCGGCCCGGCCAATTCAGCGGCCCATCCCATGCATGAGGCCGGTTCGGCCGAATGGACGACCATTTTTTTTATTTGCTAGGTGTGCGCCTCGGGAGGAATCTCCGAGGGAGCTCCCAGTTCTTGGAGATGTTTATGAAGGATTCGCGCATTCCCGAACCAGTCTTGACGGCTATGTCCCAGGGAACCCACATCGTCCGCGCTTATCGCGAGCACCTCGGATATTCGATCGACGACCTGGCCGTCGCGTGCGGGCTGGCCGCTGAGGAAATCCAAAACATCGAGCGAGGTCTGAGGTACAGCAAGGGCTATCGGGATCGGATAGCGAAATCGCTTTCCATACCTGTGGGAATTCTTGAGTCGGAGTTGGACATTTCGGACGCCGCCTGAACAGTCGGATGATCTGCAATGGGTGGACTAGCTGTTGTGATGTGAAGCTTGCGGCTGATGTCGACGCTTGATTCGATTTGATGCGATGCCTTCTGGCGCAGCTCGCCGAACAACAAAGCGATATAGCCGCCCGGAGTGCTACGAAACGTGCCCGACGGCATCGGCTCGCGACGAAGGACTAACGGCGAACTCTTCCTAGTTCGGCAAGGCGATGCTGGCTTGAGCATCAACTCGGCCTACGAGAGTGGCTAGTCCTAGGCTGAATCGTCCACCATGGCGAAGTCGCGCCGCTCTGAAAGTAACATGGCGGGCATCCTGACGTTTCCGGTTGACTATGGGCGTTCGAACCACGAAAAGGGGCCGCTCTTCGTGAGTGGCGTGCGCCGGCAGTCTGACCCCCAAGCCCCCGCCCAGGCTGCCGGCGCGCTTCTAGAAAGATCGAAGTAGGCACTCGCTTGCGCTCTGCCCGCTGACACCTTGTGGTTCCTCCTGCGGGTCCAGCGGACCACCATGGGTGTCGCCAGTTCTGGTGGTCACGCGCCTCCATTTGCGATCTCGTGTCAGTGAGTGCACCGCAAGCACCCTCTCTGCCAGCCTGAAAAATTCATGGGGGTTGGTGGATGTGGCGCAAGCCCGTTGAAATGACGTAGGATTTGGTTGCTTAAGCCGATCCGAAATTTCCCGGAGACCACACCCACCATGAACGATCTTGCGCTGCCGCTGAGCGGTTTGTCATCAGTCGGCGGCTAGTCCGTCGTCGCCCGTTTCGACGGCGGCATGCTGTCGTCCAACAGCGGCGTTCTGGCCTTGGCCGAGGTGGAAAAGCGGTTGCGGGTGGCCGAGCGTCTGGCGCGTTGCATCGACGATCCGCGCTGCCCGGACCAGGTCGTCCACAGCCTGGCGGACATGATCGACTTTCGCATGAAGATGATCGGCGCCGGCTACGAGGACGGCAACGACGCCAACCGGCTGCGCCGCGATCCGGTCTTCAAGATGGCCCAGGATGCGCTGCCGTCGGGTCGGGATCTGGCGTCGCAATCGACGCTGTGCCGGCTGGAGAACCTACCCGGGGTGCGGGAGCTGGTCGCGATGGGACGGGCGATGGTCGATCTCTATTGCGCCTCGTTCCGGGAAGTGCCGAAGCGGATCGTACTCGACATTGGCGACACCTTCGACGCTGTGCACGGAGGCCAACAGCTTCGCCTGTTCAATGCCCACCATACGAGTACGGCTTCCAGCCGATCGTCGTGTTCGATGGTGCGGGACGGTTCGTCAGCGCGATCCTGCGACCGGCCAAGCGGCCGAGTGGGGCTGAGATCCGCCCCACCTGCGCCGTCTGGTGCGGGCGATCCGGATCAACTGGCCGAACATTCGAATCCTGCTCCGCGGGGATAGCCATTATTGCAACCCAGGTCATCGACTGGTGCTGCGCGTCGACTTCATCTTTGGCCTCGCGCCCACCACGACCCTGCGCAAGCATGTGGCGGATCTGGAGGCCAGCACGACAGCACGCCTGGAAGCGTCGGCCAAGAGAGGCAAGGTCCGCATGTTCAAGGAGCTCATTGACGGCGCCCGCGGCGCGGCCGGGCCGGCAGCACTCAGGCGACTATAACGGGCGCAGAGCCGACCCTGCGGCTTCCAGACATTGTCGTGTACAGCTTCAGACCCTCAAGCCGAGCCCGCATGGCCTCGCTTACCTTTTACGGGGCGGCGATACGTCCAAGCCGGTTCAACAGTTAAGAATTTCGCAAAGACGATACCCCCGGATCCTCGATCTTCCGCTGCCACTTCCCGCATTCGCCGAGGCGGTCAATGACCCGCCCTTCACAAGGTTATCCGGCAAGCATCTGGATGCGAGAGATAATGTTGCCGGAAGCATCTTTCATGGCTTCTACACCTGCCTGAACGCCAGAACCGCGTTCGTGCCGCCAAAGGCGAAGGAGTTGCTCAGTGCCACGCGCACCTTGCGCTCGCGTGCCACATTGGGCGTGACGTCGAGATCGCAATCGGGGTCCAGCTCACGATAATTGGCAGTCGGCGGGACGACGCTCTCGCGGATAGCCATCACGCAGGCGATCAACTCGAGCGCGCCGGACGCGCCGAGGCAATGCGCGTGCATGGACTTGGTAGAAGAAATGGACATTGAGAAGGCGTGCTGACCGAAGACGCGCTTGATCGCCGCCGTCTCGATCTGGTCGTTGGCCTTGGTGCCGGTGCCGTGCGCGTTGAGATAGTCGACATCCTCGGCGTCCAGCCTGGCATCGGCAAGGCAGGCCCGCATTGCTGCCTCCGGCCCCTCGACAGTCGGCGCGACGATGCCGGACGCATCGGCGGAAAGGCCGACACCGGCAATTTCGGCAAGGATGGTGGCGCCCCGAGCCAAGGCATGCTCGTAGCTTTCCAGCACCGCCATGCCGGCGCCTTCACCAAGCGACAGGCCCTGGCGATCGGCCGAGAATGGCCGGCAAGTATCGGGCGAAAGCACGCGGATCGCTTCCCATGCCTTCAGCACACCCCATATGAGCGGCGCTTCGCTGCCGCCGGCAAGCATCACGTCGGCCCGGCCGAGCCTGATCTGGTCCACCGCGCAGGCAATCGCATGGTTTGCCGAGGAACAGGCGGACGTGACGCCGAAGACCGGCCCGCGCAGGCCGAGACTCATGCTGACCTGGCCGGCAGCGGCACCCGGCATTGCCTTGGGTACAGTCAAGAGAGCGGCACGCTTACCGCCCAGAAGGATGGCGCGGTAGGTTTGCTCGATCGCATCCCACCCGCAGCCGCCAACGCCCACCGTCGCACCGAAGCGATAGCTATTTCCCTCTTTGGAGGAAAGTCCGGCCTGACGCATGGCTTCGCGCGCCGCAAGCACAGCGAGCAGGCTGAAGCGGTCCATGGAGATGAGTTGCTTGCTGTCGATGTCATGCTCCGGCAGGGCCTTGATCTCGGCACCGATCCTGACCCTCAATTCATGGAACTCGGAGTTGACGATTGGGCCGATGGCGGAGCGGCCTTCTCGCATCTCTGTCCAAATGGCGGCGGCGTTGGTTCCAAGCCCGCAAATCCCGCCAATCCCAGTAATCACGACGCGCCTGTCCATTCACACCCCCGTAGGGAGCAAGCTGCGCACGGCTTCCACCATGCCCCCAACATTCTGGAGATCCGACCATGCCTCGGCCGTATTCATCTCGATCTCGATGCCGTAGGCCTGCTCCAGGTCCCAGAGAACGTCCGCCAATCCCAGTGAATCGATACCGAGCGAAGTCAGTCCCGTGGCAGCCGTTATTTCGCCGCCCGTGGCAGGCGCTATGCCGCCCTCCGACGCGGCGCGCTTCTTGATCATTGCGATTATTTCGTTGGCGAGTTGATCTGCCATCTTGTTCCTTTCCAGCTTGCGTTTTCGGCGTCGTTCAAAACCCGAGTCGCGTCGCGTTGCCAAAATTGCCCCTCATAGAGCCTGAGCGCCGACCAAGCCCAATGCCCATAGGAACCGGACGAGTTCCGGCTTCTGCGGCGTCAGCCCGATGACGAAGAAAAGTCGCCGGCCTCCCGCTTTTGCGCCAGCACATCAAGAATCTGCGTGTAAATGGATAGGAACCGTCGTCAAACGTCAGCTAAACGCTGCGACGGTGGGTGCTGTCAGCGTATTCACTCGGCACCTCATATGTAATCGAGATGTTTCATAGCTCCGGACCAGTTGCGATCAACTATGTACCGGTCGCCATTCGTCGGAGAGTTCGACATGATTTGGAGCGCTGCCTCTCATTCCCAGTACAATCTCCACCGCACGCGACAGATTTCCTCTTTCGGGCTCTTCTCAAGGGACTCGCCACGCGATAGAGGCAGTGATCGGCGCACGTGAGGTCCTGCCAGGTCCATGCGACATTCCGGAAAATTGGTAAAATCGTTTGTTTCAATCAAATTCATCCACGCTATGGATAGCTAAGACATGCGTTTCAAAGGGCTCGATCTGAATCTTCTCGTCGTTCTCGACGCGCTGCTTAGCGAGCGCGGCCTCACGGCGGCGGCACGCAGCATCAACCTAACCAAATTCATGGGGGTTGGTGGATGTGGCGCAAGCCCGTTGAAATGACGTAGGATTTGGTTGCTTAAGCCGATCCGAAATTTCCCGGAGACCACACCCACCATGAACGATCTTGCGCTGCCGCTGAGCGGTTTGTCATCAGTCGGCGGCTAGTCCGTCGTCGCCCGTTTCGACGGCGGCATGCTGTCGTCCAACAGCGGCGTTCTGGCCTTGGCCGAGGTGGAAAAGCGGTTGCGGGTGGCCGAGCGTCTGGCGCGTTGCATCGACGATCCGCGCTGCCCGGACCAGGTCGTCCACAGCCTCGCGGACATGATCGACTTTCGCATGAAGATGATCGGCGCCGGCTACGAGGACGGCAACGACGCCAACCGGCTGCGCCGCGATCCGGTCTTCAAGATGGCCCAGGATGCGCTGCCGTAGGGTCGGGATCTGGCGTCGCAATCGACGCTGTGCCGGCTGGAGAACCTACCCGGGGTGCGGGAGCTGGTCGCGATGGGACGGGCGATGGTCGATCTCTATTGCGCCTCGTTCCGGCAAGTGCCGAAGCGGATCGTACTCGACATTGACGACACCTTCGACGCTGTGCACGGAGGCCAACAGCTTCGCCTGTTCAATGCCCACCATGACGAGTACGGCTTCCAGCCGATCGTCGTGTTCGATGGTGCGGGACGGTTCGTCAGCGCGATCCTGCGACCGGCCAAGCGGCCGAGTGGGGCTGAGATCCGCCCCCACCTGCGCCGTCTGGTGCGGGCGATCCGGATCAACTGGCCGAACATTCGAATCCTGCTCCGCGGGGATAGCCATTATTGCAACCCAGGTCATCGACTGGTGCTGCGCGTCGACTTCATCTTTGGCCTCGCGCCCACCACGACCCTGCGCAAGCATGTGGCGGATCTGGAGGCCAGCACGACAGCACGCTTCGAAGCGTCGGCCAAGAGAGGCAAGGTCCGCAGGTTCAAGAAGTTCGTTGACGGCGCCGCTAGTTGGAGCCGCGTCGAGCGCATCATCGCGCGGGTCGAGGTCGGCGCCCACGGTGGCGATATCCGCTTCGTCCCCCGCCTGCCATCACGCCGGAGCCTGACGAGGCGCCTGGAAAAGCACCGCAACGGCGACCACAGCGTCGCTTCAGGCCGTCAAAAGCTTATCGCCGTGCATCAAGGCGGCTAGATGGCAACGAGGCTTATGCCGCCCGAGCATCGCAGCTAAGTATGCATGAGGGGTCGTCCCTTCAAAATACTTGATACATTTGCGCTTGCGTAGCTCCTTGCATGCGCTCGATGCCAGGAGGAGACCTCTGTTCTAAACGCTCGCATCGATGCAACGCCGTTGACACCATTATCGCGGCGACCGCTTTGCCGCGGCCGCCGCAGCCCTTTTCGAGCATGACGATCATGCCGGCGCCATCGCAGTGATGCACTTGCAAATTCAGAGATGCACTCTGGCCAAATGCTAGGTGCCCAGCATATGTCCGGCATCCCGCAACGCCGCTACGAAGAGACGGGCATTGCCGTTGGCATCCATCTTGGCCTGCATCGACAGGGGCATCCTGTGCCAGCTCTCCAAGGCCGCAATGTAATGTGAGAACATACCGTTAACGATGCAATAGTGGGTAACTAGGCCGTGTCCGTCTAACGCCAGCACGCCGAATTGGCCGCCGTGATATCGGATGGCTGCGACCCGCTGGACCTGCGCGTCACCGTCGATCCGCACGTTGAAAAGCAGGCTGCCGCGGCTCCTGGTGGCTATCTCGGCGGCTTTTTCAGCGAAGCTCAACGAGAGCGAGCGGACGCTTTCGACTGCCATCTGTAAAACCATCAAGTTCAGTTCATCCACTGCCATAAGGTACCTGTGCGCAAGACATGGGTGATTGCAATCGACCACACCGCTTGTTCACAGATGTCGGCTCACGACCGGTTATTCAGGGTTCGCCGGTTATCCATTGAGGGCGTGCTCATCAAAATGATCCTGACGTGGAATGCGCTGCATCTACGAAGCGCGACGAGCAGGCCAGCCAAAGCTGTCGCGACAATTGATCTCATAATCCACCCCGATATCTGGATTTCGGCATCGCTGAACATCCCTGGTAAGTGAGCTGTTTGCGGCAAGCCCATCTCGGCTTTGTACTCCGAAACCGTTGCAATGGCGTCGCTCGGCGCTCGGGACCGACAGGCTCTGCTCGTCGAGAACTTTGTCCCCGAGAAGCGTTCGACTTTGAGCATTCCGCTGAAGGGTGACGTCTCGTCAGTCCGTGTCCTTGCAGCTCACCGCGAAGGCTTTTTGCGCATCGCACGCAAGCGCACGAATTGGTCTCCGTTCACTTCACAAAATGGTTTTCCTGAAGTACTGGAGCGCAGAAATCTCCGGTCGCAGCCTACCCGGTTAAAACAAGGACCCAACGATGAAGACTCTCGTCGTCTGCTCCGGCGGATTGGATTCCGTTACTCTTGCCCACAAGGTGGCAGCGGAGCACCAGCTGACCGGCCTGCTATCGTTCGATTACGGCCAACGGCATAGGAAGGAATTGGGCTTCGCCACCCTTTGCGCGGCGCGCCTGAGTGTCCCGCAGCGAATCATCGATATCCACGAGATCGGCGGCGACCTTTCCGGCTCCGCGCTGACCGACAATGTGGACGTGCCCGACGGGCACTATGCCGAAGACACGATGAAGATAACGGTGGTGCCCAACCGGAACGCCATCATGTTGGCCATTGCCTTCGGCCTCGCCGCAGCGCAAGACGCTGACGCAGTGGCGACGGCCGTGCATGGTGGGGATCACGTTGTCTATCCCGATTGCCGTCCGGCCTTCATCGACGCTTTCCAGATGATGCAGGACCACGCGCTCGACGGCTACGCGCAGATTCGCCTTTATGCACCCTATGTGAACCTGACGAAGGCGGACATTGTTACGGATGGAGCCACATACGGCACGCCGTTTGCGCAGACCTGGTCCTGTTACAAGGGCACCGAGCGTCATTGCGGGAGGTGCGGGACCTGCGTCGAGCGGCGTGAGGCGTTTCACATCGCTGGGCACCCGGACCCAACCGAGTATGAGGACTCCGACTTCTGGCTCGGAGCGCTGCGAAGGACCACCGCGTAATGTTCCGCATCACCAAGGAATTCCACTTCTCAGCCTCGCATCAGCTCACCTCATTGCCACCCGATCACCAATGCGCGCGCCTGCACGGACATAACTACATCGTCGAAGTGGAGCTTTCAGCGGATGGACTGGACGATCACGGCTTCGTGCGCGACTACCACGACTTGGCGCCATTCAAACGCTACATCGACGAGAGCTTCGACCACCGGCATCTCAACGACGTGCTGGGACACGAGCAAGTCACGGCGGAATATCTGGCCAGACATTTCTACGACTGGTGCAAGGCACGCCTGAGCGAAACCGCGGCCGTGCGGGTGAGCGAAACGCCGAAAACCTGGGCGGAATACCGGCCATGACGAATACTCATCCCGCAATCCGCGTTAGCGAGATTTTCGGGCCGACGATCCAGGGCGAGGGCGTGCTCATAGGTTTGCCGACGATCTTCGTCAGAACCGGCGGGTGTGACTATCGCTGTTCCTGGTGCGACAGCCTCCATGCTGTGGACAATCAATTCCGCCATGAATGGGAGATGATGTCCGTTGGGGCGGTGTGGAAAAATGTGCTTGCCCTTTCCGGTGGCCGCCCGCTGATGGTGTCGCTATCAGGCGGCAATCCGGCCATCCAGCCGCTCGGCGCGCTCATCGACCGGGGCCATGGTGACGGTTACCGTTTTGCGCTGGAAACCCAAGGGTCGCTTGCCAGGGACTGGTTTGCGCAGCTTGACGTGCTGATCCTCAGCCCAAAGCCGCCGTCAAGCCGAATGACGACAGATTGGGCCGCTGTCGAGGCGTGCCTCCAGGCGGCACAAGGCAAGCCCCAAATCGTGCTCAAGCTCATTGTTTTCGACGAAAGGGACTACGCCTACGCGAAAGACGCCGCTGCGCAATTTCCGCAACTTCCGATCTATCTGCAGCCCGGCAATCACACGCCGCCACACCCCACAAATGATGACGCGCCTGTCGACCTTGACGGAATATTGAAGCGCATGGAGTGGCTGGTTGACAGCGTGACCCGCGACAGATGGTTCGAGGCCCGCGTGCTGCCGCAGCTGCACGTTGTGCTCTGGGGTAACAAGAGAGCCGTCTAGCCCAGGCCCTTTCCACTGGAACTGCGCCGGCAGAATTCGGGTGAACGGGTGGTTCAGGTCGAAGGGAGCTGTCGCCGACAACCATGATCCGACAGACAGGGCTCGAGCGGACGATATCGTCGCTGCGCCAAGACGCGTCTGGTCCGCTCAGAATCTTGTCTCGATAGACGGTCGCCGATCAACAAACGTACCGCGGTGATCGACTGAGAGGCATGACCGTTCCTCTGAGTGCTCAGACTGCCGCCGAGTGCCTGGCCGTTCCAGCTTCGAAATATTTGTCGAACCTGGCCGCGATGCTTCGGACGAAAGGGCGACTTTCAGCCGGCACAACGAATCTGTCGCCATCAAGTTCAAGCAATCGAACCGGATCGTGGAGGGCCATGGAACTTGACTGAAGGAGGAGCCTCTGGCCGGCCTCGCCGAAGCGTTCCACCAGATCGATGGCCGAGAAGGCGAAGTCGCACATCAAACGTTCGATGATCCAGCCGCGAACGCGGTCGTCGTTGGAAAGTGCGATACCCCGAACAGCGGCCAGCCCGCCGTCATCAACCATGCGTCTATATTCGCTGGTTGAAGGCATGTTCTGCGCATAGCCTTGCCGAAACTGGCTAATGGATGACGGGCCGAGCCCGATCAAGATTTCGCAGCAATCGTCCGTGTAGCCCTGAAAGTTCCGGTGCAAAGTCCCGGTGCGGGCGGCAAGGGCCAGGGCATCGCCGGGTTTGGCGAAATGGTCGAGCCCGATTGCCTCGTATCCATTGTCTACAATCGCCTGTGCAGCCAGTTGCGACTGGGCAAAGCGCTCCGCGGGACCCGGCAACCAGGCCTCGTCGATCATCGTCTGATGTTTCTTGAACCACGGTACATGCGCGTAGCCAAACAGTGCGATCCGATCCGGTTCCAGGGTCAGTGCCTGCGTGACCGTAGAAGCGACGCTTTCCCTGGTCTGGTGCGGCAGACCGTAGAGCAGGTCCAGATTGACCGATTCGACGCCGCGCGAACGAACGCCGTCGACGACCGTCTTGGTCTGCAGGAAGCTCTGCTCGCGGTTGATCGCCTTTTGCACCTTCGGATCGAAATCCTGAACGCCGAGGCTCGCACGGGTCATGCCGATTTCGGCAAGCGCATCGAGGCGGGCATCGTCCATATCGTTGGGTTCGATTTCAACGCTGATCGTGGCGCCGGGAAGAAAGCCGAAGCTGTTGCGCAGGGCGGTTCCCAGCGCCACCATATCTTCGGGCTTGAGCATCGTCGGCGAACCACCGCCGAAATGGACGGCACGCACACGACCTTTGCCTCCAACAAGACTGGCGACGGTGGCGATCTCGGCATGCAGTGAGCGCAGATATGTGGTCACCGGTTCGTAATGGCGTGTCTGCTTGGTATGGCAGGCACAGAACCAGCAAAGCTTGTCGCAGTATGGGATGTGCAGATAGAGCGAGATTTCGTCGCCCTCGTCGAGCCGCTGTAGCCAGCCACGACAAACGGTAGCGTCAACGCTTGCATTGAAATGCGGCGCGGTCGGGTAGCTCGTGTAGCGCGGGACGTTCTCGCCAAATCTGGCAACTAGCTTTTGTCGCATGTCGTGGTCCACCGTGTTTGCGTCGCCCGAACTGTGGATGCTTGGATGAGCCTAAGCCCTGATTTCGATCAACCTTCAGCACGGACAAACTGCCGCAAGGATTTTTCTACCGTGGATGCTATCCTGCCCGCACGGACCGGTAGAGCGATCGAATGACATTACGGCAGGATATTCACAGTTCCGGCATCCCCGTTCTTTGCCTGTCTTGCGAGGCACGGCGCCGCGGTGTCTGTGGCGCGCTAGAGCCAGACCATTTGGCTCAGCTCGCCAAGACGTCGTCGCGGCACAATATCGAGCCGGGGGTCGAACTGATCGGCGACGCCGAGGCGGTCGACTGTTATTCGAACGTGCTTTCAGGCGTGGTGAAGCTCACGAAGAGCCTGTCAGATGGACGCCAACAGATTGTCGGCCTGCAGTTCGCCCCGGATTTTCTGGGTCGGCCCTTCAAGATGAAAAGTGCGATCAATGCGGAAGCGGCAACAGCTGTCTCGCTATGCTCGTTTCCCAGAGCGGCCATCGAACGGATGATGAAGCAGTCACCCGAATTTGTGCATCGCCTGCTCAAGCAGGCGCTGAACGAACTTGACGAGGCACGCGAATGGATGGTGACTCTGGGGCGCAAGACCGCACCAGAGAAGGTGGCGAGCTTTCTCCTCATGATTGCCCGGAACATCGACTCCAATGTTGACCCGACGGCTAGCTCGACGTGCTTCGAGCTGCCGATGACGCGTGCCGACATTTCTGATTTCCTTGGAATCACAAACGAGACCGTGAGCCGTCAGCTGACCAGCCTGAGAATGGACGGCGTGATTCGGATCGAGAACAACCGCCGCGTCACCGTGGACAGCATGAGCCGGCTGGAACGGCGCTGCGGCGGCCGAGGCGCTACAGCCGTTTGAATGACGCAGAAGCTGCATGGCCCCCGTCACTTACTTCATTCGGGGCAGGGCATGCTCGCGTTGGGCTCAGAAGAAGTCGCGTAGCGACAGCCCGTTCTCCATCCGATCGTATGCGCCAGTTGCCTTTCGGCTCGTCGGCGAAGCATCCACACTTGGCCGAAGTCAATACGCCTCATCCGCAGGGGAAAATCGCCGTCTCCCCAAGCCATGAATGTCACGACGGCAGCGTAACGCTGGCGCTGGCTGTTCCAAGGCATTGAACGCGGGGTTCGGTAAGGCGTCGACCTGCTTTCCAGCGTCGCAGAAGGTGCGCTCCCCCACACGCCCGCGGTCGCCTCCGCACCCGGGGCCCGACCGGGGACGCCAGGCCCCATCCATAAACGGGCGGCCGGTGGTGCGCTTCCACATTCGATCGTCGCAGTCTGATCGCACCGAACTCGATGCTGCTCGAGCAAAATGGTGCGGCTCTGACATGGATCAGGGCGAGCAGGCGACGGCTGCGCAATAAGGCACCGCGGTTTGGCATCCGCCGAAATTGGAAATCGGGGCTTGCGATGAAATTCGGCAAAGAAATCGTGCTTCTAAGCCTGTTCGCATTCGCGGCTTTGGTGGCGGCTGGCGCTGGGGTGGATGAACCCTTTCGCCAGCATATGTGGGTCTTGTTCTTCGCCTTGGCTGGCTTCACTGCGATCCTACTGCGCAACACTGAGTTCAAGCCTGCCGCTCCGATCGACCCGTCCGCTTACATGGACGGGCCAATCCGCTACGGCGCCATCGCCACCATGTTCTGGGGTGTGGTTGGCATGCTGGTCGGGGTGGTCATCGCGCTGGAGCTTGCCTATCCCGATCTCAACATCCAGCCCTGGTTCAACTTCGGCCGCTTGCGGCCTCTGCACACCTCGGGCGTCGTCTTCGCCTTTGGCGGCAACGCGTTGCTTTGCACGTCTCTCTATGTCGTCCAACGCACCTGCCGCGCTCGGCTGTTCGGTGGCGATCTCGCCTGGTTCGTGTTCTGGGGCTACCAGCTCTTCATCGTCATGGCCGCGACCGGTTATCTGCTCGGCATCACCGAGAGCCGCGAATATGCGGAACCCGAATGGTATGTCGACATCTGGCTGACCATCGTCTGGGTCGCCTACCTGATCCTGTTCCTGGGCACGATCCTGAAGCGCAAGGAACCGCACATCTACGTCGCCAACTGGTTCTACCTTTCCTTCATCGTGACCATCGCGATGCTGCATGTGATCAACAACCTGTCGATGCCGGCCTCCTTTCTCGGCTCCAAGAGCTATTCTGCATTTTCCGGAGTCCAGGACGCCCTGACGCAATGGTGGTACGGCCACAATGCCGTCGGGTTCTTCCTCACCGCCGGCTTCCTCGGCATGATGTACTATTTCGTGCCCAAGCAGGCCAACCGGCCGGTCTATTCCTACCGCCTGTCGATCGTCCATTTCTGGGCAATCATCTTCCTCTACATCTGGGCGGGGCCCCATCACCTGCACTACACCGCCCTGCCCGATTGGGCGCAGACGCTTGGCATGGTGTTCTCGATCATGCTGTGGATGCCGTCATGGGGCGGCATGATCAACGGCCTGATGACGCTGTCGGGCGCCTGGGACAAGCTGCGCACTGACCCGATCATCCGCATGATGGTGATGGCCATCGCCTTCTACGGCATGTCCACCTTCGAGGGCCCGATGATGTCGATCAAGACGGTCAATTCTCTGTCGCACTATACCGACTGGACCATTGGCCACGTTCACTCCGGTGCGCTCGGCTGGGTCGGCATGATCTCGTTCGGCGCGATCTACTTTATGGTGCCGAAGCTGTGGAACCGTGAACGGCTCTACTCGCTTCGCCTCGTTACCTGGCACTTCTGGCTGGCGACGCTTGGCATCGTTGTCTACGCCGCTGTCATGTGGGTGTCCGGCATCATGCAGGGCCTGATGTGGCGCGAATACGACGAGCAGGGCTTCCTGGTCTACTCCTTCGCCGAAAGCGTGGCCGCTATGCACCCTTATTACATCATGCGCGCCATCGGTGGGGCCATGTACCTCTCCGGCACCCTGATCATGGCCTGGAACATCGCCATGACCATCCTCGGCTACCGGCGCGAGCAGGATCCGATGCCGCGCTCCACCCCCGCCCTCCAGCTTGCGCGATGATGAGACAGAAAATGAGGTTGATGAACAGACACGCGGTCATCGAGAAGAACGCTACACTTCTCCTCCTCGGGTCGCTGCTGGTCGTGACAATCGGCGGCATCGTCGAGATCGCGCCGCTCTTCTATCTCGACAACACGATCGAGAAGGTGGAGGGCATGCGGCCTTACTCGCCGCTCGAACTTGCTGGTCGAAACATCTATGTCCGCGAGGGCTGCTACCTCTGCCACAGCCAGATGATCCGCCCGTTCCGCGACGAGGTCGAGCGCTACGGCCACTACAGCCTGGCGGCCGAGTCGATGTACGACCACCCCTTCCAGTGGGGATCGAAGCGCACCGGACCTGATCTCGCCCGCGTCGGCGACCGCTATTCCAACCTGTGGCACGTGGATCACCTGACAGATCCACGGTCCGTGGTGCCGGAATCGATCATGCCGAGCTATGCCTTCCTGAAGGACAAGCCGATCGCGGTGAAGGACTTCTCGACGCATCTGGTCGCCAACAGGCGCGTCGGCGTCCCCTACTCCGACGACATGATCGCCAACGCCAATGCCGATTTGATGGCGCAGGCTGATCCCAACGCCGACACATCCGGCCTCGAGGCCCGCTACCCCAAGGCCAAGATCGGCGACTTCGACGGCAACCCGCAGCAAGTCACCGAAATGGACGCGCTGGTTTCTTATCTCCAGATGCTGGGCACGCTGGTCGATTTCAAGAACTACGGTGAGACCGCCGGCTACCGCTGAGGACAATGGCCATGACGTACAATTTCATGCGGGAGTTTGCCGACAGCTGGGGCCTACTTGCCATGGCTCTTTTCTTCATCGGATCTGTTGCCTTTGCAGTTCGTCCCGGAAGCCGCAGGCAAGCCGGCGAAGCAGCTCAAATTCCTCTGAAGGAGGACTGATCATGAGCAGCGATCACATCGACGAGGTTTCCGGCATCTCAACCACCGGTCATGAGTGGGACGGCATTCGGGAGCTCAACAACCCGCTTCCGCGCTGGTGGGTCTGGACGTTCTACATCACCATAGTCTGGGCGATCGGGTACACGATCGCCTATCCGGCATGGCCTCTGCTGCACACGGCGACCAAGGGGGTGCTCGGCTACTCCAGCCGCAACGATGTCGGGAACGAGTTGTCCGCGGCTGAAGCGGCCAAGGGCAAATATGTCGCCGCGATAGAAGCGAAAAGTGTTTCGGAGATCGCGGCGGACGACACGCTGCGCGAATTCGCCGTCGCCGCCGGCGGTGCCGCGTTCAAGCTCAATTGCGTGCAGTGCCATGGTTCCGGCGCCCAGGGCTCCAAGGGCTTCCCCAACCTTAACGACGACGACTGGCTGTGGGGCGGCAAGGCGGACCAGATTCAGCAGACGATCACCCATGGCATTCGCTTCGCCTCCGATCCGGATACGCGCCTGTCCGAAATGCCGGCCTTTGGCGACATCATCACTGCCGATCAGATCAAACAGGTCAGCGCCTATATTGCCAGCCTGTCCCAAACCGTCAGCGATCAGGTGTTGGTGGCGCCCGGCGCCAAGGTCTTTGCCGAAAACTGCGTGGCCTGTCATGGCGACAATGCAAAGGGCAACAAGGAACTCGGCGCTCCAGATCTGACCGACGCCATCTGGCTCTACGGGTCAGGCGAAGCGGCCATCGCCGCCCAGGTAACCGCACCGAAACACGGCGTGATGCCGGCTTGGGGCGCGCGCCTCGGCGAGATCAAGGTCAAGGAACTGGCGGTCTACATCCATTCGCTTGGCGGCGGAGAATAGGAAAGCAGCCTATTCTCGTCCTCCCCCTCCCGCCAAGCGACGAGGCCCGGCGCAAGCCGGGCCTCGGCATCATCCAGAACCGATGAGTCGGCTTCCGGCGAAATCGTCGCTGGTGACTGGAGCTTCTCGTGCTCGATAACACGCAAATAGAACGGATCGAACCCACTTTCAACTCCGCCAAGGTGCGCCAGCCAATGTATGCCGCGCGCAGGAAGATCTTCCCGAAGCGGGCCTCTGGCAGCTTTCGCCGATTCAAATGGATCGTGATGGCGATCACGCTCGGCATCTACTATCTCACGCCGTGGCTGCGCTGGGACCGCGGTCCGTTTGCCCCCGACCAGGCGGTGCTGCTCGATGTCGCCAACCGGCGCTTCTATTTCTTCTTCATCGAGATATGGCCCCAGGAATTCTACTATGTCGCCGGCCTTCTGGTCATGGCCGGCGTCGGTCTTTTCCTGATCACATCGACTGTTGGCCGTGCCTGGTGTGGCTACACATGCCCACAGACCGTATGGGTCGATCTGTTCCTGGTCGTCGAGCGCGCGATCGAGGGCGACCGCAACGCACGCATCAAGCTCGATGCCGGTCCTTGGACCACTCGTAAGCTTGTGCTGCGGGCATCGAAACACGTCATCTGGCTGGTCATAGCCGCAGCGACTGGTGGCGCATGGATCTTCTATTTCGCCGATGCGCCGACGCTGGTCGGCGAACTCTTCACCGGCACGGCAGCGCCTGTCGCCTACATCACCGTCGCGGTTCTGACGGCGACGACCTACACGTTTGGCGGGCTGATGCGCGAACAGGTCTGCACCTATATGTGCCCTTGGCCGCGCATCCAGGCAGCCATGCTCGACGAGAGCTCGCTCACCGTCACCTACAATGACTGGCGCGGCGAACCGCGCACCCGTCACGCCAAGAAGGTTCTTGCCGCAGGGCATCCCGTCGGCGATTGCGTCGACTGCAATGCCTGTGTCGCCGTCTGTCCGATGGGGATCGACATACGCGACGGTCAGCAACTCGAATGCATCACCTGCGCGCTCTGCATCGATGCCTGCGACGGCGTCATGGACAAACTCGGCAAGGAGCGAGGACTGATCTCCTACGCGACGCTCTCCGACTACAACGCCAACATGATGCTGGCCACCGCCGGCGGCGCCAGCTCGGTCGATCCGTCGCTGGTCAGGACGGATGACGGCGTGTTTTCGGACAGGGTGGCGCATTTCCATATCCGCAAGATCTTTCGGCCGCGCACTTACGTTTACATGGCTATGTGGTCGATGATCGGCCTGGGCCTGCTCTTTTCGCTGCTGACCCGCGACCGGCTCGAGATCAATGTCCTGCACGACCGCAACCCGCAATTCGTGACGCTCTCCGACGGCTCGATCCGCAATGGCTATACCGTCAAGCTCTTGAACATGATCCCCGAACCGAGAACGATTATCGTCACCCTCGGGGGTTTGCCAGGCGCAGAGATGAGCATCGTTGGCGTCGACCTCCCCGCCGATCGCTCCTTTGCGGTCCAGGTCGAACCCGACCGGCTGAAGATGCTGAAGGTTTTCGTGCGCCTGCCCGCCGATCAGATTAATCGCCAGGCGCAGACCTTCACATTCCGCGTCGAAGACAAGGTCAGCTTCGAGTCCAACGAATACACCGCCACCTTCAATGCGCCGGAGATCGCCAGATGACCGCCACCACGCGAAAACCCCGCGAGTTCACCGGCAGGCACATGTTGGCCACCGTCCTTGCCTTTTTCGGCGTGGTCATCGCGGTCAATCTGACGATGGCGACGCTTGCCAATACAAGCTGGACCGGCCTTGTCGTCGAAAATACCTATGTGGCGAGCCAGCAATTCAACAAGAAGGCCGAGGAAGGCCGTGCGCAGGCGGCGCTTGGCTGGACCGGCCAGCTGACCATCGCATGGGGCGAAGTCCGCTATGGCATCATCGACGCCGCGGGCAAACCGGTTTCCCTGCATGGCGTGAAGGTGCTGTTTCGCCATCCGGCTTACGAGAAAGAGGATGAGTCCGTCACGCTCGCCCTGGTCTCTGGCCAGGAGTTTGCAGCACAACACGTGCCAAGGGATGGTGTCTGGATCATCGAAATAGACGCCGATGCCGGCCTGGCAAATCCTTATCGCGACGTGCGCAGGGTCATGATTTCCAATGGAGCGCTGAAATGAGCTGCTGCGCGCCGGGCGCTGAAATGGCGCTGGATCTGGTCAGCCCCGCTTCGGTTCTGCCGTCCAGCCAGGAGGTCAGGCTGGCCAGCCGATCGCTTGGCGACGACCTTCATCAGACCGACCTTTCGGTGCCGACCGTTCATTGCGGCGCCTGCATCCAGATGATCGAGACGGCCTTGGGAAAACTCGGTCACGTCGAGGCAGCTCGCGTGAACCTGTCAACCAAGCGGGTCTCAGTCCGCTGGCGCGGCGACGAGGCTCCACCTTTGGTCGCTGTGCTCGGCCGGCTCGGCTACCAGGCGCATTTGTTCGAAGCCGAGATTGATGCAAAGGACAAGATGCTTTCGGAGCTTATCCGCGCCGTCGCTGTTGCCGGCTTTGCTGCGGGCAACATCATGCTGCTCTCGGTGTCGGTCTGGTCCGGCGCCGAGGGCGCCACCCGCGACCTGTTCCACTGGGTCTCGGCTCTGATCGCCATTCCTGCGCTGGCCTTCGCCGGCGGCATCTTCTTCAAGTCGGCGTGGAATGCGCTGCGCCACGGCCACATGAACATGGACGTGCCGATAGCCGTCGGCGTGTCGCTGGCCTACGCCATGAGCCTCTATGAGACGATCACCCATGGCGACCACGCCTATTTCGACGCATCGGTATCCCTGCTGTTCTTTCTCCTGATCGGTCGCACGCTCGATCACGTGATGCGGGAACGCGCCCGCACCGCTGTGAAGAGCCTGTCACAATTGGCCGCACGCGGTGCCATGGTGCTGCGCGGCGATGGCGCTCGGGACTATCTGCCGGTGGGCGAGATCGAACCGGGCATGCTGTTGCTGATCGCCGCCGGCGAAAGGATCCCCGTCGATGGCAAGATCGCGCGCGGGACATCGGACGTCGACTGCTCCCTGGTCTCCGGCGAGAGCACGCCCAGTAGCGTGGCGCCGGAAGACACCGTGCAGGCCGGGGTCCTCAACCTCACCGGTCCGCTGACGATTGAGGCGACAGCGGCCGCCAAGGATTCGTTCCTGGCGGAAATGGTTCGGTTGATGGAGGCCGCCGAAGGTGGTCGCGCCCGATATCGCCGTATCGCCGACCGCGTGTCGGCACTCTACGCGCCCGTGGTTCATCTCACCGCCTTGGCAACCTTCCTGGGCTGGATGGCGGTGACTGGCGACTGGCACCGGGCGATGACGATCGCAATCGCTGTTCTCATCATCACATGCCCGTGCGCGCTTGGCCTCGCCGTGCCGATCGTTCAGGTGGTGGCCGCGCGGCGCCTGTTCGAAAACGGCATCATGGTCAAGGACGGCTCGGCCATGGAGCGCCTGGCAACGATCGATACAGCCGTGTTCGACAAGACCGGGACGCTCACGCTTGGGAAGCCACGGCTCGTCAACGCAGCTTCGATTGATCCCGCCATGCTGGCAATCGCTGCCGACTTGGCCGCGCATTCGCGTCATCCATATTCAAAGGCCATTGCCGGCTTTGCCGTCAGCAGCAGCCAGCACAAATTCGATGCGGTGACCGAGCACCCGGGTTTCGGGATCGAAGCCACCGCCGCCGGTATCACCTGGCGGCTGGGTCGACGCGGATGGGCTGGCTGGAAGGCGCGAACCGGCGGCGAAGGCAAACATGGCTACGGCGGAACAGTGCTGACGAAAAACGGCATGATTGTCGCGTCCTTCGTTTTCGAAGATGCGCTACGCCTCGACACCAGGGCAGCGATCGATCAACTGCGCAACGCTGGTATGTGCGTGGAAATGCTGTCGGGCGATACCGCGAAAGCCTGCGCCGAGGTTGCGGACGTGCTCGGTGTCGATGACTTCGTTCCCTGCCTGCTCCCGTCCGGCAAGGTTGAACGCATCGAGAGTCTAGCGAGAGACGGGCACAAGGTTCTGATGGTTGGCGACGGGCTCAATGACACGCCGGCGCTGAGCGCCGCGCATGTCTCGATCGCACCCGCCACGGCGGCCGACATTGGCCGCAATGCAGCCGACTTCGTTTTTCTGCGCGAAAGCCTTTTGGCGATCCCGCTGGCGCTGGACGTGTCGCGCAAGGCGGGAAGCCTGATCCGACAGAACATAACAATTGCGATCGTTTACAATGCTGTGGCCGTGCCGATCGCCATTCTGGGCCACGTTACGCCTCTGATCGCGGCGGTCGCGATGTCTGCCTCGTCATTGCTTGTGATTGGAAATGCGATGCGTCTGCAAGGCTTCGCAACGGGTGCGTCGTCCGAAACGTCGCGGCAGGACAGGCCCGCGCGGGCCGGCACCTTGGCCCGATCCTCATGACGACGCTCGCCTATCTCATTCCGGTGGCGCTGTTCCTTGGCGCACTCGGCCTGTCCGGCTTCCTGTGGGCGTTGAGAAGCGGCCAGTACGATGATCTCGATGGCGCTGCGGAGCGCATTCTAATCGACCGCGACGACGGCGCGGAGAATCCTCCTCGCTCCAAGTGACTCAGATCAAAGCGCCGCGGGTCGGGATGTCCTATCGTCGTCCGACGAAAGATCAGGAGGGTGAGGATGCAAGCCGAATCCATAATGACAAAGCCAGTCATCACGACGGATGCGAACGCGACGATCGCGCAAGCGGTCGAGCTCATGCTTTCAAACAAGGTCAGCTGCCTGCCGGTAGCAGACAGCGACGGCACCCTGATTGGTATTGTAAGCAAAAGCGACTTCTTGCGCCGAGAAGAACTTGGGACCCAGCGTGTGCGTCCGCGCTGGCTGGAGTTTGATCTTGGCCCGGGCACAGTCGCCAATGACTATGCGCGCTCGAACGGACGGATCATCCATCAGGTGATGACCACACCCGTCATCTCGGCGCCTCCTGGCGCCTCGATTGCAGATATTGTCGACCTGATGATGCAACATCGCATCAACAATCTTCCGATTGTCGATCGGGACAGGGTCATCGGCATCATCACGCGAACTGATTTGCTGCTTGTCCTGATCCGCGCCATGCCGAAACAGGGAACCACGCCACCCGATGACGACCTGATCCGCAAGGCTATCCTTGCCGAACTGCAGTCACAAACCTGGAGCGGTGGTGACTTGATCGATGTGAGGGTCAGCGACGGCCTTGTCGAACTGAAGGGGGCGATTGTCGACGAGCGTCAGCGGAAGGCAGCGATCGTTGCGGCTGAGAAGGTTGCCGGCGTCGGGCAAGTCAAGGACGGCCTCCTCCTCAGTACGGATCCGTTCGGTGAAGGTTTCATAGCTGCGGAAAAGGCGGGGACGCGAAGCAGAGTCCCTTTGGTTCTGCTCCCTTCCCACATCACTTGGACATGAGGCCGTCGGCGAGTTCCTTCGGCGTCTAGCGCCCGTCATGGGCGGAGAGTACGCTGTCGGCAGCAAGATGCCCGTCCTGACGGAATGCGATGGCCGCTGCCTGTTTTGGTGGGCTTGGACCGGCGCTTCCTGTGGATCTGAAGAGCGGCCAATACGAAGATCTCGACGGCTCCGCCCAGCGCATCCTTATCGATCGGGAAGAGCCGCGAGGCTGAACCGGTTGGCGGCGCCCAACGACTGTGCGGATGCTGGTCGTCAGTCGACCGAGTCTTTGCTGGATTGCCTCGTCATGATGATATCGGCGCGCGTGCGAAGAACGGATCAGCCACAATACGTTGCCGAACCTTTGGCCAGTAGGGGCACGCGATTGGGAAGCCGACCATTCAGAATGCCTAGACATGCAAACGTTTTCACGGCAATCGACCACTCGACCGTGAACCCGCCGTTGCCGGGTTATCGAGCCTGGTTGATCCAGATCAGCGTTATCTCTTCGTCGGCGTGGTTTCATTGACCAGGCTTCCAACGGAGAACGCATGTCTATCGACGATGGGGAGATGAGCGGCAAACCGTGGGTGATTGCGATGCTTCAAGAGCGCTTCGTATCGCAGATAGCCGCTATGGCGGCACGCTGATGGCCGGCTCTGTCGACACATTCGACATCATTGTCGTCGGAGCTGGGCCGGTCGGACTTGCCTTCGCAGCATCGCTCGCCCTGAGCCGACTCAAGGTGGCAGTGGTTGAACGGCAGTCGCTCGACAGCCTGGCGAATCCGGCTTTCGACGGTCGCGAGATCGCGCTGACGCACGCATCGGTGAGAATCCTTCGCGAGCTCGGCGCCTGGGACGCCATGCCCGCATCTGACAAATCACCGCTTCATGGCGCGCGCGTGCTCAACGGATCGAGCCCTTTCGCCCTGTGCTTCGATACTCGCAGCGGATCTGGGGAACCACTCGGATTTCTGGTCCCAAATTGTCGGATCCGCGATGCCCTGTTCAAAATTGTCTACTTCCAGGATCATGCCCGGCTGCTGTGCGGCAACTCGGTCGTGAATGCAACAACCAGCGACGACGAGGCGGTCATAACGCTTTCTGATGGCAGGCAATTGGCCGCTCGGCTGCTCGTAGCAGCGGATTCGCGTTTGTCCGCGATGCGCGACCTGCTCGGCATTGGCGCCAACATCTATCCGCTTGGCCACTCCATGCTGATTTGCCGAGTGAGGCACGAGCGCTTCCATCACCAGATCGCGGTCGAATGGTTCGACCACCATCAGACCATAGCGATGTTGCCGCTCATGGAAGGCGTGTCGTCGCTGCTTCTGACTTTGCGCTCAATCGAGGCCGATAGACTGTCTGTTCTCGATGACGAATTGTTCCTCATGGAATTGATGAACCGGTGTCGAGGACGCCTCGGGCAGATGACCCTGGCAAGCACCCGCCATGCCTATCCGCTGGTCACGACCTGGGCGCACAAGTTCTCGGCACCGAGTGCGGCACTTATAGGAGACGCTGCCATCGGCATGCACCCGGTGACCGCGCATGGCTTCAACATCGGCCTCAGCGGCCAGAAGCAACTCGCTCATAGCATACTGACAGCATGTCGCGCCCGCCGCGACATTGCCGATCCCGACATGCTCGGCAGATATGAAAGCCGGCTGCGGCTGTCGGCGGCGCCGCTCTATCATGCCACCAACATGCTTGTCGGTCTTTACTCAAGCGAGCACCCGGCGGCACGGCTTGCAAGACATGCTGGGCTCCGCTTTGCCCAACATCTTCCCTTTGTCCGCCATGGCATTTCGGCCATGCTCAGGCGGTGAATCGCACAGAGCGCTACCGCTCTGGAGCGCTGTCTTGGCGCGGCTTCTTTGTCTTGCTGGCTCGCAGCGTCGCGGGCAAGGCTGCTTCCTGGTGACTTTGCCGATCATGGCATGATTCGGATCAAGGCACGCGCGCGGGCGAAACCTTGATGATTCGGCAATGCTAAGCCAAAGGTGTGACCCGTAGCATGGTGAGCGCACTGGTTACCCTCGCTGGGTAGTTAACCCGTCCTTCAGTGGGCTTGCATAGGTTTGGTCCTCGCGAACAATGACGGGAGCAAGCTGGTCCATTCATGGCACCCCTAAAGAAAGAAGAATCGCTGGAGGCCAAAATCCGTCAGGATCAGCTTGCTGACCTGAGGGCCGGGCTCTTCGTGTCGATGCCGATAAGCGCGATCCTGTCAGGCCTGATTTGCGGGGTGCAGGCCCTTTCTGGCGGCGGCTTTGCCGCTGCAAGCTGGTTCCTGGTCGTCAATGCGCTGAATGCCGCCCGGCTTGCACTCGCCCGTTTTCAGCTAAAGGAAACGGGGCGCCATCAGGATTCGCTTGGCGTTTTGCCGCGCCTTCGCATGTTTGGCGTCCTTGCCCTTCTGGCAGGGTTTGCCTGGTCCTTCCCGGCCGTGCTGACTGTTGGATACACAACACCTCAAGCACCGATGCATCTGGTCATACTGGCGGGCATTTCAGCTGGTGCGGTTACATATGGCAGTTCGTATGCCGCGGCGGCGACCAGCTTCATCACACCTCCACTCCTCATCACGGTGGCGTGCCTTTTGGCGAAAGGCAATTTTGAACGCTACATTCTGGCTTTCACCGTTCTGCTCTTCATGGGCGGCTTGGTCCGAGCTTCGTTTGTTGGGCAGGCGCGCTTCCGCGAAGCAAGCCGCCTGAGACATGAGGCAGAGCGACTTGCGTCGGAAATGGAGCGCAACTCCAGGGAGGACCATTTGACCGCCCTTCTCAACAGGCGGGGCCTTGAACACGCCATCGGTCGGTTCAAGACCGCGGATGGCCCCTTCGTGGCAATGCTGATTGATCTGGACGGCTTTAAATCTGTCAACGACACCTACGGTCACAGGACCGGTGATGAACTGCTTGTCATGATCGCCCGCCGCATAGAGCAGGAAGCACCGGAAGGCTCAACGCTAGCTCGTATCGGCGGCGATGAATTCGTGCTGGTTTTTCCCTCAACGAGAGCTTCGCTTTCTGCCAGTGATCTCGCCTCCAATATCATAGCCAAAATTGCTCGCCCCTATATCGGGGTCGCGTCCGTGCGCGTCGGGGCATCGATAGGGATATACTTGGCGCAGACGTCGAGCCTGACTGAAATGCTGTTGCGGGCCGATATCGCCCTTTATACGGCCAAGCGCCATGGCAGGAACGAATTTTGCCTGTTCGATGCCGAACTCGACCGGGAACTCCAACGCCGCCAGTCCATCGAACGGGACCTTCATTCGGCGATAAAGACGGGAAGATTGCAACCTTGGTTCCAGCCGATCGTGAAACTCGACACCGAGGCCGTGGTCGGTTTTGAAGCCTTGCTGAGATGGTCCCATCCGACACATGGTGCCATCTCTCCACCCGAAATCATCACAGCCGCACGCGAAACCGGAATGCTTCAGCTGCTGACGCAAACCGTATTCGCCGACTGTTGTGCTTTTATCGACGGCTTGGTGAAAGCTGACTGTCGTAACATTCGTGTGGCGATGAATGTTTCCCCGCGCGAACTGGAAGCCGGCGATATCGACGACATGGTTCTGGATGGTCTGGCCGCAAGAGGCCTGCCTGCGACGATGTTCGAAATCGAGATTACCGAAGAATCGCCGGTGGATCCGGACAGAGTGGATGAAAAGCTCGGACGGCTTTCGCATGCCGGTATTTCCATCGCGCTCGACGACTTCGGCACCGGCTTTTCTACCTTGGCATCTCTCAAGGACCGTCGGATACGCAAGGTGAAAATAGACCAGGGCTTCATTCGCGGCCTGGCCAAGTCCCGAGAGGACCGACTGCTTGTCAAATCGGTCATCGAACTCGGTGACATGCTCGGGATCGAGGTCATGGCCGAGGGCGTCGAAACAGAGGCGGATCGGCAAACCCTGCACAAGCTTGGCTGCCGAACCGCTCAGGGCTTCCTCTTCTCCAAGGCTGTGCCTTTGATGCAAGCACTGGAAATGGCAGTCAAACAGTACGCGAACCAGTTGTGACCGCTCCCGCAGCGCCGGCTGTCGCGGCCGTGCGCTGCCGAATTTGGCTACAGAGACTTGCCTGCTCGAAACACGTGGCAGTGGGCGTTGTGCATCAGCCGGCGAACAGTTCCTTGTAGCCGGTCGTCACCATCCAGTTCGCACGGTCGATATGGCTGCGAAGAGCTTTGCGGGCGCGGACCGGGTCAATGGACGGGTCGATGCCGAGAATGCGCTCGGCCATCTCCTTTTCGCTGGCATTGTCGGCGCAGGCATCCAGGATCCGCAGGTAGATCGTGAAATGCTCCCTGTCGTAGCTCGTGAGGTTCTCCGACCAGGGGACTTCATCGCTCAAAGTTGAGCTTCGAGTCTCATCCGTTCCCATTGGTCCATTCATGCCTGCGAACCTCGCCTGTGAGCGCACGCAGTATATCCCAAAATGGGATAATCCGAAACCGGGATTAGTCGCTGATCCGGTCTTTACCCGACCGGTTCGCCTCCATGCCCAAATCCCTTCGATCGCCCCGCCACCAGCGGTTTCTGGCCCAGCTGGTTTCGCTGCGCAAGGCCAAAGGCCTGACCCAGGAGCAGCTGGCTGACAAGCTTGGTCGTCCCCAATCCTTCGTGGCCAAGTACGAGGGCGCAGAGCGGCGTCTCGACGTCATCGAGTTTCTCGACATAACTGCGGCCATTGACGCTGATCCGTGCGAGATTCTGTCCAGCCTCCGGTCCTAGCGGGCGCGCCGCATCTATCATGATCCGGACAGGAATATTGTCTAGGACAATGCCTCAATTTGTTGAAAGGCGAGCGCTGGTTTTCGGAGGAAGCCGCGCGCACGGCGGCGGTGCCTTTGGGTTCTCGACGTAACTGCGCCGCCTGACCATGTGCGAAAAAACTTGGCGCGCGCCCGCGCGCCTGACGACGCGCACCAGGTGCTCGTGAACCGAGCCCGCTTTTCTTCGGCAAGCTCAGGCGGTCTCGGCCATTCGGCTTCGCCCCTTGGCGTGGGCAGCCCTTCGGGCTGTGACGGCCGCCGCCCTTGCGGGCGGCGCGGTTTGTCTGTTGGCCTTTCCCGGCGGCGGGGTGGGCGGCACTCCCTTCTAGACCCGCCGCGGCAGCCCGCAACCCTTCGCGTGCCGGTCAGGGTCCTCCTCTTCGTTCCGGTCCTTCGGATGCGGTCCGCCTACCACGGCGGGCCTTTCCGGTCGCGACTCGCCGCCCACCCCGCTTCCGGGGAAAGGCGCGGCGATTGGTGAGCGGAGGATGAAACGATGCATGCAAACAGCAAGCGTACCACCAGCGGAGAGGCTGGCGCAGGCAAGGGCAGGCGCCCGGGCGCCAGCCTCTATCAGGAGATCACAGACCGCATCATTGCCGAGCTGGAGCGCGGTACCGTGCCATGGGTCAAGCCATGGGGCAGCGCAAAAGCAGGCCTTGGCCTGCCGAGGAATGCGTCCACGGGGCGCAGCTATTCCGGCATCAATATCCTCATCCTGTGGGGCGCCGTCATCGAGCGCGGCTATCCCAGCCAGAATTGGCTGACCTTCCGGCAGGCGCTTGCCCTGGGCGGCAATGTCAGGAAAGGCGAGCGCGGCACGACCATCGTGCATGCCGACCGCTTTGTCCCCAAGGACGAGAAGGAGCGCGCACGCCACGAGGGCGATGCACCACAGGCCGTGCCTTTTCTGAAGCGCTTCACCGTCTTCAATGTCGCGCAGTGCGACAATCTTCCGGAACCCCTCCATGCCCCCGCCGAGCCGCTGCCTCAGTGCGAGATCGTGCCGCAGGCCGAAACCCTGATTCGCGCCAGCGGTGCGGATTTCAGGATCGGCGGCGATCGCGCTTTCTACATGCCGGGCAGCGACCACATTCAGGTGCCGCCGCAGCCAGCGTTCCACCAGCAGATCGACTATTACCGGACCTGCTTTCACGAGCTTGGCCACTGGACCGGCCACCCGACGCGGCTTGCTCGCGACCTCTCCGGCTCGTTCGGCTCCAAGGCTTACGCGCGTGAAGAATTGGTCGCCGAAATCACTGCCGCCTTCGTCTGCAGCAATCTCGGCATCGAGCCGACCGTGCGTCACGCCGATTACATCGGCTCATGGCTGAAGGTGCTGCGCGAGGACAACCGCGCTATATTCCGTGCCGCCAGCCTCGCTTCGAAGGCCGCCGATTTCCTGCTTGGCCTTCAGGCCGATGCCGAAGGCGAGGCGCAAGAAGGGATTGCGGCATGACGATGCACCATGCTCAACTGGCCGACGCCGCAAAGCGAGCAGATGCCCATTTCTGACGGCGCCGGAACTCACCGGCCCGATGCTGAACTATGCCGATCTGCATCGCCAAGGTGCGCCCCGAGCCGCAGCGCGCAGCCAACGAGACAGTGACTGCCAGCCTTGCCGGCTGCAAGGCTGACGCCGCATTCGGCAAATGCGGCACAAGCTGTTGGCCCTGCTCGGATCACCGGACCGAGAATAGCGTGGTGGCCGGCGGCAATCGCGACCCCTTGCTGCCGCCGGCATGTTCGCGCGCAAGGTGGGCGCTCTGCGACGACAATCTCGTGCGCGTCGTGGGCATATGGTGGCAACCGGACGATGGCTTTTCGATCGCTTGCGCGACGAGGAAATCGCCGATTCGATGCTCACCGAGATCGGCTTCAAGCATGTCGCCGACAGCAATTTCGCCTGGAAGGTCGAGTCCCAAACCGAGACTACCCTGGCGTCGAGAATGGCCGCTTCAGGTTGAGACCTGGCTGCCGCGCTGGGTGAAATTCCCGGCCGAAAGCTACACCAGCCGCGAGGCTTCCTATTCGCCGATCTGTGCGCAAGGAAGCAGTCGCTGTTCGTGCGCGAATAGTCGATCACGGCCCGAGCGGCGTTTTCTCGAGTACTGCCGCTGAGGACGCGCGCGCCGCTCCGGGCCGCGCCGGCTCCGATTGATCGTCTTGCCGAGCCAGTGCCGCGTGCGATAAATTCCAACGCCAATTCGCCCCCATTTCGGCAGCCCCGCACCGCCCCGGATTGCTTGCTGAGGCGCCAGGCGCATGGCGCCAATTGTACATCCGATTGCCGAGAGAGCCCGCGCCGCCGGCCCCCCGCATATTGCCGCCTGCTCGTTGTGCCCCCGATCGCGCAACCTGTCTCCATTGTGTCTCAG
The DNA here is from genome assembly GCF_030323105.1 of Mesorhizobium sp. C120A. Lineage (NCBI taxonomy): Bacteria > Pseudomonadati > Pseudomonadota > Alphaproteobacteria > Hyphomicrobiales > Phyllobacteriaceae > Mesorhizobium > Mesorhizobium sp. C120A. The sequence continues at coordinate 6,029,822 of NZ_CP100476.1, read as the reverse complement.
GGACCATTCCCCTGCGCCTGGCTTGACGACCTATGGGCGGATCCGGCCGGCCCGAAACCCTCGCCGGCAGCTTTTTTCCCCGCCGCCTGCGGCGGCTTCCTCGCGCCGCTTCGCTTCAAAAAAACTCCCCGTTCGGGTCCTCCGCTATCGCTGCGGCCGTGCCGGTTCCGGCGGTCCGGACGCGCCCATCACGGTCCGCCATCGCAGGGGAATGGTCCCCTGCGAGCACCAAGAGGAGACTGAAAATGACCGCAATCGGATACGTCACCAAACAGGAAAACGGCGGCTACAAGGGCCAGCTCAAGACGCTCAGCGTCCGCGCCGACATCGACATCGTGCCCAATCAGGCAAAGAGCGCCGACACCCATCCCGACTTCCGGGTGCTGACGCAAGGGGTCGAAGTGGGTGCGGCCTGGATCCGCACCGGCGAGACCTCCGGCAAGGACTATGTGAGCCTGTCGATTGCGGCCCCCGAGTTTGGCCCGCGCAAGCTCTACGCCAATCTGGGCCGCGCCGCCGGCCAGGATGACGACGACACTTACGCCATCATCTGGAACCCGGTCGACTGACCGGCCGACCCGCAAAGCCCTGCGCCGCCAACCGGCGCAGGGCCTCTCTCAGGACCCGTGAGGCCGCCGAAGGGGGCGGCGAAAACTCGCCCCCCACTCTTCGCCCGTCCCCAAAACGATCTCGCTCGCCGATCCTCGCTTCGCTTGCCCGTAACGAACCGAGGATCATCATGGACGACGAAAACGAACGCGCAGCCCGCGCCAAGAAGGGCAGTCCGTTTCTCAACACCGCGCAGGCGGCCTTCTATATCGGGCTGTCCCAGCGCACGCTGGAGAAGATGCGCCTCAAAGGCGGTGGCCCACAATTCCGCAAGCACGGCCGTTATGTCCGCTATCACATCGACGAACTCGACGACTGGTCGAAGGGGCACGCGCCGGAGACCGCGCCCGAGGATGGCGCGCACGAATCCGGCTCGGCCGGTGAGGGAGGCCGCTCATGAGCCGGCGTCCCACCATCCGTCTGATCGGCAGCCATCTGCAGCGCATTCGAGCCCGCAAGACGATCGTCGTTGCCACAATCGGCCTTGGCCTGATCGGCTTCGCCGCCTTCGGCAAACCATCGCCCTGGCTGGTCTGGAACGCCTCGGCGAGTGCGCCGGTCGGCCTCTATCGCGTCGCATCCAGATCGCCCGCTCGTGGTGATCTCGTACTCGTCCGCCCACCAAGACCGGTCGCCGATCTCGCCGCCGAACGCTTCTATCTGCCCAGCAACGTGCCGCTGGTCAAGCGCCTTGCGGCGCTGCCCGGCGAGCATGTCTGCACCTTCGGCGACGCCATCATCATCGGCGGCGAGATAGCCGCGCGCCGGCTTGCAACCGACACGCAGCACCGTCCGCTGCCTTGGTGGAATGCATGCCGAAAACTCGCCGCCGACGAGGTTTTCCTGCTCGGCAGCGATAAAGATCGCTCGTTCGACAGCCGCTATTTCGGGCCGGTGCCGACCGAAAACATCATCGGGAGGCTCGTGCCGCTATGGACCGAGTGACCCTCCTTATGCTGAGCATGGCGTGTCTCGCACCATGCTCCTGTTCCGCCGCGACCAACACGAAGCCGGTCGTCATCTCCCATAGTCCGCAGCTTGCAAGATGGCAGCCCTTCGTAGCCGAAGCAAGCCGGCGTTTCAGCATTCCACAGACCTGGATTTATGCCGTCATGGATGCCGAAAGCCGGGGGCAGACGACGCTCAATGGGCGGCCGGTCACGTCGAGCGCCGGCGCCATTGGCCTCATGCAGGTGATGCCAGGCACCTACGAGGAGTTGCGCGCAGAGCTTGGCCTGGGAGCCGCCCCGCACGACCCTCGCGACAACATTCTGGCAGGCACTGCCTATCTGCGCGCCATGTATGACCGCTTCGGATTTCCAGGCCTGTTTGCAGCCTATAACGCCGGGCCGGAGCGCTACGAGCAGCATTTGCAGCGCGGGCGACCGCTGCCTAGCGAGACGGTTTCGTATCTGGAAGAGATCAAGGCGGCGGGCATTTCGGCCGCCGATATGGACGCGCTCACCGGCAAATCCCGTTCCAAAAGCGCGCCGGGAATCCCGTCCGGGCAGTCGCTGTTTTTTCTCCGAAACGGTGTTTCCGTGACCGGCCCGAATGGCCAACTCCTGGTGCCGCTCGGATCGGAGCGAGCAAGATCAGGCCGGCCGGATCGCAGGTGAGGGCAGCGGCTACCGTGGTTCGGGCGGGGGCAGGGAGGCAGGTCCGCGGAAGGCAAGATAAAGGCAGCGCCTCCTGGAGGCGGCGAAGTGTTTGTCTGCACATCGTTTTTCCAGGAGGTTGCCTCCGGGTCCAGGAGGGTCTGGCGGGCAAGCTTCTGATTTTGCTGCTGGTTCATCGGAGGCCGCTTGCAGGATGACGAATTCACGCCGAAGCTCGGCAAAATTGGCTCGCGCGGCTCGAAGGCGGGCAAACGCTACGCTGGCCAGGTGCAGGCCGCGATCAACCGAGCAGGCGGCAGGAGCGGACGCGGCAGCCGCTTCATCGGAAGCCGGGTGGGGCGCGGCGGGGCCGCTGCCGCCGTTCTTAGAGCGCGCGACCGCCACGCGGCGTTTCGGCAGCGGCGCGCAATCGTCAAGGCACGCATCGTCAAGCTGGCCGGCAAGGGAGCCGACGGGGCTCGTGCGCACCTCCGCTACCTCCAGCGCGACGGCGTCACCCGGGAAGGCGAGCGTGGCGAGCTCTACGCTGCCGACAATGACCGCGCGGACGGCAGGGCCTTTCTCGATCGCGCGAACGGTGACCGTCATCAGTTCCGCTTCATCGTCGCCCCTGAAGACGGTATCGAGTATGATGACCTGAAGCCGCTCACCCGGCGCCTCATGGCGCAAATGGAAGAAGACCTCGGCACCACGCTAGACTGGGTGGCCCTCGACCATTTCAACACCGGCCATCCCCACACCCACATCATCGTGCGCGGCAGGGATGATCACGGCGAAAACCTCGTCATAGCGCGTGACTACATCTCCTCTGGCTTGCGCGAGCGCGCAGCCGAACTGGTTAGCCTCGACCTTGGCCCGCGCACCGACCGCGAGATCGAGCAGCGCTTGCGCCAGGAGATGGATCAGGAACGCTTCACCAGCATCGACCGGCAGCTGATGCGCATGCGCGACGATGAGGGGTGTGTCTCACTGGCCAGCCGACACACCTTTCGCCAGACGCTGCACCAGGGCCGCCTGCGCAAGCTCGAGCGGATGGGCCTCGCCGGGGAGATGCCTGCCGGTCGCTGGCGCCTGGAGGATGAGCTCGAAGCCACGCTACGCCGCATCGGCGCGCGCGGCGATATCGTCAAGACCATCCATCGCGAGCTGACCGGCAAGGGGCTCGTCCGCAGTAACGCCGACCATCTTATCCACGATCGATCCGACGGGTCGGCTCAAACCGTGGTCGGACGTGTCGTCGGGCGCGGGCTGGCCGACGAAATCACTGACCGCCATTACCTCGTCGTCGACGGCGTGGACGGCAAAAGCCACTATTTTGATATCGGCAAAGGCGAGGCCACCCAACCGACACCAGAGGGCTGCATAGTGCGGGTCAGGCCGAGGGACACCGGGCCAAGAAAAGTCGACCGCACAATTGCCGGCATCGCCACGGTCAACGACGGGCGCTACAGCATCGATATCCATCTCAAGCATGACCCCTCGGCCACCGAACGCTTTGCCGAAACGCACGTGCGGCGACTGGAGGCGATCCGCCGTGCGACCGGTGGCGTCGAGCGCGAGCCGGACGGCACATGGACAGTCGCGCCCGACCATCTCAACCGCGTTGCGGATTACGAGCGTCAGCGAGCGAGGGCCCAGCCTGTTGTCGTCGACAAGCTCTCATCAATGCCGCTGGAGAGCCAAGTAGGCTTCGACGGCGCCACCTGGATCGACCAGGAGCTGGTATCAGCCCACCCTGAGTCCTTGCGCGACTCTGGCTTCGGTCGCGAAGTACGTCAGATCCAGGCCCGCCGACAGCAGTGGCTGATCGCGCAAGGTCTTGCCCATGATGCGCAGGATCGGGTCATCTATCGCGCCAACATGCTTTCAATGCTGCGCCAACGAGAGCTGAACCGTGTTGCCAGTCAGCTCTCGGACGAACTCGGGCTCTCGTATTCTGAAGCGCAGCATGGCAATCGAATAGACGGAACGCTGCGCTGCTGCGTCGAGCTCGCCGGCGGAAAATACGGTGTCATCGAGAAATCGCGCGAGTTCACGCTGGTGCCTTGGCGGCCGGTGCTTGAGCATCATATCGGCAAGGAGGTGTCTGGCGTGGTGCGCGCCGAGGGGATTTCCTGGACGATCGGACGCCAGAGGAGCGGGCCCGGCGTTTCGTGAACTGGCTATAATTTATTTGTCCGCGTTGAAACACATACTCAGCCCAGACGGAGTTCCTCCGCCTGCTGCTTGCTCGCAGCATTCATTTGGCGGAGAGTCTGTGTTCTGCATTTTGTAGTTCGCTCTGTCAAAAAGCGCTGGGAATATGCATCATGTTCTGCGTTGACACGGAAGGCGCGCCGACAGGTGCTGCGGATCGGCTCCCGATGGCTGCCAGCTAGAAAGGTGGGCTGACTCGTGACAGCGCAAGGGGCTCTGGCGGCCGCGGTACGGCGACGCGAGCTCTGGCATCGAGGATGAAGCGCACTTCCCGATCTTATTCTACTCGCAGGACCGGCAGACGCGGCGGTCGCCCGTGCGAGCAACCATGCTGTTGGCCCTGGCGTGAACTGGCAGTCCGTCCCGGGGGACTTTGTAACGGAGAAAACTAGGCGGAAAGAGGCGCGCGGCCCGTCTCCCCAGCAACCCGCCTTGCGGATTCCTCCTCTGCCCGCTTCGCAGACGGGGATACCCTCCGCCCCCTTGCTATTCGTTGCCCGCCGCTATGCAAAGGACAGGCGACCTGAATCCGTGCTCAAGCCGATCTGGCGGCAGAGAGGGGGGTCTCGGGCTGAACATGGGACCCGTGATGGACATAATTGCCACGCGAATCCTCATGTTCGCCTAACCGGCCGGAACGATTTGCAATCCGGGCAGGCAAATTAAGGAGTAGCTCGTTCCGTGTGCAAGCCCAGACAAGTCTTGGTTTTCTCACGGGCGCGATACAAAGGGCACAGGCTGGACTTGGCTGCCGGGGGCGGGGCTTGTCGACCGCTCGATTGAAAGTGAGATGCGAGGCGGAGAATCACCCATGTGCAGAGCGGCAAGGCGCTCGCCTATGTCCCTGTCATTCACCGTTAGTCGATGGTTTAGACGAAGATAGTCCGTCCATGTCGGCGTGCGGAATGTCTCGGTCCAAAGCGTCGACTTCTGAAGGTCTCGCTGGAGGGTCCAGTCCCGCGCACCGGCGCGGCTCTGAACGCGCCGCCTTTCGCGCATGCAGCTCAGAAATTCATCGATACTCTCCTCGAGTATCGAGTACTCCACCTTGATCACGATCGGACCGCTCCTGGGCTTCAAAGGGAGGGCCAGTTCTGGTGGCCTGAAGTCGACGGCCGCTTGATCCGATTCCTCCCATAGCCGCACCGGCAATAGCTTTCCCACAGCCGCGACCAGCAACAGTGCCGCTGCAGCACCTTCCAAAGCCCACGTCAGCGAATAGTACTGCGCGACAGCACCCCAGATCCAGCTACCCGCTGCCATGCCGCCGTAGGTCAGGGCGTAATAAATGGACAGGGTGCGACCAACGACCCACCTTGGGCTTGCCAACTGCACACACACGTCGGTTCCGGTCCAGGTGACAACCCAGCCAGCGCCACCGATTGCAAGCGCGATCGCCGCCACAGCCACCGACGATGTGAGGGCCATCAAAAGGCAGCACGTTGCGCAAGCAACGGATGCGAGCGTGATCAATCGGTTCTGGGACGTGATGCGTCTCAAGTAGCTGCTGCCAATGCCGGCGATGAAGGCGCCTGTGCCGAAGCCGGCCAATAGCACGCCGTACACAATTGGCCCTCCCGCCAGTTGGTCGCGAACCAGGAGGGGGAGCAAAGCAAGGATCGAGATGCTTGATAGCCCGAACAGGGTTGCACGCACGATCGCCACTCTGATCTCTGAGGATATCGCCGTGAATCGCATGCCATCATGAATGGCCGTAGTCATCCGCTCGCGCGGAAGAGGCGAAGAGCGAACTTGCCACTGTGAGCGCAAAACAGCGCTCAACGGGACCAGGTCACTTAGCGCAGCGAGGGCGAAAGCCGTAAGGGGGCCCAGCAAAGCTAAGATTACACCGCCCAGCGCAGGTCCTATGCTCCGAACCACGTTGTACCCCACCGACATCAGCGTCACTGCAGCGGGTATGTCGCGCTTTTCCAGGATATCGCCGACCGAGGCGTGCCAGGCTGGATCGTTCAAGGCAAAGCCGCATCCGGCCAAGAAACTCAGTCCCAGGATTAGCCATGGACTAGCAAAGCCCAGTCCCACAGAGAGTGCCAGCGCCGTGGATGCCAGTGCGATCAGGCAGTGTCCGGCAAGCATCACGCCACGGCGGCTGAAGCTGTCTGCAATGGCTCCAGCAAGGATCGACAAGAAGAACGCGGGCAGTGTCGATGCAGCCTGTACGAGCGCAACCATCAGATCGGAGGCTGAAATCGTGGCCATGAGCCAGCTTATAGCCACGCTCTGCACCAGCCAGCCAAGGCTGGATATCTGCGTGGCTGTCCAGATAGAACGAAAGACCGGGTTGTGAAGAGGGATCAGTGTGTTTGCCGCAAAGCGCGGAGGATCTTGACGCCGCATCACTTCTCACCTCCACTGGTGTCGTTCTTCCGCTCATTTGCTTGCAGCGGTGCGCTCTGTGCACTGACTGCGTCACAACGAAGTTCCGAGATCGCGCTCGCAACAAGGACAATGTGGCATCCACGGTGCTGATGCGCGTTGAGGTACCAACCTGGCCGTTAGCTGATGGGTCCCGCAGCCCGCTTGGTGCGGTCAGTTCTGCCCTGCGACTATTGGCTTTGGACGGTGCTAGCGCCCCGATGGCCGGCTTGTCAAACTGCCGTAGTGCCAGCACATCCATCCCATCTGCTGACCGCGATCTCCGACGAGGTTGAGCATCAGCAGGTCAACGGCAAATCTGGGTATTTCCGCTTCCGGTCGGGCGCGTGGCCATCGTCCAGAAACCCGAAGACGTTCATCACCCATGCGACCACGCGCCCGAGACGATGCGACACGGCGGTAGCGGTTCACCAGAGGACGTGCGTTCTACTCAGCAGGAACATTGTTCTGCCGATCGTCGGCTGCGCCAGCCGCCACATAAAGCGGCGCCAGAGTCTTGCACCCGTCATTGGACTCCCGCTTTGCAGGTTTCGCCTAGGGCCTGCATCAGGTCATCGATAATGTCCTGAGGATGTTCAAGCCCTACAGAGATTCGCAGCAATCCGCCTGGCGCTTTGGACTTCGCACCTTCAACGGATGCGCGATGCTCTATCAGAGAATGCGTCCCGCCAAGGCTTGTCGCCCGGACAACAATCTTCAGGCGGCCGGCCACGGCCATTGCAGCATCGGCTCCGCCCTCGACGATAAAGGATAGCATCGCTCCGTAATGGCTCATTTGCCGCGTAGCAAGATCGTGTCCCGGATCAGTTTGCAGACCAGGAAAGAGCACTTTTTCGACGCGCGGATGAGACGCCAAGGCCTCGGCCACTTTCTGGGCGCCTTCGCAATGGGCGCGCATGCGGACCGGCAATGTCTGCAGGCCCCGCAACGCCAGCCAACAGTCGAAGGGCGCTGCGACGCTGCCCTTGTGTTTCTGGACCATCCGCAATGGGCGACCGAGGGGTGACGCGTTTGGGACAATGACGACACCGGCCATCAAATCCGAGTGGCCGCCAATGTACTTTGTCGCCGAGTGCATCACTGCGTCTGCCCCGATTTCGAGTGGCAGTTGAAGCACTGGGGTGGCCCACGTATTGTCCACCACCGCCAAGGCGTTTGCCTCGTGCGCGATTGCGCAGATGGCCGCAATGTCGACAACGCGGATCATCGGGTTTGACGGCGTCTCGATCCAGACGAGGCCAGTCCGCTTCGATGTCACCGCGGCGCGCAAAGCGTCCAAATCGCGCATGTCGACTGGGGCAAAGTCGAAGCGAGACCCAATGTCGGTCTCTTCGATCAGCGAACGAATGCCGAAATACATGTCATCCGGCAGAACGATCCGACCCGCCGACGGATGGCTCTCGAAAACTGCAGCGATTGCGGCCATGCCCGAAGCGAAGGCGATGCCGTCTTCCCCTCCCTCAAGCGTCGCCATGGCCGCCTCGAACGCATTGCGTGTAGGATTTCCATCCCTTGTGTATTCGAAGCCGGACGGAAATGACCCGTTGACGCCGCGTTCGAACGTCGTGCTGGTGTGCAGCGGCATGGATACGGCCCCCGTGGACGCGTCGACCCCTCGGCCGCAGTGGATCGCCTTCGTCTCAAAACGCATCGGTTATTTCCTTCCTAACGGGCAGTTGCAATTTCGCCCCGGTCATTATACTGACCGCAATAGGTGAGCCGAGGTCCTAAGTCAATATAATGACCGATGTTACGACAGCCTTTGATGCCGAGCAGGTTCTTGGGCAAGCGATAGCGGCCCGGATCCGAGACTTGAGGCGTGACCAAAACCTGACCCTGGATCGACTGGCTAAACTAAGCGGCCTGTCCAAGGGAACCGTGGTCGCGCTGGAGCAGGGTAGGGCGAACCCCAGTATCGGCATACTGTGTCGGCTGGCGGCGGCGTTTTCGCTCTCGGTGGCCGATTTGTTGAACGAGCACCCTTCCACGGTGTGCCTTCCCATCGAGCGGACAGAGACCAGGAGGCTTTGGACGAGCGCCAAGGGAAGCTCTGCACAACTGCATTCGTCGACCTCGGGACGCACGATGTTCGAATTGTGGAGCTGGGTCATTATGCCGGGCGACGTGTTTTCCGCGGATGCTCATAGTCCGGATACGCGCGAGTTGATCTCGGTCAGTCAGGGTGCCCTGAGCGTTGTGGTAGGTACCCATGTGGTCATTTTAAGCGAAGGCGAGAGTGCGCGGCTTGTCACTGACCAACCGCACTCATACGCGGCGGCATCTGATGTGCCCGCCCATTTCTCGATGGCGGTTCTTGAGCGTGGTGGACACCGAGATCCGGGGCACTCGTCGACGGCAGCGAAGATTCAGGAGCCCGTTCCGTAAGGCTCCGCCGATTACTAGCAACCGCACATTCGCGACAGGAGATAAACCGTTGTACGTTCCGCCTCATTTTGCCGTCCCTGATCAGAACGCCCTGTTCGAGCTTATCGAGAAACACCCGCTTGGTATCCTCGTCACCCAAAGCAAAGGCACACTGGACGCGAACCACCTCCCCTTCGAGCTTGACCGCTCGAAGGGAGACAAGGGCGTTCTCAATTGCCATGTCGCTCGCAAGAACCCAGTCTGGGAGGAAGTCGCCAATGGCGATGAGGTTCTCGTAATCTTCCGTGCGGCCGACGCTTACATCTCGCCGAACTGGTATCCAAGCAAGCACGAACTCCACAAGCAGGTGCCGACGTGGAACTATCTCGTCGTCCACGCCCACGGACGCATCACTGTCCGGGATGATGAGCGATATGTACGCCGTAACGTGGCGAAGCTCACTCATATGCAAGAAGCCTCGCAGCCTGCCCCGTGGAAGATGGGCGACGCGCCGAAGGACTTCATCGACACGATGGTTAAGGCAATCGTCGCCCTGGAGATCGAGATCACCGGCCTGGTTGGAAAATCAAAACTCAGCCAGAACAAAGACTTGCGCGACATTCAGAACCCTGGTGAAATGCTGCGTGCCCAAGGGGCCATTGCGATGGGAGAAGCGATGCTCGCGGCTGCGGCGGCCAAATCCCAATAGCATGGTCTTGTCCCGACAAAGCCGCTGGTGCCGGCCTCCGACGGGTCACCTAGCCCGCCTTGACGCACGGCAATAGCTTTTGACGGCCTGAAGCGACGCTGTGGTCACCGTTGTGATATTTTTCCACGCGCCTGGTCAGGCGGCAGGATTGCTCCGTCGTGGCCGACGGGTTCGTTTCAGTCGCCGGCGCCCCGTTGTATGTCGGCGACCACCCGCTACCGGTCTTGAATGAGGCGCAATCGCACGCATTTCGAAGCCACGTACCTTGGGCGGCAAGCTCGACCATGCACTCGACGCAGCTCCCAAGTGGCGGCGCCGTCAACGATCTCCTTGAACCTGCGGAACTTGCCCGAAAGCACTTCTCTTACGGGAGATGATTGGCTTTGTCGCCGAACCGACTGATGGTGGCGGCGCCGCCGTAGCGATCAGACCCGCCTTGCAGCGCAATGGCTACCCGGGCGCGACCGGGAGATGCGGGCGGGACTGTGGAGCTGCGGAGACGGAGCGGATCGGCATGGAGCCGTGACCGCTTGCGATCTGGCTCTGGAACGAGTTAACGAAGCGCGGACTTCCGATCGTGTCAAGCGCCGCCCTCTCGATGATGCCGGACAAATCGGGCCGCCGCGAGCGGCGGGCCTTGCTCAGATCGGACGGACCGGATGGTTTAAGCAGGTCGCATCAAGAGCCACGGCACCTGTGTCGTGCGGGTGCTGCTGTCGGCACGCGACCTTCTCGTCAGCCTAGCAGGCAAAATCGAGAACAGATGCCTGGGCTTCCTTAGGCCTTCGGCGTCATATTCGGCAAGAAGATCGATGCCCAGGTGATCCTACACATGCTCAGGATACAGGCGACGCAGGTCTACCATGATCCGCTGCGAGCCGGCATCAACGAAGTGCATGAACTGTCGAAGACACATGAAGCGATCGCCAGGGCCTAGACCGAGATCCAGCACCGCATGCTGACACACTACCAGCCGCTGTATTTTCCCGAGATCGATCGCTTCCGGGGGAACAGCCGCAGCGATCGGTCCTTTGCCTTCCTCCATGCCTTTCCGACCCCAGCAAGCTTCACGGCGCTGACGAAGGAGGAGTTTGTGGCAGCAGCTTGGGATGCCGTCGGCCGCAAGGTCAGCAAGACACAGATTCTGACGATGTTTTCGAGACAGCGCGCCCATCGATCGGATTGCCGCTGCCACTGGATGACTTGATGCGCCTGCCATTCGCATGTTCCAGATGGTCATTGACGAAGCACGCAGCCTGATCCGGCACCGCAATGAGATCGAAGCACAGGCCGACGATCTGCTGCGGCACAGCCAGGATTATCAGCTCCTGCGACAAATCCCGGGCATCGGACCGATCGAGGCATTGACCGTCATTGCCGAAGCCGGCGATCTTCGCCGCTTAGGTCATCATCGCCAGTTTCTAAAGTTTTGCGGGCTGGACCTCTCGACACAGAAGTCCGGTGAGGCCAGACCCGCCTTCCAACCCAGGCACACGACCCATTCAATAGCATTCCTAAGCATACTGACCAGGGCGACCTCGACCCCCTAATCACAGCGGTGAGCTCGCAGGCGGGGTCGATGAACACTATTGATTGGCCGAGCTTGAGCGGCATCTCTATCACATTGATAGCCTATTAGGCTGGTCCGGCGTTTTATCGGACCCATGATCCATCCGAGCAGCTTGTGAGGGATGCAGCCGAACCAGGCGCTGCTCCCACAGTCTTCGCAGGTCCTCCAGCAGAGCTTCATGCTTAGCCTTATCCGGCGCAATTATATTGAGGTGATCGCTTAACACGGCTTCGCCCTCAATCCGCATCAGCAGATTAAACAGGTCGTTTGAAATTCGCACACTGTCAATGCTGGAGTGGTTCGGAATAATCTCGCAGACAGTCTCCTGATGATCTCGCGCTGTGTAAGCACGGGTTTGATGGAGGGAGACTGAGGGAGGCAATGAAATCGCAAGCGCAGTCCAATCCTGCAGCGTTGCAGCCCGTTTTTTTACCAAGAAGGGCCCGACCACAAGTCCATCCAGCTCTGTCGTCAAAAATGTGGCAATCGCGTCTGCAACCGTATCCACGATCGGTTCAGCATTGTTGTTAAAGGACGTATTGAGCAGAATTGGAGTGCCTGTCCGCTTCTTGAACGCATTGATGACCTCCCAGTAAGCGGGGTTGGCATCGCGCGATACTGTTTGCAGCCGAGCCGTACCGTCGACGTGCGTAATGGCACCCAACAAGGCGCGCTTTGAGTCACGCACGCGAACGACGAAATTCATGAATGGAAATTCGTGCTTACCGTCCGGGAGGTCGAAAAATTCGCTCGCATCCTCTTCCAGCACAGATGGTGCGAAAGGCCTATAGCCTTCGCGCTTCTTGACCATGGCATTGATCCGGTCCTTGTTTGCAGCGGGCCGAGGGTCGGCAAGAATGCTGCGGTTGCCCAGCGCACGTGGCCCAAACTCCGAACGACCCTGCACCCAGCCGATCACGGCGCCGTTGGTGATCCAGTGGGCTGCACTGCTCGCTACGTCATAAGAGCGTTCAACCTCGAGATGTCCGGACCATGCATTCAGTTCCTGTTCCACGGCGCGGTCGCTCCCGAGATCAGGACCCCAATAGACCTCCTGCAGTCGCTCACGCGGCGCGGGGCGGCCCATCTCGTTAGAGACTATCAGCGCAGCTCCCAATGCGCAGCCAGCGTCGTGAGACGCGGGTTGCACGAAGATGTCTTCGAAAAGCCCTGAATACAGCAGCTTGCCGTTCATCGTGCAGTTGTGGGCTACCCCTCCCGCCAGACACAACCGCTTCATGCCGGTGGCCTCACGGTGGTGCCGGAGAATGTGGAACACGATCCGCTCAAGCGCTTCCTGCAGTGACGCACTCACATCTCGATGCTGCTGGGTGAAAGGCATTCCCTTTCGCCTGATCTCGATGTTGCGGAGCAACGCCGGACCGATGCGGTCGAGGTGAACACGGTAGCCACCGTTGGCGGAGAGCTCGTAGAACTGCTCGAAGAGCTCGCGATAGGGAGCGGGGTCGCCATAGGGCGCGAGTCCCATTACCTTATACTCGTCGAACATGCCGTAGCCGAGACAGCGGATCGTCTCGAGATAAAACAGCCCAAGAGAATTGTCCTCCGGGAAAGCCTCGATTTGCGTAATTTCTGTGCCAGACCCTACCGCCACAAGGCCCGACAGGAAATCACCACAGCCATCAATCGCTAGAATGAGACTTTGTTCGAAGCCCGACATTGCAAAGGCGCTCACGGCGTGCGCCTGATGATGACCTACGAATGAAATACGCGAACTGTCCAACTTAGTGCCGAACTCACGCGCTAACAGGTTCTGCACCAACATTTTAGCATCCAACGGAGTGGAGAGAATGTCCGGTTGGGAAGCGGACATACCTTCAAGCATGGCGTTGGCATAGGGCTCGCTGGCGTAGACCGCGACACGATCAATGTCGCTGAGCTGAACCCCGGCCGTCGAGAGACAGTATTGAATCGAACCACTTGGCAGCTTGTTCGAGTGCTTGATTCGATTGAGGCGTTCCTCTTCTACGGCGGCTATCACCTTTCCGTCTCGGACGAGCACCGCGGCGCCATCGTGCATAAAGGCGTTCGGACGCTCGAATCGGTTTTCATGGACTTGGTCAAGTCCGCCGCTGATTCCTAGGCACAGCATTTCTTTCTCCAAATAGTAACGGGAAGCCAAATTGGCTTACCTCGACTGTTTCCAACTAAATAGGCCGTGTTGTCGCCTGCAGCTGCGACCGCCCGTCAGGCATCAGCGGCATCGAAGAAAGCCTCATAAACGATCAATGAGATGCTTCGACTGTGACGCCTACAGTGCCATCACGCCGAGAGCTTGGCTGGATCATCCAATCCTGAGCGGCTGCTGAAATGTATCCGGCGATGTCGTTTTCATCGGCAGAACCAACTTGCGATGCCGCCTGTTCTTGGGAAGGGCGGCCGTCGACGAATAACAGTACCGCCCCCGTGAACTGGCCCGATTTCATTCTCCGAAGCGACCATGGTCGCACCGCCCGACTTTGTCGGCCAGTTGCAACTCACTTTCTCGGCACGACCTCCACTGCACGTCAGGGCGCATCGAAGATTTTCTCCTTTGGATTATTCCTAAGGCAGCTTTCGTCACGCGATAGAGCAGCGTGTGATTGGTGCGTGAGGCTCTTTTTTGTCCATGCACGATTCCGGAAGAGTGATGAAATCGATTGTTTTGATCAAAGTCATCCACGCTATGAATAACAGCCGCAGCACATGCGTTTTCAAAGCGCTTCAGGCTTCCCGGATGGCTACTCCGATGTGAAGCGCATGGCATTCCAAGCGCTCTGTCAACCAAACGACGAGTATCGGCGTCGACCCTCATTGCCTTCGTCTTCGCGACTCCGTGACAGCGGCTGGCATTGTGTTTGTAGGGCATCGGGCGAAGATCATGTCGATCGGCCATCTCGCCTGCCTATCGGCAAACCCTTGAACAATGATCCACGCACCAGCGCGATTGTGATCACGAGCGCCTCTGAGCTCGGGAGGTTCGGTTTTCTGAGGGTTCCTGGGTCTCCGAAGCGATGGAGGTAGCTAGCCTTCCTGGTGCTATACGGTTGTGCTCTTCAATGGAGTGGACGCATTTGCGTCTCGAAAGCGGTTCTTCAGTGGAACCGGCGCCAAGGCCCGTCTGTGGTCGTTCAGAACACGGGGTGCCGTCTCCAAACCGGCTATTGGAGCGGGCAGCCGCCGGAATTTGACCCATGGAAATGAGCGCCTGTCAGGAGGCGTTCGAAAACGGCGCGATCTTCATCGCGGCTGTTTCATGGTGTCATTCCTGACATGTTCTTTATAATCGGCAGCTTGCGGATAGTCTTGCCCGTCGCCGCCCGTAGCGCGTTGGCGACGGCCGGGCCGATCGGCGGCACACCTGGCTCACCAACTCCCGTGGGCGGCTCCTCGGACGGCACAATGTGCACCTCGACTCGCGGCATCTGCTCGATCCTGAGCGGTGTATAGGTATCGTAGTTCTCTTGGTCTACGACACCGCCCTTCAGGGTCAGCTCCTCCTGGAGGATCGCGCCTAGCCCGAATCCGATACCGCCCTCCATCTGAGCGCGAATCTGGTCAGGATTTATCGCGGTGCCGCAATCTACCGCGCAGACGACGCGGTCGACCTTGAAACCATTTTCATCGTTGAGGGTGATCTCCACCACATCGGCGACATAGGTCGAGAGGCTTTCATGCAGGGCCACGCCGCGGAAACGGCCTTCCGGCAGAGGCTTGTCCCAGCCTGCCTTCTCAGCAGCCACTTTAAGCACGGCGGCATGCCGTGGATGGTGACCGAGCATTGACAAGCGGAAGTCGACCGGATCACGGTTCGCAGCGGCGGCGAGCTCATCGATCAGGGTTTCCACCGCGTAAGCGGTGTGGGTGGAGCCTACCGAACGCCACCACAGCACCGGGATGTTCACGTCCGTGGTGGTCAGCTCGACCTTCAGGTTCGGGATCGCATAGGGCAGGTTGGTGGCGCCCTCTACGGAGGTTGGATCGATGCCGTTCTTGATCATCGCCGCAGAGGTCGAACCGCCCAAGACCGATTGGCCCACGATGTGGTCATGGAGAGCGACGACATTGCCTTTCTTGTCGAGCCCCGCCTTGACTGCGTGCACATAGGCCGGCCGGTACCGCCCACCCCGCATGTCATTCTCGCGGGTCCACTGCACCTTCACTGGCTTGCCGCGTCCCAGTGCACGCGCTGTGGAAACAGCTTCGATGATGACATCTGCATCCAAGACCGCGCGGCGGCCGAAACTGCCGCCGGTCTTCATCACGTGCAGCCTCACCTTGTCCGGCGTGGTGCCGCCTACCTGAGCGGCAGCCGCCTGATAAAGGTCGGGCATCTGGTGTCCGCCCCAGACGTCGATGGTGCCGTCTTCGTTGATTCGGGCGGCCGCGTTGAGTGGCTCGATCGAAGCATGGACAAGATAGGGGAATTCGTAGTGCCCCTCGATGATTTTCTCAGCACTGGCGAACGCTGCGGGAGTGTTACCGTCGTCGCGCGCGGTGGCCGCGCCCAGATCGTCTGCTGCCTTGTTGTATTCGGCCATGATCTCGGCCGTGCCGCGCTCTTCGGCCTTCTCCTCGTTCCAGGTCACCTCCACGAGGTCGCGGCCCTTCAGCGCCGTCCAGGTGTCCCTGCCAACCACGGCAATGCCTCGCGGCGTCTGGACGACATCGACAATGCCGTCGAGTGCCTTGGCCTTGGTTGCGTCGAAGCTCTCGATCTCGGCGCCGAACTTCGGCGGATGGATCATAACGGCCGTCTGGAGTCCCTCCATCATGAGGTCGATCGTGTAGGTCTGCGCGCCGTTGGTCTTGCCGGCGGAATCGTAGCGCTTGAGGCTGTCCGATCCGATCTGGGCCCACTTGTCGCGCGGCTTTAGCGGCACGTCGTCGGGAACCGGCATTCCCGCTGCGGCTTCAGCCAGGTCACCGTAGCGCGCCTGCATCCCTGAGGCGTGCGACACGACCCCGGAAGCGACTTTGATCTCGCCGGCTGGCACATCCCACCGCTGCGCCGCGGCCGCCACCAGCAAGGCCCGTGCGGCAGCACCCGCCTTGCGGTAGCGTTCCCACGACGAACTCATCGACGTGGAGCCACCAGTTACCTGTGCGGCCCCGCCCCAGGCGACATTGCCGTAGAGCGCGGTATTGCCATATCCGCCGACCACGTCCACCTGCGCCCAGTCGCCGTCGAGCTCTTCCATAACCAGGGTGGCGATGCCGAAATAGGAGCCTTGTCCCATCTCGAACTGCGAGGAGTAGATGATGATCCGGTTCTCCTTTGTGATCTCGACATAGGTCTGGAAGGGGTTCGCCTGAACCTTTGAAGTAGTCGTTTGTGCGATGTCGGACGCCGCCAGCACTAGCCGGTAGCCCACGGCGAGGCCAGCGGTGGTGACGCCCGCGCCGACGAGGAACCGGCGGCGCGTGGGCCGCACGGAGTTATGCTTCGAGAGAAACTGCGACATGCCTCAAGTCTCCAGCCGGTTGGCGGTCTCGTGGATGGCCGCGCGGATGCGATGATAGGTGGCGCAGCGGCAGAGATTGCCGCTCATCGCCGAATCAATATCATCGTCCGTCGGCTTAGGCGTTTCTGTAAGGAGGGCCACGGCCGACATGATCTGGCCAGACTGGCAATAGCCGCATTGAGGTACGTCGAACTCGGCCCACACGGCCTGGACCGTTTCGCCTATCTTGCCCGACACACCCTCAATGGTGGTGATCGAGGCTCCTTCGATGTCGCCGACTGCGGTCTGGCACGAGCGCGTCGGCATGCCGTTAACGTGAACCGTGCAAGCGCCGCACTGGGCAAGCCCGCAACCGAATTTCGTTCCCGTGAGTCCGATGACGTCACGGACCGCCCAGAGCAGCGGCATCTCTGGATCGACGTCGAGTGTTCGCGCCTCGCCATTGAGGGTAAAAGCGACCATTGCTTGCTCTCCTTGTCCTGAGCTGGCTATCTCGTTGAGCCTCCGCCCGCCTGGCAACCAGCTCTTGTTGCTGAGGCCTAGCGACCACACCCTAGGAACGCGCAGCTCAAGCAACAAGCCGCTAGGTTGGCGAGTTACGAGATCGTGAAGTGGGTCGTGTCGAAAGGCTGGAGGCAACTGAATGTCATTTTTTGGGCGGACAGGCCGCTTTAGGCTGAGTTACACGAGACTGGACATTCGGGTCGTCGCGAACATCGACCGCTGGTCGGCCGCGTCCGGCAGGGCCCTGATTGGCTACACGAAATGAAATGGGACGACTATCGATGGGGGCCTACCTCGACCCGCAACCTCCACGACTGGACCCTCAGGTTTCCGACTATCGTCCCGGGCGGTGGCCGAGCTCGGCGCCTCGGACGCGATAATAGACGGTGAGGCGTTCGTCGTTGACCAGAAGGCTTGTCGCGCATTCCCAGTCTTCAGCGGGTTCTTGGCCGCGGCGGGAGACGTCAGGACCATGCTTGCCGGCTTCGACCTGCTCAAGATCGACGGCGAGGGTCTTCGCGATCGGCCACTCGTCGATCGGCGCAAAGCGCTAGTTAACCTGCTGAGACGCCGCCCAAACGGCATCGTTCTGAGCGACGAGATCAGCGGCGGCAGCGACATTCTCGCGCAAGTCTGCCAGTTCGGCCTCGACGGCATCGTCTCCAAGCTGCGTGTCAGTCCATATCGATCCGGCCGGCGCCAAGAATGGGTGAGACAAAATGCGTGCTGAGTGATGAGTTCATCGTCATCGGCTGCGAACCCGGCAACAGTTACGGCGGTCGGGAAGCGTGCTCTGGCGAATGTCGAGGACGGAAATCTGGTGTTCGCCGGCGGCATTGGCACCGGCTTCAATGCGCGCACCGGGCCGGAGTAAAGCGCCGGCTCGATGCCATTCAAATGGACAAACCACCGATTCCTAGTTTGAAGGCGAACGGTGCGGCATGGGCGGAGTGCCCTGCGCAGTCTGTACCTCCGCAGTCGATTGTCGAGTTCGAAGGGGTGTGATTGGCGTCGAGACCGCTCCAGCCATGGCTATCAGCACGCCGAGTGCGTTGTTTTCGATCAATTCTCGAAATGAGCGGGTAAATACATGCACTTCCTTTCACTTGCCGAACGGGGTTTGCTGTTCACCGGCTGGCATCCGATGGCAAACCTTTCAACGCGGCGGCGATCTGGCGCTTCGCTGCTGGGGGCAGAGGCAGGATGGGACGCGGGGGTTCGGCACTGCAAACGTCGAGCAATTCAGCGAGTGCATGGACGACGCGAAGGCTCGAGAACTCCTTGAAGAGGCTCCAGATCGGGACCAGCGCGGCATTGATCCGTCGCGCTTCGGCCGCATCGCCCTGTTGCGCCGCTGTGACGATCGTCATGCAGACCTCGGGCAGGATGCCCGCAAGGACGCTGTACCATGTGTCGGCGCCGGCGATCATGGCCTCGGCGGCGTTCCAGTCGCCGCTGTAGCCAATCGAGAACCCTTCCGGCAGTGTGCGCCTCTGGGCGGTCAGGTGGTTCTTGATCGCATCGCTTTTGTCTGTCGGATTCTTGATGGCGACAATCCCAGCCACCTTTGCCAGGCGGCTGACAAGGGGTGGACTGAAATGGAAATGCGTCGTTCCTGGATTGTCGTAGACGACGATCGGCAGGCCACTTTCGCGCGCCACAGTGGAGAAATGTTCGAACACCTCGTCATCAGTAAGCGGGGTGTAGGAGGCGGCGGCAAGCAAACCCGCAGCTGCTCCAAGGGCCTTGGCGTCTTGCGCGAGCCCCACGGCTTCATCGGTGCGCAGCGCGCCCACACCCACCACGACCGGCATTTGCCCCGCCGTTTGGTCCAAGGTCTCGGAGAGCGCCCGCCGCCGTTGCTCGCGCGACAGATAGATGTATGTGCCGGTGCTGCCGAGAAGACCGATGGAATCGACCTGAGCAATGCCAAGCCGAGCAATCAGCCTGCGCAGGGCAACGCTATCGACGCGGCCGTCACGATTGGTCGGGGTGATGGGGAACGCGGAAAGACCGCTCAGGAATGCCATGGCAAGGCTCCAGATCTATGTGTGAGCGCAGAGATGGCCGCACGCCAGGTCATTACAAGACGTCCAAAGCCCGCCGCAGATCGGCGATCAGGTCATCAGCGTCTTCAAGCCCCACCGAGAGACGCATGAGATCCTCGCCGACTCCATCGGCCAAATGGGCATCCTTGCGGATCGGCTGCCGAGCACGGGTGAGGCTTGCTGGATGATAGATGAGGCTGTCGGCATCGCCGAGGCTGACGGCGCGAATGATCAGGTTGAGCCGGTCCATCATCCGGCGCGCTCCTTCGTATCCAGCGTGGAGGCCAAAGGCCAACATGCCCGATCCGTTGGACATCTGTTTTCGCGCCGTCACCTGATCAGGGTGCGAGTCGAGGAACGGATAACTCACAAATGCCACCGCCGGGTGCGCTTCCAGCGCCCGAGCCACCGCAAGGGCCGTGGCGCTGTGCCGTTCCATACGCAGCGTCAGCGTCTTCAGACCGCGCAGGATCAGGAAAGCTGACATGGGCGAGAGCGCTGCGCCGGTGATGTAGCGCAGGCCCGTTTCATGCAGCGTACGGAGCGTTTGGGCGTCGCCGAGAAGCGCCCCGCCAAGCGCATCGCCATGACCATTGATGTACTTGGTCAGCGAATGGAGCACGATGTCCGCCCCGTGCTCAAGCGGTCGCTGGAGCGCGGGCGAGGCGAAGGTGCTGTCCACGGCAACCTTCACACCGCGCGCGTGGGCGCGCTTGGCAATGGCAGAGATATCGACGATGCGGCTCAGCGGATTCACCGGCGTCTCGAAGAAAACCAGCCGCGTCCGCTCGGTGATCGCGGCATCGAGATTTTGGGGATCTGACAGATCGACCGCGACGACCTTGATGCCGAAGCGGGGGACCGCCTGTTCGACCATGGCAAGCGTGTTCGCATAAAGCGTCTTGTGGACGATGAGTTCATCGCCCTGGGACAGGAGCGACAGGATCAGAGTGCCGAAGGCCGCCATCCCCGAGGCAACAACCAGCCCCGCCTCGGCTCCTTCCAGATTCGCGAGCCGCTGCTCGAGGATCTCGGTCGTGGGATTGTATTCGCGCGCATAGAGCCGTCCACCAAGGGCGGCGGCGGCATCGTTTGCTGCCACGCTTTCGAACCCATAGGTTGACGTCAGGAACACTGGCGGCTGGACGGCATTGGAAAAGCCGGCCGGATCGTAGCCATGATGGATCGCCCGGGTGGCAAATCCGGGGCTGGTGCGGTTGAGCGACCCCGTGGGAGCATCGGTTTCGGATTGATGGGAGCTGGTCATTCGGCCTCTGCGATCTCTCTTGGGGTTCCGAAAGATTGACGGCAACCTGGCCAATGTGAAATATCCAGTTGGCGATGAAAGAGATGGTCCAGTCTTCAAGTGCCGGGTCTGCAGCGCGCTCGCACGCGATGGGTGCACGCCAGATATACGAAGCCCTTCGCGAGCAAATCCTCGGCGGCGTCTACGAAACCGGCAGTCAGTTGCCATCCTCCCGGGCCCTGGCAAATGACCTCGGCGTTTCGCGAACCACGGTGACGGTCGCCTATGAGCAACTGGCTGCGGAGGGTTTCATCGAAGTCCGTCAAGGCGCACGACCTCGCGTTGCGTCTTCGTTGATGGGCCATGGGACGGGGCGCACTCACGCGCAACGGGTCGGCCCGATCCACCTGTCCGCATATGGCGAGCGGCTGCGCGCGACGTCACCCTGGCCAGATTATCTGCCGACTGGGCTGAAGGTCGAGTTCCGCTATGGCGACCTCGCGCCGTCGGATTTCCCTTCATTGGTCTGGAAACGCGCGATGAACGAGGCGATGGGGCAGCGCCCGCTGCGTCTTGCCTATGACGATCCTCGCGGCTCGCGCCGGCTTCGCCAGGCGCTTCAGGGCTATCTCTGGCGCGCCCGGACCCTGAGCTGCGACCTCGACCAGATCATAGTTGTGAACGGTTCGCAGCAGGGCCTTGATCTGTGCGCGCGCCTGCTTCTCGATCCCGCCGACCGTTTCGTCATCGAGGATCCGTGCTACAGGATGGCGCGTCAGGTCTTTGCCAGTACGGGTGCCTCACCCATCCCGGTCATCGTGGACGAAGACGGGATGAGGACCGAGTTGCTGGCGGGGATCGGAGCACGACTGGCGTATGTGACGCCATCGCATCAGTTTCCGCTTGGCGGCGTCATGCCGATCGCGCGCCGCCATCAGCTTCTGAAATGGGCGCGGCACAACAACGCCTATGTGATCGAGGACGACTACGACAGCGAATATCGCTACGACATCAATCCGGTCCCTCCGCTGCACAGTCTCGAGGACCACGGGGCTGTCATCTACCTCGGCACGATCTCCAAAACGCTCTCGCCGATGCTGCGCATCGGCTACCTCGTCGTCCCGCCCGAATTGCAGGAGGTCTTCGCAACCGCCAAACAATTCGCAGACCGGCATTCGCCGGTCGCTGAACAGGAAGCGCTGGCATCGTTGATCGAGAGCGGCGGCTACGAAAGCCATGTGCGCCGTGTGCGCAGGCTGAACGGCGAGCGTCGGGAAACGTTGTTGGGTGCCTTGCAGCACAGCTTCGGGGATCGCATCACTGTCCAGGGAGCAGATGCGGGACTGCACGTCGCGGTTTGGTTCAATGACCTGCCACGATCGCGGGAAACGGCCTTGGTCGAATCCGCCCGCGACGCTGGCCTGGGGCTACACCTGATCTCGCCGCTCTACGAACGGCCATCGGACCAAGGCCGCACCGATCGCGTCGGACTTGTCATGGGCTATGCCGCCTTGAGCATTCGGCAGATCGGGAAGGGCGTTGAGGTCCTGCGAGAGGTTGTCAAGCAGGTGCAAGACGCGATGCCGGCGCGGAACAACTGAGACGGGGCGACGCCGAAAGCTGGCGCTGAAAACGGTCCGAGGGCCCGCCGTATTTCTTTCCAAACAGCCAACTGGACCGGGAAAATGCCATGCAACTGGCGCTGTTGATCAGGCCAGTTTTGCAGCAGGTTTCCACGAGACGAATTTCCGAGAGCGATGATGACCTGGCGAGGAAAGCTGCTTCACGTCCATATCGCGCCTGCCGCCTCCTATGAAATGGAGGAGCTGGCGCAGGCGCAGCTTATTGCCGGCCAAGGCATTGTCGGAGACCGCTACTACCTGGGGACGGGGACCTATTCGGCGCGTCCCGACGTTCGGGAGGTGACATTGATCGAAGCTGAAGTTCTGGACGCCATCGCGAAGGGCGAGCCCAGGATTCCGGGCTTCAAGGCCAAGCTCGGACCCGAAGATCACCGGCGCAATCTGACGACACGAGGCGTTCCGCTTAGCCATCTTGTCGGCAAACGCTTCCGGGTCGGGGAAACGATTCTCAGGGCCGCCCGGATGAATGTGCCGTGCAAGTATATCGAGGAGTTGCTCGGGCTTCCGGGTCTCTACGAGGGGCTTCTGAACCGCTCCGGCCTGAACTGCACAATCGAGGTCGGGGGCGTGATCCGCCCCGGTGATCTGATCTTGCCCATCGACGAGTGAAACGCCATGGCCTCGCCGCGCATCATCATGAAGCTGACCGTGACCGCCGCCCGCAAGGAGCCGGGCGAGGTGCTGGTCATCGACCTGAAACACCCACGCAAACCTGTGCTGCCGGCGTTCGAAGCGGGTTCTCACGTCGACGTCCATCTGCCTGAAGGGAAGGTGCGTCAGTATTCACTTTGCGGCGACCCGACCGAGCTTGGCCGCTACACCATCGCGGTGAAGCGCGAGAATGACGGCCGTGGCGGCTCGGCGTGGATCCACGAAACCATTGCCGTCGGTTCCACACTGCCTGTCTCCGCGCCACGCAACCATTTTGCGCTCAAGCCAGGCGAGGGGCCGACTTTGCTGCTGGCAGGGGGAATCGGGATCACCCCGATTCTGGCCATGGCGCGCGCGCTCACCCGGCAGGCCAAGCCCTTCGAGTTGCACTATTTCACCCGCAGCCGGGCGCTCACCCCACTCTTGGCGGCGATCGGGAGCGATCTTCCTGGCGGCAATGTGCGGATCCATTTCGACGACGAGCCGGCGACCCGCCAGGACATCGCCGCGCTGCTGGCGAACCGTTCGGCCGAGGCTCAGGTTTACTATTGCGGGCCGCCCGGATTCATGGCCGCCGTGGGGCGGGCGGCTGAACCCTGGCCCGAGGGCACGGTTCATTTCGAAACTTTCCAGCCTCCCGAGTTTGATGGCGCGCCACCGAAACCATTCGTCATAGAACTCCGTGCGGGCAGGGTGATTGAGGTTTCGGCTGAGACCACGGCACTGGCCGCCTTGCGTGCGGCCGGTGTGCCGTTGATGGCCTCGTGTGAGAACGGGGTGTGCGGGACCTGCGAATGCGCAATGCTGGCGG
The DNA here is from genome assembly GCF_030323105.1 of Mesorhizobium sp. C120A. Classification (NCBI taxonomy): domain Bacteria; kingdom Pseudomonadati; phylum Pseudomonadota; class Alphaproteobacteria; order Hyphomicrobiales; family Phyllobacteriaceae; genus Mesorhizobium; species Mesorhizobium sp. C120A. The sequence continues at coordinate 6,005,990 of NZ_CP100476.1, read as the reverse complement.
GACAGCCGATCCATCGGGATGCCGTCCTGTCCAAAGAGGCACGCGACCACCGCTTCATCCCCTGTGTGTCGCGCGCGACAGGTGTGTTGAAACTCGATCTTTGACCATTTGGGCGGGGGTCCTGTGAGACCGGCAGCTGATTTGCGGGAAACTGAATGACGAGGAAACTGGAATATCTGCACGAGATCGAGCGCTGCGTCTCCTGGCTCGCAGCCTGGACGATCCACCACGCCAACCACGTCCGCGAGGGCGATGAGATCAAGGTCGGGGGGCATCAGGCCTCGTCCGCGTCGCTGAGTACCATCATGACCGCGCTCTACGGTTCGGTCCTGCGCCCGCAGGATCGAGTGGCGGTCAAACCCCATGCGGCGCCGATCTTCCATGCACTTCAGTATCTGGCGGGCAACCAGACGCACGAAAAGCTCATGAACTTCCGCGGCTACAAGGGCGCGCAGAGCTACCCTTCGCGGACGAAGGATGTCGACGATGTCGACTTCTCGACCGGGTCGGTGGGTCTCGGCGTTGCTCAGACGCTGTTCTCGTCGCTGGTGCAGGACTACGTCTCGGGTCACGGCTGGATGAAGGAGCGTGCCGAGGGCCGAATGGTCAGCCTGATCGGCGACGCCGAGATGGATGAGGGCAACATCTACGAGGCCCTGATCGAAGGCTGGAAGCACGGGCTCAGGAACTGCTGGTGGGTGGTCGACTACAATCGCCAGTCGCTCGACGCCGTGATCCGGGAGGGCCTCTGGCAGCGGTTCGAGCAGATTTTTCGCAACTTCGGCTGGGACGTGATGGTCCTGCGCCACGGGGCTCTGCAAGAGGCTGCCTTTGCCGAGCCGGGGGGCGAGAAGCTGCTCGAGTGGATAGAGCGCTGTCCGAACCAGCTCTATTCGGCGCTGACCTTCCAAGGGGGTGCTGCCTGGCGCAAGCGGCTGCTCGACGAGATCGGAGACCAAGGGCCGGTCACCACTCTGATCGAACGCCGCTCCGACGACGAGTTGCAGGCGTTGATGACGAACCTTGGCGGGCATGACATGCCGAGCCTCCTCGAAGCCTTCGAGGCGGCGTCCAGGCATGACCGTCCCGTCTGCTTCATCTGTTACACCATCAAGGGCTACGGTCTGCCGCTTGCCGGACACAAGGACAACCACGCGGGGCAGATGACGCCCACGCAGATGGAAGACTACCGCCTGCAAATGGGCGTAAAGCGGGGTGAGGAGTGGGACAAATGGGCGGCCGCCACCTTGCCGGAAGCGGAACTTGACGCCTTCTTCGCAAAGGCGCCGTTCTTCAGTGAGGGGCGTAGGAGGCTGTCTGCGCCGTCGGTGCCGGTGCCTGAAACCCTTCCGTCACCGGGGCAGCCCGGCAAGCCGCTCTCGACCCAGATGGGGTTCGGACAGATCCTGAACGACATCGCACGCGAGCGCAGTCTGCTTGCCGATCGCATTGTCACCACCTCGCCCGATGTGACGGTCTCGACCAATCTCGGTGGCTGGGTCAACCGGCGCGGCCTTTTCGCCCGGGAGACCATGGCGGACACCTTCAAGGCCGAACGCATTCCGTCGACCTTTACCTGGGAATTTGGGCCGAAGGGGCAGCACCTCGAGCTCGGGATCGCCGAGTCGAACCTGATGATCATGCTCGGGGCGCTCGGTCTCTCGCACTCGATCAATGGCGTGCGCCTGCTGCCGATCGGGACAGTCTATGATCCCTTCATCTACCGATCGGCCGACCAGCTAAACTACGCCTGCTATCAGGATGCGCGCTTCATGCTGGTCGCAACGCCCTCGGGCGTGACGCTAGCGCCCGAGGGCGGAGCACACCAGTCGATCGGCACCCCATTGATCGGCATGGCGCAGGATGGGCTTTGCGCCTTCGAACCGGCCTTCGTCGACGAACTGTCCGTGATCATGCGCTTTGCCTTCGATTACATGCAACGTAATGGCGAGGGGGATCCGGATGAGACGACGTGGCTGCGTGATCAGACCGGAGGATCGGTCTATCTTCGCCTGTCAACCCGGCCGCTCGAGCAGCCGCCGCGCGACATGAACCCGGCGCTCGCGCGGGACATCGTCAATGGCGCCTATTGGCTGCGTCCGCCTGGGCCCAACGCGAGTGTCGTCATTGCTTATCAAGGCGTCGTCGCGCCGGAGGCGATTGCCGCGACGGGTCTTCTGGCGGAGGACCGGCGCGATGTCGGGCTGCTCGCGATCACCTCCGCGGACCGGCTTAATGCGGGCTGGCAGGCGGCGGAACGTGCCCGGCAGCGTGGCGCGATTGGCGCCCTGAGTCATATCGAGCGGCTGCTCGCGCCGCTATCGCGTGACTGCGGCATCGTCACCGTGATCGACGGCCACCCGGCGACGCTCGCGTGGCTCGGTGGGGTTAACGGGCATCGCGTGAAGGCGCTCGGGGTCGAGCAGTTCGGCCAGACGGGGACTATTGCGGACCTATACCGTCACCACGGCCTGGACACCAACGCCATCGTACATGCGGCACAGGCGGTGAGTGCGGGACCGGCTGTTCGCTACCGGAAGGCGCTGCCTTGACCATGAGCTACCGGATGCTCCGTGGCTGGTACGGATCGGCTGTTTCCACGGGCGTTCCGGTTTGCTTCAAAGCGGACAGGGCCGGGACACTGTGGACGTTCTGATCGCGCTTGAGTAGCTTGTGCGACCCCCAGGGTCACCTGGAATACGCAGGGAGGCGGCTTTTATTTAGCCTTGCGTCCAATTACGAATTCGATCCAATCCAGTCCGGAGCAAAAGCTCCGCGTCCTCCCGATTTTCGGCTTCGACGTAGCACCGCATTTCCGGGGCATTTCCGGATGGACGCAAATGCAAGACACGCTTATCCGCGAGAGTGATACGAAGTCCGTCAACATCGCTAACCTTGCTTACCACTCCTATCGACCCGACGAAGGCGGCGATGTTAGTTTCCGCTGTACGAAGGTATGTCATGAGGCGAGTGCTGCTTTCGACGGAAAACTTTTCCAAGCGATCCGCCGCCGCTGCCGGCAATTGAAAGGAACTGCCAATCTCCGACAGTGGCTGCCCACTTGTACTAACAAGGGAAAGTGCCGCAAGGATGGGGAGAAAACTGTCGCGTGTAGGTAGCGCTGTCAGTTTAGTTCCGTTCGGGTCAAAGTCCGTGCCGGTCAACAAACCACCGTTTGCTTCGAAACCAACCACGCGCTCGTGACCCGACGCAACCAAATCGAGCATGGCAGCAATAACAAATGGCGATCCAACCTTGGTACGCACGACTTTAAAAGAACCTGCGGTCTCGATACCAGAGTTTGATGTGACCGGCGTGACGACTGCCTTCGCTTGCAGGAAGTTCGCCGTAATCAGGCCTAACAAATCACCGCGAAGGGGGTCTCCGTGGTCGTCAGCTACCAGTGGGCGGTCACCATCGCCATCTGCCGAGACGACCGCATCAAGCCGATGCTCTTTGGCCCAGAGCTTGAACTGTTGAGCAGTCTCGTCAGAGACCGCTTCAGTGTCGACAGGAATGAAACCTTCCGAACGTCCCAGGGTTACGACCGTCGCACAGTGATATGAGAGAATGTCAACTAAGAGATCGCGCGCGACTGTGCTGTGCTGATATACGCCCACCGTTAAGCCCTTTAGAGCATTAATCTCCATAAGCTTTCGATTGCGCGCCATGAAAAAGGCCTTGCATTCGGCCTCCCGGTGCTGCCGACGTGCAACAGCACCTTCAAGGACGTATCCGCGCTTCTCCAACTGCAAGGCGATGCGCGTTATCTCCCGCTCATCACCCTTGTCGATCTCACCGTCGGGTCGATAGAATTTTATTCCATTACGGTCGGCCGGAATGTGCGAGCCTGTGATCATCAAACAACCACTCTTACGCGCCTGAGCATACAGTGCCAGGGCAGGGGTGGGGACTGCGCCGCAATCGACTACGATGAAGCCGAGCGCGGACAGTGCCGCCGCACAGACGGCGGCGATGGCCGGACTCGAGGCGCGAAAGTCGCGCCCTATGAGTATCTCGTCGCCAATTCTGGCCAGGCCGGATTCCAGCAGGAATGTCGCGAATGCCGTTGCATATAGGGCAGAGGCGGCTCCTGCCAATTCTGTCGCCAGGCCCCGTAATCCACTTGTTCCGAATTTCATACCAAATCCGACGTTGCTAACCGGGTTTTGAAGGTAACATGCTCAAACTTTGGCTCGTCCGGAATGCCCATCGACAGATCCCTCGGACGAGAACAAGAAGTACATTCGGTTACCGTAGACGCGTTCGGTTATCGACGGTTACCCTTGTGAGGATTGACGCAGTCGGCGTCGGCGTGGGCAGCGCACCGTGACCTTCACGGCGACGAGGTTGGAGCGGATGGGGTCCGGGTCCGGCGGGGCTCCTCGCGGCTGGCTCACATGAGCGCTATCGCCATCGAGTGATTGTCTCAGTCTACATTAGCTCTGGGTCCCGAAAGCGCGTACAGGCCTGAGACGCAGCAAATCCTCTTATCTATCGCCGTTCGGTGTAGCTCCCGTTTAGAAATGCATGATAGACACTCTCGATGCCTTCCATGAGAGTGATCTTTGCTGCCCATCCCAAAGTGCGCAGCTTGTCGACGCTCATCAGCTTTCGCGGTGTACCGTCAGGTCTAGAGTGATCATGCGCGATCTCCCCGGTAAATCCGACTACACGGCAGATCATTCTAGTCAGCTCTAGGATCGTGATGTCCTGTCCGCAGCCGAGATTGACGTGATCATGGTCAGAGTAGTTCTTCAGAAGGAAGACTAATGCGTCGGCGCAGTCGTCGACGTGCATGAATTCCCGACGTGGTGTGCCCGTGCCCCAGATGGTGATTTGCTTATCACTTATGAGCTTAGCTTCATGCGCTTTCCGGATCAGCGCTGGGATGACGTGGCTTGACTGCAAGTCATAATTGTCGCCTGGCCCGTAGAGATTCGTCGGCATAGCGGAGATGTAGTCGCGGCCGTATTGCTGGCGATAGGCTTGAGCCATTTTGATGCCGGTGATCTTGGCGACGGCGTAGCATTCGTTGGTGCGCTCTAGTGGCCCGGTCAAAAGCGCGCTTTCAGGAATGGGCTGTGGTGCCATCTTCGGATAGATGCAAGACGAGCCGAGGAAGAGGACGCGGTCGACATTGTTTTCGTGGGCTGCCGCGAAGATATTGGCCTCGATCATCAGATTGTCGTAAAGAAAGTCGACCGGATAGGTGGCGTTCGCGAGAATACCACCTACCTTTGCCGCCGCCATAATGATAGCGTCCGGTTTCATCACTGCCACGAAGTTTTCAACTTCGGTCTGTCGCTTGAGGTCTAGCTCTCCCCGAGGGGCGGCCACAACTTTGCAGTCTTCAGACGCGAGTCGGCGTACAACAGCGCTGCCCACCATACCTTTGTGGCCAGCGACCCACACGGTTTTTCCGTTCAGATCATACATTACGCTTCCTTCATGACTACAGATGTCTGCATGACCTTCAGGTCTTCGCGTACCATTTCCGCAGCAAGCTCGCGCACGGATGTCTCATGCACCCAGCCGAGCTTCTCCTTCGCCTTGGTAGCGTCACCCAGGAGAAGATCGACTTCCGTGGGGCGGAAGTAGCGTGGGTCCACTTGGACTAGGCATCTGCCGCTCGCTACATCATAGCCCTTTTCGCCGACACCCTTGCCACGCCATTCGATCTCGACGCCGATATCTTCGAAAGCCCACTCGACGAATTGGCGGACAGGAGTCGTTTTGCCCGTAGCCAGCACGTAATCATCCGGTTGATCCTGCTGTATCATCATCCACATACCTCGCACGTACTCACGCGCATGGCCCCAATCGCGTTGAGCATCGAGATTGCCAAGATAAAGCTTGTCCTGCTTGCCCAGGTAGATAGCAGCGGCAGCGCGGCTGATCTTGCGCGTCACAAAAGTTTCGCCACGAAGGGGGCTTTCGTGATTAAAAAGAATGCCGTTGGAAGCGTGCATACCATAGCCCTCGCGATAATTGACGACCATCCAGTAGGCGTAGAGCTTGGCGGCGGCGTAAGGGCTGCGCGGATAAAAGGGCGTCGTTTCGTTCTGCGGTACGGACTGCACGAGGCCGTATAGCTCCGAAGTCGAGGCTTGATAGAAGCGGGTCTTGTCCGTCAGACCGAGGAGGCGAATCGCCTCAAGAAGTCGCAATGTACCGATACCGTCCGCGTTTGCTGTGTACTCAGGTGTTTCGAACGACACCTGCACATGGCTCTGAGCAGCCAAGTTGTAAATTTCGTCTGGCTGAGATTCCTGAACCACGCGGATGAGGTTAGTCGAATCAGTGAGGTCACCGTAATGCAAGATCAGGCGCGGATCGGATTCGTGCGGGTCTTGGTAGAGGTCTTCGATACGACCCGTGTTGAAGGAAGAGGAACGTCGCTTAATCCCATGAACGATGTAGCCTTTTTTGAGAAGAAGACGGGCAAGATAGGCACCATCCTGTCCAGTTATGCCCGTAATAAGAGCAACTTTCCTGCTATCACCCATTCTATTCCTGCCCTATTAAAGTTTAAAGTTTCGGCTCCGGCTCGCCAGGCCGACAGAATGTGCGGCCAGCCCCGTGCGCTATGGAGCACTTCGACAGATGCGGCGCGAAGCTCGTCATTGACAGTCCGCCAGCCGAGCACACCTCTTGCTCGGAGTCACAGCAAAATAGAGTTGCGCCGCTAACCTGTCGGCTTCGTACATGCGGTCTGAGTGCCGCTCAGCTCACGCCGTGAGCGACATGTACTCCCAGCACCTTGCAGCTGATTTGCTCATCCATCAGCGAGTGAGGACGCCTTTCTTTCTTGCTTCAGCGTCTTCTAATGGGAATTGTTTGGATCAGTGAAATCGATTGTTTGGATAAAGTGCATCCACAGAATGGATGGTCCGACCGAGCAGCGGGGGCGCATCGCCGGCCCGGAGTCGTAGGCGCGAGCTTCCGTTCGGGGCGAGGACGACGTTCGTGGCCGCGAGCCCTCACCACAGCATCCGGCACAGGTCGTGCAGAACTTTGGGAGCAGACTGCAGATTCTGTCGATCAGCTGGTTCCAGGCGCGTCGAGCTGTCGACCTCATCTCGCCCGGTACCGGTTGCTGTATGCAGCCTTGAACCCTTGGCGTATGGCGTCGACGGAACGATTTGCTCCGGCAGGCAGTGTCGCAGCGTTTCCCGGCTGTTTCGGCTCTATTGGCCGGGCCCGCGTCAGCCGAGCCCCTTCATCATGGCATCCAACACATGGATGGCCGGCATCCACTCAATAGATTTTACATATGCCGCGGAGGCCCAGTAGAGAAGGCGGAACCGGAAGCGAGGGCATCGGCTTCAAGCTGTGCGAGCGTCACGGGATTAGTGGGCAGTGCTGAGTGAGCTCTTCTGCCCTATGGCCCGGCCTCTGCCAAGCGCCCGGCGTCAGGGTCTACGTGTCGACTAAGGATACCAAACCGGGCAACCTCCTCTCTGAACGAGATTTCCGAAAATGCATGTTAGTGGATTGGAAAAGCGCCGGTTCGTCGTCTCTCGGAGGCGTACGGGGTTCGGTGATTGTCTGTGGTCATTGGCGGCCGCTTGGCGCTACGCGCAGCGGTCGGGACGAACTCTAGTCATCGACTGGCGGGGGGCCTGCTACCTCGACCAACCCTTCACAAATGCGTTTCCGGTGTTCTTCCAGCCGATCAATGACATCGCTGGCGTGCCGGCTATTTCCGACGACCGGATCAACGACGTTTCCTTCCCTGGTCCATTCTTCCCGGAGTGGTGGAACAGGCCGGCGATCGAGTGCCTTTACCGGCCAGATGAGCAGATTTTCCAAGAGCGCGATGAGTTGGGCGAGCTCTTTCAGGCCGAACACGATGTCGAAGCGAACACAGTAGTGTGTGACGCTTGTCTGATGTGGCGGTGCGATGAGGATGCAGAGCGGCAGGTGTTCCAGAGTGTCCAGCCTCGGCCAGAAATTCAAGCCCGCATAGATGCCATTTATCAGGAACGTTTTGAGGGGCACAGCATCATCGGGATTCATGTTCGGCACGGTAACGGTGAAGACATCATGGAGCATGCGCCCTACTGGGCCGATCCGGAGCTCGCCGTTCGGCAAGTGTGCGCTGCAATTGACAAGGCTAAGGCGTTACCGCACCCTAGGCCTGTGCGGCTGTTCTTATGCACGGACAGCGCGCGGATACTGGATCTTCTGTCGGCCAGGTTTCCCGATCTGCTCACTGTCCCGAAGCACTTCGGACCCAATCAAGCTGGCCCCTTACACACTGCAGCACTCGGGATTGACGGCGGAATTTCCGCCCTCGTTGAGATGTATCTTCTCGGGCGCTGCGATACCGTAATTCGGTTTCCCCCGACGAGCGCCTTTACACGATATGCACGCCTTTTCGCACCACGGGTAATTGAATTCGATCTGAAAGAGCCAAGTCGTTTGACTTTGATAGAAGACAGCCAAGTCTCTGATCTCAGTTATGACCCGCCACCTGCGCAATTCGGCAGACGCAACCAACAGGCATAGTTGAATGCGCATTTCTCACCGACGCCAGTGGAGGCGTCGTACATTACCGATAGCGTCGTCATCTGACGCCGCCCGCAACGCGCCAGAACTTCGCTGTTACGCGGGGGCCGCAGACAAGCCAGAGCGACGGCGATCGTGACGCTGACGCTCGAAAGAACGCGGGCGATCACTCCAGAGACGAGATTGAGGTTGGTTATGAAAGTCATTCCCGTGATCATCAGCGGCGGAGCCGGATCGCGGCTATGGCCCGCCTCAAGGCAATCGCACCCCAAACCTTTCCTCAAAGTAGCGGATGGATATTCTCTCATTCAGCACACTGTGCTGCGCGCCGCTTCGATAGAAGGTGTCGTGGAACTCGTCGCTGTGACATCCGGGGACCACCTCTTCCTGACCAAGGACGAATTTGACGAACTGGATTCCGTGGTCCTGCCACGCACCTTTCTGCTCGAGCCCGAAGCTCGGGATACGGCCGCCGCCGTGGCTGCAGCCGCGATCCATGCGAGGGCAACGCAAGGCCCTGACGCGATCCTGTGCGTCTTCCCGGCCGATCACCTGATTAGCAACCTGCCTGCGTTTCTAGACGTCATGGGCCTGGCCATGGAACATGCGAAGCTCGGGCGGATCGCCACATTGGGCATCACCCCAACCAGACCGGAAACCGCATTCGGCTACATCGAAGCAGATGGTGAGAACGTCGTCCGTTTCGTTGAAAAACCGGATCTGGAGACAGCCAAAGCCTATGTCGCGTCCAAATGCTTCTTCTGGAACGCCGGCATCTTCTGCTTCAGTGCGCAAACCATGCTCGACGAGATGGTTTTGCATTGTCCCGAGGTGCTCCAGGCCGTCGCCGACAGCTACGAGAACGGCCGCGCCAGTCAATGCCAAGGCTTTGCCAAAATCGAACTCGCGCCTGAGCATTTCGGTTCCGCGCCGCGAATCTCGCTCGACCACGCTGTCATGGAGAAGACTAACAGACTTGCCGTGGTTCCCTGCGACATGGATTGGAACGACATCGGATCCTGGAACGCAATGGCCGATTTGATCGCCCCCGACGAAAGCGGGAACAGGATACGCGGCGATGTGCATATGGTCGACACGACCGGCACCTATGTGAGCTCCGACAAGCGCGTCATCGGCACGGTGGGCGTAAGCGATCTGGTGATCGTGGATTCTCCGGACGCTTTGCTTGTCACATCCCGCGACCGCGTTCAGGACGTTAAGAAGCTCTTCGAGGGCCTCAAGGCTTCGGGACATGAAGCTCATCTGGTCCATAGCACGGTACACCGGCCCTGGGGTACCTATACGGTTCTGGAGGAAGGCGAGCGCTTCAAGATCAAACGCATCGAGGTGAAGCCCGGTCGCCAGTTGAGCCTGCAGATGCACTATCATCGTTCGGAGCACTGGGTCGTGGTCAGCGGCTCCGCCAAAATCGTCAATGGCGAGCAGGAGTTGTTCCTGGGGACAAACGAATCTACTTACATCCCCTGCGGCCATAAGCATCGGCTCGAGAACCCAGGCAGAATTGACTTGGTTATCATTGAAGTGCAGAGCGGCGATTATCTCGCCGAGGATGATATCGTTCGCTTCGACGACGAATATGGTCGAACGTAGATAACAGTACAAAAAACGTTAAACGGCGAGCCGTCGCTCAAGGATCTCTGTCGTGGGTTCTGGGCCTGACATTGGCAAGCAGCGGGCCGAGCGTGTCATAGTATCCGCCCGCACTCTCATCAGGCACTCGATCGTGGTCGAAAACATCGGTGAGCGCTTGACAGCTCGCCGTCCGCGGTAACGAAGACTTCAGATATTTCTTAGGCGGACCCGTTGCTCAGCTGTCCAACGGCACAGCCGTGTTTCAGCCTGTAGGCGGCAATGAAATCCTCATCGCTGCAGATGCAGCGGCCGCTGGAATCTTTGGCTTTCGGATCATGGAGGTGAGAACCAAGGGGGCGCAGTAGATTCATGCGAGTGCTGGTTGTCCGACTCATCGGAAAACCCGCACTATGCTTGACCAGGTCTGCGGCAAGCATGATCCCGGCAAGCGCTGATTGAAAGGCCATCGGAACCACGGTTCGAACGAGACGACTTCCATCGCTAAGCTGGAACACCAGACCGCCGCAGATATCCGGAGGCGAACGTCACTGTCCTCACCGACGACGCGTCCACGCTCGAAAACATCCGCAAAGCGCTTGCCTACCTCGCGGCGACCGCGACCGCCGACGACACCGTCGCGATCTTCTTCTCGGGCCACGGGGCGCGCATCGGCAGTGGCGCCGAGGCGACGAGCGCGCTCCTCCCCTACGATTGCAAGCTCACGGACGTCGCAGGAACGTCGCTCGGCGAGGCCGAGCTGTCCGCTGCGATCGCCGCCATCAAGGCACCGCGGGTCATCCTCGTCGTCGACGCGTGCCATGTCGCCGGCACCGCCACGCTTAAGTCCGGCCTGGGCGATGATAGCAGGACGGGAACGACGAAGGGTTCGACGAGAAGTCTCTGCGGAAACTGGCGCGGGGGACAGGCCGGGTTGTGCTCGCGTCGTCGCGTGCGACCGAGACGTCTCTGGTGCTCAGACGCGAGCGGAACAGCGTGTTCACGACCGCGATGCTCTCCGGCCTCAAGGGCGCTGCCACCGCCGCCAGCGACGGGACCATCGGGTTTGACCTGTTCAACCACGTGTCTGAGACGGTCAGGCAGTCCGTCCCGGGAAGGCAGCACCCAGTGTTCAAGGCTAGCGACCTTGAGGAGAACTTCCCCGTCGCACTCGCGCTCGGCGGCACCAAGTCGATCTCGCCGGGCGTCAATCAGCGCCACCGGGACCTCGAGCAGATCATGAGGGGACCTCTTCCCGCTCGGCCCGACGGACCAGGACATCTGGCTGCGGGCGGGGGGCGACGTCTCGCGCCTCAGGCTGAGCGGCAACGGACGAGCGCAGTGGTTCGCCGCGCTCCGCCTGATCTCCCTGGGCGGTGGCGGCAGCATTTCGCGCGAGAGCGTGATCGACGCGGCACTGGACGAATTCCCTGCCCACCGCGAGCTCAAGGCGTTGCGCTAATCCGCTCGGCCCCGGGGTCAGCGATGTCTCGTTCAAGCCAATGTCGCATGCCTTCGGCAGGAAGACGGAAGTCCAGCTTCAGAAATGGTCAAGCAAATGGCGCAGCTGGACAATATCTTTTGGGGAAACCGCGAGCAAGATTGCGTCGATGTTCTTCAGTCTGTCGATCGGCGGCGGCGACTAGCCTTCGAGGAAAGAGACGGGATGGCGGCGGTACATCATCAAACCATGATACAACTTGAGGAAAGCATCCGACTTGGGGTCAAAAGTGGTGGTTCCTACCAGCATCTAATGGCAGCTATTCGCCAATTCACAGCCGAAAGAGGACAGTCCGCAGTCGGCCCCAAAGCTGCCAGGCGGGAACGCGCCCAATGTCGGTCATAGGCCCGGGCGTTACCATTCCCCGAAAGCGGACATTGCTGATGTTCAGCGATGGCAGGTAGCGGTTGCGCCCTCTATCGTCATCAGTCCGACGGCTACCCAAAGCGCATGGGCGTCGATCGACATTCATTCAAGCAACCGACAGATAGACACGCTACATTTTGAATCCAGCGCGTCTTTCAATTCCACCATACCCGGATGCAACCAGCCAGTCCGTTCATGGTCTTTGCAGGGACCCCCGCGACTCCTGCGTGGCTCCCCGATCGCGTATGTGCCACAACGTGTTCGATGAAGTCCAGAGCGGTTTCGCAATGAATTCTGTGCGTTTCAGCTTGCTCAAAGCCGAACGATGCCGGACGATTTTCAATGCAGCCCGCACGCGGGGGTCATGACCATCCATGCTTGGAGCGCCTTATGGTTCGTCTCATCGGAGCTTTGCTCAGGTTTGCCATCGAACCGGCCTTTATCGAACTGAAGGCAGCCCTACTCGCCTACTTGTTAGCGAGCGCCACCTGGAGCGCTGCGGCAGTAGCGTTTGCCGGGTTCCTTTTCATTGTATCTGTTCCAAATGCGGTAGCGATTTTTGAAGGGACCAAGTCCCTTTAGTCGATCTATTGGATAGTCCACAACTCCGAAAAGAACTCAATCCGGACCGCAGACGTCATCCCCAACGAAGTTCTGGCGACAGAGTACGGCTACCTGCATAGGGCATTTAGGTTTGGACCGTTTGCGAAAAATGCGGGCAACATGACAATACTTTATGATTCGACAGGTCGATTAATGGATTATCAATGCGCTTTTAACATGTTCGGAAACTCGTACTTATTTATCGCCAGCGACCTAAGTATGAAGACTATGCCGGTCTTGCAGAAATACCTTATGCTTCACGAAATCGCTCACGGATCTATGTTGGGAGGTGTCATATGGGTTGGCGCAAAATGGGTGATCTTGAGTGGAGTCGTCGCGTGCGTCTTTGGCCTCGCGGTTGCTAGACTCTCATGGTTCGGCGGCGCCTCCATAGCGCTGACGCTGCTTGTCGCATTTGTGTTTTCTCGAAAGGTCGTAGTCGAAAGCGCAGCCGAGACCTTCGCAGACGGTTATGCGCTCACTCATATCGCTCGCGAGAGTCCGGAGTTAGCGATGGCCTTGATTCGGAAACTTCTGGAGCGAATTGTCGATTCAAATAGCTTCACTTCGCAATATGATCGACTGATTAACAAATCCCGTGTTGCTAACCTCGCGGGCTATCTCAATAGACTAGAGCGGGGAATTTCCGTCGAGAAATTTGCCGGACATCGTCCGACAAATTGGCCGCACTATGCGTCAGCCTGCCTATTGTTCTTATGGATCTATCTGAATGCCGATATCCATCGTCCCGCCACCGGACTGTTGGCTACAGTATTCGCCCTCCTCGTGATACTAACGATCTTCGCTCGCAATCAGGCCGTCCGGAAGATGCTCACGCTCGACATGGCCATCCAAAAAATGCTGGGAGAAAGTCACCATGCCATCTGAAATCGACCAATGTCTAGAGATTGTGAAGGCGTTGCGCCCTGAGGCGGCCAGTGCGATATCATCGCAGTCGCTCGATCGCCTCCTGACGGAGTTCTATGAGGGCGATCCGAAATTAGGCGAGGCGATAAAAGCACGCTCTGGCCAGTACAATCCGAGGGCGCCGATATACCTTTTTCTCTATGAGATTGTTACGTTCTGCTCTGTCGTCTATTCCATATATGATGTTATCGATAAGGTAGATAAAATTACTGACATTATAGCCGATCGAAATATCCAGCTTAGTATCGTTGAGCGCGCTATAAAAAAACTCCGAAAATTTGGATTGTCTTATCCGGCTGACAAGCTGGAGCGGATCCTAGATGAGGTGCTGGACCATCTCACAAGGCCACAGCCGAGCAGCACGGGTCAAGGTGAACCACCCTCGGCAGCAACGTAGTCGATGTCCACTGGATCGGTGCCCTTGCCGTGTTCGAGGTCGAAGGGGGTGAAATCTACAACCGGATTTCTCAGTTGAAGAACATGGAAGAGGAGGCCGACAAGGCTGCCAAAGAGTGGCTGGAGCAGAGCGGCGACCGGCTTATGTTTCGGAATTGGTGACCCAGCGGGTCTGTCTGATAAACCTTTCCCGCTCTTTGAAGATATAGTTGAAAAGTTCCAACTTCTCGTCGGATAGGAGCGAATTGTCGCCCCACCGCTCATAGCGAGATCGGTCCGCTCGACGAACTGAGACCTGAAGTTTCTCATCTGCATTGGTGATGTGGCTGCGGACGATCGAGAGAATCTCGTTATGGGGGTAGTCGCCTCCAAACTCAATATCGGCGGTTGTTGTCTCTTAGATCCCGCGACTCCTGTTGTGGCACCTCAGGCGCGTACGTGCCACACCCCGTTCCGCGGTTCGCAGCGAAACTCTTGCTTTTATGCTCGCTCAATCTAGCCATTTTTGGGACGCAGACGTTCATTCCCCCAAAGGCTGTGCATCGGCCCGCGTCAGGCGATTGTTCTCTATTAGAGCTGTGATGCTGGGCGATCGGACAGATCGACAGCAGGTCCTTTTTGACGCACATAACCTTGGGGAAACGAGGGGGCAGCCAAATGCGCAACTTGGTTGTGGATGCTGTGGGCATCCCAAATCGACGGATACTGCTACAGTGGCTGGGTGGTGCGGCAGCCGCCGCGATACTGCCCGCCTGCGTAACGCGACCGCTACCCCCGGGAATCTGCGTTGCAGATGGACGGGGCAACATCATTGATGTCCACTGCCACCTCTTCAACGCTTCGGACGTGTCAGTTGAAGGCTTTGTCAGATATGTCGTGCTCGGCGAGCACCGGGAAGAGGTCATTCCGGAACTAAAAGTTGCCCGGGCGGGCGGTATTGTCGACGCGCTGGTTGTGTTGCTGGTTTTAATCCTCAGTGCCAATACGATTACCGCGAAGCGAGAAGCCGCCAATCTGCGCCGCCATCAGCCGATGGAAACACCCGAACACTTGGACAACCGCCAGACCGAGGCAGTGGCAGATGCACTGCTGACTCTTGATCAAAGCCAGCGCACGCCAAACAAGGTCGTTCAATCGATCGCCGGCGACCAGGCCGAGCCCGACTACTCTGATCTGCTCAACCAGATCTACGCCGAAGCCGGCGTTGTGACGGCCAAGGCACGTGGAGAGCCGCTCGACAAAGCCAAATCGGTTGAGGTGGCCCGTCAGCTAAAGGGCAAAGGTTCGAAAATCGCACGTTATATAGATTTCGCTCGTCTGCTGCTGGGCAGCCGTGAGGCCATCGCGCGGGAATATATCCGGGTCTTCGCAGACAAGCGCTGCGTGCAGATGATCACGCCGAGCTTTCTCGATATGCATCGTTGGTTGGGCAAGCCGCCAATCTCGTCCATCGCCGAACAAGTGGATGTCATGGATGCGCTTCAGGTTTCCATAGCGCAATCTACCGGAATGCACATGCACAGCATGGTGGGCTTCGATCCGCGCCGCTCGGCAGAAGACCGCGACGTTTTAAAGGTAGTCAAGCATGCCATCAACGACTGCGGCTTCGTTGGCGTCAAGCTCTATCCGCCGATGGGATTTCAGCCCATTGAGAACCGCAAGCTCGGCGTTCCGAAAGTGCCAGAAGGCCCAAAAGGGGAGAGCATTGAACACGCGCTTATGGAACTATACGATTGGTGCGCGGCCGAAGATGTGCCGATCATGGCGCATGCGGAAAACAGCCTTGGTTCAGTTTGCGGCTATGGGCGTCGTGCAAGCCCCGAGTGGTGGCGCAAAGTGCTTGCCAAGCCGAACTATGCTCACCTTCGAATCAACCTTGCCCATTTCGGCGGCTTCGACGAAGCACTCGACATTGGGGCCAATGCCCCTCAGGGACTAAGATGCGAGGCAGATAAGTACTCTGGGCCAGTGTGGGAGGAAATTATCGGTGAGACGATCAAGGACGATGGTCGTGACTTTCTGTTCGCTGATTTGAGCTATCTCAGCGAACTGACAATCCCGGATAGCCAAGAAGAAGAGCGCCCTGAGATCCGCCGCCGTTTGGAAGCGTTCCGTATTGCTTACGATCCAGACGTGCGCCACCTGATGTACGGCACCGACTGGACTATGATCGCCAAGGAACTCGACAACAACAACTATCTCGCAAATCTCGACGCGCAACTTCGCCTCGCCGGCTTCACGCCGGACCAGTTGCAGAATATCTACTGGCGCAACGCCGTCCGGTATCTGGGCTTGGGTCGCGGAGAAAGGACACGCGGTCGCTTGCAGCGCTACTGCGCCAAACGACACCTCCCTGACGCTTGGCTGATGGCCTTCGATGCAGGTTGAGCGCTTCAAATTGGATTTCGCGGAACATGTGGTTGATCATCTCGCGGATAGCGAACCAGCCGAAAGCCAACAATGCGCTCGCAAGCGCAAGCAAAGGGCATAACAGAACAACCACAATGGGATCAGAAATTGGCCTCGGGTTGATGAATATACAACGCAGGATGCAATTTGCAGTCTGAAGTACCTCTTAGCTGTCTTAGTGCGCCGCAGCAAAATATGAAATTCTTAAGCAAATCAAATGGTTGGTCAATATTTCAAAATCCACTGAGAATGCATATCAGTGCAGTCGAGATGCATATCTTGACTTTCTAATGTGGCGAGTTCAGTTTGTCGTCGCCAATGTTAAGGGGGAGGATGAGTTATGGTAGCAGAGCTCGAGGGCCTCGATCTTGATATCTCTGAGTATGAATATGACGAATTTGTAATCGAGTACCAGAGATTGGGAGGGAAATTTCCGATCATAGATGCCAGCAGTAAAACGACAAATATCACTAAGTGCCTAAAGAAGGAGGGTATAAACACAGTCATACGTTATTATTGTCGCGCCTCACAGGGATCGTGGAAAATCATCAGGGAACCGGAAGCAACAAAGCTTATTGCGGAAAAGCTGAGCATTGCGGTCGTCCATGAGATCGGAACGAGCCTTTCGCTCTTTTCTTATGCATCTGGGAAGTTGGATGCCGACTATTCGATTAAGTATGGGCGTGAGGCGATCGGCCAGCCCAGCGGCTCAGCCATCTATTTTGCCATCGACTTCGATGTCAGCGAGTCAAGCATAAAGCAGCGCATTGTCCCGTACTTTCAAGGTATCAGGGATTCAATGGCTGCTGCCGGCTCTATTTACAAAATCGGCGTGTATGGAAGTGGGCTAACTTGCTCGACGCTGCTCAAAAAGGGCCTTGTTGAGTTTACATGGCTTGCACAGTCCACTGGTTGGAGCGGTTATGGGGCCTTCAAAGACAGCAATCTTTGGAGCCTTCTGCAGAAGTACCCGTCCACTAACCTGTGCAGGATCGGCGTTGACTATAACGAAGCTCAAGGTGGCAAAGATTTCGGCGCGTTTAGCAGTCTTGTTGCTCTCGTAAAGCCAACTGCGGCGGCCGCTGACGAAGAGTGGGAAATCCTGCTCGCCGCGGGTGCACTACAAGGTCTCGATCCGGACATGGAAGCCCGCACCCTTTTGCTCATCCAGGAATGCGCGAAGCAGGGCGTCAAGATGGTGGCGTCCGGCGGAGTTAGAACGCCTCAGGTTCAGGCCAAGCTTTGGAAGCAATCGCGAAGTGCTACGCAGATCAAGGCGGCTGTTTCCTCCCTTCGGGCGCAAGGCGCGCCCTTTCTTGCAGATGTGCTTGAGCAGACGAGTGCACCCAAAGGGCAGCATGTGACGAACGCGCTACCAGGCATGAGTTGGCACCAATGGGGCGAAGCGGTGGATTGCTACTGGGAAGTCAACGGCAAGCCCGAATGGGATCCTGATGCCGTTCATGGCGGGGTGAAAGGGTATCACGTTTACGCCGACCTCGCCGAGACCAAGCAGATCGGGCTTAACGCAGGGGGGCATTGGTCGAGCTTTAAGGACTGGCCGCATGTCCAGCTCAGAAAGGCGGCAGGCCCTAAGAGCCTTTATACTGTTAAGGAAATCGATAAGCGTATGAAGGATCTGTACGGCGAGCGCCTCGACGTCGGACCCTTCGAGCCGCATGAGGGCGGTTATGCACAGGCGGACGAGACTGGATTTGTGGAAGCATTCCGGAATGTCATAACCGATCTACGCGAGGCGAGCGGCACGGCCGTGAGCAACAAACCCTATTTGTTCCCGGATGGCATCTACAAGGTCGAACTTACCTTGGGGATAGGTGGAGGAGCTTCGTCGGAAGAGGGAGCAAACAACCCAAGCTTGGCAATTCCCGGGTCTGCCAAGATTATGATCTCCGGGATCAACAAAGAGTAGAAATCCCAAGTCGCGGGCGTCCTTGCGTCGCTCGCTCGGAGTAGCATCATGCCGCTCCTGTATCGATACCCGGAGATCGTGCCGTTCCTCGACGACACGGATGACTACGAGACGATGCGACGGAGGCGCGCGTCGGCGACGTGACGCACTAGTCGTGACGCAGCGCGGGCTCCACGACGGGGGACAGGTGCTCTTCGAGCAACGCGAGGAAGGCTGGGTCGTCGTCGCCGGCGACACGATCGTGCGCATTACGGCCAAAGAGGAGCCCAAGGAAAAGCCGTCGATAGGTCGCCGAAAGAAAATCGAGGAAGAGGAAGTTTCGACGAGGGCTGCCGACGATATGGCGAGCATTGCGAAGCTCCTCCCGGTTGCCGTGGATAAGCTTTCGTCGAAGACGGGTCCTGACGGGATTGGAAATTGCCCGGCTGATGGTTGCTATGGAGCGGGTCACGTTCACGTACGCAAAGATCCTTGTCGCTTTTACGCCGCGCCCGCTGCTGGCCGAGGGTTTCGATCCGGCGATGATTGCCAACGTGTCTGAAGACCAACTGGGCGCGATGACGGCTGAACTTGGCGGGCTAAGCAGTGAGTTTTTGAGCGCTGTGGAGCGACGTGGCTCCGTGAGCCTGATACTGGTCGTGGCCAGTCGCTATTTTGACCGACTGATGGATAATGCCAGGGTAGTGCGATATCTGGCGCGCAATTTTCCGTGCCATTTCGAAGAGTTTCACAATTTGGCGATGCCGCGCCCAAATGAGTGGATTGGCGTAACCATCATACGTCCTGGCTAGTCCGCACGGCGCATGGCAGCGACGGCGGCTTTGCTTCGATGTCGAGGCGACGCGACTTTCAAATCGATCGATGGCAGGTAACTGCAATGCCATCGGTCCGCGTCGGGCCCCAAACCGGTCGTCAGATAGTTCTACAATTCGCGATCGACTGGGGTTCCCGGAAGCTTTTCGAACTTTCTGGGTCGCTTCGCAGTCCGAATTGCGGGTGCTCATGGACAAAGTAGGATACTAGATTCGGCTTTTGCATGGCTCTGGAAGGGATCGACCCCTTGGCACGTTGCGCCCGATAGCGCGACGGCACGACTTCCAAGTACCATGTTTTGAACGGCCGCTTCGCGCCGCATGCCGGTCATTCAGAAACACGCCGCTTCTTTCGCTGCCATTGCGATGGTCGGCCGGGCGATCTCAGCTATCGACCCCGGCTCGCTACGTATGCATTTTAGCTATACGATAATGAACCAGTATTGTTTGCTCTGATACACTGCGCGCGGGCAACACGCCTAGGACTTTTTTGCTTCGTCTCCAACTATGGCTGTTGATCATGTCCGAACGAGCCACGAGCACAAAATCCAAGCTAACCATCCTGGAAACGGTCTATCCGCCGATTTCCAATCAGGAGGCCGTCTGGCTTCAAAATGATCCAGAGGTTGAGGCGCTGTTCAGGCAGAGCGACTTCTACGTGATCGCCGGTCGCGCCGAAGCCAAATACTTGAACCTCGTCATCGACCCCGACACCTACGTTATAACCTTCGACTTCGCGATTGGGGACGATTTCCGCGACCCCGTCGAGATCCGCATCCGCGACCTGCCGGCCGTTGGGCTATCGGAAGCCGAATCCTTTTGGATCGAAGCTGGCGAGAAGGGTATCAGGGTCTGGGACGGACCTATCGGCGAGCTCGGCTCTAACGTTCTGGAGTGGTTCACGACCGAGAAGTTGATCTGGAATCGGTCACGGGGTCGCGCCGGTATCCAACGCTTCGATCGTTACCGCGAGGCCGCGACCTACGATCTCCTCTATGTCGGCATCGCCAAAGTCGGAGACAGCTTCGACCGCCTCATAAGCAATGGGCACAAGGCCCGCACGGCGATTCTTGGCAACGAGCCCCAGCGCTATCCCGGAGCGCGGGTGACCGACGAAATCTATTTGTTCCTGTTCAACGTCCAGCCGCTGATCATGACGACCTTCGAACCGGAGCATGACTTCGAGAAAGAGGATTTCAGCGGCGCCTACGATCATAAGCGCATCGTCGCCGACGCCGAGAAGGCCTTCGTTAGCCTCCTGAAGCCCGATTACAATGTGGTGAGGTTCGCGAGCTACCCGAAGGGCACGGACGGCCTCTACGGCTCCGACTTCGTTCGCTACGGCTACGCGATCTGCGAGGCAGTTTCCTTCGACACGCCGCATGGGCGGATCAGGGGAAGCCGGGACGCAGCCACCGGCTTCATTACCAATGATGCTGACAGCATCTTCATCGAAGGAAACACCGTGAAGCTGTTCGTCTCGGGTGTCGACTTCCCGGCCGATCCGCCGCTGGCCGCAACGGACGCGGCTTCGCAAGACAACCAGAAGGAAGAAAAACAGGGGGTGTATGATCAATCGCGGTTCCGAATGGCATCGATGGGAGCCGCATATCCATGCGCCCGGCACCCTGTTCAACAACCAGTTCAAAGGCCCGAACGCCTGGGGCGACTATCTAACCAACCTTGAACAGGCGATGCCCGTTATCCGCGCGATCGCGGTGACAGACTATTATTGCGCCGACACCTATCAGGACGTCGTCCGGGAGATGAGGGAGAACGGCCGCCTGCCAAAGGTTGCGCTTGTTTTCCCCAATGTCGAGCTCCGGCTCGACGTGGCGACGGTGAAAGAACGCTGGACCAACATCCACCTGCTCGTCTGCCCCGACGATCCGAAGCATGTGGCGGAGGTGGAGCGATTTCTCAGCCGACTGAGATTCGAAGCCTTTGGCGACAACTTCGCCTGCACGCGAGAAGACCTCGCGAAACTGGGCCGGAAATCCAAGCCGGAGCTGAGCGACGAGCGGACCGCGTTCCGCCACGGGGCTTCGCAGTTTAAAGTCAACTTCGGGAAGTTGCGCGAAGAATACGGCAAGAGCGATTGGGCGAAAGAAAACATCCTGATCGCCGTCGCAGGGGCCGAAACCGATGGCACTTCCGGCATCCGGGATGCCAATGACGCAACCTTGCGGCAGGAAATCGAGAAGTTCGCGCACGTCATTTTTGCCAGCAGTCCGGCGCAGCGCGATTTCTGGCTGGGGCGGAAAAGCGGCGTCGGAGAGGACGTGCTTCGCGAGCGATACGACGGCTGCAAGCCCTGTCTGCACGGCAGCGACGCGCATGAGCAAGCTACCGTCGCCAAACCCGTGGGCGACCGCTATTCCTGGATCAAGGGCACGATGGAATTCGATGCGTTGCGCCAAGCCTATATCGATCCCGCCGGTCGGGCCTATGTCGGCCCTCATCCCCCGCTTCGGGCCACCCCCGCACGTGTCATTGCGGAGATAGAATTGATGGGTGCGGACTGGGCACAGACGCCTAGGCTCGCCCTCAATCCGGGTTTGGTCGCCATAATTGGTGCGCGCGGCTCGGGCAAAACCGCGCTCGCAGATGCGATTGCGGCGGGCTGCGACGCCACGGACGGCCGCTTGAGTAACGCGTCGTTTATCGTGCGGGCCAGTGAGCATCTCGACGGCGTCGGCGTCCGGCTGAACTGGGAGACCGGGGATCCATCTGTGCGCCCTTTGCTCGACGATGCCTTCGATCCGTCGCTCTATCCGCGGGCGCGCTATCTTTCACAGAAATTCGTCGAAGAGCTGTGCTCGGCCGACGGGCTCAAGGACGAATTGCTGAGCGAGATCGAGCGGGTCATCTTTGGAGCCCACAGCACGCTTCAACGCGACGGCGCGACCGATTTCGGCGAACTGCTGGAGCTGAGGACGACCGTGTTGCGCGACAACCGCAGCCGCGACGAGGACGCCATCGCGACCCTCTCCGACCAGATCGGGCTCGAACGCGAGAAGCAACGCCAGATCACCGGCCTCAGGTCGCAAATCACTCAGAACGAAGCACTGATCGCCGGCTACATCAAAAGCCGAGACACATTGGTGACCGTCGGCAGCGCGGAACGTATCGCGCGGCTGAACGCACTGACCGAAGCGGCCGATCACGCCCGGACCCAGATGCGGTTGTGGTCGCAGGAGAGCCAAGCCCTGCGGTCTTTGCAGAACGACGTGTCGGATTTCCGGACCAACCGTGCGCCGATGGCGCTGCGGATGACCAAGCAGAACTTTGTCGGCGCGCATCTGGATGACAACGCATGGGAGGTATTCCGGCAGACCTACGCCGGGAATGTCGATGGGACATTGACCGAGCGCCTGGCCAAGGCCGAGCAGGCAACGGCCGGGTGGCGGGGTAAGGAGATGCCACGTAAGGCGAGCGACCAGGAGCCTTATGTAGCCGACGATGCCGACCTGATGCGATTGTCGCTCGGCGAACTTGAGGCTGAGATCGGCCGTATTCAGCGCTTCATCAACATCGATACCGACACCGCCAATCGCCTGCGAACGATAACCTCCAAGATCGGGGACGAGAACGCTGCACTGAAGCGCCTGAAGGAAGCGCTGGCGGATTGCGAAGGCGCCGCGGTGCGGACCACCCAACTTCAGTCCGATCGAGAGCAGGCCTATTTGCGAGTCTTCGTGTCCATCGTCGCGGAAGAGCAAGTGCTCCATGCGCTGTATCGCCCGCTCATGGATCGCCTCGCGCAGGCGTCCGGCACGCTGCGCAAATTATCGTTCTCGGTGTCTCGCCATGCGGACGTTCATCGCTGGGCGACTGAGGGCGAAGGCTTGTTCGACAAGCGGCGCACCGGCCCTTTCAAAGGCGTGGGCACGTTGGAGACCTGGGCCAACGCGTTGCTGAAGCCGGCGTGGGAATCGGGCGATCCGAAAGCCGTAGCCGATGCGATGGTGGAATTTCGTCAGGCCCACCAAGCCGAGCTTCTCGATCTCTCCGAGGTGCCGCGATCACAGCAAGCGGATTACCGCTCCTGGTTGAGGCGGTTCGCCAAATGGCTCTATGGCAGCAGGCATATCGAGATCATCTACAGCATCGACTACGAAGCCGTTGATATCCGCAAGCTCTCTCCAGGCACGCGCGGCATCGTCCTGTTGCTGCTATATCTCGCCTTGGACGACAGCGATGACCGCCCGCTAATCATCGACCAGCCGGAGGAGAACCTCGATCCGAAGTCGATCTTCGACGAGCTGGTCGAGCTGTTCATCGCCGCGAAGAATGTGCGCCAGGTCATCATGGTGACGCACAACGCGAACCTCGTCGTCAACACGGATGCCGACCAGGTCATCGTCGCGTTTTCCGGCACGCATACGCCTGGCAAGCTGCCACCCATTCGCTACTTGTCGGGTGGTCTCGAAAGCGCGGAGATGCGCAAGCATGTCTGCGACATCCTGGAAGGTGGCGACCGCGCCTTCAAGGAGCGCGCACGGCGACTTCGCGTCCGTCTCGATCGATGAGGACGGACGACATGGAGAGCGAATTGGATTCCGATCGCATTGGTCGCATCGGCGAACGGCAGTTCGAAGTGCTCTGCGAGCGCGCAGGCCTCTATTGCAACAAGAGCGTCGTCGACGTGATGGGCTGGGATTTCATCGTGGAGTTCCCGATGGCGCCGGCCGGTCAAGCGCTACCTCTCGATCAACGCCCCACCAACGCCGCCCGGGTTCAGTTGAAGTCGACGCTCGGCCGTACCGGCAATCGTATCCGCCTCAGCCTGTCCGCCATCGATCGCTTGGCCAAGGACCCTCGGCCGGCGCTCATCGTTGTGTTTCGGCTGCGAGCCGACGGTGAACTCCAATCCGCTTATCTTGTCCACCTTGTTGGGAATGAGCTCGCGCGCGTACTCAGGCGATTGAGACTGGCGGAGGCTAGCAAGGCCCACGACATCAACCACACCGATATCAGCTACGATTATGAGAAAGTCGGGGTGCGCTTCGAGCCGACCCCCACAGGCTTATTGGCGGCCATAAGTGCAGCCTGCGGTCAAAATCCTGGCGCCTACACGATTGAGAAGCAACGGCAGCTCGCCGAACTTGGATATGAGAAGGGTCAGATCGAGGCCGAGGCACTTATCCAAATCGAGGGTCCGGAGCATTTCAGCAGTCTATTGCTTGGCCTCGCGCCCTTGAAGCCGCACCGGCTCCGCGTGTTTGACAGCCGGTTCGGCATACGCCTTCTTTATCAGGGCACGCTGTTCGACGACATCGAGGAGCTGCGTCTTACGCCTCCTACTCTGGGTTCCTGCGAGATTTCGATCCGGGGACCCGGCTTCGGACAAGCAGCGCGATTCGACGGCGAAATGTTCATCGGCCCTCCGATGGCCGAGCCGCATGGAGCAGAGCTTCTCATCCGCGCCCCAGACTTCATCATCCGGCTGACACGGCCGGCGCTCAGGTTCGAGACCGTCGGCTCGATCGATGACACGGAGCATTCGCTGGAGGAATGGGCGGAGCTGCTTCGCGCGCTCACGCTCATGGCGACGGGGCGAGCGACCCTGACGATTGCCGGAAATGACCGCATCCCGTCAATTACCTTCCCAGTCGATCAACCCATAACCGGACCGTACCTCAAGGAGATTCCGCTGATCTCCGCATTCTTGGATGGGTGGCTTCAGCTCCTCACGAATGCAGGCCTTCGCTCCACCGCTAGATTCAAGTTCGATGCGTTCTGGGAGGCAAATGAAGCACGTATGGCGGTGGACATCCTGCTCAATCCGAAATCGCAGGCTCGCTTCGAGTTCCAGACCCTCGAGATTGAAGAACCGTCGTCGCCGCCCGAAGGCCTGTATTTCAGCAGCTCGTCGTTTGCCGACACCAGCATAACCTTCAGCGCGAAGGTCTTCTTCGAGCAGTCCGATGATCCGGAATGGCAGTATCGGTCGACCCGTTTCGAAGCTCTCGATGTCCGACCACAGGTCGATGACCTTGAAGAATACGGTAGGGAGCAGGCCACGGCCTGCGATCTGAGGCTCCTTATCGACCCCAGGAACATGACATTGGCGCCTCGGATGGATACGCCCCCAACACCCTCGCACCATGAGTGAGAGGCGGCAACGGGCGCATACGGGCTTCGTTCAAATAGTAGTCAGTCAACCAGCGTGCGAGCGTCGCTCCAGGCAGCGAGTAAGCTAAACAGCGGATGCCGGGGGATACGTCCTCATATGGCCGCTATGAGCCAATCACAACCGGAAGCAGTCAGTCTGCTTGCGGCCCCAATGCTCCTGGCAGCGATGCGCCGCAAATCAGTCGTTCCTCAGACATCCACCGCATGCATCTTGAACAGACATCAGTTCTCGACCCTGACTGGCTTCTTGCTTGAACGTCGTGCAACCCGGCAGTGACGGTGGTGACCGCTAATGTCCTACAAGGATTCCAGTATTTGCCGACATTGCCGTGCACTAGTTGGCTGTGCCTGTGCGCTGCGATCCATTGAGCCCGCGGAGGCGATCTCGCCGCGCTGCGTCATTGCGCAGCAAGATCTGACGCTCCAAAAGCAGCCCGGCCGTCGCTGAGGGTGCCTACTTCGCTGCCGCGCCAAGCCACCAGGGCGACGCGTGAATGTCAAGCGGTGACGCGAGGCAGTGCGGGCAGTGAAAGAGGTTCGCGGCGATCTCAACTCCGGTAGACGATCGGTCGCAATGCAAGCAAAACCAGATGTCGCTCACCCCATGACCCAAGGGATGCTCGGCTCGGCCCGCGCTGTCCGGCACGGTTGAGCGGCGAGGCCAATCGGAGGCGATCCGGGCGTGGACAAGCTTGCGCCAACCCGAGGCTACATCGAGCGCGGCATTCCGGAAGTCCGTACCATCAATCGGGTTTGCTCTAAGTCGACGATCCGTGACGCGGAAGCGAGGGGGAGCCAAGGGGCCTCAGGCAAGGTGAGTTCCCAACCTCGTCCCCACATGCGAACATCATCTGCCTGAGTGCTCACCCGATAGCTGTGCCCCTGCAGTTCGCCCTCGAACCTGTCAGCGCCAAGTGCGCTCCAGGGATCAGTGTCGATGGAGATCAACGGGTTTTCGGCAAGTACCAGCGCCTCCGCGGTGGCAAGATCCTCCGGAGACGGGCGCCATCCTTTCTTGTTCGCGTTGGCGAGGGCGTTCCAATGTGGATAGCCCAAGGCCTGCGCAACGACTTCCAGTGCGCCGACGTGTTTGATCCGCTTGGCATGCGCGATATTCCGTGCCGCGGTCTTCAGTTCTTTCAGTTGATCGCTATTGCTCATGATCCATCCCTATCGAGGTCACGGATCCGACATGTGCCCACTGCTGACAGACCCGTCCCAGAGGGAATGGTGGGTTAAAACTCAGCGAAAGCGCACTGCGAGGCTTAGCATGGTGGGCACACAGGCCTGTGCGGGAGGCCATCACCACGTTGCAGTCAGCGCCAAAAAACGTCAAGCCACTTTTGCATGATTGTAACTAACTTAGGACCACACCCGTCGATTCACTCGCGGCCCCAAACCGCGCTGCTCTGCGCCGCATTCCGGTCACCGCCGCCGTGTTGAAAGCTTCCCGGAAGCGGACATCGGCGTAGACGCGCAAGTTGGCACCTTTGCACCACCAGCGGAAATCCTTGAATCGCGCGTCGAATAAGGCCATCGAGGACGGTGTCGCGACTCGGAAATGTAGGTCTCCTCTTCAGCGATGCTGTGCACTGCAGCAGGGTGAACCCGAAGCGCCGTCGCAGCAATTCGGGCTTAGGCGAGTAAACGATGGCCAAGAGGGCAACCGAAAACACGAGTTTACTGGCGAAGGGCGGCGGGAATGCGCCCGCCGGCGGCGTCACCATACAAGCTTCGGTTGCCGCCTCGATTGCGGTCCGGCTTCTAGCCGCTGTCGCGTTAGATAAGCGGCTCGGACTGGGCGCTGCCAAAGCGACTGCGATCCGGTTCGAAACCGAAGTACCCGTGGACGATGTCTTGATAGAAACAGATTCCGGCGGGTGGGTGTTTATCCAGTCGAAAAACTCGCTCACGGGACGTTTCGTTCTGACGAGCGAACTAGGAAAAACCTGCGATGAGTTTGCACGTCTGTGGCTGCTGACCAAAGACGGCCAAGGCGAGAGAGGATGGGATCGCCCTCTCGTCCGCGGCAAAGACGCGATGCTTCTTGCGGTCGGACACGAAACGTCCGGCCCCATCAAAGTGGGCCTCGCAAAGGCGCTCGATGCGCTGAGGATGCAATCGACCGCAACGCTCACGTACGCAGAGCGGACACTCCTGACGTCTTTCAAGAAGTTGGTGCGTTCGGCTTTCGATGCGCACGGCGCGCCTGCCGACCTCGATCTCGAGGCAGTCCTAAGGTTCATTCACGTAATCGACTACGATTTCGGCGGGCCGCAGCGCGAGCTTGCCGAAGATAGGCTCAAGGGGCTGCTTGAGCTTCCGGACGAGGCTCCGGCTGCGTTCAAGGCGATCGAGCGCGATTGCCAAAATGCGATGACAGAGAGAGGCCGCCTCGATGGCGAGAGCTTTCGAGCGTCCCTTGCCGCCGATGGCCTTCTTATCAAGACCGCTGCGAAAGGCCTTCTGGAAACGCAGGCCGCCATAAGCGCAGACACGCAAGCAATTTTGGTAGGCCAGCGGGAGATCGCTCGCGCGCTTTCCGGAGCTCCGGCAGAGAACTCGGTTGTCACCGATTTTGCGGAAAGACGGCTTCGCGAACTACGGCAATCGCGGTTCGCCGGCGGGTTTGATTCAACGGCTGCCTGCAATTCGCTTCTAACGGCCGTCGATACCGGCGAGCTTACCGCTGCTTCGTCGAGCGTCCGTCAATCGATCTTTGCCTGGTGCGCGCGAATTCTCGCTTCAGTCGATCACGAAAAGGCGCGGCATGCTTTATCGAAAGCCCAAGCGTTCGGCCCCAGCGAAGAAACGACTATTGCGGGCGCCTTCGTCGAAGCCTTCGCCCAGAACGGCGACAGGGCGAAGGCGCTCGCCGCTCTGGGGCCTCTCAACACACCGGAGTCTCTTGCAGCCTCGCTCATCGTAGCCATTCACGATCTTTCGCCGGTAGAAGGCCTTCAATGGCTGGAGAGAACCGGTCTATCGCTCGACAGATTTCATCCGGACGGCAAGTTCCGAATTCTCGGTATGCACCTCACAGCGGACGACATCGAGTCCGCGGTTAAGGTCGTCGATGCGATTGGAGAGGCGGATTTCGAGACGACACCTGCGCTCCTTGTTCTTTCCGGGACGGCGTATCTGGAGCGGACCGTCCATCCTGAGCTTCGAGGTGCGCTCCAGGCGCCGCTACCTCCCAATCTTGCCGATTTCCCATTGGCCGAGGATACTCAGGCGATGGCGCATCGCGCGAAAGCGATCGGCTACTACAAAAGAGCTGCTGCAGCCTTGGGACCTCTCGGCGCCAAACAGGCAGCATCGACGGCGGCGGATAGAGTGCTGTGGTTGCAGTTGCGCGACCCCTCGCTGGTGGGAAAGGCTCTCGAAGATCTGCAAGCGAGCATGGCCGACGAGAAGATTAGGCTTCGTAGAATACCGCTCGCTTTGGCATTCCAACTCGATCTGAACCTGCAGGCAGTCGAAGACGACATAGAGCGGGCGACAGCACTCACAGGCGGGAAATCGCTCGACGCCGCGGTTGCGCGCTTCGAAGTGGCCTTGCACCGAAAGGCATCGGACGTTGCCGCCTATATCGACCGGCATCGTGAGCAGCTCCTGGAATATTATCATTCGAATTTCTTGACCTCGATTGAAATTGAATCGCTGGTCAAAGCGGGACGCACCGAAGAGGCTCGATCGAAGCTCGCCGTTCTGGAAGGCAAAGATGTTCCGCCCAGCGCTCTCACGACATTGCGTAATCTCGTCGAGGGGGCGACGGGTGCCGATGTCGCAGCGCTTAGGGAGTCAGAATATCGAGCGAACCCAACAGTACCCGCCCTTCTCAACCTTGTGGGTGAGCTAGAACATATCCGGGATTTTTCGAAGCTTGCCGAATTCGCGGAGATTCTCTTCGAACAGGTCAAGAACGTTCCCAGCGCCGAAACCTATACCTTCGCTCTCTTCGAGACGAATGCCGACGACAAGATCATTGCGTTCGCGGACACGTATCCGGGGATCGTCGCCGCATCTCTCAAAATTGCCGCGACGGTGGCGTGGGCCAACTACCGCCTTGGCAGGCTCGGCGACGCTAAGGCCGGCTTAGAAAAGCTTTCCGCCGGACGGGACATTCAAAACGACCGTCACCTTGCAATGAACATCGCGATTGCATCCGGCGATTGGAGTTCACTCAACACCTTCGTCGAAACCGAATGGCAGAATCGCGAGAAGCGGGGCGCCACAGAACTGCTGCGCGCCGGTGTGCTGGCCCAACGGATTGGAGCCACGGCTCGATCGCAAGAGTTAGTTCGCGAAGCTGCGGGCAAAGCGAACGGCGATGCCGACATCCTTTCAACGTCTTATTCCACGGCTTCCTCGGCAGGCTGGGAAAACGAGGAAGAAATTCACGGCTGGCTCGAAGGAGCGATCGTTGCGTCGGGCGAAGACGGTCCGGTTCGGCGCATGGATATTCGGGAGCTTTTGGACCTGCAGCCCGATTGGGATGAGCGGATGGATCGGACCTGGGACCTCGTCGTTCGTGGAGAGGCTCCTCTGTTTGCCGCTGCAAAGGTCGCCCGGCGCACTCTGCTCGATGTGTTCTTGCGCCCCGCTCTGCGCAACTTAGGACAAGCGGACCCTCGGAGACGGTCTCCGATCTTCGCTTTCGGCGGCACGAAGCCTGTACGCTTGAATGTGGGTAAACGCGTTGCTATCGATCTTACAAGCCTCCTTACGCTCAGCCTAACGGACCGGCTTCGAAAGTTCCTGAACTGGGCGGACAGTGTCACGATCGCCCACACGACGCTCGACTGGCTCTTCGAAGAACGAGATAAATTGGCGTTCCATCAGCCAAGTCAGGTGCGGAGAGCGCGAGAGGTAAAGCAGCTTATCGATGCGGATCGAGTGCACCGATTTGAGGGAGCAGTTCCGCCGCAAGACCTGGAGCTACGGGTCGGAGGTGACATCGCGCAATATCTCGTTGCCGCCCAAACGCTCGACGAACAAGACAAGTCGCAAAAGCTCGTGGTTCGGCCCGCGCCTCTTCCCAAACCCGGTTCTCTCCTCGAAGAGACTGCGGATATTTCGGGGTACGAGTCTTTTTTTGCCGGGGTGGGCGATGTGTTCGTGGCGCTCAAACTCAGCGGACATCTGTCCGATGTCGAGAATGCGAATGCCAACGCATACTTACGCCTTCACGAACAGGCTTGGCCTCACAATCCGGTCGTACAGCCGGGCGCCACGGTCTATCTAGACGATGTCGCCCTATCGTTCTTTCAGCATCTGGGCCTGCTGTCCCGTCTGCCGATGGCTGGGTTTAAGGTTTTTGTCACCTCCTCGGAAGTCGACCGTGCGAATGAGCTTGTCAGCTATGATGCCTCGGCAGATGACGCCCGGCATATGGTTGAGGACCTACAAGTCGCCCTCCGCGATGGGATCGCATCCGGGAAGGTGAGCCTCGGTCGGTTGCTGCCAGCAGAGGACGACGACGAGCATTTCGATCTGCATCCCAGCCGTCTGCTCTTTGCCGGGCGGCCGGAGGTCGACGCTCTGATCGTCGACGATCGATTTGTAAATCGGTTCGGGACTCACGAGACCTACCCCATCGCGACCTCAATCGATCTACTGGCAACGATGACCGAAAGCGGGGAGCTCACCCCCGAGGAACTGACCGAAGCCCTGACAGTTATTCGGCAGGCAGGAATGCTTTTCGTTCCGCTACGTCCCGGCGAGCTCGCCGCACTCTTGAATGCTGCTCCCGTTATCGAGGGCCTCGTTCAAGAGACGGCCGAACTCAAAGCCATCCGCGAAAGCATCGTTCGGGCAAGAATGACCGACGGTCTTCAATTGCCCAACGAAGGCCTCTGGCTCGATACTCTTACGCGAGAGGCAGCGGCGGCTTTGCGCAGCCAGTGGCAGGGGTCCGTTCTGGACGAGACGGCACGCGCGAGATCGAGTTGGCTCCTTGAACTGTTCGATGCGCGCGGCTGGGCACATAGGTCGGCCGCAACAGGGCTCGGCGCGATCGAGCGATACCGCGCGCAAGTCCTAATGCTTTTGATCCTTCCAACGCCAGACGAAGATGTCCGAGCGCGGTACCGGGATTGGCTAGAGGGCGTCGTATTGAAGGGCTTCAAAGAAGAACAGCCAGAATCGTACGCCGAGCTTCTCACGTCAATCCGCGAGATTGTCGGGCAACAGATTGCCCGTACCCTCGAAGGAGGAGACGATGACGAGCAAGCCTGACCGTCGCGGTCATGTTGCCCTGGAGCTGCTTAAGCTGTTTCCGAAGTCCATTCGGGAAGATATCTCTTACTCTGAGAGTTTCCGCTCAAAGTACGAGCTGACGGTGGACTTGGTGTTGACCCTCAACGGTCTTGGGATTGCATTCCGAAGCTCCCAGCTGTTGCCAGCGATCCGAACCCTCTTCAAAGGACCAGATTCTTCGATCCTTGTTCAACCTATCGAGGGAGAGCCTGTCGAACTATCGATCGAAAGGGGCGCTAAACCTGAGCTCTTCCTGAGGCTGGGCGAACTGCGTCATCGCATGCCTTCGTTCTGGATGCTCGCTGAGGATCGAAGCGTACGTCTTGCTTACTTCGAAGACGAAGTCGGTTCTGCCAATCTTCTTACGAACGTGATCGAGGCCTGGAGGGAGAAGATCGAGAAGGGTCCGCTCAGCGAAGACGAGATGGATGCACTGAGCGAGGACCTGAAACTAACGCCGCAATCGGTTGCAGCTGCAGTACGTGGCGAGCTCACCGTGCCGGACGGCCAAGTTTCGGTGATCGTGCCCGGAAAAGCGAGCTACTACCGAGGTCTTATCGGAGAACGTGGCGACGCGAACAATGTCGAGGCTTATGCGGCTGGCAATGCAAGGGATCAGATCGGCCGGCTGTTAAAATGGGATTTTGAGCGCGGCCTCGCCCAGTGTCTCTTACTTTGCGCCAATCCGAGACTCAGTGCGTTGATCGATATCTCGCAAACCCCCGCAGCTGATGTCGAAGCCTTCTTCGCCTGGCTCTCGGAGCGAGGCGATCTCTTTTCGCAGATTGCCGGCATTGAGATCGGCATCCGATGTTTGAAAAGCTTTCCCATCCTTGAGCCCGTTTTGGTTCGGATGCTGGAGCGAATACGAGACGAGGATCCCGAGGACAGAACGGGACGACTAGCCCTCACCGTCAATCTCTTTGTGTTCGTGGATGGGGAGTTGTCACGCCTTCGCCTCTTCGCTGCCGAGCCCCCGTTCTGGCGCCGTCTCGCTGCGAGCGCGCAAGCGTCTATGATCGAAAGGGAGATCGTTGCGCTCGGAGGAACCGGAGATGACTCTTCCGTCTGGGCAAGCTTGCGAGCAGAGCCCTTCTATATGCAAACGCTCGCCGATCTACGGCAGGAACCACGTAGTATTCCCGATCTGATAAGCGCGAAGCAATTCCAGGTCGAGCTCTTGATGCGGGCCCGCATCGTAGCCAACGAAACCAAAGACACTCTACTGGAAGGCCCGCTCAAGACCCTCCTGCTGGGAGACGGTGAGAACGATCTCCAGAGCCGAACTTCTCATCCATGGGCTTGCGCGCCTAGCCCTGTCGAAGGCGGCATCGACGCCCCGCTGCCTTTCCCGGAAGACCTTCTGGAAGAGCTTCGCAAGCCGAGAGACGAGAAACCCCTTGAGGCGCGTGTCTTCGCGAGCGTTGTGAACTTCTCCTTAGTATTTCGGTTCGACACGGAGACCGTTGACCTCATCGCCGGCCTGCTCCGGAAGGTGAAATACCGCCTCAAGCTCGAGCCGGATTCCGATATCGGCTTCTCGCTCATATCAGGGCTCGCGATTATTGCCGCCTCGGCGCGGCATACCGGGCTTGCCGACGAGGTGCGCATCTTGTCGCGAGTTCTCCGGCGCCGCGGTGTCATAGACTCTGCCGCGGACAATCAGATGCGAATTGCACTTACAGCCTGCGCCTCTAGATCGGATTTGGAAGAGTGGTGCAAAGCGGTCGGTGAATGGTTCTTTGAAATCGCCG
Organism: Mesorhizobium sp. C120A; assembly: GCF_030323105.1. NCBI lineage: Bacteria > Pseudomonadati > Pseudomonadota > Alphaproteobacteria > Hyphomicrobiales > Phyllobacteriaceae > Mesorhizobium > Mesorhizobium sp. C120A. The sequence goes on along the minus strand of NZ_CP100476.1, from coordinate 5,972,789 downwards.
ATGGCGAAATCGATCGTGGGGAAGCTCCGCAGCTGCGTTCCCACCTTCTTGCGCTTTGCCGCGCTGTTCCTCAGCTTTGGCCACATATATCGAAGGCCGATGCGGCTCTGGCGGCCATTTCGTATTAAGTGCATTTGTTGCGAGCCGCCGTGCAAGCGTGCAAGAAGGAAACTCGTCATTCGGTGGTAATTCGAAATGGCACCAGATTTTGCGCCGGGCCAGTTCCGCCCCGGCTTCCATCGACGGTATGTCCGCTTTCCTCTTGAACGTCCCCGGTGGCGGATCGTCCGCTGACGGCCTAATTCCAGACTTTTCATGGCGTCCGTTTTGCGCCTCATGCACGAACCCACTCCGCGGGAGGGGGCGCCTCGTTCTGCGATGGCGCGATATTCATAGACCTTGAGCGGGTAGAGGCGTCGATCTGACCATGGAGTTCCCTTCAACGAGAGGAACTCGCCATGGCTACTCTGTCGACCGATGCACCAATCTCTCCGCTTCGCCAGCGCATGCAGCACGACATGCTCATGCGTGGCCTGGGCTCCCATACCCAGCAGGACTATGTTCGTCACGTCCGGCGCTTCGCTGTGTTCCTTGGCCGCTCGCCCCACACTGCGACGGCTGAGGACATCCGTCGATTCCAGCTGCATCAGCATGAGAGCGGCGTCGGCCCTGCGACGATCAATGGCGCGGTCTCAGCCTTGCGGTTCCTGTTCCTCGTGACGCTGAAGCGGCGAGATCTGGCGCGTGCGCTGGTGATCATGAGGTATCAGCGCAAGCTCCCCGACGTGCTGAGCGTGGAGGAAGCGGCGCGCCTGCTCGAAGCCGCACCAGGCATCAAGTACAAGGCCGCACTCGGCGTCGCCTATGGCGCGGGCCTGCGCGTGTCCGAGGTCGCACACCTCAAGGTCGACGATGTCGATAGCACGCGCATGCTGATCCGCGTCGAGCAGGGCAAGGGCCGCAGGGACCGTAATGCGATGCTCTCACCGCAACTGCTTGAACTGCTGCGGCTATGGTGGCGCGAAGGCAGGCGGCGCGGGGTGATGCTCCCGCATGGCTGGCTGTTTCCGGGGCGCAGCTGCACGGCGCCGATCTCGTCGCGGCAATTGCACCGGGCGGTCCAGGAGGCAGCCGAAGTCGCGGGCATCCGCAAACGCGTCAGCCCGCACACGCTGCGCCACAGCTTCGCCACCCACCTGCTCGAACAGGATGTCGACATCCGCGTCATCCAGGTGCTGCTTGGCCACAGCAAGCTCGATACGACTGCGCTTTACACCAAGGTCTCGACGCGGACGATCCATGCGGTCGCAGGGCCGCTCGACCGGCTGATGGCGCTGATGGAAGGCAAGACGCCGCCCGGCTGAGCCGTGCGCACCTCTGTCGAGGTCGCCGACATCTTCCGTGCTGCCGGCCCCGCCTATCGGGCCGCCCATGCAGGTCACCTGAGCCTCATCCAGTTCAAGGTGATGTCGGCGATCGAGCATTGCCGCACCGCAGCGCTCGGCGGTCACGTCGAGGCCTGCGAGGACTGCGGACAATGGCGGATCGCCTATAACTCCTGCCGCAACCGGCACTGCCCGAAGTGCCAGGGCGCGGCCGCGCGGACATGGCTGGCTGAGCGCGAGGCCGACCTGCTACCGGTCGGCTACTTTCACGTCGTGTTCACGCTGCCAGCCGAGATCGCCGACATTGCCTTCCACAACAAGGCGCTGGTCTACGACCTGCTGTTCAAGGCGGCATCGGAGACGATGCTGACGATCGCCGCCGATCCCAAGCATCTCGGCGCACGCATCGGCATCACCGCCGTGCTCCACACATGGGGCTCGGCAATGACCCACCATCCGCACGTGCACATGATCGTGCCGGGCGGCGGCATCGCACCGGACGGAAAACGCTGGGTCTCGTCGCGCCCGGCTTTCCTGCTCCCGGTGCGAGTGCTTGGGGCGCTGTTCCGCCGACTGTTCCTGACCCGGCTGGTCGCGCTGCACGACGCCGGCTGTCTCACCTTTTTCGAGTCGATGGCGCACTTCACCGAGCGACGCGCCTTCCTGCGCCAGCTTGCTGCCGTCCGGAAGAAGCGCTGGGTCGCCAAGGCGCCGTTTGCCGGGCCGGATGCGGTGCTCGCCTACCTGTCGCGCTACACGCATCGGGTCGCGATCTCGAACAGCCGCCTGATCGCCTTCGACGAGAGCGGCGTCACCTTCCGCTACAAGGACTATCGCCGCGACGGCGTGGACCGGCAGCAGGTCATGACGCTTGGCCCCGACGAGTTCATCCGCCGCTTCCTGCTCCATGTCCTTCCGCGCGGCTTCCATCGCATTCGGCACTACGGCCTGCTCGCGGGCTCCGCCCGCAAGGCTAGCCTCGCACGTGCCCGCGAACTGCTGAGTGTCGCTGCGCCGCCCGATGAGAACACCCCGAACGAACCGGACGACTTCCGCCCGCCGTGCCCGTGCTGCGGCGGACGCATGATCATCATCGAAGTGTTCGAACGCCGGAAGCCGCCGCGCGGACCGCCGGACACTTCGGCACCGAACTGGGAGACTTCCCCATGACCCGGCATGGCATGGTCCAGACTTCAGTCGCAGGCCCTCAGCCTTCGGCGACGGACCCACGCGCGTCCATGGTGATCATCGACGCCGAAGGGGACACGTCCAGTCGCGCGCCGGGTCGACAACACCCCGCGAAAACGCGACGAAGCGACCTGGCAGCATCCATAGCGGCGCTTCCCTCCGGCGGTCCCGACATCGCCGACATCAGCCGTAAATCGAAATCCCCATAGCCACCCTCGTGGCCCGCGGGTTCCTGCATGAGAGGCTTTCGTACGCCTGCCGGCACCCGAAACCCTTCACCATCTCGGACGTTTGAGCCGAGATTTCTTATCACCTGAAAGCCGACACGAGCTTGCCTACATCGCGCCACATCAAGCAAGCCGCCAACTTGCAGGCGAAGCCCCCGCTAAAGTCCGACCATCGTTGCCCTAGATGATCACTTAGGCCTGTCGACGGCTTACTATGAGATCCTTTCGGCGGCACCAAGACGCGATGCGCGCATTCACCGGCCAGAAGTAACCGACGCAGGCGACAGCACAGGTGGCGACCCTGGCGCATAGTAAGTCGCCAGTGCTTGGACTATCCCGACAATCACTAGCACGGCTGTAAGCCAGCCTATCCGCCGCTGCTGGGTATCGGCATCTCGAAACCTTCGCTCCTCCAACTCGTAGTTGGCCAGCGTGGTGAGGCCCTGAGACTGGAGGGAGTAGATAAGATTATCCGCTTTCTTCAGGTCGCCGCTGGCGATGAGCGAATCCAGCACCAAATCGTAGTAGGCTCCGGTGGTTTCTTGCTCCGGGTGCCGAAACCACCGACGGGTGTAAAGGATCTCCAACAAGGCAAACGAACTGGCTCTGAAGTCCGGGTCTTTGATCGTCTGCTGGACAAAAGTGGCCAGCACCTGCATCCGGTCCTGCCGCGCCAACGTCCGCTTGTTAAATCGGCCTTGCTCGCGCTTATCCTTCTTCTCGATTCTCCAAGAACCCAGGGTGTAGTAACTCCAAACGAAGGCGAGGGCGTTGTCCCACTTGATGTTATAGCCACTGTAGTGGTGGATGCCGAGAAAACTGAAATCCCGAAGGTTCTTCATGGGGATAACGCACTCAAGACCGTGTTCGTTATGACCATTGAACCACAGGCCCTCGGCGCCCTCTTTGACCAAGCCGGTCAGCAGGAACTTCTTGTCAGTTACCTTATCGATAAGCCGGACCGACAAAAAGTCGTTGGTCTCGTCAATGGTAAAGCCGCCGGGCGAAGCCTTAGTCAGGGCTAACCTGAAGGCGATGATAAAAACCTTCGTGCGAAACCAGCCGGCAATAGACATCTGCGCCCCCCAAGCCGCACTTACTGATACTCGTACAGCGAGTGGTGCATATAGATATCTCGCTTGATAAGCTTAGCGTCCCGAACCTTGCCGCTGTTTCGGTCAATCTCAACCATAACTCGTATTTTCACCGGCTCAGCCAGCGCGATTGTAGCGGTTTGGGCGCCGTGCCAAACGCCGTCCTCGCTATCGTAACCGCCCTCGCTGTGGTCTTCATATTCCAGGTCAACCTCAACTTCAGCCTCTGCCACCATTGTGGCGACTACCAGCTTGTCGCTCAAGGCAACGACAGCCTCGAACTCAACACTGAAGATTTTTAGCAGCCTGGGGTCGAAGGCGTTACCCTCGGCTAAATCCCCCATGTAAACGATATGAGCGTCCTTCAATTCCAGGCCCAACCTTCTCTCAAAGGTGGCGTCGAAATCGGGCTGATTGATAGCTTGCTCGACCGCCTGTTCGCCTTCCGCTCCCAGGTCTGCCGCCGCATCCAATACCTTGTGTATCGAGTTGAGGTGGAAGAACAGCTCGGGCTCAGCGAGTGCGGCGTTTGTGAATGCCTTATCCTCGGTGACGATATACATATGGCTGTCGTTTGCGCTGCACCAATCCGCGAGGGCCTTCAGCGCAAAAGCGTCCGGAAACTCCTTGCTGCTCGGGGCGTCGAATGGTGGCCGACGGTCGAAGTAGTCGATTAAAACGGCCTCGGCTGTCTGGTGAGATGCTTGGTGATGCTTGGCGTCACACTCCCTGAGAATAAACTCGTTGAACTGATTCTGGAGGGCAGAGGTCACTTCCTTCGTGTCGAAGTCGAAGTTGCCCTTTGGAAACCCCTTGGGCGCTCGCTTTCTCCAGATGGCAAGCTCCTTCTCGATGGCTCGCAACTCACGATTTTTGCTATTCACTTTCTCCCGGATTTGCCGGGCAACCTCGGCAAAGGTGATGTCGGTGATGTGGAGGACGACGCGGCCGCCCTGTATCAACGCCTGCAATTGTTGCAGGGCCGGATTAGCGGGGCTGTGCCCCAAGGCGCGGTAAACCTGGGTGTCCAGGAAAACGTGCCTGGTCTTCATCCGCTCTTCGTCAACTTCTTTTTTTGGAGACTTCATGCAAAGCGGCCTTTTTATTTGCGCTGTTGCCGGGACTGCGTTCTAATAACTTGTTCCGTACACGCGTCCAAGGTCGCGCGGAAGACTCCAATATCGGGAAGCGTACGCCATGCATGTATCCGGGAAAGGCTAGCCGGTTCTCGGGGGTCAAGCGGATTGCGAGCAGCCTGCGTCTCAAGCACCGCAGGCAGAGCACGGTGTTAGGCCCATCTTGGTCCGCTTGTCCTAGCCCGTACCAAGCCCGCAAGGGCCGTTCCTGGACTTCTTTTCGTAGCGCTCCAGCACGGTCGCGCGCTTGACTAGGATTTCCACCCTCGGCTTGTAGTGCTGGTCCTGGATATGGGGTTGGCTGATCGCATAGGCGTCCACGGCTTCGGCGGGAGATTTGCCCTCCCCGATGAGCGTCCCGGCTGCGGAATACCAGCACACGTCGCCGGTGTGCCTGGTTTCGTCCTCGTCAATCTCAAGCTTGTAGAGAAACTTGTCCGGTTCGTGGTCCCAGGTCCACCGCGCCCAACTCTCATCTCGCCATGTATAGAGGGAGTTGGCGCGAAGGTCGTGTCCATTTGGGATTCCATCCCGGAAAGCCTGCTCGGTCGGAGCGTGACCTGCATTCAGGGATGTCAGCGCATGGTCGCCGGCTGAGGTCATCTCGTCACCGGGCTCAAAAAGCCGGCCATCCGTTCTCCAAACGATTTTCTTTGCCATGTGCCACCATTCAAAACCCAAGAGGCCTCCGTCGAGGACCTTATACACGTCTGAAACCTACTTGCTGAAGTCATCCACAAAGATGTGGCTCTGCGAGTCCAGGAAGCTCTTGGCTGCCGGGTTAGGCGCACCTGAAGGCGCCGCCAAGCCGCTCATATTTCGAATGGTCTGTGAGTGTAAAATGCGATTTTCACACTTTCCGGCATGCCCGAGGAGTTTTTGACGTCAGCTCGCGGGCCAACAGCGGAACGGCTGCGTCCGAACATCATCATACTGTAAGCTGCCAGTCCGCTCTCGGCCCATACAAGTCATTCGCTCGTGCCTTCGCGATGACATTTCTTGACGCCCCCCAATCTTCCAAGCCTGCAACGTTCACTGCATCGCACGGGCGCGTATGTTGGGTATCTTCAATATTCTGGAACGTCACGTCATGCTGCTTCCATCTACTACCAAACAGTGGAGGCTGTGCCCGTGACACCGACGAAGCTCCTTGTCGGCCAGATCGTAGTTGTGTTCGCCATCGTCATCGTTGGCATATGGGCGGCAACGCAATGGTGCGCCCACATGCTGGACTATCAGCCGCAGCTTGGCGCGCCATGGTTTGCCGCGGCGGCCCGGCCGATCTACAAGCCGTGGAAACTGTTCGAATGGTGGTTTCACTTCGACGCCTATGCGCCTGAGGTCTTCGACAAGGCCGGCATGCTTGCCGGAGCCAGCGGATTCTTGGGGTGTGCGGCCGCAATAGCTGGCTCCCTCTGGCGCGCGCGGCAGAGGGGGTTGGTCACCACCTACGGTTCCTCACGATGGGCCGCGGCTCGGGAAATCGAGAAGGCAGGCCTGTTTGAGCCGGCCGGCGTTTTCCTTGGCAAACTGAAGGACCACTATCTGCGACATGACGGGCCGGAACATGTCATGGCCTTTGCGCCGACACGTTCGGGCAAGGGCGTGGGATTGGTCGTTCCAACGCTTCTTTCCTGGACCGGCTCGGCCGTCATTCACGACATCAAAGGCGAGAACTGGCAGCTGACTTCCGGCTGGCGGTCGAAGTTCTCTTTCTGCCTCCTGTTCAATCCGACCGACTCGAGATCGGCGTGCTATAACCCGCTGCTGGAAGTGCGCAGGGGTTCAGATGAGGTCCGCGACGTTCAGAACATCGCGGACATTCTCGTCGATCCGGAAGGCGCGCTGGAGCGGCGGAATCATTGGGAGAAGACTAGTCATTCACTCTTGGTCGGGGCCATCTTGCACGTGCTCTACGCGGAAGAAGAAAAGACGCTCGCGCGCGTCGCCACTTTCCTGTCGGATCCGCAACGCTCGTTTGCCGCGACACTGCTGCGGATGATGACCACCAACCACCTCGGCACGGCGGACACACCTCGGGTCCATCCCGTCGTGGCCTCGGCGGCTCGCGAGGTGCTGAACAAGTCAGAGAACGAGCGTTCTGGCGTTCTCTCGACCGCAATGTCGTTTCTCGGGCTCTATCGTGATCCGACGGTTGCCTCGGCAACATCGGCCTGCGACTGGCGCATTGCCGACCTCATGGATGCGGAACGACCGATGTCGCTCTATCTAGTGGTGCCGCCATCGGATATTTCGCGCACCAAGCCACTGGTGCGACTGGTGCTCAATCAGATCGGCAGGCGACTGACGGAGCGGCTGGAAGGTGACCCGAAGAAAAGCCGCAAGTACCAACTGCTCATGATGCTGGACGAATTTCCGGCTCTTGGTCGCCTCGACTTCTTCGAGACCGCGCTCGCCTTCATGGCGGGTTACGGCATCCGCGCCTATCTGATCGCGCAATCCTTGAACCAGATCTCCAAAGCCTATGGCGAGAACAACGCCATTCTCGACAATTGCCATGTGCGCATTGCCTTTTCCTCCAACGACGAGCGCACGGCCAAACGCATATCGGATGCGCTCGGTACGGCGACGGAACTCAGGTCCATGCGCAACTACGCCGGCCACCGGCTGGCGCCCTGGCTTTCGCACGTCATGGTCAGTCGCCAGGAGACCGCTCGCCCGCTGCTGACGCCTGGCGAAGTGATGCAGTTGCCGCAAGCTGACGAATTAATCCTTGTTTCCGGGTTGCCGCCGATCCGCGCCCAGAAGTTGCGCTATTACCAGGATCCGAATTTCACCGAACGGGTGCTGCCGGCGCCGGTGTTGCGCGACGGTCTGTACGCGGACTGTCCTGCGTCGCGCCCCGACGATTGGAGCGGACAAGTCCGCAGTGTTGACCGCCGTCTCGCTGCCGATGACGAACACGCCGGCGCGGCAATCGAAGAAGGGAGCGGCGTGCAACAGCAGCGTCATCCCGGCCTGCCTGAAGACCACGTCGTCGTCTCTCGGGAGCCTGATCAGGATGACCTCTTCAATCTGTCGGACGATGACGCCGAGGCACTCGCAGACAAGCGCGTCATGGACCGGGTTTCTACCGCGGCGAGCGCCTACGGCCTCAACGAGGGAAGGGGCGACGACAAGGACATCATCCCCGGCTTCTGAACGCTTTCCGCAACTGAGGCGTATCTCGGCGTAGATAACGCCCATAAGCGATTTTGCGGATATCGGCGATGTTCGTTCGCACCGCCGGCGCATCAGCGCCGGCCAGTCGGAACGAGATGTATGAAGCCCCATCGCATTCGCCACCAGTTTCTGCTCGAACCCGAATTGAGCGAGAAGCTGGAAACCCTCAGCCGCAACCCGTCGACCACGAAATCGGCAATCGTCGCGAAAGCGGTCGAGGCCTTCATCGAACGGCGTGGTGAAAACGAGCTCGACCAGCGCTACGGCAAGCGGCTGGACCGTCTTTCCCGCGATCTCGACCATGTCAGGCGCGACGCCCAAATAACTCTGGAGAGCCTGGCGCTCTTAATCCGCTTTTCAATCACGCTTCATGCGCACACGCCAATTCCGGATCGGGCGACACAGGCGATCGCCCAAGAGCGCTTTGACAAATTCGTCGAGCAGGTCGGTCGCCAGATAGCCTCCGGGAAGCGCTCGCTTGGTTACGGCAATGGCAACGGAGGCGAAGGATGAACTCTCATCCCGCAGCGGACCACCGCCGCCGAGCCATGCTGCGCACAGCCATGGGCGCCGCGATCACCGAGGCCCTTGCCGATCCGACCGTCATCGAGGTGATGGTCAACCCCGACGGCGCGCTGAGGCTCGACCAGTTGGGAGAAGGCCGGGTCGATACAGGCGTGCATATGCATCCTGCCGAGGCGGAACGCATCATCCGGCTCGTCGCCTCCCATGTACGCGCCGAGGCGCATGCAGATAGTCCGATTGTCAGTGCCGAATTGCCATCAGGCGAGCGCTTCGAGGGTCTGCTACCGCCGGTCGTGCTGGCGCCATGCTTCGCCATCCGCAAACCGGCGGCAAAACTCTACACGCTGGCCAACTACGTCGCCGATCGCGTCATGCTCCCGCTGCAGGCTGATGCCCTGAGGAAGGCAGTGCGCGAGCGGCGCAACATCCTGGTCGCCGGCGGCACATCGTCGGGCAAAACGACACTTACCAATGCTCTACTGGCAGAAGTCGCCGAATGCGATGAGCGGGTGATCCTGATTGAGGACACCCGCGAGCTGCAATGCGCGGCCAAGGACTGCGTTGCCATGAGGACGAGGCGGGGCTCCATCACACTCGCCGATCTCGTACGCTCGACCTTACGGCTGAGGCCCGACCGCATCATCGTCGGCGAAGTCAGAGGCGCGGAAGCGCTCGATATGCTGAAGGCATGGAACACCGGACATCCCGGCGGCATTGCCACGGTTCACGCCAATTCGGCACGCTCCGCACTCTATCGTATTGAGCAGCTCGCCCAGGAAGCCGTTGTCACCGTTCCCCGCCGGCTGATCGCCGATGCCGTCGACTTGGTCATCTTTATTGCCGGAAGAGGACCCGCGCGCCGCGTTGACGCGATCGCCGAGGTCACGGGTCTCGACGGCAGCGGCGATTACGCCGTCACCCCGCTCACACTTCCGCAAGTCCAGCAGCTCTGAAAGGTCACCTCATGCGCAAGAAGCTTCGCTTTCTTTCGTTCGCCGCCGTCGCGCTTCTTCTCACGGCCCAGGCCCACGCTGCCGGCTCCGGCATGCCGTGGGAACAGCCGCTGCAGCAGATTCTGGAATCGGTGCAGGGGCCGGTCGCCAAGATCCTCGCGGTGATCATCATCATCACCACCGGTCTGACCCTTGCCTTCGGCGACACGGCGGGCGGTTTCCGCCGGCTGATCCAGATCGTCTTCGGCCTGTCGATCGCCTTCGCGGCCTCGAGCTTCTTTCTTTCCTTCTTCTCCTTTGGCGGCGGGGCAGTCGTCTGATGAGCACCGGAGAGCAGCATATCGAAGGCTTCGAGGTTCTGGTCCATCGGGCGCTCACCGAGCCGATCCTGCTCGGCGGCGCGCCGCGGGCGGTGGCGATCCTCAATGGCACGGTGGCCGCGGCCATCGGCCTAGGCCTGCAGCAGTGGATTGCGGGTGTGATCCTCTGGATCGCCGGCCACACGCTCGCGGTCTTTGCCGCACGGCGTGATCCGGATTTTGCCAGCGTGCTTGTCCGTCATCTTCGTCAAAAGGGCTGGCTTGCATGCTGAAGCTTTCCGAATACCGCGGCAAAGCCGACCGGCTTGCCGACCATCTGCCCTGGGCAGCACTCGTCGCGCCCGGCATCGTGCTCAACAAGGATGGCAGCTTCCAACGGACATTGCGGTTTCGTGGCCCCGACCTTGAAAGCGCGACGGAGGCCGAACTCATCGGCATATGCGCGCGGGCAAACAATGCGCTGAGAAGGCTCGGCTCTGGCTGGGCATTATTCTTCGAGGCCGAGCGCATCGAAGCGCTGGGCTATGCGAGCTCGGCCCTTCCCGATGCTGCCTCATGGCTGATCGATGAGGAACGGCGCGCGGCCTTCGAGGGCAAGGTCGCGCATTTCGAGAGCATCTATCATCTGACCTTGGTCTTCATGCCTGGGCCCGATGGCCAAGCGCGCGCGGAAAGTGCTCTCGTCGACTCGCATGACTTGGGAGGGGAAAGAGACTGGCGCCAGGAGCTTGCCCGGTTCCGAGACGAGACTGACCGCGTTCTCGATCTTCTTTCGGGCTTCGTGCCCGAGGTGCGCGCGCTCGACGATGCCGAGAGCCTGACGTACCTGCACGGCACGATCTCGACACGCCGTCATCCGGTTGCCGTGCCGGAAACGCCAATGTATCTCGACGGCGTCCTGGTTGACGCGCCGCTGACCGGCGGCCTAGAGCCGATGCTGGGCGAGCAGCATCTGCGCACGCTCACAGTTCTCGGCTTTCCGAACGTCACCCGGCCAGGAATCCTTGATGCGCTCAATAACCAGGATTTCGCCTATCGCTGGGTGACGCGCTTCATTCCACTCGACAAGGCGGAAGCCACGAAGACGCTGACTCGGCTCCGCCGGCAGTGGTTTGCCAAGCGCAAATCGATCGCGGCTATTCTGCGCGAGGTGGTGACCAACGAACCGGTGCCTCTCGTCGACAGTGACGCCGACAACAAGGCGCTCGATGCCGATGCAGCACTGCAGGCATTGGGCGGCGATCATGTCGGCTTCGGCTATCTCACCACAACGGTGACGGTGTGGGATCAGAACCGTAAAGCCGCCGCGGAAAAGCTTCGCGCCGTCGAGCGGATCGTCAACGGGCTCGGCTTCACCACCATTCGCGAAAGCATCAATGCCGTCGAAGCGTGGCTTGGTTCATTGCCGGGTCATGTCTACGCCAACGTTCGCCAGCCGCTCGTTCACACGCTTAACCTTGCCCATCTCGTGCCGCTGTCGTCCGTGTGGGCAGGTCCAGCGGAGAACGAGCACCTTGCCGAGGTCACCGGCGATTACGCTCCGCCGCTTCTTTTCGCCGAAACCAGCGGCTCGACGCCGTTTCGGCTTTCGACCCATATCGGCGATGTCGGCCACATGCTGGTTGTCGGGCCGACCGGTGCCGGCAAGTCGGTTCTGCTTGCCCTGATCGCTTTGCAGTTCCGGCGCTACGCTGGCGCGCAAATCTATGTCTTCGACAAAGGCAATTCGGCCCGCGCCGCCGCGCTTGCCATGGGCGGCGACCACCATGCGTTGGGTGCGAATGGTGCGCTTGGTTTCCAGCCGCTGCGCCACATCGACGACCCGGCCACACAGAGCTGGGCTGCCGAATGGATCGCCGGCCTCATTGCCCACGAGAATGTCACAGTCACCCCGGAGGTGAAGGAGGCAATCTGGTCGGCGCTCACCAGCCTCGCCACCGCGCCGGCGCAGGAACGCACGCTGACTGGCCTGTCGGTCCTGCTTCAGTCAAATGCGCTCAAATCGGCATTGATGCCCTACACGCTCGACGGACCATTCGGCCGCCTGCTCGATGCCGATGACGACCGGCTGGCCATCTCGGATGTGCAGTGTTTCGAGACCCAGGAGCTGATGCACAGCCAAGGCGCTGTGCTGCCTGTGCTCACCTATCTGTTCCATCGTCTTGAGGACCGGTTTGACGGGCGGCCGACGCTGCTCATGCTCGACGAGGCCTGGGTCTATCTCGACAACCCGCTCTTTGCCGCCCGCATCCGCGAATGGCTTAAGGTGCTGCGTAAGAAAAACGTCTCCGTCATCTTCGCGACGCAGTCGCTTGCCGACATCGCCGGCTCTTCTATCGCACCCGCAATCATCGAGAGCTGCCCGCAGCGCATTTTTCTCCCCAATGATCGTGCGGTGGAGCCGCAGGCACGGGCAGCCTATGAGCGCTTCGGTCTTAATGAGCGACAGATCGAATTGGTCGCCCGCGCCACGCCGAAGCGCCACTACTATCTGCAGTCGCGCCGCGGCAATCGCCTCTTCGAGCTCGGGCTAGGCCCGATCGCTCTTGCGCTTTGCGGCGCCTCCGACCCGGCCGCGCAGACCCTGATCGACAATATTCTTTCCGAAGAGGGGCAGGGCAGCTTTGCCGCCCGTTTCTTCAGTGCGCGCGGCCTGGATTGGGCTGCCGAGCTTCTCCAGCAATTTCCTCAACCTAACAAGGAGCAATCGTCATGATCGGACGCCGCCTTTTTACTAGCCTGGTCACCGTTTCCCTGATTGCCAAACCGATGGCTGACTACGTCCAGCCGGCCTATGCGCTCATCGTGTTTGACCCGTCCAACTATACGCAGAATGTGCTGTCGGCAGCACGCGCATTGGAGCAGATCAACAACCAAATCCAGTCGCTTCAGAACCAGGCGACCATGCTGCAGAACATGGCGCGCAACCTTCAGCGCCTGGATTTCTCTTCCGTGGGCCAGCTTACCGGCTCGCTCCAACGGATTGACGGTCTGATGACCCAGGCGAGCGGCCTGAGCTTCGATCTCGACAAGCTGCAGGACCAGTGGCGCCAGCAATATCCGGAAAGCTACGACGCCACCATCAAGGTCAGCGATGTGGCGAGCGCCGCGCGCGAGCGCTGGCAGAGCGCCATGCAGGCGTTCCGCCAGACCATGAGCGCGCAGTCGCAGATCGTCGAGAACGTGCAGGCCGATGGCGACCTGCTTACCGATCTCGTCAATCGCAGTCAGGGCGCGGCAGGTGCCCTCGAGGCAAGCCAGGCTACCAATCAGCTGATCGCGCTTTCGACCAAGCAGCAGATGCAGATCCAGACGCTGCTTGCGACCCAGTTCCGGGCCGAAGCCGAGGATGCGGCGCGCAAGGCGCAGTCTGAGGAAGCCGCTCGCGAGAAGACGAAGCGTTTCCTGGGCACCGGCACGGCTTATCCCGGCAACTGAGCGGCAGTTCTTCAAGACAACGAGGAAGGCGGCGACATGAACGACCTCGGAGTCATCGATCGCTTCATGGAGACCTTTACCCGCTACATTGACAGTGGGTTCGGTCTGCTTTCGGGCGACGTCGCCTTTCTCACCACCATTCTGATCGGCATTGACATCACGCTCGCGGGCTTGGTCTGGGCGTTCGGCGGCGAGCCCAACATTCTCGGCCGGCTTGTTCGCAAAGTGCTCTATGTCGGCGCCTTCGCCTTCGTCCTGAACAATTTCAAGAACCTCGCCGACATAATTTACCGCTCCTTTGCCGGTCTCGGCATCAACGCATCGGCCGGCAACCTGTCCGCCGACAGTCTCCTGCGGCCAGGCCGCATTGCCGCGGCCGGCTTCGAGGGCGCCTGGCCGCTCCTCAATCAAGCGAGCCAGCTAGTAGGCTTCCCCGAGATCTTCGGTAACGCGCTCACCATCTTCGTGCTGCTTCTGGCCTGGTTCCTGGTCCTCATCGCCTTCTTCATTCTTTCCATCCAGCTCTTCATCACCATCCTCGAGTTCAAGCTCACCACGCTGGCCGGCTTCGTCCTGGTGCCCTTCGCGCTCTGGAACCGCTCGGCGTTTCTGGCCGAGCGCGTGCTCGGCAATGTGATTTCGTCGGGCATCAAGGTGATGGTGCTTGCCGTCATCGTCGGCATCGGCTCCACGCTCTTTGGCGAGTTCGCTTCCGCCCTGCAGGGCCAGGAGCCGGACCTGGCGGCGGCCATGTCTCAGGTGCTGGGTGCGCTGGCGCTGCTTGGGCTCGGCATTTTCGGCCCCGGGATTGCCTCGGGTCTTGTTTCCGGCGCGCCGCAGCTTGGCGCCGGCGCGGCACTTGGAACAACGGCGGCCGCAGCTGGATCAACGCTCGTTGCCGGAGGCGCTGCGTTTGCCGGCGCGCGCATGGCAACAGGCGGCGGCCTCGCCGCAGTCCGTGCCGGCGCCGCCATGGGGTCCGCTGCCACCGTCGCTTGGCAAACGGGGCGCGCGACATCGCCCGAGTCCGGGCTGTCCGGGGTAGCTGCTGGGCTGCATGGGGTTGCGAGTGCCGCTAGCGGCGCCGCGATGCGGGGAATGCGATCCGCAGCAGAACCATTCCGCCGTAGTGCCGACGCCGGTCGCGATGCCGGCTGGACCGCGACCGGCGGCATGCCGACCGAGTCAAAGACAGGAACCTCGCCCGCTGCAGCCTCTGACCCCGCGCCGGTCTGGGCAAGGCGTCTGCGTTCCGAACAGACCGCACGCGCCCATCGCAATGCTGCCACGCAGGCGGTGCGCGATGGAGATCGGGGCGGAAGCGGCGCCAATCCCTCCCTCAATGACAAGGAAGACTAGATGCTCTTCAAGCGACCCGTTCAGCGTTATGGAAAGACGCCCGAACCCGTAACACCCTACCAGAAGGCCAGCCAACTCTGGGATGAGCGCATCGGCACGGCGCGCGTCCAGGCCAAGAACTGGCGCTTCATGGCCTTTGGCTGCCTGGCTCTGACGACGGGGCTTTCCGGTGGGCTTCTGTGGCAGTCGATGCAGGGCCGCGTCGTGCCTTATGTCGTCGAGGTCGACCGCTTTGGCGAGGCGCACGCGGTCGCGCCGGCAGTCCAAAACTACCAGCCCGACGATGCCCAGATCGCCTGGCATCTCAGCCGCTTCATCCAGAATGTCCGTTCGGTTTCCACCGATGCGGTTCTGGTGCGGCAGAATTGGCTGTCGGCCTACGACTTTGCCACCGACCGAGCGGCTCTCTTCCTCAACGAATATGCCAAGGCGAACGACCCTTTCGGCCAAATCGGCACGCGCAGCGTGTCAGTGCAGGTGACCAGCGTGGTCAGGGCTTCCGACAGCTCGTTCCAGGTCAAATGGACCGAGCAGGTGTTCGAGCGCGGCAGCCTCGCCAGCACGACGCGCTGGATCGGGATCCTCACCATCCTCATCCGCCCGCCTAGGACAACCGAGCAGCTGCGCAAGAACCCGCTCGGCGTCTTCATCAACGCCATCGACTGGTCGCGCGAGCTCGACAGCGCCGCGCCAACCCCCGTTTCCCCTAAGGAGCCCGCCAATGACAAATAGAGCCCCATTGCTTCGTGCTGCCTTGATCCTGTCGGCGTCTGCTGCGGTTCTTTCGGCCTGTGCCTCGAAGCCAGTGCCGCCGCCTCAGATTTCCTATGACCACGAGGACTTCAAACCAGCCGCGATCGAGAAGGCGCCGGAGAAGCCGGTCAAGGTCGTGGAAGTGCCGAAACCGTTACCGTTGCCTGGTCAGTTGATGCCCGCACCCGGCAAGCCCGCCCCAGATAAGCGCTCGCCGGAAGAACAGGTCGCCGATGCCAACAAGGCGGCGACGCAACAACCCACCAAGTTTGGCTATGTCAATGCGGTGCAGGTTTACCCCTTTGCCGACGGCGCGCTCTACCAGCTCTACGCCGCGCCGGAGCGCGTCACCGATATCTCATTGCAGCGGGGCGAGAAGCTGACCTCGGTCTCAGCCGGCGATACGGTCCGTTGGGTGATCGGTGACACCGTTAGTGGCTCAGGCGATGACCAGCGCACTCATGTGCTGGTGAAGCCATTCGCGCCGGGGCTTGCCACCAATCTGGTCATCACGACGGACAGGCGATCCTATCACCTGCAGCTTCAAAGCACTGAGAAAACTGCCATGGCGGCGCTCTCCTGGATTTACAGCGAAGACCAACTCGTGGCGCTTCGGCGGCGCAACGCTCAGGCAGAGGCTGAAATGCCCGCGGCCTCGAACGTAGCACTCGAAAACATCCGCTTCCGCTATTCGATCACCGGCGACACGCCGCCGTGGAGACCGACGCGCGCCTTCGATGATGGCAGCAAGGTCTACATAGAGTTCCCGAAGCGCATTGATCAGGGCGAGGCGCCACCGCTCTTCATCGTCGGTGCTGACGGGGACAACCAGCTCGTCAACTATCGGATGCACGGCAACTACTACATCGTCGAGCGCCTCTTTGCCGCGGCTGAACTCCGTCTCGGCGCCAAGCAGCAGCAGGTGGTGCGCATCACCAGGACCGACGGACGGCAACTGCCGCGGCGGATATCGCTCTTTTCGCGGTTTGGCAGGTGAGGGGAGGCTCATGACCGACACGTCCCGCCCCAATGTTCCGCCCAAACTCGATCCCGAACAGCTGCAGCTGCGGGCCTCACCGCGCCGGGCCGTGCGCTTCAAGCGCGGCATAATCGTCGCGATCGCAGCTGTTGGCTCCGCCACCATCTTTGGCGTCACGATGATGGCGCTGCAGGGGCCGGCACTGCGCCTGAAGCAGCAGGCTGAAGAGCTTTACAGCACCGACCGCAACCCGACCGCCGAGGGACTTGAATCGCTGCCCAAGGACTATTCCGGGAGCAAGCCGAAGGCTCCGGTGCTTGGACCGCCGCTGCCCGGGGATCTCGGCCGTCCTATTCTCGAGCACCAGCGCCAGCTTGGCATCGCACCTGGGCAAGACGTTTCCGCCGAGGCGCAGCGGCTTGCACAACAAGCGATTGAGGCGCGCGAGTCGCAAGTCCTCTTCCGCATCGAAAACCGGCCCCAGCAGACGGAAGCTTTTGGCAATGGGCAGGGCGGACGTTCGCCTTTCGAGACGGCGTCTCCGCAGCCAGATACCGAAGGCCAGCGAGCTTCCGTCGCGCCGGCCGAGGGCGACCAGAACAATCAACAGCGCAAGCTCGATTTCATCGATCAACGGAACACCGGCGGGATCTACAACCCGCATGCACTGCAGACGCCGGCTTCGCCCTATCAGATCATGGCCGGTAGCGTGATCGCTGCAAGCCTGATCACCGGCATCAATTCCGATCTGCCCGGCCTTGTCGTCGCCCAGATCACCGAGAATGTGCACGACAGCGTCACCGGCAGCATCCTGCTCATCCCGCAGGGCTCACGGCTGATCGGCACCTACGACAGCGTTGTAGCCTTTGGGCAAAGGCGCGCTCTGTTGGTGTGGCAACGCATCGTGATGCCGGACGGCTCCTCTACCGAAATCGACAATCTGCCCGTGACCGACGCGGCCGGCTATGCCGGGCTCGAGGACAAAGTGGATTTCCATACTTGGCAGCTGATCAAAGGCGTCGCGGTGGCCACATTGCTGGGGGTTGGTACCGAGTTGAGCTTTGGGGAAAATGAAAGCGACTTGGTCAAGGCAATTCGTGAATCCGCCCAGCAGAACGTCAGTCAAGCCGGCCAACGGATCACGGAAAAGAACCTGAACGTCCAACCCACGATCACTGTCCGCCCTGGTTGGCCGTTGCGCGTCGTCGTGCACAAGGACCTCGTGTTGCGGCCATATACGGGGTGAACAGGAGGACTTGATGGCTAATTTGAAACTCGGAAAACTTCCGGACCGGACACCTTCGAAGATCACCATCACCGTTGGCGCCGACTTGAGCCAAGCACTTAATGACTATGCCGCACTTTACCGTCAGACCTATGGCGAGTCCGAAACCGTGGCTGAACTGATCCCCTTTATGCTGGTCGGATTTCTGGAAGGTGACCGGGCATTTGCCAAGGCCAGAAAGGAAGGTTTACTGGGCGCTGGCGCGTCGGAGAAACCACGAAGGCAATCATCTTCCACGCTGGACAACGGGTAGCGCTTGGTGTCGTTTGGTCGCACGCTAGGTTCTTGATCCTGACCGCGTTGCGGCCGGTCCCAGCGAGCGCTTCGCAAAATTGAGATCAGGCTTTCGCTTTACGCGTTGAGGTAGGTTTTCTTGGCCGGAGCAGCCTTCCTTCCCAAACCTAACGATTTTGCCAGCGCTTATCAGGCGGCCGAATAGTTCAGGGCGACCACGGGATAGTCCTTCGCCAGTCCCCACCTCGCCTGGTATGTATCGGGGCCGTGCATGCGTGCGATCTACCGGTGGGAGTTTTTCTCGAGCCTTTCGGCCGCGTCCGCCAGTTCCTTCGATCATTTCTTGAGCAGCGAATTCGCTTCCTCCCGGAAATATTCCCCAAGATGGTCAAGCAAAGCATGGATCGAACGCGGATGGCTTGGGGTCTGCGAGGTGAGCGGGGTCGCCACGCCGAATTAGGGCATGTAGCCAAGCCCACTGCCGCGGTTGCGGTTGGTCCGGCAAAGCGGCGATGCGCTCTGCGGTCTCGGCGTCGGCCTGTTGCTGTCGCAACGCGACCAGAGCCGCCTTTTCAACCGCTTCTGACTCGCCGTCGACCAAGCCTTCGAGAAACTCCACAGACTCCTCGATCGGCATCCATCCCGCAAGTTCGGCGACCATCAGACGGTCTGAACTGTCTGTGCACTCGCTCATGCGAGTGATCGTCTCGACCAAGCGTCGCCGTGGTGCGGCACGGCACAGCAAGCGCCTAATTTGATGGCGAACGGGAACCGGCGCTGCGGCGTGGTCGCCCAGCACGACGTCCGCTGCCCTTTCGGCATGAGCTCCAACAACAGGTAGGCGGCCGACTCTGCGCGGGACGCAGCACGCCGGCGGTGATGAGCCGATCGCGAGTCGCGTCTGCAACGGCCAGTCTGGCAGCAACGCTGGCCGTCCACGGATAGATCGCACTCCCATCAAGTAGCGTGCCAGCGAGACGGAGCAAAGCATATCCGTCGCTGGCATGGAACGCGCCTGGGTGCGGTTCTCTATCGTCGCCCTTCGCCAATATCGATCGATTAGCTCATATTCGCTGACAGCCGGCCCAGCGCTCGCTTCCGGGAATTCGGCAATAGATCGCCGCCAATGTGGGACGTGTAAGCGACAGCAGCACGTCGTCAGGGAGGAACTTAGGATCGCGGCCGGACCGGCGGAGATGTTCACGCACTTGCGCCAAGGTGAAGTCAGGCACGGCCACTTCGCTCAGCCCCTCGGTCGTCTGATGCAGCAGCCTCGTCATACGATTCTCCGCTGAAATCACCGTCCTGATACCCAGGCGCGCCCAGGGCACCGCTGCCAATTCGGCGGCTAGATCCGGATCGGGCCAGGTGGTCGAGGAACAAGGTCAGCCAGACGCCGTCCTTGTTGCCAAGTTGCGGAAATCTCGCAATTGGCAAGCTGCGGTCAAAATCGGTGCGCCAAATGGTCTGACGAACTTATACATCCGGGACAGGTAAGACCGGCTATTCTAGCCTTCGTCAGATCACAGGTCCACCATCGCCGAACCTTCGAGCGAGAGCAACAGCCGAAACCTGGCAGCGGCTATTCCCGAACGAATTGATCCGCACCTGCGTTGATTGAAGCCCACATATCGTCGGGTTCCTCGGCATCGGCAACGTTTTGCGTCATCTGCCAAAGAGTGTCGAGAACGTCTGAACCATCTGCAGCGGTAGTCAGTTGCCCTACCCAAGCAGTTATCGCTGCTACCGGCCAGGCGACGACAAACGAGATTAGATCGCCATTTACAAATCCGGCCACGTCTCCGGTCAAGGACTTCCCGCTCCCGCTTTTCGCGGTCGTATATGAACCGGACACTTTGTTCCCCACAACGGCAAGAAACATCTTCGAACCAAGCTCGTTTTTCCAATGTCCGGCAAAGTCGGGACCGTTGCCTGAAGTCATCGAAAGCAGCTTGAGCGCCGTCTCAACTTTTCGCACGTTACATTCCTCCCAAGGTCGACCTTGTGTGGCTTATATCCAAAGGGAGCTTGACGAAGCAAGGCACGTTCCGTCAGTTGTGGGAGAAAAAGGGGTGATAAGCAAGCAAGACAGAAAACCAGCCAGCCTAGATTCACCACTCGTCATGGCCGATGAATCCAATGCGCTGACGACGGCGACAAGAGACCGCCGCCCCTCCGGAGCCAATCCATCATTCCAACCAATCTTTCTGTCCCGCATTGCGCTTTGTTGCCGGCAATAGAAGAACGACTCTGTCCAGGATCTGATTTCAGACAGAATTGTTGCCCGCACCGGACGGCAGTTTCTAGACGCAGATATTGAATGCACCCCTCAGATCGGCGCACTCCCCCTGCGCCACTGAACATTCGCTGACTAGAATTGGGCTTGTTCTCGGATTGCCGCTTCGTGTTCGCGTACGAGTTCTTGGAAGCTAGCGAACGCGACGTAGAACAGCATCTGTTCTCGCTCCAGCAAGGTCACAATCTTGGCAAGGTCGAGCGGCTCACGTCCGCCGAACCCGTAACGGACCTGGCCCGTCTTCTCGTTGACGATCCGCGTTACGAGTTGCGTCATTCCAACCACAAACCGCGGCGAGAAACGATGATTGTAGGCATTGCGGAAATCGTCGGTGCCACCGCGGAAGGCACTTGCGCCAATGGCGTCAAGCGCGCGCTTAAGTCCTTTGTAGCCTCGCCAAGACTTGCCATACTTGTCAGCCACGTGGGGATAGATGTCGTAGTCGAGCGGCAGGTCGTCGCTCCAGGTGGCTGGCCGCTTGAGCATATTCGCCTGATGGCACAGATGGGCGGCGGCGAAGCCGAAGCGCCCCTTGACTACATAGGGAGAGTTCAAGGCGTTGGTGGCGAGTGTGTCGATGAATTCATGGGTCGCGTCAAATTGTTTCTTCTGCGTTAGCGACTGGATCACCCTTGACCAAGCTGTCAGGCTATGGACGTCGTTGGTAAATCTATTGATGGTATTGGCGAGCTCACGCCCAAATTCGTCGAGCATCCACGAATACGCCATCCATTGGACGCCAATCGGATTGGGCAAGTTCGACCAATTGTAGGGCATATAGCGCCCGGTGAGCGGCGTCCCCTTTAAGGTTTTCCGGAACTGTCGATAGAGCGAGATCCCCATAGCGAGAGTTGTACTCGACGGCGTTCAAAAAGCCATACGCGTCAGTCGCCATTTCAATCGGATCGCGCCGGTATAATTCGGCTTAGGGATTGGGTTCGAGGGCGTCGCGGATATGACGTTTGCATGGCGAACCAGCGCGATGGCGGCGCATTGACGGTCGGGAAATGGAACTTTTCCGGTGTCCTCTACCAGTTGCTTGCAACGTTGAAGGCCGGCCTCACCGCAATGATCGAAGAAGTGGTAGCCAACCGCGACGGTGCCAGCGTCCGCATCGTCGTCGAGCGCGCGAGAGGCGGCGATGCCCAGACGCTCCAACCTGTGGTCCGCAGGGTCGACTAAATCAAGATCCGCCGGGGAATGGCGCCTTGGACTTCGCGCACGATCGTTGAAGAGGTGCTGCCAGATCTGTTTGAGGCCGCGGGCAATGGTGCACAGCCAACCGAATTCCGGTTCATCACAATCTCGATGGGACGGATGCGTTCGCAAAGTTCGTCGAGTCAATCGGCAACGCGCATCGAAATGGCAAAGGTCCAGCGGATCTCGATACCTTAGAGCTGCGCTTTCGCTGGCGGACGGAAAGAATATCACCGGAAGGTGTTCAGCCACATCGTCGAGACCTTGGACGCTCCTGAAGTGTGGCGTTTTCTGGCGACCCTCATAGTGGCGGGCTGGTCGGAGGCAGCAATCACCGATGAGATCGATGCTATGCTGGCCGAACTCGTCGATGAGCGCGAGGAGATCTCCGTCAAGCGCAAGGCGTTTGTGGCGCAGCTCCTCGGCTTAGGCACGGGGTCGGCGTGTCGCTTTTCGCAAACGCCCTGCTTCAAGCGGTCGATCTCATCCTGCGCGGCTGACCTTGGCGCGGCGCATACCGTGGATTCTTCGTCAAATCGAGACGCCCTGCAGGTGGCGAGATATGATCGGACCATTGGATGTGCGGGGCGTGCCGGCGTCGATCGAAGCCCCACTTTCGGTTCCGGACAAGGCAAGACCTGTCGGCTGTGCCGCGCCGCACAGGAGATGATTGATGCCGGCCAATGCGCGATGTTGTTGGCGGCGAGGGGGGAACTTGCCGACATCGAGGCCAAGGAAGGTGTGCTTGTGAAGGTCGGCAACAGGGCGGTATCGCGCTGCGGCGGCGATGAATGCCGCACGGTGCACAGTTGGCTTAGTTGGGCTGTGTTGTGGATCACTGGAGGCTGCACTGCTGAGAGCCTCACTTGACCAAGGCTGCTTCGCGCCCAATTTCGGACGGTGAGGCAAACTTTGCCTTCGCCTGGAAGCAGACATTCCGATCGCCATCTTGATAGTCCACGGCAGAGCCCCGAAGCCGCCGTTCGGTCGAGGACTGCGACGTAGTCGGTCGACCCGCGCCAGTGGCCCGCGATCTTCTGGACAACATTGTTCGCTATGATCTACCCCCTTCCGCCAAGGCGCGTATCCTGCTCAAAGGAAGTTGCCAGCGCAAAAACGAAAGCTAACATCTGGAGTGGCCGCGGTAGCGGCTCGGGGGAATTCGCTTGAAGATCATCAACTGCGGGAACGGCCTACATGTGCGCGAGGTGAAGGGCATCGAGACCTTAGCTTCATTGCCTTCGCACTGGTTCGCTTATACGAACCTCGACCTTGCTACCGCGCCCGGCTCAAGCCGCGAGATCGACGTCATCATCGTGGCGGACGACCGCATACTGGTCGTCGATCTCAAGGATTGGTTCGGCCCGATCGAGAGCCGCGATGGGCATTGGTACAACGCCGGGCGGGACCATGGCCCGTCGCCGGTCGCGAAGATATCTGCCAACGCGCGCCACGTCTTCATTCAGCTCGAGGCCCACCTCAAGCGCCACGCCAAGGGCGCAAAGCCGATCGTCCCTAGGGTACAGGGCCTTGTGGTCCTGACCAAGGCCACAGACCTCAGCGGCATTTCGGAGACCGAGCGGCGGGCGGTAATGCCCGTCGCGGCGTTCACTTCTTCGCTCAAGTCGGTTCCCAAGCGGATCGAGGTGTTCGGCAAAGGGCCACCCGCTGGCATCCTGACCTCGGCGGAGTGGAAGGACCAGCTCTCGAAGTTCTTCAATATGAGCAAGGGCGTCTTCGTACCTGGCCGACGGACCTATGGTGGCTTCTATGCCACGTCCGCCGCACCGGTGTTCGAGCACCCCGAGGGAATCTTCGCGGAGTTCGAGGCGAGCGACGAACGGCAGTCGCCAACCCTCGGAGTCCTGCGGCTATGGGATTTCTCCAAGGCGGAAACTCGCTTCCAGACCGAAGAAGGACGTAGCGAGATCGCTGGTCGCGAGCAGGAGGTCATCGCCTACCTGCAGGACCGAAGCGAACAGTGCGACAGCGTGATTGTCGGCGGCAAGACGCGCGACCCGACCTTCGGCGTACGATACTGGGAGGTCTATGACCGCCGGCGCCGGCTTCACCGTCTGACAGATTTTGGCAGCTCCGAGCTAGCTGACCTTAGCCGGGTCGATCGAATCGAACTGGCTCGCCAATTGCTCTCATCCCTCGACGCGCTTCACCTCGCGGAGGCAGCGCACCTCGACCTCGGACAGCACAGCGTCTGGGTGCAGCGACCGTCCACCGTTCGGCTCTCGCACCTGATGGCGGCAAGCTACCCCGATGTTCGCTCGCTCGGCGAGTCGCGCTTCCAGTTTCTGTCAACAGGCAAGCTGCCAGAGGACATCTTCGGAGTCGAAACAACCCCTAAACGTCGCGACGTGTTCCTCGCCGCTTCCGCCATTCACCGCATCCTCCTGGGCACGGGCCCTGCAACCTCGAGCGGAATTCCCGAGTGGGACAGCGAGTGCGACAAGGCATCCGACTACGTCGAACTTTACGGCTGGCTGGCGTCCGCGCTCGCGCCCGACCCAATGCACCGGTTCAAGGACGCGGGAGACGCGCTGACGGCCTTCAACGCTGCAGTCGCCATCCGGCCCACGCCTGCGGAAGTCATAGCAGGGCTTGAGCGGCATCGCGGCGCGATCAAGAGTCAGATGGCTCTCTTCCAGGCCTATCCGCCTGCCGAGATCCTGCGAGACGACGAGACGCGCGCCTTGTGGCGCTCCTGCAAGGACGGTCGCGAGGTGCTGGTAAAGGTCTGGAAGCGTGCTTCGTGGGGCGACCAGAAGAAGGAAGGATCGCGCATCCTTGATTTCCTAGATCAGCTCGCCGAGCTCTCGGCAGTCGAGCCCGAGGGATGCGCGAAAATTCTGGGTGCGATGTGGCTGGGCGATGCGATCGTCATGATCCAGGAGTGGATCGATCGCCCCGACCTCGCGCTGTTGATGGCGGAGCACCCGGAGCAATTTGGCGAGGAAGCGCGGCTTCAATTAATCGACGCTCTTGCCCGGCGGGTCGAGGAGTTGCACACCCTTCGCCTGGCGCATGGCGACCTCAAACCTGCCAACATCCTCGTCGATCCCGCAGCACCGAGCGACCCGGTTATCGTCGACCTGAGTGACTTTACGACGGCCACCGAAGGCGACACTGTAACTGCGCGCTATGCCCCCGAGAGCGGCGGTCGCTTCGAACGCGATTGCTTCGCGGTCACAGTCATCGGCGAGGAGCTCCTCGCCGGAAGCGATTCGAGAATATCCGGCCGCCTTCGCGAGGCAATCGCGAAGGTGCGAACCGACGACCCGGCGAACGCGACGTTGCTTCCCTTGATCGATGTGCTGGCGGCCGGCGAGCCGCACGACGCGGACTTGGCGACGATCCGGCTCGCTAGCCCACACGTAGGGGCAGGCCCTTTGCTACCGGACGAGGGCCATTATTTCCTGCGCCGCGCCCCCTGGGGACGTACGCTCATTATCCGCGGGGCCTGCGAGGAGCTTGAGGTCAGCATCGGGGCTGACGGAAAGCCCTACCGGCTCAACCGGCGCGCTCTGGAGCAGTCAAGGATCAGGCTTTTCCAGAGGTTCGAGTTCGCGTCACTCGAAGCTGCCATCATCGTCGAGGACGGTCCAGTTACCAATCTGGAAGACCTCACTCCGCTGCTCGAACGCGAGGATGTCACTGCGGCCCTGGGTCCGACGCAGCCCAGGGCGACGGACGCCGAGGTGAGCGCGGAGGGCGAGCAGCCCGCCGAACAACGCGACATCGTTTCAGGCGAGTCGCCCGAGGACGACCTGATCGAGGCGATCGCTGCTGAGCCACCGCCGAACGGTCAGGTAGACGTGGCGATGCTGTGGGGGATCCTCGTCGATGCCGAGCGGGAGTTGGTCACCTATGGGCAGGTTGCCGAGGACAGCGTCTTCGACATAAGCATCAACCGGCACAAGGTCCAGTTTGACCTGCTGAGTGGGTCGTTTGACTACAATCGGCGTGACCGTGTCATGGTCGAGCGCGAGGACCGCCGAGGCAATTGGCGGCCCGTCGGCCAACTCGACCTCCAGCGATCCAAGCCTGACACGCTCTATCTGGAAAGCATGCGGCCGGAGCAGCGAAACGGACCGCCGCTAGTGGAGGAGGGCGACGAGCTTCGCTTCCGGAGCCGCATGGAGGAGACCAGCCTCGACCGTCGCCAGGCTGCGGTCAGGCGGATCGTCGGGCGCACCTCGCGTACGCGCAACCTGATCGGAATCCTCGATCCGCGCACCGCGGCAACACCGCAGTCGTTGCCCGATCGCCAGCCGGTCGAAAAGTTGAAGGAGCAGTACGAGCTCAATGACCAGCAGGCCGAGGCCTTGTCAGCTGTGCTCGCCACACGCCCGCTCGCCCTCGTGCAGGGGCCGCCGGGAACAGGCAAGACGGTCTTCATTGCGGCGTTGGTGCATGCCGCTCTCACCTTGGGGCTGGCGCGCAATGTCCTGCTCGCAAGCCAAGCGCATGAAGCGGTCAACAATGCCGCCGAGGCCGTGCTTAAGCTCTTCGCTCGGGCGGGTGAGATACCGAGCATCCTTCGCGTCGGCAACGAGGGTGTTGTCTCAGACCGCCTGCTGCCATTCCACGTCGAGCGAGTCGAGCAGCTCCAGAAGGATAGGTTCCGTGCCGAGATGCGCGAGCGCTTGGCCGTCGCCGCCCAGGGACTGGGCATTCCAGAGGCGCTGACCGACGCGCTGACCCATGTCGAGATTGCGATAAGGCCCGTCGCGGCCCGGCTGGCCAGCTTGCAGGACGAGGAAAGTTCGGCGCAACGAGTAACAGCGCTTCGCGAGACAATCAGCCAGCAGGTCTTGCCGCTTGGCATAGACGACACGCTGCCCGCCGACCTGGCGGCCGAGAAGATTGTCACGACGATTGTCGACGCCTGCCTCCAGGCCATGCCGCAGGGCGAGCGCCCGAGCGCTGACCGTGTTGCTAGGTTCCAGGCAGTCGCAGGGCTAGCACGCGACTTCGTGGGAACAGTCTCGACCGAGCAACGGAGCCTCGAAACTTTCCTCGCCGGAACGCGCCAGATCGTCGCTGGGACCTGTGTGGGGCTCGGCAGATCGGCGCTTGGCTTGACCTCAACACCCTTTGACCTCGTGATCGTCGACGAAGCGGCGCGCTGCACCGCCAGCGAGCTCGCGGTGCCGATCCAGGCGGGCGCATGGATCGTACTCGTCGGCGACCATAAACAGCTTGAGCCACAGCATCCGGAGTCAGTGGTCGACGAAGTCGCCGAGCGCCTCGGCGTGGGCGTGGCGGAGGTTGCGAGGAGCGACTTCGAGCGCATCTTCGAGACACCCTATGGGATTGCCGCGGGTCACACGCTGCGACGGCAATATCGTATGCTCCCCCCGATCGGTGAGATTGTCTCGCGGTCATTCTATGGCAAGCGCCTTGAGCATGGTCGCGTGACGCCGATCATCGACGCAGAAGCGCTACCTGCCGACCTCAGCGCGCCTGTCACGTGGTTCGACACGGCGCCGTTTGGCGAGCGCGCCAAGCAAGCCGATCCCAATCATCGCAAGAGCCTGACCAATACGGTTGAGGCAGACGTGATCGTAAGCCTTCTTAAGCGATGGAGCGAATGCCAGCTGTTCCTCGACTGGCTTGCCCAACAAGCAACGCATGCCCATGGCATCGGGATCATTTGCGCCTATTCGGCCCAACGTGACCTCGTGAGGCGCAAAATCGCCTTGGCACCGATCCATCCCTCGCTGCGAGCCGCGATGAAGGTGGACACGATCGACAGCTACCAGGGCAAGGAAAACCCCATCGTGATCGTGTCGCTTGTTCGCAATAATTGGGACGGGCCCGTGCAGGGCGGCTTCAAGACAATTCGGCCTGGATTCCTCGCAAGGCCCAACCGCATCAACGTCGCGATCAGCCGCGCGATGGACCGCCTTGTTATCGTGGGTAGCTTGAAGCGATGGGAGGAGGCCGGGCCGATGGACCGGATCGCGCGGGCCTTTGCCAGTAACGTTGAATACGGGCACGCAAGGGAAGTAGATGCAATGGCTTTACTGGAGAATCGGCTCAACGCCGCGCCCATTGATGGCGCCTTGGAGAAGGCACAATGACCGTCCAGCCCCGCAGTAAGCTGACGCTCGGCCCCGTGCGCGAGGGGCTCGTCGAAGAATCGGAGGACGGCCCGCTCCAGTTGGCGACGATCGACCTAACGCTGCCCTGTCGTCGGTTCGTCGTCGAGCACAAAGTCGCTGATGTTGGCAAGGTCTCCGTGACAGCCGAGTTTCTAATTCGCTTCGTCCGCGCAATGGGAAGCTGCACAGAGGAAGCGGTCCAGTCCTTCTTCGGATATAGCCGGCGCGAGATGGCCTACGTTTTCCACGAGGTCGAGGACGCCGACTACATCCGTCGGAGCGAGGGACGCATCACGCTGACACAGACGGGGCTTTCGCTCTTCCGCCCTGGTGTCGAAGAACCACTTATCTACGAGGTCGAGCGCAAGATCGCACGCGTCGGCTTCGACCTCATCTCGCTGGCGCCCGCCGAAAAGAAATTTCTGAGCTACTTCGAGCGGAACCTTCCCGAACTGCCGCTGGCCGACGTTGAGCAAGTCAGCTCGGCAACGGAAAGGGTGCCGTCGTCGTTCCGTCGGTTCTTTCGCGAGTTCGCGCTGAAGATCGATCCAATCTCGACCCCGCGACGCACGCTCTATTCCATCGACGGGGTGGCGGCTGAGGAGCGCTTTTCGACGCTCGTGCGCGTCCGGTTGATGTCATCGGGGCTCAAGCCAACCTTACCCGACATCGACCTTTCCGAGTGGAAGTCAGACTACGAGTTGTCAGATCGTGAGGCAGTGGGGCTTGCGGTCGCCGAGATGGTCGAGCGCATGGCTGTTGCGCGGCGGGAAGACGATGGCGAGGCATACCAGCTCCTGATCCAACTTGCCCAAGACTATCTTAAGGAATGGACGCGCCGCGATGGGTTAAGCGTGCAGCGCTTCTATCGACACGCCTTCACGAGCCACGGCGACGTCCGTGCTGACCGCCCGACCGTGCCGATCATCGGCAGCCTATTCACCAAGGAAAATGCGCGTAGGCTGTTCGATGTCGCAAGCTACGGCCTGCGCAAAACGCGCCACGCCGCAGCTGCGATCTATTGGGTGGTGCCCCAGGCCCCACTTTGGGGAAGCACCTCGATCATGGCCGAAATCGTCGAACAGTTCCGCGAACAGATCAATCGCTTGAACGAGGATCTCGGTGTGCGGCAGAACGTAGAGACGATTTCGTTGACCGCACAGCGCGCCGAGCGCTGGGTGAAGGAAGCCTTCACCCGCGGGTACGAGTCGAACGCCCGTGTATTTCCCGGCGGGTTCGAAATGCTGCTCGTCCCGGGTGCCTTCGTCGCCGCAACGGTCCACGCGCCGATCGGCCAACAATCGGGCTTGCCGGTCCCTTTGGGCTTTGCGAGTTTCGACTCGCACGTGTTGGCGCGTGCGGGCGAGTTGCTCGACGCGAACGCCGAAGCGTTCAAACTCGGTGACGTGCTCAGACGAAACCTTATCGCGCCGCCCGCAACGGAAAAGACGGAGGACAGTGCAGGAGGGGCCGTGCCCGCCTCAAAATAGCCGCCGCACCCCTCGAACGGCGAACATGATCCAGAAAAGTTGCGGTTCGCGACCTCGGAGACAGCAGCAGCTTCGCGTCGCACGTTGTTGACAACTCGCGGTGTCGAAAGGGGTCAATGCGCAACGTGATCGAACGAAGCATAATTTTGAGCGTCGTCGAAACGGCATCTATCCCCAAAAATTCTATAAGCGGTCAGACCGCATGCGGCCCCAAGGCTGCCGGACCGCAATGCGCCCAATCTCAGTCATTCGATCGCCGGATCTCGATTCCGGGAGCTGCCGTTCGCCGACTTGGCCATGGATCCCTAGCTCACATTCTGATTAGTCTTGGCGTATTGCTCCGCTGTCAGTTCCCCGACTGCTTGAATATTCGCCCGGTTGGTCGAAAAGGACGCAGCGCTGCTGAGATTGGGTGAATCCGAAGGCGATGCATTGGTCCAGTGCCGAGCAGCCCCGTTCGCACTCGTTGCGAGAGCGGGCGCTCAGCACCCGGAACCCGTTGCCTGAAAAAGCCTTGCCGTTGAAATACTCGAAATAGGGAGCCGCACTCGACGCCGGCGGCATGTCATCTCCCGAGATAACGCCGCTAGTAGCGCGGGCGTTCATCAAAAGTTGGCCTTGTCGCTCCTTGAGAAAGCACTTTCTGTTCCACGCGTCGTAAGTGAAAGCCCTGCACCAGCTCTCCGAAGCTCGGCACATGGATTCACACTGTTCCACGTTGTCAGCTTGACGGGTCTCTGCGGCCTTACTCTTTATATCCCTGTTGAGGAAACGCCTGAAAGATCCGGATGGTGGCGCGACGGCCACCGCCTCCTCTTCCAACTCGCCAGGCTCCGGCGGCGGTTCTGCCTGTGGAGAGGCAGGTGGATTGACTGGTGGATGATAGCCAGTGACCAGACTGCGAGTGCCGGCCGTGTGTCCTTGGCTTTCCTGCGCGCCTGCTACGCTCGAGAACAGCCTGCAGACGCCGCCATGCGACGAATGATCAAAGCCCGCGCACCCCGAGCGCGCGGAACAAAGCTTGCTGCAGGCCTCAAGCGGCACGCTGACCGTGGCGCTGACCGCCCCGTTCAGGAAGGTCTGCGGGTAGCGGAAGAGCTCCTGGGCCGATTGCGCGTTTGCGGGCCGACCTCCGGCCGGCGGAACAACAGCAGCCGCAAATGCGACCACAAACCCTATCAGTAGTCCAACGGTTCTGCCGCTCAATTGCCGAATGCGATCAGCAAACCTCCGCGGGCACGCAGGATGCATGTCCGATGGTGGCTCGGACACTTGGAGCACCTGCGGATTGTTCATCTGTGACATTGGTTGCCTTTCTCCGCCGCTTTCCGAAGAGAGCCTCAAAAGCTTCCGGGACCGCTCAGCGGACATTTCCGGGATGCGAGAACCGAGAAGGTCCCAAAATGGTTGTTGCAGATGCGGAACTTAGACGGACGTGCCCTCGACGCCGAGGAGGTCGGATCTGGTGAGGCCGCTTTTGACTTTGCTGCCGGCCGCTGACTTGTCGCCTCTCGTTGTTTTTTACGTCTTGGTTTCGCTCGGACGATCGCCGCAGGCTTGCCAGTCTTTTGCGATGTGGCGCTTTTCTGCTTCGTCGCTTCCGCTTCCGACGCACCCTGGCTCGGCTGCGATGTCGGTTGAGCTGCGACTGGCGGATTGGCTGGCGGACGGTAGCCCATGACGAGACTGCGTGTTCCGGCGATGTGTGGCGGGCTCTCACCCGCGCCAGCCACGTTCGCGAACAGCCGACAGAAACCGTCGGACGACGAGTAGTCGAAGCCGATGCATCCCGAACGCGCGAAGCAGAGGTTTCTGCACGACTTCAGCGGCACGCTGACCGTCGCGCTGACGGTACCATTCAGGAGGGTTTGTGGATAATTGAAGAACTCTCCTGTCGACTGCGCGTTCGCTGGCAGAATCCCCGTTGGCGGCACGACAGCAGCAAGCGCGCCCGCAAGTCCCAAAAGAAGTCCCGCCATCCCGCGACGAAGACCACCTGCCAGCATGTTTCCTCCTCGCCTGCTCAGCCTCGCGCTACCGTTCCTGTAAAATGGTCGTGTCCTCGGAAACGGCCGGTGCGAGCTTCCTTTTCAGGCGCATGATGTTCTCGTAGGATTTCTGTATCCGCTCAAGCATTTCCGGGTCCTTGCGCGCTTCCTCGGACAGGAGGGCGGCAACTTTTTCCGGGACCAGGGGGTCTGGATGTTTGTCGTTGGCAAATATCAGGATGTCGTTCCCTGCCAAAACGGCTCGGCGCACCGAGTCCTCAAAGGTGATGGTGTCGGTAATGGCCTGCATCTGCATGTCGTCGCTGATAACCACGCCCTTGAAGTGCATCTTGTCCCGCAGCAGCCCGGTTAACGTCGCGCGGGAAAGCGAGGAGGGGATTTGGGCCGAAAAGGAAAGCTTGTTATTTATCACATGGGCGGACATGACCATGTCGACATCTCCCGACGCGATCAGGTTCTTGTAGGGGAGAAGTTCCTTATCGCTCCATGTCTTGGAAACGTCGGCCATGCCCTTGTGGCTGTCCTTGGTGCTGGAACCGTGCCCAGGGAAGTGTTTCAAGACCGTTAGCACTCCCTTCGCCCGATGCGCTTCGACGAAAGCCTTCGCGTATGCCTCGACCGTCTGCGGATCGGCGGAAAAGCTCCTGCCAAGCTTGCCAATGATGGGATTTGCCGGGTTGACGTTGACATCGACGACGGGAGCCAAGTTGAGGTTGAATCCCAGATCCGAGAGAGCGGAAGCGAGGTCCTGGTAAATCACGCTGGCCTCGTCTGGACTCATGGACTTAGCCACAGTCGCCTCGCTCGGCGTCTCGTTGAACCCCATGGCTCCAGTGAACCTCTGGATACGGCCGCCCTCCTGGTCGACAGCGATGAGCAGCGGGCTTGCCGCGAAACGCTGCAGGCCCTCGTTCAGTTGCCGCACTTGCTTCAGGCCGTCGATATTGCGCCCCAGATAAATGACGCCCGTGATCTTTCCTTCCTCCGCTTGCCTGACGACTCTCGCGTATCCCTCGGCACCGGGCTGGCTGCCGACAAAGCCAACCAGCACCATCTGCCCGATCATCTGACGCAGCCTGGCGTCTTCGATTATGCGATGCAGGTCGACGTTTGGGATGCGGGCTCTCGGCACTGGGGGGTCAGCCTTCAGCGGTGAGGAAAGGCCAAAAAAGGCGCAGGCAACAGCGGTGAGAAATGCGATCCGCGGCGGCATGTTTTAATCCCTCGGAGCGACGGGATGTACAAAGTCGGGAGTGACCGTCCGGCTGTTTTTTCGCGCCGACGTCATGCCTTTTCGCCGCACCGGGTACAGGTTGGTTCCCTGGACCAGGAAACATCGGTTGGGTCTCACGGTCACCCACGTAAACCCACCGCATCCACCGTCCGAGTGACATTGCCCCATGCATTCCTGATAGGAGATCGCAGGCGATTCCATGCCGTTTCCAATGAAGCCGCTCAGGGTGAAAAGCTCCCAGTCGGCAGTCAAGGTCGGAGGAGGGGCCGATGGTTTAGCCTTGAAATAGAGGCCGGACCGTCCCAAAGGGTAGGATTGCACGAAATCGAAGCCCGATTTTAAAAAGCATCGATTCACCTCCTGATTGTAGGTGAACGCCCGGCAGGAGGTTCGGCTGTCACACAGAGCCGAGCAGCTTTCGGCGTTGGGCGCATCGATGCCTTTTGACACGAGATCGCCCCCCCAAAGGTCAACCCCGCTGAAGGACGCATAGTACCAGGACTCGGCATTGGCGGGATCGTGATAGCCTGGAATCCGCTGGCGGGTGCCGCCGGTCGAGAGCGGGTCAGGTTGTGCTGAGGCGACCGCTGGAAACAAACGGCAGAGGTTGGTTGAAGAGGAGTGATCGAACCCGGCGCAGCCCGAACGCTCCAGGCAGATTTTCCGGCAGTCGTCCAAAGGTCGCCGGAACTCGGCACTGGGGGTTCCCCTCAATGCGGTCTCTGGATATTCGAGAAGTTCGCCTCCTGACGCCTGCGCCAATGCCTGCGTAGCAATTCCAGGCATCGCAAGCGAAAATGTCAGCAGAAACGCCGCCGACGCTGTTCCGACCACGCGCAACCAATGCCGCCTCCGCTGCATTCCGCTTCCCTTGGCCCAACCCATGAAACCGATATGTAAGAGCGGTTGGGTCAAGGACTGATCGACCCTTCGCAGTAGGTGGTGCGAAGGAAATTCTCGTATGCGTTGGCGTGGTTCGAGCCCGTGTCGCTAGCGTCGACGCAAAGCGAGCTCAGCAGGTTGTTGGCTTGCGCATTGCCCTCTAGCGCGAGTTCGAAATACGAACGCGCCGCCTTATTGGAGTCGATCGCGTCCACGCGGTCCGGCGCGAAGGTCCTTGGATCATACCATTTCGCCATTTCGAGCTTCGCGTCCTGGTTGCCTCTCTGCATTGCGAGATTGATCGCCTGCAGCCCGACGCTCCGGTCTCCGCGCTTGAAAGCCTCCTCGCTTAGCGCGAAGAGTTCATGGCCGTCAGTGTCGGTTTCCTTGAGCTTCGCCAGCCTGGCTGCAAGCGGAGGATTTGTCGGGTCGGTGTAATTCGAAAGCAGGCTGCGCGTCGCAGCGGTCGAACCCACGTTCACGCGTCCGGCGCCCACGCTCGCGAACAGGCGGCACTCGTCCTTTTGAGAATGGTCAAACCCCTGACATCCCGAACGCGCCTCGCAGAGTTTCCGGCATTCTTCTATCGGCTTGGAAAACTGGGCGCTGACGATCCCGTTCAGCAGAGTGTCCGGGTAGTTGAAAAGCTCGTTCGCCGCGGAATTTTCCTGTGCTCCCGCTGACAGGGTCATGCCCAGCAAGATTGCAGCAGCCATGGCCGCCATGTACCCCCTGAAGTGGAGGAAATACTTGTCGAAGCTGCTCTTCAGCATGCCATTGTCCCTCTGACGGTTCCATAGGCGGCGAATTGCCGGACCTTGTGATTTTCAATCATTATTCCAGCGTCCCCTCGCAATAAGTGTCCTTCAGGAACCCATTGAACCCAAGGTCTTGAGGAGAACTCGCGCTCTTCGCGCAGAGGGAGCGGAGCATTTCCCTGGCCGCTGTCTCGCCTTCTACCGACAGTTCGAAATAGGCCCTCGCCGCCCTGTTCGCATCCGGTCGATCTGCTCTGCTGGGCTCGAAGGAGCTTGGATCGTACCAGCGCGCAATCTCGAGTTTCGCGTCCTTGTTGCCCCGCTCCATCGCAAGATTGATCGCCTGCAAGCCGATTCCGCGGGCGCCTTCCCGGTATGCCTCGCCGCTTAGGGCGAACAGCTCAACGCCGTTAGTGTCCGTCAGCTTCAGCCTCTCGAAACGCGCGAGCAAAGGCTCGGGGTTGTTGAACCAACCCCTGCTGTCGGCAATGTAGTATCCTCCCCCTGCCAGAAGCAGCGCCAACGGGATCAGTAGGTACAAGAACCGCCTCTTCTTTGGCGGCTGGGCCAAAGGCTGGGGTTTCGGCTCCACCACCCGTGGCAGCTCAACAACCTGTTCGAGGGCCTCTTCAAGCTCCCGTTCTATAGCCTGAGGAATGGACATCTTGAAAGGGGTCAGTTCCTGGGACCAAGCTCCCGGGCTAGGTGGGATCGGCGGCCAGAAGGCGCTCCCCTCAATGTCATGGCCTTCGACTTCGATCTTCACCTGCAGGTCGACCGGGATCTGGTCGCAGACCTCGGGTCCGACGACCAGCGTGGCCGAATTCGCGCCGCGGCTGACGACCGCTGCCTCTACGGTTGCGGGACGCGCCTGCCATCCGGCGGCGCCAAGATAGGGAGCGTCCTTGGACTTGCGCATGATCGACAGTCGCAACCCCGGAGAGCTGCCTAGTTCCTGCGGGAACGTGATCAGGGCATGCCCGAACAGGCGCGTCTCGTCCTCGCTGACTTTGACCGCAACCTTGTTCATCGAGCAGTCCCAACGGGCGCACCAAGCAGCGGCGCGGACTCATCGAGCGCGTCCAGTATGGCCCTCAGGCGCTCGTTCTCCTCGACGTTTATAATGATCCCTTCGCCCGAGAGGACGTTGTCAGTAACCACTTGGTGGAAGGCGTACATCCACTCCGAGAGCGCGAGGTAGGAGAAGTTCCGCCGCTCCACCCCAAGCCCGTCGCAGTCTGAAACGCTCGGACGGCGGGCAAAAACCCTAACTTCACCGTTCTCAGTGCCGTCAGGAGCCAGAGGCCGCTTGTTCTCGGGCATCGCGTCGAAGCCAAGCGTGCTGACGAAACGGTTGATGTGGCTCGTGGCAAGAAAGCCAGCCTTCTCGAGCAGGATGTCGGACCTTTCGACTGAACTTCCCGAGAGCTTGGCAAGGTCCCTGGCTATGCGCTCTTCGAGCCCCGATCGCCGCGCGGCAGATGTAAGCTCGGCGACCAACTCGCTTGCGGACTCTTGCCCG
Organism: Mesorhizobium sp. C120A; assembly: GCF_030323105.1. Classification (NCBI taxonomy): domain Bacteria; kingdom Pseudomonadati; phylum Pseudomonadota; class Alphaproteobacteria; order Hyphomicrobiales; family Phyllobacteriaceae; genus Mesorhizobium; species Mesorhizobium sp. C120A. The sequence goes on along the minus strand of NZ_CP100476.1, from coordinate 5,937,223 downwards.
AGGCCAATGGCCTGCAACGCATTGTCGTTTCTCGCGAGTGCGAAAAGGCCGTCCGTCCAATGCCTGATGGCTGACCGGGCGAGATAGGCTTCGCGCGGCAGCGCTTTCTGCGAAACCGACTCCCCGGAGGAAACCACGGCCGCGGCCACCTTCTTCTTGCTGCCGGGCAATGGAGGGGCGCCGGGCCGCGGAGGCGCCGGTCGCTTCTTCGCCGCGGCGTCTGTCCGTCCTTCGGAACCTTCCTCCGGCGCGTTCTGCCGCTTGAGGCGGTTGCCGTACTCGATGTGAAGGTGTTCGGAGATTCCGTTCTGCGATATCTGCAGCATCTTCATGGCGGTCCCGAACTGGTCCCGCTCCCAAACCTCGGTGAAGTTTGCGAGAATCTGGTCCGAGACTTCCCGACGCTCGGCTATCCGCTTGTTGATGTCGCTTTCGATGAAATACGGAGCGAGCACACGGCGGATATCGTGGGCTATGTCCCCGACGCGGCCTCGTATCTGTGAATACTTGATGTCGGGACGACAGATGGCCGCGAGGTTCTCCGCCAGATAGCTTACGCCGCCATCGTTCAGCCTGAGGGCCTCGTCGAAGGCCTTGGCCGGCTCGCGGAAGTGCTGCTGAACTTCACTGACCTGAAGATACGCCTCGCGCAGCGCGGCGACCTTCGCGACCTTGTCGGGCAATATCTCGGTCTCCACGCCGCCTTTGTACTTGATCAGGGACTCTGCCTTGAAGTTCGGGTTGCGCAGCCAGTAAGAGTTGTTGAAAGGCCTGTCCGGCATCCATTCGAACGGCCACTTGTGGGCCTTGCCGAAAAAGCGCGTTAGCGAGGCGCCCAGGCGCGCGCTGAAACGATCCGCCAGGCTCTGTCCTTCCTCGCCCGCCTTTTCGCTGAAGTGCATGTCGAACATCGTCAGCACCAGGAACAGCGCAGTCTCGGTCCGGGCCCGATCGAGCGGGCTTTCCCCGTGCGAGGTTCTGATCCAGTCGTCGATCATGTCGGGAAGGGTCGCGACGTCCTGGTTCGAGGGCTTGATGCACAGCAGCATGCTCGAAAGCTCCTGCTCTGCAACGTAGCGGTCGAAGAGGTAGGCAACCTTGCCCCGGACGAAGAGTTCCTTGAGCGCGTCGGGGTTGCCCTCGATGAAGGCCTGAAGGTCCACCTTCTGCCTGCTGCGAGCGCCCGGGAAGTCCAGGAGGTCTGTGTGCTCGAAGAACGGCCATGGCTGTTCCGATATCGCAATCCGGAGTTCAGCCACCAATGCGGCGATAACGGGTCTCGGCAACGAAACCGTCGATCCTTTCATTGGCCGGATCAGCAACTCGTCCTGGCCGGATTTTCCGAGCCCCCGCAGCGTCTCGACGTCTATGATGCTGCTTTCCCGGGGAACCAGCGCCTCGACAGGGCAGTAGGCATCCTTGGCGAACCCCAGGCTCTCAAGGGCGGTGACGAGTTCGACGAAGAGATCGGTAAATTTCTGCAGACCGCCCCATAGCACGGAAAAAAGGTCGCCGCGGTCGGCAATGGAAAGCCGGGAGCCAAGGAAGGCCGCTTCCTCCCAGTAGGCCCCTAGCGTTTCGATGTTCGGCAACCCGGCGAACTGCTTCTCGAAATACTCCTGGAGGTCCCACACGTCCTCCTCGGCCAGGCCATCCGTCGCTGCCTGCGGCATAGCCCGGCTCTTCGCCCTTTCCAGGGTGGACAGGACGCTGTCGGAAGTCAGCGGCGCGCGTTTCTTCGCGTCTCCGTCAAGGAAGAAGCTGTTGCCCAGGACCTTGGCCACGTCCGTTTCGCTCAGCATCCTCAGCACAACGGGCGCGCCGGGCGGACTTGGCTCTTCTCGAACCGAAAAGCGGGTGACAAGCCCGGTCGACTCCCGATCGCCACCGGGGTTGATCTCCCGGATGAAATCGACCTCCCGCCCGAGATCGCCGAAGCGAGCCATCAAGGGCGCGCTTCCATTGCGGGCCAGGACGGACACAAGATAAGACTTGCCAGCCTGGCTGGGGCCGAACACCCCGACGCACATGGGGCGGTCTATGGCCAGCATCGCCTTCCGGGTGGCAACGATCGACTTCTTGAGCTGCTGCTCGGCGCCCGAGCGCGTGCTGCCGACCCGCTCCGCGTTTGCTGAGGCTCCGATCCAGACAAGGCCCTCCTGCGCCGATTTCAGCGCCGTGTCGCAGGTCTTCTTCAACTCTTTACGCATGCCTTCAGCTTTCACTGGATGGAGATAATTCCGGTATCGAGCCAGTAGCCGTCGCCCGCCTCGACCGCGAGCGTGTCCAGCTTCAGCTCCATGATGCGCTTGACCGGAGAGCCGTCGGCGTCCTCCGCGTCCTGAACCACGAACTCCTCGCGGGTCGCCTCGCTCGTAAGAAGCGCGATCTCGTTCGCCTCGTCGTCTTCCGGCACCTGCACATTGCGCGCGATCGTGACGCGGACCGGCTTTCGCACGCTCCGCGCCGATCGCGTCTGCGCGGTGGTCAGCTTGTAGAGCGGAGTCGCCACCCAGCGCTCCAGTGGAAGCTGCCTGAAGCCAATGCGAAGCGGGCTGTGGTAGTCGAATTCCGCCTCGGCTTCCGCCGTTGCGGCATCGAGGTCGATGTCCGAGAAAAGCAGGGTTTCGTCCGGCAGCACGGAGCTGCCCTGAAGCCGACCGATGTACCGGGCCGTCGACTTCATCCTGAGGTACTGGGAATAGAGGGTGAAGTTGGTGATCTGCCGTTCCGCGAGCGCGCACAGCATTGCGCCCACGACCGCGGTCGTCTTTGGATCGTCGATGTGCGTGTTGCTGACGCCCCGGAAGGGATACCACGTGCCGACGCGATAGTCCTTGATCGGAATGACGCGGTCAGGCCGGACCGACATCTTGTTCATGAACAGGCTTATCATCTGTGGCAGGCGCATCGGCCGCCCGGTCAGCAGCACCACGTCAGCGTCCAGATGGTTGATCGCTTCCGCGATGTTGTCGAACACGCCGTCGAAGATCGACAGGACGCACTCTTCGACCGCCAGCGGGTCGACTGCTATGTCGCAGTCGGAGACCGTGAACTCTCCGGCTCCCAGAGCCCCTATGCTGTCCTTGAGATATCCGAGGATGCGCGCGTCAACCGGAATGTCGCCTCCGGCCGTCGTTCGTCCCCCGGTCTCGAAGAAACTGCCTGCCTTCCGGATTTCCGTCTTGCGGCTCGTCGCAGGCATCGCTTCGCATTCGGACAGAACCGCGATGGCGATTGGCTGCAGAACCTGCAGAACGAACTGGCGTCGCAGGTGCTTTTCCTGCTCGGACATGTTCGGGTTGTCGCCTGCGAAGCGGTCCTTGAGATAGTTCCGCGCGTTCGGGAGGCCCGCTTGAGCCAGGCCTTCCTCGAGCCTGGGTATGACAAGCCGCTCGATAACCACCTTGAGGAGGTCGTCCCCCGCGATACGGAATCCCTCCCGAAAGTTCTGGTCGGGGAAAAGGGCGACATTGTCGGTTTGAAAATAGGTCGTAACCATGAGGTCGGTGGTGCCGCCGCCCACGTCGACGCTGGCGACGCGCAGGGACCGTTCGAGCTTCTCCTTGGCCTTGGACGCCGGGAGCGCCTTCGGCCTCTCCCTGTCCTTGCCGAGCATGTCGAACAGCGTCCTGATCGACCCGCCCAGCTTGTGCACGGCCTCGCCGTAGAGATAGACCAGATGAACTGAACTCGCCTCGTCCCAGGAGCAGTGGATTTCCGGACGCTGGCTGTTTATGCCGCTGTCGCTGTCGCCCCATCCCGACAGGGACCAGAGAAGCTTGACCGCGGCTTCTGCGCGCGACCGCAGGATGCGCTGCTCCTGGATCGGGGTCGCTGACGGGATCGTCAGGATGATCCTGCGCAGGCGTCGCGGAGAATCTTTGAGTCTTCTCTCCCGGCGGGTGCCGGGGTTGTTCATCATCGACATCGCCTGCGCAATGATTTCGACAAGCATGAACGTGAAGAAGGACGACCTCGAGAAGCAGAAGCGGCTCGCCGTCTGCAGTTCGCTCTCTTTGACTTTCAACCTGAACTGGCGCCTGTCGCTCTCGAGCTGTTCGAGGACGTCGCCGCGGTCGTTTATGAAGCGGTACATGGAGCGCTCGATCAGCGGCTCGGTTCCCGCATGGCCCGCCGAGGCCGAGCGGAACTTCCACTCCTGGAGAACCGGATCGGAACTCCACAGGTACCGCTTCGGCGAAGAAAGCCCCGTGGCCGCCTCGGTGCCTTCCGACTCCCCGCGCAGGCGGGAGGCCTCGGGGCCGATGCGGAGCAGGCTTGGCCAAAAGAATGCCCGCGGTCGGCCTGACCGCCTGGCGATGTCTTCCGCTCCGAATTCCCCGGCCACCAGTTCGCACTGGCTTTCGAACGGATCGCGATAGACGAGTTCGGGCTTGGAAAGGTCGCGCAATTCCAGCACGACGGAGTTGTTGAGGTCGACGTTCACGTCGTCCGGGAACGACTGGATCAGAAGTCCGCACGACCGCGAGTTCCCGATGTCGAGCACCAGGTCGACGTCGACTGGATGGACGTTCCTGTTGTCGCTGACCGTGTCGATGAGGGTGACGCGAACGGGCTTGATCACGCTGGCGAGAAACTGGACGAAGGTTATGTAGCGGGCGAGGTGCTCGAACTGGAAAGGAAAGTCATCGGGCCTCAGCTCCTTGCCCTTCCTCTGAAGCTTCTTGAAGGAGTGGAGGATGTCCCTCAGCCAATCGTCCAGCCATTTCTGGGCGTCCACGGGCCCTTGTCCGGGAACGTCGACCTTATGGGAAAGGAACGAGATGACGTCTGGAAGCTGGCTGACGAACCGGAACGATTCTGTCCGCATCGCGTCTTCCGGACAGGGCGCGAGATAGGGACGGTTCGTCTTGCGGGGCGCAAGCGAGCTGTCGAATGCGAAGATTGCCCTGTGCGTTCCCTTCCGGTCGCCATGGGCGTTCCTGGTTTCCGTAACCCTTACCCGGACCCAGTCGGTCGGGCCCTGTGCGTAAATTTCGTTGCCCAGCGAGTCCTTTCCGGGTTCGATCTTGAAGAACGGCACCGGAACCCAGCGGTCGAGGAAGGTCTCGAGCGCCCTCGACTTCGCGATGTCGTATACCACGTCGTCGCCACTCGGGGGATACGGCGGCTGGTCAGAGTCGGGGTCGTCATCGTTCCAGTTCGGAAGCAGGCGGATCAGCGTCTTTCCATCCGACCCCGTTTCGCCCGGCGACACACGCTCGATGAACGACCTCGTAAGACGCGGCGAAGCGTCGAAGTCAAACCCGAACTCGACGAACTGGAGGCCGCTGTCCGGCACCAGCGTGAAGCCGTCGCTGAAATCGGCGAGGTTGGTCAGCATCGATTCGTCCTGTCAGGCTGGTGGCGGCTTGCTGCAGTCATGGAACATTGAACTCCATGACTTTCATCTGCGTCGCGTCGTGAGACTCTTCAGTCACGCTGCCCGGGTAGCTTTGAGTGGCGTCACCCTTCTTGAGGATGACGTTGAAATCCGTCCGCCGGGCAGGATCTCCGCGCTTGTTGAACATTCTCAGGTAGACCTCGTAGTGTCCGGGCGGTGGCTTGCTCGCCCACGTTATGTGTTCGACCGGCTTGGTGCTCTCTCCATTGAGATTCATGTCGATGTCGTGCACGCCCCCGCATTTCGGCTGTCCGTCCAGAAGCACCATTCCGCCGTCCGGGCACTTCACGAAGAGGTCCAGGTCGGTCCGGTTGTTCCAGATGAGCGTCACCTGCGTCTGGCCTTCCGCACCGCCTGCGCTTTCGACGCGATTGTCTGCTTCCTGCGCTGGGTCAGTCTGCTCGGCCCTTGGCGCCGGAGCGGGGGGCTGGCACGAGTTCAGGTGCCGCCGCAGCTGCTCCTCGATGACAGCTTCTTCCGAGATGAGTTCCCGCGTGCGCAAGCTACTATGGTCGACAGTCGGCTGCGGCGCCGCAAGGGCGCAGTAAGCGCCTCCGCCCTTTCCAAATGCGGTGACTCCGAACGGAAGGACCAAGCCGCAAGCCGGGAGCAGCAGCCACGCGGTCGCCCCCGCGAGTGCTACGGGAACAAGCCAAAGAAGCCTGCGGGCGACCGACTGCCACCAGGCAGGTCCAGCAGATCGCACGGGCCGCTCCGTTGCTGTGTCCGCAACAGAAGCCGTCGGCGGGCGGTCCCGGGCGGCTTCAGCAATCTGTCCCTTGCCGCTGGTTTCCGCGTCATGTTTTTCGTAACCCCATGCCGTAAGCACGAGCACTCCGTCGCTCCCGTCGGAGCCGCCGGAAACCCATACGTTCTCGTCGTCGGGGAATGTCACCGCGTTGCGCAGCGCAGTAGCCGTCGAGCGGGCTGCCGGGTCGGTGCGAGCCTCATGCGCGGCGGCCGCACGAAGAACTGCGCGGACGGATTGGTCGAGCCGCGCCTTGTAGACGGACGCCGTTTCGGGCGGGAGGTCCGTCAGCCGGACAAGAGGCTCGTCGCGCTCGGTATACCAGTCGATCCCAGAGCCGTCCTTTCGCGGCACCGGTTCGGCCAGCTCGAGCCCTATGCCCCCGGGGAATTCCCGTCCGAGCACGGCTTGAAGCCTATGGACCGAGCGCTCCGCGGTCGACCCGAGGGAACGCATCAGGCTGAGGGTCGTGGTCGCGACGAACTGGCTCATTTGACAGGGCCTTCCGTTGGCCCTGCGGCCGCGGCTATTCCCGTGGCCGGATTACACGGCTGATCGGCGCCGGCCACCGTCACGCCGTTGGCTGACAGGAACCGGATGGCGTCGCTCGCGCCGAGGGAGAAGTTCAGCTTCTGAACGTTCCCCCCGTCGAGGACTATGAAGGTGTTGACTCCGACGGCCCGGCCGCAGGCGTCCGAAAGGGGACCTCCGCTGTTGCCGGGGGAAATGTTCGCGGAATGGGTAATGACCTTTGCCGCCCCGCCCTGAGGCATGGCCATGACGTTGCCCTGCGTGACGACCATCTCAAGATTGGCAAGCCCCGTGGTGTCGCCATTGAGGATCGCTCGATAAGTGCTGTCCATCGACATCACGAATGACGGAAAGCCCCCCGCGATGACGCTGTCCAGCCTGGCGATTTCCGTAGAAAGGTGCAGGGGCCTCACAGTGCTGGGGGCATCATCCACCCGAAGGAGGGCAAAGTCCGGATTTCCAGTCTCGCTGCTTGCGGATCTTGCAACGACACGGGCGGGAACCGCACGCCCGAGTGCCTTGCTGGCGACGAATACCGTCCCCCCGGCGCCCTCGACAACGTGGTTGTTGGTGAGGATTTCCCTCTGGCTCACAAAGAACCCGCTTCCAGTGCTGAGGGAGTCCGCCGAGGGTGCGAGCACGAGGACCGTCGCCGAGTCCAGGGCGGCGAGAAGCGAATGCGGTGAGCCGGGGGCAGGCGCCTGCCCGCGGGCGGCTCCTGACGCGCCGTTTTCTGTTCCACCGCCGGACTCATGGAGCGGCGGACCGAGAACAGATGAATCTGCCTCGCATGCAGCCTTTGCGAGCTCCCTTTTCATTTTGCCGATTCGCTCTTCAAGGCTCCGGTTGACCTCCCCGTTGTTCACGAGTGGAGCTGTCGGTGGCGGCGGGAGCGCTTCCGGATAAACGAGGTTGCCCGGCGAGGCCGCGTAGATCAGGCAGGCGGCGAACACCAACGAAAGGGCAGCTATGGGCCAAAGCCAAGACTGTTTGTGTCGAGCTGGCGCCGTTGATTGAGCCTCTTGCGTGGATGCTGCGGTGGCCTCGGGTGCAATCACGCGCCGCGGGGGAGACAGTCCGGCAGTGGCGAAACCTCCCAGGGCAGCCCACGCCTGACCAGGCACCCGGGGGGACATGCCGCTTGGAAGGTAGGGGCCAATTGTCTGCTCGCTGTGCCGCACGAATGCGGCGCGGGAGGAGCGGGCTTCCTCCGGCAGCACTCCCCAATTCGTGAGGACGGCGTTCTCGCCGACGGCGACGATAGAGGCTTCGTCCGCGACATTGAGCATCGCCCCAACGGTCCCGCCGATTTCCCGGTCCGCCAGGGCTGGTCGAAGCGCCTCGATCCGCGCGGCCAAGTTCGACTCGATCCGCGACCGTTTTCCCCGATCGAGTTCGCCCAGTTGCTTCGGCTCCTCGTCGAAGCTGCTGAACCACGCCACGACCAGGCGGCCGCCCTCCTGCTCCTTGGCGTTCGGTTCCGCGAACAGCCGCGAGGTGTTGTCCCCGCACAGTTCATCTATGCGGGCGAATGCCGTTTCGCAGTCGCGCCACAGCGGTTTCCCTGCGACAGCCAACACGTCCACGGCACGCGCGGACGTTGAACGAACGAAGTGGACATTGCCCCCCCGAGCCATTAGGCACCTTCCCCTTGCCGCAATAAATCGTTGACCATGCGGCGTCCCCGGCCTCATATTTCGACGTAAAAAACGCAGTGTCAACGAGCCCTCAAGTAGATTCGACTCAGATGCTTAACCTGTAGCGGGCTCGCAGCCTATTTCACGTCTTGGCGACCGTTTCTATCTTGAACCCAATTTCGCGGTGCTCATCCCCCATTTATAGCTGGAAATGCAAATTCTGGAGAATTACGGTGGCGCCGGGCTGGTATTGCCGAGCCCTAAAGGGGCATTGCCTACGGCAAAGAAAAATGAGGCAACAGGAAAGATCGCGACCTGTCATGAGAATCCTGGCTGGCCGTCTAGTTCGACCCTCCACGTCGCCAGTCATGACATCAAGCCGGCGAACTTCGCTGACTTGGCGATCAAGTCCACTTGAAACAGAATAACAGCGGCCGGGGGAAACATGTTTGCGCATCTTTTTCGCTGCGGATTCCAAGAGTTCGTGCTCGGAGTCGCCGGGTCGTCTCTGGCAACTCTCGTCCTTCTAGTCGGCATTCAACCGATCGGCGCGCAAACCACGGCAGTGTTCTTCGACTATCCCGGGACCTCACTGAACGGGTTCGTCAGCGCGCAGGTCATCGCACCCTTGGAGGCGTGTCGTTCCCTTTGCACCTCGCGTTCGGGCTGCGTTGGGTTTGACCACTCGACCGAGGGCGGCGTTTGTCGGCTTTTGGCGAGCGTAGGCTCCGCCAGCCAAAATCGGCTTTCGACGGCAGCCACGCGGAACCTGGTCGCCGGCTATCGTCCTCCCTCAAATCCACCCGAGGCGCCTTCCGCCGTCCAGCCGAAACCCGCAGTTGTGCGCTCGGAGCCGCCAGACATCAGTGGCCGCAAGGTGAGTTATCGATCGATTCCTGGCGACCCGAGGCCGATAGGCTGGGTCTATATCAATGTCTGCAGCGGAGCCCCGGTCGATGCGGCCTCAATTCGCAGTTCGATCAACGGATATGTTTTTGAATCGTTGCGCGTCATTCCGGGCAGAATTGAACAGTTTGACAGGAACACCACACCGCAATGTGCGCTGGTGCCCAAGGCCGTTGGCTATGCCTCGCCGAGCGCCGAGGAATGGAGAATTGGAGCGGTGCTGGAGGAGATGCGTCCGATCCTTCGTGCTGCAGGAGTGGGAACGCGCGCGGACGGTCTATTGCCCATGCAAGGTTCTGACCGCTACCGCATCGATATATGGCTTAGTCACGAGTGAATGCCTCGGCTTCACTGCGGGACCGGCAGCGCGGCGAAATCCGAACCGATGCCGTTGGGATAACCGAAAAAATCGTGATCGGGATGTCCCAAGACCCTTCGACGCTAATATGCGAAGGTAAGCCCCACCGAATGGACACTTCAACGGCTCGATCCTATCAGCAGCCATCGAGTGCCTTTATGCCTTCGATGTAGTCCTTGCCGCCCTCATTCACTGTCCTCACTTCGGCGCGGCCAGTGCATGTCGTCGCACCCTTCCTGAACGCATAGCTGACGAAGAACAAGTCTTCTGCCTTCGCTTGTATGCCGAGAAGCTTAAGGGGCGCCTGCATCCCTCCGTAGAAGCCACTCAGGGCGGCTGCTGAGAGAGGACCCTTGGTGCTCTTTTCTGGAACTACAAACCGCGCCGCCTCCTTGCCGTCCCCAGTGCCGAGGGCCAGATAAAACGCCCGCACGACAGTCGCGGCAGTGCCATATTGTTCAGTGATGTCCTCTTCAGGCGCGATGCTCCCGACAACGGCCATGAGCGGGGCTCGGTGATTTGCGTTATTTGCAGCCCATCGATCAACGACGCCGACAGTCACGCGGCGTCCGATCAACGATGCCATGGCGCTTTCCATACCGCCCACCGGCACGACGTGAACCTCGCGGAAACTGGATGCGGGATCAGCAAAGTCCGCGCCCTCAAGGCAGATGTCGGCATCCAGTTCCAGTAGGTAAGTCGGCTCGGGCTGATCTCCTGCCTGCACGTCTTTGTAGTTCGGCGGCCCGGGAAGTATCCGACGATCGAGTTGGCCGCTCAGCTGCGATGGCTGCCCTTTTGAGATGTCGTAGCAGGCGGCCTGCGCTCCGCTGACCGCAACGACACCGTAGAAAACCAATGCGGTTGCCCCAAGATATTTCATAGTTCGCTCCCCACAAAGCCAATGCCATATGGCATTCATTCATGGCGTCGTTCAACCGATACATGACCGAGTGTTTTTAACCCTCGTTCTTTGCAAGATCGTCGCCAAATGCTCGATGCGCATCATAACCTCGCCGCGTGACGGCTGGGTCGGCGAACGTCAGGCAAGAGTCGGGCAGCATGTGCGCGCAGGCACTCTGTTGGTCGCCGTCGTTCCTCGGAGCGTAGGTCGTGGCCAATTTTCAAGGAGACACAGATTGCCGCGTTGTGCATTGGCGGCAGGATTGCAGTATCAGTCGAGCCGTCCCCGGGAGGGACGCATTGAGAGCTTGTCGCCAGCCAGCGGGGCACAGTTTGCACTCCTACCGGCAGACAACTCGGCCGGCAATTTCACCCACATCGTTCAACGCATACCAGTTAAGATTACCTTAGAGATCAGGGGAAAGCAGGCCTCGATTGCTTGCGACTCGGTATGTCAGCTTTCGTCGCAATGTCACCTGCTAGGCATCCCGGACGACAGAGTGGAACCGCAACGCGCAAATTGATGATCTGAAGTGATGGCCGACGACGGGAGGAGCTCGCCCGCTCCCATGACCAGACACGAACGTCGTCAATGGGACGGCAGCGAAACGTCCGCCTATTCACGACTTCAGCCCAAAAGCTGCCAGTCAGCTGCCGGCCCCGCAACAGTCTAGCGGCGTTTCTCTGGTGGCCAATCATGGCTGCAGGAGAAGCGAAATGGGACACTCGTGCTACGACCTCACCGACTCCGACCGCCGGGCATGGAATGCCGGGAAGAAGGTCGGGACGAAACGACCTCTGAAACCTCGACAGATATGGGCGATACGCTTCTTTCTCGATCGAGAGCTGCGTCTGCGAGACAGAGCGCTCTTCGATTTGGCGATCGACAGCAAGTTGCGCGGCTGCGATCTCGTCAAGATCAAAATCGGCAACCTCGTGGTAGGACCGGAAGTCCGAACTCGCGCGATGGTCATCCAACAGAAAACTGGCCGACCTGTTCAGTTCGAGTTGATGAGCGACGTACGCTCCAGCCTTCTCGCATGGCCTGGAGCGACGCGGCGGAACAGTCGATGATTACGCGTTCCGAGCAGGATCAATCCAAGGGCTCACATGAGTACAAGGCAGTATGCACGCCTCGTCGACGAATGGGTCGAGGCGATCGGGCTTAGACCAGAGGAATACGGAACCCATTCCCTGCGTCGCACCAAGGCCTCGATTATCTACAAAGCGACGGAAAATCTGCGAGCCATCCAGATTTTGCTCGGTCATACTAAGATCGAGAACACGGTCCGCTATCTGGGAGTCGATGTTGAGGATGCTCTCGAACTTTCCGAGGCAACTGAGGTTTGATCAGGTGCGGCTCCACTTCACGAGTGGAGCCGTGACCAATTTGCGCCGGTGGGTTCAACCGGTCATCGTAACACCTTCTGTAGCCTATCGGCCGGCGTTTCGAAGTCCAGGGTTTTCGGGGTCGCTGATTGAGCTGCAGGGCGACGGCGTTGAGTTGGGCCTGCGAGACATGGGAGAGGTTGGTTTCTCTCGGGAAGTACTGCCTGAGCAGACCGTTGGTATTTTCATTGCTGCCGCGCTGACAGGGACTTCGCGGATCGCAGAAGTAGACCTGTAGATCGGTTGCAACGGTGAAGCTCATGTGCCGAGCCATCTCCTTGCCCTGGTCCCACGTTAGCGAGCGTCGTAACTCTTCGGGCAATGTGCCGATCGTCTGGGCAAGGGCCGCCACGACGGTGGCCGAGTCCCTCCTCGCCACCTTTACAAGCATCGTGAACCGGCTGTGTCGCTCGACAAGGGTGGCGATGTGCGTGTCGTTCGCGCCGGTGAGCAGATCACCCTCCCAATGGCCTGGGATGGCGCGATCCTCAGCCTCGGCGGGGCGCTCGCGGATGGAGATCATATCGAGTATTTGTCCTTGCCCCGTCCGGCTCTGTGCGCCTTTTGCGAGCCGCATCTGTCGTTTGGTACACAGGTGCGCTGATAGTTCCTTCTTGAGCGCCCCTCGCGACTGGATGAATCGACTGCGATAGATCGCTTCATGAGATATCCGCATGCTTGGATCGCCTGGGTACTCTCGCCTCAGCCAGCCCGCTATCTGCTCCGGGGACCATTGCAGCGCTAGCTTTTGCGCCACCTGCCATCGTAGCCGCCCAGAGCTTGCCAGGCGACACTGCTTCGGGCGCAGCGCTCGCACCCAAGCATGCTTGTCGGCCCGGGTTGCACGATACGCTTGTGCACCGCCATTGCGCGAGATAACGCGACATATTGTCGATGGGGATCGCCCGAGACTTCGTGCAATAGCGCGGATCGCAAGACCCGCCGCGATCCCGCGAGAGATCTCTTCGCGTTCCGCCAGCCCGAGCGCCAAGGCCCCTCTACGCCTAGCTGACGGAGCAATGCCGCTGCGTAAGGATACGATCCGCTGAACGCCGGTCTTGTTCCGGCGGTCAAGTGCTCTGACCTCGGTTCCATCGCTCCCAAAGCTCGACCTTCTGCGCTGACGTAAACCAGATCCGTGACGTCACCATGCAACACCTCTTCATCCTCTCAGATTAAAGCGGGTTGCGACGACCGGTTGAACCCGCCGCCTCATTCCGGTCGTTCGCCCACCTTCCGAAAACGGGTCGCCGGCGGTGAACTCAACTCTAACTTGTCGTCAGTAAGTTGTGTTCCGTGCCTCCTGGCCTAAGCGATTGCGTTCTTGCAATATCTCAGCTCAGCTCCGGCGTTAATTTAGATCAATCTAATGGACCCCTAATGAGTGCGCGCTTATCGACGGCCATTAGGATCGGGGAAGCCGCAAAGGCGATCTTCCGAAAAACTCAGAGCTTTCCAAGCCGAGAATTCGGAAAGCATGCAGACCTGAGCGAACGCGAACACGTCGGTGTTGAACCGATGCTTTTGGCGCTTTCTATGGAGCTGGCACTCAAAGCGTGGTTCGTCTTCGACCACGAAAATCCAAAAGTCGTCAAATCGCACAACCTGATAAGGCTGTTTGATCGCCTAAAGCCCGAAAGCCAAGAGAAACTCGACGCGGAGTTCAAAAGGTCAGTGGTCCCGTATCATCCCAATGGTTTCTACATCGAGTACAGCATTCGTCACATTCTGTATCAACACCAAGATGCCTTCACCGACTGGCGCTATCTTCACGAGGCAAAGAAATCGATGATGTTCGATCAGAGTGCTTTTGAGGCAACGCTCGAAATGGTGCTCCGTGAGTTCGAGAAGAGGTATCGGATTGAGCGGGTGAAGCCGCTTTGGCCATCCTGAATGTAGTCAGGATCGGAGGCCCCGATGCGGCCTTGATTGTTTCGAGCGGTAGCTTTGGGACCGGAGCTTTCCTTGCCGGAAGGGCTAACGACCGCAACGAGGCGGGCAGCGGCCTGACCGTCCCGGGCTTCAGGACCACGTGGCCTCGTCCGAAACCCACTTATGGAACGCGGCGATACGAGGGTCGGTCCAGCAATCTTTTCTGCAACACAAATGATAGGCCTCCGTGTCGTCAGAGATCTGCATATCTTTGAACGGCAGCACCAGTTCTCCCTTGGCAATCTCGTCGTGAAGCACAGAGAGGTCTCCGATCGCGACGCCCTGGCCCATGGCCGCGGCACGATAGGCCATATCGGCACTGGGAAAAACCTCACCCGAGTTCACGTCAAGAAGGTTCGGCGCAAATCGCCCAGCCCAAACTTTCCAATCGTGCCGATCAGGCGTCTCGTGCAGCAGGTTATGGTGAACCAGGTCGGCAGGAAACGTTATTGGCACGCCCCTCTCCAGTAGCTTTGGAGAGCAAACTGGGGTGCCGAACGATTGCAACACCAACACCGCCTCGATATCTTTCGGCCGATTTGGATAACCGCAGTCAAAGGCGAGATCGAACTCACCTCCGAAGAAAATTTCCCAGTCAAAAGGAGCGGTCGTTACCCGAATACCGATTGCAGGCCATTGCTGCTTGAAACGGTCAAGCCGCGGGAGCAGCCACCGAATGGAGAAGGTGGGCGGGCAGATAACCTTCAGATGCCGAGGCTGGCGTTGCACGTCTTGAGCTCCCGCGGCAATGCTTTCGAACGCGGCCGCCAGGATCGGTTGAAAATTGCGCCCCGCATCGGTCAAAACCAACCGGCGCGGCAATCGTCGAAACAATTCCACTTGCAATGCTGTTTCCAACAGCTTGACGTGCCTGCTGATCGCTCCTTCGGTCACGCATAGCTCCTCAGCCGCGCGCGCAAAGCTTTCGTGGCGCGCGGCTGCTTCAAAGGCCCGAAGCGCATTGAGTGAAGGGAGACGCATCGACTGTCACTACCTCAGGAATTCTGAGCCTATCCCAGAGAAAGACTGGTTTGTAGCCGGTACGCTGTCTGCCTACGCTGTCATCTGCAAGCGCGAGGTTGGCACGGAGGCCTGACGGTGAGCAACAATCTTCTTGCATCGACGTTTCAGGACTTGTCCCATGAGGTTCGAGCAATCAGAATAGCTCGCTATGTCTCAAGATGGCGGCAACGGCATTTCTACCGCCGTGACCTAGCGCGACTATCGGGGGTAGCGCCGCACATGATCGACGATATTGGATTGACGGAGGACGAAGTGGAGTCTGAACTTGCAAAGCCATTCTGGCGATGATCGGATCCTGACTAGGCCGACCACTTGAAAGCTGGAACCCTTTGTCGAGTGCGCTAAGCTCCCCCTCAGGTCAAGTCACGACGCGCCCACGCCAACCCTGAATGTCCGGCCTTGAAGATTCGCAGACCGAAGCTGCCGGTCAGCTACCGGCTCAAAAAATCTACCGGTCAGCAATGCGCCTTAACTCGACCAGAGAGTTCAATTTTGCAGCGGCCCGAATGGAGACATCGCCGGCGACCACGCCGGACGCCGCGGTTGCGCCTCAAAATCGTTGTTAAAGAATGGCCCCTAATTCGGCTGATCAATTGCCGCCCTCAAGCGGGCTCAGCCCGCGGGGCTTTCCCTTCTCACCAATTTCCCGTCTGGTTCTGCGCTGCACTCTTAAGCGCGAGAGAGGCGGATGTATCGAAACTGTCGGCGCAGGCCGCCTCGACGTCTGCTTTGGTTAAGCCAACGTCGCGCAGAAGGAAGTTGGACAGGTGACCAAGCCCACGCTTTATGTTGCGGCGGGTCCGCCACTCACAGACAAGGGCCAGCAGCCGTTCGAGCGGAGGATCAAAAAAAGTGCGCGGCACGCGCAGTGCGGTCTCGCCTAGTGTCGTTTGCGTAATGTTACGCCAGGTCATGGTAGCCTCCGTTGGGGGATGCACGAATGACGACCACCATCATGGCAGAGGACGGGAAGGGGCCAGCGCACCTTCGGAAGCACTCCGCTTCAGATTGTGAACTGGCCTTAGAGCTCCGCAAGGCCTAACCTGCGGCAAAGGAGCGGTCAGCCATGACGCGACGGCCTTACGGACTGGTCTGCCCGATCTCGCACGCCTGCGAGTTCCTGGAGCCCCGCTGGACGATCCAAATCCTGACCGAACTCTGGAACGGCTCGACCCGCTTCAATGACATTCGCAAGGGGGTGGGCAACGTCTCGTCCGCCCTCTTGTCGAGGCGGCTCAAGGACATGGAAGCGTTGGGCCTGGTCGAGCGCGTCGAGGACGGGGCGACGGGCGCCATCTGCTATTTCCGTACCCAGAAGTCGATAAACCTCAGGGAAGCGCCATGGAAAGCACGTGCAGTAACGGTTGATTCAACCATTGCTGGTATAAGTGTGGGGTGGGTGGCGGCTCCGACAGTTCGGGGTGGAACTCAATGCCGAAGCCGCCTGCGCAGCCAAGGTTGGGGTTTGACCGCGCCGTCCTATTCTGGGACAGCGCGGTCAACGATTCGTTAAAACGCTCCGGAACTAATTAAGCACGCGCTAATTGACTCGCGGTCTCGGGAGTCAGTGCATGCGTGAAGTTCATTCCTCCGATGATGGAGCCGATTTGGCGGGACAAGCCTCCCGAGGGCATTGGACAGCGTCACGTACCGGCCGCCGTCTTCGTCTTCCCTCTTCCTAGAGATCCGCCATTCGTTGGGCGAGTGGGTTGTTCGCATCATAGGGAGGAACGGTGAACGCCGCAAATGCTACGGCCGGACTGCAGCTTCCATCCTTGGCCTCCGCAATTAATCGGCACGCATTCCTATAGGCCGCCGCTTCTTTATTTGGCCACTGCCCCAGGAGCGCTTCCTCGGCCTCACAGATAGAGGAAACCGTCATTGATTTCCGGTCTTCCATGCAGAACCAGTGCGATGCCATGCGCGGCTTTGCAAATCCGAAGCCTCCATCCTTGCCGCAGCCGGCATGTTCACATGCATGATTGTCGACGCGTCGTCGTCGCGGAGTGGCCCTGTCATGTATGGCCTCTGCCAAAGACAATGCACGATCAAGGTCATGCGGGATAGTTCGCCAGGCACCATATGGCGGTTAATTCAGCGATGGCCGCCTTTTGGCTGAGAGGTGAGAGGCCGCGCATCTGCTTTCCCATCTTGCTGACAGCGCGATGTATGGCCGGCAGCTCGCGCCTTATCGTGGCGTAGATTTCGGGCTGTTCGGATTCAGTCGCAATCGTCGGTTTCATGGTTTGTCTCCAATTTGCCCGCAGTGAACAAAATAGGAACACGGTAGTCAATCCCTCTTGACTGGACAGGAATATGTTCCTCATTTTTGTTCACTATGGCGCACGATCCGATCGACACTCTGGGAAGGCGACCCGGCACAACATGCTTGTGAAAGCCGAGTGCAGCTGCGGCAACGTCCGCTACTGCCGGTCCGCGGACCTGATGATGGTCTAATGGCGGCGGCGTGGATCCCTTGAAGCTCAATTTCGACTGCAACAGGTGTAAGCCGCAGATCAAAATCACGCTTCTCGAGGTCCATCCCGAGCATCTCCCCAAGAGTCACGCATCGAGTTCCCCGCTCCTCCCAGGAAGATTCCCGGTTCATGTCGTTTATTGCTAGGCGCAGAGGCCTGCACCAACGCTTTGAAGGTCAGCAATGCGCCCAACGTCGGCCGTTAAGATCAGGCTCGCCGTTTCCTCAAAGGAGACGTTCGGCTTGGGCGACATGATCTCCGGGTTTGGCCCAAAGCGGGCCTTGGGTGGCCTTTCAGGCCAAGCTCAGCTTGTCCGCTCAGCCGAACGACGGCGTGGCGCAATGTCAAACGGGCAGTGGCACAGGAGAGCATCGAGGGATCAGCGAGCCCAAGGGCTTACGGCATGGCTTTGCCTTGGGCGCCACCCACTCCGGATTTCCCCTCAATCTGCTCCAGCCTAGTCACCCGCGGCGACGGACATCGCCAATTCCGGTGTGCCGTTGAAGGTCGGCATGGCTCCGACCGCCGATAAGACCGTCGCGATGTTCATGCGCTACATCCACAACGAAGACGACCCGGTCCCGTCGCCGATCGATTGTGACGTCCAACGCGCCGGCAATCATCGTGCCCGCGCCGGAGGCTGCCGAAGCCGCGCCGAGCAAAGGCCGGCGTGGCCTGTCAGCACGGAGACGGCGGCATGAAAGCCCCAAACCCATAGCCACACGTCGGGTATGGTCCGACGCGATGGCCGACCGCACAATCGCGCTCGGTCGCCCCAACATTTCGAACGGGCCGGCAATGTCCAAAAGATTGACGCCTTCATAATCAGGAATTCCAAGTTTCGTTGGAGGCCCTTCCTACTCGGCGACGAGCAATTCCCGGATATTGATCGTTGGATTTCCGACTTCGCTTAGGGCCAGCACACGGTCCTTGCCTTTCGCGCCAAGCACCTCGATGCGTACCTCGAGCTTCTTGCCGGCCACGTCCGAACGATTGGCCCTCAGATCGACGTTAACGGTCTCGCGTTTCACACAGCTTGGGCATTTTTTGGGTTCGGTCCCTTGAAAAAAGGCGTGCCGCGCAACTCTCTTGCCGTCCGCAAGGAGTTGGACTTCAAAACTGCCGGATATGGCCAGGCGTGCTATGTTTTTCACGCGAATGGAGAGCCTGGCCTTGCGCGGGATGCTGAACGACTGATCGGCCGAGATATTGCCTCGCGCAACCCTGGCCAAGGCGCTGAACAGCGACGCCGCCGGATCCTCATAGGCGTACTGCGACGCGTCGATCGCCTGAGCGGCTGTTTCCGTGAACGGTTTCAGTTCGTTAAAGGGAGCTACATCCAGCCAATCCATGTCCGGGATGCTGAGCGTCTTGCGAAAGTCTTCAAGCGACACGGCTTGGTGGCGCTGCTGCCATGCCCACCACATGCGCTCCCAGTTGCAATGGAAGAGCCAGAAAATCGGATCGAAGGCCGCAATATCGGGTGTTTGCATCGCAGGACCGCACGACACGTGCCCGTCGTCGTGCGCTTGCTCGATCTGCTGGGTAAAGCTTTCAAACGTCGGGGAATCTAGCGCGCCCTTTATGGTCCCCTCGACATCGCGATCGACCATCTCGGCATGGATTTTCTTGGCGGAGTGCCGTTTTGTCGCCGTGCCGGCGGGGTACTGTGGCGCAGCGTCGCGTTGCAAAGTGTAGCTGTCGAACGGCGGCTGAAACATCCACGCTGGCGGCTGACGGACGACGTTCCAATAGGGCAGCTTGATATCCTCGCACTTTGGAACCGACTGGAGACCCGCCTCGAAGCGGTCGATGAAAATGCGGTGCCAGGGATTGTATCGCTCTTCATGATGAAGGCAGTTTACCGGTGTCGGAAACCAATGAATATCAGCGAGCGCAAAATAGCTCTGCGGATGGTCTGGCGAACGCTCCATGATCGTCCGAAAGGCTAGTGCGAGTCTTTCAACTTCTTCCTTCGACATGTTCTCGGCATCGCGTCGGAACGCCCCGCGGGCGGTTGCCGCCAAACTGGACATTGTCTTCAGGACCTTCGCTGGCGCGTTTCCCATCGGAAATCCGCCACTGATCCAGTTCTTGAACGTTTTAACGCGGTTCTGCGACCAACGCCTTTCCGGTTCCGGAGGCATCGATCCGGATTTGGTCTGGGAGTAGATTGAGGTGGCGTTTGCCTTTACCCCGTCGTAGGTAGCGAGATCGACGCCACGCGGCGCCATATGATCCACATCTATGGCTTCAAAGAAAAATTTGATGTGTTCCAGGAAAGTTGGATTGTCGACAACTTTGTCCTCACTGTCCGGCATAGTGCATCCCCCATTTTAGAACTCACAATCAAGCGGCCAGCCCGCGGATTGACACTGTCCGATGCAACTGCCTTGTCGATTTTGGCAGCATTGGATTCCGCAGGACAGGCTTCTAGGCTGCCGATTGCTGGATATTGCCCTCCAGGGCCACTTGCGCTAGCAACGCATGAGGCACAAAGCCAAATCAAAGCCGCAAACGCAGCCGTGGTGCGAACCTCACGCATCACGGTCGCCTCTCAATTAAAAGAAATACAAACAATCCCTCCTGCGTTATTTTGCACGACTTACAAGGATTTGCAATAGCCTTGTTAAGTATAGATGGTTAAACTGTATTTTACATAATTGGCGTCTGCTGTCGTGGAGACGCATGGGAGGATAAACACCGCCAAAGGGGGCATCCACCTCGGGTAAGATGTGGCCATGGGGCAACGTCCGCTTCGGTGGAGTCGTTCCGAATAACGTCTCTGGTAGCCCTGCTGCTGTGAACCAGCCCGAGCGGAAGGGCACGCCGCTCGGCTGTTCCGAGATCGCGTCTTAGATGCCAAATGTTACGATCAACGGGCAATGGTCCGCGATTCCCAGCAGTGGCTCAGGGTTGTCTTTATTCGGTACATTGCCGATATTCTTGCAGTCCGCCTGCCAGTTGGCTGTCGCGATCGGGACAGATGAGAGCATATAGGTGGCGGACGATTTCCGCGGACGTGCTCTGGCGCATTAGGGAGCCTGATCTGAGCTTGCGCCTGTGGACCAGATGGCACTATTTCTATTGCGCAGTATCCAACTATGCGAGGCGTCGCTTGAGTGTAGAATTCGATCACGGACCACCTGATCCATTTGCGCAACACTTTGCAGCGATGCCGGACTACGCGCCCTTCAAGCAATTCTTCTGGTACGATTGGGGGCCGGTGTTCTACCGCGGCCGGCTCGATGGGTCGGCACGGGTGCTGTGCATCGCGTCTGATCCGGGTGCGACCGAGAGGCTGGTCGGACGGACGCTGGTCGGCGACGCCGGACAGCGCGTTCAGGGATTCCTCGCCAAACTCGGTCTCACTAGATCCTATCTCTGTCTCAATGCCTATGCGCTGGCGCTGATACCGAGCCAAGCCGCTGGCGGCGACGATGTGCTCGATGCGCCTGACCACAAGGCATGGCGGAACGCGCTCTACGACATGGCGAAGACGGCCAGGGTGCAGGCGATCATCGGGTTTGGAGTGCAGGCGCAGCAGGCGGTAACCAAATGGCCGGGCAAAGGCACGACTCCGGTGTTCAAGCTGCCGCATCCGAGCAGCCGTGACCCGGCGGCACTGGCCGATGGCTGGCGCGTGGCGATCACGCAATTGCGCGCACTGGTCACGCCGGACGCCGATGGGGATACTACCCTTCCCAATTACGAGGCGCAGGTGGCGGAAGCCGACTACCGGCCCATCCCGAAGCGCGACCTCCCCTATGGTTTGCCGGCATTCGTCGGCGACGATGCGTGGCTCAGGGCGCAGACTCCGGCAAAGTTTGCGAGCGTCAGCAGGCCGCGGCCGGACGACCGGCATACATTGATCTGGACGGCGCCGAAGACGGTCTGAACCAAAGGAGGGGCGACAATGCAGGCGAGCAAGCGGGCCTATCGCGGGCGTGTGGTGCAGATGGACGCGGCGTTCAGTGTGCTCAAGGACGCGGTGATCTGGATCGAAGGCAACCGGATCAAGGCGGTGCTCGACGCCGCGGCGACGCCACCGCAGGGGTTCGAGCACATGACGCCCATCAACACCGGCGGAACATTCTATCCGGGGCTGATCGAGCTCCACAACCACCTGGGCTACGACATATTGAAGCTTTGGGATGTCCCTAAGCTCTATTGCAATCGCGGCCAGTGGCAAGGCTCGCCTCCCTACCAGGCCGGCGTGAGCGGACCAATGGGCGTGCTGGGCAAGACGCCTGGCGTGGCACCGGCGATTGCCCGCTACACGGAGGCCAAATGCCTAATGGGCGGGACGACTACGTCACAGGGCATCACCCTGTTCAGCGCGCCGGGACTGATGCGACAGTACAGAGGAATAGTTCGGAACGTCGAGGAGAGTCTCGACAGCACACTGCCCGATGCCAAGGCGCGCATCCCGGACTATGCCGCCAAAGACAAAGACAATTTCCTCGGCTACCTGAAGGATTTTCCATGCCTCTTGATGCATCTCAGCGAAGGGATCGATGCGAGCGCGCGCAAGCATTTCCTCGACCTAGAGATTAGTCCCAATGTGTGGGCGATCGCGGCGTCGCTGACCGGAATTCATTGCAACGCGCTGACGCGGAAGGATTTCGACCGGTTGGCCGCAGTGCGCGCAGGTATGGTGTGGTCGCCGCTGTCAAACTTCATGCTCTATGGCCAGACGGCCGACATTAAGTCAGCGCGCGCGGCGGGCGTGCGGATCGGGCTTGGCTCGGATTGGTCGCCGAGCGGTAGCAAGAATTTGCTACACGAGTTGAAGGTGGTACGGGTGGTTAACTCGGTACAGGCGCTCGGGTTTTCCGATCGCGATATCGTCGCGATGGCGACCATTGTGGCGGCGGGCCTATTGCGGTGGGACCGCTATCTCGGCTCGATCGAAGCCGGGAAATATGCCGATCTGGTGTTGGTTAGGGGCAAGGCCGGCGATGCCTATGAGCATCTGCTGAAGGCGGACGAGACCAGAATCGACCTCGTCGTGATCGACGGCTTGCCTCGCTATGCGATCAAGAAACTGACGGCGGGGTTTTCAGGAACAGGGGAGGTGATCAGTTTTGCGGGTGAGACGCGTTATCTCAATCTCGACGATGCCAACGCCGACGAGATCGTCGCGGGACTGTCGCTGAAGGTCGCCACCAAGACGTTGAGTAATGCGATGAAGAACTTGCCGACGTTGGCAAAGAAGCAGGCCAAGTTGCCACCGTCGCCACTGATGACGATGGCAATGGACGGCGCGCGACGGAGGGTGTTCGGACAGGGTCCGACCCCGCGGGCCGACTGGACTCTCGTTCTGGACCAAGACGAGCCGCCGGACGAGAACTTGCGCCCACGCTTCGACAGCGAGGCGCCGCTGCCCGGAACGATCCGGATGTCCGCGATGCCGACGGCCACAAAGGCGCCAGCGGTTTTGAAGCCGCTGGAACTCGATGAACTGACCGTCACGGGCGATCCCGGCTATTATCCAGCGCTTGCGGGCCAGCGCAACATTCCTCAGGCGATCAAGGACGGGTTACAGCCTTAAAGTGGGGACGAGGGGAGAACTGAAATTTCAGGCCGTTTATTGAATAAGGGGCTCTTCGGTCCGGCTAGGGTCTCCGAGCGTCCGCCTTGCAAACGTAGCGGTCCTGTATCCCAATCTCTGTCTTTTTCTTCGCGGCTCAGTTTTAGTCAATCCACTCGAACGTCGGGCAGGCCGTCTCCCCACTAGTCGAGTCGGCGATCGGAGCCTCCATGAGATCGCGTGCGATCGACGTCATTTCGTGCATACCGTTCATGATCGCGGTGTAGAGCGCATTGGGCGTGCCGTTGATCGCTTCGCCGAGTTGCCGCAGCATCATGGTGTATCGGTTGTTGAAGGCGTCGTTCAGCGCCGCTATTCTGGAACCCTTGGGATAATCCGTTGTCCGGGCATTCTGTTTTATCGGATACACCGCAGTATAGTCGACAGGCATCGCGATGCCTGTCGGCGGTTTGCCGGGGTTGTCAGTCTTTGAAAAGTGCCGTTCGAAGAAGATTTCGCTGAAGCGGTAGTAGTGACCCATATCGAGCGGGTGGTCGACGCTAGCCGCGAGCCTATCCTGGGTCCAAGGCCACGCGCCTTCACCTTGGTCCACCACCGTCCTCAGGGCGGCCTTTGCGCTTTCAAGGTCGGTCACAATCCTTATTGTTCCACCACCTCCCCAGAAAAAATCGCTCTCGAGTTGGTGGCTGGGATCGCCGCTAAACAGCTTGCCTGGAAGCGCGGCATCGAGTTCCTCCAACAGAGAGACGATCTCACCATAGAACTCCCCAATGGTGGGTGCGGGGACATCTATCACGTCGTGCAACCATGCCGTCTTGGTAACAGGTTGCTGTGGCTGCTCGATCTTCATGAAAGTAACCATCGATGCCTTGGAAAATCGCTCCAGGTTGATTGGAAACGTCCGGTCAGCGAAGGGTCGGCCCTCAAACGTCATCGTTAGAGGGTATCTCGGACAGTTCGACTTTCCGACGAACGGACGACCGCCGACAGCATTCATGACATTTGCGACCAGGGCCAAATGAAGCATCTCTTCCATCGCGACACCACGGATGAGGTCCGCCGCTACCCGGTTAGAACTTCGTTTAATGCTGAGAAGGGCCACGAGGTATGGGGGCAGGGTTGCCCACTCCAGTTCCAAGGCCAGTTGCAGTCGAGCCAGCAGCGTTCGGTGCTTCTCCTCTCTTTCAGCTTCGTTCACTAGACGCCGCCTCCCGCGTTCAAATGATCCCCGAGCCTGATAGCCAGAGCCGTGAGCGTCAGGGTCGGATTTATTGCGCCGATGTTTGGGAATACAGCATTCGAGATCACATATAGATTGTCGATCCCATGAACTCTCAGATCGGCATCGACCACGCCATCTTGCTCCCTCGAACTCATCCTACAGACGGAGGCAGCGTGATCTGCGCGCCATGACAATGATTTCGTCCCCGTGGGGGTGCATCCATAGCTTTTAGTATTTCGCCGACCTGCGCTTCGACATCCTTCATTCGTTGGTCAAAGTCAGGGTCTTTGGTGTACTCTACTTGGGTCATTGGTATCCCGACCCGGTTGTACTTGACCTTGCCGTTCGCTTCCTTGGCGACAGTTACCCGATTATAGTGGCGTCCAAAGACCTCGATCATTCCGTGGATTTGAACGCCATTTCGACCTGTGAGCGCCGCGTCGATCTCGGCGCGAGATTGACCCTTCTGAAGGCTATCGGCAAGTCGAAATCCGACGGCGTCTGGGGGTGAGACGAGCACGTATTTTCCGGCAGCTTGCTGGGGTTCGCTGTCAAAGTGCCGCGACACGAGGGTTGGAAAATCCATCTCGGCCTGGAGACGAAGCGGATTGGCAGGCAACAGCCCTTCGAAAGTAAAGTAAGGATGCGTAACGAGATACCGACCCACCAGATCATGGTTATTGCCAAGCCCATTTCGCCAATCATCTGAAACAGAGCGCTGGAGCAGCTTGGCAGACTCGATGGTGCCGGCGGCGACAATCACCCGATCGGCCTCAACATCTTGAGAGGCTCCGGTCTCGCGATCCCAAAATGTTACACCTTTGACCCTACGCTTTCCGTCTGTGATGATGCGATCGACGATGGCGCCGAGCCGCACCGACAGGCCAGGCCAATCGTTCCACTCGATGAAATCATCGAGGTAGTTGCAAGCAGCGTAGCGCGCACCGAAAGGACAATATTTGCAGGTTCCGGTTGTTTGGCACGGAGCATGCCTCGACGGTTCACCCGATACGCCGCGCCTGGCTATCGGCAAATGGCCAAAATCGAAATCAAGCTTCTTGAGTCCATCCGCGATCGGGCGATCCATCAACGTGAAAGGAAACTCGCGAAACGGGTAGTCGCGACTGCGCTTGAGCAGAGGATCGCGAGAATCCCCCGATACTGCCAAATGGTGTTCGGCACGGCAGTAGAATGGTTCAAGCTCATCGTAGTCGAAGGGCCAGTCGATGCCTTCGCCGGTATTCGACCTCAAATGGAAGTCTTCAGGCTTCAGCCGGAACGCCCAGCCACCCCAATGCAGGGTCGATCCTCCGTACGCGAAGACTCTGGCACCATTGAGCGGCATGTCCGTGCCACCCGCACTAGTGTTTTCACCTGGAAAATCGCGCTGTGGATATGGCAGATCAGTGTACTGCTCGTACGGCGTCTGGCGGGTCAGCATGTATTGCTCCCACAAGCCAAAATCCTTGGTCTTGACCCGGACGCCGGCCTCAAGAATGAGCACCGACGCTTGCGGGTTATCTGCAAGAAGCCTCTGAGCGACGGCGGTTGCAGCCACACCGGAGCCGACGATGACAGTACCGACTTTCATCGTTTATCGCTCCCGATATGGGGTTGGCTCCCCATCGGTATTCGCGCCGCCAAAATAGCCCCGATAATTGATCGCGCCGAAGGACTTGAATCCTCCGAGAGCCAGTCGGAGAGAGATGAATTCATTCACCACGAACCGCTGTACCGCCTCAAGTCGCGTGGCTGGGATCCCCGATTGGACCACTCGCGGCTTCTGGGCAAAGAGGCGTTCGAGAGCTGCCGCCGGTCCAATGTCTGCGGTCAAGCTTTCAAAATATGCCGCACCGTCGACGTAGTAACCCTCATACACGGGATTCAAGTTTGTCCTGTTCTCAAGGAACGTTTCAAAACGAAGTCGATAGCCGGTGGGCTGGTCCTCAAGGGACCAATGCTCACCGATCGCGACGAAAATCGTCCACAATGTCTCTATTGTTTCCCGTGCGAGCGGCTTCAGGGATCTGCTTAATGGGTGCATCGCGCGACGTTGATACATTTGGATGTCCCATCTAAGAGTTTATGTTGGAATGGGTGTCCAGCGAAGATCGTCCTGCAGCCGGCGCCGGTACGGCGTCATAACCTGTGAAGGTGTCTTGCG
The DNA here is from genome assembly GCF_030323105.1 of Mesorhizobium sp. C120A. Classification (NCBI taxonomy): domain Bacteria; kingdom Pseudomonadati; phylum Pseudomonadota; class Alphaproteobacteria; order Hyphomicrobiales; family Phyllobacteriaceae; genus Mesorhizobium; species Mesorhizobium sp. C120A. The sequence goes on along the minus strand of NZ_CP100476.1, from coordinate 5,910,972 downwards.
TACATATGCTTCGGCGTCAGCGTGATCACCACTTTCAATCAGGTCTCTGAAGTGCCTGAGCACAGCAGTGTATTGCGGCACGACGTTGGGACTACCTTTCAGTCCGGGTTTCAGGTTCGTCCACACCACTGCATCAAGGTTGTGGGCCAGGGCCCATGCCGCAATGGTTTGTGCACCTCGCCCATTTGACGCTCCATCTGCTTTCCGCCACCAACCAATTGAATACTGAATGTTCTCTTCTTTTATGTCCTCGCGCGTGGCCAGAGCATCTATTGCGGCGGCCTGACTATCGACCTTCATCAGCGCCCACAAGGATGTCACCGTCTCCGGAACGTTGGCGATCACGAGAGTTATGCGCTTTCGGCCTGATTCACGCGCAAACTCAATTGGTAGTATCGGGCCGTCCTTTTCCCACTCGCCAGACAATGGCAAGTTTCTTGGATCCCAAACCAACGACCCCCAACCCAAGCAAGCGATCTTCATCTGCGTCTCAATGCCGTTCGAAGGCTGAACCCCGACCAAATCCAGAAGCCACCGCCATAGTCGGTACCACACCCCTATCATCAACACTCCCAATCAAAGGGACCAGAATGAATAGGAGTAGTCCTTCTTAGGGAGACAGCAAAGGGCGCGGCGTCCAAAACCGCCACCGACCGCCAAAAGCGGATCACCTGTTGGCATCTTAGGAAAGGCCTATCGCCGTTTGTCCGAGGATGGACGCTACAGTCGTCCCCGAATGGTGGCAATATGGTTGCAATCCTCGCCACCTTGGGAATGGCGCATGCAATCTATCTCCGTAATATATTGATTTTATTGTGCCTTCCCGAGAGATGGGTGACGGTTCATTCCGGAGACATGGGTTACACTTTTGGCCCTTTGCAAGGAGACAAGGTGCCTTGGAAGGAGTGTAACGTCATGGAAGAGCGGCTGAAGTTCGTCGCCCGGCTGCTGGACGGCGAGAAGATGGCGGTGCTTTGCCGGGAGTTCGATATCTCGCGCAAGACCGGTTACAAGATCCTCGCGCGCTACAACGATAGTGGCCTGGAGGGGCTGACGGATCGATCGCGCCGGCCCTATCGCCAGGCCAATCAGCTTTCGTTTCAAATCGAGAAGCTGATTGTGCGCCTCAAGCAAGACAAGCCGACATGGGTTGCGCCGAAGATACGCGAGCGGCTGGCGCGGCTGTACCCCGATGTGCACAGGCCCGCGATCTCGACGGTGCATGCGGTTCTGGATCGGCACGGCATGGTCGAGCACCGCAAGCGGCGGCGCAACAGGGCGACCGGGACAGCGCTTTCAAGCGGCTGTCGCCCCAACGCGCTGTGTTGCGCCGACTACAAGGGCGAGTTCATGCTCGCCGACCGGCGCTATTGCTATCCGCTGACGATCACCGACTTCGCCAGCCGCTATCTCATCGCCAGCGAGGCGCTGTCGACCACCAAGGAAGCCTATGCCTTCACAGTGTTCGAAAGCCTTCTCAAAGAATTCGGCCTGCCCAGCGCGATCCGCACCGACAATGGCGTTCCCTTCGCAAGCCCCAACGCGCTGTTCAACCTCAGTAGGCTGTCGGTCTGGTGGCTGCGCCTGGACATCGACATCAAGCGCATCAAGCCGGGCTGCCCGCAGCACATTCGTGGAAGCTCTTGTACGCCGCCTTCGCGTCCAACTGGAAGTGTTTGTCGCCGATATGTTGGCCAAAGCGGAGCCGGTGGACCATACCGAGCTCCCTGGACAATTTGATCAGATCGCGGATCCTAAGTGGGTCGATGATCCTGGGGCAAACCCATTTGCCTTCCAGTTGGATGGAAGGCTTCGCAAGCTTTCCAGGGAACGTGGATCCGTTCGCATAGCGTCGCTGGAACGAGAACCTCAGTCTCCGGCTCGTTCTGCTTAGCTCACGAACGTCTGAAAAGGGTCGGCAGTGGAACGGCGGCTTGCCGACGCGATTGCCCCGAAAGCTGACGGCCCGCTTCCGGCCCCAGTTCAGACTACGATCCGTGTTTCACATCGCATATTGATAAGCGTCAGCCCTTGAGGCTGATCGGGTAAACTGTCTCAGTCCGGCTTATCGCCCAAAGCCAATGCAGAGATGTCCATCCACATCGCTCCTCGTTGAGGGGAAATCGTTGTCGGTCCGGTCCGAAAACGGCGTCGGGGCGGGGATGGGCGCACCTATCGCGGCTCTTGATGAAGATCGCACGGTGACATCGGGCGGCATCCTGAAGTCGAACTCCCTTCCTTCGGGGGTTTGATGTAGTTTGGGCGGCTAGTCGCCGACAGCCATGGAGTTGGATACGATGACGTACTTCGATCTAGGCACCTTCTCCCGCCGGCTGGACAACACGCTTTCCGAGGCGCAGATGTGGTTCGACCGGGGACTGATCTGGCAATACGGATTTAACCACGAAGAGGCCATTGCCTGTTACGAGCGCGCGCTCGAGGTGGCGCCTTCGAACGTCATGGCGCGGTGGGGAATTGCCCACTGTCTGGGTCCAAACTACAACAAGCTATGGACCTCCTTCGGGCCTGAAGAGCGTATTGTCGCTTTGACGCGGGCGCATGTATTGCTGGCGGAAGCGTGCGATCTGTCTGCAATCGAAGTCGAGCGCGCCTTGCTTGATGCGCTGACATCGCGCTTCCCTACTGATCCAGAGATTGCGGATTATGGCCCTTGGAATGACGATTTCGCTGATGCGATGCGCACAGTGTACGAGAGGTTCCCTGACGATCTGGATGTGACCGCCATCTTCGTCGAGGCACTGATCAACCGCACGCCTTGGGCGCTGTGGGATACTCGGACCGGGCAGCCTTCGGCTGGCACCTCGACGGTGGAAGCGCGCGCGGCTTTGGACCGCGCCTTCACGACCCAGCCAGCAGCCTGGGGACATCCGGGGTTGTTGCATTTCTATATTCATCTGATGGAGATGTCGTCGACGCCAGAAAAAGCCTTGCCGCATGCAGATCGGCTGGTGCGCCTAGTGCCAGACTCTGGGCATCTTGTGCATATGGCGACGCATATTGACGTGCTTTGCGGCGACTACCACAAAGTCGTGGTGCGCAATCGGCAGGCGGCTCAGGTGGATCGTTCATATTTCGCTCATGCAGGCGGTGAGAACTTTTACACTGTCTACCGCATCCACAACCTTCACTTTCAAATCTACGGGGCCATGTTTCTTGGTCGCCCTTCGGATGCCTTCGAGGCCGCGAGGGCACTGGCAGAAAACCTGCCGGAGCCGGTGGTGCGTTACATGCCAGAGATGTTTGAAGCCTTCGCGCCGATGAAGTTGCACGTACTTATCCGCTTTGGCCGCTGGTCCTGCATCCTGGAAGAGGCCTTCCCTGACGATGCTGAGCTCTACTCGTTCAGCACCGTCCTGTTGCATTATGCCCGCACCGTAGCTCTGGCCAATCTCGGTAAAATCCCCCAGGCAGAGGAAAGCGCTAGCCTTTTCGCGGCCGCGCGCGATGCAGTGCAACCCGAGCGCATGCTGTTCAACAACCCATGCGCCGATATCCTCGAGGTTGCCGAAGCGATGATGCTGGGGGAGTTGCACTACAAGTCCGGTCGCGTCCATGAAGGCCTGGACTTCCTGCGGCGTGCGGTCGATCTCGACGACAATTTGCTCTATGATGAGCCATGGGGTTGGATGCAGCCGACGAGACACGCGCTTGGCGCATTGCTGATGGATGCCGGACTATATGGCGAAGCTGAGGCTGTCTATCGCGCGGACCTTGGGCTTGATGCGACGTTGCCGCGTCCTTGCCAACACCCACGCAACGTCTGGAGCCTACACGGCCTGCTTGAATGCCTTAGCCGACGTGGTGGCGCGGTAGAAACCATCGAGGTCCGACAGCAGTTGAATCAGGCTCTGGCGCATGCAGAGGTGCCGATCATGGCATCATGTGCCTGCCGGAGCGCATCGCAATAAGTGGCAAGCATCCGCTCGCCACGTTGCAGCCTCCTCAGCGCCATAAGAGCCAGCATCGAACAGCGTCTCGCACGCGTCCATTGCGCGCGCGAATCCGGCCGTCACTCTGGGGCTCAGTGAAGGGGTGATAGCGAGGCAGAGCTTACCCGCATGGGGCACTGGAGCAGCATCTGGCCTAGCGGATGCTCGAGATCGCGGACCTGCACTGCCACGGTTCGACAAGGACTTCGTGCAGGGCATGTCTGCCCTGCAGCCCCGGGTCATCCGTATGCATGCAACCCGCCTCAACGTCCGCTCAGACGTCGTCTGCCGAATGGCGGCTATCCGCCGAGCTCGCCCCGATAGCGGACCGACGGGTTCCGGCCCCAAACCTGCCAGTCCGCAATGCGCCCAATATCCGTCGTTGAGCAGACCCTAACCGCATCCCAAAAGCGGACATCCGAGCGAACATCCGCAGCCGCACGTTTGCACCAGTTGCCGACATTGACGCCGCTGGCGAACTCCATGAGCTTGACGATACGACCGCCGTTCATGTTTAAGATCGGCTCTTGACTCCTATGTAGCTCTTGCAGTTGCTGGCCTCGTAGCATCGGCCTTTCAACAGAAGTGCGGCCGACGGCCGACTCCGCCCTTTCTACATTCTTTCCATAATAACTTTTCCTGAACACCCGCTGCCAGCTCCGGTCCCTTTAAATCTGCCGGTTCCGTTGTCACCCTTTATGACCCCGCTCAGGGTGTTCCCGCCCGTTCTTCCTTTATATACAAAGGTGCTTTTCATATTGACGGCGCCGCTGCTGGAAATGTTTCCTGTAAATCCGGAGTCAGACGATACTCTGCCATCTCTTATGAAAACGCGTGTTGAGAGTTCTCGCCAATCGCCGCAGTCCGTTGTGGCTCGTCTGACTAATTTCCATGTGCCATTAAAGGCGCTTAGCCCGCTCGTCTGGGGCACACAATGATCGCCCTGCACCCTCATTCCGTCTTCACAAATAAGCGGGCAGATACGAGCTCCGACCGCCCTTAGTCTTTCCAGAAGTTCCGCTGTCGGTTCCAATGATGCAAGCTTGACACCTTGCCTGCCGGCATAGTCTTGAAGTGCTTTGCGGCTGCCCAAGCCCCATTTGCCGTCGGCATGGCCGGCCAGGCACCCCAGGCGAACCAGTTCCACTTGAGTGGCCCGTGTAAGTTCGCCAGCGTCTATGTTGCCTGCCGGTGACTGCGGCAGCGGATTGGGTTGTTCAAGGCTGGCGACTTCCATCGCCTTGGTATTGTCGGTTGCCTTAGCGATGCGCTCCGTCGTTGGCTGTCCCGCCACCTGTTTGGTGGAAGCCTGCCGTTCCGCTTCAAAACGCTTGGCGATACCGTCGATCTTTAGCCTGGCAAGGGCCGCAAAGACGCCCGTCGGAAACTGCTGTAGATACGCCTCGAAGAAGCTCTTGTCGGTTGAGTCCTTGATGGTCGCCCAATAGGCTAGCTCGACCGCGTTGTCTGGCGACGCAGTCTGCGGAAGCGAAGCAGACGCCTGTTTCGGCTCGGCCGTTGCCGCGAGAGGCTTCAAAACGACTTCTCCCGTAAGCGACGAATTTTCCCACGGCACCTGCTTCCCATCCGTGGCGGCCAGCACATCGCGGCGCACATCGACGAGGTCGCGCATGATATCCTGCCCAGGCGTGCCGAGGTGCGAGAGCAGTGCAGTTGTGAACGGAGAGTTCCGGCCCGCCCCGTCTATCGCGACGTTACCTGGTTGCGTTGCGAACGCGATTAGCGACCCGACTCCGCTGCCAAGTCTGGCAAGACCACGCCCTAGGGAACCGGAGCGCGTCCCCATGGAGCGGGAAAGCTTCTCCGCAAACGGATTATCCCGGCAGGCATCGAGGAAGATGAGGTTAACCTTCGTGCTGCGTTCCATCGCCGAAAGTACGAGGTCTATCGGCAGGGCCTCAAAGTCGAGGTCGTTGTAGCTGGACAACTGTGCATCCACCGGCACCATATAGTTGCTGCCATTCACCTGCAGGCCGTGTCCGGCATAGAAAAAAAGCGCCATGTCGGCACCGTCGAGCCTCTCCAAGAAGTTGCGTACTGTGCGTCGCATTCCCGCCAAGTCGAGGTCCTGGTCGCTCACGACCTGAAACCCAAGGCTTTCAAGTTTGGCAGCTATGTCGGAGGAGTCGTTCTTCGGATTGGCTAGTTGGACGGCATGCTGATAGGCAGAATTGCCAATGACCAACGCAACGCGTTTCTCGGCGACTGCCTGTCCCGAAACAGCGGCAAACAATAAAACCAAGAGAATGAAAGCGCTGCGCATGGCGAAACGGCTCCCCAAGGGAACTTGTAGCAGAGGCTAATGCAACCGAAAAGAGCTATGCCCCGGGCTGCGGACGAGTGGCCTGCGACTCTGAGATGGATTGGCGGACACCGTTTCGGTGCTGGGGTCGTGCATTCCAATGCAAACGGGCGACAATTTGCTTGATGCGCCTGAACGGGTATGCTGGCAGCGAGTAGCGCTTCCACTTAGGGGTGTATTTCGGCGTGCGGACACTTGGCCGGATCGTCAGCCTGCGGCGAGGGGGCATCGCCGCATCGCTCGCCTATCTGGTTCTGCTGGGCCTCTGGACCGCTCTCGTGTCACCGCCGTTGGAGAACATCCTGCGCGACGTGATGATGGTCTCGATCTCGCCGTTCACCCATGCTCCACCCAACATCGTCGTGGTCTCAATAACAGAACAGACCCTGGCGAATTTTCCATACCGCTCACCACTGGACCGTGGCTTCTTGGCCGACATGGTGGCCCGGATCGAGTCCGCCCGCCCTCTCGCCATCGGCATCGACCTACTGTTCGACCAGGCAACAGAGCCGGAAAAGGATGCCCGCCTCCAAACTGCCATTGAAACCGCCCGTGTGCCTGTGGTGATCGCCTCGGCTTCGCGGACTGACGGCCTTACCCAAAGACAATCCGACTATCTAAACGCGTTCGCTCCGTCGGCAAAGCGGGGCCTTGCAGCATTGTTGCATGACAATCTCGACGGCGTGGTCCGTGGGGCCTTCCCCGGTCGAGAAGGCGGCGGCGCTTGGATGCCAAGTTTTGTTGCAGTGATCGCAGCATCCACCGGCGTTGGTGGCGGCCACTCGCCGGAGGAGATGGTCTACTACCGCACGGGGAACAGCCTGCCCTTCAGCTTTCCAACCTATCCGGCACAGGCCGTTCCGCTGGCACCGCTCAGCTGGTTCGAGGGGAAATATGTTCTTATCGGTGTAGACCTACAGCAAATAGACCGTCATCCGACACCGTTCGCGTTGTTGAGCGGGGCGAAAATCGGTGTCCTCCCTGGCGTCGCGATCCACGCCCATTCGTTAGCCAGGCTCGTGTCCGGGAATCGGATAACGACCCCTTGGCCTGCAGTGGGCTATGCGCCAATGCTTCTTGTCGGGCTGTTCTGCTTATGGATCGTTTCGCGGCCGATCCCGGTGGTCCTCAAACCTGTCGCGGTCGCTTGTACGGTGCTGCTGGTATGGATCAGTGAGGCGTGGGCGTTCGCGCGGTTCGCAATCCTCGTTCCGATGGTCGCCCCTGCATTGCTTGTGGTCGGCCTGTCGGCGTTCGTTGGCTTCCTGGCTTGGAGACGGGACGCCAAGGCTCGCCAGTTCATTCTGAACGCGTTCTCGAAATATGTCAGTCCGGCCGTTGTTGCAGCGATTGTCAAGGAACCCAACGCTCTCCATCTCGGTGGCGAGAAGCGTGAGCTCACCTGTGTATTCACGGATGTCGAGGGATTTACGTCATTCAGCGAGCAACTCGCGCCAGAGGTGCTCGCAGATGTATTGAACGAATATCTGAACGGGCTCTGCGAGTTATTTGTCGAGCATGGTGCAACCATCGACAAGGTCATCGGCGATGCGGTGGTCGGCTTCTTCGGGGCTCCGGCAGCACAAAATGACCAAGCGGAGCGGGCGGTGTCTCTGGCACTTGCTGTGCAGGACCACGCGCAGCGGCTGCGCGAGAAATCGGCACGACGGGGCCATTCACTCGGATCCACCCGCATAGGTATTCATGGCGGGCCTGCAATCGTCGGCAACTTCGGGGGAAATCGGTTCTTCAACTACACAGCTATTGGAGACACGGTAAACACTGCGGCCCGACTGGAGGGCGCAAACAAGTACATCGGCACGAAAAATTGCATAAGCGCGGAAGTCGCGAAACAAGCAACGCGCTTCTTGCTGCGGCCTGCGGGAGTTCTGCACCTTAAGGGCAAGAACCAAGGCATCGAGGCTTTCGAGGCAATGAGCCGAACGTCAGAAAATACGATACTTTGCGAGGAATATGCAAAGGCGTACGCCCTGCTTGGCACCGACGATAAGCTCGCGACAGCGGCATTTGAGCTGTTGGTCACAAACTATCCACAAGACGCCCTGATCGCTTTTCATCATAGCCGTCTTGCAAGCGGACGCTTCCGAGCAGACATTCATCTTGCCGACAAATAGGGTCATCAATGACATGAGCCTCATGCGTCCGATCTCGCAAATCGCCTCTCTGACCCTCACCGCGGCCGTTCTTGTGACGGCGCAACGCGCGGTCGCCGGCAGCCAGTATGTGGTCCTGTCAGCTGAGCCGGCGGTGGATGAACTGCCGCCAGGCAAGCTCTTTATGCCAAGCGACGTCATCAACGTGCCAGCCGGTACGGTCGTCACTTTGCTCGGCGAGGACGGCAGCGTGAACGCGCTTTCGGGTCCAGATTCCTTCGTGGTAACTGAGGATGCATTGACGTCCGGCAGTTTACAGGGGACTGCCAAAGCGCAGGAAGGCCCTTCAAAGCTTGACCTGATAGCCGTCCTCTTGGCGAACGAGCGCAAGAGAACGGAGTCCATCGGCGGTTCGCGCACCACTAGCGACTATTCCACGCCGAGCGGGCTCGACGACCCCTGGGCAGTGTCCATCGAAGAATCCGCCCCGGGCTGCATCCGCGATGGTGTTATGGTTCTTGCGCGCGAGGGCATAGGTCAGAGCGCGGTTTTTTCAATCCGCATCGGCGACGGTGAGCCGTTCAACGGCATAGTCTGGAGCGCAGGCAAGCTCACTTACTCTCTTCCAGACCGTATTCCTCCCGAGGTGAAATCTGTTGTCGTCGAGACCAACAAGACATCGGCGTCGATCGAAATTAAAATGTTTCCAAAGAACGTTCTTGAAAATCCGCTGGAAGTTCTTGGATGGATGGTAAGCAGCGGTTGCAAACGTCAAGCGTTGGCCTTGGTGCATCAGCTTGTGACAAAACAGCAATGAGTTATTGGCTAGCAGCCGCGCCGCGAATGATGGAGCGACTGGCTAACGGCGTAGCGGCGCCATTCTCAGAGTCGCCATCGCCAGGCATCAGGTAAACTGCAAGGCCTTGGTTTGGTGGACTGTAAGTGCGCTAACGATGATCCGAGCTCGTCGATTTCTGCACAAGGGCACAGTATCAGGCGAACGAAGGGCGTCATCAGCCGATGTCTAATTGAATGTCAAGCGCGGACGCGCTGGAAAATCGAGAGGAGGGTGCGATGCTCCATCCGCGTTTCAACGTTATTATAGCCTTGGCTGTGACTGCGGTTGTGAGTTATGCCACGGGCCGGCTGGAGGCCGCCGAAGAAACCGGTTTCGATCCTCTCGTAATCGACGAGTTGAGTGCTCCCAAGTCCGTTGCGATCATCGATGACCCAACCGGCGAGGCGCCGACCTCCAAGGTTTATTCTTTTCGGATCCCCTCAGGTTATTGCAATCCACGGCGCTATGAGCCGCATGCTCCAGCTAACGACTGCGACGAGCAGTCGGTACGGTCGCAAGTTCGTGAAAACGTCTTTGCGACCAAAAAGAACGGCAATGGGCAGCCGAAACAGGGCTGGTATGGGTTCGCTGTCTACTTACCTGACGACTTCCCATACGGCATAAAGCAAGCTGACGGTTACATGCAACTATTCTACTTTCACAACAAACAATGCCAGCACATTTCACTCGCAAATTTCGCGGGCAAAGATGACTCTCTCTACCTTGCATTCAGTAACGCGCTCAGAAACTACAACTGCACGCCCGGTCCGCGCCTCAAGGTCGCCGATTTCAAGAACCTTGTCGGCAAGTGGAGCCGCTTCGAGCTATTTATTAAGTGGGCGAAGGACAGCTCCGGTCGGGTTAAGGTGTACCTCAATGGCAAATTAGTGACCGAGTGGCGTGGACCGACCTTCACCCCCGGACTTGAGAGCACCAATTACGCCAAGTTTGGCATCTATCTTTGTTGCACCCAAGCGGTCGCTCGGGTCAGAGACGCGTCGCTATACTTCGCGGCGGTCAGACGGGCCGCAACTCGCGATGGTCTCTACACGCTAGGCGACGCCGTCGCGCTCAAATCGCTGCAGGTGACCCTCAATGCTTTGGGCTGTGACGTCGGCAAGCCGGACGGGCGTCCCAGCGAGCGCACCCGCGAAATGGCGCTGAGTTGCCGCACATTGCCGGCAGCCGTCGCACCTCGGGACCTAAGCGTTGCGACAGTGCGGTCCTTCCTCGCGCTCTACTCGGACCCGACAACCGCTGGTTTGCAGAGGGGAACATTCATCGAGCCGCCAACCGAGGTGGCGGTCGTCTCGAACGTACCGAACGATGCCGCGGCACAGGCAGGTCTGCTTGTGCCCGTGTTCAAGGTACACGCGTACGAGGGACAGACGCAAAAAGGAGGCAGCGACTCGACCTATGTCACCGACCTCGACGTCAAGATCGACAAATCCAGCGGAACGCCGAATTTCGGCCTGGCTGTCGTAGTTCATTCCTATAACCCTGGGAACATCGATAGCCTTGAGATGTTCCTGAACGCTCCCACGAAATCAGCCGGCAAGATCGCTTCTTGCGCCATGGGCAGTATTAAGTATCCCGACGGCACCGATCATGTCGCCTTCCGGTTTGACAAGTCCGGCGACACCTGGATCGTCAGCAACGCTTCATGCCTGATCTCGGCGCTACCCAAGAAGGAAGCTGCGGTCGTGCGCTTCGTCGCCGAGCACTTCTCGGACGTTGCGGTAGGCATGGTTACCGATGGCAGTGTCAACCTTCTGACGTTCGACGTGATGCGCAATCTTGTCGGCAGGGTCGCCACCGGGGAACTGAAGATCGCGGCCCGATAGCCTTCGTAGAAACTCCACTATCCGAAGAGGAAGATCATCGCCGAGACTCTTCCCAGGTCGATCCTCGCAAATCATAAGACAGAGAGCTTGCTAGCCAACATGACCATGTGCAGAAACGCACCCAGCCTAGCCGGCGGCTCAGGTAGGCAGCGCTCGTCGAAACCGCGCAGGCCCAGTTCGCGGCCTTGGCGGCTCTGCCTGCAGAGCGCGACATAGCTGCCTCGACTATGTGCGACGCAATGCCCGCTTCTTGATTGCATTATCCTGAGAACAGGCTATCTGCTTTCGGCCCCAAACCAACCGTCATCATCCGCTAACCTTAATAGTGTCCTGGAAAGAAAGTTGACCCCTCCGGGCCTACGACTTGGCGACGAGTTTCGGCGTTTTTCGACGGTCAGTATGATTTCCGGCGGTTGGAGATTTGTATCGGCCTTTGATGAACGGCCGCTGTTTGGTTCAAAGTGGATGGTCGCGTTATTGTATGGACAGCAGGCTTGCGGCGTCCCTCGGTTGAGTTCACCCGCGGGTTTTTGCTCTTGAGTTCATCCAGATAATCGGCCCACCACTGCATCATGTTGATGCGCTCCTCCCAGTGCTCTGCCCGGGCATAGGCGCGCCGAACGTCGTTGTTCTCAATGTGGGCCAGCTGCCGCTCTATCGCGTCCGGATGCCACTCGCCGCATTCGTTCAGCAAAGTTGATGCCGTTGCTCGAAAGCCGTGCGCGGTAGCTTCTTCCTTGCCGTAACCCATACGACGTAGTGCGGCGTTTAGCGTATTGTCGGAAATCGGACGTGAAGCCGATCGAACACTAGGAAACAGCAGCGATCCACCACCAGAAATTTCCCTGAGTGAAGTCAGGACGCTGATCGCCTGCTTTGATAGGGGTATGCGGTGCGGCCGTCGCATTTTCATGCGTGCTTCAGGGATGGTCCACACCGAGCTTTCAAAATCGAACTCTTCCCATTCAGCGACGCGAAGCTCCCCGGGGCGGGGAAACAGCAGCGCCATCAGCATCAGACCGGCCCGGGTTGTAGGCTGTCCGTCAAATGCATCGATCGCCCTCAGCAAACCGCCCAAGGCCTTCGGATCGGTAATCGCGGCGCGAGACGTTACCGTCGGACTGATGAGTGCGCCTCTGAGGGCGAAGGTCGGATCTGTCTCGGCGCGTGCGGTCGCGATTGCGTATCGAAACACGCTGCCGATCGTGGAGCGCAGTCGCCTGGCCGACTCGTATCGACCGCGAACCTCCACGCGGCGGAGGGCGGTAAGGATGGTGGCCGGGTCGATCTCCCGAATGCACTTGTCGCCGATTATCGGATAGGCAAAGTCGAGCAGCCATTTGACCTTGCTGATCGTCCGGTCGGCACGTCCCTCCTTCTTTAGTTTGTCAACATATTCGTCCGCTATTGAGCGAAAGGAGTCCTTTGCCGAATCGGCCTTCCGCAAGCTGCGTTCCTTTCCAGGGTCGACGCCAGCTAGCAGAAGCCTTTTAGCGTCATCGCGCGCCTCCCGTGCCTCGGCGAGAGAGATAAGGGGATAGCTGCCCAGCGCGAGCAGTTTCTGCTTGCCGTCAAAGCGGTAGGCGAGCCGCCAGAGGCGAGAGCCCGTGGGCTGTACCCATAGCTGAAGCCCGCCCCCATCAGATAATTTCACGAGCTTGGAAGCAGGGCGGGCATTTCGACATTTCACGTCGGAGAGGGGCATTCGTCAGGTCTCCCTTGGCTGTTTCGATACCATCAGGATGTCGAATACCAACGGAAATACCATCCCCCCGCCTCGTTGGACCAAATGCTCCTGAAGCGCTCCGTGTCCCGCTTAACCGCGCAAATGCGACTGCAAAAGACCAACAATTCCAAGCGGTTGCAGAAGCTGCAGCGTAGAAGGTTCGGTGAAAGGGAGTGCCGGGAGAAGGGGGCATGGTGCCCAGAGGCGGATTCGAACCACCGACACGCGGATTTTCAGTCCGCTGCTCTACCAACTGAGCTATCTGGGCCTCGCCGGCAAACGAGACATCGCCTGACCGGATTTCAGGAAAGCGCCGTGGCGCACCCCTTGAAAGCGCGTGGGTTATAGCACGGGAATCCGGCCTGTCCAGCGCCTAAGCGCTGATTTTCCGGGGCAATTGTCGCAGACAATACCGACGCCGGCAAAGCAGCAATTGCGTAAGGTCGGCGAAGTGGAATTGCGCGGCCGGCACCGCCCAAACCCTACTTCGGCTCGTCGCTCTCGTCCTCGTCATCCCGCGCGGTGATGACATAGGCGCCCTTCAGCCAGCGGTTGAGGTCGATGTCCTTGCAGCGCTTCGAGCAGAACGGATAGGTCTCGCGCGCCGACGGCTTGCCGCATTCGGGGCAGGGGCGCTTCGGGCGCAGTGGTGTGACCTTATCGTCCAGGCTCATGGCCGCGCGGTATGCCAGCTGGTGTGGACCTTGAAGCCTTCGCCCGAAAGCAGCGCCACCGTCTCGTAGAGCGGCAGGCCGACAATGTTGGTGTAGGAGCCGACCAGCTTGACGACGAACGAACCGGCGAGACCCTGGACGGCATAGCCCCCGGCCTTGCCGCGCCATTCGCCGGAGGCGACATAGGCGTCGATCTCCTCGCGCGGAAGCCGCTTGAAGCGTACCCTGGATTCAACCAGCCTTTGGCGCAGCTTGCCGCCCGGCGTAATCAGGCAGATGCCGGAATAGACCCGGTGCGAACGGCCCGAAAGCAGTCCGAGGCAATTGGCGGCGTCGTCCAGCGTCTCGGCCTTGGGCAGGATGCGGCGTCCGACCGCGACCACCGTATCGGCGGCCAGCACGAAGCTTGGCGCATAATCTTCCTCGCTTTTCAGCGACGCCAGCGCCTTCTCCGCCTTTTCCTTCGACAGCCGCTTGGCCAGCGAGCGCGGATGTTCGGCGCGCAGCGGCGTTTCGTCGACATCGGCCGGCAGCACGCGGCCCGGCTCGATGCCGGCCTGTTGCAACAGTTCGATCCGGCGCGGCGAACCAGAGGCAAGCACGAGCTTCTGCAGGATGCTCATCGCGGTTCGCGCCGGACTGTTACTTGAAACGGTAGGTGATGCGGCCCTTGGTCAGGTCATAGGGCGTCATCTCGACCAGGACCTTGTCGCCGGTCAGCACACGGATGCGGTTCTTGCGCATGCGGCCGGCCGTATGGGCGATGATCTCGTGTTCGTTTTCGAGCTTCACCCGGAACATCGCGTTGGGCAACAATTCCGTCACGACACCCGGAAACTCGAGGACTTCTTCCTTCGGCATTCGATACCTTTGCTTGGATTGCAGTTCCGGCGCCCTGGAGCGCCCAGGCCGGAATTTCGGCGGAACCTATATGATAATCGTGCGCTTGTGAACACGCTTAGATCGCGTCATAAGCGACGCGCTCCAAGCTTTCGTTTTATGCATGTCGTTGTCTCAAAACCGGGACCGCTTTTGAGCGACATGCATCAATCCGCCGCGTTTTTTACCTCCGGAAGCAGAAAACGTCGGCTAATGCGCGCTTTCAGCCGTTCTCTCACGTCGCGATAGCTGGCCATGATCTGCTCGCGCCTGCCGCCGACATCGGTCGGATCCGGCATCGGCCAGTATTCGACGTCGACGGCAAGCGAGCGGGTGAGTTCGAGCGCGGCGTGGTGGGCTTCCGGCGCCAGGGTGACGATCAGGTCGAAATAATCGTCCTCGAGATCGTCCATCGAGCGCGGCTGGCGCTCGCCCAGCGTCAGGCCCTCTTCGGCCAGCACCGCGTCGACGAACGGATCGCGCTCGCCCCTGTGCACGCCGGCAGAGGCGACGAAAGTGGCCGGCGGCAGCATGCGCCGCGCCAGCTGCTCGGCCATCGGCGAGCGCACGGCGTTCATGCCGCACAAGAACAGGATCGAGCGGGGCGCCCCAGTCAGGTCTAACCCCGCCAGTGCAGCACACAGACCAGCGTGAACAGCCGCCGCGCCGTGTCGAAGTCGATGTCGATCTTGCCGGCCAGCCGGTCCATCAACGTCTGCGAGCCTTCATTGTGCAGGCCGCGCCGGCCCATGTCGATCGCCTCGATATGGCTCGGTGTCGAGGAGCGGATGGCGTCGTAATAGCTTTCGCAGATCAGGTAGTAGTCCTTGACGATGCGCCTGAGCGGCGTCAGCGACAGGATATGGGTGACGACATCAGCACCATCCTCGCGGGCGACCGCAAACACCAGCCGGGATTCGGCCAGCGAGAGCTTCAGCCGATAAGGCCCGGCGCCGTCATCATTGACCGGCTGAAAGCTGTTTTCTTCGATCAGGTCGAAGATCGCCACCGCGCGCTCATGTTCGACATCGGGCGTCGAACGGCCGATCGATTCGTCGAGCTCGACATCGATCAGCCTTGCGCGGGTTTGATCGCCGTCCGCCATCGCCGCCTACATGTTCAGCCGGATGGCGACGGAGCGGCCATGCGCGTCGAGGCCTTCCGCCTTGGCCAGCGCAATCGCCGCCGGCGCAAGTGCTCTCAGCTGCTCCGGCCCGAGCTTCAGGATCGAGGTGCGCTTGACGAAATCGAGCA
Source organism: Mesorhizobium sp. C120A (assembly GCF_030323105.1). Classification (NCBI taxonomy): domain Bacteria; kingdom Pseudomonadati; phylum Pseudomonadota; class Alphaproteobacteria; order Hyphomicrobiales; family Phyllobacteriaceae; genus Mesorhizobium; species Mesorhizobium sp. C120A. Next base: position 5,895,370 of record NZ_CP100476.1, on the reverse strand, counting down.
CCGACAGGCCCGAAGAGAAGCGCGCCGAACGCGCCGTCGGCAGCACGTGGTTGGAGCCGCCGACATAGTCGCCGATGACTTCGGGCGTATGGCGTCCCAGAAACACAGCACCCGCATTGCGCATCCTGGCCAGGAAGCCTTCGGCATCGTCGATAGCAAGCTCGACATGTTCCGCGGCGATGCGGTCGACCAGCGGCAGCGCGGCCTCGATGGTCTCCACCAGGATCACCGCGCCGAAATCGCGCCAGCTGGCAGCCGCCGTCTCGGCGCGCGACAGGCTCTGCAGCTGCCGCTCGACCGCCTGTTCGACGGCCTTGCCGAAGGCGGGATCGTCGGTGATGAGGATCGACTGCGCCGACACGTCATGCTCGGCCTGAGCGAGAAGATCAGCGGCAATCCAGTCGGGATCGTTGCTGCCGTCGGCCACGACCAGCACTTCAGACGGTCCGGCGATCATGTCGATGCCGACCGTGCCGAACACCTGGCGCTTGGCGGCGGCGACATAGGCATTGCCGGGCCCGACGATCTTGGCGACCGGCCGGATCGTCTGCGTGCCATAGGCAAGGGCGGCAATCGCCTGCGCGCCGCCGACGCGGTAAATCTCCGAAACGCCTGATATATCGGCTGCCACCAGCACCAGCGGATTGATGATGCCGCCCGGCGCCGGCACGACGATGACGATGCGCTCGACGCCCGCCACCCTGGCCGGCACGGCGTTCATCAGCACCGAGCTTGGATAGCTTGCCGTGCCGCCCGGCACATAGAGCCCGACCGCCTCGATCGCCGTCCAGCGCGAACCCAACTCGACCCCGGCGGCATCGGTATAGCGATCGTCCTTGGGCATTTGTCGCTCGTGATGGGATCGGATGCGGTCGCGCGCGAACTTGAGCGCATCGACCGTCTGCGGATCGGCGTCTTTGTAGGCCTGCGCGATGTCGTCCTTCGACACGGCGATGCCGAGACTATTGAGGTCGGCCTTGTCGAATTTCAGCGTGTAGTCGACCAGGGCAGCGTCGCCCTCGGCACGAACCCGCGCAATGATGGCGCGCACGGCAGTGTCGACGTCCTCCGATACTTCCCGCTTGGTGGTCAGGAAGGCGGCGAAACGCTGCGCGAAACCGGCAGCGGATTGGATAAGCGTAATGGCCATCGGCTGCGTCTAGATCATGGTGAGATTTGCTTGAAATCTCATCATGATCTAGCCCTTTGTTGGAGCATGATCTCTGGACAAACAATTCCCGTTTTGTCCAACAAAAACCGGCACCCACTTTTTGGGATCATGCTCTAGACCCTGTGCACCGGACGCGAGGTGGCTTCCCAGGCGCCGCCTATGTCGGCAAGCCGCGCCTCGATGCATTCGACGTCGAGCATGATCGCGCCGCCGCCGGAAAAGACCAATTCGACGATGCCGGCCGGCTTGCTGATTTCGATAAAGCTGATTGCCAGCAGCGACAGCACCTCGGCCGGCCGATCGCGGGCAATGCCGCTGGTCTTGGCGCCGAGCACGCGGTCGAAATGCAACACCGCCTGGCGCCGCTCATTGTGCTTGCTGAACAGTCCGGATTTCGCCTCCCAGACGAAGCGGTTCATGGTCAATATGAAACGCTTGGCCGAAGGCAGGTATTCGAGATCCGAGACCTTCATCACGGCGTCCTGGACGTGAGCCGAGACGATGCTCAGATCCTGATCGTCGAGCGCAATGAGTTTGAGGGCTGCCATGCCGAATGCACACCTGAAAGTTGGTTTCAGCCTTCTGTTAGGCGGTCTTTCCGGTCCGTGCAACCGCGACACAAACTCAACCCGAGGCTAGGGCCTCGGGTTTGAAGTGTTGGCGGTGAATGAAGGCAGCACCAGACGCCTGTCTGTCTGAAGCAACTGCCGTGCGGTTAAGCTGAAATCCGCTCGATCACCGCGCCGCAATTGGAGAGCTTTTCTTCCAGCCGCTCAAAACCGCGGTCGAGGTGGTAGACGCGGTTGACCGTCGTTTCGCCTTCGGCCGCCAGACCGGCGATGACCAGCGACACCGAGGCGCGCAGATCGGTCGCCATGACGGGTGCGCCCTTCAGCTTGGCGACGCCGGCGACGATCGCCGTTTGGCCGGACAGCGTGATGTGGGCGCCGAGCCGGGCCAGTTCCTGCACATGCATGAAGCGGTTTTCGAAGATGGTCTCGGTGATGCGCGACTTGCCCTTGGCCATGGTCATCAGGCCCATGAACTGCGCCTGCAGATCGGTCGGGAAGGCCGGAAAGGGCGCCGTCGTTACGTCGACCGGCGAAATGCCGGCGCCGTTGCGCTTAACGCGAATGCCGGAGTTGGTCGGCGTGATCTCGGTACCGGTCTGGGCAATCACATCCAACGCGGTCTGCAGCAGCTCGGGGCGGGCGCCTTCGAGCACGACATCACCGCCGGTCATGGCCACCGCCATGGCATAGGTGCCGGTCTCGATGCGGTCGGGGATGACGCGCACGCGCGCGCCCGACAGCGATTCGACGCCATCGATGGTGATGGTTGGAGTGCCGGCGCCGGAAATTTTTGCGCCCATGGCGTTGAGGCATTCGGCGAGGTTGACGATTTCGGGCTCGCAGGCGGCGTTTTCCAGCACCGTCTCGCCCTTGGCGAGCGCCGCCGCCATCATCAGCACATGGGTGGCGCCGACGGAGACTTTCGGGAACACATAGCGATTGCCGACAAGGCGGCCATTCGTGGTCTTTGCCAGCACATAGCCGGTGTCGACATCGATGTCGGCGCCCAGCGCCTGCAAGCCCTCGAGGAACAGGTCGACCGGGCGCGTGCCGATGGCGCAACCGCCCGGCAGCGACACTTTCGCCTCGCCCATGCGGGCCAGCAGCGGGCCGATCACCCAGAACGACGCCCGCATCTTCGACACCAGCTCGTAAGGCGCGGTCGTGTCGACGATGTTGCGGGCCGAGAAATTGATGGTGCGCGAATAGCCCTCATTCTGCTTCTCGCGGCGGCCGTTGACCGAATAGTCGACGCCGTGATTGCCGAGAATGCGGATCAGCTGCTCGACATCGGCCAGATGCGGCACGTTTTCCAGCGTCAGCGTGTCGTCGGTGAGCAGCGAGGCGATCATCAGCGGCAAAGCAGCGTTTTTCGCGCCCGAAATCGGAATGCTTCCGGCGAGCTTGTTGCCGCCGACAATTCTGATGCGATCCATGAGAGAATGTCCCCTCGGCCCGATAGGCCGGTTTTCGTCAGTTTGAGTATCGGCCCGTCTAGACCATTGGCCGGCTTGGTTCAAGAAATAGGATTTCTGAGCCCCTTTGGCCAAGGTGACCGGCCAGTGTGGCTGATATCGGTCAGTCCTTGTGCATTTTTTCAGCAGCCGGCAGTCCTTCGGGCCGCTGGTCAGGATCACCGGTGCGCCGCGAGCGCGCTTGCGTCTTGCGCTTCATGAGATTGGCGCGCAGCTGCTCGGCCAGACGGTCCTTGCGGTTAGTCCCGTCCTTTTTTGCCGGATCAGCCTTTTTCGGTGGAATTGTCTTGTCGTCCATCGTTCCGTCCCGCCCGCGACTGGCAGGGCCTGCCGTTCAAGGGATAGCTAGCATTGTGGCGCCGCCATGTCAGCGAAACTTGTCTGGCAAAGCCTTTCACAGACGCCTTGCGCTTGCCGGTTCTATATGGCAGAAGCCCCGCCATCAGCGGCTGCGGTAGCTCAGTGGTAGAGCACTCCCTTGGTAAGGGAGAGGTCGAGAGTTCAATCCTCTCTCGCAGCACCAGTTCATTCCCTTTGATTTAAAAGATGCAGTCGCGAAGTCGGGGTCTTGTTGCGGACCAAAAAAGCCGGCTGACGCAAAAGTGCCAATCCCGCGCATCCAACCGTGGCCCCCTCGCCCGGAAACATTGAGAGAAAGAGGCTCTACGGGGCCGGACGACTGCTCAACAAGTCCGGACCTGTCAACTCATGAACAGGCCGGACTGGCCGTATCCGGCATGCTGAACACTACCGCTCGCACGCTGAAAGCCAGCCGCCTCGTACGCATATCCACCACAAGAACACAGCTCGCCCAAGGACTTGCCATCGGCCGGCCATCATGATGCCATCTCGCCTGCGGAAGATAGCGTTGGGTTTTGGGGTAGAGAATGCTCTTCGGGCGAACGGCAGGTGCGACAGGGCGCATGTGCGCGGCAATTGCTGCGGCACTGGCGCTGTGCCTATGCGCGTTTGGCCCCGCTTTGGCTGAAGAGCCGAAGGCGCTGAAAGGCGTCGCGCTCATCATCGGTCAGTCCGACTACCAGCATGTCGGCAAACTGCCCAATCCGGAAAACGACGCCCGCGCCATCGAGGAGATGTTCGACAGGCTCGGCTTCGAGACCAATGTCGCCACCAACCGCGACGCGCGCAAATTGCGGCGCGATCTCGAAGGCTTCGTCGACGATGCCGAGGGCGCCGATGTCGCCATCATCTACTATTCCGGCCACGGCATCGAAGCCGCCGGCGAGAATTATCTAGTCCCTGTCGATGCCGATATCTCGGCGCTCGACAATGCCGGCGAAAAGCTGGTGCCGCTGTCGTCCATCGTCGCCGAACTGAAGGCCAAGGTGCCGGTCACCATCGTTCTGCTGGACGCCTGCCGCAACGATCCGTTCCCGCCGGGCACGCTCTTGAAGCTGGCGCCGGGCGACGAAGGCAAGCCGATCGGCGCCGGCGGTCTCGGCGAAACGCGCGGCGTGGTTTCCCTGAAAGGTGGCGCCGAGGCCAAGGGCTCGGTCGACGACAGCCTCGGCCAGGTCATAGCCTTTGCCGCCGAGCCCGGCAAGGTTGCGCTGGACGGTCCGGCCGACGGCAACAGCCCTTATGCGGCAGCGATCCTGCGCCACATCGACACGATGGGCGGCGAGGAATTCGGCACCGTTCTGCGCATGATCGGCGAGGAGGTCTATCTCAAGACCAACGGCCAGCAGCGGCCCTGGGTCAATGAGAGCCTGCGCCGGCTGCTCTATTTCGGCACCCCCGCCGAGGCGCCGAAAGGCGATGAGGGCGAAATCCTCAGGGAGCGACGCCAGCTCCTGCTGACCATCTCGACGCTACCCGATCCGGAGCGCCGCCAGATCGAAACCATATCGCGTGACGGCAAGGTGCCGATGGATGGGCTCTACGCCATGCTGAAGGCGCTCGGGGTCGACATACCCAAGGATCCGGCTGAGCTCGACAAGCTGCTGCGTGGCCAGACCGAACGGCTGAAACACGTGTTGGCCGAACGCGAGACTTTGAAAAACCCGGACCCCCAAATTGCCAGGCTATCGAAACTAGCCGAACAGGCGGTTCAGGAAGGCGCGCTCGAAGCGGCGCAGAAATTCAACGAACAGGCCAAGGCCCGCATCGGCGAACTTTCGTCTACGGTCGACCAGGCCGAGGCCGAGCTGAAGGCAAAGCGGCTGGAATTCGCAAAGGTCTTCGCCAGCAGTGCCAGGACTTATGAAATCTCCTTCAACTTCAAGGAGGCGGCGCAGGATTACGCCAAGGCCTTCGAGCAGGCTGCCAAATGGAGCGACGAAGACGCGTTCTACTACAAGGCGGCAGAGGCCAACGCTCTGTCGGAACAAGGGGACTTCTCCGGCGACAATGCGTATCTCGCCCAGGCCCTGACAGCCTATGAACAGGCATTGACCTATGTGACCCGCGAAAAGTTGCCGCTGCTTTGGGCGGCCACCCAGAACAATATGGGCGCCACGCTTGCTACGTTGGGCGAACGGGAAGCCGGCCGCGAAAACCTCGACAAGGCAGCTGCCGCCTATGAGCAGGCGCTGACCGTCTATACGCATGACTCCTACCCTGACGACTGGGCATCGACCTATGGCAATCTGGGCACGGTCTACTGGCGGCTCGGCCAGCGCGAGAACGGGACGGCACTGCTTGAGCGGGCAGTCGCGGCCTTCCGCTCGGCGCTCGAGGTACAGTCGTCGAAAAAACTGCCGCTGGAATGGGCGGCGACACAGAACAATCTCGGCATCGTGCTGTCCGAGATCGGCGAACGCCAGACCACATCGGACAGTTTTCGCGCCGCAATCGAAGCGCATCGTGCGGCGCTGACCGAATACAGCAGGGAGCGCGTACCGCTCGACTGGGCGCTGAGCCAGGTCAATCTGGGGGCAGCGCTCTACCGCCTCGGTGAGCGCGAAAAGGATATCGCGACCATGCAGCAGGCGGTTGCTGCCTATCAGGCGGCGACCGGCGAAATGACCAGGGAACGCGCGCCGGCGCAATGGGCGACAATCCAGAATAATCTGAGCACGGCGCTGGAATCGATCGGAACCATTAACGGCGATGTCGCCACGCTTGAGCAGGCGCGCGACGCCGCCCTTGCATCGCTTACGGTTTGGACGCGCGAGCACGCCGCGGCGAGCTGGGCCAAGGGCCAGCTGACGCTCGGCAACGCCTTGCAGCGCCTCGGCGCCAAGCAGAAGAACAAGGAACTGCTCCTGCAGGCAGCCACCGCGTACCAGGCCGCTCTGTCCGAATATCCGCGTGAGAAACTGCCGCTCGACTGGGCTTCGCTGCAGCAGAATCTGGGATCGGTCAACGACACGCTCGGCGATCTCGATACGGGAACCGATTACTACATGCAGGCGGTGACCGCGTATCGTCAGGCATGGGAGGTCTATACCGCAACCGCCGCGCCGCGCGAGTTCGCTTCGATCGGTTACAGCCTTGCAGGCACGCTATCGAACTGGGGCGAACGCGCGGGGGACATCTCGACCCTGCGGCAGGCGATCGATGTCTACGGTCAGGTGCTCAGGGTTCGCACCCGCGACAAGGACCCAGCCAATTGGGCCAAGACGGAATTCCGCCTCGGCTGCGCGTTGATGATGTCAGGCAAGCTGGCCTCTGACGATCAACTGCTGCAGCAATCGGTCGACGCGCTGCGGGCGGCGCTCGACGGGCAGACGAAAGGCGGTGATGTCACGGAGATCGGCCAGACGCGGCGCGTGCTCGGCCAGACCCTGTCGATCCTGGGCGACAATACATCCAACCTGGACTTGCTGGCGCAAGCAGCCGACATGCTGGAAGCCGCGCTCCCCGCCTACTCCAAGGACGCCGACCCGGAGGAGTGGGCCAATATCAATTACGACCTCGGCTTTGCCCTCTACAGCCAGGGCCGGATTGGTGGCGACGCCACGTTCTACGCCAAGGCCGTGGAGAGCTTCGAGACGGCAGCGCGGATCTACGACGGTTTTCCTGATCGCATGCAATGGGCGCGCACCAAGGGCGATATCGGCAATGCCTTGCTGATGGCCGCGGACGGCAAGGACGTCGAGTTGCTCACCCGCGCGATTGCCGCCTATGACGCAGCGCTCAGCGTAGTAACGCGCGAGAATGCGCTGGCTGTCTGGGAGAACAATCAGAACAATCTCGCCGGCGGGCTGTCGAGTCTTGGTTACTGGGCGAACGATGTCGGCAAGCTGAAACGAGCCGCTCAGATCTACCGCGACCTCGCCACGGTGCGAACGATCTCCCGCGATCCCGATCTCTGGATCAACAACCAGACCAGTCTCGCGCAGACGCTGAGCATGATCGCGGCCCGCGAGCCTTCGGCTGAATTGTACGAGGAGGCGATTGTCGTCAACCGGGCGCTTGCCGAGCAGCTCGGTCGCGACCGCGATCCCGAACGTTGGGCCAATGCGCGCAACGAGATGGGCTATGCCTTGACCATGGCCGGCCGCGCCGAAAACAATGTCGCGCATTTCGAGGAGGCGGTGCTGGTCCTGCGCGAGGCGATCGTGGTGCAAAAGAAGATCAATTCGGTGCCGGCTGTCGCCTTCACGCAGGACAGCCTGTGCGACGTGCTGGTCGATCTGGGCGCCGCCCACAAGGACAAGGCGATGGCACAGGAAGCGATCGCCGCATGCCAGGACGCGCTCGTCATCTTCCGTGACAAGAAGATGGACGATCTCGCCGCCGGTTCCGAAAAGAACCTCGCCGAGGCACAGGCGTTGCTGGCCGAGTTGCATTAATCCGAGCCCGCGCTCCCGGATGCGGGCGAATGGTGGACACGCCAGCGTTCACGCTGTTGCGCAAGCAGATGTCACCGGCTCGCCATGGCATGACAGAGATGCGATGTGGCAGTATCGGCTTGTGCGCCGGTCGCCACCCGTCATTCACGGCGACAGGTATCATATTCCGTTGGAGCGCCAGATGACCCTATTCACCCGCCGCGGGCTTTTGAAAACGGCTGCGGTTGCCGGCGCTGGCGGCGTCGGGCTGGCAGCAATGACCAGGCTCAGCGGTTGGGCAGCTGTCACACCTGAGCCGGCGGTGCTCAAGACGGCAAAGATCCAGGCCAGGTTCATGGATGCGGGCGAGACCCGGGATGTCCTGACGTATGGTGAATCAGGCATGCCGCCTGTACTGCGGATGAAAAAAGGCGAGCCCTTTGCCGCGCGTCTCGTCAACGCCATCGACGACCCGACGACCATCCACTGGCACGGCATTCGCGTTCCAAACAAGATGGACGGTGTTCCTTTCCTGGTTCAGCCTTACGTCTACACCGGCGATCATTTCGACTATGCCTTCACGCCGCCCGACGCCGGCACGTTCTGGTATCACCCGCATTGCAACACGCTGGAGCAGATGGGCCACGGCCTGACCGGCGTGATCGTGGTCGAGAACCCGGGCGATCCGAAATTCGATGCGGAGGCGGTCATCAATCTGCGCGACTGGCGGCTAGGCGACGACGCCCAGTTCATCCAGCAGTTCCGGCCGCGCGATGCCGCAAAAACCGGAACCTATGGCACGGTGCGCACCGCCAACTGGCTCGACCAGCCGCAATTCGACGCGCCGGCCGGCGGGTTGGTGCGGCTGCGGGTCGCCATCACCGATGTCACCCGCATCTACGCCTTTCGCGTCGAGGGTGGGCAGGCCGCGGTCATCGCGCTGGACGGCAATCCGGTGCCGCAGCGTTTTGCGCCCGATGCTTTGCTGCTCGGACCGGGGCAGCGCATGGAGCTCGCCATCCGCATGCCTGACCAGGAGGGCGCGATCGTCAGCCTGGGCGACATCAGAGGCACCAAACCCAAGGTCCTCGCCACCTTGCGCGCCACCGGCAGCTCGCTCAAGCGCGATTTGCGCGACCTCGCACCGCTGGAAGCGAACCCGGTGCCGGAGGTGGATCTCGCCAGCGCGAAACACATCGCGCTCTCGCTCAGCGCCACCGCGGAAAACGTGCCGAGCGACAGCATATGTGGCACGCTCGGCTACTCCTTCTGGGCCATCAACAAGGTGCCGTGGCCCGGCGACACGCCGGACCCGACCGCGCCTTTGGCCGAGCTGAAGCTCGGCCAAAGCTATGTCATCGACCTGGAAAACCTGACGCCGCAATCGCATCCCATGCATCTGCACGGCATGAGCTTCAAGGTGCTGTCGTCTTCGACGCGCCAGGTTCAGCCGGTCATCTCCGACACCTATCTCATGCAGCCCAACGAGAAGGTTCAGCTTGGTTTCGTCGCGGACAATCCCGGCGACTGGCTGCTGCACTGCCACATCATCGAACATCAGAAAACCGGCATGACGAGCTATATCAGGGTGGTTTGACGCCGAGGCGGGTCAATCAGCCTCTACCGGGGTTGGCCTCACCTGTCGGGCCTGTTGCCGGAGAAATTGCCGCCGTCCGCTGGTTTCGTTGGCAAAGCGGGGCCGTTCCCTGCTATTCCCGCCTGCAAATCAAGAAGCCGTGGACACGCTTGCATGACCAATGTCGCCCTGACTGGACTGGCCCGCGATCTCGCCAGGCGCGCCGCCGAGGGACGCCCGGTGCGCATCGGCGTCATCGGCTCCGGCGAAATGGGCACCGACCTGGTCACGCAAGGCATGCTGATGCCCGGCATCTCGGTCGCGGCCATCTCGACACGCCGCCCGCACACCGCCCGTGACGCCATCCGCATCGCCTATGGCGATGAGGCGATGGCGGTCGAGGCGGACAGGGGCTCGAAAGTCACCGCGGCGATCGAGGCGGGCAAAATCGCCATTACCACGAACGAGATGCTGGTCACCAATCCGCTGATCGACGTCGTCATAGACGCCACCGGCAAGCCTGGTGTCGCCGCCGATTTCGACTTGAAGGCGATGGAGCACGGCAAGCATCTGGTGATGATGAATGTCGAGGCCGACGTCACCATCGGCTGCTACCTCAAGCAGCAGGCAGACCGGCTCGGCGTCGTCTATTCGGTCGGCGCCGGCGACGAGCCGTCGAGCTGCATGGAGCTGATCGAATTTGCGTCGGCGCTCGGCTACACCATCGTCTCGGCTGGCAAGGGCAAGAACAACCCGCTCAACCACGATGCCGTTCCGGACGACTATCGCGAGGAAGCGATCCGCCGCAACATGAACCCGCGCATGCTGGTCGAATTCGTCGACGGTTCCAAAACCATGGTCGAGATGGGCGCCATCGCCAACGCCACCGGGCTGGTCCCAGACGTTCCCGGCATGCACGGCCCAAAGGCCGACCGCGATCAGCTGGCCAATGTGCTCATCCCGAAGGCGGATGGCGGCATCCTGTCGAAGAAGGGCGTTGTCGACTACACCATCGGCAAGGGCGTGGCGCCCGGCGTGTTCGTCATCGTCGAGGCGACGCATCCGCGCATCGTCGAGCGCATGGACGACCTGCACATAGGCCACGGCCCCTACTACAGCTTCTTCCGGCCGTATCACCTGACCTCGCTGGAAGTGCCGCTGACCGCGGCGCGCATCATGCTCTATGGCCGGCCAGACATGGTGCCGCTGCCGAGGCCGGTGGCCGAGGTCTGCGCGGTGGCCAAGCGCGATCTCGCCATGGGCGAGACCTTCGATGCCATCGGCGAGACTTGCTACCGCTCATGGACCATGACCGTCGAAGAGGCGCGCGCCAATCGCGCAGTGCCGGTCGGCCTGCTCGAAGGCGGCAAGGTGCTGAAACCGGTGAGGAAGGGCGAACTGCTCACCGCCGACAATGCTACGCCCGACCGCACGACGAGGCTGTTCGCTTTGCGGAAGCTGCAGGATGATATGCTCTACGGGGCTGAGATGGCATGAACAGGCCAGCTCTCTGGCTTTGTCATGACAAGATCACTATATTGTAGTGACAGCGAACGGAGTCTTCCAGAATGAATCTCCAGATCAGAGACCCGCGCGCCCGTGACCTCGCCCGGCAGCTTGCCGAAAAGCGAAAGATTTCCTTGACCGAAGCGGTGATCGAAGCGCTCGAATCCGAGCTTCAGCGCGAACGTGAACGAGTTCCGCTGGCTGAGCGGCTGGCCGCCATATCGAACGATCTGAAGGCCAAGGCGGGAAGCGGCGGCAGGGATTTGACTAAGGATGAGATCGACGAGATGTGGGGACATTCCTGATGTTCATCGACACCTCGGTGGTGATCGCTGTCCTCGCCGGAGAGGAAGACGCCGCCGATTGGAGCCGCCGGATCGGGCAGGCCTCGATACGGATCACATCTCCGCTGGTCGTGCTCGAAGCGGCGATGCGGCTTTCATCGAAGTTGGTGGTGGAGCCGCTCTTCGCCGAAAAGGCGATAGAGGACTTCCTGCGTGAGGCCGAGATCGAGGTGGTTCCGATCGAAATCGGTGATGCCAAGCTCGCGATCCAGGCTTTTTCGAACTATGGCAAAGGTCGCGGCCACCCGGCTCAGCTCAATCTCGCTGACTGCCTGTCATATGCCTCGGCAAAAAGCCGTGGGATGCCCTTGCTCTACAAAGGGAAGGGCTTTTCCCACACCGATCTGGCCTGATCCTACTCCCCAGCAGCTTCGTCAGCCGCTCCCGCCCAGCAGGCCAAATGCTGCCGCGGTCGCGCCATGGGGCTTTTGACCTGCTCGCGCAACACGCCTGGTCATTGCGCTCGTGCTGACGGCGCAGACCCATCGGCTGCCATTGTATGATCCATTCATACAGTCTGTCTCTTTGATCCGGGTTTTTCAAACGATGCCGAGATGCCAATCTCCGAACGATCAGTTGAACCCCCATTGAGGATTGAAATCTTGCAAACCATTTGGACAAGACGCGAGACGATGAAAACCCTTCTGGCAACGGGCATGGTTGCCATGCTTCAGCCTCTGGCTTTTGCAGCCAGGGCCGCCGCCAAGCTGGAATGGACCTATTTTCAGGCTGACGAGAATGGTTTCCGCCGCACGCCGGTGCTGCTGACCGGGGAAAAAGAAGCCATCCTCCTCGACGGCGGATTTACCCTGTCCGATGGCCGTGCGGTCGCGGATGCGATCAAGGCGACGGGCAAGACCCTGACGACGATCTATGTCAGTTGCAGCGACCCTGACTATTATTTTGGCCTGCATCCCGTCGCGGATGCTTTCCCCGGCGCCAAGATCATCGCGGCCGCTGCGACGGTGGCGGCCATCAAAGCCAATGTGCAAGCCAAGCTGGATGTCTGGGGCCCGCAGCTCAAGGACAATGGACCGAAGGTCCTGGCGGATGTCGTCATTCCCGAGGCATCCGATATCACCTCACTTGAAGTCGAAGGAAACAAGATCGAGATCGTCACCGTCGCCGATCTGAAAGACCGGCGGTATCTCTGGGTGCCCAGCCTTGAAGCGGTGTTCGGCGGCGTGCTGATCTCGTCCGGCGTACATGTCTGGGTTGCCGACGAGCCAACCGTAGACGACCGCAAGAAATGGATTGCCGCGCTCAACGAAATCGCGTCCCGCAAACCCAACATCGTGGTGCCGTCCCATCAGGTAGCCGGTGCACCGGACGGTCTGGCGGCCGTGGAATTCACCCGCGCCTACCTCGAAGCTTTCAATAAGGAAGCCGAAAAAGCGAAATCCAGCGTCGAGCTGATTGCAGCGATGAAGCGGCGCTATCCCGATCTTCTTGACGTCTCGTCCCTGGAACTGGGCGCAAAGGTCGCCAAGGGTGAGATGAAGTGGGGCTGATACGGCCCCGCGAGCGTCTCGGCTACTTCCCCAATTCCACCGACCGCAGCCGCGCGGCTTCCACCGCCTCGGTCAGCAGCTTCGTCAGCCGGTCTTCGCCCATCAGCACGGCAAGGGCGGCTGCCGTGGTTCCGTTGGGGCTGGTCACCTGCTGGCGCAGGACGCCGGGCTCCTCGCCGCTTTCGGCAGCGAGTGCAGCAGCGCCATAGACGGTCTGCATGGCCAGCAGCCTGGCGGTCTCGGTCGGCAGCCCGGCCTTCTCGGCTGCAACCGTAAGCGCCTCGATGAAATGGAAGATGTAGGCCGGACCGGACCCCGAAACCGCCGTCACCGCGTCCATCAGGCCTTCGTCGTCGATCGTCGTCACCACACCGCTGGCCGACAGCAGCTCGGCAACGAAACGCCTGATGTCGTCGGTCACCAGCGGGTTGGAATAGACCACCATCATGCCCTTGCCGATCGCGGCCGGCGTGTTGGGCATGCAGCGGATGACAGGCGCGAGATGGCCGAGTATGTGCTCGAAGGTGGCGACCGGCGTGCCCGCGGCGATGCTGACGAAGGTGGTCCTGCCGTCGCCGAAGCGCTTGTAGGCGGCGGTGACGTCGCGGATCACCTGCGGCTTGACGGCGATGACGACGAGGTCGGGCTCTGCGTCGGCGGGGATGCCGTTCGCGTCCGCGGCGACACTGCAACCGAGGTGCTCGGCGCGCTTGCGCAATTCGGCATTGGGCTCGACCACGAACACGGCTTGCGGGGCAAGCTTGCCGGATTTCAGCCAGCCCGCAAGCATGGCGTAACCCATATTGCCGCAACCGGCGAGAACAAGCCTGATCGTCATTGAGAGCCCTCCGAGACAAGGGTTCTCCTTAGACGCTAGCGGGCAGACGGGAAAGCCCCTCAAGGGGTGCTGGATCCAGGCCAGCCGGTCAAGGTCGCCGGCGTACCGCGATCGGCCGCAGCGACACTTGCCGCAAGCCAAGCACGCCGAGCACGAAGAACAGCCACACCGGGTCGCCGCGATGGAAGAAGAAGCTTTCCAGGAACGCGTTCAGCGCCGTGAACAGCACCACCATCATGAAGAAGTCACCGAGATAGATGTTCTCCTTGCGCGGCGGGATGCGCATGTAGTCGCGCAGCGGCGCGATCAGGAAAGTGTAGACGGCAACGCACAGCGCCGGGATGCCCATCAGCACCGCAATGTCGAGATAGCCGTCATGGCCATGCACGATGGTCCGGATGTCCCAGGCCCGGTCGAAAGGCTGGTCCTGGCTCAGCAGCAGCGGCGTGCCCCAGAAGCTTTCATAGCCGTAGCCGGTCCAGGGCTTCTTCGCCAGCATCTCGCCGGAGAACTCCCACAGCGTCGCGCGCCCGGTATAGGTGAGGTCGGGGAAATAGGTGGCCGCCAGCTCCTTCACCGGCGGGATGAAGACGATGCCTAAGGTGCCGATGGCCGTCGCAATGATCGCCAGTGCAAACAGGACCGGCGTGCCGAACCGCATGCCGATCAGGCTCGGCAGCACGACGATCAGGATCGAGAACGGCACCAGGCCGGCCGTCGTCTTGGAGCCGGTGTGCAGCATGAAGATCATCGCCGCGCCGAAGATCGCCACGCCCCAGAATTTCTGGCTGCGCCGGAAGAGATAGAGGCCGGCGAAGCTGAAGCAGGCCATGATTGGTCCGGCAATGTTCTTGTGGGCGAACACACCACGCCACAGGCCGGCATGTTCGGGCTCCTGCGAATCGGCCGTATGCAGGGCCTCATGCGGAAAGACGATGAGGCCGATATAGGACAGGCCGATAACGACGATCGCGCAGAATATGATGACTTTCGAAAAACTGTCGGCGTCGCGCGGCAGCACCAGGACCGTCGCTATCGTCAAAACGCCAAGCAGCGTGAAGAAGGCCGCGCGCATGGCCGAGGACGGGTCGGTCGCGTTGATGACCGAAAGCATGAAAAAGCCGAGCATCAGAATCCAGGACGGGCTGAGCAGCGAGCGCACCACCTTGGGGTCGGCGAACGTCAGCAGTGAGAAGATCGAAATGGCGCCGAGCGAACTGAAGCCGAGCTGGTTGACGATGTCGCCGCCGTCGCCGGTCAGTTCCGCGCCTGCCGGCTGAAACGGCCGGAACGACACGATGACGACGGCAAACAACAGCGCGGCAATCGCCGTCGCCACGCCGTCGCGGGTGACGATGCCGCCCAGCAGCAGCTCGTCAGTTCTTCTCAGGCTGCCTGTATTGCTCATTGGCGTATCCAAATTCGGCAAGCACGCGGCCGAGCGAGACATAGACGGGGTAAAGCGCCGTCGACAGCGATCCTGTCCGCGCCAATTTGATTGCGCCGCGCACGGGCGAGGCTATCAGCAGCGCCAGGCTTTTTGCAAACACCTTGGCGCCGGCGAATGGCGTGCCGGCGCGCTTCTTCTTTTCGACCAGCGTCGAGATTACACCGTTGCGTAAGGATCGGGCGCGGATCCAGTCAGCCTCGACGCGCCGGGCTGGAACGCCTTCGCGCACCTTTGCCTCGGCGCACCAGCCAAGCACGAAACCTTTCTGCGCCGAGCGGCTGAGGAAGTCGGAATCGCCGCCGCCCATGAAGTTGAACCGCAGGTCGAGGAAGGGTGGCCCCATGATGGTGAGCACATTGCGCCCGACCAGAAGGTTGCCAGAGGAATAGAGTGCGGCCACGCGTCCAGTCTGGCGATAGGGCGGCGCAAACACGGGGTGCTCGGCCCATTTGGCGTGAGCAGGATCGGTAAACACTGGCACTTGCGGGCCACCGACAATGTCGGCGCCAAGCGTCTCCGCCGTCTTGCACATGCGCTCCAGCCAGTCCGCGTCGGCGATCTCGTCATCGTCGATGACCAGCAGGTGGCGGAAATCCGGAAAATGCAGGATCGCCGTCCGCCAGCCGGCATTGTAGGCACTGCAATTGCCCCGCTCGTGCGCGATGATGACCATGCCTTTCATATCGTCGCGTTCGAACAGCGGCACGGCCGCCTTGGCGCCCTCACGCGCCTTGGCTTCGTTTTCGATGACGATGACGGCGAAGCGCCGGCTAGTTTGCTGTGCCTTCAGCGACGCCAGCGTTTCCAGCAGCAGTTGTGGCCGCATGAAGGTCGGCAGCGTGACGACGGCTTCGATCGTCTCTGCGGCGAGCCCCGGAGAGCGTCCCGCAATCGATACCGAACCGTCCGATGGCAAAGGGATCATCCGCTCCAGCCGCATGTTTTAAATCTGGCTTTTTGATAACACCGCGACGATAACGTTTCGTTAATCACCTTTCGCAGCGGCGCCTGCCGGTCCGCGCCTTTCAGCCGTTGCGTCGCATGATTTAATCAAGGGTTCACCCAGCTTTGCTAGTGGCTGACGCTTGGATAGGTGAGATGCATCTGCTGTTCGCCACATCGATCGTGCCCGACGGCGCTCTCGCTTCGGGCTATGAGATCGCCAACGCTGCGATCATCGCCGCCTTGCGGCGCGCCGGCGTGCGCGTCACCGTCATCGGCTTCATCTGGCCGGGCAAGGCGCCCAGCGACCCCGAAAACACCATCGTGCTCGGCGCCGTCGACGTGCGCACGGAAAGCGCCTCGGCGCGGCAGAAGCTCGCCTGGCTTGGCAAGGCGGTGCTGTCAGGGCTCACCTTCGCTTCCGTGAAGCTGCGCGCGGTTTCCGACAGCGAAGTCCGTGCCGCGATCGAGCGCGCCGGTCCCTTCGACGGCTATGTCCTGAATTCGGTGCAGTTCGCCGGCGCCTTTGAAAAACTGTTCGCCGACCGTCCCTCGATTTTCGTCGCCCACAATGTCGAACATGGTTCGGCCAAAGAGAATGCGGCAGCAGCAAACAGTCGCTTCCAGCGCCTGCTGTTTGCCCGCGAGGCCAGGCTGCTCAAGACCATGGAGGAGCGGCTCTGCCGCCGGGCTCGCTTCGTCTTCACGCTGGCCGAGGAAGACCGCGCCGCACTCGGCGTTGCCAGCGACGACCGCTCGGCGGTGCTGCCGCTGGTGACCACTGCCACGGCCCCAAAGCCGGTCAAGCCGCGCCGCATCGATTGCGACGCGGCGCTGATCGGCACTTGGACCTGGCAGCCGAACCGCATCGGCCTCGACTGGTTCCTGGAAAAAGTCGTGCCGCATCTTCGCCGGAGCTTTCGCATCAGGGTCGCCGGCAACATGCCGTCGGATATCACCTCTGCCCATCCCGGTGTCGAATTTGTCGGCCGCGTGTCCGACGCCCAGAATTTCGTGCGCGGCGCCGCCGTCATTCCACTGATCAGCACCGCGGGCAGCGGCGTTCAGCTCAAGACCATCGAAACCTTCGAGCTCGGCCTGCCGTCGGTCGCCACCAGCCGTTCGCTGCGCGGCATCGATCATCGCCCGGCAAATTGCTTCGTCACCGACGATCCGGCCGCCTTCGCCGGCGCGCTGGAGGCAGCGGCGGCCGATGTCAAGGATGTCGATGGCAGCGCCTTTCACCGCCGGCAGATCAAGGCACTGGATGCCGCCATCAGGCTCGGCCTGGAAAAGCTCGGGTCGGTGGGGGAGGAGGTGTTTGCATGAACATGCACACCGCCCGCGCCGCCTTCGGGCTCGATACGCTGAAGACGATCCTTGGCATTTCGGTCCTTGCCATCGGCTGGGATGACGCGATCGCGCTGCTCGCTCGTCTGATTGCCGAGCGGCGCTTCACCAAGGTCAGTTTTCTCAACGCTCACAACGCCAACATCGCCTCTACCGATCCGGTCTTTGCCGAGGCGCTCGACGATTTCCTCATCCTGCCTGACGGCGTTGGCGTCGATCTGGCGGCAAAGCTGCTCTACGGCGCGCCGTTCCCGGACAATCTCAACGGCACTGATCTCATTCCGGCCTTTCTGCAGGCATCGGCGAGGCCGCTGACCGTCGGGTTGCTTGGCGCCACCCGCGCCAACGCCGAGGCGGCGTCGGTCAGGCTAGCCGCTCTGGCGGTGCAGCACGAATTCGTCGTCATCCATGACGGCTATTTCTCCCCCGCCGAAGAGCAGGCGATCGTCGATCGCATCGAGGCATTGCGGCCCGACGTGCTGCTTGTGGCCATGGGCGTGCCGCGCCAGGAATTGTGGATCGCCCGTCATATCGATGCCCGCCACTGCACGCTGCCGATCGCCGTCGGCGCGCTGCTCGATTTTCTCTCCGGCACGGTGCCGCGGGCGCCTCTGTGGATGCGCCAGCTGAGGCTCGAATGGTTGTTCCGTCTGTGCATCGAGCCCGGCCGGCTGTGGCGCCGCTACGTCGTCGGCAATCCGGTGTTCCTGCTGCGTGTCGTCAGGCAGAAATTCTCGCGTCGGCCCGAGCCCGCCGGAGAGTTGCGGTGAACAGCCGCGTCGTGCCGAGCCCTGCAGCCGAGACCGGTGCCCTGCCGCAAACGCCGACGGCGGCGGTGGTGACCGCCAGCTATGCGCCGGATTTCGAACGCTGCCGCCTGTTGTGCGAGACCCTCGACCGCCATGTCTCCGGCTTGGCGCATCATTACATTCTGGTCGAGCACCGCGACGTGGCGCTGTTTCGCCAGTTGGAAAACGACCGCCGCAGCGTTGTCGACGAGCGCGACCTGCTGCCGCGCTGGCTGCGTGTGTTCGACGATCCGATGAGCCTCTTTCGCCGTCGCATCTGGCTCAGTCTCAAGACCCAGCCGCTGCGCGGCTGGCATGTGCAGCAGCTGCGCCGCATCGCCATCGCTGCGCATGCTGGAGAAGACGTGCTGGTCTTCTGCGATTCCGACGTCGCCTTCCTCAAGCCATTCGATCTGAGCGCCTTCTGGCGCGACGGCAAGGTGCGGCTGTTCCGGCGCGACGGCGTGCTGTCGAGCGACGGTCACGACGAGCATCGCATCTGGTCGCGCAATGCGGCCTCGGCGATTGGTATCGATGCATCCGAGGTTTCGAACCACGACTATATTTCGACGCTGATCGCCTGGCGCCGTCAGACCGTGACGGCGATGTGCGCCGAGATCGAGAAGGTGCACGCGCGCGGCTGGGTCGAGGTCATCGCTTCAGTGCGCCGGTTCTCCGAATGCATGATCTATGGCCGCTATGTCGACGATGTGCTGGGGGGCGCCGGCCATTTCCACGGCTCGGAGGAATTCTGCCGCGTGCACTGGACCGGGGAGGCGCTGTCGGATGACGAATTCCGCAGCTTCGTCGCCGCTATGGCACCGGGGCAGGTGGCGATCGGCATGCAATCCTTCATCGGCACCGATATCGGCCGCATCCGCCGCCTGATCGGATTGGCTTAGATTGCCTTGGCGGGCTTGCGCAGCGCCGAATAGGTTAGCAGCGCCGAGGCGAGATAGAGCAGCAGGAAGACGACATTGAGCGATACGACAAGCCTGGGCGTGTCGGCAATCGTGGTCAGCACATAGGTCAACAGCACCGCCTTCAGCCCCGCCAGCAGGCCGAGGTTGAGCGCCCTGAGCGCGGTCTGGCCGCGCGCGAACAGCAGCTCGGCCTGGTATTCGACCAGGTTGCGCAGTCCCGGCACGCCGATTGCCAACGCCACCAAGGGCGCCGCCTCGGCGACATTCCGGCCAAGTGCATTGGGGAAGAAATGCAGCACGATGCCGAGTGCGGCCAGTGCCAATGTCGACACCAGGAACACGCCGGCTTCGATACCGCTCTTGACCCGCAGTCGCGACAACAGCTCCGGCGCCCGCATCATCCTCTGCACCAGCATCATCGAGAAGGTGCGGATCGGGATTGCCGTCAGGTCGACCAGCCGCATGATGATGGCATAGATGCCGGCCAGATGCGGCCCGCCGATCGCCAGCACGAGCAGCTTGTCGAATTCCGACTGCAGGTAGAACAGCACTTCGGCTCCTGCAACATAGATCGAATCGGCAAGCCGCCTGAGATAGAGCTCGGTGCGCAGCCTCAGCCGCTGGCGTGGATAATAGAAGCCGAAGGCCAGCAGCAGCGAGGCGGCGTTGGCGCCGATGTAGAACAACGACCAGATCCAGACGCTGTGCTGGCCCGATAGCATGAACAGCACGGCGCCCAGCGCGCGGAACGCCGTGGCCACGATCGACAGCACGGCGGCGCGGCCGAATTTGCCGAGCCCGTTGTTGACGATCAGCACCACCTCGACCGGCCGCCACAAAAGCGCCTCTGCAAAGACGATTGCGGCAAAGACGGCCAGCGGAACGGTGCTGGCGAAGAAGATCAGGTAGACGCCCCAGGAGGCCGCCGCCAGCAGTGGTAAGGACACGGCGCCAAGCAAAAGGAAGCCGGCGGTGAAGGTGCCGATCAGATTGGGGCGGATGGTGGCTGTGCGGTAAAGCGCCGAGATGAAGCCGAAAGCGAGGATGCGCGACAGCATGACGCCGGCCGCCGAGGCGGTGGCGAACATGCCGAACTCGGCAATCGACAGCGTGTTGGCAAGTGCGATGAAATAGGCAAGCGAGAACACCAGCCGCCCGCCGGCGCCGCTGATGGCTGAAAGATAGTCGCGAACCAGCCCCCGTCTTTCGGCGAGGAAGGTGCCGATGCGGGCGAGTGTCCGCCTTTGCGGTATGTCGCTGGCCTGCGTCATATCGAGGAAAGCCGTAAGCCGCAAAGCTTAACGTGCGGTTCTGACGCCATTTTACAGATCCCGGCAATGCGTGGCGAAGCGAGAAACTTTCACTTGCAGACTTCGGAAATTAACCTTTTGTTTCCCATGCCTGTTTAGCGTGACTTAACGATTGGCCGACCGCCGCTCCTGCGCCGTCGAAGGTAAAGTTTCGAGACAATGGTCGACAGGGAAAACCGTGAAGACTGGAGGCGCGAGCGCTCCCTCCTGGCGCTCGGCAAAGCCGTGCGCGGCGATGAGGCGGCGGATGCGTCGGCGGTCTCGATCGGTGACCGGGTGGATCCGTCATGGCGCGAGGACGCCGCCACGCGTCACCGCATAGCCCGCTCGCAACGCGAGGCGCGGTCGAATCCGGCGCCAACGTCACCGCCCGAGCCGCCGCAGTTCCAGGCCGACGGCGAACCCGTTTCGGCCGCCAGCGCGCGTGAGGAGCCTGTTTCCGGCCGGCGTCAGCAGCACGCCGCCTATGAGCTCCGCTCTTTCCACGAGCAGCGACCGGACCGCGACGACGATGACGGGCAGGAATGGAAGCCGCTGATCGATCCGCTCCAGGTCGTCCGCGGCATTAGTCGTTCCAAGTTGCTGATCGTCTCGACGACGATATTGGGCACGGTGCTCGGCGTCGCCGTCGCCGTTTCGACACCGAAGAAATACGAAGCCACCACACAGATGGTCATCGAGCCAGGCGACCTGAAGCTTTCCGACAACGATCTCACCCAACCGGTCGGGCAGCCCGATGCGGCGCTGGCTGTTGTCGAAACCCGCATCAAGATGGTGACATCCGGCAAGGTCCTCGACAAGGTCGTGGCCGATCTCAATCTCGTCGACGATCCGGAATTCAACGGACAGGGCTCTGGCGGCCTTGGCGTCCTGTCGCTCATTCGCTCGATACTGTCGCGCCAGGATGGCCCTGGCGGCGGCGGTGAAGTGCGCCGCCAGGCGCTGGCGGTCGGCAATCTGGCCAAGAGCCTGTCGGTTGAGCGCAGCGGCAAGAGCTTTGTCGTTTCCATCAGCGCCACCACTCAAAGCGCCGACAAATCGGCGAAGATAGCCAATACGACCAGGGACGTTTTCCAGCAGGAGGCGGCCCAATACCAGTTCGGGATGGCCGGGCGCGCGACGGACCAGCTGACGGCCAAGCTCGATGACCTGCGCAAGAATGTCGAGACAGCGGAGCGCAAGGTCGAGGATTTCAGGGCCACGCATGATCTCGTCGACGCGCAGGGCCATCTGATCAGCGACGACCAGATGCTGAAGCTCAACGAGCAGCTCTCAGTCACCCGGGCCCGTACGCTGGAACTCAATGCCCGGGCCGCGTCGGCGCGTTCGCTGGACGTCAATTCGGTCATCAACGGCACCTTGCCGGAAGAAATCAATTCCAACACGATGAGCGAACTGCGCGCGCAATATGCAGTTTTGAAGCAGGAGGCCGACCGCGCCGCCGTGCGTCTGGGACCGCGTCATCCCGAATACCAGGCGCTCAACGCCCAGCTCGACGGCTCGCGCGAGCGCATCGCAGGCGAACTGCGCCGCATCGCCTCGTCGCTGCAGGTCGATTTGAAGCGCTCGGTTCAGCTTGAGCAGGATCTCGCTTCCCGCCTGGCTCAGGCAAAGGTCCAGAGCGGCGACGTCAACAGCGATCTGGTCAGCCTGCGCGAACTGGAGCGTGACGCCACGGCCAAACGCTCCGTCTACGAACAGTACCTTCTGCGCGCCAAGGAGACCGGCGAACAGCAAAACATCAACACCACCAACATCAATCTGATGACCCCCGCGCAACCGCCGCTCGAACCCAACGGACCGTCGCGGGCTGTAATAGCGATGGCCGGCCTGCTGCTCGGGCTTGCTTCGGGCATCGGTGTCGGCGCCATGCGCGGCGCCTTTGCCAGCCTGCGCGGCGCTGCCAATTCGCGTTCGCGCGGCAGAATGGACGAGCGCCCCCCTCCGGTCGAGGACAAGGTCTATCGCGCGCCGCTGCCTGTGGCGCCGCCACCGGCAGCACCTCCGGTGTTGCCGACCGCGGCCGCTCCCGCCCGGAGCCCAGGTCTGTTCGACGGACTGTTCTCGGCGATGCGCAAAGCCGCGCCGGGTAGCGGGACGTCAGGCGAACCCGTCGAGACCTACCGCGCCCAACCAGCCGCCGAATATACAAGGCCGGTGCAGGAGCCTGTGGGCTATCGCCAGCCGGACTTCCGGAACGAGGTTCCGCACGCCAATTCCCCTGCGCAGCAGCCTGGCTACGCGCAGCCTCGTCAGCCGGCTGACTATGCCTATTCGCAGGCTCAGCCGATGCCCGCGGCGTCCGGGCCGTGGTCTTCTCCGCAGCCCGCTGGGGCGGCGCCGGAAGACCAGCAGGCGCAAATCGACGATATCCGCGCCAGCCTGCGCGAATTTCGCGAAGCGGTGCGCGAACTCACCGAAAGCCGTTCGCACCGCCGCTATTTCTGAGCAATTCCAGGAAAAGTGTGAAACGGTTTTCCCGGGAAAAGCGCGTAGCGCGCTTTCCCTTGGGAATTGCGTCAAAACAAGAAATAGAGCGGTTCAGCCTTTCCGTGAAAGGATGAGTCGCTCTGAGCCCGTCAGCACAGAATAAAAGCTGCCGGTTTCGAGTTTACGGCATGTGACGGCGCTTTGACGGGATTGCTTAGGCCAAATTTCGTGACAATGCCGCGCAGCATGGCGCCCAAAAAACGCTGCCGTCGGGCTTTACCCGAATGGGCGGAACGTTTGGAACAACGACATGCACGAAGCAACGTTCAAGGCGCGCGCCGCGCCTTGGCTGGAATGATGTCGAGGATGGTTCATGGCCGAAGTGATTGACGGAAAGATCGTCGCCGCAGACGTGGTTCAGAAGGTCAAGGCCTTGACCGAGGACCTGGTCGCCAAGGGAAAGGCCCAGCCCGGCTTGGCGGTGGTCATCGTCGGCGAGGATCCGGCAAGCCAGGTCTATGTCGCGTCGAAGTCGCGCACCGCCAAGGAATGCGGCTTTCATTCGCTGCAGCACACACTGCCGGCCGACACGTCCGAAGCGGCACTGCTGAAGATCATCGGCGAACTCAACGCCGATCCGGCCATCAACGGCATTCTGGTGCAGCTGCCGCTTCCCGCCCATATCGATGCCGGCAAGATCATCCAGGCCATCGCGCCACAAAAGGATGTCGACGGCTTTCATTTCATCAATGTCGGCAAGCTCGGCACCGGCGAACTCGAAACAGCCTTCGTGCCCTGCACGCCGGCTGGCTCCATGCTTTTGATCGAACGCGTGCGCGGCAAGGATCTTTCCGGCCTCAACGCGGTCGTCGTCGGCCGCTCCAACATCGTCGGCAAGCCGATGGCAAATCTGTTGCTTGCCGCCAACTGCACCGTCACCATTGCCCACAGCCGCACCAAGGATCTGCCGGCGCTGGCCCGCACAGCCGACATTCTGGTTGCCGCCGTCGGCCGGCCCGAAATGATCAAGGGCGACTGGGTCAAGCCCGGCGCCACCGTGATCGATGTCGGGATCAACCGCATTGCCGCACCCGAGAAGGGCGAAGGCAAAACCCGCCTCGTGGGCGATGTAGCCTATGCCGAAGCGGCCAAGGCCGCCGGCGCCATCACCCCCGTGCCCGGCGGTGTCGGACCGATGACCATTGCCATGCTGATGGCCAATACGTTAGCCTCAGCCTACCTTGCGGCCGGCTTGAAGCGGCCTTCCTTCTGACCCAGAAAGCAGCTTCTTTGCCGAACCTTACTGTACCCTCTGAACGGCCGGTCGTGGATGATCCCGTTCAAGGGGGCCGGCAATTCGCGTTCCTGCTGGTCGACAAGTTTTCGATGTTTTCGCTGGCAGCGGCGATCGATACCTTCCGCTCGGCCAACCGCCTGCTCGGCCGCGATTTCTATGGCTGGACGACGGTCTCGGCCGACGGCGATCCCGTCATGGCCTCCAACGGCCTGCCGCTCAAGATCGACTATGCCGTCGCCGATTTGCCGCCCGTCGATATCCTGTTCGTGTCGGTGGGCCTGTCGGTCGAGTTCCCCGGCAAGAGCAAGGTGCTGGCGGCGCTGCGCAGCTGGGGCCGGCGCGGCAATGCGCTCGGCGCGCTGTCGGTGGGCTCTTACCTCCTGGCCGAAGCCGGTCAGCTCGAAGGTTATCGCTGCACCATTCATTGGGAAAACCGCGCCGGCTTCGTCGAGCGCTTTCCCGACATCAACTGCACCGGCAACGTCTTCGAGATCGACCGCAAGCGCTACACCTGCGCCGGTGGCACGACCTCGATCGACCTGATGCTGGAGATCGTGCGTGGCGACTTCGGCTCGAACCTCGCCAACGGCGTTGCCAACCAGTTCCAGCATGAGCGCATCCGCTCCGCCGGCGACCGCCAGCGCGTCGGGCCGGAGCGCGACCTGACCGGCAAGTCGGAGAAGCTAAGGCGCATCGTCGAACTGATGGCCGACCATCTCGACGAGCCGCTATCAGCCGTGCAGCTTGCCAAATCGGCGGGCCTGTCGGTGCGCCAGGTCGAGCGCTTGTTCCTGCGCCATTTGAGCGTCACGCCCGGTCGTTACTACATGCGGCTCAGGCTTGAGCGGGCGCGCGAACTGCTGCGCCAGACCAACATGCCGATCCTCGACGTGGCCATTGCCACCGGCTTTACCTCGCACTCCTATTTTGCCCAGAGCTACCGGCTGCAGTTCGGCCGTCCGCCTTCCGAAGAGCGGCGCACCACGTACTGACGCGGTGCTTAGCCGGCCTCGGAACAGGCCTCGGCCGGCGCCGATCCTGTTACACGGCAACCGTTCGTGACCCGCTCCGGGGCTTGTGCCCGGACGCGGCGTCAAATAGCTTGCCGCCGCATATAAGAGGGCGGCCTCAAGGAGATTTCCATGGCGGGACTTTTGCGGAGCGTCGCTGCGGCGCTGCTCCTTTTGTCGATGACTTCGCTCGGCTTTGCCGCCAACAAGGTTATCATCATTCTTGACGCTTCAGGCTCGATGTGGGCCCAGATCGACGGCAAGCCGAAGCTCGAGATCGCGCGCGAATCGCTGAGGACCGTACTGCAGTCGGTCCCGGGCGACGACGAGATCGGCTTCATGGCCTATGGCCACCGCGAAAAGGGCAGCTGCGACGACATCGAGCTGATCGTGCCGCCGCAAGCCGGCTCGGCTAGCGCCATTTCGGCCGCTGCCGACAGCCTGAAATTCCTCGGCAAGACGCCGCTGACCGCAGCCGTCAAGCAGGCGGCCGAAGCTCTGAAATACACCGAGGACAAGGCGACCGTGGTTCTCATCACCGATGGGCTTGAAACCTGCGAAGGTGACCCGTGCGCGCTGGGCGGGGAACTGGAGGCCTCAGGCGTCGATTTCACCGTCGACGTCGTCGGCTTCGGCCTGACCGCTGACGAGGGCAAGCAGATCGCCTGCCTCGCCGACAACACCGGCGGCAAATATATCCAGGCCTCGGACGAGAAGGCGCTGCAGCAAGCACTGATCGAAACCGTCGCCGCGCCGGCACCTGAACCCGCACCGGCGCCAGCGCCAGCTCCAGCCCCTGAACCGGCAAAGCCCGAATTCAATTTCATCCCGAGCGTGGTCATGGCCGAAGGCGGCGATCCGATCACCGACGGCAATGCCTGGGAGGTCTACAAGGCCAAGGCCGATGGCACGCACGGCGAGGCCGTCACCACCCAGTACAACAACTACGAGGCCAATCTCGAGCCGGGCGACTATGTCGTCGTCGCGCGCGCCGACGAAGCTCGGGCGGAACAGAAGGTCAAGATCGAGGCGGGCCAGGTCTACAAGCCGCTCTTCACCTTGAACGCCGGCACCATGCTCATCCATCCGAAGCCAAGCCAGGGCGCCGAGATCAGTGACGAAGCCCATGTCGATTTCGCCTTCCCGGGCGGCAGCACCACCCACTATGGCGACACCAGGATCATCGTGCCGGCTGGTGAGCAGAAGGTGACGGTTGCGATCGGCAGCGGCTCGGTGACCGAGAACATCCAGCTCGCCGCCGGGCAGACTGTGGAAAAAGACATAGTCGTCGGCGTCGGCCATGCCGCCGTCAACGCCTACTACACTGCAGGCGGCGACAAGGCCGACTCCTCGGGCATCAGCGTCCAGATCGTCAAGGCCAAGAAAAAGATCGACGGCTCGCGTGACGATGTCGCCCACTCCTATGGGCCCGACAGCAAATTCTGGCTGCCGCCGGACGACTATGTCGCGGTCACCTCGCTTGAGCTCGCAACCGTCGAGCAGCCTTTCAGCGTCAAGGTTGGCGACGTCAAGGACGTCAAGGTGACGCTCGATGCCGGCGTGCTGGTGATGTCGGCGCCGGGCGCCTATTCGATCGAGGTGCTGTCGTCGAAGAAGGATATCCAGGGCAACCGCAAGGCGCTCGGCCTGAACTATGGCGACACCTGGCAGCAGACTATCCCGGCCGGCGACTATGTCGTCCTCCGCCACATGTCCGATCAAGGCCATGACAAGGAAATGCCGGTGACGGTCAAGGCCGGCGAACGGAGCGAGATTACGGTTCAGCCGTAATCTCCATCCATCCCTCACCAAAGGGCGGCCTCAAACCGAGCTCGAGCCGCCCTTTTTACAAAATAGGCAATGATGCCTCAGGCAGTGCCGAAAGCACTGGCGCCATGGTCGGCGCGGCCGACCAACTGGCGGAAACCGGCGAACAGCTCGCGGCCGAAACCGAACTCGTTGCCGATGAGATCGATGTCGGCCGTGCGGCGCAGCGCGAGCTCGGGCCCCGGCACCAGCACTTCCAGCGTGCCGGCATCGGCGTCGAGCCGGATGATGTCGCCGTCATGGATCCTGGCGATCGGTCCTTCCTCGACCGCTTCCGGCGTTACATGGATCGCCGCCGGCACCTTGCCGGAAGCGCCAGACATGCGCCCGTCCGTGACCAGCGCGACGCGCTGGCCGCGATCCTGCAGGATGCCGAGCACGGTTGTCAGCTTGTGCAGTTCCGGCATGCCGTTGGCCTTCGGGCCCTGGAAGCGGATGACGGCAATGAAGTCGCCGGTCAGCGTGCCGGCCTTGAAGGCTTCGTTCAGTCCCTGCTGGCTGTCGAACACCTTGGCCGGCGCCTCGATGACGCGGCGTTCCGGCTTCACGGCGGACGTCTTGATGACGGCGTGGCCGAGATTGCCGGCGAGCACTTTCAGGCCGCCGGTCGGCTGGAAGGCCTTCTTGAACGGCGCCAGCACCTTCTCGTCACCGCTCTGCAGCGGCGAGGCTTCACGCACGACGCCGCCATCTTCGCCGAGCCGGGCCTCGACCGCATAGGGCCTCAGGCCTTCGCCCCATACCGTCTGCACATCCTCATGCAGGATGCCTTCGTCGAGCAATTCGCGGATCAGGAAGCCGAGCCCGCCGGCGGCATGGAAATGGTTCACGTCGGCAAGCCCGTTCGGATAGACGCGCGCGAGAAGCGGCACCGCTTCCGACAGGTCGGAAATGTCCTGCCAGGTAAGCGTGATGCCGGCCGCCGCGGCCATGGCGATGAGATGGATGGTGTGGTTGGTAGAGCCGCCGGTGGCGTGCAGGCCGACGACGCCATTGACCAAAGAGCGCTCGTCGATCATGCGGCCGACCGGCGTGTAGGCGTTGCCGAGCGCGGTGATCGCCAGGGCTCGCCTGGTCGCCTCGCGCGTCAGCGCGTCGCGCAGCGGCGTGCCTGGATTGACGAAGGACGCGCCGGGCGTATGCAGGCCCATGATCTCCATCAGCATCTGGTTGGAATTGGCGGTGCCATAGAACGTGCAGGTGCCCGGCCCGTGATAGGATTTGGACTCCGCTTCGAGCAGTTCTGCGCGTCCGGCCTTGCCCTCGGCATAGAGCTGGCGGACCTTGGCCTTCTCGTCATTGGGGAGGCCCGTCGTCATCGGCCCTGCCGGCACGAACACCGCCGGCAGATGGCCAAAGGTGAGGGCTGCAATCACCAGCCCCGGCACGATCTTGTCGCAGACGCCGAGATAGACGGCGGCGTCGAACATGTTGTGCGACAGGCCGATCGCCGCCGACATGGCGATCACGTCGCGCGAAAACAGCGACAGCTCCATGCCGGGCTGTCCCTGGGTCACGCCGTCGCACATGGCGGGCACGCCGCCGGCCACTTGCGCGATGCCGCCAACTTCCTTCGCGGCTTCCTTGATCAGCGCCGGGAAGGTTTCGAAGGGCTGATGCGCCGACAGCATGTCATTGTAGGAGGTTATGATGCCGAGGTTCGGCACCTTGTCGGCGCCGAGCGCCAGCTTTTCAGACGGGCTGCAGACGGCAAAGCCATGCGCGAGGTTGCCGCAAGACAGGACGCCCCGGTTGGCGGTGCGGCTGGACGCCTCGGCGATGCGGCCCAGATAGCGCTCGCGGCCGGCTTTCGAGCGTTGGCGGATGCGTTCCGTGATGGCTTCGATGTCGCGTCTGGCTGTCATGGTCGGTCCTTTCGAGCCCCGGAAGAACGTCCTCCACCGTCTGCCGGGACTACTTTGCGTGAAATCAGGGTGCCCAGAACACCTCTACCGGGGTGGGTGCCGCTTCGAGCACTTTGCGGATGGGCTTTTTCGCACCCGGTCCCATCGCACCGTCGAAGGCGGTGCGCTTGTCCTCGCCTTCTATATGCAGCGCGATGAAGCCGGCGCCGACGATCCGCGCCAGCGGCAGCGTCAACCGGGGTTCGCCGGCGCTTGCCGCGTGAACCGGCAGCACGATCCTTGATGAGGCCGGGTCGAGCAAATCGCCGAGATTCTCGGCGTCGGGAAAGAACGAGGCGGTGTGGCCGTCGCCGCCCATGCCGAGCACGACGACATCGAGGGGCCAGGGCAGAGCCTTCAGCGCCGCATCGTCGGCCGCCGCGGCGGTCTCGATGCTTGCCGCCTCATGGTAGAGCGGCACGAAGTGCGCGGCAGCCGCCTTGTTCTGGAGCAGGTTGGCCGCCACCAGCCCCGCATTCGAGCGCGGCGAGGAGGCCGGCACGAACCGTTCGTCGACCAGCGTCACCGTCACCTTGTTCCAGGCGATCGGAATGGCCGAAAGTGCTGCAAAGAACTTTGCCGGCGTGGTGCCGCCGGAAACGGCAAGCAGGGCCGTGCCGCGCTCGTCGATGGCCTTGGTCAGGCGCGCCGCGACATTGCCGGCAAGGGCTGCCGCCAAGTCCTGGCGCCCGGCAAAGCCGTTCCAGTTATAGACGGGCTCGCTCAACTGCTTTCGTGCCATGTCCGCCCGTCGCGTTCGATCAGCGCAATCGAGGCCGAGGGACCCCATGTGCCGGCCGTATAGCCTTGCGCCTCCTGCCTGGCGCTTTCCCAGGCGTTCTGGATCGGGTCGATCCACTTCCATGCCGCCTCGACCTCGTCGCGGCGCATGAACAGCGTCTGGTTGCCGCGGATAACATCCATGATTAGCCGTTCATAGGCGTCCGGCGCGCGGCCGTCGAAAGATGTTGCAAAGCTCATGTCGAGCGGAATCTGGCGCAGCCGCATGCCGCCCGGGCCTGGATCCTTGATCATGATGAACTGCTTGACGCCTTCGTCGGGCTGCAGCCGGATCACCAGTTGGTTGGCTGAGATCGGCCCGGCGCTGTCGCCGAAGATCGAATGCGGGATCGGCTTGAACTCGATGACGATTTCCGAAACGCGGGTCGCCAGCCTTTTGCCGGTCCTGAGATAGAATGGCACGCCGGCCCAGCGCCAATTGCCGATCTCGGCCTTGATGGCGACGAAGGTCTCGGTGGAGCTGTCTTTGCCAAGTTCCTCGACATAGCCTTTCACCGCGCCGCCTGCAGAGGCGCCGGCGCGGTATTGGCCGCGCACGGTGTGCTTGGGTGCCTCATTGCCGTTGATGCGCTTCAGCGCCCGCAGCACCTTCAGCTTCTCGTCGCGCACGGCATCGGCATCCATCGACGATGGCGCTTCCATGGCAACCAGACAGAGCAGCTGCAGCATGTGGTTCTGCACCATGTCGCGCAGCGCGCCGGCCTTGTCGTAGTAGGTGACGCGGTCTTCAAGACCGACGGTCTCGGCTACCGTGATCTGCACATGGTCGATATGGGCAGAATTCCAAAGCGGCTCATAGAGCGCGTTGGCAAAGCGCAGCGCCATCAGATTCTGCACCGTCTCCTTTCCGAGATAGTGGTCGATGCGGAAGATCTGGCTTTCGTGGAAGTCGTCTCCAACCACGTCGTTAAGCTTGCGCGCCGAATCGAGGTCGCGGCCGATCGGCTTCTCCAGCACGATGCGTGAATTCGGCGTGATGAGATTGTGGGCTTTCAGCTGGTGCGAGATGTCGCCGAACAGCGCCGGCGCCACCGCCAGATAGAAAGCGCGGATGCGGTCGCTTTCGCCGATCGCCTTTTTCAGCTTGTCGAAGCCGGCACCCGTCGTCGCGTCGGCCGATACGTAGGACAGCCGGGCAAGAAATGTCTTGAGTTCCTCGGCGTCGATGTCGGCCGGCTTCACATGCTGGGAAATCGCCTGCTTGGCGAAAGCCTGGAATTCCTCGTCGCTCATCTTGGAGCGCGAGGTGCCGATGATGCGGGTCGGCTCGGAAAACTGGTGGTCGCGCTGGCGGTGGTAGAGCGAGGGCAGCAGCTTGCGTTCCGACAGGTCGCCGGTGCCGCCGAAAATGACGAAGTCGAAAGGCTCGACGGGAATGATCTGGCTGGTCATGGTCTGTCCGCTTTGACGCCGCTCGCTGTGACGCGGCAGGATATAATCTAATCGATTTAAACTATCCAGTGCCATGGTGTCACATCAAGGCCAAATCACTGCATATTGATTCGCTCCAAATGTGCCTTGACACTGGCTGCCACCCGGAGGCTTTTCGTCAAGCGATGGTCCCGGGGCTTTCGCGCCTGCAACATAAAGCGGGAATGTGACGAAAGCTAATGCGTGTCGCCCAGAAGTGCGAAGCGGTTCTGGGAGACAGACACGCATCAAACAAAAAGGAAAAATGCGCTTGCGAGGTGGGTCTTCAATGAGCGGAAAAAGCATGCGTCTGGAAAACAAGGTTGCCGTCATCACGGGTGCTGCGTCAGGTTTCGGCGAAGGCATGGCCAGGCGCTTTGCCGAAGAGGGCGCCAAGGTCGTCGTCGCCGACCTCAACGCCAAGGGCGCGGAGCGCGTTGCAGCAGAGATCGGCCAGGCCGCGATCTGGACCCAGACCGACGTTTCGCAGCGTTCCGAATTCGACGAGATGGTCTATGCCGCAAAAAGCGCCTTCGGCCGCATCGATATCATGGTCAACAATGCCGGCTACACCCATCGCAATGGCGACATGCTCGACGTCGACGAGGCGACCTTCGACCTGATCACTTCAGTCAACATGAAGGCGATCTACCACGCCGCACTTGCCGTGGTGCCGATCATGGAGCGGCAGGGCGGCGGCGTCATCCTGACCACGGCTTCGACCGCCGGTCTGCGGCCGCGTCCGGGGCTCACCTGGTACAATGCCTCGAAGGGCTGGGCGATCACCGCGACCAAGTCGATGGCGGTCGAACTCGCGCCCAAGAACATCCGCGTGAACTGCCTTTGCCCGGTCGCCGGCGAGACCGGCATGCTGGAGAAATTCATGGGCACTGACACGCCCGAGATCCGCGAGAAATTCCGTGCCTCGATACCGCTCGGCCGTCTGTCGACGCCGCTCGATATCGCCAACGCTGCGCTTTGGCTTGCGTCGGACGAAGCCGCCTTCATCACCGGCGTGGCGCTGGAGGTCGACGGCGGCCGCTGCATTTGAGCAATTCGGGAAGTACCTCGCTGTTCGCAATGCACGGCAGACAGAGCAACGTCGGCAAAAGTTCGCATCGGTGCGCCGGCCGGCCGAGGAACGAACAGTTGACGTCGTCACGCCGGACCCCAGTTTGACTTCTCGATCACCCGAAAGGCATAACGGGATCGTGGATAGTGTTGGCGGGTGATGAAGATCAGGCAGCAGAAAAGTCGCTATGATCTGGGATGGCGGCTGCGGCTTTACCTGGCCACGCGTGCGCGGGCGCGAAGCAAGGCAATTTTCATCGGCGTTACCGGAAGCTCCGGCAAGACGACGGCGGGAAGCCTGCTTGGACACATCCTGGCTGGCCACGGTTCGGTCCACACACAGGTTCTGGCCAACACTATGAAGGTGTTGGTCTCGACCCTATCCAGGCGAATGGGAAAGGGCGGCAAAACCGACTACGTCGTCTTCGAGGCTGCTGCATTCGGCCCGGATACAATGAAGCCCATGGCCGAGTTGCTTCGCCCCGACGTGGCTGTTGTCACAATGGTCCGGCTGGAGCATCGGGCCAGTTTCAAGACTGTGGAAAACGTCGCTCGAGAAAAGAGCGCCCTAGTCGCGGCGCTGGAGCCGGGCGGCTTCGCGATGCTCAATGCCGATGACCCTCTTGTGATGGGCATGGCCTCGGCGAGCTATTGCCGTTCCGTCACATTCGGCACATCGGAGCAGGCGGATTATCGCGTCAGCGATATCGAGGCAGCCTATCCCAAGCCGTTGCGGTTCTCGCTCCACTGGCGCGGCGGTGTGCTCGATATCGAGACGTCGTTCCCCGGCCAGCATTTCTGGCTGCCGACGTCAGCGGCGGTTGCAACCGCTCTTGAACTGGGCGTGCCTGCGCAGATGGTCAAGGACAGAACCGCGACGTTCCAGCCTCTGGAAAATCGCGGCCAGGTGCTCGTCCCCGCGGGCGGCCCCCACTTCATCGTGGATGCCGCAAAGGCGCCCTGGCATTCGCTGAGCCTTGCCTTCGACATGGTAGCCGGATCGACATTCGGGCGAAAACGTATCGTTCTTGGCCAGCTATCGGATTTTTCCGGCTCGAATAACAGATATGCCCAAGCCTACAGCAGCGCGCGCGAGATTGCAGACCAGGTGATTTATGCCGGCGATCATGCCCATCGCTCCAAGGCGAACCAGGCAGATCGCGACAGCGGCCGCTTCATCGAATTGCGCACGGCCAGGGAAGTGTCGGACTACATCGCCCAAACCGCGCAGCGTGACGAGTTGATCCTGCTCAAGAGCTCGTCCAATCTGCACCTCGAGCGTGTCGCTCTTGCCTGGACCCACGACGTCCAGTGCTGGGTTTCGGTATGCGGCAAGACCGAGGGATGCGAGCAATGCGGCCTCTATGAAGTGCCGTTTGAGCAGCACCGTGAGTTTGTGGCGCAGAGAAAATCGAAGCGCCGCAAGCACAGACTGCTGCGGCTCCTCGGCCGCTAGAATCTTTGGCTGAAGCACGCCAGCGCCCGTTTGACTCTGGAACTTGGCACGACGCATATTAGGCTGGGCTAAAAGCTGGCGGGGTGTGAAACTGGAATTGCTGAAAATTCGCAAGGACTTGGGCTGGGCGCTGCGACGGCTGCAGGCGCGCTGGGTGCGGGCGCGTAACAAGGCGACGTTCATCGGCATCACCGGCAGCTCCGGCAAATCCACATCCACCAGCCTGCTTGCACACATACTGGCCGCCCAAGGCAAGGTGCATCTACAGGCCCAGGCCAATACAATGCCTGCGCTCATCCGAACGCTTTACAAGCGCCTGAGGAAGGCCGGCAAAGTCGATTACGTCGTTTTCGAAGCCGGCGCTTCCGACTTCGGCACGATCAGCGCCATGGCGCAGATGCTGAAGCCGAGTGTGGCGGTGGTTACGATGATCCGTCTGGAGCATTTCGGCAAGTTCAAGACTCTGGAAGCTGTGGCGGGAGAGAAGCGGGCGCTGGTCGGGGCACTCCAACCTGATGGACTTGCGGTTCTCAATTGCGATGACCCACTGGTGATCGGCATGGCGTCTGGCGCGAAATGCCGGATTGCGACCTTCGGCCAGTCCGGCGAGGCAGACTACCGCGTGAGTGACGTGCATGCCGCGTATCCGGAATTGCTGCGGTTCACCCTTCATTGGCGCGATGGCAGCCTGAATATTCAAGCGCCTTTTCCCGGCGAGCAATTCTGGCTACCGACTGCAGCGGCTGTTGCCGCCGCCTTGGAACTTGGCGTCCCGCCAGAGCAAGTCGTAGCGAGAACGGCATCGTTTGCACCACTGCCCAACCGCTCTACGGTGCAAGAGGTATCCGCGGGTCCGAAATTCCTGGTCGATACGGCCAAAGCGCCCTGGCATTCGCTCAACATTGCTCTGGAGATGATTGCAAAGGCCAAGGGTGCTCGCAAGCGCATTGTGCTGGGGCAGATATCCGACTACGCCGGCTCGTCGAGGAAATACGGCGCCGCCTACAACATCGCGCGCGAAATCGCCGATGAGGTCATTTATACCGGCGACAATGCGCATCGCTCGCGCGCCAGCCAGGCCGACCGCGACAGCGGCCGTTTCATTGAGCTTCGCACTGCCAAGGAAGTTTCGGATCATATCAAACGGACGGCAGTCCCAGGAGAACTGATTCTGCTGAAAAGTTCGTCCAACCTTCATCTGGAAAGGATCGCGCTCGCCTGGACACACGACGTCAAATGCTGGGTCCCGATATGCCGCAAGTCGGAAAGCTGCCAAATGTGCGGCCTCTACGAGGTGCCGTTCGAGGAACAGAGGGATTTCCTGGCGAAGCGCAAACTTGCTCGCAGAAGACACCGTTTCAGATGGCTGCTCGGCGGCTGACCAGAATTTGGCGGCTTGCGTCTCAATCCCCGGTCTTGATGTAGCTCTTGTAGATCCAGCCGCGCTTGCCGTTGTAGACGATCTGGCACCATTTCTTGCAACTCATCACCTGCACCGACGACTTGGCGGGCACGGTCCCCATGGCGGCGGCGTTTTTCTGCGGACCGCTGCGCATTGTCACCGCCCTGAGGATGCGTCCGGTGCCGGCGGCAGCAGCCACCTTCTGTGGCTTGGCCTTGGCCTGGGTATCGTCCGTTGCGGCGGAAGATTGCTCGTTTGGAAGTTGCGGTTTTGGCGTCGGTATGGCGGCGGTCTCGGCGTCGTCGTCATTGGCGGGAGCAGCGACCTTTGACAGCTGCGTCGTGGCGTCGCTCTGCGCCGCCGGTTCTTCGAATGCCGCGGCATCAGACGGTTTGGCGGCAGCCTGCTCGGCAGGCGCCTGATCGGATGGCGTCGCGGCAGGGTCGCTGTTGGATTGCGCCGCAGTCCAGCGCGGATCGTTCGCCGACAGCGGCGGCATGGCAGCCCCACCGGCAGCGACCGTCGATGAAACCGCATCGCCCTTGCGCGCGGCTTGTGGCGCCGCTACCGCGGCAGCCGTGGCCGCGACCGGGGCAATCTTGGTCGTCTTGACCGGAAAAGTCGGAACGTTCTGCTGTGTGCTGGCGATCGCTTGCCGGTCGCTGGCCGGCAACGCCAGCCAAAGCGCTATGCCCGCCACGCCAAGCAGCGCTGCGGTGCCGACCGCGGCGATCACCAGATGCGAATTCGTGCGCACCCCCTGCCAGAAGGAGGGCCGCATGTCATAGCCGAATTGCATGGCGAAGCGCCGACGTTCCGGCGCGCCGAAACTGAAGGGCTCGTTCACTCTTGCCACCTCCAAAAGATGAGCCGGTGTTCTTTCGATCGGCGCCGGCAGCCCGGCATTCGATCGGCATCGGTCCCAACAACAAAGCGGGCAGGCCCGCAGAAATCCCCGTTCAATCGCCCAGAACCGGCATCCTTTGCCCTTGATTGTGGCATCAGTGCGCCCTCAGGGGAATTGTGCGCTCTTGTTAAGGATTCTGCAACGTCTCGCTGCGGCAACCAACAGCTCAATAGAATCAGCTCAGTACCAGCCACGGCCGATATGAGATACTTTCTCTATATTCGGTCCCTCAGGGCAAACCAGTTCAGTGCCAAGAACAATAATGGCGTTCTAAATCGCCGGCCGCCGGGAAAAGCCGGGATGTTCAGGTCCTCGATCAGCTTCAGTCTGTCGCGGTTGCCGGCGACGGTCTGGGCATAGAGCTTGCCGAAGAAGTTCGACAGCATCACGCCGTGGCCGGAATAGCCTCCGGCCGAGATCACATTGGGCATCACCTCGCGCACGAACGGTTTCCTGGGCATGGTGATGCCGACATAGCCGCCCCAGCCATGGGTGATCTCGACATCGCTCAGTTCCGGATAAAGCTCGGCTATCTGCCGGCGGATATGGACATGGATGTCCTTCGGATCGTTGACGCCATAGACCTCGCGCCCGCCGAACAGCAGCCTTCCATCCCTGGATTTGCGGAAATAACGCACGACGAAACGCGAATCGTCGACCGCCTCGCCGCCCGGCAGCACTTTCGAATCGACGCCCAGCGGCACCGTCGCGCCGATGAACGAACCGATGGGCATGATGTGCGCGGCACTCACCGGCTCGAGCGTGCCGCCATAGGCATTTACACCGATCAGGCATTTCTGGGCGGTGATGATTCCTCTCGAAGTCGTCACCCTGACCTTACCGCCGCTGGAGGTAACACCGGTCGATAGTGTCTGCTCGAACAGGTGCGCGCCGGCCGCTGCCGCGACCTTTGCCGTGCCGATCACCAGCTTCATCGGGTGGATGTGTCCGGTGCCGGTGTCGCGGGTGCCGCCGAAGTAGCGTGTGGAGCCCAGCCGTTCGGCCGTTTCCCTGGCATCCATGAAGGCGATGTGCGGATAATTGAAGCGGCCGGCCATGATCTCGGCATGTGCCTTGTAGTCGTCGAGATAACGCGGCTTGTGCGCCACGGACAACTGGCCCGGCATATAGTCGATGTCGATCTGGTTGACGGCGGCGAATTCGAGCAGGTGCGCTTTCGCCTCTTCGGCAAGGTCGAACAGCGCCTTGGCGCGGGAGAAGCCGTATTCGGCCTCCATCTCTTCGGCCCAGGCGCGCTGGCCCGTGCCGAGCTGGCCGCCATTGCGCCCTGAAGCGCCGTCGCCGAAGCGATGCGCTTCGATCAGAACGACGTCGGCTCCCGCCTTCGCCAAATGAGCGGCCGCCGACAGCCCGGTGAAGCCACCGCCGACGACGACGACGTCGCAGCTGCGGTCGCCGTCCAGGGCAGGGTACTCAGGGCGTGGTCCGGCTGTGTCTTCGTACCAGGAGCGACCGGGGGAGATAGGTGATTGGTAAGGCATGGGGACACCAGCCAATGGTGAATGGTGAATGGCTGCGAGACGCACGACGTCTGCGCTCATCCATCCAATATGAAACTACTCACCATTCACTATTCACCATTCACACGACGAAGTCGCCGCTCACACGTTGAGCAACAGATACTCCCGCTCCCACGGGCTGATCACTTCCATGAAGGTCTCGAACTCCGCCCGCTTGATCGCTGCATAGGTTGCGGCGAAGGACTTGCCCAGAAGAGCGCATAGTTCCTCGTCGCCTTCGAAAAGGTCGACGGCTTCGAGCAGGCCGCGTGGCAGGTCGATCTCATCGGCGTTTGCGGTGGTCAGCACCGGAGGCTCGGCCTTGATCTTGTTGGTGATGCCGATCAGCCCGCAGGCAAGTGAGGCCGCCAGCGCCAGATAGGGGTTGGCGTCGGAAGACGGGATGCGGTTTTCGACACGCCGCGCCGCCGGATCCGAGCGCGGCACGCGGAACGCCGTGGTGCGGTTGTCATAGCCCCATTTGTTGTTGACCGGCGCCGAGGCCGACTGCGTCAGCCGGCGGTAGGAATTGACGTAGGGAGCAAACATCACCAGTGCGTTCGGCACATGCTTCTGCATGCCGCCGATGAAATGGAAGAAGTCGTCGGTTTCCGAGCCGTCCTTCGCCGAAAAGATATTCAGCCCGGTCTTCTTGTCGATGATCGACTGGTGGATGTGCATGGCAGAACCTGGCTGGCCCTGGATCGGCTTGGCCATGAAGGTGGCATAGATCTCATGCTTCAGCGCTGCCTCGCGAATGGTGCGTTTGAACATGAACACCTGATCGGCGAGCTCGACCGGATCGCCGTGACGCAGATTGATCTCGAGCTGGCCGGCGCCTTCCTCGTGGATCAGCGTGTCGATCTCCAGGCCCTGGCTTTCGGAGAAATGGTAGATGTCGTCGATCAGTTCGTCGAACTCGTTGACGCCGGCGATCGAATAGCCGGCGCCGCCGCCGATTGCCCGTCCGGAACGCCCGACGGGTGGGGTCAGCGGATAATCCGGGTCGGGGTTCTTGCGCACCAGATAGAATTCGATCTCGGGCGCCACCACCGGCTTCAGCCCGCGCTTGTCATAGGCTGCTACCACGCGCTTCAGGACGTTGCGCGGCGTGAACTCGACCGAACGGCCATCCTGATGGACGAGGTCGCAGATGACGGCGGCCGTCGGGTCTTCTTCCCAGGGCACGACGGTCAACGTCGACAGATCCGGCATCAGCTTCAGGTCGCCATCATCCTCCGGATAGTGGAAACCGTTGCCGTCCTCGGGATAGCCGCCCGAAATCGTCGTCATGAACACTGCCGATGGCAGCGCCAGCGAGGTGTTGGAAGTGAATTTCTTCGACGGCATCATCTTGCCGCGCGCGACGCCAGCCTGATCAGGCGTGATGCATTCTATGTCTTCGATGCCGCGCCATTCCAGCCAGGCGCTGACTTCCTTCCAGTTCTTCACGCCGCGTTGATTTTTCACGAAGGCAGGCGTTCGGACGCGTCCTCCGCGGGTCGACGGACGGACTTCCTTTTTCGCAGGCGGCATCATTCACCAGTTTGGGTTGCGGATTTGGGAGTATAGCCGTTGCCGGTGATGGAAGGGAAGGGGAGCTGCCTGTCTTCGCCTTCCTGGTTGAAAATCGCGCCACGCAGATTAGGGTCAACCTCCCGCAGATCGAGCAGCAGAAGACACCGTATGCCAGGCAAATTGACCACTATCGGCTTCGACGCCGACGATACCCTATGGCAGAACGAACAGTTCTTCCGCCTGACCGAGAAGCATTTTGCAACCCTGCTCGCCGACCATGGCGAGGCCGAGCACATTTCGGCACGGCTGCTGGAGGCCGAGAAGCGCAACCTTGCCGTCTACGGCTTCGGCATCAAGGGCTTTACCTTGTCGATGATCGAAACGGCGATAGAAGTGACCGATGGCCGTGTGCCGGCCTCGACGATCGCCGAAATCCTTGCCGCCGGCCGCTACATGCTCGGCCATCCTGTCGAGGCGCTGCCGCATGCGCGCGAGACAGTCGAAAAGCTCGCCGGCGCCTACCATCTGGTGCTGATCACCAAGGGCGATCTGTTCGACCAGGAGCGCAAGCTGGCGGCGTCCGGCCTTGGCGACCTGTTCGATGCCGTCGAGATCGTCAGCGACAAGAGCGCCGCCACCTATGCCAGGATCTTTGGCCGTCACGGCAGCCCGCAGACCAGCATGATGGTCGGCAATTCGCTCAAGTCGGACGTGGTGCCGGCCATCGAGGCCGGCAGCTGGGGTGTGTATGTGCCGCACGAGCTGACCTGGGTGCTCGAACACGTCGAGCCGCCGGTCGAGGCACCGCGTTTTCGTCAGCTTGTCGATCTTGGCGAACTGCCGGCTTTGATCGAGAGCATCGGCAAGGAAGGCTGACCGCCCCACACGCGTTCGGGCGGATTGCGATCAGCCGCGCCCGAGACTGATCAGCCGGTCGACCACCGGCTGCAGCCTTTCGGTGGTGATCGGCTTGGTTACCACCACATCGACCACGCTCGACAGACCCAGGCTGTCGGGCGTGCCGGTCTTGGTTGAAAGCAGGATCACCTTGGGGAGCGACCGCCCAGATGTCCGCCGCAAGGCGTCGATGGCCGCCATCAGCGCGCGGCAGTCCTCGTTGTCGGGGCCGCCATCGAGAACGACGGCGCCCGGAATGAGGGTTCGCAATGTCTTGGCCGCCATCTCGGGCGACTCGGAGATCGGCTTCAGTCCGGACTTCTCGACGATCTTCGACACCACCACCCGGTTGATCGGCGATTTTCCAACGACCAGCACGTGGGAGAAATCCGTTGATATCTCGGAGTTCGCGTCCCTGCTTGACGAATTCAGATGTTTGGCGGTGTCGGTCTCGCGGTTCACAGGGCACATGGGCGGGGCGGGCACTCGGCGCTGCTTCAATGCAGGGTTGAAATCCGAGAGCCAATTGGCGTGAGATCGCCCGCCATGTCAAGCTGAAATGACGGACCTGCGAAATATAGCCGGAAATATTAAACCCCGGAGACAAGTTCTGTTTTCGAACTGTAGTTAAGTTCACGCTCAAAAGCGAAAGTCACCCGCGCTGAAAACTCGCGGGTGACGTTGAAATCGGCCAGTGAGCGGCGGGGCCCATAGGTTCCACAAGCACAAAGCTTCCGTAAGGGAAGATCAGCCGTGACTCTTCTGCGTGACGATCACCGGGATCAGCAGGTCGCCCCAATTGCCGTCGCCGCCATGATGCCGGGCCGAGCGCACCAGTTCCACCGAGACGCCGGCCTCGACTGCCTTCATCACCGATTGATTGAGCCTGTGCAGGTCGTTGGCCAGCATGCGGATGGTCGCCTGTTGGTCGACACTCATCGTTGTGGACTGCTCTTCTGCACGTTCCTTGACGCGGCTTATGGATGCCATTTTCTTCTCCCTTGCCCTTCGGGCGTTTCCTCTGTTGGTTATGTCGATCGGTTCATTCCGCTGCCGGCTTGAACTGGACGTGCTCGGTCGATTCATGCATGGCGGTGGTCGACGACTGGCCGCCGCTGATTGCCATCGACACGGCGTCGAAATAGCCGGTGCCGACCTCGCGCTGGTGCTTGGTCGCGGTGTAGCCGTGGACTTCGGCCGCGAACTCGGCTTCCTGCAACTCGGAATAGGCGGCCATCTGCCGCGCCTTGTAGCCGCGGGCCAGCTCGAACATGCCGAAATTGAGCTGGTGGAACCCGGCCAATGTGATGAACTGGAACTTGTAGCCCATGGCGCCGAGCTCGCGCTGGAACTTGGCGATCGTCGCGTCGTCGAGGTTCTTCTTCCAGTTGAACGACGGCGAGCAATTATAGGCGAGCAGCTTGCCCGGATGATGCCTGCGCACGCCTTCGGCGAATTTCTTGGCCTGCGCCAGATCGGGCTTGGATGTTTCGCACCAGATCAGGTCGGCATGCGGCGCATAGGCAATGGCGCGCGCGATGCACGGTTCGATGCCGTTCCTGACCTGGTAGAAGCCTTCAACCGTGCGGCCGGCATCGTAGTCGACGAAAGGCTGGTCGCGCTCGTCAATGTCGGAGGTCAGAAGCTTTGCCGCTTCCGCATCGGTGCGTGCCACGACTAGCGTCGGCGTGCCCATCACGTCGGCCGCCAGACGCGCCGCGTTGAGGTTGCGGATATGCGCGGCGGTCGGGATCAGCACTTTGCCGCCGAGATGGCCGCACTTCTTCTCAGAGGCCAGCTGGTCCTCATAGTGGACGCCGGCAGCGCCGGCCTCGATGAACGCCTTCATGATCTCGAAGGCGTTGAGCGGTCCGCCGAAGCCGGCCTCGGCATCGGCGACGATCGGCGCGAACCAGGTGTCGACCGACAGGCCGTTGCCTTCCGAGGTCTCGATCTGATCGGCGCGCTGCAGCGTGCGGTTGATGCGCTTGACCAGTTCGGGCGCCGCATTGGCGGGATAGAGCGACTGGTCCGGATACATGGCCGACGCGGTGTTGGCGTCGGCGGCGACTTGCCAGCCCGAGAGATAGATTGCCTTCAGCCCGGCACGCACCTGCTGCATCGCCTGGTTGCCCGACATGGCGCCGAGTGCATTGACGAAGTCTTCCTCGTGGATGAGCTTCCACAGCCGGTTGGCGCCCATTTCGGCAAGACTCTGGCGTATCTGGACCGACCCGCGCAGCCGCTTCACATCGTCCGGCGAATAGGCTCGTTCGATGCTGTCGAAGCGGCCTTCGGGTGCGGATGGGACAAGATTGTAAAAATCAGTCATTGGTCACTCCAGATCAATCCGATGCCAGTGTCTTGAAACGCCGCGCCCTGGATAGTGTGCGTCGTCTGTGTGTGACATCATTTACATTGCGCCGCGACGAGAGCGAGGGAAACCGCTATTTCTGGTAGAAAATAAGAGAAAACCTGTGTTGTGTTTGACTGCTTATCGCTGTAAATCTGTCATGATTGTAAAAGATGGTGCGCCGTTCATCGCTCGCAAGTCGTGTAAATTCCTGTCAAGGAAAGCCGATGGCCGACCAGAAGATATTCGCCGGGCCGCGCATCCGCCGCATCCGCATCGCCAGAGGCCTGACCCAGACGGCGATGGCCGAGGGGCTCGGCATCTCGCCGTCCTATCTCAACCTGATCGAGCGCAACCAGCGGCCGCTGACGGTGCAACTGATCCTGAAGCTGGCCTCTGTCTACAAGGTCGACCCGCATGAATTGCAGGGTGAGGCGAGAGGGTCGATCTCGGCCTTGAAGGAAGTGTTCGGCGACCCGCTGCTTGCCGGTGAGCTGCCGGGCGACCAGGAACTGATCGAACTGGCCGAGGCAGCCCCCAACGCATCGGCTGCGATGATAAAACTGTTTCGCGCTTACCGCGAGCAGGCCGAGCGGCTGTCCGATCTCAACGAGCTTCTGGCGCGCGAGGGCCGCGCCACGGCGCTGTCCGGTGCGCGGCTGCCGATCGACGAAGTGCACGAGATTTTCGAGCGCCGGCCGAACCATTTTGCAGCACTGGAGGAAGAGGCCGAGGCCTTCACCTCGGTGCTCGACCCCGGCGACGATCTGTTCGGCGCGCTGAAGGCGTGGCTGAAGCGCGAGTATGGCATCGTCGTCAAGGTGCTGCCGGTCGCCACCATGCCGAACTGGCGCCGCCGTTATGACCGTCATTCGCAGCGTCTTTTTCTATCGGAGCGGCTGTCGCCGTTCGACCAGTTGCGCGAAGTCGCCATGGAGGCCTGCCTGATCCGCATGACGGTCGCGATCGCCGGCGAAATTCAGGCGCTGAAGCTCGGTACGGACGAAGCCCGCCGGCTCGCCCGCTTCGAGTTCGGCCGCTACGCCGCCAATGCCTTGATGATGCCCTATCAGGCCTTTCATGCCGCCGCCGTGCGGGCTCGTTACGATATCGATGTGCTGCGCTCGCGTTTCGGCGTCTCCTTCGAACAGGCGGCGAACCGCCTGACCATGCTGCAGCGTCCTGGCTTGTCCGGGGTCCCGTTCTTCATGCTCGAGGTCGACAATGCCGGCAACCGCTTCCGCAAGGCCGGCGGCCAGGGCTTTCCGCAAAGCCGCTTTGGCGGCGGCTGCCCGAAACTGCCGGTCCATGCCGCTTTCGCTTCGCCTGGCCAAATCCTGGTGGAGGCGGTGGAAATGCCCGACGGCGCCGAGTTCCTCTGCATCGCACGCACGCTCGAAGGGCCGCAGGGTTCGTTCTCCGAGCGTCCGCGCCGCACCGCGCTGCTGTTGGGCTGCGATATCGGCTTTCGCGACGAGATCGTCTATGGCGCCGGGCTGCTGGCAAAGGCCGGACAGGGCGCCGCCACGCCGGTCGGTCCCGCTTGCCGGCTGTGCGAACGCATCGGCTGCCTCGCCCGCGCCGAGCCGCCGGTGACCCGTCCGCTGGGCCTGGACGAGATGGCGACGGGCCTGAGCGCCTTCGATTTCCAGTGATGCTTCTCGGGCAGGAGGTCGCGGAAGACCGCAGCTGTTTGCGCTAAGCAATAGAGCGCGGCCCGAACCATCGCCGAACCAAATATTGATTAAGCATCGGCGCTGCGCTATCGAAGGTGAGCTGCAGGGCAGCCAAGGGGGGACGGCTTATGAACAGGAAAGCTTTGTGGCTTGGCGTGGCGCTTGCCCTTTTGGCGGGGCCTGTTCTGGCAGAAAAATCCTCGGAATTCTTCAAGGACTATCAACAGTATAGTGACGACGGCAAGGCATTCCTGGACAAAATCGATCCAAAGACCGGCGCGGTCGACCTTCCCGAAGGCATCCATCTCGATCTCAAGGACAAGTTCTATTTTCTGGGCAAGAAGGACGCGACGTCCGTCCTGACCGAGGCCTGGGGCAATCCGCCTGATACCGCGTCCGAAGCAATCGGCATGATC
This sequence comes from Mesorhizobium sp. C120A, assembly GCF_030323105.1. Taxonomy (NCBI): domain Bacteria; kingdom Pseudomonadati; phylum Pseudomonadota; class Alphaproteobacteria; order Hyphomicrobiales; family Phyllobacteriaceae; genus Mesorhizobium; species Mesorhizobium sp. C120A. The sequence goes on along the minus strand of NZ_CP100476.1, from coordinate 5,850,980 downwards.
TTCCCGGCCAAGTACGAGCCCATCGCCGGCAACGGTTGGGGCATCGAATTGCGCTATGAAAAGATCGGCCATGTCGATGACGCCGACGCCGCATCCATCGACTACACCGAATTGCTGAGCAGCATGCAGGCGGACACATTGTCGGCCAACGATCAGCGGGTGAAGGACGGCTTTCCCCCGATCAAGCTGATCGGCTGGGCCTCGCCGCCGGTCTATGATTTCGTCCACAAGCGGCTGCACTGGGCCAAGGAACTGCAGTTCGGAGACGATACCGTCCACACGCTCAATTACGACGTCCGTTTCCTCGGCCGGGAAGGCGTCTTCGTGATGAGCTACATCGCTACGGTCGAACAATTGCCGGAGATCAAGCAGAGCCTGGACGAAGTGCTGGGCGTGGCGGACTTCAACACCGGCAAGAAATACACCGATTTTCTGCCAGGCACCGACACGGTCGCCGCGGTTGGCATTGGCGGCCTCATCGCCGGAAAACTCGCGGCAAAGGCCGGCCTGATTGCAGTCGCGCTCATCGCCCTGAAAAAGTTCGGCATTCTGCTGCTGGTACCGTTGGCCGGTCTCTGGCGCTTTATCCGCGGCAACAAGGGCATGTCCTAGAAACGGCGGTGTTTGCCCGTATGGCTGCCGGTTGGCGGTGCGCCAAAGGGAATGCCGGGCTGGGTCACGTCCGGCGGTAGCCTATGCGCTAGGCGAATACGGCACGTTTCTGTCGTCCATTGTGCATCATGCCACCCCGAGATAGCCGACAGTCGCACCCCATGACCGATACCGCATCTTCTCCAATCGCCGCACCGCCGATCGTCTCGCCGCGCGAAGAGCGGGTCGGCTTGCTGCTGGTGTTCCTGTCGGCGCTGATGTGGAGCTTTGGCGGCACCATCGCCCGCTTCATCGACACCGCTGACAGTTGGACGGTGGTGTTCTGGCGCTCGCTGTGGGCGGCTGTGTTCCTGATTTGCTTCATGGCCTGGCGCGACGGCTGGCGCGGCATGTTGCGGCTGTTTCGCGACATGGGCCTGCCCGGCCTTGCCGTGGCCGTCTGTTTCGCCACGGCGTCGACGTGCTTCGTTGTCGCGCTCGCCTACACCACCGTTGCCAATATCCTGTTGATGCAGGCCGGTGTGCCGCTGCTGGCGGCATTGCTTGCCTGGGTGCTGTTTCGCGAACGCGTCGCCGTCGCGACCTGGGTGGCGATCGCCGCCGTCATCGCCGGCGTCGCCATCATGGTGTCGGAATCGCTCGACGGCGCCGTATCGCCCATCGGCGACGGGCTGTCGCTGCTGATCGCCGTCATGTTCTCGATCGCCACCGTCATCACCCGGCGCTTCGCCCATGTGCGCATGACGCCGGCGACGTGCCTCGGCACGATGCTGGCAGCGGCTTTCGCCGCATCGCAAGCCACGCAGTTTGCCACGTCGACCCACGACATGGCTTTCCTGTTTGCCTTCGGCGTCATCAATCTCGGCCTGGGCCTTGCCTTCTTCGCCACCGGCGCGAGGCTGGTTCCGGCGGCGATCGCAGCACTCCTCGGCACGTTCGAGCCGATCCTCGGACCGATCTGGGTCTGGCTCGTTCATGGCGAGGTGCCCTCGGTGCGCACCATCATCGGCGGCGCGGTGGTGGTCGCCGCGCTGCTCGTCCATATCGCGCTTGAATTCAAGCGCCAGGCGAGGCCTGCACGGCCGGGGACCACTGGCCTGCCATCCCCTAATTGACCCGCCTTTCCCTTGGTTGAGCCCGTCTTCCCTAATTACGCCCGTCTTTCCCCAATTAGCGAAGCCGCACGCCCTATTGACCGAGCTTCCCCGCGCGGGCCATTGACAACCTTGCTGCGGCACGGGCAGGCTGGGGCACGGCAACAACAAGACAGGCTTATCTTGCCAAGTGTCCCCGCCGGTCGGACCAAGACCGGACCACAGCGTCGTATCCCTGCCAGCGCCGCGGCGAAAGCCTCTGACGGCGTCAGCGCGCCCGCCATGCGGGCACACAGAGCCATCATCTGCCGCTCGTCGAACCGCCCGGACGGCGCTGGCAGTTCATGCTTGTGGCTGCCCGGAAAGCTCAATACTCTGAAGCAAATGCCCAATCGCGCTCGAACAGCGACGACTTGGCGAAGGAACACTCATCAAAGGAGAACAGCATGATCCGCAAAGCGCTCTGGCTTTCGGCAACCTCGGCATTTCTGACGCTTTTCGCCGTTGGCGGCCATGCCGAGGATCGCGTCGTCAACGTCTTCAACTGGTCGGATTACATCGACAGTTCGATCATCGACGACTTCACTAAGGAGACCGGCATCAAGGTCGTCTACGACACCTTCGATTCCAATGAAATCCTCGAAACCAAGCTGCTTGCCGGCGGCAGCGGCTATGACGTCGTCGTGCCCAGCGGCAACTTCCTGGCCCGCCAGATCCAGGCCGGCGTGTTCCAGAAGCTCGACAAGTCGAAGCTGCCCAACATTTCCAACATGTGGGACACGGTTTCGGAGCGCACCGCCAAATACGATCCGGGCAACGAATATTCGATCAACTACATGTGGGGCACGGTCGGCATCGGCTACAACATCAAGAAGGTGCAGGCTGCACTCGGCACCGACAAGATCGACAGCTGGGATATTTTCTTCAATCCCGACAGCCTGGCCAAGCTGAAGGATTGCGGCGTCTATGTGCTGGACTCGCCGGCCGACATCATCCCAGCGGCGCTCAAATATCTCGGCCTCGATCCGAACAGCACCTCACCTGACGACATCGCAAAGGCCGAGGAGACGTTGCTGAAGGTGCGGCCGTATATCCGCAAATTCCATTCGTCCGAATACATCAACGCGCTCGCCAACGGCGACATCTGCCTGGCGGTCGGCTGGTCGGGTGACGTCTTCCAGGCACGCAACCGCGGGGTCGAGGCCAAGCAAGGCGTCGAGATCGGCTATTCCGTGCCCAAGGAAGGCGCCCAGATGTGGTTCGACCAGATGGCGATTCCCGCCGATGCGCCGCATGCCGCTGAGGCACTCGAATTTCTCAACTACATGATGAAGCCGGAAGTGATCGCCAAGTCGTCCAACTATGTGCTGTATGCCAACGGCAACAAGGCTTCGCAGCAGTTCGTCGACAAGGCGCTGCTGGATGATCCGGCGGTCTATCCGGACGCCGAGACCTTGAAAAAGCTCTATACGGTCCAGCCCTACGATCCCAAGACCCAGCGCCTGATCACGCGCAGCTGGACCAAGATCGTCACCGGCCAGTAAGCAATGCGACATGGTCCCGGCAGCCACCTGCCGGGACCATTCTTCTCTGGGGCAAGAAGCAAAAAAATAGGACGGAGTGGGACATGAAATCGCTTGGCAGCATCCGCAGGGATTTCGCGCCATGGAACGACCCGAACGCCAAGCCATATATCCAATTCGAGAACGTCACCAAGAAGTTCGGTGACTTCACCGCCGTCAACAATCTGTCGCTGACCATTTTCGAGCGCGAGTTCTTCGCCCTGCTCGGCGCGTCGGGCTGCGGAAAGTCGACGTTGCTGCGGATGCTTGCCGGCTTCGAGGAGCCCACCGCCGGCCGTATCCTTCTCGACGGCCAGGACTTGCGCGGCATCCCGCCCTACCGCCGCCCGGTCAACATGATGTTCCAGTCCTATGCGCTGTTCCCGCATATGAGCGTGGAAAAGAACATTGCCTTCGGCCTCAAGCAGGAAGGCATGCCGGGACCGGATATCGAAAAGCGCGTCGCCGAGATGCTGAAGCTGGTGAAGCTAGAGCAGTTCGCCAAGCGCAAGCCGCACCAATTGTCGGGCGGCCAGCGCCAGCGCGTCGCGCTCGCCCGCTCGGTTGCCAAGCGGCCAAAAGTCTTGCTGCTCGATGAGCCGCTCGGCGCGCTCGACAAGAAGCTGCGCGAGGAAACGCAGTTCGAGCTGATGGACCTGCAGCAAAATCTCGGCCTTACCTTCGTCGTCGTCACCCACGACCAGGAAGAGGCGATGACCATGGCCGACCGCATCGCCATCATCGACAAGGGCGAGGTGATGCAGGTGGCGACGCCGGCGGAAGTCTATGAGGCGCCGAGCTCACGCTTCGTTGCCCACTTCGTCGGCAATGTGAACATGTTCGAAGGCAAGGTCGCCGAGCGTGCGGCAAACACCACGCGCATTACCGGCGCGACAGGGGCCCAGATCGTCGTCGAAAACAGCACCGATACAAAGGCCGGTTCCGACATCGTCTTCGCCATCAGGCCGGAGAAGATCAAGGTGTCGTCGAAGAAACCGGCCGACGCAGTCAATGCGCTTGAGGGCGAGGTCTACGACGTTGCCTATCTCGGCGACATGACCGTCTACCACATCCGGCTGGATGACGGCCAGATCATCAGGGCAAGCGCGCTCAACGCGGCGCGAGTCACCGAGGACCCGCTGACCTGGAACGACCGCGCCTGGGTCTCCTTCCGGCCGGATGCCGGCGTCGTGCTGACACGGTAGGGGGCGGCCATGTCCAACATCGCCATCACCGGCACCGGCCCATCGACAGCGGCCAAACCGTTTCTGACACGGCTCGGCGCCGGCTTCGTCAGCCGGCTCGTCATCATCGTGCCTTATCTCTGGCTGCTGTTCTTCTTCTTCATCCCGTTCATCATCGTCTTCAAGATTTCGCTGTCGCAGTCGGCGATCGCCATGCCGCCCTACACGCCGGCGCTCGATTTCAGGGACGGCATGTCCGGGTTCTTTGTCCGCTTCCGCGAACTCAGCTTCGACAATTATGTCTGGCTAACGCAGGACGCGCTCTACTTCAAAGCCTACGTGACCAGCGTTATCATCGCTGCAGTCTCGACGATCCTGACCTTGCTCGTCGGCTTCCCGATCGCCTACGGCATGGCCCGCGCGCCGGCGACGATCCGTCCGACCTTGCTGATGCTGGTGATCCTGCCGTTCTGGACGTCGTTCCTGATCCGCGTCTATGCCTGGATCGGCATCCTCAAGCCCGAGGGTCTGCTCAATCAGCTGCTGTTGTCGCTGCACATCATCAATCAGCCACTGATCATCCTCAACACTTACACGGCGATCTTCATCGGCATCGTCTATTCCTACCTGCCATTCATGGTGCTGCCGCTCTATTCCTCGCTGGAAAAGATGGATTATTCGCTGATCGAGGCGGCAAAGGATCTCGGCTGCCCGCCGACATCAGCCTTCTGGAAGATCACCTTCCCGCTGTCGCTGCCCGGGGTCATCGCCGGCTGCCTGCTGGTGTTCATTCCAGCGGTTGGCGAGTTCGTCATTCCCGATCTGCTCGGCGGCTCGCAGACGCTGATGATCGGCAAGACCTTGTGGAATGAATTCTTCGCCAACCGTGACTGGCCGGTGTCGTCGGCCGTCGCCGTCATCCTGCTGCTGCTCCTGATCGTGCCGATCATGCTCTTCCAGCAGGCTCAGGCACGCGCCCAGGAGCAAGACAAATGAACGCCACCTGGAGCCGCTTCAACGTCACCTCGGTCGTGCTGGGCTTTGCCTTTCTCTATCTGCCGATCGTGCTGCTCATCGTCTTCTCCTTCAACGAGTCGAAGCTGGTTACCGTCTGGGGCGGCTTCTCGACCAAATGGTATGTCTCACTGTTCCACAATCAGGGGCTGATGGACGCCACCTGGGTGACGGCGCGTGTGGGGGTCATCTCCGCCACGGTGGCAACCGTGCTCGGCACGCTGGCAGCGCTGACCTTGACCCGCTACACCCGCTTCAGGGGCCGCATCCTGTTTTCCGGCATGGTGTTTGCGCCGCTGGTCATGCCGGAAGTCATCACCGGCCTGTCGCTGTTGCTGCTGTTCGTTGCCGTCGGTCTCGACCGTGGCTTCCTGACCGTGACGCTTGCTCACATCACCTTGACCATGTGCTTCGTGGCTGTCGTCGTGCAGTCGCGCCTGGTGTCGTTCGATCGTTCGCTGGAAGAAGCTGCCTTGGACCTCGGCGCAACGCCGGTAAAGACCTTCTTTCAGATCACGCTGCCGGTCATCATGCCGGCCATCGTCTCCGGCTGGATGCTGGCCTTCACCCTGTCGCTTGACGATCTGGTCATCGCCTCCTTCACCTCCGGGCCTGGCGCCACCACGCTGCCGATGAAGATCTACAGCCAGGTGCGGCTCGGCGTGACGCCGGAAATCAACGCCGCCTGCACCATCCTGATCGCCGTCGTGGCGGTAGGCGTCATCATCGCTTCGGTCGCCAACAAGCGGCGTGAGGTGCAGCGCCAGCTCGACGAACAGGCCGCGCAGCGCGGTTGATTGCGTCAAACGAGGGATAGGGCGATCCCGGTAAGGGTCCGCCTATTCGCCTGAGACGCCGCGGCTGATCGGCGAGATGAACGGCGTGCTCCAGGTGCCGCCGACGAAGAATGACGACTGGTTGGATCCCTGCTGGCCATTGACCGGTGCCGCTGCCGGGTCGGCCTGGGTGACACCCCCGAAAGCGCCAGCCCGCGTCCGCCGTAAGAGGCGATGCCGGACAGCCAGACCTTGTATTTCGCCGAATTGGCCTCGGCCTTGTCCAGCCTTGCCACACCCTTCGAGATGGTGGCCTTGAGCTCGGCGCCGTCCATCGGCAGTGTCCCGTCCGAGACGTCGTCGAGCGCGAAGAAGCCGCCCTGTTCCGTGTGCTTCAGAAATGCCGGCAAATTGAGCCCGCTCAGCGCGCCAGGCCCGAACGTCGCAGAGACCGAGCCGTCCGCGTTCTCGAAGATCGAGTCCCAGGATTTGCCCGGCCCTTTGAGAATGACCGAGACAGTGCCGGTGCTGGCCGGCACCAGCCGCGTCATTCCGGCCGCGGTGCCGAAAGCGGCGCCGTCAATGTCGGAGGCGAGCAGCCGGATCTCGACCTGCGAGCCCTCCGGTTTGCGGTCGAAACGCAGGCTGCTTTGCACGTTGCCGCCAAAGGCCGACGCATCGGAGATATCGAAGACGGCAAGCCCGTTCTTCACCTGCGCCGTGGCGGCGACGTCGGCAAGCTGGATTGCGCCGGCCGAGGCATGCGCCGCTGACAGCCTCAGATCGAGATTGATCCGGTCGGCGAAGCTGGTGTCGATTTCGCCGGGACCGGTCTCGCCGGTCGGCGCCAGCGGCGTGAAGGCCGAAAACAGCGACCTGAGGTCGAGCGTATCGAAGGCGAGTGTGCCTGATATTACCGGCAAGGCGTCGCCGAACGAAAAATCCAGCGCCCCCATTCCCGGGTTGTTGTCGAGCGTCACCGCGGTGTTTTCGAATTTGACGCGGCCGGCGGTCGCCGTGATCTTGCTCGAAATCGAGACCGAACCGATCGCCGTACCAGGAGCAATGCCGGCCTGCGACCATTCCAGCACGCGCCGCAGCGACGGCGCGGCGAATTTCGCCTGGCCATCGAAATAGGCGTTTTGCGACATGCTGGCCGTGCCGTCGAACGAGAAGCTGGCCGGCGCTGCCTTGAACGAAAACGTGACCGGTGCGGCGCCGCCGGCAAACAGCACCAGCGGCTTGGGCGAGGCGGCATCGACGGTGACGCTCTCGCCGCGCCAGATTCCGGTCGCCGACAAGGTCGCGTTGCTGTTCATCGCTGCCCAGCTCGCCTGGCCGGACAGGCTGGTCAGCAATTCGACGTCCTTGCCGCCGACGGAGGCGACCATGCGGCCGTCCCTGAATTCCACGGTGCCGAACGGATCGGCGGGCAGCTTGCTCAGATCCGGCTTCGTCGGATCGGCGTTGACCACGCCGCGCGCCGTGTCGATGGAGCGGGTGATGCGTCCGCCCGTTGGTATGGCGGGCAGGAATATGCCGTTTGCGGCGCGCTGGACCCGGATCGTCGGCCGCACCAGCCGCGCCGTCGAAAACACCACATCGCCCTGCAGCGCCGCCATGGCCGAAAGGTCGACCTCGACCCGTTCGGCCTCGATCACCGGCGGCGCGTCGGTCTCGGTCCACTGGGACAGCGTGACGTCGCTCAATATGGCGCGGAACTTCGGCCACACCTCGATGCGCGGCGAACCGGCGATGGTGACCCTGAAACCGCTCCACGCGCTCATCTCCCAGGCGATGCGATCGCGCACGATCCGGGTCGAGGCAAACAGCGGCAGAGCGGCGACGACCAGCGCGATGACGAGCACGGCAACGCCGATCGCCCATATTCCGCGCCGGATCAAAGGTGATGGCATATTGCCCCGGTTGCTTTCATTCCGATAAACGCCTGACGGGTGTAACCGCCAGTCGTCACCACGCCTTCCAGCCGTCACTACGACTTAGGGCTGAGGCATTTCAAGTCTTTATGGCCCGGCGATGGCAATTGCGCACATATGGCCGAGTTTAGCGGAACAAAATCTTGCTCTGCCGCACGGTGGTAGGCATAAGCGATGCAGCTTCAGCCTGTTACGAGGCGCGGCGTTTTTGGGACAGCGGCGCCTGTAAAGCTGAGGCTAGTGCATGTCGCCCGGAAGAGTGCAGCGGTTCCGGGACAACGACGTGCATCAAACAAAAGCATATCTATCTTGCGACGCGACGGGCTTCAAGGAGGATCGATCATGGCTGCCGAAGCACCGCTCTGGACTCCGACGCAAGACCAGATCGACGCAGCACCACTGACCGCGTTCATGAAGGCAGCAGCGGCCAAAAGCGGCACATCCTTCGCCTCCTACGCCGAACTGCACCGCTGGTCGGTCGAGGATCGCGAGGGCTTCTGGAGCCTGCTGTGGGACTTTTGCGGCATTGTCGGCGACAAAGGGACCGATGCGGGCGAGCCCGTGCTCGTCGATGGCGACAAGATGCCCGGCGCATCGTTCTTTCCCGAAGCGACGCTGAACTTCGCCGAGAACCTGCTGAAGAAGACCGGTTCCGGCGACGCGATTGTCTTTCGCGGCGAGGACAAGATCGAGCGGCGGCTGTCGTGGAGCGAACTGCACCAGCTGACCTCGCGCTTTCAGCAGCTTTTCCTGTCGCTCAAGGTGAAAAAGGGCGACCGCATCGCGGCGATGATGCCCAACATGCCGGAAACCGTCGCCGCCATGCTGGCGGCCGCCTCCATAGGCGCGGTCTGGTCGTCCTGTTCCCCCGATTTCGGCGAGCAGGGCGTGCTCGACCGTTTCGGCCAGATCGAGCCGGTCATATTCATTGCGCCGGACGGCTATTGGTACAATGGCAAGGCAATCGAGGTAGCCGACAAGATCGCTGCCGTTGCGGCGAAGCTCGAAACCGTCCGCAAGGTCCTGATCGTCGACTATCTCGGTACCTCGCGCGATATCGCAGCGATCATCGACAAGGCCGTGGCGCTCGAAGAGGCGCTGTCACCCTTTACCGCCAAAGCGGTCACGTTCGAGCGGCTGCCGTTCGCGCATCCGCTCTACATCCTGTTTTCGTCAGGTACCACCGGCATTCCCAAATGCATCGTCCATTCGGCCGGCGGCACGCTGGTCCAGCACGTCAAGGAACACCGGCTGCATGCCGGGCTCGTCGAAGGCGACCGCTTCTTCTACTTCACCACCTGCGGCTGGATGATGTGGAACTGGCTGGTGTCGGGCCTGGCCTCGGGCGCCACGCTGCTGCTCTATGACGGCTCACCCTTCCACCCCGACGGCAATGTGCTGTTCAGCTTCGCCGATGCCGAGAAGATGACCTTTTTCGGCACCTCGGCCAAATTCATCGATTCCGTGCGCAAGGCCGGGCTCAAGCCTATCCGCAGCCATGATCTGTCGAGTGTGCGGGCGATTTCCTCGACCGGCTCACCGTTGTCGCCGGAGGATTTCCGCTTCGTCTTTGACGGCATCAAGAAGGACGTACATCTGGCCTCGGTTTCCGGCGGCACCGACATCGTCTCCTGTTTCGTGCTCGGCGTACCGACGCAACCGGTCTGGACCGGCGAGATCCAGGGTCCCGGCCTCGGCCTTGCTGTCGATGTATGGGACGATGACGGCAAGCCGATCCGCGAGCAAAAGGGTGAGCTGGTTTGCACCAAGGCGTTTCCGTCGATGCCGATCGGCTTCTGGAACGATCCTGAGGGCAAGAAATACCATGCGGCCTATTTCGAGCGCTTCGACAATGTCTGGTGCCACGGCGACTTCGCCGAATGGACCGCGCATGGCGGCATGATCATCCACGGCCGTTCCGACGCGACGCTCAATCCGGGCGGTGTGCGCATCGGCACGGCGGAGATCTACAATCAGGTCGAACAGATGCCGGAAATCCTTGAGGCGCTGTGCATCGGCCAGGATTTCGACAATGACGTGCGCGTCGTGCTGTTCGTGCGGCTGGCCGCCGGCGTGACGCTGGACGAGGATCTGGAAAAGCGCATTCGTTCCAAGATCCGCAGCGGCGCCAGCCCGCGCCACGTGCCGGCAAGGATCGTCGCCGTCAGCGACATTCCGCGCACCAAATCGGGCAAGATCACCGAGCTTGCAGTGCGCGACGTGGTGCATGGCCGCGCCATCAAGAACAAGGAAGCGTTGGCCAATCCAGAGGCGCTGGAGCTGTTCAGGAACCTGCCGCAGCTGGCTGAGTGACGCGGCCGGGATGGTTAACCAGATATGTCGGTCGAATTTACCTAGATTTCATGAGTGGTACACATTCGTAAATTTTTTGGACGGCCGGTAAGGAGTTGTTAAGGCCCGGCGTCGATAGTCGCACGTAACTTGAGGGAGAAATCCCGTTCCTCGTCCCCTGAGGATCAGATTCGCTCAAGCCCCCGTTGTGACAGCAAATCCCATTTAAGGCGTCCTGTTGGACGCCTTTTCTTTGTCCGGGATTCTCGCCCGGGAATGGCCGGCCCTATTCGGCCAGCACCCGCGTCGACGGGAAGGCGACCTCGACCAGCGTCCCTTCGCCCGGCGTTGAGGTGATGGTGAAGCGGGCGCGGTTGGCTTCCACCATCGCCTTGGTCAGCGGCAGGCCGAGACCGGTGCCGTCGCCACGCCCGCGCTTCAGCGCATTGATCTGCTTGAATGGCTTCAGCGCCTGCTCGATCTCGGCATGGCTCATGCCAATGCCGGTATCGCGCACCCGCATGACAACGTCGCCGGAGGTTTCATAGGCGGTCGACACGATCACCTGTCCGCCGGCTTGCGTATAGCGAATGGCGTTGGACAGGATGTTGAGCGCGATCTGGCGCACGCTTCTGAGGTCGGCGACGACTTCCGGCAGTCGCGAGGCGAAGCTGGAGCGAATGATGACACGCTCGCGGTTGGCCTGCGGCTGCATCATCGCCACCGTCTCGGCCAGCGTATCGTTGAGCGACACCGCCTCGTAGTCCATTTCCTGCTGGCCGGCCTCGATCTTCGAAATGTCGAGGAGGTCATTGACGAGATCGAGCACATGGTTGCCCGAGCGGTTGATGTCTCTGAGATAGTCGCGGTAGCGGTCATTGGCTACCGGGCCGAACTTCTCGTCCACCATCAGCTCGGAAAAGCCGATAATGGCGTTGAGCGGCGTGCGGATCTCGTGGCTGATGCGGGCGAGGAAATCGGTCTTCTGCGAGGAGGCGCGCTCGGCCACCGCGCGCGCCTGGGTCAGATCCTCTTCGGCCCGCTTCCACTGCGTGATGTCGCGCACCACGGCGCAGAAGCCGCTGTCATTGGGCAGCCTGCCGATGGTCATGAACAGCGGGATGAAGCGCCCTTGCGCCTCGCGCCCGATCACCTCGCGGCCATCGTTCATCACACTCGCCACGCCGGGCTCGGACAGGCCGTTCAGATAGTCGCGCGCCGCGCGCTGGCTTTCGATGGCAAACAGCGAGGCGAACGGTTTACCGGTGACGTCGTCGCTGTCGAAGCCGAACAGCGCCTCGGCCGGCCGGCTGATCGAGCGGATGTCGCCGTCGCGGCCGATCAACACCACACCATCGGTCGCGGTGTCGATGATGGTGCGCATCTCGGCAATGCGCGCTTTGAGTTCGGAGACATCGGGCTGCGTCTGCTCGTCGGCTGCGAGATGCGCAACCATCGGCGGCTCGTTGTCGCCGGTACGTCGCACCACCAGCATCAGCGCCTTGCCGGCGCGCCACGGCACCGAACGCAAAATGGCTTCGATCGGAAATTCCTGGCCCTCGCGCGTCTTCAGTTTGAGTGTGTGGTCGCTTTCGCCGGCCATTTCTGAATAGGGATCGGCAAACAGCGCGTCGAGCCCGCCGGCGTCGCTCAGGTCCTCAAGCGTGTCATAGCCGGTCAGGCCGAGGAATTCCTCATTGGCGTAATGAAGCTCGTCGCCCGAATGGATGAGCAGCGGCACCGGCAGCTTGCCGAGGATCGACGTGTCAGGGGCCTTGTGTTCATCTCCGGCCGAGAATGCCGAAGGCATGAACCCCTCAAGCTTGAGCGGCGGCACTTTCAGGCGCTGTGGTTCTGCCGGCACTGTGTCCGCATCGCCGGCCTTGTCCCCGTCTTCCACGGCGGAATCGGTCGCCTCGTCGGACGGCGCCCAATCCTCATTGTCCTCGGCATCGCGGAAGTCGGCCGACGTCATGCTGTCGTCTTCACCGGCATTGGCCGGCGTCTCGGCAACAACCGGCTGTGGCTCTGCGGCCTCGACGATCTCTTGGGCTTGCGTATCATCCGGTTCGGAAGCCGGCGCAAGTTCGTCGTTGGACGACGTTGCTTCCGTACTGTCTTCGGTGACGGAGCCTGGTTCGGGATCGGCATAGTCGAGCAGGGAGCGCGACACTGTCGGCGCCTTCGCCTCGCCTGCTTCGCTGTCCGCAAGGCCGTCGTCCGGCTGCTCGCCGTCAAGCCGCGTCAGGTCCTTTTCGTCCTCGGCATCGCTTTCCGGCGGTTCGGCCTCAGCCGTTTCGCTTTCGGGTGCGGCTGCCGATGGTTCAGCCACGGCAGCCGGGCCGGCTTCGCCCGGACTCGAGACCTCGGCGGGCCGCCGGGCTGGCGCGGCTGTTTCAGCCTGGTTCGCCTCGACACGATCCGGCTTGAGCTCATCTGCCTTGGCCTGGTCTGGCGTTACCTGATCCGGATTGGCCGGTTCGGCCTGCTTGGCAGTCTCCGGCTGCTCCGGCGGGGGATTGTCCTTCTTCAGCCGCTCGCCGATTTCGCGGAAAGCGCTGCGCTCCAGCGTCGACAGGCCCCTCTCGCTTGTCGGCTGCTTGTCGTTGGCGGGCTGCCGATGCTCGGCCAGCCGGATGACCTTGTCGGCAAAACGACGTTCCTGCTTCGGCACGATGGTCAGCGCCGGCACTTCGCCCTCGAACGGATCGGCCGCCTTGGGAGCTTCCGCCACGGGCTGTTCCGGGGCCGGATCAGCTGCTGCTGCTGGCGCGCCATTGGGGACCAGCGCCATGCCGATTGCTTCCGGATCGACCACCGCATCGCCGGCGCGGGCGACGCCGAAACCACGAAAACCTTCGAAGGCGCGGCTGCGGCCATAGACAGGCAGTGCTGCCAGATCGACCGGCATCTTCAGGTCGGAGCCGGCAATCGGCCACAGTACCGAGCGGCCCGACCAGGTGTCGCGCCGTTCAAGCAGGCCCGCGATCTCGCCCGAGGCGTCGAGGCCGAAAGTTGTCGCGACGTCCTTGAAGCGGCGGCCGATCACGTCGGCGGCGGCTTTGCCGACAATGTCGCCGAATTCCGGCGACAGCGCGCTGAACTTGCCGTCGGCGTCGGTGCGCCAGACGAAGCGCAGCGGCGGCGCCGAGCGGTCGACCTCACGTTTGGCGGGAGGCGTAGCCGGTGGGGCTGCGTCAGAGGGCAGGGCGGGCGCAGCGGCACTGCTGTCCAACTGCGCACTCTCGGCCGGGGAAACAGAGTCCGGCTCGGCCTGCGCCGGGCTGTCCGGCTCGCCCGCCTGCGGCTCTTCGCCGGCATGGAAGTACCAATGATCGTGTTGCGCCGGCGCGCTGTCATTCGCCGCCTGCTCGCGGCCGGTCGTCTGCTCGCGATGGTCCGCCTTTGTATCGGTGGACGCCGAAGCATCATGCTCGGTGGCAGCCGGACCTGTCTCCCCGACATCAGGTGCGGCCGCGAGTGGGCCCTGATTCCCGCTTGCGGTGGGGTGGTCAGCCACCGCATCCACCGTTACCGCGTTCTCCGCGGCGGCTTGCGCCGGGCCATCGTCGACCTGCGCTGCAGCAGGTTCGGCATCCAGCTCGCCGACAGGATTTTCCTCACCGAGCTGATCCTCGTCGATGACCACCAGCAGATGCCTGGACTCGGTCAGGCGCGCGAAGCCGGCCGGATAGGACGTGGCGCCGCCGGGGACCAGCCGCTTGACGATGCGGTCGTCCTGGCTCGCCACGTCGGCGACAAGCGCGGCCAGCGTCTCAGGTCGGATGGCGAGCGCGCCAAAGCCATCCGAAGCCGCCTCGACAGTGCCGGCGGCGTCGACAAAGGCGATGAAATGGCCGTCTTCGGTAAAGCCGCTGATCGCGCGGGCCGCAATGTCGGCAGCACTGCGCGAGCCGGCCTGCGCTGCCGGCACCACCAGCATAATGGCGCTTTCGCCGTCCGGCATAGTCACCGCACTGGCCAGGAAGCCGACGGCGCGGCTGGTGATGCCGGTCGCCAGCCGTACCGTAATGGCGCGGTCGCTGCCGATCTGCGGGAACCCCGCGGTCGCCATGATCTGACGCCTGGCGATCAGCGGCAGCTGTGCCGAGGCGCCGATGATGGCCTCGATATCGGGATAGCCGAACACCGCAGCGCCCGGGCCGTTGGCCCAGATCACCTGTTCGAGGTCGGCCGACAGAATCGCGATCGCGTCGCCGGCGGCGAAGCGCTGGCGAACCGTATCAAGCACGGCGACATCGAGGAAAGAGTAGTTCTCGGAAGGCATGCGCTTGGCGGACCCTTTCGGTGAAACCTCTTGGCGAACCCCTCTTGGCGAACCTACAAGGCGGGCAATTTGCAGTTAACGCTTTGTTAATAAAAGCCCGCGCGGCGAAGGTCCACAAGCCATGGCGGGAAGCAGGTGGAATCTCTGGCCACTTGGTTAACAGCCCCTCGGAATGCCGTTGGGTAACCTCTTGGGGTAACGCATGGGAAGAAATTATGGTGCACTGCAACAAAGATATTGCATCGCACAAAAAAACCGCTATATTGCCATCATACATGAACGAGACGGCTTTTTGTCAAAGCCGCTACCCCGAAAGGATGGAAAATGACCAAGGCCAAGACCGCTGAGACCTTCGAAAACGTTGAATTCCCGAGCTTCGACGCTTCCAAGGCAACCGACCAGATCCGCGCTTTCGCCGAAAAGGGCGTCGAGCAGTCGAAGGAAGCCTACTCCAAGCTGAAGACCGGCGCCGAAGAGACCCAGAAAGTCCTGGAATCGACCTTCGAGACTGCCAAGACCGTTTCCAGCGACCTGTCGCTCAAGACGATCGCCGCTCTGCGCGCCAATGCCGAAGCCGGCTTCTCGCATCTCGAGGCCCTCATCGGCGCCAAGTCGCTGTCGGAAGTGGTCGAACTGCAGACCGCCTTCCTGCGCAAGCGCGTCGAGACCACCGTCGAGCAGGCCAAGGACTTCCAGGCTGTTGCTTCGAAGGCTGCCGAAGACGTCTCCAAGCCGGTCAAGACCGCTTTCGAGAAGGCCCTGAAGGACATCAAGGCCGCCTAATAATTGCGCACAACTCTGCGATGCATCAAAACGTCGCATTTCGTCAGACAAATAGGTGTGCGATAGAGTTGTCCAAATGAATACCCGGCGAGTGGAACCTCCTCCCTCTGCTCTCCGGGGTGACCAGCCAGCACCTCCTCCCGCTGGCTCGTAACAGGAAAAGGCCGGCACCTCCTCCCGCCGGCCTTTTTCTTTTGCCGAAGAAAACCGGCGCCTGTTGGCAGAACCGGCTTTGCCTTATCAAAGGCCTTGAATTAGTCTCTGATAGACCGTATTGGACGCATCGCCGAACGACAGAGCGGATCTCGGAGAATGAATTTTCACCACGATCTGGCTCAGGCGAACGTGCCGTTGTAGCTCAGATGGTTAGAGCGCCGGATTGTGGATCCGGAGGTCGCTGGTTCGATCCCAGCCAACGGTACCATCGAATTTCCCGCTAAAGTATTGATTGCCGATCCCGACGATCCACGAGAGATCAAGACCTGTATGGCCCTGTCGGCAGGGCAGGAAGACCCTGACTGCGCACACACACCGCGGTGCGGATACCCGCGCCGCAGCTTAGGTTTCATTTTACTCCAGCGGTTCGTCGGTCGGCCGAGGCGTCGTGCCTGCCTGACGAGGACGGCCGGCATTGCGATTTGCAATGCGGCTGTCGAGTGGCGATCTGGACGCTTGCTGGGCGCCAGCGGTCTTGGGTGCCGTCGGCTTGGCGCCGGAATCGCTGTCTTCAGCATCGCGACGGGGATGTGGCAAACCGGCGGCCTCAGGCGATCTGACCGGAGGTGTCGCGGCCGGGTTTGTCGATACGGGTTTGTCCTTGGCCATTTTTCAACTCTCGCCTTTTCAGCATGCAGACGGCCGGACAACAAAGTCGGGCCATTGGACAGAACGGTCAGCCGTGCGGGCGCATCACGACTTTGATGCAGCCGTCCTCCTTGTCGCGGAAGGTTTTGTAAGTTCGGGCCCGGCCTTGAGGCCAGCGCGATGGAATGACGGGTCGATATCGCCGTTCTGAACTTTCTGCAGCGATGTCGCGTTCATCCTGGATCGTCGGATCGGCCACCTGTTCGCAACGTATGTCGCCTTTGCCGTGCCATGTGAGGGCCTTCATGTGCTGTTCCTTGACGACAAGCCCTGCGAGCCCGAACTTGGCTTGATGTGAAATGTTCCCGCTTCCAACGAGCATCCGGCCTCAACCCTTGGCGGCCGAGCCGGGTTCGGCCATGCCGCAATGCTGCTCGGCCAGGGTGCCGGCCGGCGTGCCATGCGCCGCTGCAACCTGCAGCTTGTTTTTCCAGCCGCTGATCGCCTGCTGCCACGACCGCATCCCTGATCGCTTCGCAGGGCAGAGGTTTGGCGCAAGCGCAGGATCTGCTATCGCGCCAGCATCGCGGCGACAACGAACACGACGGCGGCAACGACGACAAGCGCGACAATGGCCAGCACCGGGCCGTTTTTACTCGGGGCCGGGGCTCGCTCGTCGTCCGGCCGCCGCATCGCATTGGCGAAGCTTGCTTGATTAGCGAAAGCCGGCGTGCCCGTCGCTGCGGGAACCGGCACGGCGCAGGTGTCTGCTGCTTCGGCATCGGTTTCCATAGGCGCCGCCGCCGGGTCGAATCCCGGCGTCTTGTCCTCTGTCACCCCAGACTGGATATCGCCTCTGTCTTCGGCCGGGTTACGTTCGACGTTCATGATGATGCTCCTGCCGCTGGCCCGGGCTTCCCCAACCGCGAGCGGATCAGGATGTTCCATCGGGCGGAATCGCCGACAACGAGGAGCAAATTCAGATAGCCTTCAAACAGATGTCCCTGGTGGCAACGCGGGCCTTGCAACCGGTCAGCACCGGATTGGTGGTCTCGTTGTAGCCGGCCATGGTCGGCGACGCGGCAAATTCGGCAAAGTTCCAGTCTGGCTCGCAATGCTCGCTTACGCACACCGCCGCTGGTTGACCTTGAACTGGCTCGTTCCAGCCACTCCAAACCAAATTGCCCGTCCGGATCGCGGCGGCGCGCTGTTTGTATTCCGTGGGAACATCAACAGCGCCAGCGAGTTCGGTATGTGCGAGTTCCCTGTTCGCCGCATGGCCAACATCCGGAGCTCTTGACTGCCCGCGTCTTCGCTCCTGGAGCGCGGGCCACTCCTCTTAGCCCAAGGTTGCGATCATGAGCAGAAACATTCCGGAAAAGCGGGCCAGGCAGGGTGGCTTGGGGCGACCGGTCCTTGGCGTGCTCTTGGCAGGCCTTGTCTTGGCGCTCGTTGCTTGGGGGATCGCTGAAATCTATGGCGAGCAGGCTAAGACACCGGCGACACAACAAAACAGCCGGGTTCCATCGCCAGATACTTACAGCCCAAATCCTGGCCAAACGGACCCTGCAAACTCCAAGGCCGATGATGTGAATGGCGAACCGGTGGACCGAAATCCCAAGCTCGACAAGGATCCCACGCCGCGATCAAGCACTGGCGGGGATCAGCCAGGAACGCCGCCAACTCAACCTGCTTCGCCATAGCGTTCGCACTAGTTGATAAACACAATTCAAACAGATGCGGAAATGTGGAGCGGCGATTTCAGCCAATTTCAAGAGCCGGGTCTGTCAATAATCGCCGGCGCTCTCTGATAGCTGGGGAGCCACAAAACCTCCGCTGATTCTTACCGCTTGCTGGATGGCACTGGCGGCTCCAGACCGACTGCGCGCTGTGTCACGCCGGCAGACCTTTGCACCTCTGGGCGCTTTTGAACTTGCAAGTCGATGGAATCAGGCAAGCTGGGTGTAGATGATGCAGTCGTCATCTTATCGAGGTCCGGCAGCAACACCATCTTTGCGTAGCGTGGAGGAACCAGATGGCCTCCGAAAACAGCGAATATCCCGCACACGAATAAAGCGAGAAGCAGGGCAGTAAGCACATCTGTGAAAATTTCGACAAATCTCATGTGCTCGCTCCGCGCGTAAGGATCCCGCCGCGCTCTCGACAGTAAGAGCGGCGGGATCCTCAACCGGCGATGAAGGGACTTTGATCGACGGTCTTCTCCTAATGTGGCTTCCGGTTGCGTGTTCCCTGGTTCGGACCTTATCCACCGACTGTGGGACTAAGGTCCGGAACCTAAATGGAACCCATGGGGAAGAGCGGAATCCATGTGCCTTTAAGAGGCTTCAACCTGAGGGCACGACGGCTGATCGTCAGCCTCCCGCCAGAGACAGTCCACGGGCGCGCTCGCGCAGCAACGCAAGCAGTTCGTCGCGCCGTGGCTCCGGCGTGTCGACGGGTAACACCAAACACAAGGTCCTTTTGATGGCGCCGTGGCCGTCACGGATGGGGGCCGCCATGCACCAGGTGAAACGGTCGGCCAAGGCTGTGGTCTCGCTGAAACCCTGCCGGTGGGCCAAGGCAACATCGGCAAAGAATTCGGCTGGTGCAATGATGCGGCCGTCGGGAAGCCTGTAGTCGCCAGATGGGATGAAATCCCTCAACTCTTGCTCGTTCATATGGCCGAGGAGCAGCCGTCCGGATGCCGTCCATGGGATCGGCACCTCAACCCCAACATCGCTTGAGATCCGGAACGGGCCTGGGGAATCTCGGCAGTCAAGAACGACGTATTTGTTGCCACGCAGGCCGCATAGCTGGACCGTCTCGCCTGTCTCGGCGGCCAACTTATCCAAGGTCTCGATGATGCGACGGTAATGGGCATTGTGATGTGAGTAGGCCCAGCCGAACAGATGCATGGCGCGTCCGAAATAGACGTAACCTTCACCGCCGACGTTTTCGAGCATTTCGGCGTCGAGCAGGCTGTTGACGATCTCGTAGGTGGTCGAACGCGGCGCGCCGATCATTTTGGCGATGTCGCCGACGCGCATTGGCGCGCGGTGCCGCAGCAACGCCTCGAGCAGCATGATGACGCGGTCAATGCCGCGTCGTCGTTCGCCGTTGCGCGGCTCCGCGCCGGCTTCCTTCCCGATCGCATCGTTAGTGCCCTCGCTCATGACCCTCCGCCAAAATCATTTCGGTTCTCGTCTCAGGGCGCTTGAAAGATGTCAAGGCTCGGACTAGCATCCAGTTTGTCCGATATACAGACACATTGTCTGAAATACCAGACAAACTAACGAGCCTGACGCAGACAAATCCCGAGGCGACACACGGTTTCCAAGATCCGGCGACCGACGGGTTTCCTCGCCCTTGTTCTGCACGTCGAGGCCACAACCTCTGAAGGGAACAGTCATGATGAAATCACCGTTTTTCGCATCCGCCAGCGCGCTTTGCCTCGGTCTCGTGCTGAGCTTTGGCGCCGGCTCGGCAGCCAATGCCGCCGCCAACTGCATCAAGGGCGACCGCAAGGCGCCGTACACGATCGGCTGGGCCAACATCTATTCCGTGCCGACCTGGATGAAGCAGACCCAAGGCACGATCGAAGCCGAAGTCGAGACCCTGAAGAAGCAGGGACTGGTCGACAAGCTCGTCGTCACCGACGCTCAGGGCGATGCCAACGTCCAGATCCAGCAGATCCAGTCGATGATCGATTCCGATGTCGACGCCATCATCCTGATCGCCGGTTCGTCGACCGCACCTGCACGCGTTCTGGCCGATGCCTGCGCCAAGGGCATCGCCATCATCAACTTCGACAGCCTCGTCGATACCGACAAGGTCACCGCCAAGGTCAATACCGATTCTTCGCAGTGGGGCGACCAGGCGGCCAAGTTCCTGATCGACGCTATCGGCGGCAAGGGCAAGATTCTCATCCTCAACGGCCCGGCCGGGGTTTCGGTCAGCGATGACAGGCGCAAAGGCGCCGACGCTGAGCTCAAGGCCCATCCCGACGTGACGGTGCTTGCCGAGACCAACACGCCCTACAACGTCGCGCCGGCACAGGAAGCCGTCACCAGCCTCCTCTTCGCCAACCCCGAGATCGACGGCATCCTGTCGCTCGGCGGCGCTCTGTCGGCAGGCGCCGTGCTGGCCCTCGACAAGCAGGGCCGTGAACAGGTGCCGATCACCGGTGAGAACGCCCGGCAGTTTTTGGAACTCTGGAAAGAAAAGGGCTTGAAGAGCTGGGCGACGATGCAGCCGAACTGGCTCGGCGCCTTCGCCACCTACACTGCCGTCCAGGCGCTGGAAGGCAAGGATGTGCCGGCTTTCGTCAAGATTCCGCTGCCGGTAATCGACAATTCCAACATCGACGAATACCTCGCCCGGGCCAAGGACTTCCCGGCTGACGGCTACATCTTTTCTCCTTACGATGAGGAGCTGTTCAAGAAGCTGCTGGCTCAGAAATAAGCCTGAAGGGTTGTAGCGTTGACAACCATGGCTCCGCTGCTCGCGGCGCGGGGTGTGTCGAAGTCCTTCTTCGGCAACCCCGTCCTGCGCGACGTTTCAATCGCTCTCCAGCCGGGCCGCGTGCATGCGCTGCTCGGCGAGAACGGCGCCGGAAAGTCGACCTTGATCAACCTTTTGTCCGGCGCCTTGAGACCGGATGGCGGGACGATCGAGGTCGATGGACGCGCGGTCTCACGCATGACGCCGGCTGTTGCGCGGCAGGCCGGCATCGCCGTCGTCCAGCAGGAACTCAGCCTGACGGCCAGTCTTTCCATCGCCGAAAATATTGGTCTCGGCGCCTATCCCAAACGGTTCGGCCTGATTGACTACCGCGAACTCGCTGCGCGGGCGAGGACCGCATGCGAACTTGTCGGGCTGCACGAGCCGCTGTCGACGCCGGTCGGGCATCTGTCGCTCGGCCGCCGCCAAATGGTGGAGATCGCCAAGGCGCTCTACCGCCGGCCGCGCGTGCTCATTCTCGACGAACCGACATCGTCGCTATCGGCAACCGAAACCAAAATCCTCACCGATCTGCTGCAGCGGTTGCGCGGCGAAGGCATCGCCATTCTCTACATCTCGCACCGACTGAACGAAGTCATGGCGCTGTGCCAGCACGTCACCGTTCTGAAGGACGGCACCTGCACGGCCGACCGCACCCTGGAAGGCACCGACGCCGCCGGGTTGGTTCGGCTGATGGTCGGCCGCGATCCCGGTGATCTTTTTCCGCAATGGCAGCCTTCCAGTTTGCCTGCCGACGCTATCTCTGTCCGAAATCTTTCGGCCGGCCTGATGCGCGACGTCGATCTGGATATCAAAACGGGCGAAGTGCTTGGCATTGGCGGCCTGGTCGGGCAAGGGCAGGAAGATCTGCTGCTCGGTCTCTACGGCGCCATTCCGGCACGGACGGCGTCGGCGACCGTCAACGGCGCCTCCGGCCTGCCCGGCGGCGTGCCGAAAGCCAACGCGCTGGGGCTGGCCTATGTGCCCGCGGATCGCAAGCGCGAGGGCCTGCACCTGATCCATCCCATCATCACCAACATGATGCTGCCCGCCTTTGCCAGGCTGCCGGCGCTGAAGCTGCGCAGCCGCCGCGCAGAGCGCGAGACGGCCAAAAGCCTTGCCGCCCAACTCGGCATCAAGGGTCACCTCGGGCGGGCGGCGCAGGCTCTATCGGGCGGCAACCAGCAGAAGGTGGCGCTGGCGAAATGGATGCCGCACGACCCGCTGGTGCTTCTGCTCAACGATCCGACGCGCGGCGTCGACGTCGAAACAAAACGTGAGATCTACATGATGCTTCGCAATTTCGCCGCCGCCGGCAAGGCGGTCGTGCTGCTCAGTTCCGACACGCCCGAACTCGTGCACCTTTGCGACCGTGTAGCCATCGTCCGCGAAGGCCGCATCGTCGCCATGCTGGCGCGTGGAGCGCTGAGCGAGGAAGCCATCGTCTCCGCGGCGATGGGCGCCGAACAGCGGAAGGTTGCGGCATGAAAGGATCTTCCTCCGCCCGGCAGACCGATGCGCTCTACTGGCCGGTGCAGATGCGTCGCAATGTCGGCGTGCGCAGCCTGTTTGCCGTCGTCCTGGTGTTTCTCATCGCCTATGGCGTCCTCTTTCCGGGCCTGTTCACGGCGTCCGGCTTCGCCAAATTCACGCAGAGCTGGTTTCCATTGGCGCTGGTCGCCATGGCGCAGGCGATCCTGATGCTCACCGGCGGCATCAGCCTAGCCATCGGCGCGACGGTCAGCTTGGGCGCGGTCATCGCCGCGACGACGATGGCCGGGCCGCTGGGCGTCGCCGGGGGCACTGCCGCAGTGGCGCTGACGGGCCTCGGCATCGGGGCGGCGACCGGCTTCATCGTGGTACGGCTTCGCCTGCCGGCGATCGTGGTGACGCTTGCCGGGTCGTTCATCATCGGCGGCGCCGCACTGCTGACCCTGCCGCGGCCCGGCGGCGCAATCCCGGCGTGGCTGTCCGACCTGCTTGCCGGCAACACACCGGCGGCATTCGTGCTGCTGGTGGTCATCATTCTCCTGTGGAAGCTCTATCTCGCCACGCCGCTTGGCTTGAGCCTCTATGCCGCCGGCGAGAATCCGGTCGGCGCCT
Source organism: Mesorhizobium sp. C120A (assembly GCF_030323105.1). Taxonomy (NCBI): domain Bacteria; kingdom Pseudomonadati; phylum Pseudomonadota; class Alphaproteobacteria; order Hyphomicrobiales; family Phyllobacteriaceae; genus Mesorhizobium; species Mesorhizobium sp. C120A. The sequence goes on along the minus strand of NZ_CP100476.1, from coordinate 5,828,031 downwards.
ATCGCTCCGGCGTGCCGGTCGACGGCGCGCGCATTGCGGCCTATGCGATCAGCGGTCTGCTCTCCACTGGCGGCGGCTTGTTCGTCGCCGCACAGACCGGTTCGGGCGACCCGGTCATCGGCGCCGCCTTTACCCTGAACTCGATTGCCGCTGCGGTGCTCGGCGGCATCGGCTTCCTCGGCGGCCAGGGCACGATGCGCGGCGCGCTTGCCGGCAGCCTGCTGCTCAGCCTGATGATCAGCGTCATGTTCTTCCTCGGCTTCACGCCGGTCGCACAATATGTGGCCCAGGGCCTGATCATCATCGGCGCGGTCGCCATCCCGCAATTCCGCAAGGCACAGCAATGACAGCATGGAATGACAGCGCGGGCGGCAAACGCGCCCTGACGGTCCTGCGCAGCCGGCCGTTTCTCACCGTTGCCATCGTTGCCGCGGTCTGGATCGTGGCGAGCTTCGTTTCGCGCGGCTTCGGCGCTTATGGCCATCTGCGCTATCTGGTGGAGCTCGGCGCCGTCATCGGCCTGGTTGCCGCGGGCCAGACTTTTGTGGTGATCGCCGGCGGCATCGACCTTTCCGTCGCGGCCATCGTCACGGTCAGCGCCGTCAGCCTGCCGCTGCTGTCGTGGCAGGTGGATCCGACCGGCATCACCGCCATTCTTGCCGTTCTGGTGCTGACCACGGCAATCGGCCTGGTCAACGGGCTCGGCGTCGCTTTGCTGCGCGTCCACCCGATGATCATGACATTGGCCATGGCGACATTCTTGCAGGGTCTGTTGATCATCATCGCCGGCGGCAGCGCCGTGACCGCCGAGAACCCGCTGGTCCACTGGCTCGGCAATGGCCGGCCGGCCGGCATTCCCGCTGGCGTATTGTTGTGGGTGGTCGTCTCGGTGATCGTGCTGACCACGATGCATGCGACATCGCTCGGCGCCCGGATTTTCGCCATGGGCGCCAACCCACTTGCCGCGGCATTGTCCGGTGTTCCGGTCACGTCCACGACGCTTGCGGTCTACGGCATCAGCGGCTTCTGCTCGGGACTTGCCGGCGTGCTCGTGTTGGGCATGAACGGACAGGGCTATGTCGGCATCGGCGATCCCTATCTGCTCGCCTCGATTGCCGCTGTGGTCCTCGGAGGCACCTCGATCCTCGGCGGGCTTGGCACCTATGCCGGCACCATCCCCGGCGCCATCCTGCTGGTCACCATCACCGCGCTGATCACCGTCGTCAACGCATCGCCCGGCTGGCGCAGCATCCTGTTCGGCTCGCTGATCCTCGGCCTGCTGCTGCTCTCAGGCCGGGAGCAGGCGCGCCGATGACACATCGTCGAGCCGATAGATGCGCCTTGCGTTGCCGAAGAACAGCGCCGTCTGCTCGTCGGCGGAAAAGTCCGCTGTGATGGTTTTGAAGCCGTCATATATGTCATCGAACGAGGCATGCAGGCCGGCGACCGGAAAGTCGCTGCCGAACATGGCGCGACCGGTGCCGAAACAATCGATGCAATGCAGGACGACGGGCTTCAGGCTGTCGAGCGTCCAGTCATGATCGTAGGCGACCAGATCCGATATTTTGATGGCGACGTTGTCGCATTGCGACAGAAGCCGCAGCCCGTCGCGCCATCTCTGCATGCCGTCGGCGTCGCGGTCGATCGGACTGCCGCAATGGTTGAGCACGAATTGCTGATCGGGGAAGGCAGCCGCAAGGCGAGCCGCGCCGGCGAGCTGGCGCGGAAACACCATCAGGTCGAAGGCCAGCCGATGCTGGCCAAGCAAGGCAAGCCCGGCACGCCAGGCCGGCTCCTCCATGATGCCGTCACGGGTCGCAAAACGGCGGGCAGGGTCGGGATCCCAGCTCAATATGTCGCGCACGCCGACGACACGCTCGAACGCGGCTTGCGCTTCGATCAGCGCCGGCGCCTGGCGATCGGCGAGCGGCACGTGAACGACATAGCGAGCGGCGACGCCGCGCGATTTGTCGAGTGTTTCAAGCCAGCGCGTTTCTCCGATGCAGTCGCCACTCGCCCAGCCGGCTTCGACATGGATGGTGGCGAGGACTTTATGCCCTATGGCATCGCGCGCATAATCCCCAGGCAGATAGTTCCGCCGCAAGGGGCCAAGCTCGCCCAGGCCGCCGCGCTCGCCGGCCGTGGCGGCGAGCCAGGGATGCCGTCCCAGGCTGAGATCCCAAAGATGATGATGGGCGTCGATGATCGGTCCGGCGTAAGGTTCTGGCACGTATCTCTCTCAGGCTGTGACCGGCGATCGATCTGGCTTCGTTGCGACGGTGAAAGGGTTAGCATCGGATGACTGAAAACTCACCGGTTCCAGCCCTTTCGGTGCACGAAAATTTTCGGCTCGACGACCGCATCCGCGGCGTGCCTCCCGGCACAACCGGGCTTGACAGCAGCCTTGTCGCGGCCGAGCGCTGGCATCCCGCGGATGGACGCATGGCGCTTCCGGTGCTGACCCTCGACGAGGCGGCCTTCTCCGCCAATCGCGACCTGTTCCTGCGCTATGCGCGCGAACACAATGTTGAGATCGCTCCGCATGCCAAGACGCCGATGGCGCCCGATCTTACCCGGTCGCTGGTCGAGGCCGGCGCATGGGGCACGACGGTCGCCGACATCAGGCAAGCGACAGTGATGCTGAAGGCCGGCTTGACACGGCTGATCATCGCCAATGAGGTTGGAGGAGCCGGCGGCGCCAACCGGCTGGCCGTGCTTGCTGGTGCCTGGCCGGATGCCGAGCTCTATGTCTTTGCCGACTCGGTCGACGCCGTGAACGCGCTTGCCGAGGCTTGGCGCGCCAATGCGGCGCTGCCGCCGCTGCGCGTGCTGGTCGAACTTGGTGCGGGCAGGGCGGGCGCCCGCACCACCGCGCAAGCCGAGGCCATCGCCGATGCGATCACGGCTGGCGGCGGGCGGCTGCTGATCGCCGGCGTTGCGACCTATGAAGGGGCGGCGGCGCAACCCGAGCCCGGTCGCACCGATGAGGTGATATCCGGCCTGCTGGCAATGACCGCCGATATGTTCCTGCGGCTGCGTGCCCGCGTCGGCGGCGACGCACCGCTGATCGTCACGGCCGGCGGCTCCGCCTTCTTCGACCAGGCGGTCGCGGCGCTTGCACCCCTCGTTGCCAGCGACGGCAACGCAACGCTGGTGCTGCGCAGCGGCGCCATCTTCTTCCACGACCACGGCACCTATGACCGTTCGCTCGGCGCCCCTCGATGCCCGCAAGGGTTTTGCCATAGGCGGCATCAGCGCTTCGGCGCGGCATTCCTTTCGCCCTGCGCTACGCCTGTGGGCCGAAGTGCTGTCGCGGCCGGAGCCAGGCCTTGCCATCTGCGGCATGGGCATGCGCGACGTGTCGTTCGACCAGGGCTTTCCAACGCCGCTCACCGTCTTTCGTGCCCGCAAGCCGCTGCCGATGCCGGCGGCGCGCGCCGAGGTGGTCAAGCTCAACGACCAGCATTCCTTCCTGTCGATTGCGCCGAGCGACGACATCGCCGTCGGCGACGTCGTCGAATTCGGCATCTCGCATCCCTGCACCTGCCTCGACCGTTATCGCGTGATCTTCGGCGTCGACGCGACCGGCCACGTCCGCCACGCTTTCCCCACCTGGTTCGGCTGACCAGATCCCCCAAAAAGAGAACCTCGAAAGGATCCGATATGATCAAGTATTTTCAGTCCGGCTCGCGCATGTCGCAGGCAGTCGTCTATGGCGGCCTCGTTCACATAGCCGGCCAGGTGGCCAACGATCGCAAGGCCGGCATCGAAGGCCAGACCAGCGACGTGCTGGCCAAAGTCGAGGCGCTGCTGGTCGAGGCCGGCAGCAGCAAGTCGAAGCTGGTGGCGGTCAACATCTTCCTGCCGCAGATCGGTGATTTCGAGGCCATGAACAGCATCTACGATGCCTGGGTCGATCCTGCCCGCCTGCCGGTGCGGGCCTGCGTCGAGGCGCGGCTTGCCGACCCTGATCTGCGCATCGAAATCACCGCCGTCGCGGCGGTCTGACCATGCACACCGGCCTCGCCCACACGCTCGATTTCGACCGCCACGGCAAGACGCTCAGCCATCTAAGCATTCCGTTCTCGATCGATCGCTCGCCCTACTTTCAGGTCAAGGTGCCGATCTGCCTCATCCGCAATGGCGACGGCCCGTCACTGCTTTTGATGGCCGGCAATCACGGCGACGAATATGAGGGCGAGCTGTCGCTGGCAAAACTGGCGCGCCGGCTCGATCCGAAGCGGATCAAGGGCCGCATCACCATCATGCCGATGGCCAACGCCCCTGCGGTGATGGCCGCCAAGCGCTGCTCGCCGCTCGACGGCGGCAATCTCAACCGGGCGTTTCCCGGCGATCCCTCGGGAACGCCGACAAGCCGGCTCGCGAATTTCCTTGAGACGGAGCTGTTTCCTCGTCACGACGTCGTCTTCGATATCCATTCGGGCGGCACGTCGATGGAGCATCTGCCGACCGCGCTGGTCGAACGCAACGCCGATCCCGAGCGCCACCGGCGTGGCGTCGAGCTGATGCGCACGCTCGGCATGCCCTACGGCTTTATCGCTGACAACGGCCAGGCCTCGCCGACCTCGATGGGCGCAGCGCGCCGCGCCGGCGCCATCGGCGTCAGCGGTGAGTTCGGCGGCGGTGGCACCGCAACGGTCGATTCGATGGCGATCACGGCCCGCGCGCTCGACCGTCTGATGATAGCAATGGGTGTGGTCGGCGCGCCGGTTCTTGGCGCTGGCGAAAAGCCTTCAGCGCCGACAAGGCTGCTGTCCCTGTCCAGGCACAGCCAGGGCCTCTATGCCACCCGCCGCGGCTGGTTCGAGCCCGCCGCCAGGCTCGGCGACAGTGTCACTTCAGGACAATTGGCCGGCTGGTACCACGATCTCGAGCGGCTCAATGTTGCCGAGGAGGCCCTGCATTTCGCCGAAAGCGGCTTGGTGCTGTCGCGCCGGCTGCACACGATGTGTGAGGCGGGCGACTGCCTAATGCAGGTCGCAGAGCCGGTCGACGGCTGAGCCAAAGGCAGAGGATATTCCATGCAGCAACTGTCCATGTGGACCTATCCCTGGGACATCCAGGATCTCGGCCTGGAGACGGTCGAACGTGATCTTGTCGAGCGCGCCGGGCTCAACATGATCAGCCTGGCGACATCCTATCATGCCGGGCGCTTCCTGCAGCCGCGCAGCCCGCGCCGCAAGGCCTATTTCCCTGAGGACGGCACCATCTATTTCAAGCCGACCGCTGCGCGCTGGGGAAGTCTAGCCATCCAGCCCAAGGTGGCTGACGTGATCGCTGAGGGCGGCGACGTGCTCGGTCAGCTTATCCGCAGGCGCGACGCAGGCGGGCTAGGCGTTTCGTGCTGGACGGTCTGCCTGCACAACACCCGCCTGGGCATGCTGCATCCGCAGGCCGTCACCCGCAACGCCTTCGGCGATGCCAACTACTACAATCTCTGCCCGTCCCATCCCGATGCGCGCGCCTATGTCCGCGCGCTGATCGCCGACATCTCGCACAGCTACCGGCCGGACCGGATAGAACTTGAAAGCCCGTCCTTCATGGGCTTTGCCCATGAATACCATCACGAGAAGGACGGTGTCGGGCTGACGCCGGAAGACGATTTTCTTTTGTCTCTGTGCTTCTGTCCGTCCTGCGTCGCCCGTGCGGCAAAAGCCGGCATCGATGCCGAGGCGGCGCGCAAGCTGACCAGGCAATGGATCGTCGAGACCTGCGAGCGTGCGGTGCCTGAGCGGCGCTTTCCCGATTTCCCCGCCTGCGGCCTCGACGCCTTTGCCCCGTGGCCGGAGCTCCATGCCTATCTCTTGTGGCGATTCGAGCCAGTGACCAGCCTGGTCGCCGAACTGCGCGAGGTAGCCGATCCCACGACGCGGGTCGTTATTATCGATCTGAAAGACGGCTGGCTTGGCGGTTGCGATCTGGCAGCGCTGGGCAAGGTCTGCGACGGGGCGATCCTGTGCGCCTACGACATGCAGGCCGGCGATGTCGCCAGCCTGATGGCGGCCGGCCGTGCGGCACTGGGCGCGGACAAATTCCTCGGCGCCGGCTACCGGCTGTTCTATCCGGAAATGGTCCGCCCCGACATCCTCGCGGCCAAGGTGAAGCCGGCGCTGGCGCCCGGTGTTGACGGCATCAATTTCTACAATTACGGCCTCATTCCAGCCGCGCGGCTCGACTGGATCCGCGCTGTTCGGCGGTCTTGAGCCAGCCGGCCAATGCTCGTCGGCCACGAGGCGTTGAGGCCGGATTCGCGCGCGAGCGCTGCCAGGTGAATCAAATCAGCGAAACCTGAAGCGATCCATGGTGTAATCCGGGTAGGCGTCCATCGTGTCGAACAGATCGAACAGGTCAGGGGTCTCCGCCAATATTCCTGACAGAACCAGCACCGTGGCCACGCCGGCAGCAAGTCCGCCGGCGATGTCGTGTTCGACACTGTCGCCGACGCAGACCACAGTGCCGCGGTCTGGATCGCCTGCCAGCGCTAGTGCGGCGCCGAATATGGCGGGGTAAGGCTTGCCGATACGCGTGACGCTACCACCGAGGTCCTCGTAGAGATCCGCCAGCCGGCCGGCGCCGAAGCGCGGCCCCACTGCCGTCAGCATGATCTTGTCAGGGTTGGTGCAGAAGCATGGCACCTGCCGCACCGCAGCCGGCGCAAGAAGTCGGCGATAGTGCTCAAGATCATAGCGGTCGCCCTCGCTGGCCGAAATCAGCACCAGCCCGGCATCGTCACCGTCCTTAGTCAATGCGAACGGCAGACCTTCGATCGCCGAGCGGTCATCGTCGCGGCTTATCAACAGGCATTTCGTGTTTGGCAGTAGCTTTCCGGATACCGCCATGTCGTGGAAGAACTCCCACGCGACCTCGCCGGAAGAAACAAAATGGTCCCAGCTTCCCGGTTCGAAGCCGAGCTTTAGCAGCCGGCTCTCGTTAGGCCCCGCCCGCTTGCCGGAGTTCGAGATCAGCACAATGGTCTTGCCGGCGCGCTTCAGCGCCGACAGTGCTTCCACTGCCCCTGGATAGGGGCTGGCGCCGTCATGCAGCACGCCGAACTGATCGAGCAGGAAAAAATCATAGCGCTCGGCCAGCTGGTTGACGCCGTTGAGGTGTTCGACTGTTTTCGCGCTCATAGAAGCCCCGCCGCGCTTGCGCCCATCAGCGCCAGCCGCGCTGTGCCGGCGGCGGCTTCGTCCGAAAGCGCCGGCAGGAAATCAACACCAAGTCTGCGCTGCCGGATCGCCGTCCAGGCGGCATTCGCCGCACCGCCGCCGACGCTTCTGACCGACGTCAGCTGCGGAGCGCCGAGCTCGGCGAGCCTGTCATAGCCGAGCGCCTCGATCGCGGCGATACCCTCCAACATGGCTTTCAGATAGTCGGCGTCCTCCACCGGTCGCGGCACAAGACGCGGCGGCAGTGCCGGATCGGCGATCGGAAAGCGTTCGCCTGCAGTGGCAAGAGGATAGTAGTCGAGGCCGGTCTCGGTCATCGGGTCGATCGCCATGCTCAGCTCGACGATGCGCGCCAGAGGGAAATGCTGTGTCAGCACCTTGCCGCCGGAGTTCGATGCGCCGCCCGCCAGCCAGACATCTCCAAGCCGATGGCTGTAGATGCCGAAGCGTGGCGCCGAGATAGGCCGGTCGGACAGGATCTTGACGGTCAACGACGACCCCAGCGCGGTGACGCCGTCGCCTATTGCCGCGGCACCTGTCGCCAGGAACGAGGCGCAGCCATCGGTCGTTCCGGCGACGACGGCGATTTCGCGCGGTAAGCCGAACATATCCGCGGCATCCGCGGTGAGTTTGCCGACGACATCGCCCGGCCTGGCGATACCGGGCAGCAACTCCATGCGCATTTCGGTGGCCGCAATCCAGTCCGGCCAGCAGCGGGCCGTGATGTCGTAACCGGTTTTCAAGGCATTGTTCTCGTCGCTGACATCGAAGCGACCGGAGAATTGTCCCGCGATCCAGTCCGCCTGATGCAGCACCGCGGCAACACCGGGCGTGCGCTGGAACCAGAGCGCCTTGGCGAGACCGGACGTCGCCCCAAGTGCGGCACTGGTCGCTGGGGCTTCGCGAGCGATCGCGACCAGAATGGCGTTGTCGGCGACCGTATCGTTGTACATCAGCGGCTCGGCCAGCGGCCGCCCGGCGCCGTCGACCGGCAGCAACGTACCTGAAGTGCCGTCAACAGCGATCGACCGGACCGCTGTTCGGTCGATGCCCGAAAGCAGTTCCGCCAGCGCTGCGCCGACCGCTGACCACCACACTGCAGGGTCGCGGGCATTCCGGCCAAACAACTCGAGCGAAACGGCGGAACGCGCGGCAATGGAAAAATCCGGACGCATGGCGACCGCGCGCGCGCCGGACGTGCCGATGTCGATGCCTATGGCAAGCGGCGTGTCAGCGGCTGGCGGCATTGAGTTTCTGGCGATACTTCTCGGCGTCCCAGTTGACCAGTTCATCGTTCTCGGCGGCGGTGAGGTAGTTCAGCCGCGCTGCAATGTCGATGCGTGCCGTCACGTCGGCAAGGCAGCGTTGCATGGCGTCGGCGCCCGCACTGGCATCGCCGCGCATCAGCACGCCCAGCCCGGGAAACAGGATCGCCACGGGGTTTGTACCGCACCGCTCGATGACGCGCGGCACATCCTCACCGGGCTTTGCCACCACCGACCCCCGACCCAGAAAGATGACGTGATCGGGGTAGAGGCTGCCCCCGGACGCCATGCGGCGGCTTTCGGGATCGATGGCGACCGCGTGCGCCTCGATTTCCGCCGGCAGCCTGTAACCGGTTTTCCCGGCCAGCGCCGCCAATCCCGCAACATCCGGTTCCGCCACTTGGCGCGCCGGCCGCGCCAGAAGCAGCGTGACGCGGCGCAGCAGCACTTCGGCCTCGGCGACGGTATCGGCCGCGACGACCAGCCCGTGATTGGCAAGGATCAGCACGTCGACCCCAGCCTGAAGCCGCTCGGCAATACCCTGGGCAAGCGGCAGGCCTGGCCGGAAATAAGGAACATACGCCCATTTGAGACCATCAAGGCGTCTGGCGGCTTCCACCTCGCAATTGGCCTGTACCGCCAGCGAAATGGTTTCGACGCAATGGACATGCAGGACGACGCGCTGCGGCATCAGCGCGTGAACGGTGGTTTCAATCGAAGGGCGCAGGCGCCGGGCGTTGAGCGTCTCGATGGCGAAGATCTGCGGCTGGTCGGCGGCGCTGTCGCGCTGTTCGACAGCCCTGAGCAGCGGCGCCATCGTCACCGGGACCATGATGTCTTCGGAGAGCGCATCCTTCAGCCATGTGCCGGAAGCCTTGATCCACAGCGTGTCGCCGGCTTTCAGCGAGGTGTTGCCGCCGGCGGCCTGGGTCAGATTTGGATTGCGCCCGATGCTGGCCGAAAGCGCCCGCAAAGCAGCCATTTCCTGCGCATCCGCATAGCTCGCCATGGCGCATTTCCTCTATCAGCTCCGTCAGCCTCGCAGCTTCGGATACCCGTCGTGGGATGTTGATGTGTATCGCAGATGCGAGCGACTTACGTCAATAGTGATCTAATGTCATCAAAGGTTCTTGCAATCGGAAAGATGTTGAGTAAGTTACGTCAAATGCCGTGGCAAAAACGGCTCCTGGGAGGAAAACGATTGAGCGACTCCGGCCGCCAGCGTCAGATCGTCGAGTTGCTGCGGGATCGCCCCTTCGCGTCGGTGCGCGAACTGCAGGAGCAGCTCGGCGTGTCGGCGGCGACGGTGCGGCGCGACATCGACAAGATCGACGAGGCCGGTGAAGCACGGAAGGTCTATGGTGGCATCTCGGCGCTCGACGGCGCTTCACAGGCGGGTGTTGCCTATGCCAGGCCCTATGACGAGAACCGCGACCTCGCGGTCGAGGCCAAGCGGCAGATCGCCGCTCTCGCGGCCACGATGGTGCGCGACGGCGATGCGGTCATCGTGCATGGCGGTTCGACCTGCTTCCACCTTGGGGTCAAGCTGGCTGAGCGCAGCATCCGTCTCTATACCAATTCGATGCCGCTCGCGGCCTATCTGAGCGACCACGGCCATTGCAGCCTGACCGTTGCCGGCGGCGATCTGCATCGTGAGCCGGGCATCATCCATTCACCGACCCAGGCGGAGCCGTTCTACGCATCGAAGTTCTTTCTCGGCGCGCAAGGCCTTGGCCAGGAGGGCGTGCTGGAATCGCACCCGCTGCTGGTCCGCTCCATCGCCGATCTCAGCCTGTGTGCCGACCAGATCGTGGTGCTGGCCGACAGCCGCAAACTGTCGATCCACGCCCGTAACATCGCGCTGCCCTTGTCGCGCATCGGCACGCTGGTGACCGATGACGGCCTGTCCGACGTCGACGCGCGCATGCTGGAAGACGCGGGCGTCATGGTGCGCATCGCTTCGGCTTCGGGAGCCATCCAGTGAAGATGGCCGTCCTCGATTTCGGCAAGACCAATTCGAAGCTGTTCGTCTTCGCTCAGGACGGGCGCATCGTCGACGAGCGCCGGACCCGGCCGAACTGGATGCGCAAAGATGGCTTCAGCGTGCTTGATGAGGCAGCACTTCACAGTTGGGCGGTTCGCGCCGTAAGCGAGGCCTCCGACGTCCATGGCGTACAGGGCGTGATGGTGTCGGGCCATGGCTGCACCTTTGCCCTGGTCGACGAGGCGGCGCTGACGCATCCGATACTCGATTATGAGCAAGAGCCGCCCGCTGATATTGCCGCGCAAATTGATCGCCTCGTTCCGGATTTCACCGAGACCTTCTCGCCGCGATTGCCGCTCGGCTTCAACTACGGTCGCCACATGCTGTGGCTACAGGCGGTGCAACCCGGTGCATTCACGGCCGCGAAATCGATCCTCGGCTATCCACAATACTGGAGCTGGCGGTTTGGCGGCCGGGCGGTCTCGGAAGTGTCCTATCTCGGCTGCCACTCGCATTTATGGGCGCCGCGCAAGCGCGACTTCAGTTCGCTGGTCGATATTGAGGGCTGGCGCGACCGGATGCCCGCTTTCGAGCGGGCGGGCTCGGTTGTCGGCGAGCAACGCCTCGGCGACAGGAAGCGGCGGATCGCCATCCACAATGGTGTCCATGACAGCAATGCCGCGCTCCATGCCTATCGCCGGCAGGAGCTTGGCCCGGTCACCGTCGTCTCGACCGGCACCTGGGTCGTCGTGCTTAATCCGGATTGCCTGCTCGACGCGCTCGATGGCCAGCGCGACATGCTGGTCAATGTCGATATCGACGGCGGCCCTGTGCCGACCATCCGCTTCATGGGCGGGCGCGAATTCGCCACGATCAGCGACGGCTGGCAAGGCGCGATCGCGCCGGCGGCAGTGCAGCGGGTGATCAACGCCGGCAGCATGGCGCTGCCGAGCTTCGCGCCGGGCGGACCAATGCCCGGCCGCGCCGGCAAATTGGTCGGCCGCATGCCAAGCGCCGAGGAACGCGCAGCCGTGGCGCTGCTCTACGTCGCGCTGATGGTCGACCTCTGCCTCGACCAGATCCATTCGGACAACACCGTGATCGTCGATGGCGGACTGAACGCTGGCGGCCTGCTCGCCGGGCTAGTGGCGCAACTGCGTCCCAGCCAGGCCTTCCTGCAAGGGGCCACACTGGAGGGCAGCGCCACCGGGGCGGCGGCGCTGGCCTTCGAGACCGTCGGCCGCGAATTTGCCGCGGAAGTGCCGGAGCCCGTGCGTGCCGCAAGCTTCACCGGACTTGCCCGATATCGCGACACATGGCGTGGCCTCATCGGCGAGCAGGGCATCCCCCGCGCGGCAGCGGGAGGCGCACGGTGATTGTCGCTGCTCAGGCCGAAGTCACGCGCCAGCCAGTGCTGGAAATGCGGCACATCTCGAAGACGTTCGGGCCAGTCCGCGCCTTGCAGGACGTGTCGCTGACCGTCCATGCCGGCGAAGTCCATGCGCTGATGGGTGAAAACGGTGCTGGCAAGTCGACTTTGATGAAGGTGCTGTCCGGCGCCTATCGGCCTGATGCCGGCGGCGAGATACTGATCGACGGCGTGCCGGTCGCCACCGGCGACCCGATCAAGGCGCGGGCTCACGGCATTGCGGTTATCTATCAGGAACTGTCGCTGGCGCCCAACCTGACGGTCGCGCAGAACATCTTCCTCGGCAATGAGCCGAGGCGTTTCGGCATCGTCGACCGCGACCAATGCTACCGGCGCAGCAATGAGATCATCAAGCGTCTCGGCGTGTCCTTCTCCGCACGGGCTCAGGTTTCCAGCCTGTCGCTCGGCGAGCGTCAGCTGGTCGAAATCGCCCGCGCGCTTTCGACCAGCGCGCGCATCATCGTCATGGACGAGCCAACCACCTCGCTGACCTCGCGCGAGACCGACCGTCTCTTCGAGGTCATCGCGACGCTGAAGTCGCAAGGCATCGCCATCATCTACATCAGCCACCGCATGGAAGAGGTCTACCAGTTGGCCGACCGTGTCAGCGTGCTGCGCGACAGCGGCTATGTCGGCACACTCGAGCGTGCCGAGCTGAACGCCTCGCGCCTCGTCTCGATGATGGTTGGCCGCGACCTGTCCGCTTTTTACAGGAAGGATCATCGCCCGCCGGACAACAAGCGCGCGGTCGCCTTGTCGGTGCGCGGCATGGCGGACGGCAATCTCCTGAAGAACTGCTCCTTCGAACTGTACAAGGGCGAGGTGCTGGCTCTGGCTGGCCTTGTCGGCTCGGGCCGCACCGAACTCGCGCGACTGATCTTCGGTGCCGACAGACGCATCGCCGGCACGCTGGAACTCGACGGCAAGCCCGTAACCATCGGCTCGCCAAGCGAGGCACTGAATGCCGGCATCGCCTATCTCACCGAAGACCGCAAGGAGCTCGGCCTCTTTCTCGACATGTCGATCTCCGACAACATCAGCATGGGCGTGCTGGCCAGGGATGCGCGGCCCGGCGGCTTGCGCGATTTCAAAGCCGCCGAGAGACGTGCTGCCACTGCCGTTTCGGATCTCTCCATCCGCACCAGGTCGGTACAGGCCAATGCCGGTTCGCTGTCGGGCGGCAACCAGCAGAAAGTGTTGCTTGCCCGCCTGCTCGAGACCGAGCCGCAAGTGGTCATCCTGGATGAACCGACGCGCGGCGTCGATGTCGGAGCGAAGTCGGAAATCTACCGGCTGATCGACAATCTCGCCAAAAAGGGCATCGCCATCCTGATGATCTCCAGCGAACTGCCGGAGGTGATCGGCGTTGCCGACCGCGTGCTGGTAATGCGCGACGGCACGATTGCCGGCGAGGTTACGGCGTCCAAAGACCAGCCGCTGCGCCAGGAAGCAATCATGGAACTTGCAACGGGAGCGGCCAAGGGATGACCGACAAGGCGACCGAGATCAGTGGCCAGGTTGTCGGCAGGAGCCGGCGGTTGCGCACCGCCTTCGCCGCCCTTGGCATGCTGCCGATCCTGATCCTGCTGGCGGTCGGCTTCCAGTTGATGAACGCGCGCTTCTTCACCCAGACCAATTTGCTGATCGTCATGCAGCAATCGTCGATCAACATCGTGCTGGCAGCGGGCATGACCTTCGTCATCCTGACCGGCGGGATCGACCTGTCCGTCGGCTCGATACTTGCCGCCTCGGCGATGGTGGCGGTGATGGTGTCGCTGGTGCCCGATTGGGGACTGCTGGGCGTGCCGGCGGCCATTCTCGTCGGCCTCGGCTTCGGCGTCATCAACGGGCTGCTGATCGCCTATATCAGACTGCCGCCCTTCATCGTCACGCTGGGGTCGCTGACCGCTGTGCGCGGCGTCGCCCGCCTGCTCGGCCAGGACACCACGGTGTTCAACTCGGACCTGCCGTTCGACTTCATCGGCAACGGTTCGCTGTTCGGCATTCCGTGGCTGGTCATCATCGCCTTGTCGATCGTGGTGCTGTCCTGGCTGGTGCTCAAGCGCACCGTGCTCGGCACCTGGATCTATGCCGTTGGCGGCAATGCCGAAGCGGCGCGGCTGACCGGCATCAAGGTGCCGCTGGTGCTGCTCTTTGTCTATGGCGTTTCCGGCCTGCTGGCCGGCCTTGGCGGCGCCATGTCAGCGGCCCGGCTCTATGCGGCCAACGGGCTGCAGCTTGGGCAGTCTTACGAACTCGACGCCATTGCCGCGGTCATTCTCGGCGGCACCAGCTTCGTCGGCGGCGTCGGCTCGATCTGGGGTACGCTGATCGGTGGCCTGATCATAGCGGTGCTATCCAACGGGCTCATCTTGGCCGGTGTCTCGGACATCTGGCAGTACATCATCAAGGGATTGGTCATCATCGTGGCAGTCGCCCTCGACCGCTACAGGCTCCAGGCAGGAGCGAGAACGTGATTGACCTTGGTCGCCGGCGTAAACGACCGGTTTGTGTAACGCACCGTGAGAGGCGCGGGGCAATTGGAGGAAAGCAATGAAGACCATCGCTAAACTGCTCTGCGGCGTCGCACTCGCGGCCGCCGCCATCGCGCCCGCATCGGCCAAGGACCTCAACAAGGTCGGCATCTCGGTCGGCCTGCTCGGCAACCCCTTCTTCGTCGCCACCATCAAGGGCATCGAGGACGCAGCCAAGAAGATCAACCCAAAGGTCGAGGTAACCTCAGTGTCGGCCGACTACGACCTCAACAAGCAGGTCTCTCAGGTCGATTCCTTCATCGCCGCCGGGGTCGACGTGATCATGCTCAATGCGGTCGATGCCAAGGCGATCGGCCCGGCGGTGAAGAAGGCGCAAGCAGCGGGCATCGTCGTTGCCGCCTTCGACGTCTCGGCGCCAGGCGCCGACGTCACCGTGATGACCAACAACGTCAAGGCCGGCGAAGAGGCCTGCCAGTATCTGGTCGACCACACCGGCGGCAAGGGCGACTACGTTATCCTCAACGGCCCGGCGTCGTCGTCGATCCTGGAGCGGGTGAAGGGCTGCAAAGACGTCCTTGCAAAACACCCCGACATCAAGATCCTCTCCGACGACCAGAATGCCGAAGGCTCGCGCGACGGCGGCCTGAAGGTCTTCCAGTCGCTGCTCACCCGCTTCGACAAGATCGATGCGGTGTTTGCCATCAACGATCCGACGGCGATCGGCGCCCAGCTTGCGGCCAAGCAGCTCAATCGCTCGGAGTTCATCTTCACCGCAGTGGATGGCGCTCCCGATATCGAGAAGGAACTCGCTTCCGGCACCTCGATGATCAAGGCCTCGGCTTCGCAGGATCCCTACGTGATGGCTGGCCAGTCGCTGACGATGGCGGCTGAGCTGCTTGCCGGCAAGAAGCCGGCGGAGCCGACCGTGCTGCTCGACCCGAAGCTGATCACGGCCGAGAACCTGAAAGACTACAAGGGCTGGACCGCAGCCCGCTAAGCCTCCCAAGGCCGATGCGGCCGGGGCAACCCGGCCGCAACTCAATTCCAGAAACGGGAGACGATCATGTCGCGCATCGGTATTCATTCCTTCGTCTGGTCGGCGAGTTCGGCGCAAGGCGACCTCGAACGGACGCTGGCCAACACCAAGGAGGCCGGTTTCGACCTGATCGAGTTCTCCTATCTTGACCCCGCCAATGTCGACGTTGGCGGGCTGGCCAGGCGCATCGCCGACCTCAAGCTTGGCGTGGCGATCAGCATCGGCCTGCCGGCCGACGGCGACATTTCGAGTGCCGACAAGGCGGTTGCCGCGCGCGGCGTCGAGATCCTCAACGAGACGATCGCGCTCACCCGCGATCTCGGCGGCCAGAAGATTGGCGGCATCCTCAGTACCAGCCACGGCTTGCAGACGCAGGCGCCGACGCGCGATCAGTGGAACCGCAGCGCGGGTACACTTGCGAAGGTTGCGGAGACGGCCAAGGCCGCCGGCGTCACGCTCAATCTGGAGATCGTCAATCGCTTCGAAAGCAATCTTCTCAACACCGCTTCACAAGGCCTGGCCTTCATCGCGGACACCGGCTCCGACAACATCTTCCTGCATCTCGATACCTTCCACATGAACATCGAGGAGGCCGATGTCGGACTGGCTATCCGCCATGCCGCTGACAAGATCGGTTATGTCCATATCGGCGAGAGCCATCGCGGTTTCCTCGGCACCGGCAATATCGACTTTGCCGCCATCTTCGATGCGCTGACCGCGATCGGCTATAGGGACGACCTCAGCTTTGAATCCTTCTCGTCGAAGATCGTCGACGAGAACCTGTCACGGAAGACGGCGATCTGGCGCAATCTGTGGTCCGACAATATGGAATTGGCCCGGCATGCGCGCGCCTTCATCTCAATCGGTCTGGAGACGGCGCAGCGAAAGGCAGAGCTTGTTGCATCGAGACATCGTCCTTAGCAGGAGCGCGCTGCCAAAGCGCCAATGTTGTCGTTCATCCGGCCCGCGCCTTACGTGCAAGGAATCGACGTCGGAGGCGCTGAGTGTGGCGGAGGCAGTCGAGCGGGGTGACGCTGACGAGAGCTTTCTGATTTTGGCCCACGAAACGCAATAAAATCAACATCTTCATACGCCCTCCGGGGCCATCCGATCTCCATACTGGACGGGGATGACGTTTGACACAGCGCGGCGGAAAGAAGCAGGATGGCTGATAGAGTCGACATCGCATAATGATGTCACTATATAGCGGCGGCTTCGACCGTGTAGCTGTGGCGGTGTACCACGAAGCAGCAGAAAATGTGTTACGCGTTGTGATCCCTATTGTGATACAAATCGGCCGTCGACAGCAGGAAAAGATCGTAAGAACAATAGCATAGAGCCGAAGCCGATCCCGGCCAACGTACCACTCTATCAAACAATCAGAACGTGCTCATTGAACCCTTCCCTTCATTCGGCTCTTCGGACCTCCGACAAGATCAACTTGCCGGGCGAAGCCGACTCGGTTCGAATGGCAGCATGCATCCTTTACCGGGTGCGGACGTTTACGGTTACCAACCGGCATAGCCGCCAGGGAAAAGCAGTATGAGTGAACATGCGATCGAGTTCTTGCGCGGATGGATCGGTGAAAAGGTCCACTGCCAGCACTCGCCGGTAAAGATCGAGAAGCAGGCCGAGACCCTCGCCAAGGAGTGCGCGGCCAAGGCCGCTGAGGTCGGCATTCCGCTGGAAGATATCCAGGAAGAAGTCGGCGACATCCAGGAACTGATCGCATCGCGGCTCGAAGAGGCGGCCGAGGCCGACCAGAGCAACGCGGCCAAGCCGTGACGCAACAGGCCCGCCAGGCCTTGTCCTCTATCCAAATCGATCTTTCAGCCAGGCCTTCGGCAGCGCCGGCACGAAATTGCCGTCGCGTCCGCTCATATCCTCATTGGCGACCATTGCATTGAGGATCGCCTCCTCTACGCCTTGCGCCACCGCATCGAAGAACGGATCGATATCGACGTCCGGGATGTAAGCGGCGTTTGCGGTTCGTCCCGACGGTGCAAGTGCTGCTTGCGGATTGGCGGTGGTGAAGGCCAGAAAAATGTCGCCCGAACTGTGGTAGCCGAAGCCGCCTGTCATGGCGATGCCGAGCGGCACGCGCTTTGCCAGCCGCTTCATCTGGTGCGGCAGAAATGGCGCATCGGTGGCGACGATGGCGATGATCGAGCCCTTTTCGGCACGCGGCGTGCCTTCGCGCATCGCCGGCTCTACCAGATCGGGCCCGACGCGGGCGCCGCGCAGTGTGAAATTGCGCCGCTTGCCGAAATTCGCCTGCACGAATACGCCGACCGTATGCCTGATGCCCTGCCACTCGACGATGCGCGATGCCGTGCCCGAGCCGGCCTTGAAGCCAAAGGCAATCATGCCGGTGCCGCCGCCGACACTGCCTTCCTCGATCGCTCCACCGGCGGCACCGTCGAGCGCGGCTTCGACATCTTCGAAGCCGACGTGATGACCGTTGATGTCGTTGAGGAAACCATCATAGGTCTCCGCCGCAACCGGCAGGCCCCAGCCGCTGTCGAGCGCCGCCGGCAGCACGCGTTGCATCCAGCGCAGCGTGCCGTCGCGGGTAACGCCGCAGGAATGCGTGTTGGTGATGGTGACCGGCAGGTTGAAGGCGCCGACTTCCTCGATAATGTGCGACCCCGTCAACTCGCCATTGCCGTTCTGGCTGAAGACACCGGCAAACACCGGCGTGGCGAGCTCAGCCGACGGCCGCGGCAGGATGGCGGTGACGCCGGTGCGCACCGGCCCCGTGCCAACCTCGAGCAGACCCTCGCCGGAAATCAGCGTCGCATAGCCGACCGATACGCCGGGCACATCGGTGATGGCGTTGAAGCCGCCCGGCGTGCCCTCGAAGGTAATGCCGAAAGCACGCGCGCGCGGCTTGCCCGCCGGCGTTTGAAGATGCGGGTCATGTCCGGTCATGCGGTCCTCTAAAAAAGCGAGCCCTGATTGCCCGGCTCTTTCGGTTTGCTGGCCGTCGGCTTTGCGGCGGGTTTGCTGGCGGGCGGCGTGGCCGCTGGTTTGGCAACGGCCTGCACCCGCTCGGCGTCGCCGGTCGCGACTGCATTTACGATGCCGTCGGCGAACTCCAGCTGCAGGCCAGCGCCCGGCGCCACATCAACTGCCAGTTTGATCACCGCGCCGCCGGCATCCTTGACCAGCGCGAAGCCGCGGGCCAGCACAGCCTTGTGCGACAGCGTTGCCATCAGCCTCTCGGATTGGACGATGCGGCCGCGCAGTCGCTCCAGCCTGAGCAGTACCGCTTGCGTGCCTCGTCTCGTCAAAGCTGTCAGAAGATCCCTCTGCACGGTTTGCCGCCGTGCCGTTGGCTCGATCGTAATGCGGCCTTGCAGCAAAGCCAGTTGCTGCCTGTGCCGTTGCAGGGATGCTTTCGCACATTTTGGCAACTGATCCGCCGCACGATTCAACTCCGCGCGCCGGGCTCTCGCCAATGCGCGCAGCGCCCCCTGGGCGCGCAAAAGGTTGCGGTCGTTGGTGCGTCGCGCCTCGGCAATTCGCCGCGACAGCGTTGCCGGAGTGAGCTTCACGGCGAAGAACCGAGCTTGCTTTCTTTCGGTGGAGACCATCAGCCCCCGGCTAAGCCGGCTGGCCGCCTCGTCCAGCCGCCGTCGCGGCAGCGCCAGCAACTGGTCGGGCGAGGGCAGCGCGCGGGCGGCCGCACGCGAGGCCTGCCGCTTGCGTTCGAAATTGCGCAAGGTGGCTGCTTTGAGCCGTGCGCCAAGACTGGCTAGTGTCGCTTCGAGGTCCGCTTTCACCGGCACCGCGATCTCCGCCGCACCTGTCGGCGTGGGTGCCCGCATGTCGGCGACGAGATCGATCAAGGTCCAGTCGGTCTCGTGCCCGACGGCCGAAATCACCGGGATGCGCGAGGCGGCGACGGCGCGCGCCAGCCCTTCATCGTTGAACCCCCAGAGGTCCTCGAGGCTGCCGCCGCCGCGCGCCACGATCAGAAGGTCGGGCGGCACGATCGCTCCATCCCAGGCCAGCGCGTTGAAGCCGTTGACGGCCGCCGTCACTTCCGCCCCCGCCGTCTCGCCCTGCACTCTTACCGGCCAGACCAGCACATGCAGCGGAAAGCGGTCCTTGATGCGATGGATGATGTCACGGATCACCGATCCGGTCGGCGAGGTGACGACGCCGATGGTGCGCGGCATGAACGGCAGCCGCCGCTTGCGGCCGGCATCGAAAAGTCCTTCGGCCTGCAGTCGCCGCTTGCGCTCTTCCAAAAGCGCCATCAGCGCCCCGGCGCCGGCGGGTTCTAGATTGTCGATGACGATCTGGTAGTTGGATTTGCCGGGATAGGTGGTGAGTTTGCCGGTGGCGATCACCTCCATCCCCTCTTCGGGACGGAATTTCAGCCGGCTCATCGTGCCTTTCCAGACCACGGCATCGAGCCGCGCGCGGTCGTCCTTCAGGGTGAAATAGGCATGGCCGGAAGAGTGCGGCCCGCGATAGCCGGAAATTTCGCCGCGCACCCGCACATGGCCGAAGACATCCTCGACCGTGCGCTTCAGCGCGCCGGAAATCTCGCTCACCGTGTATTCGGTGGCATTGGTTCGTGATTCGGATTCTGCGTCGCTCATCGGCCGATTGAGCGGCTGTTGTCGCTCCGCGTCAAGATTCCATAACTTGATCTTAAGCCTGTCCTGATTGACTCTGGGCCAAGGAGGACGCATGAGCGCCCGCAGACAACGCAGCCCGTTGACGTTCCAGGTCACCCTGACGGTGCTGACGCTTGCCGTTTTTGCACTGGCCATCGTTGTCGGCTTCGGCCTTTACGCCACCATGCAGGCCGACCGGGTCTCGCTCGAGCGGCAGAAGGTTTTCCTGGCCAACGGCCTGCAGGACCAGATCGCCGCGGTAAAGCGCGAGCAGGAAAGCGTCGCCGTCTGGGATGATTCCGTTATCAACGCCAAGGCCGGCAACCAGACCTGGATGGCAGAGAATCTCAGCGTCTGGATGTCCTCGTATTACGGCCACAACCGGGTCTATGTGCTGGACGACGCCAACCGGCCGGTCCACGCCATGCGCGAAGGGAAGGTCGTGTCGCCTGCCGTCTTTGGCGAGGACGAACCCGCTTTGCGGCCGACAATCGCCAGGTTGCGCCAGATGATGAGCAAGGACGCAAGCCAGGCCGGCGCAAAATTCGTTGCCGACGATCTGGTCTCGCTTGGCGGTCAGCCTGCCATACTCAGCGTCATGCCTCTGGTGCCGAGTTCGGATCGCGTCACCCAGGCATCCGGCAGCGAATATCTGCATGTCTCCATAGAGTTCATCAACGACGCGGTGATCGGCAAGATCGCGCAGAAATATCTTCTGGCGGGGGCGCATCTCCTGCCGATGGCTCAGCCGCTTGGCTCGGCTGCCATTCCGCTTATCGACAAACAGGGTGTCATCCTCGGCTATATTGCCTGGGACCAGGAACGGCCCGGCCTGACGCTGGTGGGCAAGGCCAGCCCGGCCCTGGCTCTGGCCGCGCTGGTTGCGGCGAGCGTGCTCGCCTTTCTGCTCCGGCGTCTGCGCCGTGCGTCATCGGCGCTGCAGACCAGCCAGGCCCAGGCGCAATATCTCGCCTTTCACGACACGCTCACCGGCCTGCCCAACCGGGCACTGTTCGAGGACAGGCTGCGGCGTGCCTTGCTTACCTCCGGCAATGAAAGCAAGGTCGCGCTGCTTTATCTCGATCTAGATCGCTTCAAGCATGTCAACGACACGCTTGGTCACCCGGCAGGCGACGAACTCGTGCGCCAGACGGCGGCCAGGCTTCACCATGCTGTTCGCGACGTCGACACGGTGGCAAGGCTGGGTGGCGACGAATTCGCGGTAATCCTGATCGATGTCCGCGACGTCAGGAACGCAGAGGATATTTCCGAGAGGGTGCTGCAGAAACTGCAGGAGCCGTTCAAACTGATGGACGATCAGGTCTTTATCAGCGCCAGCATCGGCATAGCCTTGTCGACAGGCCCTGATGCCGATGCAGACGATCTGCTGCGCAAGGCCGACATCGCGCTCTACGAAGCCAAGAAGAACGGCCGTGGCCGCTACCAGGTCTTCGCCGGCGACATGGACGACCTTTTGCTGCGCAAGCGCAAGGTCGAGAGCGAGCTGCGCAGCGCGCTGAATGGCGGCACCGGTATCAAGCTCGCCTACCAGCCGGTCTTTGCCAGCGATGGCAAGACCATTGTCGGCGCCGAGGCGCTGATCCGCTGGGCGCATGAGGTCCATGGCGCACTGCCGGCGGCGCAGTTCATCGCCATCGCCGAGGAACGCGGCATGATCGGGCAGCTCGGCGCATGGGCCCTGCTGGAAGCCTGCCGCTTCGCCGTGAAGACCAAACTGCCGTGGCTCGCCGTCAATGTCTCGCCGCTGCAATTGCGCGACGCCGGCTTTGCCGAAGAGGTTGCCTCGATCCTCGCCGAAACGGGACTGGCGCCGAAGCGCCTGCAGCTCGAGATCACCGAAAACGTTCTCCTGGAAAACAACGACACCACCAGAGCGGCTCTGGCAGCCTTGCGCCAGTCCGGCGTCGGCATTGTGCTCGACGATTTCGGCACCGGCTATTCGTCGCTGAGCTATCTGCGCCGCCATGCCATCGACAAGCTCAAGATCGACCGCTCCTTCGTGCGGCTTCTCGACGGCGACGGCAATTCGGGCGCCATCGTCAAGGCGCTGATCGATCTCGCCGGCGCGCTCAAGGTCGAGGTCACCGCCGAGGGCGTAGAGACCGAGGTGCAAAAGGCGCTGCTGGTCGCCATGGGCTGCCAGCAGCTGCAGGGCTACCTCTTGTCGCCGCCGCTGGAGCCGGCGCAATTGGTGGCGCTACCCGGCCTGTCGTCGGCCAACGCAACGACGGAGGCGGCAGCGTCGGCCTGATTGTTCCTACCAGCCAGGCAGGATCTGGTTCGGCTTGCTCCGCTTCATCTTGGCGAAGGCGAGCGAGGCAAAATCGAAGCTTCCCGTTTCTTCGCCGAGCGGCACGGAAATATTGTCGAGGCTTTCCGAGATGTGCCGGGCCAGCGCGTCGACGATTTCGGGCCGCGAGGTCTGGCCGCGCATGATGCCGATGCGGCAGTCGGGCAGGGCGCCAAAACCGTCGGCTTCGCCCAGCACCCGCATGCCGGGCCGCAGCGCGCATTCCGGCAGCACCGAGATCGCCAGCCCCGACAGCACCGCGGCGGTGATGACGGTCGCCGAGAAGCTGGTGAACAGGATGCGATAGTCGCGGCTTTGCCGGTCGAGCACATCGACGGCGGCGCGCCGCCAGATGCAGTTCGGCCGGCCGAAGGCCATCGGCAGCACTTCCTGTTCGTGCGTGGCATGGTTGGCCGAGGTCACCCATAGCAGCGGCTCGCGCCGCACCACTTCCGACTGGCCGCGCGTGTCGTTGTGCGTCACCAGCGCAAGATCGAGATTGCCGCGCTTGATATGCTCGACCAAGCCTGGTGTCGGCTCGCAGATGACGGTCAGCTCGACGCGTGGGTTGGAGCGCGTGAAGCGCGCCATGATCTCGGGCAGGAACCGGTCGGCATAGTCGTCGGGGGTGCCGATTCGGATGGTGCCTTCGAGCCGCTGGTCATCGAAGGCGGCCAGCGTTTCGCGGTTGAGATAGAGCAGGCGGCGCGCGTAGGAGAGCAGCTTGTCGCCTTCCTCGGTCAGCCTGTTGGTGCGGCCGTCCTTTTCGAACAGCGGCTTGCCGATCCGCTCTTCCAGCCGGCGCATCTGCATCGACACCGCCGATTGCGTGCGCAGCACTTCCTCGGCCGCGCGGGTAAAGCTGCCGGTATCGGCAATCGAGATGAAGGTCTGCAACTGGTCGAGATCGAGTGGCGCTTTCATCGGTCCAATCCATCACTAGCGTTGATGCTAAAGATTAGAAACATTCGTTGGATTAATCAATCGGTGCGTGGCAAATTCACATTGTCCACATGAAAGCATGTGAATCGAGACCGGAACGGCCGCTGTCCCCAGCGCCGATCGCCTGGTCTTGTCCAGTTCGAGTCTGAAGGAGACCGACATGACCACGTTTGATTTCGCCACCGAGACCTCGCGCATCACCTCGCGTCCGGCCGTTGCGACGCGCGTGGCCAACACCCTTCTCAATGCCTACCAGGCCTGGAAAAATCGCCGGGCCTTCTATCGCCTCGGCGAGATGTCGGACGCCGAACTCGCCGATATCGGCCTGACGCGCGCGGACCTCCATGTCGCCATCGATGTGCCGTTCGGCGCCGATCCGACCGTGAAGCTGCGTGCGATTGCGAGCGATCGTGCCGATACGATCGAAGATCTCGCCCGCCAGATAGCGTGATATCGGGCGCATTGTTTCGGTTGCCGTGAACCTTTCTCAGGCTCGCCGCGACCAACGAGTATAGCAGGCTCCCCACTCCCTGCCGGTTCCCCGCCGGCCAGCCTGCACACTGGCCCGGTCCTCCTCCAGGACCGGGCTTTTTCTTTTAAAGCTCCGTCGTCATCGTGCGGTCTGCGCCGCGTCGCTTCGTTCCTTGCTCCGAAGCCGCGAAGGTCAGCGCCCAACTACCGCCAACTACCGCCGGTCCATGTCCCGCTTGAACTGGTCGAAGATCGTTTCCACGCCCTTCTGATAGTCGTCGCGCTGCTGGGCGCCGGTCTCGAACATCTTGCCGAAAATATCGTCGAACGGATTGCGTGGCCTGCCGCTCGGATTGGCCTGCGGTTGCGGCGCCTGGCGCTCCTGCGGTGCCTGTCGCGGCTGGGGTGCTTGCGGCTGCTGCGGCGCCGGCTGCCCACCGGGCAGGCCGAAGCCGCCACCACCGCCTTGCCGCATCATCTCTTCAAAAATCTTGCCCAGCGGGTTGTCGCCGTAAGGGCTCTGCGTCTGTTGCGGCTGTGCTGGTTGCTGCGGCCGGCCCGGCGGTTGCTGTGCCGCGCCACCGCCGAACATGTCCTGCAGCACTTTGCCGAGCGGATTGTCGCCATAGGGGTTGGGCGCCTGTTGCGGCTGGCTTTGCGGCTGTTGGGCGCCGCCGCCGAACATGTCCTGCAGCACTTTGCCCAGCGGGTTCTCACCGTAAGGATTGGGTGCTGGCGGCGCAGGCTGTGCCCCGCCGCCCGCCTGCCGCATCATCTGTTCGATGATCTCGCCGAGCGGATTGCTGCCGCCGCCGAAGCCACCGGCGGCCTGCATCTGACCCCCGGTCAACTGGTTTGTCGTCTGCTTGAACAATCCGCCCATCACCATCGAAGCGATGGCCGGCAGCATCTGCTGCAGGATCTGCTGGCTGACGCCGGTCGCCTGCGCGGCCTGGCTGGCCACCGCGCGCGACAGCTCCTTCGAGCCGAACAGATGACCCAGAATGCCATTGCCCTCATTGACGCCTTGCGGTGAGAAAGCCCTGGTCGCGTCCTCGAAATATTTCGCGTGCTGGCCGCTCGCCATCGCCGTCATGAAGGCGCCTAGCCCATAGGGATCGGCGGTGTTGCGTTGCAACCCTTGCGAGAAGGCCGGCAGCAGAGCCGCGACAGCCGCCTGCGTCTGCTGCATGGAAAGCCCGTACTGCTGGGCAAGCGCCTGCATGCCGTTGCCGTTCTGCGCCTGCGCCAATATGTCGAACAAGGTAGGCATCGGTTTCTCCTCCCGGAAATCCTCCAGGGAGAACCTAGTTCGTTTCGATGTTCGATTGAAGCGGCTTTTGCCGCTGCTCAAGGCGCGACGCTAATACGCATATTCCATGAACACCGGCTCGATCGAGCCGCCCCAGCGCGTGTGGTAGGCCGACAGCATTTCCTCGGCACTGGTGGTACCGCGCGCCACGACTTCGTCCAGCGTGTTGAGGAACGAAGTCTCGTCATAGCCGTCGCGGTTCTTCCTGCCGCGATTTTTCAGCCCAAGGCGCGAAATGGTCATTACATCGCGGCCGATCTCACGCAGCGTCGTGTTGCGGAACGGCGCGGAAATGCCTTGTTCCGGCACCGCATTGCGCATCGCCAGCGTTTCTTCATAGGTCCAGCTCGAAGTCAGCGCCTCGGCGGCGTCGAGCGCGGCCTCGTCATAGAGCAGCCCGACCCAGAAGGCCGGCAGCGCGCAGATGCGGCGCCACGGCCCGCCATCGGCGCCGCGCATTTCGAGGAAGCGCTTCAGCCTGACGTCAGGGAACAGGGTCGACAGATGGTTCGCCCAGTCGCCCATGGTGGGCAGTCCGTCCGGTACTTCATTGCGGGCAACGCCGGCCATGAACTGGCGGAAGGTGATGTGCGTCATGTCGTGATAGTGGCCGTCGCGGATGACGAAATACATCGGCACGTCGAGCGCCCATTCGACATAGTCGGCAAAGCCGAACTCGGGCGAGAAGCAGAATTCGAGCAGGCCCGAGCGCTGGTTGTCGGTGTCGCGCCAGATGTCGCCGCGCCAGCTCTGCAGTCCGTTCGGCCGGCTGTCGGTGAAGGGCGAGTTGGCAAACAGCGCCGTCGACAGTGGCTGCAGCTTCAGCGACACCTGCATCTTGCGGCGCATGTCGGCTTCGCTTTCGAAGTCGAGGTTCACCTGGATGGTGCAGGTGCGATACATCATGTCGAGACCCTTGGTGCCGACCTTGGGCATGTAGCGGGTCATGATTTCGTAGCGCGATTTCGGCATTTTCGGCGTCTCGGCCAGCGACCATTTCGGGCTGCCGCCGAGGCCGAGAAAGCGGATGCCCATCGGCTCGGCGATCTCGCGTACCTGCGCCAGATGCGCATTGCCCTCGCGACAGGTCTGGTGGATCGTTTCCAGCGGCGCGCCCGACAGCTCGAACTGGCCGCCCGGCTCGAGCGAGATCGCGCCCTGGCCGGTCGGCTCGACCAGGCCGATGATGCGGCCGTCATCGATGATCGGGTCCCAGCCGAGCTTTTGCTGCATGCCTTCGAGGATGGCGCGGATGCCGCGCTCGCCGCCATAAGGCACCGGCGCGTTGCCGTCGACATAGAAGGGGAACTTCTCGTGCTCGGTCCCGATGCGCCACTTGTCGCGCGGCTTGTTGCCTTCGGCCAGATGCTCGACCAGTTCGTCGATGTCTTCGATTGGCCGGAAATCGGTTGTGTCGCGCGCCATGGGGCCCCCTCTGCGGCTCTCGGAGCCCGCCGGCGCTAAATGGACGAAATGTCAGCAGCCGATCAAGCGAAAAATCCTGAGCCACAGGTCAACAGGAATTGATCTTTACGCTTCTTACCAGTCTCCGACCGTCGCCTGCATCACCGCAAGCGCCGCTACAGCTGCTGTGTCAGCGCGCAGGATGCGCGGTCCGAGCGGGATGGCAGTGACGAAGGGGAGCGCCCGCAGCATCTTGCGTTCGTCGTCGGAAAAGCCGCCTTCCGGTCCGACCAGCAGCGCCAGCTTCTTCTCCGGCACCGCCTGCAATGCCGGCAGCGGGTTGTTGGTCGAGGCGTCCTCGTCGCAGAAGATCAGTCGCCGCTCCTTGTCCCAGCCGGAGAGCAGACGCTCGAATTTCTCGGCTTCTCGCACTTCCGGCACCGCCAGTATGCCGCATTGCTCGGCCGCCTCGACGACATTGGCGCGCAGCCGGTCGATGGAGGGTTTTGCCAATTGCGTGTGCTGGGTGATCACCGGCTGCAGGATGCCGGCGCCCATCTCCACCGCCTTCTGCACGAGATAGTCGAGCCGCCCCTGCTTCAGCGGCGCGAAGCAATAAACTAGATCGGGCAAAGGCGGTTGCGGCCGCTGTTGGCTGAGCACTCTCAGCCGCACCGCCTTCTTCGACTTCGAAGCGATCGCCGCCGACCACTCGCCGTCGCGGCCGTTGAAGACCAGAATCTCGGCGCCTTCGCCGAGCCGCAGCACATGCATGAGGTAATGGCTTTGCTGCTGGCCGGCATCGAATTCGATGTCGGCTGCGAGATCGTCGGCCAAGAACAGCCGCTGCATCTTGTAATTGGCGCGCATCGCCGAGGAATGGGCGAGGCGGTGCCTGGCGTCAAGTCTCGGCGGAACGATGCCACACCGGTTCAAAACCGTGCCGCAGCACCGAAACGGTCGTGGCCGGTGTGAGCAGGCGCAGCGAACGGCCGGCAAGGCTGTCGAAGGCCGCCGCATCGCCATAGCCTGCGAACGACCAGGGCAGCGCGTTGCCGCCGCGCAGCGCATAGGCCGAGCCGCCATCCGCGATCATCGCTCCGTCCGGCAATTCGGCAAGCTCTCCCATGGTGACATCAGGTGGCTTGCCGCCCGAAGCCAGCCGCTCCTTGTGCAGCCGCTTGTCCACCATTGGCGCGCGCGGTTCGTTTACACCGAAGACTTTGCCGAAACGCCCGACAAAATCCGTGGCTCGCTCACGCCGGCAATAGAAACAGGGACGGTGCCCGGCGGCCAGCGCCGTCACCTCGTCGAGGAAGAACAACTCGGTCCAGCCGGCCCTGCCGCCCGGCCTGTTCCTGCCCATCGGCTCGCGCCGCACATTGCGGAATTGGCAGACGCAGATGATCCAGGCCGGCAAGGCCCAACGCTTTTTCAGCAGCGTCTTGGTCTCAGGATCGTGGATGATGCCGCGATTGCCGGTGAACAGGCCGCGCTCGGATATGGCATGGATGGCGCCGAACGGATCGACCCGGTTCTGCAGTGGCATAGCTCTCTCCCGAATACGCATCTTGGCTGCAATACGGGCGACATGATATCGCTCGTCGCGTCATTTCATGTCAGCAGGGTTTTGCGATGCGGGTGCTGGTGGTCCAGAACTACGACAACACCGGCCTTGGCCAGGTTGGTGCCGCGCTCGCCGAAGCCGGCGCCGATCTCGACCTGCGCCGGCCCTACAAGGGCGATGCGCTGCCGGACGACGCGACCGGACACGATGCCATGGTGATGCTTGGCGGCGGTCAGAATGCGCTGGCCGACGATGACTACCCGTATTTCCCGGCGCTGCTCGAACTGACCCGCGATTTCGCCGCCAAGGATCGCTCGGTTCTCGGTATCTGCCTGGGCAGCCAGTTGGTTGCCCGCACTTTCGGCGGTGAGAACCAGATCGGCGGCGCCTCGGAATTCGGCTGGCACAAGGTATCGCTGACGCCGGACGCCAGAACCGATCCGGTGCTTGGCGCACTTCCCCAGGATTTCCCCATCTTCGAATGGCACGACGACACTTTCGCGCTGCCGTCAAATGCGGTGCGGCTTGCCGGCAGCGAAATTGCTGAGAACCAGGCGTTCCGAATCGGCCGCGCCGTCTACGGCTTCCAGTTCCATTTCGAGGCCGACCGGCCGATGGTGAGGGACTGGAGCACGTCCTTCGCGCCGCTGATTGCCGATCGCCATCCCGACTGGCACGATCGCCTCGACAGCGAAATGGCTCTCAACGGCCCCGAGGCTGATGCCGCGGGCTTGGCCATTGCCCGCGCCTGGGTGGCGACGATCTGAACCCAGCCAACGCGCGGCCGTTGCATAATTGGCACGCGGCGGGGAATCTGCCGGGGACAACTTCTTTCGTCCTTGGTTTGTGGCCGAACGCCATCCTACAAGGCGCGCGCTATGCATCGGCAATGCAACCGCGATGAACCTTCTGTGTGATCCGCGCGACACACCGCCGATACAGAATCGACCTACAAGCGCGAAATCGTCGAAACTTTGAGACGAATTCTCGGTTTCAACCCATTGGTAACCGCCTCATGCCCAGATGCAGGAAGCTCAACTAGAGATGACGTCCGTGAAAGCAGCGCTTCTGTCCTTTGTCATGCTGTCTGCCATCGTTTTGTGCGGTCTCGGCATTTATTCCGCCGATGCAGCCAACAACCATCAGGCCGTCGACGGCTACGGCGTCACCGCCGCGCTTCGCTAAAACGCTTTTCCCTGCACAGTCAGGATACGCTTGTCCGCGCCGTCCACGGCGAGCGCGCTGAGCATGCCTGACTGCCAGGCGAGCGTGTCGACATTGACGCGGTTCGGCATCACCTCCGCCTCCGGCACCGGTGTGTGGCCGTGCACGATCACCTTCGGGTAAAGCCCTGGATGGTTGTGGAAGACGTCGCGGATCCAGACCAGATCCTGCGGGCTCTGGCTCTCCAGCGGCACGTCAGGCCTGACGCCGGCATGGCAGAAGAAGAAATCACCTGATATCAGTGACAATTGCAGCGACCGCAGGAAGTCGACATGGGCTTGCGGTACAGCATTGACCAGTGCCTGGTGTCCCCGCCGTAACGCCTCGGCCTTGCCGAACCAGCTTGCGTGTCCCGCTAGGTCGACGCCATAGGATTGTACCGTCTGCACGCCGCCATAGCGGATGAACAGCCCTTCCGGGTCAGGCTCGTCGAGAAAATCGAGGAAGCCGATATCGTGGTTGCCGGCGAGCATCAGATGCCGTGGATCGCGTTTCTGTGCCTCGATCAGGAAGTCTATGACGCCCTTGGACTCTGGTCCGCGGTCGACATAGTCGCCGAGGTGGATGACGCGCCAATCGCTGGTCGGCTTGTATTCGAGTTCGCTCTCGATGCGGCGATGCATGGCGGCGAGCAGATCGAGCCGGCCATGCACGTCGCCGATCGCATAGAGGCGCATGCCATCGGGCGCGCGCGCGTCGAGGTAGTGGATGCCGGTCTCGGTCAAGGCGGCTTCGTCTCCGTGATCCAGCGAGGCTAGGGTCTAATCGGTGAACAAGACCCTATCGCCGCAACTGGTCCTTGCCCATCTCGGTCACCAGCCGTTTGCCGCACAGTGCCAGCGTGACGTCCATCTCCTTGCGGATGATGTCCAGCGCCAGGGTCACGCCTTGCTTGCCCATGGCGCCCAACCCGTACAGGAACGGGCGGCCGATATAGGTGCCCTTGGCGCCGAGGCAAAGCGCCTTCAGCACGTCCTGGCCCGAGCGGATGCCGCCGTCCATATGCACCTCGATCCTGTCGCCGACGGCATCGGCGATCTCTTCCAGCGCCATGATTGACGACGATGCGCCGTCGAGCTGGCGCCCGCCATGGTTGGAAACGATGATGGCGTCGGCGCCGGTCTCGACCGCCATCAGCGCGTCCTCCTTGTCGAGAATGCCTTTCAGGATCAGCTTGCCGCCCCAACGTTCCTTGATCCAGGCGACATCCTTCCACGACAGGTGCGGGTCGAACTGCTCCGTCGTCCACGATGCCAGCGAAGCGACGTCGCCGACGCCCTTGGCATGGCCGACAATGTTGCGGAAGGTGCGGCGCTTGGTGCCGGCAATGCCCATCAGCCAGCGTGGCCGCATGGCGATGTTGGCAATGTTGGCCAGCGTCATCTTGGGCGGCGCCGACAGCCCGTTGCGGACATCCTTGTGGCGCTGCCCCAGGATCTGCAGGTCGAGCGTCAACACCAGCGCCGAGCATTTTGCAGCCTTCGCCCTGTCGATCAGGTCGAGCACGAAATCCTTGTCGCGAAGCACGTAGAGCTGGAACCAGAACGGCTTCTTCGTCACCGACGCGACATCCTCGATCGAGCAGATGCTCATCGTCGACAGCGTGAACGGCACGCCGAATTCCTCTGCCGCCTGCGCCGCCAGCATCTCGCCATCGGCATGCTGCATGCCGGTCATTCCAGTTGGGGCAAGCGCCACCGGCATCGCCACTTTCTCGCCGATCATGGTCGATTCCAGCGAGCGGTTGCTCATGTCGACCAGCACGCGCTGACGGAATTTTATCTTCTGGAAGTCCTCCTCGTTGGCGCGGTAGGTGCTTTCGGTCCAGGCGCCGGAATCGGCATAGTCGTAGAACATCTTCGGCACCCGCCGGCGCGCCAGGTCCTTGAGATCGGCAATGGTGAGGATGTCGCTCATGGTGGTTCCTCGTTAGCCAGTCGTCTTGAAGCCGTCGTCGGCGTCGGAGCGCTGCTTGAGCCTGAGCCGCGACACGCGCTGCCACTCGCCGCTGCGTTCGGCCTCGAGCATCGAGCGCTCGACATAGGAGATATGGTCCATCGCCGCCTGGCGGGCAGCTGAGGGATCGCCGGCCTTCACGGCTTTGTAGATCGCGCCGTGCTGGGCCAGCAGCGCCTCGCGCGCTCCGGGCACGCTGAACACCAGAAGCCGGTTCTGGAACACGCCTTCAGACAGCAGCCGGTAGCAGGAGCGCAGCGTATGCAAGAGGATGATGTTGTGCGCGCATTCGCACACAGCATGGTGGAACTCGACGTCGATTTCCGCCTCGTCGTCGAAATCGCCGGTGCGGTGCGCCTCGTCCATGCGCGCCATGATGCGGTCGAGCAGCGCAATGTCGTCCGCTGTCGCGCGTCGCGCCGCATATTCGGCCGCAACACCTTCGATCTCGCGGCGGTATTCCAGATAGTCGGTCACCGCCTTGCGGTGCATCGAGATGAGGTCGGTCACCGGCTTGGTGAACAACTGGCCGATGACGTCGGCGACATGGGTGCCGCCGCCGGCCTTGGTGATCAGCAGCCCGCGCCCTTCCAGCGCCTTCAGCGCATCGCGCAGGATCGGCCGCGACACGTCGAACTGGCGCGCCAGCTCGCGCTCGCCCGGCAGCCGGTCGCCGGTGCGCAGCACGCCTTCAAGGATCAGGCTTTCGATCTGCTGCACCACCTCGTCGGCGGTGCGCGAATGCTCGATCCTGGAGAAAATATCGCTCAACGGGGGCCTGGGAAATTGAACCGGTGTCGCGCAAGATAAAGCCAGCGTCGCCAACTGGTCAAATTATTTATCCAATTTGCCCAATCGGGTCGGTCTGCGCGTCGCGCCGGCAGGACCTACGATGCTAGACTTTGGTGTTTACGCGCCTCATGGATTGCCTTTAGAGGACGCCATCACACGAAGGGTCGAGAACAGGGGGACCACCGTGTCGGACGAGACGTCCAACCTCGAATTCCAGCCGCGCGCCCAGGGCAGCGTGATGGGCTTTCCCGCGCATGAGGGACGGCCCGGCGCGATCGGCGAGGTCCATGCCCGGCCGCATCCGCTGATCGAGAAGCCGCGCGTGCTTGTGCAACTCGCCTTCATGACCGAGGGCGGCTCCGGCGTCGACATGGCCGTGCTCTCCGAACTGTCGCGGCGCCTCGGCATCGCGGCGCCCGACCGTCATGCCCGCCACCACGCCATGAAGTGGGGCAAGGGTACGCTGCGCTGGGAGCGGCATACGGAATTCTCGACCTATCTTTGGGAAGGGCCGCTTGCCGAAAGCGGCAGGGCGCAGGAGGATTCTCCTTTCGGCAACGGGTTCTCGCCGCCGGGAACGGTGATCTCAGGCATAAGGCTGGAGATCCGCAAATGGACGCCGGCAAGCGAGAAGCTGATTGCGGCCTTCGACCCGACGAGCCTCTGCTATTCGCTGGTCGAGCGCGGCAATGCGGCCATCGTCACCGATTTCCGCCAGGACGGCGACGGCCTGACCCGCATCCTGGTGCTTGATCGCGGCCTGACGCCGGCGCGGACCGGCGCGCTGTCGCAGCGGCTGATCGACGTCGAGACCTACCGCACGCTTGCCATGCTCGGCCTGCCGCTGGCGCTGACCCTGTCGAGCCGCGCCCGTCGCATTGAAGACCGGTTGGCGCAGACCACGCTGGAAATGAAGGTCACTGAAACCCGCGACAGCCAGACGCTGCTCGCCGACCTGACCGAGCTTGCCGCCGAGCTGGAAGCCGATGCCGCCTCCAGCCTCTATCGCTTCGGCGCCAGCCGCGCCTATGACGGCATCGTTGTCGAGCGGCTGGAGGCGCTGGACGAAGAAGCCGTGCCCGGCTACGACACTTGGGGCGGCTTCCTGCAGCGGCGGGTGGCGCCTGCCATGCGCACCTGCCGTTCGGTCGAGGAGCGCCAGGCCAACCTGTCGCGCAAACTAACCCGCGCCACGACGCTGCTGCGCACGTGGGTCGATGTCGAGGTCGAGAAGCAGAACCGCGATCTGCTGGCGTCGATGAACAACCGCGCCCGGCTGCAACTGCGGTTGCAGCAGACGGTCGAGGGCCTGTCGGTGGCAGCAGTGTCCTACTATGTCGTCGGTCTGATCTCCTACCTTGCCAAGGGCGCCTCGATCTTCGGCCATGCCATTGCGCCCGAAGTCGTCACCGCCGCCTCGGTGCCGGTCGCCATCGTGCTGGTCTGGTGGGGTGTGCGGCGAGTGAGGCGGATGCACTCCGAGCCGGCGAAACATCCGGGGGAGTAGGAACGCACTTTACCCTCCCCCTTGTGGGGAGGGTCGATCCGCATAGCGGATCGGGGTGAGGGTGCTCGTAAAGAGCTTTCGTCGCGCGGACCCCCACCCCGCTCACTGCGTTCGCGCCTCCCCACAAGGGGAGGGTTAAGATCCATAGCGGCAGATTGCCGCTGCGGAAGGCGGGCAGTACGCTCTTTGCCCGACGCGGTGTTTGCAACATCCGGATGTAACTGGTAAAAGATTTTTACCAGCCAAGCGGAGGACGCCGCCGATGTCCGGCCTTGTCATGCCCAAGCCAGACGACGCCACGATGCGAAGGCGCGCAGAGATCGTCGCCGATATGCGCATCATCGTGCCGGGCGAGGGCGTCGTCGACGCCACCAACGAAATGCGCGCTTTCGAAAGCGACGGTCTCACCGCCTACCGGCAATTGCCTCTGGTCGTGGTGCTGCCGGAAACGGTGGCGCAGGTGTCGCGGGTGCTGAAATACTGCAACGACCGCAACATCCGTGTCGTGCCGCGCGGCTCCGGCACCTCGCTCTCCGGCGGCGCGTTGCCGCTCGAGGATGCCGTGCTGCTGGTCATGAGCCGCTTCAACCGCATCCTTGCCATCGACTATCCCGATCGCGTCGTCGTCGCTCAGCCCGGCGTCACCAATCTCGGCATCACCACCGCCGTCGAGCAGGAGGGCTTCTACTATGCGCCCGATCCATCCTCCCAGATCGCCTGCTCGATCGGCGGCAATGTCGCTGAAAATTCCGGCGGCGTGCACTGCCTGAAATACGGCCTGACCGCTAACAATGTGCTGGGCATCGAGATGGTGCTGATGAACGGCGAGGTGGTGCGCCTGGGCGGCAATCATCTGGACTCGGAAGGCTATGATCTCCTCGGCGTCATGACGGGGTCCGAAGGCCTGCTCGGCGTCGTCACCGAGGTCACGGTACGCATCCTGAAGAAGCCGGAGACGGCGCGCGCTCTGCTGATCGGCTTTCCGACCAGCGAGCAGGGCGGCCAATGCGTCGCCGACATCATCGGCGCCGGCATTATCCCTGGCGGCATGGAGATGATGGACCGGCCGGCGATCCATGCCGCGGAAGATTTCGTCCACGCCGGCTATCCCCTTGATGTCGAGGCGCTGCTGATCGTCGAACTCGACGGGCCGGGCGTCGAGGTCGATCACCTGATCGGTCTCGTCGAAGCGATCGCCTACAGGAACGGCTCCACCACCTGCCGCATCTCGCAATCCGAACAGGAGCGGCTGAGTTTCTGGGCCGGCCGCAAGGCGGCCTTCCCGGCGGTCGGCCGCATCTCACCCGACTATTACTGCATGGATGGCACCATCCCGCGCAAGGAATTGCCGGGTGTGCTCGCCGGCATGCGCGAACTGTCGGAGAAATACGGCCTCGGCGTCGCCAACGTCTTCCACGCCGGCGACGGCAATCTGCATCCGCTGATCCTCTACGACGCCAACGTGCCGGGCGAACTCGACAAGGCGGAAAGTTTTGGCGCCGACATCTTGCGGCTCTGCGTCAAGGTCGGCGGCGTCTTGACCGGCGAGCACGGCGTCGGCGTCGAGAAGCGCGATTTGATGCCGGAGATGTTCAACCAGATCGACCTCGACCAACAAATGCGCGTCAAATGCGCCTTCGATCCCAACCATCTGCTTAACCCGGGAAAAGTGTTTCCACAACTGCGCCGCTGTGCGGAGCTTGGGCGCATGCACGTGCATCGGGGGCAGCTGGCATTTCCGGATATTCCGAGGTTTTGATGGGGGCGGAATGTCTCACGTCGGCGATCCTTCGCGCCCCCCTCTGTCCTGCCGGACATCTCACCCACAAGGGGGGAGATCACCAGTCATCTCTGCCTTCGCCAACCTTCGACGTTGCTAGAGAGGCGCGGTCGCCAAAGCTGCTAATCTCCCCCCAAGTGGGGGAGATGTCCGGCAGGACAGAGGGGGGCGCGAAGGAACTCGACCCATCTTCGCCATGACGACCTTCACCCCCACCACATCGGCCGAGATCCTCTCCACCGTCCAATGGGCGGCGGCGGAAGAGTCACCTTTGGAAATCATCGGCCACGGCTCCAAGCGCGGCATCGGCCGGCCACAGCAGAGCGAACACACGCTCGATCTTTCGAAGCTCACCGGCGTCACCCTCTACGAGCCGGCCGAGTTGGTACTGTCGGCCAAGGCCGGCACGCCGCTTTCCGAGATCGAAAACCTGCTCGCCGAAAGCGGCCAGCAACTCGCCTTCGAACCGATGGATTACGGTCCTTTACTCGGCGGCGAGCCCGGCAAGGGCACGATCGGCAGCGTGCTCGCCGCGAACCTGTCCGGCCCGCGCCGGCTGAAGGCGGGGGCTGCACGAGACCATATTCTGGGAATCAATGCGGTTGCCGGACGCGGCGAGGCCTTCAAGTCCGGCGGCCGCGTCGTCAAGAATGTCACCGGCTACGATCTGTCGAAGCTGATGGCCAACAGCTGGGGCACGCTGGCCGTGTTCACCGATGTCACCTTCAAGGTGCTGCCGGCGGCCGAGACCGAGGTGACGCTTGCCATGCGCGGCCTACTCGACGATGCCGCCTCTGCCGCCATGGCGCTGGCGCTCGGCTCCAGCGCCGAAGTGTCGAGCGCGGCCCATCTGCCCGAACGCATCGCCGCGCGCATTGCCGGGGGCAGTCTAGGCACTGACGCTGCAACGCTGCTGCGCGTCGAAGGGTTTGGCCCATCGGTCGCCTATCGCATTGAGGCGCTGAAGACCCTGCTGAAAAATGCCGGCCCGCTGCAGGAGATCGCAGGTGAGACATCGCATACCCTCTGGCGTGACATAAGGGACTGCACGCCATTCGCCGACCGTAGCGAAAAGCCGGTCTGGCGCGTCTCCATGGCGCCGTCTCAGGCCCATCAGATGGTGCTGACGCTGCGCATGCAGATCGGTGTCAGCGCCTTCTACGACTGGCAGGGCGGGCTGGTCTGGCTGCGCATGGAGGAGGGCGATCCCGAGGCCGCCCTGCTGCGCGGGCTGATCAGAAAGCATCGCGGCGGCCACGCGACGCTGGTGCGCGCCACCCCTTCGTATCGCGCCGCCGTTCCGGTGTTCGAGCCGCAGGCGCCGCATCTGGCCGCACTGTCGGCGCGGCTCAAGGCCGAGTTCGATCCCAAGTCCATCCTCAATCCCGGCCGCATGGCCCAAGGCTAAGATAATGCAAACCAACTTCTCCCTTGCCCAGCTTGCTGATCCGCATGTCGCGGAATCGGAGAAGATCCTGCGCAAATGCGTGCATTGCGGCTTCTGCACCGCCACTTGCCCGACCTATGTGACATTGGGCAACGAGCTGGATTCGCCACGCGGGCGGATCTATCTCATCAAGGACATGCTGGAGAACGGCCGCCCGGCCGACAAGGAGATCGTCACCCATATCGACCGCTGCCTGTCCTGCCTCGCCTGCATGACGACCTGCCCGTCGGGCGTCAATTACATGCACTTGGTCGACCATGCCCGCGCCCATATCGAGGAAACTTACAAGCGGCCGCTGCTCGACCGGCTCACCCGCGCCATGCTGGCCTTCGTGCTGCCCTATCCCGCGCGCTTTCGCGCCGCGCTGAAATTGGCGAGACTCGGCAAGCCATTCATTCGTCTGTTCGAAAAGGTGTCGGCCCTGAAGCCGCTCAGCGCGATGCTGAAGCTGGCACCGGCCTCGATCCCGACGGTCTCGCCAATGGCCTCTTCCGGCATTCATGCCGGGCAGGGGACGAAGAGAGGCCGCGTCGCCATCCTCACCGGCTGCGCCCAATCGGTACTCGACCCCGCCATCAACGAGACGACGATTGCATTGCTGACCAGGCTTGGCGTCGAGGTCGTGGTGCCGCAGGGCGAAGCCTGCTGTGGCGCGGTTGTCCATCATATGGGCCGCGAGGCAGCAGCCCTTGCCTCGGCCCGGCAGAATGTCGATGCGTGGACGCGTGCCATCGACCAGGGCGGGCTCGATGCCATCGTCATCACCGCGTCCGGCTGCGGCACAACGATCAAGGACTACGGCTTCATGCTGCGCCTCGATCCGGCCTATGCCGACAAGGCCGCGCGGGTCTCGGCGCTGGCCAGGGACATTACCGAATATCTCGCAAGCCTCGACCTGCCCGAGCCGGTGCGCAAACCCGGCACCGTCGTCGCCTATCACTCCGCCTGCTCGATGCAGCACGGTCAGAAGATCATCCGCCAGCCGAAGGAATTGCTGTCCAAGGCGGGCTTCGTCGTGCGCGAACCGCGCGAGGGGCATCTGTGCTGCGGCTCCGCCGGCACCTACAACATCCTGCAGCCGGAGATTTCCGCAAGGTTGCGTGACCGCAAGGTGAAGAACATCGAGGCGACCGACGCCGAAATCGTCGCCACCGGCAACATCGGCTGCATCACCCAGATCGCTTCCGCCGCGAAGCTGCCGGTGGTGCACACGATCAAGCTGCTCGACTGGGCCTATGGTGGTCCGAAGCCGGAGGGCGTCTCCGAAGGAAACCTGGTCGCCGCCGAGTAAGCAGCTATTCCGCTGCCAGCCGGTCCACCACGCCATATGTCGCCTAGTAGCGCGCGCGCTGGCGGCTGAGCGCAACCATTGTGTTGCGCAGCAGGATCGCCACGGTGATCGGACCGACGCCGCCGGGCACCGGCGTGATCCAGGACGCGACTTCCTTCACGCTCTCGGTGTCGACGTCGCCGACGATGCGGCTCGTGCCGTCCGGGCCGATCTCGGAATTGATGCCGATGTCGATGACGGCCGCACCGGGCTTCACCATGTCGGCCTTGATCAGCCTGGGCTTGCCGACGGCGACGAACAGTGCGTCGGCGCGGCGCGCATGGGCGGCCACCGAGCGCGTCATGTGATGGCACACCGTCACCGTTGCGCCTTCGCTCATCAGCAGGAAGGCAATCGGCTTGCCGACGATCTCCGAATGGCCGACGACGACGACCTCCAGCCCCTTGAGATCGAGGCCGGTTTCCTTCAGCAGCTCGACCGAGGCAGCAGCCGTGCAAGGTGCGAGGTCGAGCTGATTGTAGACGATGTTGCCGATCGAGGCCGGGTGCATGCCTTCGACATCCTTCAGCGGATGCACCGCGGCCTGCAGCGTCTTGATCGGGATATGCGCCGGCACCGGCCGCTGGATGATGATGCCGGTGACGCGCGGGTCGGCGTTCAGGCCATGGATCGCCGCCTCGAGTTCGCCTGCGCCGATGTCGGCGGGGAACCGCCGCTCCTCGAAACCGATGCCGGCAAGCGCGGCCTTGGCGCGCTGGTTGCGCACATAGACATCGACGGTAGCGGTATCGCCGACGGTGATCGACACCAGCTTGGGTGGAAAACCTTCGGCGGTGGCGATGGCGGCATCCTCGCGCACGGATGCCATGATGCGCTGGGCGACCGGGCCGCCCCGGAGATAGCGGCTATCGTCTGGCGGAGACATGGCTGGACCTTTGCAGCGGAGTTTGGCGCAGGGGAGTTTGGCCGTCCCTATAGCAGGGAAAATGCGGCAAGGCAGCGTGAAAGCGAACCGTCATCCCCCTGGCGCGACGTTCTGGCGCAGCCTGGCTCAGCTATAGCCGCAAAGAGAAAGGGCAGCGCGGTTTCCCGGGCTGCCCTTTCCTGACTGGCCGCATCCCCACACGGCCCGTCCCCCGTAAACTCTTCCCGATCCTGAAGCTCTAACCTTTTGGACCAGATGATTCGGTAGCCGACTATATCACGACCACGGTCGTTCCAACATTGACCCTCTCGTAAAGGTCAACCACGTCCTCGTTGCGCATGCGGATACAGCCGGAAGACACCGAGCCGCCGATGGTCCATGGCTGGTTGGTGCCGTGGATGCGGTATTCCGTCGTGCCGAGATAGAGCGCGCGGGCGCCAAGCGGGTTTTCCTCGCCGCCGGCCAGATAGGTCGGGAGGTAGCGGCCCTTGGCGGCCTCGCGCTTGATCATCTCCGCTGGCGGGCGCCAGTCCGGCCAGACGCGCTTGTTGGTGATCTTGTGCGTGCCAGACCATTCGAAGCCAGGCTTGCCGGTGCCGACGCCATAGCGCCGCGCCTTGCCGTTCTTCTCGACCAGGAACAGGAAGTTCTGCGTCGTATCGATGACGATCGTGCCCGGCTTCTGCGGGCCGTCATAGGCGACTTCCTGCGGCAGGTAGAGCGGATTGATCTGCGGCCGCATCACCACGCGCTTGGCCGGCGCCTGCACGGAAGCAGTGCGCACCCGATCGGGTCGCGCCGGCTGCGCATAGCGAAGTCGCGGCTGCTGGACCACCTGTCGGCTCTGCCGCACGATGCCGGGCGCCCGGCCTAGCTGCAGCACCCAGGGTGCGGAAAGGTCGGGGCTCACCATCACCGGCGGCCTGTCGGCATAGCGGTCGTTGGCGGCAGACGAGGTGACGCCGGCGGCCAGAATGGCCACGGCGCCGAGCACGGAACGCAAAAAGATCTTCATCGGAACGCACCTTGATCGTCGAACGGACGGAGGCGCGACGTGCCCCCGGTTGCGCGATCCTTGGCGCGAAGCCGCAACCGAAACATGAATCGGAATGCGTAAAATGCCGTTCTGTCAGTAAACCTTTTGGTGTGGTTACCGCCGGGTTCAGGAATCTGGTAAAGCCGCGGTAAATGCAGCGCGAAAGCGCGTTAACGGATGGATTGGCCATGGCGCAAGACAACACCGGACTGCTTACCGGCTCCGACGGGATCACGCGCTGCTTCTGGCACGGCAATCTGCCGGATTATCTGCACTACCACGACCATGAATGGGGCCGGCCGGTCGCCGACGACCGCAGGCTGTTCGAAAAAATCTGCCTGGAAGGCTTTCAGTCCGG
The DNA here is from genome assembly GCF_030323105.1 of Mesorhizobium sp. C120A. Lineage (NCBI taxonomy): Bacteria > Pseudomonadati > Pseudomonadota > Alphaproteobacteria > Hyphomicrobiales > Phyllobacteriaceae > Mesorhizobium > Mesorhizobium sp. C120A. Next base: position 5,787,678 of record NZ_CP100476.1, on the reverse strand, counting down.
CCTGTCCTGGCTGACCATTCTGCGCAAGCGCGAGAATTTCCGCGAGGCCTTCGCCGGTTTCGACTTCGACAAGGTCGCCGCCTTCACCGACGAGGATGTCGAGCGCTTGGTCGGCAATGCCGGCATCATCCGCCACCGCGGCAAGATCGTCTCGACCATCAACAACGCCAAACGCGCACGCGAAATGGTCGATGAATTCGGCTCGCTGGCCGCCTGGTTCTGGAAGTTCGAGCCAGGCCCGGAGGAGCGGCCGGCGGTCGTGGACCTGGCGCATCTACGCGCCAACCCGACGACGGCGGTCTCGATCAGGATTTCAAAGGAGTTGAAAAAGCGCGGCTGGACCTTTGTCGGACCGACGACGGTCTATGCCTTCATGCAAGCGATGGGTCTGGTCAACGACCATCTCGAGGGGTGTGTTTGCCGGGAGCAGGTGGAGAAGGAACGCAAGGCCTTTAAGAGGCCGAAGTAGGGCGCTGTCCCCCTACCTCCCCCTTGTGGGGAGGTCGCGCCGAAGGCGCGGGTGGGGGTATCTTGGCGCCGCACCCCCACCCCGACGCTACGCGTCGACCCTCCCCACAAGGGCGAGGGTAAGGAACTCACGTCCCGCTGGCGCCCGTCAGAAAAAGCCCGGCGACAATCGCCGCCAGTGCCGCAAAGGCCGGATAAATCACCAGCAATCCAGTCATCAGCGCCTCGCGCACGGTGGAACCCTTGCGCTCGTCGGCAGTGACCTCAAACGGACCGGGGCTCGCCGTCACCTGCGCACGGCTCTCGGCCGGCCGCAGCCGGACTTCATGCAAGCCGTCGTCTCCGATATCGAATTTGCGTGCCGCAGTCATGGCCCAACCCTTTGTTTCGGCGCGCTTATCGGCTCTGATTGTGTCGGCACGATGCCGCGCCGATGGCGGAATTGTTTCCTTTTGGTGCGTTTTGTTTCGAAGGAGAAGGAAAGAGCGCAAACCCTTGCCGCACCAAGCCGCTTCGGTTAGGACACGCCCACTCCAAACAAGTCATCGATTACTTAGCGAAAAGACCCATCCCATGGCCGACAAATCGGAAAAGACGAAAGCGCGGCTGCCGCGCGGCTTTGTCGACCGCAGTGCGGACGACATCCGTGCCGTCGAGAAGATGATGGCGACGATCCGTTCGGTCTATGAGCTATACGGTTTCGAGCCGGCCGAGCAGCCGCTGATCGAATACACCGATGCGCTCGGCAAGTTCCTGCCCGACCAGGACCGGCCTAATGAGGGCGTATTTTCTTTCCAGGACGATGACGAGCAGTGGCTGTCGCTGCGCTACGATTTGACCGCGCCGACGGCACGTTTCGTCGCCGAGAATTTTGAGCGGCTGCCGAAACCCTATCGCAGCTACCGGTCCGGCTGGGTGTTCCGCAATGAAAAGCCCGGCCCCGGCCGCTTCCGCCAGTTCATGCAGTTCGACGCCGACACGATCGGCACGCCGGGCGTCGCCGCCGACGCCGAGATGGCGATGATGATGGCCGACGTGATGGAAGCGCTCGGCATCAAACGCGGCGACTACGTCATCCGGGTCAACAACCGCAAGGTGCTGGATGGCGTGCTGGAGGCGATTGGCCTTGGCGGCGATGAGAATGCTGGCCGCCGGCTGCATGTCCTCCGGGCGATCGACAAGCTGGATAAATTTGGCCCAGACGGCGTGGCTCTTTTGCTTGGAGCCGGACGATGGGATGGCGGTAAGGAAGGCGAAGGGGACTTTACTAAAGGCGCGGGCCTTGGCGCAGCTCACATCGAACGAGTGTTGAGCCTTGCAGCATATCCGGATGCATTGGGTGGTGCATTAGGGCTTTCCAACGATGAAACCCTTGCGAGTATGGCAAAGGCAGTAGAGGGCAATGCTCGCGGAGTAGAAGGCTTGGAGGAGCTTTCTGTCATCGCAAAGTTGGCGCATGCATCTGGTTACAACAATGACCGCATCCGCATCGATCCCTCCGTTGTCCGCGGCCTCGAATATTACACCGGCCCGGTCTTCGAAGCCGAGCTGTTGGCCGAGATCCCGAACGAAGACGGCCAGATCGTGCGCTTCGGCTCGGTCGGCGGCGGCGGCCGTTACGATGGCCTGGTCTCGCGCTTCCGTGGCGAGCCGGTGCCGGCGACCGGTTTCTCCATCGGCGTCTCGCGGCTGATGACGGCGCTTAAGAACCTCGGCAAGCTGGACACCACCGATGTCATCGCGCCGGTCGTCGTGCTGGTCATGGACAAGGATACCGATAGCCTTGGCCGCTACCAGAAGATGGTCGCAGAGCTGCGCGCCGCCGGCATCCGCTCCGAAATGTATTTCGGCGGCGCCGGCATGAAGGCGCAGCTGAAATATGCCGACCGCCGCGGCAGCCCGGTCGCAATCATCCAGGGCGGCGACGAACGCGCCAAGGGCGAGCTGAAGATCAAGGATCTGATCGAAGGCGCGCGTATGTCGGCCGAGATCACCGACAACGCCGAATGGCGCGCCGCGAGGCCTGCGCAGGTGACGGTGGCGGAGGCTGAGCTGGTCGCCGAGGTGAAGAAGATACTGGCGGCGCAGGCGGCCGATCGCGCGAAAGGTGGCGCTTGAACACCCCCCTCTGGCCTGCCGGCCATCTCCCCCTCAAGGGGGGAGATTGGATGTCGCGCATGGTTTCGCCAATCTCCGGCGTTGAAGAAGAGGCGCTGCGCTCCAAGCTGCCAATCTCCCCCTCGAGGGGGAGATGGCCGGCAGGCCAGAGGGGGGTGCCTCGCACCCAACCAGCCGATGACTCGCTATCCCGCCATCGCATCCGAAATCACCAAGCTCTTCGCCACCCGCAACACCCATGCGGTGGAGGTCGCCGTGCTGCAGCCGGCCGATCCGTTCCTCGACATGGCCGGCGAGGATTTGCGCCGCCGCATCTTCCTCACCGAAAGCGAGACCGGCAAGACGCTGTGTCTGCGGCCGGAATTCACCATCCCCGTCTGCCTCGACCACATCGCCTCGCAGGCCGGCACGCCGCGCCGCTATAGCTATCTCGGCGAAGTGTTCCGCCAGCGCCGCGAGGGCGGCAACGAGTTCTTTCAGGCCGGCATCGAGGATCTCGGCGACCGCGATACGGCTGAGGCCGACGCCCGTTCGCTGGCCGATGCGCATGCGCTGCTTGAGCTGGTGCTGCCGGCGCAACCTCTGGCGATCACGCTCGGCGACCAGACCATCTTCGAGGCGGTGCTGGCAGCACTCGGCTTGCCGCGCGGCTGGCGCATGCGGCTTGCGCGCGCCTTCGGCTCGGCGCCGATGCTGCAGGCAGCACTCGCCGATCTCGCCAACCCGCCGCGCAACGGTCAGCTTGACGGCGATGTCGCGGCCCTTGTGCTCGATGGCGATCTCGAAGCGCTTTCCGCCCACATCGCCGGCGGCATGGAAGAGGCCGGCCTGTCGGGCTCCGGCGGGCGCGCGCCGGCGGACATTGCCCGGCGGCTGATCGAAAAGGCCGAACTGCGCAGCGTGCGGTTGTCGAACGAAGCGTTTGCGGCGCTCAGGGATTTTCTCGCCATCGACGTGCCGCTCGACGGCGCGAGTGCTGCGCTCGAAAGTTTTGCGGCCTCTGCCGGGCTTTCGCTGGGCGCGGCGCTGGAAAAATTCGCCGCCCGCGCCAAAGCCATCGAGGCACATGGCCTGCCTGCAAAGACGATCCGCTACGACGCTGCCTTCGGCCGTCCGCTGGATTACTACACCGGCATCGTCTTCGAGATCGCAGCACTTGGTGGCGAGCGGCCGCTGGCCGGCGGCGGTCGCTACGACCGGCTGCTGACCCTGCTCGGCGCCAAGACGCCGATCCCCGGCGTCGGCTTCTCTGTCTGGCTCGACCGCATCGAAGCGCTGCGGGGAGAGCCGCAATGATCACGCTGGCGATCCCATCGAAAGGCCGGCTCAAGGAGCAGGCCGTGGAGGTACTGGCCAGGGCCGGGCTTGCCGTCAGCCTGCCCGGCGATGAGCGCCAGTACCGCGCCCGCATCGACGGCACCGAGGGCATCGAGGTGGCGCTCCTGTCGGCGTCCGAAATCGCCGGCGAGATTGGGCAAGGTTCGGTCGACCTCGGCATTACCGGCGAGGATCTGCTGCGCGAAAACCTCGCCGACTGGGAGGCGCGCGCCGAAATCGTCGCTCGCCTCGGCTTCGGCCATGCCGATGTCGTGGTCGCGGTGCCCGGCATCTGGCTCGACGTCGATACCATGGCCGATCTCGACGATGTCGCCGCCGATTTCCGCCAGCGCCACGGCAGGCGGCTGAGGATCGCAACCAAATACTGGCGGCTCACGCAGCAGTTCTTCTCGCAAAAGCACGGCATCCAGGTCTATCGCATCGTCGAAAGCCTCGGCGCCACCGAAGGCGCGCCGGCGGCAGGCCTTGCCGATGTCATCGTCGACATCACCACCACCGGCTCGACCCTGCGCGCCAACCATCTCAAGGTGCTGGCCGATGGGGTTGTGCTGAAGTCGCAGGCTTGCCTGGTGGCTTCCAGGAAGGGCCGTGCGGCTCCGGATGAGGCGCTGGTACGCGATATCGCTGCGAAGATGGGCGCCCTCCCTCCCCCTTGAGGGGAGGGTGGACAGTCGCCGAAGGCGGATGGACGGGTGGGGTCGCTGCGGCAGTGCTCGACGCGAGACCACCCAAGCCGCGTCGACCATGACCAAAGAGTCGAGCACTTCGCCGAGGACCCCACCCGCCTCGCTTCGCGAGGCACCCTCCCCTCGAGGGGGAGGGGAACCGCCTCTACTTTCCACCATCCCATCAGGCTGCTAGGCTCACTCATCGGGAGGAGACGGCGATGGCGATCAATCTCGACGAGCTCAAGAACGCCACCAATCTGCGCGGGCGCGGCAGGGCGTTCATCGCCCCGCTCGACGGCCGGGCACATGTGTCGGGCGACCGTTCGGTGCCGCTGTTCGAAAAGACGATCCCTCAGCTTTTCTCCGACACGGTCGGCAGATACGCCACGCAGGATGCTGCCGTCTTCGTCGGACAGGACAAGCGCTTCACCTGGAGCGAATTGTCGGACACGGTCGATACGCTCGCCGCCGGCTTCCTGGCGCTCGGCCTCGAAAAAGGCGACCGTGTCGGCATCTGGTCGCCCAACCGCTGGGAATGGCTGGTCACCCAATTCGCCACCGCTCGCATCGGCCTGATCCTGGTCAACATCAACCCGGCCTACCGGCTGACGGAGCTGGAATATGCCCTCAACAAGGTCGGCTGCAAGGCGCTGGTCACCGCCCCCAGTTTCAAGACCTCCGACTATCTCGGCATGATCGAGACGCTGGCGCCGGAGCTCGCCAAGGCCACCCCCGGCAAGCTCAAAGCGCAGAAATTGCCGGCGCTGAAGATCGTCATCCGCATGGGCGATGACAATTCGCCCGGCATGTTCAATTTCGCCGATGTGCTGTCGATGGCCGGCCGCGACGAGCATGACAGCCTCGACCGCATCTCCGAAGGGCTGAAGCCGGGCGAGGCCATCAACATCCAGTTCACATCAGGCACGACGGGCGCGCCCAAGGGCGCGACGCTGACCCACACCAACATCGTCAATAACGGTAATTTCGTCACCGCTGCGATCAAGCTCACCGTCGACGACCGGCTCTGCATCCCGGTGCCGCTCTACCACTGCTTCGGCATGTCGATGGGCACGATGGGCTGCGTCTCAAAGGGCGCGACCATGGTCTTCCCGGGCGAGGGTTTTGACGCCGGCGCGACGCTGAAAGCGGTGGCGCAGGAACGCTGCACCGGCCTTTACGGCGTACCGACCATGTTCGTCGCCATGCTCGACCATGCGGATTTCGCCAGCTTCGATCTCTCCAGCCTGCGCACCGGCATCATGGCGGGCTCACCATGCCCGATCGAGGTGATGAAGAAGGTGGTGTCGCTGATGCATATGGATGAGGTGACCATCGCCTATGGCATGACCGAGACCAGTCCGGTGTCGTTCCAGAGCAGTGTCGACGACCCGCTGGAAAAGCGCGTCTCCACCGTCGGCCGCATCCATCCGCATGTCGAGGTCAAGGCCATCGACGCCGACGGCGCCACCGTCGCGGTCGGCGCGCCGGGCGAGCTGTGCACCCGCGGCTATTCCGTGATGAAGGGTTATTGGGACGATGCGGAAAAGACCCGCGAGGCGATCGACAGCGATGGCTGGATGCACACCGGCGACCTCGCCACGATCGACGCCGAGGGCTATTGCAACATCGTCGGCCGGGCCAAGGACATGGTCATCCGCGGCGGCGAAAACGTCTATCCCAGAGAGGTCGAGGAATTTCTCTATCGCCATCCCAAGGTCAAGGAGGTGCAGGTGTTCGGTATTCCCGACGCCAAATATGGCGAGGAGCTGTGCGCCTGGATCGTGCTGAAGCCCAACCAGATCGCGACCGAGCAGGAGATCAAGAACTTCTGCGCCGGCCAGATCGCCCACTACAAAATCCCCCGCTACATCCGCTTCCGCACCGAACTGCCCATGACGGTGACGGGAAAACCGCAGAAGTTTCTGATGCGCGAGGCGATGGTGGAGGAACTGGGGCTGGTGGTGCAGAAGACGGCTTGAGGGTTGAACGCCGGGGGACGGGATTGCCCGCTTCGACATTGGGGTGCTCGACAGGCTCCCGCAAGGTTCGCCGAACGCATTGGGGCTTGAATGACTGGTTTCGCACGATCAGCGACTTCCTATGCGATGCCTTTGGCCGCGCTGGCACTGGCCGTTGCGGTCAGAGCCAGCGGGCTATCGGTGGACGAAGGTTCGCCGAGCGTCAGGATTCTCGTCGGAGCGCTCTCGAGTGCGATCATGTTCATCACTATTTTCGTGGTGCTCGATCACGCCGAGGCGGTGGCCCACCGTGTGGGGGAACCCTACGGCACATTGGTGCTGACTTTTGCCGTAACGGCAATCGAGGTGTCGATCATCGTTTCCATGATGCTGCATGGAGAGAACAACCCCACGCTTGCACGTGAGTCCGTCTTCTCGACGGTGATGATTGCCTCCACCGGCGTTGTGGGGACGTGTCTCACGTTTGGCGGCTGGCGTCATCGCAAGCAGGCAATTGTCCGGCAAGGGACAAGCGCATATCTGGCGGTTCTGGCCGCACTGACCGTCATGACGCTTATCCTGCCGACCTATACACGGACCACCGATCCCGGCACATTTTCGGCAGCTCAGCTTGGCCTTGTGAGCGTACTTTCCGTGCTGCTCTATGCAAGTTTTGTGTTCGCGCAAACCGTCCGGCACCGGGACGACTTCATCGAAGGACTGGCACACGACCTTTCGGCGCGAACCGCCCCTCACAAAAGCATCTCTTCCAGCGCTCTGCTCCTGGTAATCGGACTGATCGGAATTGTCATGCTCGCCGAGCAGGTCGCCGCAAGTGTTGAAAATACACTCGTTGCTTACCAGGTGACCCAGGCTGACAGCATTGTGGGGGCAATGATCGCGGGTCTGGTTTTGATGCCGGAAGCCATTTCGGCGGTTCGCGCTTCACTCAACAATGAGCTGCAGCGCGGCCTGAATGTCGCAATGGGTTCGGCTTGCGCCACGATTGGTTTGACGATACCTGCGGTCGCAGCAGCCAGCCTGCTTACGGGACGAGGGTTGACCCTGGGGCTCCCGGGAGCTGACGCAGTACTTTTGGTTTTAGCGCTTTTCATATGCGGCGTAAGCTTTAGCAACGAAAGGACGACCTTCCTGACCGGAATCGTCCATGCCGTTATATTTTTTACGTATGTATTTCTGGTATTTATCCCTTGAGGCTTTGGTGCGGTCTGGCGACCAGCCATCAATGCGGGTATTCGCGAACGCGCCTGATTTGAGTTTCTTTTCGGGGTTCTCCAGGCGACATCCAAGACCCAAACGACTCACACCCCCAGCACCGCCGCATCCAACCCCCGAATGATCTTCGCCAACTCGACGCATTCACCATGCCGCACCTTGTTGCGGCGCCAGGCGAGGCAGATCGTGCGTTGCGGCATTGGCTCCTGGAACGGCACGATCTTGAGGTCCGGCATGGCGCTGGCCGGCCTTGCCGCCATTTCGGGGATGAGCGTGACGCCGAGACCATGCGCCACCATCTGCAGCAGCGTCGTCAGGCTGGTGGCGCCGTAGCTTGCCATCGCTACGGGACGCACGCTGCCGCAGAGCGCGAGCGCCTGTTCGCGCAGGCAGTGGCCTTCCTCCAAAAGCATCAACCGCTCCAGCGCCGGGCTTTCCGGCGGCACCGGTGGCGAGGCGAAGGCTGGATCTCCGGATGGCACGGCGAGGAAGAAGCGGTCGGCGAACAGTTCTTCGGTGACCAGGCCCGGCTGCTCGAGCGGCAGCGCGGCGATGAAGGCGTCGAGCCGTCCGGTTGCCGTGTCCTCGATCAGTGATGCCGTCACTGCTTCGCGCAGTTCGAGCTGCAGGGACGGAAAATGCCGCTTCAGCTCCGGGAGCACATGCGGCAAAAGATACGGCGCCACGGTCGGGATGATGCCCAGCCGGAAGCGGCCTTCCATGGCCGGGCGGCCGCGCCGGGCCGTCGTCTCGACATCACTGATGTCGCGCAGGATGCGCTCGATGCGTGGCAGCAGCGCTTGCGCCTCTTCCGTCATCCGCACCGTCTTGCCGCCGCGCTCGAACAGCCGGCAGTTCAGCCTTTGCTCCATCTCGGCGATCTGCGCGGACAGCGCCGGCTGGCTGACGCCGGCGAGTTTTGCGGCGCGGCCGAAATGCAGCGTTTGCGCCAAAGCCTCGAAATATTGCATCTGCCGCACGGTCAAGCCAATCATAAGGAAAGCCTATCGCAACAAACAGGAAAGGCAATTTGTTTTTATCGAAGAGACGGCTTAGTCTGGAACCATTCCAGAGTGGCGCGGCTCCCGGCCGGCCCGGAAAAAACAACACATAAAATCAGCAATTCGGAGGCCAAGATGGACGCGATGACCGACGACAACAGCGCCGGCAAATGCCCGGTCGCGCATGGAACCTCCGCCAGGACCAACCGCGACTGGTGGCCGAACCAGCTCGACATCGGCGTTCTCCACCAGCAGTCGAGCCTTTCGGACCCGATGGGCGAAGCTTTCGACTACGCCGCGGAGTTCAAGACGCTCGACCTCGACGCGGTGATCGAGGATTTGCACAAGGTGATGACGGATTCGCAGGATTGGTGGCCGGCCGATTTCGGCCATTACGGGCCGCTGTTCATCCGCATGGCCTGGCACAGCGCCGGCACCTATCGCATCGGCGACGGCCGGGGTGGCGCCGGTGCGGGCCAGCAGCGTTTCGCGCCGCTGAACAGCTGGCCGGACAACGCCAATCTCGACAAGGCGCGCCGGCTTTTGTGGCCGGTCAAGCAGAAATACGGCCGCAAGATCTCCTGGGCCGACCTGTTGATTCTCACCGGCAACGTCGCGCTGGAATCGATGGGCTTCAAGACCTTTGGCTTTGCCGGTGGCCGCGCCGATGTCTGGGAGCCCGAGCAGGATGTCGACTGGGGTTCGGAAACCAAGTGGCTCGACGACCAGCGCTATTCCGGCGACCGTGAGTTGCACGGCCATCTCGGCGCGGTGCAGATGGGCCTGATCTACGTCAACCCGGAAGGGCCGAACGGCAAGCCGGATCCGCTGGCCTCGGCCCGCGACATCCGCGAGACCTTCGGACGCATGGCAATGAACGATGAGGAAACCGTGGCGCTGATCGCCGGCGGCCACACCTTCGGCAAGACCCATGGCGCCGGTGATGCAACACTGGTCGGCGCCGAGCCGGAAGGCGCGGCCATCGAGGCGCAGGGCCTCGGCTGGTCGAGCAAGCATGCCACCGGCATTGCCGGCGATGCGATCACGTCCGGCCTCGAAGTTACCTGGACGACGACGCCGACCAAGTGGAGCAACAACTTCTTCGACAATCTCTTCAACTTCGAATGGGAGCTGACCAAGAGCCCGGCCGGGGCCCATCAGTGGACGCCGAAGGGCGGCTCTGGCGCGGTTACGGTGCCGGACGCGCACAATCCCTCGAAGCGTCATGCGCCGGCAATGCTGACCACCGACCTCGCGCTGCGGGCCGACCCGGCCTATGAGAAGATCTCGCGCCGCTTCCATGAGCATCCGGAGCAGTTCGCCGATGCCTTCGCCCGTGCCTGGTACAAGCTCACCCATCGCGACATGGGGCCGGTTGTGCGGTATCTCGGCCCGTTGGTGCCGAAGGAAGAGCTGATCTGGCAGGATCCGGTTCCGGCCGTCGACCATGAGCTGGTCAGCGACCAGGACATCGCATTGCTGAAGGCCAAGATCCTGGCTTCGGGCCTCAGCGTTTCGCAATTGGTCTCGACCGCCTGGGCCTCGGCCTCGACCTTCCGCAACTCCGACAAGCGCGGCGGCGCCAATGGCGCGCGCATTCGCCTGGCGCCGCAGAAGGACTGGGAGGTCAACCAGCCTGTCGAACTGGCTACCGTGCTGGCGCAGGTCGAAGCCATCCAGAACGAGTTCAACGCAAGCGGCAAGAAGGTCTCGCTGGCCGACCTCATCGTGCTCGGCGGCGTCGCCGCGGTCGAGAAAGCCGCAACGGATGGCGGCAATGCGGTGAAGGTTCCCTTCACGCCCGGCCGCACCGACGCCTCGCAGGCGCAGACCGACGTCCATTCCTTTGCGGCGCTCGAGCCGAAAATTGACGGCTTCCGCAACTATTTCAGGGGCAAACCGCCGATGTCGGTCGAAGCCATGCTGGTCGACCGGGCGCAACTGCTCAACCTGACGGCGCCGGAGATGACGGTGCTGGTTGGTGGCCTGCGCGTGCTCGGCGCCAACACCGGCGGCTCGAAGCATGGTGTGTTGACCGACAGGCCGGGCACGCTGACGAACGACTTCTTCGTCAACCTGCTCTCGATGAGCACCATCTGGGATCCGGCCTCCGAGCCGGGCTCGCGTGAGGTCTATGAAGCACGCGACCGCAAGACCAGGGCAGTCAGGTGGACCGCCACACGCGCCGACCTGATCTTCGGCTCGCATGCGCAGCTGCGCGCGCTGGCCGAGGTCTACGGGTCGGCGGATGCCGGGCAGAAATTCGTTGGCGATTTCGTGAAGGCGTGGACCAAGGTGATGAACGCCGACCGTTTCGACATCGCTGCCTGATACAACCTCCCAAACGAAGGGCGCGGGCTGAGGCCCGCGCCCTTCGTTTTCGCAGGCTTCGAAATCAGTCCTTTTCGAAGATGCGTGCCTTGGCGACGACGCCAGCGATTGCGCCGCCGATCAGCGGCGCAACGATGAACAGCCAGAGCTGGCTGAGGGCTGCGCCGCCGGTAAACAGCGCCGGGCCGATCGAACGCGCCGGATTGAGCGAGGTGCCGGTCACCGGGATCATTGCGAAGTGGAGTCCGGCCAGCGTCAGGCCGATGACCAGGCCGGCGAACGCCGTCGAGTGCTTCTCGGCGGTGACGCCGAGGATGACGGTGACGAAGGTGAAGGTGCCGATCAGCTCCCACAGGAAGGCCGAACTCGTCCCCCATTTCGCCACGTCCCAGCCATTGGCGCCGAAACCGGTGGTGTGCCCGCCGGTCTGGCCGGAGACGATGATCCACAGCGCCAGCGAGGCCAGAATGGCGCCGATGATCTGCGCGATCCAGTAAGGAATGACATCCTTGGCCGGCAGCCGGCCGGCAAGGAAGACGCCGAGCGTGACGGCCGGGTTGAGATGTGCGCCTGAGATGGGACCCACCGCGTAAGCCGCCGCAATCAGGCCGATGCCGAACGCCAGACCGATGGCTTCCTGGCCCAGCGGCAAGTCGGCGAGAAAGCCACCCGTCGCCACCGACGCCGTGCCGATAAACACCAATAGAAATGTCCCTAGAACTTCCGCAAGATACGTTTTCATTGCCCTCTCCTCGTATCGATCCGTCGGTCCGCTTTTCCGCGCCGCGAATCATGGCGCAAAGAGTATTCCCAACGCAAAAGCTTGGAAAGCTGAGCAATTGCGCCACAGATCGTGCTTACGGCGGCCAGTTACCAACATTAGAGACCTTGCATATATTTGAGATTTGTTATCGCCGGCGGGCGGACATTTGCCGGCGGGGAAAATCGTCGGCCGCGAGCGGAAGGCCTCGTCGCCGCGAAATTCAAGCGGGGTTCAATCTCGACGCGAAACGCTCTAAGAGCAGGCCGAAAGATACTGTGCTCGATAGATGGAATGACGAATGCGACTGGGCGGACGGCTGGCGGCAGCCATTGAAGTGCTGGACGACATTGGCCGGCGCCACCGGCCGGTGGCCGATGCGCTGAAAGATTGGGGCCTGTCGCATCGCTTTGCGGGCGGCGGCGACCGCGCGGCGATCGGCAACATCGTCTACGACGCGCTGCGCCACAAACGTTCCGCCGGCTGGCTTTTGGGTGAAGACACGCCCCGCGCCATCGGCTTCGGCGCGCTGCTCATCGAATGGGGCCAGACGCCGCAATCGCTTAACGATGCGCTCCAGGGTGACAAGTTCGCGCCGCCGCTGCTCAGCGCCGCCGAGTTGCAGGCGCTGGCCGAGCGCCGGCCTGAAGACGCGCCGGAGGCGGTGCGGGCGGACATACCCGACTGGTGCGCGCCGCTCTTCGAACGATCCTTTGGCGCAGACTGGGTTGCGGAAGGGGCGGCTTTGGCGACCCGCCCGCCGCTCGACATCAGGGTCAATACGCTGCAGTCCGACCGCGCCAAAGTGCTGGCGGAACTCGCCGAAACCGGCGCCAAGGCAGCCGCTATCGCGCCACAAGGCATTCGCATCCCGCCCATCGACGGCGACGGCCGGCACCCCAACGTACAGGCCGAGCCGGCTTTCCAAAAGGGCTGGTTCGAGGTTCAGGACGAGGGTTCGCAGATCGTTGCAACCCTTGCCGGCGCGCAAGCCGGGATGCAGGTGCTCGATTTCTGCGCCGGCGCCGGCGGCAAGACGCTGGCGCTATCTGCGGCGATGGCCAACAAAGGTCAGGTCTTCGCCCATGATGCCGAAAAGGCGCGGCTGGCGCCGATCTTCGACCGCATCCGCCGTTCGGAAAACCGCAACGTCCAGGTTGTCACCAAGCCGGCTGAGCTCAGCCCCCTCGCAGGCCACATGGACATTGTGCTGGTCGATGCGCCCTGCACCGGCAGCGGCACCTGGCGGCGCCGTCCAGACGCCAAATGGCGGCTGACGCAAAGACAGCTCGATGCCCGCAAGGGCGAGCAGTCGGCGATCCTCGATGCGGCGAATGCCTATGTCAAACCGGGCGGCCTGCTGGTCTACATCACCTGTTCGGTGTTCGACGAGGAGAATGGCGAGCAGGTCGCCGCCTTTCGCGAACGGCACAAGGGCTTCGTTCCGGTCGATCATCGCGCGCTCTGGGATGCCAGCTTCCCCGGTCACGCAGCGGCCGCCCGGATCGGCAAGACAAGCGATATCTCGCTGTCGCCGGCTCTGAGCGGCACCGACGGGTTCCATTTCTGTGCGCTGCGTCGGGCGAATTGACGCTGCGATTGACAGGCTGACATAGCGCCAGTTGCAGATGCGCGGCGTCGGCCGCCAGACGGGGTAGAATTCTTGCAAAGATATGTGTCGCTTCTGCTTTTCCTCCTTCTGGTGCTCGGCGGCGGCCTGTTGATCGGCTATGCGACGCTGCCGGGTGAATGGTATGCCTCGCTCGCCAAGCCGCCCTTCAACCCGCCCAACTGGGTCTTCGCGCCGGCCTGGACGCTCCTCTATGTGCTGATCGCCGTGGCCGGCTGGCGGACATGGGAGCGGGAACGAGCAGCCGCCGCGATGAAGATCTGGGCCCTCCAGCTTGTTCTGAACTTCGCGTGGTCGCCGACTTTCTTCGGCGCCAAACAGATGGGGCCGGCACTGGTCGTGATCCTGGCTCTTCTCGCCAGCATTGCGCTGTTCATAGCCACGGTGTGGAACCGCGACCGGGTTTCCGGCTGGCTGTTTGCGCCCTATGCCGCGTGGGTAGCCTTCGCCACCTTGCTCAACGCGTCGCTGCTCCTGTTGAACTGAGTGCTTTTGCTGCAGTGCAGCAAAAGCATTTGCGTGGCGTTCAGGCGTCTGCGATAAGCTTTGCAGATAAATCAGGGCGATGGCCATGGCAGCAAAGATCGTACCCGCACCCGATTATGAGGACCGCGTCAGGGCGTCGTTCGCGCGCCAGCAGGCGATGGCGACCATCGGCGCCGAACTGACGCTTGTGACGCCGGGCATCATCGAGATCGAAATGCCCTATTCGGCCGCACTCACGCAGCAGCATGGTTTCCTGCATGCCGGCGTGATTTCGACCGCACTGGACTCGGCTTGCGGCTACGCCGCGTTCTCGCTGATGCCGGAAAATTCCGGCGTGCTGACCATCGAGTTCAAGGTCAATCTCCTGGCGCCCGGCCGGGGCGAACGCTTCCTGTTCCGCGGCTCGGTGACCAAGCCCGGCCGCACCATCATCGTCGCCGACGGCCAGGCCTACGCCTTTGCCGCCGATGGCGAGGCCAAGCTGATCGCGACCATGACCGGCACGATGATGACGGTGGTTGGCCGTGACGGGATAGCAGGCTGATGGCCAAAATTACGCGAATTGGTGGCAAGGACGTCCTCTTCGTCATGGCGGCGCAGGCCGAGTACGGTCCGCATCTGCAAAAACTGTTCACGCCGCTGATGACGGGCGTCGGCCCGGTAGAGGCAGGTGTGCGGCTCGGCGCCGAACTATCATGGCTGAAGTCTGAGAAGACGCTGCCCGATCTCGTCGTCTCGCTCGGCTCCGCCGGCAGCCGCACACTGGAGCAGACGGAAATCTACCAGGCGGTCTCGGTCAGCTATCGCGACATCGACGCTTCGCCGCTAGGCTTCGAAAAAGGCGCGACGCCGTTCCTCGACCTGCCGGTGACCCTCCCGCTATCATTCAGGATTCCGGGCATTAAAGAAGCCAGCCTGTCGACCGGCGGCGCCATCATCACCGGTGCCGCCTATGACGCCATCGCCGCCGACATGGTCGACATGGAAACCTTCGCCTGCCTGCGCGCCTGCCAGTTGTTCGATGTCCCGCTTATCGGCCTGCGCGGCATTTCAGACGGTGCAGCCGATCTGCGCCACGTTGGCGACTGGACCGAATATCTGCATGTCATCGACGAGAAGCTGGCGGATGCAGTCGTGCGCCTCGAACAGGCCATCGGCTCCGGCACGCTACACAAGGAGCAGCCTGGGCAAGAGCCGGCAGCGCTCTGAAAGTCGGGCTACGCACCCCATTGCGCCGACTCGTTTCTTTCTCTAAAGGCTCGCCATGACGACAGCCAATCATCCCGATACAGTCCTGGCCGACACCGTTCTCATCATCGATTTCGGCAGCCAGTTTACGCAGCTCATCGCCCGCCGCATCCGCGAGGCCGGCGTGTTTTCCGAGATCGTGCCGTTCCAATCGGCCGAAGCTGCCTTCAAGCGCATCAATCCGAAAGCCGTGATCCTGTCGGGCGGTCCCGCCTCGACATCGGACATCGGCAGCCCACGCGCGCCGCAGATCGTCTTCGATGCCGGCGTGCCGGTGCTCGGTATCTGCTACGGCCAGATGGCCATGTGCGTGCAGATGGGCGGCGTCGCCGAAAGCTCTAACCATCGCGAATTCGGCCGCGCCTTCGTCGAGATCGAAAAGGACAGCCCGCTGTTCGAAGGGCTGTGGGCGCCCGGCCAGCGTCACCAGGTGTGGATGAGCCATGGCGACCGCGTCATCTCGCTGCCCAAGGGGTTCGAAGTCTTCGGCAAGTCGGAAGGCTCGCCCTTCGCCATCTTCGGCAATGTCGCGCGCAAGATGTACGGCATCATGTTCCACCCCGAAGTGGTGCATACGCCGGATGGCGCCAGGCTGCTGAGAAACTTCGTGCACAACATCGCCGGCATCGAAGGCGACTGGACGATGCGCGCCTATCGTGAGCACGCGGTCGAGACCATTCGCAAACAGGTCGGCAAGGGCAAGGTGATCTGCGCGCTGTCGGGCGGCGTGGATTCATCGGTCGCTGCCTTGCTGATCCACGAAGCGGTAGGCGACCAGCTGACCTGCATTCTTGTCGACCATGGCCTTATGCGCAAGGACGAGGCGGCCGGCGTCGTGGCGATGTTCCGCCAGCACTACAATCTGCCGCTGATCCTGGTCGACGCGTCGGAAAAATTCATCTCGGCGCTGGAAGGCGAGTCCGACCCCGAGAAGAAGCGCAAGACCATCGGCCGGCTGTTCATCGAAGTGTTCGAGGAAGAGGCCAAGAAACTCGGCGGCGCCGATTTCCTGGCGCAAGGCACGCTCTATCCCGACGTCATCGAGAGCGTCTCCTTCACCGGCGGCCCGTCGGTGACCATCAAGTCGCACCACAATGTCGGCGGCCTGCCGGCGCGCATGAACATGCAGCTGGTCGAGCCGCTGCGCGAACTGTTCAAGGACGAGGTGAGGGCACTGGGCAAGGAACTCGGCCTGCCCGAAAGTTTTATTGGCCGCCATCCGTTCCCCGGACCAGGCCTTGCCATCCGCTGCCCCGGCGGTATCACCCGCGAAAAGCTCGAAATCCTGCGCGAGGCCGACGCCATCTATCTCGACGAGATCCGCAAGGCCGGCCTCTACGACGCCATCTGGCAGGCTTTCGCCGTGCTGCTTCCGGTGCAGACCGTCGGTGTGATGGGCGACGGCCGCACCTACGAATTCGTCTGCGCCCTGCGCGCCGTGACGTCCGTCGACGGCATGACCGCCGACTTCTACCACTACGACATGGCTTTCCTCGGCGCGGCGGCCACCCGCATCATCAACGAAGTCCGCGGCATCAACCGCGTCGTCTACGACGTGACGTCAAAGCCGCCAGGCACCATCGAGTGGGAGTGATTCAGGCCCACTCAAACGCCGCCGAAATATGCCATTGTACGCCATAACTATCTGACAACACATATAAACCCATTCGGCGACAATCGGTGCGCAGAGATTGGATTGACGGACCGGCTGACGGACCTTCCGCATATTGGTAGCTCAGATTTTTCGAAGTACCGTCAGATCCAATGAGGCTCTGACGGTATTTTTTTATGCCTTAAGAAATTAAAGATAAAACAAAATTTCTACCGAAGAGCCTCGAAATTGTACTGACGGTACTTTTCAGGAGGTAGCGGGGAATGCTGACGGACGTCGCCCTTAAAGCCTGAACAAAAGAGAAAAATCTACAAGATTGCGGACCGCGACGGCATGTATGTTCGCGTCATGCCCAGTGACGCGATCTCCTTTCGGCTGGATTACAGGCTCAACGGAGCCCGCGAGACGGTCTATCTTGGCAGGTATGGACGGGACGGAATCTCGCTTGCCTCAGCCGTGAGAAGTGTCTCGACGCGAAGCGCGCTATTGGCGAGGGACGGTCGACGGCGATAGAAGCGCCGAGTTGTGACCCCGATCTCCGGCCGACTTCAGCGCCGAAATGGCTACCAAACCAAAGCGATGCCCGGGCCTTCAAGGCCTCTTCTTATTCCGGCCAAGCCGGCCCGGAGCGCCGCATTCACTCACATCCCTTGAACCTGAGTGCAGAGTTGCCGCATCGAAGCCATTTGAGCAGCCGAGTTCGCGCCCGAACCCGTGCTGGTGCTGGCGGTCGTATCGCCAGCTGTATTCGAGGATCCCGAGGTGCCGGTGGTTGTACCCGAACCAGTGCTGTTGCTGGCCGTGGTGTTACTGCCGGTCGAACCAGAGCTGCCTGAAGTGCCGGTGGCTGTGCCAGAGCCGGTGCCGATACTCGCCGTTGTATCACTGCCGGTCGAAGCCGAGCTACCTGACGTGCCGGTCATTGTGCCAGAGCCAGTGCCGTTACTGGCCGTCATTCTCGAGCAGTCGGAGCGAACCTGTGCCTGCTGTTCAGAGCTCAGGGACGACCAGTTCTTGCGGATCTCATCCTGCGACAGAAGTCTTCCCGAATTGGCGTCGCTGAAGAATGAGCCGGAGAGCTTGCTGTCCCAGCCGCTCGGGATACCGCTTTCGCCGGAGCCGGACGTAGAGCTCATACCCGACCCGGCCGATGAGCCGGAAGTTCCGTTCGTGCCGCTGGATGTTCCCGACGACTGCGCCAAGGCCGCGGTGGCGAGACAGAGAGAGATCGCTGTAGCTGTCAAAATCTTACGTTTCATGTGAGTCTCCTTTGGGGTTCGACGCCGTTGCGGCGTCGAATCCTAATCCCGAGGAAAGGCACTTGTTCCTGTAAAGAGTGGAATTCGATGTCATGATCCTTGTGCACCAGCCTTGGCCTCGAATGCGATGCCGGAGCGCTTCAACGACGACTGACGCCTCAGGCGAGAGCTGTCCGCTACTGGGTGTTAGAGGCGATATGCGGAACGCTTCCCGAATAGTTGGGTGCCACCATCGGGTAATTGCGAGGCAGGTTCCATTTGGTTCGGTAATCGTCCGGATTCATGCCCAGTCGGCCAAGGTGCGAACTGCGTCGGGTCTCGGTTAGAGACAGGAGGGTGGCCTTTGCCGCGGCGTATAGCTCGACATGCGGAGCTCGTCTCGACCGCGCACACTCAATATATTTTACGATGACGCCCCCAGATGTCATATGAGCGCATGCCTTTCCGGCGAAATAAATTGCTCCCAGCAGGTCGACGCTCAGCACCTTCAGCCAGCCCGCTCTAGTGAATGCCTCAATGGTTAAAGATTATCAGGCCGGCGCGTTGTTGACGATTATTACCAACCTGCCGAACGCGTGAGCGCAAGTCGACAGCACCGTGATAGCGGCCTCCCCGGCGCGCCCCTTGTCGAACCGATGCGCGCCTTCTCGACCTTGCCTCAACCCACGTCGGCTCACCCGTGCACCTTCGGTGCCCATCCGCATGGCGATGGCCAGTCCAATGCCGCTTGCAGCACCGGTTACAATGCAGTCTTGTTATCCAGGCGCATCGGGTTCGACCTCTTTCTGGGGAGCAGCAAGTGGTTCAGTCCAGCCTTCAGCGACCCGATCCACGCTCAGCAGGCTGCGCGCATAATCCTGTTGCGCGCGAACAATGGCATCGTCTTGCTGTGAGGGAAGAAAGACCGGCAAAGCAAGGCAGACACTTTGTGTGGCCAACAGCTTGTTCCAGTTCGCGATCAGCGCCTTGAAAGCGCGCCCCACCGCCCTCGGATTTCGGTCGAGGTCATAGAGGCCGAGCGGATTGATCCGTCCGTTGTTCTCCCGAAGCGCACTGTCCCAGTCCACCTGATCCGTCAGCGAGTACCAGGTGAAGCCTACGATGGGGATGCCATCGTTGCGGATCCGCAGCACGTTGGCCCACTCTTTCCACAGCCAATAGACGGCCTCGTCTCCATTGGGGCCTTCGCTGATGTTGGTCTCCGTATGCATTACGGGAAGCCGGTAGCGGTTGAAGTACTGCCGCGTGATCTCGTCATAGCCAAACACCTCGCCGGACCCGGACGTCGTTCCGTCTGCCCAAACCCGATGTTCGTTGGTCTGGTAATAGTCGGTGCCCATCACGCAATGCCTGCGCAGATGGCTTTCCAGGAAGAAACTGTATTCTTCGGCCGTCATCCCGTTTTCGAGAAGATAGCGATAGGTGTGCGCGTCGACGTCATGACCGTAGTTGAGGTCAAGCGACAGGAAACGCTCGCTGTTGAACCGTTCCGCTCTGCCGACCGCCTCGGGAGAATCGGCGTGGAAGTATTCCGAGGATTCGCTCTGAATGAAGATGGCGTCCGGCCGCACCTCGAGAATCGCCCGCATGGCAAGCACGTTCGCCTTCACGATGTGCTTGAGGGCGGTGACGAAAGCAGTGTCGCTGCTCAGTTGTTCGTTCCACCATCCCCAGCGGGCCGAAAAGGTGGCGCAGATGAACATCTCATTTATTGGGGTGAAGAGCTGGATCCACGGATAGCGCATCGCGAAATCCCTGGCGTAGTGCTCGAATAGTGTCGGAAAGTCCGGGTTCTGGAAGTTGCCAATCCAGTCCGGCACGCCAAAATGGCAAAGGTCGACGATCGGAAGAATGTCTTTCGCCTTCAGGTCCGCGAAGGTCTCATCGGCGAATGCCCAATCATAACGTCCGTCACCCAGCCATGTTTTGTGGATGGGAGGTCCGTAGCGGAGGAAATGCACCCCGAGATCCTGGACCAGTTCGAAGTCGGTGCGCCATCGTTCGTAGAAGCGGCATTTTTCCATTTCGTCGACGCGCTCCCGGCCTTGTCGAATGGTGGGGGTGCTGTTCTCGATGCCGGTGGCAAACATGAACGTGAACATTGATGGTCCTTAGCCAAGGCGGAGATGCCCGCGCTTGGTCAAACGTTCAGTGCTCGACGCAGTTCCTGCAAGACTGCTTGTCAAGTTCGGTGGGCGCCTGACAACCACGTGCCTGCAAGTGCTATTCACAGTCGGTTGACCGTTCGTTGCGAAAGGCAACGGCACATGGCGGAAAAGCCTTCGAACCGGCTTTTTGCCAAAGCCGGAGAATGGCTGGTCGAGAAGGTTCAGCGGCGATTTCTCCAGCCTCACCCGGCCATTCGGAAAGATGGCGCTACGCTCTTGATTGTGAGCAGGGGCCACCCAGGCATAGGCGGGTCGAGATTGGCGGAATTCTATCCCACGGTTCAAGCGAGCAGCTTGCGCCGAATATGATCGGACTATGCTGGACGGAGAGGTCGGCTTCGGGGCAGCCCAGTTGGCGTCAAACGGGTCTTTGCGAGTTAAGGCGGTATGGTAGTTATCCACGTTTGCAAACTGCAAACGGACGTTCCGCTGCCGGCCCCATTTGAGCCATTCACTGGGAGGCAGACCCGCGGTACATCACCGGTATTCTCGAAGCCAATAGTTAGTCTCGTTCATCGTCCTTTGGTTCGACAGACCCATACGAGAGATACGAGAGATATGGACCGGCGAACCATCCGCTGTATTGATCTCCTGTAGAAAACAGTGACCCTCAGAGACTAGCATGATCGTTATTTGTCAATGCGTTACGAAGCTGTTCGCCCAATTGATTCAAGAAGCTGATCCAGCCACTCGCTGACCGCATTTTATCTTCTGCCGAACGGCAGCAACGCGCCTGAATCCTGCCTCCGGATCAATGTTCGCGTGCGCAAAAACGGCCGCTCGCGAACATACATTGACAGGTCCAGTTCCGAATAATAAGTTCGGTCATAGAACGAATTAACCGGAGTTCAATGTGACTGACCTGCCGCGCATATCCCGTCAGTTCTCACAGCGCTCCGTGATGGAAGCGATCGTCCAGGGCGGGCCGATCTCCCGCGCCTCGATCGCCAAGCTGACGGGCCTGTCGAAGCAGACCATCTCCGAAATCATGCGCGGGCTCGAGCAGGAGGGCTGGGTCCAGGAAACCGGCCGCACCAGCGGCCATGTCGGGCGCACCGCCGTCACCTACGAACTGGTCCACGACGCAGCCTATATCATCGCCGTCGACCTTGGCGGCACCAAGGTGCGGGTCGCGCTGACCGACCTTGCCTGCCAGATCTTTGCCGAAGCCGCCACACCGACCGACCCGCGCGGCGGCCAGTTCGTCGTCGATCAGATTGCAGCGCTGGCCTTCGATGCCGCGGCCAGACAGCACGTCGCGCGCAAGAAGATACGCCTGGCCGTCATCGGCGCGCCTGGCGCTCCTGACCCGGCCACCGGCCGCATTCTAATGGCGCCGAACATTACCGGCTTCGACACAATGAATGTGCTGGATGCCTTCGAAGAAGCGCTCGGCGTCGCGGTGATGATCGAGAACGACGTCAATCTCGCGGTGCTTGGCGAGAACTGGCTCGGCCAAGGCCAGGGCATCGACAATCTCGCCTACATCGCGCTCGGCACCGGCATCGGCAGCGGGCTGATGCTGGGCGGCCATCTGGTGCGGGGTGCTGGGCACGCCGCCGGCGAGATCGGTTTCATGCCGATCGGGGCCGATCCCTTCACCGAGGAATCACTGCGCACCGGCGCATTCGAACGCGCGGTGGCCACCCACGCCATGACCGATCGCTACCACGCCCTCACCGGCAGGCAGGTCTCGGTGCCGGCAATATTCGAGAATGCCGCGCTTGGCGACAAGGACGCGCTCACCGTGCTCGACGAAACTGCCCGCCATCTGGCGCAAGGCGTTGCGGCAATCGCGGCGATCGCCAATCCAGAAAAGTTTATCCTCGGCGGCTCGATTGGGTTGCGGCCCGAAATCCTGTCCAGGGTGCAGGCGCTTCTGCCGCTATGCTTCCCCTATCCGGTCAGGGTCGAGGCGAGCGAACTCGGCGCACGCGCAGCCCTCATCGGCGCGGCGGCAATCGGCCTTGGCCAGTTGCACAACACGCTGTTCGGCGTCGACGCGCCTGATGGCCGGATTTCGCTGCCGCCTGCCCAGGCCGCCGCCCTGAAGGAGGCCGCGATATGACTCACGATATTACCGCCCGCCTGCAGGCAGCGCTCGACCGCGACGACGCACTAACGCTGTTTCGCCGCGCCATCGGCCGAGAGAGCATCACCGGCAACGAAGCCAACTTCGTCGACTTCCTAGAAGCCAGGATGCGCGACCTTGACCTCAGCGGCCTGACCAGGACGGAATTTCTTCCCGGGCGGCCCAACATCTGGGGCGAGCGCAAGGGGGCCGACCAGGGAAAGCGCCTGCTGTTCATGGGCCATACCGACACCGTCCATGTCGACGGCTGGCGCGAGCATTGGGCAGGCACCGAGCGTGAGGATCCGTTCGCCGCCCCGATCATTGATGGTGCTGTCTGGGGCCGCGGCTCAGGCGACCTCAAGGCCGGCATCACTGCTTCGCTGGCGGCACTCGCGCTACTCGACAAGGCAGGCGTTCGCCTCAAGGGCGACGTCGCCTTCGCTTTCATCGGCGACGAGGAGAGCGGCCAGCCCGGCACCGGCATTTCCGCCGGGATCAAGCACTTCGTCGGACGCATCGAGACCGGCGAGGTCACAGCACCCGATTTCAGCGTCTATGTCGAGCCGACCCGCCTGGCCGTTTATGCGGCGCAGATCGGCTTCTTCATCACCGATATCTCGATTACCGGCAAATCCGCCTATTTCGGTGTGCCAGAACTCGGCAAGGATGCGCTCCGTGCAAGCCATGCCGCGATGACGGCGCTTTGGAAGCATTCGGATGAGGTCGCCGCGCGCGCCGAGCACAAACTGGTCGGGCGCGGCTTCCTGCTTATCACCGGGCTTGCCGGCGGCGGCTACATTGCCGTTCCCGAGCGCTGCACGCTCTCGCTGATCCGTAAGCTGTTGCCTGGCGAAGACCTCGACACCGCCGCCGCCGAGATCGAGGCTGCCGTGCGCGGCGCGATCACCGATCCGGATATTTCGGTAGAGTTCGCCTACCCCGCCGGCCGCGACCACAGGCTGGGCGGCACCGCTGCCGAGATCGGCGAAACGCGGGCGGAAGTCGCCATGCTGTCCGACGCGATGGCTGGCGCAATGAGCGGACGCGGCGTCATCGAGGGCGCACCGTTCTGGTCGGAGTCCCCCTTCATCATCAATCAGCTCGGTATTCCTGCCGTCTATTGCGCGCCCGGCGACATCAGGAATTGCCACACATTCGAGGAGCACGTGGATGTCGAGGAATATTTCGCCGGCATAGTCGGCTTCGCCGCCTTCATGGCCCGCTACTGCGGCGTGGCCGACTGAACCACCAACGAAGCAAAATGGGAGAACTGACATGCCGATGAAGACACTGATCGCCGCCGCCTTTGCCGGCGGATTGATGCTTGCCGCCAACCCAGCTTTCGCACAGACGGTCGGCCCGCAGGGCGAGAGCGCCACGCCGAGCGCAGACGTGATCCTAAGCGATGCCGACATCGCCGCGCTCAAGGACAAGGGCTACAAGGCTGCCTTGCTCTGGCACACCTCGTCCGATTTCACCAATGCGGTAACCGCCGGCGCCACCGACGAATTCGCCCGCGCCGGCGTCACCATTGCGGTCAAAACGGATGCCCAGTTCGACTCCGCCCGCCAGCGCAGCGACATCGAGACGGCGTTGGCCGCCAAGCCCAACGTCATCTTGGCGCTGCCGCTCGACCCGGTCACCTCGGCAGAAGCCTTCCGCCAGGCGGTCAAGGACGGCACCAAGCTGGTGTTCCTGTCCAACTTGCCCAAGGGCTACAAGCAGGGCACCGATTACGCTTCGATCGTGACTGACGATCTATTCCAGATGGGCAAGCAGGCTGCGGACGCGATGGCCAAGGCGATCGGCGGCAAGGGCAAGGTCGGCTACATTTTCCACGACGCTGCCTACTACGTCACCAACCAGCGCGACCAAGCCTTCAAGACCACCATCGAGAAGGTGTATCCCGACATCAAGATCGTCGCCGAACAGGGCATATCCGACCCGGCCCGCGCCGAGGAACTGGCCAACGCGATGCTTTTGCAGCATCCCGATCTCGACGGCATCTACGTGACCTGGGCCGAGCCGGCCGACGGCGTGCTGTCGGCGCTACGCGGCGCCGGCAACGCCAGGACCAAGATCGTCACGCTCGACCTCGCCGAGCCGGTCGCGCTTGACATGGTCAAAGGCGGCAATGTCGCAGCCCTCGTCGCCGACAAGGCCTATGAACTCGGCCGCGCCATGGCTGCTTCCGGCATGAAGTCGCTGCTTGGCCAGCCGACACCGGCCTTCGTCGTCGCCCCGGCCCTGACCGTCACCAAGGAGAATGTCGCGCAGGGCTGGAAGGACTCGCTCAACCGCGACGCGCCGCAGCCGGTGCTCGACGCGGCCAAGTAAGGCTCTCGCTCCGGCGCGGCCCGCCGCACCGGAGCTTTTCTTCGACACAAACAAAAAGGGAACCCGGGACATGCGCAAAGCATCTGTAATCATAACGACAGTGGCGAGCCTGCTAGCCATGCACGCCTTCGCCGCTGAAGGCGTCACCACAGGACCGAATGGTGAAAAGCCGGTGCCGGCGAGCAGTCTTACGCTGACGCCAGCCGAAGAGCAGCAGATCAAGGACGGCAAGTTCACCGCCGCCCTCGTCTGGCACGAGATGAGCGAATACACCAACGCCGTCAACGCCGGCGCCCATGACGAATTCAAGCGCCTCGGCATCGAGGTGGTGGCGCAGACCGATGCCGGTTTCGACGCCGCGCGACAGAAGGCCGATATCGAGACGGTGATGGCCAAAAAGCCGTCGATCATCCTGTCGCTTCCCGTCGATCCGGCGACCGCAGCTTCGGTCTACGATCCGGCACGCCAGGCCGGCGTCAAGCTCGGCTTCGTCGACAATTCCCCGGCCGGCTACAAGCAGGGCAGGGACTATGTCGCCATCGTCTCCGACGATCTCTTTCAGATGGGCAACAAGGCCGGCATCGCCATGGCCGAGGCGCTCGGCAAGAAAGGCAAGGTCGGCTACATCTTCCACGATGCCGACTTCTACGTCACCAACCAGCGCGACCAGGCCTTCAAGAAGACCATCGAGCAGGACTATCCCGATATGAAGATCGAGGCCGAGGCCGGCATGGCCGACCCGGCGCGCAGCGAAGACATCGCCCAGGCGATGATCACCCAGCATCCGGACCTGGACGGCATCTATGTCACCTGGGCCGAACCGGCGCTGAGCGTGCTTTCGGCCTTGCGCGGTGCCGGCAACACACACACCAAGATTGTCACGCTCGACCTCAACGAGCCTGCCGCGCTCGACATGGTCAAGGGCGGCAACATCGCGGCCCTCGTCGCCGACGAGGCCTACAGCATTGGCGTGACGCTGGCGCGCGCCTCGGCAGGTTCGCTGGTCGGCAAGAAGGCCGAACCATTCTATGCCGTAGATTCCATCGCCGTCACCAAGGACACGGTGAAGGACGGTTGGAAGAAGTCCCTCAACAGGGACGTACCGGCGGCCATCGCGGACGCGGTGAAATAGGCTCGAGGCGAAGCGCTCACCACCGGAGGGATAAAATGTCCAGTGCCAACACCAGTGCCGGTGGCAGCTTCGCCAGCCGCTTCAATCTGCAGCAATATGTCGTCTACCTCGGTTTCCTGGCGATCTTTCTGTTCTTCGCAATTGTGCTGCGGGACAGCGGCTTCCTCACCGTCCGGAATTTATCGAACATCGTGTTGCAGACGACGCCGGTGACGATCATGGCCATCGGCCTGGTCTTCGTCATGTCGGCCGGCGAAATAGATTTGTCGATCGGCTCGATCGTGGCGGTGGCGGCCCTTGCAGCCGCCGTCACCATCAACGCGTACGGCATGCCGGCAGGGATAGTCGCCGGCCTCGGCGCCGGCCTGCTGATCGGCGCCATCAACGGCGTGCTGGTGGCGTATGTCAGGCTGCCCTCTTTCCTGGTGACGCTGGCGACGCTCGGCCTGTTCGCCGGCGTTTCGCGTTCGATGACAGACCTTCGCTCGATCTCGCTGACCAACGAAGCGTTCACCGGCTTCTTCGGTTCCGGCTCGCTGCTCGGTGTCCCCTCACTCGTCTGGTGGTCGGTGATTGCCGTGGCCATCGGCCACCTGGTGTTCCGCGAGACCCGTTTCGGCGCGCATGTGCTGGCGACCGGCGACAATGCCCGCGCCGCAAGCGTATCGGGCATCAGCGTGCCCAGGATCAGGCTCGCCGTGCTGACCATCAGCGGCGGGCTCGCCGGTCTTGCCGGCTTGCTCTATGCCGGTCGCCTGCAGGCGGCAAAATATACTCTCGGCGAAACCGACTTGATGACGGTCATCGCCGCCGTCATCGTCGGCGGCACGCTGCTCAATGGCGGCAAGGGCTCCGTGGTCGGCGCGCTGGTCGGCTCGTTGATGATGGGCATGCTCAACAACGGCCTGATCCTGATGGGCCTGTCGGTCTCCGACCAGATGATCGTGCGTGGCCTCATCATCCTGACCGCAGTCGCCGTGTCGCTGCGCGAAAAGAACCGCTGAAGGAAGCCATCCATGTTTCTCGACATTTTGCGCCGCCGCAACCCCGCCTTCATCGAATCAGCTATCCGGTTGCACCAGCAAGGTAAGCTGCCGGCCAATGCTTATGTGCTCGATCTCGACACGGTTGAGGCCAATGCGCGGGTTCTCAAGAGCGAGGCCAACCGCAACGGCCTGAAGATCTTCGCCATGACCAAGCAGGTCGGCCGCTCCTCGTCGTTCTGCCGGGCTGTGATGCGCGGCGGCATTGACCGCGCGGTCGCCGTCGACATGGCTTGCGCCCGCGCCACCCACAAGGCAGGCATGAAGCTTGGCCATCTCGGCCATCTCCAGCAGGTCGCAAAATTCGAAGCGGCGGCTGCGGCGAAAACCTTCAAGCCGGACTACTGGACCGTGTTCAATGATACCAAGGCTGGGGAAGCGGCAACAGGCGCCAAGGCGGCCGGCTATGTGCAGCATCTGCTGGCCCGCATCGCCGCCGAAGGCGATACCTTCTATCGCGGCCATGAAGGCGGTTTCAATGCCGCCGACATTATCGATGTCGCCGACCGGCTGGATGCCGTCGAAGGCGGCCGTTTCGCCGGCATCACCACTTTCCCTGCTCTGCTGTTCGACCATGCTTCGCGAAAAGTGCTGCCGACCCCCAATCTGGCGACGCTCGCGAAAGCTGCGGAAGCGCTGGCCAAGGCAGGCCGCAAGGACATTGAGATCAACGCGCCGGGCACCACCTCCAGCGTCATGCTGGCGGCACTCGCCGAGGCCGGCGCGACGCAGTGCGAGCCCGGCAATGGACTGCATGGCACCACCGCGCTGCATGTCATGGAAGATTTGCCGGAGCTGCCGGCGGTGCTCTATCTCACCGAGGTCTCGCATCTCTCCGGCGGCAAGGCCTATTGCCTTGGCGGCGGCTTCTACATCGATCCGATCTTCCCCGACTACGACGTCAAGGCGATCGTCTCGGCTGAACCGACGACGGCAGGCTCGGCACTGCGCAGCGTCGAGGTGCCGCCGCCCTCGGCGATCGACTATTACGCCATGATCGATGCCGCCGGCGCGAACGCGCCGAAGCCTGGCGACAGCGCCGTGTTCGGCTTCCGTGGCCAGGCCTTCGTCACCCGCGCCCATATTGTCGGCGTGTCGGGCATTTCGACGGACAATCCGAGAGTGGAAACCATCGAGAACGGCTTCGGTGAACCCTATGCCTGGCCAGTCTAGGAGAAACACATGACGGTGAGCGCGCCCATCCTTCAGCTGCACGACATTCGCAAGAATTTCGGCGGCATCACCGCGATCGAGAGTTTTTCGCTCGAGGTTTTCCCGGGCGAGATCGTTGCACTCGTCGGCGACAACGGCGCCGGAAAGTCGACGCTGGTCAAGATCGTCTCGGGCGTCCACCCGCCCTCGTCCGGCACCATCGTCATCGAAGGAAAACCGGTGACGATGTCGAATGCCACCATGGGGCGCGCGCACGGCATCGAGGTCGTCTACCAGGACCTGGCGCTGGCCGACCAGCAGACGGTCTACATGAACATGTTCCTCGGCCGCGAGCCGCTGAACCGCCTCGGTTTGCTCGACCGCCGCCGCATGATCGACGAGACCGAGAAACTGGTGAAGGAACTGGACGTGCGCATCCCCTCCGCCCACGCCACTATCCGCGATCTCTCCGGCGGCCAGCGCCAGGGCGTTGCGATCGCGCGCGCCACGCATTGGGCAAGCAAGCTGATCCTGCTGGATGAGCCGACGGCGGCGCTGGGCGTTGCCGAAACCGCCCGGGTGGAGTCTATCGTCCAGTCTCTGAAGCAGCGCAATGTCGGCATCCTGATCATCAGCCACAGCCTCGACCAGGTCTTCAAGCTCTCCGACCGCATCTGTGTTCTCAGGCGTGGCAAGCAGATTGGAATTCGCGAGACCGCGAAGACCGATAAGAACGAGATCATTGCCATGATCACCGGCCTGCAGCAGCAATAGCAGGAACCTCTCTGAGAGCCCCCGCCCGAGATCCGGATGTTGTCGGCGATCACGCGATCGATCAGCTTGTGCCGCGTGGTGATCGCCATCGGCCCGTCCTGGTCGTAGCTGCCTTGCCACTCCGGATGCGGCGCCAGCAGCGCTGGCACATACATCGTGTCGGCCGAAATCATGCGCTGTTCCTTGCCGTAGTTTGCGAGGTAGACCGAGTGGCCGGGCGTGTGGCCGGCTCAGCGATGATCTGGAAGCCGGGCGCGACTTCGGCGCCGTCATGGATGCTGCTGGAACTGCTGCGTCTGGTGAAGCTGCCTGCATCGCCTGAATTTCTCCAGGCGTATCCGCACCAGCTTTCTGGCGGCCAACAGCAGCGCGTTGGCATCGCTATCCCAGTCTCGATTTGATAGGACCTATGCAATGTATGGCGGCGCCGACATCACCGTGCCGCCCGGCGGCGTCAAGCTGTCCGGTTTCGGTCGCGACAAGTCGCTGCATGCGCTGGACAGATACACCGTCTCAAAACAGCCTGGATTTCTCTGGGCTGCCTGTTTCTCGCTAAGCGCTGCCGAGGATGAAATCGGCGCACCGATCGGCGATCATGATCACCGGCGCGTTGGTGTTGCCGCTGATGAGACGCGGCATGATCGAGGCGTCGCAGATGCGTAGGCGCGGCACGCCGCGCACGCGCAATTGCGGGTCGACCACCGCCTGGTCATCGGTGCCCATCCGGCAGGTGCCGCAGGGGTGATAAACCGTCTTGGCGTGTTCGAGGATGTGGTCTGTTATGGACTGATCGGAAAGGTCGGCGGCCCCGCCCGGCGACAGCTCCTCGGCGATCACCGCCTGCAGGGCCGGTTGATGCAGGATGGTGCGGGCGATCTTCATGCCGGCGAGCAGCAGGGCAACACCAAGATGCGACGGCAGGCTTTCCCTACGAAACCCGCTTCGAGGATCTGGAATATCTCACCACCGGTCGCACCGATCTGGTTTCGGTTCTTACCAACAATGCCTACCTCCATTCCCATTCCTCATTCTTTTGTCTTCCTGCTTGTCCTGGCGGCGGTGATGTTGGTCGTTCTGCACCGTACCGCCTTCGGACTATACCTCTACGCCGTCGGCAAAAATGAAGAGGCCGCGCGGTTTTCGGGAATCCGTACCGGCCGGGTTATCATCTGCGCCTATGTGATCTGCGCCGGGCTGACGGCGCTGTCATCCATCTTTCTCGCAATGTACACACGCTCGATCCTGCCAAGCTCGCACGGCAATTTCTACGAGCTCTACGCGATCGCCGCCGCCGTCCTTGGAGGGTTCTCGTTGCGGGGCGGGGAAGGCTCAATCATTGGTGTGGTGCTTGGAACGATCTTGCTGCAGGTGCTTCAGAACCTTGTCAATCTTCTAGGCATTCCCTCCTCACTCAACTTTGCCGTGAGTGGATCGGTGATCCAGATCGGGGTACTGGCCGACCAGGAATACACAGAGTTTCGAAAGCGCCGCGAATTGATGCGGGGCCGGCTCGCAACCGCCGAAGGTAGGCTGTGATGCCCGAGCCGGTGAAATAGGTTGTTCACGGCAGTTGCGATCGCCGACCGGTTGGCTGCTTGCGCCCGGGGGGCAGCCGAAGGCCGGGATCTAAAACGCCGCAATATTGCCTCTCGAGCGGCTCCTGCTTCGAAGGCAGTCGCCGCAATGTCGATGCAGTCGGCTCATGATGTGCCGAGTTTCGATCTCGCATGGCGATGTAACTTATGCGATCAGCCCGTACTGCCGTGCCTTGTTGCGCAAGAACGGCAGACCGTTGCCCATTACAACCGCTTCACTCTCGGCCACCGGACGCCACACGCTGAGGCCAAAGGCCAGACGCGGATCCATGTTGATGAAGCTCTCCATCGCGAGCCCGCCCTTGAAGCCGATCGCGGCCAGCGTTGCGAACGTCTCATCCCAATTGCAATTGCCCTCGCCTGGGGTGCCGCGATCAGACTCGGAGAGGTGGATATATTTGAGGTAATCGCGGGCGACGATAATACCGTTTGCCCATACCTTTCTCCTCTATGTTCATGTGATAGGTATCAAGGTGCACGAACATATTGTCGGCGCCGACTCTCTCGATTAGTGCCACCGCCTGAGCCGCGGTGTTGATGATGTGGTTCTCGTAGCGGTTCACGGCTTCAACACCGAGTTCGATGCCGCGAGACTTGGCTTGCGCGGCGGCGGACGTCATCACTTTTGCAATGTTATCAAGTTCGTCCTGCGTAGGTGGCACGCCAGTACGCTCGCCGATGCCGCCATAGATTACGCCGCATAGCGCCTGGGCTCCGATGTCGGCCGTCTTGTCGATAGCCACCTTGAGAAAGTCAATCGCCTCCTGTGGGTGGCGCGATGCCCACGCATATTCGGGCAACCCTAGCGAGCACACCGCCTGCATGCCATTTGCCGCCAGCAGCTTGCGGGTGTGATCGGCATCGCAAGAAAATGGATCGGCCAGCGAAATTTCAATGAAATCGAGATCGTATTTTTTCACCGCCGCTACAGTGTGCTCGGCGCCCTCTACGGACCAACCACTCGTCCACATGCTCGTATGAACGCCAAAACCCTTCATCGTGTTATCCTCATGAAATTGAGCTGCCCGGCAGCCCACCGCAAGATCATGACGCCGATCAGCATGATGCCCCAAATGGCTGTGGCCAGGTGCTGGCTGGCGCCCAAGAGATTCAGTCCCGAAGAAAGCAACTGCAAAACGATGAGGGCTAGGAAGACCGAAACGACCTTGCCGAAGCCGCCAAACGGATTCACCCCGCCCAAAAAGCAGGCAAGCACCGTAATCAGCACATAGGACTCGCCATGGCCGACACGGACGGAATTGAATCGTGCCATCATGATAATGCCGGCCAACGCACACATGGCGCCAGACAGCGCGTAGATCAGAATGATCACGCGTCGCGTCGAGATGCCGGAATAGCGCGTCGCCTCGATGTTGGAGCCGACCATATAGTTTGAAAAGCCAAGCCTGGTTCGGGTCATCAAAACATGCCAGACGATGACTGCGCCGAGCAGTATCAGCAGCGGGACAGGAATGCCGACGATGCTGCCGTGGCCCAGGGGCTGGATGAATTCGGGAAAGCCCGAAATATCGGCGCCGCGGGTCAGAAACTCGCCAAGGCCGCGCAGGAAAATCATCACCGAGAGCGAAACGAGGATGGGGTGCGCGCCGGTATAGGCTATCACCGGGCCCATGACCAAGCCGCTTGCCGTGCCAACGCCGACCGCAAGAACGGAACCGAGTAGAAAGGCATAGATGCTTGCGTCCGGTCCTCCGTTGGCCTGAAGAACCCAGGCGAGCGTGAGGCCACAGAGATTGGCCGTGAACGTCACGGCGAGATTGATGCCGCCCGAGATGATCGGCATCAACATCGCGAGCGTAAGCAGTCCAAGTTCAGGCAACTGGAAGGCCACCGATTCAAAGGTAGCTTTGGACAGGAATCGCGGCGAGAGAGATCCGAAGAATGCAATCACCAAAATCAATGCCAGCAAAAGTCCGATATTCTCGGCGCCCAACGTGCCGGCAAGACGGCGCAAGAATCCGTGCCGTAGCGCTCCAGTTTCGAGCACGCGCTGCGTCATGTACCCATCCTCTGCCGCAAGCCCGCGAGGATATGCCCGAGCGGCGCGTTGGACAGCGTGATGGCAATCAAGATGATCGCCCCGACGATCATCTTGAAAGCATAGGGAGAGATGCCGAGGAGGTTCAGCCCGTTTTGCGTCACCGACACAAGAAACACGCCAAGGATGCAACCGAGCACGGTGCCGCGCCCGCCACCCAGCCTGGCACCGCCAAGGACAACAGCTGCCAGCACGTCCAGCTCGCGCCCCACCAATGCGTTGGGCACGATTTCCTGGGAATAGTGCACCTGCACAAGTCCCGCGATCCCGGCCATCAAACCAAGCCAGCCGAAGGCAATGAAGTGCATCGCCGCGATGTTGATACCGAGGCGACGGGCGCCCTCCGGGTTATCGCCAAAAGCGTATAGCTGCCGTCCCGTGGTGGTATACCGGATAAGCCCCCAGGTGGCGGCGACGCAGACCGCCATGATCGCAACCGGCAGTGTTAGCTCGGCCCAATTGCCATTCGCCTGTTGGAACTCGAAAAGCACAGTGCGATGCGTCCACCATGCAGGCAGATTGTAGATCGATACACCGTGCGTGAAGAACATCAGAAGGCCGAAAAAAATATTGAAGGTGGCGATGGTGACAACGATTGAAATGATCTGGAAATAGTAGATGAGGCCGGCGTTCACCGCACCCAGGGTGATCCCGACAATTGCCGCCAAGGTGAGGCCGATGAACCAATCACCACCTCCCATTTGGGCTAGAGCCAGCGCCACGACGTATTGAACCACTGACGCGGCCACAGCGAAGGAGATGTCGATGCCTCCCGCGATCAACACCACCAGCAGCCCAACCGCGAAGATCAGATTTGTCGAGCTTGTGTTGAGCAGGTTGAAGAGATTGGCAATGGTGAAGAATTTGTCGCTCGCAACCGAGAGACCTGCGCTCATGATGAGAAGAACCACAACGAGCCATGTCTCGGTGGGATGAGCCCGGAAGAGCTTGCCGCGGTTACGCATAGACGGCAGCTTCCAGGTCACCGAGCGGGATGGCGTGCGGATCGTATTCGGCGACTATCTTGCCCGCAGCCATATGAAGGATACGATCGGCGTTGAAATAGACCTCCGGCACTTCATCGGATATCAGCAGAATCGCCAGGCCTTCGGCAGCGAGCTTGGCGACAATCTCGAAGATGCCGGCCCGCGCGCCAACGTCCACCCCCACGGTTGGCGAATCAAGAATGATCAGTTTCAGGCCGACCGCCAGCCATTTGGCGATGGCCACCCTTTGCTGGTTGCCGCCCGAGAGCGTGGAAATCGCATCGGTCTGCCGCCCGACTTTTATCGCCAATTCCTCGATCCAATGATTGACGAGCGCGTCCTTCTTCTCCGAGGAGATCAGCCCTCGATCAAGGATCTTGTCGAGCACCGGGATAACGGCGTTGTCGGCGATGGACTGAGCTTGTATGAGACCAAGGGACAAGCGGTCTTCGGAGAGATATCCAATACCCGCGCGGATTGCGTCGCGGTTGGAGTTCAGATGAAGAACCGTCCCGTTAAGTGCGATGCTGCCGCCGTCTGGGCGCAGCATGCCGAAAATAGAAAGCGCGAGTTCTGTGCGACCGGCGCCGAGTAGCCCGGTCAGGCCAAGCGTTTCACCTCGCCGTATTGTCAGCGAAACGTCGTCATAGTCGCCTGCGCGGGTCAATCGATCGATCTTCAACACGACGGGTGATCCACTAAGGTTTCTCGTGCTCACGGTTTGGTCGAAAGTCTTGCCGGTCATTAGTTCGGTGAGGCGTGATTGGGTCATTCCGGCGGTCGGGAACACCCCAACGACCTTGCCGTCGCGCAGAACGGTGACGCGACTTGAGATCTCCAGAACTTCTGCAAGGCGATGGCTGACGAAGACGATGGCCATGCCTTCATTCGAGAGTGTTCGAACGATCGCGAGCAACCGGTCTGTTTCCGATTGAGTAAGCGACGATGTGGGCTCGTCCATGAAAATAACCTTCGCATCGCCGGCGAGCGCCCGGGCGATGGCGACGATCTGACGTTGGGCGATTGCAAAGCTACGCAGAGGCGCGTCGACATCGAGGTCGGCGCCAAGCCGCGCCAACAGCCCTCGCGCCACCTCGCGAATGCGCGAATGATCGACGAGCCGAGGCATGTTGCCGAGGACAGTTCTGATCCCGATATTTTCCGCGACTGTCATTTCAGGAAACAGTGCGAGGTCCTGCCAGATGACTTCCACCCCGGCGCTGCGCGCCGCAGCCGGCGACATGATGTCGACAGACTTTCCGGCGATCGACATGTTTGCGCCGGCTAGCGGCTGACAAACGCCGGTGATTACCTTGATCAGGGTGCTCTTGCCGCTGCCGTTCTCACCGGCGATGCATTGCACTTCGCCCGGGAGAACCTCGAAGGCGACATCCTGGAGGGCTCTAACGCCACCAAATGTGACGCTTATGTTGCTAAACGACAGAACCGGTGGGAGGTCCTGCGTCGTAGACGCGACGAGGTTCACGGCGGGCCCTTCTGAAATGACAAGGATGGGGCGTGCCGGGATTGATCTGCCACCCCGGCACGCCAGCCATGGTCCGCCATCTAAAGCCCTAGGGCTGCAAGACCATCGACCGTTTCGACCGTGATAGGCTGCACAGCGTCCACGATGATGGTGCCGGTTTTGAAGTCAGGGTGAACGACACCCAGACCTTCGATCGTCATGCCGTCTGTGATTTCACCGCCGCCCGCCAGAAAATCAGCCATTGTTACGAATACTTTGCCCGCTTCCAGAGGATTCCACATGTAGCCGCCGTCAATAATGCCGGACTTGAGCATTGCGCTGCCTTGGCTAGGCGAGAATGAACCGACAAGAACCACCTTGTCACCAAGCTTCTGCTCCTCGATCGCGCGTCCGGCGCCGATCGGTCCCTGACTGCCGAACGTCAGGAAGCCGCCGAGGTCAGGATTGGCGGCAAGCACATCCAGAGCCGTCTTTCGGCTGTCATCGGCGCTCTCGGCGACGCCATATCTGTCGCCAACCATCTGCATGTCGGGAAAGTTCTTCTTCAGGTAGGCGATTGCAGCATCGGCCCAGGCATTGTGTGCGGGCACGGTAAGAGAACCCACGTACACGACGTACTTGCCTTTGCCGCCCATTTTCTCGGCAAATAGTTTGGCATGGGCCTCACCGAAACCAACGGCCGAGACCATTTCGAAGTCCCAATCAGCGTTCACCTGGTCCGGCGATTCATGGGTTATGACCTTGATGCCCGTGTCGCGCGCCTTTTTTAGAACCGGCTCGAGAACGTTTGCATCATTCGGCACGACGCCAATTACGCTGACGCCCTGAGCTATCAGGTCTTCGATCGCGCGGACCTGAAGTGCCGGGTCGGCGCTGGTCGGCCCGACCATGAAGCCGTCGTCGCCAAGCTCTTTCGACTTTTCCTTTATTCCCGTTTCCATGGCATTGAACCAGGGAATGCCGCCGATCTTCACGACGACTCCAACCTTGATGTCCTTCGCCAGTGCAGCATCCATTGTGGCGACCGAAAGGGCTGCGCCGAACGCTGCCGCGAGTATAGTTTTTGCTAACATTTAGTTCCTCCCTGATTGACGAGTTTTTGGGTTGCCTATTGCCCATGTCGGCTTTGTTTGGCCCACCCCTTTGGGCCCTACGGCATTGACGCACTCGGCGCCGCATTCCTCCCAGAACGCGCCATAAAAGACTTTGAATGCCGGCCGGTCAAGGTGCTAAATAGATTTAGCAAGGCGGTCACGCCACCAGCGTCTAAAAACATTTCTCGATTGATGTAAACGATCCGCCCTTTCGCACTCAGGCTGCACCCGTAGAAACGACATGCGATCCCCCGCGAGCCTTGGGTGGAGGCGGTGCTACCCAGATCCGAGGTGCTGATGAACGGAGTTGAACTTCTGCAACGATGTCTCGTGACAAAGAATTGCTAGTGGTCGATGCTCGATTTGGATGCCGAATCCCAATCTTCTTGGGCGCCGTCATGCTCTCCGGTTCGCCCAAAGCTGGTCGGTACGGTCACCAGCGGAAAGTGGTCTATCGAATAATTCTCGAGAAGCGAAAATCCTTCAGCAATCATCACCTCGACATTCTGTCGGACCATGGTCACATCGAAGGGCAAATGCGCCGCGAATGGATCCCAGTCGAAGCTTCCGACAACAACCCGTCCAAGCTCACTTGAGGCTAGTGTCGAAGTGAACCGCAATGTTCCTTCAAGAGCGGTCACGCCGTTGACGAACATACCTGAGGGCAGATGCCCAAGCTGAGCGTATCGTGCAGCGAGAGACCGAGCAGCGTTGGTCGGTGCGTATCCGCAGCAGTCAATCGTGCCCGGGCCCGTAACAATCCCATGCGCTGCCAGCGCATCGTGAAAACCCAGCAAACGGCTACGTGTTGCGTCATCATCGCTGACCCCGCCAAAGAAGAAGAGATCTTCGGTGGAGCCCCCTCGTTCTTTCAATTTCTGAACAATGATCTCTGTGAGCGCCTTGGCGCCCCCGTAGTTGTCAGAAACAACTGAGGGAGCCCGGCGGCCTGGCAGATCGATGTTGATGCACCGGACGCCCGCTGCCCGGCACAGATCATTCAGCGGATCGGGGTCACGAACGCCTGCAAGGAAGAGAAATTCCACCTGCTGAGCCAGCAGGGTTTCCGTCACACTCAACTCGATATCAGGATTACGATGGGTGCTGACGACGATCGGGCACAAGCGGTGGACGCGGGATTCCGCTTCAAAGGCTTCGGCCAATCCGGCGAAGAAGCGATTGCGGTAATGTGGCAAGATCATTCCAGCGAGTCCGGATCGGGAAAGCCGCAATCCTCGTGCCTTGAGGTTGACAGCATAGCCAAGCCGCTCAGCCCAATCGAGGATGGTCGCTGCGGTTTCCGCCTTGATCCGGTGCTGTTGCCACGAGCCATTGAGGACGAGACTGACCGCTGTCGGGGACAACTTTGCCGCCACCGCGATATCATAAATCGTTGACTTGCGTCGGACAGACTTTCTCGCCATTCGTGACGCTCCCACTAGCAGATGCAGTAGACGCTAGTGCGGGGTCAAGGCAACATCTCTAAATTGCGACAAACGGTTTGGAGGAGCGATCCCACGGAAAGGACGCGGCCTCTCGTGCCTCCGGTCCGGTCTCCCTGATTGTCTCGATCGTTGCAATGACAGCGCCAGGGAAATCGGCAGATTTGGGATTTTCCCTGAAGCTTCGTTCAGCGTCGCTGGAGACACCAACCCCAGCGTTTCGGCTTTGGTCTCCCCGATGATCAATCACCTTGCAAAGGTCGACGAGAAGTTTCGATCAGTTTGGAGCCTACCGTTGGCGATGGTCGGGCGCACGCGTCACGATCGAGTCCTCCGTTTCAATAGCGGGAAGATGAAAGCTTTGGGTTTCTGAGTCTCTATCTGGCCCCAAAAGGGTGCTGCCGGATGCGCCTTCGTCTCCGGGCGTTGTGCGTACTTGGCCGAGGTGCCCTTGCTTGGCAAGTTCCTTCCGCGACAAGGGTCTGCTCGACAGCATTTTCGTCGCTATTGCCAATGCGGAGCCCCGGAGGATCAAAACCGGTTAGCAGCATGATGCCGACGGTTCAGAGCAAGCGACTCAGATTCCCGATTTGCACAGAGTCCCCCGGCCTGTGGCTCTCCGTGCAGCGGGCCTTGAGCGTCTGGCTTTTTTGAAAGCTCGCCTCCAATCGCTGGACGAGTTTGGCGGCAAGCCTAGTCGTCTCCATCGGTGTTATGATCGATGCCAGGGAGGCCGCCTGGACCATGGCGTGAACTCATTGCCGTATGCTGGTAGTGCAAGGCAATGAACTGACTGCACAACATGTAGGTGCATTCGTGGATCAAATTTCCAGATAGCCAAACAGCGCGCGTATCTCGATTAGGTGGCAAGGAGTTGCGAAAGCTATGTTCGCAGTTTGAGAATCGTCCGATATGCCGCACAACGATGCCGGCAAGACGAGCCGAGAATGATCTGACGCAATGTTCAGATCCAAGAAGGACGGTTACCTGTGGCCCAGAAAGGAATCACACTAAAGGACGTTGCCGCAGCGGCTAAGGTGTCGCGCGCCACGGCCGCCCGGGCGCTCAACAGCTATGGTTACGTTGGCGACGAGACGGCGCTCCGCGTGGTTGAGGCAGCCGAAAGGCTGGGCTATCGGGCCAACCTCGTCGCGCAGGCGCTGCGCAGCGGACAATTGCCGATCATAGGCTTCGTGCCCGGCGATATCCAGAATCCGTTCTTCGCCCGAATCGCGCACGACATAGAGGTGGAACTGCGCAAGCACCGCCACAATCTTCTGATTGCCAGCAGCGAGGAGAATGTAGAACAGGAGAAAGAACTGCTTGAGAGCCTTCGCTCGCTCAGCATTCGCGGCTTCATCCTTGCCCCAACGTCTGCAACCGACAGCCAGCATATTGTGCAACTGGCCCGCGAAGGCGCACCGATCGTGCTCATCGACCGCGTGGTAAAGGACCTGCAATGCGACAGCGTCGTCGTCGACAACGAGGGCGGGGCACGCGAGGCAGTGGACTATCTGGTTGGCAACGGTCACCACCGGATCGGTCTTTTGCGCGACGAGTCACGCATCTTTACGGCACAGGAACGCTTGGCTGGCTACGAAAACTCGCTCCACTCGCATGGGATCGCAATCGATGAAGCGCTCATCGGCGTATCGCGCTCGACCGTCGAGCACGCCATCGAAGCCACGATCCGCCTGTTCAGCCGGCGCAATCGCCCCACCGCACTGTTCACGGTGGACAGCCTCATGACGCAAGGCGCGCTTCTTGGCCTGCGTTCAATGGGGCTCTCGATTCCGCATGACGTGTCGGTGGTTGGCTTCGATGACTTCAACCTCGCCACGTTCACCGATCCGCAGATAACGGTCGTGGCGCAACCCATCTCCGAGATCGGACCGCTCGCCGCTAGATATCTGCTGGAGCGGCTTGCCGGCAAAAAGGTTGCACCGCGCCGTACCCGATTTCAGACCCGCTTGATCGTACGCGGATCGGTTGCCCGGCGCGCTGTGCGCTAAAAGAGCAAACCCCTCGATTTCGGAGAATTTCGTCTAAAGGACTTGCCATTGGCGAAATTGCGTGCCCATTATTGCTTGTGAGATCGATCTCACATCGGGAAACGAGCTAGACGGCCCACCGACGCCTAAGGCGGGCTAGAGGCCTGTAACATGCGAAATACAAGGAAAACGTCATGCTGAACTTCGATAGGGACCGCTTCGTGAAGATCCAAAGCGGGGCCGTCGCCGTCGCAGGTGAGGTTCGCTCACTGATGCGCACACTGCTGGCAGATGGCGTCGAGCGGCTGTTTTTCATGGGCACCGGCGGCGTGCAGCTTCTAACCTTGCCCGCGATCGAGTTGGCGCAGCGCTGTTCCACCTTCCCGGTGAGCGGTGCCTATCCGGCGCAGGTCGTGATCGATCCGCCCGCCGGTCTCGACAGCAAGGCCGTGGTGGTCATCCCGTCCTTGTCGGGCACGACCAAGGAAGGCGTCGAGCTCATGGCCTTTCTGAAAAAACGTGGTGTGCGCACGATTTCGCTCACCGGCCATTCGGATACGCCAATTGCACGGGAGGCTGACCACAATTTCACGAACTTCGCCGAAGACGACACCTCGTCGGAATCCTTCTACCTGCAGACGCTGCTGATCGTCCTGGCCCTGCTGGAAGAGCGCGGCGAATATGATGATTTTGATGGCACTGTCGCCGAACTCAAACTGCTGCCGGATCTGCTTGCCGACGCCAAGGCTGCCTTTGAGGACAGGGCGGCCGAACTGGCCCAGACAATCAAGGACGATACCTATCACATCTTCACCGGCGCCGGCTCGGTGTGGCCGGAGGCACACTATTACGGCATGTGCATCCTCGAAGAGATGCAGTGGATTCGCACCCGCCCGGTGCACGCCGCCGACTTCTTCCACGGTACGCTCGAGTTGGTCGAGCCGGGCGTCAGCGTTTTCGTGTTCAAGGGCGAAGATGCCCTTCGGCCCCTGGCCGACCGGGTCGAGAACTTCGCCAAGCGCTACACGGACCGCGTTCGCACGCTGGACGCGGCCTCGGTCAAGTTGCCGGGCATCTCCGCAAAGGTCCGCGGCATGATCTCGCCGGTTCTGCTCGCCACCTTGCTCGAGCGGCTGAGCGCCCATCTCGAGGTGCTGCGCAACCACCCGCTGACCACCCGTCGCTACTACAAACGCGTGGAATATTGATCCCCTCTCACCTCTGAAGGAGCTATCCATGAAACGTTCGCTGCAAATCGTGGCGGTCACGGTGGCCGCGGTATCATCATTGGGGTTGTCGATAAGCGGCAGTTCCGCCGCTTCGCCGGCTGTCACGGCCGACCCAAACGCCAAGGTGGAATACACCGGCACGCTTTCGGTCCTGACGAAGTTCGGGCTGCAACAGCTGTCGCCGTATTTCGTCAACCTGGCACAGGCCTATGAGAAGCTCCATCCGGATGTGAAGGTCGAACTTATCCAGGAGAGCGACGACAGCGTGAAGGGCAAGACCAAGACGCTGGTCGCTTCCAACTCGCTGCCCGATATCTATTTCTCCTGGACAGGCAGCTGGGGTGGCAATTTCGTGCGCGGCAATCGCGCCGTTGATCTCACGCCCGTCATTGCTGCCGATACCGAGTGGGGCAAGTCGCTGTCTCCAGCCGCCGTCAAGGCGTTCCAATACAACGGCAAGTTCTATGGCATTCCGCTTTACCAGGATGCCAAGTTCATGGGCTACAACAAGCAGATCTTCGCCAAGCTCAGCCTCAAGGCACCCGGCACTTTCGAGGAATTGCTGACCAGCTGCGACGCCATCCGCAAATCCGGCGTGACACCGATCTCCTTCGGCAACAAGGAGGCCTGGCCGGCAATCCACTTTGCAGGCCAGCTGCTCGCCTACAACGTGCCGCAGGCAACGCTGGAACGCGACTTCGATCCGGCCACCGCCCAATACAGCGATCCAGGCTACGTCGCAGCACTCAAGCAGTTCAGCCAGCTTGTCGAGCGCTGCACCGATGGCGCCGGCGTCAACGGCACATCCTATGCTTCGGCTCTCCAGGCCTTCACCAACGCCCAGTCGGCTATGTACTACCAGGAAATCATCGAGTTCGATCAGGCCGCCACGCCGGAGTCGGCGTTAAAGCCCGCCGATTTCGGATTCTTCCGGCTGCCGGTGCCCGCTGGCGCAAAGGGTGACGCCAAGTCGATCGAGGGCGCGCCGGAGGGCTACATGATCAATGCGGCATCGAAGAACATCCCGCTGGCGATCGATTTCATGAAGTTCGTGACTTCCAAGGAAAATGCGCAGGTGCTGTCTGCGCCACCCTATGGCCAGCCGAGCGCCACCATCGGCGGCGCCTCGGAATCGAACATGAGCGCGGCTGTGGTCGATGGCCTCAAGGATATCAACGCCGCCTCATACCTCATGCCCTGGCTGGATACGGCCAACCCACCGCGCGTCGCCGCCGTCTGGCTGTCCAGCTTGCAGGCGCTGGCGGGCGGCTCGATGACGCCCGAGCAAGTGATGGACGAGGTGCGCAAAGCCGCATCCGCGGCCAAATAAAACAGACCATGGCAAGGGCCTCGGACACAGTGGACAGCGGCGCCGATATTCGCGGCGTCGCCAGGCCGCAACGGCCAAAGAGCCGGCGGGCCTGTTTCGCCAACCTGTTGTCGTTGCGATGGGCGGCGATCGCGCTCATCCTCATCGGCTGGTTCGTCTATTATCCGATCGTCGACAATTTCATCGTCAGCACCACTGACCAGGACATCTACACCGGCGAGGTCACCAATGTCGGCCTCGCCAATTACGACCGGCTGCTGCATGACCCGGTCGTGCTGCTGGCGCTGTGGAACAACTGCCTCTACGCTCTCATCTCCGTCATCTTCCAGGTCTTCGGCGCGTTCCTGCTGGCGGCCATCATCGAGGACCTGAAGAGCGAACGCTGGCGCCGCCTGTGGCGCGCCGTCTATTTCGTCCCGTCGGCCATCTCGATCACGGTGACGGGCCTGCTGTTTTATTTCATCTACCAGCCGCAGATCGGCTTGCTGGATGCAGCCCTCAGCCGTGTTGGCCTGAGCCAGCTCGTCATGCCCTGGCTTGGCAATGAGCACACCGCCATCTATGCCATCATCGCCATGAGCCAATGGCAGGGTTTTGGCTATTCGACGCTGCTGTTTGCCATTGCCATTCAGAAGATCCCGCGCGACCTCTACGATGCCGCAACGATCGACGGCGCAGGCCCGCTTCGCCGCCTGTGGAGCATCACCTTTCCGCTGACCCGGGAAATGACGGGATTGATGATCATCGTCACCATCACCGGCGCGTTCCAGGTGTTCAACGAGGTCATGGTGATGACCGCGGGCGGCCCCAACAACAGCAGCCAGGTGCTGGGCACGTGGCTCTACCAGAAGGCCTTCATCGAGGACAATTTCGGCTATGGCGCGGCGATCGCCGCCGTCATCTTCATGTTGACCATGCTCACCGGTGCGGCACAGCTCTGGTACACCAAGCGCCGCCGGGTGCAGCAATGAGCGCAACGATTGCAGCCGGTCGCAGCCGGCACGTCAATGTGTGGTCGGTCATCGCCAGGACATTGCTCTATTCGTTCCTGGTCTGCCTCGCTGTCGTCGTCATCTACCCGCTGATCTGGATGGCGCTGAGCGGCTTCAAGGACAATGCGCAGATCTTCGGCGATCCCTTCGCCCTGCCCACCCATTGGTCGTGGAACAACTACGTTCAGGCATGGAACCAGGGCGTGCGTGGCTACGTGACAGTCTCGGTGCTGGTGACCATCGCTTCGGCCATATGCACCGTGCTGATCAGCGCCTGGACGGCCTTCGGCCTGACCCGCACGAAGATGCCGGCAAAGCCGCTGGTTATCGCCATCGTTCTGGGCGGCTTGATGCTGAGCCCCACGGTGGCGATCATTCCACTGGTGAAGATGTTGCAGGCGCTCGGTCTCTACAACACCTACTGGGCGCTGATCATTCTCTACACGGCGTTCCGGGTGCCGTTCACCACCTTCCTCATCCGCGCCTACATGCTGGATCTGCCTGAAGACATCGACGAGGCGGCGACGATGGATGGCGCCAGCGAGGGTCAGATCTTCTGGCGCATCACCTTGCCGCTGTGCCGGCCGATAATCATCTCCTGCGTCATCCTGCACGTCCTGTTCGCCTGGAACGAATATCTCTTCGCCATGATCTTCACGAGCGGCTCGGATGTGCAGACGCTGCCGGTCGGACTGACGTCGATCATGGCAACGCACGGGACCAACTATGCCGTGGTGTTCGCGGCCATGACGATCTCGGCGCTGCCTATCGTGATCGTGTTCTTTGCCGCGCAACGCTACTTCATCCGTGGCTTGGCCGAAGGCATCGGCAAATAACAATTCCCGAAAGGAGCCTTCATGGCGCAGCTCGCTGCTCATCAGCTGATCGGAGCCAATTTCAGCTTCCAGCACTTCCCCTTCGATGAGGTCGCCAGGACGATCCGAGGCTTTGGCCTGCGCGAGATCGAGCTGTGGGGGATTGCCCAGCATCTGGACCTGTTCCACGCCACGGACGCACGTGTCGAATCCGTTCGCCGGGTACTCGCCGGCAACGAGCTGTCGGCCTGGTGCTTTACGCCTGAGCAGGTGTTGTATCCAATCAACATTGCCTCCGGCGACGCCGCACTGCGCCAGGACAGCATCGAGCGGTTTTGGCGTGCAGCCGACATCTGCGCGGCGCTTGGCGCCCGCTATCTCTTCCTGACGCCCGGCCGGGGCTACGAGAGCGAACCCCGGCAACCGGCATGGGACCGCGCGGTCGGTTCGATCGGCGAGATCGCCCGGCGCGCCGCCGCAAACGGGGTGCGCTGCCTGCTCGAGCCGTTGCAGCGGTTCGAGAGCAACCTCGTCAATGATGCGGCAGGCCTGCGCCAAATGCTGCACGAGGTGGGCGCTGAAAACATCGACGTCGTGCTGGACACTGTCGCCATGGCCACGGCCGGCGACACCGTGGCCGGCTATGTCGACCTGTTCGGCTCGCGTCTGGCGCATGTCCATCTGGTCGACGGCACACCAGGCGGGCATCTGGTGTGGGGGGAGGGCACGCTGCCGCTCGGCCACTACGTCAGCGAACTCGCGCGCCTGGGCTATGCCGGAAAGTTCACCTTCGAGCCGTTCGGCAACGGCTCCTACGCGCTCGATCCGGTAAAAGCCTGGACACGCTGCCTTGGCGCCATCGCGCCATACCTCAATTGCGCAACGGTGCCGGCATGACGTCGAAGAAGCTTA
Organism: Mesorhizobium sp. C120A; assembly: GCF_030323105.1. Taxonomy (NCBI): domain Bacteria; kingdom Pseudomonadati; phylum Pseudomonadota; class Alphaproteobacteria; order Hyphomicrobiales; family Phyllobacteriaceae; genus Mesorhizobium; species Mesorhizobium sp. C120A. Next base: position 5,742,954 of record NZ_CP100476.1, on the reverse strand, counting down.
TCGCGGTCGGGGACAATTGCCTTGATGCCTATTTGACCAACAACTTGATGACGGTGGGCGGCAACGCCTTGAATGTCGCGGCGCAATGGCGGCGCAACGGCTGGTCCGCGCGCTATTTCGGCGCCGTCGGGAACGATCCCGAAGGCGACGTGGTGCTTGCTGAACTGCAAGGTGCCGGCCTATCCCCGGACGACGTCGAACGGCGTCGCGGCGATACGGCCGTCACCTTGCTGCGCGATGAATCCGGCGACCGGAAGTTCCTGCACGAATCCTTCGGTGTGGGCGAAAACTTCATGCCGGCGCCCGCGCATTATGCGGTCATCGCCGCGGCCGACTGGGTGCATCTCGGCACCAACGCCAACAAGCACCTTGTTCAACGATTGGTGGCGGACCATGTGCCGTTCAGCATCGATCTATCGACCGCCCATATGGCGCTGCCGCTCGACGGTGTCCCGCTAGTGTTTGCGTCCGGACCGGACGATGTCGATGTTCCCATCGAGCCATCGCTGGGCGGGCTCAGGGCGGCCGGCGCAAGGCAGGTAGTTTTGACCTGTGGTCGACGCGGCTCCTACTTCGACGATGGCACGAATGTCGTGCATGCGCCGGCGACGCTTGTCGATGTCGTGGATACGTGTGGCGCCGGCGACAGTTTCATTGCCACCTTCCTCGCCGGCTTCCATTTCGGCGGCCTCGGCGCCCTGGAGGCATTGCACAGGGCGTCGATCGCGGCGGCGCAGACCTGCACCCATCTTGGCGGGTTTCCCCAGAGACCGCGTCCGATACCCGATTGGCTGCCAGCCAAATATGCCAGCTTCATTGTCGATGCGCAGGGAGCCCAAGCGTGAGTACAATTCGTTTGCGGCAGCCTGCGGTCGCGCTTGCATCTGACCGGTCGTTTTGGCTGCAGGACATTGCCGCCGCCCCTGCGACCGAGCCATTGCGAGGCGACGAGCGCGCCGACGTGGTGATCGTCGGTGGCGGCTATACCGGTCTGTGGACGGCGCTGCGGATCCTTGAACTGGCGCCGCAAACGCGGGTGGTGATCCTTGAAGCCGATCTATGCGGATCGGGGGCCTCGGGGCGCAACGGCGGTCAGGTCCATTCATGGTTCGCCGAATCGACCAGATCAGTGCGGTCGTCGGTCTCGAGGAAGCGCGCCTGCTGTGCGCCGACACGATGGCATCGATCGCGGAGCTGAAGACGCTGCAGCAAAACGGCACCATAGACATGGACCTGAGGCTGGACGGATGGTTGTGGACAGCAAGCTCCATTGCGCAGGAAGGCGCTTGGGAGACCGCCGTGGCCTTGACGGCGGCTGTTGGAGAAAACCGTTTCAGCCCGCTGACAGCCGAGGACATTCAACGCCGCACCGGTTCATCGGCCTCCTATGTCGGCGTGGTCGAGACCACTGCCGGCACGGTCCATCCCGCCAAACTTGCCATCGGATTGCGCAAGTTGGCACTGGCACGCGGCGTCATCATCCATGAGCGCAGCCCGGTCCTCGCCATCGAACCCGGCATGACATGCACGGTGCGCACGGCGCATGGCGCGGTACGGGCTGACAAAATCGTGCTTGCCGCCAACGCCTGGCTTTCCGCGCTGCCGGAACTGCGGCGGCATCTTTATGTGGTCGGCAGCGAGGTGATTGCCACTGCCGCCGTTCCCGAACTGCTCGACAGCATCGGCTGGCGCGACGGTGCCTCGATCTGCGATTCCCAGGCCCAGGTGCTCTACTACCAGCGCACCATCGGGGGCAGGGTGGTCTTCGGTCGTGGCAGCGGCAACGTCGCCTTCAGTGGAAATTTCGGCGCCAGCTTCAACCGCAGCCCGGAGCACGGCCGCGACAATATGCGAGAGCTGCATCGGGTCTACCCGTCGCTGCGCGGTGTGGCGATCGAATATGACTGGTCGGGGCCGATCGACTGCGTGCCTGAACACGTTCCTGTCTTCGACCACCTGCGCGATCATCCCAATATCTTCTACGGCATGGGATTCAACGGCACCGGCATCGCGCAGACGCCGATAGCCGGACGCATTCTGGCGAGCCTGGTGCTCGAGCGAAAGGATCGCTGGAGCGAAAGCGGTCTGGTCGGCATCGAGCGGCGCATGTCGCTGCCGCCCGAGCCTTTGCGTTATCTCGGCGCCAGACTTGTCCGCGCCGCGGTGCGCCGCAAGAACGAGGCCGAGATCCGCAACCGCAAGGCCGGCAGGATCAGCAGTCTTGTGGCGGCCCTGAAGCCAGGCAGGCGCAAGAAGTAGCCGGGCATCTGGCTCATCGTCACGCTCTTCAAACCATGAGCCGGCACGTGCCGTCCCGATGACGGTGGACGCGGCATTGCGATCAGGGTGTTTGCTGGGTGATCGACGTACATTCTTAAAGCGGAGTGCGTCGACCTTGTTCTAACGTATTCATGTGGGCCGTACCGCCGCCAGGCCTATGCTTGGCGCACTTGCGGCTTTCCATTTGAGGGCGGGCCAACGGATCCGCGTGCAATGATGGCGGTCGGCAAAACGAGCCTTTCCGCCGGGCGGGAATCTCCCTTCAATCGCCGGATGAGCAATTCCGCGACGCTCTTGCCAAGCGCGTAGACGGGCTGGTCGATAACGGTGATGGGCGGCGTGGTGACGCTCGTCCAGTCCGCATCATGGAAAGTGATGAGCGAAATGTCGTCGGGAACCCGCAGGCCGCGCTCGCGGGTCACCTTGAAGATCTCCAGCGCAATGACGCTGTCGGAGGCGAGGATCGCCGTCGGCCGATCCGGCGCCGACAGCATCTCGCCGGCAACCCTGCGCGTTTCGGTGGGGCTTGTCGCGCCAAGGCGAACAAAGCGTTCTGGCCGATCAAGTCCGGCCTCTCGGCACACGGTGAGGAAACCGTCGATGCGCTCACGGACCGACGAGGTGTAGATCTGCCCGAGATCGCGGTACTCGTGCCCTTCGGCGTCGACCGCGGTCACATAGGCGATGTTGCGGTGGCCGGCATCGGCTAGAAAGCGGGTCGCCAGCATGGCGATGCCGCGATCGTCGGTCGTGACCGTATCGACATCCAGATCTGCCAGCGCCCTATCCAGCAGGGCAAGCGGTCGGCCCGAGCGGTGGATATCGCGCAGGTGCGCGATGTCGCGCGATTCCGACGGCGTGACGATCAGCCCGTCGACGCGCTTGCCGATGAGCAGTTTCACGGCCGCCTTTTCCGCCTCGATCTTCTCGCCGGAATTGGCCAGGATGACGTTGAACCCGGCTGCCTTTGCCGCGTCGCTGATGCCGCGTACCGCGAGGCTGAAGAACGGGTTCTCGATGTCGCCGACAACCACGCCGATGATGCCGGAGCGGCCGGTCGTCATGCTGCGGGCGAGCTCGTTCGCACGATAGTCCAAGGCCTTGGCCGCGGCCATGACTTCCGCGCGGATCATGTCGCTGACGACGCCGTATCCGCCGAGCACGCGCGCGGCTGTCGCTTTCGAAACGTTGGCCGCGCGGGCGACGTCGCTGACCGTTATCGACGGGGTCTTGGGGGCGGTTCTTTTCATCGGATGACGACTACAAGAGTTGTTGACGGGAGGTCAACGTGGCGATAACGATTAACAAAGAGACCGGTCTCACGCAATATGAGACCGGTCTCTTTAAAAGGAGTGGAGCCGAGAGGCGTGACGGACCGTGATTTCGGCAAGGGCATGTCGGCGCGCCAGATGGCGGCTCGACGGAAATACCAAGAAGAACAGACCTTCAGAGTGGAGAAAGACATGAGCAGGAAAGAAATTCTCAAGTCGTTGATGTGCCCGGTCAGAACCGGCGCAATGGCTCTTATGGCGATGTGCGTCGGCGCCGGGCTGGTTTCAGGAGCGGCCGCCGCGGATGACAATCCCTATGGCCTCATTGATGCGAAGGTCATCAGCGTCGGAACCATGGGCGATGCCAAACCCTACGCTTTCACCCAGGCCGATGGGTCGTTCACCGGCTTCGACATCGAATTGTTCCGCAACGTCGCGAGCCGCCTTGGCTTCAAGCCCGACCAGGTGATCTTCACCGGCCAGGAATTCTCGGCGCTGATGCCTTCGGTTGCAAACGAGCGTTTCGATGTCGCGGTCGCGGCAATCGGCACGACGGAAGCACGCAAGAAGACCGTCGACTTTTCCGACGGGTATATCGCAGGCTATCTGTCCGTGCTTACTGCCGACAAGGCGATCACGTCGGCGGACGGGCTCAAGGGCAAACGTCTCGGCGTCGTGCAAGGCACGCTCCAGGAAATCTACGCGGCGAAGAATTTTGTCGGAACCGATCTCGTCAAATTCCCCGACAACAACTCCGCCGTTTCGGCGCTTAACAACGGAACCGTGGATGCCCACTTCCTCGATTACGAGGCTGCCAAGGACTATGGCGTTCGCTATCCGAACCTGAAGATCGCGGTCAATATTCCTTCCTTTGACGCGCCGGCCGGCTTCGTCCTGCGCAAGGGCAACGACAAGCTCCGCAATGCGCTGAACACCGCCCTTCACGCGGCCATGCAGGACGGCACCTGGAAAACGCTTTATGAAAAGTGGTTCCCCGGCTCGCCGATGCCCGACCAGTATCTTCCCAAGAAGTAGACCGTACCCGGCCGCTGGCTCTCATGCCGGCGGCCGGATTACGCCGCCGTCCTTGATGCGGACGATGTGAATAGCGCAACCGAAAGGGGGGCGAATGAACTGGCTCGAAAACCTGCGGCGCAGTTTCCTCGACTGGCAGGCCATGGCGGACGTGCTGCCCAGCATGATCACCATCGGATTGAAGAACACGTTGATCCTCGCCGCCGCGTCGACGGTGCTGGGTGTCATCCTCGGCATGATCCTGGCGGTCATGGGCATCTCGCAATCGCGCTGGCTGCGCATTCCGGCGCGGGTCTACACGGATATATTCCGTGGGCTGCCGGCGATCGTCACCATCCTGCTGATAGGCCAGGGCTTTGCCCGCATCGGCCGTGAAATCTTCGGCCCTTCGCCCTTTCCGCTCGGCATTCTTGCGCTGAGCCTGATCGCCGGCGCCTATATCGGCGAAATCTTCCGCTCGGGCATCCAGAGCGTCGAGCGCGGGCAGATGGAGGCCTGCAGGGCGCTCAGCATGAGTTACGGCCAAGGCATGCGCCTGATCGTGATCCCGCAAGGCATCCGCCGCGTCTTGCCGGCCCTCGTCAACCAGTTCATCGGCAACGTCAAGGATTCAAGCCTTGTCTACTTCCTCGGTCTGCTCGCCTCAGAGCGCGAGATCTTCCGTGTCGGTCAGGACCAGGCAGTGGTCACCGGAAATCTCTCGCCATTGCTTCTGGCCGGCGTGTTCTATCTCGTCATCACCGTGCCGTTGACCCATGTGGTCAACTACATCGACAACTCGCTGCGGGTCGGAAAGCAAAAGGCAGGCCTCGTTATCAGCGGCCTGGCCGAAGTGAGCGAACTGGAGGGCGCCACCGGCAGTGCACTTTCGGAGGCCGGCTCTGATGCCCGCTCAGCGCTGCCCCGCTTCAAGGGCGGCAGTCTCGCCATTACCGATCTCGACATGGCCTATGGCGACCTCGATGTTCTCAAAGGCGTCAGCCTGGCAGTCAAGCCTGGCACGGTCACATGCGTGATCGGCCCATCAGGTTCGGGCAAGTCGACCCTGCTGCGCTGCCTCAACCGCCTGGTCGAGCCCAAGGGCGGTGAGGTGTTGCTCGATGGTGCGAGCATCCTGGCGATGAAGCCTGAAAAACTGCGCCGGCGTGTCGGCATGGTTTTCCAGCAGTTCAATCTGTTTCCCGACCACACCGCGCTCGAAAACGTCATGCTGTCGCTGACCAAGGTAAAGGGGCTCCCTGTACAGGAAGCTGAGCGCATCGCCGAGGCGCGCCTTGCCGACGTCGGGCTTGCGACCCGCAAACACCATCGTCCAGGGAGCCTTTCCGGTGGCCAGCAGCAGCGTGTGGCAATCGCTCGTGCATTGGCGATGGACCCGGAGGTCATCTTGTTCGATGAGGTAACGAGCGCACTCGATCCAGAACTGGTGAAGGGTGTGCTCAACCTCATGGCGGATCTCGGCCGGCGCGGCATGACAATGGTCGTGGTGACGCATGAAATGGGCTTCGCCCGCAAGGTCGCCGATCAGGTCGTCTTCATGGATGAAGGCCGCATCATCGAGGCCGGCACGCCTGCCGCGATTTTCGACACGCCGAAAAGCCCGCGTCTGAAGCACTTCCTTGCCGAGTGCTTTGATCACGCATGAGCCCTTCAAGACGGCCGCCCAAACCAACCTCCACCAGTGAAAGATATCTCATGGCTGCATCACATCAGGTTTCCAAGGTCGTTGTTGTCGGCGGCGGCATTTTTGGCGTCTCCTCGGCCGTTCATCTTGCAAGGCTCGGCATCGAGACCGTGCTGGTCAATGATGGACCGCTCGCCAAGGGAGCTTCCGGCCGCTCGCTCGCCTGGATCAATTCGGCGCGCAGGCGCTCGGCTGAATATCATCGCCTGCGCATGATCGGTATCGACCGCTACCGCAGTTTGTCGGCGCGATGCCCGGATGCCGCCTGGCTGCGTTTCGACGGTGGCCTGACGTGGGATGCGGACGATGCCTCAAACGAGATCGCCGATGTCTTCGCTCACGAAAAACGTCTCGGCTATGATGCGCAGCATCTGTCCGCGGACGCCATAAGGTTGGTCACGCCGGGTGTCTGCGCAAGCGCTGTCACGCCTCAAGGCGCGATCTTCAACGCGGGCGAGGGCTGGGTCGACCTGCCGTCGCTGATCGAAATATTGATCGCGGAATTCGTGGAGCGGGGCGGCCAGGTGGTCACCGAGGCCGGAAGCGCTACCGTCACCGTCGCCAACGGCCGCGCCACCGGCGTCACCACCACCAGCGGGATCAGCTTCGCCGCCAACGCGGTGCTTCTGGCGACCGGTGCGGATGTGCCGCGAATGGTCGCCGTGGCCGGTCAGCGTATTGCCGATGGGACACCAATCGCGCTGCTGGTCAGGACCAAGCCAGTCGACTTGCCTCTACGCGCCGTGCTCAACACGCCGCGCGTCGCCATCCGGCCGACGCCTGATGGCGCCCTCGCGCTCGATTCTGCCTGGTCGGAAGAAGAGGTGGTAGTCAATCCGGACGGGACTTATCGCGTAAAAGCATCGACCATCCAAGGGCTTCTCGACGAAGCGTCGAATGTTCTCGACGGTCATCCGAAATTGGAATTGGAGAGCTACGGTGTCGGGCCCAAGCCGATCCCCGGAGACGGCGAGCCGGTCTTCGGCCAGTTGCGGGAGATCGAGGGGTATTACGTCGCCTTCAGCCACAGCGGCGCAACACTTGGCTTGATTGCCGGCGAACTGCTTGCAACCGAGATCGCCACCGGAACAGAGCACCCACTCCTTGCAAGCTTTCGACCGTCTCGATTTTCACTTTAGCCTGCCAATTCGCCTCGGAATGGGATGTAATGTGGCATGCTTGGAGTTTCGCTAGCCGAGACGGCGGCCGCATGGCCGCTTACGCGCACCTGACAAGCGAATATGTTCCGGAACATTTTCTCCACGTTGAAGTTGGACAGCGCCAGGACCGTCGTTCGTCCAAGCTCAACCAGCGCTGAGAAATTCCATGACCAACCAACACCCCAAGACTAAACAGCCCACGGACAAGGATCTGCGAGACAACCCGGGAATCGGCACCTCGAAGGGCGCGGTCAAGGGCGGCGATATGCTCGACGAGAACGATGCTCTCGATGGGGACAATACGTTCGAAGGCGATGTCGAGAACGACGTCGCGCCTCAGGGCGGCATCAATCCTGACCAGACCGGACGCACGAACAAGTAGGAGGCGCCTTGCCATGGCCGGCCGGAAGACCCACGAGCAGCAGCTGCGCATCATCGAAAAGCGCGAGAACACCAGCAATGCCGGCGACGATTTCAATGCCGAGGATGAGCTGAAGAGAACCAAGCAGGAGCGCGAGGCGCGGCAAGACGGCGCCAATCTGCGCGACGAGGGCGTGGAATTGACCGACAAGGACGATCGCCAGATGATCCGCGGCGAAAACCAGGAGAGCGAGCACCACAAGCGCAGGCAGGACGACTAAGCCTGTCGTCTTTAAGGCTATCGAGGAGCCATGCCAGACTACCGGCACGCCAGGCACCGCATGGTCGAGGCGCACATCGCCCGGCGCGGTGTGCGCGACGAACGAGTCCTTTCGCCACTGAGGCGGAAATCCCGCGCGAGAAATCGTCGACGAGGGGTGCGAGGAGTTCGCCTATGGGGACGGTCCGGGCGGCGTTGCGCTCTGGCTATAGGGACCTGCGAAGACGCGACCTGAACATCGGCCAGCTCTGCCGCGAGAGCTTTTGGCGATCAGACAGCCTCGGCCACTACATGCAATCCTCGGCCTCGCAGCAGTTCGATGCCTTCGTCTGTTCGATCGCACCTCGCCTGTTCAGCCGCTGACTGCCGAACAGCGCCTCATCGGGTGGTACTGACACGTTTGCCTTCGGCACCTGACTAGGCGGCCTTGCCTTCGGGCACGGAACATCTCACCGACTTTCTGGTTAGGCAGGCCGGATGTAGGGAGCTTTGCGCATGGCCACTAATTTGGAAGACGGCAAGACCGCTCAATCTTCCGACGAGTTGCATGGCGGCAATCGCGGCGGCAACAAAGACCAGCGTAAGACTGACAAGACCGCGAACAAGAGCAGCCAGGCGGCGGGATCCGCATCGCGGTAAGGACTGAGACATGCCGACCGCCGCGGACATCCTCATCGAGACGCTGATCGACTGGAACGTCGATATCATCTTTGGCCTGCCGGGCGACGGCATCAATGGCATCATGGAGGCGCTGCGCAAGCGGCAGGACCGCATCCGCTTCATTCAGGTGCGGCACGAGGAATCCGCGGCGTTCATGGCGTGCGCCTACTCAAAATGGACAGGCAAGCTCGGTGTCTGCCTCGCAACTTCCGGCCCTGGCGGCACACACCTCCTGACTGGCCTCTACGATGCCAAGCTCGACCAAGCGCCGGTGCTCGCCATTACCGGCATGCAGTTCCACGACCTCATCGAGACCTTCACCCAGCAGGATGTCGACTTGACGCGCGTCTTCAGCGATGTCGCCGTCTTCAACGCGCAGGTCTCCGACGCGGCGCATATGGAAAGCCTGGCCGGTCTCGCCTGCAGGTCGGCGCTGGCACGTCGCGGCGTTGCGCATCTGTCGATCGCCAGCGATGTGCAGGAGCACACGCTCTACCAAGCCAAGCGCTCGAAGCGCAACAAACCGTCGCATACGCCGGATCGTTGGTTCGAAGGAAGCAGGCTTCCCGACGAAGAACAACTTGCGAAAGCCGCCGAGATCCTGAACGGGGCGACGAAGGTCGCGATCCTCGCCGGTCGGGGCGCGCTTGGTGCCAGGCACGAGTTGGAAGAGACGGCGGAGCTGCTTGGTGCCCCCGTCGCAAAGGCCTTGCTCGGTAAGGCTGCCTTGCCCGACGATCACCCGCTGACGACTGGCGGCATCGGAATTCTCGGCACGCTGCCGTCGCAGGAAATCATGGAGGAATGTGACGCGCTGCTCGTCGTCGGCTCGACCTTTCCCTACATCGAATACTACCCGAAGCCGGGACAGGCGCGCGGGGTGCAGATCGAGCGCGACCCGCAGCGCATCGGCCTGCGCTATCCCGTTGAGGCCGGCCTTGCCGGCGATGCCGCCGTGACGCTGCGATTGCTGAACAGGCGCCTGAAGCGCAAGGATGATCGCAGCTTCCTCGAGAAGGCGCAGGCGGGCATGCGACGCTGGCGCGAGATGATGGCGCAGTCGGAGCAAAAGGCCGCCACTTCGCTCAAGCCCCAGGTGGTTACACGCGCATTTGGGAAACGATTGCCCGATGATGCGATCCTGGTTGCCGATTCCGGCCAGAACACCGAGATGGCGGCCCGCCATATCGAGCTGCGTGACGGGCAGGCCTTCGGCGTCTCGGGCGCGCTGGCCTCGATGGCATGCGGACTGCCCTATGCGATCGCCGCGGGCCTGGCCTTTCCCGGCCGGCCGGTCTTCGCGGTCGTCGGCGACGGCGGTCTCGCGATGCAACTCGGCGAGTTCTCGACGGCAGTTCGGTACCGGGTCCCACTCAAGGTGCTCGTGCTCAAGAACGGCATGCTCAATCAGATCGCCTGGGAGCAGATGATGTTCCTCGGTAACCCGCAATTCGCCTGCGAACTCCAGCCCATCGACTTCGCCATGGCCGCCGAAGCCATGGGCGGCATCGGCTACAGCGTCTCTCGCGCCGAGGAGGTGGAAGGTGTTCTCGACGCTGCCCTGGCTGCTGAGGGTCCGGTGGTCATCGAGGCCGTGGTCGACCCGTACGAACCGATGATGCCACCGAAGATGCCACCGGATTATGCGAGAAATTTCCGCAAGGCGCTACCGGATACCCCCGGACGCGCGGAAATCGAGGCGAATGTGGCGCAAGAGCCGCTGAGGTCGATGATTACCGCCGGCGAGAAAGACTGACCACACGCAAGAAGGAGCACGAGTTGAACAAGACCGACAGCGGCACCGCAAATCGCGGTTCGCCGGACCTCATGGGCGGCGACCAAGCGTGCAAGGCCGAGGAATGGGGCGGTGGCTCGAAAGCCGCCAAGGGACCGATCACGGAACCGGATCGACACAACCGCAACTCCAACCAAAAAAGGACCTGACATGCAGGATGCCCAGCAGAAATATCCTCAGCCGCCGCTTCCCGAACAGCAGCAGGACATGCCCGGCTACACCGACGAGATGGATCCACGGCCTGACCACGGGGAGGAGAGCTATCGCGGCAGCGGTAAGCTGACGGACCGCGTCGCGCTGATCACCGGCGCGGACTCGGGCATCGGCCGGGCGGTGGCTATCGCATTTGCACGCGAAGGCGCCGACGTCATCATCTCCTACCTTGAAGAGGACGAAGACGCGCAGGAGACGGCGCGCTTGGTCGAGGAAGCGGGGCGCAAGGCGGTGCTCGCACGCGGCGACATCTCGGACGAAATCTTCGCGCGGTCGCTTGTGCAGCGAGCTATCGATGAATGCGGGCGCCTGGACATCCTCGTCAACAATGCAGCCCACCAGGCGTCGTTCGAGAAGCTTGAGGACATCAGCGCGGAGGAATGGGATCTCACCTTTCGCACCAATGTCTATGCGATGTTCTATCTGTCCCAGGAAGCAGTGAAGCACATGGAACCCGGCTCGACCATCATCAACACATCCTCGATCAACGCGACCAGTCCATCGCCGGCACTGCTTGCCTACGCCACTACCAAAGGAGCGATCGCCAACTTCACCGCCGGACTTGCAGGACTGGTAGCTGAACGCGGCATTCGGGTAAACGCGGTCGCTCCCGGGCCGATTTGGACGCCGCTGATCCCGTCGACAATGCCCTCTGAGAAGGTCAAGGAGTTCGGGAAGAACACACCGCTCAAGCGTCCCGGGCAACCGGCAGAGCTTGCAGCGACCTATGTGCTGCTTGCCTCGGAAGGATCGAGCTACACCACCGGCGCACTCTACGAGGTCACCGGTGGACGGCCGATGCTTTGAGCGAGCGTACCTGCCAGCTCCACGGCGCCCACTCCCGGTAGCACACCGACATGTGGCGAGGCTCATGCGCGATCAGGATCGCGGACAACCGCCACGTCCGCAAACTGGTCGAGGCGGATGCCGAAGCCTCCCACCAGACCCTGAACCGGAGGTTGGTAGACGGGAAGCTGACTTCACTCCGGGTTCAACCGGAGCGTCAGCTTTCGGGGAGGGGCAAACGCTGGGTGAATGTCCCCGATAGGCGCATTGCAGCCATGCCGCCGTCGCGTTGTGAGACTGATTTGGCGACCAGCAAAACAGCAGCCTCTACGACTCGTCCCTCTCATCGCGCAAATTAGACACAACGCGGCGGTTCTGCGACCTGCAGGCGGAGTCGGGGCAGTCGCGGACCAGCCTGTCCTTGCCGTAGCCCTTGGCCCACATGCGGTTCCGGTCTATGCCGCCGGCGGCGAGGTAGTCCATCACCGCATCGGCGCGCTGCTGTGACAGCGCCGTTTCGCTTGCGCCGGGATCGTCGGCGAAACCCTGCAGCTTGAGCAGCCAGCGCGGATGCTTTGTCAACCAGGCGATCTGGGTGTCGAGGGTGGCCTTGGCGACAGAATCGAGCGCGGCCGAACCTTTCGTGAAGTAGGTGCGGCGGCCGACATTGAGGATAAAATCCTCCTCGCTGCCCGGCTGCACGTTCTGGAAGCCGGCAATCTCGGCGTTGGTGACGTCGGGCGTCGACGGGGCCAGCGTGTTGCTGGTCGAGCAGGATGTGGCCACAACCAGCAGGCCGGCGGCGAGCAGCCGGCGCGTGTTTTCAATCATGCGGTTCATGATGCGCCAATCATTCGACAGTGGTGGAAGCGGGCGCCTGGTCGGCGATGTGCGGCAGGACCTCCACCGCGGTGCCGATCGGGCACCGCTGGTAGAGGTCGATGATGTCTTCGGGGAACATGCGGATGCAGCCGCTGGAAGCGTCGGTGCCGATGCTCCATGGCTCCAGCGTGCCATGCAGGCGGTAGCCGATGTCGGCGCCGTCGCGGTACAGATAGAGCGCGCGCGGCCCGAGCGGATTGTTGGACGCGCCGCCTGCGATCATGGGCGGCAGGTCCGGTTTGCGCTCACGCATTTCGGGGGGCGGGACCCATTGCGGCCACAGCGCGCGGCGATCGATCGTCGCGCGGCCGTACCATTTGAAGCCTTCCTTGCCGACGCCGACGCCGTAGCGGATGGCAGTCTTGTTTTCCATGATGAGGTAGAGGAAGTGGTGGCGGGTATCGACCACGACGGTGCCGACCGGCTCGCTGCTGAAATACTTGACGATCTGGCGATGCCATCTCTTGTCGATCTTGGCGAAGTTGGTCTTGCGATAGACGAAATCGTTATCGCTGGCGGTACCGGCGAAAAAGGATTTTGCCCCCGCGGCTTGAACAATATTGCTGGTTCCACCGACCGCGACCAGCGCCAGACCGCCGAGCACGACACCCCTGCGTGATAAAACCATCGGCAATCCCCCATGCCTTAAGCCTGGCGAACCATAGTTGAGAATGATTCCGGCTCAAAGTGGAAAATGCTGCAGTGGGTGGGCCGCAAGCGGTCTGTCCGCTTGACGGCAAAATAGCGGCTGCCCGCCGGCTCACGCCGGCGGGCTTTTTTGTGCGGACGGGAACATTCTCGCTCCAAGGGTGTTTTGTCACACCCGGCTCGTTCTTCATCGGTCGTGCCGGTGACCAAGATGTCCCCTCATTCATCATGGTCGGCCCGCGCAGCCTTGACCGCACGCGCGGGCCATCCCATCACAAGGCCCGCTGGCTCACGCTGGCGGGTTTTTCCGCGTCCATGCGCCGACACTCATCTTCGCATGCCTGTCACAACGAGCCAGGCGGATTCCAGTATCCGCACGCGGCGAGGAGGACTTGCGACATGCCTCGCTGCGGGATTTTCGCGATGAGTCTACCTGGCTCCCGCTGAACGCCATGGCCTGACCACCGGGCGCGTTGGACGACCTTCAAGTCGAAAAAGCCCGCGGCAATCGCACCTTAGGCGAAGAGGCTTTGCTTTGTTGATGCAGTTGTCATCGCATCAATCGTGGGTAGCAACGCGGTTGTTGCGTGTTGTTGGAGAGATGGGGTTTCCCGAAAAGAATGAACATGCGCAGACAAAAGAAGCGAGCAGGATGGCCGTGAGTACATCTGCCAAATATCTATTACCTCATATGCGCTCGCTCCTCGGAAGGTGATCCCGCCACCCTCTCGACAGTGAAGATGCGGGATCTCAACCGGCGACAAGGGACTTCGATCGACGGTGGGTTTCCAATTCGGCGTCCGGCTGCGTGTTCCGCCGTTCGGGCTTCTTCCAACCGCAATCAGACGCAAGTCCTATCCCATAAGACTGATGGCCAAATTCGGAACATCCGCTGAAGCATTGCGTTCGGCAGCGTGAAACCCCAAGGCAAAGGATGACTAATCATGTCGAATTGCGAGACTGCAAAATCACATTCGTTAGGAAATCGCGTGGCTGATCTCACAGCCAAGATGCGTGAAGCGCAGATTGACGCGGGTGAAATGATGGCCTTCCACAAGGTTGCAACTATGTTGGAGGACAGCCAAGGACGTATCAATGGCGACGACTTGATCGCCGCATCCTTCGTTCTGCTGGAAGACCGAGCGCCCGAGTGACCTTGCGTTGGTCGGCTTCGATCGTTCCTCGATCAGCAATGCGAAGCCTTTTTTTCACGGCTGGCGTCTCGCGGGACTGCGGGAATAGCTCAAGCCTAAAGGGTGCTGGCCGGCCGCCTAACAGCCAAGAGACACCTCTTCGGGATCGGCCGCCACGCGCCCGCTTTGTCCGAGGGAGGGCATTCACTTTGAAGGCAGCTACGGCGTGTCCTCGCTATCAGTGCCATGCATGCTGGAGCCATGCATGAAGGACTGGATCTCGTCCGCATCGATCTTGCCGTCACCATTCTCGTCAATGCTACTGAACATCCTGCCCACCGCGCGTTGAACCTCGTCCTCGGAAACCGATCCGTCGCCATCGGTGTCCAACAGCCCGAACATCAGTCGCATGCCGGCACTGCGCATCAGCTGATGATGCCAGCGTCCAGCCATTCTGTGTCCACGATCGCGGCCACCGTGGTTCTGCCAACGGCCGCCATCTTCATCGTGGCGGTCAGCACCCTCGTTGCGATCGCCTTGATAGTTGCGACTATCTTCCTCGCGGAAACCTTCTTCGGAACCGCGATCCTGCTGCAGTCTCTCCCGGACAGCTTGCTCAACCATCTGGCGGATCATTTCGCGTGTTGGTGCATCCGCTTGTCCGGTCGCATCCGGCAACTGTCCGGCGGTCGGCGGTTCGGTTGCCGGAGCGGGTGCAGGTGTCGAGGGTGATGGTGTTCCGCTTGTCTGGGCGAGTGCGGGGGAGGTCAGGGCAATGAAAACGGCGGCCGCGGCCGTCTTGCTGTGTGGAAATCTCATGGCATGCTCCATCAGTGCTTTCGCTTGAAGGCCAAACTGGAGCTCGATGTGATTGTTCCCCGAAGGGATCAGGTCACGGCGAAGTTACTGAGGCATGCCCCGTCTGAGGTAGATCAGGGTCTCCGCCAGGGAATAATTCGGCTCTTCTTCCCTAGGCACAAGAGGAAGCCGGCGCCCATTTTTGCGGGCAATGAACGTTGGACATTCGGCCTCGCCAATTTTCTGCCAATCGATCATACCGACGCACCAATTCCCTCTGCGTCCTCTCCTTTCGTGGGACGGAAGCCGTTTCGACCGCACGCCGTCAATCGCGAATCCCGCGTCCATATGCTGCGCGGCCATGAAGCATATTTTTTATGTCACGGACCTCTGTCCGTCTGGACACGATGTTAGCCAGCGCTAAATCAGAGCAATGCGACGCCTACTGCTGGGACTTACAGTTTTTCTCTTTTGGACCACGTTGCTTCAGGCCGAGGCGTGGCAGCCCTTCGGCGTCCGACAGCTTGGCTTTAGTTTCGATATTCCTCCGAATTTCGTCCTGACCCAGAATTCGGAGCAGGGCGCGGCTTTTCAGGGCCCAAGAGACGCGTTTCTGGTCGTTTGGGGCGCGCGACTGGGCAAAGCAAGTTTTCGCGCCGAGATTGAACATCGCATGATCGAGGACGAAAAGGCCGGTTGGCGACTGACCTATCGGCGCCTAGCCCCGAAATGGGCCAGCTACTCCGGGGTCAAGAATGGCGAGATTCGCTACGTCCGTGCAATTATGGTCTGCAACCAGCGTGCTGCGCTTTTCACAATGAATTATCGGAAATCCGAAAAGAAACCGTATGACCCTGTTGTTGTGCGCATGGTCCGGTCCCTGAGAGCGGAAGGATGTTAGCCAGCAAAGAGCGAGGTTGCCGTACTGTGCTTCCCTCGGCTAAGGGCCAGCGGTCAACACGGCTCCCCAATAGCCCCGCCCAGTCACATGAAAGCAGGCACCGGCAGATATGCGGCCGAACGTTCTCACGCTGGCTCAGCCGCTCAAAGCCCATCACCGAAAAGCTGCTTAGTGCGGTCGCCAGCTAGAGCTACCACTGAGCCATTCCCGCTGCGGCTGGGTAGCGCCTCAGTTCCGTACGCGTTCATACCAAGAACGGGCGGGGCGAACGTCCTGATGGAGCTACGGCTGTAGAAGCGCGCCGCCAAACTGCGCCCACAAGCGCTCGCACTCTCTCGCCCTTAGGCTCGGGGTGCCGGGCGCGCCATAGAAGACCATGGCGCCGCGAATGTCGTATCCAAGCACCGAGGCGTTGGCCACGAACTGGATGGCTCTTCCCAAGCTGGTGATGCCGATGTCGACCTCAGCTTTGTTGGTGAGGTCGACCACGCCTACTATTTCCGCATTGGCGCTCCTGCCCGCCAAAACGGCCGTCGACATCGCATCATGCACGGCAAGAAGCATTTCGGTGAGTTGCCCGGTGGAAGGGCTCTACAAACGCTTAAACGTCAGGTTTGTTCCCAACTGGCCTTGGCGGCTTTCCGACGACCAAGAATGGGACTGCGACTACGCTCAATAGAATCACTGCGAACAGGATTGCCATGATTTCCGCGCACTGTATCGGATCACTCCGCGGCGAAGAAAACCCCGCAACATATCTCAGATAGCGGCGGGTGTTCGGCTGTAAGAACCAAACTGGGTCCCGCGGCCTCTCATGTGCGCGTAGTTGACATCGTCTGCTGGACCGAACGGTCAAGCCGAAGAGCCCAGTTCCTCTCAGCATCGAGCAGTTCATTCTGCTCAATCAAGCCATTCATAAACAGCCTGAGTATATGGGCAGCTATGCGCTCTCCGTTCTGCGAAGCAAGAGGTAGGGCGCGCTCTTTGCAGACCGTGTGACAAACCTGGGCGAGCATCTCAATCTCGCTTGGCCCCAAAAACCGACCCGGATACAACATACCGTTTTCCTGTTGGAGAGTTGGAATGGCTATCCATTACGCAGGGTCACCGGCAGCCACAATCAACTATGATAGTGAGATGTCGAGTCCCGGTGGAAAAAACAGTGAGGTCCCAAAAGTGGTCGCGCTTGTCTCCGATTGACAGATGCCTCGACGCTACACCGACCAGCGCTACCGCACCCGCTTCATCGACGCGGCTTTGCAAAGGCCTATGACCAGTTCGCTACCAGCTGCCGGACCGCCCAGGCGAGCATGCCGCCGGCCATCACCGAAAGCGCGATGTCGTGGATGAGCCAGCCTTTTCCGTATACATCCAGTTGTTACGCTGCGCATCTGCTTCGGTTCGAAAACTCGCCGCGAGCCTGGCGTGCTCGCGTGTCCGGGCCGAAAACGCCTTCACAGCCCATATGTTGATAACGACATTGATGAGGCTGCCGCCGACCTCGTTGGCATAGGATGCTTCCCGGCAAGGGCATCGACCAATGCCCCGGGGCCGACCAGCACGAACCTGCGGGGGCTTTCCCGGAACAAAGCGTCGACGATCCGGTTCGGCAGGGAAGCGGCCAAAATTCATGCCATCGGAGATGCCGAGGCAGATGACAGATGGAAGGGAAGCTGAAGATGACGAAGTCTCGCGACCGCACCGTTCCCGGCGACGGCAAGATCGAAACCGGCCCGAACACATCTCCGCAACAGGATCCGGCAGAGGGGTCGCGCGAGACAATCGATCGCGAACTCGAGCGGACAGACGACGATAATAATTCCGACGAAGCGGAACGCTTGCGCCGAGACCTGCGGAAAGGGGTGGCGGAAGAGACCGAGCTTCCCGAACGCGGCTCGGCCTGAGGATCGCCGGAACCTGGCCAAGGTAAGAGACATGGAAGGCTAGACGCCTGGTCGCATCGCTGCTTGCTTCCTGCCTTTAACGCACCGGCCACACAACCATGCGCGGCGGTGATCCAGGGGACGGCGAGAACGGCCACTCGACGGTCCACTCTGTTCCAGCAAAGTCGGCTCGCCGAGAGCAACCACCTCTGGCGTTAGGGCCCGACGAGATGCCACCTGTCCAGGTCGCATGGCGCCAGGGTTCGGAAATCTCTATCAGGCTGCGCCGGCCTCCTGGCTGCGCTGCGAGCGGGCGCGGTCGCGGGCTGCGGCAGTGCCTCCGGGAAAGCCGCTTCGATCGCTGTAGTCGCGTGGCTTGGTCCTGCTCCGAGAGTGGCGCGCGGTCACGCTTTTCGCACCGATGATGTCGAGCAATGTGATGCCGGCGACCATGGCAAGCGCAAGGGCTACATTATCGCGCTTTGGGTTGCCATGCCGATATGCTGTCAGCAATGTCGCGATATCCAGGCCGTCGCCGGCCACCCGGCTCCAAAGCCCGGCCTGCTTGTCCACTGAAAGCGAGAGTATGCCGCTGCTTATTTCCCGCGCCCCATAAGCGCGGATCAGATCTTCCTTGCCGCGCATGCCGAGCGCGCCGGCAATCCGTTCGGCGCCAACCAGCTCGGCGACGCCAAGCGCGATGCTGAACCAGCCGAGCTTGCGGGCAAGGCCATCGGAGGCCGCGACCGCACTCTGCCCAGTCTTCAGCACTTTGGGATCGCCAGGCGATCGGGTGATGTTGGTAAGTTTGGCAATCACGTTCATGACGATTTCCCTACGGTTTCAGTACAACCTTGATGCAACTGTCCTGCTTGTCGCGAAACACCTTGTACATCTCGGGTCCCTGCTCGAGCCCCACGGTATGGGTGATGACGAAGGATGGGTCGATCTGGCCATCTTCGATGCGGCGCAACAGATCCTCGGTCCAACGGTTGACATGGGTCTGCCCCATTCGGAAGGTGAGCCCCTTGTTCATTGCCTGTCCCATCGGAATCTTGTCGACCAGCCCGCTGTAGACGCCGGGGATCGAGATCACGCCGGCCGGCCGGCAGACATAGATCATCTCACGCAGAACGTGCGGTCGATCATTTTCCATCAGCATCAACTGCTTTGCGCGATCGTAGACGGTATCGGGCTGGGCCAGCGAGACGTGGCTTTCCATGCCGACGCAATCGATGCACTTCTCCGGGCCCTTTCCGCCGGTGAGTTCCCGCAGTCGTTCGACGACACTTTCCTCGGCGAAATTGATGGCGATGGCGCCGCCGGCCGCGGCCATGGAAAGCCGTTCCGGCAGGCAATCGATCGCCACCACCTGTTTGGCGCCGAGCAGCAGGGCGCTGCGTATGGCCATCTGCCCGACTGGGCCGCAGCCCCACACCGCAACCGTATCGGTGGGCTCAATGTCGCACTGTGCCGCCGCCTGCCATCCGGTAGGAAAAATATCGCCGAGGAAGAGAACCTGCTCGTCGGTAAGGCTGTCAGGCACCTTTACGTGCGTGGCATCGGCGAACGGCACACGCATGTATTCCGCCTGTCCCCCGGGATAGCCGCCGGTCAAATGAGTGTAGCCGAACAGACCCGCGGTGGTGTGCCCGAACACCTTGTCACCGAGATTCTTCTTGCGGTTTGTGCGTTCGCAAACCGAAAAGTTCTGTCGCTTGCACTGGTCGCACTCACCGCAGATTATGGTGAACGGCACGACGATGCGGTCTCCCTCCTTCAGAGCGCCGTTGACGCCCTTGCCGACCTCAACGACCTCTCCCATCATCTCGTGGCCCATGATGTCGCCGGGCAGCATGGCTGGCACATAGTTGTGGTAGAGGTGAAGGTCGGAGCCGCATATGGCACAACTCGTCACCTTGATGATCGCGTCACGTTCATCCTCAATTTCCGGGTCCGAAACCTGATCGCAGCGTATGTCTTCCTTGCCGTGCCAGACCAACGCTCGCATAGCTTGCTCCTATTTTCGCAAGATCTGTGGGTAGGGACCTCGCGCCTGTCCTAAGCGGGCCGATGCCTGGTTGGATCGACTGTGCCGCTGCTTGTCGAACCACAGGGGCGGACCGATGTTCCGGGAGCTCGAGAGAATTTTTGGGCCGTTCCAGACCCGCACCTTGGAAGGATCTGTCGCGGGCACCAGCGGCCTTCCCCGGGGCGCGTCGGGCACGAGCCGCTGGAGCCCGACCCACGAATGGACGTACTCAAGTGTACCAAAAACGTTCCGTCCGCAGGTGTCCCTTCGCGGCGATCGACACCTCATCTGCTCGATTCTCGCGGCCATAACCGGCATTCTCTTCCTCGCCCTCACAGGTCGGCGGAGGCGCTCAAGGGTCAGCGCTGTGTGACCGGAGCAGGTAGGAGATGCCGCTCACCGGCGGGCGCGCAGTCCGACCCCGACGCGATCGACACGAGGTGGATGGGCGCCATCGCGACGGCGGCTCTAGCGGAGTATTTCGCAGAATACAATGATTAGCGGGCAGGGCAGACTGCTAGCCGTGCGCAGCCATGAACATGGCGACGGCCGACCGGCAATAGGATTCGATTTCGTTGTCGTCCGCCGCTCTCGCCTCATCGAAGCGTGCGATAATCAAAAGATCGGATCCTTTGAAAAGCGCGGCAAACAAGCGGGCGGACCGGAGAGGATCGGGCACGTTCAGAACCGCCTTCGCGTGCAACTGACGCAACAGGACCTCGATTTGGGCGATGACATGGGCGGGGCCGGCTTCGAAATGGAGCTTGCTTAACGACCTTGGATTCGTCTGGTCGGCCATGACCATGGCTTCGACACTGCGGACGTCTGATCTCAACAGCGTCCGAAGCAGGGATGATCCCACCGCCATGAGCTGATCTTCGACCGAACCGCCGACGCCTTCAAGAAGGGCCAGTGGCGCAAACAACTGATGGCAGCCGGCCGAGATGGCCGCGCTGAACAGCGCCTCCTTGTTCTCGAAATGCCGATAGATGCTGAGCTTGGATATCTTCGCCCGCTGGGCGACCTTGTCCAATGTGGTCGCTTGAAAACCCAATTCCACAAAGAGTTCGGACGCAGCGTCGAGTATCGTTTGGCCAAGCGCCTCGTTGGCGGGCCGGCCGCGCCGGCCCTGGCTATTTTCGGTCACGACAATTCCAGTCCTTGACAGTATCCAAATTCTCGGATTACGATACCATGTAGTTTCTGAAATGCGCAAGCCGATGGGTAGGTTTCAACCAGGTCCAACCAGCCCCTCATCCACAACACGGAGCCCATCATGGATGACGTCATCATCATCGGCGGCAGCTTTGCCGGTCTCGCCGGCGCCCTGCAACTCGGCCGTGCCCGCCGTAAGGTCACCGTTCTCGATACCGGCCTGCCGCGCAACCGCTTCGCCGGCCACTCGCATGGCCTGCTCGGCCACGATCACAAGCCACCGCTGGACATCCTGGCCGAGGCGCGGCGGCAGCTGGCGCGCTATCCCACGATCAAGCTGGTCAATGCCCGGGCCGACAGCCTCTCCGGGGCCATCGACGATTTCTCCGTCCTCACTGGCGATGGCGGAAGCCTCGGCGCGCGCCGGCTGATCCTGAGCTATGGCGTCGCCGACCAGATGCCTGATGTTCCGGGCTTTGCCGAAGGTTGGGGCACGTCCATCGTGCCCTGCCCCTATTGCGACGGCTTTGAAGTCGCCGGCCAGCATTGGGGCCTCGTCTGGTCCGGCCCACAGTCGACGAATCAGGTCAGGCTGTTCCACGATTGGACCGACAGGTTGACGGTCTTCGCTGATGGTCACGACATTCCGCCCGATATCCGGGCCGGTCTGGCGCGCCGCAACATACCTGTCGTCGACGGCCGGATCAGCGAGATCGCCCATCACGGGGGGCATAACGCCACCGTCAAGCTCGATACCGGCCCCAAGGTCGCGGTCGACATCCTGTTCGCGCATCCGCGCAACAAGCCGTCCGCAAGCCTGCATGAATCACTGGGCCTCGCCACGGTCGATACGCCCCTCGGCGTAATCCTCAAGGTCGACGAGCGCCGCGAAACCAGCATGCCCGGCATCTACGCCGCGGGCGACCTCGCCAACCCCCTCACGCCGCCATCGGTCACCCTGGCAATATCGCACGGCGCGACGGCGGGCATCTTCGCCCAGCAGTCGATGCTGGTGTGAGAGCGCAGATTCCCTTCTCCGGGGTGCCGCGGGCTATCATATTCTGAAGGTTGCGGGCCGGTGTTGCGGAACGTCGGCCCGCTCTCCGCTGAAGGGCGTCTTTGGCCGGCCAGCCTTGAGAACTCAACTGGGCTGCCTGCATGACGGCGATCGCCGACATCGGTTATCAAGCTCAATCACGCTGGAAAGCATGAACCACGTCGACGTCGACATCGCCGGCGGGCTTACGGTATGGCGACCGGTGGCGGAAGATTTGCCACCGCTGTCGGCACCTCGATGCTGCGACGCTACTTTGAAGAACGGTCGCGCCCAGCAGCGCTTCTGGCGGAAGTCTCAGGCGGCCACGACGCGGGCCAGCAGTGACGCGGCCTCGGTACCAGCCAAGCCAAGGTCACGGACGCTGCTCATGTGATTGGCCCCACCAAGGGTGGTGCACGAAACAGTCAGTCCCTGTGTGTCAAGGTGGTCCGTGAAGAGTGCGGCCTGGCTGTGGAACGGCGGCGTTTCATCGGCGCCGACCGAGATATCTACGCCCACGGATGGATCGAAACTGTGGTCGATCGGCGAGAATCGGCGGGCCTCCTCGTCGGTGATCGCGATCTCCGCGGCAAGGAACGACATCTGCAATGGCTTCAGGTCGTAAAGGCCGCCAAGCAGCAGCGCAGCTTTGATGCCGGAAGGCCGCTCGTCACCGTCGAAAAGCATTGTTGCCAGATGCGCACCGGCGGAATGACCGCTAACGGTCAGCAGGCCGGGATTGCCGCCATGGTGTGCGACATTGTCAAATACCCATCGCTTGGCGCGGCGCACCTGGTCGACGATCCTGGCCATCCTGACGGTCGGCATCAGCGCGTAGTCGACAATGACCGCGATCGCGCCTGCGTTCGTAACGGTCTCGGCGACGTAGGAATAGTCGCGCTTGGAGAACATGCGCCAATAGCCCCCGTGGATGAACATGTGCACCGGCAGGCGGTCCCGTTTGCCCTCGGGAAAGAACAGATCCATGGTTTCGGTGGCGTCAGCCCCGTAGGCGACATCGGCGACCATGGGAACGTTCGCCCTGGTCTCCTCGCTTCTGCGAACGATCTCGGCGACCATGTCGTCGAACTCGACCACATGATCGCGAATGCGAAACGGATCTTTGGCGGGATGTCCGCTCACAGGGTCACGGCGATGTACTTGGCCTCCATGAACTCGGCAACGCCATGCTTCTGGCCGCCTTCTCGCCCCAACCCGCTTTGCTTGACTCCGCCGAAGGGCGCCGCCGGATCCGACATCAGGCCGCGGTTGAGCGCGATCATGCCCGACTCGATCTTTGATGCCACGCGCATTCCTCTGGCCAGGTCGCGCGTGTAGATGTAGGCCGCGAGACCGTATTCTGTGTCGTTGGCCTTGGCGATGACCTCCGCCTCGCTGTCGAAGCGACTGATCGGCGCCACGGGACCGAAGATCTCCTCGTGAGCCATGGCAACGTCGGCCGGCACGTCCTTGAGCACCGTTGGCGGATAGAAAAAGCCTCTGCCTTCAGATACGCCGCCGCCACACAGGATTTTGGCGCCGCGGGCAACGGCGTCCTGCACAAGCCGGTCGATCTTGTGCACAGCCTTCCTGGTGATCATCGGCCCGCATTCTGTGTCTGAGTCTGTGCCCGGGCCCAGGTTGAGTGCCGCCATGCGTTTGCTCAAGCCTTCCGCGAAAGCATCATGGATGCCGGCCTGGACGTAAAGCCGGTTGGCGGCCGTGCAGGCTTCGCCGGCGTTGCGCATCTTGGCAACCATCGCACCGTCGAGGGTTGCTTCCAGGTCGGCGTCGTCGAAGACGATGAAGGGTGCGTTGCCGCCAAGCTCCATGGAACAGGAAATGACGTGCTTTGCGGCTTCGGCCAGCAGCACGCGCCCGACGCCGGTCGAGCCGGTGAAGGACAGCTTTCGCACGCGCGGATCGGCCAGCATGGCCGCCGTCACCGGTCCGGGGGTCGAGGTCGTCAGGACGTTGACGACGCCGGGCGGCACGCCGGCTTCCTCGTAGAGCGCCGCAAGCGCATAGGCCGTCAGCGGTGTCTCGCTGGCGGGCTTCAGGATCACCGTACAGCCGGCCGCCAGCGCCGGAGCGATTTTACGTGTCGCCATGGCGGCTGGGAAATTCCATGGCGTGATGAGCACGCAAATGCCGATGGGCTGGTAGTCGACAATGATCCGGTTCGCGCCCGAGGGTGCAAGGCCGAACTCGCCGCTGATGCGGACCGCCTCCTCGGCGTTCCAGCGGAAAAACTCAGCGGCGTAGGCGACTTCACCGCGCGCATCGCGCAGCGCCTTGCCGTTCTCCAGCGAGATCAGCGCAGCCAACGTCTCCGCCCGTTCCGTCATCAGTTCGAAGCAGCGTCGCAGGATTTCCGATCGCCTGCGTGGCGGGGTCTCGCGCCAGCCGGCCGCCGCCTTCGCGGCCGCGTCGACGGCGGAGGTGGCGTCGGCGAGCGTGGCGTCGGGAACCGCAGCGATCACGGCTTCGGTCGAGGGATCGACCACTTCGATCACGCGACCCTCCGATGAAGGCCGCCAGCGTCCGCCAATGTAGAGACCGTGCGAGACCGTGGCGTAGTCGAACATATCTTGATCCTCGTCGGATATGCCTGCGGCAATGTTCATTGGATGAACTCCTGGTCGGTCACATCATGGTGGCGGACATGTCGCCGTCATAGGCAGCCCTGACCAGCTGTCGCATCGCGGCAAGGTCGAACGGGCGGGGATTGTTCTTGATCAACCGGTCGATGCCCAGCGCCTGCTCAGCCGTCCAGTCGATCTTGTCTTCGGGAAGACCCAGTTCGGCCAATGTCGGTGTGATGCCGATGGCGCCAAACAGCCGGCTCACCTCACGGATGGTGGCGTGCGCCAAGGCATCGGCGCCGCCGCCCTGAAGGGAAAGGCCAAGAGCAGTGCCGACTTCCGCAATCTCCGCGGCTGCTGCGGCCAGATTGTAGGTCATCACATAGGGCAGCATGGTGGCCACTCCCAGGCCATGCGGGGTGTGGGTAAGCGCGCCGACGGGATACTGCACCGCATGGGCGGCGGCCGTTCCCGCCGTACCGAAGGCGCAACCGGCGGCCAGCGCTCCCATCATGACGTCGGCTCGCGCATCCTCGTCCGATCCGTCGCGATATGCCTTTTCGAGACTGCGGCCGAGCAGCCTGATGGCCAGAAGCGCGAAATGGTCGGTCAGAGCGCTCTTGCCGATGAACACGTGCTGTTGCGGCAAATGAGGGTCCGCGCCGCGTTTGGCCGCTGTGAAGGCCTCGATTGCGTGCGTCAGCGCGTCGGCGCCGGCGATCGCCGTCAAGGACGGTGGACAGGTCACCGTCAGATCCGGATCGCAAAGCGCCACTGCTGCGATGAGATGCGGACTGGCGATACCCACTTTCAGCGTCCGATCCGGGTCGGAGATCACGGCGACGGGGGTCACCTCGGAGCCTGTTCCAGCCGTCGTCGGCACTGCGATCACCGGAAGGGTAGGGCCGGGTACCTTGAACTCGCCATAGTAGTCCTCGAGCTTGCCGCCATGGCTGAGCAGAAGTGCAGCGCATTTGGCCATATCGAGGCAGCTGCCGCCCCCGATGCCGATCACCATGTCCGGCTTGAAATCTTTCGCTTGCGCAATGCAGGCGGCGACGCTGTCGCGCGGCACATCCGGCAGCGTTCGGTCGAAGACCAACGTCTCGATCGCCGCGTTGTGCAAGCCAGCGAGAATCTCGGCGAACTGCGACGTCGCCGCGAAGCGCTCATCGGTACAGACGAACGCGCGGCGCCCATATTTGGCGGCGATGGCAGGCAGGACATGGCGCTGGCCTTTGCCGAACAGAATCTCGCTCGGCAGGCGCGCCGCTGCAAACAAGCTCATGCACAAGATCCTGCGAAGACGGGTTGGAAGCCGACAGGCTTGGCTTCGTGCCAGAGGCCGACCTCGGCGCTGCAGGTCATGATCATGCGATGCCCTCTAATAAAATCGTATAGGATATAGGATTGAGTTTCGCGGAGCATCGTGTTAGTGGGTGGTTCTGTCAAGAGGCAAACGATGCAGAACACGGACCTGACGGTTGACAATGAAGCCCGTGCCAGGGGTCGTATCCAGCGCGCCAACAGTCTGGCCGGCGACGTTTACGAAGCAATCTTCGCGCAGCTCATGTCCTTGAGGATTGCTCCGGGATCGCGCATCACCGTCGACAATCTCGTCAAGGAATTCAACGTCTCACATACCCCCATTCGTGAAGCGCTTGGCAGGCTGGAGGGGGAAGGGCTGGTTCTGAAAACCCACCTGATCGGCTATCGCGCCGCCCCACAAATCACCCGCCGGCGCTTCGACGAACTTTACGAGCTGCGTCTATTGCTTGAACCTGCCGCCGCGGCCAAAGCCACCGCAACAATGGACGGCGAGCGCCTTGCCGCGCTGCAGGAGGCGGCTGGCGTCATGGCCCGACGGGTGGGGAAAGACGAACGCCTGCGCTATTCGAACTTCGCCCGTCAGGATGCGATCTTCCACGACAAGATCGTCGAGTTCGCCCAAAACGAACTCATTCGCGAGACACTGAATCACCAGCATACCCACTTCCATATCTTCCGGCTGATGTATCACTCCAGGGTGACCGAAGAGGCGCTCGACGAGCACGAGGCTATTCTCGCTGCCTTTGCCGCGGGCGATCCGGACGCCGCCGAAAAAGGCATGCGTGCGCACATCGAAAATTCGCGGGACAGGCTCCTGCCTGCGTTCGAGTAGCCTGGCGATGCTGCTTGCCCGAGGCACCCTCAAGCGCGGCGCGCCGCTGTTCGCCCAGCCTGCCGCCTACGAATTCTACTCCCCGTTCTGAGCCGATTTCGATACCGGGAAGGAGGCGCGCAGTGCACCTCCCCCTGAAACAAGCCGAGAGGAAAAGACATGCCAGCCAAAAAAATCCTGATGCTGACCGGTGATTTCACCGAGGAGTATGAAATCTTCGTCTATCAGCAGGCGATGGAAGCGGTGGGACACACCGTTCATGTCGTGTGCCCCGACAAAAGCGCCGGAGACATGATCAAGACGTCGCTGCACGATTTCGAGGGCGATCAGACCTACACCGAAAAGCCCGGCCACAATGCGCTGATCAACAAGACCTTCGCCGACGCCGAGAGGCAGCTGAGCCAGTACGACGCTGTCTATTGCGCCGGCGGTCGTGGCCCCGAATACATCCGCACCGACAAGCGGATACAAGCGATGGTGCGCCATTTCCACGAGGCAAAAAAGCCGATCTTCACGATCTGCCATGGCGTCCAGATTCTGATCGCGGTGGACGGCGTCGTGCGCGGCAAGAAGGTGGCGGCGCTCGCCGCTTGCGAGCCGGAGGTGACGCTTGCCGGCGGCACTTATATCGATTTGTCTCCCACCGACGCCTATGTCGATGGGACCATGGTTTCAGCCAAAGGCTGGACCGCGCTTGCGGCATTCATCCGTGAATGCCTGAAGGTGCTGGGAACGGAAATCCACCATTCTTGAACCGTTTGTCCCGGCGCATCCTGAGGGGATGCGCCGGCTCCCTAAACGGCGCGGCGACTTCCGTCATTTCATCAGGTTCAGATCAGGAACCTGCGGCAGGTGTGCTCCAGAACCTGTGGCCATCATCACCTCGGACGCCTTCAAGGCGCTGCCGCATCGCGTGCGTGCACAGCGCGCCATCCTCGTTGACCTTTCCCAGCTTGACGGGTCCGAACCCGAGTTGGTGGACTCAATGGGGCGGTCGACATGAAGTCGGCGCCCGGGAGCTGTCAGGGCTTCACGAACCGGAACGCGAAGCGATCGGTCTCGCCCTTGATCGATGGATCGAACACCTTGATCGAGTGCGGGTCATCCCTATTCAAGAGCACGGTGCCTTCCGCGTCCAGTACGAAGCCGGCCGCCTCCACCTCCTCGCGGACGAATGCAGGGTCGATCCGATGCAGCGACTGGGTGTCGCTCGTGCCCGACCCAGCTGCGGCGGCGTGATCGACGATGACGTAGGACCCACCGGGTTTCAGCCGCTTGTAGACAGCTCGATTGAAGTCGGCCGCCGTCGCACCCTTCTTCTGGATCAAGGCGGTGTGAAGATCGTGGTAGAACAGGTGCAACCACACGACATCGGCTGGCTGCGTAATCTCCGGCATCGCCACGAGGTCCGCCGAGACGGCTTCGACGTTCTCTCGGCCCGGCTCCTTCGCGAGCGTCCGCATGAGGCCGACCGGATCGTTCTTGAGGTGGGCGACTTCGGCCGGCACAAAGCTGTAGACCCGCCCCTCTGATCCGACGATGTCGGAGAAGAGGCGCGTCCAGTCTCCGTCGCCAGGGTAGACTTCGATCACGGTGGAGCCCGCCTCGATTCGTGCGAACCGGATTAACTCGGATACCTTGGATTGGTCGTACATCGAAATCTCCTTAGGAGTGGATATTCTTCTCGGTGCACATAGTGATTTCTCCATTTGCTCGGATCGGATCGCGCTTGATCCGATCCGAGCTCCGATCGCCTGCGTCGTCTCTTTGCGGGTGTGGACGTCGTGCTCGTCAGTCGAACTTGACCAAGTCCTTAAAGATCAGATGACCCCAGCTGTCTCCGCGCGCCTGGACCAGCAGGCCACCTTCCGACACCCCGCCAAGCTTGATCGGCGCGAAACCGAGATTTTCCGCAAGCTCCCCAATCTGTGTTGCGGCAGCGTCATCGTCGCTTGCCAGGAACACGACCCTCCGGCCACCATGTACGGCCGGATCCTGATCAAGCACCGGGGCGACCAGATGGTTGAAGCCCTTGACCAGTTTTGCGCCAGAGAAGGCCTGCGCGATGAACTTGGAAGAAGGTTGTCCTCCCAGTTCCTCAGGGGGCACGCCATAGGCATTGGTCACATCGATGATCGTCTTCCCCTGCCATGTGGGAAGCGCCTTCGCGACATTCGGGTGCGCCTCGAAGCGGACAGCCAAAAAGATGATGTCCGCCTTGATGGCTTCCGCCAGTTTTTTGGGGATGATCGTGGGTCCGATCGCGGCCGCATCGGCGGCAAAGCTTTCCGGGTCGCGTGTGGTTGCAACGGAAACTTCGATGCCGTTTCGGGCAAACGCCTTGGCAAGGGCTTGTCCGATATTGCCGAATCCTACGATTGCATAGTTCATAGTACTTCTCCGATCTGGTGCTAATGCCGGGGTCAGACTTGCGCCATGCCTCCGTCGACGGCGAGATCCACGCCGGTGACGAAAGAACTTTCATCGGAGGCGAGGAACGTTACGGCAGCCGCGATTTCCTCTGGTTTGCCCCTGCGACCCATTGGGATCTGTGACGCAAACTGGGCGGCCGCTTGCTCGGCTTGCTCAGGGGTAAGGCCAGTCGTTGTCTCCAAGGCCGGCGTCTCGATTGGTCCCGGACTCATTGCATTGACGCGGATTTTGCGGTCTTTGAATTCCAGTGTCCAAGCGCGCGCGAAGTTGCGTACAGCCGCCTTCCTCGCGGCGTAGGTACTAAACCCTGGAAGCCCCAACACGTTCGACACTGAAGAATTCAGGATTATCGAACCGCCGTCTTTGAACAGGGGAAGGGCCTTCTGCACCGTAAAGAACAGACCCTTCACGTTCACATCGAAGGTCTGATCAAAATGTGCCTCGGTAGCGACGGCGAGCGGTGCGATCGTCCCCGCGCCGGCGTTGGCGAAGAGAATGTCGATATGACCATGTTTCACCTTCACGACGGCATAGAGGCGATCCAGATCTTCCAGGAGCGACACGTCACCCACGACCGTCGTAACGTTTTTCATGATGAAGGCTGCGGCCTCCTTCAACTCCTTCTCTCTTCGCCCGGTAATCACGACGTGCGCTCCTTCTTCTACGAAGCGCTTGGCTGTGGCCAATCCGATCCCGCTGCTTCCGCCCGTGATGACTGCGATCTTGCCTTCGAGTTTTTTCATAATTCTTTGTCTTTCGTTGCGCGCGGCCCAGGTACGGACCGCGCTGGGGGTCAGAGTTGAGCCAGGCCGCCGTCGACGGCGACTTCGCTGGCGGTCATGAAGCTGCTGTCCGGCGACGCGAGAAAGGCGGCCACGGCCCCGATCTCCGCCGGATTGGCCATGCGCTGGAGCGGAGTCATCGCGCCGTAGGCCTTCTGGCCTTCCTCGCCCAACGCCTCCTTCGCGAGTTCGGTCGCCGTCGCCCCGGGCGACAACACGTTTACCCGGATGCCGGTGCCCTTCAGGTCCTCCGCCCAGGTCCGCGCCAGGTTGCGCACTGCCGCCTTGCTCGCGCTATAGGCAGTGAACCCCGGAGCGCCCGTGGTGCCGGCGCTCGAGCCGGTCAGGATGATCGAACCGCCCTGGCTCATCAGCGGCAGCGCCTTCTGGACCGTGAAGATTGTACCCTTCACATTAGTGTCGAAGGTTTCGTCAATGTGCCTGGCGGTGATCTGCCCGAGCGGAAGCGGACTTCCCGCCCCGGCATTGGCGAAGACGATATCCAGGCTTCCGCGCTCGGCCTTCACCGCAGCGTAGAGTCGGTCGAGGTCGGCCTCATCCGAGACCGAGCCCTTAACCGCGCGGGCACTAGGCCCAAGGTCAGCCACGGCGGCGTTGAGCGCTTCCTGCCGGCGGCCGAAGATGAAGACGAAGGCGCCCTCCTCGATAAAGCGCTTGGCTGCGGCGCGACCGATGCCCGTAGCGCCGCCAGTTATTACAGCGGTCTTTCCATTCAGTCTGTTCATGTCATGCATCCTTCGTTTCGCCGTCTCGTATCTTTGGCTGTACGGGAAAGTCCCGCGAGAGCCTCAAGATGGGTTCGCCGAAGTCGGGCGGTGAGTGCGCAATCGCGCACATCGCTGGTGCGAAAACGATCCAGCTAGATGATTGAACGCCGCGGCGACCGCACGAACTACGGCTGATCGTGTTAGTATGGGCTTTGCAAGCCGCACTTCGCTGCGCAGGAATGCACCATGATCGACTGGGATGACGTTCGCTACTTTCTTGCCGCCGCGCGCGTAGGCTCGGTGCGTGCTGCCGCCGCACACCTCGGTGTGAACCACTCGACCGTGCTGCGGCGCATCGCTCAGCTCGAGGAACGCCTCGGGGCGCAGATGTTCGAAAAGCTGCCTTCCGGCTACCGCTTGACGGCTGCGGGCGAGGAGGTCCTCGATCTCGCGACCCAGATGGAAGCGTCGTCGCACCAACTGGAGACGCGAGTCTTCGGTCGTGACCAGAGCGAGCGCGGGCTTTTGCGGGTGACGCTTCCACCGTTCCTCGCCACACACCTGCTCATGCCGGATCTCGCCGACTTCGCGCGTTTGCATCGCGACATCGAGATGGAAATCTTGTCGTCCGGTGAGCTGGCAAATCTGACCAACCGAGAGGCCGACGTCGCGATCCGCATTGTCGCCGACCGCAAGACCCTGCCGCTCAATCTTCACGGCCTGAAGGGACCGGAGCTGTTCAGCGGCGTCTACATGTCTCGCGATCGACTAGCCGCGTGGCGTGCGGGCACGCCTGATCCCATCCGGTGGATAGGCATAGACAATCATGGAATTCCGGACTGGGCGCGCGAGGGAGAAGTTCACGTCACGGGAGTACCGTTCAGGACACCTGACGCCGAGACGCAGATCATCGCGGCGCACCAAGGGATTGGGATAACGAAACTGCCGTGCTTCGTCGGAGATGCCGACCCCCTGCTGGTGAGGGTGCCGGGGATCGACGTGCCCATGCATGGGACACTGTGGCTTCTCACGCAAGGCGAGACACGCAAGACGAAGCGGGTGCGGCTCTTCACCGAGTTCGTATCCCGCAGGCTCGCCGCGTACGCTCCGCTTCTCTCGGGGCTGTCCATATCGCGCGACTGACGCCCGCAGGTCGGCCGGCAACGCTTCCCGCAATCCGGGTGGAAGCCGAGCTGCGATCGCTTGAAGCGGCGTGTTCAATCCGCGAATCCAGTGGGAGTAGGGAAACGGCGGCAGTAGCGTAGAGGTACCAGCCTAAGCTCGACCTCCTCCGACACCATGATCACAACGATGCCACCGTCTTCAGCGCGCCATCGAGCATGTCCCCTTTCTCGTCTTTCAGCGCAGCTTCGCGCAACCGCCTGATCCAGTCGGCAGCGTCATCGCGGCCCTTGACCAGATCGAGCGCCGACAGCACGCGATCGAATTTGGACTGGGCGCGGAGGTGGGTGTCGCTGTAGCCCTTGATCAGCCGGCGGCAGTTCAGGATTTCGACGGCGAGCGCGTAGTCCTGAGGCGCGTGGCTGAGCGCCAGCGCATA
This sequence comes from Mesorhizobium sp. C120A, assembly GCF_030323105.1. Classification (NCBI taxonomy): domain Bacteria; kingdom Pseudomonadati; phylum Pseudomonadota; class Alphaproteobacteria; order Hyphomicrobiales; family Phyllobacteriaceae; genus Mesorhizobium; species Mesorhizobium sp. C120A. Next base: position 5,710,712 of record NZ_CP100476.1, on the reverse strand, counting down.
CCAGCGCTCCAGATGCGCCGTCTCGACCTTGTGGCGCAACAGGCGCCGCCGCCAGCGGCGCAGGCCTCCGATGAACCAGAGGACCGCAAAGCCGGCAAAGCTGTCGGTGCGAATGCGCCGGCCATGGTTGATGCGACGATCAAGGAAAGCAGCGAGTTTCGGCCGGTTCTCAATGTAGCTGCCCAACCCCGCCGGCAAAGTGCCGCAGAACTCCTCGATGCGCGGATGGAAATACTCGGTTACCTGCAGGATCGAGCCGTTCTTGACGCCGACCTCGCGGCGCACGCGCTGGTCGCGGGTCGAGCGAGTCTTGAGATCGGCGACGCGGATCATGTCGTCATAGCACAGCGCGTTGGCCAGATGCTTGGCGGCGGCGATGGACAATGCATGGGCGTGGCCGGGATCATCAAGCGCAACGGCCTTGTCCAACCGGTCGAGATACTCGCCGCCATAGGAGATGTCCTGATAGTCGACGACCTTTCTCAGCGCCCGGAGCGCCATGTCGCGCACCGCCGCGGGCATCAGGTCGATGCGGGCGGCCAGTGCCTGCCAACCCTGCAGCAGGTTCTGCGGACCGCTCACGCGCCCTGCACCCGGAGCGGGGTCGACCGTGGCCGGTTCTGCCGGCTCTGGCGCGGGGACGGTCGGACCGCGCGCGCGGTCGTAGGCAACGGCGAAGGCAGCGAGGCTGGCTTTCGCGCCCCGGCCGCCGGCGCCGATCGCTTGCTCATAGCTTTCACGCCTGAACGGCAATGCGTCGGAGCCTGCCAGCGCGCCAAGGAGGCTGGCGGAAATCATCGAGCCATTATCGGCGGCGATCTTTTCCATGTCGAAGGCGATGAAGCGTTTCGATGCAGCTTCCGCCGTCGCGTGTACCTTCGAAGACGAGGCCCGGCCGTCACCCGGCTCGATCTTTTCCGACACCGCGGCAATGCGATGCGAAGAAGCAATGAGCGTGGTGCGATCGGGCGTGACGAAGCCCCTGATGATGGCGCGGCCGGCTTCCATCAGCTCGGCGGCGATCAGTATGTCGACGTCGCCCTGCGAAGGCGACAGGGCAAAGACCGGCAGCCGGCCGGTGTCGCGGGCCATCTCGACGTAATAGATCGTAGCGCCGGTGCGCTGGGCGACGCCGGCGACGGAGGTCGATTGCGCGACGTAACCATTGCGCTCGGCGACATCGGTGATCCAGTCGGCGAGCACACCGCCGCCCTGGCCACCGACCGCGAGCAAAGCGAGTTTGATCACCGGCTCGGTATCGGCGGCACCGGATTTCGGACGCAAGGGCGAAGCCTGGTCAAGCATCGGCGAACGTCAACCTGCGGCTCTCGCGGCGGCGCTGCATCAGGCCGATCACGGCGCGGCGAGCGCTTTCCAGGAAACGGTCCCAGCGGCCCGGATTGTGCACGACATCGGCGCGGTAGAAGGATGGGCACAGCACGGCGGCGTCCGCCACCTCGCCGCAATTGCCGCAGCCGACGCAGCTCTGGTCGATCGATGCCACCGGATCGTCACGCAACGGATCGTCGAGCGATTTCACCGACAGCGACGGGCAGCCGGACAGCCGCATGCAGGCGTGGTCGCCGGTGCAGATGTCCTCGTCGACCCCGAATTTCGGCTTGACGACACGGGTCCCTCCCTTGATCGCCTTGTCGACCAGCGGCTTTTCGCGACGCTGGCGGTTGAGCATGCATTCGGAAGAGGCGACGATGACCTTTGGTCCCTTTTCCTCCGTCGTCAGCGCCTCGCGCAGCGTGTCCTGCATCTTGCCGACATCGTAGGTGCGGTCGATGTGGCGCAGCCATTTGACGCCCATGCCCTTCACCGCTTCGGTGATCGGATGCTTGGTCGACTTGGTCTTGTTGCCCGCGCGCGACGACAGGATGTCCTGCCCACCGGTGGCGGCGGAGTAAAAATTGTCGACGATGACGATGACGCCGTCGTTCTTGTTGAAGACCGCGTTGCCGATCGAGGAGGTCAGGCCATTGTGCCAGAAGCCGCCATCGCCGACGAAAGAGATCGACCGCCGTTTGGCGTCGGGCGAATTGAACGCCGATGCCGATGCCGGCCCCAGCCCGTAGCCCATGGTGGTGGCGCCGAGCTCGAAAGGCGGCATGATCGAGAACAAATGGCAGCCGATGTCGGATGCGATGTGATGGTTCCCGAGTTCCTGCTCGACCAGCTTTGTCGCGGCAAAGATCGGCCGCTCCGGGCAACCGATGCAGAAGCCCGGCGGACGGCCCGGCACGACGTTTATCAGGTCGGCGGTGTCGACGCCGTCGCCGACCTTGTTGGGCGCGCGCACCTCGCCCGGCAAGAGATGCGGGGATTCGGCGCGCAGGAAGGCGCCAATGCCGTCGAGCATGACCTGGCCGGTATATTCGCCGGCCATCGGCAGATACTCCTTGCCGACCAGCCTGGTACCGCGCCCGGCCTTGTGCAGCATGGCGGCAAAGGCTTGCTCGATGTAGTTGGGCTGGCCCTCCTCGACCACGAGCACCGCCTGCTTGCCTTCGCAGAAGGTGAGGAACTCGTCGTCAATCAGCGGATAGACGGCGTTGAGAACGTAGAGCGGCACATCCGTCTCGCCATAGGTGTCGGCAAGGCCGAGCCGCTGCAAGGCGCGGATGACCGAATTGTACATGCCGCCCTGCATGACGATGCCGACCGAGCCATGGTCCGAACCGAAGAACTCGTTGATCTTGTTCCTCGCGATGAAATCGACCGCCGCCGGCCAGCGTTTTTGCACCTTCTCCTTCTCGTGCAGGAAGGAGGCGGGCGGCAGCACGATGCGGCCGGTGTCGCGGCGCGGCGCGTCGAGCGCATCGGCCACCGTCATCGGCGGGCGCTTGTTGTCCTTGGCTATGAAGTGCCCGTGGACGTGGCAGCAGCGGATGCGCACCTGCAGCATCACCGGCGTATTGGACGCTTCGGACAGCTCGAAACCATCCTCCACCGCCTTGACGATCGAAGGCAGGTTCGGGCGCGGGTCGAGCAGCCAGACCTGGCTTTTCATGGCGAAGGCATGGCTGCGCTCCTGCATGATCGAGGAACCCTCGCCATAATCCTCGCCGACGATGATCAGCGCGCCGCCGGTGACGCCGCCGGAGGCGAGGTTGGCCAGTGCGTCGGACGCGACATTGGTGCCGACGGTCGACTTGAAGGTCGCCGCACCGCGAATGGGGTAATGCACCGAGGCCGCCAGCATGGCGGTGGCGGTGGCTTCCGAGGCGCTCGCCTCGAAATGCACCCCGAGTTCGCCCAGAATCTCCTGTGCGTCGGCCAGCACGTCCATCAGATGGCTGATCGGCGCGCCCTGGTATCCGCCGACATAGCCGACGCCGCATTGCAGCAGCGCCTTGGTGATGGCGAGAATGCCTTCGCCCGCAAACTCCTCGCCGGCGCCGAGCCGGAGCTTTTCGACTTCCTTGGCAAAAGACCGTTCGGCCATTTTTCCAACCTTCCGTTGCCGCCGAAACTTGGCAGCGCGTACGTCTAGATTTCGTGCTTGCGAATGTTCTTGAGCATCTTCAAGAGCGTCGCGATCAGTGCTGCATATTCGGCATCGTCGACATCGTCGAACATTGCCTCGAAGGCGTCATGCATAGCCGGCCAGGCGCGGGTGAACTCTGCGCGGCCCTCATCGGTGAGGAAGACATGGCGGATGCGGCTGTCGGTGACGCCTTGCTCGCGTCGCACGAAGCCTTGTCCCTCCAGCGTGTCGAGCGTGCGGCTCAAGGTCGACTGCTCTATGACGGTGTAGACCGAGAGGTCGTTGACGGTGACGCCGTCGGTGACCGACAGCACGGCCAGCGTGCGGACCTGCGGAATAGTCAGGCCCTGCTTGCGGAAATCGTCGCGCAAGGTGGCGTTGTAGCGCCCCATGATGCGGTTCATCAGATAGGGCGCGAATTGCTGCAGGCCGATCTGGCCGAGGGTCGAGATGCGCTGGCGCTTTTCCAGAACCTTCTGCTCCATCACAGCCTCCCCGCCAGGAGAAAGCCGGAACCGCCACCGAGGCCCGCGCCTGGATGGGTCGAGGCGCCGATATGGTAGAGGTTCTTGATGCCGGTCTGATGGTTGCGGCTGGTCTTGAACGGCCGCCAGAGGAACGACTGGTCGATAGTCGACGAGCCGCCATAGGGGTCGCCGCCGACCAGATTGATGTTCATCGCTTCGAGATCGGCCGGCGAATAGGCGCGGCGCGCAATGACGCTATCCTTGAAGCCGTCGATGTGGCTGGCGAGGATCGCCTCCGCGCGGTCGGCATAGGCCTCGCGCAGCGCGTCGGTCCAGCGGCCGCCAGCCGGTGCATGCAGCGTGCCTGCGGCATCGCCCTTGATGTGACGGGGCGCCTCGGGCAGTTGCAGCCACAGAATTGCTTTGCCAGGCGGACAGCGCGACGGATCCAGCGCATGCGGCTGGCCGACGCAGATGGTCGGCACTTCCGGCAGCATGCCGCGCGCGGCTTCGTTGCAGGCTTTCGAGACGCCGTCGAGCCCCGGCGTCAGGTGCAGCAGCGCCACCTTGTCGAGGCCTTCGCCGCGCCATGACGGCGGCTTGGCCAGCGCATAGTGGATCTGGAAATTGCCTTTGCCGTAGCGATATTTCTGTGTCGCCTCGACCTCGGCTTTGGGAGGATCCGCGCCGAGCAGCCGGCCGTAAAGCTGCGTCGGCGTGACCGAGCAGATGACGCTCTTGTTTGCTGTAATCGTTTCGTCGGATGCCAGCCGCACGCCGGTCGCGCGGCCACCGCTCTGGACGATCGAGGCGACATCGGCGCCGGTGCGGATTTCGCCGCCGCGTTCACGGATCAAGGCTTCGAAGGCGGCGAGCAGGGTCTTCGCCCCGCCCTTGACGATCGGCGCGCCGGCCGCTTCCAGCGCGAAGGCAATGACCTTGGCGATCTGCCCTGAGAAAGCATCTTCCGGTCCAAGCCCGGCATGCAGCACCCAGGGCGCCCACAGCGCGCGGATTGTCTCGGACTGATAGGTGCTTTCCAACCAGCTGCGCGCCGGCACCAGTGCCTCACCCAGAAAAGCGGCAAGGCCACGCGGGCTGCGCCGCCAGGCATTGCCGGCCAACAGCTTGGCTGTCGGATAAGACCACAGGCTGCCGCCGAGCAGGCCGAACAGCAGGCCGGCATTGCGCTCGATGCTGCCGACATCGTCGGCGTGCCGGTCGCCATCGCCGGGGGCGATCGCATTGATTGCAGCGACGTTGGCGGCGCGGTCGGTGGTGAGCACGGCATGGCTGCCGTCCGGCCGCAGCACGCCGGTTGGCGTGCCGGTGTGACAGAACTCCAGCCCGTGCCGCGCGAGATCGCTGCCCAATGCCGCAAAGGCCGGCGAGGTGATGAACAGCACGAAGGTGGTCGCCATCACGTCATGGATGAAGCCGGGCGCGGTGATCTCCTCGGTACGCATGCAGCCGCCGATGCGGTCGTTGCGCTCGAGGACGAGCACCTTCGCGCCCTTGCCGCCAAGCATCGCCGCGCAGACCAGCGCGTTGATGCCGCTGCCAACGATGATGTGATCCGGCTGGCTCACCTCAGCGTGCTTTCTCAGCCTTTCGACACCAGCGCCAGCGCGCGGATCGGGCTGCCGGTGCCATGTTCGATCTTGAGCGGTGCGGCGATCAGGATGGCGCCCTTCGGCGGCAGCTGGTCGAGGTTGCAGAGGCTGGCGAGGCCATAGCGATTGGCCTTGTGCATCAGCGTGTGCGCGGGAAATGGTGGCTCCATGCCGCCGGCCTTGCCGGCATCGGTGCCGATCGTCTCCGAGCCCCAGCCCTTGATATCCTTGCTGATCAGATACTGGATGGCTTCGGCCGTCGGACCTGGCGTATGCGGGCCGGTCTTATTGGCGTTGAGGAATTCGGCTTCCGAACCATTGCGTTTGTACCAGTCGGTGCGCATCACCACCCACTCGCCGGCGTTGATGGCGCCATGCTTGGCTTCCCACGCCTTGATGTGGTCGACGGTGAGCAGGAAATCGTGATCGGCGGCGGCTTCCTTCGAGCAGTCGATGACATTGACCGGGCCGACGAAGTTCTGCGCCGGAATGGTGTCGGTGGCGCCGTCCGGATAATCCTTGCCGCTGATCCAATGCTGCGGCGCATCGAAATGCGTGCCCGAATGCTCCCCAAGCTTCAGCCAGTTCCATGCCCACCACGGGCCGTTCTTGTCATAACGGGAGATGTTATGGATCTCGACCTTTGGCGTGTCGACGGCAAGCTCCGGCGGCAGCTTGATAAGAGGCGTGTCGGGTCCGAGTTGCGCAGAGAGGTCGACCACCCTGATGGCGCCTGAAAGCAGCTGGCCGGCGACTTCGCCGAGGAGTTTTTGCGTGTCCATGGTCTGAAGTTCCCTCTTTCTGGTGAAGATCAAGGCTCGTCTCGGCCCTTAATATCCTACTAGACGAAAACATATGCATCTGCAATTATCTTTAAGCATAAAGGAAATGGGAACGGGGCGTGAGCGAGTTCGACGCCATCTTTGTCGGGGCGGGCCACAACAGTCTGGCATGCGCTGCGCATCTGGCACTCAAGGGCTGGAAAACCGGGATTTTCGAGCGCAGTGCAGCAATCGGCGGCGCCGTCCAGACACACGAATATACGCTTCCCGGCTTCCGCCACGATTTCGGTGCGATGAATCTGAGCCTGTTCGCCGGCTCCGCCTTCCACCGGAAATATGCAAATGAATTGAAAACCCACGGGCTGGAGTTCGCGCCGGTCGCCGATTGTTTCGCCAGCGCCTTCCCAGACGGACGCTGGTTCGGCGTCAGCAACGACCTGGAAAAGACCGCCACGCGCATGGCCGCGTTCTCCGCTGCCGATGCCGAGACGTGGCGCAAGCTCGTTGCCGCATTCCCTGATGAGGCCGAGCATCTGTTCCGGCTGCTGGGCTCGCCGATGAGTGTGCGTGCGCTTGCCGGCACCGCCTGGAACCTGTGGCGCAAGAAGGGTATCTCAGGCGCGCTCGACACCGGTCGGCTTTTGCTGTCATCGCCTCGCGCCTGGTTGGAGGAAAATTTCGAGTCTGCGCATGTGCGGGCAACGCTCGCCACCTGGGGCATGCATCTCGACTTTGCACCCGACATCGCCGGCGGCGCCGTGTTCCCCTATCTGGAATCGATGGCCAACCAGACCTTTGGCATGGTGCTGGGCAAGGGCGGCGCCGACACGATCATCCGGGCGCTGGCAGGTATGGTCACCTCGGCGGGCGGCAAGATCGTTACCGGGGCAGAGGTTGCCGAAATCACCGTTTCCGGCGGCAAGGCGACCGGCGTCCGGCTCGCCTCCGGTGAGACGCATACGGCAAGCAAGGCGGTCATTGCCGGGGTCGCGCCCAGGGCGCTGACCGGCAAGTTGCTGCCCAACGGTTCCGGCGACACCGGCTTCGACACGGCGATGCAGAAGTTCCGGCACGCGCCGGGCACGATGATGATCCATCTGGCGCTCGACGACCTGCCGGACTGGCGCGCCGGGGCCGAGCTGCGGCAGTTCGCCTATGTGCATCTGTCGCCCTCGCTCGACGCGATGTCGCGCACCTATCAGCAGGCGATGGCGGGCATGCTGCCGGACGAACCGGTGCTGGTCGTCGGCCAGCCGACAGCGGTCGATCCGTCACGCGCGCCGCAGGGCAAGCATGTGCTGTGGGTGCAGGTGCGCATGCTGCCCGCCGAAATCCTGGGCGATGCGGCCGGCAAGATCGCGCCCGCGCATTGGGATCAGGTCAAGGACGTCTATGCCGAACGCGTGCTCGACACCATCGAGATCTACGCACCCGGACTGCACGCGAAAATCCTCGGCCGTGCAGTGTTCTCGCCAATCGACCTCGAGCGTGAGAACCCCAATCTCGTCGGTGGCGACCAGGTCTGCGGCAGCCATCATCTGGCGCAGAACTTCTTGTTTCGCCCGGCGCGCGGCTATGCCGGCTGGAACACGCCGGTCGCCAATCTGCACCTCACGGGCGCCGCGACATGGCCGGGCGCCGGCAGCGGCGCGGCCTCGGGCTACATGCTCGCGCAACAGCTTGGCGGGAGGTAGCTCGGAAGATTTCAGGAGGGCGACGAGAGGCAAGGCGCTGCTGCCCACGAAGCCTGAAGCTATGAACTGGTAGTGCCGCGCAAAGACAACAAACAACAAGGGGAACGACCATGACAATCAACAGACGCGAATTGCTGGGATACAGTGCCGCGGCACTTGGGGTGGCCGCAATCGGCCTGCCGCAGATCGCCAAGGCAGCGGGCGAACTGACCATCGCCTATAACGTCAACCTGCCGTCCTGGGATCCGACCACCGGACCCTCGGCCGTCAACCCGACGATCCAGGGCCTCTACCAGTCGGTGTTCGACCAGTTCATTCCGCAAAAGCCGGACCTGTCCTTTGCGCCTGGCCTGCTCACCGAATGGGGCTGGAACGAGGATCGCACCAAGGTGACGATGACGGTGCGCGAAGGCGTGACCTGGCATGACGGCTCGCCGTTCACGCCCGACGACGTGGTCTGGTCGCTGCAGCGGGCGGGCGACGAAAAGACCGGCAATCCGATCCAGTTCGTCTGGAAGAACGTCAACAATTTCAAGATCGACGGCAACAAGATCACCGGCGACGTCGTGCAGTTCGATCCGGTCTATTTCAAATGGATGTCGTTCCTGACCGGCTACATCCTGCCGAAGGCCTACTACGAGAAGGTTGGCGCGGAAGGTTTCGAGAAGGCGCCGATCGGCACCGGCCCGTACATGGTGGAAAAATTCGAGCGAAATGCTTTCCTCCGACTGAAGGCCAACCCGCACTATTGGGGCGACAAGCCGGCCTTCGAGAATGTGACGATCAAGTTCGTCACCGACGCGGCGAGCCGCGTTGCCGAGATCGAATCCGGTTCCTCGCAGGTGACGCTGGAGGTCCCCTATGAAGAGTATGACCGGCTGATCGCCAAGGACGGGCTTGCCGGCTCGTGCAAGCCTGTTTCCGACATCGGCATGATCTTCTTCAATGACATTGAAGCGATGCTGGACAAGAACGTCCGCCAGGCCGCTGTCATGGCTGTGGACAAGGAGCTTCTGGTCAAACGGCTGCTGCGCGGCTATGGCCAGCCGATCGCTACGCTGGAGACCCCGGAGTACACGGCCTTCGATGCCTCGATCAAGGTCGAGCACAATCCTGAAAAGGCCAAGGAGCTGCTCGCGGCTTCCGGCTATTCGCCGGAAAAACCGGTCAAGTTCACCATCCAGACGACCAAGGGCTTCAAGCCCAAGGATTATGAGATGATCCAGGCAATCGTCGGCATGTGGCGCAAGGTCGGCATCGAGGCGACGATCGAGGTCTACGAGATCGCCAAGCACTATGAGCTGCGCGCCGCCGACAAGCTGGCGCCGGCCGCCTTCTACAATTGGGGCAATGCCATCGGCGATCCGACAACGTCGACTGGTTTTGCCATGTATGGGCCGAGCCCGCATTCGGTGTGGGACAGCCAGGACCTGATCGACATGATCAATCCGCTCTGGGGCGAGAAGGACGAGGCCAAGCGCATCGCCGGCTGGAAGGCTGTCGACAAGTATATCGCCGAGCAGGCCTATGTGCTGCCGCTGATTCAGTATGCGCAACCTATCGTGCATGCCAAGGGCGTCAACGTGGTGCAGCATGTGTCCGGCGCGCTGCTGCCGGCGCTGATGACCCCGGCCTGATATCGGCTTGTGGGCGCCACCCTTCGCTGAGCGGCCCCCTCATCCGGCCCTTCGGGCCACCTTCTCCCCGCTGGGGAGAAGAGACCAGCTCAGCTGTCCGTGACCTCTTCTCCCCTCGGGGAGAAGGTGGCCGCGAAGCGGACGAATGAGGGGGCTCTTCGTTAGAAACGCACTGGGCCAACACCAGAATGCTCCTGCAACGATTCCTGATCCGTCTGCTGACGATGCTGATCACGCTGTTCGGCGTGGCTGTCGTCGTCTTCGTCGTGATCCGCGTCGCGCCTGGTGACCCGATCGCCATGATGCTGCCCCCCGGTGCGACAGATGCCGACATCGACCGGCTGCGTGCACTCTACGGGCTCGACAAGACCATCGTGCAGCAATTCTTCATCTGGCTGTCCGGCGTCGTCAGGGGCGATTTTGGCACCTCGATTTCGCTCAGGCAAGATGTGCTCAGCCTTGTCTTCAATCGTTTGCCGGCAACGCTGGAACTTGCCATCATCGCGCTCGTCATGGCGGTTGGGCTCGGCGGCACGACGGCGATCCTCGGAGCCCGCGAGCGCGGCACGGCGGTCGAAGCCGGCATCGATATCGCCAGCGGCGCCGCCCTTTCCATTCCCGATTTCCTGTGGGGCCTCGTGCTGATCCTTTTGTTTGGCGTGCTGGTGCCGATCTTCGATATCTCCGGCCGCGTGTCGCCGCAGCTCGATCTGCCCTTCGTCACCCAGTTCTATTTCTTCGAGAGCTTGCTTCGGCTGCGCTTCGACCTGACCTGGGATCTGCTGAAACACATGCTGATGCCGGCAGTAGCCTTGGCATTGCCGCTGGCGGCAATCATCGCGCAGTTGCTGAAACAGTCGCTGAAGGAAGTGCTTGACCTCGACTATGTCGTGCTGGCGCGGGTGAAGGGGTTTTCGGAAACGCAGGTTATCCTGCGCGAGGCGCTGAAGAACGCTGCCTTGCCGACACTGACTCTCGTCGGCGTCCAGTTCACCTTCCTTGTCGGCGGCACGGTCATCGTCGAGCGGCTGTTTTCCTACGAAGGGCTCGGCAACATGGCGATCGATGCCGTCATCAACCGCGACCTGCCGCTGATCCAAGGCATCGTGCTGGTGTTCGCGCTGCTGTTCGTGCTGATCAATCTTGGCGTCGACATGATGTACGCGCTGCTCAATCCGAGGCTGCGCCATGGATGAGGCACGCATCGCCCGGCGCGGATTGGGCCTGAGGCTGTGGCTGGCCGGCGGCTGGCTGCTGCTGGTACTTCTTGCGGCGATGTTCGCGCCGCTGGTGGCGCCGCAGGACCCGCTGGCGCAGGATCTGATGCTGGAGCGGCTGCCGCCCTTCTGGCTCGATGGCGCCGAGCCCGGCTATTGGCTGGGCACCGATAGCCTCGGCCGCGACCTCTTGTCGCGGCTTATCTTCGGCGGCCAAATCGCCTTCATCGTCGCCTTCGCTGCGGCGATTGCCGCCTGCCTTGTCGGCTCGACGCTCGGATTGGTCGCCGGCTATTTCGGCGGCTGGGCCGACCGCATCATTTCACGCATCGTCGATGTCTGGATGGCATTTCCTCCGGTGCTGTTCGCCATCCTGCTGGTCGCGGTGCTCGGCACTGGTCTCAGCTCCGTCATCCTCGCCATCGCCATCATCGACTGGACGCGCTTTTGCCGGGTGATCCGCGCCGAAGCGATGGGCCAGTCGCGCATGGACTATGTCGAGAACGCCCGCATCGCCGGCTATGGCCGCATCGGCATCATGCTGCGCGAGGTGCTGCCCAATGTGGTGCCGTCGATCGTGGCACTGCTGTCGCTGGAGATGGGCATCGCCGTCATCGTCGAGGCCATCCTGTCCTTCGTCAATCTGTCGATCTCGACCGACGATCCGACCTGGGGCGGCATCATCGCCGAGGGCCGGCTGTCGATCCATCAGGCCTGGTGGGTGCTGGTGTTTCCGCTTGTCACGCTGATCCTCACCGTGCTGTCGTTCAGCCAGTTCGGTGAGGCGCTGAAGACACGCTTCGATCCGGTGCTGCGATGAGCGCTTGCCTGGATATTGCCAATCTGAGCGCCGTGCTGCCGAACGGCCAGCGCGTGCTGCGGTCGGTGTCGCTCTCCGTGCAGCCGGGTGAGGTGCGTGCTCTTGTTGGCGAGAGCGGCGCCGGCAAGACGATGATCGGCAAGGCGGTGCTCGGTGTGCTGCCGTCAAGCGTGCGCATCGTCGAAGGCGCCATGCAGCTCGAAGGCGAAGACCTCGGCAGGCTGCAGCCCAAGGCAAGGCGCACGCTGATCGGCGCTCGCACGGCGCTGATCCCGCAAGATCCGTTGACTGCGCTCAACCCGTCGCGCCGCATCGGTCCGCAGATGACTAACCGGCTGGTGCGCATTCTCGGCTGGAACGGTGACAAGGCGGACAAGCGTATCCGGCAATTGTTGGATGAGGTGCAGATCCGCGATCCCGACCGGGTGCTGAAATGCTATCCGCACGAGCTGTCCGGCGGCATGCGCCAGCGTGTGCTGATCGCCGCCGCCTTCGCCGCCGAGCCACGGCTGATCGTGGCCGACGAGCCGACAACCGCGCTCGACGTTACCGTGCAAAAGCAGATCCTGCGACTGATCGCCGAGCTGCAGCGCGAGCATGGCACCGCGATCCTGTTCGTCACCCACGATCTCGGCGTCGTTGCAAAGATCAGCCAGCAAGTGTCTGTGCTCTACGCCGGCAAGGTGGTGGAAGAGGCTGACACAGCCGCTCTCTTCGCCGCGCCTGAGCATCCTTATACGCGGGCATTGATGGCCGCTACGCCGCGCTACACGGATCCCTTTGCCTCGCTGAAGCCGGTGGATGAGACGGTGCTGGCAGGACTCGCTGCGGAGATCGCCGCCTCCGACCAGGCGTGGAGAGGGCCGCATGGTTGAGCCGCTGTTTTCCGTGCGCGGGCTGAAGGTGGCGCTGCCCGACATGACCCGCAAGCCGCTGATCGGGCGCGCGCCGCTGGCCGAGATTTTGAGAGGCTTGGATTTCGATTTGCCGAGAGGTTCGGTGACCGGCATCGTCGGTGAATCCGGGTCCGGAAAATCGACGCTCGGCCGCACGCTTGTCAGACTTCTGGAGCCGAGCGTCGGCAGCATCCATTTCGAGGGCCGCGATATCGCCCATCTGCCGGATGCAGAGCTGCGACCTCTGCGCCGCGACCTGCAGATGATCTTCCAGGACCCGATGTCGTCGCTCAACCCGCGTCGCACCATCGCCGGCATCATTGCCGCGCCGCTCAAGCAGAATGGGCTTGGCGACAGGCTTAGGGAACGCGTCGCCGAGGCATTGCATCGCGTCGGCCTGCCGCAAAGCTTCGCTAGTCGCTATCGTCATGAACTGTCGGGCGGGCAGCGCCAGCGCGTCGGAATTGCGCGCGCGTTGGCGCTTTCGCCGAAATTCGTGCTGGCCGACGAGATCGTCTCCGGCCTCGACGTATCGACGCAGGCGCAGATCCTCACCCTTTTGGAGAGACTGGCCGCGGAGATGGGGCTGACGGTCGCCTTCATCAGCCACGACCTGTCGGTCATCCGGCGGCTGTGCCAACAAGTGATCGTGATGCGCGAGGGCGGGATCGTCGAGGCGAGCGCCACCGATGCGCTGTTCGACAATCCCAGGGAGACCTACACGCGCGACCTGCTTGCCGCCATCCCACTGCCTGAGATCGACGCCGACTGGTTGCGGCCAGCAACGAAAGCGCCGGCATAGGACTGTTCACCCACCACGCCGAACAGCGGGCTTCGGACGTGCATGAGGGCAAAATCAGCCCGCGAACGGAGGGTAATATGAATTACGCAGCCCGCGGCACGATGCTTGCCGCGATCCTGTTCTGCTCGATGGGAACGGCTTCGGCCGATGCGATCCCCGGCATGCGCGGCCACGACCACACCGGCATCACGGTGCCCGACATGAAGCAGGCAGTCGACTTCTTCACCGAAGTCGTCGGCTGCGAGAAGGCGATGTCGTTTGGTCCGTTCGCCGATGACAAGGGCACCTTCATGCAGGATCTTCTGGGCGTCGATCCGAAGGCTGTCATCGAGCAGGTCACCATGGTGCGTTGCGGTTATGGATCGAACATCGAGCTGTTCAAGTACACTGCGCCTGACCAGAAGGATTTGACTCCGAAGAACAGCGATATCGGCGGCTTCCACATTGCCATGTATGTCGATGATGTCGCCGCGGCGAAAGCCTATCTCGACGGCAAGGGGGTGAAGACGCGGATGGGTCCGCTGCCGGTCAAGGAAGGTCCGGCGGCCGGCCAGACCATCCTCTATTTCCAGGCGCCATGGGGATTGCAACTGGAGGCGATCAGCTATCCCGATGGGATGGCCTATGAGAAGGGTGCCGAGACTGTGCTGTGGAGCCCGAAGAACCCGGACAAGTGATTTCCAGAGCGCGCTTGCGGGGCCAGCCCGCAGGCGCGCCACCCGTGTCCAGCAATCGTTCCAACATGAAACTTTAAGCTTGAAATATTTTATCTCCGGCGCGATACTTGATATGCAGCAAGCGAAGAGGAGATCGCACGGATGAAGGTTGCGGTTCTCGGTGGCGGACCAGCCGGCCTCTACTTTGCCATTTCAATGAAGCTGCGGGACGCCGCCCACGAGATCACGGTGTTCGAGCGCAATCGCGCCGACGATACGTTCGGCTGGGGCGTCGTGCTGTCGGCCGAAACACTCGACAACCTTGCCAAAAACGACCCGGTCAGCGCTGTCTGGATCAAGAAGCATTTCGCCTATTGGGACGACATCGCCGTCATCCATGACGGCGTGCGCACGGTCTCGTCGGGCCACGGTTTCTGTGGCATCGGCCGCAAGCGGCTTCTGGTCCTGCTGCAGCGACGCGCGCGCGAACTTGGCGTGAGGCTGATGTTCGAGAGCGATATCGCCGACCCTCAGCCCTATATGGCGACGCATGATCTGGTCGTCGCCGCCGATGGGCTGAACTCAAGGGCGCGCAACACCTTCGTCGAAGTCTTCAAGCCCGACATCGACACCCGCAAATGCAAATTCGTCTGGCTCGGCACCAACCAGAAATTCGACGACGCCTTCACCTTCATCTTCGAGAAGACCGAGCATGGCTGGGTGTGGGCGCACGCCTATCAATTCGACAGCGAGACAGCGACCTTCATTGTCGAGTGCAGCGAACAGACCTGGGCTGCCTTCGGCTTCGGCGCCATGTCGCAGCAGGAATCCATCGCCGTCTGCGAGCGCATCTTTGAGAAACATCTCGGCGGCCACGCGCTGATGACCAATGCCAATCACATCAGAGGTTCGGCCTGGATCAATTTCCCGCGCGTGCTGTGCGAACGCTGGTCCTACAAGAACCTGGCTCTGATGGGCGACGCGGCGGCCTCGGCACATTTCTCGATCGGCTCCGGGACCAAGCTCGCATTGGAAAGCGCGGTGGCGCTGGCCGAATATGTCAAAACCGAACCGGACCTCGACGCCGCCTTCCGCAAGTATGAGGATGCGCGCCGCACCGAGGTGCTGAAGCTGCAGTCGGCGGCGCGCAATTCGCTGGAGTGGTTCGAGGAGGTCGAGCGCTATCTCGGCCTCGATCCGGTGCAGTTCAATTATTCGCTGCTGACCCGCTCGCAACGCATCAGCCACGAGAATTTGCGGCTGCGCGATGCCAAATGGCTTGAAAGCGCCGAGGAATGGTTCCAGCGCCAGGCAGGGGCAGGCGGCAACAGGCGGCGCCGGGCACCGATGTTCGCGCCGTTCAAACTGCGCGACATGCAGCTCAACAACCGCATCGTCGTTTCGCCGATGGCGCAGTACAAGGCAGTCGATGGCTGCCCGACCGACTGGCATTTCGCCCACTATGCCGAGCGTGCCAAGGGCGGCGCCGGGCTTGTCTATATCGAGATGACCTGCGTCAGCCCGGAAGGACGCATCACGCCCGGTTGTCCCGGCTTCTATGCGTCCGAACATGAGGTGGCGTGGAAGCGGCTGGTCGATTTCGTCCACACCGAGACCGAGGCGAAAATCTGCGCCCAGATTGGCCATTCCGGGGCCAAGGGCTCGACCCGTGTCGGGTGGGAAGGCACCGACGTGCCGCTCGCCTCGGGCAATTGGCCGGTCATGGCGGCCTCGGCGATTGCATGGTCGCCTGAGAATCAGGTGCCGAAAGCCATGGACCGCGCCGACATGGACGAGGTGCGTGACCAGTTCGTCGCGTCCACCGAGATGGCAGATCGCTGCGGTTTCGACATGCTCGAGATCCATGCCGCGCATGGCTATTTGCTGTCGTCCTTCATCACGCCGGTCACCAACCAGCGCACGGATGAGTATGGCGGTTCGCGGGAAAATCGCATGCGCTATCCCCTGGAAATCTTCCATGCGGTGCGCGCCGCCTGGCCGACGCGAAAGCCGATCTCGGTGCGCATTTCGGCCAATGATTGGGTCGGCATCGAAGGTGTGACGCCGGCCGATGCGGTGGAGATCGCGCGGATGCTGCACGAAGCCGGCGTCGACATATGCGACGTCTCGGCAGGCCAGACCTCGATTGCCGCCAAGCCTGTCTATGGCCGAATGTTCCAGACGCCGTTCTCGGACCGCATCCGCAACGAGGTCGGCATGGCGACGATGGCGGTCGGCAACATCTACGAGCCGGATCATGTCAATTCGATCCTGATGGCCGGCCGCGCCGACCTGGTGGCCCTGGCACGGCCGCATCTCGCCGATCCCTACTGGACGCTGCATGCAGCCGTGACGCTCGGTGATCGTGGTGTCAAATGGCCGGATCCCTATCTGCCCGGACGCGACCAGATCTACCGGCTGGCCGAGCGCGATGCGGCGGCGGGGCTGAAAGTATGACGACGGCCTTGGCGATTTCAGGCAAACATGCGCTGGTCACTGGCGGCGGCTCCGGCGTCGGCCGGGCCATCGCGCTCGTGCTGGCCGAGGCCGGCATAGAGGTGACCATATGCGGGAGGCGCGACGCCGAGCTTGCCAAGTTGGCCGGCGAGAACGACCGCATCCACGCCATGTCAGCCGATGTCACCGACGAGGCGGCGATGATTTCGCTCTACGCGCAAGCGGAAGCCGTGCGCGGCCCGTTCGACATCGTCGTCGCCAATGCCGGCATGGCCGGCAGCACGCCGGCGCACAGGACCTCGCTTGCCGACTGGCAGCGGACGCTCGACGTCAATCTGACCGGCGCCTTCCTGACGGTGAAGCCGGCGCTGGCCGGCATGGCCGCGCGCAAGGCGGGCCGGATCGTCTTCGTCGCCTCGACCGCAGGGCTGAAAGGCTACGCCTATGTCGCGCCCTACGTGGCGGCCAAGCATGGGGTGGTCGGGCTGATGCGGGCACTGGCGGCCGAGACGGCGAAATCCGGCGTGACCGTCAACGCCGTTTGCCCGGGCTTCGTAGAGACCGGCATGCTGGAGGAGTCCATTCAGCGCGTCGTCGAAAAGACCGGCCGCTCAGTCGAGCAGGCGCGGGCGAGCCTTGCCTCGACCAACCCGCAAGGCCGTTTCATCCAGCCGCAGGAAGTTGCCTCAGCGGTGCTCTGGCTGTGCGGCGATGCGGCTGCGTCGATTACCGGACAAGCAATTTCGATCTCAGGAGGCGAAACATGGTAGCCGGCCCATTGCCCGCGCCGTCGGGACCCGGCAAGGACCGGCTGCGTCTCTGGATCAGGCTGCTGCGCGCCTCGCGCACGATCGAAGCGGAGCTGCGCGAGCGCCTGAAGAAGGAATTCGATACGACGCTGCCGCGTTTCGACGTCATGGCCGCCCTCTACCGCGCGCCGGAAGGCATGCTGATGAGCGATCTGTCGCGCTTCCTGCTGGTATCCAACGGCAATGTCACCGGCATCGTCGACCGGCTGGTTTCGGAAGGGGTGGTCGCGCGCGCGCGCCGCAATGGCGATCGCCGCACATCCATGGTGCGACTGACCGACGAGGGTTCCAAATCTTTTGCCGCAATGGCCGCGGCGCATGAGGGTTGGATCGGAGAATTGCTGGCCAAGGTCAGCGAGGAGGATGCGCGCCGGCTGACCGGCATGCTGACCTCGTTCCGCAGCAACTGGGAGGGACGCGAATGAGTTCGATGGCCGGCCTCAAGCCGAAGCACTTCCTTTGGGAAGTCGAAGGCAGGATCGCCAAGGTGCGGCTCGACCGGCCGGAGCGCAAGAATCCGCTGACCTTCGACAGCTATGCGGAACTGCGCGACACGTTCCGCGATCTCGTCTATGCCGACGACGTCGACGCCGTGGTGTTCCTGCCCAATGGCGGCAATTTCTCCTCGGGCGGCGATGTCCACGACATTATCGGCCCCTTGGTCAAGATGGACATGAAGGAATTGCTCGCCTTCACCCGCATGACCGGCGATTTCGTCAAGGCGATGCTCAATTGCGGCAAGCCGATCATCGCGGCGGTCGACGGGGTCGCGGTCGGCGCCGGCGCCATCATCGCCATGAGCGCCGACATCCGCATCGCCACGCCGGAGGCCAAGACCGCTTTCCTGTTCACCCGCGTCGGGCTTGCCGGCTGCGATATGGGCGCGTGCGCGATCCTGCCGCGCATCATCGGCCAGGGCCGTGCCGCCGAATTGCTCTACACCGGCCGCACGATGACGGCGGCGGAAGGCGAGCGCTGGGGCTTCTACAACAGGCTGGTCGATGCCGCAGTGCTCGAGGCCGACGCGCTCGAGATGGCGGCGCGCATCGTCTCCGGCCCGACCTTCGCGCACGGCATCACCAAGACGCAGCTCAACCAGGAATGGTCGATGGGCCTCGACCAGGCAATCGAAGCGGAAGCGCAGGCGCAGGCGATCTGCATGCAGACGCGTGACTTCGAGCGCGCCTACAAGGCCTTCGTGGCCAAGGAAAAACCGGTGTTCGAGGGGAATTGATGGCAGACAGGAGCTTCCTCAGCTGGCCGTTCTTTGAAGATCGCCACCGCGAACTGGCCGAAAGGCTGGAAGCATGGTGCGTCAGGAACCTGCCCGTCGATCACCATGACGTCGATGCCGCCTGCCGCGAACTGGTGGCGAAACTTGGCCGCGACGGCTGGCTGAAGCCGACGGCGCTCGATACGGACAATCCGGGACCGCTCGATGTCCGCACCTTGTGCATCACCCGCGAGACGCTGGCGCGCCATGACGGGTTGGCCGACTTTGCCTTCGCCATGCAGGGGCTCGGCACCGGCGCGCTCAGCCTGTTCGGCACGCCCGACCAGCAGCAATGGCTGGCAAAGACCAGGGCCGGCAAGACGATTTCCGCCTTCGCGCTTTCGGAGCCACGCTCCGGGTCGGATGTCGCCAACACCGAAATGATGGCGAGCCGCGATGGCGACTTCTATATCCTCAGCGGCGAGAAGACCTGGATTTCCAATGGCGGCATTGCCGATCTCTACGTCGTCTTTGCCCGCACCGCCGAGGCACCGGGTGCCAAGGGACTTTCCGCCTTTCTCGTACCCGCTGATACCAAGGGGCTTGGCATTGCCGAGCGCCTTGAAGTGATCGCGCCGCATCCGCTGGCGCGGCTTTCCTTCGATCAGGTCCGGGTGCCGGCCTCGGCGCTGATCGGCAAACCGGGAGACGGCTTCCGCATCGCCATGTCGGTGCTTGACGTGTTCCGCTCCACGGTCGGCGCGGCGGCACTCGGCTTTGCCCGCCGGGCGCTGGACGAAAGCATCAGCAGGGTGGCCGAGCGCAAACTTTTCGGCGCTCCGATGGCAGAGCTGCAGATGGTGCAAGGCCATATCGCCGACATGGCGCTGGACATCGATGCCGCAGCGCTGCTGGTCTACCGCGCTGCCTGGACCAAGGACATGGGCGCGGCTCGTGTCACCCGCGAGGCGGCGATGGCTAAGCTGTTCGCCACCGACAAGGCGCAAGAGGTGATCGACAAGGCTGTGCAGCTGCATGGGGGGGACGGCGTCCGCAAGGGCCATATCGTCGAGAGCCTCTATCGCGAGATCCGCGCGCTACGCATCTACGAGGGCGCATCCGATGTGCAGAAGGTGGTGATCGCACGGCAGGTGATGGGCGCGGCCTGACGGCGATGTATTTGATTTGAGATTGATCTTTAAGAATACCGGGGAGGCTTGAAAATGCACGAGATCCTGCAGCCGGAGGGCTGGGCGAAACCGGTCGGCTACGCCAACGGCATTGCTGCGCGCGGCAGGCTCGTCTTCGTGGGCGGACAGGTCGGCTGGAACGGGCAGTGCCAGTTCGAGACCGACGATTTCGCCGGCCAGGTGCGGCAGACGCTGCAAAACATCGTCGCCGTGCTGGCGGAAGCCGGCGCGGAGCCACGGCACATCACCGCGATGACCTGGTATTTCACCGACAAGGCCGAATATCTCGGCAACCTCAAGGGGATCGGCGAGGCCTATCGCGAGGTGATCGGCCGACATTTTCCGGCGATGGCCGCCATGCAGGTGGTGGCGCTGGTGGAAGATCGCGCCAAGATCGAGATTCAGGCCACCGCCGTCATTCCGGAATAATCAGCCGCGCAGCCCCGCCCGCTTCAGCAGCGGCAATACGTGGTCGCAGAAATAGGGCAGTTCCTGGGTGTAGTTGACGAACGACAGCGCGATGCCCTGGTAGCCATGCCCGGCTATTGCCGCCATCTCGGCGGCAATCGTTTCCGGCGTTCCAACCAGCGGGTAGGTGCCGGCGCCGCCGGCGAAACGCTGCCGGTAGCGGTCATAGGCATGCGGGTCATGCGACTGCGAGAACTCCTTCTTGCCTGCCATATGAGCATCGACCGCATCGTGGTCGACCAGATCGACGGCATAGCGCGTGTAGTAGGCCTGCGCCTCTTCCATGGTTGGACGGCAGACGACATGCGCCACCGTGTAGACGCCGACGTTGCGGCCAACCTTGTCGGCCCGCTCGCTGATGTCGGCGACATGCTTGCCGGCATCCCTCATTTCCGAAAAGGTCGTGAACAGATAATCGCATCGGGCGGCGGCGAAATCCCGGCCCGGGCCACCGAAAGCAGCGTTCATGGTCACCGGGCGTGGAACCTGCAGGCTCGCCGGCCGGCTCACCGCCTCCTTGAGGCGATAGTAGGTGCCTTCATAGTCCAGAGGCTGGTCCGAGGCGTAGAGCTTTTCCAGGATTTCGATCCATTCGGCGGCCTGGTCGTAGCCCTTTTCGACCAAAGGCGTGCCGAACATGCCGAATTCCTTCGGGTTCCAACCGCAGACGATGTTGAGACCGGCGCGGCCCTGGCTGATATGGTCGACAGTTGCCAGCGCCTTGGCGGCATAGATCGGATGCACCAGCGGCACATGCACGGTCATGAACAGGCCGATCTGCTCGGTGGCCACCGCCAGAGCTGCTGCCCAGGTGAAGGTCTCGAACGACCATTCGCGCACCTTGTTGCGGCCGCCAAAGCCACGCCAGCGCGCGATCGGAAGCATAAATTCCAGCCCGGCGCGGTCGGCGATCTGCGCCGCCGTCAGATTGTCCTGCCAGCTTGCCGTCCAGCGTTCCGGCACATCGGTGATGGCCAGACCGCCATCGGCATTGGTCGAAAAGACGCCGAGCTTCAGTTTGTTCGAGCCGTGCAGGGGATGCGTTTTGATCATCATGGGAACTCGTGGCGGGAGACCGACACGCTAGGCCCGCGCAAAAATATTTCAAGCCTGAAATAGCTTCGCCTCGCCGCCGATTGCGGATATCAATTCGGAGGGGAAAAAAGGGGGATGGATATGAGCGCGTTCCGTCAGAAGTGCATCGGCAAGACCAATCTCGTCGGCTCCTTCGCCGCTATTCCCCATCCCGTCGCCGTCGAAGTGATGGCGCTCACCGGCCTCGACTTCGTCTGCATCGACTGGGAACATGCCCAGATCGCGCGCGACACGATCGAAACCATGGTGCGCGCGGCCGACGTGCATCGCGTGCCGGCCATGGTGCGTGTTCCCGGTCATGCGCCGGAAGCTATCCAGGCGGCGCTCGACAGCGGCGCACAAGGCGTGCTCGTGCCGCGCGTCTCGACCGCTGCTCAGGCCGAGGCGGCGGTGAAAGCCTCGCGCTATCCGCCGCTGGGCGAGCGCGGCGTCGGGCCTGGCCGCGCGGCCGGCTATGGCTATCGCATTCCCGAATATCTGGCCGCGGCCAATGACAGGGTGGTCGTCGCGGTCCAGGTCGAGACATCGGAGGGGCTGGCCAACATCGAGGCGATCGCGGCCATAGACGGCATCGATGTGGTCTTCGTCGGCCCCGGCGATCTCTCCGTGTCGATCGATGCGATCGGGCCCAAAGGCGTGGACAAGCTCAATGAGGCGATCACAAGGATCATCCGCGCGACCGTCGCGCATGGCAGGACATCGGGCATATTTTGCGCCAGCCCACAGACGATCAGCCAGTGGGCCGCTATCGGCGCGAGCTTCTTCGTGCTGGCCAGCGATACGATGTTTCTTGGCGCCGGCGCTGCGGCCAACTGCACCGCTGCGCGCGCCGAGCTGCGGTAGACGGGCGGGATCGGGCAAAAACTTTTTAAGCTTAAAACTTTTTCCTTGAAAAGCGCAGCACATTGGATAGCATCCAAACTTGATGGCGACTGTCGTGCCGGTGGGGCTTGCCGGGCAGTCCGTCGCGGTGCTCCGGGTGGGAGGGGTTTCAGTCCTTGTCGTTCATACTGCCCCAGTCATCGTCCAGCGCGCGTTATGCTTTCGACGGCGTACGTGCCCAGATCCGTGACCTGCACACCGAAAACATTGCCAACCTTGCCGTGCGCGCCCGAGAACTGGGCGACGTGATCGCGCTCTGGTACGGCGAAGGCGACATGGTGACGCCCGCTTTCATCCGCGACGCGGCGAAGGCCGCCTTCGATGAAGGCCAGACGTTCTACGTCCCTAACATGCGTGGGCACCCCCTACTGAACGAGGCGCTGTCGGAATACCAAACGCGCATTCACGGCCGGACGATCCCGATTGCGCGCACCACGGTCACGCCCGGCGGCATGCAGGCGCTGTACCTGGCCCTGGAACTGCTGGTCGATACCGGCAGCAACGTCGTCTATGTCGCGCCGCAATGGCCCAACATCCACAACGCCATCCATCTGATCGGCGGCGAGCCAAGGCCGTTTTCGCTCGACTTCAAGGGCGACTGGCATCTCGATCTCGACCGGCTGTTCGCCACTTGCGATGCGCGCACACGCGCGATCTTCCTGTCGACGCCGTCCAACCCGACCGGCTGGACCGCGTCGCGCGAGGAGATGCAGGCGCTGCTCGACTTCAGCCGGCGCACCGGCATCTGGATCATCTCCGACGAGGTCTATGGCCGGCTCTATTTCGACGGCAATGTTGCTCCTTCCATCCTGCAGATCGCCGAGGATGGCGACCGGGTGCTGTCGGTCAACAGTTTTTCGAAGGCGTGGGCGATGACCGGCTGGCGCATCGGCTGGCTGACGCATCCGTCGGGGGTGGCCGACCAGCTTGGCGCCATGACGCAGTACATCAACAGCGGCACCGCCGCGCCGATCCAGGCAGGCGCTGTCGCCGCCATCCGCCAAGGCGAGCCGCTGGTCGAGGAGATCAGGCAGCGGATCAAAACCGGCCTCGACCTTGCCTATGACAGGCTGGCCCAGATTCCCGGCATCATCCTGCCGACGAAACCGCGCGGAGGCATGTATGCCTTCTTTGCCATGGACGGCGAAAGCGACGCCCGGCAGGCCTGCGCCAGGATACTGGAGACGGCGCGCGTCGGGCTGGCTCCCGGCCACCTCTTTGGAAATTCGGCAGCGGCCTTCCTGCGGATGTGCGTGTGCCGTGAACGCGACCAGATAGCGACCGCGCTCGAGCGCATGGTCGCCGCCATGAATTGACGCCCCGCTGGGAGGTGGGACGGCAACAAACCGTGCGGGAGCAAACCCGCCCGATCACAACCAGAGGGAACACAAAATGAGCTTCACTCGTCGCAACCTGCTTCTTCTCGCCGCCACGATCGGCATCGCTGCCGGCCCGGCCACCGCCTTTGCCGCCGATGTGCTCAATGTCGGCGCCTACCCGACCAATCCGCCCTTCGAATACAAGAACGAGAGCGGCACGTTCGAGGGCTTTGAAGTCGACATCGTCAACGAAGCGGCCAAGCGTGCCGGCATGACCACCGACATTGCCGACCTCGGCTTCCAGGCGCTGTTCGCGGCTGTCAGTTCCAACCGCATCGATGTCGCGATCTCCTCGATCACCATCACGCCGGAGCGACTGAAAACGCTGTCCTTCACCCAGCCCTATTATGACTCCGACATGGGCATTGCGACGAAGACCGATAGCGCTGTTAACACAGAGGCCGACCTCAAGGGCAAGATCGTCGGCGTGCTTTCAGGCTCGACCGGCGAGACCTGGGTCAAGGCGCATCAGGAGGCTGACGGCTACAGCGACGTGAAGGGCTATGACACGCAGCAGAACCTGCTGCTCGACCTCAGCGCGGGCCGCGTGGACGCCGCCGTCAGCGATATTCCGGGCATGGAATACTCCTTCACCAAGATGAAGGACCTCAAGGTCAAGCAGCGCATCAAGACCGGCGAACAGTACGGCCTGATGATGAGCAAGGACCATCCGCTGCTCGGCAAGCTGAACGACGCGCTGACCGCGATGAAGAAGGACGGAACGCTGGCCGCGATCCACAAGAAGTGGTTCGGCAGCGACGCGCCAGCCGATTCCTCGACGGTCAAGGAAATGCCGCTGCCCAAGGCCTGACCGGCAATGCACTTAAATCGTGCCGGCTCCCAGGCCGGCACGATTCATTTCACGCTCCGGCGCCTGCTGCCGCACGGATAGCCTCATCGGAGGCAAGGTCGATTGGTTTTAACTTGAGCATCCTTTGCTCTGGGGTTCGGGAACGCTCCCATGTCGCTGATCGACACCTTCTTCAATCCTGACGTGATCATGTCCAGCCTGCCGGCGCTGTTGCGTGGCTTCCTGAACACGCTGCTGCTCGGCATTTTGAGTATCGGCATCGGCATTCCCATTGGCCTGGGGATCAGCCTGTTGCGGCTCTATGCGCCGAAGCCGCTGCGCTGGCTGGCGGTCGGCTACACCGACATCTTCCGGGCCCTGCCGGTGCTGGTGGTGCTGATCCTGATCTATTATGCGCTGCCCTTCCTCGGCATCCGTCTGTCGTCCTGGGCCTCCGCCGTGACGGCGTTCGCCATCATCATGTCGGCCTATTCAGCAGAAGTGTTCCGCTCCGGCATTGAGAGCATTCCGAAAGGCCAATTCGAGGCAGCACAGGCGCTCGGCCTGCCTTTCCTTTTGACCTTGCGCAAGGTGGTGCTGCCGCAGGCGATCCGAGTCGTCATCCCGCCGATGACCAGCAATTGCGTCTCGATGTTCAAGGACACGTCGCTCGCTTCCACCGTTGCGCTGCCTGAACTGTTGAAGGAAGCGACCAACGCGCAGTCGCTCTATGCCAATCCCTCGCCGCTGATCGGCGCCGCTTTGGTCTATCTCATCTTCCTCTGGCCGATGGTCCGCCTCGTCAGCCTGCTCGAAGACCGCTTCAAGACCGAGAAGACGCGCTGACCTCATCAACCGTCCCGCTTCCCAAGCCATTCGCAGGAGATACAGTTGAGCAATTCCCAAGCCGCCGGCGGCTTTCCGGTCGACCCCATCCGCGCCATGTTTCCGGCCTTGCAGCGCGCCGGTGATTTCATCTTCATGGACAACGCCGCCGGCGCGCAGATCCCGCAGAGCGTGCTCGACGCGGTGACCAATCACCTGGTCTCGCACAATGTGCAGCGTGGTGGTCGCTATGGGCGCTCGGTCACGGTCGACCAATCGGTTGCGGATGCTCGGACGAGCGTGGCCTTGCTGATCAACGCCTACAGTCCGTCGGAAATCTGCTTCGGCATGAACGCCACCTCGTTCATTCGCCTGGTCAGCCTCGGCATCGGCCAGATGCTGGCCAAGGACACAGAGCGCGACGAGATCGTCATCACCGATATGGACCACGACGCCAACATCGCCACGTGGCTGGCGCTGGAGCCCGCCGGAGCCAAGTTCAAATGGTGGCGCATGCGCGAGGACGGCAACCTGCATGTCGACGACCTCAAGCCGCTGGTTTCCGATCGCACCCGTCTCGTCGCCTGCACGGTGACCGCGCATTCGATCGGCTCGATCGTCGACGTCGCTTCGGTGGCCGCGATCGCGCATGCGGCCGGCGCCGAAGTGTTCCTTGACTGCGTGCATTACGGACCGCACGGGCTGATCGACGTGCAGGCCTGGGACTGTGATTATCTCGTCTGCTCCGGCTACAAAAATTTCTCGCCGCATATGGGCTTTCTGTGGGGCCGCTTCGAAACGCTCAAGCGGCTGCCGACCTTCCGCGAGGATTTCATCCCCGACGAGCCGCCTTACAAGGTCGAGGCAGGCACCTTCATCTACGAGAACGTCTCAGGCATGGATGCCGCAGTGCAGTACCTGGAACTGATCGGCCGCAATCTGGCGCCCTCCAACAACCGCTCGCGGCGCGACAACATCGTTGCCGGCATGGGCGCCATCCGCGATTACGAAGTGCTCCTGGCGCGTGAGATGCTCGCCGTGCTCAAGGGATGCAATGCCACGATCTACGGCGTCGCCGAGGAAGCCCGCATCAACGAACGCGTGCCGACATTCTGCTTCAACATCGGCAAGCTGTCGCCGCAGCGGATCGTCGAGGAAATGGCTGACATGCAGATCGGCATCCGCGACGGCCATATGTATGCGCCCCGGCTGATGAAGCGTCTCAACCTGTCGATGGACAGCGGCGCCATCCGCGCCTCGCTGGTCCATTACAACACGGTCGACGAGGTCAGGCGTTTCGGCGAGGCACTGCGCGCCGTCATCGCAAGGCTGTCGTAGCTGGTCCTTAAACCTCTCCGGCGCGGAACATCGGCCCGCCCTTGTGGGCCGGGAAGCCATAGCCGTTTATCATCACCAGATCGATGTCGGAGGCACGCGCCGCGATGCCTTCGGCGAGTAATGCCTTGCCCTCGTCGGCCATTGCCGCCAGCAAGCGCGTGACGATCTCATCGGGCGAAAAGCGGCGCGGCACGATGCCCTTGGCCGCTCGCACGGCCTCGATCAGCGCCGTTACTTGCGGGTCTCTCCGGCGTTCGCCGTCCGAATAATCGTACCAGCCGCGCCCGGTCTTGCGGCCGAAGCGGCCGGCCTCGCACAGCCGGTCGGCGATTTCGACATAACGTGCTTGCGGATCGCGCATCGCCGCCTGTCGCTTGCGCCGCGCCCAGGCTATCTCCAGCCCAGCCATATCGTTGACCGCGAAGATCCCCATCGGGAAGCCCCAGGCCTCCAGCGCGGCATCCACCTCATCGGGTGCTGCGCCATCCTCCACCATGAACTCCGCCTCGCGGCGGTAGGCCGAATAGATGCGGTTGCCGATGAAACCCTCGGTAACGCCGCACACGACAGGCAGCTTGCCAAGCTTCCTGACGAAGGCGATCGCCGAGGCGAGCACATCGGGCGCCGTCGCCGCGCAATCCACCACTTCGGTTAGCCGCATGACGTTGGCCGGGGAGAAAAAATGCAGGCCGACGATCCGTTCGGGCCGGGCGGTTGCCGAGGCGATCTCGTCGGGGTTGAGGTAGCTGGTGTTGGTCGCAAGGATGGCGTCCGGGCGGACGATACGTTCGAGCTTCCGGAAGAGTTCGGTTTTTACCGCGAGATCGTCGAACACTGCCTCGATGACCAGATCGGCCTGCACCAGCCTGTCGGCTTCGCTGGCCGCTTCAAACCGGCTCAGCGCCTCCCTGCGCGCATGATCGGTGAGACGGCCGGATTGGACCGACTTGTCGAGAAGCCCGGCGATACGCTCGTATCCTTTTGCCGCGGCGTCGTCGTTCTGCTCGATGCCGATTACGCGATAGCCGGCATTCAACGCCGAGACCGCGATGCCTGCACCCATCAGGCCGGTTCCGACGATACCGACGGTCTCGACCTTGCGAGGCGTGACACCCTCCAGCCTGTCGACTTTGCTGGCTTGCCTCTCGGCAAAGAAGACGTGGCGCAACGCTGCCGCCTCGCGAGAATCCCGGAGGCGCAGGAAGGTCGCGCGTTCGTGCACAAGACCGTCCTCAAGTCTGGCCGTGGACGCGGCCCGGACCAGTCTCACGGCCTCTGCAGGCGCGATCTGTCCACGGCTGCGGGAAAGCACCTTTCTTGCGGCTGCCGCGTCGGCCTCAGGTTGCGAGCGCGGGACGGAAAGCGCACCCGTGCGCCGCAGCGGTTGGCCAACGAGACGGCGGGCGACATCGAGCGCGCCTTCGGGAAGATCGTCCGCAATGGTATCGATCAGACCGAGAGCGAGAGCTTCGTCGGCATTTGCGGGCCGACCCGTGCCGATCAGGTCAATTGCGGCGACCGTGCCGATGAGGCGGGGCAGGCGTTGGGTTCCGCCGGCCCCGGGCACTAACCCGAGCTTGACCTCGGGCAGGCCGAAGCTGGCCGCCTTGCTGGCCACCCGGTAGTGGCAGGCCAGCGCAATCTCGCAGCCGCCGCCGAGCGCCGCGCCGCCTACTGCCGCGACGATCGGTTTGGCGAAGCTCTCCATCGCTTCGATCACGTCAGGCAGTGTGGGCCCGATAGCGGGCTTGCCGAATTCCTTGATATCGGCGCCACCGATGAAGGTGCGCCCAATGGCGGTCAGCACCACGGCAGACACTTCATCCGACGCCGCACGCCCAAGCGCAGCCATCAGTCCGGCCCTGACATGGAGGGACAGCGCGTTGACCGGCGGATTTTCGATCGTGACGATGAGAACGCCATCGACGATCTTGCCTGTGACACTCTCGGAAAATCGTGCTGTGTTCATGGAGTTTTATTCCGGAACAACGGCAAATCTTCCTCCTCCTTCTGCTCTCCGCCAAATGCCGGTGTCCCGGCTCGGACGGATGAAGCGCCATGGATCTTCAAAATAATTTCAAGCTTAAAATAATTAGAATTCGAAAAACTTCAAGCCTACCGGAGTCGACTGCAAAAGGCGTCGCTACCACGACGGTGATCGGTCAGACTTGACGGTTGCACTGCGGTGCCGGGTCAAGGCGAGTTTGTGGAAACCTTCGGCAGCAGGGCTTTGAAATAGTCGATCGTCTGTTGCAGCCCGGCTTCTAAAGTCACCGTCGGCTCCCAGCCGACAAGCCTTTTGGCAAGGGTGATATCGGGCTGGCGGTGCCGCGGATCGTCTTGCGGAAGATCGCGGTAAATTATATCCGAACCTGATCCGGTCATCTGCGTCGTCAGTTCGGCCAAGCGCCTGATCGTTACTTCCCTTGGATTGCCGATGTTTACTGGACCGGTCACCTCCGGCCCCGTATCCATGAGGCGCAGCATGCCGCTCACCAGGTCGTCGACGTAGCAAAACGACCTTGTCTGTGAGCCGTCGCCGAAAATGGTTATCGGTTCACCACGAAGCGCCTGCACGATGAAATTTGAGACAACCCTGCCGTCTGCCGGGTGCATGCGCGGCCCGAACGTATTGAAAATCCGCGCGACCTTGACCCACAAGCCATGTTGTCGGTGATAGTCGAAGAACAGCGTTTCGGCGCAGCGTTTGCCTTCATCGTAGCATGAGCGCGGCCCGATCGGGTTTACATTGCCCCAGTAACTCTCGGGCTGCGGATGCACAGACGCGTCACCATAGACCTCACTGGTGGAGGCCTGAAAGACTTTGCATTTCAGCCGCTTTGCCAATCCAAGAACATTGATGGCGCCGTGCACGGCGGTCTTGATCGTCTGAACCGGGTCGTACTGGTAGTGAACAGGCGAGGCCGGACACGCCAGGTTGTAAATCTCATCGACTTCGACGTAGAGCGGAAAGGTCACGTCATGGCGCATGAATTCGAAGCGGGGATGCTTGGCCAAATGGTCGATATTGCGCTTTGATCCGGTGAAAAGGTTGTCGACACACAAGATTTCGTCGCCTCGTTCCAACAGGCGGTCAATAAGATGCGAGCCGATAAACCCTGCGCCCCCGGTAACGAGAATGCGTCTGCGGCTGTCATAGAGTCTGGCCAATTTCTGCTCCCAGGCAAATGCTGATCGACCAGATATCGGTCGCCACACGCAGGATACGACGTGTCCGCAGCCAATGCACAAGGACCAAACTGAAATTTCGCAGATCCGCTCGGTGCCGATGCGAATTCCGATCCCGGCATTTGGTTTGATCAGAAGGCACGATTGAGGCCGATAGTGGCCTATGGATTGGCAGCAGAGAATATCAGCCCTGTCGTCAGGGCCGCCGCTGCGTAGATGGCCGGCAGAACCTGACGGTTCACCCCAATCCGCAGCAGAGAGTGGCTCGAAACCCGGTCCTGCTGGATTTTATCCACAACATCGATGGCATTGGCGGATGGCAACATGAAAATGGCAACGACCATTTTTCGTGAGACATTCCTCTTCGCGATAGAGCATCGTTGAATTGGCCAACAGCCTGCCATACAAGCACGTCGGCTCAACAGGTGGCTCGAGGAACCCCACGGATGTCCGAACGCATTGCAGTTATCGGCCTGGGTTATGTCGGCCTGCCGGTAGCCATTGCCTTTGGGAAGGTTTTCCCCGGCACCATAGCTTTTGACATCAGCGAGCGTCGGATCGGGGAATTGCGTGGCGGCGTCGATCGTACGGGGGAAGTTGACGCAACGGCGCTCAAGGAGACCTCGATAGGGCTGACCACCGACCGGGAGATGTTGAAAGGCGCTACTTTCTTCATCGTCGCCGTGCCAACCCCTATCGACGCAAATCGCGCTCCCGATCTAGCTTCTTTGAAACTGGCGTCCGAACTCGTCGGCGAGGCGGTGAGCAAAGGCGCCGTCGTCGTTTTTGAGTCGACAGTCTATCCAGGTGTGACCGAAGATTTCTGTGGGCCGATCATCGAGCAGGTTTCCGGCCTGCGACATCCCCGCGACTTTGCCCTCGGCTATTCGCCCGAACGCGCCAACCCCGGCGATCGGGAACACTCGCTGCAAAAGATCGTCAAAGTCGTCTCCGGCGAGAATAACGAGACGCTGGAGCGCGTCGCGAACGTTTATGGCCGTATCATCGATGCCGGCGTCTACCGCGCCCCGTCGATCAAGGTGGCCGAGGCAGCGAAGGTTATCGAGAACACCCAGCGCGATCTGAACATCGCGCTGATGAACGAACTGGCAATGATCTTCGAGCGGCTCGATATCCGGACGCAGGATGTTCTTGATGCTGCGTCGACGAAATGGAACTTCCTTCCCTTCAAACCGGGGTTCGTCGGCGGCCACTGCATCAGCGTCGATCCATATTATTTGACCGCCAAGGCCGAGGCCGAAGGTTACCATCCGCAGATCATCCTCGCCGGACGTCGCATCAATGACGGCATGGGGGCCTTCGTCGCCCAGCAGGTTGTCAAACGGCTGATTGGTTCTGACACGCCCGTCAAAGGGGCTTCTGTCGGCATTCTCGGGCTGACATTCAAGGAGGACGTGCCGGATTTGCGCAACAGCCGCGTGTTCGACATGGTCAAGGAACTAAGGCAGTTCGGAATTGTCCCCAAAGTCCATGATCCCCTTGCCGATGTCGAAACCGCTCGGCGTGATCACGGCGAAACAATCCTGCCGCTCGATGAGATAAACGATTTGCAGGCGCTTGTTCTGGCGGTGCCTCACAGGCAATATCTCACCAACGAAAGAGCGCGTCTTTTTCAAATGATCAGGCCGGGGGGGACACTGTTCGATGTCAAGTCGGCCATCAAGCCCAATGAAGTTCCCGACAACATAAAATACTGGAGCTTGTAAAGCTCGCCTGAAATTAACGCTAGGATATGCAGTGATATCAAGCAGGCCAATACTGATCACCGGCGCAGCCGGGTTCATAGGGTTTCATCTTTGCCTGAGGCTGCTTGCCGAAGGACGCCAGGTTATCGGCCTCGACTCCATGAACGAGTATTATGACGTCAGCCTGAAGCAGGCTCGTCTCGAGCGGCTGAAAGCGTTTTCGAATTTTTGTTTCGAGCATGCCGATCTCACGGAGCGGGACCGTATTTCGGAGCTCTTCCTTTCGGCCGCGCCGGAGGTTGTCGTCAATCTCGCGGCGCAAGCCGGCGTACGCTATTCGATCAGCAATCCGCACGCCTATGTGGAAAGCAACCTCAGCGGCTTTGTCAACATCCTGGAAGGATGCCGGCAGGCGTCGGTCGGCCATCTGGTCTATGCATCGTCGAGTTCGATTTATGGCGGCAGCACCCGCATGCCGTTTTCCGTGCACGATCCGGCGGACCATCCGCTCAGCCTTTACGCCGCAAGCAAGAAGGCGAACGAGCTGATGGCGCACACATACAGCCATCTGTTTCGACTGCCGACCACCGGGCTGCGTTTTTTCACCGTCTATGGTCCGTGGGGGCGGCCGGACATGGCGCTGTTCATCTTCGCCAAGGCTATCCTCGCCGGCGAGCCGATCGAGGTCTTCAACTATGGCAACATGCAGCGGGATTTCACCTATATCGACGACATTGTCGAAGGTATTATCCGCGTCATGCAGCAACCCGCGACACCCAATCCTGAGTGGAAAAGTGTCGCGCCAGACCCAGCGACCAGCAACGCCCCGTTCAGGATTCACAACATCGGCGGCAATTCGCCCGTTCAACTGAACCGATTGATCGAGGTGCTCGAAGACGCGCTGGGACGCAAGGCAAACCGCAACCTCATGCCACTTCAGCCAGGCGACGTTCCGGCAACTTTCGCCAATGTCAGCTCGCTCGAGGAGGCGACTGGCTTCAAGCCCAAAATCCCGATCGAAATAGGGGTTCCGCGCTTTGTCGAATGGTACCGGGAGTTCTACCGAGCATGATCGGACGCTTCGCCACCTGGAGGCGGCTGGCTTCTGACCAGCCATGGCTGGCGCATGCCGCTCGGAAAACTCAATAAGCCGCAGCCGAACTGGGTGTCGCCTGAAGGCGGTCAATATCTTTCCGGGGCGGCGCACCGAACAGGCGACGATATTCTCGGCTGAACTGCGAAGGGCTGTCATAGCCCACCGCGAACCCGGCCGTGCCTGCGTTTGCGCCGCCGGCAAGCATAATCCTTCGCGCCTCCTGCAGGCGCAGCTGCTTCTGGTATTCGAGCGGGGTCATGCGCGTAATCGCCTTGAAATGGGCATGAAGGGACGACGCGCTCATGCCCGATGCCGCCGCAATCTCTTCGATGCGCAGTTGTGCCTGGAAATGATTGCGGATCGTGGCGATGGCGCGGCTGACCTGGTTCAAGTGGCTGTCCACCGACGCCATCTGGCGAAGCGTGTCACCGTGCGGTCCGGTGAGGAGCCGGTAAAGGATTTCGCGTTCGATCAGCGGCGCCAGCACGGTGATGCTCTCGGGGCGATCGAGCAGCCTGACAAGCCGACAGGCGGCATCAATCAGGTCGGGGTCACTTGGATAGGCAGCTAACACCGGCAGATCCCTGCTGGGGGATGCACGTCCTTCTTTCACAAGCAGTTCGGCCAGCGCGGTGGAATCAAAATCTATCTTGCAACAGAGGTAGGGCGCCGCCGGGCTCGCCTCCAACACATGCCCGACCAGCGGCAGGTCGACCGAGACGAGCAGGTAGCTCGATGCGTCATAGACCACGCTCTGGTCGGCCAGCGAGACGCGCTTCGATCCTTGGGCGATTATGCAAAGCGACGCCTCGTAGACCGCAGGCACGGGTGCACTGGGCTGGTTGGCGCGAATGAGCGACAGCCGCGGCACCGCAGTGCCGGCCATGCCAGATTTCGGCGCAAAGCGGGTGATCAGCTCGGCGAGTTCATTGATTTTCCCCATGCCGCATAATCTTCATGGCGCGAAATGTTGCAAGGCATTTCGAGTTCATTTGGAGGATCGTGCAAACTCTTTGGACGATCACGCTACCGCCCTTTGCCGGTTCGCCGCCATCTATCTCCCCGTCACCGCAGCGAAAAAGGAACGATCATGACGGGACTTAAAGACAAGGTTGTACTCATCACCGGCGCCTCCAGCGGCATCGGCGAAGCGACGGTTCGGGAACTTGCCGGTGCCGGCGCCAGACTGTTCATCGGGGCCCGCCGCACCGAGCGGCTCAAGGCGCTGGCCGCAGAAATAGGCAAAGGCGTCGCGTGGCGCGAACTCGACGTGACTGACGCGGCGAATTTCCACGCCTTTGCCGATGCCGCTCATGCCGAATTCGGGCAGATCGATGTGCTGGTCAACAATGCCGGCGTCATGCCGCTGTCGCCGCTTGCCGCGCTGAAGCGCGATGAGTGGTCTCGCATGATCAATGTCAACATCGGCGGCGTGCTGAACGGGATCGCCGCGGTGCTGCCGCGCTTCGTCGCCCAGAAGAATGGGCATATCGTCAATGTCGCCTCGGTCGGTGCGCATATCGTGCTGCCCACCGCGGCGGTCTATTGCGGCACGAAATATGCCGTCTGGGCAATCACCGAGGGGCTGCGGCAGGAGCATGACGACATCCGCGCCACGATCATCTCCCCCGGAGTGACCGCAACCGAACTGGGCGACGATATCAGCGATCCTCAGGTCGCCACGGCTCTGAAAGAATGGCGGCAGAAGTCGCTCACACCGGATGCCAGTGCACGGGCGATCCGTTTTGCGCTTGATCAACCCGATGGCGTCGACGTCAACTAAGTGATCGTGCGGCCAACCGCTGCCAATATGTAGAACTTGCTGCAGGATGCCGGCTTTCGGCGAGCTAGGGCGCTCTCCGAGATCCGGCAAACGGCCCACCCCTTAATGCACCCGCCCTCAGCCTCTGGCGCAACTCCCGCGGGCCACATCGTACCGGCTCTCGAACGCGCGCGAAAAATGCGCACTCGAATTGAACCCGCAGGCAAAGGCGATTTCCGAGATCGTGGGCGACGCGCGGGCGGGCGACAACAATTCTTCCTTGCTGCGCTCCAGCCGCCTGTCCCAGACGAAGCGTTCCGGTCTCGCGGCAAGGCCGGTGCGCCGCTGGGAACTTAACCCGCTAATCATCTCCCCTGCGACGGTAGAGATGTCAGGCTTCGCCGGCCAGGCGCGCTGAAATCAGCCGCGCCGCCTGGATCACCGCTTCGCCCTGGCTGGCTGCCATGCTGTCATCGGCGCGTGACACAGGCGAGGCCACCGCGAGCGCACCGAGAGGACGCCCATCGGAGCCGAGGATTGCCGCGGCTATGCTGTGCACGCCTTCTTCATAGCCTTGGGAGCTCGAGGAATAGCCGCGCTTGGCGGCAAGCCGGATCGCCTTCATCAGCCTTTCGGGCTGCGTCACCGTGTGTGGCGTGAAGGTCGGCAACGGCTTGTCGACATAGGCCTCGGCCGCTTCCCGAGGCGAAGCGGCGAGAAAGGCGATGCCGGAGGCGGTGCCGTGCAAGGGCAGCACCTGGCCGACATCGACATTGACCCGGTTGGCCTTTGCCGAGAGCTCGACATGGACCGTCAGCAGTGCGCCGGCGCTGAATTCCGACAGATGCACCGTCTCGCCGGTTTCCAGCGCCAGCTCGCGAACCACAGGTGCTGCCACGCGCACGAAGGGAAAATGCGCGTCGCGAAAGCGGGCCAGCCGCGACAGGCCGGCGCCGAGCCGGTAGCGGCGGCTTGCCGGCTCTTGTTCGATCAGGCGGTGGTCGGCCAGCGCCATCAGCAGGCGCCGCGCCGTTGCCTTGTCGAGGCCGGTTTTGCGGGCGAGCTCGGACAGGCCGATCTCCGGTTCGCCGAGCGTGAACTGCTCCAACAGCGATATCGCTTTGCCGACTGTGCTCATCGTGCATCCTCAAGATACTTCGCATGGGACGGAAGCCAATCCACCTTGCAGTCCGCTCATAGCACGTAAATTGGTGGTTCAAATAACGAACCGTTTGGAAGCGACAAAAAACACCAGCAAGTTTCGCGGCGACATCAATCTCGATGCGCCGCGCCGTGCGGGGTGATGCTGCGCGGCAACACCTATCAACAGGTGGATCAACTCGGCGGCGCCGTGCCTGGCCGGCGTGTCGGCCCAAACGCCTGATCCTGGCCGGCGCGGAAGCTTCAACTCTGCCCCAGCTGCGCGCGGCGCCAGGCGGCGGGCGCCTGGCCAACCCGCTCCCGGAAGAAGCGTGAGAAATAGGCCGGATCTTCGAAGCCGATTTCGTAGGCGATGTCCTCGACGGTGCGCACGGTGAACAGCAGCAACCGCTTGGCCTCCAGCAACCGTCGCTCGCCCATGAGCCGCTTGACGCCGCTGCCAAGCACCGTATGGGCGGCCTTGTCGAGAAGATGCGGTGTCGTGGCCAGCGCCCCGACGTAGCGGTCGACGGGCCAGTTGTCGCGGAAATGCGCATCGACCAGACGGCGCAAGCCGCGCGCCAATGCAGCATCGGAAGAACCGGTGGCATCCATTACCTCGGGACCAAGGCGCGCGATGTGCGAGAGCGCGACGGCGATCAGCGCCGGCAGGGTCTTGTCACTGCCGGCCTGCGCCTCGGCATATTCGGCGGCGATCATCTCCAGCACCGCCGCCAGCCTTTTCCACGCGACGTGCTGAGGAAGGCTATCGGCAAAGACCGGCCGGTCCAATGGCAGCAGGCTGTGAGCGGCTATTGCCGCAAGCGCATCATCGGCGACCGAAACGACGATGGCGTCGGTGCCGGGCCCGATCGAGAAGCCATGCACGATGGTGCTCGGCACGAAGCTGACGGCCGGTGCCGAAAAGTCCCAGGATTGGTCTTCGATGCGGTAGGTGCCGGATCCGCTGGTCCAGTAGGTGATCTGGCCCATTTGCGGATGCTTGTGCGCGGCAACCTGGCCGAGATGAATGTTGCTGCGCGCAAGCACCGTCTCGACATGCAGGAAGCCGACATCAAGCGGCCGCACCGGCTCGCCATAGACAAAGAAATCAGGAATGGAATTGAGGCTCATGGCGCCGGAAAAAGTCCAATCGGTTTTGCCGTTACGTCCTAACCGATCCTTGCCAGGAGCGCTAGAGTTGATGCCATAAGTGGAGGAACATCATGCGATCGGAAGACTTTCGTGCCGACAATGGGCGCCCGTTCACCGGGGCCGAGTATCTGGAGAGCTTGCGCGACGGCCGCGAGGTCTACATCAACGGCGAGCGCATCGCCGATGTCACCACCCATCCGGCGATGCGCAATTCGGCGCGGTCGCTGGCGCGCCTCTATGATGCGCTGCACGATCCCAAGCGGCAGGGCACGCTGACCTCGCCTACCGATACCGGTTCGGGCGGCTACACCCACAAATATTTCCGCGTTGCCAAATCCTCCGGCGAACTCGCGGCCCAGCAGACCGCGATCGCCGAGTGGTCACGCATGTCCTATGGCTGGATGGGCCGCACGCCCGATTACAAGGCGGCACTGATGAACACGCTCGGCGCCAATGCCGACTGGTACGGCCCGTTCAAGGACAATGCGCTCGCCTGGCACAAGCGTGCGCAGGAAGCCGTGCTGTTCATGAACCACGCCATCGTCAACCCGCCGATCGACCGCCACAAGCCGGCCGAACAGGTGAAGGATGTCTTCGTCCACATCACCAAGGAGACCGACGCCGGCATCTATGTCTCCGGCGCCAAGGTGGTGGCGACGTCCTCGGCGCTGACCCACTACAATTTCCTGGCGCAGAGTTCGGCGACGGTCACCGAAGATCCGTCGCTGTCGGTCATGTTCATCGTGCCGATGAATGCGCCGGGGGTAAAGATGTTCTGCCGCGTCTCCTATGAGCAGACGGCCAACACGGCGGCGGCTCCGTTCGACTATCCGTTGTCGTCGCGCTTCGACGAGAACGATGCCATCCTGGTGCTCGACAATGTCTTCATCCCCTGGGAGGACGTGCTGGTGCTGCGCGACGCGCAGAAAATCCTGTCCTTCCATCCGGCTTCGGGCTTCATGCATGGCTATTGCTTCCAGGGCTGCACACGCTTTGCCGTCAAGCTCGACTTCCTCGCCGGCCTGCTGGCCAAGGCGCTGCGCGCCACCGGCGGAGATGCCTTCCGAGGCAACCAGGCGGCGCTGGGCGAGGTCATCGCGCTCAGGCACATGTTCTGGAGCTTTTCCAACGCCATGGCTTATAATCCGATCCCCTGGGCGAATGGCGCTGTCCTGCCCAACCTGGAAGCAGCCCTTGCCTACCGGACTTTCATGTCGGAAGCCTACCCGCGCGTCATCGACACGGTGCGCCGGGTGATCGCTTCTGGGTTGATCTACCTGCCGTCATCAGTGCGCGACTTCAACAATCCCGAGATCGACAAATACCTCGCGCAATATGTGCGCGGTTCCAACGACATGGGCCATGTCGAGCGCATCAAGATCATGAAACTGTTGTGGGACGCGACCGGCACCGAGTTCGGCGGCCGCCACGCGCTCTACGAACTCAACTATGCCGGTGCGCCGGAAGAGGTGCGGCTGCAGGTGCTGAAGGGCGCCGAACGCGGCGGCCGGCTGAAGGCCATGGAAGAACTGGTCGATACCTGCATGGCCGACTATGACGAGAATGGCTGGACGGGAGATACCTGGCTCAATCCGCTCGCTTCATCGGCTGGGTGATGTCAGATGGCCACGCAGATTTCGAAGGCCGATTTCCGCGACGCCATGGCAAGGGTCTGCGCGCCGGTCAACATCGTCACGACAGATGGCCCGGCCGGGCGCGGCGGCTTCACCGCCACCGCCATGTGCAGTGTGTCGGACGAACCTCCGACACTGCTGGTGTGCATGAACGGACGCTCGGCGCAGGCGGCCATGTTCCTCGCCAACCGGCGCTTCTGCGTCAACGTGCTGACGCATGACCATATGCACCTGGCCGGCAAGTTCGCCGGCGCGACCAGGGACATGGAGGCACGCTATTCGGCGGCGCGCTGGCAAACGCTGACCTCGGGGACGCCGGCGCTGTCCGATGCGATCGTCAATTTCGATTGCGAGATCGAGGATGTGCACATCGTCGGCACGCATAATGTCATGATCGGCCGCGTTATCGACGTCAGGCACGGCAGCGGCGGCTCGGCCTTGCTCTATGTCGACCGCAATTACACGCAGCCGACGCGGCTTGGCAGCTTTGGCGGCTGAGCCGCAGCAATCAGCTCTCGCCGGCGATCAGGCTCTCCAGCAGATCGAGCAATTGCTCGAGCCTCTCATGTCCGAAGCGCTGTTCGATGTCGCGGTAGATGACGAGGCGTTCCGGCGACAAGGCATCGATCAGGGCGGAACCCGCCGGGGCGATCGTCAGCACGACACGGCGGCCATCGCCTTCCGCCTTGTTGCGGGTGATGAATTTTCGGCCCTCGAGCGTCTTGATGATGCGTGTCAGGCTGGGCGGCAGCACCGAAGCGCGATCGGCAAGTTCCGTCGCCTCGACAGGGCCGGCCTCGCTCAGAACGCGCAGCACGCGCCATTGCTGTTCGGTCACGTCATGCGCCGCCAGCATTGGACGAAACCGCGCCATCACCACTTCGCGGGCATGGAGCAGCGCCATCGGCAGAGAACGACGGGTGTTTTCAGGCAGCAAGAAGCAGCGTCCCCAATGATGCGGGCGGTCGGCGGGACCGCACGCCAAAACCTGACCTTTCCATCCCGTATCGTCGCCTCAACTTGGATGCAAGGCTTGACTTCAGTGATGCTGCATGTAATTAACGCGTTAACTACAGCAGTGGAACAATCCGGGGAACGAGACGCGGTGCCTCACTTTTCCATCGAGTATTCGGCCAACCTCGATGCCAAGGTCGACATGAGCGAATTGTGCGCGCTGGTGTTGCGCACCGTGCTCGGCACCGGGCTGTTT
The DNA here is from genome assembly GCF_030323105.1 of Mesorhizobium sp. C120A. Taxonomy (NCBI): domain Bacteria; kingdom Pseudomonadati; phylum Pseudomonadota; class Alphaproteobacteria; order Hyphomicrobiales; family Phyllobacteriaceae; genus Mesorhizobium; species Mesorhizobium sp. C120A. The sequence continues at coordinate 5,671,297 of NZ_CP100476.1, read as the reverse complement.
GAAACCGGCGCGGTGCGGGTGCGGGCCTTCCGCGCGGAGGCCTATGCGATCGCCGACAGCTTACCGGAAAACGCCTTTCTCGACATGTCGTTTCGCATTGGAACCGGCCGCAGTGCCGAGGACAAGAAACGAACCGGGGAGGCGGTCTTCTCCGCCGTGAGCGAATACCTCGCCCCCCTGTTCGAGACCCCGCATTTCGCTCTTTCCCTGGAGATCAGGGAAATCGATCCGGTCCTGAGCTGGAAGAAAAATGCAATCCACCCGCGACTGCGCGGCAAGTGACGGAAGCTGATATGTCCGACCTCGAAGGCAATCTGAAAAAGGCCGAGGCCTATCTGGCCCGTTTCAAGCGCGACGGCGTGCTGAACCAGATCGGCGGCGAAGCGGAGCCGGCGGTGGATGGCTCGACCTTCGAGGCCATGTCGCCGGTCGATCTCAAGCCGCTGGCCAAGGTCGCGCGTGGCAGTGCCGCCGATATCGACCGCGCCGCCAAGGCGGCAAAGGCGGCGTTCCCGGCCTGGGCCGCCATGCCGGGCGACGGGCGCAAGAAGCTGCTGCACAAGATAGCCGATGCGATCGAAGCGCGCGCCGAGGAGATCGCCTTCGTCGAGTGCATGGACACCGGCCAGGCGCTGAAATTCATGGCCAAGGCCGCGCTGCGCGGCGCCGAGAATTTCCGCTTCTTCGCCGACCGCGCGCCGGAAGCGCGCGACGGCGAGACGCTGCGCACGGCAGGCCAGGTCAACATCACCACGCGCGTGCCGATCGGCCCGGTCGGCATCATCACGCCGTGGAACACGCCGTTCATGCTGTCGACATGGAAGATCGCGCCGGCGCTGGCGGCAGGCTGCACCGTCGTCCACAAGCCGGCCGAATTTTCGCCGCTGACCGCTCGCCTGCTGGTCGAGATCGCCGAGGAGGCCGGCCTGCCGAAAGGCGTGTGGAACCTGGTCAACGGCCTCGGCGAGCACGCCGGCAAGGCGCTGACCGAGCACCCTGACATCAAGGCGATCGGTTTTGTCGGTGAGAGCCGCACCGGCTCGATGATCATGAAACAGGGCGCCGATACGCTGAAGCGCGTGCATTTCGAACTGGGCGGGAAGAACCCGGTGATCGTCTTCGCCGACGCCGATCTCGAACGTGCGGCGGATGCGGCCGTGTTCATGATCTACTCGCTCAACGGCGAACGCTGCACCTCATCGTCGCGGCTTCTGGTCGAAGCCTCGGTCTACGACACATTCACGGATCTGGTTGCGGAGAAGGCAAAGCGCATCAAGGTTGGCCATCCGCTCGATCCCAAAACGGTGGTTGGTCCGCTGATCCATCCGGTGCACGAGGAAAAGGTGCTTTCCTATATCGAGATCGGCAAATCGGAAGGCGCGGTGGTAGCCGCCGGCGGCGGCAAGTTCGCCGGTCCGGGCGGTGGCTGCTATGTCAGCCCGACGCTGTTTACCGGGGCCACCAACAGGATGCGCATTGCCCAGGAAGAGATTTTCGGGCCGGTGCTGACTGCCATTTCCTTCAAGGACGAGGCCGAAGCGCTGGCGCTGGCCAACGACACCCAATACGGCCTGACCGGCTATCTCTGGACGTCGGATGTTACCCGCGCCTTCCGCTTCACCGATGCGCTGGACGCCGGCATGATCTGGGTCAATTCGGAGAATGTGCGGCATTTGCCGACGCCGTTCGGCGGCGTCAAGAATTCCGGCATCGGCCGCGACGGCGGCGACCATTCCTTCGATTTCTACATGGAGACGAAGAACATCGCCTTCGCCACTTCAGCGCACGCGATCCAGAAACTCGGCGGCTGACCGGAGGACATCGCATGCCACTGCCCAAACCAAACCTCTACCCCGCCTTCAACATCGTGCGCCTCAGCCATGTCGAACTGGCGGTCACCGACCTTGCGAAATCCCGCGCCTTCTATGTCGACACGCTCGGCCTGCAGGTTACCGACGAGACATCGGACGCCATCTATCTAAGGGCCCTGGAAGAGCGCGGACACCACTGCATCGTGCTGAAGAGGGCCGGCAGCGCCGAAGCACGCGATCTCGGCTTCAAGGTTTTCTCGGATGAGGATCTCGACAAGGCCGAGCACTTCTTCAAGGCAAAAGGCCTGCCGGTCGAGTGGGTCGAGCGACCGTACCAGTCGCGCACCTTCCGCACCCGCGACCCGCACGGCATTCCGCTCGAGTTCTTTGCCCAAATGGAAAGGCTGCCGCCGATTCATCAGAAATATGCGCTCTACAAGGGCGTGAAGCCGCTGCGCATCGACCACTTCAACTGCTTCTCGCCCAATGTCGACGAGTCCGTCGCCTTCTACAACGAGCTTGGCTTCCGCGTCACCGAATACACCGAGGATGCCAGTAGCGGAAAGCTGTGGGCGGCCTGGACGCACCGCAAGGGCGGCGTCCACGACATCGCCTTCACCAACGGTGTGGGTCCGCGCCTGCATCACGTCGCCTTCTGGGTGCCGACACCGCTCAACATCATCGACCTGCTCGATCTGATGGCGACGACGGGTTACCTCGCAAATATCGAGCGCGGCCCCGGCCGGCATGGCATTTCCAACGCCTTCTTCCTCTATGTCAGAGACCCGGACAATCACCGCATCGAGATCTACTGCTCGGACTACCAGACGGTCGATCCGGATCTGGAGCCGATCAAGTGGGACCTCAAGGACCCGCAGCGCCAGACGCTGTGGGGCGCGCCGGCGCCGAAAAGCTGGTTCGAGGAGGGCAGCACCTTTGCCGGCGCGGCCGCACGCAAACCGGATTTGACGGCGTCGCCGATCATCGCACCGTGACCACAGACGCGAACCTGACGGAGACCGGGATGACTGCACCTGGGCGGCTCGCCACCTTCACCGTCGGCGGCAAGACGCGCTATGGCGTGGTCACAGATAAGGGCGTCGTCGACCTGTCGGCGCGGCACAGCCAGTGGCCGACGCTGCGCGAAGTGATCGAGGCCGGCGTGCTACGGCGGCTGGCGGAAGAGGCCGAAGCCCACGCCGTCGATTTTCCAGTCGGCGCCATCGCTTATGAAATCCCTGTGCCGTCGCCGGAAAAGATCATCTGCGTCGGCGTCAACTACCCGGACCGCAACGAAGAGTACAAGGACGGCCAGGCCGCGCCTTCCAACCCGTCGCTGTTCATCCGCTTCCCCCGCTCCTTCGTCGGCCACAACGCGCCGCTGGTGCGGCCGCCGGAATCGCCGCAGCTGGACTATGAGGGCGAGATCGTCATCGTCATCGGCAAGGGTGGACGACGCATCGCCGAGAGGGATGCGCTTGACCATATCGCGGCACTATCCCTGTGCAACGAAGGCACCATTCGCGATTGGGTACGGCACGCCAAGTTCAACGTCACGCAGGGCAAGAATTTCGACCGCACCGGCTCGCTCGGTCCGTGGCTGGTGCCGTTCACCGACGAGGCGCAGATTGCCGACATCGCGCTGACCACCCACGTCAATGGCGAATTGCGCCAGCAGGACCGCACCAGCCGGATGATCTTCTCGTTCCGCAAGATCATCGCCTATGTCTCCACCTTCACCACGCTGGTGCCAGGCGATATCATCGTCACCGGTACGCCGACCGGCGCCGGCGCCCGCTTCGACCCGCCGATCTGGCTGAAGCCGGGCGACGTGATCGAAGTCGAAGCCGACGGCATCGGCGTGCTCCGCAACGGCGTCGTCGACGAGGCAGCATCGTGACCCCCGAGCAAGTTGAAGATGCCGCGGCAAGGCTGTTCGAAGCCGAGCGTTCGCGCCGCCAGATCCGTCTGTTCAGCCTCGACTTTCCCGACGCGACGATGGAGGATGCCTATCGCGTCCAGGCAGCGCTGGTGAAACGCAAGACCGATGCCGGGCTGACCCCGAAGGGCTGGAAGATCGGCCTGACATCGAAGGCGATGCAATATGCGCTCGCCATCGACACGCCGGATTCGGGCGTGCTGTTCGACGACATGTTCTTCAACGACGGCGCGACGATACCCGTCGGCCGCTTCATCCAGCCGCGCGTCGAGGCCGAGATAGCCTTCGTCATGAAGGCGCCGCTGAGGGGCCCAGGCGTGACCATCTTCGACGTGCTCAACGCCACCGATTATATCACGCCGGCGCTCGAAATCCTCGACACGCGCATCGAACGCGTCAATGCCGAGACAAAGAAGGCGCGCACTTTCTTCGATACGATTTCCGACAACGCCGCCAATGCCGGCATTGTCATCGGCGGCCGGCCGCAACGACCCGATGAAGCCGATATGCGCTGGATCGGCGCCATCGTCTCGCGCAATGCGGAGGTCGAGGAGACCGGGCTTGGCGCCGGCGTGCTCAACCATCCCGCGATGGGCATTGCCTGGCTGGCGGACAGGCTCGCCCGCTACGGCATGTCCATCGCGGCCGGCGAGGTGGTGCTGTCCGGATCGTTCGTGCGCCCGGTCGAGGCGCGGCCCGGCGATACGATCGTCGCCGACTTCGGCAGCTCGGGAACGGTCAGCATCCATTTCGCCAAGAGCTGACGGCTCTCATCGGCTCGTCAGTTGGGCTGTTCGCCGCGCAAGTAGTCAATCACCACATCGGCTGCGATGGTCGACATGCGCAAGCCGACATCCCTGGTGATGTCGCCTTCGACGCGGCTTTGCACCCAGCCAAGAAACGCGAAGGCACGCAAGGCGGCGAATAGAGGCAATGCGGCGATGTCCTGCGGGGTCAGCGCACGCTCTTGCTGGTAGCCGTCAAGCAAAGCGGTTTCGATCAGCGGGTAGATCGCCTCCTCGCGGTTCTGGTAGAGGGCGACGGCAAGGTCGTACATGTGCCAGCCATGGCCGCAATCGTCGAAGTCGATGATGCGTACGGCACGGTCATGGATGAGCACGTTCTCGCGCACCAGATCGGCGTGGATGATGCCGAAATTGCGCGCGCTGCGCTCATGTTCCGACAGCGCCTTCACTGCGTTGTCGCGCGCCTGCAAGACCAGCGCGCGGCGAGGACCATCGAGAAAGGGCGAGGTCTCGAACCGGCCCCAGACCGGGTTCGCCCCGAAGAAGCCGTCGAAGTCCCAGGCATGGCGCGCGAAGCCCGCGGGCGGCGTCCAGGAGGCAGTGACATTGTGCATATGGGCAATGGTCCGCCCGATCGCCGTGAAGATCTGGACCGACTGGTCGGGCGTGTAGACCAGTGGCACGCCGCGTGCGCCCACGGCGCAGCCCTCCAGCCAGCTCAGGCAATCGGCCTGCCGGGGCTGCTCCGAGGCGGCCGTGCTGACAAGCACGAACGGATCGCCGGCCTGTGTTGCGACGCAAGACGGCGTGGCGACGCCGGCGGATTGCAGGAAGCCCATCCATTGCAGTTCCGAACGCAGCGCGGCGTCCGTGTGGTAGCCGAGCCGGTGGATGCGCATGGCTGCCGGCTGGCCATCCGGCAGCCGCACGCGGAAGACGGCGTTCTCGCGGTGCTTCAGAAGTTCCGGCTCAAAATTGCGGACGCCCCAATGTTCGAGCGCACGCCTGGCAAGCTCCGTGACATCGGCGGCCGTTTCGGGCTCGGATTGGGTGGAAACAGAATTCACGCCGGCACTCCGCCGACTTCGCCCAGCACCTCATCCAGCAGGCCGATCAGGAAATCGGCATTGTCGCGCGAGAACGGCATGGGCGGGCGGATCTTGAGCACATTGCCGTGGATGCCGGTCTTGCCCATCAGCACGCCGCGATGGCGCATGCGATTGGCGACCTGCTCGGCAATGTCGGGCGCCGGTTCGCGCGTGTCGCGGTCGTGGACCAGCTCGGCGCCGAAGAACAGTCCGGCCCCCCTGACCTCGCCTATGCACTCATGCCGATCGGCCAGCGGGCGCAGCAGGCCAAGCGCATAGGCGCCGACGTCTTGCGCGTTGGCGACAAGGTTTTCCTGTTCGATGACGTCGAGGAGGGCATTGGCGACTGCGCAGGAGACCGGGTTGCCGCCAAAGGTGTTGAAGTAGCGGAAAGCGTCGCGGAAGGTCGCCAGTATCTCCTTGGTGGTGACCACGGCCGCGATCGGATGGCCATTGCCCATCGGCTTGCCCATGGTGACGATGTCGGGGACGAAGCCGGCGCGCTGATGGCCCCAGAAATGGCTGCCGGTGCGGCCGAAGCCGGGCTGCACTTCGTCGGCGATGACCAGACCACCGGCTTCGCGCACGGCCCCCAAGGCGTCGTCGAAAAATCCGGTGGGCAGAGCCGGGAAACCTTCATTGGCGAGCAGCGGACACAAGATGATGCCAGACAGGCCAATGCCATCCTGTGCCAGCGAGGCGATCGCTTGACGCACGGCGTCGCCAAAGGCCTTGCCATTGGCCATCGCATCGGGATGGCGATAGCTGTCGGGGGCCGGCACCAGCCTGACATGGGGGGCGCGGCCGCGGATCGGAGGCATGCGCGTGCTCAGCTGCGAAACCGCCGTCGTGTTGCCATGATAGGTGGCGTCGGTGGCGATGATGCCCATATTGCCGGAGGCGGCCTGCGCCATGCGCAGCGCGATGTCGTTGGCCTCGCTGCCGGTGCAGGTCAGGATTGCGGTGGCGAGGCTTGCATTGAAGGTCGCCGTCAGCCGCTCGACATAGTCGAGAATTGCGGTGTGCAGATAGCGTGTGTGGGTGTTGAGCAGGCTTGCCTGACGGCACAAGGCCTCGACCACATGCGGGTGGCAATGGCCGACATGGGCGACGTTGTTGTAGGCATCGAGATACTTGCGGCCGTCGGCATCGTAGAGCCAGACGCCTTCGCCGCGCACCAGGTGCACGGGCTCGTCGTAGAACAATTGCGATTTCGCGCCGAGCAGGCGGGCACGCCGCTTGACGAGCGCTTCCTCGCTCGGGTTCTTCTCAGATTGGGTCATTGCGTACCAAACTCCATTGCGTCAGCGGGTCTATCAGGCCCTCGACAGACCTGCATCGATGGCCTCGCCGATCTTTGCCACGTCGGCGGCGCCGATGATCAGCGGCGGCGACAGGATGATGTTGTTGCCGGACACGCGCAGCATGACGCCGGCGTCATAAGTGGCTTCCGAAACCACGGCCATGGTCTTCTTGTCCACCGGCTTTTTCGTCGTGCGATCGGAGACCAGCTCTAGCGCAGCCATCAGGCCCTTGTACCTGATGTCGCCGACGATCGCGTGCTTGGCTTTTAGCCCCTCCAGCGTCGCCGCGAGCTCGATGCCGCGCGCGGCTGCGTTCTCGTCCAGGCGAAGCCGCTTGGTCTCGGCAAGTGCAGCCAGCCCTGCCGCGCAGCCGACAGGATGGCCGGAATAGGTATAGCCATGACCGATCGCCCCGAAGCTGGTCTTGTCGGCCTCGAAGACGTCGGCCACCTTGGCGCCGATCAAGGTGGCGCCGAGCGGGAAATAGCCCGAGGTGATCGCCTTGGCGATGGTCATAAAATCCGGCTTCACGCCGGATAGCCGCGAACCCGACCAGGCGCCGGTGCGACCGAAGCCCGTGACCACCTCGTCGGCGATCAGCAGGATTTCGTGGCGGTCGCATATCTCGCGGACCAGCGGCATGAAGCTGTCATGCGGAACGATGACGCCGCCGGCGCCGAGAACCGGCTCCATGATGAAGGCGGCAATGGTGTCGCCGCCCTGGAAGGCGATCTCGTCCTCCAGCGCTTTGGCGCACAGTTTGCCCAGCCGCGCCGGATCGGTCTCATCGAACGGATTGCGGAAGGTCCAGGGTGCGGGAATGTGGAAGACGCCGGGCATAAGCGGCTCATAGTTGCGGCGGAAATTGGCGTTGCCGTTGACTGACGCGCCACCGAAATGGGTACCGTGATAGCCCTTCTTCAGCGCGAGGAATTTTGTCCGGTCGCCCTGGCCGCGGATCTTCCAGTATTGGCGGGCGAGCCGCAGTGCGGTTTCGACCGAATCCGAGCCGCCCGAGGTGAAGAAGGTCCGCACCATGCCTTCCGGTTCGAACCATTCGCTGAGTTCGTAAGCGAGCTCGATCGACGGGCCGGTCGACGTGCCGCGAAACCCGGAATAGTAGGGCAGGGCGCTGAGCTGGTCGGCGATGGCCTTCTTGATCGGGTCGCAGGAGTAGCCGAGATTGACGTTCCACAGGCCGCCAACCGCATCGAGCACGGTGTTGCCGTTGATGTCGGTGACCATCACGCCTTCGCCTTTCATGATCACCTTTGGCGGGTTGGCCCGCATCTCGGCCGGGTGTGCCATCGGATGCCAGATCGGCTTGGCGTTTTTCTCGGTGAGGAAATTGATGTCGCGCATCGCAAGGCTCCGCAAATGTCTCAGGGGATGAGGTCGAAATGGCCGAGGGCCTCGGCATAGGAAAGTGCCGGCCGCGCGACGTCGAAATGAACGGTGCGCATGCCGGCGGCACGGCCGCCATCGACATTGCGCTGCTGGTCGTCAACGAACACACAGGTGCCGGCAGGCAGGCCGAGCGCCTCGGTCACCAAGGCATAGGCGCGCGGATCGGGCTTGAGGATGCGGGTATAGGTGGCGTCGACGATGGTGTCGAACAGCTCGAGCAGCGGCAGCCGCTGACGGAAGCCGGCGCCATAGAACAGATCTAGCTCGTTGGACAGGATCGCCAGGCGAAATCCCGCCGCATGCACGGTCCGGATTGCGCGGACGGCTTCGGGCCGCACGATCTTTTCCGGCTCGGCTCCGCGTGCGCGCTGGACGAATGTCTCCATCGCCTGCCAGTTCTCGCCGACGAGCCGGCCGACTTCGCTGGTGCGGGTGCGCCAATAATCGCGCTCGCTGATGTCGTTGGCCTGCATGGAGCGCCACAGCGGATCTGAATCCGGGTCGAACGGCCCGTGCCATTGCAGCGTTCCCGGCGCGAGGCCGAGCGCCTGTTCGGTCAAGGCATGGGTCTCGAAAAGGGTCCGGGTGACGACGCCGCCGAAATCGAGGACGAGCGCCTGGGCAGGAACAGCGCTCACGCAGCCACTCCCTTGGCCGGCATGCCGCGCGGGATGATGCCTTCCTCGACCCAGCGGTCGAAGATTTCGAGCGCCTTGCCGACGAACTCGTCGCTGTTGATGTGGGCGTCGATCTCGTGGAACTCGACGCCGGCGGGAATGGCCTTGCGCATCTCATCGGTGAACGCCGCGAGGGCTTCGGGTTCGTACAGCGGCTCGCCCTGCGCATCCCATTCCTGGATGCCGCCGGAGGGCAGGATGAAAGCGGAGCGCCCCTTCGACGCACCGAGCTTGGCGGCGATGGTCCTGGCGACTTCACGGCGGTCGGCGGCATCGACGGTGATCGAGCCGATCAACCTGTTATGAGCATGGAATGGCCGCTGCGCGAACTTTGTCGGCAGCGCCTGCCAGGTCGGCAAATCGACCATGTCTACGGCGCCAGGGGCTGCGATCTGCGGAATGCCGCGGGCGCCGGCATTCTCGAGCCGGTCGGCGCCGGAGCTGACGACCGAACCGGCAAGATGATTGGTGATCTCCTGCAGGCTGAAGTCGAACACCGCGCAGAAATGGTCCTGGCTGGCGATCGATTCGAAGGCCCGGCCCCCCATCCCGGTGGTGTGAAAGACTGCGACGTCATAGCCGCGCTGCTCCAACGCCGGCTTCAGCGTCTTCATATAGCGCAGGCAACTGCTGCCCAGCGAAGTCATGCCGATGGTCGGTCCGACCGCCGGGGCCGAAGCACGGGATGCAAGCACGATCCTCGCCGCACCGACCACCGCGCCGCAGGCCTGGGAAAGGACCAGCTTGCAGATGGTGTTGAGGCCGTAGAGCCCGCCTGCCCACAGGATCATCATCAGGTCGGGCGCGACGCGCTCGGGCGGAATGAGATGCGAGTAGGCGATGGTCGAGACGACGAATTTCGGCACGCCGAGCGGCAGGCACAGCGCGACATCGAGCGCCAAATCGGTTCCCATCGAACCACCGATGGCGATGAAGGCGTCGATCTCGCCGCGCTGGTGAAGCTGGCGCACCAGCTGAACGGCGCCGACGGCCATCAATGTCATGGCGGTGTTTTCGTCGCCGCTCGAGACGATTTCGGCCATCGTCACGCCAGCGGCCCGCGCAACGGCATGCTTGTCGTGATCGGGACTATAGGCGGGGGCGCCCAGCACGCTGACATCCATCATCACGGCGCGGCCACCGGATGCCTCGATACACGCTTTCATGAACAGCAGTTCGTCGGTCTTGGTGTCGCCCGTGCCGATGACCAGGATGCGGGGCGTCGCCATATCTGCAGACATCAGGCCTGCCTCCTCAGGGTTTGCAGGTTTTCGCCATTGAGGCGCATCGAAATCTCCCGTGCCGCGGTCACAACCGCAAGCCCTCGTTCCACGATCGTAGCCGGTGTCGTCCTGGCCTTCGGGGCTGCCACCGCAATTGTCCCCAGCGCAAGACCATCGGCGGCGCGGATTGCAGCCGCGACGCCGATCACGCCGTCCTCATGGCCCTGGTCGCAGATCGAATAGCCGCGGTCGCGCGCCTCGCCGATCGACTTTGAAATGGCGGCCGGCTCGACGAGGGTATGATCGGTGAAGGCCTCAAGCGAACCTGTCAGGCATGCTTTCACGGTCGCGTTGTCGGCGAAGGCGAGATAGGCGATGCCGGAGGCGGTGGAATGCAGCGGCAGAAGCTGGCCGACATCGATGTTCACCCGGTTTGCCCAGCTTGAATGCTCGACATAAACGGTGATCAGCCTGTCGACGCCGAATTCCGACAGATGCACCGTCTCGGTTGTCGAACCCGCCAAATCCTGCGCCACGGGAATTGCCGTTTGCAGGAACGGGAAGCAGGCTTCGCGGATACGCGCCAGCCGCGACAGGCCGGCGCCGAGGCGATAGTGCCGCGTGCCGGCATCCTGCTCGACGAAACCATGGCCGCCAAGCGCCACCAGCAGCCGCCGCGTCGTCGCCTTGTCCAAGGCGCACCGCCGCGCGAGATCGGAAAGTCCGAGCTCGGGCTCGTCCGCCGTGAACAGCTCCAGAAGTGAAATCGCCTTGCCGACCGTACCCATCCAGCCTCCCGCTCGGATAGAAACTTAATGTGTGAATTAACTTGACAGGCATCGGCATTCTTTGCAAGTCTATATTCAAAATAAGGGTTCAAATAATGAACCGACGCATTCAGGGAACAGGCCGAGCGGCCGCGAACCCAGGGGTTCGTAAAACTGGAGGGACAAATGTCAGCAGTTTCGGAACAGGCGCCCGCCAACAGGCTGCGCAAGAACAGTCTTGGCGTCGGCGCTATCACCTTCATGGTGATTTCGGCGGCGGCGCCGCTCACCGCGGTCGCCGGCGGCACGCCGCTCGGCATGCTTATGGGCAATGGGGCGGGCTTTGCCGGAACCTATCTTATCGTGACCGTGTTGCTGCTGCTGTTTGCGGTCGGCTACGTCGCCATGTCGCGCCATGTCGGCAATGCCGGCGCCTTCTATGCCTATGCCGCGCGCGGGCTCGGCGGTTTTGCCGGCGGCGCAACCGCAATCATCGCGATCCTGTCCTACAACGCCATGCAGATCGGGGTCATGGGCCTGCTGGGGGCCGCGACCGCCGGCCTGTTCGCCGGCTGGGGCATCGACCTGCCCTGGTGGGTGTGGAGCTTCATCGCCGTCGCCATCGTCGCGGTGTTGGGCTACCGCCAGGTCGACCTGTCGGCCAAGATCCTGACGGTGCTGGTGCTGTGCGAATACATCGTTGTGCTGGTGCTAGACCTCGCCATCCTCAATACCGGTGGCGACAGTGGTCTCTCGGCGGCGCCGTTCAGCTGGAGCCAGATCGTCAGCGGCTCGCCCGCCATCGCCATCCTGTTCTGTTTCGCCGCCTTCATTGGTTTCGAGGCGACGACGATCTACGCCGAGGAAGCCCGCGACCCCAAGGTGACCATTCCGCGCGCCACCTATTTCTCAGTGTTGCTGATCGGCGTCTTCTACATGGTCACGGCCTGGCTGATGGCGGTCGGCGCCGGCGTCGACAAATTGTTGCCCGCACTGCAGGCGCTTCAGGATCCGACGACTTTCCTGTTCGGCCTGTCCGACCGCTACGCCGGAACCATGCTGTCGCACGCCATGGGCATCCTGTTCGTGTCGAGCCTGTTTGCCGGCGTGCTGGCGTTCCACAACGCGGTTGCCCGCTACATCTACGTCTCGGGCCGCGAGAAGCTGTTGCCTGAAGCGATCGGCGTGACGCATTCAGTGCACCAGAGCCCGCATGTCGCTTCCGTCATCCAGAGCGTGTTGGCCGCGATCGTCATCGGACTGTTCGCGGTACTCGGCCTCGATCCGGTGCTGGCGCTGTTTTCCTGGCTGACCAATGTCGCGACGCTGGGAGTCATCGTCATGATGGCGGTGGCCTCGCTCGCCGTGGTGATGTACTTCCGCGCCAACCCGTCGACGCAGGAGAATGCGCTGAAGACCACCATCCTGCCTGGGCTGGCCTTCATCGCTTTCGTCGTCATCATCTACCTGATCGTCATTAATTTCGGCAGCCTGTCCGGGGCCGGTGGCTTCCTTGGCGTGTTCCTGCCGGGGCTGGTGCTGATTGCCGCGGTGATCGGCCTGCTGCTTGCCGGTGCGTTGAAGAGCCGGGATCCGGTTGCCTTCGAAAATCTCGGCGTGCCGCTGAAGGACTAGGACAAAGGACAAGGGGTAGCGCGTTCGGCGCCGCCCCTTTCCATCGCAAGGGAGTAACGGCGTTGAGCTTTGCCGAGAGCATCACCGTTGAGGCGCTGGAAGCCGATCCGTATCCGATCTATGCGGAACTGCGGCGCAGTGCGCCTGTCGCTTTCGTGCCGGCGGTCAATCTCTGGTTCGTCACCCGCTGGAAGGACGTCGAGACCGTCGCAAAGTCACCCGACATCTTCTCCGCCGTCGTCGGTACGTCTCCGGTCGAACGCTCGTTCGGCAAGCCGACCATCCTGACCACCGACGGCGAAACGCATAGACAGCTGCGCCAAGGCGTCGATCCGAAATACCGGCCGCGCACCGTCGCCGCCTATGCCGGCGACCTCGTGCGGTCGATTGCCGAACCTTTTCTCGACCGGATCGCCGAACAAGGCTCCGCCGAGCTGATGGCGGATTATTTCGAGCCGGTGTCGATGCTCAGCCTGGCGCGCTCGCTTGGCCTTGCCGACATCGACATGCCGACGCTGCGCCGCTGGTTCTATGGCCTTGCGCAGGGCGCCATCAATTTCGAGAACGACCCAAAACGGCAAGAGATCGCCGACGCGATCAGCGCCGAGGTCGGCGCAGCCATCCGGCCGACTCTGGATAGACTGGCGCGCGCCCCCGACGGCTCGGCGCTGTCGCATATGCTGCATGACGGCATGCCGGAAGGCACGACGCGGCCGATCGATTTCTTGATGCCGAGCATCAAGGTCATTCTGCTTGGCGGCATGCAGGAGCCCGGACATGGTGCCGGTTCGATCCTCGCCGGCCTGCTTGCGCATCCCGAACAATTGCGGCAGGTGCTCGCCGATCCCGAGACCTTTGTGCCCAGGGCTGTCGATGAAGGCTTGCGCTGGGTGGCGCCGATCGGAACCCAGACGCGGCAGACGACGCGGGCGGTCGAGCTTGGCGGCGTAACCATCCCTGCCGGCGCCGCGGTCGCTGCACTTGTCTCCTCGGCAAGCCGCGACGAGAGCCGCTTTGCCGATCCAGACCGCTTCGACATCAACCGCAGGGAAGGTAATCATGCCGCCTTCGGCTTTGGTCATCATTTCTGTTCGGGCCGGTTTTTCGCGCGCGAGCAGATGTGCCTCGCGTTAAGGCTGCTGCTCCTGCGCTTCCCCGATCTCAGCCTGGTGCCGGGCAAGGTGCCGGTGTTTCGCGGCTGGGAATTCCGTGCGCCAACCACGTTGTATGTTTCCCTGGGAGTCCGCCATCAATGATCAGCCAGAATGCCATCGACGCGCTGCGCAAGACGGAGATCGGCGAGCGGGGCTTGTTTATCGATGGCGTACAGGCCGCAGCGACGAGCGGCGCGACACTGGCGGTGATTTCGCCGATCGACGGCCGCCCTTTTGCCAGCATCGCTGACGGCAATGCCGCCGACATCGATCGCGCGGTCCGATCGGCGCGAAAAGCATTCGAGAAGGGTTCATGGTCGCGCGCCGCCCCTGCCTTTCGCAAGAAGGTGCTGACGAAATTTGCCGAGCTGATCGAAAAACATGTCGATGAGCTGGCCGTGCTTGGCGTGCGCGACAACGGCACCGAGATCGGCATGGCCTACAAGGCCGAGCCGCTGTCGGCGGCCGGCACCATCCGCTACTACGCCGAGGCGATCGACAAGGTCTATGGCGAGATCGCGCCGACGGCCGACAATGTGCTCGGGCTGATCCACAGGGAGCCACTCGGTGTCGTCGGCGTCATCGTGCCGTGGAACTTCCCGCTGATGATCGGCGCCTGGAAGATTGCGCCCGCACTGGCCACCGGCAACAGCGTCGTCGTCAAGCCGCCGGAGATCGCCTCGCTGACCTTGCTGCGGCTGGCCGAACTCGCAAGCGAGGCTGGACTTCCCGAAGGCGTGTTCAACGTCGTTACCGGGCATGGTGCTGTCGCCGGCGAAGCGCTTGGCCTCCACATGGATGTCGACGCCATCGCCTTTACCGGATCGGGGCCGGTCGGCCGGCGGCTGCTCGAATACTCCGCCCGTTCCAATTTGAAGCGGGTCTTCCTCGAGCTTGGCGGCAAGTCGCCCAACATCGTCTTTGCCGACGCTCCGGACCTGAAGCAGGCGGCGGTCGTCTCGGCCAACGGCATCTTTCGCAATTCAGGCCAGGTCTGCGTGGCGGGCTCGCGTCTGCTCGTCCAGTCGTCGGTCTATGATCTTTTCATGGACGAACTTGTCTCGGCAACCACGCGGCTCAAGGTCGGCGACCCGCTCGATCTCGCCAGCGATATCGGTGCGGTATCGAGCGCCGAACAGCTGGACAAGAATCTCGGCTTCGTCGCCATGGCGCAAGCCGAAGGCGCCCGTCTCGTCGCCGGTGGCGAACGGATACTGACCGAGACTGGCGGCAGCTACATGGCGCCGACGATCTTCGAGAACGTGACGCAAGAGATGCAGTTGGCGCGCGAGGAGGTGTTCGGACCGGTGCTCGGCGTGATGCGCTTCGAGACCGAGGAGGAGGCGGTGCATCTCGCCAACTCCACTGTCTACGGACTTGCCTCGGCGGTGTGGACCGCCAATCTTTCCACGGCCCATCGCATGGTGCGCGCCATCAACGCCGGTGTCGTCCACGTCAACACCTATGGCGGAGCCGATATCACCGTGCCGCTTGGCGGCGTCAAACAGTCCGGTTTCGGCCGTGACAAGTCGCTGCATGCGCTGGAGAAATTTGTCGACCTCAAGACCGCCTGGATTGCGCTCTGAGCCTTGCGGAAAGGCCAGCGTATCTGCTCTTTTCGTCAAGCTTGGCCTCAGAAACGCCACGCTGGTGCTGGTTGGCGGCGATCGCGTCACCGCTATCGGCAGTTCCGACTAGCGTGGTGTCGTGGGTCCTGGTTTTGCGCGGAAAGCCGTGTTGCGGCCGGCCGGTATCACGGCGTCCTACTCCGTTGTGCTCGCTTTTTTTCTGCGCCGATTGGTGTGCGACTGGGCGACGGCCATTCGTAATTCGGGTGTGATCTCCAAAGGCGCATTCTCTGTCCCATGCGGGTCTTGCAGCCCCTGGACGTGAACGGTCGGGAATGGGAGCTCGATGCCCTGCTCCTTGAAGGCCTGGCGGAGGCGCAAGAAGAACCTGCCTTTCATGCTGAAGGCGCCTCCAGGTCTGGTCGTGACCTTGACCCTCAAGACGATGCCGTACTCGCCGAACTCCTGCACCCCCTGCATCTTGATCGGTTCGATCACCCAGTGTTTGAACTCCGGATCTTCCGCCAGTTCCAGGCCAATTCGCTTGATCAGTTTGCGAGCAAAGTCGATATCGGTGTCATAGCCAACGGTGATGTTGAATTTGTCGGTGACCCAGTCACGGCTCTGGTTCTGCACGGCGCCGAGTTCGCCGAAAGGTATCGTGAACAGCGGACCACGATGGTGGCGCAGCTTCACCGAGCGCAGCGAAAAGCTCTCCACCGTACCCCTGTAGCTGCCCGATGAAATGTATTCGCCGACACGGAAAGCATCGTCGAGCAGATAAAACACGCCAGAGATCACGTCCTTGACGATGGTTTGCGCGCCAAAACCCACCGCGACGCCGACGACGCCGGCGCCGGCGATCAGCGGGCCGATCTGGATGCCGATCGAAGCGAGCATCATCAGCACCGCCATCACGATGATCACTGCTAGCAGAATGTTCTGGATGATCGGCAACAGCGTGTGCAGCCGCGCCTGATGCGGATCGAGGGTGAGGATGTCTTCTTCGCTCACCACCGCTTGCGGTATCGCGACGCCCAGCTTTCGTTCAATCAAGGCTTTGATGATCGACCAGCCGAAATCGGCAGCAAGGGCAATGACCACGACGTTGATCAAGCCGCGCAATATGAGCATGGTGGTCGTATCGCTGCCGCGCATGGATTGCATGTCCAGGCCCAGTACGCGTGCGAGAAGGTAAGCCGCCGCGAGGATGAAAATCATCCGGATACCGCGATCGATGACAGCGATCGTCACCGCCGGGATCGTCGGCCGGCCCGCATCTTCCGAACCGGGCCGCAGGACGAAATTAACCCCGCGCTCTGTCAGCACAATTGCCAAAGGCAGGAAGAATGCGGTGAAGGTAAACCAGAAGAATGTGTAGAGGCCGGCAATGCGTTCGAGGAACAGAACGACGAAATAAGCCGTCAACAACCATGTCACTGCCGTGTGACCGCTGTGGCGCGCGCCGTCTCGCTGCGTTCTTGGCCGACGCCAAATGGCCAGCAGGAAGAGCAACAGCAATATGAAATCGGCGCCGACGGACAGGACCATCATTCCGTCCTGGTCTATGCCGAGACCCGGCAAGAGGACAAACGCGGCGGCGAAGAAGGCGAAAACGCCGACGATCCGGGGCAGCCAATAAGCCCAATGGTCAGCAGCTCCGTCGGTGATCGGCAGGGCACGAACCTCGATGGCGTGCTCGACCTCCATGAAAGAAGGGACGAGTGTGGCCATCACGTATAGGCGCACAGCCCACGTAAAGACCGCAGCCATCAGAAATGTCAGCACAATCTCGCGGATGAGCGCTGGCCAGTCGAACAGCATGAACGCACCGGCGCTGCCCAGCGCGAACGAGCCGATCATCATGCTGGAATAAAGCGTGCGGCCGCCGATCTTCTTGGCCCGCCCGATGGGCGTATCTCTGGGTTGCGCGATGATCCAAAGACGAAATGGACGGGTGAGCTTGTATATTGCCCAGGTGAGCGCCAGGCCGGCAGCGATAAAGATCGCAATCAGCACCAATATGCTGACGGGGCCCTTGCTGGACATATCGTCCATGGTATTGGCCCGGACGCGCGCGAACTGGTCCGGCAGCGAAGGCAAGGTTCGCACGATCTTTTCGATGTGATGCTTGATCCGATCGAGCGTCGAGGATGCCATAGTATTCATCTGGCCCGGTGCGGCCACGGCGTCGGCCGGCGGAGCGCTAGTCTCGGCAGGCGCTTCCGTTGATCCAGCGGCCGGATTTCGTTGCTCGGCCACCCAGGCCTTCACCGACGGATCGTCGAGAAGCTCGAACAGCTGTTTGACCTTGTCGGGCGCGACGGCGGCCGGTGACTGCGCCTGTGCCGGGCCAGCCAGCAGGAGGGCGATGCCAAGGATGAGCGGCCCGGCAATCAGGGCAAACATCGTCGTCAGGCCTCCGAGACGCCGTGCCGGGCGCGCCAGCTTGCTGGCTCCCAATCGTCGTTTCATGAGCAGCATCGTGCGGTAACCTTCCGGTCAGATCGGCGAGCAAGGACAGCTATGTCCGTCGTTGCCCCCACCTTTAACAAGCCGATGTTGCAGTGCAAGTCTCATCGCACCTAGACCGTTGGGTAGGGCACCAGGCGACCGGCAAGGCTGTCATCACCAGCGCCAGCGTTGCGCTGCGTTCCTTGTCCCGACCACCTAGACCGGGTCGTTGTCGGTCGTCGGTTGCTCCGCGGCGGGAGCCTGTGACCATGCCGCATTGCACAATTTTGCGACCTTGCCCACAATGCACGCATGGTCCGCAGCTCACTCGCCGTCCTGGTCATCGACGAAAACCGTATCCGCGCCGCGATCATCGAGGCAGGTTTGCGCGAGGCCGGCCATGAGCGGGTCACCGTCATCCACGACGTGACCGGCATTGCGCGGCGCATCGCCGAGATCGAGCCGGACGTCATCGTCATCGACCTGGAAAACCCGAACCGCGACATGCTGGAAAACATGTTCCAGCTGTCGCGTGCGGTGAAGCGGCCGATCGCCATGTTCGTCGACCGATCGGACCAGGCATCGATCGAAGCGGCGGTCGATGCCGGCGTTTCGGCCTATGTCGTCGACGGCCTCAGGCAAGAGCGCGTCAAGCCGATCCTGGACATGGCGGTCAGCCGCTTCAACGCTTTCTCGCGCATGGCGCGCGAGCTGGAAGAGGTTCGAGGGGAGCTTGAGAGCCGCAAGGTGATCGACCGTGCCAAGGGCATCCTGATGAAGTCGCGCGGCCTGACCGAAGAGGCCGCCTACACGCTCCTGCGCAAGACGGCGATGAACCAGAACCGCAAGATCGGCGACATTGCCCAGAGCCTGGTGACTGCCGCCGGGCTGCTCGGGCCGTCGGAGGACGAATGAGCATGAGCGCCGAGCACCAGATCACCGCCGGCTTCATGCCGCTCTTCGACAGTGCCGTGCTGGTTGCGGCGGGTGAGCTTGGATTTGCCGCACGCGAGGGCATCGATCTCACACTGCACCGCGAGACCTCCTGGGCCAACATCCGCGACCGCATCGCCATCGGCCATTTCCACCTGGCGCACATGCTGGGGCCGATGCCGCTCGCCTGCAATCTCGGGCTGACGCCGCTTGCTTCCGAGACCATCGTGCCGTTTTCGCTCGGGCTTGGCGGAAATTGCGTCACCATCTCCAACGCCGTCTGGGAAGGCATGGCGGCACACGGCGCCATACCCGATCTCGAGCCCGCGCGGGCGGGCGCAGCCCTTCGTGCGTTCATTCGCGAGCGCGCCAGGGCTGGCGGCGATCCGCTGCGCTTTGCCGTGGTGCACCCGCATTCGGGGCATAATTACGAACTGCGCTACTGGCTTGCCGGGTGCGGCATCGATCCGGAGCGCGAGATCGAGATCGTCATCGTGCCACCGCCCTTCATGGCCGATGCGCTGGTCGCCGGGCGGATCGACGGCTACTGCGTGGGCGAGCCCTGGAACAGCGCCTCGGTCGCCGCCGGCACCGGCCATATCGTCACCGTCAAGGCGCTGCTGTGGCGCAACAGTCCGGAGAAGGTGATCGGCGTGCGCAAGGCCTGGTCGCAGGAGAACCCGGTCGCGCTGGCAGCATTGCTGCGCGCGCTGCATCATTCGGCGCGCTGGTGCCAGGATCCGGGCAACCACGCCGAACTGGCTGGTGTGATGGCTCAAGCTGGCTTCCTGGGCCTGCCACCAGCTGTCCAGATGCCGATCCTGACCGGCCATCTTGAACTGGGCGGCGGCGCCGAACTGGATGTCGACGACTTCTTCCTGCCCTTCGACAAGGCGGCGAACTTTCCGTGGAAGAGCCATGCGCTGTGGTTCTATACGCAGATGGTGCGCTGGGGGCATGTCGAGCACACGCCGGAAAACCTTGCTATCGCCCGTGACTGCTACCGTCCGGACCTCTACCGCTCGGCGCTAAAGCCGCTTGGCGTTGCACTTCCCGGCGCCAATGCGAAGGTCGAGGGCGCGCTTAAGGTCGCCACGGCTGTCGGTGCGACTGGGGCAGGCTTGGTGCTTGGGCCGGACGGCTTCTTCGACGGTCAGACCTTCGACCCCGACGAGATCGACGGCTATATAGCGCGCCAGAAAGTCGCTCGCGCGGAAGCCTGATCATTCTCGCGCCATTCTTGTGCATTGCACAAAAAATGTGCGTGCGATTGCTGTAATGAACAATCTTTGACCTGCTTGCGATGTCGCCTCACGTGCCGGCGTCTGGCGCGTAATGTTGATTTCATTTAGGTTTTTCGTTTCACTCAGAACTGGCACGGTTCCTGCTTTGAATTAGCCAGACCCTTCGCGGGTCACGGAACAGGCGTCCAATGGCGGGCGCCACAGGCAAAGCTGCCGCTCAGGTCAACGACGCGATCCCGGATGTACGGACGCGCGAGGCCTGGACGGCGGCTTTTTTGTTTTGGGCCACTCGACGAAGCGTTCAACCGGAGATCACGATGAAAGAAAAAATAGGAAAATGGATCGGGACGGGAACATCGCTCAAGGATGTGACGCGCCGCGATTTTCTTGTCAGCAGCGCCATGACGGCCGGCCTGTTCGTGGCGGCCCGCAAGCTCTTCCCCTCGGGCGCCTATGCCGCCACGACCGCTCCGGAGGTCACCGGCGCCAAGCTCGGCTTCATCGCGCTGACCGACGCGGCGCCGCTGATGATCGCCAAGGAGAAGGGGCTGTTCGCCAAGTTCGGCATGCCCGACGTCGAGGTGATCAAGCAGGCCTCCTGGGGCGCGACGCGCGACAATCTGATGCTCGGCGGCGAAGCCAACGGCATCGACGGCGCTCACATCCTGACGCCGCTGCCCTATCTCATGCACACCGGCAAGGTGACGCAGAACAACCAGCCGATGCCGATGGCTATCGTGGCGCGGCTCAACTACGACTGCCAGGGCATTTCGGTTGCGCAGGAATACGCCGGCACCGGTGTCGGGCTCGACGCCTCCAAGCTGAAGGACGCCTTCGCCGCCAAGAAGGCGGCCGGCAAGGAAATCAAGGCCGCCATGACGTTCCCGGGCGGGACCCATGATTTGTGGCTCCGTTACTGGCTTGCCGCCGGCGGCATCGATCCCGACAAGGACGTCTCGACCATTGTCGTGCCGCCGCCGCAGATGGTCGCCAACATGAAAGTCGGCAACATGGACGTGTTCTGCGTTGGCGAACCGTGGAACGAACAGCTCGTCCACCAGGGCGTTGGTTTCACCGCCGCCACCACCGGCGAACTGTGGAAGGGTCATCCCGAAAAGGCGCTCGGCCTCCGCGCCGAATTCATCGACAAATACCCGAACGCCACCAAGGCGATCGTGATGGCCGTCATGGAGGCCCAGCAATGGTGTGAGGCCACGGAGAACAAGGACGAGATGGCCGCCATCATCGGCAAGCGGCAATGGATGAACGTGCCTGTCGCCGACATTATCGGCCGCCTCAAGGGCGACATCAACTACGGCAATGGCCGCGTGGCCACCGGCACTGACCTCTACATGAAATTCTGGAAGGGTGGCGTCTCCTATCCCTACAAGAGCCACGACAGCTGGTTCCTCGCCGAAAACATCCGTTGGGGAAAATTCGCGCCGACCACCGACATCAAGACGCTGGTCGATCAGGTCAATCGCGAGGATATCTGGCGCGAGGCGGCGAAGGATCTCGGCGTTGCCGCAGCCGATATTCCGGCCTCGTCGTCGCGTGGCGTCGAGACATTCTTCGACGGCAAGATTTTCGACCCGGCCAACCCGTCGGCCTATCTCGACAGCCTGAAGATCAAGGCATCGGCTTGACCGGCGCAAACGGCGCGTTGCGCCGTTTGTCGCCCCCAGCGCAACGGCGCTTCGCCGCTTGTCGCCCGCATCGACCCCGGAGTTATACTCAGACATGTCCATCCAAGCCATTGAGGAAACCACGGTGAAGGCGTTCCCCGCGAAGCCTGCCGCGGTCATCGCTTTCACCGCCAAAGCGCGGCGCCGCTTCGACCCGATCGCGATCGCCGGCAGGCTGGCCACCGCCCTGGTGCCGCCGGTCATCGTTATCGCCTTCATGCTGGTCGTGTGGCAGATCGCCTGCTCGTCGCCGACCGCCAGCCTGCCGCCGCCCAGCCAGGTGTGGAACGAGGCCTATGACCTGATCGCGCATCCGTTCTTCAACAACGGCCCGCAGGATATCGGCCTTGCGTGGCGGGTGCTGATCTCTCTGCAGCGCGTCGCCATCGGCTTCGGCCTGGCGGCGATCGTCGGCGTCGCGCTCGGCGCCCTGGTCGGCCAGTCGATCTGGGCCATGCGTGGCCTCGATCCGGTGTTCCAGATACTGCGCACCGTGCCGCCGCTGGCCTGGTTGCCGCTGTCGCTGGCTGCTTTCCGCGATTCCAGCCCGTCGGCGCTGTTCGTTATCTTCATCACCTCGATCTGGCCGATCATCATCAACACCGCCGTCGGCGTGCGAAACATTCCGGAAGACTACCGCAACGTCTCACGCATCTTGCGGCTCAACCAGTTCGAATTCTTCGTCAAGATCATGGTTCCGGCCGCCGCACCCTACATCTTCACCGGCCTCAGAATCGGCATCGGCCTGTCCTGGCTCGCCATCGTCGCCGCCGAAATGCTGACCGGCGGCGTCGGCATCGGCTTCTTCATCTGGGACGCCTGGAACTCGTCGCGGCTGCCCGACATCATCGTCGCGCTCGCCTATATCGGCGTCACCGGTTTCTGCCTCGACCGCCTGGTCGCTGCGGTCGGCGCTTTCGTCACCCGCGGCACAACGGCAAAGTGAGGAGAGGGCGATGACGGCCTATCTGAAGCTCGACCATATCGACAAATCCTTTGCCCGCGGCGGTCAGGTCAGCGAGGTGCTCAAGGACATCAGGCTGACCATCGACAAGGGCGAATTCGTCTCCATCATCGGCCATTCCGGCTGTGGCAAGTCGACCTTGCTCAATCTGATCGCCGGGCTGACCAAGGTTTCCGCCGGCGCCGTGCTGCTTGAAAACAAGGAGGTCGACAGCCCCGGACCCGAGCGCGCCGTGGTGTTCCAGAACCACAGCCTGCTGCCATGGCTCACCGTCTACGAAAACATCAGCCTGGCGGTGTCGAAAGTCTTTGGTCGTTCCAAGAGCAGGACCGAACGGCATGACTGGATCAGGCGCAATCTTGATCTCGTGCAGATGGCCCATGCCAAGGACAAGCGGCCGGCCGAAATATCGGGCGGCATGAAGCAGCGCGTCGGCATTGCCCGGGCGCTTGCCATGGAGCCGAAGATCCTGTTGCTCGACGAGCCGTTCGGTGCACTCGACGCGCTGACGCGCGCCCATCTTCAGGACGCGGTCATGGACATCCATTCCAGGCTCGGCTCGACGACGATCATGATCACCCACGATGTCGACGAGGCGGTATTGTTGTCCGATCGCATCGTCATGATGACCAACGGTCCGGCGGCGACCATCGGCGAGGTGCTTGCGGTGCCGCTGGCACGGCCGCGTCGCCGCGTCGAACTCTCTTCCGACCGCACCTTTTTGCGCTGCCGCGAAGCGGTGCTGAAGTTCCTCTATGAACGTCATCGCTTCGTCGAAGCCGCGGAGTAACGCCATGACCGAAAAGCTCGTCATCATCGGCAACGGCATGGCCCCTGGGCGCATGCTGGAGCATCTGCTCGAACAGGCGCCGGGCCGCTACACCGTGACCATCTTCAACGCCGAGCCGCGGGTGAACTACGACCGCATCATGCTGTCGCCGGTTCTCTCCGGCGAAAAGGCCTATGAGGAAATCATCATCCACGGCGACGGCTGGTACATCGCCAACAACATCACCCTCTACAAGGGTCACAAGATCGTCGCCATCGACCGGGCGGCCAAGACCGTCACCTCCGACCACGGCGTCACCGAGCCTTACGACAAGCTCGTCATCGCCACCGGATCAGTGCCTTTCATCATTCCGGTGCCCGGTCACGATCTGCCGGGCGTGCTGACCTATCGCGACCTCGACGATGTTCAGGCCATGATGCTTGCCGCCCAGTCGCGCGCCAAGGCCGTGGTCATCGGCGGCGGCCTGCTCGGGCTGGAGGCGGCAGCAGGTTTGAACGCCCAAGGCATGGACGTCACCGTGCTGCATGTCATGCCGACATTGATGGAGCGTCAGCTCGATCCAGCCGCCGGCTATCTCCTGCAGCGCGCGGTGGAACAGCGCGGCATCAAGGTCATCACCAAGGCCAACACCCAGGCGATCACCGGCAACGGCAAGGTCGGGCAGGTGGAGCTTGCCGACGGCACCATCATCCCGGCAACGCTGGTGGTGATGGCGGTCGGCATCCGGCCGAATGCGGCGCTGGCCAAGGAGGCCGGCATAGCCGTCAATCGTGGTATTGTCGTCGATGCCGGCATGCGCAGCAACGACCCCGACGTCTACGCGCTCGGCGAATGCGCCGAGGTCAACGGCCAGGTCTACGGGCTGGTCGCGCCGCTCTACGAGATGGCGCGCGTTGCCGCGAACCAGTTGGCCGGCAACGAGGCAGCGGCCTTCGTCCACATGGACACGCCGACCAAGCTCAAGGTCACCGGCATCGACCTGTTCTCGCTTGGCGACTTCGCCGAAGGCGAGGACCGCCAGGAGATCGTGCTGCGCGATGCCGCCGCCGGCGTCTACAAGCGCCTTGTGCTCAAGGACGACCGCATCATCGGCACCGTGCTTTATGGCGAGACGGCGGATGGGGCCTGGTTCAACGATCTCAAGAAGAAGCAGACCGACATATCGGAGATGCGCGACACGCTCATCTTCGGCCAGTCCTACCAGGGGGGTGCCCCGCTGGACCCTATGGCGGCCGTTGCAGCCTTGCCGGATGATGCGGAAATCTGCGGCTGCAACGGCGTTTGCAAGGGAAAGATCACCGGCGCGATCACGGCCAAGGGCCTGGCTTCGCTCGACGACGTGCGCGCCCACACCAAGGCATCGGCTTCCTGCGGTTCGTGCACCGGGCTGGTCGAGAAGCTGATGGTGCTGACCATCGGCGACAAATACAACCCGGCCGCCGTGCAACCGATGTGCGGCTGCACCACGCTCGGCCATGACGAGGTGCGCCGGCTGATCATCGCCAAGAGCCTGAAGACCATTCCCGCCGTCATGCAGGAGCTGGAATGGACGACCTCCTGCGGCTGCGCAAAATGTCGGCCGGCGCTCAACTACTACCTCGTCTGCGACTGGCCGAACGATTACGCCGACGACTATCAGTCGCGCTTCATCAACGAACGCGTCCACGCCAACATCCAGAAGGACGGCACCTATTCGGTGGTGCCGCGCATGTGGGGCGGCGTCACCAACGCCGCCGAACTGCGCGCCATCGCCGACGTCGTCGACAAGTTCGAGATACCGATGGTCAAGGTCACCGGCGGCCAGCGCATCGACATGCTGGGCATCCGCAAGGAGGATCTGCCGGCGGTGTGGGCCGATCTCGGCCAGGCCGGCTTCGTCTCAGGCCATGCTTACGCCAAGGGCCTGCGCACGGTGAAGACCTGTGTCGGCTCCGACTGGTGCCGCTTCGGCACGCAGGATTCGACCGGCCTCGGCATTCGCATCGAGAAATTCATGTGGGGCTCGTGGACCCCGGCCAAGGTCAAAATGGCGGTGTCGGGCTGTCCGCGCAACTGCGCCGAGGCGACCTGCAAGGATGTCGGCGTGATCTGTGTCGACAGTGGCTACGAGATCCATTTCGCCGGCGCCGCCGGCCTCGACATCAAGGGCACCGAAGTGCTTGGCCTGGTCAAGACCGAGGACGAGGCGCTGGAGCATATCGTGGCGCTGACGCAGATGTATCGCGAGCAGGGCCGCTATCTCGAGCGCATCTACAAATGGGCCAAGCGCATCGGCATCCCCGAGATCAAGCGCCAGATCATGGACGACGGTGCAAAGCGCAAGGCCTATTACGAGCGCTTCGTCTTCAGCCAGAAATTCGCCCAGGTCGACCCGTGGTCGGAACGCGTCTCCGGCAAGGACAAGCACGAGTTCCGGCCAATGGCTTCTGTCGGGTTTGCGCAGGCGGCGGAGTGATCAAAATGGACTGGATATCGATCGGCTCACTCTCCGACATCCCGCGGCGTGGCGCGCGCTGCGTCGACACACCCGAGGGCAAGATCGCCGTCTTCCGCACGCAGGACGATCAGGTCTATGCCATCGACGATCATTGCCCGCACAGAGGTGGGCCGCTGAGCCAAGGCATCGTCCACGGCACCGCCGTCACCTGTCCCTTGCACAATTGGGTCATCTCGCTGGAGACGGGCAAGGCGCTCGGCGCCGACGAGGGCGCCGTGCGCACCATTCCTGTGCGGATCGAGGGCGAGCTCCTGTTCATTGCGCTGAAAGCGCTGGCCAGCCGCGCGGCCTGAAGCATGGAACTGGGCGAAGCGCGCGAGGTGAGGACCACCTGCCCCTATTGCGGGGTGGGTTGCGGCGTGCTGGCGAAAGTCGCCGCGGACGGTGAAGTCAGCGTCCGCGGCGACCCCGACCATCCAGCGAACTTCGGCCGGCTCTGCTCCAAGGGCTCGGCCCTGGCCGAAACCATCGACCTCGACGGCAGGCTGCTCTACCCCGAAATCCACGGTCGCCGTGCCGGCTGGGACGAGGCGCTCGACCGCGTCGCTTCGACCTTTTCGCAAACCATCGCCGAGCACGGTCCTGACTCCGTCGCCTTCTATGTCTCCGGCCAGTTGCTGACCGAAGACTACTATGTCGCCAACAAGCTGATGAAGGGCTTCATCGGCTCGGCCAACATCGACACCAATTCGCGGCTATGCATGGCCTCCTCGGTTGCCGGCCACCGCCGCGCCTTCGGCTCCGACACCGTGCCCGGCACCTACGAGGATCTCGAGCTCGCCGACCTGATCGTGCTGGTCGGCTCCAATCTCGCCTGGTGCCATCCCGTGCTCTTCCAGCGCATCGCGGCGGCCCGGGAAAAACGACCGGAGATGAAGGTCGTGCTGGTCGACCCGCGCCGCACCATGACCGCTGATATCGCCGACATTCACCTGGCGATCGCGCCGGATGGCGACGTTGCTTTGTTCACTGGTCTGCTCGCCTGGCTCGGCCAGCACAACGCACTCGACCGCGGCTATGTGACCGCACACACGACCGGCTTCGGCCAAGCTCTCTTCGCCGCATCGGCGCTCGACCTTGCCGGCATTGCCGCCGCCACCGGCCTGAGCGAGGACGAGCTCACCCGCTTCTACAACCTGTTCGCCGCGACTGCGAAAACCGTCACTGTCTACAGCCAGGGAGTGAACCAGTCGTCTTCGGGCACCGACAAGGTCAACGCCATCATCAACTGCCATCTCGCCACCGGCCGCATCGGCAAACCTGGGGCAGGACCGTTTTCAGTGACCGGCCAGCCCAACGCCATGGGCGGCCGCGAGGTCGGCGGCATGGCCAATATGCTGGCCGCCCATATGGAGATCGAAAACCCCGAGCACCGTGACCGCGTGCAGCGTTTCTGGAATGCGCCGGCCGTCGCCCCAAAGCCCGGTCTGAAGGCGGTCGAGATGTTTCAGGCGATCGCCGCCGGCCGCATCAAGGCATTGTGGATCATGGCCACCAACCCGGTCGACTCGATGCCGGATGCCGATGCCGTCGAGGCGGCGATCAAGGCCTGCCCGTTTGTCGTGGTTTCGGATGTGCTGGCGAGCACGGACACCGTGCGTCACGCCCATGTGCGGCTACCCGCCGCCGCCTGGGGCGAGAAGGACGGCACCGTGACCAATTCAGAGCGCCGCATCTCGCGCCAGCGCAGCTTTCTTGCGGTGCCCGGCGAGGCGCGGCCGGATTGGCAGATCATTGCCGAGGTGGGCAAGCGGATGGGGTTTGGCGAGGCGTTTGCGCATGTGACGCCGGCGGAGGTTTTCGCCGAACACGCCGCGCTGTCGGGTTTCGAGAATGACGGCGCGCGGGATTTCGATATCGGCGCTTATGGTGCGATCGATGCCGACGCCTATGAAGAATTGGCTCCGTTCCAGTGGCCGGCGCCGAGCACAGCCACCCCCCTCTGGCCTGCCGGCCATCTCCCCCGCAAGGGGGGAGATCAGCCGTCGCCTCGGCCTTCGCCAATTACCAACGATGCAGAAGATATGCCGGCGTCAAAGCTGCCAATCTCCCCCCTTGCGGGGGAGATGTCCGGCAGGACAGAGGGGGGTGTTCAAGCGGGACTTGACCCTTCCAGCACCCGCTTCTTCGCCAACGGCAATTTCTACAATCCCGACCGCAAGGCCCGCTTCATCGCCATTCGTCCCATCGTCGAGACACGCACCAGCCCGGACTATCCGCTGATCCTCAACACCGGCCGTGTTCGCGACCATTGGCACACGATGACCCGCACTGGGAAAAGCCCACGTCTCTCCCAGCACATGGCCGAGCCCTTCGTCGAGATCCACCCCGCGGATGCCACGCATCACGGCATTGGCGACGCCGACATCGTGCGCGTCTCCAGCCCGCGCGGCGATGTGCTGGTGCGCGCGCTGGTGACGGCACGCCAGCGCCAGGGCAGCGTGTTTGCGCCGATGCACTGGACTGACCAGTTTTCGGCAAAAGGCCGGCTCGACACGCTGACCGCGCCTCTGACCGATCCGGTTTCCGGTCAGCCTGCGCTGAAACATGTCGGCGCCCGCATCGAGAAGTTCGCCGCGAGAGCCTTCGGCTTCGCCGTGGTGCGCCGCAAGCCGGTGGCGGTCGCAGCAGATTACTGGGCCGTGGCCAAATGCAAGGGCGGCTGGCGGGTGGAGCTTGCCTTTGCTGACGACGACATCGACTGGGCTGGTTTTGCTGGTTCGCTTTTCGATGTTCCCGTAGCCGATACGCTCGCTTATCACGACCGCGATACCGGCCAGCATCGTATTGCTGCCTTCGACGACCAGCACCTCGCCGGGGCTTTGTTTATCGCGTCGGGACCGGTGGCGGTTTCGCGGGGTTGGGCGGCACAGCAACTCCAGGAGGTTCACACCAGCCAACGCGAACGCTTCAGGATCGTCGCCGGTCGCGCCGGCGCCGATCGGCCCGATGCGGGCGCGACCGTCTGCTCCTGTTTCAGCGTCGGGGTCAACCAGATCGCGGCGGCAGTGGCAGCCGGGTGCGCGACAGTCGAAGCCATAGGCGGCGCCCTGAAGGCCGGCACCAATTGCGGCTCCTGCCGGTCCGAGATCCGGGCGGTCATCCAGGCCAATCGGGTTCAGGCTGCGGAGTAGATGCGGCTGGATGGGGAGGGGATCTGACTATATCCTCTTGGGCCACCACGGTCATCGATTGCGGAAGGTGTGGCGGTCCTTTTCGGGTCGCTGTGAGCGCGCCGGCAGGAGGATCACCTGGCTTGGCTGTCTAATCCAGCCGGTCGCGCAGGATGCTCCAGGGGAGCAGCATATTCGGTGCATAGCGCACGAGGTTGTGCAGCGGGATCGGCGCTGGCGGTGCGAAGGGGAGCGGCAGAAATCGGGCGTCCGTTCCGCTCGCCCAGTCCGCCAGCACTTTGCCCATTGCCGTGGTCATGGCGATGCCGCGACCGTTGCAGGCGAAGCCGGCGATCAGGCCCGGGCCGAGGTCGATGAGACGCGGCAGGAAATCCGGCACCACCGCCGCCACGCCTGTCCAGCTGTAGGCAAGCGGCGGCAGGTCAGGCAAATCGAGATGCCTGGCGAGCCGTCGCCAAATCGTTTGCGGCATGCGCGTCTCAGCGCCGGCTCCGACGACATGCATGCCGCCGCTGATCAGCCGGTTCTGGCCATCGAAGCGGCACGTGAACAGGTTGCGCCTGGTGTCGCCAACGCCCTGGCCGCCGGGCAGCAGGCGCGCGCGTATGGCCCGCGACAGCGGCGCAGTGGCGATCTGGAAGACTTTCAGCGGGATATAGGTCCGCGCCAGTGTCCGGTTCAGTGCCCCGCCATAGGCGTTGGTGGCGATCACCACCTTGCCCGCACGCACGGCGCCGGATGCGGTCGTCAAGGTCCAGCCATCCGCAGCGCGGTCGATGGAAGCGACGCGCGTCTGCTCGAAGATCCGCGCGCCGGCTTTTTCGGCGGCATCGGCCAGGCCGCGCGCATACTCGACCGGATTGAGGACGCCGCCCGAGTTATCCATCCAACCGCCGGCGTAGCCGCCGATACCGGTGAGCGTCGTGACCGCCTTGGCATCGAGCGTTACGGTCGGCCTGCCCCGCGCCGCCCATTGCTCGGCGCGCGATCGCGTCTTTTCCAGCGCGGCGGACGAATGCGCCGGCTGGATCCAACCATTCTGCACAGCGTCGCATTCGATGCCATGCCGCTTGATCAGGCCGAAGACCAGGTCAGCGCTTCCCGCGGCGAAATCGATCAGCCTCCCGCCGCGCTCGGGTCCGAGTTCGGTGATGATGTCGTCTGGATCCCGCTTGGCAAAGTTCGGAACGACGAAGCCGGCATTCCGGCCGGTCGCACCACAGGCAATGAATTCGGCTTCGAGGACCGCGACCGAAAGCCCCTTCTCGGCGGCATGCAATGCCGTCGACAGGCCGGAAAAGCCGCCGCCAACGATTGCGAGATCGACGTCGAGCCCGCCTTGCAGCGTGCCCCGGTCGCGGCGGTTGCGGCTGACGGCATGCCAGAGTGAAACGCCATGCACGTCTTGCCGGATCATGGCATTCATGGTCCGGCCTCGTTCTCGCTGGCCGCCGCCTTTGTCTGTTTGCCGGGCTTCGGCCGGCGCGGCCGGTCGCCGAACAATCCGTTCGGCCGGATCAGCAGGATGACGCAGAGCATGACGCCGATGGCGACGATCTGCAGCGAGGCCGCGCGTGCTTGCTGCTCGGGCGCAAACAGCACGCTGGTCAGCGTGCCCGACCCCGCCCATATCGCCCAGACCAGGATGCTGCCGGCAATGGCGCCGGCATTGCTGCCCGAGCCGCCGACGATCAGCATCACCCAGACCTGGAAGGTCAGGATCGGCAGATAGTTATCGGGCGCGATGAAGCCGGTGAAATGCGCCTGCAAAGCGCCGGCCAGCGCCATGATGGCGCCGCCGACGGCAAAGGCCTGGACGCGGTAGAAGCGCGCGCTCTTGCCCAGCGAAATCGCCGCTCGCTCGTCCTCGCGCAGCGCCTTGAGCACGCGGCCCCAGGGGCTGCGCGACAGGTGCTCCAGAGCGAGATAGGCGATCAGCGTCACAGCCGAAACGACGGCGAGGTTCGACACGTTGAACAACAGCGGCGTTTCGGCAAGGCCGCCGAACGGGCGCGGGATGAAACCGATGCCGAACGGGCCGCCCGTGAGTTTTTGCGCGTTGAGCGCGACCAGCTGCACGACGACGGCGACGCCGAAGGTGGTGATCGCCAGGTAGTCTGATCGCAGACGCAGCGTGGCCATGCCGGTAATTGCTGCGGCGATACCGCCGACGATCATGGCGCCCGCCCAGCCGGCCAGGATCGGCAGACCGAAGCCGCCGAAGCGCGCGGCATCGTCCGGGGTCGTGAGCAGCGCCGATGTATAGGCGCCGATGGCGACGAAACCGGCAAGACCGACATTGAAAAGGCCAGTCAGCCCCCACTGCAGATTGAGCCCCAGTGTGACCAGCGAAAAGATCAGTGCGGTGGTCAGGAAGAAGGCGCCGTAGCCGAGCAGGTCCATCAGCGTTCCCTCACACCAAACAGGCCGATCGGCCGCACGAACAGCACCGCCATCAGGATGATGAAGGAGATTGCGGCGCGCCATTCGGCGCCGATCAGCTGCACCGCACCGGCTTCGGCAAGGCCAATGATCAGGCCGCCGAGCACGGCGCCCGGTATGCTGCCGATGCCGCCCAGGATGGCGGCGGCGAACATCGGTAGCAGCATGTCGAAGCCCATGAACGGGCGGATCTGCACCAGAATGCCGATCATCACGCCGGCCACACAGGCCAGCGCCCCGCCGATGATCCAGGTGACGCGCACCACGGAGGCAACATCGATGCCGACGATGCGGGCCAGGGCCGCATTCTGGCTCAGCGCCTGCATGGAGCGGCCGGTCTGCGTGCGTGTCATCAACAGATGCACGCCGAGCACCAGCACTGCGGTCAGCAGCAGCAGCGCGATCTGATCGGGCGTGATGCGGATGCCGAAGCCGACCGGCATGGCGATCTGGATCGCCCGGCTGAAATAGGTCGGGCGTGAGCTGAAGGTGAATTCGAGCAGGCTGCGCAGCGCCATCGAGGCGCCGAAGCTCGCCATCACCACGATGATGGCTTGCCCCTGCGAGCGCAGCCGCGAAAACAGCACCTTGTCGAGCAACAGCGCCAGCAGGGCGGTGAAAGTCATGCCGACAACCAGCGCAACCAGCAGCGACCAGCCGAAGGACAGCGGTCCAATGGGCTCCACCTTGCCGAACATCGCGCCGATGGTGCTCACGACGGCGAGCGTCGCATAGGTGCCCCAGGCCATGAAGTCGCCATGGGAGAAGTTCGAGAAGCGCAGGATCGAATAGGTGAGCGTCACGCCAATGGCGCCGAGGCCGATCATCGAACCGGTCAGCAACCCATCGACGACAAATTGCAGGCTCATGCCGCGCCTCCCTTGCCGGCGTGAGGGCGTTGGCCGAGATAGAGTTCGGCGACGACAGGATCGTTCCACAATTCGGACGCCACACCCTCGTGCCGGTCCTTGCCTTCGACCAGCACATAGGCGCGGTCGCCGATGGCCAGCGCTGCCTTGGCGTTCTGTTCGACCAGCAGGATGGTGACGCCGGACCTGCGGATGCCGGCCAGCATCTCGAACACCATCGATACGAATTTCGGCGAGAGGCCGGCCGATGGCTCGTCGAGCAGCAGCACCTTGGGATGGACGATCAGCGCACGTGCGACGGCGAGCATCTGCCGCTGTCCGCCCGACAGATTGCCGGCGGCGGTGCGGCGCTGGCGGACGAGGTCGGGGAAGGCCGCATACATTTCCTCGATGCGGGCAGGGATTTCGCGTCGCTCGAGGATGCCGCAGGCGACCTTCAGATTGTCCTCGACCGACATTAGCGGGAAGATGTTCTCCGTCTGCGGTACGAAGGCCAGGCCGAGCCGAACCATGGTGTGCGCGGGAGCGGCGGTGATGTCCTTGCCGTCCAGAAATACGGTGCCGCCGGTGATCGGGACAAGGCCGGCGATCGCCTTGATGAAGCTCGACTTGCCGGCGCCGTTGGGGCCGAGCACGACGACGATCTCCCCCTTGCCGACGGTGATCGAGGCGCCGCGCACAATCGGCACGCCGGGCTCATAGCCGGCCTCGAGATTGCGGACGTTGAGGACAGTTTCGCTCATGCCGCACCTCCGAGATAGGCCTCGATGACGCGCGGGTCGCGGGCGACCTCTTCCGCCGTGCCTTCGCTGAGCAACTGGCCGCTCGCCATGACGAGGACGCGATGGCAGAGCCGCGTCACCATGTCGATATTGTGCTCGATCAGCAGAAAGGTGATGCCGTGCGCGTTGATGTCGCGGATGCGGTCGATGATGATCTCGAGCAGCGTCGCGTTGACGCCGGCGGCCGGTTCGTCGAGCAGGATGATCGCCGGATCGGCCATCATGACGCGGGCGAGTTCGAGCAGCTTGCGTTGACCGCCGGAAAGCACGCGCGCCGGTTCGTGCGCCAGCCGAGCGAGCGAGACGAGCTCGAGCAGCTCGAGTGCCTTTGCCCTGGCTGCTCTTTCCTGTGCCGCCACTCGCCACGGCGTGACGAAGTTGGCGAGCAATTTTTCGCCGGCTTGGCCCTGCGCCGCCAGCATGATGTTTTCGATCAGCGTCAGATTGGGCAGGGGGCGCGGGATCTGGAAGGTGCGGCCAAGACCACGGCCGATACGCAGATGAGCGGCTTCGCCGGAGACGCGCGTGCCATTGAGCAGGATATCGCCGCTGGTTGGCAATATGCTGCCCGCCAACAGATCGAACATCGTCGTCTTGCCGGCGCCATTCGGCCCGATCAGGCCGAGGATTTCGCCCGCTTTGACATCAAACGAGACATCGTTGACGGCGACAAGGCCGCCAAAACGCCTGACGACGTTTCGTGCCGTCAGAACTGGCGCACGGGTCTCCTGCCGTTGGCGCTCCGCTGCATCGCTCATCAAACCCTCTGGCCGAAGACGATCGTTGTCGCCTCCTGATTTTTGATTTGTGATCACACTTGCTTTGATCACGCTATTCGGCTTTAATTTCATTCGCAAGCCGAAAACGGGGCAAATGCCGGTAATGCAGAAGGCTGCCATCGAAAAGAACAACGAGACGATCGCAGCCCAGCTTACGCCGGTCGGCCGCGAGACGGTGCAGGATCGCGTCTATTCCGAGTTGCGCCGTGCTCTGATCGGTGGCCTTTTCGAGCCAAACCAGGTGCTGACCATCCGTGGTCTTGCCGATGCGCTGGTCACCTCGACCATGCCGGTACGCGAAGCGCTCGGCCGGCTGATCACGGAAAAGGCGCTGGAGGCGCTGCCCAACCGTTCCGTGCGCGTGCCGCCGATCACGCTGGAGCGCATCGACGACCTCCTGCGTGCCCGCTCCCTCATCGAAGGCGAAGCGATAGCGCTTGCCGCCAGGCGCATGAGCCCGCGCCAGATCGCATCGATCGAAGCCATGCTGGGCGAGTGGGACGAGATGCGGGCCCTGAAGCACAAGAAGGATATCGATCGCGAAGCGACGCTCAACCAGAGCTTCCATTTTGAGATCTACCGCTGCTGCGGCTCGGCTGTGCTGATCCCGATGATCGAAAGCCTCTGGCTTCAATCGGGTCCCTGCATCCGCGTCGCCATCTATGCCTTCTCCGAGGCAGGCGAGGTTGATACCGCCCACTATCATCGTCGAATTGTCGCGGCACTTGCCAAACAGGATGCGCAAGCGGCGCGCGAGGCGCTGGTAGCCGACATCAGCCGCCCCTTCGCCTTCCTGCGCGACAAACTTCAATCGGCGAAGGACTGACATGCCCAAGCCCGCCATCGGCATCACAGAACCACGCTCGAAGCTTTCCGTGACGGCGCTGCTATTGCCCGAAAAGGCGCCGGAGAATGCCGCCTTCCTGCTGGCGTATCTGGCGCAGCCACGCATCATCCCAGGCATCCATGCGATGTGGACAGGACCGGAAATCTCGTGCCCGGTTCCGTCAGCCGATCTCCACGGCCAGGCCTATGCCCAGTCTTTGCCACCGGAGAATGCAACGCTGACGCCGCAGCCCGGCGATATCGTGCTGTCCTATGTGCCGCCACGCGTGTGGGGCGGCAATCCCAATGCCATCTTCGATATCGGCCTGTACTACGGGCAGGGGGCGCGGCTGCTGTTCCCGATCGGCTGGCTGGCCGGCAGCGTGGTCGCGCAAGTGCTTGCCGGAGAGCGCGATCAGTTTGCCGCCGCCTGCGGCTTCATCCGCCGCAACGGCGCCTGTGACATCACCTTCAGCCTGGTGGAGGCCTGAATGGCCGACGACAGTTTCGAACTCTTCGATCTGCGCGTCGAAGCGGTCATCCCCGAGGGCAAGCCGGTCTATTGCGGCGCCAGGGCCGGCGACTATTTCGAACTCAAGGGCGAAATGCTCTCGCTGCCGGCAGGGCAGGGTTTTTCGATCTATTCGATCTCGGCCGTGTTGCCGCTCCTGGCGGCAAAGCAGCGCCCGACGCATGCAAATGACTGGATGACCTCGGATGCCGAGATCGCCTGTCCCGATCCCAATTGCGCCAGCCGGCTCCGCATCGTCAGGCTTGCCAAGCGGCGGTTCAGCCATGCCGAAACCACGGCCGTGCCGCTGCCGAAGGAGACCGACAAAAGATGAGCGCCAGGACGATCGAACTCAGCCCCGGCTATACGATCTCGCGCGTCATCCGCGGCGGCTGGCAGCTCGCCGGTGGCCATGGCGCCGTCGACCGCAGCCAGGCGGTGACCGACCTGATCGCCACTTTCGATGCCGGCATCTGGACCTATGATTGCGCCGACATCTACACCGGCGTCGAGGAACTGATCGGCGCCGCGCGCCTGCGGCTGGCGCGCGATCGCGGTCTCGATGTCGCGGCCAGGATGAAGGTGCACACCAAGCTGGTGCCGGACCTCGAACGACTGGCAAGCATCAGCCGCGACTACATCAGGGGCATCGTCGATCAGTCGCTTCGCAGGCTGAAGACGGAGCGGATCGATCTCGTGCAGTTTCACTGGTGGGATTATGACCAGCCTCGTTACGTCGAGGCGATGGGTTGGCTCGACGAGCTTCGGCTGGAAGGCAAGGTGCGCAATCTCGGCACCACCAATTTCGATACGCCGAGGCTAGCCGAAATCCTCTCCGCGGGCATCCCGCTGGTCAGCCAGCAACTGCAATATTCAGTGCTCGACCAGCGGCCGGCAAACAGCCTTGCGGGCCTTGCCGCTAAGAACGGTGTCCGCTTCCTCTGCTACGGCTCGGTGGCGGGCGGCTTCCTCAGCGACAAATGGCTTGGCGTGGCCGAGCCCTCCACGCCGCTCGAAAACCGCTCGCTGGTCAAATACAAGCTGATCATCGACGACTTCGGCGGCTGGGAGCTGTTCCAGTCCTTGCTCAAGGCGCTGAAAGCGGTCGGCGATCGCCACGGCGTCGACATTGCCACCATCGCTTCGGCCTGGGTGCTCGAACAGCCACAAGTGGCGGCCGTCATTGTCGGCGCGCGCAACCAGGCGCATGCGCTGGCCAATGCCAAGATCATGGACATCGTGCTCGATGCGGAAGACCGTGCCAGGATCGCCGCAGTACTCGCGCAAAGCACCGGCCTCGCGGGCGATGTCTACACGCTGGAGCGCGACCGTCACGGCCGCCACGGCTCGATCATGCATTACAACCTCAATGCGGGGAAGAAATGAGCGGAGAGCCTTCCCTTTTTTCGCGTGCCAGCGCTGAAATCGTCGACCTGCATCGCTTCTTCGTCGACTGGTTTGTCGCCGCGCGAGCCGACGCTGTGGAGTTCGGCCGCTTCGAGGCTGTCATGGGCGAAGGCCTCACCATGGTGGCGCCGAATGGCCAGATCCTCGATCGCGACGCGGTCGTCGATCATGTCCGGACAAGCCGCGCCACTTGCAACGACGGTTTTGCCATATCGATCGAGGACATCAGGCCGGGTTGGCAGGACGCGGACACGATCGTCATCTTCTACATCGAGGCGCAACTGCGCGCCGGCAAACACAGTCGCCGGCAGTCCAGTGCGGTCTTCACCACCAGTTCATCGGCACCAAACGGCGTCGAATGGCGGCATCTGCATGAGACCTGGCTGCAGGCGCCGGAAGGCTGAACAGGCAAAAGTTCAAACAAGAAAAGGGGAACGGCAATGAAGAAGACGATACTTCAAATCACCACAGCACTGGCTCTCGTGACGATGGCCGGCGCCGCACACGCAGCGGACTGCAAGATCACCGTCGGCCTGGTCATGGAGCTCACCGGTCCGGCCGGCGAATACGGCCAGGCCGGCGCGAAGTCCGTCGAAATGGCCTTCCGCGACATCAATGAAGCCGGTGGCGTACGCGGCTGCGATCTCGCAACCGACACGCGCGACAGCCAGAGCCAGGGCAATATCGCGGTCGATGCCGCGACCCAGCTGGTACAGGTCAAGAAGGTGCCGGTGATCATCGGCGGCATCATCTCCTCGGTGTCGATCCCGATTTTGACCTCGGTCACCGGGCCGGCCAAGATCGTGCAGGTGTCGCCGGCTTCATCCTCGCCGACGCTGACCGCCCTTGGCCGCGACGGCAAGACCAACGGCATCTTCTTCCGCACCATCACGTCGGACGCGCTGCAAGGCGTGGCCGCCGCCAAATACGCCATCGACAAGGGCTTCAAGAAACTGTCGATCATCCATGTCAACAACGACTTCGGCGTCAACATGGTGGCCGAATTCTCGCGTGCCTACAAAGCGCTCGGCGGCACCATCGTCTCCGACACGCCCTACAACGAAAAGCAGTCGAGCTATGCTTCGGAAGTGACGGCGGCGATGGGAGGCGAGCCGGACGGACTCTACCTCGTCAGCACGCCGGTCGACGGCGCAACGGTCGCCCGCACCTGGATATCGCAGGGCGGCGTGCAGAAATTCCTGCTCAATGACGGCATGAACAGCCCGGACTTCATCGAATCCGTCGGCGCCGATTATCTGAAGGATGCCTATGGTACCTCTTCCGGCACCAGCCCGACGGCATCCACCGACTATTTCCTGAAAAACTACAAGGAGTTTTCGGGCATCGAACCGTCGAACCCGGCAGCCGACCGTTCCTATGATGCCGGCGCCATTGTCGGTCTCGCCATTGCCATTGCCGGCTCCGAGGATCCAGCCAAGATCAAGGATGCCATGTACAAGGCGGTCGATCCTGCCGGCACACCGATCTATGCCGGCAAGGACGAGTTCGCCAAGGCGCTCGGCCTGATCAAGAATGGCAAGCCGATCCGCTATGAAGGCGTCATCGGTCCGGTCAGCTTCGACAAATATGGCGACATCACCGGCCCGTTCCGGTTGTGGAAGATCGTCGACGGCAAGGTGACGACGGACGGTGAAATGACAACCGACGACGTCAACGCGCTGCAGGCGAAATTGCAGTAGGCGCTGGTACATTGTCCGGCGCGATCTCCGTTCGATCTCTGGGAGATCGACGCCGGACAAGCAGTCCAACATCGGCGCTGGTTACGCGGTCAAGCGCGAAATCAGCCGGGTCAATATAACGA
Source organism: Mesorhizobium sp. C120A (assembly GCF_030323105.1). Taxonomy (NCBI): domain Bacteria; kingdom Pseudomonadati; phylum Pseudomonadota; class Alphaproteobacteria; order Hyphomicrobiales; family Phyllobacteriaceae; genus Mesorhizobium; species Mesorhizobium sp. C120A. Next base: position 5,632,840 of record NZ_CP100476.1, on the reverse strand, counting down.
CAGGCGGCTGGCCGGGCATGAAGACCTGCGGATTGGAGAGGGCGCCAACGATATGACCCACATAGTCTGATTTGTCGTAGCCGATTGACGATATCGGGTAGGCGTCGAAATTGGTCAGGGACACATTGTCGAAGCCATAGAGGCGGAAGCGGCTGGGCCGGCTGTCGGGGAAATCCGCCCGGCAGACATCCAGAACACCCATGGCCATCGCGTCGGACGTACAAAAGACCGCATCGGGACAGCCGCGTCCCGTCAGGCCGGCGGCTGCCGCATAGCCCGACTCGTAGGAATAGTCTCCCTGGACCGTCTGCAGCAGTTCAATTCCATGATGCCGGAACGCTCCGAGGTAGTGGCCGATGCGCAGCTGTTCGACTCGCGAGGACGAACGGCCGGTCAGCAGGCTGGCCGTGCGCGCGCGCTTGGCCGCCGCATCCGCCACGGCCTCGGCGATGCCGACGCCTTCATCGGGAATGACGGTGGGTGACAGATCGTCATGCAGTCCGTTCAGCATGATGACCAGGTTCGAGCGAAACATGCGCCGCACCGTCGCTGCATCGGCAAAGTCGGAGAACACCACGGCGGCATCGACATGATAGGCAACGCCGTTGCGCAGAAAATCCTCGACCCCTTCCGCCGAGCCGATGCGGATGAGGATGACCTGCTTGCCGATCGACTGGATTGCGTCGAGCAGCCGGTCGAACAGGTCGAGATCTGAAAGGTCGTGAATGTGGTTGACCACGACGGCAACCAGATTGACGGTCTTGGTGGTCAGGCTTTGCGCCAGGAGATTGGGTTTGTAGCCGAGCTGCGCGGCGGCCTGCACGACACGTTCGCGTTTGTCCGCCGAGACCGGTCGCGGTCCGCTCGACAGCGCACGGCTGGCCGCGGCACGCGACACGCCTGCCAGCCGCGCGACATCGGCGATCGTTGCGACGGCGCCTCGACTGTGCGCCGATCGGTTGCCGGTAGTGGGTGTCACCACAGCGGGTTGAGCGCCGGCGGGTTGGAGCCCGGCCCCCACCACTTCTTGTAGGTCGCCTCGTAGGTGCCCGACTGGATGAAGTCGGACACGAACATGTCGAGCCAGCGGACGAATTCGGGATCGCCCTTGGCGACCGCGATGCCGATCGGATCGTTGGAATAGAGGCCAGGCAGCGTCACCAGGCTCGGTGTCTTGGTTGCGAGGTAATCGAGCAGCGAGGAATCCTCGATCGCCGCATCGACGCGCTTCTGTTGCAGCTGCAGAACCCCGTCGGGCGCGAACTGGTCGACATAGACGAGCTCTGCGTCCGGCACGGCTGCCTTGAGGAAGGTTTCGCCCGTGGTGCCGCGGCCGACGACAACCTTCTTGCCGGCGAGCCCCTTGAGGTCGGTTATCCCGGCATCCTTCTGGACGATGACGCGCAGCCCGGCCCGGTTGTAGGGGATGGTGAAGTTGACGGTCTTGGCCCGCTCGAGCGTTGCCGAGGTGTTTGCGACCGCGACATCGATCTGTCCCGACACCAGCATGGAAATACGCGCATCGCCCGAGACGTCGACGAACTCGACCGGCACGCCGAGCTTTTGCGCCAGCAGCGTCGCGACATCGACATCGTAGCCGACAGGGTTGTTTTGTGCATCCCGAAAGCCGATCGGCTCGCCGCCGAGCGATACGCCGATGCGAATGGTGCCGCGTGAGCGGATGTCGTCAATCATGCCGGCAAGGGCTGGAAATGCCGAACCGGCCACGATGGCCAGCGCGGCGAAGGCACGCAGTACGGTTTTCATGGTTCCTCTCCTTATTTTCAAGTGACGCGTCTTGCCGCCCGCAATTCGGGTGCGGACATAGAATCCTTCCAGAGCCAGTAGCGGACCTCGCCCTCGCATCTGAAATTCACCACCTCGTGGTTCTGCTCGGCGTCCACGGCGTGGATGACCACTCCGGCCAGGAAGCCGGTGTCGAGTTCAGCCAGTTCCTCGACCGCCAGCGCGACCGCATCCGACAAGGATCGGCCAAGCTTCATGGCCAGCACGACGGTCCGCGCGGTCGTGCAGCGCATCGTCATCTCGCCGGTATGGGTGCACGCCGCCGCGCCATAGCGGCTGTCGGCGTAAAAGCCTGCGCCGGGAATGGGAGAATCGCCGAGCCGGCCCGGATATTTCCAGGCCCAGCCCGAGGTCGAAGTCGCGGCATGGATGCCGCGCCGCGCATCCGCCGACAGGAAGACGGTGGTGTCGCGGACCCGCTCGGGATCGGTGATAGTACGGCTGAGCGGCGCCAGATCGATATCGGGGAATTTCGCCAGCTGTTGCGGTGTGAGTTCCTGTTGCAGCCGCACCCACCAGACGCGCTTGCTGTCCTCGAACAAGACTTCGTCTTCGGCAAAACCGATTTCGCTGGCAAAGCGCCGCGCCCCTTCGCCGGTCAGCATCACATGCGGCAGGCGCTTCATTACCTGCTGCGCCAGGGCAGCGACCGCCAAGGTCCTTGGCACGGCGCCGACTGAACCGACCTCTCTTGTATTGCCGTCCATGACGCCGGCGTCGAACTCCATCTCGCCCAGCATGTTCGGCCAGCCGCCATAACCGACGCTGCGAACCTTGACCTCTTTCTCCACCATGCCGATGCCGGCAACCATCGCGTCCAGGCTGACGGCGCCATCGCGCAGCATTTGCACCGAGGTTTCGAATCCCGGCCATGCTTCGTTGTTGGCTAACAGCAGCATTCCTAGTCCTTGCGCATCTTGGAGAGAAACTGCGCAACCCGCGGCTGCGCCCGGCCGCCGTCCGCGGCGAAGAAACGATCCGTTGGCAGATCGACCACCAGCCTGCCCTTGTCGAGGAAGACGATGCGGTTGGAAATCTCGCGCGCGAATTCGATCTCGTGGGTGACGAACAGCATCGTCGTGCCTTGCGCGGCGAGCTTTGCCAGGATGGCCAGCACCTCGGAAGTCATTTCCGGGTCGAGCGCGCTGGTCACTTCATCGAGCAGCAGATAGCGCGGCTGCATGGCGAGCGCCCGGCAGATGCCGACACGCTGGCGCTGCCCGCCCGACAACTGCGCCGGGTAGGCGTTGGCCCGATCGGCGAGGCCGACGGACTCGAGCAGCTTGCGCGCCAGCGCCTCGGCCTCAGGGCGCGGCATCTTCAGCACCTCGATCGGGGCGAGCGTAATGTTCTGAAGCGCGCTCATATGCGGATAGAGGTTGAACAGCTGGAAGACGGTGCCTGAGCGCTTGCGCGCCTCGGCCAGCTCCTTCGGCTTGCTGACATCGAAATCGTCGACCGTGATGCGGCCCGACTTCAGCTTTTCGAGGCCGTTGATGCAACGGATTAGTGTCGACTTGCCGGACCCCGACGACCCGAGGATCGAGACCACTTCGCCGGGCGCGATCGTCAGGTCGACGCCGTCCAGCACAGTGACCTCGCCGAACGCTTTGTGCACGTTTTCGATCTTGAGCATGTTAAAGCCCCCGCCAGGCGCTGTGCGCCCGCAGGCGGTTTTCAAGACGCTCGCCAAGCAGGGCGACCAGCTTTGCCGCGCCATAGTAGAGCAGCCCGACGACGGTCCAGACCGCGAACGGCTTCAAGGTTCGCATGTTGAGGATGTGGCCAATCTTGGTCAGGTCGACGACGCCGATGACAGAAATCAGCGACGTCACCTGAAGCTGGTTGACCAGCAGCGCGACGAGCGGGCCGACCGCGAAGGCGGCAGCCTGGGGCGAAACGATATGGCGCAGGACCTGCCACCGGGTCAGGCCGAAGACACGCGCGGCCTCGACCTGCTCGCGTTCGATCGACTCGATCGCCGAGACCGCGATGACATAGACGAATGCCGCGGTGTTCGCCGACAGAGTGATGGTCGCTGCGGTGACCGGCGTCACCCTTATATGCAACAGCGCCGGCAGGCCGAAGAACACCAGGAACAGCTGCACCAACACCGGCGAGTTCTTCAACAGCTCCGACAGGAAGGTGACGACCTGGGCCAGAACCGGCACACGGTAGAACCGCACCAACGCCCAGCTCAGGCCAATCAGCAGTCCGATCAGAGAGGTGACGAGAAACAGCGCGATGTTGGTGCCGAGACCTTGCGCCAGCAGGATCAGGTCGTAGGAGGTGAAGTCGCTGAACCGCATCAGTCGACCGCCTCCATCATGTCCCGATTGAGATGGCGGTGGAGCAGGGTGACGCCCAGCGAGACCAGATAGGTCAGGGCCGCATAGGCACAGAGCAGCACCACATAGACCTCGAAGGGCCGATAGGTCTGCGAGACCACGATCTGGGCCGAGCCGGTGAGCTCGTTGAGCGTGATGGTCGAGAGGATCGAGGACGTAAGGATCATGTTGATGAGCACGGATCCGAGCGGTCGCACGGAGGTGCGCAGCGCAATCGGCAGCACGATGCGGGTGAAGATCTTGCGCCTGGACAGGCCGCTCACTTCAGCGGCGTCGATGATGCCCTGGTCGATGGCGAGGATGCCGGCGCGAATGATGTCTGAGGCATAGGCGCCGCCGGCAATCGAAAGCGCCACGACGCCGGTGGTGAAGGCATCGATGTAAATGCCGAGCTCGGGCAGGCCGTAATAGAAGAAGAACAGCTGGACGATGAACGGCACATTGCGGAAGAGATCGACATAGACGAAGGCGATCCGTCGAAGCAGTGCCGAGGCGGAGGTGCGTGCGATCGCCACCAACGCGCCCATGACGACGCTTCCCACCAGCGACAGCGCGCAAGCCGCCGCCGTGAGTTCGGCGCCGCGCGCCAGAAAACCCAGATGCGGCAGAAGAATGGACAGGTCGAAATGCACCGGTGGTCTCCAGTGAAACCGGTTTCACTCTTTTGGCTTTCGCCTCGTCTGTCAAGATGCAGGGTCTGGTTGCCGGCCTGTGGATTGCATTCGTTGCGATGATTCCGGTTCGCCTCATGCGCGCTATGTCTCAAGCGCCGGCAATTCGCCGCCGGCTTTCAACTCGACGACGCCGCCTATGCCAGCCGCGCGTCGCTGCGATGGCGGCTGGGGCGGCGCCCTCGGTTTTGCCGATCCGGCGCCGGCGTCGGATTCGGCTACGTCACCAACCGCATGCTGGGTTTCGACGACGTCGATCCACGCCGCAAGGTATTGATTGATGCCGTTTACGACGCGCTCTGACGTAGGAGCGTTGGGGAGCCGTTATGCCCGGATGTTCCACATGGCGTCCGGCACAACCACCAGCTTGCCGACAAAGTCCTTGGCGATGAAGTCTGCCTGCGCCTTTTGAAAATCGGAGAGCCTGTAGACGCCGCCGACCAGCGGTCGGATCTTCTTCGCCTCGATATAACCGACGATGCGGCGGAAGTCGGCGCGGGTGCCCTGGCTTGAGCCATGCAGTTGCAGCTGCTTGAGATACATGGTCCGGAGATCGAGCTGCACGACCGGGCCGGCGATGGCGCCTGCCGTGGTGTAGCGGCCTTCAGGTCGCAGGATGCGCAGCAGGTCGTTGAAGATCGCGCCGCCGACGAGATCGGCGACCACATCGATCGGCTGGTCGCCAGTGGCTTCATTCACGGCGGCGGGAAGATCGGCAACGCCCCGGGTAATGACCGCTTCGGCGCCGATGTCGCGCACCGCCTGCTCCTTGCCCTTGCCGACGACCGCATAGGGAATGGCGCCGCGCGCCCGCGCCAGCTGCACGATGCCGGAACCGACGCCGCCCGAGGCGCCGGTGACCAGCACGCGTTCGCCGGCTTTCAGCCCGGAGCGCTCCAGCATCTGTTCGCCGGTGAGGTAGGCGCAGCAGAAGGTGGCGAGTTCGACGTCGCTCATTTCAGTATCGACGACATGCGCATTCTCGCCCGGCACCGTCTGGTACTCGGCGTACCCGCCGTCGCGACCGTGGCCCATATAGTCGATGTCGGCGAGCGAATCGTCGTCGCGGTTGTAGATCGAAAAGTCGACCATTACCCGTTCGCCGATACGGCCCGGGGAAACGCCTTCGCCGACGGCAGCGATGGTGCCGACCGTGTCGGTGCCCTGGATGCGCGGGAAGGTAAGCGTGTTGCCTTGCCGCCGCCACGTCGACACGGCGGCAGCGTCCTCCTCCGTGCCATAGGCGCCCTGGCGTACCCAGACATCGGTGTTGTTCATACCGCAAGCGCTGACCTTAACCAGCACCTCGCCGGCGGCAGGCACAGGCACTTTCACATCGCTGCGATAGACGAGCTTTTCCGGTCCGCCATGCCCGGTGAGCAGCACGGCGGCCATGGTGGCGGGGAGGGTCTTGGTCATGGCATTCACGGTCGATCTCAGAGATTGGAAAACACGCTGTTGACGGCATCGGCGGTTTTGGAAACGACGATGTCGGCTTCCTCACGCGTCAGGCAGAGCGGCGGCGCGAAGCCTAGTATGTCGCCCTGCGGCATGGCGCGGCCGATGACGCCGCTGGCGGCAAGTGCTGTCGCCACTTGCGGCCCGATCTTGAGCGAGGCGTCGAAGAACACCCGGTCGTCCTTGTCGGCGACAAATTCGACCGCCGCCAGCATGCCGTCGCCGCGCACGTCGCCGACGTGTCTGTGCCCGCCGACAGCCTTGGTCAGTTCGGCGCGGAAATAAGCGCCGGTCTCACCGGCGTTCGTCACCAGGTCCAGTTCGTCGATCAGTTCGAGATTGGCGACACCTGCGGCGACGCAGATCGGATGCGCGGCATAGGTCCAGCCATGGCCGAGCGAACCGAGCTTGTCGGAGCCCTGCACCAGCACCTGCCACATCTTGTCGGCAACGATGACGCCCGACAGCGGCGCGTAGGCCGAGGTCAGCCCCTTGGCGATGGTGATGAGGTCTGGCTTGATGCCGTAATGGTCGGAGCCGAACATGGTGCCCAGACGGCCGAAGCCCGTCACCACCTCGTCGGCGACCAGCAGCACGTCATACTTCTTCAGCACCGCCTGGATCTTCTCCCAGTAGCCGGCCGGCGGCGGCACGATGCCGCCAGTACCGAGGATCGGCTCGCCGATGAAGGCGGCGACGGTTTCGGGACCTTCGGCCAGGATCATCTCTTCCAGTCTGTCGGCGCAATGCTGCGAGAACTGCTCCTCGCTCATCGAGCGGTCGGCGCGGCGGAAATAGTAGGGCGCTTCGGTGTGCAGGACCGGCGCGCGCGGCAGGTCGAAGGCGTTGTGGAACAGGTCGAGCCCGGTCAGTGATCCCGTCATCACGCCCGAACCGTGATAGCCGCGCCAGCGCGAGATGATCTTCTTCTTCTCCGGCCGCCCAAGCACGTTGTTGTAGTACCAGATCAGCTTGATGTTGGTCTCGTTGGCATCCGAACCCGAGAGGCCGAAATAGACCCTCGACATGCCCTTCGGCGCGCGGTCGATGATCATCTTGGCCAGTGTGATCGAAGCCTCGGTGCCGTGGCCGACATAGGCGTGGTAATAGGCGAGGTTCTTCGCCTGGGTGGCGATGGCATCCGCGATCTTTTGGCGGCCATAGCCGACATTGACGCAATAGAGACCGGCAAAGGCATCGATGCTCTTCTTGCCATTGTTGTCCCAGACGGTGACGCCTTCACCGCCGGCCATGATGCGGGTCGGGCTCTCGCCCCGCGCATGCGTGCCCATATGGGTCGAAGGATGGAAGAAATGGTCGCGATCCCAGGCGTTGAGTTCGTTGGACTGGTCGAGCATTTTTTGACTCCTTGAGAGATGGCCGGACGGACTATGTGACGTCCAGACAGAGGTACTTCAGATCGGTGAAAGCTTCGAGCCCGTGGCGCGAGCCTTCGCGGCCGATGCCGGATTGCTTGACGCCGCCGAAGGGGATCGGCGCTCCGGTGATCTTGACGCGGTTGATGGCGACCATGCCGTAGTCGAGCGCGCGGCCCATACGTTGCTGGCGGGCGCCATTCTCGGTAACGACATAGGCGACGAGGCCATATTCTGTGGCGTTGGCACGGGCGATCACCTCGTCCTCACTGTCGAACGGCGTGACTGCGGCGACCGGCCCAAAGGTCTCCTCGCGCATGATCAGCGCTTCGTCGCTGACATCGGCCAGCAACGTCGGCTGGTAGAACAGCGGCCCGGCCTGATGCCGCTTGCCGCCGGTGAGGCAGCGCGCGCCATGGGCGACGGCATCGGCGACCTGTTCCTCGACCTTGGTCACGGCGCGCTCATGCATCAGCGGTCCGATATCGATCTTTTCGACAAGCCCATTGCCGGTCCGCAGCGCCTCGATGCGCTCGGCAAAGGCGGCGCAGAAGCGATCGTAGATCGGGCGCTGGACATAGATGCGGTTGGCGGCAAGGCAGTCCTGGCCTGACGTTGCAAACTTGGCATCGATGGCAATGCTCACTGCGTTGTCGACATCGGCGTCGGCAAAGACGATCAGCGGCGCATGGCCGCCAAGCTCCATCACCAGCCGCTTCATCGTCGGAGCACACTGTGCGGCGATCAACCGGCCGATCTCCGTCGAGCCGGTAAAACTCATGGCGCGGACGCGCGGGTCTTCGCACATGCGCCCGACGATCGTCGCTGCCTTGCCGGTGATGACGTTGAAGACACCGGCGGGCAGGCCGGCGCGCTCGCCGAGTTCAGCCAGCGCCAGCGCCGACAGCGGCGTCTCCGAGGACGGGTGTGCGACGATGGTGCAGCCGGCGGCGAGTGCGGCGGCCGCCTTGCGGGTCAGCATCGCCGCCGGAAAATTCCAGGGCGTGACGACGCCGACAACGCCGAGCGGCTCGCGCCTCACCATCATCTCGGCATTCGGCAGATGGCTGGTGACGCTCTCGGCGTTGAGGCGCTTTGCCTCTTCGGCATACCATTCGACGAAAGAGGCGGCATAGTCGATTTCGCCGAGCGATTCCTGCAGCGGCTTGCCTTGTTCCAAAGTCATCAGCAGGGCAAGGTCGTCTTTCGCCGCGATGATCAGCTCGAACCATTTTCGCAGAATTCTCGACCGCTCCTGCGGCAGCAGTGACCGCCAAGCCGGGAAGGCACGCGCGGCGGCACCGATTGCCCTTGTCGTTTGCTGCGCATCGAGCGCGGCGACAAACGCGACCGTCGCGCCTGTGGCCGGATCGGTGACTTCAAAGCTTTCGGCCGCTTCGCTCGCGGTCCAATGCCCATCGACATAGGCAAGCTCGCGCAGCAGCCGGCGGTCGGAGAGGCGGTCGAGCGCCTCATGGCGATGCGAGCGGGCAAAATGCGCGGACATGGTCGAGGCCTCCCGGTTCGGACGATGCGGGAAGACTATCCGTCACATGCAGACAGAGAGACTGTTTCGACGCCCTGAAGGAGAGAGACTCTCTCTATTGTGCCGTCCCGACAGACATTCTCTCCGGGCTTATGCCGACGCCGGCAGCAGGTCGGCTATCGGCAGCACGATTTCGTCCTTCACCGTCTTGGTGACGATGTAGGTGAAGTAGCGGTCGATGCCGATCTCGCGCTCCAGCAGGTCGTCGACCAGCCGCTGATAGGCGTCGATGTCGCGCGTCATCACCTTGACCACATAGTCGACGCCGCCGCCCACCGACCAGCAGGCGACGATTTCGGGGATGTCGCGGATGACGCGTTCGAAGCGGTCGAAATCGGCCTGGCGATGGCTGGCCAGCGTCACCTCCATCAACACGGTGGCGACCGGCGCCACCACGCGCATGGCGATCCTGGCGTGGTAGCCCGAGACGATGCCTGCCTTCTCCAGCTTGCGCAGCCGCATCCAGCACGGCGTCGGCGACAGCCCGACCTGTTCGGCCAGCGCCAGCTTGGTGATGCGCCCGTCGCGCTGGATGGCGTCGAGTATCCTGAGGTCGACCGCGTCGAGTTTCGATGTCATCGGCGTCCGCTTTTTGTCGGCATCACCATGACGGCGCATTATTTCGATTGTCAATTGCACTGATTTCGATCTCTATTAAGTCATGACATCATGGCAACCCGACCCTGCGCTCATCCGTCGGCCAGCCTATCAAACGCTGGCCGACCAGTTCGCCCGCGCCATTCATGACGGGCGGCTGGCCAACGGCGCGCGGCTTCCAACGCATCGAAGGCTGGCAGACGATTTAAAACTGTCGGTGCAGACGGTCAGCCGCGCCTACGAAGAACTGATCCGGCGCGGCCTGATTTCGGGCGAGATCGGCCGTGGCAGCTTTGTCCAGACGCAGCGCCGCGACCCGGAGCCGCCCTATCTGCCGGAGCGCCTCGGCGAGGTCATCGATCTGTCAATCCTGAAGCCGGTCTGCGAGCCGATGCATTTGGAGCGGCTGAAGCAGGCGCTGGGCTGGCTGGCCGAAAACCTGCCATCCAGTTCGGCGTTGTCGTTCCGGCCCAACATGGTGTTCCCGCGTCACCGCGCGGTGGCTGTCGAATGGCTGAAACTGTGTGGGCTCGACACCTCCGCACAGAATATCAGCCTGACCAATGGCGCGACCGCCGGGATGACCGTGGCGCTGATGAGCGTTGCGCCGCCGGGATCGACTGTCGCCACCGAGGCCATCGGCCACCACACGCTGGTGCCGCTGGCGCGCTATCTCGGCTTCAACCTGGAAGGCCTGCCGATCGACGGCAATGGCCTGATCCCGGAGGCGTTGGACGAGGTCTGCCGGCTCACCGACATTCGCGCGGTATTCGTGCAACCGTCGGTGATCAACCCGACGGCGACGCTGATGGACGCTCGGCGGCGCGAAGAGATCGCCGCGGTCGCGCGCAAGCACGACATCGCCATCATCGAGAACGATGTGCTGGGTCCGCTGATCGAGGACCGGCCGCCGCCGGTCGCCGCCTTTGCGCCGGAGCGCACGCTCTACGTCACTTCCTTCACCAAGATCACCGTACCTGGCCTGCGCATCGGCTATCTCGCGGCGCCCGACCGCTATGTCGCCGCCGTTGCCAACCGGCATCTGGTGTCGAACTGGATGGCGACGCCGCTGGTGGCCGAGATCGCCACCAAATGGGTGACCGACGGCACGGCGATGGAACTCGTTCGCTGGCAGCGCGCGGCATTGCGCCGCCGCCAGGACATCGCAGCCGAGGTGCTGGGCGGGGTTGGTTATCGCGCCAGGCGCGACGGGCTGCATGTCTGGTTGCAACTGCCCGCGGACCGTGCCGAGGAAAGCTTCGTCGCCCAGGCCCGCCTGCAAGGCGTGGCGATCGCGCCCGGCACCTCCTTCCGCATCTCGGATGCGCCCTGGCATCCGGCGGTGCGCATCTCGCTCGGCTCGACCACCGAGGGGGAACTGCGCGCCGGCCTCGGCGTTGTCACCAAGTTGCTGCTTGGCGATCCGGAGCATCTGCTGCTCGCAATCTAAGCGGGAATTGCTCTGGAATCATGCAGTGCCGGAAATATTGTCATGATTTTATTTTCCCAATTGACATGATTTGGCGCGTTCCGCATCGTTAAGGGCACAGGCTTCTCCAGCAGGGGAAATTCATTTGTCCTCACCCATCATCAAGGTCGACGCCATTTCGAAGAGCTTCGGCTCGTTCAAGGTACTGGACGGCCTGTCGATGCAGGTCATGCCCGGCGAGAAGCTGGCGCTGATCGGCCCGTCCGGCTCGGGCAAGACGACGATCCTGCGAATCCTGATGACGCTGGAGAAGATCGACGGCGGCCATATCCAGATCGATGGCGAGCAGCTCTATCACATGGAGCGCAACGGCCAGCTGCTGCCCGCCGACGAGCGGCACCTGACCAAGATGCGGCAGAAGATCGGCATGGTCTTCCAGCTGTTCAATCTGTTTCCGCACAAATGCGTCATGGATAACGTCACGCTGGCGCCGATGCTGACCAAGGGCACGCCTCGCGCCGCCGCTGAAAAGCGGGCCATGGAACTGCTCGACATGGTCGGCATGGCCGACAAGGCGAAGTCGATGCCGGCGCAGCTGTCCGGCGGCCAGAAGCAGCGCGTGGCGATTGCCCGTGCGCTGGCATTGTCGCCGAAGATCATGCTGTTCGACGAGGTGACGTCGGCCCTCGATCCGGAGCTGGTCGAGGAGGTGATGAATGTCATGCGCAAGCTCGCCGCAGAGACCGACATGACCATGCTGCTGGTCACCCACGAGATGGGCTTTGCCCACGACTTCGCCGACCGCGTGCTGTTCTTCGACCGCGGCAAGATCGTCGAAGAGGGCAAACCAGACGAGATTTTCCGCCATCCAAAGCAGGAGCGCACGCAAGGCTTCCTGAAGAAGATCATCGCGGCCGGACATCGTGTCTGACCGCTTTGCGGGGCGGAAGACCGCCCCAGACAAAACCAAGAAGACAACAAGGAGTTGGGAACAATGAAGAAACTTGGCATTCTGGCCGGCGTCGCCGGTCTCGCACTGACGGCGGTGCTCGCCGCGTCGAGCACCGGTTCGGCCGATGACAGCAAGCTCGAGCAATTGAAGGCGCAGGGCTTTGCCCGCGTCGCGATCGCCAACGAGCCGCCCTATACGGCGGTCGCCGCCGACGGCAAAGTTTCGGGTGCGGCGCCCGACGTGGCGCGCGAGGTCTTCAAGCGTCTCGGTGTTGCCGACATCGTCGCTTCGATCTCCGAATATGGCGCGATGATCCCCGGCCTGCAGGCCGGCCGCTTCGACGTCGTCACCGCCGGCCTGTTCATGAAGCCGGAGCGTTGCGCGGCGGTCGTCTATTCCGAGCCGGTGCTGTGCGACGCCGAGGCGATGCTGGTGAAGAAGGGCAATCCGAAGGGCTTCAAGAGCTACGAGGACGTCGCCAAGGACACGTCAGCCACCATTGGCGCGCCCGGTGGCGGCACCGAGGAGAAGCTGGCGCTCAACGCCGGCGTGCCGCGCGAGCGCGTCATCGTCGTGCCGGACGGCCAGAGCGGCCTGAAGATGCTGCAGGACGGTCGCATCGATGCCTATTCGCTTCCCGTCCTGTCGATCAACGACCTCGTCAAGAAAGCCAACGATCCGAACCTCGAAGTCATCGCCCCGGTGGTCGGCGCGCCGGTCTATTGCGACGGCGCCGCCTTCAAGAAAGGCGATGAGGCCCTGCGCGACGCCTTCGATGTCGAGCTCGCCAAGCTGAAGAAATCCGGCGAGTTCGCCAAGATCATCGAGCCCTACGGCTTCTCGGCCGCAGCCGCGATGTCGACCACGCGGGACAAGCTCTGCGCGGCGAAATAGCGCCGTTTTGCCTTCTCCCCGTTCACGGGGAGAAGGTGGCCCGAAGGGCCGGATGAGGGGCGGCGCCAGGTTCTGAGAATTTAGCGCTGCCCCTCATCTGCCTGCCCGTCCTCCGCAGCAGCTGCGCTGCAGCTTCGGAGGGTGGACTGGCATCTTCTCTCCGTGAACGGGGAGAAGGAAGCTAACCGCCAACGTTGGAACCCGAATGACCCAGTGGTCCGGCTACCTCGGCCTGATATTGCAGGGAGCGCTTGTCACCATCGAGCTGACGCTGATGGGGTCGGTGCTCGCCCTGATCATGGCCTTCCTCGCCGGCATGGGCCGCGTGTCGCGCTTCTTCGCGCTGCGTTGGCTTGCAACCGCCTATATAGAATTCTTCCGCGGCACCTCGATCTTCGTGCAGCTGTTCTTTGCCTATTTCGTGTTGCCGTTGATCGGCCTCGAACTGACCCCGCTGCAGGCGGGTGTGCTGGCGCTGGGCCTCAATGTCGGCGCCTATGCGGCCGAGGTGGTACGCGGCGCCATCCAGTCGGTCGGCCGCGAACAATATGAAGCCTGCATCGCGCTCAACCTCGGCCGCTGGCAAGGTATGCGCCATGTCATCCTGCCGCAGGCGCTGCTGGTCATGCTGCCGACCTTCGGCAACAACGCCATCGAGCTGCTCAAGGCGACCTCCGTGGTGTCGCTGATCTCGCTCGCCGATCTCACCTTTCAGGCGCAGGTCGTGCGCTCGCAGACCGGCAACACGCTGGCGCCGTTCACCACCATCCTGATCATCTATTTCGCCCTGGCGCTGATCATCTCCTGGGGCGTGCGTTCATTGGAACGCCGCATGGCGCGCGGCCTCGACGGGGTGCGCGTCTGATGGATTGGGACTGGAACTTCGTCTGGGAGATCCTGCCGACGCTGATCCAGGGCGTGAAGATCACCATCCTGGCAACGCTGCTCGGCTCCGTGCTGGCCGCTATCGTGGGTCTGGGCATCGCGCTGGCGCGACGCTCGCCCAACAAGGTCCTGTCGCGCACCGTCGGCTGGGCGGCCGAATTCATCCGCGGCACGCCACTTCTGGTGCAACTTTATTTCATCTTCTATGTCCTGCCGGATTTCGGCATCCTGTTGCCGCCGCTGGTCGCCGGCGTCATCGGGCTCGGCCTGCACTACGGCACCTACACGGCGGAAGTCTATCGCGCCGGCATCGACAACGTGCCGCGCGGCCAGTGGGAGGCGGCCAAGGCCTGCAATCTGAGCGCCACGCAGACCTGGACCAACATCATCATTCCGCAAGCGATCCCACCGATGATCCCGGCGCTGGCCAATTATTTCATCGCCATGTTCAAGGAGACACCGCTGCTATCGGCAATCACCGTGCTGGAGCTGATGAACCAGGCAAAGAGCGTCGCCAACACCTACTATCGCTACATTGAGCCGATCACGCTGGTCGGCGCTTTCTTCCTCGTCATCAGCCTCTTCTCGGTCGTGCTGCTGCGCTGGCTGGAACATCGCTACGGCAAGATCGAAAGGTAATTCTGAGATGAAACCGCTGCCCGAGATCAGGCTGATGCCGACAAGGCCGGCGCTCGATGCGCGCCCGCTGGAAAAGCGCGTCGGCCTGATCATCCTTGCCACCGACCACACCAGCGAACCGGATTTCCGCCGCATGGTGGCGAGCGAGCGGGTCGGCGTCTATGTCGCGCGCATTCCCTACAAGAATCCGACGACGCCGGAAAACCTTCGCAAGATGCAGCCCGAGCTGGCGGCGGGTGCGGCGTTGATCCTGCCCGACGAAAACCTCGACGCGATCTGCTACTCCTGCACCTCGGCCTCGGTAGTGATTGGCGACGCTGAAATCGAGGCCGCGATCCAGTCTGCCAAATCAGGGGTTCCTGTGGTCACGCCGCCCATGGCAGGCGTCCGCGGGCTGAAGGCGCTGGGTGCCAAGAAGATCAGCATCCTCACCCCTTACACGGTAGAAACCTCCAGACCGATGGCGACGTATTTCGCCGAGCGCGGCTTTGAGATCGTCAGCTTCACCTGCCTCGGCTTCGAGGACGATCGCGAGATGGCGCGCATTGCGCCGGCAGCGATCGCCGACCTGGCTCGTGAGGCGACGAATGCGCAGGCCGATGCACTGTTCGTGTCCTGCACCGCATTGCGCGGAGCGCTCGCGGTTCCCGGGATGGAACAGGCGATCGACCGCCCGGTCGTCACCAGCAATCAGGCCAGCGCCTGGAATTGTTTGCGGTTGTGTGGCGACGGGACGTCGCATCCCGAATTTGGCCGTCTGATGACGCTGCCTTTGCCGCGCGATTGACGATCATGACGACAGTCACCCTTAACGATATTCGTGCCGCCCGGGAGCGAATTGCCGGCAAAATCGAACGCACGCCGACAGGGTTATCTCACAGCCTTTCCGAACGACTGGGCATCCCCGTCCACCTCAAGCTTGAACACCGCCAGACCACCGGCAGCTTCAAGCTGCGCGGCGCCTCGAATGCCATTGCTTCGCTGAGCGCCGAGGAGAAGGCGCGCGGCGTGGTCGCGGCGTCGACCGGCAATCATGGCCGTGCGCTGGCCCATGCCGCGAAGCTCGAAGGCATGCGTGCGGTGATCTGCATGTCGCGACTGGTGCCGGGCAACAAGCTCGACGAAATCCGTCGGCTTGGCGCGGATGTCCGCATCATCGGCAACAGTCAGGACGAGGCGCAGCAGGAGGTCGAACGGCTGGTGGCGCAGGAGGGACTGGTGATGCTGCCGCCCTTCGACCACCCGGCCATCATCGCCGGGCAAGGCACGCTCGGACTGGAGATGATCGAGCAGGTCCCGGATGCCGCTCTCGTCCTGGTGCAACTCTCCGGTGGTGGACTCGCCTCGGGCATCGCCGCCGCCGTCAAGGGCGTCAGCCCCGGGACAAAAATCATCGGCGTTTCGATGGCGCGTGGTGCTGCGATGAAGGCGAGCCTGGATGCCGGTCGCCCGGTCGAGGTGGAAGAACTGCCGACGCTGGCGGATTCGCTCGGCGGCGGCATCGGTCTCGGCAACCGGCTGACCTTCGCCATGTGCCGCGATCTGCTCGACGACGTCATCCTGCTCAGCGAGGACGAGATCGCCGCCGGCATCCGCCATGCCTATGAACAGGAGCGCGAGATCGTCGAAGGCGCCGGCGCGGTCGGCATCGCCGCGCTGCTTGCCGGGAAGGTCAAGGCGACCGGGCCGGTGGTCGTTCTTCTCTCGGGCCGCAATATCGACATGAACACGCATCGCAAGATCGTCTGCGGTGACGCAATCGCGGAGCGCGCGGCATGAAAACTCTCCCACGCCGAATTCCCGCCCACCCCCTCTGTCCTGCCGGACATCTCCCCCGCAAGGGGGGAGATCGGCAGCTTCGATGCGGTCGCTGTTCTTGCTGCGCTGGAGATTGGCGAAGGCAGGAGTGCAGTCCAATCTCCCCCCTTGCGGGGGAGATGGCCGGCAGGACAGAGGGGGGTGTGAAGGAACACTATCCTTCGCAGTGCGCGCCTTCGCGGAGCGCATCGCATGAGCCGGATGACGATCCTCACCGAGAAGGAACTGCGCACAATCGTGCCGCTCGATCTCGACGCGGTCGCCTGCGTCGAAAACGCTTTCCGCGCGCTCGCCACATTGCCGGTGGCGATGCCGCCGATCCTGCGGTTGGACATTCACGAGCAGCGCGGCGAGGTCGATGTGAAGTCGGCCTATGTGCCTGGAATAGACGGTTTCGCCGTTAAGATAAGCTCCGGCTTCTTCGACAATCCGAAGCTCGGTCTGCCCAGCGGGGGCGGCATGATGGTGTTGCTCTCGGCAAGAACCGGTGTGGTCGAGGCGCTGCTGCTGGACAATGGCTATCTCACAGATGTCCGCACCGCTGCTGCCGGCGCCGTCGCGGCGAAGCATCTGTCGCGGCCGGATTCGTCCGTCGCCGCAATCTTCGGCGCCGGCGTGCAAGCCGGGCTGCAACTCGAAGCGCTCATGTTGGTGCGGCCGATCGCCGAGGCACGCATCTGGGCGCGCGATGCGGTCAAGGCGGAGACGGCCGCAGGCGCGCTGCGCGAAAAGCTCGGCATTCTCGTGCGCGCCGAGCCGGATGCAGCCAAAGCAACCATCGGCGCCGACATCATCGTCACCACCACGCCGTCGACCGAGCCGCTGATCAAGGCCGGCTTTGTCGTTGCCGGGCAGCACATCACCGCCATGGGCTCGGATGCCGAACACAAGAACGAGATCGCGCCGGCGATCCTGCGCATGGCGGATCTCTATGTCGCCGACAGCGCCAAGCAGACACGGCGTCTGGGAGAACTGCATCACGCCATCGCATCGGGCGTGATGGGAGCCGATGCCGCGGTCACCGAACTCGGCCAGATCATCGCCGGCGAACGGCACGGAAGGCGCTCACCCAGCGACATCACCATCGCCGACCTCACCGGCACCGGCGTGCAGGATACGGCGATCGCCACGCTCGCTCGCAACCGGGCGCGGGCGGCCAATGCCGGAACCATTTTTGAAAGCTGATGCTGGCCAAAGCGTGATCCGGAAGTGGAACCCGGTTTTTCCCAGAGATCACGTTCAAACAAGAACGACGAGCCTGTTTCCAACAAAGTTGAAACAGGCTCCAGGCCCAACAAACGAGGACCAAGAACAATGCAGCCGAACCTAAAATTCTCGCGTGGCGAATTTGCGGATCGCCTCGCCAAGACGCGAAAAGCCATGGAGGGGAAAGGCGTCGATCTGCTTGTTATCAGCGACCCATCCAACATGGCCTGGCTGACCGGCTATGATGGCTGGTCGTTCTATGTGCATCAGGCGGTGATCGTGCCACCATCGGGCGAGCCGGTCTGGTACGGTCGCGGCCAGGATGCCAATGGCGCCAAGCGCACCGCCTATCTCGCGCATGACAACATCGTCGGCTATGCCGACCACTACGTGCAGTCGACCGAGCGCCACCCGATGGATTTTTTGGCCAGAGTGCTCAGTGATCGCGGCTGGGGCAAGCTGACCATCGGCGTCGAGATGGACAATTACTGGTTCTCGGCTGCCGCCTTCGCCGCGTTGCAGAAGCACCTGCCCAACGCCCGCTTCGTCGACGCGACAGCGCTGGTCAATTGGCAGCGCGCGGTGAAGAGCCCGACTGAAATCGACTATATGCGCAAGGCGGCCCGCATCGTCGAAGCCATGCACCAGCGCATCGTCGACAAGATCCAGGTCGGCATGCGCAAATGCGATCTGGTCGCCGAGATCTACGATGCCGGCACGCGCGGTGTCGATGGCGTCGGCGGCGACTATCCGGCGATCGTGCCGCTGCTGCCGTCGGGCGCCGACGCCTCGGCGCCGCATCTCACCTGGGACGACCAGCCGATGAAGTCGGGCGAGGGCACCTTCTTCGAGATCGCCGGCTGCTACAACCGCTACCATTGCCCGCTGTCGCGCACCGTCTTTCTCGGCAAGCCGACACAGGAATTCCTCGATGCCGAGAAGGCGACACTGGAAGGCATGGAGGCGGGGCTGGCGGCGGCAAAGCCCGGCAATGCCTGTGAGGACATCGCCAACGCCTTTTTCGCCGTGTTGAAGAAATATGGCATCGTCAAGGACAACCGCACCGGCTATTCCATCGGCCTATCCTATCCGCCGGATTGGGGCGAACGCACCATGAGCCTGCGCCCCGGCGACCGCACCGAACTCAAGCCCGGCATGACCTTCCATTTCATGACCGGCCTGTGGCTGGAGACGATGGGACTGGAAATCACCGAATCCATCCTGATCACCGAAACCGGTGTAGAGTGCCTCGCCAATGTACCGCGCAAACTGGTGGTGAAGAATTGAGCCCGATGCCTAGCCTCCGCCCATCTCCGATCGCGCCGACCGTCGATTTCGACAAGGACGGCGTGCAACATGGTTTCCTGCGCCTGCCCTACAGCCGCGACGACTCGGCCTGGGGCTCGGTGATGATCCCGATCTGCGTCATCCGCAACGGCAAGGGGCCGGCCGCGCTGCTCACCGGCGGCAACCATGGCGACGAGTATGAGGGGCCGCTGGCGCTCTACGATCTTGCCCGCACGCTCGATCCCAAACAGGTCAGCGGCACGGTGATCATTGTGCCGGCGATGAACTATCCGGCCTTCCGCGCCGGCACGCGGACGTCGCCGATCGACAAGGGCAATATGAACCGCAGCTTTCCCGGCCGCCCCGACGGCACGGTGACCGAGAAGATCGCCGACTACTTTCAACGCGAACTGCTGCCGCGCGCCGACCTCGTCTTCGATTTCCACTCCGGCGGCAGGACGCTGGATTTCGTGCCCTTCTGTGCCGCGCACACGGTGCCCGACAAGGCACTGGAGCAGAAAGCCTTCGACGCGGTCGCCGCATTCGCGGCTCCGTTCTCCATGCGCATGATCGAGATCGACTCCGTCGGCATGTACGACACGGCGGCGGAGGAAATGGGCAAGGTCTTCGTCAGCACCGAGCTTGGCGGCGGCGGCACCTCGCGCGCACAGACGGTGCGGATTGCGCGGCGCGGCATCAGCAATGTGCTGCGTCATGCCGGCATTGTCGCCGGTGCAGTAGAGAAGAGCCCGACGCAGTGGCTCGACATGCCGTCGGGCGATTGCTTCTCCTTCGCCGAGGACGACGGCATGATCGAAACCATGGTCGATCTCGGCGAGCCTGTGAAAGAAGGCTCGGTGCTGGGGCGCATCCATTCCACCGGCCGCACCGGCATCGCTCCGCAGGAAATCCGGGCAAAAATGTCCGGCATTCTGGCCGCGCGGCATTTCCCCGGCCTGGTCAAAGCCGGTGACTGCGCCGCCGTCCTGGCCGTTGTGGTTTCATCGTGATTTCGCAGAGTACGCCGCGCGAATATCAGTCGGTCTGGATCCAGACCGACTTGGTCTCCAGATACTCGTGCAGATGTTCGATGCCGCCCTCGCGGCCATAACCCGACATCTTCATGCCGCCGAACGGCACCGCCGGGTCGATGGCATGGTACATGTTGACCCAGACCGAGCCGGCCTTGACCCGGCGCGCAAGCTTGTGCGCGGTGCCCAGATGCGTGGTGAAGATGCCGGCGGCCAGGCCATAGGGCGTCGCATTGGCACGCGCCACCGCTTCGTCGAGCGTGTCGAAGGGCATCGCCGAAATGACCGGGCCGAAAATCTCCTCGCGCGCGATGGTCATCTGGTCCGACACGGCGCGGAAGACCGTCGGCGCAATGAAGTTGCCGCCATCGTAGAGCTCGCCGGTCAGCCGCGAGCCACCGGCGACCAGTTCGGCGCCTTCGTCGCTGCCGGCCCTGATATAGCCCTCCACCTTGCCTGCCTGCCTGGCATTGATGAGCGGTCCGATTTCCGTCTCTGCCTCGATGCCATGGCCGATCCGCAGTCTGCCCGCGAAATCGGCGAGCCGGCGGACGAACTCGTCATGGATTTCGCGCGCCACGAACAGCCGCGAGCCGGCAATGCAGATCTGGCCCGAATGCACGAACACCGCCATCGCCGCGATCGGAACAGCCTTGTCGATGTCGGCGTCGCGGCAGACGATGATCGGCGACTTGCCGCCGAGTTCCAGCGAAACGCGTTTGAGGTTGGCCACGGCTGCCCGCGCAATGGCCTGGCCGGTCAGCGTCGATCCGGTGAAAACGATCTTGTTGACGTCTGGATGTTCGGCGAGCCGCGCACCGGCTTCGGCCCCGGTGCCGGTGACGACGTTGACGACGCCGTCGGGCACGCCGGCTTCCTGCATCAGTTGCGCGATCAGCAGCGGCGTCAGCGACGCATCCTCGGACGGTTTCAGCACGATGGTGCAGCCCGTCGCCAGCGCCGGCGCGATCTTCCAGATCGAGGCGGCGGTCGGCGCGTTCCAGGGAATGATCGCACCAACGACGCCCACCGGCTCGCGCCGGGTGAAGGTGACGATCTCGCCGGGAATCGAATTGTCGATCGTCTCGCCATGCAGCGCCGTCGCCATGCCGGCATAGAAGCGCAGCATGCCGATGACGCGGCGCCGGTTAGCGAGCGTGCGCGTGATCGGCAGCCCCATATCCAGCGTGTCGGAAACGCTGAGCTCTTCCCAATGCGTCTCGAAGAGATCGGCGATCCTGAGCAGCACGCACTGCCGCTCGTAGGGCGAGAATTTGGACCATGGGCCTTCGAAGGCCGCGCGCGCGGCGGCCACCGCCGAGTCGATATCGGCAGCCCCGCCGCGCGGCACTGTCGCCAGCACCTCGCCTGTTGCCGGATTGAGTGCCTGCATGCCGTGGCCGGACTGCGCCGCGACCCACTTGCCGCCAATGAACATCGGTCGGAATTCGCCATGGTACAACGCCGTGGCCTTCGCCTTCGGGTCGAAGTTCAGCGTCATCTTTTCCTCCTCGCAATTCCGTGGCGACTATTACTCCCGCCGCCAACCTCAAACAAGGAAAGCTAAAGGGCGCTCAGATAATCAGGTTGTGCGCGTGACTTCCGATCACGCGAGCAACAAGAAACAGACAGCCGCTAGAGCATGATCCCGAAAAGTGGGAACCGGCTTTCGGAAAAGATCGTGCTTCGACAAATGGCATCTAGAAAAATCATCGCGAGTTGTCGGAGCGCGTCGCTAAAAGCTCAATGAGGCAAGCCGATCATTGCCCACGGCGACCGTGATGCCGGCATTGCAGACGAGAGCGCAACAGGCAGTCGCCAGCCGCCACCCAGCGCTCACCCGTGGCCGGATCGATCGTGGCCGTTCCAGCCGGCTTCACCGTGACAGAGGTTTCGCGCGCCGCTTCGCTGCAATCGCTGTTGGATGGCTGCTCGCGGAAGCAAGATCGGTCGAGCGGCCTCGCGACGTGCAAACATTGGCAGGATTGATCCGCAACCGACGGTGCCTGGCATCGATCGAGCACGCCGGTCCGTCACTCCGGAAGGCCGGCCTTTCGGAAGCCATCGACGAAATGGTCGAGCGTGGCAGTGTCGCGGAACGGCTCCGTCTCGACCCAGTGGCGGGTGGTGAAATGTGGGTTCGCGACAAGGAACAAGTCGACCTCGGCGCGCGCCTCGTCGATCCGGCCGAGTTGCGCAAGGCTTGCCGCAAGGAAACGGCGCGAGCTTGTCCGATACGTCTCGTCCCGGCGCGTCGTCTCGACCGCGGCTTCATAGTCGCGCGCCGCATATTGCGCCTGGCCGAGCGTCAGGTAGTACCAGCTTGCCGGAAACGGGTTCAGCCGGAACGCCTTGCTGATATAGTCGAGGCCGTCCTCGACGCGCCCGGCCAGGATCGCGATGTCGGACAATGTCGCCCAGGCATCGGCCTCGTTCGGGTCGAGTTCGAACGCCTTGGCAAATCCCACATCCGCCTCGTCGAATCTGCGCTCATAGGCAAGCAGGTTGGCAAGCACCCAGTGGCAGCCGGCATCGTTGGGATCGATCGCCACAGCCTTGCGCGCCAGTTCCAGGGCAAGGCCGCGGGCAGGCTCAATGGGCTCTCCCCAATGCACCCATCCCATCCAGTGGTTCATGGCAAGCCAGCGATAGGCTTCGGCATAGTCCGGATCGAGCGCAAGCGCGCGCGTCAGCAACAGATGCGCTTCGCGCGCCGTCTCCGGCGAGACGTCGATCAGGTTGCGGGCTCGCACGCACAGATCATAGGCCTCGAGATTTCGGGGCCGGTTGCGCGGCAGCGGCGCGCGCAGCCGGCCCAGCAGCGCCTCGACGATCTTGGCCGTCACCTCGTCCTGAACGGCAAAAATATCTTCCAGGCCGCGATCGAAGCGGTCTGCCCACAAATGCTCGCCGCTCAGCGCGTCGACCAGCTGGGCGTTGATGCGCACGCGCCCGGCGGCGCGTCTGGCGCTGCCCTCCAAGAGATAGCGCACGCCAAGTTCCCTGGCGACCTCGCGCACATCCACCGCCTTGCCCTTGTAGGCAAAGGTCGAGTTGCGCGCGATGACGAATAGGCCGCCGATCCTCGACAGGTCGGTGATCAGGTCTTCGGTCAACCCGTCGGCGAAGGCTTCCTGCTCGGGGTCGTTGCTGAAATTGGCAAAGGGCAGCACGGCTATCGACGGTTTGGCGGGCAGCGGCAAAGCCTGTCGCTTCTCGTCGCCGAGCTGTTCGATGGCGCCGGCGAAGCGATAGCCGACGCGCGGAACGGTCGATATCCATTCTCCGCCGTTCGTGGCCGGACCCAGCAGCTTGCGCAATTGCGCAATCTGGACGGTGAGGTTGCCTTCCTCAACGGCGGTGCCTGGCCATGCCGCATCCATCAACTCGGCCTTGGCCACGATCTCGCCGGGCCGGGCGACGAGCGCCGCCAGCAGCTGCAGTCCGCGGTGGCCGGCGGCGACGGGAACTTGGTCCCGAAGGAGCGTTCCCGCACCCGGATCAAGCACGAACGGACCAAAGGCAAAGCGCGATCCCTGCATAACGCGCATCTATAGAGCAATTCCAGGAAAGGTGTGAAGGCGGTTTTCCCACGGGAAAGCGCGGCGGAGCGCTTCACGGACGTATGGCGTCAAAACAAAGAGTTGAGCACCTCGCCGTTTCCATGAAACGGCGAGGTGCTCTAGCCGGTTTGGAACTTTTGAGAACTATTTGGCCGGGCTTAATTACGGCGCCGTCCGCATGCGGCAGAATTCAACCTCTTTCAAGCAGAGGGCTGTCGCCCCTCAAACCGAATGGAGGTTGCCATGAACGATACCCTTGCTTCTGCTCGTGCAGCCTTGCCGGAAAAGGCGGTGTCATCGGGCCGGCGTCCGACAGGCCCGCGGGGCATGATCGCGGCCTGGCGCGAGCGGATACGCTTTCGCTGGGACCTCAAGCAGATGGCGGAGGCCAATCCGCACCTGATCGACGATATCGGTCTGACCAGACGCCAGGTCGAGGCCGAAATCGTCAAACGCTTCTGGCAAGTGTGAGCTGATGTCGCGGATAACACCCGACCGCCTGTTTGGGCGTGCCGCGGCACTTTGCCGGCATTTGCCCTTGCCGGAACGTGCCGATCCTGCTTCGAAGTCGGCATGAGCGCCGAAGACGCGACGTCACCGCCGGAGAACCACATCGCATGGGCCGCGATGGCCGGCATCATCGCGACAGTTACGGTGTTCGCCATAGCACAGGGGCTGACGTATCCGCTGCTCAGCTTCATCCTGGAACGGCAAGGGACGACACCGGGCCTTATCGGCCTCTCGGCCGCGATGACGCCTCTGGGTTTCATTATATCGTCGCTCTTCACGCCGGCGCTGGTCCGGCGGGTGGGCGCGGCGCGCTTTGCGGTTGTGTGTTCGATCCTGGCAGCAACCGTCCTGATCGCGATTGCCTGGACGCAGGATGTATGGGCCTGGATGCCGTTGCGCTTCCTGCTCGGCTTCTTTGCCAATCCGCTTTACGTGATCAGTGAAACCTGGCTGGTCTCGATCACACCCGCCGCACGCCGAGGCCGCATCATGGGCCTATACTCCTCCATCGTTTCCGCCGGCTTTGGCCTCGGCCCGCTGTCGCTAGGCTTGGTCGGCACGCAAGGATGGCCACCCTTCATCATCGGCAGCGCGGCCTTCCTTGTCTGCGGCCTGATCGTGCTTGCCGTCGCGCCGCGCCTGCCCGACATGCCGCGTGAGGGCGAAGCGGTGTCGGTCGGCGGCTTCTTCGCGCTGGCGCCGCTGCTCTTGTTCGCAGTCTTCACGGCTGCCGCCTTCGAGCAAGTCCTGCTTTCGCTGTTCGCGGTCTATGGTGCCGCGCTCGGCAGCACTGAGCAGCGCATCGCTTCGCTCATCACCTGTTTCATCGCCGGCAATGCCGTGCTGCAGGTCGTGCTTGGGCGCGCCGCCGAACGGTTTGGCTCGAAGCCGATGATGCTGTTCTGTGTCCTGGCTTGCCTGGCCGGTTGCCTGCTGTTGCCGTTGCTCTTCGCTACGTGGCTTATCTGGCCGCTCTTCTTCGTCTGGGGCGGGGTCTCGTTCGGGATCTACACGCTGTCGCTGATCCAGCTCGGCGAGCGTTTCACCGGTCAAGCCTTGATCGCCGGCAATGCCGCCTTCGCGTTCGTATGGGGGTAGGCGGCATCGTCGGCTCACCCGTGGCCGGGCTGGCGATGCAACTGACCGGACATCAGGGACTGCCATCGTCGCTTGGCCTGCTGTGCTGCGTGCTGGTGGTGTTTCTGCTGGCGGAGTTACGGCGGGTTGACCGCGTTCAGGCGTAAGGCGTGCCTGCCATTGCGGCCTTCAGGCCGATGCTGCCCTTGTCGACAAGAGCGAGAAAGGCCGAACCCGCCTCGTCGCCGTCCTGGGTTCCTCGAAGCGTCCGATCCGCCTCGATGAACGCCACGGCCGCCAGGCGGGTGTCGGGGTCTGCAGCTTACGCCCGCCGCCTTCGGATCGTGCCACCATTAGGATATCCCAGCTCGTCGCGTTCGCTCTCGCTCGCGCCGAGGCCGGCCCAGTGTTTCCGGACCAGCAATGTCTTCAGCTGCCATGTCTTCAAACCTCGATGTCAGGCGAAAACGCGGCCGCCGTAGAACTCGGCGGCCGCCAATGGCGACGCTATATTCGCCCGAGAACAACCAGAATGATCACGATGATCAGCACCAGCCCGAGGCCACCGCCGCCATAGTAACCAGTGCCGTAGAAGGGGCCGCCGCCGAGGCCGCTGAAGCCGCCGAGCAACGCGATGATCAGGATGATAATAAGAATGGTACCCAGGCCCATATGCCGTCTCCTTCGCTGCCGCGCCGTTCACGGCGCGGCTCGAAGAACTAAACTCCCAGCAAGCCTTCCTGTTCCCCGGCGATTTTCATCCGACGGCTAAGGAACGAAAGCCATCATGACGGCGTTTGCTGAGGTTCAGGCGCAAGCTGCGCGTGCATCGCGCCAGGCGGCGCGTAGAATTCAGAATTTACGCGGGATTGCCCTTTAGGCGGCCGGCCGCTCCTCCACCTGAACGCGCGGCAGGCTTGACGCCGGGCTTACGCTGGAAGGCGAGCTGAAACGTGTCGTCATCTGAAGCCGAATTGGTCGACGACGAGTTTTGGCCCCGCACCATTCCCAGTCGAGCTGAACCGGCAGCAGCTCACGTCGCCTTGCCGGCCGGCGCGCCTATGTCTTCCTCGGCAATATCGTCGAACGATGCGTAGTTCATGTTGTAGAGCCTGGCATAGAGGCCCTTGGCCGCCATCAGCTGCTCGTGATTTCCGCTCTCGACGATCTCGCCGTTCTGTAGAACGATGATGCGATCGGCGCCGCGTATGGTCGCCAGCCGGTGCGCGATGACCAGCCCGGTGCGGCCTTCCAGCAGCGTGACCAGCGCTTTCTGGATCAGCATCTCGGTGTAGGAATCGATGCTCGCCGTGGCCTCGTCGAGCACCAGGATCTTGGCGTCGGCGACCAGCGCCCGGGCGAAACTGATCAGCTGGCGCTGGCCGAGGGACAGATTGCCGCCGCGCTGTTCGAGCTCGGTGTCGTAGCCATCGGGCAAATGCTCGATGAAGTCGTGCGCGCCGACGGCCTGCGCGGCGCGCACAACCTCTTCGCGGGTAGCCGATGTCTTGTGGTAGCGGATGTTCTCCAGCACCGTGCCGGAAAACAGGAATGGCTCCTGCAACACCATCGCCACCTGGTCGCCGAGCGAATCCTGCGTCACGTCGCGCACGTCGTGGCCGCCGACCCGCACCTCGCCCGACCAGACATCATAGAAGCGGTGCACCAGCGCCATGCAGCTCGACTTGCCCGAACCGGTCGGGCCGACAAGCGCAACCGTCTCGCCCGGATTGACGCGGAAGGAGATGTTTTTCAGCACCGGCTGGTTCTGCCGGTAGCCGAAGGTGACGTTCCTGAACTCGACCGAACCGTCCATGTCGCGCGTCAGCGCCACCGCGCCTTGTTTGTCGCTAACGTCGACCGGCACGTCCAGCACTTCGGAGATGCGTTGGCCCGACGCCATGGCGCGCTGCATGACACTGTACTGCATGGTGAGCGAGCGGATCGGGTCGAAGAAGCGCTGGATGTAGAACAGGAACGCCACCATGACGCCGATGTCGAGGCTGTGCGACAGCACCATCGAACCGCCGACGACGATGACCGTCGCCATCGCAATGCCGGTCAGCGTGTCGACGATCGGCACCATCACCTGCGCATATTTGGCCGAGGTCAGGTGAGCCCTGAGATTGGCCAGCACCTTCTCGTCATAGAGGTCGAAATTGACGTGCTGGCGTTCGAGACTCTGCACAGTGCGCACGCCATGGATGCCTTCCGCCAGCGCGCCATTGGCGATCGAGTTGGTCTCATGCGCGGCCATGAAGGCGACCTTGGCGCGCGGCAGCCAGAACAGGCGCACGATGAACAGCGCCGGCATGGTCGACAGCGTCAGCAGACCGAGCCGGAAATCGAGCCACAACAGAACGCTCACGATGCCGAACAGCAGCACGATGTCGCCCACCGACATGACCGACGTCTCGAGGAATTCCTGCATGGAATTGACGTCGCCCTGCAGGCGCGACATCAGCCGTCCCACTTCGGTCTTGTCCATGAAGCTCAGCGAGACGCGCTGCAGATGGCTGAACATGGCGCGGCGCAAATCCGACAGCACATTCTCGGCCACCTTGCCGACGACACTTTCCTGGACATAGCTGGCGCCATAGTTGATCAGGATGATCAGAGCGAAGGCGCCGATCGCCCAGTTCATGACGGAGCTGTCGGCCTTGCCAGCGGCCATGCCGTGGTCGATGGCGTAACGGATGACCAGCGGGATCGCCAATTGCGTCAGCGTGAACACCAGCACGGCGGCAACCGAGATGAAGATCCGGCCCTGATACGGTTTCACGAAGCTCCAGATGCGGCGCACGATACGCGGATCGTAGACCTTGCCGAAGACCTCTTCCTCGTCGCGGTGCGAACCGACGACGGCCCTGGTGGGCCGCCGGCTGGTGTCTTCCTTCTGGTCGTCGTTCTGTGTCGACATCATGCGGCTCCCACCGCCACCGGCAAATCGTCGTCCGGCCGCAGCTGCAGGTCGTAAAGCGCGCGGTAGCGTCCACCCAGCGCCAGCAATTCCTGGTGCATGCCGCGCTCGGCGATGCGGCCATTCTCGACGAACAGGATCTGGTCGGCATGCATCAGCGAGCTCAGCCGGTGCGAGATGATCAGCGTCACGCGGTCCTTGGCGAAGCGCTTCATCGCGGTGCGGATTCGCTGCTCGGTGCCGGCGTCGACAGCCGCGGTGGAATCGTCGAAGACCAGCACCGAAGGCCGCAGCATCAGGGTGCGGGCGATGGTCAGGCGCTGCCGCTGGCCGCCGGAAAGCGATGAGCCGCGCTCGCCCACGACCGTGGTGTAGCCGGCCGGAAGCCCGATGATGTAATTGTGCAACTGGGCGTATTCAGCCGCCTGCCCGATGCGGGTCTCGCGCGCCCACGGATTTCCATAGGCGATGTTGTTTTCGATCGAGGTGGTGAACAGGAAGGCGTCCTGCTGCACGACGCCGACCGCCTTGCGCAACGATTGCAGCGTGACCTCGCGTATATCCTGCCCGTCGATGGTGATCGCGCCTGACGTCACATCGTAGAAGCGCGGGATCAGATGCGCGATGGTCGACTTGCCGCTGCCCGGCGGGCCGACAATGCCGA
Source organism: Mesorhizobium sp. C120A (assembly GCF_030323105.1). Classification (NCBI taxonomy): domain Bacteria; kingdom Pseudomonadati; phylum Pseudomonadota; class Alphaproteobacteria; order Hyphomicrobiales; family Phyllobacteriaceae; genus Mesorhizobium; species Mesorhizobium sp. C120A. The sequence goes on along the minus strand of NZ_CP100476.1, from coordinate 5,604,163 downwards.
CGGTCTCGCCGGACCGGGCCTCGAAGGAAATGCCCGACAGTGCCGGCCGGCCGCCGGCGCCCGCGTAGCGGAAGCCGACATTGTCGAAGCGCAGCAAGCCTTCGGTGACCACGAGATCCTTGGCATCAGGCGCATCCTCGATGTCAAGTTCGGCGTCAAGCAGTTCGAACAGCCTTGTGCCGCAGGTCGAGGCGCGGGCGAACGAGTTGACCATCAGCCCGAGCTGGCGCACCGGCATCTGCAGGATGGTCATGAAGGTGAGGAACTGCGCCAGCGTGCCGACGCTGATCTGGCCCGCGATCACCTTCTGGCCACCGAACCACAGCACCAGGCCCATGGCCGCCAGGAAGGAAAAATTCATGGCGCTGGTGTTAGAGACGCGGATGTCGACGCGCTGGTCGGCAAGCTCCAGCGCCGACTTCTTGGCGCGGTCGAATTTTTCCAGCTCATGCCGCTGCGCCGCAAAGGCGCGCACGACGCGGATTCCGCCGAGGTTCTCGTCCATCACCCGGCTCAGCACTGACAGCCGCTCCTGCAGCGTCAGCCAGGTGCTGCGCAGCCTGAGCTGTGTGACCGAGGAGCGCCAGGCGACGAACGGCACGAAACTCAGACTGAGCAGCCCGAGCTCGAGATCGGTGCTGATCAGGAGATAGGAGCCGACGCCGATCAGCACGCCGAGCAGCACCACGCGCAATATGCCGGTGGAAAAGAACATGCGCACGCCGTCGAGGTCGAGCAGGCCAAGCGTAATCAGGTCGCCGGTATGCACCCGGTCATGGAAGGAGAAGCTCAGCCGCTGGATCTTCTCGTAGAAGGCCAGGCGCAGCTCATAGCCGGTGCGGTGGCCAACGGCCTCGCCATAATAATTCTGCGCCATGGTGAAGAGGCCGCGCAGAATGCTGACGACGAGCAAGGTGATCGCCGTCGTCCACAGCGCCTGCTCAGCCGCCGCGCCGCCGCCTCCAGCCATCACGCCTTGCGCCTGGTCGATGGCGTGGCCCAGCAGGCGCGGGATGAACAGCTGCAGCGTCGCGGCGATGAAGGTCGAGGCGATGGTGATCGCAACCTGCCAGGGATGGCGCAACGTCATGCGCAGGATGCGCAGCAGCGTGCTGAGGCCCTTGCCCCAGGACGCCTCCGCCACATGGGCAAACGATTTGCCGCGCATCGCTGCGCCGCGGGTTGCATCCATTGCCAAGGAAAATACCCAATCCGATCCGGACATTAGCCCAGACGAATGAAAACAGACTCAGTTTCAGATACCGCGATGGTACGCCTCGATTTTGACCGTTCAAGGGCCAATGGCGGTATCGCACTGTGCCTGAAAGGGGCTGATCGTCCGCGACCGCTTAAGCACGTGTCGGCGTTAGAGGCGGCAGGCTCGTCACTTTAGGCCGATTGAAAAGATGCGAGCATGTGGGTTGCGCCAACCGCCATCATGCGTGACCTCGGCCAATGTGATCGGCTGCGGGACCGAGCGCAGTGAGCAGCGCCTTGCCGCTTTCCAGCGTCGCATTCTCATGCGGCGCGCGCAGGTTGAGCCAGCGTTTGTCGCCGGAGCGCACCGCCAGCACGGCCTTCATTGCCGGGATCAGGCCTGCATCCTGGATCACCTTGCGGAACGCCCTGATCGCGGCGTCCGCTTCCGTGACGTCTTGGCCAGCGATCGTCGCGTCGTAGAGGGCGCGGATGGCCGCAGCGTTGAGATTGACGGTCGCGGAGATACAGCCCGCAGCACCACTGGCGAGCCCCTTGGTCAGTTGCGCCTCCGAGCTGGGGAACACCGCGACGTCGGGTGCGGCGGCAATCACCGCCGCCGTGTTGTTCCAGTCGCCGGCGCTATCCTTGTAGGCGACGACCGTCTCTGGAAACGCCGCGCTCAACCGGGCGGTCAGGGCAGGGCTTACCGGCACGCCGGAGTTCTGCGGGATGTGGTAGAGGATCATCTTCAGCGCCGGGTTGGCCACCCTTTCGATCAGCTCGCTGTAGTAGCGCGCCTGGCCATCGTCCCCGGCGGCCGTGTAGAAGAACGATGGCAGCACCATCACGGCGGCGCAGCCGAGGCCGACCGCGTGCTTCGACAGTTCGACGGTTTCGGGCAGTGCGGTGACGCCGGTGCCGGGCATCATGCGCCCCGGCGAAATGCCTGATGCAACCAGCCATTCCAGCGCCTGCATGCGCTCGTCGAGCGAGAGCGACAGCGCCTCGCCCGTGGTGCCGAACGGCGACAGGAAATGCGCGCCCTGGCCCAGCGCCCATTTGGCGTGTGAGATCCAAAGGTCACGGGCAATGCGGCCATCGTTCTCGAACGGCGTCAGGATCGGGGCGATGGTTCCTTGCGGGCGGGGCATGTCGGTCCTTCCATCGGTGCTGGAAATCAGCTTGGCATAGAGCATACGTACGATGCGATCTGCCAGAGGCGATCTCTTGGGCCACCGCGCCGGCCGCGGGAAAACTTGCGGGTCATTGCCGCGAAATTCTGGCCCTTCGGTCTGCCGCAACCAGATGACGCCGGCGTCAATGGGTTGCAAATGGACCGGGGTTGCAAATGGACCGGGGTTGCAAATGGAACAGGGTTGCAAATGGACCAGCCAAGCCCGAAATGTCGAACAGAGACAGATCCGGAAACGGCATGCACCCACGATTGCTCAAGACCTTCCTCGCCGTGGCGCGGCACCGCAACATCACCCGCGCAGCGCGGGAGGTTCATCTGGCGCAGTCGAGCGTCAGCGACCAGATCCAGTCGCTGGAAAGCGAACTTGGTGTCGTCCTCTTCATCCGCTCGCGCCACGGCCTCGACCTGACAACGGCCGGCGACGCGCTGAAACCCTATGCGGAAGAGATTCTGCAACTGGCGGAGGAGGCGCGTATTGCCGTCGAGGCAACGACGGGAATGACCGCCGGAACGGTTACGGTCGGCGCGCTGGAGACGATTGCGACCGTCAGACTTCCGCAATGGCTGGCGGCCTTTCGAGGCGACCACCCGGAGATCGGTCTGCGGCTGAAAATTGCCGGCAGCGATGCCCTGCTGCGGCAGCTCGAAGAGAGCGAGATCGACGTCGCCTTCTGTTTCGACAAGGGCGGTCTGGACGAACGTCTGGCCCGGCGCACGATATCGGCCGAGCCGCTGGTCCTTGTCGCATCAGCTGAGCATGCGGCCGCATCGCGACAGAACGACCTAACCGCGCTCGCCGCGATGAGTTTCGTGGTGACGGAAACCGGATGCGTCTACCGGCATCTGTTCGACACTGCCTTTGCCGAGATTGCAGCGCCAGAACTTGCCGCCGAAGCGGGCAGCATCGGCGCCATTGCGGGCTTGGTGGCGACTGGTGTCGGCATGGGCCTGGTGCCGCGGCTGGCCGTTGCCGACGCGCTCGATCGCGGCGAGATCGTCGAATTGCCGTGGCCGGGGTCGGCCCGCACGGCGTCGCTGGTCATGGTCTGGCGCCGCCGGCGGGTCCAGCCGCCGGCGCTGAAACTGCTGCTGGCGGCCGCGGCCAGGAATTTCGCTGCGCTCAGATCAGCCGATGACCGCCCTCGACATGCAGAACCGTCCCTGTCGTAAAACCGTTGCCCATCAGAAAGGCGATGGCATCGGCAATGTCGTCCGGCTGTCCGACGCGGCCGACCGGCAGGCGCCTGGCCATTGCATCGAGCGTCTCGTCCTTCTTGTCGCCGGCCACAAAACTCCAGATCGGCGTGTCGACCCAGCCCGGCGAGACGGCGTTGACACGGACCGGCGCCAGCTCGACCGCCAGCGCCCGCACCAACCCTTCCAGCGCAGCGTTGACAGCGGCAACGACCGAGCCGCGCGCCGCCGGCCGGTAGGCGGCAATGCCTGAGGTGAAGGTGATGGAGCCGTTGGCCGAAAGCTGCGGCGCGCCATGCTTGGCGAGCAGCAGCGGCCCGTAGAATTTGCTTTCGACGACCCGCTGCGCCGCCTTCAGGTCGACTGAAGGCAATAGCTCATAGGCGCCTTCGATGTCGGCGGCGGTGCTGACAATATGGTCGAGCCGGCCAATTCGCTTGAACAGGTCAGCGACCTGATCCTCCCTGGCGATATCGGCCGCGACGGCGCTCAAAGCGGAAGGGTTCTGCAGCGCCTCGCCGGCACGCTTGAGCCTGGCTTCACTGCGGCTGACGATGATGACTTCGGCGCCTGAGTCCAGGCACCGCCTTGCCAACGCCAGCCCCATTCCGGAGCTGCCGCCAATGATAGCGATTTTCGATTTTGCGATGTCTGCCATGTTTCCGTTCCTGTCCTGAACCGCTCCGGCGAGAGTCGCAGACCGGCGGCAGGAGTGGAAACGGAAGAAAGCGATAGTGCCATCGGAGGCTCCGATGGCACTATCGTCGATAGGAACCGACGCGGGCCGCTCCGTCGAGTGCCCGCCTGTCAATGAAGTGCGCTCAGTAGCCGACCGTAAAGCGCTGCTTGATATGCGCCGGCTTTTCGATCTCGTCAGCCATGACGATGGCGTAGTCCTCGAAGGAAATGCTGCTGCCCTTGTCGGACGTCAGCAGCGTGTCCTTGCCGATGCGGTATTTGCCGGTCCGCTCGCCGGCGACGAACAGCGCCGAAGGCGACAGCAAGGTCCAGTCGAGATCGTCGACCGTCCGCAGCGTGTCGAGGAAGTCGGCGCCCTTCTGCGCCTCGGCCTTGTAGATATCAGGGAAGGTCGGCGTGTCGACCAGGCGCTTGCCGGGCGCAACCTCAAGGCTGCCGGCGCCGCCGACGACGAGGTAGCGTTTGACGCCGGAAGCACGCACGGCTGCGATGAGCGTATCGGGATCGCTGTCGAGGAAATGAACCGAGGAGATCACCGCGTCATGACCCTTGATCAGGGCGGCTAGGCCATCCTTGTCGAAGACGTCGCCCTTCTTGGCAGTCACGCCCGGAAGTGCCGCGATCTTGTCTGGATGCCGGGCAATGGCGGTGATGCTGTGCCCGCGATCGGAGAGTTCCTTAAGCAGGCGGGAGCCGACCTGGCCGGACGCGCCGATAAGTGCGATTTTCATGGGGATTTTCCTTTCGTCTGGGGAGAATTTCATCTGGGGAGAATTTCTGGGATTACGCCGCCTCGATGTGAGCGACGAGATTGTCGTAGCTGCCGAACAGCGCGTTGGCGCCGATCAGGCGCGGCGCCGTTTGGCCGATCACCGCCAGCGCGGGAACGCCATTGGCATGCAGCCGTTGGAACAACATCCGCCCGCGGCTGACCAGGTCGTGATGCTTCGCCAGAAACGGCTGCGTCGGCGCTTTCAAGAGCTTTGCCGCGTCGCTCATGCCGGCGTCGGTCAGTACCGCGGCGACGCCGTCAACCGTCACAATATCGCGGCCGTCGACATAGCGCGCATGCTGGATCGCCTTCAGTGCCGCAAGTTCCTGGCGCCAGTCGTCCAGCCCGGCGGCGTTGATGCCCATGGTGGCAGCGGAAGAATCGAGCAAGGTGCCGCTGACATTGAGCACATTGTCGAGATAGGCCTGGCTGAAGCGCTGTCCGCTCAGCCGCGCGATGCGCTGGTCATTGTCCCAGGCGTGGGCGGCAAAACCTGTATCCAGCGGCCGCGCGCCGGCACCGGAGAAAAGCCCCACCGGCAGCAGTTCGAGCGCGGTCCCGGCGGCCAGTCGATCCAGCATCGGCGTGGCGCCATAGCACCAACCGCAGAGCGGGTCGAAAAGATAGGTTAGGGTTGCATTGGTCATGGCGGCCTCATTCTGTTGCCCGATAGATGACAGCTGGACCGCTTGCGAAAAATAGCGATCAATCATACAAACTGTCTGATAAAATCAGACAATGGGCGGCCTATGACCGAACTCCTCAATCTCAATCGGCTCGTCTACTTCGCCACCGTGGTGGAGACCGGCTCGTTCACGGCCGCTGCCGACCGTCTCGGTGTTGCCAAGGCTGTGGTCAGCCATCAGGTCGGCAAGCTCGAAGAAGAGCTTGGCGCTACGCTGTTGCGGCGCACGACCCGGCGCGTGACGGCGACCGAAGAGGGTCGTCTGTTCTATGACCGGACCGCGATCATCCTGCGCGAGGCGGAGGCAGCCTATGGCGACATTTCGCAGCGAGCGGCGCAGCCGACGGGGACGCTGCGGCTGACGGCGCCGCTCGATTATGGCGAGAAGGTCGTGGCGCCGACCATCGCCGCCTACATCAGAAAATACCCGAAAATGCGGGTCGAGACGATCTTCGACGATGCGGTCAGCAACCTGGTCGACGAGCAGATCGATCTTGGCATCCGCGTCGGCTGGCTTGCCGGTTCCAGCAATCTGGCGCGGCGGCTGGGCAGCCTGCAGCAATTCGTCGTCGCCAGCCCGGAACTGGCCGCCAGGCTGCCTGGGGAAGCCAGCCCCAGGCAGGCGAAGTCGCTGCCCTGGGTCGGCAACGCCCAGTTGCGCGGGGTCGGCCAATGGCTGTTCTCGAGGGGCACGGAAACGGTGCTGGCCGAACTCAACCCCGTCGTCAGCTGCGACAAGACACCAGGCGTGCTGTCCTGCGTGCTGGCCGGCATCGGCCTCGGCATATTTCCGGATTACAGTGTCGCCGACGACATTGCGCGCGGCCGGCTGGTGCGGGTGTTCGCGGATTGGACCTTGCCGTCCGGGGGCATCCACGCCGTCTTCCCGCCGGCGCGCTTCAGGCCGGCCAAGGTGCGCGCCTTCGTCGACTTGCTGGTTGCGGAGGAAAGGCGGCGGGCGCGCAGTGCCGTTACAGGCTGATTTCGGCGCTGGCTATGGTAATCAGGGAACCTTTGTTCAGCCCACGCTTTTGGATATGCTGCGATTCCGAACCGTCAGAAGGGTATTGCCGATGACCATCAAGATCCTCGCGACCTCCGCCCTTGTTCTCGCGCTTGGCTGCAGCCTGTCTACCGCAGCGCTCGCCAAGGAGAAGAAGCACCGCCATCGCCAGCCGGAACCGGAGCAACGCTACGTTCCCGCCCATCGCGACCTCTTCTATGCCCTGTTCGGCGGCCCGCGCTACTATGATAAGAGGCTGGTCACCACGGCTGCCGGCCCCTGCTCCTACGACAGGGTCGGGCCGGACGCGAATGCGCTGAACAAGGTCAACGATCACCATTGCGGGAAGTAGAACGGCCCCAAAGGCGGGGCTGTCCTGCGCCTGTCGCGGGTTCTACCGGATGCCGGCCACCGCGAACTCGATAGAGATAGCCGATGACCGTCGAAAAATGGTCTCCGTCCGAAAAGAAAGTCGCCCGCACTGCCTATGACGCAGCGCTGAAGGTGGCGCTCGACAAGACGTTGGCTGAACTCAAGAGCAGGGCCCACGTTGCGGCAACGCCTTCCGAAATATGGGATGTCGAAGACTTTCTGCGGCAGCAGCGACGGAAGATCGACCAGATGTTCGACTATCGCTATTCACAGCTAATACAGGTCTTCGCCAATCTCATCCGGCAAGGCTATCTCGAGGAGAATCTCCTTGTTGGCTTGTCGGAAGACAAGCGGCAAACGATCCGAAAATACGCCAGCTGGAATCGCGAAGGGTAGGGGTCCTCTTCGGGGACCTTGGCGCTGCATTCAAACTGGACCATTCACCATCTTCGCGCGCGCCGCGCAGCTCGAGTTCAGCCATGGCGTGCCTCCGTGGCATCGGCTGTCGCGCCTCTGTCCTTGTCGTCCTGCGCCATCGCCAGCGGCGCACCCGGTTCGCCTTCCCACAGGATCAGGCTGGCGGCGCCGATCAGCCCGGCCCGGTCGCCGAGTTCAGCCTGCACGATCGGCACGTCGCGATAGGCCGGCATCGCCCGCTGCTGGATGACCGCTCTGATTGACGGTGCCAGAAGGTCGAACCCGTTGGAAAGGCCGCCTCCCATGACAATCAGATCGGGCGAATAGAGATGAAGCAGGTTGGTGAAGCCGATGCCCAGCCATTGTGCTTCCGCCTCGATCAGGTCGAGAGCGTTGGCGTCGCCGGCCTTGGCAGCCTCTACGACATGCCTGGCCGAGACGTCGCCGTCATTTGACAGCCGTCGTAAGAGCGAGCCGTCGCCCGGCGCGGTCAGTCGCGTGGCGCGGCGGCCGAGCGCGGTTCCGGAGGCAACGGCCTCGAAGCAGCCGATGGCGCCGCAAAAGCAGCGGTCGCCTTCACCGGTGATGGTCATGTGGCCGATCTCGGCCGCCAGTCCGCGCCTGCCGTGATAGATGTGGCCATCGGCGACGACGCCGCCGCCAATGCCGGTGGACACAGTCACGAACACCAGCGATCCGCTGCCACGTCCGGCGCCAAAACGCCATTCGCCGAGCGCCGCCGCATTGGCGTCGTTTTCCAGCCGCACCGGCAGCCCGAAATGCCGCCCCAGAATGTCGATCAGCGGCACGTCGTGCCAGCCGGCCAGCGTTGGCGGCGCAATGACGATCCCCGCCTTGGGGTCGAGTGGCCCCGGCGCACCGACGCCGATGCCGGCGACGTTTGCCTGCGGGTGTTCCCTAAGCAGCGTGCCTGCCAGAGCGACGATCTGGCCGATCACCGCCTCCGATCCCGCACCGGCAAGCGTCGGCGCCGAAGCATGAGCGACGATACGGCCATCGCTCTCGACCAGCGCACCGCGCAGCGCCGTGCCACCGAGATCGAAGGCGAGCGCAAGCTTGGTCATCAGGCGGCGACCTCCAGCCCGTGCAGCCAGGCCATGCGCCGGGCAAGGTCGGGATCGCCGAAGGCCAGCGAGCCCAGCACCACGGTCTCCGCACCTGCGGCGCGCAGCAGCGGCACGGTCTCGTGGCGGATGCCGCCATCGGCGGCAAGCACGATGTCGGCCTCGCGGCCGGCTTTGCGCATCAGCGCGCGCGCCTCGATCAGGCGCGGACACGCCTGCTCCGACAGGCTCTGGCCCTTGACGCCGATGGAGGTGCCGAGCAGCGTCACGAACGCCACTTCCGCCAGGAAGGGCGTGACGGCCGCGACCGGTGTTTCCAGCCGCAGTACCACGCCGGCCTCGGCCCCGAGTTCATGCGCCAGTTTCACGGCGCGCAGGCCGGTCTCGCCGTTTTCGGCGTGCACGCTGATCAGGTCGGCGCCGGCCTCGATGAACTGGCGCGTCTGTTCTTCGACGATCTCGGCTTCGACCATCAAATGGACATGGATCGGCTTCGCGGTGAGCTTGGCGATGCGCGCCACCAGGTCCGGGAAGAACAGGAAGCCAGGGGTGAAGCGGGCGTCGGCGACGTCGATATGATGGACATCGGCATGGGTCTCGATGCGCTTCAAATCGTGCTCCATATTGGCGAGGTCGGCCGACCACAGCGAGAACTCGCCGATCAGCCGGTTGCGCGGCAGGGCAGCGATCGCGGCGGGGCCGGACAGGGGCTTGTTCGTCGTCATCGTCTTAGGCTCCGTAGCCGCGCATTGTCTGGCGGTTGGTTTTGACGGCGCCGGCAGGGTCGGCGGCGGCCGTTTCGGACTCTTCCTCCAGCACCAGCCAGCCGTTGAAATTGGGTGCAGCACCAGCGATCTCGATCACCTTCGCCGTGTCACAGACGCCCTTGCCGAGCATCGCCCAGGTTCCATTCGCGTCGACATCCTTCAGATGCACATAGCGGATGCGGTCGCGATAAGTGGTGAGCGTATCCGCCATGTCCTGGCCACCGCGCAAGATGTGGCCGGTGTCGGGCACCCAGCCCACCAGCGAGGCGTCGAGCAGCCCGAAGATGCGGTCGTAGTTGGCGCGGTCGAACAGCAGCGTGTTGTGATGCGAGCTTGGATGCACCGCGACCTGGACGCCGGCCTCGCGCCCGAGCTCGCCGGCTTTGTTGTAGACCTCGGCGGCGATGGCAAACTTGTCGTCGCGCGGCCCGTCGGAAACGATCGTGGCCGAGCCCATCGACACCAGCGCGCCGGGAAAGGCGGCGGCGAAGTCGATCCAGCGTTTGGCGGTCTCCAGGTCGGCGCCGATCTCATCCCTGAGCGTGAAACCGCTCTTGGAGCCGAAGGCGAAGGAGACGAGCGTCAGCCCGGATGACTTCAGCGCGGCGGCGAACTCCGCTGGCTTGGCGGCATAGCGGCCGATCATCGTGTCGGTGATCTCGATCCCGGCATAGCCGCCATCGGCGATCGCCTTGAGCAGATCGTCCGGGCCGCCGGCGAAACGGTCGCCGAGCATTTCCCAGGTAAAGGTCTGGCAACCGACTTCCAGGTCTTTCACGGTCATCCTTTCATTCCTTGATTCCACCTCCGTTGGAGGGACATCCTACTTGACCGACCCTGCGGTCATGCCGGCGAGGAAGAACCTCTGGGCAACCAGGTAGATGACCAGGAGCGGCAGCGAGCCGAGCACGCTCATCGCCATCATCTGGTTCCATTCGAAGGCGTGTTGCCCCATCAACAACTGGATGCCGATCGGGACGGTGCGCATGGACGTCGACTTCGTCAGTGTCAGCGCAAAGAGAAATTCGTTCCAGCACAACAGGAAGGTGTAGACCGACGTCGCCACGATACCAGGCAGTGAAATCGGCACGATCACCCGCCACAGTGCGGTCCAACTGGTGCCGCCGTCGACAGCCACCGCTTCATCGAGGTCGTGGGGCAAGGTGTTCAGATATCCCGTCATCAGCAGGATCGCATAGGGCAGCGTAAACACCAGATAGGTCAGGATCAGCGCGACATAGGTGTCGAAGATGCCATACGAGACGACAAGCCCGAAGAAGGGGATCAAAAGCGTGATCGGCGGGATCGTCTGCGTGCTGATGATGAGAGTGTTGAGGCTGCCCTTGCCGCGGAAATTGAAACGGCTGAACCCATAGGCCGCCAGCAAGGCGATCAGCACCGTCAGCACGGTCACCGCTCCGGCCACGAAGTAGCTGTTGAAGAAGAAGCGCAGCTTTACCGGGTCGCCCAGGATGGCCGCATACGCTTCCAGCGTGAAGGCCTTCGGCAGGACGGTTGGTGGCAGGGCGAAGATTTCGGTGTTCGACTTGAACGAGCTGCTCAGCATCCAGTAGATCGGGAAGGCCGCGAAAAAGAGCCCTGCGGCAAGCGCGACATGGAGCGCGGCGGTGATCAGCCTGTCTTTCGGCGTGTGCATTTTCCTCATGTGACTACCGAGCCTTTTGATAGCGGATGTAGAACAGCGTCAGGCCGAGAGAGATCAGCAGGATGACCACGGCGCTCGCCGAGGCCTGCGACAGGTTGTAGCTCGAAAACGCCAGCTTGTACGTGTAGGTGCTGAGGACCTCGGTCGAGTAGATCGGACCGCCACCCGTCGTTATCCAGATCAATGGAAAGACCTGCATGGTCCAGATGAAGTCGAGCAGCGAGATGCTGATGATGATCGGCATCAGCTGCGGTATGGTGATGAAGATCAGCTTCTGGTAGGCCTTCGCGCCGTCGATATCGGCGGCCTCGTAGAAATCCTTGGGAATGCCCTGCAAGCCTGCGAGCAGGCTGACCATGAAAAGCGGGTAGCCCGCCCAGATATTGGCGAAGGTGACGGCGTGCAGCGCGGTCGCGGGCGAGGAAAACCACTCGACCTTGGAACCGATGATGCCCATCTGCATTAGAACACTGTTCACGACACCATTCGGCTCAAGCAGAAGGCGCCAGATCACCGCGATAATCACCGCGGTGAACAGCCAGGGCAGTATGTACAGCACGCGCAGGATGTTGCGCAGCGTCGGATTGATGCGGTCGCTGTTCAGCATGAGTGCGAAGAGCATGCCGATGGTCATATGGAAGACGACACTCATGCAGGTGAAGTAGAGCGTGTGCCACAGCGAGGCCCAGAACACCGGATCGGCAAAGATCGCCTGGTAGTGTTTCAGTCCGGCAAAGGACGGGTCGCGACGCAGCACCGCGCTGTTCTGGAACGAATAGCCAATCACCGTCACCATCGGCAGCAGCATCAGAAGGCCGATTATGAGGAGCGATGGTGACAGATAGAGATAGGGTGCGACCGCTCGTTTCAGTCGATGGTGGGAGCGCTTCTGCCCGGTCATGTGCGACCTCTGGGATGTGCCTTCAGGAGGAAGGTGCGCTTCAAAAACAGGTCCATCTCAAATTGCCGATCCGTTGTTGACGGGTGGCCTGGCCGAGGCCGGGCCACCCGGTGGAAGATAGCAAACGGGCAATGGGCCGCTCAGAATTTCGCCGTCCAGCCCTTTTGAGCGTTGGTTGCGGCTTGTTCCGGAGACTGCTCGCCGGCAAGCATCTTCTGAGCCTCCACGTCGAACTGGGTCATCAGGTCTTCAGCCACCGGCAGGCCCGTGAACTCGTTGGCGAGATAGCCGGTCTTGAAGATTTCGAAAGCCTTGGCGAAAGCCTTGTCCGAGGTCACGAAATCGGGCTTGGCGTTGACGTTGCCCGGGAAGGCGTTTGCAAGCGACACGAGCTTGGCATTCACCTTCTCGCTCATCAGATATTGGACGAGCTTCCAGGCTTCATCCTGATGTTTCGAGGCGGCAGAGATGCCGATGCCCCAGGAGGCATAGGGAAGGCCGCGCTTGCCGCTGTAGTCCGCCACGACCGGGACCGGGATGAGGTCGAAGTTCAGCTTGGGATTGCGTTTGCGGATGAGATTCACATGGGCGAGCGAGTCGATCATCATTCCGACCCGATCGTTGACGAATTCCTCGACCTTCTCCTGCTCGGTCTTGGTGGCAATGCCGGGCGAGATGACGCCGGCGTCGTTCAGCGATTTGACGAAAGTGAGCATATCGACGACCGGCTTGCCCTCGAGAGCCGGCTTGCCTTCAGCCATCATCGATTGACCCGAGGCCCAGACCCACGACATCAGGTCGTTCTGGACACCGGACGGCGTTTGCAGCGACAGGGGCAGCACCCAGCCATACTGGTTCTTGTCGGCATGGGTCATCTTCTTGGCGGCTTCGAGAAACTCCGCGCGGGTCGACGGCAGCTTGGTGACGCCTGCCTGGGCGGCGAGGTCCAGATTGACGAAGACCGGATAGACGAACGAAGCCACGGGAAACATCACCGCCTTGCCGTCCACCTTGATGATATCCGCGACCTGGGTCTTGTCGAACCCGCTCGCATCCATCATCGGGTTCATGTCGGCCAGCGCACCCTGCGCGTTCAGATTGTTCACCCAGGCGCCGTCGAGACCGACGACGTCGCTGAGCGTTCCGGTTGCGGCGCCGACCGAGATCTGGTCTCGCGTGGTCGCATAGGGACCGCTGACCAGCGTCACCTTGATGCCGGGGTTTGCAGCCTCGAAGTCGTTCATGATTGCCCTGAGCGATCCCGCCGGCAATTCGGGCTCCCACCATTGGGTGAATTCCAGCGTCGTGTCCGCCATGGCGCCGGTTGCACCAAGCAACCATGCGGCCGCGGCTATTTTCAGCATCGCGGGTCGTATCCGAAACATCATTTTCTCCTCCTTCTTCAAGGTCGGCCGCACAATGCGGACGATCGTCTGTTCATTCAGAAGCCTTCTTGTATCTTCCGCAGGCACCTCGCTCCCGCCCGCGGTCTTCCGCAGATCTTCAGATCGCCAGATGCGTTTCGGGATCGAAGAAATGGAACTTGGCATCATCCACGGCCAACCGGATTTCCGAGCCGGAGCGGACGGCGCTGATCGGCTCGAACCTCGCCACCGCGTTCGACGCCAGGCCGAAATCGTCCACCGCATCCGGATCGCCGGAGTCCACCCGGACCGCGTCGATGTTCATGTGGACGATCTGTTCGGAGCCGAGTTCCTCGATCGAGGTCACCCTGGCCGGTATCGTCTGATACTTGCGACCGGATTCAAGGCTGCTGTCATAAAGATCCTCCGGTCTGATCCCGAACACGACCTTGCGCCCCGCATACGACCTCAAGGCCGGCCTGCGCACGAAGGCTGCATCCTGCAGCCGGACGGCGAAGTCGCGAAAAGCGAGCTCGCCGCCCTTCAGGGTCGCCTCGAAAAGGTTCATCGAAGGAGAGCCGATGAAGCCGGCAACGAAGGCGTTAACCGGCGATTCATAGAGCCTCTTGGGTGTGTCGACCTGCTGCAGCACACCGCCTTTCAACACCGCGACTCTGTCGCCCATCGTCATCGCTTCGATCTGATCGTGGGTCACGTAAATGGTCGTGACGCCGAGCTGCTTTTGCAGGCTGGTGATTTCGGCGCGCATTTGCACACGCAGTTTCGCATCCAGATTGGAAAGCGGCTCGTCCATGAGAAAGGCGGCCGGCTCGCGCACCATGGCGCGGCCCATGGCAACCCGTTGACGCTGCCCGCCTGACAGGTTCGCGGGTTTGCTGTCCAGCAAAGACGTCAGCTGAAGAGTTTTGGCGATCTCGTCCACGCGCTTCTTGCGCTCGGCCTTCGGCTTGCCTGCCAGCCGCATCGAAAAGGCGATGTTTTCGGATACCGTCATATGCGGGTAGAGCGCGTAGCTCTGGAACACCATCGCGATGTCGCGGTCCTTGGGCGGCATGTCGACGACGTCGACCCCGCCGATCCGAAGGCTGCCGCTGGTGATGTCTTCCAACCCCGCGATCATTCGCAACGCCGTGGATTTGCCGCAGCCGGAAGGCCCGACGAGGATCAAGAACTCGCCGTCCTTGACCGACAGGTTCAACTGGTCGATTGCGCGAAAACTGTTCCCGTAGGTTTTGCAGATCTTCTCAAGAATGACTTCTGCCATATTCCTCCCTCCACAAGTATAAGCCCTGATTTTTATGATTCTCCTGGGCTTGTGTTCGCCTGCGAAATGTTTCGTCGGATCGTTTCAGGTCATGCTCCAGCATCCACATGCGCATTTCAGGTCGACTGCTGACGGCGCGTTCGCCGATGCCAGGAGTTGCGTGACCTGCTCCTCGGTCGGAAGCGCCTCGCGCCCGCCACGCCCCGTTATCGAAACGGCCGCCGCCGCGGCCGCGAATGCGATCCGGCCCGCGGTGTCGGCTCCGCGCGTCAACGCATGGGCATAGGCGCCATGAAAGCAGTCACCCGCGCCTGTGGAGTCGACGACCGCAACCCGGTGCGGGGGCAGGTGCCAGAGACCTGTCTCTTCACGGCCGCGATAGTACACACCCCTGCCGCCATCGGTCAGAACCACCGCGGACCGCGACGGCAACCACAAGGCATCGAGCATCTCGGCAGGCGATCGGCGCCCCGTGGCAGTCCGTGCAAAGCTAAGTGGAAGAATGAGATGGTCGCAGAGCGCGATCAGCCGCTCCGTGGCGGGGCCGCTGCTCCATTCGATATCGCCGAGGATCGCAAGGCCGAGATCGCGAGCCCGAGCCACGACATCCAGAGACCCGGTCGCATAGCTATCTACGATCAGGACGGTTGCGCGGCTGAGGATATCGTCCGGAAAGTCCGGAGCGGTGCCCAGCATCGCATCGTCGTCATACGCGATGAACCTTTCCCCGTCCGAGCCGACGGTGATCCGCGAGTGCACCGGGCGCGCGTCGGGATGGCGCGGCGCGAATGCGGTTTCAATACCGCTCGCCACGAGATCGAGCTGCACCGCGTTGTCCGCGGCACTGGCCAGCCATCCGACGAACCCGGCGGTTCCGCCGAGCCGCGCGACGGCGGCCAGCGCCGTCGCGACATTTCCCCCGAAGGCGCGGGTACTTTGCAGAACCTTACCCTTGCCCGCCGACAATGGCTGATCGACGTAGACGATGTCGTCGATCGCAATAGCGCCGAAGCCGAGGATTGAGGGGATGGTGGGCATCGTTCAGGCGCCCGCCTTCGCCAGGGCGTCTTGCGCCGAAAGGCCGTCATGGATGACGCCGCGAAAGGCAAGCGCTGCCTTCTCCGGATCGCCGTGCCCCCAGAGATTGCGGCCGACCACGGCGCCGCGCGCGCCGGCACGGATGGCGTCCGCCGTCTGCTGAAGCGCGCCGAGCAGCGTATCGGTCTTTGGACCGCCCGCGATGACAACCGGCACCGGGCAGGTCCGGACGGTCTCCCGGAACGACTCGAAATCGCCGGTGTAGCCGATTTTGATCACGTCGACGCCGGACTCGTAACCGATGCGCGCCGCATAGGCGATCTCGTCGGGCGTGAAGACGATCTTTGCCCCGTCGGTGAAATCGCGAGGGTAGATATGCGCCACCACAGGCATGCCGTAGCGGGCCGCCGCATTCACCGAATCGGTCAGCCAGCGTATGTATTTGCCCTCCGTCGCGCCGCGCACCGGAATGGCCACGGCCAACGCATCGGCCCCCGCGCGCACCGCGTCCTCGGGCGTTGCGATCAACTCGCTGATGCGATCGTCCGCAGTGAAGCAGCCCGCCTGAATCACCAGGGAAGCTTTGCCCGCATATTGCGGCCACAGATGGCGCGCGGTGCCAGGCTGGATGCTGACGTAGTCGGGTTTGCCCGCCATGACGCGTGCGAGCGCACCCGGCAGGTCGGCAAGGCCGCCTTTGCGCACGTCGCCATAGCCGACGAAGTGGTCGACCGCGCCGCCAAAAAGGTTCCCCGATGGATGCGAGAAGAGGCGCGCGAGGCGCACCTTGGTTCCTAGGCTCATGAGTCCAAAATTCCCTGATCGGTTGATTTAAAAATGCTCGATCCAGTGTTTCCGAAAGAAAAAAGAAAAACAATCTTTCGAAAGCTTTCGAATCTGCATATTTCCGGTAAGGTGAGCCGAGGCCGGCGCGATTGCTCGGCGCAGGCAGGCAAGGGCAGGGCAATGTTGTCGGAGCAGAGACGCCAATCGATCCTGGGCGAGGTGCAACGCAGCGGACAGGTTCGCATCAAGGACCTGTCGGACGGGTTTGGCGTGTCGGAGGTCACGGTGCGCTCCGACCTCGAAATACTGGACCGCAAGGGACTGCTGACCAAGACCCGTGGAGGAGCGGTGACCCGGACCACCGATTCGACGACGGCCGCGTTCGCGCGGCGGATGCAAACGAACCTCGACGCAAAGAAGCGCATCGCCCGGGCGGCGCTCGACCTTTTCGAGGACAACCAGTCGATCATCTTCGACGGTGGCTCGACCTTGATGCAGCTTGCCATGCAGTTACCGCCGCTCAGCAATGTCGTGGTCGCGGCCACGGCCATGAATATCGTGCAGCATCTTATGCATCGTCCCGGGCTCGACGTTCATATGATCGGCGGCCGGGTCTATCCCGACACGGTGAGCACGCTGATCACCGATGCCGATACGGCTCTCGGCGGCCTGGTAGCGCATCAGGTCTTTGTTGGAGCGCATGCGATAGACTCGTCACTGGATGTGGTCGACGTGAACGAAGACATGGCGCGAACGAAGCGAAACCTCGTTCGCATGGCCCGGCGCGTTGTCCTGCTCGCCGATTCGAGCAAATGGGGCGTCAGCGGGACGTCCAAGGCATTTTCGCTGTCGGCCGTCGATGTGGTGATCACCGACGATGGCCTGCCCGGTCCAATACGCAGCGAGCTTGATAGGATCGGGGCCAAGGTGATCTATGCCTGAACCCATCCCGGTCTCTGATGCGCGACGGAAAGCGCGCATGAGCCACGGGCTTCGCAGCGGCCGTCGGCCGTTTTTCATGCCGGTCATGTTCTCCTCCTCACGCTGGCGGCCTCCCAGTGCACGCCAGAATTCTCATAAGCTCTATAAAAATTTTACGCGCGTCAACATTTAAAGTCCTGTATAGCGGATTGCGGGGGGTCGTGGGAACTGCAACGGTTGCGCAGCATGCCCTTGGCTTCGGAGGAAAGCTGGAAATGCACGGAAAATCAGAGACAAAGCTCGGCATCGGTGTCATCGGCTGCGGCAACATCTCGATGACCTATCTGCGCAATGCAGCGCTCTTTGGTGGTGTCGAGCTACGCGCCTGCGCCGACATTTCCGCTGACATGGCCGAGCTGCGCGCCAGGGAATACGGCATCCGCGCCCTCGGCGTTGACGCGCTGCTGGCCGACCCCAATATCGACCTCGTGCTGAACCTGACAATCCCCGCGGCGCATTTCGATATTTCGTTCTCGGCGCTTTCGGCGGGCAAGCACGTCTTCACCGAAAAGCCGTTGGCAACCTCCGCCGCCGACGGCCGCCGGCTTGTCGCCGAGGCCGCGAAGCGCGGCCTGCTGATCGGCTCGGCGCCGGACACATTCCTGGGTGCAGCCGGCCGCCGCGCGCGCCGGCTGATGGATGACGGCGCCATCGGCAAGCCGGTGACCGGCACCGCTTTCATGATGGGACGGGGCATGGAGCACTGGCATCCCAATCCGCAATTCTATTATCAGCCCGGCGGCGGTCCGGTGTTCGACATGGGTCCCTATTACCTGACCGTGCTGGTCAATCTGCTCGGGCCGGTCGAGCGCGTCATGGCGATGGCGACGCGCGGCCAGGAGGAGAGGCTGATCACGGCCGACGGGCCGTTCAAGAACACGACGTTCAAGGTCGGCACGCCGACCAACATAATATCGCTGCTCGAATTCCGCTCGGGCGCCACCGTCACCTTCGGCGCCTCATGGGATGTTTTCAAACACTCCAACCATCCCATTGAACTGCACGGCACCGAAGGCTCGCTCAGGCTACCCGATCCCGACACGTTCGGCGGCACGGTCTCGCTGTCGGAACGTGGCGCCGACTGGGCCGATTTCGCCAGCGAGAGCGAATTGTATGGCGCCCGCAACTGGCCCTATGTGGCGCCCGACCGCGCCAATTACCGCATGCTCGGCGTCGCCGATCTGGCGCGCGCGCTGGCCACGGGCAGAAAGCCGCGCGCCTCCGGTGAGCTGGCGCTGCAGGTGCTGGAGATCATGGAGGCGATCCTGGCTTCCGGCGAAAGCCGCGGCTCGGTTGCCGTCAACGGCACGGTCGACCAGCCGCCGCTGCTTGGCGAAGACGAAGCGGCAACCCTGCTTGCCTGACGGGAGATTCGCCGTGACATCGCCACCGTCCCCGTCGACTCTCGATCCGGAGGCCCGGCATGTGCTCGAGCTCGGCAGCCAGGCCGGCGCGCCGCCGTTCGAAACGGGAACGCCAGAACAGGCGCGCCGTGCCTATAATGAAGGCTTCCCAAACCTGCAAGGCGAGCGTGAACCGGTCGCAGCACTCAGCGAGCGCATCATCTCCGGATTCGGCGATCCGCTGAGGCTCAGGATCTATCGCGGGCAGGGCGCGCCTTCGGCAGGCGCTCCGGCGCTGCTCTATCTCCATGGCGGCGGCTGGGTGATCGGCAATCTCGACTCGCATGACGAGATCTGCCGCTGGTTCGCCAACGAGGCAGGCGCTGTCGTCGTTTCCGTCGACTACCGGCTGGCGCCGGAACACAAATTCCCGGCGGCGATAGAGGATTGCCGAGCGGCACTTGCCTTCATGCAAAGCGCCGCGGACGAACTCGGCATCGACGCTGCCCGCATCGCGGTTGCCGGCGACAGCGCCGGCGGCAATCTCGCCACGGTGCTCGGCCTGCTCACGCGGGGGGACAAAAATCCGCCGGCAGCGCAGCTGCTGTTTTATCCCAACACCGATGCCGGGCAGACGACGGACAGCTATCGCCGCTTCGCCATAGGCTTTGGCCTGACCGCCTCGACCATGGCCTGGTTCCGCGACCATTATATCCGCAATGCCGCCGACATCGGCGACTGGCGTACCTCACCGCTGAAGGCGGAAAGCCTCGCCGGTGCGCCGCCCACCTTCATCGCCATCGCCGGTCGCGACATCCTCGCCGACGAAGGCGAGGCCTATGCCAGGCGTCTGCAGCAGGCCGGCGTGCCGGTCGTGCTGGAACACTGGCCCGGTCAGATCCACGGCTTCGTCTCGATGGGCCGTCACGGCCCGGCAGCGAGACAGGCGGTTGCCGCCGCCATTGCCGCTTGGCGAAGCTTCGATCCTGCCTTTGGAAAGGCTCAAGCGGACTGACGCATCACCAGGGCGGCGTCGAGGCTGACCTTCGGCGCGACGTTTGCCCTATCCTCGTTGAGCAGAGCGAGCAGTGTCTCGACGCTGCGCCCCGCCATGGCGGCAAAATCCTGCGCGATGGTGGTCAGTGCGGGGCAGGTGTAGCGGCTCAGCGGATGGTCGTCATGGGCGGCGATACGCAGGTCGCAATCGGCCTTGCGGCCGATCTTCAGCCCTTTCGCGAAGGCTGCCGCCATCACGCCGAAGGCCAGGCGGTCATTCGCACACAGTATGGTCTTGCCGGGTAGACCCCCGGTCTTGCCGGGCAGACCCCCGGTCTTGCCGGGCAGACCTCTGGTCTTGCCCGGCAGGCCGCTGGCCCCGAGCATCTGTTCCATCTGCTCGTAGCCGATGCGCTCGAAATCCCATGTGTAGTCTCGGGTGTTGCCGATAACCACCGGCTCCTGGCCAAGCTGACGCATCGCGGCGACGTAACTGTTCAGGCGCTCCGGCGAATTGTGATTGACATGCGGGATGTCGAAATAGATCGGGGCGTCGCCGGAGCGGCAGAGATAGTCGACGATGGTCGAGACGCTCTGGGCATTGTTGTTGCCGACAAAGGGCGTGCCGCCTTCGAGATAGGTATCGAAATAGACGACCGGCATTGTCTGAGTCAGCTTCTCCAGCGTGCGCCGGTCCGAGCGCAAGCCGAGCGGCGCGATCAGCGCGCCCGAAACTTTCAGCGACAGGATGGTACGTGTCGCCTCCATTTCGAGCTCGGTTGAGCCATGCGAGGAGATGACGATCGGCCAGTAGCCCTCGTCGCGCAGCCTGAGCTCGATGCGGCTGACCATTTCGGAATAGAAGGGATCGGTGACCGTCGGTACGACAATGCCGATGGCGCGGGTGCGCTTGCGGTTGAGGTTGCGGGCAAACAGATTGGGCTGGTAGTCGGACGACCGCAACGCCTCTTCGATGCGCTTGCGCGTTGCCGGCTTGACGCTGGTCGGATCGTCGAAATATTTCGACAGCGTCGGCCTGGAGACGCCGCAGGAGCGGGCGAAATCCTCCATCGTCTTGTGCGTCATTGGCATTCAATCCTCGTCTGGCACGCGCCAGAACCTCGGTCATCCCTTGACGCTGCCCACGGTCCTGCAGCCGGCGCGTCCGCCACGCAACGGCAGACGAAATTTACAGGAAACGTCAGTGGGTTCAACGCGCAATGACAGATTATACCGTGCGTAAATTTGTTCAATTGACGCGAAAATTGTCGCGCATCAAAGTCTCGGTCACAAAGAGCGCTGAAAAGTCCAGGCACCATGACACAACAGATCGATCGGCTTCTTTCCCAGCTATATCGTCGGCTCGATGCCGCCGCGATTGTGATCTGCGATGCTATCGATCCGCGCTATGGCGACGACCTCTCCGGCAAGGGCGGCGGCCAGCCCGAACTGGTCTTGCGTCCGCGCAACGCCGCCGACGTCGCCGAAATCCTGCGCCTATGCAGTGGTATCGGCCAGAAGCTGGTCGTCCATGGCGGCCGCACCGGGCTGGCCGGCGGCGCGCGCGTGCAGCCGGGCGAAGCGGTGCTGTCGCTGGAGCGCATGACCGCGGTCGAAGCGCCCGACCGCGCCGCGGCAACCATCATCGCACAGGCCGGCGCGCCGCTGCAAATGGTGCAGGAAGCGGCCGATGCAGCCGGCCTGATGTTCGGCGTCGACATCGGCGCGCGCGGCACGGCGACGGTCGGCGGCAACATCGCCACGAATGCCGGCGGCATTCGCGTGCTGCGCTACGGCATGTACCGCGCCCAGGTTCTGGGGCTGGAGGCCGTGCTTGCCGACGGCTCGATCCTGACTTCGTTGCGTGGCCTGGCCAAGGACAATTCGGGATACGATCTCAACCAGCTTTTCATTGGCAGCGAAGGCACGCTGGGCGTGGTTACTCGCGCCTGCCTGCGGCTGCATCCCAAGCCCGCCACCGAGGTTGCCGCATTCTGCGCGCTTGGCTCGCTGGGGGCGGCCATTGCGCTGCTCGACCTGCTCAAGCAGCGGCTCGGTCCCTTGCTGTCAGCCTATGAGGTGAATTTCTCGCCGCTCTACGGCTCCATGATTGCCGGCATGGCGGCGCCGGCGCCGCTGCCGGCCGGCGCGCCGGTTTACGTGCTGGCCGAGATCCAGGGCAACCAGGCCGAGCTGGACGGCGAGCGTTTCGCTTCGGTGCTGATGCAGGCGGTCGAAGACGGCATCGTCGCCGACGTGGTCGTCTCGCAGTCGCCGCGCGAATTCCGTGCGCTATGGGATGTGCGCGAAGAGGCCAACCGCTTCCTGTTTGCGATCGAGGGCATGATCGGCGTCGACATCAGCATCCCGTTGGCGACCATGGCGGATTTCCTGCGCAACGCCGAAGCCGCGATCCACGCCGTCGACAGCCGCGCCGAGATCTACGTCTTCGGCCATCTCGGCGACGGCAATCTGCACTATCAGGTCGACACCACGGAACCGGCGGCCGCCTATGAGATTATCTATCGCGGCGTGGCGGCATGCGGTGGCGCCGTCTCGGCCGAGCACGGCATCGGCCTCGACAAGAAGAAATGGCTGAACCTCGTGCGCAGCGACGCCGAACTATCAGCCATGCGCCGGCTGAAGGTGGCGTTCGATCCGCACAACATTCTCAACCCAGGGCGGATTTTCGATATCATTTGATCGCCAGGAGGATCTAGCTTGCAACTGGCGAGAGCAGCGCGTGGAAGCCGACCGTTCTCATCTGCTCGACGCCGTCCAGAGTCATATTTCCCGCGACATAGACGATGATTGCCAGACCGAGCCAGCCGATCCAGCGATACCTGGCAAGCAGCGCCGCCACCAGCGTCGAGGCGACCGCCATCAGAACCACCGACAGGATGAGACCGAACACCAGCGCATTCATGTCGTGGGCGGCGGCGCCCGCCACGGCCAGCACATTGTCCAGCGACATCGAGACATCGGCGACGACGATCTGCAGGATCGCGGTGCGCAGCGCCTTGGCCGGCCGCGCCGTCGCAAGTGCTGCGGCTTCATTGTCGACGTCCTCGCCGTCGCCGGCCGAGCGCAACTCCTGGAACATGTTCCAGCACACCCAGAACAAAAGCATGCCGCCGACCAGCATGATCCCAGGAATTTCCAGCAGCTGCACCGCGATCACGGCAAAGACGATGCGGATCACCGCCGCCGCGGCAATGCCGGCGATGATCGCCTTCTGCCGCAACGCCTTGGCGAGGCCTGCGGCCGCCATGCCGATCACCACGACATTGTCGCCAGAGAGCACAAGGTTGATGGTGATGACTTCCAGATAGGCGGCGACAGTCGTCTGGTCGAAACTCATAAAGCGGTCTCCCCGGAAGGCTCCGGCTGGTTGCGGGCGCATCGGACCGATGTCTGCGCAAACGCGAAGACAGCTGATTTGAGTGCAGCCCGGTATTGAAACAAGACGCCAGCGCGGCCAATCGGTCCTCATCCACGGAATTCATCGCCGGTTCGTGATTTCCGACCAGAAATGCCCGTCCCAGAATGCCCATCATGGAAGGAAGACAAAAGCGTTCCGCTTGCCTATCAATATTGCCGACCAAAGGAGAGACGAGCATGAGCAAGACGGCACTGATTTTCTGGGGCGGATGGGAAGGCCACACGCCGGCTCGCAGCGCCGCTGTCGTCAGCGAGATATTGACCGGGCATGGCTTCGAGGTGCGGACAGAAGAGGGCACATCGGCGCTTGCCGATCCGCAGCTCCCGGCCATCGATCTGATCGTGCCGGTGATCACCATGTCGACGATCGATAAACCGGAGCTGCAAAACCTCACCGCCGCCGTCAGCGGCGGGACCGGCCTTGCCGGCTTCCACGGCACCATGGGCGACAGTTTTCGCAACGAGCCGAACTATCAGTTCATGACCGGCGGCCAATGGGTCGCGCACCCCGGCGACATCATCGACTACCGTGTCGACATCATCAGCGACGATCCGATCGTCAGGGGTATCGAGGGTTTTGCCTACCATTCCGAGCAGTATTACATGCATGTCGACCCGAGCAACGAGGTGCTGGCGACGACGACGTTCAGCGGTGAGCATCTCGACTTCATCGACGGCGTCGTCATGCCCGTGGTCTGGAAGCGCCGCTATGGCAAGGGCCGCGTCTTCTTCAGCGCGCTCGGCCACACCGCGGATGAGTTTTCCGTGCCGCAAATGCGCACCATCTTCGAGCGTGGGGTGCTGTGGGCCAGCCGGTAACCGGGGCCTGTCCAAGCAAGCAACGGCGATATCACGCCTCCGCTACTCGCTAAGCCGCGGCTAACGCACTATGGTGGCTGAGGTGACGACGTTCGACCGCCGTCATCGCAACTGAAATGTGTTGTCACGGGGGGCATGCATGTTCGGGGTCGTCGGATTAGTAAGGCATGGAAAGCCGTCGCAGCGCTGGCGTCCGCCGGCTCTGGTGGTCGTGGTGTTCGGCCTGTTGCTGCTTGCGCCGCAGGCGGCCAACGCGCAGCTGAACTGGACGCTCGATCCGGCGAATTCGACACTCACCTATCAATCGGTGAAGAAGAACACCATTGTCGAAACCAACAAGATCAGGAACCTCTCGGGCACGCTGACATCGGATGGCGCCGCCAAGGTCACGTTCGACCTCAACTCGGTCGACACCGGCATCGACCTTCGCAATGTCCGCATGCGCTTCCTGTTCTTCGAAACCTTTAAATTCCCGACGGCGGAAGTGACGGCGAAAGTCGATCCCGCCGCTTTTGCCGATCTCGCCACCAAACGGCGCATGAGCGCGCATATCCCGTTTCGCCTAAGCCTGCACGGCGTCGACAAGGACCTTGAGGCCAATGTAGTGGTCACCATGATCACCGACAGCATGGTGTCGATCGCCTCGGAGGCGCCGGTCGCCGTGCATGTCGAGGATTTCGGCCTGTTGCCCAACATCGAAAAACTCCAGCAGGCGGCCAATGTCAGCAGCATCGTCCCGACGGCTTCGGTGTCGTTCGACTTCGTCTTCACCGCTGATGGGGCCAAGCCGGCGGCGGCGCCTGCCGTCGCCGCCGCAGCCCCAGCCGATGCCGGGCCGGTCGCCACAGATGCAGGCAAGACGTCCTTCAGCGACGATGAATGCCTGAACAGGTTCGAGGTGCTGTCGCGCACCGGCGCCGTCTATTTTCGCCCAGCCAGCGCTCGGCTCGATGAAAAGAGCCGCCCACTGCTGGCCGAGGTGGTCGGCGTCGTCGGCAAATGTCCGAAACTGAAGGTCGAGGTTTCGGGCCACACCGATTCCGACGGCTCGCCGACGGCCAACAAGAACCTGTCGGAACGGCGCGCCAAGGCGGTCGCCGACGCGATCATCGCTGCGGGCATTCCATCGGCGCAGATCACGGCTTCCGGCTATGGCGAGGAAAAGCCGGTGGCGCCGAACGATACGCCGAAGAACAAGGCGCTGAACCGGCGGATCGAGTTCTCCGCCACGCCGCTCTCCAACTGAGCCGGTCCTTAACTGAGAAGGCCCGTCAACCGAAAAGGAATCCGGTGCGTTTGGACATGATTGCAAGTTGCGGCAACTTCATGCGCGGCATCGGCCTCGCCGTGCTGGCGCTTGCGTTGACCATGACCATTACCATGACCGCGGCCAGTGCCGAACGCCGCATCGCCCTGGTGCTCGGCAATTCCCATTACCGGAACGCGCCGGTGCTGCCCAATCCGGTGAACGATGCGCAGGCAATGTCCGATCGCCTGAAGGGGCTGGGCTTCGAAATCGTCTCCGGCCTCGATCTCACCAAGGCGCAGACGCAGGAAAAGATCGCGCAATTCGCGCGGCAGGTGCGTGGCGCCGATATCGCGCTGTTCTTCTATGCCGGTCATGGCCTGCAGGTCTCGGGCAGGAATTACCTGCTGCCTGTCGATGCGGCGCTGGAGGACGAGACCTCGCTCGACTTCGAAGCCGTGCAGGTGGACTTCATCCTGCGGCAGATGTCGCGCGAGACCAGCATCAGGCTGGTGTTCCTCGACGCCTGCCGCGACAACCCGCTCGCCGATGTGCTTGCCAAGGAGACTGGCGGCGACAGCACGGCAAGCAGCGGCCTTGCCGAAATACCGATCGAGAATGGCGGCGCCGGCACGCTGGTCGCCTTCGCTGCCAGTCCCAACCAGCTCGCCTATGACGGACCGGGCGAGCACTCGCCATTTTCGGCGGCGCTGCTTGCCCATATCGGCGAGGTCAACGTCTCGATCACCGAAGCGATGAACCGGGTTACGTCGGATGTGTTCAAGGCCACAGCCGGACGCCAGCGGCCCTGGATCAACGTTTCGCTGACCACCGATGTCGTGCTTCACAAGGTCGATCTCAAGGCGCCGCTGATCGTCGGCGATTCCGGCCCGGCTGCGCCCGAAGGCGATACGCAGGCGCGCACCGGCGCGGCCGCCAATCCGCCGGGTACGGACGCCGGCGAGCAGGCGCTGGAACAGCTGCGTGAGGAAATTCCGAAGCTGGGCTCGGACGCGCCAATCCTTTTCGATGTTCCGGTCAATTTCGGCGACCCGGCGATCGACGGCAAGAGCATCGCCCAACTCATCCAGGGCAAGCCGCACTTCAGTCCGGTCGAGGGCCTGGAAAAGTCCGTCTGGGACAACCAGTGCAGCAACTGTCATCAATGGACCGAGGAGCGGCTGTGCGACCAGGCCAAGACCTACGTCACCAATGATGCCTCGGTGTTGCGCCTGCAACACCCGCTGGGCACGCGCTTCAAGGTGGCACTCGGCAAATGGGCGCAAAACGGCTGCAAATGAGACCGCCAACAATGGGTTGGATCAGATTTCAATGAAATCTCATCACGATCCAGAGCAATCAGGCTCGGCGCAGCGCCTCGGTTTCGGCCAGATGGATGCCCATCTCGACAAAGGCGGTGAGCACGGAGAAACGGTCCGCCACCGCAACCCGCGCCAGTCCGGCCAGTATGCCGGCATTGACGGCATGCGCAGCCGGCAGCGGCCGCAGCCTCGACCCGTTGGTCTGCGGCGTCAGGCCATTGATGTGCCGTTGCGCCGCTAGCGCGATCCAGCCGGCAGGCGTGTGCTGCTGCGTCATCGCCGCCCCGGCGACAGCCTCCCGGCGGGTTGCATTGTTGGGGTCGCCGACCCACTCCTGGATCAGTGTCAGCGTTGCGAGGTCCTGCTCTTCGAGCAGCTCGGTCAGATGCCCCAGGCACTCATGGCCCCACCAGATTGCGGCCCGGTCAGGCAGGAGATAGGCGCAAAAGGTAATCGCTTCCTCGGGGATGCGCCCGGCCATCAGCCGGCGGCAGAACTCGAGCGAGGGTTGGTCGGTCGGAACGGCCGTCATGTCCCGAGCGACAGCCGTGTTCGCGGCGAAGAGATCGCGTGCGGTCTGGAATCGAAGCCCGTTGACCATCGCTGCTGTTATCCTCCCCCAGCCCTCACTCAACCCGCCTGCGAGGCGCGGGTCAAGTCTGTCGACCACCACATGTCCATGACGTTGTTCACAGACAAACGCCTCACGGTTTGGTATATTCCACAGCCGACCGTGATCTCGACAGATCATTGTCGAACAGGAAGAGTTGGCCCGGATCCATGGATCGGGCCTGAGTGAAAATCGGATGCTCGAAACGGGAGTAACCGTTATGCAGCGGCACATTTCAGTCTTGGCATTGGCGACCGTGCTTTTCTCGACTCACGTCTATGCCGACCCACTTCAGAAATCGGAAGACATTGTGAAGTTCTTTGCCGGCACGATCGATCACGGCGCGGCACGCGGGATTTGTGTCGGCACCGAGGACGAGTGCAAGAGCAAGACCGGCCAGAAAGAAAAGCCTCCGGAGAAGACCGGCCTCGATATGCTGATCAATTTCAGCCTGGATTCGTCCGAGCTCGACGCCAAGGCGCGCAGCGAACTCGACGAATTCGCCAAGGCGCTGAAGGACGATCGGCTGAGCAAGCTGTCCTTCGTCGTCGAAGGCTATACCGACGCATCCGGCTCGGCGACCTACAATGAGGGGCTGTCGCAGCGCAGGGCGCAGTCGGTGACGGCCTTCCTCGAATCCAACGGCATCGAAGCCACCCGCATCAAGGCGGTCGGTCTCGGCGAGGCCAATCCACGCAACCCCGACCCCTACGATCCCGTCAATCGCCGGGTCGAGATGCGGATCAAGGCGCAGTAGCGTCGCCGGCTGCGTTTTCCGGCCATCAACGCCGCGCGTCCAACGGACACGCGGCGTTTTTGTCGTTCGATGTGATCGATCAGTTCTTGAGCACGCCGCCGACCGCTACGCCGGTGCCGAAGATCAGCGCCTTGGTCAGGAAATCATTGTTGTCCCGCGGCGGCGGCTCATCCTCGCGCACGACCTCCCGGTTGCGCCTTTTCTGCACGAACTGCTGCTGTCGGCGCGGCTTCTGGGCGTACTGCTTCTTGCGTGGCTTTTCCGCCACCGGCTTCAGCGTGCGGGCCTTCTGCACCATCTGTTTTTTCGGCTTGTCCACGCCGGCCTGGTCGGCCTCATGCTTGGCACGCACGGCCTCCATCATCGGATCCGTCTGGATAACCAGGAATGCCAGTTGCTCGCGCGTCAGGAAGGTGGTCGGAGGCAGCCCGTTCCCCTCTTGCCAGTCGCCGATCGCTTGCCGGGTCTTGGCGCCGATATTGCCGTCAACGCGGCCAAGCTCGTTGCCCAGCGCCTCGACGCGCAATTGCAGGTCGATGCGGCCCTGGCGATCGAGACCGATCGCGTTCTCCGTCGCCTCGGTGCCCAGCACCTTCTTCATGTCGTCCGAAATGCCGACCGAGGTGCGCACGGCAGAACCCGAGTTCGCTTCGTCGGCATCGAGCGCTGCCACCTGCCGTTCCTGGGCTTTCGGATCGTTCAGCGCATCGATGTTGAGCCGCGCCACCGTGGCGAAGCGGCCATTCGGGAACTGTTCGAGATAGGCTTCGTAGAATGGCGCGGTGTTGCGCTTCGAGGCCTCGTCCCAAAGCCGCTGCTCGACTTCCCACGAAGGCGGTTCGCTGGTGACGGGGGCAGGGGCGGGCGCTGTCGCGGCGTTCGCGTCGTCGGCGGCCGGTTTTGCCACCGGCACGGCTTCGGCGGCCGGTTTGCCAAGGAAAACCTCGCGGCCCAGCGATGCGTTGTGCCATGGCCGCTGGCGGCCTTGCGTGGTCTCGGCCACTTCGCCGCGCACCCGCGTCAGCGCGCTCTGGATCTCGATGCCGGGTTCGGTCAGGTGCCTGGCGAGCGCGGTCGAGTAGGGGCTGTCGACGCCGTTGCCGTCAAAGGCGATGGCGCCCGGGTCGGTGGCATAAGCAATCAGGATGCCGCCGGTGCCGACGCCCTCTGATTTAGGGTCGATCGGCGCCAGGCCGGTGCCCAGCGCGGTGGAGCGGGTCTTCGGCATCGCGGCCGCCAGTGTGCGTGCCAGCGGATTGTCGCGGCAGGCATCGAGGATGATGACGCCGACCGCCGGGTCGGGTGGCAATGCGGCCATGAAGTCGTCGATCTGGACGGTGCGGGTCTTGAGATAGGCAGGTGACGTCAGTTCGGCGTCGACCGGGATCAAAAAGTTCTTGCCGTCGACCTGCATGCCGTGGCCGGCATAGAAAATGACGGCGAGGTCGGCATCGTAGGACTGCTCGGTGAATTTGCTGATCAGGCTGTGCATGCCGGCATTGTCCTGGTCGACGCCCTCGATCACCTCGAAGCCGGCATTGCGCAGCGTCGATGCGATGAGATGCGCGTCATTGGCCGGATTGGGCAATTCGACGGCATGGACGTATTTGCTGTTGCCGATGACCAGCGCGACGCGTTTGACGCCACCGGCATCCGGCGCCGCCGCCTGGACGGTGCCAAGCGCGGTCAGCATTAACAGAAAAAATCCGCTCAAAAGGACGGCAAACGCTTTCATGGGATCGGCCCTCCGCCCCAATGGGGCGCGTTATTGATGGCTGCGCATGCTAAATTTCACCAGCGACTGTATCGCTTCTGCCAAAATGGCTGTTGGGCGTATGTGATCCCAGCCACAGTTTTGGTTCACAAGGACCCAAAACCTTCCCAAATATCCGCAAACATACCATTCGCCGGCCTCAGAACCAATCGGCTTGGCGAAAGCCGGGGCGAACTGCCAGCTCTAGCCCGGCTCAAGAGTATTTTGGATCGAGCCGACCAGTGCCGTTATCGCCTGCTTGTATTTTTCGAACTCCGGCGATGTCTGGCGGACTTCCGTCGTCGTCTGCTGGCCCGCATCGGTGGTGGCGGGCGTCGGCAATTTGCGGCCCATCTTCCGTTCCGCCCAGTCGACGACGTAGCTGGCGGTCTTGCCGGCAAGAAACGGGTTGGCCTGGATAACGGACGAGCCGAGCACGGCGCTCAACTGCGCCGATCCCGGCGACGCCAGCACCTGATGTGCGCCTTCCATGCCGAGGAAATGGCAGAGATAGAGCCGGCCGGCGGTAATCTGATGGCCGCGCGCCTTGAGATAGGCTTCGCCCTCGCGCGCCAGATTGCGCACCATCTCACGCGAGATGGTGGCGTCGTAGCGCAAAGCGAGCAGGTCTGCGGTCGACAGCGATCGCGCGAGTTCGGGACGATAGGTGTTCATCATCCGGATCCAGGTCTTGGATATGAACTGGCCGGCGCCTGTCGCCGAAGACAGCGGGTTCTTGGCCCGCGCGCTACCGCCCGATTCGACGTGGACGATACGGTCGGTCAGCGTTTCGACGGCGGGATCGCTGGAAGTGACGGCGATTGCAGCGGTCACTGTTCCGAGCGGATCGATCGCCTGACCGCTCTGGTAGAGTTCGAAATGCAAATGTGGCCCGGTCGACAGGCCGGTGGTGCCGATATAGCCGATGATGTCGCCGGCCTTCACCTTGGTGCCGACACCGCTGGCAATGGCGAATTTCGACATATGCGCGTAGCGCGTCTCGCGGCCGCCGCCATGGGCGATCTTGACCACATTGCCGTAGCCGCCGCCGTCGCCCTGGAAGATGATCTCGCCGTCGAAGGCTGCGGCGATCGGCGTCCCCACGGGTGCTGCCCAGTCGACGCCCTTGTGGATGCGAACAACGCCCAGGATCGGATGCTTGCGCGGCCCGAAGGTCGACGTCATGACACCGTTGACCGGCGTCACCATGCCGTTGGCCACCGTCAGCGAGCGCACCTGGTCATCGCCCGAGACGCAGGAAAACTGGCCGTCGCTCTGCTGGAAAACGAAACAATCCAAGCTCTTTTGCGTGCCTTGGATACCGACATAGAGCACCCGTCCGTCGGTCTCGTTCTTGCCGCGCGGCGTCTGCGAATAGATCAGCACAAGACGCTGGTCCTCGCTGGCGAAAGCATCCAGATCCTGTCCCCGCGACAGATACATGATGGCTTCGCCAA
Organism: Mesorhizobium sp. C120A; assembly: GCF_030323105.1. Lineage (NCBI taxonomy): Bacteria > Pseudomonadati > Pseudomonadota > Alphaproteobacteria > Hyphomicrobiales > Phyllobacteriaceae > Mesorhizobium > Mesorhizobium sp. C120A. The sequence continues at coordinate 5,573,009 of NZ_CP100476.1, read as the reverse complement.
TGATGCCGCTCGGCACATTGTTGCGGGCCGCCGTCGAATAGATCGCGTCGAGCAGGCGGTATTGCCGTTTCTGCGTGCCTTCGGTCTCGGCGCCCGAATAATTGAACAGGTCCTCGCGCACCCACGGGTCGACGCCCGACACGAAGGCACCGGCCGCGTTGCGTGTCAGCGTGCCGACAAAGACGTTCCTGGCGTAGATCGAGACCTGCATCAGCGACATCGTCGTGGTCTCGCGCGTCGGCCTAAAGCCGCGCATCGCCACGACATAACCAGGCTGCAGGCCGTCCTTGTCGAACAGCGCCTTCAGCGCCTCGCCGGCAAGCTTTGCGTCGTCGGCGGAAAAATGCGCATCGAGCGCCACGCTGTCCAGGCTGCGGTCGTTGAGGATTTTCACGAAAATGTCCTCGGTCGCCTCGAAGCGCTGATATTCCGAGCTGACGTTGGCAACGCTGGTGTTGTTTTCGACCGCTGTCTTCTGAAAGGCGGGGAGTGCTGCTTCGCCCTCATCGATGGTCTCGCCCCAGCCGGCCTCGGGGTCATCGGCCGCCGCCGATGCACCCGGAGCAGCCTGCGGGTCAGGAGCTGGGCCGGAGGCCGCCGGAGCCCCGTCCGCGCCGGGCGATGGTTGAAGATCGTTCTGCAGGTCATTCTGCGGATCGTTGGGTTCGGCGGGTGGCGCGACCGCGGTCTTCCGCTGCGCCTGGAAGAAGGCGAAATCCTCCTGCGTCGAGGGGATCGTCGTCATGAATTTTTCGCTGGCGCTCAGCATCACGTCGGAGAGAACCATGATCTGAGGGGAGATGCCGGCCTGGTCGAGCTCCGTCGGGCGCGGCATCCCGCGGCTCTTGGCGGCGCCCGCCTCCGGCGCCAGTGTGATCCACATCGGGTCGCCGGCAAGGTCGATGATGGCCGGCACGTAGACCGATGCGTCGGCCGGCACGTCGTCCGAGCCTTCGACGGCATGCAGTTCCTCGTCCTCGTCGCGGAACGACCAGTAGTCGGCGGTAAGATAGAAGCCGGTGGCAATCGCGGCGAGGACGATTGTCGCCAGGCCAGCCGCCAGCCCGAGCCAGATCCTGCGCCTGCGTAGCGCGGCGCGCGCCTGCTTCTTTGCCTTGAAGCTGGTGTCGATGCTGTGCGTCACGGTGCGCTTCCGGTCAGGAAGAAGGTCCAGCGCACCTGTTCCTGCGTGTCGACTTCGAGAAACTTCGCCGCGATATGGCCGCGCTGCCAGCATTCATCGATGCCGCGGATCGAGAACCGCCGCCGCTCGATGCACATGTCGGTGGAGCCTGCCAGAATGGCGTGGCCGAAGACATCCGTCGCGTAGATGTAGATGTAGCGGTTGGTCAGCTCCTCGCGAATGACGTTGACGCATTGATTGGCGCCGATGGTCCACCAGCCATCGGTCTGGTCGGCATCGTCGACCTTCTGACCGACGGCAAGATTGACGACGTCGAGCGTCTGGTTGCAGACGGTGAATTCGGCGCGCGCATGCCCGGTGGAAAGAAGCGCCAGCAACAGCGTCGCGACCGCGCTCGCGGCGAGCTTCACGCGCACGTTCCGGGCAAGCAGGACGGGATCTCGGCGACGGCGTTGCATCGGCGTCGGTGCTAGCCGCCGAGGCGGAAGTATTTGGCGGTCGCCGAAAATGCCGAACTCCTGGCGCCGATCTCGTCGAGGATCCTGGGCAACAGCACCGAGGCCGGCGTCGGCGTTGTGAAGTCCGCCGCCTTTATGTCCTGCGGCCCGGTGATCACCATGATGATCTGCGGCAACGCCTTGCCTGCCGCCTTGTCGGCGGCGCCGAGCCCGATCGGGATCGAGAAGGTCGCCTTGTCGGCTTGTACGACAACATGATCGTCGAGGTTGAACGCGATGCCCCTGTGGTCGATCAGGAACACGCTCGACACCAGCCCGCCATGCGTCATCAGCGTGCCGTCGATCGGCGAGCCGTCCGGCACCGATGTCTGGTCGAGGACAAGCTGCGGCCTGTCGGCCGTGCTCGCGCCCATGAAACGCAGGAAGCCGGTGATCCCGCATTGCGGGGGCTGGATAAGGCGGACGCTGATATCCGGCTCGACATGGAACTTCGCCTGGAATTCCCCAAGCAACTGTTCGAAGGGTGGCACCGACGTGCCGAAGCCCTCGATCGCGACACCCTTGTCGGCGACCGACGTCACCGTCGCAAAAAAACAATCACCACCATTGAAGGCGCGTACCCAGGTGACCCGCTCCGCGGCCGCATCGGCCGGTGGCGGCACCTCCGGCTTGGGCACGTTCATGGCAATGTCGGGCTCTGCCGGCTTGTCGGCCTGCTCACCGCTGGCGATATCGGGCTGGCTCGGCTTAGGCTCCGCGGTCGGTTCAGGCGCCTGCGTGTCCGGCTTGGGCGCCTGCGCGGTCGGTTCAGGCGCCTGCGCCTTGGGCTCGGGCGCTTGAGCGGTGGGTTCCGGCGTCGGTGCTGTGGGTTTGGGGGCCTCGGCCGTCGGTTCAGGTGTTTGCGTGGCTGGCGCTGTCGCCTTGGGCTCTACCGGCGGACTGACAGGCTCGGGGTTCTTCGCGGCATCGGACTGTGACGGGCCGGATGGCGGTTGCAGCGCGACGGTCTTGTCGGTTGGTGCGGCCGGCAGCGGGGCCGTGGCGCTCGACGCGACTGGCGGCGTCGGCTGCGGCTCGACCGGCGCTTTGGCCTGATCTTCAGCCGGAGTCTCCGCTGGTTGCGGCTTTGGCACCGTCTTCTCGACCGGCGCAGTGTCCGAAACGGGCTTGTCAGCGACGATCGGCTTTGTCAGTTCGGGTTGGAGCGGCTTGCCGGTGTCGGTGACGCGAGGCCGGTCTCCGAATCCCACGATACCCGATGCATAGAGCCCTCCAAGCGATACCACGGCCACCGCCGACAGCACCGCGATCGTCAGATTTCTGCCTGTAGTAGCACGCTTCGGTGGTGTGCTTGCTCGCTTGGGAGTTTCAGCAGCCGGTTTCGGGTGCGACAGGTGCGCCGGGCGCACGTGCGGCACGAAAGACGGCTCCGCCGTGCCGCTTGGCGGGGCCGAACCGAAGCCTTGGGCCGGCGAGTCCCCGACCTTCGAGACAGGCCCTGCGGTCTGCCCGGTTCGCGGCAGACCGGGCCGGGGCGCGAGCGAGGCCGGCGGCAAGGTCGCGTCGCTGTCGTCGCGCGTCAACCGGGCGATTTCGGCCATGCTGGCCGGTCGATCATCCGGGTCAGGCTGCAGCATCGCTTCGACAATGTCCCTGAAATCGGCATCGATGCCGGAGAGATCAGGGACGGTCCGCCGTTTTTCGACGATCTCGTATTGCGAGCCGCCCATATCGATCGGCTTGCCGCGCAGCGCCGCCGCCAGCACCAGCCCCAGGCTGTAGATGTCGGACTGTTCGCTGACCTCGCCGCCATAGAGCCCGAGTTGCTCGGGGGAGACGTAATTGTATTTTCCGGCAAACTTGCCGCCGATCAGCGTCTCGCCACCGACCGCGGCCGATCGCGCAATGCCGAAATCGATGATCTTTGCCCGCTCGACCCGGCCGCCCGGCAGGATGATGTTGTCGGGCGACAGATCGCGGTGGATGGCGCCGGCCTGGTGCACGGCGCTCAGGCCCGAGGCTAGCCGGTGGCACAGTTTGCGCACATCCGGAGTCGCCATCGCCCCGCCGCGCATGACGTCGTACAGCGACTGGCCGTCGACGAATTCCATCGCCAGATAGGGCCGCCCGATGCCGGGATCTATGGTGAAGACGTGGTAGCGCACGACCGCGTCATGCGACAGATGGTTGAGGATCGAGGCTTCCTTGCGAAACAGCGACAGGATCGTCTGATCGCGGGCGAATTCCGGCAGCACGATCTTGATCGCGACATGATCGCCGGTCTGGATGTTGTGGCCGCGATAGACTTCGCCCATGCCGCCCGACGCGATGCGTTCGTCGAGCTCGTAGATGCCGCTGAGCTGCGTGCCGACGCTGGTATCCGCCATGTTGGGCAATAGCCGGGTCTTGTCGTCGGAGCTCATCGGTCGCGGCCTTCTGCTCGGGACAGGCCATTGCCTTTGTCTCTGATCTTGACCAGAACGATGGTGACGTTGTCCGTGCCGCCGCGCTCAAGCACCATGGAAAGCAGCTTTTCGCAGGCAGCCTGCGGCGCTGCCGAGAGCACTGCAGCCGCAATCTCCGCGTCACTGACATGCGCCGTCAGGCCGTCCGTGCTGAGGATGAAAATGTCGCCGGCAAGGGTCTCTCCCTGCTGGAAGTCGATGGCGATTTCGTCGTTGACGCCGATGGCGCGGGTGATGACGTTGCGGCGCGGCCAGTTCTCCGCTTCGGCCGCGCTGATCGCGCCGCTGTCGAGCAGTTCCTGGACCTCGGTGTGGTCGCGCGAAATCTGCGAGATCGCGGCGTTGCGCACGAGATAGACGCGGCTGTCGCCCGACCACAGGCAGGCGAACCTGCCGTCCATGGCCAGCAGTGCGGCAACGGTGGAGCCGATGGTCACGCCGCGTGAGCGCGAAATCCGGCGGATCTCGGCATGCGCCCGGTTCAGCCGATCCTCAAAGCGGGCGCGCAGATCCGGCGCCGAACTGGCGATGCCGATCGTCGCCAGATGCTCGACAATGCTTGCCGAAGCGACTTCTCCGGCCTCGTGCCCGCCCATGCCGTCGGCCACCACCCAGAGGCCGATCCGCGGCTCGACCAGAAAGCTGTCCTCATTGTGGTCGCGCACGCAGCCCTTGTGGCTCACGCCGTAGCTCTCAAAGGCGGCATCGTTCACTTGCCTACGCTCCGCAACGCCTTGGCTGACGTGCCTGGCCAGTCTGCCACAGCCCCATTCATTAGAGTATCGAAATCTAAGCCGCTGATGACGGACCGTGTGGTGCCGCCGCTGTCTCTGCGTCCTGCAATCGCTGGTCCTGCCATGCAATTCCCCATCAGAAAGCCTTCGGACAGCTGAACGCGGAGAGCGCCGGCAGCGTGAACGGATTACCGTCCTCCCCGGTCTTGATCGTGTAGGCGACATCGCGCCCGCCGATGAGGAAATGCGCTTCGAGACTGTCGCCATTGGCGGTGACCTGCCCCTTGTCCAGCAATCGTTTCAACGCCCAGGGACCGTCGAACTTGATTGCGGACTCGCGGCCGGGCAGCTCCGGCGTCAGGCTGAGACTGGCCGAACCGGTCTTGCCCGGCCACGGAATCAGGCCCGGCGTGTTGCCGGCTTGGGTGGCCTGCAGCACCTGGCCGTCGATATTGAGCAGCGCCATGTCGGCATCGCCATGCAGCGACAGCGGCGTGAAGGTGATGTTGATCGACGGCACCGGCCCGCCGAGCGGAAAGAAAGCCGCGCGGATTTGTGCCGCGAGCTGAAAGTTCTTCAGCGTCGATTTCGCCAGATTGCGGCCGAACCTGGTGTCCTGTTTCCAGTCCCAGTCCTGGCCGCTCATGTCGACCAGCGACGCCAGGTTCTGCGCGAAAAACCGGTCGAGAACCCCGCCCGGAGAAAACAATCTGGCAAAATCCGCCATGGCGACATCGTCGGTGCCGGCGGGGGCGAATGGAAAGCGCCCGGCAATCACCTCTTCGCACGGACGGCCGACGGTCTCCTCCAGCATCTCGTTGAGACGTGTGGTCGATGTTTCGGCGACGGTGCCCTCGAAATCGTCCGCCGCCGCGCTCACCATCCTGGCCAGCGCCTTCGGCAGCCGCGAAGCATTGGCGCGCAACGTCGAGATCTGCAGCTGCAGATTGGCGTTGGCCTGGTCCGTCTGGGCGGGGACATCGGCGGCCAGCCGCACGCTCTGATAGATTTCGCGGAAATTCTGGGTGAGAGCGTCGAGCGGCCGCTGCCCCGGCGCCCCGGCCACCAAAGCCTGGAAAGACCGGAACTGGGCTTCGATGTTGGCGCCGGGATCCTGGTTCTGCGTACTGACAAAGGCGGCCCCGGCCCTGCTCTGCGATTTGCGCGCTGCAAGCTCGATGCCGATGCGGGCGAGGCCCTTGGCGCGTGCCGCGATTTCCTGGCCGCTGTCTTGAGACGGCGCAGCCGGATTGCGCTCTTGCGTCAAAGCTGTTTCGCGCGCGATCGCCTCGAACAGCTGCATCAGCGGCGAACTCGGTGATCCCGCTGCGGACAGCGCCAGATATTGCGGTTTGTCGGCGGCCATTGCCTTGAACTTCAACCTGTCGAGCACCTCGTTCCACGCCGCCGCAAAGCCCTTGCCATAGCGATCGAGCAGCTCCGGGCCGAGCTTGAGCAATTCCTGGTCGAAACCGCCTTGCTCGCCGCTCGAGCCGATCACCCATTGATCGTCGACCAGCGCCTGCGCGCTCCTGGCAAGTTGCGCCAGATAGAAGTCGAAGCCGGCATGGGTGTAGAGACCGGGGACGCGAAGGCCGGCGAGATCGTTTCCGTCATTGCGCTCGAACAGCATCGGCGCCTCCGCGCCGGCTTGCGATGACACCGAAAAATCGTCCAGCGCCGCCGCATAGGTGGCCGACTGGATGAGCGCGGTGGCGCGATCGGCAAGGCTCATGCGGCCGAGCGAGCGCTGGGCGGATTCGACCAGCGCGCGGTTGAGTTCGAACGAGGGATCCTGGTCATCGTCGAGCGCCAGCATGGCGCGCAAATGCTTCTCCAGTTGCGCCCGGCCGTCGCGATTGTGGGCGCCGGGATAGCGGTTCTGTTCCCAGTCCCGCTTCAGCCAGGTGACGACCAGCTCGTCATCCACTTTCGGCGCCTTGCCGCCCAGCATCAGGTAAATCTTCAACGGCTCGTACAGCGCCATCGGATCGGCCATCCTGGCCTCGATCGTGCGTTCGAGCTGGAACAGCAGGCGCGAGCGGAACATCCGCTCCAGCCCTTGCCGGTAGGCAGTCTCGGAAGCCGAAAGGATACGCTCACGCTGGCTGAGGCCGAACGTCGCCGTGGCCGGGGTGGGCTGGTCTCTCGTATCGTAGCCGGCCGGCAGGCCGCGCAGCGCATCGAGCGCGCCGATGACGGTTTCGAGGTCGGCATCCAACACCGTCGTGCTGGCCAGCAGCGGCGCGGCTGTCGCGCGGTATTGGCCTGCCGCCTGGCCGGTCGCGGCGACCAGCGATTTGTTGGTCGTAAAGCTCAGGCCGAGAACGCCAAGCGCGGCGATCGCTATGGCCGTGATCGCTGTCAGGCCGGCGTAGCGGGCGATCGCAACGCGCCTGTCGGCCGCCCTGTCATAGGACACCCAGCCGGACTCGGCGAAAATGACGCGGCTCAACAGATCGTGCAGGAAGAAGCTTTTGCCGGTGCCGGAAAGATGCGCCTGGGCATTCCTGCCGAAACTGCGGCCTATGCTGCCCAGCAACTGGTCGATCGGCGTGCCTTCCTGCGTGCCGGAAGAAAAATACAGGCCGCGCAGGGGGGCGTTCAGCTGCTTGCGCGTCGGCTCGAAAACGCCCTCGAGGAAATTCACGATCCGGCCTTTCAGCGCACCGAGCTGCGCGGCGAAGCCGAAAATGGCGATGCGCGCGACCGGATCGGTCTCCGCCTGCAGCCGCTCGCTCATCTCTTCGGTCAGGCGCTTCACCAGCGCGTCGAATTCGGCTGGCGCTTCTGCGACCATGTTCAGGCCGCGCTCGGCGGTCTGGAAGGTCGCGCCCCACACCTTGCGCCGGCGTGCTTCGTCGAAACCGCCGAAATATTCCATGAATCCGGAGACCAGGTCGGCCTTGGTGAACAGCACGTAGACGGGAAAGCGGACCTTCAGGACCTCGTGGATTTCCTGCAGGCGGCTGCGGATCTCGGCGACACGGGCCGCCTGCTCTCCGTCCGCCATCAGATCGGCAAGGCTGATCGCCAGGATGACGCCATTGATCGGCTGACGCCTCCGGTGCCGCTTGAGCAGCGACAGGAACGCCAGCCAGCTTTTGCTGTCGGTCCGTGCATGGGAATCCTGCGTCGTGTAGCGCCCGGCCGTGTCGATCAGCACCGCCTCGTCGGTGAACCACCAGTCGCAATTGCGCGTACCGCCGACACCCGCCACCGGCTGCGCCTGGCCCGACCCGGCAAGCGGAAAGTTCAGGCCGGAATTGACCAGCGCGGTTGTCTTGCCGGCGCCCGGCGGGCCGATGACGATGTACCAGGGCACGTCGTAGAGGAAGTTGCGCTTGCCGCTCGATTGCCTGAGCGTCGCGACCGCTTCGTTCATGCGAGCTTCCAGCACCTTTGCATCGCTGCCGTCATCCTCGGCGCTGGCCATGGCGGCCTCCAGCGCCTTCTGCGCCTTGCGCCTGCGCCAGAACCGGATTGCATAGATGATCGCCACCGTTCCGACGACGATGCCGATGATCGCTGCCCGCAGCCAGATGGGATCCAACGGCCGGGCGCCGGCAAAGCGGATTAACGGGCCGGCGTACCAGACCGCGGCTGCAAAGCCGGCGAGCGCGAGCGCGCTGAAGATGCGCAGCAGCCAGCCGGTCACAGCATCTCCTCCCGCGGGATCATTACATCGACACGGCGGTTTTTGGCGCGGCCCTCCGGCGTTGCATTGTCGGCGATGGGCTCGTCCTCGCCCTTGCCCTCGACCTTTGTCCGCGACGGATCGCTGAAATGCGCTGCGATCATCTTTTCCACCGACTGGGCACGTGCGACGGAGAGGTCGAAATTCGATTTGAAGGCGCTGGTCTTCTTCGGTTTGACGTTGTCGGTGTGGCCGACGATCCGGATCGGCCCGCGCTCCGCATCGAGAGCCGCCGCGATGCTGGCGGCCACCGGCTCGAACTCCGGTTTGACCTCGGCTCGTCCCGACTGGAACAGCAGGGCGTTGCTGATTTCCACGATGATGAAATCACCCTTGGTGCCGACGCTGACGCCGCCGGCTTCGATCTCCTTGGCCAAGGCAGTGCGGATGCGATCGACCTGCGCAATCGTCGTTGGCGCTGCGACGACCTTCACCTCCTCGGTCAGCGGGACGAAGCCGGTGCGCTCGATGGTGACCGGCGTCGCCGGATTGAGCGCCAGCAACTCGCCGGCAATAGCCTCGCCATCATTGGTGATGAGGACCCGCAGCGTGAAAAAGGCTGCGGTCAGGCCTGCTGCGGTTGCAGCGGCTATGGCCCAGAGCGGAACCCGCCTGGAGCCTTGCGCCGATGTGACCGACAAGCCTTGCCAGCGCGGCGAGATGTCGTCGTCACCGAGGACGCGGAAATAGGCTGATGTCTCGTAGACGTCGCGGCGGACCCGTTCGAGGCTCTCGCGCGGCTGGCCGCGATACTGGCCTTCGAAGCCAAGCGACAGGCAGACATGCATCAGCTCGATGAGATTGCGATGTGGTTCCGGCGTCGCCAGCACCGTGTTCAGCGCCTGGAAAAAACCGGCGCCGGTGGGTTTGACCTGGAAGAAGCGCTGCAGCATGGCCTGCTGCGCCCAAGCATCCCGGCTGGAACCGGGCAGATTGGCGACGATATCGTCGGCGGTTTCGCAAAGCACATAGCTGGCGATTCGCGCATCCTCTTCCGAGGTATCGGTCCTGGCGATCTTGCGGTCGAAATCCTCGATCAGGCCGGCGACATGCTGCGCCAGCTTCTCGGCCGGTCTTTCGACAGCCATCAGCCGCAGATGCCCAAGCAGCATCAGCAAGGGCGCCGCGGCAGCGACGATCGGGTTGGCCGCGCCATAATCGACGGCATCGCTGGCGCCGAGCAGCGCATCCCATGGCGTTTTCCCCGCCGTCCCGGCTGAGCCGTGAACGGGCGGATCGGCCGGCGCGTTGGCGAAGGGCGTTCCCTGATAGATCACCGTCCCCGTGACGTCGGACGGCGGCTGGCGGCCGGCGTTGGGATCGAAAACCGTGGGTTCGGGGACGCTGGCAGGGGCGATCACCGTACTGCCGGGGGCCGGCGCATCGCGGGCGAGAACCGTCTTTTGCTTGCGGCCGGGATTGGGGCGGCTGGGGCGGATGACGGTTTTGCCGGTCGGATCGAAAGGATCATCCTTCGAGCTCATCGCCGATCCCTGCCTCTACGCCCGCGCGCCGCGACGCACAGCGCCATGTCCGCGCAAACGCGGACCGCAGGACGCTATCTCGCCGTGACATGACATGTGCCGCAGACCCCCGAGGTCGACCAACCGTACCCGCGTGCTCAATCGTCGTATGTGATCGTAGTCTCAGAAGGTTGCGATGGAAACCCGGCGCAATTTTGGTCGCCGGCCGGTGCCCGGGTCGGCCTTCACGGTGTCTTCAGAAGTGCGCGGGCTTAGCCCTTGCCGGTCTTCTGCTTGGCGGCCTTGGCATAGGCTTCGCTGAAATAGGTGAGGAATATGTCCAGCATGCCGTTCTCGTGCGCTTCCTCCTTGGCCCGCCAGGTCGCGACCAGTGCGTCCCAGGCGCGCGTCTTCTTCGAGGCAAAGGAGGATGGCGGCAGTTTTTTCGCAATCGCCTCGGGCGACAGATCGTCAAGCAACCGCGACAGCGCCGCCTGCATGGCGGCGAAGGTTGCGAATTCATGCGTCTTGAGGTCGTGGAAAGCGTCTTCGATGCTGTGCCGGGCATCGAGATAGCCGGATCTACGCCGCGCGAACATGATGTCGAGGATTTCGTCGGTCCCGGGCACGAACTTCAGCGGATTGTTGTCGGCGGAATTGATCATGGTGCGGTCGCTGGTCTTGGCCAGGACTTTCGCGGCGGCGCGCGCCTTCAACAGCAACACCAGCTCGTCAACGACGATGCGCAGCACCGCGCCGATCTCGCCGGCTACCTCCTGCGGTTGGCGCAGCAAAAGCACCTCTGGCGGAATGCCGGCGCCGGCGGCAATCGCGCGCAGGATCTCGTCGGCTTGCTGCGGCCGGCTGGAGACCGAAGCGGGTGGCGCGGTCGGTGACCGTGGCGATGCGACATGGTCTGGAAAGGATCCGGCAACGGGCATCTGCCGTTGCGTCGAACCATGGCCGCCGAAGGCTGGGTTCCCGTCATCGATCGACACCGAGACGATATAGCGGCCGATCCGGAGCCGGTCCCCTTGCGCCAACCGATGCGGGCCGGTCAGGCGCTGGCTCGACCCGTTGACGAATGTGCCGTTGCGCGAGACGTCGTGGAGAAAAAAGGCGCCGCCTTCGTAGCGGATTTCGCAATGTCGGCCGGAGATGAACTTGTCCGGATCGGGCAAGGTCCAGGCGCAGTTCTCCCGCCCGATCTCGAAGCCGCGGTCGCGCGATGCGTAGCCGGGCGGCAGCCCGGCAGGCAGGACATCGACATTGCTGATCTGCAGACTGATGAACATGCGCTATGGACCGTCGACCGCTGCCGTTTCCATTGATCCGATGTGCCACAGTCTAGCAGCTTGCGGGCACAGCGGGAGAGCGGCGTTTCACACTGGCGAAAGCGGCGCAAACAGCAACGGCCTGCCGCTTGTCCTCTTTGGTCTGCCATAGAACATGTGGTAGGCTCAACATGGCTTGGGTGGCAAGTTGCGAAATATCCCTGAACGTGAGGTCGTTAACACAAGAAGGGCTTCGAACCTGCCACACTAGCGCTCAGGAGGGGCACGACCCATGCCGAGTGAACAACGCGCCGCGCTTGTGCAGACGCCGGTCGGCGCCGAGCTGTTGACCTTTACGCATCTCGTCGGCCGCGACGAGATCAGCCGCTGCCTTGCCTACACCGTTGGATTTGTTTCGACCAATGCCGATATCGACCCGCTGAAGATGCTGGGCGGCGCCGTTTCGATCGAAGGCGAGGCCGACCCCAAGCGCTGGTTCAGCGGCCTCATCGCCGAGTTTCGCCTTACCCGCATCGAAGATCGGCTGGCTCACTACGAGGCGGTCGTCAGGCCGTGGCTGTGGTTCCTCGGCAATACCACCGACTGCCGCATTTTCCAGGACAAGACTGCCGTCGAGATCGTGGAGGAGATCTTCTCCAAATATGGCGGCATCGCCAAGTTCGAGAAGCGCTTGCAAGGCTCCTATCCGCCGCGCGAATATTGCGTGCAGTACGACGAGAGCGACCTCGATTTCGTGCAGCGGCTGCTCGAGCATGAAGGCATAATGTACTTCTTCGAGCATGCCGAGGGTGAGCACACACTGATCCTGGCCGACGCCATGAGCAAGCTGAAGCCGGCGCCGGGCTATGAGACGGTGCTATATCAGTTCGAAGGGCAGGGCTCGCGCCGCGACGTCGAATACATCACCGACTGGATTCCAGGCAGCGCGGTGCGCCCCGGCGCCTATGCCCACACCGATTATGACTTCGAAAAACCCGCCGCCGATTTGATGGCGAAGTCGGCGCAGCCCTTCGGCCACAAGCAGGCCGCGGGCGAGAACTATCGCCACCCCGGCGCGCATCTGGAAGTCGGGCGCGGCGACAGCCTGGCGGCGATCAGGCGCGAAGAAATCCAGGCGCCACACCTGCGCATTGCCGCCGTCGGCACGGTGCGCGGCCTGTTTTCCGGCTGCACCTTCAAGCTCGACGGCTTTCCGCGCGACGACCAGAACAAGGACTATCTGGTGCTCAGCGCCGAGTACCGGCTGTTCGATCCGGGCTATCGCGCCGGCGTCGACACCGATGGCGAGAATTTCAAGGTGGTGCTCGGTGTGGCGCCGACCTCAGTTGCTTATCGGCCGCCGCGCATCACACCAAGGCCGATCATGCGCGGCCCGCAGACGGCGACCGTGGTCGGTCCGTCCGGCGAGGAGATCTTCACCGACAAATATGCCAGGGTGAAGGTGCAGTTCCACTGGGACCGCCTCGGCAAGAAGGACCAGAAGAGCTCCTGCTTCGTGCGGGTGTCGCAGACCTGGGCCGGCAGCGGCTGGGGCTTCATCCAGATCCCGCGCATCGGGCAGGAAGTCATCGTCGATTTCATCGAAGGCAATCCCGACCTGCCGATCATCACCGGCAGGGTCTACAACGCCTCGCAGATGCCGCCCTACGGACTGCCCGGCAACGCCACGCAGTCGGGCTGGAAGTCCAACTCGTCGAAGGGCGGTGGCGGCTACAACGAGCTGATGTTCGAGGACAAGGCCGGCTCGGAGCTGGTCAACTTCCAGGCGCAGAAGGACCACCACCTTCTGATCAAGAATGATCGCCAGAAGCTGGTCCAGCACGACCAGTCCGACCGCATCGACCACGACGCCAAGCACTCCGTCGGCCACAACCTCGACGAGGACGTCGGCAACAACAAGACGGTCAAGGTCGGCGTCGACCAGACGACCAATATCGGGTCGAACGACACCGAGACGGTGGGCAAGAACCGCTCACTGACGGTGGGGGTCGATGAGACGATCAACATCGGCTCGAACTCCACGGAGACCATAGGTGCCAACCACACCCAGACGGTTGCAATCGTCCAGACAGTGACCGTTGGCGCGGCCCGGGTCGATTCGGTCGGAGCATCCGAGACCCGAACTGTGGGCGGTCCGCAGACGAACACGATCGGTGCGACGCGGTCGGTCACCGTAGGTGCTGCGCAGAGCCACGATATCGGCGCGGCTGATAGCTGGAACATCGCGGCGGCGCAAAGCGTCAATGTTGGCGCCGATCAGAGTTTCACCATCGGCGGGGCACAGTCGTCGCAGATCGGCAAGGGCAGGTCGGCAAAAATCGCTGCGGACGACGCAACCGATGTCGGCGGCGGGCACGCGCTCAAGGTCGGCAAAGGCAGCGGAATCCAGATAGCCGAAGACAGTGTGATCAAGGTCGGCAAGAATCTGATGATCGAGGCGGCCGACTCGATCACGCTCAAATGCGGTTCGGCCTCGATCACGATGAAAAAGGATGGCACCATTGTCGCTGATGGGAAGGATATTACCCTCAAGGGCAGCGGCAAGATCACCGTCAAGGCCGACGGCGAGGTGATCGTCAAGGGCAGCACGATCAACAACAATTGAGGGCATCATCATGGAAGTGCTGGAGCGTATCGACGGCGTCGTGATCGGCCTGCTGATCGGCTTCCAAGGCGGGGCGCCGCTGGTTGTCTTCGTCGGCAATCCGCGCGAGACCGCGATAGCGGCGCGCAGCCTGACGGAGCTGGACGTTTCGGCCGTCGGATCCGAACTGGCTTTGCTCTTCGAGGGCGGCGACCCGGCGCGGCCGCTGGTGGTCGGGCGCATCGTCGATCCTGCGCCCCGCGGCAGGAGCCTCGAAGTCGTCCGCGACGGCGAACGTGTCGTCATCAACGGCGATGAGCGCATTGAACTGCGCTGCGGCCTGGCATCGATCATTCTGGAGAAGAATGGACGCGTGACCATTCGTGGCACCCAGTTGACCAGCCAGGCCAGTGGCACCAACCGCATCCGCGGCGGGGCCGTGCATCTTAACTGAGGCATTGCCGATGCACAGCATCGCGACCATTGCGGCGATCGTGGACCAACACGCCGAGGACGCGGCGTTCCTGTGGCTTCGACGTCGTCTGGAGATCGACGGTCCAATCCTCGACGAGACCGATATCGGCCGCATCGACCAGCGTCTCGAAGCCAATCTCGAAGGGCTCATGGCAGCCGGCAACGCCGGTTGGGAAGCTGCTCAAGCGCGCTTCGCCGACTACGCCGAACCGGGCGAGATTTTCGTGCTTGGCACTCTGGCAATGCGTTGGAGCGATGCCAAATTGGTGACCTCTGCAATCGACGCGGGCGCAAGCCTAGGTGACGCCGGCATATCGAGCCTGTCTGCCGCGATCGCGCGCACGCCGGGCGAAAACCTGCGCCCGTTCGTGGCGCAGTGGCTGGACACGCGCGACGCGCGGCTGCGCTGTCTTGGGCTATCTGCGCTCTGGCATCATCGCGTCGATCCGGGACAGCGCCTGCGTGATCTGGCCAGCCATTCCAATGCGAACGTGCGTTGGCGCGCCGTCCGGCTCGCCGGCGTGCTCAGGCGGCGCGACCTGCTTCCGGAAGTCCTGGCTGGGCTTGACGGCGAGACAACGAAAGAACGTCTTGCGGCCGCCTTCGCTGCTTGCCTGCTTGGCGAGGCTCGGTCCGCGCACTCGGTGATCGACAAGATCGTGCTGACGGAGACGGACCATGCGCAGGCGGCGATCGAGTTGCGCCTGCTGACGACGCCGCCGAAGGCCGGCAAGGCCTGGCTGCAATCACGTCTCGGACAGCCTGTCTTGCGCATCGCGGCCACGGCATCGATCGGGCTGCTCGGCGACCAAGCGGTGGTGCCGTGGCTGATCGAGAAGATGCGCGAGCCGGAACTGGCATCCGCAGCGGGTGCAGCACTTCGCGATCTGTTCGAGGTGGACTTCGGCGACACCGACCTTTTCGTTGCCGATCCAGCTGTTCTTGGCGAGGGCTTTGCCCAACTCGACGACAGCTCGCTGCCGGCCGCCGATCGCGTCGAAGCATGGTGGGACGAAGGGCGCGGCGGGCGCAACCATCGTCTGTTCCGTTCGATGCGCAGGCTCAGGGTGGATGCGTTGCGCGCGGCAATCGCCACGCCCGAGGCGCCGCTGGCAGACTGGCGCAGGACACGCAAGTTCCCGGCGTGGATGTGATCGCTTTCGCCGAGGGAAGGCTTGTCCCTCCGTTCAGCGTTGGCGGAGGTCGGTAAGCGCGATCGCCGACCGGTTGCCACCCTCGGATGCAAGCTCGCAGGCTGCGACGCGGCCCGGCGCGTAACCGCTTATAAAACTGTCGGCCGCCAGCATCAGAACAAGTGCCGCACTAGCGGCTCCAATGTCGCCGACCGTCATCGCAGGGTAGGCTGTCGGGAATATCTCGCGGTGCGTGCGGTAGAAGCGCGAGCGACCGACCAGTTGTTCGAGTCCGCTGTACCGTTCCCCGTTTCCATTGCTGACAAGGAACTCGATATCGGGTTCCTTGGGTCCGGACCCGCTGAAGGCAGCAAGCAGCGAAGCCACCATCGCACGGCCTTGACTCTGGCGTTCGGAAAGAACGCTGTCGATCTCTTGAGCCAGGCCCGCCCCGCAAATCATTGCGGCCGGCCCGCTCCCCGGCGCTCGCGTCAGGCGCACGAAGACAGCGCCCTCGCCAGGGACTGCCCCTTGAGCATTGTTTTCGGATTTCAGACGATTGGCTCGCATCAAGCGCGCAATGTCGGTCCCGTTGACGAGGCTGTCCACACCACCCAGCAGCACCTGCGCGACGGTCCCGGATTCTAGCATGTCGCCGGCATAGTCGAGCAGTCCGGCGCTGGCTGCGGCACCGCCGTCAAATACGCGCGAGCCGGCATTGAAGCGCAGGCCGCATCGCTCGAAAATGGCATTCAAAAGGCGCCCCCGCTCGACCTCTTCATACGCCGGATGGTCGCGGAAACTCTCCGGCAGCGCGAGCAGAACAGCGGTCTGGTCCGGCGTTGCCTTGTTGTCGAGCATCGCCTCCTTGAGAGCGCGGGCGCCCATGCTGGCGAGCCATACCCCGTCATTGCGTCGCAGGCCCGCCTTGGCTGGAATGCGTGCCACGATCTGTGTGGTGGGAAACGGCTCTGAAAGAGGCACCTCCTGAAATGCTGACAGGTTGGCGCGAATGGCTGAGATGGTCTGGCGCGCGTTCAATCCAGCAGGCGTGACGGCGCCACCAACCGAGATGTAGAGCGGCCGCTTCACGGCTGCCACGCCGAGCGATCGCGCAGGGCCCCGTCGCCGCCGAGAAGATTGAGATAGAGTTTTCGCTTGCGGCGCGCATTGATCCAAACAGGAGAAATGTGGCCGAAGGCGATTTCCCGCAGCGCCGGCACGTTGCGCCGGATTACCACTGCCAAACGAGCCTTAAGGGTCACGCGCTTCAAGTCAGGCTCGATGAGCACGGTGTCAGGCTTGAACGCGTTTTCTTCTACACGATCGTCATAAATGAGCCGAAGCGGGGCCGTGATGCGCGGCAGGCGGAAATCCCATCTGCCCGAAGCCGTCATGCCGATCACCGTGATATCCTCGCCGTTGCCGATGCCGGCCATCTGCTGATCGGCTGGGGCGCACATATAATGCCGCGTGTCGAAGTCTTTGGGAGCGAGCGGCCATTGGGATTCGAGCCAAGCCTTGTCATAGGTTCCGGCGAAAGCCAGGCGCGGTTGCCAGCCCCGGCCAATCGTCCCGAATCCCGCCGGCCTCAGGGATTCCCCAGGTCGGGCTTGCGCTTCGCCCGGATACATGACGTTGGGCGCCTCGGTTCTGACCGCAGGATCTGCAGACCGGGCGTTATGGTACCCCACGCCGACTGGGTTGCGCTGGTCCGTGCGCAAGTCTTCCAAAGTGCCGCCATAGGTGCGTTCATAGACGATCGGCATGGTCCGGAAAGGCGCCGGTGCGCTGTAGCCGCCGGAGTCGTAGATCCGGTCCCCGACGACCTGCAATACCTTGCGGATCGAGTTACCAACACGCAGGCCAACCTGCATCTCGCGTACCGGCCTTCCATCCGGCGCGTGCGCGACGCCATTCACGATCACCTCGGCGCCAGGCTTGACGGGCGCGATGTCCGCTTCGTAGCGGGTCGATGAAAGGGCCGGATCGCCAAAAGGCTCATCGCCAAAGATCACCGGCACCTGTTCGGCCGCTGGCTGGAATTCCTTTCCTTCATCCGTCGCCGTGAAACTTGCCGATAGCATGACAATCAGAGTTTCTTGGCCGTCAGCATTCAATTGGACGTGCGTCGCGGCGGCGAAGGGTGTCCTGTTTTCCAGCCAGACATCGAAGGCCATCGTTCAGCACCACCGGCCGTTTTCATCAAGCCCGATCGGCCAATAGGGCATGGCCGTCAGCAGTTCTACATATTCCTTGTTGCCTTCATCGACGACCCATTGCAGCAGGAACACCTCAGGCGCGAGGCGGTCGGCCGCGGGCAGCGTTTCCCCCACCGCAACGCATCGCAGCCAGTATTCCCGCACGAGCCACACCACCGCCGGATGATTCGCCGGGCCGGCCGCTGCATCATCCAGCTGGGCCGTGATCGCTTGATTGACGGTCAGGCCGCCATCGACCAGTTCGTCGAGGCCAGCTTCCCAGATCTCGGAAGCCACCTCGAACGTCTCCTGCAAGTCAGCGAGGTAGGCCTTGAACAGGGACCTATAGGCAGCAGAGGCCTCGCGGCGCGAAAGGCGAATTCCATGAT
This sequence comes from Mesorhizobium sp. C120A, assembly GCF_030323105.1. Lineage (NCBI taxonomy): Bacteria > Pseudomonadati > Pseudomonadota > Alphaproteobacteria > Hyphomicrobiales > Phyllobacteriaceae > Mesorhizobium > Mesorhizobium sp. C120A. The sequence goes on along the minus strand of NZ_CP100476.1, from coordinate 5,554,972 downwards.
CGGGACCGACAACGTCCTGGGGTGCGTTGAGAAGCCGGTTCAGGCCGAGTTCGACACTATGATCAATCCGCATTGCCATCTTCTTCTAGCCTCAGCACATTTCGAGAGATGGATCCTCGCCGATCGGGACATAGACGAAGTACTTGAAGTACTTGAATAGTTCCGTGTCGTATTCGGACATCATTTCGACCAGCAGCAGATTGGGCGGCACGGGACCGCTGGCGTCCGCTTCGTCGCCATCCTCACCCCAGTTCGATTCATCGTCCTCGTCGTCATCATCGGTCTGTCGGGCGTACCGTTCAAGGTTCAGGCCATGAACCTTGAAGTAGTGCTTGCGGTAGATCGCCAGAATCCGTGGATGGGCCACCAGCCCGGCGGGCCAATGCAGATTGGCTATGTTCTCACCGGAGGCGTTCAGGCGCTGCTGCAGTGCGCCCCACCATTCCTCGATCGCCGGCATGACGGCCTGGAGCTCTGCGGTCCACGCATCGATTATCGCCGTATAGTCAGCGTCGAGATCGGCAAAACCCGTTGCACTCATAGCCTAGATCCCCCGAGCGTTCATGAACTTCCTAATCGCCTTGTTGTCCACCTTCGACTGCCGGCCCGGCTGGCTGTTGCTGTGGCTGGAGCAATGCGGCCTGACGTAAAGCGCTTTCATCGCATCCTTGAAGCCTTGTGGGACGATCTCTATATTGCATCCACCCGCGTACCACGCTGCCTTCTGCGTCGGCTGGTGATCGGCGATCAGCGGGGCTTCCTTCCCCGAAATTTGCCGGTTGACCTTGGCCTCCAGTCGCTTGATCGCGGTCTTGTTCTTGCCGGTCGTGCGTTTCTTCAACCTGTCAAGGTTACGTTTGCATTCCCAGCATGGCCGGTTCTGAACCTTGGCTTTCTGCGGGCCTGTTGGCTGGGTGTAATGATCGTCGTAGCAATAATCGGTCGTGCATTTCTTCTTCTCTTTCACCAGAAGAGCATTGCGGAAGTTGACCAAGGCGGCGGTATCGATGGTGTTCGGGAGTGGACTTGCCGTGTTCTGCTCCATGGTGTCGCCATGGCGGCAGACACCCTTACCCTCCACCTTGACGACGAACGACCAGAGCTTGAACACTCCCTTGCCCTTGATCTTGTGCGTTATGACCCCCGCGCCGAGGCCTTGGGTGGCCGGCTCGTTGCCGGTGCTGGTCGCAACCTCCGACGAGCTTTCGAGCGCGGTCGGATTGCCTTCGATCTTGACGCTCTTACTGCCTTTGGTGAGATCGCTGGAAGACAGCATGTTGACGTATGGAACCGGAACCGGGCCTGCCGGCGGGGAAGGCGGGCTCAAGCACACATCTCCCGGCGCCACGCCCTTGCCGCCGCTTCCTTTGTGGAAGAAGCCCATGCCTTCAGCAAAGACTGTGCTGCCCATCAGAGCTATTCCGTCTCAGGGCGCGGGGCGCGCATTTTCGGCAGGGCGTTGGCCGCCAGGTCGTGAATATCCGAGAACGCGAACTCATGCACCGACCAGTCGTCGAGCCAGAAGCCAATCCGGTTCGGATCGCCATGGCTGTTGCTGGGCGCGGCAAGGTTGGCCAAGCCTTCGGCTATCCAGGACTGCGTCCTCTGCAATTCGACCGCTTCATCAACGATTGACGCAACGCCGTCGAACCATGCATCGTCAGGTGCCGGTGTAGCCCCAATCCCGATGATCGCGAACGGATAGCGGCGTCCCACGCGGTCCTCGCTCATGCGCCATGCGCCGGCACAGGGCCGGTCGCCGAAAATGCCGCTCTTGACGATGAAGCGCCAAACACGCGAATCCAATTCCCCCTCGTCTGGCCTCTCGCGCAACTCCATCGACATCCAGCGGTCCCAGCGGTCGATGAAGGTCCGCGGCAGGTTTACGGCAACGAAATCTCCGGTCGCCGGAATCTTGCCGTAGAAGCCGGGCAGGATCATATCTGCGGAGGACATGAGAATTTCTTGAACATCTGGAGGTTGTAGGGGTTCTCGACACTTGCCGCCTTGAGCTTGAAATCGGCGTACATGCCTTTCGTCCCCAGCCGCAGGCTGTAGACATCGGACAGCGACGTCCCGGTGAAGCGGCCGCCGCGCAGCATCCTCAGCCACGCCCAGCTTCCCGTCTCGTTGAGCATGATTTCGGGCGAGCCGTCGATCGGCTGGAAGGCGAGCGAGATGACGCCGGTGCCGTCCTTGCCGGGCCAGGTCATCGGTTGCGGTCGCGTCGCATTGTTGAAATAGACCAGGTTCTGGCCATCGAGGTTGAGCGTGACGCGGGTCACGTTGGGCGACAGGTCGGTCGGCTCGAGCGTGAAGGCCATCACCGGGCCCTGACCGCCGGGAAAGAGATCGTCGCGGATGCGCCGCGCCTGCTCGAAGGCGGCGAGCGCCGATGGGTCGAGGCCGAAATCGGCACGCCATTTCCAAGGCTGCGCCGAGGTGTCGACATAGCCGATCAGATGGTCGTTGATGAAGCCGTCGATCATCCCTGCCGGTCCGAACAGGCGGGCGAAGTCGCGCACGTTGACGTCGACGGCACTGTCCGGGCTGAACGGATAGCGGTCGTTGAGCGCGGCCTGGCAGAAGGGCAGGATGTCGGCGCGCCAGATGGCGTTGAGCTCGGAGGCCACGGCCTTCTGCGTCAACCCGCTGGTGTCGCCGGCAATGCCGCTCAGCCAGGTGTTGACCGGGTCGGGCAGGATCTGTGCCTGGCGGGCGACGGCGCCGGTCAGTTCGGCCAGCCCGCCCTGTTTCTTGATCGCGTCCTGCGGGTCGGGATTGGCGGTCACCGTTTGCAGCACATTGGACAGCGCCGTCAGCGCAACGACCGCGGCATCGAGCGCCGGCGGCTGGCCGTCGACCTCGGCAATCGTGCTCTTGAGCGGCTTGAAGTGTTCGGCCACCAGCGTGCCGGTCAGGTCGACTTCGCTGGCCGATCCTGCGCGCGGCAGCAGCTTGGCGCCAGTCTTGACGATCTTGCCCAGTTTGCCGAGTTTGCCCAGCAGTTTCGAGCCGCCCTTCGCCGCCGCCTTGTCGTCGGTCGGCGCCTCGTCCGAGCGGGTGAGGTCGACCTCCTGGACCACCGCCGTCAGCAGCCGCTTCAGCGCGGAATCGGCGCTGGAAAGGTCTTTCAGATTCTCGCTGGCAATGTTGAGGTCGCTGAGCGGCGCCAGCCGCATGTCGCGCAAAAAACTGTCCCACTGCGCGATGTAATCGTCATAGTAGAGCTTCAGGATATCTTCCGACAGCGCCGACACCGAGGTCTCGGAATTTTCCGAGCAACCGCCGGCAAACACGGCGCGGTCGAGTGCCGCCTGGGCGGCGACATCCTCGACCCGGTCGAGGATCGCATCGTGGAAGCCGTCATAGGTGAAGGCGCCTGATATGCCGACGCGCAGCGTCTTGTCGGAGCGTCGCGAAAACACCTTGGCGCCGTTCGGCCCGGCGAAATTGGCGGGGATCCATTCCTTCAATCCGGCCACCGCCGGATCGGCCAGCAATTGCTTGTAGGCGCGCGCCGGCAGCGAGATCGTGCAGACCGTTTTCAGCGCTTCGGCGACCAGCGCCTGGTCGGGCGCGATGTAGCTGTCGTCGACCGCCATGCGGCGGATCGCGGCCAACTGGTGTTCTTCCGCATCGGCGGTCGGGAAGGGCGCGGCCGGCGCGAATTCGGGCAGGTCGTTCACCCACCAATTCTCGACGAAGTCGGAGTCCATCTGAGACAGGCCGGTCATCATGCGGTAGGTCTTGAGTGCGCCCAGCATGAAGTCCGGATCGCGGATCTGCCGCCACATGGTCGCTTCGAGCAGCGCCACCATCCGCGGCTCCAGCACGTTGCGCAGAGCGTGGTCATAGGTGTCGGTCTGCGCCCGCATCATCTCGGCCGAAGCCGATGGTCCGAGCAGGTCCTGTGTCTTGGCGGGCGGCGCCGTCCTGGCATTGACGACTTCGTCCATGGCGGTCAGGGCAACGTCCATAGCCGGCTGCAGCACCGAGGCGGGCGTCGCGGCGGTCGACGTCAGCGGCGCCTGCAGCGCTTCGAACTGACCGGCTTGCGCGGCGATGGCGTTGCGATTGTCGTAGTAGGACCAGGTGAACAGGCCACCGGCGAGTATGGCCGCAGCCGCGCTGGCAGCGGCGGCACCGCGCCAGATCCAGCTGCGGCGGCGCTGCGCCAGCGGGTCGAAGGTGCCGAGCCCGGCCTCCTTGAAGATCACCTCGGTCAAAAGGTTCTTGAGGAAGAAGCTGCGCTTCTCGAAGCGCTGCGCCGGCATCGTGCGTCGTGCCGGCAGGCCGAAGGAGGAGGCGAGCGCCGCGGTCAGCCGGTCGATCGGCGCGCCTTCCTGGGTGGCCGAGGTCAGATAGAGGCCGCGCAGCCAGGCCGCCTCCTCGTAGCGGCTCTCGCCGAACATCGCCTCGACCAGCACCTGGATCGGCTCGGACAGGCTTTGCAGCTGTGCGGGAAAGCGGAAGATCTCGGCCCGTTCGGCCAGCTTGTCCTCGTCTTCCAGCCGCGGCACCAACCGCTTTTCCAGCTCCCTCGACAGCGTCGTGATTTCGCCCGCGATCGTCTTGGCGTCGACGCGTGCATCGAGCGGGAAGGTCGTCCCCCATACCTGTTCGCGCGCCGCCGTCGACAGGCCGCTGAAGAAGGCCTCGAAGCCTCTGATCAGATCGGCCTTGGTCAGCATGAGATAGACCGGCAGGCGGATTTCCAGCCGCTCTTCGAGCTCGGCCAGGCGCCTGCGGATCTTGCGGCCATGCGCCTTGACGGCTTCGTCGCCCTCGGACAGCGCGTCGATCCCAAGCGCAACGATGACGCCGTTGAGCGCACGACGGCCACGATGCTTCTTCAACAGATCGAGGAAGCCCAGCCATTCCACGGCGTCGACATCGGGCTGGCTTTCCTGCTGGACATAGCGGCCAGCGGTGTCGATCATCACTGCGTTTTCGGAGAAGAACCAGTCGCAGTTACGGGTACCGCCGATGCCCTGCAGATCGTCGGTCAGGTCGATCGGAAGGTTGAGGCCGGACTGGCGCAAGGCCGTCGTCTTGCCGGTCGCCGGCGGGCCGACGATCACATACCACGGCATCTCGCGCAGGAACTTGCGGCCGCCGAGCTTGCGGCGCTTCAACTCGACCATGACGTCCTGGAACTTGGAGCCGACCGCGGCGACGTTTTCCTCGCCCGGACTGAGCCGCTTTTCCTCGACCGGGGCGGAAATCTCGGCGACGAACATGCGGTTGGCGCGGATTGCCCGGCGCTGCGCGACGATCAGCCAGATCAGCCAGAAGATCACCAAAAGAGCGATGATGACGATGCGCACCGTCTCCGACGCCATCGGCACATAGTCGCCGACCCGTACGATCGGGCCGAACACCCAGATGATCAGCGACAGCAGCGCCAGGCCGATCAGCGTCCACAGGAAACGCGAAGTCAGGACCGCCCAGAGGAAGCGCAGGATGAACATGTCACAGCCTCTTTTCGACCAGCACTTCGACGCGGCGGTTCAAGGCCCGGCCTTCGCGTGTGCCGTCGTCGGCCACCGGATCGGTGGCGGCCCGGCCTTCGGAGCGCACGCGCTCCTTCGGCACGCCGTTCTGAATCAGAATATCGGCAATTTCCGCGGCGCGGGCTTCCGACAGCCGCTGGTTGGTCGACAGTGGGTTGGTCTTTTGCAAGGGAACGCCGTCGGTGTGGCCGACCACCGTGATATCGCCGATCAGCTCCTGGTTCTCGAGGATCACCTTGGCGACCGAGGCGATGAGCGGATCGAAGCCGTCTGTCAGCTGCGCGCGCGACGACTGGAAGAGTTCGGGATTGGAGGCCTGGATGACCAGCCGCGCCAGCGACACGCTCTCCGTGCCGCTCAGCGCCCTCTTGAGCTCATCCGGCGCCGCCGCCTGGAATTCCGGCAGCAGCGCGAAATCCACGGCCACCGGCGGCGGCGCGTCGACCTTCGGCGAAGCGCGGGTGACATCCGTACGCGTCGGCGGCGGCAAGGCGCGAACCAGCGCCGAAAGCTCGACCGCCTGGCTGCTCAGGCTCATCGACAGGCCGATATGGATGGCTGTCGCCATCACCGCCGCTGCCGCAACCATCACCCAGATCGGCACGATGAAGCGCTGCGGTTCGTCGGAGGCGATCACGCCCTTCCAGTTGGGCGACAGCGGTGCGCCTTCGGCGTCGCTGTCGCGCAGGAAACGCGCGGCCGCCACACGCACGGCATTGAGCGAACGGTCGCCGGAGCGGCCAGGTACGCGATATTTGCCGCGGAAGCCGAGTGCCATGCAGTGATATTGCAACTCCAGCATTTCGCGGTCGCGGTTGGGATGGCGCTCAAGCTCTTCGAGACGGGCGAAGAACTGCGCGCCGGCATCGACGTCGCCGCGCAGCATCACCACCAGCGGCTGGCGCGGCCATGCGCTGGCGCCGCCCCACGGCGTATTCAGCGCCAGATCATCGAGCAACGCAGCCACCAGCCACGCCGCCTGGTCGGCTCGTTCGAGCGACGACCCTTGCGCCATCGTGGCGTCGCGGCAGCGCACGAGTTCTTCCAGCAGCCTGGTGCGAAGGGCTTCCGGGTTCTCCGGCGGCTGCGCGTTTTCCAGTTCGGGTGCAAATTCCAGCAGCGGCGAGAACGCATTGACGAGCACGTTCGGATGCGCGCGCGCGGAGCGCTTCGCGGTGACGCCCGACGCCGGCAGTGGCATGGCGCGCGGCGTCGGCGCTCCGCTCAGCCGAATGCGCGTCCGCTCCCGATCCTCGGACAGTCCGAATGGATCGTCCCTGCTCATCATCTCACCTGTTGACCGAGTAGCAGTCGACCTGCGGTTCGCTGGGCAGCACGCCCGAAACGCCGATCACAAAACCGGGCGCTTCGAGAAGCGAAGCCCAGTGCTCGCTTTTCTGGTCGAGTTCGAGGCACAGCCGGTCGCCGTCATAGGGAATTTCGCGCGGCTGCGAATGCAGTGGCTTTAGCGGAATGCCGGGCAGGCGTGACTTCCACAGCCCTTCGAATTCGCTGGCCGAGCCGACCGTCGCCTGGTTGACGAAAATCTTGCGCAAGGCATCCTCCGACAGTTCAGAGCCGATCCGCACCACGATGCGGCTCGCCACCAGAAGTTTCGGGTTGTCGATGCGGATCTTCCACACATTGGTGGCATGGCGCATGACCGGCAGGGCGCGCGATTTTGGCTCGATGTAGCGCAGGCTGAGGATCAGCGAACGCAGCGCATCGGCCAGCGCCGAATAGGCGGGGCCGGGCGCCATATGGTCGTAAACAGGCAGTTCGCCGAGCCGCCTTGCGCTCGAGCCATAGGTCGCCATCGAGCCGGCAAGGCCGGCCAGCTCCATATAGACCTCGGCCGGATGGAACACGTCCTGCGCCAGCATGTGCGCCAGCCGCGGCCGCGCGGCGTTGACTAAATTGAGGATCAGAAGATCCTCGACGCTGCGCCCGGGGCCGCCCAGCACCATCTTGCCATGCGCCTCGGCGATCTGGTCGAGGCCGGTGACCACTTCCTGCAGCAGCCGGCTGTACCAGGACGCCGCGCCGATGACCAAGGTCGGCGGCAGGAAGGTGTCGTCCAGGGCCACGCCGCCATCGGCGCGCACGCCCTTGAGTTCGGCCACCGGCAGCGCGGTGTAGCCGCCGACGGCCGTGCCCGGCGCCAGCAACAGCGCCTGCGGCCGTGCGATCTCGATTTCCTCGGGATCGGAGCCGCCATGCACGGCGTCGCGCACCGACACGATCCGGCCGCGATAGCGCGCGCCAGACGGCTCGGCGTGAGCGGGGTCGAAGCCGACGCCGCCTGGCGGTTCGAGCGGCAGCGCTATCAGCACCGGTCCAGCGCCCATTTCCGGTGTCACCGCCAGCGGCCGCGGCGCATCCATCGTCTCGGGGATCGCGAACGGCGTCCCGTCTGGAAAGATGCCGCGTGCCGAGAGCACCGAGATCTGGCCGGCATCGAGCTGTGCCTGATCGAGCGTCAGCGTTCGAAAGCCGAACGTATGCAGATGCCCCGCCTGCAAGGCGCCGCGCACCGTCGCTTCGAAGAAGCGGTCCTGTTGCTGGAAATGCTGGGTGCGGAGGAACAGCCCCTCCGACCACAGCACCCTGTTTGCATCGCTCATGCCGCCACTCTCTGCTTCCTGCTCATCATGTTGCGCGGCTTGCGGACTTTTGCCGCCCATGCATGTCGCTCAAAAGTGGTCACGGTTTTGAGAGAACGACATGCATAAAAACAAAGACCTAAAGCGCGTCGCCTGAATCCGTTCAAGCGCGACGCGCTTTAGGCGGAAATCCCGCCGCTGCCGAGCTTCACATTGACCGTGAACTTCGATCCCGGCGAAACCGATTTGGTCGTGCGCCAGTTGCGTCCGCCGGGTTCCCTGATCAGCGCGACGAAGCCGAGTGCTGCCACTTCTGGCTCGACCGTGATGGTCTTCGATGCGGTCTTGCCGGGTCCGACGGAAACCGTGTCGGAGCCGATGAGATCGCCGCCAAGTGCCGCGCCGGCACCGCCCTGCAGGGCAAAATAATCGGCCGAATTGAAGGCGCCGGTGCTCTTCAGCCGTAAGACCATTACCGTTACCGGCCTGTCGCCGCCGCCCGGTCCCGGGTTCATGCCGGCCCCACCGGCCAAATTGACCGTTATGACGGAGGGTTTAGGCGGGCCGCTCTGGCAAGCCGTCAGCAGTCCCGTAGCCCCGATGGCCAGAATGAATTCGCGTCTGTCGATCATGTCTCAGTCCTCCTCATATGCGTCCCTAAAATCAGCGCCGATCTCGCCCAGAAAGCGCGTCTCGGCGCTGTGAGCGATTTCACGGTGGCGTTTCTGGTACAGTTCCCAGAGTTTTGCGCCGCGCCCGCCGGTCAGCAGATTGCCGATCGCCGAACTCGACTTCAGTTCCTGCTCGATCGCCGCCGGATCGAAGCGGTCGATCATGCGCTTGAGCGCGCCCTGCACGCCGCGCCAGGCGCGAACGTGATGCTGCGCCAGATCGCGCACCGCGTCCTTGATCGCCGCCTCGGCGCCGAGGAAACCGGGGCTGCGCTCGGCCAGCATGGTCACCAGAGCATCGTCGACCGAGGGCAGGAATTTGAGCGGGTTGACCTCGGACGCGCCAACCACGGTCTGCGCGACGCGAGCGTTGCCCTTCTCTTCGGCGCGCTTGCGCAAAAGCTGCATCAGCCCATCCATCATCAGCCGGTACTCGCGGCCGAATTTCTCCATGTCGGCAACCGGATTGCGGCCGGGAAAGCCGGCCTCGTCCATACCCATGCCGCGCAGGAAAGCAGCGCGAAGGCCCGCGTCCGGCTGTCCGGTCGATGGCCGTGCTGCAGCTTGCCGGACAGGAGGGCGGGGCGGTGGTTGCGGGGTTGGCTTTGGCGATGGCTCGGCCGCGCGAGCCGGCAGCTCCCACGGCGCCGCGGAGGGAGCAGGCGAGGCCGCATCGATTGCGCCGCCATCCGTCGCGCCAACGTCGAGGCTGGTGGACTCGGCCGGGCCAAAACCAAACCCGTCATCGTAGGCCGGCGGCTGCTCGGAATTGGATCTGCTAGGCTCTCTCGACAGCGGCGCGGAGTCGAGGCCGAAGGGGTCGTCGAACAGCGGCTTGCCGCCGCTTTTGTCGGTGACGGCCTCTGGCGCCGGCGTCGCCACCGGGTCGAGGCTGAATGGATCGTCGAACGCCTGCGAGCTGCGTTCATCCGCACGCGCGAACGCGCCGGGCACCGGCTTTTCGAACGGATCGGGCAGGTCGGCAGGGCGTGGCCGTCCCGGCTCTTCTTGGGTCGTGGACGAAAAGAAATCGTCGCCACCGAGACTGACCGGCGCCCGCGACGCCACCGGCTTGCTGGCGGGCATCGAAGGCCTCAAGGCCGGCGCCTCGGTCTTCGCCGTCTGCAAATCGACGCACACCACATAGTCGCCCAACCGCAGCCGCATGCCGCTTTGCAGGCGCTCGGTATTTCCCGCGCCGAGTGGGCTGCTGGCATCGTCGATGAACAGCCCGCTGCTGGAAGTATCGGTGACGAAATAGCCGCCCTGCTTGCTGGTGATCTTGCAGTGGGCGCGCGAGACGAACATGTCGGGATCGTTGATCTGCCAGTCGGCGTCGGCGCTGCGGCCGATCACCAGCTCACCCTCGTCCAGCCGCGCCTGCCGCGTGACTTGCGCGCGGGGTCCCTGTTCGAGCGTCAGCAGCAGGCTCATGCCGCCACCTCTTCGCGCCAGCCGACGATGGTGCGCAGCCGCATGTCTTCGGCATCGCCTCGCGCAGGGTTGCGCGCCAGCCAGGTGGTGCGGGCAAGCTGGACGGTGCCGAGCTTCGCCGGCGGCACTGCCTTTGCCGCAAGCACGATCCTGAGATCGACATCGATGGTCTCGCCGATCAGGTCGCGCACCGCCTGCTTCAACAGCTTCAGCCGCTCACCGCCCGGCAGGAAGGCCTTGTAATCGATATAGCTGAGCGCGCCGATGCGCAGCTCGATGCGGCTCTGCCGGCTGAAGCTGCGCGGGCCGATGGTGGCGCTGCGGCCGAGCGTGGCATAGCTGCCGGCAAGCCGCGTCTGCAGCGCCTTGGGGATGGTCATCCAGGCCGCGACGAACTCCTTCAGCACCACCGGCACTTTGAAGGCTTCGGCCAGGAACAGCGTCAGTCGCTCGGGGCCGTCGACTTGGGCAGCGAGCGAGGCGGCCTGGCGAAGTTTTACTGTATCGAGTTCGGCATCCTGCGTGCCCGGCAGCCCGATGCCGGCCATCGCTTCCAGCATGGAACGGACGCGGCCGCCGACACCGCGTTCGACCTGCACAGCCGGATGCGCATCCGCCCAGGCCCGATAGTAGAGCGCGATCATCCTGTGCTGCAGGATATTGACAAAATCGACGAAGGTCGTGTCGCTCGTCTGCCGCGCCTCGGCGCCGGCATACCAGCGTTGCGACAGGCGATCGAGCACCCAGCGCGTCAGATGCAGTGGCATCGGCCCTTCGGGTCCGAGCAGGCCGAGATTGTTGACCGTGACGCGTGCCGGCGACTTGTCCGTCGGCTCGCGGAAATCCACCACGTCCTGCACTGCGAAGGACAGCCGCACATTCTGGCCGAGCCTTGCCGGCTCGCGGTCCGGCCGGCCGGAATGGCCGAACAGGCCGCCTTGCCGTTCGAGCCGGCGCAGCAGTTCGAAAAAGTCGAAACTCTCGGACAGGGTTGCGGCTCGCTCTAGATCAGGTAGCGATTGCCGGGCGTCATCGGCCATGGCACATCCTCCTGTTTCTGGAGCAACCGCGTGCGCGTGCGCACGAACCCGTTAATGCCGGCATGGCGGGCAAACAGCCGCGACAGCAGGCCCGACAGCAGCAGAGTGCTCTGTCCCGCCAGCACCGACTGGTCGACATGCAGCGTCACTTCCGTGCCGCGGCCGAAGCACATCGGCCCTTCGATCGCCAGCCTTTCGATCACCGCGCGCGAGTCGATGCGCACGATCGAGCGCACATTGCGGGCGAGCCCGGGGTCGCCGCGCTCGGCATAGAGATCGAGCAGCGCGTGCAGCGGATCGACGCCGCGGCCTTCCTTGGCCAGGCTGAGGAAGTTGAGCGCCAGCTGTGACACCAGCCGCCAGGCCAAGTCGTCGGCGCGCGACTCGCCGTCGGCGCCGGTCGGCAGCGCTGCCGGGATCGCCGGCTGCGGCGAACGCAATGCGCCGAGCAGCCGGACCGTCTCCACAGGGTCGCCGGCTTCCAGCGTCAGGGTCGGCGTGTCGTCGAGGATGGCCAGGTCGCGATTGGTGCAAAGCGCCATGATATCGACGCGCTTGAGCGGCCGGTTGGCCTGACTGTTGACTGGGCGCGACACCGCCAGGAAGACGTCGTCGCCGGCATAGGAGGTCCGCGTCACGCCCTGGCGCCGCTCGTCCTCGGTCGGCCGGCGCGGCCGCCGCTCCGTCGAATAGACCCAGCCGCTGCCGCGATTTTGCCCAAGGCTGAAGAGTTCCGGTATCTCCGCGTCGGGTCCCTCGGCATCGGCGTCTTCGACGCGGATGACGCGGTAGATTTCAAAGTCGCGCGCCCGCGTGCGGTCGGCATGCAGCACCTGGCGTGTCTTGCGCTGGTCGAGCTCGACGATGTTGCACTCGCGCTCGAAGAGATTGATGATCGGGGTGGCGAAGAGATCGAAATCCGCCGGCGTCAGATCGGCGAGTTCGGGCACCGGACGCCGGAACAGGAAGATGATTTCGAGCCCGGCCTGGCATTTGCGCACGACCGGCAGCAAGCCGGTGACGCGCCCATAATGGAAGCGCTCGGGCATCATGAAATATTCGCGCAGCAGGCGGTAGCCTTCGAAGGTCGGCCGCGTGCGCGGCATCAGCGCCTCGGCATCGGCAATGCCGACCATCTCCGGCGGCGGTAGCGGCGACAATGGATTGGTCTTGCCTTCCGGTCGAGCGCCGACACCAGAGCAGACTCCGAAGATGGCGTCGAAGATTAGCGGCGCCTTGGTGCGGTTGGCGAAATAGAAGTCGAGCCGGTCGAGCGCCAGTTCGTCGAGCTTGCCTTTGCCGGTCCGCGCCAGCGTGATGCGAAGTGCCGCTTCGCCGGCCTTGCCGGCGATCGGGCCGATGCCGGCGGCGGCAAGCGCGCTGCGGTCCTGGAAATAGCCGACCGAACTGATCGCGATCGGAAACAGCGTCATGTCCTGCGCGGTGGTGAAGGTGCAGCGTGTCGACAGGCCGGCCTGCAGGCTGGAGACCAGCCGCGTGCCGCGCTTGACGACGTGGCCGGCAAGCATTGTCTGCACCTGCTGGCCGGGCTTCAGCACCACCATGGCGGTTGCCGGCACCGGCGTGACGAGATCGGGATAAAGCACGTCGAGGATGCTGCGCGAAAACCGCGAGCGCTCGGCATCCACCTTCAGGCGCGTGCGCGCGGCGAGGAAGGCGACGCCGTCGAGCAGCCGCTCGACATAGGGGTCGGGACACGGCACCGTATCCAGCGACAAATTGCGGGCAACCGCCGGATGCATGTCGGCGAACTCCGCCGCCAGCCCGCGTATGTGGGACAGTTCCTCCTCGTAATATTCTACGAAGACCCGGTCCATCTCTCAGGCTTCCCTGAACTCGGTGCGCGCCAGTCCGTTGTCGAGATTGATCGTCGTGCGCAGGCGCATGCGCTCGGGCGTCGGCGTCATGATCAGCACGGCGTCGATCTCGATCTTCAGGCCGGTCTTGTCGCCGAGGTTGACCGTGACTTTCGTCGCGCTCTCCTTCAGCCGCGGCTCGAATGCGGCGAGCACGGCGCGGATCTCGCGTGCCAGAACATCGCGATCGAAGTCGCGCGACGACCGGCCGGAGAAGGACGGCACGCCATAATTGACAACGCTGCGGCGCACCTCCGGAAAGTCGGCCAGCGATGTCGGACTGTCGGTCATCTGCTCGGCCTCGAGATCGGATAGCAGCGGCGCGGATTCGAAACGCTCGGTGTTGAACAGCGCCTCGATGTCGCGCCGCACGGCCTCGCGCAGCACATCGGGCGACACCACGATGCCTCGGCTTTCAAGCTCGCCACGGTGCCGGTTCTGAAACGCCAGCCTTTGCAGCCGGCGCTTCTGATCGGGGTTCAATGCGTCATCGGCGTCGATGCGCCTCGGTCCGTCTGCCAGCAGCTCGTCCAGGCGCTCTGCGCCAAGCTCCTCCTGCAGAGCCTGCCTGAGCCCGTCTATCTCCGAGCTCAGGCCCGGCAGATCGTTGACGAGGCGGTCCCACAGCGAAGGCTGTACCGCCTCGCGCTTGGCCCGTGAACCGCCCGCCTGTACCTTGTCGGCGGCAGGGCGCTTTGCTCGCCCCTCACTTGCCGACATAGACATCCATTTCGGCTTCGTCATTGTCGTCATAGACGAACTTGATCTTCTTGTAGGCGAAGGAGACTTCCTCCTGGATCAGGTCGGCTTCATCATCGGCCTGCGACATGTCGTATTCCATGATCGAGGCGTCGGTCAGGGTAACGACCAGATAGTCCTTGCTCTCGCCGTCGATGGTCCGCCGCGCGGAGAATTTGACCTCGTCCAGCGCCTTGTTTTCGAACAGGGCCTTGGCCAGATAGGGTGAGGCCTTGTCATAGTGCTTGGTGAACTTGATCATGCCCATCGACACGCGGCCTCGGCGCGAGAGGGAATTGGGGTCGTAGGGCGCGACCATCTTGTAATCGACGCCATGGATTTCGATCTCGTCGTCATGGCCGTCGCGTGTGCTGGGCCCCTTGATATCCGGAACTTTCAGAAAACCGTCGATCTTCATTGTGGGCATTTTCGTTCTCCACCGCTTTCAAACAAAGGTTGGTTGCTGCAATCAGGTCTTCACGGACGGCAATTCCGACACCAGCCTGAGTGAGGCGTTGATGCCCTCCAGCTGGTAGTGCGGGCGCAGATAGAAGCGGGCGTTGTAGTAGCCCGGCCGGCCCTCCACGCTGTCGACCTGCACCTCGGCGGCGGCAAGCGGACGCTTGGCGCGTGCCTTGTCGTCGGCGAAGGCCGGGTTGGCCAGCACGTACCGGTTGATCCATTCGGTCAACCAGATCTGCATGTCGGTGCGTTCCTTGAACGAGCCGACCTTGTCGCGCGCAATCGCCTTGAGGTAGTGGGCGAAGCGCGAGACCGGGAACAGATAGGGCAGGTTGGCTGAGAGCCGCTCGTTGGATTGGGCGTCGGGGTCGACCAGGCGGCCCGCCCGCGTCTCGTCATCCTGCAGCGAATGGGCGCCGATAAAGGCCGCGAGATCGGTGTTCTTGCGGTGCAGGATCGGCATCAGCCCGAGCTTGGCCAGTTCCGCCTCGCGCCGGTCGTCGATGGCGACTTCCGTCGGGCATTTCATCGCGATCGAGCCGTCATCGGTCGGGAAGGAGTGCACCGGCAGGTTAAGCACAGTGCCGCCATTTTCGACGCCGCGGATCTGGGTGCCCCAGCCATAGAGCTTGTGGCTGCGGTTGATGTTGACGCCCATCGGGAAGGCAGCGTTCATCCAGACATATTTGTTGTGATCGCCCTGCACTTCCTCCTCGAAGGAGAAGCCCTTGACCGGGACTGTCTCCGAGCCGTAGGGCAGCCGCGCCAGCACGCGCGGCATGGTCAGCCCGATATAGCGCGCATCCTCGCTCTCGCGCAGCGATTGCCACGAGGCGTAGGCCGGGTTGGAGACGATCTGCTGCAGGTCCTGCGGGTTGGGCAGTTCCTGCCAGCTGTCCATGCGGAACAGCCGTGGCGAGGCGGCGGCGATGAACGGCGTGTGCGCCGAGGCGCAGATGCCGGAGATGTTGCGCAACAGGCCGACGTCGCGCGGGTGGTTGGAGAACTCGTAGGCGCCGATGACGCAGCCGATCGGTTCGCCGCCGAGCATCGAATACTCGTCGGTGTAGACTTTCTTGAAGATCGGGCTCTGGTCCCACATCTGGCCTTCATAGTCTTCGAGCGTATCGGCCAGCTGCTCCTTGGAAATGTTCATCACCCGGATCTTCAGCTTCTGATCCGTCTCGGTGTTGTTGATGAGGTACCAGAGGCCGCGCCAGGTGCCTTCCATCTGCCGCACTTCCGGCGCGTGCAGGATTTCGTTGACCTGGGTCGTCAGCATTTTGTCGATGCCGGCGATCAACGACTTGATCGACTTGATCGAGTTGGACGAAATCGTCGTCGTCTCGGAGCGCGACTGCGCCGCCAGAGCCAGGTTGCGAACCAGCTGCTGCAGCTTCTCGCTGTCGTCCTTCTTGACCTTGAAGTCCTTCTCCAAGAGCTGGCTGAATTCGCCGAGATCGACGGCCTCGGCCTCGGCGACGGATGCTGCGGTCTTTTGCTGTTCGGCCATGATCTATTCCTCACCCTTGTCGTCGGACAGCGCCTGGGCGGCGATCTGGCCAAGCAGCGGCTGGTTGTTCAGCAATTGGGCGATGCGCTTTTCGGCATCGACGCGGCCGTCCATGAAGCCGAGCAGCTCCTCGAGCTGGCGCCGCATCTTGAGGATTTCGGCCAGTTGCGGGACCTGTTCGGCGATCTTGTCGGGGGCGAAATCGCCCATCTTGGTGAAGGTCAGGTCGAGCGCCAGTTCTTCGTCGCGCTCCTGTCCCTCGGCCTGCGGCAGCGTGTTCTTCACCCGCGCCTTGACCCTGGGTCCCAGCGCTTCCATGAATTTGGGGAAGCGGTTGGCATCGGTCTCGACAAAGGAACGGTCGAGCACCGTCTTGGACGCTTCTCTGGTCTGCGATGCGCCCGACAGGTCGGCCATCACGCCCATGACGAACGGCAGTTCGATCGTCGTCGGGCTGCCGTAGGTTTCGACATCGTAGGCGATCTGCACGCGCGGGGCGCGATTTCGCTCGATGACCTTCGCTTTGCTTTCGGCTGGCATGTGTTGCTACCTTTCATCCTTCTGGGCAGTCTTCTTGGCGTCGGGAACGCCGGCGAGCAGCCGGAATTCCTTGAGCCCCGACGGGGCGAGGTCTTCCATCAGTTCAACGAAATCCATGTGCACCATCCTGCGCACCCGGCGGGCGAGATGCGGGATCGGACTCGACGGCTCGGTGCGGTCGTAGAACGCGACCACAAGGTCGAGGCACTTCACCACATCGTCGCGCGAGGAAATCCTGTCCGGGAGCCCCGCACCGGTCTCCGCGTAGCTTGCCATCGTCTCGGCTCCATGACCGTTTCTGACCGGCGCGGCCGGGCTTGCCGGGGGAGCAGCCGGGCTGGCCGCCCCCTTCGTCGCTGCCTCTTCCGTGGTCTCGACCGCCGTATTGCGTTCCAGCGTCGTCAGCACGCGCTGCAAAAACCGCTTCAGGTCCGGGACGGCAGCCCCGTTGCTGTCGAGGCGGGCATTCAGCGCCGCATCGACTGCGTCGAGCGCCTCGATCGCTGCGTGCGCCCCGGCGATGAGCGCCGTCATCTGTTCACCGGCCTGGTCCTGATGGGCGGCACAACCGCTGCCCACCCGGTTCAGGAGCTGTCCGTGCGCGCTGACCAGCGCTGCCTTCTCCGTGGCATTCAATCCCGACGCCGCTTCCTGAAGCATGACGCGATCGTCGAGCGCACCCTGTTCGAGATCGCGTCCGCTGATCGGCCCGATGGGACGCGGCGCGAAGAAGACCATCTGCCTGAGGTTCGCCAGCAGGCCTTCCTGGCCGTTCTGCAGGTCGGCCAGCGCGTTGAGGCGGCGCAGGGCGGCCTCGCGTGGTTGGGGGCTGGCCCGCAGCGCCGGGTGCATCGTCTCCCAATGCGTCTCGAAGGTCCTTGCAATCAGGGTCAGGCCCTGTGCCAGTCCGGCCAATCCCTCTTCATTGGCCAGCGCCCGGGCGACAATGACAAGCAGGCGCAGGTCGCGGCCATGCGAACGCAACTCCTCGGCCTTGCCGAGCACGGCAGGCCAGTCGACCGGAATGGTCGATTGCGCGGCTGGCTTGTTGCGCCCGTCATGGACTACCTTGACCTGCGGCTCCGTGAGCCGCTCCAGCTCATGAAAAGCCGGATCGTTGCGCAAGTCTTCGCCTGACGGATTTTCACCGTCCAGCGGAGCAAGCCAGAGTGCGAGATCGATCACAGATACCCCCGGCGACCGGCTCTAAAACCGTACGTGACCCAACGTTAGCACACGGTTGCATATTCCCACAATTCGCCATCCGCTCAAAAGTTAACGAGCGCTAATGAATGTCGGTGCAACTGCGTCTCGGATGGCGCAATTCATGGCGTGCTTGGCCAACCTCGTATGTGAAGCGCATCGCATAGGATTAGAAAAAATCGTGGTTGTCTGCATTTGGCGGCGCGGGACTCTCCACAAAGGGAAAAGGCCGGCTGCATCAAGCGCTTTGTCAAGCGGCTGCTTATGTGGCAGGCTGTCGACGGGCAGATTGCAGGAGCACGTTCGATGGAACAGCGCCGGTCGTCGCAGGGGTTCAAACGCAAGGAACTGGTTGGCAAGCTCAATCCGGTCTGCCTGCGCGCCTTCAAGGCCGCCGCCGACAGCGCCAAGCTGCGCGGCAATCCTTACGTCGAACTCGTCCATTTCATAGAACAACTGGTGCTGTCCGAGCGTTCGGATGTGCAGATGATCATTGCCGATGCCGGCGTCGATGCCAGCCGGCTTACCAGCGAAATGACCCGCGCCGTCGACAAGCTGCCCTACGGCGCCACCTCGATCGAGGAATTTTCCGACCACATTTTCCACGCCATCCAGGAAGCCTGGAATCTGGCGACGCTGGAATTCGGCATGGAGGAGGTCCGCAGCGCCCATATCGTGCTCGCCTGCCTGAAGACGCCGGTGCTGGAAGGCCTGGTGGCGAAGATCAGCGGCGAATTCGACAAGATCGACGCCGACGGGGTCATCGCCCGCTTTGCCGAGGTGGTGGACGGTTCGCTCGAAGCCGGCGCCACGGCAGCAGTGGCTCCCACCGCGGAGGCGCCGCGGCGCGCTCCGGGCGGGGACTCCGCGCTGGCCAAATACGCCACCGACCTCACCCAGCGCGCCCATGACGGCAAGATCGACCCGGTCGTCGGCCGAGACCCGGAGATCCGGCAGATCATCGATATCCTGATGCGGCGCCGGCAGAACAACCCGATCCTGACCGGCGAGGCCGGTGTCGGCAAGACCGCGGTGGTCGAGGGGTTTGCCCTGCGCATCGCCCAGGGCGACGTGCCGCCGCCCCTGCAAGGCATCAGCGTGCGTATGCTCGACGTCGGCCTGATGCAGGCCGGCGCCAGCGTCAAGGGCGAGTTCGAGAAGCGCCTGAAGGCGGTGATCGACGAGGTTCAGTCATCCGAGACGCCGGTCATCCTGTTCATCGACGAGGCGCACACGCTGATCGGCGCCGGTGGTGCGGCGGGAACCGGCGATGCCGCCAATCTCTTGAAGCCGGCGCTGGCGCGCGGCGAATTGCGCACCATCGCCGCAACCACCTGGGCCGAGTACAAGCAGCACATCGAAAAGGACCCGGCGCTGACCCGCCGTTTCCAGGTGGTCAAGATCGACGAGCCGTCGGAAGCGGTCGCCGTGCTCATGCTGCGCGGTGTAGCCGGCGTGCTCGAACAGCATCACGAAGTGCAGATCCTGGACGAGGCGATCGAGGCGGCGGTCGGCCTGTCGCATCGCTACATCCCGGCGCGGCAATTGCCCGACAAGGCGGTCAGCCTGCTCGACACCGCTTGCGCCAGGGTCGCGATCTCGCAGCATGCGACGCCGGCCGAAGTAGAGGACATTTTGCGGCGCCGCCAGGCGCTGGAAGTCGAAAGCGGCATCATCGGCCGCGAGGCAGCGATCGGCATCGAAGTAACTGACCGGCAGGCGCGGGTCGAGGCCGGGCTCACTGAGACGGGGACCATGCTCGCCGCCGCCGAGGAGCGCTGGGAGCGCGAAAAGGCGCTGGTTGCCGAGATCCTCGAACTGCGCGCGCGGCTGCGCGGCGACGGCGTCCCGCTCGATGCGGTGGCGACAGCTGAGGCCGATGCCGAACCGGCAGCGCCGGACGAAGAAAAGACCAAGGTGCCCAAGGCCGAGACGCCCAAGGCCGAAACGTCCGAGACCGAAGCGCCGGCGGCCGAAGCTGCGCCGTCAGATCCTGTCGCCGATCTGGCGCGGCTGCGTGAACTCATGGCCGAGCTTGCCACCGCGCAAGGCGAGACGCCGCTGATCCTGCCGTCGGTCGACCGCAATGCGGTCGCTGCCGTGGTCCAGGACTGGACCGGCATCCCGACGGGACGGATGCTGTCCAGCCAGACCGAAAAGGCGCTCAAGCTGGCCACCACGCTGTCCGAACGTGTCGTCGGCCAGGATCACGCCATGGAGATGATTGCCAAGCGCGTGCAGACCAGCCGCGCCGGGCTCGGAGCGCCGGAAAAGCCGGTCGGCGTGTTCCTGCTCTGCGGCCCCTCAGGTGTCGGCAAGACCGAGACGGCCCTGGCGCTGGCCGAGACGCTCTATGGCGGCGAGCAGAACCTGATCTCGATCAACATGTCCGAATTCCAGGAGGCGCACACCGTCTCGACGCTCAAGGGCGCACCGCCCGGCTATGTCGGCTACGGCAAGGGTGGCATTCTCACCGAGGCCGTGCGCCGAAAACCCTATTCGGTGATCCTGCTCGACGAGGTCGAGAAGGCCCATCCCGACGTCCACGAGATCTTTTTCCAGGTCTTCGACAAGGGCATGATGGATGACAGCGAGGGAAGGCGCATCGACTTCAAGAACACGCTGATCCTGCTGACGTCCAATGTCGGCTCCGAAGTCATCATGGAGCGGACCGGCAACGGCACGGTGAGGGCAGGGCTCGACGGCCTCGATGCTGCACTGCGCGCTCCACTGCTGAAGGTGTTTCCAGCGGCCTTCCTCGGCCGCGTCGTGACCATCCCTTACTATCCGCTCTCGGATTCGATGATCGAGGCCATCACCCGCCATCAGTTCGGCAAGATCGCGCGGCGGCTGCGCGCCAGCCACGACGCCGAACTGGTGATCGGCGACGGCGTCATGGCGCTGGTCAAGGCGCGCTGCACCGAAATCGAGTCTGGTGGCCGCATGATCGACGCCATCCTCACCAACACGCTGTTGCCGGAACTCAGCCGCGGCGTGCTGAACCGGTCGCTCGACGGCGAGAAGATGACCAAGGTGACCGTCAGCGCTTCCACTGACGGGTTTGCCTATTCGTTCGAATAGTCAGGCCTGACTGCTCGGCTCCGTCTCGGCGCGGATCAGCTTTATGTCGGCGCCGGCTGCCCAGGCGCCGATATCCTCGCGCCGCAACGCCGCCGCCATCATGTCGGGAAACAGGTCCGGCGTGCAGGCGAAGACCGGTATGCCAAGTGCCGCGACCGAAGCCGACATCGCCTGATCATAGCCCGGCCGGCCCTGATCGGTCAGCGCCAACAGCACGATGACATTGACGCCGGACCGGACCAGCGCCGCAAGCCGCCGCAGCAAGTCCTGGCCGTTGCCGCCCTCATAGAGGTCGGTGATCAGCACGAAGTGGGATTTGGTCGGCCGCTCGATGCGGTCGGCGCAATAGGCGACCGCCTGGTTGATGTCGGTGCCGCCGCCGAGCTGCACGCCAAACAGCACCTCGACCGGGTCGCTGAGCTCTTCGGTCAGGTCGACGATGGCCGTGTCGAAACAGACCAGCTTGGTGCGCACGACCGGCAGCGACGCCATCACCGCGGCGAAAATCGAGGCGTAGATCACCGAGCTCGCCATCGAGCCGGACTGGTCGACGCACAGCACCACTTCGTCGAGATCGACCAGCCGGCGTTGCTTGCGCATGAAGCCGACCAGTTTTTCCGGCACGACGGTTTTGTGCTCAGGCTGGTAGTGGCGAAGATTGGCCGAGATGGTGCGCGGCCAGTCGATGTCGCGTTGGCGCGGCCGGTTGGTGCGTCGCGACTTGTCGAGCGCGCCACGGATCGCCTCGGCGGTCTTCTGCTCCAGCCGCTGCATCAGCTTGGCAACGATGTCGGCGATAATGGTGCGGGCGATGTCCTTGGTCTTGGCCGGCATCACCGAACGCAGCGAGATCAGGTCGGCGACGAGGTTGACGTCGGCCTCGATCGCCTTGAGGAATTCCGGCTCCATCAGCATCTGCTTCAGGTTCAGCCGCTCAAAGGCATCCTTCTGGACGATCTGGACCACCTGGGCGGGAAAGAAGGAGCGGATATCGCCCATCCATTGCGCCACGCGTGGCGCCGAGCGGCCGAGCCCGCCGCGCCGCTTGCGCGGGTCGGCATCGGCATTGGCGCCGTCGCCGTAAAGCGCATCGAGCGCCGAAGACAGTTTTTTGTCATCACTGGAAAGGGCGGAGGAAGCCTCGTCATCGGCGCCGATCGCCAGCCGCCAGCGGCGCTCGCGCCCGCTATCGGAGGATGCTGGGCCGGGTTCGGGCACTTCGGCTTCGTCATCCATTGTCACACTCCGCCCGCCAGCAATGGCCCAAGCCGCTCCAGGTGACGGCGCCAGCCCTCGCCGCCATCCGGCGCCGGCGTCAGGCCGGCCGGCAACCTTGCGGTGCGGCCGAGCACGGCCTCGATCAACCGCCGCCGCTCCATCGAGTCCAGATTGGAGAAGACGCGGCGCAGCAATGGCAGATGCGCGATGAAAGCGTCCTCGTCGAGCGATTTCAGCCACCCATCGACGGCGCCGCGCAGGCCCTCGTCGTAGATCAGCCGCTGGCCGGCAGTGCTGAAGAAACCTTCGAAGAACCCCGCTGCCTGGGCGACCGGCGTCCCCGGCGACAGCCTGCGTCCGAGCAGCCCGGCGGCGTCCTCTGCCGACAGTTGGCCGGCTTCATAGAGCAGATGCGCGGCGCAGCCGGCGAGCAGCGCCGTCGAGCCCGGACCTTCCAGCACGCCGGTCAGGCCGTTGCGCCATGCATCGAGCACGCCTTCGCCGGGCTCGACCAGCCGGATGGCCGTGTCGGCCTTGCGCACAGCACCGACCAGCGTGGTGGCGGCCTGCTCGTCCAGGTCGCGCACCGCATAGGGCAGCGCGATCGCGCCTTCGACGATCAACCGTTCCAACAAACCGGACAGCCGGTTAGTTTCGGTCTTGCGCGCCTCGCCGTAACGGATGATGTCGGCAAGCGGCGGCACCGAGGCCAGCATCTCCAGGCATTCGCTGCTGTGCGCTGCGCGCGCCTCCAACGCTACAAGGCCGGCGCTCGCGGCCTCCGACAGATCCGCGGTAATGGCGCTCTGGACAAGGGCGGCAAGCGTGTCGAGGCTCGCGGCCGCACCGAGCATCTGGATCAGGCGGCCATTGGCGGCCTTTTCGATAGTCGGGCCGTAGATCAGGTTCTCGACCAGGCGCACGGCATATTCCGGCTCCCAGGCCAGCGTCCATTTTTCGCGAAAGGTGCCGCGGCTGCGGCCGGCGTCGGCCAGCCTGCCCCATTGCACGCCAAGCACGTTCAGCCGGTGCAGCAATGTCGAACGAAACAGTCCGCTTTCGCTGCGCAGATCGACCGACAGCTCGCGTTCCAGCGCCTCCGGCTTCAGCCGCGCCGCCTTCTGGTTGCGCTGCAGGTCCTCGATCAGCGGCGCCAGCGGCGTGTCGGGCGGAATCTCGCCGACATCCGCGCCCAAAAGCAGCTCGGCCTCGACCAGCGCCCACAGCACCGCTTCGCCGTTGAACAGCGCCGCGATCGCGGCATCGCGCAATTCCTCGAAGCCGGGCTTCGGCCGCTCGCGAATGGCAGCCAGTGTGCGCGCAAGCCGCTCGGCCTCGATCAGCGACGCGGTCGACACCAGATGGCCCTTCGCCCGCAGCACCGCCGCGATCGTCGCCAGCCACAGCGTCGCGGCGTCGCGCCGCCCTCGTGTGAGCCACAGATGTTTGCACCAGCCGGGCGCGACGACGCCAGCGCCATAACCATAGCCCAGCGCAAGACGCGGCCCGGTCCATGGCGCCCATGTCATGATGCTTTTGCGCCGGGCAATTCCCTTGATCAGCGCCTGGTCGTTCTTCTGCGTGTGCGCGGCCTGCAGGGCCGGCACATGCCATGCGCCGCAGACGACGGCGATCGGTCCGGCGAATTCCTTGCGCGCGGCGGCGATTTCCAATCGCATATGCGCTTCACGCTTGGCCTCGAACGGCGCGATCGCACCTTCGCCGTCGCGCAGCGTCGTCATCGCATCGGTGATGGCAGCGAAGATTGGACCCGGCTGCGGATTCTGCTCGATAATGTCGGCCCACCAGCTTTCGCCATCTTCATAGCCGGCGGCCGCAGCCAGCGTGCCGATCGGGTCGCGATGCGATGCGGGCTCGCCATCCTCACCGGTTTCGTCCTTGGGTTCGGGCTTGTCGGCGTCAGCCGTTTTGTCGGTGTCGTCGGTTGCCGGTGCCGCGAACCGTGCCGATGACGGCAGGTCGATGAACCGCAATGCCGCCTTGTTCTCCACCGCCCACACCGCCGCCTGGTATTCCGGCGAGAACTCGGCGAACGGCCAGAAACTTGTCGCGGCCGGATCGTCCTCGGGGTAGCAGAGCAGCGCCACCGGCGGCTGCATCTGCGGGCGCGCCAGCAATGGCAGCAGGGCGGACGCGTCGCTCGGCCCTTCGATCAGCACCGCGACCGGCTGCAAGTCCCGCAGCGCCTGCACCAGGCTGTCGGCGGAGCCCGGCCCGTGATGGCGGATGCCGAAATAGGCGACGTCGCTCATGACCTCAGATCGCTGCGTTCAGCGCCGCGTAATAGCCGGCATAGTCCGGCCGCTTCTTGAGCACCGTTTCGAGATATTCCTCCAGCACCACCTTGTCCTGCACCGGGTCCTTGACGATGGCACCGACAAGGCTGGCGGCGAGGCCTTCGGCGCCGAGCTTGCCGCTGTCGAACCACGCCGCCTGGCTGAGGCCGCCGACCATGGTGGCGATCGCCTCGGCGGTCGAGAGCGAACCCGAAGGCGTCTTTAGCGTCACCTTGCCGTCGGCGGTTGCGCCCGAGCGCAGCTCGCGGAAAATGGTCAACACGCGAGCGATCTCCTCGCCGACATTTTTCGGCACCGGCAGGTCGAGCCCGCCGGCCATCTCGTCGACCCGCTTGGAGACGATCGCCACCTCTTCCGCCATGTCCTCGGGCAGCGGCAGCACCACCACATTGAAGCGGCGTTTCAGCGCCGAGGACAGCTCGTTGACGCCCTTGTCGCGGTTGTTTGCGGTGGCGATGATGTTGAAGCCGCGCTGGGCATAGAGCGACGTGTTGAGTTCCGGGATCGGCATCATCTTTTCCGACAGCACGGTGATCAGCGTATCCTGTACATCGGAGCCCATGCGCGTCAACTCTTCCAGGCGGCATAGCTTGCCGCTCTCCATGGCGCGGTAGAGCGGCGTCGGCACCAGCGCCTCCTGGCTCGGCCCTTTGGCCAAAAGCTGCGCATAGTTCCAGCCGTAGCGGACCTGGTTCTCGTCGGTGCCGGCCGTGCACTGCACGATTAGCGTCGAGTTGCCCATGATGGCGGCGGCGAGATGTTCCGACACCCAGGACTTGGCGGTGCCGGGAACGCCGAGCAACAGCAGCGCGCGGTCGGTAGCGAGTGTCGCCACCGCGGTTTCCATCAGCCGGCGGCGGCCAACATATTTCGGCGATATCACGGTGCCGTCGCTTGCCTTGCCGCCGAGCAGATAGGTCAGCACGGCCTTCGGCGACAGGCTCCATCCGGCCGGCTTCTGGCGTTCGTCATTGCGCGCCAGCGCCTGCAGTTCAGCGGCATAGGCCTGCTCGACAGGGAGGCGGATGGCTGCGTTCATGGTGCTGTTCTCCGGATTGTCATGTGTTGGTTCCCGTCAGGGCCGCGTTGAGGCGCAGGAAAGCGAGCGAGGCTGCCGCCGGCGGCATGCCAGCCGCAACGACATGCTCGATCAATTTTTCCGCTGTCGCCGCAGTGGCCAGAAAGCCCAAAGTTTCCAACAGGTCGTCGACGGTTCGCTTCATCGCTTCATCATTGCCGGCGACAGCCGAACGCAACACCGCCAAGCTCTGGCCGTTCGTCAGGTCGGGCCAATCCAGCCAGTTGGCTTCGAAGCCCTCGGCAAGGGTGAGCGTGCTAACATACTGCGGCGTATCTTTCAGGATCAATCTGACCAGGACACGCTTCCTGCGGCTATCCAGGCGCGGTGTCAGGTGCAGCACGAACAGTGCCGGCTTGCCACCCTCGGCGATCAGCGTGTCGGCCATCTGCGTTACTGCAGCGTCGCTGCCCGACGCGGCGACCATTCGTGAGATCTGGATGTCGGCATTGTTGTCGGCACCGAACTGCCAGGCTGCAATGAAATCGGGTTCGCTGACCCCAAATCGGGAAGCAAGGTCGACCAGATTGCAGGTCTCGAACAGTTCGGCGCGGCGCTTTTCCTGCGCCGGGGATTTGAGTTTTGCCGGGGTGTAGGTGGTGCGGCGGCGGATAAAGCCGGATTTGCCTTCTGCGATGAAGGCGGCAAGTTCGGCAACGGGATCGTCGGCACCGCCACCAACACGACCGTGCTCGCCCAACCTCGCCAGCAGCCGGCTCGCCAGTTCCTGCACCTTGCCGGAGCGGTCAGTGGCCAGGCTTTTCAGGAACGGCGCGTCCTCAGGCGTCAGGCCGAAATGCATGAGTTCGATCAGTGCCAGCCGGACTTCCGCCGGCTCGCCGGGCGCCTTCGCTTCCATCAGGCTGCGGGCCGTGGCCGGATCGCGACGGCGCATCTCGGTCAACGCGATACGGCGCGCGGCGGGGTAAAAGTCATCCCAGTTCTGCACCGTCAGTTGCTCCTGCGGCGCAATCTTCAGCCCCTCGACGCTGGCCTGCCAGTCGATCCACGGCGCATAGATGTCAGGGCTGTTCTGGTCTGATGCCGACGGCATCCAGTCCATCGGATGCAGCACGTAGCCACGGCCGGCGACGAGCGTCGCCACGCGCGCCTTGCGCCGCGCATCGGCGGTGTTCTTCAAGGCAGCCCGCAACAGCGGCCGCAACCGCTCCGGCAGCAGCGGCAGGCCAAGCCTCGGCAGCGGCGGGCGCCGCTTCAGCGACTTCGGCGCGGCTGGCCTTAAGCCCACATCGAGCGCCTGCGCGGCGATGGCCAGCAACAGCCGCTCCCGTTCGTCCGGGCTTGCGCCGCCGGCGATTTCCTTCCACGCGGCTGGCGCCAGATCGAACGCAGTTCCGCCGGTGATCCAGCAGTCGCGCATCGTCGCCAGGCCGGTTTGCTCGAGCTCGTTCATGACAGATCGAGCCTCCCGAAGCCGCTTTGCGCGGCGAGCAGATCGAGCCGCGCGCCGTTCCACAGGGCTGCCGTTGCCGAAAGGTCGAGACCGAGCACGGTTTGATCGACGGTTCCGGCGACAGGCAGGGCGATCCCTTGCGGGTCGTGCGCCGCTTGCCACCAGGCGGTGCCGCGCTCATCGAGCAGGATCGCGCCGGCAGGCAGCATCAGCGGGCTATCGGTCGACCAGGGTGCTGCGTCCTGGTGCGCCGCATGCGCCGCCAGCGGATCCTTGACAATGCCGAGGCCGAAATCCGGCCAGGCGCCCGACACGACATCGCCCTTGCGCTCCGCCACCAAGGCCCGCAGTGGCTGGCGCGACGGGTAGAATACCAGGCGGGCGTGGAACCGGTCACCGGGCGTGAACGCCGCCGAGCGGCGGCCGGCCGAAGCCGGAAAGAAATCGAGTAGCAGTGCAAACTGCGGCGTCGGGCTTTTCAGATCGAGCAGCCAGGTCGAATGGCTGACGAGACCGTCGCGGCGGGTCTCGATCTTCTCGCCTACGACCTCCCAATGGCTGTCGACCTGCTTCGCGTCGGGACTGGACAGAACCTGGTCGCGGGTTTCGGACGCCGACACCAGTCGCTTCAGCTCGGGATCGTCGGGCGCCGAGCGCCAGGCTTTGGCCAGCAGCACCAGCTTGCCGAGTTCGCGGATCGCCGCGTCCGGCCGTTCCTCGCTGCGCAGCGCCATTAGCCGGGCCGGGATTTCGTCGATGCGTCCCGCAAGCGCCGTTGCTTTCATGTCGACCAGCCTGGCGGCAATGCGGCGGCAGCGCTCGCTGCTGGCGTCGGCAAAGGCGGAAAGGCCGAGCCGCAGCTGGTCGGCAATCCACTGGTCGAGTTCGTCCAGCGCGCCTGCCACCGCGGTGCGCGTATCTTCCGCCCGCTTGCGCTGCGCCGTCTCGCGGCGCTCCGTCGCGGCGGCGTCATCGACGGTGCTTTCCTCTGCCTGCGAGGCCTCGCCAATGCTCTTGCCAGACGCGCCCCTGCCAGACTTTGCGTCGACCGGCGGGGGCGCACTCTTCCTGCGCCGGCCAAGCCAGTCATTGACCCATTCCGGCGTTGTTTCGGCTGATGTGAAGCTGGCCGGCGCCGTGGCGGCGATCCACATCAGCGCCAGCGTGTGCTTGCAGGGAAATTTTCGCGACGGGCAGGTGCATTTGTAGCCGTGGTCGCCGGTGTCGACGACGGTGCGATAGGGGTTGGATCCCGAGCCCTGGCATTCGCCCCAGATCAGCGCCTGCTGCTCGTTCTTCTCCAGCCGCGGCCAGTTCGAGCGCTTGGTGAGCTTCGAGGCAGCGCTTAGCGACGCCTGATCGGGGGCCAGCGCCTCGATGGTTTTCAGTTCGAATTCCAAGCCGCGCCTCTCGTCACCCCAAATCAATGCCTGGCATCAATATAGGGTGCCGTTTGTGAAGGATTGTTGTGGCCCCGGCAAGACGAAGATAGCGCAGATCAGTACAACGGCGTGGCCATATGCCGGGGCGTCGGCCATTGCGCCGTGATCTCGGGCTGCACAGGGCGCTCGAGATAGGTCGACAGCACGACATAGCTTCGCGTCGAGGTGACGCCGGGCGTTTCGTAGAGACGCGCCAGCAGGCCTTCGAGCGCCCTGGTGTCCTCGGTGCGGACCTTGAGAAGCATGCAGGTGTCGCCGGCCACCGAATGGATTTCCTCGACCTCAGGATATTGGGAGACGGCCATCAGCTCCGGTGTCTTGCCCCAGCCCTTGGTATCGATATGCACGAAGGTGAGCAGCGGCTTCTTCACCGCCTTCGGGTCGATGATCACAGCGGTGCCGCGGATGGCGCCGCTGCGCCGCAGGCGCTTGACCCGCTCATGCGCCGCAGGCGGCGAAAGGCAGACGCGTTCGCCAAGTTCGGCGTAGCTGATCGTCGCATCCTCGACCAGCACGCCTAATATTTTTCGGTCGATTGCGTCGAGCTCGCGGGGAGCTACCTTGTTCTGCAGAACCCCATCTGTTTCTTCGTCCATATCGAAATTCCTTGTTGTCGCGGAATTCAGTTCGGCCATTATGACCCGATGACGAACGCGCATCAAGCTGCAACGCTCCATCAGCCGATTCCGGCGCTGGCCTACCTCCTGACCGGCTGCATCGCCGTCATCGGCTCGAACTCGCTGGTCCTGGGTCCAATTGCTCCGGCAGTCGCCGCATCCTTCGGCACCAGCGTGCCGGCGGTGATGGCCGCGTCGGCTGCCTTCGGTCTCGGCACTTCCGCCAGCGCTTTGTTCCTCGCCCGCTATATCGACGGCGTCGGCGCCCGCCGCATGCTGCAGGGCGCTCTGCTGTTGCTGGCGGTCGGCCTTCTCGCCAGCGCGCTGGCGCCGACGGTGATCATGCTGGTCGCGGCCCAGGCCGTCGCCGGCATCGCCGCGGGCGTCGCCATGCCGGCCATCTATACCAGTGCAGCGGCAATTGCGCCGCCCGGCCGTGAAAGCGGCACGATCGGCGTCGTGCTGACCGGCTGGACGGTCTCCATGGTGGCCGGCGTGTCGCTGTCGGCCGTGCTTGCCGATCTCGTGCACTGGCGCGCCGTCTTCGCCGCCGTCGCGGTGCTTTCCGCCATTGCGCTTGCTGCCTTGTCGATGACCTCGCTCAGCGACGTCAGGAAGGGCGGCCCGGCGCCGTCGCCGTTCGTTGCGCTGGCCATTCCGGGGATCGTGCCGCTGCTCATCGCCTGCACCGCCTTCATGACCGCTTTTTACGGCGTCTACGGCTATCTCGGCGATCATCTGCACCAGGATCTGGGCGAGCCCGTCAGCGCCAATGCGCTGGCCGCGCTCGCCTATGGCGCCGGCTTCGGCGCCGCGGCCTTCCTCGACGGCGTCATCGACCGCATCGGCGCGCGGCGCGTCATGCCCTTCGCCTATCTGCTGGTCGCCGTCGTCTATGTCGCCATCGCGCTCGCAAGCAGCAATTTCGTGCTGATCCTGGCTATGATCGCCATATGGGGCCTTGCCAATCATTTCGGCCTGAACGTGCTGGTGATGCGCCTTACCGCGCTCGATCCGTCGCGCCGTGGCACCATCATGGGCCTGAACAGTTCGGTCACCTACCTCGCCGTCTTCATCGGCACCACCAGCTTCGGGCCGCTTTATTCATCGTTCGGCTTTGCCATCTGCGCGATCGTCGCCGCCGTGCTGATGCTGGTTGCGGCAGCAGCGGGGTCATGGCGGTCGCCTCCGCCCATCAAGCCGTAAAGCTTGCGTCCTCATCCCGTCCTTCGCTAGAGCTTGGCTTGCCATGCGAGCCCCGCCCGGATGAAGACGACGCTTGAAACCACTGCCGACCCCTCGTCAGACGACCTCGCCTTCCTGGCCGAGCGGCTGACGGCGTTCAATGACGGCGATGTCGGCCCCTCCGGCCGCAAGCCGATCGCGGTCTTCGTTCGTGACGAGCACGGCGCTGTCGTCGCCGGCATTTCGGGATACACCGCCTGGGGCTGGCTCTATGTGCAATGGCTGTGGGTCGACGAACGCCTGCGCGGCCAGCATATGGCCGGCGACATGCTGGACGCTGCCGAGCGCGAAGCAGTCGCCCGGGGCTGCCAGACCGCCTGGATCGACACGTTCAATCCGACAGCGGCCAAAGTCTATGAGCGGCAAGGCTACCGGCGTTTCGGCGAGCTGCCTGACTTTCCCATCGGCCGCAGCCGCATCTTCCTGCAGAAGAAGCTCTAACCTGCCAGCCGCCCGCCTTGCATCGGCCGCGGCACGCCGGTGGTGCTGGGAAAGCTGATCGGCAGGCCGCGCAGCACGCGCACGGCTAGGAAGGCAAAGCATTCGGCCTCCACCGCATCGCCTTTCCAGCCCAGTGTCTCGGCCTGCACCACCTCGACGTTGGCGCGCCTCGCCAGCATCGCCATCATCGTCGGGTTGCGGCGGCCGCCGCCACTGACCGCTAGGCGCTTCGGCCGGCGCGGCAACAAATCGAGCGCCTTGCCGACGGCCGAGACGGTGAAGGCCGTCAGCGTCGCCGCCCCATCCTCTGCGCTGAGGCCGTCGGCCATGGCGGCGCCGAAGTCGAAACGGTCGAGCGATTTCGGATAGGGCTTGGTCAGATACGGATGCTGGAGCAATTTGGCCAGCCGCACTTCATCGACGGTGCCGGCCGCGCCCAGTGCGCCGTCGCGGTCCATCTCGCCGAGGCCGTTTGCCTTGATGAAATCGTTGAGCGGCGCGTTGGCCGGGCCAGTGTCGAAGGCGACGATGTTGTCCTTGCCGTCCCACCAAGTGACGTTGCCGACACCGCCGAGATTGAGCACAGCGGTGTCCCCGCTGGCGTCGGCTTCCCTCAAAAGCGCCGCGTGGTAGGCAGCCGCCAGTGGTGCGCCCTGGCCGCCAGCGCGCACATCGTCCGAGCGGAAATCATAGGCGACCTTGGCGCCCAAAATGGAATGCATCAGCGCGCCATCGCCCAACTGGCGCGTATCGCCGCGCCGCCCGGGTTGCGGGGCACGATGCAGCACGGTTTGGCCGTGAAAACCGACCACGCCGATATCGCCTATGGTTAGGCCGTAGCTTTCGACAAGGTCCTTCACCGCCGCCGACTGCGCCCGCGTCAGCGCCTCCTCGGCTTCGGCAAAGATCGCCGGCTCCGGCCCGTCGAAATTCCACACCCGGGCCTGACGCAGCGTCTCCTCCAGCAAGGCACGGATCGCTGCGGGGTAGGGGGCCAGCGTATAGGTGCCGAAATCGGCGATCCGCTCGCCATCGGTCTTGATCAGCGCCACGTCGATATTGCCGTCAAGCACGGTGCCGGTCATCAGGCCGACGGCCCAGATTGGTTCCACGGTCGACTCCCTTGCGACACCGTTTGCGATTCCAACGCAATCACCTGTCGGACGGATTGTCTCGCCAGGCAAGACCCTGGCCGCGGTCGATTGCTCCGAACCTGCCGGCAGAGTTTTTCACCGAACAGCGAAAATCGAGCAACGCCGTTCTTGCGTCTCGCCGCTCAAGACGCCAGCTATGAGACGAACACGTCATCGCCAAGGAGAAACGACATGGCATCCGAAGTCGCAGTGATCGCCGGCGCGGGTGCGGGCCTGAGCGCCTCTTTGGCACGCCTTCTCACCACGGAAGGCTATCGTGTGGTGCTGGCCGCCCGCAACACGGCCAAACTCGCGGCGCTGGTCGGGGAAACCGGCGCGCTGGCCGTCGAAACCGACGTCGCCGATCCGGCCTCCGTCGCCGGCCTGTTTGACGCCGCCGACAAGCAAGGCCCGCTGGCCCTTGCCGTCTTCAATGCCAGCGGCCGCACGCGCGGCCCGATCGCCGAGGTCGATCCCGATGCGGTCAAACAAGCCTTGCTTGTCGGCGCCTATGGCGGCTTCCTGGTCGGCCAGCAAGCGGCGCGGCGGCTGCTTGCGCGCGGCTCCGGTTCGATTCTTTTCACCGGCGCCTCCGCCAGCATCAAGGGCTTTCCCAACTCCGCCGGCTTTGCC
The DNA here is from genome assembly GCF_030323105.1 of Mesorhizobium sp. C120A. Taxonomy (NCBI): domain Bacteria; kingdom Pseudomonadati; phylum Pseudomonadota; class Alphaproteobacteria; order Hyphomicrobiales; family Phyllobacteriaceae; genus Mesorhizobium; species Mesorhizobium sp. C120A. Next base: position 5,522,755 of record NZ_CP100476.1, on the reverse strand, counting down.
ATGCCGAAATTCGGCCTGCGCGGTCTGGCTCAGTCGATGGCGCGCGAACTCTTCCCGAAGAACATCCATGTCGCCCATTTCATTATCGACGGCCAGATCGAGCCGGTCGGGACGAAGCCCGAGCGACCGGACAGCCAGCTGTCGCCCGATGCGATCGCGCAGACCTATCTCGCGACCCATCGCCAGCATCGCAGCGCCTGGAGCTTCGAGGTCGAGCTGCGGCCCTTTGTCGAGACATTCTGACCGGTCCGGCGTGACCGTTCTCGCAATTGCGAAATCTTTGAGAGAATATTCCCGGCTTCGTGTTTGAGAAGAAATGCGGTTCTTTGATCCGGCAAGCAGCATTGCCGATGATGTCGTCAAGGCTTGGTATTCCACCTCGCCGCAATGACTTCAGGATTACGAGGGATCGACAATGTCCGAACGCGGAAACGCTTCCAGCTCTCTTCTTTTTTCAGCCATCAGCCGGCGAGCTGCCCTTGCGGCACTTTTTGCCTCGGCCGTCACGCTTGCCGGTCTGGCTCAGCCGACGCCGTCCTTCGCCGAGGACAAGAAGTCTATCAAGGTCGGCATCATCAGCGGCGAGGATGAGGATGTCTGGCGCGTCGTCGTCGCCCAGGCCGCCGAAAAAGGCCTGACCGTCGAGACCGTGGTGTTCAACGACTACACCCAGCCCAACGAGGCGCTCGAGCGCGGCGAGATCGACGCCAACGCCTTCCAGCACCAGCCCTATCTCGACAACCAGATCAAGACCCAAGGGTACCACATCGTGCGCGTCGGCTACACCGGCGTCTGGCCGATCGGCCTCTACTCCAAGAAATACACCAAGGTTGCCGACCTGCCCGAAGGCGCCGTCATCGGCTTGCCCAACGACCCCTCGAATGAGGGCCGCGCGTTGCGCGTTCTGGAGAACGAAGGCGTGATCAAGCTGAAGGACGGCACCGGCGTCCTGGCGACCACCGCCGACATTGCCGAGAACCCTAAGAAGGTCGTCATCAAGGAACTGGACGCCGGCATTGTCGGCCGCTCGGTCGAGGATCTCGACGCGGCTGTCGTCAACACCGACTGGGCGCTGAAGAGCGGTCTCGGCCCGGACAACCGCATCGCCCAGGAGCCAGTGGCCGACAACCCCTACCGCAACTTCATCGCCGTGAAATCCGGCAACGAGAACGAGGCGTGGGTGAAGACGCTGGTCGCGTCCTACCAGAACGAGGCGGTCAAGGCCGAGTTCGACAAGGTCTACAAGGGCACCGGGATCAGCGCCTATTGATTGGCGCCTGGTTGTCAGGAGCAGGCGGCCCGCTGTTGAGCGGGCCGCTGTCGCATTTGTCGAGCGTTGAAACGGACAGTGAGATGAACCAGCACGTCACGGCCGAGGCATCCGGTCCGGTCAATATATCGGCCGGGCAAGAAGATGTCGTACGCCTCGTCGACCTCAAGCGCCGCTTTGGCGCGACGCCTGCGCTCGACGGCGTCTCGCTGACGGTGAAGAAGGGCGAGATCCTCGGCATCATCGGCCGCAGCGGAGCCGGCAAGTCGACGCTGATCCGCTGCCTCAACGGGCTGGAGCGGCCGGACTCCGGCGACGTCTTCATCGAGGGCCGCGAGATCGGCCGGCTCGGCGAGCGTGAATTGCAGCCGCTGCGGCGTCGCATCGGCATGATCTTCCAGCACTTCAATCTGCTGTCGGCCAAGACCGTGGAGGACAATGTCGCGCTGCCGCTGAAGATCGAGGGCCGCCCAAAGGCCGAACGGCTGGCGCGCGCCGCCGAATTGCTCCACCTCGTCGGCCTGTCGGAGAAGGCGAAGGCCTATCCGTCCTCGCTGTCGGGCGGCCAGAAGCAGCGCGTCGGCATCGCCAGGGCGCTGGCCGCGCGGCCAGCGCTGCTGCTGTCCGACGAGGCGACCTCAGCGCTCGATCCGGAGACGACGCGCTCCATCCTGGCCTTGCTGAAAGACATCAACCGGCAGCTCGGCCTGACCATCCTGCTCATCACCCACGAGATGGAGGTGATCCGCTCGATCGCCGACCGCGTCGCGGTGATCGATGCCGGGCGCATCGTCGAGCAAGGCCCGGTGTGGTCGGTCTTTGCCGAGCCGCGTTCCGAAATCACCAGGAGCCTGCTCGGCGGCATCCGCCCGCAACTGCCGGCCGAGATTGCCGGCCGGCTTGCTCCCGGAGGCGGCGCCGAGCTCATCCTCAGGGTCGACGTCGCAGGTGAGGCCGCGCGCGGTCCGCTGCTGTCCGATCTTGCGGTGGCGGTGCCGGGGCCGTTCCGCCTCGTCCATGGTGGCATCGACCATGTCCAGCAGCAGCCGGTCGGCACGCTGTTCCTTGCGGTCGCGGGCAACGATCCGAAACATCTGTCGAAAGTAATCGCATTCCTGAAGGCCCGCGACGCACGGGTGGAGGTGCTTGGCCATGTCGCCGGTTCTGTTTGAACTTCTGCTGCGCTCGATCTGGGAGACGGTCCTGATGACGGCGGCATCGGGCCTCATCTCGCTCGTCTTCGGGCTGCCGCTCGGCCTGGCATTGATTGCCACCGAGCGCGGCGGCATTGCCGAAAGCCTGTGGGTGAACCGCGCGCTCGGCGCCGTCATCAACGGCTTCCGCTCGGTGCCTTTCATCATCCTTCTGGTGGCGCTGATCCCGGTGACGCGGCTGATCGTCGGCACCTCGATCGGCACCTGGGCGGCGATCGTGCCGTTGTCGATTGCGGCGACGCCCTACTATGCCCGCATCGCCGAAGTGTCGCTGCGCGAGGTCGATCGCGGCCTGATCGAGGCGGCGCGCGCCATGGGCGGCAACCGCTGGACGATCATCCGCGAGGTGCTGGTGCCCGAAGCTTTGCCCGGCATCGTTGCTGGTTTCACGGTGACGCTGGTAACGCTGATCGGCGCCTCGGCCATGGCCGGCGCCATCGGTGCCGGCGGGCTTGGCGACCTCGCCATCCGCTACGGCTACCAGCGTTTTGAGACCAGCGTCATGGTCGCCGTGGTCATTGTGCTGATCATCCTCGTTTGCGGCATCCAGTGGGTCGGCGACCGGCTGGTCGCCAGGCTGGACCGGCGCGGATAAGCGGCCACGAACGTTATTTGCCGGCAGGCTGCCAAACGCAGCGCCGGCTTTCTCCATCGGCGCCGAGATTGGATTGCGCGTTGCTTTGATCGGACCGGCCTGCGTGCCACCGTGACAGCGGAACAAGGAGCTTGACCATGCCCAGGATCGTACCCGTGCTTGATCTCGGCCGCCTCGAACAGGGCGCTTCGGAACGGCGAACGTTTCTCTTCGACCTGCGCACGGCCGCGCGCGATGTCGGCTTCTTCTATTTGACCGGCCACGGCATATCGGCTACGGATACCGCAGAAGTGCTCGACGCCTCGCGCCGGTTCTTTGCCTTGCCGGAAGCCGACAAACTGGCGATCGAAATGGTGAAGTCCTCGCAGTTCCGCGGCTACACGCGCGCCGGCGGCGAGCTGACCAAAGGCAAGGCCGACTGGCGCGAACAGCTCGACATCGGCGTCGAACGCCCGGCCATCGAACAAGGCCCCGGCGTGCCCGCCTGGACGCGGCTGCAAGGGCCGAACCAGTGGCCGGGGGCACTGCCCGAGCTGAAGCCGGCTCTGCTGGCATGGCAGACCAAGGCGACAGCGGTAGCGATCCGGCTGCTCAGGGCCTTCGCTTTGTCGCTCGACCAGACCGAGGATGCCTTCGATCCGATCTACCGGGCCGAGCCCAACCACCGCATGAAGATCGTGCGCTACCCCGGTCGCGACGCCACCGGCGATGACCAGGGCGTCGGCGCGCACAAGGATGGCGGTTTCCTGACGCTTCTGCTGCAGGACGAGAGCAAGGGCCTGCAGGTCGAATATGACGGTGCCTGGGTCGACGTCGATCCGCTGCCCGACACGCTGGTGGTCAACATCGGCGAACTGCTCGAACTGGCGTCGAACGGCTATCTCCGGGCGACAGTCCACCGTGTGGTGACACCGCCAGCCGGCGTCGAGCGCGTCTCGGTCCCGTTCTTCTTCAGCGCCCGGCTCGACGCCACGATTCCGCTGCTCGACCTGCCCGAGAATCTGGCGGCCGAGGCGCGCGGGCCGGCCAGCGACCCCGACAACCCGCTGTTTCGCAATGTCGGCACCAATGTGCTGAAGAGCCGCCTGCGCTCGCATCCCGACGTGGCGCGCCGGCACTATGCCGATCTTCTGGAAACCGACGCCTCACCGGCTGAAATCTTTCAAAACGAGAACGAAATTTCCGAATCTCGCGTTGTTTTAGAAAGCCGTTCGTCGCCATCTGCCGCGAATACGCGCATATAGGAATTATCGTTCGGCGGTTTCCTCCCATTCCACCGAGCGGTGTTCCCCTCTGAAGGTTCTTGACCTTCTTTTGGCCGGGCCGCTTTCGCGCCCGGCCCTTTTTATGTCAAGAGCTCTTCTTTCTTCCCCACAAGGGGAGAAGGAAGAGGCGCCAGGTACTTCACCCAAACTTCGGATCAAGGCTGCCCGACTTGTACCGCTTGGCCATCTCAGCTACCGGCAGCGGCTTGATCTTCTGGGCATTGCCGGCGGTGCCGAACTGCTCGAAGCGCTCCTTGCACAGCTTGCGCATCGCCGCCATCGCCGGCGTCAGATATTTGCGCGGATCGAACTCGCTCGGGTTTTCGGTCAGCACCTTGCGGATGGCGCCGGTCAGCGCCATGCGGTTGTCGGTGTCGATGTTGATCTTGCGCACGCCGTGCTTGATGCCGCGCTGGATCTCTTCCACCGGCACGCCCCAGGTCGGCTTCATCTGGCCGCCATATTTGTTGATGATCTCCTGCAGGTCCTCGGGCACCGAGGACGAGCCGTGCATGACCAGATGCATGTTGGGCAGGCGGCGGTGGATTTCCTCGATGACATTCATCGCCAGCACCGCGCCGTCCGGCTTGCGCGAGAATTTGTAGGCGCCGTGGCTGGTGCCCATGGCGACAGCCAGCGCATCGACATGGGTGTCCTTGACGAATTCGACCGCCTGCACTGGGTCGGTCAAGAGCTGGTCGTGGCTGATGGCGCCTTCGACGCCGTGGCCGTCTTCCTGCTCGCCGCCGCCGCTCTCAAGCGAACCGAGCACACCGATCTCGCCTTCCACCGACACGCCGCCCCAATGCGCCATGTCGACGACGCGCCGGGTGATTCCGGAATTGTAGGCATAGTCGGCCGGCGTCTTGCCGTCCTCTTTCAGCGAGCCGTCCATCATCACCGAGGTGAAGCCGTACTGGATGGCGGTGACGCAGGTGGCTTCGTTGTTGCCATGGTCGAGATGCATGCAGACCGGGATGTCGGGGTGGATTTCGACCAGCGCGTCGATCAGCTTGGCCAGCACCACATCATTGGCGTAGGCGCGGGCGCCGCGGCTTGCCTGCAGGATGACCGGCGACTTGGTCTCCTCGGCCGCCTCCATGATGGCGAGGCCCTGTTCCATATTGTTCATGTTGAAAGCGGGTACGCCGTAGCCGTACTCGGCGGCGTGATCGAGCAATTGTCTCAGTGTTATGCGAGCCACCCAATAGTCTCCCGTATCTGGTTTCAAGCGCAACGTCGCGGGCCGGCCGGTTGCCGGCCAGATGCTTCTGGCCGGATTTCGCCAGAACCGCAACCGTCCGCCGCCATCGAGGCCGCAATTCTTGTTGCAGGGCTGAAATCCGGTAGCCAGCCGGTGAGGCGCTAATCTCCCTCATTGAGGGGGAGATGGCCGGCAGGCCAGAGGGGGTCGGTTCGACTGGAGCGCTAGCGTAATCTGTCGGTGCTGGGAGGTCGCGTCAGGACGCGCCGATCCCCTCTGTCGCCTTTGGCGACATCTCCCCCTCAAGGGGGGAGATTATCCGCGTTCGGGGAACATCGCCTTCAACCCTTCGCGCGAAGCCTTGGCCACACCGCGCTCGGTGATCAGCCCCGTCACCAGCCGTGCCGGCGTCACATCGAACGCCGGATTGGCCGCCGGCGTCGCTTCGGGCGAAACCCGAACCTGCGCGATCTTGCCGTCCGCCGTCTTGCCCCAGACCAGCGACACCTCGTCACCGGAGCGTTCCTCGATCGGGATTTCGGTGAGGCCATCACCCACCGTCCAGTCGATGGTCGGCGAGGGCAGAGCGACGTAGAAGGGCACCTCATTATCGGAGGCGGCGAGCGCCTTGAGATAGGTGCCGATCTTGTTGCAGACGTCGCCATTGGCCGTGGTGCGGTCGGTGCCCACGATCACCATGTCGACCGCGCCACGCTGCATCAGATGGCCGCCGGCATTGTCGACGATCAGCGTGTGCGGCACGCCGTGGCCGGCCATCTCCCAGGCGGTCAGCTGGGCGCCCTGGTTGCGCGGGCGCGTCTCGTCGACATAGACATGGACCGGAATGCCGGCCTCGACGGCGAGATAGATCGGCGACGTGGCGGTGCCGTAATCGACCGTCGCCAGCCAACCGGCGTTGCAATGGGTGAGGATGTTGACCGGCTCGCCCGGCTTCTTGCGTGCCGCGATCTCCTTGATGATGGCAAGCCCGTTCTCGCCGATGGCGCGATTGAGATCGACATCCTCGTCGGCGATTTCCGCGGCGCGCTTATAGGCCGCCTCCGCGCGCTGTCCCAATACGATCGGCCTGAGGAACCGCCGCATCTCGTCCAGTGCCCAGCGTAGATTGATCGCAGTCGGCCGCGTCTTGTGCAGCGTCTCCCAGACCGCGTCGAGCGCTTCGTCAGACGGATCGTCCGCCATCTGGATGGCGACGCCGTAGGCCGCGGTGACGCCGATCAGCGGCGCGCCACGAACCCACATGTCACGGATCGCGGTGGCGATGCCGGCAACGCTCCCGATCGTCTCGACCCGGAACTCGTGCGGCAGCCAGCGCTGGTCGATGATCTCGACCGAACGCTGGTCGTCGCTCAGCCAGATGGTGCGGTAGTGGCGCTCGCCGACGTTCAAATCCTGCTCTCCCGTTCGATCAAAGCGGCCAGATTATTGACCTCGTCCATGCCGTGAATCTGGCGCCGGTTGACGGCGATGTGACGGCCGAATTTCAGCGCCTTGGCCTCGCAGGAGGCTCGCAGATCCTCGTCCTCGATGGTCTCGAAATCGGCATTGTGGGCGAGGCCGAGGATGCGCCGGTGCACCTCGATGCCGGCAAAGCCCAAGAGGTCGGTCCAGATCTGGTGCAGCACATGGTCGAGCGCCTGCTCCGAGGCGAGAATGTCGCCCTGATCCTCGAACAGGCTCTTCTGGTAAAGCATGCCGGTGCGCTCGGTGCGCCATAGATGCGAGAACTCGGCGCGGAACACCGTCCAGGTGTCGTTGGTCACCCCGAGCAGATAGGCACGCATGGCGTCACGCTTGCCCTTCTGTTCATGGCCGCGCTGCGAGAAGTAGGACATCCAGAAATTGGCGAGCAGCATGCCTACATCGAAGGCCATCGGACCGTAGAAGGCGAACTCCGGATCGATCATCCGCGTCTCGGTGTCGGTGACCATGATCGAGCCCGAATGCAGGTCGCCATGCAGCAGCGTCTCGGCGTTGGCGGCGAAGATATGCTTCAGCCGCTGCGCTTCGACCTTGAGGTCGCGGTCGGCGCGCAGTTCGGCAACCAGGCCGTCGAGCTGCGGCGAGGTGTGCCGGTTCAGCTTGGCATCGAAATATGGGTCGGAAAACACCAGGTTTTCGGTGATGCCGCAGAGCTCGACATTGTCGGCAAACAGCGCCAGGTCGGCCTTGCGGTCCTTGGTGGGCATGGAGAGATCAGAGCCGCGGAACAAAGTGCGGGCCATGAACAGGCCGATGTCGCGGGCGATATTTGGCAACTCGCGGCCGTCGATCAGGGCACGGCGCAGGATGATGTGCGGCGGCGCCAGATATTCCATGATGATCAGCGCCTGGGCTTCGTCAAAATGGAGGATCGCCGGCACCGAGTCCGGCGCGCGCGCCTCTTGCCGCGTCAGCGCGTGATACTCGAAGAAGGAGCGTTTGAGCGGCAACGGCCAGCTGTCGCCGACGAGGCGAACATAGGGCAGGGCCTGCTTGACCACGGCCGCACCCGAGCCGCCTTCGACGATGAAGACGAGGTTCAGATTGCCGTCGCCGACCTCGCGCACCTTCCAAGGGCCCTTGCCGATTTTGGCGCACAGCGCTTCGTTCGTACCGAGGCGCGTTGCAAGCGTCTCCACCGACAGTGCTTCAAACGGCAATTTCGCAGTCATTCCTCACCCTCCCGCTTGCTCGCTCCAATCATAGTGGAGCGATGGCGGTGAGGCCAAGCTAGGAAGCTGACTGGCAATTGTCAATCGAGTTGACAATTGATGACGTAGCCCATAGCGTCATCTTCAGGGAGGAACGAATGGGCAATGATGCCGTGTTCCGCGTGGACGGGCTGAGGAAATCCTTCGGCCATATCGAGGTGCTTGGCGGCGTCTCGCTCGAACTGCATGCCGGTGAGATCACCGTGCTGATGGGCGCCAATGGCGCCGGTAAGTCCACCCTCGTGAAAATTATCAGCGGCGTCTACGACCATGCCGGCGGCACCATGCACCTGGCCGGTCATGATTTCGCGCCGAACACGCCGGCCGAGGCGATCCGCGCAGGCGTCGTCACCGTGCATCAAAACATCAATGACGGCGTCGTCGCCGATCTCGATGTCGCCACCAATCTGACGCTCGACCGGCTGAGCGGCAAGGGCGCGCCGCTGCTGTTCAACCCCGGCCGGGTGCGCCGCGAAGCCAAAGCGGTGGCCGACCGCATGGGGCTCGCCATTGACCTCAAGGCCCGCATCAGCGACCTGTCGCTGGCCGATCGCCAGATGGTGGCCATCGCGCGCGCCATGGCGCACCAGCCGAAAGTGCTGATCCTCGACGAGCCGACCTCGTCGCTGTCCAGCGCCGAGGCCGACCGGCTGTTTGCGCTGCTCGACCGCTTGCGCGAGCAGGGCGTCGCCATCCTCTACATCTCGCATCGCATGTCGGATATCAGGCGGCTGGCCGACCGCATCGTCTCGATGCGCGATGGCGTCATCTCAGGCGTCTTCGACAGCAAGCCTCTCGACTATGAGGGCGCCGTTAACGCCATGCTCGGCCGCAAGATCCATCTTGACCGCATCGAAGCCAGGAGTTCTGCCGAGCCGATCCTGACCGTCGATGCCTTCCGCATCGCCCCTGGTGCCCGGCCATTCTCGCTGACTCTCGGCGACGGCGAGGTCGTTGCCATTACCGGCCTCGTCGGCGTCGGCAAGACCGCGCTCGCCGAGACGCTGTTCGGCTTGCGCAAACCGCTGTCCGGCACGATGACTTTATATGGCAAGCCCTATGCGCCCGCGTCGACCGGCGAAGCCATCGCCGCCGGCGTGTTTCTGGTCGCCAAGGACCGTGGCGAAAACGGCATCGTCGGCGGCTTCAACATCCAGGAAAACATCAGCCTGCCCTTCCACAAGCGCATGTCGCGCTTTTCAGTTCTCAAACGCGGCCTTGAACGCACTATTGCCCGCCGGCAGATCGAGGATCTCGGCATCGTCTGCCGCTCGGAGAAGGACGAGATGACCACTCTGTCGGGCGGCAACCAGCAGAAGGTGATGGTGGCCCGCTGGATGGCGCAGGACGCCCGATTGTTCATTCTCGACGAACCGTTCCAGGGCGTCGATATCTCCGCCAGGCGCGACATCGCCGCCAAGCTGAGGGCCAGCGCCAATGGCCGCGCCACGCTGCTGTTCGTCACCGAACTCGACGAGGCACTGGAGACGGCCGATCGCATATTGGTGATGTCCGAGCAGACCATCGTCGGCGAACACCGCAACGCCGATGTCGATCTCGACCGTCTGCTGGCCGAAGTCGCGGGCGGGCCGTTGCACAGTGCGGCCTGAGCCACGATGATTGAAGAACTGAGGGTTGGAATGGAGTGCACGGGTTTGAGTTGGGTATTGACGGCGGGCGCTGAATGACGCTGCGCGATTACGCTATCCGCTACGGGTTCATCGTGCTTCTGTTCGGGCTGATCGCGTATTTCGCCATCGCCGCCGACGGGTTCGTCTCGCCGCAAAGTGCCGTCTTCATTTTCCAGTCGGTCGCCATCACCGGCGTGCTGGCGCTGGGCGTCACCGCCACACTGGTTGTCGGCGGCTTCGATCTCTCGATCGGCTCGGTCGCCACATCGGCCATGATGGCGGCTGCCTATGTCATGGTGGTGCTGGAGCAGAACGTTGTCGTCGCTGTCCTCATCTGCCTGCTCATCGGCGCCCTTGTCGGCCTCATCAATGGCTGGCTGATCGTCTATATGCGCGTGCCCGATCTGCTGGCGACGCTCGGCATGATGTTCCTGCTCGTCGGCTTGCAGCGCATCCCGACTGAAGGACGCTCCATCGCCACCGGTATGACAATGCCGGACGGCTCGGTCGCCAACGGCAAATTCTCCGACGCCTTCCTGGCGCTCGGCCGCCACCGCTTCGACTTCTTCATCCCGAACCTCATTCCGGTCTCGGTGGTCGTGCTGATCGTGCTCGCCGTGCTGATCTGGTTCTTCCTCGAATACACACGCTTCGGCCGCATGATGTATGCCGTGGGCAGCAATGAACGGGCCGCCGAACTCGCCGGCGCGCCTGTCAAGGCATACAAGATCTGGGCCTACGTCATTTCAGGAGTTTTTGCCTCGATCGGCGGGATTTTGCTGGCCGCACGGCTTGGACGCGGTGACATCGCGTCGGGTAATAATCTGCTGCTCGATGCGGTTGCCGCGGCGCTGATCGGCTACGCGGTGCTCGGCGCCGCCAAGCCGAACGCCTTCGGCACCGCCATCGGCGCGCTGTTCGTCGGCATCCTGCTGCAAGGCCTGACGATGATGAACGCGCCTTACTACACGCAGGATTTCGTCAAGGGCGTGGTTCTCGTCGTCGCCCTTGTCTTTACCTTCGCCCTTTCCGGCCGGGGCAGGAGATAGAATGGCTGCCGGGACAGTTTTGGGTTCAACAAACGGAGGAAAGAACGTGAACATCACAAGACGACTTTTGGGGAAGGTCGCGCTCGGATTGGCCGGCGCAACAATGCTGATGCAGGTCCCGGCCTTTGCCGCCGACAAGCCGGCGCCGTTCGACAAGCCCGGCGTCAAGATCGCGCTGGTGCGCTATCTCTCGACCGGCGATTTCTTCCAGGCCTATCTCTCGGGCGTCGAGTCCCAGTCCAAGGCGCTCGGCATCGATCTGCGCGTGCTCGACAGCCGCCAGGACGCCGCCCTTCAATCCGACATGGTCGACCAGGCCATCGCACTCGGCGTGCAGGGCATCATCATCCAGCACGGCCTGACGGAATCGATGAAGGACGCCGCCCAGCGCGCGGTCGATGCCGGCATCAAGGTCGTCGCCTTCGACGTCAATGTCGAAAACCCCAAGATCCCGCAGATCGAACAGTCCGACAAGGACCTTGCGCGCCTGGCGCTCGAGCAGGCGGTCAAGGACAATGGCGAGAGCTGGAACGCCGGCTATGTCTATGTCGCTGGCATCGCGCCGCTCGACCGCCGCAACGAGACCTGGGTCGACGTGAAGAAGAAACATGCCGGCATCAAGGAAGTCGCGATGTTCGGCACGCTCGACAACCCGATCGCCAACTCGGTCGCCAACCAGGCGCGCTCGGTGCTGCAGGCGCATCCCGACATCAATGTGATGTTCGCGCCCTATGACGAGTTCGCCAAGGGTGTGAAGATCGCCGTCGACGAGGCGGGGCTGAACAAGAAGATCAAGATCTACTCCGCCGACATCTCTACCTCGGACATCGCGGCCATGCGCGAGACCGACAGCGCCTGGGCCGCCACCGCCGCCACCAACCCTGCCGTCGTCGGCCAGGTCTCGGTGCGCGCGCTGGCGCAGCTGCTCGCCGGTGAAGATCCCGGCCACAACGTCGTCGTGCCGCCGACGCTGATCACCCAGAAGGACCTGATCGACAAGGACATCAAGAACATGGAGGACCTGTCGGCCAAGCTGCCGCAATTCGCCCATGCCGATGTCGCCATGCCGGCCTGGATGCCGAACCCGAACGCGAAGTAGGATCGGTCGTCTGATAGATGCGAAGGGCGGCTATGGGCCGCTCTTTTCATATTGATGGTAAGCCTGCCGGCCTACAACCAATGGTCTGGATCGCGCATCCCGGGGACAATCGCCACAGCGATAACACCATCGGGCTGCGGCTCGTAGATGATGATATAGCGGTCTTCGACGAGCACGCGGGCCGTTGCGCTTAACTCGGGCCGTGCGCTGCCCATCTTGGGGTGCTGCGCCGCCAGCTCCAGTCTTTCGAAAATGCGCATCAACAGTCTGTCTGCTGCCTTTTCATTGTCGGCGGCGATGGTGTGCCAGATGTCTCGCAAATCCTGCGAAGCGCGCGGTGTGAGCCGATGGCTAGCCACGGGCGCGGCGTTCTGCCTTCAGGCTGCGAATGAACTCGGTGTGGTCGACAGCCACTGGCTTGCCGCTGCCCATCCCGTCGGCATAGGCCCGCTTCAAGTGCTGGAGTTCGAGCGTGCGCAATTCCTCGCGCTGCTCCCATAAGCGCAGGGCGTCGCGGACAATCTCGCTGTTGGAAGCATAACCGCCACCTTCGATAGCGCTTTGCAGGCGAGCTATCTGCTGCGCGGTAAGGGATATGGTGAGGGTGCGCATAGGTTCGTTTTTCATACCCACATTATAATGCAGCCAACAAGATCTAACAATATCTGTTAGGAATCTGCCCCTGCATCATGACCGCCCGACGCGCACCAGCCACCGCGCCGTCCTCGCCATGCAGGCGTGCAGCACCGGAACACCATATTCGATGGCAGGCAGGTCATGCGGCGCCCTTGGCGGGATCGCCAGCATCCGCCATGCCCGCCCGGCGGCAGGCAAAGCTGCGTCCCATCAGACGGTGTCGCCAGCGCGCCGTCCTTGAAATCGCTCAGCAGCCATTGGCCTTCGCGGGTGACGAAGGTGGGAACGGAGTCGTATTTCGCCGATCCAGAGTACGCATGACATGGTTGCCGAAAGCAGCGAAACCTCATGCTCGGCGGAGCGCCCGCCGAACAGCACGCCGACACGAAGTCTCTTCGCAGCCATCGACAACTCCACCAAGGATCAGGGTCGGAGCTCGCATGCGAAACACAAGGCGCGCCCTAAAGTGGTCGAGCAATAGGCCAAGGATTGGAGTGGATTTTGACCAGTTCGAGCAGTTTTTCAGCACGACCTGCAAAAGCAGTTCTCGCCTGGAGTCCTTCAGGTGGGAGAGCGGTTCGTCGTTTTGGTGAACGATGAACCGCTCCAGGTCTATGTCTAGCGCAGCGCTGCGGCGATGTTGCCACCGTCGACCGTCGTCACATCGGCGGTGGTGCGTTCGGCCAATGCTTGGTGCAGGAAGGCCTGCGCCACGTCTTCTGCCGTCACCTCCTGTCCGAGCAGATTGCCCGACATGTATTCCTTCTCCGACACGCCGCGCGCGCCGGAACGGCTGGCGATCATGGCGTCGGTCAACAGGCCGGAGCGGATGCGGTCGGCGTTGACCGCATTGGAGCGGATGCCGTGCGCGCCGTAGTCGAGCGCATATTGCCGGGACAGGAACAGCGTCGCCGCCTTCGGCACACCATAGGCGCCGAATTTCGGACCCGGGTTGACCGCCTGCTTGGAGGTGTTGAACAACAACACACCGCCGGTGCCCTGTTCCAGCATGATGCGCACCGCGTTCTGCGCCGCCGACTGGTGGGCGAAGAAGTTGAGCTCGAAACTCTTGCGCAGCAGCGCGTCGTCGAGCTCGCCGATGCGGCCTTCCCAGGCGGCACCGGCGTTGGAGACCAGGATGTCGACGCCGCCATAGACAGCGACAGCTTTGTCGAAGGCGGCGCGCAGCTCGGCCGGGTTGGTGATGTCGGCGCCGACGCCGATCGAATTGTTGCCGGCTGCCTTTGCCGCCTCGGCCGCCCTGGCCGCATCGAGATCGACGACGACGGCATGCGCGCCATTGGCGGCGAACAGTTTTGCCGTCGCAGCACCGATCGCGCCGGCGCCGCCAGTGATCAGCACCACCTGGCCGGTCAGCGGCTTCGGCTTGTTGGAGGCGAGCTTGGCCTGCTCAAGCGACCAGTACTCCAGCGGGAAGAGGTCGGCCTTCGATAGAGGATGGAAGCTGCCGACGGCCTCGGCGCCGCGCACCGCCTCGATCCACATCTCGCCGACATCAGATGCGATCTTCGCATCCTTCAGCGTGCGGCCATGGCCGAACATGCCGAGGCCCGGCACCAGCGTCAGCCGCGGCATCGGGTCGAGCATGGTGCGCTCGACGTCGTCCAGCGCGTCGTTGGTTTCGAAATACGCGCGATAGTCGCTGGCGAAGGCCTCGACATGGCTCTTGATGACGGCCTTGTAGTCGCCGGCCTTGTCGGCGTCTGGCGCCGGAACTGCCATCGGCCCGGTCTTGATGCGGATCGACAGGTCCGGCGTCGACACACCGCGTGCGGCATAGTCGGCGATGCCGGCCGAATTGATGAAATCGACAATGGCATCCGAGGTGCGGAAGTCGCTGATCATGCGATCGAAGCGGCCTTCGCCACGCGATACCGCCACCGCGCCGCGCAGCATGGGCGCGATTGCCGCGGGCGTCGCCAGCTTTGCCGGCAGCGTGACCTTGGCCGGCTGCGGCTTGCCGTGCTTGGCGACATAGTCCTCGGCCACGTTCACATAGTGGATCATCCGGTCGTAAGCCTGCCTGGCATCGTCGCCGAAGGTGAAGATGCCATGCTTGTCGAGGATCAGGCCTTCGACGCTGGGGTCGGCGTCGTAGACATCGGCGGCCACCTTGGCGAGGTCGAAGCCCGGCTTGATGTAGGGCACGTACCCCATCTTGTCGCCGAACACGGTCTTGATCAGCGGCTTGCTGTCCGCCTGGTCGACGATGGCGAGGATCGCGGTCGAATGCGTGTGGTCGACGAATTTATGCGGCAGGAAGGCGTGCAGCAGCGTCTCGACCGATGGATTGGGGGAGGCGGGGTCGATGAGGTTCGCCCGCTGCAGCGCCACCATGTCCTCGTCGGCGAGGCTGGCCAGCGCACGCGCCTTCAGCAGCGCGCCGAGCTTGACCGCCGGCAGGCCTTGCGGCTCGATCACACCCATGTCCCAGCCGCTGCCCTTGACGCACAGCACATCCCATTCGTCGCCGACGAGATCGGTGGCCTTGGTCTTGCAGGAGGTGTTGCCGCCGCCATGCAGCACCAGCCGCGGCTCGCCGCCGAGCAGCCGGGTCGTGTAGACGCGCAGCGCGAGGTCGCGGGCAATGCCCTTTTTCGCATAGTCGGCAACCAGTCTTTCCGCGTCGCCGTCATTCCAAAGGTTCTTCATGTCGCTATGTCCGCTTTGCTGTCTTTGATGTTGCTGTGAACAGGAGTACCGCGACGCCTTGATGACAATGCGCCGGCTGCAAGGATTTCGTTTGTCAGGAAGCCTTTTTTGCCCCCGCGCTGGCTCCGGCATATTCGAGCAGCCGCCGCGCCATGCCGGCGCCGACGACCAGATGCGTGCAGAGTCCGCCGGCGAGTGCTGCGAGCAGCGGTTCGAACTTGCTGTCTTCCTGGACCACCATCAGCCGCTTTTCGATCTGGCGCAGTGACGACAGCGAGGCCGAGATGACGCGGCGGTTGTAGCTGCAGTCGAGCGCCTTGCCGGTGGCATCGATGATCTGGCCGGCAACGACTCCGGCGGCGCCCGCTTCGCGCAACAGCCCCATCTCGCCGGGGCTGAGCGCGCCGCATTTGACGACATGGCTGTCGCCATCGACCGTGCCGACCGAATAGAGCGCCAGATCGCAGTTGGCAATATCGGCCAGTTGTTCGCGGATCACCGGTTCGGCGCGCAGCCCATGCGCCAGCAATTCCGTCGTCAGCACCAGCGGCGCGTAGAAATTGAGGCCCTTGGCGTTGAGCCGCCGGGCGATCTCCATCGTGCACTGGTCGGGACGGTAGGAGTAGGGCGCGCCGAGATTGCCGCAGAGCTGCACAACGGTGACGTCCTGCAGGTCGGCATAGGACATGACGTCGGCGATAGTGTAGACGGTGCGGCCCCAGGCGACGCCGATCCGGTCGCCCTTCTTGACCAGTTCGAGAAAGACGCCCGCCGCCAGCACCGCAACGTCCGTCGAAGGGTCGACGACATAGGCATTCTCCGGCGCGATCCACACCGCATCAAGCTTGAGCGCGTCCTCGAGCTGGCGCGCAAGCACGTCGTCGGTGAACAGCTGCGTCGAGGTCGAGATGTTGACGATGCCGGTCTCGCGCGCCTTGCGCAAATACATGGCGACCGAGGCGCGGGAAATGTTAAGCTGGCTGGCGACCTGGTCCTGGCGCAGACCATGGGCATAATAGAGCCATGCGGCCTTGTGGATAAGCTGTTCTGCCGGTCGGATCGCCATGCCGTCTCCTCGGCTGACATTATTCACGGCTCTCGACAAAAGTCAAACTGGCGTGGGTACACGATACCTCTTTGCCCATCGAATCTGGACGATCATTGCGCCAAATGTGCCCGGTCGGGAATCGCCGATGGTGACGTGGCGGGAACCTGTGGTTAGAAGTTCTCAACAATGAAAATTCGGGGAGCACGGGATGGGCAGTCCCTACGAGCAGGATCTCGGCAAGAACGCCGCCAACCATCAGCCGCTGACGCCGCTCACTTATCTGGAGCGGGCGGCAAGCACCTATCCCGATCATGTCGCCATCATCCATGGCAGCCAGCGCATCACCTATCGCACCTTCTGGCGGCGCTCGCTGAAGCTGGCCTCGGCGCTGTCGAAGCGCGGCATCGGCAAGGGTGATACGGTGACCGTCATGCTGTCCAACACGCCCCCCATGCTGGAGGCGCATTTCGGCGTGCCGATGGCCAAAGCGGTGCTGCATTCGCTCAACACAAGGCTCGATGCCGCCGTCATCGCGTTCCAGCTCGACCATGCCGAGACCAAGGTGCTCATCGTCGACCGCGAATTTTCCGCTGTCGTCAAACAGGCACTGGCACTGGCCAAGGTGAAGCCGCTGGTCATCGACTATGACGATCCCGACTATGCCGCCGATGCACCCTATCCCAAGGGCGAGCGCATCGGCGCGATCGACTATGAGGCGTTCGTCGCCGGCGGTGACCAGGGCTACGCCTGGTCGATGCCCGACGACGAATGGGACGCCATCTCGCTCAACTACACCTCCGGCACGACAGGCAATCCGAAGGGCGTCGTCTACCACCATCGCGGCGCTGCCCTGATGGCTTACACCAACACCATCCATGCCGGCATGGCCAAGCACGCCGTCTATCTGTGGACGCTGCCGATGTTCCACTGCAATGGTTGGTGCTTCCCATGGACAATGGCCGTCCAGGCCGGCACCCATGTCTGCCTGCGCTGGGTGCGGCCGAAGCCGATCTATGATGCCATCGCCGACCACGGCGTGACGCATCTGTGCGGTGCGCCGGTCGTCATGTCGGTGCTGATCAACGCCAGGGACGAGGACAAGCGGACGTTCCCCCAGACGGTGACCTTCAATACGGCGGCAGCACCTCCGCCGGAAGCGGTGCTGTCGGGCATGGCCGATGCCGGCTTTGCCGTCACCCATCTCTACGGGCTGACCGAGACCTATGGCCCGGCGGTCGTCAACGAATGGCACGGCGCCTGGGACGATCTAGACAAGGGATCGAAGGCGCAGAAGAAGGCAAGGCAGGGCGTGCGCTATGCCGCACTCGAAGGCCTGACCGTGATGGACCCGGAGACGATGCAGAAGACGCCGGCCGACGGCGAGACGATCGGTGAGGTCATGTTTCGCGGCAACATCGTCATGAAGGGCTATCTGAAGAACAGGAAGGCGACCGAAGAGGCCTTTGCCGGCGGCTGGTTCCACTCCGGCGACCTCGGCGTCATGCATCCCGACGGCTACATCCAGCTCAAGGACCGCTCCAAGGACATCATCATCTCCGGCGGCGAGAACATTTCATCGATCGAGGTCGAGGAGGCCCTCTACAAACACCCGTCCGTGGCGTCCTGCGGCGTCGTCGCCAAGGCAGACGACAAATGGGGCGAGGTGCCGGTCGCCTATGTCGAGCTGAAGCCCGGCAAGGTGGCAAGCGAGGCCGAGATCATCGAACACTGCCGCGCGCTGCTCGCCCGCTTCAAGGTGCCGAAGGCGGTGATTTTTGCCGAGATCCCGAAGACATCGACGGGGAAGATCCAGAAGTTTCAGCTGCGGGAAATGGCGAAGGGATCTTAGTTCCAGAGCGCAACGGCACGCAAGGTCGAGTTCGCGCACACCCTCTGTCACCATCTGTCACCAAATTATACGCGTACGTCGAATTCGCATTGACACTTCCCTCTTTTCGATTTACGACTGACGAAAGTTTAAATTCGTCACTCATAAATCGACAGAGAGCCATGTCCGAAGCCGCCAGCATAATGGCCGACTCCACCCGCCAGGAGAATGTCACCCGCATTCTCGACTGTGCCGAACGCCTGTTCCGGCACTATGGTTACGGCAAGACCAATGTCGCCGACATCGCCCGCGAACTCGGCATGTCGCCGGCCAACATCTACCGTTTCTTCGCCTCCAAGGTCGAAATCCACCAGGCCGTCTGCGGCCGCATGCTCCTCGCCAGCTACAACATGGCCTACGAGATTTCCCGGTTGCCGATCAGCGCCGAGGAGCGGCTGCGCCGCTACGTGCATGCGCAGTACAAGATGACGCTGGAAGTCATGCTCGACGACCAGAAGGTCCACGAAATGGTCATCGTCGCGCTCGAGCGCGACTGGGGCGTCATCGACAAGCATATCGACAGCATTCACGACCTGTTTGCCGAGGTCATCCGCGAGGGCATCGAGGCCGGCGAGTTTGCCGACCAGGATCCGGTCATCGCATCGCGCTGCTTCGGCGCCGCCACCGTCATTCTGTGCCACCCGCAAATGGTGGCGCAGTGCCTTGCCAAGACCAATCGGGCGATGCCCGACGATCTCATCGATTACGCGATCAAGGCTCTGAAGTAATAGCCGCCGCCCGCCGGGCGCCGGCGTCGACCGTTCATCTCCAGTCGGGAGTACGAAAGTGTCTTTGTCCAGTTCCATCATCCGCAAGCTGCCGGTCGCCGGCCTGATCGTCGCCACGCTCGGGCTCGCCGCCTGCAGCCAGGAGAAGACCGAGGTCCAGGACATCATCCGTCCGGTCAAGGTGGTCGAGATCGGCCAGGCCGAAAAGAGTCGCGAACTCACCTATTCCGGCTCGGTGCGAGCCCGTACCGAAATGAACCTCGGCTTTCGCATCTCGGGCAAGGTCACTGAGCGTCTGGTCGACATCGGCCAGCATGTGACGACAGGCGATGTGCTAGCCCGTATCGATCCCACGGACTATGAGTTGTCGGTCAAGAGCGCCAAGGCCAGCCTCGACGCCGCCGAGCGGCAGGTCGAGACGGTCGATCTGTCCCGCAAGCGCGCCGAACAGCTTTTTGCCAAGAACTTCACCTCCAAGTCGCAGCTCGAACAGGCGACGCTGAGCTACAACCAGGCGGTAGCGACGCGCGATGCCGCCCGCTCAACCCTTGCCCAGGCGCAGAACCAGGTCGTCTACACCGATCTCAAGGCGAGCGAGAACGGCATCGTCACGGCGGTCTCGGCCGATGTCGGCCAGGTGGTCGGCGCCGGAACGCCTGTGATGACCGTTGCCGTCGACGGCGAAAAGGAAGTGCTGATCGCGGTTCCCGAAATGGACATCGCCGCCTTCAAGCCGGGAAAGGACGTCAAGGCCAGCTTCTGGTCCGATGACGCGCTGGCGCTCTCCGGCAAAGTGCGTGAAGTCGCCGGCAGCGCCGACCAGCAGTCGCGCACCTTTGCCGTCCGCGTCTCGCTGCCCGACGACCCGCGCGTGCTGCTCGGCATGACCGCCAACATCGAGGCCTCGGTGGCCAAGAAGCAGGAGATGGTGTCGATCCCGCTCAGCGCGCTTGCGGAAAAGGATGGTCGCAAGATTGTCTGGACCGTCGACCGCGCCGGCGAGACGGTGCACGAGCGCCTGGTCAAGGTTGCGGAGTTCACCGCCGACGGCGTCAGCGTCGCCGACGGGCTCAAGCCGGGGGATGTCGTCGTTGCCGCCGGCACCCAGTTCATGACCGAGAATCTCAAGGTCAAGCTGACCGGCGATGCGGTCCAGGCCGCCTCTGCGGAAGGCGATGCCGCAAAGGCCCTGCGCTGACCGCAGGCATGAAGCCGGCTTGATCGTCGCTCCGGCGAAAGGGCTGGGCAAGCGAATTCAGGGTTTCCGGGCGGCGAGCGCCCGATGGTCGAGACGCCAAGATCGAGTTCCCCCGCATCGATCCGCGCGTCCCACCGCGATGAGTGTCTCTCCGCTCGGAAAGCCTCGCCGCCCGGAAGCCAGCATCGGAATACCTGAAGCCGCATGCCGAGGGTGTGCGCTCACGATCAACGAATTGGACTGACGCCGATGACCACCACCGACAGCAATGAAAAGCAGCCTTTCAATCTTTCGCGCTGGGCCATCGGCCATCCCTCGATCGCGCGCTTCCTGTTCGGTCTGATCATCATTGCCGGCGCGCTCGGCCTGATGCGCATGGGCCAGAAGGAAGACCCCGATTTCACCTTCCGCGTCATGGTCGTCCAGGCGATCTGGCCGGGCTCCTCGAACCAGGAGATGGAAGACCAGGTCGTCAACAAGATCGAGCGCAAGCTGCAGGAAACGCCGCACCTCGACTTCGTCCGTTCCTACACCCGCGCCGGCAGCGCCATCATCACCGTCCAGATCAAGGGCGACACCAATGCAGAGGAGGTGAAGGACGCCTTCTACCAGGTGCGCAAGAAGGTCGGCGACATCTCCGGCGACCTGCCGCAAGGCCTGCTCGGGCCCTATTTCAACGATGAGTTCGGCGACACCTTCATCACCCTGCACTCGATCGGCGGCGACGGCTACAGCTATCCGGAGCTGAAGAAATTCGCCACCCAGGCTCGCGACATGCTGCTGACGACGCCGGGCGTCGAGAAGGCCGTCATCATCGGCGACCAGCCGGAGAAGCTTTATATCGACGTCTCGTCCAAGGCCCTGGCCGAACGCGGCCTGACGCTGACCGACCTGCAGAACGCCATCAAGGGCCAGAACAATGTCGATCCGGCGGGCTCCGTCGACACCGGCCTGCGCTCGGTGCGCATCTCGGTCGAGGGCGATGTCACCAGGGCTGCCGACATCAGGGAATTGCGCCTGCGCGCCGGTGGTCAGGTGACACGTCTTGGCGATATTGCCACCGTGAGTTCCGGTCTCGAAGATCCCTATCAGCGCAAGTACCGCTTCAACGGCCACGAAAGCGTCCAGGTCGGCGTCGTCATGGCCAAGGGTTTCAACGTCAGGGACGTCGGCACGGATGTCGAGGCGACCTACAAGCGCTTCGAGGAAGCGCTGCCCTACGGCGTTGCGGTTGACCAGATCTCCAACCAGCCCGAGGTTGTCAAGGACGCCGTCAACGAGTTCATGGAGGCGCTCGGTGAGGCGCTGCTGATCGTGCTTGCTGTCTCGCTGCTGTCGATCGGCTGGCGTTCCGGCCTGGTCATCGCCATTGCCATTCCGCTGGTGCTGGCCGCCACCTTCGCCATCATGTACGAGCTCGGTATCGATCTGCAGCGCATTTCGCTCGGCGCCCTGATCATCGCGCTCGGGCTGTTGGTCGACGACGCCATGATCGTCGTCGAGATGATGGAGCGCAAGCTGGAGGAGGGGCTGGTCAAGATCGAGGCGGCGAGCTTCGCCTATTCCTCGACCGCCTTCCCGATGCTGAGCGGCACGCTGATCACCATAGCCGGCTTCATCCCGGTCGGCTTCGCCGCCTCGACCGCAGGCGAATATGTGCGCACGCTGTTCTATGTGGTCGGCATCGCGCTGGTCGTGTCGTGGTTCGTCGCCGTCTATTTCACGCCGTGGCTGGGCTACATGATCCTCAAGCAGCGCAAGCATGCCGGCAACCATCATGACGCCTTCGACACCGGCTTCTACCGGCGGCTGCGCGCCACGGTCGGCTGGGCGGTGCGCCACCGCATCATCGTTCTGGTGATGACGCTGGTCACCTTCGCCACCAGCCTGTGGGCGTTCCAGTTCATCCCACAAAACTTCTTCCCGCAATCCTCGCGGCCGGAAATCCTCGTCGATCTCTGGTTGCCTGAGGGAACCTCGATCAAGGAAGTCGAGACGCAGGCCAAGGCGCTGGAAGCCCGGATGATGGACGACAAGGACAAGCGCTTCATCGCCACCTATATCGGCGAAGGCGCGCCGCGCTTCTTCCTGCCGCTCGACCAGCAATTGCGCAATCCGAACTATGCGCAGCTTCTGGTGATGGCCAATGACGAACCGGCGCGCGAGCGGCTGATCCTCAAGCTGCGCTCAATCTTGGCGCAGGATTTCCCCTCGATCCGTTCCAAGGTCGACCGTCTGTTCCTCGGCCCGCCAACCGGCTGGCCGGTGCAGATGCGCATCATGGGTCCGGACCGCCAGGAGGTGCGCCGCATCGCCGACCAGGTGAAGGCGAAATTCGCCGAAAATCCGCTGCTCGGCGCCGTCCATGACGACTGGCTGGAGCCGGTACCGGCGATGAAGCTGGTCATCGACCAGGACCGCGCGCGAGCGCTTGGCGTCACCTCGCAACGCATCCGCCAGATGCTGCAGGCAGCGATGTCCGGCGCGCCGCTCGATGACTTCCGTGATGGCGAGGAGACGGTTTCCATCGTCGCCCGCGAACCGGACGCCAGCCGCAGCCTGCTGTCCTCGGTCGACTCGGTCTATATCCCGACCGATTTCGGCGGCTTCGTGCCGCTGTCGCAGGTGGCCAAGGTGGTGCCGGTGCTCGAGCAGGGCGTCGAATGGCGGCGCGACCGCCTGCCGACCATCTCGGTGCGCGCCACGCTGCCGGATGGCGTGCAGTCGAACGACGTCGTCACCAAGCTCTACAATGACATGCAGGGCATGCGCGCCGGCCTGGCGCCCGGCTACAAGATCGAGATCCAGGGCGGTGCGGAAGATTCCGCCGAAAGCCAGGCCTCGATTGCCGCCAAGGCGCCGATCATGCTGGCCGTCATCGTCGTGCTCCTGATGATCCAGCTGCAGCATTTCGGCAAGGCGATGCTCGTGCTGGCCACCGGTCCGCTCGGCATCATCGGTGCGGCGGCGGCTCTGTTGATCAGCGGCGCGCCGTTCGGCTTCGTCGCCATCCTCGGTGTCATCGCGCTGCTCGGAATCATCATGCGCAACTCGATCATCCTGGTCGACCAGATCGATCAGGACATCGCCAGGGGGATGGACCGATCGGAGGCCATCATCGGCTCGGCCGTGCGCCGTTTCCGGCCGATCGTGCTGACGGCGATGACGGCGGTGCTGGCGCTGATCCCGATCTCGCGTGCGGTGTTCTGGGGACCGCTCGCCTACGCCATGATGGGCGGCATCCTCGTCGCCACCGTACTCACCATCCTGGTGCTGCCGGCAGGCTACGCGCTGTTCTTCGGCCGCGAGCCGAAGAAAGGCAGGAAGCCGGCTGATGAGGCCGTGCAGGACAATGACAGGCCGCCACTGGCGCTGGCCGCCGAGTAGGCGCTGCTGGGGCACAGGATCTTCCTTGGAAAATGCTGGAACGCCGTACGCTTGACGTGCGGCGTTCTGGCTTTCTCCTTGCCGGTGGCACCGAGCACCCAGGCAAGTATCTCAACACCAGGCGGGTTCATCAAAATAGGTTGAACGGCCACCTGTATGAAAATGCTTCGCGGCGCCGGTTTTGCAAAACAGAATTCCTTCCCAGGACGGCAAAGCCGTCCGATCCTGCTTACATATCGGAGCGGCAACCCTCGTTCGCATCAGGTGATCATCCCATGGTAGACAATAAGCAATTGCGGCTCGGCGCCTTCATGCGTCCGGTCAGTCTTCACACCGGGGCCTGGCGCTATCCCGGCTCATATCCCGATGCCAACTTCAACTTCGCCCATCTGAAGCGCTTTGCGCAGACGCTTGAGGCGGCGAAGTTCGACGCCTTCTTCATGGCCGACCATCTGGCCGTTCTCAACATGCCGATCGAGGCGCTACGGCGCAGCCACACGGTGACCTCGTTCGAGCCGTTCACGCTGCTGTCGGCGCTCGCCGCCGTCACTGATCATATCGGCCTTGTCGCCACCGCATCGACGACCTTCGACGCGCCCTATCACATTGCCCGTCGCTTCGCCTCGCTCGACCATATCAGCGGCGGCCGCGCCGGCTGGAACATCGTCACCACATCCAATCCCGACGCCGCGCTGAACTTCGGCCTCGACGAGCATGTCGAGCACGACGAGCGCTATCACAATGCGCGGGAATTCTACGATGTGGTGACCGGCCTCTGGGACAGCTTTGCCGACGACGCCTTCATCCGCGACGCCGAGAGCGGGCTCTATTTCGATCCCGCGAAGCTGCATGTGCTCGACCATAAGGGTGAGCATCTCTCGGTGCGCGGCCCGCTCAACATTGCGCGGCCGGTGCAGGGCTGGCCGGTCATCGTCCAGGCCGGCGCATCTGAGGCCGGGCGGCAGCTGGCAGCCGAAACGGCGGAGGTGATCTTCGCCGCCCATTCCGATCTGGCGTCCGGGCAGCGCTTCTTTGCCGATGTCAAAAGCCGGGCCGAGAAGCTCGGCCGTTCGCGCGACGACATCAAGATCCTGCCCGGCGCCTTCGTCATCGTCGGCGACAGCGTCGAGGAAGCACAGGCCAAACGCGCCAAGCTCGACAGCCTGGTCTATTACGAGAGCGGCATTGCCTCGCTGTCGATCGCGCTCGGCCATGACGCGTCGGCCTTCGACCCCGACGCGCCCTTGCCCGAAATCCCCGAGACCAATGCCTCGAAGAGCGGCCGCGAGCGCGTCATCGAGCTGGCGCGCCGGGAGAATTTGACCGTCCGCCAGTTGGCGCAGCGGCTCGGCGGCTATTCCGGCCTTGCTTTCGTCGGCACGCCGAAAACCATCGCCGATTCGATGGAGGAATGGCTGTTTGCCGAAGGGTCAGACGGCTTCAACGTCATGTTCCCCTATCTGCCAGCCGGGCTCGACGACTTCGCCGAGAAGGTGGTGCCCGAGCTGCAGCGGCGAAAGCTCTTCCGGCGTGAGTATGAGGGCACCACCTTGCGCGAGAATCTCGGCCTGAAGCGTCCGCCGAACCGGTTCTTCGAAGGCTCCGAAGCGGTCATCCGCAAGGCCGGCTGACGTCTGCCACAAAAAGAAACGGGCGCGCCGAAGCGCGCCCATTCTTTTCAAGCCATCACTTTCAGATGACGAAGTACCAGTTGGCGAGCAGCATCACCACCAGGCCGGCGACCAGCGTCAGGTAGGGCAGCATGCCTGCCTTTTTGACCGAGAGGTCTGCGCCCGCCATGCCGAGGTCGGCCAGCATGTGGTCGGGGAACTTGCCCTTGTCTTGGACGTAGTGCCGGTAGCAGAACACCGGGATGATCAAGGCGGCTGTGATCAGGCCGGCCCAGAGCGCCATCGGGTTCCACACCTTGGCGCCGGCGCCCATGAAGATGGCGTTTACATAGGCGAAGATGGCGCCGAGGCCGAGCAGCCAGCTCGGCGCCTTCCAAGGCCGGTTGATGTGGCCGTTGTCGATGCGGTGGATCCAGCCGGCATTGAGGTTGAGGAAGTTGAAGATGATGTAGCCGCAGTTCGACACGGCGAGGATGAAGAAGAAGCTCGTCGCGTCGGCCGAGGCGATGGCCAGCACGATCAGGTTGAAGACGAGATCGGTCCACATGGCGCGCGTCGGCGCGCCATGCTCGTTGACGTGGCTGAGATAGCGCGGCAGCCAGCCATCGACCGAGCCCTGGTAGAGCGTGCGCGACGAGCCGGCCATTGCCGTCATGATGCACAGCACCAGCGCCAGGATCATCAGCATCACCAAGAGGCTGTGGATCAATGCGCCACCCCCGACCATGCCGGCCAGTGCATCGGCGACACCCGAGCCGTCGACGATCGGCGTCGCCAGCATGCCGTTGAGGCCCAGCACGCCCTGGAAGGTGAAGGGCACCAGGATGAACAGAAGCATGCAGAGCAGGCCGGAATAGAAAATCGCCTTGAACGTGTCGGTGCCCGGGTTCTTGAACTCCGATGTGTAGCAGACGGCGGTCTCAAAACCATAGGTCGACCATGCGGCGATGAACATGCCGCCCAGCACCAGCGTCCAGCCGGCAATGTTCCACGAGCCGGGCTCCGGCGCGTAAGCCGCCGCCAGCGGCACCAGCGGCGAAAAGTTCGCCCAGTTGATCTGGCCGGTGACGATCGGCACGACACCGACGATCAGCATCGGGATGATGACCAGGAGGCCGATATACTTCTGCACATTGGCGGTGCCGAGAATGCCGCGATGCTGGATCGAGAAGATGATCAGCATCAGCACGGCGCCGATGAAGAAAGTGGCATTGAGGGTGAAGGAGACAGGACCTAGCGTGTGGCTGAACATCGTCCAGTTGCGGATCGCCGGCGTGGCCGCTGCGGTCACCGCGGCGATGGCGTCGGCAGGCACCGTTCCGGCATGCGCCGCGATATAGGCGACGACGTCCGGCGACGCCTCGGTGAACAGCGGCACCGGCGCCAGCGCGTTGAGAATATAGGCGGCGGCGATCGAGCAGCCCAGCGACAGCACCGGCGACCAGGCGAACCAGTTGCACCACACCGACAGCGGCGCGATGAACTTGGAATAACGCAGCCAGGCGGTGGCGCCGTAGATCGAGGCGCCGCCCGACTTGTTCGGGAACAGGCCGGCGATCTCGGCATAGGTGAAGGATTGCAGGAAGCCCATGATCATGGAAGCGATCCAGATCCCGAAGGCCAGCGTTCCCGTCGTTCCGGCAATGCCGCCGATCGAAAACAGGACAAGGGCAGGAACGCCGCTCGCCACCCAGAAGGCGCCGCGCCAGTCGATGTTGCGGAGCAGCTTGCCTTCAGCGGGCTGCTCCAAGGCAGTGGTAATCGTGCTCATCTGTCTGAATTCCCCATTTTGTGTTCCCGGCCGGTGATGCCTCGGCTTCGCGAAGCTTGTTCCCCGGTACATGACCGCACGACTCCAGTGTTTCCACTCAGTCGTATTTTTTTCTTAACAGTGAAGATTGATCCGGCGCGCTTTCACGTCAAGTGATTTGTGGCGTCGTGCACATCACGGTTGCGAAACGCTCGCTTTGTCCTTCTCCCCTTGTGGGGTGAGAAGCGGTCCGCGGTAGCGGACGGAAAGCCAATTGCTTTCGAGCTTCGAACGCCCTGAGCCTGCGAAGGGCCGGGGGTGCAACCCTCAGGATCGCGGCCTGGTCTTTTGCGGATCGTAGTGGGCGAAGGCCACGACGCGCGCCGGCAGCCGCTTGGCCTGCCCGTCGAGTTTGCCGATCTCGACCTCTGTGCCAGTGGCCGCATGGGTGACGTCAAGCCTCGCCAGAGCGATGTTCTTGTTCAGCACCGGCGAGCGCATGCCCGAGGTGACGACGCCGGTCTGGGCGCGGCCGATATGGACACAGTCGCCATGGCCGACCGCGACATTGCTGTCGATGTCGAGGCCGACGAGCTTGTGCTGCGGATGTTCCTTGCGCCTTATCAGCGCCTCGCGGCCTATGAAATCGTCGGTCTTGGTCTTCAACGGCACGGTGAAACCAATGCCCGCCTCGAACGGGTCGGTCTGGTCGGAGAATTCGTAACCGGCGAAGATCAGCCCGGCTTCGATGCGCACCATGTCGAGTGCCTGCAGGCCCATCGGCTTCAACCCATGCGGCTGGCCGGCCTCCCAGATGGCATCGAACACTTTTTCGGCGTCGCGCGGATGGCACCAGATCTCGTAGCCGAGCTCGCCGGTATAACCGGTGCGCGACACCACGACCGGAATGCCATTGCCGCCGCCGATGCGCGCGACAGCGAAGCGGAACCATTCGAGTTCGTCGATCGACGGTTGCAGCGGCGAGGTCCAGACCACCTCTCGCAAAATGTCACGGCTCTTCGGCCCTTGGACAGCGACATTGTGCATCTGGTCGGTGGACGAGCGCACCAGCACGTTGAGGCCGAGTTTTCTGGCGGTGTCGCGCAGCCATTCGCCGGACAGGTCATCGCCGCCGACCCAGCGGAAATTGTCCTTGCCGAGCCGCAGCAGCGTCCCGTCGTCGATCATTCCGCCATGCTCGTAGCACATGGCGGAATAGACGACCTGGCCGACGCCGAGCTTCTTGACGTCGCGGGTCAGCGTGTATTGCAGCAGCGCTTCGGAATCGGGACCGGTGACCTCGAACTTGCGCAGCGGCGACAGGTCCATGATCACCGCGTCCTGCCGGCAGGCCCAGTACTCGGCGATCGGCCCCTCTTTGGCGAAAGAATTGGCCAGCCAATAACCCCGGTATTCCACGAAGTTGCGGGTGTGCTTGGCGAAGCTGGAATGGAAGGCGGTCTCGCGGGTCATTTTCGGTTCCGAATCGGGCGTCATGCGTCTGGCGATCGCTCGCGAGAATTTGTGTTGGCCGGAATAGGTTCGCACATGGATGTCGGTCGGGTTCCAGCCATTGGCCGGTGTCGTGTCGTCGGGACAGGCGGAGGAGACGCAGACAATGTCGGTGAGCGCCCTGAGCAGGACATAGTCACCCGCCCGCGACCACGGCTCGTCCGACACCATCACGCCATGGGCGTCGATCTCCGTGTTGAAGAAGAAGTTGATCGCCATCCAGCCGGCGCGGGGCGTCACGCCCTTGTCGGCCAGCGCGCGATTGAAGTTCTCCGAGCAGTTGGTGTGGCCGGGATAGCCGATGTCATCGTAATATTTGGCGGCACACGCCAGCGCGAATGCGTCGTGTCGCCCGCATGTGTCCTGGATAACCTCGACCAGCGGCTCCATGTCCTGGTCGTAATATTTCGAATGCAGGCCCGGCATCGGGTAGCTCGACCCCATCAGCGTGCGCGTGGTCGTTACGTCGAGCGGATGGTCCAGCCCCTTGTCCAGCTTGCGCGCCGAGAAGCACTGGAAATCGGTGCACTGGCGGCCGTCGACATCGATGATCTGCAGGTAGTCGCCCGCCTTGACGAAATAGGATTCGGCTGTCGCCGAATGGACGCGCAGATCGAGCACCGGATCGGCAAGCGGATCGGCCAGCTGCGACTTTGTCTTCAGGCGCACGGTGGCGCGGCGCACCATGACGGTGAGCGGCGTTGCCGTATCATGGCTGTCGACGAGCATCGGCCCGCCGGGTGCGGCAATCAGCATCGCGCCGTCGCGCCTGACCGTGAATGCCTGCTCGGTGCCGGCAGGCGTTGCGCCGCCGAACACACGCACCGCCTTGGGCTCGTCGAGCTGCACCTGGCGGCGCTCAAGGCCACGACGGACGGAAGCCAGGCTGTCATCGCCCTCGGCCAGAAGCGCCTTGATCCCGGCGGCATTGCTGTTGGACTTTTCGCCGAGGATGGAAGGATCGGTGGCGCCGGTCCTGTCCCAGGCCAGCAACTCGCAAGCCTGCCCGCCCTCGACATTGCGCACGGTGAACGTATCGCCGGCCTCGACCTCGATCAGCACCGCGCCATTGCCCTGGATCGTATACCGCTCCATGCCCGGCGGCAGCGCGATCTGTCCGGGCCTCACGACGAGGCTCGGCCGCGGCGGCCCAGCTGTCACTGAAGGGTAGGGCGACTGGCTCATCTCAGCCTTGCGGTTAGAGAAACATGTTTGCCTGTGTGTAAAATTATTTTAGCAGCAAGAATAGCAGCGCGGTTGGGTTTGGCAAGGTGGAGGTGGCGTTCTCGACGCGGTCGCTGCAGGTTAGACCCTTCCAATCAAACCCATCTTCCGAACGCCAGCGCCGCCCCTCATCTGGCTGCCGCCATCTTCTCCTCGTAAACGGGGCGAAGGATGCTGTCGTCGCCGGTTTCGCCAATCGCCAGCGTTGCAGGACGAGCGCCGAGGCTGCGACCAGCTTCTTTCTCCCCGTCACTATACGGGGAGAAATGCCCGGCAGGGCAATGAGGGGCGGCGCCAACATCTGAAACTATCGAGCTAAAGCTCCTCGGAATGCCCGATAGCCACACCATACTCCGCAGCCGAATCCAACATCGTGTGCCACAGACTTTCGGCAAACGTCGCAAACACCAGGAGGTTGAACACCGCCTGCCCATCCGCCTGGTCACCACCACGCCAGAGCGTGACGCTGGTGTGATCCATCGAAGTCGCGGCAGCAGCGCCAACCGGAAACGCATCGGGATGCAAATCAATCGACAACAGTTTCGCCAGCATGGCGCGCGCCTTGGGGCCGCAGACGCTGATCAGCACGCGGGCATGCGATTGGTCGGATAGTGAGGCGGAAGATGCAAAGGTCTGAGCGAGCACCTCAGTCCTGCCACCCTTCGACAGGACAAAAAACTGATCCGGTCCCGACCAGATCAGCGTCGCATCCGCGGTGCCAACCGCCTTCGGCGTTTCCGGAGCCGCGACGCCGAAACGAGCGTTCGCGGCCTCGGCCAAATCACCCGCCTTGCCGCGCCGTGCCATCACCTGGACGAGGTCGAAATTGCGGATCTCGGTCAACGACACACCGGCATCGCCTTGCACGCCGTAAGCGCCAGGAGCGAGCGCGCGCTCGAGCGGGCTACGAACATCCCAGGAAAAATCAGCCACGCTGGCGCCCTCCATCGGGATCGTAGAAGACGGGGTTGCAGAGCTCGACATCATAGTCTTCACCGCGCAGCGGATCATGCGCATGGACGATCTCGCCGATGCGTTCGCGGCCGCGCTCGACAAGGCCGAGACCGATCCACTGGTCGAGCGTCGGCGAGAAGCAGACCGAGGTGACGTAGCCTTGGTCGTTATCAGGCCCGGGCGTCTGGCCCTTCGGGATGATGTGCGCGCCGGAGCGCAGGCGGCGCGCCTTGTCGATCGGCTTGATGCCGACCACGACCTGCCGGTCCGGCGCCACCAGCGCCTCGCGGCCGGCCATGACGCGACCGATGAAATCCTTCTTGGTCGACATCATCTTGCCGAGGCCGAGATCGGCGGCGGTCGTCGTGCCGCTCAGTTCCGGTCCGGCGACATGGCCCTTTTCAACGCGCATGACGCCGAGGGCTTCTGTGCCATACGGCGTCACGCCGAACGGTTTTCCCGCCAGCATCAAATTGCGTGCCATCGCTTCACCGTAACGCGCCGGCACCGAAATCTCGAACGCCATCTCGCCGGAGAAGGAGATGCGGAACAGCCGCACCTTGATGCCGCCGCGCAAAGCGACTTCGCGCACGCCCATGAATGGAAAACCTTCGTTCGAAAGGTCCTCGGCAGGGTCGACGATTTCCTTCAACAGGTCTCGCGTCCTTGGCCCGGCAATCGAGAATTGCGCCCACTGGTCGGAGACTGAGGTCAGTTGCACGTCGAGTTCGGGGAATAGCACCTGCCGGCAGAATTCGAGATGCTGCATCACTAGCCCGGCCTTCGCCGTGGTCGTGGTGAGGAAATAATGGTCATCGGCCAGCCGCGAGGTCGTGCCGTCGTCATAGACGAGGCCGTCCTCGCGCAGCATCAGCCCGTAGCGGGCTTTTCCCACGGCAAGGTTTGAGAAGGTGTTGATGTAGACGCGGTCGAGGAAGGCGCCGGCATCGGGGCCGTGCACATCGATCTTGCCCAGCGTCGAGACATCGCAGAAGCCGACGCCCGAGCGCACCGCCTTGACCTCGCGGGTGACCGATTCCAGCCAGTCCTTCTCGCCCGCGCGCGGATACCATTGCGCGCGCTTCCACAGGCCGGTGTCGACAAAGATCGCGCCTTGTTCGGCCGCCCAGTGATGCGACGGCGTCAGCCGCGTCGCATGGAAATTTTCGTCGCGATGGTGGCCGGCAAAGGCGCCGATGGCGACCGGCACGTACGGCGGGCGATAGATGGTCGTGCCGGTCTCGGGAATGGATTTGCCCGACACCGCCGCCATGATGGCGAGGCCGGCGACATTGGACGTCTTGCCCTGGTCGGTCGCCATGCCGAGCGTGGTGTAGCGCTTCAGATGCTCGACCGATTCAAAACCCTCGCGCTGCGCCAGCTCGATGTCGGACGCGGTGACGTCATGCTGCTGGTCTACAAAGGCCTTGCCTTTGCCGGCGACGTGCCAGAGCGGGGTCAGTGAGAAGGACTCGTGGCCGGCAACAGCTGCAGAGCCCGGATTGCCATTGCGTCCCGCGTCCCGCGCCGCTGCGGCGCCGGCCTCGAAACCTGCGCGCAGGCAGGCGCCTAGCCCGAAGTCGCCGTTAGCCGCACCTGCGGCGACCATCCCGGGCGGCGCGCCGTCCGGCACGAAAGCTGAGATGTCGTCGCGCCATTTCGGCCGGCCGCGATGGTATGAGGTCAGCCCGACCGCCGGATTCCAGCCGCCGGAAACGGCAAGCCCGTCGGCCTCGACCTCGGCGCGCGCGCCGCCGGTCAGCGACACCGCTATTTTTCTTACGCCGTCCTTGCCGCCGTCGACGCCGCTGACCGAACCATGCAGCACGGTGAAGCCGTTCCTGGAAGCGAGAGAACGATGGGCAGGCGTGACGTCAGCCCGCGCGTCGACCACCGCCGCGATCTGCAGCCCGGCGCCGAGTGCCGTCT
Source organism: Mesorhizobium sp. C120A (assembly GCF_030323105.1). Lineage (NCBI taxonomy): Bacteria > Pseudomonadati > Pseudomonadota > Alphaproteobacteria > Hyphomicrobiales > Phyllobacteriaceae > Mesorhizobium > Mesorhizobium sp. C120A. The sequence goes on along the minus strand of NZ_CP100476.1, from coordinate 5,490,156 downwards.
CGACCGTGCGCCAGCCATCCTCATTGTTGGTGAACAGCGCGATCCGCTTTGCCGGCGTCGCCGCATAACGTGTGACGTAGGTGCGGATGGCGGACGCCATCATCACGCCGGGCGTGTCATTGCCGGCAAAGACGATGGGACGCTCAATCGCGCCGGCGGCGACGACGCAGCGCTTGGCCACGATGCGCCACAGGCGCTGGCGCACCTGATGCTCGGGCGGCACCGGCAGATGATCGTTGACCCGCTCGATCGCGCCATAGGTACCGCCGTCATAGACGCCGAACAGGGTCGTGCGGGTCATGATGCGGACATCCGGCATCGAGCTGAGCTCGGCCAGTGTGCGCGACAGCCACTCCGCGGCCGGCAGACCGTCGATCGTGCCGCCATCCGACAACAGACGGCCGCCGGGCGCAAAATCTTCTTCGCACAGGATGACGCGCGCACCGCTGCGGCCTGCAGCGAGTGCGGCGGCGAGACCGGCCGGACCGGAGCCGGCGATCACCACATCGCAATGCGCCCAGGCCTTGTCGTAGTGATCCGGATCGGGGGTGACCGCCGCGCGACCCAGACCCGCGGCGCGTCGGATCGCCGGCTCGTAGACCATTTCCCAGAATTTTGCGGGCCACATGAAGGTTTTGTAGTAGAAGCCGGCGACGAAGATCGGTGCGAACAGCTGGTTCACCGACATCACATCGTGGCGCAGCGACGGCCAGCGGTTCTGGCTGGCCGCTTCGAGGCCTTCATAGAGTTCGGCCGTCGTGGCCTTGGTGTTGGCCTCGCGCCGTGCGCCGGTGCGCAGTTCGACCAGCGCGTTGGGTTCTTCCGAGCCCGCAGTCAGAATGCCGCGCGGACGATGGTATTTGAACGAGCGGCCGACCAGCTTGACGCCATTGGCGACCAGCGCCGACGCCAGCGTGTCGCCCTGGAAGCCGGAAAATGTCGTGCCGTCGAAGCGGAAGGTGAGGGGGGTGGAACGGTCGATGAGACCGCCGGATGAGAGACGATGAGAGGTCACGATGTCCAGCCTCTGATCCATATGGTGTCATGGCGAAGGATGGCGCCGCCCCTTACCCTCCCCGTTGTGGGGAGGGTCGCTGCGCAGCAGCGGGGTGGGGGTGCGGCACCGACCCCCACCCGGACCTGCGGTCCGACCTCCCCACAAGGGGAGGTAGGGGGCTGGCGCTTTTCGCGACGGCTGTGGTCTCGACAGAATAGCTCATGTCTCCACCTGGCTCGCACCAGCCCCCGCCGCCGGTTCCACCGCCGAAATCTCGTGCGTCAGCGTGTTGCGGGTGACCTTCAGCCAGGCCCGGCAGCCACCGCCGTGATACCAGTTCTCCGCCATCACGCCGGCGATGTTGTCGCGCAGATAGACATAGTCGTAGACGGCATCTTCGCCGGCATCCGCCGCCGGCCGTACAGGCTTGGCATCGCCGAGATAGCTGAACTCGCCGAGTTCGCGTTCGCCGCAGAAAGGACAGGTGATACGCATCTTGTTCCGGCCGCCTCAATGCAGGTTCGGTTGGGCGCCTTGGCCCTTTTCGTCGATCATGGCGCCGCGCTGGAAGCGGTCGAGCCGAAACAGCGCCGCCTCCTTGTGCGTTTCGTCACGCGCCAGAAGATGGGCAAAGACGAAGCCGGAACCGGGCGTCGCCTTGAAGCCGCCATAACACCAGCCGGCGTTGAGGTAGAGCCCGTCGACCGGTGTCTTGTCGATGATCGGCGAGCCATCCATCGACATGTCCATGATGCCGCCCCACTGGCGCAGAAGCCGCACGCGGCCGATCATCGGGATCAGCGCCATGCCGCCTTCGCAGACATCTTCCATGACAGGCAAATTGCCGCGCTGGGCGTAGGAATTGTAGCCATCGATGTCGCCGCCGAAGACCAGCCCGCCCTTGTCGGACTGGCTGACATAGAAATGCCCGGCGCCGAAGGTCATGACGCCGGGGATGAGCGGCTTGATCGCCTCCGAGACGAAAGCCTGCAGCACATGGCTTTCGATCGGCAGGCGCAGGCCCGCCATCGCGGCGACGCGCGAGGAGGACCCGGCGACCGCCATGCCGACCTTGCCGGCGCCAATTTTTCCACGCGACGTCTCGACGCCAGTCACCTTGCCGTTGCCGTCCCGGACAAAGCCGGTGACCTCGCAGTTCTGGATGATGTCGACGCCGAGTTCGCTCGCCGCATGGGCATAGCCCCAGACCACCGCGTCATGCCGCGCGGTGCCGCCGCGGCGCTGCAGGAGGCCGCCCTGCACGGGAAAGCGCGCATGGTCGAAATTCAGGAACGGCAGCATCTTCTTCAGCGCCGCCTGGTCGAGCAGTTCGGCATCGATGCCATTGATGCGCATGGTGTTGCCGCGCCGCGCATAAGCGTCGCGCTGCGCGTCGGAATGATAGAGGTTGAGGACGCCGCGCTGGCTGACCATGGCGTTATAGTTGAGGTCCTGCTCCATCCGCTCCCAAAGCTTCATCGAAAGCTCGTAGAAGCCGGTATTGCCGGGCAGGCCGTAATTGGAACGGATGATGGTGGTGTTGCGGCCGGCATTGCCGGAGCCGATCCAGCCCTTTTCCAGCACGGCGACGTTTCTGATGCCGAACTCGCTGGCGAGGAACCAGGCGGTGGCGAGCCCATGGCCGCCGCCGCCGATGATCACCACATCGTAGTGGTCCTTGGGCGCCGCATCGCGCCAGGTGCGCTGCCAATTCTTGTGGCCGGAAAGGGCAGCACGGGCGAGCGAGAAGATCGAATATTTCATCAGGTCATTCCGAGGTCGCTCGCACAGCTGGGACGATTATATGTCCAGCGTGTGGTCGCGCTCCCATTGCGTGAAGTGCGAAGCATAGGAATTCCATTCCTGGTGCTTCAGCTTTAGATAAGCCGACGAGAATTCCTCACCCAGCGCCGCCTTGAGCGATTTGTCCTTGTCGTATTCGCGAAGCGCGTCGAGCAGATTGAGCGGCAGCTTCGGCGCGCCTTTCACCGTGTGGCCGTTCTGGTACATGTCGATGTCGTAGCGCTTGCCGGGATCGGCCTTGGAGCGGATGCCGTCGAGACCAGCGGCAATGATGACGGCCTGCAGCAGATAAGGGTTTGCGGCGCCATCCGGCAGCCGCAGCTCGAAGCGGCCGGGGCCGGGCACGCGCACCATGTGGGTGCGGTTGTTTCCGGTCCAGGTCACCGTGTTCGGCGCCCAGGTGGCGCCCGAAATGGTGCGCGGCGCGTTGATGCGTTTGTAGGAGTTCACCGTCGGGTTGGTGATGGCGGCCAGCGCCGAGGCATGTTTCATGATGCCGCCGAGGAAATTCTTGCCCTTGGCCGACAGGCCGAGCTCCATCGCATTATCGGCAAAGACGTTGACCTTGCCGGCCTTGTCCCACACCGAAATATGGGCGTGGCAGCCATTGCCGGTCAGGCCCTGGAAGGGCTTTGGCATGAAGGTCGCGCGCAGGCCGTGTTTCTCGGCCACCGACTTGACCATGAACTTGAAGAAGGAGTGCTTGTCGGCGGTGGCGAGCACATCGTCGAAGGCCCAGTTCATCTCGAACTGGCCGTTGGCGTCCTCATGGTCGTTCTGGTAGGGGCTCCAGCCCAGCGCCAGCATGTGGTCGCAGATCTCGGCGATGACATCGTAGCGGCGCATCACTGCTTGCTGGTCGTAGCAGGGTTTTGAAGCCGTGTCGTATTTGTCGGAGATGACGCTGCCGTCCGGCGAGATCAGGAAGAACTCAGCCTCGACGCCGGTCTTGACATGCATGCCGTCAGTGGCGGCTTCCGCGATCAGCCGGCGCAGCGTGTTGCGTGGCGCCTGCTCGACTTCCTTGTCGTCCATGATGCAGTTGGCGGCGACCCAGGCGACATCGCGCTTCCACGGCAGCTGGATCACCGAATCCGGATCCGGCACCGCCAGCATATCAGGATGCGCCGGCGTCAGGTCGAGCCAAGTGGCGAAACCGGCGAAGCCGGCGCCGTCCTTCTGCATGTCGGCGATCGCCTGCGCCGGCACCAGCTTGGCGCGCTGGCCGCCGAACAGGTCGGTGTAGGAAATCATGAAATATTTGACGCCGTTCTCTTTGGCGAATGCGGCGAGATCGTTCCCCATTATAGCTCCTCGCTTATTTTGATGTGATTTTGTTAGAAGCCGTTTTTCCCCGGTATCCAGTTGGTGCCGGCCAGCGGCACGCCTGCCATGGCGGCGGCTTCGATGGTGAGGGCTACGAGATCCTCGGGCTCGAGATTGTGCAGGCTGTTCTTGCCGCAGGCACGCGCAATGGTCTGCGCCTCCAGCGTCATCACCTTGAGGTAGTTCGCCAGCCGCCGTCCCGCGGCGACCGGATCAACCCGCTTCATCAGTTCGGGGTCCTGCGTGGTGATGCCCGCGGGGTCGCGGCCCTCGTGCCAGTCGTCATAGGCGCCGGCGGTGGTGCCGAGTGCATTGTACTCCGCTTCCCAGCGCGGATCATTGTCGCCGAGTGCGACCAGCGCTGCCGTGCCGATCGACACCGCGTCCACGCCGAGCGCCAGCGCCTTGGCGACGTCGGCGCCGTTGCGAATGCCTCCGGAGACGATCAGCTGCACCTTACGGTGCATGCCGAGATCCTGCAGCGCCTGCACCGCCGGCCTGATGCAGGCAAGCGTCGGCTGGCCGACATTTTCGATGAATACTTCCTGGGTGGCCGCCGTGCCGCCCTGCATGCCGTCGACGACGACGACATCGGCGCCGGCCTTCACCGCAAGTGCTGTGTCGTAATAGGGGCGGGCGCCGCCGACCTTGACGTAGATCGGCTTTTCCCAGTCGGTGATCTCGCGCAGCTCGAGGATCTTGATCTCGAGATCGTCCGGCCCGGTCCAGTCGGGATGGCGTGAGGCCGAGCGCTGGTCGATGCCCTTCGGCAGCGTGCGCATTTCGGCGACGCGGTCGGAAATCTTTTGTCCCAACAGCATGCCGCCGCCGCCGGGCTTGGCGCCCTGGCCGACAACGACTTCGATGGCGTCGGCACGGCGCAAATCCCTGGGGTTCATGCCGTAGCGTGACGGCAGGTACTGGTAGACCAGTTGCTTGGAATGGCCGCGCTCTTCCTCGGTCATGCCGCCGTCGCCCGTGGTGGTCGACGTGCCTGAGAGCGTAGCGCCACGGCCGAGCGCTTCCTTGGCCGGGCCGGACAGCGACCCGAAGCTCATGCCGGCAACGGTGATCGGGATTTTCAGCTCGATCGGCTTCTTGGCATAGCGCGAGCCCAGCACGACCGACGTGTCGCACCGCTCGCGATAGCCTTCCAGCGGATAGCGCGAGATCGAGGCGCCGAGGAACAAAAGGTCGTCGAAATGCGGCAGCTTGCGCTTGGCCCCGGCGCCCCTGATGTCATAGATGCCGGTCGCCGCGGCGCGGCGGATTTCGGAAAGCGTGTAGTCGTCGAAGGTCGCGGATTTGCGCGGCGTCGTCGGCGGGTTCTTGTAGGTCATGCTGCCTCAATACGCGTCGGCGTTGTCGATATTGAAATTGTAGAGCGTGCGCGCCGAGCCGTAGCGCTTGAATTCCGACGGCTTGACGCCGGTGACGCCGGCGCGGTCGAGCAGTCCCTGCAGCAGTTCGATATGCTCGGGCCGCATCTCCTTGGCGATGCAGTCGGCGCCCAGGCTTTCGACCTTGCCGCGCACGAACAGCCGCGCTTCGTAGATGGAATCGCCAAGTGCGTCGCCGGCATCGCCCAGCACCACCAGATTGCCGGACTGCGCCATGAAGGCCGACATGTGGCCGATATTGCCGTGCACGACGATGTCGATGCCCTTCATCGAGATGCCGCAGCGCGACGAGGCGTTGCCCTCGATGACGAGCAGCCCGCCCTTGCCGGTGGCGCCGGCATACTGGCTGGCGTCGCCCTTGATGACGATCGAGCCCGACATCATGTTTTCGCCGACGCCAGGTCCGGCCGAGCCGTGCACGGTGATGGCAGCGCCGTCATTCATCCCGGCGCAGTAGTAGCCGACGCTGCCGCGCACATCGATGCTGACAGGCTGGTCGACGCCGACCGCAACCGAATGGCTGCCCTTCGGGTGCAGCACTTCCCACGCCGTTTCGTTGGAGCCGGGCGTCAGATTGTGAAGCGCCTGGTTGAGCTCGCGCAGCGACGACACATCAAGATCGAAGACCCGGGACGCCTGGTCTTGCGCCGCCTTCGAAAGTTTGGTTGCCGGCATGGGCTCAATGCTCCCAGAAATAGACGGTTGCGGGTTCCGGCTCCCAGACCCTCGCATTGTCTATGCCGGGCAGCTTGGTCAGCGCCCGATATTCCGAGCCAAAGGCGACATACTGGTCGGTCTCGGCCATGACGGCGGGCTTGCAGGCGATCGGATCGCGCACCACGCCGAAACCGTTCTTGGTGCCGACGACGAAGGTGAAGAAGCCGTCGAGGTCGGACAGCGTGCCTTCCAGCGCCTCGCCGAGGTTCTTGCCATGCGCCATCTGCGAGGAGAGATAGGCGGCGGCGACCTCGGTGTCGTTCTCGGTCTCGAATTTCATGCCCTCCCGCACCAGCTCACGCCGCACATTGTTGTGGTTGGACAGCGAGCCATTGTGCACCAGGCACTGGTCGGCGCCGGTCGAGAACGGATGCGCGCCCATAGTGGTGACGGCCGATTCCGTCGCCATGCGGGTATGGCCGATGCCATGCGTGCCGGTCATCGAGCGGACGTCGAAGCGGTCGACGACCGCTTCCGGCAGACCGACTTCCTTGTAGATTTCCACCGCTTCGCCGGCGCCCATGATGCGCACGTCGGGGCGGATTGACTGCAGCGCTTCGCGCGCGGCATCGACCTTGTCGGGCGCGGTTCTCAACACTGCATGGGTGGACTTCACCGCTATGCTCACCGGCGCGCCGATGGCCTTCGCGAGTTCGGCGTCGAGGCCGCGGAAATCGCGCTCGGGCTTCGCGGACTGGATGGTGATCTTGGCTTCATTCCTGGAAGGCGCGCCATAGATGGCAATGCCGGCGCTGTCGGGGCCGCGATCGCTGAGCGATATCAGCATCTGCGACAGCATCGAGCCGAGCTGCGGCTCAAGCGACTTGTCTTTCAGAAAAAGTCCGACGATTCCACACATGTCAGCCTCCCGACGTTACCACTAGACGATGATGTATCGAATGCGTCGTGCGAATTCAATCGTATGAAAAAAATATTCCTGTAGTTACGTATCCGGCTCGATGCGGCCTTGTGAACTATCGCCGCCGTCGCGGGCGCTGTGAATCCATGTGGCGGTGCGGATGCGGGCTATTCTGTAGGCATCGAGGATCGACAGCGCATAGATCAGGAAGCCGCCGGCGTGGCGGCCGACGAAGCTGGCATCGGCCGGCGCGATCTTGGCCGTCACCCAGGCGAGGATCACCATGAAGAACAGGAACTGCAGGCCGCGCACGGGCACGCCCAGAATGACGTGGCCGCTGGCCGGTAAGACGATGGCAGCGCCGAGCACCAGATACGGGTTTGTCGGTGCGGGTGCGCTCATGCGACCTGCCTTTCCTGTCGGTTGATGGCATCGCGCAGCACTGAGGCCGAGGTCAGCAGTCTCTCGACCAGCGTTGGATCCAGCCTTGCGCCGCCGAATGCGGCCTGCCGGAACACGCCGTAGCGCGCCCGCTCGGCCTCGGCCAGCAGCCAGACGATGCGCACGCCGTCCGGGGTGATCAAGAGTTCCTTGGCGCGGCCTTCGGCAAAGATGTCGAGATGGCTGGCGATCAGGTTCTGCGGAAAGCGCGCCGCCCTGAGGTCGGTTCGCAGCACGGCTTCAGCCGGAAATCCCGGAGCCTTCGGCAGCGTATGCTGAAGATGATCGAAATTGGAGAAGGTCGTCGGCGAGCCCGGCCGCATCATCATGTCGAAGGTCGCCGGCACCGCAACCGGCTCTGTGATCGTGACACTCAACCATCGCGCCGGCAGCTTTCGCGTTGCCAGCGTGTCGACGATGGTGCGCAGCTGCACGCGCTGTCCGTTCCATGTGCCGGCCCAGGTGACAACGCCGGCTGTGCCATCGGAGACATCAACGGCATCTGTGATGACGGTCCGGATGCTGGCTGCCTCGGCTGCAAGATCAGCCTTGGCCTTTTTGCGGCTGGCGCGCGTATGCCAGGCGAGGTGCAGGACGAGAGCCACGGCGACCGCCCCGGCCAGCAATGCTGTCGTCACGTCAGACACCTCGTCACGCCATGCCCGCCCAGACCGGCAGGCCCTCTCCTGTCAATAGCCCTGCGGCTTCGGCCACGGCATGGTGAACTGGTCGCCGCGGCGCACATAGCGGTAACGGTAGAAGTGGAACCACAGCGAGATCAGGAAGTAGAAGGCGACCATGGCGATCAGCTGCGTGCCGTAGCCGAGGAAGATCGCAAAGAAGGTCACCACGCAGAGGCAAAACAGCACGATCGCCGGGATCGGGTGGAACGGGTGCGTATAGCCGCGGCGGATCGTGCCCAGCGGCCACTTTTTGCGGAACATCATGATGTTTATGCTCATGAAGGTGTATTGCAGCACGCCCGACAGGATTGAGAAGGTGATCGCCTGGTTGAGGTCGGCGATGAAGGCGAAGGCGAGCGCGATCGGCAACAGGAACAGGATCGAGCGATAGGGCGTGCGGTATTTCGGGTGCACGGCCGAGAACCATGTCGGCAGATAGCGGTCGCGTCCAAGCGAGAACCACGCGCGGGCCGCATCGTTGATACAGCCATTGGCCGACGCCAGTGCCGCGAGCAGCGTGGCGACGAACAACAGGTTTTCCAGCAGCGGGCTGCCGGTCAGCTTGCCGGCGTCCCACAAGGGATAATAGGTGATACCGAGGTACTCCCAGGGCATCAGCGAGGCGCAGACATACCAGGTCATGGCGGCGGCGATCAAAAGCGTGATCATGCCGGCCATGGTGCCGTAAGGCAGCGAACGCGCCGGCGAGCGCACTTCCTCGGCGGCCTGCGTGGTGCCTTCGATGCCGAGATAGTACCAGATGCCGAACTGGAAGGCCGCGATGACGCCGATCCAGCCATAGGGCAGCGCATTGCCGGGGGTGACCAGTTCGTTGAGCTTCAGCACAGCACCCTGCGTCCAGGGGCTGACCGAGAAGAACAGGATAACGATCGAGACATAGGCTATCGCCGTGATGACGAAGTTGACGTTGAGCGTCATCAGCACGCCGCGATAGTTCAGCCATGCCAGCACGACGATGGTGGCGGCAATGAAGGAGTTGTGGGTGAGCCCTTCGACGCCGGCCTTGGCGACGATGGTGTCGCCGAGCAGGATGGCGTCCGAAACCTCCAGCATGGTGTAGGCAAAGACCAGGAACAGCGCGACGTTGAAGGCCATCAGCGGCCCGACAATGTGCTTGGCCTGCGCGTATTGGCCGCCGGCGGCGGCAACCGTCGATGTCACCTCGGAGTCGATCATGGCGACCGAAGTATACAAGAGCCCGACCACCCAGCAGACGATCAGCGCCGCCAGTGCGCCGCCCTTGTCGGCCGAGAAATTCCAGCCGGTGAATTCGCCGACCAGCACGATGCCGACGCCAAGCGCCCAGACATGGGCCGGGCCGAGCACGCGTAGCAGTGAAACCCTGTCGCCGTGTATTGCCGGTTCAAGCGTGATCGTCATTGTTCAATCCCCACTCAGATCCGGTGTTTTTCGGAAGCGGCTTCAAGCTCGCCTTCGCGCGAGGAAGTCAGCACCTCCTCGGAATAGGTCGTGTCGATCTTGAACCAGTCGTAGAGCATCCACAGCGCAAGCACGACCGAGATGCCCCACGATGCGTAAGAGAGTGCGACCCACATGAGCGTGCTTCCCCAAAATCTCTGGCGTTACTTGTCGTCGAACTTTTCGTTGATGACGTCGCGATATTCGCGGTCGGAGGCGCGGAACAGGAAGACGAAATAGCCGATCAGCACCGCCGCCATGATGATCAGCGTCGGCCAGTCGATGATGTAGTGGAAGCGGTTCTGGATGATGTCGTGCGCGGTCTCCGGCGTATAGCCGAGCTTTTCCCAGATCGAGGCCATGGTCGGGTTCTGTCCCAACGCTTCCCAGGTTTTGGCATCGAGCGCGTCGATGGATTTCGCCGCACCCGCCAGGCCGAGTTTCAATGGCAGCCACAGCGCCACGAAAATGGCGACCACGACGACCACGATATCGAAAATCTGCCCGGCCTTGCCTTGTTCCGGCGGCGTGTAGCGCGACATGACTTCTACCCCTCAGGACGTTCTGTTTTCAGGACTTGCGGTTGCGGGCCGCGTCGGCGTTCTTGATGTCGAGACCGTAGATGAAGTCCTTGTCTTCCTTGTAGTGATTGACCATCGCCAGGATGGCGGCCGTATTGAAGATCAGCACGGCGGCGGCAGCGATAGCGACGACGATCTTGATCCCGGTGTCCGGGATGTAGGGCCATGTCATGACAAGCACGAAGAGGATCGTCGCCCAAAGGCAGATGATCAGGAGCGCGGATCCGCGCAGGTCGGAACGGTACAGCGCTTCGATGCGCTGCTGCAGGTCTGACATCGGTTTCCCCTTTTCCAGCGCCCGACCCCGAATTGGCCGCCCGCTGCCCTCTTTCAACAGAGTGAAATTTTTTTCATAAATTCGGGCCGAATCCAGCAATTGTCAAGCCGATTTTACGTTGGGTTAACCGTTTGTCCCCAGTCGCGAATTTTGCCTGACAATGAAATTATTTGCTTCCGGGTATTGCGACATCAGGACGTTTGCGATCAATATTCGACCAAATGCTCCCGCCTCGCGCAGGGAGCCGGGAACACAATAGAATTTTCGAACGGAGGATTTGCGGATGACGGCATCCTGGAGATTTTCGACCCTGGCGGATCGCCATCGCGCGTTAGGCTCGAAGCTCGAAGACTGGAGCGGCATGGGCACCGCCTGGACCTACGACAAGGACGCCGACGAGGAATACACCGCCATCCGCACCAGGGCCGGGCTGATGGATGTGTCGGGCCTGAAGAAGGTTCACATCACCGGGCCGCACGCCTCACACCTCATCGACCTGGCAACGACGCGCGACGTGGAGAAGATCTATCCCGGCAAGTCGGCCTATGCCTGCATGCTGAACGAGGCCGGCAAATTCACCGACGACTGCATCCTCTACCGCACCGGGCCGAACGCCTGGATGGTGGTGCACGGCTCCGGCACCGGCCATGAGGAATTGCAGCGCGCTTCCGTCGGCCGCGACGTATCGCTGCGCTTCGACGACAATCTGCACGATCTGTCGCTGCAGGGGCCGACCGCGGTCGACTATCTCTCAAAGCATGTGCCTGGCATTCGCGACCTCAACTATTTCCATCATATGCAGACGCAGCTGTTCGGCTTTCCCGTCATGATCTCGCGCACCGGCTATACCGGCGAGCGCGGCTACGAGATATTCTGCCGCGGTCAGGACGCCGGCACGATCTGGGACAGGATTCTCGACGAGGGCAAGAGCGCCGGCATCATTCCCTGCCGCTTCACCACGCTCGATATGCTGCGCGTCGAGAGTTATTTGCTGTTCTATCCCTATGACAACTCGCAGAAATATCCGTTCGAGAACGAAGGCCCCGGCGACACGCTGTGGGAGCTCGGCCTCGACTTCACCGTCAGCCCCGGCAAGACCGGCTTTCGTGGCGCCGAAGAGCATTACCGCCTCAAGGGCAAGGAGCGCTTCAAGATCTACGGCGTTCTGCTCGACGGCAAGGAACCGGCCGACGAAGGCGCACCGGTCTATCACGACGGCAAACAGGTCGGCGTGGTGACCTGCGCTATGTATTCGCCGCTGGTCGAGAAATCGATGGGCATCGCCCGCCTCGACGTCGACTGCGCGGTCAAGGACACCAGGCTCGAGATCCGCAACAAGAGCGGTTCGATCAGGGCGACGGCGCAGCCTCTGCCCTTCGACGATCCCAAAAAGACCAAGCGCACGGCGAAAGGCTGAGGCACAATCGACAGCGAGGGGTTTCGAGGTACGAAGTAGAGAATGGCAGCCAAAACGATCATCAGCCGGCCCATTTACGGAACCCTGTCCCCGCAGCCCGGCAAGCATCATCTTTTCGTGGCGGATGCGGAAGGCGCGCTGGCGATCGTCGATATGGCAAGGACGGCGCCCCCCGGCTTCTTCGACGGCGCCGAAATCGTCTTCATTCCCGGGGCCGACGGCAAGCACGTTGCCGCTCTTGAGGCACTGAAGTCCGCGCAATTTCATGTCGCGCCAACCTTCGCCAGCCTGCTGCCCCGGCTGAAGCAGACGCTTGCCAACGCGCATATGGGCCTGCGCCTCTATCTCGCCGGCACCGAAGGGCTGATCGGCCAGGCCATGCAGGTGGCGCTCGAAGCCGGCATCGATCATACCTCCATGCAGACCGAGCATCGCGGCTCATTGGCGCGGCGCATGCAGTGCGTGCATTGCAAAGGCATCACCGAAAATGTGACGACGCAGCCGGCCACCTGCGCGCATTGCGGCCTGCTGCTTCTGGTGCGCGATCATTATTCGCGACGGCTGGCAGCATTCCAGGGCGTCTGCATAAATGCCGAGGATCGCTCGGAGATCCCTCCCATAGAGGAGGTCTTCCCATGAGCACCGGCACCACCAAGCTCGATGTCGTCGTCAGCGACGTCGTCCCGGTCAACGAACTGGTGACGCGCTTCCATTTCCGCCGCCGTGACGGTGAGCTTTTGCCGACCTTTTCCGGCGGCGCCCATGTCGTGGTCGAGATGCGCGATGGCGACCGCACAAGGCTCAATCCCTATTCGCTGATGGGATCGCCGCTCGACACCCGCGAATACACCATCTCGGTGCGCCGCGACGATGTCGGCCGCGGCGGCTCGTTGTTCATGCACCGGAGCGTCAAGCCTGGCCTGGAGATGGTGGTCAGCTACCCCGTCAATCTGTTCTCGCTCGACCTCAGGGCAAAGAAGCATCTGATGCTTGCCGGCGGCATCGGGATCACGCCGTTCATGGCGCAGACCGCGCAGCTCGCCGGGTCCGGCGGCAATTTCGAGCTGCACTACACCTGCCGCACCGCCTCGCTCGGCACCTATGCCGATGTGCTGCAGGAGCGCTATGGCCGTCGCGTCCGGCTCTATCACGACGACCGCGACGAGCGCATCGAACTCGACCGTCTCTTGTCCTCGCAGCCGCTCGGCACCCATCTCTATGTCTGCGGCCCGGCCGGCATGATCAACTGGGTGCGCGAGCGCGCTGCGGCTCTCGGCTGGCCGGCGGAGACCGTGCACTACGAGCATTTCGCGGCACCCCAGCCCGGCCTGCCGTTCGACGTCACACTTGCCGTCAGCGGCAAGACCATCCGCGTCGGCGAGCAGCAGAGCCTGCTCGAAGCGATCGAGGCCGCCGGCGTCGATCCGCCCTATCTCTGCCGCGGCGGTGTCTGCGGCCAGTGCGAGACCAACGTCGTCTCGCATGACGGCAAGTTCATCCACAACGACCACTGGCTCAGCGAGGAAGACCATCGTTCCGGCTGCAAGATCATGCCGTGCGTGTCGCGCTTCGAAGGCAAGTCGCTGGTCCTGGAAAGATAGGAGGCCAGCTTGGGCATCACCTTTCGCAAGGAAACGTTTCGCGACGATTTCACCTTCAGGAACAGCCCGGAACACATCAGGCGGTTTCCGTTCCCGTTCCACGAAGACGCCTACATGTATGCGGTCAACATCGAGCCGCATGTGGTTGGCCCCAAGGGCAGCGTTCTGGAAAACCTGATCGACGTCGACGAGCACTATGTCGCCGAGATGCAGGACCGTGCACTGGTGCTGGCCGACGATCCGCTGCGCTGCCAGTCGCTGCCGCATATGACGCTGGCCGGCTGGGACCTGCTCGAACTTTTGATGGAGCAACAGGCACTTGGCTATCCCGAGCATTTCACCCTGACCCGCGACGGCGACCGCTGGCGCTGGATCAACCGGCCGCTCGGCATCGACGACACCTTCACCTTCGGCGACACCTCGACACTGCCTTACGGGCCGATGGAGTACATCACCCGCCAGAGCCAGGGTGATTTCTGCATTCTCGATCAGCGCGACGGCAATCTTTGGATGGACGCCGGCATGGTCACCACTCAGGCCGACTGGTCGCTCGATTTCGACATCGGCATGAATTTCTTCGAATGGCACGCGCCGGTGCCGCTGGCGCATGAGAAGGGGATTTTCGTCAGGGCGCTGAAGTTCCTCACCAACATCCAGCAGGGCAAGCCGGCGCGGCGTCTCAACTGGACGATGACCATCAACCCGCGCCTCGACACCAGCCCGGAGAATTACCACAAATGGGGCCTGGACCGCGCGACGGTGACGCCCGAAAATGTCGGCGACAAGGTGCATCTGCGCGTCGAACTGCAAAGCTTCTGGCGCCTGCCGCGCTCGAACGGCATCGTCTTCCCGATCCGCTGCTATCTCATCAAGATGGACGAACTGGTGACACAGCCGAAATGGGCAAGACGACTGCACCGGGTGATCCGGGATTTGCCGGAAGAGCTGGCCACCTACAAGGGCCTGACGCGGTATCGGCCGACATTGGTGGAATGGCTGTCGAAGCTGGATGATGGCAGTGCGACGTCACCGGGGTTCGGGCCGGACTAAAGATGCCCACAAAGCTGCTGATCTCCCCCCAAGAGGGGGAGATGCCCGGCAGGGCAGAGGGGGGCGCCGTAGAGTGCCGGCCCTTGCCCAATGTCCATCCCAGCGCTTCGGCGAAGCTCACGGCGCGCCGCTCAGCCCAGCCACAATCACGACATGCTGGCAGACATTGTCGATATCGCGAATGACATCGTCGTTCCAGAAGCGCAGGACCGTCCAGCCCAGAGCTTCAAACTTGGCGGTTCTTGCGGCGTCCGATTCCGACGTTTCGGCTTGGCCATGCTGGGAACCATCAAGCTCGATGATCAGCTTTTTGTCCGGGCACGCAAAATCGACGATATGGCCATCGATAGGCATCTGGCGCCGAAACTTCAGTCCCATCAGCCTGTGTGCCCTGATCTCGTTCCAAAGCTTGAGTTCGGCATCGGTCATCACCTTGCGCATCCTGCGGGCATTGCGGCGGTTGTTGGCGGAAACCAGATTATGCGTCATCGCGGTTCGCCCCCCTCTGTCCTGCCGGACATCTCCCCCTCAAGTGGGGAGATCGGATGTCACGTCGGCTTTCGCCGATCGCCGATGTTGCAAAGGGGGGCCGTCGCGGAACTACTGATCTCCGCACGAGAGGATCAAGGGAAGATCGAACTCCTACCCCGCGCTCTGCGGATAGCAAATAATCGACAGATACCGCATCGGAAGTTTCGTCAGTTGCTCCGGCCCGTGCGGCGCGTCGGCGTCGAAGAACAGGCTGTCGCCCGGCTTCATCGGATAGAGGTTGCTGCCGTGCCGGTACACCACCTCGCCCTCCAGCATATAGAGGAATTCCATGCCCTCATGCTGGAAGGTCGGGAACACATCCGAATCCTCGGTCAGCGTAATCAGATAGGGCTCGACGACGACGCCGCTGGTGTTGGAGCCGATATGGCCGAGCAGATTGTATTGATGGCCGGCGCGGGTGCCGCGGCGTTCGACATCTAGCCCTTCGCCGGCCTTGACGAAGACGGCGCTGCGCTCTTCCTCGAATCGGCGGAAGAAGGCGGTGACGGGAACGCCGAGCGCCCTCGACAGCGCCTGCAGTGTGGTCAGCGACGGCGAGGTGATGCCGTTCTCGATCTTCGACAGCATGCCCAGCGAAATATCGGTGGCGACGGCGAGATCGGCGACGGTGATGCCGAGCTTCTTGCGGAAGGCGCGCACCTCGCGCCCGATCGCCACCTCCAGCACTTTTTCGCGCGTGTCGCGAATGGCGTGCGGATTCTGCGTCAGCGGCGCGCGGATGGTTTTTCCGTCCACGGAGGCCTTTGCCGGTGGCTTTGCCCTTGTCGAAGCAGTCTTGGAATCGGAACTTGTCTTCGCCATCTCGCCTCCGAATCCCCATGATTATTTCACTCCAGGTGAACATATTCGGTGCCGATACAGAAACGCAACCGCGCAGCAAGCCCCTTAAGTCGAATGGTGTCCGAACAGGATTTACGCCGTCATCCGTTTCCGGAAATCCGCTGGGGCGAAACGCGGTTTCTCCACAAGGCCTGTTGACAGCATCCAAGAGGCAATTACTGTCCTGTGAGTGAAATTTGTTTCGTAAGAGCAATTCCAAAAATCGAATGACACCGGGAGGCCTGCCATGAAAACGCGCGTTGCCGTCATTGGAGCGGGGCCATCCGGTCTGGCCCAGCTCAGGGCCTTCAAGTCGGCTGCCGACAAGGGCGCCGAGATACCCGAAATCGTCTGCTTCGAAAAGCAGTCGGACTGGGGCGGCCTGTGGAACTACACCTGGCGCACCGGCCTCGACGAGCACGGCGATCCCGTCCACGGCTCGATGTACCGCTACCTCTGGTCGAACGGACCGAAGGAGTGCCTGGAATTCGCCGACTACACGTTCGAGGAGCATTTCGGCCGCCCGATCGGATCCTACCCGCCGCGCGCGGTGCTGTGGGATTACATCAAGGGTCGCGTCGAGAAATCAGGCCTGCGCGAATGGGTACGCTTCAACAGCCCGGTGCGCATGGTGACTTTCTCCGACGAGACGAGGAAATTCACCGTCACCGCGCATGACCGCACCAACGACGTCACCTACTCCGAGGAGTTCGACAATGTCGTCGTCGCCTCAGGGCATTTTTCCGTTCCCAACGTTCCCTATTTCGAAGGCTTTTCGACATTCAACGGCCGCATCCTGCACAGCCATGATTTTCGCGACGCCATGGAGTTCAAGGGCAAGGACATACTGATCATCGGCCGCTCCTATTCTGCCGAGGACATCGGCTCGCAATGCTACAAATACGGCGCCAGATCTATCACCTCCAGCTACCGCTCCAAGCCGATGGGGTTCAAATGGCCGGAGAACTGGAAGGAAGTGCCGCTGCTGCAGAAGGTCGTCGGCAAGACGGCGCACTTCAAGGATGGCACCACCAAGGACGTCGACGCCATCATCCTGTGCACCGGCTATCTGCATTCCTTCCCGTTCCTCACGGAAGAGCTGAAGCTGAAGACCGCCAACCGCATGTGGCCGGACGGGCTCTATGAGGGCGTCGTGTGGGAGAAGAACCCGAAACTGTCCTATATCGGCATGCAGGACCAGTTCTACACTTTCAACATGTTCGACGCCCAGGCCTGGTTCGCCCGTGACGTCATCATGGGCCGCATCAAGCTGCCGTCGGTACAGGCGATGGCCGAGCACGGCGCCAAGTGGCGGGCACGCGAAGAGACGCTGGAAGACGCCGAGCAGATGATCTGGTTCCAGGGCGACTACACCAAGGAATTGATGGACCAGACCGACTATCCCGGCTTCGACGTCGAGGCGGTCAACCAGACCTTCATGGAGTGGGAGCACCACAAGGCGGAAGACATTATGAGCTTCCGCGACCACGCCTACCGCTCGCTGATGACCGGCACCATGGCGCCATCGCACCATACGCCCTGGCTGCAGGCGCTGGACGACTCGATGGAAAGCTATCTCCAGGTGAAGGGCGTGGCGGCGGAATAGGTCGGCGGGATGCAAAACAATGCGCCGGCACCGGCCCAGTTTCAATTCAGAGGGTAGTCGGGAGCCGCATCGGTCTCCGTCACCTTGACCCAGACCAATTCGCTATAATAGGCGCCCTCCGGGCCGGTGCCGTACATGGACAGCCTGTCAGCCATCAGCAGATGTGTCATGTCGTTGAGTGCCCGGCCGGTCGGCTCCTCGGGCCAGGCGAAGACGCCGTCGGTTTTGGCGCCGAACCTCACATCGGTGCATCCGAAATCGATCTCGACCTTCCACGACAGCAACGGCCTGATATCGCTGAGCGGCGGGCGCGGCGGATCGGGCTGCTCGAAGTGATGGTCGACCGAGACTCTCGTCGGCACTGCCGGCGTGATGCCTTTGGCTTTGAAGGAGGCGATGGCGTCGTCGCCAAATCGTGCGAGCAGGCCAGCGTGCCATAACCGGTAGGTCGCGCGGAAAAAGCCGCTGACCCGGATAGATTTGCCATCGTTGTTGAAGACGTTCACAGCGGCGTAGAAACGGCGCAGTCGTGGCGCCAGCGCCCGCCAGTCGCATTCGGCCGGTGTCCCCGGCGTCGCGATGAAATCGTCAAGCAGATCGCTGCCGCGCACATTGGCGTTCAGCACCGTGCAATCCTCACCATGGATATGCCAGTGCCGCCGGAGCTCGGCTGCTGCGATGCCAGGCTTGCGCAGCTCTTCCACCGAGGCGCGAACCCGAGCAATCGCGTAGGACGTAGCCGCATCCAACGTCTCAAACCCCGAAACCACATGCTCGCCGGTCTTGGCCATGTCGAAGACGACGACAGTAAAAGGCGGTTCGCGCTGATCGGGCATTCGGCAGCAAGCTCAGGCTGGTCGAGGATGAAGCAGCTTTCCGCGCGAAAATGCGTCAAAGTCAAGAGCTGGAGCGCGGCCTGCCATTTCCAGAAGAGGCGAACTCCAGAAGAGGCGAAACCGTCTATCCGAGCCGTGCTTGAGCTTTCGCGGCTCAGGGGTCGAAGACCGACCGCGATGATGTCGATGGCAGGTTGTTGCCAGCCCGCGACAATGCCGCGACTTTGGACAGTGCGATGAACACTTTCTGGCCGAGATCGCGTGTGCCGGCCACGGGGCAGGTGATGATCATCACTTCAATCCAGCGGATAGTCGGGAGGCGCCTCCGTCTCGGTCACCTTGGCGGTTAGTATCTCGCAGTCGTTGGCCCAGTCGGGGCCATCGCCGCGCATGGCCATCATGTCGGCCATCAGCAGGAACTGCATGGTTCTGAGCGCCCAGTCGGTGGGCTCTTGCGGCCAGGCGAAGATTCCGGCGGCGTCGCCGCCGAACTTCACGTCATGGCAGACGAAACCGACCTCGACCTTCCAGGATCGCAGCGTCACGCCTGGCGGCGGGTAGGGCGGGTCGGGAAGCTCGAAGTAATTGGCGACCATGAGCTTCGTCGGCTCCGCCGGCTCGATCCCCTTGGCCTTGAAGGCGGCAATGGCGTCGTCGCCAAAGCGCTCGAGCAGACCGTCTCGCGACAGCCTGAAGGTCGAGCGAAAGAAGCCGCCGGCCCAGACGGATTCGTTGTTGCCGTTGGAGATCAGCAGCGAGGCGCGGAAGCGGCGCAGCCTGGGCGCGAGAACTTGCCAGTTGCATTCGGCCGGCATCGACGGCGTCGCAATGAAATCGTCGAGTAGATCGCTGCCGCGCACTCCGGCGTTCAGCACCGAACAGTCTTCGCCATAGAGGTGCCAGAGCTGGCGAAGCTCAGCAGTGGCGA
Organism: Mesorhizobium sp. C120A; assembly: GCF_030323105.1. Classification (NCBI taxonomy): domain Bacteria; kingdom Pseudomonadati; phylum Pseudomonadota; class Alphaproteobacteria; order Hyphomicrobiales; family Phyllobacteriaceae; genus Mesorhizobium; species Mesorhizobium sp. C120A. Next base: position 5,470,823 of record NZ_CP100476.1, on the reverse strand, counting down.
TGCCGGGCTTGCGCAACTCCTCCACCGAGGCGCGAACCCGCGCAATGGCGTAGGACGTCGCCGCCTCCAGCGTCTCAAACCCCGAAACTACGTGCTCCCCGTCCGGCTCGCCGGTCTTGGCCATGTCGAAGACGAGTACGGCAAAAGGCGGTTCGCCGGGATTGGACATTCAACAATTATCCTAGTCTTGCCCGCGCCTTCGCCGTCCAGGCATTGAACAGCCGGTCTGCGACGATGCCGATGAAAGCGATGGCGAGACCCGCGACAATGCCGCGTCCGGAATCGGCCTTGGACAGCGCGATGAAGACTTCCTGGCCGAGGTCGCGTGTGCCGACCATGGCGCAGATGATGATCATCGCCAGCGCCATCAGGATCGTCTGGTTGACGCCCAGCATGATTTCGGGAAGCGCCAGCGGCAATTGCACGCGAAAGAAGGTCTGGCGCGGCGTGCAGCCGGAAACCTTCGCCGCCTCGATCAGCGCCGGCGGCACTTGCCGGATGCCGTGATCGGTGTAGCGGATCGCTGGCACCACGGCGAACGCGACCGTTGCGATCATGGCGGTGACGTCGCCGACCCGGAACAGCATCACCACGGGAATGATGAAGCAGAAGGACGGCAGCACCTGCAGCGTGTCGATGATGGGCGTGACGATCTTTTCGAAGCGGTCGCTGCGGGCGGCCGCGAGACCGATCGGAATGCCGATCAGGCAGGCGATGAAGGCCGAGATGCCGCAGAGATAGACTGTGGCCATAGTCTTTTCCCAAAGGCCGGTGACGGCGCAGAAGGCGGTCAGCGCCGCGACAAGGGCGGCCAAACGCAGGCCACTGAGCTGATAGCCGGCGAGGCCGAGCAGGGCCACCGCGCCGAGCCACGGAAAGCCTTCGCAGAAGGCGCGCAGCGGGTTCAGTACATTGAGGATGAGCGCCACGCGAAACGCTTCGATCACGTCGAAGAAGTTGATCGTCACCCAGCTCACCGCCGCCTTCCACAGTGGCGCGGTGGTGAAGGTGATCTCCTTCGGCACCGCCGCGAAGGCCGGTACGAACAGGCCGAGCAGCGTCGTCACGACCAGGATGGCGATGGCCAGCGACAGATTGGGATAGCGCCGCCAAACGCTCTGGTTCGCCTGCCGTTGAACGTGGCCTTTTGCCTGCTTATGCGCGATCGCCTGGCTCAGCCGGTCGAGCGCGATTGCGAGCGCCACAATGGCGAGCCCGGCTTCCATCGCTTCGCCGACCTTCAGCGCACGCAGCGCCAGCAGCACATCATAGCCGAGGCCGCCGGCGCCGATCATCGAGGCGATGATCACCATGTTCAGCGCCAGCATGATCACCTGGTTGACGCCGATCATCAGTGTCGGCCGCGCCGACGGCAGCTGCACGCGCCACAATTTCTGCCGCGCCGTGCAGCCGGCCATCTCTGAGAAATCGTCGATCTCGGAGGGCACCCGCGACAGACCCAGCATCGTTGCCCGCACCATGGGCGGCGTGGCGAAGATGGCGGTGGCGATCATCGCCGAGACCGGGCTGTTGCCGAACAGGAGCAGCATCGGGATGAGATAGGCGAAGGTCGGGATGGTCTGCATCAAATCGAGGGCAGGGGAGATGATCAGCCGCTCGGCCCATGGCTTGCGCCACGCCCAGATGCCGGCGAACAGGCCGGTGACGATGCAGAACGGCACCGCGATGGAAATCAGTGCCAGTGTCAGCATGGCGCTGGTCCACTGGCCGAACAGCGCGGTGTAGAGGAAGCAGCCGCCGACCAGCATGCCGAGTTTTCTACCGCCCACGGCGTGCCCGGCGATGAAGGCGGCTACGCAGACGCCGATCCAGGACAGGCGCGGCAGGACATAGGCATCGGCACCGTGACCAATCTTGAAATTCTTGGCCAGCAGGTCGAGCGCGAAATCGAGGGGAACGCCGAGCACCGCGGTGATCGAGCGGGTCAGCCAGGACAAGTTCGACTTGATCCAGCGCATCAGCGCACTGACCCAGTCGGCGACGGGAACGACCGCATCGGCCGGATAGTCGACCGCCCATGGCAGCCTCTCCTGCAGCAGGAATACCACCAGCACGGCGGCCAGCGCCAGCGCCCAGATCAGCAGCCAGCGCTGAACCGGTGGCCTCGTTTGGCTGGCGCTTGCAGTCACCGTCATGCGCCGGCTCTTTGCTTGTCGATGCCGGCCAGCAGTCCGATCACGGCTTGCGGCGTCACCTCGCCGATCGACTTGCCGCTGCCGTTGACCACCGCGAACGGTTTTCCCGAAGCGACGATGCTGGCCGAGAAGCTGGCGATCCTGGCGTCGGGCGAAACCGTGCCGCCATGCTCGGAGCCATCCAGGGCACGCATCAGGCTGCGCGCCGAAATCACCTTGGCGCGGTCGACATCCCGGGTGAATTCGGCGACATAGTCGGTCGCCGGATTGACCACCAGTTGCTCCGGTGTGCCGATCTGGATGACCTCGCCGTCCTTCATGATGGCGATGCGGTCGGCCAGCCTGATCGCCTCGTCGAAATCATGGGTGATGAAAACGATGGTCTTGTGCAGCATGGTCTGCAGCCGCATCAGTTCGTCCTGCATCTCGCGGCGGATCAGCGGGTCGAGCGCCGAGAACGGCTCGTCGAGGAACCAGATCTCCGGCTTGGTCGCGAGGCTGCGGGCAATGCCGACGCGCTGCTGCTGGCCGCCGGAGAGTTCGCGCGGATAGAAATGCTCGCGGCCGCGTAAGCCCACGAGATCGATCACCTCCCGCGCTCTCGTTTCGCGCGTCGGTCGGTCCTGGCCCTGGATGCTCAGGGGAAAGGCAATGTTGTCGAGCACGTTAAGATGCGGCAGCAGCGCAAAATTCTGGAACACCATACCCATGCGATGACGCCGCAGTTCGATCAGCGCCGCATCGGAAATCTTGAGCAGGTCGTTGCCTTCGAATTCGACCTTGCCGTGGGTCGGCTCGACCAGCCGCGACATGCAGCGCACCAGCGTCGACTTGCCGGAGCCGGATAGCCCCATGATGATGAAGATCTCGCCCTGGCGTATTTCGAGATCGACGGCGCGCACCGCACCCACCAGTCCTGCGGCAGCGACATCGGCCATGCTGGCCTTGCCGTCACGCTCGCGGATGAAGCTGGCCGCGTTCGATCCGAACAGTTTCCAGACATTGCGGCAAGCAAGCTTTATCGGCCGCGCATCCTTTGGCGTGCCAACTGCCTGCGGTTCAGTCGCTTCCGTCATCCAATGGTCCTTCTGGAAAATGGAGATAAGACCCGGCCGCTAGGGCCGGGTCCGGCTTCCAGTCAGGCGATCACTGCGCCCAGGCTTTCCAGTCGGCTTCGTGGGCAGCGATCCAGGCGGCGGCGACGTCTTCCGGCGTCTTGCCGCCAAGATCGATCTCGCCGCTCATCTTGTTGAGCTCATCGGTGTCGATCGTGTAGGCCTTGGCCACCTTGTAGGCGATCGGCCATTTGTCCTTCATGCCGGACCAGGAGTATTTCCAGATCTCGCCATGCGGCTTGCCGCAATCATATTTGGCATCCGGGTTGGTGCCCCATTTCGGATCGGTGTAGCATTCGGGCGTATACTCCGGGAATTCAACCCACTCGCCCTTGTACTTGGCCGGCGCCCAGTGCGGCGAATAGATCCACAGCATGATCGGCGCCTTGCGCTGATAGGCCGAGTCCAACTCGGCGAACATCGCCGCGTCGGTGCCGGCATGGATGACGGTGAAGGGCAGCTTCAGCGCCTCGACGCGCTCGTCGTCAAAACCCTCCCAGGTTACCGGGCCGCCGAGATAGCGGCCCTTCGGCGCCGTCTCCGCTGTCGAGAACGCCTCGGCGCATTTCGCGTCCTTCAGCGCTTCCCAATTGGGCAGGCCGGGGCATTTCTCCTTCATATATTCGGGAAACCACCATTCCTCCTTGGCCTTCGGCCCGAGCTTGCCGAGCCGCTCGGTCTGGCCGGTGGCGTCTGAAGCCTTCATCGCTTCGCCGGCCGTCGTGTCCCAGAACTCCAGGCCGACATCAAGGTCGCCATTGGTGAGGCCGGTGGTCAGGCTGGAGAGGTAGTCGGCTGTCGGATATTCGACGGTATAGCCGAGCTTTTCGAGGATACCGCCAAGGATCTTGGCGTTGAGGTTGACGCTGGTCCAGTCGAACAGCGCGATCTTGATCGGGTCGTTGGATTCAGGTGCTGCTGCGTGGACCGGTGATGTAAGCGCACTTGCGGCGGCAAGCGCCAAGGCTCCCATTGATAGGTTCGAAATCACACTGCGAAATGACATGCTTGTTCTCCTGTCAAACCATGTGGAAATTTCTTGATCGTTCCCTTCTTGCGTCTTTTCTTGATTGTGTTGGAAAGGCGGGTCGTTACGCAAGCTCGTTCGCACCAAGCCAGTGCCGCGGCCGCAACTTGCGCAGGCGAAATGGTTGCTCGACTTGGTGTTTATGTGATGCCGGGCGGGCCCGCGTCATGGCATCGGATGGATTGCTGCGTGAGCAATCGTCAACAGATCGATCGCCGCTCCAGCGGCGCTCTCAGACGTGCGAGCCATCAAGGTCCCATGGTCTCGGCCGGCGAGCCCCATCCCCGCCAAGGCCGTTTCATGAGATGAAATTATATATACCAACGTTCATGCGGCGCAACGGCTGATGCCCTGTGCACTACGGAATTTCAGACTGGTCGATTGCCAACCGCCAGAGCTGACGTTCACGACATGATCAGGCCGCCATCGACATTGATGGTTTGGCCGGTGATGTAGGTGGCGTCGTCGCTGGCGAGAAAGCTGACCAGGCCGGACACGTCCTCGCCGCTGCCGGCGCGTCCCATCGGGATGTTCTTCACCCATTCGGCCATCAGCTCGCCGGGCTTGTAGTCACCCATCAGCTTGCCCCAGGCGGCGTCGTTGTAAGCCCACATGTCGGTGTCGATAATGCCGGGGCAAATCGCGTTGACGGTGATCTTTTCCTTGGCTACTTCCTTGGCCAGGCTCTGGGTGATGCCGACGACGCCGAACTTCGACGCCGCATAGTGCGGCGTGTAGATGAAACCCTGCCGCGCCTGGCCCGACGCCGTGTTGATCAGCCGGCCGCCATCGCCATGCTTGCGGATGCGGGCGATCGCTTCCTGACAGCACAGGAACACGCCCTTGGTGTTGACCGCCATCACCTTGTCCCACTCGGCCTCGGTCATCGCCTCGATGCGGGCGATGGTGATGACGCCGGCATTCTGCACCGAAATGTCGACGCGGCCGAATTCCTTCTCGGCGAGGTCGTACAGCGCGGTGACCTCATCCTTCCTGGTAACGTCCATGCGCATCGACGCGACCTTGGCGCCCGCGGCTTTCAGGCTGGCGGCGACGTCCTCGACGCGGGTATCGATGGCGCTGACCACGACCGCGGCACCTTCCTCGGCAAAGCGCTTCGCCATCGCCGCGCCGATGCCGCCGCTCGCGCCGGTGATGACCGCAGTCTTGCCTTCAAAACGCTTCTGCACTTTTCTTCTCCTACCAGCAGACAAAGCCGCCATCGACGATCAGGTCGATGCCGGTGACGTAACTCGCGGCGCGGCTGGCCAGGAACACGGTCGGGCCGACCATTTCTTCCGGCGTCGCCATGCGCCCCATGGGCGTGTCGCGTTCGAAGATCTTGATCTGTTCGGCGACCTCCGGCCGCTTGTTCATCGGCGTCAGCGTGTAGCCTGGGCTCACCACATTGACGCGCAGGCCGCGATCGGCCCATTCCATTGCGAGGCTTTTCGACATGTGGATGACCGCCGCCTTCGACGAATTGTAATGCGCCTGGGTCAGGCCGCGATTGACGATCGAGCCCGACATCGAGGCGATGTTGATGATCGAGCCCTTGCGCCGCGTCAGCATGGCGCGCGCCTCGGCCTGGCAGGACAGGAACACGCCGCTGACATTCACGTCGTAGATATTCTGCCATTTTTCCAGCGGCAGCGTCTCGGCCGGCTCGGCCCCGGCGATGCCGGCATTGTTGACGGCGATGGTCAGCGCGCCGAGCTCCTTTTCCGTGCGCTCGACTGCGGTCGCCAGGTCGGCCTCCGACGTCACCGTCCCGGTCAGCACCACCGCCTTGCGGCCAAGCACGGCGATCCTGTGCGCGGTCTCATCCAGCCCGCCTTTCGAGGCATGGCCGAAACAGGCTATGTCGGCGCCGGCTTCGGCGAGCCCGATGGCAATGGCCTGGCCAATGCCGCTGCCGGCGCCTGTTACCAGCGCTACGTCGCCGCTGAGATCGAATAGTTTCATGTTGTTCCCCCTCCTGAAATGAAGGGGCGCTAGTCTTTGCTGGCGCCCCGCGCGGTCCGGTCCTTGGGAGGATACCACCTGCTGCGCTTTGTTCCGACTCCTGTCCTCAGCTCGTGGCGAGTTCCATCACCGCGACATTGCTGGCCTCGCTGCGGCCGAGAATGCCGCGCTGGCGGCCGCGGCTCAGCACCAGCACGCGGTGCGACAGCCCCAGCACCTCCTCGAGGTCGGAGCTCACCACCACCACCGCCATGCCGGAACGGGCGAGGTCGGCGATGACGTCGTAGATCGCAGCGCGCGCACCGACATCGATACCGCGCGTCGGCTCATCGAGGATGAACACCTTCGGCGGGCGTGACACCCATTTGGCGATGATCACCTTCTGCTGGTTGCCGCCGGAAAGCTTGCTGACCGCCTGGCCAGGTTTGCCCTTGACCCCGAGCCTTGCGATGCCGGCTTCGGCGAATTTCTGCACCGCTTTCGGAAACACCCAGCCCTTCGGCGCGACATGGTCGAAATTGCCGAACGCCAAATTCTCGCCGATGGTCTGGTCGAGCACGACGCCTTGCGCCTTGCGGTCTTCCGGCACCAGCACGACGCCGGCCTTGATCGCTGCCGCCGGCCCGCTGAGATGCACCGATTTGCCGGCAACGCGCACCGAGCCCGACGAGATCGGATCGGCGCCGGCGATCGCCCGCACCAGTTCGGTGCGGCCGGCGCCGATCAACCCGGCAATGCCGAGGATCTCGCCTGCTTTGACCGAGAAGGAAACGTTGTTGAAGCTCTTCTCCGGCGAGGACAGGTTGTCGACCTCGAGCAGCGTCTCCTCGCGCGGCGGCGTCAAGTGTGGGAACATCCGCTCGACCGAGCGGCCGACCATCTGCTCCACTACTGTGCGCACGGGAATATCGGCGCGTTCGTGGCGGGCGACGATGCGTCCGTCGCGCATCACAACCACGCGGTCGGCAATCTGCGCGATCTCGTCGAGACGATGGCTGATGTAGATGAAGGACATGCCCTCCGCCTTGAGCTTGCGGATCTGCTGGAACAAAAGCTCCGTTTCCTCGCCGCCAAGCGCTGCGGTCGGTTCGTCGAAGATCAGCAATTCGGCATTGAGCGTCAACGCCTTGGCGATCTCGACCTGTTGCTGGGCGGCGATGCGCAGCGTGCCCACCTTGCGCTCGGGCGAGACGTCGAGGCCAAGCCGCTTCAACTGCGCCGAGGCCTTGGCGTTCATCGCTGCGCGGTCGATGCGGCCGCCGCGCATCGGCAGGCGCCCGACATAGACGTTCTCCGCCACCGACAGATCCGGCAGCAGCTTCAGTTCCTGATGGATCATGCCCACACCGGCATCGATGGCGGCGGCGGGCGAGGCGGGGGAATAGGGCTTCCCCCGCCAGATGATGGTGCCCGCGTCGGGCCGGGTCGAGCCGGCGATGATATTGGACACCGTCGACTTGCCGGCGCCGTTTTCGCCGAGCAGCGCCACAACCTCGCCCGGCCGCACCTCGAAGCTCGCATCGGCCAGGACCTGGACCGGTCCGTAGCTCTTGCAAAGGCCGTTGACGAAGAGCCCGTTGTGCGGGCTTTCGCTGTGGCGAGGATCAGGAGACATCGTGGTGCTCTCTTAAGCGGTGCCGGTCGTTACGGATGCTTGGCGATGAACTGCTCGACATTGTCCTTGGTGGTCAGCGTCGCATCCTGCAGCTGCTCGGCCGGAACGCTTTCGCCGGCCACCAGCTTGATCGCCGCATCGACGGCGAGACGGCCCATGCCTTGCGTCTGCTGCGTCGCGGTGACGTCGAACACGCCGTCCTTCAGCGCCTTGAGCGCGGCCACGTCGCCATCGAAGCCGGCAACCCAGACCTTGTGGCCGGGATTGGCGACCTTGACCGCCTGTGCCGCGCCCAGCGCCAGCGCATCGGCCTGGCCGATGACGATGGAGACATCGGGATGCGACTGCAGCAGGTCCTGCGTCAGCTTGAAGCCTTCGTCCTGGTGCCAGCCTTCGCTCCACAATTCGCCGACCACCTTGATATCGGGATAGGCCTTGAGCGCTTCGCCGCAGCCCTTCGAGCGATCGACTTCCGGCGTGGTGCCCTTCTGGCCGTGGATGATGATCAGTTCGCCTTTGCCGCCGGCCTGCTTGGCGATGTAGTCGCACACCGCCTGCGCCGAGGCGACACTGTTGGTGGCGATGAAGGTGTCGCCGGGCGCGCCGTCGGCGTTGCGGTCGACATTGACGACCGGGATGCCGGCAGCCTTGGCGGTCTTGGTCGGCACGGTGGCGGCTGTGGCGCCGGCCGGAATGTAGATCAGCGCGTCGATGTTCTGCGTGATCAGATCCTGGACCTGGCTGACCTGGGTCGCTGAATCGCCCTTGGCGTCGACGGTGACGATCTCGATGCCCTTCTCCTTGCCGTAGGCTTCGACCGACTGCTTGATCTGGTTGAAGAAGTCGGCCTGCAAATTGGCCACGGCGAGGCCGAGTTTCTTGGCCTCCTTGGCCGAGGCCATGTCGGTCAGCCCGAGCATAGGAATGATGGCGGCAGCGGCGAGCAGCAGTGAACGTTTGGTCAGCATGTTTTTCCTCCGTTGATAGTCAAACTGTCCCGCCAGCGCATCGCGCCCCTTGGAACATCCCAGTTTCGGATCGACCGATCCGTCTATCGCCCGGACGCTCCGGGCGAATTCTCAATTGTGCCCCGTTCTCTATCGCGCCCTGCGCCGCCAGGTATCGCTGGCGACCGCCAGCGCGATCACCACGCCGATCACCACCTGCTGGATGAAGGGCGAGACGCCGAGCAGATTGAGCCCGTTGCGCAGCACGCCGATGATGAGCACGCCGACCGCGGTGCCGCCGATCGAGCCGACGCCGCCCGACAGGCTGGCGCCGCCGATCACCACCGCCGCGATGGTGTCGAGCTCATAGCCGAGGCCGGAACTCGGCTGCACCGAATCCAGCCGCGCGGCAAGCACAATGCCGGCAAGACCCGCAAGCACGCCGCAGATGGCGTAGACCCAGTTGGTCAGCGACTTCACCGGAATGCCGGAGAGCCGCGCCACCTCGGCGCTGCCGCCGATGGCGTAAAGGCTGCGGCCGGTGGCGCGGTAGTTGAGGAAGATGGCGAAGACGATCGCCAGCACCATCATCACCCCGACTGTGACCGACAGGAAGCCGAAATGGCGGATGATCGACAGGCTGGTGAACCAGTCGGGAAAGCCGACGATCTGCGAACCGTCGGTGATCATGTTGGCAAGGCCGCGCGCCACCGACATCATCGCCAGCGTCGCGATGAACGGCGGCAGCCGGGTGACGGTCACCAGCAGGCCGGACACCAGTCCGCAAAGGCCGGCGACGACCAGTGCTGCAACGACGCCGGCGGCAAGGCCGAGATTGAGATAGTCGGGGTGGGCGACGAAGCCCATCACCATGGCGGCCAGCGCCAGCACCGAGCCGACCGAGAGATCGATGCCGCCGATCAGGATCACCAGCGTCATGCCGATTGCCATGATGCCGAGCACGGTGATCTGGTCGAGTACGTTGAGGATGTTGCGCATGGTGAGGAACGTGTCGGTGGTCAACGTCAGCGCCAGGCAAAGCAGCAGCAGCCCGATCAGCGGCCCCATGGTTCCGGCAAACAGCGCCGAAAGCTTCGCGGCCGTCGCACCTTGAGTGCCGGGCGCGGCTTTCAACTCGCCAGCCTTCGACTCGCTTGCATCATTACTCACGGCCACTTCGTCTCCTCCGTCAGCGAAACGGCGATGGCCTGCCGTCCGCTCTTGTTCACCAGGCACCTCCCTGTGAACAATTTATCTTTGATATGCAATTTTGTTCAGCTAAACTGTTCATTAGAAAATTGTCAAGAGCCGTTGCGCCATTCGGCGGTGGTTTGCGCCACCGGGCGGTTTGTCCTAGGGAAGGCCAGGGGGCGGCGCTTGCGGAAAGATTTCCGAAATTTGCCGCGGGAGGGCAAAAGATGGCGACCGTCGAAAACGAGAAGGCCTCGCGCTTCCCCGATGCCGAGCTCAAGGCCCGGGCCGCCTGGCATTACTATGTCGAAGGTCTGACGCAAGAGCGCATTTCCGAGATCCTCGGCGTCGGCCGCATCAAGGTGCACCGCATTCTCTCCGCTGCGCGAGAGGAGGGCATCGTGCAGTTCCGCATTCGCGACAGTGTCGTCGAATGCGTGCAGCTCGAGGAGAGCCTGAAGCAGCGTTTCGGGCTCAGCCAGGCGGTCGTGGTGCCATCAGCCGCTGATCGCAGCAACGCGCCGCTGATGATCGGCCACGCGGCTGCCGCCTATCTCGCCGACAATGTGAATGCCGGCGACGTCATTGCGCTGGGCTGGGGCCGCACGCTGAAATTCGCCATCAACGAATTGCCGAGGCGGCCGATCGCCAGGACGACGGTCGTCTCGATGCTCGGCGGCCTCACCCACGCGCAGCCGCTCAACCCGACCGAAAGCGCCTGGGAGTTCGCCGAAAAGATCGGCGCTGAATGTTTCCTGCTGCCGGTGCCGGTCTATGCCGACAAGCCGGAACAGCGCGATGCCTTCATGAGCCAGCGCAGCGTTCAGGATGTGGTCTTCCGCGCGCGCCGCGCCAACATCGCCGTGCTCAGCGTCGGCTCGTTTTCCAAGGACAGCCCGATCGCCAATTACGGCTTCATCAAACCGAGCGAACTTGAGGAACTGCAGGCCGCCGGCGCGGTCGGAGACCTCTTGTGCCATTTCATCGACGCCGAGGGCCACCCGGTCGACCATGAGGTCAACCGCCGCGTCTGCGCCTATCCGCTGCAGGATTTGTCCGATATTCCGAGCATCATACTGGTTTCAGGTGGTCAGGAGAAGGTCGCTGTGATGCGCGCGGCGCTGGCCAACACCAGGATTTCGGTGCTGATCACCGATGAGGATGCGGCCAAAGGCCTGCTCAATCGTTGAGCGCTGTCCGGCGTCGGTCAGAATTCGCAGGGCTCCGGACGACTGTCGTCCGACCAGTCGGCCAGTGCGATCGGCACGAATTTTCCCGCGACCGGTTTGCCGTCGTCCAGGTCCTTTGAGGCAACGCCTCTGCCGGTGAGAAAATTGATGTCGCAACCGCCCAGCGTCGTCTCGACCGAGCCGTCGGCTTTCTGCACATTCCAGTCCCAGTCGCGACTGTAGCCGGCGACAAGGAATTTACCGCCGCGCCAGACGATGGTCAGCGTTGTATCCCATGATTTGTTGGCGCCGCAGCCGAAGCACGAGGTGACGACAAGCGATCCCTTGCCCTTGCTTTCGAGCCGGAGAATACGGTCCTGCGTCAGCGCCTTTTTGACAAAGTCAGGCTTGCGCGAAGGATCGAGCTTTCCTTCGCCGGCAGCCAGATAGATCGAGAGATCCGCCAGCCCGCTGTCGGAATCCGCCGCGATCGCGGCCCGATCCATCCTGCCGTCATTGTCCAATGTCGAGCGTGACCTCGAAGGGCGGCTCGTCCTGCGCACGCGCCGTCATCGGAGCTGCCGCAAGCGCGACAATCCAGGGCAGGGCGGCAAGGTGAAATACTGCTTTCATGAGCCCGATGAGTCTAGCATTGGCCGGGCAGGACGCAAAATCGGCAAGCTGGGCAGGTTGGGCATGGGAGCCTCACGCAGGCAAGCTGCGCTTGAACTCAGATCGCACCGAGCCGCGCGTGGATGTCGCGTGTCGCGTGATAGAGGTCGCGGTAGATCGCCTTGCGCGCCCGGTAAGCCGGCACCAGCGTCATATCCGGATCGACACGCCTGGCCGGCGCCGCCGCCATTGCCTTGGCGGCGTCTTCCGCCGAGGCGAACCAGCCGATCGCCGAAGCCGCCAGCATGGCCGCGCCAAGGGCCGCCGCCTCGTTGACCGGCGACACGAACAGCGGCCGCTCCAGCACGCTGGCCATGATCTTCATCAGCAGCGCCGAATTGGTGCCGCCGCCGGCGGCAATCATCTCTCCCGGCTTGCCGCCGCTTTCGGCCTCCATCGCCTCGCTGGCGATGGCCTGCTCCAAAGCGATGCCTTCCAGCGTGGCGCGGAAGAGATGCCTGGGCTCATGGTCGAGCGACAGGCCAACAACGGCGCCGCGCGCCGCGCCATCCCAATAGGGGCTCATGACGCCGGCCCAATAGGGCATGACCAAAAGACCGTCGCCGCCGGCCGCAACATCGACCGCACCCTTCTCCAGTTCTGCCGCGGAAGACGCGCCGGTGGTGCGCACGATCCAGTCGACCAGTTGCATGCCCGAGCGCAGCACGGTTTCCAGCATGAAGCCGGAGCCGGTCGGCGAGACCAGCGTGCGAAACGCGTCCGATGTGGTGACCGTGCCGGAATAGCAGCCGCTGACGACGCCGGAGCCGAGCGAGAGATAGCTCCTGCCGGCACCATAGACGCCCATGCCGAGACCCATAGCCTGGCCATCGCCGGCGCCGGCGACAATTGGCGTGCCCGCTTTGAGGCCAGTCAGCTGGGCAATGCTTTCGGCAAGGCCGCCGCAGATTTCGCCTGGGCCGATCAGCGCCGGCAACTGCCGTGGCTGCAGCCCTGCAGCCGCGACAAGCTCAGGGTGCCATTCGCCTGTCGCGACATCGAGCAAGCCGAGCGGGTCGGCACTTGCCGTGCTGGTAACCAGCCGTGCGGTCAGCCGGTGAACGAAGAAGCCATGAACATCGACCAGGGCGGCGGCGTTGGCCAGCACCTGCGGCTGGTGTTCGGCCAGCCAGGCGATGGCATAGAGCGCCGGCGTCGGATCCGGCGGCTTGCCGCTCCAGTCGCGGATCGTCTCGCGGCCAAGCTCGGCCGACAGCCTGGCGACTTGAGGCCGGGCGCGCTCGTCAAGCCACAGGATCGCCGGGATGAGCGGCGTGCCGGCCTGATCGATCAGGGTGAAGGTCTCGCGCTGATGGGCTATGGCAATTGCCGCCACGCGCGCGGCGCCGACCTTGTCGGCAACCTGCTTCAGCGCACTGATAAGGGCTGCCCACCAATGTTCGGCATCCTGCTCGAAATGGCCGGGCTTAGGATTGGCCAGTGGATAGGCCTCGCGCGCCTGGAACAGGTCCGCGCCGTCGCGGGTGAAGGCGATTGCCTTCACCGCCGTCGTCGAGGCATCGATCCCGATAACGACATCGTCCATCACAGGGAGATCCCGAAGGTTCAGGCGGCGTTGGTCACAAACTGTCCGTCCGACTGGTCGAGACGGCGGCGGATCTGCGTTATCACCATCGAATCGTCGGGTACACAATTTTCATAGGTGAGGAAGTCGCCGGTCTTGACCGGCTTGACCACCTTGGCGCGTTCGGCAATCCCGAGCGGCAGCGCGCCCTTGGCGCGGGCGTCCTCCCAGGTCATGGCGAAGCCGCGATAGTCGTTCTCGCCGATCATGCCCAGCGACTGCCCTGCGCCGAGATCGCTTTTGGCCACCGCCACCGCTTCGGCGACCGGATGGTCGAGCGGCTCCATGTCGGCACGTTTGTAGACAACGGCGCGCGCCGCCGACAGTGGCACTTCAAGGCTTGTCAGGTGATAGGGACGGTAGATCGTGAAATAGGGGCCCTTGCCGACCTTGAGGTCGACCATGCGCTCCAGCACGCGCGGATGCCTCGTTTCGATGATGCAGAACACGCCGGGCGCCACGCCCTTGCCGATAGAATAGTCCACCACGCCCTTGCGGTGCAGCACGCCGCCATCCTCGCGCGGGCAAAGCACGCTGGCCAGTTCCTCCAGCGTCGCCGTCGGGCCGTGCATGCCCGGCACGTCTGGCACCAGCCCGGTGGCGTTGGCGATAGCCACCATCTCGATCGCCGTCTTGGAACCGTCGACGAACTCGACCAGCATGCGCGCATTCATGTTGCGCTCGGCCGCTTCCTTCTCGTAGTCGGCGGGCATGGCGTCGATCTTGAGCGGGTTGTTTTTGCCCTTGCCGGCGGCGATGATGTTGAAGCCGAGGCTCTTGGCGAAGCCGATGATCTCCAGCGTGCAGGCGGGTTCGTCGCCGGCCGCACCGGTGTAGACCACGCCGGCCTTGCGCGCTTCCTCCTTGAGGAAGCGGCCGATCGTAATGTCCGCCTCGACATTGAGCATAACGATGTGCTTGCCGTTCTTCATCACTTCGAGCGCAAACAGCGTGCCGATGTTGGGATTGCCTGTCGCGTCGATGATGACATCAATGCGGCCGGCCGCGGCCAGCGCATGCAGATCTTCGGTGACAGCGATCTTGCCGGCCTCGATGGCGCGGTCGATGGCAGAGGCGTTCGCAGCCTGGACGATGTCGGAGCGGTCATGGCCGGCGAGCAGTGCGGCATCGATCCCCGCTTGCGGCCGCACCTCGGAAATGGCACCGATCCGCATGCCCGGCATCAGCGCCACCTGGACGACGATGTCGGTGCCCATCTGCCCGGCGCCGGCGAGTCCGATGGTGATGGGCCCTTGGGCTTCAGCGCGCTGCAGAAGTTCCGCTGCAAATTGCGGATGGGCCATATCGCTTCCTCCAGTCATGACGCGCCGCAGCGTCAAATCATCATTTTGAACATTCCTATTTCCATTTGAAAAATATTTCAACCCGCAAATCGGAGAATGGCTGCAGGACCAAATCTCCCACGGAGGATTCGTGGGGTGACAGCTTCATGCTGCGCTTGATCTCAGCCGATCTCTAGGAAAGGCTTGCCGAGCAGGTCGGGCACGACATCGATGCCGAGGCCGGGCCCGTCGGGAATGCCCATGTGGCTGCCGGTGACCGGTGGGGCGTTGGAGGCCGTGCGCACCGTCACCCACTCATGGAAGGCGATGGCGTGCAGCCGGCGTTCTTCCGGCGTCGACAGCGACAGATGCGCCATCGCCGCCGTGTCGATCTCGGCGCCGCCCGTATCCTCGACGGTGATCATGAAACCGAGATCGACGGCGACGTCGCGGATTTGCCTTGTCCTGGTTACGCCGCCAAGCCGCGAGATCTTCAGCGTCAGCCCGTCGGCGGCGCCCAGGCGATGGATTTCCAGCATCGCCTCGAGCGAGATGACGCTCTCGTCCAGCACCATCGGCTTGTCGAGCATGCGTCGCACCGACATGTTCTCCTCGATCGTCGTGCAGGGCTGCTCGAACGTGTAGTCGATGCCGCGCGTTGCATCGGCGAACTGCCGCGCCTGGTAGGGTGTCCAGCCGGCATTGGCGTCGCAGAAAATCACCGTGCCTTTCGGCACGGCCGAAGCGACTGCGCTCACCCGCTCGATGTCTTCATGCACATTGCCGCCGACCTTGACCTGCAGCCGGCGGCAGCCCTGGGCGATGATCCTTTTGGCCAGTGCCGCCATCTGGTCGAGCGTGCCGTGGGTGACGACGCGGTAGGTCTCCGCCATGTCGCTCTCGCGGCCGCCAAGCATGGTCACCAGCGGCACGTCGGCGGCCCGGGCCGCCAGATCCCAGCAGGCCATGTCGAGCGCCGACTTGATGTAAGGATGGCCCTTGAACACCGTATCCATCAATCGGCCGATGCCGGCGAGGCCACGCGGGTCCTGGCCGATCAGGTGCGGCGCGATCTCGACCACGCCCGCGCGCGTTCCCGCCGGAAAGGCGGCCGAATAGAAATTGCCGAGCGGCGCCATCTCGCCCCAGCCGGTCACGCCGCTGTCGGAGGTGATGGCGACGATCACCGCATCGAAGCAGTCTGCAACCCGCCCCTTGGACATGCGGTAGGGCCCGTCCACGAACGGCTGCACGACGCGATAGGCCTTGATGGTTTTGATCTGCACTTGTCTGTCCGTTGTCTCTAGGCGTTGAGGAGGGTCAGCCCTTCGATGTTCCGCTGATCGAGGCCACGCGCATAGGCAAGCAGCTCTTCGAAATCGAGGTCGATATGCTCGCGCGCATGGCGCTGGGCAGCGCGCATGTCGGCGCCCTTCAAGAGCCGCACATAGGTCTCGTGGAGATCTTCGGCCGGCACCGGCTCGTTGCGGGCCCGCTGGTGCAGGGCAAAATACATCTGCAGCCGGCTGGTCAGCCGCTGCCAGGTTTCCAGCAGCACCGAATTGTCGGCCCATTCATAGATCAGCCCGTGCAATTGCAGCGCGGCTTCGATCTGGCGGGTGGTGTCGCGCGCGCGCGTCGCCTGCTTCACTGCCTCGTGCCGGCGGTCGAGTTCGTCGAAGAAGCGCTGGTCGCGCAGCTTCCATGTCCGCTCGATGGCGAATTCATCGAGCACCTTGTTCAGCGAATAGGCGTCGTCGATATCTTTGGCGGTGACATCGATGACGAAGGTGCCGGCATAGGGAATGCTGGTCAGGATGCCTTCCTGCACCAGCTCGCGCATTGCCTCGCGCAACGGCGCACGGCTGACCCTCATCTGCTCGGCGATCCTCAGCTCGTTGAGCTTTTGGCCGGGTTCCAGCTGGCCGGTCAGGATCGCCCGCCGCAACAGCGCGACGATCTCGGCCCGGCGTGTCGTATCCGCGATCGGATTGAAGTCCAGCTTGGCCATTCCGTCACTCCAGTGAGAGCCGGAAACAGACAAGCAGATTGTCGACAATCCTACAATATGTCTGTTCCGGATTCTTGTGCCTTGCGGTTACTCCAAAAACGGCGTGCGGCGCTCCATAAAAAACGGCGCCCTCGGCGTGGAAGCCGAAGGCGCCGCAGGACCGGGGCTGATGGGGGTTATCAGCTGGCCGGTTTCTCCTGGGGCAATGGCGAGATCGGCATTCCTGGTCCGATCTTCTGCAGATTGCCGGTTATCACCTGGTCGCCTTCGGCAACGCCGCTGAGCACCGCCACAAGGTCGCCGCTGGTCGCGCCGAGCGAGACGATGCGCTGGTCGACCGTGTTGCCCTTGCCGACTACATAGACATATTTGCCGAGCTGGCTCGAACCCAGCGCCACCTGCGGCACCATCAGCGCGTCGGGCAGCTGCTTGATGTGCAGCCGCACCCGGACATACTGGCCCGGCAGCAGCGAGAACTTCGCATTGCCGATGGTGGCGCGCGCCGTAATCGTGCCGGTCGAGTGGTCGACCGTGTTGTCGATGAAGGTGAGTTCGCCCTTCTGGCTGGCTTCGGTCTCGCCGGGCAGCAGCACCTCGACCTCGATCGGGCCGGCGGCCCGGGCCTGTTCGATTTCGGCCAGATCCGTCTCGCTCGGATTGAAGGTGACGTAGATCGGGTCGAGCTGCACCAGCGTGTTCAGCACCGTGCCGGCGACGCTGACCAGCGTGCCGACCGAAGCCTGGTTGCGGCCGACGCGGCCGGCAAACGGAGCGTGGATTTCGGCGTAGCTCAAATTAAGCTCGGCCGTCCGCACCGCCGCCTGGTTGACGGCAAGCGACGCTTCGGCCTGACGCAAGGTGCTCGTGCGCTGGTCGAACCCATCCTTGGCCAGATAACCGCTCTTGGCGAGTTCGGAGCCGCGGCCGAGATTGGAGCGTGCATAGTCGAGGCTCGCTTGGTCGCGCTGCACTTCGGCCTTGGCCTGGTCGAGAGCCGCCTTGAAGTCGTCGGGCGAGATTTTGTAGAGCAGATCACCCTGGCGCACATCCGCGCCGTCCTCAGCCGTCTGCTCCTGCAGATAGCCGGGCACGCGGGCCTGCAAGGTGACGCTGCGGATCGCCTCGATGCGGGCGGCGTAGTCGAGATAGATCGGGATCGTCTTCTTGACCACGCTCGTCACCGGCACCGGCATAACGAATGCCGCAGGTGCTGCCGTCGCTGCCGCCGTGCCGGCATTGAGGCTGAGATTGCCCATGTCGAGGAAGTGGACGCTTGCCACCGAGATCGCTCCCAGGGCGACGGCCGTTCCCAAAGCTATTTTCCATTTACGCATTTTGGTCTCCAATTCTATTCGGCTGCTTCGGCCAGGCGCATCGGCGCTGGTTCGGCTGTCGGTTCATTATTGTCCTGGTCATGAGCAGCGTTGGGTTCGCTGCGCACGCGGCGTTCGCGCAGCTGTTCGATGACCGCGTAGAAGACTGGCACGAACACCAGCGACAGAATGGTCGCCGCGACCATGCCGCCAAACACGGTGGTGCCGATCGACTGCCGGCTTGCCGCACCCGCACCCGTCGCAAACATCAGCGGCAGCACGCCGAGGATGAAGGCGAAGGCCGTCATCAGGATCGGCCGCAGCCTCAGCCGCGCGGCTTCCATCGCCGCGTCGACAATGCTCAAGCCTTCCTCGCGCCGCCGCCTTGCAAACTCGACGATCAGGATCGCGTTCTTGGCGGCGAGGCCGATCAGCATGACGAAGCCGATCTGCGAGTAGACGTCGATCTGCATGCCGCGCAGGAACAGGGCTGCGAAGGCGCCGAACAGGGCCAGTGGCACCGCCAGCAGCACCATGAACGGCATCGCCCAGCTCTCATACTGCATCGCCAGGATCAGGAAGACGAAGACGATGGCGAGGCCGAAGACGACCGACGCGATCGATCCTGCCTTGAGCTCCTGGAAGGTGATGCCGGTCCATTCGAAGCCGAAATCCCTGGGCAAAGCGGTGGCGGCGGCCCGTTCCATCGCGGCAACCGCCTGGCCCGACGAGAAGCCGGGGGCTGCGCCGCCATTGATCGTGGCCGAGGCGTTGTTGTTGTAGTGCGGCACGGTTTCCGGGCCGACGAACGGCACCAGTTTGCCCAGTGTGCTCAGCGGCACCATGCCGCCGGAGGCGTTGCGCACATAGAGCCGCGAAAGGTCGCCTGCGTCGGGCACGTGCATCCTTGTCGGCCTGGATGGTCACCCGGAAGGTGCGGCCGAACAGGTTGAAGTCGTTGACGTAGAGCGAGCCGAGATAGATCTGCAGCGTGTTGAAGACGTCGGGCAGGTTGAGGCCGAGCAGTTTGGCCTTGCTGCGGTCGAGGTCGTAGTTGAACTGCGGCGTCGAGGTCGAGAACGGCGAGAACAGCTGCTGCGGGTTGATTTCCGGCTGCTTGCGCGCCTCGGCGATCACGGCTTGCGTCGCGTCGTTGAGGGCTGAACTGCCGCGCCCGGTGAGATCCTCGACGACGAATTCGAAGCCGCCCGTGGTGCCGATACCCGGGATCGAAGGCGGATCGAAGGACAGCGCGAAGGCTTCCGGAATCTGCATCAGCTTGCCGCGCACGTCGGCGACGAGCTTCGACGCGCTCTGGTCGGGGCCGCGCTCTTCCCACGGCTTCAGGATGGCGAACTCGACAGCCGAGTTCGACTGCGCCGCACTGGTCAGGAAGTTCAGGCCGCTGATCGAACCGACAATCTCGACTCCGGGCGTAGCTTGGAGGATGTCGCGCGCCTTCTGGGCCACCGCGTCGGTGCGCTCCAGCGAGGCGCCGTCAGGCAGCTGGATGACGACGAAGAAGTAACCCTGGTCCTCGACCGGAAGGAAGGTCGAGGGCAGCTTCTGCCAGACGAAGTAGGTGGCCACCAGGCCGGCCGCGAACAGACCGAGCATGATCCAGCGCAGCCGGATGAGGATACGCACGCCATGGGCATAGGCATGCGACAGTCTCTCGAAGCCCGTGTTGAACCAGCGGAATGGGGCGAACTGCGTCTCGCCGCGATGGCGCAGGAAGGCGGCACTCAGCGCCGGGCTGAGCGTCAGCGAGTTGAAGGCGGATATGCCGACCGAAATCGCCACCGTCAGCGCGAACTGATTGTAGAGCTTGCCGGAGACGCCAGGAATGAAGGCAACGGGCACGAAGACGGCCATCAGCACTGCGGTGGTGGCGATGATCGGTCCGGTGACCTCGGCCATCGCGGCCTTGGTCGCCGCCAGCGGTTTGAGGCCCGCCTCCAATTGTCGCTCGACATTCTCGACCACCACGATGGCGTCGTCGACGACGAGGCCGATGGCCAGCACCATGCCGAGTAGGGAGAGCATGTTGAGCGAAAAGCCCATCATTTCCATGACCACCATCGTCGCCACCAGCGACACCGGAATGGCGATGGTCGGGATGATCGTCGTGCGCCAGCTCTGCAGGAAGATGAACACCACGGCCACGACCAGCACCAGCGCTTCGCCAAGCGTGATCAGCACGTCATGCATCGATGCCGACACGAAGCGCGTGGTGTCGTAGTGCATGGCGTAGCTGACGCCCTTGGGAAAACGGGCCGACAGTTCCTGCATCTTGTCCTTGACGTGCTGCTGCAGATCGAGCGCGTTGGAACCGGGCATCTGGTAGACGGCCAGCACCACCGTCGGGTCCTTGCCGAAGAAGGCCGACGACGAATATTGCAGCGCGCCGAGCTCGATGCGGGCGACGTCGCGCAGTCGCACCAGCGAGCCGGTGCCGGTGTTGGCGCGCACGACGATGTCGCCGAACTCCTTGGGGTCGCTCAGGCGGCCGACGGCG
Source organism: Mesorhizobium sp. C120A (assembly GCF_030323105.1). Taxonomy (NCBI): domain Bacteria; kingdom Pseudomonadati; phylum Pseudomonadota; class Alphaproteobacteria; order Hyphomicrobiales; family Phyllobacteriaceae; genus Mesorhizobium; species Mesorhizobium sp. C120A. Next base: position 5,450,256 of record NZ_CP100476.1, on the reverse strand, counting down.
TTGACCTGCATCTCGAAGGCGGTGCCGGCGGGCGCCGGCGACTGGCCGATCTTGCCGGCCGCCACCTGGACGTTCTGTTCTGAGATGGCGTTCTGGACGTCGACAGCGGTGATGCCGAGATTGGCGAGCTTGTCCGGATCGAGCCAGACGCGCATCGAATAGCGGCGTTCGCCGAAGATCTGCACGTCGCCGACGCCGGGCAGCCGCTTCAGCGGATCGACGACCTGCAGATAGGCGAGGTTGCTCAGCGCCACCGGATCGACCGAACTGTCGGGCGAGGTCAGATTGACGATGAGGACGAAATTCGGGTTCTGCTTCTTGATCGTCACGCCACCCTGGTTGACGATCGCCGGCAGCGACGAGGCGGCTTGCGAGACGCGGTTCTGGACGTCGACGGCCGCGGTGCTCAGGGAATAGCCGACATCGAAGGTGATGGTGATGGTCGAGGAGCCGTCATTGGAGCTCGACGACGACATGTAGGTCATGCCTTCGACGCCGTTGATCTGCTGCTCCAGCGGCGTCGTCACCGTATCGGCGACCACTTGCGCGCTGGCGCCCGGATAATGGGCGCTGACCACGACCTGCGGCGGCGTGATGTCGGGAAACTGCGAAACCGGCAAAAGGAAATAACAAATCGTCCCGGCGAGCACCATGATGATGGCGATGGCCGAGGCGAAGATCGGACGATGGATGAAAAAGTTTACCACGACACGCAAACCTCTTTAGAAGAACCGGCCTCTTTAAAAGAATTGGCAGACCGGGACAGCCGCCGGCCGCGCACCGAACCCGGGTCTTGCAAAAAATACGAAGACGGCGCCGCACCGCTGAGGCCCTGCTCATCGGCAACGGTCCTCAGCATCGCTTCGAAGGCGCGCGGATTGACGCGGTCCGCTTTCATCACCAGCCGGATCATCGGATCCCGGATGGCTTCATCGATGGTCAAATCCTTGCGCTGCGACATTGGAGCGTCTCCATTCCAGCGATTCGCATCGGACGATCGCGAACCGGTTTTCATCTCTTCACCGGCCGGAGCCGCATGACCTGCAATTTTCACCCTTTGTGATCTGGCAGGACCAGTTCACGGCCTTGTTATTGACGGAAGGCCACATAGGTGTTACTAGTAAGTAACATTCGGATAGTTACAGACCGGTAACACCCTAGTCAAGAGGTGAACCGAATTTTTAGGGAGACAAGGAGACTGCGATGGCAGACGGCATTACCGATCGCGTGCGCCCCCGGGACCGAATCCTGGAGACGGCGCAGGACATGTTTCACAAGCATGGCATCAAGGGCGTCGGTGTCGACGCAATCACGGAAGCCGCCGGCACCAACAAGATGACGCTCTACCGTCATTTTGAGTCGAAGGACGAACTGATCGTCCAATGCCTGCGCGCGTCGGCGGCAAAAGGCGCCGCGATGTGGGACCAATTCGAGGCTGAGCATCCCGGCGACAAGCTCGCCCAGTTGCATGCCTGGATTCGCATGGCCGCTGCTTGCCTGGCGGCTGACGGTCGCGGCTGCGACATGGCCAATGCCGCCGCCGAATTGACCGAGCCGGACCATCCCGCCAGGAGCGTGATCAAGGAGCTCAAGAGCGCTCAGCGCGATCGCCTCGTTGCGCTGTGCCGGGATGCGGGCATCGGTCAGGCCGAGCTTCTGGCCGATACGCTGTCGCTGCTGTTCGAAGGGGCGCGCGTCAGCGTGCAGACCATGGGCTGCCAGGGCCCCAGCACGCAGTTCGTGCGCATGGCTGAAGGCCTGATCAGCTCTTTCAGGGCGCGCTGAATTCCAGCTTTCGGAGTTGAGGAGTCCCCATCATCCGGCGGGGCTTTTGGCTATTCTCCGAACTTGCCCGTCAACTCTAATTTAGATTCGTTTGAGAATGAAAAAAGCCCGCTGCCGGGAGGAGGTGGCAGCGGGCTCGATTTCGAACGAGATGCGGGAGGAGGTGCACCGCGCTCAGCGTCGGCATCGCATCTGGGAGGAGTAGATGGCCGACACCCAGATGAGTACGGGTTGCCCAATGATTCGGCAACAATGAAAGTTGCATGGCTGCTGTGCAGATTTGCGGCATCTACCCCGACTTGTCGTACAAATCGGAGAAACCGCCACGGCGCGACTTCACTGCACCGGCACGTTTTCCTTGAAGATCAGCCGTGGCTCGATGAACTTCTTCGTCAGGTAGGGCGCGGCGGACGCGATCGAGCCGAGCAGGCGGATCACAGATTGCTCCGCGATCAGCCGCGCATTCTGGTCGATGACGACATCGGCGAGGTCGTCGACGAGATAGCCGCGCGTTTCCTTGGTCAGGTCGTGGCAGATGAAGACCGGCTTCTTCTTTGGCTTGGCCTCGAGCAGCGCTCTCGCCACACCTGAGCGCCCGGCCCCGACGCAATAGATGCCGAGCAGTTCCGGCTCGTTGTGCAGCGCCTGCATCGTTGCTGTGTAGCTGCCTTCGGGTTCGTCATTGATCTCGACCGCACTCGAGACCGTGAGATTGGGGAATTCCTCTGTCAGCACCGACCGAAAACCCATTTCGCGCTCCTCGTGCCCGCGATAGGAACGCGAGCCGACGACCATCGCCAGATGACCCTGGCGGCCGTTGAGGAAGCGCCCCATCAACAGCGCCGCCGTGCGTCCGGCAACCCGGTTGTCGATGCCGACATAGGCCGAACGCGGGGCGGCTGGAACGTCGGAGACCAGCGTGACAAGGCGGATGCCTGCCTCGACCACATCGCGCAATATGTTGCGCGTTCGCGGATGATCGACGGCAATGACGCCGACGCCATTGGCCTTCAGCGACAGATTTTCAACCGCCGCCTGCAGCGCTGCCGGCGAGATGCCGCCGAGATTGTGGATCCGGCACGAGGCGACCAGCGGCAGGCGTCCCGCATAGTCCTCGATGTGCCCGGCGAGGTCGATCATGAAACCGTTGGCGCCGATCGGCAGGAAGAATTCAAGATGCGCCGGCCGCGACGGCAGCGTCACCTGATCGACCACCGGCAAATAGCCGAGCTGCTTGGCCGCCTCCATCACCCGTTGGCGGTTGGCGGCGCTCGCGCCGGCTCGGTTGTTCAGAACCCGGTCGACGGTCGCGGTCGACAGGCCGCAGCTCCTGGCTATGTCGGCAACGGTGGCTTTCATGGCTGTAGTCATAGAGCATGATCCCGAAAAGTGGGAACCGGTTTTCTCGGACAAACGGGAACCGTTTTGTCAAAAGGTCATGCTCTACAACGAGTTAGAGCGGATGCGTTTCCGTGCCAGACGGCGCGAAGACGGTTCAGCCGTGCGATGGCCCGCCTTCGATGATGGCGTCGCGGATCTCCTTGTCCGACATCCCGGTGATGATGCGTTCGACCTCGGCCACGCTGGTCTTCTTCGGGTCGATGTCGTCGGCCACCACCTTGCCCCGGCGCATGACGACGATGCGGTCAACCACCTGGAAGACATGGTGGATGTTGTGGGCGATGAAGATGCAGGAATGCCCGGAATCGCGCGCGTTGCGCACGAAGCTCAGCACGCCTTGCGTCTCGGCGACGCCGAGATTGTTGGTCGGCTCGTCGAGGATGATCAGGTCGCTGTCGAAGTGCATGGCGCGCGCGATGGCGACGGCCTGCCGCTCGCCGCCGGACAGGGAGCCGATCGGCGTCGTCGGCGGGATGTTCTTGGAGATGCCGACCTGTTTCAACAGGTCGCGGGCGACATTGTTCATCGCCTCCTGGTCCATGCGGTTCAAAAAGCGCGGCGGTTTGATCGGCTCGCGGCCGAGGAACAGGTTGCGCGCGATCGACAGCTGCGTCACCAGTGCCGAATCCTGGTAGATCGTCTCGATGCCGTGCGCGATGGCGTCGCTGGTGCTGCGCAGATTGACCTTCTTGCCGCGGATGAAAATGTCGCCGCTGGTCAGCGGCACCGCCCCCGACAACACCTTGATCAGCGTCGATTTGCCGGCGCCATTGTCGCCGAGCAGGCCGACGATCTCCCTTTCGTTGACATGAAAATTGGCGTCTTCGAGCGCCTGCACGCGCCCGTAGGACTTTTTGATGTTGGACATGCGGATGAGCGGTTCAGCCATGGTTCTAGGTCCCTGCCTGATGCCGGCGTTCCAGCCATGAGTGCAGCGCCATCATGCCGAGGATGATGGCGCCGATGAAGATGTTGTAGGCCAGCCCGGGCACGCCGATCAGCACGATGCCGTTCCGCATGACGCGCAGGATGAGGATGCCGAGCACGGTGCCGATGATGGTGCCGCGCCCACCGGTCAGCGCCGTGCCGCCGATCACCACCATGGCGATGACTTCGAGCTCGTAGCCGGTGCCGCTGTTGGGGTTGGCGGCCGACGTGCGCAGCGACGAGATGACGCCGGCAAGCGAAGCCATCACCGACGACAGCACGAACAGGCCGATCTTGACGCCGCTGACGTTGACGCCGCGCGCCCTTGCGGCGCCTGGATTGCCGCCGGCTGCCTGGATCCAGTTGCCGGTCCGGCTTTGCGTCAGCACGTAGCCCAGTGCGATGGCCGCCGCGATGAACCAGAAGAGCGACATGTAGATGCGGAACGGGCCGATGAAGAAATCACCGACCAGCGCTTCGGCCAGCCAGCTGCCCTCGGCGCTCCACGTCCGCTGCGGAAAGCCGTCGGTGACGAACAGCGCGGTGCCGCGCACCACCAGCAGCATGCCGAGCGTCACCAGGAAGGATGGGATTTTCAACTGCGTGACGAACCAGCCATTGACCAGGCCGATGAAGGCGGCGATCAGCAGCGCGGCGAGGAAGCCGACCTCCAGCGAGGTCAGACCGCTGTTGAACAGCGTCCACATCAGCACCGGCGAAAAGCCGAACAGCGAGCCGACCGACAGGTCGAATTCACCCGATGTCATCAACAGCGTCATCGCCAGCGCGATCAGCCCGAGCTCGACGGTGAAGGCCAGCGTGTTGGAGATGTTCTGCGGCGACAGGAAATCGTGGTTGATGCTCCAGAACACCGCGATTTCGACGATGAGCAGAACGAAGGGCCCGAATTCCGGCCTCGCGATCAGGCGTTGGATGAGCGAACGGTTTTCCACTGATAACCCGCGACAGGAAGGGGAAGGCTGAGCCCAGCGCGCAACGCGAAGGGCTCGGCGAAAAGACAGTCGCGACCGCGGCTGCGGCCGCGACTGTTGAAGGTCTGGGTTATTTGCCCGACAGGATGTCGTCGTAGACCTGCGCGGTGTCCTTTTCATAGAGCGCGCCGGTGATGACGTTGAAGCCCGGAGGAATGCCTGACGCCGCCATGTTGGCCAGCGACAGCGCGACGTAGCTGGTCGCCTGCGGGTCCTGCCACTGGCCGGCATTGACGTAGCCGGTCAGCACTTCCTGGGTGGTGTCGAGCGAGTTGCCCCAGCCGACGACCGGGATTTCGCCCGGCTTGATGCCGGCCTGGTCGAACACCCGCTTGATCGAGCCGGTGACCAGATCGCCGAGGCCGATGATTGCCTTGACCTTGGCCTTGTTGGCGGTGAGATAGTCGACCATGCGGTTGATGGCTTCGGCCTGGTCGAGGGTCGCTTCGGTGATCTCATAGGTGATCCCCAGCGGTTCGAAGACGCTCTTGATGCCTTCCTCTTCCTGGACGCCGTAGGTGGCGCCGGGGATTTCGACCGGCATCCAGACGAAGTCGCCCTTCTTCACCAGGCCCTTGTCGACCAGATATTGCGCCCAGTGCTTGCCGAAGGTGACGTTGTCGCCGCCGACATAGGCGTCGAAGCTTGCCTTGGGATCGGGCGTGTTGAAGTTGATGATCGGGATCTTGGCGGTGTTGGCTTCCTTGGCGATTTCGATCAGGCTGCCCGGATCGGGGCTGGTGGTAACGATGCCGTCGGCCTTTGCCGAGATCGCGGCGCGCACGGCCTCCTGCTGCGAGGCAACGTCGCCATTGTGGAACGAGGTGTTGACGGTGTTGCCGGTGTCCTTCGCCCATTGCTTGGCGCCGGCCAGGAAGTAGGTCCAGACCGGGTCGGCCGGGCCGCCATGCGAAATCCAGTAGAACGTCTTGGCCTGTGCCGCCGCCGGAACGGCCAGCGCCACAATCAAGCCAAGCACGAGTAATCGTAGCCTCGTCAGCATTTGCTTTCCTCCCATGTTGAAAAACGACCTCCACGTCCGGCGATGATCCGGGCCATGCCCTTGTTCCTCTCCTCCTGCCAGCGCCGACCCGGATGCGCAGAGCATCTTCTTTTGCGGCCGATGGCAAGCCTCCATCCGCCCAATGGATGGTGGCGCGATGCAACGCGCCATCATCGATCCCATCAGATCGCATCAGTTAGAGGGCAATTCCAGGAAAAGTGTGAAACGGTTTTCCGTCCGGAATTGCGTCAACCAAGAGATAGAGATATTTCCCGGCAAGCAGGCGGGGCTTAAACTCAGGCGCGCGGATTTTCCTGAAAGCGCTCGGCCTGGCGGTTGCGCAGCACCTTGGCCAGCCGGTCGAGCGCGAGCGCCAGCACCATCACCGCGCCGATCACGAACGGGCTCCATGCGGCGTCGATGCCGAACAGGGTAACGCCGCTCAAGATGACCTGGACGATCAGCATGCCGATCACCGCACCGAAGACGGTGCCGCGCCCGCCGGAAAGCGAGGTGCCGCCGATGATCGCCGCGGCAATCGCCATCAGCACGAAACCGCCGCCTTGGTCGACGTCGGTAACGGGAGAGCCAAGCCACAGCGCGCCCGCCAGCCCCGAGATGACGCCCATCAGCACCAGCGTCTGCAGCCGCACAGCACCTGTCGGGATGCCGGCATAGAGCGCCGCCTGCGGATTGCTGCCGACGGCTTGGATCCGGTAGCCGAAGCGGCTGCGGTGAAGCACGAGGTGCATCACCACCGCCATTGTGACGAAGACAAAGACAGCCGTCGGCACAAGGCCGAACAGCTTGCCGTGAACGATCTCAAAGAAGTCGCCGCCTGGGCTGGCCGGAGCTGTCGCTTGCATCTTGACGGCCACCGCCGCCAGGCCCCGGAACATTGCAAAGGTGCCCAGCGTAACGACGATGGCCGGCAGTCGCAGCGCCACCACCAGCAGGCCGTTGACGAGGCCGAGCCCGGCGCCGAGCAGCACGCCGGCAAGGGCGGCAAGCCACGGGTCGATGCCGGCGGCCAGAAGGAATGCGGTGAGAAGGGCCGCGAGATGGAATATCCAGCCGACGGAAAGGTCGATCTCGCGGAGTGCGAGCACGAACACCATGCCGATCGCCAGCATGCCGGGATACGCAGCGGTTTCCAGCAACGACAGCACATTGGCCTCATCGAGGAAATCCGGCCGGGCAAAGCCTGTAATCGCCACCAGGACAACGAGCCCGATGAGCGGCCTGAGTTCGACGGGCAGGCGAAGGTTGCGCTTCGGGTGGGCAGCCGAACCGGCAAGCTGTAGCATGGGATCCAATCGTGTCATGCCATGGCTCCCACGAGCTTCTTTTTCGGCCGCTCCGCCTCCGGCATCTCGCCGGTGGTGGTCAGTTGCAGCACTGTCCTTCGCTTCATCTCGGGGCCGGACAGCTCGCCGGCGACCCGGCCGCGGTGGAAGACAAGGACGCGGTTGCTGAGGTTGGTCAGTTCGGACGGCTCGACCGAACGCAGCAAAACGATACAGCCATTGGCCGCCATCTGCCGGATCAGCGCATAGATCTTGCGCTTGGCAGCCGCCTCGATACCGCCAGCCGGATTGTCTAGGAGCAGCACTTGCGGCGCCGTCTCCAGCCATTTGGCGATTACGATCTTCTGCTGATCGCCGGCCAGCAGCGAATTCACCGGCGCGTCCGGCAGGCCCTTGATGCGCAGCGCATCGATCTGCCTTGCGGCGGCGGCGATCGCCGCCTTGGGCGAGTAGCGGCGCGACCCCCAGTTGCGGGCGCCGGTAGCGATGTTGCCTATGTTGAAGGCCAGCGACCTGTCGGGCATCAGGCCGTTGCACAGGCGGTTGGCCGGCACCAGGCCGATGCCGCGCCGCGCCGCTTCGGTCGGATTTCCAGGCAAGCCGTAGCCGTCGGGGAGCCGCACCCTGCCGCTTTGCGCCTTGCGCAGGCCAAACAGCATCTCGAACAGGTGTTCAACGCCTGACCCCTCAAGCCCGGCCAAGCCGAGGATCTCGCCGGAGCGGGCGGTGAAGCTGACGCCGGAAATCCGGCCGCCGCTCAGACCCTCCACCGTGATCCGCGGCCTTATCGTGCTGGCATTGGCCGGCAGTGCAGGCGGGAACAGGCTGCCGCGCTGCTGGCCGATCATGGCGTCGATCACATCGGCTTCGCTCAACGCCGAGCGCCCACTTGTCAGCACGTCACGGCCGTTGCGCATCACGGTGACCTGGTCTGCGATCGCAAACACATCCTCCAGCCGGTGCGAGACATAGAGCACGCTCGTGCCCTTGGCCTTGAGGTCTCTTAGTACGGTGAACAGGTGCTCGGTCTGGCGCCGGTCGAGCGCAGAATTCGGTTCATCGAGGATCAGCAGCCTCGGGCCGTCCAGAATTGCGCGGCCGAGTTCGACATATTGCCGTTCGCCCATGCCGAGTTGTCCCACAGGAGCGTGGACATCGACGTCGAGCTTGAGTTGCCGAAGCAAGGTGCGGCTGCGTGCCTCCATCTCGCGCCTGGAGACGAAGCCATTGCGCAACGGCTCGCGATTGACGAACAGATTGGCCAGCACCGAGCGGTCGGCAAACAGGCTGAGCCCCTGGTGGACGACGCCGAAGCTGTGCTTGCGTGCAGCGATCGGGCTGTCGACGGTGACCATCTGGTCGCCGACGCGGATGGTGCCGCTGTTGGGCCGGAGCACGCCGGCAAGCACCTTCACCAGCGTCGACTTGCCGGCGCCGCTTTCACCGACGACAGCATGGATCGTCCCCTGTCCGACAGACAGGTTCATATCCCTGAGCGCGACAACGCCGCCATAACGCATGGCGAGATTGCGCACCGATATCATCGGCAAACCGAGCATGCGATTCGGCCCCCACAGACCGCGCCCCGATCCTGGAGCGAATTTCCGATACAGTCACCCGGATTCCGCTAACAAACGGCTTACAGGGACCGGATACGAACGTTTATCGGCTATCCGTTCGTCCCGCTGCTCCGAAATCAGATCAGGTCGGCCTTGGCGAGGTCCCGCATGAGATGGCTGGCGCCGTAGGTCCAGTGCGGGCAATCGGGCGACAGAAGCACGCGGTTCACCAGCGCGCCGAATTTCTCCGACGAGATGGTGACGATGTCGCCGATCTTGTGGGTGAATCCCTTGCCCTTCTCGCCGCGATCCTTCGACGGCACGAACATGGTGCCGAGATAAAGCGCCAAGCCGTCGGGATACTGGTGGTGCGGCCCCATGGCGGCCGCGACCAGCTCTTCGGGCGAACGGCTGATCTCGGCCATCGAGCTCGCGCCCTCCAGCGAAAACCCGTCCTCGCCCTCGACCTGCAGCCGCACCGTGGCGCGCTTGACATCGTCGATGGAAAAGCTTGCGTCGAACAACCGGATGAAGGGCCCAAGCGAGGCCGAGGCATTGTTGTCCTTGGCCTTGCCGAGCAGCAGCGCCGAGCGTCCCTCGACGTCGCGCAGATTGACGTCGTTGCCGATGGTCGCGCCGACGATCTTGCCGGTGCTGGCGGCGATCATGGCGATCTCCGGCTCGGGGTTGTTCCAGGTGGAGACAGGATGCAGCCCGACATCGGCGCCGAAGCCGACGGACGCCATCGGCTGGCATTTGGTGAAGATCTCGGCGTCGGGGCCGATGCCGACTTCCAGATATTGCGACCAGGCGCCGCGCTGGATGAGCTTGGCCTTGATCTCCATCGCTTCGGGCGAGCCGGGCTTCAGCTTCGACAGATCGTGGCCGATCAGCCCGGCAATGTCGGCGCGGATGGCGTCGGCCTTTTCCGCCGAACCGCGCGCCTGCTCCTCGATGACGCGTTCCAGTAGGCTGACCACGAAGGTCACGCCCGACGCCTTCACCGCCTGCAGGTCGACAGGCGAGAGCAGATAGGGTTTTGCCGGATCGCGGGTGGCCTGAAAACTGTTGGCGGCGATCGCGTCGAGCGAGCCGATCGGTTCGCCCTTGGCAGAGCGCACGTGTCCGGCCGGATCGGCCATCTCGCAGATGTCGCGCACTGTGGGTGCGGTGGTCGAGGTGACGTCGAAAACGATCCCGTCGCGCACGGTGACCACCAGAGGATGCGAGGCATCGCTTGCCCTGGCTCGGCCGATGAAGAACCCGTCGGCGGGAAGCTGCGTTGGGTTCGTCATGGCTTACGGTCCTTTGATGATCGAGATGGCAGCTGGGCCGCGGCACTTTCACCGGATTCACGCCAAAGGTCTATCCCGTGGCGCAGGCAATTGTCGGTTCTGACATGAGGCCCGCTCTTTCAAAAAAATGAAACTAGCACTAGAATTTTCATTTTCCGCATACTCCAGGTGAAGCCTTGCCCACACCGTTTTCCGTTCCGATCTGGCAGAAGCCGCAGACCGCATCCGCCTTCCAGTTGCTCGTCACTGCGCCGGTCGACGTTGCCATCGTCGGCGGCGGCTTCATGGGCCTGTCGACCGCCTTGCACGCAGCCCGGCTCGGTCTCGGTGTACAGGTGCTGGAGGCCGGCGAGATCGGCCAGGGCGCCTCGGGCCTCAATGGCGGCCAGGTCATTCCCGGCCTGAAATATGATCCCGAATGGCTGCTCGAGCACTTCGGCCCCGAGCGTGGCCGGGCGCTGGTCGATTTCGCCGCCTCGGCGGCGGATACGGTGTTCGATCTCATCCGCGACGAAAAGCTGGCGGTGCCGTTCACGCGCAAGGGCTGGATCCAGGCCGCGCATACCGAAACCGCATTGAAAGCGGCGGCGAACAGGGATCTTCAATGGCGGGCGCGTGGCGCCGATGTCCGGCTTCTGAATGAAAGCGAGATCGCCGATATGACCGGCGCGCAAGGCTATCTCGGCGGCTGGCTCGACCGCCGCGCCGGCGTCATCGATCCGCTCGCCTATACAGTGGAACTGGCGCGCATCGCTGCCGCCGCCGGCGCCAGCATTGCCGAGCGGCAGAAGGTGGTGAAACTCCGCAAGGAGGGCGGCCTTTGGGGTGTTTCAACCGAAAACGGCGCCGAGGTGCGGGCGAAAGCGGTTGTCCTGGCGACGAACGCTTATACCGATGGACTGCTTCCGGGCCTCGCCGAAACGATCGTGCCGCTGCATTCCTTCCAGGTCGCGACCGCGCCGCTGTCGTCCAACCTTGCGGCGACGATCCTGCCGGAAGGGCAGGCGGTGTCCGACTCCAGGCGCATTCTCGTCTACTACCGCAAAACAGCCGACGGCCATCTGGTGCTTGGCGGCCGCGGCCGCATGGCGCGGCCGAGGAGCGAGGCCGACTGGGCGCATCTGCAGCGCGCGCTGGTGCGGCTCTATCCGGCCTTGGCCCATATCTCGATCGAGAAACGCTGGTTCGGTCGTGTGGCGATGACGCCGGATCACCTGCCGCACATCCATGAGCCGGAAAAGGGCCTGCTCGCCGTAGTTGGTTGCCAGGGCAGGGGCGTCGGCCTGATGACCGCGCTGGGAAAACGCATGGCGGGCTACCTCGCGGGCTGCGATGTCAATCAATTGCCGTTCCCGCTGTCGCCGGTCCGGCCGATTCCGTTCCACGCCTTCCGCCAGGTCGGCGTCGCCGCGACCATCGCCTGGTACCGGATGCTCGACGCCTTCGAGCGCTGATTGGGCGCCGGTCGCCTAGGCCTCGTGGATTCAGCTTGACAGTTTCACAAATATGAAAAAAGCTAAGCCGATTTCATATTTCCGTTGAGCAGTCCGATGTCGAGCATCGTTGCAACAGAAGCGCCGGCAGGGTCGTCCCGAGGCTTCCGCTTCGCCATGTTGCTGCCGGGCGGGCTGGTCACCTTGTTCCTGATCCTGTTTGCCCTTGGCCTTGTGCTCTTCCTCTCACTTCGCGGTAATGACGGTTCGCTGCTCGGCGCCGGCTTCACCGCAGGCAACTTCATCACCGTGGTCTCCGATCCGCTCTACTGGACGGTGACGCTGCGCTCGCTGGTGATCGCTGGCCTGGTGACGCTGGCAACCGTCGTCACCGCCTATCCCGTCGCCTACTATCTCGCCTTCTATGCCGGCCGCCGCCGCAGCCTGCTTTTGTTCCTGGTGACGCTGCCGTTCTGGACCAGCTATCTCCTGCGCGTCTTCGCCTGGAAGATCGTGCTGGCCTACAATGGCGTGTTGAACTCGGCGCTGATCGAAAGCGGCATCTGGTCGGAGCCGACGCTGGCCTTCCTCAACACGCCGGCGGCGGTGGTCGTCACGCTGGCGCATGCCTATGCGCCCTTCGCCATCCTGCCGATCTATGTGGCGCTGGACACCATCCCGAAATCACTGCTCGAAGCCGCCTCCGATCTCGGCGCCAGACCGTACACGGCGTTTCGCCGCGTCGTCTTGCCCAATTCGATGCCGGGCGTTCTGGCGGCCGCCCTCGTCGTCTTTGTGCCGACGGTCGGCGACTATGTCACCCCGGCCATGGTCGGCGGTCCCGCCAGCACCATGATCGGCACATTGATCCAGTCGCAGTTCGGCAAGGCCAATGACTGGCCGTTCGGGGCGGCACTTTCAGTCTGCGTGATGCTGGTCATCCTCTGCGTGGTGCTGGTCGCACGCGGCGCCGACCGCAAATTCGGCAGCCGCACATGAGCGCGGCGCGGAGAGATGATGGCCGCGGCTGGCTCGGCGTCTATGTGCTTGCCTATCTCGTCTTCCTCTATCTGCCGGTGCTGTTGATCCCGCTGTTTTCCTTCAACAACTCCATCCAGGCCGCGTTTCCGCTGCAGGGCTTCACGCTCGAATGGTATGCCACGCTCTATGGCAATCCGGCGCTGTCCGGCGCGCTTTTGAACAGTCTCGTCATTGGCGTCGTGGCCGCCGCCGGCGCCACGCTCTGCGGCATCACCGTCTCCTATATGGACCTCTACGGTCGTTCGCCGCTCGCCGCCACCATCAGCGCCATCTCCAGGCTGCCGATCCTGATCCCCGGCGTCATCGTCGGCATATCGTTGCTGATCCTCGTCAATCTCATCGGCCTCGGCCCGTCGCGCATCGCCATCGTTCTCGGCCACATACTGGTGGCGCTGCCGACCACCGTGGTGATCATGCGCAGCCGGTTTGCCGCAATTCCGAAAACCATTCGCGAGGCCGCACTCGATCTCGGCGCTTCCGACTGGACGACCTTCCGGCGGGTGATGTTGCCGCTCTCGCTGCCGGCCATCGTCTCGGCCTTCATGCTGGCCTTTCTGATTTCCTTCGACGAGTTCATCGTCGTCTTCTTCCTCGCCGGCACCGAGCCGACGCTGCCGCTCTACATCTGGAGCCAACTGCGTTTTCCTCGCTCGCTGCCGACCGTGATGGCGCTGGGGACAGCTATCCTTGCTGTGTCCGTCATCATCGCCGGCATCGCCGAAATCCTGCGCCATCGCGGGCTGAGCACAGCCCGTCGGACGGCGCCCACCAGTCCAGCCTGAACCATAACAAAAGAGGAGAACCGAAATGGCATTCGACCCGAAATCAATTACTGGGCTGAAATCGATCACTGGCCCGAAATCGATCACTGCAAAGACAGCCCGCACCGGGCTTGCCGCGCTTGCAATCGTCCTGTCGTCGACTGTCGCCTTCGCCGCCGACAAGCTGCAATATTTCACCTGGTCCGGCTATGAACTGCCAGACTTCAACAAGAGCTTCCTGACGGCCCATCCCGATGGCGTCGAGGCCTCGATCTTCGGCGACGACGACGATGCCTTCACCAAGGTCAAGGCCGGCTTCCGCCCCGATATCGCCCATCCCTGCTACGACAAGGTGGCGCGCTGGAACAAGGAAGGCCTGCTGCAGCCGATCGATACCAAGCGCATCAAGAACTGGGATTCGATCTTCCCGGTGTTCAAGAACCTGCCCGACATCCAGGCCGGCGACGGCAAGGTCTGGATGGTGCCGTGGGACTGGGGCAACACCTCGATCCTCTACCGCACCGATCTGGTGAAGAACCCGGAAGCGAGCTGGAACCTTCTGTGGGACAAGCAATATGCCGGCCGCATGGCGACCATCGATGCCGTGCATGACACGCCGATCGTTGCAGCACTTCTGGCCGGCGTAAACCCCTTCGATATGACGCCGGAGCAGATGGACAAGGTGGCGGAAAAATTGCGCGAGCAGCGTCCGCTGCTCTCCAACTACACCACCGACATGACCTCGGTCGAACAGGCGCTGGCCAGCGGCCAGCTGGTCGCCGCCATGACCTGGAACGCGTCGGCAACCTCGCTGAAGAAGCAGGGCGTGCCGGTCGAGTTCATGAAGCCGAAGGAGGGCATGCTGACCTGGGCCTGCGGCTTCGTCATGCTCAAGGACGCCAAAAACGTCGACCTCGCCTATGACTTCATCAACAGCCGGCTCGACGCCGACTCGGGTAAGTACCTGATCCAAGCCTACGGCTATGGCAGCTCGCTGAGCACCGCCTTCGCCGGCGTGGCGAAGGACGAACTGGACAAGCTGCAATTGCCGGCCGACCCGGAGGTGATGCTGAAGACCACCATCTTCACCGGCCCGATGAAGCAGAACGACGATGTGGCGAAGATGTTCGAGAAGGTGAAGGCGGGGGGGTGAGCAGCGCAGACCTCACCTTCTCCCCTTGTGGGAGAAGGTGGATCGGCGCGATAGCGCCGAGACGGATGAGGGGTGGTCCAGGGAACGCCAACGTCTCACTCCGCTGGAACACCCCTCATCCGTCGCCTTCGGCGACACCTTCTCCCACAAGGGGAGAAGGGGGAGCTCTTCGGCGCTGCGCCGCGCCAATAGGACAGTTACAAGGACCCACGCATGGACATGCTTGACGACGCAACCGAGAAGCCCAAGGCCGACGCCGACATTCGCGTCGGCCGGCGCGTGCGGGCGCTGCGGCTGGAGCGCAATTTGTCGCTGGCCGAGCTGGCAGCAAAAGCCGGCGTCTCCATCGGTGCGCTGAGCCAGATCGAGCGCGGCCTGTCTTCGCTGCGCGTCAAGGTGATCTGGCCGCTTGCGGCCGCGCTCGACATCGAGCCTTCGGCGCTGATCACCGACGGCAACGAAGCCGCCAACGATCTCTATTGCGTGCGCGCCGACAAAAGGCGGCAGCTCCCGGTCAAGTCGGAAGGCATCGCCAAGGCGCTGCTGTCGCCGCCGGGCGCGGCGCTGACCGGCCTCTTGGTGACCGTGGAAGCCGATGGCGGCACGGCGGAAGCCTACGCGCATATCGGTCACGAGTTCGGCTATGTCCTGTCGGGCGAGGTCGAACTGGTGGTGGACTCGACAAAATACGTGCTGAAGAGCGGCGACTCCTTTGCCTTCAAGAGCACGCTTCTGCACGCCTTCCGCAATCCCGGCACCGAGCCTTGCCAGATCCTCTGGGTCAACACCACCAAGCCGTCCGAGGTTCGCGATGGCGCCTGATGCGCTGGTACGCCTGGACACGGTCTCGAAGGTTTTCCCCGGCGGCATTGTCGGGCTCGACGCCGTCGATCTCGACATTATCAGCGGCGAGTTCATCACCCTGCTCGGGCCCTCGGGCTGCGGCAAGACCACCAGCCTGCGCGTCATTGCCGGTTTCGAGAGCCCGTCGAGCGGCAAGGTGCTGCTCGATGGTCGCGACATCACCGCGCTCAGGCCGTTCGACCGTCCCGTCAACACCGTGTTCCAGGATTATGCGCTGTTCCCGCATATGAACGTCGCCGAGAATGTCGGCTTCGGCCTGTCGCTGCGCAAACTGTCCGGCGCCGAGCAGGCAAAGCGCGTCCGCGAAGCCCTCGACATGGTCGGCCTCGCCGACAAGCTCGGCGCCCGCGTTTCCGAACTGTCGGGTGGCCAGCGCCAGCGCGTCGCGCTCGCCCGAGCCATAGTCTGCGAGCCGCGCGTTCTGTTGCTCGATGAACCGCTGTCGGCGCTCGATGCGCATCTGCGCGAACAGATGCAGGTCGAACTGAAGCGGCTGCAGTCGCGGCTCGGCACCACCTTCGTCATGGTCACCCACGACCAGACCGAAGCGCTGTCGATCTCCGACCGCATCGTCGTCATGAACAAGGGCCGCATCGAACAGATCGCGCCGCCGGCTACGCTTTACGACCGGCCGGCGACGAAATTCGTCGCAAGCTTCATCGGCACCATGAACCTCTTGCAATCGCGCTTCATCGGCCGCGACGGCGACCGCCTGCGCTTCGCCGCTGGCGGGCTTTCGCTGGAAGCAACATCTGAAACCGGCGACACACCCGGCGAAGGCACTGAGCGCACCATCGGCGTTCGCCCCGAGGACTTGCTGGCCACCACCGATGCCGCCGCCGGCACCGCGCCGGCGCGCGTCAACTCCATCGTCTTCCACGGCCGCACGCTGCGGCTGCATGCTGAGCTGGGGCAGGGATTGCCGGTGGTGATCGATGCGCCGCGCCAGGCCGAGGGCTTTCAATTCAGCGTCGGCGACGTGGCGCATATCAGCCTGCGCCGTGGTGCCAACTGCCCTATGCTGCCAAGCTGATCCAACCCAATCCCTTCATCGACGGTTGGATTTAACCTGCTGTGAAGATCGCCAAGGTGGAATTAAGTGTGAATTGACTCGCAAAGGAACATATTCCTACTTTGCGGGATGCCCGAACTAAGCACCCGACCGCGCCGAAATGTGCAAACCCTCTGCTTGGCGCATGAAGTCGGGCAGCTAATTCGTGTTCGATGTCGGAACTGCAACATCACTCGACACTATCTGCCTGGCGATCTCGCAAAGCTGGTTGGTGATATCCCCTTTTGGGATGTGGAGCGGCACATGCGGTGCGAGCGCTGCAAAGGTCGTGAGCTCGATGCAGGCATCATTCTGCCAAGCGCTGCTGAACGCCTTAAAATTCGCGTCAGACGTCTTGTCGAAATCCGCATGGTTCGCCGGGTAATCTGGCGAGACGACGATTGAGGAGAGCCGATTTCGGGCTAAAACAGAGACCCTTGGGCCGGGGCCTGTGGTGGGAACTTGATCTGTGTGGCTGGCTTCTCAACGATCACCAACGCGTCGTTGGGCGCCGTCCGCTGCAAACGCCGTGCTTCCGACCATGGCGCCGTCAGCCAAGCCTCGGTTTCCTCCGGCGTGGTGAGGATCACGGGCATAGCCTTCTCATGTATCGGCGCAATGAGAGCATTAGGCTTGGTGGTCATGAAGGCGTATAGCTCGAAGTCGCCGGGACCGTCCTTGACCTTTCGCACGCCCTGCCAAGACGTCCAGAAACCAGCGAAGAAGAACAACGGCCGGCTCTCGCCACGGGCAAACCAGTAATTTCGCTGGATTCCTGTTTCCGGGTCTTTATCGTTCGCCGCAGGGCTGGGCTCGGCAAAGCTGGTCACCGGCACGACACATCTGTGCTCGACGCCCACATATTGCTGCCAGTGCGAATATTGCGGATTGCGAACGTTGGTGGTGCCGTAGTCGGCCTTACCTTTCATGCGCTCGGGCGGCGTTGGCAAACCCCAAAGCAGTTTCGCCAGTTCACGCTCCCCATCCGTCCTGTTGCGAACGACAAGCCCAGGTTGATTGGGATAGACATCAAGCGAAGGTTCGAGGTTGCCGCTGATATCGCGCAATGTGCGGGTCCATTGGCGGACCGCCTCTTGCGTCGTCGTGATGTTGTAGAGGTTGCACATGCACCCAGCATTGCGGAATTGGCTTTTGTCTGCAACCGAAGTCGCTGTCCGACGCCGCCGCAATCGTCGTCACACAGCCGCGCTATATCATCGTCCTGACACACCTTGTCAGCTGTCGTGCGGGTAAAGGTGGCGGGCCGGCAAGAGCTTCCCTACTTCAAACCAGTCTGAACAGGAGGAACACACATGACCATCGCGGATGTTGCCAAGGATTTCACTGAAATGCTCCAGCAGGGGGATCACCTGGGTGCTGGTGAAAAGTACAATGCCGATGATATCGTCAGCCTCGAAGCCATGGAGGGGCCGATGGCCATCGCCCGTGGCAAGGAGGCTCTCAGGCAAAAGGGCGAATGGTGGCAAGAGAACCACGAAGTCCATGGCGGCTCTGTCGAAGGCCCCTATGTCAACGGCGACCAGTTCGCGGTGCGCTTCAAGTTCGACATAACGCCCAAGGCCACCGGCGAACGGGTCACCATGGACGAGGTTGGCCTGTACACGGTCAAGAACGGCAAGATCACCGAAGAGCGCTTCTACTACTGAGCCCGGGTGCCGTAGGGTTCCGGCGCACTTCGCTGCACGACCCAAAAACCAGGCGGCCGGGACAAAGTCCTGGCCGCAGTGGGAAAAGCTCAAATGGTCTTCACATACTGCGCCAACTGATCGGCCACCGTGCCCCAGCCGTCGAAGAACCCCATCTCTTCATGATTGTTGCGGGTAGCCTCGTCGCGATGGATGGCCGTTGCCGTGTAGCGCGTGCCCTTGTCATCCGACTGAAGCGAAATGACTGCGGTGATGAAGGGCTCGCCGGAGGGCCGATAGCCCGGCAGCAGCGCATCGGTCCACACCAGCCGCTCTTTCGGCACGATCTCGAGATAGCAGCAATGGCGGTCGTTGACCTCCTTGCCGTCGGGCGATTGCATGCGCGTCCGGAACAGTCCGCCCGGACGAAGGTCGATCTCGCAATCGGTGATCAGCCAGGGCTTGGGCGTGAACCATTGCTTGACATGCTCCGGCACCGTCATCGCGCTCCACAAGAGTTCGCGCGGCGCGTCGAGCTTGCGCTCCAGCACAAGGTCCAGTCTGGGGTCGGGCTTGAAGGGATAGCTCACTTTTCTTGCTCCTTGAGGCTCATCACATAGGCGTCGAATTGATCGAGTCGGCGCTCCCACAGCGTGCGCTGTTCGGCCAGCCAGTTTTCGGCGAGCTGCAGCGGTTCGGGCGCCAGCTGATAGGTCCTGGTGCGGCCGATTTTTTCCGATCGCACCAGACCGCAGCCTTCCAGCACTTTCAGATGCTCGATGAAGGAAGGCAGCGCCATCTCGAAAGGCTGCGCCAACTCGGTGACCGAGGCCGGACTGCGGTTCAACCGCTCGACCACGCGCCGCCGCGTCGGGTCAGCCAGCGCGCGGAAGATGCCGTCGATCGGCGGGAGACTTGTAGTTGGGGCGTGGAGGCTTGGCATGGGCGATCCTGAGGTCCGTCGACGGGTATAGAAAGATACTTAGGAAAATTCCTTAGTATTGGCAAGCCCTAAAAATGGGCTGATGTGACCGGGGTGCTGGCAAAGCGGGAAGGACGGTTTTAGGCTGTCCGGCGGATTCGACCACCAGCCCAAGGGAAGTGCGTTTTGACGATCACCATGTACGGCATCACCACCTGCGACACGATCAGGAAGGCGCGCACCTGGCTGGAGGGCCACGATGTGCCTTACCGTTTTCACGACTACCGGGCCGAGGGGATAGAGGTGGGCAGACTGGATGGATGGATCGGCAAGGTTGGCTGGGAAAAGCTGCTCAACAAGGGCAGCACGACCTTCCGCGAACTGCCCGACAAGCACAAGCAAGGGCTCGACGAGAAGAAGGCCAGGAAGCTGATGCTGGCCAACCCGACGATGATCAAGCGCCCGGTGCTCGAGGTCGGGGATGAGATTTTGGTGGGGTTCAAGCCGGAGGCTTATGAAGGGGTGGTGAAGTAGCGTAGCCCTGCCTCGTCAGCCTATGGCGTAGCAAGGAGCGAAGCGACGCAGCGCAGACACGAGGATGACGAACGCGTGGAGGGCGATCGCTAATTGTGAAGGCTTTCGCTTGCGGCGTATGCAGCGGTTCGCTGTCTCTCAACCCGTCCCGCGCAAATACCCCGCCAACGCCACCGCATTGTTATGCGCCTCGTCATGCGCGCCATAAAGCAGCGTCACCTTGGCCTTGCCGAGCAAGCCACGCAGTTTCGCCACCGCTTCTCTATTCCCATCCAGCTCGACCGAATACCGCACCTGAAACTCCGCCCATCGCGCCGGCTCATGTCCGAACCACCTCCGCAATTCATCGCTCGGCGCGATCTCCTTCAGCCACAGCGTCAGCGCGGCATCCTCCTTGCTGATGCCGCGCGGCCAGATGCGATCGACCAGCACCCGCTGCCCGTCATCGGGCGCGGGTGCTTCGTAAATTCGCTTGACCGTCAGGTCGAAGGCCATCCGCCCTCCGCGAGCTTACGCCCACTCACCCTTGCGCATCACCGGCACCTTGCGGCCATCCTTGTGCACGCCGTCTATGTCGATCTTGTCCGAGCCGATCATCCAGTCGATGTGGATAAAACTCTTGTTGCCGCCGCGCTGGGCGATTTCGTCCTGGGTGAGCGAGGCGCCGTCGACGAAGCATTTTGAATAGCACTGCCCGAGCGCGATGTGGCAGGCGGCGTTCTCGTCGAACAGCGTGTTGAAGAACAGCAGGCCGCTGGCCGAGATCGGCGAGGAATGCGGCACCAGCGCCACCTCGCCGAGCCGGCGCGAACCCTCGTCGGTGTCGAGCACTTTCTTCAGCACGTCCTCGCCCTTCGAAGCCTTGGCCTCGACGATCCTACCCTCTTCGAAACGCACCGAGATATCATCGATCAGCGTGCCCTGGTAGGACAGCGGCTTGGTCGAGGAGACATGGCCGGAGACGCGCCGTGCATGCGGCGTGGTGAAGACCTCCTCGGTCGGGATGTTCGGATTGCAGGTGACGCCGTTCTTGGCGGTCGAGGCGCCGCCCATCCATTCATGGCCATCGGCCAGCCCGACGGTGAGGTCGGTGCCCGGGCCGCTGAAATGCAGATCATGGAAATTGTGCTCGTTCAGCCACTTTGTGCGGCCGCGCAGCGCTGCATTGTGCGCCGTCCAGTTTGCGATCGGGTCTTCCACATCGACCCGTGATGCCGAAAAGATCGCATCGGCGAGCTTCACCACGGCGACATCGTCGGCATCGCCGGGGAAGACCTGTTTTGCCCAGGCGAGATCCGGGTAGGCGACGATGTTCCAGTTGATGTCGAAGCCGGTGATCTTTTCCAGCGCCGGCTGGTAGGCCATCGAGTTCGCCTTGTTGGCGCGCGCCACTTTCGCCGGGTCCTGCGCCGACAACAGCGACGGGTCCTCGCCGCGCACGGCAAGCCGCGCCGCATTGTTGGAAAAGGCCTTCGCCATGCCTTCATACATCCAGCCGGCGGCGCGGTCGAAGCCGGCATCCGCCCCGTAGCGGAAGCGCGCCAGCGTGATCTCGTCATCGTTGAAGATCGGCGTTACCAGCCCGGCGCCGGCCTTGTAGGCGTGCTCGACGATGCGCCTGGTCAGCGGCAGGGCTGCGATCGACGAGGTCAGCACCAGATCCTGCCCCGGCTGCAATTGCAGCCCGACCTTGATGGCGACTTCCGCCAGCCTGTCGAGCTTCACCGGGTCGATCGTTGCGGAAACGCCGCGCGAATGTGTGGTCATGATCCTGCCTGTCTTGGTCTTGGGGGTGAAGCTTCCAACATAGGTCGGCGCAGCTGTGCTTTCCAGCACTGTCGCGACGGACAGCCCTAGGCAGCGCTTTCCAGCGCGCTGAACTGCGCCACGGTCGCCGCGATTTCCTCGCGGATCCAGATCTTGAAATCGCGCACCTTGCGGCTTTCGGTCTTGGTCGCCGAGGTCACCAGCCAGTAGCCGAGGCCGCTCTGCGCCCGCACGCCGAAAGGCGCGACGAGGCGGCCGTCGGCCAGCGCATCGGCGGCCAGCAATTGCCAGCCGAGCATGACGCCATGGCCGGCGATCGCCGATTCCAGGCACAGCATCGGGTCGGTGAAACGCGCACCCTTGCGGAAGGTGACTGGTTCGACGTCAGCGGCTTTGAACCAGCTCTCCCAATTGATCATCGCCCGCTCGTCGGTGATGGCGCAGGTCTGTGCGAGGTCTTCGATCGACGTCAGCTTTTTGGCGATCACCGGCGCACAGACCGGAAAGACCTCCTGCGCCAACAAAAGTTCCGCCCGGCCGCCCGGCCATTTGCCGTCGCCGAGCCGGATGGCGATGTCGATGTCGGAACGCTCGAGATCGGCGAGCCGCACCGAGGCGTCGATGCGCAGCAGCACGTTGGGATGGCGGTCGAAATGCCGCGACAATCGCGGCAGCAGCCATTTCGAGGCGAAGGCCGGCGCCACCGAAACCACCAGCGTGCACTGGCTTGCCTCGTCGGCCAGCGCCACCGCCTGCGCCAGCTCGCGAAAACCGGCGCCCAGCCGGGCGGAAAAAACCGTGCCGAACTCGGTCAGCACCAGCCCGCTCGCCGTTCGTTCGAACAGCGCCTGTCCAAGCTGCTTTTCGGTGCGGTTGATCTGCTGGCTGACGGCGCTGACGGAGACGTTGAGCTCGCCGGCAGCGGCCGCCAGCGAGCCGAGGCGGGCGACGGTTTCGACGGCGCGCAGGCCGTTGAGATGGACGCGGTTCAGCATAGCCATTCCAGTTTTTCTAAACCGGCGCGGCCGAAATCTCAATTGAAAGACGGCGGAATAGAGCAAATTTTAGCGGGACAGTCAGACCGGCGAGTGGGCCGAGGAGGCAAGGATGGTGACGATCTTATCATTGCTCAAGATCTTTGCGGCTGTTGGCGCGCGGCAAGGCCCGCGCCATGCCGGCGACGCCGTCAATTGGGTGATCGATCCCCTGTCGCATCCGGTGTTCGACACCATGTCTGAGCGCGAGCTTGGCGACATGCCGTTCCGGCTGACGGCGCGCCGCACCGCCTACGAGACCGGCGCAATCGGCTGTGGTTGAGATTCTTAGACATTAGTCGCGAGCCTACTGGCCCAACACAAAGCGGATTGTTTCGGCGGCCGCCAAATCTATTGTGCGCTGCAATGAACGCTGCGCCATCACCCTTGCGTCTAGCCGTAGCCGGCATGATCGCCATGGCCGTTGCCATGGGCATTGGCCGCTTCGTCTACACCCCGATCCTGCCCGGCATGATGGAAGAACTGCATCTGTCGCCGGCCGATGCCGGCTGGATCGCGTCGGCCAATTATCTCGGCTACCTCGTCGGCGCGCTTGCGGCGGCAGGCGGCTGGGCGCATGGGCGCGAGCGCCTGCTGATGTTTGGCGGCCTTGCCGCCAGTGCTGCGCTCGCCGCCCTGATGGGGCTGAGCGAGACGATGACCGCCTTTGTCGTCCTCCGCTTCCTTGCCGGTCTCGCCAGCGCCTTCGTCATGGTGTTCATGGCCTCGATCGTCTTCGGTCACCTGGCAGCCGCCAACAGAAGCGACCTGCAGGCGCTGCATTTCGGCGGCGTCGGCCTCGGCATCGCGGCATCCTCAGCGCTGATGGCGGTTCTGGTCACCGAACATGCCGGCTGGGCTTCGGGCTGGCTGTGGTCGGCAGCGATTTCCGCCGGCGGCCTTGCGATGGTCGCCTTGCTCGCCGGCGGCACCGCACCTGGCCGCGGCGTGGCCGACCGCGAACCGGCACTGCCGAGGGACCGGTCGTTGGCAAAAGTCATCGTTGCCTACGGCCTGTTCGGCTTCGGCTATGTGGTGACGGCGACCTTCCTGGTCGCCATCGTGCGCCAGGGCGGCGGCGGCCGCGTCTTCGAGGCAAGCGTCTGGATGGTCACCGGCCTTGCCGGCTTTCCCTCGGTCTGGCTGTGGCAGAAGGTAGCGGCACGGATCGGGCTTTATACCGCCTATGCCGTGGGCTGCCTGGTCGAGGTGGTCGGCGTCACCGCCAGCGTCGCCATCGGCGGCACCGCCGGGCCGCTGCTGGCGGGCGTCCTGCTCGGCGGCACCTTCATCGCCATCACCGCGCTCGGCCTGCAGACGGCAAGGCAGCTCGTGCCGGAGGCGCCGCGCCGGATTTTTGCGCTGATGACCGCTTCCTTCGGCATCGGCCAGATCGTCGGCCCGATCGTCGCCGGACTGCTGGCGCAAGCCTCGGGCAACTTCTTCCTGGCCTCGATCGTCGCTGCTGGCGTATTGCTGGTATCTGCTGGGATCACCTGGTCGGCCGCGCCAAAATCGCCATGATTGTGGTCTTGCTCGATGCCGGGCATCGGGTACGGGCATTTGCTTTCCACCTAATGTGTGACTTTATGCCCGCCGAACCCCGCTGATTTGCGCACCGACCGAGGATTTCACCACAGTGTTCGTATCCTTCTTCCCGCAGCCGAAGCTGTTTTTCATCTCGGCCGTCGTCTGGACTGCGGTTCTCGTGGCAGCCTGGTTCCTCGGTGCTGACCAGCTTGGCGCGTTTCTCGGCTTGCCTCCGGCTCTTGCCGACGCGCCGCCCATCATAGGCGTCTCGGTGTTCTGGTCGCCTCCGTTCCTCTGGTTCTACATCTACTATGCGCTTGGCGTTTTGATATTCTATGGCTTCTGGCACTGGTATTCTCCGCACCCGTGGGACCAATGGTCTATCCTCGGCAGTTCGCTGCTCCTGTTCACGACCTACTTTCAGGTGCAGGTAAGCGTGGCGATCAACGCATGGTATGGACCATTCTGGGACCTCATTCAGGGCATCGTTAGCAAAACGGTCAAGGCAACCGAGGCTGATCTTTACGCTCAAATAATCACTTTCCTCGGTATCGCTCTTGTCGCGGTTACCGTGTTCGTTTTGACAAACTTCTTCGTCAGCCACTGGGTGTTTCGCTGGCGCACTGCGATGAACAATTACTACATGTCCTATTGGCCGAAGCTGCGCCATATTGAGGGCGCTGCACAGCGTGTGCAGGAAGACACGATGCGGTTTTCCAAGATAATGGAAGACCTTGGCACTAGCTTCGTCGATTCCATCATGACGCTTATCGCTTTCATGCCGATCCTGCTCAGTTATTCTAAGCATGTCACAGAGTTGCCATTGATCGGTCATGTTCCTCAGCCGCTGGTTTTGGCTGCGATCTTCTGGGCAGTCTTCGGTACAGTCATCATTGCGACCGCAGGCATCAAGCTTCCTGGCTTGCAGTTTCGTAACCAGCGCGTCGAGGCAGCATATCGCAAGGAACTCGTCTACGGTGAGGACGATCCGGCCCGGGCGCAGCCGCCGACCGTCGCGGAGCTGTTTGCGAGTGTGCGGCAAAACTACTTTCGCCTGTATTTCCACTATGTGTATTTCAACGTGGTCCGCTATCTTTATCTTCAGACCAACAACGTCTTCTCCTACTTCCTGATGGTGCCTTCCATGATCGCTGGAACGCTGACGCTGGGTCTCATCAACCAGGTCAGTTCAGCCTTCAGTCAGGTAACCAACTCATTCCAGTATCTCGTCAATTCTTGGTCGACGATTGTCGAGCTTCTGTCAGTTCACAAGCGCCTTCGCGCCTTCGAGGCGACGATTCGCGGCGAGCCGCTGCCCGACATTGACCGCCACTTCATGGAGCGTCAGGAACAGGCAAAGGAACCCGACCCAGCTTGATCCTATCTGCATAGACGGTTGGCGGCTCAGCCGCCCACCGCCGCCTGCCTCTCGCTACCACGTTGCCGCTGCACATAATCGCGAAAACTGATGCATTCGACGTCGGCTTTCACGCAAGTCTCGTCGGCAAAGCGCTCCAGCGCGTTCCAGTAGGCGCCGTTGTTCATCGGCGTGAAGTGGAAGCTCAGCACCAGTGGGATGCGCTTGCCCTGATATTGCTTGTCGAAGGCGGCGCGGAAGGCCTGGTAGGTCCGATCGCTGAACTCGGCTGCCTGGCTCGGCCGCTCGAAGCCGCCGGAATGCCTGACATAGAGATTGTAGTCCATGGCGATCACCAGCCTACCATCAGGGCCTTCCGGGATCTGCGGCAGCGAAAAGCGGGTCAAGCCGCCGCCGGTCGGCGGCTCGACCGGGCCTTTCGAAACGCCGCTGGCATCATAGTGGTAGCCGGCTTCAGGCAGGGCCTCATAGAGCCCTTTGCTGGTCGAGAGGTACGGCGCGCGAAAGCCGACAACGGCATGGGCAATATCGCGCCATCCCTTGGGCTCGGGTTCAATACCGTTGATCGCATAGGCGTTTTCCAGAATGCGCTCGAACGAGGCGAATTCCTTCAGCCAGTCGGCCTTGCTCCAGTCCTTGCCGTCGAAATGGCCGCAGCCATGGCTGGCGATGTCGTGGCCTTCCGAAGCGGCGAGCCCGATCTGATCGAGCCGATCGGCGACGTCCTGCTTCGAAGCGGCAAAGCCGATGTTGGATTTGCCCGCGGACTTGGCCGGAGCTGTGTAGTCGGCCCGCGTCTGCGGCGACAGCAGGAAGACGCAGGACAAAAAGTAGGTGAAATGCGCGCCGGTGCGCTTGGCCAGCGCCCGGCTGCGCTGCCATTGCGAGATCTCCCGGGCGCTATCGAACGAGATGATGACGATCTGCTTCGGCTTTGCCGGGGCAGGCGGCGCCGGCGGGTCGGCGAAAGCCGCACCAGCCATGGCAAGCACGGCTGAGGAAAACGCAACAACGCGGGACAAACGTGGCATCGGCAATCTGGGCTTGATCTGGAGGCAGTCCAAGCCGGCTATCGGCAAAATGTGGCGTGGGTGCGATCAACGTCGGCAGCTATGCGCCCGGCGATTAGCCGATTTTCCTGCCGAGCCCCTTCCATGCCCGCGAAATTTCGCTAAAACGCGGGCTCAAGAAGCGCCCCTGTTAGGGCAGCAATGGTTTTGATTGATGTCCGACGACAGTTTTATCCGCGAAGTCAACGACGAGATCCGTCGCGAGCAGGCGCAGGCGCTATGGGACCGCTTTGGTCCGGCGATCCTTGGCCTCGCCATCCTGGTGGTGCTTGGCACCGCCGCCTTCGTCGGCTACCGCTATTGGGACGAGACCCGCGCCAACCGCTCCGGCGATGCCTTCTCGCAGGCGCTGAAGCTTGCCAATGACGGCAAGAGCGACGAGGCGCTGACCGCCCTCGAACAGCTGGAAAAGGATGGCTACGGCGCCTATCCGCTGCTCGCCCGCATGCGCGCGGCAACCGTCAAGGCCGACAAGGGCGACTTTGCCGCCGCCGTCGCCGATTTCGATGGCGTCGCCGCCGACAACGCCATTCCCCAGGGCATTCGCGACATGGCGCGCCTGCGGGCCGCCCTGCTGCTCGTCGATCACGGCTCCTTCGCCGACGTCTCCAGCCGCGTCGAGGCGCTGACCGCCGACAACAACACGCTGCGCCACACAGCGCGCGAAGCGCTCGGCCTTGCCGCCTGGAAGGAAGGCAAGACCCAGGATGCGCTGAAACTGTTCGACCAGATCGCCGCCGATGACGGCGCCCCGCGCAACGCGCGCCAGCGGGCGACGCTGATGTCGGAATTGATCCGCGGCTCGGGCGCGTCATGATACGCATCGCCCAAAGCCTGCCCTCGGGCCTGACCCAAGGGCGCGCTGCGGTTTGGGCGATGATATGGATAGCCGGATGAGCTTCAAAGTCGCCATTATCGGCCGGCCCAATGTCGGCAAATCGACGCTTTTCAACCGATTGGTGGGACGGAAGCTGGCGCTTGTCGACGACACGCCGGGCGTCACCCGCGACCGTCGCGTCCACGCGGCCAAACTCTACGATCTGCATTTCGATGTCATCGACACCGCCGGTTTCGAAGACGCCGCCGCCTCGACGCTGCCCGGCCGCATGCGCGCGCAGACCGAGATCGCGATCCGCGAAGCCGACCTGATCTTCTTCACCATCGACGCCAAGTCCGGGCTTTTGCCCGACGACCGCACCTTTGCCGAGATCGTGCGCAAGTCCGGCAAGCCGGTCGTGCTGGTCGCCAACAAGGCCGAGGCCAAGGGCGCCCAGGGCGGCATGCTGGAAGCCTGGGAACTGGGCTTGGGCGAGCCGATCCCGGTCTCGGCCGAGCACGGCCAGGGCATGCCCGATCTGCGCGACGCGGTGATCGAGGCGCTGGGCAAAGACCGCGCCTTCGGCGAGGAAGAAGACGAGGCCGAGGACGTCGCCGCCAGCGAGGTGCTGATCGGCGAGGACATCACCGATCCCGACGCCGAACCCGCCTATGACGACACCAAGCCGATGCGCATCGCCGTCGTCGGCCGGCCCAATGCCGGCAAGTCGACGCTGATCAACGCGTTGATCGGCGAGGAGCGGCTGCTGACCGGCCCGGAAGCCGGCATCACCCGCGATTCCATCTCCGTCGACTGGGACTGGCATGGCCGCCGGCTAAAACTGTTCGACACTGCCGGCATGCGCCGCAAGGCCAGGATCCACGAGAAGCTGGAAGTGATGTCGGTGCAGGACGGCTTGCGCGCCATCCGCTTTGCCGAGATCGTCATCATCGTGCTCGACGCCACCATCCCTTTCGAGAAGCAGGATTTGCAGATCGCCGACCTGATCATCCGGGAGGGCAGGGCGCCGGTCATCGCCTTCAACAAATGGGACCTGATCGACAATCCGCAGGAACTGCTGGCCGAGTTGCGCGAAAAGACCACACGGCTTTTGCCGCAGGTGCGCGGCATCCAGGCGGTGACCGTTTCGGCCGAGACCGGGCGCGGCCTCGACAAGCTGATGGATGCCGTCATCAAGACGCACAAGGTGTGGAACAGCCGCGTTTCCACCGGCAAGCTCAACCGCTGGCTGGAAAGCATTCTGGCGCATCACCCGCCGCCCGCTGTCGCCGGCCGCCGGCTCAAGGTCAAATATGTCACCCAGGCCAAGACCCGGCCGCCGGGTTTCGTCGTCCAGTGCTCGCGGCCCGACGCGATGCCGCAATCCTATGTCCGCTACCTCTCCAACAGCCTGCGCGAAGCCTTCGACATGCCCGGCGTGCCGATCAGGATAGCGCTGCGGACTTCGGACAACCCGTTCGCGGGGAGAGCGAACAAGCGCAAGTGAGCGGTGACGGTTGCGAAATTCTCCGCAAGATTGGCGGGACAGCACCCCCCTCTGCCTGCCGGGCATCTCCCCCGCAAGGGGGGAGATCAGTCGTTTCGTCCTTGGAGCCTCTCTTGCAACGTTGAAAATTGGCGAAAGCATTCGCGAGATCCAATCTCCCCCCTTGCGGGGGAGATGTCCGGCAGGACAGAGGGGGTGTGACGGAACGCTACGCTGGACAGCCGCTTCCGTCTAAGCGACCTCTCTCAACCGCTCGTCCTGCGGCAGCGCCGCCACCGCCGCGTGCCACAATATATCCGCCAGCCGCGCCGCCACCGGGTCCAGTTCGGCGTCTTTCTGGTGCAGCACCAGCGCCATGGTCGGCAGCGCGGGTAAGCCCAGCGTTTGCGGCGCCATCGCCCTGACATTGGCCGGCAGGCCGATATCCGTGCGGATGGTCAGGCCGAGGCCGGCGGCGACCGCCGCCCAGATGCCGCCAAGGCTGGGGCTGGAGAAGGCCATCCGCCATGGCAGGCCGGCGCGGTCGAGTGTTTCCGTCGTCACCGTGCGCAGCAGGCACGGCGCTTCCAGCGCCACCAGCGGCAGCGCCTCGCCCTCGCGCAGCCTGGTCTCGATCAGCTTGGCCGGCCCGATCCAGCGCAATTGCGCGTCGCCGACATGCCGGCTGTAAGGCAGCGCCTGGCCGCTGTCCCAGGCCAGCGCAATGTCGAGATTGCCTGATGTGATCCGCTCGGCAAGTTCATAGCTGCGCCCGATCCGCGCCTCGATCTTGACCTTGGGGTGCGCGCGGGCGAAGCGTCCGAGCACCTCCGGCAGCACCGCCTCGCCGAAATCCTCCTGCAGGCCGAGCCTGACCCAGCCTTCCAGTTCCACGTCGTGGATGGCCGAGGCCGCCTCGTCGTTCAACTCGAGCAGCCGCCTGGCATAGCCGAGCATGGTTTCGCCGGCTTCGGTCAACGCCAGTCCG
Source organism: Mesorhizobium sp. C120A (assembly GCF_030323105.1). NCBI lineage: Bacteria > Pseudomonadati > Pseudomonadota > Alphaproteobacteria > Hyphomicrobiales > Phyllobacteriaceae > Mesorhizobium > Mesorhizobium sp. C120A. Next base: position 5,420,512 of record NZ_CP100476.1, on the reverse strand, counting down.
CGGCCCGACTTGCGGAAGATCGGCGTCGCCGCCTGGTCCTCCAGCTTCTTCAATTGCGCGCTCACCGCCGAAGTCGAGCGTCCAAGCCGGTCGGCGGCCTTGGCGAAGCTGCCGAGTTCCATCCCGGTGACGAAGCTTCGGAGGACATCAAGGTCGAAGGTTACGCGGCGCATCAAAACGGTCCTGTTGTTCGGGAACAATTGTCAAAAAATTCCCGATATTCGGGATGAAGTTATGGCGGTAAAGGCGAGGCGTCAAGGTCCCGAAAGGGCATCAACAGGAGTCCCGCCATGTCGATTGCCGACGCAAATCGTGAGCCAGGCCGGGTTGGCCGAGCCGCCGCCGTCACGTCGAAGGCTGAACGATTTCCCGCCAATCATCGCTGGAAGGTGCTTGGCATCGGCGTTGCCGCCAATGCCGGTTTCTCCGCCACCTTCGCCGGCATACCGGCGGCGGCGGTGTTTCTGCGGTCGGGCTATCACTTGAGCAATGGCAATCTCGGCCTGGTCCTCGGCCTTCTCGGACTGGGCGTTGCCTTGAGCGAACTGCCCTGGGGCCTGCTCACCGACCGGTGGGGAGATCGCGGCGTGCTGTTGACCGGCCTTGGTGCGACCGCGGCGTGGCTCGCCCTGATGGCGTTGTTCATCGTGCCCTCAGTGACCTATGTGCCTGGCGTCGCAATGCTGGCCGCATGCCTTCTGGTCGCCGGCCTGCTCGGCGGCAGCGTCAACGGTTCCAGCGGCCGCGCCATCATGGCCTGGTTCCACGAAGGCGAACGTGGCTTTGCCATGAGCATCAGGCAGACCGCGGTGCCGCTCGGCGGCGGGCTCGGCGCGCTGGTCCTGCCGTCGCTGGCATCGGTGCACGGTTTCGCGGCGGTCTTCGGGCTGCTGGCCGCCATGAACGCCGTCTCTGCGCTGTTTGCCTGGCGATGGCTGCACCAGCCGCCGGAACTGGACAATGCCGGCAGCATGGCCATGGCAAAGTCGGGCGGTCCCGCGCCGCTGCGCAATGTCGAGGTCTGGCGCATCGCCACCGCCATCGGCCTGCTCTGCTTTCCGCAAGTGGCGGTGCTCACCTTCGCCTCCGTTTTCCTGCACGATTTCGCCGGCATGGCCACGCTCACGATCAGCGCCAGCCTTGCCGCGGTGCAGACCGGCGCGATGGTGATGCGCGTCTGGAGCGGCCGCTACACCGACCGCCACGGCAACCGCCGCTCATTCCTGCGGCTCTGCAGCGTGACAAGCGCGTTTGGCTTCGCGGCCGTCGGCCTGCTGGTCCTGGCGGCAGGAGCCACGCCAGACGCCCATGCCGCGTTGATCCCGGCGATCGCCGTGCTGCTGGTCCTCGCCGGCATTTCGGTCTCCGCCTGGCATGGCGTCGCCTACACCGAACTCGCCACGCTTGCCGGTGCCAGCCGCGCCGGAACCGCGCTCGGTCTTGCCAACAGCTTCGTCTTCATCGCCTTCTCCGTGGTGCCGACCGCCATTCCGGCTTTGCTGCTTGTCTGGTCGTGGCCTGGCGTCTGGCTGGTGGGCGCGCTCTGCGCCATGATTGCATGGCCAATTTTCCTGAGGCCGAACTGACGGGTTGCCGGCCGGCAAGCGGCGTCCCATTTCGGGCCGCTTCGGAAAAACACGATCGACCGCGTTAACCCCGCATCAAGGTTAATGCTTCACTTTGGCTCTCCAGTGGCTCAGTGGCGTTTCTGGAGAGTTCCCCGTGCATCGACGTGTCCTGAAGCGGCTGGCCGCCGCCGCCGGTGAGAAAAAACGTTCCTTCGTATCGCCATTGGTCATCGGGCTCGGCATCTGGATCGGCTTTCCAACTGTCGTCGCCTACCAGGACATGGGCAGCTTGATTTCCGGCCTCGAAGCCTCGGGCACCCGCTGGAACTCTTATGTCGAGCGCTCCGTCGCCGGCTCGGTTCATGCCGCCGAAATGCCTTTCATCGATTCCGTCACCACCGGTTCGCTCTCGGGTTCGGGCGTGCGCCTGCCCGGCGTCGGCAAGGTCTCGTTTCGCGGCAAGGGCAATGTCGCCGGCATCACGCCCGACGAGGACCGCATCATGCGCGCCGACAAGAAGGGCCGCATCATCCAGGTCTCGCCGGTGGCGCCGCCGAAGAACTTCAATGCCGGCTCGATCTTTCAGCGCACGTCCTCGCTGCTGCGGCCGAGCATGGACAGCGGCCTGAAGCTCGCCTTCGCCAAGCCCGGCATCAAGGGCAAGGAAATCCAGATCGCCCAGGCCTTCCACACCAACGTGGACAAGAAGCCCGATCCCGGCGTGCCGGCCATGCTTGCCGCGTTGGTCAACAATGACAGACCGGACGTGCTGGCCACCGCCTATGCCCAGGCCGAACCCGATTACGCCAAGGCCTCACCCTTCGAAGCGCTGCTGCAGGACGAGGAGCCGAGCAGCGGGCGCTTCATTCCGCCGATGGCCAAGGGTGACCACTCGTGGATCCAGAACCCGCTGCCGGCCAGCGTCTTCTCCACGAAGGAGCAGGCCTGCCTCGCCAACGGCATCTATTTCGAGGCGCGCGGCGAATCCGTGCGCGGCCAGGCCGCCGTCGCGCAGGTCATTCTCAACCGCGTCCGCAATCCGGCCTATCCGAACTCGATTTGCGGCGTCGTCTACCAGAACGACAACTGGCTGAACCGCTGCCAGTTCTCCTTCGCCTGCGACGGCCGCAAGAAGCGCATCGAGAGCCCCGCCCATTACAAGACCGCGCAGGACGTCGCGATGGCGGTCACCGCCGGCAAGATATTCATTCCCGAAGTCGGCTCATCGACCCACTACTACGCCAACTACGTCCATCCGGGCTGGGCGCGCACGATGCAGAAGATGACCAAGATCGGCCTGCATATCTTCTACCGCACCTATGGCGGCGGCTGGAGCTGAGCCCTTCGGCTTGCCTGTCGCAAACGAACCGCAAAGGCCCTGGAAGCCGAAATCGGACAGCGGTCGCCGGACGGATTCGGGGCATGTGCCGACCCGATAGTGCCGGGCACGATGTCGCACCTCGCCAAGTAATTGATTCCAATAGAAAAAATACATGGCTTTGAAGTCCCGCCCGTGGCTTGACGGGCGCAAACCCTCTAACTATGTTGCCGGCGACTTTAGAAGCGGACGGACGGTGACGGTCTGACCGGGCAGGGGGGTTACGATGGCCGACAAGAACGGGCCAGACGGAACCGGAGAAACCGGCCGCGGCAGCAAGCACGAGGCCGACATCCGCGACGAAGATCTCGAACGCCGCCGGCGTGAGCTTGGAGCATCGCTTGCGACAAGACGGCCGGATCAGCTCGAGGGGAATGACGGCGCGAAAGCGACGGCCGGATATGGCCAGGCGCTCAAGCTGTCCAGCGAGTTCATCGCCGGGATAGTGGTGGGTGTGGGCCTTGGCTGGTTTCTGGATCGTGTGGCGGGAACCTCGCCATGGGGTCTGGTCGTCGGCTTGTTGCTGGGCTTTGGCGCCGGCGTGCTCAATGTCCTGCGTTCGTCAGGTGTTGTGGCGGAATTCGGAAAAAGCGAGAAGTCGCACGATCCGAAAGAATGAAATGGCGCCGCCAACGGCGCACAAGGACACTTAAGGCCGTTCGCGGCTTTGACGGGGATGTAAATGGCTGCTGACAAGGTCGATCCGATCCACCAGTTCCATATCGTCAAGCTGATTCCGATCAACATCGGAGGCTATGACCTGTCCTTCACCAATTCGTCCCTGTTCATGGTCGCGACCGTCCTCGTCGCATCGGCGTTTCTGTACCTCTCGACCTCGAGCCGCAGCCTTGTTCCCGGGCGCCTGCAGTCGGTTTCGGAAATGGGCTACGAGTTCGTCTCCAACATGCTGCGCGACGCCGCCGGAACGCAGGGCATGAAGTTCTTCCCCTTCGTGTTCTCGTTGTTCATGTTCGTACTGGTCGCCAACCTGCTTGGCCTTTTCCCGTACTTCTTCACCGTCACCAGCCACATCATCGTCACCTTCGGCCTCGCAGCCCTGGTGATCGGAACCGTCGTTGTCTACGGCTTCACGAAGCACGGTCTGGGTTTCCTCAAGCTCTTCGTGCCGCATGGCGTTCCGGTGTTCCTGCTGCCACTGGTGGTGCTGATCGAAGTGATCTCCTTCGTGTCGCGCCCGGTCAGCCTCTCGGTTCGTCTGTTCGCCAACATGCTGGCCGGCCACATCACACTGAAGGTGTTTTCGGGCTTCGTCGTCAGCCTGAGCGCGCTCGGCGCCGTCGGCGTTGCCGGTTCGGTGTTGCCGCTGGCCATGGCAGTCGCGCTGACCGCGCTGGAATTGCTGGTCGCTTTCCTGCAGGCCTACGTCTTTGCGGTGCTGACCTGCATGTATCTGAACGACGCCCTGCATCCCGGGCACTGACCTAGAATTTCCGGCATCTTTCGCCGGATGGAATTGCAACGAATTACAGATCCAAAGGAGTTTAAAATGGACGCAGAAGCAGCAAAGTACATCGGCGCCGGTATCGCTTGCCTGGGCATGGGCGGCGCGGGCATTGGCCTCGGCAACATCTTCGGCAGCTACCTGGCGGGCGCCCTGCGCAATCCGTCGGCCGCCGATGGCCAGTTCGGCCGCCTGATTTTCGGCTTCGCCGTGACCGAAGCTCTGGGCATTTTCTCGCTTCTCATCGCGCTTCTCGCCCTGTTCGGCTGAGCCCCTGTTCGGCCAATTATTGGTCGGACGAGCATTGGGAAGAATTGGCTGGCCGCATTCCTGCGGCCATGCCTGATATCAGGGGATAGTCCATGTTCGTGACATCTGCGTTTGCGCAAGAGTCCGCACCCGCCGCTGAAGGCGCCCATACCGGTACGGAAGGCGACACGCATTCCGGCACCGGCGTGCCTGCCGAGGCGCACGGCACGTTCCCGCCATTCGATCCGGCGACGTTTCCGTCCCAGCTTCTGTGGCTGGCGATCACGTTCGGGCTGTTCTATTTGTTCCTGAAGAAGGTGGTGATGCCGCGCCTTGGCGGCATCATCGACGTCCGCAGCGATCGCATCACGCAGGACCTCGACCAGGCCGCCAAGCTGAAGGGCGAGGCGGACGCCGCCGTTGCCGCTTACGAGCAGGAACTGGCGGAAGCCAAGGCCAAGGCCAACGCGATCGGCCAGCAGGCCAACGACGCTGCCAAGGCTGAAGCCGAGGCTGCCCGCAAGAAGGTCGAGGCCGCCCTCGACAAGAAGCTCGGCGAGGCGGAGGCCAGCATTGCTTCCATCAAGGCCAACGCCATGAAGGAAGTCGGCACGATTGCCGAGGACACCGCTTCAGCCATCGTCGATGCGCTTGTCGGCGGCAAGACCAGCAAGGCCGAGATCTCGGCTGCGGTCAAATCCGTGGCCCGGTGAGGAGCACATTATGGACGCCACATCTCTCGCAACGCTCTGGGCAACGGTTGCCCTCGTCATTTTCCTCGGCGTTGCCGTTTACATCAAGGTGCCGGGCCTGATCGCCAAGTCGCTCGACGCCCGCGCGACCAAGATCAGCGACGAGCTTGCGGAAGCCCGCCGGTTGCGCGAAGAGGCCCAGCAACTGCTCGGCCAATACCAGAAGAAGCGCAAGGAAGCCGAGCAGGAGGCCGCAGCCATCGTCGCTGCCGCCAAGCGCGAAGCCGACATGCTTGCCGCCGAGGCGCACAAGAAGACCGAAGACTATGTCACCCGCCGCACCGCGCTTGCCGAGCAGAAGATCGGCCAGGCCGAGCGCGAAGCCGTCGCCGAAGTGCGCGCCAGCGCCGTCGACATCGCTGTCGAGGCGGCCCGCACGCTGCTTGCCGGCAAGATCGACGCCAAGGCCGGCGCCGACCTGTTCAAGTCCGCGCTGCAGGACGTGAAGGCCAGGCTGAACTGAGCGGGATTAGCTCGCTGACATCGAGCCGCTTGGGTGACCTGGCGGCTTTTTTGTTTGGCGAGGCGTCGAAGCCGCCAATCTCCCCCTTGTGGGGGAGATGCCCGGCAGGGCAGAGGGGGGCGCTGTCCCGCCGGCGTTTCCAGATTTTCTATTTCGTGTTACGGATTCCTTGCATCGGCAGGTTTACTGAAAGGTCGCGTTCCTTCGCGCCCCCCTCTGGCCTGCCGGCCATCTCCCCCTCAAGGGGGGAGATTAGCTGTCCAACCCGACAAACCCTTCTTCTTCCACCACCTCAACCCCACCCAGCCTGAACGGCGCGAATGATGCCCGGTGCAGCCTTGCCACCGGCCCATGCGCTTCGATCGCGGTGCGGTGCCGCACGGTGGCGTAGCCCATATGGACCTCGAACCCGTAGCGCTCGTGATGGCTGCCGCAGCCGCACATCATGCGGTCGCGCATCACCTTGGCGACGATCGAGGCGGCGGCGATCGATTGCGAGCGCTGGTCGCCCTTGATCAGCGCGCGGCCTTCGCAGAGGAGGCCCGGCGGCACATCGCGGCCATCGGCCAGCGCCAGCTTCGCCTGGATCGGCAGGCCGGCAAGGGCGCGGCGCATGGCTTCCAGGCTGGCCTTGAGGATGTTGCTGCCGTCAATGCCTTCGGCGCTGACCGAGGCCATCGACACGCCGAGCGCTGACCCCAGGATTTTCAGGAACAGCGCCTCGCGCTGCAAATGGTTGAGCCGTTTGGAATCGTCGAGCCCGTCGGGAATGTTGGCGGGATCGAGGATCACGGCCGCCGCCACCACCGGCCCCGCCAGCGGACCGCGGCCGGCCTCGTCCATGCCTGCCACCGGCCACAGGCCTTCGGCCATCGCCTTCGTCTCGAAGGAGAAATCGGGCTTTTCGACGATTTCGAAAAGAAGCGGAGAATCGGAACGTGCGCGAGCCATGTTGCGGCGAGGTTCGCATCGGCTCCGATTCTCCGCAAGTCCCTCCAGGGTCGAGTGGGGCAAGACCGGGAGGGCACCGTCTGCAGGCCGGGGGACAGGCCGGACGGGATTCTTGGGTCGCCTGACAGCCACGAGGGCAGGGCAAGCGCTACTCTCAGAGCAGCATCAGCTGCTCGGTCGCCTTGGCGGCGGCGACAAACTGGTCGGTTCGGAGCGTGCGCCGCTCGGCGTTGAGGCCGAGCCGCTTGGCCGTGATCTCGAAGCGCCGGCCGATCTGCCAGGCATAGGGGCCGGCGCCTTTCATCCGCTTGCCCCATTCCGAATCATAGTCCTTGCCGTCGCGCATCGAACGGATCAGCGACATCACGTGCCGGTAGCGGTCGGGATAATGGCGCAGCAGCCAGTCCTTGAAGATCGGCGCCACCTCGAGCGGCAGGCGCAGGATGACATAGCCGGCCTCGCGGGCGCCTGCGGCGCGTGCCGAATCGAGGATGCGCTCCATCTCCTGGTCGGTCAGGCCGGGAATGATCGGCGCCACCATGACAGAGGCCGGGATGCCGGCATCGGAAAGCTGCCGGATCGCCTCAAGCCGCTTGGTCGGCGTCGACGCGCGTGGCTCCATGGTGCGCGCCAGCATGCGGTCCATCGTCGTCACCGACAGCGCCACCTTGGCCAAGCCCCGTTCGGCCATGCGCGACAAGATGTCGATGTCGCGCGTCACCAGATGGGATTTGGTGACGATGCCGACCGGATGGCCGCGCGCCTCCAGCACTTCGAGGATCTCGCGCATGATCCGGTATTGTTTCTCGATCGGCTGGTAGGGATCGGTGTTGGTGCCGATCGCGATGGTGCGCGGCTGATAGCCATCCTTCGACAGTTCCTTGTCGAGCAGCCGCGCCGCATCCGGCTTGGCAAACAGCTTCGCTTCGAAATCCAGCCCCGGCGACAGGCCCATGAAGGAATGCGTCGGCCGGGCGAAACAATAGACGCAGCCATGCTCGCAGCCGCGATAGGGGTTGATCGAGCGGTCGAAGGAAATGTCGGGCGATTCGTTGCGGGTGATGATGGTGCGCGGCTTCTCGACCTGCACTTCGGTCTTGAACGGCGGCAATTCCTCCAGCGAATTCCAGCCGTCGTCGAACACATGCCGGCTGACCGGCTCGAACCGGCCGGACGGGTTGATGCCCGCGGAACGGCCGCGGTTGCGATCCGGACGGACGCGCATGCCGCTCTGTTCGATCATCGCATTGGCCATCTCGGCTCGCCCTGCTCCGAAAGCAGCAATGTCCGCACGCACGATATGTTCCATTTTGGCCCTTTCCCAAGGACTGTCGGCTGGCTGTCGAATCGCTCTGTTCATGAAAATAATCCTATTTCGCTGATGAGAACAAAGCAAGAACTTTTTCGTTGGGCCATGCAAAACTGGCGCTGCGCCGGGCTTTCCGCTATTCGGCTAAAAATGCTCAGCGTTCTCATCGAAACCCGGGATGACGAAGAAGGCCTTGCCCGCACGCTCGCCTCGTTGATCGGCGGCGCGGTCGAGGGCGTGGTGCGCGATGTCATCGTCTGCGACACCGGCTCGACCGACCAGACGCATCGGGTTGCCGATCATGCCGGCTGCCACTTCGTGGCCGGCGGCATTGCCGCGGGAATCAGGCAGGCGAAGGGTGACTGGCTGCTGTTTCTGGAACCCGGCGCAAGGCTGGCGGAGGGCTGGATCGACGACGTTGTCGCTCACACGGCGCGGCAAACCATGCCGGCGCGCTTTTGCCGTGCGCGCGGCAGCCGCACGCCGTTCCTGTCACGGGTGTTTTCGGGCAACCGGGCGCTGGCCGAAGGGCTGGTCATCAGCAAGCGCCAGGCCGCTGCCCTGTCGAAGAACGCGCACAGCGCCGAAGCCCTTGCGCGCGGTCTCGCCACCAGGCGGCTCGACGCCGAAATCTGGCTGGCGCCGAAGAAGTGATGTTTCTCCCTTTTCCCGTTCCCAGGGAGAAGGGTGCCCGAAGGGCGGATGAGGAGCAGCGTCGGCGTCTCATCCGCATTGGCACGGTCGCAGCACCATCCCTCTTTTTCGCCGCAAAAAGCTATTGTGCATTGCACAAAAGCTGACGCGGGATTAGCATTCCGTTGATGCGGGATATCGGGGTTTGGGTAGTGCCGGAGCGGTAAGCAAGCGCCGCGTCGTCGTTGCTGCCGTTCATATCTGAGGACCCCGATGAACCTTTCGTCCCCTGACAAATCCGGCGCCCCCAGTCTGGAAGCCATTGCCCGCAACGGCAGCCTGCTCCGCCGCATTGCGGTGCGTATCCCGACCTATCTGTCCGACCTGCGCGAAAATCCCGCATGGCTGCCGATGTTCGTGCTTGCCCGCACCATGCCGGCGCGCAAGCTGCACTGGCTTGGCGCCAAAGCCGCGCGCCCCGCGCAGAGTGCCGGAGCGACGATGTTCAGGGGCGTCGACCTCAAGTCGATCGTCGCGGCGCTGCGCACCGATGGCCTGTTCTCCGGACTGGTCCTTCCGCAGGCAATCCACGAAGAGATCGCCAGCTTTGCTCAGAGCACGCCGTGCTTCGGCAATTTCGACCGCCGGCTCGAATTCATGCCCGGAGAACACGCAGAAGCCGAGAAGCGGTTCGGCCGCTCTTTGCTCAGCGGACACTATTTCGAGCGCATCCTCGGCTGCAAGGCGGCACTCGCCATCCAGAACGACCCGCTGCTGCTCGACATCGCCCAGCACTATCTGGGCGGGCAGGCAAAGCTGATCACCACGCGTGTCTGGTGGAGCTTTCCGACCGGCGAGGCTTCCGACGCCGACAAGAACCTTGCCTCGCTCGGCAAATATCATTTCGATCTCGACGACTGGCGGATGCTGAAATTCTTCTTCTATCTCAAGCCCTGCGATGCCGGCACCGGCCCGCATGTCTATGTCAAAGCCAGCCACAACAGGCGCAGCCTCAAGCACCAGCTGACGCTGCTGGTCGGCCATCCGGCGCAAGACGTGCTCAAGGTCTATGGCGACGACAGCCCGGTCACGCTGACCGGCGAGGCCGGCCTCGGCTTCGTCGAGGACCCGTTCGGCTTCCACATGGGCACCGTGCCGTCCACCACGCCACGGCTGATGATGGAGGTCGGCTTCGGCGTCTCGCCGCCCTCGCGCCGCCGCTTCCACGGCGAGCCGGTCATCCGCTGACGCCGGAGCGGATCTCGACCGGCATCCAGCGCGCTTGCCGCCGGGCAATGCGACCCTCTTTGTTCTCGGCATCATAGTCCATTGGGACCGGCTCGCGGTTGAACCGCGGCCGGTCATCCAGCGCATTGACGATGACGATCGCTCTCGGTTCGCCGTCGGTGGTCACAGCAGCGACATAGACGCCGCAGTCCCGGCAGATGAGATAATCGGCGGTGCGCAATCCGAACCGGTATCGGTGCAGCCGCGCCTCGTCCTCGACCGAGACGATCAATCGGCCCTGCGGATCGGCAGCGGCGCGCGAACCATGCCGGACACAGAACGCGCACTGGCAGGCGCGGATCTCCACCTCGGCCGGCTCGATTCCCGTTTCGAACGTCAGGTGGATGTTGCCGCAATGGCAGCCGCCGCGGTGCGCGCTCATTGGATCTCTTCCGTCTTGACTTGGCGACAGACTATCCGCCCGACGACCCGGAGGAAATGACCTCTCGAAGGCGCAGCCGCCATTCTGCCTGACAAAGGCAGCACTTGGCCGGCTTTGCCTTGGTTTACGAGGCGGCCTTGCCGCGCCGCAAATGCTCGTCCAGGCGCGGCATGATCTCGACGAAGTTGCAGGGCATGTGGCGGTAGTCGAGCTGCGGTTTCAGGATGCCGTCCCAGGCGTCCCTGCAGGCGCCGGGCGAGCCCGGCAGCACGAAGACGAAGGTGGCGTTGACGACGCCGCCCGTCGCCCGACTCTGCACTGTCGAGGTGCCGATCTTGTCGTAGGAAATGCGGTGGAACACTTCGGAAAAGCCATCCATGCGCTTCTCGAAGATCGGCTCCAGCGCCTCCGGCGTCACGTCGCGGCCGGTAAAACCGGTGCCGCCGGTGGTGATGACGACATCGATGTCTTCGTCGCGCGACCAGCCCAGCACCTTGTCGCGGATTTTCTCCCGGTCGTCGGTGACGATGTCGCGCGCGGCCAGGACATGGCCGGCCTCGACGATGCGATCGGCCAGCGTCCGCCCTGATTTGTCGTCGGCAAGGCTGCGCGTATCGGACACCGTCAGCACCGCGATGCGCACCGGGATGAAGGGGCGGCTTTCGTCAATTTTGGTCATCGGCCCCCTCTGAAGCGATGCTTCGTGTCGCGGCGACAAACCACTCCGGTTCGCGGCTGCGAATCTCGGCGGCGGCGCGCTTGGCGACATTGCCGGTCTCGAACAGCCCGAAGCATGTGGCGCCGGAGCCCGACATGCGCGAAAATCCCGATCCGGCCCGGTTCAGCAGGGAAACCGCTCGGCCGATGGGCGGCTGGATCGCCTGCGCCGCCGATTCGAGATCGTTGCGGGTGATCTCCAGCCAGTTGCGGACGCTGTGGAAGTCAAATGCACGCGGCAGCGGCGGCAATCCCTCATTGTCGCGTTTCTCAAGTGCGTTGAACACATCAGGCGTTGAGACGGCGACGCCGGGATTGACCAGCACCAAAGCGAGCGCCGGAAAATCCGGCACCAGCGACAGCTCGTCGCCGACGCCACGCGCAACCAGCGGTTTTGCCGCAAGACACATCGGCACGTCGGCGCCGAGCGTGAGACCGATCCGGCTCAGTTCGGCCTCGCCGATGTCGAGCCCCCAGGTCCGCACAAGACCCTGCAATACCGCCGCCGCGTCGCTTGAGCCGCCGCCGACGCCGGAGGCGACCGGCAGGTTCTTTTCAAGTCGGATGGCAACCGGCGGCGTGCGCTGCTGGCCGGCCTGCCTGCGCAGCGCCTCGCGCGCCTTCACCACCAGATTGCTGTCGTCGATCGGTACGGAGGTCGCGTAACGGCCCGATACGGAGAACCGGTCGGCGTCGGCAGGCTCGATCTCGACCCTGTCGCCGAAGCGGGTGAAAACGACCAGGCTCTCAAGCAGATGATAACCGTCGGCGCGCCTGCCGGTGACGTGCAGGGCCAGATTTATCTTGGCGGGCGCAAGCCACGTCCGGGCTGCGGCATCCAAACTGTCGGCTGCTGACGGGATGATGCTCAGTCCTTGGCCAGGCGGTATTCGCCGGTCTTGGGATCCTGGACCAGCGTGCCGTTGGTGCCGTTGGCTGCCTGCTTTTCGGTGCGCCGCACCTTGGCGGTCACACGTTCGGCCTCGCGGACGAAGGTGCGGTAGCCGAAATAAGCGGCTGCGCCGACAACTGCGAAGAAAATGATCTGTGGCATTTCAAAGCTCCTCCCTCGCAAGGCGGCAAGGCAGACTGTCAAGCCCTCATGCTAGACGCTTTCCCTGCTTTTTCAAAGCCCGAAGCGCGCCCACAATGCGCGCTCTTCCGCCGCATCGATCACGCCGCTTGCGGCGGCGGCGGCAATATCGGGCGCTGAAAAGTTCGAGCCGAACAGGCCGATGCGGCCAAACAGGCCACGCGGCGCGGTGACCAGCCTGAGCTGGGTTTTCGCGCCGAAGCGGGTTTTCAGTACCGTGCGCATGTCGCTCAACGCATCGACGAGGCCAAGCTCCAGCCCTTTCTTGCCGGTCCAGAACAGGCCGGTGAACAGGTCCGGATCGTCCTTCAGCTTGGTGCCACGGCGTTCCCTGACCAGGTCGATGAAGGTCTCGTGCACTTCCAGCTGCAGCGCCTTCAGGCGCTCGACGTCTTCCCTCTTCTCCGGCTTGAACGGGTCGAGCACCGCCTTGTTCTGGCCGGCGGTGTGGATGCGACGCTCGACACCGATCTTCTTCATCAGTTCGGGAAAGCCGAACGAGGCCGAGACGACACCAATCGAACCGACGATGGAGGACGGATCGGCAAAGATCTCGTCGCCGGCGACCGCGATCATGTAGCCGCCCGAGGCCGCCACATCCTCGACAAAGACCAGCACCTTTTTGTTCTTCTCGACCGCGAGGTCGCGGATGCGCTTGAAGATCAGCCGCGACTGCACCGGCGAGCCGCCAGGCGAATTGATCGAAATGGCGACGGCGGGCGCATCGAACAGGAACGCCTTTTCGATGAGGGCGGCGGTGGACGCCAAGGACAGGCTCGGCCGGAACGGGCCGCCGCCGGCCATGATGGTGCCATGCAGCCTGATGACGGGAATGGTGACGACGCTGGATCGCCAGGATTTCGGCAGCAGGCGGTTGAAAAGGCGTTTCACGAGGTGGCTGTCTCCAAATGGCTTCAACGCATGTAGGGATTTGCCGGTCAACGGCAATGCTGCAATCCATCTCAGCCAACTGTGTGCCGGTTTTGCGGCAACGACACTGACGGGCCTAAATCAATCGCCAAACAGCGACGCCAGTCCGTTGTTGATCATCTCGGTTCGTTCCGACGGGCCGTCGCCCGTTTGCCCATGCAGCATCAAAGGCGGGCGGATCGACAGCTTGCCGCGCGCGCCGAGCGCTGCCCTGACCACAATGCGGATTGCGGCTGCTTCCGGGCGCGGATGCACGGCCAGCATCTCGGCGTCGCCGAAGCGGCCCGACAGCGCATCGAGGAGGTCGCCAAGCTGTTCCGGCCGCGCAATGACGGCCAGGCCCCCGCGCGGCTTGGCGACGGCAGCCGCACTCCGGATCCAGCTTTCGAACAGCCCGTCGTCCATGACATGCGCCTGCCGCCGCAGCGGATCTGGCGTGGCGCGGTCTTGCGCCGCGTTGAAGGGCGGGTTCATGATGACGAAATCGAAGGAATTGTCGGCGAGGCCGGCTTGCGTCCGCGCCCGGCCTGACAGCGTGACGTCGGCGGTCAGCACCGAGGCGCGATTGCCGAGATGCGCATTGCCGGGATGGGCGAGCGTGGTTGTGGCGAAGCCTGCCATCTCGGCCGACCGTTCGACGAGCACGACCTGCGCCTCTGGGCAGCGCGACAGCACGGCGAGACCCGCCGCACCGGCGCCGGCGCCGAAATCGGCGAGGCGTCCAGAAAAACCGGATGAAACTGCTGCCGCCAGCATCATGGCATCCATCCCGGCGCGATGCCCTGTCCTGGGCTGGACCAGCCAGAAGCGGCCGCGATGGAAGGCATCGACCGTATGGGCCGGCGTATCGCTGGTAAGCGCGCTCGCTTCAGCCATTATGTCTGGCGGATTTCGTTCTCGATGCCGGCGTCTTTCAAGATGCGCCGCGCCTGATCGGCCTGGTCGGCATCGACCATCACGCGCTTCTGCAAAAGACCGATCGACCCTTCGAGAATGCTCATGTTCTGGTCGGCGACGAAGCAGGCGATCCCGGCATCGCGCATCAGCGATTCGACGAAGGAGATGATCACGGCATCGTTGGTGCGCACGAGTTCTATCATCGGACGAAGTTCGCAGGTTGCAGCGTTGATGTAAACGCCGGAGCATGGCGCCGAAAAGTGTGGAGCGGTTTCCGGGCAACGGCATGCGGTCGCTAAGGTTGACACGCCGTCACCGCAGCCGCGCCAATTCGCCTCTTGCCGTGCCCGTATGTGCCGCCCTAGAGTCCCAGGTGGGACCAGGGTGCCGTCGCACGCGTGATCAAAGACGGGAGTGTTTGTTGGTGGGTGTCGTTCTCAACATCGAAAACGGGAAGCGGGAACCCGCGTCCATCAAGGATCTCATCGACCTGACAGCAGCCGATATGGGGCGCGTCAACAAACTGATCCTGTCCAAGGCCGGCTCCGACGTCGAGATGATCCCGGAGGTCGCCAATCATCTGATCTCGTCGGGCGGCAAAAGGCTGCGTCCCATGCTGACGCTCGCGGCGGCCCAGATGTTCGGCTATTCTGGCGAGGGCCACGTCAAGCTCGCCACCGCGGTCGAGTTCATGCACACCGCCACGCTGCTCCATGACGACGTCGTCGACGAGAGCGGCATGCGGCGCGGCAAAAAGACTGCCCGCATGATCTGGGGCAACCAGGCGAGCGTGCTGGTCGGCGATTTCCTGCTCGGCCAGGCTTTTCGCATGATGGTCGATGTCGGTTCGCTGGAAGCGCTCGACATCCTGTCCAGCGCCGCCTCGATCATCGCCGAGGGCGAGGTGATGCAGCTGGCGGCAGCCAAGAACCTGGATACCACCGAGGACGAGCATTTCGCCGTCATCAAGGCCAAGACCGCGGCGCTGTTCTCGGCTGCCGCCGAGGTCGGCCCGGTCATCGCATCGGCGACGCGCAACGATCGCGCCGCCTTGCGCTCCTACGGCATGAATCTCGGCCTTGCCTTCCAGCTCATCGACGATGCGCTGGATTATGGCGGCTCCAGCCAGGAGCTGGGCAAGAATGTCGGCGACGATTTCCGCGAAGGCAAGGTTACACTGCCGGTCATCCTCGCCTACCGGCGCGGCACCAAGGCCGAGCGCACCTTCTGGAAGCGCGCCATCGAGGACAATGTCACCGACGATGCCGGCCTGGAAAAGGCGATCGGCCTGATGACCCGCCATGGCGCCATTGCCGACACCATCGGACGGGCCCGCCATTTCGGCGAGATCGCCCGCGATGCGCTGGCACCGCTGGAGGCGACGCCGCAGAAATCGGCGCTCATCGACGTCATCGACTTCTGCATCAGCCGGGTGAACTGACCCGCGCCTGGCGCCAAAGCAAGTTTGCACGCAAAATCGGGCAATCACCGCTCGACAATCGGCAGCAGTGCAAATTATCTATAAAACATGGCAAAGACCGCAGACGACACCATTGCCGTGCGCATCAGCAAGGTGCTGGCGGATCGCATCATATCGGGCGCGATCGAACCCGGCGCCCGGCTGCGGCAGGATCACATCGCCGAGGAATTCCAGACCAGCCATGTCCCGGTGCGCGAAGCCTTCCGGCGCCTGGAGGCGCAAGGGCTGGCGGTCAGTGAGCCCAGGCGGGGCGTGCGCGTCGCCGCTTTCGATCTCGGCGAGGTAAGGGAAGTCGCCGAAATGCGGGCAGCCCTCGAAGTGCTGGCGCTGCGCCATGCCGCGCCGCATCTGACGGCTTCCATTCTCAACCTTGCCGAAGAAGCCACAAAGGCCGGCGACAAATCCCGCGATGTCCGCTCTTGGGAGGAGGCCAACCGCACCTTCCACCGGCTGATCCTGGCGCCCTGCGGCATGCCGCGGCTCATCGCCACCATCGACGATTTGCACGCCGCAAGCGCCCGCTTCCTGTTCGCCGCATGGCGCTCGGAATGGGAAATCCGCACCGACCAGGATCATCGCGCGATCCTGAGCGCGCTGCGACAGGGCAATACCGAATCGGCCGCCGCCACGCTTGGCCGGCACGTTCAGTGGATCGGCCAGAAACCGGTCAAGACCGCGTCGGGCAAGATGCGCGAAGCGTTTGCCATCGTCGGGTAGGGACGAAGGGACAAGTCGTCGGATTCCGCGCGTAGCGATCCTTCACACCCCCCTCTGTCCTGCCGGACATCTCCCCCGCAAGGGGGGAGATCAACAGCTTTGCCGTTGCGTTAGTCCTGCAACGTCGGCCATTGGCGAAAGCAAAGGCGACATCCGATCTCCCCACTTGCGGGGGAGATGGCCGGCAGGCCAGAGGGGGGTGCTGTCCCGCCAGCCTTTCCAAATGTCCTTTATTCGACACGCAAGCCCAAGCCTTTTTAGGGGCGAGGGTTGCCATTCCCGCGCAAATATGGATTCGATAATAGATCGAACAACAAAATTATCTATAATTCAAACCAGCCAGGGAAGCCGCCATGACCGACATCGCCTTTTCGCCCTCCAAGCCCTCCTTCAGCCCGTTGCGCCTGCAAACCCGCTCGTATGCCTGGCAAGCCGCGGCCATCGTCATCGGCACGCTGTCCATTGCGCTCGCCTCCTACATGGAAGTGCCGATGCTGCCGGTTCCAATGAACATGCAGACCTTTGCGGTGACGCTGGTGGGCGCGCTCTACGGCTGGCGGCTCGGCGCGATCACCATCGCCGCATGGCTCGTCGAGGGCGCTGTGGGTTTGCCGGTGCTGTCGGGCGGAGCTGCCGGCATCCAGCATTTTGCCGGGCCGACCGCCGGTTATCTCTTCGCCTTCCCGCTTGTCGGCGCGCTCGTCGGCTGGCTGGCCGAGCGCGGCTGGAACGGCAACCGCGTGCTGCTCGCCTTCGCCGGCATGGTCCTCGGCAACCTCGCCTGCCTGGTTCTCGGCACGGCCTGGCTCGCCCTCATGATCGGCCTCGAACATGCCATCGCCTTCGGCTTCTTGCCCTTCCTCGTCGGCGGCCTGCTGAAATCGGCGCTCGGCGCCGCGACGCTCAAGCTGTTTTGGAGCAACAAGGCGGACCCGGCAGGAGCATGATCCCGAAAAGTGGAGTCCGGTTTTCGGAAGAGATCATGCTCAAACAAAGAGATGGAGCCCCATCCCGATACCATCGGGATGGAACAGGCTCCGCTGGTGCGTCCTGACCGATGACCGTCCGGCTGCGCTCCCACCATCTTCTTTGCCTGCTGACCTATATCGGCGAAGGGTACAGCGCAGCCTTCGTCGCCAACTATGACGTGATCGCGAAACGTCTGGGCCGGGGCGAGGATATTCTGATCGTCTCCGGCCCCGACGACATCTGCCAGCCGCTGCTCGGCGGGGCGCAGCCCCACTGCTTGCGCGAAAGCGCCGCCGGCCGGGACGAGCTGGCAGCACGCGATGTCGGCAAGCTGCTGACCCGGCCGATCCGGGCCGGCGTCCGCTTCAGCCTCGACGCGGCAACGCTTGCCGGCTTGCGCGCCGCCTTTGCAGCCGGCGTGACGCGTGAGGCCTGCCAGGGTTGCGAGTGGGCCGGCCTGTGCAGCACTGTCGCGGCAGGCGGATATCGCGATGTCAGGCTGTAGCTCCCAACCCCGATCTGCTATTGTCGGAACCGATAGTGTCTGCGTCGCCATGGTTTGTTAATCGGGTGACCCGATTGTGAATTCGGCCCGGATTGAAGCCTGACCCCAAAAAGGCCATGCTTTGTCAGGAAACATCGAGTCTATGGCTTCTCCGCGCCGACGCGGGATGGCGCTTGGCTGAAAGGGATACGATGCGGCAAGGACGTGCGCGCTGGCTCGCGGGGCTGGCAATTGTGGCAGGGATGGCGATTTCTCCGCTTCCTGCCTACGCCAAGGAATCGACCGACCCGGTCAAGATCACCTCCTTCTCGGGCGCCTATCTCGCCGCCCGCATCGCCGAAGGCGACAACGACCTCGACAATGCCATCGCTTATTACAAGCAGGCGCTCGCCTTCAATCCCGGCGACACCTCACTGCAGCAAAGCCTGATGCTGTCGCTGATCGCGCAAGGCCGCTTCGAGGAATCGCTGGTCTATGCCGACAAGCTCAAGGGAGTTCCCGACGTCGAGCGCTTCTCGCGTCTGGCTCTGGCGGTCGATTCCTTCCACAAGAAGGATTTCACCAAGGCGCAGTACTGGCTCAAGCTGTCGCTCGAATCCGATCTCGACCGACTGATTTCCGGCGTCATGTCCGGCTGGGCACAAGAGGGCGCCGGCGACCCCACCGGGGCGATGGCCTCGATCGACAAACTGCAGGGGCCTGACTGGTTCGGCCTGTTCAAGTCCTTCCACCGCGCGCTGATCGCCGATGCCGCAGGCCTATCGGACAAGGCCGACGCGCTTTATGACGCGACCCTGACCGACGTCACGGCCGGCGGTGCCGCGCCCGAGACATGGATGCGCAACGCCCAGGCCTACGCGTCTTTCCTGGCGCGCAAGGGCAACAAGAACAAGGCGCTCTACGTGCTCGACAAGGCCGAGGCGTTCGCGCCCGGCAAGCTCGACATCCAGGCGCTTCGCGACAGGATCAGCAAGGGCGACAAGATCGAGCCCTTCGTCGCCAGTCCCTCCGAAGGCGCCGCTGAAATCCTGCTCGACCTCGCCATCGCGCTCAATCGCGGCGGCGGCGAGCCGTTCGTGCGCCTCTATCTGCAATATGCGCTCGCGCTCAAGCCAGACAGCGACGCCGCTTTGGTGCAGCTTGCCGCCGTTGCGGAGCAGCTGAAGGACGGCGAAGGCGCCATTGCGCTCTATAGCCGCATTCCAGCCTCCTCGCCGCTGAAGGAGCTTTCCGACCTGCAGCTCGGCCTCAACCTTGCCGATCTCAACCGTCACGACGAGGCGATCGCCCATCTCAAGGCATTCGTCGAAGCTCACCCCGATGACATGCGCGCCTATCTGGCGCTGGGCGGGGTCTATGCCTCGAAGGAGGATTTCCGCTCCGCCGCCACTCTCTACGACAAGGCGGTCGCGGTGCTGAAGACGCCGACCAATGCCAACTGGAACATCTACTATCAGCGCGGCATCGCCTATGAGCGGCTGAAGGAATGGCCCAAGGCCGAACCGAACTTCCTCAAGGCGCTGGAACTGTTCCCCGACCAGCCGCAGGTGCTGAACTATCTCGGCTATTCCTGGGTCGACATGAACATGAACCTCAAGGAAGGCCTGGCGATGATCCAGAAGGCCGTCGACCTCAGACCGAGCGACGGCTACATCGTCGATTCGCTGGGCTGGGCCTATTTCCGCATGGGCCGGTTCGACGACGCCGTGCGCGAAATGGAGCGCGCCGTGTCGCTCAAGCCGGAAGATCCGGTGCTCAACGACCATCTCGGCGATGCCTATTGGCGCGTCGGCCGCAAGCTCGAAGCCACTTTCCAGTGGAATCAGGCGCGCGACCTGAAGCCGGATCCCGATGTGCTTGCCATTTTGCAGCAGAAGCTGATGAAGGGCCTGCCGCCGATCGAATCCAACACGGCGCAGGAAACCCCGAAGGTCAAGCCGGCCACCCCGCCAGCGCCGAAGGGGTGATCGGGCCATACTTCTGATGAAACGGGGCTCGCTGAGCCCCGTTTTTGTTTCGGCTTGGCGTCTTAGAGCAATTCCAGGAAAAGTGTGCGCGGTTTTCCGCTCGGAATTGCGACAGAAACAAAGAGATAGAGACGCCCTATCGCGATCGTCATTCTATGGCGGAGCAAGGAGCGAAGCGACGCGGCGCAGACCCAGCGTTGGCGCTCATTCTAGAACAGCTTTCGGTAGACGACGAAGCCCGAGAGATCGCCGATCTTGTCGTAGAGCTTCATCGCCGTGTGGTTGGTTTCGTGTGTCAGCCAGTAGACGCGGCTGGAGCCTGCGGTTTGCGCCCTGGTATAGACGTCTTCGATCAGTGCCCGGCCGACGCCCTTGCCGCGCGACGCCTCATTGGTGAAGAGGTCCTGCAGATAGCAGTTCGGCGAAATCGCCGTCGTGGTGCGGTGATAGAGATAGTGGACAAGACCGAGAAGCTTGCCTTCGCTCTCCGCGACCAGCGCATGCATAGGCTCATAGGCATCGAAGAAGCGCGACCATGTCATTGCAGTGATGTCACCGGGCAGGGCGGTCTCGCCCGAGCGGCCGTAAAACGCATTGTAGCCGTCCCACAGCGGCAGCCATTGCTCGTAATCCTCTCGGGTGACGGGGCGTACGGTGAGCTGGCCTTGCATGGCTGAACCTCTGTCGTTGAAGCTGGGCGAGCAAACGGCCACCGGCACCGTCCGGCAATGGGCCAGTCCGAAGCAAAGCGTTCAACCTCTCATCAAGGCGGCGATAGGCGCTGCCTTGACGCTAGCCGGCCCGGCAACTAGGGAATGGCATCATTTCAGCGCTTTCCGAGGCCGCCGTGACGTCAGACAGTCCAGCCCATATACATCCCAGCCGCTCGTTCCAGGGGCTGATCCTGACCCTGCACAATTACTGGGCCGCCTATGGCTGCGTCATCCTGCAGCCTTACGACATGGAAGTCGGCGCCGGCACCTTCCATCCGGCCACCACGCTGCGCGCGCTCGGGCCCAAGGGCTGGAACGCCGCCTATGTCCAGCCCTCGCGCCGGCCCAAGGACGGCCGCTACGGCGAAAACCCCAACCGGCTGCAGCATTATTACCAGTACCAGGTGATCCTGAAGCCCAACCCGCCGAACCTGCAGGAGCTCTATCTCGGCTCGCTCAAGGCGATCGGCGTCGATCCGTTGCTGCACGACATTCGCTTCGTCGAGGACGACTGGGCAAGCCCGACGCTTGGCGCCTGGGGGCTCGGCTGGGAGTGCTGGTGCGACGGCATGGAAGTGTCGCAGTTCACCTATTTCCAGCAGGTCTGCGGCATCGAATGCGCGCCGGTGGCGGGAGAACTGACCTACGGCCTGGAGCGGCTGGCCATGTATGTGCAGGGCGTCGACAATGTCTACGACCTCAACTTCAATGGCCGAGAAGGCGCCGAAAAAGTCACCTATGGCGATGTCTTCCTGCAGGCCGAGCAGGAATATTCCAGGCACAATTTCGAATATGCCAACACCGCCATGCTGCTCAGGCATTTCGAGGACGCCGAAGCCGAATGCAAGGCGCTGCTCGCGGCCGGCGCCCCGGCTTCGAACGACAATCTGCCGATGCACCGCATGGTCTTCCCGGCCTATGACCAGTGCATCAAGGCCAGCCACGTCTTCAACCTGCTCGACGCGCGCGGCGTGATTTCGGTGACCGAGCGGCAGAGCTACATCCTGCGGGTGCGCAATCTGGCGAAAGCCTGCGGCGAGGCATTTTTGCAGACCCAGGCCGGCGGGCTCGCCGCCTGAGGCTCACTTCATCATTTCGAGGGAAATGTTGATTGGGGCCAACATCGGGCCAGTCGACCCCGCCATGGTCCGCATAGCCTGCCGTACGCCCGGCATCGAGAAGGCGCCATGCACCTGCGCGGCGAAACAGGCGCTGAGCGCGATGATCTGGAGAAGTCTCGATGCCGTTTTCATGGTCGTTCAGCCAATAGGTCCCTGCCTGAGCGTTGGTCGCTTCAGCGCTGCGTTTGGTTCATGGAAATCTTTGATCAAAGGACGGGCGGGCTGGTTGCGGCCCGACAGGGGCGGTCAAAATTCCTGGAAACAGCGGTCAGCCGAGTTGCCATGCCCTCTTACCTCCCCCTAGATGGGGGAGGTCGCCGCGAAGCGGCGGGTGGGGGTGACAGCGCGACGTTCCATGCCAAAACTCGATCGATTCAAGCTGCAGTCTGCGCAAAGGCTTCGCGCGGCGATGACCGACGAGGAACGCATCCTGTGGCGGCATCTGTGGCGCATTCCAGTAGAAGGCACTCATTTTCGCAGGCAGGCGTCGGTAGGCGTTTACTTCCCTGATTTCATCTCCCACCGGCTGAAGCTGATCATTGAGGTGGACGGTGCCCATCACAGCTTCGATGACCAGCTGCGCCATGACGAGCGTCGAACGAAATGGTTCGAGAGCCAAGGCTACCGCGTCATTCGCTTCTGGAACCATGAAATCAAAAACGAACTGGATTCCGTGCTCGATACGATCTATGCGGCGGTGGAAGAACGAAAATCACACCTGCGTTTGCGCGATGGTGCCGAAGGTATCGGCGGCTGAGAGGTCGCCACCCCACCCCGGCGCTACGCGCCGACCCTCCCCATCAAGGGGAGGGTGGGAGCTTAACCATGCCAGACCTGCTCTTAGAACTTCGCTCCGAGGAAATCCCCGCCCGCATGCAGCGCAAGGCGGCGGGCGATCTCAGGAAGATGCTGACCGACGGTCTGGTCGAGGCGGGTCTGACCTATGACGCCGCGCGCGAATACTGGACGCCGCGGCGCCTGGCGCTCGATGTCAGGGGCCTGACCGCGCGCTCGAAGGACATCCACGAGGAGATCAAGGGGCCGTCGACGACGGCGCCGGAACAGGCGGTGCAGGGTTTTCTGCGCAAGGCAGGCCTTGCCTCGGTTGCCGAGGCGCATGTTCATTCCGATCCGAAGAAGGGCGATTTCTACGTCGCCCATATTTCGAAGCCGGGCAGGGCGGCGGAAGAAATCATCGCCGAACTGGTGCCGGCCATCATTCGCGGCTTCCCCTGGCCGACATCGATGCGCTGGGGGCCGGCTTCAGCCAAGCCCGGTTCGCTGCGCTGGGTGCGGCCGCTGCAGACGATTCTGTGCACCTTCGGCCCGGAGACCGAGGAGCCGGTGGTGGTCGATTTCGAGATCGATGGCATCCGCTCGGGCAATATCACCTACGGCCATCGTTTCATGGCGCCGGGTGAAATCACCGTGCGTCGCTTCGACGATTACGTGACCAAGCTGGAAGCAGCCAAGGTCGTGCTCGACGGCGACCGGCGCAAGGAGATCATCCTTGCCGACGCCCGCAACCTCGCCTTCGCCAACGGGCTCGATCTGGTCGAGGACGAAGGGCTGCTGGAGGAAGTGTCGGGCCTGGTCGAATGGCCGGTGGTGCTGATGGGCGAATTCGAGCAGGCCTTTCTTGCCATTCCGCCCGAGGTGGTGCGGCTGACCATTCGCGCCAATCAGAAATGCTTTGTCACCCGTCCGCAAGGCGACGGCGAAAACCTTTCCAACCGCTTCATCCTCACTGCCAACATCGAGGCGAAGGATGGCGGCAAGGAGATCGCGCACGGCAACGGCAAGGTGGTGCGCGCGCGCCTGTCGGATGCGCTGTACTTCTGGCGGACCGACCAGGGCGATCTGCCCGATCTGGGAGAGCTCGAGGCATCGGCAAAAAAGTTCGGGCTCGATCTGAAAAAGCCGCTCGACCAACGCATGGCCCGCCTCGACCATCTCGGGGTGACTTTCCACGCCAAGCTCGGCACGCAAGGCGAGCGGGTGGAGCGGATCAAGCGGCTGGCGGAAGAGCTGGCGCCAACAGTGGCGCAGTCGATCTCCCCCCTTGAGGGGGAGATCGCCGGCAGGCCAGAGGGGGTCGCTTCGGCTGCCGCGACGCCGTCCGGTCTCTCGAAGAAAGAGGGAGTTGGCGCTCCACGCGAGACGACCCCCTCTGTCGCCTTCGGCGACATCTCCCCCTCAAGGGGGGAG
This sequence comes from Mesorhizobium sp. C120A, assembly GCF_030323105.1. Taxonomy (NCBI): domain Bacteria; kingdom Pseudomonadati; phylum Pseudomonadota; class Alphaproteobacteria; order Hyphomicrobiales; family Phyllobacteriaceae; genus Mesorhizobium; species Mesorhizobium sp. C120A. The sequence goes on along the minus strand of NZ_CP100476.1, from coordinate 5,396,761 downwards.
ATTACCGCGCTCGCGGCCCGCGCCGCGGTGCTGGCCAAGGCCGATCTTACGACCGAAGCAGTGGGCGAGTTTCCGGAACTGCAAGGCGCCATGGGGCGCAAATACGCGCTGCTGCAGGGCGAGCATCCGTCCGTGGCTGCGGCGATCGAGGAGCACTACAAACCTCAAGGTCCGTCGGATAGCGTGCCGACCAATCCGGTGTCGATTGCCGTCGCGCTGGCCGACAAAATCGATACGCTGGTCGGCTTCTGGGCCATTGATGAAAAGCCGACGGGCTCGAAGGATCCTTACGCGCTGAGAAGGGCAGCACTGGGTGTGGTGAGGATCCTGATCGAGAATGGGATCTCACTGCCGCTGAGATCGCTCTTCGATAGTGCCTATCAAACGGCGAGTTATCTCGCGTCTAAGGCTGGACGGGCCTTTGGCTCCGACCTCCTCGCCTTCTTCCACGACCGCCTGAAAGTCTATCTCCGCGACCAGGGCGCTCGGCATGATCTCATTGACGCCGTGCTGGCAGGTGGTGGAAGCGCGCCAATCTCCCCCATTGTGGGGGCGGCGAAGCCGACAAAGGGGGGCGCTGTCCCGCCGACCTCTCATTCTGGCGCGCCCCCCTCTGCCCTGCCGGGCATCTCCCTCACAAGGGGGGAGATCGGCCAATCGCACTCGGATGACCTCCTGCAGATCGTGCGCCGCGTCGAGGCGCTAGGGTCCTTCCTCGACACCGAGGACGGCAAGAACCTGCTCGCCGGCGCCAAGCGCGCGGCCAACATTCTGGCTGCCGAGGAGAAGAAGAAAACGCGCGTCGCCGCGACTGTTGAGCCGGCGCTGTTTCGCGAGGAGGCCGAGAAATCGCTGTTTGCGGCGGTGAATCAGGCGGAGAGAGAAGCCGGCGAAGCGATTCAAAACGAAGACTTTTCCGCCGCCATGCTGGCGCTTAGCTTGTTGCGTGAACCGGTTGATTCATTCTTTGAACGCGTTCTCGTGAATGATGAGGACCAGGCCGTGCGCGCCAACCGCCTGGCGCTGCTGGCTCGCATCCGCACGGCCACCGATCAGGTCGCGGATTTTTCCAGAATAGCTGGCTAAGGGACGGACAAGCCCGAACACGGGCGGCGTTCACACGCCGCCCGTCTTGTTTTCAGTCCTCCCGAGGCTGACTCCGTCAGTCCTCCAAAATGCTGACATGCACGCTGTCTGAATAGACGTCGACCTGGATCAGCGGCTCGCCATTGACGATGGCGTTCCGTGTCGAGGAGCTCATCGCGCCACCGCGCTTCAGCATGCGTTCCAGATACGCGCGATCATCGTTGCTGCGGAACCAGTCATCGCCCTGGTCGTCGGCATCGCGCCGGTGGAACTTGTGCCAGTTGGCACGGTCCTGCCGCACCATCTGTGCTGCGCTGCTCAGCTCATAGCCGTCGCTGGCATGGTGGTCGCGATCGGAAATGCGCGCGACGTAGGACCCTAGCTCGTCACCGGCCTGCGCGCCGCCGACACCTATAGGTGACGCCAGCAACAGGCCGGCAATAGTCAAAGATTTCGTCATGTTCATGATAACCCCTCGCTCTCCTAGAACCCGGCGCGCTCATGCCAAACCCGATTGGCGAAATTGGGGCCGCCGCCGCCAAGCCGATCCTGCGCCGGGGCGTCGATCGGCGTCAAGCGGCATGGATCGGCCGACTGTCTTGGCCGACTGTTTTGGCTGAATGGCCTACTCGGCTTTGCCGACGCCCTCGATCGGCTGCTGCGGTGTTGCTGCCGGCTGCGGCGCTGCCGGTTGCGACTCGGGCTTGCCGTTCGATGCCGTTGCAGTTCCGGCTGGTGCGGTCTCTGCCGTCGGCTCAGTCGCCGGCGCCGCGGCGCTCGCCCTGGCCGGAGCCGGCGCGGCGAAGGCGCCGCCGACGATGCCGCCGCGAATGATCATCGGGTCCTGGCCGTGCCTAGGCTTTTCGGGGATCGCCGCGACCTTTTCATAAGTCACATCGGGCTGGGCATCGCCGAGTGCGACGATCGATGGCGACGAGGCGATCCTGACCGGTTCGGATCCGCCAACCTTGATGACCGATGGCGTCGAGGTCGAGACGCCGAGAAAGACGATCGACGAGGCGTGCGCCCCACCGGTCATCGCCGCCAGGGTGAAACCAAGCGCTCCAAGCACACGCATCGACATCGAAACCGTCCCCTTGCCCGACAAGCCGCCAGCCCTAACCGCAAATAGCCTTAACCCCAGTGGATTGATGCCGGCTTGCAGGGAAACGTAGCATTTTAGGCATTGATAATTCGCCAACGCCGGCTTGCCCGAAAACCACTGCCGTATTAGAGCAATTCCAGGAAAAGTGAGTAGCGGTTTTCCGTCCGGAATTGCGCAAAAACAAATACTTAGAGCGTTTCAGCGAACCGCTGAACCGCTCTAATGCATGTCGCTCAAAAGTGGCCCCGGTTTTGAGAGAACGACATGCATCAAAACAAAGACCTAAAGCGCGTCGCATGAATCCGGTTCAGCGCGACGCGCTTTAGGTCCGGTGCCTGTGAGGTGAAGCGAGTGGCTGAGATACTATCCGTCGGCGAAGCGATGGAGCAGGCGTTGGCGCTGCTTGAGGGCGGCGACGTCGTCGCCATCCCGACGGAGACCGTCTATGGACTGGCCAGCGACGCGACCAATGGCGTCGGCGTCGCCCGCATTTTCGAAGCCAAGGGCCGGCCGCGCTTCAACCCGCTGATCGCCCATGTCGCCGATCTGGCGATGGCCGAGCGCATTGCGATCTTCGACCCGCTTTCGAAGCGGCTGGCCGAGGCGTTCTGGCCGGGGCCGCTGACGCTGGTGCTGCCGCTCCGACCCGGCAACGGCATCCATCCGCTGGTCACCGCCGGGCTCGATACGATCGCGCTGCGCATGCCGAGGGGGTTCGGCGGCGAGCTGATCGCCAGACTCGGCCGGCCGTTGGCCGCGCCCAGCGCGAACTCTTCGGGCAAGATCAGCGCCACGACGGCGCAAGCCGTCGCGGCCGATCTCGGCGCCAAAATCCAGCTGGTGGTCGATGGCGGCGCCACCCCGGTCGGGCTGGAATCGACCATCGTCAAGGTCGAAGGCAACAGCGTGCGGCTGCTGAGGCCAGGCGGCATCGCTGCCGCCGATATCGAGGCCGTCACCGGCATTAAGCTGCAGCGCGGCGCGACAGCCGGCATCGAGGCGCCCGGCATGCTGGCGTCGCATTATGCGCCGCGCGCATCGGTGCGGCTCGATGCACAGAGTGTGGCTGAAGGCGAGGCCTTGCTGGCCTTTGGTGGCGACCGCGCCGAAGGCTGGCAGGCGGCGGCCGCCTTGCGCAACCTGTCCGCGTCAGGCGATTTGCGCGAAGCCGCAAGCAATCTGTTCGCGTATTTGCAGGAACTCGACCGCAGCGGTGCGGCGACGATCGCCGTCGAGCCGATCCCGTTCGATGGGCTCGGCGAGGCGATCAACGATCGGCTGTTTCGTGCCGCTGCCCCCCGTGACAAGCTCGATTGAGCGCCATAGTTTGCGCCCATGAACGACGCACCCTTCGACCTCGATCCCGCTCTCATCGCCCGCTTCGCGGCAATCGTCGGCGACAAATATGCGCTGCGCGACCAGGCCGATATTGCGCCGTATCTGACCGAGCGGCGCGGCCTATGGCACGGCAGGACCGCCTTGGTGCTGCGCCCCGGCAGCGTCGACGAGATCAGCCGGATCATGCGCCTGGCGAGCGAGACGGGAACGCCGGTCGTGCCGCAAAGCGGCAACACCGGGCTGGTCGGCGCCCAGGTGCCTGACGCATCCGGCCGCGAGATCGTGCTTTCTTTGTCGCGGCTGAACCGCATTCGCGAGATCGACGTCTTCTCCAACACGGTAACAGTCGAGGCCGGCGTTATCCTGCAGACGCTGCAGGAAGCGGCCGATGCCGCCGACCGGCTGTTTCCGCTGTCGCTCGCCGCGCAAGGGTCCTGCCAGATCGGCGGCAATCTCTCGTCCAATGCCGGCGGCACCGGCGTGCTTGCCTATGGCAATGCGCGCGAACTCTGCCTCGGCGTCGAAGTGGTGCTGCCGACCGGCGAGGTCTTCGACGATCTGCGCAAATTGAAGAAGGACAACACCGGCTACGATCTGAAGAACCTGTTCGTCGGCGCCGAAGGCACGCTCGGCATCATCACCGCAGCGGTGCTGAAACTGTTTCCCAAGCCCAAGGGGCGCGAAGTGGCCTTTGCCGGCCTGTCGTCGCCGGAAGCAGCGCTTTCGCTGTTCAGCCTGGCGATGGACCGGGCAGGGGCGGCACTCACCGCCTTCGAGCTGATCGGCCGGCGTCCGTATGATTTCACGCTGCGCCATGCGCAGGGCGTCACGCGGCCGCTGGCGCAGGATTGGCCATGGTATGTGTTGATGCAGGTGTCGTCGGGCCGTTCAGCCGAGGACGCCAGGGGGCTGATCGAAGAAGTGCTGTCGGCAGGCCTCCAGCAAGGCATCGTCGGCGACGCGGTGATCGCGGCCAGCCTGGCGCAGGGCGACGCGTTCTGGAACTTCCGCGAGGTGCTGCCGGATTCGCAAAAGCCCGAAGGTGCTTCGATCAAGCATGATATTTCGGTGCCGGTGGCATCCATCCCGGCGTTTATCGAAAAGGCGGCCGGTGCAGTGGCTTCGGTCAGTCCGCAGGCGCGCGTGGTCTGCTTCGGTCATATGGGCGACGGCAATCTGCACTACAACATCTCCCGGCCGGAGGGCGGTGACGACGAAGCGTTTCTCGGCCTCTACCACGCCATGAACCATGCCGTGCACGATGTCGTGCGCTCCTTCCACGGTTCGATCTCGGCCGAGCATGGCATCGGCCAGTTGAAGCGCGACGAACTGATCGCCACCGCGCCGCCAATGGCGATCGAACTGATGCGCCGGGTGAAGGCCGTCTTCGATCCGGCCGGCATCATGAATCCCGGTAAGGTTATCTGATCCTTTCAACATTTTGTGGCTGGTTTCATTCCGATAACCATCGCCTGAGATCAGCAAAATTTAACTGACTTTCTTAAGCCGCGCGGCAGAAGCTCGCGCTAATGTTTCACACAACGAGGCCGGGAAAACTGGCCCGGTGGGATCCGTGAAAGCGGCTCTCAGGAGAAACACAGGAAGGCAGCAGATGAACAGTGTATTGAAGCCCGTCTGGGCCGGGCGCAACATGCGCCTCGACCCATTCCGCCTGCCGCAAGTGGTGAGCTATGCCACGCGCGACGACTATGGCGACGTTACCTTCACCATCGACCAGCGCGGCGCCGTCATCCGCCGCACGCTCGAGATGAGCGGCGTGCCGGCGATCATCGCGCTGCCCGCCAACGCGTTTCGCGGCGTTGCCGCCCGCGCGATGGAGGATGCGCAAGGCAATGTCACGGTAACCCTCGAACTCCTGCACAACGACCCGATGCTGTCGGTGCCGCTGCTGGTGGCCGACGATCTCGACGACGTCGCCGCCGACTGGCGCGCCTGGGCCGACGCCTACCGGCTGCAGATGCTGCTGATCGAATCCGACGGCATTGCCCGCACGCTTGAGGAATCGCTCGGCGCCGCCATCAAGGCGCTGCCGGCCAAGGATCGCCGCAAGGGCCGGGTCTCGACCACGCGCCGCCCGCGCTTCCTCGCCCGCCGCAGGGCCGGCAATCTCGGGCTGAGGCTGGTGATCGACGGCCAGGAGATTATTTCGAGAGAGTAGCTTGACCGGCGATTGGCGAAACCGCCGACGACAGCCTTCTTCTCCCCGTCACTATACGGGGTTGAGGAGCGGTCCGCGTAGCGGACGAAAAGCCAATTGCTTGGCTTTTCGAGTGACCAACGCCCGGCAGGGCGATGAGGGGCGGCGCTGACCGAGGCATTTCTCGCAATATCGCCGCTGTGCATCTCACCTCAACTGCAAAGATTGGCGCTGCCCCTCATCCGGCTGCCGGCACCTTCTCCCCGTGTAGTGACGGGGAGAAGGAGATTAAACCAGCGGCTTTAGCGCCACCCACAGCGCACCGCCGATCAGGCCGATGAAGATCAACCAGCCGACCTGGTTGTTGGATTTGAACAGCCGCAGGCATTGATCGGGATCGTCGATATCCAGAACCGCTATCTGCCGCGCCATATGGGCGCCGGCGGCGATCAGCCCGGCCAGCGCCACCACCGGCACCTGCGCCGAGGCGAAGGCGATGGCGAAGCAGACCAGCGTGCCGCCATAAAGCCCGACCAGCCAGGTCTTGGTGTTGTCGCCGAACAGCCGCGCCGTCGAGCGCACGCCGACGATTGCGTCGTCTTCCTTGTCCTGATGTGCATAGATGGTGTCGTAGCCGATCACCCACAGGATCGAGCCGATATAGAGCATGATGGCCGGGCCATCGAGATCGCCGAACTCGACCGCCCAGCCCATCAGTGCACCCCAGGAGAAGGCGAGCCCGAGCACCAATTGCGGCCAGTTGGTGAAGCGCTTCATGAAGGGATAGACGGCAACGATGACCAGCGAGACGATGCCGAGCGGAATGGCGAAGTCGTTGAACTGCAGCAGCACGACGAGGCCCAGCAAGGCCTGGATGACCAGGAACGCCCAGGCTTGGCGGCGCGTCACCTTGCCGGCCGGCAATGGCCGCGAGCGCGTGCGCTCGACCTTGTTGTCGATGTCCTGGTCGACAATGTCGTTATAGGTGCAGCCGGCGCCACGCATGGCGACGGCGCCGACAAAGAACAGGAACAGGAACCACGGCGACGGCAGCAATGTGAGCAACGGGTCGCTTGCGCGCGGATAGGCGCTGGCCGCAAGCGCTGCCGACCACCAGCAGGGCCACATCAGCAATTGCCAGCCGATCGGCCGGTCCCAGCGCGCAAGCTGCGCGTAAGGCCACAGCCAGCGCGGCAATATCTTGTAGACCCAATGGCCGCTCGGCGCGTCGGCGACGCGGCCCTGTGCGGCTTTCGACTGGATGGTTTCCATCGTGCTGGAGTGGCAGCAGCGGCGTGCCCCGTCAAGCGGCCGCATTGTCGCTCAGGCGGTGAAAATATCGTGGCTGGCAAACCATTCCTTCGCCACCTCCGTGAAGGCCAGCGCCGCCTTCGACAGCCTTTGCCTTGTGTCATGGGTGAGGATGATGCGCTGCATCGGCAGCGGATCGGACAGCGGCTTGCAGACCAGCGGCAGCCCGTCATAACTCCTGTCGCCATAAGGCCTGGTGTAGCTCACCGCGACGCCGAAGCCGTTGGCGACCATGCTGCGCTGCAGTTCGAACGAACTCGCCGTCGATTGCGAGACCGGCGACAGGCCGCGGCTGAGGAACAGGTCCAGCATATGCTGCCAGCTGTGCGGCTGGTCGGTGGTGATCAAGGGATGGGTCGCCAGCTCCGCCAGGCTGACGCTGGCCTGGCTGGCCAGCGCGTGGCCTTGCGGCAGAAGCGCGTGTGGCCGCAGCTCATGCAGCAGGATGCGGGCGAAGTGCGAGGGCAGGCCGAGATCGTAGGTCAGGCCGAGATCGATTGCCGCATCGCCGAGCCGCCGGCCCAGCGTCTCGAAGGTCTCGTCGCGGACCACCACGGTGACCGCCGGGCAGCGTTGCGAAAAAGCGCGGATCAGCGCCGGCGCGAAATAAGGCGCCAGATCCTCGAAACAGCCGAGCACAAGTTCGCCCCCGACATCGGCGTCGCGCGTCCCGAGCCCAACCAGTTCGTCCGCTTCGGCCAGCACCTGCTTTGCCTTCGCCACCGCGCTGCGGCCGAACGAGGTCAGCGCGATGCCGCTGCCGCGCTGGCGCACGAACAGTTTCTGGCCGAGCGTCGCTTCGACATTGTCGATCGCCACCGAGATCGAGGGCTGCGAGACGTTCAGCATCCGCGCGGCCGCGGTGACGCTGCCATGCCGTGCGACGGCGACGAGGTAACGCAGCTGGGTGAGGGTCAGATTCATAGTCTAAAACTATAAGAGAGATGAGAAGTTATTATTTTACGCGATGTACGGCGGCTGCGATAGTCGGTCATCGAAACAGGGAAAACATGAGATGGCCGCCAGACATATCGATGCCGCAGCGATTGCCGACTACCAGCGCGACGGCGCGGTCTGCATACGCGGCGCTTTCAAGGACTGGGTCGGCACCATCGGCGCCGGCATCGAGCGCAACATGCAAAACCGCAGCGCCACGGCGTCGGACATCGCCAACGGCAAGGGCAGCTTCTTCGACGATTACTGCAATTGGGAGCGCATTCCCGAATTCGTCGACGTGGTGCGCAATTCCCCGGCCGCGGAACTCGCGGCAGCGGCGATGCAGTCGCGCAGCGCCCAGTTCTTCCACGACCATGTGCTGGTCAAGGAACCGGGCACGCAAAAGCCGACGCCTTGGCACCAGGACATCCCGTATTACTTCGTCGATGGCACCCAGACCGTCAGCTTCTGGATTCCGATCGATCCGGTCAAGGAAGCGACGCTGCGGCTGATCGCCGGCTCGCACAAATGGGACAAGATGATCCTGCCGGTGCGCTGGCTCGATGACAGCAATTTCTATGCCGGCGAGGGCGATTATCTGCCCGTGCCGGATCCAGACAAGGACCCGTCGCTGAAGGTGCTCGAATGGGAGATGGAGCCGGGCGACGCCATCCTGTTCGACTTCCGCACCGCGCATGGTGCGCGCGGCAATCCGACCGCGGCGCGTCGCCGGGCGCTGTCGCTGCGCTGGGTCGGCGACGATGCGCGCTATGTCGAGCGCCCCGGCCGTACCTCGCCGCCCTATCCCGGCCATGACATGAAGCCCGGCCAGAAACTGCGCGAGGACTGGTTCCCGGTCGTCTTCCAGAGCTGATACCGGCCGGGGACGCCGTGCTCTCGGCGCGACGTTCCCGTGCGCAACCGGTATGGCGCAAGGTAAAACTCTTGACCCGCGCCGCCCGGGGCAATAGCGCAGTCCCTGTCGTGAAATGACAAGGGACATCGGCATGCGCGTTTTGTTGATCGGCTCCGGCGGCCGCGAACATGCCCTGGCCTGGAAGATCGCGGCCTCGCCGCTTTTGACCAGGCTCTATGCCGCGCCCGGCAATCCGGGCATCGCCCACGAGGCCGAACTGGTCAAGCTCGACATCGCCGACCATGCCGCTGTTGCCAGCTTCTGCAAGGACAACGCGATCGACCTCGTCGTCGTCGGGCCGGAAGGCCCGCTGGTCGCCGGCATTGCCGATGACCTGCGCGGCGAAGGCATCCGCGTCTTCGGACCGTCGAAGCGCGCCGCAAGGCTCGAAGGCTCGAAAGGTTTTACCAAGGACCTCTGCGCCAAATACGATATCCCGACCGCTGCCTATGGCCGCTTCACCGATCTGACCGCGGCAAAGGCCTACGTCGAAAAGATGGGAGCGCCGATCGTCATCAAGGCCGATGGGCTCGCTGCCGGCAAGGGCGTCACCATCGCCATGACGCTGGACGAGGCGCGCGCCGCCCTCGATGCTTGTTTCGACGGCGCATTCGGTGACGCCGGCGCTGAGGTCGTGGTCGAGGAATTCATGACCGGCGAGGAGGCGAGTTTCTTCTGCCTGTGCGACGGCACGACCGCACTTCCCTTTGGCACCGCGCAGGACCACAAGCGCGTCGGCGATGGCGATACCGGCCCCAACACCGGCGGCATGGGCGCCTATTCGCCGGCGCCGGTGATGAGCCCCGAAATTGTCGAGCGCACCATGCGCGAGATCGTCGAGCCGACCATGCGCGGCATGGCCGAGCTTGGCGCGCCGTTCGCCGGTATTCTGTTTGCCGGGCTGATGATCACCGACAAGGGGCCGAAGCTGATCGAATACAATACCCGCTTCGGCGATCCCGAGTGTCAGGTGCTGATGATGCGGCTGAAGGACGATCTGCTGGTGCTGCTCAACGCCGCCGTCGACGGCCAGTTGGCGCACAGTTCGATCCGCTGGCGCGACGATGCCGCGCTGACCGTGGTGATGGCGGCACAGGGCTATCCCGGGACGCCGGAAAAAGGCTCGGTCATTCGGGCTCTCGACGAAGCCGCTGGCGAAGGCGTTGAGATTTTCCATGCCGGCACTGCCATCAATGGCGGCGCGCTGGTCGCCAATGGCGGCCGCGTGCTGAACGTCACGGCATCAGGCAAGACGGTGGGCGAAGCGCAAAGCCGCGCTTACGCCGCGCTCGACCGTATCGACTGGCCGCAAGGCTTCTGCCGCCGCGACATAGGCTGGCAGGCGGTGGCGCGGGAAAAGGCCAGCGCCGCCACATAAGCCTCAGCGCTCGCGAACCAGTTCCGTCGAAGCGGTGCTGACCGGGTCGGCGGCCTGCGAGAAGGCGGCCTCGAGCAGAGCCTCCGAACGATACGTGGTCCGCTTCCAGGCGACATACTCGGCAATACCGAAGCGCGCGCGGCGCGGCACCGTCTTGACCACCGGCATGCGGAAGGCGGCGCGGAATGTCTGCCAGCGCGCGCCGAGCACCGCCACCATTTCCTCGACCGTCGGTGGCGTCGCCACATCGGCGTATGTGATGGTGACTTTGCCGGCGAGCCCGGCCGCGCGCGACACCGGCACCGGTATCGAGGCGAGGTAGTCGGGCGGCACGTCGATCAGGCCGCCGAAGGGCCATTGCTGGCGCAGTGCCGCCGCGTCCATCGGCGCGACGTTGACGTCGATGTCGTTGGGCGTGCCGGCGACGCGGTAGGGGCAGCGCAGGCGCCCGCAATTGGCCTGCGCCGAGAACTGCCACAGCGCATAGCCCTGCCAGTTGCCCATCGGAAAATGCACGTCGATGTCGGGCTTGTAGCGCGCATACCAGAGCGGCAGCCGCGACAGCAGACGGTATTGGTAGCGGTTGTCGGCGATGTACTGGGCGGTCTTGCCGTTGGTGTAGAGGATCGGGAAACGGCCGAGCCGCCGGTGCACCTGGCGCACGAATTCCTCGGCATCCTCGAGCGACATCCATTGCGAGGGGTCGTTGCCTTCGAGATCGAGGGCGAGCAGATCGTCAGGGGCTGGCTCGGCGAAATCGATGAAACTGTTGGCCTGCTCGAGCGGATTGCCGGGGCGGGCAAGATGATAGGCGCCCCATTTCAGGCCGAGCGCCTTGGCCACCACCTTGCGCGTCTGAAACAGCTCGCGCGTCACCGCAAAGCGTTTCCACAATGTCTTGCAGAGTTTGACCGTAGGCTCGTCGCCGTAGCAGAAATAGGGCGGCGGCAGCCCGTCGGAGGCCTTGTTGATGAAGCCGACAATGCGCTTGTCGGTGGCAAGCTGCGCCCAGTCGATGGAATTGTATTCATAGGCGTCGACCACCAGCGCGCGGTCGCCATCCCGCCAAGGCTCGGAAAAGTCCGAGGCTGTAGCCGCTGACGTCAGCGCCATCATCGCCGCGAGAGCGATCGCTGAGCGGCGAAGAAGATGCGCCGGCGTTTTCAAACAGGGGATCCCCGCTGACCAAACACCGATGGTGGACCGGTATGGTTAAGGAAGTGCTTTCGGGCAGGAGTCCTGTCGCTCTCGCGATTTCGTCATTCTATGGCGAAGCAAGGAGCGAAGCGACGCGGCGCGGACCACAGTATGCATTCCGCGACTTCGAAGCGTTGCCACGGCGCGGAATTCTGCACCGTTGCGCCCCTGGCGCGAGGTCGCGACATGGTACTCGGCATCCGCTACGCTCCCGCTCCACCTGTGGACGACGAAGTTCGATGAAAATCCGCGTGACAAAGTTTGACGTTTACGTAAAAAGAAGGTCGGAGGCCGCCCAGAGGCGGATGGTTTTGCATCGGCCTGGGTCCTAGGATCGAGCAGTCGGAGCAGCGGAGGAGAAAGCGGCATGTACAAGGCCCCGGTCGACGACATTTCGTTCACGCTCAAGCATGTCGCCGGGCTCAAACCGGCGCTCGACAGCGGCGCGTTCGGCGACCTCGGCGAAGACCTTGTCGACGCCATCCTGGCCGAGGCCGGCCGCTTCGCCAGCGAGGAAGTGGCGCCGCTCTACAAGATCGGCGACGAGCACGGCGCGGTGCTGAAGGATGCAGCCGTGACCATGCCGCCCGGCTGGAGGGCGCTTTACCGCAGCTGGATCGGCGGTGGCTGGAACGCGCTGTCCGGACCGGAAGAATTCGGTGGCCAGGGCCTGCCGACCATGCTCGGCGTTGCCGCGCTCGAAATGTGGAACTCCGCCGCCATGGCCTTCGGCATCGGCCCGACGCTGACCATGGGCGCCGTCGAGGCGCTGGACAAGCATGCCTCCGAAGCGCTGAAGGCAAAGTATCTGGCAAAGCTCGTCTCCGGCGAGTGGATGGGGACGATGAACCTGACCGAGCCGCAGGCCGGTTCCGATCTCGCCGCCTTGCGCAGTCGCGCCGAGCCTGCCGGCGACGGCACCTACCGCATCTTCGGCCAGAAGATCTTCATCACCTATGGCGAGCATGATTTCACCGACAACATCATCCATCTGGTGCTGGCGCGGCTGCCCGACGCACCGGCCGGCACGCGCGGCATCTCGCTGTTTTTGGTGCCGAAATTCCTGGTCAATGATGACGGCTCGCTCGGTGCCCGCAACGACGTCTTCTGTTCCGGCCTCGAGCACAAGCTCGGCATCCATGCCTCGCCGACTTGCACCATGATCTATGGCGACGGGTTCCAGGGTGCTGCGCCCGGCGCCGTCGGTTGGCTGATCGGCGAGGAGAACAAGGGGCTCGCCTGCATGTTCACCATGATGAACAACGCGAGGCTTTGCGTCGGCATGCAGGGCGTGGCAGTGGCCGAAGCCGCGACGCAGAAGGCGATCGCCTATGCCAATGAGCGCCGCCAGGGCGAGGCATCGGACTTTTCAGGCGCCGGGATGGCGCCGATCGTCCATCACCCCGACGTGCAGCGCAATCTCTTGACCATGAAGGCTTTGACCCAGATCGCCCGCGCCATCTCGTATTCCTGCGCCTATGCCATCGACTTTGCGCGTGTGTCGACAGGCGAGGAGGCCGCGCATTGGGGCGATCGCGCCAATCTGCTGACGCCGCTGGCCAAGGCCTTTTCCACCGATATCGGCGTCGATGTCGCATCGCTCGGCGTCCAGGTCCACGGCGGTATGGGCTTCATCGAGGAGACGGGCGCGGCCGCGCTCTATCGCGACTCCCGCATTGCGCCGATCTATGAAGGCACCAACGGCATCCAGGCGATCGACCTTGTAGCCCGCAAATTGCCGCTTGGCGGCGGCGAGCATGTGCATGGCTATATCGCCGAACTGAAGGCCATCGCCGACGAGGTGCGGACCTCGAACCTGCAGGGCTTCGGCCGCACCGCCGAAGCGCTTGACCAGGCGTTCGACGATCTCACCGAGGCGACGCGCTTCCTGCAGAAGCTGCTGGCCGACGGCCGTCTGGACGAAGCGCAAGCCGGTGCGACCCCCTATCTCAGGCTGATCTCGCTTGCTGCCGGCGGCGCTTATCTGGCGCGTGGCGGACTTGCCCAGCAGAGCCGCATCGCCCTTTGCCGCTTTTTCGCCGAAAACCTGCTCGGCGAAGTCAGCGCCTTGAAGGAACGCGTCATCGATGGCGCCGAGAGCCTCGCTACCGCCGGCAAGGCGCTGATAACGGCCTGAATACCAGAGCGCTCACCAGGGAAGAATGACCGTGACAGACCATATTCTCGTCGAGCGCCAGGGCGCCATCCAGATCATCCGCATGAACCGTCCCGACAAGAAGAACGCACTGACGCGCGCCATGTACGCGACAATGTCCAAGGCGCTGGCCGATGGCGATGCCGACCCGGCGGTTCGCGTCCATGTCTTCCTCGGTGTGCCTGGCGCCTTCTCTTCCGGCAACGATCTCGCCGATTTCCTGGTCATCGCCACCGGCGGTGAGGGCGGCAACGAGGTCTGGGACTTCCTGATGGCGCTGGCCAAAACGGAGAAGCCGATGGTCTCCGGCGTCGACGGCATTGCGGTCGGCATCGGCACCACGCTCAATTTGCATTGCGACCTGACTTTCGCCACGCCGCGCACGGTGTTCCGCACACCCTTCGTCGACCTCGGCCTGGTGCCGGAGGCGGGCTCCAGCCTGCTGGCGCCGCTCATCCTCGGCAGGCAGGGCGCCTTTGCGCTGCTTGGACTCGGCCAAGGTTTTTCCGCCGAACGCGCCAAGGCCGCCGGCCTGATCTATGAGGTGGTCGAGGAGGACGGGCTAGAAGCCGCGGCACTCGCCGCGGCCGGCGCGATCGCCGCCAAGCCGCCGCAGGCGCTGAAGATCGCTCGTGACCTGATGCGCGCCCCGCGCGACGAGCTTGTCGCCCGCATCAAGGTGGAGAGCGAGCGTTTCTCCGAGCGGCTGAAGTCCGACGAAGCGCGCGCCGCGTTGACGGCCTTCATGACGCGCAAGAAGGCCTGAACTTATCCTCAGGGATAAAGCCGTGTCTTGTCCCAGCCGCCTTCGGCGTTGCGCGAAAAGACCAGCCGATCGTGCAGCCGGAATGGCCGGTCGTGCCAGAACTCGATCGCCTGCGGCACGATGCGGAAGCCCGACCAGTGCTTTGGCCGCGGGATTTCGCCGATAGGGTAGCGCGCCGTGTATTCGGCCACCGCCTTCTCCAGGGCAAAGCGGCTTTCCAGCGGCCGCGACTGTTTCGAAGCCCATGCGCCGATCCGGCTGCCGCGCGGCCGCGTCGCGTAATAGGCGTCGGCTTCAGCGTCGCTGACGATCTCCACCGGACCGCGTATGCGCACCTGGCGGCGCAGCGATTTCCAGTGGAAGCACATCGCCGCCTTCATGCTGCCAAGAATCTCGCGGCCCTTGGCGCTCTCGAAATTCGTGTAGAAGACAAAGCCGCTTTCATCGAAACCCTTGAGCAGCACCATCCGCACATCCGGCATGCCGTCGGCATCGACGGTTGCAAGTGCTACGCCGTTGGCGTCGTTGATTTCGCTTTTCTTGGCGTCCTCCAGCCACTCGGCAAAGAGCCGGAACGGCTCGGCGGCTTCGGTAAAGTCACTACTTGTTAACTCAGTGTCACTCATAGTTTTTCTCAAATTGTATCGAGCTTCAGGAGGTTGCCGATTGTCGCGTATCGCGCAAGCTTTTGACAGCGGGCAATGGAGCGTTATCGCTTCGGCCAGTTCGAAAGCCGTGATCGTGATTATCGCACTGCCGCTTGCCGCCTGCGGCGCCGGCGGCTTCAGCCTGGAAAAGGCCGAGGTCGATCGTTCCATCGTCACCTCAAGCGCGCCGGCCAGGGTGACATCGACGGACGCCGACAGCGCTTCCGACCAGACCACGATCGGCAATGCGGTGTCTTCGGCCGACATCGAGGAGCTTCGCGGCCAGGCCGTGCCCTGGGCGAATGCCGACACCGGCTCGCGCGGCTCCATCACTGAACTCGCCGAAGTGCAGGACAACGGCCAGGCCTGCCGCAGCTTTACCGCCTCGCGCGAAAGCTTCGACGGCGTCGCTTTGTTCAAGGGGCAATTGTGCATCGCCGCGGCCGGCGGCTGGCACATGCAGGACTTCAAACCGCTCTGATTTTCGAGGTTTGCGGGCACCGCAATTTCAACCCTCGATAAGCCTGCGCGCCACTGGAATTTCTTCCTATGGGAGCGCATATAAGGGCCAACGTGGATTTAACTCATTTTCCAGGGCAGGACGCATGCGCGACCCCTATGAGGTGCTGGGCGTGGCCAAGAACGCATCGGCCAAGGACATAAAATCGGCCTACCGCAAGCTCGCCAAGAAGTATCATCCGGACCAGAATCCGAATGATCCAAAGGCCAAGGACCGTTTTGCCGCCGCCAATCAGGCCTATGAGGTCGTCGGCGACGAGAAGAACCGTGCGGCCTTCGACCGCGGCGAGATCGACGCCGACGGCAAGCCGAAATTCCAGGGCTTCGAGGGCGCGGCCGGTGGCGGCGATCCGTTCGGTGGCTTCCGCCGCCAGCAGGGCGCCGGCGGCTCGCGCTTCGAATTCCGTTCGGGCCGCCCGGGCGGCGATCCTTTCGACGGCAACAGCGACATCTTCAGCCAGATCTTTGGCGACGCTTTTTCCGGTGCGCGCGGCGCTGGCGCCGGCGACCGCCGCCAGCAGGCGACAGCCGCCGATCTCAACGTCACGCTCGACGTCACCATCGAGGAGATAGCGACCGCCGAAAAGGTGACGGCGATGTTCCCCGACGGCCGCAAGATCGCGGTCAAGCTGCCGGTCTATGTCGAGGATGGCCAGACCATCCGGCTGAAGGGCCAGGGCGAGCAGGGGCCGGGACAGCCGGGCGATGCACTGGTCAAGATCCGTATCCGCAGGCACCCGCGCTACCGCATCGAGGGCCGTGACCTGCATGCCGATCTGGAGGTAGCGTTGGCCGACGCGGTGCTGGGCGCCAAGGTACCGGTCGACACGCCGACCGGCAGGCTGGCGGTCAACATTCCGGCCTGGTCGAGCTCCGATAAGGTGCTGCGCCTGAAGGGCAGGGGCTTGCCGGAAAAGGCCGGCGGCCATGGCGATCTCTACGCCCATGTCCGCATCATGCTGCCGGAAGGCGGCGACAGCGAACTCGAAGCGCTGATGCGCAGCCGCAAGGGCTGATGCGGCCCGACTTGGCTGGCTAGCTGCCGGGCGCCGCTTCCTCCATCCGCCGGATGGTCTCGCCGAAGCGGCGCAACGCCTGCCGCACCGGGACATGCGGGCTCTCGATCTCCAGCAGGATCATCGTCTCGCTGCCGAGGAATGCGGCGCTGACCAGGCTGGTCACTTCGGCGGCGGAGAATGGCCCGAGGCCGCCGAACCGACGCTCCGCCTCTTGCGCCAGTCCGTCCAGCAGTTCGAACCAGCCGCGCAGGTCGCGGCGCACCGCCTTGGCGATTTCGGGGCTCGACAGGCTTGCCGCGATCATCTCGTGCAGGATCCGGACATAGCCGGACGCCAGATCATCGTCGAGGAAATCGCAAGCGCGCTCCCAGCGCTGCCACAGCGGCATCGGTGCCGCAAAAGTCTCCGCCTGGCGTTTCAGCAGGCCCTCGTTCAGATGGTCGAGCAGGGCCAGGAACAGCCGTTCCTTGGAGCCGAAATGGTAATGGATCTGGCTGAGCGGAACGCCGGCGATCTCGGCAACGCGGCGCGTCGACAGATCGGCATAACCGCCTTGATGGAGGCATAACTCGGCGGCCGAAATCAGTTCGGCGCGCGTGTCGCGCTTTTGCTTGTTCTGCGGTGGGGTAACGGCTTCGGCAGCGTCCGTCATGCGGCGTGGCTGCCGCTGTTAGCGGTGCAATCTGGGCGGATCATAGCTTCTCCTGTCCGGGGCTGGACGTCCCTCCACTCTATCTCGGTCGAGCGACCGATCAAGTTGACTCGTCAGAGAATTTATGGTTTTTGACACTGAATTCGGTCGACCGACCGAATCCTGATGCTTGCATGGAGGGGCAGTCATGGCGGGCGTAATCACCCTTATCTACGGCGTTGCCGCATACCTGATTTTTCTCGGTTCGTTTCTCTATGCGGTCGGTTTCGTCGGCAACCTGGTCGTGCCGAAATCCATCGATTCCGGAGTCGCTGGAAGTCCGGTCGAAGCCGTCGTCGTCAATGCGCTGCTGCTCGGCCTTTTCGCCGCCCAGCACAGCATCATGGCGCGGCCGGTTTTCAAGCGCTGGTGGACACGGATTGTCCCGCACGCGGCCGAACGCAGCACCTATGTGCTTTTGGCCAGCCTCATCCTGCTGCTGCTCTACTGGCAATGGCGGCCGATTCCCGGTCTCGTCTGGACGGCCGAGAACCCGGTCTGGGTCGCCGTCATGCATGGCGTGTTCTGGCTCGGCTGGGCGGTATTGTTGACCAGCACCTTTCTGATCAACCATTTCGAACTGTTCGGCCTGCGCCAGGTTCTCGCCGCTTTGCGCAAGAACGAACCGGCGCCGCCCGTGTTCAGGACGCCACTGTTCTACAAATGGGTCCGGCACCCGCTCTATGTCGGCTTCCTCCTGGCCTTCTGGGCGACGCCGTCCATGACATGGGGCCATCTCCTGTTCGCGGTGGGCAGCACCGGCTACATCCTGCTCGGCATCTTCCTCGAGGAACGCGATCTCGTCGCGATGTTCGGCGATCAGTACCGAAGCTACCGCAAGCAGGTGGGAATGCTCATTCCCTGGCGCAAAATGGCTGGATAGGGCCGATGCGTTGCCGGCCAGCCGATTCGGCTGGTCGGCCGGGCCTGGGCCATCAAGGCGCGCTGGCCGCAGTGAGGCGTTCAAATCTCACAACAACCTTATTATCCCCCATTCGTTGTCACGCCGAGTGTCTGAATTGAACGCGCGCCCCGTCTGCGCTTGATGCGCCTTTCTGCCTGTGCGATAGGCACTCCAAAGCAGAAAATCTTTCGGAGAGCGCTGACATGGCGGGTGGACAGGGCCTTATGGCCGGCAAGCGCGGCCTTATACTGGGCGTCGCCAACAACAGATCGATTGCCTACGGCATCGCCAAGGCCTGCGTCGACCATGGCGCCGAGATCGCGCTGACCTATCAGGGCGAGGCGTTCAAGAAGCGCGTCGAGCCGCTGGCTGCGGAATTGGGCGCCTTTGTCGCCGGTCATTGCGATGTCACTGATCCGGCGAGCCTCGACGAGGTGTTTGCCAATGTCGCCAAGCATTGGGGCGGCAAGCTCGACTTCCTCGTCCATGCCATCGCTTTTTCCGACAAGGACGAGCTGACCGGACGCTATGTCGAGACGACGCGCGACAATTTCCTGCGCACCATGGACATTTCGGTCTATTCCTTCACCACCATCGCCAAGCGCGCCGAAGCGCTGATGACCGACGGCGGCTCGCTGCTGACGCTGACCTATTACGGCGCCGAAAAGGTCATGCCGCATTACAACGTCATGGGTGTCGCCAAGGCCGCGCTCGAAGCCAGCGTGCGCTATCTCGCCGTCGACCTCGGCGGCAAGAAGATCCGCGTCAACGCCATCTCGGCCGGGCCGATCAAGACCTTGGCTGCTTCGGGCATCGGCGACTTCCGCTACATCCTCAAGTGGAACGAATACAATTCGCCGCTGAAGCAGACCGTCACCCAGGAAGAAGTCGGCGATTCCGCCGTCTATTTCCTGTCGGACCTGTCGCGTGGCGTCACCGGCGAGGTGCACCATGTCGATTCCGGCTATCACGTCGTCGGCATGAAGGCGGTCGACGCGCCGGATATTTCGACCGTCAAGGAATAGTTCTGCCGCGGTTTCCGCCTGCCTGTCCTGATTTCCGGAAGACCTGATGGTTCCGCTCGTCTACATCGTGCGCCATGGCCAGACGCAGTGGAATGCCGAGTCGCGGCTGCAGGGCCAGGCCGACACCGATCTCAACGCGCTCGGCCGCGAGCAGGCGACCCGCAATGGACGGCGGCTGGCCGAACTGATCCAGAACCCTGAGGATTTCGACTTTGTCGCCAGCCCGATGAAGCGGACGCGCGAGACGATGCAGCGGCTGCGCTTGGCGATGCAGCTCGATCCCGATGCCTACCGCATCGACCCGCGTCTGGTCGAGGTGCACTTTGGCGACTGGCAAGGCTTTACCTATGCCGAACTCGATGCGCGAATGCCGGGCTCGGCGAAGGCGCGACGGCGCAACAAATGGAATTTCCAGCCGCCGGGCGAGGGCGCCGAAAGCTACCAGATGCTGCTCGAACGGGTGAAGCCGTGGTTCGACGCGCTCGACCGCCAGACGGTCTGCGTCACGCATGGTGGCGTCGTGCGGACCCTGTTTCGGATGGTCAAGGGTGTTTCCGAACACGAAGCGGCAAACCTGGAAGTGCGGCAGGACCGGGTGCTCAGGCTGCAGGACGGGCGTCTGGATTGGCTTTAGGTTGGAGCAGATAAACAGGACGACTGTCCTGTTTATCTGGGCAGGGCTCCGCCGAGCGGCAAGACCCTGTTCGGCGTCGGTCTTATTCGGTGTCGGGCAGTTCCATATCGGTGACGACGTTCTCGCCATTCGTCACGTCATAGGCAATGACGATATCCATGCCCGGCTTCAGCGAATCGAGATCGGTCTCGGCGTTGAGCTTGAAGGACTTGCCGTCCTCCAGCGTCAGCGTCAGCGCGTCCTTGTCGACCTTCTTGATCAGGCCTTCGGTCTGGCCGGCATAGGCGGCGGTGGAAATCAGCAACATGGCGGCAGCAGCGCCAATCAGGGTACGCATCGTCGTCCTCTTTGTCATTGCGCCTGCACGGATGGCGGCGAGCTTTCAACGGGCGGATGGAAGAGAGCAGAAACCAACCGAATGTGTCAAAACTAAAACCGCCGGATCACAGTTTGACCGCTGTGGAAAACGCCAATAGAACGCACCTTTGATCCGGTCCGCTGCCGGGCAGGGCTAAAATTCATGTCTCACAACACGTTCGGCCATCTCTTCCGCGTCACCACCTGGGGCGAAAGCCATGGCCCGTCGCTCGGCTGTGTCGTCGACGGCTGCCCGCCCGGCATCCGCTTCACACGGGCCGAAATCCAGGCCGAACTCGACAAGCGCCGCCCCGGCCAGTCACGTTTTGTGACGCAGCGCCGCGAACCGGACGAGGTGAAGGTGCTGTCCGGCTTCATCCTCGACGAGAACGGCGAGACGATGATCACCACCGGCACGCCCGTCTCGATGCTGATCGAGAATGTCGACCAGCGCTCCAAGGACTATGGCGAGATCGCCCGCCAGTACCGCCCCGGCCATGCGGACTACACCTATGACGTCAAATACGGTCTGCGCGACCATCGCGGCGGCGGCCGTTCTTCGGCCCGTGAGACCGCCGCTCGCGTGGCGGCCGGCGCCTTGGCGCGCAAGGTGGTGCCCGGAATGGTGGTGCGCGGCGCACTGGTCTCGATGGGCGAGAAATCCATCGACCGCGCCAACTGGAACTGGAATTTCATCGGTGACGCCGAAAACCCGTTCTTCACCCCCGATCCGGCCTCGGTTCCGGTCTTCACCAGCTATCTCGACGGCATCCGCAAATCCGGCTCCTCGGTGGGCGCGGTTATTGAAATCATCGCCGACGGCGTGCCAGCCGGCCTTGGCGCGCCGATCTATGCCAAGCTCGACCAGGACATCGCGTCCGGCCTGATGTCGATCAACGCCGTCAAGGGCGTCGAGATCGGCAACGGCTTCGAGGCCGCGCGCATCACCGGCGAACAGAATGCCGACGAGATGCGCATCGGCAATGACGGCAAGCCGGTCTTCCTGTCCAACAATGCCGGCGGCATTCTGGGCGGCATCTCGACCGGCCAGGCGATCGTCGCCCGGTTCGCCGTCAAGCCGACCTCGTCGATCCTGACGCCGCGCAAATCCATCGACAAGGACGGCAACGACGTCGACGTCATGACCAAGGGCCGCCACGATCCCTGCGTCGGCATCCGTGCCGTGCCGATAGGCGAAGCCATGGTTGCCTGCGCCATCGCGGACCATTATCTGCGGCACCGGGGACAGACAGGCCAGGGATTAGGCAGTAGGGATTAGGCAATAGGCCAGCCCGTCCTTCCTTCCCTAACTCCTACTGCCCAACCCCTATTCCCTGCGAGCGAAGCGAGCCAATGCCATACGATCAGAAGAAAATCGTCGAAGCCATCCGCGCCTTCGAACGCGGCGAGATCGTCGTCGTCATGGACGATGACGGGCGTGAGAACGAGGGCGACCTGATCGTTGCCGCCGTGCATTGCAGCCCGGAGAAAATGGCCTTCATCATCCGTCACACCTCCGGCATCGTCTGCACGCCGATGCCGCGCGAGGAGGCCAAGCGGCTCAATCTGCAGCCGATGGTCGCCGACAATGATTCCGCCCACACCACGGCCTTTACCGTCAGCGTCGATTTCAAGCATGGCACCACCACCGGCATTTCGGCCGAGGACCGCACGCTGACCGTGCGCAACCTGGCCAACGGCAATGTCGGCGGTTCGGATTTCGTCCGGCCCGGCCACATCTTCCCGCTGATCGCTAGGGAAGGCGGCGTGCTGATGCGTTCGGGCCATACCGAAGCCGCGGTTGATTTGTGCAAACTTGCCGGCCTGCCGCCGGTTGGCGTGATCTCGGAGTTGGTCAATGACGACGGCACCGTCAAGCGCGGCCCGCAGGTGGCGAGCTTTGCCGAGGAACATGGCCTCAAGCAGGTTTCGGTCGCCGACCTCATCGCCTACCGGCAGCGCAAGGAAACGCTGGTCGAACGCGTCGCCTGCTCCGAAATCGACACACTCGGCGGCAAGGCACAGGTCTTCACCTACACGCTGCCCTGGGATTCCATGCACCATGTCGCGGTCGTTTTCGGCGACATCCGTGACGGCGAGGACGTGCCGGTGCGGCTGCATTCGGAGGATGTGGTGACCGACGTGTTCGGCACCAGCCACCGGCTCGACGCCATTATGAAGGCGATGGGCGAACGCAAGCGCGGCGTCATCGTCTATCTCCGGGAGGGTTCGGTCGGCGTCGCCCATCAGGAGCGCAACCGGCCGATGAGTGCCGACCGTGAGGACCACGAAGAGGCCCGCCGCCGTGAGAACGAGTGGCGAGAAATCGGCCTCGGCGCCCAGATCCTGAAGGACCTCGGCATTTCCTCGATCAACCTGATCGCCTCGCGCGAGCGCCACTATGTCGGGCTTGAAGGCTTTGGCATACATATCGCCAAGACCGAGATTATCTAGTTCGTCGCGCAAGAGCGACGCTGCCGAAAAAATTGCGCGGGCAGGTCGCCTGCTTCTGCGATTTGCTGAAGCCTCCACGCGTTCGTCATCCTATGGCGAAGCAAGGAGCGAAGCGACGCGGCGCAGACCATAGGATCCATGCCGCGACTTCGACGCGTTGCAACGGTGCAGAATTCTGCTCCGCTGCACCCTACGGTAACGGAATGGCTCCTCGGGTCTGCGCGTCCGCTTCGCTCCCGCTTCGCCCGTGGATGACGACGCCAGAGGCCTCACCTAATTCCGAACGTTTGCGGTGGTCTCCAAAGCCAACGTCAGGCCTATCCTCACTCCGCGGGAACGGCGGCAGCGTCGCATCCGTCCAGCTCGCATGTGTGGGTGGCCAGGCTGCGCTGGCCCAGCAACACCGTGACCAATGCGATGACGCCGGCCGCCACCGAGACCCAGAACCCGTTCCTGGCGCCGAACTCATCCACCACCGCGCCGGCGGCAAACGACCCGAGCGCCATGCCGATGCCGATGCCGGTCATCACCCAGGTGATGCCTTCGGTCAGCATCGCTTCCGGCACGTGCCGCTCGATCAGGCCGAAGGCGGTGATGAAGGTCGGCGAGATCGCCACGCCGCTGATGAAAACGGTCAGCGCCAGCAGCGGCACCGTGTCGGCGGTGAGCGGCAGCAGCGTGCCGAGCGCGACGAGGGCGACCGCGAGGGCCAACTGGCGCTGCAGCGCCGCTTTCAGGTTGAGCGCACCGACGACGAGGCCGAGCACGAACGATCCCAGCGCATAGACGCCGATGACGAGGCTGGCGGCGCCCGGCTGGCCGAGTTCCTTGGTGATCGCCACCGTGGTCACTTCCGTCGTCGCGAAGGTGGCGCCGACGAAGATCAGGGCGAAGGTGATGATCTGCACCGGCCTGAGCCGGATTGCCGAGCCGCTCGAGACATGGTCCACCGGCCGCACTTGTGGTTCGGTCGAACGCTGCAGGATGAAGGCTGCCGAGCCAAGGGCGAGGAATAGCGTGCTGACCAGGACACCGGCTTCCGGGAACAGAGCGGCACTCAAGCCCACCGACAGCGATGCGCCTGCAATGTAGACGAGTTCGTCCGCCGCCGATTCGAAGGCGAATGCGGTGTTCATCTGCGGCCGGCCGCGAAAAATCTCGGTCCAGCGCGCGCGCACCATCGCCGGCATGCTGGGCATGGCGGCGGCCGCCAGTGCCGACACAAACAGCGTCCACACCGGCCAGTCCTGATTGGCTGCGGCAATCAGCACCGCGAAGGCGAGCACGGTGAGGATGGTGGTCGGAATCACGATCCGCGTCTGGCCGAGGCGATCGACCAGCCGTGATATCTGCGGCGCCACGAAAGCGTTGCTCAGCGCGAACGTCGCCGAGACAGCTCCCGCCAGCCAGTATTCGCCACGCGTCTGCGAGAGCATGGCCACGATGCCGATCGGCGCCATGGCGATCGGCAGCCGCGCGAGGAAGCCCGCGGCGGCAAACCCCTTGGCTCCAGGGGCACGAAAGATTTCCGAGTATGGGTTTTGCATGGCTGGTTCCTCGACAAAGGCCAATTCGACAATTACATACGATGCGTATGAATATAGGTAGTCGATACGCCACGTATGTCAATTGGCATACGAAGCGTATGTGAATAAGGCCAGAACCATGCACAGACCCCGCAAGGAGATGATTGCCGAAACGCGCGCCAAGCTGATCACGGCGGCCCGCCACGCTTTCGGCACGATCGGCTATGCCGACGCGTCGATGGACGACTTCACCGCCTCGGCCGGGCTGACGCGCGGTGCGCTCTATCATCATTTCGGCGACAAGAAGGGCCTGCTGCAGGCCGTCATCGCCGAAATCGATGGCGAGATGGCCGTCCGCATCCATGAGATTGCGTCGCGGGCGCCAAGCCGCTGGCAGCGTTTCGTCGACGAATGCACGACCTATATCGAGATGGCGCTGGAGCCGGAAATCCAGCGCATCATGTTTCGCGACGGTCCGGCTGTGCTCGGCGATCCGGCGCAATGGCCGAATGCCAATGCCTGCGTCGGTTCAATGACCGATCATCTGACCAGGCTGCAGCAGGAGGGGGTGGTCGTCCCCGGCGTCGACCCGGAAACCGCCGCAAGACTAATCAACGGCGCCAGCAGCCAGGCGGCACAGCGCATCGCCAATTCGAACGACCCCGAAGCCACGTCGAAGACCGTGGTGGCGGCCTTCCAGCAGTTGCTTGAAGGCTTGCTTAAAAAGCAGGACTCGCAGCCGGTCTGAAATCTCGCCAGCCGATCCCCGGCATTGCCGAGATTGACAATTCCCGGCCCGGGTTCATCCTCGCCGTCCATCTCTGAGGGGAGATTCGGGCGCATGTGGGATTTCGAAATCGGCAGGTCGGTGTCCATCATGATCAGGACATGGCCTTTCATTGCCCTTCGCATGATCATCTATTTCGGCATCACGCTCGCCTATATCGTGGCGACCGGCAGCGGCGCCTCCGTCGGCTATGGCGTCGGCCATGTCTCCACCGATCCCGACGGGCCGCTGTCCTTTGCGCTCTGGGGCGGCATCGTCGGCATCGGCGTCGTTTCGATCGCGCTGTACTGGATCCGCGAATACATCCTCTATGTCGTCAAGGCCGGCCATATCGCCGTCATGGTCCATCTGATCGATGGCCGCGAGATTCCCAATGGCCAGGACCAGATCGCCTACGCCAAGGAGGTGGTGAAGGAACGTTTCGCCGAGGCCAACATCCTTTTCGTGGTCGACCAGCTGGTCAAGGGCGCCATCCGCGCCATCACCGGCCTGATCGGCGGCATCGCCGCCTTCCTGCCCATTCCGGGCCTCGGCGGCCTGGTCGCTTTCATCAATACGGTCATCCGCCTGTCGCTGACCTATGTTGACGAGATCATCCTCGGCTACAACATCCGTATCAACTCGTCGTCGCCCTTCGAAACCGCCCGGCAAGGCGTCGTGCTCTATGCCCAGAACGGCAAGACCATGGTCAAGAACGCCGTCTGGCTGGCGGTCATCATGTGGGGTGTGTCCTTCGTCATCTTCCTTTTGATGCTGGCGCCGGCCGCCGCCATCATGTGGTTCATTCCGGGGCAGCTCGGCGGCTGGGCCTTCGTGCTCGCCATCCTCCTTGCCTGGGCCTTCAAGGCGGCCTTCATCGAACCCTTCGCCATAGCCTGCCTGATGCAGGTCTATTTCAAGACCATCGAAGGCCAGGTGCCGAACGCCGAATGGGACCAGCGGCTGGCCGAGGGGTCGTCCAAGTTCAGGGAACTCAGGGATAAGGCGCTGGCCTCCTTCGGCGGCTCGCGCTGGACGCAGCCGGCGCCCGGGGTGTAATCCCTGTTGAACGTCGGGGCGGTGAGGCGTCAAACCATGGTCAAAGCGGCCGGGCGCGCCTATATCGGGTCATGGTCACCAGGCTCTACACCCATCCGATCTTCCTCGAACATCTGACGCCCCCCGGTCATCCGGAGCGGCCGGACCGCTTGCGCGCTATCGAGCGCGTGCTCGACGACGAGGCCTTCACCGCACTCGATCGGGTAACGGCGCCGCAAGGCGACGAGGCCACAATCCTCTACGCCCACCCCGAGGATTTCGTCGCCCGCGTCCGCGCCGCGATCCCTGAAAGCGGCATTGCCTCGATCGACGCCGACACCAGCGCCAGCCCGAAAAGCTGGCAGGCGGTGGTGACCGCCATCGGTGCCGCCAACGCCGCTGTCGACGACGTCTTCGAGGGCCGCGTCGCCAATGCCTTCGTCGCCTCACGTCCGCCCGGCCACCACGCCGAAAAGACCACGGCGATGGGCTTTTGCCTGTTCAACACCGCGGCGATTGCCGCGCGTTATGCGCAAAAGAAACACGGCGCCGAGCGCGTCGCTATCGTCGATTGGGATGTCCATCACGGCAACGGCACGCAGGACATCTTCTGGGACGATCCCTCGGTGCTCTATTGTTCGACGCACCAGATGCCGCTCTATCCCGGCACCGGCGCCAAGAGCGAAACCGGCGCCGGCAACATCGTCAACGCGCCGCTGGCGCCGCAGACCGGCTCGGACATGTTTCGCGATGCCTTGCTGTCGCGCGTCCTTCCGGCACTCGACAATTTCGCGCCCGATCTGATCATCATTTCCGCAGGCTTCGACGCTCACCATCGCGACCCGCTGGCCGAGATCAACCTCAGCGAGGACGATTTCGACTGGGCGACAGGCCAGTTGCTGGAACGCGCCGGGCGCCACAGCGGCAACCGGCTCGTCAGCCTGCTTGAGGGCGGCTACGATCTGCAGGGACTGGCATTTTCGGTCGCCGCCCATGTCGGGCGGCTGATGAAGGGGTAAAGTATGGCTGGCGAAGCAAATGAAGACGTGAAGGCGATGAGCTTCGAGCAGGCACTCGACGCGCTGGAAAAGATCGTCGATGATCTGGAACGCGGCGACGTGCCGCTCGACCAATCGATCAAGATCTATGAGCGCGGCGAGGCGCTGAAGGCCCATTGCGACCGGCTGCTGAAGGCGGCCGAAGACAAGGTCGAGAAGATCAGGCTGTCGCGTGATGGCAAACCGGTGGGAACGGAGCCGCTCGACGCGGAGTAGTGGAATGGGGCGGGCATAAAGCAGATAGGAGTTCAAGCATGTGCAGAAACATCAAGACCCTGTTCAATTTCGAGCCGCCGGCGACCCATGACGAGATCCGCGACGCCGCCCTTCAATTCGTGCGCAAACTGAGCGGAACGACGCGCCCCTCGCAGCGCAACCAGGCAGCCTTCGACCGTGCCGTCGAGGCGATCGCCGAATCGGCGCATGAATTGCTGCATTCGCTGGAAACCACGCATCATCCGCGCAATCGTGAAGAGGTGGCGGCCAAGGCAAAAGCCAAATCGGCGCTCCGCTTCGCCTGAGGACATCCAGATGAGTTTCTTCCCCGGCAAGGACCCTGAGCCTGGCGATGCCTTCGCCAGCGACCAGATCGAGCTCATGGTCATTCCAAACGCCAAGGACATTGGCGGCTTCCAGGTTCGCCGCGCTCTGCCGACGGCAAAGCGGCGGCTGGTTGGTCCCTTCATCTTCTTCGACCGCATGGGGCCGGCCATCTTGCGCGCCGGGCAGGCGATGGATGTGCGCCCGCACCCGCATATCGGGCTTTCCACCGTCACCTATCTGTTCGACGGCAATATCAGGCACCGCGATTCGCTCGGCACCGAGATGGTCATCCAGCCCGGCGACGTGAATTTGATGACCGCCGGCCGCGGCATTGTCCATTCCGAGCGCACGCCCGAAGAACTGCGCGGCGCGCCGATGTCGGTCTCCGGCCTGCAGACATGGCTGGCTTTGCCCGACGGCAAGGAGGAAGTGGCGCCGGTGTTCGAGAACACGGCCGCGCTCCTTCTGCCCGAGATCGACGCCGAAGGTGTTTCCGGCCGCGTGGTGATCGGCGATTTCCAGGGACTGCGCTCGCCGGTAAGAGCCGACACCGAGACGCTCTACGCCGATCTGAGGCTGGCGCCCGGCGCCAGCGTCAAAATTCCCGCCGACGCCGAGGAACGCGCCATCTACACGCTGGACGGCGATGTCTCAATCTCGGGCGACCGTTTTCCGGCCGAACGGCTGCTGGTGTTCCGGCCTGGCGACGAGATCGTCGTGTCGTCCGAGCGCGGCGCCCATTTCATGCTCTTCGGCGGCGCTTCGCTCGGCTCCCCGCGCCACATCTGGTGGAACTTCGTCTCGTCGTCGAAGGAACGCATCGAACAGGCCAAGCAGGAATGGAAGACGGGCCGCTTCGATATCGTTCCCGGAGACGAGGAAGAGTTCATTCCGTTACCGGACAATTAACGTCAGCATCACCCGCGTCACTGACACGCATTTACATTCCGGCGACGCAGGCATATTTCGCCATGATCGACGCGCATCATAGCTGAGCAGGCCCTTTACCAGTGAACGCAACGCTGCATACGCCGCTTCTCGACAAGGTCCGCATTCCAGCCGACCTGAAGAAGCTTGACGAAAGCGAGCTGCCGCAGCTGGCCTCGGAGCTGCGCGCCGAGCTGATCGATGCCGTCTCGCATACGGGCGGGCATCTCGGCGCCGGCCTCGGTGTCGTCGAACTGACGGTGGCGCTGCACTATGTCTTCAACACGCCGGAAGACCGCGTGATCTGGGATGTCGGCCACCAGGCCTATCCGCACAAGATCCTGACCGGCCGCCGCGACCGCATCCGCACGCTGCGCCAGGAGGGCGGCCTGTCCGGCTTCACCCGTCGCGCCGAGAGCGAATACGACCCGTTCGGCGCCGCGCACTCCTCGACCTCCATTTCCGCTGGCCTCGGCATGGCCATGGCGCGCGACCTCTCCGGCGGCCACAACAATGTCATTGCCGTCATTGGCGACGGCGCCATGTCTGCCGGCATGGCCTATGAAGCCATGAACAATGCCGGCGCGCTCGATGCTCGCCTGATCGTCATTCTCAACGACAACGACATGTCGATCGCGCCGCCGACCGGCGCCATGAGCGCCTATCTGGCGCGGCTTGCCTCTGGCAAGACCTATCTTGGCCTGCGCGACTTCGGCAAGAAACTGACCTCCTATCTCGGCAAGCGTGCCGATCGCGCCATCAAGCGGGCGGTCGAGCATGCGCGCGGCTACGTCACCGGCGGCACGCTGTTCGAGGAGCTTGGCTTCTACCATATCGGCCCGATCGACGGCCACAATCTCGAGCATCTGATCCCGGTGCTGAAGAACGTCCGCGACCATGCCGACGGTCCGGTGCTGATCCATGTCGTGACCCAGAAGGGCAAGGGCTACGCGCCGGCCGAGGCTGCGGCCGACAAATATCATGGCGTGAACAAGTTCGACGTCATCACCGGCGCGCAGACCAAGGCCCCGGCCAATGCGCCGGCCTACACCAAGGTGTTTGCCGAAAGCCTGGTCCAGGAAGCCCGCCTGGACGAACGTATCGTCGCCGTCACCGCCGCCATGCCGAACGGCACCGGCCTCGATTTGTTCGGCGAAGCGTTTCCGACCCGGACCTTCGATGTCGGCATTGCCGAGCAACATGCCGTGACCTTCGCCGCCGGCCTCGCCAGCGAGGGCTACAAGCCCTTCGCCGCCATCTATTCGACCTTCCTGCAGCGCGCCTACGATCAGGTCGTCCATGATGTGGCGATCCAGAAACTGCCGGTGCGTTTCCCGATCGACCGCGCCGGTTTCGTCGGCGCCGACGGCGCCACTCATTGCGGCGCCTTCGACACCACCTTCCTGGCGACGCTGCCGGGCTTCGTGGTGATGGCGGCCGCCGACGAGGCGGAGCTTCGCCACATGGTGCGCACCGCCGCCTATTATGACGAAGGCCCGATCGCCTTCCGCTATCCGCGCGGCAATGGCGTCGGCGTCGACATGCCGGAGCGCGGCTCGGTGCTCGAAATTGGCAAGGGCCGCATCGTCAGGGAAGGCACCAAGGTGGCGCTTCTGTCCTTTGGCACAAGACTGCAGGACTGTCTGCTGGCGGCCGAGGAACTCGGCGCGGCAGGGCTTTCGACGACGGTTGCGGACGCCCGCTTCGCCAAGCCGCTGGACGAGGATTTGATCCGCCGTCTCGCCCGCTCGCACGAAGTGCTGGTGACGGTGGAAGAGGGCGCTGTCGGCGGTTTCGCCAGCCACGTGCTGCAGTTCCTCGCCCATGAAGGCTTGCTGGAAAGCGGTCTGAAAGTTCGGCCGCTGGTGCTGCCAGACGAGTTCACCGACCACGCCAAGCCGGAAAAAATGTATGCCGATGCCGGGCTCGACGCGGCCGGCATCGTGCGCACCGTGTTCGTCGCGCTCGGCCATTCCGCGCGCGCGCAGCGCGCCTGAATCAAACCTCACGCAGCTGAAGCAGTTGCCTGTGCAAGCTTAACACTTTGTTAACGCTTCTCTTTGGCGTTTCGCTTACCGTCTCTTTTGGCCGTTTTTCAACGCCGCCCTGCTAGAACTGCCTCTAGGCAGGGAGTTAAAAACAATGCGAACGCTTCTGTGCGGCGCGGCCCTTTTGGCCGTCATCGCCGCGCCGGCCATGGCCGAGACGCGCTATGACCGCAAGCTCGAACAGGCGGTGGCAGGCATCGTCGCCCGCAAGATGGGCGATATCAGGGGCGCTTTTTCCTACAAGCAGGTGCCGCAGCTTGTCGTCGTGCCGGACGCACCAGTCGTTGCTGTCGAGCGCCCGCGCAAGCAGGCTTCAGATGACGGAAGCGACGGCCTGATGCCGGCCGTTGAACGGCAGGTCTCACGGACGATCTTCTAAAACCACATATCGCGCACGCAGCGCCCATCGCGCGGCAGGTCGTCATAAGTGTCCAGCCCGTCGAAATGGTCGATCGGCAGGTCGGCGACCGCCTCAGGCGGTGCCAGCCTGACATTGACGGCGATACGCGTGCGGCTGCTGTCGCTGCGGCGCAAACCGCGCCAGGCAAGCACACAGGCACATGTCGGGCAAAACAGGATTTCCAGCGACGGCGTCTCCTTGCCGGCGCGGGTGTAGGACTGCACAGGCCCCGCAAGCCGGATACGCTCGTCGACAAAGTCATAGGCCCAGAGCGTGCCATAGCGGCGGCAAAGCGTGCAATTGCAGGCCGTGATCGGGCCGGGATCGCCTTCCAGCGTCCAGTGGGCGGCGCCGCAATGGCAGGTTCCCGTCAGCATTCGTCTTCCTCCGCATTGCCTGAGCCTCTACATCTTGCCGGACTGGCTGCGCTATTCAACCGGGCGGACTGGCTTGCGGCCCGGGTCTCGACGTCCTCCCATGCCAATGTCCTTGCCTTCGCGGCCGGCTTTCGCCATGAAGGCCGATGAACTCCCCTCTGCCAGCCAGCACACGCCAGCGGCTCGACGAATTGCTCGTCCAGCGCGGCCTGTTTGCGAGCCGCTCGCGCGCCCGCGACGCGGTCGAGCGCGGCACCGTGATGGTCGACGGCGTGGTCGCCCGCAAGCCCGGCCAGACGGTTCTGCCGCGCTGTCTCATCGTCATCGACGACCCGGCGCAGGGTTATGTCTCACGCGCGGCGCTGAAGCTGATCGCCGGGCTCGACCATTTCAGTCTCGATCCCGCGGGCAGTGAAGCTCTCGATATCGGCGCCTCGACAGGCGGCTTCACCCAGGTGCTGCTCGAACGCGGCGCGGCCCATGTCACGGCCATCGATGTCGGCCACGGCCAGATGCATCCCGACATTGCGGGCGACCCGCGCGTGACGGTTATCGAGGGCCTCAACGCTCGCGAGCTCGCGGCTGCCGATCTCGGCGGCCGTATCCCCGATTTCATCGTCTCCGATGTAAGCTTCATCTCGTTGAAACTGGCGATGCCACCGGCGTTGGCATTGGCACGGGACGGCGCTCGTGCGGTGTTTCTGGTCAAGCCGCAATTCGAGGCCGGCCGCGAGGCGATCGGCAAGGGCGGTCTTTTGAAAGACCCTTATGACGCCGCCCGTGTGGCCGGCTTGCTGCAGGAATGGCTCGAAGGCGTCCCTGGCTGGCGTACATTGGGCTTGCACATGTCGCCGATCGAAGGCGGGGACGGCAACCGCGAATTCCTGCTTGCCGGGATCAAGGATGCCGGGACCAAGGATGCCGGGACCAAGGACCGATGAGCACGGGCTTCACCATCAAGAGACTGGGTTCGCAGGGCGACGGCGTCGCCGAGACGGAAACCGGCGAGCTGTTCATTCCCTTCACCCTGCCCGGCGAGACCGTCACCGCCGCGCGCGAGAGGGATCGCGCCATGCTGATGGCGGTATTGGAGACGTCGCCGCTGCGTATCGATCCGGCCTGCCGGCATTTCACCGAATGTGGCGGCTGCGCCGTCCAGCATCTGCAAGCCGACGCTTACCAGCAATGGAAACGCGACAAGGTCGTGCATGCCTTGAAAGGCATTGCCGGCG
This sequence comes from Mesorhizobium sp. C120A, assembly GCF_030323105.1. Classification (NCBI taxonomy): domain Bacteria; kingdom Pseudomonadati; phylum Pseudomonadota; class Alphaproteobacteria; order Hyphomicrobiales; family Phyllobacteriaceae; genus Mesorhizobium; species Mesorhizobium sp. C120A. The sequence goes on along the minus strand of NZ_CP100476.1, from coordinate 5,364,250 downwards.
ACATCGGCGCCCTGGTGCCGTGTGCGCCACACACACGCCGCCGCGTCGTGCTTGCCGCCAGGCGCGCCGACACAGGCATGCTGCTTGGCTTCCATCGCCATCTGTCGCCGGAAATCATCCCCATCGAGGAATGTCCGATCTCGCTGCCGGAGATCGTTGCCGCGCTCGATCGCTTGAGGTCGGTCGCCGACCTGGTTTGCGCCACCACCAAATCGTTCCGGATGGCGGTCACTGTGACGGGCTCGGGGCTTGACGTCGCTGTCTATGAGTCGGGCAAGCTGGGCGAGAACCAGCGCCGGGTCGCCTCCAACTTCATCATGGCCAATGGCTTTGCCCGGCTTTCGATCGACGACGAGATTGTCATCGAGCCGAAAAAGCCGGTGGTCATGTTCGGCACCGTCGCTGTCGCCATACCGCCTGGCGCCTTCCTGCAGGCAACGCAAGCCGCCGAACAGACGATGGCCGATCTCGTTGGCGGACATCTGAAGCGTGCCAGGAAAGTCGCGGATCTTTTCGCCGGCTGCGGCAGCTTTGCGCTTCGGCTGGCGGCCAAATCCGAAGTCCACGCGGTCGAAGGCGACGCGGCAGCCCTTTCGGCGCTCGACCGCGGATCGCGCTTCGCCACCGGCCTGAAGCGGGTAACCGGCGAACGCCGCGACCTGTTCCGGCGGCCGCTGACGTTCAAGGAGCTGAATGCTTTCGATGGCGTCGTCTTCGACCCGCCGCGCGCCGGCGCCGAGGACCAGTCGAAGCAGATCGCCCGCTCGGATGTGCCGTTCGTCGCCGCCGTCTCCTGCAATCCGGTGACGCTGGCACGAGACCTGCGCATCCTGATTGACGGCGGCTACATCTTGAAGAGCGTCACGCCCATCGACCAGTTCCTGTGGTCGCCGCATGTCGAGGCCGTGGCGCTGCTGGAGAAGCCGAAACGGCGACGTTAATCCGCCGATTTTCACAAGGCCGTGCTTGAGTTTGCCGCCCCCCGCAAGACGTAGCCGGCTGGCAAACTAGCCTTCGCGAACGCTTTCGTACCCGGCCGCTTGTGCGGCCTTGATGAACTTACGGTCGAAGGACACAAATGCTGAGCAGTGCGAGGACTTGCCCAGATGGAGCGCATCGGCGAAATCCATTCCCGTCTCGGCTAGATCGACCGCGGAAGAGACCATCGCAGCATCCTCTATCTCGACAGTGGGAAGCCCGCCGAACACCCGCAGTGCATTGACGATCGAGGCCTGATCATAACCATAGCCGCTGCGCAGCACCCACTCAGCCTCCAGGATCACCGTGACGGCGACGAAAACGGGCTGACCGTCGATCAGCCGCCGGGCTCGCGGGGACTGCTCGGGATCGTCGTTCGTTAGATACCTGACGACAACGTTGGTATCAATCGCGAGCATGGCGCCGCCGTGCTTCAGCAAGGACGGCCGCGTCCATCTCCTCCAAGGTCTTCGGTCTGCCACTGTGCGGCAGGACACCAAAGACATCTTCTGGTCGTGTCGGGGCAAAGGCAGGCGCCGGTCTCAAAAGTACACCGTCCGGTGTGTCTTCGACCTGCAGGCGCGTGCCCGCGCCCCAGTCCCTCCGTTTGCGGATAGCGCTGGGCAGGATGACTTGTCCCTTGGTCGAGACGGTCGTTATAAGCTTTTCTATTGCACCCATTGCGGTATTACCCTTGTGTAAGACAAAGGTAAGATATCCCTGTGAGGGGAACTATTCAAGCCCGCCGACGTCTCCTCGCTCAAACCCTGGTGCCGCCGACCGTCATCTGGTTCATCCTGAGATGCGGCTGGCCGACGCCGACCGGCACGCCTTGTCCGGCCTTGCCGCACATGCCGATGCCGGTGTCGAGTTTCATGTCGTTGCCGATCATCGACACACGGTGCATGGCGTCCGGTCCGTTGCCGATCAGCATGGCGCCCTTGATCGGCTGCGTCACCTTGCCGTTTTCGATCATGTAGGCCTCGGTGCAGCCGAACACGAACTTGCCTGAGGTGATGTCGACCTGGCCGCCGCCGAAGGATACGGCATAGATGCCGTTCTTGACCGAGGCGATGATCTCGTCCGGCTCCATGTCGCCCGCCGTCATATAGGTGTTGGTCATGCGCGGCATCGGCTGGTGCGCATAGCCTTCGCGCCGGCCGTTTCCCGTGGCTTTCATGCCCATCAGCCGGGCGTTCTGGCGGTCCTGCATGTAGCCGACAAGCTTGCCGTCCTCGATCAGCACATTGCGGGCCGAAGGCGTGCCTTCATCGTCGACGGTCAGCGAACCCCGCCGCTCCGGCATGGTGCCGTCATCGACCACGGTAACGCCCTTGGCGGCGACCTGCTGGCCGAGCAGGCCGGCAAAGGCGGAGGTCTTCTTGCGGTTGAAGTCGCCCTCCAGCCCATGGCCGACGGCTTCGTGCAGCATCACGCCTGGCCAGCCGCTGGACAAAACGATGTCGAACGTTCCGGCCGGCGCGGGAATGGCTTCGAGATTGACCAGCGCCTGCCTGAGCGCCTCCCTGGCCGCATGCTTCCAGGCGTCCTCGACCAGGAACTCGCCGAACGCCTTGCGCCCGCCCATGCCATAGGAGCCGCTTTCCTGGCGGTCGCCGTCGCCGACGACGACGGAAACGTTGATGCGGACCAGCGGGCGGATGTCGCGCACGATCTGGCCGTCGGCGCGCACGATCTCGACATGCTGCCAGGACGCCGCGAGCGAGGCCGTCACCTGGCGCACGCGCGGGTCCTCGGCGCGCAGCCATGCGTCGATTTCCTGCAACAGCTTGGCCTTGACCTCGAAGGAGGGCGAGGGGATCGGGTTCTCCTCGCCATAGAGATGGCGGTTGGTGCGCGCGGGTGCCGCGGCAAGCGTGCCGGAATAGCCGCCCCTGACTGTCGAGACGGCGTCGGCGGCGCGCAGCAGCGACGCCTCCGAAAGATCGCTGGAATGAGCGTAGCCGCTGGCCTCGCCGGCCACGGCGCGCAGGCCAAAACCCTGGTCGGTGTTGAAATTGGCGGTCTTCAGCCTGCCATTGTCGAACATCAGCGCTTCGCTCTCGCTGTATTCGAGGAACAGTTCGCCGTCGTCGGCGCCGTTCAGTGTGTCGGCGACGATCCGCTTGATGCGATCATCTGAAATGTCGAATTGGCCGGTCAGGCTGTTCATGGCAGGTCCGCTCACAGGAGGAATGGTGTTGCCACGATGTAGGCGCGAAGACGCGCCTGCACAATCCGCAATGACGATCCGCAGCAGGTAGGAGCGGGTAGCCCCGCCCCTGAACATGACATCCATCTTGAAGTTCGACCCGTCACCCGAAAAGGCCTTCACCCAGCGATATTTCTTGTTCCATTCATTGGCCTGGTCGGCCGTGAAGGGGTCGGTATAGCCCGAGGAGAACTGGATCGACTTGCACTTCTCATGGTTTTCGCAGCCATAGAAGTAGATGACATATTTCATGCCCTGAAGCCGGCCCGAGACCATCGGATCGCCCCGTCGTCCTTGTCCATCTTGGCCGAGCCATAGCCTTTCGCAAGCTCGAAAATGACGGCCGGATCGGGCGCCGTGATGATTTCGGAATCCTCGGCAAAGGCGACGGAAACGGCGCCGGTCAGGATTAGACCGGTCGACAAAAGCAAAGAACAAGCACGCATGATGACCCCCACAGCCAAAGATCAAACCCGTGGGAATTGTGAGGAAAGACGGTTTCGCAAGCATCAAGCTCAGGGCAGGGCGGCAAAACCGTCGGCGAAGCCCTTGAGGTCGACGGGGATGCCGATGCCTTCTTCCGGCGTCTGGAAGACGATGAAGGTGGCCGACGTCCCGGTCTTCAGCGTATCGAGCAGCGGCTTTTCGAGAATGACCTCGGCATAGCAGCCGTCTTGGAAGCAGCGCACGAAATAGGCGCGGCCAATATCCTTGCCGTCGACATTGAGGCCCAGGCCATTGGGCAGCAGAACGCCGAGCGGGGCCAGCACGCGCAGGATCTCGGCCTTGTTGTCGGCGGTGCGCAGGACGACGACGGACAGTCCCATTTCCGGGCGATCCTCGGCAACGACGTTCTGCATCATCACGCATTGTTCCGAGGTGGCGCCGGCCGGCGTGTCGCAGATGATCGACCACGCGCCATGCGTTGACTTGACCGTGCCGCTGGGCTGCGCTGCATTGGCGACGCCGGTTGCGGACGAGCCGATACCGATCAGGGCGGCGAGAAAAACGACCTTCGCCCCGCTTCTCGAAAGCCAAGCGCTTTTCGAATGCCAGGCGCTCTTCGAATGCCAGGCGTTTCTCGAAAGCCAAGAGGTCATGACGGCTCCATTGCGAATCACGGCACTTTAAGCCGCGCCAAGGCCAAGTAAAGGATAGGGCGACCGCCGGTCAGCCCCGGCAGGCGCAATAATGCGCTTTTCCCTAGCAAATTCGCCCGAATTGCGACCGTCGGGCGCATTCCTGACACAAGCCCGCATAGCCTGTCTGTCGACCACCCGCGCGGGCCACGAGGCCGTCGAAACAGCGCGGCAGCACTTGCGCGCAAAAATGCCGCACGGTTTCGCCCGCTCCTTTCTTGCGGAGGGAAATAGAGTATGGTTTGAACCACCCTTGGGACTGTCCGGGATTCCCATCCCGGCATTGTTCGATATTCTTGCGTCGCGATCGCGAGGAACCGGGAGATGAAGAGGGCGATGAGAAAATTCCCAGCAAGCGCCAAATTGATGGCAACGGCAGGCGCCGCCGCCGCATTTTTCGCCGGTGCCTCCGCCCATGCGGCCCAGCCGCAGCCGTGGGAGATGACTTTTCAGCCGCCGGCGACAGACATGATGCGGCAGATCGAGTGGTTCGGGAACTACACGATGTGGTTCGTCGTCCCGATCACTGCTTTGGTTCTGGCGCTTCTCGCCTGGTGCATCTTCAGGTTCCGCGCCAGCAAAAACCCGGTTCCGTCCAAGACCAGCCACAACACGCTGATCGAGATCATCTGGACAGTCGGGCCGGTCGTCGTCCTGCTGTTCATCGCCATTCCCTCGTTCCAGTTGCTGACGGCGCAGTACACGCCGCCGGAAGAGGCCAAGCTGACCGTCAAGGTAACGGGCAATCAGTGGAACTGGGACTATGAGTACCAGACCGAGAACACGCTCTCCTTCAACTCGGCCATCCTGCAGGACGCCGACCGCGCCGCGATCGGCAAGGAAGACCGCAAGGTCTATCCGCGCCTGCTGGCGGTCGACAACGAGCTGGTCGTGCCGGTCAACACCATGACGCGCGTCCTGGTTACCGCAGCCGACGTGATCCATTCCTTTGCCGTTCCGGCCTTCGGCATCAAGATGGACGCGGTTCCCGGCCGCACCAACGAGACGTGGTTCAAGGCGGAAAAGGAAGGCATCTATTACGGCCAGTGCTCGCAGCTCTGCGGCAAGGACCATGCCTTCATGCCGATCGCCGTCCGCGTCGTATCCGATGCGCAGTACAAGACCTGGCTGGCAGCAGCCAAGACCGACCTCCCCGGCGCCAACAAGGCGCTGATGGCCGAGGTCGACGGTACCAACAAGGTAGCGGCCGCCGGCAATTGATGCCGCGGGTTAGCAAGAATTAGGGAACGGAGCCGACCATGGCAGAAGCTGCAGCTCACGACGACCACGACCACAAGCCCTATCATGGCTGGGTCCGGTGGGTGTACTCCACCAACCACAAGGACATCGGCACGCTCTACCTGATCTTCGCGATCTTCGCGGGCATCGTCGGCGGCGCGCTTTCGGTCGTCATCCGCATGGAGCTGCAGGAGCCGGGCATCCAGATCTTCACCGGTCTGGCGCAGATGGTCTATGGCATGAACGGCGATGCCGCCATCGACGGCGGCAAGAGCATGTACAACGCCTTCGGCACCGCGCACGCGCTGATCATGATCTTCTTCATGGTCATGCCGGCGCTGATCGGCGGCTTCGCCAACTGGATGGTGCCGATCATGATCGGCGCGCCTGACATGGCCTTCCCGCGCATGAACAACATCTCGTTCTGGCTGCTGCCGCCGGCCTTCCTGCTGCTCATCGCTTCGGCTTTCATGCCGAGCGCGCCCGGCGCCTATGGCGTTGGCGGCGGCTGGACGCTCTATCCGCCGCTGTCGACCTCCGGCCAGCCCGGGCCGGCCATGGATCTGGCGATCCTGTCGATCCACATTGCCGGCGCGTCCTCGATCCTCGGCGCCATCAACTTCATCACCACCATTTTCAACATGCGCGCGCCGGGCATGACGCTGCACAAAATGCCGCTATTTGCCTGGTCGGTTCTGATCACCGCCTTCCTGCTGCTCTTGTCGCTTCCGGTTCTGGCCGGTGGCATCACCATGCTGCTTACCGACCGCAATTTCGGCACCACCTTCTTCGCCCCGGATGGCGGCGGCGATCCGATCCTGTTCCAGCATCTGTTCTGGTTCTTTGGTCACCCCGAAGTGTACATCCTGATCCTGCCGGGCTTCGGCATCATCAGCCACATCGTCTCGACCTTCTCGAAGAAGCCGGTGTTCGGCTATCTCGGCATGGCCTACGCCATGGTCGCGATCGGCGCCGTCGGCTTCATCGTCTGGGCGCACCACATGTACACGACCGGCCTGTCGCTCGACACGCAGCGCTACTTCGTCTTCGCCACCATGGTCATCGCCGTACCGACAGGCGTGAAGATCTTCTCCTGGATCGCGACGATGTGGGGCGGCTCGATCTCGTTCAAGACGCCGATGCTGTGGGCGCTGGGCTTCATCTTCCTGTTCACGGTCGGCGGCGTCACCGGCGTCCAGCTCGCCAACGCCGGCCTCGACCGCTCGCTGCATGACACCTATTTCGTCATTGCCCACTTCCACTATGTGCTGTCGCTGGGTGCGGTCTTCGCCATCTTCGCCGGCTGGTACTACTGGTTCCCCAAGATGACCGGCTACATGTACTCGCCGGTGATCGCCAACACCCACTTCTGGGTCACCTTCGTCGGCGTCAATTTGATCTTCTTCCCGCAGCATTTCCTCGGCCTGGCCGGCATGCCGCGCCGCACCATCGACTATCCCGACGCGTTCGCCGGCTGGAACATGGTGTCGTCCTACGGCTCCTATATATCGGCCGTCGGCGTGGTGATCTTCCTCTATGGCGTGTTCGAGGCCTTCCAGAAGAAGCGCGTCGCCGGCGCCAACCCGTGGGGCGAGGGTGCAACGACGCTCGAATGGCAGCTGCCTTCGCCGCCGCCTTTCCACCAGTGGGAACAGCTGCCGAAGATCAAGTAAGGCAGCCCGAATACGAAACCGCCGGCCCGCCGGCGGTTTTCGGCCAACGGAATGATTGGACTTATGTACGCATGGCCCTTGTCGACGACCCAATGATTGACGAAGCGGGCTTTCGCATGTCGGAAGCCACGTCGGGCGATTTCTTCGCCCTGCTGAAGCCGCGCGTCATGTCGCTGGTGGTGTTCACGGCCTTTGTCGGCATGGTCGCTGCGCCCGTGACCATCAACCCGCTGCTGGCGGTGATCGCCATCCTGGCCATTGCCATCGGCGCCGGCGCCTCGGGTGCGCTCAACATGTGGTACGACGCCGACATCGATGCGGTGATGAGCCGGACCGCCGGCCGCCCGGTACCGTCCGGCCGCATCCTGCCCGGCGAAGCCCTGAGCTTCGGCCTTGTGCTTTCGGTGCTGTCGGTGATGACCCTGGGCGTGCTGGTCAACTGGCTGTCGGCGGCGCTGCTTGCCTTCACCATCTTCTTCTACGCCGTCGTCTACACGATGTGGCTGAAGCGCTCGACGCCGCAGAACATCGTCATCGGCGGCGCCGCCGGCGCCATCCCGCCGGTCATCGGCTGGGCCGCGGTGACCGGAACGGTGAGCCTGGAAAGCCTCGTCCTGTTCCTGATCATCTTCCTGTGGACGCCGCCGCACTTCTGGGCGCTGGCGCTGTTCAAGTCCGACGACTACGCCAAGGCCGGCATCCCGATGATGCCGAACGTTGCCGGCCAGGCCTCGACCCGCCGCCAGATCTTTGCCTACGCCCTGATCCTGGCGCCGATCGGCGTGCTGCCCTGGGTGCTCGGTTTCACTACCGCCTTCTATGGCGTCGCATCAGTGGCTCTCGGCGCCGGCTTCGTCTGGTATGCCTGGAAAGTGCTGTGCATGACCGATAGCGACCGCGTCATGAAGCCGGCCAAGGCTCTGTTCGCCTATTCGCTGCTCTACCTCTTCGCCATCTTCGCCATCTATCTTGCCGACTGTGTCGTCGGTCGCGCTTTGGCCATCGGTGGAGCATGACTATGATCGACAAGAAGCTTGAACTGGTCACGCTGACCGAAAGCCAGAAGAAGGCGCGGCGCAACCGTTCGGCGGCGATCGGCGTCGCGCTGGCGATTCTGGTCGTCATCTTCTACGTCGCGACCATCGTGAAATTCGGCCATACCGGATGAGGCCGATGATGACCCGCCAGACCGTGACCGATCCCAGGAAGAAGAACACCAACCGCGTCGTCGCCGCCGTCTGCGTCGCCTTCTTCGGCGGCATGATCGGCATGGCCTACGCCGCGGTGCCGCTCTACAAGATGTTCTGCCAGGCCACCGGCTATGGCGGCACCACGCAGCGCGCCGAAAAGCAATATGCCGGCCGCATCCTCGACCGTGACATCACCGTGCGCTTCGACGCCAACACCAACGGCATTCCGTGGCAGTTCCAGCCGGTCGCCCGTTCGGTCACCATCAAGATCGGCGAGACCACGCAGGCGCATTACAGCGCCACCAACAAGCTCGACCGCGCCGTTACCGGCCGCGCCACCTTCAACGTGCAGCCGGAACTGGCGGGCCCCTACTTCAACAAGGTCGAGTGTTTCTGCTTCACCGACACGACGCTGAAGCCCGGCGAGACGCTGGACATGCCAGTCGTGTTCTATGTGGATCCCGATATCGTCAACGTGCCGGAACTGAAGGACTTGAAGACGATCACCCTGTCCTACACGATGTTCCCGGTCCAAAAGAACAAGCCGGTGGCGTCATCGACGCCGAACAGCAGCAGCAAAGTTTCAGATACCGAAGCAAATCTCGGGGGTTGATATGGCAGACGCGCACGCAAAACCACAACACGACTACCATCTCGTCAACCCGAGCCCGTGGCCCTTCCTGGGGTCGATCGGCGCACTGGTGACTGCAGTCGGCGGCGTCGCCCTGATGCAGTATCTCAAGAACGGCGATTTTCCAATTTTCGGCCACAACATCGCCAATCCATGGCTGTTCTTCATCGGCCTGGTCATCGTCCTCTACACGATGTTTGCCTGGTGGTCGGACACCATCAAGGAAGCGCATGAGGGCCACCACACGCGCGTCGTGTCGCTGCATCTGCGCTACGGCATGATCATGTTCATCGCTTCGGAAGTGATGTTCTTCGTTGCCTGGTTCTGGGCCTATTTCGATGCCAGCCTGTTTCCGAGCGAAGTGCAGAATTACGCCCGCACCGCTTTCACTGGTGGCGTCTGGCCGCCGAAGGGTCTCGAAGTCCTCGATCCCTTCCATCTGCCGCTCTACAACACCATCATCCTGCTTCTGTCGGGCACCACGGTGACATGGGCGCACCATTCGCTCATCCATGGCGACCGCAAGGGCCTGATCAACGGCCTGGTGCTGACCGTCGGCCTCGGCATGCTGTTCACCATGGTGCAGGCCTACGAGTACATGCACGCTCCGTTCGGCTTCAAGGATTCCATCTACGGCGCCACCTTCTTCATGGCGACCGGCTTCCATGGCTTCCACGTCATCATCGGCACCATCTTCCTGCTGGTCTGCCTGATCCGCGCCTGGAAAGGCGACTTCACGCCCAAGCAGCATTTCGGCTTCGAGGCGGCTGCTTGGTACTGGCACTTCGTCGACGTGGTCTGGCTGTTCCTGTTCGCATCGATCTACGTCTGGGGATCGGTCGGCGCGGTGATCGAAGGCCACTGACGGCTTTCACCGAACCGACAAATCAGAAGGGCGGTCGCGGCAACGCGGTCGCCTTTCGTCTTTTCGGCGCCCATCAATGGCCAACGGATTCGGCTGGTCGGGCTGGCTGCTTCAATTGGTCGACTGGACCGATGGCTGCATTGGGGTTACCGACTGCGACATGGACCAAATCTGGACTATGGTGCCGGATGGAACGCTGATCGAAATCGAGCCGTAAAGCATGACTATCCATGAGTGAAGATAGGGCGATCTGGCCACCCATCGAGCCGATCTCGGCCGGCCTGCACGGACGCTGCCCGCGCTGCGGCGAAGGACGGCTGTTTTCCGGCTTCCTCACCGTCGGCAAGCGCTGCAACAATTGCGGCCTCGACTATTCCTACGCCGATGCCGGCGACGGCCCGGCGGTGTTCGTCATCCTGATCATCGGCTTCATCGTCGTCGGGCTGGCGCTGTGGGTGGAGGTGACGCTGAGCCCGCCGCTGTGGCTGCATTTCATCATCTGGATACCGCTGGCCGTGGCGCTGTGCCTGACGGCGCTGAGGCTGATCAAGGGGGTGCTGCTGACGCTTCAATACGCCAACAAGGCGGCCGAAGGCCGCCTGGACCAGGGGCAATGAGCGAGGCGCTGACCAAGCCCGCCGGCCGCTCGCGGCCGAAGACGGCATTGCTGCTCGGCCTCGGCCTGGTGGTGTTCGTCATCCTGCTCGGGCTTGGCACATGGCAGGTGCAGCGCCTGTACTGGAAGGAAGCCCTTCTGCAGACCATCGACCAGCGCACCCATTCAGCGCCGCGGCCGCTGGCGGACGTCGAGAAGGAATTCGCCGCCACCGGTGATGTCGACTACACGCCGGTCACCGTCAGCGGGACGTTCCTGCACTCCGGCGAGCGGCATTTCTACGCCACATGGGACGGCGACGCCGGCTTCAACGTCTATACCCCGCTGGCCCTCGACGATGGCCGCTACGTCCTGATCAACCGCGGCTTCGTTCCCTATGATCTCAAGGATGCCGCCAAGCGCCCGCAAGGGCAGGTGACCGGCAAGGTCACGGTCACCGGCCTGGCGCGCAACCCGCTGCCGGCCAAGCCGTCGATGATGCTGCCCGACAATGACGTGGCCAAGAACATCTTCTACTGGAAGGACCGCGATGCCATGGCGGCGAGTGCCGGCCTGCCGGCGCGTGCCGTGCTGGTGCCGATCTTCATCGACGCCGACAAGACGCCGAACCCGGGCGGGCTGCCGGTCGGCGGCGTCACCATCATCGACCTGCCGAACTCTCATCTGCAATATGCCTTCACCTGGTTTGGCCTGGCGGCGGCTCTTGCCGCGGTTCTGATCGTCAGGCTGCGCCGTCCGGCAAAGACTGAATGATCCAGAGCATGATCCCGAAAACTGGGAACCGGTTTTTCGGACAAGATCATGCTCCAACAAAGAGTTGGATCAGGTTGACCATTCAACCTGATCTCAACTGCCCTTGACAGGGCAGGGGTGCACACCTCATTTCGCGTCACGATACGATCAACCGATCTGGAATCATGCTGCAGACCGCCACAAAACCACCGCTGACGATCCGGCTCTGCCAGCCGCGCGGCTTTTGCGCCGGCGTCGACCGCGCGATCCAGATTGTCGTGCTGGCGTTGAAGAAATACGGCGCGCCGGTCTATGTCCGCCACGAGATCGTTCACAACCGCTATGTCGTCGAGGGCCTGCAAAGCCTTGGCGCGGTTTTCATCGAGGAACTCTCGGAAATCCCGGCCGAGCACCGCAAGTCGCCGGTTGTCTTCTCGGCCCACGGCGTGCCGAAATCGGTGCCGGCCGACGCCAAGGCACGCGAGCTCTTCTATCTCGACGCCACCTGCCCGCTGGTGTCCAAGGTGCACAAGCAGGCGATGCGCCATCAGCGGCTCGGCCGCCATGTGCTTTTGATCGGCCATGCCGGCCATCCCGAAGTGATCGGCACCATGGGCCAGTTGACGGAAGGCGCCGTCACGCTGATCGAGACCGAAGCCGACGCTGCGACCTTTGCCCCCGCCGACCCGGAAGCCCTCGGCTTCGTCAGCCAGACAACGTTGTCGGTCGAAGACACTGCCGGCATATTGCGGGTGCTGCAGGAGCGCTTCCCGCAGCTGCATGCACCGGCCGCCGAATCGATCTGCTACGCCACCACCAACCGCCAGGAAGCGGTCAAGGAAACCGCCGCCGGCGCCGATCTCTATCTGATCGTCGGTGCGCCCAATTCCTCCAATTCGCGCCGTCTTGTCGAAGTGGCGGAGCGCGCCGGCGCCACCATGTCGCTTCTCGTACAGCGCGCCGCCGAAATTCCGTGGAATGACATCACAAATATCTCGACGCTCGGCCTGTCTGCCGGCGCGTCGGCGCCGGAGATCATCGTCGACGAGATCATCGACGCCTTCCGCCAGCGCTTCGAGGTGACCATCGACCTGGCGATCACGGCCACCGAAACGGAGGATTTTCCAGTCATGCGGGTTCTGCGCGATGTCGAACTGACGCGGGCCGACATGGCCTTCGTCAACGGAGCCGCGTGAACAGCCCATGGCGGTCTACACCGACGTCAATGAAGGCGAACTCGGCGCGTTCCTGAGGGCATATCCGGTCGGCGAACTCTTGTCCTACAAGGGTATCGCCGAAGGCACGGAGAATTCGAATTTCCTGCTGCACACCTCAAGCGGCTCTTACATACTGACGCTCTACGAGAAGCGCGTCGACAAGGCCGACCTGCCGTTCTTCCTCAGCCTGATGGGCCATCTCGCCCGCAAAGGCATTTCCTGCCCGTTGCCGGTGACCGCGCATGACGGCACCGTCATCGGCACGCTGGCCGGCCGGCCCGCGGTCATCATCACCTTCCTCGAAGGCCTGTCGCTGCGGCGGCCGACAGCGGCGCATTGCGCGGAGGTCGGCAAGTCCCTCGCCGCACTGCATTTGGCCGGGCAGGATTTTGCGATGACGCGTGACAACGCACTGGCCATCGAGGGCTGGCGCAAACTCTGGAATGCCTCGCGCGACCGAGCCGACGAGGTCGAGCCGGGACTGGCGGCCGAGGTCGACGCGGATTTCGCGGATTTCGAACGCCATTGGCCGCAGGGCCTGCCGGCAGGCATCATCCATGCCGATCTGTTTCCCGACAATGTCTTCTTCCTCGGCGAGAAACTGTCCGGCCTCATCGACTTCTATTTCGCCTGCCACGACCTCTACGCCTATGACGTCGCCACCTGTCTCAACGCCTGGTGTTTCGAGAAGGATTTCTCCTTCAACCTGACCAAAGGCACGGCGCTGCTGGCCGGCTATCAGAGCGTGCGGCCTTTGAGCGATGGCGAGAAAGCAGCGCTGCCGATGCTTTCGCGCGGCTCGGCGCTGCGCTTTATGTTGACTCGGCTCTATGACTGGCTGACCGTTCCCGAGGGCGGGCTGGTCATGAAGCGCGATCCGACCGAATATATCCGCCGCATGCGCTTCCACCGCGCGATCAAGTCGCCTTCGGAATACGGACTGACATGACCAAGCAGGTTGAAATCTTCACCGACGGTGCCTGCTCGGGCAATCCCGGTCCCGGCGGCTGGGGCGCCATCCTGCGCTTCAACGGCAAGACCAGGGAATTGTCGGGCGGCGAGGCCGAGACGACCAATAACCGCATGGAGCTGCTGGCCGCCATCTCGGCGCTGAATGCGCTGAAGGAGCCGTGCGCCGTCGAGCTTCACACCGACAGCAAATATGTCATGGACGGTATCTCCAAATGGATCCACGGCTGGAAGAAAAACGGCTGGAAGACCGCTGACAAGAAGCCGGTCAAGAACGGTGAACTGTGGCAGGCGCTGGATGAGGCCAATCGGCGCCACAAGGTGACCTGGAACTGGGTCAAGGGCCATGCCGGCCACACCGAGAACGAACGCGCCGACGAACTCGCAAGGGAAGGCATGGCGCCGTTCAAGAGGGGCTCAGCCAAACCTGCGGCGCCGAAAGCGGCGCTGAAGCCGGCGGCATCCGAGAAGCAGCCTGCGGCGCCACGGGCACGGCGCTCGACCCAGAGCTATTGAGCTCAAGCTACCGGCAGGAGACCTCACTCATGCCGATCGTATACTACATCGCCCATCCCCAGGTTCAGATCGATGCCAACGTTCCCGTGCCGCACTGGGGGCTGTCCGAGATCGGACGGGCTCGAGCATCAGCCATGCTCGAGCAGCCATGGGTCGGGTCGATCCGGCGGGTCGTCTCGTCGGCCGAACGCAAGGCGATCGAAACCGCCGAGATCCTTGGCAAACACCTCGGCCTCGCGGTCGAGGTGAAGGAGCGCATGCATGAGAACGATCGGTCGGCAACCGGCTTCCTGCCGCCGCCGGAGTTCGAGGCGGTCGCCGACCAGTTCTTCGCCAATCCGCACAAAAGCATTCGCGGCTGGGAACGGGCCATCGACGCCCAGCAACGCATTGTCAGCGAGGTCGAAACGGTGCTGGGTGCTGCCGACGGCGGCGACATTGCCTTCGTCGGCCATGGCGGCGTCGGAACGCTCTTGCTGCTCTCGCTCAGCGGCCGCGCAATCAGCCGCGCGGCGGATCAGCCGGCCGGCGGCGGCAATTACTTCGCCTATGATGTCGGCACGCGCCGCGTCGTCCACGGATGGCGGCCGATAGACAGTCTGGCGCCGCGCTAAAGCGGATGTCAGGAGATCATCGATACCGTAGCCGCGATGAAGCCGCTGGCGACCAGCGGATAGAACCTGTCCTCAGCGGATCAGCAGGGCCGTGCCGTAGAGGCCGAGCGCGAACACCGTGTGCGAGATCACGTTGAAGGCGCGGATCTGCATCGCGTTGGGGCGCTTTGACGCAGCCCAGCCGGCGCCCATGCCGGGCGCCAGCAGGAACCAGCCGGCGCCGATGGTGACCATGCCGAGGATGAAGGCCGGCAGGAAGGTCGGCGCGTCCAGCCATGCCGTGCCCGCCAGCGCCACCAGGATGAAGCCGTAGACGATGCCGGTGACATAATGGAAGGCCCAGCCCAGCGCCTGCTCATGCGCATAGGGTGCGGCATGGGCGATATCGTCGTGGAAAACCTTGCCTTCCCTAAGGTGCCAGACCCAGCGGCCGGGCGGCCCCCAGTTCGGCCGCGGCTGGCTGAGCGCCAGATGCAGGAACAGCGCCCAAAGATCCATCAGCACCGTGGCGCCGATGCCAATCGCAATGCTGCGCCAGATGATGTCAAACATCGTCGATGTCCCCCAAAGCAGGCAATCCGGCTGGAAGCGCGTGGTCGTCAGGCCATCGCGTTCATGAGCCGAGGCGGCCGCCGCGGTTTAGAGCTGGCTCAGAATGTGAGCGGCACCCGACGTGTCGACTCCTGGCTTGGTCTCGACGTTGAGCGCGGTGACCTTGCCGTTGTCGACGATCATCGAGAAGCGCTTCGAGCGCAATCCCATGCCGCCGCTGGAATAGTCGGAGTCGAGGCCGATCGACTTGGCGAAGTCGCCATTGCCGTCGGCGAGATAGAGGATCTTGCCTTGACCGCCGGTGAAATTGGCCCAGGCACCCATGACATGGACGTCGTTGACCGACACGACGGCGATGGTGTCGACGCCGCGGGCCAGGATGGCATCGTGGTTCTCAAGATAGCCCGGCAGGTGGTTGTTGCTGCAGGTCGGCGTGAACGCGCCGGGAACACCGAACAGCACCACTTTCTTGCCCGCAAAAATCTCGGCCGAGGTGATCACCTTGGCGCCGTCGGCGGTCATTTCCTTGAAGGTCGCATCGGGCAGTTTGTCGCCAACGGCAATCGTCATGATGGTCCTCGTGTGAAAAGCAGGGAAGGTTTCTTGCGATAGCGAAATCGGGCATCTCCCGCAACCGCCGACAAGGCCTGGATCAAGGGAAAGCCTGGATCGGGTTCCGTATCAGGGGAACGGCAGAACGCCCTCGACCGCGCCTTCGGCACTTGTCAGGGTGTAATACAACCCGCCATCGGTCGGTGTCGTCGACGGCCGGTCGAGGATCGGAATGGTAAACACCAGCCGGCCGTCCTTTTCGCTGCGTGCAGGCGCCCCGAACATATAGTCGCGTCCCCCGGCGACGAATAAATCCGCCGCCTCCGGATCGCCGGGAAAAGTCGCCTCGACGATCAGCGTCTCATGGTCGCCCGGCAGCACCTTGATCCCGAAATCGGGCTTGGCAGGCGCGGGCAAGGTGGCGAGTGCAGCCTTCACCAGCGCCGCATCCTCGGCATTGTCGGGATCGGCGGCGGGATCGACGCTCAGCCGCGTCTGCACCGGAATACAGATCGTCTCGCAGATGCCAAGAAAGATGTCGGCGTCGATGACGGCCGCATCCCCAGGCGACGACAAAGTGAACGTCACCGGCAGCGAGACCGGATGGTTGTAGCCGGCCCATTTGCCGTAGCCGTCGTCATGGCGCTGAGGCGGAGGGAAGGAAAACGCCGCATCGGTGATGTTGGTGCTGGCCGCAATGTCGATCTGCGGCGGCACGCCCGCGTCGCCCGGATCGCGCCAATAGGTCTTCCAGCCGGGCTTGAGCGCGATGTCGAGAACGCCCTGTATGCGACCGGCCTCGTCGGCCTTGCCTGTTGTCACCAGCCGCACCTTGCCCCCTTCGCTGTTGTACCAGTCGGAAGACGAGGCGGCGGCGGGAAGGGCTGCTCCGCATCCGATGGCGGCGCCGAGCAGCAGGATTTTCAAGCTTTGCATGGCGTTGATTTGATCGTCAGTTCATGGCCGCGCAATGTTTTCATGGCGCTCTGCGTATCATATTTGCGTGACCTTCGGGCAAGCAACAGTTGGGTTCAAGCAATCGGCCGAGCGAAGTTCGCACTCAAGATCCAGTTGTTCCAACCATTGGGCTTTGGCCGAATCGCACGCGGCGCATCTTTTCGGCGTCCCGGAAACGCGTTACGCTCCCGTTCATGGACTTTTTGCGCCACAAAAAGACGGCCGGTGGACGCGGCTTTCTTGACGACCAGTTTCTGATTGCCATGCCCGGCATGAAGGACGATCGCTTCACGCGCTCGGTCATCTACATCTGCGCGCACAGCGATGAAGGCGCCATGGGCCTGATCATCAACCAGACGCAGCAGATGCTGTTTCCCGATCTTCTGGTGCAGCTCGGCATCATGAACGAACAGGAGGCGATCAGGCTGCCGGCGCAGGCCCGCGACTTCGTCGTGCGCAATGGCGGCCCGGTGGACCGCAGCCGCGGCTTCGTCCTGCACTCGGGCGACTACCGGGTGGAATCCTCGCTCACCGTCTCCGACGATATCTGCCTGACCGCGACGGTCGACATATTGCGCGCCATCTCGTCCGGCCGCGGCCCGCGGCGCGCGTTGATGGCGCTCGGCTATTCCGGCTGGGGCGCCGGCCAGCTGGAAACCGAGATCGCCGAGAATGGCTGGCTGACCTGTCCGGCCACGCCGGAGCTTCTGTTCGACGCCGACATCGAGCGCAAATACGACCGCATCCTGGCATCGATCGGAATTGATCTGGCGCATTTGAGCCTGGCCGCGGGGCACGCCTGAGGCCTCGCCTCGCCGACGTTCCGCCGAACCTTCGCGACTAGCCGAAGCCGCCCGCCACTTTCGTCATCCTAGGGTCTGCGCTGCGTCGCTGCGCTCCTTGCTTCGCCCCAGGATGACGAAGGCGCGGTCGCTTCAGCTAATTTTCGGGGTTCATTCCAATGTAACCACGCGCCTGCACGACGCATGCCTCACCCATCACGCCTGCGTCATCGGGTACTGCTCTTTCAACGCCTTCAGCACCTGGTCGCCTGGCATCGGCGCGCCGAACATGAAGCTTTGCACATATTCGCAGCCCATCTGGCGCAATTCCAGCGCATCGCTTTCGTCGGAAATGCCCTCGGCCACCACCGACAGGCCGAGTTCATGCGCCATGTTGACCATGGATTTGAGCAGCACCGCCCGCTTCGGCGTCGCGTCGTCGACGAAGCTCTTGTCGATCTTGATGGTGTCGAAGGGGAAGCGGGTCAGATAGGCGAGCGAGGAATAGCCGGTGCCGAAATCGTCCAGCGACAGGCCGATGCCGAGCTGCTTGAGTTTGGTCAGCACATGCGAGGTCTGCTCTGGATTGTCCATGACCAGCGATTCGGTAAGTTCGAGCCGGAAGCAGCGCGGCTTCAGATTGGCGCGGGCGATGACCGAGCGGACATCGCTGACCAGGTCGCGGCGGATCAGCTGGCGGCTGGACAGATTGACCGACACCGACAGCGGGGTGTCGCCGATCTGCTTTTGCCAGCCGGCGAGGTCTTCGGCCGCCTGCTGCATGGCAAACAGCCCAAGCTGCACGATCAGGCCACAGCTTTCGGCGACCGGAATGAAATCGCCGGGCGGGATCATGCCGCGGCGCGGATGGTCCCAACGCAGCAGCGCTTCGAAGCCGGCAATGCTGCCGTCCTCCAGCCGCACGATCGGCTGGTAGGCAAGGGTGAATTCGCGCCGCTCGATGGCGCGGCGCAGATCGGATTCGAATTGCAGCCGGTCGGTGCCGACGGTGCGGAAGGCCGGCCGGAACGGCTCGATCCTGTCGCCGCCGAAGCGCTTGGCCTGGTGCATGGCAAGCTCGGCGTCCTTGACCATGTCTTCTGCCGAAGTCTGCGCCGAGGTCCAGGTGATCAGGCCGATCGAGGCAGTCAGCACGATCTCGCGCTTGGCGAAGGTGATCGGGTTGTTGATGGCGTGCTTGATGGCGTCTGCCACCGCCGCGATGCGGGAGGGTTCCTGTTCGGAGAGCAGCATCAGGGCGAACTGGTCACCGGCAAAGCGCGACAGCGAATCCTTCGGTTTCAACAGCCGGTGCAAACGGCGCGCAATGGTGAGCAGGATGGTGTCGCCGGCCGAGATGCCAAGCCCGTCATTGACCTGCTTGAAACGGTCGATGTCGATGACGAAGACGGTCGGGCGCACCTTCTCTTCGGTGCGCGCGATCGAGATGATGGCTTCCAGCCGGTTCATCAGAAGTTCGCGGTTGGGCAGGCCGGTCAGATTGTCGTGAACGGCATCGTGCAGCAGCCTTTCCTCGGACTTTTTCTGCTCGGTGACGTCGACCATGGTGCCGACGCAGCGAATCACTTCGCCATCCGAGCCGATCACCGGCCGCGCCCGAAGCAAGAACCAGTGGTAGTGCCCGTCGGCGCCGCGCAGGCGGAAATTCTGCGAGACCCGGCCGCGCCGATGTTCGAGCACCACGTCGAGCGTGGTGCGGAACGTGTCGCGGTCGTCGGCATGCAGCACCGGCAGCCAGTTGCGGGCCGCACCCCCCAGGCTGTTGGGCGCGAGGCCAAGCTGGATGCTGACGTCGGGCTTGGTGACGACGCGGTCGCGCAGCACGTCCCAGTCCCACACCGTGTCGCCGGAGCCGGCGACGGCCAGCGCCTGGCGCTCGAGATCGGAGAACAGGCCCTGATGCAGCGCGCCGCCGGCAAAGGCATGCTGCATGACGGTGAAGCCGATCAAAAGGATGATCAGGATCAGCCCGCCGCCCAATGCCGGCTGGGCGATGTCGTTGTCGAGCATGCCGGTGATCGCCATCCACGACCCGCACAGCCATAGCAGCACCATCACCCAACTGGGCACCAGCATGATCGCACGGTCGTAACCACGAAGACCGAGCAGGATGATGAGGCCGAGCCCGGTCAGCGCGGTGGCGGCAAAGGACAGCCGGGCAATACCGGCGGCGACGGCCGGATCGATGATGGCCACACCCGCAATCAGCACCAGGCCGAGGATCCAGACCAGCGCGCCATAGCTGAAATGGCCGTGCCACCGGTTGAGGTTGAGATAGGCGAACAGGAACACCACGAAGGTCGCCGCAAGCGCCACCTCCGTTCCCGCCCGCCACATCTGCTCGTTGCCGGGCGATATCTCTATGATCTTGTTCAGAAAGCCGAAATCGACGCAGATATAGGCAAGTACCGCCCACGCAAGTGCGGCTGTCGCCGGAAACATCGAGGTTCCCTTGACGACGAAAAGGATGGTCAGGAAGAGCGCCAGCAGCCCGGCGATGCCGATGACGATGCCGCGGAACAGCGTATAGGAATTGACCGAGTCCTTGTAGGCTTCCGGCTCCCATAGATAGACCTGCGGCAGCTTCGGCGAGGCGAGTTCGGCGATGAAGGTGATCACCGTTCCCGGGTTCAGCGTCACCCGGAACACGTCGGCGTCGGAGCTTGACTGGCGGTCGAGCGCGAAGCCCTCGCTGGGTGTGATCGCGGCGATGCGGGTGGCGCCGAGATCGGGCCAGAAGATGCCGGAGTTCACCAACCGGAAATGCGGCGCCACGATCAGCCGGTCGAGCTGCTGGTCGGTGGTGTTGGCGAGCGCAAACACCGCCCAGTCACCGCTCGATCGCGCGTCATTGGCCTCGACCTCGATGCGCCGCACGATGCCGTCGGGGCCGGGCGCGGTCGACACCTGGAAGTTTTCGCCCTGGTTGCGGTAGATCTCGACGGCGCGCGACAGGTCGAGCGCTACGTCGTCGCGGGCAATCTTGATCGGTTCGACGGCGAAGGCCGGGAGCGCCGCGCAAAGCGTGACGACAGCCGCCAGAACAAAGGCCAACAGCGACCCGTTTCGCAGGAAATTCGTCAAAAATCAGTCCTTCGTTCCAGCGCCCGGTGGATCGTCCGCGATCCGGGCGTAGAGGTAGTGGTCCTGCCAGATGCCGTTGATCCTGAGGTAGGATCGCAGAAGTCCTTCGCGCCGGAATCCGGCTTTTTCAAGCACGCGGATCGACCGGACATTGTCGGGAATACAGGCAGCTTCGATCCGGTGCAACCTCAGCGTATCGAAGGCGAAGCGGCAGACCACCTTGACCGCGTCGGTCATCAGGCCGCGGCCGCCAAACCGCTCCCCGATCCAGTACCCGACATGGCCGCTTTGCGAGACGCCGTGGCGGATATTGCCGAGCGTAATGCCGCCGGCAAGCTTGCCGCTCGCCTTCTCGAAGATGAAGAAGGCGATGGCTGTCCCCTGCGCATAGTCTTCGCGGTAGCGGCCGATGCGCAGCCGCCAGGCGGTGCGGTCGAGTTCATCGGGCGTCCAGCGCGGCTCCCACGGTTCGAGGAAGGCACGGCTTTCGCCGCGCACCGCTGACCATTCGCGATAGTCGTTGGTGTAGGGCACGCGCAGCATGACCCGGTCGCCTTTCAGTGCCGGCAGGTCACGGCGAAAGAAAGGGAGCGCGAACACCGGCGCTTGAAGGCTTAGACGGCGAGCTTGCGGGCCGTGGTGTGCGTGCCCGCAAGCGAATCGAGAATCGCCTCATAGGGCGCGAGCGTACCCACCGGTCCAACCGCAGTCAGCGTCGGCTTGGTCGAAAACAGCCGGGACGAAAGGTCGGTCAGCCGCTCGACGGTCAGCGCCGACAGCCGTTCCATCAATTCCTCCTTGGCGATCGGCCGACCGAACAGAAGCAGCTGCCTGGCGATCTGCGAGGCGCGGCTGGCCGGGCTTTCAGCCGACATGATCAGGCCGGCGCGATATTGCGCGCGGGCGCGGTCGAGCTCTTCCTGAAGGATATTCTCGCCGGCCTTCTGCAGCTCGTCGATAATGACCGGCACCAGTTCGGCAATGTCGCTCTGCCCGGTCGCGGCATGAACGCCGAAGATGCCGGTATCGGAAAAACCCCAGTGGAAGGCATAGACCGAATAGCACAGGCCACGCTTTTCGCGGACCTCCTGGAACAGCCGGGACGACATGCCGCCGCCGAGGATCATCGACAGCACCTGCGAAGCGTAGAAATCGCGCACATGATAGGCTCGGCCTTCGAAGCCGAGCACGATCTGCGCGTCCATCAGGTCGCGATCCTCGCGGAAATCGCCGCCGACATACTGCGCATATTGCGGCATCGTGCTGTCGGACTTGCTGCGGAAACCGCCGAGCTGCTTTTCGACCTCGCGCACGAAATTGTCATGCTTGATGTCGCCGGCCGCGACGATCACCATCTTCTCGGCGCCATACTGGCGCTCTATGAAATCATGCAGCTGTTTGGAGGTGAAGGATTTGACGGTTTCCGGCGTGCCGAGGATCGAGCGGCCGATCGTCTGGTGGCGGAAGGCGGTCTCGGTGAAACGGTCGAAGACGATGTCGTCGGGCGTGTCGTGCGCGGCGCCGATCTCCTGCAGGATCACATGCTGCTCGCGCTCCAGTTCCTCTGGGTCGAATTCGGACTCCTGCAGGATATCGGCAAGGATATCCACCGCCAGCGGCACATCGTCGGACAGCACCCTGGCGTAATAGGACGTCGTCTCGACTGATGTGGCGGCATTGATCTCGCCGCCGACATCCTCGATTTCCGAGGCGATCTCGAAGGCCGTCCGCCTTTTCGTACCCTTGAAGGCCATATGCTCGAGCAGATGGGCCATTCCGTGCTCGTCGTCACGCTCATTGCGGGCGCCGGACTTGACCCAGGCGCCAAGGGCAACGGATTCGAGGCTTGGAAGGGTTTCGGTGGCGACTGTCAGGCCGTTCGACAGACGGCTTACCTCAACACCCATATGGCAAGTACTCCCTAACGCGCTGCCCTTGAGTGGCGGCTCACGTAATCTTCCACCATTTTCAGGTCGGATGGAAGTACCGTGTACTTTTCGTCGGCTGACATCAAGGACCCCAGCCATGCGGGCAGGGCCGGCGACACGCCGCAGGCGGCTTCGACCGCGGCCGGGAACTTGGCCGGGTGCGCCGTGCCCAGCACCACCATCGGCACTGCACCGTCAGCCTTGCCGGCGGCGACATGCACGGCCGCGGCCGTGTGCGGATCGAGCAGATAATTGCTGGATTCGAGCGTTGAACGGATGGTGGCGGCAACCTCGTCCATATCAGCGCGTCCGGCGTCGAATTCGGACCGCATCCGGTCGATTTCTGCGGTTTCGATGGTGAAGGCGCCGGATTGCTTGAGGCCGGCCATGTAACGCCGCACCGTCTCTGCGTTACGGTCGCAGGCCTCGAACAGCAGTCGCTCGAAGTTCGACGATACCTGGATGTCCATCGATGGCGACGTCGTCGCAAACACACCCTTGGTGCGGTATTCACCGGTCGCGAAAGTGCGCGCCAATATGTCGTTGTCGTTGGTGGCGACGATCAGCCGCTCGATCGGCAGGCCCATCTTCTTGGCGGCGTAACCGGCGAAAATATCGCCGAAATTGCCGGTCGGCACGGTAAAGGAGGCCGGCCTGTCCGGCGCGCCGAGCGAAAGCGCCGAGGAAAAATAATAGACGATCTGGGCCATGATGCGGGCCCAGTTGATCGAATTGACGCCCGACAGCGACACGCGATCACGAAAACCATGATCGTTGAACATATCCTTCAGCAGGCCCTGGCAATCGTCGAAATTGCCTTCGATGGCCAGCGCCTGGACGTTGGTGGCCGTCGATGTCGTCATCTGCCGCTGCTGCACCGGCGAGACGCGGCCATGCGGAAACATCACGAAAATGTCAGTTCGGTCGCGGCCGGCGAAGGCATCGATGGCGGCGCCGCCGGTGTCACCCGAGGTCGCGCCGACGATGGTTGCACGCTGGCCGCGCTCAGTCAGTACATGGTCCATCAGCCGGGCAAGCAGCTGCATGGCAACGTCCTTGAAGGCCAGCGTCGGACCGTGGAAGAGTTCAAGGATGAACGTGTTGGCGCCGGTCTGCACCAGCGGGCAGACGGCCTGGTGGCGGAAGGTGGCATAGGCTTCTCGCACCAGGCGCTCGAAGACGGGTGCGGCGATCTCGCCGCCGAGGAACGGCGTCAGCACGCGGATGGCGAGGTCCGCATAGGGCAGGCCGCGCATGGCGCGGATCTCGGCTGCCGAAAACTGCGGCCATGTCTGCGGCACATAAAGCCCGCCGTCGCGGGCCAGCCCCGCCAGCACCGCGTCGGCAAATCCAAGCACGGGTGCATCCCCGCGGGTACTCACATAGCGCATCGTCAAGGTCCATTGCTGCCGCCGGTTCATCCACGGCAATTGGTTAATTTTCCGAGCCGGCTCAGTCGCATTTTTGCCGTGGCGTTGCTATACGTCACCAACTTTGCGAGAGGGAAGTGCAGTTTCATGGCGTTTCACAAGTTCAACCGTCGCTTTGTCGCGGGTCTGGCGCTCACCGGCTTTATGCTTGCCGCCGCCGGTTGCCAATCGAGCGACAATGGCATCCTCAATCTCGGTTTCGGCAAGAAGACCGACCCGAATGCGCCAATACCGCCGCAGGATCCCAAGGTTCTCGCCAGCCAGTTGCAGGCCTACTGCCCGAAAGTGACGGTGCGCGATGGCACCGCCTACTTCAATACCTACGCCAAGGGCGCGCCGCAGCCGAGAAAGAAAAAGGCTGATGCGGCACAGGATGCCGAGGCCGCTGCCGCCGCGCAGACGGCGCCTGACGGCTCCATCGTCGATCCGAACAAGGATCCGGCCAAGATCATCTACCAGGCCTCGATCAGCGATGTGAGCCGCGATTGCAGCCGTGCCAACGGCCAGTTGACGATGAAGGTTGGCGTTGCCGGCAAGATCGTGCCGGGACCGCTGTTCGCCCCCGGCACCATCACCATGCCGATCCGCATTGCCGTCATGCACGGCCCCGACGTGCTTTATTCGCAAATTCACCCCTATCAGATCCAGGTCAGCGATCCCTCGACCGCCACCCAATTCGTGTTCACCGATCCCAACGTCGTCGTGCCCGAACCCTCCGCCCGGGATTACACTGTCTATGCCGGCTATGACGACACCGCGCCGGCGGCGGCGGACAAGAAGTCCGGCAAGAAAAAGAAGCGCGCTCCCGCGACGAACTAAGCGCCTGGGCGCCGTCGCTGCTGCGACGGTGCCGGTCAACTCTTTGAAAGATCCAAACGATCCGATCGTAATCCTGCAGGCGTGCGCCTGCGGCAGGTCGCGTCTGCGCTTTAATCTCGATCCATTCCGCCAGCGCACTTGACTCATCCATATCCCGGCGGTTATACGTCAATCAATAGCTCGCAGGTTATTGATCCCGATGCCGGACGCCCACGATACTTTGTTCAGAACGCTTGCCGACCCGACCCGGCGGGCCATCTTCGAGCGCTTGTGCCGCCAAGGTGAGCAGACCGTGGGGCGCTGACGGCGCAGTCCGGGGTCTCGCAACCGGCGGTGTCGAAGCATCTCGGCGTCCTGAAGCTGGCCGGCCTGGTGCGTGACCGCCACGCCGGACGCCAGACCCACTACAGCGCCCAGCCCGCGGCACTTGGCCCGCTGACCGACTGGACAGTTCAAATGACAGGATTCTGGGAGAGCCGCTTCGATGATCTCGAGAACCTGCTGAAAAGGATGGACCAGTGAGCAATCCCGAGCTGCGCACCGTCGTCGTCGAACGTGAAATATCCTGGCCGGCGGAGAAGATCTGGCGCGCGTTGACGCAGCCGCATCTGATGGAGGAATGGCTCATGAAGAACGATTTCAAGCCTGTCGTCGGCCACAGCTTCAATCTTCGCGGCGACTGGGGCGGCGTGCTCGATTGCGAGGTGCTGGCCATCGAGCAAGGCAGGACGCTGTCCTACAGCTGGGATTTTTCGCATGAGGATGCCGCCTACAATCTGAAGAGCGTGGTGACGTTCACGCTCACGCCCACCAGCACGGGGACCCATCTGCGCGTCGAGCAGTCGGGTTTCCATCCGAGCCAGAAGCAGGCCTATGGCGGCGCCAGGGCCGGGTGGCAGCAATTCCTCACCAAGCTGGAGCAGCTTCTGGCGAAGCCGGATTGAAGCCTGCCGGACCACGCCCTGACCGCGGGGGCAACCGAATGCAAAAAGGAGGAAATCGATGAAGATCAAGCTGACCAGCGTCTATGTGGACAACCAGGACAACGCACTGCGCTTCTACACCGACGTGCTGGGCTTTGCCGTGAAGGCCGACTTCAGCAATGGGCCTTTTCGTTGGCTGACCGTCATCTCACCCGATGAGCCCGAGGGAACCGAGCTACAGCTGGCGCTCAACGAAAATCCGGCCGCCAAGGCCTACCAGCAGGCCATCTTCAAGCAGGGGCAGCCCGCGCTCATGCTGTTCACCGACGACGTCAAGGGTGATTACGAGCGCATCAAGGGACGCGGCGGTGCGTTCGCCACGGCGCCGACAGAAGTGACCGGCTCGACCATCGCCCAGCTCAACGACAGCTGCGGCAATCTCATCCAGATCACCCAACTGGCGCGTTGGTAGGCGCTGGTTTCAAGAGGAGGGTTGCAATGAACTTGAGCAAATGGATACGTCAAACCCATCGTTGGCTGTCGATCATCTTCACGCTGACCGTGGCAGCCAATTTCATCACCATGGCATTCGAGCAACCTCCGGCCTGGGTGGTCTATTCGCCGCTGCTGCCGCTCTTCCTGCTGCTGTTCAGTGGCCTCTATATGTTCGTGCTGCCTTACGTCGCGAGATCGCGTGGCGAGCAGGGCGCGCAAGGGTAGGACATGGCCAAGGCGCCGGGAAAATCGAAGGTCGCAAAACCGGCCCCAGACAAGCCGGAAAAGCCGGTCCTGCTTTCGGGCGGCAACCCGCAGATCCCGAAGGCCTATGGGGACGCTCCGGTGCAGGCATATATTGCTGCCATGCCGGGCTGGAAAAGCGATGTCGGGCGCCGGATCGACGCACTTATCGTCAGCGCCGTCCCCGGCGTCTGCAAGGCGGTGAAGTGGAACTCACCGTTCTATGGCATCGAGGGCGAGGGTTGGTTCCTCAGCCTGCATTGCTTCACCAGATACGTCAAAGTCGCCTACTTTCGCGGCACGTCGCTCGATCCTGTGCCTCCCGGCGGTTCAAGGCAAAAGGAAGTGCGCTATCTCGACATCCATGAAGGCGAAGAGATCGACGAAGCCCGCTTCGCCTCCTGGGTGAAGCAGGCCAGCCGATTGCCCGGCGAGAAGATGTGAACGGAGGCAGACCATGAAGACCAGTATGTCGAGCAAGGACGAGGGAGGCGCCTCTGCCTCCGAGCGGATAGATGCCCGAATCCGGGAGCTGGACGATTGGCGGGGCAAGACGTTGGCCAGCCTGCGCAAGACCATCCTCGATGCCGATCCGGAAATCATCGAGGAGTGGAAGTGGATGGGCAGCCCGGTATGGTCGCGCGACGGCATGATCGCCGTCGGCAACGCCCACAAGGACAAGGTGAAGCTGACCTTTTCCCACGGCGCCAACCTGCCGGATCCCGACAGGCTGTTCAACAACGGGCTCAACGGCAAGGTGTGGCGCGCCATCGATGTGTCGGAGGGCGACGAGATCGATGCGGATGCGCTGAAAGCGCTCGTCCGTGCCGCGATTGCCTACAACAGGGCAAAGAAGAAACCGGCCAAATCGGCCAAAGCCAAGGACTGATCGGTTCAGGCGTCCGACCACTCCGACAGAGCGGCAATCACACTTTTCAGTTCGGCCCAGCGGCGGATGACGGTTTCGGCTCCGGCTTCGGTCAGCACATCGGCATGGCCGGGATAGCTGTGCGCGGCGCCGGTGAAGCCGATCACGCGCATGCCGGCGGCCCTGGCGCCGGTGACGCCGTGCACCGAATCCTCGATGACGAAGGTGTTTGCCGGATTGGCGTTGAGTTGCTCCGCCGCAATCAGGAACACATCCGGCGCGGGCTTGGTTTTCTTGCTTGGTATTTCCAGCGCTGAAAAAATCCGGCCGGCGAAGAACGGCAGCAGGCCCACTTTCTCCAGCATGAACTCGATCCGCTCCAAGCGTGAGTTCGAGCAGACGCAGCGCGGCGCGGTCACCGCCGCGACCGCCTCGCGCACGCCGTCGATGGCGCGCACGTCGCTGCGCAGTTTGCGGTCGACCAGCTCTTCGGCCCGGTCGATCATCGAGGCCTGGAACGGGATCGCGGACTTTGCCTCGACCCGCATCATGATGTCCTTGAAGGTCAGTCCGGCATAGGTTTCGGCGTATTCCTCAGCCGAGATTTCATATCCGGCCAAGGTCAGCAATTCGGCCTCGACGCGGGCTGCGATGATTTCGGAATCGACGAGCACGCCGTCGCAATCGAAGATGACAAGGTCTGGCTGGGGCATGGCAATCCGAACGAGGGAGGGTGATGAGAGGCCCGGCAAGGCTCAAGCGGCGCGACATACACCAACGGGCCGGGCTGCGCAAATTGACGACCTCAGGGCTGCTTGGCCTGTTGCGTCCTTCACCGAATATTTACGCTGATCGGTAACCATAACGGGGAGTAAACAGTAACGCGTGCCTTGGGTGTAAAAATGTCTGCCGTGCGTCTTCTCGCCGACCTCTCCCACGCCCCCCAGCAATCCGAGTGGCTGGACACGATCCTCAAGGGCGATTGTGTCGCCGCGCTCGACCGGCTGCCGGAAAAATCCATCGACGTCATCTTCGCCGATCCGCCTTACAATCTGCAGCTCGACGGCGATTTGCACCGGCCCGACCAGTCCAAGGTCGACGCCGTCGACGACGACTGGGACCAGTTCGAGAGTTTCGAGGCCTATGACGCCTTCACCCGCGCCTGGCTCCTGGCGGCACGCCGCGTGCTGAAGCCCAATGGCACCATCTGGGTCATCGGCTCCTACCACAACATCTTCCGCGTCGGCGCCAAGATGCAGGATCTCGGCTTCTGGATCCTCAACGATGTCGTCTGGCGCAAGACCAACCCAATGCCGAATTTCCGCGGTCGCCGCTTCCAGAACGCGCATGAGACCATGATCTGGGCCTCGCGCGACCAGAAGGGCAAGGGCTACACCTTCAATTACGAAGCCATGAAGGCATCGAACGACGACATCCAGATGCGCTCCGACTGGCTGTTCCCGATCTGCACTGGCGGCGAGCGGCTGAAGAACGACAATGGCGACAAGCTGCATCCGACGCAGAAGCCGGAAGCGCTGCTCGCCCGCATCATGATGGCCTCGACCAAGCCGGGCGACATCGTGCTCGACCCGTTTTTCGGCTCCGGCACCACCGGCGCCGTGGCCAAGCGGCTTGGCCGCCATTTCGTCGGCATCGAGCGCGAACAGGCCTATATCGACGCCGCCAACGAGCGCATCGATGCGGTGCGGCCGCTGGAAAGCGCCGATCTCGCCGTGCTCACCGGCAAGCGCGCCGAGCCGCGCGTCGCCTTTGTCAGCCTCATCGATACCGGGCTTATGCAGCCCGGCGCCACGCTTTACGATGCCAAGAAGCGCTGGTCGGCCAAGGTACGCGCCGACGGCACGGTTGCCATCGGTGACAGCGCCGGCTCGATCCACAAGATCGGCGCCGAAGTGCAGGGCCTGGACGCCTGCAACGGCTGGACCTTCTGGCACTATGAGCGCTCGGGCGGCCTGACCCCGATCGACGAACTGCGCCGCATCGCCAGGCTCGGCATGGAGCGGGCAGGGGCCTGACGCTACCACATAAAGGTCGGCGCCCTAGGGCGCCCCCCTCTGGCCTGCCGGCCATCTCCCCCACGAGGGGGGAGATCGCGCGCTTCATTGTTTTCGCCAACCTTCAACGTTGTAAGAAAGAGCCGTCGGCGAGGCTGCCAATCTCCCCCCTCGTGGGGGAGATGCCCGGCAGGGCAGAGGGGGGCGCCATAAAGCGCTACCTTCGACCCCTCTGCGTAGCTCAGGTCGCGATGCCATACCGCTCAAGGTCCGCCTTGAGCGTCTTTGCATCTGTGAACAGCACAGCATTCCAGCCGGCCACCCTGGCGCCATCGACATTTCTGGGGCTGTCGTCGATGAACAGCGTGGCTGACGGTTCGAGACCGAACGCGGCGACGTGATGGTCGTAGATGGCGCGGTCGGGCTTGATCTCACGGATATCGGCCGACACGGTCACGCCGCGCGGGCGGCTAAGGAAATCGAAGCGCAGTCGTGCCTCGGCAAGTGTGTCGGCGGCGAAGTTCGTCAGCATGGTCACGTCGTGGCCGCTCTCGATCAGGCCGAGCATGATGGCGACGCTGTCCTCATAGGCATGCGGCACCATGTCGTTCCAATAGCGTCGGAAATTGCGGATGTTTTCAGCATGATCCGGGTAATCCGCGATCAGCAGCGCTTCCGCCTCTTCCCACGTCCGGCCACGGTCCTGTTCGATGTTCCAGTCATGCGTGCAGACATTGTCGAAGAACCACTTGCGCTCTTCGGCATCGGGAATGAGGCGGCTGAACGGAATGTTCGGATCGTAGTGGAGCAAGACGCGACCGATGTCGAACACGATATGGCGGATTTCAGTCATTTCGGGCCTTTCAAAGCGAATGCTAGTCAATGGGGCGGTGCTTTTTGGTTGCGCCCGGTATCGCTGCTTCGATGACCTTTTTCATGACCGTCGGCAGCGCTTCTCCGGAAATGTCATGGGCCAGCGACCAGAAATGCCCTTCCGGCGCATCACTATTCACTTGAGCGTGAAAAACTTCGAGCTCGAGCGCGAAATGGGTGAAGACATGCGCGATCTCTCCAGCGCGCCGCCAGTCGGCAGGGAAGGGCGCTGCCTCCGAAGTGGTTGCACCGTCGATCCGTGCTGTCCAACCTGTGGTCGGCACCTCGGTCATGCCGCCGAGCAGGCCCTTGTCAGGCCGCTTGCGCAACAGGATGGCGCCGTCGCCGCGCTCGGCGACGAAGGCGGCACCCCGCCTGAGTGGTTTGTCGACCTTGGGCAGGCGGACCGGAAAGCGCTCGGGGTCGCCGGACAGGATGGCGCTGCAATCCTCGCGCACCGGGCACAGCATGCAGCGCGGCCGTCTTGGCGTGCAGATCGTGGCGCCAAGGTCCATCATTGCCTGGGCGAAGTCGCCCGGCCTTGTCTGCGGAACCAGTCTTTCGACGAGCGCGCGGATTTCAGGCTTTGCCTCGCTGAGCGGCGTTGCGATCGAATAGAGCCGCGAGATGACACGTTCGACATTGCCGTCGACGACCGCCGCCGGACGGTCGAAG
The DNA here is from genome assembly GCF_030323105.1 of Mesorhizobium sp. C120A. NCBI lineage: Bacteria > Pseudomonadati > Pseudomonadota > Alphaproteobacteria > Hyphomicrobiales > Phyllobacteriaceae > Mesorhizobium > Mesorhizobium sp. C120A. The sequence continues at coordinate 5,333,442 of NZ_CP100476.1, read as the reverse complement.
GCGATCGCCGCGATCGCCGCCGCCGTATAGGCGCCGATCCCCGGCAATTCCCTCAATCCCGTTTCGTTGTCGGGAAAACGGCCGCCCTGGCTCGCAACCAGATCGGCGCAGGCCTTGAGGTTGCGCGCTCGTGAATAATAGCCGAGCCCGGCCCAGGCCTTCATCACATCCTCGGCCGGCGCAGCCGCCAGCGCCTTCACATCAGGCCATTTCTCGACAAAGGCGCGAAAATAGGATTTTACCGCTTCGACCGTGGTCTGCTGCAGCATCACTTCCGAAAGCCAGATGCGATAGGGGTCCGGCCGTGCACCGCCGGCCGCGGCGTGCGGCGTGATCCGCCACGGCAGTTCGCGATGGTGCGCGTCGTACCAGGCAAGCAGACGCGCGGCGATCTCTCCCGATAGAGTTGGTCCGGATGCGGCCTTGCGGGTCTGTTCGTGCAGTGCCATTGATCGCGGGCTGGCTCTAGGCTGGTGAGGAGCGTGGCTGGAGAACGTACATGGCAGGGAGAACGCCTTACGGCAATCCCGTTCCGGTGAGCGATCTCGCGACCGCGATCCTCGACCCCGTGCTGCGCAAGCGGGCCGGCATTTCGATCGGGCTGGTGCAGTCATGGGAAGAGATCGCCGGCCCCAGGCTCGCCGGCCATTCGCGCCCCGAAAAAATCCAGTGGCCGCGCCGCATGCATGAGGACGATCCGTTCGAGCCGGCGGTGCTGGTCATCGCCTGCGAGGGCATGGCCGCGCTGCACCTACAGCACGAGACCGGCGAGATCATCAACCGCGTCAATGCCTTTCTCGGCTTCAACGCGATCGGCAGGATCCGGATCGTGCAAAAGCCGGTGCTGGGGGACAAAGCCCGGCCGAAACCGTCGCCGAGAGCACTGACTCCTGTCGAAAAGGCCAAATTGTCCGATACCGTCGGCAAGATCGAGGATGAAGGCTTGCGCGCCTCGCTGGAGCGTCTTGGCGCCACAATTCTTGGCCAAAGGAAGCGGCCAAGGTAATCAACTGGAAATCAGTCGGTCATGAACGCGTCATCTATCTCGCGCATTCGTGATCCTGCATGTAGAGTTTGGCGATTGGAATGGGGACGGCGATGCCTTAATTCCCGCCAACTCTCGCCTTTTCTAGCCTTTGCGTTGCAAAATCAAACCACAGTCAGGTGATTCGCATGAACCGTAGCTTGTCCCGCAGAAACCTCCTGTCTTCGCTGGCCGTCATTCCGGCAGTGGCTATGCTCGCCGCATGCAGCGATTCAGGCGAGGATGCCAAAGCAGCGGATGTGAAGCCTGCGGCTCCCGCGCCTGCTTCGACGCCTGCCACGCTGGCCGCCGTCAAGGTCCCGGAGTCTTCCGGCAATGTCGACATGGCCGAACTGCTGAAGCCCGGCGCTTTGCCCGACAAGCAGCTCGGCAAGGATGACGCCAAGGTCACCATCGTCGAATATGCCTCGATGACCTGCCCGCATTGTGCGCATTTCGCCGCGACCACCTTCCCTGAGTTGAAGACGAAGTACATCGACACCGGCAAGGCGCGTTACATCCTGCGCGAATTCCCGTTCGATCCAAGCGCCGAGGCCGGTTTCATGCTGGCGCGCTGTTCGAAGGACAATTATTTCCCGATGGTCGACGTGCTGTTCAAGCAGCAGGCCAACTGGGTCGGCGTCAACAATACCAAGGATGCGCTGCTGCAGATCTCCAAGCTCGCCGGTTTTACACAGGAGTCCTTCGAGGCCTGCTTGACGGACCAGAAACTTCTGGACGATGTGAGATCGGTCCAGAAGCGCGGCGCCGATGAATTCAAGGTCGACTCGACGCCGACCTTCTTCATCAACGGGAAAACCTACAAAGGTGCGATGTCGATTGAGGAAATATCGGCCATCATCGACCCTCTGCTCTGACGTCCAGGCGGCGCCGGAGCGACTGCGCTTCGGCGTCAGCGCACCTTTGTGCCTTATAGGCAGGCGCGAATGAAGTTTTCGCGCCTTCGCCTCCTCGGCTTCAAATCCTTCGTCGAACCCGGCGAGTTCGTCATCGAACGCGGCCTGACCGGCATTGTCGGGCCGAATGGCTGCGGCAAGTCGAACCTTGTCGAGGCGATGCGCTGGGTGATGGGCGAAAGCTCGTACAAGAACATGCGCGCGTCCGGCATGGACGACGTGATCTTTTCCGGCTCGGGAACGCGCCCGGCCCGCAACACCGCCGAAGTCACGCTGTTCCTCGACAACTCGGACCGCACCGCGCCCGCCGCCTTCAACGACGCCGATGAATTGCAGGTGTCGCGCCGCATCGAGCGCGAAGCCGGCTCGCTCTACCGCATCAACGGCAAGGAAGCCCGCGCCAAGGACGTGCAGCTTCTGTTCGCCGACCAGTCGACCGGCGCGCGCTCGCCTTCCATGGTCGGACAGGGCCGCATCGGCGAACTGATCCAGGCCAAGCCGCAGGCGCGCCGCGCGCTGCTCGAAGAGGCCGCCGGCATTTCCGGCCTGCACACGCGCCGTCACGAGGCCGAGCTTCGGCTGAAGGCGGCCGAACAAAATCTGGAACGGCTGGACGATGTCGTCGGCGAACTGGAGAGCCAGATCGAAAGCCTGAAGCGCCAGGCGCGCCAGGCATCGCGCTTCAAGAACCTGTCGGCCGATATCCGCAAGGCGGAAGCCACGCTCTTGCATCTGCGCTGGACCTTGGCCAAGACCCAGGAGGGCGATGCGCGTTCGGCGCTGGCGGTTGCCACAGCTCTGGTCGGCGACCGCGCCGCCGCCCAGATGGCTGCCGCCCGGGAGCAAGGCATCGGCGCCCACCGGCTGCCGGACCTGCGTGACGCCGAGGCCGCGGCTGCCGCCGCCTTCCAGCGCCTGTCCATCGCCAAGGCGCAGATCGAGGAGGAGGCAGGCCGCATCCGCGCCCGCCAGGCCGAACTCGAGCGCCGGCTGCAGCAGCTCGACGGCGACATCGCGCGCGAGGAGCGCATGGTCCGCGACAATGCGGATATTCTTGAGCGCCTGCGCGAGGAAGAAGCCACGCTCAATTCCGAAAATGCCGGCGCCGCCCAACGCGAGGCCACGACGCGGGCCGCTTTCGAGCAGGCCGGCGCAACGCTGTCGCAGAGCGAAGCCAAGCTCGCTGCGCTGACCGCCGAACGCGCCGAGGCCGCCGCCGCGCGCAATCAGATCGAACGCACGCTGCGCGAAAACGCCGAACGCCGCGATCGCTTTGCCCGCCAGCTGGCCGATGTCGACCGCGAATTGTCCGAGATTGTGTCGAAGGTTGCGGGCTTGCCCGATCCCGCCGAGAAGCGCGCTCTGGTCGAGGACGCGCTCGCCCGGTTGGAGGAGGCCGAGGCCGGCGCCATTGCTGCCGAACAGGCGGTCGCCGAGGCGCGCGCCACCGAGAGTGCCGCCCGTCCGCCGCTGCAGGATGCCAGGGCCGAACTCGCCGGCATCGAGACCGAAGCCCGCACGCTGGCCAAGATCCTCAATGCCGCCAGCGGCGATCTTTTCCCGTCGGTACTGGAGCAACTCAGCGTCGAACGCGGCTATGAGACGGCCCTCGGTGCTGCGCTTGGCGAGGATCTCGACGTGCCGCTCGACCGCAGCGCGCCGGTGCATTGGGGCGAAAGCCAGGTTGAACCAGGCGATGCGGCTTTGCCGGAAGGCCTCAAGAGCCTCGCCAGCGTGGTGCGCGCGCCTTCGCAGCTTGCCCGCCGGTTGGCGCAGATCGGCATCGTCGATGCGGCGGACGGCAAACGCCTGCAGACGCTGCTTGCCCCCGGCCAGCGGCTGGTCAGCCGTGACGGCGCGCTGTGGCGTTGGGATGGCTTGACCGCCAGCGCCGATGCACCGACCGCGGCCGCGCAGAGGCTGGCGCAGAAGAACCGGCTGGCCGAGCTCGATGCCGAGGCGGTGCAGGCGACGCAGATGATGCGTGAGGCAGAGGCTGCCCTTGCCCAGGCCGAACAGGCGCTGCGTGAGGCGAGCGAGGCCGAACGCAACGCCCGCCAGGCCGGGCGCGATGCCCAGCACGGCCTGGACGCCGCCCGCAGCGCGCTGGCCGAGGCCGAAAAGGCCGGTGGCGAGCTGGCAAGCCGCCGCGCCGCCCTGGACGAGGCGCGCGCGCGAATCGTCGACAGCCATGAAGAAACGGCCGCCGCCTTCGCCGAGGCCGAAATGCTGCTGCAGGACGCCCCCGATCTCGGCGACCTGCAACTTCAGCTCGAACAGACCGCCGCCAATGTCAGCCGCGATCGCGCAACCTTGGCCGACGCGCGTGCCGTCCATGAAGGCCTGCGCCGCGAAGCCGAGGCGCGCACGCGCCGGCTCGATGCCATCGGCGCCGAGCGCAGCAACTGGCTGCAGCGGGCCGAAAACGCCTCGACGCAGATCGCCTCGCTCGGCGAGCGCAGGGCCGAGGCCGAGGCCGAGCGCGAAACGCTGGCCGACGCCCCCGACGAGATCGACGCCAGGCGCCGCGCGCTGCTGTCGCAGCTGACCGAGGCAGAGACCTTGCGCAAGGCGGCCGCCGACCGCTTGCAGGAGGCCGAGACCAAGCAGGCCGAGCTGGACAAGGCCGCCACCGCGGCGATCCAGTCGCTGGCCGATTCCCGCGAAACCCGCGTCCGCGCCGAAGAGCGATTGACCGCCGCCGACGAGCGCCGGCTCGAGGTCGAGGCGCGCATCCAGGAAACGCTGAACACGCCGCCGCATTTGGTCATCCGCCATACCGGCCTGGAAGCCGACAGCCCGATGCCGGAAATGGCCGACATCGAGCGCCAGCTCGACCGGCTGAAGGTTGAGCGCGAGCGGCTCGGCGCCGTCAATCTGCGCGCCGAGGAAGAGCAGAAGGAACTGTCGGACCGGCTGGAGGCCATCGTTTCCGAGCGCGAGGACATCATCGAGGCGATCCGCAAGCTCAGGCAAGCGATCCAGAGCCTGAACCGCGAAGGCCGCGAACGGCTGCTTGCCGCTTTCGAGGTGGTCAACGGCCATTTCCAGCGGCTGTTCTCGCATCTGTTCGGTGGCGGCACGGCCGAATTGCAGCTGATCGAATCCGACGACCCGCTCGAAGCCGGGCTCGAAATCCTGGCCCGTCCGCCCGGCAAGAAGCCGCAGACCATGACGCTGCTGTCCGGCGGCGAGCAGGCGCTGACGGCGATGTCGCTTATCTTTGCGGTGTTCCTGACCAATCCGGCGCCGATCTGCGTGCTCGACGAAGTCGACGCGCCGCTCGACGATCACAATGTCGAGCGCTTCTGCAATTTGATGGACGAAATGGCCGCGACCACCGAGACGCGCTTCGTCATCATCACCCACAACCCGATCACGATGGCGCGCATGAACCGCCTGTTCGGCGTGACCATGGCCGAGCAGGGCGTCAGCCAACTGGTCTCGGTCGATCTGCAGGCCGCCGAGGCGATGCGCGAGGCGAGCTGACGCAGCATGCTTTGTTGATTTCGTCGGCGATGGCGTCGATCCGACTGTTGCAATAGGACCGTCGCCCTTGCGACCTGCTTGCGACGCGCATTCTGTAAGGTTCGAAGAGAAGGAATTTAAGCGCCACCTGAGAGCGAACGCCAAAGCCCACATGCAAAGCGCCCGGCCAACGCGAAAGCGATGCCTACAAGGCGCAGATGGCAATAGGCTCCGACCGCAATTCAGCTGCCACGTTTATCGGAAGCCCAGGAAGCTCAGTATCGCAATCACGATAACGACTGCTCCGATGAGCCAGATTATGTTGTTCACCGTATCTCTCCCGAACTAGTTGCTGGGAGTGAACTCGTAAGAGCCTACTAATGTTCCCGCATTTTCTGCGTCGAAACAAAATGGCGGCCATCGCTTCGTCGATTGCCAGACCAAGGTCCGAACAGGGTATGACTGAAGTCCTGACGTCGGAGCCATAGGCCTGAAGGCGGGCAACCTATGCCCTCCCGATACATTGGAACCGGGCTGCCGAGCATGAGTCCCTTCATCGGTGGTCAATCGGGTGCCCGCCATTCCTGAGAGGTTAGCGGGCACCCGATTGTCGTGACACCGCCAACGGCGTGCGTTTCAATAGCGAGGCTAACAGTGACCTTTGTCCAGAGATCTGTGCGTGACGGCGCAACCCGACCCGCAAACGACAACGACAGTCCTGCGGAGGTTTCTTCCGTTCTTGACCTCATACCATCGGCTGACGACGACAAGGTCGCTGAGCTTGTCAGGCGAACAGAGCGCCTGGCAATCGCAGTGGTTATCGGAATCGCGGTTCTGCTGATCTTGGCGCCGGTGGTTTACCTTGCACTTTCTTACGGGATCTGAGACGGCCCGACTTAGGCGATCTAAGATGGCCTGATTGGTCTCGTAAATCTCACAAATTGTGCCGACGGTCTTCCTCGCAAGACGGGTGTTTCCCGTCACAGATCAGGAGATCGAACGCGACGACATAGAAGGGTCCTGTGCAGCGCTCCTTTGTCGAGTGGCGTAACCCTGGTGGTCGGCTTGAAAGAGCGCCTTTACCAGAAGTTGCCAACAGGAGCTGCTGTCGCAACTTCTTCTTTCGATACGCCGTGTTGCACGGGAGCAGCCGTCACTGATCGCGCCCGTGGACCGACGACGCTACTCGGAACCAAAGGGATGGGACGCGGTTATCCCCGCGAAGGGATAATTAGCAGGTGGAGATATTACAATGAAAACAATGATCGTGAGCGCCTTGGCGCTGTTCATTGCCATGCCGACGATAGCTCCGGCAGCCGAAGCTGACGTGGTCATCACGACCCACCATCGACATCATCACAGGAGCGTAAAGGTCATCAATGACCAGGGTCAACGCCTTCATCACCGCAGACACGGCACGGTTGCCTTCTACGACCACGGCCGCAGACATCATCGCCGGGATACGGTCATCGTGACCGGCTCGATCGAGCGCAGCCATCATCGCTATTATCGACATCATCGGCATCATCCCGTCGTCATCCAGGACGACAACGATTACTGATCCTCTCCGCACGGCCCCGGCTCTGTCAACGGAGTCGGGGTCGCGTGGGAGTCAGATAGCTCCTGACGGCAGCCATCGATAAGGTCGGTAAATCATTGATTCCAAAGGCATGTGATTTGGCTGGGGCGCCAGGATTCGAACCTGGGAATGTCGGTACCAAAAACCGATGCCTTACCACTTGGCGACGCCCCAGCAAGCGAGCTTTGCCCGTTGCGCGCGGCCTTATAGGACGAGCGGCACGAAAGCTCAATGCCGAGTTGGCCACTGTGCAAAACTGATCCACCGCTTGGCGCGGGGACGCGCTATTCGCCCCAGACCGCCAACTCGTTGCCAGCGGGATCGGTGAAATGGAACCGCCTGCCGCCCGGGAACGAGAATATCGGCTTGACGATCGTGCCGCCGGCGCTTTCGACAACGTCGAGCGTTGCTTCCAGATCCTGCGAATAGAGCACCGGCAATGGTTTCGCCGGCGCCTCCGCTGCATCGGCCTGGAAGCCGCCATCGAGCCCTTCGCCGAAGGCCGAATAGGTCGGCCCGTAATCGGTGAACGACCACGAGAAGGCGGCGCTGTAGAAAGCCTTGACGCTGTCCAGCGTCGCGCCGGTCGCGGGCAGTTCGAGATAGTCGAGTTTTCCGTTGAGTTTCATCACGCTGCTCCCAACTTGTTCCCTATATGTTCTATATCCTGGGCAGCGATCCGGCAAGTCTTTTCGACGCAGCTTTTGCTTAATCGATTGTAGTCGCCGGGCTTCGCTGCCACACCTTGCCTTTCGCACTGCAGCATAATAACGCTCGGGTCGGAACGCGGGGGAACCGGGTCTTGGCCCCGGTGTTCTATCTTCCGAGGACTTGGAGGGCGAGCATGACCAAATGGGTCTACACCTTCGGCGATGGCGCCGCGGAGGGACGTGCGGGCGACCGCAACCTTCTCGGCGGCAAAGGCGCCAATCTGGCCGAGATGTGCAGTCTTGGCCTGCCCGTGCCGCCGGGCTTCACCCTCACCACCGAAGTCTGCAACGCCTATTACGCCAACGGCAACAGCTATCCGGCCGCGTTGCAGGCCGATGTCGTCAAGGCGCTGGACCATATCGGGCAGCTGACGGGGCGCCGTTTCGGCGATCCGTCGAAGCTGCTTCTGGTCTCGGTCCGCTCCGGGGCCAGGGCCTCGATGCCGGGCATGATGGACACCGTGCTCAATCTCGGCCTCAATGACGAGACGGTCGAGGCGTTGGCAGCCGATTCCGGCGATGCCCGCTTTGCCTATGACAGCTACCGCCGCTTCATTCAGATGTATTCCGATGTCGTCATGGGTCTCGACCACGAAGTGTTCGAGGAAATCCTGGAGGACCAGAAGGCGAGCCTCGGCCACGAGCTCGACCCCGAACTGACAGCGCAGGAATGGCAGAGCGTCATCGCCCTTTACAAGGCCAAGGTCGAGGAGGAACTCGACAAGCCGTTTCCGCAGGACCCGCACGAGCAGCTGTGGGGGGCGATCGGCGCGGTGTTTTCCAGCTGGATGAACAACCGCGCCATCACCTACCGGCGCCTACATGACATCCCGGAAAGCTGGGGCACGGCGGTCAATGTCCAGGCCATGGTATTCGGCAACATGGGCGAGACGTCGGCCACCGGCGTCGCCTTCACGCGCAACCCCTCGACCGGCGAAAAGATGCTCTATGGCGAATTCCTGGTGAACGCGCAGGGCGAGGATGTCGTAGCCGGCATCCGCACGCCGCAAAACATCACCGAGGCGGCGCGCATCGCCGCCGGCTCCGACAAGCCGTCGCTGCAGAAACTGATGCCGGACGCGTTCCGGTCCTTCGTCGACATCTCCGACCGCCTGGAACAGCACTACCGCGACATGCAGGATCTCGAATTCACCATCGAGCGCGGCAAATTGTGGATGCTGCAGACGCGTTCCGGCAAGCGCACCGCCAAGGCGGCGCTGAAGATTGCCGTCGAAATGGCGCGCGACAAGCTGATCACGACGGAGGAGGCGGTCGCCCGCATCGATCCCGCCTCGCTCGATCAGCTGTTGCATCCTACCATCGACCCCAAGGCCGCGCGCGATGTCATCGGCGTCGGCCTGCCGGCTTCTCCGGGCGCCGCGACCGGCGAGATCGTCTTCTCGTCCGCCGATGCCGAGGATCTGAAGACGCAAGGTCGCAAGGCAATCCTGGTGCGCATCGAAACCAGCCCCGAAGACATTCACGGCATGCATGCTTCAGAAGGCATCCTGACCACGCGCGGCGGCATGACCAGCCACGCCGCCGTGGTCGCGCGCGGCATGGGCAAGCCTTGCGTTTCGGGCGCCGGCTCGCTGCGTGTCGACTACAAGGCCGGCACGCTGATGTCGATGGGCCAGACCTTCCGCAAGGGCGACATCATCACCATCGATGGTAGCAACGGCCAGGTGCTGAAGGGCGCCGTGTCGATGCTGCAGCCGGAACTGTCGGGCGATTTCGCCGCCATCATGGAATGGGCCGATGCGGTGCGCCGCATGAAGGTGCGCACCAATGCCGAGACGCCGCTCGATGCGCGCATGGCGCGCTCCTTCGGCGCCGAAGGCATCGGCCTCTGCCGCACCGAGCACATGTTCTTCGACGGCGAGCGTATCGTCGCCATGCGCGAGATGATCCTGGCCGATACCGAGAAGGACCGCCGCACCGCGCTTGCCAAGCTGTTGCCGATGCAGCGCTCGGATTTCCTCGAACTGTTCGAGATCATGGCCGGCCTGCCGGTGACGATCCGGCTGCTCGATCCGCCGCTGCACGAATTCCTGCCCAAGACGGAAGCGGAGGTGGCGGAGGTCGCCGCCGCCATGAACGTCTCGCTCGACAAGCTCAGGCAGCGCACCGAAGCCCTGCACGAGTTCAACCCGATGCTCGGCCATCGCGGCTGCCGCCTCGCCGTCTCCTATCCCGAGATTGCCGAGATGCAGGCGCGCGCCATTTTCGAGGCAGCCGTCGAGGCCGGCAAGAAAGCCGGCGCGCTGGTCGTTCCCGAGATCATGGTGCCGCTGGTCGGCCTGGTGAAGGAGCTCGACTACGTCAAGGCGCGCATCGATGCGGTCGCCAAGGCTGTCATGGACGAGACCGGCGTCAAGATCGACTATCTCACCGGCACGATGATCGAGCTTCCGCGCGCGGCGATCCGCGCCCACGTCATCGCTGCTACGGCCGAGTTCTTCTCCTTCGGCACCAACGACCTCACCCAGACCACTTTCGGCATCTCGCGCGACGATGCGGCGTCCTTCCTCGAGACCTATCGGCAGAAAGGCATCATCGAGCAGGACCCGTTCGTCTCGCTCGACATCGAGGGCGTCGGCGAACTGGTGCGCATGGCTGCGCAAAAGGGCAGGGCGACACGGCCCGACATCAAGCTCGGCATATGCGGTGAACATGGCGGCGATCCGGCCTCGATCCGCTTCTGCGAAGAGGTCGGCCTCGACTATGTCTCGTGCTCTCCCTACCGCGTGCCGATCGCGAGATTGGCCGCAGCCCAAGCCGCGGTGCAGATTGCCAAAACAGCAGTGCCGCGCCCCAAAAAGAGCGCCGCGGCATCCTGATTTCGACACAGTCCTTTCGGTATCGATGAAACGGCCACCCGTGGGTGGCCGTTTGGCGCTAAGCTTACGATTTTGTAAGCAAATTCACGCTGATGTGCGCGCCCCAACACGCAATCCCGACATCGTTTCTTCCCAATTTCACGGCCCCCCAACCCGCCCGGTGCCGAGAAAAAGATGTTACAGATTTCGCCCAGACCCTTCCGCTCGATCCTGATTATCCAGACCAAGTTCATCGGCGATATTGTTCTGTCCTCCACGCTCGCCAAGAACCTGCAGCTCGAATATCCCGGTGTCAGGATCGTCTTTCTCTGCGAGGCGCGCCTCGCCAGTTTCGTCACCGCGCACGGCATCGCCGCCGAGGTCGTCAGCTTCCGCCGCGCCGCCATGCGCGGCACCCCGCTGGAGCGTGGGCGCGAGCTCTATTCTATGATCAGCAAGCTGCGCCAATTCCGTTTCGACCTGACCATCGACCTCACCGATTCAAAGACATCGCGGCTCATCGTCAGGTTCCTCAACGCCAGCACCCGCATCGGCTACAATCCTCCGGAAAGGCCGCTGCGCTGGCATGAGCGCCAGCCCGCCAATGTCTTTGCCGAGCCGTTCGGTTTTGGCGAACGTCACTATCTCTACCGCTACCTTTCGCCGCTCGAGCCGCTCGGCGTCGGCCTGCGCGTGCGGGTGCCGTCGATTCGGCCATTGCCGATGGAGACGGCGAGGGCCCAGGCATTGCTGGACAAACACCATTTGCGGCCAAACGGCTTTATCGCGGTGCATGCCGGCGCAAGTTTTCACGGCCGGCGCTGGCAGCATGAACGCTTTGCCGCCGTGATCGACACGATTTCGCGCGAAACCGGACTGGATTTCGTACTCGTCGGCGGCCCTGACGAGCGCAAGCCGGCCGAGCAGATCCTCGCCAGTGCCGCGTCGATCGTCAACCTCGTCGGCGCGCTGTCGCTGGAAACGCTGCTGGCGGTGTTGCAGCAGGCGCGGCTGTTTGTCGGCAATGAGAGCGGCCCCATGCACATGGCAGCAGCGGCCGGAACGCCGGTTGTCGGCCTTTTCGGCCTGACCAGCCCGGCCGTCTGGGGACCGGTCGGCGTGCCCAGCCTCGCCTTGCAGCCATCCATGCCGTGCAATTGCGTGGCGGGCAGCCTGTGCAATCCGCTCGATCCCAGCAAGGCCTGCTGCGTCTGGCGCCTCGAGGTCGAACCGGTCGTCGCGGCCGTGCGCGAAGTCCTGTCACGCACGCATGTGGAACTGGAACACGCCGTCTGACGGTGCGCGGCGGTCACATTGTCGGGATATCAGCTTTCTCACGGCCACTATCCCGATTTCCGCCTTGTTGCGGGTCCTGGGATGCGGCTATGACAGCGCCGATTCTCAGACAAGACAGGCATCCCTTGCAAAAGCTGTTTTGCGCCTTGGCGCTATCTATCGTGGCCGTGTCCTCGGCCCAGGCCGCGCCGCTTGTCGAGCCGGCGCTGCATCTGAAGGCTGAGGACGGTAGCAGTGTCGGCCGCGTCGCGCTTACGCTCGACGCCTGCGGCGGCCAGACCGATACGAGGATCCTGTCGGCGCTGGTGGAGAACCGGATTCCGGCGACGATCTTCGTCACCGGTATCTGGCTGAAGCGCAACGCCGCCGCCGTCGAGATCATGCGCGCGCATCCGGACCTGTTCGAACTGGAAAACCATGGCGGCCATCACATCCCGGCCGTCGACACGCCGCGCAAGATCTATGGCATCCGCAGCGCCGGCAGCCCGGAAGCGGTGCAGGCCGAAGTCGAATCGGGCGCTGCCGCTCTCGCTGGCACCGGCGAGCCGGCGCCGAAATGGTTTCGCGGCGCGACCGCCGAATACAGCCCGTCGGCTATCGCCATGATCCGCAAGCTTGGCTTCAAGGTCGCCGGCTTTTCGATCAACGGCGATGGCGGCTCGTTGCTCGGCGCAAAAGAAACCGCCCGGCGCATCGCCGCCGCCAAGGATGGCGATGTCATCATCGCCCACATCAACCAGCCGACCCACGCCGCCGGCGAGGGCGTCGTGCAAGGTCTGCTCGCGCTGAAGGCCAAGGGGCTGATGTTCGTGCGGCTGGATGACGCCGACGGTGTCGGCAACGACGGGACGACTGATTAGGATCAGGCGGCGGCAGGCAGTTTCACCGCCTTTGGACTGACGTCGCCGACGTTTGAGATTAGCCGAGGCCTCTGAGCTTCGTCATCCCAGGATGAAACAGGAGCGAAGCTCCGTCGCGAAGACCCTGGGATGACGAAGCGAGCAACGGCGGCTTGAGTCGCTTGCTCAGGCCGGTGCTGCTTCGATCGTCACCCTGTCGGGATAGAAGGCGCCGTGGTCGCGAATCTCAGCCATTTCGTCGAACGGCTGCTCATAGCCCCACATTGCGTCCTTGCCGGTCTCGCTGGCCGGCAGCACGCTCCAGTAGCTGGCGTCGCCCTTGTAGGGGCAGTGGGTCGACAGGGTGGTTTTGCCGAGCTGGGTGAAGTCGATGTCTTCGAAGGGGATGTAGAATGCCTGGCGGTAGGGCGGTTCGGACAGAAGCTTCGCCCGCGTCGATGAGGCGATCACCGTATCGCCGGCACGCACGACCACGGTACCGCGATAGGGTTCGACGGTGATGACCTTGCCGGGATTGCTCTGAAAGCCGGGGGCGGGGTTGGCGATCTGGTCCATGCGGGGTTCTCCTTGTTCGATTGGGAGCACAGTCCGATTGAGAGCGTGCGGGATGCTTCCCATGTCTCTAAAATGTGTCTGGAGAACCCGTTGCGCAAGCCTTCGCCAGTAGCCCAGAGCTGGCCTTCCGATCACTAAAAACGATCCCGCGTGGAATGCTCAGGCTGCGGTCTTGAACACGTCCATGAGGCCGGCATAGGCCGCGGCAATACCGGCTACCGGGTTGGTGCTTCTTGACGTCGTCTCGACCTTCAGTGGGCCGCCGCCTGTCGGCAAGGTGAGCAGCAGGAACTGGCGATTGCCGCCATCGCCGATCGATGCGGCGGCGACATGCTGGCCTTCGCCTTCGTTCTGGACGCACATTTTGAACAGCAGCGTGCCGCCGACCGCTTCAAGGGCGCCGCCGACCACCTCGACAAATTCGTCTTCGGAGACCTTTTTGGCCTCCGGCACGAGATCGGCCAGACTTGCGGCAAGCGTGTCTTCAAGCTCTTTGTCGTCGAGTTGAATATCGTCCAACTGCACGTCTTGGGCCTCGCTGTCATCCAGCTGCCTGTCGTCGATCTGCCTGTAATCGATCTGCTTGCCGTCGATCTGCTTGCCGTCGAGCTGCGTGTCCATGCGAACCTCTTTCAGTCGCCAATCCGCACCCCTACCCCGTTAACGAACCTTAACGTCGACGATGGCCGGATTGTGGCGGTTTTCCCCGCCTTTCGATCACTGCTTGCTTCAGCCGTTAACGGTTGGAGACGTCATGGCTGGACAATCCGTCCGTTCGTCCCACAATGGAACAAAAGACGGGAAAAACGAGGAAGCAATGGGAGGAACCAGATGCTCGGACTGATGCAGGAATGGCCGCTGCTCTGCCACAAGCTGATCGACAATGCCGAGCGGCAGCACGGGACGCGCGAGATCGTCTCGCGCTCGATCGAAGGTCCTGTCGTTCGCACCACCTATGCTGAAGTTCATCGCCGCGCGCTCAAGGTCGCTCAACGGTTGGAGCGCGATGGCTTTGTGCTCGGCGACCGCATCGCGACCCTGGCCTGGAACACGGCGCGCCACATAGAGGCCTGGTACGGCATCATGGGCATCGGCGCCATCTACCATACGCTCAACCCGCGTTTGTTCCCCGAGCAGATCGTCTGGATCATGAACAATGCGCAGGATAGAGGGATCTTCGTCGACCTGACCTTCATGCCGCTGCTGGAAAAGATCGCCGGCGCGGTCAAATCGCTGAAAAAGGTGATCGTCCTGACCGACAAGGCGCATCTGCCTGAAACGACGCTGTCGAATGTGGTTGCCTATGAGGACTGGTTGAACGAGGCCGATGGCGACTTCGCCTGGAAGGTTTTCGGCGAAAACACCGCAGCCGGCATGTGCTACACCTCCGGCACGACGGGCGATCCCAAAGGTGTGCTCTACAGCCACCGCTCGAATGTGCTGCATGCCATGATTGCTGCCATGCCCGACGCCATGGGCCTCTCCGCGCGGGACACGATCCTCCCCGTCGTGCCGATGTTTCATGCCAATGCCTGGGGCCTTGGCCAGAGCGCGCCGATGATCGGCGCCAAGCTGGTCATGCCCGGTTGCAAGATGGACGGCGCCTCGATCTACGAGCTGCTCGACACCGAGAAGGTGACCTTCAGCGCCGCCGTGCCGACCGTCTGGATGATGCTGCTGCAGCATCTGGAAGACACCGGCAAGAAGCTTCCCTATCTCAGCAAAGTCGTCATCGGCGGCTCGTCCTGCCCGCGCGCCATCATCAGGAAATTCCAGGACAATTACGGTGTCGAAGTCATCCATGCCTGGGGCATGACCGAAATGTCACCGCTCGGCACGCTGTGCACCATGAAGCCGCAGTATCAAGCGCTCGAGGGCGAGGACCGGCTCGATATCCAGGGCAAGCAGGGCTACCCGCCCTTCGGGGTCGAGATGAAGGTGACGGATGACGACGACAAGGAACTGCCTTGGGACGGCAAGACCTTCGGCCGGCTGAAGGTGCGCGGTCCAGCCGTCGCCAGCGCCTATTATGGCGGCGTCGGAGCCGAGCAGTTCGACAAGGACGGCTGGTTCGACACTGGCGATGTCGCCCATATCGATTCCGGCGGCTACATGCAGATCACCGATCGCGCCAAGGACGTCATCAAGTCGGGCGGCGAGTGGATATCGACCATCGACCTGGAGAACCTCGCCGTCGGCCATCCCGATGTCGCCGAGGCCGCGGCGATCGGCGTCCATCATTCGAAATGGGGCGAGCGGCCCTTGCTGGTCGTGGTCGCCAAGCCCGGCAAGGAGCCGAGCAAGGCCGATATACTGGCGTTCATGGACGGCAAGGTGCCGAAATGGTGGATACCCGACGACGTCGCTTTCGTCAGTGAAATCCCGCACACCGCCACCGGCAAGATCCAGAAGATCACCTTGCGCAAGCAGTTCAGCGACTACCGCCTGCCGACGGATTGACCGGGACCGTGCGTTTCCTTGACCTTCAAGCTACCGGCCGCAAAAACGTTAGGGCAGGGGATGTTCAATTTGAGCATCCTTTGCTCTAAGCGTCTGTGCGGGTTGGGGCGGTGCTGAAGACAATGGAAATTGACGAGCGGCAGACATCGAAGGCGGCCGGCTGGTCGCGGCGCACGGGCGCTTTTGCCCTGGTCCTGCTGCTCACCGTGCTGGCCGGCCATCATTTCGAACTGGTCGAAACGCCGGCCTTCCTGTGGGTGCTGGCGATCGTCGCCTTGCTTGCCGCGTTCGCTTTGCTGTTTGCCGGCCTCGCTTTGTCCCGGCTGTGGCATTTCGGTGACCGTGGCGGCCGCGACCTCTCGGTCGGCGCCCTGCTGGCGCTGCTGGTGCTGACGCCCTACGGCTTTGCCACCTATTTGGCGGCGACCACGCCGCCCCTGAGGGACATTTCGACGGACCTCGACAATCCGCCGGTGCTCGAGACCAGCGACCGCACCAAGGACATGAACGTGCTCGCGCCGCCAACGCCTGGCGAAGTGCGCCTGCAGGCCGACGCCTATCCGCTGGTCACCGGGCACAGCTACAATCTGCCGTTCGAAACCGTCGTCGACGCCGTTGAAACCGTGCTCGACCGCCGCGATTGGCAACTTACTGCGCCATATCCGGTGACGGACGGTCAAGACGAGGTGACGATATCGGCCGTTGCCCGGAGCTTCGTCGTAGGCCTGCCCGCCGACGTCGCCATCCGGGTCAGCAATGATGGCGACACCATCGTCGTCGACATGCGCTCAGCCTCCCGCTACGGCCGCTACGACCTCGGCGACAATGCGGCGCGCATCGTCGGGTTCCTCGCCGAACTCGACCAGGAGGTTGCAGGGCAGGTGGGTGCCGCGCCGGCTGAGTAGTTCTACCCCACCGGCACAAAAACGCCGTCGATGGCCGGGTCACCCTGGGTAGCAACCAGGCCGC
Source organism: Mesorhizobium sp. C120A (assembly GCF_030323105.1). Lineage (NCBI taxonomy): Bacteria > Pseudomonadati > Pseudomonadota > Alphaproteobacteria > Hyphomicrobiales > Phyllobacteriaceae > Mesorhizobium > Mesorhizobium sp. C120A. Next base: position 5,316,785 of record NZ_CP100476.1, on the reverse strand, counting down.
GCGCCACCAGGTCCTCGAGATGGGCAAGCACCGACAGGCCGGCGGCGCCATGCAGGCGCGGGTCGGTGTCCCGGTAGATAGCCTTGACCATGTCCGGGATCGTCCGGTCGCTGTCGCGGATCCGTTCGAGGATCGCCCGTTCGCGCATCTTGCGATGGGTCTTGAGGCCGCGCATGAAGCTGCGCGGCGCGGTCACCGGGCCGCCATGGCCGGGCAGCAGCAGGCGATCGCCGCGCGCGATCAGCCTGTCGAGCGAGGCCATGTAGTCGGCCATCGCTCCGTCCGGCGGCGCCACGATCGATGTCGCCCACGCCATCACATGGTCGGCTGAAAACAGGATGCCGGTGCCTTCGAGCGCAAATGCCGCGTGATTGGCGGTGTGGCCCGGCGTCAGCACCGTCCGGATCGTCCAGTCATCGCCCTCGACCAGCGCATTGTCGGGCAACGCGATCTCCGGGACGAAAACCGTGTCGGCGCTGGCGTCGAGCGGGTTGATCTCGCCGATCCGCAGCGGCCTTGCCGGGCGGTGCGGGCCTTCGGCCAGTACAATAGCGCCGGTGTGCGCTTTCAGCCGGGCGGCCAGCGGAGAATGGTCGCGATGCGTGTGGCTGACGAAGATATGGCTGACCGGCCGGTTTGCGATCACCTTGAGCAGCGTCTGGAAATGCGCCTCGTCATCGGGGCCGGGATCGATCACCGCCAGCGTATCGCGCCCGACGATGTAGCTGTTGGTGCCGTGAAAGGTGAACGGGCTGGGGTTTTTGGCGGTGACGCGCAAGACGTCCGGCGCAACGGTGACGCCCTCGCCATATGCCGGATCGAAGCTGGTGTCGAATTTGAGCGCCATGGCGGTGTCGTTGAATCTCTGTTCAGGAAGACGGCAAAACTGATTGCCGCATAACACGGAAGCCAATATAGAAAAACGCAAGGCCGCGATCTGCGGCAATCCGGATTGGGGAAGACCATGGCACTTGCAACGACGATGCGCCCGCTTGTTTCTCTCGCTTTGCCCCAGGAGGGCGCGCAGCGCCTGGCAACCCAGCTTTTGCTGGCGATCGCCGGAACGCTGCTTTTGACCCTGTCGGCCAAGACGAAAGTCGTGCTCGGGCCGGTCGACATCTCGCTGCAGACGCTGGCCGTCCTGCTGATCGCCACCGCGTTTGGCCTGCGGCTTGGCGTCGCTACCCTGCTTCTCTACATGGCCGAAGGCGCCATGGGCTTCCCGGTCTTCCAAAGCACGCCTGAAAAGGGCATCGGCATCGCCTACATGATCGGCGGCACCGGCGGTTATCTCGCCGGCTTCGTCGTCATGGCGGCCATTGTCGGCTGGGCCGCCGACCGCGGCTGGGACCGCCACCCGATCAAGTTGTTCAACGCCATGCTGGTCGCCGAAATCGTCATGATGGCCATGGGCTTTGCCTGGCTGGCCACCCTCATCGGCGCGGAAAAGGCGTGGCAGTTCGGCGTTTTGCCGTTCGTCCTCGGCGACCTGATCAAGGTTGCGCTCGCCGCCAGCCTGGTGCCGGCGGTATGGTCGCTGCTGCCCAAGCAGCCCTGAAACCGGACAAATGAATGAGCCGGCGGGCCCAGGGCCCGCCGGCTTTTTGTTGTCACGCGTCCGCCAGCCGACGGTGCAAGCCGGTTGCCAAATCGCCACGCCCATTTGCATCGTCAGCCTGTGCTGGTCGGTCAAATTGCCGCGAGGCGGCAGATCCAGAGCAATTCTGGCGCCGATCCACGGCCGAGATTGAATTGACAAGCCATTGCGCGAAACCTAAGCACGGGCAACTTGATTTCGAGGCGGGGGCCGGTAATTCAAGGAGAGCTTGTTGAAGGGAATAATCCTTGCAGGAGGCAGCGGGACGCGTCTGTATCCCCTTACATTAGCGATCTCTAAGCAGATTCTGCCGATATACGACAAGCCGATGATTTTTTATCCGCTGAGCGTCTTGATGCTCGCCGGTATCCGCCAGATTTTGATCATTTCGACACCTCGCGACTTGCCGGTGTTTCGGGAGTTGCTGGGCGACGGTTCGGAATTTGGGGTCGAATTCTCCTATGCCGAGCAGGCGCAGCCCAACGGGCTTGCCGAGGCCTTCATCATCGGCCGCGACTTCATCGGCAAGGATAATGTGTCGATGATTCTCGGCGACAACATCTATTTCGGCGAGGGCCTGTCGCAGCTCTGCCGCACTGCTGCGCAGCGCCAAAGCGGCGCGTCGGTGTTCGCCTACCATGTCGAGGACCCGCAGCGCTACGGCGTGGTGTCGTTCGACAAGCTCAGCGGCACGGCTTTGACGATCGAGGAGAAGCCGCGGGAGCCGAAGTCCAACTGGGCGGTCACCGGCCTCTATTTCTACGACAATGAGGTCGTCGACATCGCGTCGACGATCAAGCCCTCGGCGCGTGGCGAACTCGAGATCACGGCGGTCAACAACGTCTATCTCGAGCGCGGGAAATTGCACGTGCATCAGCTCGGCCGCGGCTATGCCTGGCTCGACACCGGCACGCATGACAGCCTGCATGAAGCCTCTTCCTTCGTGCGCACGATCGAGCACCGCCAGGGGATCAAGGTCGCCTGTCCTGAAGAAATCGCTTTCGAGCAGGGCTGGCTGACCGCCGACAAGGTGCTTGAGCGCGCCACGCGCCTGGGCAAGAACGAATACGCCGCCTATCTGCGCCGGCGTGTCGCCGAGCTGACGGAGACATAGAGTGCTGGAAGTCAGGCAGCTCGGTTTGGACGGCGTGCTGGAAATCGTGCCGAAGCGGCACGGCGATGCGCGCGGTTATTTCATCGAAACCTGGAATGCCGAGGCCTTTGCCGAGACCGGCATCGATCTGCGTTTCGTCCAGGACAATCATTCCTATTCGGCTGCCGCAGGTGTCGTGCGGGGGCTTCACTATCAACTGCCTCCACGCGCGCAGGACAAGTTGCTGCGTGTGATCCGAGGCAAGATTCTCGACGTGGCGGTCGACATCCGCCGCAGCTCGAAAACCTTCGGAAAATGGGTCGCGCTCGAAATATCGGCCGAGAGAGGCAACCAGATCCTGGTGCCGAAGGGTTTCGCGCACGGTTTCGTCACGCTCGTGCCGGACACCGAGGTTCTGTATAAGGTCACCGACACCTATTCGCCGGCGCATGATCGATCGATCCGTTTCGACGATCCTGATATCGGCATCGATTGGCCGTCGCCGGCCGGCGCCTTCGAGCTCTCGGCCAAGGACCTCAAGGCGTCGGCGCTTGCTGAGGCCGAGGTGTTCGCATGACGCGCGACGATGTGAGGAGAGCGCCATGAATTTTCTGGTGACAGGCGGTGCCGGCTTCATCGGCTCGGCCGTGTGCCGGCATTTGTGCGCCAATCCGGCCTACCATGTGACCAATCTCGACAAGCTCACCTATGCCGGCAATCTGGCCTCGCTGCGCACCATCGAGAATGCACACAACTACAAATTTGCGCAGGTCGACATCTGTGACGAGCGGGCGGTTCTCGACATCCTCCACCGCGACGAGATCGACGTCGTCATGAACCTCGCCGCCGAAAGCCATGTCGACCGCTCGATCGACGGACCCGGCGCCTTCATCGAGACCAACATCGTCGGCACCTACCGGGTGCTGAATTCGGCGCTCGAATATTGGCGCGGCCTTGACGAGGACAGGAAGGCGCGCTTCCGCTTCCACCATGTCTCGACCGACGAGGTGTTCGGCGATCTGCCCTTCGATGGCGGCATGTTCGTGGAGGAGACGCCTTACGCGCCATCCTCGCCCTATTCCGCCTCCAAGGCCGCATCCGACCATCTGGTGCGGGCCTGGCACGAGACGTACGGCCTGCCGGTCGTGCTCTCCAACTGTTCGAACAATTACGGTCCGTATCACTTTCCCGAAAAGCTGATCCCGCTGGTCATCCTCAACGCGCTCGACGAAAAGGCGCTGCCGGTCTACGGCGCCGGCGCCAATGTGCGCGACTGGCTGTTCGTCGAGGATCATGCCCGCGCCCTGGAGCTGGTCGCCACCAAGGGCCAGCCGGGCGAAAGTTACAATGTCGGCGGCAATTCCGAGCGTACCAACCTTGGCGTCGTCGAGACGATCTGCGGCCTGCTCGACATCAGGCGTCCGCGCAGCGGCGGCAGGAGCTACCGCGATTTGATCAGCTTCGTCACCGATCGGCCCGGCCACGACCGCCGCTATGCAATCGATGCCTCCAAGATCGGCCGGGATCTCGGTTGGGCGCCGGCGGAGAGTTTCGACAGCGGCCTTGCAAGGACCGTCGACTGGTTCCTCGACAACAAATGGTGGTGGGGACCGATCCGCGAGCAGCGCTACGCCGGCGAGCGGCTGGGGCAAGTCCGGTCGCGCGGCCAGGTTGAAGGCAGGAAGGGCGCGGCGTGAGGCTGGTTGTCACCGGACGCGACGGTCAGGTCGCTGCCAGCCTGCTGGAGGCCGGGCAGAGGCGCGATGGCATCGAGGTCGTCACCCTCGGCCGCCCAGTGCTCGATCTGGCGCGGCCCGATACGGTATTCGACGCACTCGCGGCAGCGCGGCCGGATATCGTGGTGTCGGCTGCCGCCTACACCGCGGTCGACCAGGCCGAGGACGAGCCCGATCTTGCCTTCGCTGTGAACGCCGTCGGCGCCGGCAAGGTCGCCGAGGCGGCCGCGAAGCTCGGCGTGCCCGTAATCCATCTGTCGACCGACTACGTCTTCGATGGCACCAAGGACGGCGCCTATGTCGAGACCGACGCCACCGCACCGCTCGGCGTCTACGGCGCCTCCAAGCTTGCCGGCGAGCTGGCCGTGGCCGCCGTCAATCCGCGCCATCTGATCCTGCGCACCGCCTGGGTCTACAGCCCGTTCGGCAAGAATTTCGTGAAAACCATGCTGCGGCTGGCCGGCGACCGCGACGAGATCGCCGTGGTCGCCGACCAATGGGGAAATCCGACATCCGCACTTGATATTGCCGACGCGATCCTGCATGCGGCGGCGGTGTTGCGCGGCGACTTTGACGGCTACGGCATTTATCATCTTGCCGGCACCGGCGAGACCAGCTGGAGCGGCTTTGCCCGTCATGTTCTCGACACAAGCGCGCGGCACGGCGGGCCTACCGCGCGGGTGCGCGACATCGCGACCAGCGACTATCCGACTAGGGCAAAGCGGCCCGCCAGTTCCCGGCTGTCGAGCGAAAAGTTCGCGTCGGCGTTTGAATGCACGGCCCCGGTGTGGCACGAGTCGGCGGAAAAGGTGGTGCGCAGGCTGGCGGGGAGCAAGACAAAACAGGCATTGACTGCATGAACAAGCATCCGTTACCCGAGCAATTGCATGACGCGACGCCCGACCCTAAGGGGATCGATCAACCGGCGCCGAAGAAGCGCGCCAAGGCTGCCAAGCCAGCGAAGCGTATCTGCATCATGGTGCTGGGCATGCACCGCTCGGGCACGAGCGCGCTGACCAGGGTCATCAGCCTTTTGGGCGCGGCGCTTCCGCACCAGGTTATTGATCCGGACGACAGCAATGCCAGCGGCTATTGGGAGCCGACGAGCCTCAATCATCTCAATGAGAAGATGCTGGCTGAGGCCGGCAGCCGCTGGGATGACTGGCGCAGCTTCGACCCAGGAGATCTGGGAGCTTCGCGCATCGGGTTCTACAAAGCGGAAATTTCCCGAATTGTCGACGAAGAGTACGAAAATGCTTCTGCGATCGTTCTCAAGGAACCACGAATTTCCCGCTTTGCGCAGCTTTATGCCGCTGTTCTAAAGGCGAAAAATTTTCAACTGCACTACGTGCTGGCAAACCGCAATCCGCTGGAGGTCATCGCGTCTCTTGGCAAACGCGACGGTTCGACTTTCGCAACAGGCTCGCTGCTTTGGCTACGACATCAACTTGAAGCCGAGCGCGCAACGCGGGGTATGTCGCGGGTCTTCGTCTCATATGACGCCATGATGGTCGATTGGCGCTCGGAGCTGACGAAAGTCGTCACCGCCGTGCGACCGGGTTGGTCAAGGCCGTTCGAAGACGCCGGGCCGGAGATTGATGCTTATCTGTCCTCGGATCACAGACATCACGCGATAAACGATGACCGGCTTTCTGCCGACGAACGGGTCCTTCCTTGGGTCAAAGAGGCCTACAAAGCCCTTCGAGCGCTGGAAGCCGATCCAGCCGATAACCAAGCGATGGCGGTCCTCGATAGTATCAGAGTTGAATTCGACGCGGAGACCGTTCTTTTCGGTGAGGCCGTTTTCCCAGAATTGAAAAGGAAAACTGACGAATTCAGGTTTATAGAAAGAAGCCTTAGGGAGATATTGGAAAAAAAGACGAAGAACTGAAAAGGATAATAGATAGTTGTGAGATTATATTGCAGGAGTTTCGTAATGAAAGGTCAGGTTGGGCTGCGGAAAGAGCTAAGGTCCAGGAAGAGCTCGTCACGCTCCAAGAAAATTTATCTGAGTCTAAGAGGTTAGAGGTTGAGTCTACCGAAGCTGCCAAGGCGTTGGAAAAAGCGCTCTCTACAAAAGAGGAACAGGCTCAGGTGTTAATTGCCGAGAATGAGAAGTATCTCAGAGAGCGAGCAGCAAGTGTTTCGGCTCAATCTGTAGTCGAGCATGAACGGCAACAGCTGGAAATCGCCCTTGCGCTAAGTCGAGATAAAGTCGCAGAAAAAGAAGAGGAGATAATAAAGACTAAAGAATATTTTCTTAGAGTGGTAAAGGAACTAGGAGAAAAGCAACAAGGTATTTCAGATAATTCTATCGGTTTGGAGAGAGTTCACAAAAGCTTTTTTTGGAGTTTATATAAAATAACATCTAAGATTCGATATTTCTTTAGGATGCGGGTTAAAAATTAAATCGAAATAGTTAGTGCCTGGGTTGCCCGTGACCGGAATTTTAGCCGAATAGCTTCGATTTCGGTGCGAGAATGACTGTGGATATAAATGCTTGGAATTTCCTTTATGAAACCGACATATCTGGCGTTCTACCTGCCGCAGTTTTATCCTTTCCCAGAGAATGATGCCTGGTGGGGCAAGGGTTTTACAGAATGGACCAATGTTACCAAGGCGACGCCATTGTTTGACGGTCACTATCAGCCGCATCTCCCCACGGAACTTGGATTCTATGATCTTCGGGTACGGGAAACGCAACACGAGCAGATAGCACTTGCCCAGCAGTATGGTGTCGATGCGTTCTGTTTTCACTATTATTGGTTCAGCGGTAAGCGGCTGTTGGACAAGCCGGTCGATGCCTACCTTGCCGATAAGTCCGCTCGTATGCCCTTCTGCTTATCTTGGGCAAACGAGAACTGGACACGGCGCTGGGATGGTGCGGAGCAGCATATGCTGATTTCGCAGAATTATGAGCCGGGTTATGAAATCAGCTTTATCGAAAGCGTGGTCCCCTTCTTCCGAGATGACCGATATCTTCGCGTGGACGGGCGACCAATCTTGCTTGTCTACAGGCCGCAGCAGCTTCCGAACCCCGCCCAAGCTCTAGAAATATGGCGTGAGCATTGCCGGAAGATCGGGATCGGAGAAATCCACCTTGTTGCCGCGTTAACGCATGGCAATCTCGATTATGAGTCACTCGGGTTCGATGCTGGAGTGGAGTTCCCCCACACAATATGGTGGTCCAAAACATCAACCGTGAAGTGACGACCTTTGATTCCTTCAGAGGTATGTTCGTGGATTATGCAGATGTGGCCGGCAACTATCTCGGTCGGGATTATCGCGATAAGAAAATTTATCGGACCGTAGTCCCTTCATGGGACAACACTGCCCGAATTCGCGACCGCGCGGTCGCAATGCTTGCTGCCACCCCTGATAACTATGAGCGTTGGTTGAGGGCGGCGACGTCCCGTACTATGGTCGAGCGCGCTCCAAACGAACGGCTTGTTTTTATAAATGCATGGAACGAATGGGCCGAGGGCTGTCACCTAGAGCCGGATAGGAAGTTCGGGCGTGCCTTCCTGGATGCGACTCTGCGGGTCAAGGAAAGCAAGTCCGTTCTTGACGATGTTTTTGACCGGCATCCTTTCCGGACGGACGCAGGAACTTCCCTTGCGGTTTCAAGCGGTGCGATATGGAAAGCAGATTCGCCGGTACAGCGCTTCGCTGCGACCAAGTTAAAGATTCAAGGGATGCTGGCTAACGCGCCGGTGGCATACTGGGTTGCCAGATGTGGCTTCCGGGCTGCTCGCGCCGCCGCCCGACCAATCCGATCACTGTGGCGTCGATCGCCGTTTCTGAACAACAGCTCCTCGGCGCCCACTGCCACATTTCCATTGGTCTTGCAGAGCGTCGCCCTTGCTCGAGCGGCCCGACAAGTTCAAACGAGGGGCGAGTTGTTTGCGTCGAAGAACGACGCTATTTTAACGGCCTATCCAGGTAGGGCCGTCACGAGCAAAAGCGTCGAGGTTACTGCGGGTTGCGGAGCCACTAAGCTGGATCGACTAAAGGAACTTTTTGCAGAGAAATCTTTTGACGCCGTACCATTTCAATTTGGACGCTTTCTAAATTGCGTAGCGCACTCCCGTGCCATCGGCGTTATTACGCAAGGTGGAGCGATTATTGAAGAGTCAATTATCGTCTACCGATATGTCTATCAAGACCTCAATCTTCTGGATTATCTGGATGAAGAGGACGGGAAGTATATTTTGCTATTCAATGAATTCAAATTCATTGATGAAGATGTGTTGCTCCCGCTTCACTCCAGTTTTGCGTTTGGTCACGTCATATTCGACGCTATTCCGCAGATTTTGTTCTGGGAGAACGAAATCAAGGAGAATCGCCTTAAGGTGGTGCTGCCAAATGATGCACCATTGTGGGTGCGCGGTATCTTGGCGACTTGGGGTTTTCTACCCCATCATTTTCTAATTCTGCCGCATACGCCATTTCGATTCCGCTCTGCCATGGTCTGCAATAGTCTCACGACTGGGACAACATATTACCCCAACCCGGACTCCCTGGCACAGTATGCTCTGCAACCGGCGTTGCCGACCGCTTCCGAAACCCCACAGTTGATCTACCTTGCACGGGATCGGGCCAACACCTATTCCAACCGGTTCATTGACAACGAACCCGAGGTAATCTCGGCGCTGGAGGCTTTGGGCTTCACTGCAATCGACCCATCGAAACTACCATATGTCGATCAAATGGAATTGTTTCGAAACGCCAAGGTGATTGTTGGCGCGCATGGGTCAGCTTTCGCCAACATAATCTGGTGCCGACCCGGCACCAAGCTGGTCGATTTGACGCCCGACGATTGGGTCGGCTACTGGAACGATCTCGGCATCACCGAGATGTGGCTATCGCGCACGTGCACGCTATTTTCGCTCGACTACGAAGTGGTGGTCTGCCGTTCGCAGATGGTTGAAAGCCCATTTCCGGGCCAGCCTCATTTGACCCAGCGTCATGTAACGTCCCAAGTCGACACAGACACTTTGGTTCAACGTGTCCGCGCCCTTCTTAAGGTTGTCGAACTGTGACTGTTAACTATCTTGACGTGATCATCAGCCTTACGCGTCGGGAAGTGACTGGACGATACCGAGGGTCGATGCTTGGCATCTTGTGGTCGCTATTGACCCCGCTGCTTATGCTCGCAGTTTACACATTCATGTTCGGTACGGTTCTGCGGATGCGTTGGGCAGGGGGAGGCGAGGGGCAGCCGACGGCCCAGTTCGCGATCATATTGTTCGTTGGCCTGATCTTCTTTCAAACCTTCTCCGAGGTGCTGACGAGGGCTCCTACGCTTGTGCTGACGAATGTTAGCTACGTGAAGAAGATTGTTTTCCCGCTTGAAGTGCTACCGGTAGTGGCGCTTGCAGCGGCGTTGTTTCACATGATGGTCAGTTTTCTGGTCATGCTCATCTTCCTTGTGATTTCGCAGGGGTCGATTCCCTTGACGGCGCCGCTTCTGCCGGTCGTTGTGGCTCCATTTATCCTCCTCCTCCTTGGTTTGTCGTGGTTCCTCGCCGCTGTTGGTGTGTATTTTCGCGATATCGGCCAGGTACTGAACCCGATCGTCAGCGCGCTCATGTTCCTGTCTCCGATTTTTGTGCCGGCTGAGGCGCTGCCTGCGGCCGTGCGACCGTGGCTGGTATTGAATCCCATCTCGACTCCCGTTGAACAGGCCCGCAGGGTCCTGATTTTTGGTGAACTGCCGAACTTGCACGCGTTGGCTTTTTATACCGTGACGGCAGCGGTCATTGCCGGCCTTGGGTTTTTGTTCTTCCGAGCCACGCGCAAGGGCTTCGCAGATGTCCTCTGAAATCGCCATCTCGGTGAAGGCTGTATCCAAGCACCATCTGATGTTCAACCGGCCTGAAGACCGGCTGAAACAGATGGTGGTGCCGCGACTGCAGCGGCTGGTGAGGCAACTGCCTCGGCGCTACTTCCGTGACTTCGCTGCATTGACCAATATTTCTTTGGACGTCCGGCGAGGCGAGACCGTCGGCATCATCGGACGCAACGGTTCGGGAAAATCGACGCTTCTGCAGATTATCTGCGGAACACTGCAGCCCACCAGTGGTTCGGTTACCGTCAATGGCCGCGTAGCGGCGTTGCTGGAACTGGGCGCGGGGTTCAACCCCGATTTCACCGGTCGCGAAAATGCCTATCTCAACGCATCCATCCTTGGCCTCAGCCGTGCCGAGATGGACAATCGCTTTGACTCCATCGCCTCCTTTGCCGATATCGGAGACTTTATCGAGCAACCTGTAAAGACCTATTCTTCGGGTATGTATGTTCGGTTGGCGTTCGCCGTCGCCATTAATGTCGATCCGGATATTCTGGTGGTCGATGAGGCGCTGTCGGTGGGTGACGAGGCGTTCTCCCGTAAATGTTTCGCGCGAATCGAGCAGATCAGGGAACGTGGCGGTACGATTCTGTTCGTCAGCCACGCCGCTCAGACCATCGTCCAACTTTGTGATCGCGCCGTATTGCTCGACGCGGGTGAAATAATGTTGACCGGCCGCCCAAAGACGGTGACAGGCCAATATCAGCGGCTGGTAAATGCCAGTGCGGAGGGCGCGGCGGAAATCCGGGCGCAAATTGTGGCTATGAGGGATGCAACGATATCTCCCACCATCCCAATCGAATTGCCTTGGCTGAGATCAGAATCCGAAGATGAAGTTGTTGTCGAAAATTCACAGGCGCCCACAAACGAAATTAAGCACAGCGAAGCGCTCTCCAAACAATTGGAATCTGCGGATGGCTTCGATCCTTCACTCGTTTCCAAGTCAACTGCCTATCAAGAAGAGAGAGGCGCACGCATTCGCGACGTTCGCATACTCACTGTGAGCGGCGAGCAGGTGAATGTGCTGAGGCTCGGCAGAAGATACTTCATAGAATATTGGACCGATTTTTCAACCGACGCTACTCGGGTGGGGTTCGGCATCGGCATAACAACCACAACCGGGTTCCATGTCGCAGGTGCCAAATGCAGGGCGTCTCGGGTCGAACTGGCGCAGGCTGGTTCATCTCTAAGATCAAGATTTGAGTTCACTAGCCTACTGCTTCCTGGTCACTATTTTGTCACGTGCCAGGTCCGCGGATTGCCAGAGGTTGATGAGGTGCCTCTCCACCGAATTATCGACGCCATCGCTTTCAGAGTGGTAGAGGAGGACGAAACATTGGCGGCAGGGCTCGTAGATCTCTCTATGGTGGTCACTGTTGACCGATGAGCTAGGCGCGTCCATGTCTTCGGAGGGGATCCAGGCTCAATTTCCGGCCATTTCAATGCATTGCGGGGGAGCGACGCTGTCGTTTGTGCATGCGTGGCCTTCGACGTTTAATATCGGCGACTATCTTTCCAGCCCGCGCCACTATTTCGACTTCAAATGTCACTCACCTTCAGAAAGCGGGTTCTCTCGAATTCTCATTCTGGGTGGTGGCGCGTTCAATGATTTCGGAGCTTATGCAAGCTCCTTGGTTGAGTCGGACCGAAAAGTCGCTTGGGGGGTTGGCCAGAGTATCCAACCCTTGAACGGGTTCGGAGAACTCTCTTCCTCAATTCCAACGGATTTTTCTTTTTTTGGCTCTCGCGATCGTGCTCTGGCGGTATCCAATTCTACACTCGTACCCTGTGCCAGCGTGATGGGAGATATCGTCGATATCTTGCCAGGGACGGCGCTGGGCGTTTTCCTCAACCAGAATCCGGCCGCAAGCGGGCAGGCGGTCTTGGATGTCCTTTCGACTATCGAGCCGAATGCGATAGTTGGCACTAATTCTATGTCGGAACCTGAATTTCGGTCCAAGTTCGCTTTGACCGGAAAGATCGTAACAAATTCATATCATGTCGCCTATTGGGGGCTCCTGTCGGGTCGACAAGTCGGGTTGATAGGATACTCTTCCAAGTTCACCAGCCTTTTCGACCTCTTGGAACTTCCTGCTGATGTTACCCACTATCAAAGGGGTGATGCCGCTGGACTGTCGGGAGCAATAAAGCGCGTATTAAATGGTGAATTGTTCTCCTGCCTTGCATCGCCAACCGAAACCAAGCTGGCATTTAGACAGACCAACATCAGCTATGCTGAACGCTTGGTCGCCGCTGGTCTTTTTCGAGAGATCGATCCGTTGGACCAGTCGAACATTCACCGCAGACGAAGGGAACTAGAGGTATGGCGAGCCTACTCGCTTCTTCGCCGTTGACTTTGTTTATGCGCTCCACTTGGTGAGATCTGAGGTGTGCAGCGCCTGAAATCGCTGGAATACTGTTGGGTTGACATGAATCCTACGAAATATCTCTTGGAGAATATTCGAAGCTATGGTTTGTTTCTCGCACAGAGACTGTACTCTGGTATTTAGATTTGCGATCATGTCGCCGGCGCCAACCATAAAGGGTGTCACGCCGTCAAAGAGCGTCATGCCTCCCTGCGGAATGCGTTCATATTCTTTAGCTTCGGTGGCCTTCATCCAAATCTCGGTTTCATAGAGCTTGATTGTGTTCATCAAGAGCGAACCCGCAAGTGCCAGCGCGCGTTCGGCTCGATCGGGAGAGAAGTCGGCGATGGTATCGCAGGCTGAGATCAGCCATCGGGTGTTGAGCCGCTGCAGCAGAAAGGGCCCGCACTCCTCCCACACTTGTTGGAAGCGCTTCCAACTTCGTTTTTCAGCAATGCCGCGACGTAAAAGCACGATCAGCGCCGCATGCGTATATTCGATTTCGGTTCGGCCCACGAACTCCTGTCTCACCATATCTAAATGTTCCGCGAGATCATCCTTCCGTCCCACCGGAATCGCCGGAGCTACTCCGATGACAAGGCTGACGGCAAGCTCATGAACCTTATGGTTCAACAATCGCTTCATGCCGTCGACGGCCCCTCTGTCACGTGTCTGAAAAGGCAGCTTGATCCGAAACATCACACCTTTCTCTCATATGTTGCGGGCTTGGAAAACGTCGCTGTGAGGGCAAGGTTCAAATTGCCTCGGTGCGATCGGTAACAAGCGATGCATCGGAGGGTACAGGCTCTCCGTCCTGGTTTAAACGCACCGCGCCCCAAGAATGCCTACGGCTGCTTCAATCGATACATAGCCATTGAACATCTCGTGGGACGCCCGCCAAAGGGTGGCCGTGCCTACTCCCTTCACAAGTCGATCTCAAGAGGCAATAGGGCTAGCTGAAAGGTCGGAACCTTCCCAGGTCCACGGAGTCGGTTGAGACCACTGAAACTGAGGACCAGTAGTGAGCGAACTCACTGCGGTCCATCGGCTGAAAACCGGCAATGATCTTCTCGTAGTTTGCCCAGAGAGCATCATTTTCAGGGTCGAGTCCGGTAATCAGCACAAGGCCGGTTGGTGCGCTGTCGGTAACCGTAATTGAGAGTTCCGGCCGGTAGTGTTTGAGGGTGGGCACAATCTTCCATACGTCGCCGGCCCACCAGCCTGGAAATGCGGAGCGAGGATGTTTGGCGTCGGCGATATCCCGCGACGTCATATAGAATCCCGGCGGCAAACAGTCGTGCATGGCGACGATCGATTCGGGAGCGCAATGCTTTTCTGTATTTATGAAATCTCGGAGCAGGAATTCGAACCGATGCATGCCATCCAGAAAGGCAAGATCGACGGATTTCCCAAAGATGCGAGAGAGGTCGCGTTCAGCAAAAAAGGCATCGCTGGTTTGTTGAAATAGCTGGCAGGTTGGCTTCTTGCCAATGATGTTGGTCTGACAAGAGAAAAATGGATCAACGCCAACGGTCGAACAACTTGCCAATTTAATAGTATCGCCAAATTGAACGCCGATCTCAAAATATGTATTGGGTTTCAGCTGTTTGTGGATGTCTTCCAAAAAACCAAGATATGGTTTTCCTGTAACACGTTTCCCGTAGTCGGCATCCTGCATCAATAGCTCTCCACTTTAGCCCGCCCTAACGGCGGCATTCATTCTCCACCCATATGCTGTGTGCATTGCCCCGATCGACTCTTCCACAATGCGAGAGCCGTGTCATGCACCACAGCTTTGCGCGAGAGTGCGACAGACGAAAAAAATATCTGGCGGCGTCCCCGACTCCACGCTATGCGATACAAAGCGGCGGGGCTGGGGATTGGCACTCTAAACAGGTGATCGGTGACGGGTTTCCGTCGCTCTTGCACCACGTTAGTGTCCATGTCCTTGCGCCTGGAGTTCAGTACTACCCAATGACATCCTATGTAGAGGTCGTGTCCGGACTTCGGCCGAAGATGCGGCGCGCCATTATAATGATCCAGGATCTGGTCATGGTCCTGGTCGCGGTGGCGCTGAGTCTGGGGCTTTCTCAGTCGAGACTTTCATTCGACGCGCTCTCCACGGCCGGCCTGGCGTGCTGGGCAAGTATTGTTTTTCTCAGCCATATGCTGTTTCGCTATTGCGGCCTCTACAACACCGTGTGGCGTTTCGCCTCCACGCCGGACTTCTTCAACATCCTGAAGAGCTGCGCCATCCTGACCGTCACGCTCTATGTCGTCTCGCTGGCGGTTCGATCGTTTCAGCCGGTGACCGGCCTCAACGAGCGCCAGTTCATCGTCTTTTTCCTCGTCTCCTTCACCATCATATCGGCGCCTCGGCTCTATTACCGGTTCCTGCGCGACGGGGCGAGCTGGCGAATCCTGAGCCGCAACGCAAACAATGCGGCGATCAAACAAGCGCTGTTCGTCGGCAGGCTTGGCGAAGCAGACGTCATCATCCGCTTCACACGCACGGCCGAGCCGGCCGAATATTCCATCGCCGGCATCATGGCCATCGAGAACGGCGCGCCGTTGGGCACGCAGATCCAGGGCGTTCCGGTGGTAGCCGTGCGGCCCCGCCTGGTCGAGGTCCTCGAAGAATATGCAAGAGGCACCAAAAGCCTCGACATGCTGATTTTCGGCAATGGCACCGAACGCGAGATCGAGGAATATTCGGAACTGGTCCGTGTCGCCCGTCACAGCGGTATCGCCGTCGTCCAATTCTCCGGCGTTTCGGAGCTCGGCCAAGGCGGAAAGCTGGTACTCGACGCTGTCGAGATGGAAACCATCCTGCGCCGCCCCACAGTTGCTTCCGATATTGAGCGGATCGGCGGCTTTATCGGTGGCAAGCGCGTCCTGGTCACCGGCGGCGCCGGCTCAATCGGTCGCATCCTGGTCAAGCGGTCGCTGGAACTTGGCGCCGAGGCGGTTCTGGTCGCCGATATCTCGGAGTTCGGTATTTTCCAGCTCGACCAGCAGGTTGACGAAAAGGACCATGTCCGGCTCAAGAGCCGCATCGTCGATGTCACAGACCGGCGCCAGATCACCCGCGTCATCAGCGATTTCAAGCCCGACATCATCTTCCATGCCGCCGCGCTCAAACATGTGCCGCTGCTCGAGGAAAATTGGGAATCGGCGATCCAGACCAACATTTTGGGCACCCTCGTCTGCGCCGAGGTTGCCGCCAAATGCGGGGTGCCGCAGTTCCTGCTGATTTCCAGCGATAAGGCGGTCGATCCGACCTCGGTGCTCGGTATGACGAAACGCGCCGCCGAGCAGATTGTCTCTTCGCTGCACGAAACGCACGCCACCGGGGCCAGCGGCCGTCGCTCCGGCACCAAGTTCATCGCCGTGCGGTTCGGCAATGTCTTCGGCTCCAATGGCTCGGTCGCCACCATCTTCCAGGCGCAGATCGAGGCCGGCGGTCCGGTCACCATCACCGATCGCCGCATGACCCGCTACTTCATGACGGTGGCCGAAGCCGTCGACCTCGTCATCATGTCGGCGGCCGACGCCGAGCGGCGCCAGGGCAAGGACGACTACGCCATCTACATGCTCGACATGGGCAAGCCGGTGCCGATCCTCGAAGTCGCTGAAACCATGATCCGCATGGCCGGCAAAAGCCCCTACACCGACATTCCGATCCGTTTCACCGGGATCAGGCCGGGCGAGAAGCTTCACGAAGTGCTGCATGGCGGCAATGAGGAGATCGTCGCGCTGGATATCCCCAAGATCTTCGGCCTCAGGACCGATGTCGTGGGATGGCCCAAGGTCCAGGCGGCGCTGACATTGCTGCAGGCGGCCATGCGCGATCAGGACAAGGCCTCGGCGCTCGCCGTCATGGCCGGCCTCTATCAGGCGGAAGAGCCTCCAAGTGAGGCACGCCGGGAAACCGTTGCGAAAACAGTCGGGCAAGCTGGTTAGAGCAATTCCAAGAAAAGTGTGGAGCGGTTTTCCGTCCGGGATTGCGTCAAAACAAAGAGCCTGTCCTGATCGACCGGGATTGGCTATTGAAACCGATCCGATGGCCGTTCCCAGGCGTTTGCAGATGATTTTGAACCAGTGAGCAGACAAGATCAGCGCGTGGCCGTGCTGCTGGGCACGAAAGATGGCGCGGCTTTCCTTGACGAGCAGCTCGCGTCGCTGGCTGCGCAATCGCATCCTGTTGTCGACCTCTGGGTTTCCGACGACGGTTCGACAGACGGCACTTCGGCCATTATCGGCGCCTGGCAGAGCCGCTGGTCCAAGGGCCGGTTGACCCTGTCGAATGGTCCTCGCCAAGGCTTTGCCGCCAATTTCCGCGCGATGATCATCGATCCGCGCATCGAGGCCGACTACTACGCCTTCTGCGACCAGGACGACATCTGGGAGCCGGACAGGCTGGAGAGCGCCATTGCCTGGATGCAAGGGCACGACGCCGGAACGCCGCTGCTGTTTTGCTCCAGAACCGCGACCATGTCCGAAACCGGAGCAGCGCAAGGGTATTCGCCGCTGTTCCAGCATCCACCCGCATTTCGCAATGCGCTTGTGCAAAGCATTGCCGGCGGCAACACGATGATGATCAACCGCGCCGCGCGAAAGTTGCTGGCAAAGGCATCGGCAAGGACCGAGTTCGTCAGCCATGACTGGTGGACCTATCTGATCGTCACGGCTGCCGGCGGCATTGTCCGCTATGACCCGCGACCGCTGGTGCGCTACCGCCAGCATGAGGCAAACCTGGTCGGCGCCAACGTGTCGTGGAAGGCGAGGCTGTCGCGGCTGGGGCGCCTCTTCAGGGGCGAGTTCGCCGTCTGGACCGATCACAATCTGAGCGGCCTGGCCGTCAATCGCGACATCCTCACGAGGGATGCCGCCGCCTGTCTCGGCCTGTTCATCAGGGCGCGAAAGGGCGGTATCTTGCGACGCCTGCGCCTTCTCAGGAAAAGCGGCGTCTACCGGCAGACGCTGGCTGGGACGCTTGGGCTCTATGTGGCCTTCATCTGGCGGCGGATCTAGAGCATGCTGAGATGGCCATGAGGGGACCCAAGCGAGCTTTCGATCTCGTCGCGGCGGCGGTTCTGTTGCCGCTGACCTCGCCCGTCACCCTGCTTGCCATACTGGCAATCAGGCTGTCGTCGCCCGGACCGGCACTCCTCTCCCAAACTCGCGTCGGCCAGCACGGGGTGCTGTTTCGCTGCCACAAGTTGAGGACGATGGTTGTGGGAACGCCATCTCTGCCCTCGCATCAGGCGCCGGCAAACTCCGTCACCGCCGCCGGTAAGGTGCTGCGAAAATTCAAGATCGACGAGCTGCCGCAGCTCTGGAACGTGCTGAAGGGCGAGATGAGCCTGGTCGGGCCGCGTCCATGCCTGCCCACGCAAACCGAGTTGGTCGACCGCCGCAGGCAATTGGGTGTGCTTGCCGCACTTCCAGGCATTACCGGGCTTGCGCAGATGAGAGGCATCGACATGTCGGATCCGAAACTCTGCGCCGAAACCGATGCCGAATATCTCAGGGGAGCCTCGATCGGACTCGACGTCAAAATCCTGCTTGGCACAATCTACCGGACCTGACGGGCCTGTCGTGCAAGTTCCTCAATCCGGCCGAGCGTGTCGGTTTCCGGCATCCAGCCTTCCGAGATCAGCAGTGACGGGTCGCAAATCTGTGTCGCCATGGAAGCGTCGTACGCTGCTTTTCTGCCAAGCAGTGTGGCGAACAGCCTGAATGGCCAGGCCGGCACAGGAACGAGCCGGGTCGGAACGTCGTATCCGTGCCTGAATGCAGTCAAGATTTCGAACATCGCAACGGGGGAAGCATCGCCCAGGACATAGGTCGGGCGCGGTGGCGTGGGACGAGTCAAAAGATGCGCCACGGCGCCAGCCACCGCGTCGCGCGATATCAGCGAACGAACTGCGGTGAAAGCGCCTAAGGGCAATGGTAAGGCAATGGCGGCAGCCCGCATCATTCCACGCAGGTTTCCCTTCATGCCTTCGCCATAGACCGGCGGCAGGCGCAGCGCCGTGGCATCGGAGGGCCTGGACGCATAGGCTTCCAGTGTCTTGATCTCGCCTTCGCGTTTCGAGCGCCCGTAGGCGCATTGCGGGGCAGGGAGCGTCGCCTCGCTGATCGTTCCGCTGAAACCGGGACCGGCTACTGCCCGGATCGACGACAGATAGATGAAGCGCCCGCTTGTCCGCGAGGCGGCCGCGCGCGCCAGCTGCGCGGTCAGTGTCGCGTTGGCTGCCATGAAGTCGGCTTCGCTCGCCTTGCGGTCATTGTTGAGCGCCGCACAGTGGACGACATGGGTGATATCTCGCATCAGCGCCTGGTATGCCTGAGCCGGTGCGTCGAAGTCCGGCAACAAAACCGCATCGCTCACGGGATCGAGCCGTTCCGGGTGGCGCGATGCCATGCGCACCCCGAACCCGGCTTCGCGCAGCTGGTTGACGACCTGCCTGCCGATGAAACCCGTCGCGCCTGTGACCAGCACTTTCACGGCCGGCTTGCCTGGGGCGCCGGGGCCGGTGCCTGTTGTTCCGGCAGCATTTGTTGCCGGCCCGATGCAAGATATGTCCCGGACACCAGGAACACCATCAGTGTGGCATCGAGGATGTCGTGGCCGACCAGAATGCCGGTCAGGCCGCCGATGAGGTAGGTGATCGCAGTGACGACAATCATCGTGGCGCCGAACCGCTCGATCGCGTCCGTGCTGGTGCGCAGCACGATGGCCGCGTTTCTCGCGGCAACGAAGAACACAGCCGCGAGCGTTACGGCTCCAAGCAGCCCGGCCTCCACCAATGCAGTCAGGAAGCCATTGTGAAAATGGCTGAAGCCCGTGGACGGCATGTGGAACTGATTGTGGAATCCATCCTTTATCAGCTCACGGCTTGCAGCAATGCCGTGACCGAAAATCGGCATGTCGTGGAAGGCGCTCAGCCCAATCTGCCAAAGTGCTGCGCGCAAGCCGAGCGCGGTCGTGTGGTCGCCCTTCGTGGCGAGCGCATCCCAGTCGCTGAACAGGAAGGCCGCGCGCTCGGAAATGATGGGGAGACCAATGACCGCGATGACGATGCCGATCGCGCCCGCAATCAGCAAAAGCCGAATGGCGTTTCTGTTGTTGAGCTTGCGACGGTTGATCAGCAGGACCGCGATGCCGGCCACCAGCATCGCCAGCCAGATGATCCGCGACCCCGAATAGACAATGTCGACCGCGCCGGCCAGTGTCGCGCAGGCCAGCAACGCCCTGTTCTTTTCGACACCCGATAAGGCGCCTGCCAGGCACATCATCATGCTGAGGCAGGCGACGGTCGCGAACACGATCGGATTGCCGGCGCCTCCTTCGGCCCGTATGCCCAGCCCGTGATATTGCACGACGGCCAGCAGCAGGGCGCCAAAACAGGCGGCGGCGCTCGCCAGCACGACGATGCGCGTCAGCGTGGTTTTCTCGGTGATGCTCCAGGTCGCGTATGAGACCGGGAAAAACAGGAAGGTGATCAGCCCTGCCAGATGCGGCGCATCCCTGGCGATCGAATTGTTGACGATGGAGGCGAGCACGCTGGCTGCGCAATAGGCATAGATGGCCACCGTCATCGCGGTCATCGGCCGGTCGATGTTGAAACGCCGTCTTTTCAGCGCAAGCAGAAGCACCGACCACAGGCCGCCGCCATTGAACAAAAAGCTGACCGCCGATCCCAGTACCGGCGGGAAAAAGAAGCACAAAATGGAGAAGGTGACGTTGATCCGTGACGGCGAAACGTGCTGCTTGATGGCGGAGATCGGGGTCAATGCTCTGGTTCACAATGCGCTGGGTCGCGTGGCGACGGACAATGTTTGGCGGCGGCATTTGCGGCATGCCGCCCGGCGCAGGTTCAGGAGCCGGTATAGCGGCTGGGTGCGGTTTTCGAAAGTGCGACGAGGTCGGGCCGGCGTTTCTTTCGGTCCAGGCAAGATTTTTCCCGGCCTTTGAATGCTATCGCTCCGTCGGGCAGGAATTTTCGGATTCTAGGCTTTTCATGGAAAATTCGTTGCCGATCGGTGTGGCGGCCGGCCTTTCCAGCGTTGTTATATCAGGTGGCGATCTGCTAGAACGCCGGCACGAACCGATAGTGTCCAGCAGTGAAGCTTGAACCGGGCGGCTGAAAAGGACGCCCGATCCATCTGATGCAAGGTCTGGATTGCACGAGAGAACGCTCACAGTCCATGAACATCGCGCTTACGCACCTGCAGCGGCTCGAGGCCGAGTCCATCCACATCTTCCGTGAGGTTGCCGCCTCCTTCTCCAAGCCGGTGATGCTCTATTCCGTCGGCAAGGATTCCTCCGTGCTGATGCATCTGGCAATGAAGGCCTTCTATCCGGCCAAGCCGCCTTTCCCCTTCCTGCATGTCGACACCACCTGGAAGTTCCGCGAGATGATCGCCTTTCGCGACCAGATGGCGCAGAAGCTCGGCTTCGACCTGCTGGTCCACGTCAATGAAGACGGCGTGCGCGACGGTATCAACCCCTTTGACCATGGCTCGAACACCCACACCCATGTCATGAAGACGGTGGCGTTGCGCCAGGCGCTCGACAAATACGGCTTTGACGCTGCCTTCGGCGGGGCTCGGCGCGACGAGGAGAAGTCGCGCGCCAAGGAGCGCATCTTTTCCTTCCGCAACGCCCAGCATGTCTGGGACCCGAAGAACCAGCGGCCGGAGATGTGGAAGATCTTCAACACCCGCATCGCGCCGGGCGAATCGATCCGCGTGTTTCCGCTGTCGAACTGGACCGAGCTCGATATCTGGCAGTACATTCTGCAGGAAAACATCCCGATCGTGCCGCTCTATTTCGCCAAGGAGCGGCCGGTGGTCGAACGCGACGGCATGCTGATCATGAAGGATGACGATCGCATGCAATTGCGCCCCGGTGAGACGATGGAGAACCGTCTGGTGCGTTTCCGCACGCTCGGCTGTTATCCGCTGACCGGCGCCATCGAATCCGACGCGGACACGCTCGAAGCCATCGTCGGCGAGATGCTGACGGCGCGCACCTCCGAGCGCCAGGGCCGCCTCATCGACCGCGATGAAGCCGGCTCGATGGAAAAGAAGAAGCGCGAGGGATATTTCTGAGCATGCGCCATATCCTGGCCAAGAGCCTCGCTCCCACCGACGGCGTGCGCGAATACATGGCGGCGCAGGAGAAGAAGTCGCTGCTGCGCTTCCTCACCTGCGGCTCGGTCGACGACGGCAAGTCGACGCTGATCGGCCGTCTTCTGTCCGACACAAAGCAGATCTTCGAGGACCAGCTCGCCGCACTCGAGCGCGATTCCCGCAAGCACGGCACCACTGGCGACGACATCGACTTCGCGCTTCTGGTCGACGGCCTCGAGGCCGAGCGCGAGCAAGGCATCACCATCGACGTCGCCTACCGCTTCTTCGCCACGCCCAAGCGCAAGTTCATCGTCGCCGACACCCCCGGCCATGAACAGTACACCCGCAACATGGCGACCGGCGCATCGACTGCCGATCTCGCCATCGTGCTGATCGATGCGCGCCAGGGTGTGCTGCGCCAGACCCGGCGCCACTCGATAATCGCTTCGCTGCTCGGCATCCGCCATATCGTGCTTGCCGTCAACAAGATCGACCTCGTCGATTTCGACCAGGCGGTGTTCGACCGTATCGTCGAGGATTACCGGCAGTTCTCGCACGAGCTCGGCTTCCAGACGATCGTGCCGATCCCGATGTCGGCCCGCTATGGCGACAATGTCACCAGCCGCTCCGGCAAGACGGCGTGGTATTCCGGCCCGTCGCTGATCGAGCATCTCGAAACCATATCGGTCGACGAGGCCGCGGTCGAACTGCCGTTCCGGTTTCCGGTGCAGTATGTCAACCGGCCCAATCTCGACTTCCGCGGCTTTGCCGGCACCATCGCGTCCGGCTCCGTCGCGCAGGGCGACGAGGTGGTGGTCGCCAAATCCGGCAAGGCCTCGCGGGTCAAGCGCATCGTCGCGCAAGGCGGCGATCTTGCCCAGGCGGTGGCCGGCCAGGCCATCACCCTTGTGCTCGATGACGAGGTCGAGGTCTCCAGAGGCAACATGCTGGTGTCGCCGGCGGCACGGCCGCAGGTCGCCGACCAGTTCGCCGCCAACATCGTCTGGTTCGACGAGGCAGCGCTGCTGCCGGGACGCTCCTATATACTGCGCACCGAGACCGACCAGACCAGCGCCACCGTCACCGACCTGAAATACCGCGTCAACGTCAACGACTTCGCTCGCGAGGCGGCGAAGTCGCTCGAGATGAACGAAGTCGGCATCTGCAATATCTCGACCCGGGCGCCGATCGCCTTCGACACCTTCGCCGACAACCGCGATACCGGCGCCTTCATCCTGATCGACCGCATCACCAATGCCACGGTCGGCGCCGGCATGATCCTGCATTCCTTGCGCCGCGCCGAAAACATCCATTGGCAGTCGCTCGATGTCGGCAAGCGCGGCCGCTCCGACCTCAAGAGCCAGCGCCCCGCCGTATTCTGGTTCACCGGTCTTTCCGGCTCGGGCAAGTCGACCATCGCCAATCTGCTTGAGAAGAAGCTGTTCGCTTCGGGGCGTCACACCTACATTCTCGACGGCGACAATGTCCGCCACGGCCTCAACCGCGATCTCGGCTTCACCGACGCCGATCGGGTCGAAAACATCCGCCGTGTCGCCGAAGTGGCAAAGCTGATGGCCGATGCCGGGCTGATCGTCATCGTCTCCTTCATTTCCCCCTTCAGCGCCGAGCGGCGCATGGCCAGGGAGTTGATGGCCGACGGCGAGTTCGTCGAAGTGTTCGTCGATACGCCGTTCGAGGAATGCGCCCGACGCGACCCGAAAGGCCTTTACGCACGGGCGCTGAATGGCGAGATCAAGAACTTCACCGGCGTCGATTCCCCGTATGAAGCTCCCGAAAATCCCGAAATCCATCTCAAGACACTCGGCAAGACGGCCGAGGAGATGGTAGAGGCTCTGGAACACTGGCTGAATGAGCGCGACATTGCCGAAGACCAATATGACAGCGGCGGCGGCATCTGACGACGAAGTGATGCTCGACGTGTTCGAGCGCCTGGCGCTCGAAGCCGGACGCGAGGTGATGCGGGTCTTCAAGGCCGGCTGCGCGGTCGACAGCAAGTCGGACTCCTCGCCGGTCACGGAAGCCGACCGCGAGAGCGAGACGATCATCCTCGCCGGCCTGCGTGCGGCCTATCCCGATATTCCCTGCGTGGCCGAGGAAGAGGTCGCCGAAGGCATTGTGCCGCCCGATCTGGATGGCGCCTTCTTCCTGATCGATCCGCTCGATGGAACGAAGGAATTCGTCAACCGCCGGACCGATTTCACCGTCAACATCGCGCTTGTCCGGCACGGCGTGCCGGAGATCGGCGTCGTCTTCGCACCGTGCAGCGGGCGGTTCTTCTCTGGACGGCCGGGCTGGGCCGAAGCAATCGAGGTCGATGGCGACTTCCGTATCGTCGGCCGCCGGCGGATTTCGGTTAGGAGGGCGGTCACGCCGCTGGCGGTCGTTGCCAGCCGCTCGCACAACACCCCGGAGACCGAAGCCTTCATCAAGGATCTCGGCGCCGCCGAGATCGTCTCGGTCGGCTCATCGCTGAAATTCTGCCTGCTCGCCGCAGCCGAAGCCGACATCTATCCGCGCTTCGGCCGCACCATGGAATGGGACACGGCGGCCGGCGACGCCGTACTGCGCGCCGCCGGCGGCATGACGCGCACGCTGGACGGCGAGCCGCTCACCTATGGCAAGCGCAAACAGAGCGACGACGAGGATTTCGCCAACCCGCATTTTATTGCGAGCGGGAAGGCGGCGGACGCGGCGTAACTTACGCCGCCGCTACATGCGCCGAGTTCGAGCCAATGTAGTTGCGGATCGTCTCGATGATGCGGTCCTGGTCGGCTTCGCTGAGATAGGGATGCATCGGCAGGCACAGGATGCGCTTCGGCAGTTCCTCCGAAACCGCAAGCCCGGTCGGCGTGCGCGGATAGTCGCGATAGGCGACCTGCTCGTGCAGCGGCTTCACATAATAGATCACCGAAGGGATGCCCTTTTCGCCGAGATGCGCCCTCAACCCGTCGCGCTTCGGCGTCTCGATGGCGTATTGCGCCCAGGCCGAGCGGCCACCGCCCAGATTGCGTGACGCCTTGACGATGTCGCCGAGACCTTCGGCGTAGCGCTTGGCCACCACCTGGCGGGCGACCATCTCGTCTTCGAGGATGGCGAATTTCTCAATCAGGATCGCCGCCTGGATCGTGTCGAGGCGTGAATTGATGCCGACGCGGACATTGTCATACTGCGTCTCGCCCTTACCGTGGAACGCAAACGAGCGCAGCTGGTCGGCCAGCGCGTCGTCATTGGTGAACATCGCGCCGCCATCGCCGTAGCAGCCCAGCGGCTTGGCCGGATAAAAGCTGGTCGAGCCGACATGGCCGAAGGCGCCGCACATTGTGCCGTCGGCCGAACCGCCGATCGACTGCGCCGCATCCTCGATCACCAGCAGCCCTTCGCGCTTGGCAATCGCCATGATCGCCTCGTAGTCGGCGGCAAGCCCGAACAGGTCGACGGGAATAATCGCCTTCGGCTTCAGCCGGCCTTCCTTCTTGATCATGGCGATCGCCGCCTCGAGGCTGGCGATGTCGATGTTGTAGGTCTCGGCGTCCACATCGACGAAAACCGGTTCGGCCTTGGCAAGCGCCACCACTTCCGCCGTCGCGGCAAAGGTGAAGCTCGG
Source organism: Mesorhizobium sp. C120A (assembly GCF_030323105.1). Taxonomy (NCBI): domain Bacteria; kingdom Pseudomonadati; phylum Pseudomonadota; class Alphaproteobacteria; order Hyphomicrobiales; family Phyllobacteriaceae; genus Mesorhizobium; species Mesorhizobium sp. C120A. Next base: position 5,291,373 of record NZ_CP100476.1, on the reverse strand, counting down.
CACGAACACCGCGTCGCCGGGGCCGATACCGGCGGCAAACAGCGGCAACAGCAGCGCGTCGGTGCCGTTGGCGCAGGCCACGACATGCTTGGTGCCGATATAGGCTGCGAGCTTGTTTTCGAATTCGGTGACTTGCGGTCCGAGGATATAGCGGCCTTCCTCGACGACATTGTCGATCGCGGCCTTCAGCCGGTCGCGGATACGTTCGCGCTGCGCGCCAAGATCGATGAACTGCATGTCGGCCTCAAAAACGGTGTGGTGCGGGCTGCCCCGGGGACAATGACACGCACAGAAACAACAACTTAACCGGGCCGCTGGTACCAGAGTTGGGCCGGTCTAGAAAGCCGGACCGGCCGCGGGACGGGTTGTCTAGGTGTCGCAGCCTGTTACTTCAGGCTTTCCCTGCATTGCCGCAAGATGGCGGAAATCCGGGCTTCGCCGCCTATTAATCCGGCTGATTCAGTGCGTCTTTCCGGCTCGCGGAAACATAAAGTGATCGGCTGCTTGCAGCGGCTGGCGGCGGACTAAGCGTGGATCAGGCGATTTCGTGCCGCCAGGGCGGGTTGGCGCCGGCCCGCGACACGGTCACCGCCGCCGCTTTGGCGCCGAGCGCCAGCGCCTGACGGATGGCGTCCTCCGAAAGGCCGCCGATCCCGGCCTTGGTGAGCAGGCCTTGCTCGTGCAGCGAGGCCAGAATGCCGGCATTGAAAGTGTCGCCGGCGCCGACCGTGTCGACCACCTCCACCTTATGCGGCATCACCGTGACCTTGTGTTCCCTGCTGTAGCCGACGGCACCTTCGCTGCCGTGGGTAACGACGATCAGCTTCGGGCCGCGATCCAGCCAGTTGCCGATGACGTCCTCATGCGAGCCGGCCTCGCCGAACCAGTGCAGATCCTCATCCGATAGCTTCACGATGTCGGCCATCGCCATCATCGAGCGGATGCGCCGGAGGTGCTTGGCTTTGTCGGGGATGAAGTTCGGCCGGATGTTGGGGTCGAGCATCATGACGCGGCGTTGGTGCTCGCGTTTCATGAATTCTTCGTAGGCAGCACCCGCCGGATCCGAAATCAGGCTGATGGCGCCAAACAGCATGGCTTCGATCTCGGCGCCCAGTTTCGGCAGATCCTCTGTCGTCAGCATGCGCCCGGCGGTGTTTTCGTCGTAGAAAGTGTAGGTCGCCTGGCCGTTGGTGAGCCGCACGAAGGCGAGCGTGGTCGGGCGAGGGGAGGTGTGCGCATAGGTGGAGCTGACCTTGCTTGCGCCGAGCGCCTCGCGGAACTGGCCGCCGAACAGATCCGACGACAGGCCGGAAAAGAAGCCGGCGGGCGCGCCGAGGCGGCCAAGCGCGATCGCCGTGTTGAACACCGCGCCGCCGACATAGGGCGCAAAGGCCGGCTCGCCCTGTGTCGTGGTGCGCGGCAGCATGTCGATCAGGGCTTCGCCGCAGCAGAGGATCATGATTTCTTGTTCTCCGGCGGATAGATCACGCCCTTGCGGATGATGATGTTGGCGTAGAGCCGGGGTTCGCTGGTCGCGACGATCGCATATGCCGACCGGACGCGTGCATAGAAGTCGGCGCCCGCCAGCGCAACCACCTTGCGGCCCGGCGCGCGCCTGGTGCAGATCGTTTCGATTTCATGGTGGACCGGATCGGCGACCGAGGGATCGCCTTTGACCGAGGCACGAAACAGCGCTTCCGGCACGAAATCATCCACCGGCAGAACGCTCAAAATGGCGTCAAGCACCGGTATGAGGTGAAGACCGTCGGCGCGCACCAGCCGGTTTGCCTGCTCCTCCGCTGGGTAGTTGCCGTCGACAAGCGCGATCTCGTCGCCATGGCCCATGGCGCGCAATGTCGCCAGAAGCTCCGGACCGAGCAGCGACGGAATACCGATCAGCATTCAGGTGCTCCGGGAAATGGTGGTCGAACCGATGAGGAAGCGTTCGGACAGCGGCAGGCTGGCGCCGCCCAGCGCGCGGGCATGGATGCCGACGGTGCCTTCGCGCACCACCGGAAGCTTCAGCCCTTCGCCATCGATCGTACCGATCGCCTGCCTGATCGCATCGACGAGCCGGCGCCGGACAGCGAGCGGCATCCAGCCGTCGATCACCGCGGCCTCGAAATCGATCACCGATGACGCCGATACGATGGCATAGGCCAGCGCCTGAGCGGCATTGGCGATCCAGTCGTCGAGCTCGTGACCGATCTCGCCCCAATCCTCAGGCGACGTCCACAGATGCGAAGCCTCGACGCCGCGTGCGTTAAGCGCCTTTTCCAGCATGGCGATCGAGGCGACGTCGATGAGCTGCGTCGGCTTGCCGTCTGGTCCCGGCACCGGCATCGAACCCAGCGCCCCGGCATTGCCTGTCGGTCCGCCAAAAAGCCGGCCATTGAGCACGATGCCGCCGCCGGCAAAGGCGCCGATGTAGAAATAGACGAAGTCGCGCGCCCCGCCGGTCTGGCCGAACACCAGTTCGGCGCCGCAGGCGGAGGTGGCGTCATTCTGCAGATAGACCGGGAATTCGCACTGCGCCTGGATGTCGGCACGGATGTCGCGATGGCGCCATTCGTCCATGATGTCGCGCGGCGCGCCGGCGGTGTCGGCCCAGTTCCACAGTTCGAACGGCATGGCGATGCCGAGCCCGGCAATGCGCTTGTCCTGCGCAGGTGTCAGTTCGGCGCGCATCGTCTTCATGCCTTCGGTGACGAACTCAACCGTCTCGCGCGGCGCCGGATAGCGGTAGGAGTGCTGCAGCATGGAACGCACAGTTCCGAGGAAATCGATCAGCACCAGTTCGGCGCTGCGGCGGCCGATCTTGAGGCCGATGAAGAAGGCGCCTTCGGGGTTCAGCGCCATCGGGATGGAGGGCTGGCCGATCTTGCCGCGCAACGGCGCTTGGCGCAGCAGCAGGCTGTCTTCCTCCAGTTCGCGCATGATGACCGAGACGGTCTGCGCTGAAAGCCCGGTCATGCGCGCAATGTCTGATTTGGCCAGGCTGCCATGCTGGCGAACCAGCGACAGCACCAGCCGCTCATTGTGGTCGCGCATGCCGCTCTGGTTGGTGCCACGGTGGAGACGGCTGGCGGCCGCCTCGGGCGAACCGTGCCTTGCAATGCCGGTCTCCACCCTTGTTCCTTCCCTTGGTTTATTCTTACTGCTTTTGCGGCAGAATGAGTGAACCACGCAAAGCTGTCAATAATAAATAAGAGTGATTTAATTATTGACAGGCGGCTCCCGCTGGTGTCATTTGAGGGCGCGTCCACACTGGGAGAACTTCAGTGGATGCGCTCGAGATGCCGGTTGGCGGCATCCGCATAGTTCCATGGGAGGAAGATCGTGACCAAAGCATTATTGAAGTCCACCGTGTTCGCCGCGGCAGGCCTCGGCCTGATGGCGTTTGCTTCGACAGCATCGGCCGCCGGCGTCGGCGCCTGCCTGATCACCAAGACCGACACCAACCCCTTCTTCGTCAAGATGAAGGAGGGCGCGACCGCCAAGGCCAAGGAACTTGGCGTCGACCTCAAGACCTATGCCGGCAAGATCGACGGCGACAGCGAGAGCCAGGTGGCGGCGATCGAAAGCTGCATCGCCGACGGCGCCAAGGGCATCCTGATCACCGCGTCCGACACCAAGGGCATTGTGCCGACGGTGAAGAAGGCGCGTGACGCCGGCCTGCTGGTGATCGCGCTCGATACCCCGCTGGACCCGATCGATGCCGCCGACGCGACCTTCGCGACGGACAATCTGGAAGCCGGCAAGCTGATCGGCGCCTGGGCAGCCGCGACCCTCGGCGACAAGGCCAAGGACGCCAAGATCGGTTTCCTCGACCTGACCCCCTCACAGCCGACCGTGGATGTGCTGCGCGACCAGGGCTTCATGATGGGCTTCGGCATCGACGTGAAGGATCCCAACAAGATCGGCGATGAGGACGATGCCCGCATCGTCGGCCACGACGTCACCAACGGCAATGAAGAAGGCGGCCGCAAGGCGATGGAAAACCTTCTGCAGAAGGACAACTCCATCACCGTCATCCACACCATCAACGAGCCCGCCGCTGTCGGCGCCTACCAGGCGCTCAAGGCGGTCGGTCTCGAAAGCCAGGTGCTGATCGTCTCGGTCGATGGCGGCTGCCCCGGCGTGAAGTCGGTGACCGAAGGCGTCATTGGCGCCACCTCGCAGCAATACCCGCTGCAGATGGCGGCACTCGGCATCGAGGCGATCGCCGCCTTCGCCAAGGACGGCGCCAAGCCGAAGCCGACCGAAGGCAAGAACTTCTTCGACACCGGCGTCAACCTCGTCACCGACAAGCCGGCCAATGGCGTGAAGTCGATCGACACCAAGGAAGGCCTCGCCAAGTGCTGGGGCTGATGGCTGTCTGACAGCCAGCGACAAGCTGACGGCCGGGGGCTTGATCCCCGGCCGCTTCGGGTGGACGATGCGTCACGCGAATAATCCCGGCAGCAGACCGGACAGGCGCGAGCGGGTCTCGGCATGGAGCTGAAGCCCAGGGGAGGAAACATGGCTCAAGCACAGGAATTCGAGAAGGTTCTCTCGAGCAGCGACACAAGCGTTGCCGCCTTTGACGAGCACAAATCGGCCGTCAAGCGCATCCAGCATTTCCTGCACTCCACGCCGGCGGCGGTGCCGCTGATTGTGCTGGTCCTGTCGATCGTAATTTTCGGCATCGCCATTGGCGGGCGTTTCTTCTCATCCTATACGCTGACGCTGATCCTGCAGCAGATCGCCATCGTCGGCATCCTCGGTGCCGCGCAGACACTGGTCATCCTGACCGCCGGCATCGACCTGTCGATCGGCGTGATCATGGTGATTTCAGCCGTGATCATGGGCAATTGCGCGGTCAGCTACGGCATGCCGGCCGTGCTCGCAGTGCCCATCGGGCTTGCCGCCGGCGCAGCCTGCGGCCTGCTCAACGGTTTGCTGGTCGCCTACATGAAGCTGCCGCCGTTCATCGTCACGCTCGGCACCTGGAACATCGTCATGGCGACGAACTTCATCTATTCGGCCAACGAGACGATCCGCGATACCGATGTCGACGCCCAGGCGCCGCTGCTGCATCTCTTTGCCCTGAGTTTCAAGATCGGCACGGCGGTGCTGACACTGGGCGTCATCGCCACGGTCGTGCTCGTTTTGATCCTCTGGTACGTGCTCAATCACACCGCCTGGGGCCGCCATGTCTACGCCGTTGGCGATGATCAGGAGGCGGCGAAGCTGTCTGGTATCCAGACCAAGAAAGTGTTGATGACGGTCTACACCCTTGCCGGGTTGATCGCCGCTTTCGCTGCCTGGGTTTCCATCGGCCGCAACGGCTCGATCTCGCCGTCAGCCGCCGTCACCGACTACAACCTGCAGGCGATAACCGCGACGGTGATCGGCGGCATTTCACTGTTCGGCGGGCGCGGCTCAATTCTGGGCACCCTTTTCGGCGCGATGATCGTCGGCGTCGTCTCGATGGGCCTCAACATGCTGGGCGCCGATCCGCAATGGAAGGTGCTGCTCACCGGTGTGCTGATCATCGGCGCCGTGGCGATCGACCAATGGATCAGAAAGGTTTCGGCATGACCGTGGAACCCATCCTCACCGCGCGCGGCCTGATCAAGCGCTATGGCCGTGTCACCGCCCTCGACAATGCCGACTTCGACCTCTACCCCGGCGAAATCCTGGCCGTCATCGGAGACAATGGCGCCGGCAAATCATCGCTGATCAAGGCGATTTCCGGCGCCGCCGTGCCCGACGAAGGCGAGATCCGTCTTGAAGGCAAGGCTGTCGCTTTTAAATCGCCCATGGAGGCGCGCGAGGCGGGCATCGAGACGGTCTACCAAAACCTGGCTTTGTCGCCGGCCCTGTCGATCGCCGACAACATGTTCCTCGGCCGCGAGATCCGCAAACCCGGCTTCCTCGGCGACTGGCTTCGTATGCTCGACCGGCCCGCAATGGAAAAGCGCGCCCGCGACAAACTCACCGAGCTTGGGCTGATGACCATCCAGAACATCAGCCAGGCGGTGGAAACGCTGTCCGGCGGCCAGCGCCAGGGCGTTGCGGTGGCGCGCGCCGCCGCTTTCGGCAGCCGCGTGGTGATCATGGACGAACCGACTGCGGCACTCGGCGTCAAGGAGAGCCGCCGCGTGCTGGAACTGATCCTCGACGTCAAGAAGCGAGGCCTGCCGATCGTGCTGATCTCGCACAACATGCCGCATGTCTTCGAGGTTGCCGACCGCATCCATATCCATCGGCTCGGCCGCCGCCTCTGCGTCATCGATCCCAAGCAATATACCATGTCCGACGCCGTCGCCTTCATGACCGGAGCGAAGGTTCCGCCGGAGGCTGCACTCGCTGCCTGATCCGCTCGACGGATAAATTGCCGCAGGGGAACTGGCGGCATGCTGGTCTAAATCGATTGAACGTATGTTGCGATGCACTAGGATAGGCTGGGACTGAGAGCGAAAGCCGGTATGATCGCAGCACGATCACGAGAGGCAGTATGACGCGAACAATGACAGCCAAAGCCCCCGATCTCGAAATACCCGATCCCAAGACGCTGGCCGACGAAGTCTTGCTGGCTCTCAAATACCGGGTCGGCAAAGGCACCTCCGTTGCCACGCAATATGATTGGCTGACAGCCTCGATCAAGGTCGTGCGCGACCGCATCGTCGATCACTGGATGCAGGCGACGCAGGAGGCCTACGCCCAGCAGGAAAAGCGCGTCTATTACCTGTCGCTCGAATTCCTCATCGGCCGGCTGATGCGCGATGCCTTCTCCAATCTAGGCCTGATGGACAATATGCGAGAAGCGCTCAAGTCGCTGGGCGTCGACCTCGACCTCATCGCCGGGCTCGAACCGGATGCGGCGCTCGGCAATGGCGGTCTCGGCCGGCTCGCCGCCTGCTTCATGGAAAGCATGGCGACCGTCGACATTCCCGCGCATGGCTACGGCATTCGCTACGCCAACGGCATGTTCCGCCAGGAGATCCATGATGGCTGGCAGGTCGAACTGCCCGAAACCTGGCTCGACCACGGCAACCCTTGGGAGTTTGAGCGGCGGGAGCGTGCCTTCGAGGTCGGCTTCGGCGGCTCGGTGGAATCGATCACCTCCAAGAATGGCCGGCTCGAGCGTCACGTCTGGAAGCCGACCGAGCATGTCCAGGCCGTCGCCTACGACACGCCGGTGGTTGGCTGGCGCGCCAACCGCGTCAACACGCTGCGGCTTTGGTCCGGCATGCCGGTCGATCCGATCCTGCTCGACAAGTTCAACGCCGGCGACCACATCGGCGCGCTGGCCGAAAGCAACAAGGCCGATGCCTTGTCGCGCGTGCTTTACCCCGCCGATTCCCACAAGGCCGGCCAGGAACTGCGGCTGCGGCAGGAATATTTCTTCTCCACCGCGTCGCTGCAGGACATCGTCCAGCGCCATCTCAGCCAGTATGGCGATCTCGCCTCGCTGCCCGACAAGGCGGCGATCCATCTCAATGACACCCATCCGGCGATCGCCGTGCCGGAGCTGATGCGCCTGCTGATGGACGTCCATGGCATGGATTTCGACCAGGCCTGGGATATTACCAAGCGCACCTTCGGCTACACCAACCACACGCTGCTGCCAGAGGCGCTGGAAAGCTGGCCGGTGCCGCTGTTCGAGCGGCTTTTGCCGCGCCACATGCAGATCGTCTACGCCATCAATGCGCAGGTTTTGCTTGAGGCCCGCGCCACCAACCAGTTTTCCAATGAGCAGATCAGCCGCATCTCGCTGATCCAGGAAAATGGCGACCGCCGCGTGCGCATGGGTAACCTGGCCTTTGTCGGCTCGCACTCGATCAATGGCGTGTCGGCGTTGCACACCGAACTGATGAAGGAGACGGTGTTTGCCGATCTCCACAAGCTCTATCCCGAGCGCATCAACAACAAGACCAACGGCATCACCCCACGCCGCTGGCTGATCCAGTGCAATCCAGGCCTCACCGCGCTCACCCGCGCGGCGATCGGGGACCGTTTCCTCGACGACATCGACGCCATCAAGGGGCTCGAAGCCTTTGCCGGTGACGCCGCCTTCCGCGACAAGTTCGCCGCCGTCAAGCGCTCCAACAAGGTCAAGCTCGCCAATCTGGTCGCCGACCGGCTCGGCATCAAGCTCGACCCGTCGGCGCTGTTCGACATCCAGGTCAAGCGCATCCACGAATACAAGCGCCAGCTGCTCAACATCCTGGAAGCGATCGCGCTCTACGATCAGATCCGCTCGCATCCCGAGCAGGACTGGATGCCACGTGTGAAATTCTTTGGTGGCAAAGCGGCGCCCAGCTACCACAATGCCAAGCTGATCATCAAACTGGCCAACGACGTCGCCAAGGTCATCAACAGCGACCCGTCGGTGCGCGGTCTGCTGAAAGTGGTGTTCGTGCCGAACTACAATGTCAGCCTGGCCGAGGTGATGATGCCGGCCGCCGACCTGTCCGAGCAGATTTCGACTGCCGGCATGGAGGCGTCGGGCACCGGCAACATGAAGTTCGCGCTGAACGGCGCCTTGACCATCGGCACGCTCGACGGCGCCAATGTCGAGATCAAGGAATGCGTCGGCGACGACAACATCTTCATCTTCGGCCTGAGCACGGCGGAAGTCGCCGAGCGGCGCAGCAATGGCTACAACCCGCGCGCCGTGATCGAGGGCTCCCCTGAATTGGCGCAGGCTGTTGCCGCAGTATCGTCGGGCGTGTTCTCGCCCGACCAGCCGGATCGCTACCGCGAGCTGGTCGACGGCCTCTACAACAGCGATTGGTTCATGGTGGCGGCGGATTTCGACGCCTATGCCGCCGCCCAGCGCGATGTCGACGCCGTCTGGCGCAACAGCCCCGACTGGTACGCGCGTGCGATCCGCAACGTTGCCCGCGTCGGCTGGTTCTCTTCCGATCGCACGATCCGCCAATATGCGAAAGAAATCTGGAACGTGCCCGCCTGATATGATTGCATGAGGCCACGAGCAACGGGTCTTGTGCACAAGAACTGGTTCCCAGGGAGGGACACCGCCTGATGAAGAAACCGCGCGCGACCGCGACGACGAGCGGGTCGGACGGGCTGGCGTCAGCCGGCGATGTCGCCGCAATTGTTGCAGGCACGCATGGTGATCCCTTCGCAGTGCTGGGTGTGCATGAAGCCGACAAGGGCCTGGTTGCCCGCTGCTTCGTCCCCAATGCCGAGTTCGTCACCGCCTATACGCTGACCGGCAAGAACGCCGGCGAACTCACGCGGCGCGACGACGCCGGTTTCTTCGAAGGCAGACTGTCGATCAAGAAGCGTCAGCCGCTGCGCTATCACGCCAAAAATGCCGGCGGCGACTGGTGGCTGACCGATCCCTATTCCTTCGGCCCGGTGCTCGGCCCGATGGACGACTACTATATCGCGCAAGGGTCGCACCTCAGGCTGTTCGACAAGCTCGGCGCCCATCTCCTCGACCATGAAGGCGCGTCGGGCGTCCATTTCGCCGTCTGGGCGCCCAATGCAAGGCGCGTCTCCGTGGTCGGCGACTTCAACGAATGGGACGGCCGCCGTCATACGATGCGCGACCGCCGCGACACCGGCATCTGGGAGCTGTTCATTCCCGATATCGGCGCCGGCCACCCCTATAAATACGAGATCATTGCCCCGGACGGCGTGCGCCTGCCGCTCAAGGCCGATCCGTTCGCCTTCAAGTCGGAATTGCGCCCGGCCACAGCCTCAGTGACGGCGGTGCCGCCGGCGCATGAATGGGGCGACGAGGCGCATCGCAATTACTGGCGAAAGGCCGATCCCCGGCGCGAAGCCATATCGATCTACGAGGTCCATGCCGGTTCGTGGCAGCAGCACGATGATGGCAGCTTCCTGTCATGGGACGAACTCGCCAACCAGCTTATCCCCTATGCTGTCGAGACCGGCTTCACCCACATCGAGTTCCTGCCGATCTCCGAACATCCCTATGACCCGTCATGGGGTTATCAGACAACCGGACTTTATGCCCCCTCGGCGCGCTTCGGCGACCCCGACGGCTTCGCCCGTTTCGTCGACGGTGCGCACCGCGCCGGCGTCGGCGTCATCCTCGACTGGGTGCCGGCGCATTTCCCGGTCGACGCGCATGGCCTGGCCAATTTCGACGGCACAGCACTTTATGAGCATGCCGACCCGCGCAAGGGTTTTCATCCCGACTGGAACACCGCGATCTACAATTTCGGCCGCCGCGAGGTGGTGTCGTTCCTGGTCAACAATGCGCTGTTCTGGGCCGAGAAATACCATGTCGACGGTTTGCGCGTGGATGCAGTGGCCTCGATGCTCTACCTCGATTATTCGCGCAAGGCTGGCGAATGGATCCCCAACGAGAAAGGCGGCCGCGAAAACCTCGAAGCGGTGTCCTTCCTGCAGAAGATGAACAAGGAGGTCTACGGCCACCATCCCGGCGTGATGACCATCGCCGAGGAATCGACCTCATGGCCGAAGGTCTCGGCGCCGGTGCATGAAGGCGGGCTGGGCTTCGGCTTCAAATGGAACATGGGCTTCATGCACGACACGCTGGAGTATTTCGCCAGGGAGCCGATCTTCCGCAAGCACCACCACAACGACCTGACGTTCGGCCTGACCTACGCCTTTTCCGAGAATTTCGTGCTGCCGCTGTCCCATGACGAGGTCGTGCACGGCAAGGGCACGCTGCTCGGCAAGATGGCCGGCGACGACTGGCAGAAGTTCGCGACATTGCGCGCCTTTTACGCCTTCATGTGGGGGTATCCCGGCAAGAAGCTGTTGTTCATGGGCCAGGAATTCGCCCAGCGCCGCGAGTGGAGCGAGGCGCGCGCGCTCGACTGGAACCTGCTCGACTTCCACCCGCATCGCGGCGTCTGGCAGACGGTGCGCGACCTCAACTATCTCTATCGCTCGCGCCCGGCGCTGCATGCACGCGACTGCGAGCCGGACGGCTTCTCCTGGCTGATCGTCGACGACAAGGAAAACTCGGTCTTCGCCTGGCTGCGCAGCGCGCCCGGCGGCAACCCGATCGCCGTCATTTCCAACTTCACGCCAGTGCCGCGCGACAATTATCGCGTGCCATTGCCCAAGGTCGGCAAATGGCGAGAAATCATCAACACCGACGCTTCGGACTACGGTGGTTCGGGCAAGGGCAATGGCGGTGTGGTCGAAGCCAGGGCGGAAGGAGGAGGCATTTCGGCAACGATGCTTTTGCCGCCGCTGTCGACGATCATGCTTGAACTCGTTGCGGACTAGGTCCGTCGACTCGTTGCGGACCGGGCGATGCTCCAGACTGGTAATTTGGGAGGGTAAAGATGGCAGACTTGAAGAGAACCCAGCCGCTGGCGCGCGATGCCATGGCCTATGTGCTGGCCGGCGGCCGCGGCAGCCGGCTCAAGGAATTGACCGACCGCAGGGCCAAGCCGGCTGTCTATTTCGGCGGCAAGACGCGCATCATCGATTTCGCGCTGTCCAATGCGCTGAATTCCGGCATCCGCCGCCTCGGTGTCGCCACCCAGTACAAGGCGCATTCGCTGATCCGCCACCTGCAGCGCGGCTGGAACTTCCTGCGGCCGGAGCGGAACGAAAGCTTCGACATCCTGCCGGCCTCCCAGCGTGTCTCGGAAACGCAGTGGTATGAAGGCACGGCCGACGCCGTCTACCAGAACATCGACATCATCGAGGCCTATGGCCCCGAATACATGGTCATCCTGGCCGGCGACCACATCTACAAGATGGACTACGAGTTGATGCTGCGCCAGCACGTCGATGCCAATGCCGATGTCACTGTCGGTTGCCTTGAAGTGCCGCGCTTGGAAGCGACCGGCTTCGGTGTCATGCATGTCGACGGCAAGGACAACATCATCGCCTTCGTCGAAAAGCCCGCCGACCCGCCCGGCATTCCCGACAAGCCGGAATTCGCGCTGGCCTCGATGGGCATCTATGTCTTCAAGACCAAGTTCCTGATGGAACAGCTGCGCCGCGATGCGGCCGAGCCAGGCTCCAGCCGCGACTTCGGCAAGGACATCATCCCCTACATCGTCCAGCATGGTAAGGCGATCGCGCATCGCTTCGCCAAATCCTGCGTGCGCTCGACTGCCGAGAACGAGGCCTACTGGCGCGATGTCGGCACGGTCGACGCCTACTGGGAAGCCAATATCGACCTGACCGATATTACCCCCGAACTCGACCTCTACGACCGTGACTGGCCGATCTGGACCTATGCCGAATTGAAGCCGCCGGCAAAGTTCGTGCATGACGAGGATGGCCGGCGTGGTTCGGCCGTCTCCTCGCTGGTCTCAGGCGATTGCATCGTCTCGGGTGCTTCGCTGAAGCGCAGCCTGATCTTCACCGGCGCGCGCATCAACTCCTATTCGACGCTGGAAGAGGTCGTCATGCTGCCCGACGTTCATGTCGGCCGGAACGCAAAGTTGAAGCGCGTCGTCATCGACCACGGTGTAAGGATACCGGAAGGGCTGGTGGTTGGCGAAGACCCTGTTCTCGACGCCAAGCGTTTCCGGGTTTCGGAAAAGGGCATCTGCCTGGTCACGCAGGACATGATCGACAAGCTGAAGCTGTAAGACGGGGTACCATAAACGCATGCAGGTTCTGTCGGTCACGCCCGAGATATTTCCGCTGATCAAGACCGGCGGACTTGCCGACGTGACCGGCGCATTGCCGATCGCGCTGGCCGCCAAGGGCGTGACCATGCGCACGCTCATCCCCGGCTTTCCCCAGGTGATGGACGCCTTCAAGAAAAAGAAGGCTGTCTACCAATACCCGCTGCTGCAGGGCGGCAAGGCTTCGGTCCATGCCGTCAAGATCGCCGGGCTCGACCTGTTCGTGCTCGACGCGCCGCATCTCTACGACCGTCCCGGCGGCCCTTACGGCAATGCGGCCGGCGCCGATTGGCCCGACAATTGGCGGCGTTTTGCTGCGCTGAGCCAGGTCGGTGGCGATATCGCCGGCGGCGCCATTTCCGGCTACCAGCCGGATCTCGTCCACGCCCATGACTGGCAGTCGGCGATGACGCTGGCCTATATGCGCTACGGCAAGGCGGTCGGCGTACCGTCGCTGATCACCGTGCACAATCTTGCCTTCCAGGGTCAGTTCGGCGCCGGCATTTTTGGCGAGCTCGGCTTGCCGGCCGCGGCGATGGCGCTTGACGGCGTCGAATATTATGGCGGCGTCGGCTTCCTCAAGGCCGGCCTGCAGGCGGCCTGGGCGATCACCACGGTGAGCCCCACCTATGCCCAGGAAATCCGCTCGCCGGAATTCGGCATGGGCCTCGACGGCCTCATCAACATGCGCTCTTCCGACCTCTACGGCATCGTCAACGGCATCGACACCGACATCTGGAACCCGCAGACCGACAAGCATCTGGTGTCGGCCTACTCCGCCGCGACGCTGAAGGCTCGCCTTCCCAACCGGGCGGTTGTCGAGGACCGCTTCAGCCTCGAGCGCGACGACAGTCCGATCGTCTGCGTCGTCAGCCGGCTGACCTGGCAGAAGGGCATGGACATACTGGCGGCTGTGGTCGACGGCGTCGTCGCCACCGGCGCGCGGCTGGCGATCCTTGGCTCAGGCGACGCCGGCCTGGAAGGCGCGCTGCTGGCTGCAACCGCCCGCCATCGCGGCCGTGTCGGCGTCGTCGTCGGCTATGACGAGGGGCTTTCCCACACCATGCAGGGCGGCTGCGACGCCATCGTCATCCCATCGCGCTTCGAGCCTTGCGGGCTGACCCAGCTTTACGGCCTGCGCTATGGCTGCGTGCCGGTCGTCGCCCGCACCGGCGGCCTTGCCGACACCATTATCGACGCCAATGAAGCAGCGATCTCGGCAGGTGTCGCCACCGGGTTCCAGTTCGCGCCCAATAGTGGCGGCGCCATGCTGCACGCCATCCGCCGGCTGGTCGATGCGCATTCGAGCCCGGCCGTCTGGGAACAGATCCAGCGCCAGGGCATGAAGGCCGATGTCTCCTGGGACAAGAGCGCCGACAAATACGTTGAACTCTACCGCCTGCTGCTTTCGAAAAGGGTTGCCTGAAGCATGATCCGGACCGTCGCCACCAAGCCCTATCTCGACCAGAAACCCGGCACGTCCGGCCTGCGCAAGAAGGTGCCTGTCTTTCAGCAGGAGCACTATGCCGAGAACTTCATCCAGTCGATCTTCGACGCGCTGGAGGGCTTTGAGGGCAAGACGCTGGTGATCGGCGGCGACGGCCGCTTCTACAACCGCGAGGTCATCCAGAAGGCCATCGCCATGGCGGCGGCCAACGGCTTCGGCAAGGTGATGGTCGGGCAGGGCGGCATATTGTCGACGCCGGCGGCGTCGCATGTCATCCGCAAATACAAGACCTTCGGCGGCATCATCCTGTCGGCCAGTCACAATCCGGGCGGCCCGCACGAGGATTTCGGCATCAAGTACAATGCCGGCAATGGCGGCCCGGCGCCGGAAAAGCTGACCGACGCGATCTTCGAAAAGACCAAGACGATTTCGAGCTTCAAGACTGCCGACATCGACCAGATCGACATCGACAAGATCGGCACGGTGACCGCCGGCGGCATGGCGGTCGAGATTATCGACCCGGTCACCGACTATGCCGAATTGATGGAGAGCCTGTTCGACTTCGACGCCATCCGCGCCAATTTCAAATACGGCTTCCGCATGCGCTTCGACGCCATGCATGCGGTCACAGGCCCGTATGCCAAGGAAATCCTCGAGCGCCGGCTCGGCGCGGAGAATGGCACCTGCCGCAACTACAAGCCGCTGCCGGATTTTGGCGGCCATCACCCGGATCCGAACCTGGTCCACGCCAAGCATCTCTATGACGAGATGATGGGACCGGATGCGCCCGATTTCGGCGCCGCTTCCGACGGCGACGGTGACCGCAATCTCATCATCGGCAAGGGCATTTTCGTCACCCCGTCGGATTCGGTGGCCATGCTTGCCGCCAATGCGCAATTGGCGCCGGGCTACAAGGACGGCCTCAAAGGCATCGCCCGCTCGATGCCGACCAGCGGCGCTGCCGACCGCGTCGCCGAACAGCTCGGCATCGGCATCTACGAAACGCCGACCGGTTGGAAGTTCTTCGGCAATCTGCTCGATGCCGGCATGGCAACGATCTGCGGCGAGGAAAGCGCCGGAACCGGCTCGAACCATGTCCGTGAAAAGGACGGGCTGTGGGCGGTGCTGTTGTGGCTGAACATCCTGGCCGTGCGCGGCGAAAGCTGCAAGGACGTCGTCACCGAACATTGGGCGACCTACGGCCGCAATTACTATTCACGTCATGACTATGAGGAGGTCGAAACCGAGCGCGCCAACGCCCTGGTCGACGAGTTGCGCGCGAAGCTCGCTTCGCTGCCCGGCACCAGCGTGCGCGGCCTGAAGATCGCCAATGCTGACGACTTCGCCTATCACGATCCCGTCGACGGTTCGGTGAGCAAGAACCAGGGCATCCGCATCCTGTTCGAAGGCGGCTCGCGTGTCGTGTTTCGTTTGTCCGGCACCGGCACGTCGGGTGCTACGCTGCGCGTCTACATCGAGCGCTACGAGCCGGACAGAGCGCGGCATGATCTCGACACGCAAGAGGCGCTCGCTGACCTGATCGCGGCTGCCGATGATATCGCCGGGATCAAGAGCCACACCGGGCGCAACAAGCCGAGCGTGATTACTTGAGGGTGGTGACGTCTTTACCCTCCCCCTTGTGGGGAGGGTCGATCCGCGCAGCGGATCGGGTTGGGGGTGCTCGTAAAGCGCTTTCCCCGCGCCGACCCCCACCCCGCTCACTTCGTTCGCGACCCTCCCCACAAGGGGGAGAGTGGAGGATGCGCCGATGACCCAGCTCGGCGCAACCGTCACTCCCGAAGGCATCCGCTTCGCCGCCTGGTCGTCATCCGCGCGGCGCCTGTGGGTGTCGATCTTCGACGACACCGGCGCCCGTGAAATCGACCGGCTCGAACTTCAGCCGGAAAGCGAGGGCGTCCATGCGCTGTTCGTCGCCGGCCTTGCCGCGGGTACGCGCTACGGCTTTCGCGCCGACGGCGAATATGCGCCGGAGCGCGGGCTGTGGTTCGATCCCGACAAGCTGCTCACCGATCCCTACGCCGTCGAGATCGACCGGCCCTACCAGCATCATTGGCGGCTTGCCGCCCGGCGCAACGAAGGCACCGATACCGCGCCGCTGATGCCGAAGACCGTCGCCCGCGCGCTGCCCAAGCCGCTGCCGGCCAAGGCGCCTTTGTTCCAGCCGGGCGGTCTGATCTACGAACTCAATGTCCGTTCCTTCACCAGACTGCATCCGGACGTGCCCCAAGCGCAGCGCGGCACCATTGCGGCACTTGCGCATCCGGCCATCCTCGAACACCTCAGAAAGATCGGCGTCTCCGCCGTTGAGCTGATGCCCGTGACGGCATGGATCGATGAGCGCCATTTGCCGCCGCTCGGCCTCAGCAACGCATGGGGCTACAACCCAGTCACCTTCATGGCGCTCGACCCGCGCCTGGCGCCCGGCGGCCTCGCCGAGTTGCGCGATACTGTGAGGGTGCTGCGCAGGGCTGGCATTGGCACCATCCTCGATCTCGTCTTCAATCATACCGGCGAAAGTGACCGGCTCGGGCCGACGCTGTCGCTGCGCGGCCTCGACAATCAAGCCTACTACCGCAGCGAGCCGGACGGCAGGTTGGCCAACGATACCGGCACCGGCAATACCATTGCCTGCGACCATCCGGTCGTTCGCGACATGGTACTCGACACGCTGCGCCATTTCGTCCGCCATGCCGGCGTCGACGGTTTCCGCTTCGACCTGACGCCGGTCCTCGGCCGCGTCGCTGGCGTATTCGATCCGGCGGCCCCGTTGCTCGATACCATCGCTGGCGATCCTCTGCTTGCCGATAGGGTGCTGATCGCCGAGCCGTGGGACATCGGCCCGAATGGCTATCAGCTCGGCAATTTCCGGCCGCCTTACCTGGAATGGAACGACCGCTACCGCGACGACGTCAGGCGCTTCTGGCGCGGCGATGCCGGCGCGGTCGGTGCGCTGGCGACAAGGCTCGCCGGCTCCTCCGATGTGTTCGGCAGGGAGGGCCAATCCGCCAGCCGCACGGTCAACTTCATCGCCGCGCACGATGGCATGACGCTGGCCGATATCGTCGCTTATGAAGCCAAGCACAACCAGGCCAATGGCGAGAAGAACCGCGACGGCCACAATGAGAACCTGTCCTGGAACAACGGCGTCGAGGGCGAAACCTCGGACAAGGCGATTGCCGAGGCCCGTTCCCATGATCGCTTCGCGCTGCTCGCCACTCTATTTGCCTCGCGCGGCACCATCATGCTGACGGCGGGCGATGAATTCGGCCGCACGCAAGGGGGCAACAACAACGCCTATGCGCAGGACAACGCCATCACCTGGCTCGACTGGGCCGGGCGCGACGTCGGGCTGGAAGCCCATGTGTCCGTGCTCGCAGCTCTGCGCGGCGCGGTGCCGGCGCTTTCCGATACGCGCTTCCTGACCGGAGAGCCGCCGGCCGGTTCTGAAACGCCCGACGTCGCCTGGCTGACCGAGACCGGCGCTCCGCTCAGCGAAGCCGACTGGAACGATGGCTCGCGCCATCGCCTCGTCATGCTGCTCGGCGATGGCGGGGAAGGCCGCCTGGCTGTGATCGTCAATGGCGATCGCCGCCAATGCGTCTTCACGCTGCCCGCGCGGCAAGGGTTTGAATGGCAGCCGGCTGTTGAAGCGCAAGCGGTCGACCTCGCGTGGCCGCTGCCCGGCCGCAGTGTCAGTTTCATGATCGAGCGCCGGACCGCAAAGGCCCGCGCCAGGAAGGGTCCGTGATGGCCGACGACAATGCCCAGCCGGGACCCGAACAGAGCGCCGACTGGTGGCGCGGCTGCGTCATCTACCAGATCTATCCTCGCTCCTTCCAGGACACCACCGGCGACGGCAGCGGCGACCTCTCAGGCATCACCTCACGGCTGGCGCACGTCGCCTCGCTCGGCGTCGACGCCGTCTGGCTGTCGCCCTTCTTCAAATCGCCAATGGCCGATATGGGCTACGACGTCTCCGACTATCAGGCGGTCGATCCGATGTTCGGCACGCTCGACGACTTTGACGCGCTGGTTGCCGAGGCGCACAGGCTCGGCCTGAAGGTGATCATCGATCAGGTGTTGTCGCACTCCTCCGACAAGCACGAATGGTTTGTAGAGAGCCGTGCCAGCAAGGATAATCCCAAGGCTGACTGGTATGTCTGGGCCGACACCAGGCCGGACGGCAACGCGCCCAACAACTGGCTGTCGGTCTTCGGCGGCCCGGCCTGGGAGTGGGACGCGACCCGCCGGCAATACTACATGCACAATTTCCTCGCCTCGCAGCCGGACCTCAACTTCCACAATCCTGAGGTTCAAGACGCGTTGTTGCAGACGGTGCGGTTCTGGCTCGAGCGCGGCGTCGACGGCTTCCGCCTGGATACGGTCAACTACTATGTCCACGACCGCTGGCTGCGCAGCAACCCGCCGCTGGCGTCGAGCGTCGCCGGCACCAACGGCGAAACCAACACCTATCTCTTCCAGGAGCACCTGTTCGACAAGACGCAACCGGAAAACCTCGATTTCCTCAGGCGCTTCCGCGCTTTGCTCGACGAATATGACGGCCGCGCCAGTGTCGGCGAGGTCGGCGACGAAGGCCGCTCGCTGCAGACGCTGGCCGCCTACACATCCGGCGGCGACAAGCTCAACATGTGCTACACCTTCGACCTGCTCGGCCCGCAATTCTCAGCCGCCCATGTGCGCGGCTGCGTCGAGGCCTTCGAGGCAGCTGTCGCCGACGGCTGGGTCTGCTGGGCGTTCTCCAACCACGATGTCGTGCGCCATGTCAGCCGCTGGACGCGGCCGGGCGGCGATCCAGATGCGGTGGCGACATTCGCTATCGCTTTGCTCTCCTGCCTGCGGGGCTCGATCTGTCTCTACCAAGGCGAAGAGCTTGGGCTGGAGGAGGCGGAACTGACCTTCGAGGATCTGCGCGATCCCGTCGGCATCCGTTTCTGGCCGGGGGTAAAGGGCAGGGACGGCTGCCGCACACCGATGGTCTGGGAAGCGGGCGCCGACAATGCCGGGTTTTCCTCGGGAAAACCCTGGCTGCCGGTGCCGGAAAGCCACCGCGCTCGGGCGGTCGATATCCAGAACGCCGACGACAAGTCCGTGCTCGCCGGCTACCGGACGATGCTCGCCTTGCGCAAGGCGCATCTGGCGCTGGTCAAGGGCCCGATCCGCTTTCTCGATACCGACGGCGATTTCCTTGCCTTCATCCGGCAGGGCGAGGACGAGATATTGCTCTGCGTCTTCAATTTCGCCGACAAGCCGGCCGACTGGCGACTGCCGCCGGATCTCCAGCTTGTCGAGGCGATCGCCCTGGGTGGCGGTGCCGTCCTGCAGGAGGAGGGGCTGTTGCTGCCGGCCCTGGGCTGGTTTGTCGGCAAGGTAGGCTGATCTTTCAGGGACGCCGTCCGGCTTCAAAAAAGATCATGATCCGCGCAACCGGCGCCACGTTTTCCATTCGGGCTTCTTAGGTACTTTCGTTGAGCTTGGCCACGAACTCCATTCCTGGAATGTTTCCAGATGGTTGCGCCAATTACAACTGCTGAGGGCAAAACGCAAAATTACAGGACAACCGCAAGCTGCACCCAATTGGACCTTGTAATATAGAATAGCTATGGCTGGTTTAAGGTGAGGATGCTCACTTAGCGTCAAGCAAGACTCGGTTGAAATAATATTTCCGTCTGTCTAGTCTCCTGCCACCAGCTGCCGGAACGGGAACCGGCGGCGCGCTCGAAGGGGCCAGAAATCGGTTCCGGGGCGTCAACACTCGTAAGGCGCAGCCGATGGGCAGCGCCACAGGGAGAGACTTCATGCTGAAAAATATGCTGAAGGCGACGCTTGTCGCCGCGACCATGACCTTTGCCGCAGGCACGTTCCTGACGCCGGCCCTTGCCGAGACCGTCTATAACAGAGGCAGCGCCGCCGAAGCGGAGACGGTCGATCCGCACAAGACCTCGACCGTCTACGAAGCCGATATCATACGCGACCTGTTCCAGGGACTGGTCATGCACGATCAGAAGACGAACCTCATCCCGGGCGCCGCCGAAAGCTGGACGGTATCTGATGACGGCACCGTCTACACCTTCAAGCTGCGCAAGGACGGCTTGTGGTCGGATGGCAGCCCGGTGACGGC
Organism: Mesorhizobium sp. C120A; assembly: GCF_030323105.1. NCBI lineage: Bacteria > Pseudomonadati > Pseudomonadota > Alphaproteobacteria > Hyphomicrobiales > Phyllobacteriaceae > Mesorhizobium > Mesorhizobium sp. C120A. Next base: position 5,271,152 of record NZ_CP100476.1, on the reverse strand, counting down.
GGACGACTTCGTCTATTCCTTCCGTAGGCTGGAGGATCCGGCGACCGCCGCCGAATACGCTTCCATGCTCTATCCCGTGAAGAACGCCGAGGAAGTCAACACCAAGAAAGGCAAGCCCGAGGACATGGGCGTCAAGGCGATCGACGCCAACACCCTGGAAGTGACGCTGAAGGCGCCGACGCCATACTTCCTGGAGATGCTGACCCACCAGGCTACCTACCCGGTCAACAAGGCCTCGATCGACAAGCTCGGCGCCGACTGGATCAAGGCGGGCAATCTCGTTTCGAACGGCGCCTATACGCTGGCCGAGTGGATTCCCAACGATCACATGAAGCTGGTCAAGAATCCGAAATTCTGGGATGCCGCGACCGTCAAGATGGACGTCGTCAACTACATCCCGACCGAAGACCGCTCATCGGCGATGAAGCGCTTCGAGGCCGGCGAACTCGACAGCTACGGCGACTTGCCGACCGAACAGCTCGCTGACCTCAAGACCAAGTTCGGCGATCAGGTCCGTGTCGGACCGTATCTCGGCACCTACTATTACGCGATCAAGACCGACAAGGCACCGTGGGACAATGTCGAGCTGCGCAACGCCATCTCGATGGCGATCGACCGCGACTTCCTGGCCGAAAAGGTCTGGCAGAATTCCATGCTGCCTGGCTATTCGATGGTGCCTCCGGGCATCGCAGGCTACACGCCGGCAATGGCCAAATACGCCGACATGCCGCAGATCGACCGCGAGGACGCCGCCAAGAAGATCCTTGAGAAACTCGGCTATACGCCCGAGCATCCGCTGAAGATGGAGATCCGCTACAACACCTCGGAAAACCACAAGAACACCGCGGTTGCCATCCAGGAACAGTTGAAGCCGCTTGGCGTCGAGATCACGCTGCTCAACACCGATACCAAGACCCACTATTCCTTCCTCGAGCAGAAGGGCAACTACGACGTGGCGCGTGCCGCCTGGATCGCCGACTACAAGGATCCCGAGACCTTCCTCGGCATCACCCGCAAGGCCAGCGGCAACAACTATTCGAACTACGTCAGCCCGGCATATGAGGCGGCCATGGACAAGGCCGCGGCTGCCGGCGGCAAGCCGGAAGAGCGCATGAAGGACCTCACTGAGGCCGAGCGCATCCTTGTCGATGACGTCGGCAACATTCCGCTTCTCTACTACAGCTTCCACGATATCGTTTCCTCGAAGCTGCATGGCTTCGATGACAATGTGATGGACATCCATCCGTCCCGCTTCGTCTCCAAGGACTGATAATCATCCTTGACTGGACCGCCGCGCCCCATTTGGGCGCGGCGGACTGGTCGGTCATCGCACCGGTCCGAAAGTCGTGGTCGATTTTCGGCAAGCCCGGTGCGAAGATTTGGCGCCGGAGCGTGGCAATGCGTCTGCATGGACGTATGTCGCTCTGGCCGAAGCGGGGCGCCGATGCTGCGATACATCTTACGGCGGCTTTTGACCGCCATTCCGACGCTGTTCGTCATCGTGACAATGGCGTTCTTCCTGATACGCGTCGCACCGGGCGGCCCTTTCAATCAGGAGCGGGGCCTCAGTCCCGAGATCAGGGCCAATCTGGAAGCACAGTTCGGCCTCGACGATCCGCTCTGGCTGCAATATGCCCACTATCTCGGCAATCTCCTGCGCGGCAATTTCGGGCCGAGCTACAATTTGCCTGACTTCACCGTCACCGAACTGTTTGCCAAGGGGCTGCCGATATCGGTCCAGCTCGGCACCTCCGCGCTGATCCTGGCGCTGCTGCTTGGTTCGGTGCTCGGCACCATCGCCGCGCTAAACCAGAACAAGCTTGGCGACTATACGGTGATTGCGCTGGCGACCGCCGGCAGCACTATCCCCACCTTCGTCATCGCTCCTGTGATTCAGCTGGTGTTCGGATTGACCTGGAAGCTGTTGCCGATCGGCGGCTGGGGTGATGGCGCATTGATCAACAAGATCGGCCCGGTGCTGACGCTGGCCTTGCCGCAGATCGCCATCGTTGCCCGCCTGATGCGCGGGTCGATGATCGAGAGCTTGCGTTCGCATCATATCCGAACGGCGCGTGCGCTCGGCCTCTCCGACTGGTCGGTGGTGGTCAAGCACGCGCTGCGCGGCGCCATCCTGCCGATCGTTTCCTTCACCGGCCCGGCAGCCGCGGCGCTGCTCACCGGTTCGGTCATCGTCGAGACCATCTTCTCCATTCCCGGTGTCGGCCGCTATTTCGTCGATGCCGCGCTCAACCGCGACTACACGCTGGTGATGGGGACCGTGGTGGTGATCGCGCTCTTCACCATCGTCTTCAACCTGATCGTCGACGTCATGTACGCGGTCGTCGACCCGAGGGTACGCTATGACTGAGGGTGCGCTATGACTGACATCACAGCCGCCGCCGCTCCGCCGGCCGTCGTCGGCCGCTCGCTCTGGGGCGACGCATGGGCGCGCCTCAAAGCCAACCGCGCCGCCATGTTCAGCCTCTATTACCTGGCCTTCATTGGCGTCATCAGCATCTTCGGCCCCTGGTTCGTGCCGCATCAGTACACCACCATCTATGCCGACTATGTGCGCACGCCGCCAAGCTTTTCAGCCTATCCGGAGCCCGACATGATCGAGACGGCGCTCAAGGATGCCATCAAGCGCATGCGCGTCGACATCAAGGAGTGGAAACTGGACGGCAGTCGCGTCACCGTCACCGTCACCTCGACCAAACCGATCGACGACCGCAACATCCGCTATCTCGACCGCTCCGATGCCTTCGACGATACCAAGATAGTGAGCAAATCGGGCGACGGGCTCGAATTGACTATGACTGCGTCGGTCAAACAGCAGTACTTCCTGTTCGGCACCGACAACACCGGTCGCGATCTTCTCTCGCGAACGCTGATGGCAGGGCGCATCTCGCTGGCCATCGGCCTGCTTGCCGGCATTGTCGCTGTGGTCATCGGCGTCCTCTACGGGGCGGCGGCCGGCTTTTCCGGCGGCAAGATCGACGAGGTGATGATGCGCATCGTCGACGTGCTCTATTCCTTGCCCTTCATTTTCTTTGTCATCATGCTGGTGGTGTTCTTCGGCCGCAACTTCGTGCTGATGTTCCTGGCGGTGGGAGCGGTGCTGTGGCTCGACATGGCGCGCATCGTGCGCGGCCAGGCGCTGTCGATCCGGCGGCAGGAGTATGTCCAGGCGGCCGAAGCCATGGGCGTCGGCCAGCGCGGCATCCTGCTGCGCCATGTCATCCCCAATCTGCTCGGACCAGTGGTGATCTACATGACGCTGCTGGTGCCGCAGGTCATCATCCTGGAAAGCTTCCTGTCCTTCCTCGGCCTTGGCGTGCAGGAACCGATGACCAGCTGGGGCGTGCTCATCTCGGTCGGCGCCAAGAACATCGGCACCGCCAACTGGCTGCTTTTGTTCCCCGCCTTCTTCCTCGTGTCGACGCTGTTTGCGCTCAACTTCGTCGGCGACGGCCTGCGCGACGCGCTCGATCCAAGAGACCGATGAAGATTGGACCGATAAAGATGGGGACCGATAAGATGAGGACCGTTGCGATGGAAACGCCCGAAACGATCCTCAGCGTCAAGGACCTTCGCGTCCGCTTCCGCACGCTCGACGGCGCGGTCGAAGCGGTCAAGGGCATCAACATCCACGTCAAGGCAGGTGAAACCGTTGCCGTGGTCGGCGAATCCGGATCCGGCAAGAGCCAAACCATGATGGCGGCGATGAGCCTGCTGGCGTCCAATGGCGAGGCGACGGGTCACGTCGATTATCGCGGCCGCAACCTTTTGACCATGAGCAAGCCCGACCTCAACAAGGTGCGCGGCGCCAAGATCAGCATGATCTTCCAGGAGCCGATGACCTCGCTCGATCCACTCTATTCGATCGGCAACCAGCTTATCGAACCGATCCGCAAGCACCGCGGGCTGAACGCTGCCGAGGCGCGCGAGGAGGCGCTCAAGCTCTTGCGGCTGGTGCATATTCCTGATCCCGAGCGGCGGATGAAATCCTATCCGCACGAAATGTCGGGTGGCCAGCGCCAGCGCGTCATGATCGCCATGGCATTGGCCAACGACCCCGACATCCTGATCGCCGACGAGCCGACGACGGCGCTCGACGTCACCATCCAGGCGCAGATCCTGGTTCTCCTCGCCGAACTGCAGCGCAAGCTCGGCATGGCCATCGTCTTTATCACCCACGACCTCGGCATTGTCAGGCGCTTTGCCGACCGCGTCTATGTCATGCGCTATGGCGAAGTCGTCGAGGAAGGCGAGGCGGAAGCGCTGTTCGCCAATCCCCAGCATGCCTATACGAAAATGCTGCTGGCCGCCGAGCCGACCGGCACCAAGGCGGCGCCGCCGGCCAACGCACCGGTGCTGCTCGAGGGCAGGAATGTCGAGGTAACCTTCAAGATCGGCGGTGGCTTCCTTGCCGGCGAGCCGCTGCTTTTGCGCGCCGTCGATCACATTTCGATCCGGCTGAAGCGCAACCAGACCATCGGTATCGTCGGCGAATCCGGTTCGGGAAAATCGACGCTCGGCCGCGCACTTCTGCGCCTGTTGCCCAGCGACGGTGTCATCCGCTTCGGCGACCGCGACATCTCCACCGCCGACCGCCAGGCGATGCGGCCGCTGCGGCGGGAGATGCAACTCGTCTTCCAGGATCCGTTCGGCTCGCTGTCGCCGCGCATGACCGTCGGCCAGATCATCACCGAAGGGCTTCTGGTGCATGAGCCGAACCTGTCAGGCAAGCAACGCGATCAGCGCGCCGTCGAGGCCTTGCTCGAGGTCGGCCTCGATCCCAACGCACGCAACCGCTACCCGCACGAATTCTCCGGCGGCCAACGCCAGCGCATCGCCATCGCGCGTGCCGTGATCCTGAAGCCCAAACTGGTGGTGCTGGACGAGCCGACTTCGGCGCTCGACCGCTCGGTGCAGAAGCAGATCGTCGAATTGCTGCGCAAGCTGCAGGCCGACCACGAACTATCCTACCTCTTCATCAGCCACGATCTCTCCGTGGTGCGCGCCATGGCCGACTACATCATCGTCATGAGGCAGGGCAAGATCGTCGAGGAAGGCCCGACCGAACAGATATTCAGCAACCCGCAGGCCGCCTACACCCAGACGCTGATGGCTGCGGCGATCGATGTCACGCGCTTCCGGCTGAGTGCTTAAGGCGTGACGTTGAGCAGATAGTCAGGGTAGGGCCAGTTCGCTTAGCCCGCTGACCTGGGACATCTGTTGGCTCTTGTCGCGACAATGGCCTCTTGCCGCTGCTTCAGCAGTTCGATTCTGGCCGTCTCACGGTTGGCCACTGCGCTCTTCACGCGCGTGCCGCCGAGCAGCCAGTTGGGAACGCTGGTGTTGGTGACCCTGCCGCGGGTGATGGCGGTTTGCGAGATGTCGCGCGCGGTATCGCCTACCGCGTTGTTGAGCTCGGCGCATGTCATGCTGTCGTATTTCGCCGGGTTCACCGCGCTGCCCAGCGATGAGCAGCCTGCCGCCAAGGACAAAGCGAGCAGCGCTGACAGCCGGCTTGAAATCAACAAATTCATCTTCCGCAAACCTCGTTCCGGCCGCTGTCTCGGCGGCATTCCTATTATCGAGGTAGCGCGGAAGGTTGTCGCGTCAAAACACCATGCTGACAGCGACGCCGACGCGGCCGGTTTGCATCAAGCTATCTTGTGGGTCGGGAGAACAAACACCTAAGTGTCTGTTTTTTCTGGTCGGAGTGGCAGGATTTGAACCTGCGACCCCCTCGTCCCGAACAAGGCGATTTGCCAGAAAAAGGGCGGATTTCCGGTCTCTTTTGTTGCCGCTGAAGCTGCTTGTTCCTAATTAATTCCGAGGTTTCAGGTAGGTTTCAGGTAGGTAGGAAGTAGGTTCTATCCCTGTTCTAGCTGAGAGAGCTTGCCACTGCTATAGCAGTGCACTGGCCGCTTCGACGTAGGGGACATTATGCCGTTCAATCGTATTATTTATGGCCAAGGTTGGCCTGATGATCCACAGGGGGTCATTGATTATCCCTCAAGTCGCGGTCCGACCCAACATGGGTATGTCGTCGATGGCCGCACAGATTATTCTGCGTTGGCGTTGCTTCCCTCATTGTTCATGGCAGAAGGCCAAGACGCGGAAGATTTCGCTCGGGTAGGATCAGTGCAAGTGTTGGGGCAAGGGCCTTCAAATCTTTCCCTTCGATATCAATATGATCTTACCGTCCCGCCTATCGCGCAAGACCGCCTTCGCGCCGTCGCAGCGGAGCTTGGCCTGTCGACCCATGGAAGGCAGTTTGACTGGACACATACGCATTGGAGCGTTCAAGAGGGCGACCTGTATCGGACGCTTTTCCGACTGACCACGGCCATCCGAAATTCCCCGACGGTCTTCACACTTAACTCGCCACCGCGTATCGATACCCAACAAGTATCTGCAATGATGCCTTTCGAAGCAGGCTTCGCCCCCGTTTACCGGGCCATTGAAGCGGCTGCGGTCGAGGCAAACATGAGGTGCAATCGTGCCGACAACATATGGGAGCACCACACGGTCATCCAAGATGTTGTGTCGTTGATCGACAGGTCCAGCATTGTCGTATGCGATTTATCTGGTCGAAACCCCAATGTGTTCTATGAAGCAGGGATCGCACACTCCTTAGGTCGCGAGGTGATCCTCATCACTCGTCAACCAGAGGACGTGCCGTTTGACCTCCGGCACATTCGCTATATCCATTATCACAACAACGATCAGGGATTGGCCACCCTTCAACAGCAACTCGCGGGTAGGATAAGGGCTCTGCAGTGAAGTAACTGACGTTTCTGTGTGATTGAACGCGTTGGACACAAAACTTCAGGCTTTCAGCGCTAGCGCATCCGGACTACGTTGCTTTTCACCTTCAGAGCCGGACCCTTTGCCGTGATCCTTTCGGCCGTCCCTGCTTGGAAGTCGGGATGGTGGTGATAATAAGTCTGCCGAAGAACCGCCTCCGTCATGCCAAGGTAGTCGGCCGCCAACGACAGGTCTTCGCCGTTCTGCATCAACCACGTTGCGGCAGTGTGGCGGAGAGCGTGGGGCGTTACGTCGGTTTGGAAGTCGCCGGCTTCGTCGTACCAGCCAAGGCCGGCGGCTTCGCACGCGCTGGCGAACGCCTTGCGGAGCGATCCGACGGGTTGCCCCTGCCATTCGACGACGAAGTCGTGAGCGATCATCCGGCCGATCGTAAGGCTCTTGCCTCGCGCCTTCGTTTTGATCTGCACAGGCGTCGTCGCCCATCGGCGAATGTGCGACAAAAGGCGGTCGGGGAGCCTCACTGGAGGCTGGCGCTTCTTTGTCTCGCGCACGCCATCGGCGCGGCGGTAGAAAACGCCGCGATCGAGATCTACATGGCCTTGGCCCTCAGTCAGCCGAATGGCGGCGTTACAGACCGCCCCGGACCGCGTGCCGGTATAGAGAGCTACCAGAATGAACCGGGCGACGTGCTGGCCTGTCCGGCGGTCGCTGGCGACGCCCTTCCATGTCTGTCTCATTCGCCATGCCGCGAGGATCAAACGCGCGGCCTCGCTGCGTGTAAGCCAGCGCTGGCGGCCTGCGGCCTTCTCCGGCAAAACGATTGCCGGGATCGAGGTCACAAAGCCTTCCTCGTAATAGTGCTTCAGGGCGGCGCGGAGGTCTTCTAGTTGGCGGCGGGCGGCCGCTGGAGAGGCGGCTTGTCCGGCATAGTCGCGGCAGAGCTTGCCGTTGATGTCGGACAGAGTGAGGCGACCGAAAAACTTCAGGATGGCCGTGAGGCGTGCCGCTGTCTCGGCCGGCCTCGCATGGTGGACCGCTACCTCGGCACCGTAGACGTTGATAACGTCGGAAATCTTTACCTGATCGGGGTCACGGTTGCGCTGGCGCGCTGGCGCGTGCTTTTGCGCGATATGGACCCCGAGTTGTTTTTCAGCCTCTGCAACGTCAGCTCTGCCGCAGCCAGTGCTGTATCGTCGTCCGCCGTCCTCGATGTACCAGCCGGCGCGGTGCATAAGCGACCCGTCTTTTTTCCGGTATTCGTCTCGCCAGACAAGGCGGGCACCTTTGGAGGGACGCGGCATGCCTGGACCATCCTTTCGATCGCGGCCAAGGTCACGTATTCCCGGCCGGCAATAATAGCGGTTTCGAGGCGACCGGCGTCGCGTTCCCTGCGCAAGCCTTTCGTTCCCATCGATCCATCGGGGAACGCGATCCTTGCGGCCGTGTCAAGCCGGATTGGCCTATCTTTGTGGTAACTGCAAAGAGACATTGCGGTCGCGTGTTCGGTTTTTGTCATGTGGCACCGTCTGGCAAAGCCAAGCCCGTCCGTGCGGGCCGCGAGCGGGCACACAGGTTTGGCTTGGTCAGATTAAACAGGAATGGGTCAGGGAGCACCGTGGGGCGCGTTAGTGAGGATCAGACGGATTTCTTAGGCGCGGTGGGTGCGCCGCCGGACGATCCTGCTCACGGCACCGCCGCTCAACCGAAAGAGTTTGCCCAACGTGCGATGTTGCATCACGCCTCGGAGATTGCGGATCGCTTCGACCCTGCGCGGGGTCTGCTTGCGGAAGATGCTTGTGCCGTGAGCGATCCGATCTGCCGCGTTCTCTTTCGACGTCTTCCACTCCAGATGAGCCGGCGCGATGCAGCCATCATGTCCGCGACCGCATGTATGCGCAGCCTGATGCTTGCGTGTCGTCGGGGCACCATGAGCGCGCTTGCAAACGAACCGGTGCGCGTATTCGTGCTTTTTACCGATGCGTATGCGACCGTAGCCGTCGGCATTCCGACCATGCGGCCAGATTAGACAGTCGTTGGTATCGTGCAGCAGGGCGACTTCCAAGATGAAGCGCATCGGCTCGCCGCGAGGCGCAGGACGGCGACGAATGGGCTTGAGACCATGGTTCACAGGCATTGGGTTTTTCCTTTGATTAGAGCCGAAGGGCGCGCCAAGGGCGGCCGGTCGGCATGATGAGCGCGCGAATGCGATCCGCCGGGCGAAGTCGCGGGGCGGTCAAATTTGGCGGCGATGGAGTGGTTGTGAGATCGATGCCTTTTGTTAGCTTTGGGCGTTGGAACCCGGCACCGGCTGTTGATTTCGGCCTTATAGACCTTGGTTTTGCGGCCTTTGGCTGGTAGTGTTGTCGGCAGCGGTTTGGGAACCGTTTATCTTTGCTGCCGCTTTCGAGGCTTCCGCTTCGGAGGCGGTTTTCTTTTGGGAGGCGGGTCCGGTGGGATCAGCTTTGGCAGAGACGCGATCGACACGCTGCGAGCCGTCAAGTGGGCCAGCCTTCGGGCACGGAGAGTTGACACATTTGCCCGGTTCGCCTCGATTTTGGCCAGTAGAGCAGCCGCCGCTTTCGTCTGCGACACGCGCCTGCCTCGAAACGGTTCGCCTCTCTGGTATTTCGGGTGGCGCTTTCCCCGCCGCCTCGTGAGTTTCCTCTCGATCTCCGGCCCGAGCCATTGTCGTTGCTTCTGGAGGTAGGCGACAAGACCGGCACGGTCATAGATGCGTCGAACATCAATGACCCGGCTGGGATAGCGGCAGGCCCATTTTTCGAGAATATCGAAGTTCTCGCGGTCGATGCGTGCGAGCATGTGGCCGTGGAGGTCGCCCGTCGGCGTCTTCTCAAAGACGGTTAGGGCGAGCAGGGCTGTTCCGCGCCTCTTGAGCATGTCGTTCAAGTCGGAACGAGCCTTTGCACAATGCTGAAGGCTTTCAGCGTCGCCGGAGACGGGGGGCATTATTGTGACCACGACATTACACTCGGCCACGTGCGCGAAGTCGTCGATCGTGCGCATCTCAGAGCGCGTCAACAATACGGTCGAGGGCCATCCACCCGTCTGTGTTTTGGAGGATTTCTCAACCACGCTGAAAACTACTAATACGCGGCCGTCTCCAGCCGCGTATTATCCCTGTTTAAAATGCTGTTTTTGCTGGCTTTTTATCCAATGTATCCGTGCAGAAAAACGTGGATACTTGCTCAATGCCGGACGTGGCGTTTCAGGCAACAAAAAAGCCCGGCGCTGGGCCGGGCTTTGAAACGTCGATGGCCTGTGCGTCAGGCGGTCTCACGGCCGAAAACCAATTCGCGAGCGCGGATGATTTCGAGAATTTTTTGTGTGTAAAGGCGGCGCGGCCGGCTCGTGGTTGCTACGATCGAAGGCCAGCGCTCGATCCAGCCAGAAACCGTTTGATGCGGGACGTCGGCGAGGCGCGCACTTTCGGCAACAGTGATGGTATTCTCAAGTTTCGTCATCATGGTCCAAGCCCAAAAAGCACGCGGGAGCGCTCCAGCGTAACTGCGCTAGAGATCGAGGCTCGCGAAGGTGGGAAACAAAAAAGCCGCCCGGCTTGGGCGGCTATGCAAGGGGCGGATCAACGCAGTTCGACGCCCTGCATTAAAGACTACTTTGCACTGGCCGCCGGTGCAAGCCCACTTGCACATTTTTCACACAATTAAAAATGGTTGGCGTTTGTCGAGATAATCAAGCTCAACGCGATAGCTGAAAACGGTTCGCTTAGGGTGTACTGTTCACGCACTACCCACCATCTAGGTTCTTTAATTCAATTTGACAACTCAAATCGAACTGCATAATAGCGAACCATTCAAATCGAACTGTGAGGTTTTTTTATGTTCGTTCGGGCCTATTTACGCGCATCGACCAAAGAGCAGGACGCTAAACGGGCAAAAGCCGATCTTGAGGCGTTTGCGAAGGACAAGGGATTGGCCATTGCCGCAACCTACGTCGAAAATGAGAGTGGGGCGTCGCTCCAGCGTCCAGAGCTTTTTCGGCTGCTCGCTGACTGCCAGCCGGGCGACATTCTGCTAATCGAGCAAGTCGACCGCCTAAGCCGCCTGAATGCCACGGATTGGGATCGCCTGAAGCGTGAGATCGACGATCGGAAGGTGCGGGTTGTCGCCTTGGACTTGCCGACCTCCCATATGATGATGACACCGACGGCCGACGAGTTCACCGGCCGCATGTTCGGCGCAATCAACGGCATGATGCTTGATATGCTCGCGGCCATCGCCCGCAAAGACTACGAGGATCGTCGGCGGCGGCAAGCGCAAGGCATCGAGAAGGCGAAAGCCGGCGGTCTATATAAAGGACGCCCCGAAGATGCGAAACGGAACGCCGCCATAGTGAAAATGCTTAAAGACGGCCAAAGCTGGAACAGTATCGTTTCCGCTACCGGCTGCTCACGATCAACTCTTAGCAGGCTCGCAAAGAGAGCCTGATTTCCCACTGCCACGATCCGCAGATGCAGGGTGCAAAAGCTAGCGTCTGCGGCCTATCAGGAGCCGCCTCTTAAGACCGTTGAGTTGTCTACGACTTGTCTCCCAAGTCATTGATTGTATTGCATCTCGTCCAGTCTTGGAGAGGTTTTCATGCCCATCTCGAACCGACTTACGCTCCGAACGAGTGAATTGGCAATTACATCATCACCGTCAACGCCAGCTCTGGGAATTATTAAAATGTATGGATTTAGTTTTCGCGTGATGTGGCGATGTGCAAGACGCGTGATCGCTTTTCGTTCATCTCCGACGCGCTGGTCTTCATTCCTTCCGGTTCAAGAGGCGAAGCCCAGCGCCGAACGTCCCATCTTCCCAGGCTGGTCGGCAACCCAACATAACCGGGCGGGCGCGCCCAGCTGCGCCGGCCTTTAAGCAGCAATCTGAACTCAGGCCCCGAAATGTAATAGCGGTCAGGGTCGGCCGATTTCAAGAAGGCCTCGGTGCCGGTCTTGGACCTATCGGTCACCGCCTGAAGGCGGGGACGAAGTTGGGGCTGCCTCGGCCGTCACTTCAACGTGCATATTGACTTGTTTGAATTCCGATCTGCGCTCGGGGTCATCAAGACCTAACATACTGGATTGGATAGCGGAGGTGGCAAGCCACGGCTGAAGCTGGTAAAGATGAGGATAAAAAATCAAAGGGATTGTTTTTCCAATAAACGCTACGTCTTTCTTTGGGCATGGAGGGAATATCTGATAGGTCCAATTCCCAAAAGCAATGAAAAACGTCAAATATGGAGCGTAAATTTCAGTCTTTCTTTTCAAAAGAGCAATTATAGCGTCGGGAAATGGCTTTGGGCCGGGTACAAATGTTTGGAGACACAGATGATTACCATCTCCATATACTTTCGACGTCTCAACGTCTTTTTCCTTGAGCCACTCTCGAAGTTCTGTGAAATTGTCTAGCTCACTATCAGGCAAAAGTGTGTAAGCACACTTCGACAGGCATTTGTAAACTCCAAGACGCCTGAATGGCTGCGTATCGTGCTTGACGACAAGTGACGAGTTCTCAGGGTCGAGTGTGAATATTCCATCTTCTTCGTATTGTTTAATCAACACGCCTGTGGGTGTATGCTCCCAACTAGATCGCTTATCTTTCGCCTTTAACGATGCGAAGCCCTTGCGCTTGGCCACCCTCCCAACAGCGCGATCTCCCATCGTCATTTTGGCGAAATCGTCTTCGAATTCTGAGAAGCGATCGTTGCAAGTGTTACATTCGTATCGGGAAAACAGAACTTTGTTTCCAACGAAAGCTGGCACCGCGTGAGCGTCATTTGAGAAGCTTACGTCTGGGCTTTCTTTCCCGCAGAACCGACAGTGGCGCGGTAGGGTTCCGAGAACGTGTTTTCCGTGCTTGGCGCCTAGCGATTTGAATAACAGCGTTTCGTAATTGTCGCCGTAGAACTGCATTGCTTTGAAGGCCTTGCTGTCCATCATGATAGAGTTTGTGCTGTCGTCGCTATCACCCACCGACATCCTCCTTTTTAGCTAATAGGTAACCAACTGTTGGCGAGAATTGCGCCGTTCATTCGGCCCAGACGCCTCTATGCCGTGATTGCAACTTCCCGCAACATCACTTCAGCTTGCGCCAACACGGTTTGCACGGCTTCCTGCTCAAGATCGGGCGGGTAGCCGTACTTTTTCAGGATGCGCTTGACCAGGACGCGCATGCGGGCGCGGGCGCTGCTCTTGTGCTGCCAATCGACGGTCGCCGAACCCCGCATCTGTTCGACCAGTTCGTGGGCGATGACGCGCAACTGTTCGCTGCCCATCGCCTCGACGGCGCTCTCGTTTTCGGCAAGCGCGTCATAGAAGGCCATTTCCTCGGGCGACAGGCCGTGCTCCTCGCCACGCGCTGCCGACGCCTTGATGTCCTTCGCCAACGCGATCAGTTCCTGGATCATCTCCACGGTCGAAATCGCATTGGCATGGTAGCGGGCGACCGCGTCTTCCAGGCGGCGGGAGAATGACTTTGTCTCGACCACGTTCGACCGCGACCTGCTCCTGATTTCGCCGTTCAACAGCTTCCTCAGAGCCTCCAGCGCCAGGTTCTTCTTTTCCATCTGCTGGATTTCCGCCAGGAACTCGTCCGACAGGATTGACAAGTCAGGGGACTGGATGCCCGCTGCCTTCAATATGTCCACGATCTCGGCATTGGCCACGGCTTGGTCGAGAAGCTGTTCGACCGCGAAAGTCTTGGCCCGATCAGACATCTTGCCGCCGGCCGTCGTCTTGACCAGCGCCGCCCGAACCGCCTGGAAGAAGCCGACTTCGTCGCGGATGGCGCGGGCCTCGTCGCTGGCCGAAGCGAGCGCGTATGCCTTGCCGAGTTCCAGCACCGCGTCCTGAAAGCGGCGATGCGCCTTCTTTTTCTTGTCGGCGCTTCCGAGCTTTGCGGCTTCAGTCTCTTGCCATTTGAGTATCCAGTCGATGGCGTCGGCAAGAGCAACGAGCCGCTGCTGTGGTTGGCCACTGATACCGAGGCTATAGTCATGGCCGTGGAACATTCCGCGCACGACCTCGAACTTCTCCATCAGCACGGCAACGGCTTCTTCCTCGTCGATGCCCGTCTTCTCCCGGTCGGACTTCGTATACTGGCCGAGCGCGTTCTTCAGGTTCTGGGCGATGCCTATGTAATCCACAATTAAGCCGCCGGGCTTATCCTTAAAGACCCGGTTGACGCGGGCAATCGCCTGCATCAGACCGTGGCCGCGCATCGGCTTGTCGATGTACATGGTGTGCATGCAGGGCGCGTCGAAGCCGGTCAGCCACATATCGCGCACGATCACCAGTTTGAGTGGATCGTCGGGATTGCGTGCCCGCTTGGCAAGGTCGTCGCGGCGCTTCTTGTTGCCGATATGCGGCTGCCAGTCGAGCGGATCGGACGCCGAGCCGGTCATGACGATCTTGATCGCGCCCTTGTTGTCATCATCGGAATGCCATTCCGGCCGCAGCTTGATGATCTGCTTGTACAGGTCAACGCAGATGCGCCGGCTCATGCAGACCGCCATCGCCTTGCCGTTCATGCCAGCAAGGCGCGCTTCGAGGTGCTCGACCAGATCGGCGGCGATCTGTGCCAGACGTTTCTCGGAGCCGACCAGCCGCTCGATCGTGGTCCACTTGGCCTTTTGCTTTTCCTGTTCCGACAACTCGTCCTCTTCGAGGATCGCCTCGATTTCGGCGTCGATACGCGGCTTCTCGTCCTCGTCCAATTCTATGCGGGCAAGACGGCTTTCGTAGAAGATCGGGACGGTTGCACCGTCTTCCACGGCGCGACTGATGTCGTAAATGTCGATGTACTCGCCGAAGATCGCGGGCGTGTTCACATCGTCCGCCTCGATCGGCGTGCCGGTGAAGCCGATGAAAGAGGCGTTCGGCAAGGCCTGTCGGACATAGTGCGCATAGCCATAGCGGCGCCTGCCGGTCGCCTTGTCGAGCTTCGCGTCGAAGCCGTATTGGGTGCGGTGGGCCTCGTCGGCGATGACGATGACATTGCGCCGGTTCGTTATCATCGGAAAGCTTTCCTCGCCGGCATCGGGCGAGAATTTCTGCACCGTCGTGAAGATCACGCCGCCCGATGAGCGATTGAGCAGTCGGCGAAGCTCGTCGCGGCTATCGGCCTGTTCGGGTTTCTGGCGGATTAGATCACGACAAAGGCTGAACGTGGAAAACAGCTGATCGTCCAAATCGTTGCGGTCGGTGAGCACGACCAGCGTTGGGTTCTCCAAGTCTCTCGACCGCACCACGAGCCCGCCGAAGAACGCCATCAGCAGGCTCTTGCCCGATCCTTGCGTGTGCCAAATGACGCCGATTTTGCGATCGCCACCGGGGCGTGCCGCTTCTATCGCATTGGCGAGCGCTTTCCTCGCGCCATGGAACTGATGATACCCTCCGATGATCTTGAACGGGCCGCCCCCTTGATCGCCGAAGACGATAAAATCGCGCAACACGGCGAGAAAGCGTTCGCGGTCGAAGACGCCGCGCAGCAGCGTCGCCATTTCGCGCGGACCGTGTGGAGTGAAGTCGCCGTCCGCGCCCGTCACCGTGCGCCACGGCATGAAGCGTTCCTCGTCGGCGGTCAGCGAGCCGATCCGGGCCAACAACCCATCCGACGCAACGAGCACCGTATTGGTCCGGAAAAGCGAGGGTATTTGCACTTTATAGGTCTGCAACTGGTTGAAGGCAGCGCCGATGTCCGTAGTCTCGGCCCCGGCGTTCTTCAATTCGATAACGGCCAGCGGCAGGCCGTTAATGAAGACGACGATGTCGGGCCGGCGCGTGTGGCGGCCATCGACCACGGTGAACTGGTTCGTAACCAGCCAGTCGTTGTTGTCCACATTGTCGAAATCGATCAGCCAGACCTTGTCGCCCTTGATCCCCCCATCGGCAACGGCGAACTCGACATCGACGCCGTCCGCCAGCAAACGGTGTATGCGCCGGTTCTCCTCGACCAGAGATGGCGTTATCGTGACGGAAAGCTGCTTGATCGCGGATGCTCGAGCCTCCGCCGGGATAGACGGGTTGAGACGCTCGGCCGCAGCTATCAGCCGCGATGTTAGGATGGTGTCGGAATAGGCGTCACGCTCCGGCGCGGAGCCGTCGGGCGAAATTTGCTGCGACGGCGCGTAGGCGTAGCCAAGGTTAACGAAGATGCCTATAGCCGCGCCCTCGACGGTGGCTTCGCGGAAGCCCGAGCGCGAGTAGTCGGCCTCGATCTGCTTGTACACGATATCGCGGTTCGTCATCCGCGTTCCTCTTGGATCAGCAGAAACCCGCGCAACCCGCGCCCAATGGCGATGTGACGAAGTTCCGCAGCAATCCCATCGCTTTCTCCCGCCTCTCTCAGGAGCCGCATGTGAGGTGGCAGTTCCTCGACTGGAGGGAAGAGGCCATCACCGAGGTCGCCGCCAGCAAGTTCGGAGGACGCGCGCAACATCGCCCAGGCGGCATCAGCGATACCTCTATTGAAAACACCGGCAGCGCAATGGCAGACCATCAGATGCCAAGGGACGGCGACCGGCGCGATCCTCGTAAGCGCATTGGAGCCGGTCGCTTTGACGGCATTGGCACTGGCGAGCAGGCATCCTTGAGGAGACAGCGGACCGCCACCAACAAAACCGTAGACGGGCCAAGCGCGAAGGGTCGGCCACTTTCTGCTATGAATATAGAGGCAGTAGCCAGGGTTTAGGCTGTGCTTGGCTGCCTCCGCGATGAGCACGTCGATTTGGGGTGGGCTTCCATTCTTCCTGCCGTAGCTCTGGAGTTGTTTAAACTCCTCGCGGGGCAATGCGAGGCGCTTCGCCTGTATCCGCATTCCCAGCCACCTGCCCGGCCTCCCGATCCACCATTCCCAGTCCGCTCCGTTGTTCTTTTCCTCGCGCTTGGTGAAAGCGCGGAGCCGCACCTCTTCGGGATGTTCACGTTGTAAGTCGAGCAGGATCGTTTCGGTTATCGTCTCCTCGGAGAACGCCAATCCGTGCCGGTCGGCGTCGGCTATTTGCCGCCACACCCAATCGGCTTTCTGTTGGAAGGATTGGCAGATGGGGGTCATGCTGCCTCTTCGGCACGCTGACGAGCCTCTGCCAACAGGATTTCACCCGACATCAGCTTTGGCAAAAGGAGGTCGCGGGTGGCCGTGAGTGTATGGCTTTCACGCCTGCAAACCTCCGAGCGGCGCATTAAAGGGACTATTAGATCAGAAAATCTTCTCACCGCTTCGTCGCCTGGGACCAGAGCTTGAAAGTCGGGGAGGGCATTGCTTGCCAAGTGAAGAACTGTGGTTCCTGTAACGTGGGCAAGTGCATGCCGGGTAAATTGGACGCTCGCCAAGGTCTGAAACAAAAACTCACGTGTGTAGGTTTCCGGGTTTAAAGGTCGGATTATCGCAACGTCGAGCGACGCCACAAGGACAGAGAAAGCATCGTCTGCATCAACAATTGCAGGCCGTCCGATAATTTCAGCCGCCTGGGTAACGTCCGTCTGAGCCATTACAATCTCTCCGGCGCGCACAATTTGGACTGGCTTAAAATCACCGGTGTAAGGCTTCAGACCACCTTTACGATATCCGCCACCTCTTCGAAAGGACTTGAGTGTCACGAGGGCGGTTTCCGACGGGGCAAGTTCACTGCTCTTATACGAACGTCCCTTGATAACCTCCGCTAGCTGACTAATTGGCTTTTGTGTCCACCCTGCCGGCAGCCCATCGTCGCCGAATTTAGCCGGAAAAAGTTTAGCCAATTCGTGCGCATGGCTCGGATCGACGAGAAGCTTCCCCATGATTTCAAATGGACCGGTCGCGCCCTCGATTTTCCGCCGCGTCGGGCCGAAATCGACAAACCAGTCCTGGAAGATGGACTTCGCCATAGCCTCCAGCGTCTCGTTCATCCGCCGGTTCAACTCGATCTTGTCGTCGAAGGAGCCGAGAAGCTCAGCAATCGCGTCCTGTTCGCCGCGTGGGAAAATTGGAACTGGCAATCCTCGGATGGTGGGCATGTTCAACCGTTCCGCGACCGTTCCGTCTCGGAAGCCGTGAATATGACGCGACAGCACTGGCGAGTTCAGCCAGAGACGAAGGAACCTGCTATTGATCTTTGTCGGGTTCGGCCGGATCAACACCATGCGCTGACCCAAACACACCTTTTGGTTTCTCGGCATCTCGGCGGCGATGCCAAAGTACGTACCCTCGCGGCTGTAGAGGATGTCTCCAAATGCTGGCTCCGCGCGGGCGATCCGTTCTGCGTAGGTCTCGGCCGAAACGCGGCCTGCCTCATGCCACCTAAAAACCCCAGACCGAATGTCCTGTGACCGTACGACCAAAGGGCCATCGAATGTCAGTTCTGGGGTTGAATGCGGGCAATCGAAGATGCCTCTGCACAGGCTATCCATCTGCACCCATTCGCGTTGGCGTGCCCAAGAACTGCTTTCCATCGGCACATGGACCACTGGCCTGCTCACGACGCGACACTCGAAAGTCGGTCGAGAATTCTTTCCTCCAGTTCGCGCCCTTCGGCAAACTGTGCCTGCAACTGCTCCCGGAGCTCCTCGAATTTCTCCGGGAAGGATACGCCGTCATCCTCTACCTCCGCCGCGCCGACATACCGGCCGGGCGTCAGCACATGACCGTGCTCGCGCACCTCGGCGAGCGTGGCCGACTTACAGAAGCCCGGCTCATCGGCGTAGCCCTTAATGTGGCCCTTGCTCCGCCAACGATGATAGGCTTCCGCGATCCTATCGACGTCATCGGCGCTGAACTCCTTTCGCACGCGATCCACCATGAAGCCGAGCTTGCGAGCGTCGATGAACAGGATTTCGCCGCGCCGGTCGCGATGGCCGTTGGCGCTCTTGTCTCGCGCCAGTATCCAGAGACAGGCCGGGATTTGCGTTGAAAAGAACAACTGCCCCGGCAAGGCCACTATGCAGTCCACCACGTCGGCCTCGACCATGGCTTTGCGGATGTCACCTTCGCCGGACTGCTGAGACGACATCGAGCCATTGGCAAGCACCACGCCAGCCGTGCCGCGCGGCGCAAGGTGATGCAGGATATGCTGGAGCCAACCGAAATTGGCGTTGCCTTTCGGCGGCGTTCCATGCCTCCAGCGTTGATCGTTAGTCAGCCGTTCGCCGCCCCAGTCCGATATGTTAAACGGCGGATTGGCGAGGATGAAGTCGGCCTTCAGGTCCGGCAACTCGTCTCGATGAAAACTGCCCTCATTGTTCCAGCGGATGTCGGCGTCGATCCCCTGCACGGCGAGGTTCATTTTTGCCAGGCGCCATGTCGTGTGGTTGATCTCCTGGCCGTAGATGGCGATGGCGTCACGACGCCCGCCATGCTCCTCGATGAATTTCTCGGACTGCACGAACATACCGCCTGAGCCGCAGCAGGGATCGTAGACGCGGCCCTTGTAGGGTTCGAGCAACTCGACCAGCGTCCGCACCACCGAGCGGGGCGTAAAGAACTCGCCGCCGCGCTTGCCCTCGGAACCGGCGAAGCCCGACAGAAAATACTCGTAGACCCGGCCAAGCAGGTCTTTCGCCTTGTCGGTGCCGTCGTGCATGCCGATGTTGGAGAACAAATCGATCAGCTCGCCTAGCATCGTCTTGTTAAGCGTCGGCCGGGCGTAATTCTTCGGCAGGACGCCTTTCAGCCCTTCATTCGACGGGGCTTTTTCGATGGCCTCCATCGCCTCGTCGATCAGCTTGCCGATCTCGGGGCGCTTGGCGTTGGCTTGCAGGAAAGACCAGCGCGCCTCTTTAGGCACCCAGAAGACATTCTCGGCCAGATACTCTTCCGGGTCTTCCGCGTCGGCATGCTGCTCCGCCGCGAGCTTGGCGTGCAGCCATTCGAAGGCGTCGGAAATGTATTTCAGGAAGATCAGGCCAAGCGCCACGTGCTTGTATTCTGAGGGCTCCAAGTTGCCCCTGAGCTTGTCGGCCGCCCGGAAAAGTTCGGCCGTAAAGTTAAGATCGGAATTATTGCCGTTTACTGCCACCACTGCGCTTCCCCCAAATCATTGTCGGGAAGGTAGGCCGTGCCGAGGGGCGCTGTAAAGCCAGAGAGAATGTGCCAGAAATCGACGCTCGCCAGCCGAGTAGTTAGCGATGCCCCCAATCAATCGACCTGGCCAGCTCAGGATCGTACTTCCATAGAGCCTTGAATTTCTGCTCCTGCTCGCGATCGGCGGCGATGCCCGCGTCGACCTCCTCTTGCGTCGCGTCAGACGGCCAACTGGAGCCGCCGCAGTCGCCGGCACCAGTCAAATAGAGCCGCCGGATCGCCGTGTCGGCGCCCTTCGGCTTCCGGCGCCAAAACTGGCTATTGCGGATGGCGTGCTCCATCTCGCGTAGCAAACGCATCCTATGTTCATCGCGTAATCGCATCGTACCAAGAGCATATAAAGGTAAGACGGATGGGTTAAAAGCCGGCGTCCATCGAATACGTCTGCGAGCGTGAAAAAGTGTCTGACGAGCGACCGTCTAGGTCGACACCGTCGTATTGGGTATGGCAACTGTGAAAGTCACATCAGTCATTGTCGTCTCGCCGACCAGTTGGCGCCGCTCGCTTTGCTGCAAGGTTATCGTCCCACCGAAACGTGCAACCAACGCCCGGGCGAGAAAAAGACCAATGCCCGAACCTGGCCTTCCCGAATTAATCGCGTTCTTGCCACGAAAACTCTTGTCAAAAATGTGTTCTCGCTCGGCCTCCTCGATTACAGGGCCAATCGAATTAACAGAAAAGCGCGTCTCGCCGGATTTGTCTTCAATAAGAACTCTAACTTCTGCATTTTGAGGAGAGTACTTGACCGCATTGTCTATCAATATGTAGGGTATGATCTCAAATAGGTTTGGACCGACTACCGAAGAAAATGAGCTGCCCTGGATAGAAAGTCGGATATAACTCTTATTGGCCAGCGGCGTGAAGCACCGAACAACTTTATCCACCCTACGATAGACCGGTATCTCCGTCTCGTTAAAGGGGAGCGTTGTATCCTTCTGAAAATCTAGGATGTCTGTCCGGATGGCGAGCATCGCCTGAGCTGCTGTGACGTTGTTTAGGCGGACGCCAAGGGGGTCCAAATCCCGTGCGGCCAGAAACCCCTTAGCTTCCTCGGCTGCGTGATAGATCGCGCCTGAAAGTCTACGCAGGTCGTGAATGAGAAGGTTCAAGTTCTCCTCAACTCGCTCGTCGCGTTCTGAAATCAATCGGAAAAGGCCGTCGACGTAGCTCTCAATTTCTGCCTTTTGGAACTCCATACGATAGATGCCAAAATAGCGATCAGGCTTCCGTTCGTTCGCGACAATCAACCCGGGGAAAACGTAGAAATCTCCCTTTTCATTGGCTCGCGCGTAAGCACTGTATCCAAATTCCGACCGTGACCAACCTGGGGAGCGTATGGACGCGTAGCGCCGAATTCGTGGCTGATCTCGAAGTTCGACCGGTACTCGGATTAACGTTCCTTCGTGGGTTTCAACGCGTTCGTCAGCGGTCCGAATAACGGTGAAGGTGGGAAACATCAGCCCACAATCAATTTGAAAATCGCCGAACTTATTATGCCTTGGACGATCGAGCGGGCATCACCGGAAAGGCCGCGATCCTTCACAGCGGCCGAAAGGCGAGTGAACGAACTATCTCGTGACAAAATTGCATGGACGTAAGCGTCCTCAAGAACCACAAGGTCGATAGTATCGACGTCAGCGGCTACAAGGCTCGCCCGAATTCTCTTCCAAACGGCATGAGGGTCCAAAGCCTGGTCCAGCAACCCATCAAGCGTGGAACTCCATTCCGAATTGTCAGCGTCCTTCTTTATAACGGCGTCTGCATAATCTTTCGCTGCCCGGGCCTGAAGCGAGCCCAGACTAGAGCCGGTATAAGCAACAACAATAATGGCTGGGTAGTTTTTCTTGATCTCACGAATTATGGTTGCGCCTTGAGAACTTTTGTCAAAATGAATTCCAACTCCCATTAGATCACATAGAACAATTGGATAATCTTTGATTTCGGAAACGCTCTTGATGTCGCCGATATGATCAATATTGTAGCCGAATGCTTTTAAGCTAGTTTGTGGACTGAAGGGCTCGTCGTCGATGGCTGCAATTTTTACGGACCCACGCCTGTGGGCTATATTAAACGACGTGGACTGCCGCTTATAGAAATCCGCCAGCTTCGCATTAGATTTGTAGGTCTGGAGCGGATATATAAGCACCTGGTGTTCCTCAAATATTTGATGGACGAATAGCTTTGTAGCTGCCTACTTGCTGTGCATAAAACCCAAAACCAGACCTCCCTCTCATAAACGGTATCGATGCGCCCGACGACGATCAATTCGCTCGGCTGCGCATTTGACTGAAGAATGGCTGCTTCGCGTTTCAGGTAGGGTTTTAGGTAGGCGGCGATTTTCGGGAAACGCTAAGTATTTGATTTGGCTGGTCGGAGTGGCAGGATTTGAACCTGCGACCCCCTCGTCCCGAACGAGGTGCGCTACCAGGCTGCGCTACACTCCGTGACCAGACCGCGGGCTTATAGCTGCCGCATACCGTTCCTGCAAGCGGCAATGGCAGCGCTTCTGTCGCATTTCGTTGGCTTTCGTTGGGCATTGCCGCAAAGCTTGGCTTTCCCTCCCGGGATAAACCCGGCTTAAAGCCTTGTGTGCTAAGTCGCAGCCTCGATAGATCGTGTTTTCGCCATCTGGAGCTTTGCTGCCTTGCCCCTGAAAATCGTAGGCGACGCCCGGCCCAACAGCTTCGAATTCGAAACCGAAGCGCTGATCAAGGCGTCCGGCTTTCGCGAATACGACGCGCGCTGGTGGTTTGGCCATGCCGGTTCGACGCAACCGCCGGACCTGAACCTGATCGGCGTCCAAGCGTTGGGCATGGGCCTGGGCACTTTGATCCGCCGTCTTGGCGCGGGTCCCGACATCGTCACCGGGCATGATTTCCGTTCCTATTCGCTTGCCATCAAGCTGGCGCTGGTTTCCGGCCTGATGGCTGCGGGCGCAAAGGTGAAAGACATTGGCCTGGCGCTGTCGCCCATGGCCTATTTCGCCCAGTTCGCGCTCGACGCACCATCCGTCGCCATGGTCACGGCGTCGCACAACGAGAATGGCTGGACCGGAGTCAAGATGGGTGCGGCGAGGCCGCTCACCTTCGGACCAGAGGAGATGAGCGCACTGAAACACATCGTGCTGTCGAGCGACTTCGATCTCGCCGGCGGCGGCTCCTACGAATTCGTCTCCGGTTTTCGCGAGACCTATCTCGACGATCTGGTGAGCGACAAGCGCATCGCGCGAAAGCTGAAAGTCGTGGCGGCTTGCGGCAACGGCACTGCCGGCGCCTTCGCGCCACAGGCGCTGGAGCGCATCGGCTGCGAGGTGATCCCGCTCGATGTCGAGCTCGACCACAGTTTTCCGCGCTATAACCCGAACCCGGAAGACATGCAGATGCTGCATGCCATCAGGGACAAAGTGCTGGAAACAGGTGCTGATATCGGGCTGGGCTTCGACGGCGACGGCGACCGTTGCGGCGTGGTCGACAATGAGGGCAACGAGATTTTTGCCGACAAGGTCGGCGTCATGCTGGCGCGGGACATATCAACCCAATATCCCGGCTCGACCTTCGTCGTCGATGTCAAGTCGACCGGCCTGTTCAACACCGACAGCGTCCTGCGCGCCAACGGCGCGAAGACAGATTACTGGAAGACCGGCCATTCCTACATCAAGCGCCGCGTCGCCGAGCTTGGCGCCGTCGCCGGCTTCGAGAAGTCGGGCCATTTCTTCTTCAATCCGCCGATCGGCCGCGGCTATGATGACGGTCTCATCACGGCAATAGCCATTTGTGAGATGCTCGTCCGCAACCCCACAAGTTCGATGGCCGATCTCTATCGCGCGCTGCCGCTGACCTTCGGCACGCCGACCATGTCGCCGCATTGCGGCGACGAAGTGAAGTACGGCGTGGTCGATCGGGTGGTGGCGGACTTCCAGGCGATGCAGCGCGCCGGCAAGACTTTTGCCGGCCAGAAGATCGCCGAGCTGATCACCGTCAACGGCGTGCGCGTCGTGGCCGAGGATGGCACCTGGGGCCTGGTACGGGCGTCGTCGAACAAGCCGGAGCTTGTCGTGGTTGTCGAAAGCCCGGTATCGTCCGACCGCCGCCGGCAGATGTTCGAGGCCGTCGACGCCGTGCTGCGCCGCAGCCCCGAAGTCGGCGCTTACAACCAGACGTTCTGATTGGACCTTTCATGAGCGAGCGCATCGTCAGTTTTGTCATGAGCGGCGGTGTCGGCTCGCGGCTGTGGCCGCTGTCGCGCGAGGACAACCCGAAACAGTTCCACGATCTCTCCGGCGACGGCTCGATGCTGGCCAAGACCTTGCGCCGGCTGACGGCGCGGCCGGAAGGTGAGACGCCGATCTTCCTGATCGCCGCCGAGCGCCATGCCGAGCGTGTCCATGCCGACCTTGCCGGCCTCGACCTCGCCGGCGGTGGCCCGCTGTTCGAGCCGACCGGGCGCAACACGGCTGCCGCCGTGGCGCTGGCCGCGCTGCGCACATTGTCGGAGTTCGGCGACAGCCTGGTGCTGGTGGTGCCGTCAGACCACGAAATCGCCACGCCCAAGCAGTTCTGGCAGAGCGTCGAGGCGGGCAGCCAGGCAGCGCTTGCCGGCCGTCTGGTGGTGTTCGGCATCAAGCCGACGCAGCCCGAGACCGGCTATGGGTATATCGAAGTCGCAGCCGAAAGCGGCGGCGTCTTCGACGTGTCGCGCTTCGTCGAAAAGCCCGACCTCGCCACTGCGCAGAGCTATCTCAGTGCGGGCACCTTCTACTGGAACACCGGCATTTTCCTATTTCGCGCCGGCGCCATGCGCGACGCATTTGCGGCCTTCCAGCCCGACATCTGGCAGGCCACCGAAGCGGCCTACAAGGCAGCGACTTCGGATCTGTCCGGCCTCTATATGCCGCTCGACCTCTACGCCGCCATCCCGTCGAACTCGATCGACTACGCCATCATGGAGCGGGCCAAGGACATCGTCATGGTGCCGGCCGGCTTTCGCTGGAACGACCTCGGCTCCTGGCAGTCGCTGCTCGATGTCGGCCCTGCTGATGCCAATGGCAATGTCGTCGTCGGCGATGTTGTCGCCATCGATTGCGAGAACTCCTACATCAGAAGCGACGGCCGGCTTTTGTCGGCTATCGGCATGAAGGACGTCGCGATCGTCTCGACGGCGGACGCCACCTTCGTCGCGCCGGTCAGCCACAGCCAGCACGTCAAGAAGATCGTCGAGCAGCTGGAGAAATCGGGACGGCTGGAAACCAGGTTTACGCCGGCACACGACCGCGTCATCGAGAGCGGCGCCTGGCGTCGGCGCGTGCATCACTGGCTGTTCGAGGAGACCTTGCCGCTGTGGTCGACTTCAGGCGTCGATGAGCGTCATGGCGGCTTCCACGAGGCGCTCGGCTTCGACGGCGAGGCGCTGTTGAAGCCCAAGCGCATGCGCACGACGGCGAGGCAAGTCTACGCCTTCGCCGTTGCCAAGGCCCGCGGCTGGGACGGTCCTGCCGATCGCCTGATCGCCCATGGCATCGCCTTCATGGCCGGCAAGGGCCGCACGGACCGGGGCGGCTGGGTGCGCACGCTCAATGTCGACGGCTCCGTCGCCGACCCAACCGAGGATGCCTACGACCATTCCTGCGTGCTGCTGGCGCTGGCGCACGCGCATATGTGCGGCGATCCGGATGCGCTGCGGCTGGGCCAGGAGACCTTCGTGTTTCTCGACGCGCATCTCGAGGACAGCCGCATGACCGGCTTTCTGGAGACATCCGACGGCGAGGGCGAGCGGCGCTCCAACCCGCATATGCATCTGCTCGAGGCCTTCCTCGCCTGGTATGAGGCGACCGGCGACCGCACCTATCTGCGCCGCGCCGCGCGCATCATCGACCTTTTCCGCAGTCATTTCTTCGATGCCGAGAGCTGGACGCTGGGCGAATATTTCGACGCCGGGTGGAAGCCGGCCGCCGGCGAGAAGGGCACATGGACCGAGCCCGGCCATCATTTCGAATGGGCCTCGCTGCTCACCGATTTCGTCGCCCGCAGCGGTCAGGGCGAGTTGAGCAATTTTGCCCGCAAGCTCTACGCCTCGGCCATCGCCAACGGCCTCAACCGCGCCACCGGCCTTGCCTATGGCGCCGTCTCAAGACAAGGCCTGCCGCTCGACCTTGTATCGCGCAGCTGGCCACAGGCCGAAGCGATCAAGGCGGCGATCGCGCTTGACGGGCCTGGTGGCCCCGACCTCAAGCCGGAGATCGAGGCGCGCGTCGGCCGCCTGTTCCGCTGGCACATCGATCCGGCCCCGCTCGGCCTGTGGATTGACCGCATCGACGAACGCGGCCGCTCCTTGGCATCGGACGTGCCGGCCAGCATCTTCTATCATCTGGTCTGCGCGCTGACGCAGTATCTTGATGGGACAGCGCAGAAGGGGTGAAGCGTTGGAGCTGCCAATCTCCCCCTTGCGGGGGAGATGCCTGGCAAGGCAGAGGGGGTGCTGTCCCGCCGACGTCTCAGCTACTCGAAGATCAGACCAAAGGTTGGCGATCCGTCACACCCCCCTCTGGCCTGCCGGCCATCTCCCCCGCAAGGGGGGAGATCAGCTGTCACTTCGCTTTCAACCCTCAATACGGGCTCGCCACGTCCCCGGTCTCGACATACACCGCCTTCAGCTGCGAATAGAGCGCTAAAGCCGCCAGCGAGTTCTCGCGCCCGATGCCGGATTGCTTCACCCCGCCAAACGGAATTTCCACCGGCGTCAGATTGTAGGCGTTTATCCAGCAGGTGCCGGCCTGCAGTTCGGCGATCACCCTATGAGCGCGCTGCAGGTCGCGGGTGAAGACGCCGGCGGCGAGGCCGAATTCGGTGTCGTTGGCGCGGTCGATCACCTCGTCCTCGCCGTCGAACTTCAGCACGCTCATCACCGGCCCGAAAATCTCCTCGCGCGCAATGCGCATCGTATCGGTGACACCGGTGAACACCGTCGGCTCGACAAAGAAGCCGCCATCGAACCCTTGCAGCGACGGCACGTTGCCACCGCAGGCGAGCGTTGCTCCATCCTGCCTGCCGGCCGCGATGTAGGAAACGACCTTCTCCTGCTGCGCCTTGTTGACCAGCGGCCCCATCTGCGTCTCAGGATCGAGCGGATCGCCGATGCGGATCTTTTTCGTCCGCTCGACCAGCCGGTCGACGAAGCGGTCATGGATGCCGCTTTGTACGAAAACACGCGTGCCGTTGGAGCAGATCTGCCCGGTCGAATAGAAATTGCCGAGCATGGCGCCGCCGATGGCGTTTTCGAGATCGGCATCGTCGAAGACGATCAGCGGCGACTTGCCGCCGAGCTCCATCGTGGCGTGCTTCATCTTCGAACCGGCGAGCGACAGCACCTTGCGGCCGGTCGGCACCGAGCCGGTCACCGAAACCTTGGCAACGACATCGTGGCCGACGAGGCCGGCGCCGACATCGCCATAGCCTTGCACCACGTTGAACAGCCCGTCGGGCAGGCCCGCCTCTGAGTAGATCTCGGCCAGCGCCAGCGCCGACAGCGGCGTGTTCTCCGAAGGCTTGAATACCATGGCGTTGCCCATGGCGAGCGCCGGGGCGGATTTCCAGCCGGCGATCTGGATCGGATAGTTCCAGGCGCCGATGCCGACGCACACACCGAGCGCCTCGCGGCGCGTATAGGCAAAAGGTCCACCAAGATCGATCGCCTCGCCGTTGAAGACGGCAACCGCGCCGCCGAAATATTCGAGGCAGTCGGCAGCCGACGGCGCATCCGCCACCAGCGTTTCCTGGATCGCCTTGCCGGTGTCGAGCGTCTCGATCCGCGCCAGATCTGCGTTGCGCGCGCGCAAAATGTCGGCGGCGCGGCGCAGGATGCGGCCACGCTCGACCGGCTTCATCCGCGCCCAGGCCGGTTGTGCGGCCCGCGCGGCTTCGATGGCGAGTTCCAGCACGTTCGGCGTCGCCGAATGCAAGGTGGCGATGATCTCGCCGGTCGCCGGATAGATCACCGGCAGCGGCGCGCCGCCTTCGTCCTCGATGTAGCGGCCGTTGACATAGTGCGATGCCGTTGGCTGGGCGCGCATGCTGTTCTCCAGATGTATTCGCTATTGCGGAGCAGTCCGCCGGACAATGCCCTATCGATCCGCCACCTGCCAGCGCGGATTGATCCAGGGTTCCTGGTTGGATGGCGCCAGCGGCGTGCGGCCGAGAATGTGGTCGGAGGCCTTTTCGCCGGTCATGATCGAGGGCGCGTTGAGATTGCCATTGGTGACGCGCGGAAAGATCGAGGAGTCGGCGACCCGCAACCCGTCGATGCCGATGACGCGGCACTCCGGATCGACGACGCTCGTGATGTCATCGGCCCGACCCATCTTGCAGGTGCCGCACGGGTGATAGGCGCTCTCGGCATGATCCCGGATGAAGGCGTCGAGATCCTCGTCCGACTGGACATGCGAACCCGGCGAGATTTCCTTGCCGCGGAAGCCGTCAAAAGCCTTCTGGCCGAAGATCTCGCGGGTCAGCCGGATGCAGTGGCGGAACTCGGTCCAGTCGTCTGGATGCGACATGTAGTTGAAGCGGATGACCGGCGTCGCTTTCGGGTCGGGCGAGCGCAGCGTCACCGAACCGCGCGACTTCGACCGCATCGGCCCGACATGCGCCTGGAAGCCATGCGCCTTCGCCGCCGCCTTGCCGTCATAGCGCACCGCCGCCGGGATGAAGTGGTACTGGATATCGGGGTAGTCGACACCGGCCTGCGAGCGCACGAAGGCCGCGGCCTCGAAATGGTTGGTGGCGCCGAGGCCGGTCTTGAAGAACAGCCACTGCGCCCCGATCAGCGTCTTGGAGAATGGGTTGAGAACCGAATTCAGCGTGATCGGCTGGGTCGATTCCTGCTGGATGTAGAGCTCCATATGATCCTGCAGATTGCGGCCGACACCGGGCCGGTCGGCCACGACCTGGATGCCGTTCCCCGTGAGATGCGCGGCCGGGCCGATACCGGATAGCATCAGGATCTTGGGCGAATTGATCGACGATGCGGCGACGATCACCTCACGTCGTGCCTTAACGACCTGAATCTGTTTGTGAGCTTCGATCTCGACTCCGACGGCACGCTGATTCTCGATGATCACCCGGCGGGCGAAGCCTCTGATCACGCTGACATTTTGCCGCTTGAGCGCCGGCTTCAGATAGGCCGACGCAGCCGACCAGCGGCGGCCGCCGCGAATGGTTTGCTCCATCGGTCCGAAGCCTTCCTGCTTCCAGCCATTGTAGTCGTCGGTCAGTTCGAACCCGGCTTGGCGGCCGGCCTCGACAAAGGCGCCGTAGAGCGGATTCTTGCGCGGGCCACGCTGGACGTGCAGCGGGCCGCCGTGGCCGCGCCAGCCGTCCTCGCCGCCGTCACTGTCCTCCATGCGCTTGAAATAGGGCAGCACGTCGGCGAAGCCCCAGCCGGCCGCCCCCTGTTCGGCCCAGTGGTCGAAGTCGCGTGCGTGGCCCCTGACATAGACCATGCCGTTGATCGAGGACGAGCCGCCGATCACCTTGCCGCGTGGCGTCGCCAGCACGCGGCCGCCGAGATGCGGCTCCGGTTCGCTGGCAAAGCCCCAGTCGTAAAGGCTCATGTTGAGCGGGATCGACAGCGCCGACGGCATCTGGATCAGCGGCCCGATATCGGTACCGCCGAACTCGATGACGATCACCGAATGCTTGCCGTCTTCCGACAGTCGGTAGGCCATGGCCGAGCCGGCCGAGCCGGAGCCGATGATGACGAAGTCTGCTTCAAGCATGGTTCACATGCGCCCATCGTTCATATGCGAAATAAAATCGGCGAGCGAGACATTGCCGCCGGTAGCCATGACCAGGACCGTTTTACCCGTCACATCCACCTTGCCGCCGAGAAGCGCCGCCAGAGAGGCGGCGCCCGATGGCTCGAGCACCAGCTTCATCCG
Organism: Mesorhizobium sp. C120A; assembly: GCF_030323105.1. Taxonomy (NCBI): domain Bacteria; kingdom Pseudomonadati; phylum Pseudomonadota; class Alphaproteobacteria; order Hyphomicrobiales; family Phyllobacteriaceae; genus Mesorhizobium; species Mesorhizobium sp. C120A. The sequence continues at coordinate 5,241,365 of NZ_CP100476.1, read as the reverse complement.
TTCGAAGGCGATCTTCATCGCTCGCCTAACCGATTGGTCGTCGACGGTGATGCCGCGCACGCCGGCGGTCTTGACCGCCGCGAACGGCGCGTCGCCCGGCCGCCGCGACATCAGCCCGTCGCAGATCGATTTCGGCGCGATCGGCATGGTCTCGATGGCGCCATGCGCTAGCGATGCACCCATGCCGTTGAAGCCTTCCGGCTCGACGCCGATGATCTCGGTTGCCGGCGACAGATAGTGGAAGGCGAGCGAGATGCCGCCGATCAGTCCGCCGCCGCCGACCGAGCAGAACAGAAGGTCGGCACTGGCGTCCTTTGCCTCGAATTGTTCGAGCGCTTCGAGCCCGGCGCCGGCCTGGCCGGCAACGATCTCCGGATCGTCGAATGGATGCAGCAACGCCAGCCCTTCGGTCTCGGCAATCTCGCAGGCCTTGGCGGCTGCGACCTCTTCACGGGCGCGCTCGCCATGATCGGTCAGCACGACGCGCGCGCCATAGCCTGTGGTCGCATCGCGCTTGGCGGCCGGCGCGTCGATCGGCATGACGATGGTGACGGGAATGCCGAGCGCCTGGCCGGCAGCCGCCAACCCTTGCGCGAAATTGCCGGAGGAGTAGGCGACGACGCCTTTTATGGCCTCATCCGGCGACAGCCGCTTCAACCGCCAATAGGCCCCGCGCGCCTTGAACGAGCCGGCCCATTGCAGTGATTCCGGCTTGATAAAGACGCGGGCCGCACCCGTCTCCTTGGCCAAGGCTGTCGATTCCAGCAAAGGCGTGATCTGCGTCGCCTTCGACGTCACGGCATAGGCCTGTCTGAGGTGCTCGAGGGAGGGGACAATTGTCATCATTCGCCTCGCGGAAAGCGTTTCTGTTCCTCGAGATTGTCGAGGTTCATGTGGTTGCGCATGTAGCGTTCCGACGCCTTCTGCAGCGGTTGGAACTCCCAGGGGTAATGCGTGCCGTTGCGTAGCGCCGGATAGACCACCCAGCGCCGCGCCTGGCTGGTACGCACGGCGGCGTCGAAGGCGGCCATGTCCCAGCGCGCTCGTACGGCTCCCGTGAAGGCCGCCACCAGATCGGCATGCGTCGGATCGGTGGCAAGATTGGTGAGTTCTTGCGGATCGGCTTCGAGATCGAACAGAAGCGGCGGATCGATCTCGCAATGGATGAATTTATAGCGGCCGTCGCGGATCGCCACCAACGGCGCGTTGGAGCCTTCGGCGGCATACTCCATCAGAACTGGAGCATCGCGTTTCGTGCCCTCGAGCAGCGGCAGCAGCGACTGGCCGTCGGTCCACGGCGCGATCGCCGAGATGTCGATGCCGGCGAGATCGCACAATGTCGGCGTCACGTCGAGATTGGAAACCGGCGCGTCGATCAGCCCCGCGGCAACGCCCTTGCCGGCGATCATCAGCGGCACCCGTGCCGAGCCCTCGAAAAAGTTCATCTTGAACCACAGGCCGCGCTCGCCAAGCATATCGCCATGGTCGGAGCAGAACAGGATGACCGTGTCGTCCAGCATGCGCGTACGTTCCAGCACTGACATCAACTCGCCGACCTTGTCGTCGAGATAGGAGATGTTGGCGTAGTAGCCGCGCCGCGAGCGGCGGATCTGCTCCGGCGTGATGTTGAAACTGTCGTAGTCGCTGGCGCGGTAAAGCCGCTGCGAATGCGGGTCCTGATCGGCATAGGGGATGAATCCCACCTCCGGTTCGAGCGCCGGACAATCTTCATAGAGATCCCAATATTGCCGCCGTGCGACATAGGGGTCGTGCGGGTGGGTGAAGGAAACCGTCAGGCACCAGGGCCGGCTGGCCGCATCGTCGGAGGTGCGGGCAAGGTCGTAGAGTTTTTGCACCGCGTGGAAGGCGACCTCGTCGTCATACTCCATCTGGTTGGTGATCTCGGCGACGCCGGCGCCGGTCACCGAGCCCAGATTGTGATACCACCAGTCGATGCGTTCGCCGGGCTTGCGGTAGTCCGGCGTCCAGCCGAAATCGGCGGGATAGATATCGGTGGTCAACCGCTCTTCGAAACCATGCAACTGGTCGGGGCCGACGAAATGCATCTTGCCCGACAGGCAGGTGTAATAGCCGGCGGCGCGCAGATGGTGAGCATAGGTCGGAATTGAGGAGGCGAACTCAGCGGCGTTGTCGTAGACTTGGGTGCGCGACGGCAATTGGCCGCTCATGAAGGCGGCGCGCCCCGGCGCGCAAAGCGGCGAGGGCGTATAATTGTTCCGGAAACGTGCCGCGCGCGCGGCCAGCTCCTTGAGATGCGGCGCGTGCAGGAAGTCCGCCGGTCCGTTCGGAAACAGCGTGCCGTTGAGCTGATCGACCATGACGATCAGGATGTTGGGTCGCCTTTGTGTCACTGAGGCTGTCACTGTGTCTGTCGCCCGCCGAGTTTGGTTTCCAGATAGTCCTCGACCAGCGCAATCGCGGTCGCCGCGTCCGGCACGCCGTCCTTCAGCGCCCGCCTGATGTAGAGCCCGTCGATCATCGCCGCGGTCGCTTCCGCCGCGCGGTCGGCTTCGTGCCTGGCCAAGATGCCGGTCAGCCCGCTCATTAGGTTGGAATGCAGCCGCCGCGCATAGACCCTGAGCAGCCGGCGCAAGGCCGATGATTTCTGCGCCTCGACATAGAAGGCGAGCCAGGCCGCGATGGTTTCCGGCTGGAACTGGATGTCGGAGAAGTTGACGGCCACCACGGCCGAAACACGTTCGCGCGGCGAGCCGGCGGATTGCAGCGCGCGCCGCATGTCGATCGTCAGCTCGGCCAGAATATGCCTCATCGTCGCCAGCAGCAGCTCATCCTTGGCGCCGAAATAGTGGTGAGCCAATGCTGACGACACACCGGCGCGCCCCGCTATCTCCGACATGGTCACGTCAAGCGAGCCGCGCTCGCCGATCGCCGAGATCGTCGCGTCGATGAGCGCCTTGCGGCGCAACGGTTCCATTCCGACTTTAGGCATGATGTTCCCGGCTTTTGCGGCGGAGATTATTTTTTATTGACGCGTCAATCAACAAAAAACGATCCGATTGGAACCTGCACCAAGCGATTGTCGGCTTGCGGCCCTTTTCGATGCGGGCGGGATTGTTTATATTTGAACAATAAAGGCGAAGTGCGCCATTTGCCCACATGTTAGGCTGGCGCCAAGGATGGAGACCGCCATGACCGCATGCATCGTTGGCTGGGCGCATTCGCGCTTCGGCAAGCTGGAAGGCGAGACGCTGGAAGGCCTGATCACCAAGGTCGCGGTCGACGCGCTCGACCATGCCGGCATCGGCCCGGATGAGGTCGACGAGATCGTGCTCGGCCACTTCAATGCCGGCTTTTCCCCACAGGATTTTACCGCCAGCCTCGTGTTGCAGGCCGACGACCGACTGCGCTTCAAGCCGGCGACGCGGGTCGAGAATGCTTGCGCCACCGGTTCGGCCGCGGTCCGGCAAGGCATCCGCGCCATCGACGCAAACGCTGCCCGCATCGTGCTGGTGGTCGGCGCCGAGCAGATGACGACGACGCCCGGGCCTGAGATCGGGAAGAACCTGCTGAAAGCTTCCTATCTGCCGGAGGAGGGCGACACGCCGGCCGGCTTTGCCGGCGTCTTCGGCAAGATCGCGCAGGCCTATTTCCAGCGTTATGGCGACCAGTCCGACGCGCTGGCGATGATCGCCGCCAAGAACCACAAGAACGGCGTCAACAATCCGTATGCGCAGATGCGCAAGGATTTCGGCTACGAGTTCTGCCGCCAGGAAAGCGAGAAAAACCCGTTCGTGGCCGGTCCGCTGAAGCGCACGGACTGTTCGCTGGTCTCCGACGGTGCTGCCGCCCTTGTGCTGACCGACACCTCGACGGCGTTGATGATGCGCCGCGCCGTCGCCTTCCGCGCCAACGAGCATGTCCAGGATTTCCTGCCGATGTCGAAGCGCGACATCCTGTCTTTCGAAGGCTGCGAGCAGGCCTGGAACCAGGCTTTGAAGAAGGCCGGCGTGACGCTCGACGACCTCTCCTTCGTCGAGACGCATGACTGCTTCACCATTGCCGAACTGATCGAATATGAGGCGATGGGCCTGGCCAAGCCGGGCGAGGGCGCCAGGCTGGCGCTAGACGGCACGACGGCAAAGGACGGCAGGCTGCCGGTCAATCCTTCGGGCGGGCTGAAGGCCAAGGGCCATCCGATCGGCGCCACCGGTGTGTCGATGCATGTGCTGACCGCCATGCAGTTGACCGGCGAGGCAGGCGGCATCCAGGTGCCGGGGGCAACGCTCGGCGGCATCTTCAACATGGGTGGCGCTGCCGTTGCCAACTACGTTTCAATCCTCGACCGGATCAGGTAGAAGCGGCCCGTATTTTTGGGGCGTGGTGATGACAAATCCGGTTCTGGTCGAGGTCTTGCGCGGCGCGATCGTCGAGAGCGCCCATCGCGGCGCTGTCGCAATCTTCGACGGTGACGGCAAGCCTGTCCTGGAGATCGGCGATACGGCGCGGCCGGTGTTTCCGCGCTCGGCGGTCAAGGCGATCCAGGCGCTGCCGCTGGTTGAAACGGGTGCTGCCGATGCGTACGGCTTCCGCGACCGCGAACTGGCGCTGGCCTGCGCTTCGCATTCGGGCGAACCCGCGCATGTCGAACTGGCGCAGGCGATGCTGGCCAAGGCGGGGCTCGACAAGTCGGCGCTGGAATGCGGCGCGCATTGGCCGTCGAGCCACGACGCGACGATCGCACTGGCCCGCACAGGCGTCTCGCCGAACGCACTGCACAACAATTGCTCGGGCAAGCATTCCGGATTTCTCTGCACCTGCGTGCACTCGGGGATTGCCCACCAAGGCTACGTCAAGGCAGGCCATGGTTTGCAGGAGATGGTGCGCGACGCCATGCAGGCGGTGACCGGCGCTGCCCACGATGCGGATCACCGGGCAACCGATGGCTGCTCGATCCCCACCTATGCCGTGCCGCTGAAAAGTTTTGCCCTTGGCTTTGCCCGCATGGCGACGGGCACGAGCTTTGGCCCTGAGCGTGCCAAGGCGGCCAAACGCCTGCTGTCTGCCTGCATGGCCGAGCCTTTCCTGGTCGCCGGCACCGGCAAGGCCGATGTGGCGCTGATGCAGGCCGCGCCCGGCCGCATATTCGTCAAGACGGGCGCCGAGGGTGTCTATTGCGCCGCCGTTCCGGAGCTTGGCCTCGGCATCGCGCTAAAATGTGATGACGGCGCCGGCCGCGCCGCCGAGGTGATGATTGCCGCTGTGCTGGCAAAACTTCTCAGCGCCGACGGCGCACTGGAGGCGAACCTTCTGGAGCGGGCCAATCCGCCGATCGAAAGCCGCATCGGCGCCAAGGTCGGCTCGCTGCGGCCGACGACGGCGCTCAGCTGACCCTGTTTCGCTCAACCGTCAGATGCGCATAGCCGCTTACGCTTGACCGCGCGAGGTCGCCGGTCGCCGGTTCGGCCCAGCGCTGGCCGATGATGGCGCCGTTCTTGGCGCCGTCGATGACGTTGTCGGAAATGATGGCGTTTCCAGCGCCTTCTACCACAGTGACGGCGATGCCGGTTCCGGCCTGACGGATGATGTTTCCCGTCGCCACAACATTGCGCATATAAGCGCCCCAGCCGATCTGCATGCCGTAGAGCGGCGCGTTCTCGATGACATTGCCCGAGACGGTGGTGTCGGCCTCGACGCTGATACCGACGCCGAAGCCCGGCGCGTCGGCGGGGTAGGGGCCGGTGGCCGAGAGGTTGCGCACGATGTTGTTCGAGCAGACACCCATACGGCCGCCCTCGTTGAAATTGACGATCGAGATGCCGTTAGCGGCACCATCGACGATGTTGTTGCCGATGATGGCGCCTTCGAAGGAGAATTCGGAATAGAGCGCCGTTTCGCCCGACCGCGAGCACGTGTTGCCGGTCATCTGCAGATTGCTGGAACTGTTGGCGCGGATCGCCGAGAAGGCGCAGTCCGAGACGAAGTTGCCGGTGAGCGAGACATTGCCGGCACGGAAGGCGTTGATGCCATTGCCGTTCTGCCCGGTGCCGCCGCCGCGCGCGCCGATCCGCTGCACGCGGTTGCCGCTGACCATCGTGCCGTCCTCGGCCTGCTGCCAGCGATGGACAAGAATGCCGCCATTGCCGCAGTCGGATACGGTGTTGTCGGATATCGCCAGGCCAGCGGCCTCGACGGAGTAGATGCCGGCGTCCGCAGCCCCCGAAATCTCGGAGCGCTCGATGCGGCCCGACGCATGCTCCAGCGCCAGCCCATGCTTGCCGCTGCCGGTGATCGTGCAATTGTCGATGACGAGATGGGCGACGCGGCGCAGGTCGAGCAGGCCTTGGGCATCGTCGGCCAACTCGCCGTTGGCGCCGTCGAAGACCAATGCGGTGAACTCTATATGCTCGGCCTGTTCGGCCGTCAGCAAATGGCCATTGCCGCCATAGAGGATGCGCGAGGCGCCCGGCACGCCCGAAAGCCTGACGCGGGCGGGCAGGGTCAGGTTGGACACGACATAGGTGCCCGGCGGCAGGAACACCGGCGCGTTGCGGTCGCTGGCCTCGGCTAGCATCCTGGCGAAGGCCTTGCTCTGGTCGTCCGGTGCGTCCGGCTCCACGCCAAGCTCGGCGGCGTTGATCGAGCCGCGCACCGCCGTTTTCGCCAAGGCGTTGCCCACCGAAAGGCCGAGCACGGCAAAGCCGGCCGTCCCCTTCAGAAGCGTTCGTCTGTTCAACATCGGCACATCCCTTGCGATCATCCGGCTGATCGCAGGAATTGGGCCAGCCGCATCGGTCTCCGCTCGGCCATAGTCCGGCCAATGACCGGGTCCGGCAAGTGGCTTGTGCAGTCACGGAAGCGGGCCTAAGTTTATCCGATGAGCAGAGCTTTTACCCGCGAGGAAGACAGCGAAAACGCCATTGCCGGCATCGGCGAGCGGCCGATCAGCCAACACCGCAATCTGGTGACGGAGCGCGGCCTGGCGATGATCGAGGACAATCTGGCCGATCTGCGCGACATTTTGGCGAAAGCCGAGCGAAAAGCCGATCGCGAGCGCATTGCCGTTGTCTCGCGCGACCTGCGCTACTGGACAGCGCGCCGCGAAAGCGCCGAGCTTTCCGTGCCGGAACCGGGCAGCGACCAGGTGCGCTTCGGCATGGGTGTCACGCTGGAAGGCGATGACGGCAAGAGAGTGCACTGGAAGATAGTCGGCGAGGACGAGGCCGACCCCTCAAAGGGCAGCATCTCACACGTCTCGCCAATGGCCGTGGCGCTGTTCGGCAAGAAGGTCGGCGACGTCGCAAGCGTCAACGGCAAAGAATGGGAAATCCTCAAGCTGTCGGACGCCTGACGCCAGCTCACCCTATTTGCACAGCCAGCTTTCGCAACGCGGGCTCATACTTGGCCATGACATCGCGAGCAGCACGTATTTGCCGTTCGACGTCGTCACACGGCACCGGCCTTAGGATGATGCCGTCGTCGGTTTCGATGATCTGGAGTTCATCGCCCACTTGCAGGCTCAAGCTGTCGAGCGTTTCCCGCGGCAGGATTACAACGCCCGATCCGTCCTCAAGTCCGTGAATGATGGTGTTCATAGCTATACCATAGGTTGCGCCCGATATTGCAACGCAACTTTGATAAGCAGTGCAACTGTTTCAATCAGCCCGCCAGCAGCCGGTCCAGCAACCGATCCGCAGCCTCCGGGATAACCGTCCCTGGCGGGAAGATTTCCGCGGCACCCGCTTCCAGCACTGCGCCGTAATCCTGCGGCGGGATGACGCCGCCGGCGACGATCAGCATGTCCCTGCGGCCGAGCTTCTTCAGCGCGTCGCGTAGTTCGGGGATCAGCGTCAGGTGCCCCGCCGCCAGCGATGAGGCGCCGATGACATGGACGTCCTGCGCCACCGCCAGCCTGGCGATCTCGTCGGGTGTCTGGAACATCGCGCCGACCGTCACGTCGAAGCCGAGATCGGCGAAGGCCGTGGCGATCACCTTCTGGCCACGGTCGTGGCCGTCCTGTCCCATCTTTGCGACCAGGATGCGCGGCTTGCCGCCGGACTTCTTCTCGAAAGCTTCGAGCTTCTCCAGCAATCGGTCGACCGTCAGATTGTCGCCAAGCGCATTGCGATAAACGCCGGAGATCGTTTGCACCGAGGCGACGTGACGGCCAAAGACCTTTTCGAGCGCCAGCGAGATCTCGCCGACCGTGGCATTGGCGCGCGCGGCGCGGATGGCAAATTCCAGCAGGTTTTCGTTACCCTGCGCAGCGCGGGTCAGCGCATCGAGCGCGCTCTCGACCGCGCCGACATTGCGCGTGCCTTTCAGGTTCTGCAGCTTCGACAATTGCCGGGCCTTGACCTCGGCATTGTCGATCTTCAGCACGTCGACGTCGATGTCGTTCTCGGGGCGATGCGCGTTTACGCCAACCAGTATCTGCTCGCCGGAATCGATACGCGCCTGCGTGCGCGCCGCCGCTTCCTCGATGCGAAGTTTTGGAATGCCCTGTTCGGTTGCTGCCGCCATGCCGCCAAGCGCCTCGACCTCTTCGATATGGGCGAGCGCACGCGCCGCCAGATCGTGCGTCAGCCGTTCGATATAGGCCGAGCCGCCCCACGGATCGATGATGCAGGTGGTGCCGGATTCCTTCTGCAGGATCAACTGCGTGTTGCGGGCGATGCGCGCCGAGTGGTCGGTCGGCAGCGCCATCGCCTCGTCGAAGGAGTTGGTGTGCAGCGACTGGGTATGTCCCTGCGTCGCCGCCATCGCCTCGATCATGGTGCGGGTGATGTTGTTGTAGGGGTCCTGCGCCGTCAGCGACCAGCCGGAGGTCTGGCAATGGGTGCGCAGCGACAGCGAGCGTTCGTCGTTCGGTGCAAAATTCTTCTGCATCAGGGTCGCCCACAACAGGCGCGCCGCGCGGAGCTTGGCGATCTCCATGAAGAAGTTCATGCCGATCGCCCAGAAGAAGGAAAGCCGCGGGGCGAAACGGTCGATATCGAGCCCGGCGGCGACGCCGGCGCGGGCATATTCGATGCCGTCGGCGATGGTGTAGGCGAGCTCCAGGTCCGCGGTCGCGCCGGCCTCCTGCATGTGATAGCCGGAGATCGAGATCGAATTGAACTTCGGCATGTGCTGGGAGGTATAGGAGAAGATGTCAGACACGATCCGCATCGAGGGCTTCGGCGGATAGATGTAGGTGTTGCGGACCATGAACTCCTTCAGAATGTCGTTCTGAATGGTGCCGGCGAGATCCTTCTGAGCAACGCCCTGTTCTTCGGCCGCGACGATATAGAGCGCCATGATCGGCAGCACCGCGCCGTTCATGGTCATCGACACCGTCATCTCGCCCAGCGGAATGCCGTCGAACAATTGCCGCATGTCGAGGATGGAATCGATGGCCACGCCCGCCATGCCGACATCGCCGGCAACGCGCGGATGGTCGCTGTCATAGCCGCGATGGGTGGGCAGATCGAAAGCGACCGAAAGGCCCTTTTGGCCGGCGGCGAGATTGCGCCGGTAGAAGGCGTTGGATTCCTCGGCCGTCGAGAAGCCGGCATATTGCCGGATCGTCCACGGCTGCTGGACATACATGGTCGGGTAGGGACCGCGCACGAAGGGCGGCATTCCCGGATAGGTGTCGAGATGCGGCAGCCCCTTGAGATCGCCCTGGCTGTAGAGATGCTTGACGGCAATACCTTCCGGCGTCAGCCGCTGGCCCTTGACCTCGACCGGCGCGCGCCGTGGCGCCGACCAGCCAATGTGGCTGAAATCCGGGATCACTGTGCGGCTCCGATTGCCTGGTCGATGCGGACCGGAAACAGCGCCTCGCACACCGCCACGCCCTCTGTGAAAGGCGGCCGCCGCTCAGCCGCCAGCGTCTCGACCGGGGCATCGTTTTTCAGCGGGTAAAGCGTGGTGCCGATGATTACCCGTTCACCCGACCGGTAGGCCTCGGCGCGGCGCTCGGATGCTGCCGTGACGCGCTTCTGGATATGCCCTTGCTGCAGGCTTGCCAGAACGCCGCCTTCCGCTTCGATCCGCTGGAACTCTTCCCACGCCGCTTCGCACAGGCCCAGGGTCAGCGCCTCGACTGCGCCCGACCCCAAGGCTGGGTCGGCGACATGGTCGACATGGCTTTCATTGGCCATGATCAACTGCGCATTGCGGGCGATGCGGCGGGCAAAGCCGGCCGGCAGCCCGTGGGCGATGGTGTGTGGCAGGGTGGAGATCGAGTCCGCGCCGCCTGCTGCCGCTGCAAAGCTGGCAATGGTGGTGCGCAGGATGTTGGTTTCGGCATCCGCCGCCGTCATCATGCGGAACGACGTCTCGGCATGGATGTTGGCTGTCGATGCCGGGATGGAACAGGTTTCCTGGATACGTGCCCACAGCCTGCGCAAGGCCCGGACCTTGGCCATGGACAGGAACTGGTTCTGGTCGACGCTCAGCGCAAAGCCGATATGGGGAGCGGCATAGACAAGCGGCTGGCGCGCATCCTCGAACATCCTGAGGTAGGACACGGCGGAAGCGAGCATGGTGCCGAGTTCCTGCGCCTCCGTGGCGCCGGCATTGTGGAACACCCGCCCGTCTGCCTCCAGCAGCACACCCGGCACGCCCAGCGAGAAGAAATGCGCCAGCGATTGCGGCATCGATGCCTGCAACGCCTCGATCGACATGCGCAGCCGGCCGGTTCCGGCAAAGATTGCCGCCGGGTCGATGCCGAAGGAGAGGTTCAGCTTTGCCGGGTCGGAGCGGCGCTTGCTCAGGAACGCTACCAGCCAGTCGGCAACGGCACGGCTCCAGGGATGGGCGTCGATGCGGATCTGCGTGCGGTTTAGCGGTACGCCGTCCAGCACCGTCTCCAGCGCCTGCGCCGTCCTCGGCAGGCCATAGCCGAACGCATTCGGAGCACCCTCGAAGACAAGCGACAATCCCGTCGCGCCTTGTGCCACATCGTCCAGGGCCTGCGTCTTGGCGCGGCCGATATCGGGATCGTCAATGCGCTGGCTGACAATCCAGGGCAATTTGGGGTTGGCGCGCACAAGCGGCTCGGCGCCGCCGGCGCGATCGTAGAGCGGTTCGATGCGAATCTGATCGTCGGTATGCGAGACCAGTTTTTCCTCGAAGGAGGCGCCGGCGAGCGCCTTTTCGGCCAAGGCCAGCCAACGCTGGCGCTCGACGTCAGCGGGTTCGATGCTCCTGGTCAAGGCTCCGGCGCCCATCCATGTTCCTCGTTTTTATGCGGCCGCACCAGCGTCAGCCGTCCAGTCTACGGTTCCCTGCCAGATATCGCAATGCAATGCGCTTGCGCGGTTGGGATTCGCTTCCCTGACATAGGGCAGCCTGCGTGGACGAACCATGGAACGATTGCCAAACAGCGGCAAAATCCGCAAGTTCCAAAAACCGATTTGGAGGATTGGTTCAATTTAGACGATTGGCCCAATCTGGATGAATAGCCAACTGGATGGATAGCCCAATTGGAGAATAGCATTGTCGCTGCGCAATGGCCTGACTATACCCTGCGGCACGGCCACAGGCTTTTAACACATCAGTTTGCGGAGACATGGTCATATGGCTGACGACACCAGCATTTTCCTCGGCGCCAGCCGCAAGCCCGACGACAGCTATCAGCGCGCCGAACAGCTCTTGCTGCAATATGGGAACCGCCATGGCCTGATCACCGGCGCCACCGGCACCGGCAAGACAGTCAGCCTGCAGATCCTGGCCGAGGGGTTTTCCAATGCCGGCGTGCCTGTGTTCTGCGCCGATATCAAGGGCGACCTGTCCGGCATTGCCATGATGGGCAAGGCGCAGGATTTCCTGGTCAAGCGGGCCGAGCAGGTCAAGCTCGACCCTTACGACTTCCAGGAATTCCCGGTCATCTTCTGGGACCTGTTCGGCGAGCAGGGCCATCCGATCCGCGCCACCGTCTCGGAAATGGGGCCGCTGCTTCTGTCGCGGCTGATGAACCTCTCCGAAGCGCAGGAAGGCATCATGAACATCGCCTTCCGCATCGCCGATGAGGATGGCCTGCTGCTGCTCGACATGAAGGATCTGCAAGCGCTGCTGGCCAACATCGCAGCGCGCGCCGAAGAGATCAGCTCGCGCTACGGCAATGTCACCAAGCCGTCGGTCGGCGCAATCCAGCGCACGCTTCTGGTGCTGGAACAGCAGGGCGCGGCGCATTTCTTCGGCGAACCGGCTTTGCGCATCGCCGACATCATGCGCACCACCCGCGACGGCCGCGGCGCCATCAGCGTGCTCGCTGCCGACAGGCTGATGATGAACCCCAGGCTCTACGCCACCTTCCTGCTCTGGCTGATGTCGGAACTGTTCGAGCAATTGCCCGAGGTCGGCGATCCCGAAAAGCCGAAGCTGGTGTTCTTCTTCGACGAGGCGCATCTGCTTTTCGACGAGGCGCCGAAGGTGCTGATCGACCGCGTCGAGCAGGTGGTTCGCTTGATCCGTTCGAAAGGCGTCGGCGTCTATTTCGTCACGCAGAACCCTTTGGACATCCCTGAAAAGGTTCTCGCCCAGCTCGGCAACCGTGTGCAGCACGCGCTGCGCGCCTATACGCCGCGTGAGCAGCAGGCGGTCAAGACCGCCGCCGACACCTTCCGGCCCAATCCCGATTTCGACTGCGCCACCGCCATCACCCAGCTCGGCACCGGCGAGGCGCTGGTCTCGACGCTGGAGGTCAAGGGCGTGCCGTCCATGGTGCAGCGGACATTGATCCGGCCGCCGTCGTCCAGGCTTGGCCCGATCACGGCGGACGAGCGCCGCAAGCTGATCGACCAGAGCCCGGTCGCCGGCCAGTACGACCAGACCATCGACCGCGAATCGGCCTTCGAGATGCTGCAGAAGAAAGCCAAGGATGCGCAGGACGAGCAGGCGCAGCAGACCGACAGCGGGCGCTCGCGCTGGACCATTCCGGGCTTCGGCAATGACGATCCGCCGCCGCAGCAATCAGGCGATCGCCGGGCCCCTGCACCACGGCCGTCCAACCGCCACACGGTGGCCGAAGCCGCGATCAAAGCGGTGGTGCGCTCGGTCGGCTCGTCGGTCGGCCGCGCGATCGTGCGCGGGATTCTGGGCAGCCTGTCCAGGGGGCGGTGAAAAGTGTCAGCCAGCCCGCCTCGGACATGATCAGCGGCCAAAATATCGCTATTGACGGCGGTTGGTAGGGATGGCCGGCCTCCTGGAACTGCGCGACGACAGCGCCCGTCTGGTCCTGGCGCCGCAAAAGGGCGCGGCGATCGCCCGCTTCGACGCACTGGTCTGCGGCGCAACGGTGCCGCTGCTCCGCCCCGACGATGGCACCGGCGCCTCCGGCTGCCAGCTTCTGGTTCCCTGGTCGAACCGCATCTCAGGCGGCGGTTTCGCCTTCGACGGCCGCTTCCATGCGATCGAGCCGAACGTGCCGGGGGAGGCCTTTCCAATCCATGGCGACGGCTTCCAGAGGGAGTGGCGGATTGCCAGCCACAGCGCCACCGAGGCAGAACTGGTCCTCGACGCCGGTGAAATCGGCCCCTACCGATATACGGCGCGGGTCGCCTATGCGCTGCATGACGGGGCCTTGGATGCCACGCTCACGGTGGAGAATCGCACCGGCATTCGCCTGCCTTACGGGCTCGGCTTTCATCCGTGGTTCCCGCGCAGCGCCGGAACGACGCTCGAGGCGAAGGCGGCGCGGGTCTGGCTGGAGGACAAGCATCATCTGCCGGTCGGCGTGGCGCCGGTGGCCGATTACCCCGCGTGGAATTTCTCGAACGCCTCCCTGTTGCCGCGGAGCTGGGTCAACAACGCCTTCGACGGCTGGGACCGCCGCGCCAGGATCACCCGGCCCGAGGACAGGATCGCTATCTCGCTCACCGCCTCGCCATTGCTCGACGTCTTCATCCTCTATTCGCCGTCACAGGATGCCGATTTCTTCTGCTTCGAGCCGGTGTCGCATACCGTCGATGCGCATCACGGCAAAGGGCTGACCCCGCTTGAGCACGGCGCTACGCTGAGTGCAAACATGCGCCTCGATTGGCGTTCCGCTGCTTCGCTCTGATGCGTCATGTGCACACCCACTCGCGGATCTTGCATTTTTGTCCGTTCCGCTCGCACGCCTGCAGTGTCAGGTCTTCGGCATCCCGGCGTGTTTGCGCCGTCTCGGCGCCCCAACTGGTCAGCCGCCCTTCCGGCTTCTCGCCTACGGCGAGGGCGCCGCAATGCTTGTAGGGAAAGCCGGTATTGTCGTCATCGTCCCAATGGCGATGATTGCGGAATACGCTGACCACGGCGCAGCTGCCGCCGCCGGCGTTCTGGCAATGCTTCAGCGCGATGTCCATCGCCTCCTGCCGCTTGTCGGCGCCCCAAAAGAAGCCGTGCTTCTCGTCGGGGCTCGAATAGGCGATCGCCGCCCAGATGCCTCTCTCCTCCTGGGCCGGCGGCTCGGGCACGTCCGCCGCCGGGGCTAGGTCCGCCGCGCCCAGCCGCCCGGCGCAAAGCAACAGCATGCCGACCGCCGCAATAGCGGAATTAACCCTCATTGTACGCCTCCTTGTTTTCCTGCTGCCGAGGCCACGGAAATGACGACGCAGCTGTTGCCGGTTGGCAGCAGCATCGCGTTGCCCCCTCCATTGGCCAGTTCATAGACGCTGATTTGTCCAAGATTGTTGGCGAGCTTGCTGTCTTTCGGAAGCAGGGCCGGAACATCGGCGCAATTGGCCGCGAATGGCGCCACCCTGACCATCGTACCTTCGCAAACGGATGCGGTGGGTGCCGCGAACACCAGACCTGCCGCCGGGCCGCTGTAGCCCTGTGTGGCGTAGTTCATGCCGACCAGGGCTTCCACGAGGTGTTTGTCGGGGGCCTCGTTGTTCCAGATCGACTGGACGCTGTACGTCGTGCCGGTTGTCAGCATCTGCCCAAGGGCTGGGAAAATGTTGGAACAAGACTGCAAGCCTGCCTCTTTGGCGTGTTGCAGAAATGGCGTCTCGGCCAGGGCCGGATTGGGCTGGTTGGTCTCCGCGACCGCCGGCTGCGGCAATAAATTGTGGAGCAGGTCGTAGCGCATGGCCGCGAAGCCGGCCGTGGCGACGACGGCAATGGCGAGCAACGAGAAGACAGCGGTCCTCGCGCGATTTCGTTGCGGTCTGCTCCGGTCTTCGATGCCGACCCGGACAGCATCCTTTCCCTGGTTGCGGGCCATTATCCGGTCATGGATCGATTGCTGGTTCATCGCGATTGCCTCGTCAATTGATCGCCGCAACGGCCGCGGCCAAGCCCTTGAGGGTCGCGGTTACGTTGATCGTTCTGCCATCCGTGGTCGGAAAGGAGATGACGGATGCCGCGGCCTTCGAAATCTGTTCGCGCATGATCGGACCAACCGGCAGCATGCCGACGCAGACGGCCTGATTGCATCCGTCGAGTTGAATTTTTATCGGCTCCTTGCGCCCCTCGAATGTCAGCGAGACAGGAGCGTCGCTCTTGGCGATCGGCGGGGCGCGCAAGATCATGTAGGGGTTGCCTTCCTTGGTGGCGGCAAGCGACCAGCTGAACGCAACCTGTCCTGCCTGGTCCTCGATGATCTGGGTGACATTGCAGACCTTTTGGCGCGCCTTCAGGTTCTCGTCGCAGATCAGCGTCCAGTTCTCGAAAGGACGGGTGGTCCGTTGATATTCGCCAAGCTTCGCATCCGCAGGGATCGCTACGTCGGAAGGTTTTACCCTGTAGCCGGAAGGGATCGCTTCCTGCCCGGCCGCTAACGAGCCGGACAGGAGCATTGACGTCATGGATATCGCGACAGCAAGGACTGCCTGCCTGATCATGGCCGGGCTCTAGTTCAGCGTAAGGCTGACGCCCGCGCCGACACCCCAGTGTCCGCCTGCCGTCGTACCGGACAGGTTCGCTCGAACACGTCCTTCCTCGCTGGTGTAGCCGGCGCCGAAGGCCAGGGCGCCTTCACCGCGCCAATAGCCTCCGCCGGCGGCCACGCTCAGCTTGCCGGGACGATCGTCGTAGCGCAGCGAGCCGGCCGCCAAGCCGATTGCCGCAGCCTGGCGCGCCTCGCCCCTGACCTCTCCCATGTCCATGTTGAGCTGGCTGAGTTTGGAGTCCGCATACGCATTGGCTTGCTGCAGCGTGGTGGCCGCCACCTGGTTGGTGTAGTTCTTCGAATTGTCCAGGTTGAGTGCTAACCCGCTGTTGAACTGCTGAACATTGACCGCATCGGTGTTGGCAACGCCCGGCCCGACATTGTGGATGACCACCGGCGTGTTCGGGTCGCCGCCGGCAAGGGTAATCGAGTTGGACTTGTTGCCGTTCCCGTCCTTGTCGTACTGGACGGCGAACTGATTCAGGTCGCCGACGCTACCCTGCATGGCTTCGACCGCCTGGTTGGTGGCGAAGAGCTGGCTGCCGTTGATGGCGTCGGTGGAGGTGCCGCTGATCCGGCCCGCCGCGACATTGGTGACGGTGCGCTCGTTGCCGACGGTGCCGACGCTGACCGTGCTCGTCGGAGCTGTTCCGGCGAAGGTATAGGCAACGCCGTTGATCGTTGTGCCGGTGGTGGCGACCGCCGCCGCCGTCGTCGAGCCCGCGCCGAGCGCGACGCTGCCCGGCTCGTTGGCCTTTGCGCCGGCGCCGAGCGCCACCGCCTGCGCTCCGTTGGTGGTCGCGTTGGTGCCGAGGGCGATGCTGTCGGCCTGGTTGACCGTCGAATTCTGGCCGATCGCGATGCCTCCCGGCGCCGTCTGCTGCACGATGGCGCCATTGCCGATGCCGATGCCGTTGTCGCCATTGACGGTGGTGCGCGGACCGACCGCAACCGAATCGACGCCGACCGCAAGCGAATCCGCGGCCGTCGAATTGGCGTGGAAGTACAGGCTCCCCGTCACCGCGAACGAGCTCAGCGCGCCCTTCAACTGGCGAAGCGTGACCGCGTCCTGGTCCTGCGTCCCGTCGGCCACGTTGATGATCTGGCGATAGGAGGTGGAGGTGCCGACCGAGACGGCGCCGAGCAGGCTCATGTCCGCGGTGTTGTAGGGAATGAGGCCGGTGCCGGAGAGGATCGATCCCGATACGGGCGCGACCGCCCGATCCGAAACCGAGCCGGCGCCGAGCGCCACGCCGCCGATGACGCTGGCCTGGGTGTCGCGGCCGAGCGCCAGCGCATTGTCGGCGCTCGCGGTCGCCTGGTAGCCCAGGGCGGAAGAGCCGATCCCTTGCGCGAAGGAGTCCGCGACGGCAAGCGTCCTGTCGTTGGTGCGCACATAGCGGATGCCGTCGCCATTGGCGTCGGTGTAGGCCAGCGAGGTGTCGCCGGTAATAGTGCTGATCGAATTGCCGAGATTGGTGATGTCAGCAGTATTGGCGGCGATATCGGTGGTGTTCTGCGTCACCTGTTGGTTGGTCGCAAACAGCTGCGAGCCGTTGACCGCATCGGTCGAGGAGCCGCTCAACTGCCCGGCCGCGACATTCTGGATCTGGCGTTCCGCGCCCACCGAGCCGACCGAAAACGCTCCCGCCGGCGTGGTTCCGGCGAAGGTGTAGGCAACGCCGCCGATCGTGGTGCCGCCGACCGCCGTGGTCGCGGTCGACACCGCATTCGCGCCGATCGCCACGTCGCCGGCATTGTTGGCCACGGCATTCGGGCCGATGGCAACGGAATCCGTCCCCAGCGCCTGCGAATCCGCCAGCGTCGAATTGGCGTGGAAATACTTGATGCCGCCGCCCGTGCTGATGCTGTTGATCGTGTTGCCGAGATTGGTGATGTCGGCGGTGTTGGCGGCGATGTCGGTCGTATTCTGCGTCACCTGCTGGTTGGTGGCGAAGAGCTGCGAGCCGTTGATCGCGTCGGTCGACGAATTGCTGAGCCGGCCCGCCGCGACATTGGTGATGGTGCGTTCCGCGCCGACCGCGCCGACGCTGACGGTGCTTGCCGGCGTCGTGCCGGCGAAGTTGTAGGCGACGCCGCCGATCGTCGTGCCGGCGGTGCCGACCGCCGCGGCGGTTACCGAGCCCGAGCCGAGCGCCACGTCGCCGGCGTTGCTGGCGTTGGCGAGGGCGCCCAGCGCGATTGCATTCTGGGCGCCGGCATTCGCTCCTACGCCGAGAGCGGTCGCTTGAAAGGCGGTTGCAAACGCGTTCTGGCCGATCGCGGTGCTGGACGTGGCTGTGGCATTGGCGTTGGCGCCGACGGCGGTGCTGTATTGGCCCGAGGCCTTGGAGATGTATCCCATCGCCGTTGCGTCAAGCGCCGATGCGACGGCGCCGCTGCCGAAGGCCGAGGCGTTGGCGTCGGAGGCGCTCGAATTGGTGCCGGCCGCGATGGCGTTCGTCCCCGTCGCGGTGGAGACCGGTCCGATGGCGACGGAGTCCGTGCCCGTTGCAGACGAGTCCGCCGCCGTCGAATTGGCGTGGAAATACTTGATGCCGCCGCCGGTGCTGATGCTGTTGATCGTGTTGCCGAGATTGGTGATGTCGGCGGTGTTGGCGGCGATGGCCGTCGTGTTCTGCGTCACCTGCTGGTTGGTGGCGAAGAGCTGCGAGCCATTGATGGCGTCGGTCGACGAATTGCTGAGCCGGCCCGCCGCGACATTGGTGATGGTCCGCTCCGCGCCGAGCGCGCCGACGCTGACAGTGCTCGTCGGCGTCGTGCCGGCGAAGCTGTAGGCCGTGCCGCCGATCGTCGCGCCGCTGGTGCCGACCGCCGTCGCGGTCACCGAGCCCGAACCGAGCGCTACGTCGCCGGAGCTTGCCGTCGCCGTCGCGCCGTTGCCCAGCGCGACATTGCCGGCAAGGCCGGCTGCACCCGCCGTCGAGCCATTGCCCAGCGCCACGGAGCCTTGCCCGACGGCCTTGTTGTTGTTGCCGATGGCAACCGCGCCTGCGGCCTGGTTTGCGGCTGTGGCGGTTGCCGTGCCGTCGCTGTTGGCGATGTTGTTGGCGCCGCCGGTGAAGGCGCCGGTGCCGCTGGCATAGCTCGGATCGCCGATGGAGACCGCGCCGTTGCCGTAAGCCGTGTTGCCCGAACCGATGGAGACGGCCTTGCCGCCGGTTGCCACCGCATTGGTGCCCATGGCGACCGCTTCGGCCGAATCCGCCTTGGCGTTGTTGCCCACGGCGATGGCGCTCGTGGCGCTGGCGGTGGAGAGGGCGCCCAGCGCAACCGCATTCTGGGCGCCGGCATTCGCTCCTACGCCGAAAGCGGATGCTTGAACGCCGGTTGCAAACGCGTTCTGGCCGATCGCCGTGCTGGACGTGACGGTGGCGTTTGCGTTGGCGCCGACTGCGGTGCTGTATTGGCCCGAGGCCTTGGATATGTACCCCATCGCCGTTGCGTCAAGCGCCGACGCGACGGCCTCACGTCCTACGGCAGCGGAATCGGCGCCGCTGGCGACAGATCCCAGCCTGCGGCTGTCGCATAGTTGTTGCTGGCCGTGGAACTGGTGCCGAGGGCTGTGGAATTGCCTCCCGAAGCAACGGACAAGGTGCCCAAGGCATTGGCGCCTGCCCCGGTGGCACTGGCCTGGACGCCGAGGGCAACGGAATTGACACCGCTCGAGATCGTACCTTGGCCAAGTGCCATCGCTCCGCCTGTACCGGAGGCTGCCGCATTCAGGCCGATTGCGACGCCGTATTGGGTCGACGCACTGGCGTTGCTTCCCATCGCAACGGCATCGGCGGAAGATGCTTTCGCGGCGGTGCCGAGCGCGACGGCAGAAGCGCCGGAAGAGACCGAATTCGTGCCGATCGCGATGCTGTTGGGCAGTGCGGTGTTGGCCTGAACACCCGCCAGTGCGCCGACGCCGAATGCGATGGACTGGTTGCCCCAGGCACTGGCGGTGTTGCCCATCGCCGTTGCGCTCGTTCCGGTCGCTTTGGTCAGGACGCCTATGGCAACGGTGTTTTGCTGATTTGCCGTGACATCCGTACCAAGGGCGATGGCGCCCTGCGAGAGCGCGCCTGATCCCGCGAGGGTGCGCCCGCCAATGTTGATGGAGTTGATGCTGGTCGCGGTCGCCTGGAATCCAATGGCGACGGCATTCTGGTTGCTTGCGACGGCGCTGTTACCTTGGGCAATCGAATCCACGCCGGATGCCGTTGCCCCGAACCCGAGCGCGGTGGCGCGCAATCCGGTCGCCCGGGTAACAGGGCCGATCGCGGTCGAGTTGACTCCGTCGGCACGCGCATTATTGCCAAAAGCGGCCGCGCTTGTGGTTGCAACCGAATTGACGCCAATAGCGCTTGCTGCGTCCCCGTTGGCCTTGGCGTTCCCGCCCACGGCGAGGGCATTGACGCCGGTTGCGCCTGCGAAGACACCTATGCCTATGGAATTGAGGCCATTGACACCCATCGCATAGCCGATGGCGATCGTGCCGTCGCCCGTTGCACTGTTGGAACTGCCCAACGCCACGCTGTTATTGCCATTCGTCGCGGCGCCGTTACCGATGGCGACGGCGTTGCCGCCGGTCGCCGAACCGCCGCCAGCCTGATATTGTGCCTGGGCCGGTGTGGCGAGGCCGAGCGCGGCGATCGCGGCCAGGCCGCCGAGCACGCTGGCCGGGCTCACGCCACAGGCCAGAGCCGAACGCACGCTGGTGCCGCTTCTCAATGTTCCCAGACCCATATTCTTGCGACCGAATCCAAGAACCCGGTGAGCCATGCGCAGCACCGCCATCAGGCGGCGCCGCACCGAGCGGCTGTCGGCCGCGCCCGCGATCCAGTTTCCGACAAAGCTTGAAGAAAGTTCGATCCTTCTCCGCCCCTCGACGCGTTTGGTCATGCTAGTTTTTCCTCGCAATTGCCGAGGCGCTCTGATGTGCCGCACCATTCGCCTCGGTGGCCAAAAAATCTTCGAAATTGCGCGTCTTCTCCCGCAACGAGAGACCGACCTTCGCGCCTTGTTTTTCAATCAGCTGATAGGCGCTCGCGACCCATGGCTGCGTCGGCTCTGGAACCGTATGCAGTGCAGCCTCCGTCCGTTCCGGCGGCAGGCTTACCGCCACCAGCGCGCGGCAGAGATCGAAATGAAATCCCGGATCGCCTTCACCACAAGCCGGAGAGGTCAGTCCAAGCACGAAACAGGCCAGGAGATGGTCGAGTTCCGCAGCGCTGATCCGGCTGGCGTATTGGCGTTGCAGTGCAGCCCAGGCCGCTTCGGCCTTAGGCGCGAAGACCTCGATTTCCGCGAATTGAATGTCCATGGGACAATCCGACATGCTGTATCATCTGGTTGCTCCCCCGCCCCAAATGACTTCCATCGCGACCATGAGCACATTCGCGGTGCAGGTATTTTGGAATAATCCGGAATCTTTGTAGGAAAATCCGGTATTTGGTCCCTGCGCGACGACTGTGACTGCTCTGCCACACAACCTTCGACTATACTGAAGATCAATCGAGGTATCGCCGCGGACAATCATGCGCGCCGCAACAAGCGTTAACGTTGCAGCTTCACCTGCCTGGGGTTCTGTTCCGGTATCTGGACATGGTGACTGTCAAGTGGCTCTGGTCCGAGAATCCACTGAGATGAGCGACTTCCGCAATCGACAGGTCGCTCTCGATGAGAAGTTTTTCGGCGAAATCGAGACGCAGCCGCAGCAGATATTTGTGCGGCGGCTCGCCAAAAGTCTTGGTGAATGCCAGGATGAAATGGCTCGGCGAAAGGCCACAGAGTGCGGCCAACTCGGCCACCGCGATCTTGCTGGAAAAATTTACCTCCAGGAATTCCCGCACCCGCCGGGCGCTGCGGTTCGACAGACCGCCCTTTGGGGCTTGTGGCAACTTTCGCGCTCCTGCGTAGTTCCGAAGCAAATGGACGGCGAACATGGTGACCAACGAATCGACATAGAAGTCGTTTGGAGTTTCCCGATCCGTCAGTTCCGCCTTCAGCAACTGCGCGAGTTGCAGCGCCTGGAAGTCGACGGTCCCGAACGGCGGCGGTTGAAGCTCGGCATGGCCGGTGTCGAATTCACGCGTTGCCAGCTCGAAGAGACTCTCGGGGGTGAGCGCCACGATTACGCTTTCCGTGGTGGATGACCGGGTCACCTTGCCGCCGAGATCGGCTGGGACGATCATGATCATACCGACGTCGCCGTCGTATTCGTGGACTTTGTCGCTGCCCAGCGATGCCGCTATCCCTGGTGAGGGTGCAAGCAGAACCGAAGCGAAATGTTCCGCCGCTTTGAATGTGTGTGATCCCGGCCGATGAACGACATGAGCCGCGCCGCCTCGAAACGTGACCAGGTACCGCCCCGCGCTTTCCGGAATTCCGTCGAAGATGCGACGATCCGCGCGCCGCCGCTCTGTCCCGGCGCTTTCCTGGACGTTGCCTCTATGTTGCATCTTCGTCTCTGCCACTGCTGCGTCGATCAATCCAATCCTGTGCTGTATGGAGGCGCCCAGAATTCACGTTTGCTCCTGGGCGTCCCTTCGAATCCTACAGATGCTGCATTATATTGAAAGAAGAATTTGAGCTCAAATGAAAATTTTACCAGGATTTTGACTATAAATTTACAGGTTTGAATTTTTAGCCAAAGCTTTCTGACCATTTTCCGTCTTTATCTTACCATTTGTGCCTAGTTATTGTGCACAGTGCGCCATCACAATCCAGCGTTGTATTCTGAATATAGATCGCGCGGCCATTGACGGAGCTGGTCGACTATCTGTCATTGCCACGGACGATCCAGCAGCAGTTATCGCCCGAACCATGGCTTCTTTCCCTTGTGCTTCTTCATGGCGGTGGCCAAATGGCCTTGATCCGAAAATCCCGCGAGGTAAGCGACTTCGGCGATGGCGACCCTCCGGGAGCGATCCAGGGCTGCGGACAGAGCATATCCCGCTCCCCCGCATGGTTGCTCTTCTGGGATTGGCATTTTCGGGGATTGTGTCGAGGGCGTGCCGATTGACCCGATCGGCGCCTGCGCTGCGTTTCCTGAACCTCGCCCGCATTTTTCATTCAGCCTTGCCTCAGCCGCTTTGCCAGCCCATCGAAATTCCGTGCCGTGCAAACAGCCAACCCGGAAAACCGGACGGTAATTTGTATCCCCCATAGTCCTGCCCAAAGGCAGCGTAGCGCATCCCGCGGATAGAAAAAACATTGTAAGTGAAGAAAAAAATTCGCGCGAGAAAAACATGGCCTGGTTTGGCCAGCGCTACGGAATTATCCGGCTCACGCAGGCCTGCTAAAGATCGCCTCGGCGTTTCTCGTACAGATCCCAGGACAGCTCGACCATGGCCAGAAGAACGTCTTCCTGGCTCCACCCGGCGGCAACCGCCGCCTCGACAATTCCGCGGACGAGCGGCAGCAATTGGCGCTCGCATTCGGCCGACAGGTTGGCCTCGGCGCCGTCGGCAGGCGGACTATCGAAATCAAATCCCACCATCGGCGTTCCCCCGCCATCAATGATCTAATGAAATGTATGTCTCTGCAATCATACTCCCGTCTAATATACATCAATCGGTAACGAAACACAGCAGCGTCGAGATTGACAGGGCATGGCCGCCCCGATTGCAGCGGCTCCATGGTTCGTCTGGACGTCTTTTTTGGCCTCCTGTTGCCGGCATTGCATATCTTGGATGCGAACCCCAGGCATTCGCGTAAAGCTATCGGGATCCTGGCGAGCTTTGCCGCATGGAGCGGAACCTGCCGCTTCATGGCATCGATGAAGTCGATCAGGTCACCGGGCCGAGCAGGACCGAGCCATCCGGCACCCCGCCATCGATCGGGATGGCTCTGCGGTTTGCGCTCGCCGCCATCGGCTGGCCGATGTCGGACGTCACGATGACCGGGCTCTTCGACGGCACGCGGTCGTAGAGGTCGATGATGTCCTGATTTATCAGGCGCACGCAGCCTGACGAGACGGATTTGCCGATCGAGTTCCATTCCGGCGAGCCATGCAGGCGGTAGAGCGTGTCGACGTTGTCGTGGAACAGGTAGAGCGCGCGGGCGCCGAGCGGGTTCTTGAGGCCGCCGGGCATGCCGCCGTTCTTGGCGCTGTATTCTTCCAGTTCAGGCTGGCGGGCAACCATCTCATCGGGCGGCGTCCATTTCGGCCATTTCTGCTTCCACTGGACGACGGCGTCTCCCGACCATTCGAAGCCGGCGCGGCCGAGGCCGACGCCGTAACGGATCGCCTGGCCGCCTTCGCGCACCAGATAGAGGAAATGGTTGGTCGTATCGACGATGATGGTGCCTGGCCGCTGGCCGGTCGGATCGGGAACGATCTGGCGCAGGAACTGCGGGTCCATCTTCTTGATCGGGATGGCCGGGAGTTCGAACCCGCTGTCGGAAATCGGGCCGTACATCGTCGCATAGTCGCCGAGCGGCGGCTCGTCATAGGTCGGCGGTGGCGGTTCGACCGGCGCCGGCGCCGGTCCGGTGGTGGTGCAGGCGGAGACCGCAATCGAAGCGGCGCCAAGGGCTGCAGCATTCAGAAAGCCGCGACGGCTCAGGCGATAGGGGTCGATTTCGGTCTTCAACATGGTTGCCTTTTTTAAGTCTCGAATCGCAAGAAAGCGTGAATGCCTTCAAGCGGCGCAGTGGTCGGCCTCCCCCAATGCCTGACGCGATAGGCGGTTCCGATTCTGGCCTGAGGGTGGACAAACAAAGGCGAAGCTGTGACCGCCCTGCCACTGTTGCTCGAAGGCAACAGAGTGATCAGCCGCCGGTCAGCAGGCCTTCAAGCGACGGCAGGATCAGCGCCGGCGGGAAATCCCGGTATTCCTCGGGCTGGTTGGCGCGGTTGATCCATACGGTGCGAAAGCCGAATTTGGTGGCGCCGGCGATGTCCCAGCGGTTGGACGACTGGAACGAGACGGCGCCCGGATAGAGCCGCCAGCCCGTCGCCACCATGTCGTAGGTCGACGGGTCGGTCTTGAAGCGCCTGACGGCGTCGACCGAAAAGATATCGTCCAGCACCTGGTCGAGGGCGGCCGACTTGACCGCCGCTTCCAGCATCTCGGGCGAGCCGTTGGACAGGATTGCGAGCTTGGCGCCGGATGCTTTCAGCGCCTTGAGCACGGCCGGCACTTCCGGATAGCAGTCGAGCCGCCAATAGGCTTCGAGCAGCTTGGCCTTCAGTCCCTTGTCGGCGGAGGGAACCTTGCGCAGGGCGAAATCGAGCGCCTGTTCGGTGAGCTGCCAGAAATCGGCATAGCCGCCCATCAGCGTGCGCACCCAGGAATATTCCAGCTGCTTGGCGCGCCAGATTTCCGAAAGCAGCGGGCCGTCGGGGCCGATCTCGCCGTCGTGACGGCGCACGGCGGCGTGCACGTCGAACAACGTGCCATAGGCGTCGAAAACGTAAGCCGCGTAATGCATGGCGACAGTTTTGAGGGCAGGCGGCGCAAGGTGCAAGCATCGATTGTAGTCTTGATCGCTTTCTTGGGGCGCTCTGGCCTCAACAAAAACCGCTCCATGCCGGTTGACGGCGCCGGTCAAAGCATCTTCCAATGCTTGGCACAGGCAGCTTTGAAGCGGAACCGAACAATGACACTGGCGACTGCGGCGCTATCGGCGACATGGACCTTCGTCGACGGCGACTGGTACGAAGGCAACGTCGCCATCCTTGGGCCGCGCAGCCATGCCATGTGGCTCGGCACCAGCGTCTTCGACGGCGCCCGCTGGTTCGAAGGCGTCGCCCCCGATCTCGAACTGCATGCCGCCAGAGTGAACGCCTCGGCGATCGCGCTCGGCCTCACGCCATCGATGAACGTCGACCAGATCGTCGGCCTGACCTGGGACGGGCTGAAGAAGTTCGACGGCAAGACAGCGGTCTACATCAGGCCGATGTACTGGGCCGAGCATGGCGGCTATATGGGCGTGCCGGCCGATCCGGCCTCGACCCGTTTCTGCCTCTGCCTTTACGAATCGCCGATGATCTCGCCGACCGGCTTTTCGATCACCGTGTCGCCGTTCCGGCGGCCGACCATCGAGACCATGCCGACCAATGCCAAGGCCGGCTGCCTCTATCCCAACAATGGCCGCGCCATTCTCGAAGCCAAGGGACGCGGCTTCGACAATGCGCTGGTGCTGGACATGCTGGGCAATGTCGCCGAGACCGGAACCTCGAACATCTTCCTGGTCAAGGACAGCCACGTGTTGACGCCGGCGCCCAACGGCACCTTCCTGTCCGGCATCACCCGCTCGCGCACCATGACGCTGCTTGGCGATTACGGCTTCAAGACCACGGAGAAGATGCTGTCGGTGCGCGACTTTCTTGAAGCCGACGAGATATTTTCGACCGGAAATCATTCCAAGGTCGTGCCGATCACCCGCATCGAGGACCGCGATCTGCAGCCCGGGCCGGTGGCCAAGAAAGCGCGCGACCTTTATTGGGAATGGGCGCATTCGACTTCCGCCGGTTGAGCCGCTAAAAGGCAATTGGCGCTTCATTCCGGAGTTGTTCCAGATCAATGCAGCCCTATCTTAATCCGGTATCCGCACCGGATTTTTCCATGAGGAGTATGACCGATGGCTTTTGAATTGCCCGCCTTGCCCTACGACTACGAGGCCTTGCAGCCTTACATGTCGAAGGAGACGCTGGAGTATCACCACGACAAGCACCACAAGGCTTATGTCGACAACGGCAACAAGCTGGCCGCCGAAGCGGGCCTTGGCGATCTGTCGGTCGAAGAGGTGGTCAAACAGTCGTTCGGCAAGAATGCCGGCCTCTTCAACAACGCAGCCCAGCACTACAACCACATCCATTTCTGGAAGTGGATGAAGAAGGGCGGCGGCGGCAACAAGCTTCCGGGCGCCCTGCAGAAGGCTTTCGACGCCGACCTCGGCGGCTACGACAAGTTCAAGGCCGACTTCATCGCCGCCGGCACCACGCAGTTCGGTTCGGGCTGGGCCTGGGTCTCGGTCAAGGACGGCAAGCTGGCGATATCCAAGACGCCGAACGGCGAGAACCCGCTCGTCCATGGCGCATCGCCGATCCTCGGCGTCGATGTCTGGGAACATTCCTATTACATCGACTACCGCAACGCGCGGCCGAAATATCTCGAGGCCTTCGTCGACAGCCTCATCAACTGGGACCATGTCCTTGAGATGTACGAAGAGGCGAAAGCCTGATCGACCCAGAGAAGCCCCGGTACTCCGGGGCTTTTCTTTCTCAGCTGAAGCAGCAGGCACACAAAATTCGGCGGAATCCGGCCGGCGGACAGGGAATAATCCCGGCCCGCCCTCCGTTAACGGTAGGTCGCGACCCCTCATCATCCTGGAGCCAATTGAATGAGAAAGCTTGTTATCGCCATCTCTATGCTCAGCCTCGCCGCCTCGGCGGCTTTTGCCGACCCGATCCTCGACCGACAGGGACTGATGAAGGAACGAGGCAAGATCGTCGGCGGCCTGTCAAAAATCGCCAAGGGCGAGGCAGACTTCGATGCCGCCGCCGTGCTGACGGCGCTGCAGGCGCTGCAAGTTAATGCCGAGAAGTTCGATGTCGACACGCTGTTCCCGGCCGGCAGCGACAGCGGTGATACCACCGCCTCGCCCAAAATCTGGAAAGACATGGCGGGCTTCAAATCGACCGAAGACAAGTACCTCGCCGACGTCAAGGCCGCAGTCGCCGCCGCACCCGCCGATGTCGATGCGCTGAAGGCGCAGATCGATACGCTCGGCAGTGATTGCGGCACCTGCCACAAGACCTATCGGGTGAAGAAGAGCTGATCCCGGGCAATGCCCTTGTGGAATAAATTTGTCGGCGCCGCCCTTGTCCTGGGCGTCGTCGGTGCCGGCGCCGGCTGGCTGTTGTCGGCGCCGGTCAAGCTCGACACTGACACCCTGGCGCAGCTCGGCCCCGGCGACGCCGCCAGGGGCAAGCGCATTTTCAATGCCGGCGGCTGCACCTCCTGTCACGCCAAGCCGGGCTCGCAAGGCGACGGCCGTTTGCAACTGGTCGGCGGCCTCGAGCTCAAGACGCCGTTCGGCACCTTCGTGCCGCCCAACATCTCACAGGATCCCAAGGACGGCATCGGCGCCTGGACGGTCGAGGACCTTGCCAACGCCATGCTGAAGGGCGTGTCGCCGTCGGGCGAGCATTTCTATCCGGCCTTTCCCTACGCGTCCTACGCCCGGATGAAGCCGGCTGATATTGCCGATCTCTATGCGTTCCTGAAGACGCTGCCGGCGGTCGCCGGCAAGGCGCCCGACAATTCCCTGACTTTCCCCTTCAACATCCGCCGCGGCCTCGGCCTGTGGAAGCGGCTCCATCTCAGCAAAGAGCCGGTGATTGCCTTTGCCGATGGCACGCCTGATCTGGTACTCGCCGGCCGCTATCTGGTCGAGGGGCCCGGCCATTGCGGCGAATGCCACACGCCGCGCGACATCACCGGCGGCACCAGGAGGAGCCAGTGGCTGGCTGGCGCGGCGGCCGCCGAAGGCAGCGGCATCGTGCCGAACATCACATCGGGCGAAGGCGGGCTCGGTGACTGGTCGGAAGCCGACATCGCCAACTATCTCGAAACCGGTTTTACCCCTGATTTCGATTCGGTCGGCGGCGCCATGGTCGACGTGCAGCGCAACATGGCCGAACTGCCGCCGGAAGATCGCGCGGCAATAGCCGCCTATCTCAAGGCGGTGCCGCCGCATCCCAACGGCTACCCGGTGCGCAGCAAGCCGGCCAAGTGATCCCGGCCACAGGTGGCGATCTACAGGTGGCGATCGCCGAGGAAGTCGAAGCCCGTCTCGAAGAAATGGCTGTAATTGCAGGTCAGTTCCTCGCCGGGTGCGATGTCGCGCAAGGCATAGGTTTCCTCGGGCGAGGAGACGTCGCAATTCGGTTCGTCGTCATGGTTCATGTAGCGGGCGTCGTCGGCTTCGAAGACGATGTAGTTCGGATCCCGGCGGTCTGGATAGGAATAACGGTCGAGATAGTTCTTCACCGGGCCGCTCTCGCCTTCATAGGTCTCGACGTCGATGATCCGGTCGAATCTGGGGTCGAGCTTCCAGACCAGCGTGCCCTTGGCAATGTGGTTCCTGGCGAAAACCCCGATGCCCTGGATCGGTGATTTCTCGAGATAGGTGTCGACGAGCAACATAGTGGCCCCTTTTGCGTATGTCATGGTCTGGAAGGTGGCGCGCATTGGGTAGCGCGCAGCCATTGCAAATGCGAGTGAAAATGAGCAGCCTGGAATTCAAAAAGTGACGATCGGCGCGCCTCGACGGGCGCGCCTTTCGCATCGACATCAGCGCTGCTGCAAGGCCAGACGAACGCCTAACGCGCAGTAGATGCCGCCAACCACCTTGCCTTGCCATTTCACCACCGACGGATTGCGGCGCAGGAACGTGCCGAGCCGGCCCGCACTCACGGCAAAGACGACTGTGCTGAAAAGGCCGAGCAGAACAAAGATTATGCCCAGCGTCATCAGCTGGAGCATCACCGATCCGTTTTCAGGCCGCACGAACTGGGGCAGGAAGGCAAGGAAGAAAAGCGCCGTCTTTGGATTAAGCACTTCGGTCAGGACAGCTTGACGAAACGCCTTGCTGGCGGAGATCGCGAGTGCACCGGCAGTAGGATCGGCCGGTATTCTCTCGATGATTGCGCGAAGGCCGAGGTAAACGAGATACGCCGCGCCGATGTATTTTACGACGCTGAACAGCGTTGCCGAAGTGGCGATGATCGCCGAAATGCCGACCATCGCCATGATGGTATGGAACACATCGCCAGCCGCGACGCCCGCGCCCGTCGCGACGCCAACCCTGGTTCCGGAACTCGTCGCTCGCGCGACCGTCAAAAGCGTGGCTGGGCCTGGAATAAACACAAAGCCAAGCACAACCGCTATGTAAGCCGTCAAGGTGGATAGATCGATCATTGCGACGCCTCCGTTGCATTCTCAGCCTTGCCCGTAACCTCGGGTTCGGGCTTGGCCGTAACCTTGAGCGCGAAGGAGTAGGTATAGGCGATCTCCTCCAGCCTTGAAAAGCGGCCGGAGGCGCCGGCATGGCCGGAATCCATGTTGATCTTGAACAGCACCGGATTGTCGCCGCTCTTGCGCTCGCGCAGCCGCGCCACCCATTTGGCCGGCTCCCAATAGGTGACGCGCGGATCGGTGAGGCCGGCCAGCGCCAGGATCGGCGGGTAGTCGTGATCGGCGACATTGTCATAGGGTGAGTAGGCGGCGATCGTTTGGTAATCTTCCGCCGACGCGATCGGGTTGCCCCATTCCGGCCACTCCGGCGGCGTCAGCGGCAAGCTTGCGTCGAGCATCGTGGTCAGCACGTCGACAAAGGGGACCTCGGCAACGATGGCGCCGAAATTTTGCGGCGCCATGTTGGCGATCGCACCCATCAGCATGCCGCCGGCCGAGCCGCCTTGCGCGACGATGCGGTCGTGTTGGGTGTAACGCTCGGCGACGAGATGCTGCGCGACGGCGATGAAATCGGTGAACGTGTTCATCTTGTGCGCCCGCTTGCCGTCGTCATACCAGCCATAGCCCTTGTCCTTGCCGCCGCGGACATGGGCGATGGCAAAGACAAAGCCACGGTCGACCAGCGAGAACCAGTTGGTGTTGAACGCCGCCGGAATGGCAATGCCGTAAGAGCCGTAGCCGTAAAGCAGGCACGGTGCGGAGCCATCGAGCGGCGTGTCGCGGTGGTGCAGCAGCGAGACCGGCACCAGTTCGCCATCGGCGGCCGGCGCCATCAGCCGGCGCGTGACATAATGATCCGGATTGTGACCGGACGGCACTTCCTGGGTCTTCAGCAGCACACGCTCGCGGCTGCGCATATTGTAGTCGAAGACCTGCGCCGGGGTCGTCATCGACGAATAGGTGAAGCGCATGATCTCGGTGTCGTATTCATAGGACCCCGACAGGCCGAGCGAGAACGCCTCTTCGTCGAACGAGATCAGATGCTCCTCGCCGCTGCGGCGATCGCGAACGACGATGCGCGGCAGCCCTTCCTTGCGCTCGAGCCTGACCATATGATCCCTGAAGCCGACCACCGACAGGATCAGCCGGCCTGGCTCGTGCGCCACCAGCTCTTCCCAATTGGCGCGAACCGGGTCATTAGCCGGCGCCGTCATGATCTTGAAGTCCTTGGCGCCGTCGGCATTGGTGAGGACGAAGAAGATGTCGCCGCCTTCTTCCAGATCATATTGCAGGCCAGTCTCGCGCTTTGCCACCAGCTTTGGCTCGGCGAAAGGCTCATCGGCGCGCATCAGGTGATATTCCGAGGTTTCGTGATCGTTGATCCCGATCATGATCCATTCGTTGGAGCGCGTGCCGCCGACATCCATGAAGAAGCCGGGATCGGTTTCCTCATAAATCAGCCGGTCATTAAGGGGGCTGCCGCCGAGCGCGTGGAACAGCACCTTGGACGGGCGATGATTGTCGTCGAGCCTTGTGTAGAAGAAACCGTCATCGGCGGCATTCCAGACGCCGCCACCACTGGTGGCCTCGATCTGGTCGCTCAGTTCCTTGCCGCTGGTGAGATCGCGCACGCGAAGTGTGAAGAATTCAGAGCCCTTGTCGTCGAACGCCCACAACAGCTTGCGGTGATCGGCCGAATGGTCGACGCCGCCGAGGCGGAAATAGGGCTTGCCCTCGGCTTCCGCGTCGCCATCGAGCAGGATCTGCTCATCGCCGCCATCGCGCGGCATGCGGAAATAGCGGGGCTGTTCGCCGCCAAGCTTGAAGGATGAGCCGTAAGCATAGGGGCCATCCTTCATCGGCACCGTCGAATCATCTTCCTTGATGCGCCCCTTCATCTCGCCGAACAGCTGCTTCCGAAGCTCTAGCGTATCGGCCATAAGCACTGCTTGATAGGCGTTTTCGGCTTCGAGATGGGCGCGGATGCGGCCCTCAAGCAGGGAAGGGTCCCTGAACATCGCCTGCCAGTTCTCGGCCCTCAGCCAGGCATAGTCATCTGTGCGGGTAATGCCGTGATGCGTGTCGAAGACGGGGTGTTTCTCGGGGATCGGCGGGCTGGCGGACGGAAAAGCTGAGGTCTTGGTCATTGCGTCTCACTGAAGAAATTACTTGAATGGCAAATGAACACGCCGATCAGCGCGGGTTCAAGGGCCGGGATGTATTGGTTGCGGCGGGCTCGGGAGATGAGCCAAAAGGAGAGGATGATGAATTTCCATATCAACACCGCTGCGGCTCTCGCCGTCGTCGCTTCGACCGTTCTGGCTTTCACCGGCCAGTCTCATGCAACCGCGTTCGCCGCTTGGCAAGTGGCTGGCGTGCCGTTCGGCGACACGCTCAACGTTCGCAAATATCCGTCCGGCACCTCGCAGAAGCAGGCCGCCTATCCCAACGGGACGATCCTGCAGATGACCGGCAAGTGCACCGGCGGCTTGAATCTTCTGGAGATCGCCGGCCAGCCGCACTGGAAACAGAAACAGGCAATTCGCTATCAATGGTGTCAAGTTTGGCACGACCCGGCGCAAAATGGTGGTTTTGTTAGTGGCTGGGTCTATGGAAAATACCTCACGCCGTATTGAATCCGGTCAGACCGAAGATCTTCTTCGGCGGGTTTCGCCAACGCTTTGCAACTTGCGGTTTGGTACGAATCCGACAATCAGCTGCCCAAACCTTGAAGCATAGATCAAGCATCGCTGCCCACTTTATGAGTCCCTGCTGATTTAGCGATGGCGTGACCTTACGTCATGCTAGTCCTGGTCCGACCAGAAAATATCGCGAAGTTACAGAGTGCACGAAAGATTGAAGCTGAAGAGCGACTATTCGATGAATATCGTTGAATATAGCGCAAGATGCGAATTGACTTACTTTGTCTGTGGGCTCATTAAGATGCCCGGACGCGAATCCATGAAGCTCTTCCCGCGTGAAATTCGCGCCATGCCCGATCTTCCAAAAAGGGCGCAAACAGAAACATCCTTCGTTGGGGCCTAAACCATGGATATCGTCGAAACACCTTCCAGAAATAGCGATGCGCTGATCGAGCTGACCGCCGATGTGGTGGCAGCCTATGTCAGCAACAATCCCGTGCCGGTCGGCGAATTGCCGAACCTTATCGCTGATGTCCATGCCGCTCTCGGGCGCGTGGGCGGAGCAAGCGAACAGCCTCCGGCCGACAAGCAGAAGCCTGCGGTAAACCCGAAGCGCTCTGTTCATGACGATTACATCGTCTGCCTTGAAGATGGCAAGAAGTTCAAGTCGCTGAAGCGCCACCTGATGACCCATTACGGTCTGACGCCCGATGAATACCGCGAGAAGTGGAATCTCGACGCCAGCTATCCGATGGTTGCCCCTAACTATGCCGCTGCCCGTTCGCAGCTGGCCAAGAAGATGGGCCTCGGCCGCAAGCGCAAGGGGCGGTAACACCGGCTCCAATGGACAAGATCAACGGCGCCCCTTACGGCGCCGTTTTTGTTTCTAGAACAATTCCAGGAAAACTGCCGAGCGCTTTCCCTTGGAATTGCGTCGAAAGAAGAGAAGATAGAGCAATCAAGCAGTCTGCTTGAGAGCCATCTCGGCGTCCCGCTTGACGCGCTTGACCATCGAGCGCAGGCCATTGGCCCGCTGCGGCGACAGATGTTCGTCGAGGCCAAGCGACCTCAGCGTCGCCTCTGCGTCCGTTTCAAGGATCTGGCTGGCAGTCCGTCCCGAAAACAGCGCCAGCATGATGGCGACCAGACCGCGCACGATATGAGCGTCTGAATCGCCTGTGAAGGTGATGACCGGATCGGCGCCCGGCGCTCGGCTCGTGGTCAGCCAGACCTGGCTGACGCAGCCCGGCACCTTGTTGGCGGCGTTGCGTTCGGCGTCGGGAAATGGCGGCAGCGCTTCGCCGAGCTCGATCACATAGCGATAGCGGTCTTCCCACTCGTCGAGCAGGGAGAAGTCGTCGCGGATCGTCTGGATCGTCGTGGCCATTGCTCGCGATATAGTCATCCGCGGCTGCGGCGTCACGGAAAAAGAAGAAAAGCACCGCAGGCATCGAGAGGTCCGACCGGCCTGCGGTGTCGCTGTAGATACAGCTGAAACGGTGTTTAGTTCTTCGCCACCAGCTTGGCAGGTATGTTGACTGTCGCCGGCAGCACGATGTCCTTGGCGACGCTGCCGGTGGCCAGCGATGTATCGGGCGAGGTCTCGGCGCTCTTGTCGTCCAGCATGGCGGCGGCGATCTTGGCGGTTTCCTTGGCCCGGGCGCTGATCGTATGCATCGCCGACTTGCCGGTTTCGCAGACGTCCGGCTTGCGCTCGCAAATGCCCGCGATGTCGCCGACCGCTTCGCGCGCCGCAAAAAGCGCCTGGAACGGCCCGACGCTCTCGCGGCCATCCTCGTCGGGGCCGACGGTCAGCGGCAGCGCCAGCAACACCAGCGAAAACCAGAACGCCATTCTTATCAAAAAGCCCATCGATCTGCCCTCTCGTCCAATGACCGGATCATGCGTCCATGCGCAATGACCTCTTTATATCAGCGACAATGGCACATGAGGCGCAAAGGACGGCTTTCTTGCTCAGCGAAAATTTTCCTCAAATTTTAGGCAAATTCGAAGCGAGGCGTTTTGCAGTGCATTAGCCTCAAATGCCGGCAATTTTCTTAACCTTGCAGTAACCATCTAAGCAATTGTTGCGCATGGATATCTTCAGAAGAGCAGGCATGCCGGCTCTGGGTTTCGCAGCCACGGGCACGCCCTTTGCACATAACGCTCCGTTTACTATGGCCACAAATGGCGGTGCATTCCGGTGCCGGCGCTCCAATTTTTGCCGCAGCGCGCTCGTTGTTCCGGTCAGCCTTATTCATTCCTTAAACGCTGGATGCGAGTTTCAAACAAGCAAAAGCGACCTGCAAAGCAGGGCAGTCACGACCGGGTGCGAGTGCGTTGAGTTTGACAACTGCCAGATATATTGAACTGCCTGGCGCGCTGGCGGCCGGTTGCGAACGCATGGTCCATCCGGCCATCATCGGCCAGGGCGATCGCCTGCGCCAGCGCCGGTTCATCGGCATCATGCTTGCCGCTCCGTTCTTCGCCGCCGGTGCGGCGGTGACACTGGTCACCTCGGGCATGGGCGCCGCCGTCACCGTCGCAGCCATTTTCGCCGCCTTCGGTCTTTGCTGGTTCGCCGCCTTGCTGGTGGCGGCGTCAGGCAAGATGACGCTGGCAGCCCAGGTTGCCCTTGCCGCCGGCGGTCTTGCGCTTGCCGGCGCCGTCGCGGCAGCAGGCGGCCTGGCGTCGCCGGTTGCGCTGCTGGCCCTGGCACTGCCATTCGAGGCCTGGTGGATCGGCGGTTCAAAGCGCGCGGCACTTTGGGGCGGCCTCTCGGCCTTGGCCGCAATGCTGCTGCAGCCCTTTGTCGCCTCTGTCGTCCCGCTCGGCGGGGCGCAAGTCGCGGCGTGGCACTGGCTGCTGCCGCTCGCCTGGGGCCTGACGCTGGTTCCCCGGCTCGCAGCCCTAGGCGATGCCGCACGCGCGCAGCCCGCGCTGCTTCCAAACGACCGCATTGAAGACATGATCGACGCCGTTGTCCTGCATGTCGCCCGGCATGGCGAGGTCCTGGATGCCTCGGCCAAGGCGCGCACCATCCTGAAGCTGCCGCCGGAACTGCTTTTCGGCGCCGGGCTGTTCGACCGCATCCACCTGTCCGATCGCGTCGCTTATCTCAGCGCGCTTGCCGACATGCGCGATGGCGCCCTGGCGCGCCGGCTCGATCTTCGGGTAAGGCTGCCGCAGGACGGCAGCGCCTTGACGGCCGACAATTACCGGCCATTCCAGCTCGAACTGGTGCGGGCCGAAGGGCAGCAGGAGACCTTCACCCTGCTGCTGCGCGAGAACGACGAGACTGCCCGATTGCGCGACGAGCTTGCTGCCGCCAATGAGGCCGCAGCGTCGGCCGAGGTGGCGAAGGGCCGCTTCCTGGCGGTCGTCAGCCACGAGCTTCGGACGCCGCTCAACGCCATCATCGGTTTTTCCGACATGCTGCTGCATGAGATGTTCGGCGGCTTCAAGGACCCGCGCCAGAAGGAGTATGTCGGCCTGGTGAAAGAGTCGGGCCAGCATCTGCTTGCCGTCGTCACCTCAATCCTTGATGTCTCGAGGATCGAGGCCGGCGCCTACGCGACCGAGCCCGAACCGTTCCGCTTCATCGAAGCGGTCGAGATGTGCCAGTCGATGATGCAGCTGCAGGCGAATGCCAAGAACATCGGTCTCCAGGCGCAGATTGCGCCGGACGCCGGGGAGATCAATGCCGACCGTCGTGCCGTGCAGCAGATCCTGATCAACCTCGTCTCCAATGCGGTCAAATTCACGCCCGATGGCGGCGATGTCGTCGTCGGCGCCAAGCGGATCGGCTCGC
Source organism: Mesorhizobium sp. C120A (assembly GCF_030323105.1). Classification (NCBI taxonomy): domain Bacteria; kingdom Pseudomonadati; phylum Pseudomonadota; class Alphaproteobacteria; order Hyphomicrobiales; family Phyllobacteriaceae; genus Mesorhizobium; species Mesorhizobium sp. C120A. The sequence goes on along the minus strand of NZ_CP100476.1, from coordinate 5,205,131 downwards.
GGCTGCATTTCTGGGTCAGGGACACCGGCATCGGCATCGCCGAGGAAGATTTTGTCAATCTCGGCAAGCCGTTCATGCAGGTCCAGAATGACTATACGCGCCGCTTCGAGGGCACCGGGCTCGGCCTGTCGCTGGTCAAGGGCCTGGTGGCGCTGCACGACGGCACGATGTCGATCGAAAGCATGCCTGGCGAGGGGACGACGGTCACGATCAGCCTGCCGGTGAACGGGCCGAAGAGGAGCGCGACCGACAGGAACGGCGTGCTGCCGATGTCCGCGACCAGGACGAAAGGCGACGCGAAAGGGGACAGGAATGGCTCGCTCCGCAAAACAGCCTAAGGCGGTCAAGCGCCGCAGCGGCGCGTTCGAGGCCGGCGCGATTGCGCTCGGCGGCGCGATCTCGCGCAATCCGGTCCTGGTCGGCGGGTCGACCGCCTTCCTGGTGACGCTGTTCTACGTTTCCGCCAACGCGCTGTGGTACCAGCCGTTTCCGCATGCCGGCGCCTTCTTCGCCACCCGCAGCATCGAGGGTTTTCCGCACCCCGGCGCGGACGAACCCGAAACCACCATCAACATCCTGCGGCCCGGCCCGGCACCGGTCAAAAGCGACCCGACCGTCGAGCAGGTCCAGGGCATCCTGAAGGATCTCGATTTCTACACGGGAACGGTCGACGGCATTTCCGGGCCGAATACCCAAAAGGCGATCCAGGCCTACCAGCAGAAAGTTGGCCTGCCGGCCTCCGGTGAGATCGACGCCGTGCTGCTCGACCAGCTCGGCGCCAAGCAGACCACAGCTGGCATCCCGCATCCGCTGCCGCGGCCCGTGGATATGGCCGTCGCTCGAGTTGCCGCGCCCGAGGCCGCGCCTGCGCCCATCCCGGTTTCCGCGCCGGTATCCGCCCAAGCGCCCGATGCCCGCATCGTCAAGATCCAGGCCGGCCTGAAGGCATTCGGCAATGACGACATGCAACTCGACGGCGTCGTCGGCGCCCGCACCAAGGCGGCGATCAAGGAATTCCAGTCGCTGTTCGGCCTGCCGGAAACGGGCGAGCCCGACGAGGTCGTCTACGTCAAGATGCGCGAGATCGGCCTGACCAATTGAGTGGTCAAGACGACCGCTCGCGGATAGCCGAAAATCCGGCTAAGACGCCGCGCATGTCCTCCGGAGCCTCGTCATGCGCGTAACCACCGAGTTTTGGGTGTCGGTCCTGCTGCGCCGTGTCTTCGGCGCCGGCGGCTTTGCGGCCGTCGTCAAGCGCGGCGCGACCGAGGCCGGCGCTGTCTTCGTGCTCTCCCGCGGCAGGCTGGGCGACGTCTCCCTGTTCGGCCCGGCGCCGCAGACGAGCTACGATTCGGACAAACCGGATGATCGCTTTTTCACGCTGCTCGGCGCCGGCGACGATGCCGCCGCGCTTGACGCCAGGCTTGAGCGGGAGAAAAAATTCGATCCCGACATCTGGGTGGTCGAGATCGAGGCCGGAACGGTTTCCGTCGAGGAGCTTCTCTCCGTCAAGACGCCTTGAGGCTGGCCCCTAAGCTGGCTTTGTCGACGTCCGGCGCTTGGTCGCCATTCGCGGCGACAGGGGTGTTGCCGCGCACCGCTCGCGACAATGTTTCGGCCTTCCAGCCGCGCACCTTGTCGAGCGCCGCCTCGTGGTGCAGCAGCCGGTAGCGGTCGAGGAAGATGCGGATCGCCTGCGGGTGCGGAAACTCCCGGGGGTAAACCGCGACCACGATCAGGAATGCCCTGTCCTCACTGAGGTCGAGCGCCCGCAGCGCGGCGAGCAGCGAGACATAGCTCGAATGCTCGGTCAGCGACCGCGCCGTCGAGAAGTCGATGTCGAGCGCGTCGGCAAGCGCGGTCTGGAAGAAGGCGGCCTTGCCGGTCAGCGCCGTCTCGCGCAGCTTGCTGTAAGTTGCTAAGCCGACGAAGGGATTGACCGATGTCGCCTCGCCCTCGGCGAGCATCATCGAGCGCAGGCGGCGCCTGGCGGTTTCGGCGGCGCTGCCGGGCAGTTTTGGTGCGCTGGGAGCGGCGGCAGCGGCTTCGGCGTCGGCGCCCGCCACGTCGGCGATCGGCTCGGGCTGCCGCACGCGCACCAGGGTCGGCTTTTCCAGCGCCTTGATCAACTGCGCGATGGTCAGGTTCAAATCCTTGCGGCGGGCAATGGCGCGCGCATGCGGCAGGCCGTGGCGGCCGATCAACGCGATCAGGTCGATGTCGCCCAGCGCCCGCGAACGGACGAGCAAGGGCGCGCAGACATCGACCGGCTCCTCGCAAAGCCGCCGCACCAGGGCGGCCGGCGCATATTCGCATTCGGACAGGGCGGCGGCGACATAGCGGCGCGATTCGACCGGTACGCTGTCGAACAGCGGCAGCGTCAGATCCTCGAGCTGGGCGATCTCGCGGCGCGACGGGCGGGTCAGCGAGCAGAACGCCGACACGGCGGCGCGAAACAGCCTTTCGGCTTTTCCCGATTCCGTCCGTATGGCGATTTGCCTGAAATCCGAAGCTGACACGGAAGATACGCCCGACACTCGACACAACCCGGACCATGCTCAACCGCAACTATGTCGGTTTCGCGCAAGGCCTGGAACAAACATCAAATTAGCCGCGATCCGTTAGCGCTCCGTTAACCCTCTGCCGGCCTTAATCACATTTGGAGGCGTTGCGTTGTGCTCCGGGGCAACCGAGAGGAATACGCGAACCATGGGCATGGTACTGTCTTTCGTGCCGCGATCGGCACCAGTCAATCGAGCAGTTCAGGACACCGGTACGCCGGCGGCGGTGATCATTTTTCCCGGCGTCCGCTACGAGCATCCGCCATTGGCGGGCCAGGCGCGACCGGCGGACCAGCCGGGCACACCACGGACGCCTGTTCCGCACCACTGAATTTGCTGGTCGTCGGGGTGAGGTCAGTAGTCCTGCAGTTCGCAGGAGCTCTGGTCCAGGAACTGCGACACAACCGGCTTCCAGCTGTCGTCAGGCACCAAGGCGCGGATGACGAAGATGCCTTCCTCGATCGGCGCCTCGACGAAGATCGCCCCTTGCAGGTCTTCGGGAAGCTCCCTGCGCACGTCGATCATCTGTGCCGGCGTCAGCACCACGGTGTCCAGCTTGTTGCCGGTCGCCGTGCGGTCGTTGAATGAATAGAAATTGTGGCCGTTGCGGTCATAGACCGACACCGACCAGAACGGCACGCTGCCCGGCGCCTTGATCCGCACCACGCCTTCGGCAAGGTCGAAGCGGCAGGCGGCGGCGTAAAACAGCGGATCCACCGACTTCACCACCGGCGCGCCGCCCGCCTCGGCATCCAGCCTGGTCATCTTGTAGAGGTCGGACGCCATCGCCAGCCGTGACCAGGCATCGCGCTCGGTAAATTCCGGCACCAGCAAAAGCACCACGATGTGGACGATGCCGGCGCCGAGCAGGCCGAGCAGGATGGCCTGCAGCAACCTACGCATTGCAGCCAGCCTTGACGATCCGGGGCAGCGACACGTCGGAAAGGCCGGTGCTTGAGGCAATCGGCGTGTCGTAGAAGGTGAGCACGAAATACATCCGGCCAAAACCTTCGGTCAGAAGCCAGTTGCCGGGGGCCGGACGGTTGCCGACGGCGATGATCACCGAATTGTCGGGCTGACGCAGCACCTGGTAGGATTGCAGCGCCGCCAGCCTCGGCTTGCCGGTGTCGACCACGCCGAGCGATTGATCCGCGGCATAGAGCGTCCAGAACCGGGCGGTCGGGAAACTGCCTTCGATCCTGTAGTCGCATTGCCGCTGAAGCTCATCGCCGGCCGCATCGCGTTCGGCGATGAAGGACAAGCCTTCCGCCTTGCCGAGCGCCAGCACGCCCTCGCGCGCCACGCGCGCCTTCGAATAGGGGTCGGCATCTTGCGTGCCGATCTCGGGGAAGGCGGTCCATTGGCCGATGCTGATCGCGCCGACGCCGCTCTGCGCCTGCAGCGCATACCAGACGCTGCCGCCGCCGAGGCCGATGGCTATGGCAAGCGAAAGCAGCGTGAAAAAGGCGGTCTTGAGCATGAAGAACCGGGACGAGAGAATTATCGTTCGGGGATATAGCGGGGCAGGCCACAGAGCAAGCAGCGCTGTGGAATCAAAGCGCCGACAGGGTCTCCGGTGTCTGCGGCGAGCCGAGCACGGGCGCTGTCTGGAACACCTTGGTCATCTCGCGCAGCGTCTGTGTCGTGCGGCTGGACAACACCGCCGGGCGCTCGGCCGCGGCATCGGCGGCTGCCTGATCGGCGTTTTTCTTCTCCGCTTCCTCGGCTTTGGCCGCGATCTCTTCGTCGACGAAGGGCTTGTCTAGGCCGGGGATCGGCTTCAGGTCGATATTCTGGTGCGCGTAGACCATCAGCCGCTGCCACACCATCGCCGGCAGCGTGCCGCCGGTCATGTTGCGGGTCGGGGTGAAGTCGTCATTGCCGAGCCAGACGGCAGCCGTGTAATTGCCGGTGAAGCCGACGAACCAGGCGTCGCGGTAGGATTGCGTCGTCCCCGTCTTGCCAGCGACGACGATGTTGGGCAGCTGCGCGCGCCGCGCGGTGCCGATCGCCGGCACCGCAGCCAGCATGGTGTTCATGTATTTCAAAGCCTGTTCCGACAGAACCCGATGCGGCGCCGGCGCATCCTTGGCAAAGTCGTAGACGACATCGCCGGTGCGGGTGACGAGCTGGGTGATGCCGTGCCGCGAGCCGGCGAAGCCGTTCTGCGCGAACACGCTGTAGCCCGTCGCCTGGTCCATGACCGTCATGCCCGATGTGCCGAGCACCATGGTCTTGTGCGACTCCAGCGGCGATTCCACGCCGAATGATTCGGCCATCGCCTTGATCGGGCCGATGCCGAGATAGTCCTTGGCCAGCCGTACCGGCACGGTGTTGATCGATTTGGCGATCGCCGTGATCAGCGTCACATTGCCGGCCGAGCCGCCATTGTAATTGTGCGGTGACCAGCCGCCCCAGCTGATCGGCCCGCCTGAGACGACGGAGTCCGGGGTGAACCCGTGCTCCATGGCGGTGGCGTAGACGTAAGGTTTGAACGAGGAGCCGGTCTGGCGCAGCGCCTTGGTGGCGCGGTTGAACTGGCTTGCGCCATAGTCGCGGCCGCCGACAATGGCGCGTACCGCGCCATTGGTCTCGATCACTACAACGGCGCCCTCGGTGACGTTGTATTCCTTGCCGAACTGGCGGAGATGGAATTCGACGGATTCCTCCGCCGCTTTCTGGATGTTGGCGTCGAAAGTGGTGTGGGCGACCAGCGAATGCTGGCCGGGCTTGGCGATTTTCTTGACCTCATCGAAGGCCCAGTCGAGGTAATAATCTGGGCTCTTCTGCTCGCCGCGGTCGACGATCTCGGCTGGATGCAGCCTTGCCTGCAGCACCTGGCCTTCGGTCATGAAACCGGAATCGACGAGGTTCGACAGCACCACATTGGCGCGAGCACGGGCGGCGGGCAGGTTGATGTGCGGGGCGTATTTGGTCGGCGCCTTGAACAGGCCGGCCAGCATCGCCGCCTCGGCGAGGTTCAGATCCTTGACGCTCTTGCCGAAATAGAAATCCGCCGCCGCCTCGATGCCGAACGTGCCGCCGCCCATATAGGCGCGGTCGAGATAAAGCTGCAGGATCTCCTTCTTCGACAGATTGGCCTCCAGCCACAGCGACAGGAAGGCTTCCTTGATCTTGCGTTGGAAGGTCCGCTCATTCGACAGGAACAGGTTCTTGGCCAGCTGCTGGGTGATGCTGGAGCCGCCCTGGACGACGGAATTGGCCCGCACATTCTCGAAGATGGCGCGCGACAGGCCGAGCACGTCGATGCCGTAGTGCTCGAAGAAGCGCCGGTCCTCGGTCGCCAGCACTGCTTTGATGACATGGTCCGGCATCTCGTCGACAGGCACGGAATCGCGCTGGATGATGCCGCGCTGGCCAATCTCGTTGCCGTAGCGGTCGAGGAAGGTGACGGCGAAATCGCCCTGACTGCGCCAGTCGCCGGTGGTGATCTGGAAGGCCGGCATCGCGAGTGCGAGCAGCACGACGACGCCGCCGGCGCCCATCGTAAAACCTTCGCTCAGCACCTCGATGATGCCGCGTCGCCAGCCGGTGACTCGGAAGCGCCGCGAAAAAATGGTCGCCGATTCCCAGAACTGGCCGGCCTTGAAGCCGATTTCGTAGAGCGAGGAATCGATCCACGCGTCCACCGCCAGCAGTGCGGCGGCGATCGGACCTCTTCGTCTTGGACGTCGTTCTAAAGGACTGGCCATTCCCGAAACTCACCCAACCCACCTGAGAACCGCAAGCGGGCAATTTCAGGGCGGGCATACCCGGCGAAGACTATTCTTCCATTTCAGCCCGGCTCACAAGGGCAGCCAGGCCACACCGCACGGTTTGTTGAGCGCCGCCCGGATCGTGACGCTGGAGGTCGACGCCGTCGATGCCGACGCCAGTGGCTTCGAGCCAGTCTGGCACAAGGGCCGGCGCGTCGGCTTCGTCGCCTCAGCCGGCTATGGCTACACAATAGGCAAAAGCGTCGCGCTGACGTTGCTGGGCGACGAATTCGCCGGGGAGGGGACCGCGCTTTGGGTGCACATTGTCGGCGTCGAGCGGCCGGCGCGAATTATTCCGGCCTCGCCATACGACCCCGAGGGCAGGCGATGCGGCAATGAGGAGTTTTGGCCATGGTCGATGACATTATAAGGGAGACCAGGCGCGAGCGCCGGCGCGGGCACACCGGTGAGGCCGGCAGCGGGTCAAGCCGCCACCCGAACTATCGCTCGCTCAAGAACCCGTTCCTGCCGCAGCCGGTGTTTTCGGACGACCAGGTCGCGGCCATCCACGACACGGCGTTGCGCGTGCTGGAAGAGCTCGGCATCAAGGTGCTGCTGCCGGAGGCACGGGCGATCTACGCCAAAGCCGGTGCGCTGGTCGACGAGGACAGCCAGATGGTGCGCATCGGCCGCGATATTGTCACTGCGGCACTGGCCTCGGCGCCGAAATCCATCCGGGCGCTGGCGGGCAACCGTAGCCGCGATCTCATGCTGGAGCTCGGCTCGATGACGTTCCTGGCCGGAGCCGGGGCGCCCAACGTCACCGATCTCGAACGCGGACGGCGTCCGGGCACGCTCGCCGCTTTCGAAGAACTGACCAAGCTTGTTCAGAATTTCGACGTGCTGCATATGCTCGGCCCCTGGATCGAGCCGCAGGATGTCGACAACCATTTGCGCCACTATGCCGTCAACCGTGCGCAGCTGACCCTGTCGGACAAGTTCCCCTTCGTCTTCGCCCGCGGCACGCCGCAGGTCGAGGATGGGTTCGAGATGATCAGGCTGGCGCGCGGGCTCTCGCAGGACGAGTTCCTGGCCGGCGTCCATTGCTACACCGTGATCAACACCAATTCGCCGCGCCAGCTCGATATCCCGATGGCGCAAGGCATCATCGACTTCGCCAGGGCCGGCCAGGTCTCTGTCATCACGCCCTTCTGCCTGGCCGGCGCCATGGCGCCGATCACCGTCGCCGGCGCATTGACGCTGCAGCATGCCGAGGCGCTGGCTGGTCTCGCGCTGGCGCAGATGGTGCGGCCGGGCGCACCGGTGGTCTACGGATCCTTCTCCTCCAATGTCGACATGAAGTCCGGCGCACCGGCCTTCGGCACGCCCGAGCACGTCAAGGCGACGCTGGGCGCCGGTCAGTTGGCCCGCTTCACCGGCCTGCCTTGGCGGTCCGGCGGCGGCAGTTCGGCCAACATTTCCGATGTGCAGGCGGCGCACGAGACGCAGTTCGCGCTGTGGGGCTCGGTGCTTGCCGGCGCCACCGTCTGCATCCATGCCGCGGGCTGGCTGGAGGGTGGCCTCAGCGTCTCCTACGAGAAGCTGATCACCGATATCGAGGCATTGCAGACGGTTGCCGAACTCTGCGCTACGACCCCCGGCGACGAGGATTCGATCGGCTTCGAGGCGATCGCTGAAGTCCAGCCGGGCGGGCATTTCTTCTCCGCCGGCCACACCATGACGCGCTACCGCACCGCCTTCTACGAGCCGCTGGTCGCCGACTGGTCGAATTTCGGCAGCTGGACGCAGTCCGGTTCGAAGCCGGCCACCGAGCGCGCCACCGGCATCTGGAAGCGGACGCTGGCCGACTTCCAGCCGCCGGCGTCGGCCGTTGCCACATCCGATGTGCTCGACGAGTTCATTGCCCGCCGCACCGAAGAGGGCGGAGCGTTGCCGATGTCGTGAGGTTGGCAGCCGTCACATCGGCCGCTTGTCGCCGGTCTTCGACGGCTCGCGGCGAATCGGCCCGGCATCGGCCTGCCTGTGCTTGTCGGCGGCAATCCGGCGGATGCGATCGAAGCGGCTCTCCTCCGCCGGCTTGGTCGCGGATACAGTTTGGCTTCGGGGCAAATGTGATCATCTGTCGATCTCCCTGTCGTTGCTGACTGGTCTTGACTGACTGACGGAAATTCCTGGCTCGCCGGGGAAATGTCCCCGGCAGCCTGTTCTGATTTATGCCCGCCCAGATTCCCAGGCGGGCAATTTTCGGGCGATGGTCAGTAGCCGCCCATGCCGCCACCGCCGCCCGCAGGCGCCGCATCCTTGGCCGGAACGTCGGTGATCATCGCTTCGGCGGTGATCAGAAGCGCTGCAATCGAGCCGGCATCCTGCAGTGCGGTGCGCACCACTTTCGCCGGATCGACGATGCCCGCCTTGATCATGTCGACATAGACCTCGTTCTGGGCATCAAAGCCCTGATTGTGGTCCTTGCTGTCGGACAGCCTGCCGACGACGATCGAGCCTTCGACACCGGAATTCTCGGCGATCTGGCGGATCGGCGCTTCGAGTGCCCTGAGCACGATCGAAATGCCTGCCGTCACATCGTCATTGGCGCCAGTCAGCCCGGCCAGCGCCGATCTGGCGCGCAGAAGCGCCACGCCACCGCCGGGCACGATGCCTTCTTCCACCGCCGCGCGCGTCGCATTCAGCGCGTCGTCGATGCGGTCCTTCTTTTCCTTCACTTCAGACTCGGTGACGCCGCCGACGCGGATCACGGCGACGCCGCCGGCGAGCTTGGCCAGCCGCTCCTGCAGCTTCTCCTTATCGTAATCGGACGTGGTCTCCTCGATCTGGCCCTTGATCTGCGCGATGCGCGCCTGGATGGTCGCCTTGGTGCCGGCGCCGTCGATGATCGTGGTGGTGTCCTTCTCGATCAGTACGCGCTTGGCGCGGCCAAGCATCTCGATGGTGACGTTTTCGAGCTTGATGCCGAGATCCTCGGAAATCATCTGGCCCGATGTCAGCACGGCGATGTCTTCCAGCATCGCCTTGCGGCGATCGCCGAAGCCCGGCGCCTTGACGGCCGCGACCTTGAGGCCGCCGCGCAGCTTGTTGACGACCAGCGTCGCCAGTGCTTCGCCTTCGACGTCTTCCGAGATGATCAGCAACGGCCTGCCGCTCTGCACCACTGCTTCGAGGATCGGCAGCATCGCCTGCAGATTGCCGAGCTTCTTCTCGTGGATGAGCACGTAAGGCTCTTCCAGTTCGACGCGCATCTTGTCGGCATTGGTGACGAAATAGGGTGAGAGATAGCCGCGGTCGAACTGCATGCCTTCGACGACGTCGAGTTCGGTGTCGGCGGTCTTGGCCTCCTCGACGGTGATGACGCCGTCATTGCCGACCTTGTCCATCGCCTTGGCGATCATGGCGCCGACGCTGGCATCGCCATTGGCGGCGATGGTGCCGACCTGCGCGATCTCGGCCGACGACTTGACCTTCTTGGCCTTCGCCTTGATGTCCTTGACCACGGCGGCGACAGCCTGGTCGATGCCACGCTTGAGGTCCATCGGGTTCATGCCGGCGGCAACCAGCTTGGCGCCTTCGCGCAGGATCGATGCGGCCAGCACCGTGGCGGTGGTGGTGCCGTCACCGGCGAGGTCGTTGGTCTTCGAAGCCACTTCGCGCACCATCTGCGCGCCCATGTTCTCGAACTTGTCAGCAAGCTCGATTTCCTTGGCCACCGTCACACCGTCCTTGGTGATGCGCGGCGCGCCATAAGCCTTGTCGATGATGACGTTGCGGCCCTTGGGGCCGAGCGTGACCTTCACCGCATTGGTGAGGATCTCGACGCCGCGCAGCATGCGGTCGCGCGCGTCGGTGGCGAATTTGATTTCCTTGGCAGACATTTTTTTCAATCCCGTTGGTGTGGTGAAGCAAGCGGCTCGCCGGAGCCTGGCAAAGCCAGGCCGGTCAGGCAGCCTTCTTGGCTTTGACGCTCTTCTCGGTGACGACCGTCCCGCTCTTGCCGATAGCGGCCGTCTCGCTCTTGTCGATGACGCCCATAATGTCGGCTTCCTTCAGGATCAGCAGGTCCTCGCCGTCGATCTTGACCTCGGTGCCCGACCATTTGCCGAACAGGATAAAGTCGCCGGCCTTGACGTCGAGCGGAACAAGCGCGCCGTTTTCGTCGCGTGCGCCCGGCCCAACGGCGATGACTTCGCCTTCCTGCGGCTTTTCCTTGGCATTGTCGGGAATGATGATGCCGCCCTTGGATTTGACATCGCCTTCGGCGCGCCGGATGACGACGCGGTCGTGGAGTGGCCGAAACTTCATGAGAACTTCTTTCTGGGGCCGGCATAGGCGACCGCGCCGTTCTTATAGGCGTGTTGGCACTCGATAGATAGGAGTGCCAAAAATTATTCGTGGCCAAAACTAAATATTAAAAAGTATTATGATGTCTGCAGGGTTCGAAACGTCGCGAGGCGCCTAGATATTTCAAAAAATTGAATTTCGAGGCAAAAGTGACTATTTATATCGTAAGTTCGATTTCACAATTTCAGGCACGAAGGAGATTTAGGCGATGGCCGAAGGCAATCAGAGCATCATGGAAAAAGCTGAAGCCCGCTTCATGGACAAGCAGAAGAAGACGGCCGAGCGCAACAAGGCAACCTCCGACTACATGTCCGAAGCGAGGGCCAGGGAGATCAAGACAGCAAGGCTCAGGGAATTGCGCCTGGCCAAGGAAGAGGCCGACCGCGTCGCGGAAGCCTTGAACCCGACACCGAAGAAGAAGCGGGCGACAGTCAAGAAAGCCGCCGCCGCGCCGAAGGGGGGCACGTCATGAGCCTGACATTCCCCAATCCAAGCCGCTTCTATGACGAGGCCGGCAAGCGCATCCGCTTTGTCGGCCACGACGGCATGTTCCAGATTTCCTTCTCTGTCGCAGCCGATGCCCTCTCGAAGGCGCCATCAGGGACGGCGACCGCGGAAGCCACCTATCTGGCGGCTTTCGACACCGCGTCCAGCTCCATCCATGACATTGCCAGCAAGGCCTACGCCCGCACCCGCAAGAGCATATATGTGCTCACAGCCGCGGATTTCGGTTAGCGCCCGTTCGTCTTGCAATCAGAGCGGCTGAGATCAGCGTGCGTCAGGACTTGCGGTCGGCTTTTGCCCGCCGCTTGACGTCCCGGCTGTTCAGGCGGTCGGCCATCGCTTCCGCATCGCGCAAATTCATGGCCACCATCACCTGTTGCTTAAGATCGACAGGCTGGCCGGTGAAGATGTCGAAGATAGTCCAGCTCTCGGGCTCGTCCATGCGCAACGCGTAGCGGTTTGCCATATCGGCATCAGGCCTTTGACATGAAAAATGCCGCCGCCAGGATCAGGATTGTCCAGGCCACCACCGACAGCTTCAAGGCCAGGCCGCCATGCATTGAAAGTATCTCGCGCATGCGCAGGGCCACGGTGCTCTTCGACAGGGCGGGTGTTGCCGCAATCGCGACCGGGGGCTTGACGCCGAGCTTTCCAAAAGCCGGCAGCAGCGGTGGCGTTCGCATGAAATGACCTCGAATTGCCGGAGAAAACAGGGCTCCTCATAACACCCTTCTTGAAACTCCCCGCATGCCAAATAGAACCCAGTCCGTGAAAGGGCCATGCCGCCCGATTCGCCGCCTTCCATCAGGCGGATCGTCATCTGGCGAAATCCGTGCAACGCGGTTAGGTTGCGCGCGAAACTGAGGTTGTTCAAAGCGTGACAGGCGAACGGAGACGACGATGACGGCGCCCGGCGATTTGCTGCAAGCCTTGTTCATGAGATTGAAGAGCGATGCCTCGCTGACGGCGCTGCTCGGCGGCGCCGGGTTGCGCGAGCAGGCGGCCGACAGTGCCGCCTTCCCTTATGTGACCTATGGCAGGACCAGCGCATTCGATCTGGACACCGGCGCCGACAATGATGACGACCAGCTCATCACGCTGCATGTCTGGTCGAAGGCGCAAGGCGAGGCCGAGACGCGTCTGATCATGGACAGCATCCGGGCGCGCCTTGACGGCGCCGCTTTCGCCACCGGCTCGCGCGACCAGACCCGCCTGTCCCTGGAGTTCGCCGAGGCCCGCTACGACGAGGACCTGGCGCTCTACCACGGGGTGCTGCGGATACGCGCTCTCACCGAGCAAAGTGATTGAAGCAACCTAGATCTGCGCCTGGATCTCGGCCTTGTCGATGACTGACCACACCTCGCGGATGCGACCCTCTCCGAATTCGTAGAAAACATTCTCAGCGAACGACACGCGCTTGCCGTTCACCGGCAGGCCGAACAGCACGCCCTTGGGATGACAGTCGAAATGCAGGCGCGCCGCCACGCGCGGCGGCTGGCAGACCAGCAGTTCGATGTTGAAGCGGAGGTCGGGAATCGCCTCGAAATCGCCTTCGAGCATACGGCGATAACCCGACAGGCCGAGCATTTCGCCATTGTGCTGCACCTCGTCGCCGACAAAGTCTCCAAGTTTCGCCCAGTCCTGGGCATTCAGGCAAGCGATATAGCCCCGGTAAAGGTCGGCAAGGTGTTTATCCGTCATGGCGCACTCCGATGATTTGGCGTTTCCCGCGCTATTTAGGGCGGCCCTTCAGAATGGTCTCGCCTTGACCTGTTCCCAATCTGGCTGCGAATTGAGAACCTGCGCGCAAAAACCATAGCCGCGCAGCCGGTTTTCCGGTTATGAATCCATTGCCCGGTCTGAGGGACTGGGCGGTAGGATCGCATTCATTCGTTGCGCGCGCAGGGGGTATTGCGGGGATGGATTTTCACCCGTTCACCGTTCATTTCACGTTCAGCACAGTTGCGTTACAACGCCGACCATGAAAACGCTTCGCTCTCATGTCAGAATCGCGATACTGGCGCTCACAGCGGCCGGCCTGTTGGCGTCGCAAGCGACGCCGGCAGCCGCGGCGGATTGCTACGCGATCGGCCAGCAGGTTGCCGAGCAGAATGGCGGCACGCTGGCCAAGGCTTCGCAGACGACGCGTGGCGGCCAGGAGGTCTGCGTCATCGTCGTGCTTGTGCCGGGCAAGGACGGCCAGCGTCCGCGCCGCTCCGAGATCGTCGTCCCGGCGAACTGATCCAATCTTCCCCCTTGCAGGGCTCGTTTCCCAGACCACCGGAATCGGCCTATATCTGACACATCAACAGGCCTGACCGATCATGCGCGTACTCGTCGTCGAAGATGACAAGGATCTCAACCGGCAGCTGGCCGACGCGCTGGTCGATGCCGGCTATGTCGTCGACCGCTCCTATGACGGCGAGGAGGGGCATTTCCTCGGCGACACCGAGCCCTACGATGCCGTCGTGCTCGACATAGGCCTGCCGCAGATGGACGGCATCAGCGTCGTCGAACGCTGGCGCCGCAACGGCCGCAAGATGCCGGTGCTGATCCTGACAGCGCGCGACCGCTGGAGCGACAAGGTGTCGGGCATCGATGCCGGCGCAGACGACTATGTCACCAAGCCGTTCCACATCGAGGAGGTGCTGGCCAGGGTAAGGGCGCTGATCCGCCGTGCCGCCGGCCATGCCTCGTCCGAGCTCACCTGCGGGCCGCTGCGCCTCGATACCAAGGCCTCGAAGGCCGATGTCAACGGCGTGCCGCTGAAGCTGACCTCGCATGAGTTCCGCCTGCTGGCGTATCTGATGCACCATATGGGCGAGGTGGTGTCGCGCACCGAGCTGGTCGAGCATCTCTACGACCAGGATTTCGACCGCGATTCCAACACCATCGAGGTCTTTGTCGGCCGGCTGCGCAAGAAGATGGGCATCGACATGATCGAAACCGTGCGCGGCATGGGCTATCGCATGCGTGAGCCGGAGGCGTAAGGCGGAACCGCTCCCCATACCAGCAAGGAAGCCTTTTTCGGCGCGGCTCTGGCCGCGCTCGCTGGCCTTCCGCGTCATCGGCTTTTCCACGATCTGGGCGATCCTCACCCTGATCGTCATCTTCACTCTGATCACCACGCTCTACCGCCAGGCCAGCGAGCGCGGCTTCGACAGCCTGCTGTCGGCGCATCTGTTCAATCTGATCGGCTCAGTCGGCGTTTCCGAATCCGGCCAGCTCACCGGTGCTCCCGACCTCGGCGACCTCCGCTTCTCGGAGCCGAATTCGGGCTGGTACTGGTCGGTGGAGCCGGCTTCCGAAGGTGTGCACGGCGACCTTCATTCGTCCTCGATGACCACGACGATCCCGTCGCCGACCGTCGCTGAGGTGCCATTCAATTCGAGTTTCCAGCGCAGCTACTCCACTGACGGCATCGGCGACGAGCAGCTCGAAGTGTTCGAGAGTGAATTCGTCCTCGACGCCAAGAACCGCGCCGCGCGCTTCCGCGTGATGGGCAACAAGACCGAGCTCGAACAGGAGATCGCCACCTTCCAGGGCCGATTGCTGACCTATCTCAGCCTGTTCGGCGTCGGCATGATCGCCATCAATGCGATCGCTATCCTGCTCGGCCTGCAGCCCTTGCGCCGGGTTCGCAACGCGCTTGCCCAGGTGCGCGAAGGCACGGCGCAGCGGCTCGACGGCCGGTTTCCCGCCGAGATCGAGCCGCTCGCCAACGAGACCAATGCGCTGATCGAAAACAACAAGCGCATCGTCGAGCGCTCGCGTACGCAGGTCGGCAACCTTGCCCATTCGCTGAAGACGCCGCTTGCCGTGCTGATCAATGAGGGCCGGGCGCTCGGCGGCGCCAAGGGCCAGCTCATCGCCGACCAGGCGGCGTCGATGCAGAAACAGGTCGACCACTACCTGCAGCGGGCACGGGTCGCGGCGCAGCGCGACAGCGTCGTCTACCGCACCCCGGTGACGCCGCTGGTGCAGCGCATGGTGCGCGTGCTGCAAAAACTCAAGCCTGATGTCAGCCTGTCGCTCGTGTTGCCGGCGGCCGACATCGTCTTCGCCGGCGAGCGCGAGGATTTGGAGGAACTGCTCGGCAACCTTCTCGACAATGCGATGAAATGGGCGAAGAGCACTGTTGCCGTATCCGTCACGCCGGCCGCAGCCGGCCTGTTCGAGATGTCGATCGAGGATGACGGTCCCGGCATTCCCGAGGACAAGGCCCGCGAAGTGTTGAAACGGGGCCGGCGTCTTGACGAGACAAAACCAGGCACCGGGCTCGGACTTGCCATTGTCGCCGACCTCGTCAATGAGTATGGCGGTGCGCTGGCGCTGGACCGCTCCGCCATGGGTGGACTGAAGGCGGTGGTGCGCTTGCGGAGCTTGCAATGATGTACTGCCCAGGGCACCAATCGACACGGCCGAATGCCTGTGTTATGGCGGCTCCTCGATTGCGCAAAAGCCGTTAAGAACGGCCAAATTTCCGACAAATATCAATAGTATCACGTCCTGACGCCCCCGATGACGCGGCCCCCAGCGCATCCCGTTCAAGAAAACCGGTTGTTGGCATGAAGATTCGCGTTGCGCTCGTTTCCGCACTGCTCGCTCTTTCCGGCTGCGGAACGCTGGGCAAGGGCAGTGGCCCGGATATCTCCATCACCAACCCGCCCGCGTCGCCTCCTTCAGGGGCCAAAGTCGCGACGACGATCATCTCGGCCATGGCCGGCGGGCTCGTCGGCGGATCGATCGGCAGCGGCCTGAACAGCACCGAGAAGCGCAAGGCGCTCGAGGCGGAATACAAGGCGCTCGAATATACGGCGAGCGGCCAGAAGGTGACGTGGAAGAGCGACAGTTCGGCTCATTCCGGCGAAGTCGTCGCGGCCCAGCCCTACCGCGTCGGCTCGCAGGATTGCCGCCAGTACACCCATACGGTGTTTACCGGCACGGCCGGCCAGACCGCGCGGGGCACCGCATGCCGCAACGCCGACGGCAGCTGGACGCCGCTGACCTGAACATTGGGCCGGGGTCGGAATCCCGTCAAAGCGTCGCAGCACCCTCATGTTGTGAGAGCAGGGCTCTCGCTCTATTGGAAGAACCATGCTGTTCTGGGTCATAGCCGCAATCCTCACGCTAGGCGCAAGCCTGACGGTGCTGCTGCCGCTGACCAGTGGCGGCAAGGACGCTCCGACCAGCAGCGACCACGACCTCGAAGTCTATCGCGACCAACTGGCCGAGCTCGAGCGTGACGCCGCGCGCGGGCTGATCCAGCCGGCGGAAGCCGAGGAGGCGCGCGCCGAAATCGCCCGCCGCATCCTTCGCCTGGGAGATGTTGGTCAAGCCAATGTCGGTCAAGCCGATGCGCCTGGCACGCGGCAGCCGTCAAAGGCGGCAAGGCTGGTGGCAACGGCTGCGGTACTGGCGGTCCCTCTGCTCAGCTGGGGCCTTTACAGCCAGCTCGGCTCGCCGGATCTGCCGTCGCAGCCGCTTGCCGAACGGCTGGCCAAGAATCCGGCCGATAGTTCGGTCGACGAGTTGGTGGCGCGCGCCGAGGCCCATCTTGCCGCCAACCCTGGCGATGGACGCGGCTGGGACGTGCTCGCCCCGATCTATCTGCGCCTGCAGCGCTTTCCCGATGCCGTGACCGCCTATCGCAATGCCATCCGCCTCGATGGCGACACGGCCGCCCGCGAGGCCGGCCTCGGCGAAGCGATTGCCAATGCGGCCGGCGGCATCGTTTCGGCCGATGCGCAATCCGCTTTCGAACAGGCGCTAAAACTCGACCCGGCAAACGCGAAAGCCTCGTTCTATTTGGCGATGGCGCTGGCCCAGGAAGGCCGCATACCCGAGGCAACCGCGGCGTGGCAGAAAATGCTCGATTCCCTGCCGCAGGATTCGCCATGGCGCGGAGCTGTCCAACAGGCACTGGCCGAGGCCGCCAACCGCAGCGTCGCGTCAGGAGAGCCCGCCAAAGGCCCCGACGCCGCAGCCGTCGATGCCGCCTCGTCGATGGCGCCGCAGGACAGGCAGGCCATGATCGAAACCATGGTCGCCGGCCTCGACGAAAAATTGCGGCAAAATCCGCGCGACACGGAAGGATGGATGCGGCTCATTCGTTCCTATGTTGTGCTGGGCAAGGCCGACCAGGCGCGCGACGCGCTGCATCGCGGTATTGCCGTGTTTGGCGCCGACAGTGAGGAAGCGAAGAAATTCACCGCCTTTGCCGCCTCGCTCGGCCTGACGGCGACGGAGTAGGACATGACGCGCAAGCAGAAGCGATTGTCGGTGATTGTCGGAGGTCTTGCCTTCCTCGGCGCCGCCACCGGGCTGACCTTCTATGCGTTGGGCCAGAAGGCCTCCTATTTCTATATGCCCGCCGATCTGACCACCGCCAGCTTGCAGCCGGGACAGCGCATCAGACTCGGCGGCCTCGTCGAAAAGGGCACGGTCGTGCGCGGGCAGGGCGCGACGGTTGCGTTCTCGGTCACCGACACGCACAAATCGGTCAAGGTCAGCTATACCGGCATCCTGCCCGATCTGTTCCGCGAGGAGCAGGGCGTCATCACCGAAGGCAGCTTTGGCGCCGACGGCGTTTTCGTCGCCGACAGCGTGCTGGCCAAGCATGACGAGCGCTACATGCCCAAGGAAGTCGCTGACGGGCTGAAGGCCAAGGGCGTGTGGCAAGAGAGCAAGAGCCAGTAATGGTTGAGACCGGACACTTCGCGCTCGTCCTCGCCTTTGTGCTGTCGCTGGTGCAGACGCTGGTGCCGCTGATCGGCGCCCGTACCGGCAACCAGAGGCTGATGGCTGTCGGCGGTCCCGTCACGGTCACAGGCTTCGCCCTCACGGCGCTATCGTTCGCAGCACTCGCCGGCGCCTATGCAAGTTCCGATTTCTCGGTGGCGAGCGTGTGGGAAAACTCGCATTCGCTGCAGCCGCTGATCTACAAGATCACCGGAACCTGGGGCAATCACGAAGGCTCGATGCTGCTCTGGGTGCTGATCCTGACCTTCTTCGGTGCGCTGGTCGCTGTCTTCGGCTCCAACCTTCCGGCGACGCTGCGCGCCAATGTGCTGGCCGTGCAGGGGGCGATCGGCGCCACCTTCTTCCTGTTCATCCTGGCGACATCCAATCCGTTCACCCGGCTCAATCTGGCGCCGATCGAGGGCCGCGATCTCAACCCGGTCCTGCAGGATCTTGGCCTCGCCATCCATCCGCCGCTGCTCTATCTCGGCTATGTCGGGTTCTCTATCTGCTTTTCCTTCTCGGTCGCCGCCCTCATCGAAGGCCGCATCGATGCCTCCTGGGCGCGCTGGGTGCGGCCGTGGACGCTGGTCGCCTGGATGTTCCTCACCGGCGGCATCGCGATGGGCTCCTACTGGGCCTACTACGAGCTCGGCTGGGGCGGCTTCTGGTTCTGGGATCCGGTCGAAAACGCCTCCTTTATGCCGTGGCTGGCCGGCACGGCTCTTCTGCATTCGGCGATCGTCATGGAGAAGCGTTCGGCGCTCAAGATCTGGACGCTGCTGCTTGCCATCCTCACCTTCTCGCTGTCGCTGCTCGGCACCTTCCTGGTGCGCTCCGGCGTGCTGACCTCGGTGCATGCTTTCGCCACCGATCCGACCCGCGGCATCTTCATCCTGTGCATTTTGACGCTGTTCATCGGCGGCTCGCTGGCCCTGTTTGCGCTGCGCGCCTCGCGGCTGACGGCCGGCGGCCTGTTCCACCCGATCTCGCGCGAAGGCGCACTCGTCCTCAACAATCTGTTCCTGACCACGGCCACGGCCACCGTGCTGGTCGGCACGCTCTATCCGCTGGCGGTCGAAGCGCTTTCGGCCGGCAAGATCTCAGTCGGCGCCCCCTTCTTCAACCTGACATTCGGCCCGCTGATGGTGCCGCTGCTGGTCGTGGTTCCTTTCGGACCATTGCTCGCCTGGAAGCGCGGTGACCTCTATGCCGTCGCCCAGCGCCTGATGGCGGCTTTCGGCGCCGCTCTCCTGGCGATGCTGGTCACCGGGCTGTTCATCGACGGCGCGTCGGTGTTCGCCGCCCTTGGTGTCGGCCTCGCCTGCTGGCTGGTCTGCGGCGCGCTCACCGACCTCGCCGTCAAGTCCGGCTTTGGCAATGTGTCGCACGCCATCATGCTGCGCCGTTTCGCCGGCCTGCCGCGTTCGGTGTTCGGCACTGCACTTGCCCATCTCGGCCTCGGGCTGACGACGCTCGGCATTGTCGGCACGCTGTGCTTCGGCACCGAAAGGATACTGTCGATGCATGCCGGCGAGAGCGTCGAACTCTCCGGCCACACGCTGCGTTTCGACGGCCTCTTCCCGGCGCAGGGTCCGAATTACAGCGAGCAGCGCGGCCGCTTTTCCGTGATCGGCGCCGGTGGCGGCGTTTCAGCCGAGATCACCTCGGCCAAGCGCTTCTTTCCGGTGCGGCAGACGACGACGACCGAATCTGGGATCGAGACGATCGGCTTCAGCCAACTCTATCTGTCGCTGGGCGATGAGGGCACCGATGGGTCGGTCGTGGTGCGCCTGTGGTGGAAGCCGCTGGTGACGCTGATCTGGGGCGGAGCTCTGGTGATGATGGCGGGAGCCGCAATGTCGCTGTTCGACCGTCGCCTGCGGGTTGGCGCACCCTCGCGCCGCCGCAAGCAGGCAGCCTCCATGCCGTCGGCAGGTGTGCCGTGAGCACCAGGTCTCTGGCCTCGCTCGTGCTTTTGCTGGCGCTGCTGTTTGCCGGCGCGGCGCAAGCGGTGAAACCGGACGAGGTTCTCGCCGATGCGGCGCTCGAGGCGAGGGCGCGGCTGCTGTCGGAAGGCCTGCGCTGCATGGTCTGCCAGAACCAGTCCATCGACGAATCCGATGCTGACCTCGCCCGCGACCTGCGCATCCTGGTGCGCCAGCGTCTGGTTGCCGGCGATACCGACCAGCAGGTGATGGACTATATCGTGTCGCGCTACGGCGAGTTCGTGCTGCTGAAGCCGCGCTTCAGCCCGCGCAACGCCTTGCTGTGGGGCACGCCGGTGCTTCTGCTTCTGGCCGGCGGCATTTTCATTGTGCTGACCACACGCTCGCGCCGCTCGTTGGCAACCGAGGCGCTGAGCGCCGAGGAACAGGCGGCGCTGGACAAGATGCTGAGCGACTAGCTCGGCCATTCCTCCAAAGGCCAGTCCCGCGACGTGTGGATGGCGCGCAGGATAACAATGCTCTGACGGCCGGCGATCAGGCGCAATTCATAGGCAATGATGTAGGGCAGGCGGCCGATGGGCTTCTCATAAGTGCCTGTTACCCGGCCAGGTCGGCCCGTCGCCATATCACCAAGGCCCCGGCCCATTTCACGGATACGGTCCGCGAGGCGTCGGGCGGCGGCAGGATTGTCCTGAGCGATAAAGGCAACTTGCTGCGTGACATCGTCCAGCGCTTCTCGCGACCAGGTGACGAACCGCTTCACGCCTTGCCTGCGCGCCTGGCTTTCGCTGCTTCGATCACCGCGTCGACCTCCGCCATGGCGTCGTCGTGGGGCACGACGCGGCCAGCCTCTGCGTCGGCCATGCCACGTTTTATGCCTTCGATGATATCCAACTCGCGATCGACATAGGCTGAGACCGCCTCGGCGGCGAGGAACGATTTACTACGCCTGGTATCGGTAGCGATCTGCTCCAGCTTCAGCTTGGTCTCGGACGAGACTCGAATGGTCATGGTGGTGCTTGCTGTCATTGTGAAAGCCTTGTGCTGAGTTGTGTACACCATAGGGCAGCAGGCGAGCGCAACCAAGCGATTTGTGCGTCCGCCCAACATTACAAAACTTTCATGCTCCGGAAATGGCGCGGTAATGTGCGCCTTTCTATTTCTCTTGTCCGAGGATGCTCTGCCTGAGCCGCATCCAGTGAAAAGAGGATACGAGACCCATGACTATCGCCCCCAACCCATATTCCCGCACCCGCAAGCGCCTGTTGGCCGCCGCCGCTTCGCTGGCCATTGCCGGCGGCATCGGTTTCGGCGCCGTTGCCACTGGTACAGCTCCCGTTCTGGCCGACGCCGTGCGGGTCGAAGCGCCCCAGGTGCCGGGCTTTGCCGATGTCGTCGAGCGCGTTTCGCCGGCCGTGGTCAGCGTCAAGGTCAAGGCCAAGATCGAGCCTGCCGCCGATGACGGCTCCGACCAGTCCGACGATCCGGACGGCATGAACAACCTGCCCGACAATCCGCAGCTGCGCCAGTTCTTCAAGCAATTCCGGGGCTTTGGCGATCAGAACGGCCAGGGCGGCGGCAATCGTCGCTTCAGCCACCGCGACCATAACAACGACCAGCCGCGTCCGGTGGCGCAGGGTTCTGGCTTCTTCATCTCCGATGACGGCTATCTCGTCACCAACAACCATGTCGTCGAGGAAGGCTCCGCCTTCACAGTGGTGATGAATGACGGCAAGGAACTTGACGCCAAGCTGATCGGCACCGATCCGCGCACCGATCTGGCGGTGCTCAAGGTCGATGGCGTCGGCAAGTTCACCTATGTCGATTTCGCCGACGATTCCAAGGTTCGCGTCGGCGACTGGGTGGTGGCCGTCGGCAATCCGTTCGGCCTCGGCGGCACCGTCACCGCCGGCATCGTCTCGGCCCGTGGCCGTGATATCGGCGCCGGTCCCTATGATGACTTCATCCAGATCGACGCCTCGGTCAACCGCGGCAATTCGGGCGGCCCGACCTTCAACCTCAACGGCCAGGTCGTCGGCATCAACACCGCGATCTTCTCGCCGTCGGGCGGAAGCGTCGGCATCGCCTTCGACATTCCGGCCTCGACCGCCAAGCAGGTGGTGCAGGATCTGATGAAGAGCGGCTCGGTGCAGCGTGGCTGGCTCGGCGTCGAAATCCAGCCGGTTACATCGGACATCGCCGAATCGCTGGGCCTGAAGTCGCAGAACGGGGCTCTGGTTTCGGGCGCCCAGGACGGTGGCCCCGGCAAGAAGGCCGGCATCACCGCCGGTGACGTGATCACCCAGGTCGAAGGCAAGGACGTCGCATCGCCGAAGGAACTGGCTCGTCTGATCGGCGCCTACCCACCCGGCAAGTCGGTCGACGTCACGGTGTGGCGCGACGGCAAGAGCCAGACCATCAAGGTCGATCTCGGCACGCTGCCGTCCACCGACAAGCAGGCCTCGGCCGACCCGCAGCAGCCCGCGGCACCGGCAAAGCCCGCCGCGCTGGCCGATCTCGGCCTCACCGTCACCAAGTCGGAAAACGGCAAGGGCCTGGTGGTGACCGATGTCGATCCAGACAGCGATGCCGCCGACCGCGGCATCCAGCCCGGCGATGTCATCACCTCGGTCAATTCGACGGAGGTGAACGGCACCGAAGACGTCGCCAAGGCGATGGCCGATGCGGTCAAGTCCGGCCGCAAGGCGGTGCTGATGCAGATCACCCGCGACGATTCAAACCGCTTCGTCGCGCTGCCAGTCGCCAAAGGCTGACATCACACAGTTTCCAGTGCGGCGGTTTCAACACCCCCGAGCCGCCGCACGGGAAGCAAGGGGCCGAACGCGTTAGTCAGTCATCGTGTTCTGCCCCCGGCGGCAGCGGGCCCCCATCGCCCGCTGCCGCTCTAACATCGAAGCATGTCGCCCAAAAGTGCACGGCGGTTTTGGCAAAACGACATGCTTGAACGAAAGCTTTTGCGCTCATGGCGGCCCCTCAATCTTCCGGCGAAATCGCGTATAACGGCTCTATGAAGATTCTCGTCATAGAAGACGATCGCGAGGCGGCCGACTATATGCAGAAGGCCTTTGCCGAGGCTGGGCACACCGCCCATGTCGCCGGCGACGGCGAAACCGGCTTTGCGCTGGCCGATGCCGGCGACTATGACGTGATGGTCGTCGACCGCATGATGCCACGCCGCGACGGGCTCTCCGTCATTGCCGGCCTGCGCTCGCGCGGCAACACCACGCCGGTGCTGATCCTGTCGGCGCTGGGCGAAGTCGATGACCGCGTCACCGGTCTGCGCGCCGGCGGGGACGACTATCTGACCAA
This sequence comes from Mesorhizobium sp. C120A, assembly GCF_030323105.1. Lineage (NCBI taxonomy): Bacteria > Pseudomonadati > Pseudomonadota > Alphaproteobacteria > Hyphomicrobiales > Phyllobacteriaceae > Mesorhizobium > Mesorhizobium sp. C120A. The sequence continues at coordinate 5,181,959 of NZ_CP100476.1, read as the reverse complement.
GCCCTATGCCTTTTCCGAATTGCTCGCCCGCGTCGAGGTGCTGAACCGCCGCGCCAGCGCCAGGGAGGCCGAAACCGTCTACCGGGTCGGCGATCTCGAGCTTGACCGGCTGTCCCATTCGGTCAAGCGCGCGGCGCGCGAGATCACGCTGCAGCCGCGCGAATTCCGCCTGCTCGAATATCTGATGCGCCATGCCGGCCAGGTGGTGACGCGCACCATGCTGCTCGAAAATGTCTGGGACTATCATTTCGATCCGCAGACCAACGTGATCGACGTTCACGTCTCGCGCCTGCGTGGCAAGATCGAGAAGGGTTTCGACAAGCCGATCCTGCATACGGTTCGCGGCGCCGGCTATATGCTGAAGAGCGGCTAGAGCATGATCCCAAAAAGTAGGTACCGGTTTTTGGAGAAGATCATGCTCCGACAAAGGGGTAGTTCATGATGAGATTTCAGCCAAATCTCATCATGAGCTAGAACTCGATGGCCCTTTCCCTGCCGGCCATCATGAGGACGACGGCGGCGCGGCTTTCAGCGCTTTATTTCCTGCTTTTCGCGCTATGTGCCGTGTTGCTGGTCTTCTACATGACGTCGTTGTCGGCCCGCATGCTGACCGGCCAGACCCAGCAGACCATCAATGACGAGGTGCTCGGCCTCGCCCGTGCCTATCAGAGCGGCGGCCTGCCGCGGCTGGTGCGCGTCGTCGAGCAGCGCTCGCGCCAGCCCGGCGCCAACCTCTATCTCATTGCCGACGTCAACGGCCAGATCCTCACCGGCAACGTGCAGAGCCTGGCACCGGGGGTGCTCGAGACCGATGGCTGGACGACCGAACCCTTCTCCTATCGCCGTTTCGGCGAAGGTGAGCTCGAACGGCAGCGCAACCAGGCTTCTGACCCGAATGGCGCGCAGCCCGGCGAGACCGAAATTCAGCCCGAGGGCGAGAAGGGCCACAACGCCATCGCGCTGGTGCTGCGGCTGCCCAACCAGATGATCATGCTGGTCGGCCGCGATCTCGGCGAGCCCGAGCGCTTCCGCGCCGTCGTCCGCCGCGCCCTGATGCTGGCGCTGGGCATGATGGGCCTGGGCGGGCTGCTGATCTGGTTCCTTGTCGGCCGCGCCGCGCTGAAGCGCATCGACAGCGTCTCGGAGGCAAGCCGCCGCATCATGGGCGGCGATCTCACGGGACGGCTGCCGGTGACCGGCGCCGGCGATGAGTTCGACCGCCTGTCGGAAAACCTCAACACCATGCTGGCCAGGATAGCGACGCTCAACGAAGGGCTGAAGCAGGTCTCCGACAACATCGCCCATGATTTGAAGACGCCGCTGACCAGACTGCGCAACCGCGCTGAGGCGACACTTTCGGGCAAGCACAAGACCACCGACTACCGGCAGGCGCTGGAAGGCACCATCGCCGAATCCGACCAGCTGATAAAAACCTTCAACGCCATCCTGATGATCTCCAGGCTGGAGGCCGGCTATTCCTCGGAGAGCACCAGCAAGGTCGATCTCGCCGCCGCGGTGCATGACGTTGTCGAGCTTTATGAGCCGGTGGCGGAGGAGGCTGGCGTGGTGCTCGAAACTGCCGCGGACGGGAATTTTTCCGTCAATGGCAACCGCGAGCTGATCGGCCAGGCGCTGTCGAACATCGTCGACAACGCCATCAAATACTCGACCGATGCGACGGAAAAGCCTGCTGTGCGCGTAGCCCTGCAGCGCGTCGGTCACGAAATCCGCCTTTCTGTTGCCGACAACGGCCATGGCATCCCTGATGACGCCGACCGCGCCAGGGCGACCGAGCGCTTCGTGCGGCTGGAAAAGAGCCGCTCGCAGCCGGGATCCGGTCTTGGCCTCAGCCTCGCCAAGGCGATCATGACTTTTCACAATGGCCGGCTTGAACTTCTGCCTGCCAATCCCGGATTGTCCGTTATCATGAGCTTCCCGGCGCGGGAGGACCATTGATGGCGGTGAGGATGGCTGCGAAACGGATCGAGACCGAATGGCGCCTGCAACTGGCGGCGCAGCTCGCGCCGCTGGATGAGACCCGCGCCCGGCGTGAACTGTCGGAGATCGCTGGCGATGCCAAGGACGAGAACCTGCCGCGGCTGGCGAAATTCCTAGGAGGCAAGGGCGCGGCCCAGGAGTTTCTCGCTGCCGTCTTCGATCTCTCGCCTTTCCTCCGCGATGTCGCGCGCCGCCGGCCGCAAATCCTCGACGCGCTGTTCGATGGCAGTGTCGAGGCTCGGCTGCTCGCCATCGCCGAAGCGATCGGCAAGGCCGCCTTTTCCGAGACCGTTTCCGAATCCAGCCTGATGATGGAACTCAGGCAGTGGAAGGGTGAAGCTCACTTCCTGATCGCACTTGCAGACCTCTCTGGCGAGGCCGATGCCGCGCTGACGGTAAGGCGCCTCAGCAATCTCGCCGATGCCTGCACCTGCGCGGCGGTCGACTTCCTGCTGCGCGAGGCGCACAGCCAAGGCAAGGTCAAATTGCCCGATCCCGAAAATCCGTCACGGCAATCCGGCTGGATCGTGCTCGGCATGGGCAAGCTTGGCGCGCATGAACTGAATTTCTCCTCCGACATCGACCTCGTCGTCTTCTTCGATCCGGATGCGCCGGCGATCGTCGATCCGCTCGACGCCACAGAGCTGTTTGCGCGCCTGACCCGCAGGCTGGTCCGCATCCTGCAGGACCGCACCGGGCACGGCTATGTCTTCCGCACCGATTTGAGGCTTCGTCCCGATCCAGGCTCGACGCCGCTGGCGATCCCGGTCGAGGCAGCACTTCGCTACTATGAGGCGCGCGGCCAGAACTGGGAGCGCGCCGCCATGATCAAGGCGCGTCCCGTGGCCGGCGATCTCGATGCCGGGGACGCGTTCCTGCGAGAATTGCAGCCCTATGTCTGGCGCAAATACATGGACTATGCGGCGATCGCCGACGTTCATTCGATCAAGCGCCAGATCCATGCCCACAAGGGTCATGGCGAGATCGCGGTCAAAGGACACAACGTCAAGCTCGGCCGCGGCGGCATTCGCGAAATCGAGTTCTTCGTCCAGACCCAGCAACTGATCGCCGGCGGCCGTTTTCCGGAGCTGCGCGGCCGCGAGACGGTGCCGATGCTGGGTGCGCTGGCGGCGCGCAACTGGATCACCGCCGATGCACGCGACGCGCTCACGCAGCAATATTGGTTTCTGCGCCGCGTCGAACACGCCATCCAGATGGTCGCCGACGAGCAGACGCATATTCTGCCGGACGATTACGAGGGGCTCGACCGCATCGCCCATATGCTGGGCTTTGCCGATGCCGCCAGATTTGCCGAAACCTTTCGCGCGGCTTTGCATGAGGTCGAGCGCCATTACGCCGCGCTGTTCGAGACCGCGCCTGAATTGTCGGCCGGCGTCGGCAATCTGGTCTTCACAGGCGATGTCGACGATCCCGACACGCTGCAGACCTTGCACGGCCTTGGCTTCCAGCGGCCAAGCGACATCTGCCGCGTGATTCGAGGCTGGCATTTCGGCCGCTACCGCGCCACCCAGTCGGCGGAAGCGCGCGAGCGGCTGACCGAACTGACGCCGGCGCTGCTCAAAGCCTTCGGCCAGACGCGCCGGGCCGACGAGGCGCTGGTTCGCTTCGACGAATTCCTCGCCGGCCTGCCCGCCGGCATCCAGCTGTTTTCGCTGCTGCAGTCGAATCCCGCCCTGCTGAAGCTTATGGCGACGATCATGGGCGCCGCGCCTCGGCTGGCGGCAATCATCACAAGGCGCCCGCATGTCTTCGACGGTCTGCTCGACCCGGCGCTGCTCGCCGAACTGCCCAACCGAGCCTATCTCTCAGCGCGGTTGGCCGCTTTCATCGAAGGCGACCGGGCTTATGAGGACGTGCTCGACCGTTTGCGCATCTTTGCCTCCGAGCAGAAATTCCTGATCGGTGTCAGGCTGCTCGCCGGCTCGATCGACCCGGCGCGCGCCGGCCGCGCCTTTTCCGATCTCGCCGACCTCACCATCGACGCCGCATTGCAGGCGGTGACCACCGAATTCGCGCTGCGTCATGGCCGCATCGCCGGCGGCACCGTGTCGCTGCTCGGCATGGGCAAACTCGGCAGCCGCGAGCTCACCGCCGGCTCCGATGTCGACCTCATTCTGCTCTACGACCACGACGCGAATGCCGACGAGTCCGACGGCGACAAGCCGCTCGCACCATCGCACTACTATACCAGGATGACGCAGCGGCTGATCGCGGCTGTCTCGGCGCCGACCGCCGAAGGCGTTCTCTACGAGCTCGATTTGCGCTTGCGGCCATCCGGCAACAAGGGGCCGGTGGCCACCCACATCGATGCCTTCAAGAAATACCAGCGCCAGGAGGCCTGGACCTGGGAGCACATGGCGCTGGCCCGGGGGCGCGCCATCGGCGGCGACGCGGCCCTTTGCGCCGAGGTCGAGGCCGAGGTGGCGGCACTTCTGGCCTTGCCGCGCGACGCCGCCAAGGTGAGGGCGGAGGCATCCGAGATGCGCGCGCTGATCGAGAAGGAAAAATCGCCGCGCGATCTCTGGGACATCAAGCTCATCTCCGGCGGCCTCATCGACCTCGAATTCATCGCGCAGGTGGCGGTTATAACCGGGCAGGTCGAAGCCGGCCGCAGGGTGACCGCGACCGGCGAAATCCTGGCGCATCTGTCGCCGGATTTCGCCGAGGCCGACGTCAGGCAGCAGCTTTGCGAAGCCTACCAGCTCTATCTGGCGCTGACCCAGATGACGCGGGTTTGCCTCACCGGCGCATTCGAACGCGATGACGTTCCGCCGGGACTGTCGGATCTGCTTCTGGCGGTGACTGACCTGCCGGATTTCGGTGTGCTGGAAGCACACCTCAAGGAGACGTCGCAAAAGGTCAGAAAGGATTTCGACCTTTTGCTTCGTACGAAACGGTTGTGAGGGCGTGAAGCGCTGGCGGCTGTTTCGGATCGCATCGGGGGTGACGATGCAACAGGAGAATACCCATGAGAAAGACAACCGGACTTGCCCTTGCCTTCGTCGCGCTTGCCGGCGCCGTTGGCACCACCGCCTATGCCGAGAACAATGCCAGCGCCAGAATGCGCGAGGGCGCGATGATGCGCCTCGACAAGGCGATGAAGGATTCCAACGGCACCATCAGCTTCGACCAGTTTTCCGACGCCATGAACGCGCGGCTGAAGAAGCTGGTCGCCGACAATGGCGGCAAGCTGACCGTTGCCCAGCTCGCCGACGCGCTGGAAAAGGCGCGGTTCGAGGAAATGGCAAAGCGTATCGTCGCCCGCTACGACACCAAGGGCGACGGCACGCTGACCACGGACGACATCACCGGGCGTGAGAAGAAGGTGTTCGCCATGCTCGACCGCAACAATGACGGCAAGATCGAGCGCAACGAACTACCAAAGAACGGCCGCATGGGCCGCCACCACCAATGGGACGGCGGCGACGACAGCATGGAGTGAATTGCGATATGTCTCCGGCGGCGAAAGCCGCCGGAGCCCTTACATGACCGCGCCTACCCAGTCCTTGAACGCAGCGGAGAGCACCGCTCGCATTGGCGGGCCGTCAGGCCGCCGCCTTCACCGCCGGTTGCGCCTTCTTCACCGGGATGCGCACCGACACGATCGTGCCGACGCCTTCGGTTGAGCGGATTTTCAGCGCTCCTCCTTGCAACTCGGCCAGCGAGCGCGAGATGGCAAGGCCGAGGCCGGAACCGGCGTGGTTCTTCGAAAACTGGTTCTGCACCTGTTCGAAGGGGCGGCCAAGCTTGCTCAGTGCCTCCTTCGGAATGCCGCAGCCATTGTCCTCGATGGTCAGCACCAGCGCGCCTGACGTGTTGCGGGCGCGCACCGAGATATGGCCGCCCTGGCCGGTGAACTTCACCGCATTCGACAGCAGATTGATGGCGATCTGCTTGATCGCCCGGCGGTCGGCGAACAGCGTCATCGTATCGGCGATGCGGGTTTCGACCGTGATCGATTTCTCCGCCGCCTGCAGCGAGATCACCCGCACCGTCTCGCGGATCAGCGGGCAGAGATCGATTTCCTCGCGGTCCACCGAGAATTGGCCGGCTTCGATCTTCGACATATCGAGTATGTCGTTGATGACGCCGAGCAGATATTTGCCGCTGCCGTTGATGTCGTTGGCATATTCCTCGTAGCGCGGCGAACCGAGCGGCCCGAACAGGCCTTGTTCCATCAGTTCGGAGAACCCGATGATGGCGTTGAGCGGCGTGCGCAGCTCGTGCGACATGTTGGCTAGGAATTCGGATTTGGCCCGATTGGCGGCCTCGGCGCGCTCGGTTTCCTTCATATATTCGCGGTTGAGCTCGACCAGTTCCTTGGCGCGCTCTTCCTCGGCCCGGCGGGCGAGGCTGAGGTCGTGGATGGTCGCCATCAGCCGGCGCTCGCTGTCGACCAGCTTTTCCTGGTGCAGCTTGATCTGGGTGATGTCGGAGCCGACGGAGACCGTGCCGCCGTCCCGGGTCCTCAGTTCGTTGACCTGCAGCCAGCGGCCGTCGGAGAGCTGCCGCTCGAAGGTTGCGCCCCCTTGCGGCCCGTTGGTGTTGGCCAGCCGCCGTTCAGAGGCGAAGGCAAGCATGCGCTCTTCAAGCACGGCGCGCGCAGCGCCCGGCATGACGTCGCGGTCCGACAGGCCGTTGTCCTTCTGGTATTTGGAATTGCACATGATCAGGCGCTGGGCGGCATCCCACAGCACGAAGGATTCGTTGATGTTTTCGATCGCGGTCCGCAGGCGCAGGTCGGCCGCCTCCGAGCGCAGCGCCAGATGCCGCTGCTCGGTGACGTCGACGGCAATGCCGATCAGCTGGATCTCAGGCGCTTCCGGGTCGATCACCTGGGCCCTGGCGCGCATCCATACCCACTGGCCGTCGGCGTGACGCATCCGGAACACCTGGTCGATATGGTCGATCTCGCGCTCGACGATTTTGTTGGCGAGCTCGAACAGGTCGCCGTCTTCGGGGTGGATGATGTCGTCGACCTCGCCGAACGACAGCATCGAGTTGCAGGGCTCGTAGCCCAGCATGTCGTACATCGAGCGCGACCAGTACATCTTGCCGCGCACCATGTCCCAGTCCCACAGGCCGCAGCGACCGCGCACCAGCGCCATGTCGATGCGCTGATGGGCTTCGAGATAGATGCGGTCGGCTGTCTGGGCGCGCGATGCCTGGCCGAAATAGGCGTAGAGGATGATGATCAGCACGCCGGCTGTCAGCACAAACAGCGTGACGTTGAGCGAGACGGTCTTGCGCCAGCTGTCGAACACCGCTTCCTGCGGCACCAGCACGGCGGCGGCGTTCTTGCGGTCCCGGGTCAGGCTCACCGCCGCGTACCAGTCCTGGCCGCCGATGCTGACATCCATGACCCCGGCGCGGTCGCCGAACATGAACAGCGGCTGGCCGTCCAGCACCAGGCTGTCCAGCGATCGCCCTTGCCAGCCGGTCGACAGCGGCGAGACGGCAATGATCTTGAAGGCGCTGTCGGTGATCACAAGCACATGGCTTCTGCCCATGGCGCCCTGGCGGCTCGTGCTTTCCAGAAGATCAATTGCACCGCTGGATGCCGCGGTCGGGTCGGCCGAGATTGCGTTCGCCATCTGGCCGGCGGCGAGACCCAGCACCGCCTTGACGTCGCGCTCGGCCTCGTCGCGCTCGTTCATCAGCGACAGCACGCGCAGTGCGGCGATGACGATCAGGAAGATGATGATGAGAGCCGGTATCGAACGGCGCAGAAGGGGTTCGGCAGCCAGGAGCCGCCGGTAGGCTGGTTCAGCGATGAGCCGCGTATTGCCGGCGAGGCCGTCGCCTCGCGCCTTGCGCCGCTCAAAAGCCGTCCCTTCGGGCGCGCCCCACGCGTCCGCCTTGGCCATAAATGGCACTCCCCGAATTTCCGTACGCTTGACGATCCGGCAACACCGCACATCCGAATCGTCTGTAAAGAATCAAAGGTGATTCGCCTTGTCCAGAGGCGCGGCCGAAAAACATTAAAAATTGATTGAAATAACGCAGGATCTTCCCTTCTCCCCCTGTGGGAGAAGGTGTCGCCGAAGGCGACGGATGAGGGGTGTTCCAGGGAACGCCGACGTTTCACTCCGCTGGAACACCCCTCATCCGTCTCGGCTTTAAAGCGCCGATCCACCTTCTCCCACAGGGGGAGAAGGGAAGAGGCGCTCAAGCCAGCGTTCGCTCCACAATGTCCCGCAAATCCGCCGACAGGTTCTCGGCACCGGCGATGGCCAGCAGCGCTTCCCTGGCCTTGGCTTGCCTGCCCGGCTCCAGCGAGCGCCACGAGCGCAGCGCTGTCGCCAGCCTGGCCGCCACTTGCGGATTGCGTTTTTCAACCTCGAGTACGGTCTGGGTAAAAAACCGGTACCCTTCGCCATCGGCGCGGTGGAAGCCGGTCTGGTTGGCGCTGGCGAATGTGCCGACCAGCGAGCGCACCCGGTTCGGATTGGCCATCGAGAAAGCTGCGTGACCAGTCAGCTCGCGTACCGTGTCGACTGTCCGGCGTCCCGGCACGCTGGCCTGGATCTGGAACCATTTGTCCATGACCAGCGGATCGGCGCCATAACGCGCCTCGAAATCGGCCAGCGCCTTGATCGCCTCCGGCGAACCGTCATGGCGGTGCGCAAGGACGGTCAGCGCTGCGGCGCGGTCGGTCATGTTGGTCGCGGTTTCGAAATGCCGGGCGGCGAGCGCAGCACCTTTCGGCAGCAGCGAGAGGTAGTCGAGCAGGATGTTGCGCAGCGCGCGGCGTCCCGCACTTGCCGCGTCGGGGCTGAACGGCCCGTCGCCGGCGAGGCGGCCGTATAGGTCGGTGAACGTTTGCTGATTGGCGCGCGCGATTGCCAGCGCCAACGCCTCGCGAGCGGCAAAGATGGCGTCGGGATCGATGTTCGTGCCGATGTCGCGGGCAATGTCGGCCTCGCCCGGAAGTGACAGCGCCAGCGCCCGGTAGGCAGGTTCCAGGGTCTCGTCGCCGGCGATCTTGCCGGCAAGTCCGGTCAGCCTGGCGGTGAAAGCCGGCTTCGCGCCGCCGAGGATCTGGCGGAAGGCCGCTATCAGCGCATCGGTGAGCAGCGTGTTGAACGCCTGCCAGCGCGCGAAGGCATCGCTGTCATGGCCGGCGAGGAAGAACTGGTCGTCGGCCTTCTGCTCGACCGAAAGTGTGATCGGCGCCGAAAAGCCGCGATTGAGCGACACCGCCGGCCGCTCGGCGACGCCTGAGAAGCGCACCATATGTCGGCGCTTGCGGATATGGATGACACCGTCTTCGACGGTGGCGCCTTCGACGCCGCCATAGGTGACCGGTTCGCCGCCGGCGCCGACCAAGCCGAAGGCGAGCGGAATGTGCATCAGGCGCTTGCGGCTCTCCGACGGTGTCGGCGGCACCGACTGCTCGATCTCGAGCGTAAACTCGCGCGTCGCCGGATTGTGCGTCGAACTGACGGTCAGGTTCGGCGTGCCCGCCTGGTGATACCAGAGCGCGAACTGCGACAGGTCGCGCCCGGAGACGTCCTCGAACACCTTCAGGAAGTCCTCGATCGTCGCGGCCTCGCCGTCATGGCGCTCGAAATAGAGATCCATGCCGGCGCGGAAAGCCTCGGCCCCGAGAATCGTGCGGATCATGCGCACGACTTCCGAGCCTTTTTCGTAGACGGTCGCCGTGTAGAAATTGTTGATCTCGCGGTAGCGGCGCGGCCGCACCGGATGCGCCAGCGGTCCCTGGTCCTCGGGGAACTGGTGTGCCCTCAGCGTGCGCACTTCGGCGATGCGCTTGACCGCGCGCGAGCGCTGGTCGGCGGAGAATTCATGGTCGCGAAAGACCGTCAGCCCTTCCTTGAGGCAGAGCTGGAACCAGTCGCGGCAGGTGATCCTGTTGCCGGTCCAGTTGTGGAAATACTCATGCGCGATGATCGCCTCGATATTGGCGAAATCGGCATCGGTGGCGGTTTCCCGGTCGGCCAGCACATACTTGTCGTTGAAAATATTGAGGCCCTTGTTCTCCATGGCCCCCATGTTGAAGTCGGAAACGGCGACGATGTTGAAGACGTCGAGGTCGTATTCGCGGCCGAAGGCCTGCTCGTCCCATTGCATCGAGCGCTTGAGCGCATCCATGGCGTAGCCGGCAAGCCCCTCCTTGCCTGGCTCGACATAGATGCCGAGTTCGACCTCGCGCCCGGACATGGTGACGAAATTGTCCGCAACCTTGCCGAGATTGCCGGCCACCAGCGCAAACAGATAGGACGGCTTGGGGAAGGGGTCGTGCCAGACTGCAAAGTGCCAGCCGTCGGCAAGCGCGCCGCTTTCGACCGGATTGCCGTTGGAAAGCAACAGCGGCGCTTCGTCCAGCCTTGCCTCGATGCGCACGGTATAGACCGACAGGATGTCGGGGCGGTCGAGGAAATAGGTGATGCGGCGAAAGCCCTCGGCCTCGCATTGCGTGCAATAGACATTGCTGGAGCGGTAGAGGCCCATCAGCGCCTCATTGCTGGCCGGCGCGATCTCGGTCTCGAGCAGCAGCTGGAAACGGGCCGGCGGCCTCAAAATGGTCAGCTGGTCCGGCGTGGCGAGATACTCGGCCGGGGCAAGCTCGCGACCGTCGATGGCAATGCGCTTGAGCACCAGCCCGTCGCCGTCCAGCACCAGCGACGTCGAGGCGGCGGCGCCATCGCGGCGTTCGATCGTCAGCACTGCGGTGACACGCGTTGCGTCTGGCGAAAGGCGGAAGGTGAGGCCGGTTTGCGGGATGGAAAAGTCGTTGGGGCGGTAGTCTTCGAGCTTGAAGACCTGGCCGGTATCGGTTCGCATTCCCTTGGGTTTCCCTGTCGCTGTCGGAGCCGCTGACGTGTCCTGGCCCATTAAATCTAAAGTTGCGCGCTCTTTACACGAAACGGTCACTCGACAAAACTGCGCCAATGCCTATTTCGGGGCGTTCCCCTTCCGCCATCATCGTGAGGCCTTGATGACCGTCGTCACATCGAAGTTCGGCATGGGCGCCTGTGTACCGCGTCGTTCGACGCGCATCTCAGCGGAGATCCGGGAAGCAACAAAACAGTGAAAGCCGGGCCTGGAGACGAAGCGGGCGGGAAACTGTCCGATCATCCCGGCGCGCATCGGCCCAAAAATCAATGTCGATTTTTGGAAAGCACGATGCGCAGATTCAAAGTGTCAGAGCGTCCTTTGCGCGTCGAAGACGACGCGCGGCGCTCTAATGTTCTCACCGGGATCATGCTCAAGGTCATGTCGGTGGCGGTCTTTGTCGGCATGCAAACCTGCATCAAGGCCGCCGGCACTTTGCCGGCCGGCCAGATCGTCTTCTTCCGCTCCTTCTTCGCCATCTTCCCGATCATCGTCTTCCTGGCCTTCAAGAGAAAACTCGGTACGGCGTTCGCCACCAAACGCCCGCTGAACCACATTGCGCGCGGTGTCGTCGGCGTCTGCGCCATGGGGCTCGGCTTCTTCGCGCTGACCCGGCTGCCGCTGCCGGAAGCGATCACACTGAACTATGCCCAGCCTTTGCTGGTGGTGGTGTTCTCTTCGCTGTTCCTCGGCGAAGCCATTCGCGTCTATCGCTGGAGCGCGGTTGCGGTCGGTCTCGTCGGCGTGCTGATCATCTCCTGGCCGGAGCTGACGCTGCTCACGTCGGGCGCCGCCCTCGGCGACCAGGAGGTGCTGGGCGTCATCGCTGCTCTTGTTTCTGCCGCAATCTCCGCCAATGCCATCCTGCTCGTGCGCAATCTTGTCCAGACTGAACGAACAGCGACCATCGTGTTGTGGTTCTCGGCGACGGCGAGTGTCATGGCGCTGCTTACACTGCCCTTCGGCTGGCAGGCGCTGACACCGCCGCAGGCCGGTCTGCTGGTCGCAGCGGGCTTCTGTGGCGGGCTGGCGCAGATTTTGATGACGGCGGCGTACCGCCATGCCGAAGCTTCGGTGGTGGCGCCGTTCGAATACACCTCGATGATCCTCGGCGTCGTCGTCGGCTATTTCGCCTTTGGCGATATCGCCACCATCAACACGCTCGCCGGCGGTGTGATCGTCGTTGCCGCCGGCATCTTCATCATCTGGCGCGAGCGCCAACTCGGCCTGGAACGCACCCGAACGCGCAAGGCAGCGCCACCACAGGGGTGAGGAGGTCCGCGGGGTTGGCTCAGTTAGCTTCCGCACGTTCCTTCGCCAGCCGCACCAGCACCGCTCGCGTCTGCTCGTCGGCCGGGAAGAAAGACTCGATCGCCAGTTCCGACAGCGTCACGTCAAGCGGCGTGCCGAAGACGGTGATGGTGCTGATGAAGGACAGCACCTGGTCGCCATGCGCCAGCCGCAGCGGATGGACGATGCCGTTGGGCTCGACCGGCACCGGCCGCGCACCCTTGAGCCCGGACGGATAGGTTCGCAATTCGCGCTCCAGCTCGACCAGGACGGGATCGCCGGCGGCATCGTTCTGGTGTTTCAGCCGCTCCAGCAGATGCGCCCGCCATTCCGCGAGATTGACGATGCGCGGTGCGATGCCGTTCGGGTGCAGGCTGAGGCGCAGCACATTGACCGGCGGCTGGAGCAGCGACGGCTCGGCAACATCGGCCAGAAACGGGCCGATGGCGGCATTGGCGGAAATCAGGTTCCAGTACCGGTCGACGGCGAGGGCGGGGAACGGCTCATGCCCTTTGAGCACGCTCTCGACCGCGGCAAGCGCCGGCGCCAGCGTCGTATCTGTGAGTGGCCGCTCGCTGAAGCTCGGGGCAAAGCCGGCAGCCAGCAACAGCTGATTACGCTGCCGCAGCGGAATCTCAAGCTGCTCGGCCAGATGCAGCACCATCTCGCGCGATGGCGCGGCGCGGCCGCTTTCGACGAAGGAGAGATGACGCTGGGAAATCTCAGCCTCCATTGCGAGATCAAGCTGGCTCATGCGCCGGCGCGTGCGCCATTCGCGGATCAGGCTGCCGGCGGAGGTTTGGACTGTTGTCATGGGAGGATGAGTAGGCCGGGGCGGGCGGTATTTCAATTACCTCTGAGGTCATTGGCGCGGTTCTCCCTTCTCCCCCTGTGGGAGAAGGTGGCCGAGCGAAGCTCGGTCGGATGAGGGGTGTTCCAGGGAACGCCAACGTCTCACTCCGCTGGAACACCCCTCATCCGTCTCGGCGCTGCGCGCCGATCCACCTTCCCCCACAAGGGTGGAAGGAAGAGGCGCGCCTCACCCCACCTCCCGCAACTTCGCCTTGACCTCGAGAAAATCCCGCCACGCCAGTTTCTTGTGCGCCGGCGTCCGCAAAAGATAGGCCGGGTGGAGCGTCGGCATGGCCGGAATGGCAGTGCCCGACACCGTCGTGTGCACCTGCCAATTGCCGCGCAGGCGCAGAATGCCCTCGGTCGTGTTGAGCAGGGTTTTGGCCGAAGGGCCGCCGAGATTGACCAGCACCTTCGGATTGACCAGCTCGATCTGCCGCTCGATGAAGGGGCGGCAGATTTCGGTCTCGTGCGGCGTCGGCGTGCGGTTGCCGGGCGGCCGCCAGGGAATGACGTTGGCGATATAGACCGAAGTCCGGTCAAGCCCGATCGCCCCCAGCATGCGGTCGAGCAGCCGGCCGGAGCGGCCGACGAAGGGCAGGCCCTCAATATCCTCGTCGCGGCCGGGCGCCTCGCCGACCAACATCACCAAACCTTCCGGATTGCCGTCGGCAAAGACCAGGTTCTTGGCGGTGAATTTGAGGTTGCAGCCATCGAACGACGCCATGTGCTGGCGCAGTTCGTCGAGCGTCGAGGCACTTGCCGCCATTTGCCGGGCCAGGGCCGCCTGTGCCTCGTCGGGCACCGTCGCCATGGCCGGAACGGAACGCGCCGGCGCGTCCGGCACCCGGCTTGCGTCCAGCCCGGGGCTGGCGGCGGCTTGTTCCGGAAACTTGTTTTCGCGAGGCGGCGCGGCAGGCGCCGTTGTGCGCTCGGGGCGCTCCGGTGCTGCCCCGGCAAACCGGTTCACCGGCGCGTCCTCCAACGCTTCGTCGACACCGGCAGAGGCGTAGAAGGCGAGCAACTCGGCCAGGTCGGATCGGTTGTTGGGGGAGGCGGCAGTCATGCCGGGAACATTCGTCCGCCGAGAGACGATTTGCAAGGTTGGGCGGTTAGTAATCTCCCCTCAAGGAGGGAGATTACGCGCTCGTCGGCTTTCGCCGATCACGAAGGGCATTTCGTGGCGATTTTCACGGCGTCTGCCGCTTACCCCGTAGGAATCCGCGGATCCTGCACCAGATAGAACGTCCAGCGCGGCGTGTAGTCGGTGATCAGAAACTCGAAGCGTCCCCTCTTCAGCGGGTCGATCTGTCCACTCTTGAACAAGAGCCGGTCATAGGGTTCGAAATCGCGGTCGAAATCGGCGTACGCGTTCGACAGGATGTTGTCGGGCGTCTTGTTGCGCTGGTCGAAGGACAGGCCGTCGCCGAACACGCTCGGCTGGTTGAGTATCTCCTGCAGCTCGAACTGGAATTCGACCCAGGCCTGGCCGCTGTTGTTGAGCACCTCGATACGCATGTACAGGATGCCGTTGGCGAATTCGCCGTTGGTGCTGAACGGCTGGATCGGTTTGGTGGTGCGGATGGTGAGCGTCACCGGCGTCGACGAATTCAGCTCCTCGGAGATGACCAACGGATCTTCCTTGGTGCCGGTGCCCGAGGCGCCGGTGATGTGGAAACCGCCAAGCTCGTCGGAAAAGGAATAGGCGCCGGTCGCCCACACCTTCACCGGCTCGGCCTGAGCGCGAACCGGCGTAAGCATTGAAAGGGCGAGAAGGATCGCTCGGCAGGTCCGGCCGGGCGGAAGGGGGAAGCGCGTCAATGAATAGCCGGACGGCGTGCGCATGGAAATAAGTATGGCCGATAAGAGAGCCGTCGAACAATTAAAATATGGGACGCTGAGCGCGGTCGCGCGCAAAACGCTTGCGGCAGAGTTGTCATCCGCGACTTTTTGTCGAAATCGCCATTGTCACGTCAGCGCCGGTTTCCTGTCGCGGATTGATGCGCTATGCAGCGCAGGAGCCAGCAAAATGCCCGGAAACGGTCGGCCAGTGCGGAGGGGTTGATGAGCGAGATCGAACGCGAGAGCATGGAATTCGACGTGGTCATCGTCGGGGCCGGCCCGGCGGGCCTTGCCGCAGCGATCCGTCTCAAGCAGGTCAATCCCGAGCTTTCCGTCGTGGTGTTGGAAAAGGGCGGCGAGGTTGGTGCCCACATTCTGTCAGGCGCCGTCGTCGATCCCATAGGCATCGACCGCCTGTTGCCGGGCTGGCGCGAGGAAGATGGCCACCCCTTCAAGACGCCGGTTACGGCCGACGATTTCCTGGTGCTCGGCCCCGCCGGCTCGTTCCGTCTGCCCAATATCCTGATGCCGCCGCTGATGAACAATCACGCCAACTACATCGTCTCGCTCGGCAATGTCTGCCGCTGGCTGGCAACCAAGGCTGAAGCGCTAGGCGTCGAAATCTATCCGGGCTTTGCTGCCGTCAGCCTCGTCTACAACGATGCCGGCGCCGTCACGGGCGTCATCACCGGCGACATGGGCGTCGAAAAAGACGGCACACATGGCCCGGGCTTTGCGCCGGGCATGGCACTGATGGGCAAATACGTGCTGATCGGCGAGGGCGCGCGCGGTTCGCTGTCCAAGCAGCTGATCGCAAAATACAAACTGTCCGACGGGCGTGAGCCCGGCAAATACGGCATCGGCCTCAAGGAGCTGTGGCAGGTCAAGCCCGAGAACCACCGGCCGGGCCTGGTGCAGCACTCCTTCGGCTGGCCGCTCGACCTGAAGACAGGCGGCGGCTCCTTCCTCTACCACCTGGAGGACAACCAGGTCGCGGTCGGCTTCGTCCTGCATCTCAACTACAAGAACCCCTGGCTGTCTCCCTTCGAGGAATTCCAGCGCTTCAAGACGCATCCGGCGATATCGCGCACCTTCGAGGGCGCCAAGCGCATCGGCTACGGCGCGCGCGCCATTACCGAAGGCGGCTGGCAGTCGGTGCCGAAACTCTCCTTCCCCGGCGGCGTGCTGATGGGGTGTGCGGCGGGCTTCGTCAACGTGCCGCGCATCAAGGGTTCGCACAATGCGGTGCTGTCCGGCATGCTGGCGGCCGAGCATGTCGCGCAAGCGATCGGCTCCGGCCGCGCCAATGACGAGCTGTCGTCTTATGAGGACGCCTGGCGCGCGACCGATATCGGCAAGGATTTGAAGAAGGTCCGCAACGTCAAGCCGCTCTGGTCGCGCTTCGGCACCATTATCGGCGTCGGCCTCGGCGGTCTCGACATGTGGCTGAACACGCTGTTCGGCTTCTCGCCCTTCGGCACGCTGAAACATGGCAATGCCGATTATGCCACGCTTGAGCCTGCGGCCAAGCACAAGAAGATCGCCTATCCCAAAGCGGACGGCGTGCTGACCTTCGACCGCCTGTCCTCGGTGTTCCTGTCCAACACCAATCACGAGGAAAACGAGCCGGTGCATCTCATCGTCGGCGACATGGAGTTGCAGAAGCGTTCCGAGCATGATGTCTTTGCCGGGCCTTCGACCCGCTATTGCCCGGCCGGTGTTTACGAATGGGTCGACAAGGACGGCAACGCCGCCGCCGATCCGTCTGACAAGGATGTGCGTTTCGTCATCAACGCGCAGAACTGCGTGCACTGCAAGACCTGCGACATCAAGGATCCCAACCAGAACATCAACTGGGTGCCGCCACAAGGCGGCGAAGGCCCGGTCTATCAGGGCATGTGAGCCTCACCGACCGGGGCCGTCTCAACCAGCAAAAATGGCGGCGATGGCCGGGTTTACCAATGCATGTAAGGCGCTCGGCGCCAAAGATTGTTGAAACCGTCGTCTGCTTGTGGTCTCATTGCCGCGTCCATGGGGAAAATGGCATGCGCGTGTTGGTCTTGTTTTGCGTCGCCGTCATAAGCGCGGCCTGCGGCGTCGTCGGGACGGCGTCGGCGGGGGTGAAAACCGTCGTCAAGACGCGAACCTATGACATCACCGGCATGACAGGTGCCGGTCTGGTTATCGCCATGAACCGCAGGGGCCCCAAGCACGGTTTCATGACCCACGCCATCGCGCAGACAAGCTACACCGCCGACTGGAGCCTGGACGTGGGTCAGGTCAACGGCGTCTGCCGCCTGCGCCAGGCCAATGGAACGCTCAACATCGCCTACACCTACCCGCGCGTCGCCTCGGCCGTCACGCCGGCGCTGCGCAAACGCTGGAACCGGTTTTTCACAGGCGTTCTCGCTCATGAAGGAACCCATGGCCGTATCGCCGGGCAGATGATGCAGGCTGCCGAGCGGTCGGTTCGCGGCCTGAAATTTGCCAACGATCCGCAATGCAACAAAACGCGCGTCGAAGCCACGCGGCGCTTGCAAGCCACTTCCAAGCTCTATGAGGCAAAACAGATCGCGTTCGACGCGCGCGAGCACAGTGAAGGCGGCCATGTCGAGCGCATCATCGAGGCCTTGGTAGGCTTGTGAAACCGTAAGCCCCGTGGCGTACGATCTAGCCGCCCATGCTGGGCTGGGTCAGCGACACAGTCGCGGTAGAATCCTCGTCGACCGGCTTGGTCTCGTCGCGCATCAATGAAAATTCCACCATCACCGGCAGATGGTCGGAGCCGGTCTCTTCCATCTGCGTCGACGACAGGATGGTCACCCCGCCCTTCGAAAACACCTGGTCGATCGGCAGGCCCACATAGCGCCGCAGGAAATCGGGCAGGGTCCGGTGGATCCAGGTCGGTCCGGCCGACGGCATCACGGTCAGTCCGCCGAGCGAGGCAACGCGCCGTACCGCGGCGCTCCACGGCACGGCATTGCAGTCGCCGGCCATGATCGCCGTCTCGCCGAGCGAGGTGAGCGTCTCGGTCAACTCGCCGATCTGCCAGTATTGTTCCTTCGGCCACGGCCAGCTCAAATGGATCGCCGCGACATCGACCGGAGTGCCGCCGAAATCGACGGTGGCGGCCGCCATCGCGCCGCGCGGTTCGCAATGCGGCTCGGTGCCGGCCGCAAAGGGTCGCCGGGACAAAAGCGCCACGCCCCACACGCCGTCGGGATGGGCGCACAGGATGCGATAGGGATAGGCGTTCTCGATATAGCCGAGTTCGGTCGCCCACATGGCCGATACTTCGTCGAGCGTGATCACGTCCGGGTTGGTCCTGGCGATCAGCGAAAGAACCTTCTTGGGTGTCGGATTGTTGAAACGCAGGTTCATCTGCAGCAGCCGGTAGACCGGTTCGTTGCCGGGCGCGGCGTCATTGGCGGCCTGCACCGGCCACAGGCGCGGCAAGGTGCTCAACGTGCTGGCGAAGGCGGCCACGGCCAGCAGCAGGCCCACGCCCGCCTGCAGGCGAAACGAGGTGGCGAGCAGCGGCAGCGCAATCAGCCCCATCAGCACGGCAAAATGGATGCGGAAATGGGCGAAGGAATCGAAGGCCGGATGCAGTGCGCCAAAGAACCCGGCTACAAGCGCGGCCGAGAGGCCGAGCATTGCCAGGAACGCCATTGAAGCCATCATCTTTCGCACGCGTGCCATCAGACCGGGTTTTGCCCATAGACCGGGTAATACATTGCCGAGGTATCAGGCCTTTATCGGCTGAAATGCGGCCCAATCAAGATGACGAAACGCCTCGCGGCAAACATTTACGGCAAGCCGGTCTACTGAAAGGCCGTCTCCGAAAAGCTTCTCAGCTTGCGCGAATGCAACCGTTCCATCGGCATTTCCGCCAGCTTCTCCATCGCCTTGATGCCGATGGTCAGATGCTGCGCCACTTGCCGCTTGTAGAATTCGGTCGCCATGCCGGGCAGCTTCAACTCGCCATGCAGCGGCTTGTCGGAGACGCAAAGCAGCGTGCCGTAGGGCACGCGGAAGCGGAAGCCATTGGCGGCGATCGTGGCCGATTCCATATCGAGCGCGATGGCGCGCGACTGCGACAGCCGCTGCACCGGTCCGCGCTGGTCGCGCAGTTCCCAGTTGCGGTTGTCGATGGTGGCGACGGTGCCGGTGCGCATGATGCGCTTGAGATCGTAGCCGGAAAGTCCGGTGACTTCGGCGACCGCCTCCTGCAGCGCCACTTGGATCTCGGCCAGCGGCGGTATCGGCACCCACACCGGCAGGTCATCGTCCAGCACATGGTCTTCCCGGACATAGGCATGCGCCAGCACATAGTCGCCCAGCGCCTGAGTGTTGCGCAGGCCGGCGCAATGGCCGAGCATCAGCCATGCATGTGGCCGCAGCACCGCGACATGGTCGGTGATCGTCTTGGCGTTGGACGGGCCGACGCCGATGTTGACCATGGTGATGCCGCCATGGTTCGGCTTCTTCAGATGATAGGCTGGCATCTGAGGCAGGCGCGGCGCCGCCACGCCTTCGCTGGGTGCGTTTTGCCCTGCCTTGGTGATGACATTGCCCGGTTCGACGAATTCGGTATAGCCGTGGCCGCCTTCAGCCATCTGGGCCCGCGCGCGGGCGACGAACTCGTCGATGTAGAACTGGTAGTTGGTGAACAGCACGAAGTTCTGGAAATGCTGCGGGCTGGTCGCCGTGTAGTGCGTCATGCGGTGCAGCGAATAGTCGATGCGCTGCGCCGTGAACGGCGCCAGCGGCCTTGGTTCGCCGAACGCGACCTCGAAGGTGCCGTTGGCGATCTGGTCGTCGGTGCCGTCAAGATCCGGCACGTCGAACAGGTCGCGGATCGGCCGTTTGATGCGGTCGGCGGCGGCGCCATCGACATGGGTTCCTTCAAGGAACGCGAAATGCAGCGGGATCGGCGTGGTCGATTCCGAAACCGTTACCGGCACGCCGTGATTGCGCATGATCAGGCGAAGCTGCTCTACGAGATAGCGTTCGAACAGCACCGGCTGGGTGATGGTGGTCGAGAAATGCCCGGGGGTCGGCATGTGGCCGTAAGCCTGGCGCGAGTCGATCTGGGTGAACGAATTGGTGGTGACGCCGATCTCCGGGTAGAAGGCGCGGTAGCGCTTGCTTTCGTCGCCGCCGGCGGCGAGCGTGGCAAAGGAGTCGCGCAGAAACTTGGTGTTGCGGTCGTAGAGCACCTGCAAGGCGGCCACGGCCTTTTTGGCGTCGTCGAAGCTCTGCTTGCCGAAAGGCTCCGGCATGACGACCGATTCGATAGCTTGTGGGTAGATTCGCTTTTCCATGGCTCAATATAGAGACTTGAGGCCGCACTTGGGAGGGGAGGATGGCCGCCAAGTGGTCGATTTATTCGTCCACGCCCAAGGTGTGCTGAGATTCAGGTAAGGCTGAGCCGGAGTCGAGGACGGGCGCGAAGCGACCAAACTGGTTGGCTTCGAGAACCGGAGCGGAGCGTACTCGAAGTATGTGAGCACCAAAGGCCGCCACTTGCAGGCCGGCATCACCTTAATACCGGCACACCTTACCCGCGCTGCAGACTGACCAGCAAGACAAAGCCGACGCCATGCTTCTTCGTCGCCGGCGCGTCGATCGTCGCGTCGGCATTGGCCCGCATCATCGGCATGGCCAGGACCGGCGCCGACAGCACGACCAGAACGAGCGCCGCCCGCGGCAGGAGCCGAAGGGTCTGGAGGGCGTTGATGGCGATGCGGTTCATGGCTTTTGCTTTTCTGTTTGGATCTATGTCTTTGTCGTCTCAGGGGCGAAAATGGTTCATGCAATCGAATTGGCAGGAACTGGCTGCATCCCAGGAACGGGCCGGGCGGCCGGCTTCGGCCACGAGGATGGCGAAGAGCATCCCGAACAGGCTCATCAACAGGCAGACGATGGTGAAGCGGCGAGCGAGCATTTGCGTAGTGTCTCCTTGAACACGCCATCAAAATGCCCTGATGCGACTGAACCGGCGCTGATGCCGACGTTCATCTGCGGTTCAAAGTGATTGACGAGGTCTTAGAGAGAGCGTCGGTTCGGGTTTGCGCCGCCGCAAACGGCACGGTCGTCGCTATGGCGCGGACCGTCCTGCAAAAGAAAACGGGGCCTGTGAAGGCCCCGTTGGTCAACTCAAAGCAGCAAGATCAGAGCTTGTGCCAGGTCTGGCTCTTGCAGATCAGCCCGCCGAGCACGCAGCCGCTCATTTTGAGCGAGGTGCCCGACAGTGTTGCCTTGCCCGAATAGGTCTTGTCGTTTGCCGGATCGGTGATGTTGCCGGCATATTTGTTGGCCCCGGCCGCCTTGAGCGAACCGATGGTCTTCCCGGCATATTTGCCGGTCTTCAGGGTGATGGAGAATGAACCGCTGCCGCCGATAACTGCTGTGTCGCCGGCTTGTGTCTTCCAATTGCCTTCGATCGGATCGGCCCAAGCCGCACCAGCCATCATCACGGCGGCCGCCAGGGCCAAGCTCACTTTGCGAAACATATCTGTCCTCCCTGGTTTAGATGGGGCAGCCGCCTCTCTGCCCCTTACGCAAACGTAAGCTAATCCAGCTCCTGGCAAAACAAAAGCGTACCGCGACGGAAGGTTTCGCAATTTTCATGCAGGGTCGGGAGAGTGCAGCCCGTGGAAATGAAACGATCGAGGCGTTGGCTTTGGTTCGCGTGGTTAGCAGAGTGTTGATCGGCGCCTTGCAAATTTTCGTCAAATCGGTCGAGAAACGGCGGGATTGCGGACTTTGTATCCTTAACGAATTTCCGCGTTTACCTCTTGTTTTAGCTTTGTTTTCTCCAAATTAAGCACGCCATTTAACGACGGATTCAAGGCTCGGCCTCATTCTCGGAAGCATCGAAAGAGCGGCTCCCCAGGGAACACCGGGGGACAGAAGAGCCTCGCTCTCGGGAGCCAGACAGGGGACTAAAATGGCACGTTTTGAAATGCTTGAAGCCGGCTTCGGCGCCATGGGGGCAACTGCCCAGGCCGACATTCTTTTCGAACTGGGCATGATGTATGCGACCGGCCGCGATTGCGAGACCGATGTCGTTGCCGCCCACAAATGGTTCAACATCGCCGCCATCAAGGGCTCGGTCCGCGCCGCGGAACTGCGCTCGGAACTGTCGGCCGCAATGTCCAAGGTCGAGATCGCCAAGGCGCTGCGCGAAGCCCGCGAATGGATGACGATGCACTGAGATCGCGAGCAGATTATCGCAGGCAGATTATCGAAAACAGGGAAGCCCCGGGATCAAGACCGCAAAGACGGTCGGAACCGGTGAAACGACAAGGCCGCGACAAGACGGCCGACCATGAAAGAACAAGAACGCGGCAGGCCGGCACGGTCCAGTCGTGCACAATGGGGACGGCGGGCAGGTTTTCGTGGCGCGGGGGCGCATGGGGACTGCTACGAGCAAAAAGCCACGACCGGCCGGAACAGGCTGGCGTGGCTTTTTGCGTTGATGAGGCCCAATCGAGCGGCGCCGATGCGCCTAGACAGGCCCAATGAAGGATGAAATTGTCCCGCCTTCGGAAAGAAGCGCGGCCAGAGCGGCTGCGCGAGTGTGGGAGGAGTTCTATCACCATGAAAAAAATGGGTATTTTGAGCGCGGCCGTATTTGGCCTGATGATGAGCGCGCCGGTTGCCTTTGCCGATGACATCACCATTTCGGTGGTCGGCCCGATGACCGGACAGCTCGCCACGATCGGCGACCAGTTCAAGCAGGGCGCAACGGCAGCCGCCGACGCGATCAACGCCGCCGGCGGTGTCAACGGCTCGATGATCAAGCTCGACATCGAGGACGACCAGTGCGATCCCAAGCAGGCGGTTTCGGTGGCCAACCGGATCGTTGCCAACAGCGTCAAGTTTATTGACGGCCATGCCTGTTCAGGTTCGAGCATCCCGGCTTCCGCCGTCTACGCCGAGGCCGGCGCGCTGATGATGAGCCCGGCCTCTTCAAATCCCGAGCTGACCGATGCCGCCGCCAAGGCCGGCTGGCCGACGATCATGCGTCTCTATACGCGTGACGATGCGCAGGGCGCCTTCATTGGCCCGTGGATCGCCAAGAAATATGCCGGCAAGAATGTCGTTATCCTGCATGACAAGAGCGCCTACGGTCAGGGCGTTGCCGATGCCGTGAAGGCGACGATGAATGCCGGTGGCCTCAAGGAGATCGACTATGAAGGCATCAATGCCGGCGAGAAGGATTATTCGGCTCTCGTCACCAAGCTGAAGGACCTCAAGGCCGACGTTGTCTATTTCGGCGGCTATCACCCGGAAGCCGGGCTTATCCTGCGTCAGTCGGCCGAGCAGAGCGTCAAGTTCCAGCTGATCATGCCGGATTCGATCGCCTCGCCAGAATTCTGGCAGGTCGCCGGCCCCGCCGGTGAAGGCACCCTGTTCGTCTTCCCGTCGGACCCGCAGGCCAAGCCGGAAGCCAAGGAGGCCATCGCCAAGATCAAGGCGGGCGGCTTCGTGCCGGAAGGCTTTACGCTGTTCTCCTACGCCGTCGTTCAGGCGTTTGCAGAGGGCGTCAAGCGCGCCGGAACGGACGATCCGGTCAAGGTAGCCGAAGCGCTGAAGAACGGCACGCCGTTCAGCACCGTGGTCGGCGACGTGACCTTCGACGAGAAGGGCGATCTGAAGAACGCCAGCTACGACATCAACCAGTGGCACGACGGCAAATACGCACCGATCGCGCAGTAAGCGGCCGCGTACTCATGGCAATGGCCGGGCTTGTCCCGGCCATTTTTCATTCAAGCCTCCAGCCGGCTATGAAGCCTCTTCAACGAAGCGCACCAGCACCGTTCCGTCGGTGACCTGCTCGCCCTCGGTGGCGATTTCCGCGATCACGCCGTCATGGCTGGCCGCGATCGTGTGCTCCATCTTCATCGCTTCCAGGATCAGTAGCGGCTGGCCCTTGATCACCCTTTCGCCCTTTGCCGCGCGCACCAGCTTGACCACGCCTGGCATCGGCGCGCGCAGGCTGCCGGAAGCGGCGGCCGCCTCGTCGGTGCGCGCCAGCGGATCCGGGACGAGGAAACTGTAGCCGACCGCGCCTTCGAACACGGTGACGTGGCCTGGCCAGCGGGCAAGGCGAGGGGCGGCGCGAAGATCATGCGAATTGACGCTGTCATAGGGCGCGTCCAGCGCCACCTCGAAGCGCCCGTCCGGCCGCACTGAAACACGCGCCAGTATATCGTCCTCGCCATGGCGCAGGCGCGTGCGGCGCGCAATGCTGTGGAAATGCGCATAGCCGGCAAGCGACGACCACGGATCGTTCGACGGCGGCAAGGCACCGGCGCCCGCCGCGGCAAGGGCCGCCGCGGCAACGATCTCGCTGCGCGGCGGGGCGACCGCGGTCAGCGCTTCCTGATGCCTGCCGATCAGGCCGGTATCGACGTCGCCGGCCGAAAAATCGGTGTTCGCGGCAAGTGCCGCGAGAAAGGCGGTGTTGACGGTCGAGCCGGCAATCTCGGTCTGCGACAACGCAGTCCCGAGCGCATCGAGTGCCGCCTGCCTGTCCTTGGCGTGGACGACCAGCTTGGCGATCATCGGATCGTAGAAGGGCGAGATCGCATCGCCGGCCCGCACGCCGGTCTCGATGCGCATGCTGGCGCCTTCGGGCGCGTTGTCGGGAAACGCCAGGTGATGCAGCGTGCCGGTCGCCGGCAGAAACCCTTTCGCCGCGTCCTCGGCATAGATGCGCGCCTCGAAGGCGTGGCCGGAAAGCGTGATTTCGCTCTGCGTCTTCGGCAGCTTTTCGCCGGCGGCTACCCGCAACTGCCACTCGACGAGGTCGGTGCCGGTGACCGTTTCGGTGACGGGATGCTCGACCTGCAGGCGGGTGTTCATTTCCATGAACCAGAAGCGGTCGGCCTTCAGCCCTTGCGAGGCATCGACGATGAATTCGATGGTGCCGGCGCCGGAATAGCTGATCGCCTTGGCGGCCTTGACCGCCGCTTCCGTCATCGCCTCGCGCAGCGCCGGCGTCATGCCGGGCGCCGGCGCTTCCTCGATCACCTTCTGGTGGCGGCGCTGCGCCGAGCAGTCGCGCTCGTAGAGATGCACGGCATTGCCAAAATTGTCGCCGAATACCTGGACCTCGATGTGGCGCGGCTTGTCGACATATTTTTCGACCAGCACGCGGTCGTCGCCGAACGCGGCCTTGGCCTCGCGCCGTGCGCCCGACAGCGCCTCGGAGAAATCGTCGGGATGTTCGACCCGGCGCATGCCCTTGCCGCCACCGCCGGCCCGCGCCTTGATCAGAACGGGATAGCCGATCTCACGCGCCTTGGACGCCAGCAGCACGATCTCCTGCGCCTCGCCATGATAGCCCGGCACCACCGGCACGCCGGCCTTTTCCATCAGCCGCTTGGCCGCGTCCTTCAGCCCCATGGCGCGGATCGAGGCGGCCGACGGGCCGATGAAGGTGAGCCCTGCCGCCACCACCTGGTCGACGAAATCGGGGTTTTCCGAGAGGAAGCCATAGCCGGGGTGAATTGCTTCGGCGCCGGTCGCCAGCGCCGCCGCAACAATCCTGTCGCCGCGCAGATAGCTTTCACCGACGGGCGAAGCGCCGATATGCACCGCCTCGTCGGCCATTTCGACATGCAGAGCCTTGGCGTCCGCGTCGGAATAGACGGCAACGGTGCGCACCCCCATCTTCCTGGCCGTGCGTATCACCCGGCAGGCGATCTCGCCGCGATTGGCGATCAGGATCTTGGCGAACATGGAGCCTCCCGGGTTTGTCTCGGGCGGCGCCGGTCTGGCAGGAATGAGCCTATTTCGAAGCCGCGATTTTGCAGCCGCCGCTCGCGGTCTGAACCTTCCACTTTTTCAGGCCAACCTGACAGCTTCGCAACGCCAACTCTTCCGCGGCCTTCTGAGATGGCGCGTTCAGCCGCGCACCGCAGATGATGTAAAGATCGTCGACGCGCGAGTAGAATGTGGTCGCGTAGGCCGAGTGGCCACTCGCCGCGACATAGGCGTTGTACGACTTCGTGCAGGGCTCCTTTGGATTCAGTTACAACGGAGGCCAGAATCGGGTGTCTCCCTTGCTGCCCGCCAGCGATCCAGCCGCCCCGATACCGGGTGCCGTAAATACGAGCAGGCCGGCAAGCATCGATACAGTAATTCGTTTGATGCGTGTCGATTTCATCTTGCCCCGCCCATTTGAAAAATGCCCAAGCCGATGCTTGTCGGCCTACTTCGATGCCGCAACTTCGCAGCCAGCCCCTGTAATGACCTTGTAGTGGCTGCGGGCGGACTCGCAGGATTTCATCGCCCGTTCTTCGGCAGCCTTCTGTGACGGTGCATTCAAGCCCGAGCCGCAGATGATGTACAACGAACGGATCCGGGCATAGGGCGTGGTCGCATAGGCCGAATGGCCGCCGGCGGCCACATAGGCGTTGTAAGCCATGGTGCACTGGTCTTTCGGGCTTTTCGGCAAATACGGATAGAAATGGATGTCGCCTTTGCTTCCCGCCAGCGATGCCGCGGCGCCAACGCCGGGTACCGCAAATATAAGCAAGACTGCAAGTACCGACGCAGTCGTTTTTCCCGAATATTTCGGCTTCATCTTTACCCCATCCCCGTTGCCCAATGTGGGATGAACAATAGCGTCTATTCTCCAGTGCCGCCAGCCTGCTCACCGAAAATTGCTTTTGCGTAGGTGGAGGAACCATCTTATCCATGCAGACTAGCATCCTCCAATGGCAGCAACGGCTTGTCGGTATAGTTGAGCTATTGGCTCGTCGAAGCAGCAGAAAATAACTGTTTCGGGCGTTGAGTTCTGTCCGACGAAGGTACCTGCGATGCCAACGGCGATCTGCGTCGCCTCATTTTCGGTAGCGGTACATGCCGGTGGAGATCGCCCGAAATGCCACGGTCCGGCAATCCCTGGCGGCGGCGATTTCGAGCGATCGGATATAGCAGGAGGCGAGCAGTCCGGCTTCGCCTTTGCCGCCGCCTTGCCAGACAGGTCCGACCGTGTGGATGATGTAACGTGCCGGCAGGTGATAGCCCTTGGTAAGCTTTGCTTCGCCGACATTGCAGCCGTTCAGCATCCGGCATTCGAATTCGAGCTCCGGGCCGGCGGCGCGGTGAATGGCGCCGTCGACGCCGCCGCCGCCCAGCAGCGAGGAATTGGCGGCGTTGACGATGGCATCGACCGCAAGCCTGGTGATGTCGCCGGTGTGGACATGTATCCGTTCGCCGAACTTGCTCATCCTACATCCTGAACACGCCGAACTTCGTTTCCTCGATGTCGGCGTTGAGCGCGGCCGACAGGCTGAGCGCCAGCACCTCGCGCGTTTTCGCCGGGTCGATGATGCCGTCGTCCCACAGCCGCGCCGAGGAGTAGAGCGGGTGGCCCTCATGCTCGTATTTCATCAGGATCGGCTTCTTGAATTTCGCTTCCTCGTCCGCGCTCCACTCACCGCCCTTGCGCTCGATGCCCTCGCGCTTGACCACCGCCAGCACGGTCGCCGCCTGTTCGCCGCCCATCACCGAAATGCGCGCGTTCGGCCACATCCACAGGAACCGCGGCGAGTAGGCGCGTCCGCACATGCCGTAATTGCCGGCGCCGAACGACCCGCCGATGATCATCGTCACCTTCGGCACCTTGGCGGTGGCGACCGCCATCACCAGCTTGGCGCCGTCCTTGGCGATGCCGCCGGCCTCGTATTTTCGCCCGACCATGAAGCCGGTGATGTTCTGCAGGAACATCAGCGGGATCTTGCGCTGGCAGCACAGTTCGATGAAATGCGCGCCCTTCACAGCACTTTCGGAAAACAGCACGCCATTGTTGGCGATGATGCCGACCGGCATGCCCTCAAGATGGGCAAAGCCGGTGACCAGCGTGGTGCCGTAATTCTGCTTGAACTCGTCGAACTCGGAGCCGTCGACGACGCGCGCGATCACCTCGCGCACATCATAGGGCTGGCGCAGATCCGTCGGCACGATGCCGTAGAGTTCCTGCGCGTCATGAAGCGGCGGCATGGGTTTCTGTAAGGTCAGGCTTACAGTCTTGCGCCGGTTGAGATTTTTGACGATGCGCCGGCAGATGGCCAGCGCATGTTCGTCGTCCAGCGCATAGTGGTCGGCGACACCGGACAGCCTGGTGTGCACGTCGGCGCCGCCAAGCTCCTCGGCGCTGACATCTTCACCCGTAGCCGCCTTCACCAGAGGCGGGCCGCCGAGAAAAATGGTCGCCTGGTTGCGCACCATGATCGTCTCGTCCGACATTGCCGGCACATAGGCGCCGCCCGCAGTACATGAGCCCATGACGCAGGCGATCTGCGGAATGCCGGCCGCCGACATGTTGGCCTGGTTGTAGAAGATGCGGCCGAAATGCTCGCGATCGGGAAACACCTCGTCCTGATTAGGCAGGTTGGCGCCGCCGCTGTCGACCAGATAGACGCAAGGCAGATTGTTTTGCAGCGCGATCTCCTGTGCGCGCAAATGCTTCTTCACCGTGAGCGGATAATAGGTGCCGCCCTTCACCGTGGCGTCGTTGACCACGACCATCACCTCGGTGCCTTCGACACGGCCGACGCCGGCGATGAGGCCGGCCGAGGAAATCTCCTCGCCATACATGGACCATGCCGCGAACTGGCCGATCTCGAGGAAAGGCGAGCCGGTGTCGAGCAACTGCGCCAGCCGCTCGCGCGGCAACAGCTTGCCGCGCGAAACATGACGCTCGCGCGCCTCCTCCGAGCCACCGCGCTCGACGCTTGCCGCCTTGTCCGCAATGTCGGCAACCAGCGCCCGCATGCGCTCGGCATTGGCGCGGAAGGTCTCGGAGGAGGGCGAGATCTGGGTCTGGAGTACGGCCATTTCGAGCTCTACATCTGGGCTAGGAGTTTGCCGTTGCGGCGTTCGAAAATTTTATCGGATAGCAGATTGAAGTCATCCTCGAACGTGACGTCGATCATCTGTCTGGCCGCGCTTTGGGCCTGCGGATTGCTCGCGTCGAAGATGAACAATTGATCCCGGCGCGGCAGCGCAAATAAAACATCGCCGGGAAACTGTGCTTTGATCGACAGCCAGAACTCGTCGAGCAGCACAAGGCTCGTGGAGAGCATCGTATTGCCGTCGACGTAATAGAGATAAAATGTGCCAATCTGGCCGTCGGAGACAATTTTCGGCAGCCATTTCTTCACATTGCCTAGTGCGACATCGCGCAAATCCGAAAGCGCCCGGCCGGGGAAGTCCTTCGGAGCAACAGGTGAGACTGTATCGGGAAGGTCGGCCATGTATACGACCGCAATTTCACCAACCAGCGGTTCGCACAATAAATCCAAACCCATCAATTTGAGGTGCTCGACATACTGCTGGGTCCGTATCACCGCGATCAGACTTTCTTCACTCGCCCTAGGTCGTATTTCGGCGAGGCCTCGGACAAGCCTGCGTATGGCCGCATCGGCGTCTTCGTCGGGGTATGAGTTCAAGTGCCCGAACACGTTTGTGACGTCTGCCGTCACGTCTGCGCCATCGAGTTTTGCACCGATTTTTGCAGGATCCGATGGGTCTGCGACAGCGCTATCGACACCCGGCTGCCGTTTGAGTTCGGCAATTACGAGCTCTCTGAATTCCGCCATATTAGAAAAGCGACGCTTCTGAGCCTTCGCGCGCCCGAGAAAGCCAGCGATTGTGGAAAACAAAGCCATCGCAAATATCCCCCGCCTTGTGACTGGATGCCCCGATGACGTAACCATCTATCGCCCTACTTGTCTCTCGATACCCGCAAAACAACAGCCTGCCATCTTGGCAGGCACTAAACCCCTTCCGCCATGATCTCGCGCCCGATCAGCCAGCGGCGGATCTCGCTGGTGCCGGCGCCGATCTCGTAGAGCTTGGCGTCGCGCAACAGCCGGCCGGTCGGATACTCGTTGGTATAGCCGTTGCCGCCAAGCAGCTGGATGGCGTCGAGCGCCATCAGCGTCGCTTTTTCGGCGGCAAACAGCACGCAGCCAGCGGCATCCTTGCGTGTCGTCTGGCCGCGATCGCAGGCAGCCGCGACAGCATAAACGTAAGCGCGCGCGGCGTTCATCGTCGAATACATGTCGGCAAGTTTGCCCTGCACGAGCTGGAACTCGCCGATCGGCTGGCCGAACTGCTTGCGCTCATGCACATAGGGGATCGCCACGTCGAGACAGGCCGCCATGAGCCCGAGCGGTCCGCCGGCGAGCACGGTGCGTTCGTAGTCGAGGCCCGACATCAGGACCTCGACGCCGCGGCCCTCCTCATGCAGCACATTGTCATAGGGCACCTCGACATTGTCGAACACCAGTTCGCCGGTGTTGGAGCCGCGCATGCCGAGCTTGTCGAGCTTTGGCGATGCCGAGAAGCCGGCCATCGTCTTTTCGACGATGAAGGCGGTGATGCCGCGCGATTTCCGCTCGGGATCGGTCTTGGCGTAGACCACCAGCGTTTCGGCATCGGGGCCGTTGGTGATCCACATTTTCGAGCCGTTGAGCACATAGCGGTCGTTGCGCTTTTCGGCGCGCAGCTTGAGCGAGACGACGTCGGAGCCGGCGCCTGATTCCGACATGGCCAGCGCACCTGCCCTTTCGCCCGAGCACAATGCCGGCAGGAATTTCTCCTTCTGAGCCGGCGTCGCCCAGCGGTTGATCTGGTTGACGCAGAGGTTCGAATGGGCGCCGTAGGAGAGACCAACCGAGCCCGAGGCGCGCGAAATCTCTTCCACCGCAATGACGTGGGCAAGATAGCCCATGCCGCTGCCGCCGAAATCGGGATCGGCGGTGATGCCGAGAAGGCCGAGCGCGCCGAGCTCTTTCCACAGATGCGTGGGGAATTGATTGCTGCGGTCGATCTCGGCAGCGATCGGCGCTATTTTCTCCTGGGCAAAGCGGCGCACCAGATCGCGCAGCGCCTCGATGTCTTCGTCATGCCCGAAGCTGAGTGTGTTCGTGTACATGCCGTTCCTCCTGCCGCATGACCCCGAAAATCAACTTTGATTTCCGGAAAGGATCATGCGCGAAATCAAAATGCTACAGCGTCCTTTGCGCGTCCGAAGGGACGCGCGGCGCTGTAAGTCTTGCCGTCGATCTTCGCGCCAACCAGGCGCATTGTCATTGAAAGATATGTCGCCGTGACTTCAGCCATCGACAGCCGCTCGCCCGGCCGGAACCAGACGATGACGCCGGTCATCATCTGGACCAGGGCCATGGCAGTGAGCCCGGTGTCATCGACACTGAAGGCGCCGGCCTCCGCGCCGTCGCGCAGGATGGCGCGCAACTCCTTCTCATAGGCGGTGCGCATGCGAAGGATCTGCGTCAGCCGGTCATGCGACAGGCTGCGCAATTCCATGTTCGAGACATGGGTGGAGTGGCGGCGCTCGATGTGGAAAGCGATGTGGTTTTCGACATAGGCGGCAAGCCGCGTTGCCGGATCGGCTGCGTCGGGGCGTGCGGCGTCCCACGCTTCGATCAGCCCTTCCATATGTTCGCGCATCAGCGTGAACAGCAGGTCTTCCTTGGTCGGAAAATAGCGGTAGAGCGCGGCCGCCTGGACGCCGACCTCGGCGGCAAGCTGCCGCATCGACGTCGCCTCATAGCCGAAGCGGGCGATCAGGCTGACCGCTGCCTCGCGGACGGCCGCTTCAGTTTTTTCGCCGTCGGATCCCGTTGTGCGTGCCATGATAGTCTCCCGGTATTTAGTAATAAAACGAACGTTCAATTAATTCAAGCGGCAATAAAGTGGTTCCGTCTAGACAATGATCCGAAAGTCGATGGGCGCGTCGAGGAGTTCGAATTCTTCGATCTCGACCCTCGAAACCGAAGCTCCCCTTGGCCCTTGCCGGAGCCGTTCGATCATTGTGGAAACCGCAGCATCGGCACCGGCAATCGAGGCCGTCACCGTGCCGTCTCGTTCATTGCGTACCCAACCTACGAGGCCAAGCCCTGTCGCTTCGCGTCGCGCCCACATCCGGTAGCCGACGCCTTGCACCTTGCCATGCACACGCGCCTGCACTGCCCTTTGCCGGTCATCCATCGTTGCCTCCCATGCACAGAAACTGGCGCGGAATCGGACGAAAGCAACAGGCTTGACTTCGGATTGCTGCTGGATCGACGGAGTCGGGGTCGCGGCTGATTCTGTTTTGGCCTTGGCGGCCTCGGCAGGCTCTGTTGCGATGGCAATCGGCGGCGCTAGTTTCCCCGCGCCGCGGCGAGTGCGCCGGGCAGTTCCTCGGCAAAGATGTCGAGTTCATGATCGAGGCCGACGCTGACCCGGATGCAACGTTCGAGCCTTGGCGCCATCGGCTTGCGGATGAAAACGTCGCGCGACAAAAGGTTTTGCAGCACTTTCAGCGCGAAGGCGCCGTCCTGGCCGCAGTCGATGGTGACGAAATTGGTCGCCGATGGCAGCGGCTTCAGCCCGTTCGTCTCCGCAATCCCGGCTATACGTGTGCGGCCGGCAGCGACTCGCGCCACCACGGTGTGCAGCCAGTCCTGGTCGGCCAGCGCCTCGACGCCGGCGATCTGCGCCATGCGGCTGACGCCGTAATGGTTGCGGATCTTCTCGAAGTCACGGATCACCTCGGCTTCCGCCACCGCATAGCCGCAGCGTATGCCGGCCAGCCCGTATGCCTTGGAGAAGGTGCGCATGCGGATGACATTGGATCGCGCGACATCGATCGGCGGCAGCGCCGAGGCCGGCCCCAATTCGCCATAGGCCTCGTCGAGCACCAGCATGGTGGTTTCCGGCAACGCTTCGACGAAGCGGGTGATATCTCCTGCTTCCCACCAGCTGCCCATCGGATTGTCCGGATTGGAGAGATAGACCAGCGGCGCCTTCTCCTTGATGACTGCCTTGAGCAGGCCGTCCAGGCTTTCCTTGTCGTTCTCGTAAGGCACCGTGACCAGCCGGCCGCCGACGCCGGCAATGTGGAAGTTGAAGGTCGGATAGGCGCCGAGCGAGGTGACCACTGCGTCGCCGGGCGCGACATACATGCGCGCCACCAGGCTGAGCAGCCCGTCTATGCCTTCGCCGACCATGACGTTTTCGGCGCCGACGCCGAGATGGCGGGCCGCAGCCTGCTTCAGATCGTAATTGTCGGGATCGCAATACATCCACTGGTCACGCGCGACGCGCTCCATACGGGCGATAACGCGCGGCGAAGGCCCGAAGCTGCTTTCATTGGCGCCGATGCGGGCGCGAAAAGCACGTCCGCGCTCGCGCTCCTGCGCTTCCGGTCCGACAAACGGCACCGTCGAGGGAAGCGCGCCGACAAGCGGCGTGAGGGCAGGGCGCTGGCGCATGGCAAAGGCTCACGAGAAGATGGGCCTTCTTGCTAGCGTGCCCAATAGGACGGCGCAAGTTCTGGCGCGGCTGGAAATAGTGGCCATCACGCCCGTGATGAAATCGGCGCGGGTGGCCACGCTCTACGACCTGACCGCCGGTAGGCGGCAACCCTTTTGAAGGCCAGCACTGCAGCCAATGGCGACGGGCGCTTCAAAAAGAAAACCCGGCGGTTGCCCGCCGGGTTCGATTTTCAGCCAGGCTGAGCGTCTTAGAACGAGCGCTGGAAGCGGAGGAGACCGCCGATGCTGCTCTTCTTGTCGGCGTTGGTGAAGTTGGAGAAATTGGCGTCGTCGAACTTGCCTGCATTGAGGTAGTCGACTTCGGCCGTGACCGTGAAGCCGGGAACAACGTCGTAGGCGATGTTGGCGGCAACACCGAGATTCTTCCATTCGTCATACGAGACCTGGGCATTGAACGAGGTCTTCTCGTTGATGGTGTAGGTGCCACCACCCCAGAAAGCCCAGTTGCCGCCCCACTGCTTGTAGAAGCCGCGGCCGCCGGCGTCGATCGCATAGCTCGAGTCCGTCAAATTGTCGTCGGTGCCGTAGCCGCCCATGATGAAGAGCGACAGGTTCTGCATCGGGGTGATATCCAAACGAACTTTGCCGGCGACTTCTTCGTAGTTGCTGTCATAAGCGACGACGCCGGTGATGGCGCCCCAGCCCTGCGTGTACTTCACGCCGCCGACGACATGCGGAACGTAGCTGTCGATGGTGCCAACGGTTCCGGAGCCTTCTTCGAGAGAGACCACGGCCGAGAAGCCGTTGCCCGCATCGAAGTAGTACTGGACGACGTTGGTATCGAAATCGCCGTAGGGAACGAGCGTATCCTGGAGGACGTTGCCGGCGTAGCCGATGAACGTGTCGAAGGCCGATTCGTCCTTACCGACGCGCAGGCCACCGAGCTGGATCCAGGCGAAGTTCAGCGAAACGTTCTTGTTGCCGGCAGGGTTGGAGTTGAACTCGTCTGCTTCGGTCGTCGGATCGTCTGCCGAGGGGTAGCCGTTGCGGTTGCCGAAGTTGAAGCGGGTCTCGGTGTAGGTCTTCAAGGTGCCGAGTTCGGTTTCCTGGCCGGTCCAGGTCTTCAGCGTGAAACGGGCGTTCTTGTAGAAGGTATCCTGCTCGTCGCCATCCTTATGGTCGAAGGACCTCGCACCATCGAACGAACCCACGTCGCCGGCACCGATGTCGTAACGGACATAGCCGCCGATGCGCAGGCAGGTTTCGGTGCCGGGAATGTAGAAGTAGCCGGCGCCGTAGACGTCGCAAATCTTGACGTATTCAGCCGGTTCCGGCTCGGCGACGACGACGGCGTCGGCGGCGCGCGCACCGGAAACTGCGATCAGGGCCGCAGCGGAGCCGAGGAGAAGGCTCTTAATGTTCATTTTCTGACCTCCAGTCAGAATCGAACAAGACAGTGAAGCCGGCGACAGGCGTTTTCGCTGTAATCAGTTGTTATTGTTGAGGTCTATTGAAAATGGAACTTTGCTGCGGGTGATGCGGCCATCACCACAGGCGCTTGTTTGCGGAAGCATGCCCTGAACCGGATTTGAGATAGCGCTCGAATGAAGCTGCCTTGCCCTGGTTCGAAAAGGCCATATAGGTGACGATCCGCCACGGCAGAAACTTGGATGTATGGCTGGATTTCCCCGCATTGTGCTCGACAAGCCGTCGTTTCAGGTCCGTCGTTATGCCGATATAGCGTTCGCGTTCGGCAGCCGCACTCCCCAGAAGATACACATACCACATGAGCTGCTCTCCCTTGCTGGGCGTCGGAGGGCATCCTCTCCGCCATCCTGCTTCGCGCTGAGGTGGGCTTGTCCTGCGAAGCTCGAAGAGCGAAGCAGGACTGCCAATCGAATTTTGCAAGGGATTGTCTGGGCGTACGCTGTGCGGCACGTAGCACACCACACGGTCCGGCCCTTCTACGCCAAGGCTTCGGAGGGCATCCTCTCCGCCATCCTGCTTCGCGCTGAGGGTTGGGCTTGTCCTGCGAAGCTCGAAGAGCGAAGCAGGATGGCGGAGAGGATGGGATTCGAACCCACGAGAAGCTTTTGACCTCTACTCCCTTAGCAGGGGAGCGCCTTCGACCACTCGGCCACCTCTCCGTTGCGCCGCTGGATAGAGAAAAGCGCCGGCACAATCAACAAGCCGGCGCGATAATCGTTGAAAAATCCGCATTCGGCCGCAGCGGCGCCTTTTGCATGCGGCGATTCTACGGCAGTTCCCTGGCTGGCGAGTCGGCGACATGGCCGCAATTCTGGCCGGCCATCGCCGGATTCGGCCGCATTGCGCGGCGCTGGATAAGGCTTGCGGGCCCTTCGATAGTTAATGAGAGCTTTCTGACTGAGGCCAAATCGTGTCATTTGTGCAACAACGCATGGGGATAGCGCCCGCATAGCCCTTTCGCCGGTACGATCGTGGTTGAACGCCGCCGCCTCATGGGTAATGTCGATTTCGAAGGAGCGGCGCGGTGCGCATCTTTTTCGGTAGTGGGGATGGGGCAGGGAACGCTGTCCTTCAGCAAAGAATACCCAGACCCGTTTTTTAACTTTTGACTGGAGGTCAGAAAATGAACATTAAGAGCCTTCTCCTCGGCTCCGCTGCGGCCCTGATCGCAGTTTCCGGTGCGCGCGCCGCCGACGCCGTCGTCGTCGCCGAGCCGGAACCGGCTGAATACGTCAAGATTTGCGACGTTTACGGCTCGGGCTACTTCTACATTCCCGGCACCGAAACCTGCCTGCGCATCGGCGGCTATGTCCGCTACGATATCGGCGCCGGCGACGTCGGCGCATTCACGGGTGCGGAGTCGCTCGACCACGAAGATGGTGACGCGCAGGACACCTGGTACAAGAATGCCCGCGCCACCTTCAAGACCTGGACCGGCCAGGAAACCGAACTCGGAACCTTGAAGACCTACACCGAGACCCGCTTCAACTTCGGCAACAACAATCGGTACGCCACCAACATCGCTGATGATCCGAACACCCCCCTCGTCGATGAAACCGCTTTCGATAGCAATCCGGCCGGCATGAAGAGCGTTTCGCTGAACTTCGCCTGGATCCAGCTCGGTGGCCTGCGCGTCGGTAAAGACGAATCGGCCTTCAATACGTTCATCGGCTATGCCGGCAACGTCATCCAGGATACGCTGGTCCCCTACGGCGGCTTCGACACCAACGTCATCCAGTACTACTTCGATGCGGGCAACGGCTTCTCCGCCGTCCTCTCGCTCGAAGAAGGCTCTGGCGTCGTCGGCACCATCGACAGCTATGTTCCGCATGTCGTCGGCGGTCTGAAGTACACACAGGGCTGGGGCGCCATCACCGGCGTGATTGCTTACGACAGCAACTACGAAGAAGTCGCCGGCAAGGTGCGTTTGGACGTCACCCCGATGCAGAACCTGTCGCTGTTCATCATTGGCGGCTATGGCACCGACGACAACCTGTCGGATCCGACCTGGGCAATCCCGGCCGGCGGCCGCGGCTTCTACAAGCAGTGGGGCGGCAACTGGGCAGTCTGGGGTGGTGGCACCTACACCATCAACGAGAAGACCTCGTTCAACGTCCAGCTTTCGTATGACGAAGACAAGAACTTCGGCGCCGCGGCGAACATCGCCTACGACGTCGTTCCCGGCTTCACGGTCACGGCCGAAGTCGACTACATCAACGTTGGCGACTCCGATTGGACCGATGCCCGCGATGACGACGCCATCGGCGGCATGCTCCGCTTCCAGCGCTCGTTCTAAGGGCTGGGTTTATACAGGTGAAATTCAGCCCGGGCGCATCTACGCCCGGGCTGTTTTTGTTTCGTGACTGGAACAAGGCAAGCAGAAGGAACAGGGGGAATCGGCAGCTGAACAGTCCGTAGGGTGAGTTCGTGGGATCCGCTGATGGGCGGATGAATTCACAACTGCGTGATTAAATCTCTTGAAAGGACGCTTCCAAGCGGGTAGGTCTGACTCTATCCACTCGGGGGTGTGGCAATTTATGACCATCGACGCGATACAAGAGGGTGACCCCTCCGAACATTTCTCAATGTTCTCTTCTCAAAATGCGAAGATAAAATACAGCTACAACAAGATCAGAGAAGTAAAGTCGCACCGGGTCGGAGAGCTTTTTTCAGCATACCGAGACATACTCTGGGATGATGGGCGGCATAAATACAATGTCAGCTCCTTCATCGGCGAAATAGACGAGATTCTCCTCGGAGAACGGTTCAGCGCCTTTGACCAGAGCACCCTGGACAATCTTATCGGCACCTTGCGCCAGCGCGGCAACAGCAACGCAACCATCAATCGAAAGATGGCTGCCCTCAGCAAACTGCTGCGCAAGGCTTACAAGATGGGGGATATCCACAGCCTGCCCGAGTTCCGCCGCCAGAAGGAGCGGGCGGGACGGATTCGTTTCCTCGAAAGGGACGAAGAAGCAAGGCTGTTCGCCGCCATCAGGACCCGCAGCGAGGATGCCTACCGTCTCTCGGTCTTTCTCGTCGACAGCGGTTGCCGCCTTGGCGAAGCGCTCGGACTGATCTGGAACGACATCCAGGAACATCGCGTCTCGTTCTGGATCACCAAATCCGGCCGCAGCCGCACCATCCCGATGACCGAGCGGGTCAAGGAGGTCATCAAACTGCCCCCGTCAGAGGGCCGCCGGCCCAAGGGTCCGTTCACCAAACTCAGCCAGGCACAGTTTCGCGCCATCTGGAACGATGCCAAGGCCGAAGTCGGTCTCGGCGCCGACGACCAGGTGGTTCCGCACATCTTGCGTCACACCTGTGCCTCGCGTCTTGTCCAGGGCGGCATCGACATCCGGCGCGTACAGATGTGGCTTGGCCACCAGACGCTTTCGATGACCATGCGCTATGCGCATCTGGCCACCAACGATCTCGACGGCTGCGTCGTCGTGCTGGAAACGCCCCGCGGCGAAGGGCTGTCCGGCGACGGAAAAAGCTCGGCCTTCGCATCGCCGCTGACCACGGCCTCAGTGCCAGCGCCTGCTCAAAAAAGCAAAGCGGCAGCGGCGAAGGCACCCAAGGCGCCCCGGAAAAGCTCGAAAGCCAAATAGTTACCAAAGGCTTTCATATACTGCCACGACAACCCCAGGATCAGATTTGATCTTGGGGTTTACTTATCCGATCCAAACATTCCGCTTCATCCAGGAAAGCCGCGATGGCGCCCGGCAGATTGCCTGTCTCCAGGAAGGGCGCATGGCCCTGGCCCTCGACGGTGATCGCTTCCATGCCGGAATGACGCTTTTGCATCTCGTCGAGTGTGTCGGCCGACAGGAGTTTCGAGTTGGCGCCGCGAATGGCAAGCAAAGGTATCGCCGCCAGCGCCTCGAACTGCGGCCACAGATCCGGCAACGGCTTGCTGAGGTCGAGGCCCGCCACCGTCTCGACCAGTTGGGGGTCGAAATCCGGCAACAGGAGGCCTTCGTCCGTCTCGCGGTAGAGGGCCGACACCATCCGCTCCCAATCCGCCGCGGTCAGAGCGGGAAAATCCGCGCCGTGCGCGACGCGTTGCGCATCGATCGCCTCATGGCGGCTCTTCGGTTTCGGTGCCGGGTCGAGATAGGTTTGGATATGGGCCAGCCCCGCGGCCTCGATCACGGGTCCGATGTCGTTCAGCACTATGGCTTTCAGTATGGCTGGCCGCAGCGCGCCGAGCACGTGGATGATCAGTCCGCCACGCGATGTGCCGATAAAGGCCGCTTCCTCGACGTCCAGGGCAGCCAGCCCGTCGAGGACATCGCCGGCCTCGATGCCGATAGTGTAGTGGCCGATATCAGGGTCGTAAGCGGACTGGCCGCGGCCACGGTAGTCGAAGGCGATGACCTTGCGCGGATTGTCGGCCCGCTGCGACAGATAAAGCGCCAACTCATGAAAGTCGCGCGCGTTGCGGGTCAGGCCGGGCAGGCAGACCACCGGCCAGTTTCCCGAGTTTGTCTCACCGTAGATGCGAGCGTGAAGTCTGAGGCCGTCCGGCGCTGTGTAGAAGAAATCGGAAAAGCCGTCGGTGCTCGACATATTGAAAGGACTCCCTGGCCGGATTGTCTCCGTCTGCTACAGGCGAGGGTGGGAGCGGTCAAATCGAGGGTTGTCGGCAAGCTGACACTCTTGGAAATGTCGGAGGGACAGCGCCCCCTCTGTCCTGCCGGACATCTCCCCCACGAGGGGGGAGATTGGCGGTTCAGGCGCTACGCCCTTCCTTCGACGTTGGAGATTGGCGAAATCGGCAATGACAGCTGATCTCCCCACTCGTGGGGGAGATGGCCGGCAGGCCAGAGGGGGGCGCGAAGGATCGCCAACGTCTGCCCATGGCGACAGCTCTGCCGCCTCAACCCCGCCCGTTCACCAAATCCCCAACGATGTCGTACTTCCCCGAAATACGCATCTTGTAGACCTCGTAATTCTCCATCACGCGCTGCACGTAACTTCTTGTTTCGGTGTAGGGAATCCGCTCGATCCAGTCGACGACGGCGTCGATGCCCTTGCCGCGCGGGTCGCCGTACTTGGCTACCCATTGGCTGGCGCGGTTGGGGCCGGCATTGTAGCCGGCGAAGGTCAGCACATAGGAGCCGCCGAAGCGGTCGAGCTGCTCGCCGAGGAAGGCAGCCCCCAACGTCGCATTGTAGCCGGCATCGCTGGTCAGCCGATCCTGGGAAAAGCTCAGTCCTGCCTTCTTCGCCAATTGCTTGGCGGTGCCCGGCATCAGCTGCAG
Organism: Mesorhizobium sp. C120A; assembly: GCF_030323105.1. NCBI lineage: Bacteria > Pseudomonadati > Pseudomonadota > Alphaproteobacteria > Hyphomicrobiales > Phyllobacteriaceae > Mesorhizobium > Mesorhizobium sp. C120A. The sequence continues at coordinate 5,142,026 of NZ_CP100476.1, read as the reverse complement.
CAGGCCGCGCGCGCCGGCGCTGGAGACGGCGCCGACATTGAATTCGCTTTCCTGGCGAGCGATCGCATAGGCCAGCGCCTTGCCGGAGCCGGAAATGTCGGCGGTGTCGGGAATGACGCCCAGCGGATGCGACAGCGCGCCGACGTCGATGCCGCGCGCGCCGGCGATCTTGCCGATCTTCAGCGCCATGAAATGATTGCCCTGCTTTTCCGCCAGCACCGCAAGCAGCGCCAGCTCGCCGGGACTGGTCAACTGCCCGGCGAGATCGCGGTAGAGCGTCTCGGCATAGCGGTCGTAGCCCGCCTCCTGCAGCCGCTTGATGGCGCTGACCGCTTCGCGGCCGTCAAAGCTTTGGCGGTCGGCAGTGCTTCGCTCGGGATAGGCGATGTTCAGCGTGCGCAAGCCAACCCGTTCCGCCGCCAACTGCCCGTAGAAAGTGGTGCCATAGGCTGCCGCCTTGGTGAAATAATCCTTCGCATTGCCGGGACCGCCGACTTCCGCCGCGCGGCCAAGCCAGTAATAGGCGCGTGACAGCGACATCGGTCCCTGCGCGAGATCGGCGATGCGGGCAAAATGGGTCGAGGCCGTCGCAGGATCGTTGAGGCCGCGCAGCGCATACCAGCCGGCGTGGAATTCGGCCTCGGCGGCGCTGGCGAGGCTTTCGGCGGCATGCGCGGCAACGATCTTGTAGGCGGTCTTCCAGTCGCCCTGGTCGACCAGTGCGCGCGACAGCACGCGGCGCTCGACCCACCAGGCATCGGGATCGACCAGCGCGTCGCGGTTCGTTGGCGCTTTCATCATCACCGCGGCGGCGTCCGCAAACTTCCGCTGCTTGCGCAGATATTCGGCTTGCGCGAAGAAATAGCCGGCCGATTGCTGCGCGGCAGGCACCGCGTTCAACAGCTTGGCCGCGTTCTTGTCGCCACGCGAGGCGGCGGCCCAGGCATCGGCCAGCGGTTGCGCGCCGGCAAGGGCTGCGACCCGCAGTGCCGAATTCTCCCGGTCGGCATAAAACATCCGTTCCATGCGGAAACGATGGTCGGCAGCCGGAATGATGGCGCCAAACTCCTTGCTGACGGCCGCCTCGTCCCTGGCTTCCAGCTTCTCGGTGCGCCAGAATGGCGACAGCACGGAAAGCGCAGCCTTGGTGTTGCCAAGAGCTACATAAGAACGGGCAAGGATGACCACGCCTTGAAAGGTCAGCGGCTGGCTGCCGTCAAAGGCTTTCACCACGGTCTGCGGCGAGGGGTTTTCGCGGTAGAGCGCGCGCTCGCTGTTCTTGCGCAAGGCCATGGTGCCCGGCCAGTTCGGCAGCATCTTTGCGGTATCGGCAATCTCGCTGCTCGGCACACGGTCGCCGCCATAGAGCGCGATCGCCCAGGCCAGGATATGACGGTCCAGCGAATTGGCCGGCAATGTTTCGCGCACCGCTCGTGCCGCGGCGATATCGCCGGTGGCCAATGCGTCGAGACCGCTTTTCAGCACGACGATACTGGCGGAGGGCGCATCGGTCTGCGCTCTGTCTTGCATGTCAGGCATCGGGATCGATGAGGTCGTCTGCTCGTCGACGCTCTCGTTTGCCGCCGTCCCCACTATCAGCAGGGCAACGGCGCCAAGCAATATGAAGCGGAGTGGCCGACTGGCCGGCATGATCCTGATCTTTCCCTGTTGCGGCACTTTAGATGGCAAGCCCAGGTGCCCGAGAGCCTAGACTTAGGTCGTGAAGAGCCCGTAAACAAAGGGTTATCCAGGCCGTTCGAATTGCGCTTGCTGGCACCATCGGCATGGTTGCCGCGCAACAGTGTCGAGACTATGGTGCGCGGCTTCGCTTTCGGCTAGAAGGCGCCCGATGCAGTCGCCCAAAAGTGGGAACCGGTTTTGGGACGACGACATGCATAAACAAACAAGTCCCAAGGAGTTGGACGACATGCTGAGAGGCTCGCTTACTGCGCTCGTGACGCCGTTCGAAAAGAGCGGACGTTTCGACGAGAAAGCCTTTCGCGCTTTCGTCGAATGGCAACTTGGCGAGGGCACGACGGGCCTCGTCCCGGTCGGCACCACCGGTGAGTCGCCGACGCTGTCGCATGACGAGCATCGCCATGTCGTCAAGGTCTGCATCGATGTGGCCAAGGGCCGCGCTCCGGTCGTCGCCGGCGCCGGCTCCAACAACACCGCGGAAGCGGTCGGTCTGGTGCAATATGCCGAGCAGGCGGGCGCCGATGCCGCTCTGGTGGTCACGCCTTACTACAACAAGCCAACACAGCGCGGCTTGTACGAGCATTTCGCCGCTGTCGCCAGGGCGACCAAGCTGCCGATCATCATCTACAACATCCCGCCGCGCTCGGTGATCGACATGATGCCGGAGACGATGGGCAGGCTGGCGCACGACTTCCAGAACATCGTCGGCGTCAAGGATGCCACCGGCAAGGTCGAGCGCGTGTCCGAACAGCGCGCCACCTGCGGCAAGGATTTCATCCAGCTTTCAGGGGAGGATGCCTCGGCGCTCGGCTTCAACGCCCATGGCGGCGTCGGCTGCATCTCGGTGACGTCGAATGTCGCGCCGCGGCTGTGCGCCGAATTCCAGGAAGCCACACTGTCCGGTGACAGCGCCAAGGCGCTGGAATTGCAGGACCGTCTGCTGCCGCTGCACAAGGCGATCTTCCTCGAGCCCGGCCTGTGCGGCGTCAAATACGCGCTGTCGAAAATTGGCAAGGTCGAGAACGTGGTGCGCTCGCCGCTGGTGACCATCGAGGCGTCGACCGCCGAGAAGATCGATGCGGCGATGAAACACGCCGGCTTGATAAATTAAGGATGAGGCGCCACCTCTCCGCATCATGAACCAGGTCAGAAAAGCCGATCCCAACAACAAGACCGTTGCGGAAAACCGCAAGGCGCGGTTTTCCTATGAGGTGCTCGACACGGTCGAGGCCGGCCTTGTGCTGACCGGCACCGAGGTCAAGTCGTTGCGCCAGGGTCAGGCCAACATCCAGGACAGCTACGCCTCGGTCGAGGGCGGCGAGATCTGGCTGATCAACTCCTATCTGCCGGAATATCTGCAGGCCAACCGCTTCAACCACGAGCCCAGGCGGCGCCGCAAGCTGCTGCTCAACAAGCGCGAGATGGCAAAACTGGCGCAGAGCATCGATCGCGAAGGCATGACGCTGGTGCCGCTGAAAATCTACTTCAACGACCAGGGCCGTGCCAAGCTGCTGCTCGCCGTCGGCCGCGGTAAGAAACTGCACGACAAGCGCGAGAGCGAAAAGCAGCGCGACTGGTCGCGCGAAAAGGGCCGGCTCATGAAGGAACGCGGCTAGAACCTCGGGCAGTCCCAGAAAAGCCAGACGTCGGCTTTCAAGTTTCGAACAGCTGCAGCAGCGACACACGATGGGGAAAGGTTTGAAGAACCGGATCATCCTCTGGGGTGCGGCCAGTCTGGTCTTTGCCGGCCTCGTCGCGGCAGGCGGCTTCTTCTATTTCCGGACCTTCTCGCCGGATCGTGACAGCTATCCGGTCAGGGGTATCGACGTTTCCCATCATCAGGGTGAGATCGACTGGCGCCGCGTTGCCGCCGACGATGTCGCCTTCGCGGTCATCAAGGCGACCGAGGGCGGCGACCATGTCGACGATGCCTTCGCCAAGAATCTGCGCGAGGCGCGCGCGGCCGGCCTCGCCGTCGGCGCCTATCACTTCTTCACCTTCTGCCGGCCGGGCGCCGACCAGGCGAAAAATTTCATCGCGGTGGTGCCGCACGACCAGCCGCTGCTGCCACCGGTCGTCGACATCGAATTCGGCGGCAACTGCCCGCAACGCCCGTCGCCGGAACAGCTGAGCGCGGAACTCCAGGCCTTCCTCGGACCGGTTGAAGCTGCGTTCGGCAAGCCGGCGATCATCTACCTGACCGACGAGGCTGAGGACGCCTATGCCGGGAAAATCGACGTTCGCCCGCTCTGGCGTCGCTCGTTGCTCCTGGAGCCAGGTCGCAACGACTGGATCTACTGGCAGTACCACAATATGGGCCGCGTCGACGGTATCATCGGCGATGTCGATCTGAATGTGCTGAAGGGCGGGCAGGAGAAGCTGGCTGAGTTGTTTGCCGCGCCTTGACCTGGCGTGCTCGACCGGCGCGAGATTGGAACCAAACATCGCGGCGCTGATCGGCCCTACCCAGCGTTCCGGCCAGTCTGCGCGCTAACGAAGGTCGGTTTCAGACCGAGCGCTTCCGGGACTTTCATGATTGTCGCAATTCCGGCTTCCCGTCGCCGCTCAAGGCTTTGGAGAGCGCCTGTCTCGTCATGCCTGCCTTTCGGCAAGCTTCGTCATCCGCGCCCGGGCAAGCCAAGGGCAAGATCGTGCTGGCGGGGTTCTGAAGGCGTTAATTGCGCAGGAAGGCGGCGATGTCGCTGAATACCTTGACAAACATGGGTTCGGTCAAAACACCGGTGTTTGTGTTGTAGCGCGAGCAATGATAGCTGGAAAACAGCGTGACGCCGCCGGCCGGCAACCGACCGCCGTGCTTGAACGGATAGGCAGCGACGCGCTGACCGAGCGCCCTGACGGTCGACTGGTGGGCGATCGAGCCCAGCGCCAGCACGGCGCGCAATTTTGGAAAGCGCGCGATCGTCGGCACCAGAAAGCTGCGGCAAGTGGAGATCTCGGCGCCGACCGGCTTGTTCTCCGGCGGCACGCAGCGCACCGCATTGGTGATCGCGGTGCCGATCAGTTCGAGCCCGTCATCCGGCCGCGCCTTGAACTCGCCGCGGGCAAAACCGTGAGCGATCATCGTTGAGTAGAGCAGGTCGCCGGCATAGTCGCCGGTGAACGGTCGCCCGGTGCGGTTGGCGCCGCGCAGGCCGGGCGCCAGCCCGACGATCAGCAGCTCGACGGCGTCCTCGCCATCAGGCGGCAGGAAGGTCGGCACCGGCGCGTTGAACCACGACGGCTCGCGCCGTCGCCAGTCTGAGATGAAATCATGCAGGCGTGGGCAGAGGGGGCAGTCGCGGTCGGGTTCGGGAGCGGCCTCCAAGGCCGCCGCCGTCAATAGTCTTCCTCTTCGACTTCGGCCGGCTCGGGCCTGCGCACCGGCCGTTCGGAGGGATCGCGGCCGACCTCGTTCTTCAGCGAGGTCAAATCGATGAAATGGTCGGCCTGGCGGCGCAGATCGTCCGAGATCATCGGCGGTTGCGAGGCCATGGTCGAGACGATCGAGACCTTGCGGCCGCGCCGCTGTAGCGCTTCGACCAGTGTGCGGAAATCGCCGTCGCCGGAGAAGATGACATAGTGGTCGACGACATCGGCAAGTTCGAGCGCATCGACGGTCAGTTCGATGTCCATATTGCCCTTGATCTTGCGGCGGCCGGTCGAGTCGGTGAACTCCTTGGCCGGCTTGGTCACCACCTTGAAGCCATTATAGTCGAGCCAGTCGATCAAGGGACGGATCGAAGAGTATTCCTGATCCTCGACCAGAGCGGTGTAGTAATAGGCCCGCAGCAAATAGCCGCGCTTCTGGAAGCTGGACAGCAGTTTGCGGTAGTCTATGTCGAAGCCGAGTGCGCGCGAGGTGGCGTAGAGATTGGCGCCGTCTATGAATAGAGCGATTTTTTCACGGGGGTCGAACATGGCAATATTCCTTTTTCGAAATAGGTGGCGGACTAATCGAAATGGGTCGTTATATCGCTCGGCTCGTAAATAAACCGGCTGACCTATCGTCAACCGAGATAGCGCCAGTTTTACGGCAATCCAAGGGTGCCGGGGCGCACTGCAAGCAATTGTGATCGGAGCCGTGTCGTCGCCGGTAGGCGGGCTTCGCCGGCAAGGCATTCACCGGCGCCCAGAAACTGGCATCCGCCAGCCCACGAGGCCACAGCGCCATAATGCTTGTATTTCGGCGGCGTTCGGGTTATGGACCGCGCCTGTTTTCCATCAAATCCAGGCATGAAAGGGGCAATCAATGGCCCGCGTAACCGTTGAAGACTGCATCGACAAGGTCGACAACCGCTTTGAGCTCGTGCTGCTCGCCGGCCATCGCGCCCGCCAGATCAGCCAGGGCGCGCCGATCACCGTGCCGCGCGACAACGACAAGAACCCGGTCGTGGCGCTGCGCGAGATCGCCGACGAGACGCTGTCGCCCGACGACCTCAAGGAAGATCTGATCCACTCGCTGCAGAAGCATGTCGAGGTTGACGAGCCCGAGGCCGACGGCGAGGCGATCGCCGACCAGACCGGCAACGCAGTTGCAGCTACCGACGCCGACGACGCGGAAGAAAACGTCACCTTTGATCGCATGACCGAGGAAGACCTTTTGGCCGGCATCGAGGGCCTGGTTCCCCCGGAAAAGAGCGACGACTACTAATCGCTGCCCTGGACCTGCCGGGAATATGGTTCCGGCACTTCCGTCCCGTGAGTTTCGTGGCTATCTATGAGATGCGCCGTACATCAGTGCGGCGCATCAATCATTTCAGCACCGTGAGAACCCGCCCATGATGCGTCAGTATGAGCTTGTCGAGCGCGTCGCGCGCTACAAGCCTGACGTCAACGAGGCGCTGCTCAACAAGGCCTATGTCTACGCCATGCAGAAGCATGGCCACCAGAAGCGCGCTTCCGGCGATCCCTATTTCTCGCATCCGCTCGAAGTCGCCGCCATCCTCACCGAAATGCACATGGACGAGGCGACGATCGCCGTCGCCTTGCTGCATGACACGATCGAGGACACCACCGCGACGCGGGCCGAGATCGACGATCTGTTCGGCCCCGAAATGGGCAAGCTGGTCGAAGGCCTGACCAAGCTGAAGAAGCTCGATCTCGTCTCCAAGAAGGCCGAGCAGGCGGAAAACCTGCGCAAGCTGTTGCTGGCCATCTCGGAGGATGTCCGCGTTCTGCTGGTCAAGCTCGCCGACCGTCTGCACAACATGCGCACCCTCGACCACATGCCCGAGGCCAAGCGCCTGCGCATCGCCGAGGAGACGATGGACATCTATGCGCCGCTCGCCGGGCGCATGGGCATGCAAGGCATGCGCGAGGAACTGGAAGAGATCGCCTTCCGCTTCATCAATCCGGAAGCCTATCGCGCCGTCACCGCGCGGCTTGCCGAGATATTCGAGCGCAACAAGGGCGTGCTGACCGACATCGAAAAGGCGCTGTCAGCGCTGTTCGAAAAGCATGCCATCAACGCCGGCGTGAAGAGCCGGCAGAAGAAGCCGTGGTCGGTGTTCCGCAAGATGGAGGCCAAGGCGCTGTCCTTCGAGCAGCTCTCAGACATCTTCGGCTTCCGCGTCGTCCTCGACAGCGTCGAAGACTGTTACCGCGCGCTCGGCGCCATCCACACCACATGGTCGATGGTGCCTGGCCGCTTCAAGGATTACATCTCGACGCCCAAGCAGAACGACTACCGTTCGATCCACACCACCATTGTCGGCCCCTCGCGCCAGCGCGTCGAACTGCAGATCCGTACCCGCGAGATGAACAAGATCGCCGAATATGGCGTCGCCGCCCATTCGATCTACAAGGACACCGGCGGCAAGACGAACGGCGCCGCCCATGCGATCTCGAAGGAGACCAACGCCTATGCCTGGCTGCGGCGCACCATCGAGCAACTGGCAGAAGGCGACAACCCGGAAGACTTCCTCGAAAATACCAAGCTGGAGCTGTTCCAGGACCAGGTATTCTGCTTCACGCCCAAGGGCATGCTGATCGCTCTGCCGCGCGGCGCCACGCCCATCGACTTCGCCTATGCCGTGCACACCGATGTCGGCGACACCTGCGTCGGCGCCAAGGTCAACGGCCGCATCATGCCGCTAATGACGGAACTTAAGAACGGCGACGAGGTCGAGATCATCCGCTCCAAGGCGCAAGTGCCGCCGGCGGCGTGGGAGTCGGTGGTGGTCACCGGCAAGGCGCGTTCAGCCATCCGCCGCGCCACCAAGAACGCCATTCGCAAGCAATATTCAGGTCTTGGTGCCCGCATTCTCGAGCGCGCCTTCGAGCGCGCCGGCAAGACTTTCACCAAGGAAAGCCTGAAGCCGGTGCTGCACCGGCTGGCGCGCAAGGACATCGAGGATGTCCTTGCCTCGGTCGGGCGCGGCGAACTTGCCTCGACCGACGTCATGAAGGCGGTCTTCCCAGACTACAAGGACGAGCGTGTCACTGTCAGCGCCCCCAAGCAGCGCGAGGAGGGCTGGTCGAAGATCCGCAACGCCGCCGGCATGCTGTTCCAGATGCCCGGCACCCGAGCCGCGCGCAAGGACAAGGACCAGCCGCGCGATGGCGCGGTACCGATCCGCGGCGTGCGCGGCGACCTGCCGGTGCGTTTCGCGCCGGAAGGGGCCGTGCCAGGCGACCGCATCGTCGGCATTGTCCAGCCGGGCACCGGCATCACCATCTATCCCATCCAGTCGCCGGCGCTGCAGGCCTTCGACGACCAGCCGGAGCGCTGGATCGACGTGCGCTGGGACATTGACGAGCAGACCAAGGAGCGCTTTCCGGCGCGCGTCTCGGTCACCGCCATCAACGCGCCGGGCTCGCTCGCCGATATCGCCCAGGTCGTTGCCTCCAACGACGCCAACATTCATACGCTGTCGATGGTGCGCACCGCGCCCGACTTCACCGAAATGCTGATCGATCTCGAAGTCTGGGATCTGAAGCACCTCAACCGGCTGCTGTCGCAGCTCAAGGATAATTCGAGCGTCAGCGATGCGCGGCGTGTGAATGGGTGAATAGTGAATAGTGAATAGTGAATAGTGAATAGTGAAAGAAGGCGCTCTCACTACCATTCACCATTCACCATTCACCATTCACCATTTCACCATTTCACCATTCACCATGGACATGGGGCGAGTTATGAATACCGACGAGGTGCTGGGCATTTTCCGCGAGGCGGGCGCTGTTCTGGAGGGGCATTTCATCCTGACGTCCGGCCTGCGCAGCCCGGTCTTCTTGCAGAAGGCGCGCGTCTTCATGCATGCCGACAAGACCGAGCGGCTTTGCAAGGCGCTGGCCGAGAAGATTCAAAAGGCGGTGCCGGGCAAGATCGACTACGTCGTCGGCCCGGCGATCGGCGGCCTGATCCCGGCCTATGAGACGTCGCGCCATCTCGGTGTGCCTGCAATCTGGGTGGAGCGCGAAGGCGGCGAGTTCAGGCTGCGCCGCTTTGAGATCGCTGCCGGCTCGCGCGTCGTCATCGTCGAGGACATCGTCACCACTGGTCTTTCGATCCGCGAAACCATCGACTGCCTGCGCGCGATTGGCGCCGAGGTCGTGGCGGCGGCCTGCATCATCGACCGCTCGGCCGGCAAGACCAATGTCGGCGTGCCGCTGATCGCGCTTGCCGAATACGAGGTCCCGGCCTATCCCGCCGACCGCCTGCCGCCGGAACTTGCCGCCATTCCCGCCGTTAAGCCGGGAAGCCGCAACATCTAGGGGACATCACCATGATCGCCGGCATCGATCATTTCGTGCTGACGGTCCGCTCTGTGGAGGACAGCTGCGCCTTCTACCAGCGGGTGCTTGGCCTCAAGCGCCTCGACGAGCCGAACCGGCCGACGGCGTTGCTGTTCGGATCGCAGAAGATCAATCTGCATCAGGTGGGCCGCACCTTTGAGCCCAAGGCCAAGGTGCCGATGCCTGGGTCCGGCGATTTCTGCCTGGTCGCCGCAAGGCCGCTTGCCGAGATTTGCGCCCGTCTGGAAGCCAATGGCGTTGCCATCGAAGTCGGTCCGGTCGAGCGCACCGGCGCCCGCGGTAAGATGATCTCGGTCTATTTCCGCGATCCGGACAGCAATTTGGTCGAAGTCAGCGAATATCGGGAATAGTCTATCCGCCTCGGCGTCGTCTTCCCGGGCAGGCCTGATCGTCGTCATGAAAGTCTCGCTTGGATGTTGTGTTGTCCTCAGTTTCGCCCCAATGGCGCTCTTGTTACCCGCCTGCGGCAGACCATCGCGGCGGCGTTTCATTGTTCCGCCGCAAGGCAGTCGCTATATCAAAGTCGTTGTTGCCTTTCTGCGCCCTCGAAGCGCAAGATGGAGCGACCGCGCCCGGCCAGGGATGGTTGCAATTTGGGCGTGATGAACCGGGAACTGGAACAGAGTGCTTTTTCGACGCCGAAAGCCTGATGGCATTCTGGAGCGGGTGCGTACCTATCTGTGGCCGCGCCGCTCGTTTTCGCGCTCGTTGCAATATTTCTCCAAGCGCATCCTGCGGCTGAAGGCGACACCGCATGCGGTGGCGGCCGGCGTCGCGGCCGGCGTTTTCGCCTCCTTCTTTCCGCTCGGCTTCCATTTCGCCGTCGCCGCCGTGCTCTGCTGGGTGGTCGCCGGCAATCTGGTGGCCGCCGCCCTCGGCGCGGTATTCTTCGGCAATCCGCTGACTTTCCCGCTGCTGTGGGGAGCGTCCTGGGAAGTCGGCAAGCTGATCCTGCATGAACGCCTGCCCAAGAACGGACCGCCTGCGCATCTTGGTGAGATGATGCACACGCTGTCGTTTGCAAAACTGTGGCATCCGGTGCTCGAGCCGATGCTGATCGGCGCGGTGCCGCTCGGCCTGATCTTCGGGCTGATCTTCTACGGTATCACCCGCTGGGGGATGACAGCCTTTCGCGAGCAGCGCAGGAAGCGCATGGCAGAGCGGGCGCATAAGGCCGGGCACGGCGGACGGGAAGTTCCGGCGGAATGATCATCGGCATCGGCAGCGACCTGATCGACATCAGACGCATCGAAAAGTCGCTGGAACGGCATGGTCAGCGCTTCATCCAGCGCATCTACACCGAGGTCGAACAGGTCCGCTCGGAAGGCCGCAAGGGCCGCGCAGCCTCCTATGCCAAGCGCTTCGCCGCCAAGGAGGCCTGCGCCAAGGCGCTTGGCACCGGCCTGGCGCAGGGCGTGTTCTGGCGCGACATGGGGGTCGCCAACCTGCCCAGCGGCGCGCCGACCATGGCGCTGACCGGGGGAGCGGCGGCACGGCTGGCCAAAATCCTGCCACAGGGGCACAGAGCGGCGATCCACCTCACAATCACCGATGATTTCCCGCTTGCTCAAGCCTTTGTGATCATCGAGGCGTTGCCCGCCGAACAAGCGCCACATTGATTGCATCAGACGACCGCTATCTAACGCCGACTTGACGTTGCCCAGCGCGCGCCGAGACTCTATACCATCCAACGCACAATCGAGGACGACATGAGCGTGGCTGAAAAATCCGAGAAGAAATCCGGCGGGCTTGGCGAAATCGTCAGCGTCATCATCCAGGCTTTGCTGCTGGCCATGGTCATCCGCACCTTGTTGTTCCAGCCCTTCTCGATTCCGTCCGGCTCTATGCGGCCGACCTTGCTCGAAGGCGACTATCTGTTCGTCACCAAATGGTCCTATGGTTTCTCGCGTTATTCGCTGCCATTCGGACCCGACATCTTTTCCGGCCGCATCTGGGGTTCCGATCCGAAGCGCGGCGACGTGGTGGTCTTCAAGTTCCCGCCGGATCCGTCGCTCGACTACATCAAGCGCGTCGTCGGCCTGCCCGGCGACAAGATCCAGATGGAGGACGGCCAATTGTTCATCAACGGCCAGGGCGTGCCTCGTGTGAAAACCGGCCAGATCCAAAATCCTGATATCACGGAAGTGCCTGAGCCGGTCGACGTCTATCGCGAGACCCTGCCCAACGGTGTCAGCTACGACACGCTCGACCTGACACCGAATTCGATCACCGACAACACCCGCGAGTTCGTCGTGCCCCCCGGCAACTATTTCATGATGGGCGACAACCGCGACAATTCCTCCGACAGCCGCCTCAGCGTCGGCTACGTGCCGGCGGAGAACCTTGTCGGCCGCGCCAACATCGTCTTCTTCTCGATCGCCGGGAAGGCGAGCCCCCTCGAGATCTGGAAATGGCCGTCGCTCGTGCGCCTGTCGCGCCTGTTCCATTTCGTAAATTGATGGCTTTGAAGCGCCCGACGGGTGAGACTCTGGCCGATTTGGTGACAGCCAAAACCGGCCATTCCTTCCGGGACGTCCGTTTGCTCGAGACCGCGCTGACCCATTCCAGTGCGGTCAAGGCAAGCAGCAACAACCAGCGCCTCGAATTCCTTGGCGACCGCGTGCTCGGCCTGATCGTTGCCGATCTGCTTTTCGAAAAGTTTCCTGAAGCGCCGGAAGGTGAAATCGCCCCGCGCTTCAATGCCTTGGTCGATGCGCGGACATGCTCCGAGATCGGCATTGAAATGCAGCTCGAAGATCTGGTTCGGGCCGACGCTGCCTTGAAGGCGCGCTCGCGCGGCTCGGGCGGAAACTATCTGGCGGATGCGGTCGAGGCGCTGATCGCGGCGGTCTATATCGACGGCGGCCTCGATGCCGCAAGGCAATTCGTCCTGCGTTACTGGGAGCCGCGCTCGCAAAAGGTGGTGGCCAAGCCGCCCAATCCGAAATCCGACCTGCAGGAATGGATCGCCAAGACCAGTGATGTCAGGCCCGAATACGCGATCGAGAGACGCGAGGGACCTGAACATCAACCGGTTTTCACGGTGTCCGTGAAGGTCGGCGGTTTTGCGCCGGCAAGCGGCACGGGCGGCTCTCGTCGCGCAGCCGAAGAAGCGGCGGCATCGGCGTTTCTTATGCGCGAGGGCATCTGGGCCAACCACGGGAGTGCGGCATGACCGCCAGCGAAGATCTCCCTCCGGCCGCGGAGGCCACGCATTCCGGTTTCGTTGCCCTGATCGGGGCGCCCAATGCCGGCAAGTCGACGCTGGTCAACCAATTGGTCGGCGCCAAGGTGTCGATCGTCACTCACAAGGTGCAGACCACCCGCGCCATCGTGCGCGGCATCGCCACGCATGACAACGCGCAGATCGTCTTTGTCGACACGCCCGGCATCTTCAAGCCGAAGCGCCGGCTCGACACCGCGATGGTGACCAGCGCCTGGGGTGGCGCCAAGGACGCCGATATCGTGCTGCTGCTGATCGATGCCGAGCGCGGCATCAGGGGCGACGCCGACGCCATCCTCGAGCGGCTGAAGGACGTCCGCCAGCCGATGGTGCTGATCCTCAACAAGGTCGACCGGGTCAAGCACGAGGCGCTGCTGGCCCTGGCCGCGGCAGCAAACGAAAAGGTGCCGTTCAAGCGCACCTTCATGGTCTCGGCGCTGACCGGCTCCGGCTGCAAGGATTTGCTCGACTATCTCGCGCAAGCGCTGCCGGTCGGCCCCTGGTATTATCCGGAAGACCAGATCTCGGACCTGCCGATGCGCCAACTGGCCGCCGAGATCACCCGCGAGAAACTGTATCTGCGGCTGCATCAGGAGTTGCCCTATTCCTCCCATATCGAGACCGAGAAATGGGAAGAGAAACCGGATGGCTCGGTACGCATCGACCAGACCATCTATGTCGAGCGCGACAGCCAGAAGAAGATCGTGCTCGGCCACAAGGGCGAGACGATCCGCGCCATCGGCCAGTCGGCGCGCATGGAAATAGCCGGCATTCTCGAGCAGAAAGTGCACCTGTTCTTGTTCGTCAAAGTGCGTGAAAACTGGGGCGACGACCCCGAACGCTACCGTGAGATGGGGCTTGAGTTTCCCCATTGAGCTTCATCGTCTAGAAATGCCGCCCGGCAGTTTGAGACGATGACATGCCTGATCCAAAACCGACCATCGATACCGATCTCGTGCGCCGGCTGGTCAACGCGCAGTTTCCGCAATGGCGGCATCTGCCGGTGAGGCCGGTGGCGTTTGGCGGCTGGGACAACCGAACCTTCCACCTCGGCAATGATATGACTGTGCGGCTGCCGAGTGCCGCACCATATGCCTTGCAGGTCGAAAAAGAGCACCGCTGGCTGCCCAGGCTGGCGCCGCTTCTGCCGCTGCCGATCCCGGTTCCACTGGCGATGGGCGAGCCTGGGGAGGACTACCCCTGGCAATGGTCCGTCTACCGCTGGATCGACGGCGAAACAGCCAAGACCGCCGAAATCGCCGATCGCCCACAGTTCGCGGTCGATCTGGCCAAGTTCCTCATTGCGCTCCGGCGGATCGATCCGGCGCGCGGGCCGCCCGCGGGCCAGCACAATTTCTTCCGCGGCGGATCGCCGAGCGTGTATGACAACCAGACAAGGGAAGCACTCCAGGCGCTGGAGGGGCAGATCGACACCCAGGCGGCTACCGCTGTCTGGGATGCGGCCCTTGCCGCCACCTGGCAAGGGTCGCCCGTCTGGTTTCACGGCGACGTCGCCTGGGGCAACCTTCTGGTCCAAAACGGCCGTTTGAGCGCCATCATCGACTTCGGCACCTCAGGCATCGGCGATCCCTCCTGCGACCTGGCGATCGCCTGGACGTTCTTCCAGGGCGAGAGCCGGGAGGCGTTCCGCGCCGCGATCGGCGTCGATGAAGCGACCTGGGCGCGCGGCCGCGGCTGGACGCTGTGGAAGGCGCTGATCACGGTTGCCGGACACGACGCCAACCAAGCCGAAGCCGAGCGATCGCGCCGCGTCATCGACGACGTCCTGGCCGATCACCGGGAATTCGCGTGATCAGAGCCTTTCGACGATGTGTGGGGATCCAATGTCAGCACAGATCGCACGCGGCGCGCCAAAATCTTGATTTCGCCACGCAACCGGTGACAAGCTCCTGCCATGGAATGGCGCGACGAGGGAATCATACTCGGCACCCGCAAGCATGGCGAAACCAGCGCCATTCTCGAGGTAATGACGCGTGCGCATGGCCGCCATCTCGGCCTGGTGCGCGGCGGCCGATCGCGCAAGCAGCAGCCGGTGCTGCAGCCCGGCAACCGCGTCGACCTTTTGTGGCGGGCACGCCTAGACGAGCATCTCGGCACCTTCCAGGCCGAGGCGATCGAGATGAACGCCGCCCGGTTGATGGACAGCGCTGTCGCCGTGTACGGCTTGCAGACCATGGCCGCGCATCTCAGGCTCCTGCCGGAGCGCGACGCCCATGGCGGCCTGTATGAGACGCTTGCAGTAATGATCGCCCATCTCGACGATTCCGATGCCGCCGGCGAACTGGTGGCGCGCTTCGAACTGCTCATCCTCGACGAACTCGGCTTCGGCCTCGATCTCAGCCAATGCGCGGCGACCGGCGCCAGGCAGGATCTGGCCTATGTCTCGCCGAAATCCGGCCGTGCCGTGTCGCGAGCCGCCGGTGCGCCGTGGCGCGACAAGATGCTGGCGCTGCCGGCCTTCCTGCAGCGCGGCTCCGGCTTGCGGGCGGACCACGCGGCACTCGAGGACGCCTTCCATCTGACCGGTTTCTTTTTCACCCGCCATGTCTACGAGCCGCGCGGCATTGAACAGCCCGATGCCCGTGCCGGCTTCCTCGCCGCCTTGCGCAAGCATCATTCGGGCGGCAATGCCGCCACTACGGCAGACGCTGCGCCAGAAAGGGGAGGGAGACTCGGTGGGTGCTGACCTCCGCAACCGTCCAGGTTCACAGCAAAAGCTGCATGCGGCAGCATTCCTCCCCCTTGTGGGGAGGGTTAGGGTGGGGGTACTCGTAGGGCAAGAGCCTCAGCCGGCCTTGCGATGCTCCATGAAATCATCGAGGATGGCGCGCTGACCGCCGAGGATCTTGAGGCTGGCCTCCGCGAAGGAAAACCAGCCGGCCCTGTCGATTTCGGGAAATTCCCTCGTCACGCCTGACCTGGGCGGCCATTCCATCGTGAACATGTTGCTTTTAACGGCATCGGGATCGAAATCGGCTTCGACACTCCAGGCGATGACGATCTTGCCGCCGGCTTGCCGATAGCTGCCGACAGGCTCGAAATCACCCTCGATGCTGACTCCGAGTTCTTCCCCAGCCTCGCGCCGGGCGGCGGCCAACTCATCTTCATTGTCCTCGACGAGGCCCTTGGGGATCGACCAAGCGCCTTCATCCTTCCTTGCCCAGAATGGGCCGCCGGGATGGACGAGCAGAAATTCGAGAATGCCGGCCCTTGTCCGGTGGATCAGCAGCCCTGCACTTCGTTTCGGCATTCGATTTCCTCGTAGTTCATCCGAGGATAGCATGGCTCCTGGGCAAGTGGCGGCGGCATGCCATTCCTGGCTATCTCAGATGATGGGTGAGGATAAAGACCGTAGGCCGCTGGAATTTGCCGACGAAACATGCTCGATAACTTCTTTTCGGCCACCATTGCGGTGGCGTGACTTGAATAGCCGTCTGGGGTGGCCGTGTGGCCGCCGCAATTGTCAGTGAAAACTGGCCTGGTTTGGGGGAACCGCCATGTTTGAAAGCCTGATTGGCGCCGTCGTCGTTATCGTGCTTTTTGTCCTCGTCTTGCGCCAGCAGGGCCGCGTCAGTCTGATCGAGCGCGAGCTCGGAGCGCTGCGCGGCCTGGTTCTGTCCGGCGTGCATGCGACACCGCCCGTTGCCAAACCGGCCGAGCAGGCTGCAAGCGCACCGGCGGATGCCGCTCACGCTAGCGCACCAGTTGCCGACATAGCTTCGCCAACAACAGCAGACGCGGCACATGCCCAGGCACCGGCCGCCGAAGCCGATGCGGCCACCAGCGAGGCCGTGCCAGAACTGTCAGCCGCGGCCAAGGCGGCATTCACCGGATCCGCGCCTGCCGCCACGGCGAAGGCAGCCCGCCAGTCCGAGGTCGAAACGGCGCTCGGCACCCGTTGGGCGGTCTGGGTCGGCGGCGTCGCATTGGCTTTGGGCGGCCTGTTCCTGATCCGCTACACCATCGAGGCCGGCATTTTCGGCCCCGAAGTGCGGCTGTCCCTGGCGGCGCTGCTCGGCCTGGTGCTGATCGGCGGCGGCGAGTTCATCCGCCGCACCGGCTTCAAGGTGCCGGTGCAAGGGGCTGCAGGCGCCTATATTCCGGCGATCCTGACGGCTGCCGGCGCCTTCATTCTGTTCGGTACGGTCTATGCCGCGCACGCCATTTACGGTTTCGTCGGCCCGGCCTTCGCTTTCACCGTGCTCGGCGCCATCGGCGTAGCGACCATTGTCGCCGCTCTCGTCCACGGTCAGGCCATGGCCGGCATCGGCCTTGTCGGCTCGATGGCGACGCCGGCGCTTGTGTCCTCGCAGGCGCCCAACCCATGGGCGCTGTTCGTCTACCTGGCGATCGTGCTTGCCGCCACAGCCGTGATCGCCCGCATTCGCGACTGGAAATTCCTGATTGCGGCCGCCTTCTTCGGCACCGGCGCCTGGACCATCGCCTACATGATGAGTACGCTCGTCGCCGACCTTGCCGTCATCCGGTTCGCCGACCTTGCCGTCGTCCTGTTCATCGACGCGGTGACGCTGGCGGTGCTTGCCTTTGTTTGGCTGGGCAGTCGTGGCGGCGAAGCGGAACCTGCAAAGGCGGGCTTCGACTGGCCCTCGATCGTGCCTGGCGTTTTCGTTGCGTTTTCAGCGCTAGGCCTGTCCGTCGACACGACGCTGGTCGCCGCCGGTGGCGCCTTGCCGGGCGCCTTCGTCCTCGTCGCCCTTGTCGCCACCGCACTCTACCGGCCGCGCGCGCTGCCGCTGCTGCATGCCGCCGGCGTGGTGAGCGTGATGATCCATCTCGGCATCATTCCGCCCACCACCATCGGCTCCGACATAACCCAGGGAATATCGGCTTTGACGGCATGCCGGTGGCGGCCGGAAATCCGTTGACGCTGCGCATCGGCATTGGCCTCGGCCTGGTCTTCATCGGCGCCGGCTTCTGGGCCGCACGCCGCTTCGCCGCCTCAGCACGGGTCCGCGCGGCATGCTGGGCGGCATGGGGCGTCGCTGCGCCGCTGCTTATTCTGCTGACGCTGTGGCTTGCCTACGGCAATCTCGACCGCGACCTTGTCTACGCAGCGATAGCTGCCCTTCTGGTTGTTGTCTTCGCTGCCGGTGGCGAATGGATCGCGCGCGCCGAACAGCCGCCGCTCAAGGGCGACATCGCGGTCTCCTTCGCGCTTTGCGGCTCGGCTCTGGCCGGCCTGCTGATGCTGCACATGGCCTTCGGATCCGGCTGGACGACCATTCTTGCCGGCGTTGCCGCCATCGTGCCGGCGCTGGCGACGCGGTGGCGCAGCTATCCGGTGCTTGGCTGGATTTCGGTCGGCGCGGTCGTTGCCGTGCTGGGCCGCGTCGCCTTCGATCCGACCATCGTCGGCGCCGAGTTCCTGACGACGACGCCGGTGTTCAACTGGCTGCTGCCGGGATACGGCGTACCGGCGCTGGCCTTCGGCTTTGCCGCCTGGCAACTCGCGCGTACCACCCCCGCACTACCAACAACTGGCAATGGCCGGCCGCGCCTTGCGATGGAGGCGGGTGCAGCCCTGTTTGCGCTGCTCACCGTCGCCATGCTGGTGCGCCACGCCATGCATGGCGGCGTCATCGACACCGGCCCGGTGACGCTCGCCGAACAGGCGATCTATACGCTGATCGCCATCGGTGCCGGCGCGATACTGGTGGCCATCGACATGCGCTCGCCAAGCTCTGTGCTGCGCTACGGCTCGATGGCCGCCGGCGTACTCTCGGTCGCCTTCATCGTCCTCCAGCATTTCCTGGTGCTCAATCCGCTGTTCACCGACGAATCGACCGGCCAGATCCCGGTGTTCAACCTCTTGTTCCTGGCTTACCTGTTGCCGGCCATAGCCGCCGGCGGGCTGGCGCTCTATGCCAGGGACAAGCGGCCGCCATGGTATGCGCAGATGCTGGCGGTGGTGGCGGCATTGCTTGTCTTCGCCTACGCCACACTGTCGGTCAGGCGCGTGTTCAAGGGCGAGTTCATCGGCCTGTGGAGCGGCCTCGGGCAGCTTGAGACCTACACCTATTCGGCGCTCTGGCTGGTCATTGGCGTCGTGCTGCTCACCGCCGGCGTCTGGCTGAAGTCGCAGGTGCTGCGCATTGCCTCGGCGGCGCTGATCGCGATCGCCGTGGTAAAAGTCTTCCTATTCGACATGTCGGAACTGGAAGGCGTGCTCAGGGCGCTGTCCTTCATCGGTCTTGGCGCCGTGCTGATCGGCATCGGCTTGTTCTACCAGCGGCTGCTGACGCGGGCGGCGAGGGAGGCCAACGCTGCAACTTGAAGTGATATACGAGGTGGAATATATGAATATCCAACGGAGGATATTCGATGCCGCTCTATATCCGCGACGACGAAGTGGATGCGCTGGCCAGCAGATTGCAACGCGAGACGAACGCTCCGAGCAAAACGGAGGCGGTGCGGGTCGCGCTCGTGCACGAACTTGAGCGCAATCGAGCGAAGGTGCCGCTGCGCGACCGGATCGCCAGTCTTCAGGACAGGGCCAGGAAGCTTGGCCTGCCCAATCCCGATTTCGATATGAAGAAGTTCACCGACGAGCTGTGGGAAGACTGATGTTTGTCGACGCGTCGGTGATCGTCGCCATT
Source organism: Mesorhizobium sp. C120A (assembly GCF_030323105.1). NCBI lineage: Bacteria > Pseudomonadati > Pseudomonadota > Alphaproteobacteria > Hyphomicrobiales > Phyllobacteriaceae > Mesorhizobium > Mesorhizobium sp. C120A. The sequence goes on along the minus strand of NZ_CP100476.1, from coordinate 5,122,712 downwards.
CTCAACCAGGAACCTGGGTGGGAGGAATTGCTGAAGCAGCTATCCGGTTTTTCCGGGCAGGTCTGGGTTTCTCCGTTGGTTCACTTCGAAGCAACACAGGCATTGGCAAGGGCCGGCGCCGGCCCGCGCAGACCCAGCGCTGAAGCCCTTCTCCATGCCCGCGATCTGATCGATGAGTTCATTGTGGAGATCATGGGAGAGAGTCTGGCCATTGACGACAACATCGGCTCTCGGGCCATTGACGCGAGCGCCCGTTACGGCAAAGCCGTTGGCCACAAGGCGGATCTGAATCTCGGGGACTGTTTTGCTTACGCCTGCGCGAAAAGCCGCGATCTTCCACTGCTGTACAAAGGCCATGATTTCGCACTGACCGATTTAGGATAATTCGGCCCTTTTGTTGATTGCGGGGAATAATTTAGCCGATCAACTCGTTATCTCACTGCTTGGGTGACCGGGGCGGCAGACCGCTTCGCGCTGGCCGCTTGCGCCGCGCCGGGAAGGCGCGTTCAATCGGGTTAAACAAGGGCGACCTCAGAACCAGCGGTCATGGACGAAAAGAAGGCAGCAATCCTTGGCGAAATACCGCGCCTGCGCCGCTACGCACGCTCGCTTCTGCGCGACCGCGAATCCGCTGACGATCTCGTCCAGGATTGCCTCGAACGAGCGCTCTTGCGGCTTGAAAGCTGGCAGACGGGAGAAAGCCCCCGGAGGTGGCTGTTTACGATCATGCATCATTTGTTCATCGATCAGATGCGCAAGGTGAACCGGCGCGGTGAGGCGACGATCCTGCCGCTTGACGCAAACGAGGCGCAGGCAGTCCCCGCCGAGCAGGCGGAGAACGCCGCCTCGCGCGAGATCATCGACGCATTGCAGGCGATCAGCCCCGACCGTCGCGCCGCTCTCGTCATGGTCGCCATCGAAGGATTCTCCTATGCCGAAGCCGCCAACATTCTCGGCGTGCCCGCCGGCACGCTGATGTCGCGCATAGCGCGCGGACGCGAGGAGCTGCGCAGCCTGCTCGATGACACGGCGCGCCGCCGCTCGATAAGGATCGTCGAGAAATGACCCGCCGCGATTTTTCCGAACGCGATATCCACATGGCTCTCGACGGCGAGCTGCCGGGCGACGAGCGCGCCGCCTACGACGCCTGGATCGACGCCAATCCCGAAATGAAGGCCAAAAGCGCCCGCTACACCGCCGACCGCGCCGCGTTGCGCGCCGCCTTTGCCGGTGTGCTCGACGAGCCCGTGCCGGTGCTGTTCAAGCAGATCGTTAGCGGTGAAGGCGCGACCAAAGCGGCGGCGCGGCAGTCGCGCTGGTGGCTTGCGGCCGCGGCGGCCGCAGTGCTCGTCATCGGCGGTCTTGGCGGCTATTTTGCCGGCATCGACGGCATCGGCAGGGAAGATGGCGCCGATGACCAACTGGCCGAAGAGGCGATCGCCGCCCATGTCATCTATGCCGCCGAACAGCGCCATGCGGTGGAAGTGCCGGCAAGCGACAAGGATCACCTGCAGACCTGGCTGTCCAACCGCGTCGGCCTGAAACTGGTGGCGCCGGATCTGGTGGCGGAAGGCTTCCAGCTGGTTGGCGGCCGGCTGCTGCCCGCCGGCCAGGGCAAGGCAGCGATGCTGCTTTACGAGGACGCCAAGGGTCAGCGCATCTCCTTGTTCGTTACCGCTGATTCCTCAGCCAAGTCCAAGGGCACCTACATGGCCGAGGCCGACGGCCCCGAGGCGGTCTACTGGCTGGACAAGGGCTATGCCTGCGCCGTCGTCGGCTCGCTGCCGCGCGAGCAACTGGCTGCGGTCGCCAAGCGGGCCTACGGTCAGCTTCTGGCTGGTATCGCCAGTTAAGCGCATTCCGTTTCGGGAATGCGCCGGGGTAGAAAGTGTCACAATTCGGCCCTATTCGAAGTGCGATAGCGCTTGATGGATATCGGCGTTTCGGCTGATGTTTGCGACGTTTTTGACTGCGGTCTTTTCCTCCACCCAATCGAGGTTTTCCAAACCCGCATGCCTGCCGAGATTCGCAAGGCCCGCGCGTCCGACGTCGATGACCTCGCCGCCATCGAGAAGGCGGTCTTTTCCAGTGACCGCATTTCCCGGCGCTCCTTCCGCTTGTTGATCGAACGCGAGACAGCCGAGATGCTGGTCGCCGAAAGCGATGGTCGTGTCGCCGGCTACGCCATCGTGCTGTTTCGCAAGGGCAGCGGCGTCGCCCGGCTCTATTCGCTTGCCACCAGCCCGTTTTTCAGCGGCCGCGGCATTGGCCGCATGCTGCTTGCAGCGGCCGAAGAAGCTGCCTTCGAGCACGACCGCATGATGTTGCGTCTCGAAGTGCGCGAGGACAATCTTCGCGCCATTGGCATCTATGAGCAGAGCGGCTACCGCAAGATCGGTCGCGAGCCTCACTATTACGAGGATGGCGCCACCGCGCTGCGCTACGAGAAGACCTTGCGCGGCGATATTCCGGTCGCCACCAAAGTCCCATTCTACCAGCAGACCTGCGAGTTCACCTGCGGTCCATGCTGCCTGATGATGGCGATGGCCAATTTCGATTCCGGCTTCGTGCCCGATCCGGTCATGGAAATCCGCCTATGGCGCGAGGCAACGACCGTGTTCATGATGTCCGGCCCAGGCGGCTGCGAGCCCTTCGGCCTTGCGGTTTCCGGCTACGAAAGCGGGCTTGCGGCGGAAATCTTCGTGTCCTTCTATGGCGCGCTGTTCTTGCAATCGGTGCGCAGCGACGACAAGCGCCGGGTGATGGAACTTGCCCAGGTGGACTTTCGCCGCCGCGCGGAACTTTACGGCATCCCGGTGAATTACCGTCCGTTCACCATCGATGATATCCGCGGCGCCCTGGCTCAGGGAAAACTGGTGCTGGTGCTGATCAGCGGCTTCCTGATGTTCGGCAAGAAGGTGCCGCATTGGGTGCTGGCTATCGGCGACGATGGCGACCACATCCTGATCCACGATCCCTGGGTCGAGGACGAAAGACAGGAGACCATCCTCGATGCCGCCAACATTCCCGTGCCGCACGGCATCTTCATGAACATGGCGCAATTCGGCCGCGACGGACTGCGTGCTGCCATCACTCTTGGGAAACGCTGATAACAATGACCTGGGTCATCCTCACCGGCCGTCAGAACGATCTCGACCCGGCGGCGACGCCGCACAAGATCATCACCAACCGTGACTATCTTGCGCATCCGGCGCTGTTTCGCGGCCAGCAGCCGAAGGTCATCAACCTGTCGAACAATTACGCCTACCAGAGCCGCGGCTATTATGCCTCTCTGCTCGCCGGTTCGCGCGGCCACAAGGTCATCCCGACGGTCGAGACGATGATCGACCTGTCCGAGCGCAAGCTCTACGAGCACGCGCTGCCGGAACTGGAGCTGGCGCTCAACAAATGCCGCAAGGATCTTGGAGGCGTTTTCCCGCAAAAAATCTGCATCTTCTTCGGCATCGGACCGTCGAAGGTCTGGGACCGCTTCGCCAAGCTGTTGTTCGACTGGTTCCGCGCTCCGGCGCTTGAGGTTCACATCAAGGACAGCGCCGAATGGGCTTCGATCCGCAAGATCGGATTCCTGCCGCTGGCCAGGATGGCCGAGGAGGAAGAAGCCTTATTCGTGCAGGCGCTCGAGACGTACACCAACCGCGAGTGGCGCGACACCAAGGGCCGCACCCCGGCACGGTACACCTTCGCCACGCTGGTCGATCCGCATGAGGAACTGCCGCCGTCGGAGATTTCCTCGCTGCGTTACTGGGCCAAGATCGCCGAAAAGATGGGCGTCGAAATCGAGCCGATCACCAGGAAGGACCTGGCCAAGCTCGCCAACTACGACGCGCTGTTCATCCGCGAGACCACCTCGATCTCAAACCACACCTACCGCTTCGCGCGCCGCGCCCAGCAGGAAGGCATGCCGGTGATCGACGACCCGCTGTCGATGATCCGCTGCACCAACAAGGTCTATCTCAACGAACTGATGGCCTACAACAAGGTGCCGGTGCCGCCGACGGTGATGATAGCCGGCACCTCGGATCTCGAACTGGCGGCGCAGATGCTCGGCTTTCCGCTGGTGCTGAAGATCCCGGATTCATCGTTCTCGCGCGGCGTCAAGAAATGCGGCAACTTCGAAGAACTGAAGACGCTCGCCACCGAGTGGCTGGAGGATTCCGATCTCCTGATCGCGCAGAAATTCATCCCGACCGAATATGACTGGCGCGTCGGCGTGCTCGGCGGGCAGCCGCTGTTTGCCGTGCATTATCTGATGGCGAAAAAACACTGGCAGATCGTCAACCACAAGGCCAGCGGCAAGCCCGACCAGGGCGGCATCAAGACCTTCACGCTGAAAGAGACGCCGCCGCATGTCGTCGACACCGCGGTGAAGGCGGCGCGCTGCATCGGCGACGGGCTTTACGGCGTCGATCTCAAGGAAACCAAGGATGGCGTCTTCGTCATCGAGGTCAACGACAACCCGAACCTCGACCATGGCTGGGAGGATTCCGGCGAAAAGGACGAAGTCTGGGTGCGGCTGACGCAATGGTTCCTGGAGCGGCTGGACCGTCCCGGGCGTTAGTTTGCGGTCCCGGGCGGTAATTCAACCGAGGGGGAAAATGCAGTTCATCGTCATCGAGGATTTCACCGGCTGCGACCGCAAGGAGATCTACCGCCGTTTCGGCGAGCGCGGCAGATTGAAGCCGGACGCGCTTGTCGTGCACCACTCCTGGATCGCGGCTGATATGAGCCGCTGCTTCCTGCTGGTCGAGGCCGATGACGTCACGCTGCTGCAGCGCTGGGTCATCGAATGGTCTGACCTGGTGGAGTTCGAGATCATTCCCGTGGCGACGAACAAGGACATGGTCGCCGCACTGGCCGGCCATCTCTGAGCAGTTCGGTCCATCAGCCGAGCACCGGCGAACCCACCGACCGCCGGCATTCCTCAATCAGCCAATTGCGAAACGCGGCCACCAGGTCGCGCCTTGCACTGCGTTCCGGGATCGTCAGGCAATATGGCTGACGCAGCGCGATCGATAGGGCATTCGCCCGGACCAAACGGCCGTCTTCCAGCGCCCCGGCGCAATAAATGCCTTGCGCCAGCGCCACGCCCAGCCCTGAAATGACAAGGTCGAGCGCTGCCCGCGACGAGTTCGCCGACAGGCCGCGCTGCACTGCGCGGCCGGGCTCTATGCCCGCCGCCTCGAACCAGTTGCGCCAAGACGGAAACGACGCGCCGGTCGGTCCCCAGTCGGTGTGAATCAGTGGCAGGCCGGCGAGGCTGTCGGTTTTGGCGGTGAGTTCTGGCGCGCAGACGGGGTAGACGGCGTCCCTGACAATGTCTTCGGTCGGGTGTTCACGATAGTGCGGGCCGAAGGACAGCCGGATGTCGATCAGTTCGCGGTCGAACGGCACCGGATCGTCATCGCCGCGCAGGGATATGTCGACGGCGCCGTGGCTGGCCACAAAGCCGGCGAGACGTTCGGAAAGCCAGCCCATCGCCATGGACGGCGGCACCGATATGACAAGCCGCGGGCGGAAGGCATCGCTGCCACGCGCGATGCTGCCGATCTCCCGAAAAGCCAGGGTCAGCCGGGGCAGCATCTCGACGCCGGCTTCCGTCAGCACCACGCGGCGGTTGACGCGATGGAACAGTTTTCGACCCATCTGCTCCTCGACGGTGCGAATGAGCTGGCTGACCGCGGCCGCCGAGATCGAGAGCTCATCCGCCGCTGCGGCGAAACTCCCCGAGCGCGCCGCTGCCTCGAAGGCTTGAAGTCCTCTCAGGGAAGGAAGCGCGGTCATGGGCTATCCGATAGTAAGGTAAGCTTATCTATGTCGCAGAAATCCTCGTTTTTCGAAAGCTTTCTTATTCGAGTAGCTTGGCGCCATGACCGTATCGGCCCAGTTTGAACCCAGAGACCATCGCGACGTCGTCGCGTCTCTGACCAATGAGCAGCGCAGCCGCCTGACCGGCAAGTCGGATGGGCCGGGTCTGGTCCAACTCGCCTTCCATCTCGGCGCGATTGTGGCTATCGGCGGGCTGATTGCGGCCAAGGTGTCGTACTGGCCGCTGTTGATGTTGCCGCAAGGCATTCTTATCGTCTTCCTGTTCACGCTGCTGCATGAGACGGTGCACAGGACGGCGTTCGAGACGCAGTGGCTCAACGATGCCGCCGCAAGGGTCTGCAGCCTGGCGATCGCGCTGCCCGCCGACTGGTTTCGCTATTTCCACTTCGCCCATCACCGTTTCACCCAGGATCCCGAGAACGATCCGGAACTCGCCTTCCCGAAACCGGAGACGATGCGGCAATACATCGTCCACGTCTCGGGCCTGCCGGTGTGGTGGGGGCATTTGCAGACACTCTACACCAACGCGATTGGCGGCTGCCACGACAGCTACGTGCCGCCGAAAGGCCTGCCCAAGGTGCGCACTGAAGCCCGCGCCATGATCGCTTTCTATGTCGTGGTCGCCGCGCTAGCCCTGTGGTTCGAGGCAAGTGTACTGCTCTATGTCTGGATCGTGCCCGCGCTGCTCGGCCAGCCCTTCCTCAGGCTCTATCTGCTGGCCGAGCATGGCCGCTGCCCGCTTGTCGCCAACATGCTGGAAAACACCCGCACCACGCTGACCAACTGGCTGGTGCGCAAAGTCGCCTGGAACATGCCGTATCACGCCGAGCACCACGCCAATCCCGGCGTGCCCTTCCATCAGCTGCCGGCCTTCCACCAGCTGATCGAGCGCCATCTCAAAGTCGTCGAACCCGGCTATGTCAGCTTCCACGAGAAATACGTCGAGACCTTGCGCTGAGGCGCTCGGCCGTCAGCGTAGCGTCTGCTCAACGAGCGTGACGAAATAGCGGAGCACGGTGGGGACGATGGCGTCGTTGAAGACATAGCGATCGCCGTGCAGCCCTTCGCCCAGTCCGACCGCTCCTGCGCCGACCCAGGCATAGCAGCCGCCGGCTTCGCGGACCATGTAGGCAAAATCCTCGCAGCCGAGGCTCGGGTTGAATGCGGTCTCGACCTGCTCGCGGCCGACAACCGCGGTTGCCGCCTGGACGGCCCGGTCAGTGGCAGCCGACGTGTTGACCAGCGGCGGGTAGCCTTTCTTGTAGGCGAGCTTGGCGGTGAGTGCATGCGCCGAGGCAGTGCCTTGCGCGATGTCGCCGATCAGCCTTTCGCAATGGTCCGACAAAGTGGGCTCGAAGAAGCGGCAGGTTCCCTGCAGCCAGACCTTGCCCGGCACGATGTTGCCGACATTGCCGCCATGGATCTGGGTGATCGAAACGACCAGCGCCATTTGCGGGTCGACCGAACGGCTGACGATGCGCTGCACGGCTTGAACGAAGGCGCCGGCCGCGAGCACGGGATCGTCGCCTAGCTGCGGCATGGCGGCATGCGCGCCGGTCCCCTCAAAGTTCAGTTCGAAAGTGTCGACGGCCGCCATCATCGACCCGGCACGGGCCGCGATCTTTCCGAGCGGCAGCCCCGGCCAGTTGTGGACGGCGTAGACGGCTTCCACGGGGAAGCGCTCGAACAGTCCGTCCTCTATCATCCGCATGGCGCCGCCTTCATTTTCTTCCGCCGGCTGGAAGATGAAACAGACGGTGCCGTCGAAGGCTCTGTTGTCGGCGAGCAGCTTGGCGGCGCCGAGCAGCATCGCGATGTGCCCGTCGTGGCCGCAGGCATGCATCACGCCGTCTTTCTTCGACGCATATGGCAATCCTGTCTTCTCCAGCACGGGCAAGGCATCGAGTTCGGCCCGAAGCCCGATGGCGCGCACGCCTGGTCGTCCTCTGAGGACGCCAACCACGCCGGTGCCGCCTTTGCCTTCATGAACCTCGTCGAGCCCGAAGGTGCGCAGCTTGTCGGCGACGAAGCGCGCGGTCTCATACTCTTGGAAACCGAGTTCGGGGTTGGCGTGGATGTGATGCCGCCATTCCACCACCTGCGGGGTGAGGGCGGCGATGGGGTCGTTGTGCAGCATTGCGCTCTCCTTGCCGGCTATCGTAAATTCGGCCTTGTCGATGCCAGCACGTAAAGGATTTGCGCCGGCAGCGTCTTGAACAGGATTGACCGTGTCTGGAATTCAACAGCCTCAGGAGACGACGCAGTTCTGGCGTCATCCGCGCTTTCGCGATCTTGGCATGCTCAAGGCGCGCTTCACGCGGCATCGCTACCAGCTGCACACGCACCCGACCTATGTCGTCGCCCTGATCACGCAAGGGTGCGAGCGGGTCCGCATCGGCAACGAGACTGTCCTCGCGCCGTCGGGCACGGTTCTGCTCGTCAATCCGGAGATATGGCATGACGGCGAGGCGGGTGCCGACCAGGGTTGGGCTTACCGCACCTTCTATCCGTCGGCCTCGCTCATGGGTGCGATCGCGGACGAACTCGGGCAGGATCGCCCGCCGTTGTTTTCGCAAGCGATCGTCGATGATGCCGATCTCGTCCAGGCAGTAGGCGTCGCGCACTTGGCTTCGACATCGGGTGATGCCACGAGCGCCGAAACATCCATGCTGATCGCCTTGCGCAAGCTCATCCTGCGCCATGGCGATTGGGGCGGCCGGCGGCGCGAGGCGGTCGAAAGCTTCGGATCGAAAAGCCGGCTCCGGGTCTATGAACAGGTCATCGAAGACCATCTGAACTCGGACCTCGATTTGCAGCGGCTCGCTGAAGCCGCAGGCGTGACGCGCTTTCAAGTTATCCGCGATTTCAGGAAAGTGCTGGGTCTCACCCCTGCTGCCTTCATCCGTGACCGCAGGCTGCGCCGTGCCGATCTGCTGATCCGGCAAGGTTCAGATCTCGCCGGTGCCGCCTTTGCGGCCGGCTTCTCCGACCAAAGCCATCTCTCGCGCACCTTCCGCGCCGCGCATGGAATGACGCCGGGGATGTTCAGGCGCGCCGGGACGCTGCCCTCGTCTTGAGAAGTCGAGCCATGTCGGCGGCCTTTGACGGCATGCCGATCAGAAAGCCCTGCGCCTCGACGCAGCCAGCCTTGCGCAATATGTCGAGCTGCGCTTCGGTCTCGACGCCTTCGGCGGTGACGGTGATGCCAAGTTCGGCACCAAGCCCGATGATCGTGCGCACGATCGCCGCCGTGTCCTTGTTGTCGATATCGTGGATGAAGGAGCGGTCGATCTTGATCTTGTCGACGGGAAAACGCCTGAGATAGCCGAGCGACGAATAGCCGGTGCCGAAATCGTCGAGCGCGATGCGGATACCGAGTTCGCGCAGCTGCCTCAGCGTCTTCAGCACCGTCTCGCTCTCATCCATCAGCACGGTCTCGGTGATTTCCAGTTCGAGCCGGCTGGCCGGCACACCGGAAACGGCCAGCGCCGAAATCACGCTGCGGGCAAAGTCGGCGCTTCTGATCTGCACTGCCGAGACATTGACGGCGATGCGCATTCCAGGCGGCCAGCCGGCGGCCACGCTGCAGGCCTGTTTCAGCGCCCATTCGCCCAGCGGAACGATCAGCCCGCTGTCTTCGGCGGCTGCGATGAAATCGTCGGGCGCCACCAGGCCGCGCGTCGGTGAATTCCACCGCATCAACGCTTCGGCGCCGACGATCTTGCCCGACGCGATGTTGGTGATCGGCTGGAACTCCAGCACGAACTCCCGCCGCTTCAGTGCCGTCTCGAGATCGGTTTCGAGCGCCAGGCGCGCCCGCACCAAGGCATCCATGCCGGGCTCGAAAAAGCGGTAGACGTTGCGGCCTTCGCTCTTGCCGCTGTAAAGCGCCATGTCGGCGTTCTTCAAAAGCGTGTCGGCGTCCTTGCCGTCACCGGGATACAGCGCGATGCCAAGGCTGATGCCGACATGCATGTCGCGGCCCTTGTCGCGAAACGGCTGGCTGACGACAGCGACGATGCGTTTTGCCAGTTGTTCCGCATCGGTGGCGCCTTTGGGATTGAACTGCAGGATGGCGAACTCGTCGCCACCGAGGCGGGCGACCACATCGGTGTCGCTGCGCAGGCTGTGCCGCAACCGCTCCGCCACGCATTTCAGCAGCCAGTCACCGGCCGGGTGTCCCCAGGTGTCGTTGACGGCCTTGAAGCGATCGAGGTCGAGCGAGAAGATCGCCAACGGTGTATCGCCGGCCATCGCCTGGTCGAGCCGTTCGCGAAACATCGATCGGTTGGGCAGGTCGGTCAGCGTGTCGTAATGGGCAAGGTGGCTCATGCGCTCTTCGGCGCGCCGGCGCTCGGTGATGTCTTCGAAGGTCGCCACCCAGCCGCCACCGGCAAGCGGCCGGCGCGCAACCAGCAGCGTTCGGCCATCGGCAAGGCTGCGGTCTGTCGAACGCTCCTCACCGGCCTGCAGGCTGGCTCTGGTGTTGGCGATCTCGCCGTCGATGTCCATCGACGGATAGATGCGCAGTCGCACCATCTGTTCGAGCAGGGCGCGCTGGCTCATGCCGAGCGGGAAGTCGTCAGGCGTGACCTTGTAGAGGTCGAGGAAGCGCTGGTTGCGCACGATCAGCGTGCCTTCGGCGTCGTACATCAACAGGCCTTGCGACATGTTGGCGAGCGCCGCATCGAAGCGGCGGTGCTGCTCCTTCAGTTCCTGCTCGGCCCGCCTTTGCTCCGTAATGTCCTCATAGATCGACACCCAGCCGCCTGAGGCCAGCGGCCGGTGCGTGATGGAAACGATGCGTCCGTCCGACAGTATTTCCTCGTAGGTCGAGGCTTGCGCGCGCTCGATATAGGGCTTGCGGATGGCATACAGGTCTTCGGCGCTCTGTGAGGCGACACCGATGTCGACGCTGTGCTTTAGAATGTCCAGGAACGCGATGCCGGGCCGCACGATCTTCGCGTCGAGGGAGAAGATGCTGATATAGTTGCCGTTGCAGATGATCATCCGCTCGTCGGCGTCGAACATGCACAGCCCATGCGACATATTCTCGACGGCCGCGGAAAAGCGCTCGTTCTGGTGGCGCAGTTCGTCGGCGATCTGCCGTGGCGCGGCGACGCCTCCGGCTCCCCGTCTGCGGACGGGCGAACCACCCTTGACGTGCGCAACGGACATGAGGCGTGCCTGCTGACCGTGATCGAAACCCGGTACTGTGGTTACCGCTGGTTAATTTAGCGTATGTTCACTGCGCCGAATGCACGGCAACCGTTGCCTGGCGTTGCTTTTCAAGCGTTGCGTAGCGTTTGAGGAAGGCAGCTTGCGCCGAGGTCACCGAGTGCGGCTTAAAGTCGAAGCGGTCGGCATTGAACCCGCGCGGCCGGCCGAAGAACTCGGTTGCTTCCGCGGTCGAGAAACCGGCAAGCAGCGTCGCCTCGTAATAGGCGGCGATCTGGTCGGCGCGCTTGATCTCCTTGCGCAAGCCGACGCCGAGTTCGGGCGGCAGCGAAAAGCGCTGATGGATGGCGCGCTGGAGACGCAGCTCGCACTCCTTGTAGGAGCCGCCCATTACCGATTTGAACGGCGAGATCATGTCGCCGATGACATATTCCGGCGCGTCATGCAGCAGTGCTGCCAGCCGCGCATTGGCCGAGGCGTCCGGCTGCAACTCGCTGAACAGCGCCTCGACCAGCAGCGAATGCTGGGCGACCGAAAAGGCGTGATCGCCGCGGGTCTGCCCGTTCCAGCGGGCGACGCGGGCAAGCCCGTGGGCGATGTCGGAGATTTCGATGTCGAGCGGCGAGGGATCTAGCAGGTCGAGCCGCCGTCCCGACAGCATGCGCTGCCACGCGCGCGGTGGCGCTCCGACGCGATCGGCAGCCATCAGGCGTCCTCCGCGCCGATGGCTTCCCTGGGAAAGCTGAACTGCGCCCAGGCCGGGATGGCGAGCGAGACGGTGACATCACCGGCCAGTACCGGCTGGCCAGCGTCGAGCGCCGCCTTGACCCGGTCGATGCGGGCAATGGCGAGTCCGACCGTGCCCGCGCTGGAACCGAGCGTGCCGACCGGCCGCCCCGCAACCGTCAGCTCCGAGCCCGGCGCAGGCAAGGCATGGTCGGCCGAAACGATCAGCACGCGGCGCCTGGCGGTGCCGCGATGCTGCATGCGCGAGACCACTTCCTGGCCGACATAGCAGCCTTTCTTGAAGCCGACGCCGCCGGTCTCGTCGAGCAGCACGTCGTGAGGGAAGGCGTCGCCGAGCTGATAATCGGAACCGCTTTCGGCAATGCCTTTGGCGATGCGGAGCGCCTTCCACGCAGCCGGGTCGCCACCTGCGGATGCGCCGCCATAGGAACGGCTCACAACCACATCGCGGAAGCGGACATCGGCAAGTGTCGTTGAATCAGAAGGTGAGGCGCTTGAATCATCGCCCCACGCAACCGTCACAAGCACTTGATCCTGCCTAGCAATCTCGGCCTTGGCGCGCAGCTTGTAAAGCATCAGCCGGCGCAGGAAGTCGTCTGCGACGTCGGCACGGCAATCCAGCCGGAATCCGTCCTCGCCGCTACGCGAGATCAGGAAATCAAACAGGATCTTGCCTTGCGGCGAAAGCAGCGCACCGGGTTTTGCCGCACCGGCGCCCAGCGTGTCGAGGTCGGTGGTGAGGATGTTCTGCAAAAAATGCTCGGCATCCGGGCCTGACACAGAAATGAGAGCGCGGTCTTTGAGCAGGGCAAAAGGCATGGGCGGCAAAGAACCTGATCTTGCAAAACGGTCGGCCTTTACGTAAGCCGACGATACTCCCCCCGCAAGAGACCGAACGCCCATGGCCACCACCTACGACCTCATCCTGACAGGCGGCACGGTGGTCAACCATGATGGCGAGGGCGCGCGCGATGTCGGCGTCAAGGGTGGTCGCATCGTCGCAATGGGCGATCTTCGCCAAGCTTCGGCCGGCAAAGCGATCGACTGTCGCGGGCTGCACGTCCTGCCCGGCGTCGTTGACAGCCAGGTGCATTTTCGCGAGCCGGGGCTGGAGCACAAGGAAGATCTCGAGAGTGGATCGCGCGCCGCTGTTCTGGGCGGGGTCACCGCCGTCTTCGAAATGCCCAACACCAATCCGCTGACCACCAGCGAGGCGGCGCTTGCCGACAAGGTGCGCCGCGCCACCAGCCGGATGCATTGCGACTTCGCCTTCTGGGTTGGCGGCACACGCGAGAATGCCAATGATGTCGGTGAGCTCGAGCGGCTGCCGGGTGCTGCCGGGATAAAGGTGTTCATGGGCTCGTCCACCGGCGACCTGCTGGTCGAGGACGACGAGGGTGTCGCATCGATCCTGCGCAACACCCGCCGCCGAGCCGCCTTTCACTCGGAGGACGAGTTCCGGCTGCGCGAGCGCCTCGGCTTGCGCGTCGAGGGCGACCCGTCCTCACACCCCGTCTGGCGCGACGAGATCGCGGCCTTGCGCTGCACCGAGCGGCTGGTGCGCATCGCGCGCAGCACCCGCGCCCGCATCCATGTCCTGCACATCTCCACTGCCGAAGAAATCGTGTTCCTCGAACAGCACAAGGATGTCGCCACCTGCGAGGCGACGCCGCACCATTTGACGCTCACCGCCGACGACTATGCGCGGCTGGGCACGCTGATCCAGATGAATCCGCCGGTTCGCGCGGCCCGCCATCGCGACGGCGTCTGGCACGGCATTGCGCAAGGCATTGTCGATGTGCTCGGCTCCGACCACGCCCCCCACACGCTGGCCGAAAAGGCAAAGCCCTATCCGGCCTCACCGTCTGGCATGACCGGGGTGCAGACGCTGGTGCCGATCATGCTCGACCACGTCAATTCAGGCCGGCTGACCCTGCAGCGCTTCGTCGACCTCTCCAGCCATGGCCCACAGCGCATCTTCGGCATGGCCCGGAAAGGCCGCATCGCCGCAGGCTATGACGCCGATTTCACCATTGTCGACCTCCAGCGGCGCGAGACCATCACCAATGCGCAAGCCGGCTCCAAGGCCGGCTGGACGCCCTATGACGGCAAGGAAGTCACCGGCTGGCCGATCGGCACCATTGTGCGCGGTCGTCGCGTGATGTGGGAAGGCGAGATCGTCACGCCCGGGCAGGGCAGGCCGGTAGAGTTTTCCGAGGCGCTGCCGGCTTAGCGGTTTCTTGCTGCGTTGGATTTTTTAAGCGCTATCCACTACGTTAAGGGCATTATGAACGCAGATATCGCGCCCATGATTGTCCCTGCGGAGTTTCCGGAGCTCCAGGCGCTCGCCTGGAACCGCGATGCGGCACGCCCGATTCCGGCCGAAGAGGCATTTGCGCTGTATGAGCGTAATTGGCGGTTTGTCGATCAAAAGCGTCTTACTGTGCGTGAGAAGATGCTTATCCAAAGTTTGGCAGACAAATTCGGTCACGGCGTGCTCTTGACCGCCGGCTGATTTCCCTCACCTGATCGTTCCTCGCAGCCGGAATATCAACAGGACACACCGCGAGCGTCATGATGGAATTCAAGAGGCCCGAGCACCAGATCATTGCCGAAGCGCTCGGATTGATGGATCGCCATTTCCTGACCGCAAACCAGTGCTGGTTCGGCGGTGGCACTGCGATCGTTATGAAATTCGGGGAATATCGCCGCTCACTGGATGTGGACTTCCTGTGTGCCGACAGTGATGGCTATCGCGAATTGCGGACCTCCGCAGCCGAACGTGGCGTCAGAGCATTCTTTCCTGAGCCGGTCGAGGCTGTTCGGGACTTCCAGATCGATCAATATGGCTTGCGGACGATCGTGCGGTTGAAAGGCCAAACGATCAAGTTTGAAGTCATCCGCGAAGGCCGCATAAAACTGCGAGGCCATTTCGACGACGATCTGAATGTATCCGCCCTGGTCCCGGCGGATATGTTTGCCGAGAAGTTGCTGGCGAACGCGGATCGATGTCAGGACCGTGCAATTGCATATCGCGATGCCATCGATCTTGGAGTGCTGGTTGGCATCTATAAGGAAATCCCGAGCGACGCTGTTGGCAAGGCGAAGGCGGCCTATGGCGTGGATATCGAGCGCAAGGTGGCTTGGGTGGTAAACAGGCTGCGGGACAAGGAAGAATTGCGGCATGCCGCCGAGGTGCTGCAAATGGATCCCAACGCGGCGGTCGAAGCGATTTCGGCCCTTCGAAATGAAGGTATCCGCATATGGCCTGACACAGGCCTCGAGCTTTCTAGCCCTAGCCAGTAGCCATCCCAGGGGAATCGCCGTTCAATCCCCGGCGACGAAGAATGTCCACTGCCCGGCCGGCGTGATGCCGACGCGGTAGAAGATGTAGGCGCCGAACTGCTTCATGTCGTCATAGTCGCCGGCGGTGACGATCTTGAACAGTTCGACCCGCTGCCTGGCGTTGAGCTTGTCCAGCGGCAGGGCGAAGAAATATGGCCAGACATAGAGTTCCTGCGGTGTGCCGACGTCTACATGGACATAGCCGGCATTGAGCACCTCTTCCAGGATAGCGAGGATTTCCTGACCTTCCTTGTCGCCCGATAGCTCTTTCAGGAAGGCGATCGGGTCGCCCTCGATTTCGCCCAGCGACAATTGGGTCATGGTGTCGCCCTTGCCGATCAGCGGCCGCAGCTTCTCGATGTCGCCGCTTACGCAGGCCTCGACCATCAGATCGCGCATGCGCCTGACGGGCTCGGGCAATTTGGAAAGGTCATAGACGACTTCGGGCACCGGCGCTTCTGGATCGGCACGCGGGTTGGCCACGCCGCCATCGTTGGCGGGGGCTTCCGGTTGGCTTTGTTCGGGCTCCGTGGGCG
Organism: Mesorhizobium sp. C120A; assembly: GCF_030323105.1. Lineage (NCBI taxonomy): Bacteria > Pseudomonadati > Pseudomonadota > Alphaproteobacteria > Hyphomicrobiales > Phyllobacteriaceae > Mesorhizobium > Mesorhizobium sp. C120A. The sequence goes on along the minus strand of NZ_CP100476.1, from coordinate 5,107,059 downwards.
ATTTCGGCTGGCTAGCGGCCGGTGGCGCCGTGCCGGGCAGATCGGGCATTGGCACTGAATTTTCAGACGGCGCCGTCTCACCATTGGCTGGTGGCCCGGCTGGAGCTGGAAGCTCCTCGCGCTTGATCTCGCTCAGCGCATAGGCAGGGTTGCTGGTCAGGACAAGCGCCAGCGGAACCGCGGCGCAGGAAGCGGCAAGCCAGATGCTGAGGACCACGCCGCGAGGCCGGCCTGACATCGAAAAATTCACCGCTTGCCTCTCCTCGGGCCTAGGCTCTTCAGGCATGATGCCCAAACGACTCGCCGTCGTCAAAGAACCGGTAAGCTGGCAGTGCACCCTCTGAGACGCGCGACGCCTAGTGCCGAAACCGCTCCGGCTCGAAGGCGCCGGCGATCACCTTTTCACGCATGCGATCGAGCAGGGCAAGGGCCGAGGTTTCGCCATTGGCTCGCAGCATCTCGCCGAACGCGGTTTCAAGCGCTGCCTCGGCGATGATTTCAGGTTCTATGCCGGCCGACAGACCTTCCGCCCAGGCCTCGCTATGGCTTTCCACCGCGGTCAGGCGCTTTTCTTCCCTGACCAGCGCGTCGATGTCGTTGACGCCATGTTCCATTTGCGATGTCCACCTTTTCAAGCGGCGGTCCGACGGGTCGGATCCGGCTTGGGCTGCCCCTATCTCACGCAGGCTAAGTAAGTATCTGTAAATACGACGTTTTTTTGATCGTCTTTACAAACTTCGTCGCCTGCGTTCGGTCCGATTCAAACTTAGCCGATTAGACCGGTGAGCGGGATGAAAACCTTCAGTTTGAGTTAATTCCGCATTCGCGCGCTAACGTTTCGTTAATACTGTTGCGCAAGTGCAACACCAAGATTGCATCAACGTGCCGTGGATACAAGGCGGGTGCTCGAAAAGGCGTTGGCTAAACGCCGTCTGGCGCTCGTCAGTTGCCGTAACGCGAGGCGATGTCGCGCGACAGCGTCTCGCCTTCCTTCATGTAGCGGCTGATGGCTTCGGTCGCTGACGGCGTGCATTGGGTATAGGTGCCGCCGAAGGAACGGTAACCGCGGTTGAAGCTGGCGATGAAGCGGGCACGCCGCTCCGGATCGGGATTTTCCGAATCGATCAGCTTTTCCATCTCGGTGCGCCACTGGTCGCCCTTTTCGCCGCACAGATTGCGCAGGAAATGCAGCGACCCCAGCACCTCGGCCAGTCGCATCAGCCCGGGCTCGAACGGCGACTCGGCGGCCAGCGCAGGCTGCACGGCAAAAGCCGTGGCGGTGGCGATGCATGCGGCAAGGAACAGCGAGGTGCGGGTCATAAGTCTATCTGACGAAACATTTTGTCGCCTGCAAGGCGATTCTCGGAGCGGGCAGATATGGGCCTGCTTCAGGCCAAAAGCTCTTCAGCCACCTCCATGACGTCACCCGCGAGCGGCAGCGTCGCCATTTCATCAAGACTATAGAAGGCGGCGGTCTCGGCATCGTCGCTGGCCGTCGCTTCGCCGCCGGCATAAACGGCGCCGAACACGGTCAGCAGATAGTCGACCGGGTGATTCTCGCCGCTGCCGTCGATGTGGATGTCGCGAAGCGGACGATAGTCCTGCGCCCGCAGCCCGGTTTCCTCCAGCAATTCGCGCACTGCTGCTTCTTGCAGCGTCTCGCCGGGCTCGACCTTGCCGCCGGGAAAGGCATAAAGCCCCTGCGACGGCGGCCGCGCCCGTTTGACCAGCAGCACCGTCCTGCCGCGCACGACGGCGACCGAGACTGCGGGAAGTATCTTGCGCTGCTCGTTCATCAATATCGATTCGCTTATGTGAGGCCCACCCTGTGGACCGGCTGGCAGCGAGCAGCTTTAGCGGTTGCGCAGCGCCGGTTCCATCGCCACGTTCGCGATCGGATCAATTCATCGAGCTTGCCAATGTGCGGACGCTTTGCCCTGACCGCGACGCCCGACCAGACCGCCGCCTTGCTCGGCCTGGCGGAGCTGGACGATTTTCCGGCCCGCTACAACATCGCGCCGACGCAGCCGGTGCTGATGGCGCTGTCGGGACCGCCGCGCATGCCGGGCTCGAATTTCCCGGATCGCCAGGCGATGCTGGTGCGCTGGGGGCTGATCCCCACCTGGGTCAAGGACACCAGGGAATTTCCGTTGCTCATCAACGCGCGTTCGGAAGGCGCTATTGAAAAAGCCTCGTTCAGAGCCGCCATGCGCCATCGCCGTGCCTTGGTGCCGGCCTCCGGCTTCTATGAGTGGCAGCAATCCGGGAGCGGCAAGAAGGGCCAGCCCTACTGGATACGGCCGAGGCATGGCGGGTTGATCGCCTTTGCCGGGCTGATCGAAACCTATGCCGAGCCGGGCGGTTCGGAAATGGACACCGGCGCTATTCTTACCGTCAACGCCAATGCCGGCACCGCCCATATCCATGACCGGATGCCGGTGGTGATCGCGCCTGAAGATTTTGCCCGCTGGCTGGACTGCCGCACGCTCGAACCGCGCGATGTGGCCGACCTGCTCAAGCCCGCGCTGCCCGATTTCTTCGAGGCAATTCCGGTCTCCGACCTCGTCAACAAGGTCGCCAACATCGGGCCCGAGATACAGGACATGGGCATCGTCGAGCCCGACAAGGTCAGGCGCCAGAAGCCCGGCGCGGACGACAGTCAGATGACGCTGTTTTAGAGCGCGCTCCCAAGAAGCCATGTCCGGTCTTCGGGAAGAACCTGCTCAATAGCCGGTCTTCGGGAAGAACCTGCTCAATAGGAAGAGCTGTTGTTTTCAGGCGCGCTATGGGGCCTCAGCCTTCCGTTCCGGCGCACGCCTTGTCGGCGGCGGCACGATGCCTGTTCAGGCAGCGCGGGGCGAAGTGATTTTCGGCGCCGGCTTTTTATTCTTCGCGGTGTGGAGAAGGGCGGCGACGATCGCGGCCGGGCCGATCGCACGATAGTGGTTGGCGAGCGCCGGTTGCTTGGCGCGGCTCGATTCCTGCTTGGTTCGTGACATCGATCTCTTCCCTGGTAACATTTCCGTGTCTGCGTTTGCCGGCCGAATCTGACCGAATCGTGACCTATGGTGGACTAGCCGGCGAATGTTTCATGACTGTGCCGACATGTTTAATAAAATGTTTCAGCGGCTCCTGACCTATGATCCAGCGACGCTTTTGCCGGAAGTTGCGACTTGACGGCAACACCGGCCAAGGCGATAAAGCCGCCGATGAAAACGTTTTCCGCCATTTGTGGCATTTGCATTATTGGCTAGCTTCGCGCTGGTCCGGACGTTTTCGCCTCATCTTTCCCCAGAGTGGACAAACGCCCCGGCCAGCAGGCTGGAGCCGATTTGTGCCTTGGCACAGGTTAGACTCCATCCAGAACTTAACGGGCCGGAAGGGCACGCATGTCTGACGCATCGAAGGGTCTCAGCCTCTACAACACGCTAACGCGGACGAAGGACGTGTTCCTCCCGATCGACCCGTCGAATGTGCGCATGTATGTCTGCGGCCCGACCGTCTACGACTTTGCCCACATCGGCAATGCGCGTCCGGCGATCGTCTTCGACGTGCTGTTCCGTTTGCTGCGTCACCTCTATGGCGAGGCTGGTGTCACGTATGTGCGCAACATCACGGATGTCGACGACAAGATAAACGCCCGCGCGCTGCGCGATTTCGGCGCCGAGATCGCGTCGGGAAGCCTGACGCTCAACGAGGCGATCCGCCGCGTCACCGAAAAAACCGCCGATCAGTACCACAAGGATGTCGCCGCACTCGGCTGCTTGCCGCCGACGGTCGAGCCACGCGCCACCGAGTTCGTCGCGCGCCGCGCCGACGGCAAGGTTGACATGATCACCCTTATCGAACGTTTGATCGAACGCGGCCACGCCTATGTCGCCGCCGGCGAAGTGCTGTTCGACACCGCCTCGATGCCGGATTATGGCGAGCTGTCGAAGCGCAATCTCGACGAACAGCAGGCCGGTGCGCGAATTGCCGTCGACGCTCACAAGAGGAGCCCGGGGAATTTCGTGCTGTGGAAATTGTCGTCACCGGAGGAGCCCGGCTGGGACAGCCCATGGGGCAGGGGCCGGCCCGGTTGGCATATCGAGTGCTCGGCCATGTCGGCCGCCTATCTCGGCGACGTCTTCGACATCCATGGCGGCGGCCTCGACCTGATCTTCCCGCACCATGAGAACGAGATCGCCCAGTCGCGTTGCGCCCACGGCACCGACGTCATGGCCAATGTCTGGATGCACAACGGCTTCCTGCAGGTCGAGGGCCAGAAAATGTCGAAGAGCGTCGGCAATTTCTACGCCATCGCCGAACTGCTGGAAACCGACACTTTCGGCGGCCGCAAATGGCCGGGCGAGGTGCTGCGGCTGGCGATGCTGATGACGCATTACCGCGAGCCGATCGATTTTTCCGTACGCAAGCTGGAAGAGGCCGAGAATACGCTGCGCAAATGGAAGCGCGCCGCCGATCTCTCCCCGTCGGCAGGGCAAGTTCCGGCGGAGGTTGTGGCGGCGCTGTCTGACGACCTCGCCACCTATGCCGCCTTCCAGCAGCTCACGCAGCTTGCCGGTGAGGCCGCGGAGGGCAACGAAGCGGCCGCATCGCTGAAGGCATCGCTGTTGTTCCTCGGCTTCGATATCGGCGCGGCCAAGGTCGACGAGGCAGCGATCGCCAAGGCGATCGCCAAGCGCTTGGAACTGATTGCAGCGAAAAACTGGGCCGAGGCCGACCGCATCCGCGACGAGCTTCTGGAGCAAGGCGTGCAGCTGAAGGACGGCAAGGATCCTGTCACCAACGAACGCGTGACGACGTGGGAGGTGAAGCGGTGAGGGTGGCGCTAGGCACCGTTGTAAGTTTGGCGAAGGCGGCAGCGACAGCCAATCTCCCCCCTTGCGGGGGAGATGTCCGGCAGGACAGAGGGGGGTTCGAAGGAACGCCAGCGTTCCTTCTTGCCCACTTTCATTTCGGCCACTTTCTGAGAACGCAATGGCTGCCGGTTGAGACGCTGGCGGGACAGCACCGCCCTCTGTCCTGCCGGACATCTCCCCCGCAAGGGGGGAGATCAGCCCTCGCCTTGGTTTTCGCTAATCGCCAGCGCGGAGTGGCCTGAGCATGGGTCACGACCTCGTTCCATCGCGTCAGCGCAAGAATGCAAAGTCCATGCGTCGCGTCATGACCGATGCCGAGCTGAAACTGTGGAATGAGTTGCGGGCTCACCGGCTGATGGGGATGAGCTTTCGCCGACAGGTACCGATTGGACCCTACATTGTCGACTTCGCCTGTTCGGCCCACCACCTCGTAGTCGAGGTTGATGGCAGTCAGCATGCCGACGTAGAAGATGCAGAACGCGACAAGGCACGCAGCGCTCAATTGAGTGCCAGTGGCTGGAACATCCTGCGCTTCTGGAAGGACGACGTCATCCGCGATATCGACAATGCCTGCCAGCACATCGTCATCGGGGCCGGCTTGGCCGGCGCCGACGTGCCGGCGCCAGCAAGGGAGGAGCTTGTTTCATGATCGACCATCTCGGCATCAATGTCGCCGACTTCGACGCGTCGAAAGCCTTTTATGACCAGGCGATAGCGCCGCTTGGCGCTTCGCTGATCTACATGGTGCCACTGGAATATACCGGCGGCGCCAAGGTCGGTGGCTATGGCCGCGACCGGCCGGTGTTCTGGCTGCAGGCCAGCGATGACAAGCCGAGGACCCATCAGCACGTCGCCTTCACCGCGCGCAGCCGCGCCGAGGTCGACGCCTTCCATGCCGCGGCGCTCGCCGCCGGCGGCAAGGACAATGGCGGGCCGGGGCTGCGCCCGCATTATCACCCGGACTATTACGGCGCCTTCGTCTTGGATCCCGACGGCAACAATGTCGAGGCCGTCTGCCATGCGCCCGAATGACTATGAAACGGAGTGAGACGCCATGAGCCTCGACAACCGGCCGATCTACACCGGTGGCTGCCAGTGCGGCGCGGTGCGCTTTCGCGTCGAGGGTGCGCTGGGTGACGCCTCGATCTGCCATTGCCGCATGTGCCAGAAGGCGTTCGGCTCATTTTACGCGCCCCTGGTCTCGGTGCGTGGCGCCAAACTCGACTGGACGCGCGGCGAACCGAAATATTTCGCCTCGTCCAGCCATGTCGATCGTGGCTTTTGCGCCAATTGCGGCACGCCGCTGACCTTTACCGCGCCCGACGGCATCGGCCTCGCCATCGGCGCCTTCGACAATCCGGCTGATATCGTGCCGCTGATCCAGTGGGGCACGGAGGCAAAACTTCCCTATGTCGATACCATCCCGCAATTGCCGGGCGAGGACACTATGGCCGACATGTCGTCGGCGCCTTATCTCGCCGAGCTCGTCTCCTACCAGCATCCCGACCATGACACCGAACAATGGCCGCCAGAGAAAAGTTATGACCGATGAAGTTCGAACCGGCGGCTGCCAGTGCGGTGCCGTGCGTTTCCGCATCAAGGGCAAGCTCGGCCGGGCGTCCATCTGCCATTGCCGCATGTGCCAGAAACAGTTCGGTTCGTTTTTCGGCGCGCTGGTGACAGTGCTCAAGGATGGCGTCGAATGGATGCGCGAAGAGCCCACCTATTTCCAGTCGTCGGTCAACATCGATCGCGGCTTCTGTGCCCGCTGCGGTACACCGCTGACCTATCGCCAACCTGGCGCACTGGAGATCGCCATCGGCGCCTTCGACGACCGCTCCGATCTGGCGCCGCAGATCCAGGTCAACTACGCGGTCCGATTGCCTTGGGTGGAAACGATCTTTGACCAGCCCATGCATCAGGATCCGGATTTCTACTCCCGCCAGGAGCAGATCATCTCCTTCCAGCATCCCGACCACGAAACCACGGACTGGCCCGCGCACGGCCTGAAGATATGAGCAATGAAATGAACAGTGAACTTCGTACTCTTTATCCAGAGATCGAGGCGTTCGAGTCCGGCATGCTCGATGTCGGCGACGGCCATCATATCTACTGGGAGCGCTCCGGAACCAGGGGCGCCAAGCCGGCCGTTTTCCTGCATGGCGGTCCCGGCGGCGGCTTCTCGCCAAAACATCGGCAATTGTTCGACCCGAAGCTTTACGACGTCATCCTGTTCGACCAGCGCGGCTCCGGGAAATCGACACCCAACGCCTCGCTCGAGGCCAACACCACCTGGCACCTGGTTGCCGACATCGAGCGGCTGCGTGAGATGTGCGGCTTCGAAAAATGGCTGGTGTTCGGCGGCTCGTGGGGCTCGACGCTGGCGCTGGCCTATGCCGAGACGCATCCTAATCGCGTCAGCGAGCTTGTCGTGCGCGGCATCTACACGCTGACCCGCGCCGAACTCGAATGGTACTATCAGTTCGGCGTCTCCGAAATGTTCCCCGACAAATGGGAGCGTTTCCAAGCGCCGATCCCTGAAGCCGAGCGCGGCGACATGATGGCCGCTTACCGCAAACGGCTTGTTGGCTCCGACCGCAATGCGCAGATGGAAGCCGCGCTTGCCTGGAGCCTGTGGGAAGGTGAGACGATCACGCTGCTACCGGAGCCGGAGACCAGCGACAAGTTCGGCGAGGACGACTTCGCCATCGCCTTTGCCCGCATCGAGAACCACTATTTCGTCCACGCCGGCTGGCTGGAGGAGGGGCAGCTTCTGCGCGATGCGCATAAGCTCGCGGATATTCCCGGCACAATCGTCCACGGCCGCTACGACATGCCGTGCCCGGCGCGCTATGCCTGGGCCCTGCACAAGGCCTGGCCGAAGGCGGATTTCCACCTCATCGAAGGCGCCGGCCATGCCTATTCGGAGCCGGGGATTCTGGATCGGCTGATACGCGCGACGGATGGGTTTGCGGGGAAATGACAGCGCGCGGCACCCCCCTCTGTCCTGCCGGACATCTCCCCCTCAAGGGGGAGATTGCCTGTCATCGGGCCTTTCGCAAATCTCCGTCGCTGCGGGAAAAGATCCGACGCTAAAGCTGCCGATCTCCCCCTTGAGGGGGAGATGGCCGGCAGGCCAGAGGGGGGTGCTCGCGCGCCAACAGAACAATGACCAAACAACGCCTCTATCTCTTCGACACAACCCTCCGCGATGGCCAGCAGACGCCGGGCATCGACTTTTCCGTCGAGGACAAGATCGCGATTGCCAAGCTGCTCGATGAGTTCGGCATGGACTATGTCGAAGGCGGCTATCCCGGCGCCAATCCGACCGACACCGCCTTCTTCCAGCAGAAGCGCACGGCGAAGGCAAAGTTCGTCGCCTTCGGCATGACCAAGCGGGCAGGCGTGTCGGCGTCCAACGACCCGGGCCTGGCAGCGCTCGTGCAGTCCAAGTCCGACGCCATCTGCTTCGTCGCCAAGAGCTGGGACTATCATGTCCGCGTCGCGCTCGGCTGCACCAATGAGGAAAACCTCGACTCGATCAACGCGTCGGTCGAAGCAGCTGTTGCCGCCGGCAAGGAAGCGATGGTCGATTGCGAGCATTTCTTCGACGGCTTCAAGGCCAATCCGGACTACGCACTGGCCTGCGCCAGGACCGCCTATGATGCCGGCGCGCGCTGGGTGGTGTTGTGCGACACCAATGGTGGCACGCAGCCCTCGGAAGTGCGCGCCATCGTCGACAAGGTCATTGTTTCAGGTATTCCGGGCGGCCATCTCGGCATCCATGCCCATGACGACACCGGCCAGGCGGTGGCCAATTCGCTCGCCGCCGTCGAGGCCGGCGTGCGCCAGATCCAAGGCACGCTGAACGGCATCGGCGAGCGCTGCGGCAACGCCAATCTGGTCTCGATCGTACCGACGCTGGCGCTGAAGCCGGCCTTCGCCGATCGGTTTGAAACCGGCATCTCGGCCGAGGCGCTGACCGGGATATCCCGGCTTTCCCGCGCCTTCGACGAATTGCTGAACCGTGCTCCGGAAGCGCAGGCGCCCTATGTCGGCGCCTCAGCCTTCGCCACCAAGGCCGGCATCCATGCCTCCGCACTGGCCAAGGAGCCGGCGACCTATGAACATGTGCCGCCCGAGGCGGTAGGCAACCGCCGCCGCGTTATGGTTTCGGACCAGGGCGGCAAGGCCAATTTCCTCGCCGAGCTGAAGCGGCGCGGCATCGATGTGCCCAGAGACGACCATCGTCTCGATGCGCTGATCTCGGTGGTCAAGGAGCGCGAGGCCGAGGGCTACGCCTATGAGGGCGCCGATGCCTCCTTCGAGCTGTTGGCGCGCAAAATGCTGCACGGCCTGCCGGAGTTCTTCAACGTCACTTCGTTCCGCTGCATGGTCGAGCGCCGCTTCGATGCCAACGGCCAGTTGAAGACGGTCTCCGAAGCCATCGTCAAGGTGATGGTCGAGGGCGAGGAGAAGATGTCGGTGGCCGAAGGCCACGGCCCGGTCAACGCGCTCGACATCGCGTTGCGCAAGGACCTCGGCAAATTCCAGAGCGAGATCGCCGACATGGAGCTCGCCGATTTCAAGGTGCGTATCCTCAATGGCGGCACCGAGGCGATCACTCGCGTCCTGATCGAATCGCATGACGGCACCGGCGCACGCTGGTGGACGGTCGGCGTGTCGGAAAACATAATCGACGCCTCCTTCCAGGCGCTGATGGATTCGATCGTCTACAAGCTGATGAAGAACCGCGACATGGCGGGATTGGTGGCGGCGGAGTAGGGTTGCAAGACGTGGGTTTCCTCGCCCCCCGAAGTGGGGCGAGGAACTGGCGCCGCCCCTTGAGCCATCAGCGGAAGTCCATTGATCCATCATAATTTTGCGATGGTTTTGGATGGCCCACTGGGCCATAGCGTTTGCCATGGCCAGCGACACGATCCAGCCCGACGCCGACTCCAAAGCCCGCAGCGGCTTTCTCCTCGCGCTCGGCGCTTATCTGCTATGGGGCCTGTTGCCCTTCTACATGAAGGCGGTTGCGCATCTGCCGCTGATCGAGGTGATCGCCCACCGCATCGTCTGGTCGGTGCCGATTGCTGCTGCAGTGCTGGTCTGGGCCGGCCGCACAGCCGATTTCAAGGCGGCGATCCGCTCGCCGCGCAGCATCGCCATGGCGGCGCTGACGGCGACCCTGATCTCCGTCAACTGGGCCATCTATGTCTGGGCGATCTCGGTCGACCGCACCGTCGAGACCGCGCTCGGATACTACATCAACCCATTAGTTAGCATCGTCGTCGGCGCGTTGTTGCTCGGCGAGAAGCTCGACCGGCTGCAGATCGCGGCCGTGTTGCTGGCGGCGGTCGCAGTTGCCGTTCTGACCGTCGATGCCGGCAAATTGCCTTGGGTGTCGTTGGCGCTGGCGTTTTCCTTCGCTGCCTATGGGTTCTTCCGCAAAACGCTGCCGATCGGCCCGAGCCAGGGCTTTCTGCTCGAAGTGCTTTTGCTGTCGGTGCCGGCGCTTGCCTACATCGTCTTCCTGGTCGTCAACGGCCAGGACCATTTCATCTCCAGCAACGGCACCGATATGGCTTTGCTCATCGGCTGCGGCCCAGTCACCTCGGTGCCGCTGCTTCTGTTCGCCTTCGGCGCCAAGCTTCTGCGCCTCTCCACCATCGGCATCATGCAGTACATCGCACCGACCATGGTGTTCCTGATAGCCGTGCTGATTTTCGACGAGCCGTTCGGCACCACGCAAGCAATTGCCTTCGCGCTGATCTGGGCGGCATTGGCGATGTATTCCTGGTCGATGTTTCGTGGCCGTGAAATCCGCCCGGTGGCGTTGGCCCCGAAGTAGGGAGCCTTTCGATGTACGTGCTGCATATCGCCAACAAGAACTATTCGTCATGGTCGCTGCGGCCATGGGTGCTGATGCGCACCCTCGACATTCCGTTCGAGGAGCAATTGACGCCGTTTCCGACCGGGCCCAGTTTCGATCTCTACCGGGCGTTCTCGCCCAGCGGGCGCGTGCCTTGCCTGGTGGATGACGGCTGGGCTGTCTGGGATTCGCTGGCTATTGCCGAGTATCTCGCCGAGCGCCACCATGGTGTGTGGCCTGCCGAGGCCAAGGCGCGAGCCTGGGCGCGCTCGGCCGCCGCCGAAATGCATTCTGGTTTCACGGCCTTGCGCGGCGCATGCCCGATGAATTGCGGCTTGCGGGTGAAACCGTTGCCGATGTCGGACGCGCTGAAGCAGGATCTGTTCCGTTTGGGCGATCTCTGGAACGATGGCCTTGCCCTGTTCGGCGGGCCGTTCCTTGCCGGCGGCCATTTTACCGCCGTCGACGCCTTCTTTGCTCCGGTGGCGTTCCGTGTGCTATCCTATGGGCTGTCTTTCGAAGGGGCAGCTGCAGCCTGTCCCCCGCAATTGCTTGGCCTGCCGGCCATGCAGGAATGGTATGCGGCGGGTCTCGCCGAGACCTGGCGGGAGCCGGACCATGAGGCGGAGGTCGCTGCCGCCGGCACCATCGTCGAGGATCTTCGCGCTACGGCGTGATGGGCATTCCAGGAAAAGCGCGTCGCGTTCCCTTGGGAATTGAGTGAAAACAAAGGGATCGAGGCGTTACGTCCGCCCGAGCCGCCTTACGAACATGTAGGTCGCCGCGGCGATCACGATCGAAACCGCCGAGACCACCCAGAAGCCCATCGGCGTATTGACCATGGGCAGGCCACCGACATTCATGCCGAACAGGCCTGATATGATGGTCATCGGCAACAGCACCGCCGTCATCACCGACAGCACATAGAGCAGCTGGTTGGACTGCATTGTCAGCTTGGCCATCAACTCGTCCTGCAGCAACCTTGCGCGTGCCTGCAACTGCTCGCCGTCGTGATAGAGCGTGTGTGCCCGGTGCGAGAGCCTTGTCGCCATGTCATTGATCCGATCGGGCAGCTCATTGCGATGCGAATGGTCGAGATGGCGAAAAAGGTTTGTGAGCGTCGCCATCTGCCGGTGGATGACCACCAGTTGACGGCGCGCCTCGACCAGCGACTGCCGCTCGCCGTGCCAGGCATCGCGCACGATACGGTCCTCGATGCCGTCCAGCGTATCGCCAAGACCGTGGAGCTCGGCCGCCATGCCGTCGAGCGACTGGCCCATGACCGCTTCGACCAGGTCGGCGGGGGAGCGGAATTTGCGCGAGCCGCTCTCCACCGCCTTGCGGATGAGATCGACCGATTCCAGTGGCTGCTTGCGCGCGCCGATCAGCGTCTTGTCGTTGAGCGCAAAACGGAAATGGCCGAGCCCGCGCGCTTCCGCCGAATAGTCGTGGCGCAGATCCGGCAGGTCGCCATAAAGCCAGGCATCCTCGAGATCGATGTGGCAACCCTGGCTGGCGCCGAGGAAAGCTTCGCGCACCGGCCCGGGCAGAGCCTGCTCGGCGGCGATCTCATGACGGGCGCGCAGGTCGGACAGCTGGTAGCTGCGCCATGTCCATGCAACCTCGGCCGCGTCCTTGGTGCGCAGGCCCTCGGCGGTGAAATGGTAGATGAAGAACAGCCCGTGCTCGTCGGGCAGGCAAGGCGACAGGCCTTCCGCGTTGAGAGCAATGTTCACGGCTCGCCTCGCCAAGAAATTTCGACCAGGTTCAGATTTCGACTATGCCGACGCGCGGATGCCGACCCGTCCTTCGTAACACGAGGGAGGCGGGTTCCGTGTGACGGTTTCTTGACAGGCGATCACAGTTTGTCGAGCAGCGTTTAGAGTGTTTGCTGCTATCGCCGACGAATGGAGCTCACCCATCGCAACGGTCCAGTCAATCGCCAGCTGCGTGACGCAAGCGCCGCATCGCGCTCCGCCACCAGGTCGTCTCGGATCCTGGCCAGCGCGCTACGCTCGGCTACGAGGCCGTCTTGGGCCAGGGCGAGCGCGTCACGCTCCGCCATGGAGCTGTCTCGGGCTTGGATGAGGTCCTGCTGGGCGTGAGCAAGCGCATCACGCTCCGCCATGAAGCTGTCTCGGGCTTGGATGAGGTCCTGCTGGGCGTGAGCAAGCGCGTCACGCTCCGCCATGAAGCTGTCTCGGTCTCGGATGAGGGCCTGTTGGGCGTCAGCGAGGGCGTCACGCTCGACGATGCCCTTTTCCAGTTCGCCGTGTAGCCGTTTAGCGCCCAGGTTCCCTGCGGCAACGGCCTTGCCAACCACATCGCAGCTCTCATCGAACGTTGCCCGCACCCTGTCGAGCTGGTCGCGCAAGTCCTGGCTGTCGCCTTCAGACGCCATACTGCGCAAAATGGCATAGGCGCTGCGGACTAATGGCGTGGCATCCGGATGGTTTTGCAGATCAGCGACCGAGGCCCGCTGATGATGCAGGTCCTTGTCCAGGAACTCGGCGATTGCGGCGTCGGCCTGATCGGACGTGACAGGCCAGACGATTCCGGTCTCCCTGGCCGCGCGGTCCATCTGATGTCGCCAGTCGCTCAACAGGTCTTCGTGGCGCAGGATACAGCGCGGCATGTGTCGCGAATGATGCTCCGCTTCGAGCACGTGCCTGAGCCACAGCATGAACGCTGTCGGCAGTGCCATTTGATCCCGTTCCTGCAGCGAACAGGCGACTTCGAGCGGGTTGCGGACAGGCAGAAATGCGATCGGGTCAATCCTGAGATCGGCCAGGATCGAGGCCATGAAGGGGAGGAACCGGCAGATCCGCGGATCCTTGACGAAAAACAGGGGGGCATCGCCGAACTCGCTGGCAATGATCGCCGTCATCATGGGCCGAAATCGCTCGGCTGCCGGCGACTGCAGCCACTGCCGATCTAGCGGCAGCCAATCTTGCCAGGAGGAGGCGGCCGCCGTGAGCAGGTGGTCGTCGGCGATGGTGAGTGGGGTACTTTCCCAATGTCCCTTGGGATTGTGGAGGCTCCCGGGCAGCAGATGTTTCGGCGGCGTGGCTCCATGCGCGGCGACGAGGGCGCCGAGCGCCGAGGTGCCGCTGCGGTGCATTCCGAGGACCAGGATCGCCGTCCTTGGTTCCGACGCGATCTCGCCCTTCGCGGCCGTCAATCGCTCGCGCGGATTCATCTCCCCTTTGTCTCGCTCTCCAAATTTCCGTTCCCGCCCAATGTTCTCCGATAACCAACTGCGAAGCGGGCTGCAAATGGAAATCGTCGCCAACGTGCTTACATTGCGCACAAGACGGAGCTCAAGAAAAGCTGGACAGATCGAAGTCAGCTGCCCCAACGCTACAGATCCTTGCCAAGCAGATGCAGTCGATCAGTGGCTTCGCATTGGACTTCTGCTTCTGGGCCAGGCTGGCCTTGTTGCTGTCGCCGATCCAGGTGTTGCCCAGTGTTTCGTAGCCGGCAGCCTTGAGCGCCAGCACGACGCGGCGCAGTTGGTGCGCCAGGCCGACGACACCAACCGGGCTCAATTCCTGGCCGCCTGCGCCAAGGCCGGCTTCGTCCTCACATCTTGTCAATTACAGACTGCACGCCTTCCGTCGGCGCATCGACCGACGACCCCGCCACCATGATGGCGGCGACGATGGCCTCGGGGTCTTCGACCACCAGCGGCTTGACCCGTTGCGCGGTGTGGATGAAGCCTTCGCTGGCCATATGGTCGAGCAGCGCCAGCATCGGATCCCAGAATCCTTGAACGTTGGCGAAGACGATCGGCTTGCGGTGATGGCCGAGCTGGCCCCAGGTCATGATCTCGACGATTTCCTCGACCGTGCCGATGCCGCCGGGCAGCGCCACAAAGGCGTCGGATTTCTCGAACATCTTGTGCTTGCGCTCGTGCATGTTGTCGGTGATCAGCAACTCGTCGAGCCGGTCAAGCGCGGTTTCGGTCGCCTCCTTGTTGATGAGGAAGCGCGGAATGATGCCCGTTACCTTGCCGCCGGCCTTGAGCGCGCCTTCGGCGACTGCGCCCATAATGCCTTTGGTGCCGCCGCCATAGACCAGCCGCAGGCCGGCTTTGGCGAGCGAGCGGCCAAGCAGGTGCCCGGCCTTGGCATAGATTTCATCGCGGCCCGGAGACGAGCCGCAATAGACGCAGACGGATCGAATCGTGTTCATTCGTGATTGGTGATTGGGTCTGAATGCGGGGTCAAGCCCCAAGGGCTGACAAGCCCGGGCTTTTTCTTGTCGGTGCCGGCAAAACACGCTAGACCGGCTTCAGGTGGCTAAGGGGTAGGGGAAATATGGCTGTTAATCCATTGAAGGCGTTTCTGTTCGCGGCCGGTGGGACCATCGCGGTCGTCGGAACCGCCTATGTATCGGGCGCACTCGACCCGTATCTGAATCCCACGCCGCCTGCGGCGATTGCATCGCTGACGCCGCCGGCTGAAAAGCCGGCCGATCCGGGGACCGAGGGAAGGCTGCCGCCGGCGCCCGCCGCGCCCACCGATGCCAAGGCTCCCGCAGCACCCGCGCCTGCCGACGCAACGGCTCCCGCGACCGAAGCTGCGGCTCCGGCGGCACCTGCCGCGCCCGCTGCTGCCCCAACAACCCCAGCGCCGGCCGCGGCCGGCCCGGTTGCGCCGAGCTTCGACGTCGTGCGCGTCGAAAGCAACGGCTCGATCGTCGTTGCCGGCAATGCTGCGCCCAATTCGAAGATCGAGATCCTCAACGGCTCCTCGGTGCTTGGCTCGACTGTCGCCGGTCCGGACGGCGCCTTCGTCATCGTTCTCGACGATCCGCTGAAGCCCGGCGACTATACGATTGCGTTGCGCGCGACGGCCGACGATGTGGTTACCCCTTCCGTGCAGACCGCCGTCGTTTCGGTTCCCAAGGACGCCGCCGGCCAGGTGCTGGCGATGGTCGAGGAACCCGGCAAGCCGGCCGAGCTGCTTAGCGTCCCGGCGCCTGAGACCAAGCCCGCGGCACCGGCCGCCGGCGATCAGGCCGCTGCCCCAGCCGCTGAGGCGCCTGCTACGGCTGCGCCTGCCGTGGTCGCGGCAGCGCCTGCCGCTCCCGCTGAAACAGCACCTGCTGCTCCGGCTGTGGAAGCCGCAACTGCCCCTGCAGCGCCAGCAGTACCTGCAGCGCCGCCGGCGGCAGGCGTGGCTGCACCCAAGATCGTCGTCGAGGCGGTCGAGATCGACGGCAACAAGATCTTCGTCGCCGGTCTGGCTGACGCCGGCCGCAAGGTGCGCGCCTATGCCAACGATATCCTGCTTGGTGATGCGGTGACCTCGCCCGACGGTCATTTCCTGGTCGAGGCGACGCGCGACATCCCGGTCGGCAGCTACACCATCCATGTCGACGGTCTCGACGCCGACGGCGTGAAGGTCGTGGCCCGCGCCGCCGTGCCGTTCGAGCGCGAACCCGGCGAAGCGATCGCCGCCGTGGCGCCCGCGGAGGCCAAGCCCACCGAGACCAAGCCCGCCGAAGCAAAGCCTGCTGAGCCGGCCGCACCGGCTGCTGCCGAAGCACCGGCCGCTCCGAAGCCTGCGGCGCCAGCCACTATCGCGGCTGCCCCTGCGAAGCCCGCACCAGCTGCTGCCGCATCCGCACCAGCCGCACCGGCGGCTGAAGCGCCGGCTCCGGCTGACCCGGCGGTTGCCGGGGCACCTGCGGCACCGGCAGCGCCTGCCGCTGAGGTTCCAGCCGTCGTCGCGGCGGCAACGCCCGATGTGCCAGAGACGGTGGCGCCAAAGCTTGAACATGCCGACGGCGCGGTCATCATCCGCAGGCACGACACGCTGTGGCGGATCTCACGGCGCGTCTACGGTCACGGCGTGCGCTTCTCGACCATCTATCTCGCCAACCAGGACCAGATCAGCGATCCCGACCGCATCTGGCCGGGGCAGGTGTTCAAGGTTCCGGAAAAGTCAAAGGAAGGCGAAGCCGCCGACCTCAAGGCGATGGGCGAGCAGGTGACAACGGCGCCGGTGAAGACGCAGTAGCGGCCGAGCGCTTGATCTCCCCCCTTGAGGGGGAGATGGCCGGCAGGCCAGAGGGGGTCGCCGCGCATAAAACGCCGACCTTCTCTTTGCTGCAAACGACGTTGCGTCAGGACGTACCGACCCCCTCTGTCGCCTTCGGCGACATCTCCCCTCGAGGGGGGAGATTAGGTCGCTCTACCCATCGGGTTAGCTTGCCACGCACCCGTTCATCGTCTATCGCCGATGAACGATGGCAGACTCGCTCGCTGAACCAGACCACGCAAACTGCGCACCGCCCCAAAGCCGCGCCGTTGCCGCTCGCTTCGCCGCACTCTCGCACCCGGCGCGCATCGAGATCCTTAGACATCTGTCGGCCAGCCGCTCCTGCTGCTGCCGTGAGGTTGTCGACCATCTCGACCTCGCGCAGTCGACGGTCTCCCAGCATCTGAAAATCCTGGTCGAAGCAGGCTTGGTCCGCTTCGAGCCCGACCGCCAGCGCTCGCGCTATCAACTCGACCGCGCCGCGCTCGCCGACGTTTCCGCATCGCTGACCGCACTCGTCAATTCCTGCTGCTCCGGCCGCTGATTTCTCACCCAAAAGGCAAGACAAGTGGCAGAAAAAACCGTTTCCGATAGCTCGACCTTCGGCACCTTGCGCAATCTGTGGCCCTATATGTGGCCGGCCGACCGCCCCGATCTCAGGGCACGCGTCACCTGGGCGACGCTGCTTCTGGTCGTTGCCAAGCTGACGCTGGTTGCCGGGCCCTATTTCTTCAAATGGGCGACGGATGCCCTGGCCGGCGACGCCAAATCGCCGCCGCCGCTGCCATCTTTCCTGCTGGCGCCAGTGATGCTGGTCGTCGCCTACAATGTCGTGCGGCTGGTGCAGCTTGGCTTCAACCAGCTGCGCGACGCGCTGTTTGCCCGCGTTGGCCAATATGCGGTGCGCCAGCTCGCGTTCCGCACCTTCGTTCACATGCACCAGCTGTCGCTGCGCTTTCACCTCGAGCGCCGCACCGGCGGCCTGTCGCGCATCATAGAGCGCGGCACCAAGGGCATCGAGACGATCGTGCGCTTCATCATGCTGAACACGGCGCCGACCATCCTCGAATTCGCGCTGACCACCGGCATCTTCGCCTACACCTATGGCTGGAAATATGTGGTCGTGGTGGCGGCCACGGTGTGGCTCTACGTCTGGTTCACGGTTCGCGCCAGCGACTGGCGCATTTCGATCCGCCGCGACATGAACGACAGCGACACCGACGCCAACACCAAGGCGATCGACTCGCTGCTCAACTACGAGACCGTCAAATACTTCAACAACGAGGGTATGGAGGCTGAGCGCTTCGACCGTTCGATGGCGCGCTATGAAATGGCGGCGACCAGAATATGGACCTCGCTCGGTTGGCTGAATTTCGGCCAGGGCATCATCTTCGGTCTCGGCACCGTCATCGTCATGTGCATGTCGGCGCTGGAGGTGCAGGCCGGCACGCAGACGGTCGGCGATTTCGTCTTCATCAACGCCATGCTGATGCAGCTTGCGGTGCCGCTCAATTTCATCGGCTTCATCTACCGCGAAATCCGCCAGGGGCTGACCGACATCGAGCAAATGTTCGACCTGCTCGATGTGCCGCAGGAAATCACCGACAAGCCGGATGCCAAGCCACTGGCTGTTACAGCCGGCAAGGTCGAGTTCCGCGACGTGCACTTCGCCTACGACCCCAGCCGCAAGATTCTGAAGGGCGTCTCCTTCGAGGTTCCGGCCGGCAAGACGGTGGCCATTGTCGGTCCGTCCGGCGCCGGCAAGTCGACGATTTCGCGGCTCTTGTTCCGCTTCTACGACGTCCAGGGCGGTCAGGTGCTGATCGACGGCCAGGATGTCCGTGATGTGACGCAGGCGAGCCTGCGCGGCGCCATCGGCATGGTGCCGCAGGACACCGTGCTGTTCAACGACACCATCGCCTACAACATCCGTTACGGTCGCATCGGTGCCAGCGAAGAGGATATGCAGAAAGCCGCCGAGCTTGCCCAGATCGGCCCGTTTATCGAACGGCTGCCGGAAGGTTATCGCTCGATGGTCGGTGAGCGCGGGCTAAAGCTGTCGGGCGGCGAAAAGCAGCGCGTGGCGATTGCCCGCACGATTTTGAAGGCGCCGCCGATCCTGATGCTCGACGAGGCGACCTCGGCGCTGGACAGCCACACCGAACAGGAAATCCAGGCCGCCCTCGACCTGGTCAGCAAGGGCCGCACCACCATCGTCATTGCGCATAGGTTGTCGACGGTGATCACCGCCGACGAGATCATCGTGCTCAAGGACGGCGAGATCGCCGAGCGCGGCACCCATGCCGAGCTGATGCAAAAGCATGGCCTCTACGCGTCGATGTGGGACCGCCAGCGCGAAGCGACAGAAGCCGAAGAGAGGCTTCGAGTTGCACGCGAGAGCGATGAGCTGGGTGTGGTTGTGCGCAGGCGGACTTCGGAGGTGAGCTAGGCGGCGGAGCGCCGATCTCCCCCCTTGAGGGGGAGATGTCGCCGAAGGCGACAGAGGGGGTCGCAGCGCGTGGAGCGCTAACCTTCATCGGTCGCAAGGGGGGCGCATCCAGTCGAACCGACCCCCTCTGGCCTGCCGGCCATCTCCCCCTCAAGGGGGGTGATATGCAGCGTCGTCGCCATCATCACCACCGAAAATTTCCCCTTGACCTCAACCTAAGTTGAGATCGCAAACCCGTTCCTGAGCCACCGAACCCAAGTCGTTCAAGAACGGAGACAGATTCAAATGGATAAACTTGCCGAGGCAGCCGTGTTCAGGGTCGACAAATTCGTCGTTCCTGCCGAGGCCCGTGAAGAAATCCTTCGCAAGGTCAGGGCAACGCATGAACTGCTGCGCCTGCAGCAAGGCTTCGTCCAGGATTTCGTGCTCGAGCAATTTTCGGGTCCGGGTGAGTTCAACCTGGTCACCATTGTCGAATGGGAAAACCAGGCGGCCGTCGACAATGTCGTGCCGATCGTCAAGGCGGCCCACGAGCGGGCGGGCTTCAACCCGCAGGAGACCATTGCCCGGCTGGGTGTGAAGGCCGATATCGCCAACTATCAGCGTCTGCCTGAGATGTAGGAGGGCCAGCCCGTGCCAGGTGCTGGCGCCTCGACGCTCAGCACCTGGCCGGTGCGGGCATCGCTGATCATGTTCTCGAAACCACGCCATTCGGCGGCGACGATGAACAGTGTCGTGCCATCCGGCCCGCCCAGCATGCAGGCAAAGCAGCCGCGATCGGCATCGACTGTCTGCAACACCTCGCCACCTTCGCGCACCCGCACACAGCGTTTGTTGGGAACATCCGCATACCAGGCAGTTCCTTCGGCATCGAGGCAGACGCCGTCGGGAAAGCCATCGAGATCGGCCCAGACCCGGCGGTTGGAAAGCCCGCCATCCTCCGCGATATCGAAGGCGGTCAGCCGGTTGGCATGCGACTCCGCCACGATCAGTGTCCTGTTGTCCGGCGTCACCGCCATGCCGTTGGCGAAAGCGATGTTCTCGGCCACTTGTCGAACCGAGCCGTCCGGCGTGATCAGCACGATGGTGCCGGGCCCGAAATGCTCGCCCGGTGCAGGCGCCGACCCGCCGCCATTGACATAGATGTTGCCGCGCCCGTCGACGACGATCTCGTTCCACGGGCTGTTTGACAGCGACCGAAGATCGGAATGGGTGGCCAGCGTTCCATCCGCCTCCTGCCGCAGCAACAAGCCATCCCGACCCGAGATGACCAGCAGCCGCCCGTCCGGCAGCCAGTCGATGGAATAGGGCAGGGTGGCTGGTATCTTGAGCAGGATCTCGCTGTCGCCGTCTGCATCGACGGCGACGATCTCGCCGGTGCCCCAATTGCAGAGCCACAGCCGTCCGTCATGCCAGCGCGGCGACTCCCCGAACGCGAGGCCGGCGGCAACGAGACGCGTCTGGTTCAGCATTTTGGGGTAACTCCTTGTTGGGTGCGCAATCATGGCAAGGAACCATGATCGCCGTCTCACCAAGGACGGGTGAGGGGTGGTTTTGCCGACAGCAGGTTTACTGTTTTTCGCTCAGGAAGAACGTGCCATCGGCATGGCCGTTGGCACCGCATGACAGGGGATCCGATCTGCCATCCTTGCCGGCGCCGCTCTGCTCGACGACAAGCGCATCGCCGTCGCGTCGGAAGGTAAAGACAAAACCGGTTGGGTTGTCGTTGTCGTCGGTGTCCTCAAGTCGAAGCGTATTGCGCTCCTCGACCGTGCCGTCGATCTCGCATGACCCACTTCCCGAGACTGGATTGGAAACGACCTCTTCCGAGATCTCGACCTTGCCTCCGCCAACAGCCTTGATGTCGACGCTGCCGCGCACGCTGCTCCATGTGCCGATCAAGCCGCCATCAGCCGGCTTGCGTATGCCGGACAGGAAGGTTGCGCGGTCGCGCAGGAATTCGCCGAGATCGAAAGCCTGTTGGTTCTTGGGCGAACTTTCGTTGAAACCGGCGATCTGATCGCGATAGGCGATGAAATCGCTTTGGTCGTCCCGCAGCGCCTTGCCGGCATGAGCATCGAGCCTCTTCAGCAGCGCGGCATAATTCTTCGCGACCTCGGCATCGGCCTGCGCCAGGGTCGGATCGGCGCATATGGCCTTTTCCGCCACGCTGGCGGCCTTGGCGCAATCGAAGGATGGCTTGCCTTGCGCCGCTGCGTGGTCGCTCGCTGCCAGGAATACGGTCAAAACGGCACCCATGGCTGCCAGTCGTATGGCAACAAGGTACGCTTTGCCTGTGTTTGGCATCATGGGCGGTCGGCCTTTTCGCCGCGCACTGAGCCAGCGGCGGTATGAACTCTGGCGGCAAAGCCGCCGGCAGGCAAGCACGTGACCGTTCCTGCCGGCTGCGGCCGATGCGGCCTTGCCCAATGTTGCGTTGCGGCCGCGGAGCCTTTCCGGTATTGAGGCCGGACCTGAAACAGGGACCGCCCCCAGCCCATGAGCTCCAGCCAATGAGCCTCGTCGACTCGATCAAGAATGCCTTCGTTCCGATCCATCGCGAGGGCTATCCGTTCATTGCCGCCTTTGGTGCGGGCACGCTGTTCCTCGGCTATTTCTCCTCGGTGCTGTTCTGGATCGGCCTGATCCTGACCGCCTGGTGCGTCTATTTCTTCCGTGACCCCGAGCGTGTCACCCCGGTCGATGACAGGCTGGTGGTCAGTCCCGCCGACGGCGTCATCTCGGCGGTCGGCCCGGCCGTGCCACCGCGCGAGCTCGGCCTCGGCAACACCGAAATGACCCGCATCTCGGTGTTCATGAATGTCTTCTCCTGCCATGTGAACCGTGCTCCCGTGCGCGGCCGCATCACCAAAATCGAGCACCGGCCGGGCAAGTTCCTGAATGCCGAACTCGACAAGGCAAGCTCGGAGAACGAGCGCAACGGGCTGGTCATAGACAGTCCCAACGGCATCGTTGTCGCCGTGCAGATTGCCGGCCTGGTGGCGCGCCGCATCGTCTGCTGGGCCGAGACCGGCGGCTCCATTGCCGTCGGCGAACGCTTCGGCTTGATCCGCTTCGGCTCGCGCGTCGATGTCTTCCTGCCTTCGACCGCGGTGCCGCGCGTCGCCGTCGGCCAGACGGCGGTCGGCGGCGAAACCGTGCTCGCCGAATTCGGCGGCGTCGCCGCAACCCCGCTCGTCAGGATTTCGTAAGCGGTGGGCGCGCCGTTCAAAAAGTTCGAGGCCCATGGCAGCGGCGGCCCGCGCATCCGCGAGATTCCGATGCGCATGGTGCTGCCCAATCTGGTCACCGTACTTGCCATCTGCGCCGGCCTGTCCGGCATCCGCTTCGGCTTCGAGGGCCGTTTCGAGCCGGCCGTGGTGATGGTGCTGCTCGCCGCCTTCCTGGACGGCATAGACGGGCGCCTGGCGCGCATGTTGAAGGCGACATCCAAATTCGGCGCGCAGATGGATTCGCTGGCCGACATCGTCAATTTCGGCGTCGCGCCGGCACTGGTGCTCTACGCCTTCCTGCTCGACCGCGCCGGCTCCTTCGGCTGGATCGCAGCTCTTCTGTTCACCATCGCCTGTGGCCTGCGGCTGGCGCGCTTCAACGTGCTCGACGAAGACCATGACCGGCCGATCTGGCAGAGCGAATACTTCGTCGGCGTGCCGGCGCCGGCCGGCGCCGTGCTGGTTATGCTGCCGCTCTATCTGTCCTTCCTCCGGCTCGGTCTCGAGCCGGACCGCCTGACGGCATTCGTCGCCACCGGCTTCACTGTGCTGGTCGCTTTCCTGCTGGTCAGCCGGCTGCCGGTCTATTCCGGCAAAAGCCTGAAAGTGCCGGGCGACAAGGTGCTGCCGATCATCCTGGCGGTCGTTCTATACGTCCTGCTGTTGATGACCTATCCCTGGTACACGCTGACCGCCTCTGTCGCAGGCTATCTCATCTTCCTGCCTTTCAGCGTGCGGGCGTATTCGAAGCGCGCCAAGCGCGAGGGCGAAAAAGTGCCGCCGTCGGATATTGGGTAGTTGTTATCTCCCCCCTTGATGGGGAGATGTCGCCGAAGGCGACAGAGGGGGTCGGTACGCCCCGGACGCGACCTCGTTTGAGCGAAGAGGACGTCGGCGCTTCACGCGAGGCGACCCCCTCTGGCCTGCCGGCCATCTCCCCCTCAAGGAGGGAGATACGCTAAGCCGCCAGGCCCAGCCCCAGCTTCTCGATCGCCAGGTTCCGCGTCGAGACATAATCCGTCTTACCGGAACCCAGCACCGGGATCTCCTCGACCTTGACGATGTCGTTGGGCACCATCAGTTCGGCCGCACCTGCCTTCTTGCCGAAGGCGCGCAGTTCTTCCGGATCGGCGTCGTCGGCGGTGGTGACCAGCACGATGCGCTCGCCGCGCCTCTTGTCCGGCACCGCCACCGCGGCGTGGCGCTCTTCCGGCCACAGCGACTGCACCAGCATCTCGACGGCGCCCAACGACACCATCTCGCCAGCGATCTTGGCGAAGCGTTTTGCCCGCCCGCGAATGGTGATGAAGCCTTCGCGGTCGACCGAGACGATGTCGCCGGTGTCGTGCCAGCCGTCCAGCGGCTGCAATTCGCCGGGCCGGTCAGCGGTCATGTAGCCCATCATCAAATTCGGCCCGTCGAGCCACAGGCGGCCGGCACCCTCGATACCCTCGACCGGTTCGAGCTTCATGCGCATCGCCGGCAACAGCCGTCCGACCGTGCCGTCGCGACCATGGATGGCGGTGTTGACGGCGACGACGGGAGCGGCCTCCGTCAGCCCGAACCCCTCGATGATCGAGGCATCGAAGCGCT
Source organism: Mesorhizobium sp. C120A (assembly GCF_030323105.1). Lineage (NCBI taxonomy): Bacteria > Pseudomonadati > Pseudomonadota > Alphaproteobacteria > Hyphomicrobiales > Phyllobacteriaceae > Mesorhizobium > Mesorhizobium sp. C120A. The sequence continues at coordinate 5,083,000 of NZ_CP100476.1, read as the reverse complement.
CGCGATAAACGCGCCGCGTCTCCGGCTTCACCGCTTCCGCGCCGGCGACGACGAAGCGCAGGCTTGAGAAATCGCCATCCTTGGCGGTGCGGGCATAGTTGGCAAGGAAAGTGTCGGTGCCGAACATGATGGTCGGCTTCACCTTGCGGGCGATCTCCGGGATGATCTTGTAGTGCAGCGGTGACGGGTAGAGGAACAGTTTCACCCCGGTCACCAGCGGCAGGATGGTACCGCCGGTCAGGCCGAAAGAGTGAAAAACCGGCAGCACGTTGAGCAGGATGTCGGACGGCGAAATGGTAATGCGCGCCTCGGCCTGCATGGCGTTGGCGTGGAGATTGCGGTGCGACAGCACCACGGCCTTGGGCGTGCCTTCCGAGCCTGAGGTGAACAGGATTGCGGCGGGCTTGGCCGCATCCTGCCGCTGCAGCGGGAACCGCCACAGCACCGCTGCTGCGAGCTTTTCCAGCGTCGTGACGCTTGCGCGCACATCCTCCAGCCACAGCATTTTGGCGCCGCCGGCCTCGATCGCGGCGATGATGTCGGCAAGCGCCGCCTTCTCGACGAACGCGCGCGAGGAAACCACCGTTCGGATGACTGCCGCGCGCACCGCGGCGGTTACGCTGGCCGGCCCTGCCGTGTAGTTGATCATCGCCGCTACCCGGCCGGCCGAGAGCAGGCCGACGAAGGACAGCACCACGCCATTGGCGTTGGGCAGCAAAACCCCGACCGCTTCGCCGGGCGCCGCCACCGCCTGGAAACGGCGGCCGAGCACGCGCGCGCCGATGAACATTTTTCGATAGCTGAGCGAGCCGCTGATCACATCCTCGATGATCGGATGCGAGGCGCCGGTGCGATCCGCGGCATCGCGCATGGCCAGGAACAGGCCGCGATCGAGGTTGCTGCCATAAAGCCGCGCCTCGGCGATGCGGTCGAACAACGCATTGGTGTTGGAAGCCTGGTCGGGGTTGCGCGCCACCAGTTCGGCAATCGTCATTGGCTCCAGCACGCTGATCGAGAGTTTTGGGAACCAGTGGCGCGGCGCCCGGTTCTTTGGCGTCAAGGAAACCGGCAGGTCGCGCGAGCCGGTGACGAAGATCGGCACGATGCGGGCGTCGGCCTGCATGGCGATGCGGGTGACGGCGCGGAACAGGCGAAACGTCTTCACATCGGGCTCGACGTCATCGGGCAGATAGACGGCAAGCCGGCCTTTACCCTTCAGCACCCTGACCAGCCGCCGGCTGACGAAGAGATGCTCGGCGTTGAAGGCGATGGTGCGGCCAAGCTCGCGCCAAGGCTCCATCCAGGGCGAGCGCGCCGAGGCCTCGTCGAGAATGTGCAGCGTGTCGTCGGGCAGCAGCGACAGCATCAGCGCCGGCTCGAAGCGTGACTGGTGCGAGACCACATAGATCACCGGCGTCGGCGCGTTGCGGGCAATGCGGATGCGCCGGTCATCGATCCGGTAGGCGAGCTTGAACGGCACATAGAGTAGCGCCTGGGTAAAGCGCAGGTCGAGACGAAACGTCTCGATCGCGCCAATCAGCAGCCAGGCCAGCACGAGGCCTGCAAGCAGCGCCAGTGTCAGGATCATGCCGCGTCTCTCCCAACGGTCCGGTATGCGGCTCTTCGTCCGCTTCGAGAGCAGAGGGTAGCGCAATGGGGAGCAAGGTCAATGCGCGGGTGCGAGGGAGCGGTGTTCCACCTGACCTCACCAGGCAATGACCCAAACGCAGGCCTTGAAATGTTGCGACACGTGTCGTAAATAAAGCGACACGTGACGGAGAGGTAATATGGCCAGTTCCCCGCTGGGTTTTGCCGAGGCACCACATATGGAGCCGGAGTTCGAACGAATGGTCGACCTGTTTGGTGGACGGAAGGTTCTTGGATTCTCGGTAGCCAGTCCTCTTGAGGCACATGAAATGATCCTGCATGGAATTCCGGGCCAGGCGCTCGAAAGCCTCGTCAGGCATCTGATGGTCATTGATCCCGCCGATGCGTTTGAGACCGCATTCGGCATGAGCGAGCGGACATTTCAGCGGCACAAATCGGATCACTCCAAGACCCTCAGTCGGGAGCAAGGTTCCAGAACCTGGAACTTCGCCAAGCTCCTGACAAAGGCCACGTCCGTGCTCGGGACTCAGGAAGACGCGGAAAAATGGATGATCGAGTCTGCCATGGGTTTGGACAATCGCCGGCCGATCGATCTGCTGGCCACGGCGGCGGGCACTGCGCTTGTGCAGGAGTTTCTTGAGCGGCTCGACTATGGTATCTACGCGTGACGCCTTTGCCGGGCTCCCTCGGAACAGGGCAGTTGTTGGGCTGGAGGCTTGATCACAGACGCTTCAAGGCGAGCTGGGACAGTGGCGAAGGAGCCTTCAAGCTTGGGGGAAGGTGGAACAGCAAAGGGATCAGAGCCGTATATGCGTCCATCGACCCATCGACCGCCATCTTGGAGGTGGCGGTCCACAAGGGGTTTCGCACGCTGGATACTGTCCCTCACGTGCTGACGGCATTCGACATCGTCGATCCATCAGAGATTTATGTGGTCCAAACCGACGATATTCCGAACGCGAACTGGCTGCGTCCCGGCATCCCGGGCGCGGGACAGCAGCAGTTCGGCGATGGTCTGCTGGCAAAGCATCCGTTCTTTCTGATCCCCAGCGCGGTATCCCAGCACAGCTGGAACCTGGTGTTCGATCCCAACCGGGCGGCAGGCCTTTATAGCTTGCATCTCCGGGAGGATTTCGCGCTTGATACAAGGCTTCATCCTCCCGCTGGGTAGCAATCAGGCCGTGGCCTTCAGCCGCCCACTGATGAACCGGAACTCCTGGCTCTTGCCGCCATAGCCATAAGCTGCGGCCGGAACCTCGTGCACGAAGGCATAGCTCTCCTCATGCACGCCACCGAGCAACTTACCGAAGGCCTCAAAGATCGCCTTCAGATAGGCTTCCAGCTCCAGCTTGGTGTTGGTGCCGTCGACCACCTTGATGTCGAGCCAGAAAGTATTGGCGCCATGCTCTGCCAGCGACTTGCCGCCGGCGAACCAGTGCTGCGGGTCGATATAGGTGACAGCGACGGCGGTGATCGTCGGGTCCTTGCGCAGATGGGTTGCGGTCAGGCCGGTGATTTCCTTGGCGATTGTGGCGGACAGCTTGGCGTCGGGCTTACCGGTGACGCTGATGTTGATGATGGGCATTTTTCTCTCCTTCGTTTGAGCGGCGTCTGTTTGCCGTTGGAGAGACAATGCCATCATCTTGGAATCAAAAAAATCGAATTGTTTCGAACAAAAGGTTCTGTATTATCGAATTATGCAGGCGCTCGATCCCGATCTGCTCAAAACCTTCCTTGCCTTTGTCGATGGCGGCTCGCTGGCTCAGGCTGCGTCTGCTGTCGGCCGCTCGCCCTCGGCGGTGACCGCGCAGATGCAGCGTCTGGAGGAGATCGTCGGCGAACCGCTGCTGGTGGCGCAGGGGCGCGGGCGCGGGCTGACGCCGGCCGGCGAGGATCTTGTCGGTCATGCCCGCCGCATTCTTGCCGTGCACAGCGAGGCCTGGCTGGCGCTCAAGGGCGCGCGTGCCGCTGGTCGCGTCGCCATCGGCACGACACAGGATTTCGCCGATAGCGGCCTGCCGGAGCTGCTGCGCGCCTTCGCGACCAGCCATCCGCGCGTCAGGGTCGAACTCCGCGTTGGCCGTTCGGCCGAGCTTGGCGAGGCGCTGCAGGCCGGGCAGCTCGATCTGGCCATTGTCATGCGCAAGACGCCGGCCAATGACGAAGTCGGGCTGTTCAGTGAGCCGATGCTGTGGCTGTGCTCGCAAAAAGGGCTTGCCGTGCGGGAAGAGGAATTGCCGCTGGCGCTGCTCGACCCCTATTGCGGCTTTCGCGAAGCAGCACTCGCGGCCCTCGATGCTGCCGGCCGCCGCTACCGCATTGCCGCCGGCAGCGCCAGCCTTGCCGGATTGCGCACGGCGGTCAATGCCGGCATCGCGCTGACCTTGCGCACCGCCCGCTTTGCCCATTCAGGCATTGCCGAAGCACCGCGCGAATTCGCCCTGCCGCCGGTGCCGACAGCGCAATTCGCGATAAAACTCGGCCAGGGCGCCGAGCGGCCGGCGCGCGATCTTGCCATCCTGCTCAGCGACAACCTCGCCTTGCCCGGCTTTGCCGGCTGATGTCCAAAGAAAAAGCCGACCTTTACGGTCGGCTTTGAGGAGGACGGGTCGAGGGGTTTGGGGGGACTTGGGGGGTGACCCGTCGCACCATAAAACTGCCTGATCCGCATGATGGTTCCATGACTTGGAAAATAATTATTGGGTTGCCGCACTTTTTCTCGCGGCCAGCCAGTCGCGCCCCGCATGGGCGAAAACCGCGCACAGTACTATGGCGCCGCCGATCAGGCTGGCGGCCGGCGCGATCTCGCCGAGGAACAGGAAGGCGAACAGGATCGCAAACGGCACTTCGGCGGCACCGAGAAGGCCGGACTCGGGCGCAGGGATCAGCCGCGAGCCTTCCGTCCACAGGATCGACGCCGCCGCAAACGATCCTCCGAAGGCGACGAGCAGCACGGCGTCGCGAGCAGAAATCGCCAGGGGGTCGGTGACGAACCAGCCGAGCACGAACAGCAGAAGCGCCGAGACTGCGCCCGCCCACACCACCGGCGTGTCGCGGAAGGCGCGCACCATGATCATGTAGAGCGCGCTGCCGGCGGTCATCAGCAGCGCGAGCCCATCGCCAAACAGATGACCGCTGCCGAAGCCGGAGCCGACCATCATCGCCACGCCGCACAGCGAAACGGCGGCGGCGGCAAGCGTCTGCGCCCGGAACGGCTCGCGCACCAGCACGAAGGCGAGCAGCGCGGTGATGAAGGGCGCGGTGGCGTAGATGACCGCGACATTGGCGACATAGGTGAATTTGAACGCCGAGATGAAGGCGATGCTGGCCGCGGCGCCCTCGAGGGCCAGCAACCAGCCGCGCCAGCCAAGCCGCAAGCTTTCCCGCCCGCCGGAGCGGCGCCGGCGCCACAGCACATAGAAGGTGATCAGGATCGCGCCGACAAAGCCGCGCCAGCAAGTGATGGTCAGCGGGTCGGCGTGGATCGATTTGGTCAGCACGCCGGTCAGGGCGAAGAAAGCCGCCGAGGCCGCCACCAGCATGATGCCGAGCGTACGATCGGCAGCGGTATCTGTGGTGCCTGGGCCGTCGAGCGCTTCCGTCATCTCAGCAGCCTATCCGTCTTCTCCTGCCACCATGCTGTCAGCACGGGGTACTCATAGCCGCTTGCGGAAATGCTCGTTGCCGATGATCAGCAGGCCGGCGCCGACGATCAACGCCGCCCCCAGAAACACCTCGCGACGCGGCACGTCGCCCCAGATCGCAAAGCCGAGCCCGAAGGCCCAGACCAATGAGGTGTATTCGAACGGCGCCACGATCGACACCGGCGCCCGCTTCATGCCTTCGAACAGCATAAATTGCGCCACGCCGCCGAGCGCGCCGACGCTGATCAAAAGCAGCAACTGGCGCCAGTCCGGCATCTGCCAGACCAACAGCGCCGGCACCGTGGAAAACACCAGGAAGTAGAAATTGTTGAGCACAAAGCTGGATCAGCGTGCGCTCGGCCAGCGCCGTCTTGCGCAACAGCACCACGGCAATGCCCCACAGCACTGCCGCAGCCAGTACCAAGAGCATCGGCACGGACAAGCCGAGACGAGTGGGATCACAGGCGATGAAGACGCCGACGAAGCCGATGAACACCGCCAGCCAGCGCAACAGCGGCACCTTTTCGCCAAGCATCACCACCGACAGCACGGTGACGATGATCGGGGCGGCGTAATAGATGGTGGTGAGTTCGGCCAGCTGCAGGGAGCGGGCCGCGTTGTAGTAGCAGAGCCAGGCGCCGAGCGTGAAGGCGCTGCGCACCAGCATCGGCCGCACGATGGGCGAGCGCATTGTGTCGGCAAAGATGGGCGGTCCGCCGATTGCAGCACAGCCGATAAGCACAGCGATCGAGCGGAAGAACATGATCTGCCAGACGCTGATGCCGACGACCAGAAGCTTGATCGCGGCGTCCTGCGTCGAAAACAGGAAATAGGCGCAGCCGGTGAACAGGATGCCGGCAAGCACCCTTTCGCGGGTTTCCAGAATGGCAATATCGGCCATGCGGCGTGTCCGGCGCTGTCAAGAGGACGAAGAAGAAGCCTGCCCCAATCAGGCTCCCATTGCAGGCTACACGGGCGAAAGCCTGCGGGGCGCTACGCCAGTGGCAAGCTTGCGTTGGCGCAGCCTGGCCGACAGCGTGGGCACGCCGTTCACTGTGTTGCCTGGTAGAGCTCCGAAGCGGCCTCCTTCAGGGCGCGCCGGCCGCCCGGCCTGAGATACATCATGTGGCCGCCCTCGATGACGTCGAGACGGATGGGTTTTGCCCCGCCGAGCGTCGGGATTTGGCTCACCAGATAGCGTGAGGCCAGATAGGGAGTGACCAGATCGGTGTCGCCGTTGACGATCACCACGCCGAGCCCCGGGTTGAGCGAGCGCGCCCGCTGCAGATCGTCCATCACCCCGGCATAGCCTTGCCGCGAGCCGCCATAGTCCCAGGCGTGGGTCACATCGCCATTGAGCAACCTGTAGCTGACATCGGTGCGAAAATTCAGCTCGTCGCGCGCATAACCGACAAAGGCCGAGGTCAGCGCCGGCACGCTGCGGTCGAGCACCGGATCTGGGCCGGCGCTGCGGGCGCTCTCCGGGGCGATGTCGCTGGTGGCGATGGTGCCGTCATACGGGCTGAGCACTTTGCCACTGGGGCGCTGGAATTCGCGCGCGAACAGGGCGGTCGGGATGCGGGCGAAATTGCGTTGCACGAGGTCGAGCGGCAGGCCGGTGATCTCGGCCACGCGCTGGCTGGCCAGCCGCCCACCCTGTTCCAGCCCGCCGGCCAGAGCGGTGAGGTAGTCACCCATAGCATAGTGTTCGACCTCGGCGAGCTTTTCGCGCAGCGCCTCGCCGCTGAGGCCTTCGCTGCGCAGGCGCACCGCCGCCAGCGAGGGCAGTTCCAGCGCCCAATGCAGTGGCTGGAATTCGTCGGGCAGCACCAGCGTGAACTCCAGTGCAGGCGAGATCAGCACGATGCCGTTGGGGCTCAGGCCGACATCTTCCTGCAGGGTCCTGGCGAGAAGTGCCGCGCGGAACCCGCCATAGCTTTCGCCGGCAAGGAAGAGCGGCGATCCGGTGCGGCCGTTCTGGGCGAGATAGAGCCGGATGAAAGCGCCGATCGAACTGGCGTCCTGGCTGACGCCCCAAAAATCTTTTGTGTCCTGGCCGGGGGCCTCGCGGCTGTAGCCGGTGCCGACCGGATCGACGAAGACGAGGTCGGTCATGTCGAGCCAGCTGTCGGGATTGTCGATCAGCTTTTGCGGCGGCGGCAGGAATTGGCCATCGGCGCCGGTCGCGACGACACGCGGGCCGAGTGCGCCGAGATGCAGATAGGCGGATGCCGCGCCCGGGCCGCCATTGAAGACGAAGGTGATGGGGCGAGCCTTCTCCGCGCCCGCCAGTGGCGGCAGCGTATAGGCGACATAGAAGATTTCCGCGGTGACCTCGCCCTTGCCGGATAGCAGTGACAGCGTGCCGGCCTTAGCCTGATAGTCCAGCTTGCGCCCGGCAATGGTGATTGAATGGCTGGTCGTCTGCGGTGCCGGCAGCAGCGACAGCACGCCGCCTGCCGGTGCGGGGCGCTCGGGCGTTTCGGCGAGGACTGGCTGCGCGAAGGCTGCAAGCACCAACAGGGTAAGCGAGATCAGTTTCAGCTTGAACGGCATGATGTCTCCGCGGGAATGACTCTGCTTAGGTATGGCCGGGGCGGTCGAAGTCAAAGTAACTCTTCGTGAGGTAGCATTCCTTCAGCCCCCTCTGTCCTGCCAGACATCTCCCCCACAGGGGTGGAGATTGGATGTCGCGACCGCCTTCGCTAATCGCCGGCGTAGAAAGCGCCATCGGCGAAGCTGCAGATCTCCCCCTGTGGGGAGGTGGCCGGGCCAGAGGGGGGCGCTGTCTCGCTGGCATATCAGTGCTATCAAAGCGCGACGGACTCGAAAAGGAATGCAACATGGACGCCACCGCACTCAAGGCCATGCAGGCACCGATCAAGGAGGCTTATCGCGACGATTCCTCGCGAGCGCTGATCACGCTTCGCGCCAAAGGCTCCATCGACGACCAGTCGATTGCCTGCAAGGTCGAGACGGGCAGGGCGCTGGCGGTCGCCGGCCTGCATCCGGCGACCGGCGGTTCCGGGCTCGAATTGTGTTCGGGCGATATGCTTTTGGAGGCGCTGGTGGCGTGCGCCGGCGTGACGCTGAAGGCAGTGGCGACGGCGCTGGAATTCAGGCTTGGCGCAGCCACCGTCGAGGCCGAAGGCGATCTCGACTTTCGTGGCACGCTGGGCGTGGCCAAGGACGCCCCCGTGGGCTTTCGCGCCATCCGGCTGAATTTCAACCTCGACACGGATGAGCCGCAGGACCGCATCGATTCGCTCATCAAGCTGACTGAACGCTATTGCGTGGTCTTCCAGACCATCAACAGCAAGCCGGAGCTGACGGTGAAGGCGCGCGCCTGATCTCCCCCCTTGAGGGACTGTTGCAAAATTGGGTGGATGTGATTCCCTGTTTTTGAAACGGGGATTTTGCGATGACGACAAAGCCGAGCGGCCAGTTCAGTTTTGTAGAGGCTCTGCTGCCGCAGGGTCTTGGTCGGAGCGGACGACTGGACCGGCTGTCGTCGCTGGTGAAGTGGTATCGCTTCGAGAAGATCCTGGCGCGGCTGCGCTCGCCAACTGGGCCGGGGCGGCCTGCGTACAATTCGCTGGTGATGTTCAAGGCGCTTCTGCTGCAAATCCTTGTATGGGCTGTCGGACAACGAACTGGAGGAGGCGCTCGCCGATCGGCTGTCGTTCCGCCGCTTCGTTGGACTGACGCTCGAGGAGACGGTGCCCGACCACACCACGCTCAACCGCTTTCGCAATCTTCTCGTGGAGGCCGGGCTTCTGGAGAAGCTGTTTGGCGAACTGGACCATCAACTGGACAAGGCCGGGCTGATCCTGCGGCGCGGCACGATGCTCGATGCCACGGTGATCGAGACAGCGGCGGCACGGCCGCCCAGTGGGGCCGCGCACGAAGCGGGCGATGCCGGCGATCCCGATGCCGGCTTTACACGCCGGCAGGGCAAGCCTGGCTCCTCCTACGGCTACAAGGCCCATGTCGGCGTCGACCAGGGTTCTGGCCTGATCCGCCGGGTGAGGACGACAGCAGCCAACGTCAACGACACGGTCGAGGCGGATCATCTGATCTGTGGCGACGAAGGCGCGGTGCTGGCGGATGCGGCCTATCACACCAAGCGCGCGAGCTGTCGCTGAGGCAGCGCGGGATCAAGCCGCGGCTGATGCGGCGGGCCAACAAGCATCATCCGCGCCTGCCGGCGCGCCTGAAGCAGTTCAACCAACTGATCGCCCGGCAACGTTTTGCCGTCGAGACGACCTTCGCCACCTTGAAGAACCGCATGCGACTTTGCGCCATCCGCTATCGCGGTCTGGCCAAGGCGGCAGGACAGGTTCTCATCGCCGCCATGGCCTTCAACATGCGTCGCTGGGTGACGCTGGCGACCTGATCTAGGGTCGCACTGCGCCCGAAATCCGCCGAATACGCCAACTCCTACCCCATCTGGCCACAAACCAGCGCCGGAAACCACCTCGCATTGCCCTTGCCGTCTCTCTCCACGCCCAAAGCCTATAACGCAACGGGCCCCTTGAGGGGGAGATGTCGCCGAAGGCGACACAGGGGGTCGGGCCGACTGGACGCGACGCCCTTTGTGCGGAAGGAGGTTGGCACTCTACGCGAGGCGACCCCCTCTGGCCTGCCGGCCATCTCCCCCTCGAGGGGGAGATGGCGCTACTGCGCCGCAGGCTCTTCCGCGTCGCCCTCATCGGTAAACGGGGAGGCGCTCGGCACGCAGTTGACCGCCCAGCCGGCCGGCGTCGGCTGCTTCTGATATTCGGTAATCGCGTTTGTGCACTGTTCGCGGGTGTCGAAGGTGCTGGGCAGCACCACCATGCCGCCTTGCGGGCCGGCGATCACCAGGTACCAGACCAATGCTACGCTGGGAGCAGCCATGGGAATTCCTCGCTTTGCTGGGTGTCGGAGTCGGGTCGACCCTAGCAACTCCCGGCTGATGGCGAAAGCAGGGCGATGGGGGAGGGACCTGCAGGACCATCACAGACCCGTGAACGAACCGCTCCCAGACGTCTCTCAGTTCGCGGCAAAGCAGTAGAACAGGCCGTCGCCGCCGGTGCCTTTCAGCGCCTCCTGGCTGCAGCCGCCGCGCGAGGCATGCGAGGAGTTCCAGGATTTCGCCGCCGCCGACTCATCAAGGCCGGTGCGGTCGTGATGGCCCATCATCGCCGCGCCCTCCGCCCCGCTCAAGGTCCAGTCGCCGCAGGTCTGGTCGGCGATCTTGGTGCCGTCAGGCTTCGAGCCGGTCAATATGTCGTGCCGGTTCGGCTTGTCGCCGCGGCCATTGACCACTTGGCCCTTCTCGGTCAGCGCCGTCTGCTTGTTGATGGCGTTGGCGTCGCTGTGCAGCGAGGCGACGTCATCGGCGATCTTCTCGCCCTTGGCGTTGACCCAGGGACCCTTGCCGATACGGTCGCGCGCATCGACATTGGCGCTCGAGAGATAGGCGTGCCATTCCTTGCCGGTAACCCCAGCCGCTTCCGCCAGCGAGGCGCAATGCGCGTCGGCACCCTTGAGACCGCCGAGATCGGCGCCTTTGCCGGAACCGACGCTGGTGACGAAGAAACTCATCTTTGCGTCTTGCGCCAGCGCCACGCCGGCTGTGGCGGCAATCGCGGCGGCGGCAACGAGAAGAAGTCTACGCATGTCGGTCCTCCGGTTTCGAATGTCCTACATTCGAAGAAACGTAACTGGAGGCCCGTTTAATCCCGCTACAACCCGGTTTATTCCGGCTGCCGGTAGGCGACGAAGCGGTTGTTCTTGACCTGGAAGATCAGCCCCGTCTCTTTCATCTCGGGGCTCGCCAGCGGCACGATGCGTTTTGCCACCTCTGAGGGGTGCGGCAGCGTTTCCGGATCCTCGCCGGGCGCGGCCTGCGCACGCATGGCGGTGCGGGTGGCGCCGGGGTCGACGGCATTGACGCGGAGCGGCAGGCTCTGCGTCTCATGCGCCCAGGAACGCGTCATGGCTTCCACCGCCGCCTTCGACGCCGCATAGGGCGCCCAGAAGGCGCGCGCCGAATGCGCGGAGCTGGAGGACATGAGAATGGCGCGGCCGGCGTCGGACAGCCTGAGCAGCGGGTCGACCGAGCGGATCAGCCGCCAGGTCGAGGTGACATTGATGGTCATTACCTTCTCGAAGGTTTTGGCCTCGACATGGCCGATCGGCGAGATGACGCCGAGCACGCCGGCATTGGCCACCAGAATGTCGAGCTTGCCCCAACGCTCGTGAATGGCCCCGCCCAACCGGTCGATGCCGGCCATGTCTGAGAGGTCGAGAGGCACCAGCGTCGCTTCGCCCTTGCCGGTTTTCGCGCGTTCGGCCTTGATCTGGTCATCGAGTTCTTCCAGCCCGCCGACGGTCCGGGCAACCGCAATGACATGGGCGCCAGCGGCGGCAAGTTCCCTGGCGATGAAGTAGCCGATGCCGCGCGAGGCGCCGGTAACGACCGCGACGCGGCCGGAGAGGTCGAGGGTCATGCGAGCGCTTTCAAGGATAGCAGTTGGGCTTTACGCCCCGTTGTTCGCCAGCAGCGACAGCGTGCGCACATTGTCGTGGCCTTCGAAGTCGAGCAGGCGGGTCGGGTACTGGCCGGTGAAACAGGCGTCGCAGAATTGCGGCTGCTCATTGTCGCGGCTGGCTTCGCCGACGGCGCGGTAGAGCCCGTCAATGGTGAGGAAGCCGAGCGAATCGACACGGATGAACTCGGCCATTTCCTCGATCGACATGCGCGATGCCAAAAGCTTCGACTTCTCCGGCGTGTCGACGCCGTAGAAGCACGACGCGCTGGTCGGCGGCGAGGCGATGCGCATATGCACTTCCTTGGCGCCGGCGTCGCGCACCATCTGCACGATTTTCTGGCTGGTGGTGCCGCGCACGATCGAATCGTCGACCAACACCACGCGCTTGCCCTCGATCATCCGGCGGTTGGCGTTGTGCTTGAGCTTGACGCCCATATGGCGGATCGAATCGCCGGGCTGGATGAAGGTTCGGCCGACATAGTGGTTGCGGATGATACCGAGTTCGAAGGGGATGCCTGCCGCCTGGGAGAAGCCGATTGCCGCCGGCGTGCCGGAATCCGGCACCGGCACGACGATATCGGCCTCGACCGGGCTTTCCTGCGCCAATTCGGCGCCGATACGCTTGCGCACTTCGTAGACATTGCGGCCTTCGACCGAGGAGTCCGGGCGGGCAAAATAGACATATTCGAAGATGCAGAAGCGGGTCTTCTGCGGCTCGAAGGGGAACAGGCTCTCGATGCCCTTCGAGGTCACCACGACCATTTCGCCGGGCTTCAGGTCGCGCACGAAGCGGGCGCCGATAATGTCGAGCGCGCAGGTTTCGGAGGCCAGGATCCAGGCGCCGTCGAGGTCGCCGAGCACCAGCGGGCGGATGCCGAGCGGATCGCGGCAGCCGATCATCTTCTTGGAGGTCATCGCAACCAGCGAGAAAGCGCCTTCAACCTGACGCACGGCGTCGATGAAGCGCGAATTCAAATCGCGTTCCTTGCTGGTGGCAACGAGATGCAGCAGCGTCTCGGTGTCGGAGGTCGACGAGAAGATCGCGCCCTGTTTCTGCAGCGCGCGCTGCACGGTCATGGCGTTGGTGAGATTGCCGTTATGGGCGACGGCAAAGCCGCCATCGGCGAGTTCGGCGAAGAAGGGCTGGATGTTGCGCATGCCGGCGCCGCCCGTCGTGGCATAGCGCGTGTGGCCGATGGCACGGTTGCCTTGCAGGCTGTCGATGACGTGCTGCTTGGTGAAGGTGTCGCCGATCAGGCCGACATGGCGTTCGACATGGAACTGCGTGCCGTCATAGGAGACGATGCCGGCAGCTTCCTGGCCGCGATGCTGCAGCGCATGCAGGCCTAGTGTGACGATGGCCGCAGCGTCCTGCCGGCCGAAAATGCCGAACACCCCGCATTCATCGTGGAAATGATCGTCTGCTTCGGCGGAAAGGACGTCGTCCGCGTCTGCCTTCGAAACTGCCATGGGGCTCAAGCTCCGCTAAAATGGCCATATAGTGCGATAGCACCGCGAAAGCAACGTAGTCAGGCCGGAACTGCCGGGATGGCACCTGTCCGGCACCATCCGTCCGTATCAGTTTGCCGGCGCGGCCGGAGCCGGAGCAGCGGGCGCGGGTGCGTTATCGGCTGGAGCGTCGGTCTCGTCGTCGGGCGCGGGAGTATCGTCACCGGTTGCCGGAGTATCGTCACCGGTTGCCGGAGCATCCGCCGCCGGTGCATCTGCCGCCGGAGGCGTCTCGGCTGCCGGCTGATTCGGATTGAGCTTCTTCAGGATGGCGTTTTCCGGATCTTCGGGCAGCAGGCTTTCCAGCTTGGCGCCGATGGTCTCGAGCAGCGGCTTCGACTTGGCGTTGGCGATCCAGGCAGGCGCCTTGGCGCCGGCCAGCCAGTTGAAGAACAGCAGCGCCACGGCGACGACGAGGACGCCGCGCGCGGCGCCATAGAGGAAGCCCAGCGTACGGTCGAGCGCGCCGATCCTGGAATCGATGATCCAGTCGGCTAGCTTCATGGTGATGACGGAAACGACGATAAGCGCGATGAGGAAGACGATGCCGGCGGATGCCGCCATGGCGATCTTGTCGCTTTCGACATAGGGCTGAACGTAAGGCAGCACCGGCTTGTAGAAGAAGAATGCCGCCGCGGCGGCAGCCGCCCAGGACACGACGGACAGGATTTCGCGTGACAGGCCGCGAACCATGGCGAGCATCGCCGAGACCAGGGTGAAGCCGACGAGAATTCCGTCCAGCAGCGTAATCGGCATGTCTTTCGCCCCACTCAGATTGTCTTTTCACGGCTCGGGCGAGCCGCGTCAATCTTCCACGTCGACACGGCTGCGCCGTGAGCCGGCTATGCGTGCGACGAGATCGGCAAGTTCGGTCGGCTGGAAAGCGCCGGCCCCGATCCCCCCGACAACCTCCTCGCTGCCCAAGGGCAGAACCGCACTTCCAAAACCCAGCTTTTCGGCCTCTTTAAGGCGCTGCTGCGCATGCGCAACCGGCCTCACTGCGCCCGACAGGCTGATTTCGCCGAAATAGACGCAATCGGCGGGAAGGGCAAGACCGGTGAGCGACGAAACCAGTGCAGCGGCAACCGCCAGATCGGCCGCCGGCTCGGAAATCCGGTAGCCGCCGGCGACGTTGAGGTAGACATCGTGGGTGCCGAAGCGCACGCCGCAATGGGCTTCGAGCACGGCAAGGATCATCGACAGCCGTGCGCCGTCCCAGCCGACGACGGCACGGCGCGGCGTGCCCAATGTGGACGGCGCCACCAGCGCCTGGATCTCGACCAGCACCGGACGTGTGCCTTCCATGCCGGCAAATACCGCGGCACCCGGCGATTTTGCGTGGCGTTCGCCGAGGAACAGCTCCGACGGATTGGCGACCTCGCGCAAGCCCTTGTCCGACATCTCGAAGACGCCGATCTCGTCGGTCGGCCCAAAACGGTTCTTCACCGTGCGCAGGATGCGGTAGTGATGGCCGCCTTCGCCTTCGAAATAGAGAACGGCGTCGACCATGTGCTCGACGACGCGCGGACCGGCGATCTGGCCTTCCTTGGTGACATGGCCGACCAGCACGATGGCAGCACCGGTGGATTTGGCGTAGCGGATCATCGCTTGCGCCGAGGCGCGCACCTGGGTGACGGTGCCGGGCGCCGAGTCGGCCATGTCGGTCCACAGCGTCTGGATGGAATCGAGGATGACGAGGTCCGGCCTTCTGCCGTCGGCTATTGTTGCCAGGATATCCTCGACATTGGTCTCGGCGGCAAGTTCGACCGGCGTGTCGGCGACGCCAAGCCGCTGCGCCCGCAGCCGGATCTGCGCGACAGCCTCTTCGCCCGAGACATAGACGATGCGGTGGCCTTTTGACGCCAATGCTGCTGCGGCCTGGGTAAGCAGCGTCGACTTGCCGATGCCGGGATCGCCGCCGACCAGCAGCGCCGAGCCGCGCACGAAGCCGCCGCCGGTGGCGCGGTCGAGTTCGCCAATGCCCGAGATGATGCGCGGCGCGTCCTCGATGTCACCGGACAGGCTGGTCAGCACCACGGCGCGGCCCTTGCGCGCATTGCGCGTGTTGGCCGGTCCCGAGCCTATGCCGCCCGAGGTGCCTTCCTCGACCAGCGTGTTCCACTCGCCGCAGGCATCGCATTTGCCGGCCCAGCGCTGATGCACCGACCCGCAATTCTGGCAGATGAACTGGACGCGCGATTTAGCCATGGAGTGATGCTGCCTGCAAATGACCGAAGGAGGGTGATCCTGCACACCCCCCTCTGTCCTGCCGGACATCTCCCCCGCAAGGGGGGAGATTGGCTATCGTCGCTGCTTTCGCCAATCGCCAACGTCGCAAGATGAGCGCCATCCGCAAAGCTGCTGATCTCCCCCCTTGCGGGGGAGATGGCCGGCAGGCCAGAGGGGGGTGTGACGGAGCGCTGCGGTAGGCCAAAAAGCTACTCAAACCTCTCCGCAATATGATGCTCTTCGGCGAGGTCGGAAAACCGTGTGAACTCGCCCTGGAAGGCGAGGCTGACCGAACCTGTCGGGCCGTGGCGCTGCTTGGCGACGATGACTTCGGCCTTGCCGCGCATCTCGTTCATCTCGTGTTCCCACTTGATGTACTCGTCGGTGCCGGGCTTCGGCTCGCGGTTCTTCAGATAATATTCCTCGCGATAGACGAACATCACCACGTCGGCGTCCTGCTCGATCGAACCGGATTCGCGAAGATCGGACAGCTGCGGGCGCTTGTCTTCGCGGCTTTCGACCTGACGCGACAGCTGCGACAGCGCGATGATTGGCACGGAGAGCTCCTTGGCCAGCGCCTTCAGGCCGGTGGTGATCTCGGTGATTTCCTGCACCCGGTTCTGCGACGATTTCGCGCTCGACCCCTGCATCAGCTGGATATAGTCGATGACGATGAGGTCGAGGCCGCGCTGACGCTTCAGCCGCCGCGCCCGCGCCGACAGCTGCGCGATCGAGATACCGCCGGTCTGGTCGATGAACAGCGGGATCTTCTGCATGGTCTGCGAGCAGGCGACCAGCTTTTCGAAATCCATCTCTGAAATCTCGCCGCGGCGGATTTTTGACGACGAAATTTCCGTCTGTTCGGAAATGATGCGGGTGGCGAGCTGCTCGGACGACATTTCCAGTGAGAAGAAGCCGACGACGCCGCCATTGGCTGCCTTGAACGAGCCGTCGGCCTGTTGCGCCGGCTCATACATCTCGGCGATGTTGAAGGCGATGTTGGTGGCCAGCGATGTCTTGCCCATGCCCGGACGGCCGGCAATGATGATCAGATCCGACGCCTGCAGGCCACCCATGCGGCGGTCGAGATCGCGCATGCCGGTGGCGAGGCCCGACAAATGGCCGTCGCGCATATAGGCGGCGTTGGCCATGTCGACGGCGGTCTTGACCGCGTCGGTGAAGCTCTCGAAGCCGCCATCGTAACGGCCGGTTTCGGCCAGTTCGAACAGCCGCCGCTCGGCATCCTCGATCTGTTCGGACGGCGCCATGTCGACCGGCGCGTCATAGGCGATGTTGACCATGTCCTCGCCGACGGTGATCAGTGCCCGGCGCGTGGCCAGATCGTAGATGGCGCGGCCATAGTCTGTGGCGTTGACGACGGTGACGGCTTCGACCGCCAGACGAACCACATATTGCGCCACCGTCATGTCGCCGACCTTCTCGTCGGCCGGCAGGAAGGTTTTCAGCGTGATCGGCGTCGCCACCTTGCCCATGCGGATGAGCTCGGCCGCGACCTCGAAGATTTTCCGGTGCAGCGGCTCGTAGAAATGGCCGGCCTTGAGGAAGTCGGAGACGCGGTAGAAGGCATCGTTGTTGACGAGGATGGCGCCGAGCAGCGCCTGTTCGGCCTCGATGTTGTTCGGCGCTTCACGATAAAGCGGTTGCTGCTCCGCCACGCCGAATTTTCGCGCTGCCTCTGCCATGATGTCCCCGATTTTGATCCCGGCTTCTCGATATCAGAACGAGATAAATCGGTGCTGACCTTTCTGCATCACCGCACGACCAATCAACCTCGATGCCCCGTTTGTTCACAGGGGCGGCAAACCGTCCACAGAAGAGTGTTTCCGCGCCCCGATTCCGGTTGACTCAGAAAGGCGCTGACCTTTATCCGAGTCGTTGGAACAGAGCAAGAACAATCTCGGTGATTATCCGCTTCTTCCGTCCAATGTATCGCCCCAGTCCAGTCGCCGCGCTGCCTTGAACAACTCGCCCTCGCGCTTGGTGAAAAGTGTCTCGCCGGCGCCGCCATCCGGCTGGCACAGTTTGAGCAGCACCTTGCCGGAGCCCGATTTCGGCGGCGCAATCACGCGGGGCGGATGTACAGGCGCGGGTTGCCGCGACGCCGCGACGTAGATGAATTTCTCGTCCTCCCACGGCACGTCCGCGTCCTTGGCCAGGCGATGAAGGCGCGAGCGAGCGACGCGGCGCGAAAAATGGCACCAGTCGGGCGGCTCAAGCGGGCAGGGCGCCTCATGCGGACAAGGCGCCAGCACATGCGCCCCGGCCTCCAGCAATTGCCTGCGCACTGCCAGGATGCGCTGCCAGCCTGCCGGTGTGCCGGGCTCGACGATCAGCAGTGTGTCGCCGGTCAAATGCCAGAGCCGGCCGACAAGCTTCGGCAACGATGCTGGCGCGATCTCGTCCAGCACATAGGCGCAGGTGACGAGGTCGGCAGGCTTGAGATCGGCAAGGTCGATGGTCACGTCGCCGGCGCGCCAGTCCATCCTGGTGGCGATGGTATCAAGGGCGAGCGACTGGCCAACCTTGCGCACCGCGGCGCTTGCTTCAACCAGAACCGCCTCTTCGAGGTCGGGCCACAGGTCTGTAGTGGCCCAAAGCACCGTGCCAGGACCGGCGCCGACATCGAGCAAGCTCGTTGGCTGGAAATCGGGCCGCGCATAGGCGAGTTCGTCGAGACCGGCCCGTACCGCCGCGTAGGTCGCCGGCAGCCGCGTCGCCAGATAGGCTTTTACCGCCATCTCTTCGGCCATGTGCAGGCGGCCGTCGCGCAATTCGGCGCGGTAGCGGTCAGACAGCGTCTTCGCCGCCTGGCGCAGCACCGCCAGCGGTATCGTTTCGAGCAGGCGCTCGACGCCTTGACGCAGCGAGGCGGGGAGTTCCACGCTCAGGCTCCGCGTGGCGCGAGCACCGGGGCGCCGGCGATCTCGACAAGGGTGGTGGCGATGGTGGGCAGGCAGGTCATTAAAAAAGGTCTCGCGAGAACGAGACCTTTTTCAGTGTCAGAGCCGTCAATGGCAAGCGGCAATCGCAATCGAGGCGTTATTCGCGATCCGCCACCTTGCGACGGCGCGCTGGCTTGGCCGCAACGGACCTGACAGCAACGGACCTGGCAGGCACAGACCTGGCGACAGCAGGCTCGGCGCCCGCCGCCTCCTGACGATGCCCCATTTCGCGCATTTCGAGCGCCTTTTCACATTTGGCCATGTAGTCGCGCGTCATCGGCAGCGTGTCGTTCTTCTTGGCGATCTGGATCTGGAAGATCACCAGATCCTGCCAGCGGAAGGCGGCTTCCGAAGCCGCCAGATAGAACTCCCACATCCTACAGAAGCGCTCGTCGTAGATGGCTTTGGCCTTGTCGCGGTTGGCGGCAAAGCGCTGGCCCCAATGCTTCAGCGTATCGGCATAGTGCAGCCGCAGAATCTCGATGTCGGTGACTACAAGGCCCGACTTCTCGATCGCCGGCATCACCTCCGACAGCGAAGGAATGTAGCCGCCCGGAAAAATGTACTTGCGGATGAAGGCGCTGGTCGCCCACGGCACGCCGGAGCGGCCGATCGTGTGCAAGAGCATGACGCCGTCGGGCTTCAACAACGTCGCCGACTTGTCGAAGAAAGTGCGGAAGTGGTTGACGCCGACATGCTCGAACATGCCGACCGAGACGATGCGGTCGAAGCGTTCATTGAGTTCGCGGTAGTCCTTGAGGTCGAAATGCACGCGGTCCTGCAAGCCTTGCGCATGCGCCCGGTCGGTGGCGACGCCGTGCTGCTCGGTCGACAGCGTCACGCCTTGCACGTCGACATCGAAAGCCTTGGCGAGATAGAGGCCGAGCCCACCCCAGCCGGAGCCGATATCGAGCACGGTCTGGCCGGCCTTCAGCCTGAGCTTGGCGGCGATATGGCGTTTCTTGGCCATCTGCGCCTCGTCGAGCGTCATGTCCGGCTGTTCGAAATAGGCGCAGGAATACTGCATGTCCTCGTCGAGGAAGAGCCGGTAGAGGTCACCCGACAAATCATAGTGGCGCTGCACGTTGCGGCGCGCCCGCGATGCGGTGTTGATCTGCTGCAGGCGGCGAAAGGCGTGGCGCAGACCCTCGATGGCCTTCGACCAGGTGGCGTCGATACCGCCGCTGCCCATGTTCTGGAAGGCGATGCGCATCATACCCAGTACGCCGCCCTCGATGATGTCGAGTTCGCCGTCCATATAGGCTTCCGGCACCGCCAGCATCGGGTCGAAGGAGATGGCCCGCTCGGCGTGCCTGGTCTTGATGTGCATATGCACCGGCTCGCCGCTGCCGTCGCCGAAAACCACTGTGGAGCCCTTCGGCCCGGTGACTTTCAGATTGCCCGTACGCACCAGGCGGTCGAGAACGCGCTTCAACAGAATATTCATCACCAAATGTCCCCTCACGGTCAGACTGGCGGACCAATTCTGCAACAAGATATAGGGGTTCGAAAAGTTCCATTTGGCACAAAAATGCCCGGGCGAGAGGCCCGGGCATTGGTCCAGAAAGGCTGGATGACGAGGAAGTGATTGGAGCGCTGCTCCCCTCGCTTCCCGATCGGGCCCCGTGCGGGATCAGGCGTTGTCTTCTTCGCCGCCTTCGAACTCGGTGTTCGGGTCGAAGAAGTTCTCCGGCCGTGCGTTGTCGTTGATGTCATCGCCATAGATGGCTTCGGCGGTGGTCAGCGTCTCGCCCTTGGCCTGGCGCTCGGCTTCGTCGGCCGTGCGGGCGATGTTGAGGCTGATGGTGACCTCGACTTCCGGATGCAGCGCAATCGCCACATTGGTGACGCCGATGGTCTTGATCGGCTGGTTGAGCTGGATCTGGTTGCGGTTGACCGAGAACCCTTCGGCGGTCAGCAGGTCGGCGATGTCGCGGGTCGACACCGAACCGTAGAGCTGGCCGGTCTCGCCGGCCGAACGCACGGCGATGAAGCTCTTGCCGTCGAGCTTTTCGGCAACCTGGCTGGCTTCCGACTTGCGCTCGAGGTTGCGCGCTTCGAGCTGCGCGCGCTGCCCTTCGAACTTCTTCTTGTTGGCTTCGTTGGCGCGCAGCGCCTTGCCCTGCGGCAAGAGGAAGTTGCGGGCAAAGCCGTCCTTGACCTTGACGGTATCGCCCATCTGGCCGAGGCGGGAAACGCGTTCGAGAAGAATCACTTGCATGGTCTTGTTCCTTCGTCTGGGCACCGACCGCGGGATCGGCGCCGAATTGAATGGAACAGGTCAGGAAGCTCTGAGCGCCTTGGCGCCGGTGTCGCTGTCCTGCCTGTCGCGGCAGTTAGAGGCTTTTCACCTCAACTCGGGATTTCAATGCACGTCGCCAAGAGTGGTCCCGGTTTTGGGACAACGACATGCATCATCAAATTACCCCTGCGGCGCCCGTCGCCGTGGGAGAAGGAAGCGGGCGGCGAACCGCCCGCCCGAAAGTCTTAGCGAACCACGTAGGGCAGCAGGCCGAGGAAGCGGGCGCGCTTGATCGCCTTGGCGAGTTCGCGCTGCTTCTTCTGGCTGACGGCGGTGATGCGCGACGGCACGATCTTGCCGCGCTCGGAAATGTAGCGCTGCAGAAGACGCACGTCCTTGTAGTCGATCTTGGGCGCGTTGGCGCCGGAGAACGGGCAGGTCTTGCGGCGGCGATGGAACGGGCGCCGGGTCGGGATCTGATTGATGTCGACCATTATTCTGCACCTCCTTCAACGCCTTCGCGCGGACGGCGCGGACCACGATCACCACCGGCGTCGCCAAATGAGCGCGGCGGACGATCGCCACGGTCGCCGCGATCACGGTCGCCGAACGAGCGCGGACCACGATCACCACGGTCGCGGTCGCCGAAGCCGCCGCGTTCCGAGCGCTCTTCGCGCTTCTGCATCATGGCCGACGGGCCTTCCTCATGCGCCTCGACCTTGACGGTCAGGAAACGCAGCACGTCCTCGGACAGGCCCATCTGGCGCTCCATCTCGTTGAGCGCTGCCGGCGGGCAGTTGAGGTCCATAAGCGTGTAGTAAGCCTTCCGGTTCTTGTTGACCCGGTAGGTGAGGGACTTCAGTCCCCAGTTCTCGACCCGGCCGACGGACCCGCCATTTGCGGAGATGACGCCCTTGTACTGTTCGACAAGCGCATCGACCTGCTGCTGCGAGAGGTCCTGCCGGGCAAGGAACACATGTTCGTATAGAGCCATAGTGGTTCAGTGCCTTTCTTCGTTTCTCTCCCGGATCCTCGCGGCAAAAGCCTCTGCAACTTCTCTGACCCGCTGGTCCCGAGGGGGGCGAGGAAGAAAGGAGCATTTCGAGACGGTCGAGAGCGGAGACACGGGAGGCGGAAGCGCTTCTGGCTTCACACGAAGGTTTTGGATAAAACCTCCGGCCCTCCGTTCAGCCCCCAGCAAGGACCGGCAGATTGCGGGCGTCTATATAGCAATTTGGCTGGAAGGCAAGGGTAACGCATGCTCCGGACAGCGTCCTGGCGTCGCAGGGTTGGAAAAGACCAGGCATCAACTCGTATGCGGGGTACGACCGTTGATCGTTTCGGGGAAGAAGTCCGGAGCCGCCTTACGCTTGCCGAACATCATGTCGTATTGCAGCAGGCGGAAATCGTTGATCGCCGGATCAACTTCCTTCTGCCGCGCCCAGTCCGGCGTGGCCTCACCTGACGGTGTCAGAAGCAGATTGCGGTCGACGACGCGATAGCGTTCGCGCAGCGCGCCCAGGAAGCCGGTGTAGTAGGGGTGCGTGATCCCGGCCGTTGTCAGGATGTGGTAGGGCAGGAAGGCCGGGCTCACCGCGCCCATATCCTGCGCCGGACCGGTGCGGTTAGACCAGATGACCAGCGGCGTCTGATGATGCTCCAGTGCCGCCTCCGGCGTCGGTTCCTTGCGCGGCGCGACATTGTCCTTCAGGTAACCGGTTTCGACATAGACGGGGCCGAGCGGCGGCAGATGGTCGCCGAAGAAGGCGATGACCGTCGGCCGCTCGCGCTTCTTCGCCCATTCGATCAATCGTTCGAGGCCACGGTCGGCATCGGCGGAGCCTTCGGCGTAGCTGAGCAGCGATTCCCGCGCCCATGTGCTGATCGGTGCCGCGACCTTGTGGGTCGGATTGTAATAGCGGTACGGCTCGTAGGGACCGTGGTTCTGCAGGCTGACGGCGAAGAAGAACACCGGCCGCTCGCTGGCGTCGGCCTCTGCGATGATCTCGTCGGTCATCGACGCATCGGAAGCCAGCGGCCCGCGCTTTTCCAGTGGCGGCAGCGTCTCTTCCGAGCGGAAATCGTTGAAGCCGAAATCGGCATAGACGGCGCCCCTGTTCCAGAACCAGTTGGTGCCCGGATGGATGGCGCGCGCCCGGTATCCCTCGCTTTTCAGGAAGGTCGCCAGCGACGGCGTCGGTGTGCGCACATATTGCTGGTAGGGGATCGAGCCCGCCGGCAGGAAGGCATTGGAAAAGCCGGTCAGCGCCTCGAATTCGATGTTGGCGGTCATGCCGCCGAATTCCGGCGAAAACATATAGCCGGAACGCAGCGCCCGCACATTGGGGATCGGGTCAGGCGTGATTGTGACGCCGGGCAGCTTGGTCGGATCCCAGAAAGATTCGCTCATCACCACGATGATGTCGGGTTTCTCATCCGGTACCGAGGCCGCCACAGCAGGCCTGTCGATCGCGTCGATCGCCTTGTCGGAATAGCCCGCCGGCGCCGAGACATGCGCCATCGGCACGTTGAGCGCGAAGGCCAGCGCAAACCCGTTGGAGGCGTAGTTCTCCTTCTGGTCCCACATGATCGGGATGATCTGCAGCCGGTCGCGGGTCCACGAGAAGGTGGCGTAGTCCATGATTGAGACGAAGAAGGCGAGCAGCGGCACTGCCAGCGTCAGCCGCGCCAGCCGCCCTTTGCGGCTGAGGACCGGAACCTTGCGGCGCCACAACCGCCAGCCATAGATCAGCAGCGACAGGCCGGCGACGATGCCGACCGCCATGGCGAGCGCCGTCCAAGGCCGTTCGCGCACCAGGAGCGGCATCAGTGCCATGATCTGGCGCGAATAAAGAAAATCGGTTGGGTAGAGCGGATCGCCGAGATAATGCGACTTCTGATGCCCGACAAAGGCCAGCGCCAGCGTCAGCGGCGCCACGATCATCAGGCTCTGGTGACTGCGGCCAAGCACGGCGTCCAGTCCCATCAGCACCAATGCAAAGACAATGATGGTGGTCCAGCCCGGCTTGAATGGCTGCAGGAAGAAGTCGACCGTGCCGAAGAAGTCGCCGCGCACGATCCATTCGATGGCGAACACCAGGATGGCGGAGGCAAGCAGCGTGACCAGACCGTAGCGGATGACCGGCCATCTGCGCCCCGGCAGGTAGCCGGTGGACGGATCGTCTTCCAAGAACTGTGGCGCGGGTACGGCCGCGCCCTTCCTGATCCTAGCCACGTCTCTTCCCCCGGCCCAAGCAACGCGTATTTCCACTCGCGCCACCGTTCTGTCATAGAACTGTCATGCAAAAGCTAGCGCCTGTGGCGAAAATAAGAAGAGCCAGCAAACGATTCGTGAGCGGTTTTCATCAGGTGTGATCGGCAAAAAGCCTTTGGGAACAGGGACTCGAGGTCAGCTCCGGTTCAAGCGAGAGCCGAAATGCCCCCTCCGGGCTTGACTTGGCGGTCCGCCTTGCGTCACAGGCAGTAAAAATCAGCCGCTGGAGAGCGCCCAAATGGCCGTCGCATTCACCTTTCCGGGACAGGGCAGCCAGGCTGTCGGCATGGGCAAGGACCTCGCCGACGCCTTCCCCGAGGCACGCAGGGTGTTCGAGGAAGTCGATGATGCGCTGGGCGAAAAGCTGTCGAAACTGATCTGGGAAGGCCCGGAAGAGGCGCTGACCCTGACTGCCAATGCCCAGCCGGCGCTGATGGCGGTCTCGCTGGCGGGAATCCGCTCGCTGGAAGCGCGCGGCTTTTCGCTGAAGGACAAGGTTGCCTACGTTGCCGGTCATTCGCTCGGCGAATATTCCGCCCTTGCCGCGGCCGGTTTCGTTTCGGTCGCCGATGCTGCCCGGCTGCTGCGCATCCGCGGCAACGCCATGCAGGCGGCGGTGCCGGCCGGCGAGGGCGCCATGGCGGCGATCATCGGACTGGAACAGCCCGACGTCGAAGCCGCTTGCACCGAGGCCGCAACGGGATCCGGCAAGGTCTGCCAGATCGCCAACGACAATGGCGGCGGCCAGCTGGTGATCTCCGGCGCCAGGGCGGCGGTGGAACTCGCCGCGAAACTGTGCACCGAAAAGGGCGCCAAGCGGGCGCTGATGCTGCAGGTCTCCGCACCCTTCCATTCGGCGCTGATGGCGCCGGCGGCCGATGTCATGCGCGAGGCGCTGGCCGGCGTGACCAAGAATGCACCGGTCGTGCCCGTCGTCTCCAACGTCACTGTAGCCCCGACCAGCGACCCCGACGAGATCGCGCGCCGCCTGGTCGAGCAGATCACCGGCCGCGTGCGCTGGCGCGAAACGGTGGAGTGGTTCGGCGCCAATGGCGTCGCCACGCTCTATGAGATCGGCGCCGGCAAGGTGCTTTCCGGCCTGGCGCGGCGGATCAACCGCGACATCGCCACATCGGCCGTCGGCACGCCGGCCGAAGTCGAGGCGGCGCTGGCCGCGCTTGCATAATCCACTGGCGATTCAACCCCTCCCGTGGGAAGGGTGTTCTCTTAAGATCAGGAGACGAAAATGTTCGAACTGACCGGCCGCAAGGCGCTCGTCACCGGCGCATCGGGCGGCATTGGCGAGGCGATTGCCCGGGTGCTGCATGCGCAAGGCGCCATTGTCGGCCTGCACGGCACCCGCATCGAGAAACTGGAGACCCTGGCCGGCGAACTCGGCGACCGGGTAAAGCTGTTCCCGGCCAATCTTGCCGACCGTGACGAGGTCAAGGCGCTTGGCCAGAAGGCCGAAGCCGAACTCGAAGGCGTCGACATACTGGTCAACAATGCCGGCATCACCAAGGACGGCCTGTTCGTGCGCATGGCGGACGCGGATTGGGACAGCGTGCTGGAGGTGAACCTCACCGCCGTGTTCCGGCTGACCCGCGAGCTGACCCATCCGATGATGCGCCGCCGCCATGGCCGCATCATCAACATCACCTCGGTGGTCGGCGTCACCGGCAATCCTGGCCAGACCAATTATTGCGCCTCCAAGGCCGGCATGATCGGCTTTTCCAAGTCGCTGGCGCAGGAGATCGCCACCCGCAACATCACCGTCAACTGCGTCGCCCCGGGCTTTATCGAATCGGCCATGACCGACAAGCTCAACGACAAGCAGAAAGACGCGATAATGGCCGCGATCCCGACGCGCCGCATGGGCACGAGTGTTGAAGTGGCGTCGGCCGTCGCCTATCTCGCCTCCAACGAGGCAGCCTACGTCACCGGCCAGACCATCCATGTCAACGGTGGCATGGCCATGATCTGACAGGATATTGCCGGGTGATAAGAAGACATGGCCGGCTTGTGAAAAGAGACCATTTCGCCTTGGACCTCAGCCATTTTTCGTGTAATGCGGCCCGCAACCCGGCGGTTCGGGCAAAAACCGGTCCGGCATCGTTGCGTTTCCGGCAGGACCATCTTTCAGCTTGATTAGCGGCATTCTGCCCGCTAACGAAGACAGACAAACAAAAGACGAGGATGCCCAAATGAGTGACACCGCAGAGCGCGTCAAGAAGATCGTCATCGAACATCTTGGCGTCGATGCCGACAAGGTGACGGAGCAGGCGAGCTTCATCGATGATCTGGGCGCGGACAGCCTCGACACGGTCGAACTCGTCATGGCGTTCGAAGAAGAGTTCGGCGTCGAGATTCCGGACGATGCGGCCGAGACCATCCTGACCGTCGGCGATGCCGTGAAGTACATCGACAAGGCTTCGGCCTGACGCTATCCGCAGTCATCACCGGGGAGGACCTGCGATGAGGCGTGTCGTCGTCACGGGCCTCGGCCTGGTTTCACCGTTCGGCATGGGCTTCGAGCACAGCTGGAAGGAACTGCTGACCGGCCGCAGCGCCGCCAAGCGCGTCACCGAGTTCGAAGTGGAAGATCTTGCCTGCAAGATCGCCCACGTCATTCCGCGCGGTGACGGCACCAACGGCACGCTCAATCCCGAAGCCGTGCTGGAGCCCAAGGAACTGCGCAAGATCGGCGACTTCATCCTTTACGGGATTGCGGCCGCCGACGAAGCGCTGAAGGATTCCGGCTGGGAGCCCAGCACCGAAGCCGAGCGCTGCGCCACCGGCGTCATGATCGGCTCCGGCATTGGCGGCCTCGAGGGCATCGCCGAGAACGCTATCATCCTGAAAGAGCGCGGACCGCGCCGTATCAGTCCATTCTTCATTCCCGGCAACATTATCAACCTGGTATCTGGCCAGGTATCGATCCGGCATGGGCTGAAAGGCCCCAACCACGCCGTCGTCACCGCCTGCTCGACCGGCGCGCACGCCATTGGCGATGCCGCCCGGCTGATCATCTTCGGCGATGCCGACGTGATGCTGGCCGGCGGCGCGGAATCGCCGGTGACCAGACTATCGCTTGCCGGCTTCGCTGCTTGCCGGGCACTGTCCACCGACCGCAACGACACGCCTGAGAAGGCCTCGCGTCCCTATGACCGCGACCGTGACGGCTTCGTCATGGGCGAGGGCGCCGGGGTCGTCGTGCTGGAAGAACTCGAACACGCCAAGGCGCGCGGCGCCAAGATCTATGCCGAGGTCACCGGCTACGGCCTGACCGGCGATGCCTATCACATCACTGCACCGGCCGAAGACGGCGACGGCGCCTTCCGCTGCATGACGGCGGCGCTGAACCGGGCCAAGCTGACGCCCGCCGACGTCGACTACATCAACGCGCACGGCACCTCGACCATGGCCGACACGATCGAACTCGGCGCCGTCGAGCGGCTGGTCGGCAACGCCGCCTCGAAAATCTCGATGTCATCGACCAAGTCGTCGATCGGCCATCTCCTGGGTGCCGCGGGCGCCGCCGAGGCGATCTTTTCGATCCTCGCTATCAGAGACAACATCGCGCCAGCCACCATCAATCTTGACAACCCGGAACGCGAAACCGCGATCGATCTTGTTCCGAACACGCCACGGCATCGCCAGGTCGACGTGGCGCTGTCCAACTCCTTCGGCTTCGGCGGCACCAACGCTTCGCTGGTATTCCAGCGTTATACAGGCTGATTGCGGTATCGACCGGCGCGCCAGCGGTCTGTCGTCAATTTTGCCATATTCAAGCCTACTCTGCCGCTGGGGATTCGTCGCATCGGCCTGAAACCGAAGGCGCTTTTTTTAAAAGCACGATGCGTAGGCTTGAAATGTTAGGGCACGCTGTGCGTCCAATCGGGCGCATGGTCGCTCTAAGAGATCAGATGGTAGGGCGCTAATGAACACCAATCCGGGCGGCAGCGGACAATTCGGACAAAACCAGCAGACCGGCCCGATCGTGCCGAAGACCGCGGCCGAAGCTTTGCGCCCGGAAGCCGGCACACCACCACCAAAGCGCTCGCGCGCCTCGCGCAGCCAAGTCGTCGTGTTCATGAACTTCGTCATCTCCGCGGTGATGTTGATGATCCTCGCCGCCGGCGTTTCGCTCTATTTCGGCAAGCAGGCATTCAACGAACCGGGCCCGTCGGTGGCCGGCGACACCTTCCTGGTCAAGCCGAGCACCGGCGTCCAGGATATTGCCGACCAGCTCGAACGGCGTGGGCTGATCAGCGATGCCCGCATCTTCCGCATCGCCGTGCGGGTCTATGGCAATGATTCAGCGCTGAAGGCAGGCGAATACGAGATAAAGCCGCGCGCCTCCATGCGCGACATCATGGAGCTTCTGAAGAGCGGCAAGTCGGTGATGTATTCGCTGACCATTCCCGAGGGCCTGACGGTCGAGCAGGCGCTGCAGCGCATCGCCGAGCAGGATGCGCTGACCGGCGACATGCCGGCCGCCAAGCCGGCTGAGGGCAGCCTCGCCACCGACACGCTGCGCTTTACCCGCGGCGCCACGCGCCAACAGATGGTCGACAAGCTGCTCGCCGACCAGAAGAAGCTGGTCGACGAGGTCTGGCAGCGGCGCGCGCCCGACCTGCCTCTGGCCAATGTCGACGACTTCGTCACCTTGGCCTCGATCGTCGAAAAGGAAACCGGCCGGGGCGACGAGCGCTCGCGCGTTGCCGCCGTCTTCCTCAACCGTCTGGCCAAGGGCATGCGGCTGCAATCCGATCCGACCATCATTTACGGCCTGTTCGGCGGCAAGGGCAAACCCGCCGACCGGCCGATTTATCAATCTGACATCCAGAAACAGACGCCTTACAACACCTATCTGATCAATGGCCTGCCGCCGACGCCGATCGCCAATCCCGGCCGCGCCGCGCTCGAAGCCGTCGCCAACCCGTCGAAGACCGATGATCTCTATTTCGTCGCCGACGGCACCGGCGGCCACGTCTTTGCCACCACGCTTGCCGAGCACAATGAGAACGTTGCCCGCTATCGGGCACTGCAGAAGAAGCAGGCTGAAGACGCCGCCAAGGGCGCCAAGACTCCGGGCCAGACCGATGCGCCGGCGGATGGCGACGACAACGGTGACGCAAGTGGCGATGCCGCCGGTGACAGCGGTGATGCCGGCGATACGGGTGCCGCCCAGTAGCAGGCCGGCGCTTTCAGACGGATCGACCTTAAGCGATGCGGACAGAGGCGGACGCGCTGCTGCTTTGAACGAACAGCGGGGTTCGAAGCGTTTTCGGTCTTGCTCGGGTGCCTCTGCTTCTCGATTTCAGCCCAGCGAGATCGAAACGACAGCGGAAATCAAGATCTTGCCGGTATTGCGATTCTGACATTCGCGCTGCCCGTGATATCGAACGCATGCGCAATTGTTAGAATCGGACCATCAGGGAGACACGAGCCGCATCATGAATTTGCAGAGCATGACCGGATTTGCACGCACTGTTGCCGAACATGACGGCGCCTCGATCGCCTGGGAGGTCAAGTCGGTCAACGGCAAGAGCGTCGAGGTCAGGTTGCGGCTGCCGCAAGGTTTCGAGCGGCTCGAACCGACTGTGCGGCAGACGCTGCAGAAGCGCTTTTCGCGTGGCAATTTCCAGGCGACGCTGACCGTCGGTCGCGCCGCCGGCCAGCAGGCGCAGCCAGTGGTCAACGAAGCCTTCCTCAGGGATCTGGCGGGCTTGGCCAAGCGGCTGCAGGACCAGTTCGGTGTTGGTCCGGCAACTGCCGACGGTCTGCTTTCCCTGCGCGGCGTGCTCGATATCCCTGAAACCAGCGAAACCGAGGAGGTGCGGGCAGCACTCGACGCGTCAATCCTGTCCGCGCTGGAAACGGCGCTTACAGGTCTCGAGCAGGCACGCCAGAACGAGGGCGAAGCGCTGCGTTCGCTGCTTTCCGGCCATATCGACGCCATTGAGGCGCTGACGCTTCAAGCCGAGGCCGACCCGTCGCGCGAACCGGCGGCGATCCGCGAGCGGATCGCCGAACAGGTGCGGCTGCTGATGGATGCGTCGGCCAATCTCGATGCCGGCCGGCTGCACATGGAAGCGGCGTTCCTGGCCACCAAGGCCGATATCCGTGAAGAGATCGATCGGCTGAAGACGCATGTGGCGTCGGGCAGAGCGCTGCTGGCAAATGGCGGCGCCATCGGCCGCAAGCTCGATTTTCTGGCGCAGGAATTCAACCGCGAATCGAATACGCTGTGTTCCAAGTCGAACGCCGCCACTGTCACCGCCATCGGGCTGGAACTGAAGGCGGTGGTCGACCAGTTTCGCGAACAGGTCCAGAATCTGGAGTAAACCCGAATGGGTGGCAAGAAGCCGATGGTTGCCAGGGATCTCGGATCCCGCATTCGCCGCCGCGGGCTGATGCTGGTCCTGTCGTCGCCGTCGGGCGCCGGCAAGTCGACGATCGCGCGCAACCTGCTGGAAAGCGACGGCAGCCTGGAATTATCGGTCTCGGTCACCACCAGGCCACGCCGCGGCTCGGAGATCGAGGGCGTCCACTATCACTTCCGCACCACGCGCGAGTTCGAGCGGCTGCGCGATTCCGACGCGTTGCTCGAATGGGCCGAGGTGCACGGCAATTGCTACGCGACGCCGCGCGAGCCGGCCGAACTGGCGCTGGCGCAGGGCCGTGACATGCTCTTCGACATCGACTGGCAAGGCGCCCAGCAGCTCAAGGAGAAGATGCGCGCCGACATCGTCTCGATCTTCATCCTGCCGCCGTCGATGAAGGAATTGAAGTCGCGCCTCAAGCGCCGCGCCGAGGACCAGGAGCACGTGATCGAGACCAGGCTGAAGAACGCCCGCAACGAGATCGAGCACTGGAAGGAATATGACTTTGTCATCGTCAACGACGATCTCGACCGCGCCTTCGCCGAAGTGCGTGGCATCGTGACGGCGGAAAGGCTGCGGCGCGACCGCCGGCCCGGGCTGTTCGATTTCGTCTCGGGGTTGCTGGACGAGAAGACGGAATAGGCAGCTGTCGTTCCCCGATGGCCGGCTGTCCCCATGAAGGGCGTCTTTGGCAAACGATCTGGCAATATGACGCTGTGGACATCTGTTACTGGCTGGCGATATCTTTTATGAGTTCTGCCAATGGGGTTTCCTCGCCGGCAAAGCTCTCAATCATCGCATTCAGGACGTTTTCGCGACCGAGCATATCGGCATTGAATGGGAATCCTGCATTCTCCATCAGCATTGCCAGAAAGGTAAGCTGCGTGCGGCCGTTGCCTTCGCGAAACGGGTGGACGGCATTGATTTCGGCCAAAACATGCGCGGCCCGAACGGCGAAGGCGTCGAGGTCGAGTTCGCAGAGATAATCACCGTCGGCGAGTTCGCCGAAAATTCTATGCATTTCCTGGTTGATATACTCAGGATAGCAGAACCAGTTGCCCCCCTTGCCGATGGGGATGGCGCGAACCTCTCCCGCCCATTCATAAACGTCCTGGAACAGGTGATGATCGACGCCTTGTAGTGCTCGAAATCCAGACGGCCTGCGGGGATATGTTCGTCGGCCCTGGTCAGGAAAAGTGCCAACTCGAATTCATCGAGTTGGGCCTGGTCTTTGATATTCAGCCTGTTGCGGAGAACGGTCGTGCCTGGGTAGCACAGCGGATCATGTTCAGCGGCATAGACCACCTGCCGATCCTACTTCTTGCGGGTTACTTGGTCCTTGATAAGCGCCCTGCGCTCATCCCCGCTCAGGCCGCGCTCACGGCTTTCCTTCAGAATGAAGCCCATACGTTGCGATAGCTTCAAGCCTTCAATCGCGCTGATTTTTTCGCCCCTGCCGCTGGTCAGGACAAACTGGCCATTTTGGGTCGGGCGGAGGCTTGAGGTACTCTTTTTCATATGACGACAATATCACGCTCGGCGACTCACCGGCAACTGCATGCCGCTATATGCTGCTTGTCGTCGCTGTCACACAGGATGCGATTTGGGTCCACGGCCGACTAGCGCCGCCGGTCAAACCGCGTTTGTCAGCCGCACGAATTCCTCGACGCTGAGCGTCTCCGCACGCCGGGTCGGATCGATGCCGGCGCGCGTCAGCAGTGCCTCGCCACCCAGGCTCTTCACGCTCTGCCGCAGCATTTTCCGGCGCTGGCCGAAAGCGGCTTCGGTGACGCGACCGAGTTTTTTCACGTCGGTTGACAAAGGGCTGGCGCGCGGCACCAGATGCACCACCGAGGACGTTACCTTGGGTGGCGGCGTGAACGCTTGCGGCGGCACGTCGAAGGCGATCCTCGCCTCGGTCCGCCAGCCCGCCAGCACGCCGAGCCGGCCATAAGCATCGCTGCCGGCACCGGCGACAATGCGCTCGGCCACCTCGCGCTGGAACATCAGCGTCATCGATTGATAGAAGGGTGGCCAGTCCGCCACGGTCAGCCAACGGATCAACAGCTCGGTGCCGATATTGTAGGGCAGGTTGGCGGCAATCCTCACCGGGCCGCCTTGTGACGCGGTCTTGGCAAGAGCGGCAAAATCCGTCTTCAGCGCATCGCCGCTGATCACCTCGAGCCGGCCCGGATAGTGGTTGGAGACCTCGGCCAAGGCCGCAAGGCAGCGTTCGTCGCGCTCGATGGCGACGACGCGGCGGGCACCGGCAGCGAGCAGCGCCCTGGTCAGCCCGCCGGGGCCGGGGCCGACCTCGATTACCGTACTGTCGCTAAGGTCCCCGGCGACGCGCGCGATCTTGCCGGTCAAATTGAGGTCGAGCAGGAAATTCTGGCCAAGCGCCTTCTTTGCCTGCAGTCCATGGCGCTCGATCACCTCGCGCAGCGGCGGCAGCCCGTCAATGCTCATGAATTTTGGGCTCATGATTTGGGCTCATGATTTGTGGCTCATGCAGCTGCGGGCTTTGCGCCGGTATCGGCCAGCCGGCGGGCCAGCATCAGCGCCGCGATCAGGCTGTCGGGACGTGCGATGCCCTTGCCGGCGATGTCGAAGGCTGTGCCGTGATCGGGCGAGGTGCGGATGAACGGCAGGCCAAGCGTGACGTTGACGGCCTCGTCGAAGGCCAGCGCCTTGGCCGGGATCAACGCCTGGTCATGATACATGCAGACCGCCACGTCATAGCCGGCGCGGGCGCGCGCATGAAACATCGTATCGGCCGGCAGCGGCCCGAAGGCATCGATGCCTTGCGCCCGCAACATGTCGACCGCAGGACGAATGATGCGCTCGTCCTCTGTCCCCATGGCGCCGCTTTCGCCGGCATGCGGATTGAGGCCGGCAAGCGCGAGCCTCGGCCTGGCGATGCCGAAACGGCGTGCAAGATCGCCGGCGGTGATGCGCGCGATGGCAACGATCAGCTCCGTCGTCAGCGTCTTCGGCACCTCGGCCAGCGCGATGTGGATGGTGACCGGAACGGTGCGCAATTCGGGGCCGGCGAGCAGCATCACCGGCGTCACCGTGCCGCCGGTGTGGAGCGAGGCCAGATGCGCCAGATATTCGGTGTGACCGGGAAAGCCGAAGCCGGCATCGTAAAGCGGCTTCTTCGCGATCGGGCAGGTGACGACCGCGGCCGCGTGACCGGCAAGGCAGTCGGCGACGGCGCGATCGATGGCCTCGATGATACCGGCGGCATTGGCCGGGTCGGGCCGGCCGGGATCGTCGGTGAAGTGGGCCGCCAGCGGCACCACGGGCAAGGCGTGTTGAAAGACACCAGCTGCTTGGGCCGGCACCGTCTCGGCGATTGCCACCGCCGCGCCGAGCCGGCGCGCCCGCGCGGCAATCAGCGCCGGATCGGCGAGAAGATAGAAGGGTGCGGCACCGGAACCGCGGGCGCTCTGCCACGCGGCAATGGCGATTTCCGGACCGACGCCGGATGGATCGCCGACGCTCAGCGCCAGCGGAAGCTCTGTCTCATGCACGGCTGGGCCGGTTCAGCGCGTAACGATCTTGGCTTTCGCCTTCAGCTCTTCGACATACTTGGCCGAGAGCTCGTCGGCGTTCTTGTCGCCGCTGCCTTCGCTCTGGAACACCATCTGGGCCGCCTTGTCGTCGGAAACCTCTCGCGACGAGCAGATGCCGATGAATTCAATGCCGCGATCGGTCTCGCGCACGGCCGTGGCGCCGCCCAGCTTGGTGGCCTTGATCTGCTCGGCCCAGTCCGGCGGCAGTTGCGGCGCCAGCAATCGGGGGAGGTCGCGAACGGTGACGTCGATCAGACCCTTGGCGAATTCACGCGTGGTGTTGCAGCCATTGAAGCGGGCGCGCATGGCTTCAGCCTCGCGCTTGCGTTTGGCGAGTGTGGCACTGCGTTCGGCCTTCGGCACCACGAAGATCACCTGCTGCAGCATGTACTCGGTGGCGCTTGGCTTGGCGCCGCCTTTTTCGAGCATGCGCTTGACCAGATCCTGTTCGCTCACCTCCCCGCCGCCGCCGCTGTAGCGTGCGCTCAGCGCCTGGTTCCACGCCATCTGGGAGCGGATGAATTCCTTGAAATGCTCCTTGGTCACGCCGGACTGCGCCATGACACCGTCGAGCTGCTTGAGCTGCATCTTGTTGCTCGAGGCAAAGCGCTGATAGGCAGCCTCTACCTGGGCGTCGGAGATGCGGATGCCGAGACGCCTGGCCTCCGCCATACGCAGCGTCTGGTCGATCATTTCCTGACCCGCGTCACCCTTCTTGCGCTGCAGTTTCAGGAAG
This sequence comes from Mesorhizobium sp. C120A, assembly GCF_030323105.1. Lineage (NCBI taxonomy): Bacteria > Pseudomonadati > Pseudomonadota > Alphaproteobacteria > Hyphomicrobiales > Phyllobacteriaceae > Mesorhizobium > Mesorhizobium sp. C120A. The sequence continues at coordinate 5,048,289 of NZ_CP100476.1, read as the reverse complement.
GCAGCCCGGTGCGCGATGTCGCCGGTGGTGATCGGCATGTTGTTGACGACATACTTGATTTCACTGGCGAAGGCCGGCGGTACTATCATGGTGACGGAGACCGAGGTCGCCGCCAACAGGAGCGCGAATCCTGCCGAAAACAGGTATTTCCTCATCGAAAGCATCCAATTCTAGCCCGGTTTTGGCCGATTCCAGCCCGATATTGGGGAAATCCGTGCCCGCTTTATGCGGCAAAACGATGTCGTCAGCCGGCTCTACTGGATGGAGTCGATCGAGCTTTGGGACGAGCCGAAATCGCCGAGCGTGCGGAACGACAGGTTGAAGCCGACATTCTGCGACACTTCCTTGGTGTTGATGTCGCGTGATTCCGAGTACGTCATCAGGTAGGTGAAGCAGGAATCATTGTAGGCAAAGCCGACGCCGTCCTTGACCAGCACGCTTTGTTGCAGGTCGTAGGTGCCGGTGCCGAAGACGCGCCAGTTTTCGGCCAGGTGTGTCGAGGCGCCGAGCGTGACTTCGTGGCGGTCGGTGGTGAAACCATAGAGCGGCTGCGCCTGGATGAAGGCGTATTTGGCGCTCAGCGAAACCGGCAGCCCGGAATAGGCGGCCTTCACCTCGGCACGGCGAACTTCGAAGGTCTGCTCGTCGAAGCGGCCGCTGAGCGAACCGGAGAAGCCGCTCGGGCTGCTGAAGCCGACAAGGCCGACATAGTCGGAGGTTGAAGTCTCCAGGCCGGAATCGGCGCCCGCATTGACCAGATCCGGTGAATCGAACGAGTTGCGCCCGCCCAGCTGGTAGGATTGGCCAAAGATGGCGTTGGTGCCCCAGCCATTGTCATAGGCGCCCGAATAGCGGAACCCGACATTGGCGCGGCTGCCGCCTTCGACGCGGTCGTAGCCGGAGAACTTGTCGCGCTCGAACAGCGTCGTGGCATCGAAGACGAAGCTCTGTGCGTCCTCGTTGGGAACGGCGAGCCCGCCGACATACTGCTCGTTCGGGCGCATGAAGACCTGCGCCATCGGCTCGACGATATGGCTGGAGCCGGCCATCGAAAACAGCACCGGCCAGCGCATTTCAAGTCCGGCGGTCGCCATGTACCGGGCGAAGGAGGACCGCATGTCGTCGGAGGCACCGACATTCGTTGCCATCTGGTTTACCGCAGTCAGCGAAGCCGAAGAAGCGTTGAGATAGTCGACGTCGCCCTGCAGAGCCAGAAGGGGCGTCAACTGCAATCCGCCGTCCGTGGTGAAGGTACGCTTCCATTCGGCCTCGGCGGTGAGGCGACCGGAGTCGCCCTCGATGCCGCGCACGCGCTGGACGCCTGAGCCCGGCACATAGGGGGTAAAATAGGCCTGATCGAGATCGTCGCGGCGGATGATGCGCGCATTGACGTTGAACGACAGCTGGCCGCCGGCCACCGACATGTCGGGGATGTAGGCATAATCGAGCGACGGCAACACCCAGGGCTGCTTGTCGCTGCGCGATGCGACGTTGCCGTCCGGTGTGTTCTCCTGAACCTGGAAGCGCATGGCGCGCACATCGAAATAGTTGCGGTCGTTTAGGCCGGTCAGGTAGACCGACGATTGATGCACGGCGTCGTTGTAGCCTTCGATCGTATAGGTACGCGAAAAATTCTTGTCGGTCTGAAGCAGGATATCCCAGCCGAAGTCCCAGCGCGGATTGATGGCGAACTGGCCCTTGGTGCCCATCATGCCGCGGAACTTGTTCGGATCGCCTGCTGGCCCCGAATTGACATTGTAGCCGCCGGGGAAAGCCGCGAAATCACGGAAAGCGCCAGGGTCCTGCTGGTTGATTCCGGCAAGCTTCAGCGTGTATTGGCCATTGTTGAAGCGCTGGCGCCACTCGGCCTCGCCGAGGAAACCCTGCTTGGTGTAGCCGCTGCCGGTAACGGTGAGGTCGTAGGTCGGCGACAAAGCGAAGTAGTAGGGGACTTTGACGCCGCCGCCGAGACGATTGTTGTAGCCGATGCTGGGGATCAGGAAGCCACTTTTGCGCTTGACCGTCGGGTCGGCGATCTCGAACGCCGGCAGATAAGCCAGCGGGAAACCGAAGAATTCGAAATTCGCGTTCTCGAAGCGAACCGTTTTCTTTTCGCCGTTCCAGATGATCTTCCTGGCTTTGATCCGCCAGGTCGGCGCCTTGTCCGGCTTGTCTTCGCAAGGCTCGCAGGCCGTATAGACGCCGTTGTGGAACGTTGTCAGCACGCCGCCCATGCGCTCGGCGCTTTCGGCGGCGAAATAGGCTTTTTCGGGCGTTTCGACGCGCAGCGCATTGACGAAACCGTCAGCGAAATCGTCGGTAATATCGATATGCTGCGAGTTGATCTTGGTGCCGTCGCTGTTGACGATCTCCACATTGCCGCTGGCAACCAGCCGCTTGGTGTTTCGATCATAGACGACGCGCTGGGCGACGAGCTTGTTGCCGCCATAGTCGATCTGGACGCCGCCGATGGCGGTGACCGTCTGGTTGTCATTGTTATAGACGAGCGTGTCGGCCGCCAGCAGCATCTGGGAGCCGGAGGGAACCTTCGTTGCCACGTCGGTGACGTCCTGCGCCAGCGCAGGGGCCGTCAGCACGCCACAGGCGAGCAGGCATGCCAAGGCGCTCGCCGAATAGAGGCGCGCCAAACCGGCCTGCCTATGGCTGCGCAAAGCCGCCTCCCTCACTAGCCGTCTTCCTTGTATAGCAGGAATGTCACCCCAAAGAACATAGCCACGACAACCGGAACCCATGCAGCCACGGCTGTGGGCACGAATCCCGCCACGCCGAATGCCTTGACCAATACCGAAACGACATAAAGCAGAAAGCCGGCGAGGACGCCACCCAGAATCATCGTTGCCGACTGCCCCATCCTCGCAAATCGCATTGAAACTGTTGCCGCAATCAGCGTCATGGCCACAAGCAGGAACGGTAACGCCACCAGCGAATCGAACTGCATGGCGAAGGCATTTGCCTTGAGGCCGAAGGAGCGGGCAACCTCAATCTTGCCGGGAAGGTCGTAAAACGGGATGGTTTCGGGGCGCGCCAGCCGTTCCTGCACGAATTCCGGCTTGAGGTTGGTCGGCAACTGGTCGGTCGTTTCGGAACGGATGTTGCCGTCCTTGAACACCTTGACGTCCTGCAATTCCCAGTAGCCGTCGCGCAGAAAGGCCCGCGCCGCGTCCTTGCGCTCGACGATATTGCCCTGCGGATCGAGGACGAAGAACACGGTGTCGGCCATTTCCAGGCCCTGGTTCAGGATGGCGCGGGCGCCGATGATGGTATCGCCGGAGTTGGTTTTCTGGCGGATCCACGGCGTGGCATCGGCCGCCACCGCGTTCGAATTGCCGGATCGCAGCTGGTTTTCCATCTGCTCCGACCATGAGAAGCCATGCGCGGCGATCGGATTGAGCACGCCGACCGACAATATGCCGAATAACAGCGCACCGATGCAGCAGGGCAACAGAAACTGCCAGGCCGACACTCCGGCCGAGCGCGCAATCACCAGCTCGTATTTTCGGTTGAGCGACACCAGCGTCGCCATCGCCGAGAACAGGCCGACGAACGGCACCGTCTGCAGCATGATCATCGGCATCCTCAGCGCCGAGATCGCGACCGCCGTGCCGTAGGTGAAGCCCGGCAGGCCGGTGATGCGGCCGGACAGCTCGGTGAAGTCGATCAGGAACACCAGCGCCAGAAGGCCGATGAAGAACCAGATCGTGATCGACACGTAGCGAAAGAAGAAGTAGCGGCCCAGGGTCCAGCCCATCGTCAGGCTCCCTGGCCGGATGTGTAGCGCCGATTGAGGCGCAGCTTGAGCGCCGTCCAGCCATCGCTGACGCGGCCGGCGAAATTCGTCATCCAGTCGGCCCAACTGCCGGGCAGTTCCATGCTTCGCGAGGTGACGATGAACCAGATGGCGACCGCCGAGGCGATGACCGGCACGCCATAGACCATATAGGCGTATTGCGGGATCTTGTCGGCCTTGCCGGCGGCAAAGAAGCCCAGCCAGCGCACGAACAGCGCAATGGCGATGGCTGTGATCAGCGGGTGGATGCGCGCCTCGCGGTGTGAGCGCGCATCGCCTGCCACGGCCAGCGCGATCAGCGCGAACACCAGCGAATAGGACCATTCGGAAAAGCGCTGGTCGAGCTCGGCCTTGTAGGCGCCGGGCCTGCGCTGGAAGATCTTGTCGTTCGGATCCGGGTTGAGCAGGTATTGCGTCGTTCGGTCCTTGGGCAGGAGCATGATATCGTTCGCCGCCGACATGAAGGCGGAAAGGTCGAAGGCGTAGGACGTGAAGCGGATGACCGACAGGTCGCCGGTCAGCGTCTTGCGATGAATGACGCCGTCATTCATCATCAGCACCTTCTCGTCACCCTTTTCGACGACGCTGCCGCTCTTGGCATAATAGATCAGATTGGCGCCTTCCTCGCGCGAATCGGCCACGAAGATGCCGCCGAGCCGGTTGTCCGGCAGCCGCTCGCCTATCTGCAGGAACAGCCCGTCGTCGATCTTGCGGAACGTGCCTTCCTGGATGATCAGCGACAAGAGATCGGCGCGCGAGGATGCTATCAGCTGGCGGTTCTTCTGCCTGGCATAGGGTTCGACGCCATTGTCGACCGCGAAGGAAAAGACGCTGGCCGCCAGCGCGATCAGCAGGACCGGCCGCACAATCGTCCAGCGCGAGGCGCCGGCGGCGTTGATGACGGCCAATTCCGAATCGGAGTTCATGACGCTGAGCGTCTGGGCCACCGCCACCACCAGGGCGAATGGCACCACGATCGGGATGATGGTGGGGATGATGAGGCCCGCGACCTCGAAAAAAGTGAGCGCCGATTGGCCACTGTCGGTGACCAGGTCGATGCGGGCAAGCACCTGCGTCGTCCAGACAATGGCCAGCGTCCAGATCAGCGCAGCGAGAAACACCGCCAGTGCGCGACGCATGATGTAGCGTTCAACGACCTTCATGTAAGGCTTTTCTCGATTTGCCGAACGGCATCATGCCCGCCGACAAGGTAGTCGTCCGGCTGCGGCTGTACAACTGGGTGCGTTTGGCCATTTCTTTCAGGCGGTTCGATCCGATTCTCCGTCCCACATCGCCCGTTCCGCAGGCCGGAGTGTCGGCGGCAATGAATAAGAAAGGGAGAACATCGATGGTTAACAACAGGTTGCGGCAGGAAAGCGGAGCCGTGCCGCGACGAATCGTTATCGATTCCGCTGCGCATATGATCCCTGATTCCGGCAAAGTCTTGCCAAATCAAGGAAAACGACCAAATGTCGCGCATCTTCCCTGAGAATGCATTTTTCCTGAAAATCTGAGCCGTTTCCCGAAAGCAGGACCTGATGACTTTGAGACCATTGATCGCCTTCGCCAAATTTGCCGCACCCAAAAAGGGCAGCATCATCGTGCTGGCGGCCGACGATGGTGGTCTTGGCGAACCGGCAAAGGCCTGCGACCCCTCAGGAACGCTGGCGCGGGCGTTTCCGGTGGCGGAGTTTTCCGGAAAATTCGCCGGTGTCGTCGAAGTGCTGGCGCCGCAGGGAACATCGCTCGACCGACTGGTGGCGGTCGGCGCCGGCAAGGTCGCCGGCCTCGATGACTTTGCCTGGCTGAAGCTTGGCGGCACCATCGCCGCGTCCCTGCGCAAGGCAGCGGAGGTGGCCGTCATCCTCGATGTGCCGGGCGCAAAGATTGGCGGCAGGCAAGCGGCGAACCTTGCCGCCGGCATCATTCTTCGCAGCTACTCCTTCGACAAATACAAGACCAGGAAAGACAAGGACGATGCCGAGCCGAAGAAACCGGTCAAGGTGACCATCCACACCGCCGATCCTGCCGCGGCGAAAAAGGCCTTCGCCGACGAGGTTGCGGTCATCGACGGCGTGCTTCTGGCGCGCGACCTTGTCAACGAACCGGCCAATACGCTCGGCCCGATCGAATTCGCCGCCCGCGCCAAGGAACTGGAAGCGCTCGGCGTCGAGGTCGAGATCCTCACCGAGAAGGAAATGAAGAAGCTCGGCATGGGCTCGCTCCTCGGTGTCGCGCAGGGTTCGCCGCGCGGCGCCCGGATGGCTGTCATGCAATGGAAGGGCGGCAAGGCCAAGGACGCACCGGTCGCCTTCGTCGGCAAGGGCGTCACCTTCGACACCGGCGGCAATTCTATGAAGCCGGCCTCCGGCATGGAAGACATGAAGGGCGACATGGGCGGTGCCGCGGCCGTCATCGGGCTCATCCAGGCGCTGGCCGCGCGAAAGGCCAAGGCCAATGTCGTCGGCATCGTCGGGCTGGTGGAAAATGCCGTCGACGGCCATGCCCAGCGCCCCGGCGACATCGTCACCTCGATGTCGGGTCAGACCATCGAGGTGCTCAACACCGATGCCGAAGGACGCCTCGTTCTGGCCGACGCGCTGTGGTATTGCAACGACCGCTTCCAGCCGAAATTCATGGTCAATCTGGCGACGCTGACCGGCGCCATCATGGTCGCGCTCGGCCAGCATTATGCCGGCCTGTTCTCCAACAATGACGAACTTTCGGACAGGTTGACGGCGGCCGGCCAGGCGAGTCAGGAGCGGCTGTGGCGCATGCCGCTTGGGCCCGAATACGACAAGCTGATCGATTCCAAGAACGCCGACATGAAGAACATCGGCGGCCGCTATGGCGGCGCCATCATCGCCGCGCAGTTCCTGCAGCGCTTCGTCAAGGAAACGCCGTGGGCGCATCTCGACATCGCCGGCACCGCGATGGGCTCTCCGCCGAGCGAGATCAACCAGTCCTGGGGCTCGGGTTTCGGCGTCAGGCTGCTCGACCGGCTGGTGCGCGACAATTACGAGGGATAAGGCAGGGAATGGCCGATGTCCTGTTCTACCACCTGACCGAATCGACGCTGGAGGATGCGCTTCCCGGCCTGCTCGAGCGCAGCGTCGATCGCGGCTGGCGCGCCGTGGTGCAGACAGGGACCGAGGAGCGGCGCGATGCGCTCGACCTGCATCTGTGGACATTCAGGGACGATTCGTTCCTCGCGCACGCGACCGACCGTGAAGCCCATCCGGCCGAACAGCCAATCCTGCTCACCACGAGCGACGCCAACCCCAACCAGGCGCAGATACGCTTCCTCGTCGATGGCGCCGCACCCGCCGATCTCGCCGGCTACGAACGCGCCGTGTTCCTGTTCGACGGCCATGACGCGGCCCAGGTCGAAGGGGCGCGGACGCATTGGAAGGTGTTGAAAGAAGCGGGCCACGCTGTCACCTACTGGCAGCAGACGCCCGACCGTCGCTGGGAGCGCAAGGCGTAAGTCGCGTTATCGGTCGCTGATCGTAACCTTGTTTATCTTCGCGCCCTGCGGGAGATCTTTCACCTGCCGATGGATTTGGCCGGCGATATGCACCTTCACAACGAAAAACGTCGTTTCCATCTCTCGCAGACTCATTTCGCCGCCAAGCACCGGCGGCTTCTTGAAATCATAGCATTGGCCGGCTGCCGGAATCAGTCGGTTCTTTCGGGCGGCAACGACAAGGCCCGCCAGCAGCAACTCGTCGCGGCGCGCTTCATTCTGCAAGTCGGCCTGAAATTCCGCCCAATGACCCGCAATTCTGGTCAATTTCCCGTCGAGCATATCGAGATGACGAACCGACCCGTCGCCGGCACGGAAAAATATGTCGCCGAAAGCTGACACCGCAGCTGGTTCAAGGCCATCCAGTCCGATCCACTTCCAGCCGTCCAACGCTTCCGCGACTTCGTTCGCAGGTGGTTCGATAAAGAGGAACTGATAGTCATGGGGCCATTCGGCTCTGATCAAGCCCCCTGTATTGGCTCTGTTGGCCTCGGCTTTTCCTTCCTGTCTGGCGTCGGACGCGCCAAAAATTGAAGAAATAAAGCGGAAAAAAGATCTGGCCATAATCGCCCCCGTACGGGTCTTTATACTTGCGAGAGATTCTAGCCGCAATCCACTGAAGGCTCCATAGTTCCCACGCATTCGTCTTGATGATGGCCATCACATTGGATCCGTTTTATGGATTGACTGGATGCAGGCTCATTGGGCGGGCTGAGAATGCGGATCAGGATCATCGGAACCGGGCGGGCCGTGCCGGCTCGATGCGTGACGTCGCGCGCCCTCGATGCGCGGCTGGGGTTTGGCGATGGACATTTCGAGGCCGCGACCGGCGTCATCGAACGCTATGTCTGCGACGCCGAATCGCAGGTCGACCTTGCTTGTGCCGCAGCCCGTCTGGCGCTTGCCGATGCCGAACTTGAGGCAGGCAGTGTCGATCTGGTCATCGGCGGTTGCGGCGTGCCTTACCAGCCGTTGCCGTCGACGGCGCCGCTGGTCATGCAGCGCCTCGGCCTTGCCGATGGGTCGGCGGCCGCTTTCGACGTCAACAGCACCTGCCTGGGCTTCCTCACAGCCTTCGAGACCGCGTCGCGCCTGATCGAGGCCGGGCAATGCCGGACGGCGCTGGTGTTCTCGTCTGAAATCGCCTCGCGCGCGCTGCCGTGGCAGGACCAGCCGGAAATTGCGGCCCTCTTCGGCGATGGCGCGGCGGCCGCCGTGCTGCAACAGGCAGCCCCTGCCGAGGGTCGAGTCGCGGCCAACCTGATGCGCACCTACCCTTCCGCCTATGAGGCCTGCAGCATCGGCTCCGGCGGCACCCGGTTCGACTTTCATCGTGAGCCTGAGGAATTCGCCCGCCACAGCCTGTTCCACATGGAGGGTAAGGAACTGTTTCGCGTCACGTCACGCCATTTCAACGGCTTTGTAGCGGAGTTGCTCGATCGCGCCGGCTGGCGGCACGACGATGTCGACCTCGTCGTGCCGCATCAGGCGAGCCCTTTGGCGCTCGCCCACATGGCGCGCCAGACCGGCTTCGCCAGGGAAAAGCTCGTCGACATCGCGGCGCGCTACGGCAATCAGATCGCCGCTTCCATCCCGTTTGCGCTCGATGTCGCACGCCGCGAACAACGCATTGGGCCGGGCGCCAAGGTGCTGTTCCTCGGCACCTCGGCCGGCGTGTCGTTCGGCGGCATGGCGCTGGAAGCATGACCGTGGGACGCGTCCTCGTCACCGGCGCCAGCGGCTTCCTCGGCGCGCATATCATGGCGCGGCTGGCGGCAGTGGGCACACCGGCGCTGGGTCTTGGCAGGGACGCCAAACGCTGCGCCGCGCTCGAAGCCGCTGGTCATCGGGTCGTTCGGCTGGATTTGTCTCAACCATTCGATGCAGCTGCCGCGCGCGCTCTCGACGGCGTCGATGCGATCATCCACTGCGCGGCACTTTCCGCGCCCTTCGGCAGGTTGGCGGATTTCCAGACGGCAAATGTCACAGCTACCCGCAACCTCAGCGATTTCGCGCGCGGGCAAGGCGTGCGCCGCTTCGTCCATATCTCCAGCCCGACGGTCTGTTTCGCCTATCGCGACCAGCTCGGAGTTTCCGAGAATGCGGCCTTGCCCCCTCCGGTCAACCACTATGCCCGCACCAAGCGGCAGGCCGAGGAGATCGTGCTGGCGGCGCCTGAGATCAGCCCGGTGGTGCTGCGGCCGCGCGGCCTCTACGGTCCCGGCGATCGCACGCTGCTGCCGCGTCTGCTGCAGGTGGCACGGCAGCGCCCGCTGCCGCTGTTTCGCGACGGCAGGGCGCGCATCGATCTCACTTATATAGAGGATGTCGTCGATGCGGTCTTTGCCGCGCTGTCCGCCGGGAGCGCTGCCGAGGGACAGATATTCAACATCTCCGGCGGCGAAGTGGTGCCGGTCCGCCGCATTGCCGAGGCGGCCTGCGCCCGCGCCGGCGTGCAGCCGCGCTGGCGCAGAATGCCGCTCTGGCCCGCCATGCTGGCGGCCGGGATAGCGGAGACGGTAGCGAACATATTGCCCGGCCGCCCGGAACCGCCGGTGACGCGCTACGGTCTTGGCCTGTTCGCCTATGCGCAGAGCCTTGATCTTTCCAAGGCAGGCCGCATCCTCGGCTGGGCGCCGAAAGTGTCGTTCGAGGAAGGGCTCGATCGCACATTCGGCAAGGCGACGGAAAGCAGGGAGGCTGCGTGAAGATCGTCTTCCCCAACAGCGCCTCTGTCAGCGCAGCCGAGCGCCTGATCCTGCGCGGCGGCAGCTGGGCGAAGGTCAGGCTACGTGTCCGCTACGGCCTGATCATGCATCCGCAGGCCGGCCCCGTACTGGTCGATACCGGCTACACGCCGCATGTGACACAAGGCAGCGAGCGCAGCACGGCGTTGCGTCTTTACAGTGCGATCCTCCGGCCCCAGCTCAACGAAGCCGAGCAGCCGCTCGCGGTACTGGCGCGCTTCGGCCTCTCGCCGCCGGACGTGCGCACCGTCATTGTCACGCATTTCCATGCCGACCACATGTCGGGCCTGTCGCTGTTTCCCAACGCTCGGCTTATCGCCAATGACACCGCGTGGGCGCGGGCGAAGGCCAAGACGTCCCTGCAGAATCTGCGCCATGGCGTCTTCAAGGAACTGTTCCCGTCTGACTTCGAGGCCCGACTCGACGGGCTATCGTCGAAGCGGCAGGTCGAGTCGCGTGGCGGCGTACCGGGCGGCGCCGATCTGTTCGGCGATGGCAGCGTCGTCGCCGTCGGTCTGCCCGGCCATGCCGATGGCCAGTTCGGCCTTTTGTTCCCAAATCAGGAGCGGCCGCTGCTCTATGCTGTCGACGCGCAATGGTTGATCGCGGCCCTTGTCGAAAACCGAACTCCCGGTCTGCCTGCAACCCTGCTGGCCGAGGATGCCGCCGCGATCGAGCCGACCAGCGTAATGTTGCGTCGGTTTCTGGCGACCGGCGGCGAGGTTGTTCTTTGTCATGATCCGGCGGTGACGGCCTACGATGTGGCCGGAGAGAGCGCGTGAACGGGCCGGCCGAAGCGATCCGCTCGTTTGCGCTGACGCAATGGGTTTCGCGCAAAAGCCGCGAGAGTTTCGAGCGCTGGCAGGCGCAAGCCTTGCGCCGCTTTCTCGACCGCGACCTGCCGCGCGCGCCGTTCTACGGCAAGGCGCCGCGTCTTCTCGGCGACCTGCCGGTGACCGACAAGGCGACGGTGATGGGCAATTTCGAGCGCTTCAACATCCGCGGCGTCTCGGCCGCCGAGGCCTGGAAGGCGCAGGCCGGCGATGGCCACATTGGCGAGCTGACTGTCGGCTCCAGCACCGGCACGTCGGGCAATCGCGGTCTGTTCGTCATTTCCGAGGCGGAAAAATACCGCTGGCTGGGCACGATCCTGGCCAAGGCCGTGCCCGATCTCGTCTGGCGCCGGCAGCGCGTGGCGGTGATCCTGCCGCAAAACACCGGGCTCTACGACAGCGCGCGCAAATCGCGGCGTATCGACCTGCGCTTCTTCGATCTGACGCGCGGTCCGGAGAGCTGGCGCGCCGCCCTCGAAGGTTTCGCGCCGACGGTGATCATCGCGCCGCCGAAGATGCTGCGGCACTTCGCGGCCGAGGGCTTTAGGCTCAAGCCGCAGCGTGTCTTCAGCGCCGCCGAAACGCTCGACCCGGTTGACCGGCCGGTCATCCAGGCATTCTTTGGTCGTCAGCTCGACCAGATCTACATGGCGACGGAAGGGCTGTTCGCCGTCACCTGCCGCCAGGGCGGGCTGCATCTGGCCGAGGATTCGGTGTTCTTCGAGTTCGAACCGGCCGGCGACGGCCTGGTCATGCCGCTGATCACCGCCTTTCGCCGCCGGACCCAGATCATGGCGCGCTACCGGATGAACGATCTGCTGCGGCTGTCCGAAAAGCCATGCCGCTGCGGCTCGCCGCTGCGCACGCTGGACGAGATCGTCGGCCGAATGGACGACGCTTTCCGGCTCGCCTCGCCGCACGGGCAGCTCCTCGTCACGCCCGACATACTACGCAATGCGGTGCTCAAGGCCGACCGGCGCATCGACGATTTCCGCCTGGTCCAGACCGCTGAAGATGCAATCGAACTCAGCCTGGCCCCCGGGCTTGCCGACGAAGCCGCCACCGCCGCCCATCAGGCCGTGCGCAATTTGCTGGCGGCGCGCCAGGCGACAGCTTCGGTCAGCCTTGTTCGCAGGGACCTGCCGTTGGAGACCGGCCGCAAACTGCGTCGGGTCGAATGCCACCTGGGAGCGGCATCATGAACCGGCTCGCTATGTTGCCACTCGATCAGACGAACCGGGTAGAAAACAACCCGCGTGAGGTCGAAGCCTTCGTTCAGCTTTTTAACGAGGTGCCGGTGCGCGACCTCGTGCGAAATCTGACGGTCGCCGTCGAGGCCTTCGAGATCGCTGGCCGCTTCTTTCCACTGACGCTGAACGACAGAAGCGAGGCGCCGAACTGCTATATCTGCTGCCCGTCCAGCGCCTATATCGACTACGCCATCGACGAGACCCGCAATTTCGTCTCGTCGCCCATGCTGCAAAGAGCGATCCGCATGTTGATTGGCCTGTGCGCGCCGCTGGTCAGGATGAGCGGCCTTGACCATCAGGTTCAGGTCAACAACTGGCTCTATTCGACCAATCCGGTGCCGCTGCTCGATCGCAACGCGGTCGCGGCGATGCGCGACGATCTCACCGCGCGTTTTCCCGATCGCGCTGTTCTCATCCGCTCCCTGAACGAGATCGCCGATCCCTCGACAATTGCAGCGCTGAAGGCGGAGGGTTTTCGAATGCTGGCGGCGCGGCAGATCTACATCTTCGCAGGCGACGGTTCGGCCATGACCAACGACATGAAGCGCGACCGCAAGCGGCTGCCCACGACGCCTTTCGAGCAGGTCGGCAATGGCGACTTCACCGAGGCCGACTATGCGCGCGCCGAAGCGCTCTACCGGATGCTCTATCTCGACAAATACACGCCGCTCAACCCGCACTACACGGCCCGCTATATCGGCGAGACGCACCGTCGCGGCATCCTGCAACTGGCAGGCCTGCGTCGTCCCGGCGGTGAACTGGTCGCCGTCGCCGCTTTGTCTCAGAACGGCAGGACACTGACGCAGCCCATCGTCGGCTACGACACCGGCCTCCCGGTGAGCGAAGGCCTTTACCGCATGATGATGGCGCTGGCGCAGGATCATGCGATGGCGCACGGCCTGTTCTTCAACATGAGCGCCGGTGCCGCCGCCTTCAAACGCTTGCGCGGCGCCGTGGCCACGGTGGAATACAACGCCGTCTATGCTGCCCATCTGCCGCGCCGCCAACGCATGGCGGTGCGGATCATGGAATTTGTGCTCGCGAAGATCGGCATTCCCCTGCTCAGGAGATTTGAACTTTGAGCGACACCCGGCAGCAGAAAGACAAAGACTATTGGCAGGCGGTGATGCGGTCTGCCGACATCAAAGCCAAGCCGAAGCGCATCCTGTTCGACGGCGCGCCACTGGTGCTGTTCCGCTCGGCGAAAGGCATTGCCGCCCTCTTCGACCGCTGCGCTCACCGCCTGGTCGAACTCTCGACCGGCAAGGTCGTCGGTGGCGAGATCGAATGTCCCTATCATGGCTGGCGCTACAATGGGGAAGGGCGCTGCACCGCCATTCCCGGCCATGTCGGCGACGTCCCGCATTACCGTATCCGCCGCTACAGCGCGATCGAGCGCGACGGCGTCGTCTTCGTCTCGGCAGGCACGCCTGAGGGCGAGCCCTATCTCCATTGCATGCAAGGCAAGGATGTCGTCGTGAAGCGGGTGCGAAGCTCGGCGCGATCGACGGTGCTCGACGCCGCCGAGAACATTCTCGACGCCACTCACACCCACTTCACCCACAAGGGTGTGCTGCGCGGCCTGACCGCAAAGCGCCATCTCGTGCGCGTCGAGGTGACCGGCGGCAAGGGCTGGGTCGAAAGCTGCTACACCGGCGAGGACCGCCAACAGGGGCTGGTCAGCCGGCTGCTGGAAGGCGAGCGCGCCATGACCATCGGCCGCTACCGCCATCCCGGCATCGTCGAACTCGAATATTGGGGCAAGGGCGGCTTGGCGCTGGCGACCACTTTCCATTTGCGTCAGGCGGACGAACGGACCGTCGAAGGCGTCGGCTGGCTGATCGGCCCGCGACAGGGCCTGTTCGGCGAACTCAAGGCGCTTGCTTTCCGGCCGCTCTTTGCCTTTGCCCTGCAGCAGGATCGCCGTGTGCTGAAATCGGCCAGCGACAACGCCCGTATATCGCCGCAGGTTCAGCCGGCGATCGGCCCGCTGGATTTCCTGCGCCGCGACATAGCGGCGATCATCGACGGCAAGATGCCACCGGCGGCGGCAGAGCCGCGGGTGCACCAAATCGAGTTGTAATCTAAAGTTCACGGCACTTGATTCCAGTTCTGCTGTAAATTATAGTTCACGGATGATCGAAGTTCGATCCACTGACGAATTCCGAAAATGGCTCAGAGGGCTCACGGACATTCGCGCCGTAAAGAAGATCACCCAACGGATTGTCCGCGTTCAGGCTGGGCTGGCGGGAGACGCCAAGTTCTTCGATGGCATAGGAGAATTGCGCGTAGATTACGGTCCGGGATACCGCGTGTACTTCGTCCGGCGCGGCAACACGGTCATTATCCTGCTCTGCGGCGGTGACAAAGGCTCGCAGGACAGGGACATCGGAAAGCCAGGAAAATGGCAAAGGAAGTTTGATATGACCCTCAGAACCACACCATTCGACGCCGCCGAATATCTTGATGATGCTGAGTCTCAAGCCGAACTGCTCGCTGATGCGTTCGAGACCGGGGACGCGACTTATATTGCGCACGCCCTCGGCATTGTCGCGCGCGCCCGCGGCATGACAAGCATAGCGAAGGACGCCGGCGTGACCCGAGAGGCACTCTACAAGGCGCTGAGCGAAAAGGGCGATCCGCGCCTCAGTACATTGCTGGGCGTAACCAAGGCGCTTGGCCTGCAATTATCCGCAAAGCCAGTTAATCCCGTTTAGGCAACCTTAGCAGGACTTACGCACTCAGCTGAAAACGGGAAGTTCCGCTTCAACTCGACTAGTCCTGCTCCGGCCCATTCCACTCGATATCGCGCGTCGACGCAGCCTGAAGGCTGATGCGCTGGCGCAGTGCTGTGCCGGCGATCTCGGCCAGCGTGCGCCACTGCGCCCGCTTCGGCGCGGGGTCGCCCGGCCAGTCGAGCAGCTCATCGGCATCGTGCATCGCCTGGCGAAAGCTGCCGAGACCACCGGAGCGCAGTGCCGCCGGCATCCCGTAGATCCACATCGCAAGCCTCACCGTCTGCGGCGCCGTCACGTCGGGCTTCACCTCGGCGCCATCCTCCAGAACCGCGTCGGCGAAGCGCCGCGGATCGCGAAAGAAGTGCAGGCCGCTCACGGCGCGCGGATTGCACTCCAGTGGCAGCACCCTGCCGTTGTTCTCGCGCATCAGGTCGAAGGATATCTGGCCGGTCCAGCCGGCGCCGGCGACGAAGGTTTCGACGAAGCGCCGCGCCGCGATATCC
Source organism: Mesorhizobium sp. C120A (assembly GCF_030323105.1). Lineage (NCBI taxonomy): Bacteria > Pseudomonadati > Pseudomonadota > Alphaproteobacteria > Hyphomicrobiales > Phyllobacteriaceae > Mesorhizobium > Mesorhizobium sp. C120A. Next base: position 5,032,884 of record NZ_CP100476.1, on the reverse strand, counting down.
TCGACCGGCTCGAAACAGATGCCGGCGCCCTTGCCGGCGCGATAGAGCGAACGGTAGAGCGCCAGCGCTTTGAGTTCACCCTCGATCGCCACCGCATAGGCGCTGATCTCTTCACCGGCGACGTAGCGCTGCGCCACCCAAGGAGCGGCGGGCGAGGGGCGGACGGCGTCGAGTTCGTCCGGCGATGGCCGCAGCAGTACGTCACGGGCAAAACGTGACCACACAGGTTTGAACACCAATTCGCGCGATTGGCCACGAACGCCGTCGAGATCGGCCTCGCTTTGCAGCAGTATCGTTTCCGGCACGTCGAGCCCAAGGCTCTGCGCCAGCCGGATGAAGGCATGCTTGTCGTGAACGCGGGCGAGCATCGCCATCTCGGGTGCGAAGAGGCGGGCCGGCATGGCGCGGTGCTGCCAGAGACGACCGAGATAAAAGACTTCCTCGCAGGTCGGGATAACGAGTTCGATGCCTTCCGCGCGGACAAGCGCTTCCACCGCCTTGGCATAGGCGTCGGCGGCAAAGCGCGGCGGCGGCAGGCGATTGTAGGCGGCGCAGGCCGTGCTCGCTGCGGCGATCGGCCGGGCCGGGCTGTCGGCCAGGATCACCCGGCAACCGGCGCCATGCAGCAGCCGCGCCAGGTGCAGCGCCACCGGCGCGCGGGCACCGGTGATCAGCACGGTGCTATTGGGCATGAGCCACCGGCATCGGTTGGAAAAGACGAGTCAATGCTTCTGCGGAAGGCTTCATTCGCCATAAGTGCCACATGGCTTGCGTGCCGCCAACGGACTCCACAAAGGTGGCTCCGCTGCGTCAGCCATCGCTTTTTGGCCTTCAGGGCGTTATTGGCAATCTGTCGAACACCCGGATCTCCTCAATGCGCTTTCTGTTTGTCCTGATACTGCTTGCCGGCGCCGCCATTGGCTTCGTGTATCCCTGGGCCATGAGCAATTTCTCCGGCCACGAGATCGGCACCTGGCGCGTCTACGACCAAGGACGGTTTAGGCCTGTGACGGTGACGCTGAAAGCTGGCGACGCGCCGGTCAGAGTGCTGGTCGACCTGACGGCAAAGGCCGAGCGCATTGTCTCGCAGCAGCGCACCGTGCTGACGCTGACTGCCGCCACAGCCGGGCGCACGGTGCTTGCCTCGACGCTGCAATTCAACCACGCCGACAATCCGCGCCAGGTCAGCCCGCAACTGCCCGACAAGATCTTTCGCGACGAGGCCGGCGTGATCGAAACCGTCAGTCCCGGCGCCTATCTCTTCACCGCCGGCCCGGGCGACGCCGACGATATCCCGATACGCGCAGTGGATCTGATACTGCGCTCCGGCGCCGGTGAGATCGATCAACGCGCACGGCCGGTTGGCTATGGACTGATGGCCGTCGGCCTGATCGGCTTCCTGCTTACTCTGGCTTTCGGCGGTCGCCGGCCGGAGAACCCGAACTCGAAGCCGCCACCGCCGCGTTGGGGCAGAGGCTCCTCGACATGAGCGCGGCATGAACTACCGTCACGCCTATCACGCCGGCAATTTCGCCGACGTCGTCAAGCATGTCGTGCTCAGCCTTCTGCTCGACTATCTGAAGCAGAAGGACAAGGCGTTCCGTGTCGTCGACACTCATGCCGGCATTGGCCGCTACGATCTTTCGTCGGCGGAAGCGCAAAAGACCGGCGAATGGCAAGGCGGCATCGGCCGCCTCATCCACGCCCCGATCGAAAAATCGGCGGCTGCGCTGCTTGCCCCCTATCTTGAAGCGGTGCGTTCGCTCAATCCCGATGGCGGGGTGAAGAAATATCCGGGCTCGCCATTGATCGCCAGGCACCTCATGCGAAAGCAGGACCGGTTGTCGGCGATCGAACTGCACGGCGCAGATGCCGCCAGGCTGAAGACGCTGTTTGCCGGCGATTTCCAGACAAGGGTGATCGAACTCGACGGCTGGCTGGCGCTTGGCGCGCATCTGCCGCCAAAGGAAAAGCGCGGCCTGGTGCTGATCGATCCGCCGTTCGAGGAAGCCGGCGAATTCGACCGCCTGGTCGACGGCATGCAGAAAGCGCACAGGCGCTGGCCGGGTGGCATCTACGCGCTGTGGTATCCGATCAAGGATCGCAAAGCGATCATCGCCTTCCGCAAGGCGCTCAAGCAATCCGGCGTCCCAAAACTGCTCGACATCGAGTTCGAGATCCGGCCGGCATCGCGTGAACCAAGCCTCGACGGCAGCGGCATGGTGGTGGTCAACCCGCCCTTCACGCTGGAGCGCGAACTGCGCATCGTGCTGCCGGTCCTGCACAGATTGCTGGCGGTCGAAAAGCCGGCGCACTGGTCGCTGGAATGGCTGGCCGGGGAGTAGCGACGCTTCGCAGCGGGCGACGCCCGCGGCAAAGACACAAAGTCGCTAGAGGTTTTGACGGTGGCGCCATCCGCGAATGCTCAGCTGTGTTCAACGAACCGAAACCATGGAGATGCACATCTAATCGGCTCGGCGTTGACGCTAATCCCAGAATCAGATAGATAGATATCTAATTATTAGATTTCGAATCGAATGCCAAGATCGACAGAAGAGGAACTAGTCAACGCGATAGGCTTCGCGATGTCGCGCTGGCAGGATGCCGTCGAAACGTTCGATGGGACCGTCGCCGAAATCTATGTGCTGAGCGCTGCCGAGCGCCGCTGTCTCGGTGCGATCAATCACGGCCGGCGGGGCCGGCAAACCTCGTAGCGAGGGAGACAAATCTCACGCCGGCGGCGGTCACGACGTTGATCGACCGGCTGGAAAAGCGCGGCTTCGTCAGCCGTCAGCCGGATCCGATGACAGGCGCAAGGTCATGGTCGCGGCGGGCAAGAAGACCGAGGAACTCGTCCGGCGCTGCTACCATCCGATCCTCGAGGCGGGCGCCGCATTGCTCGGCGGCCGAGATGCAGTTTTTGCTCGGCTTATCAAGAGGTCGAAGCGATGCAGAAGGCGCAGACCGAGAGGGTGCGCGGCAAAGCAAAACCGGTGCGTTGAGAGAAGGCATCGGAGGATGGTCCGGCGAAACGCCGGTCCGGTTTCAAGTGTGTACTGTCAAGGAGACCCTATGCCCCGCATGATCTTCGTCAACCTGCCCGTCGCCGATCTCGCTGCGTCGATGGCCTTCTACAAAGCCCTCGGCTTCGACAACAACCCGCACTTCACCGACGACACCGCAGCCTGCATGGTGCTGAGCGAAACGATCAACGTCATGCTGCTCACCCACGCCAAATGGCGTCAGTTCACCGATCGCCCCATCCCGCCGGCCACCTCGAGCGAGGTCATGCTTGCCGTGTCCTGCGACAGCCGCGCGGCGGTCGATGCGATGAACGAGGCGGCGGCGAAAAATGGCGGCGCCGCCGACATCAACGCCCAGCAGGATTATGGCTTCATGTACAATCGCAGCCTGGCCGATCCTGACGGCCACGTCTGGGAAGCGATGTGGATGGACCCGGCCGCCATACCGCAGGGCGACGCCAAGCAAGGCTGAACCGGGTTTCGGCGGCCCGCCGGCCATGGGCAGGCCGCTTTTCCTAATGGGCAAGGCGAGCTTTTTCGAAGGTCAGGACGTGGTTTCGCAGCTTCGCACCGGCAAAACCGGTTGCGGAGCGGGAAACCATCGTCAGGGCGACCGCTTGACCGCGCGCCGCCGAATCCGCAAAGTGGGCGCAGTCGACCTTTGAGAGGCTGCCATGACTCGCTTTGCCAAATCCGCTCTTGCTGCCCTGATTTCGCTTTGCACGCCGCTGGCCGCACCCCTCGGCCAGCCAGCACAGGCCGCCGACCTTTCCGTCTATTCCGACGAGGACAGCGGCGTTTGCGGCGAGGCCTGGGTGCTAAGCAAGATCTCCAGCCGCTTCTCCTACCAGGTGCATCACGTGCCGCATCTGCCGGATGTTTCGATCACAGATTTCCAGCGCATCCACCAGCATCGCTATCTCCCGGCCAGCGAAGAATGGCCGATCGGCCGCCGCTATTGCGGCGCCACCGTCAGCCTTTCCGATGGCCGCGCCCGCACCATCTGGTACTTGATCGAGGAAGGCCAGGGTTTTGCCTCGATCGGCGACAATGTCGAATTCTGCGTCTCGGGCTTCGACCGCTGGATGGTCTACAACGGCCGCTGCCGCGTCCTGCGCTAAGGTCGGATAAGAACCGCCGTTGAACCTGCCATCTCCCGCAAGGGGGAGATCTGATGTCGCTCCGGTTTCGCCAATCTCCGAACTGCTGCCGCTGCCTCACACCGCCTTCCCACCAGACACGTAAGCGCAGATCAGCTCGACCAACTGCTTCTGCAGCTCCGGCGCGTCGAGCATGTCTCGCCGCGCGGCATTGTGGATGACGCCCTCGACCGCTGAGGACAGCACCCGGGCCACGGTCTCATTGTCCTTTCTGCGCCTGCGATATTGCGCCACCGCCGCCGTGTAGTGATCGAGATAGCGCGATTGGAACGAGGCATGGGCGGCGCGTGAGCCGCGATCGCCCGGCGCCTCGTCGAGCAGCACCTGATGCAGCGTCGGATGGATGCTGTGCGCATCGATCATGCCGCGCACCAGCTCCTGCGCGAATCGCTTGAGCGGCTTGTCGCCTTCTGTTGATTCGGCGATCACCGACAGCACCTGATCGAAATGTCGCCGGCGAATTGCTTCGACCAGCGACAGCTTGTCGGGAAAATATTGATAGAGCGAGCCGATGCTGACGCCGGCCGCATCGGCCACCTTGTTGGTGGTGAAGCCGGCCCAGCCGAGCGCGCTCAGAACATGAGCACCGGCTTCGATGAGCGCCTCGACCGTCGCTCTCGAACGCGCCTGGCGCGGCTGCTTGCGCATGCGTGAGCGCGGCTTTGCAATGCGAGTAGACATGTCTGCTCCAGCAGCCAAGAATATAGATAACATACTCACATTTTTTGCAAAGGATATAGACCATGGACGCGCTGGATTTGCTCCGCAGCCTCTTCGTTTATCAAGCCTGGGCGAATGGTGAATTGCTGGAGAAGCTTGCGGGCCTCGACCAGCAGGAGCATATCGATCAGCGCCACACGGCGACCCGTCTCATCAACCACAACCTTGTCGTATCGAAGATATTCGCCGCGCATCTTTCCGGCACGCGTCATGGCTATGCGTCCGACAACACCGAGGACACACCGGCACTCGATGAATTGAGCGCTGATGTCGCTGCGGTGGATCGTTGGTATCTCGACTATATCGAAGCCGTCTCGCCAAAGCTCATGTCAGAGCCTGTGCCTTTCACCTTCACCGACGGCGACAGGGCGATGATGTCACGCCAGGAAATGCTGACACATGTCGTCACGCATGGCGGCTATCACCGCGGCGAGATCGGGCGGATCCTGATGCAGATCGGCATTGCGCCGCCGTGGGATACGTTTGCCGTCCACCTCCACCACGCCGAGCCTTCGCGCCGGCTGCAGGTGCGCGAACGGGTTGGCGCTTAGGGGCCCGCACCCGTTGGCTTCCAAGGGACCGCGGCTTCCCGGGAGGAGGATTCCCCGATCTTTCGTTTCCCATTTCCGTTGGGCATCTCTTGCGCCGAAGCTGGCGATCTCCCTTCTCGTCTGGGAAACGTCCAACACAACAGGCTGTCCCTTCAAGTACTGTCTTTCCTGGCTTCCATCCAACCACTTTCGATATACGAGTAAAAAGCTCGCGTTTAGTTTAGTGCTGTTCCTGCAACCGTGGGGATGAAGCAAGATCAGCCTCTGCGGTGCGATGATTGTTGCCATCCGATAGGTCGCCGATGACCGCGTGAGATCGACGGCGTTGCAAGAGAATGTGAGCTTGACGAGAAGATCGTGTGAGTCTCGATATCAGAGATTTCTCTCGCAACAGTTCGCTGCGAAGCGGGAAGATTCTTTGGCGATTTCTGTGCCGATCATTGCGATAATGCTCTCAGCGTAACCGAAACTTAATTTGCGAAATTCTATGTAATGCTTCGCTGGCTAGATACGCACGAGTCAGATATGCATTAGCTCGCCGGGTCACTCACGGCCATCGGCACAAACGCAAGGGGCATCGCATGGCAAAGACCACGACGAAGGCGCCGGCGGCGAAAGCGCCGGCAAAGAAAGCGGCACCGAAAGCCGCCGCGAAACCTGCAGCAGTAAAGAAGGCAGCACCGAAGGCAGCGGCAAAGCCGGCCGCCAAGGCAGCGGCAAAGCCGGCAGCTAAGGCAGTAGCAAAACCCGCCGCCAAGGCAGCAGCGAAACCCGCCGCCAAGAAGCCGGCCGCCAAGGCTGTGGCGAAGCCTGCTGCGAAGGCAGCAGCCAAGCCCGCCGCCAAGAAGCCGGCAGCCAAGGCAGCGGCAAAACCCGCCGCCAAGGCTCCGATGAAGGCCGCCGCCGCCAAGTCGACGGCAGCTGTGAAGAAGGCTGCACCGGCCAAAAAGCCAGCCGCCAAGAAGAAGTAACAGCGGACCATCTCAAAGCTCCCGGGAACTTTGCCGATTGGCAGATTCCCGGGAGCTTTTTTGCGGTGATTTAGGTCTTGTTTTGATGCATGTCGTTCTCTCGAAATTGACGCCACTTCTGTGAGACATGCATTGGCGATTTCATTGTCGGCGGATTGGCCGCCTGGTTTTGCCCTTCTGGCAGTTGCTCCCTCAGGGAAGATCGGCCAACACTAAGGCGGTCGCATCCGATGGGGTTCAGGCGACGCGCTCTAGACCTTTGTTTTACGCGCGTCGTTCTCAAGACCGGAGCCGCATTGTTGAGCGACATGCACTGGCCGTCCGAAAACAGGGAACCGATCATGCCGAAGCTGCTCTACGCGTCCTCATCCCCCTACAGTTCCAAGGTGCGCATGGCAGCACTCCATGCCGGCATTGCCGTCGAGCTGGTGCTGGTCAAGACCGAGGACAAGCCTGCTGAACTGATGTCAGCCAATCCCCTCGGCAAGATTCCGGTGCTGGTGCTCGACGACGGCCGCTCGATCCACGACAGCCGCGCGATCACTCAGCATCTCAACCGCGCTTCGAAGAGCCTGTTGTTGCCGCGCAATGCCGACAAGCGCCTCGAGGCCGAAGTGCTGGAGGCGCTGGCCGACGGCATATGCGACTGCGCGCTGTCGATGGTCTATGAGCGGCGCACGCGTCTGGAGGAGATGGTCTATCAACCCTGGCTCGATCGCCAGTGGACCAAGATCACCGCCGCACTCGATTTCCTCAACGCCAATCCGCCGAAGCTGCCGAAGAAGATCACGCTTGGCCAGCTGGCGTTGCGTGCATGCCTCGGCTACCTCTCTCTGCGCTTCGCCGGCAAATGGGAAAAGGGCCGCGGCCGCCTGACCCGCTGGGCAGCGCGTTTCGATGAGAAGTTTCCGGGGCTGAAGGTGGCTGTGCCGGCCTGACGGGCGAAACAAAAAAAGCCGGGCGCGAGGCCCGGCTTTCTTGTGTCGTGGCTTGAACGACAGTTAGAACTTCATACCGACGCCGAAGGTGACGCGGTTGTCGCTCTCTTTGACCTTGGTGCCGACACTGTCGAAGCTCTTGGAACCGAAGTCGGTGTAGCGGTACTCGACACGGCCGAATACATTGTCGGTGATCTTGATGTCGGTGCCGACGCCGGCCGTCCAGCCGAGCATGGTGTTGCTGTCGCTGTCGCCGGGGACCGAGACCTTCTGGTTCTTCAGGGCGCCGCCGCCGGTGCCGTAGAGCAGGATTTCCGGGGTCACGGCGTAACCCAGACGGGCGCGCAGCGAGCCTTCGAAGCCGCCCTTGGAATTGACGCCGCCGCTGTCACCCTTGACGCCATTGTAGCCGAGATCGGCTTCAGCACCGTACACGAAGTTTTCCTGCTGCCACTGGTAGCCGCCGAAAACGCCGCCGACAAAGCCCTTGGTCTTGATGTCCGGGCCGCCGTCATGGACTTTGGCATGACCGCTGAAGCCGTAGCCGGCGCTGAGACCGGCATACGGGCCGGCCCAGGAAGCGACGGGGAGCTCGGCGATCGGGGCCGGCGCCGGGGGCTCTTCCGAGACGACATCGGCAGCAAAAGCGGTACCGCTGAGGGCGAAGAGCCCGAGCGCAACCGCGAGCGGCGCGAATTTGAGATTGGTTTGCATTGTTGTTTACTCCTTAAGCCACAAGACACGTAGGCTTGTTTGTCCTGAGCGCCATCAACCCGTCCGGGGGGTGAAACGGATCTGGCACTCAACGGTTCCGAATGTCGTGTCAAAATGCGGCGGCAGCGAACCTGAAAATGGGTCATTCCCCGGCACGAATGAGGCCGAAGCTTGACGTTGCATCTTCGCAACAGCGAAATGTCAGTACGCAGGCGATGCTGCACTGCACTCGGCTTGGTGCAACGGGTTCAGCGTCCTATATTGCGGTCCTGCCGACCCGAATCCGGGGCGGTGCCGGCGGCGAAAAAGCCGTTTCGCCACATTCCTGCCCCAGGTGGAAACGGCATTTAACCCCTGGACGCGTCACAATGTGCCGCTAGCCGAATTGAGGCGCAGATTGAGGATTGACAGATGATCGAAGCCGCCGGAACGGCGCTGGTGACGGGCGGGGCGAAGCGGATCGGCAAGGCGATCGTCGAGGATCTGGCCGCGCACGGTTTTGCCGTCGCCATCCACGCCAACCGCTCGACCGCCGAGGCCGACGCGCTGGCTGCGAGCATCAGGGACGGAGGCGGCCGCGCCGGCGTGGTAGCCGCCGATCTGACCGACATGGATGCGGTTGGCGATCTCGTCGGCCGCGCCGCGGCAGCGCTCGGCCCGGTCACGCTTCTTGTCAACAATGCGTCGCTGTTCGTCGACGATAGCGTCGAGGACTTCGACTGGGCGGCATGGGACCTTCACTTCGCCATCCATGTGAAGACGCCGGCGCTGTTGGCGCAAAACTTCGCCCGCGCCTTGCCGCAAGGGCAGGAGGGGCTGATCGTCAACATCATCGACCAGCGCGTCTGGCGGCCGACGCCGCGCTATTTCTCCTATGCGCTCTCGAAGTCGGCCCTGTGGACGCAGACCGAAATGCTGGCACAGGCGCTCGGTCCGCGCATCCGCGTCAACGCCATCGGTCCCGGTCCGGCGCTGAAGAATGCGCGCCAGGACGATGATGATTTCCAAAAGCAGGTCGATGGCCTGATTCTGAAGCGCGGCCCGCAATTGGCCGAATTCGGCGCCACCATCCGCTATCTCTGGGAGGCGCGCTCGGTGACCGGCCAGATGATCGCGCTCGACGGCGGCCAGCATCTTGCATGGCAGACGCCGGATGTGACAGGCATGGTGGAATGAGTCCCGCAGACCAGAAACACAAGACGCGCGCCGGCGCCGCCGACGATATGCCGCCTGACATCGAGCTTGAGGATGAAGCGGTCGAGGAGATCGTCGAGCCCGAGGCCACCGGGCCCGATGTCGCCTTCACAGCGATAGACTGGGCGCCGCATGCCGGCGACGCCGACGGCATGGTCGGCGCGGAGGTCATCCAGACATTGGTCAAGCGGCTGCCCAATGCGCCCGGCGTCTACCGCATGATGAACGCTGCCGGCGACGTGCTTTATGTCGGCAAGGCGCGCAGCCTGAAGAAGCGGGTGACCAACTACGCGCAAGGCCGGTTCCACACCGCCCGCATCGGCCGCATGGTGCGCGAGACATCGACGATGGAGTTCGTCGTCACCCGCACCGAAATCGAAGCGCTGCTGCTCGAGGCCAATCTCATCAAGCGCTTGCGGCCGCGTTTCAATGTGCTGATGCGGGACGACAAGTCGTTCCCTTACATCCTGTTGACCGGCGATCACGTCTCGCCCGGCATCTACAAGCATCGCGGTGCGCGCTCGCGCAAGGGCGACTATTTCGGACCTTTTGCGTCGGCCGGCGCGGTCGGGCGCACCATCAATTCGCTGCAGCGCGCCTTCCTGCTCAGGAGCTGCACCAACTCCTTTTACGAAAACCGCACCCGGCCGTGCCTGCTCTACCAGATCAAGCGCTGTGCCGGTCCATGTACCGGGGAGATCTCGCATAGCGACTATGCCGAGCTGGTCAGCGAGGCGAAGGATTTTCTGTCGGGCCGCAGCCAGAAGGTGAAGACCGAAATCTCTGCCGCCATGCAGCAGGCCTCGCAGGAGCTCGATTTCGAGCGCGCCGCCATTTATCGCGACCGGTTGGCTGCACTGTCCCATGTGCAGAGCCATCAGGGCATCAACCCGGCCACGGTCGACGAGGCCGATGTCTTTGCCATCCATCAGGAGGGCGGCCAGGTCTGTATCCAGGTGTTTTTCTTCCGCACCGGCCAGAACTGGGGCAACCGCGCCTATTTCCCCAAGGCCGATCCGGCACTGGAGGGGGCGGAAGTGCTGGGCTCGTTCCTGGCGCAGTTCTATGACGACAAGCCGACGCCACGGAACATCCTTCTGTCGCGAGGCGTCCAGGATCAGGAACTGTTGGCCGAAGCGCTGTCCACCCGCGCCGGCCGTAAAGTGTCGATCTCGGTGCCGCAGCGCGGCGAGAAGAAGGATTTGACCGACAACGCGCTGCAGAATGCCCGCGAGGCGCTCGGCCGCCGCCTGGCCGAAACCTCCACGCAAGGCCGGCTGCTCGCCGGCTTTGCCGAGACCTTCGGCCTGCCGAAGCCGCCGGTGCGCATCGAGGTCTACGACAATTCGCACATTATGGGCACCAACGCCGTTGGCGCCATGGTCGTCGCCGGGCCGGAAGGGTTTGTGAAGAACCAGTACCGCAAATTCAACATCCGCTCGACCGAGATCACGCCCGGTGACGATTTCGGCATGATGCGCGAGGTGATGGAACGGCGCTTTTCGCGGCTGCTGAAGGAACATGGCGATGTCGTTCCCGACGACGCGGCAGCCGGTGGAGCAGGCGACGACATCGAGGAAGACATCTCCGGCAGCTTCCCGGCCTGGCCGGACGTCATCCTGATCGATGGCGGCCAGGGCCAGATGAGCGCGGTGCGCAAGATCCTCGCCGACCTCGGCATCGAGGATCGCGTGGCGGCCATCGGCATCGCCAAGGGCCAAGACCGCGATGCCGGCCGCGAGCGTTTTTTCGTCAGAGGCAGGGACTCGTTTTCGCTCCCCGTGCGGGATCCCGTGCTCTATTTCGTCCAGCGGCTGCGCGACGAGGTCCATCGCTTCGCCATCGGTTCGCACCGCGCGCGGCGCAAGAAGGAATTGGTCAAGAGCCCGCTCGACGAGATCGCCGGCATCGGTCCCGGCCGCAAGCGCGCGCTGCTGCTGGCCTTCGGCACTGCCAAGGCGGTCAGCCGCGCGGCAGTCGAGGATCTGGTCAAGGTCGACGGTATTTCAGAGCAGGTCGCCAAGCTCGTCTACAATCATTTCCATGAGAGCTGAGCGCCGGTGACGCCGCTGTCCCGATCAAATGGCAGCAGCCGTTCTTTTCTCGCAGGCCACTCGAATCCCGGCAATCGCGCGCTATTTTCGTCTGGCCAATCGAATCTCGCCTGTTGACCCCCTACATCCGGTTCTGATTTGAGTACGCAGGCAGAAAGAGTCCCTGAGATATGGCCAAGCGCGCGTTCAACCTGCCCAACATGCTTACCTATGCCCGCATCGTCGCGGTGCCGCTGGTGGTGCTGTGCTTTTTTCTCGAGGGGCATCTGAAATCGAGCGACTTCGCCCGCTGGTCGGCGTTGATCATCTTCCTGCTGGCTTCGATCACCGACTATCTCGACGGCTATCTGGCGCGCGCCTGGCAGCAGACGTCCAACATCGGCAAGATGCTGGATCCGATCGCCGATAAACTGCTGGTCGCCACCTGCCTGCTGCTGCTCGCCGCCGACACCGACCGCCATGCCGGCATCGCAGGCTGGTCGTTGTGGGCGGCAATCATCATCCTGTGCCGCGAAATCCTGGTTTCGGGACTGCGCGAATATTTGGCGGCATTGAAAGTCTCGGTGCCGGTGACGCAGCTCGCCAAATGGAAGACCGCCATCCAGATGGTCGCCATCGCCTTCCTGCTGGCTGGGCCTGCCGGCGACAAGATCTTCCCGCTGACCACGCAGACCGGACTGGTGCTGCTGTGGATCGCAGCCCTCGTCACGCTCTACACCGGCTACGACTATTTCCGCGCCGGCCTCAAGCACATCATGGACGAGTGAGATGTCGACCAGGCTCATCTATTTCGCCTGGGTGCGCGAACGGATCGGCAAGCCGGAAGAGGATGTCGAACTGCCCGCCGGTATCGAGACGGTGGCCGACCTCCTGCGCTGGCTGAAATCGCGTGGCGAGGAATATGAGCACGCGCTGCAATATCCTGATGTGATCCGCGTCGCCATCAACCAGGAACATGTCGAGCATCGCGAGAAGATAGCCGGCGCGCGCGAGATCGCGCTGTTTCCGCCGATGACCGGGGGCTGACACCATGTCCGGCGCGCCGACGGTGCGCATCCAGCGCGACGATTTCGACGTTGCCGCCGAGATCGCGAAACTGACCGAGGGTCGCGCCGACATCGGCGCCGTGGTGTCCTTCTCAGGACTTTGCCGCGACGAGCAGGGCCAGCTGTCGGCCCTGGAACTCGAGCACTATCCCGGCATGGCCGAGGCCGAAATCACCCGCATCGCCCGCGAGGCACTTCAGCGCTGGCCGCTGCAAGGGCTGACCGTCATCCATCGCCACGGCAAGATCGCACCGGGCGAAAACATCGTGCTGGTGGTGGCGGCGTCCTCGCACCGGCAGGCGGCGTTCGAAGCGGCCAATTTCCTGATGGATTTCCTGAAATCGCGTGCACCCTTCTGGAAGAAGGAGCACCGCGTGGACGGCACCGATGGCGGCTGGGTCGAGGCCAAGGACGCCGACGACCAGGCTGCGGCGCGCTGGAAGGCGCGGCCCGAATAAATCTCGGCGCAGCCATGTATTGACCGCATTCCCTTGGCCAAATCGCATCGGCAAAAAGGGAGCAAGGGCATGCTGGACAGGATCGCCGAATTCTTCGTCTTCGGTTTTGTGCCGCTGGTTATCGGCGTTCTGGCCGTTCCCGAGCCTTCCGTCGCCGCCGAGAAAACCCTGAAGGGCGAGGTGATGTATCGCGAGCGCATCGCGCTGCCGCCCAACGCCGTGCTGTCGATTCAACTTGCCGATGTATCGCTGGCCGATGCGCCGGCCGCCATTGTCGGCGAGCGCAAGGTAGCGCCGGCCGGCCAGGTGCCGATCAAGTTCGAGATCAGCTTCGATCCAACGGTGATCCGGCCCAACATGACCTATGCGCTACAGGCGCGCATCACCGCCGACGACAAGCTGCTGTTCGTTACGGACTCGCGCTATCAGGTCGATCCGCTCAGCGACGCGCCGCAGGCCATTGTGCTGAAAATGGTGGCGCCGAGCGACAAGCCGACCTCGGCCTCGCTGTTCGGCCAGAGCTGGCTGGTCGAGTATATCGACGGTATCGGCGTGATTTCGGAGCCGCAGGCGACGTTCCGGGTCAGCGAAGCCGGCAAGGCCGGCGGCAGCGGCCCGTGCAACGCCTATTTCGCCACCGCCAAGGTCGATGGCGAGACCATCGTCATCAGCGACATCGGCTCGACCTACAAAGCCTGCGCGCCGGAGGTGATGGCCGAGGAAAAGGCGCTGTTCGAGGCGCTCGCCAAGGCGGCGTCATACCGTGTCGATGGCGGCAAGCTGATCATCGCCGACAAGGACGGCCGTGACATTTTGCGATTTAACGCAGCGAGTTAAGATCAAGACTGCGGCGGCGGCGGGGGCGCCGGCGTCAGGCCGAACCGGCGCATCAGGTCCATCAGCCTGGTGCGGTCTGGCGGGCCGCCAGTGCTGAAGATGGCGAAGGCCTCGCGAAAATATTCCGGGCCGATCGCCGCCGGTGTCACCACGCACAGCACCTTGGCTGTCGCGGCGATGTCGTTGTCGAAGCGATGGACCGCGCCGCGCGGAATGCACAGCGCCTGGCCCGGCCCGATATCGTGCCGGTGTCCGTCGACGGTCAGCATCAGCACGCCTTCGATCCCGTACATCGTCTCTTCATAGTGATCGTGGCTGTGCGCCGGGGCGGGCAGGCGCTGCGAGCCGGCGACCGTCAGTTCGAAGGCGGCGATGCTGCCGTTCGACTGGTCGCCGGTAAGCAGGAAGCGCACGGCAAGGCCGCCATGGCTGATTGTCTCGTCGGCCGGATTGACGCTGATCTGGCTAGCTCTGTCTAGCATTTCATCCTCCCACGTGGTAAATTGAATTTACCGAAATGAGTAAACTCAATTTACCAGAGTGTCAATGCCATTATCCGCGGAAGCACCGCCAAAGAAGCCACCGCTGATCGGTGCGCTGCTGCGCGTTCCGGCCATGGCCATTCACCGCAAGCTGATCAGGGATCTCAGGGCGTCGGGTTTCGAGGACCTCAGCCCGCCGCATATGGCGGTGATCCAATATCCCGGCCCGGATGGCCTTCGGCCGAGCGCGCTCGCCGAGCGCGCCGCGATGAGCAAGCAGGCCATGAATCAACTGCTGAAGACGCTGGAAGCGATGGGTTATATCACTCGCTCGGCGGCACCCGATGAGAGCGGCGGGACCGTCGTCCACTTCACCGACCGCGGGCGCGCCGCATACCAGAAGATGGCCGACATCCTGCTCGACGTCGAACGGGAATGGGCCGAGGAACTGGGCGAGAAGCGTTTCACGGAGCTGAAAACGCTGCTCGGCGACCTCTGGGACACGCCGCTCATCCGTTGAAAGCGGCATGAAGCCGAAGCCGGGACCTGACCAAAGAAAAAGGCCGGCGAAGTGCCGGCCTCTTGCATACATTGGTTCGCGTCGGCTCAGCCGACGATCTCGGTGTCGGAGAACCAGTACTTGATCTCCTGCGCGGCGGTTTCCGGCGCGTCGGAGCCGTGCACGGAATTCTCGCCGATCGACAGCGCGTGGACCTTGCGGATGGTGCCTTCGGCGGCGTTGGCGGGGTTGGTCGCGCCCATAACTTCGCGGTTCCTGGCAATGGCGTTTTCGCCTTCCAGAACTTGCACGATGGTCGGCGCCGACGACATGAATTCCACCAGTTCGCCGAAGAACGGACGATCCTTGTGGACGGCGTAAAAGCCTTCGGCCTCGCGGCGGCTCATCCACACGCGACGTGAGGCGACGACGCGCAGGCCGGCCTCTTCCAGCATCTTGGTGATGGCGCCGGTAAGATTGCGCCGGGTCGCGTCCGGCTTGATCATGGAAAAGGTGCGTTCGAGCGCCATGGGGTCGTCCTTGTCTTGAGATGGAAAGTCTTGAGATCGGAATGTGGAGTGGCGGGCTCTATACAAGCCGCCCGGCCCATTGCCAAGGGGAGGCGCCCCGGCAGCGTTATTCGACCGCGACCGCCCGCATGGCCGTTCGCAACGCTGTGGTCAAAGGCAAGGCTTTGCGGGAAAATGGCGATTGCGCAGGCACGCACGGTTTCGAAGGGAAACCAGCGGAATGGAAAGACATCGGACCATGTTTGACGGGACGCGCTGGCCCTACCACCACCTCAGGCCGGGCGACATAAAAGGGAGCCTATTGATTATCGGCATTTTTGCTGCCGTGGGCCTTGTTATGCTGCTCTTTCCGGGACTCCGCACAGATACGAACTTCGGCTTCGGCCCCGAATGGCAATGCACGCTGATGCCGAAGGGCGACCCGATCTGCGTCAAGCTGGTCGGCAAAGAGGGCGCGAAGTGACTGTCAGTATCACTACCGCCTGATAACAACGGGCGGCCGCCGGCGCTCCCAGCCCTCGCGCTCCAGCGTCGGCATCTCATGCTCCTCGCTGGGATAGCCGAGGCAGAAATAGCCGATCAGCGTCCACTCAGGCGGGGTGTCCAGGATTGCGGCCATCTCGGCGGCGTCGAGGATCGACACCCAGCCCATGCCGATGCCTTCCGCCCGCGCCGCCAGCCACAGTGTGTGCACCGCCATGACGGCCGAATAGTCGATGGTCGCCGGCATGGTCATGCGGCCGAGCCCGTGGCCCTGTTGCGTCGTGCGGTCGGCGAAAACCGCGAACTGGCAGGGCGCTTCATTGAGACCGGCGAGCTTCAGCCGGGCATAGAGAGCGGCGCGCTCGCCCGAAAAGCATGCCAGCGCCTCGGCATTGCAGCACTCGAAACAGTCTCTCACCGCGCCCCGCCGCTCGGCGCTCTCGACCACCACGAAGCGCCACGGCTGGCTGAGACCGACGGACGGCGCGACGCTGGCAAGCTCCAGCAGCCGCTCCAGCGTATCCTCGGGCAAAGCCGTCCGCTCGAAGCGCCGCACATCCCGGCGCCAGCGCAGCAGCGTGACCAGCCCGGCGCGAAAATCATCGGTGAAATCGGGGGGTGGTGGCATGGCGATCAGGAGACTTGTGTGGGGAATAGGCAGTAGGCAGTAGGCAGCAGGCAGCAGGCAGTAGGCAGTAGGCAGTACAGCGCTCAGACCCTATTGCCTACTGCCTATTCCCTAAGCTGCTGCCGCCGCCTCCTTCCAGCAATGCCGGTTGAGCGGACGGGTCGCGTCGTGTCCGACGAGTTCATAGAACAGAATGGTCATTGGCGGCTGCGTCCTCGCGGTCTAATTAGGCGCCTGCGGCTGAAGCGGAACTCGTCGGCGGGAAAAAGATGAAACAGCATTTCATGATGTTCGCGGCCTACAATCAATGGGCCAATGGCCGCATCTACGATGCCGTCGCCGCACTTGACGAAGAAGAGTTCAACCGCGATGTCGGCGCATTTTTCGGCTCGATGATGGGCACGCTCAACCATCTGCTGGCCACCGACCGCATCTGGATGAAACGCTTCACCGGCGAGGGCGACGCGCCGGCAAAGCTCGACGCCATCCTGCACCGCGCATTGCCTGGTCTAAAGCTGGCGCGTGAGGCCGAGGACAGGCGGATCGTCGACTGGGTCGGCGGTTTGACCGAAAAGGCTTTGTCCGGCCGCTTCTCCTACATGACCGTTTCCGACATGCGCACCGTCTCGCAGCGGCTGGCGCCGGCGCTGGGACACGTCTTCAACCACCAGACCCATCACCGCGGCCAGGCGCATACCATCCTGACCATTCTCGGCCGGCCTTCGGTGCAGCTCGACCTGGCGTTTTTCCAACGCACCGACGAAGGCCGCGCCTACGCCTGATCTCCTGACCGCGCTTCCCGTTTAAACGCACGGGAGCGTTAACCGGTGCATTTGCGCGGCCGTCGATGCCCGGCACCAGCTCTGGATCCAAGCCGGGTTTGAGGACCCTGTCGGCACAACGCTGCCCGGTGACTGGGCCAGATGGCTGGGCTGTCAGTGGCCCGCCTTTTGTGGGCCTTCGGCTCCAGGCCGCCGCAGCCACAACCCGCTCCAACTCCGGTGGAATTTCTGTCGAGAGAATTAAACAAAGTTTAAATATTGAAGCAAAAACATATTTTTTTTTAGCAGACCAGTGCACGCCTTGAGAACTACAATCCTTATTCTTGGAAAAAATAAAGAAACTATAAGGAAGACTCGTGCGTAGCTGTGAGTGCATAAGCATATGTCTGCTTTGGTTTGCTGGCATGTTGCAATGCACAAAGCAGAACGGCAACAAGGAGAGTGTCATGGTTAATATCACTCAAAAAATCGCTAGAACACTGGCGGCGGGTGCAATTATCGTCATTTTTGCCGCTCCCGCGAATGCAGGCGGCGGAATTGGCGTCGGTGTCGGCGCATCTATCGGCGGTGCTGGCGGCATCAATGCCGGTGTTGGCGCTTCGATCGGCGGCAGCGGCGGGGTCAAGGCCGGTGCCGGCGCCTCGGTTGGCGGCAGCGGCGGTATCAAGGCGGGTGCTGGCGCAACGGTCGGCGGCAATAGCGGCGTTACAGCAGGCCTCGGCGCCTCAGTCGGCGGTAGCAGCGGCATTAAGGCTGGCGCTGGCGCGACGGTCGGCGGAGCCGGTGGCATCAATGCCGGTGTTGGGGCCACGGTCGGCGGCAGCGGAGGTATCAATGCCGGTGTCGGCGTCAACGTCGGCAGCGGCATCAACGTCGGTGTCGGCGTCGGCATTGGCGGAACGCCGGGCACGCCCGGTACCCCCGGCACTCCAGGAACTCCTGGAACACCAGGCACCCCTGGGACACCCGGTATCGTCGCTAGCATGTCGAACAGCCAGCTGACACGTATGAAGAAGCGCTGCGTCGATGTGCTCGCCAGCGAGGGCACCTACGACAGCGATCTGCGGCAGCTATGCCTTATGATCTCGCGTCGCTGAGACAGGTTTCGCCGGGAGTGTCGAGCCAGCCGTGAGGCTTTACGGCACTCTCCTACCGCATGGCCCAGACTTCCCGAGGGACATGCGCTGACGAGAAGCCTCCGGCCAGTCGGAAAGCCCGCCGCGCAAGTGGCGGGCTTTTTGTCGCCACTCACAAGGCAACCGATCGCGCCTTTCGATTGCCGGAGTTTTTTATCGTTTAACGGAAACGGTGAAACGCGCTATCCCTTTGTCTTGGTAATTCTCAGGGAAAGCGCCCACGCGCTTCTCCCGGGAAAGCTGCTCACACTTTCCTGGAATTGTTCTGGTTAACCACATTCGAATTGCAGGTAAGATTTTAGGGTTTCATTTGTGTTCCCGCTGCAAAATGGCGAACACAGTGGGAGAAATGGCATGCGGGTCGATCTGTCGCCCACCAGCTGGGGCAGGGTCATAGCAGTCACGGTTGTCGGCACGGCGATCTGTATCGCGGCGGCCTTCCTTGTCGATTCCTACAATTTTCCGTCGCTGTCGCCCGAAGCATTGCGCTGGGCGCAGCTCACCGACCTGCTACTGCCGCTTGTGCTGGGTGGATCGTTCTTCTCTTTCCTGATGTACAAGATGCGCCAGCTGGCGATCGCCCAGAAGAATCTGAGCATTGTCGCGGCAACTGACAGCCTGACCGCGGTGTTCAACCGCGGCGCGTTTTCAATGCTGGTCGAGGCCTATCTCGAACAGGCGCGCAGCCAGGCCGTCGTCGATGCCGGCGCCCTGCTGATCGTCGACGCCGATCATTTCAAGACCATCAACGATCGATTGGGCCACGATTGCGGCGATCAGGCCCTCAAGCTGATCGCGCAGACGATCAAGGCCCAGCTGCGCGGCGCCGACATCGTCGGACGCATCGGCGGCGAGGAGTTCGCCATCTTCCTGCCCGGCGCCGACCCGTCGCAGTCTTGGCTGGTTGCCGAGGGGATCCGGCGGCGCATCCGCGAGGTCGAGTTTGCCCCGGATGGGCGGCCCTGTCCGCTCTCGGTAAGCATAGGCGGCGTCGCCTTCAGCGGACCCACCACCTATGCCGACATGTTCCTGACGGCCGACCGGCACCTCTACAAGGCCAAGTCCAACGGCCGCGACCAGGTCAGTTTCGAAACGACCGGGCCGCGCGGCCTGCTCGCCGGTGATCCGACGTTGCATTGAGGGCTGGGACCGGTGCGCCGACAGCTCGGCGTAGCGCCTTAGGGCAATTCCAAGAAAAGTGTGTGTTCCCAGGAAAGCGCTTAGCGCTTTCTTTCGGAATTGCGTCAGAACAAGAGATAGAGTGTTTCGCCGTTTCCCTAAACGATGAAACGCTCTAGCGGCTTGGGCGCGTTATCAACAACCTGTGCATAGAGATAAGCATTTACAGATCAGGCGAGGCGTCTACTATCTGAAGCAGGGGATGATTCAGAGAGAATTACCGAACGCTTATACCTTTTTGTCGATATTTTCGCTGTTGGGACTTGTTTTTGTGTTCTGGCCATCCATGCGCGTTATATTCGATATAGATGGTGAGGTCTTAGGTGGCAAATTTGGCTCTTAGAGCTGAGGTGGTCACCGAGCGTGGGCGTGGTTGGAGGCAGGATGGTATTTTCGGCAAGTAATTTTCTTTTCTTCTTCCTGCCTATCGCACTTGCCATAGCTCTTTTTGCCAAGCCCTCTGCCTTTCGGCCAAGCCTGCTCGTTCTGAGCCTAGCATTCTACTACTGGTCGTCAGGGTCCTATGTAATCATACTCATCGCGGATGTAGTCTTCGCCTATTTCGGCGCGCTGGCTGTCGACCTTTGCAAAAGCGCGAGATTGAGAAATGCAGTTGTCGGGGCGGCAATCGTGCTGCTGGTCGGCATTCTCGTGTTCTTCAAATATCTCGATTTCATAGCGGTGAACCTTGACCTCACTTCAGGCAGCAATCTGTCGGCGACATTCGCCGGCATAATCCTCCCGATCGGCATATCCTTTTTTACCTTTCAGGCATTGTCTTACCTGATCGACGTCTACCGTCGTGAAATTCCTGCAGAGCGCAATGTCGTGCTCTTCAGTACGTACTTCACATTTTTTCCGCACCTGATTGCCGGCCCGATTGTGCGGTTCCGGGACGTCGTGGATGATTTTCGAGCGCCGAGAATATCTCTCGAGAACTTCTCCACTGGGGCCACCCGCTTCGCACACGGCCTCATGAAAAAGGTGATCATAGCCGATGGTATTGCGCCGATCCCCGATGCCATTTTCGCCGCACCCCACGACACCATAGGTTTTGCCACGGCATGGCTGGCGGCCGCGACCTACGGCATCCAGTTGTATTTCGACTTCTCCGGCTATTCCGACATGGCCATCGGGCTTGCCCGCATGTTCGGCATCCGCTTTGCGGAAAATTTTGAGAGACCCTACGCCAGCCGTTCGATCACCGAATTCTGGCGACGCTGGCACATCTCGCTTTCAAGCTGGTTTCGCGACTATCTCTACATCCCGCTGGGGGGAAGCCGGCATGGCAGGATCGCGACCTATCGAAACCTGTTGATCGTCTTCGCGGTAACCGGCCTCTGGCATGGCGCCTCCTGGACGTTTTTCTGCTGGGGTATGTTCCACGGGCTTTTCATCCTGGTCGAGCGCGTGGCCACCGGCACCTGGCCGAAAGTGCTGGAGAAGGGGTGGCTGCGATATGCCTATTTCCTGCCGGTCGTGACGCTGAGCTGGCCGCTGTTCCGCGCGACGTCGCTTGAACAGGCAATGTCTTTGTGGAAGGCGATGGCTTCGCCCGTCGCCGCTGGTGCATTCAGCCTCGATGCGGCTGCGCCGATAGCCACGACCAGCCTGATCGCCCTTGTGGCCGGTGCGGCAATTTACGTTTTGCCCGGCCGGCTTTCGTTCGGCCAGTTGCTGACAAGCGAGACCAGAGGCGATAAGCTGTATGTCGCCGGCGCCTGCTACACGGTTGTTGCCCTGATGGTATGTCAGGTGTTGGCGCTGAGCGGTGGCTACACTCCGTTCCTGTATTTCCAATTCTGATGAAAACAGCCAAAAAAATATGCAGCGCAATAGTCACCGCAGCCTTCGTGGTCATCATCGCGTCGCCGCTGTTGGTGCTGGCTGTTCGCGGCGCCGTTGAACCTTATGGCCGAATACCGTTCACCGCATTTCCGCCGGTAGAAGCTCTGTCCACCAGTTCGAGCGGTGCGTTCGATCAACTGGCTTCAGCTCTTCTTGAACGCTCGCAACTGAAGAAAACGGCCATTACCGTTCGAAACACCGCCTTGCTGAGAATTGTGCGCCAGTATGACCATAACAATGTAGCCAGCGGAAAGGACGGCTGGCTGTTCTGGAAGGACGACTGGTTCGGGGGGGAATGTCAAAAGCAATATGATGTGGAAATGGCCGTGTCCCGCATTGGCGCCATGCTTGATGTCGCCAAGGCCTCGGGAATTGATATGTATTTTGCAATAGCGCCCGATAAATCCACACTTTATCCGGAATTTCTGGACCCTCATTTCAAAAAGATCTGGGGCTGCAAACAGCAAAGTGCCGAACTTTTGCGATCGGCGATTAGGGTCGAGGCGCCCCAGATCGTCGATCACCTTACCGCGCTGCGGAGCGAAAAGGGCAATCCCGCCGGCAACATTCTGTATGGCAAGGCGGACACCCACTGGACCAACTTTGGTGCGGCCATAGCCTTCCGCCAATTGCTCGCGGCGATGTTTCGGGACACCAGGGCGATGTCGCCACCTGCACTAACCGGAAAATTGGCCCAGCCTCCAGCCGATATGGAAACGACAATGCTGCTGGTTGGCAATGGCTACCCGGAAAGCGAGATCGACATTCCTGCGGAAAAAAAGGCACTGGCTTCAGTCGCAGAATTCGACCAGGCGAAGTCCACCCTCGTTTTGCACGATTCGTTCTACAATAAAGTAATCGGGTTGACGGACCCGTTCCGGCACGGCGCCGAATTGAATTTCGATGCCGATCCCCAAGAGATCACCAAAGCGGTGCAGGCCAGCGACCGCTTGGTGGTAAGCCGCGTCGAGCGAGCGGTCGTCAATTCTGTGTTGAACTTTCCTCTTTCTTGGCCGAACACGCTGGGCAAGGCCCTCGTCGCACGTGATGAACTGGCGGCCAGGGAATGCAGGGATTTTGCACCCGCATCCGGTTCGCCGAGGCTCCAAGCTATGGCTGCGGACGCAAACGGTTATCTCACCACCGCCCCCGATCCCCAAATGGTCGCCACCGTGCCCGTCTCTGGCGGCGTTGGAAAGATCCCCTGCATACGACTGCGGTTGACATTGAAAGTCCCCGATACATTCGAAATCTTTTTTTCACCCCACTCCGGCCAGGACGGAGCTTTTGTGGCTGGTCGCTCGATTCAAGTGCCGCTCGACGTTGGCGACCACACGATTGCGCTGGTTCTTCCCGACTATCTGGCTGGGCGTTCCATTCGTATCGACCCAGGCGATTCCGGCCAGCAAACGACCCTCAGGGATGTAGAGTTTGGCTGGCGCGCCGCTCATGATGAGGCGGCCAAATGAAGCCAGCAAACACTCGTGAAACAGAATAGCGGAAAGGGTGACATGGCAACCTTAGCTGTTGGAGAATTCGAAGCGACGGCGAAGCGATTTGCGGAGGCCTATGGGGTAAGCCCAGCGCTTCACTCCGAAGATCTGATGTTGGCGCATTTCCTGAAATTGAACGCCGAAACCGGTCTGCAATTCTACTTCAAGGGCGGCCTGGCTGACGCGGAACAACTGATGCGGACAATCGGGAGCCTCGGCGCCGATTCGAGCAATCCGAGGGTTCTCGAATTCGCCGCCGGCTATGGGCGGGTCACCCGCCATCTACGGAAATTATGCGACCTGACGGTCAGTGATATCCATCCTGAAGCGGTGGAGTTCGTGAGAAAACATTTCGGATGCCCGGCCTTCCTGTCGTCGAAAGATCCTGAGCACCTCGATATCCCCGGACAGTTCGATGTCATCGCCGTAATTTCGCTTTTTTCCCATCTTCCGGATCGCACTTTTGGCAGATGGCTTTCGGCGCTCTACTCGCTGCTGGCGCCAGGCGGTTATCTGATCTTCACGACCATCGGCGAATCCGCCCGCGCCATCAATCCGCATATCCCGACACCTGGCCCTGATGGCATCGCATTCGAGGCTGAATCGGAACAAATTGACCTTGACAAGCAGGATTACGGCAGTTCGACCGTTCATCCGCAATATGTCGGCTTTCAGATCGGCCGGCTGCCGGGATCGCGGTTGATATCCTACGAAGCCGGCGCATGGTGGAAATACCAGGACCAATACATCGTGCAAAAATCCGCCTAGAGGCAACGACGACTGGAAGTTGCTTTTGTCGCTCAATCCAAAAACAAAGACGAAGAGCCATGGCTGAATATCATTTTGTTGAGAACTATGAGCGCCACGTTGCCGATCTTCTGGCGAAATACCCGCTTGACGAGGCGATGAGCCTCGCTGTTGGAGGCAACTACGAAGGCATCGGCAAGATTGCCGCGGATGTTCTGGCCTATGCCGGCATTCGAGATGGAGATGCCGTGTTCGACTTTGGCTGTGGCAGCGGAAGAGTGGCTCACGCCCTGGCCAAGAGGGTTAATATCAGCCGCTATCTGGGAACCGATATCGTCCAATCCATGCTCGACTACGCGAAAACCAAAACACCCAAGCACTTCGAATATAGACTGCACCGGCAATTGAGCTTTCCGTGCGGCGATGGTGAATTTGACGTGGTGTACGCCTTCAGCGTTTTCACGCATCTATTGCAGACAGAATGCTATACGTATCTTTTGGAAGTATCCCGCGCGCTGAAGCCGGGTGGCACGGCGGTCATATCGTTTCTTGAACTGGCTGAGCCCACTCAATGGCCGGTCTTTGAAGGATCGCTGGGGGTGTACTACCTCAACACATTCATCGAGCGTAACCAGTGGGAAGTGTGGGCCGGACACGCCAACCTGTCGATCAAGGAGTTCGTCGATGGCCCGAAAGCGCCATGGGGTGGAGCTTCTCTTGGGCAATCGGTCATGATCATGAAAAAACCTTGACGGGCCGGTCGCGCCCTAACAAGATTTTGTTCTTCAAACCCTTACTACCCGCGGGCCGAGCCCGCGGCTAGGCGACGCGCTTTAAACGCCGGCGCCCGAATGCTGTGCGTCCCTTTTCGAGGCGAATGGATCGCGACGGGAAGGATCGGCGCATCAGACAGAAAGTCGACGATCTTTTTCATCGTCGCCTGGGAGAAGGCGTCGTTCCAGTCGGTCGGCCAATCGAAGCGCGAGCCTTGCAGCCGCTTATCGTATTGATCGACGCGCGAGATGGCGTCCTTGAGCCCGGCGACAACGCCCTCCAGCGTCGGCTCCACAGCGATCAGGTTGGTCGAGATATCCCGCAGGCTCTTAGCCGTCTTGTTCTCGAACGTGTTGGTCACGGTCCACATACCGGCCGAAGCCATTTCCAGCGGCACCAGGCTGGGATGCGGCGTCAGCATCAGCGAGAGGCCGACATCATGGTGCGGTAGCCGTTCGGTATAGGTCTGCAAATCGGTCTTCGGCAGCATCTCCATGACCACATTTTTCGCCAGCCTGATCTTGCTGGCGCCGCCGATCGAGCCCATCCCGTAGCACTTCCACTTGTCTGCGTCGAAACCCGGGGAACGGGCCAGCTCGGCAAGCGCCATTATGCCGAGTTCGAACATATTGCGCGCGGCATGTGCTTCCGGGCGGGCGTAGAAAAGAATCCGCCGCTCGCGATCGCGCATGTCGTCTATCGACGGTTTGAATTTTTGGATGGCGTTGCGGAACACAGCGTGGTTTTCCTTCGCACCCGGTTGCGAGAACACGCCGATCTTGTTCAGCTTGAAAAAGTCGCGCAGCAAGGGTGTCGAGAAAAGCTGGAACTGCGGGAAGCGGTAGGATTGCTGGAACAGTGCGGCAATCGTGTTCATGGGTAGGAAATAGGGTTCATATTCCTGGACCATGAACATGAAACGGTCCTGTCCCAGTTTCCGGCTGGCGTGGTGCGCGACATGGGCCGCCCAGCCATTGGTGGCAATGAAGCGATCATTGGGATTAACGAACAATTCGTCATCGCGATCATACCGATGTTCGATTTCGATCTCGTCAAACAATTGTTCGACGCCGGGATAACCTTTGATGCGCTCGCGAGCGAGCGCCATGTCCAGTTCCGTATGTTCCAACGTCACGATCCGGACGAGAAAACCTTCCCGACGCAGGCGCAGCGCCAGGCTGAACATGCCGATATAGCCTCCGAAAATATATTTGAAATCGATCGTTGCCAGGAGGATGTTGACGCGCTTTGGCTCGCGCTTCGACACCCGCAGCGTCAACGGCTGGATATTGTGAATAATCCAGCTGGCATTTGTATCCGCGACGCTCGGTATCCCTCCGGAGGCCGCAGCTTTTGGCAGAGCGTCGGATCCCGTGGCGATCTTGCGGACATACTGCAAATATTTGGCTTTCTTCAACCGATAGGCAAGATTTCTTGCCCTGACACCTAAGGCCGCGTTCATCATCTGTCCTTCGACGTTCAATGTCGAACGGCGCCGTAGCGCGGCTGAAAACCTCAGAAGGATCACTTCGGCCAAGCTGGTGGTCAGGCGCGACATGCGGTTGACTATCTTGCCCAGCCTTCCCGGCATCCCGGGGTTTCGCAACCGAAGCGTCTCGGCGAATATGGCCTTTTCCAGCGTCCCCACAAAATCTCTGCGTGCCTGGTGCAGCAAAGCTCGACCTGCCTCAACCAAGGCACGCTTGTTTCCGACGCCTTTCAGGAGAAACCCTATTGAATGGGAAACGCCGGCGTAGGGCACGACGACTTGCCCCACCACGTTGGCTCCATGCTGATGATAATCGTACAGAGGCTCGTGGGTGTAGGAAATCCCGCCCGCAACCTGGGCAGTAAGTGCAATCCACTGATCGTGGTAGGCATCCACCAGCCTTTGCGGAAACGGCAGTATCCGGTCGAGAATGTCGCTGCGAAATAGGCTGGCGGCGCCACTCACGCTATTGCCGAGGAATAGCGAAAGAAAATCCGTATATTCGTTTTTGCGATGGCTCCAATACGTGTCGGAGACGACCTCATCGGCGGCCACGATACGACAGTCGCTGAATGCGAGTTTCTTGTTCTCCGGCAAAGCCTGGACGAGCTTGGTTAGTTTGTCCGCACGCCAACGATCATCCTGATCTGCCAGCGCGACGAACTCTGCACCGACCGGTACCAGCGAAAGGCACTCTTCGAAATTCTTGTAGAAACCCTTCCGTTCCCTGTTTCTAACGTAAATAAATCGTTTATCATTCTCTACCAAATCAAGAATATCGCGACGGGAAGAGGAATTTGAGCTGTCATCAGTGATGATGCAGATCCAGTTCTTGTGGTCTTGACCGATGATTGACGCGATCTGTTGCTCCAGAAGTTCCTGTGGCGGATTGTATGCCGCCATGCAGATGGCAATCTTGGGACCAGTGGCCGGCCATTTCACCTTCACCGGTCGCCGGTTGGTCCCAGGTTGGAGCCTGAAGGCGGCAAGAGACTGCTCGATCATGTCTCCGGATTTAAGCTCGGCAAGAAGTCGCAGTTCGCGGGTCTCCGGTTCCGCAATCTCCTCGATCGGCAATATGGTGGTGAATTCGGAGAACAGGCTGCCGCCAGTTGAATCCTGCGCGGGATAGAAGCAGTGCACGACATCGGGCCGAGCCCAGGAATGGTTCTTGATTTCATGCTGCCTGGTTCCGTCCAGGACATAGAGCCGTCTGATCGCGTTGCCGGGACAGAAAGCCCAGCCCTGCAGGTACAGCGCAAGCCCCTTGCCGACGTGAAATGAGCGGCTCGAAGGAACGTCGAGTGCGCACATAAGCTTGGGAAGCTGGCTTGCTTTCTCTTTTGTGAGCGTTTCGTCAATCAGCGCTTTGGAAGATGGTGCATTGACCTTCTCGACGGCGGGATTTTTGCGGAAGTCAAAAAACTGCTGGATACCGAATTGTCCAACCGTCGCGAACAGAGCGCCAATGTTGGGTTTATTCCACCGGTGACTCGGCCTGTTCGACAATACATCTCGTGTATTCACCAAGATTTCACCCATCTGTATGCTGATATTATTTCTTAACTTAGCCCCGTGACATGCTTTTTGCAAAAAATAGCGCATCACTTCCCACTCTGCCAAGTAGGTTAGCCGTCAGAGCTTCATTCCACAATATGCATTCAAAGTTATCGGCATGTTTTGTTTCCTACTTTTAGTAGAACCGCGATATCATCTTAGAAATATAAGAATCTTACAGATATCGTGTCATGCTTATAGAAAAATCATATTTTACGATTGCAGGGCGAGATGTCGAATCTGCTCATTGATTCCAATTCATCACGAAATTTCGCCTGCTAACCTAAAAATATCGTTTTTTGCGGAAGTAGCCGTGCGGAGCAGCTAAGTGCCACGGCACCTTGCTTTGCCGGTCGGCCGGCCCGAATGCCAGGAACAGTTCGTGGCTCTCGCACTGTCTAAACTCGCGGAAACAGTTAGCTTCCGGGCTTTTGACATCAGCCTGTGGAGCGATGAAAGGAGTGAATCGACAATCTTAAGAGAGATGATAGGTTAATCAAGAAATGCCCGCAATATGCCAAAGAAAATATCGTTTTTTCTGGGTGAGATATGAATCTTCGCTCGAAATCACTTTCAATACAAGCGTTAAGAGGGATCGCTGCAACTTTAGTTGTTTTTTTGCATATTTGTACGGTCTCATCATTTGGCAAGAACCAATGGGGAGCTACGGCCTACAACTTTTTCTTGCATTTCGGAGCGTTCGGGGTCGACATTTTTTTCGTCGTCAGTGGCGTAATCATCGCAGGTCTCCTGCAGCAGCAGAACGCGGGTCACCCTTTTTATTCCCTGCAATTCCTTATGCGGCGCTTTGTCAGGATCTATCCGATCTATTGGCTTTCCCTCGGCGCGACAATCGTCGTGCTGCTCAGCAGCGGGGGTCTCTATCCCGTCGATTTTTCACAATTGACGCCGAAAACCCTCGGCTTGGTGACGACGAATTTTCTGCATCCGGTCAGTTGGACGCTTTGCTTCGAAATTCAATTTTACCTTGTCGCGGGTTTGGCCATGCTGTTCGGTCGAAGGTCGGGAGCGGTGATCGCTGTCTGGGGCGTAGCCCATATTGTGGCTGTGACTGCAGCAGAGCGCGGCTGGGGTCATGGATTGTATTTTGCCGCCCCTATCACAGTGGAGTTCCTGCCGGGATTGCTGATCGGTTATGTCGCGAGCCGCCGATCGCTGCCATTTCCGAGAGTCTGCATAGTTCTGGGCTGTGTCATTGTGGCTGTAGCCGGTTATTACGCTGGGCCGATGCTCGGGACCACGACCGGCCTGCTTCGCCTCGCCATCTATGGAACGGCTGCGTCGCTGATCGTATGGGGCGCGCTGTCATTGGAGGGCGCCGGCTCGCGCCCAGCCAAGTGGGTCACATTTCTGGGCGATATTTCATACTCGACCTATATGTGGCATTGGCCGACCATGATCGCAGTGTCGCTGTTGTTCGGTGCCTGGTTGAGCCATTCAGCGGGTGTCCTCTCCTACATCGTTACCACAGGCGTTTGTGTCCTGATGGTAAGCTGGGCAAGCTATCGATGGATCGAGCGCCCGTCCACGCGGTGGGCAGGCGGGCTGTTCAAAAGGCCGCCGCGATCCGGGCAGATGGCGGCAAGCTCTCCAGTCGCCGCAGTGCCGCTGCCTGCGCTGTCGGAACGGTTGGCGATTCGCCAAACCTGAGACTTGGTTTGGCCAGGCATGCGGCCCCTGCCGGCAAATGGCAGCAATCCGTGGCCAGCCGCGATTCGTTCATCCCTTGGCATTAATCTCTGGCGAGCCGATCTTCGGCCGCAACGGCCTTTGAAATGGCTGCTGGCGTCACCGCGATTTCATCACTGGCATCGTGCCAATGAGCGCGAAGCCTGGGACAAGAATTTCGCCGGGCAGCTGCCCTTTGCTCGACATGCTGGGAGGCACATTGTTCATGCCCGACAGGATGCCGCAGAATACGGCACCGATGACCCGGTTCCCTCGCTCTATCATCGGCAGCTTGCCTATCCCTTTGTCGGCGATCAACTCTTTGTCGGCAACACCGAACAGACCGCCCCGTCGGCAAGGCTGGCACAGGCCTCGCCGACGTCTGCCGGCAAGTCCGAGTGATCTTTTTGCTGGGCAGGCCCGGTCCCGGCCGTCTCAGACGGCGTAGCCGCCATAACCATGTGCGACCGGCTTGACCGAGACGGCCGGCTGGACCGCGGGCCAGAGGATGCCTGCCGTGACTGCAAAGGTGATCAGGGCATCGCGTGCGGCCTCGGTCGAGATTTCGCCGGCGCGCGCCGCCTCGCAAGCCCTCACGGCCGCGCCATAGCTCAGGCGCCGGCGTGACGGCGGAAATTCGGTCAGGAAATCATGCATCTCGAACAGCGAGGCGAGCATGCGTTTGTGGCCGGCGCCAACGCTAACGGCAACCGGGGTGAAGAACATCGCGTCGTGCATTCTGGCCTCTCTGGATGGGCGGAAGGGCGGCGGCCGCCGCCCTCCGATCGCGGGTTGGACGCCAGAAAACGCGGCTGGCGGCCCGAGGTTCCCTGAGAGATGCCATGACAGGACGATTTGCTCTTGAGGTCGCTCCCTGCCGGCATTCGCGGTTGCGGCTATTTCCACATGCCGCGCATGCGGGCGCCGAGGTCGACGCGGACTTCAGGTCTGTGGCGCGGATCGTCCTTGGCGTGGACGCTCGCCCAAGAGGTCTGCTCGAAGGCGCCGAGGATCGAGGCCGGGATGAAACGGGTTCGCGAGGCATAGACGTGACGGTCGCCGCGCGCTGCCTGGCCGTGGGTGAAGAAGCGCTGCGGCGTCACCAGATGCAGGCCGTCCTTGGCCCGCGTCATCGCGACGTAAAGCAGCCGGCGCTCCTCCTCGATGTCTTCCTTGGTGCCGACGCCGAGATCGGCCGGGATGCAGCCATCGACGGTGTTGAGCACGAAGACGTTCTTCCATTCCTGGCCCTTGGCCGAATGAATGGTCGACAGGATCAGATAGTCCTCGTCGCGGTGCGGCGGCCCGGCCTGGTCGCTGGTCGCATCCGGTGGATCCAGCGTCAGCTCGGTCAGGAAGCGCTCGCGCGAAGCATAGCCTGAACCGATCTGCTCGAGCTGCATGAGGTCGGCCCGCCGCGTCGTCGCATCCTCGTGCATGCGCTCGAGATGCGGCTCGTACCACAGCCTGACCTGTTCGAGATCGGCCGGCCATTTCCCCGACCGGGCGCGCAGGCCGGAATAAAGCGCAACGAAGGCTGGCCAGTCCTCAGCCGCGCGTTGCGGCGGCCGGTAGCGGGCCAGCCCCATTTCCTCATCGAGCGATGTCGCCATGGTCTCGACGATGGTGCTCGCCGCCGAAGGGCCGATGCCGGGCAGGAGCTGCAGCACGCGGAAGCCGGCGACGCGGTCGCGCGGGTTCTCGGCAAAACGCAGCACCGAAAGCACATCCTTGACATGGGCGGCGTCGAGGAATTTCAGCCCGCCGAACTTGACGAAGGGGAT
The DNA here is from genome assembly GCF_030323105.1 of Mesorhizobium sp. C120A. NCBI lineage: Bacteria > Pseudomonadati > Pseudomonadota > Alphaproteobacteria > Hyphomicrobiales > Phyllobacteriaceae > Mesorhizobium > Mesorhizobium sp. C120A. Next base: position 5,002,118 of record NZ_CP100476.1, on the reverse strand, counting down.
GTTGCGGCGCGTCAATTCGATCTCCAGCGGGCCGCTGTGGTGCGAGGCGCGAAACAGCACCGCCTGCGATTTCAGCACCGTGCCGGCCTCGCGCTCGGCAAGGATGGCCTGGCAGACATAGTTCGCCTGCTCCGCCTCGTCGCGCACGCTGACCAGTTTCGGCCTTTGCGAGGATTTGCGCTCCGACCAGAGCTTCTTGGTGAAGCGCTCCGATGCCTCCGAGATGACCGCATTGGCTGCCGCCAAAATGGTCTCGGTCGAGCGGTAGTTGCGCTCCAGCATGATGACATCGGCGGCTCGCGCGAATTGTTGCGGGAAATCGAGGATGTTGCGCACGTCCGCGGCGCGAAACGAATAGATCGACTGCGCGTCGTCGCCCACCACCGTCAGTCCGGCGCCGTCCGGCTTCAGCGCCGAAAGGATCGAGGCCTGCAGCCGGTTGGTGTCCTGGTATTCGTCGACCAGCACATAGTCGAAACGCGAGCCGAGATGCGCCGCGATCTCCGGCTCGGCGGCCATCTGCGCCCAGTAGAGCAGGAGGTCGTCGTAATCGAGCACGTTCTGCGCCTGCTTGGCTTCGACATATCGGGCGAACAGCGCCTTCAGTTGTTCGGTCCAGCCGGCACACCAGGGAAAGGCCGAACCCAGCACCTCGCCGAGCGGCGCTTGCGCGTTTACTGCGCGCGAATAAATCGCCAGGCAGGTGCCCTTGGTCGGAAACCGGCTTTCGGTCTTCGAGAATCCAAGCTCATGCCGGGCAAGAATCATTAGGTCGGCGGAATCCTCGCGGTCATGGATGGTAAAGGCGGGGTCGAGGCCGATCGTCAGCGCATAGTCACGCAGCAGCCTGGCGCCGATGCCGTGAAACGTGCCGGCCCAGGCCAGCGCATCGGCGATGACGGACGCGTCTCGGCCCAGCACCTCGCCGGCGATGCGTTCGACCCGCCTAGCCATTTCGGTGGCGGCGCGGCGCGAGAATGTCATAAGCAGAATGCGTCTGGGATCAGCCCCCTTGACGATCAGATGCGCAACCCTGTGGGCGAGCGTGTTGGTCTTGCCGGAGCCGGCGCCGGCGATCACCAGCAGCGGCCCGGCGATCTGGCCGTCGCCATGTTCGACGGCGAGCCGCTGCTCGGCGTTGAGCTTCGCCAGATAGGCGGGCTGCAAGGACGAATCATTGATGGCGATGGTCATCGCCTATCAAGCATCGTTTCCGCTTTGTTCGCAACGGGCGGAAGTCGCCCTTACCGCCGTGGCGCGACACCCGTTGCCGCCGACTGGCGCCGCAAGGCGGCGCGTTCGTCGCCAGGCACCGGCAACGGATCGAAATTGTCGGGCACGTCCTTGATGATCTCCTTGGCGATGCGATAGGTCGCGTAAGCGAAAAGGCCGGTAATGAGCAGACGGATCATGGCGCGATCTCCTTTGGGCAACCAACCTCAGAGCCGCCGTTTGGTTCCAGCCGACGCGGCGTCGTTTGCGAGCGTGCAACCAAAGCCGAACCACCTCGTTGCCTTACGAAGGAGAGGGCAGACCTAGGAGGTCGCCATGAAGAGGCTTCTGATTCTGCTAGCCGCCAGCTTGGCGCTCGCCGCCTGCGACGGCGACATCCAGCCAACCAAAGCCCCGGTGCTCGATCAAACTCCGCAGACGGATTCGGCGCCAAAGCCGGCGGCCAGCGGCGATCAGCCGGCGCAATGATCGTTTTCCGGCGGGAGACGAGAAATGGCTTTCAGGAGAAGAAGGCCGGCGCCGCTTGGGAGGTGAGCTGATAGCGCCGGCCAGGCGGATATCAGGTCCGCCGCAACAACCGAAGATAGCTGAGTCTCTCGCCTGCGTCATGAGGTGGCAGTTTTCGTGCCGGTTCTGCTCGTGCCGTCTGCGCAAAACCAGCTGAAACGGCCGCAAATCCCGCAAGGCCGCGGAAAGAATCCGACCTCAGGCCATCGCCTGCCGCAGCACCGGGCCGCCGGCAATCCCGGCGTCCAACTGGCACTGCGTCAGCGCCGCCTCGGCCATTATCCACTGCTTGAACAGTTCCACCTTGCGCGTGTAGGGCGCGGTGACCGGGCAGACGAAATACCAGCCGGCGGTGTTGGGGTGATGCACGGCAAACGGCGCCACCAGCCTATCTGCGCGGATCTCGCTCGCCATATAGGCGCGGTTGGCGACTGCAAAGCCCATGCCGGCATTGGCCGCCTCATAGGACATCATGCAGGAATCGAAATAGATGCTCTTGGTCTCGCCGAGCACGGAACTCGCGCCGGCAAAACCCAGCCACGACTGCCAGTTCTGCGTGCAGGTGTCGGAATGCAGCAGCGTGAAATGCCTGAGGTCGTCGGGCGTCACCTTTGACGGCGGCCTGTCGCCGAGAACCTCGTGGAACAGCTTCCTGCTGCACACCGGCGTCAAATCCTCCTTGAACAGCAGGTCTGCCTTGAGGTCGGGAAAGCTGCCGTCGCCATAGCGGATCTCGAGGTCGAACTCGGAGGTGGCGAACTCATTGGTGGCGTAGGAGGTCGAGACCCGCATTTCGATTTCGGGATATTGCCGCTGGAACAGCGGCAGGCGGGCAAACAGCCAGCGCGCCGCGAACGTCGGCAGCACCGAAATCTTCAGCACATGTGCCTGCGACTGTCCGGTCGCCTCCATGCTGGCCGCCACGATGCGCTCCAGCGCCTCGCGAACGCGCGACACATAGGTCTCGCCCTCGGGCGTCAGCGACACCGCATTGCCGCCGCGCTGGAAGATCTTGAAGCGCAGCTGTTCCTCGAGGCTTTTGACGCGCTGGCTGACGGCGGAAGCAGTAATAAACTGCTCTTCGCCGGCGCGCGTGAAGTTACGGTGCCGGGCGGCACTTTCGACAATCTTCAGCGAATTGAGGTTGACCTGACTGAGCAGACGCACGCGTTTCGACCTTAAGCTGGGCTTACACTAGCACCAGCATTCCTAATTTTACAGGGGTGGGGAAATTAATCGACAGTTTACCAAGTGATGCCCCCATCCTGGAGAAGTAGAATGAACGCCCATACCATACCTGAACTGCGCTACGCGATGAGCCGAGAAGCCATTATCGGTCATGAGACGGCCTGGAAAGTGTCGGGTTTCGGCGTTGCGCAGTATCTGCATGGCTACGACCCGGCGCTGCTGGCGGCGATCGAAGAGGCGGCGTTGAAGCTCAAGGCCAGCCACGCCGTGCACAAGCACCTCGATCTGACCTTCATCACCGGCGCCGACCGTTTCATCCCGGAGATCAAGGAACTGCTGCATGACAAGCTGCGCCTGGAACGTCTGTCCGACATGATGGGCACCAAGCTCGAGCCCTATCCGCTGTCGATCGTCGGCTCGACCGTCACTTTCATGAATCCCAAGGACGGCGCCGTCGATTGGCATTGCGACGGTGTCCCGGTCACCGAACTCATTCCGCTGTCGATCAGCAATCCGCTGGTCGGCGGCCATCTCGAAATCTACTGCGACGATTCCGAGACCGGCCGCGCCATCCTTGAATCCGGCCGCGAGATTCCGCGCAACCAGGTCATGCGCATCGACCACAAGATGAACTACGCCACACTCGGTCAGTTTCTCGGTGTGCTGCACCGCACCGCGCCGATCCAGCTCGGCTCACGCGTCACGCTGGTCCTCAACCAGCGCTCTGTGGCCAAGCCCTACGTCGACGACAATCGCATGTTCTATCTCGCAGCCGACAATGATCACGATCGCGAATGGGTCAACGAACTGGCCGAAGACGTCTGGACGAACCAGCTGCCGGCCTATCGCCGCTTCGAGGAAGAGCGTCCGGTTGCGGCGGCGACCGATGCGCCGGTCCCGGGCGGATCAAGGGAATCATGGTAGCCAGAGCATAGAAGTGGACGCCTGTTTGGCCGTCGGTAACATCATGGTCGGCGATAAGGACAAGGCACCGTCTCGGCGATTCCGGGGTGGATCGGGCTCGCCGTCGGCCCTGGTCTTCGCCGCCGGCGCGGTCGCCCTGTGGTCGACCAACGCGCTGGTCGGCAAATCCCTGCTGGCCAGCCATCCGGTGTCGCTCGTGCAGTTGCTGCAGTTTTGTGGAGCGGCTCTGGTGTTCGCCGTCATCCATCTGGCGAGCCGGAAGGGGGACACGCAAGACGCAGCCTTTGCCAAGGGTGCTGACGGCACCCTGGCGCCGGTCGCGGTCGGCTTTATTGGCCTGGTCGGCACCATGGTGCTGCAATACATCGCCTTTGCCTCCATGCCGGTGATCGAGGCCAATCTCGTCGCCTACACCTGGCCGCTGATGGTCGCGGCGGCGGTCATCGTGCTGGGCAAGCGGCAACGCCCCGTGCTGCTGGGTTTGACTGCCGTGTTCGGCTTTGTCGGCGTGGCGCTGGTGATCTCGGGTGGTCGCGGCCAGCCTTTTCTCCAGGGCAGCATCGTCGGCTATCTCGCTGCCTTCGGCTCGGCGCTGTGCATGGCCTTCTATTCGATTGCGGTCGCCCGCCTGGCCACACCGTCGGAGCGTTTGCTTTTGCCTTCGGCATTGGTCGGCGTCGGCCTGACCTTGCTATGGTGTATTCACGACGGCGCAGCCTGGCCATCCAGCGAGCACCTCCTGCTTGGCCTCTATCTCGGCGCCGGCCCGATGGGGCTGGGATATTATTTCTGGTCGCGCGCCTTGAAGCTTGAAGGCGGCGGCAAGGTTGCGGTCATCGCCTATCTGACGCCGATCGCATCGACGCTGCTGCTGACGCTGTCGGGCGAAAGGCTGACGCTGACCGCGATAGCCGGTGCGGTCCTCGTCATCGGCAGCTGTATTGCGGTGGGCATAGAACGCTCGGAGGCTGAACATGCTTGACGACGATGAACGCCTCGCCAGACAGGAAGCATTCTGGCTGCTCAAGGAGTTCGGCGCCGAGGCGCCGCTCTACGCCGCCATGAAGGCCGAAAAGGCGATAGAGCAAAAAGATTTCGGCCGGTGCGCCCGCTGGAAGCGCATTCTGGAGATACTGGCCGACTCCAAACCTGCCGGGTCCGTGCAGTTGAAATCTGCTGGCGCGAAGTCGGCCGTTTCCAAGTATTAGATTTTCTAATTTGCAACGTTGCAACCTGTTGTGGAAACATCCTCCTGTTCCGATTCTTGATCGTTTATTGAGACTTAGCGACCCGTTGGGGGGTGCAGCTAGGTCGATACATCAAGAGAAGTCTTAAAAAAAGCCGGCAACTTCATGACCGGCGGGAGAAACAGAATTGCACACCATCGACAGCAAGACCGCTATTGAACTGACTGCTGACATCGTCTCGGCCTATGTCGGCAACAATCCTCTCCCTGCGTCCGGCCTGCCGGATCTGATCGCCAGCGTCAGCGCATCGGTGCGCAAGCTGGGCAGCATTGCCGCCGTGGAAAGCCCCGCGCTGAACCCCGCTGTCAATCCGAAGCGGTCGGTGTTTCCCGACCACATCGTCTGTCTGGAAGATGGCAAGAAATTCAAGTCGCTGAAACGCCACCTGATGACCGACCATGGTCTCAGCCCGGAGGAATATCGTGGCAAATGGGGCTTGCCGTCGGACTATCCGATGGTGGCGCCGAACTACTCCGCGACCCGTTCGGCACTGGCCAAGTCCTCGGGCCTCGGCCGCAAGCCGGCCGTTCCGGCCGCCGCGGCCAAGGTGACGAAGCGCAAACCCAAAGCCTGAACCAGGCAGCCTCTGAAAAGTCAGTCTGCTGTTTGCAATGGACGGCGCGCTTAAGGCGCGCCGTCTTCATGCCTTATGCCCCCGCCAGCGCCCAGGCCCTTGCGAAGCGCCGCCCTCCCGTGCAAAAGCCCCGGCATGCTTATCATCAACGATCTTTCGCTCCGCATGGCCGGACGCTTGCTTCTCGATCATGCCTCGCTGACCTTGCCGGCCGGCACCAAGGCCGGCCTCGTCGGCCGCAACGGCACCGGCAAGACGACGCTGTTCAAGGCCATCACCGGCGACTTTCCCTCCGAGACCGGCTCGATAAGCCTGCCCAAGAACACCCGCATCGGCCAGGTGGCGCAGGAAGCGCCCGGCACCGAGGAGCCGCTGATCGAAATCGTGCTCAAGGCCGACCTCGAGCGCACCGCATTGCTCGAGGAGGAAAAGACCGCCACCGACGCGCACCGCATTGCCGACATCCATATGCGGCTGGCGGATATCGATGCGCATTCGGCGGAATCCCGCGCGGCCACCATCCTCGCCGGCCTTGGCTTCGACGACGCCGCGCAGCGCCGCCCGGCCTCGTCCTTCTCCGGCGGCTGGCGCATGCGCGTCGCGCTTGCCGCCGTGCTGTTTGCCGAGCCCGACCTTCTGCTGCTTGACGAGCCGACCAACTATCTCGATCTCGAAGGCACGCTGTGGCTGGAAAACTACGTGTCGAAATATCCGCACACGGTGCTTCTGATCTCGCACGATCGCGACCTGCTCAACCGCGCCGTCAATTCCATCGTTCATCTCGACCAGAAGAAGCTGACCTTCTGGCGCGGCGGCTACGACCAGTTCGAGCGCCAGTACACCGAGCAGAAGGAATTGCAGGAGAAGGGCCGCGTCAAGCAGGAAGCCGCGCGCAAACACATGGAGTCCTTCGTCGAACGCTTCCGCGCCAAGGCTTCGAAGGCGAGACAGGCGCAGTCGCGCATCAAGGCGCTGGAGAAGATGAAGCCGATTGCCGCGATCGTGAACGACACGGTGCGGCCGTTCTCTTTCCCCGAACCGGTGAAAACGGTGGCGTCGCCGATCATTGCCTTGAACAACGTCAATGTCGGCTACACCGAGGGCCAGCCGATCCTGAAGAAGATGACGCTGCGCATCGATGCCGACGACCGCATCGCGCTGCTCGGCGCCAACGGCAACGGCAAGTCGACCTTCGCAAAGCTTCTGTCGGGCCGGTTGAAGCAGGAGAGCGGCACCATGACGGTGGCGCCGGGCCTGAAAGTGGCTATCTTCGCGCAGCATCAGCTCGACGATCTCAGGCCTGATGAAAACGCCTACGAGCATGTCCGCCGGCTGGTGCCGGAGGCGCCGGAATCCAAGGTACGTGGCCGCGTCGCCCAGTTCGGTCTCACCACCGAGAAGATGAACACCGCCGCCAAGGACCTGTCCGGCGGCGAGAAGGCGCGCCTGCTGATGGGCCTGTCGGCCTTTGAAGGGCCGAACCTGTTCATCCTCGACGAGCCGACCAACCATCTCGACATCGACAGCCGCGAGTCGCTGATCCATGCGCTGAACGAATTTCCCGGCGCCGTCATCCTGATCTCGCATGACCGCCATCTGCTGGAAGCGACGGCCGACCGGCTGTGGCTGGTCAAGGATGGTGCGGTCAACCCGTATGACGGCGACCTGGAGGACTACAAGACGCTGGTCACCGGCGTGTCGGGTGACCGCCGCGGCAAGCGCGAGGCCGAGAAGGCATCCAAGGCCGATCGCCGCCGCGATGCCGCGGCGCGCCGCGCCGCCTTCGAGCCGCTGGCAAAGGAAATCCGCGCCACCGAAGCGCTGATGGACCGCATCCGCAAGCGCATCGACCTGATCGAGGACGAACTCGCCAATCCGGCCGTCTACGAGAAGGATCCATCGACGGCGACCCGGCTGGCCAAGGAGCGCTCGCAACTGGCACAGCAGCTTGCCGGTCACGAGGAAAAGTGGCTGACCATGTCGGCGGAGTATGAAGAGGGCACGGCGGAGTAAAGCGGCCGGTTGCGCCCAGTCGCATGATGAAAGGCCAGCGAACGCCGGGACGCTGCAAAGCAGCGGGGGATCCAACAGGGGGCTGAAAAGCCTTCGGCACCGAGGCTCTTGCTACGGCTTCTCTTACGCACCCGGGCGACGCGGCCCGGTGTTTATTGCCGTCTTCGGCGTCGAGAAGCGGACCGTAATTTGGCTCGCGCGGATCACCAAACGAGCTCCTGCTTTCAGGCGGCTTTCCGCTGAACTTTCCACGTCTCGTGCCGCTTCCCCCATGCCGACATTGCGGTCACGGCATCGTTCAGGCTGAAGCCCAGTGGCGTCACCGAATATTCCACGCGCGGCGGTACCTGGTCATAGGCGCGTCGGCTGACAAGCCCGTCGGCCTCCATCTGTCGCAATTGTTGCGCGAGCATCTTCTCACTGATCCCCGACAACCGCCGGTGCAATTCGGCGAAGCGGTGAGGCCGCAGGTGCAATTCCCACAACAACGAGGTTTTCCACTTTCCGCCGATTGCCTGCATCGCGGCAGCAAAGCCGCAGCTGTCTGTTTCCTTGCTCCTCATGTGACTACTCCTGACATGATTCCAATAACTTACCTCAAGGTGCGTACTTCTCAACGCAGGAAGAATATATATCTTCAGATTAGCGCGCCAAAGACAAACCAGCTATCGCTATCGGAGAAATCGTCATGAAATCCAATGTCTGCGTGCTCGGCGCGGGCCGCATGGGCTCGTCCATTGTTCGAACGTTGCTCGACCGAAATTATCCAACATCGGTGTGGAATCGTACTGCGGCCAGGTGCCAGCCCCTAGGTATTCTTGGTGCGAGGGTAGCCTCTTCAGTCGAGGATGGAATCCGGTCGGCCGATGTCGTGATCATAAATGTTCTGGATTATGCCGCTAGCGATGCGCTGCTCAAGCAGCGCAGTGTTGCTTCGGCACTGGCCGGCAAAGCCATCGTGCAACTCACCTCCGGCTCAGCGCGCTTGGCACGGGAGGAAGCGCGCTGGATAGAAGCGCATGGCGCCAGCTATCTGGACGGGGCGATCCTGGCGACCCCGGATTTTATCGGCAAACCCGACACAGCATTGCTTTATTCAGGCTCCCGCGCCGTCTACGAAACGAACAAGACCCTGCTCTTTGCGCTTGGCGGCGGCACAAGTTATGTCGGCGAGGTGCCGGGCCAGGCCTCCGCGCTTGATACCGCGCTGCTCACGCAGATGTGGGGCGGGCTCTTTGGCGCGCTCCAGGGCATGGCTGTCGCCGAGGCCGAAGGTCTCGATCTGGAGACGTTCAGGAGCCATCTGACTGCATTCAAGCCGGTTGTCGATGCCGCCTTGTTCGATGTGGTTGACCGGACGAAGGCGCGCCGTTTTGCCGGCGACGACGCAACGCTCGCGTCATTGGGCGCCCACTACAGCGCCTTCCGGCATCTGCTCGAAGCATGCCAGGAACGAGGTCTCGACGCTGCCATGCCGCGCGCCATGGACGCAATTTTCCAGCAGGCGCTTTCTGGCGGGCGCGCAGATGATGATTTTGCATCTCTCTCGCCCCTGTTCGGAAATAGTTCGCCGCATCATGGCAGGGAGCCTGCGAATGCGTGATGGCAAGACCAGGCGACGGGCGACCTGCTCGTGTCGCGGGGTGGAACTGGTGCTCGCCGGGGAGCCTCGGCGCGTCTATGCCTGCAGCTGCCTGGAATGCCAGAGATGCACGGGCGCAGCGTTCTCATACCGAGCCATTTATGACGACTCCGCCATAGTCGACCGAAAAGGCGAGACGAAATCCTGGCGACGAAACGGCTCGTCAGGGCAATGGCTGGAGCAGACATTTTGCACCACATGCGGATCGATCGTCTTCATGCGTGCCGAAGGCCTGACGGAAGCGCTGTCGGTATCTGTCGGCTGTCTGGAGGACCTGGAATTTCTGCCTCCGGCAATTCTTCATTGGCCCAACAGGAAGCACAAATGGCTCTGCCTGGAAGGCGTGCCCCAGGCAGAAGCCTCCTGAGGCAGATAGCTGACCGGCCCAGTCTTGGGTGGCGATCGGCTTGGCAGTGTCCTTGCCTTCTTCCCCAGGGGAGAAGGCAAGGGGCATTGCTCGCAGAGGCAAAGCGGTGCGCCACTTCTGGCCCTACACGCCGCCCGCGAAACCCGCTAAAAACCCCGCATGAACCAGCACGCCAAGCTCAGAATCGGCCACTCCACCTGTCCGCATGATTGCCCTTCGACCTGCGCGCTCGAGGTCGAACTGCTCGATGGCAACCGCATCGGCCGTGTCCATGGCGCCAAGTCCAATACGTATACGGCTGGTGTGGTCTGCGCCAAGGTCGCGCGCTATGCCGACCGTGTCCACCATCCCGACCGGCTGCTGAAGCCGCTTGTTCGCGCCGGGGCCAAGGGCGCCGGCGTCTGGAAGGAATCCAGCTGGGAAGCGGCACTCGACCTCGTCGCCGAGAAATTCATCGCGGCCGAGAAAAAATACGGCTCCGAGACCGTCTGGCCTTATTTCTATGCCGGCACGATGGGGCTAGTGCAGCGCGACGGCATCGACCGGCTGCGCCATGCGAAAAAATACTCCGGCTTCTTCGGCTCGATCTGCACCAATCTGGCCTGGACCGGCTGGATGATGGGAGCGGGCGCCTTGCGCGGTCCCGATCCGCGCGAGATGGCGAAGTCCGACTGCGTGGTGATCTGGGGCACCAATGCCGTGGTCACGCAGGTCAATGTCATGACCCACGCCATCAAGGCGCGGAAGGAGCGTGGCGCCAGGGTCGTCGTTATCGACGTCTACGAGAACGCGACGATGAAGCAGGCCGATATGGGCCTTGTGCTGAAGCCCGGCACCGATGGCGCGCTGGCTTGCGCGGTCATGCATGTGCTGTTCAGGGAAGGCATGGCCGACCGCGCCTATCTCGAAAGATACACCGACGATCCGAAGGGGCTGGAAGCGCATCTGGAGACGCGCACGCCGGAATGGGCGTCCGCCATCACCGGTCTTGCCGTCACTGAGATCGAGGCTTTCGCACGCCTCGTCGGCACGACGAGGAAAACCTATTTCCGCCTCGGCTATGGCTTTGCCCGCCAGCGCAACGGCGCGGTCAACATGCACGCGGCATCCTGCATCGCCGCCGTCACCGGCGCCTGGCAATATGAGGGTGGCGGCGCCTTCCATTCCAATTCCGGCATCTTCAAGCTCAACCAGGATGTGCTGGAAGGCACCGCGATGCGCGATCCCAATATTCGCCATCTCGACCAGTCGCGCATCGGTCCGGTGCTGACCGGCGCAGCGGACGCGCTTTACGGTGGCCCGCCGGTGACGGCGATGCTGATCCAGAACACCAACCCGGTGAATGTCGCACCCGAGCAGCGGCTGGTGAAACATGGTTTTCTCCGTGATGACCTGTTCACCTGCGTGCACGAACAGTTCATGACCGACACGGCAAAGCTTGCCGATGTCGTGCTACCGGCAACGATGTTCCTCGAGCATGATGACGTCTACAAGGGCGGTGGCAACCAGCACATCACGCTCGGTCCCAAGCTGATCGAACCGCCGGAAGGGCCGCGCACCAACCACTTCGTCATCGAGCAATTGGCGCAGCGTCTCGGCGTCTCCGACCGGCCGGGCTTTGGCCTGACCGAGCAGCAGCATATCGACATCATCCTCGGCAAGCGCGGGCTGGGCTCCTTCGCCAGCCTCAAGGAAGACAAATGGGTCGACCTGCAGCCGGATTTCGAGGCGGCGCATTTCATCGATGGTTTCGGCCATGCCGACAAGAAATTTCACTTCCGCGCCAACTGGAGCGGGCAGGCGGCGCCCAACCGGCCGCCGAAAAGCATGGGCCTGTTCGGGCCGGTGGCGGAACTCCCCGAATTCCCCGACCATGTCGACCTGATCGAGGTCGCGAATGCCGAGCATCCGTTCCGGCTGACGACATCACCGGCGCGCAATTTTCTCAATTCGACATTCGCCGAGACACCGGTGTCGAGAGCCAAGGAAGGCCGGCCGGAACTCCTGTTGCATCCGGACGACGCTGCCGCGCTTGGCTTGGACGACGGCGACCGTATCGAGGTCGGCAACCGGCGCGGCGAGGTGGTGCTGCACGCAAAGCTGTTCGATGGCATCAAGCGCGGCGTGGTGATCGCCGAGGGCATCTGGCCAAACAGCGCCCATGAGCGTGGCGAAGGCATCAATGTGCTCACCGGCGCCGACGCACCAGCGCCCTATGGCGGTGCGGCCTTCCACGACAACAAGGTCTGGCTGCGGCCGGCGGGCTGAAGCAATTCCAGGAAAAGTGTGAGCGGTTTCCGTCCGGAATTGCATAGAAGTGACTGGCTATCCCGGCAGAGGCACCGTCAGCCCCACCTTGACACGGTCCATGGCAACGAAGGTGCGGAATTTTCGGACATTCTTGCTGTCGAAGAACAGTCTGCGCGTCAGCGCTTCATAGGCGCCCATGTCGGCCGCGGTGATGACTAGGATGAAGTCGGCCTCGCCGGTGACGTAGTAGCATTGCTGCACTTCGGGCTCTGCCGAGAATTGCCGCTTGGCCGCGTCGATCAGGTCCGAGCGTTCGCTCTCCAGTTCCACTTCGACGAAGATGGTGATGGGATGGCCGACCGCCGCCGGGTCGACCACGGCGACATTGCCCGCAATGACGCCGGACTGTTCCATGCGCTTGATGCGCCGCTGCACCGCCGGCGCCGACAGGTTGACGGCTTCGCCGATCAGCCGCTGCGGCGTCGTGTTGTCCCGCTGCAGGATGGCAAGGATGGCGAGGTCGAAACTGTCGAGCGAAGGCGATCGAGGCAAAGCGCTATCCTGGCGAAACAAACTTGCATTTCGAAGCGCCAATAACAGCGCTATTTGCGCCTCGGCTGCAATATGATTTCGTCACACCCAAAGGAGGCCACCCGTGTTCCTGCTCAACAGCAATGCCTTGCACCGCCGGCCGCTCGATCCGGTCGATGCCGAAACGCTGGGGAATGCCGGTGCCGATACGGTCGAGCGCTTTCTTGCCCATCGCGACAATCACCTCGCAACTCCGTTGCATGCATTGCCGACGCTGGCCGGCGAACTCGGCCTCGGCGCCGTCCACATCAAGGATGAAGGCTTTCGCCTCGGTCTCGGCAGTTTCAAGGCGCTCGGCGGCGCCTATGCCGTTTTTCGACTGGTGCTGGAGGAGGCGAGCCGATCGCTTCATCGGCCCGTTGACGTGGCCGATCTCAACCGGTTCGACGTCCGGGCGGTCGCTGCCGGCATGACGGTTGCCTGCGCCACCGACGGCAATCATGGCCGCTCGGTCGCGCAAGGTGCACAGTTGGTTGGCGCGAAAGCGGCAATCTTCGTTCACGCCGGCGTCAGCGAGGCGCGCATTGCAGCAATAGCCCGCTATGGCGCCGAGATGATCCGCGTCGACGGCAATTATGACGACTCGGTCAGGCAGGCCGCCGAGGTTTCAGCGGAGCAAGGCTGGACCGTGGTGTCCGACACCTCCTGGCCGGGCTACGAGCGCATCCCCGGTCTGGTCATGCAGGGCTATACGGCGATCGTGCGCGAAGCGTTGGGCCAGTTGCCGCAGCCGCCGACCCATGTCTTCGTGCAGGCCGGTGTCGGCGGTATTGCCGCCGCCCTGGCCGGCCATCTCGCCATCGTGCTCGGTGACGCCAGGCCGACCTTCATCGTCGTCGAGCCGGCCCGCGCCGCCTGCGTTGTCGCAGCCGCCCGGGCGGGCCACGTGGTCAAGGTCGCACACGATCAGCCGACGGTGATGGCGATGCTCGAATGCTACGAGGCCTCGCAAGTTGCCTGGCGCGTTCTGGCGCGGGTTGCCGATGCCTTCATGACAGTGGATGAGGAGGAGGCGGTCGCGGTGATGCGGCGGCTGGCACGGCCGGCTGGCAATGATCCAGTGATCGTCGCCGGCGAAAGCGGCGGCGTCGGTCTGGCCGGGCTGATCCGGGCGGTGGCCGACCACAAGGCCGCGCTCGGGCTCGACGACAAATCCCGCGTGCTGCTGATCAACACCGAAGGCGCCACAGACCCGCATCGCTATACCGAGCTGGTCGGGCAGAGCCCCGCCGATGTGCTGGCCGGCAAGCTGAAGGCCGAGGCATAGCCATGATCGGGATCGATGCACAGCGTCTGCTTGGCCGCATCCGGGAACTCGGCGCCGTTGGCCGCGACAGTGAGGATAGGCTGATCCGGCTCGCCGCCTCCGACACAGACAGACAGGGCCGTGACCTCTTTGTCGGCTGGCTCAGGCAGGCCGGGCTGGAAGTCGCCATCGACCGGGTCGGTAATATCTTCGGCATCTGGCAAAGCCCCGACAATGCCGGGCAGGCGCCGCTGCTCATCGGTTCGCATATCGACACCGTTATCGATGCCGGCATCTATGATGGCTGCTACGGCGTGCTGGCCGGGCTGGAGGTGATCGAGACGCTGCAGGCTTCGGGCTTTTCGCCGTCGCGCCCGGTCGCGGTCGCCGCTTTCACCAATGAGGAAGGCGTGCGCTACACGCCTGACATGATGGGCTCGCTATGCCATGCCGGTGGCGTCAGCGCCGAGGCCGTGCTGGCCGCCATCGGCACGGATGGCAGCGTGCTCGGCCAGGAGCTCGCCCGCATCGGCTATGCCGGCGACCGCGAACCCGGCTTCCTCAAGCCGCATGCCTATCTCGAACTTCATATCGAGCAAGGGCCGGTGCTGGAGCGTGAAGGCGTGCCGATCGGCGCGGTCGAGAATTTGCAAGGCATTTCCTGGCAGCGCATCACCATCGACGGCGCCGCCAACCATGCCGGCACCACGCCGATGTCGATGCGCAGCGACGCCGGCCACGCCGCCGCCCGCATCATCACCTTCCTGCACGATCGGGCCAGGGCTTCAAATGGGCCAACCGTGGCCACGGTCGGCACGATGCGCTTCGAACCCAACGCCATCAACGTCATTCCCGCGCGCGCCGTCTTCACCATCGACCTGCGCGATCCCGACGAACAGCGCCTGCAGGCGCATGAGGCGGCCCTTGCTGCCTATCTCGAGGAGCTTGAGGTTTCGGAGAACGTATCGATCTCGGTCGAGCGGCTCGCCCGCTTCGAACCGGTGCTGTTCGACATCGGCATCGTCGAACTGATCGAGGCGGCCGCGAAGAACCGCGGTCTCGGCGTCAGGCGCATGACATCGGGCGCCGGCCATGACGCGCAGATGATGGCCCGCCTCGCGCCGGCGGCAATGATCTTCGTGCCGAGCGCCGGTGGCATCAGCCACAATTCGCGCGAACACACTGAAGATGCCGAGCTTGTCGCCGGCGCCAACATCCTGCTTGATGTCGCCAGTGAGCTTGCAAAAGAGGTCGGGGAGAAAAATGGCTGAACTCGATCGTGATGCGCTGAAGCGGGAGATGACGGGCTGGCGGCGCGATTTGCACGCGCACCCCGAGTTCGGTTTCGAGGAAAAGCGCACCGCTGGCTTTGTCGCCGCGAAGCTGCGCGAATTCGGGCTGGACGACGTTGCAGAGGGGGTCGGCGGCACCGGCATCGTCGGCACGTTGAAGCGCGGCAGCGGCAACCGGGCGATTGCGCTCAGGGCCGACATGGATGCGCTGCGCATCACCGAGCAGTCCGCGACAGCCTATCGCTCGCAGAACCCCGGCGTCATGCATGCTTGCGGCCATGACGGCCACACCACCATGCTGCTCGGCGCGGCAAAGCTGCTCGCCGCCGAGGGCGGTTTCGACGGCACCGTGCGTTTCGTTTTCCAGCCGGCCGAGGAGTGGGGCAGGGGGGCGCTGGCGATGCTGGACGACGGGCTGCTGCGGCGCTTTCCCTTCGACGAGATCTTTGGCCTGCACAACATGCCTGGCCTGCCCGTCGGGCATTTCGAGACCCGTGCCGGCCCGTTCATGTCGGCGGAGGACAATTTCGAGATCGTGCTCAAGGGGATCGGCGGCCATGCGGCGCGGCCACATTCGGGCAATGAAACACTGGTCGCCGCCTGCGCGCTGGTCACCAATCTGCAAACCATCGTCTCGCGCCGGCTGAGTCCCGCCGACATTTCGGTGGTTTCGGTGACCGAGCTGATCACCGACGGCACCCGCAACGCATTGCCCGGCCTCGCCCGCATCCTCGGTGACGCCCGCAGTTTTCGTCCCGAGGTCAGCGCCGAGATCGAGCGCCAGATGCGGGTCATCGCGGCAGGCACCGCCGCTGCCTACAATGTCACCGCCGACGTGACCTATAGCAGGGAATTCGTGCCGCTGCAGAACGATGCCGACCTGGTGGACGCGGCCTTTGTCGCCGCAAGGCGCGTGCTGGCCGATGGCGCCGCCAGCATCGCGGCGGAGCCGATGACCGCCTCGGAGGATTTCGCCCGCTTCCTCGACCACGTACCGGGCTGTTTCGTCTTCCTCGGCAATGGCGAGGCCTCGGCCCCGCTGCACAATTCCAGCTACGACTTCAACGATGACGGGCTGTTGCACGGCACGAATTTCCACGCCGCGATCGTCAGGCAAAGGCTGGGCGGCGCGATCGGGAAGTGACGCCTGGTCGCCTTCGCAACTGGCCCAAGCGGCACTGCTATCGCCAGCCAGATGCCGGGTTTAGGGAGATTGCCTGTTGCCGGAGATCGCACGCCGATGACCAGGGTTTCGCTTCTGGGAATACCACATGACGAGAACTCGTCCTATCTCAAGGGCGCGGCTGCAGCGCCGGCCCTGATCCGGCGCGAACTCAAAAGCGACGCGCACAGCTCGAGGAGCGAAACCGGCTTCGATGTGGCGGACAATTTCGTCGACCACGCCGACATCGACTTTTCAGGCGCCGGCGATCCGTGGGAGCGAATCGAGGCCGAGGTCGGCCGCGCGCTGGATGCCGGCCACCCGTTGATCAGCCTCGGCGGCGATCATGCCATCGCCTGGCCGGTGCTGCGTGCCGTGCGCCGCCGCCATGCCAGGCTAACGATCGTCCAGATCGACGCCCATCCCGACATCTACGATGCCTATCAGGGCAACAGGCGGTCCCACACCTCGTCCTTCGCGCGCATCCTGGAGGAGGGGCTGGCTGACCGGCTGATCCAGATCGGCCTGCGCACCCTCAATGATGAGCTTCGTGACCAGCTCAAGCGCTTCGGCGTCGAAATGATCGAGGCGCGGCATTTCAGCGAGGATCTGCAGCTCGATCTCAAGACGCCGGTCTATCTCTCGGTCGATCTCGACGGCCTCGACCCGGCTTGTGCGCCCGGCGTGTCGCACCGCGAACCCGGTGGTCTTACAACCCGGCAAGTGATCAACCTGATCCAGCGGATCGACCAGCCCATCGTCGGCGCCGATGTCGTCGAATACAATGCAAGCCAGGACGTCTCCAATCTCACCGCGCTGGTTGCCGCCAAGCTGGTCAAGGAGATCGCCGGCATGATGCTCAAGACGCATGGCGCCGGCTGAATCAATCTGGCAGGGCGGCATGGTAGATCATTGTTGCGACTCGCATTTCCAGTGAAAGCCGCCATGCCGCATCCATTGAAAATAGCCATAGCCGGTGCGCTCGGCCGCATGGGCAGGGAGATGGCGCTGGCCGTCGAGACCGATCCCAGGCTGGCGCTCGTCGCCCGCTTTCACAGGCCGGGCAGCGCCGGCGAGGGGCTGGTCGAGCGCGACGAAGCACTGGCGCTTGCGGATGTCGTCATCGATTTCACCACGCCTGCGGCCTCCATCGAATTGGCGAAGACTTGCGCGGCCCGCGGCGGCCCTGCGCTGGTCATCGGCTCGACCGGCTTCGAGCCGGCCGATCTCGCCGCCATCGCTGCTGCTTCGAAGTCCGTCGCCATCGTTCGCTCAGGCAGCTACTCGCTGGGGCTCAGCATGCTGACCGGGCTGGTCGAGCAGGCGGCGCGAGCACTTGGTCCCGACACCGACATCGAAATCCTGGAAGCGCATCACCGCATGAAGGTCGACGCACCGTCGGGCACGGCGCTGATACTGGGCGAGGCGGCCGCTCGCGGACATGGCGTCAGGCTGGACGATGTGGCGAAACGCATCCGCGACGGCGTTACAGGTCCACGCCCTGCCGGCGAGATCGGCTTTGCCGTGCTGCGCGGCGGCAGCATCGTCGGCGAGCACAGCGTGAGCTTGCTGGCCGAGGGCGAGACGCTCACGCTTTCCCATTCGGCCGCCGATCGCTCGATGTTCGCGCGCGGCGCCATTGCGGCAGCACGCTGGGTCGCCGTCCGGCCGCCCCGCGAATACGACATGCGCGACGTACTGGGCTTCACGACCTTTTGAGATGCAAGCGTAACGCAACGAGGGGCGTTGCGAGGTCGGAGCCGTATAGAGAATAGAATATAGCAACAACTACGCCATTTCGCGCCTTCCTAGACCGAACCGAACGGTTCGGTTCGCACATTTTTGTGATTGGCAATGGCAGCAACGCACACCCATTTCGGGGTGGTCCGAGCGACGCGAATTCCTCCCAAGGCACGCCACTTGACGGACAGAACTGAAAAATCTGGATTACCTGAAATGACCAAGATCGCACTTACCGCTGCTGCCATCCTCCTTGCCACCGGCACCGCTTTCGCAGGCAGCGACCACTACGGCTCCGACAGCGTCAACCAGCCTGCTGTAACAGCGCCCGCCGGCAACATCGATCACAATTATACCGCCTCGATCCGCAAGCCGGCCAGCCTCGGCGATTTCACGATCAAGGGCGACTCGAACCAGCCGGAATCCGGCCAGGGCATCTGGGGTCGTTGATTTCTGAGAAATCTACGACCACAAAGAGCGGTGGGCCCGGCCCACCGCTCTTGTTTTTATGCAATCGACTCGGGGCCGCAAAGATCTTGAATCAATCCGCCAGCAATTGGTCCTATCTCCTTGTTTGACCGTGGTCTTTTCAAAACACGGTTTGCGGCTGTCACCTGCGGCTAGCCCGTTAGGCAGCTTGGTCTAGCTTAGATCCTTCGGCTTGATGCAATGCGTCAACCGGGCCGCGCCGAAGCCGAGATCCGCCCAGTCGCCGTCGATGACAAAGCGGGCAAGGGCGCCGGTCGGGAATTTCTCTTCAAGTTTCCTGAGAGCAGCCACACCCGATCGCGGACCGGCGAGCCGGCGGGCAAAGTCCTCCAGGCCGGGATTATGGCCGAGCACCAGGAGACAGCTAGCCGATGCGACTGCCTGCTGCAGCTCGGCCAGAATGTCGCCAGCCGTGGCTTCGAAAAGCGCCTCGGCGAACTCCACCGTTACGCTCGCCGACAGTTCCGCCGAGACCAGCCGCCATGTCTCGCGCGTACGCAGCGCCGGCGACACCAGCGCCAGGTCAGGCAGCCAACTGCGCCGGGCCAGTTCGCGCCCCATCAGCGGCGCCGTCTTCAGCCCGCGCGGCCCGAGCGGCCGGTCGAAATCAGCAAGCGCCGGGTCGTCCCAGCTCGACTTGGCGTGGCGCAGCAGGAGCAATTGTCTCGGTGTCGCCATGTCGGCCTACGGCGTGATCCGCGCCAGATGTTCGAGATCGCGTTCTTCGCGCAGCGGGTCGGGCGCCATCACCACGGAAGTTCCGTTTTCGGCATCGTCGGCGAAATGCGCCAGCACGGTGCGGCCGCCTTCCATGTGCGCCTTGCCGTCGGCGACCAGCCCGAGTGCCAGCGCATAAAGCCGGTGCTCGGCCTTCAGCACTCTGGCGGCCAGCGTGTCTTCGTTGTCGCCGACCATCACCGGCACCGCTGCCTGCGCGATGATCGGGCCGTCATCCATCTCTGATGTGACGAAATGCACCGTGCAGCCATGAATGCGAATGCCGGCGCGCAGGGCGCGCGCATGCGTATCGAGCCCTTTGAAGGCCGGCAGCAGGGCAGGGTGGATGTTGAGCATGCGCCCTTGCCACTTCTCGACCAGGCCGCGGGAGAGAATGCGCAGATAGCCGGCCAGCGCCACGATCTCGGCATTGAACGCAATCAGCGCGGCGTCGATCGCCGCATCATGGGCTTCCTTGCTGGCATGGTCGGCGCGCACGATGACCTTGGTCGGGATACCGCGCGCGGCCGCGATGCCGAGGCCGGCGGCGTTGGCCCGGTCGGAAATGACGCCAACGATCTCGGCGGGATAGGCCGGGTCGCTCGCCGCCGCGATCAGCGCCGTCATGTTCGAGCCGCGTCCCGAGATCAAAACAACCGTGCGTTTCCTGCTCATAGGCCGATCGAGCCCCGATAGATAACGCCGGCGTCGCGGCGCGGCACGATGCGGCCGATCGGCGTCACCGTCTCGCCGGCCTCCTGCAGCACGGCTGCGACCTGTGCGGCCTGGCCGGAGGCGACGACGAGGATCATGCCGATACCGCAGTTGAAGGTGCGCATCATCTCCTCCGGCGCCACGCCGCCAGTCTTCGCCAGCCAGGAAAACACCTGCGGCACATCGATGGCATTGAGATCGAGCTCTGCGGAAAAGTCCTTTGGCAGGACGCGCGGGATGTTTTCGGGGAAACCGCCGCCGGTGATGTGGGCCAGCGCCTTGATGCCGTGCGTGCCACGGATCGCTTTGAGGACCGACTTCACATAGATGCGGGTCGGCTCGAGCAGCGCCTCTGCCAGCGTCGCCTCATCGTTGAACGGCGCCGGATCGCCCCAGGCAAGACCGCTGACGCCAACGATGCGGCGCACCAGCGAAAAGCCATTCGAATGCAGGCCCGAGGAAGCCAGGCCAAGCAGCACGTCGCCTTCGACGATATCGTCGGTCGGCAGCAACTGGCCGCGTTCGGCAGCACCGACGGCGAAACCGGCCAGGTCGTAATCCTTGTCGTGATACATGCCGGGCATTTCGGCCGTCTCGCCGCCGATCAGCGCGCAGCCGGCCTGTCGGCAGCCGATTGCTATGCCGCCGACGATTGCCGCCCCCTGGTCGGGGTCGAGCTTGCCGGTGGCGAAATAGTCGAGGAAGAACAGTGGCTCGGCGCCCTGCACGACGATGTCGTTGACGCACATGGCGACGAGGTCGATGCCGATCGTGTCGTGCTTGCCGGCATCGATGGCGATCTTCAGCTTGGTGCCGACGCCGTCATTGGCGGCAACCAGCACCGGATCCGTGAAACCCGCCGCCTTGAGGTCGAACAGGCCGCCAAAACCGCCGATCTCGCCATCGGCGCCCGGCCGGCGCGTCGCGCGCACCAGCGGCTTGATCTTCTCGACCATGAGGTTGCCGGCATCGATGTCGACGCCCGCCTCGGCATAGGTGAGCCCGTTCTTGCGCTTGGCCCGGTCGCCCTTGCTCATCGTCGGCGCATCCCTGTTTCCCTCGGCGGCTCTTCGCATGAATGGTTTCGGGGGGCAAGGATGACGACAGGATACCGGGCTTTTGCCCAAGATAAATACGTGGACAGTCGCCCCTTCACCGCTGGTCCTTGCACCCACAATCCAACTCCATCATCTATCTGCAGAACAAGCATGGCGGGACATGCCTTTGACCATTCCCAACCTCATCACCATCCTGCGCTTCGTGCTGGTTCCGGCCGTCGTACTGGCGATGCTGAACATGCGCTGGGACTGGGCCTTTGCCGGCTTTCTCGTTGCAGGCATTTCCGATGGCGTCGACGGCTTCATCGCCCGCCGCTTCAACCAGCATTCGAACTCGGCGCCTATCTCGATCCGATGGCCGACAAGGTGCTTCTGGTCTCGGTGTTCGTGGTCATGGGCTTCATCGGGCAATTGCCGCTGTGGCTGGTGGTGACCATGGTGTCACGCGATGCGCTGATCATCTGCGCCGTGCTTTTGTCCACGGTCATGGCGCATCCGGTCGAGATGAAGCCGCTCTATGTGTCGAAGGCCAACACCGCCGCCCAGATCGTGCTGGCGCCGTGGTGCTGGGCGAACTTGCCCTTGGCCTCCACCTCGACCCGCTCAGGCCTGCGCTCATATTGCTGTCCGGGGTCTTGACCGTGGCTTCGGCCGCGGCCTATCTCGTGGCTTGGCTGAGGCATATGAGCGGCTATGGCGAAGGCTCCACCCCGGGTAGTTGACAAGAATGCCGCGACTGCCGCGCTGGCAGAGGCGGCTGCGTCCCTGGCGTTTCGCCGCCAGATTTTCTTCTGGCTGGGCACGGCAATCTTCCTGGCGCTGTTCCTCTACATTTTTTCCAGCATCCTGTTGCCGTTCGTTGCCGGCATGGTGCTGGCCTATTTTCTCGACCCGGTCGCCGACCGGCTGCAACGCCTCGGCCTCTCCCGGCTGATGGCGACGGTGGTCATCCTGATTGCCTTCATCGTCCTTTTGGTGCTGGCCTTCGTCATCCTGGTTCCGGTACTGGCCACGCAGATGGCCGATTTCGCCAGCAAGCTGCCGGAATATCTGACCCGGCTGCAGTCGCTGATCACCAGCTTCGATCCGAAATGGCTGGAGCAGAAATTCGGCGTCAATGCCAATGGCCTGCGCGACGGGCTGAATTCGCTGCTCACTTCCGGTTTCGGCCTGCTGAGCACCGTCTTCACCTCGATCTGGAGTTCCGGCGTTGCTCTGGTGTCGGTGGTCAGCCTGTTCGTGGTCACTCCGGTTGTCGCTTTCTACATGCTGCTCGACTGGGATCGCATGGTGGCGGTCGTCGACAGCTGGGTGCCGCGTGATTATGTCGGGACGGTCAGGGCGATCTCCAGGGACATCAACACCGCGACCGCCGGCTTCGTGCGCGGCCAGGGCACGCTGTGCCTGGTGCTCGGCGGCATGTATGCCACCGGCCTGACGCTGACCGGGCTGAATTTCGCCATCCTCATCGGCCTCTTCGCCGGGCTGATCTCGTTTATCCCTTATGTCGGCTCGCTGACCGGACTGGTCCTGGCCGTCGGCGTCGCCTTCGTCCAGTTCTGGCCGGACTGGACCATGATCGTTGCTGTCGCCGTGGTGTTCTTCATCGGCCAGTTCATCGAAGGCAACATCCTGCAGCCCAGATTGGTCGGAAAAAGCGTCGGCCTGCACCCGGTCTGGCTGATGTTTGCGCTGTTCGCTTTCGGCGCCCTGTTCGGCTTCGTCGGCCTTTTGATCGCCGTTCCTGCTTCGGCGGCGGTTGCCGTGCTGGTGCGCTTTGCCATTGCCCGCTATCTCGAATCGCCGCTCTACAAGGGACACTCCACCGAGCCAGTCCCGCCGCTGCCTGCCGATCGCGGCGGCGGCCACCGCTCGCCGCGCGGCTGAACGTGGCGGATCAAAAGACCGAACCGCCGCGCCAGCTGCCGCTAGACCTTGGGCATGGCACCGGCTATTCGCGCGACGAGTTGGTGGTGTCGGCCACCAACCGCGAGGCGGCAGCCCTTGTCGACCGCTGGCCGGACTGGCCGTCGCCGGTGATCGTGCTCGCCGGCCCGGCCGGTTCCGGGAAGACACATCTGGGCTCGATCTGGCAGGCGCGGGCCAACGCTGTGGCGGTCGATGCCCAGCGCATCGGCAATGCCATCACCGGGCTTGGCGGCAGGCCCGCGCTGATCGACGATGTCGACAAGACAGCCATCGACGAGGCGGGCCTGTTCCATCTCATCAATGAAGTGCGCGGCGCCGGGGCCACCTTGCTGTTGACGGCGCGGCGCTTCCCCGCCGCCTGGAGGGTGACGTTGCCCGATCTTGCCTCGCGGCTGAAGGCGGCGGCAACCGTCGAGATCCATGAGCCGGACGATTTGCTTCTGGCCGGTGTCATCACCAAACTCTTCGCCGACCGCCAGGTCGAGGTCGAGCCGCATGTCGTGCAATATCTGGTGCGCCGCATCGAGCGTTCGCTGGCCACGGCCATGCGCGTGGTCGAACGCCTCGACCGCACCGCGCTCGAGCGCAAGACGCCGATCACCAGGGCGCTCGCCGCCGAAACCGTCAGCGCAATGGACGAAGGGCAGGGCGAGTTCGAGGTTTAGATCCTGCTGCAATTCCTTGGACGGCGATTGTCGATCCCGCCCGTGCGACGTTTTCAAAACATGGATGGTGGCATCACCTGAAACAATATGATACTTTCAATCAATGACATCGGAGCGATATCAATGCCTGCAGTGACCGTCCGAAATCTTCCGGAAGCGACCCACCGAGCTCTGCGTGTACGGGCGGCCTTGCACGGTCGCAGCACCGAGGCCGAGATACGCGACATTCTAGAAAACGCGGTGCGGCCGGACGGCCGTGTGAAACTCGGCTCCGTTCTGGCAGACATTGCCCGACGCGCCGGGCTGACCAATGAAGACGTGGAGGTCCTGGAGCAGGCTCGCGACAAGGCGCCGGCCGAACCGCTGGGGTTCGAATGATCCTCCTCGATACCAATGTCGTTTCGGAGGCCATGAAGCCCGAACCGCATCAAGCTGTGTTGGCCTGGCTTGATGACCAGGCCGAGGAAACGCTTTACCTCTCCAGTGTGACGCTCGCCGAAGTGCTGTTCGGCATCGAGGCCATGCCGGCGGGTCGTCGCAAGGCTGCGCTCGCTGAAACCTTCGCCGGTGTGTGCGCCGTGTTTGAGCGCCGCATCCTGCCTTTCGATACCGAGGCGGCCCGGCACTATGCCCGACTTGCAGTGAAGGCGAGGGCAGCCGGCAAGGGGTTTCCTGTGCCCGACGGCTACATCGCGGCAATCGCCTCCGCAAACGGCTTTCATCTCGCCTCGCGTGACACGGCGCCATTCCATGCGGCCGGCGTGCCTGTCATCGATCCTTGGCAGCCGTAATCAGGTACGGCAGCCCGACCAGAGCGCGAGCTGCGAACATGCGTTTCGGCAGGATTTCCTCTACAGCGACGACAGCGTGTTCGAATGAATACACTCGATCTCTCCGTGCCCACCGCCGCATGAGGGCCGCTGTCCCATTTCGGGAAACATTATCTGGCATCCGTCTTGCACCTGGGAACTTGCCGGCTGACCCCGGTCCTGGTCGCGTTCCTGATCGGGTTGTAGGCTCGCCGGGAGTGATGATTGGGGTTCTCGCCCGGCGAGCTTACCTTCGTAGAGCAGTCACCGGAGTGTCCGGGAGGGTGCCCTATAGCCACAACGCCGCCAGATACCGGACCAGCAGATAGACCACCGTATGCGCTGCCACGTAGCACGCGACGACGACGACAAAGAACAGCACGCTGGCGGGCCACGACCGGGGACGGCCTTGCCTCTTGCTCGGCCGGTTGTTCCAGATCCACAGGGCTGCACAGATAATGGCCCAGACGACGACGAACGGAACCGTGATGCGGATGTAAGCGAAGTAGGCAGGGCCAATCAGCGAAAGCCATGCCTCGAGACCAAGCATCCAGAATCTCCCCTTGCCCGGAGTCTAATGCATGTCGCTCAAAAGTGGTCCCGGTTTTGAGAGAACGACATGCATCAAAACAAAAATCAAAGCGCGTCGCCTGGATACGTTTCAGCGCGACGCGCTTTTAGACCGGCGATAGAGGTGGAAGCGAGGGGATTATCCCTGCGTCGATTTTCAGCCAAACCCGCCGAAGGGATGCTGTTCGATGACACGGGCGCCTGATGCATGTCGCTCAAGTGGCCCCGGTTTTGAGAGAACCGCATGCATCAAACATGCATCAAACAAGACCTCAAGCGCGTCGCGTGAGTCCGTTCAAATGAGACGCGCTTTAGGTCAGATTGGTGCTCCGGTCGCCAAACTCGGCCGTAGCAGGTCTAAAGCGATCGGATCAGCCGCAGACCCTGACCTCTTCGACGACCCTGTGGTGATGGCGCCAGTGCCTGACCAGTTCGATATGGCAGCGGTGATGGCGATGGTGGCGCCGCCATTGGCCATCCTGGTTGTCGCTGTAGTCGTCGCCATAGTCTTTGTGGCGCTGGTGATGGCGAAGAATCTGTATATCGCCATCGTCGGACGAATATTGATCGTCGTCATCGGACTGGATAGTCAGACTGGCGGCTTGCGCCGGTGCGATCAAAGCCGCCGTTCCGGCGAACGCGATCATCGAGGCGATGAGAAGGGTTTTCATTGTTTGCTCCTTGGGTTGAACATACACAACTCTGGGAGCGAACTGGTGTTCCAATGTAGGGTCCGATCGGCGAGCGGCTGCTGCTTGGGCAATGCGTGCCGCCATGCGCTACCGGCGAGGCAGCCATTGGCGACCTTGGGAGTGATACCTTGGGCAAGGACTGGCTTTGTGGGAAAAAATGGTCGGAGTGGAGAGATTCGAACTCCCGACCCTCTGGTCCCAAACCAGATGCGCTACCAGGCTGCGCTACACTCCGAACCAAGCACTGCTTGGGTTTGCGGCTTCTACCGGGGCTCGCCGCGAAAGGCAATAGCGGAACGTAAGGCATACAGTGGCGCTTAGTGGCACCAAAAGTCCCACGGAAAGTGCCACGGCTGTTCATTTCTTGTTCTCCACCGTTGCCGGCGCGGCTTTCGTCTCGACCGCTTGCGCTGCATCGCTCGCCTCCATGGCTGCCCGCAGATCGTCCTTGGTCAGGTGGGAATAGCGCGAGGTCGTGGCAAGCTCGGTATGGCCCAAGAGCTTCTGAGCAGCCTTCAGGTTGCCCGTGGCGCGCACCAGGCGCGTGGCGGCGGTGTGCCGGTTGTCGTGGAATCGGTAGTCCTTGACCTTTGCCCGGCCCTTAGTCCAGCGCCATTCGGTCTTGAAGCCTTCCATCGTGATCGGCTCACGAGTTCCCTTGACCATTCCCGCGCGCGGCCGCTTCACCACATAGGTGAACACCGCCATCTTGTGGTGATCCTTCAGATCCCAGAGCAGGGCATAGATTGCCTTGGTCATCGGGACCGTGCGCGTCTTGTCGCCCTTGCCGGTGACGCGAAATTCCCGATTGAAGAAATCCACATCCTTCCATTGCAGCCCGACGATCTCCGCGCGCCTGCAGCCTGACAGCAGGGCGAACCTGAGCGCCGGCGCATAGTCGCCACGGATTGCCGCCAGCAGCTTGCTTTCCTCGTCTGCCGTGGCTTCCCTGACCCGCTCCTGCGGTTCCTTCAGGAAATGGTCCTTCCACTCGATATCCTCGACCGTCTGCTTCCATGTGCGCCTGGCGCGCCGCAGGAGAGCCCGTAGGGGCTCGCAAACGCTCCGGTTGACGGTTGCCGCCGAAACGTCCTCGCCGCGCCTCTTGGCTACCGCCTTGGCGACTGTGGCGTCATTGATGGTGGATATCATGGTCCCGGCGCCTATGTGGTCCTGAAGCCATTCCAGAGCCCGCAACGTGTCGACGTGGTTGCGGTGGAACTGGCCAACCTCATTCCAGTACTGAGCTGCGGCGGCTTTGAAAGCCAGCGGCTTGCTGGCATCGAACTGCAGCCCCTTTACGCGCGCGAGCTCGTCGGCCTCGACCTTTTCAGCTTCGCGTCTCGACGTGCATCCAGTCGGGCCTGAAAATCGCTGGCGTCGATAACGGAAGTCGAACGAGTATTCCGATTGGCCGGGGCGCTTGTAGACTGACATTTGCGAGCCTCTCTGAATGCTTCCAGGTCGGCCGGGTCGTACCGCCGGGCTTCTCTCTTCTCGCCAAGACCGATATTGACGTACCGAATCCGGCCGGCGCAAGTGAGTGCGCGGAGCTGTTTCTCGGATATGCACAGTTCCCGCGCTGCGGCTTCCGGGGATAGGAGCGCTGTCATTATTTTGCGTTCCTCTCAGTCACGGTCCTTTGTTGAGAATAGTACTTTTCGGCGTCGAACCAGGGTTTCATGGCCCGTCGCTTTCTGTTTCACGCTTCATCGACAGGCTACGCAGCGTCAGCTTTCGCCGACGAACGGAACTCCCATCTCCACGCGCTGGCACGGCTCTATCCGCCGCCATTCGTTCAAGGTTGCGCGCCGCATTCTCGTCGCGGTCGCACGTAAAGCCGCAGCCTTCACAGTCGAAGGAGCGGTCGGACAGCGCGAGTTTCTCTTTCACGCTGCCGCAGCAAGAACACGTCTTGCTGGAAGGGTAGAAACGATCTGCCTCGATCAAGGCTTCCGCTTTGTAGCCGATCTGGCGTTTGATCTCGTAGAAGCCAACGTCGGCAATGTGTCTGGCGAGACTGCGGTTGCGCAGCATGCCCTTAACATTCAGCATCTCGACGCCGATGCGCGAGGCCATCCCGGCGATAACTGAGGTGGCCTTGTGCTGGAAGTTCAGCCGGATATCGGCCATCCGCTTATGAACGCGGGCCACCTTGGCTTGGGCTCGCCGACGCCGACCTGATCCTTTTACCCTGCGGTGCATTGTCTTGTTCGCCCGACGCAACTTCCGGCGTTCGACGTTAAGCCGTTGCAGAAGATCCCCGCCAAGATCGGTCGCCACGCCCCCGCAGAAAACCTTGATTGGCTGCTTGATGCCTAGATCAACGCCGGCCGCTAAGTTCGGGCGCGTCAGCGTCTCTGTGGCGGGCAATTCAAAACTGATGGACGCGTACCAGCGACCATCGCGGCGGCTGACCGCCGCATTCATTATCCTGGCGTCAGGCCACCGCGCCTCGCGGCTCAGGCGTACCCATCCCAGCTTTGGTAAGCGGACTCGGTTAGCGACAATCGTGCATTCCCTTGATTTGCCGGCACCGAGAAAGCTGTCCCTAGATACGCCCTTGGCCTTGAACCGAGGATATTTGGCCTGCTCGGCCTTGAAGGACTCATAAGCCTGGCCTACCGCAAATATCGCCCGCTCTGGAACGATAGCTGCGACATCTGTGATCCACGGCCAGCGGTCGCGCTTTATCGCATTGAATTGCCTCTGGAGGCCGAAGGCTGTCGGGAACGGCGCTTGTTTCCCGCTGGTCCACCATTCCATAGCTTGGCGCTTCCACTCCTCCAGCGCCCAATTGTAAGCGAGGCGAGCTATGCCGGCGGCGCGCGCGAAGTATTCCGCCTGCTCCTTTGTAGGGCGCAGCAGAAAAATCTGCGAGCGGTGCCGGGTATTGCTCATTGCAAAATCCTTTGCAAAACAATACCATAAGCCGCATATCGCAGCAACGAAAAGCGCCGCCAATGTCCGGATTCCACAGCTTCTCCGCGCCCGTCGCCATCCTCTGGTCTCGCGGCACCGCCCATATAGGCGACGTGGAACGCGCGCTTGAAGAAATGCAATCCTGGGTGCGCGACAAAGGACTGAGCCCGGCTATCGAGGCGGCCTATCCGATCTGCTACGGAGCGATTGCAGACACGCCAAGCTCGACTGTTGAAGAAGCGCGCGCTGCGTTCATTGAAGCAGCGAAGGAGGCGAAGGTGTATCGCGAAGGGTAGGGTCACCAGTCACCCCCGTCGTTTGGGATATCGATGTCGGCCAAGATGTAATCCGGGTCGATGCCGCCATCCTTGGTGTGGATGTGGCCGCCGCCTTCATCGGCACGCATGACGCACAGTGACCCGCTAGCCGAGAACAGCCACAAGCTTTTCGGCCAAGTCTTTGCCAGCCTGCGGAGGGCACGAATGGCCTTCGTTTCAGCCAATGTCGGATCGACGCTCATGGCGTTTTCCTTTCGCAGCGAGAGAACAGGGGAAGTTGCGCGGGGAGTGAGGTCATGGCCGGTCCTCCGGCAATTCCCAGTGCGCGAATAGGTCGGAGAGCAGGCACCAGCCGCCGCCTGCGAAGTAAGCAACCGGCATGTCTGGGAATATGCCACCGCCAACGCCCAGCGGGTCGTTTTTACTAAACCCCTCGATTGTCGCGGTGCCGTGGCCGTGCTTTGAAACAACCTCGAAAGGTGCCTCCAAGCCTGCCTTCATCGCGGTTTCAATGGTGCTCACAGCGCATTCCTTTCATTGAAGAAGCCAAAGAGGCTGGCGTAGGGAGAGCGCTCCCCGCTTCCCCCAGGGATGTGAATAGTCATCGGGATGCCTCCAGAAACCGATGAGCGCGGCTGCCTTCGTCACATAGCGGCGCGAAGACTTCGATGATGCTCCGGGCTTCGGCAACGCGGGCCGCCAGGGTTTCAATGTGGCCTATGAGGCTTTCGATGTCATCCGCGCGCTGTCCTTTGGCCGCAGCCCATGCGGCAAACACCGGCGCAGCGTCAGGGTTGCTTGATGTAGATGATGCCCTGTCGTCCAACGTCGCCTCTTCGCGCAACCTGACAATATCCCGCCGCAACCGCGCGATCAGTTCAGCAGCTTCCTTCATTTGCCATCCTCCGTTGCAGGGATGGAGAGAGCGGCGAGCGCGGCGATGGCCTTTTCGTTGAACCACTCGTTGATGGCCTTGTTTGACCTGCCGGATACACCGAAATTCATACTAGCCATGTCGGATAGAATGCGGCGCGCTTCCGCCACCCCCGCCTCAAGGGCAGGGCTATCTGAGGGGAGGAGGGCGATGGGAAGCGCGGAGCCGACTGGCTTGGCGGCTTGTTTGGCCCGGATTTTGTCGACTTTGGTCCAGATGCGTGCTAGCTCTGTTTCGCCAGCCTCATGCATGTTGAGGCCGTGGGCGAGGCAGTAGGCGGCGAGCGTAACCTGGACGCCACCAACCTCTTGGAAGGGCTCGCCAGCGGGGCGTGACCACACATAGTCACGAAGCGCCACAACACGAGCCGGATCATAATCGTTGGACTGCAAAAGCTCCAGCACTTCTTCGAGCAGCCGGTCGCCACGCTCCACCTTGTCGCCAGATATTTCCGCTCCAAAGCAAGCCATCATCCAAGGCTGCACCCGTGATTGGAAGTCCCCCACCACTTCAGGGTGATCGACTGGAGCGGTGAGGGCGAGATAGAGCGGCTCAAGTTCGTAGCCCTCGACGCGGAACGCATAGGACGCGCGGTCTTCGTCAGCAGTGCATTGCCAGCGGTCGTCTCCGTCTTTCCAGCGCCATGCCGCCTCTCGCTCCGCCGCAGCCAGCGCCTTGCCGGGAGTGACGAGGGCGAGAACAGCACGGGCGGCTTTTTCGGCGCACTCTTCTAGAAGTGCGGTCTTCCTGGCATTCGTCCAGAAGTCGCCGAGGGCACTGGTGTGGCCAAAGTCTTTCAACTGCATCGCTTGGATGATCAGTCTTTTCGCCGCCGAGCACAGTGTGTCGCTCTTGGCCGTGGCTCTGGATCCACGAATGGTCTCGTCATCGGCTGACGAAAGCGTGTTGAAACGTGAGGTGTCCTTCGAGAGCGCTACCGGTGCGACAGGAGCGGCGAACAGTTCATAGCCTGCTCCAATCTCGCCTTCCTCGCCGTCTGTTTCGATCTGCCGTTTCAAGGTATCCTTGTTGAAGTACAGTTTCATTGGGTGATGAGAAGACGGCATCCCTTCCACCATGTTCCGCACCATAGCATCGGCCTGCGCGGCGTCGAAAAGGTTCGTGCCGACCGGCTTATGCTTCATTGGCCAAGCCGTGTTCTCGTTGAAGTCAGCCTTGAAGCTAATGCCCGCATCTGGTCGGAAGTTCTCCGGAAGACGCCACATCAGGAACCGGTCAACCATATGCTTGATCTGTGCGTCGGTTGGCACGCTCGCTACCGGTGCGACAGCGGGGGAGGCGCGTTCGACCAGCAATGCGTATCGAACAGCATGCTCGACATGAACCCGCATGACCGAATAGGGCGTGACGCCAACCGTATCTGCCGCCATGCGAGCAGCTTGGACAATATCGGGCGGCGTTTCCTGCCACGCTACCGGCTCCTTGCTCGGTGCCGCTGCTACCGGTGAGGCCGGTTGAGGCTGCGCATCGAACTCGTCGCCGAACGACTGACCGGGTATCGGCCCGCTATCACCCCACGCCACCCCCGCCTCAAGGGCAGGGCTATCTGAGGGGAGGAGGGCGGCGAAGAGGGGCAGCTGAAACATGCCGATTGGCGTCTTGCGCAGCGGGATATACACACCGCCCGGATCATCGGGCCGGTCCTCCAAGGCATCCATTTGCCCTTGGCTCGCATACGCCACAGGCACTCCCACCACTTCAGGGTGATCGACTGGAGCAGCGAGGGCGTCCAGAAGTGGGGCGCGGCCTTGGTGCCACGCCTGCCATAAACGCTCATTTTGTTCGTCGGGCACTGCACCATAAGCGCCCGCGAGCCATTGGGTGAACACGTATCTATCGCTACGATCTCTGAGGTTGCGAAGGTCGCTCGCGGCTTCCACCCCCGCCGCATCCAGTTCTCCACTTCCTACCTTGAGAGGGGTGGGGAGACGCAGCGCGGCATAGGCGGCTGCGGCTTGGCTGTCAGTCGGAAACGTCAGGACGATCTCGCCTTGCAATGGAGCCGTGGCTACACTGCCGCCGGCGACGTGTCCTCCGTGCTCCTTGGCGGCGATAAACAGGGCTGGTTTGGCGTCAGCATAGCCAGGGCCTATAACGATTTTGTCCTCGCCGAATTGGACAAGCGTCAGCGGCTCATTTGATATGGTCATGGCTGTTTATCTCCTGCGAGGGAAAGGCGCTCGGCGACCATTTGGCAGATGCCCGCAAAGTCTCCGTAGCCGCCGAACTGCTTCATGATTTTGCCTGCGAACCAGCCTTGCAGAACGGGCTTGTCGAACGCCTGGGCTGCCTTGTCAGGATGCTTGGCTATGAGCGCGTCTATGGCCGTATATGTCTGCGCGACGACTTCATCCGCATAGGGGATTTCCAGTGTCGCTCTATCCGTGGCGGGAAGCTTCATGGGGCGGATTCCTTCACGTATCGACCCTGCTTCCAATCGAAGCGGACGCCGGCCGGTTTCTGGAAAGACTTCGACTTCTTGCCGAGAAGGTGCTTGGCGCGGTTCGCGTTGACCTTGGCGCGCACCTTCGCCTCGACCTTGGTCTTGCGCTTGTGCGCGACGCCGAGGACGGCCTGGAGGTTGCTCTCACGGTTCTTGCCGCCGAGCCATAGCGCGGTGATGTGGTCGAACTCGATCTTGTCGCCGGGCACGAACACATGGCCGGTGAGGGCGCACCTGTTGTCCTGGCGATCGAGGATCCGCAACTGGCACAGCCGCGGCGCCACGCTATCGTCGGTCTTGCCGATCCATTCGGAGACGGTGCGGGGCATCAGGACTCCCTCACCTTGACCGGCTCCGGCGTCACGTCCGCGACCGAACACAGCGCCGCCTTGGCAACCAGGTCCACGTCGAGTTTGTGCTGCCCCTTGCAGACGCCCATGACGTGCAAGCGGATGATCTCCATCCCAGACAGGCAGGCGTTGGTGACGTCCTTCGGGGCGAGGTCTCGGATGATTTTCAATTGCCCGTACAGGACGCGGAGTGATTCCGGATCCTTCGACGGTTGGCAGGCCAGCATCATGCGCGCGCCTTGCTTGAGCCAGACGCGCTCCTCGGCAGAGAGTTCGGAGGCCGGCGGCGCATCAGGTTCTGCCTGTGCTTCAATGCTGCCGGCCTCCGGGTCCGCCGCTTCAGCGGGTTCGCTTGCGTGTGTCGAATTGGGTGCGGTCTCTCCCGCCGTCACGCCCAAGGTGTCGCGCTGTTGCTCGGGAGGCTCCGAAGAGCTTTGACCCTCACGCTGAGACAGGACGTTTGCTCGCTGCTCTGTAGGTTCTGGTTTGGCCTGATCGATGATGCCGGCGAATGCGCTCGCAACGTCCTCGGCGGAGGCATCGTCTGGCAGTTCGATCATGGTGGTGACCGTTAGTTCCTCGCCTGTAGAATCGGTGGCACCAGCGCCGGCAGACGGGGGACGTCGTGCGGCTCGGCGCTGGTGCCTTCCTCGTTGGCGACCTCCGGGGGAGAGGCGTCAGCAAGGGTCTCTTCGCCCGCATCGTTCGCGGGCTGGGTGGGTTCGAACGGCTCGTCGCCGAAGCTGCCCGCTTCGCGGCGCAGGGTTTCGACGTCGGTCCCGGTCAGGTCGAAAAGCAATTGCTCCATCTGCCGGATGGCGCCGTCCAGTTCCGTGTCGTCGAGATCATTCAACGAGCGGGGGTACTGGCTCCATTGGCCGGACGGCATCTTGAAGGGGACAACCATCGCCAGGGCGAGCTTGATCGCGGCAGAAGCCGTTTCCCGATCGCCCCACGGCAGGTTGGTGTGCTTGATGTAGTTGCCGATCGTCGCCCACCAGCGGCGCACCAGAGGGCGGTCGCCGTCGGTCGACATCCAGACCAGCATCTTGCTGCCATTGCGGTACGAGTCGAGCCGTTCGAAATCGAAGGGGGATGCCGGCACAAGGTGCCCCTTCTCGATAACCATGTGCAGCGCCGGCTGCTCGTCGCTTGGCTTCTTCATCTTGGTCGAGCGCTTGGTCATCACTTCCTCACACGCTTGAGGTGTCTGTCGCGGACGGCCTTGGCGATCGAGATAAACTCATCGCCGTTCGGAGCCTGGAACAGACGCGCAGGGAGATCGTGGACGCCCCAGATTTCCATGACGGTCGCCTCGTCGCTGGCCGTCGCCAGTTCATCGTCGAGGGCAGTAAGCATGTCGGACGGCGCTACAGGCTCGCTCTCGACGACATCGCCTTCGACTGCGCCCGTTTCGGGATCGAAGTCCGGGATCTCGTCATCGATGTTGGCGTCTTCGACTTGCTTGCCGGCGAGCTCGCTCCGCTGGTCGTTGGCGGGCTTAGGTTGCGCGCCGTTCGGCTTGGGTTGCGTGCTGGCGGGGCGCGGCGGTGTGGCTGCCGGCCGCGGCGGCGTGGGCGGTGTAGCCTTCGGCACCTCGACGCTTGCAACATCGGTCGGCAGTGCTTTGCCGTGCATCTCCTCGGCCGTGTAGTCGTTGCCGATCTCTTCGGGGAACGCCTTGCGCAGCGCGGCGGCCTCGACGCATTTGTCCAGTTGCCCGAATGGGCGCGATTCCCACATCTCGTTCGGGATGTCGCTCTTGCCCATCGTCGCGTAGGCTTCAAGCCAGAAGACCTTGGTGTTGAAGGCGCAGCGAACGCCCTTGACCATCCGGTAGACGACGACGCTGGCCCATTTCGGATAGGTGATGGCCTTTTCGACATCGACCTCCTTCTTGACCTTCTTGCCACCGCCTTCAGGCGTCACCCACTGATCGAGCTTGCCCTTGAAGGTGTGAGTCACCTCCGGGCCGTAGATCACTTCGTCAATGCCGGCGTATTCGCCCGTCCTGGCGGCCGTCGTGCGCAACTCGGATATGCCTGGCCAGACCGTCTCGACCATCTCGCCCTTTGCGGACGACCACATGGGCACGATATGCACCGGCCGTTTGTAGATATCGAGTTTGCGGACGCGGCAGTAGGCCAGCGCCATCGCAATGGCCTGCACACTCTTGGCGGACGGGAAAATCTGGTCGCAAAGGACTCGCCACTGCGAGCCGCTGATCCCGATATCCTTCACGAACTGCTGGTTGACCGGAAGGCGCACGGCGATGTCGCTGCGCTCGATCTCGGGAATCCATTCCTGCTGCGTCTGTTCGGCGGTGGCGGTCTGCGACATGTCGATCTCCTAAAAATCCATTCCGGGCAGGGCTGCCTGTCGGTCAGGCTGCGGCTTCTCTTTGGCGTAGTGGACATCCCCAGGCAGCAGCAGGCCGCGCTTGTGGAGGGTAAGAAACACACCGAGCGCGCCATGCGCCCCGGTGATGGCGCGGTGCGTACCTGTCTCGACAGGCAGATCGAAGGACCGGCAGGCATCAGCCAGCGACGGCCATCCGCCCTTGCCGCTGGCCTTGATGACGCCGGCCTCGCGCTTCTGGCATGCGCGCATGAGGCAAGTGTTCGCCGTCTGCGCAAAGAGATCGTCCATGCCGGCCCTGCGCAGCGCACCGCGCAACACCTTACAATCGTGACGAGAATTATAGGCGGCGACGGTGTAGCCGGCCTGAACGGTCAGCGTGTACCAATGCAGCAGTTCACCGATGTCTTTGCCATTCTCGGTCAGGAACTGCGTGGTCAGGCCATTTATGGCCGTGGCGCCGGGCTTCATCTCCCAGCCATCCGGCTTAACGAGAAATTCGTAAGGGTCGCCGACGATGAACTCGCCCGTGTCGGCGATCTCCTCCACGCAGTACCCAGCGAACTCGGCCAGGTAAGGCTGGGCCGGATCGTCGGCCGGTGCGGAGTAGTCGGGAAGATCCGATGTCTCGGTGTCCAGGATCAGGTATTTCATCTGACCGATGCCCTTTCCTCGATCCGCACGCCCGGCACCGAATGCCCAGCGCCGTGCGCGCGCTTGGCGAGGTCGAACATCTTGTCGACGAGCTCCCGGTGGGTTTTCAGGAAGCCGAACAGCGCGTCGATGTCGGTGATCTCGACGACTTCGGTGACAGCCTTGACGCTTGCCGCCTTGCCGTAGGCGCCGCGGATTTGATCGGGCGCGGCCGCAGTGGTCGCCGGTGCTGCCGCAGGCGCGGTTACTTCCGGCTCGGGCTCGC
Organism: Mesorhizobium sp. C120A; assembly: GCF_030323105.1. NCBI lineage: Bacteria > Pseudomonadati > Pseudomonadota > Alphaproteobacteria > Hyphomicrobiales > Phyllobacteriaceae > Mesorhizobium > Mesorhizobium sp. C120A. Next base: position 4,966,274 of record NZ_CP100476.1, on the reverse strand, counting down.
CAGCCACGAAGGACATCTCGGCCTCACGGTTGGCTGCGTCCTCTTCGGCCCTGCGTGTCGCTTCCTCTGCCGCGCGGCGCGCCTGCAGCTTCTTCGTCTCGTAGCCCTCGAGCGTCTTGCGCAGTGTGTCGGCGCCACCCTTGGCGTCCTTGACCAGCGGCTGCCATTCGCCATTGATCTCCTTCTGCGCGTCGAGGTGCGGCCGCACCAGCTTCTCGCGGATCTTGTCGGCAGCCCGGTGCAGTTCGAGCAGCCGCGAGCGCAGCGACTGCGCCTTGCCGGCCTGCTCGTCGTCGGCGATCGCCTTGTACTGGCGCAACTGGTCGAGCGCGGCCTTGATGTCGTCGGCCAGCATTTCGGATTCGGAACGGTCGCCGGCATTGTCGCCGGGCTTAGGCGGCCCGCGGCGCTGGGACTGGACGACGCTGTCGACGTCGGACCATTCATGGCCCTGCTCGGCGACGCGCTCATATTCCTCGAAGCTGATCGGATACCTGGCGCACCACGTCCAGACATCGTCGGCATGGACCGTCCTGCGATCCGGCTCGATGCCGCGCAGGGCAAACCACTGATCGCCTTCAACCCATAAAGTTACAGGCTCCCATGGACCTTCCTTGCCCTTGACGCGGAACCATCCTTCTTCAGGCGTGCTGTGGACGAGGAGCGTCTTGCCGATGGCCTTCGGATTGTGCAGAGCGGCGGTATGCCATGCCCAGCGCGGCACGGCGGCCGAGACCTTGGTGTTGCGCACCACGCGCTCGGCGACAGTGCCGATGGATTCGAAGGTGTCGTCGTCGGTTTTCATCAGAGCACCTGTTCGCATTGGAAGGAGGATGGCCGCGCGCAGGCGCAGTCCATGTCGGGATCGTGGATGTCGCCGAAGAAGTCTTCGTCGTCCGACCAGCACTCAGGCTCAGGGCAGCCGTCGCAGCCGCATCCGCCGAACTCATCCGATCCGCAGCAGTAGAATCCGCAGGCGTTGCACATCACGCGGCATCCGAAACGGGCGCGGCCTCAATCTCCGGCTCAGGATCGGCGCGGTTGAGACAGGACAGCGGCCAACTGAAGAGCTCGCTACCGCCCAAGCCATTCTCGACATTCACCCAGCACCAGCCGTTGAGGATCGCCAGTATCTTGCCGGCCCTGTAGCCTTCGGCGGGATAGGTGACCATGTCGCCGACTTCGATGATCGGGCGAACCATCTTGAGGTCGGCCACGTTGGCATAGACGTCGCTGTATGGCTCAATGCGAACTTTGATCTTGCCGTCGGTCTGGTAGCCGCTGTCGATCGTGCCGACGATGGTGACGACATCACCCTTGCGAAACGTGGTCATTCCTCATCTCCGTAGTTATCGAGAAGGTCTTGCTTGGCTTCGGCCTCGGTTCGGCCCCAGCCGTGCGGGCTGCAGTCGGCGCCGACGTCATCGAAGTAAGCGCACCAGTCGTAGTCGCGGATCGGAATCGGCGGGAAGATGTGCGAGGTGACGATGGGGCGATCCATCACGCGGCACTCCTGATCCAAAGCCGCTTGCCGAAGCGCCGGAAGAACCGCGCATAGACCCGCATCTTCTGGGCGCGCTGGACGTCGGCGAGGCGGCGCTCCCGCTGCCAGGTCGGCAGATTGCGGAAGCCGAAGATGACGCGGTTCGCGGCCTCGATCGCCTCTGCGGTGCACAGGTTCGGCCGGATGGCGTTGAAGAACATCTCAGGGTTGGCCTTCATCTCGTCGATGACAGCCTTGCGCTCGAAGTGACCGTCACGGGCGCGGCGGATGCCGTGCTGGCGGATAGCCTCCATCGCATGCAGCATTGCCGGGCTGTCGCCACGATAGCCGCCGGCAGAGCGAGCAAACTCGCGGGTGTAGTCGGTGATGGTGTAGGTGGGGAAAGCGATGACGGTCATGTCGGCACCTGTGCGGCGTCACCGGCCATGAGCATCTTGCGGGCATGCTCCAAGCCAGCAGAGAAGCCGGCGCAGTAGGCGGTTTCCATATTCTCGACTGTGAACCGGCTCTGCCAGTCGCCGCGCGGATCGCTGAACGAAGCGATGATCCAGGCTTGCGCTTTCTCTTCAACTTGCTCGACATCGGTCTTCGGTGCGGTGGTGTTCATCGGTCGAAACCTCGTGGCGTTTCCGTTAGTCACACTAACACAAGCCAGAACGATGTAAACCCCATACCGCTAGCCAGGCTAACATTTATTTTTGGGATGAGGGAAGGTCGGCACAACGCCCGCGTTCGGCGGCGCGGCGTCTGTGTGCACGAAATTGTGCATACAGATCGCGAATAGCGTGACAATTATGTGCATACGTATGCACATGAACGTATGCACAGACGAAACGGCGCATATAGAAGGAACGAGCGCATGACGCGAGCGCGCGCGTAGACGTAAGATTATTATAAGAGGAGATAATCAGAGAGGTTTTAAAAGGAAGGAAGAGGCTTAGGAGGTGAGGTGGTGCCTGTCATCAAGGGCAGTGCCTTACCCTGAGAGAGCGCTAACCGGGAGAGGATTATTGCTTACGACCGCCGACAATCCCGCGAACAAAGCCAAGGGCCTCAGCCTGCACGTCGGATGGCGCACCTCGCAAAGCGTCGGTGATGTCCACGACAAGGCCTTCCTTGAGCGGGTTGACCCGGAAAACATCTCCGGGAGTGTGGCGGAAAGCATCAGCCAGGGCGTAAATCATTCCCTCCGTCAGTTCAGTCGTGCCGCTCTCGATTTGCGAAATTAGCCCGCGCGTCTTGCCCACTCGCTCGGCAAGCTGGTCTTGCGTCAGTTCGCGGTAGGTCCGCCATTCCTTGACATAGTGCTGGACTGGCCGGCGCGGTTTGCTGGGTTTTCTGACCTGTTTAGCCATCCTTGCATTTTCTTCCGTTGCCTTTTTTCGGGCAAGCCAGCCAAACTAACGAAAGTTGTAGACAGCCGCCGTTAGTTACGCTAACGTCGCTCCCATGGAAAAGCTGACGGCATGGATCAACGGCGGACGCGGCAGGCTGACGGAAGTCGCCAAGGCGTGCCGGATCACTCATAGCGCTGTGTCGCAATGGGATCGTGTGCCGAGCGACCATGTGCGGACCGTCGAGAAGGTGACTGGAATCAGCCGCGTCGAGCTTCGCCCTGACCTGTATGGCGAACTCGAGGAGGCGTCGCGATGACGTCGGTTGCGACCATGACGCACTGGGCGCGGAAGTCCCTCAAGGTAGCCATGAGCCTGCAGATGGTTGAGCCGAAGCCCTGCGAGACCTGCAACATGCGTGACGTCTTCGCGCATCAAACCGACCTCGCTCGGCCATTGGCCATCAAGTGGCTTTGCGCCAGATGCGAGACCGTACCTCTTGGGGCGGTTTGCTTCCACGCCGCGCCGGCAGCGGAGGCGATCTAGATGCGCGCCGAGCCAAATCCGACACCGTTCTTCGGCGACGCCATCGGCCCATGGCACGACCATTTCGCCTGGCTGCCGATCCGCACCTATGACCAGCGCCTTGTCTGGCTGAAGTGGTGTCGGCGCCGCTGCGTGCAAAAGCACCAATATCTCGATGGCGGCGGCGACTTCTGGTTCCAGTATCACATCGAGCCGGTCGAGGTGGCGGCATGACCCTAGTGCGCCAGCCTCGCGTGTCTCATCTCGCAGCAAATACCCAAGCGCTTGCCGGTCAACTGTCGGGCTGGAAAGAGCGCGCTGAACGGGATCACGATCCGCGCCACGATCACATGCTCGGTGACGTTGGCATAGTCCATGAAGGACTTCTGCTTGGTGAAATAGGTGAACCTGATGTTGCCGTCGCCAAGGTCTTCGGCATCGGCCAGTCCAGAAACGAAAATGTCGGAAATGATTGCCGGCTCTACAAGCAGAATTCCCATGGTCGTGTCTCCCGCGTCCCTGATCCATTAGTTGGCGCTCAGGATTTGTACGCAAGCAGACATATCGCCGATCTCACAATTAGCGGTCCTTATGGTTACCGCTTAGTTACTGCTGCTGGCGAGCGCCTTGCGCAGATCGCGGATCAAGGCTCGCGCCACGCCGTCTGGCAGGACCAAGCGTCCGACAATTCGACGTTCGTCACCATGGTCGACCCATGCAATGAGCCGGAGGTCGCCGTTGATCACCTCGACGTCGACGCCGGTGGCGAATGCATCGAGGATTACCACAGGTTCACTCAGGGGCTGTTGTCCTTCATCGGCCATCGGTCCTCACATCAAGTTCGGTCGGGGGCGGCGTCATGAGCACGAGGGTCATCGCCAACTGGACGGCCGACGAAGACGCCACGCTCGCCAAGCTGATCAACGAGGGCGACTCGGCTTCCATGATTGGTAAGCGTCTCGGTCGGCCACGCTCCTCCGTTTGCGGACGCGCCCACCGCAAGGGCATGAAGTTCAAGGGGCAAAAACAGGTCCCATGCGAAAGGCGCGTCCGCTTCGTTGCATCCGAAGACCAGACAATTCGCGCCATGGCTGCATCCAGCAAATCGAGCACAGACATCGCGAAAGTGTTGGTTCGCAGCGCCTCCTCTGTCAAAAAGCGCGCCAAGATCATCGGCGCCAAGCTCGACGGCAAAGGCGGCGGGAAGCCGCGCACCGAACCGAAGGCGCCCAAGGCCAAGCCGGTCAAGCTCAACGCCGGCAACATCGCCAACAAGCGCGAATCCCGCACCCACGATCCTGAGTTCAAACATTCGACACCTGCCGTCGCTGTCGTTCCGCTGATGGTGGCGCTGGTCGATCTCAGACCGAACCAATGCCGTTTTCCGGTCGGCGATCCGCTCAAGGAAGACTTTGGCTTCTGCGGTCATCCGATGGAGCAGGGCTCCTACTGCCGATCGCACGCGCGCCTCGCGTACCAGGCGCCGGAATCCCGCCGGAGGGCCGCATGATCCGCGAGCCTGATGACGCACCCGAGACGCTCGGCTACCTCGTCCTTGCCGGCCTTGCTCTCGTCGTCGGGCTGGTCGCCCTGCATGTGATTTGTGCCGGTGCCAAGTCCACCACCGGCAAGTGTTTTTTGTTTTTCCCGCTCGTACCAGCCTGCAAGCAAACGAGCGGCAGCATCCTCAAGGCGCTCTGTTTCGCGCCAGTTCCAATCCTTTCGTTGCTCGCTGTTCATGCAGTGAATCTAGCGAAGGATCAAAAGCATGAAGTCCCCAAATCAAGGGAATTTTGAACCCATGAGTGCCGCTGTTGCGAGTGAATACGTCCGTCTGATGATCCACCGGGAAGGCGATGGCCCCGGCGCGGCGGAGCGGGCCATGACGAAGCTGGAAGCCAGGTACGGAATCGGCTTCTGGACGCTCGATCATTTCCGCAAGCGTAAGGCCAAAACCTGTGATGTAGCCCTATTCGCGAGGATCAAGGCTGCATTTATTGATCACTGCGGCGCTCAGGCCGCACGACTGATCCAAGAGGCAGAGATAGCCCAGGCGGTAACACCGAATGACGATGTGGCAGCTATTCAAGACGAAATTCGCGCTCTGCAGGCTCGCCTGGCGGCTGCGCAGGGCAAAGCGAAGAGGGCAGCGTAGATGAGCGTCTACTTCGTCAGGAGGAAAGATGACCCGTCCGGCCTGATCAAGATCGGCTCGTCGGGCAACGTCGCATCTCGCGTTCGTTCGCTGTCGACGGCGACGCCGGGAGGGATTGAACTTCTCGCCTCATGCGCCGGCGGCGCCGAGGTGGAGCATCGCATCCACCGCGAACTCTTTGCGTCCCGCGTCGCGGGCGGCGAGTGGTTTCTGCCGACCGATGAAGTCATGGCATATGTGGCGAAAACTAAAGCGCTGCCTGGTCCAGCCGACGAAAAAGGGCCGAAGCAGACGAAGAGTCATCTCGTCAAACCCGAGGATGAATTCTGCGACGACATAACTGTCGAAAGCCGGTTCTACCTCAACGGTCTGGTCACGCGAGAATGGCACGGCGTCGGGGATACGCCCGAGGAGGCGCGCAATCGGGTCGCGGAGCGTTTCGGCCTGTCACCTGAGAAATGCCGGAAGATTTGGTATGCCATGGCGCCCAGCGTCGACGGCGACACCTATCGCGTCCTGAGCAACGAATACGCGCGAACGATGAACGCCGAGGGGCGGGCTACGGCTCGTCACCTAGAGGTGCTGCGCATCGAGCGATACTTCCAAGGGAAATTTGCGCAAGGCGAGGAAAGGGCAGCCTAAATGAAAGCGCTCGACGAGCACGCGATCCGCCTGTCCCAAGCAGGCGAGCCATACGAGCCAGCCGCCGAAAAGCTTCCCCCTTGGAAAGCCGCGGCGTTCTGGGCATCGGCCATCTTCGTTTGTGTCGGCGTGCTTTATGTGGCCGGCTACTGCCTTCATATGGCATGGAAGGCGTGGCCAGCATGACACGCCAGCCAATCGTTTCCTTCCAAGCCTCGTGCGCCGTCGGCCTCGCCACGGTCACCATAGTGCTCGGCGCGCTCGCCATCTCGATCGGGGAAAGCTGGCCGCACCAGGTCCCCGGCATGAGCGCGAGCTACCCGCCAGAGTGCTGCAATAGCGCCGCGACATCACCCAATGGCGACTGTGCGCCGATCGATGACAGCTATGTCACCGAGCAGCCGGATGGCTACCACATCAACCTTCCGGCCGGCGCGCATCCCAGGCTGAAGACGCACGGCTATTCCGAGATCATCCCCTACAGCGCCAGGCGCCAGCCGCTCGACAATTCCTACCACATCTGCCTGTCCAACGAAGGCCAGCATCGGTTCTGCTTTTTCCCGAAGCCGGGTTCCGTTTGATGAAATCCACAATTCACTCTGACCCGCTAATCCAATGGTCGCCGGCTGGCGTCCAAGTACACCAAGTTTCGATGACAGGTCGTGCAAAAAACGGCGGCATTACCCCCGTCGTCGGTCAGGGCGGCCGCCAAGCGGTCGATAGTCGGTAGGCCAAATCGGAACACCCAGCCAATCAACCCTCACGAGGAATCCCATGACAAAAACGGCAGAAGCAGGCGACAACATCAAAGCCGAGAACGAGCGGAAATCGCTCTTCTTCCACCACCTTCGCAAGCGCATTGGCTGGAACGGCGACATCAAGGAAGCCCAGGAGAGCAAGAAGCTCGACGGCAAGATCGCCCAGGCCGACGGCTACGCGCTCGACGACCTCGACAAGGCTATTCAGGCCATAGAGGCCGAGGACAAGTCGAAGATCACGGACAGCTACATCCGGCACGGCGAAATCCTGGAATGGCTGGGCCTTGTGCCGTCGTTCGAACCCGACATGTTCCGCGACCGGATGCCGGCCGTCGAGCGGCGCGAGAAGCAGGGCGAACTCGCCGGCCTCGCCAACAAGCCGCGCGAGAGCGGGTTTGCCAAGGGCGGTGATGACGATCAGGCATGGCTCAGAGGCTTCGACCGCGGTCAGGCGACCTTCAACCAGAACATCGGCCCGGCGATGGAGAGGGCCGAGCAGAGCCGCCAGAAGGGCAAGACGGAACTGATCAAGACGCGCGGCCGACCGAAGAAGAACGCCAGCGCCGCCGGCCAGCCGATCGAGGGCGAGACGCCGGACGAGGCGAAGGCGGCGGAGAAAGCGCAGACGACACAGGCTGCGGCCCCGGTTGCTCCCAAGCCGCCGAAGCCGGCAAAGGCCAAATCTCCCGAGGCCGACAAGCCGGAGGAAGAACTCACGAACGCCGAGCGGGAGACGCTCGCCCAAGCCCGAGCCATGTTCAACTAGGGCGGCGTGATCGGCCGATCGAGCACAGATGCACCACGAAACACTGGCCATACTAGAGCGACTTGTCGCGCGATCCGGCGATCCTTCGAAGAAGGAGATTTTGGTGCTGCTCAAGAAAGCAATAGGCCGGATCGATCAACTCGATGGTCAGGTCGAGAGCTTGGTGTCCGTGCTCAATCTCGATCGGACGGCAAACGTCCAGGCGGCATTCAGACTTCCAGAGCAATTGGCGCAGCTCCTGATCATGCTGTCCGACGGCAAGCCACGAAACAAGGAATCGCTCCATGCCGCTTTGTATTTCCGCCGTCCGGACCGTGACATGCCCGAAGTAAAGATAATCGACACCCTTTTGTCGAAGCTCCGCAAGAGCATCGCCCCCTATGGCATCGAAATCGGAACTGTTTGGGGTGGAGCGTGCCGCCTCACGGCCGGCGAGGACGTGGTGATGGCGGCGATCGAGAGCGCCCAACCATCGGGCGCCAAGATCATCGATCTGGCGGCGGTCAGATGAGCCTCCTCACTGGAAACAAAACAGCCTCGAAAGAGGTGCGTGGCGTCGACTTCTATGCGTCCCCCTATGCCGCGCTGCCGCCGCTGCTGGTTGCGGAGGGTAAGCGCCTGCCCAAGGTGTTGTGGGAGCCAGCCGCCGGCAATGGTGCCCTGGTGCTGCCCCTGCGCAATCGCGGCTTCAAGGTCGCGGCCACCGACATCAACGATTGGGGCTGCCCCGACAGCGAGTCCTCCGTCGACTTCACCAGCGACCTCGCCGCGCAGTACGGCGCCAGCCTTCGACGCTCGCACCCGGACTTCGGCATCGTCACCAATCCGCCTTTCGGAATCATCGAGCAGTTTGTCGAGCGCGCCGTGGCGATGTCGCCCTATGTCGCGCTGCTGTGCCGGCTGGCCTTCCTGGAGAGCGAAGGCCGCATGAACTGGTGGAAGCAAGTCGGCTTGCGCCGCGTCCACTTGATCTCCGAAAGACTGCCCATGATGCATAGGCACGGCTATGTCGGGCCGAAACTGTCGAACGCCGGCATGTGCTTCTGCTGGTTCATCTTCGAGCCAGGCAAGCGGCCTGCGCATCAGGTGCCAATCCGCTGGATAAGCTGGAAAGCAGCTTGTCGGAAATTCCCACAGACTGACGCCGACACGCCGCCGACCGCGAAAGAGCAACTCGGACTGTTCGAGGCAGCCGCATGAGCCTGCACCCCGCCACCGTCGAGCGCGCGGCGTTCGCGATCTACACCCAATTCATCTGCGGCGGATATCCGACGCGCCAGATGCGCGACGGCAACGGCCGCCCCGCCACCGATCTCGATGGCCGACCGTTTATGGAAACACCAGCGGAAGCCGCCGCACGCCGCTGGCTGGCCGCGCCCGAACTGACCCGCGAGCGCTTTCGCAATGAAGCCATTGCGGCTTTGGAGGCAGCATGAGCAGGATAGTTCTAGGCCCTCCGACGAGGGTCGACTGCGCCATATCGGGCTGTGACAAGCAGGTCGAGAGAAGGCAATGGTGCGCGGCTCACTATAATCGCTGGAAACGGCACGGCGATCCGCTTGCCGGCGGCACTCCTCGCGGCAGCACGGTGGGCTCTCCCGAGCGCTTCTACCGGCAAGTCGTGCTGCCTTACCAAGATCGGGCGAACTGCCTCATCTGGCCGTTTGCCAGGATCAGTACCGGCTACGCAGTGATAGGCGCTGGCGGCTGCGTTCGCCTAGTCTCTCGTCTCGTCTGCGAGGAAGTGCACGGCCCGGCACCGTCTCCAGACCACGAGGCGGCTCACTCCTGCGGATGCGGAGGAGATGGCTGCGTGAACCAATGGCACCTTTCGTGGAAAACTCCGATCGAGAACGCCGCTGACAAACTTGACCACGGCACAATCGCCCGGGGTGAGCAGCACGGAAATGCCAAATTAACTGAGGCCGATGTTCGCAGCATTCGCTCTCTAGGCGGAGGTCTCCTGCACCGTGAGATCGGCGACCTCTTCGGCGTCACCTCAAGCACAATATCAGTCATTCGCAGCCGCAAAAGTTGGGGGTGGTTCAAATGATCATCGGTGGTTTTGACCCGGCAAAATCGTTCGGATACGCGTTCTACAATACGGACAAACCGCTCTCGGCCATCGAATCGGGATCCCTGAAACTGCCAAGCGGCGGCGAGGTAACTGCGTTCGATAAAATCTTCTACCTGCGCGCCGAATTGGTGCCGTTGCTGCGGCAGTACAAGCCGGCATTCGTAGGAATCGAGGCGCCTTTTATGTTCGCGCCGAAATATCATCGCCAGCCAAAGCGGGACATGCTGACCGGTGTGATTGAGGATGGCCAGGGCGAGGACTCGTCGATCAATCCGAAGACGCTTTCGGTTGCTGGCCAGATCGCTGGTGCGGCAACAGCGCTGACCTTAGCTTGGAACATCCACTGCGCTCAGTTCCAGCCGCGCACATGGCAAGCCATCATCCCAAAAGCCATTCACGGCGCGTTCACCGGCGAGGGCGCCCCGAAGAAGCGGGCGAAGGCTTTCTGCGATGCCATGCGCATCACCTCTCCCAACATCGATAGCCGGGACGCGGCGCTGATCGCGATCTACACCGCCGGCTGCCAGGAATTCAAAATGCTGCAGCAGCGCCAGAGGGCGGCATGATCGCTGCGCTCTACGTCGAGACCAACGGCAGCTACTACGGGCTGCCTGGCGTCGATCCGTGGGACGAGCAGCGGGACGCGCGCGCCTATGCCGGGCCACACCCTGTCGTCGCCCATCCTCCCTGCCAGCGGTGGGGAAAGCTATGGGCAGGCTCCCCGATACACATCAAGCGCACCGGCGAACGCAAGGTCAAAGGCGACGACGGTGGTTGCTTTGCCGCGGCGCTGGCCGCTGTGCGCCAGTGGGGCGGTGTTCTGGAACATCCTTGGGAATCGGCGGCATGGCCGTACTTCGGCCTGCATATGCCCGACAGGGCTGGCGGCTGGATCATTGCCGACTATGAAGGCGGCTGGACGTGTTGCGTTGAGCAAGGCCAGTACGGACATTATGCCCGCAAGCCGACACTTCTCTACGTATGTCGCATCGATCCGCAGGCGCTGCCTTCTCTGCGATGGGGCTTCCGGCGCGCGAATCTCGATCCCGCTGTTGTGGCGCGAATGGGCTTGAAGCGCGCCCAGCGGCTCGGCGAGGTTGGGGCCAGAGGGGGGGGCAAGGACAGCGCGCCCCGGATCGGCACGCCGGAGCCCTTCCGCGATCTGCTTATTTCCATGGCGCATACCGCCGGTCTGCGGAGGGCCGCGTGAGTGACAACCTCATCAACAAACTCCGCGATGTGCTGGGGGAACTCCCCAACAACATTGAGGCGGAGCAGACCTTGCTGGGTGCCATCTTCGTCGACAACCGCACCTTTGACCGCGTGGCGCCCTTTCTCGAGGAGGATCATTTCTACGAGCCGCTGCACCAGCGCATTTACATGGTCTGCAGAGAACTGATCCACATGGGCAAGCCAGCCACGCCGATCACGGTCAAGCCGTTCTTGCCGACCAACGCCAAGATCGGCGACATGACGGTGTGGCAGTATCTCGTCACGCTGGCCTCGGCCGCGGTCGGAACCATGACCGCGCGCGATTCCGGCATAGCCGTGCATGAGGCATGGCTTGCCCGAGAGGCGATTTTCGCCGCGGTCAACTACGTCCAGTTCGCCTATGATCCGCCGCCCGGCGTCGACGTCATCGGCGAGCGCACGGATATCGAGGACAAGTTCGCCCAGTTGCGCGGCATGCGCATCAAGCCGGACAACAGCCGCCGCGGCGCCGGCGCTCGCTACCTCAACAACATGGAAGAGAACAAGGAGCGCGGCTCTGTCATCGGCATCCCGATCGGGCTGAAGGAAATCCAGCGCGTCATCTCCGAGCCGTCCTTCGAGATCGGCAACTATTACGGCCTGCTGTCGAGCTCTGGCGAGGGCAAGACCAGCCTCACGGTGCAACTCGTCTATCATGCGCTGGCCGCCGGCTGCGCGGTGCAGTTCCAGTCCTATGACCAGTCGGCCGAGCAGATCGTGCGGCAGATGGTGGCACAGCGTCATCGCATCGAGGCCAGACGGCAGCGCTTCGGCGACCTCAGCCAGTCGGAATGGGTGGACGCCAAGGCTTTCGCCGACTGGATCGACGAGCAGCCGTTCGAGGTCGTCAAGTGCTCAATGGAGGGCGCGCCGCAACTCGCGAGCTATGCCCGCTCCTTCAAGCGCCAAAAGGCCGGCGAGCGGCCGACGCTGATCGTGACCGACCACATCAAGCGCATCACGCCCGAGCGCAACACCGAGCGCTCTGACCCTGGCACCAAGGCCGGCGTCATCAACGGCATCCTGAAGGCCACCGCGACATCGATCGGTTGCGCCTGGCTCATGCTCAACCAGCGAAACACATCCGGCATGCAGCGGGATAATCCCCGCCCGATCGCATCGGACCTGTTTGGCGGCGAGGGCACCAAGGAGTCCTACGACTCTGTCGTGTACCTCTATCGCTTCAAGAAATTCCTCGACGAGCGCAATGCGATCGCCTCCTCCAAAAGCGACCAGACCACCATCGAGAGGGTGTTCCCTTCCGCCGTCCGCGTGGATGGCAAGGACATCGCCGAGATCGGCGCGCTGAAGGTGCGTTTTGGGCCAACCAATATCCGCGAGACGCTCGATTTCAACGCCAAGTTCACGCTGCTGGAATCCGTCGAGCCGCAGACCGAGATCGACCAGGAAGAGATGTCTTTCCTCAATGGGATGTGACCAATGAAATACTTCACCGATGAATTCCTGAAAGAGCAATACACGCTCGATTTCGGCAGCGCCGGCATCAACCCGCCGCTTATCCCGACGGTCAACGTGCCGCCGATGTTCTCGAAGGAGTGCCTGGCCGCCCTTCTGAAGCAGCATCCGGACGCACCATTCGTCACCACATGGCATCGGTGCGCAGATGGTGACGTCGAAATCCGCTGCATGGAGCGGCAAAGCGCCGTTGTCGGGGGCCTGGCCCTCTTCGTCCGGGATAGTTTCAACGGCAAGGGCAGGGGCAGGTCGGCCAGCTTCCGCATCCATTGCTCGACAATCTCGCTGTGAAGGAGTTCCCCATGCGCCTCTTTGCATCATCAGCGACCGAGCGCGGCATCAGGCAGCGCGGCGTGGTGTGCTTCCCCTCGGAAACGATCAGCGAGGTGCGGCGCCGGCCGATTGTGGTCAGACCTGCGCGCAAGCCAGTCGGGCCCATCGTCATCCCGCTCACGGAATCGCAGGAGATCATTCTCGCGATCGCCCGCAAGCACAAACTGACCGTGGCCGAGATCATCGGGCCGCGGCGGTTTCGCGACATCGCGGCAGCCAGGCTGGAAGCGGTGCGCGCGGTGAAGAAGGCGTGGCCGGCTGCAACCAACGTGCAGATCGGCCTCATGTTCAACCGGGACGCCACGACGATCATGGACATGCTGGCGAAATGACCCGCCAGATCGTCCTGCCATCGGGGTTTGAAGTCTGGGAGCACGGAAAGTTGGTCGCTGTGGCGGTAAGAGACATCTATGCCGGCGAGCCGTGGGGCGCGGAGATGTTCGTGAATTATGCCGGCGCCCCCGCTGACCTGCCCGAGGCGGTCATCAGGCTCCGCACCTTCACCATCAGCACGGCACTGCCCAAGGAGACAGCCAATGCAATCCGTTGATATCAGCGTAGCGGATTTGCTGGCCACCGCCTGTCGCGTCGCCACCGCCGCCGAAGCCGCAGCATTGAAAGCCGAGCAGGCCAAGGCAGCCGGCGCATGTGATTGGCAGCCAGCGCACACGGCATCTTTGAAAGCGCGGGCCGCCCGTGCGGTGGCCGACGCGATTGCCGAGATTTGCGCGGAGGAGACCAATGGCTGATCCGATCACGCTCGTCACGTCGGAGCGCAAGGCCACCGAGGGCGTCAAGGCTCAACTGCAAAGGGCGCTGGCCTATGCCGACAAGGAAGGGTGCACCGGCGTGGCGATCGCTTTTGTGACCGCAGACGGCGGCACTGCAACGCTCATGGAGCCAGGCGAGAATGTCGCCACCCTGATCGGCGCCGTGCAACGCATCAATCTCAGGCTGCTGGAGCGCCAGTAGGCATGTTCGCGCGCAGCACATCGTTCATGAGCGTCTGGTATCCCGGCCCTGTGGCCTTGAAGGCTGCCAGCACGTCTGCATCGATGCGCGTGGTGATGCGGACCTTCACCACCTTGAACAATGGCTTGTCGGCCTTCGCAGCCTTCTTCCGCTCTGCTGCTGGCCTGCCCATCTGCTTCAGGGACTCGGCCACCAAAGCCGCGACAGTGGCAGCGAGATCAGGGGGCGCAGACGGCGCATCGGCGGCGACCAGCTTCGTCGGCAGAGGCTCCACCGCCGCCGCAGCCTCCTCCGTCACCAGCCGGCTCGGCGCGTCCAGCGATTTCCCGCGCAGCGCTGCAAGCCTCGCTCGTGCCTCTTCAGGCGACGGCGTGGGCGCAAAGGAGAACTCTTCGTCGTCGGTAGGCTCTTCAACGCGATCCATCTGCCGTACCTCTCATTTTGTATGCACAGTCGATATCGATATGTACCATTCTGTATGCACAACAATCAAGGTGTACATACACGCAGGAGGCCAGTAAATCATGCGCGCAGACGGTTACGATCTGGGGCGCTGGTCTGGCGGCCTCGCGGAATGGGTAGAGGGTGACACCGCCTTTCTCTCGGTCGCCTTCACATGGCGGCTAAACGATGCCTATCAGCGCGCTTGCTGGCATCGCGCTGCCGGGCTCAATGTCCGCGTTGGCGGCCCGGGCGTCTTCACCCGCAAGCATTTCCTCGCCGACGTCGCTGAGATCGGCGGCTCGATCGACGATGCCGTGGTGCATCACAACCCGATGGCGACGATCGCCAGTCGCGGCTGTCCAGTCGGGTGCTGGTTCTGCATCGTGCCGAAGATGGAAGGTAAGGAGTTCACGCTCCTCCCGGATTTCCCGGTGCGGCCGGTGCTTTGCGACAATAATCTTTCCGCGCTGCCGGCCGACTACCAGGATCACATCGTATCGCGCTACCAAGCGGCCGGCGTGCCGCTGCTCGACGCCAACAGCGGGTTTGAGCCGCGCACCTTCGACGATGATGTCTACGCCCGCTGGAAGGCGATCAATCGCGGTCCATGGCGCTTCGCCTACGACGACATGGCCGAGCGGCCCTTTGTCGAGCGCGTCATGCGTATGCTTGCGGCGGTCTCACCGCGCCAGAAGCGTGTCTATGTCCTGATCGGCAACGAGCCAATGGCAGCCTGCATGCAGCGGATCCGGGAGGTTATAGCATGGGGCGGCGAACCTCACGTCCAGCCATTCATGAAGCTCAACGCGCTGGAACGCCGTCCTTATCCCCGCTTCGATTGGAATGAACAACTTCTGCGCGATGTGGCACGCTGGGCAAATTCGCCGATGATCTGGCGCAAGGTGCCATTCGAAGACTATCGTCGGTCGGTCAAGACACGCGAGCGATACGACGAGCAGGTGGGGATGTTCGTCTGATGCCTGCACTGAAAAATCCAAGGCATGAAGCGTTCGCGCAGGCGCTCGTCGACGGGCTGCCAGCGTACAAGGCATATGTCGAGGCGGGCTATAAGGCGCACGATGGCGATGCTTCGAGGCTGAGAAGAAAAGCGCAGGTGCAAGCCCGTATCAGCGAATTGTTGGAGGAACTGGCTGAAAAGAAGCTGGTCACAAGGGAATCGCTGGCGGCCGAGATCGATCAGGGCATCGTCCTGGCGCACAAGACCGAGCAGTCAGCATCGGTAATCAGCGGCGCGATGGCCAAAGCCAAGCTGTTCGGGCTCGAGGCGCCCACCCGCAATCTCAACGTCAACCTGTCGGGCACCTTCAACCAGCTAACCGACGACGAGCTGCGATTTGAGGTGGCGTCGATGATCAACGAGGCGCGGGCCGTCAAGGGAACGCCGCCAATCGCGCTGCCGGCGAAGAAGGAGGAAAAGGACAATGGCTGAACCAATTGCAAAGTTCTGGATGGTCTGGAACCAGAATGGCCGCGGGCCAATCTACAAGCATCCATCCAAGGCACTGGCTAGGAAAGAGGCCGAGCGTCTAAGCCGTATGTCTCCCGGCTCGGTCTTCTTCGTGCTGGCGACCGTCGACGCTGTGATTGCAGAGATCACCCCGCCAGAAACTGTCAAATTGGTCAAGCCTGACCCGGCAGAGGTGAGCGACAATGAAATCCCGTTCTGAGGGCAGCGCCCAATGAACGCCGCTCCTGCCCTCACAGCAGCCGATCTCCTGCAGGACATAGACGCCGCAGACATCGCCTTGCTGCCGCGTGACAGGCAGGAGCGCTTCGCCGCATTGCTGGCGGCGCTGAACCGACGTGCCAGCCGGCGCCAGTTCTTCGATCTCTTCCCGGATCGCGATACGGCCGGGCCGGACGGGCAGGTGATCTTTTCCCGCGACAGATATCCAAGGCACATGGAGTTCGTCAAAGCCGGCGCGACCTACAGAGAGCGTGCCTTCATCGCCGGCAACCGCATCGGCAAGACCACGCTTGCGGCCTATGAGTTAACCGCCCACCTGACCGGGCTGTATCCGCCATGGTGGAACGGCAGGGTTTTTGACGGACCCGTCAGCGCCTGGGCCTGCGGGAAGAAGAACGAAAGCACGCGCGACGTGAACCAGCGGGCGCTCCTCGGTAATGTCAGCTACGACACCGACGACGGCCGCAAGGGGTTCGACGGAAAAGGATTGATCCCGTCGCACCTGACGGGCAGAATAACCTGGAAGCGCGGCGTCGACGATCTGGTCGACACGGTTCTGGTCAAGCATGTGTCTGGATCCTGGTCGCGGGTTGGCCTCAAGGCTTACGAGCAGGGGCGTGGCGCATTCGAAGGTACGGCCAAGCACGTCATCTGGCTGGATGAAGAGCCGCCGCTCGACGTCTACGGCGAATGCCTGATCCGCACGGCCACCACCGGTGGGATTACGATGCTGACCTACACCCCGCTTGAGGGGCTGTCGGAGACGACGATGCAGTTCATGCCGGGATTTGGAGATTGAGATGACGAAACTCACCCCCGATATGTTCAAGCTGTCATTCATGGAAGAGGCGCATCTCTTGCGGCGCACCGCGTGCGCGAACAGCCGGAGCAGCAAACTCGACGAGCGCACCAGCATGTGGGTTATTCGGATGGAGGCATGGCGCGATTTCATGGCTTCGTCCGATTTCCTGACGGTCGCCGTGGTCTCCACCCAGCGCTTGCATGGTCGACGTAACGAATTGCTCGGCCTCCCTGTACGCCTGACGATCGACGACGAGCCGGACGTGCCGATGATCCAACTTGTCATGGAACCGGAAGCCAAGCCGCGCCGGTAGCGCTTCAGACATTCGCCAGCGCTGCCATGTTAGACGGGTTCATCCTTATCCAGGAGCCCTGAGCATGGCCAACGTCTTCATCACCGAATATGCCAGGCTTGGCGCGGACCTGTCGGGCAAGATCGTGCTGGCAGGCTTCGAGCCCGCCGCCGCCGAGCAGGTGATCGCCAATCCCGTCGCCTCGACGCAGTCTTCCGTGCTCAACGCATCGACGACCTTCGTGATGATCCATGTCGATGCCGCGGCGCACGTCAAGTTCGGCACCAACCCGACAGCCGTCACCACAGCCGGCCATATGTCCGCCGGCGAGACGCGCTTCTATGGCGTGCAGCCAAACCAGGCAATTAAGATCGCCGCGATCAACGGGGCTTAGATGACCTGGATATCCCTCGAAGCTGGGGCGCAGCAATCCAGAGGCGGGGCGCTGGCCTCGCCCGTTGCGACATCCCTGCCCACCGTTTCAGCCGCGCCGACCGCCGCATGGGGCACAGCCAAGATGATTGCGGCCTATGGGGGCGCTGCCGGGCGCACGCAGCGCATCTCCGATGATGTCGAGGCTGACGTGGCCTTCGGCACGAAGTTCGCCGACGTCTCCGGCATCGGCATCGGCACGCACAACTGGAAGACGCTCTACGACCAGACCGGCAATGCCAACCACATCACCCAAGCAACCAAGGCCAGCCAGCCATCAGCCAGCCCGCTGACGGTCAACAGATGTCCTGTGGTGCATTTCGATAGCTGTCCGCTGGCCGGTATCGTCAAGTCCGTGAGCATGGCCTGTGCCACAGGGCCGGTGACGGAGAAGTCCGCGTTCACGATGTTCCTGCTCTTGGCGCCGAACCAGTCGTTCAACGACAATTACTTCGTTGTCCAGCCTCCGGGCGCAACCACGCTTTCGCTGTTCACGCAATCCACCAACGTCGGCGTGAAGGGGAACAACACCAGCCCGTTCAGTTCCACCCGCAAGATGCCACGCGTTCAGCAGCATGTGCTGCGCTGGCGCGGTGGGCCTACCGGCAAGCAGTTCGCCGTCAACGGCGACACGCAGTTGGTCACCACGGCGCCGACCGCAGGCACTGAAACCGGCATCGCTTTCGGCAAGCACTTCAGCACTGCCAGTTTCGACGGTGAGTTCGACCTTATTGCCGCCCTGGTCTATAACGCCACGCTGTCTGACGCCGACTGCCTCCTGGTCGAGGCGGCGCTCTATGCCCAGTGTGGCGTCCAGACGGTCGCCAGCAACCTGATCATCTTTGATGGTGACAGCCGCACCGAGGGCAGCGGCCACACGCTCAACCAGTCGTGGGTCAAGCGGATCATGGCCTCCCTCAGCAAGGCCTCCCACGGCGTCAACATGGGTATTGGCGGGCAGACGCTCAACACCATGGCGACCAATGTCGCAAGCCGCGTCAATGCGCTCTACGATGCCACCTACACCAGGAACATCGTCGTTGACGGGGCATCCGCAATCAACGACTTCACCGCCAATCGCACCGCCGCTCAGGCCATAGCCGATCGTCAAACATGGGCGGCCGGACTGCATGCCAGCCAAAAGGTGATCTTCGCGACCTGCCCGCTGCGCGACACCTCGACCGCGCCGCAGAACCAGGCCCGGATCGACTACAACACATGGCTCAAGGCGAACTATGGATCGCTGAAGACCGGCGCCGTGCTGGTCGACATCGATGCCATCCCGCAGTTTCAAGCCTGGTCGTCGACCTACTGGATCGACATCGTGCACTTCAACGACGCCGGACATCAGCTTTGGGCGCAGGCGTTCAGGCCCGCAATCGAAGCCTTGCTGGCGTAGGCACAGTTTTTTCAGCAGCAACCTGTCATCAATGGTCGTCCACACGACAAACCCTTCGAAGGAGGTTTTCATGAAATATCGGTACTGGCCCAGTTGGGCCGTCCTCTCGATTGCCGCGTGCATGCTGCTGATCACGTCGACGTTCAGTTCGATCTCCAGCTTCAGCACGTTCTCCTATGCCAGCGCCTTCTCCGCGCCGGTGCTGCCGCCCATCATCGAAATCCGCTACCAGGCAGCGCTCGCCGATGAGCATGCCCTACCGGCCGGCGATGCAAACCTGAATGACCGCTTGCGCTCGATCGACATCCGCACCGCGCTCGAAGACACCGGGCGACTCCGATACGATCTGGGCTGACGTATAAATCAGGTCTGAAAATAACGCCCGTCATCATCCAGATGGCGGGCTTTTTCTTTGAGGCACACGTTTTTCAGATGCGCCGTGCCAGTGTCGCGTCTTCACACGAGGAGTGAAGCAGTGAAGAGGCTCATCGGCTATGCAGGCCGCGACAGCGGCGGTGAATGGCGAGGCGACGACAGCAAGTGCCAGAGCATCGGGGCTATGGAGCGTGCTGACCGTCGTTCTGCAATCCTGATCCGCCACAACAACGGCGATAGCCACGTCGAGATTGCTTCGGCCTACGGCATCACAAGAGAGCGCGTCAGGCAGATCGTAGCGGCCGCCGGCGGTATCCCGCGTCGCGGCAAGCAGCGACCCAAGGCTGGGTTAAGTGCCTGAAATCTCCTCGTCCAAATATGTGGTGCAGGCGGGCTGGTCCGATGTTCCGCACATCGACCCGAAGGCGCAGGCCGAACTGCTCGCCGCCACGCCGCCATGGCTGCGCGATGCCCGCACCAAGGGAGAGCCATCCATGGGCGCAGGCGCGATCTATCCCATTCCGCTCTCGGATATCGAGGTCGACCCGTTCCCGATCGGCAAGTTCTGGAAGCGCGGCTATGCGCTGGACGTCGGCTGGAATCGCACCGCCGCCATCTGGGGCGCGCAGGACCCATCGACTGGCGTCATCTATCTCTATGCCGAGCACTACCAGGGCCAGCAACTGCCGATCATCCATGCCGCGGCAATCAGGGCGCGCGGCGACTGGATACGCGGCTGCATCGATCCTGCCGCCCGGGGCCGCGCCCAGCGAGACGGCGAGAAGCTGATCAGCGAATACATGGGCGACACCTGTAATCTGAAACTGATCTCCGCCATCAATGAGGTCAGCACCGGGCTCGAGCAGGTCTGGCAGGCGCTCGCCGTCGGCCGGCTCAAGATTTTCAAGACGCTTCAGCATTTCAAGATGGAGTATCGCGTATACCGTCGCGACGAGCACGGAGCCGTCGTGAAGAAGAACGACCACCTCATGGACACCACGCGCTACCTCTGGATGACGTGGGAAAAGGTCGCCTCGCTGCCATCGGCCGGGCCGACTTCGACCGCCTTTCGTGCAGCCGACAGCCGGGCAGGGATGTAGATGGTTCAGCCTTTCGCCTACCAGTCGCAGCCCGCGCAGGCAGATCAGCAGCCGACCAACACCACCCAGTTCGACGACGAGCGGGCGGCTATGATGAAGGGCGACAAGCTCGCCCAGGCCATGAAGTCCGTGGTCAGCGAGCTTGAAGCGGAAGCCAGACGCCGCGTCGGCCTGCGGCAGGCGATCGAGAACCGCTGGATCGAAGACCTCGAGCAGTACCATTCGCGCTATGACAGCGAGACGGAGAAGGTCCTGATCTCCGAAGAGCGCTCGCGCCTGTTCATCAACCTGACGCGGCCCAAGACCAATGCCATGGGCGCCCGCTTCAAGGACCTGCTGTTTCCGACCGACGAGAAGAACTGGGGCATCCAGCCGACGCCGGTGCCCAGGATGACGGAAGCCGCCGAGGCCGCTGCCGGCCAGGCGCGCGACCTCGAGCAGCAGGCATTGCAGGCGCAGCAGCAGGCCACGCAGCCACAGCAGGCGCAAGGCCCGCAAGGCCAGCCGCCGCAACAGCCGGACCCGGCCGCCCAGCAGAAGGCGGACGCCCTGACGCAGCAGGCCAACGCAGCCAAGGAAGCATGGGGCAAGCTCAACGCCGTGCTTGAGGAAGGCCGTCGCCGCTCGGAACTGATGGCCGAGACCATGGACGACCAGCTTACCGAATGCGGCTACCAGGCGATCAAGCGCGACCAGATCGATTGGGCCATGAAGATCGGCACTGGCGTGACCAAGGGGCCGGTCACCGGTGATCGTGTTCGCCGCGGCTGGAAGCAGAAGCCGGTCCAGGGCCAGGACGGCAAGCCAATTGTCGACGAAACCACCAAGCAGCCCAAGGTCGACGGGCCGCACTATCTCGATATGGCCGAGGGCGACCAGCCCGGCTTTCGCCTCGTCGACCCGTGGGGCTTCTTCCCCGATATGGATGTCGCCAAGATCGAGGACGGCAACGGCGTTTACGAACGTCACCTGATGAACCCGAAGAAGATGCGGGAACTGCAAAGGCTGAAGAACTTCGACGTCGACGCGCTGCGCCGGCTGCTGATGACGAAGCCGATCTCCAATGCGCCAGCCTACATCTCCCAGCTTCGCAACATCCGCAGCGAGGCGCAGGACGTCTCCGGCCCGGTCTACCATGTGTGGGAATATAACGGGCCGCTCGAGCCCGAGCAGATGCGCATGCTGGCGCTGGCGACCAACAACGAGGTTGCCTACCAGCTTGCCGCCGATGTCGATCCGCTGACCCAGGTGAACGCCTGCGTGTGGTTCTGCGACAGCGAAGTGCTGAAGTTCGCGCTTTATCCCTACGATTCGGGCGAGTGCATGTATTCGGTCTTCAACCTGGTGAAGGACGAGTCCAGCGTGTTCGGCTACGGCATGCCGGCGATCCTGCGCGACCTGCAATCCGCCTTCAACGCCGCATGGCGCACGATGATGGACAATGCCGGCATCTCGTCGGGGCCGCAGGTGGTGGTCGACAAGTCGACGATCGAGCCCGCCGACGGCGACTGGAAGATCAGGCCGCGCAAGATTTGGTATTCGACCAAGGGCATCACCAAGGAAAATCCCCCTTTCCAGATATTCCAGATCCAGAACAACCAGGCCGAACTGGCCAACATCATCATCCTGGCCGAGCGGCTGACCGACGTGGTCTCGACCATGCCGCAGATTGCGCAGGGCGAGATGGGCGCCATGCCCAAGAACACCCCGTTCGGCACCACCGTGCTGAGCCTCAACAACGCCAACGTCGTGTTCCGGGACGGCATCAAGAATTTCGACGACGATGTGACGGTGCCGGACCTTCGCCGCCTCTACGACTGGAACATGCAGTTCAGCCCGAAGGAAGAGATCAAGGGCGACTACGACGTCAAGGCGATGGGATCGTCGGTGCTTCTGGTGCGTGAGATGCAGGCGCAAAGCCTGATGGCGATCGCGATGAACTTCGGCGGCCACCCGGTCTACGGCCCGATGCTGAAGAACCGCGACCTGTTGAGGAAGATATTCCAGGCGCACATGATCCCGGCCGACGAGGTGATGCTGTCCGACGAGCAGATCGACGCCGTGCTGGCGATCGCCGCCAAGCAGGCCGAGCAGGACGCCAAGGCCGGTTCGTCGCCCGACAATTCCATGGAATTGCAGCAGATCAAGCGCGACATCCAGATGGATCGCATCAAGGCCGACATCGAACTCGCCAACATGGAAGGCGACTACAGGCTGAAGGCCGCCAACTACGCCCGCGACACCGCCATGATGACGCTCGCCAGCGCGCAGAACATGGACATGGAGAAGCTCCGGGCAATGATGGACAAGGGCGACAAGGACAATCAGGTCAAGCTCGCCATGAAGAAGATGGACACCGACAGCGCCGAGCGGAAGCTGGCTGTCGAGGCAGCGGTCACGGCAAGCCAGCCTGCGCAGGAGCAGCACGGCGGGGGTTCGCTATGATGGAAATCATCATCGACGTCGAGATCGACAAGATGCAGGTCACGCATGACGGTCAGATATTCCCGATCGTCGCGCTGATCGATGACCATGGCGAGGATACGCCAGACCCCAAGACCGCAGCGGTGATTGTCTACGGCAAGGAGGGCGTGGGTTTTCGCGTGTTCGACATTCGCGAAGGTCGCGAAGGGTTGGCCGGAGAGCAAGGCGTTACCCCAGCCACGAAGGTTTCAATGCAATGACCGAAGAGCAGATCAAGCACATGGTGAGCCGCTTCCTGACATGGAAGATCCCGGCGACCTTCAACCCTGACAACGGCATCACCAACGTGCCGATGTACGTCGTGGACAGCAAGATCATGAGGCGCGATCAGTCCGGCACCAACCTCTTCGACGGTGAACAGGCGGAAGAGATGATCCGGCACATGCTCGAAGGCCTGCCGGAATGAAAATCGACATCGCCAGCGAGACATGGAGCGCGGTCCGCAAGTTCTGCGAGAAGCACATCGAGGTGCAGACCGAGATCGTCCTGCAGCCCGGCCGCCAGCCGCACGAATACGACGCCGCCCGCGGCGAGATCATCGCCTACCGTGCCGTCCTGGCATTGAGCGCGCCGATCAATGTCGAGCCGTCCGGCGACTATTCGAAGCGCACGGACCGCTCTGGAATCTAAACGAGGAAGCCAGCAGATGAGCACTGAAGACCAAGGGGCAGCCGTCAAGGCCGCCGAAAGCGATGAACTGAAGACGCCGCCGGCCGAGGAACAGGCGCCGGCACCTTCCGCCGAACAGGTGGAGCAGGACGAGGCCGCGAAAATCTGGGCCGAGTTCGCCGACGACGGCGCTCCGAAGAAGCCGGAAACGACCAACGGCGAAAAGGTTTCCAACGAATTCGCAAATTCGCAAGCCGATGCGAGTAAGGATGCTCCCGTTGGAGAGCAGGACACGGTAGGCAAGGCGCCGGCAGGCGACAAGACCTCCCCTCCCGCTCCCGCAAAAGACATCTGGGCAGACGCCCCGCCCGAACTCCGGGCAGCGCACGACGCCGAGATGACTGCACTGCGCAAGGCCGCGAACAATGAGAGATTGCACGCCGGCCGCATGCGCAAGCAGTTCGAGGATTTGAAGGCCTCCGCAGCCAGGGTAGCGGATACGCCCGCCTCAAAGACCGTAGGCGACACGCTCGACGAGAGCCTCGCCGATTACCCGGAGATCGCGAAGCCTCTTAAAGACACGCTCGCTCCAATCGAAAAGAGGCTTGAAGCCTTCGACAAGTTCACGGCCGAGCAGAACTCGGTCCAACAAGACGAAGTCAGCAGGCACATCCGGACGCAGCTAGACGTTTTGGAAGCAGCGCATCCAGGGTGGGAAACCGAGTACGTCAAAGGTCCGAAGGCGAAGCAGTTCGCTGAATGGATCCAGTCCCCGGACCGCCCGGTAAAGTTCGTCAAGACCGTGTTCGAGACCAACAACGAGCACATTTTTGACGCCAAGGCTGCCATCGAAGTGTTCGATGCTTTCAAGGCTGACACTGCTGCGCCTGACCCGCAGCCCGGCAACGGGCAGACACAGGAGCTCAGTGCCAAGCGCGCGGCGCAGCTAGACGGTTCACGTTCCCCCAAAAGCCCAGGCGGACCGCCAAGGGTGACGGGCATACCGAAAGACGGCGACCCCCAGTTAATCTGGAGCGCATTCGGTGATGACAACGCGGACGACAGGCTGAGACGCCGTGTGTGAGGGGTGACTGAGCGGTTCCAATAGGACCGCCCAAATGACGACGACCGGTTACAGTTCCCCAGGCATTTCCCAGCGCACAAACGTCTATGCCGAAAAGGAGATGTTGCGCTGGGCCAAGCCAATCATGGTGCTCGAAAAGCTCGGCCTGCCCAAGCAGATGCCGAAGAACAAGTCGGACACCATCAAGTTCCGCCGTCCGCGCGTGTTCGCGGCCGTCAACATCCCCCTCGTCGAGGGTGTGACCCCGACCGCCGTCGCCTTCGCCTATGAAGACGTCACCGCCTCGCTGCGGCAGTACGGCATGGTCGTCGAGATCACCGACAAGATCGAGGACATGCACGAGGATCCCGTCTTGAACGACGCCACGATCCAGTGCGGCGAGAACATCGGACGCACCATCGAGGCGCTCAACTACGCCATTGTGCGCGCCGGAACCAGCGTGTTCTACGCCAACGGCACCCAGCGCACCGACGTCAACACCCCGGTCTCGCTGAACAAGTTCCGTGGCGCCGTCCGCTACCTCAAGGGCCAGAAGGCGATGAAGATCACCAAGGTGCTCTCGGGCTCCTCGGACTTCGCCACGCGGCCGGTTGAAGCCGCCTTCGTCGCGGTCTGCCACACCGATGTGGAATCGGACATCCGCAACCTGGCCGGCTTCACGCCTGTCGCCGAATACGGCCAGCGCAGCCCGATCTCCGAGAACGAGTTCGGCTCCGTCGAGGAAATCCGCTTCATCACCTCGGCCGACCTGAGCTCCTTCGCCGACGGCGGTGGCGCCAAGGCTGGCGCATCCGGCACCATGGTCTCGACGACCGGCACATCCGCAGACGTCTACCCGATCATCATCTTCGGTCAGGACGCCTGGGGCCATGTCGCGCTTCGCGGGCAAGGGGCGGTGTCGCCCTCGATCATCCCTGTCGGTCAGAAGACCAAGGACGATCCGCTCGGGCAGCGCGGCTATGTCGGCTGGAAGACCTATCACGCCGGTCTCATCCTCAACCAGACCTGGATGACCCGTGTCGAGGTGGCCGCCACCAACTTGGGCTAAGCGCTCTGACTTGCCGGGCGGGGAGTGATCTCCGCCCTTGAAACCTTAGCCAGCCCGCAACGGGCGCAGTTCATGAAGGAGCCATCCAATGCATGGTGGTCACGTAAAATTCGGGACGGTCGTCGGTCTCGGCGCAGCACTCAATGTCCCGCTCGGCTTCGTGCCGAGGCTGGTGGAACTCTACAATATGACGGACGGCGACATCATCACGTCCGCCTTCCTGCAGTGGGTCATCCCGTTCTCGTCGGGTGGCACCAACGTCATCTCGGCCGGCGACAAGATCAAGGGCGCGACATCGGGCGCCACGGCGGTCGTCGAGGAAGTCCTGATCGCATCCGGCACCTTTGCGGCCGGCACCGCGGCGGGCTTCTTCACCGTGCAGGAGGGCTCGCTCGTCGGCACCTTCCAGTCGGAGAACGTCTACGACCTCACCACCCAGGCGGCGTCCGGCATCGACGATGCCACGGTCACCGTCAACGTGGTGCACAACATCGCGGTCACGACAGCGGCGGCCGGCGCCACCACCACCTCGGCAATCTCGCGCCTTGAAGGCACCGCTGGCTCGTCCGGCTCTGGCTTCACCATCGGCTCGGTCATTGCCGAAGCGGCCAAGTGCCTGCGCTGGGTCGCCTACCAGGGCGACTGAGCCATTAACCCCCAGAGATAGGAAAGGGGCTCAGAAATGGCTCTCACATTGGAACAGGCCCGGAGGCGCGTAACGTCCATCCGGTCCAAGACTGGCAGCAAGGACCTCGACGAGGCCCTTCGCGCGCTGTTCGATGGCGACTTCGAGGGCGAGTTCAACCTCGTCGATCTCAGGGCGCGCAGCTTCTTCTACGACGACTTCCTTGCCGCCGCGATCGAGGCAAGGCTGTCATCGACGGCAGGCGCTGGCACCGGCAACGCGGCAGCGACAACCGTCGCCGGCGCGATGAACGGCACGGTGACGATGAAGTCGGCGTCGGACAGCGGCACCAACGCCGCCAACGGAACGTCGCTGACCTTCGACCAGCTCAACTGGAAGGCCAACCAGGGCGGCTGCATATTTGAGGCGCGGCTGCAGGTCGACGTCATCACGAACTGCTACATGTTCGTGGGCTTCTCGGACACGATCTCGACAACGGTTGAGTGTCCGACTTCGCTTTCCGGCACCACGCCGGCCAGTGACGCGACCGACGCCGCCGGGTTTGTGTTCGACACCGCCGCGACCAATGCCAAATGGCACCTGTCAGGTGTCAAGGCCGACGTCGACGCCACGGTGGTCAACAGCAACAATGCACCTGTGGCGGCGACCTACCAGACGCTGCGGGTCGAACTCGATGCCGCAGGCGGTGTCACCGGCTACATCAACGGCGCCTTGATCGGCTACATCGCCAACGCCTTGACGGCGACCGTCGGCCTGACCCCGATCATCGTGATCAGCAATCGCTCGGCGACGCAGAAGATCATGACGCTCGACTACATCGCGGTCGAACAGAACCGCTGACGAAACAAGGCGGGGGCCAGGTGCTCCCGCCTTTTCTGTTTTCAACGACGAGGATCGACAGATGACCACCACCACGTTCAAGAGCGTAGGCGGCACGAGCAAGCCCGCCGACCAAGCCGCGGCCAAGTCCGCCAAGGGCAGTGCAGTGCCGGCTCCCAAGGCCGCCAAGAAGCCAGCGACCGCCAAGCCTGCGCGCAAGCCTGGCACCATCACCATCGAAGGCAAGGGCACGATCCCCATCCACGCCGACGGCGCCATGCGTCGCCTGCCCAAGGGCGAGCCGGTCAAGGTCTCCGCAGCGGAACTCGCCTTTATCGAGCGCTCGGGCATCAAGTTCGCCTGATCCACACCAAACGAGGAACCTGAACCATGCAGAAGATTTTGATCGCCGATGCGTCGGCAAAGCAGCTCGCCGACTACGCCGAGACAGTGCTCGGCCTCGAAGGCGTCGACTACCGGCTCGGCAAGGGCAAGATCGAAGAGAAGATGCGCGCCGTCCTCTACGACAAGGATTTCATCGAGGTCGAGGATGATGAGGCGCCGATCGCGCGCATCAACCCGCCGGCGCCCACCAACGCGCGCCGCATGGCGACGATCATAATCCCCAACCAGGACAAGGCCGGCGGCACCGAGCCAGTGCCTGTGGCGGTGAACGGCCGGCAGTTGTGGATCCCGCGCCAGGCGCCGCAGACGATCCCGTGGGAATACATGCACGCGCTCGATAACGCCAAGAAGTTCGTCTACGAGACCGACGGCAACGGCACGCTGATCCTCCCGCCCTCCGAGGTGCACGAGTATCCGTTCTCGGTCCTTCATGAGGACCCGCCGCTGATCGAGAAGGCAGCCTGAGTTGAACTTCCTCGATCTCTGCAAACAGGTCGCGTCCGACTCGGCAACGTTCGACGAGGGCGCAATCGCCTCCGTTGTCGGTCAGGTCGGACGCAAGGCCAAGGTCGTGCGCTGGACCAACATGGCATGGCGCTCGATCCAGAACGCGCATGTCGCGTGGCGCTGGATGCAGTCGGAGTTCTCGCTTACCGCCGGCATCGGCACCCAGCGCTATGCCGGCACGGTCGCCACCGACACCATCGCATCGGCCACGATCGATCGCTTTGCCGAGTGGATATGCTGCGGATTGGGCGAAAACCGATTTCGGCTCTACGACACGACCATCGGTCTCAGCGACATCGGGCCGCTGAAGTTCGTGCCGTGGGACGAGTTCTATGCCCAGCGCGTCAACACCAGTGCGGCCAACGGCAAGCCGTCCATGTTCTCGATCGATCCGGCCAACAAGCTCTGCCTGTCGCCCGTGCCGGACCTCGCCACCTATGTCATCGTCGGGCCCTACCGCAAGAGCGTGCAGGCGCTGACGGTCGACGCCGACGTGCCGGAGATGCCGACCGATTTCCATGACGTGATCTCGTCCGTCGCGACCCAGTTCCTGCAACTGCACGACGAGGGCATGCAGATGCTGCCTTTGTGGAAGATGCGGGAGAACAGCGACTTCTGCCGGCTCGAGGCGCGGCAGCTTCCTCAGATGACTTTCGCGGGACCGCTTGCCTGATGCAGACGACACAGACCATCCTTCTGCAGGGCGGCCTGGATCTGATCACGCCGCAGGTCACGATGCCGCCCGGCCGCGTGATCTCCGCGCGCAACTATGAGCCGGACGTCAACGGCTACACATCGACTGGCGGCTATGAGCGCTTCAGCGGCAAGCCATCTCCATCCGACGGCATAAGCCTCGACGACATCGCTGCGCGCCGGGCGGCCATCGCGGCCGTGCCGGGCACAGGCCCTGTGCGGGGGACGACCGTCTACAACAGCGCCTTGCTGGCCTTCCGCGACCAGAATGACGGCACCGGCGCCATGTTCAAGTCGACGGACGTCGGCTGGGTGCAGCAGACATTCGGTTCAACCCTCGATTTCACGCTCGGCACTGCGGCCTTCACGGAAGGAACGACAGTGACGGGTGGAACTTCGGGCGCCACGGCGACGATCAAAAGGGTCGTTGTCACTTCTGGCGCCTGGGACGGTAGCGCCGCTGGGTTCCTCGTACTCAGCGGCGTTACCGGTACTTTCTCGGCGGCCGAGTTCATCACCGCGGTTCCAGGAAGCGCCAAGGCGACAGCCGCGCAGGTGGCGATCGGGCTTCAGCCAGGCGGCACTTATGAGTTCGTCACCCACAATTTCTACGGCGCGGCCACGGCGTTGCGGCTTTACTTCGTCAACGGCGTAGGCACCGCCTTCGAATGGGACGGCACGACGCTTGCGCCGATCAGGACGGGCATCGATACCGGGAGCATTGATTCCTATCTGCTCACGGCCGGCGGCCCTCCCGACAAGGTGCTCACGTCCGCCAGCGACCGCATCATCGTTGGATCGACGGCGGTCGACAATCCGGCCTATATCGATGAATACCGCAACCACCTTTTTCTCGGCTATTCAGTGGGCGCGGTTGTGTTCTCAGGGCCAGGTGTACCGCTGGATTACCGCACGGCCGCTGGTGCAGGCACCTTTGCTTTCGGCGATTCCATGACCGGAATGCTGTCCGCGTCGACCGCACTGGTATGCTTCGGCCGAGGCCTCATCGAATACATCGCCGGCAACAGCGTCGACGATTTCCAGAAGCTAACTGTCACAGCCGCGGCCGGCGCCGTGCTTCGATCGCCGCAGGTCTTCGGCGAAAGCCCGATCTACCTGGATGATGGAGGCTTGCGCCGCCTGTCGTCGAGTGCCGCCTATGGCGACTTCAAGACGGGGACAGTGACGCAACTGCTCGAGCCGCTGTTCAAGCAAAAGCGGCTGGCCAGCGTCACGCCGAACACCTCGCTCGTGGTTACCGCCAAGGATCAATATCGCCTCTATTGGAACGATGGCTCCGGCGTCGTGCTCTACATCGGGCGGAAGTACCCAGAGACGCTGCCCTTCAAGCTGCCGATAACGCTCTACTCTTCGTGCGTTGGCGAAATCAGTTCCGGCCTTGGCGACCGACTGTTTGGCGGCGGGACGGACGGCTATGTCTACGAACTCGACAAGGGCACGTCCTTCGACGGTGCGGTGATCGACACCTATCTGCGGCTCGCCTTCAACAATCTGCAGTCGGCGACGCAAAACAAGGTCTTTCACAAGTTCACCGCCGACGTGTTGTGCGAGGATGCACTCACCATCGGCGTCAAGTTCGACATCGACTATTCCCGATCCGACGAGCGCGGCGACCCGCGCAACGAGGCGGTGGAGGGCGGAACGCCGATCGTCTCGACCGACGCTTACGCCAGCATCGACTGGACGCAATCCGTGCAGGGTGAGCTCACGCGCTACCTCTACGGCTTCGGCCGCAATGTCGCGGTGACGCTGGTCACGTCGGCCGCCGACAAGCGCCGGCACACATTCCCCTCGTCGACGCTCAATTTCAGCCCGCGCGGCCTGGTGCGATAGATGTCGTTCTGGCGCGCGGAACTGCTGAAGGTCATCGCCAGGCAGAAAGAACTTCTGGCGCTCAGCGGCGGCACGATGACCGGCCCGCTCCTTGTATCTGCCGGCACGGTGACTGCGCCGGGGCTTGCCTTCGCCGGTGATAGCAACACCGGGTTCTACTCGCCGGCCGCCGACACGATCGGCATCGCAAATGCTGGAGTGCGGACCGGCGTCTTCGATCCGTCTGGGCGGCTGGTGCTCGGCAACGGCACCGGGCTTGCGATGAACTCCGTCGGCTCGATCCCACGCCTGCAGGTCCACGGCGTCGACACCGACACCTCGAGCGCAGCGCTTTTCCGTTGGCAGAACACAGACACGCCCGGCACCCAGTTCTATCTCTGCCGCGCCAAAAGCTCGGCAATCGGCACTCATGGCCTGATTGCAGATGGTGGCGGGATCGGCTCCTACATCTCGGCCATTTCAGATGGGGTGACGTTCCTGGACGCGACCAGCCTTCAAGCGGTCGCGGATGGCTCTCAAGCATTGAACAGCACGCCGGCAGCACTCAATGTGCGGACCAATTCCGGTGGGACGGCGACCACGATCAAGGGAAGATTCACGGCTCTGGGGCAATTCCTCATGGGGCATGTGGCCTCGATTGCCGTTGGCGCGACCAGCAACCAGTCCCCCGTTATTCAGGCGCACGGTCTTTCGACCGACGCTCAGATCGCAGCCTACCGGTGGGCGGCATCAACAGGCGGCGCCACGCTCGCTGGCGTCAAGTCTCGTGGCACGACAGCCGGCACCCACGGCGTTGTTTCCAGCGGCGATACGCTCTTGACAATCCAAGCCTACGGCGACGACGGGACGAATTATCCGCCCGCAGGCTTCATGCGGTTCGAGGTCGACGCCACGCCAGGCACCGGAGACATGCCCGGCCGGTGGCTTCTCGGCATCACGCCAGATGGAGCGGCAAGTTCGGTAGAGATACTACGCGCCAACAATGCCGGCGCAATCTCGCATCGCGCCAATGCCCAGGTCGTCGTCGATGCCAACTCGCATCTAAATCTACGCTCCTACACAGTCGCCACAGTTCCAAGCGCTGCGGTAGCCGGGCAACTGATCTACGTATCGAATGGCACGGTCAACAAGCGTTTGGCCGTCAGCGACGGCACGAATTGGCGCTGGCCGGATGGCGTGATTGTTTCCTAAAAAGGAAGAACTCCATGACGAAAGATGCAACCCACTATGTTGAAGAGTTCCTCTTTCGCGGGCGCCGCGAGGGTGACCCCCAGCCAACGGCATGGCACGTCATCCTTGGTGTAGAGGGGGCGGATCCGCTCGGGCGCGCTTATCAGCCAATGCCGATCATGACATCGGAACAGGCGATAAAGGCAGGATGGGACATCCCCGACATAATGATGGAAATCAACGCCGAGCTGCTGGCGGAACTCGATGCCGAGCGGCGAAAATCAAGGGAGGCGGAACAAGAGCGCGACGAGGCGCTCTCGTTGGCCGAAGGGGTCAAGGCCGTAGCTGAGGCAACGGCCGAGAAAAACGCTCAGCTAACGGTCGAATTGGCTGCCGAGCGCGCCAAGGCAGTCGGCTCGGTTCGCGTCAGAGACACCATCCTCGGATAACTCCGCAGCAAGAAGCAAATCGGCAGATCGTGCGTGTTAAACAAAGGCCAGTCCGACACGAGGAGCCCAACAATGGACGGAATAAACCAACTCGACCTCATCACGCAGCGCGTTCTCGCCATTCACGTCAGGTCTCTCACCGAGGAGTTGGCGCGCGCACAGGCAGAGGTTGAGCAGGGGCAGGTTCGCTTGGAGGAGGCGCTGGCTCGCATCGCGAAGTTGGAAGCGCCGCCGACAGAGACCAAAGACGCATAGGCGTTTGACTATAGGGGCACCCGACCATGGCCGACCAGAATGTAAACAACCAGTTCGTCACATGGAACTCGGGCGGCACGACGTTCAACGCCATCAAGATGAACGTCACCGACACGGCATCGGCCGTGGCGTCGCTGCTGCTGCTGTTGCAGGTCGGCGGCACTGACAAGTTCAAGGTTGGCAAGGACGGCACCGTCACGGCGGCAGGAAGTCTGGCTGTCGCCGGAAGCGCCACCATCGCCGGCAACTTGACCGTATCCGGCACGCTGACGGCAGCCGGTATAACTGGCGCCGTCACCGGCCCGGCTGGCGCGACCGACAATGCCATTGCCCGCTATAACGGCGCAACGGGCGGGGTGCTGCAGAATTCCCTGATTACCATCGACGACACCGGCAACATATCCGGGGTCGGGGCATCTTTTTCGGATTACATCACGATTATCGATGCGGGCGGGTTTCGCGGTGTCAGGCTCGTTGGGCATTCTGGCAACTGGAGCGGTCATTTGTACCTGAACTCCTCCAGCCAGATACGCTGGGGTATGGTCTATAATGCAGGTGTTGCCGGCTCATTCGCCATCCAGCGCTATACTGGCGCGTCGGTCTACGCCGAAGATGCCGTGCAAATCGACAACGCGACCGGCGCCGTCACCATCAACGGCACGCTGACGGTGACGGGATGACGCTCGGCGCTACACCAACCATTGCCGAGATCCTGACCGAGCTCGGCGATAGCTATCCGGTGACGATCCCGAATGCGAACTGGCGAGCTTTGGCCGGGAAGCCAACCGGGTCGTTGGTAATCCCGACCGATTTCGCCAGCAAATCCATCGTCACGGAGACCGATAGCCGCACCACCGTTGCGACCTCTCATGCCGCGGTTGATTTTGGGGTGGATGTGCCCGGACGATGGGTCGTGATTTTGGCGGCGCACAGCAGTTCCGTTTCAAGCCCTGGCTTGTTCCCTGCGGCGACAATCGGGGGAGTGGCCGCTACCCGCATCAACGCCGCCAGCACTGGCACAGGAGCGGGCCCGGCGGTCGGCGCGGCCATGTTCGTCGCGCAGCCGACCGGAGCGAACGGCACGGTTGCCGTTTCATGGGGCGGCTTGACCACGAGCATCATTGCCCTACGGACAATCACCTACAATCTTTCGGCGGCTTATGCCTCTGATGCGTCCAGCAGTTCCGGGATGCCGATGTCCGTGAACATACCGACCAAAGGTCTTCTGATCGGGTTCGCCGCACGCGGTGCTGCAAACGAAATCTCATGGACAAACCTGACCGAGCAGGGGTCTGATTCCACCGACGCCAACAGCAAGCGACGCAGCCGCGGCTGGGATTACAACATGGCACTGCAAGCGGCCAGGTCGATCAGTGTTTCGCCTTGGAGCAGCACAGCGAGCAACGGCATCAACGCTGCCGTCGTCGCCTCCTTCGCCAAGTCCTAGTCTGAATGGCTAGCCGGCCAGCCGTTGCAATGGCCGATTTCGTGGCGGAGTACGGCCTGCGGAGTGGCAAGCGCATAGGTCTTGTCGACCACGATGACGGTGCATGATGTGTCGCTGGTGATCGCCGAACAACCACGCTGGACGAGCGAGGACTTCGCGGCGACCTTGTACTTCGCAAACAGCTTTGCACAGGCGGCCACGACCTGCTTCTGCGGCAGATAGCGAACGGTTAACTTCCCTGAATAGGCATGGTCGAACCGGGCAGGCGGGTTCCATGTCGGGTCTTTGATCCCTGCCACAGCAGAGCCTATCGTCGCCAGACAGAAGAAGACCAGGGCAAGAGCGCGCAGCATCCCATAAATATGAGGTGCGCCCGGAATTTCTACAATCCCCCTCGCGCACGGACTTTTCGGCGGTTGGCAATATCTTCTGCCCAACATCGCGAAGGGCCTGCCATGACTGATCTGCTTACCCCGCCGGCGACGCCAGCCCCAGCATATGGCGCGGATGACGTCCAAAACCGCGTCAAGAACATCGCTTCGCAGGACTCGGCCCTCAACCAGATGGCGCGGACCGAGGCCGCGAAGGTGATGAACTCGCGCGGCATGCTCAACTCCTCGATGTATGCCGGCGCCGCGCAGGACGCGGTGCTGCGCCAGGCGGTGCCGATCGCCAGCCAGGAATCCAACCAGGCATTTCAGGCTTCGGAATCCGGGCTGCAGCGCGCTTCCGTCGAGGGGATGCAGACCAAGGACATCGCCAATCAGAAGGACCTGCAGCAGAAGGACATCACCTTCAGGACAGGCGAAGGCGCACTCGACCGGGCAAGCCAGGAGAAGGTTCAGAGTTGGCAGCTAAAGAGCAGTGATCGAAACGCGGCCGCGCAGTTTCTCACGCAGATGGAGACGATGTACCAAAGCGCATATCAGACGATCATGTCGAACCCAAATCTCGACAAAACGCAGCGGACGGCGCAATTGACCGCCGCAAAAACCATGCGCGACAAGCAGCTCAATTTCGTCGAGCAGATGTATGCGATCGACTTGAACTGGTGAGACCGTGATCCGCAACGCCAACGCAGTCGACATCCCTGCGATCCTGCTTCTGCTCGTCGAATGCTACGGGCGCTCGCACTATGCCAAGGCAGGCGTCGTGCAGGTCGACGTGATGCACACCAAGAAGCTGCTTTTAATGGCGATCCACCGGCATGACCACCAAACCGAAAATGGATGCTGGATCCAGGTCATCGAGAACGGCGGGCAGATTTGCGGGCTGATGCTGGCGACGCTGGCGCGCGTGTACGTCATCGGCGACCGCCTGATGGCGACCGACGTTCTCTTCGTCGCCAATGGCTTCGCTCAACCGCACGAGGCCGGGCAGTTGGCCAAGAACATGATCCAGTGGGCGAAGCGCTCGCCTGCCTGCATCGAGGTGCGCTGCGGTGCGACTGCGGTGATCGAGGACCCGGAGCGGACAGCCAGGCTGTTCGAGCGGCTCGGCATGAAGCCTTATGG
Source organism: Mesorhizobium sp. C120A (assembly GCF_030323105.1). Classification (NCBI taxonomy): domain Bacteria; kingdom Pseudomonadati; phylum Pseudomonadota; class Alphaproteobacteria; order Hyphomicrobiales; family Phyllobacteriaceae; genus Mesorhizobium; species Mesorhizobium sp. C120A. The sequence goes on along the minus strand of NZ_CP100476.1, from coordinate 4,930,945 downwards.
CACAATCCATCGACTTGAATTTGAAAGGGCAGCGACATGAGCGGCGTCGTATCGAGCATCGGCAAGGTTTTCAGCAGCGTTGTGAAGGGCGTATCGACAGCCATCGGAAGTGCGGTCGGCGGCGTCGGCGCGATCATCGGCACGGCAGCATCGGCCGGATCGAGCCTTCTCGGCGGCGGGGCTGGGTCGCTCCTCAGCGGCCTCGGCGGAGGCGGCGGCATTCTCGGCAGCCTGCTCAATGGCGCCATGAACGTCATGACCAAGGGGCTGGGCGGCCTGGTCGACTTCGGTTCCCAGATGGCGGGAGGGGCGACCGCACTCGGCGGAGGCATGGCGGCGGGCGCAAGTGCCGCGGGAGGCGCCGCGATGGCGCCGAGCTTCCTGTCCAAGGCCGGCAGTTTCCTCACCAGCGAGACCGGGGCCGGGCTGATCGGCGGCATCGGCAAGGGGCTGATGGAATACGAGAAGATGGAGCAGGAAGCCAAGGAGCGGCAGAAGGACCGCAACTACCTGCTCGGCAAGGAAAACCGCATCCGCGACAGTTACAACGTCGACCCGGCCTCTCTGCCCAATGGTGCTGGCGCTGGCCCAGGTGACGGCATTCAGCGGCCGACGCCGGCGCAGGCGTACAGCCGCGACTTCAATTTCGTCTACGATCCGGAGCTCGGCCGCATCGTCAAGCAGGGGAGCTAGTCCATGGTCGGCAGCCAAAGGAGCAGCGATTCCCCCTCTGCCAGCGGGAGTAACGGTGGGCTCGGTGGGCCCAACTCCAACAACTCTGGCAACAGCGGTTCGTCGTCGTCGAGCAAAGGCAGCAACTCGCCCTCGAGCAGCGGTAGCAAAGGCGGCTTGGGCGGTCCTAGCTCGAACAATTCAGGCAACACCGGCAGCAGGTCATCGCCAGGCAGTTCCCCGTCGAGCAGCGGCAATAATGGTGGTCTTGGCGGCCCTTCGTCCAACAATTCGGGCAATCGAAGTTCCGGCTCTTCGCCGGGCGGGATGGGCGGCAACGGCAACGCGAATGGCGGTGGCGCCGGCGGCGGCATCGGCGGAGGTATGGCCGGCGGGCTAAATAGCGCAGGCAATCGCGCCAGTGGTGCTGGCCCTGGGGCGTCTGGCAACCGGAGTACGACCGGCGGCGGGTACGGAGGTCCAAACTCGCCTGGCGGCATGAACTCATCTCTCGGCGGCGGCAGCGGTTCCCCCTCCGGCACGAACTCTGGCCTTGGCGGTCCAACCTCCAACAATTCCGGTAATACCGTCAGCAGCGGCGGCGTGAATGCGTCCGGCAATCGTGCCAGCGGTGCTGGACCCATGTCGTCTAGCAACACCACCACCACCGGTGCGGGGTATGGCGGGACTCCCGCCAAGCATGGCGCCACGGCAGCTCAGGCGCGCGCCTCTGAAACCAAGTCGATGAACGACATGGCCGATTGGGGCAAAGAGGTAAAAGGGGTTGTCGCTGCCGGCCCAGGTTGGACGTCGGTCGAGCTCAACAATGGGCAGGTCGAAACGCGCAAGGGCGATCGAGCTTCGCGAAACAACAACCCAGGAAATATCGAAGCTGGCGACTTCGCCAAGAAAGCCGGCGCCGTCGGGACCGATGGCCGATTCGCCGTGTTCTCCAGCAAGGAAGATGGTTTAAAGGCCATTGGTGCGCTTCTCGGCACGTCGCGGTATGCGAACAAGACGATCGAAGGCGCGATTGGCTCCTACGCGCCGCCAAATGAGAATAACACAGCGTCCTATGCGGCCACAGTTGCCGGGAAAATCGGCGTGTCCAAGGACACTCCAATGTCATCACTTACCGCTGCCCAGCGGGATGCCATGGCCCGCGCGATCTCGGGCGTCGAAGGTAATACCGGATATTCGGTGACGTCGACCACAGGCGTCGACAGGTTTTCAAGCACCTACATGGGCGGTGTGTCTGCAAGCCCGACATCCAAGAGCACCGCCACGCCGAGCGGACGTCCGGCGCAGCAGAACGATCCGAGCAGTTTGGCGCCAGGCACGTATCGCGGCTACGATCCGAGCGGCCTGCCTGCCGAAACACCGGTCAGTACCCCTGTCCCAAATGCTCGCCCGAACACCAGACCGGATCCCGTCTCCGTCGTTTCCGGCAAACCCACGACTGCGCCCGTGTCTGGCCAATTCCCCGGTCGACCACGCTCTCTTGGCGAAAAGATTGCCGCCGGCGCCATCGATTTGGGGCTGGGCTCGCTCCCGGGTATCGGCATGGCGGCTGGCGTGATCAACGGCGGCTTGGCGCTCACCGGCAACAGCACGCTCGGCGAGCACATTGTCGACTCGTTCGTGACCGGGAAGGGTGCGGGCGCGGGTCCGGACAGCGGCGCCAATCGCCCCGGCACCGGCGGCGGTCAGGTCGTCAAGGACAAGACGACGGTGCCGAAACAAACCGAAAGCTTCGAAGACAAGTATATCAAGTTCGTCGACCCGACAGTGCGGCCGACGCCAGGGCAGCGTTGGGATTACAATACGAGCGGCTATTCCTGATCAGCCGTGCACTTGGCCCATTCTTGCTCGTTCGCGTCGAAGCAGAAGTCATGGGTCCGCAGGGATTGTGTCAGTTCATCGCGCCGGGCACATTCCTCATCGGCCTGCTGATTGGTCTGCCCGTCTACAGGAAGGCGGCAGTCGAGGTGCGCCTGGTACCATTCGGTGGCGACCTCTTTCCCGTCGAACTTGCCGGCGACCTCGCCGGCATAAACCGTTGCCAGCATCCACATCAGCGCCAGTAGCGCCACGCCAATCCTCGTCATCGGAATTTCCTCCTGCACGGTTTTGTCAGCGCCGGTGTGGCATGACTTCCCCAATCAATATGGGTGCAGCAGATGGAAAAGCCAATGACGGACGATCCTGGCATGGCTCAGGACGATGCTGCGCAGACGGCTCCGCCCGGTGGTGACCCCTCGCAAGCCGATGCCGGCGCGCCGCAGGATGCCCAGCCAGACGCCGGCGCCGCGCAGGATGCCACCCCTGAAGAGCAGGCCCAGTACAACCAGTTCGTCGGCCGCGGCATGGAACTCATCTACAATCAGAAGATGTTCCCGCAAGTGGTCGAGATGCTGCGCGGCGGCGGTGGTGAAGGCCAAGGCAAGGAGCATTCCGGCGCCACCGGTTCGGCGCAGGGACTTGCCCACGCCACGGCAATGATCATCACCCGCGTCTACAAGGCCGCCACCGATTCCGGCGCCGAGCTTTCGCCCGACGTGCTGTTTCATGGCGGAACCGAGATATTCGGCCAACTCGCCGAGATCAGCGACAAGGCCGGCATCAGCAATTACGCAGAAGATCGCGATGGGCTCGAGGCCGCCTACTTCCTCTCCGTCGATACGGCCATGCAGCAGCTTCGCCAGGCAGGCGTCGTCGACGAGGCATCGGCCAAACAGGCGCTGCAGCAGCTTCACGACATGGACGCCAAGGGCGCGCTCGAGCCGGTGTTTCGCGAACTCGATGCGATGGATCAGCAGTCGCGGGGCGGCGAAGCGGAAAACCCTGCCGAGAACCAGGCAGAAGGCGGCGTCGAGGAACCACCGGCCAATGACAATGGGCCGGTGCAGGGCGGCATGGCTCCGCAGGAGGAGATGGAATAATGGCCGGCACCATTACGGCTGAGCGGCTGCGCGAGCTACTGCACTACGACCCCCAGACTGGCGTGTTCACTTGGCTTGTCAGTCCCGGCAAGAGCGTCAAGGCCGGCGCCGTTGCCGGCAGAACACCGGACTTTGACGGCTACGGCACCATCCGCATTGATCGCCGCCTGCACAAGGCACACCGGCTTGCGTGGCTATACATGACCGGCGAATTCCCAGCCGGCCAGATAGACCACGCCAACTGCGACAAACTCGACAACCGTATCTCTAATCTGCGACCAGCGTCGAACAATCAGAACATGTTTAACCGCCCCGGTTTTTCAAAGATCGGTAGGCTGAAAGGTGTCAATCGCAAGCGGTCCGGCAGGTGGGGCGCGGAGGTAGTGGCCGATGGCGTTCGTCACTATCTTGGCACCTACGACACCGAAGAAGAGGCGCACGCGACATACACGGCTGCGGCACGAGAACTCCATGGCTCGTTCGCCTACACTCACGGGAGCGTATAATGCCGGGCTTTGCGATGATCCTGGGCGGCGCCATGTCGGGATGGAGCGACGCCAAGCTCGACGAGATCAAGTCCGAGCGTGAAGAGCGCATGAAGGAACTCGAAGCGCAGCGGCAGGACAAGCGGCTTGCCGAGGATCGTGATTTCCGTTCGAAAGAGGCCGAGATCGGCCGCAACTTCGAGGCGGGCCAAGCGGACAAGACGCGCGCTTATGGCAGTGAAGAGAACCAGAAGCAGCGCGAGTTCCAAAGCACTGAGGCAGGCAAGACCCGCGATGCGTCCGGCGACCTCATCACCGACGATCAGGGTAACTCCTATTCGCGCACCGGTTCCAGTGCAAAGCCGCTCCTCGACGACAAGGGCAAGCCCATCAAGGCCGTGTCGGGCAAGGCGTCGGACAAGCCGGCCGAGGTGTCGACCGCCGAATGGCTCATCCAGCAGAACGTCGCGGCAAACCCGGCGGAAGCATGGAAGATGGTCCGCTCGGCCCGCAACGATCCCGACAAGTCGCGCGCATCGATCTACAAGGCATGGCTGGACGCCCTGACCAAGGGCGCGCTGGGCCAGCCCGATCCGGTCGAACTCGAAAAGCAGGCGCGCGAGGCGACCGAGAAGACGCTCACCTATCTCAACACCGAGGATGATTCCGGTGGCGGGGCAGGGCAGGCCGGTGGCGCCGAAGGCCCGGGCGACGTGATCCCGTCCGATCCTGCCAAGCGCGTCGTCGGCAAGGTCTACAAAGCGCCGAACGGCAAGATCGCCAAGTGGACAGGTCAGGGCTGGGAACTGATCCAGTGAAGATGCTTTCCGACGACGAGTTCCTCGGCGGGAGCGCTGCGGGCGGCGGTGCCCTTCTGAACGACGACGAATTCCTTGGCGGCGCGCCAGCGGCGGAAGCCAAGCCGAAAGACGGCGGCTCGTTCATCCCGGAGGTCGGCAAAGCCGTCGCCGCTGGTGCGGTAAGCACCGTCGCCTCGGAGATCAAGGGCGCGGCCGGCCAGAACTCGGCCATGCTGCAATCCCGCATCGACGACGCCAAGGCGCGCATGCGGGCAATGGACCTGATCGACGCCGGCAAGCCCGTCCCTGCCGACTTCGGCGACGAACTGCTCGGCACCCAGGGCGAGGTCTATCTCAACGCCAGCCCGGAAGAGCGCAAGGGCCTGCGCGAAAGCCAGCAGCGCGTGATCGCCACGGCGGCCGACCCCTACACTGGTGAGGCGGCGCCGAGCCCCGGCCCGACCGGCGACTTCAAGGGGTTGATCGAGCCTGGCAACATCGACCTCGCCAAGCGGCCGATCGTGAAGAACGACGATGGCACGATCAGCACTGTCCGCTCGATGTCCTATGAGAACGACGCCGGGCAAGAGGTGCTGATCCCGACCGTGTCGGAAGAGGGCAAGGTCCTGTCGAACCAGGAAGCCATCAAATACTGGGGCGAGAAGGGCAAGTTTCTCGGCAAGTTCGACAATCCCGACGATGCTACCGCCTATGCCCTGGCGCTGCACGAGGCGCAGGACAAATTCTATAACCGGCCCGAAACAGGCCTCGCCGATGCGCCGCTGTTCAAGGCCGGCGCCGCCACGCAGAAATGGTCCGACGAGCAGTTCAAGGCCGCCAAGGATTACGAAGGCACATGGACGCGGGCGATCTCGGAAGGGCTTGGCTCAACTGTGCCCTTCCTGTTGTCGCGCGGAGGGACCGGCCTTGTGCTGGGCTCCGCTGCCTCTTCCGGCCAGCAGATCGATGATGCCATCGCGCACGGCGCGACCAAGGAGCAAATCCTCGAAGCAGTGAAGCTGGGCGGGCTGCCCGGCCTCACCGAGCAACTGCCGATCGAGACGCTGTTCGAACGCATCCCGTTGCCGCTCTATGGCAAGATGGCAAGCGCCATCGGCAAGGTGTTGGCCCAGGCAGCGGCCGAGGGCGGGCAGGAAATGCTCCAGCAGGTCGCCCAGAACCTGATCGCCTCTTATGTCTACAATCCCGATCAGGATATCAGCGAGGGCGTTCTGCAGGCCGGTGCCATAGGCGCCATCGTCGGCGCCGGCATGAAGGTCGTCGAGCCGCATACCTACAAGAACGAGGGTGCGGGCGCACAGGGCGCACCGCTCAAAGGACCAAACGTCCCGCAGGGCGCGGCTTCGGCCGACACGCTCTTCGGACAGGAATCTGCAGGCGAACCTCCTCCCTCGTCAGCAGATACGGCCGCAGGCGGTGCTCCTCCCCCGTCTGCGGCCACCGATATTGACCGGCCGAATAGCCCGCGCCTGACTGCGGAGGATCGCGCTTCGCCGCTGCCGAATAACCTCATCGACGACGGCAAGAAGATTTTCGAGGAGGCGTTGGCAGGCGGCAGGAAGCAGCCGACCACCGCAGAGGATGTCGCCCCGCTGGACGGCCAGATCATCACGCCGGCGCAGCAGCGGGACGCGGAGAAGCGCGTCGCCGACATTGCGGGCGAATTCGGCCAGCCAGCCAGCCAGCGAGGGCGCCCAGCGCTCGAACACACCATCGACGGCTCAGTGACAGCGGCCGAGGGCCCGAGCGCGTCAGCGGCCACGCCTGCCCGCGCGCTGTCCGATCGCGAGTTCATCGACGGGATAAGCGCGATCGACGATGCCGCGCATTTCGCCGCCACGTCACCGCAGAACGATCTTGCCGAGCCGACGCAGGCGATGAAGGAGGCGGGCAATTACGCCAAGGGGCATACGACCGTCGGCGGCCTCGATGTGTCGATCGAGAACCCGCAGGGATCCACCCGCAGCGGCGTCGATCCGAACGGCAAGCCGTGGACGCAAGAGATGCAGTCTCACTACGGCTACATCAAAGGGACCGTCGGCAAAGACAAAGATCACATCGACGTCTTCATAAAGCCCGGCACGCCGCCGGAGATGGCGGATGCTGCGCCGGTTTTCGTCGTCGACCAGGTTGACCCCAAGAGCGGCAAACTGGACGAGCACAAGGTGATGATGGGCTTCGCCACGCAGGCCGAAGCCGATGCCGGCTACCACGCGAATTACCAGAAGGGCTGGAAGGGCGCTGGCGCGATAACGCCGACCACGCTCGGCGAGTTCAAGGGCTGGCTTGCCAATGGCGACACGACCAAGGCGTTTGGATCGCAGCAAAGAGTTCTGGATGGCGAGATCAGCACGCCTGCCGACCAGATGCGCGATTTGATCGACGAGGAAGTCCGCGACAGTCTCGCGGATGGCTATATGGACCAGACCGGAGACCAATCGGCCGTCAATGCTGCAATCAGCAATGTCCGCAGCGAAATCGCCAATGGTGAGACGCACGCGCCGAATGGCGCACCGTGGGCGGAGGTCCTTTCGAGGCTGGAACAGCGCCAAACTGGTGGAAAGACTGCGCCGAAGGCAATCAACATCAAGCAGCGCGCCGCGCCGGCGCCGACCGACATCATCCAGTTCCTTGCCCGGTCTGGCGGCATCCAGGATTTCAAGGGCGAGCTCCGCGCCATCGACGCGCACAAGGTCTTCGTGCCTGGTGCCGGCAAGCTCATGCGCGAGAAGGGCATGCCGCTCGACAGGGCTCGCGAGGCGGCGGCGCAGGAAGGCTTCTTCGACGCAAAGTATGGCGACCGCGACACCGCTTCCGAGAAATCGACAGTAGCGGATTTGCTGGATCTGATCGCGGAGACGCGCCGCGGCAATCGGCAATACGCCAGCGGCGAGCAAGGCACCGCGGCCGCGCCGGAGAAGGTTGATCGCCAGCAGGAAGAGGTCGAGGCCGCCGCCAAAGACTACGGGCTGACGCTTGACGAAGACCTGACGTCCAAAATTCTGGACCGGATGGCGAACGGCATGGCAGCGGATGAGGCCATCGTCGACATTCTTGAGCGCGAGACAGTTGACACCGAGGACGACACGCACGACTTTAAAGGGCAAGGAGAGCCAAGCCTTGACGACATCCCGTTCGACATCAAAGCCCCGCTGGACGCCAGAGCAGCGGGAGAAGATCGCGAAGGCCCACAAGATCAGGGCCGTGACCGGAAAGAACCTGTCGAAGGAGCAGCGCGCGAGGCTGCGCCGCAGCGCGAGCAATCTGGAAGCGCTGAACAAGATGCAGACCGGCAAGAAGGCGTAAAGCCCTCAGCAGAACTCGTCCGCCAGAACGGCATCAACGCCTACCGCAACATGAGCATGACGCCGGAGAGGCGCGCCGATCAGGATATCCGCGCCTTCGAAGAGCACATGGCCGAGCTTCGCAAGGAACTATCTGCCCGAGCAGAGACTCCGGAGCAACGCGCCATCCTCGACGATGATCTCGCTCGCTACCGCGAGGGCTATGTCACCCGACAAAACATGGTGTGGTCGGCCAAGTCGCGTACCGCCAGCCCAATGGTCACCGGTCCGGCGCGCTTCCCTGTTGATCGCAATCGCAAGGCGATGGACGCGGAAGCCAGGCGCGTCACCGAATTCCTAGACTGGCAGGCGAAGGCTCAGGCATCTATCCGCAAAAAACTGGCTCACGCTCGCACCGAAGAGCAGTCGCAGAGCGACGAGTGGGTCAGTCTTAAGCGCGATCTCGATTTCAATATCCGGGTAATCGGCGAGGTCGATTCCGGCAAGAATAAGTCCGCAGATCGCAGGACCTTCACAGACGGCATCAAGCGCAGGATCGAGGTACGAGCCGATCGCGGCGAAGTCACTCTCGCAAAGCAGGCACTCGCATACGTGCGCGCCGAGCAGGAGAAGTTCAGCAAGCCGATCTTCTCCGAGAATAACTCGGTTTGGCAGATTGCCGAGCGTGAGGAGAAGGCCCCAGAGGCCAAGCCGACGGGTATTGAGACCGTAGCGGAATACCAAGGCGCCACGGTGGTCGATAATCGTGACGCTGAGCGAGTGCAAATCATCTTCGATGATCGGCCGAGCCGAGAGATTGCCGAAGAACTTAAGAAGTCTGGCTGGCGTTGGAGCCCGTCGAGCAACGCGTGGCAGCGGCAGAACACGGCGAACGCGCGCTATAGCGCCACCTCAGTCCTCAAGCGTCACTTCGAGAAGGCTGAGACCGCTCCAGCGCAGGCAGAGGAACCGGGAGCGGAAGGTAAGCCGCAGACCGTGATCCCTGGTGCGGAGAAGATTTCGCAGGCCGAGCAAGCCCAGCGCGGCGCCGACGAGCGGTTGAAGCCGAAGGCTCCGCAGAAGGACGCCGGCGAACTCTTCGACACGCAGGCGCGCTCCGAGCGACAGGACGAGCTTTTCAAACTCACACCAACCGACACCTTCCGCACACAGGCGCAGGACGTCGGCAAGCGCCTCCGCGCCGAACTCGACCGGCTCGGCCTGAAGGACATCGGCCTTCGCATCAGCGAGAACCTCGGCCTCATGGTCGAAGGCAAGATGCACGCCGCCGACGGCTCCTACTTCCGCAAGCTGATCAGCATATCGCTCGACGCAGACAATCCAGACTCCGTGCTGGACCATGAGGCGATCCATGCGCTGCGCGATGTCGGCGCCTTCACCAAGGACGAATGGGCGATCCTTGAGCGCAAGTCGCGGAAGGAATGGGTCGACAGGTACGAGATCGCCGACACCTATGGCCAGTTCCCCGAATGGGTGCATGTCGAGGAAGGCGTTGCCCACGCTTATGCCGATTGGCGCGCCGGCCGTTCGATGGACGGCATTATAGCCAAGGCGTTCAAGAAGATCAGGGGCATCATCCAGGCGATCGGCCGCGCCTTCGGCAAGGATTTCCGTTCGGCCGAGGATGTGTTTGCGCAGGTGGCCAGCGGCGAGGTGGGCAACCGATCCGGTGATGCGGACGCCAACCCCGTCGGTGCCGGCGGCCAGCCGCTGTTCCAGTCGGCGTGGCACGGCACGCCGCATGAGTTCGATCAGTTCTCCCTCGACAAGATCGGCACCGGCGAGGGCAATCAGTCGTTCGGCTGGGGCCTCTATTTCGCTGGAAAGAAGGAGATCGCCGAGCATTATCGCAAGGGTCTGTCCTACAACCAGATCGTCCGCGATTTCCGCGAGGCGTTGCCTGACGACGGCGATTTTTCCGATGTGCTGGATTTGGTAGGCTCCGGGCATTTCACGCCCTATCAGGACCGCGTTCTGAAGGCTCTCGATGCCGATGACTGGCTTGGCTTCGACTACCCCTCACAGGCTATCTCCGCCGCCTATCGCCATCTGGATGATCACGATCCATCGCAAGGGCTGCGCGATGCCATCGCGAGCAGCGGGAAGCTGTTCAAGGTCGACCTGCCAGAAGACAGCGAGTTGATGGTTTGGGATAAGCCGCTCAGTGAGCAGCCGGACGCAGTCAAGACGGCCATACGATCGATGTCATCGCCGAAGACCGGCCTATTCTCCAGCGCGATCAAGAAGTTCCGATCCGAGCGGCTTGACGACATTTTCGCCGGCAAGGACTGGGATACGATCACCGCGCAGGAGTTTTACGGCGCTCTCAAGCTAGCGCTCGGTAGCGACAAAGCGGCGTCGGAATCACTCCGCGCTGCCGACATTCCCGGCCATCGCTACCTTGACGGCCAGTCGCGCGCGGCCGGCGATGGCACCTTCAACTACGTCATCTATGACGACACCCGCGTCAACGTCGAGGAACGCTTCAAACTGCGCTCGGAGCCAAAGACCGCAGAAGACCGGCAGAAGACCATGCAGGGCATGATTGCCCGTGGCCAGCCGCTCGACAGGGCGCTGCGCCTGCCATTCCAGCTCCTCGGCGGCGTCGACGCAAAGGGCCGGTGGAAACCCGGTCTGTATGTGACCGACAAGGCGGCCAAGATCATCACCACCGCCAAGATCGACCCGGAAGGCCGCTTTGGCTGGCTGGCCGGCCCGGTGGAGGCCGCGCGCGCCGGGCTGGTCGATCGCTATGGTCTCTCCCCTGAATACATCGAGCGCGACCGCCAGCGCCACATGGACGAGCGCGCCATCACCATGCGCGGCGCCGAGGTGCTGAAGACGCTGGCCGATCAGAACGTCGGCCCGAACGAGGCGCGTGTGCTCCAAGCCATCCTCACCGGCGAGGCAGTGACCGACAAGGACATGAGCCAGCTTGCCGAGCCGATCCGGCAGGCGATCGACGAACTGGGGCAGGAGGCGGTAGCGCTGGGCCTCGTCAGCGCCGAGAGCTTCGAGCGCAACCGGGGCACTTATCTTCACCGCGTCTATTCCAAGCACGAGGCCGAGCAGAACAACCTGCAAAAGCTCGTCAGCCAGATCATGGGCAGCAAGCGCAAGAAGATACTTGGCGACACGCTCAAGGGCAGGGGCCTGTTCTGGGAGGTCGACGCCGCACGGCTCAATGGCGGCAATGTCGCGAAGGGCGAGAAGTACCGCGTTCTCGACAAGGTGTCGGCTGCGGAGGATGGCGGCAAGGTCACCAGCCGCGTCTATCTGCCGTCCGATCAGGACCTGCCTTCGAAATACGCCGGCAAGGAATGGCGCGACAATGGCGTCTGGGAAGCCCGCCAGATCGGCAAGGGCAAGGTGACGCTGTGGCGCGACTACAGCCAGGCCGAGCGCTCCAAGATGGGCGAAATCCTCGATGCCCGCTACACAATCGGCAAGACCTACATCCACATGGCGCACGACCTCGCCGTCGGACGGTTCTACAAGGACATCGCCGAGAACGAGGATTGGGCGACAGCCAGCGAGCCGGCCGCCAAATGGGTTGAAGCCGACCAGCGCAGCCGGCTCGTGAACGATCGCGAGACGGCATGGGTCAAGGTGCCGGACACCACCATCTCCAACACCGGCGGCAAGAAGCGCTGGGGCGCGCTGTCCGGCAAATGGGTCAGGTCCGAAATCTGGCGCGATCTCAACGAGATCGACATCATGAACCGGCCGTCGACCTGGCGCATGCTGTTGTCGCAGTGGAAGCTCAACAAGACCGCCCGTTCGCCAGTCACGCACATGAACAACGTCATGTCCAACCTGATGCTGATGGATATGAACGACGTCCGCATGCAGGACCTGCAGGCCGGCCTTCGCTCCTTCATCAAGAAGGACCAGCACTGGAAGGACGCCAACGAGCACGGCGTCTTCGGCGCCGACATGATGACGCAGGAAATCCGCGACAACGTTCTGAAGCCGATCCTCGAAGAGATGGAAAAGCAGGGGCAGGACGGCGTGCAGAACTCGTTCCTCGCCCGCGCCGGCATCCTGGGCAAGTTCGCCGACCGCCTGTGGAGCCTGGCAAAGACCGCCGATCGCAAGATGATCGACCTCTACCGGATCGAGGACGACGTGTTCCGGCTGGCGAGCTATCGGGCCGGCGTCGCCCGCGGCGAAAGTGCTGAGCATGCGGCGCTGGCGGCACGCGAGCAGTTCTTCGACTATGACATCCGCGCCCCGTGGGTGAATGCGGCGCGCAATTCGCTCTTTCCGTTCATCTCCTACACCTATCGCGCCGTGCCGCTGATTGCTCGAGCGATGGCAACCCGGCCATGGAAAATCGCCAAATACGCCATGGTCGCCTATGCGCTCAATGCGCTGGCCTATGCATGGGACGATGATGCCGATGAGGACAAGGAACGCGCCAGCCTGCGCGATGAAGAGCAGGGCAACACATGGCTCCAAACGCCCCGCATGATGCGGATGCCCTGGCGCAACAAGGATGGCCTGCCGGTCTTCCTCGATGTGCGGCGCTGGATCCCGACCGGCGATATATTCGACACCAACCAGGGCTCGTCTGCCTTGCCCATTCCGGCGCCGCTGCAATTCGGCGGCCCGCTGATGCTGGCCTTCGAGCTCGCACTCAACAAGAGCGGCTTCACCGGAGACCCGATCACCAACGACCTGACCGATACCTGGTTCGACAAGTCCAGCAAGGTCGGAGATTATCTCTGGAAATCGTGGCTGCCGTCGGCGGCATGGGTGCCGAACTCCTGGTACTGGACCAAGATCGAGAACGCCGCGAAGGGCGCCACCGATGCGAAGGGCCGGCCTTACAGCCTGCCGGAGGCGGTGTCTTCCTCCTTCGGCGTCAAACTGAAGCCGCAGGACGTCGAGACCGGCATATTCTGGCAATACAAGGATATGAAGGATGTCGAGCAAGCCCTACGGGCAGAAGCTCGAACGCTCGCCCGGCAGCGGGATCGTGGGCTCATCTCGCAGAAGGCATTCGATTCCGGCATGCAGGCGCTGCTCGACAAGCGGGACGTGCTGGTCGAACATGTGAAGGAATTGCAGCGGGCCACCCGCAAGAAATAGGATTGCCGTCGCCAGGCCGATCCATGCGCCTGCGTCTGTCGGCAGGCGCCGCCCCCATATTGTCCGATAGAACAGCCAGCGGTGCAGGCGCATCCCCGAGATCGTGCCGCTGGCGAGTGTAATCGCCACGCCGACAACAACTATACCGAGCGGGATGTTGACGCTCTCGGCGCCGAAAGACGAAATCACCATGGAGCCCAGACTATAAGCATTCGCAGCGCTAAATCAAAGAGGCTGCCCAGTCATGCCAAGTTTCAGCTCAGCATCCGCCGCATCGGTCGCCAAGGCGCACCCTAAGATGCAGGCGATACTCAATGAAGCCATCAAGCGGATCGATTTCCGTGTGCTCGACAGCACGAGGGGCCGCGCCGCCCAGACCAAGGCTTTCCTGACCGGGCATTCCAAGGCGAAATTCGGCCAGAGCGCGCACAACTACGCGCCGTCGATTGCAGTCGACCTCTTCCCTGCGCCCTACGACTGGAAGAACCGCGCCGCCTTCGTCGCGCTCTACAACACGATCGGCTTCTACGACCCTGCCACCAACAAGGGCAAGGGCATCGCGCTCGAGATGAAGATCGGCGTGCGTTGCGGGCTTGACTGGCACATGGACGGCGTCAATCCGGGCGACGACTGGGACGGCGGCCACTACGAACTGCACCCGTGGCGCGACTGGGCCAAGCAATCGCATTTGGTCGAGGACTGACCAATGGCCTTGCAGACCGGGGAGCCGTCGTGGAAGTGGCGCAGGATCATCATCTACACGGTGCTGGTCTGGGCTTGCTACCAGCTCTTCCTGCTCATCGACGCCCAGGACACCAGGCTCAACGAAACCATCGCATGGGGCTGGCAACTGATCGTCATGGTGCTGGTGACCGGCTACACCGGTTTCGCGACAGCTCAGGACATCGCCGCTATCTGGACGACGCGCACTGCCCGTCCCTATTCGGATCCTCCGCAGGAACCAACACCGCCGCCACCGGCGGATAATCAGACGGTCGTGCTGGTGCAGCCGAAGCAAACGCCGGGAGGCGAATGATGTCGATCCTTTACTACCTCCTTGGTGGCGTAGGCGGGGCGCTACGCCTCGCTGCCGGTGCTGCGGCGGGTGTCGCCTTCGCTTACCTCGCAATCGTCCCCTTGGAGCGCGCTGACGCCAGACGAGGCTATGTGCAGGAAGACCGGGCAATCGCGGCCGAGGCGAAGCTGACCGAAGTCCAGCGTCAGGTCGCCGCTGGCCAGATCGTGATCGCCTCCTACCAGGAAATTCTCAAGAACGCTCGGGCAAAGGACGCCGCTGATGACGCGCAACTCGCCAAGGACAGGGCAGAATTCGAAGCCAAGGTTGCTGCTGCTGGCAGGGCTTGGAATCTTGATCAGTCTGACGTCGACTGGCTGCTCCACTAGCGCAGCCCTGAAGAAGGCGGCAACGGACAAGGGCATTGCCGCGGCGCGCGTGACGTTGCCGCCACTCCCGGATGACTGCCGTGCGCGGGAGCCGCATGCACCAATCGCAGTCGGCGACGAGGTGCGTTCCGTCCTCAAAGCCGAGCGTCGGCAACTCGACAAGGCAAATGCGCGCGTTGGGCGCTGCGCAAGCCACTATGACACGACCGCGAAGGCGCTGAAGTGATGGGCATGGAAGGACTTCAGAACCTCGCCGAGCCGGTCGTTCGCCGCTGGTTGATCGTTGGTGCCATCCTGCTGGCCCTCTGCATGGGAATGATCCTGGCGCTGACCATCCGGCCGGCTGCCGCGGCGCAGCTCTCCTGCGGCCCGCTGGAACTGCTGCTCAAGCAATTGGCCGAGCGCTACCACGAGTTCCCGGTGATGACCGCCACCAACCAGGACGGCGCCAAGGTGCAGGTGACGCTCTCGGATGCAGGTACCTTCACCGTGCTGCTCGGCGACGGCAAGGGCGCCTGCGTCATCCTCGCCGGCGACAAGGCCGAATTCGACAACGGGATATAGGGCGCACACATGCCGACATCGGGGTCAAAGAGCTTGGAAATGATGATCGGCGGGCTTCTGGAAGCCACCCAGAACATGCAGCGCGACATCACCGAGATCCGTCGCGACATCAAGGAAAGCGATTCCCGGGCAGCGCTAAGCTACGAGCAATCGGAACACCGCGCCGCGGCCAGCCGATCAAAGATCTACGCCAAGACCGACGAACTCGTCGACCGTGTCACCGCCACCGAAGCGGCTGTCAGCAAGCTCAATGATGACATGGCGAGCGTCAAGGAGGTGACGGCCGAGGTGACGCGCTGGAAGCTGATGGGGCTCGGCGCTCTTGGTGTAACCGGCATCGCGGCGGGCGCCATTGCTTCAGCGGTCACATACTTCTGGGCCGACATCTGGCGCGCGCTGCGCGGCGGCTGATCTTTCCCGCTCCCAAGCCATGCGCTATCCTTGGCATCATGCCAACGCTTCAGGATGCCATCTCCCAAGCCGTAGACGCCCAGCCAGGCCATGTGTCGATCGCTGAGGCCATAAGGCGCGTCCGGCAGATAGTCCGCACCAGCGCGCCAGACGTCGAGCTTCAGAACCTCATAGGCACCGCGGCAGCCTACAGGTGGAAGCCTATCCTGTTTGACCGGGTGAAATGACGGCCAGGATAGTGGTCAAGGCTGACTATCCGGGGTGAGGGAAGCGACACATCGAAATGGGGTGACGCACAAGTTGATGTGAGAGCCCCATCATTTCCCCCGCCAAAGCAATATGATGTGATCCCCACCACCTCAGAAAATCCCTAACACCCACCTCGACACCTCTACAGCAGATACGAGGATGAAGCCGACGAGAGCAAGCCAGAGGATCAGGCTGACATCGCCCGGAAATCTGCTCATGGGCGCGCAAGCTGGTTATCGAGATCGTAGAGCGCTTCAGCCTCATTGAGATAGACCGCAGCCTGATCATCGACACATGCCGGCCAAACCACCCAGCAGACCTTGGCGGTATCAACCATGCGCACAGGCTCTCCATCTGGCATCTGAAGGCCTATGCCGATAATCGCGCCTAGCGTCGTCTTTTCGATTGCGGGGTCCATCCAACCTCCTACAGGGGGTGATGCAAGGGCGGGGCGAGATGCATACTTGGCCCGCTGGATTGCCCGGTTGGTGATCGCTGCCCGTTCCAGGTTTAATTGCTGCCATCGCAGTTTGGCGCCGTCCGCGAGCCGCAGTGTATTCCGCTCTTCCTCGGTTAGGAAATCACGCCAAGGCCATTTCTTCGGGCGCCGCTCAAACATCTCCATTCTCCTTATTTATAGCTGCTCAGGAAGGGCGGACGACAGGAAGTCCCACGGAAAGTGCCACGGGATAGGTGCGTCCGTATGTCAAGGTGTTGAAACGCCGAGGGAAATCGCGCCAAGCGCCACTTTTCCCAAACCAGATGCGCTACCAGGCTGCGCTACACTCCGAGGCCCTGCGGCGTATACGGTTCCGGACCCTGTCGCGCAACCCCTAAAACATCAAACGGGGCTTGGCGGTATGCGCTCCCGCGCAATCCTGGCTGCGATCGCCTTGGCCTGGATGCGAGCATTGGCGAAGCAGCCACGGATGCTTGGCCGCATGCCGGTGAACCACAGGCCCGGCAGTTTCGGGTCGCTGTCGGCGCCGTTGAACAGCGGCACGCCCTTTTGGTCGAGCACGCCGAGCTTGCCCAGCATGGCCTCGAGCCCGGTGCGGTAGCCGGTCGCGGCGATGACGATATCGGGCTGGATCGTCGCGCCATCGTCGAAAACGACCGTGTCGCCGGTAAATTCCCGCACGGTTGGCAGCACGATGATCCTGCGGTCCTTGATGGCATCGACGGCGCCGTCATCGGTGGCGATGGCGGTATAATCCGACGCCAGCCGGCTTGCGCCGCCCGAAGGCGTCGGCGGCAGGCCGTAGGCCGTGAGGTCGCCGAAGGCCCATCGCTGCGTCGCCGCCATCACCGCATCGGCGAGCTTGAACGGCAGCCGCGCCAGGATCGGCGAAAATCGGTGGACGGCGATCTGGCCGAGGCGCTTGGGCAGCAGTGCCGGACCGTTGCGCGCCGACAGCCAGATCTGTCCCGCGTCGGCTGCCACCAGGTGATTGAGCACGTCGAAGCCGGAATTGCCGGCGCCGACGACCAGCACTTTCTTGCCCGCATAGGCCTTGGCGTTACCGAATGCGGCCGAATGGATGATGCGTCCGGCAAAGGCCTTCATGCCTTTCCAGGCCGGGATGAAGGGCTGCCGGTCGCGCCCGGTGGCGATGACGACATGGCGCGCCAGCCGCGGCCCGGCACTGGTCCGCACAAGCCAGTGGTCGCCCTCGAAGCCAATCTCCTCGACCGCGATGCCGAACTCGACCGGCAGCCGGTGCATGGCGTGGAATTCGTTCAAATGGCCGATGATGGTGTTTCGGTGCGGAAAGGCAGGGGTGCCGGCAGGAAAGGAAACGCCCGGCAGCGCCGAAAGGTCGCGATGCGTGTTGAGATGCAGTCGCTCGTGCCGCCCGTGCCATGGCTCGGCCAGCCGGGCTTCCTTTTCCAACACCATCACAGGCACGCCGGTCTTGAGCAGCGCATGGGCTGCGGTCAAGCCGGCTGCCCCGGCGCCGATCACGATCGCGCCGTCGAAAATCGCTTGGCTGTCGGCCTCGGCGTGCAAAATCCCTGCGTCCATGCCTCTTTGTGTCGCCATCATGACCATGACTTTTGATGCTACGCCAGTGTATCGGGCCGATGCCGCTGCCGAAGCGGCCTGGTTGCAGGCCGCTTCGGCCTTGCCGTCGGCAGTGTTGCACAGTATTGACTGAAATAAGGCGGCGCTACCGCCAACGCAGCTACGAGGTGCCCATGTCCGCGCGAATTTTCAGCCCAGCCAAAACCGCGATGCAGTCCGGCAAGGCCAAGACCGGCCATTGGGTGCTGGAATTCGATCCCGCCCAACGCAAGAAGATCGACCCGCTGATGGGCTACACCACATCGGGCGACATGCTGAGCCAGATCAGGCTGACCTTCGACACCAGGGAAGAAGCGGTGGCCTATGCCGAAAAGCAGGGGCTGGCCTTCCGTGTCGAGGAGCCGAAAGAGACCAAGCGCCGGCAGATTTCCTATGCGGAAAATTTCCGCTATGACCGCAGGATACCCTGGACGCATTGACCGGCGGTCAGCGCCTGGCACATAGACACCAGCCGGCCAAGATATCAAATGCCGGCCAGCGGTCCCGTAGCTCAGCTGGATAGAGCACCGGCCTTCTAAGCCGATGGTCACAGGTTCGAATCCTGTCGGGATCGCCAACAACTTCAAAGAGATAGTGTGGAGGCCTGAGTGGGAATTGAACCCACTACGTCGGTTTTGCAGACCGATGCGTCACCGTCCCGCCCTCAGACCATGGCTCCTTGTGCATTGACCGCGACAGCTAGTCAACTTGGCCGGCCTCTGCTCGCAGGTTCGGACCGCGATCCGGCTGCCACCAGTCGAGATGTTCGGAACGCGGCTCGCGTTCAGGCGTTTGTTGCTGATGGCACCGAAAACCCCGACCATTGCGCGCATCTGGCGCGGCAGGACCTCGCCCGGCAGGGCCGACGCCTATGAGCGCTACAATTACGAGGTCGGTATCAAGCCGCTGATCGAGAAAGCGCTGGGCGTGCAGACTTTTCGCGAGGACACGCCGACGCATTCGGAATTCATCACCATCTCCTATTGGGAGAGCGTCGAGGCGATGGCCGCCTTTACCGGCGGCGATCCGCAAAGCATCCACCATCTCGACCGCGACAAGGAGTTCCTGATCGAATTGCCGAAGGGTGTCCAGGTGCTGCGAATCCGTTCCAGCCACGGAATGGTTGGCGGCAGCTGATGTTTGCGGGCTTTGACGCCAGGACCGTTCAAATGGAGGAGACATCGATCTTCGTCAGGGCCGGTGGCTCAGGGCCGCCGCTGCTGCTCCTGCATGGCTTTCCCGAAACGCATGTTATGTGGCGGGACATCGCCGTGGCATTGGCGCCGCACTTCAGCGTGGTTGCCGCCGATCTGAGAGGCTACGGACAAAGCGGCTGTCCGGCTTCCGGAGCCAATCATGCCGCCTATTCCAAACGAGCGATGGCGCGCGACATGGTGCAGGTTATGGACGTTCTCGGTTTCGACCGTTTCATGGTTGCCGGCCACGACCGTGGCGGTCGCGTCGCCTACCGGCTGGCGCTCGACCATCCCGAAACCGTGTCGAAAGTCGCCGTTCTCGACATCGTCCCCACGGCCTCCGCCTGGGATCGGGCCGATGCCAGGTTGGCGCTGGCCTTCTGGCCGTGGAGCCTGCTCGCCCAGCCGGAACCGCTGCCGGAGCGCCTGTTGTCCGCAGCACCCGACGCAGTTGTCGACAATGCGATCGCCGGCTGGGGCTCGGCTCCAGATGCTTTTCCCGCTGAGGTCAGGGCCGCCTATATCGAGGCGCTGCGTGATCCCGCCCATGCCCACGCCATCTGCGAGGAATATCGCGCCGCCGCCGGCATCGACCGCGAGCACGACGCGCAGGACCAGGCTGACGGCCGTCGCATCAGATGCCCGCTGCTTGCGCTCTGGAGCGGCGAGGGCGGGTTGGAGAACTGGTATGCGGAGGAGGGCGGCCCGTTGGCGATCTGGCGGCAATGGGCTGATAACGTCGGAGGCGGCTCGGTCAAGGGTGGGCATTTCTTCCCGGAAGAGCACCCCGAAGACACGGCTGCAAGGCTGTCGAGATTCTTCGCAAGCTGACTGCGGGCCGATTGCTAAAATCCGGGCCTGTGTGTTCCTGTGTCGACTATCTCAGATGGCCGAGGGATTGCAGGATCAAAGTGCTCGAAAGACCAAGCAGGGCGATACCGTACAACCGGTCGATCCACACGGCGTTTGGCCCAGCCAGAAGCCTTGCAGCCCGCGCGCCAAGGGCTGCGTAAAACGTCAGCACAAACACATCGGCAAGCGCGGCGATAATGGCCAGGATGCCATACTGGATCGCGATAGGCTCATCCACGCGGACAAAATGCGGCAGGATCGCGGGGAAAAGCAGCCAGGCCGCCGGATTTGTGACCGCCACCAGGAAGCAGCGCCCAATGAGTGCCTTGGCTGAATGGCGTGTTTCGGGAAGGTTAGGGTTGAACGAAGGTCGGGATGCGGTGCGCAGGGTACCGATGGCGACGAAAAGCAGATAGCCCGCGCCGAACATCCTGAGAGCCGAGAGATAGAATTCCGAAGCCAGCAGAAGAGCGCCGAAGCCCAGCGCGACGATGCTGATAAGAACGAAATCAGACAGTACGACGCCGGCCATGCCGAGAAACGCGCGCCGAAAACCGTAGCGGGAGCCGTTGGTGATGGCGAGCACGACGTCCGGTCCCGGAACCGCCATTCCGAGCACCGACACGAAGGCAAATGTCACCAGCGGCAGGTTTCCCATGACGCTGCGTAATGTACCCGGCGCTCACCGTCCGTAACGCCCTTCACACAGCGGCTTGGCGATCGCCGATTGTTGTTGGCCACCTTGGCTCAGTGCCCGTCGCGCATCTTAACCACCACAGTCCGCACCGCCAGCACCAGCACGGTGATGATGATCAGGATCACCGAGAGCGCGGCGATCGCCGGGTCGATGTTGTCGCGCAGGCCCATCCACATCAGCCGCGGCAGCGTGATGGCGTTGACCGAGGTGATGAACAGCGTGACGCCGATCTCTTCCCAGGACAGCACGAAGGACAGCAGCGCGGCGGTGACGATGCCGAACTTGATGTTGGGCATGATGATGCGCGTGGCGCGCTCCCACACGCTGGCGCCAAGGCCGCGCGCGGCAAGGTCGATGCGGCGGTCGAGCTGGCTGAGCGAGACCAGGATCAGCACCGTGGCGAAAGGCACCGTCATCACCGAATGCGCCATGGCGACGCCAAGCCAGGTGTCGTAGCCGAAGAACGAGCTCATGCCCGAGATCGACGTCAGCAGGAAGTAGAGCGTGATCGCCGAGACCACCGGCGGCACCACCATCGGCAACAGCACGAAGCCGACAAGGGTGGCCGTGAAGCGCGGCTGGAACATCCAGACGCCAAGGCTGAAGCACAGCGCCAGCACGGTGGAGATGACGCTGCTGACGATGCCGATGCGGATCGACAGCAGGATGGCGTCGAGCCAGCGCGGATCCTCGATCAGCGCGCGGTAGTGGCGCAGCGACAGCTCGCCCGTCGGCATAGCCAGCATGCGGCTTGGCGTCAGCGACACCGGGATGACCGCCAATAGCGGCAGCAGCAGGAATAGCGCCACCAGCACGGCGAGGATCAGCGAGACGGGACCGGGGCGATAGGTCGGCATCAGATCAGTTGCTTCGGTCTGACATAGCGGAACAGCAGCGCCATGAGCGCGCCGACGAACAGCACCAGCACGACGCTGATCGCCGCACCCAGTCCCCAGTCGGGACTCTGGAAGATGCGGAGATAGATCAGCTCGGCGATCATCACGCTGCGGCCGCCGCCGAGGATCGCCGGCGTGACGAAGAAGCCGAGCGAGAAGACGAACACGATCATCGCCGAACCGATGATGCCGGAGCGCGTCATCGGCACGAACACGGTCCAGAAGGTGCGCATGCGGCTGGAGCCGAGCCCGCGCGCCGCGAGCAGCACGCGCTCGTCGAGGCTGCGCATGGCGGAGGCCAGCGGGAACACCGCGAATGGGATCAAAAAATGCGTCATACCGACGATGACGCCGAACTCGTTGCGCACCAGCGCCAGCGGCTCGGAGATGAAGCCGATCGATTGCAGCCAGGTGTTGATCAGGCCGCGGTTGGACAAAAGCGCCACCCAGCCGAAGGCGCGGGTCAGCACCGAGATCCAGAAGGGGACGAGAATGCAGAATTCAGCGATCATGCGCTGTGCCGGGCTGCCGCGCACCCAAACCATGGTGATGGCGTATGCCGCCGCCACGGAAACCACGGTGACGATCAGCGCGATGCGCAGCGTGCGGATGAACACAGACTGCACCAGGGCATCGGTGGCGAGCGCGCCATACTGGCCGAGCCCCGGTGTCGGCAAGGTGACGCTCCACTTGACGACGCCGAGGAACGGCCAGGCGTAGGCCAGCACAAGGAACAGGAGCAGCGGCGCCATCAGCACCGCCGCGCCCATCCTGTCGGAGAGGGTGCCTCTCATCGAAGCTCGTGCCCGGCCTGGTCAGGCCGAGATGATCTTGGTGTATTCGTCGAGTGCTGCCCCGTAATTCTTGGCGTACCAATCCATGTCGAGCGCGATCTGCTTCTTCATGTTTTCGGGATCGACCGGGTTGATGCGCTTCTTGTCGGCGGGGATCAGCGCGTCGGCGGCCGGATTGGCCGGGCCTTGTCCAAGCTTGTCGAACATCACCAGTTGCTTCTCCGGATCCTGGGCGCTGGCGATGAACTTCATCGCTGCGTCCTTGCCGCCGGGGTTGCCCTTGAGCACGGCCAGCGCGCCGGGCGAAATCAGGCCTTGGTCCCAGATGAACTTGATCTTGCCGCCCGAGTCCTGCTCGATCAGCGAGGCGCGGGTCGACCACACGATCGCCATCGAGGCTTCGCCGTTGAGCAGCACGCTCTGGCTCTCGGCGCCGCCGCCCCAATAGGCCACGACGTTTTCCTTGAAGGCGGCGATCTTGTCATGCGCGCGCTTCAGGTCGAGCGGGTAGAGCGAGGCCGGCGCGATGCCGTCTGCGAGAAGTGCGGCTTCCCAGCTAGACACGCCCCAT
Source organism: Mesorhizobium sp. C120A (assembly GCF_030323105.1). Lineage (NCBI taxonomy): Bacteria > Pseudomonadati > Pseudomonadota > Alphaproteobacteria > Hyphomicrobiales > Phyllobacteriaceae > Mesorhizobium > Mesorhizobium sp. C120A. The sequence goes on along the minus strand of NZ_CP100476.1, from coordinate 4,907,927 downwards.
TTGTAGAGCGAGCGCTTGCCCGGAAACTTCTTCACGTCGAAGAAGTCGGCCATGCCGGTCGGCGCGTCCTTGCCGTATTTCTCCGAGTCATAGGCGATGACGTAGGAGAAGAAATAGGTCGAGGCCGCGTATTCCCAGCCGAAGCCTTCACGCATCTTCTTCTTGTCGACGATGGCGTAGTCGATCGGCTCGAGCGCACCCTGCGCGCCGAGCGTGATGGCCGAGAATGGGTCGACGTCGACGAGATCCCAGGTCGGCGCGCCGCTCTTGAACTGTGCGGCAATCGCGCCTTCGGTCGGGCCCGAACCGTCCATTTTGACGGCGATGCCGGTGTCCTTGGTGAAGGCCTGGCCATAGGCGGCGTCATAAGCGGTGAGGGCATCGCCACCCCAGTTGACCAGCACCAGTTCCTTGGCCTGCGCAAACGCGCCGGTCGAGCGCAGCAGCATCGGCGTGCCGGCCAGCACGAAGGCTGCAAGCTGGGTGAATTGCCGGCGCGAAATCTCGCCGCGCACAGCCCGGGCGGATAGCGCGTCCATGGCTTGTTTTTTGCTTTGGTCTGTCATTTTAGTTCCCCTTTTTCGTTGTTGGTTCCGGTGGTTATGGCGCGCTCCAGATTCTTTGCTGGAAGACTTCGCCGTTCTCGTCGTCATCCTCCGTCCGGAAGGAGGAAACCCTTTTCCGCCGGCCAGGTCAGCCAGACGGAATTGCCTTTGCTCAGCGCCGCCGCCGCGACCTCGTTCGGCACCGAGACGGTCACCTTGGCGCCCTGGCGCGTCGTCAGATCTAGCTTGGTCGCTGCACCCAGATAAGTCGAGCCGATGGCGGTGGCGGCGATGCCATTCTCGCCGGTGACGGCTTCGCGCGCGATCGACATATGTTCGGGCCGGATCGCCAATATGGCGTTGCCGTTCACCGCCTCGGCATTGCCGCGCAGCGTGATCGCGCGGTCTTCGCAGAGCGCGGTCGCGCCATTGTCGGCGCGCTTCACGCCCTTGAGCGGCAGCATGTTGATCTCGCCCAGGAACTCAGCGACGAAACGATTGGCCGGCCGGTCATACACCTCGTCCGGTGCACCGACCTGCAGCAATTTGCCATGGTTGAAGATGGCGACGCGCGACGACAGCGCCAGCGCCTCGCTCTGGTCGTGGGTAACGAAGACGAAGGTGGTGCCGGTCTCCTGATGCAGCCGCTTCATCTCGGCCTGCATCTGGCCGCGCAGGCTCTTGTCGAGCGCTGAGAACGGCTCGTCGAGGAGCAGCACGCCGGGTTCGAACACCAAAGCACGGGCCAACGCCACGCGCTGCTGCTGGCCGCCGGAAAGCTGCGCCGGCAGTTTCGTCTCATGGCCCTTCAGCCCGACGCGCTCGATCATCTCGGCGACGCGGCGTTTGATCTCGGAGGCCGATTTCTTGCGCACCTTGAGCGGGAAGGCGATGTTGGCCTCGACCGACATATGCGGAAACAGCGCATAGCCTTGGAACACCATGCCGGCGGCGCGCTGCTCTGCCGGCCGATCGGTGATGTCGAAACCGTCGCTGAAAAGCTTGCCGGCGGTCGGTTGCACGAAGCCTGCCAGGATCATCAGGAAGGTGGTCTTGCCCGAGCCGGAGGGGCCGAGCAGCGTCAAAAACTCGCCACGGCCGATATTGAGCGTCAGGTCGTCCAGCGCCCGGAACGAGCCGAAGCTCTTGCCGATCCCGATTGCCTTGATCTCTGCGGCCCGGCCGGGTTGCTGCATCCTGCCTCTTCCTTGGTCGTAGCTTGAGCGTAGGGCAGGGCCCCGGCTCACCGCAACCGAATAGTTTTCGCCTGATCGGCAAATTTGATTCACGGATGGGAGGCTAGTACGGGCTGATCCGGTTCTCCGACAGCTTCGACCTCAACCACCCATTGAATGCTTCCAGCACCGGGTGGCTGGCCTTGGCATGTTCCGACACCAGGAAATACGAGCGCGGCGAGGGGATCGCGATATCGAAGGGGCGCACCAGACGGCCTTCGCTCAGCGCCCGGCGGCTGGTCAGCTCGTCGCCCATGGCGATGCCCTGGCCGGCGATCGCCGCGGAAAAAACGAGGTTCATGTCCGAGAAGAAGATGCCGCCTTCGGTGTCGGGGTTTTCCACCTTGGACAGCGCCAGCCAGCGCGCCCAGTCCTCGGTGTCGCCGAGATGCAGGAGATTGGCGCGCAGCACGTCGGCCGGTTTTGAAAAGCCGCCGACCTTGTTGAGCAGTGTCGGGCTGCAAAGTGGCGTGAACGAGATTTCGCACAGCAACTCCACCGAGCGGTTCGGCCAGTTGCCGACGCCAAAGGCAATGAAGGCATCGGCGTCCGGATTGCTGACATCGTCCAGCCGCCTGGGCGTCAGGATCGACAGCGCCACGTCCGGATACATTTGCCGGAACTCGCCGATATGCGTGCATAAAAACAGAGAGGCGAAGCCCGGCGTGCAGGAAACGGCGAACGAGCCGCCGACGCCCGTGCCGGCCTGGCGCGTCACCGCATCGCCGAGCACCGTCAGCGCCTTTCTCACATCGGCGGCATAGCGCTGGCCGCGCGGTGTCAGCGCCACGCCCTTGCCGATGCGCTCCAGCAGGTCGAAGCCGAGGTCGCGTTCGAGCAGCCGCAACTGATGGCTGACGGCGCTGCGGGTCAAATGCAGTTCATCGGCTGCGCGCCAGACGCTGCCGTGACGGGCAAAACTGTCGAGGGCGCGCAACGCCTGTGTGGAAGGTATTCGCAAGAGGCCTCAGGTGAACCGAATTTGCATGAACCGGAAAAACATATCACTTTTTGCAATGCCGCTTCACTGCTTTCTTGGGCCGCATGGAGAAACCGGTGACGACCTCGGCGCAAGCCACCGCGCTTGCCTGTCTCGATAGCATCCAGCCGTCGCTGTCGGCGTGGACGCGCACCATTTTCGATTTCGGCGAAACAGCCTGGCGCGAATACCAGTCGGCGGCCTGGTATGTCGCGCGGCTGAAGCATGAGGGCTTTTCGGTCGAGGAAGGGTCGGCCGGCATGCCGACCGCCTTTTGCGCCCACTGGACGAATGGCCCGGGGCCGACCATCGGCATGTACGGCGAATACGACGCGGTGCCCGGCAACTGCCAGGACGCGGCAACGGTGAAGCGATCGCGGCCGGGCCTCGGCAGCGAGGCCGGCGGCCACACCGATCCGCATTCCGGGCTTGGCATTGCCGGCCTCGGCGGACTTCTCGCCACCAAGGCGGCAATGCAACGCCACGGCATCAAGGGGACGCTGCGCTTCACCGGCGAGCCGGCCGAGAAGGTCAGGGGCTCGAAGCCGATCCATGCAGCCAAAGGCTATTATGACGGCCTTGCCGGCATGATCTCGTTCCATCCCTTCTATATGCTGCCGCTCTGCAACACGGCGCGTTGGGACACGCATTGCGGCGCGGCCTACGCGATGATCTACCGTTTTGTCTGCGACGAACCCGAAAACTGGGTTCGCGCAAGCGATGGCGCGCCGATCCCGCAGGCGCATTCGGCGGTGCGGGCGCCCGGTGCCAATGACGCGCTGATGGCGATGTACATGGCCTCCAAGGCGCTGCGCGATTCCATGCTACCCCACCAGGGCGGCTGGTCGATCAGCGAGGCGATCCTCACCGCCGGGCAGGCGACCGCCGACAATCTGCCGGCGGGGCTGGCCGAGATCCAGTACATGATCCGCGTGCCGACCATTGCCATGGCAGAGCAGGTCACCGCGGTGCTCGACCGTAATGCGGCCGCGGCCGCGGCGATCAGCGGCTGTCGCTACGAGCGCCATTGGGTGACGAAGTCGCGGCCGGGCCTCGCCAATCACGTCATGGCGGGGATTGCCTATGAGGCGCTGTCCACCGTCGGCGCGCCGAGCTGGGACGAGGCGGCGAAAGCGATCGGTCGCGAGGTCCAGGTCAATGCCGGCGGCACCGCGACCGAAAACCCTTTCATCGACGAGATGGAGCGGCTGATTTCGCCGCAAGAGGCCGAGGCAATCCTGCGCCGCGATTTGCCTCCGTCGCAGATCAACTCGACCTCCGACGACTACACCGACATGTCGTGGCACACGCCGACCGCACGCTTCTATGTCGCCCGCCCGGCGCTGCGCTCCGCGAATGGCCATGCCTATCCATCCTGGGCGATGAACGCGCTGGGCGGTATCTCGGCCACCATCGACCCGATGGTCATCTGCGCCGCCAAGACGGTTGCTCTTGCAGCCCTCCGCCTGCTCGAGGACAAGGCCGCGCGCGATGCGGCCATGGACGAATTCGTCACCCGCACCGGCGGCGGCATTGGTGGCTCCAACTGGATCGCGCCGCTTTGCGACTATGACCCGCCGATCAATTTCCGCTGGCCGGAATATGTCACCACCGCGCGCGGACGCGATTGGTGGATTCCGAGCAGCCAATCCAATCAAGCTGCATAGTCAAATCGAGGAGAACCTTATGACCGTCCATGACCGCATCGTCGCCGAACCGTTCTCGCTGCAGCGCCGCAATCCCGCCGGCGGCACCAAGCCGCTGACGTCATGGGGCTTTGCCAACGAGACCGACGTGCTGACAGACGTGTTGCTCGGCTCGCCAAACTTCCTGCGCCACCTCTCGACCAGCTCGCTGTCGCGCAAGCATTTGCGCGAAGCGCCCTGCAACGTCCAGATCGCGCAGGCGCAGCACAAGGACCTCGTCGCCGCCTACGAGCATTTCGGCGTCAACATCCACTGGCACGAGCCGACGCCGGAACTGCCGATGCAGGTCTATTCCAGAGACTCCAGCGTCATGACGCCCTACGGCGCCTTCATCACCGCCATGGCCAATTGGTGGCGGCGCGGCGAGAACTATGCCGCCATCCGCACCTATGAAAAGCTCGGCATCCCCATCTACGACATGGTCACGGCTGGCACCTTCGAAGGCGGCGACTTCAACGTCATCGAGGAGGGCGTGGTGCTGATCGGCTGCGGCGGCGCCCGCACGCAGGAAGAGGGCGCCCGGCAGGTGCAGGACTGGTTCGAAAAGGAAGGCTGGGAAACGCGCCTCGCCTTCATCGACGAATACTATGTCCATATCGACCTGATGGTGGTGCCGATCGCTGAAAAGCTCACCGCGGTGTGCCTCGCCTGCACCGAGCCCGGCATTGTCGACTGGCTGAAGGGCAAGGGCCACGAGATCATCGACGTGCCCTTCCAGGACACGATGGCGCTCGGCTGCAACTTCATGTCGCTGGGCAAGGACAGGGTCATCGCGCCGACGTCGAGCCAGTCGCTGATCGGCCAGCTCAAGGCACGCGGCTTCGAGGTTGCTGCCGTCGACATGAGCGAGATTTCCAAGACCGGCGGCGGCATTCACTGCATGGCGCAGGCGCTCAAGCGCGAGCCGGCGTAAGGGCACGAATTGCCGCCGGGACCTGTGACGGACTGCTGTCAGATTTGACAAAACAGGCCCGGCAGAGGAAATTGATGCCGTTAGAGGAGGGATTCTGTGAAGAAAACTTACGAAAAGCCGAGTCTGGCCAAAGCCGGCAAACTCGGATCGCTGGTCGCTTCAAACCCGTCGAAGCCCGCCCCCTGAGCGCAACCAGCCGCTGAGGCCGAAATTCGGTCGTCCTGGTTATCGACGACCGGATCGCGCTGTATGATTGAAGGGAGCCCGCCGGCTTTGAACGGCGGGCTTTTTGCTTTGCGCCAGAGCGCTGCCGCGTCAACTGGCTAGCCCAGTCTTCCCGACCCTGAATTGAACTTGCGCCGGGCGTTTTCCAGATGCGCGCGCATCGCCTGGCCGGCCGCTTCCGGGTCGTGGCGCTCGATCGCCTCGAACACCGCCTGGTGGCCGGCAAAACTCCTGTGGTTTTCGATCTTCGTATTGGCCACGTGGATGCGCTGGTTGATCAGCCATTCGACCTAGCCGATGATTTGAAAACCAAGCCAGCTTTCCCAAAAGATCATGCTCAAACAAAGCCATAGCGCGAAGACCACATGCGCGCCGTTCCCGCCCGCTCGGCGATCAGGGAGTGGCTGGCGTGAGATGGCCGCGCTGACGACGGAACGAGATCGCCTCGTATGGCCGGCCGGACTCGCGACGGCGTGGTCCGGCCGGAATTCCATCTGCTATGCGGGTATCAATACGGCGATGCGATGCACGCCGACCTCCTTGCTTGTATTCGTCGCTTCATCGGTCTTGCCCTTGGAGCAGGTGTACATATCACCCGTCTTGAGCTTGAATTCCTTGTCCGCTTTCTTGATCGTGAATGCACCTGAGGTAATGGTGCACACCATGTCGTTGTCCATCACGGTTTGAGGAGCATGTGCTCCGGGCTGAAACACAACGTCGATAATTGCGATGCTCTTGTAGGCGGGAATGTCTGCATTGCCGGTGCCGACCTCCACCACCCTGACACCGGGCGCAATCTCCTTGCCCTCTTTCGGGCCGTATTTCTTGATTTTTGCCGATGCCGCCAAGGTGAACAAAGGCGCTACCGCGGCGGTCGTCAGACCGAGGGCAATTGCAGACCTGCGATTCATGGTTTTCATTGCATCCTCCCGATGCTCGTCATGCATGGATATGCACGATCCTCGATATATTAGCACAAACGAATTTACTTGTATGCAAAGTGGCTGTGGCGCAGGCCAGCAAGGAAATGCTCCGCCGGATAATGTCGCTTCACTGTACCTTTTGCCGGAATTTCGAATGACAGGTCGAGCAATCCTGCAGGATGAGATGCAGGATATGCTCCGCCGGCAGTTTGGTCGGATCGGCTTCCTCTGGAATCGAGCGCTTGCCGAGCAGGCTGCCGCCGCCCATCGCCAGGCCGGTGCCCATGCGCATGTCATCGGTGATGACGGCCGGCGCGCTTTCGGCCTTGGCGGCCAGAGCGTCGGCCAGCGTTCCGATATGATTTGCCAGGGCCTCGAATTCCGCCCGTGACTGATCGATCTCCAGCCTGGCCTGCGAAGGCGGTCCAAGCGAGCCGCTCGGAAATTCGGCAATCAGGGCAGGGCCGGTGCGAGCGCGCAGCGTGTCCGCTGCCGCCTTGAAGGCTGCGGCGTCATAGGGTTGCCTGCGGTCGAACATGCCGGCAATGGTTTTCGCAGCCGCCGCCATCTCCTTCATCGACGCCTGGCGGGCCGCGACGATCGGCCCGCTGCCGACGGAGGCGCCCATCGTAAGGGCACAGACCAGCCACAGCAGCGCCGCTTTCACAGTCCATCTCACGGCGCCATGTCCTTGCCCCATCCATCCGTGCTCAGCCAGCCGCAGCAGGGGTTCGACCTGCAGTCGGATTCTTCGGTCGTGATGCCGGTTCTCATCGGTAAATTTCCGTCGCCGGAGGTCTCCGTCTCTGAGCAGATAGACCTTCCAGCCACCGGAAGGTCAACTGATTGAGAAGGCCGATCAGCGGGCAATCAGCACAGGCTTGCAGCAAGCTGACGCAGCGTTTCCTTGACTTGGATCGCAAAAACGGGCAGCAAGGCGGGGGTGAGGGAGAGCATTCTACCGTGGCGCAGACCATGGAGGGCTCTTTTTTCGTATCAGGCGCCGCATAATCGGTGGCTGATGGAGGGATTGGTTAACCAACTTTGTCCATCTTTTGATTCAATCGGCAACAGACGCGAAAGGTGCAGGGGGCACCAGCGAACTGTGGATGTCACGGATGCGAGGGTCGCAAGCCTGCATGCCGATTGAGAGTGGTTGTATGGCGTTTTTGCGTTTGAAAGACCGGGGCGACAATCCTGAACGGGATTTGACTTCGAAGAGATCCGGCCAGCGCTGGGTGGTGGTGCCGGCTGTCGGCGCGGCCCTTGCGCTATGGTCGGTGGTGACCATGGCCGGCCTCTATTCGCTGGGAACCTCGCTCACCGCCGCTTCCAACACCTTGCCGCAAAGCCTGCTTCTGCCGCGCACGATCACGCTTGCCGATTCGCGCCGCAGCCTTGCCAATTCGTGGGCGCCGCGGCTTTCGGCGCAAAAATTACAGGCCTCTCTGCTCAGCCAATGCGACGCCGGCTGCGCGCATGCCGCCGCCAGCTTCGCGCATGACGGCAAGATGGCGCGGCTGAAGCCGATCACGCACGCTGTGGCCCCGAACAGTGTCGCCTCAAACATTGCGCCGAACACCAGCGTCGCACTCGCCACTTCGCGCGGCATGCGCTTCGACGGCGTGGTTGCCAAGGCAAAGCTGTCGCCGCAAAAGCTGGCTGCCGCCTTCGCCAAGGCCTCGAATGCGCCCTTCATGCTTGCCAGTCTTCCAGCCGCCGCCCGTTTCGCCGAAGTCCGCCTGCCCGATCAGCATGGCCCGGCCTCGGAGCGCTTTGGGCCGGAAGTGGCTGAGGTCGAGCGCTCGTCGCGCCTGGCGCTGGCGCTGGCCAACACCTTGCCGGATCAGGGCGCAGACATGCTGGCGCCGCCGCCGGCCGTCGCGGCAATCGTCGGAGGGCAAGATCCTGAGCAGGCCGAGGTTCAGGTCGCCTCGCTGCCGCCGCAGGACGATCTGCCCGACAACATTGCATTGCCGGGTCGGCGTCCGCGCGCCGAAACCGCTCAGCCTGCCGAGGCGCCCAGCAAGCCCAAGGCGCAAGCGGCCAAGCCGCGGACCGACAGGGCGACCGAGACCGCGGCACCCCAGTCGGCGGGCATTGTGTCGCCGCGCTCGCCACGCAATTCCCAAGAGGTCGCCGCACTGCCGGGCGTGCCAGGCACCGAGACCATCCGCACCAAGCCGGGCAGGCGGACCAAGGCTCAGGCCGGCGAGATGCTGGCCTATGCCAAACCGGATGTCCCGGCTGGCGGTGTCGGCCGGGCCTTCAAGGATCTGTTCGCCACGCCGGGAATGGGCGGCGGCGTCGCCGTTTACGACATCTCGGCCAAGACCGTCTACATGCCGGACGGCTCGCGGCTCGAGGCCCATTCGGGACTGGGCTCGATGGTTGACCAGCCGCGCTTCGTCCACAAGAAGAATGTCGGCCCGACGCCACCCGACACCTATGATCTGAGGTTGCGCGAATCCCGCTTCCATGGCGTCGAGGCGCTCCGTCTCACCCCGGTCAGCGGCGGCAACAAATATGGCCGCGACGGCCTGCTCGCCCACACCTACATGCTGCGCGGCGGCCGTGCGGAATCCAATGGCTGCGTCGTCTTCAAGGACTACGCCCGCTTCCTTGCCGCCTACAAGAAGGGCAAGATCAAGCGCCTCGTCGTCGTGCCGCGCCTCAGCAAGCCGCTGACGCAGGTCGCTCAGGATGGGCGGGGAGCTTAAGCAGTAGGCAGTAGGCAGTAGGCAGTAGAGGCTGGAAGCCTCATCTGCCTTGTTCCCTGTTTCTGCCCCTATTGCCTGGTCCCCACTGCCTATTCCCTTCTGCCCTCCGGTCAGACTATGACTGACTGCGGCGGTCGGCTCCAGATTCACCACGAGGACATCATGACAATACGCGCTGTCGTTTGGGGCGAGAACATCCATGAGCGGACCAACGAGGTGGTCGCCGCCCTCTATCCCGAGGGCATGCACACGACCATCGCCAAGGCGCTGAATGCCGACAAGGCGATCTCCGCATCGACCGCCACGCTCGAACAGCCCGAGCACGGCCTGCCGGCCGATCGTCTGGCCGAGACCGACGTGCTGGTCTGGTGGGGCCACAAGGACCATGGCGCCGTTGCCGACGAGGTCGTCGAGCGCGTCGCCCTCCGGGTCTGGGAAGGCATGGGGCTGATCGTTCTCCATTCCGGCCATTTCTCGAAAATCTTCAAGCGGTTGATGGGCACGCCCTGCACGCTGAAATGGCGCGAGGCGGGCGAGCGCGAGCGGCTCTGGGTGACCAGTCCCAGCCACCCTATCGCCGAAGGTATCGGCGAATATTTCGAGCTCGAGAATGAAGAAATGTATGGCGAGCAGTTCGCCGTGCCGGAGCCGCTGGAGACGGTCTTCATCTCCTGGTTCCAGGGCGGCGAGGTGTTCCGCTCCGGGCTGACCTACCGGCGCGGCGCCGGCAACGTCTTCTACTTCCGCCCGGGCCACGAGACCTATCCGACCTATCACGACGCCACTGTGCACAAGGTGCTGCGCAACGCGGTGAAGTGGGCGCACAACCCGCAAGGCACGAAGCCAGCCATCCTCGACGCGCCGAACGTGCCGGTAGACAAGGCGCTGGAGCCGATTGTCGAGCGCGGCGGCAAGCTGCATGCCTCGGGCGAGGCTGGCTTCCGCTAAAACAAACCCAGGAAAAGGCGCAGCGGCTTTCCGTCTGGAGTTGCGTAAAAAGGACGCTTAGACCACATTCGGCTCATATCATTGAATCGAACCAATTCGCTCGGAGTGCAAAAATGCGGCTTTTGATACTGGGTACCGGCTGGATGGCGCAGGAGCATGCCCGCCGCTTTGGTGCCATCGACGGCGTCGAGATCATCGGCGCTGTCGATGTCGACGAAAAGCGAGTCGGTGAATTCGCCGACGGCTTCAAGATCCCGAAGCGCTTCACATCGCTGGAGGCAGCGCTCGACTGGGGCGGCTTCGATGCGGTGGCCAACGTCACGCCTGACCGTATCCACCATCCGACGACCATGGCGCTGATCGCGGCCGGCAAGCCGGTGCTGTGCGAAAAGCCGCTCGCCGAAAACTTCGGCAAGGCGAACGAGATGGCTGACGCCGCCGAAGCGGCCGGCATCGTCAACATGGTCAACCTTACCTATCGCAACGTCGCTCCCCTGCAGAAGGCGCGCCAGATGGTGCTGGCCGGCGACATCGGCACCGTCCGCCATGTCGAGGCCTCCTATCTGCAGAGCTGGCTGGTGTCGAAATTCTGGGGCGACTGGCGCACCGACCCGAAATGGCTGTGGCGGCTGTCGCGCGGCCACGGCTCCAATGGCGTGCTCGGCGATGTCGGCATCCACATCCTCGATTTCGCCAGTTATGGCGCAGCGCTCGACACAGACCACGTGTTCTGCCGGCTGCGCGCCTTCGACAAGGCGCCGGGCAACCGCATCGGCGAATACGACCTCGACGCCAATGACAGCTTCGCCATGACGCTGGATTTCTCCAACGGCGCCTTTGGCGTCGTTCACGCCAGCCGCTGGGCGACCGGCCACATCAACGAATTGCGCCTGCGCATCTATGGCGACAAGGGCGGCATCGAAGTCGTGCACAATCTCGAGGGCTCGGAGTTGAAGGCGTGTGTCGGCGAGGATATCGAGAACGGCAAATGGCAGGTGCTCGACGCCGGCACGGTGCCGACCAATTACCAGCGCTTCGTCGATGCGGTTCGCAGCGGCGTGCAGGCCGAGCCTTCATTCCACCATGCCGCCGAACTGCAGAAGGTGCTGGATCTGGCCATGGTTTCGGAACAGAAGCGGACGGAACTGAGGGCCAGCGCCGATACGCAGTGATGTGAAGGGGAGGAAGAAACTATGGTCTCGCGCCGCGCGCAATGTCTCTGCGGCCAGCTTTCAGCCGTCTGTTCGGGCGAGCCGGTGCGCATCTCGGTCTGCCACTGCCTCGACTGCAAGCGCCGCACCGGCAGCGCCTTCAGCTACAATGTCCGGTTTGCGCAAGCTGATGTATCGATCGAGGGGCGGGCGAAGCAGTTCACGCGCACCGGCGACGAGGGCGGCCGCGTCATCTACAATTTCTGTCCGGAGTGCGGCGCCGCCGTCCACTATCGCATCGACACGCAACCCGGCGTGATCGCCATTCCCGTCGGCGCCTTCGCCGACCCGTCGTTCCCGCCGCCATTTCAGTCTTTTTACCACGAAAGCCGGCGCTGTGAGTGGGTCGAGATCAATGCCGAGCCGCTGGCGACGTTCGACTGAAGGCCGCTTTTTGGATACCCGGAACCGTCCGCACGCTCCGCGCCTTCAAGAGGGCATCGCCCCTGATTGCCATTGCCGGGCCGTTAGCCATCGCGCTCGGCTGCCCCATGAATAGGCATAAGTCAAGACGAATCCGGCTTGCGGCCCGATTGCTGACATGCTTACCTGACGGCATGTGTTCAATGGGGGTATATGGATGGCTAAGGAATCTTCGAATTCCGCTTCTTCAGAAAAGAAGGCGGACGTAAATCTGATAGGTAACACAGAAGGAAACGGGCTGAACTTCATGGGAGTTCAGGCTCGCGAAAACGGAACCGCCGGCGACGCCGTCGGTGTCGACAAGATCCGTGACCTGCTGTTCGGCAACCAGATGCAGGACTATGACCGCCGTTTTTCCAAGCTTGAAGAACGGGTGTTGCAGCGCTTCAAGGATGTCGAGTCCGAGGCCAAGCGCAATCTCGAAATGTACGAGTCGAATGCAAAGAAGCAGATCGATTCGCTTGCAGGGCAATTGCGGAGCGAAAAAGATTCACGAGCCGATGCCGACAAGGAGATCGACCGGAATCTTCGCGAGCAAAACCAGGCTCTTGAAAAGCAGGTGCGCACGTTGTCGGATCAGTTGAGCGCGCTCGAGCGCGACGTTTCGGACCGGATAAATCGAAACGATCATTTGCTGCGTGAGGAAATCAAGCAGAAGAATGAAGGCGTTCAGATGCTGATCGAGAAGATGTTTGCCGACCTCAGCAACGTCAAGACCGACCGAAATCTTTTGGCTGGCCTGTTTGTCGAGGTTGCAAAATGTCTCAATCAGGATCCCGTCGGGAGCAAGAGCAACTCGGACCGCAGCTGGAAAGTGAGTTGATGGGACCTTGACGTCCACCGTCGACCCATTCAACCTTCCGCAAAGAACAGCCTCGAACGATACAGAGATTGATCGCGAGGCTCTGGCTCGTCTTTTGATCGAAATTGCCCGGAACGTTGATCCGGACTACCGTGCGCAGTTCGAGGCGGTTCCAACCGCCGATCCGCGCATGGAAACGCTGCGGCAGTTGCTGGTCAGCCGCGAAATCTCGGAGCTTTCACGCGTTACGCATCTGCTCGACGAACCCGAGCAGCTTGCGGCGGCCGTGGGCGACGTTCTTCCCAGTGCTGCCGGACGAGCGCCTTACGCGCAACTCGGCGAGGCGCTTGCGCCAGCTGTCGAACGGGCTGTGCAACGGTCGATCCAGAAGAGCCCGCGCACGCTGACGGACATATTGTACCCGGTGTTTCTGCCGGCAATTCGCAAGTCGATCGGCGAAAAGATCGACCAGACCTTTCAGTCGCTGAATGAAACTCTAAGGCACATATTCACCTGGCACGGGCTCAAGTGGAGACTTGAAGCCTGGAGAACAGGGGCAAGCTTCTCGGCAGTTGTTCTGAAGCATTCCCTTGTCTACCGTGTGGAACATGCCTTTCTCATTCATCGGAATTCCGGCCTTTTGATAGCGCATGTAACTGCCGACAATGCGACGAGCGAAGATCCTCAGCTCATTTCTTCGATGCTCAGTGCGATTCAGGATTTTGTAAAAGACTCATTTAACGAGAAAGAGCAGAGCGGCCTGGACACAATCCGTTTCGGCGAGCTTCGTCTCTGGTCGGAAGTTGGACCGTTTGCGACACTGGTTTCGGTGATCCGGGGAAATCCGCCGGAGGAATTGCATGAAATCGTTCGCGATGTGTTGCTTCGCATCCATGAGCAATCCTCAGAGGCTTTAGAGCAGTTCGACGGCGACGGTTCGCAGTTGGCATCCGTAGAGGCGCAGTTGCAGACCTGCGTCGAGCTCAAGCAAGAGGAATCAAACGACGGATTTCCGTGGCTGGTGGCGGCGGTTGCCCTGTTGCTCTTGAGTCTGGCAGGCGTTTGGTACTTTCTTTCCTGGCAATCAGCGCAGCGCTGGCAGGCTTACGTGTCGCGCTGGCAGGCTTACGTGTCGCGAGTGGAGGCCCAGCCGGGCATCATCGTTGCCGAACAGCAGGTACGCGATGGCCAGTTCTATATTGCCGGCCTGAGGGACCCGCTTGCCGTCGACCCGCAGTCGCTGTTGTCAGGCACGGGAGTCGATCCGGCCGTGGTTCATTCGCAATGGCAATTCTATCAGAGCCTTGAGCCGGAGTTCGTGCTGAAGCGGCTGACGGCGTCGCTGGCTCCGCCGGATTCAGTGCGACTTTCGATCGTCGATGGCCGCATCGTCGCCGAGGGTGAGGCTCCCGACACCTGGATCAGCCGGGCGCGCGCGGCGGCCCAGCAGCTTTCGGCAGGCGGGCCGGTCTTCGATATCTCGGGGGTTCGTGACGTAAGTCCCCAAGTGCGCGAGGCGGAGCGCTGGCAGGCTTATGTGTCGCGACTGGAGACCCAGCCGGGCATCATCGTTGCAGACCAAAAGATACGCGACGGCCAATTCTATATCGCCGGCCTGCGAGACCCGCTTGGCGCCGATCCGCAATCGCTGTTGTCGGGAACAGAGGTCGATCCCGCCCGGGTTCATGCGCAGTGGCAATTCTATCAGAGTCTTGAGCCGGAGTTCGTGTTGAAGCGGCTGACGGCGTCGCTGTATCCGCCGGATACAGTACGACTTTCGATTGTCGATGATCGCATCGTTGCCGAGGGCGAGGCTCCCGACACCTGGATCGATCGCGCGCGCGCGGCGGCCCGGCAGCTTTCGGCAGGCGGACCCGAATTCGACATCTCCAAGGTTCGTGACGTGAGCCCCGAAGCACGCGCGGCGGAGCACTGGCAGTATTATGTGTCGCGACTTGAGGCCCAATCGGGAATCATCGTCGCCCAACAAAGCGCGAGGGGCGGACATTTCTACATTTCCGGCTTGAGAGACCCGCTTGCCGCCGACCCGCAAGCCCTGCTGTCTGGAACGGACGTTGATCCTGCCCGCGTTCATGCACAGTGGCAATTCTATCAGAGCCTTGATCCGAAGTTTGTGGTGAAGCGGCTGACGGCGGCGCTGTCCCCGCCGAAAACCGTTCAGCTCTCGATCATCCAGGGTCGCATCGTGGCCGTGGGTGAGGCTCCTGCCGGCTGGATCAACCGCGCGCGGGCCGCCGCTGAACAACTTTCGGCGGACGGAGTGGTTCTGGATGTCTCGCAGCTGCGTGAGCTGAACCTCGCAGAACTTAATCATTTGAGGCAGGCGATCCAGACGACCGATATTTTCTTCTCTTCCGGCAAGGTTGTGCCGGGACCGGAGCAGACGCCGGTTCTCGACAGGTTGGCGGATCAAATAAAGGAATTCGCCCAGAGTGCCCGCAATTCCGGCGTAACGGCGAGGTTCATGTTGACCGGGCATTCGGACACCACGGGCCGTGAGACGGCCAACGCGTCGATCAGCGCCGCCCGCGCCGAGACAGTTCGTGCGCTTCTCAACAAGCGCGGCGTTGCTCCCGAACTGCTGCTGGTTCGGGGCGCGGGCACTTTTGAGCCGGCTGTACCTGAAAACAGTCTAACCGGTAGCTCCACCAATCGCCGGGTTTCGATTACGGTAAACCTGGACTAGCGGAGCCCAACATGTTGCAAAAAAAGATCTGCATGCTGGGCGGCTTCGCCGTCGGAAAGACGAGTCTGGTCCGCAGGTTTGTGCAGAGCATCTTCTCAGAAACCTACTTGACCACCGTCGGAGTGAAAATCGACAAGAAAAGCGTCGCGCTCCCGGACAAAACCGTGGATCTGATTTTGTGGGATTTGGCCGGCGAGGACGATATCGGCTCATTCCGCGTCAGCTATGTTCGAGGTGCAACCGGGCTCGTGCTAGTCGTCGATGGAACCCGCGCTGCTACTCTTGCCGTGGCACTCACGCTGCGCGAACGGGTCGAGGCCGAATTCGGCGCCATGCCGTTCGTATTGCTGTTCAACAAGTCCGATCTGGCCGATCGGTGGGCGATATCGGATGGTGAGATCAACGAGTTGAGGCAACGTGGATGGCAAATCTATCTAACAAGTGCGCTTTCGGGCGAGCAGGTCGATGACGCCTTTCGTCAACTTGCCTTGATGGTCACCAAATAGACCATGCATGAATTGCCAAAAGAAGTCAGAAATTGGTTTTTCAATTTCTTCTTCGACGGGCACGCTGTCGCTTATCTGAAAATCGACGCTGAGCTTTGCATAGCTGCCAAGGGCGGTAATGTTGAACATTACGGGCTGTCATCGCTTCGCATCGGCAAGCCTGTTGCGGGGCAGCTTGAATTCATGGAAGGTTTGCTGCCTTGCCCGGAGCTTCCGTTTCGCATGGACATGATCGAACTGCCCGGCGGGCGTGTCGCCGACCTTCATTTTTTTGCTGACAATGCGTGCGTGTGGCTGCTTTTTCTGGACGCCACTGCCGAACGAGACAACAGGCAGCGGCTTCAACAGAAGGCCTATGAAATGACGCTCCTGCAAGAGAGGGAGCGTCAACTCAACGAAAAATTGCAATCGACGAACGAGGCACTGAGAAAGAGCCAGGAGGGATTGGCGCGTGAATACCAGCGCGCCGAAACCCTGCTCCTCAACATTCTTCCGGCATCCATCGCGGAGCGGTTGAAAGCGCAAAAGAAAATTGCCGACAACCACGCGGAGGTGAGTGTGCTTTTTGCCGACATCGTCGGCTTTACCGAAAGAGCGCGCAGCGTCGGAGCGGTGACGACGCTCGCTATTTTAAACTACTTCTTCAAGGCGGCGGATCGGCTCTCTGAGCGATACGGCTGCGAAAAAATCAAAACAATTGGCGATTGTGTGATGGTGGTCGCCGGCCTGCCCACGGCGCGATCCGATCATGCAAAGGCCCTCACGCGCTATGCGATTGAGCTGCGCAAAGCGGTCAAGCGGGAACGCTTCGCAGGAGAACCGATAAGGCTGAGAATTGGAATTCACTCAGGACCGATCGTCGCCGGCGTCATAGGCAAGAGGCGGTTCGCCTATGACCTGTGGGGTGAGACCGTTAATCTCGCCTCACGTATTCAAACGTCCGCGGAGCCCGATGAAATCCGTATTTCCGATGCAACTTGCCAACTGCTTGGACCGAAATTTGCTTGCGACCCACTCGAGGAAACGGAATTGCGCGGTGCGGGTCGCGTGCGAATGTGGCGGCTCCCGAGCTGATCCGTCGCCTGCGGTGCGACCGTGGAGCGCCGATAGCGGCGCCCGAAAGCCATTGGCGTGACCTGATCTTGCGATCGCAAAGCACCCTTTGCGCTTGCCCGGAAGGCCTCTATTCTGGAGCACAGTGGCCGCTGGTGGGATAGAATGTCGGTACTGCCTTTTCTGAGAATCTACGCACCGCTAAATGCGGTGCTCGCTGCGCCTGGGCTTCTGGCGGTGGCTGCGCTCACGATGCCGAACATGTCCGGACGAAGCAGACTGGCTCTGGCTGCCGTGCTCGCTGTCATTTGGGCCGCCTATCTTCTGCAGATGGCCGAGACCCTGCTCAAGCGCTGGGCGGGAGACCTCAGGGACAGGACGCCGGCAATCGCGATCGATGTGCTCGCGGTTTTGGTTCCAGTCGCCGCATTTCTGCTCGACGGCACGCCCGACCGGAGCCTCTACTGTGCTGTCTGGCTGCTGAAGCCGCTGCGCGACTCGACCTTCTTCCCGCTGCTTGGCAGGGTTCTGGCCAACGAAGCGCGCAACCTGGTCGGCGTCACCACGGTCTTCGGCCTGGTTCTGTTCGGTGTCGCACTCGCGGCCTATGTCATCGAGCGCGACGTCCAACCGGAAAAGTTCGGCAGCATCCCCGAGACAATGTGGTGGGCGGTGGTCACGCTGTCCACTACCGGCTATGGCGACGACATTCCGCAAAGCTTCGCCGGCCGCGTCCTTGCCGGGGCTGTCATGATGTGTGGCATCGGCATCTTCGGGCTCTGGGCCGGCATTCTTGCCTCCGGCTTTTATCAAGAAGTCCGTCGCGAGGATTTCGTCCGCAATTGGCAATTGATTGCCGGCGTTCCGTTGTTTCAGAAGCTTGGCCCGGCCACGCTGGTCGAGATCGTGCGCGCGTTAAGGCCTCGCACGGTGCCGGCGGGCGCCGTGATCTGCCGCAGTGGCGAGACCGGTGATCGGATGTTCTTCGTCGTGGAGGGCCGCGTCAGCGTCGCGACGCCCAACCCGGTGGAGCTTGGCCCTGGCGCCTTCTTCGGCGAGATGGCGCTGATCAGCGGCGAACCGCGTATGGCGACCGTCACTGCCGCGACTTCTGTCTCACTCCTGTCGCTGCACGCGGCGGATTTCCAGATGCTGTGCAGCAGTAGCCCGGAAATCGCGGAAATCATCCGCAGGACCGCGCTCGAGCGGCGCGGCGCGGCGCCGGTGGCTTGACCGTACAGCCGATGGTGGCCCGGCTGGAACTGGATGGTACGGCTCTATCGACCACGCGCTGAGGTTATGGACGGCACGTGGAAGGTCCCAGAGGCGTAGCCGGAGACCTAAACGTAGCCGATCCACTCTACCGGCGGCTCGTTGTTTGGCGCTATGCGTCGACAGTTCCTGCCCCGCGGCCTTTCGGACGACCGGCTTTGGCTAAACTCTAATGCCTTAGAATCTTGCTTAGAAAAGCCCGGCTGCGGTCGGTCTTCGGGTCGGAGAAAAACGCCTCCGGCGTGCCGCTTTCGACGATGGCGCCGGCGTCCATGAACACCACGCGCTGCGCCACCTTGCGGGCAAAGCCCATTTCGTGCGTTACCACCATCATGGTCATGCCTTCCTCGGCCACCGCGACCATGACGTCGAGCACTTCGGAAATCATCTCGGGATCGAGCGCCGAGGTCGGTTCGTCAAACAGCATGATCTTGGGGCGCATGCCGAGGCAGCGCGCGATGGCCACACGCTGCTGCTGGCCGCCGGACAGCTGTGACGGGTAGGCGTTGACCTTGTCGGCGAGGCCGACCTTGGCCAGCAAGTCGCGCCCGGCCTGCTCGGCCTCGGCGCGGGGGATCTTGCGCACATGGATCGGCGCCAGCGTGACGTTTTCCAGCGCCGTCTTGTGCGGGTAGAGGTTGAACGACTGGAAGACGAAGCCGATCTCGGTGCGCAGCTGCGTCATGTTGGTGGCGGGGTCGCCGAGGCGCTGGCCGTCGACGACGAGGTCGCCATCCTTGATCGCTTCCAGGCCGTTGATGCAGCGGATCAGCGTCGACTTGCCCGAACCACTTGGGCCGCAGACGACGACCACTTCGCGCGGCTCGACGCTGAGCGTGATGTCCTTCAGCACATTGAGCGAGCCGAACCATTTGTTGACGCCGCGAAAGTCGATCATGCCCGTTTTGGTCAGGTTTGTCTTGGTCGGGCTTGGATTGGTCATGGCGGTCAGCCCTTTGGGTTCGATGTCACAGCTGCACCTCGCCATGCGCCGCGCCCATGCGGCGCTCCAGCCGGCGGGCGAGCATGATCAGCGGATAGCAGACGACGAAATAGCCGACGCCGACCAGGAAGAAGACCAGCAGGCCGTTGGGCACACGCTGCACCACCAGCCAGCCGACGCGGGTGAGGTCGGTCAGCCCGATCGCCGAGACGACGGAAGAATCCTTGATCAACAGTACATATTGCCCGACCAGCGGCGGCAGCACGATGCGCATCGCCTGCGGCAGCACCACCTGGCGCATGCGTTGCCAGCGCGACAGGCCGGACGCCAGAGCTGCCTCAACCTGGCCGGTCGGCACCGAGCGGATGCCGGCGGCGACGATCTCGCAGATGAAGCACGCGGCGAGGTTGGTGAGCGCGATGATGCCGGCGGTGAAGGCATCGAGCTCGATGCCGAATTCCGGCAGGATGAAGAAGATCAGAAAGATCTGCACCAGGAACGGCGTGCCGCGGATCAGGTCGACCCAGGCCCCGATCACGCTCGAGATCAGCCGGTTGCCGCCGGTGCGCAATATGCCGAGGCCGAAGCCAAGCAGCGTGCCCAGCACCAGGCTGATCGCCGACAGCATCACGGTCATGCCAAGGCCGCGCAAGGCGAGGGGGTAGCTGCCGGCCAGGCTTTGCAGCTGTTGCCAGATCATGTGCTGCTCCTTGCCGGCTGCAGACCGAGCCAGCGACTGGACAGCCCCGCCAGTCCTTTGAGGCCGTAATAGAGCAGCAGATAGAAGGCGGCGATGGTGATGAAACCTTCCGCCGGCATGAAGCGGTCGGACGCCAGCAACTGGCCGGCGCGCGTCAGTTCGGAAACCGAGATCAGCGACAAAAGCGCGGAATCCTTGACCAGCACGATCGCCTGGCCGAGCAGCGGCGGGATCGTCACCTTGAAGGCTTGCGGCAGGATGACCAGGCGCATGCGCTGGACATAGGTCATCCCCGAGGCGACGCCGGCCTCGACCTGGCCGCGCGGGATCGACAGGATGCCGGCGCGGATGATTTCCGCGACATAGGCGCCGCTGTTCAGCGACAGAGCGATGATGCCGACGACCAGCTCGGGCAGGACGAAGCCGAGACGCGGCAGGCCGAAATAGAGGAAGTAGAGCTGCGCCAGCAACGGCGTGGCGCGCACGGCATCGATATAGCCCTTGGCCAGCACGCGAAACAGCTGGCCGCGCTGCAGGTTCATGGCGGCGAGCACGATGCCGACGGCCAGCGCGCCCGCAAAGGACAGCGCCGACAGCCACACGGTCGTGATCAGACCCTGCCCGAACAAAGGCAGATATTCGATGATGGTGCGGAAGCTGAAATTTTCGAGCATGGCGGTGAATGGTGAATGGTGAATGGGCAGTAGTGAGTAGTGAGTAGTGAGTAGTGAGTAGTGAGTAGTGAGTAGTGAGTAGCGTCCGGAATGGCCATTCACCATTCACCATTCACCATTCACTACTTCCTACTCACTACTCCCTGCTTACCTCTGCTTAGTGATCCTTCTTCCAGGCGTCGGAATTAACCCAGTAGTCGAGGTTCTTCTGCAGGCGGCCGTCGATGCTGACCTGGTTGAGGAACAGGTTCATCCAGATCAACAGGTCCGGCTCGTCGTAGCGGGTGGCGAAGGCAAGCGGCTCCTTCGACAACAGGTCCGGCATGATGGTGAAGGTGCCGGCGGGATAGGCTGTCGACTGACCCTTGACCGCCGAGACGTCGTTGACGCCGCAATCGGCCTGGCCGTTGTTGACTGCGTCGAGCAGCAGCGGGCCGCCGCCCTTGTAGCTCTTGATGTCGGCATCCGGGAAGGCGTTCTTGGCTTCCTTTTCGCCGGTGGCGCCCAACAGCACGGCGATCTTGGTGCCCTTGGCCTTGCAGTCCTCGGTTGTCTTGAACTTGCTGTCGGCCTTGGTGAAGACGGTGCTGCCCGTATACATGTAAGGTGTGGTGAAGGCGACCTTCATGCCGCGCGCCAGCGTCGGCGTCATGTCGGCGACGAGCAGGTCGGCCTTGCCCGAAAGCAGCGCCGGGATCAGCCCGTCCCAATCATAGTCGAGGAAGGTGATCTTGACGCCCATTTCCTTGGCCATCAGTTCGGCGAGTTCGACCGAACTGCCGGTGCGCTCGCCGGCCGCGCCGACCAGCGAGAAGGGAGGTCCTTGCGTCTGTACCGCGACGCGCAGTTCGCCGCGCTTGGTGATCTCGTCGAGCGTTCCGGCACTGGCAGCAGCGGTCAGGCCCGCAAGCGCAAGTCCGGCGATGAAAAGCTTGGCAATCTTCATTTGGCATTCCTCCTGTTATCGTTGTTGTTCCACTTTGTTATTCCACCCTTTTGGGTGTTTTTTGAGCGGCGGCACCGTTTGCCGGCGGCAGCCACCGTTCGAAAATCCTCAGTCCCAGGCCACCGTCTCGGCAACCTTGATGCCACGCCTGGCCAGCTCGTCGAAGAACGGCCCGTCCGGCACATGCAGCAGCGGGTTCAAAAGCCCTGGTGTGGCGATCTCGCGCCGCGCCAGCATCTGCGCCACGATGCTGGCGGGATAGCCGACGCCAAGGCTCATGCCGAACAGGCCTGATGCCAGGTCGCGTTCGATGATCAGGTCCGACGTCACCGTCTTGCGGCGGCCGCCTTCGAGACCGGAAAAGACATTGCGCATCACGCAAAGGTCCTTCTCGTCGGCGCCATATTGCAGTTGCGGGCCGAGCAGACGGCCGAGAAATTCGCGTGGGCTGGCGCCGGTGCCGGGCACCTTGTCTTCGGAGAGGAAGCCGAGTTCCTTCAGCGGCGCCCAGAACGCCGACCATCCCGGCCAGCGCAGCGTATAGCGGCCCGAGCGTTGCAATCCCTTGGCGGCTGCCAGCATCTCGACATAGTGCAGAGCGTCGCCATTGGGGAAAGCTTCCAGCCGGCCGAGGCCCGCGACCTCGATCTCGTGGATGAAGGCATTGTCGTGCTGTCGGCCGGCCGGCACTTCGACGCGCTTGCCATGCTCGATCATCACGCTGTCGCGGTTCTGGCTGACCAGAACCATGTCGAAATTCCAGCTTACCTTGTAGCAAAGCGGCTTCGCCATCGCCTTCGGTTCGGGGATGCCGCCGCAATAGGAATCGATCGAGGAGATCGTAGAGAACTGCTTTGCGGCGCGCGCATAGAGCACGAGGTCGATGCCGGGATCGAGCCCACATTCGGTCATGATCGAAACGCCGGCCTGTTCAGCCTCCGGCGCCAGATCGGCAATCGCCTTGCCGTAATTGGTAGTGACCAGCGGCGTGCGCGTTGCGATCGCGGCCTGCACCGCCTCGCGCATCAATGGCTGCGGCAACAGATCGATGGCGGCGTCGACATCCGCCAGCACGGTGGCAAGCGCCGGACCGATCGCGCCCTCGGGCATGACGAAACGCACGCGGGAAAGGTCGGTCAGCCCGGCAAGCCGGGCAGGGCCGTCAGCCGACGTATCGACGCAGACGACTTCCTCGACACCGGCGCTGGCGACGAGATCGGCGATGGCCGCCCGTCCCTGCAGGCCGAGGCCGCCGAGAACAGCTATTCTCATGCCGGCTCCTTGCGTGACGGTGTTTCTTCCGACCAGCAGCCTTCGGGAAGGCTGACCCATTTGTTGCATGAAGCCATGACGACGAAGGTTTCGCTGCGCACGACTTCCCCGGGAATGCCGGCGCCCGGAATCAGCTCGCTGGTGATGCGGTAGAGGTCGGCGACATCGCCGGCGACGGTCACGTCGACGATGATGTCGAAGCGCCCGGTAACCACCGAGGCCGAGTTGACGAAAGGCAGTTCGGCAATGCGCTGCGCCAGTTCCCGGGCGCGGCCACGTCCCTGAGCGTTGATGCCGACAATGGCCGAGATCAACTCGGGGCGTTCGGTCAGATTGAGCAGCCCGACGATCTTCAAGAGGTTGCGGTCGAGCAGATTGCGCAACCTTGAGCGCACCGTCGGCACCGAGATCGCCATCGTCTCGGCGAGCCGGTTGATGCCGGGCTGGGCATCTTGCGACAACAGCTTTACCAGCCGTCGATCGGTTTGATCGAGATGCTCACGCAAAAGGCAAGGCTTTCATAAAGGGAAAGAAACGATGGGATTTTCTTTCGGATATGAAAAATACCTTATGGGAAATTTTTAACAGCAGCAAGAGCTATGTCATCCCTCTGTGCCAGTTCCCGTGTGCGTTCAGGCAAGACAGGATGCATGTCGTCCCAAAACCGCTGCACATTTTGGGGCAGTCGAGGATGTGCGCGACAGCACTAGGTGACGGAGTTCGAAGACGATCTTGCCGCGGCCGTGGTCGCTTGAACGCGACGGTAGGTCGTAGTGAGCAACGCACCCGAATGGCAGGCCGACCGAGCTGCGGCGTAGCCGCAACTCACGCCTTCACCTGATAAGCGGAGAGGCTCATTCGCGACATGGCCAAAAGCGGCCTTTCGATAAAACTATAACTCGCCAGGGACACGGCGATGCAAGCGGTGACAATAGCTATGCTTGCAAGCCATGGTGACACATTGGCGGTTGCAACGACAGGAGCGATCGCGAGCAGCACGATAGGATGGGTCAGATAGAGAGAGTAGGAAGCATCTCCCAGCCTTGCCAGCACGCGAGGAGCAAAAAGTCGGAAGTAGCTCTCCAGGCTGATGCAACCCGCGACAAGGATCAGCGCCGGGATACCTTGAGCAAGGGTTCGCGGCAAGTTGAAGCCAAGTACCATCACCAGTGTGGACACAATAGCGAACCCGACAGCCGAGGCACCCAGGAAAGCGGGCAAACGCACCAGTCTGCCGACCAGATGGCCGACAGCCATGCCGGCAAGGAACTCAAACAGGATTGGCGTGGTATAGAAAAACAGCACAGTGTCGGCGGCGGGTTTGAAGATAATGCGTGCGGCTACGGCGATTGCAAAGACAACGCCAATGGTGGCCATTTGCGTCAGCGCACCAAAACCCATAGTCGCCGCGAACAGAATGTAAAACAGGATTTCCAGATTGAGCGTCCAACCCACGCCAAGCACTGGCTGGACATAGCCTGTGGCCGTATCGAGATAGGGCACGAAAAGCAGGCTATTGGTAATCTGCTCAAAGGACACTCCACGACCGGCAAACAGCCAAAGTGCGGCGACCATGAGGAAGGTCTGACCCAATAGAACGGAACGACGCGCGTGAACCGCTGCATCAAAAAAGCACGGTGGTCGCGATGTCTGTTCTCCGTCGAGAGAACCATGACGAAACCGCTGATGACGAAAAACAGGTCGACGCCGCTGTTTAGAATGGGAATAGGCAAATCGAGCACGCCTAGTGCGGCCGGAAGATGATAGATAACAACCATTAGGGCTGCTAGCCCCCGCAGGGTCTGTATCGATGTATATTGTTGAATCCAACGCGGCGCAGCGTGATCATTATCCGGAATGACGTTCATTAAAAAATGTCCCCGATGCCGGAGAATATTAACACGGATGAGATCGTTGATGCGACGATTAACTGCCGGTTTAATAATACATAAAATTTGAATAGCTTTCACCGACTTTCGCGGCCCGGGCCTTGCGATCGCCATCGTCTCGGCGATGCCTTGGCGCGCTGCTTGTATGCGCTATCGCCCGGTCTGGAAGATCGCCACCGCTGCCGCCGTCAGCGCGGCATTGCCGGCCGCAACCGTGCCATCCGGCAGATGCTTCCCATCCTCCAGCCCGACGCGCGTCGACCAGTCGCGATCCGCGGCACGGCGCACGAACGGCCACACCGTCGCGTTCTCGCCATGCAGCAGGATGGCACGGCGAATGCCGGCGCGCTCCAGGACCTGTTCGATGCCGTCGGCGACCGCAAAAGCCTCGTCTAGCGTCTGCTCGGAAATCTCGATCAGCACGCGCAGCACGCGCCCGCCATGGTCGAGGCCGACCAGCCGCTCGGCGTCGGCGACCGACGCCAGACCCGCCTCGATGCCGATGCCGCGCTGGCGCAGGCTCTCCATGACGATGGGGGCTGCCGCCTCGCTGAGATTGACCGAGGCATAGTCCGGCAATTCGCGCCAGCCGGCGATGGCGACCAGCGTGCTGGTATCGTCGTTCTCGATCCAGGCACCGGTGGAGACGCCGATCAGCGTGCCGGGGCAGGCGCGGCGCAGCGCCGCGATCGTCGGGTCCATCGCCGCAGGCGCAAGGCTCTCGCGGCGGTCCGCGCCGCGGGCATGGATGTGCAGCTCGGCCGCACCCGCGGCAACAGAGGCCGCACCATCGCGCGCCATGGCCTCGGCGTCGAGCGGCAGCGTGGGATGAAAATCGGCGGGACGCGCGCCGTTGATGCAGGTCTGGACGATCATGGTTCTCGCGATCCTGTTGCGGATGGTGCGAGCCTAGCTCAGGGCTGCCAAAATCGGTACCGGTCCGCCGAAGGCTCCTGACAGGTGGATGCGACCCGGCCTGAATCAGTTCGGCAGGAGGCGCCCCTATCATATTGTTCGAAACCGATCTTCCGCGAGTTCAGTGGCGGGACGTCAATGGCCAGTGACACGCTTGCCGGAGAACTTACTCTTCCTCGGTCCAGATCAGCCGCAGCAGGCGCAGCAGCGTTGCCCGCTCTTTTTTCGTCAGCCGCTCCAGGAGCCGGTCCTCGTGCCGGCGCACCTGCCGGCGCCATGCCGGCATGGCGGCTTTGGCCGCCTTGGTCAAAGCCAGCACCTGCACGCGTCTGTCCTGCGCATGGTCGTCGCGCTCGACCAGGCCGCGCTCTTCGAGTTCGGCCAACAGCGGCGCCATGTTCGCGCTCTTCATGCCGAGCAGGCGGCAAAGCTCGGCGGCCCGAATGCCAGGCCTTTCGTCGATCAGCGCCAGCATGCCATAGGTGACCGGGCGCAGCGCCGCATCGGCCAGCTCGACCGCGAAATCATTGAGCGCCAGCGCCGAAGCGCGCCGCAGATTGTAGCCGATCTGCGCGTCGAGCCTGTCTTCGGGCGCGACCCTGCTCGCCTTGCCGGATGCGGTGCGATCTGCCGTCTCGTTCATGCTGCAAGCGATCACCGCGATCAAGGCTCTTGTCAAGGAGAAAATACTATGCGACATAGCAATTATGAAGGCTATGTCACATAGCTATTGATGACATGTCGGGGAGGAGCGCAACTCTTGCCTCGTCACACAGGAACGCAAGCAGGAGGGGAATTGCCATGACCCAAGACACCGTTGCCTTCGACATCGAGGACGGCATCGCCTGGGTGCGCTTCAATCGCCCTGAAAAACGCAATTGCATGAACCCGGCGCTCAATCGGCGCATGATGGAAGTGCTGGACCAGCTCGAATACCGCGACGATGTCGGCGTGCTGGTGCTGTCGGGCGAAGGCAATGCCTGGTCGGCGGGCATGGATCTCAAGGAGTATTTTCGCGAGACCGAGGCCAAGGGGCTGGGCGCCGTCCGCAAGGCTCAAGGCGAGGCCTATGGCTGGTGGCGGCGGCTGCGCTGGTACCGCAAGCCGACCATCGCCATGGTCAATGGCTGGTGCTTTGGCGGCGGCTATGGCCCGCTGTTTGCCTGCGACCTCGCTTTCGCCGCCGACGAGGCGCAATTCGCGCTGTCGGAGATCAACTGGGGCATCCTGCCCGGCGGCGGCGCCACCAAGGTGGTGGTCGACCTGCTGTCGATGCGCGACGCCATGTACCACGCGCTGACCGGCGAACTCATCGACGGCAGGAAGGCGGCGGCCTGGAAGCTGGTCAACGAAAGCCTGCCGCTGGCGGAGTTGAAGCCACGAGTTACCGAGGTGGCGAACATCCTGCTGAAGAAAAACCCGGTGGCGCTGAAGGCGACCAAGGACGCCATCCGCCGCGTCGCCGAGATGACCTACGACAATGCCGAGGACTATCTGGTGCGCGCGCAGGAGGCGGCCAATTCCTACGACAATGACGGCCGCAAGGAAGGCATCCGCCAGTTCATCGACGAAAAGAGCTACAAGCCCGGCCTCGGCGCCTATGACAAGGCGAGGTGATCAGCCAATATCCGATCTGGGAGGAGATGCAGATGCCGGCCTGGACGACGCCCGATCCCGTGGCCTTGCATGCCGAGACGCAGCCAGAGCGTCTTGCATGCGTCGACCTCGCTTCCGGGCGGCGCTGGACCTACGGCAGGTTCGACGAAGCCATCCAGCGCGCTGTCGCCGTCCTTGAGAGCGGCTACGGCATCGAGCCGGGGCAGCGCATCGCCACCGCCGCCCGCAACAGTGTCGATCTCCTGATCCTGCAGCAGGCCGCCATGCGGCTCGGCGCCGTCTTCGTGCCGGCGAACTGGCGCCTCGCTGCACCTGAGCAACAGGCAATCCTAGCCGATTGCGATCCCGCGCTGCTGCTGCACGACACCGCGTTTGAATTGGCGCCGCCCGAGGGCTGCGTGCCGGTCGAGATCGCTGCCTTCGCCGCGGCGGTGGACGCGCAAGCGCCGGCGCCGCGCCGGCCTTTGCCGCCGGCCGATCATCCATCGATCATCCTCTACACCTCGGGCACGTCCGGCCGGCCGAAGGGGGTGATCATCACCGAGGCCAACGCCTTCGCCACCGCGGTCAATTTCGGCGTGCTGGGCCGCGTCGGCAATTCAAGCGTCTTCCTCTGCGACGCGCCGATGTTCCATGTCATCGGCCTCATCACCAGCCTGCGTCCGCCCTTGCTGCAGGGCGGCACCGTGCTGATCTCGCCCGGCTTCGAGGCCGGCCTCACCAACCGCCGCCTGGCCGATCCCGACCTCGGCGTCACCCACTATTTCTGCGTCCCGCAAATGGCCAAAATGCTGCGCGAAGATGCCGCGTTCTCGCCGGCAAACTGGACCACACTGACTGCCATCTTCACCGGCGGCGCGCCCAATCCCGCCGCCGACATCCTCTGGTGGCTGGAGCAGGGCGTGCGCATGGTCGATGGCTTCGGCATGACCGAGGCCGGTACCGTGCTCGGCATGCCGGTCGAGGCCGGCCAGATCGCCCGCAAGGCGGGTTCTGCCGGCCTGCCGGCGCCATCATTGTGCTTGCGCATCGTCGACGAAGATGGCCACGACGCCGCGGCCGGGGAGGCGGGCGAGATCTGGCTCAGCGGCCCCAACGTCACGCCGGGCTACTGGAACCGTCCTGACGCGACGGCACAGGCCTTCACATCGGATGGCTGGTTCCGCACTGGCGACATAGCGCGCCGGGACGAAGACGGCTTCGTCACCCTGGTCGATCGCCGCAAGGACATGTTCATTTCCGGCGGCGAGAACGTCTATCCGGCCGAGGTCGAAATGGCGTTGCTCGCTCATCCCGACATTGCCGAAGCGGCTGTCATCGGCATCGCCGACGAGCGCTGGGGCGAGGTCGGCCGCGCCTTCGTCGTGCTGAAGGCTGGCTGCGTCCTCGATCCGGCGGCGCTCGCGGCGCACTGTGCGGCTCGCATCGCCCGCTACAAGGTGCCGAAGGAATTCCTGCTCACCGACGCGTTGCCCCGCACCGCCTCCGGCAAGATTCAGAAACACATTTTGCGCGGCTGCCGGTGACCCCACCGCCGTCCTTCACTGCGCCCGCGCTTTGGCCACGTCGGCTGGCGTGATGGCGGATTGCTTGCCGCCGAAATGCGCCAGCACATAGTTGCCGAGGGCTGCGATCTCGGTATCCGAATAGGCGTTGGCGAAAGCCGGCATGGCCTGCTTGCCCAGCGGCGTCGTCATATGCGCGCCTTTCAGGATGACCTGGATCAGATTGGTGCCGTCGGGGTCGTTGACCGTGCGGCTGCCGCGCAGTGCCGCGTAGGGCGTCTGCAACCCTTCACCATTCCATCCGTGACAGCTGGCGCAGGCGCCCTGGAACAGCTTCAGGCCGAGCCCGCCTTGCGCCACTGAATCGGCAGACGGAGCGTAGGCGATGGACGTCGTCAGTGTTGCCGGCGGCTCGACTTCGACGATCGCCTTGTCGCTGCTGACTTGCGGCGGAACGGTTTTTACGTAAGTGACGATCGCCTTGATGTCTTCCGGCGTCAAATGGCGCAGGCTGTAGTCGACGGCTTCGCCCATGTTGCCGGTGGCCGCACCACGCCCTTCCGCATGACCCTTGAAGAGATAGTTGGACAGCTGCTCCTCGCTCCAGCTTCCGATGCCGGTCGTCTTGTCCGAACTGATGTTGTAGGCCTTCCAGCCCTGCAGTTCGGCGCCGGCGAATTTCTTGCTGTTGTCGAGCCCATAGAACAGGTTGCGGGGCGTGTGGCATTCGCCGCAATGCGCCATCGCTTCGGTGAGATAGGCGCCGCGGTTCCATTCCGCGCTCTGCTTTTCGTCTTGTGGCAACGGACCGTCGGGAACGAACAACAGGTTCCAGAACCGCAGGACATAACGCTGGTTGAACGGAAAACTCAGATCGTTCTTCGGCGCCTCGGCGTGCACCGGCGGCAGGCTGAACAGATAGGCCTTGATCGCCAGCGCATCTTCCGTGGCCATCCTGGCATAGGAGGCATAGGAAAAGGCCGGATAGAGATTGCGGCCTTGCTTGTCGATGCCCTGATGCAAGGCACGCACGAACTCCGCGTCGCTCCAGTCGCCGATGCCGGTTTCCTTGTCGGCGGTGATGTTTGGGGAATAGACGGTGCCGAACGGCAGCTTGAAGGCAAGGCCGCCGGCATAGGGCTGGCCGCCTCCGGTTGTGTGGCAGGCGACGCAATCGGCGGCGCGCGTCAGATATTCGCCGCGATCGATCAGCGCCTGACCGGTCGGCAGTTTCGCCGCCGCCATGGAGACGTCCGGCAGCGACGCCGGTTTGAACAGGAAGATCGCAACGCCGGCGGCGATGACGACCACGACAGCGAGGAGGATGCGGACCAAGCTTCTCATGGCCTGGCCCTCACAGCGCTTCGGCTTCGGTTTCGATGCCGGTCTCCGGGCGCTCCCTGCTGTTCGCCAGCACCGCCAGCAAGGGTGCTGCGGGCGGCGGCACCATCGACACGCTGGTCTTGTCGGCGCCGTCGCTCTTCAGCTGGTTGCGGTCGATGGGCAGGCTGCGCAGGCGTTTTCCCGTCGCGGCAAAGATCGCGTTGGCAAGGGCAGGCCCGGCCGAAACCGTTGCTGTCTCGCCGATGCCGCCGGGCGATTCCAGGCTCTTGACGTGATAGACCTCGATCTTCGGCGCCTCATTGTTGCGCAGGATGCGGTAGTCGTGAAAATTACTCTGGTCGACGCGGCCATTGCTGAAAGTGATGCCGCTGTAGAGCGCCGCCGACAGGCCGAAGATCAACCCGCCTTCGATCTGGGCTTCGACCGTGTTTGGGTTGATGGCGATGCCGCAATCGACGGCCACCACCGCGCGCTGCAGCGTAATCTCGCCGGCCGCTGAAACCGAGATCTCCAGCACCGCGGCCATGAAGCTGCCGAAGGCATCGTGCAGGGAAATGCCGCGGCCGCTGCCGGCCGGAAGCGGCGAGCCCCATCCCGACTTTTCGGCCGCAAGCTCGAGCACGCCTGCGGCCCGCGGCTGGTTCTTGGTCAGCGCCCGGCGATACTCCACCGGATCCCTGCCCACCGCATAGGCGAGTTCGTCCATAAAACTTTCGACCACGAAGACATTGTGCGTCGGCCCGACACCGCGCCACCAGGTGATCGGCACCGGCGGATCCTCGCGCACCCAGTCGACCTGGATGACCGGCAGATCATAGGGCGGTTTGGCGGCGCCCTCGACGGCATCGTCGTCAAGCTTGTCCTGAGGCCAGCCGCCGGGGATGTAATTACCCAACACCGAACCGCCGGCGACATGGTCGATCCACACGGTTGGCAAGCCGTCGGCGCCGAGACCGGCTGATATCCGGTCGTAGTAGGTCGGCCGGTAGAGATCGTGCTGGATGTCTTCTTCACGCGTCCAGATAACTTTGACCGGGTAGCTCACCTGTTTGGCGATCGCCACCGCCTGGCCGACATATTCAGCGACAAGCCGGCGGCCGAAGCCGCCGCCGATCAGGTGATTGTGCACGATGATCTTGTCGAGCGGAAAGCCCGTGACCTGTGCCGCCCAGCCTTGCGCCTGGGTGGGCACCTGGGTGCCGAGCCAGATCTCGCATTCATCGGCGCGCACATGCACGACGCAGTTGACCGGCTCCATCGGCGCATGGGCCAGGAACGGCAGCTCATAGCTCGCCTCGACCGTCTTGACGGCGGCTTTCAGCGCGCCGGCGACGTCGCCTTCCTGGCGCGCCATGATCGGTGTCTTGTTTTTGGACGCAGCCTTCAGCGTGTTCATCATATCGGCGCTTGAAAGCCTGGCGTTGGCGCCTTCGTCCCAGGTGATGGTGAGGGCCTCGAGGCCTTTCTTGGCCGCCCAGAAATGATCGCCGATCACGGCGACCGCATTGTCCAGCCTGACGATATCGCGCACGCCTGGGACGGCGCGTGCCGCCGTCTCGTCCACATCGCCGAGCTTGCCGCCGATCGCCGGACAGGCGGCG
Organism: Mesorhizobium sp. C120A; assembly: GCF_030323105.1. NCBI lineage: Bacteria > Pseudomonadati > Pseudomonadota > Alphaproteobacteria > Hyphomicrobiales > Phyllobacteriaceae > Mesorhizobium > Mesorhizobium sp. C120A. The sequence goes on along the minus strand of NZ_CP100476.1, from coordinate 4,876,353 downwards.
ACCGTCGCCACCTTCATGCCGGGCACGCGCACATCGATGCCGTAGACCACTGCGCCATTGACCTTGCCCGCCGTGTCGACCCGGCGCAGCGACTTGCCGATTAGCTGGAAATCCTTGGGGTCCTTGAGCTTGACGTCGCTCGGCACCGGTTGCTTGCCGGCCGCGTCGGCGAGCGCGCCATAGGCCAGCTGCCGGCCTGTCGGCAGATGCGTGACCACGCCAAGCTTGGCGCTGCATTCCGAAATCGGAACCGCCCATTGCGCGGCTGCTGCCGCAACCAGCATCGTGCGGGCAACGGCGCCTGCCTTGCGCAGCGATTCCCAGGTTGCCCGCATCGAGGTCGAGCCGCCCGTTGCCTGGCCGCCAAGCGCAGCGGTGGCGTACAGCTTGTCGTTGGGCGGCGCGTCGACGACCTTCACCTGGTCCAGGCCGACTTCCAGTTCCTCGGCAATCAACGTCGCTTCGCCGGTGTGCGTGCCTTGGCCCATTTCGATGTTGGGCAGGATGAAAGTGATCTTGCCGTCGCTGTCGACGCGGATAAAAGCATCGGGTGAAAAGGCGGCGGTGACGTCGCCCTCGACGGGTTCGGCGGCGGCAAAACCGGGCCTGGTGCCGGCGCCCAGCATGGTGAAGCCGAGCAGAAGGCCGCTGCCCTGCAGGAAGGCACGGCGCGAGGTGAATTTTTGGGTGGGGGAGGAGGACGGCTTGCTCATGGCTGGCTATCTCCCTCAGGCCTTCGCGGCCTGTTTTATGGCCGCTCTTATTCGCGTGTAGGTGCCGCACCTGCAGATATTGCCGGACATGGCGGCGTCGATATCGCTGTCGCTCGGGTCGGGGTTGCGCTCCAGCAGCGCCGAGGCCGACATGATCTGGCCGGACTGGCAATAGCCGCACTGGATGACTTCAAGGTCGAGCCATGCCTGTTGCACTTTCTTGCCCGATGGCGTCGCATCGATCGCCTCGACGGTGGTGACATGGCGCGACCCAACCGACGCGACCGGCAACACGCAGGATCGCACCGGTTGCCCGTCAAGCTGCACCGTGCAGGCGCCGCACTGGGCGATGCCGCAACCGAACTTCGTGCCGGTCAGGCCGATGACATCGCGCAGCACCCACAGCAATGGCATATCGTCCGGCACGTCGACACTGCGATCCTCGCCGTTTACATTGAGCGCAATCATGGGCCTCTCCTCGGTTATCCGCATCCCCGTGGACAATGCAGTAGGCACCTGTTTGCCGGTAGTGTCTAATCACATGCATGTTGTTCGGCACCGCAACGCGTGTGCAAATCGCACTCGTGTGCGCGCCACAGTGCCCCTGATCTTTGCCGGGCTGCCGGCTGAAAGGTTTTTGCGATGGCTGAGTTGAAGGTCAGAACCCGCGTCACCGGCGCGACGGCGACGCTGCAGCCCGGCGGCTTGCCTTCCATCACCACTCCGACCGGCGGTGCAGTCGATGTCGTCACCGGCGTCAGCGCGCCGGGCTTCAATCCGCTCGACCTGCTCTACGCCTCGCTCGCCGCCTGCATGGTGCTGAGCGCGCGCATCGCCGCCTCCCGCCTCGGGGTTGCCGCCGCGCTTGGCGAGGTGCGCGCCGAGGTCGGCGGCGAGAAGGCCAAGGACGAGCCGTCGCGCGTCGAAAGGCTCAACATCAGGCTCGACATCTCAGGCGATCTCGACGCTGCGACCAAGCAGCGGATCGTCGAGGACGCCGAAGCGATCTGCACGGTGTCCAACACGCTGCGCGCCGCGCCGCAATTGCATACGACGCTTGGGTGAGGGCTTCGCAGAATGCCTCGCTGCCACCAACCAAGGACCGTCCCATGGCCATGATCCCGCCGATCGACTACGCCTCGGCATCGCATGACATCCGCGCCGAGCACGACAGGGAGCTTGGCCTGCGCGGACGCATGACCAACATGAAGCGCATCCTGCTGCATTCACCGGCGGCCCACCGCATCTATGCCGAATGGTTCACCCTGCGCGATCTGCTCAAGCCCGCACTCGACGACCGCGCTGTCTGGCTGTTGTCGCTGGCGATCTCCGAGAGATGCCGCGCCGAGATACCGCTTACCTTCTTCCGCCGCGCGCTGATCGACAGCGGTCTTGATCCCGAGGCGATCGAGCCCAGCGCTGAAGAAGCTTTGCTGATCGAATTCGGCAAGGCAGTCGCTGCCGATACCAACGCCGTTCCCGACGATGTCTGGGCGGCACTCAAGGCTCGCTACGACGACACACTGCTGGTCAACCTCGTCGCCTTCGCCGGCATCATGGTGGCGACCTGCGTGTTCACGAATGCGGTGCGCGTTGATCTCGACCCGGAGCTGGAGGTGTATCGCAAGCGGTGAAGCGCGTTTTCCCTTCTCCCACAGGGGCGAAGGGGAAGATCGCGCTTCACCTCCGCAGGAATCGGGTGGTTCACGCCCGCCGTTCGCCCCACTTTGATCACATCAAAGGAGGCATCCATGACCATCCATTCGACAAGCACCAAACGCGCAGCCCATTCGGCCGAAGCGCGCATCGCAGCGCAGGACTGGAGTGCTCTGATCGGCGAACTGAACAGCCACGGCAGCACCGTCATGCCGGCGCTGCTTTCACCCGAGGAGTGCACCGAGATCGCCGGTCTCTATCCGCATGAGGACCATTTCCGCAGCCATGTGGTGATGGCCCGCCATGGCTTCGGCAAGGGCGAGTACCGCTATTTCCGCTATCCGCTGCCGGATCTGGTCGGTGGCCTGCGCACCGCGCTCTATCCCAGGCTCGCCGGCGTCGCCAACGACTGGAACGAACGCATGGGCGTTGCACGGCGCTATCCCGATGACCACGCCGCCTTCCTCCAGCTTTGCCACGAAAGCGGCCAAACGCGGCCGACGCCGCTTCTCCTGCAATATGGCCCCGGCGACTTCAACTGCCTCCATCAGGACCTCTATGGCGATCTCGCTTTTCCCCTGCAGGTGGCGATCCTGTTGTCGCAGCCCGGCGAGGATTTCACCGGCGGCGAATTCGTCCTGACCGAACAGCGCCCGCGCATGCAAAGCCGTGCCGAAGTGGTGCCGCTGACCCGGGGCGATGCGGTGATCTTTGCTGTCCACAACCGCCCGGTGCAAGGCACGAAAGGCCATTACCGCGTCAACCTCAGGCACGGCGTCAGCCGCCTGCGCTCCGGCAGGCGGCATACAGTGGGGATCATTTTCCACGACGCGAAGTGACAATTCGTCGGACACAGCCAAAGCACCTCACTACCGCTGCTTATTGACATGGCGAGTTCGGCGGAACAGTCTCCGCTTGTGTAAGAGAGGGGCATTTATGAAACGATCCTATGAGAAGCCGACACTCGTCAGACGGGGCAAGCTCGCCTCGCTCGCCGCCCAGCAGGTGCCGTCAATAGAAGCGGAAGTGCCCGCACCGAACTGAGTACAGAAGCTGGTTCAAAAACAGCCCGTTGCGCAAAATCGCGCGGCGGGCTGTTTTGCATTCTGGAGGTGCGGACCGCAGCGGCTTTTGCGCGCGGCGTCAAATGGGCGCTTCCTCTGGCGCGGCCGATCGCGTAAGGGCCGGGGAAAATCCTCCAAGGTTCTTCCAGTCGCATGATCCGTCTTGAAAGCATCAGCAAACAGAACGGCCGCCAGCTTGTCTTCATCGAGGCCTCGGCCTCGCTACAGAAGGGCGAGAAGATCGGCCTTGTCGGTCCGAACGGCGCCGGCAAGACGACTTTGTTTCGCATGATTACCGGCCAGGAGCAGCCCGACGAGGGCCAGGTGCAGGTCGATCGCGGCGTCACCATCGGCTATTTCAGCCAGGATGTCGGCGACATGGCCGGCCACAGTGCTGTGGCCGAAGTGATGAACGGCGCCGGGCCGGTCAGCGACGTGGCGGCCGAAATGGCCGAACTCGAGGCGGCCATGGCCGATCCCGAGCAGGCCGACCGGATGGATGAGATCATCGAGAAATATGGCGAGGCGCAGCACCGTTTCGAGGAACTCGACGGCTATGCGCTCGATGGCCGCGCCCGCGAAGTGCTGGACGGCCTGGGCTTCAGCCAGGAAATGATGGACGGCGATGTCGGCAAACTGTCCGGCGGCTGGAAGATGCGCGTGGCGCTGGCCCGCATCCTGTTGATGCGGCCCGATGTCATGCTGCTCGACGAACCGTCCAACCATCTCGATCTCGAAAGCCTGATCTGGCTGGAGCAGTTCCTGAAAGGTTATGAGGGCGCGCTGCTGATGACCTCGCACGACCGCGAGTTCATGAACCGCATCGTCAACAAGGTGGTCGAGATCGACGCCGGTTCGCTCACCGCCTATTCCGGCAATTACGAATTCTACCAGCAGCAGCGGGCGATCGCCGACAAGCAGCAGCAGGCGCAGTTCGAGCGCCAGCAGGCCATGCTGGCCAAGGAGATCGCTTTTATCGAGCGCTTCAAGGCGCGGGCGTCACACGCCGCCCAGGTGCAGAGCCGGGTGAAGAAGCTCGACAAGATCGATCGTGTCGAGCCGCCCAAGCGCCGTCAGATCGTGAATTTCGATTTTCAGCCGGCGCCGCGCTGCGGCGAAGATGTCGTGACGCTGAAGAACGTCCACAAGGGCTATGGCAGCCGCTCGATCTATGAGGGGCTGGACTTCCAGGTCCGCCGCCGCGAGCGCTGGTGCATCATGGGCGTCAACGGCGCCGGCAAGTCGACGCTGCTGAAGCTGGTGGCCGGCGCGTCTGACCCGGATGCCGGCACAGTTGCTCGGGGGCCGAGTGTGAAAATGGGCTATTTCGCCCAGCACGCCATGGAGGTGCTGGAGGGCGAACGCACCGTGTTCCAGACGCTGGAGGACGCGTTTCCACAAGCCGGCCAGGCGCCGCTCAGGGCACTCGCCGGCTGCTTCGGCTTTTCCGGCGACGAGATCGAGAAGAAATGCCGGGTGCTGTCGGGCGGCGAAAAGGCGCGCCTGGTAATGGCGCTGATGCTGTTCGACCCGCCCAACCTGCTGGTGCTGGACGAGCCGACCAACCATTTGGACATCGCCACAAAGGAGATGCTGATCACGGCGCTGTCGCAATACGAAGGCACCATGCTGTTCGTCTCGCACGACCGCCATTTCCTGGCCGCACTCTCCAACCGCGTGCTGGAACTGACGCCAGAAGGCATCCACACCTATGGCGGCGGCTATACCGAATATGTGGAGAGGACCGGGCACGAGGCGCCGGGGCTGCGGATCTGACGCAGGTCCTGCGTCCGCATTTGCGTCCAGCAAAGCCAGGATTTGTCAGCTCGCCGCCAGCCATTTGCGCGACTGCGCGAAGGCCTTGAAGACTTTGGCATCCATCGGGTAGCCGAACAGGAAGCCTTGCAGGATGTCGCAGCCAAGCTCTTTCAGGATGCGCGCGTGCTCCATCGTCTCGACGCCCTCGGCGATCACTTCGATCCCGAGCGACTTGCCGATGTCGATGATGGACGACACAAGCTGCCGCTGTGCGGTTGAGCTGGTGATGGGGGTAACCAGCTGGCGGTCGATCTTGAGGCGACGGGGCCGCAACTTCAACAGCGAGACGATCGAGGCATGCCCGGTGCCGAAATCGTCGATCTCGACGTCGATGCCGAGCCCCTTGATGTGTTCGATGTTCCAGCTGACCAGCTCGTCGTTTTCGTCGAGGAAAATCGACTCCACCAGTTCGAACGACACGGTCCCTTCCTTGATGGGAAGCTTGCGCAAACCCTTGATCAGGTCCCTGTCTTCCAGGCGCCGTGCGGAAACGTTGACCGAGACGCGCGGGATGTTGAGGTGGCTGCGCGACCAACGCTCGAAATTATCGAGCGCCTGCTCCAGGACGGTGCGGTCGATAAGCGCCACGACATTGAGTTCTTCAGCCACCTTGATGTAGGCGTCGGGGGTCAGCATGCCGCGTTGCGGGTGATCCCAACGCGACAGCGCCTCGACGCCGACGATCTCCAGCGTCTTGGCGTCGAACTGCGGCTGATAGTAGACGATGAATTCGTTCCGCTCGAGCCCGCCCAGAATCTCGTCGGCGGTCTGCTTGGTCCGCACGATCTCGCTCTGCAGCTCTTCGTTGAAAAACTCGTAGCGGTTGCGGCCGCGGCCTTTCGCCCGGTACAGCGCCAGATCGGCATTGACAAGCAACTGCCTTGCATCGACGCCGCTATTGGCCGCAATGCCGATGCTGACGCCGAACCGGCACTGGTGACCCAGATAGTCGACCGGCTGGCGCATCGCATCGATAATGTGGTCGGCCAGCGCGGCGAGTTCCTTGTCGTCGCGTCCATGGCTCAGCACGACAAACTCGTCGCCGCCGATGCGCGCAACGAAATCGGCACTGCCGACGCTGGCCTTGATGACTTTCGAAGCATGCACCAGCAATGCATCGCCCGCTGCATGGCCGAGCGTGTCGTTGATCTGCTTGAACCGGTCAAGGTCGAGATGCAGCAACGCCGCACGGCCGTCGGCTTCGCGGTTTTCGGCAAGCATCTCGTCCAGATACCGACGGTTGGGCAGACCGGTCAGCGAATCATGCATCGCGACATGCTCGATGCGGGCTTTGGCCAGGTTCAGTTCGGCATTTTTCGATTCTGAAAGGCGACGTTCACGCACGAGATTCTCGTTGAGCAGCACGTCGCCTGTCACATCCCATTCGGCGCCGATCATTTTTGGCGTGCCGTCGATGTCCCGGAAGAAACTGGCGCGGGTGCGCACATGGCGAATGGTGCCGTCCGGCCGCAGGAGCCGATACTGCGAAGAGTAGGGGCCTTGTGTTGCAACAGCCGAATCGAAATCTGCTTTAGCCCGTTCGAAGTCTTGGGGATGGATCGCCAGCGCCCAGTCGTCATAGCTACGGGTCTTGCCGCCGCCGGGTTTGCCATAGATTTCGTTGATGCGGTCGTCCCATACGAGTTCGTTGCTGACGGTATCGTGCTCCCACACGCCTATAGCAGAGGCTTCCAACGCCAGCTCCAGCCGCCGGGACAGGCGCCTCAACTCGGCGTCACTTTTCTGCCGCTCACCGAAAAGACGTCCTGCCACGAGGATCGGCAGCACCACCAGCGCGCCGGCAAGCGCCATGAGCAGACGCAACAGCCACTCATTTTTCGGAGCGGTCGGCCAGCCGCCCTTCGGTATGGCTGAAATTTGCCAGGAGCCTGAAGGCAATTGCACCTCTGCCATCACCGGATTGCCGGACACGACATTATCGCCGCCGAAGAACAGTTCCCCGCCGCCGCCGAGCGCATCCTTGCCGATAAGCGCCACATCGATATCCAGATCAGGGTCGGTCAGTCCGCTGGCAGCGTAGAGCCGATCGACATCGATCACGGCCGAGACGATACCCCAGAAACGGTCGCCGCCACCCGCCGTCGGCACGAAGACCGGGATACGGCCGATGAAGCCACGTCCGCCTTGCGCCAGTTTGACCGGCCCGGCGAGCACCAGCGCGCGCTGGTCACGGGCGCGAAGCGCGGCCATGCGTTGCGTATCGCTCTTGCGGTAGTCCAGCCCGATGGCTTTTTCATTGCCTTCCAGCGGATACATCAGCGCGATGACGAGGTCGGGGGCGCCGGCAATATCGCGCAACTGCGATTTTTGCTCGAACAGATTACGGGCGAGTGCCGCAAATCTTTGCTGGCCCATATAGGGCTCGGTAACGATTGTCGAAACGAGACCCTGAACCAGCTGGAGATTGCCGCCTATGTTGCCTTCGAGCTTGGCGCGTATGATGTTGACCTTGGCCAGGACGTCGGCGCGCGCCAGCTGATCGGAGACCTCTCTGTTCCTCTGGTCGGCAACCAGGGCGCAGACGAGAAGCACGACAAAGGCAATCGCCGCCGGCAAGTTGGCGGAAGAAAAAACGGCCCGTTTCAACCGGCCGGAATTGAGCATTGCACCTGCCAACTCGATCCGAAGACCTTTCCAGGACAGTAGTCCTTCGGTCGACCATAGTAGCTAAAGCTTAAGTTTGAGCTTCGAGACGAATCCGAGAACAAACGGTAAGCTTTTGGCTGCCAGGGTCCAGCCGAAATCTGAATGAGTGTCCGAAAGTAGGACGCCAGGTTGCAGCGTTCTGCAACCCAGCGGCGAAGTCATATTCGCCTCAGATTGCAACAAGCCGCCTGATCTTGCCGCGCGGGCCCTTGCGGGAGGCTTACTTCCCAGCCATTTGATCGGCCAGCGCCTGCGCCTGGGCGAGCAGCGCCGGGAAAGCCGGGTCAGCCGGCAGGCGCTGCGCCATGCAGGCCCGGTAGTCGCTGTCGCCCTTGTCCCAGGCGGCGTTGGAGGACTCGAACGCTTTTTCGTCCTTCAGGTCCGATGCCTGGTAGGCCTCCTGGAATTTCTGCGCGGCGGCGTCCGCAGCAGCCCACACGGCGTCGCAGGCGGCGATCTTCGGAACGGCAGGGGCTGCCGGCGCTGCGATAATTCTCACGCTGTTGCCTTTGACGAGCGTAACGATGACTTCCTGCTCATAGATCGGCCCGACGTCCTGCGTCCAGCCGCCGAGCCGTGCGAAGGCGATGTCGGCGCCTTCGGGTTTCTTCAATGGAAAGTCGAGCGTTCCCTCGAAGGCGGCGTCGCTGTTGATCGCCTGGGTATAGAAGGCATCCAGCTTAAGCGCCTCATCGATGCCGGCGGGCAGTTTGAAACTTTCGTCGGTCTCGGCGGTTCTGGACTGGAGCCAGCGCTCCAGCAGCCCTCGCGTCGTTGCCACCAGGCTGGGGCCGTCGTCGCCCTTGGTGTATCGCAGCCCATCGAGCATGCCATAGCCGATATCGGAGTCGCTGAGGCTTTCGATATTGATTGTGCCGGTTGGCGGAAAGTCCTTGACCGCCAGCGGCCCGATAATGCCGGCAAGACGCTGCTGGAGGTCGGCCAGCGCCTTCTCGTTCTCAGCGTCGATGGTCTCGATTGCCGCGTTCGCACTGTTCAGCGCCGCGATATCAGCAATCGCCTTGTCACGCGCGGCCACATAGTCGTCCTCCGGCGAGGCCGTGAAAGCCACGCTGCTCACCAGCGCAAACAGAAACGTCCAGACCCACCGCATGATATAAACCCTGCTCTACGTTCGATTCCAAGGATACATGACAACATTGGGCTGAAAAAAGACGGCGTTGGAGCTGCCCCTTGAGGAAGGAGATGGCCGGCAGGCCAGAGGCGTCGTTGCGCTTGAAGCGCTGACTCCTTTTGCAGCGCGAGACGACGTTAGCGCTTCACGCGCAACGACCCCCTCTGTCGCCTTCGGCGACATCTCCCCCTCGAGGGGGGAGATTGGCGCCTAATCACGCCTTGCGCTTCTCCACCTCCGCCTTCCTCAGCAGGAAGCGCTGGATCTTGCCGCTTGGGGTCTTCGGCAGTTCCGTGATGAACTCGACCTCGCGCGGGTAGGCGTGCGCCGACAGCCGTTTCTTGACGTGCTGGGCCAGCTCTTCGGCGAGCTCCGAATTGCCCTTGTAAGCCGGCGCCAGGACGACGAAGGCCTTGACGATCTCGGTGCGCTGCGGATCGGGCACGCCGACGACAGCCGCCTCGTTGACCGCCGGATGCTCGATCAGCGCGCTTTCGACGTCGAACGGGCCGATGCGATAGCCGGCCGAAGTGATGACATCGTCGGCGCGGCCGATGAAGGAGACCGAACCGTCCGGCTCGTACTCCACCGTGTCGCCGGTGCGGTAGTAGCCGCCCGTGATCGCTGGCGTCTCGGCTTGGTGATAGCCGTCGAACCAGCGCAGCGGCGACTTCGCGATGTCGACGGCGAGGATGCCGGGCTGGTTGGGGCCGAGCTCGTTGCCGGCCTCGTCCAATACCACCATGCGATATCCGGGCATTGCGAAGCCGGCCGAGCCCACGCGCACGACGTGCGAGAGCCCATGATGGTTGTTGACCATCATGCCGTTCTCGGTCTGGCCGTAATGGTCGTGAATGGGCGCGGCGAGATTTGCGTCGAACCAGCGGATGACTTCCGGGTTGAGCGGCTCGCCGGCGCTGCTCACCACGCGCAGTCTGCCTTTGACACGGGCCGCAGCTTCCGCGCCTTCCGCCATCAGCAGGCGATAGGCGGTCGGCGAGCCGGCAAGGCTGGTGACGCCGAGCCGCTCGATGATGTCGTAAGTGCTCTTGGCGTTGAAGGCGCCTTCATAGAAGGTCGTGGCGATGCCGAGCTGCAACGGGCCGGTGATGGCGTAATAGAGGCCGTAGGCCCAGCCGGGGTCCGCGATGTTCCAGAAGATGTCGTCGGGCAGCAAGCCGATCGCGTCGCGCATATAGGCGCCGAAGGCGAGCAGGGCGCGAAGCGGCACCGGCACGCCCTTGGGCAGGCCGGTCGTTCCCGACGTCGACATCATCATGAACAAGTCGTCGCCCTTGCGCATCACCGGCTGGCACTCGGGCGAGGCGGCGGCAAGCGCGGCGCGGAAATCGATGTCGCCTGCAGGTAGCTCACCGCCATTGCCAAGGATGGTGGCGATTTGCGCTGATGTCTCGACCTCGTCGAGCTTGCCGCGATTGGCCGGGTTGGTCACCACGATCCTGGCGCCGCTATAGCCGAGGCGGTGCTCGATGGCTTTCGGACCGAAGGCGGTGAACAGCGGCTGGTAGACCGCGCCGATGCGCCACGTCCCGAGGATCAGCGCCACCAGTTCGGGGACGCGCGGCAGCATGCCGGCGACGACATCGCCGGCACCGACGCCGGCGGCCTTGAGCACATTGGCGGCGCGCCCGGACATGTCGGCGAGATCGTCGAAGCTGAATTCGCGAAGCTCGCCGCCGGCCGAGATCGCGCGCAGCGCCAGCCGGTTTTGTCCGGTGTAGCGGCCGCAGCATTCGACATAGGCATTGATGCCGGTTCTAGGGTTGCCATACAGCCGGGCGATCTCATCTTCGATGCGAAAGCGCTGAACGGCATCCTCATAACGCGGCATTTTGCTCATGGCGATCCTCCCTAGGCGGCGCCCATCTCCCCTTGGAGCGCCTTATCGGTGAGATTGCCTGAAATTGCTGCGCTGGTCGATTACGGCGATAGTCGGGGGATGCGAAGGATCGCAGCGCAGCGACAATCCGCGCCGAGCCACTGCTGTTGACCGAACCGTCCATCCGGCCGATAGCACCGCCAGAATTGCCCCGAGGCCCCAATGATCCCAGACTCAACTTTCCATGACTCGGCCACAGCCGACGAAGGACGCGATGCCGACACCGCCTGGCAAAACGACATCCGCGCGGGCGTGCGCCACGTCCGCGATCTCGCCTCGCTGCCGCTGTCACCCGCCGAGCACGCGGCGGCGCAGGAGGCGGCTACGCGCCACAAGGTGCGTGCCCCAAAAACCTATCTCGACCTGATCGACTGGAACGATCCCGCCGACCCGATCCGCGCCCAGGTCATTCCATCGCCGGATGAGCTGACGGAAACGGAAGGCGAGCTCGACGATCCGATCGCCGACCATGCCTTCAGTCCGGTGCCGCGACTGACGCACCGCCACGCCGACCGCGTGCTGTTGTTTGCGACCTACCAATGCGCGGTCTCTTGCCGCTTCTGCTTCCGCAAGGAGTCTCTGACCTCGATCGGCCGCGGCTACACGCGCGAGGCGCTCGAAGACGCCTTTGCCTATATCGAAGCCCATACCGAAATCCGCGAAGTGATCCTGACCGGCGGCGATCCGCTTTCGCTGCCGGACAAGGCGCTGGCCGAAATCCGCGCCCGTATCGAGGCGATCGCGCATGTGAGGCTGCTGCGTATCCACACGCGCGTGCCTGTCGTACTGCCCGCGCGCATCACGCCGGGGCTGGTTGGCGCGTTGCAGGGCCGGCTGATGGTCACAATCGTCACCCATTTCAACCATGGGCGGGAGATCACGCCGGCCACCGAATTGGCCTGCCGCGTCATGCGCCAGGCAGGCTTCGTGCTGCTCAACCAGAGTGTCCTGCTCAAGGGCGTCAACGACACGGTCGAGGTGCTGGAGGAACTCTGCCGCGAACTGATGTACCGGCTCGGCGTCAAACCCTATTACCTGCACCATGGCGACCTCGCGCGCGGCATGGCGCACAGGCGCACCACGATTGCGCAGGGACAGGCGCTGGCCGGCGCGCTGCGCGCCCGCCTGTCGGGCATCTGCAATCCGGTCTATGTGCTGGACCTGCCGGAAGGCGGTGGCAAGGTGCCGCTCGGGCCATGCCATGTCGAGGGCCGGGACGGGCAGGACTGGCGCATCCGCGGCCAGGACGGCGAGGTGAGGCTGTATCGGGACGTGGTGGTGTAGGCACGGCGCAGCGGCGCCAATGATCGCCGCCGTCACATTGTCGATCGGGATGACCGATCGCACCGAACTATCGCCACGACGCGTTCGCCTGCATTCCGTATGTTGACATAAAGATATCCTTATGTGATGGTTGTCGCCTCAAGGATAAAAAATGTCGCAGAATTCTGCATCGCTGGACGCATTGTTCGGCCCCGTCGCGGCCAGGCCCGATGGGTCCGAAGTGCTGGCGGCGCTGACGGCGGCGGCGCGCGAGCGCATTCTCATTCTCGACGGCGCCATGGGCACGCAGATCCAGGGTCTCGGTTTCGACGAGGAGCATTTCCGCGGCGAGGCTTTCGCGGGCTGCGCCTGCCACCAGCAGGGCAACAACGACCTCTTGATCCTGACGCAGCCGAAGGCGATCAAGGAGATCCATTATCAATACGCCATCGCTGGCGCCGATATCCTCGAGACCAACACCTTCTCCTCGACCTCGATCGCCCAAACGGACTACGGCATGGAGGATGCCGTCTACGCGCTGAACCGGGACGGCGCGCGGCTGGTGCGTCGGGCAGCGGCGAGGGCACAGCAGGAAGACGGCAAGCGGCGCTTCGTCGCCGGCGCGCTCGGGCCGACGAACCGCACCGCCTCGATGTCGCCCGACGTCAACAATCCAGGCTACCGCGCCGTCACCTTCGACGAATTGCGCCTGGCCTATGGCGAGCAGCTGCGCGGCCTGATCGACGGCGGCGCCGACATCATTCTCATTGAAACCATCTTCGACACGCTGAACGCCAAGGCGGCAATCTTCGCCTGCAACGAGATATTCATCGAAAAGGGCGTGCACCTGCCGGTGATGATTTCCGGCACCATCACCGATCTCTCCGGCCGCACCCTGTCGGGCCAGACGCCGACCGCCTTCTGGCATTCGGTGCGCCATGCGAGCCCCTTCACCATCGGCCTCAACTGCGCGCTCGGCGCCAATGCGATGCGCGCGCATCTGGCCGAAATTTCAGGCGCCGCCGACACCTTCGTCTGCGCCTATCCGAATGCCGGCCTGCCCAATGAATTCGGCCGCTATGACGAGAGCCCGGACTTCATGGCCGCGCAGATCGAGGATTTTGCGCGGGAAGGGCTCGTCAACGTCGTCGGCGGCTGCTGTGGCTCGACGCCGGACCACATCCGCGCCATCGCCGAGGCTGTCAAGAAGTATCCGCCGCGCGCCATCCCCGAGATCGAGCGCAAGATGCGCCTGTCGGGGCTGGAGCCGTTCACGCTGACCGACGAGATTCCCTTCGTCAATGTCGGCGAACGCACCAACGTCACCGGCTCGGCCAGGTTCCGAAAGCTGATCACGGCGGGCGACTATGTCCCGGCGCTCGACGTGGCGCGCGACCAGGTCGCCAATGGCGCACAGATCATCGACATCAACATGGATGAAGGCCTGATCGATTCGAAAAAGGCGATGGTCGAGTACCTCAATTTGATCGCCGCCGAACCCGACATCGCCCGTGTCCCGGTGATGGTCGACTCCTCGAAATGGGAGATTATCGCGGCCGGGCTTAAATGCGTGCAGGGCAAGCCGCTGGTCAATTCCATCTCGATGAAGGAAGGCGAGGAAGCGTTCCTGCACCACGCGAAGCTGGTGCGCGCCTATGGCGCGGCCGTGGTCGTCATGGCCTTCGACGAGGCCGGCCAGGCCGACACCAGGGCGCGCAAAGTCGAGATCTGCACCCGCGCCTACAAGCTGCTCACCGAACAGGCCGGTTTCCCGCCCGAAGACATCGTCTTCGACCCCAACGTCTTCGCGGTCGCCACCGGCATCGAGGAGCACGACAATTACGGCGTCGACTTCATCGAGGCCACCGGCGAGATCACCGCCACGCTGCCGCATGTGCATATCTCGGGCGGCGTCTCGAACCTGTCCTTCTCCTTCCGCGGCAACGAGCCGGTGCGCGAGGCGATGCACGCGGTGTTCCTCTACCATGCCATCCAGCGCGGCATGGATATGGGCATCGTCAATGCTGGCCAGCTGGCCGTCTACGACACGATCGAGCCGGAGTTGCGCGAAGCGTGCGAGGACGTCGTGCTCAACCGCGCGCCCAGGGCTGGCGGCACCGCCACCGAACGCATGCTGGAGATCGCCGAGCGTTTCAAGGGCACGGCCGGCAAGGAAGCCAGGGAGCGCGATCTCGCCTGGCGCGACTGGACGGTCGAGCGGCGGATTTCGCATGCGCTGGTCAACGGCATCACCGAATTCATCGACGCCGACACCGAAGAGGCGCGGCTTGCGGCCGAGCGGCCTCTGCATGTCATCGAAGGCCCGCTGATGGCCGGCATGAATGTCGTCGGCGATCTGTTCGGCGCTGGAAAGATGTTTCTGCCGCAAGTGGTGAAGTCGGCGCGCGTGATGAAGCAGGCGGTGGCCGGATTGCTGCCGCACATGGAGGCGGAAAAACTGGCGAAGGCCGCCAATGGCATCGACAATGGTGAGCGCCAGACGGCCGGCAAAATCCTGATGGCGACGGTGAAGGGCGATGTCCACGACATCGGCAAGAACATCGTCGGCGTCGTTCTGGCGTGCAACAATTACGAGATCATCGATCTCGGCGTCATGGTGCCGGCGGCGAAGATCCTGCAGACGGCTCGCGACCAAAATGTCGACATCATCGGCCTGTCCGGCCTGATCACCCCGTCGCTGGACGAGATGGTGCACATGGCCGCCGAGATAGAGCGCGAAGGCTTCGACATTCCGCTTTTGATCGGCGGCGCGACAACCAGCCGCGTGCACACGGCGGTGAAGATCCATCCCCGCTACTCCAGGGGACAGACGGTCTATGTCAATGACGCCAGCCGGGCGGTCGGCGTCGTCTCGTCCTTGCTGTCGAACGAGACCAAGGGCGCCTATGTCGACAGAGTGCGGGCCGAGTACAAAAAGGTCGCCGACGCGCATGCCCGCTCCGAGGCCGACAAGCAGCGGCTGCCGCTGGCAATGGCCAGGGCCAATGCGCACAAGGTGGACTGGTCCGCCTATGAACCGCCGAAGCCGTCCTTCACCGGCGTGAAAGTGTTCGAGAACTGGGACCTGACTGAGCTCTCGCGCTACATCGACTGGACGCCGTTCTTCCAGACCTGGGAGCTGAAGGGGCGCTATCCCAAGATCCTCGATGACGAGAAGCAGGGACCGGCGGCGCGCCAGCTGTTCGAGGATGCGCAGGCGATGCTGAAAAAGATCATCGCGGAAAAATGGTTCGCGCCGCGCGCCGTCATCGGCTTCTGGCCGGCGAACGCCGTCGGCGACGACATCAGGCTGTTCACGGATGAGGCACGCTCGCAGGAACTGGCAACCTTCTTCACGCTGCGCCAGCAACTGACCAAGCGCGACGGCAAGGCCAATGTCGCGCTGTCGGATTTCGTCGCGCCTGCCGACAGCGGCAAGCCGGACTATATCGGCGGCTTCATCGTCACCGCGGGGATCGAGGAGGTGGCGATATCAGAGCGCTTCGAGCGCGCCAATGACGATTATTCCTCGATCATGGTCAAGGCGCTGGCCGATCGTTTCGCCGAAGCGTTCGCCGAGCGCATGCACGAGAAGGTGCGCAAGGAATTCTGGGGCTATGCATCAGACGAGACGCTGGCGCCCGACGAACTGGTCGGCGAGCCCTATCGCGGCATCCGCCCGGCGCCCGGCTATCCCGCGCAGCCCGATCATACCGAGAAGGCGACCTTGTTCCGGCTGCTCGACGGCGAGCGCAATGTCGGCGTCAGCCTGACCGAGAGCTATGCGATGTGGCCGGGCTCCTCGGTCTCCGGCATCTATCTCGCTCATCCCGAAAGCTATTATTTCGGCGTCGCCAAAGTCGAGCGCGACCAGGTCGAGGACTATGCCCGCCGCAAAGCCATGCCGCTGGCCGATGTCGAGCGCTGGCTCGGCCCGATCCTCAACTATGTCCCTCAGCACTATGCCGAGGCGGCGGAATAGCGGCTGCGACGTGGCCCAATGGCTGCTCGACCGCTCCCTTGATTTTTCACCGTGGAAAAAAATCGCGCCGCACCCGGTTCTCGGCGAGCTGCCGGTTGTCGGTCGGTCAGACTTAGGTCCCTCGCGCCTGCTTTTCTGGAACAAGCCGTGATGTCCCGCATTTTATTGGCAGGGACACAAGGAGTGTCGAGTGAAAGCGATTTTGGGACTGGTCGGCGGCTTCGTGCTGACCCTTGCGGTGTTCGGCAGCGGGCTGGTTTTCGCGGCCTGGCTGCTTGCCGCCAAGCCAGCGCGGGAGGCAAGGCCGACCGTCAGCGTGGCGGAGCTGTGGACCCGGAAAGCGCGGCCGGTGGACAAGACGGCGCAGGACTTCGAACGTGTGCCGCCCGAGCAGTCCGCGCCTGCCGACATCGCCGCCAAGGAGCCAGCCCAGGACCCGGCCAGGCAGCAGCCCGATCCCACCGTCACCGGCGCCATCGCGCGGACCGAACTGCCGCCGCCGCATCTCGCCTGGTGCGCCAGCCGCTACCGCTCCTACGATCCCGAGGACAACAGCTACATGTCCTATAGCGGACAGCAGCGCACCTGCGTATCGCCCTATCTCGCCGCCGACCGCGCCGCGCCGCGAGAGGCAAGCTATGTCGAGGGCGCGGGCGCCTACGCGGCCGCCGGCGGCGAACCGGACCATGTCGCCTCCTGCTTCAGCCGCTATCGCTCCTACCGTCCGGAAGACAACAGCTACCAGCCATATTCCGGCGGGCCGAGACGGCAATGCGAGTAGCCAGCGCGAAGGGCGCCGCGAACGATTGCGACCGCGCGATTTCTGGGGTCGTTCGGATCGTCCTCAAAGCCCAGGGGAGGAACCACCATGGAAGACGACCGGCATCACAAGATACAGCAGCGCGCCTACCAGATCTGGGAGCGCGAAGGCACTGGTGACCCCGAACACCACTGGCACCGGGCCGAGGCCGAAATCGACCGCGAGGCGGCGCTGCCGCTGACCGCCGACGACGCCCTGCCGCGCGAGATCGCCAGCACCGACGTCCTGACCGTCGAGGAACTCGCCGTGCGCACCGGCATATCGGGCGACGAGGCGCAGGAGCTGATCGACAGGCTGGGCACGGACCGGGCGGCGGTTGAGCAGGCCGCACGGGGGCTTGAGGCGAAGCGGCGGGCGACATCCTGATCGGGAAGAGTGAGATAATCCTCCGTAAACTCAAGGACGGGAGATACTCGCCTCCATCTACGCAAGAAGGACGAGAAGGCCCAGAAAGGCGGAATCTCGACACGTTCGATACGCGTGAAGCGGCGGAGAAGCATGACCGGGAGGTGCAGTATTTCAAGTGACATTGAAGAGAAGATGAGGGGCAGTCGTTCTTACCGGGGGGTATTTTGAAATTTTTAAATAGGGTTAATTTCTATGGATATTTGTGGCTGAACTGCTAATTGTTTTGGAAAATGAGATCGCCTGTTTTTCGGCGTTGCTCCCAGATTTACGGTTTCGAGGTTTCGTATGGCAGACGGG
Organism: Mesorhizobium sp. C120A; assembly: GCF_030323105.1. NCBI lineage: Bacteria > Pseudomonadati > Pseudomonadota > Alphaproteobacteria > Hyphomicrobiales > Phyllobacteriaceae > Mesorhizobium > Mesorhizobium sp. C120A. The sequence goes on along the minus strand of NZ_CP100476.1, from coordinate 4,858,630 downwards.
CCGGCAAATCCCTTTCAGCGTTCGATGGATCGTTACACAAACTTCAGATTGGAATACCAGGATTTTCTTGAGAAATACGAAGCGATCTATCAAGCGATGGTACAGGAAAACACGCGCTTTCAATCACTAAAGCATTGGACCGCCGCATTTCATAAAAAGTTCTATATCGAAAATTCCAATGGTGAGCCAATAAGGAATGCTCCTCCTCCGACACTACAATTCCAGTTTGGGAATCGCCCTCTTGGCTTGGGTCGGCTAAACCATGAGGGAAAAACCGCTTCGGAAAGTGGATCGGTTTTGGTCTATAGCTTTGGGGCTACCGGCGCTGTCGCGGTAATGCTGTATCCTGCCAAGGGAGATCTAAGTAGTACCGAAGAATCATCAATTTTACTTCGGATTGGTTACTACACATCATTCGAATTGCAGAATACGCTACGTCGCGATCTCTTGGATTGGGTATCCTACGCCTATGTTTCTGGCATTGATGGCGATCCAACGTTCTGCGAGAGATTCCGGGTATCATGGTTAAGACTCGCGCAACCAAAATACCATGAGGGCAAGCCTCAACCAGCAGTCCTACCTGGAAGAGTCAGGGAGATTTTCAGTGTGACAATTCGCCTGCTTATCGGCTCCGCCCTTGGAGCGGGGTTTAAGGTTGTGGTGCCAACGATAGTTGGTTTCTTGATTGGACTATTCTTCTCCTAACCGATTCAGCTACATAAAGAAGCGGAATTGATAGGGAGCATTTCCCAAGCGATCCATGCGTTTTACAACGCGCGCCAAAACCTGCGCATACCCCATTGTAACGGGCAAATGGTCATAGAGAGCGTCGTTGTTCCAGTTCATTTTTGAGAGGGCCAAGGCGGTGCGGGCGGTTTCGTCCCAAGGTCCATGCCCAGCGTGACGAACGAGCCTAATTGGCTGCGGCGTGCTCTTGCCTCCTTGGAAATAATCCCGACGCTGAGCAATTCCACTGACGGCACCACGCATCCAAAGGAGTGCATCCCGTGGACCTAGGCTGAGGAGCGAACCTCGCCCGACGGGATAAGAAGCGGCCCTTCCTTTTGGACTGCCTTCTGATGGATCAATACGAATTCCACGCCAACCGATATCTTCAACAACTTGAACCAGATCGACTGACTCGCAGAGATGGAGTGCTTCCATGCATCCATCAATTTCATCGGACTTGAACTCTGTCGACTTGTGGACAATGACCCGGCGCGGCACTCGACCAGCATGCCTGCGCCTATATAGGTCGAGAGAGCGAGTCATCACGCGAAACATTTCAGTTCGCGACATAAATGGATTCTCCCGCTGGATTTCTACCTCGTCGGCGTCGTAAGCGATGAACTCAAGGCCGGCTCCTTCCGCATCAAAGACCTGGCTACAGCATGTAACGAAACGAGGACGGTCGGAAAGGACAGGTCGCACTGCATACGATATGCCGATGAACGCGGTTTCGGAATCGGTGTCGGCTAGCTTCCAAGGTACGCCGCCTGCTTTCGCATATAGGGCCAAGCCGATACGCCACATCACACTCGCGCGGTCAGGGTAGGCAAGCGCCCTGTCTTCGCGAACAAGCTGTATCGGCAACCCACGCGCCGCGGTCATCGCCTTTAAATGGTCGTGCAGATCGAAATCATCTCCGGCTGTGCCCACATAGCCTGCTTGCCAACGCGCTGGAATATAAATGAAAAGTACATCGAACTCTGCGCGGCGCATGTCCAATGCTTGGATCGCCCGAGTAAGCCGGTCGGCGATGACAAGATGCGGCCTAGGCGATTTCTCCATATCGTGGTCGACATTCGCATCGAGTTGCAGATGGCACGAAGCAAGAGCTCCGCGCATATGAACGTTGAACACGGTGCTGAACCCGGGCCACCTCGGCAAGTAATCCTTCCGCTCGTGAGGATCGAATGCTGAGTTTAGCTCCTTCATAAAATCGTAAACAGCCTGACTCTCACCATGAGGTGCGATGGTCGCTACGCGTATTGGATCGGGTACCAGACCTGCAGAATAAGGGCCAAACCGCAGCAAACCACGCAGCGGGTGAATGTCTGTGTCGCCAACTCGGTCAGGATGAAACAGAAGTAGGGGTTCTGGCAGCCAGATATGTGCACCAACCTCACTGCTCATGGACCTATCCTTCGCGAAAAGGCGGTTGCATCTGAGAGTTGGAAGATAGCTTCGACACCCGCGCCAATGCCCAATGCACGCTGTTGAGTACCGCCCTTAGCAAGCCGCGCAGCCCAGAACCCGACTAGCGCATTCAGTGAGCCGTTATAGCGTTTCACGGTTCTCTCTCTGGCGAAATCCGTCGCCCCAAAGCGGTTGTCCTCCGAAAGGCCGGAAAACACGATGCGCGGTTCAACCAGAAGCCAAGGCCGTTCATCTGCCCAATCTATCCGTAGGCCCACACCTTCCCGCCAAGTGAGCCCGGGGAACTTGTCCACTCCTCCCGACAATTTGCCGACGATGGATTTTAACTCATCCCATGTGGATGACATGGGATCGGAGGGCGCCAAGAGATCGGTTGTTCGCCGATGGTCAATCGTAAGCCCACCCTCTCTCGCAAGAGCACGCGAGAGAGCATCGCGCAAAAGTCCGCGTTCGCCCGTCTCATTCCGCAGACGCTGCGGTTCGATGGTATGAAGAGCAAAATCAGTGATTCCGAAAGGCGCGAACGCGGCACGCAGATCAGCATCTGCACCGAAAGCCAGGACACCAGCTTTAGTCCGTGTGCATAATACATCCACCTCTGCCGCCGCCACTGCTGCTCGCACGGCTGCATGGCCCTCAATGTTGCATACGATCCGACGGCACGTAGACGGTAAAACGGGTATCGGGAGAGCATTAAGTCGAATAACGGGCCAACCCTTCTTGCCGGCAGGCGCTTGTGCGGCAGTCCACCGCCGTCGTTCGCCTGCAACAGCATCGAGCGTTGTCGTGTCGATTCCTCTAAGTAGTCGCACGAGATCGCGAGTGGTTTCGTCAAAGTTCTCGATGCTCACCAGCCCGCCATCGATCCCTATTTCGCCAGCTTGCGCCAGCAGGGACGTTACGGCTGGCAAAGGTGGGTAATCGCCACGATGCAACCAGAACAAACCTCCGGGGAAGCTCGTGCCTTGGTGCAACGCTTCGGTCAGCGCCGACATGATTGATTCATCCCGCCCGCTATAACCAGCCACCACCAAGCCAAATGATTTGCAGGCGTCTATTAGAACACGTCTGAGTTGGGCGTCTTGGTGACGAAGCTCCTCCGGGGTGTTCTTCAAACGACGAAAACGAAAATCACCATGCAATTTAATTTGAGCGGGCCATCGCTGCCCTTGGATAGTTTCGTGTGCCAGGTCGGGGGCATGCAATCCGACTGTGGTGAGCGCCGATGTGGTACCAAAGACTTTCGCGCATGCGTCATCAACAAGGTCGTCGAAGTTTGTAGTCCAGACGATTTTGGAGTGTTCTGCCATAAGCAGCGTTGCTAGTGCGAGATGACCGTAAGAGGGCTTAGCGCCTCGAGTTTTAGACTCGATGTATGTGCGTCGATCGGCTTCGCTGGGCCATGCGGCCTCAAATACGGCAGCGTATTCATCCGGCGCGCCTTCGGTAGGGAATCTACCGGATGAGGCTATGTAGCTCTGAATTAATGTCCGAACAGCCGGATTTGTCAGGTCCTCAACCAACTTCGGCGACACTTTCCTCTGACTCACATAAAGTGCTTGTTTGAATTCCCAAAGCATTTCGCCTGCTGTTGGGATTCCGGAGGATGCTGATGCTCCGGCACCAAGAAGCCACATGAGACTGCCAGCGCGCATCTGAAAGCGGCGGGCGAAGTCATCGGGCTCTACAATCCGATAGGGGAGGTCGACTCGCATAGCGCATAATATCAGTTCAAGCGATAATAGGCCGGGCTGGAGCGATAATAATAATAATTTTACTTACGGGGTTCCGTTTCGGGGGCAGAGGCTGCCGTTGTTGCACTAAGAAGAAATTACGTCGGCAAACGCTTCGCTCTCAATGTCAATTGCCTCAATCGCATCCTTCATTTCGGGGTCTGCAGCGGGTGTTGTTATTCCAACGATTTGTTCAATGCGTCGTAGTGCGGGACTAATGCCTAAGACCACTTCGTGGGCGGGATGCAACAACGATAGGACGCTGTAGCTGAACCCCCGCTTTTCGTTCTCGATGAGCTTTGGAAGCCAATTTCGGACCGATTGATATTCTGCGTGGAACTTCGTAATTGCTAGAACAAGCTCCGGCTCAAGGAGGCCAAGCTTCGAGGCGAGGGACCGATAGAGAAGAGGGTCGGCAAGTGTATTCCGCTCCAGAAGCGTCTCGTCAAACTTAAGTGATGGGTTACGTTGAGTGCCCTCGGCAAAGTAGGTCTTTGCCACTACTTTCGCGAGAATGGCAACTTCTTGTCTTAATGGCAAAATCTCTCCGTATAGCGCCGCAGCCACTGCCTTGGCTTCTTCTGCTCGCAGGCGATCATCACGTCGCCGATTGAGTTGCGAATTAAAAAGCGAACCAATGATCAGCGCCACCAATCCAAAAAGGAATGTGGTTGCCGGGCTTTGAAGCGAAGTTAGAAAATTCCAAAACGCAGTCATCGAGAGCTCTCTTATTGAAGACTTCTCTAAACTGCTCGTGGCAGTTCGAAAAAGCCGGCCAACGTGCGCCTTGAGGTTGAACTGTCTGTGCTCACCCGAATGGCGCTTTGTTTGACGGTCTTTGATTTACGACAGAGAGGCGTTTGAAAGATGGCTATTTCTGACGCATCAACATCCATCCGCGGCCAATAGGGATCCCACCCCCTCCGTTAACCTTTCATTAACCATGCCCGGCCTAGCGTTTACCTCTCAGTAAGGAATCGCCCGCCGTGACCTTTGCCGCTCCCCTCGAGGCCAAGTCCCTTCGCTTTCGCGCCCGCTCCTTCGTGGCTTTCACGCTGACGCCGGAGGCGCCTTTGGACGTTTGGCTGGAGAGCCTCGATCGCTGGGTCGGCAATTCGCCGGGCTATTTTGCCGGGCGCCCGGTGGTGCTCGATCTCAACGTGCTGAAGCCCGATGTCGTGGCCATCGAAGCGCTGGTCGATCTGCTCGGCCAGCGCGGCATCCGCATCTATGCCATCGAACTCGACGGCGGCGCCGAGCTTGGCGCGCATCTGCCGCCGGTGCTGGTCGGCGCCAAGGAGGCGACCACCGACGGTCTGCTGCAGCCGAGCCGCAAGGCGGGCAGGGCGGAGGACGCCACTGCAGGAAGCGACATGAAGGCGGCCGGTGACATCAAGGCAGAGGGCGGCGATTTGAAGACGGGCGATCTGAAACCGGCGAGCGATGCCAAGACGCAGCCTCGAGACACCAAGGCCCCGGACGCCGGCACGTTGATGATCCGCTCGCCGATCCGTTCGGGCCAGCTGATCTTCCATCCGCATGGCGACGTCATCGTGCTGGGCTCCGTCGCCTCCGGCTCCGAGATCGTCGCCACCGGCTCGATCCACGTCTATGGCACGCTGCGCGGCCGCGCTTCGGCAGGCGCTCAAGGCAACACGGCGGCGCGTGTCTTCTGCCGCAGGAACGAAGCCGAACTTCTCTCGGTGGATGGCTGGTATTGCACGGCCGAGGAGATGGACCCGTCAGTCCGGGGCAAGCCTGTGCAGGCATTTCTCGACAACGGCATGCTGCGCATCGCCCCTTTCAGCTAGTGCGTCTCGCCCGACAACGACATAACGAACAACAACGGAGGCTTTATTGATGGGCAAGGTAGTGGTGGTCACCTCGGGCAAGGGGGGCGTCGGCAAGACGACCTCTACCGCGGCTCTGGGGGCGGCGGTCGCCAAGACCGGCAAGAAGGTGGCGCTGGTCGATTTCGATGTCGGCCTGCGCAACCTCGATTTGATCATGGGCGCCGAACGCCGCGTGGTGTTCGACCTCGTCAACGTCATCCAGGGCTCGGCAAAGCTGTCGCAGGCGCTGATCCGCGACAAGCGGGTGGAGACTTTGTTCCTGTTGCCGGCCTCGCAGACGCGCGACAAGGATGCGCTGACCGAGGAGGGCGTGGCCGAGGTCATCGGCAAGCTGCGCTCGGTGTTCGACTATGTCTTCTGCGACAGCCCGGCCGGTATCGAGCGCGGCGCGCAGCTTGCCATGCGCTTTGCCGACGAGGCGGTCATCGTCACCAATCCGGAAGTGTCGTCGGTGCGCGATTCCGACCGCATCATCGGCCTGCTCGATTCCCGCACCTTGCGCGCCGAGGAGGGCGAGCAGATCGCCAAGCATGTGCTGGTCACGCGCTACGATGCGGGACGCGCCGCGCGCGGTGAAATGCTGTCGATCGACGATGTGCTGGAAATCCTGTCGGTGCCGCTGCTGGGCATCATTCCGGAAAGCCAGGATGTGCTGCGCGCCTCCAACCTCGGTTCGCCGGTGACGCTGTCGGAGCCGCTGAACGCCGCCGCCAAGGCTTACATCGACGCGGCCAAGCGCCTCGAGGGCGAACAGCTGCCGGTCATCGTGCCCTTCGAGCGCAAGGGCTTCCTCGATCGTCTTTTGGGAAGGAGGGCGGCATGAACCTGCTCGACATCTTCAAGCGGCGCACCAGCGCGCCGGTGGCGCGCGAACGGCTGCAAGTGCTTCTCGCCTATGAGCGCCGCAACCGCAGCCAGCCCGATCTCGTCTCCATCCTGCGCGAGGAGATCATGGCGGTGATCGCCAAGCATGTGCAGATCGACCAGGACTATCTGCAAGTCTCGATGGACCGCGGCGAGACCATGTCGACGCTGGAGATCGACATCCAGATCCCCAACAAGAGCGCAGTGCCGCTGGCCATGGCCGGGTGAGATTGAAGCTGCTGATCTCCCCCTTGTGGGGGAGATGGCCGGCAGGCCAGAGGGGGGCGCTGTCCCGCTGGCCTGTCAATTACATGTAGCAACGGCTTTGCCGAAGATCTGGATTCGCTGAGACGTAGCGATCCTTCGCGCCCCCTCTGTCCTGCCGGACATCTCCCCCACGAGGGGGGAGATTGCGCTCCTCGCGCTCGCCTGCGCCAAGCACCCCCGCCCGGACCTACGGTCCGACCTCCCCACAAGGGGGAGGTAGGGGGCCAGCGCCTCTCCCCAAAACATTCAACCAACTAGTTGACTATCTAAAATCTCGCCTCTATATTCAACTACATGGTTGAATTAGAGGCGCCCCAGATGGACCAGGTTTTTCACGCCCTTGGCGACGCCACGCGCCGGAACATGCTTAACCACCTCGCCGGCGGCGAGCGTACGGTGAGCGAGTTGGCTCAACCCTTTGCCATGTCGCTGGCCGCCGCCTCCAAGCACATCAAGGCGCTGGAGCATGCCGGGCTGATCCGGCGCGAAGTGCGCGGCCGCACCCATGTCTGCCGCCTCGAGGCCCGCCCGCTGGCCACCGCCTATCAGTGGCTCGGCCAATACGCGCGTTTCTGGAACAGCCGCCTCGATGTCCTCGAACAGCTTTTGCGCGAGGAGGCGGGGCGCAAAACGTCGACAACGCAGACAATGCCGGCACCGGCAAATCCAGAACCATCCAAGCCGGAATCACCCAGGCCAACACCTTCCAAGGGAGACGACCGATGAATCAGATGAACAGCTTCGACGGCTACGCCCAGCTGATCCAGCCGGCCACTTTGAGGATCGAACGGCTTTTGCCCGGAACCAGGGAGCGCGTCTGGGAATATCTGACGCAGAGCGATCTGCGCTGCAAATGGCTGGCGGCCGGCGACATGGAGATGGAGGAAGGCTCTTCCTTCGAGCTGGTCTGGCGCAATGACGAACTGACCGACCCGCCCGGCGACAGGCCGGCCAGCTTCAGTGGCGGCGAGCAGCGGATGCACAACCAGATTGTCGAGTGCGATCCGCCGCGCAAGCTCACCATCACCTGGAACGGCAGCGGCAATGTCACCTTCGAATTGGCGCAGCGCGGCGACGACGTTCTGCTCACCCTGGTCCACCGCCGCCTGCCAGACCGCTCGAGCCTGATGATGCATGCCGCAGGCTGGCACGTGCATCTCGACCTCCTGGTTGCCCGCGTGGCGGCCGAGAAGCCCGAACCGTTCTGGGACAGCTTTAGCCGTATCGTGGCGGAATACGACCGGCGCCTGCCGGCCTGACCTGACCTGACGCATCGCCCGGTCCAACCGGGCACCATCGATCCCTTGCGCCGGATGCCGGCGCAGGGGCCGGCGAAACACGCGCCTTCGCCAGACACCGCGGCGCGCCAGCGGAAATGAAACCAGGCAACGTGCTTGCATCCCGCAAGCCCGAAGGAGGAAGTCATGCGTAAATTGATCACCGGAATGAAGATCTCCATCGACGGCAAGATCGAAGGCCCCGAAGGCTTTGCCGACTGGGTCGACAACTGGTCGGAGGAATACGGCCTGATGCCTGAGATCGACGCCTGCCTGCTCGGCGGCGTCATGTATGCCGGTTATGAGCGCTACTGGAGCGCGATCCAACAGAACGAGCCGGACCAGCCATTGCCGATGACCGGCAGGCTGGTCGACCCGGCCGAACTCGAATGGGCGCGCTTTGCCGCGAAAACCCCGCACTATGTGCTGTCGAACACCATGACTTCGGCCGCCTGGGCCTCGACGCGCTTCCTGCGCAGCCTCGACGACATCGCGGCGCTGAAGCGCGAGCCCGGCAAGAACATCTATCTCATGGGCGGCGCCCGCATCACCGCCAGCCTGATCCAGGCGGGGCTAGTGGACGAAATGCGGCTCATCGTCTACCCGCTGCTCGCCGGCGACGGCAAGGCGCTGTTCGGCATGGTGCACGCCCGGCACAGACTGGAACTGCGCAAGGCCGAGGCGCTTTCGGATGGACGTGTGAGCCTGGTGTATGGGCTGGCGAGCTAGCTTCTTTTCCTCTCCCCGAGGAAGGGCGCAAGCTTATGCGAGCTGGCATTTTCCTCTCCCTCCGGAGGGGGAGGGGTGGCGCCGCGAAGCCGCGACGGAGTGGGGGAAGGCGCTCATGAAACCCACGGTCGCCGCAAGACAGGAGCGACGGAAGCGAGGCGAAACGCCTGCAGGCAGGCAATCAGGCGGATGAACGGTCGACCCCCACTTCGTCGAGCTTCGCTCGACACCTCTCCCCCGATCGACGGGGGAGAGGAAATGCGTCTGTCCGAACCGGATAGATAGGTAACAGAATGGACCGATAGCATGGGTGACAGTTTTCTTGTCCGCCGGAGGACCGGCGATGGTTTGGCGAGAGACTGGCATCATGGACGAGCGGCTACGGTTTGTTGTGGAGTGTCTTTCTGGGGATGAGACGATGGTTGCGCTTTGTGCGGCCTACGGGATCTCACGCAAGAACGGCTACAAATGGCTAGGACGCTATCGGACGTTTGGGCCTGAGGGTTTGCACGACCTGCCGCGAGCCCCGCTCAATCATGGCCGGGCGACAGCTCAGGATCTGGTTGAGCGGATTGTGGCGGCCAAGGAGCTGCATCCGCTTTGGGGTCCAAAGAAGATCGTGGCACGGCTCAGGCGCACGGCTCCCGAGTTCCTCGTGCGCTTCATCAAGCTTGGCATCACGCTGGAGCGGATCGCACCCGGCAGGCCACAGCAGAACGGACGTCACGAGCGCTTTCACCTGACCATGCTGCCGATGGCCGAGGCACCGGAAGCCGACCGAACGGCACAGGGCCAGGCCTTCGAGACCTTCCGCCACAGCTACAATGAGGAACGTCCCCATGAGGCGCTGGGCATGGATACGCCCGCCCAGCACTACCGGTCCTCACAGCGCGCCATGCCCAGGACACCACCCGAGCCCGTCTATCCGGCCGAGGCCTCGGTCCGCCGCGTGCGCCACAATGGCGAGATCCGATGGAATGGCGGCTTCATATATGTCTCGCAAGCGCTGGCGGGCGAACCGGTCGCTGCGTTGGAGACCGAAGACGGACAATGGACACTCTCATTCCATGCCCACCCGCTCGGCATCATCGACACACGGCACATGAAGCTTGTCCGCCGCAGCGCCGCGCCAACCAATCCGCTTGGCGCTGCGGCGGACGCATAGGGGGAGAGAAGTGTCACCTATGTATCCGGTTCAAAGTGTTACCCATCTATCGGCTGGACACGTCGGCGTTCGCCTTCCACGTCTTGCCCCATCAACAGTCTGCCCGTGCCACACGACAGCCAGGCCTATTATCCATATCTCGGGCCAACGCTGCGGCGCACCGCGGGGGGGACTGGAATTGACGTCGACGCCGATTGCCGTAGCTGAAGCGAAGGCCTTGCCGATCGGCGCGTTGCTTGGCGCAATGGTGTCGATCCAGATCGGCGCCACCTTCGCCAAGGGCGTGTTTCCACTGATTGGCGCCAACGGCACCACGGCGCTGCGGCTGGTCGTGGGCGCGCTGATGCTGGCGGCGGTGCTGAGGCCGTGGCGGGTGCGGCCGTCGCGCGCCGTGCTGCCCTGGCTCATCGCCTATGGCGTCAACCTCGCGGCGCTGAACCTTTTGTTTTACGCAGCGCTCGCCAGAATTCCGCTCGGCGTCGCGGTGGCGCTCGAATTCTCCGGCCCGCTGCTCGTGGCGACGCTGTCGTCGCGGCGCGCCACCGACTTCGTCTGGGTGGTGCTGGCCGTTGCCGGCATATTGCTGTTGTCGCCCTTCATCCACTCCGGCAGTTCACTCGACCCGGTCGGCGTGATGCTGGCGCTGGCCGCCGGCGGCTGCTGGGCGCTCTACATCGTCTTTGCACAAAAGGCCGGCGCGGAGCTTGGCAGCCAGACCACGGCTTACGGGCTGGTCATTGCCGCTGCCGTCGGCCTGCCGTTCGGCCTCGCCGAGGCGGGTACCGGCCTGATCGCACCCGCGATCCTGGTCAGCGCGCTGCTGGTCGGGCTGTTCTCCAGCGCCTTGCCGTTCTGGCTGGAGATGGTGGCGCTGACCCGGATGCCGGCCAGGCTCTACGGCACGCTGACTTGTCTGGAGCCGGCGCTGGGCGCGCTGGCCGGCTTCCTGTTCCTGCACGAAATCCTGAGCCCGCTGCAATGCGCGGGCATTGCCGCAGTCGTCGTCGCCGCCTTCGGCGCGGCGCTGACGACGAAGCCGCCGGTACCGTCGCCGGAATAGTTGCCTGAAATGGATATGTGACGCCGATGCCGTGGTCCGCCGGTCCCGTGTCCGGTTGCTCAAGCGCCTGCAGCATCGATATATGGATCGATGTATGCGCAGGAGATCCAGATGAGCAGGGCCGACAGCATTGCTTGAGCCGTCCGTGATCAAGGCAATACTCCTTGTCGGGTTCGCCGCTGTCGTTGCGGCTCTCGCCTGGCGGCTGGCGCGGTCTCGTCGCAGAGCCCGGCTTCGTGAAGATCCGGCCAACGACTACGCCGTGCGCCGCGACTGGTCGGGCAACCACGGCAAGCTCAATCATTCGTCCTTTGTCTATTTCGATGCCGATCGCGACGGCCGCTACGGGCTCGGCGACCGCCCGATGGCCGGCATCATGGTCAGACTGCATGATGGCGACGGCCGCTTCGTCGCCGCGGCGCGGAGCAATCGCGGCGGCTTTGCCAATTTCCTGGCGTCGACGAAACGTCGCGCCGCGCCCATCCATGTGCCGGGCAGCTACCGCTTCACCGTGTCGGTTCCGCCCGGCTGGCGCGCGAGCAGCGCCAACGAGGTCCAGTCGCAGCACCTCCGGCCGCTGCCGGGCTCGCCCACCGGGCTGGTATCGGAAGCAATGCTGCAGCCGGTCGGCCTGTTTGCGATACGCCGGCTCAGCGGCCGCGTAGCGGACGGTGCTTCGGCGAGCATCTCGGTGATGGCGAAAGGGCAAGAGGTGGCAGTGCATCCGCTAAGTGCTGGGGCTGGCTTCCGTCTCGATCTGCCCGATGACGCCGACGCGATCGAAATCACCGGCGGTGGCATGGAACGACGACTGGCCTTGTCGGCCTACCCGACCGAACTCGGCCTGCTGTCGCCCGAGAACGCGGCTGTCGACAGCGCCGCGTCCTTGCAGGCCATCGGTTTCGACGATGTCACGACGCGCGGCCTGCGCAAGGTGCCGTCCGGTTATGCCGGGTTGACCTGGTTCAACCTGAACGCACTGGCGCGCGATCATACCGAAGGCAGCGAAGGCTACGTCAACGGCAATATCTCGGGAGACCATGTCTGCTATACGAGCAGCGGACACCCGGCCGAATTGTCGAGCGACAAACCGTTCGGGTTCCATTCCGTGATGCTGACAGCGGCATGGTTGAAGTCCGAAGGCGAAACCGCACTGGTCGAGAGCTGGCTTGGCGACCGGCTGATCGCCAGCGACACGATCGTCCTGTCGGCACTGGCGCCCGTCCACTATGCGCCGATGCTGGCGGCGGTGACGCGCGTGCGTTTTTCAACGAGCCACTATTGGCAGCTCGTGCTCGACGATCTGGTGGTTGTGCGCTGAAGCGTGTCGCGATCAATCGGGGTGAAAGGGTTTATCGCGGATTGGAAGCACCGTTCGCGGTGACCTGCGAGAGCTTGCCTTTTTTGACCAGCACCGGTTTCAGATAGGTTTTCTTCATTTCCACTCTCCACGTCGGGCACCCAAAGCCCTGTTCCCGGCCAGACGGCACGAGGCGTCCGGATGATCGGCTGTTAGATGGTGACCGGCCCGGAGCCGTTACCATTATCGGCTGTAACCTGCGAGAGCTTGCCCTTCTTGACCAGCACCGGCTTCGAATAGGTCTTCTTCATGCCGCATCTCCAGTGTCAGGCGGGCCGCCAGATCAGGCGACAGTCGGACTCAACGACCTCACTCGATCGGGCCGGAACCCGCTCCATTGGCGAGCGCCGTAACCTGCGAAAGCTTGCCTTTTTTGACCAGAACAGGCTTCGAATAGGTTTTCTTCATAGTGATCCTCCGAGCTTACGCGATAATGCCAGACGGATCGGCACTGTCAACCTTCGCGGCCACGCTGTCCCATCCCGGTTTTTCTTGGCGCCGATGCGCTAACTGCAAGTCCACCTTCATCGACAAAGCGTTGTTCTTGGGCGTGCATGGCGTGGCCGGGTTGCGGTGCGAAAAATGTCCGAAACTGCGGCGGGTCTGGCCTGGTTGGTCGGCCTGCTCAAACAGAGCGGCAATGCAGCGCGGACTGGCCCAGCCTAAACATTGGCCTTGCCGTCGCGCCGCACTCACAGTTCCTTCTCCGCCAGTTCGCGGAAGGCATCGGGAACCGAGCGCCGGGCTTCCAGCGCCACGGCGCCATAGCCGACAGCCTCTCTGCCAAAGCGCTGGCGGATCTTGTCGATGGCGCGGTCGGCGCCAAAGCGCGCCAGGCCTTGCCTGCTGCCGGGCCGCTGCTTTTCATCGGCAAGCCCGAGCGGCAGCTCCAGCTGCAGCTCGGCACTTTCTTCCAGCTGCGACACCGAGATCGCCAGCAGCGAGATGGTCTTCTCCCGAGGGTTGGCGGCCAGCACGCCGCGCACCAGCTCCCCGGCGATTTCGGCCAGCATCGCGGTTGCCGAAATCGGCTGATCGAGCGTCAGCGAGCGTGTGACGGCGTGCAGATCGGCGAAACGCACGCGCACCGTCACCGTGCGCCCGGGCCGTGATTTCGCCCTGAGCCGGCTGGCGACCCGGTCTGCCAGATGCAGCAGCACGGGTCCGAAGATACGCGCTTCGGCCGGCCGTCTGCCAAGCGCCGACTGCGCGCCGGCGGAATGCGACCGCCTGTGGGTTTCGAGCTTTCGCGGGTCGCGGTTCCATGCCAGCGACGCCAGCTTTTCGCCGGCGGCGGGCCCGAGCAACCTTCGCAGCGCCCCACTATGCGTCTTTGCCAACTGGCCGATGGTCTCGATGCCGATCTCGGCCAGCCGCGCCTTGGTCGCCGGGCCGACGCCCCACATCAGCCCGACCGGCAGATCATGCAGGAAGGCAAGTTCGGTGTCCGGATCGACCACCACCAGCCCGTCGGGCTTGGCCACCTGCGAGGCGATCTTGGCCAGATGCTTGGTGCGCGCCACGCCGATCGAGATCGGCAGGCCAAGCTCTGCCCGGACGCGCCGACGCACCGTGGCGGCGATCTCGGCCGGCGGCCCGAACAGATGCGTGCAGCCGGCGACGTCGGCAAAGGCTTCATCGATGGAAATCCGCTCGACCAGCGGCGTGAAATCGTCGAGCACCTTGATGGCGGCATCGCCCAGCCGCTGATAGTCGGCGAAATGGCCGCCGACGAAAATCAGTCCGGGGCAAAGCTCGCGCGCGCGTCGTCCGGGCATGCCGCCGCGCACGCCGAAAACCCTGGCTTCGTAGGAGGCGGCAAGCACGACGCCGCCGCCGACGGCGATCGGCTTGCCCCTGAGCGCCGGGTCGAGCAGCTGCTCGACCGAGGCGTAGAAGGCGTCGAGATCCGCATGCAGGATGGTGGGTTCCATCCCGACCGTTCCCTTTGCGGCGTTGCAGCATTAGCCGCGTCTGTTGTGAGAGGCGTTTTTCCGAACAAATAGAGAACAAACAGGGCCTATTGTCAAGCGAAGCGGTTGCCGCCGGCCGGTCCGTTCCAGGTCGGGCCGTCGAGTGCTCCGCCTGGGCATCGGACCTGCGGAACATTGTCTCTCGCCTCAGCGTTCATATCCGCGACGGGACGCTGTTTTTGTGGAGGCCGGTATGGGCCAGTTCGAGATGATCGACCTCGTCAGCGTCGTTGACGCCTGCACGAGCGATCGCGTTGCCGGGCACTGCGTGTCAATGGCCAGGGCGGTGGAGGAGTTGCGAGTGCTGACCGGTGATTTCGTATCGCCGGACGAGACGGTGGCCAACGCGCTGTCGGCAGTGGCGCTGGGGCGCGGCTGCGCGGTGGTGTTCGACGAGCGAGCGGGCGCCGACATCTTGCTGACGCCGTAGCGCGGCGGCGCCGGGTTGTGGCAGCCAGAAAAGTCGAACAGCGTGCAAAAAGCTGTGCAGGCATGGCCCCATAACCGGGGCGTGGAAAATTTCTGCGCGTGGGTGTATTCTCCAGGTCGCAAGCGGTCGCAGACCGCATAGGGGGAGAAATGACATGCCGAGGGTTTCAGAACTCTTTTTCAAAACTGCCATCTTGTTCCTGATGTTGGGGATTGCGGCCGGCCTGCAGATGGCGATCTCGGGCGACCACGCCGCTTTTCCGGCGCACGCGCATATCAATCTGCTCGGTTGGGTGACGAGCGCCATCTTCGGCGGCTACTACGCGCTCAATCCGCAAAAGGCGGCGCGTCGCGTCGCCATGATCCACTACGGGCTCTACACTCTCGGCTTGGTGATCATGCTGCCGGCGCTGTATGTGATGCTGCAGGGAAACCCGGCGCTTGAACCGATCGTCGCCGGCGGCTCGCTCATTATCGCCGCTGCCGTTCTGGTTTTTGCTTTCGTGGTGTTTTCGCCCGAAACGGCGCGCTCGGTGTCCGGCGTGGTTCCGGCCTCTCGCTGACTGTTCGCGCGCGGCGATCAAAGTCCGACCCGCATTCGCGACCCGCGACACGGGTTGGCCAGGCCGATGGCCGCAGCCGCTGGCTGCGGTGTCTATCGCCGCGTCGGCGTTTAACATACCCGAGTCCCACCACGTATTATTTCGTGACTATTTGGCGCCGGAACCTTCCCAGATATCGCGCGTTGCGGCGACTGTATTCGCGCTGCCTTATATATAGGCAGACTTGAGTACGTCCACAGCATGGGTTGGGGGAGGAGCAGGCCACCATGTCGAAAAGAGAAATCGGAACGTCGGCCTCACTGGGCCGACGCATCGCCGATCTGAAAGCCAGGATGCGAGACGCCAGCGTTACTGAACACGAGATGCAGACCTTCCAGAAGGTCGCAGCCATCATGGGAGGTGTCGAAGGCTCCCTACGCCTCGACGCCGACGACCTGATCGCGGCGTCCTTCGTCACCGAGGCGCTCGGCGATCCCGGGTCGAATTGAAGGTCAGAGCCCGTCGGCACTCAAGTGCCGGCGGTCGATGGCCCGGTTCGCAGCGCCGCGATACCGGAGCGTGTCTGCACCGCCCGCGGCGGGGATTTCTTGCGCACTTTGAAGATTTCAGGCGAGCGGCCTCGACGGCGCTTGAAATATTGGGCTTCGCGTTCGTGCTTCTCGGCTGCTTCTCGGCTGTCGAAGGTGCCGAGATTGTCGCCGTCCAGCCCTTGACCACAAGGGCTAAGCCAAACCGCCAAGGCGCCTTAAACGAAGGATCCGGCCAGCCGGATCCTTCGAAATATCGCGATGCTCCGGCATCGCCTTCAGCTCATACTTGGTCCAACTGGTGACGGCGTGGACGTCCCGGGAAACCTCTCGAAAGTCCGCGGTCGCTGCCTTACACGTCGTCGAACGGGCCGCCGCGCCTCGCCAGGTCGTGACCAATGGCGGCTTCCTCGGCGTCGTCGGGCAAGGCATCGTCACTGTCCTGGTAGGGGTTGTCGTCATCCTCCTCGGGCAGTTCGCCTTCCTTCTCGACACCGGTGGTGTCCGGCAGGCTTTCCTCATCTGCTCCGTCGGGTAGGACCGTTGCGCCACGCAGCGCATCCCAATCCTGCCGGCGCGGCGTCGGCGCTTCCACTTCATCATTGGCGATCCTGTCGCGGGCATCGCTTTTGCTCGGTGGCGCCTCGACCTCGTCATTGGGTTTTCTGTTTCGTTCCATGATTGCCTCCTCTGGGCGGCTTAGCGTCGAGAAGGTGGAACTCACTTCCGGCTGCCAGGTTCCAGCAACCACTCCAGCTTCAGTGGAACCAATTGCCGCCAGTCTGCTTTGCCAAGGACTAGTCTGCTTTGCCAAGGAGATGAATCCAGAGGAGCTGGACCATGAAGACTTTCCCCCTCATCCCATGCGTGCTGCTCTTGGCGCTGGTCGACCCGGCGGCCGCGCAGGACAATAGCGACCAGCACGGCCCTGCCGCGCCTTGCCAGGCGCAGCCTCAGGACGATGGTCAGAAGCCGCCGGTCGCCAATGGCGGCGGCGAATCGACCAGCACGCTCGGTCCCTGCGGCGGCGTGCTGCAGCCGCCGCCCAGTGGTGACCAGGGTATGACGCAGCCGCCGCCGGATCAGGGCAAGACGCCGGTGATCAAGCCTGGCGAGGTGCCTGCGCAGCCGCCGAAGCAATGACCTTTGCTTGAAACTTCACGGCGTGGCACGAAGGCGGTCGGTTCCGGTCTTGGCCGGGCGACGCGGTCACCGGATCAATGCCGGCGCCGGCCGCAATCGCCACCGGAATTGGAGCCGTGCATCATCCATGTCGAAGGTCTCCTGAGGGATTGTGCTTCAATGCGAATCTTGCGGGTGCGGGTTCTGCTGGCATGACCGGGAAGCCGATCAATTTAGTCTCCGCTTGCGGAACAAGACCGTACCGGCTGCGTTTGCCTCCAGGAGCCCGCCACCTCGATCTGCGCTGTTTTCGCCTCATGCGGGAACACGGCGGAGCTCGCCAACAACGACAGGAGACGAAGATGAAAACCATCCTTATTCCCGCCGTCGCCGGGCTCGCCATGATCGCTGGTATCGGCATTGCCGCCGCCGACGAGGTGATCGTCACGCAGCCGGCACAGCAGCAGGTGATCATCACCCCGGAACAGCGCACGGTCGTGCACCAGTACGTAAAGAAACATCCGCTTGCCTCGGTCAATCTGCTCGGCGTCGAATTGAATGTCGGCACTGCCTTGCCTGACACTGTCGAGCTGCAGGAGGTTCCCGACGTTCAGTACAGATACGCCGTCGTCGACAACCATACCGTGTTGGTCGACCCCAGCACGCGCAGGATTGTCGAGGTGGTCGAGTAACGCTCGACAACCTAACCATTCATCGGTGATACGGCCCTGTCGTTCTTCCCAAAAGGGCGGCAGGGCCGAATGACGAACATGATGAAAGGAGAATTGCCATGTTGCCGCATGTCGAGACCCCGAACTCCGCCAATGTTGCGGCGTGTTGCGACAAGTTGCTGGCCGAGCGCAACACGGCGCTGTTATCGATGAAGGAAGCGATCGCGCTCCTGCGGGAGCGCACCGGCACCGATCGTTCGGATGCCGACCTCGCGGGGCTGATCGTCAAGAAAGCGGCGCTGCTCGGCGTTGCGGTGATTTCCGACCCGCGCTGAGATGTCTCGTCACTCAAGACGCCGGCCGAATTTTCGGCTAATGTTTTCGTGGAATCTGGACCAACCGATCGGACCCAACCACGGAGGCTTAAGTGACGGACGACAAACAGGACCGCATTCGCCAGCGCGCGCACGAGATCTGGGAAAAGGCCGGCCGGCCTGAAGGCGCGCATCAGGAACACTGGGAGCAGGCCACGGCTGAAGTCGATGGCGCGGTCGCCAAGCCCAAAAAGGCGGCGAAGAAAGCTGACGCCAAGCCCGCCAAGGCAGCCGCCAAGCCAAAGGCCGCGAAGCCTGCCGCCGCAAAGTCCGGCAAAGCCAAATCGAAATAAGGCCAGAAATAAGGCCAGTCGAAATAAAGCAAGGCCGGAATTCGCTGGCCGGGCCATCCTTGGCGCCCGCCGTTCAGCGCGCCCGAGCCTCTCAACCTGACGAATTGCGCCTGCGACGGGCAGCGCAATTCCTTGTGTTTGGCGACAGCCGCCCTCATGCCTCCCAGGCATAACTCGACAGCGCAAAGCGAATCCCGGCAGCTGTCATGGCCAGTTCGCATTCAGTGATCTGGCGCAGGTGGCGCAGATAGCGCGTTACAGTCTGTGGCAGCCAGCCGGCGCAGGCCTCGACATAGGCGCGGCTGTGAACAAGGGTGCCGGTCGACAGCCTCTCGTCCTTCTCGGCAACGACTTTCAGATATTGGCGGATGAAGCGGATGTCGTCGGCGATGTCCTGGCTGGCCATTCGCCAGGCCCCGGCGAGGCGTTCGCACTGATCGAATGACAAGGGCAACAAAGGGGGCGGCAATAAAGGCGGCGGCAACAAAGGCGGCGGCAATGACGGGGGTGACAGCAAAGGACGAGAGAGATCGGCGAAGGCAACATGGTTCGCTGTGCTCAAGGACATTCCTCTCTGCGAAAAGAGATATCGTACTTTATGTACGAACGAGCGTCAAGCCAATTTCGTACAGTTGGGACGATGACAATGAATATAGCAGCGGTCGCTTCAGCTAATCACGCATCGTGAATCCTTCAGGACTCGCACCAATTTCGCGGAGGGATTTTCCCAGGATGGTGTTGACTGTTTCCCTCGTGTCGGCGTCGAACAGGTTCAGGCCGCGCCGGATCGTCTCGCGCCAGTTTTCGCCCTTGTCCCACGCTTCCATGAAGGCGAAGGCAAGGTCGTCCTGGCGACGCGTGGGTTCGAGCGCTTGGGTCAGCAGGCGCGCTTGATGGAGATCCTTCTCCCGCTTGGCCCCAGCGCTCGGCCCGAGTCGCGAGGCGACGATCAGCTTGTGGATGGCGTAGCGCTGGGGCGAGGGGACCAGCACAGGCAAGCCCGAGCGATGCAGGAGCGCAGTCCGGATGGGGTCGCGGATAAGGAGATCCAGAAACCGTAAGGGCTGCGCGGAGTCTCTGCCGTTTTCTTATAATTACGTTTATCAGCTTGAATTTCAACGCAGTTATAAGAAATTCGTGGAAACCTTATAACGCAACGAACTGACGAGTCGTCCGTTAACGCCCGGGCGCCCGGCCCGTCTGGCCCAAAACACTTTGCCGCAGTGCCTTCAACAAACGGCTTCCCCAATGTCGCGAACAATGCTTTAACCCGCTCATCCACAGGGGTGCTCCGTATGGTCGGGGCTGAGATGAGGGCGGCAAGCCTTCGGACCCTAAAGCTGATCTGGATAATACCAGCGGAGCGAGGCGGGCGATGTTTTCAGGCGCACAGATTTCCCTTTATCCCATGACCGACGATTTCGTCGGCGTCATCCTTGGCGCGCTCGGCGCGCTCGATCCGTGGCGCGACCGGCTGCGGATCGAAACCGACGACATCTCGACGCTTATGGTCGGGCCGCCCGAGGTGCTGTTTCCCGCCATGCGCGACCTGTTCGTCGCGGCGGCCAGAAGCGGCAAGCACTGCGTGCTTTCGGCGGCGGTCTCGCGCGGCTGTCCGGGCGAGCCCGACGATCCGATCTGCCGCTCCGACGAGACCGGCGGCCCCGCCATTCCGCTGGACGAGCGCAAGATCGCCGCGATCCGCGCTGTCCAGGCCACGCCGTCGACCGGCCAGCCGGTGGCGGCGCAGTTCTCGCTCTATGTGATGGGCACAGGCGACCATATGGACGAGATCTATGGCTGCATCGATTTCCTGAAGCAGTCCGGCGTCTTTGAACGCTCAAAGAACTTCTGCACCAAACTGCGCGGCGATGCCGGTGCGGTGTTTGCCACGCTCAACGAGGCCTTCTGCCGCTTCGGCCCCGGCGCCGGCCACGTCACCCTCGACATCACGATTTCGGCGAACAGCCCGAGCGGGGTCTGAGCCGCGGCTCAAGCGTCGTTCCTCGAGGATGTTGCCGTGGCTGGTTTATCTGACCCATTGCGTGGAGGAGATGCCTCTGACCCCTCAGCACAAAGAGGAGGGGAGCCATTGGCGATTGGCGAAGACCGCGATGCCCACGAATCTCCCCCCTTGAGCGGGAGATGGCCGGCAGGCCAGAGGGGGTCCCACCGCGTGGAGCGCCGACGTCCTTTTCGCATAGGCAAGGCGTGGGCGCTCTATGCGAGACGACCCCCTCTGTCGCCTTCGGCGACATCTCCCCCTCGAGGGGGGAGATTAGCCGCAGCCGTCGCCAAGACCATCCCCGCCGCCTGCGCCTTCGCCCTGCTCCTCGCGGCCTGGGAACTCTACGCCCGCTATGGCGGCGCTGCCCCCATCATGCTGCCGGCGCCGTCGCGCGTGCTGCAGCAGGCCTGGGAGCATCGCGCCGCCCTGGCCGAGAACACGCTGCCCACCATCCGCGCCACATCAGCCGGCTTCGCCTGCTCGTTGGTCGCTGCCTTCGTGCTTTCGGCGCTGGTCGATTTCTTGGCCCCGCTGCGCCGCGCGCTGTTTCCGCTGCTGATCGTCAGCCAGACCTTGCCGCTGGTCGCGATCGCGCCGCTCATCGTGCTGTGGTTCGGCTTCGGGCTGATGCCAAAAATCCTGCTTGTGGCGCTCGTCACCTTCTTCCCGATGATGGTCGCGCTGGTCGAAGGTTTTGCTGCGACCAGCAAGGAGATTTCGCAGATGCTCGCCGCCATGGGGGCAGGGCGCTGGCGTATCTTCTGGCTGGCGCGCCTGCCTTCGGCGCTGCCCTATTTCTTCGCCGGGCTGCGCATCTCCATCACCTACGCCGTGGTCGGCGCGATCTTCGCCGAATATGCGGGGGCGGCGAAGGGGCTGGGCATCTACATGCTGAATGCCAAAAATAATTTCCGCCCGGATCTGGTGCTCGCCGCGGTCGCCGTCAGCGCCGCGCTCACGCTTGTCTTGTTCGCCATTGCGGTGCTCGTCCAGCGCTTGGCCATGCCTTGGGAGAATGCAGGGAGCGAAAGCCGCGACGGCAAGGTTGAAGCTGCAGAAGAGAACCGTCAATGACGCGGCTCGAACTCCGGGACATCAAGAAGAACTTCGGCGCGCTTGAGGTGCTCGCCGGCATTTCGCTTCATGTCGCGGCCGGCGAGTTCGTCTCCATCCTCGGCCCTTCCGGCGCCGGCAAGTCGACGCTGTTCCAGTTGCTGACCGGCGCGCTGAAAGGCGAGGGCGACATGCGCTTCGACGGCGCACCATTGCAGGGCAGCCCCTTCGCCTTCATGCCGCAGCGCGACGCGCTGATGCCGTGGCGACGCGTCATCGACAATGTGACGCTGGGGCTGGAAGTTCAGGGTCTTGGCCGCAAGGCGGCACGCGAGCACGTCGCGCCGCTGTTTGCCGAGTTCGGCCTTGCCGGCTTTGAGCGCACCTGGCCGGCGGAACTTTCCGGCGGCATGCGCCAGCGCGCCGCCCTTTTGCGCACCGTGGTGCAGCAGCGCGACATGCTGCTGCTCGACGAGCCCTTTGGCGCGCTGGATGCACTGACCCGCGCGGGTATGCAGCGCTGGCTGGAAGGCATGTGGCAGCGCCACCGCTGGACCGCGCTGCTGATCACCCATGACGTGCGCGAAGCCGTCTACCTCTCCGATCGAATCTATCTGATGTCGGCGCGGCCGGCCCGCATCATCGGCGAGATTGCCGTGCCGCTGCCGCGCCCGCGCACCACCGGCAGCGATGCCGCGCGCCAGGCCGCCGCGCTCGAAGCCGACATCCTCGACACGCTGCTCAATCCCGGGACTGACCGGCCCTCGTTCCCGCAGACCGCTCAAAGGAGTTTTTCATGACCGAATTCACACGCCGGCAGGCTTTGCTGCTGACGCTGGCTGCCGGACTGCCGCTTGCCTCTCGCGCTCATGCGGCTACGCAAAAAATCACCGTCGCGCTCGACTGGACGGTCAACACCAACCATGTCGGCCTGTTCGTTGCCCGCGACAAAGGGTTTTACGGCGGGGCTGGGCTCGATGTTGAGATCCTGCCCTATGGCGATACCGGCGCCGGCACGCTGGTCGCCAACCGCATCGCCGATTTCGGCATTGCCGGCGTCGGCCTGTTCACCCAGCGGGCTGCCGGCGCCGATCTCAAGGCTGTCTACGCCGTGGTCCAGCAGGAGACCGGACAGTTGGTCTTCAACGCGGACCGTAGTGAGATCAAAGGCCCGAAAAACCTTGACGGCCTGACCTATGGCGGTTTCGGCAGCGCCTGGGAAAACACGCTGATCTCGACCATCATCCGCCACGATGGTGGCAAGGGCGTTTTCGAGACCGTGACGCTCGGCACCTCGGCCTATGAGGCGCTGGCCAACGGCTCGGTCGACTTCACGCTGGAGGTCTCGACCTGGGAAGGCGTCGATGCCGAACTGAAAGGCGTGAGGCAGCGCAGCTTCCGCTACGCCGACTACGGCGTGCCCGACGAGCACACCACCTTGATCGCCTCCAGTGATGCATATCTCCAGGCAAACCCGAAGGCGGCCTCGGCCTTCGTCGAGGCAACGCGGCGCGGCTACCAGTTTGCCTGCGATCACCCGCAGGAGGCTGGAGACCTGCTGATCGCGTCCAACAAGGACGCGCTGACCGACCCGGCGCTGATCCACGCTTCGCTGAAGATGCTCGTCGACGGGCACTTCCTCAGAAGCCAGGCCGGCGTCATCGGCACCATCGACAAGGCCAAGATCGAGGCGATCGGAACCTACCTCTTCAGGGCCGGCATATTGCTCGATGGCGATGGCAAGGTTCTGAAGGAGAAGCCGGATTTCGGGGGGTATTTTACGAACGAGTTTTTGGGCGCGTAATCTCCCCCCTCGAGGGGGAGATGTCGCCGAAGGCGACAGAGGGGGTCGGTACGTCCTGACGCGACTTCCTATCGCGGACAGAGGACGTCAGCGCCTTACACGCGGCGACCCCCTCTGGCCTGCCGGCCATCTCCCCCTCGAGGGGGGAGATTACGCCTCACCGCCTTCTCCCTCACATATCGATCATCGAGCGCTTCACCCGGCCGATGATGGTGATGGCGCCTTCCAGCGCCGGCGGCGGGATGTCCATGTAGGAGGCCGGCTGGAAGGGCGGGTTCTCGTTGGGGCGGTAACGCTTGTAGGTGGCCTGGCCGGATTCGTCCGAAATGACGTAGCAGCCATTGGTCACCAGCCGCTTGTCCCTGAGGTTGACGAAGATGATCGAATCCGGTGGCGAGATCTTGTTCATCGACGGGCCGTCGACGCGTAGCGCAATCCATTGGCCCTGCTCCAGATCGGTGGTGGGGATGGTCGGATAGTCGCTGAGATTGACCACCATGTCCTGGCTGCCGAGTTCGCCGGCGCTGATCCATGAGACAATGGGCACGTCGACGGTGGCCAGCGACGGCATCGGGATCTGCCGGCCCGACTCGTCAAAGCCGAAATGGCCACCCGAAAGGCTGCCGCCGTCGCCGTTGAACAAGAGCCAGCCGGGATCGACGCCGAACAGGCGGCCGTATTTCTCCGCCGCCTTGCGCGACAGCGGCCGGTTGCCGTTCTCGTGACTGATCAGCGTGTTCTTGTTGATGTCGCGCAATGCCCGCGCGGCGTCGCTCGGCGAGGCATAACCCGCCTCCGCCCGTGCCTGCTGCAATCTGTGCCTCGGTTCCTGCATCGTACAAATTGCCTGAAAATTATCGTCCAATACGTACGATTTCGCTTGCGTACGTTTCGTACATATCGTACGCTTAGCGCATGATCGAACAAACCGCAAGCGTTTCCGCAGGCATCCTCAGCTTTCTCCCATCGTCCGGGCTGTCCTCCTCCCCGGTCCGGACGCAAACCGGGGCTCTTGCCCCGGATCCGGTCGAACCGTCGTTCCCCCGATCGACCGGAACGGCCGGAGCCGCTCCTCTCCCGGCTCCGGCCACCTCTTCGGCCCATGGCGCCGCCGGTGCGCCAAGGGCTGTCTCCGGCGGGCAGGGCATCTCCTGCATCCGCACGGAAGACGGCACCGTCATCCTGTTCGACCGGCTGACGGGCAGGGCGGTTTCCGCCCTCACCAAAGCGGCCGCCGAAGCCGCCTTGCTGCATCTCGCCAGCGCGCTGCCGGCCGCCAGTATCGGCTGACCGCACCGACCATCCGCTCTGATTTTTTCCCGTAGGCCTCGGGCCGGCGCTCCGCCTTTGCGCGCGCAATCAATGGATACCGACATGACTGCCTATACCGAGACCGAATTGCAGGAGATCGCCGTCTGGCTGGGGGATGGCCTGTCGGCCACAGGGATCGCCGTCCGCTTCACGGCGCTGCGCGGCAGTCCGGTCTCGCGCAATGCCATCATCGGCATCGTCCACCGCAACAGCGCGTTGAAGACCATCGGCTTCGCCAACCCAAGAGGCGGCAGGTCCGGCGG
This sequence comes from Mesorhizobium sp. C120A, assembly GCF_030323105.1. Lineage (NCBI taxonomy): Bacteria > Pseudomonadati > Pseudomonadota > Alphaproteobacteria > Hyphomicrobiales > Phyllobacteriaceae > Mesorhizobium > Mesorhizobium sp. C120A. The sequence goes on along the minus strand of NZ_CP100476.1, from coordinate 4,833,771 downwards.
CCGACCGAGGAAGAATGCGACGGGGAAGACTGCGGCAAACGAGAATACCGCCAAGAGGAATCCGCCGGCGCAGCCAAGCAAGCTCGTAAGGGAAGTAGGAGTTTCGAAGCAGGCCGCGCCGGTCAAACCGGCCGCCAAACCGAGCCGTCAGCCATCGGCCAGGCCTCTGTTGCCAGCCCGTCCGGCGCCCTCGATCCCGGGCGAAGGACGGCTGGTGGTGGACGGCGAAATCTACCGCTTCAATGTGCCGGCGCCGCGCCCTGCCTCGCTCGGGCGTCAGCCGCATGTCGCCGCCATGCGCTTCATCGAGTGCCTGTTCGACCGCTGCCGCGCGCCGCTCGACCTGACGCTGGAGGAAGACCCCGACAACGATGCTCCCGGCAGTCGGCCGGGGCTCGAGATGCTGTGCTGCGGCCTGCGCACAAGGGCGCTGAAAAGCTACTGCGAATATCATCAGACGCGTTTCCACCGACCTGTGGCGGAGGTGGTGTGAGCGGCTGGGCTCCGTTCCTCGCCTCCGGACGACCCCACCAATGATCGAAAGCCGGCGGGACAGCGCCCCCTCTGTCCTGCCGGACGTTCGTCGCTCGGAAAGCCAAGCAATTGGCTTTCCGTCCGCTTCGCGGACCACTCCTCAACCCCCACGAGGGGAGCGATCGGATATCGCCGCCGATTTCGCCAATTGCCAACGTTGCAGAGGCGCAGCCGCCGAAACTGCCAATCTCCCCCCTCGTGGGGGAGATGCCCGGCAGGGCAGAGGGGGGCGCGAAGGAACGCCAACCTTCCGGCTCAACAACCCAATCCCACAAGGATCCCCCGATGAGCAAAAAAACCGCGCAGAAAGCCAAACCGCCGAAATTGCCTGCGGGCGAAGCCGAGCAGGTGCGCATCCGCCGCGAGATCGGCCATGATTTCGCGCTGAAGGACGATCGCTTCGGCCGCAAGCGGTTGAGCGTCGGCACCGAAGAGGCGCGGCGCGTCTACGAGGTCTCCAATGACGGCTACACCGCGACCGGCGGCATCGTGCGGGTGCGCAATGTCGATCCGCTGGTCGGCATCACCTCGCTGACCCGCCAGCAGCGTGAGGCCGGCCAGCGGTTTCGCGACGATTTCGAGCGCGCCTCGCGTGACGGGCTGCGGCCGATGCCGTGGGAAGAGCGCATTGACGGCGGCCGCATCAATGGCGGCATCCCCGACCGCGTGCTCAACGCCAGCCGCGCCCACACCCATGCCATCGCCGCCATGGCCCACTGGGAAGTGGCGGAGGTGGTTCGCAAAATCTGCCTCGAAGGCCAGTCGGTGAAGGCGCTCGCCGAACGCACCGGCGAGGGACGAGATGTGGTGGTGAAGCTGTTGAAGGTCGGGCTCGACCTTTTGGCCGTGGATTACGGGATGATGCTGATGCGGAAGCCGCGATAAGGCCGGCAGCCGCGCAGGAAGCGGCCGGCCGGCAGATGCCGGCCGAACCGGTTTCACCCTATCGGATCACCGTTCGCAAACGCGAATTTCCTCGACGATCCTGTGATGATGGCGCCAATGCTTGACCAACTCTATACGGCAATGGCGATGGTGCCTGTGATACCTGTGGTACCTGAAGCCGTTGTCGTAGGCATCATACTGGTAGTAGGGGCGAGGAGCGTAGCGATCGTAATAGTCGCCATAGCTGTCATTGTAGTCATCGTCATAGTAGCCGTTGCCGATGCCGATCACGACGCGCCCGCCGGCATTCGCCGGGGCGATCATCGCCGCCGCCGCAGTGATAGCGATAGCCGAAGCAAGCAGGAGCTTTCTCATAGCTGCCTCCTATTCAAGGTTGCGCTAATATAACTCGCTGGGCACGACCTCGTTCCATAATTTTGCAAGATGCGAACGACCCCTGCGCCGTGCATTGCGAGGAAAGTCAGCGTCACCTCCTGTCAGCATCGTCCCCCGATTTTTGAACCCTTCGCCGCCCCAGCCATTAATCCGGCATGAATCAGCAAGGGAAGGACGAGACCATGCATGTCATTCTTGGAGGTACCGGCCATGTCGGCTCGGCGGCGGCAATGGCGCTGTTGCGGCAGGGCGAGGATGTCACGGTGGTGACGCGCGACGAGTCGAAGGCCGCATGGTTGGTTGAACAGGGCGCGGAGGCCGCGGTTGCCGATGTGCTCGATGTCGAGGCGCTGCGTGAAGTCTTGCGGCGCGGCAAGCGGGCGTTTCTGCTCAACCCGCCGGCCGATCCATCGACCGACACCGACGCCGAGGAGCGCAAGACGGTTGGCGCCATTGCGGCGGCGCTGGAGGGCTCCGGCCTCGAAAAGCTGGTGGCGGAATCGACCTACGGCGCGCAGGCCGGCGAGGGTGTCGGCGATCTCACCGTCCTTTACGGCCTCGAGCAGAAGCTGAAGGCCCAGGCCATTCCGGCAAGCATCAACCGCGCCGCCTATTACATGAGCAACTGGGATCAGGCCCTGGAGACGGCGCGGCGCGACGGCGTCATCACCTCCTTCTTCCCGGCGGATTTCGAGCTGCCGATGGTGGCGCCGCAGGATCTCGGCGAGGCCGCGGCGAGACGTCTGCTGGAGCCGACGGACAAGACCGGCACGCACTATATCGAGGGTCCTCGGCGCTACTCAGCCGCCGATGTCGCCGCAGCCTTCAGTGCGGCGTTGCGCAAAAACGTGCGCGTGGTAACGGTGCCGCGCGAGCGCTGGACAGAAACCTACGAAAAACTCGGCTTCTCCAAAGCGGCGGCCGAGTCCTACACCCGCATGACCGGGGCCACGCTGGACAAGCCGGCGGAGCCGGAAAACCCGGAGCGCGGCACGACCAGCCTGGAAAGCTATATTGCTGCGCTCGTCGAGGGCCGGCCGGAAGACTTGTTGAAGGGTGCCGCGTAAAGTGAAGGGTTGCTGTTGAGAAACAGGCGCTTCGACGACCTACGTGGCCCGCTATTCCTATTGCCTGACCGTTCGGCAGTTGCCCGCCGGCGGCGTGGTCTTGCAGATATCGATGGAGGTGCGCGTGTCGCCGTGACCGGTTTCGGTTATCAGATTCAGGTCCAAAAGTTCGTATGTCACGAGGTATCGTATGCTGTCGTCGGGTATTTTTTGCATGGCCGATACGATCCACGAACCTGCTTTCATCTCGGTGAAATAGCTGTCGACCTTGCGTTCATACCATTTGGGTATCGGAACGAGGACGATGGTCTTCTTGCCGTGGATTTTCTTGGCGGTCGGCAGCATGATCCGGTGAATGCCGACAAAGGCGCGGCTGTCTGCCAGGCGCCGTACGCCGCCCGCAAGAACCATCGTACAAGCTGACGAACAGACTGCGCCGACGGGGTTGGCGACGCCGAAGCGGAGGTCGCCCGGCCCGCAGGCTTTTGTGTCTGGCGCGCATTCGGAGAACTCCGTCTTGCCAACCATCGTGTCGAGCCCGCTGGCGCGGATCATATGGCCAAGCGTCATCGCCGCATCGGTCTCGCCGCCCGGGGAATTCAACGCCAAAGGCAATTTGCGGGGGCCGAGTTTTTTCAGCAAGCCTTCAGCAAAGCTGGCGTGCCGGCCACGATGTGACCTTCCGCCGAAATCCATTCCGGGCATGTCGGCTCGCATCCTGGCGTGCTGTTGCGTACAACGACGAAGTGCATCGGCGGTGTATATGCCAGTATGGCAGGCTCAGGCGTCGTTTGGGCGATCGCGCCGCCAATCGCCAGCAGCACGAAAACCAACGTCCATCCGAATGTCTTCATGCCGAGCCTCCCCTGGCAGAGCATCACTTGAGAAATGGGTCTTTGCAAGCATTATCAAAACAAGCCGAGCACGTGTTTCTATGGGCCGCGCACTATCTCTGCATGATGGACAGGCCGCTACTGGCGGCCCCTGTCTGAACCGTCGTCGCTTTCCGCCGCCCCCTCCCACCCGAACACACTGCGCCCTCCCAGCAGATGCGACTGATCGAACTCGCCGGCGACGATTTCCTTCAGGCTCGGCCCGGTGACGTAGCGCTCCAGCCGACGCGACTCGCCATCCAGCCGCTTCAGCGCGCCGAGCTCTTCCTCGCGGCCGAGCTTGGCCTTGCCGACGGCCGATTTCAGCACCGCGATCGTCTCGTCATAGACTTTCAGCGGCACCGGGAAGGGGTGCCGGTCCTTGCCGCCATGGGCAAGCGAAAAGCGCGCCGGATCGGAGAAGCGGCAAGGCGCGCCATGCACCACTTCCGCCACCATGGCCAGCGCCCTCACTGTGCGCGCGCCGACGCCGGGCACCAGCAGCAGTTCGGGAAAATCGGCCGGCCCGCTTTCTATTGCCGCGGAAATGTTGCCGTGCAGCCGGTGCATGACGATGTCGCTCTCGCGCACGTCATGATGTGCCGGCATCACCAGATTGGGCAGCATCGGCTGCGCCGGGGGCTTCGCAGGCTCCGCTTTCGGCGGCGGCTCCAGCAGGGCAAGCTCGTCAAGGATCCGCTCCGGGCTCATGGTCTTCAACAAATCGAGCTGTCCGGTCCGCGACGGCTCGGCGCGATGGTCGGTGAGGTTGACGATCTCGCCCTGCCGCTCGCCCTCGATCGCCGCATGCGGCTGGTCGACGAAGCTTGTCAGCCCTTCCGACAGCCAGTGATAGCGCCGCGCCTGGCGGCTGTCGCCGTTCATGCCTTGCTGCACCACCACCCAGCGGCTGTCGTCGGTGACGATGAAGCCGTGCAGATAGAGGTCGAAACCGTCCTGCACGGCCGCACTGTCCACCTTGGCGACCAGGCGGCTGGCGGTGGCAAGCGCCGCACCATCGATGCCGACGCGCTCGCCGATCGCGGTCAGCTCCTGCGGCGTCTTGCGCGAATGCGCGCCGCGCCCGCCGCAGACATGGATGCCGAGCTCGCGCGACATCGGGTTCAGCCCGCGCTTCAGCGCGCCGACGACCGAGGTGGTGATGCCCGAGGAGTGCCAGTCCATGCCCATGACGGCGCCGAAAGACTGGAACCAGAACGGATGCGCCAGCCGCCGCAACAGCTCGTCGCGGCCATAGTGATGGATGATCGCCTCGCACAACACAGCGCCCAGCCGCGTCATGCGATCGCCCAGCCATTTCGGAACCCGCCCGCCATGCAGCGGCAAGTCCGCACTGCCGCTTCGCTGCGTCAAGGGAAAGCTCCGTGGCTAAGGCGCACCGGCGGTGCGCCTGTCATGTAGATGGCATTTGGGGGGAGATTTGCAAGCGGGGTGCCGCAGCGCCTATAGTCCGGCTGGGCATAGGCGGAGGTGAGAATTGAAGCAGCTCGCCGAAAAAACTCGGGTTGGGAAGCCCTAGATCGAAAGACTCCTAGACACGCCCTTCGCATATCCTCGATGTGGTGTTATTTACGATATTCATCAACGACGATGAAAGTTGATAATCATTCTATCGACTTCACCGTTGAACAAATTGCGTCGAGCAAGCGAGGGGGGCAATCGTGGCGAATTTCTTCGATCGGCGGAAGGTAATCAAGGTAGAGGATCTTCGCGGTCCTCGAGTTTATTCCACGGACTTGGCTCCGTCTTTGTACGACGCGAACAACGAATCGGGGAGTGTCCTCGTTACCGCGCGTGCGCTTAAGATCAAGATCATCGCAAAGGGACTTGTGACGTTGAACTGCGGCCATCTTGTTTCGCCCTTGGCGATTCGGCTCTTCGATAAGCATCCCGACCTGCTTGATGGTGAGGCCATCGTGCCAGCCTTTCGAAGGGATAAAAATGACCTCGCCGATTATATCGAAGACATGGAACGTTTTACCAAGATTGGTATCGGACGAACCCAGGTTGAGGAGCATATCGCACGGGTGAATGCAGCTGCTCGTCAAGTTTTGCCTTGGGAACTTGCTGATGTGGGGCAGCGCTACTGCGACATGGTCGTGGCGGGGCTTCGCAGCGACACATCCACTATCTCTCGGCAACTCGACCGTGACCATGGTCTCAACCATGATGAGAGAGATGCCATCGCGTCAACGATTCAAGACTTAGAGTTCGGGACCAGCAGCAGTCTGCGGGACTATACATCCAAATTGCAAAACGGTGCCGGCGACCCCATCATGCGCTTCGCAACAGCCTGCTACCACATGGTTGGTACCAGCGTAGTTCGCTGCGAAACCGGAACTGACCTTAACCCACTCTCCGACTTCAAAATGGAGGACGTTCTTCAAGCGGGACAGCAACAGGCGGAACTGACTGAGGAGGCGATCTTTCTTAAGCTTTTCCTAGCCACAGCTTTAGACACCATCCAATCCGCCGCAATTCCGTCTCAGATCATCGATGCGCTCTCTTTCAAACACGCTCACCTTCTCAGCGGGGCTCTTCGTGACCAGGGCTTTCAGCAAAAATACGACGAAGTCATTGAGACCTATTTGAATACCGCGTCGAAGATAGACAAGCGAGAGGCTCTCGAGTCGATTGATCCAGAGGCTATTGGCACAACCGTCTCGGATTTGGCGAAAACGTTTCGGACTGCGGTCCTCGCAGAACTACCTAAATATTGGACGAAGGAAGCGGCTGAGGCCAAATCCGAATTCTACCGCGCCGCAACAGACCTTGCACTTGACGGCGCAGGCACCGTTCCCCTCTTAGGTAACGTCGTCTCAGGCGTTGGTTTGATGGGTGGTGCCGCAAACTTGGTCAGCGCGATCGCAGCCATGAATGATGCGAGAGGTGCACTTACCAAGGTGCATGAGCGACGGAATGAAAAAATCCGTACGCTCATTGAGGCACTGAGCGTCAACAACAAATCGAAGCTATTGGACGGAGTGGCGCTGCTCGCTGACGCACATGTGGCAGCAATTGAACGAGCCTAGGGCTGCGCCGAGATCACCCGCTGCATGAAGGCTGGCAATTGATCGTTCAGATCAAGCGTACGAGTCGCCCAAACAACAAATTGCTTGTAGTAGACGTCGACCTCACCCGAGTTCACCTGTGCTTCTAAGGTCTCGTCAACGGGAGATAGGCCGCTCTCTTTTTCGAAGCGCCGGCGCATCGACTCTGAGCGCCAAGCACGATCTACGGCAACTCGCCAGCCACCGGTCGAAGTTGATCGAGACGTAGTGATCTCATCATGGTGCAGGTGCATCGATGGAACTCCGTTCTCGTTTTGATCTAGCGTCCCTGCGTCCATTTGTCAATGCTGGCAGTGAATGAGCGATACTTCCCTCGGCCAGCGCCAAGGCCATCAAAGGCCTTGCTTTTCGAGATCATGTACAATCTTGGCCGTGAGCCTCGCGGCCTGTTCCTCGGCGAGCTCTGTACTCAAGGCGGCGAGAATCACATCGGCGCGTGTGTGGCGTGGCGCCTCGCCCTCGTTTTCACCTTCATCGCCATCTTCGGAACTGTCCTCGGGTTCGTCATCACTGTCGCTATCTTCATCGCCTTCCACTCCTTCATCGCCGTCGGCTTCCTCTGCAACGGGGCCCGGAACCGGAATAGTTCGTTTGGCCATCTGCTCAGCCAGTTCTTTGAATTTAGATGTCAGCGTACTGACTTCCTTCGGATCGGCACCTATGAGCTTCTCGGGCGAACCGAGCGTTTGCAGTTGCCTTTTGATCAGAGCCTCGATCCTGGCCTTTTCGGGCTGGTCCAAGGTTGCCGCTTGGGCCTGGTTGGTTAGTATTCGTAGCATTTCGGTCAGGAATCTCATCGCCGATCGTGTCGTCGATGCGCTACGCACAAGCTTGATCACCCGCCTAACGACCTGATCCTTAATGTCTCCTCGAACGAGGCGCCATGCCGCACTGTCCTCGAAACCATCGCGGCGGGCGTTGGGGACGACCTGTGCGTTGGTAACAAATATCTCGCCGACGGCCCACGGTTGGAGGCGCCGTTCCGATCCAGTAGGGGTTAGTTCTCCCGCCAGACTCTCAATGATCTCTGCGTCACCGACCTGAATGTTCTTGATACGAAATCTTATTCCAGCCGCTGTGCTATCGACGATTTCGCCAGGGAAGTTGGATACGCCGACCCAACCGTACCAGCCATGCTCTCGCGAGGTGAATGTCTCGATATTGTGAAGCCTAGAAAAGATGTTCTTTCGGGAGGTGGGATAGGTATTCTTGTATGGTTTAACGATCGGCTTGCGCTCGCGCTTGACCTTTGTCTCGACATGGATCGTTGGCAGCGCGTCACCGAACCCGTTCGCCAAATTTCGTATGCGGTCGGCAAAGTCGAAGTTATCTCCATATTCGACGGGGCATACTTCGCGTAGATATGGCTGAAGCTTGACGAGATCGACAAACTCTTTGCCAAGATTGACCAGCCCAAGCATCTCCACTTCGGTGAAGTGGTCCATCTCGTTGGCGCCGATGACCTTAGTCTTCACCGAGGAACGCATCACCTCCCGTACGTCCACAGGTTCGGCACCCGGAGAAAAATAGCCACGAATGTGGCCGCAGTCGTATTCGACTACCGTCGCAGTCGCCTCTCCCTTAGCCGAGGTGGTAAAACGAAGCGTCGTGCAGTATGCGATACCGGCGAGGCGGCCAATACCGCGAAAGCCGGCATGGAGTGTCGGCGTCTTACGACTAGCACCGAGGGAAACGAGCGTGGTATAGGCGCGGGCAGAAGAAATGCCAGCGCCATTATCTCGCACAGCAAGTGATGGCGTGCGCTGGGAGCCGCTGACGCTAATCAGGACGCGGCCATCCTCCGCCGGGAGATTCCCTGCACGGACAGCATCTTGGATCGCGTCGAAGCCATTCTGTATATATTCGCGGATAGAGTGGAATGGGTCCTCGTACATCCCCGTGGTCAGCGTTTCTAGAAAGAACGAGCCGACCTGGATTGGGTCGGCCGGTACGGCGGGGTGAGCTTTATTTAGCGGCGTCATCGCAGATACATCCCCGTTTGCGGACCCCATGCGACAAAGCCGAGATGTTCGGGCACGGAAATACTCGTCGTGGCGGACAGGTCGGTGACTAAGGCGCTCGCCGGCACCACGAACTCCTCCGCTAGCAAGTCAACGAGTTCAGCAATGCTCATGGTGACATCATTACCGCTCCGCTGCAGCGCCCGCGCCGGCGGCGCATCTTGTTCGAGCAGAAAGAATTCGCCGACAGAAACATTGACCAGTTCTCCCATTTGGAGCGCAATGTCGAGCTTGATTTCGCGCGGGTCTTCATGCGGCAGCGCCAAATACTCACGTCTAAGCGCGCGAAGGCGACTGAGGACCGCATCATAGGCATCGGCTACTTCTTCATCGCCCTGGCTTTGATATAGCGAAGCTGCGATGCCGCGTGTTGCAATCGGTTTCTTTGGTTCTCCAGTTTCCGCGATGTAGGTCTCGGCTAGCGCGCCTATCAACAGATCCGACCGCAGCGGCCGTCCTAGACCCTTATTGCTCAAGACGCGGTCAAGGACCTCCGCCGGCTCGACTGCTCCGGTATTTGCCGCCGACACCAGCTCGCGACCCACCTGAATGCGTTGCGCGCGGTTGAGCGAACCTAGCTGTGGTTCGAGGCGTCGCACTGCTTGGTTTTGCGCCTTCCACCCATCGATACTGAGGTCCACGATCAATTGGTCGAGATCGTCGTCAGGATCAGGCTCGTACGTCATGTCAGCCGATCCAAACTCTGCCGTATAGGCCGCATCACTCTCATCGCCACGTGCACTGCCGCTGTCCTGCGCATTGTCGTCAGGCGCTGGCTCTTCCTCATCAGCCTGCAATGCCGCGGCCAAATCCGACACGTCAAACCGTTGCATCGTCCAGATTGCTGCCAACATCTCGACCGATATGATGTGAACGCTTTTGAGCGAGGGACAGGCCTGCTGCGCTTCATAGACGAGGAGTGGCAGCGCCAGTGTAATCCCAGTTCTGTTGTCTTGGAGCCGGCCCTTATCGTCGCGGACTTTCTTGGGTGAGTAGACCCAATCCTCCTTCCGAGTGTCACGGGTAACAATCACCAAATGTTCCGCTTGGTGTCGGAGACAGTCTTCCAGGATTTCGAACCAGATGATGATGTCCCCATGCGGATTGACTATCTTGCCTTTCGATTTGATCGTGTGGTTTTCTTCCTCAACGCTTGGCGGGGGCGCATCCGCAAAACCGGGCGGGACACGGTGGGCGATTCGCGCCGCAGCTGTTCTCGAGACCTCTTCAATGATGGCGGTAAGCCTCGAAGGCACTCGGCGCTCGTCTATGAACGGGAGCAAGCGGCCCGTGGTTTCATCGATCTTGGGTTCGTGCTGGGCAACGCGTTGGATCAGCGTCAGTGCTTCGCCGAACGCCTCGACGACTTCCTTCTGATAGTTCTCCTTGCTGCTACCGCCGAGCGCGCTATTGTCGATGTATCGCGTCGTCTCTGTGCGGAAACGGGTGAAATCCGTCCGCATGCGTTCAGATAGCGCATAAAGCGGACGCTTATTAGTGCGCTTCGTAATATAGTCCCAGGTTTCCCGCGCTGCCCAAATAGGCACGCCGACTCGATTGCCATAGCGTTCTAGCGTTCGCAGTAACGTCTCGCTCGCCCGCGAACTCATTTCATAACAATGGATAAGTACATTGGCGTCGAGATATATGCGCCCGTGATCGTCCTGCAAGGCCTCAGAAATAGCGGTGGTGCACTCCTCTAGCGAAGGACTGACCAGTGGGAAGAGCATGCGCGGCGATATCCCAGTTTACGAATGTTGAGTTTTTTTAAATAAACGAGGGCGACGATCGCATTCTTGCAGAGAATACGCTAGGCTGGCTACAAGGCGGGTTGGAGATTCCCATGGCAGGTCGGCGGATTCTATTGTTGGAGCCGGGGTATAAGAATAAATATCCGCCTCTAGGGCTAATGAAGCTCGCGGCCTATCACGGGCCTTATGGGAAGCGCGACGAGGTCCGTTTCTGCAAAGGCATTGACGTGTCTCTGAAAGACACTGCTTGGGATCGCATTTACGTAACAACACTTTTTTCGTTCGAATATAAGAAGATAGCGGCAACGATTGATTTTGCGCTCGAGGTAGCTGGTGGCCGGGCCGACCGGGTTTTTGTCGGCGGTATCGCTGCTTCACTTATGACAGAGCGCTTCCGCAACGAGCCGAGATGGTCGGGTGTCCGCTTCATCAAAGGGTTACTCAGCGAGGCGCCAGCCATCGCGCTCGAACTGGACGAATTTGCCGAAGAACTCTATTCAGACGATCGAACGGGTATCCCGATCGAAGATCTCGTCCCAGACTATTCGATTCTTGACCAGACAGACTACGAATACCCAGTGCGGGACGCGTACTTCGCCTATGCGTCGCGAGGCTGCATCCGCAAATGCCACTTTTGCGGCGTGCCCAAGCTTGAAGGCGCGCAGCGCGATGTGACCTCGCTCTCTGCGATCATAACCGCGATTGCCGATCGCCATGGCGAGAAGCGTGATCTTCTGCTCATGGACAACAATGTCGTCGCCTCGCCGCGATTCAAGGAGCTAGTCGCTGAGATCCGTGACCTGGGCTTTGCTGCTGGCGCGAGGCTTAAACGCCCTGGCGAGCGGGTCGCCTCCCAGCGCCGGGTCGACTTCAATCAGGGCGTCGATGCGCGCATCCTCGCCAAAGACCCAATGTACCTGCGCGAACTCGCGACGATTTGTCTGCGACCGCTGAGAATCGCTTTCGATCATCTCGGCCTCAAGGGCCCGTACGAAAAGGCCGTTCGGATCGCGCACGAGTATGGACTACACGAGCTCTCAAACTACATGCTCTACAACTTCCACGACACACCGGCCGACCTGTTCGAGCGCATGCGCCTCAACGTACTGTTCAACGAGGAACTTGGCGTGCGCATCTGGTCATTTCCGATGCGCTATCAGCCCACTGATCGGCCGGATCGCAATTTCGTCGGCGAAAAGTGGACGCGATATCAGCTGCGCTCAATGCAGATCATTCTCCAAGCAACGCATGGCGTTGTGAGCGGCGAGCCGGAATTTTTTAAGCGCGCTTTTGGCGACACGTTCGATGCGTTCGAGGAAATCCTCGCACGGCCTCACCATTTTATCTTCAACCGCACGTGGTATGAGGATCGTGGCGGGCGCGGCGAGTTCGATGACTACCGGTCCGCCGTTGGTCGCCTGAGTAGTTCACAACGGCACGAGCTGCTCGATCTCGTTTCCTCGAGCGATCCCAGTCATTTCCATGCGCTGGTGGCCGACACGAACGATCCCATAATGCGTGAGGCACTGCGTTTCTACGTGCCGATCAGCAAGCAGGCGGAGGTCGAGATCTGGCAAGCGCAGCGCTCTATCGAGGCGGATAGCTGTTCCATGCCGCTTGAGGATCGTGTTGAGGATGCGGGCTTGGAAGACGACGATATCGGAATCGCGCGTTCAGAAACCATCTTTGAAGCAGCCTGAGGAACAACAATGTCCAGAAAATCACAGGTCGCTTCTTCTGCCCTCTTCTCCGCGCTTGACCCCGGCGCAACGAAGGTTTCCCAGCCGCCTTCACCATCAATGATCATTGTAGGCAAGGATGTGCTCGAGTTACTTAGTAGTGCAATGTATGTCGACCCGCTGACCATCTATCGCGAGTATGTTCAGAACGCGGCGGATGCGATCGACGATGCCCGCGCCGCGGGCGTGCTTGCCAGAGAAGCTCCTGGTAAAGTTGACATCACAATCGACTCCGGCAAGCGGCTCATCGGTATCAGGGACAATGGCGCGGGTATCCCGATCGCGCAGGCAACAGGGCGGTTGCTAGCGATTGGCGCTAGCACGAAGCGGGGGACGCGGGCGAGGGGTTTTCGAGGAGTAGGAAGGCTGGCGGGGCTGGCGTACGGGCGGAACTTGACATTCAGGACGCGAGCGGCTGGCGACAAGGGGGTGCTCGAGTTGCGCTGGGATTGTCAACGCCTGAAGGCTGCTCTCCGCGACGTCCGTCTGAGCGATGATATCGGCAGCGTCATCCAACGCGTTGTCACCATAAGCCATCTCGATGGTGATGGCTGGCCAACCAGCTTCTTCGAGGTCGAACTCAGCGACGTGATCCGTACAAAGCGCGACGCCTTGCTCAGCCCGAGCATCGTGGCCGACTATCTCAGCCAAATCGCGCCCGTCCCGTTCGATGCCACATTTAGCTGGGGGAGGGAGATCGAGGCGCATCTAGCCCCAGTGAGACTCGGCAATCTAGAAATCAGACTAGAGCCAAACGGCGTGCCGCTGGCTCGACCTATCACAGACGCATTTAAGGTTTCAGACACCCTCACCGACACTCTCGGCGAGCTTGAGCTGCTGACTCTTACCGATCTCGACGGAGGAGTGGCTGGGCTCGGCTGGCTCCTACACCACAGCTACCTCGGTTCGATAACCGTGCGGTCGCAGATCGGCGGCATCCGCGCCCGCGTAGGCAACGTCCAGGTCGGCAGCGAGAACTTACTTGAAGAGATATTTCCGGAAACGCGCTTCAACAGCTGGGCAGTCGGCGAAGTGCACGTCCTTGATCCACGCATTTTGCCCAACGCCCGGCGGGACAACTTTGAGCAGAACGTCCACTACTCAAACCTCACAGCCCAACTCGAGCCACTTGCACGGCAGATTGCGCGACGGGCGCGCGCGGCATCGATCGCCCGCAACAATGTGCGTCGAGCAGAGCTCGCGGCCGCCGCTCTGGCAGATGCGGCCGGGCATCGGGTAACCAAAGGCACCAATCGTGACTACCCCTCAACATCGGAGTTCAGGGTGGATGACGCCCCCACCGTATCCTTCGCCTCGGAAAGAGCTGCGGACGCTACCGCGCAAATAAGTGAAGAAGCAAAATTATCTCTCCCGCAGAAGCAGCTTGTGCGGCGACTACGGTCAGTTGCTCTTCAGAGTGGACTATCGAAGGATGAATTGAAGGATGTCTACGCGCATCTTCGTGATGTTAGTTGACGATTTGGCGCGGATACAACGCCGGTAGCTGACAGGAACGCTGGCAGATCGCTCCCTCCTTCGCCACCACACCCTAAAACAGCGCCTTCTCCACCGCCGGCTCCAGCGTCTCCGCGAACGGCGTCGCCAAATGATGCTGGTCGCGGTAGGCGATCTTGCCGTTGATGAAGACGTGGCAGTCTTGGCGTCGCAGAACTGGCTGGTCATGTCGATGTAGCTGCCGCCGGGCACGGCGCGCACGATGTCGCGCTCTTTCGCCGCGCCCCGTCATTGGCGGCGTCGGCCCGCTTCTGGTCGCACAGCGACGGCCTTTCGCCGCGCCACAGCGCGCGCGCCACGCAGGTGTCGACATGATCGTCGTTGAACGGCACGTCGCGGATGACGGCAACCTTCAGCCCGGCCTGGCTGAACGCGGTGAGCGTCGCATGCAGGCCGGCGCGCCCGTCGGCCTCCTGGCTTTCGGGCGCCTGCATGCCGGCTGACATCTTGTCGAGGCTGACCAGCGCGATCTCCGAGATCACCACCAGGTTCGGCCGCGCGGCGATGATCTGCCGGATCGATTGCGCGCGCCATTGATCGCATTCGGTGTAGTTCCGCTTCAGCTTGGTCGCCCATACCGTCACCCGCGAGGCGCGGCAGCCGGATTTGAGCCAGGTGACGACCTTGGTGTCGTTCTTTTCGGCCGCCTCGATCAGCGGCGTCGACCAGTGGTCGGCATGCGAATCGCCGAAAAGCGCAATCGAGCGCCGGGCGTCCTTGTTGCCGAACACGCAGGCCTTCGGCGTCACTGTCTCAAAGGAGAGAATACAGCCGGCCGCGCGCGCCGTGGACGGCTGCGCGGCGCTGACGGCAATGCAGGCAGGCGCTCCACGCGCGGCCACCGCCTCCTTCGCCAAATCTCCGACATCCGGGGTCGGCCCTTGCGTTGCTCCCGTCACACGCATCGGCTATCCAACCGGCAGCCATGCAATTCAAACGGAGCCTCCCATGACCAACACCACCATTTTCAAATTCGGCGCTGTCGAGCATGCCGAGGGCGGCGACTTACCGGGCTGGATCGTTGTCGCGGGCCGGCCGACCATGCAGACCGCCGTGCAGCACACCACCGCCGACGGCAAGGTGCTGTCGGGCACCTGGCGGGCCTCGCCCGGCACTTATCACGCCACCTACACCGACTATGAGTTCGTGCACATGATCGCCGGCCGCATCATCATCACGCCCGATGGCGGCACGCCTGTCGAGGTCGGTCCGGGCGATGCGTTCGTGGTCGAAGCCGATTTCAAGGGCACCTGGCATATTCTCGAGCCGGTAACCAAGCACTTCGTCGTCAAGCTTGCTTGATCGACGTCGCCAGGGTCGCCTGATCGGCTCGTCGTCAGGCTTGCTTGATCGCGTCGTCGGCAGTTCCTGATCGGTGCCGATACACGTCGGCCGGCGCGGTTCATCGCCAGCGTCCCCCTCGCCCAGCAGGGGGAGGGGGACGTAGCGAAGCGAATATCGGTTAAGAGGGCGTCACCTCGTTCGCTTCGAACCGATGCGGATCGAAAAGCTGAGACGATGGCGTTCTGCGGAGCCTGGTCGAGAGAACGCAGGCCAGGACTGCTGCCGGGTCGCCGGCGCGTCAGCCAAGAGCGAGCGGCGCACTTCGAGAGTGCATGCCGCCCGTCCGGCGCCGGGCCGTCAATGCTGTTGTTACGAAACCCCCCAGCCCCGTCTCAACCGCCACGGCCATGGCGTGACCCATGGCTTGCTATACGCATGCAGCACCGCGGTCTGTCAACGCCGCCCGCAATGGCCGCGGGAGGTCCCTTTTGCGCCTCCCGGCCAGCTTTCCAGCCGGCCTCGCGCAAGCCATTCGCCGCTGCAAAATGCGCTTGAAATGGCGGTTTTCCGGGTGTTCCGGCCGCTCCGGAGGGGACCTTTGGCGCGACAGAGGTCGCGATCTAGGCGATTGGATGAATTTGTCTTTCGCGGCTGAAACGTTTCAGGAGCCGGATTGTAGACCTGACTTTTTTTGGGTGTATTTCCCTCACGTCAGTTTTGCACCCCAGCCGGCCCGATCGACCTGCCGGAGGGCAAGCCTCAGGGGCCGGCGTCGGCGCTCTGAGTCTCTCGGACCGACGGGCGCCGGACCATGCCGCTGACGACATAGGCCGCCGCGCCCAGCGCCGTGATCCAGAAGCTCGTCGGCCAGTCGGTCAGGAAGGCGAGCGTCAGGCTGATCCAGGCGATGATCACGGCAAGCGCGATGGACGTCAGCACGCCGGCTCCGACGCCGCTGGTAAGCCTGAGCGCGGTGGCTGCAGGCGCCACCATCAGCGCGAAGACGAGCAGCACGCCGACGATCTGCACCGCCTCGGACGTGGCGACGGCGACCAGCACCATGAACAGGGTCGAGACAAGAGTGAGCGGCACGCCGCGCGCTTCGGCGAGTTCCGGCTGCAGGCTGGCGAACAGCAGCGGCCGCGCGATCAGCAAAAGCGCGACAAGGATCGCCACCGCCAGCACCGCAAGCACGATAACGGTGCGCAGGCTGATGCCCAGCACATTGCCGAACAGCACGTTGGTCGCCTGCGAGGCGAAGGCGGTGTAGAAATGCAGAAACAACAAGCCCAGGCCGAGCGACAGCGTCAAAACGATGCCGATGGCGACGTCGCGATGCGCGCGCTCCCCCAGCAGGCCGATGCCGATGCCGGCGGCGACGGTAAACACGGTGAGGCCGAGAAACGGAGACAGCCCGATCAGGCCGGCGCCCGTGGCGCCGGGAAAGCCGACATGGGAGAGCGCATGACCGGCGAAGGTCTGGCCCCGGAGCACGAGGAAATAGCCGACCGCGCCCGAAACGATGCCGACGATGGTGCAGGCATAGAAGGCGTTGCGCATGAATTCATAGTCAAAGATCGTGGACATGCGCCCCGCTCTCCAGTTCTACATCGTCGGCCATGACGAAGATGCGGCCGGCAACCCGCACCACATTGATATGCGTGCCGTAGAGTTTCGACAGCACCGGACCGCTGATGACCTCGTCGACGGAGCCGATCGCCGCCTTGCGGTTGCCGAGATAGAGCACGCGGTCGACGGCGCGCAGCAGCGGGTTGATCTCGTGCGAGCAGAACAGCACGGCAATGCCGAGCCGCTCGCCGATCTGATGCACCAGGTCGATGATCGCGCGCTGATGGCCTGCATCGAGGCTGATCAGCGGCTCGTCGAGCAAAAGCAGTTGCGGATTGCCGATCAACGATTGAGCGATCAGGATGCGCTGGCGCTCGCCACCGGAAAGCTCGCCCAGCGGCCGCCGCGCAAGGTCGCCGGCGCCCACCTCTTCAAGAGCCTTCCACGCCGCCTCCTTCTCGGCAGCCGATGCGACGGGCCAGCCCCAGCGATGCCCGCCGGCGGCACTCAGCACGAAGTCGAGGCCGCTGACGCCGACATCGCCAAGCGCGCGCCGCGCCTGCGGCATATAGCCGATGTCGGCGTCGCCGCGCGTCGGCGATTTGCCAAGCACCGAAATGGCGCCGCCGGCCGGTTTGATCAGGCCGAGAATGGCGCGCAGCATCGTCGTCTTGCCGGCGCCATTGGCGCCGAGCAGGCCGACAAAGGCGCCTTGCGGTAGAGAAAAGGAGACGTCGGATAAAACCCGGCGTCCCCCATAGGTCAGCGTGACCTTGTCGAATTCGATTGCGTTCATTTAGTCACATTCATTCGCAGTCACATTCATTGTGTGCGGGCGGCGAGCGCCTTCTGGACCGCGTCGATCTGGCCGCCGAACCAGGTCTGGATCGTCTGGCCCGCCGGTTCCGTCTCGGTGACGCCGATGACCGTGACCTTGTTCTGCTTGGCGATGTCGAGCAGCCTTGTCGTTGCCTCGTCGGTCACCTGCGAATTGTAGAACAGGATCTTGGCCGAGCCGTCCTTCAGGCTGTTTTCGAACGCCGCCACCTGCGTGGCGCTCGGCTCCGCATCGTTCATCAAGGCCACCTGGAAATCGTAGTTCAGCATCTTGAGACCGAGCGCTTCCGCCATGTAGCCGAAGACCGGCTCGGTAGCCGTCACCTCGGTGCCGGCATAGGTGTTCTTGACGTCGGTGATTTCCTTGTCAATGGCCTCGAGCGAGGTCTGGAATGCCTTCAGGTTCGTCTCATAATACACGGCATTGGCCGGATCGCGCTTGGCAAGGTCGGCGCTCAGCGCCTTGGCGATGGCCGGCAGCGTCGCCGGGTCGTACCACAGATGCGGGTTGTCGCCCGACTTCTTGCCGATCAGGTCGGCGGCGACGATGGTCGTGCGATCCTTGGCTGTCGAGGCCGACAGCAGCTTGTCCATCCACGGATCGTAGTCGGCGCCGTTATAGATGACGATCTTGGCGTCGGCGATGGTGCGCGCCGTCGACGGGCTGGTCTCGAACAGATGCGGATCGTCATCGGGATTGGCCAGGATGCTGGTGACGGTGACGTTGCTGCCGCCGATCTGGCGGGCAAGGTCGCCATAGAAATTCTCGGCCGCCACGATGGTCAGCTTGTCTTCGGCGCGGGCAGCCGTGCCGGTCAAAAGCGGCACCGCGACGAGCAGCGCGGCGAGAAAGGGAATGCGACGCATCCGTGGTCTCCTTGCAGTCTGAAATGTATGTCGCCGGAGAGGCGGGCTGTGTAACTGAATAACAGTAACAATATAACGTTTGCGTCGAAAATACGGCTGATGTCAATGGGCTTTTCGAGCCGCGCAGTTTTTCACGCGCACAAACCGTGAGCGGCCTGCGCCGATCAGGCGGAGCCACTCATGCGTGTCGGCTATATGCGAAAGGGCAGGCGATCGCCGGCACCGCGAGGCCGCCGCGAGCACACCGTCGTGGCGGTATCCTGATGAATTCGCGGCGGGTAAGTTCCTTGCTTGTTGCCGTCAGTTTTGCGGACGCCTTCCCTCCCACGCGTCCTGCAACAGGGCGCGGATTGCGGCGCGGTCGAAAGGCCGCGGATTCCAGTATGGGTTCCTGGTCGCGATCTCAGCGGCGCGGTCGAGATCGGCCTGCATGAGGCCGAGTTCTTTCAATGTAAGGGGCGCGCCGACCGCCTTGGCGAAATCGTGGAGACCGCCGCCCGCGCTGCCGCCAAACAAGTCGGCGACCGGCTTCAACAAGTCGGGCACCGCGACGGCGTTGAAGCCGATCGTGTGCGGCAACATCACCGCATGCGTCTCGGCATGCGGCATGTCGAAAGAGCCGCCGAGCGTATGACAGATCTTGTGATGCAGCGCCATGCCGACGGCGCCGAGCACCGTACCGCACAGCCAGGCGCCGTAAAGCGCATCGCCGCGTGCATCGATGTTTCCAGGCTCCTTGGTCAACACCGGCAGCGCAGTCTTCATGGCGCGCAATCCTTCTTTCGCCATCAGGGTGGAAATCGGATTGCGATCCTGCGCGTAAAGCGCTTCGGCCGAGTGCGCCATGGCGTTGAGTCCTGACGCGACGCTCATCGCTATCGGCAGGCCGACGGTCAGCTCTGGATCGTAGATCACCACTTCCGGCAGGATCCTTGCGTCACGCATTGTGGTTTTTTCGCCGTTCTCGGTCTGACCGAGGATCGGCGTCACCTCCGAGCCGGCATAGGTGGTCGGGATGACGATCTGCGGCAGGTCGGTGCGCCAGGCGATCGCCTTGCCGAGACCGGTGGTCGAGCCGCCGCCAAGCGCGACAACGCAGTCAGCGTTGACCTCGGTCGCCTTGGCCATTGCCGTTTGGGTTACCTCGACCGGCGTGTGCATGGCGGCGCCCGAAAAGGTGCCGGCCGCCAGCGCGCCGAGGGATTCGGCAAGCGCCTCGCCGTCGGCAGCCCGATGCGGCGTCGACAGCACCAGCGCGCGATTGCAGCCGAGTTTTTCGATCCAGGTGCCCACCTCGGACGACGCGCCATTGCCGAAGACAATATGCGCAGGGCTGCCGGAGTAGGTGAACGTCCTTGTCATGCCGATCCGCTCCCTTTGCATATTATCACTGTGACGGAGCCGAAATCGAGCGGCCAGCTCTCGCTGCCGACGACATCGTTTGCGTCGTCACCGTCTCGCAAGCGGGCCCTGATCTCTCCCGCGTACTCGCAAACGTATCGCCTTGACCACAAAAACGTCAAAAAAGTATCAGTGAGGTGGACACACCGTGGTGGCGGCTGCATGAATTGCCGCCTAAGCTTCGATCACTGCAGAGAGCGGCAAACGCGGCCTGCGGGAGATGGCACTGCAACTGGTCGCATGACCGGACCGGCGCCGGGAGGAACTGACATGAATCCGGACTTGGAAGTCGTCCAGATCAGACGCGGCGAGTCGTTCAAGGCCTGGGCCCACGGCTACCCCTTCCACACGGTGCGCTGGCACTTCCACCCCGAATACGAAATCCATCACGTTGTCGCCACCACGGGCCATTATTTCGTCGGTGACTTCATCGGCGAGTTCGAGCCCGGCAACCTCGTGCTCACCGGCCCGAACCTGCCGCACAACTGGGTCAGCGACGTGCCGGCAGGCGCCAGCGTGCCGCTGCGCGGCCGCGTCGTGCAGTTCTCGCAAGAGTTCATTGCCGACGCCACCGCCGCGTTGCCGGAACTTGCCGGTTGTGAAAACATTCTCGAGCTCAGCCGCCGCGGCGCGCTGTTCTCCACCGCTACCGCCAAGCTCGCCGCACCTGTGCTGGCCGAACTGGTCGAAGCGCAAGGCGTTCGCCGCATCGCTTTGTTCATGGAACTGATCGATATTCTGAGCCGCGCCGCCGATGTGCGGACGCTCACCAGCGCCAGCTATCTGCCGGATCCCTCAGGCTTCATGTCGGCCGGCGTCAACAAGGCGCTTGCCTATATCAACGCCAACCTGACCGAGCCGTTCAGCGAAAGCGATCTGGCGGCGATCGCCGGCCGCAGCCCGAGCGCGTTTTCGCGCAGCTTCCGCCGCCATACCGGCATGGCGCTGGTGCAGTATGTCAACCGGCTGCGCATCAACCTTGCCTGCCAGTTGCTGATGAGCGAGGCCGACATGCCGATCACCGAGATCTGCTATGCCGCCGGCTACAACAACATCTCGAATTTCAACCGCCAGTTCCTGACCCAGAAAGGCATGTCGCCTTCGCGCTTCAGGGCCCTGCTGGCGGAAAACGTCAGCGCGGAGATTGCCGCCTAACAGGGAGGACCGGGAGGAGCCTAGACATTTACTGAGGTAAGAACGCGGGGTGCGTTGGAGGCGCTCCGTGCTGGAGATCGCTTGTCCCGAAATCCAGAGATATCTAGAGGATGCGCAGCACGGATCAAGTGCTCCGTTGTTCCTCGCAACAGCCCGACTGCAGTCAAGGCCCGGTGCCATATGGTGTCCAGGGCTTCATGAAACCATTCCTTGAAACGGAGCTATCGAAATGACCAGATTTGCCTGGAAATCGACGGGAGCCATCGCGCTCACTCTTTCTCTTCTTGGCGGCACCGCTGCCTTTGCTGCCCCGGTTACCGACGCCACGGTCGCCTTCTTGATGCCCGACCAAGCCTCGACGCGCTACGAGCAGCACGACTATCCCGGCTTCGTCGCCGAGATGAAAAAACTCTGCCCCGGCTGCAAGGTGATCTACCAGAACGCCGATGCCGACGCCTCGCGCCAGCAGCAGCAGTTCAACTCGGTGATCTCGCAAGGCGCCAAGGCGATCGTGCTCGACCCTGTCGACTCGACCGCCGCCGCCTCGCTGGTCAAGCTGGCGCAGAGCCAGGGCGTCAAGGTCATCGCGTATGATCGCCCGATCCCGACCGCACCTGCCGACTTCTACGTCTCGTTCAACAATGAAGGCATCGGCAAGGCCATTGCCGACTCGCTCGTCGAACACCTCAAGGCGCTGAAGGTCGACCCCGCCAGCGGCGGCCTGCTGCAGATCAACGGATCGCCGACCGACGCGGCCGCCGGGCTGATCAAGAAGGGCATCCATTCCAGCCTCGACAACAGCGGCTACAAGATCCTTGCCGAATACGACACGCCGGAATGGGCGCCGCCGAAGGCGCAGCAATGGGCAAGCGGCCAGATCACCCGCTTCTCCACGCAGATCGTCGGCGTCGTTGCGGCCAATGACGGCACCGGTGGTGGCGCCATCGCCGCCTTCAAGGCCGCCGGTGTCGATCCGGTGCCGCCGGTGACCGGCAACGATGCGACCATCGCCGCCCTGCAGCTGATCATCGCCGGCGACCAGTACAACACCATCTCCAAGCCGAGCGAGATCGTTGCGGCGGCTGCAGCCAACGTCGCCGTCCAGCTTCTGTCGGGCGAGACGCCGAAGGCCGAAATGACCCTCTACGACACCCCGTCGCAGCTGTTCACGCCGGCGGTGGTGACGCAGGAAAACCTCAAGGCCGAGATCATCGACAAGAAGATCAACACCGCCGAAGAGCTTTGCGTCGACCGCTATGCCGAAGGCTGCAAGAAGCTCGGCATCACAAAGTGACAATGCAGGTCGCCCCAAAAGTGCGCAGCGGTTTTGGGATAACGACATGCATAAAAGGATGACCTAGAATCCTGATCCTGCTTTCCGGCCGCCCTTGCGGCGGCCGGAAGTTCGCAGTCACTCTTGACCGCCCATCCGGAAAGGTTTGCCACCATGTCTGACATCTCTGACGGACCGGTTTCGGCAGGCGAGCTGGTGCTCAGCCTGCGCGGCATCTCGAAGAATTTCGGCGCCGTTTCGGCGCTCACCGATATCGATCTCGATGTCCATGCCGGCGAGGTGGTGGCGCTGGTCGGCGACAATGGCGCCGGCAAGTCGACGCTGGTCAAGATTCTGGCCGGCGTCCACCAGCCGAGCTCGGGCACCATCAATTTCCGCGGCAGGCAAGTGACGATGCCCGACCCGAGCGCCGCGCTGACGCTCGGCATCGCCACCGTCTTCCAGGATCTCGCACTGTGCGAAAACCTCGACGTCGTCGCCAACATCTTTCTAGGCAAGGAGATCAACCCGCTGCGGCTGGACGAGGTGGCGATGGAAATTCGCGCCTGGACGCTGCTCAACGAATTGTCGGCGCGTATTCCAAGCGTCCGCGAGGCGGTCGCCTCGCTGTCCGGCGGCCAGCGCCAGACCGTGGCGATCGCCCGCTCGCTGCTGCTCGACCCCAAGGTCATCCTGCTCGACGAGCCGACCGCCGCTCTTGGCGTCGCCCAGACGGCGGAAGTGCTGAACCTCATCGACCGGGTGCGCGAGCGTGGGCTCGGCGTGCTGATGATCAGTCACAATATGGAGGACGTGCGCGCCGTCGCCGACCGCATCGTCGTGCTCAGGCTCGGCCGCAACAACGGCGTCTTCGAACCCGACGCCTCGAACCAGGAACTGGTCAGCGCCATCACCGGCGCCGCCAACAATGCAGTGTCGCGCCGCGCCGAACGGCGCAAGGCCGCCGAACAAGCGCACAACCAGGAGCAGCGGCCATGAGCGCGGAGCCCAAGCAGGACACCTCTTCGTCGACGGCGCTCGACCGCAGCGACGTCCGCGTCAAGCACCAGGCCGGCGTCGGTGGCGCCATCAGCGCCTTCTTCGACCGCGTCCGCTCCGGCGACCTCGGCTCGTTGCCGGTCATCGTCGGCCTGGTCATCATCTGGAGCGTGTTCACCGCGCTCAACCCGGTGTTCGTTTCGTCAAGCAACCTCGTTAATCTGTTGTTCGACTGCTCGACCGTCGGCGTCATCGCGCTCGGCATAGTCTTCGTGCTGATGGTCGGCGAGATCGACCTGTCGGTCGGCTCGATCAGCGGCTTTGCCTCGGCCATGGTGGGCACGCTGTGGGTCAACCAGGGCTGGCCGGTGGCGCTCGCCATCCTCGCCGCGATCGCCGTCGGCGGTTTCATCGGCGGGCTCTATGCCTTGCTGTTCAACCGGCTCGGCATGCCAAGCTTCGTCTCGACGCTCGCCGGCCTGCTCGCCGTGCTCGGCCTGCAGCTGTATATTCTGGGCTCCACCGGCTCGATCAATCTGCCCTATGGGTCGAACCTGGTGAATTTCGGCCAGTTGCTGGTCATGCCGGACTGGCTGTCCTATGCACTGGCGGCATTGCCCGGCATCGTCATGCTGATCACCGGCCTGCGCACCGTCAGCCGCCGCCGGGCCGTCAATTTGTCGGCGCCGTCTGTCGGCGGCCTCATCGTGCGCGTCGCCGCCCTGACCATCCTGCTAGAACTGATCGTCGGTTATCTCAACCAGGCGCGCGGCATACCGTGGATGTTCGGCCTGTTCGTCGGCCTGGTGGTGGCGATGAACTATGCGCTGACCCGCACCCAATGGGGCCGCTCGATGACCGCCGTCGGCGGCAACCGCGAAGCGGCGCGCCGGGCCGGCATCAAGGTGCGCTCGATCTACCTCAGCGCCTTCGTCATGTGCTCGATGTTTGCCGCCCTCGGCGGCGTCCTGTCGGCGGCGCGGCTGGCCTCCGCCAGCCAGCAGGCCGGCACCGGCGACGTCAACCTCAACGCCATTGCGGCGGCGGTCATAGGCGGCACCAGCCTGTTTGGCGGCCGTGGCAGCGCCTATTCCGCGCTGCTCGGCATCATCGTCATCCAGTCGATCGCCAGCGGGCTGACCTTGCTCGATCTGTCATCGTCGCTTCGCTACATGATCACCGGCGCCGTTCTGGCAATTGCGGTCATCGTCGACTCCCTGGCACGCCGCTCGCGGGTTTCCCACGGCCGAGCCTGAACCAACAGAGAATACGAGGATAGAAGAATGGCTCAGGATTTGAGTGGAAAAGTCGCGGCGATCACCGGCGCCGCGTCGGGCATAGGCCTGGAATGCGCGAGAGCGCTGATTGCCGCCGGCGTTCGCGTTGTGCTCGTCGATCGCGCCGAAGACGCGCTGAAAAGCGTCTGCACCGAACTCGGTCCCAACGCGATCCCGCTGGTGATCGATCTGATGAAGCCGGCCAGCGTCGCGACGATGATGCCGCAAATCCTGGACAAGGCAGGCCAGCTCGATATCTTCCACGCCAATGCCGGCGCCTATGTCGGCGGCCCGGTGCTCGAAGGCGACCCGGATGCCTGGGACCGCATGCTGAACCTCAACATCAATGCGGTCTTTCGTTCCATCCACGCCGTGCTGCCGCATATGGTCGAACGCAAGACCGGCGACATCATCGTCACGTCTTCGATCGCCGGACTGGTGCCCGTGGTCTGGGAGCCGATCTACACAGCGTCGAAACACGCCGTGCAGGCCTTCGTCCATACGGTGCGCCGCCAGGTCGCCCCGCACGGCCTGCGCGTCGGCGCGGTGCAGCCGGGGCCGGTGGTGACAGCGCTGATCAGCGATTGGCCGAAGGACAAGCTCGAGGATGAACTGGCCAAGGGCGGCCTGATTCAGCCGGTCGAGGTCGCCGAAGCCGTGCTGTTCATGCTGACGCGGCCAAGGAACGTCACCATCAGGGATCTGGTGATCCTGCCGCAGAGCAATGATTTGTGAGGCAGTAGGCGTTAGGCCTTAGGCGTTAGGCAGCAGGGAATGGGGAGAGGCTCTTGCAACTGACCATTCACTGCCGACCATCTCGCCTACTGCCTACTGCCTAACTTCTGAGGTTTCCCATGTCCCACTTCCTCGGCATCGACGTCGGCACTGGCAGTGCCAGGGCGGGGGTGTTCGACAGCAAGGGCACCATGCTTGCCTCGGCGAAGCGCGACATCGCTCTGTTCATCGAGCCCGGCGAAATCGCCGAACAGTCGAGCGAGGACATCTGGCGCGCGGTTTGCGCCAGCGTGCGCGAGGCGGTGACGGAGTCGGGGCTTGCCGGGCGCGACATTGCCGGCATTGGCTTCGACGCCACCTGTTCGCTGGTCGTGGTCGGCCAGGATGGCGCGCCGTTGCCGGCCGGCAGTTCCGGCGACAGCCAGCGCAACATCATCGTCTGGATGGATCACCGCGCGCTCGACCAGGCGCAGCGCATCAATGCCGGCAAGCACGCCGTGCTCGACTATGTCGGCGGCACCATCTCGCCGGAAATGGAAACGCCGAAGCTGCTGTGGCTGCGCGAGAACCTGCCCGCCACCTTCGATGCGGCCGAGCATTTCTTCGACCTGACGGACTATCTGACCTGGCGCTCAACCGGCAGCCTGGCGCGCTCGATCTGCACGCTGACCTGCAAATGGACCTATCTCGGTCATGAGCGGCGCTGGGACGACGCCTATTTCCGTGCCGTCGGCCTCGGCGCGCTCGCCGATGAAGGCTTTGCCCGCATCGGCACCGAAATCGTCGAAGGCGGCACGGCACTTGCCCAAGGCCTGACTGAGGCCGCCGCGGCCGATCTCGGCCTGCTGCCGGGAACGCCGGTTGCTGCCGGACTGATCGATGCCCATGCCGGGGGAGTCGGCACGGTTGGCGGGCAGGGCTCCGTCGGCACCTTGCAGTCGCGCATGGCCTATGTGTTCGGCACTTCGGCCTGCACCATGGCCAGCACCAGCGAGCCGGCCTTCGTGCCCGGCGTCTGGGGTCCGTATTTTTCCTCGATGGTGCCGGGGCTTTGGCTCAATGAAGGCGGGCAATCGGCGGCGGGTGCTGCAATCGACCACCTCGTCGCTTTCCATCCGGCCACGGCTGAGGCATCCGCAAAAGCCAAGGCGGAAGGTCTCGGCCTGACCGCTTGGCTTGGTCAGCAGGCGGCGAAGCAGTCCGCCGACCTGTCCGCCGTAGCGCACCTGGCCGATGGACTGCATGTCGTGCCGGAATTCCTCGGCAACCGCTCGCCCTTCGCCGATCCCGAGTCCAAGGCCTTGATCGCCGGGCTTGGCATGGACACGTCCCTCGACAGTCTGGTCGCGCTCTATGTCGCCGGCCTGCTGGGCATCGGCTACGGCGTGCGCCAGATCCTTGCGGCGATGGCCAACAAAGGCATCGCCATCGACACCATCGTCGTCAGCGGCGGTGCCGCGCAAAGCGAGCTGGTACGTCAGCTTTTGGCCGACACCACAGGCCTGACCGTCGCCGGTTCGACCTCGCCCGAACCGGTGCTGCTCGGCTCGTCCATATTGGCGGCGGTGGCGGCGCAAAAATATCCCGATGTGATCGCGGCGATGACCGGCATGTCGCGCATCGGCGACATCTATCGCCCGGCCGGCGGCGATCTGGTGCCTTGGCACGACAAGCGCTTCGCCGCCTTCGAACTGTTGCAGCAGGCGGGCCGCGCGATCCGCGATTGAGCGGCTTCGCTCACGTCCAGAAATAGCGGACGATGTGGAAGAACACCGGCGCGGCGAAGACCAGGCTGTCGGCGCGGTCCATCATGCCGCCATGGCCTTCGATGAGGTGGCCCCAGTCCTTGACCCCCTGGTCGCGCTTGATCGCCGACGCCACCAGCCCGCCGAGGAACCCCATCAGGCAGGCAATGAAGGCGACGCCTGCCGCCGCCAGCGGCGAGAACGGCGTCAGGAACGACAAGAGCGCACCGAGCAGGCTCGATGCCACCAGCCCGCCGACCAGCCCCTCCCAGGTCTTTGACGGCGAGACGGAAGGCGACAGAAGGTGCCGGCCGAACAGCTTGCCGAAGATGTATTGCAGCACATCGCTGCCTTGCACGGTGATGATCAGGAAGGCGATCAGCAGGAGGTTGCGGCCCTCGAAACCGGGCACGTTGAGCGTCAGCAGCGCCGGCACATGGCTGACGCAGTAGACCGAGATCATGACCGCCCATTGCTGCGCCGACACCCGCTCGAGGAAGCGTTCGGTGTCGCCGTTGAGCGCTGTGATCGCCGGCATCAAGAGGAAGCAGTAGACCGGGATGAAGATGGTGAAGAGCCCGTACCAGGCGGTCCACACCAGCCAGTACTGGAAGGGAATGATGATGCCGAACATGCCGAGCAGCACCCAGTGGTCGCTGCGCCGGCTGTGCGTCAGCGTCACGAACTCGCGCAGCGCGGCAAACGAGATCAGCGCAAACAGGATGGTCATGCCGGTGCGGCCGAAGAAGAAGGCGACGGTGATCGCCAGCACCATCACCCACCAGGCGTTGATGCGCTGGTTCAAGTTGACGAGCGTCGAGGGCAGCGGCTTCGGCGCCCGCCATGAGAGGATACCGGCAACGATGCTCGCCATGGTCAGCACGCAGATCAGGCCGGCCAGCAGGATGACGGTTTCATGCATTGGCGGCAGTGTCATACGAAGTCTCTTTGCCTGGTCATGCTAGTGGTCCCGATCGGGACGCGGGTTGAGCGACAGCAGCGTCTGGCGCGCGCGCTCGAGGAAGGTGCGGCGTTCTTCGCCGGGCGCGATCGCCACCGGCGGACCGAAGACGACGCGGCACAAAAGCGGCACCGGTAGGAACTGGCCCTTGGGCAGCACGCGCGACATGTTCTCGATCCAGCACGGGATGAGTTCGACATCCGGCCGCGCCATCGACAGATTGTAGAGGCCGGAGCGGAACGGCAGCAGATCCGCCTCCGTCGTGTTGCGAGTGCCTTCGGGAAACAGGATCAGCGAGTGGCCGTCGTCGAGCACCGACAGCATGATCGAGATCGGGTGTTGCGTTTCGTCGGTCCACTGCCGGTGGATGAGCACGGACGACAGCATGTCCTGCGCGATGAAGCGGCGCAGCCGCGACTTGCCCCAATATTCGGCCGCCGCGATCGCATGGGTCCGGGCGCGCACCTTCTCACTCAGACAGGCCGACAGCAGGATGAAATCACCATGGCTGGCATGGTTGGCGAAGTAGATGCGCTGCCGCTCCGACGGCTGGCTGCCGTTCCAGATTGGCCTGACGCCGGTCACCACCCAGGCCGCCGCCGACAGGCCGACCGAGGTCACCGTCTGCAGCAAGGTGAAGGTGTTGGCGCGCAGGTGAAGCTTGGTCATGGCTCAAACAAATGCTGCGAAAAGGGATGCCGCAGCAAACATGGCTAGCGCCATGCGCTGCCTTGTCAGCAGGCGGCGCGTGCCTGCCATGCGATGGTTAAGCGAGCGGCCGCCGGCACCGGTGGATTTCAGGCGCATGCGCGTCAGCACATCGTCGACTGCGGCACCGCCGGCGGCCTCGCTGGCGTGGCTTGCCATCAGCCGGAACAGCAGCGCATCGAACAAAAGCACGGCCGAAAGAGCCAGCGTGGCCACGGCGCTCGCCGCCTCGACCAGCCAGGCCGCCGCGGGCAGCGCTGTCGTCTGCGGCCCGGCCACCAGGCCGATGACCGGCGTTGCCATCACAGCCGCCACCACCAGCAGGATCGGCCACACCGCCTGCACCATCAGTCCGGCGGCGAATATTTCGGCCTTCTCGGGAAAATTCTCGCCACTCATGCCGGCCAACTCATGTCGGTTCTTCCAGCCCGATCTGAAGGTGCACGGGCCTGCCCGACGCGGCGAGTTTCTTGCGCGCCTGTGCAGTTGTGTGCGAGCGCCCCGTCACCACCAGCCAGTCGGCGACGATGGCTGCACTGCGCTGAAAGCCGAGCGCGCAGCAGACCAGGACGGTGCCGCGCCGGCGCGCCAGCTCGATCGCCGCCACCGCTCGCTCCAGCCTGTCGTGAGGCGGCGCCACGAGGTCGAGCATCGCGTAGCTGATCCAGCGGCAGGTCACGCCGCGCGGCCGTTCCATCTCGCCGGCAAGGTCGATCACTGTGCCGAAGCGGTTGGCCTCGTCGTCACTCGGAAACCGGCCGAGGAAAACACCGTCGGTGATCTCCACTTGCGGCGCCAGTTGGCGGGTCCATACCCACACATTGATCCGGGCGCCAAGCCGGTAGGGCAGGAGCAGGATACGGTTGGCCAGTGAGACGCTACCATCGGCTGCCTTCTGGAACACTTTGGCGCCGGCCCCAGCATAGCCGAAGGCGACGATGGCCAGCGCCAATGCCGGCCACAACAGGATGAGAAAATCGGCGGAGACCAACGCGCCCTCGGCAGCGCCGGCCAGGGCAAGGGCCGCCCCCAGCCCGTAATAACCCGCCAGCCGCCGCGCCCTTGGGTCGGCGGTCAACCGAAAACCCCAGAATGGCAGCTCGCCCTTGGACGGAAACAGCCACAGCGCAAACAGGCCGAGCAGGGCGCCGGTCGGAATGTCGATGAAATGATGCTGCCAGGTCGTCAGCACCGAGGCGCCGATGAGAAAACACCAGACGTGCCAGACCGGGCGGAGAATGCCGCCGAGACGGTGACGTGCCAGAACGTGACGCCAATGGTCCCAGATGATCACCAGGAGTGCGATGTGCAGGGATGGCGCTTGGTTGAACGGCTTGTCGAAACCACCGAGCACCGCAAACAGGAAACCCGGCAGGCCGGTGGTTTCCGGCCGCACGAAGGTCGCCGTCAGCGGGAACGCTATGAAGTAGGCGACGGCAATGATCTGCGCCGAGAGATAGCGGCCGGCGAGCCGGTTGACACCGCGCCTGGTCGTGTTGAGCAGCAGCGATAGGCCGTAGAACAGATTGATCGACCAATAGGGCACGATCGTCCAGGCGACGAAAGGGATGGCGTGTTCCCAGGCAAACATGATGCTGCCGACATGGTCGCGCCGCGACGCCAGCCAGTTGGCAAAGCCATAGGTCGAATAGAAGAACGGCGCCAGCAGCGCCAGCCAAAGGGCGGCCCTCAGCACGATGCCCAAATAGGGTTCCCGCGCCGGGGCAGGGTCAGTGACAGGCAGGGCCATGGTCTCAGACGCGCCGTGCGACCGAGACGGTGAAGATGCCCCATTGGTCGATGCGCTGGTCGATCTTTTCGAAACCGGCAGCCGTCACCAACTGGTCCATCTCGCCCTGCGTGCGCCGCCGCATCACCCAGGCCTGGCCGCCGCGATGCGAGGTCAGGCTGCGCGCGATCATCTCCAGCTGCGGATGCCATGGCTGGTTGGTGTAGACGAGCAGGCTGCCGGACTGCATGGCGCTGGCCAGCCCGCCGAGCGAGCGGGAAATCATCGTGTTGTCGGCGAACAATTCGTAAAGCCCGGAGACGATGGCGAGGTCCGGCGCCGGCTTTTGCCCGGCCAGCATGTCGGCATCGAAGGCGTCGGCCTGGTGGAAGCTGACGCTGGTCGGCAGACGCCGCTCGGCGATCAGCTTCGAACCCAACCCGACATTGAGCTCGGAATAATCCTGCAGCCGCACGCTTGCTGGTGGTTCAGTGCATTTGGCGACGGCATCGAGCACATAGCGGCCGTGACCGGCGGCGATGTCGAGCATGTGGACGGGACGGCCGGCTGCCTTCAGGCTGGCGGCGGCGTTGCCGATCAGCTCTTCCAGATGCAGCTTGCGCTGGCGGATGCCGCGCCAGCCGATGGCGTCGAGGAAGGTGCGGTCGATCATGCGGCCGATGAAGCCGATGCCGCGCGCGTCGTTCTCGTAGACATAGTCGAGCGTCGAGCCGGAATCGAAGCCGGTGGCGATGCCAATCTTCATGCCCGAAGACAGCCAGGCGCCGATGCCGATCGAGGCGCGGCTTATCGCCCAGTAGATACCCTTTGGCGACAGCAGCGCCAGCGGCGAGGCCAGCCTCTCGGCCTCGTCGCGGGTGTAGCCGGCGCGGTCGGCCTGAAGCAAGTCGATGGTTTTCTCCGGCGTGGCAAATTGCTTTTCGAGGAATGGCCGGATCAGGTCCAGCGCCTGCTTGCGATCGCGCTCGCCCAGCGTGTCGTGGAAGAAGCCGGGCAGCACATGCCGCTCCTTGGCGCTGCTGCCGAGATTGACGAAGAACTCGTGCTGCGGTCCATGCCGCACCACCCAATCGCTGCCGGAGATCAAGAGCTGCGTCGGCACGGTGATGGCGCGCGCGTCCGAGACGATGCGGGCAGCGTGGTCGTAAAGCTCGACCAGGATGTTGGAGGCGATCGGTCGCGTGATCAGCGGATCGGCGTCGAAGGAAGCGATGCGCTCGGCATCATGCGTCAGGAACTTCGCCTTGACGTAGGAATTGACGAAGAAGCGGCCCTTGAGCTTCTGCCACAGCGCAATGCCCTCTTTGGCGAAGGGCACGTAGAGCTTGACCGAAAAGGCCGGTGAAGCCACCACCAGCGCGCGGATGTCGGGCGCATAGTCATGCACCCAGGCAGCAGCCAGCACGGCGCCGAACGACTGCGCGATCAGCGCGATGTCGCGCTGGCCAAAACCATCCCGGCCGATCTCACGCACCAGGCATTCGATGTCACGAACCAGGGCGGCAAAGGATGGCGCATAGCCGCGCTCGCCGGCCGAGCGGCCATTGCCGCGCACGTCCCAGGCGTAGAAGGCATGGTCGGGCATGGCGAGTTCGTCGACCAGATGCGCCATGCGGCCGCCATGCTCGTGGCCGCGATGGAACAGAAGGATCGCACCCTTTGGCGTCGACCCGGCGGCCGGCCAGTAGCGGTAGAAGATCTCGGTGCCGTCATGGCTCTTGAACGTGCGCTCCAGCGCGATGCGCTCGAGGCTTGCCGGTGCTCCGGCTGCAATGGTCTGGTGGATCATGGTTTCCCTCTGGCGGTCGGGCGCCTGACGCTTTGGCATCATGCGCCGCCCGCTCTAAGGCCGCCGCGTATCCGGTTGATGGCGGTTACGACTGACAGTGTAGCCATGACCGGAAACACAAAGGGCACAATCGCTTGGAACCACAGGCCGCAGGCGATGAGGAAGGCGATGACGCCGAGCGCCAGGGCCCGGTCGCTCTTGCCGAACGGCCCGGCATAGTTGCGCCCGCTGCCTGCGGCAACGCCAAGCACGCCGGCGAACTCGACCAGCATGGCGGTAATAGCGAAGGCGACGACACCCCAGGCCGGGAACAAGGTGGCAAAGGCCAGGATCAGCGCTAGGTCCGAGACGACGTCGCAGAGTTCGTTGAGATACATGCCGAGTTTTGATGCTTGTCCATGTTCCCTGGCCAGCATCCCGTCAACGGCGTTGAGCGCCATGCGCACAAACAGCACCACCGGCATCAACAGGAACACCAGGGGATGGAAGGCAAAGGCAGTGACCACCAGGCCTGTGGCGATGGACAGTGCTGCGGCGAGAAGCGTGATCTGGTTGGCGGTGACGCCGGCATCGGCCAGCCGGTCGGCCAACGGCCGCAGCCTGGCCTGAAAGGCCGGTTTCAGTTGATAAAGCGTTGGCATGTGCGATCCCCCAACCGCGGCTCATGACAGTGTCGGCCAGATTGGTCAATCGGCAGGCAGGGCGCAAGGGCTCGCACCAGCATCCGCACCGTTGCGGGACTCGAAACTCCCGGCATGGATGCAGAGGCGCAGCCGAAGATCTCGGCCAAGCAGGATGTTGCGCGCTACAAACCGCCTCGCAAATGATAACTTTACAAATACTCGTATTTATGTGAAGCAAATCACTGAAAGGTCGATCATGACAAACAGTCGCTTCGCCACCCGCCTGAATTCCTTCGCCTCGCGGCCGCAAGCCGAATGGCCTGATCTCACCGGCAAGCCGTCCATGCTGCAGATGGCCACTCGCGCGGCCAAGGTCGACGGGTTGACCGATCTTGATCTTAATTTCCCCGATCATGTCAGTGAAAAGCCGGCTGAAATCGCCCGAAAGCTCGGCGATTTCGGGCTTTCCATCAATGGCTTTGCCATGCGTTACTACTCCAATCCGGCCTTCAAGCTAGGCGCCTTCACCAATCCGGACCCGGCGGTGCGCCGCGAAGCCATCGACTTGACCAAGGCCGGTATCGATGCGGTGCGCGCGGCCGGCGCCAGTCTGATGACGCTGTGGCTGGGCCAGGATGGCTTCGACTATGCATTTCAAACTGACTATGCGACGCTCTGGCAGCACGAAATCGAGGGGATTCGTGAAGTTGCCGCGCATGATCCCGGCTGCCAGATCAGCCTGGAGTACAAGCCTAACGAACCGCGCTCCTACTCGCTGATGCCGGATGCGGCGACCACCTTGCTGGCGATCCGCGAGGTCGGCCTACCCAATCTCGGCGTCACGCTCGATTTCGCCCATGTGCTCTATGCCGACGAACAGCCGGCCTTCGCCGCGGCGCTGATCGCTCGCCACAGCAAGCTGCTCGGCGTCCATCTCAACGATGGCTATGCCAAGCGCGACGACGGCCTGATGGTCGGCGCGGTGCACACGCTGCAGACCATCGAACTGCTGTGCCAGATCCGTCGCGACGGCTACGCCGGCGCCATCTACTTCGACACTTTCCCCGACATGACCGGGCTCGATCCGGTGCGCGAATGCGAAGTCAACATCGCCACCGTCAAGCGCCTGCTGCGCGTTGTCGACCGGCTGGAGAAGGATAACCGCCTGTCCGCCGCGATGGCCAGCCAGGACGCCGTGACGTCGCAGGCTATCGTCCAGGAAGCCATGCTCGGGCCGGAGACGAGGGGACGTGGATGACGTTGAGCAATCTCGATCTGAAAGCCGTGGGGCCGCGCATCCGCATGATGATGCCGCATCTCACCCCGCTTGAGGCCAAGGTGGTGGAAACCGTCTTCGGCCGGCGCGGTTTCGACGAGACCATTCCGCTCAAGCAGATCGCCGAGGAGGCCGGCGTGTCGGAGGCGATGGTGGTCAAGATCGCCAAGAAACTCGGCTTCTCCGGCTACCGCGACTTCCGCACCGCCGTCTATGAATACAGCCGCCTCCCGACCGCCGAGATGCACCAGGAACTGTCGGTCGACGACAGCTCGGCCGAGATCGTGCAGAAAGTGTTCCGCACCTCGATCCAGGCGCTGGAGGAGACGCTCGCGATCCTCGACATGGACGATTTCGACCGTGCCGCCGATCTGCTCTACCGCGCCAGGAACCGCGATTTCTATGGCGTCGGCGGCTCCGCCCAGATCGCCCGCGATGTCTCGCACAAATTCCTGCGCATCGGCATCCGCGCATCGGTCTATGACGACTCGCACATGATGCTGATGTCGGCCTCGCTGCTCGGCGCCGACGACATCGCCGTCGGCTTCTCGCATTCCGGCAACACGTCGGCCGTCATCGACGCCATCCATCTTGCCCGCAAGAGCGGCGCCCGCACGCTGGCCATCACCAACTACGACAACTCGCCGCTGGCCCGGATCGCCGACATCGTGCTGTGCTCGACCGCGCAAGGCTCGCCGCTGATGGGCGAAAACGCGGCGGCGCGCATCGCGCAGCTCAACATTCTCGACGCGCTGTTCGTGGCGGTGGCGCAGCGCGACTACCAGGCGGCGGAGCGCAATCTCGGCCGCACCATGTCGGCGGTCACCTCGAAGCGAAAAGACCGGGGCACATGACGGTTCCGCTGGTCACCGTCTTCGGCAGCCTGCATTACGACATCATGGTCGACGCGCCCGACCGTCCGCGCAAGGGCGAGACGGTGACCGGCCATGCCTGGCAGCCGAAATGCGGCGGCAAGGGCGGCAACCAGGCGGTCTCGGCGGCACGCGCCGGCGTGCGCGCGGCGATGATCGGCGCCGTCGGCGACGACGATTTCGGCACGGCGCTGCTGGCCAATCTCGATCGCGCCGGCGTCGATCGCCGCTTCGTGCGCGTGGCGGCAGGCGCAGGCTCCGGCATGAGCGTGGCGATCTTCGACAGCGATGGCGACTATGGTGCGGTGATCGTCTCCGGCAGCAATCGCACCCTGGGCGGTGATGACATCGCGGCTGCGGGCGAGGTGGTGGTACAGACGGCAGTGCTGTTGCTGCAGAACGAAGTGCCCGATGCCGCCAACATCGCTGCCGCGCGCGCGGTGAAGGCATCCGGAGGCCGCGTCGTGCTCAACGCCGCACCGGCGCGAACACTGTCGGCCGAATTGACCGCGCTGATAGACATCGTCATCGTCAACGCCATCGAAGCGGAATTTTTGGCCGGCGTTCCGGTCGTAGACACGCTCGCCGGCGCAGCCGAAGCCGCGCGGCGACTTATCGATGCCTACCCCTCGGCGATCGTTACAGCCGGCGGCGAAGGCGTCGCCTATTGCGACCGGACCGGCGCGGCCTTCGCACTGGCGGCCGTCCCGGTCAAGGTCGTCAGCACCCATGGCGCCGGCGACGAATTCGTCGGCGCCTTCGCGGCAGGCCTTGCGCGTGGCCATCAGATGGAAGCGGCGATTGCCACGGCCAATGCCGCCGCCGCCTTGCTGGTGGCGACACCGGAGGGAGAGCGCAGCTCGCGTTGAAAACTCGCGCCCCATATTGCCGCCTCCAAACCCGTGCCCTCGTCGATGAGCGAAACGGCAAACCGGGCGCGGCGAGAACCTGCTTGGCTTTGCCCTGACGGAGGCGCGGGACCAAGCTGCGTGGTCGAAAGTAGGGAGCTTCAGTCCGCGTCGCCGGCCGAACCTTTGCCGCACTGCGTCAGCACCTTGCCGATGGCCGCGCTCGAGCCCGTCAGCGGAAAGCTGTTCTCGCCATATTTGTCGGCCGTAACCGTGACGTCGCCCTTGCTGCGCAACAGGCCGAGCAGTGGATCGTCTTTGCTCAGCTCAGCCGTGAAGTAATTATACATGGCCTCGAGGTCGAGCTTTTTGGTCACGCTCTTGTCACCGCCCTTGAAGGTGAAGGAAGCGCTGATGCCGGGTTCCAGCTGCTGGCCGGCCGCACCCAGATCGTAGCTCAGCACCGGCTTGTCGAAACAGACGAGCATCAGATGCGCATCGGCCTTCGGTCCGCCGCACACCGAAGCCGTCAGCACGCTGCCGCCTTCGTCTTCTTCCATCTTGGCGCTCCAGTTGCAGGACGCGGCAAAAGCCGGCTGCGCGGCTTGCAGCGCGGCCAGAACGGAACCTGCCATCATGAACTTCGCCAATGCACTTTGCATGATCCCCTCCCAAGCTACATTCAACGAGATCATACAGGACAAAATGCCTCGCGACAGCGGCATGCCGTCTTAGCCCCGGCCCGCCCCATTGATCAAGCCTTTGAGACCGGCCTCGACGTCCAGGGCGGCTCCGGCGCGAAGCGCTTGCCGATCCAGTCGGCGAAGGCGCGTGTCTTGGCGGCTTGTCCCTTGGCCGAGGGCATGACGACATAGACCGCGCCTTCGTCGGCCAGCGTCCAGTCCGCCAGCACCGGCACCAGCCGTCCGTCGGCGAGTTCGCGTCCGACAAGCCAGTCGGTGCTCATCATCAGGCCGAGGCCTTGCACCGCGGCTTCGACCAGCACCTCGGCATCGTCGCACACCATCGGCCCCGAGACGTCGACGTTGACGCGGCGTCCCGAACTGTCGGTCATCTCCCAGGTTGGAAAGGTCTGGAAGCCGGAGAAGCCGAGGCAGGCGTGTTCTGTGAGCGCTTCCGGCGCTTCCGGCGTGCCCCGGCGGGCGAGGTAGGAGGGAGCAGCGCACAGCAACCGCCGCCGTGTCGCGATCTTGCGCGCCACCAGGCGCGAGTCCTCCAGCGCGCCGAGACGGACGGCGACATCGAAGTTCTCTGCAACGAGATCGACGAACCGGTTGGAGAACTCGGCCTCGATGCTGACATCCGGGAACGTCGCTAGAAATTGCGGCAGCAGCGGCCCGATCCACATACGGCCAAAGGTTCCCGGCAGCGCCAGCCGCAGCAAGCCCCGCGGAGCCCCGCTGGCATGCGCGGAAGCAGCAGCCTCAGCTTCGTCTACCGAGGCCAGGATGGCGCGGACACGCACCAGGAACTCCGCTCCGGCCTCCGTCAACGACACGCTTCGGGTGGTCCGGTGCAGCAGCCGCACGCCGAGCCGCTCCTCCAGCGATTGCAGGCGGCGTGACAGAACCGTCGAGTCGCGCCCAACGCGCAACGCTGCCTTGGTGAAGGAGCGCGCTTCGGTGATGGCCGCAAAGGCGGCCATTTCGGCAAGGCTGGCGGGGTCGTGTGATTGCTGCATAAAGCACAGGACTCAAATGTAAAAATTCCGGATTATCTGCTTGTAGCGCAGCAGATAGCTTCACTCAATCCTGACGATTGACCCCTTAAACAGGAATGCGTGAGCCATGAAAGCCATCGAACTGACCGCCGCCAAACTGGACGCCTTTCGCGCCACCACCATTGCCACGCCTGAACCGCAGCGCGGCGAAGTGCTGATCCGCC
The DNA here is from genome assembly GCF_030323105.1 of Mesorhizobium sp. C120A. NCBI lineage: Bacteria > Pseudomonadati > Pseudomonadota > Alphaproteobacteria > Hyphomicrobiales > Phyllobacteriaceae > Mesorhizobium > Mesorhizobium sp. C120A. The sequence goes on along the minus strand of NZ_CP100476.1, from coordinate 4,796,025 downwards.
AGCGCGCCGCGAGCCTGAATTTCGTCGATGTGGCGGTGGCCAGCGGCAATTATCGCGTGCCCGGCTTTCCGCTCATTCCCGTCGCCGACGGCGCCGGCGAGATCGTCGCGCTGGGGGAGGGCGTTACGGATTTCGCCGTCGGCGATCGCGTCGTTGCCCATGCCAAGCCGCGCTGGATCGGCGGTCCGCCCCGGCCTAACGAGATGACACAGATGCGCGGAATTTCGCTGCCGGGGTCGCTCGCCGAATATGTCGCGCTGCCGGCCAACTCGCTCGTGCCGGTACCGGCTCGTCTCTCCTTCGAGGCGGCGTCGACACTGCCGATCGCCGCGACCACCGCCTGGAACGCGGTCTGCGCCGCCGATGTCGGGCCGGGCTCGGTCGTCGTGCTGCTCGGCACCGGCGGCGTCTCCATCTTCACCCTGCAGCTGGCGAAAGCCGCCGGTGCCACCGTCATCATCACTTCTTCGTCGGACGAGAAGCTGGGGCGGGCGAAGGCGCTCGGCGCCGATCATCTCATCAACTACCGCGCGACGCCCGACTGGGACGGCAAGGTGCTGGAACTGACCGGCGGCCTCGGCGCCGACCTCGTCGTCGAGACCGCCGGCACCGCCACCTTCGCCCGCGCCGTCAACGCCACCGCGCCTGGCGGCACGCTGTTCACCATCGGTTTCGTCACCGGCGCCGAGGCCACGGTCGACCTGCTGCCGATCATCATCAAGGCGCTGAAGGTGGTCGGCAACAACACCGGGTCGGTATCTGACCTTCGCGCCGCCGTCCGCGCCATCGCCGCCGCCCGCATCGACCCGGTCGTCGACAAGGTGTTTAGCCAGGAGCAGGCGGCCGAAGCCTACGCGCACATGGCGGCGGGCGGGCAGCATTTCGGCAAGCTTGCGTTCAAGCTCGACTGGTAACCGAGGCGCGCGAGCTGCCAATCTCCCTCCTTGAGGGGAGATGCCCGGCAGGGCAGAGGGGGTCGGTCCGACCGGGCTCGACCTACTGCGGCGGAAGGAGGTTGGCGCTCTACGAGAGGCGACCCCCTCTGTCGCCTTCGGCGACATCTCCCCCTCGAGGGGGAGATTACGCACGCCGCTTCCTAGATCAACTTCTCCAGCGTGATCGGCAAGTCCCGCACTCTTTTTCCCGTCGCATGGAACACCGCATTGGCGATCGCCGGCGCTACGCCGACGATGGCCAGTTCGCCGACACCCTTGCCGCCGAGCACCGAAGAGTGCAGGTCGGGAACGCCGACCGAGATGACCTCGATATCGGGGATATCGGCATTGGTCGGCACCAGATAGTCGCCGAGATTGTTGTTGACGATGCGGCCATGCCTGCGGTCGACAATGCCTTCTTCCAGCAGCGCCTGGCCGATGCCCATGATGATGCCGCCCTTCCACTGGCTCTCCGCGAGTTTCGGGTTGTAGAGCCGGCCGGAATCCAGCGCCGACACCACGCGCGACACGCGCACGGTGCCGAAATCCTCGTCGACGCGCACCTCGATGAAATGCGCGCACCAGGAGTGGCGCGAATAGTCGCCCTCGGTGTGCGGCAGTGCCGCCGCGATGGTGGTGTAGTTCTTGTAGCGATCCTCGGCGGTCGAGTTCGCCGGCATGGTGTCGCCGGTGGCCTCGATGCGGTCGCGGCCGACGCTGGCCAGCAGGTCGGCGATCGAGACATCGGGACCATCGCCGCGCGGCGACCTGATGCGGCCATTGGCGACGACCAGCGTGTTGGCCTGGAGCGCGTGGAAGGGCGAGCGCGGATCGCTGATCGCCAGTCCGACAAGCTGATCGAGCGCCGATGTCGCCGCCTTGTAGACCGCGCCCGTCATCACGCCGGCCAGCCGCGACCCGCCGGCCACGCCGGCGCGGGGATACCGGGAATCGCCGAGCTTCACGACGACATGGTCGGCCGCCACGCCGACCGTTTCGGCCGCCGTCTGCGCCAGGATCGTGTAGGTGCCCTGGCCCATGTCGATCGAGGAGCTTTCGACCTCGACCGAGCCGTTGGCAAGGATACGCACGATGGCCTCGCCGTAAGCGCGCCGTACCGGATAGGTGCCGGCGGCGACGCCCCAGCCGATCAGCTGGTTGCCGTCGCGCATCGAACGCGGTTTGGACGTGCGCTGGGCCCAGCCGAAGCGTTCGGCGCCAGCCGCGAAAGCCTCGCGCAACTGCCGCGTCGACCAAGCCTTTTTTGCGTGCGGATCCTGCTCGGCGTAATTCCTCAGCCGGATCTCCAGCGGATCGATGCCGACCTCGTAGGCGAGCTCGTCAATGGCGCTTTCGATGCCGAAGGCGCTAGGGTTTTCGCCCGGCGCGCGCATGGCGCCGGGCACCACCGAATTCACCCGCACGACATTCTGCTTCGAGGAGAAGTTGGGCGTCGCATACATGATCGAGGTGACGACGCCCAACGGCTCGACCCACATTCCGTCTATGGATGTTTCGTTGACGCCGCGATGCACGATCGACTGGATCTTTCCGTCACGGTCGGCGCCGATCGTCACCGTCTGGCGGGTCGCGGCGCGGCCGCCATAGCCGGTAAAAGTCTGCGGCCGCGTCATCACCACCCTCGCGGGCCGTCCCAGCATTTTTGCTGCGGCAGCCGCCACCGCGCCATGGCCGAGCGCCAATGCCTTGGAGCCGAAGCCGCCACCGATATAAGGCGAGACCAGCCGTACATTCTCGAACGGCACGCCGAACCATTCGGCATAGGTGCGGGCCATGCCGTCGAGCCACTGGCTCGGTTCCCACACGGTGAGCTTGTCGCCCTCCCAGCGGGCGATGAGGCCATGCGGCTCCATCGGCGCCTGGTATTCGCGCGGCGTGTTATAGGCGCCGCAGACGCGCACCGGGGCAGCGGCGAAAGCGGCCTGCGCATCGCCCCATTCCTTGGTCATGGCGGCGATCGGAATGCCGTCGCCCGCCTTGGCGTCGCTGAGGTCGACGATGGCCGGCGTCTCGTCATAGCTGACCTTGACCAGGGCTGCGGCCGCAACGGCCTGCTCGAAGGTCTCCGCGATGACCGCGGCGACATGCTGGCCCGAAAAGGTGATATCGCGCGCCAGCGGGCAGTAGGGCTTGTCCGGCGGCGGTGTGCCGAACCAGTCCGATGCAGTCTTCAGCGGCATGATGGTGTCCGGCGTCAGCACCTTGAGCACACCAGGTGCCGCCTCGGCGGCTGACGTGTCGATCGAGCGCACCTTGCCTGATGCGATCGTGCTTTCGACCAGGACGCCGTAGGTTAGCCCGTCGAGCTGCTGCTCGACGGCATATTTTGCCGCACCGGTAATCTTGGCCGGGCCGTCGACGCGCGACAGCCGCCCGCCAACCTGATCGGCAGTGCCGTCCGAAGCGTCGCCGTGCCGAGTTCTTGGGTCGTGAATGGTCATGCCATGGCTCCCGTCTTGAGGATCGCGCGGGCGACGACGCGCGGCGCCAGTTCGATCTTGTAGTGGTTGGCGCCGTGGTCGACGGCGCCTTCCACGGCGAGCAAGCTGGCGGCCCGCACCCTGTCTTCGCTGGGCACCTTGCCCTTCAACGCCGCTTCCACGGCGTGCGCCCGCCACGGCTTCGTCGCGACGCCGCCCAGCGCGACGCGCAGGTCGCGAATGGTGCGGCCATCGGCTTCGAAGTCGATGCCGACCGCGGCGCTTGCAGCCGCGAACTCATAGGACTGCCGGTCGCGAACCTTGAGATAGGTCGACCGCCGGGCGGCGGCTGAAGCCGGGATGCTGATGGCCGTGATCATCTCGCCCGGTTGGATGGCATGTTCCCTGTCGGGCGTGGCGCCGGGCAGGAGAAAGAAGTCGTCGACGGCAACCTGGCGTTCGCCAAGATGAACCACGGCGTCGAAGGCGACCAGCGCGGTGGCGAGATCGCCGGGATACATGGCGATGCAGGCGTCGCTGGTGCCGAGCACGGCATGGCCGCGGGTGACGCCGCCGATCGCCGAGCAGCCGCTGCCGGCCGAGCGCTTGTTGCAGGCGGAAAAATTCGCGGGATCGCGGAAATAGGGGCAGCGCGTGCGCTGCATCAGATTGCCGCCGATGGTCGCCATGTTGCGCAGTTGCGCGGAAGCCGCCTGCCACAGCGCTTCGGAGACCGCGGGAAAGCGGCTCTTGATCTCGGCATGGTCGGCGACGTGGCTCATCTTGGCCAGCGCGCCGATGATGGCACTGTCAGCGTCGACCTTGATGGCGTCGAGCCCTTTGAGATGGGTGATGTCGACAAGGCTGTCGGGTTCGGCAACGCCGCATTTGGCGAGATCGACCAGCGTCGTGCCGCCGGCAAGCAGCATGGCGCCGGGCAGGGCGGCAGCTTGGCGTGCGGCGTCGATGCTATGGGCGCGAACGTAGGAAAAATCCCTCATGACGCGACCTCCAGTGCCGCCTGGCGCACGGCGGCAACGATGTGCGGATAGGCGCCGCAGCGGCACAGATTGCCGGCCATGTATTCGCGGATCTCGTCATCCGAGCCGGCATGGCCCTCGCGGATGCAGGCGACCGCCGACATGATCTGTCCCGGCGTGCAGTAGCCGCACTGGAAAGCATCCTGGTCGAGGAAAGCAGCCTGAACCGCGTTGAGCGTGCCGTCATCGCCGGCCAATCCTTCGATGGTGGTGATCTCGCGGCCTTCGACCTGTGCTGCAAGCGTCAGGCAGGACAGCACGCGCTGTCCCTCGACATGCACCGTGCAGGCGCCGCACTGGCCCTGGTCGCAACCCTTCTTGGTGCCGGTCAGGTCGAGGCGATCACGCAAGGCGTCAAGCAGCGTGACGCGCGGCTCGACCTGCAGTTCGTGACTGTGTCCGTTGATGGTGAGACGGATTGGGATAGTGGTGGATTTGGTTTGGTCGGTCATGAGGCGTCTGGCTCCAGTTGCTTGACGCTAGGGGATTGAAATGGGCTCGAGTGGGAGAGGACAAGGGAAGAGGCGACGGTGCGCCTAATCTCCCCCTTGTGGGGGAGATGTCCGGCAGGGCAGAGGGGGGCGCGAAGGAATGCGACGTTCCCGATTTACATGCGTCGAAATAGACCTTTCCAAGCGGGTGTTGGTCGGCGGGACAGCGCTCCCTCTGTCCTGCCGGACATCTCCCCACGAGTGGGGAGATTGGCAGCTCTGCCGCCCCAACTCTCCAGCGGGCAGGGATGCTTCAGTCTTCACAATCTAAACACGTGACATACCGGCTCCCCTGATTATATGATAAGACTGCTCCACTAAAACGGAGGCGCCTCCGTTTATCTAGTTGGGGACTTACCCCTTTGGGTTCAAGCCCCCATATATCGACAGTGGAGAAAAAATTGACCGAGCAGTCGCAAGCAATTGCCGACGAGAAGCGCGAAGCCGCAGCGCCAAGGCCGCTGCGCGCCGATGCGCAGCGCAACCGCGACCGGCTGGTCGAGGTTGCGGCAGCGGCCTTTGCCGAGCACGGTGTCGATGCCTCGCTGGAGGAGATCGCGCGCCAGGCCGGCGTCGGCATCGGCACGCTCTACCGGCATTTCCCAACCCGCGAGCATCTGGTCGAAGTGGTCTACCGGCGTGAAGTCGAGGCGCTCTGTGCGGCGGCCGATGACCTCGCCAGCCACCATTCGGCCGACATGGCGCTGGAACAGTGGATGCAGCGCTTCGTCGACTACATCGCCACCAAGCGCGGCCTGGCGGCCAGCCTGCGCATCCTGTTCAACACCAATTCCGCCGTGTTCTCCGACATGTCGGGCCGGGTGTCGCTGGCCTTGCGGCAACTGGTCGAGGCGGCGGTGGCCGAAGGCTCGATCCGCAGCGACGTCGACGCCTCCGATGTGCTGCACGCACTCGGCGGCATCTACTCGGCCCCCGACACCAAGGACTGGCGCGACCGCTCGCGCCGGCTGGTCAAGCTGCTGATGGACGGGCTGCGGTTCGGGGCAGGGAAGAGGTGACCTAGCGGCTCAAGCCGAACCATCGACCGCATAGAACCGAAACGCGCCGGGCAGCCCGCTTGCCGCCATTTCGCCACGCTCCTCGAACCGCAGGCCGGAGCCGACCACGAGATCGCGCACCGTCCTTGATGCGATGATTTCGCCCGGCCGCGCATGGTCAAGCAGACGCGATGACAGTTCGATCGCCGCGCCTGAAAATTGATGGCCCCGCTGCTCGCACTCGCCGATATGCACCGCCGAGCGGACCTCGACACCGGATTGCCGCAAGCGATCGCGGATGGCGATCGCGCACTGGATCGACCGCGTTGGCCGCTGGAACACCGCGAGCACCTTGCCGTCCGATCGGCTGATCTCTCTGCCTTCGGCCGCGAGGAGTTCGCCACGGAGCGCTTCGGCGTGCCGCTCGGCCGGGTCGATGCCGAAAGGCGAGCCCGTCATATCGAGGGACAGCACCGACACAAGCAGCCGTTCGCCTGGGGCCGCCGGCAAGGCGCCGGTGACGAAAGCCTGGATCTCGTCGACGATCCGATCGGAATTCTCGCCCCAGATGACGTGGTCGCGGCCGGCGAACTCAATGTATCGGGCGCCCTCGATGTGCGTCGCCAGGTAACGTCCTTCTTCCCGCTTCACCCAGCCGTCGCCAGTCGTCTGCATGATCAGTGTCGGAACATGGACAGCAGGCAGAATGTCGCGAACATCGATTTCGGCTCCCCAGCGCCACAGGGCGATCGCGTCGGCGGGCGAGGCAGAATTCCTGAGATAGGCGGCGAACCATTCTGTCTCGAACGTGTCGCTCATCAGACTGGGCGCCGCGTTGCTCATATCCGCCGCCGCTCCCCATTCTTTCTCGACGATCGCCAGATCCTCTTCCACCTGCTCGCTTGTCTTCGCCCACGGATAGTCTTGTGACCACCTGCCGCGGGCGTAGGCCCCATTGAGCACGAGTGCCGCTGTGCGCTCGGGATAGGTCGCCGCGAACAGCATGCACATCGGGCCGCCCTCGGAGCTGCCGAAAAGCACCGTGCGCTTCGAGCCAACCGCATCCAGCACTGCCCGCACATCTTCCATCCGCTCTTCCAGGGTCGGCAGACCGACATTGCGGTCCGAGAGCCCGGTGCCGCGCTTGTCCATGCGGATTAGGCGCGAGAAAGTGCCGAGCCGCCGGTGCACATGCGAAAGCCGCGGCGAGCCCCAGGCGTGGTCGAGGTTGGAGACCCATCCCGGCACATGGATCAGGTCGACCGGACCGTCGCCGGTCACCTGATACGCGATGTTGATCCCGGCCGATTTGACATAGTGGGTCGGGGGGGCTGCGAGTTCGTGGCTGAAGCCGGTAGCGTCATCCGCATCAGTCGTGGGTGGCCGTGCCGGCGCCATTGTGCGGCGTGTGCGCAGCGTCTCGAACAATTGCCGCGTCTCCGGCTCCGGCTGCAGCTTGAGATCGCGTAGAAGCGCGGTGCGGCAGTGCTCATATTGCTTCAGCGCGAGATTGGTCCTGCCTTGCGCCGCATAGGCGCGCATCAGGGCACGGTGGACATCCTCCCTCAACGGGTCCATGGCCAGCAGGCGCGCCGCCGCGCGCACGCATGCGGCAGGATCGTTCGTCGCGGCATAATGCGCGACGAGCCTGTCGAGCGCCGCGACGGCCAGTGCCCGCAGCCGCTCGCGTTCGATCCTCAGCCAGTCCTCGAATGGCTCCTCCTTCAGGCCGAAGCCGTCGAGCAGGTCGCCGCGGTAGACATTGAGCGCCAGTTCGAGGTCTTCGGGTGCCGGGCTGGCGACCAGCGCCTCGAACCGCGCGACGTCGAAATCAAGGCCGTCGAGATGCAGAGCGACGCTGTTGCCATCGGTGAGGAAGCGGCCGCCGCCGCACGTCTGCATGGCCTCCTGACAGACGATACCGCTTGCCGCAGGCTCATTCGCGCCTGCGCCTCGCTGTTGATGCCCCAGAGCAGGGTCGCCAGCTTCTCGCGCGACTGCGAATGCCCCGACTGCAGCGCGAGATAGGCGACCATCGCACGCGCCTTGCGGCTGATGGCTGGAACCGTGGCCCCGACGCCAGCAAAGTCGAAACCACCCAGCAGGTGAAGATAAGGTCCGGTCATCGGATCCGCCACGGTCACAGCGCGACGACGATCCGCTCAAGCTCGGTCCATTTCAACACTTATTCCGCCGCCGAGGCGCTTTTCACGATTCCATCACGCAGGTTCCCACGCGTTGCTCACGGCGCTTGAGGAGATTGTTCGCACTGGATCTCTTTTCGCAGGAGGATACCGTGCATCACCCTGGCCCGACCGAGTGGCCCATCTGGCATGACGACCCCGGGCGCGACCGGCAGGAGCTTGGCGCACCATCGCGTCACGATATTGCGCTGGCCCGCTATCTCGAAACACAACAGGCCCATCGGGCATTGGCGGCTCGCAGACTCGATCCGGCGGCGGTCGTGGCCTCCGCACTGGCAGCGTTCGTCCGCTGCCTTTTCCGTGCAGCGCTGCGCCGAATTGTCCGCTGGCCAACCGATGCCGCGACAGGGATGGACGATTTCGGCTTGACGTTGTCCAAGGCTCATGCGGAATTTAGCAAGACCCTTTGGGGCCGCTGAGTGCAGCGCCCTTGGTCGACGATCTCATCCCCAACCGCCGCCGCCGCCGCCAGCCCCACCGCCGCCTCCGCTGCCGCCGAGAGAAGGAATCACGGGCGGCTTTTGCGGGATCTCCTCGGCCGGCTTGACCACTTTGCCGGTGGCCGCCTTCTTGTATCTGACCACCTTTGGCTGAGGTGCTACGCGAACCACTTTGCGATGGTTCACCGGCGGCGCCGGCTCAAACATCGGCGACACCGAGGTGCAGCCCATGAGCCCGGCCAGAACGCCGGATAGAATTATCCCGATGAATGCCTGCCCGAATGTCTGCTTGAATGCCTTGCCCACCATGGCCTCCTTATTGTTCAGAACAAATCCCGACGCGGATTGGCTTCTTCCCAGACCCCCCGGGCCGCATTGACCAGTTGCGTGTCCAGCGAACCGGACGCGGGAATCTTCGACTTGAGCTCTCGACGCAGGGCGTCCAAAGCTGCCGTTTTCGGCTTGGTGCCGAACTGCGCCAGGCCCTTTTTGGCGTCCGGCAGCTCCTTGCGCAGATCGAGCGCGACGGCGAATGCCAGGAAGCGCACCGCGACAGCCTGATCGGCCTTGTCGCCTTTCGCCATTTCAAGCGCCGCGCGATCATAGGCGCTCGACGGATCGCCGCGCGTGGTCGCCAGTTCGAACAGCCTTTGCGCTTCCGCCGGGTCCTGGCGCACACCGGCGCCATCCCTGTACATGCGGGCGAGGCTGCCGGGCGCGTAGGGCTGGCCAAGATCGGTGGCCTGCTGGAACAGGGCCTGCGCCGTCTTCGGATCCTTGTCGATGCCCTGGCCGGCGAGGTAATTGCGGCCGAGCAGGTTCATCGAATACATGTCTTGGCGCTGCACCCCCGCTTGCAGGAAGGCGACGGCGCGGGCCGGATCGGCAGGCACGCCATTGCGGCCCTCGGTGAAGATGGCGGCAAGATCGTTCATGGCATAGGTGTGCCCCATGGCCGCCGCCTTGAGCAGCAGGTCGAGGCCCTTGGCCGTATCGCGGTTGACGCCATAGCCATTGAACAGCGCGCGTCCCCACGAGGTCATACCGTAAGGATCACCCTTGTCGGCGGCAGCCTTGTAGAGAGCGTTGGCCTGGGTGCGGTCTATGGTCGTTCCGGTTCCGGTTGCGTTGAGATAGCCGAGTTCGAAGACGGCGCGCACATGGCCTTTCTTGGCGGCGTCCTCGATGGCTGACCTGGCCTCGCCGACCCTGCCTGCCGCAAGCAGGGCGCGGCCGAGCTCGTAGTGGAAGCGGGCGACGTCTGGATAGGTTTTCACGGCCGCCTCGCAGGCTGCCACCGCACCGGCGCCGATCTCGTTCGGCAGCAGGCCGGGCACCACCCCTTGCAGGTCGAGAGGCTCGCCGGCGGCGGTATCGCAGGCATCGACCATCGGCGACAGCTTCATTGTCGCGGGCTTAGCCGAGCTGCTGTCGGCCCGGATTTCGAAGCCGACCTCGACCGGCGCGCCGGCGCCGATCTGCGGCTCGTAACGGAGATGGTCGACTTCACCGGCCAGAAGGCTGGATTGCGGCGACAAGGTTCGATCAGGCAATGACAGCGTTCCCGTTGCCGGATACCCCGTGACCTTCAGGCTGACCGCCGGATCGTCGGTGGGGAAATCCAGATTGAGCGCGACCGGGCCGACGCCGACGGGAATATCAAGCTTGCGGTTCTCGATCGCTTCGGCAGCGCCGGTGATGTGGATGCCGCGATCCAGCACCTGCTGCTTCTGCTCGGCCTCGAGCGAAGCCATGATCTGCTGACCCGCCGCACCTTCGCCGCTCTTGACGCGGAACACGAGTATGCCCTGGCTCCCGCCGCCCCAATTGTCATGCGTGGCATAGGCCAGCATATCCACCTCGTCCTGCGTGGCGGCGCCTTTGGGGACATCCATTTGCAGGCGCGGCAGGTCCTTGCCGGCGATCGGTTCGCCCACCGCGACGTCTTTGCCGTCCAGCACCAGACGGCCCATTGCCGGCGGACGTTCGATGCTGACGCTGATAGCGCCGCCATCGACATCGACCGGCTCCGGCAGGCCGAGAGCGACAGGACCGACCCCCGAGAGCACTACCTTCTCCAGCACTGGCGGCAGCGAAGGCCGGTTGTTGCGGCGCACCAGCACCACGTCATCGATCAGCGAGGAATTTTCCCAGGGCACCTGCATGCCGTTGGTGGCCTGCACGACATCGCGGCGCACCGCCGACATGACCGTGCGGATCTCCTGGTTCGGCGCCAGCGCGCGCCGCGAAAAGGCCGATGAAAACGGGCTGAGGTCGCCGCTGCCGTCATAGGCGACCGCGCCTGGTTCGGTGGCGAAGGCAATCAGCGTGTTGAGCGAGCTTCGCACCTGCGCCAGCCCGGTATTGCCGGCGGTGACAAGCTGGTCGCGCAGCCAGTAATTGTTGCGCGGGAAGGGGTTGTTGCGGCAGGCATCGAGGATGATCACCTGGATCTTCGACTTCGAGCGCAGCTGCTCCAGCACGTCGTTGAGCTTGATGGCCTGGACCTCGATGTCGGCCGCCTTCTTCAACGAGGCGTCGACGGGTATCAGGAAATTCTCGCCGCCGATCTGAAAGCCGTGCCCGGAATAGTAGACGACGGCGAGATCGGCGCCGTCGGCGGCGGCCAGATAGTCCCGGAACTGGCCTTCGAACTGCTGCTTGGTGAGGTTCTCGGCGACGAAAACCTCGAAGCCGGCCAGCCGGAACGTGGCCGATACGTCCTGGGCATCCTTGGCCGGGTTCTTCAGCGCCGGGATGTCGCGATAATCGGAATTGCCGATGACGAGCGCGACCCTTCGATCGGCGCAGGCCTCGAAGCTTGTGAAGCCGGCAAGGATGAAGGCCGCGATGAATCCGCAAAGTCGGAGCATGACAAAACTCCTGGTCGCGGCCTGACGCCGACGAGAACACCGCTTGCGGCATCAAGGTCCGTTGAGAGTATGCAACCTGCCACAGCATAAAGTGAAAGGCCCGTCACCGCCAGACCATGGCAGGCGATTTCTTTCGGCGTCGACCGACCGCAGGGTGCAAGTAGCACGCGCTTCACGAGCAGGTATGTGACAAGTCTCACAGTTCGCTGTTTGGGGAATGCCTGGTGCCGGCGGCTGCGCGCCTATTCCTTGAAGAGCAGTTCCTTGTCGTTCGAATATTTCACCAGCAGCGGAATGCTGGCGCCGCCGATGACGGGGCCGAGATGGCCAAACGTCCCCTCGATGACGGAGAACGGCTCGGGGCGATCGACAAGGATCCGTGCCAGCTTTCTGCGCATGGCCTTGGCGATCTCCTTGCGCACGCCATTCGGTATGGCGCCATCGATCACCACATTGTCGATGTCGAGCAAGGCAACGGCACTGCGGGCGGCATAGGCAAGCCCGTCCGAAACCTCATCGATCCACGCGGTGAGCGGCTCTCCAAGGTCGCCCCAGTCGTCGGGCGACGACCAGATGCGGCCGGCGCCCTCGTCCCCATTGTCCTGGTCGTTGAGCTTGCCGGCCAGCGAATGCAGCGAAGCGACGCGCAGCAACGGGGTCATCCGGTCGCCCTTGCGCCCCGGCGCGGGCACCGGCATGTCGCCCAGCGCTCCGGCCAGCTTGTTGCGGCCGGGGAACAAGTGATGATCGAGCACCAGGCCGCCGCCGATGAAGTGCCCGACATAGGCATAGAGAAAGTCGGCGCGCGATCCGCCGGCGCCAAACATCAGTTCGGCCGCGGCCGACACCGTGGCGTCGTTGTAGAGGAACACCGGCCAGTCGAACGCCCGGTCCAGTTCGGCGCGAATGTCGATTTCCTTCCAGGCATCCAGCCTGCTCGCCGGCACCGCGCCCTCTTCGCTCAGGTTCCACTGATGGAATGGCGAGGCGATGCCAAGACCCGCGATGCGGTCTTTTTCTATCGATTTGTGCTTGCGGCACATGCGCGCGATGGCGCCCTTGGCGAATTTCATCACCTCGACCGGCGTCGGATAGTCGAACAGTGTGCGTTCGAACGCCATCACGTCGCCGACGAAATTGACCAGGGCGACATCGGCGCTGCGATGGTCGACCTTGAGGCCGAAGGCGTACGCGGCTTTCGGGTTCAACGCATAGGGAACCGAGGGTTGCCCCAGCCGTCCGCGCAAAGGCTCCAGGCGCAGCAGCAGCTTGTTGTCGGCGGCGCGGTTGACGATGGTGGTGATGGTTTGCGCGGCCAGCCCGGTCAGCCGCGTCAAATCGGTCTTGGCCAGCTGCCCGTGCCGGCGGATGAGCGAGACGATCAGGCGTTCGTTGTAGATGCGGCTCTCGGCCTGCGTGGTTCCGCCGCTGCGGCCCTCGGCGATCTTTTCGAGACTGAAGAAGCTGGTTCCGGTCACGCTTTCCCCTGCGCAAGGAGTTTGGCCGCAAGGCGAGCCGATCAAAGCGCTGACGTAGCAATGCGGGCATGGCAAGGCAACACTTAAATCCACCCGATGGAAAAATGTAGTTGACGCCGGCCGGCCTGCTGTCGTTCAAAGTATGCAGGCCTGGAGGAGCAATGCCGTGACGCAGACCCGGACCATCATGTGCTTTGGCGATTCCAATACCTATGGCGCCATTCCCACCCTGGCCCGGGTCGGACGGCACCGCTTCACGCCCGACCGGCGCTGGCCGGGCATCATGCGCCGCCAGCTCGGCAGCGGATGGGATGTGATCGAAGAAGGGCAGGGCGGGCGCACCACCGTGCACGACGATCCGATCGAAGGTCTCCACAAGAACGGGCTCAAATCGCTCCCGGTGTGCCTGGAAACGCATATGCCGCTCGACCTCGTTATCCTTATGCTCGGCACCAACGATCTCAAGCATAGGTTCTCGGTAACGCCGAATGATGTCGCTGATTCTATCGAGATCTTGGCCAGAATTGTGCTGCGCAGCGAAGCTGGCCCCGCAGGCGTGGCGCCCGCGGTCCTGATTGTTGCGCCGCCGCCGATGCTGGAGGTCGACTGGTTCGGCCAGATGTTCCTGGGCGGCGCTTCAAAGTCGATGCACTTTGCCGGCCTGTTCCGCGATGCGGCCCGGCGCGCCGGCGCCGCCTTCTTCAACGCCGGCGACGTCGTCGAATCGAGCGCGGTAGACGGCATTCACCTCGACAGCGACGCGCATCGCGTGCTCGGCACGGAATTGGCCAAAGCCGTCCAGTCGCTGATCGCCAAGGCGTGATCGCGTGGGCGAGTCACCCGACTATCTCTGATTAATTAATTCCACTGGAAAAACTTTTGACTTGCAAGCGGGAAGGTGGGTATCTGGGAGACTGGGAAGAGTAGCGACCGCGAGGCTTACGAAGCGCGGCAACAATCAACGACAGGGAGGAAGTAAAATGCGATCTGACAGGAACATGATGCTGGCGACGCTGCTCGGCGTTGCCGCTGTGCTCGCGGGCGGTACCATCCTGGCAAGCGCGCAGGACGGCCCGGCCGGGCTCACCAAGCCGGCGGTATTTGCGCCGTTCGACCCGAAGGCGCCGGCCTGCAGCCCACCGCCCGGCCTGAGCAAGGTGCTGGCCTTCGCGCAGGACAACGAGCGTGAATTCATGCAGGGCGTCGACCGCGGCCTGGCCGCCGCCGCCAAGGATCGCGGCCTGGAATATCGCCGCGCGCTTGCCAACAATGACGCCGCCAAGGGGGTCGAGCAGGTGCAATTGTTTCTCGCCTCCAAGATCGGCGGTCTGGTCGCAGCCCCAGTGGACCCGGCTCGATGAGCCGCAGCCTGCAGGAGCTTATCTGGTCGGGCGCCTATGTCGGCACCATCGTGCCGCCGCCGGCGACGTCGCTGCTCAACGCGCCGCAATACGAGACCGGCAAGGTGCTGGCCGAAGCGGCCGCGGCCTACATAAAGGACAAGCTCGGCGGCAAGGCCAATGTCGTCATCCTGTCGCATGACAGCATGGAATTCCTGGCGCCGCGCTTTGCCGCCATGCGCGACATCTTCAAGGCTATGCCAGGCGTCACCATCGTCGCCGACATCTCGCCCAATCCCGTCAACAAGGAAGGCGGCTTTGCCACGATGAGCACTATTCTCCAGGCCCATCCCGACGTCGATGTCGTGCTCGGCGCCGACACGGTCGTGCTCGGCGCGCTGGCTGCGCTGGAAGCGGCGGGCAAGGCGCGGCCGGACCAGTTCCTTGGCGGCATCGACGGCGAGCCGGAGGCGGTCGCCGCGATCAAGAAAGGCGGCGGTCCCTACAAGGCAAGCATCAGCCTGGCGTCGCCGGTCTTCGCTTATGCCATGGGCCAGCACGCCGCCGACTGGCTGGAGGGCAAGAGCATCCCGCAGGCGATGGATATCCTCCCCGTGGCGCTGACCAGCGACTACATGGCCCAATACGAGGCCGATGTCGCCGACCCGGCCGCGGTTTACAAGGACCCGAAGCGCCGCGACATCTATCTCAGGATGTACGGCAACATCTGTTACGATACGCGCGACCAGTATGTGAATTTCCCCTGGTCATCCGAGGCAAAGTAGCGCCTGTTTTTCCCGCGCGATACGGGCGGGTTCAGCCTGACCTGAAACCGCCCGCTTCAGTGAGAGGCAAGCATGAGCACAGACAGCCTTCGAACGGGGACGACAACGCTGCAAACGGGCCGGTTTTCATCCTTGCTGCCGGGCGTCAAGGCACCGGGCGAAGCGTCTGGCCGCATCGGGCTGGCGCTGGTCGCGCTGGGCTTGATCGTCGCCTTCTCGCTGTTCAACAAATCGTTCTTCAGCCTCGACAATTTCGTCGTCATTGGCGTCAACTCGACCTCGATTCTGATCGCCGTGCTCGGCACCTCCGCCCTGCTGATCGCCGGCTATGTCGACCTCTCCATCGGCAGCATGGTCGCCTTGATCGGCATCATCACCGCCAAGGTTGCGGTGGCGACGCAGAGCGCGCTGCTGGCGATCTGCGTCGGCCTGGGTCTGGGCCTTTTGCTCGGTCTGCTCAACGGTCTGCTGGTGCGCAGGCTGAGCATCTCGCCGTTGATCGTCACGCTGGCGATGCTGGCGCTCTATGGCGGCCTTGCCTTCGTCGTCTCCAGCACCGCGGTCTATGGTTTTCCCGAGGCTCTGCTCGAATTGGGGCGGGGCAAGATCTTCGGCATCCAGTACACCGTGATCATCGCCGCGCTGGTCTTTGTGATCGGAGCCTTTGTTTTGACCAGCACGGTCACCGGCTTGAGGCTCTACGCCATAGGCGGCGACCCGCGCGCAGCCGAACTCTGCGGCATTCCGGTGGGGCGCACGGTGGTTGGCCTCTACGCCGCCAATGGCTTGCTGATCGGCCTGGTCTCGGTGCTGATCGCCGGCCGTCTCGGCAGCATCACGCCGACCATCGGCGTTCGCTTCGAGCTCGACGTGCTCACCGCCGCGATCCTTGGCGGCGTCGCTTTTTCCGGCGGCTCCGGCCGGCCGCTCGGCATCGCCATCGGCGTTGCCACCATCGGCATCCTCAATGCAGGACTGATCTTCGTCGGCCTGCAATCATGGTGGCAATCCATTTCGGTGGGAAGCATGCTGTTGCTGGCGCTGGTGGCCGACCAGGCTGCGATCGGTTTTCGCGGCCGGCGCGCTCGGGCCGCCGCGACCAACTTCACGGTGGCGGACAATGGTGCCGTCGCCTCGGCCGGCCCTGCCGTGACGGAGGGCAATGGAGAAGCCCCGCAAGGTCCGGCATTCTCGATTGCCGGCGCCCGCAAATCCTACGGCGCGCTGACGGCATTGGAAGAGGCGAGTTTCACGGTCGGCAAAGGCGAGATCGTCTGTCTGCTCGGCGACAATGGCGCCGGCAAGTCGACGCTGGTGAAGATTATTTCGGGCGCCATCCGGCCCGATGCCGGCGCGATGACCCTCGAGGGCCAGCCGATTTCCTTCAGGAGCCCGCAGGATGCACGCGGCGCCGGCCTGGAGACCGTCTATCAGGATTTGGCGCTCTGCCCGAACCTCAGCGTCGCCCACAATATGATCCTCGGGCGTGAGGAAACGCGGCGTTGGCTCGGTGTCTTCCCAGTTCGCGGCGACCGAAAGGCCGCCGAGCAGTGTCGTGCCCGGCTTGCCGCGCTGGGCGTCACGCTTCGCGACGAAAACGTTCTGGTGCGCTCGCTGTCGGGCGGCCAGCGGCAGTCCATCGCCATTGCCCGCGCGCTTGCCGATCACGTCAAGCTGATTTGCCTTGACGAGCCCACCGCCGCGCTTGGCGTCAAGCAGACCGCGCAGGTCGTCAAACTGATCCGTTCGATCGCCGTCAGCGGCACCGGCGTCATCCTGGTCACGCACGACCTGTCGACGGTCAGGGCGCTGGCCGACAGGATCGTGGTGCTCAGCCTCGGCCGGGTGGCCTACGACGGCTCGGCCAGACAGCTGACGGCCGATCAACTCTGGGGCCTGATGGCAAGCGGGACGCTGGCGCCGGCCGCTGGGTAGGAATGCCGATCACAGGATCTAAAGCTCGAGGCAGACCTTGCCGAAATGCCTTTGCGCTTCGTAGTGCCTGAAGGCGGCGGCGATATCCTGCAGTGGAAAGCTGCTGTCGATGACGGGCTTCAGGCGGTTGACCTCTATGGCACGGATCATGTCCTGCTGGTCGGCTTTGCTGCCGATGGAAATCCCGCTGATGCGGATCTGGTTTGAAAACAGCGCCGGGATTGACACTTCTGCTGCAAAGCCGGTCAGGACGCCGATGAGTGCGATATGCCCATCTGTCCGGCAGGCCGCTATCGACTGCGCCAGCGTCGCCGGTCCACCGACCTCGATCACATGGTCGACGCCGCGTCCGTCCGTCAGTTCCCTGGCCTTGCCGCCCCACTCCGGCACCGCCTTGTAGTTGATGACGCTGTCGGCCCCGAGCCGTCTGAGCTTCTCCAGCTTCTCTTCATCGGACGACGTGGCGATGACCCTTGCGCCGGCGGCCTTGGCAAATTGCAGCGCAAACAATGACACGCTGCCGGTGCCAAGGATCAGCACGGTGTCGCTGGGCTTTACCTTGCCGCATGTCACCAGGCCGCGCCAGGCCGTGACGCCCGTGCAGGTCAGCGTTGCCGCCTCGAGATGCGTATAGCCCGCCGGCGCCCTGGTGAAAGCGTGCGCCGGCATGCACACATACTCGCTGGCGAAGCCGTCGAAACTGTCTCCGGGAATGTCGCGGCTTGTATCGGATCTCATGTCGCCGGCCAGCCACCAGGGGTAGAAAACACTGACGACGCTGTCGCCCGGCTTGAACGTGTCGACGCCGTCACCGATCGCGATCACCTCGCCGGCGCCATCCGACAGCGGCACGCGGCCGTCGGCGAGCGGCACCTTGCCTTGTACGGCGAAATCGTCGCGCACGTTCAGCGCGCAGGCGCGAATCCTGACCAGCATTTCTCCCGGCCCGGGCCGGGGCTGATCCTCCTCGACTAGGTCGAGCTTGTCCAACCCGCCCGGCGCTCTCAGCCTGACCAGCTTCATAGTCTCTCTCCGACGTAAAGAGCGTTAGCATGGCGGCGGCGGTCCAGCCTATCGCCGGACCGGCCGGCCGGAAATCACGCGCAGCCAAGGCGCCAGATGGACGGCGCTCATCAAGAGATACATCAGCGGCATGCCGGTGAGCGGGGAGGCATCGGCCCCTAGGCACGACATGACGCCGTCGCCAGCGTGAATGCAGGTAAGCAGCGCCATCACGGCGAAAACGGGGGCCGCGGCGAGGCACAGCCAGTCGGCGGTGCGGAGAGAAACTGCATCGGAGCGTTGAGGGACCTCACTGTCGGTGCCTGTGCCGATATCGCTCATGGTCGTAATCCCTTGATGATCAATGCCCGGGTTTCCTGTCCCGTGAGGGACAGGAAACCAAGCTGGATGGGCGCCGCTCCAGGTCCTTACTTGCCGTCCTTGTTGCGGAACGCGGCTTCGCCGGCCGCCGACACTTCCTCCCACGTCTTGTCGGGTGCGGCGTCGTAATTGTCGTGCCAGTTCCACCAGCTGTAGAGCTCGGTCTGCGGATAGCCTTCGGGCGAATCCTCCCAGATTTCCTGGCGGCCGAGCGGCGTTGCGTCGAGGTAGCTCCAGACCGTGCCCATCTGCTCGTCGCCGCGGTTGTTGATGAAGTAGGTGCGATACACTTTCTTGCCGTCCTGGATGAACACGTTGTGGCCGTGCCATTCGTCGACGCCGAAATCCTTGTCGAAACTGTCGGTGATTGTGTACCAGGGCATCTCCCAACCCATCCGCTGCTTCAAGCTGGCAATGTCGGCCTGCGGCGCGCGGGAGGCATAGGCAAGCGTGGTGTTGCGGGCGTTCAGATGGGCGAGATGGCCGACCTGGTCGGCGCCGAGCGAACAGCCGCGGCAGGCATGTTCGGGCCAGCCGTGGACGCCGGGTTCGTAGAAGGCGCGGTAGACGATCAACTGCCGCCGGCCCTCGAACAAATCGAGCAGGCTCGCTTTGCCGTTGGGACCTTCAAACACATAGGCCTTGTCTACTTCCATCCATGGCATGCGCCGGCGCTCGGCCGACAGCGCGTCCCTGGCGCGCATCGTTGCCTTTTCCTTCACCAGCATCTTTTCGCGCTCGGCTTCCCATTCCTGCCTTGAAACGACCGGTGGGGTCTTCATTGCCACGTGCTTGGTCATTGCTTGTTTCCTTTGCCAGTTGTTGAGCCGTTGTGGCTTGTCGTTGACTGTTGATCGTGAGGCAGGCTAGGGCCGCGAGGCGGCGAGGGCGGAGTTACAAATGTGACGGCATTTGCAGGCGGGCCACCGCAGCAGGGGTGGCGAGGCCGCACGGTGGGCTCGAAGTCCTCGGAAGCAGGCATGGTCGGTTTTTCCTTGTTGAGAAGCTTAACACGACTGTCTGAGATGCTCAGGCTAGCGAATGCGAATATTGCCGTCAACGCAGGCCCGGGCGTCTTCAACCAGTCCAGATGGCTAGGTCGCCGTCCGCGGCTTGCTGCTTGGCGGTGGTGACTTAAGTTAGGGCCGATAAGGGGAGCGGTGGGAGTTACAAATGTGACGGGATTTGCATGGACTCGCTGATCACCGCGGCAGGGCTGGCGCTGGCGGCGGGCAATCCGCTGGCGGCACTCGACCGCGTCGCCTTGCGCGAGGATGCCCCGGCGCTGGCGTTGCGCGGCATTGCCATGGCGCAGCTCGGCGATTTCGATCGCGCCAAAGTACTGTTGCGTAGGGCCGGCCGTGCCTTCGGTCCAAAGGAGGCGGTGGCGCGCGCCAGATGCGTTGTCGCCGAAGCCGAGATCGCGCTTGTTTCGCGTGATCTCGGCTGGCCATCCAAGGCGCTCGACGCGGCGCGGTCGACATTGGAAAAGCATGGCGACCGGCTGAACGCGGCGCATGCCGGGCATCTCAAAGTGCGCCGCCTGCTTCTGATCGGCCGCCTCGACGAGGCTGAAGACGTGCTGGCTGGGCTCGATCCGTCGCCGCTTCCGCCGGCCTCACGCGCCGCGCATGAACTCGCGGTTGCCGGCATCGCCATGCGGCGCCTGAAGACGAAGGCCGCGCGCGCAGCCCTTGAGTGGGCGCGCCATGCCGCCCGCCGGGCCGGCATTCCGGGTCTCATGGCGGAGGTCGACAGCGCCTTCCTGGCGCTGGAGACGCCGGCGGCGCGGCTGATCGCAGGCGGCGAGGAGCATCCGCTGTTGCTCGAAGAGGTCGAAGCGCTGCAGGCGTCGCGCGCGCTGGTCGTCGATACGTTCCGCTATATCGTGCACAAGCAGGAAACAACGATCTCGCTGGCAACGAGGCCGGTGCTGTTTGCGCTGGCGCGCGCGCTTGCCGAAGCCTGGCCGGCGGATGTGCCGAGGGCGACGCTGATTGCCCGCGCCTTTGGCGGCCGGCATGCCGATGAATCGCATCGCGCCAGGCTGCGGGTCGAGATCGGCCGGCTGCGCGCCGAATTGCGGCCGCTGGCGGGCATAGGCGCGACCAGCCAGGGCTTTGCGCTAAAGCCGCGCGAAGCAGGCTCCGTGGCGGTGCTGGCGCGGCCGATCGAGGAGCGGCACGCCGCGGTGCTGGCCTTCCTGGCTGATGGTGAATCCTGGGCCAGCTCGGCGTTGGCGCTGGCGCTGGGCGCCGGACAGCGCAGCGTACAGCGGGCGCTCGAGCAGTTGGCCGAGACCGGCAAAGTGCAGTCCTTCGGCCACGGCCGGGCGCGGCGCTGGATGACGCCACCGGTCGCTGGTTTCACGACCACCTTGTTACTCCCGTCGCCGCTGCCGAACGGCTAGGAAAGGTGACCATGATCGAGGACCAGGACATGAAACATTCAGCAGCGGAAATCCTGCGCGAATACGGGCCCTTTCCTGATGTCGACACCGTGCACGGCGTGAGCTTCGACGGACAGAATGTCTGGTTTGCGACGGGCGAGCGGCTGACCGCCTTCGATCCGGCAAGCGGTGAGACGCTGCGCTCGATCGATGTCGCCGCCCATGCCGGCACCGCCTATGACGGCCGACATCTGTTTCAGCTCGCCGGGGACCGCATCCAGAAGATCGACCCGGATACCGGCAAGGTGCTCTCCATCATCCCGGCGCCCGGCGGCGGCCGCGATTCCGGCATGACCTGGGCCGAGGGCACGCTCTGGGTGGGGCAAAACCGGGAGCGCAAGATCCACCAGATCGATCCCGAGACCGGGAAAATCCTGCGGACCATCGACTCAAACCGCTTCGTCACCGGAGTGACCTGGGTCGATGGCGAGCTCTGGCACGGCACCTGGGAAGGCGACCAGAGCGATGTCCGGCGCGTCGATCCGCAAAGCGGAAAGGTGCTGGAACGGCTCGACATGCCGGCAGGGGTGGGCGTTTCCGGGCTCGAATCCGACGGCGGCGACCGCTTCTTCTGCGGCAGCGGCCCCGGCGGCATGGTGCGATCAGTGCGTCGGCCGAAGTAAGGCCGTCAAGTATTGGGCCGGCAGCATATTTCCTACGGTCATCCCGCCGAGATCATATCCCGGAGCCGTCGAGCAGCGGGACGTCTTCGCCTTGCCACGGACTTGGCATTGAAGCCCGGCTCAGATTGGCCGTCGGCAGCGGCATCCAGCATTTTAACTCCGGTTCGGGGTATTCGATCACCCGTCCTGGCGACGAATCGGAAGAGCGCCAGCCCTCCGTGCCGAACTGGTCGGCGCGCGACCAGTAAGCGAGGTCGACCTCGGCCGGCCCCTGTTCCGATGGCCTGACCGTGACCAGGATGCGGCTGCCGTCCTTGGGCGCGCTCGCCATGTGCCGCCAGCGATCGGGTTCGTCCATTCTCATGTCCTCCTGCACGTTGCAGGGATAGTCGCCGCGCTCTTGGCAGCGGTCAACCCGAACTTTGCCCAAGCACGAGATCTGTTTAGTACTCCCGCGCCGTCGGCCGAAACAGGATCTGGTTCATGTCGACCTCGTCGGGCTGGCTCACGGCGAACGCCCACATGGCGAAAGAATCCGGGTGCCGGGCCGCAACAGGAAAATCAAAGCCGGCATGTGAACGGGCTCACATGCCGCCACTGCAAGGAACGCTATGGGACGTCCGGCCATGACAGGGGTTTCGGATGACACTTGCAGATCTGTCTTTTTATCTCTTCACTATTTTCAATGGCTTGCGCGTGGTGTCCTACCTGCCGCAGATCGTGCGGGTGGCCCGGGACAGGCACGGGGCGTCGGCGATTTCCTACGCGACCTGGCTGTTGTGGACAGGCGCCAACGCCACGACGGGACTCTACGCCCACATCAATCTGAACGATCCCGCTCTGGCGGCGATCAACTGGCTGAACGCCGTATGCTGCGTGCTGGTCATCGCGCTCACCGCCTACAAGCGCCATCGCGCACGGCTTCCGGTTGAGGAAGCCGCAAGCCGGTCGGAAGCGACCGCTCTGTTGGTCGACAATGTCTGCTGAAGATCACCGCGGCAGATTGCGCTTTTCGAGGCCGCTCTCAGACATGCACGGTGCCATGCGAAAGCTCGCCCTCGTCGCTTGAGATGAGGAAAGCGGCTGCGAGCAGGCCGACATAGAACAGCCCGACCATGCACACGACATAGATGCCTGGAACCGGGCCGAGCTGCGCCACGCGCGCGGCGTCGAGAAATGACGCGCCCAAGCCTATCGGCGACCCTTCGCGCTGCAGACTGGGCGTCGTGATCTTCAGCACCCACGCCAGCATCAGGATCGTGTACATGAAAATGTAGTTGCGGCGCAGCCGGCGCACCAACGCCGCGCGTTGCGAGATCAGGAAGCGCGGCGAACGCAGGCCTTCGCCGACGATGGCCAGCCAGTTGGAGGCGTAGTCGGGCTGCGGCGAGAAGATCTGCGCGAAATAATAGCGCTCGAACTGGCGCACCCTGGCCCGGTAGACATCGAAGAAACGATAGCGCCGCGCCTCGATCCATAGCAGCAGCGTGGTCAGCAGCATGGCAAAGAGCAGCACCCCGTGATGGGCGCTGGGCGTCGAGAGTGAGACTGAGAGCATGGCGGCGACGACAGTAATCGCCCAGTTGCTGGTACGGTCCAGCCGGTCGCGCCAGCCGGCCATGCGGGCGATTTCGGCGCGGTGGAAATGCGACATGGTGGCCACGAATTCCGATGAGGTGAGCTTCAGCGCGAACGCATCAGAGGCCCGCGGCGCTGCAGCCGCTTCGTCGGTTTTCACGGTCTTGACCTGGGACATCCCTTGCCACGCGCCTCCCAACGCCATGGCCGGCCGAAACGACGCCGGTCATCCCCATCCGCGCAACGCGCAATCGGTTGAAAATGTTCCGTCGCCGGCCCGGGTCTCGGCGGTTTATCCGCAGTCAGATAGGCCCGTTATGCGATTCAGGTAAGGAGGAACCTGCGGCGCGCTAAGGGAGCGTGGCGTGCAACCGATCTCGCCCTCAAAACGTTATACCGGGCACAATGAGGGGGTGCATGTCCTTCGTGGTCAACCGGCGCCGGCCGGTCGCGCTTGCCGCGGCAGCTTTCGCATTCATGCCGGCCGCATCGTTAGCAGCCGAAAAGACCGGCATGTCCAGCGAGGGCATTTTCGTTCTCGAAATCCTCCTTCTGCTTCTCGTCGGCCGCGGCATCGGCGAATTGCTGGAGCGTCTCGGCCAGCCGGCGGTGATGGGTCAGCTCATCGGCGGCATCCTGCTCGGGCCATCGCTGCTCGGCTGGCTATTGCCGGAAGCAGAACGCGTGATCTTTTCAGGCGACGCCACCCAAAAGAGCATGATCAGCGCCATCGCCCAGCTCGGCGTGTTGATGCTTCTGTTGCTCACCGGGATGGAGACGGATCTGCGGCTGGTGCGCAGGGTCGGCCGTGCGTGCTTTTCCATCTCCGCCGCGGGCGTCGCCGTGCCTTTCGCGCTCGGCTTCACCGCCGCACAGTTCATGCCGGCCTCGCTGCTGGCCGACGGAACCGAGCGCCTTGTCGCCGGTCTCTTCCTCGGCACGGCGCTGTCGATCTCCTCGGTCAAGATCGTCGCCATGGTGGTGCGCGAGATGAACTTCATGCGCCGCGATCTCGGTCAGATCATCGTCTCGTCGGCCATCATCGAGGACACGATCGGCTGGGTGATCATCGCCATCACCATCGGCATCGCCACCAAGGGGCGCATCGAGCTCGGCAGCCTTGCCTTCACCATTGTCGGCGTCGCCGCCTTCATGGGGTTTTCCTTCACGATTGGCCGCCGCATCGTCTTCGACGCCATCCGCTGGACCAACGATACGTTCCGCAGCGAATACGCCGTCGTCACCGTCATTCTCGCCATCATGGGCGCAATGGCGCTGATCACCGATCTGATCGGCGTCCACACCGTGCTCGGCGCCTTCGTCGCCGGCATACTGGTTGGGGAATCGCCGATCCTGTCGCGTCATATCGAAGGGCAATTGCGCGGCGTCATCATGGCGCTGTTCATGCCGGTTTTCTTCGGCGTCGCCGGCCTTTCGGCGGATCTCACCGTGCTTGTTGACCACGAGCTTGCGCTACTCACGGCCGCTTTGGTGCTGATCGCCAGCTTCGGCAAATTCGCCGGCGCCTTCATCGGCGCCGAGCTTGCCGGCTTGAGCCGCAAGGAAGGCATCGCCGTCGGTTGCGGCATGAACGCGCGCGGCTCGACCGAAGTCATCGTCGCCTCTATTGGCCTGTCGATCGGCGTTCTGTCGCACAATCTTTTCACCATGATCGTGACCATGGCCGTCATCACCACGCTCGCCATGCCGCCGACCTTGCGTTGGGCACTCGGCCGCTTGCCGATGGGCGAGACCGAGAAGAAGCGTCTGGAGCGCGAGGAGATCGACCAACGCGGCTTCATCGCCAATCTGGAACGACTGCTGGTGGTGACCGATGAGGGCGTTGTCGGCCGCTTTGCTGCTTACCTCGCAGGAGTCGTGGGCGCCGGCAGGCCGACGACGGTGCTGCATGCCCGAGGCGAGGGGGAGGAGGCCGAGCCCGGCACGGATGCGAAGCTCGAGCCGATCGAAAAGGGTGCCGAGGACAGCCGCGAGGCCGCCAGGAGTTCGGACGAGGAGCTGGCCCGCGCGGCGCCTGTCACGCGGCGCCACGAGGCCGAGCTTTCGGCCGAAACGGTTGCCAAGGAGGCGCGCAAAGGCTATGGGCTGCTGCTGATCGGGCTCGGCCGCGCGGTCACGTCGAAAGGTGGGTTTGCCCGCCGCATCAACGAGATCGCCGGCGCCTTCGAGGGCCCGCTATGCCTGGTGCTGAAGGCGACCGGCGCCGGCCGCCAGATGCCAAGGCTAGGACCTGAAGGCGGGAAGATTCTGGTTCCGGTCAACGGCACCGCGATCGCCCGCCGGGGTGCAGAAATGGCGCTGGCGATTGCAGCGGTCACGGGTGCGCGGGTCAAGATACTTTATGTCGCGCGCGTCGGCCGCGACGAACCGCGCGACACTGTCTCGCATCGCCGCAGGGAGGCGGTGCTGAAGGATACCGTCGCACTAGCCGACCGCTATGGCGTCGAGATCGAGACGGCCATCCGCAGCCGGGCCGCCGCCGCCGATGCCATTGCCCGCCAGGCCGGCAGGGGGGCGGCGCTGATCGTCATCGGCGTGGCGCGGCGCCCTGGCGAGGAACTCTTCTTCGGCGAGACGACCACCGGCGTGCTGCAGCGCTGCCAATGCCCGGTGGTGCTGATCTCGGACGCCAGGCTCAGCCGCGACGACGAGGGCAGAGAAGAGCTGCGCTCGGGAACGGGGACAGGGTGATGAGTATTTCCCCTCGAGGGGAAATTTCGCTCATGCCGCCTGCAGCCTCTCTCGGCCGGGCTGCGGCGGGAAGGCGATGGCGATGCCGGCAGCACCGAGGCCGATCAGCGCCGAGCCGATGAACAGCCAGGAATAGCTGGCATAGGCGTCGAAGATCATGCCGCCGGCGAGCGGGCCGAACGACATGCCGAGGCTGGACAACAGGGTCGCGGCGCCAAGTATCGTGCCGATGATGCGTGGCCCGAAATAGTCGCGCGCCAGAACCGCATAGAGCGGCATGACGCCGCCATATGTGGCGCCGAAGATGATCGCCAGGAGATAGAACTGCTCGAGATTGCCGACGGCGAGATAGGCGGCGATCACCACCGCCTGGATGGCGAGGCCCACGATCAGCACCGGCTTGGCGCCCAACCTGTCGCCGAGCACGCCGTAGAGCACGCGCCCGCCAAGGCCGGCAAGGCCCTCGACGCTGTAGATCGACACGGCTGCCATCGGCGCCACGCCGCACGACATGGCATAGCTCACCATGTGGAAGATCGGCCCCGAATGCGCCGCGCAACAGGCGAAGAAGGTCATGCCCAGCACCAGGAATTGCGGCGAGCGCAGCGCCTGGCCGACTGACATGCCGGGGGCCGCGGCAGGCGCGGGCGCGCTGCCATCCGCTGCCGCGACCGCCGCCGACGGCTGGCGCACCAGGAAGACGGCCGGCAGCAACAGCACCCAGGCCATGATCCCGATGTCGAACATGGCGGTACGCCAGTCATAGGCCGTGATCAGCCAGCGCGCGAAGGGCGAAATGGTCATCGGCGCCACGCCCATGCCGGCCGAGACCAGCGACACGGCCAGGCTGCGATGGGTCTCGAACCAGGCGGTGGTCAGCGCGATCATCGGCGCGAAGAAGGCGCTGGCCGCCAGCCCGACGATGACGCCATAGCTCAGCTGGAAGACCAGCAGCGATTGGGCTCGGCTCGCCACCACCAGCGACAGGCCGAGCAGCACCGCGCCGGCAAAAACCACCGGGCGGGCGCCGACACGGTCATAGATGGCGCCCCAGGCGAAACCGCCTGCACCCATCACCAAGAAATTCAGCGTCATGGCGCTGGAAATGCCGGTTCGCGACCAGTTGGTGTCGAGCGCCATCGGCTCGAGAAAGATCGCCAGCGAAAACATCGCGCCGAGCGCCACACAGGTCATCAGCGCGCCGCACGCGACGATCACCCAACGGTAGGAATTGTTCATGCTCTTCTCCCGAGATCGGTTTCGATGCGGCGCCACTCGCTCCAGCTCCGTTGCGCCGCTTGCGTCCGAAGGACGTTGGCGGGATTTCGAATCCGACAATCCGGTTGCATTTTTATCCGGTCTGCGTGGAAGTCCATCCGGATATGACAAAAGCAGGGTGTAAGGCTGCCAAGCGCGCCGACAAGATAGACTGCCGAATTGACGAGCCGCTCCGCGGCACTAGCTTTGTGGTCTCGCGACGGGAGAGATCGCTCATGGAACTGCATCGCGGCCGCCTCATCGACCACGTCCAGCTGGTGGTCAGGGACCTCGAGGCGAGCCGGCGCTTCTATGAAGCCGTCTTCAAGGTGCTCGGCATTCCGATCGGCGGCGAGGCCGAGGACTATTTCTGGGCCGACGAACTGTTCATCTCAAGCCTCGACAGCCGGGCGGCGAGAGGACAACTGACCGGGCGCCATCATCTGGCCTTCCAGGCCAGCGACAACGCCATGGTCGATGCCTTCTACAGGGCCGGCCTCAATGCCGGCGGGGCCGACAATGGCGCGCCGGGTGAGCGGCCCTACCACCTCGGCTACTACGCCGCCTTCCTGCTCGACCCCGACGGCAACAACATCGAGGCGGTGTTTCACGGGCCGGCAAAGCGAAGTGCCGCTTCGGTCGAGATCAATTTCTAGCGCAGGTTCACGAGGAGCGGGTTGCGGTGATCCGTCCGGAGTTCTCGCAAAAACAAAGAGTTGAAGCGGTCCACGGATTCAATCGCTGAACTGCTTCACATTGCCGGCGCGTAGCGGTTCACCACCATTCCGCAGGCATAGGCTTTAGAGCCGAGCAGGCGCAATTTCCGGAAGCCACCACGGTCGAAAATCCGCTCGCCGTCGCCCAGCGCGGCCGGATTGATGAACAGCTGGAACTCATCGACCAGTCCCGCTGCAATCAGCGCCGAGGCAAAGCCGGCGCCGCCGAATACCGCCATGTCGCCTTCACCTTCAGCTTTCAGCGCCTTGACCTCGCGCGGCAGGTTGCCGCTGGCAACCGTCGTGCGCTCCCACCGCGATGCCGCGAGCTTGTCGCTCAGCACCACCTTGCGCGCCTCGACGATGCGCTGCGCAAAGGCGTAGAAGGGATCGCGCGGATAGTTTTTTGCCGCATTGCCCCAATGGATTAGATAGCCTTCTTCGGCCATCTTGCGGCTGAGCAGAATGGTGTCGATGCCGGCGAACACCGCGTTGAAATCCTGCTTCAAGTCGTCGTCCCACGGGCAGTTGGCGCCCCATTCCCAGAGCTGCCAGTGCTCATCGCCGGCCGCGCCGACAAAACCGTCGACCGATATCTGTATCTGCAGGATCAGTTTTCTCATCGTCGTTCTCCTGAGCTCTGGTGTCACCAGCGCCAGGTCAGGCGGCGTTGGTTATTGCTTTACTTTCGGAACCATTGACATGAGTGAAAAATGATGTCAATAGTAAAGTGATTTAAAAATGGAAGCATTTAAATGTCGACCAGGGAAAGATCCGGCTGTCCCATCAGCCTATCGCTCGAATTGCTCGGTGACCGCTGGACGCTGCTGATCATCCGCGACATGATTTTCGCCGGAAAAAGGCACTTCCGGGAGTTTCTGCTATCAGGCGAAGGCATCTCGTCGCGCACCCTGGCCGAGCGGCTGCAGACCTTGCAGGATGAGGGCATCGTCACCAGAAGCGACGACCCCACGCACAAGCTCAAGGCGATCTACAAGCTGACGGAGGCGGGCATCGACCTGTTGCCGGTGCTGGCGACGCTCGGCGCCTGGGGCAGCAAATACCGCAACGCCGATGACAAGCTGGCAAGGATCGCCGATGAACTGGCGAGGGGCGGCGAGGCAGCGCTCGAGCAGATAAAGAAGAAGCTGCGCGCCGAGCATGTCGGCTAGGGAGGAACGCCTCCCTTCGCGCTGGTGGCGGGCTAGATCGACACGACGTCGCGCAGCCTCACCCTTCCCATCCCGCAAATCGCTGTGGCCGGAGCCATGTCTGCTTCGGATTGCCATCGCCCGAACCACGGCCTCTTCCAGCCAGCGCGCGGTGGCGGGGGCGGCATGCATGCCGATTGGGCCATGCGCCATGCACGTAGAGCTCTTCGGTCGCGGTGCGGCCGGCGACAGGCAGCCCGTCCGACAGCATGGGGCGATTGCCGGGATAGACATTCGTCACCGGGGGTGAGCCGAGACCGGACAGGATGCGCAGCGTGCGCGCCGCGATGCGAAGGCGTCTCGGCGCTAGCGCGCCGATCCACCTTCTCCAACAAGGGGAGAAGGTGAGGCGCGCCTTGTCCCGCCTGCTCTTCTACGCGTAGCCTAAGGAGCTAGCGGGAGGAGAATCGCTTGGACACCACTGTCGTTATTGTCGGCGCCGGGCCCGCCGGCCTTGCGGTCGGTGCCTGCCTGAAGCGGGCAGGAGTGGATTTCATCCTGCTCGAAAAATCGCAGGAGATCGCGCCCGCCTGGCGGCGGCACTATCGGCGGCTGCATCTGCATACGGTCAAGTCGTTCTCGTCGCTGCCGTTCCTGCCCTTTCCCAAAAACTATCCGCGCTACGTGCCGCGCGAACTGGTGGTCCGCTATCTCGACGACTACGCGGAAAAATTCGATCTGCGCCCGCGCTTCGGCGTGACGGTGAAAGCCATTCGCCTCGGGGACGGCGGTTTTCTGGTCGAGACAGGATCGGACAACCTCAAGGCGCGCCATGTCGTTATCGCCAGCGGTAACAATGCCGAGCCGATCATCCCCCGGCTCCCTGCCATCGAGGCTTTCAAGGGCGAGGTGCTGCACAGCGCCGACTATACGCAAGCGACGCCCTTTGCCGGCCGCTCGGTGCTGATCGTCGGCATGGGCAACACCGGCGCCGAGATCGCGCTCGACTTGGTGGAAAGTGGCGCGCGTCCGACCATTTCGGTGCGCAAGGGCGTCCACATCGTGCCGCGCCAGCTGTTTGGCGTGCCGATCCAGATGGTCGGCATCGCCAGCCGGCCAATGCCGCAGGCGCTGAACGACTGGATGTTTCCGATCATCCTCGATTTCGCGCTGGGCAAGCTCGAGAAATACGGCATCGTCAGGCCGAAACAGGGCATCCTGCAACAGATCGACGAAGTCGGCCGCATCCCGGTCATCGACGTCGGCACGGTCGACGCCATCACCAAAGGCGCCATCAAGATCGCGCCCGACATAGCGGGCTTCACCGAGCGCGGCGCTGCGTTCACCGACGGCAGGCAGGAAAATTTCGACGCCGTCATCCTCGCCACCGGCTATCGCCCGGGCTACGAAAAGTTTCTGCCCGTGGAATTGCAGCCGGAGCGCAGTGGCGTCAACGCCCGCGCCTCGCAACTCGGCCTCTACCTCGTCGGCTTCTACAATCCGGTCACCGGTCTGCTCAGGGAAATTGGACGCGAGGCGAAGGCAGTGGCGGCCGACATTGCTCGGCGAGGCTGAAAGGGGCGGCGTCGGCCAAGCTGCGGATCTCCCGCCTTGCGGGGAGATCGGCTATCCATCACAGCCCCGCCGCGTCGCCCTCATCGAGCAGCCATTGCCGCACGGCTTGCGTCGGTTCTGGGTGCCGTTGCTTGCGCGGCATCACGACATAGAAATCGTGCGTCCCACGCATCTCTGCGTTGATCGGCTGCACCAGCCGGCCGGCGGCAATGTCGGCAGCGACGAGAAACCGGCTGGCCAGCGCGATGCCCTGGCCGGCAATGGCGGCGTCGATCGCGAGGCCTGTCTGGTTGAAGCGCATGCGTTTGGCCTCGGTGGCCATCTTCAGCCCGAGCGCTCTCTCCATGAATTCCGGCCACAGATTGTGCGCGTCGTGCAACAGGACATGATGCTGGATATCGGCCGTCGCGATCTCGTTCGCCTCGGTTGGCAGCAGGGCAGGGCTGCAGATGGCGACGATCTGCTGTGGGAACAACAGGTCGACCATCAGGCCGGCGCCGAAGGGCGGGCGGCCTTGCCTGACCGCAATGTCGACGCCGTCGGCCTGAAAACTCGACAGGCTTTGGCTGGCCAGGATGCGCAAATCGACGAGCGGGTTGTGGGCGACGAACTCCGGCAGTTTGGGGATCAGCCATTTGGTGGCAAAGCTCGGCGTGACGCTGATCGTCAGCCGCGCCGGCTCGGGCCGCAACAGCAGCGTTGCCTCGGAGATCAGCTCGAAGGCGCGGCGAATGTTCGGCGCATAGGCACGTCCCTCATCGGTCAGCGCCAGGCCGCGCGGCAGCCGGTCGAACAGCTTTGCGCCGAGATCCGCCTCCAGCCCGCGTATATGCTGCGCCACCGCCCCTTGCGTCACGTTCAGCTCCTGCGCGGCGATGCGGAAGTTGAGATGACGCGCGGCGGCTTCGAAGGCACGCAGCGCATTCAACGGCGGCAGGCTCAGGAAGGCTTCGGGCATGCAGGAGTTTTTCTACAGCTTGATTTCAGGCTTTCTGGTTCGAACCAGATGGCAAGACCGGCTATATCATCCTTTGAAGTCGCGAGACACACGCCGCAAAACCCCAAGGAGAGAAAAATGAGTGTAGAAAAAGTAGCAGTCGTCGTCGCGGGTGGCAGCGGTATGGGCGCGGCGGCGGCCAAGCGGCTGGCGGCGGACGGGTTCAAGGTCGCGATCCTGTCGTCCTCCGGTAAGGGCGAGGCTCTGGCCAAGGAGCTTGGCGGCCTCGGCGTCACCGGCTCCAACCAGTCGAATGACGATCTGCAGCGGCTCGCCGATCTGACGCTCGAGCGCTTCGGCCGCATCGACGTGCTGGTCAACAGCGGCGGCCACGGGCCACGCGCGCCGATCCTCGAAATCACCGACGAGCAGTGGCACACCGGTCTCGACGTCTATCTGATGAACGTCATCCGGCCGGTGCGCATCGTGGCGCCGCAGATGGTCAAGCAGAGGGCCGGCGCCATCATCAACATCTCGACCGCCTGGGTGGTCGAGCCGAGCCCGATGTTCCCGACATCCGCCGTGTTCCGAGCCGGGCTTGCCGCCTACACCAAGATCTTCGCCAACACCTACGCCGCCGACAATGTGCGCATGAACAATGTGCTGCCCGGCTGGATCGACAGCCTGCCGGCCACCGAGGAGCGCCGCGACAGCGTGCCGATGCAGCGCTACGGCACGTCGGAGGAGATCGCCGCGACCATCGCGTTCCTCGCTTCCGAAGGTGCGGGCTACATCACCGGCCAGAACATCCGCGTCGACGGCGGCATCATCGGCGCGATCTGACCGCGCCGGTCGCCTTGCGTGAGCCGGCGCGTCACTCCTTCACCGCGCCGGTCATCGACGAGACATAGTGCTCGACGAAGAACGAATAGAGCACCACCACCGGCAGCGAGCCGATCAGCGCTCCCGCCATCAGCGCCCCCCATTCGTAGACGTCGGAGCGCACCAACTCGGTCAGCACACCCACCGGCACGGTCTTGTTTTCCGAGGACTGGATGAATGTCAGCGCATAGATGAACTCGTTCCATGACAGGGTGAAGGCGAATATGCCGGCGGAGATCAGGCCGGGCACCGACAGCGGCAGCACGATCTTGGTGAGGATCTGCCACCGGCTCGCTCCGTCTATCAGCGCGCATTCTTCCAGTTCGAACGGAATGGAGCGGAAGTAACCCATCAACAGCCACGTGCAGAACGGCACCAGGAAGGTCGGATAGGTAAGGATGAGCGCGAAGGGCGTGTCGTAGAGCCCGAGGTTGAACACCATCACCGACAGCGGAATGAACAGGATCGAGGGCGGCACCAGATAGGCGAGGAAGATGCCGAGGCCGACCTGCCGCGCCCCGGAAAACCGCAGCCGCTCGATCGCATAGGCGGCGAACACCGACGCCAGCAGCGACAGGAAAGTAGCGGCGGTCGAGATGATGATCGTGTTGAGCAGCCAGCCCGGATAGGAGGTCTCGAACAGGAGGTAGCGGATATGCTCCAATGTCGGATGCACCACCCAGAACGGATTGAACTGCGCATAGTCGGTCATCTCGAGATTGGGCTTAACCGCGGTGATCGTCATCCAGTAAAACGGAAACAACAGCACGAAGACGAACACCAGCAGCGGCAGATAGACCGTCACCACGCGGCGCGGCAGGCTCTGCAGGTAGCCCATGCCGCCTTCGTCGATATCCCCACGTTTCGCCTTCCTTGTCGCGGCCGTCTTGACCATGTCAGTCTCCGCCGCCTTGTTGCCATTTGCGGCGTTGCAGGCCGAAATAGCTGAACAGGATCGCCGCCAGCAGGAACGGGATCATGGCCACCGCGATGGCCGCGCCCTCGCCAAGCTGGCCGCCGGAAATGCCGCGCTGGAAAGACAATGTCGCCATCAGATGCGTGGCATTCACCGGTCCGCCCCGGGTCAGCACGTAGATCAGCTGGAAATCGGTGAAAGTGAACAGCACCGAGAAGGTCATGGTGATGGCGATGATCGGCGTCAGCAGCGGCAGAGTCACATAACGAAACAACTGCCAGCGACTGGCGCCGTCGAGCGTGGCCGCCTCGTAGAGCGACTGCGGAATGGTCTGCAGGCCGGCGAGCAGCGTGATGGCGACGAAAGGAATGCCGCGCCAGACGTTGGCGGCGATGACCGAAGCGCGCGCATTCTCCGGATCGCCGAGGAAATTGATGCGGTGGTCGATCAGGCCCATTTGCTGCAGCGCCCAGGACAGGATCGAGAACTGCGAATCGTAGATCCACCAGAAGGCGATGGCCGAAAGTACGGTGGGCACCACCCAAGGCAGCAGGACTATCGCGCGGAAGAACGATTTGAACGGCAGGTTTTCATTGAGGATGAGCGCCAGCCACAGGCCGAGCACGAACTTCAGGATCGAGGCGCTGACCGTGTAGAGCAGCGTGTTGAAGACGGAGAGCCAGAAGACGTTGTCATTCCAAAGGTACTGATAATTCTCGACGCCGATGAAGATGCCGGGGCGGCCGATCCGGGCATCGGTGAAACCGAGCCAGACGCCCAGCCCGAGCGGATAGGTCAGGAAGACCAGCAGCAGCGCCGCCGCCGGCAGCATGAAGCCGAAGCCCAGCGCGTTGCGGCTTTCGGAGATCCGCGAAAGCATCGACGGACGCGGCTGGGCGGCAACGGACGGCACGGCCATGGAGGGCTCCTCATCGGGGAATCAGGTCACGGCGTCAACGGCCGCCATGGGATTGTGGGACGGGCCGGGCAGCGCACTAGACGCTGCCCGGCGGTGCCGTGATCAAACGCGGTAGTAGCGGTTGGCGCGCTTCTCCGCCTCCTCCATCGCCTCCTGCGGCGTCGCCTGGCCGGTCACCGCCTTGGCAAACATGTCGACCAGGACATAGTCGGCCATGGTCGCCGCCGAGGCATAGCCGAGCGGCCCGGCATAGCCGTTGGGGCGCAGCGTCGCCGAGGCCTTGGCATAGGCGGCATTGTTCGGGTCGGCCGTCCACACCGGATTGTTGTCGAAGGCCTTCAGCGTCTGGCAGCAATAGCCCGCCGAGGAGGTGATCCAGTCGGTCATCTGCGGATCCTCGAACATGAACTGCAGATAGGCCTTGGCCGCATTGGGGTAGGGCGTGTAGTTGAAGATGACGGCGGTGGTCACCTGGAACAGTTCGACCGATTTCCCGACGGGACCGATCGGCAGGTTGGTGGTGCGGATGTCCTTGGCGATCTCAGCCAGCTTCGGATCGTTGTCCTTGTTGATCTTGGCCGTATTGTAGGCGGAAATGCCGTTGGCGATGACGCCGAGTTCGCCGGCCAGGAAGGCGCGGTTGTTATTGACGTCGAGCCAGCTTTCGGTCCCGGGAATGAAGGTCTTGTAGAGTTCCTGCGCGTATTCGATCGCCTTTAGCGTCTCGGGGCTGTTGATCGCCACCTTGCCGCTCTCGTCGACCATCTGGCCGCCATGGCTCCACAGCAGCCAGTGCGCGTAATTGTTGCCGTCGCCGACGCCGTGGCCGTGCGTGAAGCCGGCCGGATGTCCCTTCGCCTGCAACGCTTTGCAAAGCTCGAGGAAGCCTGCCGTGTCCTTCGGAAATTCGGAGAAGCCGGCCTCCTTCACCCAGCTTTCGCGATAGACGATGGCATTGCCGATCGTGGCCAGCGGCAGGCCGACGAACTTGCCGTCCCGCGTCGCATATTGCTTTGGTCCGTCGTGCCAGCCGCCATATTTCGAGCCCAGATACTCGCCGAGCTCGGTCACGTCGTGCAGCTTGTCGGGATATTGATGCGGGTCGTCGAACCAGACGAACATGAGGTCCGGGCCGGAACCGACATTGGCGGCGACCGCTGCCTTGGGGCGAATGTCCTCCCAGCTTTCCTTGTCGACACGAACCTCGACACCTGTCGCCTCGGTGAAGCGCTTGGTGTTGGCCAGCCATTGATCCTCATCGCCCTTGACGAAGGGCGACCAGCGCAGCAGCCGCAGCTTTGCGCCTTCCTCGGGCTTGTATTTCAAGCCCTCCTGGGCAAAAGCCGGCGAGCCGACGAACCGGCTTCCCAGAGCTCCCGCCGCGGCACCTGCGGTCGTGCGGATTACATCGCGTCTCGTGAATTTCATGGTCGTCTCCTCCGGTTTATCTTCCTTGCTATGCGGTCCTTACCATCCGTTACGCGTTTCAAATCGTGTTCCGGTCTTGCCGTCAAAGAGATGAATCAGGCCAGGCGCGGCAGAGAGCCGTATGGATTCGCCCGGTGTGAAGGCATGGCGTTCGCGGAAATTGGCGACGATCTCGTCGCCGCCGGCGGTGCGGCCGATGATCTGCACTTCCGACCCGGTCGGCTCGACCACCGCGACGGTGACTGGAATGCCTTGGTCTGACGATAGCCGCAAATGCTCGGGCCGTATTCCCAGCACCACCGGATGACCGTTGCCAACGGCCGGCGCGCCGGCCAGCGGCACGGAAATTCCCCCGGCGCCGCGAAAGGACGGAGACCCGTCGGTGACGATCTCGCCCTTGATCAGGTTCATGGCGGGCGAGCCGATGAAACTGGCGACGAAGAGATTGTTTGGCCTGTCGTAGAGCTCCAGCGGGGGTCCGATCTGTTCGACGATGCCGTCATGCATGACGACGATCTTGTCGGCCATGGTCATGGCCTCGATCTGGTCGTGGGTGACATAGACTGTGGTCGTCTTGAGCCGCTGGTGCAGTTCCTTGATCTCGGCGCGCATCTGCACCCTGAGTTTGGCATCGAGATTGGAGAGCGGTTCGTCGAACAGGAAAACCTGTGGATCGCGCACGATCGCCCGGCCCATGGCGACGCGCTGGCGCTGGCCGCCGGAAAGCTGGCGCGGATATCGCGTCAGCAATGGCACCAGCCCGAGGATTTCGGCGGCGCGCTGAATGCTGGTAGCGCAATCGGCCTTCGAAACACCTTTGAGCATGAGCGAGAACGCCATGTTCTCGGCGACCGTCATGTGCGGGTAGAGCGCGTAGTTCTGGAACACCATGGCAACGTCGCGCTCTTTCGGCGCAACGTTGTTGACGACCCGATCCCCGATCGCGATCTCGCCCCGAGAAATCTTTTCCAGACCGGCGATCATCCTGAGAAGGGTCGATTTTCCGCAACCCGACGGGCCGACCAGCGTGACGAATTCGCCGTCGTCGATATCCACACTGACGCCATGCAGGACCTCGACGGTCCCGAACGATTTGTAAACATCGCCGATCGCGACAGACGCCATCGATCTCCTCCCGAATGCTTCTTGCGACGCCCCGAAGGAAACCGCTCCTCTCCCGCCTCGCGACCGTCTCCCATTCCCCGAACAGGTCGCGCGACAATCAGACGGTAGCGCTACCAAGCCTGCCTGTAAAGCGGCCATGCGGCCGGTACTCTTGTCGTTCGGAACACTCGGCGCTATGACCGGCACACCGGCAAACTACCTCCCATTCACAAAAGCCAGCACCAGCTTCTGCAGGTTTCCGCCGGGGCCGAATTCGACCCGGTCGAAGTCGCGGCTCGCCTGCCGCTGTGCCAGCGAGATCTGGGCGAGTTGCCTCGTCAGCTCGGTTCTGATCTTGCTGCAGCCGGGGTCATCAGTAACGGTCAGGCCGACGCTCACCGCCTCGATCTTGCGCACCATCTCGGCGATGGCTGCGCCATGCACTCTCTCGTGGGCGGCGAGCCCGGCGATGAACACCGTCCAGTTCTTCTGGACGGAAGCCGGCAACGGTTCGGCCGGCTTTGGCAAGGTGTAGGTGATGATCAGTTTCGGGCGCGCCGATTTGAGCACGCAGGCGTCGCCTTGCGGCCTGTAGTCCCTGGTCCAGGTCAGCTTGAAATTGGTGTGCGCAATGACCCGACCCTTGCCGAGCAAGGGGCCGGCTTCGCCGATCGCGGCATAGAGTTCCGGGCCGGTCCGCCCTGCGATGGCGTAGGTCTCGACCTTTTCGACCGGCTTCCAGTCGGCGCGTGCCGGCGACGCCAGCAGGGAGGCCGCGAACAGGAGAAAGAACATGGCTGGTTTCATGGAAACGTCAGAGACACTGGGCTGAGGCAAAGATCAACCCGGCGCAATGCACTCAGGTCCCACGGCAGGCCGCGTCATAGTCGGCCAGCACCTGATCGACAGCTTCGAGAAGGATAGCCTCGGGATTGCCCGCCGGCCCGAGTTCGGCCGGCAGCGCCGGCAGGAATTGCCGCATCAGCGTTTCGGGAATGGCAACGTCGTCCAGCGCCTTGCGCAGGCGCTCGACGGCCGCGACAGCGGTGGGGTTGCCCCAATAATAGCGGATGCGGTCGCTGTAGCTGTAATGCCGCTGCACATAGAGCTCTGCTTCATTGCCATGATAGTGGCTGTGCCAATGGCCGGGGGCTGCCAGCATCGCGCTTTCCATGGTCCGGGCGAGCGACCGGTCGCCATAGTCCCTGGCCATTTCGGAGGCGATCAGGTCGAGCCCGTAAAGCGCCTCGCGCAAGGCGAAGGTCAGGCCGGGGCCGACCTTGAGGATAGGAAAGCCGTTTGCGACCAGCGCGGTCAAAGCCGCACGGGTCTGGTAGTCGGTCGAATGCGCCTCGTAGACGAGCGACGGCTGCTTATCGAGCAAGCCGGTCAGGCCCTTGGATTTTTCGGGCGCGTAGGCGACGACATTCTGGCTGCCGAATTCCACGCCCGGCTGCACCACCACGGCCATGACGCGGCCGAACGCCTCGGTCAGGCCTTCGCGGGCAAAGATCTCCCGGTGAACCTCGATCGTGCGCCGCGCCGCCGCCGCCTCGGTCGGCTTCAACTCGCTGATCGCATGGTCGACGCCGCCGGGGGCGGGAACTTCGGTGCCGATGATGTAGACCGGCAAGGTGCTGCCTGCGGCGTGCGCGCCCGTTTCGGCCGCCTTTGCCAGCCGCGCCGCCCGGGTGGCGATGGTCTCGTCGTCGAGCGCCGCCGGCTCG
Organism: Mesorhizobium sp. C120A; assembly: GCF_030323105.1. Classification (NCBI taxonomy): domain Bacteria; kingdom Pseudomonadati; phylum Pseudomonadota; class Alphaproteobacteria; order Hyphomicrobiales; family Phyllobacteriaceae; genus Mesorhizobium; species Mesorhizobium sp. C120A. Next base: position 4,757,708 of record NZ_CP100476.1, on the reverse strand, counting down.
CCGGCGCAGCCCATCGATGCGTCGAGATGGATCTTGGTGAAGCCGGCCGCGATATAGGCGCCGACCATGGCCTCGGCCTTGTCCATCGCCTGCGCCGCCGGCTCTGCGCGCCACGGGTTCGGTCCCAGATGATCGCCGCCGAAGATGATGCGCGAGGCTTCCAGCCCCTCGCGGCAGGCTATCTCCAGCACGAAGGCGACGAACAGCGCCGGGGTCATTCCGGTATAGCCGCCGAACTGGTTGACCTGATTGCAGGTTGCCTCAATCAGCAGGTTTTTCTCCCTGTCGGCAACGGCGCGCCTGATCGCCGTCTGGATCACCAGCGGATGCGCGGAGCAGATCGAGGTGATGCCGTAGGGCGAGCCGTTTTTGCGCGCGCTGGCGAGGCCTGCAAGCGGGTTGGCGCTCATGTCCGTCTCGCTGTTCCCTTGATGAATTGATCGAGTCCGTCGAAGCTGGTGACGCCCTCCATCGGGCCGCGCCGGGTGACGTTGCGGGCGCCGGCGGCATTGGCATAAAGCAGCGCCTTGCCGGGCTCCATCCCCTGGCGGCGGCAGGTCAGGTAGGTGGCGCCGAAACAATCGCCGGCGCCCGTGGGGTCGACTTCCTCGACCTGAAAACCGGCGCAGTCGATCCTGGCGCCGTCGGCGCCGAACCAGGAAGAGCCGTCAGCACCGCGCTTCAGCACGATCTCGCCGACGCCCCTGGCAAACAGCGCCGCCACCGCCCGGTGCTCGTCATCGACGCCCGCCGTAGCGAGCAATTCGTCGCCGGACGGCAGCAGCAGGTCGGCATCGTCGATGAGTGCGGAAAACAGTGCGCCGTCGGAGCCGTCGATCAGCTCCTTGCGCACATTCGGGTCGAATGAGGTCGAGCCGCCGCGGGCACGAACCGCCTGCACTGCGTAGCTGACGATCTCCTTCAGCCCTGCCACCGACAGCGTCGATCCCATGATATGCAGATGGCCGGCCCTGTCCGCCAGCAGGCGCGCAGCAGTGGTCAGGTGGATCTGCCCGGCGGCGGATTCGGCGATGTTGTAGACGAAGTCCCTGATACCATCGGGCCGGTAGCGCACGAAGGCGCATCCCGTCGGGAAGCGGTCGCTGATATCGACGGCTGAGACGTCGACGCCGTCGCGCTCCAGCCTGTCCAGGTTGAGCGTGCCGAAATCGTCGCGGCCGACGCAGCCGATAATGCCGGCGCCGCCTCCCAGCCGGGCGACCTGATCGATGAAGATCGCCGGCGCACCGCTGGGGAATGGCCCGACAAGCGATTGCGGCTCGAGGAAGCCGAAACCCCGTTCCGTCGCCATGATCTCGACCAGGATTTCGCCGGCGGCAATCGTTGGCCCCACGGCCTCGGCGGCGATCTCGCTTCGGCGCGAAAGGCTCATGCTTGCGATTCCTCTCACACGCAAACTGATTGCTTGCCCGCGCAGTTATCCGACGCAAGTGTTTATCGGGTAAATCGCACATACAGCGGTCAATAAAACTCTACATGCGTATAGTTTATCTGTTTCCGCGCGTACACATTGCAGGATTCGGGTGGCTGGTATCGTGGCACCGTGCAAATCAGGCGTCGACCGCAGCGAAAGGACAGCCATGCTCACGCTTCATGATTATTTGCCGTCGCAAAACGGTTGGAAGGCGAGGGTCGTGCTCGGCCTGCTCAACATTCCCTATGAAAGCCGCCTGGTGTCGATTTTCGAGGGCGAGAGCCACACCGACGCTTCCTGAAGCTCAACCCGGCCGGCGCCGTTCCTGTGCTCGAACTCGAGGATGGCCGTGCGATCGCCGAATCGAATGCGATCCTCATTTATCTCGCCGAAGGCACGCCCTTGCTGCCGGCGGATCGCTATGTCAGCGCGAAAGTTATGCAATGGCTGTTCTTCGAACAGTACCATGTCGAGCCGGTCATCGGCTCCCTGCGCTTCTGGACGCTGGCCGGAAGGCTGGAGCGCAACCAGGCGACGCTTCCGGCCAAGCGCGAAGCCGGCGCCCGCACGCTGGCAGCGCTGGAGCGCAGCCTGAACGACACGCCGTTCCTTGTCGGCGACATGCTCACCATCGCCGACATTGCTGTCTATGCCTACGGCCACCGTGCCGAAGATTGCGGCTTTGCGCTGGCGGCTTATCCGGCGGTTCGTGCCTGGACGGGCCGGGTACGCGACGCCATCGGTCCCGGCTATCCCGTGCATCTCTACAGCATCGATCGGCATTCGGCTGCTTGAAGGCAAAAGGCGCGTTCACCTTGCTTAGTCGAAAAGAAGACCCAGATTCTGCTTTGTCGGCGGTTTTTACTCGCAATCCGTTGGCTGGATGGCCGGGTCTCGGCGTCATCTCGACGACCGGCCGGCACTTAGCATGGAGGTGACCATGACACGCGACGACATCATTTCGGTGTTGGGGCCGGTAGACGAGGCAGTCATAGCCGACATCGCGCTGACCGGCGCCACCCTTGAAGAACTGCGCGAGGCGTTCGCCTGGCTCGGTGCCGACGAGGCGCTGGTCAACGAGGGCCGCCGCTTGCCGGGAACGAAGGTGGCGCGGCTGATCGAAATTCTCGATATGCCGGACGACGAGGACGGCCGGCAAGCGGCGGCGCAGTAGGCTGTAGGCGTAGGGTATCGATCCGCGCCACCTTATTCCCTATTCCACACTGCCTGTTCCCTTCCTTACGCCCTCGACAGCAGCCGGCGCATGATCAGCGAGGCGTGGCCGCCAACGCCGTGCGCGGCCGTGTGGCGCTCGACCACTTCGAAACCGTGCTTGCGATAGAAGGCGATCGCCCGGTCGTTGCCCTCGATCACTTCCAGCGCAATGCTGGGGATGCCGGCATGCGCGACAAGCACCGCGTGCAGCAGGTCGGTGGCGAGCCCGCTGCCGAACTCTGTCTTGTCGATGTGCAGCCGGTCGAGCAGGACATCGCCACGATCGTCCATCGCCGCCATCGCGTAGCCGGCGATCGAACCGTCCGGCCGTTCGGCCACGAACGACATCTTGTTGTCGTCCCCAAGTTCCTCTGCCAGCCGCTCGGGCGCATGCTTGTCGTCCGAGAGCCGCGCGGTATTTTCAGGTCCCAGGATCGACGAATAGGTGCGCCGCCAAGACTCTCCCAGCAGCCGCGATACCGACGCTACATCGTTCTCTGCCATCGCCCTGATCTGAACCATGGCCGATCCCTTACCGCCTTACCCGCGACTTCAGCCAACGATCGAAGGCCACGGCCAGGATCAGGATCAGGCCGATGACGATGCTTTGTGTGTAGGACGAGACATTGTTGAACTGCAGCCCGTTCTGCAGCACGCCGATCAGCGCTGCGCCCACCACCGTGCCGCCGACCGAGCCGATGCCGCCGAATAGCGAGGTACCGCCGATGACCACGGCGGAAATCACCGTAAGTTCGTAGCCGATGCCGGCTACGGCTTCGGAGGAGTTGAGCCGTGCTGACAAAACGAAGGCCGCCAGCCCGGCGAAGAAGCCGACGATGACATAGACCGAGATCAGAATGCGGTCGACGCGCAGGCCCGAAAGGCGCGCGGCCTCGGCATTGCCGCCGACGGCATAGACGGCGCGGCCGTAGCGCGTATAGCGCAGCACGATGTGGCACAGGATGGCCGCCACCGCGAAGATGATCGCCGGCACCGGCACCGGTCCGATGAGCCCGGCGCCGAACCAGCGCATCGAGGCGTCGAAACCGGAGATCGGTCCACCATTGGAGATGGTCAGCGTCAGGCCGCGAAACACTGTGAGACCACCCAGCGTGACGACGAAGGGCGGCACTTTCAGCCTGGTGATGGCAAAGCCCTGGACGCCGCCGGCCAGCGCCCCGACGATGACGGCGGCAAGCAAGGCGGCGAACCAGCCATATCCTTGCGTGCCCGTGGTCGACAGCGACAGCGTGTTGGCGGTGCCGCCCTTGGCCACCACCGCCGCCACCATGCCGCAGAAGGCGAGCAGTGAGCCGACCGACAGGTCGATGCCGGCAGTGAGGATGACGAAAGTCATGCCGAGCGCGATCAGCCCGGTGATCGAGATCTGCCTCAAAATGTTGAACAGGTTGATTGGATCGATGAAGCTCGGCTTCAGCACGGTGAAGATGACGATCAACACCGCCAGGAACATCAGCGGCCCAAAACTCATCAGAAGCCGCGCGATGTTGATGCCGCTGCGCTGGGTCTGTTCGGTGGTGCTGGTCATTGCGTTGCGTCCTGCTTGCGGTCGAGCGCCATCAGTTCCATCAGTTTTTCCTCGGTCGCTTCGATGCCCGGCATTTCGCCGGTGATACGGCCGCGCCGCATCGTAACGATGCGATCCGACACTGCCAGCACCTCCGGCAGCTCCGACGAGATCATCATGATGGCGATGCCGCGCGCAGCCAACTGGACCAGGATCTGGTGCACTTCGGCCTTGGCGCCGACATCGACGCCGCGCGTCGGCTCGTCGACGATCAGTACTTTCGGGTCGCGCGCCAGCCAGCGGGCCAGGATGACTTTTTGCTGGTTGCCGCCGGACAGGCCCTCGATCGCCTGGTCGGGCGAGGCCATGCGGATCGACAGTGCCTTGCGATAGCCGGCCAGCGCCTCGCGCTCGCGCCGTTCGGCCATGAAGCCGGCCCCATTGCTGTAGCGGCCGAGCGAGGCGATCGAGAAATTGTTGAGAATGCCCAGTGCTGCAAAGATCGCCTGGTGCTTGCGGTCTTCCGGCACCAGCCCGATGCCGAGTTTGATGGCGTCGGCGGGGGAGGCCGGGGCGATCGGCTTACCGTCGAGCGCAATCGTGCCGGCGGCGATGCGGTCGGCGCCGAAAATGGCGCGGGCAAGCTCGGTGCGGCCGGAACCGACGAGGCCGGCAACGCCGAGGATTTCGCCGGCCTTCAGATCGAGGTTGACGCCTTCGAGTACGATGGCATGCGGCGCCAACGGGTCGCGTACCGTCCGCAGCCCGCGCACCGAGAGCCTGACCTCGCCGGCGACATCGCGCTGCGTCGGCCGCGCGTAGAGCTCGGAGGCGGCGCGGCCGACCATCTTCTCGATGATCTTCGGGATCTGGATCGGCTGGCCGTCGCGGTCGAGATGACCGGCCAGCCTGCCATCCCGCAGCACGGTCATGCGGTCGCAAATGGCGGACGCTTCCTCCAGCCGGTGGGTGACGAACATGATGGCGACACCGTCCTTGCGCAGCCTGTCCATGATCGACATCAGTTTCTGCACCTCGGTCTCGGTCAGCGCCGAGGTCGGCTCGTCCATGATGATCAGGCGGCTTTCCAGCGACAGAGCGCGGGCGATTTCGACCAGCTGCTGTTCGGCTACCGACAGCGAGGACACCGGCGTCGCCGGATCGATGTCGAGACCGACGCGGGCGATGATCGCGCGCGAGGCGTCCTCCATCCTGCGCCAGCTGACCAGCCCGAGCGGCCCGAGCGGCGCGCGGCCGATGAAAATGTTTTCCGCAACCGTCAGCGTCGGGATCAGGCTCAGTTCCTGATAGATGGTGACGATGCCATGCCGCTTCGCATCCTGCGGACTGGACGGCGCGTAGTCGGCGCCGTCGAAGACGATGCGGCCGCTTGACGGCGGCATCACGCCGGACAGGATTTTCAACAGCGTCGACTTGCCGGCGCCGTTCTCGCCGAGCAGGCCAAGGATCTCACTGGGCCGCACCTCGAGCGAAACGTCGATGAGCGCGGTGACGCCGGAAAAATGCTTGGTCACGCCTTCGACGGAAAGGAGCGGTGGCGATGATGCGGTGGGTTCAACGGCGGACAAGCATTGCTCCCGGATTGCGATAGGCAGCGGGACAGCGCCCCCCTCTGTCCTGCCGGACATCTCCCCCACACGGGGGGAGATCAGCAGTTTTGCCGGCAGCACTATTTCTATAACGTTGGCGATTGGCGAAAGCAGACGTGACGGCCAATCTCCCCCCAAGTGGGGGAGATGTCCGGCAGGACAGAGGGGGGCGCGACAGAGCGCGACCTCCACCCGTCATGGGCCCTACTCTCACTTCGTCTCGTTCAACCTCTCCGCCTTGTCGAGATTGTCCTTGCCGATGACGATCGGCGTCAACAGCACCAGCTTCTCCTTCGGCTCGGTCTTGTCCCTGGCGAAGGCGACCGCGATCTGCACCGCCTTGCGCGACTGTTCGCCGGGGAACTGCTCGACCGTGCCGGCGAGCTTGCCGTCGCGCACGGCGACCAGCGCTTCCGGCAGCGCGTCGAAGCCGTAGATCTTGACGTCGGTGAAATTGCGCGCGGCACAGGCTTCGAGCGCGCCGAGCGCCATGTCGTCATTGGCGCAGATGATGGCGTCCGGCTTGCCGTTGGCGGCAAGCCCGGCCTCGGTCACCGACAGCGCTTCGGCGCGGGCGAAATTAGCGGTCTGCTCGAAGATGATCTGGTACTTGTCCTTGAGCGGATCGAGCACATTGTGGACGCCTTTGTTGCGGTCGATCGCGGGCCCGGCACCCGGCTGGCCCTGCAAATGGAACAGCTTGGCGCCGTTGGGGAACGCCGCCACCATGGCCTGCGCCTCGGCCTCGCCGCCCTTGACATTGTCGGCGCCGACATGGGCCAGAATGCCCTCGACGCCGTCGACGCGGCGGTCGATCGTCACCACGGGAACCCCGGCCTTGACCGCTTCCTCGATCGCCGGCGCCAGCGCGTTGACGTCAAGCGGCGAAATCACGATGGCGTTGACCTTCTGCACAAGTGCGGCCTCGATGTCGGCGGTCTGCTTCGGCGCCGAGTTCTGGCCGTCGCTCTCGGTCAGGTTGACGCCTTGCGCCTGCGCCTCCGCCTTGATCTCGTTCAGCATGTGCACAAAGAACGGGAAGCCGAGATTGGGCACCGAACCCAATATGGTCAGTTTGTCGGCGGCAAAGGCCATGGGTGCGGCCAGCGCCATAGCGCTGGTCGCCACGGTCGACAACAGGAATTCGCGTCTGTTCATCAGATATCCTCCACATGAACGCAGGAGCCCGAAACCGGGAGCGGCTCGGGACGGTCCTTGCGTCAATTCAAAAATGGAGTGTCCTGTGAACGCCCCGAGGGGACGCGAGGCGCTCCAGCCGGTCCGCCGCAACGTTCTCCTCCGCACGGCGCCGACCCGAGGATGCTAGCCAAGGAAAATCGATTACGCAAGGTGAGGCGAGGGGCTGAAACTGCTAATCTCCCCGCTTGTGGGGGAGATGTCCGGCAGGACAGAGGGGGGCGCTGTCCCGCCGACATTGGCCAATTTCACTTACATCTTTGAGCTAACCTCTACGCAGAATACTTGATGCGGGCGATCCTTCGCGCCCCCTCTGCCTTGCCAGGCATCTCCCCCACGAGGGGGGAAATTGGCAGCTTAGACGCCTCTACCTGTCGATGGTCGTCATCACCCGCTCATTGTAGCGCGGCCCTGAGACCTTGCCCGGCGCGAGTGCCGCGTCGAGCGCAGCCATCTCGGCGGCTTCGAGCGTGATCGCTGCGGCAGCGACATTTTCCTCCAGATACTTGCGCCGCTTTGTCCCCGGGATCGGCACGATGTCGATGCCGAAGCCGTCGCCCTTGCCGAGCACCCAGGCCAGCGCGATCTGTGCGGGCTTTACCCCTTTGGCCGCGGCCACCTCTTGCACCGCAGCCGCTGCCGCGACATTGGCGTCGTAGTTGGCGCCCTGGTAGCGGGGGTCGCCGCGCCGAAAATCGCCTTCCGGATAATCCTCGGCGCGCTTGACATCGCCGGCGAGGAAACCGCGGCCGAGCGGCGCGAACGGCACCAGGCCGATGCCGAGCTTTTTGAGCAGCGGGATGATTTCCGGCTCCAGATTGCGCTCCCACAGCGAATACTCGCTCTGGAGCGCCGAGACCGGATGCACGGCATGTGCGCGGCCGATGTTGGCCGCACCAGCCTCCGACAGGCCGAAGAAGCGCACCTTGCCCTCGGCGACGAGCCGGCCGACCGTGCCGGCGACGTCTTCCATCGGCACGGCCGGATCGACGCGGTGTTGGTAGTAGAGGTCGATATGGTCGGTACCGAGCCGCTTCAGCGAGCCCTCCAGCGCCTCGCGGATATGGTCGGGCCGGCTGTCACGCTCCGTGCCGACCTGTCTGCCGTTTTCGATGCGGAAGCCGAATTTGGTGGCAAGGGTCACCTCATCGCGCCGGCCCTTCAGCGCCCGCCCGAGCAGCTCTTCATTGGCATAGGCGCCGTAGACTTCCGCCGTGTCGAGGAAGGTACAGCCGAGTTCGATGGCGCGGTGCAGGGTGGCGATCGATTCCGCCTCGTCGGCAGGGCCGTAGGACTGGCTCATGCCCATGCAGCCGAGGCCGATCACCGAGACCTGCAGCCCCTGGCTGCCGAGTTTGCGGTTGCTGAGGGTCATTGCCGTTCTCCTTGGGGCTGAGGAAAACTATAGCGGCCGCTCCTCCAGTTTCCATAGCTGTTCGGCGGAAGAACAGCGCTTCCCTTGACAAAACCCAGCCGCAAGCGCCTTTGCCGGCGGCCATTGGGGGCCATGGGGATACCAATGAAGAAGATCTACGAGAAGCCGACGCTGAACCGGCGTCAGCAGCTCTCGCGCGTCACCGCGCTCATAATTCCTTCGGACCACTAACCGAATATTGTCGTCGCCATTGCAAAGCCCACTGCCGAGGCTCAGCGGTTTTTTGCTGCCGTCGGATCGTAGCGCTGCCAGAAGCAGGCGGTCAAAATTGACAGAGCAGCCGATCTCCAGCATCCTTATGCCGCCGCCATGTCTTGCGGTCTTGTGTATGAGTGAGCCATGGCCAGTTCCGTCACCAGCCAGAATTCCAAGCGCGCCGCGGTGCGCAAGGCGCTCGACCGCCACAAGGTCTACGTCACCGCGCAAAGCTTTTCCGGCGGCGTCTACTCGGCCCGCGTGCTGGTCGACGGCGAGGCCTACTGGGTCGACGAGTTCCGGCTGAGCCAGCTCCAGCAAGGGCTGTCCCCGGCCGAGCTAGACCTGACGCCCGCCTCAGACGATTGAGCGTGATCTCCACATTCTTCGCACCGCGCTGGGAAATTTGAAATGTTGGCGGGACAGCACTGTGCAGGAACGCGGCGCCGGGAAGGTTCGTCCGCCGCCGCCGCTCCCGCCTGACCCATGCCAACCCCGCCAACACTCAAGGCCTATCGCGCCAAGCGCGAATTTACGAAGACGCCGGAACCGGCGGGCGGGCTTATTTCAGGCGACGGCAACCGCTTCGTCGTCCACAAGCATCACGCCACCGCCGACCATTACGATTTGCGCCTGCAGGTCGGCGGCGTGCTGAAAAGCTGGGCGGTGCCGCGCGGCCCCTCGCTCAACCCTGCCGACAAAAGGCTGGCGGTCGAAACCGAGGACCATCCGCTCGAATATATTGACTTCGAGGGCGTCATTCCCGAAGGCGAATATGGCGGCGGGCCGATGATCGTCTGGGACACCGGCACCTGGGCGCCGATGGACGATGTCGACAAGAGCCTGCGCACCGGCGCCTTCAAGTTCCGGCTGGCCGGCGACAAGTTGAATGGCGGCTGGATGCTGACCCGTCTGAAGCCCAAGCCCGGCGAAGACAGCGAGAAGAAAAACTGGCTGCTGTTCAAGGAGCGCGACCTCGCCGCCGATACCGGCCTCGACATCCTGGAAGCGCGGCCGGAAAGCGTGAAGTCCGGCAAGCGCATCGAGGAGCTGGTGGCGCCGCCGAAAAAGCCGGCCCGCCTGCCCCCCAAACCCGGCGCGCTGAAACCCGGTGCGTTGCCCGGTGCGGTCAGGGGCGATCCGCCGTCGCGCATCGAGCCGCAGCTCGCCACGCAGGTGCCGAAGCCACCGGGTGGGCCAGTGGAAGACACAGGTGAACTCTGGTTGCACGAAATAAAATTCGACGGCTATCGTACCATGGCGCATGTCGGAGATGGCGAGGTCAGGTTGATCACCCGCGGCGGCATCGACTGGACGAAGCGTTACGGCGACCTGCCGCAAGCCTTTTCCCGGCTACCGCTCAGCCAGGCGATCATCGACGGCGAGATCATGGTGCTGGACGAGAAGGGCATCTCGCGTTTCGCGCTGCTGCAGGATGCGCTGTCGGCGGGTGCGGGCAGCAAGCTCCATTTCTATGCCTTCGACCTGCTGCATCTCGACGGCTGGGACCTCCGCAAGGCGCCGCTCGCAAACCGCAAGGCCCTGCTCGCCGAACTGCTAGCCGGGCAGGGCGCTACCTCCGCCATCCAGCTGAGCGACCATGTCGAAGGCGACGGACAGGGGCTTTACGATCAGGCCTCGATCCTTGGACTGGAAGGCGTCGTCTCCAAGCGCGCCAACGCCATCTACCAGAGCGGCCGCACGAAGAGCTGGACCAAGGTCAAAGCGCTTGAGACCGGCGATTTCATCATCGCCGGCTACACCGTTTCCGACGCGGCCGAAGGACTGGCGGCAATCGGCATGGCTGAATTCGCGGATGGTGAACTGCACTATCGCGGCAAGGTTGGCACCGGCTTCGATGCCGCGACGGCGGGCGACTTGCTGGCCCGGCTGCAGCCGCTGCGCGACGGCGCGACAGCACCCGAGGGTGTGCCGCGCGAGATCATGCGCGAGATGAAATGGGTGCGGCCGATGCTGTCGGCCCGCATCCACTACGCCAACCGCACGGCGGACAATTCGCTGCGCCACGGTGTGTTTCGGGGCTTGCGCGATGTCGGCCTGTCGACGCCGGTGTCGCCGAAGCGCAAGCGGCTGATCGCCGAAGCCGATCTCGCAACCATCTGGGTGACCAATCCGGAGCGGCGGCTGTTCGGCAAGACCGGACCGACCAAACTCGACATCGCCGTCTATTACGCGCTGGTCGGCGATTTCATGCTGCCGCACATTATGGGCCGCCCGGTGTCGCTGGTGCGCTGCCCGACGGGCCTGCCGAAGGACTGTTTCTTCCAGCGCCACGCCTTCACCGGCATGCCGCCGTCGGTGGTCACTTTTGACGCCACCAACTTCGAAGGTGAAACCAAATCCTATCTGTCGGTCGAGGGAGCAAAAGGCTATCTGGCACTCGCGCAGTTCGGCGTCGTTGAGTTCCACACCTGGGGCACGCATCGCTTGAGCCTCGACAAGCCCGACCAGATCGTTTTCGATCTCGATCCGGGTGAGGGCATCGCCTGGCGCGAGGTGGTCGAGGCCGCCGTCCACATCAAGGGCGAATTGGAGCGGTTCGGCCTGGTGCCGTTCGCCAAGACATCCGGCGGCAGCGGCATCCACATAACCGTGCCGGTGACGCAAAAGCAGAACTGGAAGAAGCTGCACCAGGCGACCAGCGCCATCTCCACGCACCTGGCGGCCACCGCGCCCGACACTTTCACCACCACAATGGGCAAGGAAAACCGCAAGCGCCGCATCTTCATCGACTATCACCGCAACGCGCGCGGCCACACCTCCGCGGCGCCTTATTCGCTGCGCGCCCGCACCAACCTGCCGGCGTCGACGCCGGTGAGTTGGGCAGACCTTGAGACGATCGATGCGCCGCAGGATCTGAACTATTCGTCCTTGCCGGGGCTGTTGGCGACGTCGGGCGATCCGTGGGCGGACATGGAGGATTTCGGAAGAGATTTGCCGTTGTTTTCGGGGAAGTAGATCGGGAGGTGTTGGCGATCCGGCACACCCCCCCTCTGTCCTGCCGGACATCTCCCCCGCAAGGGGGGAGATCGGATGTCGCCTCTGCTTTCGCCAATCGCAAACCTTGCAAGAGGAGCGATAAGGTTGAAGCTGCCAATCTCCCCACTTGCGGGGGAGATGTCCGGCAGGACAGAGGGGGGTGCTGTCCCTCCGGCATGACTTACTTCCCCAAGTCCATCGACCATGCGGACAATTTGAATTATCCTCCGTCGGTGCCCTCCAGCTCACCTGGAAGGTTTCGTCAGGAATTTGCCGGTATGTTTGGGGCCGGTGTAGGATTTGCGCAGTGCCAATCGTCCTCGGAACGAAGCGCTGCAGTAAGCATGATCCCGAAACGTGGGAACCGGTTTTCGGTTAAGATCATGCTCAGTCTGAAATGTCAGTGCATGGCCGCGTAGGAGAGTATCATGGCGCCCAGGGCAAGTTGGAAGGGTTACCTCAAGCTCAGCCTCGTCAGTTGTCCGGTCCGGCTCTATCCGGCAACGACCACCAGCGAGCGCATATCGTTCAACCAATTGCACAAGAAGACCCACAACCGCATCAACATGAAGCCGGTCGACCCTGAACTCGGCCTCGTCGAGCGCGCGGACTTGGTCAAGGGTTACGAATACGAGGACAAGCAGTACATCATCATCGATGAGGCCGACCTCGAAGCAGTGCGCATCGAATCCAATCACACGATGAACATCGAGGCCTTCGTCGACGAAGACGAGGTTGACGTCATCTATCAAGATGCGCCGTACTATATGGCGCCGGATGGCGCCATGGCGGAAGAAACCTTCGCCGTGCTGCGCGAGGCAATGCGCAAATCCGGCAAGCTGGCCATTGCCCGCCTTGTCCTGTCCAGCCGCGAGCGCGTGGTGACGATCGGCGCGCGCGAGAACGGCATGTTCGTGTGTACGTTGAGGAACCCGAACGAAGTGCGCGGCACGGCTGAATATTTCGGCAACATCCCGGCTGGCAAGCCGGATCCCGAAATGCTGCAATTGGCCGAAGCGCTGATCAAGCAGAAGGAAACCACCTTCGATCCGAAGAATTATGAGGACCGCTACGAGATCGCGCTGATGACGATGATCCGCGAGAAACTGAAGGGCCATAAGCCGATCATTGCGGCGGCGCCCGAGCGTGGCAATGTCATCAACCTCATGGACGCGTTGAAGGCGAGCCTGTCGCAATCAGCCAAGCCGCCGGCCAAGTCGAAGAGCAAGGCCGACGACGCTGAAAAACCTGCCGCCAAGGGTAAGGCGGGTGCGGCCAAGGAAAACCCGTTGAAGGCCAATCTGCTCAAGGCCGTCGGCAAGAGCAAGGGGTGACGGCGCCGACCGGTATAATCCCGGGCGCCGTCTTCGGCGCCATCGGCGCGCTGGCGGCATTTCCGCTGCGGCTCGCGGCCCGTGAGGTGGAGCGTCAGCACGGCCAGTTGCGGCGCGGCGTCACCAGGCGCACCAGCCATGTTGTGTTCGGCCGAACGCTGATCGCCAAGGCCGGCACGGCGAAGGGCGGCGATGCCGAGATCGAGCGCCGGGTTGCAGCCGAGGGCTCCGCTGGCCGAACACTCCTTAGCGAAAATGGCTTCCTGCGCCTGCTTGGTCTGATGAAGGCGCCGGAGGCGTCTTCGCTGTCCAGGCAGTCTCTCGTCGACCAGTCCAGACTGTCCGGTGCCGACCTCGACCTGCTCAGCCTGTTCGACGCCTTCGAGCACGATTGTGAACCCTACTCGTTCCGCGATCTGATCCTTGCCCGCAAATATGCCGGGCTGGTCGCCGGCGGTGCATCCTGGGGCGCGATCGCGCGCTCCGTGCATCGCTCCGGTCCGGTCGCTTCGCTCACCGCCAAATCGCTCAATGTCGGCTCGCAGCATGGCCGGCCCGATCAGATCTATCTCGAGGATGGCCAGAGCGAACTCGACGGCCAGCTGCTGTTCGATCTCGGCAGCGCAAGCGCAGCCGGCGACGACACGCTGGAAGAATTGTTCGCCGAGGCTGAAAGCGCGGAAGAGGAGGGCCGGCACGACGATGCCGCGGCGCTCTACCAACGCTGCCTCAGCATCGATCCGAGCGACGCCATCGCCGCGTTCAACCGCGCCAATTGCTTGCGTGGCGCCGGTCGCGTGGCCGACGCGGCGCATGACTATGCAAGAGCGATCAAGCTCGATCCGGCGTTCGTCGAGGCCTGGTTCAACCTCGCCGGGCTGATGAGCGACGAAGGCAAGATCGCCTCGGCGCGCCGGCATCTGGTCAAGGCCATCGCGCTCGACAAGAGCTACGCCGATCCGGTGTTCAACCTTGCCCGGCTGGAGTTCGACGCCGGCAATCTGACCGAAGCCCGCCGCCACTGGGTGCGCTATCTCGAACTCGATGCTGACAGCGAATGGGCGCGCACTGCGCAAAAGGGGATACAGTTCGTCGATCTGCAGCTGGCGCGGACGGCGGGGTGAGGCTGCCGTGGATAATCTTGTTCAGATTTCGAGTATGGGATTAACCGCGTGCTTCATCGTTTTGGCGGTGCAGGAGGCCCGCGAGCTGCTCTTCTACTGGAGCAATGGCTGGAATTTTTTCGAAGACAGCAAAATCAATTGGGCCACATATTACAACCGCAGAACTTGGCCATTTCCCCAGCGCCCCGAGGACCGTATGTCGAACAAGCAGCGCGTTTGCTTCGGCCGGCCATTCTTCATCGTGCTCGTGGGGTTTTTTGCAGCCATTTTCACCCATGTTACCCTGCATCCGGAGCAGTGGCGTAAGGAAGTTCACGGTTCCAAAACCACCTACCACTATATCGGGGTCCCGCAGCCTGATGCCCACTAGCTTCCTCTTCGACGGCTTTGACACAGCCCCGGTCACCATCGTGTTGGCCCACGGCGCCGGCGCGTCTATGGATTCCCCCTCGATGACCGACACCGCCAAGGCGCTCGCCACCGCCGGCTTCCAGGTCGCGCGCTTCGAATTTCACTATATGGCGGCCCGCCGCTATGGCCAGCGCAAGCCGCCACCGCGCGCCGAGACGGTCGACCCGGAATACATCAAGGCCATCGCCGATCTGAGGGCGAGGGGCGTCGCTGGTCCGCTCATCATCGGCGGCAAGTCGATGGGCGGGCGCGTCGCCTCGATGGTCGCCGACGAGATGTTCGCCAAGGGCGAGATTTCGGGCCTCATCTGCCTCGGCTATCCCTTTCATCCGCCGGCCAAGCCCGAGCAACTCAGGACAAAACATCTCGCCGACCTCAAGACGCCGACGCTGATCTTCCAGGGCACCCGCGACGAGTTCGGCACGAAAGAAGAGGTCGCGACCTACGGCCTTTCCAAAGCCATCGAGGTGATCTGGCTGGAGGATGGCGACCACGACCTGAAGCCGCGCAAGAGCGTGTCGGGGTTTTCGACCGCCGATCATTTGAAGACGCTGGCCGGGACGGTGAAGGCGTGGACAGGGCGGATCGTTTCCTGATCGCCAAATGAAAATCGCCACCTTCAATATCAACAACGTCAACAGCCGGCTGCAAAACCTGCTGGCGTGGCTGGCGGCAGCCAAGCCCGATGTCGTCTGCCTGCAGGAGCTGAAGGCGCGCGACCTGCAGTTTCCGCGCACGGCGCTTGCGGCGGCCGGCTATGGCGCGGTGTGGAAGGGCGAACCGACCTGGAATGGCGTCGCGATACTCGCGCGCGGGTCCGAGCCGGTGCTGACCTGTGACGTCCTGCCCGGCGATACCGCCGACAAGCAGAGCCGCTACATCGAGGCGGCCGTGAACGGCATCGTCATCGCCTGTGTCTACGCGCCCAACGGCAACCCGCAGCCGGGGCCGAAATTCCAGTACAAGCTGGCGTGGCACGCGCGGCTGGAGGCGCATGCCGCAGAACTGTTCGACACCGGCCTGCCGGTGGCGCTGGTCGGCGACTACAACATCGTGCCCGAGCCGCGCGACATCTACGCCACCCGCTCCTATGACGACAACGCGCTGGTGCAGCCGGAAAGCCGGGCGTCGTTCCAGCGTCTGCTCGAGCAGGGCTGGACCGATGCGCTGCGCAAGAAGCATCCGAAGGAAACGCTCTACACATTCTGGGACTACCGCCGCAACCGCTGGCCGCGCGATGCCGGGCTGCGGCTCGACCACATCTTGCTGTCGAAGAAACTGGCGCGCCGCCTCACTGCTGCCGGCATCGACCGCGATGTCAGAGGTGAGGACGGCGCCAGCGACCACGCGCCGGTATGGGTCGAATTGAAGTGAATTTGGCTGCGTGATCGCGCCCACTTTCGTGGGCGCAGTTTTGCGCTATTTGTTTCGCTGCGGCGGCCGCATGATGAGCAAGGTGCGGCACCGGAGGGGAGTCCGATGGACAGGTTGGCCGAAAGGCTGTTTGCGCTTCCGCTGCTGGCGGCCGCTTTGGCTTGTCTGGTGCGGGCGTATCTGCTGCTCGGCGACAGAGATTTCAGCTGGAGCGGGATCGACCACATGCTGCACGGCCCAGCCACGCTGCGACCGGTGGTGTTCCTGACCGTCGGCGGGCTTTGCCTGCTTGGCGCCCTGTTGTTCTGGGCCGGACTGCTGCCGGGTCGGCGAAGCCAGCCTGCTGGAACGCCGCTTTTTGGCCGCGACGCCGAGATGGAATCCAAGGGTCGCCCGGGCTGGCGGCGCGCCTTCCTCATGTTGCCGGTGCTCGCCGTGTTGGCGCTGCTGGCCGACCACTTCCCTTGGGCGCGTGACGCCGGCCCGGGCGCTGAGGTCGTCGCCCCGAGGGAGCCCAAAGCCGAGCCGAAGGGCCAGGATATCGCCGGCGTCCCACCGGACCTGGCGACGCCGGCGGTTCCACCGAGTTCGCCGCCGCTCGCCACGCCTCCCGAGCCAACCCCGCCTGAGCAGGCTGCCAAACCGCCGGAACCGGCGCAGCCTACGCCTCCGGCTGCTCCCCCTCGGCCGCCACAAGTCGCAGTCGCTCCGGCGACACCGCCACCGCAAACCGTCGCGCCGTTGCCGCCGCCTCCGCCGGCGCTGCCGACCGAGCCCGACGGCCATCGCGACGCCGTCGTCTGGCTCGCCGTCTCGGCCGATGGCCGCGACATCATGAGCGCCAGCACCGACCATATGATCAAGCTCTGGGACATCGCCGGCAAGCGGCTGATCCGCAACCTTGGTGAACACAAGGACATGGCGCGCACGGCGCTGTTCATGCCCGACGGCGCAACCGCGCTGACCGCCGGCGACGATGGCGAGATCGTGCTGCGAAAGCTTGCCGACGGCGCGGTGCTGCATGTCTTCTCGTCGGGCGCGAATGGCGGCGTGCGCAAGCTGGCGATCAGCCCGGACGGCAAGCGCGCCGTCAGTGGCCACGACACCGGCAACGTCATCGTCTGGGATCTCGTCAACAAATCGGTGCTGCATGTGATGACCGGACATGACTGGCCGATCAGCACGGTCGCAATCTCGCCCGACGGCACGCGCGCGCTCAGCGGCTCCATCGACGGCACGCTTAAATTCTGGGACGTCGAAAGCGGCAAGCAATTGCGAAGCTGGCACGGCCACGAGCAGGGCACTTACGGCGCTGTCTTCACCGCCGACGGCCATCATGTCGTCACCGGCAGCGGCGACTACACGATCAAGCTCTGGGACCTCGACACGTTTAGGGAATTGCGCCGCTTCGAGGGTCACGAAGGCACCGTCTATACGCTGGCGCTGTCGGCCGACGGCAAGCGCTTGGCCTCCGGCTCGCTCGACGGCACGGCGCGGCTGTGGGATGTCGGCACCGGCGGCCAGACCGCCATGTTCGACAGCCGCACCGGCCCGATCTACGCCGTTGCCTTCGCCACCGACGGCACGCTGCTCACCGGCGGCGACGATCGCACCATCAGGGATTGGCCGGCGGCTGGCGGCGATGGCGAAATCCTGTTCGCCGGCGCACCGCAGTAGCGACATCAAATGCTTTGGATATTCCAGAACAGCCTGGCTTGCGCTATGGATTACTGTGGCTGCAAATGGATTGGGGCCGGTGAGCAACAACGACTGGGCGCCCAAAGTGGATACACCTGTCTACAGCCCGCCCAAGTCGCGTCGCCGAGGGGTCCTTACCGTCGTTCTGGTGTTGCTGGCGGCTTTTGTGCTGCTCGGTCCTGGCCGAAATTACTATGTGCAGTGGTCAGCGGCACAAAAGGGTGCAGCGGCTCTCCAGGCAAAGGATTATGCCGAGGTATTCCGTCAAATGAAGATCATGGCGGACGCTGGCAATGTTGACGCAAAAGGCCAGCTTGGTGCGCTGTACTGGCGCGGTGAGGGCGTGGCTCAGAACGACAGCCAGGCGGTGTATTGGTGGAAGAAATCCGCCGATGGCGGCAATGCGGAAGCCATAGCAGCACTGGGTCAAGCCTACCTTATGGGCAGGGGCGTTGAAAAGGACAGTCGGCTTGCCGAGAGTTTCTCACGAAAGGCCGCCGATAAAGACAACATGAATGGGCAGTACCAGCTCGGCGTGTTGTACTGGCAGGGCCAAGGGGTCGCGCAAAGTTATGAGCAGGCGCTCTATTGGTGGCGCAAGGCGGCCGATCAGGGGAGCGGGGAGGCTGAATATTCTCTCGGCCAAGTCTATTTAAATGGCCAAGGGGTCGAAAGAAACGATCAACTGGCGTTGAAGTTTTCCAGGCAATCAGCCGACAAGGGCAATGCGAACGCTCAGTACGCCCTCGGCGTCCTGTATGCGCAGGGTCGGGGTGTTGCGCAAAGCTTCGAGCAGGCTGCCTCATGGTGGCGCAAGGCGGCTGACCAAGGAAGCCTGGAGGCCGCTTTCTGTCTCGGACGCGCCTACTATCTTAACCAAGGCGTCAAGAAGGATGATCAGGCCGCCATAGTGTGGGTGAAAAAGGCAGCCGATCTGGGTGAGCCGAATGCCCAGGCTTTGCTGGGCACTTTGTACTCGCGGGGCCACGGCGTTGAGCAGGATGACCGCCTTGCGTTCGGGTGGTGGATGAAGGCCGCAACCACCGGTCTGACAGAAGCGCAATACGCGGTGGCGGCCGCTTATGGCCAGGGAAAAGGTACCCCTAGGGACGACGGCCAGGCGTTTGCGTGGATGAGCAAAGCCGCCAATCAGGGCTTTGTGTTCGCCCAGTCGAATCTGGGCGGATATTATTCGATGGGCCAAGGCGTCGAGAAGAGCGCCGGGCAGGCGGTCTATTGGTGGCGCAAGGCCGCGGAAGCGGGGAATGCCGAAGCCGGTGCCAATCTGGCCCGGGCGTATTCGCTCGGCGAAGGCGTGGGACGGGACGATGCGTTGGCCGCGACTTGGGCGCAAAAGGCGTCCGACGGGCGAAACGCCGACGCTCAATATCTGCTTGGTATCCTCTACAGCCAGGGCCGCGGCGTTGCGCAAGACAATGATCTGGCCTTCCGATGGTGGATGAAGGCTGCTGTCCAAGGCCATGTGGTAGCGCAGTATAATGTCGGGGTCGTGTATCGGGACGGGCAGGGCGTCGGGAAGGATGAAAGGCAGGCATTCGAGTGGCTGAGCAAGGCTGCCGACAAGGACAATGACCTTGCGCAGTTCGCTCTCGGTGGACTGTATTGGGATGGTCTAGGAGTAACGAAGGACCCCGTTCAGGCGGCAAGGCTCTGGCGCAAAGCCGCCGACCAGAGCAATGCATTCGCGCAGAAAGCGCTCGGCACAGCCTATTCCGAGGGTGTTGGCGTTGCGCAAAGCAGTGCGGATGCGGCGGGCTGGTGGCTCAAGGCGGCGCGGCAGGGAAATGTCGATGCCCAGCTCGCCTTAGCGTATGCCTCGGCCAACGGCGTGGGCATTGCCAGAGACGACAAGGCTGCCGAGTCCTGGTGGCTGGAAGCCGCAAAGGCCGGCAGCGTCGATGCCGAGTTCAGTCTGGGCTCGCTCTACTACCGCGGCGTCGATGGGAAACCAAACTACAAGGAAGCCGCCAAATGGTTCTTCAAGGCGGCAGGCCACGGCAGTTCCGGCGCCAAGACCTATCTCGACCTGATGAAGGAAAACGGCCAGCTCGACAGCAAGATGCTGTGAGCCGAGTGCATAAGCGTCGCCGTCACGCCTTTCGTTTGAGGCGTGACACTCGCATCGCACGATGCGAAGACTCATTTGCCGCTGCATCTCGAGAATCCCATGCCCAACCTCCAGCTCGTCGAAGCCACGATCGCCGACCTGCGCCGGGCGCTGGAGGCCGGCACCGTCACCAGCGTCGAGCTGGTGGGCGCTTATCTCAGGCGCATCGCGCATTACGACCGCCATGGCATTGCGCTCAATGCCGTGCCGGTGCTTAACCCGGCAATGTTCGAGGAGGCGGCGGCGTCCGACCTGCGGCGGCGCAATGGTGCCACCCTCGGGCCGCTCGACGGCATCCCCTACACCGCCAAGGACAGCTATAAGGTGAAGGGCCTGACGGTGGCCGCCGGCTCGCCCGCCTTCGAGCATCTCGTCGCCAACGAGGACGCTTTCACCATTGCCAGGCTGAGGGCCGGTGGTGCTGTGCTGATCGGGCTGACCAACATGCCGCCTATGGCCAATGGCGGCATGCAGCGTGGCGTCTATGGCCGCGCCGAGAGCCCCTACAATGCCGACTATTTGACCGCCGCCTTCGCTTCCGGCTCGTCCAACGGCTCGGGCACGGCCACCGCCGCCAGCTTCGCCGCCTTCGGGCTGGGCGAGGAGACATGGTCTTCCGGCCGCGCGCCGGCGTCCAACAATGCACTTGTCGCCTACACGCCGTCGCGCGGCGTCATTTCGGTCAGGGGCAACTGGCCGCTGGTGCCGACCATGGATGTGGTGGTGCCGCACACGCGCGGCATTGCCGACATGCTGGAGTTGCTGGATGTGATCGTCGCCGACGATGCGGAGACGCGCGGCGATTTCTGGCGTGTGCAGCCTTGGGTGTCGATCGCGAAAAGCGCTGCTCTCAGGCCGCCAAGCTACACTGCGCTCCAACTGCAAGGCTCATTACAAGGCAAACGCCTCGGCGTGCCGAAAATGTATATTGGCCGCGACGGCGGCGCGCTCAAACCCATCGAGACCCGCGCCTCGGTGCTCGACCTCTGGCGGCAGGCAGCGCGTGACTTGGAAAAGCTCGGCGCGGAGGTGGTCGAGGTCGATTTCCCCGTCGTCTCGAACTATGAGCGCGACCGTCCGGGCACAAAAACCATGGTCGAACGCGGGCTGGTGCCGGAAGCCTTCGCAGAGCGCGAAATCTGGGATCTCTGCATCTGGGGCTGGGACGATTTTCTGCGCGCAAATGCCGATCCGGCGATCCCCGATCTGGCTGCGGTCGACGGCCCAAAGATTTTCCCGCAGCCGCCGGGCGCGCTGCCGGACCGCTATGGCGACGACGGTTTCGATCTGGCCGACTACGTCACGAGCGCCAAGCAGGGCGTGATGCCATTGCTGGATATCCCAACGCTGGCGGAAGGTCTGAAGGGATTGGAGGCGACGCGGCGCATCGACTTCGAGGACTGGCTGGACGAGCACAGGCTCGACGCCGTCGTGCTGCCGGCGGTCGCCGATGTCGGCCCGGCCGATGCCGACGTCAACCAGACCTCTGCAGAAATCGCCTGGCGCAACGGCACCTGGGTTGCCAATGGCAATCTGGTGTGGCGTCATCTTGGCATCCCGACCGTCACCGTGCCGATGGGAACGATGGCCGATATCGGCATGCCGGTCGGGTTGACCTTTGCGGGCAAGGCTTATGGTGATGTGGAATTGCTGCGCCTCGCCGGCGACTACGAGCGCGCCACCCAAGGCCGCACGGCCCCGCCGCGCACGCCGGAACTGCCGGACGATGTCTTTGCGGGGCGGCCTGGTGGATTGCGGGCCAGCGATGCGCCGGCGCCGAGGCTTACGCTTGTTGCCGAGACGATGCGGCGAGGAGACCAGGCCGAGATCGCCGTGACGGTTGAACTCGATGCGGAGACCGCTGGCGTCAAGGTTCACGTCAATGGCGAACCGGTCGCTCTGCGGCGCAGCGGCACAAGCTTTCACGGCCGCATCCTGGTGCCGGCCGGCGAGCATGAAAGAATGCACAGTGTGTGGCGAGGCGCTTACGGCTCGATCGTTACGGCCGTCATGCGGCTGGAGGATGGACGCACGGCTGGTGCTTACGTGGTTACCGGCGGAATCGGGTGAGGGTACAGGTAATCTCCCCAAGGGGGAGATCAGCAGCTTCGCCGTCTTGACCCTCCCATCGCCCGCGTTATCTTCGCGCCATGTCAAACCTCGCTCCCCTCGTCGTCATCGATCTCCAGACCAACATGTTCGACGGGCGCGTCGAGCCGCCGATCCATGATGCACCAGGCATCGCCAAGCGCACACGCTCATTGATCGACTGGGCACGGCGCAGCGGGCGAAAAATCGCGTTCGTGCGGCATGACGGGCCGGCCGGCGATCCGCTGGCGCCGGGCGAGCCGGGTTGGCCGGTATGGCCGGAACTCGGCCAGGCCAAGGACGAGCCGACATTCTCCAAGACCGTCCGCAACGCATTCTCGAATGCCGAGCTTGGCGCCTGGGTGGCCGGGCAGGGGGCCGGCGAAGTCGTGCTCGCCGGAGCGCAAACCGATTTCTGCATCGCCGGCACCGTCAAGGGCGCCCTGGCCGAGGGCCTCGGCGTCACTGTCGTTTCCGATGCGCACTCGACGCTGGACACTGAAGGCGAAACCGCGACCGAGATCATCGCCCGGTACAATGCTGATTTCACCGATGCCGGCGTCACGCTGGTGACGACGAAGGCGCTGACCGGCGACTGAAGCACCGCGCTTCGAAGAGTGGGAGACTGCCGTGCCAACCCTGAAATTGCCGGCCGAAGGCGGATGCCGCTGCGGACGCGTGCGGCTCAAGATTTCCGCAAAGCCGCTTTTGACCATGGCTTGTCATTGCACCGGCTGCCAGACCATGTCGGCCAGCGCCTATTCGCTAAGCGCCGCCATTCGCTCCGACGGCTTCGAGATCACGCTAGGCGAGCCGGTGATCGGCGGGCTGCACGGCGCCTCGAAACATTTCTTCTGCCCACATTGCATGAGCTGGATGTTCACGCGCCCCGAAGGGCTCGACTGGTTCGTCAATCTGCGTCCGACCATGCTCGACGAGCCCGGCTGGTTCACGCCGTTCATCGAGACATGGACCAGCGAGAAGCTGCCCTGGGCGACGACGCCTGCGGTGCACAGTTATGAGGCGCTGCCGGCCTTTGAGGAATATGAGGGGCTGGTGGCGGAGTTTGCTGAAACCGCGAGTCTCCCCACTTGAGGGGAGATGGCGGCAGGCCAGAGGGGGTCGGTGCGACTGGGCTCGACGTCCTTGCTGCAGATGGAAGGTTGGCGCTTCACGCGCGGCGACCCCCTCTGTCGCCTTCGGCGACATCTCCCCCTCGAGGGGGGAGATAAGCCCCGCTAAAAATTTGCATCGAATCGATTGCGCAAACGTTTCGATGGCCCTAAACTCCCTCAAAATCCGCCATCAGAGCGGACGGGAAACGCATAGGGAGGAGCGCTTGCAGGCGCTGATATGCCTTGCCGACAATGGCTGAAGTGGCGCGGCGCGCCGGTGTGTCGGTGTCGACCGTCTCGCATGTCGTCAACAACACGCGCTTCGTTTCGCTGGAAAAGGCGAGGCTGATCAACGACGCCATTGCCGCCATGGGCTACCAGCCCAACGAGCTGGCGCGCTCACTGAAGGCCTCGACCACCAACAGCGTCGGCCTGGCGATCTCGGCGATCTCCAACCCTTATTTCACCGACATCATCTGCGCGGTCGAGGCCGAATGCGCGCGGCTCGGGCTGATGGTCTTCCTGTCGGACACCCAGGAAGATCCCGACCGCGAACTGCAGGTGGTGCGCGCTTTTCATCAGCGCCGCGTCGACGGCGTCATCCTGGCGCCGTCGGGCTCGCCGCAGCGGGCCATCGACTATCTCGCCGACAAGAAGATGCCATGCGTTCTGATCGACCGTTTCGCCGACGAGCGCTTCGATCAGATCGGCGTCGAGAACGAAACGTCGATGCGCGCGCTGATCGACCATGTCGCCTCCTTCGGCCACAAGCGCATCGGCTATATCGCCGGACAGCCCGGCCTGACGACGACGCGCGAGCGCATCGAGGCGTTCCAGGCTTCGCTCGCCGCCAATGGACTTGAGTGCGTGACGCGCTATCTCTCGGCCGAGAATGTCGACACGGCGGCGGCGACCGCATCCACCCACGCCATCCTGTCGCTGCCGTCGCCACCAACCGCATTGGTCACCGGCAACAACATGACGACGATCGGAGCCGTCCGCGCCATCCGCGAAAAAGGCCTCACCATTCCGGGCGATCTGTCGCTGGCCGGCTTCGACGATTTCGAATGGGCCGATTGTTTCGAGCCGCGCCTGACGCTGGTGGCGCAGCCCTGCACCGAGATCGGCCGCCAGGCGGCAGCGCTGCTCAGTGCCCGTATAGCCGCGACCGCTTCAGCGCCGCGTTCGGTGCGGCTGCAGGCGACGCTGCGGGCGCGCGCCTCCTGCGGAAGGCCGACCCACACGAGGCTAACATGAGCGCGCCGCTGCTGATAATGACCGGCGCCGTCAAACGCTTCGGCGGCGTGCAGGCGCTGCGCGGCGTCGACTTCGACCTCAAGGCGGGCGAAATCCACGCGCTGCTCGGCGAAAACGGCGCCGGCAAGTCGACGCTGATGAACCTTCTGTCGGGCGTCTACACGCCGGACGAAGGCACGATCGAGATCGACGGCAAACCGGTGCGCTTCAACAACCCGCGCGAGGCGCAAGCGGCAGGCATCGCCACCATCTTCCAGGAGCTCGACCTGGTGCCGTCGCTGGATGTCGCCGCCAATCTGTTCCTCGGCCGCGAATTGATGCGTCCGGGCGGCTTCCTCGACGTGCCGGCAATGCGCCGCGAGGCCAAGAAGCGGCTGGAAGCCATCGAGATCGCCATCGATCCGGCCGCCATGGTGGCGGATCTGTCGATCGGCCAGCGCCAGGTGGTGGCGATCGTCAAGGCGCTGTCTTACGCCTCCCGCGTGCTGATCATGGACGAGCCGACGGCCGCACTCACCGTCGGCGAAGTCGAGCGGCTGTTCGATATCATGCGCAAGCTCGCCGCCACCGGCGTCGGCATCGTCTATATCTCGCATCGGCTGGAGGAAGTGCCCGGCATTGCCGACCGGGTGACGGTGATGCGCGACGGCCGTGTCGCCGGCATCACCGAGCCGCACGCGCCGCAGGCCGAGCTGGTCAGGCTGCTGGTCGGACGTCCGCTGGACGAACTCTATCCGCAACGCGCCAAGGCCGCGGGCAAGCCGCTGCTCAGCCTGAGGAACGCCAGCTTCAAACTCGCCCGCGACAGCGCCGGCTGGCAGGCGCCGCAAGGCGTTTCGCTCGATGTCCATGAAGGCGAGATCGTCGGTCTTGCCGGCATCATGGGGGCAGGGCGCACCGAACTCTTGTCCGCGCTCTACGGCACCGGCCTGTCGGGCCGCTGGGAGGGCGAGGTCGTCATATCGGGCAAGCCGGTAAAACTGGATTCGATCAGCGCTGCCCGCCACGCCGGCATCGCCTTCGTCACCGACGACCGCAGGGGGTCGGGCCTGATGCTGCGCATGGCCGTCGGCCTCAACCTGGTGATGTCGGTCATATCCAGGATCTCGCCGAACTGGCTGGTCTCGCCGCGCCGCCAGGCCGAGGCGGTGAAGGAATCCTTCGGTCAGTTCGATATCCGGCCGAAGAACCCCGATATCGCCGTCGGCGCGCTGTCTGGCGGCAACCAGCAGAAGGTGGTGCTGGCCAAGGAGATCCTCGGCAATCCGCGCCTGTTGCTGCTCGACGAGCCGACACGCGGCGTCGATGTCGGCGCCAAGGGCGAGATCTACCAGCGGCTCAGGGCACTCGCGGCGCAAGGGCTGGGCATTCTGGTGGCGTCCAGCGAGATGCCGGAGCTGATCGGTCTGTGCGACCGCATCGTGGTGCTGCGCCAGGGGCGCAATGTGGCGGAATTTTTGGGCGGCGTCGACGAGCACACTGTGCTGGCCGCGGCTAACGGCAGGGAGGCCTGATGTCTCAGGACAACAATCCAGTGGCAGCGAGCCCAGTGACGGCGGCGCCTCAAAAGCATCGCGACCCGCTGGCGCTGATCGTGCGCTTCCAGAGCCTGATCGGCCTCGTGCTGGTGGCGATCGGCGGCATCATCTTCTCGCCGCGCCGCCACGGCGAGATCCTGTTCCTCAACCCCGACAACATCGCCAACATCGTGCGCGCGGTGTCGGAGACCGGCATCATCGCCATCGGCATGACCTTCGTCATCATCACCGCCGGCATCGACCTCTCCGTCGGCGCGGTGCTTGGCCTGTCCAGCGTCGTCACCGCATCGATGATGATCTCCGGCGGCTTCGGCCTGATCCCCACCATCCTCGCCGTGCTCGCTTTGGGCATCTTCTTCGGCGCCATCCAGGGCACCATCTCCACCCGCTTTCGGCTGGAACCGTTCATCGTCACGCTGGCCGGCCTGCAGGCCGCGCGCGGGCTGGCGCTGGTCGTCTCCGGCAATCAGTACATCAACATTTCCTATGGCGAAGGGCCGGGCCTGGCGCCGCCGGTGTTCGCCGTGCTGGGCGAGCGGCTGTTCAACAACACCGTGCCGGTGGCGACGCTTGTGTTCGTCGTCTTTGCCGCGATCGCCACCATCGTGCTCAACACCACGCGCTTCGGCCGCTATGTCTTTGCCGTCGGCGGCAATGAGCGCGCCGCGCGCATATCCGGCGTGCCGGTGTCGATGGTGAAGATCTCGGTCTACGCCATCACCGGCTTTGCCGCCGCCCTTGCCGGCATCGTCCATGCCGGCCAGTTCAATTTCGGCAGCGCCAATGACGGCATGGGCTATGAGCTGACGGCCATCGCCGCCGTGGTCATCGGCGGCACCAGCCTGTTCGGCGGCGCCGGCTCCATGGTCGGCACCGTTGCCGGCACCATCATGCTGGGCGCGCTCGCCAACATCCTGCAGCTCAACAACATCACGCCCGCCATGCAGCTGCTCGCGACCGCCGCGATCATCGTCCTGGCGGCAGTGCTTCAATCCCTCGTTCGCCGCCGCGAGGGGTTGGGTCGTTAGTGCATGTCGCGCAAAAGGTTTTGCGATGACGACATGCACAAACAAACAAGGAGGAGACGGCAACACGTGAACGTCAAACCAAGGTCTGGCCCCCCGGCCGGACGAGGAGGAGAGTGAGTTATGAAAACGACACTAAGAGGATCGACCCTCAAGGCCGTGCTGCTGGCAGGCGCCGGCCTGTGCATTGCAGGCTCCGCTTACGCCGCCGAGCCGCTGGTGAAAGCCTGCGCCAAGGACGGCCAGTTCGTCATCGGTTTTTCGCAGGCCAACAATGCCGAGCCCTACCGCCAGCACGTCAATGACGAGCTGGAGGCGGCGGCCAAGGAAGTGCCCGGCTTCACGCTGCAGATCGCCGACGGCGCCGGCAACGTCAACACGCAGACCTCGCAGGTCGACAATTTCATCACCCAGAAGGTCGATATCCTTTTGATCTCGCCCTTCGAGGCCGCACCGCTGACGCCGGCGGTGAAGCGCGCCATGGATGCCGGCATCCCGGTCATCGAGCTTGACCGCAAGACGGTCGGCGACCCGGGCAAGGACTACACCGCCTTCATCGGCGGCGACAATTTCAAGATCGCCGAGGAAGCCGGAAAGTACACCGCCAAGACCCTGCTGCCCGACGGCGGCGAGGCGGCCGTGCTGCAAGGCCTGCCGAGCTCGACGCCGGCCGTCGAGCGCCTCAACGGCTTCAAGGAAGGCGTGAAAGGCAACCCGAAGGTCCAGATCGTCGCCGAGCAGGCCGCCGACTGGGTGCCGGACAAGGCGCAGGTCGCCTTCGCCGCCATGCTGCAGGCACACCCCGACATCAAGGTGCTCTACGCCTCCAACGACATGATGGCCGCCGGCGCGCTGCTCGCCGCCAAGGGGGCGGGCAAGGACGTCAAGATCATCGGCACCGACGGCCTGCCAGGCCCGGCCGGCGGCATCGAGGCGGTGGCCAAGGGCGACTGGGCCGCAACCTTCACCTACCCGACGGGCGCCAAGGAAGCGATCGAGATGTCGAAAAAGATCCTGCTCGATTGCGCGACCGAGGTGGACAAGACGGTGACGGTGGAGACCACCGCGATCACGGCCGAGAATGCCAAGCAGCTGATGGGGAAGTGAGGGGCAATTAGAGCCCGGCAGTGAGGTTGAAAGCAAGGCCCCGGGGAGGGGCCTTGTTTGCGTTATGAGTCAGTGAGCGGCTCCATCCTTCGCAATGTCTGCGCCGGGCGCTGAGGCAGATTTTGGGAAGTGTGGGGAAGGTGTTGGGTAAGGCTTGCTAAATCGCGACTAATTTCTGCAGCCCCGGAAATTTTATTTTGCCACCATCGATTTCGAATGGAAGATGCTCGATTTTCATTTTCTTCAGTGCGCTGATAAACAACGGACTGGCTGGCAGTCCACGAGAGACAAGGATTCGGCGTATGCTGGATTGCTCACCGATAGCGTAAACAACCAGTTGTCCGATTGCCGTAAACGCGCTTTGCGCGCCGGGAGGAACTTTGATCTCAAAGAGAATAGTAGCGTTCCCTTTCTTGTCTTTGATGAACAGGTCCGGCGCGATGTTTCCGGAAAGACGTTTATTCCCACAAGACAACCCTAATGCTAGAAGTTCGGCCGCAAGAGCTTTTTGGATTTTTGCATGAATGCGTCTGAAAGCGACTTGGCGCTGGATGGAGTAGACGCCGTCCTCATCGTTCTCCGGTTTATATTTATCGGTACCAGCTCTTTCGGCATCTTCTTGCGGCACGCCCGCTGCGACGAGCGCCTTTCGAAATGCAGGAAGACTGCGACGTAGCTCGCGTATGCGAAACGCTTCGCGCACAAAATTCGGAAGTTTGGCAGGTAGTGCGGTCGGTACAATTCGGCCAAGAATGAAGAGGGGTAGTGGTTTCTTTCCATCCTGGACCTGCTCGCGCTCGAAGCCTCGAATGAGGTCTGAGAAGGCGCTCGCAGAAACTGAAAACTTGCCCCCTCCTAAGCCGCCTTTGTGAGCCAGATAAAGATCGCCATTCTCATCCTCAACCACCTGCCCGTTGCATCCGAGCAGTCGCTTAACCGGGATGTTAATTTCGATAGCGGGCTGCCAGTGAGGCTTACCAACGCCGAAGCCGCAAAAGTATCTATTTCTGCTCCAAAGGTGGTCCGCGACATGACCCCAAAGATGGAGGTTGGGATGATAGTAGACGATGGCGTCCGTTATCTTGCCTCCGGGGGTAGAAATGGTTTGTGCTAGTTCTTGTGCACTATGCTGAATGCCGATAGCCAGCGTGTCCCTTGCATGTTGAAGCTTCCGGCGGTTAGTTACCAACGTGAACATGTGTCTCCCCCCTTGTTTACGCCTCCTATAAATATACAGACTTAGCACAGATGAATGCGCTGATCTTGCAATTTTGACCAAAAGTCTCCGGCATCGCTTGGGCCTGTCGCCCGCATGCGTAAAGGCCCCGGACGGCCTTGTTTATTTTGGCAGCACTCGTCGTGTCCAAGAAAACTCTTGACATTGCGTAGTAGCAACATCATTCTCACGTTAGACATGTGAGGAAGGTGATGATTATGAGAGTTAACATGGCAATCATTGGGAGCGGCCCAGTGCTATCCGGCTCTATCAATGGCAAAGCTGCTTTTGCGGCCTTTGTGAAGGCCATTGATCGCGAGCCGGCAACTCCGACACCGCTGTTCCTCGATTTTGCAAATATCAACGTGGCTACGGCCAGCTATCTTCGAGAATCGGTGTTCGCTCTGAAAGCGTACATGCGCACCCTTTCATCCAAGTATTATCCTGTCGTTGCGAACATAAACGACGATGTTTTGGATGAGCTACTGGTTGTTGCGAATACCAAAGGTGATGCGATTATGAGCTGCCGCCTGGACTGCGACGAACGCGTCTCGGGAGCGGAGTTGATTGGCAGCCTTGATCCGAAGCAACAGATGACATTCGACTTGGTGAACGAATATAATGAGGTAGATGCCAACCACCTTATGGAAAAATTTGGAGAAGCTGAGCAAACCAAGAGCACAACCGCGTGGAACAATCGCCTTGCCAGTCTTGCGGCTCGTGGCGTGATTCGTGAATTCGCTCAGGGCCGGTCGAAATTCTACCGTCCGTTATTTGAGGAGTAATCTGATGGGAGTCGAGTTTTTAAACCGAACAAAGAAAACTATCCATAAGCACGTAGATACCAAGCGGGCAGAGCTTGCGACGCCGGGTTTGTTCACAGTCAATCCCACGAACCAGCCGCGCCGCGCGATTGCGTCGATCACCGCCGGGGTAAATGTCGCCAACGGTGAAGTGCTTATTGTTGAGACTAAGAGCGGACGGGTGAGTTTGCGACGGGGCAATAGCGTCGTCGGTTCGTTTGATAATCCAGCTGGTGATGTAATTTCTGCAATTGAAAAATCGGGGGGAGCGGCGAACGGTGTTGTTGGCCGGGTACACAAGCTCTCGAAGAAAGCAGAAGTATCTCTGTGCTGAATCTCCTTCGTCCCGATACACGAAGCCATGAGCTGATCGTCCGGTCGCTGACAGACGATCCCTATCGGAACACTATGGCCTTAGGATGCCCCGGATGCCCGCACTTTTCTGAGTGCGGCGGCCTGTCGGTACGCGATCCACTTTTCGATTGTTTGCAACTCTGTTGCGGAGACCCGACTCACTGCACGCGCGTCTGCCGGCACAAGCCACAGCTGTTTGTACAGCAGATGCGGGAGGTTGGCGGTTTCGGATTTGAGGACATTCCATGCACAGCCGTTCGTCCTGCCCCACTGAGCGCGGATATCGTGCCGCTCATCTACCATGGAAGCAGTCGGACGACAGCTCTCGCTGGGAAAGCGTTCGCCCTGCGCTTGCCCGATCTCATCGACTTCAAGCGCGGTAAGCTTCACTTCGAAACGCGCGAGGCTTTGTGTCAGGCATATAGCTTAGACCCAGTGGCTGAGCTGATTCTAACTGGCGTCAATCACGATCACCGAATCGAGCCCTGGTGGACCCTTGGCGAGCAGCGCATCCCTATTATCAGGGCGATGATGGCACTTGGAATTGCACTCGTGACTGCGCCAAACTTCAGTCTTCTCCTTGATAACCCGCGAACAGATGATCTTCACGCCATGAAGCGCATCGCCATCACGTTCGAGGAGTTTCAGCGTGAAGGACTATCCTGCGCACTTCATCCTAACGGTCGGACCTATCGGGACTTTGAGCGCTGGTCGAAATTCATTGCAGAGCACTCCGAGATAGAGACGCTATCTTACGAATTCATCACCGGCTCTGGTCAGAAGCTTAGAACGCAGTTTCACTTGGATAGGCTGGCTGATCTGGCCAAGTCCTCTCGCAGGGCGCTGGACATTGTGGTTCGCGGCGATCCTCAGGTCATTCCGTTCCTTCGGCAATTCTATCGTCGCGTCATCTACATTGATACCAATGCTTTCATGAAAACTTTGAAGCGCCGGCGCGCCGAACGTTTGGATAACAATGCGCTCCGTTGGCCCCCGACGCCGACCGGTGTCGGCGAGACGGTCGACAAGCTGTTGAACCACAATGTTGAAGAGCAGATCGCCTTTTTGCGAGCCACCTACTACGGCTGCGATGCGACCCCTGCAGAAGCTGCGTGAGGTGGAAAATCGAGACGCTGACCTTCGATCTTGTAGATGACATTTGTCTTGGATTGCAGAGCGGCACAATTACGGAGGCTGACCTGCCGACGGTCAATGCCGATGGCATGGGTCCGCTTCTAGAGTTGCGGCACACGCAGCCAAACATCTTGAGCCGAGATGGCGGATCCCTTTGGCTAAGTGCCGACAACTACCGCGAACTTATGAGCAACATGCGCGAAGCGGATGCTTGGTTTGAGCCAAGATCTGGACACCAGGGATTTATTTCGGTCGAGACACTTCGGCGAGATGAACTCGCATGGACCGGCTTCGTGCTACGCGCCAAACGGGCAGCGATATCGGCCGGTTTTTCTGAGGACTATGGCGGTAAGCAAATGGCGGCCATTGGCGAGTTTTATGCGAACGTCATCGACCATAGCGGGCGTATAGATTCCGGCTACGTTGTCTATAGCGCCTCTCCCGGCCGCTTCGAATTTGTTGTGGCGGATGGTGGAATAGGGGTTCTGAACAGCCTCCGCAGCAACCCGGCATATGCCCATCTGGTTGATGCCGGGACCGCGCTCGAATTGGCCTTGGACGAAGGAGTGTCCCGTTACTACACCGAACAGGGGCATGGTTTTGGGTTTCGGCCATTGTTTGTCGGCCTAGCCAACATTAGTCGATACATGCGGTTTCGGTCGGACGATCACAGTCGGTCACTGACGAGGAAAGCCGACGGATCGATAGATGCCCAAACCAGCCAACTCGCCACCACGAACGGTTTTTTCTGTTGCGTGGTTTGCGACGTCGAAATCCAGACACCAGCCAGTCATCCGCACCAGGCGCCGAAAAATGCTGAGAGAGAGTAGCTGATGTTACTCAGCATAAAGAGGCGAAACGCTATCAGCGCGATTGCTGATTGTCTGGTGCGAGAGAACGGATTCACGGCGTCGCCGTGAACCCGCACTGCTTCTGTTCCATCTCGATCTGCTTGGTGATGCGGATGGCGTTCTGTGCGTAGGCCTCCGTCACCGAGCCGCTGTTGACGGTCTTGTCCTTCAGCGGGCTGACGGCTGCGCAGAGGTGGAAGACGTGCTCGGTGTCGGACTTGGCGGCGCCGTTTTCCGGCGCGATCCAGTAGACGATATCCTGGCCATTGGGGTGTGCCGCGTCCTTCGTCGCCGCGGCCACCGTGGTGGAGTCGGTGGCGATCGCCTGCGCCTGGGCGGCGACCTCGGGCGAGCATGCCGTGGTCGGCTGCCCCGCCTTGATCTGTTCCGCGCACGTGTTCATGTCCTGCGTGTACTGCTCGACCGATGGCGGCTGGTAGCTGACCCCGATCAGCGTCGCCAGCACGGCGAGCACGGCGCCGATGCCGCCGGCCACCTTCTTGCTCTTCGGGTCCATGTTCTTGTCGTTGAGGATCAAGAGAACCAGCGGCAGGAAGGCAATCAGCGTGATGATCGCGCCGAGCTGGTTCTGGACGAAGAACCGGAACGTGTCGGATTCGCGGGCCGGGTCCTTCCGGTTGGCCGCCTTCCAGAGCAGGCTGCCGGCGATGGCGAAAATCGCGATCCCGACCAGAATGCCGATCAGCAGCGGCAGGTTGCCCTGATCGAACTTGTGCTTGTAGAGCAGTACGATCCCGGCGATCTCGCCGCCAATGGCGATGACCCACGACAGCACGGCGAACAGGCGCAGCCGCGTGGCCCCGGACTTCTGGCCCTGCGTTGCCTGCCAGTCCTTGGTAACGTCTACGGTCGGCTTGTTGTCGGTCATGACCAGATCCCCCGGTATCGACACTTTTGCGGGGCGGCGTCAAAGGCGCCCGGCGCAGCGTCATTGTACGAACGTCGCCTGCCCCGGCGCGAAAGCGCCACGGCAGACCCCATCCTTATTGCGCATGATGGGATTCGTCCATAGCCGAGGCTGGCGGACGAGGATGCGGGCAATGGTGCGGAGGAGGGCAGCGCAATCGCATAAGGCGGCGCCAGCCCCACTCCGTCCGCCGCGGCCACTTCCCCCATGTCCATGGGGAGAGGAAACCCAGCCCATCAAGGCCGCCACCTCGGTGATTGGCATTTCCTCTCCCTCCGCGGAGCGGGCAATCGCATATGACAGGTTTCCGCTCTACGAATACCCCCACCCTTAATCCCTCCCCACAAGGGGGAGGGAGACTTGGTAGGCGCTGATCGCCGCAAATCGCCTAAGTTCGACGCCAGAAAGGGTGGCTTGCGGCAGCGTTCCCTCCCCCTTTTTGGGAGGGTTAGGGTGGGGGTCCTCTTCGTAAGAACTCATATGTGATCGCCTTGCGCCGACGAAGGGAAGGTGGGTCGCCGAACCCGAGGGAGCGCCATATGCGATCGCCCTGCCATAGGTCGGATCACGCAACCGCGGGAGCGCAACTAATTTGTATACAAATGTTTCTGGGCGACATCGGTTTGTGAAGCGCTTCACCGTTGCCGCGCAATCGATCGGTTACAGAGGCCGTGCAAGAGCGGGCCTGAGGCAGCGCTTTGCTGCTGCATGGAGGTAACCGATGTTTGAAAGTCTCAGCAGAATTCGTGCTGCCCTGGCGCGCGCCAGCAAGCACAGGAAGACCGTGCGCGCACTGAATGCGCTGCCGACGGAGATCCAGAAGGACATTGGCTGGACGGAGTCGAGGTCGATCGATGAGATAAGGCTGCCGTTCTAGGGCCGCATCCAGCGTCGCTAATATATCGCTCGCCATCGATTGTTCGGAAGCGTACAGTATAGCATCGTCAGCCACATCAATGGGCGCTGACGCTTGGGAGC
The DNA here is from genome assembly GCF_030323105.1 of Mesorhizobium sp. C120A. Classification (NCBI taxonomy): domain Bacteria; kingdom Pseudomonadati; phylum Pseudomonadota; class Alphaproteobacteria; order Hyphomicrobiales; family Phyllobacteriaceae; genus Mesorhizobium; species Mesorhizobium sp. C120A. The sequence goes on along the minus strand of NZ_CP100476.1, from coordinate 4,723,630 downwards.
GACCATCGCACTCCTGCCCCGAGAGGAGGCATTGGAGCCATGGCGGAGCAACCGAGACAGTCCGGTCTGAGCGCCGAGACGCTCGCGGCCTTGGCGCGGGAAACCGGGGCCTCCGAGCAGCAGATACAAGAGATCGCATCGCTGATCGGCAACGATCGCTCGTCCATCGTGCGCGAAGCGCGCATGGTTGCGGCTGACCGCCCGAAGCGCTGATCCAGGAAAAAGCTGCTGGATTGATTGATGGGGCGTCGCCCCTGATTTGTCGGTTTTGTACGAAGTACAATGGCTGAATCCGAGTCAGCTATCGTCCAATGACCGTTTGCATTTGGGCAGGGCGCCGACGGCTGGGAGATGACATGTGCTCTTGCCCTTGACGGGAGAGAGCGATGGACCAGTCGGTCAGCAAGGAGAAAAGCGGCCTTTTGCGCCGCATGAACCCGGCCGACTTCGCACTGCTTGCGCCGCATTTGCACCATCGTGTGCTCGATCTCAAAGCCCCGCTCGAAATGGCGGGCGAGCCGGTCGCCTCGGTCTGCTTCCTGGAAAGCGGCCTGGCCTCGGTGGTGGCGAGGAACCGGCCGGGCCTGGACACCGAGGTCGGCATCATCGGCCACGAAGGCATGTCGGGCTCCGCCTTGGTGATGGGCGCCGACTGGGCGCCCCATGACTGCTACATGCAGATGCCGGGCGAGGCGGTGTGCATCGATTCCGAGCCGTTCAAGGCAGCGTTGCAGAAAAGCCCGACGCTTCGCGCCTTCCTGCTGCGCTATGCCCATTATCTGCACGGCCAGACCAAATCCACGGCGCTGAGCAATGCCCGCGCCAAGCTCGAGGATCGGCTGGCCCGATGGCTCCTGATGTGTGACGACAGGGTGGTCGGCCATCAGATCCAGATCACGCATGAGTTCCTGTCCGTCATGCTCGGCGTCAGGCGTCCGGGCGTCACCATCGGCCTGCAGATCCTGGAAGGGCGCGGCCTGATCCGGTCGCGGCGCGGCGAGATCGTCATTCGCGACCGGGATGGCCTGATCGCCGTCGCCGATGGTTTCTACGGCCAGGCCGAGGCCGAATACGAACGGCTGCTGGGCTGAGCCTGGCACGGGCTGGAAATGGCCGACGCGAATGCCGGTGAAAGCATGTTGCCAGAGCCGCGCCGGCCATTTGCGGCCATCTGGGGAGAGGCCGCCCGGCAAATCTAGCATCGGCGCAAAAGCGGGCAACGAACCGCAATCGCTTGGTAAAAACCGTACAATCGAATTGTGTTGAACCTTGGTTCGGCAAGAGTATGAATCCGCTGTCGTCGACCATTGTATGGGGCGCTGGCGCCTGAGACTTCGACAGGCTCGCGCGCCCGATGTGAACGGGGAAAACCGAAATGGCAGAACTGCTTTTCGATGTATCCGCCTTCGATTGCGCCATCCTGCGCGCCGCCTTCATCAAATCGGTGATGGAAGACAATGTCCCGGAAAAGCGGTGGCGCGCGCTCGCCGCCTCCCTGGTTCGCGACCTGACCGACCACGAAGACGTCGAGCCGGATCTGCTCGGCTGGATCACGCGCAAGTAGCAATATTCTGACGGTCCGGCGGCTACCCCAGCCACCACCACAGCGCCGCGACCGCCGCAAGCACCGCCGCCACCGACAGCCCCAGCATGATGTAGCTGCCCTTGATGATGTCGCGGATGATCTTCTTCACGCTTTCGCGGTCGTTGAGGTTGGGGAAAGGCTCGTTGGGCAGCGCCACGCCGAGGAAGCCGCAGAGCGGCGCCCAGCCATCGCTGACCTTGAACACCAGAAGCTTCTCCGGCGGCACGGCCGCTATCACCTCCTCGGTATAGGCGTTGTAGCGCGCCACCGCCTTGGCGCGGTCGTCCATCACGCCGGCAAGCGTGCGGCCCCAGATCAGCCTGTGCGACATGTCGCCGAATTTGCGGCCGAACGGCGTCAGCCATTCCAGCACCTTGAACTGCCACAATGTCTCGGTGAAGTGGATGGTGTCGATGGTGCTGTCGTACCAGGCCTCGGCGCCGCGCGGATGCAGGGTGAGCAGCACCTTGGCGTCGGGATAGGCGGCCATCAATTCGCGCCACACGCAGCATCCCGGATTGTCGACCGTCGCCTTGTAATTGGCAAAGACTCTGGTCCAGTCGTGCTGGCTGCCGGGCGGGCTGTTGGCCACCTTGCGCCAGAAGTCGAGATGGCCCTTGTTGGCCTTGTTGAGGATGACTTCCTGCATGTGATAGCTGGGAAGGCCCAGCCTGTTCAGCGCGGCAAAGGTCGACCATGTGCCGGTGCGGCCGAATCCGGCCCCGATGAGCTCAAGCGTCATTTTACCCCCCTTGTTGAGACCGCTTTTCTTTTTATGCCGGTCCGCTCGGAATGAGGTTGCATCCGCGCCCCTCGGCGCGCAACAATTTTCCCTGTCCAGGGCAGAAATGTGTTTGCTTTTTCGTCTGGGCCACGCGGAATGAGGGTTTGGCTATTCCAGCGGGTGAGGGAGCCTGATAATAGGTCAGTCAGATTGACCTAAATCGCATGGCCAGAACGGTCATGCTGGACCAGATGCCGTATCCCGGGAGGTGGGCTCGTGAGTTTGATGGACCTGTTGGCGTCGCGCGCCTCGCGCATGAAGGCGTCGGAAATCCGCGAGCTGCTCAAACTGCTCGACCAGCCCGACATCATCTCCTTTGCCGGCGGCATCCCCGATCCGGCCTTGTTTCCGGCCCAGGCGATCGCCGATGCCTATGCCTCGGTGCTGGGCGGTGCGGAGGCGAGCGCAGCACTTCAGTATCAGGTCTCCGAAGGCTATCTGCCGCTCAGAAAATGGCTGGCCGGCCAGATGGGCAAGCTCGGCATTGCCTGCGACGAGCACAACATCTTCATCACCTCCGGCTCGCAGCAGGCGCTGGATTATCTCGGCAAGCTTTTCCTGTCGCCCGGCGACACAGCACTGGTAACATGGCCGACCTATCTCGGCGCGCTGCAGGCCTTCAACGCCTACGAACCGCGCTACGACCGGCTGACGCCGGACGGCGGCAACATGACGCCTGCCGCCTACCAGGCCGCTGCTGCCGCTGCAGGCGGCAAGGTGAAATTCGCCTATCTCGTGCCCGATTTCGACAACCCGACCGGCGAGACGCTGAATCGCCAGCAGCGCGAGGCGGTGCTTGACCTCGCCGACGAGCTCGACATTGCTATCATCGAGGACGCCGCCTATCGCGCGCTGCGCTATGACGGCGAGGGCCAGCCGCCGATCCTGGCGCTCGACTGCGAACGCTCCGGCGGCATCGAAAACGCCCGCACGCTCTATTGCGGCTCGTTCTCGAAAATCCTGTCACCGGGCATGCGCGTCGGCTGGGTCTGCGCGCCGCGCCGCGTCGTCGAGCGGCTGGTGCTGATGAAGCAGGCGTCGGACCTGCACAGCCCGTCGATCAACCAGCTGGTCATGCACCGCGTCTCCGAGGCCGTGTATGACGGCCAGGTGGAAAAGCTGATCGGCGCCTATCGCCAGCGCCGCGACGGCTTGCTTGCGGCACTCGAAGCGGAAATGCCGGATGGCGTCAGCTGGAGCCGACCGGAAGGCGGCATGTTCGTTTGGCTGACGCTGCCCGAAGGTGCGGACGCCACGGCACTGCTCGCCCGCTCGGTCAAGGAAGCCCGCGTCGCCTTCGTGCCGGGCAACGCATTCTACGCCGACGGTTCGGGCCGCAACACGATGCGGATGAGCTTTACGCTCGCAGATGAACGCGCCGTGGGTGAAGGCGTGCCGAGGCTGGCGAAATTGATGGGCTAATCTCCCCCCTCGAGGGGGAGATGTCGCCGAAGGCGACAGAGGGGGTCGCCGCGCGTGGAGCGCTAACCTTCATCAGTCGCAGGAGGTCGCGCCCAGTCGAGCCGACCCCCTCTGGCCTGCCGGCCATCTCCCCCTCAAGGGGGGAGATTAGCTCACTCCGCCACCACCAATTTATCCTGCGTCTTCGTCTCGAAATCGCTGGCGTCGTGGCGCTCGTGCAGTTGCATGGCGGGGTCGCCGAAGGCGCGGTTGACCATGCGGCCGCGTTGCACGGTCGGGCGGGCGTCGATCGCCCTGGCCCAGCGTTGTACGTGCTCGTAGTCCTGCACCGACAGGAACTCGGCGGAATCATTGTACATGCGGCCGAGCGCCAGGCCGCCATACCAGGGCCATACCGCCATGTCGGCGATCGAATAGAAGGCGCCGCCGAGGTATTCGGTCTCCGCCAGCCGCCGGTCGAGCACGTCGAACTGGCGCTTGGTCTCCATGGCGAAGCGGTCGATGGCGTATTCGATTTTTTCGGGCGCATAGGCGTAGAAATGGCCGAAGCCGCCGCCGAGATAGGGCGCCGAACCCATCTGCCAGAACAGCCAGGACAAGGTTTCCGCGCGCGCCGGCTGTTCGGTCGGCAGGAACTCGCCGAACTTTTCCGCGAGATAAAGCAGGATCGAGCCGGACTCGAAGACGCGGACAGGCGTCTTGCCGCTGCGGTCGAGCAGCGCCGGGATCTTGGAGTTGGGGTTGACCTCGACAAAGCCCGAGCCGAACTGGTCGCCATCGTTGATGCGGATCAGCCAGGCGTCGTATTCGGCGCCCTTGTGGCCGAGCGCCAGAAGCTCCTCCAGCATGACAGTCACTTTGACCCCATTCGGCGTCGCCAGCGAATAGAGCTGCAGCGGATGCTTGCCGACCGGCAGCACCTTGTCATGCGTCGGACCGGCAATAGGCCGGTTGATGCTGGCGAACGTACCGCCATTGGCTTTCTTCCAGCTCCAGACTTTCGGCGGGGTGTATTCGGTCATGCGGGAAATTCCTTGGTTTGGCGGGCGAAACGACTTGCGCGACGGCGCGAGACTGATGGCGGAAAAGTCGGCGGAACCTAGATACGGGAACACATAGGTGCAATTCAGAAAGGTTCAACTTGTGTTGAACTATTATCGATGTCGGCGCCGCCCCTCATCGCCCTGCCGGGCACTTCTCCCCGTATAGTGACGGGGAGAAGGACGCTGTCGCCTACTGATTTCCCCAATTGCCAGCGTTGCCAAGAGCGCCGATGTTGCGGCCATCTCCCTTCTCCCCGTCACTATACGGGGAGAAGGTGCCGGCAGGCGGATGAGGGGCAGCGCCAGCCTCTGAAATGATTGCCTTGTTGCCTAAGCCCTTGCGCCCTGTGCAGCGCGGCATACCTATAGAGGATACTGCCCACGCATATCTGCCAGGATGACCGCATGCCGATCGATCCCGTTTCCCCGCTCTTGCGCTCCGTCGTTGGCGTGCGCGCCATGGTTCCCGACGATGCCTTCACGGCCAATGCCCTGGGCACGCGCCGGGAAGGCAGCGGCGTCGTCATCCGCGGCGACGGGCTGGTGCTCACCATCGGCTATCTCATCACCGAGGCCGAGGAGGTCTGGCTGACCGACCAGGACGGCCGCGTCGTGCCGGCGCATGCGCTGGCCTATGACCAGGAGACAGGCTTCGGCCTGGTGCAGGCGCTGGCGCCGCTCGGCCTGCCGGCGGTGGCGCTGGGTGACGCCTCGAAGGCGAAGATCGGCGACCCCGTGGTGTTTGCCGACGGCACCGGCCGCTCGGTCAAGGCACACATCGTCACCAAGCAGGAATTCGCCGGCTATTGGGAATATCTGCTCGACGAGGCGATCTTCATTGCCCCGGCGCATCCGTCCTGGGGCGGCGCGGCGCTCATCGGCCAGGATGGCAGCCTGCTCGGCATCGGTTCGCTGCTTTTGCAGATGAGCCGCAACGGCGAGGTCGCCGACATCAACATGGTCGTGCCGATCAACCTTCTGACCCCGATCCTCGACGATCTCCTGACGCGCGGCCAGGTGGCGAAGCCGCCGCGCCCATGGCTCGGCGCCTTCTCGGCCGAGTCGAACGGTGCGGTCGTGGTGATGAGCGTCGCCGAAGGCGGCCCCGCCGCCAAGGCCGGCCTGCGCCAGGGCGACATCATCTCCGACGTGCGCGATGGCGAGGTCGACGGTCTCGCCGATTTCTACCGCAAGCTATGGCAGAATCCGGCGGGTTCGGAGATTCCTCTCAGGGTCGTGCGTGACGGTCGTGAGACTTGGCTGCGAGTGAAATCCGCCGACCGAAACAGCTTTTTGAAGAAACCGCATCTGCAGTGAAGCCAATCTCCCCCAAGTGGGGGAGATGCCCGGCAGGGCAGAGGGGGGCGCGAAGGATCGCGACCTCTCGATCTATTTTCTGACAAGAATCGCGGGATAAACGTGGCTGACACTAGCCGGTGCGTTGGCGGGACAGCGGCCCCCCTGCCGGCCATCTCCCCACAAGGGGGAGATTGGCTGCCCCCTCAATCCCCGCACACCCTAAAAGGCGTCCCCGTGTCCCACTCCGCGAAGGGCACGACCTGGCCTTCGACAGACACGATACTGTTCACCTTGCTATCATCATCCTGCGTCTGCATACTTTTGCCCTTGCCGGTCAGCACGTCGTAGTCGCAGCTGCTGTAGACGACAACGGACTGGTATTTGTAATGGTCATAGGCAACGCCGGCGACGACGAAGGCCTCGTTGCGCCAGGCGATGGTCAGCGTCATGTCGGTCCGCTCGCCGGGGCCGATCAGCCCCGGCAGATAGATCTTGATCGAGCCGTTGGGCAGCAAGGTCAACTCCGGTTCGATGCCGGAGCCCTCATAATGCGGCTGGTCGTAGTCGTTCCATTCGCCGTAGACCTGCTCATGCACGACGCCGGCGGGTTTCAGAAAATTGTACTTTTTGTCCCTCAGGAAGAAATGCATGTCCATGGTATCGTCTTCGGGCTCGGTCTCGACGATCATCGCCAGATCGGCGGCGCCGTCGCCATTGAAGTCGCCGGTCAGCGCGGTGATGATTTTCTGGGTTTCGATCGGTTCGGCCAGTGCCGAGGTCGGCAGCAGAAGGATGAGGCCGAGTAACATCGCTCGCATGGCATTTCCCCCGAATTGCAGTCTGCCTTGCCCGGCTGACCAGCAGGAAACTGCCACGGGCGTCGGCTGCGGCGCAAGCCGGCTCGCAATAGGCTAGGGGGTATCGACGCCGCTGACGGAAACTGGCATCGACAGCCGATACAGCCGGCCCGGCAACAACGAGGTGATGATGGCGCCGTTCAAGGTCGATCCCGACAAGGTTCATGAATTCCCCGATCCCGACAGTTTTTACGCCTGGCTGCGCGAAAATCATGCCGGCGAGAGCGAGGTCTGGATCAAGGTCCACAAGGTCGGCTCGGGCCTCGCCTCGATCACGCCGAAGCAGGCCATCGACGTGGCGCTGTGCTTCGGCTGGATCGACGCCATACGCAAGCCGCTCGACGACAAGAGCTTTCTGCAGCGCTACACGCCGCGCGGCAAGAAGAGCATCTGGAGCAAGATCAACATCGACAATGTCGCCCGCCTGGTCGAGGAGGGCCGCATGACCGAACACGGGCTGAAACAGGTCGAGGCGGCCAAGGCCGACGGCCGCTGGGACCGCGCCTATGCCTCAGGCAAGGACATGAAGATCCCTGACGATCTGCAGGCCGCCATCGATGCCGAGCCGAAGGCGAAGGAGATGCTGGCAAAGCTTTCCGCCCAGAACCGGTTCGCGCTGGCGTTTCGAACGCACAACATGAAGACGGAGGCGGGGCGCAGGAAGAAGATCGAGGCTTTTGTCGAGATGCTGAAGCGCGGCGAGACGATCTATCCGCAGAAGCGGTGAGGCGACGGCAAGCGGCTGCCATGGTGCGCGCAGCTAAAAACCCGCGTGTGAGGTTCTGGCCTCCCTTTCTTGGACATAACCTATTGTTTTTAGGGTATTTTCCACTCGGCGTGTGGGTGATAGCTGCGATAGTGGAAAAAACATAGCAACATATTGTTAATTAAGAGTTTTCCACTATGTTAACTTGATCTTGGCTTAAGAGTGGAAAACGATGCTGAGAGAGTTGACCGGCGAGCAGCGGCGCCAACTCATAGATACGCAACAGGTCTACGAGGCCTGGCAGCGTGCTGATGACCAGCGCCAAAGGCGCTTTGCAGGCAGCATGCGCTGGGTTGAGCGCAGCGGTGCTGAATACCTGCTGCGGAAGGTCCGGCAGGTCGAGAATTCACTCGGGCCGAAAAGCAGCCAGACGGAGAAGGCGTTCGCTGCGTTTTCCGAGGGCAGGGTGCAGAACAAGGATCTGCTGGCAGGTCTGGCCGATCGCCTGAACGGCCTGGCGAAAGTCAATGTGGCAATGGGGTTGGGCAGGGTACCGGCCATCGCCGCACGGATATTGCGGCGGTGCGCCGAAACAGACCTGCTGGGCAAGCAGTTGCTGGTTGTCGGCACGAATGCGCTGTTCGCTTACGAGGCTCTGGCGGGCGTCCAGATCACCAGCGGTCTCACGGCAACCGGCGACATCGACCTGCTCTTCGATTCGCGACGTCGCATCAGCTTCGTGACCGGCGAGAGGGTAAGCCAGTCCGGCCTGATAGGCGTGTTGCGTAAAGTGGACAGGTCCTTCAAGCCGCTCCAGCCCCGGGCCTTCAGGGCAGCGAACCGTGATGGCTATCTGGTCGACCTGATCCGTCCGCAGGCAAGACATGTCCTCAAGGACAACGCCACTACCTCGATTACACAGCATGCCGACGATCTCGACAGCGCACCCATGGAGGGGCTGCAATGGCTCATCAACGCCCCGAAGGTGGAGGCTGTGGCGATCGATGAGCGTGGCTATCCCGTAAGCATGCCGACGGTCGACCCTCGAATGTTCGCTCTGCACAAGGCTTGGCTGGCCACGCTGCCTGATCGGTCTGCGGTCAAGGCAATGAGAGATCGTGAACAGGCGGAAGCGGCTGCACGCATTGCCACCGCCTATCTTGCCCTTCCGCTGGACAGCGAACATCTCAAAAGGCCTCCGGCGGCATTGCGAGACGCCGCGGCCGCAACGCTGTCCCTTCCTGGCCCGAGCGGCTTTTCCGAAGACCTTCCAATTGAGCCGGACTGGTAGCGCCCACACGCCATGCTACGAAAATAGCATTCTCCCCTTGCGAAATGTGATGCTACGGTTCCCGGCGCACCCAGGGCGGAGGGGTTGCCAAGAGGAGAAGTGGCGGGCGCTGGCCCGGATTTCAGCGAGTACCGGACGGAGCTGTTGAACCATTGCAAGGCCGCCGCGTTTTCCAGCGTCGGCCACAAGGGAGGAACCACCTGTGAAAGCATCCTATCTCGTCTCAGCCGCGCTGCTTGCGGCGACTGCGATGCCGGCGGCGGCCGGCGAAATTTCCGACGGCAAGGTCAAGATCGGCATCCTCAACGACCAGTCGGGCGTCTATGCCGATTTCGGCGGCAAATGGTCGGTCGAGGCCGCCAGGATGGCGGTCGAGGATTTTGGCGGCAAGGTGCAGGGCGCGCCAATCGAGATCGTCAACGCCGATCACCAGAACAAGCCCGACATTGCCTCCAACATTGCGCGCCAGTGGTACGACACCGAGCAGGTCGACGCGATCATGGAACTGACGACATCCTCGGTGGCGCTCGCCGTCCAGGGGTTGTCCAAGGAAAAGAAGAAGATCGACATCGTCACCGGAGCGGCATCGGCCGACCTGACCGGCAAGCAATGCTCGCCCTACGGTTTCCACTGGGCTTACGATACCCACTCGCAGGCGGTCGGCACCGGCGGCGCGCTGGTGCAGCAGGGCGGCGACAGCTGGTATTTCATCACCGTCGACTATGCCTTCGGCTATTCGCTGAAGGAGCAGACCTCAAAGGTTGTTGAGGCAAGCGGCGGCAAAGTGCTGGGCGAGGTGCGTTACCCCTTGGGATCGACGGATTATTCCTCCTTCCTGCTGCAGGCGCAGTCCTCCGGCGCCAAGGTTATCGGCCTTGCCAATGCCGGCCTCGACACCTCCAATACCATCAAGCAGGCGGCCGAGTTCGGCATCGTCGCCGGCGGCCAGCGGCTGGCAGCACTTCTGTTCACGCTTGCCGAGGTGCACGGCCTCGGCCTGCAGGCGGCGCAGGGCGTGGTGCTCACCGAAGGGTTTTACTGGGACCGCGACGACAAGAGTCGCGACTTCGCCGGGCGCTTCTTCAAGCGCACCAACCGCATGCCCAACATGATCCAGGCCGGCACCTATTCGGCGGTGCTGCAATATCTCAAGGCCATCGACAAGGCCGGCACCGACGAGACCGAGGCGGTCGCCAAGCAACTCCATGAAATGCCCGTCGACGACATCATCAACGCCAACGGCAAGGTACAGGCCGACGGCTCGATGGTGCACGACATGTATCTCTATCAGGTCAAGAAGCCCGAGGAGTCGAAGAAGGACTGGGACTACTACACCTACCTTGCGACCATTCCGGGCGACAAGGCCTTCATCAAGGCTGAAGACAGCGGCTGCCCGCTCGTCACCAAGTGACGCTGGCGCAAGCCGTGGCCGTCCAGCCGGACGGTGCCGAAATCAAGCCGCGGGTGGTGCTCTCCGCCCGCGGCCTGCGGCGCGACTTTGCCGGTTTCGTCGCCGTCAACAATGTCGACCTCGACGTCCATCACGGCCAGATCCATGCACTGATCGGGCCGAACGGCGCCGGCAAGACGACGATCTTCAACCTCTTGACCAAGTTCCTGCAGCCGAGCAGCGGCAGGATCGAACTGTTGGGCAACGACATCACCCGCACCGCGCCGGCCAGGGTGGCGCGCATGGGTCTCGTCCGCTCGTTCCAGATATCGGCGATCTTTCCGCATCTGAGCGTGCTCAACAATGTCCGCGTCGCCTTGCAGCGGCCGAGCGGGCTCGGCTTCCAGTTCTGGCGCTCGCTGGCCGCGCTTGACCAACTGACTCCACGGGCGCGCGAACTGCTTGCCGTCGTCGGTCTCGACGATGTCGCGCATCGTCCGGCCGGCGATCTCTCCTATGGCCGAAAGCGCGTGCTCGAGATCGCCACCACGCTGGCGCTCGACCCGAAAGTGCTGCTGCTCGACGAGCCGATGGCCGGCATGGGGCACGAGGATGTCGGCGTCATTTCCGGCATCATCCGCTCGCTGGCAACGGACCGCGCCGTGCTGATGGTCGAGCACAATCTCACCGTCGTCGCCGACCTCTGCGACTGGATCACCGTCATGCAGCGCGGCCAGGTGCTCGCCGCCGGCGACTACGCGACGGTGAGCAACGATGAGCGCGTCAGGGTCGCCTACATGGGGACCGAGCAGGGGGACCGAGCATGAGTGAGCCGCTGCTTGCCGTGCGCGATCTCCATGCCTGGTATGGCGAGGGCCATGCGCTGCATGGCGTCAACCTCGACGTTTTTCGCGGTGAGACCGTGACGCTGCTCGGCCGCAACGGCGTCGGCAAGACCACAACGCTGCGCGCCATCATGGGGCTGGTCCGCAAGCGCAGCGGCAGCGTCGCCTTCGATGGCAGCGACCTGATGCGCCTGCCGCTGCATCGTGTTGCCCATCGCGGCATCGGCTTCGTGCCGGAGGAACGCGGCATCTTCGCCACGCTCACCGTCGACGAGAACCTGATCCTGCCGCCGGTGGTGGCCAAGGGCGGCATGAGCGTCGACGAGATCTTCGATCTCTTTCCCAACCTCAAGGAGCGCCGCAACAGCCCCGGCACCAAACTCTCCGGCGGCGAACAGCAGATGCTGGCCATCGCCCGCATCCTGCGGACGGGCGTGCAGATGCTGCTGCTCGACGAGCCGACCGAGGGCCTGGCGCCGGTCATCGTCCAGCGCATCGGCGAACTGCTGGCGACCTTGAAAAAGCGCGGCATGACCATCCTGCTCGTCGAGCAGAATTTCCGCTTCGCCGCCCGCATCGCCGACCGCTTCTACCTGATGGAGCACGGCAAGGTGGTGGAGGGTTTTGCCGTAAGCGAGCTTGCCGCTCACACGCAACAGCTGCACGAGGTGTTGGGGGTATGATGACGACAGCCCACGGCAGTACCCCCACCCCGCTGCTGCGCAGCGACCCTCCCCATAAGGGGGAGGGTGGAGGGCCACCGCCCTACCTCCCCCTTGTGGGGAGGTCGGACCGAAGGTCCGGGTGGGGGTACGTGCCGCACAGACGCATCCCCCTTGCAACACCATCGGTGACGCCATGACCATGATCTTCGGCATCCCCGTCCAGGCCTTGCTCGGCCAGATGCTGGTCGGGCTGATCAACGGCTCCTTCTACGCCATGCTGAGCCTCGGCCTGGCCGTCATCTTCGGCCTGCTGCGGATCATCAATTTCGCCCATGGCGCACTCTATATGCTCGGCGCCTTCATCGGTTACCTGCTGCTCGTCCATCTCGGCATCGGCTACTGGCCGGCGCTGCTCCTGGTGCCGCTCATCGTCGGCGTCTTCGGCATGGCGGTCGAGCGCGTGGCGCTGTCGCGGCTCTACCGCCTGGATCCGCTCTACGGGCTGCTGTTCACCTTCGGACTGGCGCTGGTCATCGAAGGCGTGTTCCGTTTCTACTACGGTGTGTCAGGCAACCCATATGCCGTTCCGGCGCAGCTTGCCGGCGGCACCAATCTCGGCTTCATGTTCCTGCCCAACTATCGCGGCTGGGTGGTGGTGGCCTCGCTCATTATCTGCATCGGCACCTGGCTCCTGATCGAAAAGACCAGGCTCGGCTCCTATCTGCGCGCCGCGACCGAGAATCCGGAGCTGGTGCAGGCCTTCGGCGTCAACGTGCCGCTGCTGCTGACGCTCACCTATGGGCTCGGCGCGGCGCTCGCCGGCCTTGCCGGTATTCTCGCCGCGCCCGTCTACCAGGTCAGTCCGCTGATGGGCTCCGATATCATCATCGTCGTCTTTGCCGTCGTTGTGGTCGGCGGCATGGGTTCGATTCTTGGGGCCATCGTCACCGGCTATATGCTCGGCCTCGCCGAGGGCCTGACCAAGGTGTTCTATCCCGAGGCGTCGAACCTCGTCGTCTTCGTCATCATGGCGATCGTGCTGCTCCTGCGCCCCGCCGGCCTGTTCGGAAGGGACGCCTGAGATGAGCGAGGCAACCCTTCACCAACAGCGCACCGCCGCCTCCGTGCGGCTGGAGCGGGTATTGCTGGCATTGGCCATACTGGCGCTGATAGCCGCGCCCTTCTTCGTCTATCCGATCTTCCTGATGAAGATGCTGTGCTTCGCGCTGTTTGCCTGCGCCTTCAACCTGCTGCTCGGCTACACCGGGCTGTTGTCGTTCGGCCACGCCACCTTCTACGGCGCCGCCGCCTATTTCTGCGCCTACGCCGTCAAGGCATGGGGCTGGCCGCCCGAGGCCGGCATCCTGCTCGGCACCGCCGGAGCGGCCGTGCTCGGCCTGGTCATGGGCTTCCTCGCCATCCGCCGGCAAGGCATCTATTTCTCGATGATCACGCTGGCGCTGGCGCAGATGTTTTATTTCTTCTGCGTCCAGGCGCCGTTCACCGAAGGCGAGGACGGCATACAGGGCGTGCCGCGCGGGCATCTGTTCGGCATCGTCGATCTCAACGTCACGCTCAACATGTATTTCGTCGTGCTTGCCGTATTCCTCATCGGCGTCTTCGCCGTCTGGCGCATCGTCAACTCGCCCTTCGGCATGATCCTGCGTTCGATCCGCGAGAACGAGAACCGTGCCATCTCGCTGGGCTATTCGGTCGGCCGCTACAAGCTCGCCGCCTTCGTCATGTCGGCAGCCCTTGCCGGGCTTGCCGGCGCCACCAAGGCGGTCGTCTTCCAGTTCGCGACGCTGACCGACGTCACCTGGCAGATGTCAGGCGAGGTGATCCTGATGACGCTGCTCGGCGGCATCGGCACCATGGTCGGTCCTGTCGTCGGCGCCGGCCTCGTCGTCGGGCTGGAAAACACGCTCGCCACCTCCGGCTTCCCGGTGACCATCGCCACCGGCCTGATCTTCATGATCTGCGTGCTGGTCTTTCGCCGCGGCATCGTCGGCGAGATTTACGCGCGCTGGCTGGCGCCGGCCAACGGCGAGGCGGGCCGCGATCAATAGGTGATGGTCACCACCACCGTGTCGGTGTAGACGCCGGCCGAGGGCGTCGTCTGCGGCGGCACGCGGCCGTAGACGATGAGCGGTTGCGCCAAGCCGGTTCCGGTGCCGGCCACCGTGCTTCCCGGCGTTCCGGCGTCACCCCAGGGCTGCGAGCGCGCGGCGTCCTTGTAGAGGCCGTAGGTGACCCGCTCGCCGCCCTTCGACATCTTGCGATTGGTCGGCGTGCCGCCTGTCGTGCCGCCATTCAGGGAAACCGTATAGGCGGTCGACGGCGTGCAGGTGACCGAGACCTGGCCGGTGGCATCGGCATTGGCGTCGAGCACGCCCTTGGAGCCGAAATCGATGTTCTGGGTGGCGACCAGGCAGTTTGCCGCGACCGTGGCGTTGATGGTGAAGGTCGGACTGGCGCCCAAGTTGCCCGCGCCGGTGTTGCAGCTGCTGCTCAACAGGGTTGTCCGGGAGCGGAACTCGAGTTGCCCGCCCGAAAATGTCGACAGATAAGTGCCCGGCGGAACGGTCGCCTGGCCGCCGGGAACCCGGCCATAGAGCGTCAGGGTGTCGATTGAGTTGCCGAAGAGATTGGGGCTCAGCAGCAGCGGTGGCGGGCGCGAGGCATAGGCCCAGTTATAGGTGCCCCAGACAACGCTCATTGCGGGGTCCGAATAGAGTTGATAGTTGAGGCTGTTGACGCCGCTCGCCATCTGCCGGGCCGCCGCCGAGGTTGCACCGCCGGTGCCGGCGGCAATATGCGGACAGACCAGGACGGGCAGCAGCAATGGCAAACTGCCGCTGCAAGTCGCGGTGAAGGTGGCTGTCGATGTCGCCGCGGTGCCCGACAGCGTGTCGATGAGGCCGAAATTCAAACTGGTGACGGTGTAACTGCAGCTCTGCGCCCGGGCGAGCGACGGGAGCAGCACCAGCAGCAGGGCGATGATTACGGCGCGCAGCATTTTTCCTCCAGCTCTCATTGGCACACCACGTTCCCGATCACCACTTGCCGGCCGCGCGCCGCCTCGAAGGGAAACTCTGCCCGGCATGAACCGCCGTCAGCGCGCTCGACCTGCACTGAATTCTGCTTGCCGAGGCCCTTGATATAGGCCTGCCCGTCATAGCCGACGACGAAGTCTTCGGTGCCGCCATCGACGCGTCCCGACAGTCCGGCTTCGAGCGGCGTTCCGCTCGAGTCGACCAGCGTCACCAGCGCGGCCTGCGCCGCCTCGGACACGCCGAACTTCAGCACGACGCCGTTGCGGTCGGCTGGGACGACGGTCTCCTTGGTAGCCGGGACATCCGCGTCGACTGGTAGATTCTTCGGGTCGATGGAGACCGTGTTCAGCTCATAGGAGTTGAGGCCGGTGACCAGGATGCGGCCTTTGCTGTCGGTCCTGCCTACCGGCCGGTTCTGATGCAAGACCTCGACATCAGGCGTGCCGACATCGACGACGGCAAAGGCATCGTCGATGCGGTTGGTGGCGAACACCCCGCCGCCTGCGACCGCAATGGCGCCGTCCATCTGGCCGGTCACGCGAAAGTCCTTGTCGAATTGCTGGGCGCCGGCCTCGAAACGCGCAAACGACGCGCGGTAGCTCACCGCTGCCGAACGGTTGGGAACCTCGCCTTCGGAGGTGCGCAGCCGCCAGCCGATGCTGCCGTCCTCGGCCCGCTCCGATTTGGCGAGGTCGGCCACGACATTGAGGCCGTCAGGCCCATGCTCGACACCCGTCGACGCCATGACGTCGTCATTGAACGGGATCGAAATCCCCGCAAAGATGCCATAACTGTCGCCGTCGTCGAGATCGGCGAAGGCCGTGGCATAGAGCGTGCTGCGCTTGAAGATCTCCTGACTGTAGGAGAGGCCGACGATCTGGCTGGTCTCGCCTTCGGCATCCTTGAGGTGGGTATAGGAGAAGTTGAGGCTGGAGAAGTCGATCGGCATCGGCACGCTGAGCGTCACCTGGTCGACCGCCCGCGGCACGCCGGCGCTGAAACGGGTGAAATCATCGGGATCGAGTATGACCGGCTGTGCCGTCACCGAAGCGATATCTTCAAAGCCGCCGAATGACCGCTGCATGCGGGCGTTGATCGCCCAGCCGTCATAACCGAACTCGGCCCTGGCATCGACCAGCGACCCGGTGCGTCCGTCATGATGGCTGCCGGCGACGGCCAGCGAAGCTGCGCCATATGCCCCGAGCGGGAAGGCAGCACCTATGCCGCCATTGATCAGATCGGCGCCGCCCTCGGCATGGGCTTCCAATGTCAGCCGGTCGGTCACGCCGTAACGCGCGCTGGCGACCCCCATGACGCGGCTGTCATAATCGTCGGAGGAGATGCCGAAATTGCGCCGCGCCATCCCTGCCTCGACGGAAAAGTCGAGCAGTCCCTGGCGCAGCAGCATGCTGGAGGCATAGAACGGCAAGGTGGCCGTGGTCTCGCGGCCCAGGCTGTCGCGCAGAACCACCTGCGCCTGTCCTGCGCCCGTGAACACCGGCAGATTGGTGACCTGGAACGGCCCGGGCTGGATGTCGCCGGAATAGGTGCGCACGTTCTGCGTATAGACCTCCAGCGTCGACGGCACCGCCGCGGTGCCGCCGAAGGAGGGCAGGGGTAGCGTCACCAGGTCCGATCGCAGGTGGAAGTTGCGTTGCGCCTGGATGCCGCCGAGATAGACCGGACGCGTCCACGACAATCCACCGGAGATGAAGTCGCCGGCCCGATAGGTCATCAGCCGGTCGGGGTCGGAATAACTCCATGTCGTGTTGAGCCGCGTGAAGCCGCCCAGCCTGCCGTCGGAATAGCCGGCGATGAAGGATTGGCTGAGCGTTCCATAGGGGCTGAACACGCGCGCATCGAAGCCGCCGGAAACGCCCTGGAACAGCTCGACGTCCTTGTCGAACAATGTGTTGGAGCTGGCAAACAGCGAATAGTTGAGAACCGCGCCCAAGCCCGATTGCGGCGCCGGCCGGTCCTGCAAGCGCAAGCCGAGATCGACCATGCGCGCCTCGCGGCTGTCATTGGCGGCGGTGACGTAGAGGCGCTGCGCCGCTTCGTCGATCTGAAACGACACATCCGCCAGCTGGTCGAGCCTGACCAGGCCGTCGGTGTCTACAGCGCCCTGCGGCGGCTTCAGCCCGAGCTCCTTCAGCTCTAGCGGCGTCGATGCCAGGCCGCCATCCGGCATCTGGGTGAAGCTGCCGATCAGTTTGGTCGAGACGTCGTTGATGAACACCTCTAGATAAAGGCTGCGGCCGGCTTGCTGGCCAGGGTCTTCAGGGTTCGTCACGGCCGGCAATTCTTGCGCGTTCACCGCCGAGAAAGGTGTGAAAATCGCGAGCGCGACGACTAGCGCGATCCTATTTGCCCTTGACGGCAACTTTGGCATCGAAGGGTCCAAGATCGCTCTGTGCCTTCAAAAGCACCGAGCCCGCGGACAGTGATTTGCTGCTGCCGATCGGCCACTGCATGGTCGCGCCGCCCAGGACATAACCGACGAGTCCGTTTCGGCTGCCAAGCTTCTTGCCGTTCTGGGTCAGGGATAGGTTGGACAGGCGGAGGCGACTTTCGCCGGTATTGCTGGCTGTCAGCACAAGACTGCCGCCCTTGCGCGAAACACTCCAGGCGACTGCCGGCGCGGCGGCATCGGCGTCGCGGAAAAACACCGGGACCGAATAGCGAAGCGCGAGCGCGACCGTACCGGCCTTCTTGCGTGAGGGGTCCGGCAGTTCGTCGACGATGACGCGGTAGCTTTCCTCGGCCCGCACCGGCGCCTTCGACACGCGCACGACGCGAACCACGTATTGGGCATTGGGTCCGAGTTTGGTCGATGGTGGGCTGGCGACCACGTCCGTGGTCGGCGTCAGCGTTTCGATGCCGCCGGCCTGGCTCCATGCGAAGACCCGGATCTGCACATTGATCGGCCGCTTGGCGTCATCGTTGGCGAGGTTGAGAACCGCCGCGCTGTCGGGAGCGATCAGTTCGAGGCCTGTCGGCGCTACTCTCAGCGAGGCAGCGTGTGACGTCCCGGCGCAGAGCAATAAAAGAGCCGTGGCGCCAATGCATGAAAGCATGGATCGCATGGTCTTCCTCGTAATTGGTGCCGATAATCAGTAGGTTAGGGTGACCTGAACGATGTCCGCATAGTCGCCCGCCACCGGTGTCGGCTGGATCGGAACGCGCCCGTAGACCGTGAGGCTCTGGACGCTGCCATTGCCGGTTCCCGCTTGCGTGTCGGTGCCGGATGTGATGCCCCAGACCTGCGCATGGCCGCCATCCTGGTAAAGACTATAGTTGACCACCGCTGCGCCCGGCCCGGTCATCTTGCGACTCCCGACGGTTGTGCCCGCGCCATTTCCGAGACCCAGACCCACGACGTAGGTCTGTCCGGCGGTGCATTGCACGCCAATGGTGCTGGTCTGGTCCACATTGGTATCAATGATACCGTGCGAACCGAAAATAAGATCGCTAGCCGTCAGGATCTTGCATTCGTTTGTGATCGTGATCTTCACGTTAAAGTTGGTGGTCAAGACGGTGGAGGTCGCGGGAAGGGTTGCAAGCAGCGACCCACCCAGCAGCAGCGCGTATTTTAGCAATCTCATGCGATGGCCCTCCGTCGGGGCAGATCGTTCTTCGCAAAACGGTCTTGACCCGGATTTCACCCCTACAGCTCCTCCGCTGCATGCTTCGCAAGACATCAACGGTACAGTAATGTCACAAGCGAACTGTGCAATTATTATTACAACTTAGATTCGGATTGCGACAGCGAATAACTTCGGTATGTATCGGATAATTTTGGTTAATATTTGGTTAACAGAGATAAAATGGACATTTTTCCAAAGTGAAAGTTCGTCTGTCGATAATTTATTTTAGTTCTCGTGCGGAAAAGGCGAAAATATCTGGCAAATCATCTTAATTTTGTAGAGTCTCACCTGCCGTCCTTTATTATCGATATTTCGCGGCGTGCACCGGCGCCAAGCAGCCATCGCCATATAGCCGCGCGGGTGGCTGTTCCCGCCTGTCCAAGCCTTGCGATCATGCTGACAGGGCCGCATTCGCCAAAACCGTGTTCCGCCCGGCCCAAGCATGGCCGTCCCGGCTGAGATAAATCCACCGCCGTCGGATCGCGGCGATGCGAATCATTCTTGCCACGCTGACCCCGATTTCTTCGGCGGCGCATCGGCCGGACGGGAGATGCGCCTGTTGTCCCTTGGAGCCATGATCGTACGGCCGGTAGCCGCGCGGACCGGCTGCCAGACGTCAGAAAAGGAAGAACGATGAAGAAGACCTATGAAAAGCCAAAGCTCGAAAAGCGCCAGAAGCTGTCGCGCGTGACGGCTGTCGCCGGCCCATCAGTGACCAGTGAGAGCTGACGCCGTCGACCGGCATCGAACCACCAGCGGACAAGGAGAGCAGTCATGGATCAGCATGCGAACCCGTCACCCGGCTTCAGGCGCAATCCGGGCAAGGTGATCACCGTCGAGCCCTTCAACGGGCGTGTCGTCGTGTTTGCAAGCGGCAACATCATCGCTTCCTCGGCAAAAGCCAAAATGGTGACCGAGCCGCCCCATCCCTTCTCCTTCTACATCCCGTTCGAGGACATCGACTTCCGCAAGCTCAAGAAGACGGAGCGGTCGACGCTGTGCCCCTACAAGGGTGACGCCAGCTACTGGAACGTGCTGCCGGCGGGCGAGACCGGTAACGATGCGATGTGGGCCTATGAGCAGCCCTTCGACGAGATGGCCGAGATTTGCGCCCACGGCGCCTTCTACCCACACCGGGTCACCATCGACGCCGCGCCGCGCTGAGCGCGTCATGCCTGTCGCCCAAAAGTGCCCAGCGTTTTTGGAGCCGACGACAGGCATGAACAGAGGAATTTTTCAGATCAGCCAAAGCTGTCCTCACCCGGGGGCGCAGCGGTTTTGCGGCAACGGCATGCCGAAACGAAGACAAAAGGTCATGGACGAAAAGCAGAGAGCAATTCTCGACGAAATCCCGCGCCTGCGCCGCTATGCGCGCTCGCTGCTGCGCGACCGCGATTCCGCCGACGATCTCGTCCAGGACTGCCTGGAGCGGGCGCTGCTGCGGCTGGACAACTGGCAGACGGGAGAGAGCCCGCGAAAATGGCTGTTCACGATCATGCATCATCTGTTCATCGACCAGATGCGCAAGGTGAACCGGCGAGGCGAGGCCTCGATGCTGCCGCTGGAGGCCGGCGAGGTGCAGGCCTCTCCCGCCGACCAGCTGGAGAATGTCGCGGCCCGCGAGATCATCGACGCGCTGCAGGCGATCAGCCCCGACCGCCGTGCCGCGCTGACCATGGTCGCCATCGAGGGCTTCTCCTATGCCGAGGCCGCCGAGATGCTCGGCGTGCCGGCCGGCACGCTGATGTCGCGCATCGCGCGCGGCCGTGAGGAACTGCGCGGCCTGCTCGAGGACAATGCGCGCCGCCGCGCGATAAGGATCGTCGAGCCAGGCCCGGGCAGGGCGGTTCCAATCAGGGCGCCAATGGCATGACGAGCCCCAATCGCATGATGACGCCTTACGGCATGGTCCGGCACGATTGCAGGCCTTGTCCGCACTGTGGGCGCGGCGCACCCGGTAACGCTTTCTTCTCTGCTTGCGTGCATAGTGGCGGCGACGGAGTGAGCGAAACCAGGGCATGGCTGAAGAGAAAATACGCAACGGCGAATTCTGGGCGCTTGCGCTCGAACGCGCTCATCTCGGCGTATGGGACTGGGATATTTTGAGCGGCGACTGTTTCTATTCGCCAACCTGGTCGCACATGCTGGGTTATGAGGATGGCGAGCTTGCCAACAGCGACGACCTCTGGCTGAAGCTGACGCATCCCGACGACCGCCAGCGGGCGCTGGCCAGCGGAGAGCGGCACATTTCCGGCCTGACCGCCTCGATCGAGACCGAGCTACGCCTCAAGCACAAGGACGGCCACTGGATCTGGGTGCTGGACCGCGGCGGCATTGTCGAGCGTGACGAGACGGGCAAGCCGGTCAGGCTGATGGGCGTGCAGACCGACATCAGCCGGCAGAAAGAGGCGGAAGCCGAACTGGAGCGGGTCAATGTGCGCTTTCGCCTGGCGCTGGCGGCCAGTGGCACAGGCATCTGGCATCACGACATCGACGCCAGCAAGAGCTATTGGGACGCCCGCACCAGGGAGATATTCGGCCTGGTCGCCGACACCGACGAGGTGGCTGCCGACCTTTGGCATTCCTATCTGCATCTCGACGACAAGGATGCCGCAGAGCGCGCCCATCTGGCGCCGCTTTCGACCGACGGCGTCGTCGCCGCGCAATACCGCATCGTCAGGCGCGACGGCGAAATCCGCCATGTCGAATCGCTGGTGCGCTTCATCGCGGCGCCCGAGACGGCGGGCCAGATTCTCGGCACCGTGCGCGACATCACCGAGGACAAGAAACGCGAGCGGGAACTCGCCTACGCCGCTCACCACGATGCGCTGACGGGCCTCTTGAACCGTGCCGCCTTCGACCGGCTGCTGGCCGTGCATATCGCCACCGAGCGGGCTTTGCCGCTGGCGGTGTTTTACGTCGATCTCGACTACTTCAAGGCGCTCAACGACTTTGCCGGCCACGCCGCCGGCGACCTGGCGCTGACGGGCGTGGCCGCCGGTATTCTGGGCTGCCTGCCGGCATCGGCACGTGCCGCGCGCCTCGGCGGCGACGAGTTCGCGCTGCTGGTGCCCAATTGCCAATCGGCCAAGGCCGAGGCGCTGGCCGGCGCGATTCTTGCGGCGGTCCGTGACGCCGACCTCGGACTGCCGGCGACCTCGCGAAAACTCGCGGCCAGCATCGGCATCGCCTTCGTCGAGGACACCACCACCACGGTTGCCGATGCGTTGGCCTGCGCCGACGACGCCTGCTATGCCGCCAAGGCGGCCGGGCGCAATCGCTTCGCGGTGTTTTCGGCCGATGCGGCGTCGGGCTCCGGCGGCCTCAACGCGGCGCGTGTCGCCGCCGACACGGTCGACGCCATGGATGACGGGCGGCTGAAACTGTTCGGCCAGGAAATCCATCTGCTCGGCCAGCCCTGGCAGGAGAGCCGCCACGTCGAGGTGCTGGCGCGGCTTGCCGGGCGCAATGGCAAGCTGATCCCGCCCAACGAATTCATTCCGGTCGCCGAGCGCTTCGGCATTGCCTCGCGGCTGGACCGCTGGATCATCAGGACAGCGCTTTCGCAGCATGGCGCGGCGATGCGGTCAGGCGCCATCATGCTCGGCTTCAACCTGTCGGCGCAGACGCTGAGCGATCCGCTGCTATGGGATTTCGTCGACGCCGTCATCGCCGAGACCGGGGCGCCGCATTCCGGCATCGGCTTCGAGATCACCGAGACCGCGGCCGTCACCAATTTCGACGCCGCCGAGCAGTTCGTGCGCAAGGCGCGCGAGCGGCAATGCCGCGTCAGCCTCGACGATTTCGGCGCCGGCATGAGCTCGTTCGAATATTTGCGGCGCTTTCCGGTCGATCAGATCAAGATCGACGGCTCGTTCATCGAGAATATCGCGGAAAGCCGTTTCGACCGCGAGATCGTCTCGGCCATAGCGGGCATCGCCAAAAGTCTCGGCTGCGCGGTGGTGGCCGAAAAGATCGAGCAGCAGGAAGCGCTCGACATTCTGCGCGGCATGGGCGTGGCCTATGGCCAGGGTTTTCTGCTTCACCGGCCGGAGCCGCTCGAGGCGATCGTCACGCGGGCCGGCGAACAGTCACCGGCCAGCGGACAGTCGCCGGAAAAGCGCTTCGGCTGACGGCTCTCATCGCCTCGGGCTCGCGCGAATTGTCCGGCTAACCGGCGTCGGCCTTTTCCTGCTTTCGCTGCGCCGCCTCCTTCTTGCGGCGCAACACCTCATCTGTACCGACAAGGTCCTTCGAGCCGCCGGAAATGGCGGTCGAGATGACGGCGGGCGGATCGCTGGCCGGAAAACTGTCTTCGAGGCCTGATTGCAACTGCTCCTCGAGCGTCTGCGGGTTCTCGGAGCGGCCTTCGGCGCGGCGCTCGCCAACGGCTTCGACATCGCTCTTGGTGTCGGGGTGAGCGCGGGCTTCCGATATCGTCGACACCACCAGCTCGATGGCGAACTCTTTCATCGCCTCGGCTTGCGGCCCATCGACATCAGAGTCTTCGATCAGGCGGATGAGCGACTTTTCCAGGGCGCCCAGTTCCTTGACGCCCTGACACCGCGCCAGACGCTTGGTGAGCGAACCGATCAGCGCCGGGGCAAAGGTCGAATAGGCAAGCCTGCGTGTGTCGTCGACCTGCTCGGGATGAAGCTTTTGCAAGGACATAGATGCCTCCAGTCAATCAGCCGGGCAGCTTCTGCCGCTGGCCCCTCCTTAGGAAACAGAGGGGAGGGCAAGAGGTTCCATACAGTCCTCGACAGGGTCGACGAGTTCAACTCCACAGCGACGCCATGGTCAGCGACGCTTCGAATATCTGCTCCCTGTTCTCGTTCAGCATCTTGACGGTGATCCGCCGGTGGTCGCCCTCCGGAATCTCGTCGCGCGCCACATCGTGCAATATGCGCAGCGCTTCGGCTCCCGCACGCTCCCGGCTGGGAAAAAGCTGCCCCTCTTCATCAATCTGGGTCTCGGCGTTGTACAAGTCGAAGTAGAACCGTTCCATGTGTGCAAGGATCCCTGCGTGAGAACGCTAAGGCGCATCGCGGTTGAAAGGACAGGCGACGCGCTTCAGGTCTGTGTTTTTATGCATGTCGTTGTCTCAAAATCGGGGCCATTTTTGAGCGACATGGATTAAATCCCAACCCGCACCCATGGTTCCATGCGACTGTGTCCTGAGCAGATTTCCTGCCAGGAGCCGTCGCCGTGCCGGCCGATTGCAACCGCACCCGATCTCCGGCGTTTGGCTAGGCCACGAATGTCCACGAAATCTCGAACTGGATCCTCGATGCTAGAACCGCTTTATCTCAACCTTGGCCAGCATGACGCTTTGTCCGAGCAGGAAAAGGGGCTGCTGGCCGCCGCCATGACCATCGAGATGGATTTTGCCACCGGTCAGGACATCGTTTCCGAGGGATCGAGGCCAGGCTACAGCACGCTCATCATCGAGGGTCTGGCGGCGCGCTACAAAGTGCTGGAGGATGGCGGGCGCCAGTTCACCTCGTTGCAGGTGCCAGGCGATTTTGTCGATTTGCACGCCTTCCTGCTCAAGACAATGGACCATGGCATTATAGCTTTGTCGCCATGCCGGGTGATCGCCGCCGACCACAGTCGGCTAAGGACGATCACCGAACAGGCGCCTCATCTCAGCCGCTTGCTTTGGCTGGACACGCTCGTCGATGGCGCCATCCATCGGGAATGGATCGTGGCCATGGGCCGGCGGTCCAAGACTTCGCATCTGGCGCATCTTGTGTGCGAGCTGTTCGTGCGGCTCCAGGTCGTCAAGCAGACCAACGGCATGAGTTTCCGGCTTCCCCTGTCGCAGGCGGAACTGGCCGATGTGCTTGGGCTTTCGGTCGTCCACATGAACCGGGTCATCGGCGCGCTGCGCAAGATCGGTGTGATCGGCTGGGCGAATTACATGGTGACCATTCTGGACTGGCAGCAACTGGTGGAAATCGCCGAGTTCGACCCGACTTATCTCAGCATGAACCGCGAGCCGAGATAGGCTATCCGGCGTTCGCCATGACATCGCCGGCAATCCGTCAGCCGGTCTTTCAACGATGCCCATCCAGCGACGCCAATTCGTCGAGCATGGCAAGGGCGGCACTTGGCTTGGCCGGCTTCAGCAAGCCCTGTTGGGCGGCGGCATTCTGGAAAGCGGCAAAGGCGATGTCCGGGCGGCAAATGCCGTTCGACGCGTCGTCCACCAGCCTGTCGGCCGCCTTGTAGGCCGCCGTCTGCTTGTTCTTCCATGTTCCGCCTAGCGCCCTCCTGGCGTCGGCGATCGACGACACCGTCATCGCGCTTCCGTCCACGAATCTGATCGTCAGGGGCAGAAAACGGCTCATGCGCTCACCATCCAAACCATTCGCGCCTCGCCCGGATCGATCTCATCACTTGCCTCCTTGAAAACGGGATCGCCATAAACGAGGAAATCACAAACTGGTTGCAGCCCGGCGAGCTACATGTTGCTTGCCGGCCAGATCGGCCGATGCGGACGATAAGGCGGCCGCGGCGCCGGCTTCAACGGGATGTCGGCGAGCGAGTTGCGGATCGGCCTGAACAGTATCGGCGAAGACGCGGCGCGGCGGTACAATACCGCGTCTGACAATTTGGCAATCAGATTTCGAACGTCCATGGGACACCTCGAGCGCGTTGAGAGTCCCCCCATCGCGATCACCTACCACCTCACGCCCAGCATCCGCATTTAACTTTGATATAGGCCGGACGAATACGCGCCGCGCGCAATGTCTGCCGCCGAGATTCTGCGATCCTCGGCGGCGGCTATTGAGGGCGGCGCCAGGCTGGCGGTCACGCATCCCAGCAGCGACGTCGCAGACGCTGCTGCAACCGGATGAATTTTCGTGCATTCTTGTGCATGGCCACAATGCTTCGAACCGACACGCCGGCAAAATGCTGCTCCTATTGCGGTTCGCGAGAGCATGACTACGAGGATTGTCCGAAGCGCAAAGCAGAGGCGGAGCGGCAGTGGGAAGGCCAGGCAAAGCCCGGCGCCGAATCCGAGGCGACGGCCGAAGCCTAGCTGGGCTCGAACAGCTCGATCACGTTGCCGGACGGGTCTTCACAAAGAATCTGTCGCCCGCCCGGACCTTCGACGATCTGGTTGCGGAACCGCACGCCGGCTTCGACCATCTTAGTCACGATTGACGGCAATTGCTCGACCTCGAGCACGAAGCGGTTCCATCCGCCCGGCTCGGGTGTCCGGCCGTCCGGCATCGGCCTGGCTGCCGACGCCAAGGGACCGGCGAGCCAGAGCGAGAGGTCGCCGCGCGTCAGGATGGCATCGCCGGACCGAATTGCTGCTTCAGCGCGAAGCCCAGATAGCTCGTATAAAACGCGATGGACAGATCGACATCGCGGACCAGATATCGGACGGACACCATTCGCAGGCTCCCTCACAAACGCCCCTCCCGAGAGATAGCTGGCGGGACAAGTCGGGGCAAGCCCGCGCGCACGCTTCGGGCGCCTACGGTGCGATTGCGTGGTCGGCCTGTCTGTCTCTCACGAAGGCCGTCAGCAGCTCCATTCCCGCCGGCCAGTCGCCCAGCCCGCTATTGCTGTTGATGTGACCAAGCGGCCCGGCGATGTGCAGTTCGCTGCCCCATTGTGTGGCTTTCTCACCGGCATAGCCGTTCGGATCATAGGGATCGTCGGTGCTGGCCACGATCAGCGAGGGGAAGCGAAGCGGCCCGCGCGGCGTATCGGCGAAGGGAATTCCGTAAGCGGGATAGACCGGCGAGGCCGGGTCGGGAACCGCAACCAGAAACGCCCCGCCGATCCGACGGCTCGACACCGCCTGCCAATGCGCGACCAGCAGGCAGCTGAGACTGTGGGCGACGAGCACCGGCGGGGTCTGTGCCTGTGACACCGCGACGTCCAGCGCCGCCACCCAGTCGTCGAAATCCGGCAGCTCCCAGCTTGCCGGGCTGAAGCGGCGCATCGCCGGGTCGGCCTGTTGCCAGCGTGTCTGCCAGTGGGCCTCGCCCGATCCGCCGCTGCCCGGCAGAATGATGAAGTCGGTCATGGAAAATCCTGTTTCTTCGCCGCAGATGATGTCCCAATCCTAGGGCTTCTCCTTGTTCGCGGAATGAGAGATCATCGGAAAGCGATGAAGAATTCCGATGGATTGAAGGTGTTCATGGCAAACGGCGATTACCGGCCACGGCTCGACCCCACCGACATGGCAATCATCGAGATCATGCAGGAGGATGGCCGCATCGGCATTTCCGAACTCGGCCGCCGCGTCGGCCTGTCCCAGCCCGCGACGTCGGAGCGGGTGAAGCGGCTGGAGGAGCGCGGCATCATCGCCGGCTACCGGGCCGCGATCGATCCCACCGCCCTCGGTCTCGGCACCATGGCCATGATCCGCCTGCGCACCACGCATGAGCACATCCAGACCTGCCTGAAGAAATTCGCGGCCATGCCGGAAGTGGTCGAGGTGCTGCGGGTGACCGGCGAGGATTGTTTTCTGGTCAAGGTGGTCGTGCCGTCGCCGCCCGACCTCGAAAGCATCGTCGATGCCATCGGCCGCTACGGCGCGGTGACGACCAATGTGGTGCTGCGCGCCGAGCCGCCGAAACGGTTGGGGCGGGAGCTGATGGCGAAGCTCTGAGCGGCCACGCGCGGCAAGAGGATTGCAAGCGCCTCCTTTTGCGAGGTCCGGCTTTGCCGCGAAAGAATTTCGCGGGCTGGTGTAGGATCGGCGGCGTGGCGCCCGTCCTTGGGGCGAAACCCGTTGCAAACCTTTGGAGCACATCATGGAAGCCGTTCAATCGCCGTGGCAGACCGCGGCCATTCTCATCGCCCGCCTGACCCTGGCCGCCATGTTCGCGATGGGAGCAGCCTTCAAGTTCATGGATATGAACATGACCGCCGGCTACATCGCCGCCGCCGGCTTCCCGTTCCCGCTGTTTCTGGCCTGGTGCGCCGCGATCCTCGAAACGCTGCTGGTGATCGCCTTGCTGACCGGAGCGTTCTTCACGCCGGCCGCCCTGGTCGCCGCCGTCTACGTGGTCTTCCTCGGCTTTGCCTTCCACGGTCCGTCGCACTGGACCGGCAACCAGGCCGAGTTCGGCGCCTTCATGTCCCATTTCCCGTTCGCCGCCGGCCTGCTGTTCGCCGCCGTGCATGGACCGGGCAGCGTGCTGGCCTCGAAGATTGGCCGAGGGTGAGGCCCCGCGTCGGCAGACCGCCTCACATCTGGTCGTTGTAGGGTTCCTTCATCTGACCGACCATGCGGGCCAGTTTCGAGAAGGACGGCATGTCCGCCTCCGGCTGGCATTGATTGGCCAGTTCCAGCAGTCGGATCGGAAAGTTGACGGCGTCGCGGTTGGACTCCGACATGCCGTCGGACCGCTCCTCGCCGGTTTCGATGGCCTCGGCCTTGCGCAGCGCAATGTCGATATCCTCCACCGTGAGCAGGCCCTTGCGCACCAGCACCTGATTGATCGAGGCGACGGCCATCAGCAGGCCTTCGAGTTGCAGATTGGCGACGTTCATGGCTGTTGCTCCCATTTGGCTCACGCTCAACGCATGAGCCGCTGTTACGATCCGGACGGGGATGCAAGCGATAGGCGTCGGCCGATGGCCTGCGCTACTCTTCCATCCAGCGGCGGCCATATTCGGCCCACAGCGCCTTGACCTCCCGGCTGCCGAGGCGCGGGGCCGAGCCGTCGCCATAGGCGATCGAAACGCAGCTGATGTCGTAATGGGGATGGGCGTCGATGACGAAGCGGATCGCCTCGCCGAGCGGCCTTCTGCCGATGACCGGATCGGCCTGGCCTTGGCCGACGCTGCGAACGCCCGAAACAGTGGCTGGCGCTTGCCGCATCCTGAACACGGATGCCATGGCTGGTTTGTCCATCCCGCTCTCCCCCGAGTTGGAGTGGAATGATTCCATAAGAGCCAGCTAATGACCAGTCGCTAGACGGCCTGTCGAAGGCTGCGTCTTGTATCCTGCAGCCGGTTGAAGGACTGTTCAGGCCAGCGGATCCGCCGCCGGCGGCCTGGCGGGAAGGCCGAGCCTTGTCCGCTCGCCGTCGGCAAACTCCTCGGCCGCTTCCTGGGCCATGAACAGATGCTGGGTCACCGTGCCATTCTCGGCAACCAGCACCGCCCATTGGCGGCGGTCGACACGTTCCACGCGAACGTCATTGGGCTCTCCGGCCACCACGATCGTCCTCCAGCAGGCGTACGGCACGGAGGGGGCGTGCCTTTACGCCTTGGTCTTGCTCTTGGCCGGCGCCTTGGCGGCCGGCGCCTCGGGTGTCCTGATGCCGAGCCCGAACTCCTTTGCCAGCTCCGATCGCTTGGCGGCGTAGCTGGGCGCCGTCATCGGATAGTCGCCGGGCAGGTCCCATTTGGCGCGATAGGCTTCCGGCGTCATGCCATGGGCGGAGCCGAGATGACGCCGCAGCGACCTGAACTTCTTGCCATCCTCGAGGCAGTAAATGAAATTCGGCGTTACCGAGCGCTTGCGGTTGACCGCGGGCTCAGGCGCAGGTTGCGGCGGAGCAACGGGATTGTCCACGGCCGCGAGCGCTGCATTGACGCTCTCGATCAACGCCGGCAGGCTATCCGGAGGCACTGAATTGTTGCGCACGAATGCCGCGACGATGTCGGCGGTCAGATTTATATTTCGGATTTTGTCCTCAGACATGGCTTCTTTTGCCCCCTTGATGCCAAAGGGCAAATTATCAGACAACATCCGCCGACGGCATGGCACTTTAGAACATATGCATATGACTTGACGCCGGATGTGGTAGCGCTAGCATCGCCGAGTCTCCGATCGATGTCGATGTAGGAATTCTTTCCTGACATATCTTGACCGGTGAGGGCAGCTATGCTATGATTTGTTCATGGTGCTGATTTGCGCCGCCGACCCGCCGCCGAGGCGGGTTTTGTTTTTCAGGCCGGCTTGGAAGCGATGACGGCCAGTGACGCGAGTTTTCCCTCGCTCAGGCTGCTTATGTAGTTTTTTCGCCGATGCACGAACTCGGCGCCGAGCACGATCTCATTGGCCTGCTGCTGGGCGGGCGAGGGCACGATGCTGGAATTTGCCCGTTTCAACGCCAGCTCGACGTGATCGCCGGTTTCGTCGATGACATCGTCGACCCGGAATCCGGCTGAAGCAAACAGAGCCTTCAGGGTCTCGCCGTCGACAAGATGGCTGGCCGCCGACGACACCGCCCAAGGCAAGGGATAGGTAGGCTCGCCGTCCGCCAGCACCGCCTCGGTCCAGACAAGCCTGGCTTTCGGCTTCAGCACGCGCCACGCCTGCCCGATGACCGCCGCCTTGTCAGCGATATTCATGCCGACATAGAAGCAGATTGCCGCGTCGAATGTGTCGTCTGCAAAAGGCAGCCTTGTCGCATCGGCCTCATGGAAACGCACTTTGTCGCCGAGGCCGCAGAGCTCGGTCAATCGGCGGGATGCCTCGACGAACGCCTGCGTCAGGTCGACGCCGTCGACGCTGCACCCATAGGTCTCGGCAAGGAACCGGGCCGGGCCGCCAATGCCGCTGCCGATGTCCAGAACCCGATCGCCGACGGAGGGCGCAAGACGCGCGGCATGGTCCTGCGTGGCGATCAGCTCGCGGCCATGAAGCTGGTCGAACGGATAGAGTTGTTCGGCCGCGAGGCTGCCGGCCCTGGCGTCCGGCACAGCCGCCAGGATGCGCTCGACGATGCCGCCGCTGCCATAGTGACTGGTCACATTGCTCATTGCGCTCTCCGACGAGACGCAGCATCCCATCGATGCTGCCCTTGCGCAATGCGCGGCCGCGCCAAGACGCGGCTTTGACCAGAGTAGGAATATTTCTTATCTGCATTGACGGGTAGGGCAGCTTTGCTATTATTTACCCATGGTGCTGATTTGCGCCAGCGACCCGCCCACAAGGCGGGTTTTGTTTTCCTGATGCCCACAACGTGCGGATATCGGATGTCGGCGGGACAGCACCCCCCTCTGGCCTGCCGGCCATCTCCCCCTCAAGGGGGGAGATCGGACTGCCGCCTTGCTTTCGCCAATCGTCAGCGCTGCAAATTGGTCGCGACCCTGGAGCTGCCAATCTCCCCCCTTGAGGGGGAGATGTCCGGCAGGACAGAGGGGGGCGTGAAGGAACGCTATCCTCGGTTCATTCTGCCTTATCCGCGAGGCCTCCCTTGTCCAACCGCTATGCCACCATCATCACCGACGATGACGGCCGCGAGGTCGTCAGCGCCATTGGCGTGTTCGAGGGCGCTGCCCCGCAGGCGCGCATCGGCCGTATCGAGCCGGTATGCCGGGCGTGCTGATCGGCATGGTTCGCGGTGGTCCTGTCGATGCCATCGGCGGCTTCGGTTTTCCGCGCGGCACGCACGACGGCCGGGCGATCGCCCTTGCCAGGGCAACCCTGAAAGCCGAGCCCGCCGGAAAACGCAACGCGCCGGCCGCTGATGCGGCCCGCAAGGCCGCCCCAAAACGGTCAGGGCCAAAATCGGCACGGCGCAAGTCCGGCAAGATCAAGTCCGGCAAGATCAAGCGGGCAAGGCCGGCAAAGCCGGCGAAGCAGGCAGCGACCGCCGAGCCCGCCGGGATCTCGGATCATGGCTGACCGGACGGCGCCGCGTGCGCGCCCTGACCGCAAGGCGCCTGCCGCCGCCGCTGCCAAGCCGAAGCGGACGAAGAAGACGCTTGGCGATGATTTCCTCGACGCGGTTCGCGCCGATTTCCGCGCCCATGGCGCCGGCGTGATTGCCGCGGTCCGGGCCGACAAGCCCGACCAGTATCTGAAGATCGTGCAATCGGTGCTGCCCAAGGATCTGGCCAAGGATTTGCATGTTTCATCTGACAATCTGGAAGCCTTGAGCGATGACGAGATCCGCCGCCGCATCCGTGGCCTCGAAGCCGTCCTCGGGCCGTTTGGCGACCAGCCTGAAGGCGCGCCGCCACTATCTGGCGCTGCTGCAGGAGCTGGACCGCAGGCGCAGGACTAACCAGCTTGCCGCCTACCGGCCTTATCCCAGGCAGGCGCAGTTTCACGCCGCGGGCGCGCAGAACCGCGAACGGCTGTTCATGGCCGGCAACCAGCTGGGCAAGACCAGGGCCGGCGGCGCCGAATGGGCCATGCACCTCACCGGCCGCTATCCCGCGTGGTGGCAGGGCAAGACCTTCGACACCGCCGTCAGGCTATGGGCTGCCGGCGTGACCGGCGAGGGCACGCGAGACAACCCGCAGCGCGTGCTGGTCGGCCCGCCGCAGCAGCAGGCGGCATGGGGCACCGGCATGATCCCGGCCAACGCCATCCTGCACACGACCATGGGCCGCGGCGCCCCGGGCGCGCTCGACAGCATCGTGGTGCGCTGGGGCGGCGGCGGCGACGTGCAGGCCGATGAATCGGTGCTTTCGTTCAAGAGCTATGAGAAGGGCCGCGAAAAGTGGCAGGGCGAAACCCTGCACGGCGTCTGGTTCGACGAGGAGCCGCCGCTCGATATCTATTCCGAAGGCCTGACCCGCACCAACGCGACGGGCGGCATCACCATCGTGACGTTCACGCCGCTGCTGGGCATGAGCGACGTGGTGTTGCGGTTCTTGACGGCGCAGGAGGTTCTCCCTTCCCCCCTTGTGGGGTGAGCAGCTGGTTCGCGAAGCGAATTCGTCGTGCCAGTGGCACGACGAAAGGCCGGCGAACGCCGGGACGCTGCGGAGCAGCCGGGACCCGGCAGGTTGGATCGGCGACCACCTGGCCCTTCGCAGGCTCAGGGCGTTCGAAGCTCGAAAAGCCAAGCAATGGCTTTTCGTCCGCCACGCGGACCGCTTCTCACCCCACAAGGGGAGAAGGTAAGAACCGCCACGCCCGACGCAAATATCGTGCGCGGACAACATCATACGACCATTACTTTGAATCAGTTCGGCAGGCTCTACGTCCTGTCACGTCGCTATCTTGACCTCGAGATCAGCGGTGCCTCAGGCGATTGCCGGCAATGATGATTGCCATACGGCGTGGTGCGATATCTGGTTGTGCTCGATGCAATCGGTTGCCAGTTTGCTGATTTCAGGATCGGCGGACGCCTGCGCCCATTCGACGAACGCGTCAACAACGACCAACCTCGCCCGGCTGGCCAGCCCCAGGCCGTAACGGCGCACTGCCGGCTCTGAATGGTCGAGCATCGCACGGATCATGCCTGATGCATCATCTCGCCATTGCCCGGAGATATCGGCGATCGCCGAAAACGGCGTTTGCGGCCTGAGCAACGCGGCGTGCTGACGCGCAAGCTTTAACTGCCAGTCTTTTGCAAAGCGCACAAATTTGACGGCTCCCATGCGTACACCATCGTGATAATCATCAAGGGCAAACAACGCCTGCGCGAGATGCTGACCATCGTTCCGCGTACTGCATCGCAAGATAGACTCCACGGCATCGAAGCGCGTGCGCGGGTTGCTGTCCCCAAGCAGCGCGGCCAGCTCACCCACCATCGAACTTATGTTCTGGTTTTGAAAGGTGGCAATAAACGCACCCGCCGCTCGCGTCTCAGCATTGGCAGATGTCAGCAGGAGACGAAGGCTTTCCAACGGCACCGTCTTGCCGAGCTCGCCGAGAAGGTCGTGGGCAAGCGCGCCATCGTCATCATGCGGGGACGACAGCAGCCGCTCCAGCATCTCCTGACCTGTCATGGCATTTGTCGATTTGCCGAGTGGCAGCAGGATCTTACCGCCTTCGCTGAAAAAAAGATGAGCAACCTCGCTGTCCTCGGCGGACAGGCGCATCGCCTCGAATAGATCTGTCATGGCAAAGAGTGGCTGTCCCACCCGCGTAGAGTACAGGCCGCGCAGAATGCACCAGCCCAGACGCATCGATGTCGCCGATGCACGGCAAGACCTACCGCATAAAGCGATAAAGGAAAAGATGAGAGCGAAGCTTTCCCGTTTCGGCGCGTTGCGGAATCGCGAACCGCGACTAGACTGGTGGCCAGGTTGTCGAGGAACCAAGTCCATGAACAGGCGGCAGGTATTGACAGGCGGTTTGTCGTCGCTTGTCGTGTCGCCGGCGGGTGGTGCTGAGGTGTCAAAGCCCCAGGTGCCCAAATGGCGACCCTCGTTTTCACAACCCATCGATCGCATCGAGGAACGGTTCGGCTATTACTTCGACAGAGGCCGTGACTTTGCCATCCTTGAAAACGGCACCTGCGTGCTGACGGAAGCCGGCCTGTCCGATGAGGCGGCAGCCATGGCCGCCATCCAGACGCTTGCCATGATTTACAACTATCACCCGGACATGAAGCCGTCCGACATGGATGATGGCAACGTGCTGGTCAGCTACAATCATCCAGCCTTCAATGTCGTGCTTTCCGACGTTGCGAATGCGCATTGGCAAGAGATCGAGGCCCGCCACCAGGATGGGCTGGCTACGGGCGAGGTGCTGATCACGCCGCTGGGGCAGAATGTGTTCGATGAGCTCGGCAAAAAGGCGCTGCTTGGCAGGTGCTACATGTTCATGGATGCGCAGGCGCCAAAGGTGATCCGCATCAAACCCAGTTGATAAGTCGAATCAGGGGTATTTGGTGCCGGCAAGTTGCCTGGCACGACCTTCGGCGGTTGGCGATTTGCGCGTTAATGGGCCGCACAATATTTTCTCTCGACCGGTATACTGATATATATAGAGCATACAGGATTGATTGGGAGTGTCGGGGACGCAGACCTCGCGTTTGAACCCTGTTCCTGGATCGGTACGGGTTCTGCAGATTTTTTTACTCGTATCGTAAGGAACATTCGCCTGGCTGGTGCATGCCGATGCACTGGCGGCAATGGCGACAACGATTGCAATCCGAATCATGTGTTCCCCCAAGTCTTGGGTCAGCTTCGCATTGACGAGCGGTGGTATCAATGGCCACACTCTATTGGAGCATGCTTGCATGACCCGTCACGTCACCTTCATGACCATAGACGACGTCGAACACTATTCGCCGGACGAGCGTGCCGCGATCATCGCCGCCTATCCCGAACATGAGCGCGAAGCGAGGGCCAAGGGCATTCCGGTGCTGGGCTCCGGCCGCATCTTTCCGATTGCCGAGGAGCTGATTGCCTGCGAGCCGTTCCGGCTGCCGCGCTACTGGCCGCGGATCGGCGCCCTCGATTTCGGCTGGGACCATCCGTCGGCCGCGGTCGAGCTGGCCTGGGATACGGAGGCCGATGTCGTCTATATCTCCAAGGCGGCGCGGGCCTCGCAGCAGACGCCGGCGATGCAGGTGCTGGCGCTGAAGCCATGGGGCGAATGGCTGCCCTGGGCCTGGCCGCGCGACGGCCGCCGCGAGACGCTGGAAGGGGCGGGCACGGCGCTCGCCAGGCAATATGCCGCCCACGGCTTGAACATGCTCACCGGCCACGCCCGCTTCGCCGACGGCTCGGTCTCGGTCGAGGCCGGGCTGATGGAGATGCTCGACCGCATGCAGTCCGGCCGCTTCAAGGTGTTCTCGTCGCTGCTGCCCTGGTTCGAGGAATTTCGGCTTTACCATCGCAAGGACGGCAAGGTGGTGAAACTGCGCGACGATTTGATGGCCGCGACGCGCTACCGCAAACTGACGCTCGCCTATGTCAGCGGCGCCGGCACTTTGCCGACGGTGGCCAACGGCATCTGGCTGATGTTCGACCGTGCCGGCGACAGAGGCGCCGACGGGACGGGAGTAGGAGATTTTTTGGGGCCTGCGTCTTCGGCAACCGACAATATTGTCACTTTCGCGGGCACCACGGGCAAGGTGGGGAAGGATAGTGGGATCGCGGTGTCCAGCCTGGCGCCGAAGGCCAGCCCGACATTTACCGGGACGCCAACGGGGCCGACCGCAGCGCCTGGAACGAATACCACGCAATTGGCTACAACGGGGTTCGTCAAGGCTGGGTTTGATCTGAAACTTGATAGCCGACCCAACCTTGGTGTCGTCGCGCAGACGATCACCGATTGGAACAACGCCCTGGACAACGGCTGGTATATGGCCTCGGCGGCGGCTAATGCGCCAGACGGCGTAAATTGGTTCCTGGGGTTTGTGGAAGCGCACGGAAGCACTGGCTACCGGACGCAGACGGTGCATGATTTCGTCAACGACACTACGGCGGCAGACCAAAAGCTATGGCGGCGCAGGCAGGCTGGCGGTGCCTGGGGAGGATGGATCAAGCTGCAATGGTCGCAGGCCGAACAGGATGCACGCTATGTCCAGTCGTCCACGGCGTTGCTTCAGAAGTTTTATGAAAGCCCGCAACAGACCATCACATCCGGCGGGTCGCTGACGTTGGCTCATGGGCTGGGGGTGAAGCCGAAAAATTACCTTGCATTCTTACAGTGCACCACTGCTGAGGGTGGCTATTCTATTGGAGACGAAGAACCTGTCTCGATTGGATCGCACGAAGCGAGCACCAATCGAGGCCTAAGTGTCGTTCCCGATGCTACAAATATGGTCGTTAGATTTGGGTCGCAGGCTTCTAGTGCCGTTCAGATTACACGCAAAGACACTGGTGGATTTCTAAATATTACCAATGCAAGCTGGCGGCTTGTCATTAGGGCATGGGCCTAGCATAAATTCCAGTGAATTCTTCAAAAGAAAGATCAAAAGGCCGCTCTCTCTTTTCGAGATATGGCGTCTGCCCAATCCACCACCGAATCTCAATAAGCCTCGGCTATTTTCGTCGTCGAAGCGCTTCTTGATCACCTTTGCCGGAATTCTTCCTAACACTGCATACGGAGGTGCATCTTCGATCACCATCGCAGCGGCGACGACGGCAATGGTGCCGTCGCTCGGTTCGCCGTTCCGATCTCCTTTCCGGCCGACGCCACCAAATACCGCCCCGCCAAGGTCTCCAGCGACGTTGTCTCGATGATCGACGCCTAACCGCAAGCAGCTTCGCAAATCGACAACCTGCCTTTCGC
The DNA here is from genome assembly GCF_030323105.1 of Mesorhizobium sp. C120A. NCBI lineage: Bacteria > Pseudomonadati > Pseudomonadota > Alphaproteobacteria > Hyphomicrobiales > Phyllobacteriaceae > Mesorhizobium > Mesorhizobium sp. C120A. The sequence goes on along the minus strand of NZ_CP100476.1, from coordinate 4,687,123 downwards.
GGGCAGAAAGGAAAACCCCAATGGACCGCAACTTCGCGCGGGCGCTTGCGCTCGTCCTCAAATCGGAAGGCGGCTGGTCCGACAATCCGGCCGATCCCGGCGGCGCAACCATGAAGGGCGTGACGCTGGCCAACTTCCGCCGCTACGTGAAGGCGGATGCGACGAAGGACGACCTTCGCCATATCACGGATGCTCAGGTGGCCACGGTCTATCGCCGCTTCTATTGGGATGCCGCTGCGGGCGCCGAGCTTCCCGGCGGTGTCGACTATGCCGTCTTCGACTTCGCCGTGAACAGTGGGCCGGGCAGGGCGGCTAAATATCTGCAGGCGGCAGTTGGCACCGCACAGGACGGCAGGATCGGCCCGGCCACGCTCAAAGCTGTCGGCGCCAGGCCACCGGGCGCAGTCATCGACGATCTTTGCGATGCCCGCCTGGCATTCCTGCGGCGGCTGCCGACCTGGCCGGTTTTCGGCAAGGGTTGGAGCGATCGCATCCGGTCGGTCCGTTCCCAGGCGCTGTTGATGTCGGCACTACAGCCCGCGGCACCTTGCCGGGCACCCCGCCCCAGCCATCAGCGCTCTCGCCGAAGCCCGGCAGTGCGATGCCGCCGGTGTCTACCGGCGGGCGCGTCAGCCCCGTCGAACGCCTGCCGTTCTGGCGTGCGCTGCTTCAAATCCTGAAATCGATTTTCGCAAGGAGTTCGACATGATCGCCGTCTTCATCCGCATCGGCTTGCGTTACGGCGCCGGTGTTCTGGTCGCGCGTGGCCTGCTCGGCGCCGACGACGCGGCGGCATTTTCTTCCGACCCCGACATTCAAGCTGGTCTGGAGATCGCCGCCGGTCTCGCCATCGCCTCGGTCACCGAGACCTGGCACTGGCTGGCCTGCAAATCCGGCTGGGAGCACTGACATGGAAGGGTTTCAACAACTGCTCGTCGCCTATCTCGAAGCCGCGAAACCCTATGCTATCGGCTTTGCCGCCGGGCTTGTCGCCGGGTGGCTGCTGTGAGCGCGCTCCTCGCCGTCCTGCTTGGCAACAAAGCGCTGCTGGGCTTCCTGGCATCGGTCATCGCCGCCCTTTGCTGGGGCGCTCACCAGCGGCTGGCCGGCGCCAGGGCCGAGCGCGGCAAACTGGCGGCCGCTGAGGCCGCGGCGCGCGCGGTCGCTGAGCAGGTGCAGAACGACGTCGGCGCATTGCCGGCGGACGCTGTTCGAAAGGAGCTGAAATCATGGGCAAGGGACTGATGCTTGCGCTGCTTGTGGCGCTTGCCGGGTGCACGACTGCTTCGGGCGGCTTCTGCGCGATTTCGAGCCCGCTGCGCCTGTCGGCCGAAGCCGTCGACGTCCTGTCGGACGCCGAGGCGAGAGCGCTCCTGGCGCACAACCGCAAGGGACAAAAGCTCTGCGGATGGAGGCCTTAGCCGATGCACGACCTCTTCGACATGCTCGGCATCAAGGGGCCGGTCGTCGCCGCCGGGCTAGCCGGCGGCGTGCTGCGAGCACTGTCGCGCCATCGCTACAAGCTGCGCGAGATGATTGCCTCGCCGATCTGCGGGGCGCTGGCGGCTGCGTATCTGACGCTGCCTGCCGTCGCCTGGGTCAGGGCAACCGGCATGCCTATCCCCGATCCGGCCGACGATACCACGACGCTCGCCGCCGCCTTTTTGATCGGCGTCTCGGCCATGTGGATTTCCGACATCGTCTTCGAGGTCATCGTGCGGCGGTTCGGCTCGGCCGGCAACGAGTGATGCACTTGAGATGCTGGAAGAAGCCAGCGACAATGCCTACCTAAGGAGCAATCCAATGGAGGTATGATATGGCGACGTCCACCGAACGTGCAGTCCTTGCCGGCGGCTGTTTCTGGGGCATGCAGGATTTGATCCGGCGCTATCCCGGCGTGATCTCTACCCGCGTCGGCTATAGCGGTGGCGATGTGCCCAACGCCACGTATCGCAACCACGGCAGCCATGCCGAAGCCATCGAGATCGTTTTCGATCCGGCCAGGATCAGCTTTCGCACATTGCTCGAATCCTTTTTCCAGATCCACGATCCGACCACCAGAAACCGCCAGGGCAACGATGTCGGAATGAGCTATCGCTCGGCGATCTTCTACACCAGCGACGAGCAGAAGCGCGTCGCCGAAGACACCATCGCCGATGTCGATGCCTCTGGACTGTGGCCGGGCAAGGTCGTCACCGAGCTTGCGCCGGCGGGCGATTTCTGGGAGGCGGAGCCAGAGCATCAGGACTATCTCGAGAAATACCCCAACGGCTATACCTGCCACTTTGTCAGGCCGGGCTGGAAGCTTCCGGTCCGCGAAAAGGCTGTTTCGTAACGCAGCCGCTATCGTCTGCTTATCTGGCGGTCGAACTATTCTTCCGCGCGATCGGTATGCCGGCCGCCTTGTTGAGGTGGCCGTGCTCGGGCTGCCCATAGATGAACGCGCCGTGGACGGGTTTGCCGTCGACCTCAGAGCCTGAGAACGCGACGGCCTCGATCTTCTTTGTTCCGGTCAGGCTCTGGTTTCGAAGATAGGCGAAGGTTCGCACCGCTTCTCCGACAATTCGATCGAGAAACGGTTTTGGCCGCCTCCCGGGCCGTCGCACGAGGCTTGGAAAGCGCTCTCGTCCCGAAACAAAATGGTGCTGTGCGCAAAGCGCCGGCATGATCTGATAGATTCGGTTGAGCGAGCAGGTCATGAATCCTGGGTGAAAAAGAACGAAGTCGACCTCTCCTCTCAGATGCATGGTCCTGCGCAGCAATCTTTGCGCTGCCGATCTGGAGATGACATAGCCTGCGGCGCCCGCGTGCAGGCCATAAAGTCTGGCAAGCGAAAACCCATCATCGAGAGCGACTTCCTTGCGTCCGACCCTCACTTTGGCAAAATGCGTTTCCAGCTTGATCACATCGGCATCGCGCGGCACCCATCGATCGGAAGCAAGCAGCGAGCCGGCGCCCGCGCCGAAAACGACGTCGTCCTCGAAAACCGCGCCATATTGATCCGCGCCGTTCGCAACGATCTCCCAACACGAGCGGTGGCTCAGGAAACAGCAAACCTCAGCAGCGCTTAGCGGGCTTTTGGCGACAGAGCAGCAATCGGGGCAATCGATGGCGGAGACACGCTCAAAATGGTACTCCGATCCGGCCGAACTCGGACGCGACATGCGCCAGCCGATCGCGAGAACGATCAAGATTGATCACCAGACACCTCATCAGCGCCCCCTTGTCCGGTGATCAGTGAATATCACGTTCCCGTGATTGCACAAAATTTGCTTACGTGCGGGGCAGTGGGTAGCGGCGTACGGTGCCGCCGGTTGGTTTTGGAGGTTGGGTGGACATTGACGGCGTCCCCCGCGTGGCGCGAGCCTTTACCGTGCGCGCCTAGACGAGTCGCCCTAGAAGCCGAAAAATTGCCGACCGATCATGTATCCGAGCGCGACGACCACAAGGGGAAACAGGGCGGGCGTCAGCCCACCAAGAGCGGAGGTCTTTGGCTGTTGCCTGGAGATGGTCCTGGGTGCATTGCCGAGATTCTTGGTCATCCGGTATAGTAGCAAGCGCTGATTAACGATTCCGTAACCCGATCGAGGCCGCCGCGGCTTTTTGCGTTTCTGGCGCGACCTTGACAATGCCCAGCCCGTGACGCAACTGGGCCGTCTTTGAGAGCATTGTGAGGCAAGGTCAATGCGGGTGACGCTCGTTTTGAAGGGCGTAATACCCTGCCGAGGTTACGGTGGGATTCAGCGTCAGGTCGAATGGCTGGCCACGGAGATGGTTCGTCTCGGACACGAAGTCGTGGTGATCGCTGGCCCTGGCTCCAGCCACCCGCTCTTCGAAGTCCGGCACGCTTCGACCGATGCCGAATGCCGGGCAGCCATTCCGCGCGACACGCAAATCGTCCACACCCATAGTTGGCCCGTCGAGGTGCCATTTCCAACGCTGAATACGCAGCGCGGCTTTATGCCGGACCAGCCCATGCCAGTTGCGAACTGGAGCTTTATCAGCGCCAATCATGCCCGCCAGCATGGGCGCGAGACATTCGTCTACAATGGCTTTCCGGTGGACGCCTATCGTTTGTCGGCTGCAAAGGGCGACCGCCTGCTATTTCTCGCCGGCATTGCACGATCAAGCAAAGGCCTCAACCGCGCCGTCGATCTCGCCAAAAAATTCGATTTCGGTCTCGATATCGCCGGTGGCTCGCGTTGGAAACTGCTGGGCCGAAGTCAGACCCGCCGCGAAGGGTTGTTTTTCAAGAGCCTTGGCAGGCGATACCGTTTCCACGGAATCGTTGACGGCGAGCCGAAGCTTCGCCTTCTCGGCGAAGCGCGAGCCTTCCTCAACCCCATCGCCTGGGAGGAGCCGTTCGGCAACGCACCGGTCGAAGCCATGTTGTGCGGCACTCCGGTGCTGACGACGACGCGAGGCGCATTGCCCGAGACGGTCGATGCCGACAGCGGGCGCTTCTTTGAGACCGATGAAGAATTTGCGGCCGCTTTCGAGGCCGTCGCCGACCTTACGCCTCAGCAATGCCGCGAATCGGCCGCGACGAGATTTCCCATCCAAAAAGCGGCGCGCGGCTATCTGGATCTCTATGCCCGCATCCTTGACGGCGAAGCGCTTCCTTGACGACCGGCGATCCAATCCTCTTCGTCGGCTTCCCCGCGGTCGGCGACTTCGTCCGTTGCCATTCCGCCATCCAGATCATTGCCGCGCGATTTCCTGATCGCCCCATAGATGTCGTCACCTCGCCCGTTGCAGCGCCGCTGGCGCGCCTGATGCCGCATGTCAGGAAGGGCTGGGCGCTTGCCAAGCGTCATCAGCGCCCCGGTTTTGGCGAGCGCAGCCGCCTGGTTGGCGAGTTGCGCAAGGAAAATTACCGTACGGCCTATCTGATGACCAGCAGCACCAAGGCGGCGCTGATGGCGTTCATGGCCGGAATAGAGGAGCGCATCGGCTATCCGCAGGAGTTGCAATTCGGCCTCCTCAATCGCTTCCCCGCCGGCTGGTTGGCCCATCTACGGGCCTTCGGACCCCGCAAGACGCGGCTGTTCGAGGAGGTCTGCTCGATTGCCTCGCTTGGCGAAAAGCCGGCTGCGGGCGCAGAGTGGCCGGCGCCCCGGCTTGTGGTCGATCCGGCCGAACTGGACGAATGGCGCCAGCACAAGAAGATCGATGCCGACCGACCGGCACTGGCGCTCTATACTGCCGACATTGAGAATTTCCGCTCATGGCCCGTCGAGCGCTTCATTTCGATCGCCAGAGACCATCATGATCGCGGCTGGGCAATCTGGATTGTAGGCGGACCGCGCGAGCACGCCGGTGCCGCAAAAATCCGCGCCGCCATTCCTGAGGCAATCGACTTCACCTCGACCCCGTCGATTGCTGACGCGATGTGCCAGATCGCTGCGTCGACCATGTTCCTCGGGGTTGATGGCGGCATTTCCCACGCCGCCGCTGCCCTGAACGTCCCATGCGCGCTCATCTACGGGCTGAATCGCCCCTATGTGCATGGGCCCGTAAACAACCATGTTCGCTTTATCGAACCGCCGCTTTCGACGCCCAGCTGGGTCAAGGACACGCGGGGCATCAGCGAAACTCGGGTGAGCGAGGTTCTGGCTGACCTCTCAGCCGGTATCGCCCAATGGTCTCGCCGGCCCCAGGCGTCTGGTTAAAAACGCCCCGTGGGGGCAACCATCGCCGCGTTTCGGTTACCCCATGGCCCTGCGGCTTTCGGGCTCGTGATTGCCGACCCAATGTGCACGGATGCGGTCGCTGACTTCAAGGTAGGCCATGTCGATGAGATAAGTCAGAAGCTTCTCGCCGTCGGCTTCGGCTTTCTGCCTAAGCTCCCGCAGTATCCCTTGCGCGAACTGCAGGTTCTCCATTTTGCTCGGCTGGTCCATCGGTGCCCCCCAACGTCTGCGTATGAACTTTGCGCTGGCTATGCTTGCATGAAGATTGCCGTGAAGTGGATATTGCACGTGCGGACCGCGATCCTGCGAAGGCGCTGGCTGCATGACAGCCGCCCCATCCGGCTTCAAGATTCGCTACACTATGTGACGGAAACAAAATAAACAAAGCGTTCTTTTGTACGAGTCAGGAAGGTTCCTCCAGTTCACACCACGAGATACTTGGGCAGCGTAGTTGACGTAACGATATTGCGTGGTCTTAAGCTCTCGTTTCCAAACAAATGTAGCATCCTTGCAACCACAAGACGAATTCCAGCTGACCGGGCCGCTCCGTAGTCAATCGCCGGTTACAAACGGCACCGGGTCTCAGCCCAGCGCTTTGGCCAACCCGTCGTTCCACGGCAGCGCAGGCCGGACGATCTACCGCCCGCCTTGGCTTGACGCCAAGGCGGGCTTTTTTGCGTTTGGCTTCTACCGGGTGAAATGTTGTCGGACCCGGTCCTGTCGGCATCGGGCGGTTTCGAGAATGAATTTCCTGCCAGCCGGCTGTCTGCGCCGCTCGCGCTAGGCCGACTTGCGTTGCGGCAAGCTTGACGCCGTCTCGACACCGTCAGAAATCGGTCCGGCTGTCCGGTTTGTCGGCTCGTCATCGACCCGGTCGTGCTCGAATTGCCGGGCGGCAGGCAAGGGTTGCAACCAGTGCTCACGGCGATTGACCCAGAGTTCATAGCTGGGCTCCAGCCCTTCCGTGGGCACCTCATCGAGGCTGCCAATCGTCACTTCCACCTCATTCTCACGAACCAAAGGGACCCGGCCGCCGCAGGTGGGACAAAAACTTCTGTCGCCGTAGCTGTTGACGATACCCGTCGTTTCGAACGCCTCGAGCGGCCACACTGCGAACGTCGAAAAAGCCGACCCGCTAGCCTTGCGGCAGTCCTTGCAATGGCAAAGGCCAATCCGAAAGGGATCTCCCGTCACCGAAAACTGGATGCCGCCGCACAGGCAGCTGCCGCTCCGCCTTGTATCATTGGGCATGACCGCTCCTCCATCTGGTTGGGCATCACACCGCTACATCTTGCAGCGCCATGCGCACAATCAATTCACGCGCGGCGCAAGGGTTCCATGTCGCCTCGCGCAATGCATCGTCTGAACCCGGGAGCGCCATGGCAACGACCGCCGCAAGGCTGCTGGATATGTCAGTTCGGGAAATCGAACACCGGTTCCCGGCACCAATAGACACGGCACTGGCCATCACGTGTCGGAACGGAGGCAGCGACCGGCACCTCCGGCCAGTCGCACTCGTTGCCGTATTGGCGGACATAGCGATCGTAAGTATTCCGGCCGGTCGTCAACACCGCCGAGTGATGGCTCTGGATCAGGTGCTGCGTCTCCTCGCAGCTCATCGAACGCGTGTCGGGTCGGGCGTAGGCCGTGCTTGTTGCTGCAAACAACGCCGTTCCAATGATCCATGCGATTGTTTGGGATGCCATGGCGATCCTTATCCTAAAATACGGCCAGGTATTTCAACAGCGAAATGATGCCGATAATGATGACAACGATCTGCGCGATCTGCCTCGTGCGGCCATCGAGCGGCAGACGCTGGACGAGATAGAGCACCAGGACGATCACCAGGAAAGTGATCAGAATGCCGATAAGTACCGATGAAGCCATGTCCCTCACTCCGTCTGGCTACGTCTGAGAAGAGTACGCAGCGGCAAACGCTCTGGCCATAGATTGGTTCCTGTCGATGCGAAGCCATCGGCAACGTAAAGGCTGCGAAACAGCGTTCCGCGGCCTTTGAAGCTGAACGCCGATCAGGGCCTGTTTGCCGCAAGGTTGTCGTTTGCCATCGGCGACACGGTTTCCAGGCGACTTGTTGCTGGCGTCAGGCTGGGCTAACGGGAGAACCGCCTCGGGTTGACGGGGTTCCGACAAAAACGGCCTGAGTTGCGCTTCGTTGTCGACATTTGCGCAAGCCCTGAGATCCGCCGCCGCCCGGCGGGTAATCGCCTTTTCGCAGGAGAACAATTGCCGTCCCAAGGGGACGACGGGAACCGAAACCTCGCACGTGCATCTCAGCTACCGCGGAACGGGCAAATCGAGCAGGTGGGGAATTTGGGGTAGGGGAATACGTCATCCAACATGCGGGGATTGGAATCCCAAGTGTCAGGCCCGCCAGTTTGTTGGAAGTGTTGCCCGTTGCAGCCTACACCATCGACACACAGGGCCGCATCACGTTCTACAACGAGGCCGCCGAACTTGAGTGGGACGACGCGCCGCGGTTTTGGATCCGTCGTCCTCCAGCGGGTTGCGCCACAAGCGCTTAGCGGCACCGGACAACTGGAATTTGGGGACAAGGCGTCGTCTGGACGCTCAAAGCGCCGCCGAGTTCGGTCCAAATCTCTCTCGCGGATTTTGTCGATTGAAAGAGAGGGTCGCGCTTAGGACAATCCCAGCAGGGGAGCGGTTTGACCGCCTGTGGTGTCGGAATTGCCGATGCCAGGCAGTTCGTGCTTATCGTCGGCAAGCGAAGTCAATCTCCCCGCCTCGACGGAGGTCAGTCCGTCCAATTCCATCACCGCGCCGTAGAGTTGGGCCGTCTGCATCACAAGCCGCTCGACATCTTCAAGGGCGACGTTCTCGTCCAGGTTACGCAATCGTATGTCCTCGGCAACCACCGCAATATTGACCATTCCGCGCGAGCGCAGCGCGCCCAGGACCCGTGAATTGAGATCCTCTCGTAGCCGAGCCGAATATCCGTAGCGCATGGAAACCTTCCTTTCAGGAGCCGGTTGTCCCGTCGTGATCAAGATGCGCCAACGACCTTCAGATGGCAAGAAGAATATTAAATATTCTCAAGTAAATCAACTAGTTAGCAGACTGCGCGGGTTGTGCTATCGGCGTGTCTTCCTCATCGTTGGTCTTGTATGTGAGTCACCCATCAGCCTCTCTTGACGCGCTGCACGGGGACCCCTAGCTATACTGCAATTGAGACACATACTAACTCACCATATTTTTGGTCTTGACGGTTGGAGGCGCGAATGGCCGAGCTGGAACGACCCGAGCGACTGCAGATCATGCTGACAGCCGAGGAATTGGCTGCCTTGGAAAACTGGCGCTTCGAAAAGCGCATGCCAAGCCGGTCCGCGGCGGTGCGGGAACTGCTGCGGCGCGGCCTGGATGCGGATGGATTCCTGACTGCGGGACAAGGAACTAAGTCTCAGGACTTTGGAATTCTGGGCAGCAGTGTGACTGGCGACGGCCAGTCGGGCGAGTAATTCGACGGCGGTTAGCCTACAATCGCTTTTTCTGGAAGTGCCGCTACCAATTTATTGCGGTGGCGGAAACGCAAAGCGGGTCGGCTCTCGGCAGGGTACTGGTCTCAGCAGGGTACTCTTGGCGTATGGTTGCAAAGCCCGCTCCGGTTCGCCGGAGCGGGCTTTTTGCGTTTTCCCGACAGGAAATAGTCGCGCTCGCTTTCAGATAGGCTCAAGGTTCTCTTCGCACTCCATGCACGCGACGCTGTGACCGGGGCAACTGAGCCGGTGTGTTCCTCCGGGGCAGCAATGGCCGTTCGAGCTCGCCCACCGGGCACAGACAAACACCTTGCGGGTTCCGTGGCATTGTGGACATTCAATCGGGCGGGCCAGCAGAGCCTCGTTTTCCGAGACACGGCATTCCCTCTCAAGAACCTGAACCATCTGAAACCCCAAGGCCGAAATATGGCTAAGCTATCCATACCCGGAAAGCCTAAATTAGAATTTAATTACATAAGCCGCGAGCCTCCCGAGGGGGAAGTTTCGCGGATGGCAATCTCAGGCCACCGGCAGTCCGCCGCGCGTGTCTCATTCCCAATCTCGGCCGTCTGAAGATCAAGCTCTGGTCGCTCCCGGCATCGGTCGACCGCGATTTTGCCCCCGATTTTCGCATTCGGATCGTTATAGGCTTTCGCTTTGCTGGAGCGGCGTTAAAGCTGCCCGGCAAATGCCTGGGCGGGGAACAGTCCGTTCCTGCGTCGGTTCGTTTGGACAAGGATGTCTGCCAATGACATTGATGGGCGCAGCGGCACTTTTGATCCTTGTCCTGACTTATGCCGGCGTCGCAATCGGGCGTATTCCAGGCCTCCGTCTCGACCGGGCAGGGATCGCCTTGCTGGGGGGTGCGGCGATGATCGCCATCGGCGCACTCAGTATGGAAGATGCCTATCGCGCCATCAATTTCGACACCATTACGCTGCTGCTCGGCATGATGATCGTGGTGGCGCATCTGAAGGTGTCCGGCGCCTTCCGGGCGCTTGGCGCCTATGCTATCGAGCATGCGCACGCGCCTTTCGTGCTGCTGGTGATGGTGACGCTGTTGACCGGCGTGTTGTCGGCGTTCCTGGTCAACGACGCCATCTGCCTGGTCATGGCGCCGATCGTCGTCCACGTCACCCGTGTCATCAACCGCAATCCCATTCCCTATCTGATCGCCACCGCCACCGCGTCCAACTGCGGTAGCGTCGCTACCATCACCGGCAACCCGCAGAACATGGTCATCGGCGCGCTGTCGGGAATTTCCTACCCAGCCTTTTCGGCCGCCCTGGCGCCGGTTGCCCTCTTCGGCCTCGTCGCGGTCATCGTCATCGTGCGCATCGTCTACCGCGCCGAATTCGCCCGCACCGCCGATCTCAACCCGGAAGTCTATCGCGGCCGCATGCTGCCGGGACAGGTGCTGAAGGCGGTGGTTGTCTGCATCGGCCTGGCCATCGCCTTCTTCGCCGGCGTTCCGGTTGCCAAGGCAGCGCTCATCGGCGGCGCCATCCTGTTGCTCACCCGCGCCATCAAGCCGGCGCGCATCTACCGCGAGATCGACGGTCCGCTGCTGTTCATGTTCGCCGGCCTGTTCATCGTTGTCGCCGGCGCCGAAAAGACGCTGCTGACGCCCGACATCATCGCATCGGCCAAGAACCTAGGGCTGGACGACGTCTGGCGGCTATCGGGCTTCACCGCGATGCTCTCCAACATCATGAGCAATGTTCCGGCCGTGCTGGCGCTGCGGCCATTCATACCCGGCCTTGAAAACCCCGGGCGTGCCTGGCTGGTGGTGGCGATGAGCTCGACGCTGGCCGGCAACTTCACCTTGCTTGGCTCGGTCGCCAACCTGATCGTCGCCGAACAGGCGCGGGCGGCCGGCACGCAGCTGTCCTTCTCAGCCTTCTTCAAGGTCGGCCTGCCACTGACGCTGCTGACCCTTGCCGTCGGGACGGCATGGCTGGCGGCTGGATTCTAGAGCAATTCCGGGAAAAAGTGTGAAGCGGTTTTTCGGTCCGGAATTGCGTCGAAACAAAGAGATAGCGTGTTTCGCCGTCTCCACTAAACGGTGAACGCTCTAGCGGATAGTCGCCGATCCTGACCTTGCTCGAACCAGCGTTGCAGCGGCATGTCCGGCCGCCTCGACATAATCGGGGTTGCGGTGGATCAGCATGATCGAGAACGCTCCGTCCATCAAAAGCACGATTTCGCGCGCCAGGGTCTGCGGCTCGTCGACGCCGTGGCCTGTGAGTTCGCCGGCCAGCCAGGTCTCGAAATTCTGCTTATGCCGCGCCCCCGCTTTAACGGCCGGGTGTCCGGGCATTGAAGCGAGTTCGGCTGCCGTGCGCAGGAAGCCGCAGCCTCTCCATTTCGGGTGCTTCGCCACGCGCGCCAGATTGGTGAAAATCGCCTCGACCTTGCGCTCGACATCGCCTTCGGCCATCTCGAACCAGCCGGCCATCTGCTTGAGGTTCGGCTGGTCGCGACCGTCGAGATAGGCCGCGATCAAATCGTCCTTGCTCTTGAAATGATAGTAGAGCGTGCGCTTGGTCAGCCCGGCTTTTTCCGCCACTGCATCGACGCTGACGCGGCCGATCCCCTCGGCATAGAACAGCTTCGTTGCGGCATCGACAATGCGTTTGCGGGTAGGGCTTGGTGCTTCGCTCATACGCAAGTATACCGACTAGTGAATATACATACAACCGAAAGCCTGATCCTCTCCGTCGACAAACACAGGGAAGGAAAAGACATGACCGAGCTTGTGCTCACCGAGGCCCGCAACGGGATCGCCATCCTCACACTTAATCGGCCGGAAAAGCTCAACGCCTTGAGCTACGCGCTGATTGATCGCCTGCTTGTGCTCCTCGATGCCGCCGAAACCGACGATGCCATCCGCGTCGTCATCCTCACTGGAGCAGGAGAGCGCGCCTTCTCCGCCGGCGGCGACATCCATGAATTCTCAGGCAGCGTGGCCATCGGCGTCGACGTTGCCCTGCGCGACTTCGTCATGCGCGGACAGCGGCTGACGGCAAGGCTGGAGGCGTTCCGCAAGCCCGTCATCGCCGCCGTCAACGGCATCGCCTTCGGCGGCGGCTGCGAGATCACCGAAGCCGTGCCGCTCGCTATCGCCAGCGACCGCGCCTTGTTCGCCAAGCCTGAGATCAACCTTGCAATGCCGCCTGCTTTCGGCGGCACGCAGCGGCTTCCGAGACTGGCAGGGCGCAAGAGGGCGCTCGAGCTGCTGTTGACCGGCGATTGGTTCCCGCCGCCGCGCGCCGTCGAACTCGGCCTCGTCAACCAGGTGGTGCCGCATGAGGAGCTGATGCCCGCCGCAATTGATCTCGCCCGGCGCATGACCAGGCATTCTCCTGCAGCAATTGCCTCGATCCTCACAGCAGTGGCGCGCGGCCTGAGCCAGAGCATCGCGGAAGGCTTGGCTGTCGAGGCCGAGCAGTTCGCCCGCATGGCTCCGACCGCTGATCTGCGCGAAGGGCTGGATGCCTGGATCGCACGGCGCCAGCCGGGCTGTGACGGCTCGTGGACGCACATCACCCGGCCGGATGAAGCCAGGTGAGCCTCAACGCAGCAGGACGGGCTTGCGGACCTGGATCAAGGCGCCGTCACGGCCACATGACCTTTCATGTTGGGGTGGAAGCGGCAGAAATATTCGACCGCTTCCGCCTTCCGCAGGGTCAGGCTCACTGTTGTCTTCGGCGGGATCATCACTTCCCAGCCACCCTTGACGGTAGCCGTATGTGCGAACACGTCCTTGTTCACCCACTTGATCGTGTCGCCGACCTTCGCGTCGACGGTGGCCGGCGAAAAGATAAGTTTGTCGATGGTGACCTGGATGGTTTCGGCCTGCACGGGTGAGGTCCCGAAGACCAGCGCCAGTGCAATCCACAGCTGCCGTTTCGACATAGCCTGGTCCTTACTTCAGCATACCTGCAACATGCTCGGCGTGCTGTTCATGGCCCTGGAAAATCTTCAGGCCGGTCTCCAGCAGGCTCTTCAACTCGGTATTACTGGCCGATGGGATCAAAAGGGTTTCAAGCGCGCCGTCGACCTGTTTGTGGTAGGCGATCTCGTTGTCGACATAGACTTTGTCAAAGGCTGCGCCGTCGAGTTTGGCGAGCTTCGCCCGCTCCTCGGCCGCAGCCTTGGTCAGCGCCTGGCTGGTTGCGTTGTCTTCCGGCGTCACCTTCAGCTTCTTTACCAGTTCCAGTGCCTGCGCGTTGACCGCTTCGTGGTCGCGCACCATGTCGTTGGCGAAATCCACGACCTCCTTGGTCTTCGATTTCTTGATCGCCTGCTTGGCGGCTTCCACATCGATGACGCCTGCCGTGTAGGCGATGTGGGCGATCTGCGGGTCCGTCGGCTTGTCGGCGGCTTGTGCGAGTGGGGCAGCGCCAAGCAGCAGCAAGGCAGCGAGGGCGGCGGTGTGTCGGGTAAGCATGGCATCTCCTTCGCCCGGACGCGGGATCGCGCCGGGCCATGTTTTTCAGTTGACGGTCATTGGATGCGCAGCGGTGGCAAACGTTCCCGGGGAAATCGGCCAAATCAGCCGATGATCAGCTCTCCAGGCCGAGCCGCTGCATGACGGCGCTGGTCAGCCTGTCGCAGCGCCGGCCGGCAAACGGGAAGGCGTCGAGCAGCACCGGCCCGATCTGGTCGTCGAGTGCCTTGCGTACCAGGGCGCGGGCGCGGTGTAGCCTTGTCTTGACGGTTTCCGGCCGCACGCCAAGCAGCTCGGCGGTCTCCTCGATACTGAGCCCCTCGATAACCCGCGCCACGAACACCGTCCGATAAACATCGGGTAGGCTGTCGGTCGCCCGTTCCACCAACTCGAGGATCTGCCGCTGCGCCATCGTCCGCTCCGGATCGTCGCTGGGATTGAGGGGGAACTGGATGATTTCGGCTTGCGGGTTTTTCGCCACCGTCCGCCGCCTTTTGCGCAGACGGCCGAGCGCCTCGTTGATGACGATGCGCGACAGCCAGGTGGCCAATGAGGACTCCCCGCGAAAGGCATCGAGATGGGCAAAGGCTCTGACATAGGCCTCCTGGACGATGTCCTCGGCTTCAGCATCGTTGCGCACCACCCCGCGAGCGATGCGATAGAGCCGCTGATTATGGGTCTTCATGATGATGCGGAAGGCGTTGCCTTCGCGTGCCAGCGCGCGGCGCACGAGAAGCATCTCGCTTGAAGCAGCAGTGGGCATTGGTAGAGACATAGCAGGCATGGCCAGTTCCTCGATCCGATCCCCGTCCGAAACCTCGATCAAGACATTGGATGACATCGCCGGCAAAAGGTTCCCGGCCATTTTCGCCCGGCTCCGGCGGCGCCTAGAATACTGCTTCCGCCAGCGGCTTGTCAGCAGCCTGCACTCGCGCCGTGGCCGCAAGCAGGTCGGTCTGCGTGATCAGGCCAAGGATGCGGCTGTCCCCGTCCAAGATGATGACTGCATGGGTGCGGCCGTCGGTGAGCACCGGTAGCAGGGCCATGGCGGGCGTACAGGCGGCGGCGGTCGACGCTGTCGACGTAACGCTTCCGACGGCTTCGTCGGCTCGCGCCAATTCCCTCAATCCAACGGTGCCGACCAGCCTGGCGTCCTTGTCTACAACCGGCAGCGTGCGGATATTGTGGTCGAGCAGCAGATGACGCGCCCGATCGGCGGACGCGTGTTCATCGACCGAAATCACGTCGCGGGACATGATGTCCTCGCACAACATGGTTCGGTGTGCGCGCATCGTCGCTTGCAGTTCGACCTGTCGCAGCAGCTGTTCGAGATCGTTGCGGTCGATGTCGAAGGTCTCGTCGAGTGCAGCCAGCGCGGCATCGATGTCCTCGGCCCGGAAGCCGATGCGCTCCTGAGCCGGCGGATCGATGGTTCCGTGCGTGCTTTTCGGGGCAGGGGCCGGCACATGCGGGTAGCTGCGTCGCGACAGCCTGTGGAAAGCATAGCCGAGCGCGACCAGCATCATGGAGTTCAGCGCCACCGGCACGAACGGAAATAGGAAGCCGGCACCGATCACGGCCGGCCCGCCGAGCACGGCGGTCAGTGCGGCGGCGCCGCCCGGCGGATGCAGGCAGCGTGAGAACGACATGGCGGCGATCGCCATCGCCACGGCAATGCCCGTGGCGAGAACGGGCTGATGGACGAAATGGGCCACGATCACGCCGACCAGCGCCGATATTGTATTGCCGCCGATGATCGACCATGGCTGCGCCAGCGGGCTTGCAGGCACCGCAAACAGCAGCACCGCCGACGCCCCCATCGGCGCCACCAGCAGCGGCACATGCGGGCCATTGCCAAGCACCAGCGCGCCGATCGCGCCGGTCAGCGCAATGCCGATCATCGCCCCGATGCAGGCGATGAGGCGCTCGCGCAGCGTCGCGCCGGCGAGAATGGGGACAAAGAGACGAAAGGCCATGGCAAGCTCAGTCCTGCTGGAATTGTGCGCGCAGCGCCTGCAATGGCGTTGGACCGACGATTTTGAAAGTCAAACCGATCCGAAAAAGCGCGCATTGGGGAAATAACATTGCGCTTGGTCGACCCATGAGCGGCTTTGCGACGTCGATCGCCTGCGAAAGTCGCTCGCCAATCCTTTCAACGGGTTGGGCGGACCAGCGGAATCAGCTTCGCAAGTTTGCTGGTGTCATGCCGCAGCGGCCGCTTCCAGCCCGCGCAGGATATCGGCCTTGAGGTCCTCGACATCCTCAAGCCCGATCTGCAGCCGGATCAGCGGGCCGTCATAGGGGCCCTTGGCGACGGTACGGTCGCCGAGGAAGACCGGCACGGCAAGGCTCTCATAGCCGCCCCAGGAATAGCCGAGACCAAAGATTTTCAACGCATCGAGGAAGGCATGCTGCTGTCTCTGGCCGCCGCCTTTGAGCACGATGGAAAAGATGCCGCTCGAGCCGGAAAAATCACGCTTCCACACCGCGTGGTCGGGGTGGCTGGGGAGCGCCGGGTGCAGCACGCGGGCCACGCCGGGCTGGCCTTCAAGCCAGACGGCAATGGCAAGCGCGCTCTTTTGATGGTGATCCAGCCGAACGCCCATCGTGCGCAGGCCGCGCAGGACTTGGTAGACGTCGTCGGGGCCGGCGCAGCAGCCCATCGTGTAGAACGTCTCGCAAAGCTGCTTCCAGCAGTTGGCATTGGCAGACACTGTGCCCAGCAGCACATCCGAATGCCCGGCCGGATATTTCGTCGCCGCATGGATCGAGATATCGACGCCGTGGTCGAGCGGACGGAAATAGAGCGGCGTTGCCCAGGTGTTGTCCATCATGACGATGGCGCCCGTTTCATGCGCCGCCTTGGCGATCGCCGGAACGTCCTGCACCTCGAAGGTGTTGGAGGCCGGTGATTCCGTAAACACGACTTTGGTGTTCGGCTTGATCAAGCTGGCGATGCCGGCGCCGGCATGCGGATCGTAATACTCGACCTCGACACCCAGCCGCTTCAGCATCGTGTCGGCGAAATTGCGGGTCGGATGGTAGACGGAATCGACAATCAGGATGTGATCGCCTGCCGAGAGAAACGCCAGCAACGGGACGGTCACCGCCGCCAGGCCCGACGGCACGATTATGGTGCCGGCGGAGCCTTCCAGCGCGTCGATCGCATGCGCCAACGCATCGGTGGTCGGCGTGCCGCGTGTGCCATAGGTGTATTTCTGGCTGCGCGCCGCCATCGCCGACGCATTGGGATAGAGCACGGTCGAGGCATGCACGATCGGCGGATTGACGAAGCCGAAATAGTCGTGCGGATTGTTGCCCGAATGGGCAAGCCGCGTGTTGATACCCATTTCGTTGCCGTCAGTCGCCATTGCTCTTCGCCTCGTGGTGAAAGCGCTAGCCATAGAGCGGCGGCATTGGCCGTGCAACAGTGGGCGCCCGCCAGGCGGTGCCCTTTGCATAGGCCAATTCCCTTATGAATAGTCTGGAACGCGCGGCAATCCAGAGCCGCGGATTTCATGAGTGGATGTGGATTAGCGTCGACGGACTTTGCCGTTTTTGTTTGCGGGGCTTGCTGCTTTCCTGAGGGTGTTGTCCGCAATTCAGGCATTTGCGGCAATTGGTTTTCAAAGCTGTCGTGAAACGGTCATTTCCCTTGACCTCACAGAGATAATCGCCTTCGATGCAGTTCGTGAATGGGAGGGGCCGGGCGTCGGTTACGACGCGAGGTTCCGGAATGAGCCGGATGGGAGCCGGGTTCACGCGGGCAAAGATCAGGATTTGCCTGAGGATCAGGGTTTACCTGAAAACAGAAAAGGGTCTGTGGGTTATGAAACATATTGCAATTGGCATTCTCGGTGCCGCTGCGCTTGGATGGATGGCTTCGGCCGCGTCGGCGACAACGCTCGATACCGTCAAGGCGAAGGGCTTCATCCAGTGCGGTGTCTCGACGGGCCTGGCCGGCTTCTCGGCGCCTGACGACAAAGGCGATTGGAAAGGCATCGACGCGGATTTCTGCCGCGCTGTTGCTGGTGCAGTCTTCGGCGATGCCTCCAAGGTCAAGTTCACGCCGCTCAGCGCCAAGGAGCGCTTCACCGCGTTGCAGTCGGGCGAGATCGATCTCCTGTCGCGCAACACCACATGGACCATCAATCGCGATACCGCGCTTGGCCTGAACTTCATCGGCGTCACCTATTATGACGGCCAGGGTTTCATGATCAACGCCAAGAAACTGCCTGGCGTCAATTCGGCGCTGCAGCTTTCAGGTGCGGCAGTCTGCGTGCAGAGCGGCACCACCACCGAGCTCAACCTCGCCGACTACTTCAAGGCGAACAAGATGGAGTACAACCCGGTCGTCTTCGAAAAGCTGGAAGAGGTCAACGCTGCCTATGACGCCGGCCGCTGCGACGTCTACACCACCGACCAATCCGGCCTCTATGGCATCCGCCTGACGCTGAGTGCGCCGGCCGACCATGTCGTGCTGCCCGAGATCATCTCCAAAGAGCCGCTCGGCCCCGCCGTACGCCAGGGGGACGACCAGTGGTACCACATCGTCAAGTGGACCTACTTCGCCCTGTTGCAGGCAGAGGAACTGGGCATCACCCAGGCCAATGTCGAAGAGATGAAGACCTCGGATAATCCGGAGATCAAGCGCGTGCTCGGTCAGGAAGCCGAAACCAAGATCGGAACCGACCTTGGCGTGAGCAATGACTGGGTCGTCAACATCGTCAAGGCAGTCGGCAATTACGGTGAGATGTTCGAGCGCAATGTCGGCACCGGCAGCCCGCTGAAGATCGCGCGCGGCATCAATGCGCTGTGGACCAAGGGCGGCCTGCAATACGCACCGCCGATCCGCTGATCGAAATGTGATCCGGAAGGCAGATCATCTGCCTTCCGGTTTCTCTTTCCAGGGGATGAGCAATGGCATCGCAGGAAGTTCTTCGCGAGGAGCCGAGCCGCGGTTCCTTCATCAACGATCCGAAAGTCCGCGGGTTTTTCTTCCAGGCGGTGGTTGTCATCTTGCTGGTGGCGGGCGTCTGGTGGATCGTCCACAACGTCATCGTCAACCTGCAGCGCCTGCATATTACTTCCGGTTTTGGCTTCCTGAACAACCGAGCAGGCTTTGACATTCCAGTCAGGCCCATCGCTTATGATTCCGATTCGACCTATGGCCAGGCCATTGTCGTCGGGCTTATCAACACCATTATCGTCGCCGTTGCCGGCATTATCACCGCGACCATCATTGGCTTCATTGTCGGCGTCGGCCGGTTATCGCGCAACTGGCTGGTTCGCAAGATTTGCACGGTCTATGTCGAGGTGTTCCGCAACATCCCGCCGCTGCTGGTGATCTTCTTCTGGTATTCAGGCGTGCTCGCGGTACTGCCGGCGCCTCGCGACAGTTTCAATTTGCCGTTCGGCTCTTTCCTCAACCAACGCGGTTTCTATTTTCCGCGCGCTATCTGGGGCGACGGCTCCTGGCTGATGTTTGTCGCCTTGCTTGTCGGCATCGCCATGGCTTTTTTTGTCGCGCGCACGGCACGCCAGCGGCAAATGGCAACCGGCCAGCAGTTTCCCGTATTCTGGACTTCGGCGGCGCTGATCGTCGGCCTTCCGCTCCTGGCCTATGCGCTGAGCGGCTTTCCCTTGAGCTTCGACTTTCCAAAGCAATCGACCTTCAACCTGACCGGAGGCTTTCAGATCGGGCCGGAGTTCCTGTCTCTCTATTTGGCGCTGTCCTGTTACACGGCCTCCTTCATCGCCGAGATCGTGCGCGCCGGCATTCTCGGCGTCAGCAAGGGTCAGACCGAAGCGGCTGGCGCCCTGGGGCTGCGGCCGGGATCTATCCTGCGGCTTGTCGTCGTTCCCCAAGCCATGCGGATCGTCATCCCGCCGCTGACCAGCCAGTATCTCAACCTGACAAAGAACTCGTCGCTGGCCATTGCCATCGGTTACCCCGACCTGACGGCGATCGCCGGCACAGTGCTGAATCAGACCGGTCAAGCGGTCGAGGGTGTGCTGATCATGATGGTCGTCTATCTCATCATCAGCCTGGTGACGTCGGCGGTGATGAATGTGGTCAACGCCAGGATGGCGCTGGTGGAGAGGTAAGACCATGCAGGAACATGATACCTCCTGGGTGCGGACCGAAATGGCACTCGCTCAACAAGCCCCGGCCGGCGTGCGGGGGCCTTTGGCCTGGGTTCGCAAGAACCTGATCGGTTCGGTGGGCGACGTCATCCTGACTATAGTGGCTATTGCGCTGGTGGTGATGATCGTGCCGCCCGTCGTCAACTGGGCCTTCATCAACGCCCAGTGGACGGGGCCGGACCGGACTGTATGCGCCACGGTGGCGCAAGGCGGCATCCAGCCGGACGGCTGGTCAGGCGCCTGCTGGGCCTTCGTCAACGCGAAGTTCGGCCAGTTGATGCTTGGCCGCTATCCTCTGGAAGAGCGCTGGCGGCCGATCCTGGTCGCCGTCCTGTTCGTGGCGCTGCTGGTGCCGTTGCTGATGCCACGCGTGCCGCGCAAGGGGTTGAACGCCATTCTTCTATTCCTGGCATTGCCGATCATCGCGTTCGTGCTCCTGGTCGGCGGCATCTTCGGCCTGCCGCATGTGGAGACCCAGCTATGGGGCGGGCTGCTGGTGACGCTGAGCCTGTCCTTTGTCGGCATTGCCGTGTCGCTGCCGATGGGCATCGTGCTGGCGCTTGGCCGGCGCTCCAAGATGCCGATCGTCAAGACACTGTGCGTGGTCTTTATCGAGTTCGTTCGCGGCATCCCGCTGATCACCGTTTTGTTCTTTGCCAGCGTCATGCTGCCGCTGTTTCTGCCCGCCGGGGTTTCGTTCGACAAATATCTCAGGGCGCTGATCGGCGTCTCGCTGTTTGCCGCCGCCTATATGGCCGAAGTGGTGCGCGGCGGCCTGCAGGCGATCCCCAAGGGCCAGTATGAGGGTGCGGATTCGCTTGGCCTGGGCTACTGGCAGAAGATGGTGCTGATCGTGCTGCCGCAGGCACTGAAGCTGGTCATCCCCGGCATCGTCAATACCTTCATCGGTATGTTCAAGGACACAAGCCTCGTCATCATCATCTCGATGTTTGACCTGCTTGGCGTCGTCAAGCAGAACTTCTCGGACGCCAATTGGGCGACCCCACAGACCGCGAGATCCGGTCTCATCTTTGCAGCCTTCGTCTTCTGGCTGTTCTGCTTCGGCATGTCGCGGTATTCGATGTACACGGAACGCCGGCTCGACACCGGCCACAAACGTTGATGCATGTCGCCCAAAAGTGTTTAGCGGTTTTGGGACAACGACATGCATCATAGCTAAAAGACAGAACAAAAAGGGGAACCTGCCATGGTCATAGAAAACGCCGTCAGCGCCGAAGAGATCAAGGTCGATGCCAAGAAGATGCACATTTCGACCACCGATGTCGCAATCGACATCATCGGCATGCACAAATGGTATGGCGAGTTCCATGTGCTGAAGGACATCAACCTCAAGGTGATGCGCGGCGAGCGCATCGTCATCTGCGGTCCTTCGGGCTCGGGCAAGTCGACCATGATCCGCTGCATCAACCGGCTGGAAGAGCACCAGAAGGGCAAGATCATCGTCGACGGCAAGGAACTCACCAACGATCTCAAGAAGATCGACGAGGTGCGCCGCGAGGTCGGCATGGTGTTCCAGCACTTCAACCTGTTTCCGCATCTGACCATCCTGGAGAACTGCACGCTGGCGCCGATCTGGGTGCGCAAGACGCCGAAGAAGCAGGCCGAGGAAATCGCCATGCACTTCCTCAAGCGCGTCAAGATCCCCGAACAGGCCAACAAATATCCGGGCCAGCTGTCGGGCGGCCAGCAGCAGCGCGTGGCGATAGCGCGTTCGCTGTGCATGAACCCGCGCATCATGCTGTTCGATGAGCCGACCTCGGCGCTCGATCCCGAAATGATCAAGGAAGTGCTGGAGACGATGGTGGGCCTGGCCGAGGAAGGCATGACCATGCTGTGCGTCACTCACGAAATGGGCTTTGCCCGCAAAGTCGCCAACCGGGTGATCTTCATGGATCAGGGCCAGATCGTCGAACAGAACACGCCGGCCGAGTTCTTCGACCATCCGCGCCACGAGCGCACGAAGCTGTTTCTGTCGCAGATCCTGCACTGAGCATTTTCATGCGAACCAAAAGAGCCCGGCCGTAATGCGGCCGGGCTCTTTTGCTATCTGGGGGGTTGATCTTCTCCATTGAAACACAAAGCCGCCGCCGCATGAGAAAAGCCCTGCGTTTCGTGGCCATGCTGATTATCGTGGTCGCGCTCGCTGCCGCGCTCGGCACGCTGGTGCCGCGTCCGCTGTGGCCGGCGTCAGCGGCGGGTGAGGGCACGCGCCATATTCTGGTGCTGGAGAATCCGATCCACACCGACATCGCCATTCCAGTCGATGACGAGGTGCGCCGGCGCTTCCATTTCCTGGTCGCTGCCGGCATCCCTGTCGACGCCCCGGAAGTGCGCTACATCGTCTTTGGCTGGGGCGGCCGGGCCTTCTATCTGGAGACGCCGAGCTGGTCGCAGCTGAAAGCAGTGCCCGTCCTCAAGGCGCTGACACTGGACGCCTCGGTCATGCATGTCGATATCGCCGGGACCATCGCCGAGCCGCACCCTGCTGTCACCGGTTTCGACATCGATGAGGAACGTTTTGCAGCGCTGCTCAACTATATCGACGCGAGTTTCCAGCAAGGGCCGCATGGTCCGGTCGTCATCGAGAACGCCGCCTATTCCAGCTTCGACCGCTTCTTCGAGGCGAACGGCCATTTCAACGCGCTTGTCGGCTGTAACACCTGGACAGCCGCCGGCCTGCGCACCGCCGGCCTGCGCACCGGCTGGTGGAACCCGCTGCCGGCCTCGCTGGGCTTGTCGATGCGGTTTTATAACTAGCAGTCCTTCATCGCACCGCGACAGTGTTGGATCTTTTGAAGTCAGCGGGACAGCACCCCCCTCTGGCCTGCCGGCCATCTCCCCCGCAAGGGGGGAGATCAGCCGTTTTGCCCGCGGCGCTCGTGCTGCAACGCCGGCGATTTTGGCGAAGGCGACGGCGACATCCAATCTCCCCCCTTGCGGGGGAGATGTCCGGCAGGACAGAGGGGTGGGAAGGATCGCTACGTCGACGATCTAGACTGCCGAGTGTCCGCTCGCCATCCATAGAGCCAGTCGAGGTCGGCGGCGAGCTTGTCGGGCGAGCGCATGGCCAGGAACAGATTGCGGGCGATCGCCACCGGGCCGGCAGCATGCCAGGCGAGGCGGTTTACGGCCCCACGACGCGCGGCCTTGGCGACACGCGGCCGCCGAAGATTTTCCCAGATTCGAAAACTTCTGGGCAGATCGCCAGGGAAATCGGCGATAGCCTCGGCAAGCGTGATGGCATCTTCGATCGCCATCGCGGCACCTTGCGCCGCAAACGGCGTCATCGCGTGCGCGGCGTCGCCGATCAGCGCGATGCCCTGCGGGCTCGTCCACCGCTTCTGTTCGACGGTGTGGATCGGAAAGGCCGTCCATGGGCCGGCCAGTGCCACAAGCTTCGTCAGGCCCGGCGCGGTGCCGCGCAGGGCAGCCGTGAGGATCGCAGGATCGGCATGGCCCGACCAACCTTCGGCCATGCGCTCACCCTTGGTGAAGGCGGCGAGATTGAAGGCCCGGCCTTTGCTGACGGGGTAGGCGACCATGTGGAAGCCTGGATGCAGGAACGTGGTGACGCAGTCGGCGGCGCCGATCGCGACAAAGGCTTCGCCGGCGGCGCTCTCGGCCGCGATCGTGACTCGCCAGGCGAGTTCGCCCGAAAAACGGCTTTTGACGAAGTCCTCGCCTGCGAGTTGCGCCCTGACCGCCGACCAGACGCCGTCGGCGCCGACCAGCAGTTTGCCGCGTGCCTCGATCTCGCGGCCGTCCACTTCGGCGGTCACGGCGACATATTGCGCGTCTTTGACGATGCCGGTCACGCGGGCGCCGGTGATGAGCTCAATCTGCGGCCGTTCAGCCATTTGCGCCAACAGCGCTGCCTGCACATCTGCGCGATGGGCGACAAGATAGGGCGCCTGCCAGCGCGCTTCGGCGGCGTGCCCGAGCGGTACCCGCGCCAGTTCGCGCAGCGTCCGGGCGTCCTTGAGCACGACCGCTTCCGACCGCAACGCTGCCGGCAACAGCCGGTCGAGCGCGCCGAGTTTTCGAAGAATGCGTGTTGCGTTGGGCGAAAGCTGGATGCCGGCGCCGGCCGCTTCTAGGTGCTGTGCCTGTTCGATAAGCTTTACCGGATAACCCCGTCCGGCGAAGGCAAGGGCGGCGGTCAGCCCGGCGATGCCGGCCCCGGCGATTATGACCTGCCGGGACCTTATGTCTTCCATCGGGCTTGTCGCGGAAGGATCAGGCGGCCTGGTCGATATAAAGGCAACCAGCCGGCAGCGTTTCCGTCGCCCTCAGCTTCGCCGAATAGCGGTAGAGCGTCGAGCAATACGGGCAGACCTTTTCATTGTCGTCGCCCATGTCGAGGAACACATGTGGGTGGTCGAAGGGCGGGTTGGCGCCGGTGCACATGAATTCCTTGACGCCGATGTCGATTGCCGGATGGCCCGCATCGTTCTGGAAATGGGGAATGGAACCGCCTGCCATCGTCGTCTCCTTGATCTCGTCGAAAAGCATCTGGAACATAACAGGCCTGTTTGCAAGATCGATGAAATGAAACTGTCGCAAAAGCCTGTCAGAGGATACGGTGAGCCGGTTAAGTGCATGTCCCTGAAATCGGAATGGTTTTCGCCGAAGGGTCATGCGTTACAAAAGCGTGTTAGAGGCATGGCACGTCCAGCGGCGCTCCAAGGGACGGTTGGCGGGGAAGAGCAGGAACCATGAACGAACTGAAGCCGGTGCAGAGCGAATTCATCAATGTCGAGGTGGCGAGCCCCGACGGCGGCAACCCCGATAGGTTCGTCAACCGTGAGTTCTCCTGGCTGCAGTTCAACCGGCGTGTGCTCGAGGAATCGCAGAACGAGCACCATCCGCTGCTCGAACGCGTCCGTTTCCTGTCGATTTCGGCCGCCAATCTCGATGAATTCTTCATGGTCCGCGTCGCCGGCCTTGCGGGCCAGGTGCGCGAAGGCATTGCGCTCAAGAGCCCCGACGGCCGCACGCCGGAGCAGCAGCTGGAACAATTGCTGCGCGAGGTCGAGCGGCTGCAGGAGGACCAGCAGAACAGCCTTTCGGCGCTGATGTTGCTGCTCAACAAGGAAGGCATTGAGAGCATCACCCGCGACGCACTGACCAAGGATGAAAAAGTCTGGCTGGAAGACCATTTCCAGGACCAGGTTTTCCCGGTGCTGACTCCACTGTCGATCGACCCGGCGCATCCGTTTCCGTTCATTCCCAATCTCGGCTTCTCGATGGCGCTGCAATTGCGCCATCGCAAGAATGGCGAGGAGATGAGCGCGCTTCTGCGCCTGCCGGTGGCGCTGAAGCGCTTCATCCGTCTGCCCGACCGCAAGCAGCACGTTCGCTTCATTCCGTTGGAGGAGGCTGTCGGCCTCTATATCGGCAAGCTGTTCCCCGGCTATGAGGTCAAGGGTTCCGGCACGTTCCGCATCATCCGGGACAGCGATATCGAGGTCGAGGAAGAGTCGGAAGATCTCGTGCGCCTGTTCGAGACGGCGCTGAAGCGGCGCCGCCGCGGTTCGGTCATCCGCATCGAATTCGACAAGTCGATGCCCGGCGAATTGCGCGAGTTCGTCGCCGGCGAGCTTGGCGTCTCTTCGAGCCGCATCAGCGTTCTGACCGGCCCGCTGGCGCTCAGCCAGATTTCCGAGATCGTCGCCGTGCCGCGCGACGACCTGAAGTTCACCCCCTACAATCCACGCTTTCCCGAGCGCATTCGCGAGCATGGCGGCGACTGTTTCGCGGCCATCCGCGAGAAGGACATCGTCGTCCACCACCCCTATGAATCCTTTGACGTGGTGGTCCAGTTCCTGCGCCAGGCGATGGCCGACCCGGAGGTGGTGGCGATCAAGCAGACGCTCTACCGCACCTCCAACGACAGCCCGATCGTGCGCGCCTTGGTCGACGCGGCCGAGGCCGGCAAATCGGTAACCGCCCTGGTCGAGCTCAAGGCGCGCTTTGACGAGGAAGCCAACATCCGCTGGGCGCGCGACCTCGAACGCGCCGGCGTCCAGGTCGTGTTCGGCTTCCTCGAACTCAAAACCCATGCGAAAATGTCGCTTGTGGTGCGGCGCGAGGACGGCAAGCTGCGCAACTATGTCCATCTCGGCACCGGCAACTACCATCCGGTGACCGCGCGCATCTACACCGACCTGTCCTTCTTCACCACCGATCCGACGATCGCGCGCGATGTCGCCCAGCTGTTCAACTTCATCACCGGCTATGCCGAGCCGACGGATGAGATGCGGATCGCCATCTCGCCGTTTACGCTGCGCAGCCGTATCCTCAAGCACATTGCCGACGAGGTCGCCTACGCGCTGGCTGGCCGTCCGGCGCGCATCTGGATGAAGATGAACGCGCTCGTCGACCCCAACATCATCGACGCGCTCTATGACGCCAGCCGTGCCGGCGTCGAGATCGATCTCGTCGTGCGCGGCATCTGCTGCCTGCGGCCGCATGTGCCCGGCCTGTCGGAAAACATCAGGGTCAAGTCGATCGTCGGCCGCTTCCTCGAACACAGCCGCATCTATTGCTTCGGCAACGGCCATGGCCTGCCGTCGGACGAGGCGATCGTCTACATCGCCTCGGCCGACTTGATGCCACGTAATCTCGACCGCCGCGTCGAGACCATGGTGCCGATCACCAATCCAACGGTGCATGAACAGATCCTTGGCCAGATCATGCTGGGCAACATCATGGACAACCAGCAAAGTTTCGACGTATTGGCTGACGGAACCTCCCGGCGCGTCGTGCTGGAGGAGGGTGAGGAACCGTTCAACGCGCAGGAATATTTCATGACCAATCCGAGCCTGTCGGGACGGGGTGACGCGCTGAAGTCGCATGCGCCCAAGCGCATCGCGCAGTTCAAGCGTCGCAAGAAGAACACCGGCTGATGATTTCAACGTCCCAAGGCCGGCTGCAGGATCGCCGGCCGCTGTCCATCATCGACATCGGCTCGAACTCGATCCGCCTTGTCGTCTATGAAGGGTTGGCGCGCTCGCCGACCTTGCTGTTCAACGAAAAGATGCTGGCCGGCCTCGGCCGCGGCATCGTTTCGACCGGCAAGCTCGACCCCGAGGCGGTGACGCGCTCGATGGAGGAGTTCCGCCGTTTCCGCGCGCTCTCCGACCAGGCGGGTGCGGAGCACATGTTTGTGCTGGCAACGGCCGCGGCCCGCGAAGCGATCAACGGACCCGACTTCATCC
Organism: Mesorhizobium sp. C120A; assembly: GCF_030323105.1. Classification (NCBI taxonomy): domain Bacteria; kingdom Pseudomonadati; phylum Pseudomonadota; class Alphaproteobacteria; order Hyphomicrobiales; family Phyllobacteriaceae; genus Mesorhizobium; species Mesorhizobium sp. C120A. The sequence continues at coordinate 4,660,077 of NZ_CP100476.1, read as the reverse complement.
ATCGCGCCCAGGATGTGCTCAAGACCGAGATCCGCGTGCTCACTGGCCGGCAGGAGGCCCATTATTCGGCGCTTGGCGTCATTTCGGGCTTCCACCCCGCCGATGGCATTGCCGGCGATCTTGGCGGCGGCAGCCTGGAGCTTATCGACATCAATGGCGAGGCGATCGGCGACGGCATCACGCTGCCGTTGGGTGGCCTGCGGCTGCAGGACATGGCCAGGAATTCGCTCGCCCAGGCGGCAAAGATCACCCGCGACGAACTGGCGCGCGCCAAAATGTTGAAGGGCGGGCAGGGACGGCCCTTCTACGCCGTTGGCGGCACCTGGCGAAACCTTGCCCGGCTGCACATGGAAATGACCAACTACCCGCTTGGCGTCATGCACCACTATGAGATCGGTGTCGACAGCGCCGCCAATTTCCTGAAGCAGGTGGCGAAAGGCGAGATCGAGAAGGTCAAGGGCATCGAAGGCGTGTCGAAGAACCGCCGTTCACTGCTGCCCTATGGCGCGGTCGTGCTGCAGGAGATCATGGCGGCGATGCAGCCGTCGAAGATCATCGTCTCGGCATTGGGAGTGCGCGAAGGCTTTCTCTATTCGCTGCTCGACCCGGCCGAGCAGAAGGCCGATCCGCTGGTCTCCGCTTCGGAGGAACTGGCGCGGCTGCGGTCGCGCTCGGTCACCCATGCGCATGAGCTTGTCGAATGGACGGACAAGACCTTTGCCGCCTTCGGCATCGACGAGACGGAGGATGAGGCGCGCTATCGCCACGCTGCCTGTCTGCTGGCCGATATAGGCTGGCGCGCACACCCGGAATATCGCGGCAAGCAGTCGCTCAACATCATTGCCCACGCCTCCTTCATTGGCGTCGATCACCCCGGCCGTGCCTTCCTGGCGCTGGTCGGCCTGTTCCGCCACGAAGGCGTGTTCAACGATGCGGCGCCGGAAATCCGCGGCCTGGCGACGCCGCGCTATCTCGAGCGAGCCCGCATCCTGGCGGCGGTGCTGCGCGTCGTCTATCTGCTGACTGCGGCCATGCCCGGCGTCATGCCGCGGCTGAAATGGGAAAACCGCGGCAATGGCACGTTGGCGCTGGTGCTGCCGGCCTCACTTTCCGATCTTTACGGCGAACGCCCGGCCGGACGGCTGGCGCAACTGGCGCGGATCACCAACCGCCGGCTGGTGCTGGCGGTCGAGGGTGGGCAGAGCGTGTCGGTGAAGTAGGCGCGGCCTGACAGCAAAACCATGTCGTCGTCGGCCTCGCGTTCGAGGACCGGCTTCCTCAATCCGTCGCTGCTTCGCACCGCCACCTCCCCTCCGGAGGGAAAGGAAGGGAGCCTCGTTGGAAAGCGTTGGCGGCAATAGGCTCGAGCCCTTCCTCTACCCCGTCGATCGGGGGAGAGGTGGCTCGGCGGAGCCGAGACGGAGTGGGGGTCGACCTGCCTCGGCGAGGGATCAACCTGGGACGATATTTGACGATATCAGACCGCGGCGCGGCGCCCGTCGATCGACAAGGCCCCGGCGCCGGCCATGGCTAGCGCCAGGAATCCACCGGCGATAGCAATATCCTTCATCAGCATCTGCTGGTGCAGGAAGGTGAGCATCGGGTCATCGCCGCCCTGGCCGTAGTGGCCGATGGAGCCTGCAACGATGCAGAAAGCGGCAAGAAGTATCGCAACGACCGGCGTCTGAAAGCCGACCAGTATCAAGAGACCGGCAATCAACTCGAACAGCCCGGTGCCCCAGGCGGCAAGCATCGGCAATGGCATGCCGAGGCCGGCGAAATAGCCGGTCGTCCCGGCAATGTCGGCGAGCGCGTGGTAGCCGGAGGGAACGAGCAGGACGGCGAGCAGCAGCCGGGAAATCAGAAGCAATGCATCGCGGGGCATGGTCATCTCCGTTGTCTGTCCGCCGGCTGTTTCGAGACCGATCCTAGCAGGGATGGGTCGAGCGTGCGCTTGGGCAGACAACGAAAAAGCGGCGTGGAAAATTCCACGCCGCTTTTTTCAGGCTTGGGAAGGGAAAGCTCAGCCGCGCTTGGCGTCGATCGAGTAGGTGCCAGGGCCTGAGGAAGCCAGCAGCAGGAAGCCGCCGGTGATGGCGACGTTCTTCAGGAAATGGATCATCTGGTTCTGGTCGGCCCAGCCGGTATGGGCGACAAAGGCCGAGGCGATGGTGAAGACCGCGAGCACCCAGGCGGCGATGCGGGTCTGAAAGCCAACGAGCACGGCAAGGCCGCCGAGCAATTCGATCACGCCGACGACAATGGCCGTTATGGTCGGCACCGGCAGGCCCATGGCGCCGAAATAGCCGGCGGTGCCGGAAATGGCGGTGAGCTTGCCGAAGCCGGAAAGCAGGAAGATGGCGGCGAGCAGGATGCGGCCGAGCAGGACGGTGGTGGAGCTGTTGGACGCGATGCCGGCGCCGGCAGCGGAAGTGTTGATGGACATGGTGGCTCTCCGAAAAAGGGTTGATGCCTCGTCAGATAGACCAAGCCGACTGTTCACCAAAGCCGCCAGTCCGGCGACACATTGTTCACAGCACGTACATTTCGGGATCGTTCGACCGACGCAAAATTCTTGTCGCTGCCAGCAGCGGCGGGAGCAAATTGTCCCGCCACACGATTCGGATTTCTAGTTGACGCAATTCCCAAGAGGAAGGGCTGCGCGCTTCCCGAGGAAACGCAAGGCACTTTCCCTGGAATCGCTTTAACCCGGATGCGTCATGTCTTCGGGCCGTACCAGGCGGTCGTAGTCTGCCTCGCTGACCAGCCCAGTAGCCAGTGCTTCCTCGCGCAAGGTGGTGCCCTTCTTGTGCGCGGTCTTGGCGATCTTGGCGGCATTGTCGTACCCGATCGTCGGCGCCAGCGCCGTCACCAGCATCAGCGAGCGGTCAAGCGCGGCTTTGATGTTGTCTTCGCGAGCCTCGATACCGACGACGCAATTGTCGGTGAAGGAGATCGAGGCGTCGGCCAGCAACTGCACCGACTGCAGGAAGTTGTAGGCCATCAGCGGGTTGTAGACGTTGAGCTCGAAATGACCTTGGCTGCCGGCGAAGGTCAGCGAGGCGTTGTTGCCGAACACCTGCACGCAGACCTGCGTCAGAGCCTCGCACTGCGTCGGGTTGACCTTGCCAGGCATGATCGAGGAACCCGGCTCGTTTTCCGGCAGCGACAGTTCGCCGAGGCCCGAGCGCGGGCCGGAGCCGAGGAAGCGGATGTCGTTGGCGATCTTGAAGAGGGCGGCGGCCGCCGCGTTGATGGCGCCATGCGAGAACACCATGGAATCGTGCGCGGCGAGCGCCTCGAACTTGTTCGGCGCGGTGACGAAGGCAATGCCGGTGATTTCGGCGATGCGCGCCGCCACCTTTTCCGCAAAGCCGACCGGCGCGTTGAGGCCGGTGCCGACGGCGGTGCCGCCCTGCGCCAGTTCCTGCAGGCCGGGCAGCGTCATCTCGATGCGCTTGATCGAAGAGGCCACCTGCGCGGCGTAGCCGGAAAATTCCTGGCCCAGCGTGAGGGGTGTCGCGTCCTGCGTATGGGTGCGGCCGATCTTGATGATGTGGGCGAAGGCCTTCGTCTTGACCTCGAGCGCAGCGTGCAGATGCTTCAGCGCCGGCAGCAGATCGTGCACGATGCGCTCGGCGCACGCGATGTGCATGGCTGTCGGGTAGGTGTCGTTCGACGACTGGCTCATATTGACGTGGTCGTTAGGGTGCACCGGCTTCTTCGAGCCCATGACGCCGCCCAGAAGTTCGATCGCCCGGTTGGAGATCACCTCGTTGGCGTTCATGTTGGACTGCGTGCCCGAGCCGGTCTGCCAGACGACCAGCGGGAAATGATCGTTCAGCTTGCCGTCGATCACCTCTTGCGCCGCCTCGATGATCGCCTTGCCGACTGCCGGATCGAGCCGCTTCAACTCCATATTGGCTTCCGCCGCCGCTCGCTTGACGATGCCGAGCGCACGCACGATCGAGGCCGGCTGCTTTTCCCAGCCTATCCTGAAATTGCCGAGGGAACGCTGCGCCTGCGCGCCCCAGTAACGGTCGGCGGCAACCTCGATGGGGCCGAACGTGTCGGTTTCGGTTCTGGTACTGGCAGCGGTCACTTATCTCTCCGACGATCGAATTCGGCAACGGCGTATCGCGTTGCACAATGGCCTTCAAGCAGAGATTGCGGCCGGCAGGCAGTAAATCGGTTGAAGCAGTAGCGCCGGCCTTCGGGATCCTGCACCCTCCACTTTCGTGTGAAGGAAATTGCTCCTCAGTGCGGCTTGATCCCATGAAGTGGACGGAAACTTGCGGATTTAGCTCGATAAGATCATGTCGAGCTGGCGGATTGCTCTACGCAAACTTCCCCCAGGATCAGCAATGCGCAATTCATGTCTACCTACTCTACCTACGAGCGACACTGCCACACAAACTACCATCCGTGCCGGCGTCTCACTGGCAACAGCAGCGATGAGGTAGCTTATGCACTTGTCCTTCTGTTCAGTTTCCCGACCAAAATCCGGCATCGCATCCGGATCGAGCTTCGGATCGCGAAACCGAGAATTTCAAGTCCACCCTGGGAGCGCCTCCACATAGCCTCGGAGATTTCCAAGATGCATGGCGGCAAGGTCGAAGCCGTCTCGACGTCGCAAGAGACGCTCTTTGTTCTCCGTATTTTGCTGAAAGCGCGCCTGATCGCGGACCGTCAGCTCGGAACCTTTTTCCTCCAACGGCGCAGCTTTGTCCTGAGATAGGATCTATAGCCGAACGGAAGTGTTCGCCGTCCGGAAGGCTTGCTTGTCCGCGCCTCCAGACGCTGGCGCACGACGCTCATCAGTCTGCAGAACGCGGGTGTTTCCAATGATTGCACCCGTTTGACGAGGTTGTCGGGCAATGGCTTTGAGCGCCAGTCGAAATAAGCCTCGTAGTCTTGCGGCGTTGCGATCAGGTGCTGGAGATAGGCTGCAAGATCGCTGGCGCTGGCGAAGGCACTGGCGTCAATAAAGGAGTGCTCCGGAACGAACTCGTCCACATTGGGAGCGCCAAGGTAGATCGGCACCGTGCCCGCCATGAACGCGTCATAGATTTTCTCGGTGACATAGTCGGCCTCGATCGAGTTCTCCATGGCCAGGCAGAATTTGTGCCGCGCAATGGTTTCGATCTTGGTCTTCGAGCCCAGATCGGGGCCAGAGACCGATCGGTTGTTGCGATATCGGCCATAAGAATCGATCTTGATGTGGCGCGCCAGTTCGTTCGCCAAATCGACACGGCCGCTATAATTCAGGCCGGCCGACTGGAAGAGTGCGACCGGCGCTTCTTCCGTTTTCGGCACGATTGGTCTGGCCAGCGCATCTTTCCACCACACCGCACGCGGAAGGTAGGGTACCCAGACATCGGACCGGGATTCATGCGTCATGATGATATCGAAGTGCCGCATGATTTTGGGGTCAGCAAGTCGCTTGTAGTTTTGGCCGCATTCCATCGACCAGGCGACCCAATATTGACCAGGGTATTTGTAGGCATCGCCAACTTCGCGAAAGTTCGGAATATGGAAGACGACTGCCGCGGCCTCGGAAATCCGTCGTTTGTCCAGTGTCCACCGCCCGGGCATTTCGCACTGTATCGACGCGATATCGACGGGTTTGCTGAAGAACGTTGTGTAGAAGAGGATCAGTGGATCGATAGACAGCATGGCACCACGAATGTCTGAAGCATTGCTCAATCTGCAGACAGACGCGGTATCGGAAGTTTGGTCAAGTGCCCGCTTGTTCGAGGCAGAGGGCCGTCCAAACGGTCACCCCGCCGTATACCCGCCATCGATCGCGAAAATGCCGCCGCTGGTCCACGCCGCCTCGTCGCTGGCGAGATAGACGGCGATGCCGGAAGATCGCTGGTCTGGCCGATGCGGCCGAGCGGGTAGCTGCGCTCGACATAGGTTTTCAGCTCGGCCTGCGCTGCCGCCGGCAGGTTGTCGATCGACTTGCGCCGCATGGCGGTATCGACCGTGCCGGGCGCAATCGCATTGACCCTGATGCCGCCCGGACCAAGCTCGAAGGCCAGCGACTTGGTCAGCGAATTCAGCGCGCCCTTGGACAAGGAATACAGGCTCGACGGCCGCTTCGGGATCATCTTGTCGGCGAAGTAGGACGAGATGTTGATGACGGAGGCGTTGGCGCCGAGATGCAGCAGCAGCCGCTGGGTAAGGAAGAACGCCGCCGTCACATTGAGCGCGAAGGATTGCTGGAATTGGTGCTCGGTGACGGTCTCGAAAGGCACCAGATAAGCGACGCCGGCATTGTTGACGAGGATGTCGAGTGGGCCGGTTGCTTTCGCGCGATCGACCACGGCATCGATGCCGGAAGAGGTCGAGAGATCGGCCGACTGGGTGCCGACGTTGCCCGCCGCCGCAAGTGTCTCGCGGGCGGTCTCGAGCTTGCTGGTGTCGCGACCGACGATCAGCACGTCGGCGCCCTCGCGCAAGAAAGCTTCCGATATCGCCAGGCCGATGCCGTCCGAGCCGCCGGTCACCAGTGCTCGCTTGCCAGAAAGTCTCATTGAAGGCCAAGTCGCATCGAATGCTCTCGCTGTTGCCCGCGTCACGAAGGCAATGCCGATCGGCGAGGGCGGTCAAGCCGCCGGCCTATCGCTCAGTATGAACTTCGGTTGGCCGCGTGCCGATCCGGTTACCGCAGCAGCGACTGCGACGTCGGCGTCAGGCGCAAGGTTTCGGTCCGCCAGGTCACATCGGCCGCTTGCCATTGGAGCGAAGCGGCAACTGCGGCTTCGTAATTGGCATGCGCCTCGGGACTGTTGAAACCCGTCACCGCGATAAAGACGTTTTCGCTCAAGCGCACCGGCAGGCGGGGAAAGCTGTTTTCGGCGTGCTCGGTGATGAAGGCGCCAAGCAACCGTCCGCCGGCGCCGATAAGGACCGGAAGGGCATATGTGTCGAAATTGCCGGCGAAATCGGCTTCGGCGCCAGACCGCAGATGATGAATCTGGATGACAACAACACCGGTCAAGCGATTGTCTGCTCTCAGCTTTCCATCCGGCGGCATGGCGCCTCGCTGCGCGCCTGACAGATCGAAGCCGGCGCCTGGCCATGCCGGCTTCAAGAGCAGTACATCGTCGGAATCGATCATCGTCGCATTGGCGGCGTCGCGGTGCGCCGTCCACACCGGCCCGTCATAGAAGGCGGTGAGCGCCTGCTTCCGCGCTTCCATGCCACCGAAGCCGCGCAGCCAGACGAATATGTCGGGGCGGTCGAGGTCGCGGAACTGTCCGATGATGGTCATGCCGGCGTGTTCCTGGCCTTCGATGAACCGACTGTCGAAGATGTCGATCAGCGTCTCGCGCCGGCCCGGCTTCAGCGTGTACTGCCGCAACTCGACGACAGGCGAAGCGAGCAGTTTTGCCGCCGCAGGCGCATTCAGGGGTACGGTCATTGTGTCGTCTCCAAAAAACAGGATGATCATCCGGTTAAAACAGACCGGTTGTCCTGTTTTGTCAATCTGCTATCGTTGGCAAATGTCAGCAGAGATTGCTCGGGCTCCGAAAGGGCCGCCGCGAAAACGCACCAACGATCCCGAAGGGCTGCGCAACAAGGTGCTCGATATCGCCGAAGCGTCGTTCCAGGCGCGTGGCTATCATGCATCCGCCCTTGGCGAGCTGATGACGACCGCAGGCGTCAGCGGCGGCGCGCTGCATCATCATTTCCCGACGAAGAAGGCGCTCGCTCTGGCGGTGATCGAGGAGCGCGTGGCAGCGGCCCTCGATGAAACCTGGATCAACCCTGTACGGGCGGCAGGCTCGGCGCGCGAAGGCGTGCGCGCGGTGTTCGAGGCGGTGGCGACCGAGCTTGAGCAGCAAGGCTTCGTGCGCGGCTGTCCGCTCAACAATCTGGCGCATGAACTGTCGCTCGCTGACCCGGATTTCCGCGCCGCTCTGGACGATATCTTTGCCGGATGGCGTCAGGCGGTTGCCGACAAGGTGCGAGCCGACCAGCAGTCGGGGAGGGAGCAGGGCACCGACCCCGAGCGCTTTGCGGCACTCGCCATCGCCGCCTATTCCGGCGCCATGTCGATGGCCAAGGCGGCACAGGATGCCAGCGTGCTGCGCGATTGCCTGGCCGAACTTCAGGGTAGCTCAACGCCGCCATTCCCGAGCAGAGCGAAGCGGCGTAGCAGGATCCTGCTGCGGCCGGGAAAACCTTGAGGCCGGAACTGCGCTGTTCTAGTTGGAAAGCGGCTTGATCGTCTCGTAACCGTTCACCGATTCCGCGCTGGTCCCTTCGTCGTAGCGCCGGGCGAGGGACGCTTGCAGATCAGGCGCATAAAGCGCGGTAAATGTGTCCAGCGTTTCGCCGGCGCCGTTCTTGAAGGTCTCCGTGACCGCCAGCACGTTGTATTTGCAGCCGCCGACACTGAACGTCTCCTTGCCCTTGACGACCAGGCTCAGCGTCTTGGTGCTCTTCGGCTGCTTGTTCGGCGACAGCTCGACGAATTCGATCGTGCTCTTGGCTCCCGTCTTCAGCGGAAACAGTTTTCGCAGATCGGAAAACGGGATCGTCGCCACCCGTCCGGTATCGCTGTCGCGAAACACTTCGACCAGGCCGGCAAACAGGAACTGTGTCTGCGGCGATTGCGATTCGTAGGTGTTGGCAACGGAGACCATGCCGCCGGCCACCGGCCGAAACTCGCTGCGGACGCCGGGCATTTCCAGAACGAAGCCGGCCTTGGCCGATTTTGCGTCGACACAATCGGCGGCATGCACCGCAGCCGCCGGCAGCAACCCAGCCAGCACCACGCCTATCGAAACGGCTCTCATGAAATCCTCCCCTCTGCTTGTATTTGCTGCGCGCCAGCATGACCCAAGAAATGCCAGAGCCTCAGTGCCGTGTCGACCTGCCATTCCTGGCAACTGGACGGTGGGGCGCCGGCTGTGCTGAATTTCAGGTCATGAATCGCAAGCTCGTCCTCTCCCGTCGCAATTTCCTCGCACAGGCAGCCGGCCTTGCCATGGCTGGCATGCTGCCGCGCGCCGCGCTTGGCCAGACCGGCAAGCGCATCCAGCCCATCGACGCCACCTTTCTGTTCATCGCCGATGTCCATGCCTGCCGCATGTCGAGCGGCCTCAGCCCCAACTGCCTGGAGGAAGGCAAGACCGATGCCGCGCTGTTGCGCAATGTCGCTGTCCTCAATGGCTTGGCCGGCCGGCAATGGCCAGTCGAGATCGATGGCGTTGCAACCCGCCTGCGTTCGGCCGGCGGCCGCATCGATGCGCCGCTCGGCCTCGTTGTCGGCGGCGACATCACCGACGATGGCGGCGGCCAGATCACCGAGCCCAGCGAAGGCACGCAACTGTTGCAGTTCAGCCAGCGCTATCAACAGGGCGTCGGTCCCGATCGCGTGCACATGCCGGTCTATGTCGGCCTCGGCAACCACGATCTCGACCAGAACGGCTCGCCGCCGCACGTCGACTGGTACCGGCGCGAATTGCGCGACTATGTCGAGGTCAACCATCGCCCCGGCGTGTTCTTCAAGCCCCCGGTGCCGGCCACCGAATACGATGTCGACACCGACTGCTATTCCTGGGACTGGGGCGGCCTGCATCTCGTCCAGACCCACCGCTTTGCCGGCGACACCGGCCATGGCGCGGTGAGCAGCCTGCCGTGGCTGAAGCAGGATCTGGCGACCTACGCGGCGGATGGCCGTCCCGTCATCCTGTTCCAGCACTATGGCTGGGACACTTTCTCGGTCGAGCGCTGGGACCCGGCCAAGCGCACCTATGACGATGACGGCGCAGGCGCGCCGCATTGGTGGAGCGAGGCCGACCGCCAGGCGATGCTGGCGGCGCTGAAGGGCTACAATGTCATCGCCATCTTCCATGGCCATCAGCACGAAGTGCCGATGATCTACAACAGCGATGGCCTCGACCTGTTCAAGCCGAAGGCTGCCTATTTGGGTGGCTTCGCGCTGGTGAGGGTAACCGGGGACAGCATGGACGTGGTGCTGGGCGAGGCGGCCGGCGACCACGGCGAGGTCAAGTTCACCAGCGCCTTCAGCAAAAGCCTCAGCGTCTGACAAGAAAAAGGCGGCCTTGAGCCGCCTTCCTCATTGCCTGCAAGATCGAATCAGAGCGCCTTTTTGATCTTGTCCTTCACGTCGCCATAGACCTTCTGCACCTTGCCGGCGGTCTTGTCGGCCGTGCCTTCGGCCTGGGTCTGCCTGTTGCCGGTCGCCTTGCCGCCGGCCTCCTTGACCGAGCCCTTGACCTGCTTGGCCACGCCGGCAACCTGATCCTTGTTCACCATCTTTACATCTCCTGGGGTTTCCGGGGATCCCTTCGCAGGAGGCAAACGGGCCGGCTTGGCTTAGGTTCCCTGGGCGGCCGATCATCGTCGCATATGGTCGCTTATATGGTCGCCGAAACGCTTTGCCGCGTCGTATCGTGTGACTAGTGTGACGAAATTTTGGGGAGACCGCCTTGGCTGAATTTACGCTCATCATCGCCAACAAGTGCTTTTCGTCCTGGTCGCTGAGGCCATGGGTGGCGATGAAGCATCTGGAGATCCCTTTCGAGGAAGGTTTCGTGCGCCTGCGCACGCCCGAAACCTTTGCCGCTCTGGCGAAAGTCTCGCCCACCGGCCTTGTGCCAGTGTTGAATCACAATGGCAGGATTGTCTGGGAAACCCTTGCCATCCTTGAATATCTGGCCGACCTGTTTCCGGAGAAAAAGCTTTGGCCTCAGGATATCGGCGCCCGAGCGCTGGCCCGCTCGGTGGCGACCGAGATGCATTCCGGCTTTCGCGAGGTGCGCTATGGCTGGCCGATGAATTTGCGCCGGCCGAAGGCCCACAAGCCGCTCGACGCCGAAGGCGAAATGCAGCGCGCGCGCATCGAAACGATCTGGCGCCAGTGCCGGGAACAATACGGCAAGGGCGGCCCCTTCCTGTTCGGTCATTTCACCGCGGCCGATGCCATGTATGCACCTGTTGTCACCCGATTCGACACCTATGGCGGCGAACTGGCGCCGGATACACGCGCCTATGTCGACGCCGTGTTGGCAACGCCGGCGATGCGGCACTGGTATGCGGAAGCAGCGAAGGAGACCTGGCCGGAACCCGGCCCGGACGAATAGGACCACTAATGACATCACGGTGAGTGACCGATGGCCAGCAATGATGGACCGCGTGAGACTACCGCGCCAACAATCTTCCACTGCCGGCTGATCCCGCCTCGGCCGGACTTCGCCTTCACCCTGACGGAGGAGGAGAGGGAGTTGATGGGCCGGCATGCCGACTATCTGCGCGGCAAGCTTGCCGAGGGCACCATGATCCTCGCCGGGCCGGTCGCCGACCCGGCCGGCCCTTGGAGTCTGCTGATCCTGCGTGTCGGCAGCGAAGCCGAGGCAAGAGCGGTCACCGACGGCGATCCGGTGTCGAGCTCCGGCCGCGGTTTCCACTACGAGATCCTGCCGCTGATCAGCGCGATCCTGTAGGCCGCCAGCGTGAGTTTAAGGAAAGTGTGAAACGGTTTTCCCTTGGGAATTGCGTCAGACAACGGCACTTACAAGAACGCCTCTCGCACCGTTTAATGTGCGGGAGGCGTTCTTTTGCCAGCATTACCGAGATTGCTCTCTGAATTGCTGACACCACGGAAATGCGCCGGCTTGCGACTGGTTCCGGGGCGTGGAATATTTTTTGGAACGCCTCGAGCTCCGCCACCTCGTCAGTTGAGGCTTATGCCTCAGGCACCCTCAGGTTGAATTTGGGCTCCGGCCAACCAGAAATTGACTCGGCGCTAAAAGAAGTCTATAAGAAACATGTCGATATTTGTTTGACCGACTTTTGTTATCCGCGCATGATGCGCGCCTTTGACGAACTTCCCCATCAAAAATCGAGACAAAACGCTGTTGTGCAGTCGCACGATGGTGAACGAATATTTGCCAGGGAAAGGGTTCTTCATGGCCACCGGCACAGTGAAATGGTTCAACGCCACCAAAGGTTTTGGTTTTATTCAGCCTGACGACGGCTCCGCCGACGTTTTTGTCCACATCTCGGCCGTAGAGCGCGCCGGCATGCGTGACATCGTCGAGGGCCAGAAGCTCGGCTACGAGATGACCCGCGACAACAAGTCGGGCAAGATGTCCGCCGACCAGTTGAAGGCGGCCTGATAAGGAATTCGGCCTTCCGGTGACCACGGATGTACTGGCACCGATGAAAGGCTGAAAGGAGCGCCTTGCGCATCCAACTGGATGCGCGGCGCTTTCATGGAAGGTCAGGCGGTGCCTGGCCTTTTTCATTTTGTGCGTCATGCCGCTAAAAGTGCGCCGCACGCCGGCCGGAACGTGCTAAGGGACGATCCAGCAATCTGAACCGCCCATACTGCCCCGCTGCCGTATTGCTTTGGTCGTAATCGAAGACCGCTCTCGCTCTATCGGCACCAGGCTCCCGACAGGAGAAAGTTTTGACCACTCAATCCAAGACTGCCGACCAGGCCGGCTCGCTGTTCAGCAAGACGCAAACCCAGTCGATGTCACTCAACCGCATCCTGTCCGAGCGTGATGCCGTCAGCGAGGCTCGCGAAGCCAAGACCGCGCGCTTGCGCGAACTGCGCAAGGAAAAGGAAGCCGACGACATGGCAGCGGCCGCAGCCCTTGCGGCGCTGCCGAAGCGGGCAGGCAAACGCTGATGGCCACCAAGCGCGTACCGCCGACGCCGATCGATGCCGATGCGACCATAGCGTCCATGGTCCCGGGCCTGGACAAGCCGGTCGAATATGTCCGCCGTGTGCTGGAAAAGCTCGAGCGCTGCAAGCGCGCGCATGGCGATGCCCAGGTGCGCGTCGGCGTGCGCGGCCGTGCCGAAGCCCCGAACTATCTGGTCGAATATGTCCGCGAGGACAAAAAGACCCAGGAGCGCGTGACCTACCAGGATGCCGCCTATAGCGGCAGCACGCATCGCGAACTGGCGGCGCACCACATTGCCGAGGCGAGGAACTGGTCGCCCGAGGAAATGAACATCACAGCGGTCTCGGCGCTGATCGGCCGCTTGCGCAATCCGCGCGCACCATCATCCCGCTTTTCCGACGAGGACTGACATGGCCATAAAGTTTTCCACCAAGGACCAGCCGGCAGCGCCGGCTGCTGCCACAGCAAAGCAGGCCAAGCCCGCTGCCGCGCCGAAGGCCGCCGAACCGTCGGCGACCGATCTGTTCGAGGCGCCAGCCGCCACGCCCAAGGGCAAGGCAGGCAAGAAGAAATAGCGCCTTGCCGCACCAAGCCGATCGCAATCTCGCAGCGCCTGGGCTGGTCGCGTTGGCCGCCAGGGATATCCGTTCGTCAAAACAGGACGACCAGCCGGTTTTCGATTGCCAGAGCTGCGGCGCCTGCTGCTCCTACTCGGCCGAATGGCCGCGCTTCTCGACCGAGGACGATGCGCAACTTGACCGGATTCCGGAAAAGTTCGTGTCCGCCGACCTGTCCGGGATGCGCTGCGAAGGCGTGCGCTGTTCGGCGCTTACGGGCGAGATCGGCAAGCACACGGCCTGCGGCATCTACGAGATCCGCCCGGACGTCTGCCACGCCTGCATGCCTGGCGGCGACGATTGCCTGATGGCGCGCAAGGCGCACGGGATGCCAACGATCTAGTCGACGCCCACCTTGCCTGATCCCACATCCCCCGATAGCTTCCACCACGGGCAGGGCGTTGGAGGAACCATGAGCATCGAATTCCTGTTGACGTCGCTGATCGTCGTGGCTTCGCCCGGCACCGGCGTTCTCTACACGCTGAGCGCCGGGCTTTCGCGAGGCGCGCGCGCCTCGATCACTGCTGCATTCGGCTGCACGCTTGGCATCATCCCGCATATGGCCGCCGCCATCACCGGCCTGGCGGCGCTGCTGCACACAAGTGCTGTCGCCTTCGAGACGCTGAAATATCTCGGCGTCGCCTATCTCCTCTACATGGCCTGGAACACGCTGAAGGAGAAGGGCGGCCTGAGCGTCGATGAAAACGCGGCACCCCGCTCGGCAGCCAAGGTCATCACCTCCGGTATCCTGATCAACATCCTGAACCCGAAGCTGTCGATCTTCTTCTTTGCCTTCCTGCCGCAATTCGTCAGCACGACCGAACCGAACGCATTTGCCAAGATGCTCGAACTCTCGAGCGTCTTCATGCTGCTGACCTTCGTCGTCTTCGTCGCTTACGGGATCTTTGCGGCCTCGATCCGCAGCCATGTCGTGTCGCGGCCGATGGTGCTGACCTGGATGCGCCGCACCTTCGCCGGCGCCTTTGTCATGCTCGGCGCCAAGCTGGCGCTGGCTGATCGATAGAACAGGAGCTGCCAGGCCTCGGCCTACTCTTCGTCGGTTCCGGATCCGGTCCGGATGCCTAGACGCCAGGCCGAGGGCGGAAGGCCGATCATCTTCTTGAAGGCGCGGCTGAACGCTGCCTCGGATTCGTAGCCGATTTCAGCGGCGATGCTGGCCATGTTGCTGGAGCCGGCGCTGAGCAGTTCCGAGGCGATCTGCATGCGCCATTTGGCGAGATAATGCATTGGCGGCATGCCGACCAGCCTGGTGAAGCGTTCGGCGAGCACGCTGCGCGACAGCGCGGAGTCCTTCGCCAGCGCCTCCACCGTCCAGTTATGCGCCGGCCGGTCGTGGATCAGCGCCAGTGCCCTCGCCAGGTGCAGATCGCGCAGGCCAGCCAGCCATCCCGTGGTTTGTGGCGGCAGCGATTCCAAGTAACGGCGCAACACGTCGACAAACATCAGTTCGCTCAGTTTGGTGAGCACCGTTTCACTGCCTGCGCGCTTTTGCGCCACCTCCGTGACAGCCAGGTTGATGAACTGGCTGAGCCAGCCGCCATCGCCTTTGGCATCTCCGGCCTTGATCACCGGCGGCAAAGCCTCGAGCAGTGGATTGAAAGGCTGTGCATCACAGGCGAGATAGCCGCAAACCAGCCTGGCCGAGGTCGCGCCGTCGCCGGCGCAGTTGATGTAAAACGGCATCCGGCCGGCTGTTGCGATGTCGAGAACGTCGGCTGTCGGGGGATCGGCGCGCAGCGCCGGATTGCTGGACATAATATGCGGGTCGCTCCTGGTGAAGACGACGACTTCGCCGGCCTCCAGCGCGATCGCTTCCTGGCCGACGATGCGCGCGAAGCAGCGACCGGCCGTTACCACATGGTAGGAGATCAGATGGTCCGCACCGGGCAGGATCTTCGGCAGGATGG
This sequence comes from Mesorhizobium sp. C120A, assembly GCF_030323105.1. NCBI lineage: Bacteria > Pseudomonadati > Pseudomonadota > Alphaproteobacteria > Hyphomicrobiales > Phyllobacteriaceae > Mesorhizobium > Mesorhizobium sp. C120A. The sequence continues at coordinate 4,644,858 of NZ_CP100476.1, read as the reverse complement.
ACGATGGCGCCGGCGAGCAGACGGCCCACGGCTCGTGGCCCTCAATGTCAAAAAACGTCGCGCCGGTAAGGCGTACCGTCCTCAACAGGTCAGACAGAGCATCCCCGGCCATTCCGTTTCGTCCCGCACCCGGCTAGCCGGTGAGCCATCCCTTTCGAGTTCCGGACGCGCTGTCAAGCGAGGCGGACGCCGTATCATTCAGTTCGCGGCCAGAACTCCTAAACCTGCACCGGTGCTCAAGCGCTGCCGAGAGTGGGCGCTGAGTGCTGTCGAAACCAACCAGGGACAAAAGTCATGACGGTACATAAGGGCGGGTGTTTTTGCGGCGCCGTGGAAATCGAAGTGCACGGAGCCGCCGAGGCAATGGGCTATTGCCATTGCGGTTCTTGTCGATCGTGGTCGGCGTCTCCCGTGAACGCATTCACGCTGTGGAAGCCTCAGAACGTCAAGGTCACCGGGGGCGCGGAGTTCCTGTCCGGGTTCGAGAAGACCGAAATGAGCGATCGCCAGTTCTGCACGAAATGCGGTGGTCATCTGATGACCGTTCATCCGCCGCTCGGCCTGGTCGATGTCTATGCGGCAACGATACCAGGCGTGAAATTCACGCCTGGGGTTCACGTCAACTACGCTGAGACCGTGCTGCCGATGAAGGACGGGCTGCCCAAGCTCAGGGACTTTCCGGCTGAGCTCGGCGGCTCCGGCATCGCGGTGCCGGAATAAGGGTGCCCGGCCACTGCTCGCCATTTTTGACAACGACAATTCAAGACAGGAGATTGTTCATGGAAATCGCAACATTTCGCGCCACGCAGGAGCCGATCAAGGATCTCTATCGCAGGGATGCGAAGGCCGCGTTCCTCACCTTGAAGGCCAAAGGCGTCGCCGACGCGTCCACCGTCACCTGCCAGGTCGAGACCGGACGCGGGCTGGCGCTTGCCGGCATCCATCCGATGGCCGGGGGCAGCGGCCAGGAACTGTGCTCCGGCGACATGCTGCTGGAGGCGCTGATCGCATGCGCCGGTGTCTCGATGCGCGCGGCGGCGGCCGTGCTCGAAATTCCGATCAGGTCCGCCGAAGTTTCCGCGGAAGGTGACGTCGATCTTCGCGGCACGCTCGGCGTGACTGCGGGTGTTCCAGTCGGCTTCAAGGAAATCCGCTTGCGGTTCGACATCGACACCGACGCTCCCCAAAGTCAGCTCGACCAACTGCTCGAACTCACGGATCGCTATTGCGTGATCTTCCAGACCATCCAGAACAGTCCCAGCACCACGGTGAAGCTGCACCGCGTCATCCAGTGACCAGAAAACCGGCCCGGAAACTCGACTTGAGCGAGATTCCGGGCTGGGAACGGGAGTGCCGGGCAACGCTTCTATCCTTTGACGTAACCCATCGCCTCGACGATCAGCTCGTCCGCGACACGCATCAGGTTGACGCCGCGGATGGAGTTGCCGTCGGCCATGAAGTAGCGCCAGCGGATCGTCGCCCGTTCACCGGCGACGAAGGTTTCCTCGAGGTCGAAGCGCGTGCCGGGCTGGGTGGCGATCGCCGACCATAGGTCAATGCACGCCTCTTTGCCGGCATGGCGGGCGCCGTCCGGCGCCGGCACGGTGTTTTCGATAACGCAATCCTGCGCCACCAACTCGGCAAGCGCGGACGGATCGTGCAGCTGGAACACATCGTTGAAGCGATGCATGATCTCGGCCGTCTGCCGGGACAAATCATTCCCGGCTGCGTCCATGATAAGCTCCTGTTTCATCATATTCTCCCGGTTTCATTGATCTTTGACGGCTTTGACCAGCACGGCCTTTAGGGTGATCTGAGGCACGCCGGCCAAGGCGCGCGAGACGAGGCAAGTCGCCTTGGCCGACTGCGCCAGGCGTTCGAACTCGTCTTCGGCGAGATCCGTGACCTCCGCCTCCGTTTCGAGCTCGATGCGGGTGATCGTCGGCCCGGCGGCGGTCGCGCCGAGATGCACCTTGGCGACGGTGCGGATGGTGCGGGCGACGTGGCCTTCCTGGCCGAGGATGAAGGTCAGCGCCATCGAGAAGCAGCCGGCATGTGCTGCCCCGATCAGCTCTTCGGGATTGGTGCCCGGACCGTTCTCGAACCGCGACGGAAAGGAATAGGCGCCTTCGAAGACGCCGCTGCCAAGCCGCAGACGGCCGCCGCCTTCCTTCAGCGTGCCTTGCCATTCTGCGGAAGCTTCACGGATGGTCATGGTCGTTCTCCTGGTTCGGGGTTGAAAAGCGGGCAATTGGGTCAGGCGCAGTCGATGACAACCTTCCCGAACACGTCGCCCTGCTGGAAGTGGCGGTACGCTTCGGGGGCTTCGGCAAAGGGGAAGACCCTGTCGACAACGGGCTTGAGGCGATGCTGCGACACGGCGCGCAGCATGGCCTCGAGATTGCTGCGGCTGCCGACGAACAGGCGGCTGATGGTGGCGAGGCTGCGCTGATAAAGCGCTGCCGGCATCTCGATCGATCTGCCACTGGCGTCCTGCAGCGTCAGCAGCACGATGTGTCCATAAAGCGTGCTGGCAATCAGCGACTGCGCGAAGGTGGCCGGGCCGCCGGTTTCGACGACGAGGTCGATGCCGCCTGTCTGCTCGCGCGCCCAGCCGCCCCATTCCGGTATGTCGGTGCTGGAGACAACGAGGTCGGCGCCCAGCGCCCGCAGCCTGTCGGCCTTCTCCGCGCGCGATGTGATGGCGATAACCCGGCAGCCGAGCAACTTGGCGAACTGCAGAGCAAACAGCGAAACGCCACCCGAACCGATGGTGAGAACCCATTGACCAGGCTTCGGAATCCGGGTCCCGGTCACCGCGTTCCAGGCCGTCACGCCGGCGCAGGTCAGCGTCGCCGCTTCGTGCCAGCTCAGATGATCGGGCAGTCGCGCCGCCCATTGTTCGTCGAGCACGGCAAACTCAGTCAGCATGCCGTCCAGCGTACAGCCGAGCTGGTCGATCAGACCGGCATTGATGCGGCCATCGATCCAGCGGGCGAAGTAGCTGCCGGTGACGCGGTCGCCGACGGCAAAACGGGTGACGGCATCGCCGATTGCGACGACGTCACCGGCGCCGTCGCTCAGCGGCACGATGCCTTGCCGCGGCGGCAACGGATAGGTGCCGCCAAGGATCATCGTGTCGCGCCGATTGAGCGAGGCGGCGCGGACTCGCACCACGATCTCATGCGGTTTCGGTTCCGTCCGCGCCTCGTCGCGCATCGCCAGGGATTCGGTTCCACCAAACCCTTCAAGACGGTAGCTGCGCATGTCATTCTCCTTATAATCTATAGACTGATCTACATATTATATAGACCGATTGTCATATTCTTGGCAAGGCCTATAATGCGTCACTGCTGACAGAGGTTGACATGGCCAACGACACCCGCACCCGCATACTCGAGACCACAGGCCTGTTGCTCAGGCAGCGCGGCTATCACGGCACCTCGCTCAACGACATTCTGGGGGCCAGCGGGGCGCCGCGCGGCTCGCTCTATTTTCATTTCCCAGGCGGCAAGGACCAACTGGTCATCGAGGTGACGCGCAACAGCGTTGCCGACGTCACGAAAAGGCTGGGCGAAGCACTGGCAGCCGAGAGCGATCCTGCAGTGGCCGTCCATCACATCTACCAGTCGGTCGGGCGCATGCTGGAGGACAATGATTTTTCGCTGGGTTGCCCCATCGCGCCGGTGGTGCTGGATTCACCCACCGATGTGCCGGAACTGGCGGAACTCTGCCGATCGGCTTTCGAGCAATGGATCGGCTTGCTGCGACAGGCCTTTGTCAGGGCAGGAGTGCCCGAACGCCGGGCGCATGCCCTGGCACTGCTGGTCGAATCCTCGCTGGAAGGGCTGATGGTGATTGCGAGGGCCACCCGCGACCGTGCACCGGTGCTGGTGGTGGCCGACGAGGTGGCGGCGCTTGTCGAGCAGGCGGTGCTTGCAGGCAAGGTTGCGCGGCAGGCGGACAGCGCCGCCTAACCATCCGCTTTCCAAAACAAAAAGGGCGCCTCTCGGCGCCCTTTCCGTATGCATAAGCCGGATAGCTTGGATTAGAAATCCATGCCGCCCATGCCGCCCATGCCGCCGCCGCCCATGCCGCCAGGCATGCCGCCGCCAGCAGACTCCTTCTTGGGAGCCTCCGCGATCATGGCTTCGGTGGTGACGAGCAGGCCGGCGACCGAAGCCGCGTCCTGGAGAGCGGTACGAACGACCTTGACCGGGTCGACGATGCCCATGGCGATCATGTCGCCATACTCGCCGGTCTGGGCGTTGTAGCCGTAGGTCGCGCCCTTGTTGTCGAGGATCTTGCCGGCAACGATCGAAGCTTCAGCACCTGCGTTCGAAGCGATCTGACGGGCCGGAGCCTGCAGTGCACGACGAACGATGTTGATGCCGGCAGCCTGGTCGGCATTGACGCCGGTGACCTTGATGTTGGCCGAAGCGCGCAGGAGAGCGACGCCGCCGCCTGCAACGATGCCTTCTTCCACGGCCGCACGGGTCGCGTTGAGGGCGTCATCGACGCGGTCCTTCTTTTCCTTGACTTCGACTTCCGTCGCGCCGCCGACACGGATCACCGCAACGCCGCCGGCGAGCTTCGCCAGACGTTCCTGCAGCTTCTCCTTGTCGTAGTCCGACGTGGTCTCTTCGATCTGCTGCTTGATCTGGGCAACGCGGCCCTGGATCTCGGCCTTCTTGCCGGCGCCGTCGACGATGGTGGTGTTCTCCTTGGAGATCGACACCTTCTTGGCGCGGCCGAGCATGTTGAGGCCGACATTCTCGAGCTTGATGCCGAGGTCTTCCGAGATGACCTGGCCACCGGTCAGGATGGCGATGTCTTCCAGCATGGCCTTGCGGCGATCACCGAAGCCCGGCGCCTTGACGGCGGCGATCTTCAGGCCGCCGCGCAGCTTGTTGACGACCAGCGTGGCCAGAGCCTCGCCTTCGACGTCTTCCGAGATGATAAGAAGCGGCTTGGAGGTCTGCACGACGGCTTCGAGAACCGGCAGCATGGCCTGGAGGTTGGACAGCTTCTTCTCGTGCAGGAGGATGTAGACGTCCTCGAGCTCGGCAACCATCTTGTCGGCGTTGGTGACGAAGTAGGGCGAGAGATAGCCGCGGTCGAACTGCATGCCTTCGACGACTTCCAGCTCGGTCTCGGCGGTCTTGGCTTCCTCAACCGTGATGACGCCTTCATTGCCGACCTTCTGCATCGCTTCGGCGATCATGGCGCCGACCGACTCGTCGCCATTGGCCGAGATCGTGCCGACCTGGGCAACTTCCTCGGAGGTCTTGATCTTCTTGGCAGCCTTGCCGAGAGCCGCAACGACTTCGGTGACGGCCAGATCGATGCCGCGCTTCAGATCCATCGGGTTCATGCCGGCGGCAACGGCCTTGTGGCCTTCCTGGACGATCGACTGCGCCAGAACGGTCGCGGTCGTGGTGCCGTCGCCGGCGATGTCGTTGGTCTTCGAAGCAACTTCGCGGACCATCTGCGCGCCCATGTTTTCGAACTTGTCTTCAAGCTCGATTTCCTTGGCGACGGTGACGCCGTCCTTGGTGATGCGCGGTGCGCCGAACGACTTGTCGATGACGACGTTACGGCCTTTGGGGCCGAGCGTGACCTTCACTGCGTCGGCGAGGATGTTGACGCCGCGCAGCATGCGCTCGCGGGCGTCGCGGGAGAATTTTACGTCTTTAGCAGCCATTTTTTAGCTCCTGGCAGGGGGCTTGCGATCAAGCCCGAAATTAGTTGACGGTGAGGCCGATGATCAGCCGATGATGCCCATAATGTCGGATTCCTTCATGATCAGAAGGTCTTCGCCATTGAGCTTGACTTCGGTGCCCGACCACTTGCCGAACAGGATGCGGTCGCCGGCCTTGACGTCCAGCGGGACCAGCTTGCCGGCTTCGTCGCGAGCGCCGGAGCCGACGGCGATGATCTCGCCTTCCTGCGGCTTTTCCTTTGCCGTATCCGGGATGATGATCCCGCCGGCGGTCTTGGATTCGGATTCGACCCGGCGTACGACCACGCGGTCATGAAGCGGGCGGAACTTCGACTTTGCCATTTTTTCTTCCTCGAATGAGAACGGTGAGAGCTGTTCCTCGATCCGGCGGTGCCGGATGTGCGTTAGCACTCACCTGGGGAGAGTGCTAACGTGCGCTGAAATAAGCGCGTGGCTTTCGAGAGTCAAGGCGAACGGTGAGCACAATTGTGCCAATTGGAGCCGTGCCGCGATCCGACGGCAGACCCTACCGGCGCCGCGGCGATTTAAGCACCAGAAGCGGACAGCGTTCAGCCAGCCCATAGGTCCCTGTCGGCGCGAGGCGGACACTGTCAAAAAACCGGCTCGCCTCTTCGACCAGCGTCGCCGCCGGGGCGAAACTGTAGACAGTCTGCGAATTCGCATAGACATCGATGGTGCCGATGACCGGCATCTCCCATCCGGTCGTCGCGGCAAGGGCCTCCCGGTCGGCAAACAGCGCATCGAAGGCGTCGAGGATCGCCCGCACCGGAATGGGGCGGTCGGGATCGCCGCCGGCACAAGCCATGGCAATGCGCCATTTGAGTTCGTGGAAGGTCGCGACACCACCGGACAGCGTCAGCGCCCGGACCTCCTGCAGATCGTCCGGCACCTGAGGGCTTGCATAGGCGCGCAATGCAGCCCGCCCATCGGACTTCAGCACACGCGCGATCTCGGCAAGCAGCGCCTGCCGTGCAACCGAGGAGTCCAGCGCCGACAGACAGCCGTCGCCGATCACCGCCCCGGCGCTTTCGTCGCCCAGCGGCAACTCCAGCCAGTTGCCGATCACCGCCTTGCGTGAGGCGGTATCGCCCGGCCAGATGCCCGATATCATGGCAGTGGACTCGTCGATCGCGAGCATGGTCCTTCCGAGGCCGGCAAGCTCCGGCGTGACCCCGAGCAGCACCACATCGACTGATTGCAGGCTAAGTTCGCGCTCATAGGCGGCGACAGCTTCCGGGGGTGGACACAGCGGCGACCCGAGAAGCCGCCAATGACGGCGAATTGCGTCCCAATGCTCAGTCATGCGGAACGGTTTGGGGAAAGGCTGGACATATTTCCTTCCAGGCTGTTGGTTGCCTTGCGAGTTACCTCATGCAGGAAAGGCCATGGCCCGCATTGCCGTCATAACGCATGAATTTGACCGCTTCCAGAGCCGGCGGGGCCTCCTGCGGCGCCAGGACAGCCCCTACATGCTGTTCGACGTCCTGGCGGAGCTGAAACGGCGCGGTCACTCCGTGCAGATCATGCGTGGACCCTCGGCAAGTCATAACGCCGATATTGCCGTCCTGCATGTCGACGCGACAGTGACGCCATCGGACTATGTCGACTACGCGCGCGGATTTCCGATTTGTCTCAATCTTGGTGCAACCGACATTTCCAAGCGCCGCATCAGCGGTGCGATCCTCGAGGAGGGTGCCAACTGGAGCGGCCAGGTCATCGTCAAGAGCAACCTCAATCATTGGGGGACGCCCGAGGAGCAGCTCAACCGAAAATCCGTTCGCGCCGGCAAGGCAGTGCCTTTCCCGGGCGCTCAGACCTTCGACCGTTATCAGGTGCATGCCTCGCTGGCCGATGTGGCGCCGGAGATTTTCAGGCGTGCCGACCTGATCGTGGAAAAATTCATTCCCGAAATCGAGCCCGACGGGTTTGCGGCGCGGTTCTGGATATTCTGCGGCGATCGGGAGCGCTGCACCCGCTATGTCTCGCCGCAGCGCCTGGTCAAGGGCGACGACACCGTCCGCCGGCAGCCGGTTGCGGTTCCCGACGAACTGCGCGCCTTGCGTCGGAAGCTGGGCTTCGACTATGGCAAATTCGACTTTGTCGTGCATGAGGGCAGGGCCGTGCTGCTCGATGCCAACAAGACCCCAGGTCGCGCCAGGAACCTGTCGAAGATTGTTGCCGCCGGCACAGCCAACCTGGCCGACGGCTTCGAAAACCTCATCCACCAGACCGGACGGGGTCGAATCGGGCGCTAGAGAAACAGTCCCAACTGCGTATGGATGATCGACCGGTAGTCCTCGATGGTGTGGCGGCTTTCCTCCTGGTCCTGGGTCAGCGCCATGCGCACGACGCCGCCGGCCAGCTGGAAGATCAGGAAAACCATACGGCCGAACTCATTGCGTCGCTCTGGCGCGAGAAAGGGCCGACATGGTCGCAGAACATCGTCGCCTGGCGCCGGGTTTCGGCGATGTCGAGATTCTTCAGCGCCTTGTCAGCCTGTATGGCGTTTTGCAGGTCCTGAATGGCGGGGTCGCCGGCGACGCGCTCATAGTAGTCGTCGAGCAGCCGGTCGGCCGCCGCGATGACGTCGCCCAGCCCGCCAATGTCGGCGACGATCGCGGCAAGCCGAGAGCGGCTCACTTCGGAGAACCGCTCGTAGAGCATCGCCAGGATCGCCGACTTGTTGGGGAAGTAATGATAGACGGTGGCGATCGGCCCGCCGGCCTGTGCGCCGACTTCCTTCATGGTGACGGCGTCGATGCCTTTCTCGCCGATCAGCCGCATGGTCGTCGACAGGATGGCGTCGATGCGCTCGCGGCTGCGCTCCTGTTTGGGCCTGCGCCTCGGTTCGGTCGTCATCTGCACTGCTTCGTTCATGCCGCCATCCTCTCGATCGCCCAGACCATTCGATCGCCAAGACCATCCCCAGCCTTGTTGGTGCCAAGTCCCGCTACTGATTGACAAACGAATATGATCGAGTATCAGTTTCTAAATGCTGACAGACTGTCAGTTTTTTTGCCGTCAGGCAAGGACGTTGGGAGGCGACCGTGACTTCTGCTGGTAACGCGGATGCCGGGAACGGCGACTGGCTGGTCGGCAACCCCACTGGGGCGCAACTCGCCTCGGCATTGTGGATCGGCTCGGTCGGGCTGCTCATTCTCGGGCTGCAGCCGGTGCTTCTCGGCGCGCTCTACACCGAAGGGCATGTCAGCGGTGACGAACTCGCGCTGGTCGCCACGGCGGAGATGATCGCCATCGGCATCGGATCGGCGGCCATCGCCATGATGCTGTCCGCCCACAATATGCGCTTGAAAAGTGCCGTCCTTCTGCTCTTGCTGGCGCTGGCTAACTGCGCGACCGCCTATGCGCTGACCTCGACCTCGCTGATTGCCGCCCGCGCGGTGGCAGGCCTCGCCGAGGGTGGGCTGGTGGCGGTCGCCACGGAACTGATCGCCCGTTCACGCCGGGCCGAGCGCATCGGCGGCTTCTTCGTCACCCTTCAGACCCTGGCGCAATGCGCCCTTGCCCTGCTGCTGGCGCTTTACGTCATCCCGGCCGCCGGATCGGCGGGCGGCTTCATCGTTCTTGCCGTCGTCTGCATCGCCTCGGTGGCCGTCGCCTTCATCGTCCCGGATAGCTATGCCGACCTGGCCAAGGAGGAACAGTTCAGCAATGTGCTGACCGTTCCTTCGCTTGCCGCTTTGCTGTGCGTCTTCTGCTACTTTATGTTCTTCGGCTCGGTCTGGGCGTTTCTCGAGCCGCTTGGCGCACAATACGGCATCGATGGCCGCAGCGTCGGCCTGATCGTCTCGGCCAGCCTGGCATTGCAGGTGCTGGGCGCAATGACGGCTACCGTCTTCGAGGCGCGTATCGACTACCGCTTCGCCATCGTGGCGATCGGCGTGGTCGCCGTCGCCAGTTCCGTGGTGCTCGCCGGCAGCCCCGGCCTGACGGTTTTCTGGGTCGCGGCCTTGATCATGGGCTTCATCCTTCTGTTCATCGTGCCCTATCAGATCCGGCTGGCGATCACCGCCGACGAGACGCGCACGGCCGTGCTTCTGGTGCCGGCGGCCCAGCTTTTCGGTCTGGCGATCGGCCCGGTCGCGGCATCGCTGCTGATCGACGGCAAGGATTTTCGGCCGGTGCCGGAATTTGCCGCCGCCAGTGCTGCGGCCAGCGTTGTGCTGCTCGGCCTGTTCGTCCTGATCGCACGGCGCCGCCGCGCCATCGCCTGAGACACGACCGGGGGAGCATCTCCTCGATACTTGACTAAGTCAAATAAATGACCGATCGTTGATGGGCAGGAGGCTTCCCATGACGATCCATCATCAACCCGGCAAGGAACGCATCGACGCGGTGCGGGCTTTCAACCGCTTCTACACCCGCCAGATAGGTCTGCTCGACGAAGGCCTGCTGAAAAGCGCCTTCTCGCTGACCGAGGCGCGGGTGCTCTACGAACTGGCGCATCGCGATGGCCTGACCGCCAGCGATCTCATCCGCGATCTCGGCCTCGACGCCGGTTATGTCAGCCGGCTCCTGAAGAAGTTCGAGCACCTGCAGCTGATTGCGCGCGCGCCGCTGGCGTCGGATGCGCGGCAGTCGTCGATCACGCTGACGCCGGTGGGCCGGCAGGCCTTCGCGCCGCTGAACCGGGCTTCGCACGACCAGGTCGCGGCCTTGCTGGAGCGGCTTCCTGCTGCCGAACAGGACCGGCTGGTCAAGGCCATGCAGACGGTGCAGCAACTCCTGGGCGACAGCCCGGAGTCTAAAGTGCCGTATATGCTGCGCCCCTTGCAGGTCGGCGACATCGGCTGGGTGGTGCGCCGCCAAGGACAGATCTACGCACAGGACTATGGCTGGGACGAAACCTACGAGGCGCTGGTCGCCGAAATCCTCGGCGCCTTCGTAAAATCCTTCGATCCAGAATGGGAACGCAGCTGGATTGCCGAACGGCAAGGGGAGGTGGTCGGCTCGGTCTTCGTCGTGCGCAAATCCGACGCGGTGGCGAAGCTGCGCCTGCTCTATGTCGAACCATCGGCGCGCGGCCTCGGCATCGGCAAGCGGCTGGTTCAGGAGTGCATCGGCTTCGCCCGCGCCAGGGGCTACAAGACGCTGACCCTGTGGACCAACGACATTTTGACCGCCGCCCGGCACATCTATGAGAGTGCGGGCTTCAGGCTGGTGGACGAAGAGCGCCATCACGCCTTCGGCAAGGATCTGGTCGGCCAGAACTGGAACCTGGAGCTGTAGCGCCTTTTCACCGGAAGAAGGCAAGATCGCGCGCAAACGCTCTCACACTCTAACCGGAATCCATATCTCCAGCCCGCCATTGCCACTGCGCGGATCGAACTCCGGGCCGTAGCGTTCGAATTCGGGGCCGTCGGCTATATCGTGCCCCGAGGCCGGCAGCCATTTGTTCCAGATCGTGTTGACGGTGCGGCGGATCGTGGAGATGTGCTCGGCATGGGTGAACACGGCGTATTTCTGCGCCGGCACCCGCACCCGCGAAAGCTCCTTCGGCAGGTCCGAGAAATCCGAAACTTCGACGCCGGCGATATAGTCGAAATTGCCGGCATCGTCGCCGTTGACGCAGACGCCATAGGCGACGTCGCCGGTCTCGCCCGGAATGTTGCCGATATAGGGACCGAAGCGCTGCCACTGCATCGGAATAGCCGCGCTGGTTTCGCAGCTGTAGCGCTCGCCGAGGCCGGCAATGAGGAAGGGACGGCCGGTCTCGAAGCGCGGCGGCGGCAGTGAGGCGAGGAAGGACTGGTCCATCAGGATCGGCTCCACCAGGTCGAGATTGCTGAGGCTGCCCTGCGCGCGCACCAGTTCCGGCGTCGTGCCGAACTGATCGCGGAAGGCGCGGGTGAAGGCTTCGTGCGAGGCGTAGCCGGCATCGAGCGCGACCGCGAGGATGTCGGGCGCGCCGGAAGCCAGCTTGCGCGCCGCTTCGGTCAGCCGGCGCGCGCGCATATAGCCCATCACCGAACGGCCGGTGGCGGCGCCAAAGGCGCGCGTCACATGAAAGCGCGAGACGCCGCTGCTTTGCGCGACATCCTCAAGCGAGATCGCTTCCGGCAAATGGCTCTCGACAAACCACAGCGCTTTCTCGGTCGGGTTCATGAGTCTCCTCGCATTTGGCCACACCATGCTGCCGGCTTTTTGCGAGGCCAGTTTGATCGAAATTGCGCCTGTCGTAAAATCGAAGGGCGCTGGTCGACTGTGGCAGGTCACCATCGTGGAAAGCCGCTGCTGGGCGGCCTCGGCCTGGCTCGCTGGGACAATATCCGGGCGCGCTGGGTGCGGGCACCATCCTTGCCTTTGCCCTGTGGAACCACCGCCGGCTCGATGCCTTCCCCGCCGGCGAAAATGCCGCCGAAAGCCTAGATGTGCCGGTGGCGAGGACGCGCAAGACGACCTTTCTCCTCGCGGCGTTCTCGACGGCAATTCACGTCTCGGTCGGGAGGTCATCCGCAACCGTAATTGACTGTGCCATGACCGCATCTGCATGGCTGCCATCCCTCTTTTTCGGCTCTGGTGCAATGCGGCGCCTTGAATGGTAAGCACGCTTATAATATATACCGCTCATGGTTTCCGACGGCATAGATAGATTGGGCTTTTTGATCCACGACGTGCAGCGCCTTATGCGCAAGCGCTTCGAGGCGCGCGCCAGCGGTCTTGGCCTTTCCTCGGCACAATGGCGGCTTCTGGTTCGCGTCGCCAAGGAGGCCGGCGTCGCCCAGGCTCGCCTCGCCGAACTTCTCGAAATCGAGCCGATCAGCGTTTCACGCCTCGTCGACCGGATGGAGGAGGGCGGCTGGATCGAACGGCGCTCCGATGCAACTGACCGGCGCGTGCGCATGATCTTCCCGACAGCCAAGGCGAACGCGGCCTATGCCGAGGTCAAAAGCCTTGCCGGCGAAGTTTATGAGGAATCGCTGGTCGGCGTTTCGCCGGACGACCGCCGCGTCCTGATCCGGGCGCTGGACACCATCGTGCAAAACCTGGCGGACGGCGAGACGTCGTCCTTGAAGAGTACGGAAGGGGCAGCAGCATGAACGCGGCAGCCAAACTAGACGAGAATGTTACCAAGATCGAGACGCCGGCACAGCCGGCTGCCGAAGCGCCGGCACAGCCTGCTGCCGAAGCGCCTGCACAGCCGGCCGCAGCACCTGTCGCGGTGGCTCCCCCGGTTCAACCCGCTCCGACTCCGGTCAAGAAGCGCCGCATCGGCCGCTTGCTGCTGATGGTTGCCCTGCCAGCCGCGCTGGCCATTGGTGGCGGTTATGTCTGGGTGACCGGCGGCCGCTATCAGGAAACCGAGAACGCCAATTTGCAGCAGGCCAAGGTGTCGATCGCCTCGGACACCGCCGGCCGCATCGTTCAGGTCGGCATCTCGGACAATCAGCAGGTCAAGCAGGGCGATGTGCTGTTTGCCATCGACCCCGAGCCCTACCGGATCGCGTTGGCGCAGGCCGACGCGGCGGTCGCAGTCGCACGCGTCGGTATCGAACAGCTGCGCGCCGCCTACAGCCAGGCGCTGGCGCAGGAAAAGTCCGATGCCAGCCAGGTCGACTACGCGCAGTCGCAGTATGACCGCGCCGCCGACCTTGCCCAGAAGGGCATCAACGCCAAATCGTCGCTGGACGAGGCCAAGAACGATCTCGACAAGGCCAGGCAGCAACTGGCCGTTGCCGAGCAAGGCATCATCAGCGCCAAGGCGGCTCTCGCCGGCAATCCCGATATCGAGACCGACAAGCATCCGACGGTGATGGCCGCACTCGCCGCGCGCGACAAGGCCGCCTACGATCTGGCGCAGACCACGGTCAAGGCGCCGGCCGACGGCGTCATCAGCCAGGCCTCCTCGTTCAAGATCGGCCAGTATGTCGGTTCCGGCACGCCGCTGTTTGCGCTGGTCGAGACCGGCGACACCTGGATCGATGCCAATTTCAAGGAAACCCAGCTTACCCACATGAAGCCTGGCCAGAAGGCCGAGATCGTCGTCGACACCTATCCGGGCAGAACTTTCGAGGCCACCGTCAAGGCGATCGGCGCCGGCACTGGCGCGGAGTTTTCGCTGCTGCCGGCTCAAAACGCCACCGGCAACTGGGTCAAGGTCACCCAGCGCATTCCGGTGCGCCTGGAGCTGACCGATGCCGACGCCAAAATGGCGCTGCGCACCGGCATGAGCGCCTCGGTTACGGTGGATACCGGCGTGGCACGCGGGTTCCCCGCTATCTTCGGCCACGCCACCGCAGGCGAAGCACAATAGACTGTGAATGGACCGTGATCTCGAAAAGCAGGATCACGGCCCGGCAGAACGCCCGCCGCAGGCGAGGTGAAGTTGAGATGACAGGATCGGTCCGACGGCAGGTTGAACGAGGGGTGGATTGGACCGGGCCGCATTGCGGGCTGCCCAGAACCTGGACCATCTCGGCGCCCATCCTTCGGACCTTGGATTTCCGGGCGGCAAGCGCCTGATGTGTCGAGACCTTCGATCGATGTAACCCCCACATCGATAGATCGCGTCCCACCGCGATGAGGGTCTCTTCACCAGAGAAGGCCTCGCCGCCCGGAAACCTAGTGTACACGTTATTGTTACCTGTCGGAAGTTCCGCATCATGACCACACCAGAACCTTTCAAGGAAGTGCCGCATCGCGGCCTGATCACCGTGGCGCTGATGCTGGCGACGGTCATGCAGGCGCTCGACACCACGATCGCCAATGTCGCGCTGCCGACCATGACCGGCGACCTCGGCGCGTCGCCCGACAACATCAACTGGGTGTTGACCTCCTACATCGTTGCCGCCGCGATCATGACGCCGGTGACCGGCTGGCTGGCCGACCGCTTCGGCCGCAAGGAACTGTTCCTGGCGGCGGTTGTCGGCTTCACCGTGTTCTCGATGCTGTGCGGCATTGCCTGGAGCCTGGAGAGCATTGTGTTCTTCCGGCTGATGCAGGGCGTGTTCGGCGCAGCCATCGTGCCGCTGTCGCAGACCTTCCTGCTCGACATCAACCCCAGGGAACGCCACGGCCAGGCGATGGCCATCTGGGGCGCCGGCATCATGCTGGGGCCGATCCTGGGTCCGACGCTGGGCGGTTGGCTGACCGAGAATTTCAACTGGCGCTGGGTGTTCTTCATCAATTTGCCGGTCGGCATCATCGCCTTCCTCGGCATGGCAGCCTATTTGCCGGTCATTGCCCGGCGGATACGCAGCTTCGATTTCTTCGGTTTCGCCATGATTTCGCTCGGCGTCGGCGCACTGCAGCTGCTGCTCGACCGCGGCGGCGAGGTCGACTGGTTTTCCTCGGTCGAAATCTGGATCGAGCTTGCTCTTTCGATCACCGGCTTCTGGGTTTTCATCATCCATACACTGACGGCGGAACGTCCTTTCATCGACCCCAAGATCTTCCTCGACCGCAATTTCGTCACCGGTCTGGCCTTCATCTTCGTCATGGGCGTGCTGATCCTGGCCTCGATGTCGCTGCTGCCGCCGATGCTGTCGACCATCTTCGGCTATCCGACCGTCACCATCGGCGTCGTCCTGGGGCCGCGCGGTGTCGGCACGATGATTTCGATGCTTGTCGTTGGACGGCTCATGAGCAGGATCGACGCCCGCATCCTCGTCGTCATCGGCTTTCTGCTCACCGCGCAGTCGCTCTACACCATGTCCTCCTTCACGCCGCAGATGGACAATTGGCTGATCCTCAGCTCCGGCGTCATCCAGGGCCTGGGCATGGGCATGGTGTTCGTGCCGCTGTCCACGGTGGCCTTCGCCACGCTCGACGTGCGCTTCCGCACCGACGCCACGGCCCTGTTCAGCCTGGTTCGAAATCTCGGTTCGTCGATCGGTGTGTCGGTGGTGACGGTTCTCATGGTGCGCAACACGCAGGTCAATCACACCGAACTGTCGGCTTTCATCAACCCGTTCAACCCCAATTTGTGGGCGGCCTCGCCGGCGGCAGCAGGCGGCGATCCGACGGCACTTTCGCAGGTGGACCGCATGGTCAACATCCAGGCGATGATGATCTCCTACGTCAACGACTTCAAACTGCTGATGGTGATGACGCTGGTTGCCATTCCGTTTGTCTTCCTGCTGCGCAAGCCGAAGACCGCTCCGGCCGGCGCGGCAGCTCCTGCCGCGCATATGGATTGAGGCGGGCGCCGGTAGCGCTGGCAGCAAGCTGGTTGCCCCTGATGATTTGTTGCTCGGATGATCGTCAAAACCCGCGTGTGCAAAAGAATATCGATTATGAGCCGTTGGAAGTTGATTTGAAATGACATTTGCACCTTTGGTATCTGGTTGCTGACGCCTCCAATTCCGTTACAGTTCATCTTGAATTAGCACATCTGTAACATTGTCAGTCGACTTTCGTCTGGCACGACAGAGGCCCTTTCTTGTTTCAGGTGCCAAACCGGAGGAGGTCTGTTTGGTCACGAAGTCATCCAGAAGATCCGTCGGGGCGCGCGGGCCGGTGGGCGTAGCCGCATTGGCAAGACTGGCTGACGTTTCCTACGATACGCTCGAGGGAGAACTTCGCACGACCATTGCGGGTCTCGAAGGGCAGACCCTGCGCTTCGAGACTGCGATCGAGAATATTTCGCAAGGCATCTGCTTTTTCGATGCCGATGAACGGCTGATCCTGAGCAACCGGCGCTATGCGGAAATCTACCGCATTGCGCCCGAGGAATTGCGGCCTGGCGTGACACTGAGCGAAATCGTCGAACGCCGCGTCGCCGCCGGCACGGCGGCGACGGCCGCCGACACCTATCTCGCAACGGCTCGCTCGATCAATTCGGGCAAGGCTTCGCGGCTCTGGACCGCCAAACTTGTCGACGGTCGCACAATCCAGATCCGTAACCAGCCCATGCCCGATGGCAGTTGGATCGCCACGCATGAGGACATCACTGAACTTCTCGCCAATCGGCAGATCGTCGACGAGCGCATTTCGCTGCAGGCGCTGATCGACTGGGTGCCGGATTATCTCTGGGTCAAGGATACGCAAAGCCGTTTCGTCGTGGTCAACAGCGCCCTTGCGACCGATAGCGGGCGCAACAAGACCAGCGACATGATCGGTTTGACCGATTTTGATCTCCACGCCCCGGAAGTTGCGCGGAAATTTCGCCTGGTCGAGCAGCGCCTGCTCAAGAGCGGACAACCAGTGATCGACGCGGAAGAGTTTGTCGTCGATGCGTCGGGGAACGGCAAATGGCTTTCGTCGACGAAGGTGCCGTTGCGCAATCGCCAAAATGAAATCTTCGGCCTGGTTGGCATTGCCCACGACATCACCGCCCGCAAGCAGGCGGATGTCCTTCGCAGCGGGCAGGCGCAGATCCTCGAAATGATTGCCACGAGCGCGCCGCTGGAGGACGTGCTCGACCGCCTCATGCGCTTCGTCGAGGCTCAGTTGAAGGGAATATTCGGTTCCGTCCTGCTGCTCGACAAGGACGGCATTCATTTGCGTCACGGTGCGGCGCCGGGCCTGGCGAAAGCCTATACGAGCGCCATCGATGGGGCGGCCATCGGTCCCAAGGTGGGATCCTGCGGAACCGCCATCTACCGGCGGGAACCGGTCATTGTTACCGATATTCTGCAGGATCCGCTTTGGGACGATTACCGCGAACTGGCGGCACCCCATGGCTATCGTTCGTGCTGGTCAACCCCGATCCTGTCGCATCGGGGCGTCGTGTTGGGCGCCTTTGCCATGTATTCGATGACCGTGCGCGAACCCACCCATGCCGAGACCCGCCTGATCGAATTCACCACACACATTGCCGGCATCGCGATCGAGCGCAAACTGGCGGAAGACCAGATCCACTTCATGGCCAACCATGATGCGCTGACCGGCCTGCCCAATCGCGCTTTGCTGGAGGATCGGCTTTCCCAGGCGGTCCTCTACGCGCAGCGATACAATCGCTGGATGACGGTGGTGTTCATCGATCTCGACAATTTCAAACTGGTGAACGATACGTTTGGCCACAATGCCGGCGACGAACTCCTCAAGACCGTCGCCAGCCGTTTGGTTGGATGCGTGAAGGCCACCGACACCGTCGTGCGGCTTGGCGGCGACGAATTTGTCATCGTCCTGTTCGACCAAACCACCAATGTCGATGTGGTCTCGGAAACCCTGCAGACGATCAGGGATGCGATCGCGGAACCGGTTCTTGTCGGAGAGCATCGGCTGAGAACGACGGCCAGCATCGGCATCGCAAATTACCCGAAGGACGGGACCAGCCCGGATACGCTGTTGGCCAATGCCGACGCCGCCATGTATCGCGCCAAGGAATTCGGCCGCGACAATTTCCAGTTCTATGCCCCGGAGTTCAACTCAACGGCACATGAAAAATTCCTGCTTCAGGAGGAATTGCGAAACGCGCTCGCCCGGTCGGAATTCGCTCTGCATTATCAGCCACAGGTGGATCTGCGATCGGGGCAGGTTTTCGCCGTCGAAGCGCTGGTGCGCTGGAACCACCCGACGCGAGGCCTGGTTTCGCCGGCGATGTTCATCCCGACCGCCGAGGAGACCGGGCTGATCGTGCCGCTCGGCGACTGGATCCTGCACGAAGCCTGCCGGCAGAACAAAGCCTGGCAGCGCGCCGGTCTGTCGCCCGTAACCGTCTGCGTCAACGTGTCGGCGCGGCAGTTCCGGGAGAAGAACCTGATCGACCGCGTCGTCAACGCATTGAAGGAAAGCGGCCTGGAGGCGAGGTATCTCGAGCTCGAAGTGACGGAAAGCCTGATCATGCAGGATTTCGAGCTGGCGGTCGCAACGATGAACGGACTGCAAAAGCTCGGCGTGCAGATATCGATCGACGATTTCGGAACAGGCTATTCCAGTCTCAGCGCCCTCAAGACGTTTCCGGTGGCGCGGCTGAAGATCGACAAGTCCTTCATCAACGATCTCGCGACCGACGAGAACGATCAGGCGGTCACTGGCGCCGTGATTTCCCTGGGGCAGAAGTTGAACCTTCGGGTGCTGGCCGAAGGTGTCGAAACGGAAGACCAGGTCGCCTTCCTGCGCAAGAACAATTGTGACGAGGTGCAGGGCAATTATTTCAGCAAACCCCTGTCGGCTGGGGATATCGGCAAGCTGATCGCGAAAGGCTGACGGCTGGCTCGCGCCGTAACCGCTGGCTGCTATTTTCCGAGCACCAGGCTCCAGTAACGGATGGCGCTGTCGCGCCCGTCGCGTACATAGGCGAGGCCGAAGCGGCTGAAATCCGGATCGAGCATGTTGCGGCGGTGGCCGGCCGAATGCATCCAGATGTCGAACAGTTTCTGCTGGTCGAAGCGGCCCTCCGCGATGTTCTCGGCGGCGGCGCCCTGCACCCCATTGTCCTTCATCCGCGACGCGAAATCCTTTCCCCAGCCCGTCGTGTGGCTCATGCGTTCGCGTGAGGCCATATAGCCGGCCTGCTGCCGAGCGGCCTGCTCGAGCTGGGCGTCCGGCACCAGCGCCGGCAGTCCGGCCGAAGCTCGGATGCCGGCCAGCGTCGCGGTGGCCGAGGACGACACACCGGCGCCTTCGCCGGTCGGCACCGAGACCGTACTGCAAGCAGCGAGGCCGGCCATGGCTGCAAGGCCGATCAGCAGCAGGCGCCTGTTTGGTTTTGGACTTGCTGCGCCAGAGCGGGTTTGCGCGAGCGGATGATTGGTGGTGCAGATCATTGTCATGCCTGCCTGACTTAGCGGCGATCATGGCTTTTGCCGGGCAGGGCTGCGAAAATCTCAATCGCTGGCCTCCGTGCAGGTTCGGCCGGCCGATTCGAATGGGAAGGTCGGCGGCCGATGTAGTCTCGGCGCGCTGCGTCCGATCAGCGTTGCGCGTCGGTCGCCATTTTAAGCGCCAGCGCGGCGAGCACCGTGCCCATCATCCAGCGCTGGATGACCATCCATAGCGGCCGTCCGGCAAGGAAGGTGGCGATCGAACCGGCCGTTACCGCGATGATGGCATTGGCGGTCAGGCTGATCGAGATCTGCGTGGCGCCGAGCACCAGAAGCTGCGACAGCACATGGCCGTTGCCCAGCGAGATGAACTGCGGCAGCAGCGACAGATAAAGCACCGCCACCTTGGGATTGAGGAGATTGGTCATCAGGCCCATCGCGAACAGCTTGCGCGGCCTGTCCTTCGGCAGTTCGCGCACCTGGAATGGTGAGCGCCCGCCGGGCCGCACCGCTTGCCAGGCGAGCCATAGCAGATAGAGCGCGCCGGCAATGCGCAGTGCGTCATAGGCAAACGGCACGGCAAGCAGCAGCGCGGTGATGCCCAGCGCAGCCGATACGACATAGAACAGAAAGCCGGCCGCCACGCCGCCGAGCGAGATCAGCCCGGCCTTCGGGCCTTGCGACAGCGAGCGCGAGATCAGGTAGATCATGTTCGGCCCGGGCGTCAGCACCATGCCCAGGCAGACCAGCGCGAAGGCGAGATGGTTGGCGGTTTCGGGCACTGGCAATCTCCGGGAAGCGGTGACGATACCCACCACGCGTTTTGACCTCACCGCAAGAGCATGATGGCCGGAGCCTTTGCGCCAGCGTCGAAAATTGGCGAAAGCGGCGAAGCCGCCAATTTCCCCCGCAAGGTGGGGGAAGATCAGCAGCTTCAACCCTCAGCTCACCACGCGCAGGTTCGAGAGCTCGTTGGCGATTTCCTTGAAATTGTCGGACAGCGTGGCGCCGGTCGCGTTCCAGAACAGTTTTGCAGGCTTGCTCGGGTCGGTCGGATCCTTGCGGAAGCGCGAGTCCGACGAGCACGTCTTCAGTGCCTCCATCGCGCTCTTGTCGCCGGCGTCGGTCGTCGACATATCGAGCGCCACCGTCATCACCATGATGTTGGCCGCCTTGGCGTTGTTGCACAGCGTCGCCATCTGCTCGTTGAGCGCGGCGGTGTAGTTGCTCGACGAATAGTTGAGCTGGCCGATGGCGCTCGACGTGCCGCCGAACAGGCGGGTGACCGCAGTGCCGTTGTAGCCGACGCCGGCATAGCCATAGCCGGCATAGGTCGACTTGTTGCCGGCGGGGTCGGAACTCACCGTCGAATAGGTGTTCTCGCCGTCGGTGAGCACGATGACCACCTTGTCGTTGCCGCGCTCCGTCTCAGGACGTCCTCCTGTGAAAGGCTCCGTGCTGGAGACGGTGCGCCAGCCCCAGGCCATGCCTTCCGGCACATTGGTGTTGCCGTTGGGCGCCATAAGGTCGATCGCAGCCTTGATCTTTGTCAGCCCGGCGGCGTTGGCGACGTCGGTCAGGGGTGTGATCGGCGTGGTGGTGCAGCTGTAATTCGGACCGGCACCCGTCCCCAGCACCGGCGCGTTCATCGGCCGTGGCTGGAAATATTTGGCCATGTTGGATTGCCTGGTCTTGCCGGTGGTGCTCGCCGGATCGTCGTTCCACCAGCTGTTGGCCGCGCCATAGGTCTTGGGGGCCACCTCGTCGGGGTCCTGCGTTATGTACCAATGATTGCCCGGCTCATCCGGCGCAAACATCGGCACGAACATGGTCGCGGGATCGCCGACGCCGGTGCCGGTGTTGTTCGGTCCGCCGGAGGCCGGCGCGTCGTTGACATTATAGGGATAGGGCCGCACTTCGACGCAGCCCTGCCAGCTGGCGAACGGTCCGTATGTGTCGTTGTAGTCGTATTCGTTGTGGCTGTCCGAGCATGTATGATTGGCGCGATATTTGTCGCAGACCACGCGTTTGCTGCCGACGATGCGCTCGTGGCTGGTGACCACCTTCATGTCGCGGTAGAGCGAGAAGCGGGTCAGCATCTGCCCCTCCTGCTCACCCCAGCCAGTGCCTTTCTTGTACCAGATGCCGCCGATCTTCTGGGCATATTTGTCGGCTGCGTTAAGCGTGGACCAGGCGAAATTCTCATTGTGGATGGGCGACAGCCCGTAGGCGTCGATCCACGACGCGTTGTCGTTGCTGGCGCCGACATTGACCGAGGCGGCGAACGGCACAAGGCTGAACTGGACCGGCTTGTCGATCTGCTTGATCATCGCGGCCTGCAAGGCAAGCGTGTCGACGAGCTGCTTGGCGGCTTGCTTGAGAAGGTCGATGCGCTTTTGTCCGGCACCCGTGCCCGTGTTCGACATCGACCCCGAATTGTCGAGCACCATGGCCACTTCCAGCGTGTTCTTCAGCCGGACTTGCGAACACACGGAGTAGGTGACGTTTTCCGACGTCCTGCCGATCAGCATCGCCGCTGCCGGCAGGAAATAGGGCTTGTAGACCAGGCTGGCGCACAGCTTGACGATGCCGCCGCCGGTCGTGCTGCTGGGCAGCGTAACGCTGAGCGTCGTGTCGGCGGGATCGACGTCGTTGAGGTTTGCCTTGAAGAAGTCGAGCGCATAGGCCCGCAACTGGTCGTCGGTGGCGCCTTCCACCAGCCGGCGCGCGGTGGCGAAGTTGGCGGCGTCGAGCGCGTTGACCACCCTCTGCTTCTCGCTGACCACGCCGGTGTAGTCGACGGCCATGGCCACGCCGCCCATCAGTGGCACCATCGCCACAACGGTCATCAGAGCGTAATTGCCGCGGCGGTCACGCCAGAAGTCACGCCGGAATGTGCGCCAGAGTTCACGCATGTGATGTAAGCGGCCCCGCCTGCGGATTCTTCAATGCCGCCACAGTTTCACAAAACGTTGAAGGACGGGTTTGGGAAACTGCTCGATTGCGCGGATAGCGCTTCACCAGGCGCTAACCAAATGCGCCAGCTGCCGAACGCAAAACGCCCCGCCGAGGCGGAGCGCCTTGTTCGAAAGATCGCGCCGATCAGCTGACGATGCGCAGGTTCGACAGTTCGTCGGCGATTTCCTTGAAACTTTGCGACAAGGTGGCGCCGGTCGCGTTCCAGTACAGCTTCGCCGGTTTGCTCGGGTCGGTCGGATCCTTGCGGAAGCGCGAATCCGAGGAGCATTTCTTGAGCGCATCTATGGCAGTCTTTTCCGCCGGCTTGGAACTAACAAGGTCGAGCGAGACGGTCATCAAGAGAATGTTCGAATTCTTCGCATTGGCGCAAAGGGTTTGCATCTGCTCGTCAAGCGCGGCCGTGTAGTTGGTCGCCGTATAGGTTGTCTTGGCGACGGTCGTGTTGACGAACAGGCGGGTCGCAGGCTCCACTGGCTTCGGAAAATTAGGGCCGGTGTAGCCATAGGCGGCGTAGGTCGATCCATTCTTGGCGTAGTTGCTGGTCATGTCGTTGCTGGGGCCGATGCTATAGGTGTTTGCGCCGTCGGTCAGGACGATGACCACTTTGTCGTTGCCTCTTTCGGTGTTCGGCCGGCCTTGCGTAAAAGGCTCGTTGCTCGACACCGTCCGCCAGCCCCAGGCCAGCCCTTCCGGCACGTTGGTGTTGCCCGTCGGGGCCATGGCATTGATGGCATCCGTCAGGATTTTCTTGCCATCGGTGGTGGTTATGTCCTGCAACGGCGTGATCGCGGCGGTCGTGCATGCCGAATTGGGTCCATCATCGGCCGCAGCGGCTGCTGCGTCCCAGGGCTTTGTCAGAAAATACTTACGCATATCCGCCTGGCGTTTGGGGACAGTCAGCGTGTCGGAATAATCGATCCACCAATTGTTGGCGTAACCCCACGTCGATGTGCTGGTGCGAGTTGTGTCGGTCCAGAAATTGCCAGCTTCGTCCGGCGCGAACATCGGCACGAACATGGTGGCGGGCGTGCCAGTGGTCGGCGACGTGTCGTCGTCATTATAGGGATACGGCCTCGCCTCCACGCAGCCCTTCCAGGCTTCGTATTTGGCGACGACGGAGGTCTTGCAAGTGCCGTTCGAGTTTTTCTTCGTACAGGTCGTTGCCATCATGTCCTGATAGAGGGTGAAACGCGTCATCTCCTTGTCTTTGTCAGTGCCCCAGCCCGTGCCGCGCTGGTAGTAAACGCTGCCTACTTTTTCGATCCATTTGGTGGCATTTGCTGCCGCTGTCATCGTCGACCAATCGAAGTTCTGATGATGGATCGGGGAAATGCCGGTCGTGTCCAGCCACGTCGGCAATGGAGCCGGGGGGATCGGAGCGCCGACATTGACCGACGCAGAAAACGGGACCAGCGAGAACTGCACCGGCTTGGTCACCTGCTTCATTTGTGCGGCCTGGAGCGCCATTGTATTGACAAGCTCCGTCGCGGCCTTCTTGAGCAAATCTATTCGCGGCTGGCCGGTGCCGGAGCCGTTGATGCTCATGGAGCCGGAATTGTCGAGCACGAGAGACACTTCCAGCGTGTTTTTGAGGCGGATCTCCGAGCATGCCGATGTTGTGACGTCGGCGGCGGTTCTTCCGATCATCATGGCCGCTGCCGGCAGGAAATAGGGGTGGTACGTCAATTCGGCGCACAGCTTCAGCGTGCCACCACCTGCGTTGTTGTTGGGAAGCGTCACCGTCAGGACCGTATTGGCTGCTTTGACGCGGCCGAGATTGGCTTCGAAGAAATCCTTCGCATAGGCCTTGACTGCCGTGTCGGTCGCCCCGGTGACGATCTGCTGTGCCGTGGCAATCCCGGCGGCATCCAGCGCGTTCAGCATGTTCTGCTTTTGGCGCAAGAGATCGGTGTAGTCGATGGCAAGCGCCAGCGCGCCCATCAAGGGCACCATGGTGATCACTGTCATCAAGGCATAGTTGCCGCGTCTGTCGTTCAGAAATCTGCGGATCATGCCTTCAGCACCCCTGCCAGGACCCCAATATCGGTCCGAAGATGCCCACAAAATCGTTAAATTTCAGGTTGCTGAAATGCGTTCAACATAGGCCGATCTTTTCAAGGCTCGTTAACCACTCGGCCCTGGTGATCAGCGGTGCGACATTGTTTCGATAGACCAAAGCTCGGAGAAGGGTGGTTCCTGCCTGTGCAACCTTCGATCAGCCCGTTGCGCAACAGCCTGGCAAGTGCCGAAAAGCTGGTGACAGGATGAAACGCT
The DNA here is from genome assembly GCF_030323105.1 of Mesorhizobium sp. C120A. Classification (NCBI taxonomy): domain Bacteria; kingdom Pseudomonadati; phylum Pseudomonadota; class Alphaproteobacteria; order Hyphomicrobiales; family Phyllobacteriaceae; genus Mesorhizobium; species Mesorhizobium sp. C120A. Next base: position 4,620,192 of record NZ_CP100476.1, on the reverse strand, counting down.
TCGGTTAATGCGGGGCCGGTTGCGGCGGACCGTCGGCTGCAGCTCTCGCAACGATCGTCACAGCAGGTAAACGGCATGGCGGATTCGCCTGATATCATCGGCTCGCTCGCGGATTTGTCGGGCGCCTACTCGGCCATCCTGTGCGATGTCTGGGGGGTGATCCACAATGGCGAATGGCATTTTCCGGCGGCTGCCCAAGCGCTTGCCGCCGCGCGTGCGGCGAAGGTCCCGGTCGTCCTGATCACCAACTCGCCGCGCCGCAATGCCGATGTGGTGGCGCAGATGAATGCGATCGGCGTTCCCGCCGCCGCCTACGACCGCGTCGTGACCTCAGGCGATGTGACCCGCGACCTTATCGCCGAAGGCCCACGAAAAATCTTCCATATCGGCGCCGACCGCGATTTCACCCTCTATGACGGTCTGGACGTCGAGCTCGTCGAGGAGTTCGAGGCCTCCGGCGCGGTCTGCACCGGGCTGTTCGACGACGAGGTGGAAACGCCTGAGGATTACGCCGATCTGCTGCGCCGGCTGCGCGCCAGGAACCTGCCTTTCATCTGCGCCAATCCCGACATCGTGGTCGAACGCGGCGAGCGCATGATCTGGTGCGCCGGCGCCTTGGCGCGCGACTATGCCCAGCTTGGCGGCCGCACGCTGATCGCCGGAAAACCTTATGCGCCGGTCTATGACGTAGCGCTGCGGGAGGTTGCCGTGCTTCTCGGCCGAGACGTCGCGCGCACCGAGGTGCTGGCCATCGGCGACGGCATGATGACCGACGTCAAGGGCGCCGCCGACAACGGCATCGACGTGCTTTACGTCTCGGGCGGCATTCACGCGCGCGACTATGGCGATCCCATGCAGCCGGACCCCGCCAGGCTTGCAGCCTTTCTGCAAAAGCACGGCTACCGGCCGGTCGCCGTCATTCCGAGACTGCGGTAGGGTTGCTGCATGAGCGCAGCTTTCGAACACATTTCAGCAACCGCGCCGCTGCCGCCGCATTTGCGCGGCGGCGTGGTGGCGATCGGCAATTTCGACGGCGTCCATCGCGGCCACCAGGCGGTGCTCGATCGCGCGCTTGCCGAAGCCGGGCGGCGAGGCGTGCCGGCGCTAGTGCTGAGCTTCGAGCCGCATCCGCGCAAGGTGTTCAGGCCCGATATGCCGCTGTTCGTATTGACGCCGCCGCCGATGAAGGCGCGGCTGCTGTCGCATCTGGGCTTTGCCGCACTCGTCGAACAGCCGTTCACGCGCGCCTTTGCCGGCCTGTCGGCCGAGGCTTTCGTGACCGATGTGCTGGAGACGAACCTCGGCATCACCCATGCCGTCACCGGCTTCGATTTTCACTTCGGCAAGGACCGGCAGGGCGGTCCTGCGTTTCTGATGGCGGCAGGCGAGCGCCATGGTTTCGGCGTCACCCTGGTCGACGCCTTTCGCGACGAGGGCGCCGAGGTGGTGTCGTCGAGCCGTATCCGCGAGCTGCTCTGCGAGGGAGAGGTCGCCGAGGCCGCAGGCCTGCTCGGCTACCGCTTCACCGTCGAAAGCGAAGTGATCGGCGGCCAGCAGCTCGGCCGCACGCTCGGCTTCCCGACAGCCAACATGAGGCTTTCGCCGGAAACAACTCTGAAGGAAGGGATTTATGCCGTCCGCTTTCGCCGCGCCAACGGCACGCTCTATGATGGTGTCGCCAGCTTCGGGCGTCGCCCGACTGTCGACGACAATGGCGCGCCGCTGCTCGAAACCTTCGTCTTCGACTTTGCCGGCGATCTTTACGGCGAGATCTGCGACGTATCGTTCTTCGGCTTTTTGCGCCCCGAGGTGAAGTTCGATGGGCTCGATGGGCTGGTGGTACAAATGAAGCGCGACGAGGCGGAGGCGCGCGCGCTGCTGGCCGGCGTCAGGCCGCTTTCGGATCTGGACGGCGCCATCGCTTTTTGAGCCTTCCGGCCGCTTACCTCTTCAAGCCCCTACTTCTTCAACGCCAGTCCGAGAGCGATGAAGCTCCAGCCCTGGAAGATCAGGTCGATGGCCAGGAACAGGCCGAGCACCCACAGGCTGTTGACTGGCCAGCCCATGGCGATGGTCAGCCCCGCCAGCACGCTGATCAGGCCCGCCGCGACGACCCAGCCCCAGCCCTTTTCCGGTCGGTGGCTATAGCCGACCCAGGCCCTGAGCGCGCCTGAAGCGACCAGCGCCACCGCCAGCAGCAAGGTCAGCACCGTCGAGGCCAGCAGCGGATTGTCGAAGGCAAAGAAACCGGCAACGGCATAAAGTAGACCGCTGAGCAGCCAATAGAAGAAGCGACTCCAGGTCTTCACGCCGAAGGCATGCACGATCTCGATGATGCCGGCCATCAGCATCAGCCAGCCCACGACATAGACCGAGGCGACGGTGGCGATGAACAGATTGCCGAAGGCAATGCCGCCGAAGATGAGCAGCAGCACGCCGAGCGCGACGAACCACCCCCATTTGTCCCGTGTCCGGCCGATCGCATCTTTCAGGGTATCACCGTGCAGGGACATTGCTGCATCTCCTCGAAATCGCCTGGCACCTTGCCGGGAGGTTAGCCCCGGCTATAGCGGACGTCCAGCCGATGGCGACGGCTAGCAAACAAACAAAGCGTCGGTGGCTTGAGGTTCGCGCGTACGTGTCAATTTATGGCAGCCCACCCAGTCACAAGGACGAGGACAAGCGTGACGATCGCTCCAGAGACGTAGACGATCGTTCTGACACTGCCACCCTTGGCGGCATTGCCGCCGCGTAGGTAAACCCCCAGGTGAAGCAGGCGTATCGCCACATGAACCCAGACAATGGTCGCCAACGTGGCCGACCCAACGCCAACCATCATGGCCAGCACCGCCGGGACGACAAAAGGCGCCAGCGCCTCGACCGAGTTCATATGCACGCGGTCGATCCTGTAGAGGAGATTGGCGTCGTCGGCCGGGATCACCGGACCGGAAAGCGCTCCGGCAAATCCCTTGGACGAACCCGAGTAAACCGCCAGCGCGACTGACAAAAGACAGAGGATCAGTACACCGAGGATGCTTAGCCAATAGGGTTCCATAGTTGTGCTCCTTCAGGTCACTTTGCCGGCAAAAAGATCTTGGAATCGCCTGAGATACAGCGGCCAGCCTTGATCACCGTCAATCCCAAAGCGCACGCCTTCCCAGCCTTCGCCATGACGTTCGAGATTGCGATGCTCGATCTCGACGCGGGTCCGGCTATTCGTCTCCGCCGTAAACCGGACTTCCCACTCGCTGGTCCTGTCCGGATTGGTCTCGATCTGCCATTGAGGGCTGATATCCCAACTCAGAAGCAGTCGGTTCGGCGGCTCGTAGGCCAGCACCCGTGCCCAGCGGCACTCGCTGCCATCCACACCGCGGTCGTAGACGTGACCGCCAACGCGGGGTTCGAAGATCGTCTCCGCGATCGGCACCGCAAGCAGGTTATGCTCTTTGGGTTTGAAACTGCCGAAGTCCTCGGTGAAGACCTTGAAGGCATGTGCGATCGGAGCCTCGACAAGGATGGAGTGCCTCACGGGCGGTTGATGTGTGCTCATTCCTGCTCCTTCAAGGGCTGTTCGACGACCACTTTGTAGGCCGCCAAGGTCTTGCTCCAGAACCGGTCGAGTTCGGCGCGCAGGCTGGCCAAGCCTTCCGGTTCGACCCGGTAGATGCGTTGTTTGCCTAGCCGTGTGTTGGCCACGAGGCCGGCGTCCTTGAGCACCTTCAGGTGCTGCGAGACCGCTGGCCGGGTGACAGGAAGCGCACGAGCCAATTCCCCGACCGAACAGGGTTGTTCGACCAGCAGTTCGAAGATCGTCCGCCTGGTCGGGTCGCCAAGCGCGGTCCATCTGTTCATGTTAGTCTGCACTAACGCGAATTTAGGCAACCTCGCTATTTCTGTCAAATCGCCACAGGCCCGGCGGCGCCCTGTTCAAATGGGCCACAGCGCAAAAAACAGGGTCGCAGTTGCCGCCACTGCTGTAGATTTTAAGTCAAATTTTACCGAACCGGCGCCATGGCTTTGGCTGCCGGGTGTTCTCTCCGTTTGTTTCGCGTATGGGGTGATGATGCGTATTGTCTGGACGATTCCGCTGTTTCTCGCCTCGGCGCTGCTCACTGTGTCCACCGCCAATGCGGGCGAGGGTGCCTTCGGCTGGATGTCCGGCGACTGGTACCTGACGCTTGGCGCCACCGGCATGGTCGCGCCGAAATTCGAGGGCTCCAACAGCTATCTGCTCAGCGCATCGCCGATCATCTCGCTGGGCAAGGCCGGCCCGGCCGCGCGCTTTACCTCGCGCAACGACAACATCTCGCTGGCGCTGGTCGACGATGGCGGCGTCCGCGCCGGCCTGACCGGAAAGTTCCTGTTTTCACGCGACAGCAAGGATGAACTCAAGGGCCTCGACCCGGTGCGCTGGGGCGGTGAGGTCGGGGGCTTCTTCGAATTCTACCCGACGGACTGGTTGCGCGCCCGCGCCGAATTGCGCCACGGCATTCGTGCCCATGATGGCTTTGTCGCCGACATCGCCGCCGATGCTTTCTACGACGTGACGCCGACTGTCAGAATTTCGGGCGGACCACGCGTGTCCTTTGCCTCGTCGGGCTATTTCGACTCCTATTATGGCGTCAACGCCAAGGAGGCTGTGGCCTCGGGCCTGAGCGAATACCATCCTGGCGGCGGCCTGAAATCGACCGGCCTCGGCGGCGCCATCACCTGGAAGGTCACCGACCCGATGACCGCCAGCCTGTTCGGCGAATATGCGCGCCTGATGGGCCCGGCCGCCGATTCCAGCCTGGTCAAGGAGCGCGGCGACCGTAACCAGTTCACGGTCGGCGTCTCGACCACCTATCGCTTCGACTTCGCGATGTAAGTGAATCGAACAAGAGACGCTTTATTCCTGCGGCTTTCTCGGCTAAAAGCCCGGCAATGACGAGCTTTTCACGCCTTCGCGCGCTGACGATACGAATTACAGGCCCGGTGTTCCGGGCGGCCTGAGGGCCGCCGGAGCCGCCGGGAGTTTTGCGCGCCCCCTCGCGCTTTTCCAATCATGATAGTTCACGCCCGAGCTTTTACGCCCGCCGGGCATGCATATGGCAGACCAATGACCGACACTGTTGAAACGATCGACTATTCCAAGACGCTTTATCTGCCGCAGACGGATTTCCCGATGCGCGCCGGCTTGCCTGAAAAAGAGCCGCTGCTGGTCAAGCGCTGGCAGGATATGGACCTTTACGCCAAGCTGCGCGAGGCGGCCGCCGGCCGCGAAAAATACGTGCTGCATGACGGCCCGCCTTACGCCAATGGCAACATCCATATCGGCCACGCGCTGAACAAGATCCTCAAGGACGTCATCACCCGTTCGTTCCAGATGCGCGGCTATGACTCCAATTACGTGCCCGGCTGGGACTGCCACGGCCTGCCGATCGAATGGAAGATCGAGGAACAGTACCGCGCCAAGGGCAAGAACAAGGACGAGGTGCCGGTCAACGAGTTCCGCAAGGAATGCCGCGACTTCGCCGCGAACTGGATCACGGTGCAGGGCGGCGAGTTCCAGCGGCTCGGCGTCGTCGGCGATTTCAAGAACCCCTATACGACGATGGCTTTCCACTCGGAGTCGCGCATCGCCGGGGAGTTGTTGAAGTTCGCCATGTCCGGCCAGCTCTATCGCGGCTCCAAGCCGGTGATGTGGAGCGTGGTCGAGCGCACCGCACTGGCCGAGGCCGAGATCGAATACCAGGACTATGAGTCCGACACGATCTGGGTGAAATTTCCCGTCGACCCGGATCGCTACACCGGCTCGGGTCCTTTCGTCGTCGACGGCCCTGGCGATGGTTGGAAGAAGGCGCTCCAGGATTTGCTGGAGGCCCACGTCGTCATCTGGACGACAACCCCGTGGACGATCCCCGGCAACCGTGCCGTCAACTATTCGTCACGGATCGGCTACGGCCTTTATGAAGTTACCGCAGCCGAAAATTCGTTCGGTCCACAGCCCGGTGAGAAGCTGATCTTTGCAGATGCGGTTGCCGAAGACTCCTCGGCCAAGGCCAACGTCACCTTGAATCGGCTTCGCAGCGTTTCGGTCGAAGAGCTTGGAAGCCTCACACTTTCACATCCCTTCAAAGGTCTCGGCGGTGGTTACGAATTCGCCGTACCCATGCTTGCCGGGGACCATGTCACCGATGATGCCGGCACCGGTTTCGTCCACACCGCGCCCGGCCATGGCCGCGAGGACTTTGATGCCTGGATGGATGCGGCATCGGATTTGCGCGCACGTGGCATCGACCCTGCCATCCCCTTCACTGTAGATGATGCCGGCTTCTTAACCAGGGACGCGCCGGGTTTTGGCCCGGATCGCGAAGGTGGCGCCGCGCGTGTCATCGACGATAACGGCAAGAAGGGCAATGCCAACCAGGCGGTCATCGACGAACTGATCAAGCGCAACGCGCTGTTCGCGCGCGGCCGGCTGAAGCATTCCTACCCGCATTCCTGGCGGTCGAAGAAGCCGATCATCTTCCGCAACACGCCGCAATGGTTCGTCTATATGGACAAGGACCTCGGCGACGGCACGACGTTGCGCAGCCGTGCGCTGAAGGCGATCGACGACACACGCTTCGTGCCGGCGGCCGGCCAGAACCGTATCCGCGCCATGATCGAGGAACGCCCGGATTGGGTCTTGTCACGCCAGCGCGCCTGGGGCGTGCCGATCGCCGTCTTTGCCGATGAGGATGGCAACGTGCTGAAGGACGAAGCCGTCAACCAGCGCATCATGGATGCTTTCGAACAGGAAGGCGCCGACGCCTGGTTCGCTGCCGGCGCCAAGGAGCGTTTCCTCGGCAATCACGATGCCTCCAAATGGAAGCAGGTGATGGACATCCTTGACGTCTGGTTCGATTCGGGCTCGACGCATGTCTTCACGCTGGAAGACCGTCCGGACCTGAAATGGCCGGCCGACGTCTATCTCGAAGGCTCCGACCAGCATCGCGGCTGGTTCCACTCCTCGCTGCTCGAAAGCTGCGGCACCAGGGGCAGGGCACCTTACGACACCGTCGTCACCCATGGCTTCACCATGGATGAGGAGGGGCGAAAGATGTCGAAATCGCTCGGCAACACCGTGGTGCCGCAAGACGTCATCAAGCAGTCCGGCGCCGACATTCTGCGGTTATGGGTGGTGACGACGGATTATTGGGAAGACCAGCGTCTCGGCAAGAACGTGCTGCAGACCAACATCGACGCCTACCGCAAGCTCCGCAACACCATCCGCTGGATGCTGGGCACGCTCGCCCATGACGATGGCGAGGAGGTGCCGCTGGACAAGATGCCGGAACTGGAGCGGCTGATGCTGCATCGGTTGGCCGAGCTCGATGAGGTCGTGCGCTCGGGCTACGACGCGTTCGAGTTCAAACGCATCACCCGCACTTTGCTCGACTTCATGGTGGTCGAGCTGTCGGCCTTCTATTTCGACATCAGGAAGGACGCGCTCTATTGCGAGGGACCCGCCAGCGTGAAGCGCAAGGCCTCGGTACAAGTGGTGCGCCACCTTTTCGACTGCCTGGTGAAATGGCTGGCGCCGATGCTGCCCTTCACCACGGAAGAAGCCTGGCTCGACCGTCATCCGGATGCTGTCTCGCTGCATCTCGACCAGTTCCCCGAGATTCCGGCCGACTGGAAGAACGAGGCACTGGCGGAAAAATGGCGCAAGGTGCGGCAGGTCCGCCGTGTCGTCACCGGCGCGCTCGAGATCGCACGCGCTCAGAAGGTCATCGGTGCCTCGCTGGAAGCCGTGCCGGTCGTGACCCTCGACGATGCCGCGCTTGAAGCCGCGATCGCCGATGTCGACATGGCCGAAATGGCGATCACCAGCGATCTCGTCATCGCCCACGGCAAGGCGCCGGAAGGCGCCTTTGCGCTCGACGACGTCAAGGGTGTCGCGGTGGTGGTTGAAAAGGCCGAGGACCGTGGGTTGGTCAAATGCGCGCGCTCGTGGCGCTATACCGCCGATGTCGGGCAGGACGTGGAATTCCCCGACGTGTCTGCCCGCGATGCCGCCGTGCTGCATGAACTCAAGGCTCTGGGACGTTTGTGAGTGCTCAAAGCCGGTGCACAAATGCCACGGCGGGCGGGTGAAAAGCGCCCGCGCGTTGCCCTTAACGAGTGGTTGAGATAAACACGCGAAACTCCGGAAGACAAATTGTCGCCGGAATTCCGTCGCAAGAGCGTGGACGATGGGGACCGGGCCTTCGGCCGGTGACGATCGAGAGGCTGTCTAGAGTGGGACTTTTTGGCATGACCAAGAGAACTTATGCGCGCGTTGCGCTGCTGGCGCCGTTTGTCGCGTCCGGCCTCGCTCTGTCCGGCTGCATGGGTTCGCCGACCTACGGCACCGACAAGACGGCTGGCGAGCAGCTTGCGGGCGACCTTTCCGGCGCCTTCGCGATCACGCCCAAGCACAAGGAACAGATCGACTACAGGCCGCGTCCGGAGCTGGTAAAGCCGGCGCCGGGGCAGAAGGAAGTGCTGCCGCCGCCTCAGGAAAGCATCGAGACGGCGAGCACCGATTGGCCCGAATCGCCCGAGCAGCGCCGCGCCCGTCTGCGTGCCGACGCCACTGCCCACCAGGACGACCCGTCCTATCAATCGGGGATCGTCGATGACGTGCAGACCGATCCGGCTTCCGTGAAGAAGGCGCTGGCGGATTCGGGCTCCAGCCACCCACCGGCCTGGTCGCCGAAGGATTCAGACAAGGGCCGCGCCGCCGAGATCCAGCGCCGTACCGCAGAGCAAAAGCAGGGCGACCCCAACACTCGCAGATATCTGAGCGAGCCGCCTCTGGCCTATCGAGCTGCCTCCGACACGGCGCCGCAGGGCGAACTCGGCGAGGATGAATACAAGAAGGAACGCCGCCTCAAGAAGGAAGCGGCCGCCAAGGGCAAGAGCGGCGGGCTCTTCGACTGGCTGCCCTCCTGGTAGGAACCGTCGCCTTCGGTAGCTGAAGGCTCTACGTTTCGCGTCTTTCCCGAAAGAATTCCCTGAGCAGCAGCGCCGCGTCGGCCTCGGCCATGCCCGGATAGATGTCGGGCGTATGGTGGCAGGTCGGCGAGGCGAAGAAGCGCACGCCGTTGACCACCGCGCCGCCCTTCTCGTCGGCCGCGCCGAAATAGAGCCGGCGCAGCCTGGCGAAGGAAATGGCGCCTGCGCACATGGCGCAGGGTTCCAGCGTCACATAGAGGTCGTGGCCGGTCAGCCGCTCGCTGGAGAGCGTTTGGCAGGCCGCGCGGATGGCCAGCATTTCGGCATGCGCCGTCGGATCGGCAAGTTCGCGGGTGCGGTTACCGGCGGATGCCACCACCGTGTCGCCGCTGGCGATGACGGCGCCAACCGGAACTTCTCCGCGCAAGGCGGCGGCTTGCGCCTCTTTCAGCGCCAGCGCCATGAAATCCGGCCGCTTCACGCGGTTTCCATTCCGATTATCTCCTCGCCACTTGGCGGTGATCCTGTTATGGAGCGCGTCAACCCGAATATCGGAACAGATTTTCGGAAATGATCATGCGCCAAATCAAAGTGCTATAGCGTCCTTTGCGCGTCCGAAAGGATGCGCCACGCTGTAGCAGCGCAACAAGGCAAAGGCCACATGGACGACAACGACAAGAAATCTCCGCGCCACAAAGGCCCGGGCAAAAGCGGCCCTGGAGCCGCGGGGCCGCGCCGCGATGGCGCCGCCGGCAAAAGCGGCAAACCCTCCTTCGGGGCCAAGAAACCCTATTCACCGCGAGGCGCCCGGCCCGCAGCGGCTGAGGGCGAGCGGCCCAAGCGCGATTTCAAAAGTGGCGACCGGCCATTCAGCAAAGGTCCGCGTTCCGAAGGCAAGCCCTTCGAAAAGCGCGAGGGACCGCGCAAGCCATATGCACCACGCGGTGACCGGCCGATGGCAGCCGAAGGCGAGCGCAAGCCGTATGAAAAGCGCGAAGGGCCGCGCAAACCCTATGCGCCGCGTGGGGATCGCCCTATGGCGGCCGAGGGTGAACGCAAGCCGTATGAAAAGCGCGAGGGGCCGCGCAAGCCTTATGCACCGCGCGGCGATCGGCCGGTTGCGGCCGATGGCGAGCGGCCAAAGCGCGATTTCAAGGGCGGCGATCGGCCATTCAGCAAGGGGCCGCGTCCCGAAGGCAAGCCTTTCGAAAAGCGTGAAGGGCCGCGCAAGCCCTACGCACCGCGTGGCGATCGGCCTGCTTCCGCCGAGGGCGAAAAGCGTTTTGACCGGCCAAAGCGCGATTTTGGCGATCGCCCGCAGCGCGACGCCGGAGATCGTCCCAAGCGTGACTTCAGCGATCGCCCCAAGCGCGATTTCGGTGGTGACCGGCCGCAAGCATCTGGCGGCGCCTTCAAGCCGCGCCCGCGTCCGGCAGATGCGGAAGAAGCCGGCGAGCGTATCGCCAAGCGGTTGGCCCGCGCCGGCCTGGCGTCGCGCCGCGACGCCGAAGACCTGATCGCGGCGGGCCGTGTCAAGGTCAACAACCGGGCTTTGACCTCGCCGGCCTTCAACGTCATGCCGGGCGACATCATCCATCTCGACGGCATGGAGATCCCGCCGATCGAGCGCACCCGCCTGTTCCTGTTTCACAAGCCTGCCGGCGTCGTTACCACCAACCGCGACCCCGAGGGCCGCAAGACCGTGTTCGACGTGCTGCCGGCCGAATTGCCACGGCTGATGACCATCGGCCGCCTCGACATCAACACCGAAGGCCTGCTGCTGCTCACCAACGATGGCGGTCTGTCGCGCGTGCTCGAACTGCCTGCCACTGGCTGGCTGCGCCGTTACCGCGTGCGCGTTCATGGCAAGGTCGAGGAAAGCATGCTCGCAGGCCTGCGTGAAGGCATTGCCGTCGACGGCGTCTTCTACGGCGCCATCGAAGCGACGCTCGATCGTGAACAAGGCACCAACGCGTGGCTGACGATCGGCCTGCGCGAAGGCAAGAACCGCGAAGTGAAGAACATCCTTGGATCGCTCGGCCTCGACGTGACGCGGCTGATCCGTATCTCCTACGGACCGTTCCAGCTCGACGATCTCGCCGAAGGCCATGTGCTGGAGATCAAGGGCCGCGTCTTGCGCGACCAGCTCGGCGAGCGACTGGTCGAGGAATCCGGCGCCAATTTCGACGCCGAGATCATCAAGCCGTTTTCCAACCAGCCGGTGCGGCGAGAGCGTGACGCGGAGCCGGAACGGCCGAAAGTCACCCGCGAGGGTGACCATCGGCCGATCGGCGAGGGCGGTCTGATCAAGAACCGCAAGCGCCGCGAAGGCAGCCGCGACGAAGCGCTCGGCAAGCTGTCGACCAGTCCCGAAAGGGGCGCGAGGCCGGAAAAGAGCTTTGGCGAACGCGGCCCGAGACCCGAGCGCAGCGAGTTTTCGGACAAGCCGCGCAGCGAGTTTCGCGAAAAGCCGCGCGGCGATTTTGGCGACAAGCCCCGTGGAGGCTTCGGCGACAAGCCGCGCGGCGCCTTTGGTGACAAACCGCGCGGCGGCAAGAAGCCCGAGCGCGAGCAGCGGCCGATCGATCCGCCGGGCCAGCGCAAGGCTAATGTCTGGATGGCGCCGGGCGCGCGTCCGATCGGCAAGGGCAGGGCGGAAGCCGATGCCGCCAAGGCGGCCGAGGCCAAGGCGCGCAAGGCGTCGTTCAAGCCGTCCTATGGCAAGCCGTCCGATGGCAAGCCGGGCGGAGCCAAGCCGTTCGGCAAGCCGGGTGGCGAGCGTCCGGATGGCGGTCGGGGCGGCGAGCGGCCACGCAACGGTCCCAAGGCCCCGAGGACCAGATGATGCCGGGACTTAAATGAGATCCGGCCTTAAATGAGACCCGGGCATAAATGAGAATCGTCGGCGGCCAATTTCGCGGGCGTCCGCTGGCGACGCCGCGCGACCATGCCATCCGCCCGACGACCGACCGCGCCCGCGAGGCCGTCTTCAACGTGTTGGCGCACCGCTTTGCCGACAAGCTCGACGGCGCGCGTGTGCTCGACCTTTTCGCCGGCACCGGCGCTCTCGGCCTCGAAGCGCTGTCGCGCGGCGCTTCCTATGGCGTCTTTATCGAGGAATCGGCCGAAGGGCGCGGCCTGATCCGCACCAATGTCGAAGCTTTTGGCCTTACCGGCCGCACCAAGATCTTCCGCCGCGACGCGACCGCCCTGGGTGAGGCCGGTACGCTTGCGGCATTCGGCCTGGTCTTCGCCGATCCGCCCTATGGCAAGGGCCTTGGCGAGCGCGCCCTGCGCTCGGCCAGGGATGGCGGCTGGTTGCTGCCCGGCGCGCTCTGCGTGGTCGAGGAAGCCGCCTCGGCGCCCTTCGAGATTGGGCCGGAATTCTCGGTGGTTGATGAACGAAACTTCGGCGAGACGGTGATCCGGTTCGTCGAGCTTGCGTAAGGGTGGGGCGACCGGCGCCTTCAAAATGACGCACAATTCACTTTGCCTCCGCGGCTAACCTTGCCTATCGTCGCGCGATAACAACCGGAGCCATCAATGACATTTCATACTGAATGGCTGCGGAGAGCCTTGCTCGCCACCGCGCTGACCATGGCCGGCCCGGCCCTGGCCGCGGATGATGGCAAGGTGGCCAACTTCCTGCTCGACAATGGAATGGAGGTGGTGGTCGTTCCCGATCATCGCGCCCCCATCGTCACCCATATGGTGTGGTACAAGATCGGCAGCGCCGACGAGCCGCCAGGCAAGTCCGGCATAGCGCACTTCTTCGAACACCTGATGTTCAAGGCCACGACCAACCACGCCGCGGGCGAGTTCGACCGCGCCATATCGGCCATCGGCGGCTCCAACAACGCCTTCACCTCATATGACTACACTGCCTTCCACGAGACGGTGGCGCCCTCGGCACTTGGTGAGATGATGAGCTTCGAGGCCGATCGCATGCGCAACCTCATCTTGACCGACGAGGTCATCAAGACCGAGCGCGACGTGATCCTGGAAGAGCGCCGCGCGCGCATCGACAGCAATCCGCAGGCGGTGCTCGACGAAGAGGTCGACGCGACGCTCTGGCAGAACCAGCCCTACCGCATTCCGGTGATCGGCTGGATGCAGGAGATGGAGCAGTTGAACCGCACCGATGCGGTTGCCTTCTATGACAAATACTACCGCCCCAATAATGCGGTGCTGATCGTGGCCGGCGATGTCGAGCCGGAGGTCGTGAAGGCGCTGGCCGAAAAAACCTATGGCAAGGTCGCGCGCGGTCCCGACCTGCCCCCGCGCATCCGCCCGGTCGAGCCGGAGCAGAACACCAAGCGCACGGTGACGCTCACCGATGGGCGCGTTTCGGTGCCGAGCTTTTCGACGCAATGGGTGGTTCCGTCCTACCACACGGCAAAACCCGGCGAGGCCGAGGCGCTCGACCTGCTGGGAGAGATCCTTGGCGGCGGCAGCCGCAGCAGGCTCTACCAGCAACTCGTGGTCAAGCAAGGCATCGCATCGGCGACCGGCGCCTTCTTCCAGGGTACGATGCTCGACGCCACCAATTTCACCGTCTATGGCGCGCCGCGCGGCGACGCCAAGCTGAGCGACGTCGAGGCGGCCGTCGACGCCGAGATCGCCCGCATCGTCAAGGACGGCGTCACCGCCGATGAGCTGGAGAAGGCCAAGGCCCGCTATATCAGGGCCATGATCTTCGCCCGCGACAAGCAGGACGAGATGGCCAATCTCTACGGCGCCGAGCTCGCCACCGGCGGCAACGTCAGGGATATCGAGGAATGGCCGGACCGCATTCGCAAGGTCACCGCCGATGAGATCAAGGCGGTCGCCGCACGCTATCTGCTGCTCGATCGTACGACGACCGGCTATCTCTTGCCGCAGCAACAGGCGGGGAATTGATGATGACGAGATTGAGCGTTAGCGCTGCCCCTCACCTGCCTGCCGGCATCCTCTCCCCCTATAGTGACGGGGAGAGGGGCGCTGTCATCGTCGATTTCGCCAACCATCAGCGTCGTAAGAAGAGCGCCAGCGTCGCGGCGAGACCCCTTCTCCCCGTCACTATACGGGGAGAAGTGCCCGGCAGCGCGATGAGGGGCGGAGCTGACCTTGGCGATCAATGGCCTGATGCGATTACTCATAGGCGCATCGCGGTTCTCCACGTCTTCGCCACACTGTTCCTCGGCATCTTCTTCCTCATCCTGCCGGCGCTTGCCGCGCACGCGATGGACATTCAGCCGGTGACCTCATCGAAAGGCGTCAACGCCTGGCTGGTCGAGGACCACTCCATTCCGATCGTCGCCATCCGCTTCGTCTTCGATGGCGGCTCGACGCAGGATCCGGCGGGGCGGGAAGGGCTGGTCAATCTGATGACCGGCCTATTCGACGAGGGCGCCGGCGACCTCGACAGCGAGGCCTTCCAGATCAAGCTTGACGATGCCGGCGCCGAAATGGGCTTCGAAGCGGCGCGCGACGGCACCTATGGCGCGATGCGGATGCTGGCCGAGCAGAAGGATGCGGCCTTCGACCTGCTCAGGCTGGCGGTCACCAGCCCGCGCTTCGACCAGGCGCCGATCGACCGTATCCGCGCCCAGATCCTGTCCGGCATCATCGCCAATGAGCGTGACCCCAACACCGTCGCGCAAACCAAATGGCTGCGCGCCATCTATGGCGAACATCCGTATTCCAGGCCCGACCAGGGCACCAAGGACAGCATCGCCACCATCACGGCGGCGGATCTGGCTGCCTTCCACAAGGCCAATTTCGCCCGCAGCGGCCTGCATGTTGCGGTGGTCGGCGACATAGATGCCGCGACGCTGAAACGGAAGCTCGACGAGGTCTTCGGCGATCTGCCGGAAAAGCAGGTGCTGCAACCGGTTGCCGATACCGAGCTGAAGCTCGGCCAGCAGCTCGAGGTCGACTACGACCTGCCGCAGACCTCGCTGCAGTTTGCCTATCCCGGTGTGAAGCGCGATGCGCCGGATTTCTTCCCTGCGGTGCTGATGAACCAGATTCTCGGCGGCGGCACCTTCACCTCGCGCCTCTATGACGAGGTGCGGGAAAAGCGCGGCTTGGCCTACTCCGTCGATTCCAACCTGGTCGACCACCAGCATTCCAATGCGCTGATCATCACCACGGCGACGCGTTCCGACCGCGCCGCCGAGACGCTCGGCATCGTCAAGGAGGTGGTCAAGAAGATGGCGCAGGAGGGGCCGACCGAGGCCGAGCTGGACGCGACCAAGAAATACATGGTCGGCTCCTATGCTATCAGCAATCTGGATTCTTCCAGCGCCATTGCCGCGACCCTGGTGGAATTGCAGCTCGACAATCTCGGCATCGACTACGTGCAGCGCCGCGCGGCGCTCATCAACGGCGTGACGCTCGATCAGGTCAAGGCAGCGGCGAAGAAGCTGCTGACGCCGGCGCCCGCGATCATGAGCATCGGGCCGAAGCTGGAGGCCAAATGACAGGTCCGACTTTCGGTATCGCCTTTGGCGGCGGCGGCGCGCGCGGCCTCGCCCATATCCACATCGTCGAGGCGCTGGACGAGCTCGGCATCAAGCCCGTGGCCATCGCCGGCTCCTCGATCGGCGCCATCATGGGCGCCGGCATGGCCTCGGGCATGAGCGGCAAGGACATCGAGGACTACGCCCGCTCGATCCTCGGCCGCCGCGCCGAGGTGGCGGCGCGCATGTGGCGCTCGCGTCCCGGCACCATCGCCGAGGCGATGCAGGGCGGCATCCGAGTCAGCCAGTTCAACATAGAGCGCATCTTGAAGGCGTTCCTGCCGGAAGCCATCCCGGAAACCTTCGCCGAGCTGAAAATCCCGCTGAAGGTGACGGCGACGGACTATTTCGGTCACAAGCTGGCCGTCTTCGACGAGGGCGACCTGCATTCGGCGCTCGCCGCCTCGGCTGCCATTCCCGCCGTGTTCCGCCCGGTGACGCGCGACGACCGCGTGCTGATCGACGGCGGCATCTACAATCCGGTGCCGTTCGACCTCATCGAAAACGACGCCGACATCATCATCGCCATCGACGTCGTCGGCGCGCCGAGCGAGGCCGAGCGCAAGCACCCGACCACGGTCGACCTGATGTACGGCGCGACGCAATTGATGATGCAGTCGATCATCGCCCACAAGCTGAACCAGCGCCCACCAGACATATTGATCCGCCCGCCAGTGTCGAAATACCGCGTGCTCGATTTCATGAAGATCGACACGCTGATGGCCGAGACGCAGGAGGTCAAGGACGAACTGAAGCGCGAGGTGGAAAGAGTGGTCGAGGCGCGTGCCAAGGGCAAGCGGGGGAAGAAAGTAGGGTGAGCTGCCGATCTCCCCCTCGAGGGGGAGATGGCCGGCAGGCCAGAGGGGTCGTCTCGCGTGAAGCTAGACCTCCTACTGTCGATAGGAGGTTGCGTCAGGACGGACCGACCGCCTCTGTCGCCTTCGGCGACATCTCCCCTAAAGGGGAGATTACCCCACCAGCGTCTCACACCCTCCCAGCCGCATATTCCAGCGCCACCACGCCATTGCTGAACTGTACGGTCGAGATCGGCTCCAACGCCACCGGCATATCGGGCGGGAACAGCTTCTTGCCCTCCCCGACGGAGCCAGGGTAGCTCAGCAGCCTGACGCGATCGACCAGACCATGGCGCAGCAATTCCCGCGCGACGCTCAGGCTGCCATGCACATAGATGTTGCCGCCGCTGCCTTGCTTCAGCGCCCGAACCGCTTCCGGCAACACACCCTTCAGCAACTCGGCCGGTTTCCAGTCGAGTGCCTTCGGGCTTGTCGACGCGACATATTTCGGCAGCGCATTGAACCGGTCGGCGAAGTCTCCGGTTTCCTTGGGCCAAGAGCCGGCAAAAATCTCGTAGGTCGTGCGCCCCAGAAGCATGGCCCCGCTGTCGGCAAGCTCGTCCTCCTTGAACCTTTGCATCTCATCGTTCCAGGTCACGCTGGGCAGCTTCTCGACCTCGGCGATGCCATCGATGCTGATGAATTCGGTGACAATAAGGTTTCTCATGGCGCTCTCCTTCTTCTGTCAAAGGACGAACCGTGTGAGCCTTTTGCGACCGCTCTGCGAAAAAAAAGCGCTTTGTTGAGCAGGCGTTGCTGTCGGGCGCTGGCCCATCGCGCTTAAAGGGGGGCGCTTCGGACACCATCGACAAACGCCAGAACGACCACACACGGAGCAACGCAGTAAACCAGTCTCGCTCTGCGGCCCGTCTTCGTCACAGCGTCGCTTGCGTCGAGATCGACGGTGATGTCCTCATAGCCCAGCACTTCGCCATCAAGCGGGTAGGCGGCCTTGTAGACAGCTTCCTTGGCGGCAAAAAGGATGCGACCGGCAAGATACAAGTCGGTTGCGTCGATCCGGTCAGCGGGGGCTGCAACCAGCGCGAAGATGTCGTCGGGCAGGGGCAAAGCGGGCTCGATATCGATGCCGAGCGAGGCGACGTGGGAGAGCGGCGCGACGGCCGCCACGGCCATCTCGTCGTCGTGAGCCAGCGACCCCGTTACTCCATGAGGCCATACCGGTGCGCCGGAGGAGCCGCGGAGGATAGCGACGTCGTTCAAGCCCATATCCGCCAGCAACTCGTGCGCGATCCACCGCGCCGCGCCACTCGCCCGCCGCATCAGCGGCAGGCGTGACGGGATGGAGCGTGCTTCCTGCGGCAGCAAATGGTTCTCATCGCCTTCGCGGATCGTGCGGCATCCGATCCGAACGCCGGCGGGTGCCATGGCGGCCATCGCCGCCAGCAACTGCGCCGACAGGCTGGCGCCGGCATCGAGCGGGCGCGTCATGGCTGTTCGCCCCGCAGAGCGAGGTCGGCGATCATTTCCCCGTCCTCGTCGGGCCCTTCTTCGACGAAACCGGCAGCGCGATAGAGGCGGCGTGCCGCTTCATTCTCAGGTTCGTAGCAGATCGAAACGTGGCTGATGTGGCCGAGCCGCATGATTTCATCCAGCACTTCGCGCAAAGCGGCCTTGCCGTAGCCTTGGCCCTGATGGACGCGATCGATCATGAAGCGGTAGATCCGCGCCTCGTCGTCGTCCTCTGGCGCCTCATACATCAGGAAACCGACGACGCGATCCCCTGCCATGACGACGCGCGGCCGTGCGTCCCCGTCGGTTTCGGCTTCGTCCAGCGACTCCGCATTGCTGGCGACAAAATCGATCTGATCCGCGGCCAGTTCCAGAGCCGCGACCAGGGCCCGGTTGGCCGCAGTCACCGAAACGAGACGGACGTCTGCGCCCATCAAGCCGTTGCCTTGACGCTATCCTCCGGCAGCGGCTCGACGAAGCGATGCAGCTTGGCCGGGTTGCCCCGCCAGATCGAGTTGGGCTCCAGCTCTTCGCCCTTCATCACGAAGGAGTCCGCGTCGACCATCGAGCCTTTGCCCATCACCACGCCGTAGTGGACAAAGGCGGAAGGCCCGAGCGTGCAGCCATCGCAGATGCGGATGAAATCGGACTTGAACGCGCCTTCTTCCAGCGAATGGGCCTGGATCACGCAGCCCTCGTTGAGCGTGACGTCGTCGCCGATCTCGACCAGCGAACGCTCGGTCAAATTGCTGCCGCCGTCATAGACCCGGCTGCCGACCTTGACGCCGAGCAGGCGCAGGATCATCGGCCGGAACGGCGTGCCGGCGAACAGGCGCACGATGGGCGAATCCGCCAGCTTCCAGTGGCGCTCGTGGCGCCAGAAGGCGACGTCGTAGATGGTCGTCATCTGCGGCTTCAAGCCGCGGAAACCAAGACTTGCCCGCTCGACCAGAATGTAGAACGGAATGGTGATCGCCGAGGTCAAGATGACGGCGGCGAACAGCGCCACCTCCGCCCATTCCGTATAGTAGTTCAGCGCCCGGTCCCAGATCGCCAGCGTGACGAACAGCATGACCCATTGCGTTGCCAGGAACAGAAGAATGGTCACCAGGTTGTGGCGGTTCTTGAACGGGATGCGCCGGCGCCGGTCTGCCTCGTCGACGCCCGCGATAAGCTCCTTGTCGCGGTTCACCATGCGCGGGATTTCAAAGGCGGGCGAACCGAGAAGGCCGACATTCTCGCGCAACGGCCCGTCGATGGGGATCATCACCTTGGTGCCGAGCAGGACGTTGTCGCCCGTGCGCCCGTCCGGCGGATAATAGATGTTGTTGCCGAGATAGTTGCGCTCGCCGATGCGCGTCGGCTCGAGCCTGAAGGCCGAGGCGGACTTGTGCATGTTGATCATGAACAGCCCGTCCGACACCATGGTCTCGGTGCCGATCTCGCACAGAAGCGGGTTTTCGTGCTGCTGGTTGGAGCCGAAATTGGAACCGGTCTGCACCACTCTGTTGAGGTTCCAGCCGATGGCGCGCATGTAGTGCACGATCGCCGAGCTGTCGCCGGCCAGGAGCCCGAGCACGCGGGAATTGCTGGCGAATTCGGCGACGGTCTGCAGCCAGTAGCGGAAACCGTAAAGCGTGTAGGTGCGGCCCGGCTTCAAGATCAGGCTCGTCAGGCGCGGCACCAGCGTCGCTGCCAGGAAAGCCGCCGCGATATAGCCGAAAAGCGTGACCGTGGTGCCGATTGCGACAAGGCCGATCGTCTCCTGATAGTCGTCGCCGACATATTCCCAGTAGCTGTGGAACAGGAGCGGCAGCGGGGTGACGAGGCCAAACAGGCCGACCAGCTGCAGCGCTTCATAGAGGAAGCGCCGGACCTGGTAAGGATTGACATTGCGCACCTTGCAATAGTCCGCCGTGGTCGGCACCGCCGGCGATCCATGCCAGTGCTCGCCGTCGGGAATGCTTTGCCCGCGATGCAGCGAGGACGAATGGCCGAGCTGGGCGCCGTTGCCGATCCTGGTGTCGATGTCGAGCGTGGAGCCGACGCCGACGAAGGCATCGCGGCCGATGGTCAGCGGCCCGGTGTGGATATAACCGGACTGGGCCCTGAAGCCGAGGATCATCGATTCCTTGCGCAGGATGGTGTTGGCGCCGATGGAAATAAGATCCGTGCAGACGGGCACGGACTTCGATTCGATGACGGCGTTTTTCCCGAGTTTGGTGCCGAGCAGCTGCAGATAGAGGCTGTAGAGCGGGCTGCCGCGGAACAGCACGACGGGTGCGGTGCGGATCAACGTCTTGACCACCCAGAAGCGGAAGTAGCGCACGCCCCAGATCGGAAACGCCTCGGCCTTCCAGCGGCCGATGAGCACCCATTTCGCCAGGACTGCAAAGCCCGACATGCCGAAGAACACGGCGGCCGAGAGCGCCACGCACCGGATATAGAGCTGCAGCGGATCGTCGAGCGCGTCATACATCCAGTTGAGGCCGTCATTGATCGCCCAGAGCGCCACGTAGCTGTAGAGGCCGTAGAACGAAAGCTGCGCCGCGCCGCAGGTCCAGTAGGCGAAATTCGAGGCCCGGCGGGTGAGGACCGGCTCGTTGGTTGCCGTCGTCATCTCCTCCGCTACCCCCAGATGCAGCGCCAGGCGCGCCACTGTGGGATAGAGATAGATGTCGCGCATCGACGTCGTCGCCCATTCCTTCCTGGTGCGCACGCGCGCGCAGAAATGCGCCATCAGCAAGGAGTTGGCGCCGAGATCGTCGAAGAAGTGATCCTCGACCGACACCGCGTCGAATTTCAGCACCGTGGCCAGCGCTTCCGCCAGGAAACGCTCGTCCTCATTGGCGGGCGGCACCATCGTGCGATCGGCCGAAAGCCGGATGCTCGTCGGCTTCGGCAGCTGGCGCAGGTCTACCTTGTTGGAGACGGTCATCGGGATGGCAGGCAGTTCCTCCAGATAGGCGGGCACCATGTAGTCGGGCAGCCGCCGCTTCATCGTCTGGGCGAGATCCCCTCGGGAAATCGCAGCTAAGCCGGTTTTAAGCGCGTAATAGGCAACCAGTTCGACGCGGCCGGGCTCGATCTCCCAGGTGGTGACGGCGGCCTGCGCGATCTCGGGCTGGTCGAGCAGCACCGCCTCGATCTCGCCGAGCTCGATGCGATATCCGCGAATCTTCACCTGCGTGTCGATGCGCCCGGCATACTCGATCTCGCCGCTATCGTTGATCCGGCCAAGATCGCCGGTGCGGTAGATGCGCTGCGACGGGTTGTTCGGCAGGCCGACGAAATCGGCGATGAATTTCTGGTCGGTCAAGTCCGGCCGGTTCAGATAACCGACGGCGAGCCCGATGCCGGCAATGCCGATCTCGCCCAGTTCACCGGGCTCGGCAAGTTGCGGCAGCGAAGCGTCGAGAATGACGATCGAGTAAGTCGGCAACGGCGCGCCGATCGTGACGGGACGGTCCGGCGTCAGCGCCCCCATCGTTGCGGTGACGGTCGCCTCGGTCGGCCCGTAGGTGTTGAGGATCTGCCGGCCCGGCTTCGACCAGCGCACCACCAGATTGTGCGGGCAGGCCTCGCCGCCCACCAGAAGCGTGCGCAGGCTGGGAACGTCCGATGTCATCGATGACAACAATGTCGGGCTGCAGGCCATGCAGGTGATGTCATGGAGGCGCAGGAAATCCGCCAGTTCCTCGCCCACCAGCGGCATCTGGCCAGGTGCCGGCACCACCGTCGCGCCGGCGACGAACGGCACCCAGATCTCTTCGGAGGAAAAGTCGAAGGCAATGGTCATGCCCTGATACACCCGGTCGCCCGGCCGGTAGCCGTAGGAGGCGGCCGCGACGTGTATGAAATTGACGAAACTCTGGTGCGTGATGACCACGCCCTTGGGCTTGCCGGTGGTGCCCGAGGTATAGAGGATGTAGCAAATGTCGTCCGTCGCCTGCTGCTTCAGCGGCGCGGGCGACTGTGCGGAGATTTCGGCGGCGGCGCTGTCGATCAGCACATGGGGAACGGGCAGTTGACCGGCGCGCGACGCATAGGCGGCGATGGTGACGATCATGCTGACGGCGGCGTCTTCGATGATCAGCGCCATCCGCTCCTGCGGAAACGCGGTGGCCAGCGGCACGAAGGCAGCCCCCGCCTTCATCACCGCCAGCAACGCCACATAGGTCTCCGCCGACCGGTCGAGAATGAGCCCGACCCGGTGGCCCGGCCGCACGCCGTGCTTGATCAGCATGCGGGCGCACTGGTTGGCACGGCTGTTCAGCTCCTGATACGTCCAGACGCGCCCGTCGGAGATCACCGCCGGCAACGTGGCGAATGTCACGGCGAGCTGCTCGAACACCGTATCGAGCCGCTCACCCGGCTGCAGGGCAAAGTCGGCGCCCGTCAGGACCTGGCCGTCCCTTGCCGCGGCGCGAGCGATCCTTGCCAGCGCATCGATGCTTGCCAGGCTGCCGATCGCCGTTGCCGCGTCGCTGTCCAGTTCGGCGATATCGTAGTCCATGTCCATACTTTCTCGTCCTCGCCGGGCATTGCCCGGCTGTTCATGCCGCCGCTGGAGGAGGCACTGCGCCGCCGCTGCGATTTTGTTGGTGGAGGGCTTCCAAAAAGGAAGTGCCCGGAATCCCGACCGGGAAGCTTATGCCACCCGATCTTTTCGCCGGTTTTTCCGAACTGTTGAATTTTGTTTCTGGAGTGTGTCTGGGCGGGGAGCTTGGCCGGCCGCTCGCTGCACCTTGCGGGGGAGGGTTCAGCCTCCGTGGCAACCCGGAAAGAGACTATGAGCGAACCTCATGCGGACGGCGCCGGCGAGCTGTCTACGATGGGGCGTTACGGCGACCCAGCAGCAGAGCGATGCCCAACGCCGGAAGCGTTGCCGCCGCAACGGCGAAGAAGACGAATTGCAGCCCGGTCGACGCGGCGACCAAGCCGAGCGCCGGACTGCCGAAGCCGAGCGCCACGTCGAGGAAGACGGTGTAGAGTCCCATTGCCAGGCCGCGGCTGCGCGACGGAAGACGGCCTACGGCCTCGGCGCCGAGGCCGGGATAGACCAGCGAGTAGCCGAGGCCAGTCAGACCCGCTCCGATCGCGGCGACAACAGGCCCGGTCGCAAGCCAGATCAGCATCAGCCCTGCCGCCTCGACCGCGACGAAGATCACGGCGACGCGTGCGCCCCCAAGCCTGTCGGGCAGGT
Organism: Mesorhizobium sp. C120A; assembly: GCF_030323105.1. Taxonomy (NCBI): domain Bacteria; kingdom Pseudomonadati; phylum Pseudomonadota; class Alphaproteobacteria; order Hyphomicrobiales; family Phyllobacteriaceae; genus Mesorhizobium; species Mesorhizobium sp. C120A. The sequence continues at coordinate 4,597,195 of NZ_CP100476.1, read as the reverse complement.
GGCCGAAGCACAGCCTTGCCACGGTCAGCGACGCGGCATAGGCCGTGAAGGGAAGCCATACCGGCTGCCAGCTCCGCTCGGCGAAGAGCAGGGCGCCGAAGCCCAGAATAGCACCATAGCCGAGGCTGCTGAAAGCAGCTCCGACGCCAGGAAGCCAGACCGCTTTCGCCACGCTCCTCCATGACTGCGGCACGCTGCCCGAGGCGGCGCTGGTGCCGCGCATCGGCAGGATGGCAAGCAGCGTCGCCAGCGGCAGGATGATCGTCGCGAGCGCGATCGCGGTTAAACCGCTCGCCGCATAAAGCGCAGATCCGACCGGCGCCCCCAGCGCGAGCGCCGCAAACATCGCCGTGCCCACCCAGGCTATGACTTTTCCGGAGTTCTGTCCGCCCGCAACGGAGAGGCCCCAGGCGACGCCGCCGGTGATGATGAAGCTCTCGGACGCGCCCAGTACCGCCCGGCCGGCAAACAGCGCCGATGCGGACGCTACCGGGCGGTCGAGCAATGCCAGCGAGCCGAGGTAAAATAACCCGGCCAGGGCAGCGGCAATGAGGCCGACGACGACGGCCCGCTTGCCGCCGCGCCCATCTGCATAGTTGCCAGCGCCGATGCGCGACAGCATCGAGGCGACGAACTGGCTGCCCGTCACCAGTCCCACTGCGAAGGGGCCGAAGCCAAGCTGCTGGTGAAGATGCAGCGGCAAGACGGGTAGCGCCAGGCCGATCAGCAGGAAGCCGGCGAAGACAGCCGCCATGATCGGCACCAGTTCCGCCATGACGCCATTTCGGTCTGACATCCGCGCCATCCTGGTCATCGGCAGCCCAACTGTTCGGATCAGTAGCGTTCGTAGGTTACGCGCCAGCCTTCGGCCGGGTTGTCAGGCGTGAGGACGAGTTTGTTGTCCGAGACCTCGAATTTGCGTTTCATGCTCTTGCCGACAAGGTTGCGGACCAGGGAGGACTCGATGGTGATGACGAAGGTCTTGTCCTGGTCGTTGATGGCGACCGGCCCGTAATAGGCTTCGTAGCCATTCGCCGTGTAAGGCGTGTCCGGCGCCTTGGGGTCGGGGTTCTGCGCCTGCACCGAGAGGGTGCCGGCCTCGGTGAAGATGACCTGGCCGGAATAGGACACGGGCTTCAGGTTTCCCTCGGCGCCGGCCTCGAGCGAAATCATGCGCCATGCGCCGATGATCGCGGATTCTTGCGAGAGAGCCGGCGTGGCGACCGAAAGGGCAAGCGCAAGGGCGGCAATCTTTAATCTCATAGTCATATGTCGTTGTTCCTTTTCTGAGTTGTGGGTGCGCACAGGCCGTCCGCCCGATCTTGCTCACACCGAAAGCATGACCTTGATGGCGCGACGCTCGTCCATGGCGCGATAGCCTTCAGCGACCTCGGCCAACGGCAGCTTGAGGTCGAAGACCTTGCCGGGCATGATCCGACCTTGCAGCACACGGTCCATCAGGTCGGGCAGGAAGCGGCGCACCGGCGCCGGGCCGCCCAGCATGCGTTTCTGGCCGAAGAATAGTTTTTGGCCGTCGAAGTTCACGCCGTGCGGCACGCCGACATAGCCGATGGTGCCGCCGGGGCGGGAGCAGGCCAGCGCCTGGTCGAAGGATTCTCCCGTGCCGACGCATTCCAGCACGGAGTCCGCGCCGACGCCCTTGGTGAGTTCCTTGATGAGGGCCACGCCTTCCTCGCCGCGCTCAGCGACGATGTCGGTGGCGCCGAACTCGCGGGCGAGCTTTTGGCGGCTGGCGTGCCGGCTCATGGCGATGATGCGCTCGGCGCCCATCTCCTTGGCCGCAAGCACGCCCATCAGGCCGACCGCACCGTCGCCGACCACCACCACCGTCGATCCTTCGCGGACCTCGGCTGCGTCGGCCGCATACCAGCCGGTGCCGAGCACATCGGACACCGCCAGCAGGTCAGGGATGAGGTCGGCCGGCGGCACCTCGGCGGTGGCGACCAGTGTGCCATCGGCCAAGGGTACGCGAGCGTAAGGCGCCTGCGCGCCCGACATGAACTCGCGCTGCACGCAAGACGACTGGAAGCCGAAGCGGCAATGCGGGCAGGTATTGTCCGAGAGGCAGAATGACCCGACGACGAACTGGCCGGGGCGGACCGTGCGCACCTCTGCGCCGACCTCGACGACGATGCCGCAATATTCGTGGCCCATATGCATCGGCCCCGCGACCGGCTGCAGCCCGCGATAGGGCCACAGGTCCGAGCCGCAGATGCAGCTTGCCGACAGCTTGATGATGGCGTCCGTCGGCCGCATGATTTTCGGATCGGCGATTTCCTCGCAGCGGATGTCGCCCGGTTTGTGAAGAACGGTTGCAAGCATGTTGGTTCCTTTCGAGGGGAGAGATCAGGCGCCGTAGTCGGCGTCGCTGACATGTTCCAGCCAGTCCACGACCTTGCCGTCCTTGACCTCCTGGAGGGCAATGTGGGTCATGGCGGTCCGAGGTGACGCGCCGTGCCAGTGCTTTTCGCCGGGCGCGAACCAGACGACGTCGCCCGGACGGATTTCCTCGACCGGGCCACCCTCGCGCTGAACTCGGCCGAGGCCGGAGACGACGATCAGCGTCTGGCCGAGCGGATGCGTGTGCCAGGCGGTGCGGGCGCCGGGCTCGAAGGTCACCTGTGCGCCTTGAACCCGCTCGGCGTCGAAGGGATTGAAGAGCGGATCGATCCGCACCGTTCCGGTGAACCAGTCAGGCGGTCCCTTGCCGGAAGGCCTGGTGCCGGCGCGAAGAATGTCCATGGTGATCTCCTTTGCGTCCTCAAATGCGCTCGATGCGAAGCGGGAATTTGCCGCGAATGTGCAGGGCCTGCTCGCCCTCGTCGAAGCGGCCAAGCCTGATCAGCCCGGGATGGCGGTAGTCGGCGTAGAACATGGCCAGGTTGCCCCAGGGCATGAAATAGCACAGGTCGTAGGGCTGCTCGTCGGCGAACGGACCGCTTCCCTCCTCGGTCAGCTTGCGCGGCAGATAGGCGATCTTCTCGTTATGGGCGTAATCCTCGATCTCGAGGTCGAGCGGCAGCATGGAGAAGAAGTCGCGCGCCGAGGGATTGTCGTAGAGCGTGGCGGTCATGGTGCGGCCGTTGAAAACCATCCTGATCTTCATGTCGGTGGGCTCCTGGCTGACGGGAGATTGGCCTTCCTGGCTGGCGGCTGTGCGAGGCAGTGCCGCCGCCGCGAGCGCGACGCCGAGCAATGTCCGGCGGCTGAGCGGCGCATGTTCGATCGTCATGGCAAAGACCTCCGGGCCATATGCGCTGCGGCAAGGGCGGCGAGCGCCGATCCGCAGAGCAGCACCGCGCCCAGGGTGAACGGTCCCCACCAGCCGACCGTATCGAAGAGCGTGCCGCCGATCGCGGCGCCGCCGGTGATGGCGAGCTGGATGACGGCTACCTGCAACCCGCCGCCGGCCTCCGCGTCGTTCGGCAACGTTCGGCTGAGCCACGTGCCCCAACCAACCGGCGCGGCCATGCCGAAGAAGCCCCAGGCAACGAGCAGCAGCGCTGTGGGACCCGGGAGTGCACCGAGGGCGATGAGCGCGGCGGCCAGCGCAGCCATGACCAGCGGGATGACGATGAGGATGCTGAACAGACGCGTGCGCAAAAGCCGGCCGACGCACCATGTGCCGAGCACCCCGGCCAGCCCCATCGCCAGCAGGACCGCCGAGAGGGCGGCGATGTCGAGCCGGGTGACGTTCTCGAGGAAGGGCCGCAGATAGGTGAAGAGCGCGAACTGACCCATGAACAGCATCATGATCGACGCCATGCCGGTGGCGACGGGAAGACGGCCGAGCAGCGCCAGCGGATTGCCGGCACGCTTCCGCCGGCGCGGCGGCAGCGCCGGCAGGCTTGTCCACTGCCAGGCCAGCGCCAGGAGGCCAAACGGCACGACGAGGAAGAAAGCGCCGCGCCAGCCGAGATAGGCGCCAAGGAAACTGCCCAGCGGCGCCGCGATGGTGGCCGCAATGGCATTGCCGGCGTTCAGCATGGCGAGACCCTTCGGAACCATGTCTTGCGGCACGAGGCGCATGACGATCGCGGTCGACATCGACCAGAACCCGCCGATCGCGATGCCGAGCAGCGCCCGGCCGACCATGAGCAACGCGTAGTTCGGCGCGAAGGTGACAGCCAGACCGGACACGATGAGGAGGAGGGTGAAGCCGGTCACGACCAGTCGGCGGTCGATGTGGCGCGTGAGGCCGGCGACCAGCAGGCTGGTCACGACGGCGAAAGCGCCCGAAATCGAGATCGCCTGTCCCGCGCGGCCCTCGGTGATGCCGAGATCGGCCGCTAGCGGCGACAGCAGGCTGACCGGCATGAATTCCGATGCGATGAGCACGAAAACACATAGCGCCATCGACAACACCGCGCCCCATGCGGCGCGGTTTTCAACAAGCCTTGTGTCGTATGTGGTTTCCATGATTGGCATCCTGGCAAAGCGCCGGACGGATCAGCCGCAAATTCCCGTCGCTGCCAGAAGATATTGCAGGGGAACCCATTTAAGTAGACTAAGCAATCCGCATGGACTTATCTGCTCATGATATGAATGTCCGATGGGAGGTGCCCTATGCAGCGCGATGGCATGAAGGATCTGCTCTGGTTCGTGGCGGTCGCCCGGGAGCGCAGTTTCACCAGGGCGGCGGCAAAGCTCGGAACCTCGCAGTCGACCCTGAGTTCGACAATCAAGGAGCTTGAAGCTCGTCTTGGCGTCCGCCTGCTGACGCGTACGACGCGGAGCGTCTCTCCGACCGAGGCCGGCGAGCGACTTTTCCAATCTCTCGTTCCCCGCTTCGAGGAAATCGAATCCGACCTCGCAAGCCTGGTGGCCTTCCGCGACAAGCCCTCCGGAACGGTCCGTATCACCCTGTCCGACCATGCGCTCCAGACGACCGTCTGGCCGAAGCTCCAGCCCTTGCTCAGCGACAATCCCGACGTGCGCGTCGAGCTCTACAGCGACAACGGCATGAAGAACATTGTGGAGGAGCGCTTCGACGCAGGCGTGCGGCTTGGCGAGAGCATCGACAGGGATATGATCGCAGTGCGCATCGGGCCGGATTGGAGGCTCGTGGCCGTGGCTTCGCCGGACTACTTTTCCCGCCATCCGGTTCCGAGCGCGCCCCAGGACCTGGTCGATCATGACTGCATCAATATGCGGCAGGCGACGTTCGGCGGATTGTATGCCTGGGAATTCGCCAGGGATGGCCGCGACCTTCGTGTGCGGGTGGAAGGCCAACTCACCTTCAATTCGTCCATTCCCATGATCGAGGCTGCGACAAGCGGTTTCGGGATCGCCTACGTCCCGGAAAACCTCGTCAGCCACCACATCGCCGAGGGACGCCTCAGGCTCGTGCTTGACGACTGGAGCCCGCCATTTGCCGGCTATCACCTCTACTATCCGAGCAGGCGACAGCTTTCGCCCGCGATGGCGGTGATCATTGACGCGCTCCGCCATCGCATCTGACGCCGGAGACTGTTTGGGTCATGAAGCTGAGCTTGGCAAATGGCAGGTTCTACCTGGGCATCGCCCGGCTGTTCATGCCGCCGCTGCAGCAGGCACTGCGCCGCCGCTGCGATTTTGTTGGTGGTCCAAAAAGGAAGAATCCGGAATCCCGACTGGGAAGCTTATGCCACCCGATCTTTTCGCCGGTTTTTCCGAACTGTTCAATTTTGTTTCTGGAGTGTGTCTGGGCGGGCATCAGCTCGCCGCCCGTTGGTTCTTGCGGGGGCACACCTTACTTGTCTTTGGTGCCGAAACGGCACCTGCTCGATTTGATGAAGATACGAAGGACGAGCAGGAGAAAAATGCTTGTCGCCATTTCCAACGAAGGCCAGCGGACGCCCCCGTTGCGGGAAGCAGTGGCGGTAAGTATAAGGATCGAGTCCCTAGCTTGAGCAACTCGCCGCCCCAGCCGGTGCGCGGGAGCGGCGGGTGCCGTAGATGTTGGTGGCCGCAGGAACCACTTTCTTCTTTACTTTCGGTATGTATTGTAAGTCGCACGGGGGACCAGAAGCGACCGATGCCAACTGCTGTTGATATTTTCTGTGGTTCGGGCGGCGTGTCGCAGGGGCTGCGAAGTGCTCGCTGGAAGGTCGTAGCCGCTTGCGACAACGACCCCACGGCGTCTGCCACCTATCGTGCCAACCACCCTAAGACGAAGTTCATCGAAGGGAATATCGAGGAAGATGCCACGATCGATCGGATCGTCACGAAGGTGGGAACCCAACATATCAATCTGCTGGTGATTTGCGCACCTTGCCAGCCGTTTAGCAGCCAGAACAGGTTTCGTGGCAAGGACGACCGAGAGCAGCTGATCGTCAGAGCGCTTGCCGTCGCCGAGCGGCTCGACTCGGACATGATCTTCTTTGAGAACGTCCCCGGCCTCGCATCAGCGGCTTACCGATGCGTCCTCGACGAGGTTCGCAACAAGCTGTCCTATCTCGGCTATGCTCTTTCCAAACCAATGGTGCGCGACGCGGCGGACTACGGTGTGCCTCAACGCCGGCGCCGGTGCATAATGTTTGCCGCAAAGAAGCAGGCTGCAGTTGATGCCTTCGTGCGCAGCGACGTTCGGGTACCTCCAAAGACCGTCATGCAGGCAATTGCTGATCTGGATGCTCTGGGCGCCGGCGAGGCAAGCACGCGGGATCCATTGCATCGTGCGAGAATGCATTTGCCGATCGCAATAGAGCGGCTGCGCAGAATTCCCAAGGATGGCGGAAGCCGCAGCAGTCTGCCCGCCCATTTGGAGCTGCGCTGCCACGTGGGCAAAAAGAAGCATGAATTTTCCGACGTCTACGGTCGCATGGCGTGGTCAGATGTAGCCCCCACCCTGACGACGGGTTGTACCGACGTGACCAGAGGGCGTTACGCCCATCCCGAGCAGGATCGGGCGATCACGCTTCGTGAAGCGGCACGCCTTCAAAGCTTCCCAGACGACTATTCGTTCATCGGGAATACGTCACAAATTGCAGCCCAGATAGGCAATGCTGTTCCGCCTGACATGGTCGGAGCGTTTGTTCCTGCGTTCAAGGCGGCTCTGATGGCCACGAAGCGATGAGGTCAACCCGTCCGGTTGCAGGCATGTTAAGACCGGCTGCGCGAGACCCCAAGTATCGTAATGCCCACCGATGCTTGCGCCCACGAAAAGCCGTGTGGCTCGACCATGGTTAGCTTCGCCGTTCGGGCCAGGGCCGTCGATCTCTTAGGCAGGCAACAGATCGCTGGCATTCCGACGGCGTTGCACGAACTTTTCAAGAATGCCCACGACGCCTATGCCCGTCGGGTAGAGGTGGACTACTTTCGGGGACAACGCCAGCTCGTCTTGAGGGACGACGGCAATGGCATGAGCGGGCAAGACTTCGTCAGCAAGTGGCTTACTCTCGGGACCGAAAGCAAGGTGGGCGTCAATCTCGGCCAGCAGATGCCTGGGCCTAGAGGATTGAAGCCCCGCAAGATCCTGGGTGAGAAGGGGATTGGCCGATTGGCGATCGCGGCTATCGGCTCGATCGTTTTCGTAATGACCCGGCAAGACCCGACCTATGCGGTTAAGGATGAACTGACCGTTGCTCTGGTGCACTGGGGGCTGTTTGAGGTTCCGGCAATCGATCTGTCTGCGATCGAGATACCGATACGTACCTATCCTGGCGGTTATCTTCCGACTAGGGCCGATTTGCAAGAGCTCGTGTCCGAGCTTCGGAAAGTCGTGGACCGCATCCTGTCCGACAACCCTCTACGCGAGGTCCACGTCAAAGCGCTCGATGCTATGGCGTTGGTCGATCCTCGGGGCCTATCCGATTGGCTGGCCGCTGCCGCTGTCCGTGAGGGTCGGATGGACCTTTCGCTCGCGGGCAATGGGCACGGCACCCATTTCATCGTGGCTCATGTCGATCCGATCCTAGATGCGGACATTGATAGCAAAGGAACTTGGGGGTCGTCGCCTTTTGAGCGATTGCTCCTTGGATTCGGAAATACATTGGCCGGTGACGACGCCGATTTCGTCGCAGAGTTCCGGGATCACCACGCCGATGGTCGTTTCGCTGAGCTGATCGGAGCCAAATCGTTCTTTACCGTCGACGAATTTGTATCGCTCGATCATCACTTTGACGGGCGGTTCGATGAGTTCGGACAGTTCACGGGCACCATTCAGCTGTATCGCGGTCAGCGGGAACCGTACGTTTTAAGCTGGCCCAAGGCTTTGGGACGACCAACCGATTGCGGCCCCTTCCGACTTAAGCTCGGTTATCTGATGGGTCTCCAAGACGAGAGCCAGCTACCTCGGGATCTGCACAGCACGATGTACGATAAACTCAATAGGCTGGGCGGCCTCTACATTTATCGTGATGGAATTCGGGTACTGCCGTACGGCAACTCGGACTACGACTTTCTCAATATCGAACAGAGGCGCACGCTGGCGGCGAAGGACTGGTTTTTCTCGTATCGGAGAATGATCGGTTGGGTCGACATCTCATTCGACGAGAATGCTAGTCTCGTAGAGAAAGCCGGTCGAGAAGGGTTCAGGGAGAACCGGCCATATCGCCAGTTTCGCGAAATACTGGAGAACTTCTTCCGGCAACTGGCGATCGACTACTTCAAACCTGGGGCAGACCTTGGTGACGATTTTCGACAAGAACGCGGGCGGATCAAGACCGACTACGAGCGCCTTAAACGCCGCGAGGCTTCGGTCAGTGGGCGCAAGGCCAAGTTCACAGCTGACTTGACGGCTGCCCTGTCTTCGATCGAAGCCGGGGAGCCGGCGCAGAGCGTTGCGGAGTTGCTGCGAGCTCTGCGTGAACGTCTGGGTACGTTCGACCGAACTGATAGCGAGGTCGCCGCACAGGATCTGCTCGAGATGGAAGCGGATTTTCTCGGCGATCTGGCCCGTCTTCGCGCTATGACTGCGGTTACCCGCCCACGCGGTCTGGCCCCATCTAAAAGCGTTGAAGCCGCCTGGCGATCGTATGAACGGGCGGCTGGGAACATGCAGGAAAATCTCTTCGAGCCTGCGCGCGCCGAGGGTGTGGCGACGCTCGAGCAATTTCGAAGCACCCGAGCGCTTGCCGTCGATCGGCAGCGCAGGGCCGTCGAGATATTCGGCCGTGAGCGCGACGCCTCACTTGCTGAAGTTCGAAAGCTTCGTAAGGAGGCCGAGAACGCGATGGTCAAGGTCGATCGCGCTGTCCGTGACGCGGTGCAGGATGAAATCGCTGCGTTTCAGCGCGACGTCGAGTCGCTGGTCGCCGCATTGAGCCGTACCAACTTGGATCACTTACCCGAGCCCGAGGCACACGAGCGTCAACGCGAGATCGAGAGGGAGCTCGACAGACGTCTGGAGGCCGGCCGCGAGCTGCTGTCAGGCGTCCGCGACCAACTGACTGCGGTTGCCGAAGCAGTTACCAGAAGCGATGATCTGGAAGAAACGGCAGCCGCGTTAGAGCGTCGAAATGTCGAGCTTCAGGACCGCTTGGACTTGTACACGGATATGGCGCAGGCAGGGTCGGCCATTGGCATTCTCGGCCATGAATTCGATAACGTCGCTTCTGGGCTCAGGCAAAGCATCGAACGACTCAAGCCGTGGGCAAGTGGAACGGCAGCACTGCGGCCGATCTACGATGATATCGTGTCATACTATGGCGAGATCAGCGACTACCTCGTGCTGTTCGAACCGTTGAGTCGTCGCCGCCATGGTCGTAGTTCGGACATTGCCGGCACCGCCGTGGAGAAGTACATTAACGAGGCGCTTGGATCCCGTTTCGAGCAGACCAAGACCCGGCTGGTTGTCACGGATGCGTTTCGGAAATTCGTGATCAAGGGCACCCTACCCACGCTCATGGGTGCGGCGCTGAACCTAGTCGATAATGCGATCTACTGGATTGGCACCGCTCAAGGCGACGAAGCGGACGTCGTCTTGGATGCGGATGATCGAGGATGGCTCTTCAGCAATAGCGGACCAGGCATTCCACTGCGCATGGAAGAACGAATCTTCGAGTTCGGCGTAAGTACGAAGCCGGGTGGCCGAGGGATGGGGCTTGCGATTTCTAGGGACGCCCTGCGAAAGATCGGTTGCGAACTGGAATTGCTCAATGCTGGGGTGAGCGAGCGGCCGGTGTTTAGAATACGCCGGAATGAGGGGGAGATTTCAGAGAGTGATGAAGCATAAGTCGATCGGCGCCTTGCGTCAGGCAGCAGTCGAATCCTTCGTTCGAACTGCCATACTTATCGACAACGAACCCGCTATCGCCAAGGCTCCCACTGGTGAGCCTGCAATGGTGGCAAAGTCGGCTGCGTATGGCGCCAACCAAGGAGAAGCCGTTCCGCTGCCGGCAGAAATCGGTGAACCACCAGCCGCCGCCGAACCTGCGGCTAAGGAGTCACATCGGCTTTGGGTTCAGCCTGTCACCAATGGCTTTGCCAGCCGGCGCATTACGTGTGGTTTCTACTTTCCCGCCAACGACGACCCCGGTGTTGTGGAGACAGCGCTCAATGCTGCTCGCTATGTCGACGCAACAATCGTCGACTGGCAGCTGCGTCCGAAGGACACCGGCCCCGCCCGGGAGCTGATCACAAGACTCATCAAGGATGACGAAGGTGTCGGCGGACGATTGAGGCTTGTGGTAGTCTACACAGGCGAACGCGGTATCGACGGAGAATGCGCGAAACTCCTGATGCATCTGCAGGGACAGGGGTTGACTGATCTCGTATCGCACGACGAGGGGCGCGCTTTGGCGGGCAAGAATGTGCTGATCACCTTCGCCAACAAGCCGCGCGCCGTGAAACCGGAGGACGAGTTGACAGGTGCAGGCGCGCGCCCGATTTCCTGGGAGAAGCTGCCAGCGTTTGTCCTGGAACAATACTCGTTCCTGGCAAAGGGGTTGCTTCAGTCGTTCGCATTAAAGGGCATAGGGGCGGTTCGAGACGATACGCACCACCTCCTTTCAGTCTTCGATGTTTCGCTCGACTCCGCCTATCTTGCCCAGCGTGCGGGTATTGGGTCGCCGAGCGATGCAGAGGACATGATGACGTCGCTGCTCACATCCGAGTTTTCCTGCTCGATACTAGATCGGGGCATCACGAAGGAAATCCTTGGTCCTCTCGGGGCAGTCCACGCACTCAGCGCCCGCACGCCGGCGGCAACCTTGACCGTAAAAAAATACAATGATCCGCAAAGGCTCTACGAGGGCGTGGTCGTCGCGCCCCAGAATGGAAAGGCCACCATCTCAACGACGGCTAACTCGCTAGGGAAGCTTGTGAAGATCGGTCTCGATAGCCAAATGGTGCCACTGACACGTGAGGATCTGATCAAGCTCCAGGAGCAGTTCTTCCAGGACGACGATCACGCTAAGGCATCGATGTCGGCCTTTGCGCGAATGGGTTCATTCGTGCGCGAGGCGGACGGGCAACGAAGGCTCGCCAAGGATGCGATCCATCTAACCGGCGGCGTCCTGGTTCGTTCGATTACAGGGAAAGGGGCGAATAGACGCGAAAAGTACCTCTTGTGCGTGCAACCTGGATGCGACGCCGTGCGCTTGACCGAGACCACGGCGTTTCCCTTCTGTACGCTCGTTCTAGACGAGAAGAAGTTCGACCTTCTTCTGCGTGTGGATGGTGTCGACAAGCCTTTTAGAATGAACAGACTCCCCCGCGATTTGGTGATGATGAGCTTTGCCCCGGATACGACGCGCAAGGTTGTCACAGTCAAGAAGAATGGTAAGAAGCTGCGATTCACATCGGTCGACAACGTATTCTGGGAATTCGTCGCTGAGCTTCGACAGCCGGAAAACCAGCACTTCACTACCCTTCTTGTCGGGAAGTTCAACCGAGTAGCACTCAACGGATCGGAATGGCTGAGGCTACAAGGACCTGCCTGACCTTCCGACCAATCCGCGACCAGACTTCGCAAAGTTAAACGATCGATATCAATTTTCGCGGGCGAATAGCAGTCGGTCTGCTCCGGCATTTGGTCGTCCAATGCGCTTTTGGCGCAAAGTGATTATATCGAGCCACCTCGTGGATCGCGCAACACCCCCTTGCCATCCCCAAATTCTCATCCTAATCTCCCTTTGAGAAAACCTTTTCCCAAACCTCGCAGTGCCCGTCGATCACTATGTCGACACGCCACAGCCCAGTAAGAGAAAACCTTTTCCCAACCGAGGACTTACACCCGACCAATGCCCTCCGAAACGTCGCCAGCACCCGCCAAGACCCCCGTCACCCTGCGTGAAGTCGCGGCGATGGCGGGCGTCAGCGTAGCCACGGCGTCGAAGGCGCTGAACGGGCAGGGGCGGATGACTGCCGAGACGCGCCAGCGCATTCGCGAGACGGCGCAGCGTCTGGGCTTTCGCCCCAACAGCCTGGCGCAGAGCCTGCTTCGGCGGCGTTCCTTTACCGTCGGCTTGCTGACCAATGATACCTATGGCCGCTTTTCGCTGCCGGTCATGTCGGGCATTTCGGATGCGCTGGTCGATGCCGGTGTGTCGGTGTTCATGTGCAATGTCGAGGACGATCCGCGGCTGGCGCAGCTGCATGTCGAGGCGATGCTGGACAAGCGCATCGACGGCATCATCGCCAGCGGCAAGCGCATCGACCGCCATTTGCCGGTCGACCTCGCCAATCTCGGCGTGCCCGTCATCTACGCCTTCAGCCAGCCCGATCCCGATGCCATCGCCTTCGTCTCCGACGATGCCGGCGGGGCGCGGCTGGCGGTCGAGCATTTTTGCCGCCTCGGGCGGCGGCGCATCGCCCATGTCAGCGGTCCCGCCAGTTTTGCCGTGGTGAATGAGCGGGCGCAGGCTTTTCGCGATGTGCTGGCCGCACACGGCCTGCCGGTCACCGAGCCCTTGCTCGGCTCGTGGTCGGAAGCCTGGGGGCATGAAGCCGTCGGAAAGCTGTTCGACGGCCCAACGCTCTTCAACAAGAAGGGAGAGAAACCCGACGCCGTGTTCTGCGGCAACGACCAGATCGCGCGCGGCGTCATCGATGCGCTGCGCGAGCGTGGCCTTGGCGTGCCTGGCGATGTCGGCGTCATCGGCTTCGACAATTGGGAGATCGTGGCCGAGGCGACCCGCCCGCCGCTGACCTCGGTCGACATGAACCTGGCAGCGCTCGGCCGCGAGGCCGGCCTCACACTGCTTTCGCTCGTCGGTGGCGAACCCGCCGCGCCGGGCATTCGAAAACTGCCGTGCCGGCTGGTGGTGCGTCAGTCATGCGGCCGCCCATTGGACGGCTAGGAGAACGCGCGGCGCGATCTGCGCCGCAACAGGGAGGAGAACAGAACCATGAGGAGGAAAACCATGAAAACCGTGATTACCGGGTTCGCGCTCGCCGCGAGTATCATTGCCTTGCCTGCAATGGCCGCCGACACCGCCAACATCTGGGTTCGCGCCGACGGCTCGAACTTCATGCCGCGCATCGTCGATGCCTTCAACAAGGGCCATGAGAACCAGGTCAAGCTGGACATCATTCCCAATGCCGAGATCATCCCGAAATATGGCGCCGCCGCCGCCGGCGGCACGGCGCCCGACGCGCTGTCGCTCGACCTGATCTACACGCCGTCCTTTGCCGCCGCCGGCCAGCTCGAAGACATCACCGACTGGGCGAAATCGCTGCCCTATTTCGCCAGCCTGTCGCCGGCGCATGTCAAGACCGGCACCTACAAGGACCACATTTACGGGCTGCCGTTCTCGGCCGACGCCTCGGTGCTGATCTGGAACAAGAAGCTGTTCAAGCAGGCGGGGCTCGATCCCGACAAGGGGCCGGCCAACTGGGCCGAGATCGAGGCCGATGCCGAAAAGGTCAACGCGCTCGGCGGCGACATCAAGGGCTTCTACTTCTCCGGCAATTGCGGCGGCTGCAACATCTTCACCTTCACGCCGCTGATCTGGGCCTCGGGCGGCGACATCCTCTCCGAGGACGGCTCGAAGGCGACGCTGGACAGCCCGCAGCTGCGCGGCGCCATCGACCTCTACCGCTCGATGGTCAAGAAGGATCTGGTGCCGGCCGGCGCGCAGACCGACACCGGCGCCAACTTCTTTGCCGCCTTCGCCACCGGCAATATCGGCATTTCGCCGTCCGGCGCCTTCGCCATCGGCGCGCTCAACACGCAGTATCCGGATATCGACTATGGCGTCACCTTCCTGCCGGGCAAGGACAGCGGCTGGTCTTCGTTTGCCGGCGGCGACAATTTCGTCGTCACCAAGGGCACCAAGAAGCTCGCCGTGGTGAAGGAGTTTCTCGACTTCGCCTATTCGCTCGAAGGCCAGACCATCCTGGCCAAATACGGCAGCCTGCCGGTGCGCGGCGACATCGCCAAGGAGGCGCTGAAAGATCTCGATCCGCGCTACCAGATCGCCGCCGAAGCCATGGCCAAGGGCCGCACGCCCTATTCCGTGGTGTTCAACGACCTGATCAACTCGGCCAACGGTCCGTGGACGCAGATGATCAACGAGGTCGTCTTCGGCGACGACGTCGACGGCGCCGTCGCCAATGCACAAGAGACCATGCAGTCGATCATCGACCAGGCGCAGAAATAAGGACTGGCCGGCGGCGAGGGCGGTGCAACGCCCTTGCCGTCGCGGGTCCTGATCCGGCCGCCCGGTCCGTCTCCCTGGACGGGCGGCCGGCGCTCCTTACCCTCCCACTTGTGGGGAGGGTCGCTGCGCAGCAGCGGGGTGGGGGAGGTGTGTCCCACCGCCCTACGAGATCCAACGGAAGAGCAGCATGACCCCTGGCATTCGCAATCATGGCACCGACGCCCTACCTCCCCCTTGTGGGGAGGTCGGACCGGTTCGGATGGGGGGGGCGGCGCCGCACCCCCACCCCGCTGCTGCGCAGCGACCCTCCCCACAAGGGGGAGGGTAAATGACCGCCATCACCACCACCCCGCCACGCGCCAGAAAACTGGTCGGCGCCGGCCGCCGGCAGTGGATCGGCCTGCTCTATGTCGCGCCGGCCGTGGCGCTGGTCGTCGTGTTCTTCATCATTCCGCTCGGCATGACCGCCTGGATGTCGCTGCATAACTGGCCGCTGATGGGCGAGCATTTTTACATCGGCTTCGACAATTACCGGGCGATCCTGCGCGACAACCGTTTCTGGAACGCGCTGAGTTTCACCGCCTACTACACCGTGATCGTCACCATCGTGATCTTCGCCGTCGCCTTTCCGCTGGCGCTGTTCATCGAAAAGCCCAGGCGGCTGACCGGCTTTTACCGGACATCCTTCTTCATGCCGGCGGTCGTCGGTTTCGCTTCTGCCAGCCTGCTGTGGTCGTGGCTGCTCAATGTCGATTCCGGCCTGTTCAGCCCGGCCGCCTACGATTTCGGCCTGACCGCGAAGAAGTTCAACCTTCTGGCGACGTTCCAGCCGGCCTTCTGGTCGATCATCGCCATGGTCGTCTGGAAGGTGGCGGGCTTCACCATGATCATCCTGATGACCGGCCTGCAGTCGATCCCGACCGACCTGCAGGAAGCCGCGATGATCGACGGGGCAGGGCCGTTCGCGCGCTTTCGCGCCATCACCCTGCCGCTGATGCGCCGCACGCTGGCGCTGGCGCTGATCCTGTCGATCGCCGGTTCGATCCTCGCCTTCGACCAGTTCTACATCATCCTGCGCGGCGGCCCGCGCAACCAGACGCTGACCGCCGTCTACTGGATTTTCAACCAGTCCTTCGTCTCGTTCAAGCTCGGCTATGGCGCGGCGCTGTCGATGATCCTGCTGGCCATACTGGTGGCGCTCAGCCTGGTTCAGCTGTGGCTGCTGCGCAAGCCGGAGGGCATCGACTGATGGCGCAGGCAAGAAGCCGCAGCAGCCGCCTCTGGCTCAGGATCGCCGAGCATTCGACCGGCATGATCGCGTCCGCGCTGTTCATAGCGCCGATCGTCTGGGCCGTGCTGTCGACCTTCAAGCCGGCCCAGGAGGCGCGCCAGCCGCCGCTGCCGCCATGGCCGACGACAGGCTTCTCGGTCGAGAACTATCGCACGCTCGACACCTTTGGCGACGGCCTCTGGCTGCCGGCGCAAAACAGCCTCTATGTCGCCTCGATGACGGTGATCCTGTCGGTGATCGTCAGCGTGCTGGCCGGCTACGGCTTTTCGCGCTTCCGCTTTCCGATGAAGGATGTGCTCTTCATTGTCATCCTGTCGACGATCATGATCCCGTTCCAGTCGATCCTGACGCCGATCTTCCTGGTGCTGACCAAGGTCGGCCTGCACAACACGCTGACCGGGCTGGTCCTGGTCTACGTCACGCTGCAGCTGCCGTTCTCGATCTTCATGATGCGCAACGCCTTCGACGCGGTACCGCGCGAGATCGAGGAGGCCGCGCGCATGGATGGCGCCAACAACGTCACCATGCTGTTGAAGGTGATGCTGCCGCTGGTCTGGCCGGGCATCGTCACCATCGCACTGTTTGCCTTCCTCGGCGCCTGGAACGAATTCCTGGCCGCACTCGTGCTGATGACCGATCAGTCCAAATTCACGCTGCCGATCATGATGACCGCACTTCAGTCCGGCCGCTTCGGCGCCATCGACTGGGGCGCGGTGCAGGCGGGCGTCACCGTGATGATGGTGCCGTGCCTGGTGCTCTTCCTCTTGCTGCAGCGCTTCTACATCCGCGGCCTGATGGCCGGCGCGGTGAAATGAGCCGCCGTGAAATGACCAATATCCAACGGAGTGACACGATGACCGTTCAACCATCCGCCAAGCCCGGCAAACTCGCCTTCCGCCCACTGCCGGTGCCGCAGGTCGATGTCCGCGGCTTCTGGGGCGACCGTGTCGATGCCGTGGCGTCGCGCACAGCCGACATCCTCTACGAGCGCTGCGTCGAGGCGCGCATGCTGGAGCAGATCGACCCGGACCGGCCCTCGCCGGGCGTCGTCATTCCGTTTCATTCGCCGTCGCCCGACGAGGCTGCCAGCCCCGGCTTCACCGGCTCGACGGTGACGACGCAGATGTTCTGGGACTCCGATTGGGGCAAGACCATCGAGACCGCGGCCTATTCGCTCTACCGGCGCAAGAACGCGGCACTCGAGACGAAGATCGATGCCGTCATCGACCTCTACGGCAGACTGCAGCAGGAAGACGGTTATCTCTCCAGCTGGTACCAGCGCATCCAGCCCGGCAAGCGCTGGACCAATCTGCGCGATTGTCACGAGCTCTATTGCGCCGGCCATCTGATCGAAGGCGCGGTCGCCTACTACCAGGCCACCGGCAAGCGCAAGCTGCTGGATATCATGTGCCGCTATGTCGACCACATCGCCGACACCTTCGGCCCGGAGCCGGGCAAGAAGAAGGGCTATTGCGGCCATGAGGAGATCGAGCTGGCGCTGGTCAAGCTGGCGCGGGCGACCGGCGAGCAGAAATACATGGACCTGGCCAGGTATTTCATCGACCAGCGCGGGCAACAGCCGCATTATTTCGACGAGGAGGCGCGTGCGCGCGGCGCCGACCCAAAGGCCTATCATTTCAAGACTTATGAGTACAACCAGTCGCACAAGCCGGTGCGCGAGCAGGACAAGGTCGTCGGCCATGCGGTCAGGGCGATGTACCTCTATTCCGGCATGGCCGACATCGCCACCGAATATGGCGACGACACGCTCAGGGCAGCGCTCGACCGTCTGTGGAACGATCTCACCACCAAGAACCTCTATGTCACCGGCGGCCTCGGGCCGTCGGCGCACAATGAGGGCTTTACCAGCGACTACGACCTGCCCAACGAAACCGCCTATGCCGAGACCTGTGCCTCGGTCGGCCTGGTGTTCTGGGCCAGCCGCATGCTCGGCATGGGTCCCAACGCCCGCTACGCCGACATGATGGAGCGGGCGCTCTACAACGGCTCGATCTCCGGCCTGTCGCTCGACGGCTCCCTGTTCTTCTACGAGAACCCGTTGGAGAGCCGGGGCAGGCACAATCGCTGGAAATGGCATCGCTGCCCCTGTTGCCCGCCCAATATCGGCCGCATGGTCGCCTCCATCGGCAGCTATTTCTACTCCCTCTCGGATGATGCGCTGGCGGTCCATCTCTACGGCGACAGCACCGCGCGCTTCGACATATCGAACCGGGCGGTCAGTCTGATTCAGACCAGCAATTATCCCTGGGATGGCGCGGTCTCGATCCGGATCGAAGCCGACGCTCCGGTGGAATTCACCTTGCACCTGCGCGTCCCGTCCTGGTGCGGCAAGGCGGCGCTCAAGATCAACGGCGCCGCGGTCGATCTGGACGGCATCACCAGCGACGGCTATGCGGCGATCCGGCGCGAGTGGCGCCAGGGCGACCGGGTCGAACTCGATCTCGAAATGTCGATCGCCCGTCTGTTCGCCAATCCGGAGGTGCGTCAGGACATCGGCCGCGTCGCACTTGCGCGCGGTCCGCTGATCTATTGCGTCGAGGAGACCGACAATCCCGGCCAGTTGCATCGGATCGCTCTGCCGCGAACGGCAACAATCGAGGCGCATGCCGAGCCGAACCTGCTCGGCGGCATCGTCACGCTTTCGGCACTTGCCAGCAAGGAAGCCCAGGAAAACTGGGAAACCGGGCTCTATCGCACCGATCCGCCGGCGGTGAGCGAAACGAAAATCACCGCCGTCCCGTACTTTGCCTGGGACAACCGTGAACCCGGTGAGATGCTGGTCTGGCTGCGGGACGGATGAGTTACAGGCTGACGAACGCCGTCAGCGGCAAATGATCCGACGCAACCCGCGACAGCGGCGTGTCATGGGCTTCCACCGACGAGACCATGCCGTGCCGGTTGGCCATGATCCGGTCGAGCGCCAGCACCGGCAGGCCTGAGGGGAAAGTCGGCACCGCCGCCGGCGTGAAACCAAAGGTGGCGTGCAGCGTCTTGAGCGCCGAGCGGTTGCCCAGCCGCCATTCGTTGAGGTCGCCGAGCAGCAAGGTCGGCCTTTCATCCTGGTTGCTCATGATGTCGAGCACGACGCGGGCCTGCTCCGAACGCGAGCGGCGCAACAGGCCGAGATGCGCGGCGATGACGCGCAGAGTGCGCGTTTCGTCGAGGTCGATCTCGGCAACCAGCGCGCCGCGGGGCTCCAGTCCCGGAAGCTTGATCTGATGGACGTCGCGCACGGTGCCGCGCTTGAACAAAAGCACGTTGCCGCGCCAGCCATGGCCCTTGCCGCTTCCGGAAACCGGCACCGGCACAAGCCCGGTTTCGTGTTCGATCCGGGCAAGATCGAGCAGCCCGGCGCGATCGCCGAAGCGGTTGTCGGCCTCCTGCAGCGCGATGACGTCGGGGCCGATCTCGCGGATGACGCGGGCGGTGCGTTCGGGGTCGAACCTGCGGTCGGTGCCGATGCATTTGTGGACGTTGTAGGAGGCGACCACCATCTGGGCGCCTTCAATGTGCTTGCGCGCCGTCGCGTTCGCCTTGCGCGCTTTCCTGCCGCGGATCGACAGGAGCACTGTTTCAGGAAGGCTGCGTCCGTTTATGTCCATAGGCCTGCGTTCAATCTGTCCTGATTCTAAAGATAGGGCGATCCCAGCCATAACAACCGGTCAAAAACCCGGATAACAAATGGCCGCGCTCTTAGGGTTGCGAGTGTGACGGGTTTGGCGGAAGCGATTGCCGCTCCGATGCGCCCCTCGATCTCGGCGGCAAAGCCGGTATCCAGCACCTCCAGGTCGATTTCGAAATTCAGCCGCAGCGACCGGGCGTCGAGGTTGGAGGAGCCTACATAGGCCCACACGCCATCGACCGACAACAGCTTCGAATGGTCGAACGACCCTTCATGGCGCCAGACGCGGCAATAGTGCTTCAGCACCTGGTCGTACTGCGCCGTCATGGCGCGGCCGACCAGGAAGAGATTGTTGACCGCGGGCACGACGATGTCGATCTCGACGCCGCGCCGGGCAGCCGTGACCAGCGCGCTGACAAATTCCCGGTCCGGCAGGAAATAGGGCGACATGATGCGGATCGATTTGCGGGCGACGGAAAATGCCCCCGTCAGCAATTTGTGGTTGGTTTCGATGCTGGCGTCCGGCCCCGACGCCACCGCCCGCACCAGGATCGGCTGACCGGGTGGCGGCGAGGGCTTTTCTACGTGCCAAACCTCGTCCTTGAGGGCCTCGTTGCCGGCAAAACGCCAGTCTTCGGCGGCAACCGCGAACAGGTCGGCCACGACCGGCCCCGTCACCTGGAAATGCGTATCCGCCGAACTGGCGCTGCCGGCGAATTCGGCCGAAAATCCCTTGCGGATGTTCATGCCTCCCGTGAACGCCACCACACCGTCGACGATCAGGATTTTTCTGTGCGTCCTCAAATTCGCATAGGGAAGTCTCAGGCCCATGACGATGTTGCCGTTGAACAGATCGACGGTGACGCCGGCTTCCCGGAGTGTCCCAAGGATGCTGGGCACGGAATAGCGCACGCCGACCGCATCGATCAGCACGCGAACCGTCACGCCGCGCCGGACCGCTCCGGCCAGCGATTCGACAAAACGTCGTCCGATCTCGTCATTGTCGAAGATGTAGGTCTCGAGCAGAATGCTGCGCTGTGCGCTGTCTATCGCCCGGCACATTGCTGCGTAAGCTTCGTCGCCGGTCCTGAGGATCGTGATCGCGTTTGCCGACGTCAGTGCGCGCCGCGCCACCCTGTCGCCTAGCGTCTTCAGGCCGGCAAAGCGCTGGCCGAATTCGGCTGAGATGAGTGTTTCGAGCGCAATGTCGTGGTCGTGTTTGGCTGTCTCGGCTTCACCGGCGACGGGCCGCATGGCGCTGATCGTGGCGCGTCGGATGCGGTTGATGCCGGCAATGGCATAGATGATCGCGCCAAGGAACGGCGACAAGATCATCACGCCGACCCAGCCGGTGGCGGCGCGCACGTCTTCCTTGGTCATGATTGCGTGGACGATGCCGATGGCGGCCATCAGCATCGGAATGATCACAAGGATCAGAGGCCAGTAGGTCACAAAGGTCTGCCACATCGGCAGGACTATCGAGCCAGCGGCCGCAGAAGGCAATGCAACGGATCAACCCGGACGGAAGCGCTCGCGCGTCAGTCCTTCGCCCGCTCCACATAAGCACCGTCAGCCGTCATCACCACCACGCGGGTGCCCGGCGCGATGTGCGGCGGCACCAGCGTGCGCACGCCGTTGGAAAGCACGGCCGGCTTGTAGGACGAGGACGCCGTCTGGCCTTTGGTCGTCGGCTCCGTCTCGACCACTTCGAAAGTAGCGCGCTGCGGCAGCACCAGGGCTATGGCGATGCCGTTGAACTGCGAGATCTGCACCGCCATGCCTTCGAGCAGGTAGGGCGCCATGTCGCCGACCACGCTTTCCGGCACCGCGACCTGGTCGTAGCTTTCCGGGTTCATGAAGTGATACCCCTCGGCGTCGGCGTAGAGGAAGGTGTGCTCGCGCTCCTCGACATAGGCGCGCTCGACCTGCTCGGTGGTGCGGTAGCGCTCCGAAACCTTCACCCCGTCGGAGATGCGGCGCATGTCGAGCTGGGTGACCGGCGTACCCTTGCCAGGGTGGATGTTTTCGGCAAAGAGGATCACGTAAAGCTTGCCGTCCTTGTCGACGACATTGCCTTTACGGAGCGAACTGGCGATGACCTTCACCACGGTTTTCAATCCTAGACTTCGTTGGCCTGAAACGATCGTTCGGCGCAAATCGGCTGCGAGAGCCGTCGCCGTAGCGCATCTTGGCCCGAACCGCCAGCCCTGTCAGCAATTCCGTTGCCCGGCAAACCCATGACTGGCGCTTCGCCCTGGTGGACGCCGGATGTTCACGCCGACCGCCGGCCGCGGCTGATGGCGCGTAACGCCATAGCTGCCGCAATGCGCAGCTGGTTTGGCGAGCGCGACTTCATCGAGGTCGAGACGGCGGCGCTGCAGATATCACCGGGCAATGAGGCGCATCTCTCCGCCTTTGCCACCGAGGCTATCGGCGCCGACGGTGCGCGCCGGCCGCTTTACCTCCACACCTCACCGGAATTCGCCTGCAAGAAGCTGCTTGCCGCCGGCGAACGGCGCATCTTCAGCCTGGGCGCCGTCTGGCGCAACCGCGAGCGCGGTCCTTTGCATCACCCGGAGTTCACCATGCTCGAATGGTACCGGGTCGGCGAAACCTATGAGAGCCTGATGGCTGATTGCGCCGAACTGCTGAAGCTCGCGGCTGAGCGGGCCGGCGCCAAAACCTTCCGCTTTCGCGGCCGCGAGGCCGATCCGTTTGCCGAGCCGGAACGCGTGAGCGTGGCGGAAGCTTTTGCGCGTTACGCCGGCATCGATCTTCTTGCCACCGTTTCTGCCGATGGCGGCACAGACCGCGCCGCACTCCATGATGCTCTGGTCAAGGCCGGCCTGCGCACGGCCGACGATGACAACTGGGCCGATTTGTTCAGCCGGGTAATGGTCGAGAAGGTCGAACCGGTGCTGGGGCAGGGGCGGGCCACCATCTTGTACGGCTATCCGATCTCGGAAGCGGCGCTCGCCCGGCCGAGCGCGGAGGACCAGCGCGTGGCCGAGCGCTTCGAGCTCTATTGCTGCGGCGTCGAGCTCGCCAATGCTTTTGGCGAACTGACCGATCCGGCCGAGCAGCGCCGGCGCTTTGCCGCCGAGATGGACGAGAAGGAGCGCGTCTATGGCGAGCGCTATCCGCTGGATGAGGATTTTCTCGCCGCCCTCGCCATCATGCCGCAAGCCAGCGGCTCGGCGCTCGGTTTCGACCGGCTGGTGATGCTGGCAACGGGCGCGACGAGGATCGATGACGTGATCTGGACGCCGGCCGCCACTCCTTGACGGAAATCGGCCTCGGTTAAACTCACAAACCGGTCAAGCCGCGCGTCTCTGGCGGCCGCCGCCGCGGATAGCTTTCGCGCTCCGCTCGGGCGCTATGCCGCAGCGGGACAATTGTCCGTGCGCCATTGCACAAGCCGCATTGGGACAATAGATGGTGCAACAGCCGCTACCGCCCGGCGCGGCTTCAGCCAGGACCACGCGCATGACCGATACATCAGAGGCAGCGAAATTGACCGACCGCGTCGCGGCACTGGTCGAGGCTGCCAAGCGGGCCGGCGCCGACGCCGCCGACGCGGTTGCCG
The DNA here is from genome assembly GCF_030323105.1 of Mesorhizobium sp. C120A. Taxonomy (NCBI): domain Bacteria; kingdom Pseudomonadati; phylum Pseudomonadota; class Alphaproteobacteria; order Hyphomicrobiales; family Phyllobacteriaceae; genus Mesorhizobium; species Mesorhizobium sp. C120A. The sequence continues at coordinate 4,574,129 of NZ_CP100476.1, read as the reverse complement.
TGCGCGGCCGCTCGATCGGCGTGTCGGTGCGGCTGGGAAAGGTCGAGAACACCGAAGCGTCCGAGGGCGACGATGTCTCGCTGCGCGTCTTCGTCGGCAACCGGGTGGCGAGCGTCTCGGCGACGGCGGCATCGGACCCCAAGGCGCTGGCTGAACGCGCCGTGGCCATGGCCAAAGTCTCGCCCGAGGACCCCTATCAGGGTCTCGCCGATCCGGCTTTGCTGGTCGGCAAGGTGCGCGACCTCGATCTGTTCGACGCCACCGAGGTTTCGGCCGATCAGTTGAAGGAAGCGGCCCTTGCCGCCGAGGAAGCGGCCCTTGCAGTCAAGGGCGTCACCAATTCGGCCGGCAGCGGCGCCAGCGCCGGTCTTGGCGGGCTGGTGCTGGCCACGTCGAACGGCTTCGTCGGCCACTATGTCGCATCGCGCTTTTCGCGTTCGGCCAGCGTTATTGCGGGCGAAGGCACCGGCATGGAGCGCGACTACGAATACTCCTCGAACCAGCATTTTTCCGATCTCGACGCGCCGGAGCTGATCGGCCGCAAGGCCGGCGAGCGCGCCGTGCGCCGCCTCGGCGCCCGCAAGGCGGCGACCGGTCCGGTCAACGTTGTGTTCGATCCGCGCGTCGCGCGCGGCATTGCCGGCCATCTCGCCGGCGCCATCAACGGCGCTTCGGTGGCGCGCAAGACCAGTTTCTTGCGCGAGATGATGGGCAAGCAGGTTGCGTCGGCTGCCATCACCGTCACCGACGAGCCGCTACGGCGTCGCGGCCAGGCCTCGCGCCCGTTCGACGGCGAAGGCGTCGAGGGCGAAAAGCTGTTGATGGTCGAGAACGGCGTGCTGAAGCACTGGTTCCTGTCGACGTCCGCCGCGCGGGAATTGGGGCTGACCACCAACGGACGCGGCGCGCGCAGCGGCTCGTCGGTATCGCCGTCTTCGACCAATCTCGCCATCGAGCCGGGCGACAGGACGCCGGAAGACCTGATCAGGTCGCTGAAATCCGGCTTTTATGTCACCGAAGTGTTCGGCCAGGGCGTCGACATGGTGACCGGCGAATACAGCCGTGGCGCATCCGGCTTCTGGATCGACAATGGTGAGCTTGCCTATCCGGTGGCCGAGGTGACCATCGCCTCCAATTTGAAGACGATGTTCCTCAACATGGTGCCGGCGAGCGATCTTGACCGCGATTTCGGCACCGCCGCACCGACGCTGCTGATCGAAGGAATGACCCTTGCCGGAGCGTGACCCGGTCATATCGGCCGGGGCCTCGGACGACCTCGATCTGCTGCGCGGCGCCGCCCGCGAGGCGGGCGCGATCGCCATGCGCTATTTCGGCAAGAACCCGCAAGTGTGGATGAAGGGCGGCACCTCGCCGGTCAGCGAAGCCGACCACGCGGCGGACGCCTATTTGCGCGAGACCCTGCTTGCGGCGCGGCCGGACTATGGCTGGCTATCAGAGGAAACGACTGACGATCCGGCGCGGCTTCTGGCGCGGCGCACCTTTGTCGTCGACCCCATAGACGGCACCCGCGGCTTCCTCGAAGGTCTGCGCTCCTGGTGCGTCAGCGTCGCCGTGGTCGAGAACGGCCGCACGCTCACCGGTGTGCTCGAATGTCCGGCCAAGGGCGAAACCTATTGGGCGTTGCCTGGCCATGGAGCTTTCTGCAACGGCAAGCCGATTGCCGTGCGCCAGTTGGGCGAGACGGTCGAGATCGGCGGGCTGAAGCAGTTGATCGACCTGATGCCGCCGCAATGGCAGGGCCGGGTGCGGCGGGCGGCGCACATTCCCTCGCTCGCCTACCGGCTGGCGATGGTCGCCAACGGCACGCTCGACGCCACCTTCGTCAAGCCCAACGCGCATGACTGGGATATCGCCGCCGCCGATCTCATCTTGCGCGAGGCTGGCGGCGCCGTGCTCGACGGCCATGGCCGCGCGCCGCTTTATGCCGGGGAGATCATCCGTCACGGCGCGCTGGTCGCCGGCAGCGGGCAGTTGCTGACCGTGCTTGCCGGCGTCATTGCCGATACGGAAGCGTGATCGAAGGTTCCAAAGTCGGCAGCTTTGGGCTAGACCTGTCGCAAACTCACAATATGTGAAGGACCGAAATGGCCGCGGAAGACGGAAAGAAACAGCTTTTGCACCTGGTGTTCGGCGGCGAGCTGAAGAAGCTGGGAGGCACCGAGTTCCGCGATCTCGACGCGCTCGACATCGTTGGCGTTTATCCGGACTATCAAACCGCGCACACCGCGTGGAAGGCAAAGGCGCAAGCCAGCGTGGACAATGCCCATATGCGCTATTTCGTCGTCCATCTGCACCGGCTGCTCGACCCTGAAAGCAAGGCCGCCGGTTGACAGCGATGGAGCATGAAGCGGTGAAAGGGCAGCCCACCGGCGCCGCGGTCCGAAGAAGACGCGGCGGCAGTTCGAAGACATTCTGGCGCAAGATCCGCGAGCCGTTGGCGCAGTCGCGAATCGTCAAGAGCATGATCGTCAGCCTGCTCGCCCAGTTCGTCCGCCTGGTGCGCCTGACCAACCGCGTGGTCGAAGGCTCGGCTAAATTTTCAGGCGGCGACTACGCCGAATTCGAACCCGGCATCATCGCGCTCTGGCATGGCCAGCATCTGCTGACCCCAGCCTATTATCCCAAGGGACGGCCGCTGGTCGCCATGGTCTCGCGCAGCGCCGACGCCGAACTCAACGCGCTGATGATCGAAAAATTCGGCATCGAGGCGGTGCGCGGCTCCGGCGGGCGTGAAAGCACGAAGCATCTCGACAAGGGCGGCGCCAAGGCGCTCATCGCCCTGAAAAAGTCACTCGTGGCCGGCAAGAACGTCGCCATGATCGCCGACATTCCCCACGGCACGCCGCGCGACGCGGGGCTTGGTATCGTTCTGCTGGCACGCCTTTCCGGCCGGCCGATCATGCCTGCCGCCATCGCCACCAGCCGCCGCAAGGTGCTGGAAAGGAGCTGGGACAAGACCACCATCAACCTGCCGTTCGGCCGCTCCTCGATCGTCATCGGAACGCCGGTTTTCGTGCCGGCCAATGCCGACGAGGCCGAAATGGAGCGCAAGCGCCAGGAAGTCACGGCCGCGCTCAATGCCGCAACCGCCGAGGCCTATCGGCTCGTGGACGGCAGGCCATGAGCGTCGGCTGGGCGCGCGCCTTCCTGGCGGCCTACCGCCTTGCCGGTGCAGCCGCCTATCCGCTGATGGGTCCCTATGTCGCCTGGCGCACATCGCAGGGCAAGGAAGACCGCAGCCGCAGCCGTGAGCGCTACGGCGTTGCCGGGCGGCCGCGCCCCGAAGGGCCGGTGATCTGGATCCATGCGGCAAGCGTCGGCGAGACCCTTGCGGTCGTGCCGCTGGTGCAAAGCATCCTCGACTACGGTGTCAACATCGTGCTGACGACGGGAACAGTGACCTCGGCGCAGGTTGCCGACGAACGGCTGGGCGACCGCATCATCCACCAATATGTTCCGCTCGACCTGAAGCCGGCCGTCAGCCGCTTTCTCGATCACTGGCGGCCGGACCTGGCTATCATCGCCGAATCCGAGATATGGCCGATGACCATCCTCGAGCTCGGCGCCCGACACGTGCCGCAGGTGCTGGTCAACGGCCGGCTGTCCGACCGTTCGTTCAAATCCTGGAAGAAGCGCGCCAACATCGCCGAGGCGCTGTTCGAGAACCTCGCACACGTCGTTGCCCAGTCGGATGTCGACGGCGAACGGTTTCGCGCGCTTGGCGCCCGGCCGGTCACCGTGTCCGGCAACCTCAAGGTCGACACCTTGCCGCCCCCCGTCGACGAACGGGCGCTGGCGACGCTGAAGCGCCAGATCGCCGGCCGCCCGACCTGGGCGGCAATTTCGACCCATGACGGCGAGGAGGTGGTCGCGGCGGAAGTCCACGCCACGCTCTACAAGCGCCACCATGGCCTGCTGACGATCATCGTCCCGCGCCATCCCGACCGCGCCGAAGCCCTTGCGGCGCAGATTTCCGGCATGGGGCTGAAGCTGGCGCGGCGCAGCAAGGGCGACAGGATCACCGCCGACACCGATATCCTGCTCGGCGATACGATCGGCGAGATGGGGCTTTATCTCCGGCTGACGGAAATCGCCTTTGTCGGCCGCTCGCTGACCTCGGAAGGCGGCCAGAACCCGCTGGAGCCGGCCATGCTCGACACCGCCGTGCTTGCCGGCCGCAACGTCCAGAATTTCCGCGAAGCCTATCAGCGTCTGCTCGACAGTGGCGGCGCCAAGCTGGTGCGCGACCGCGACATGCTGGCCGGCGCCGTCAATTTCCTGTTGAGCAATGAAGTCGCGCGCCATGAGATGATGGCGGCCGGTGCCGCCACCGTCGACCAGATGCGCGGTGCGCTGGCGCACACGCTGAAATCGCTTGAGCCTTATATCCAGCCATTGATCGTCAAGTCGCGCCTGAAGGGCGCCGACGGGCGATAGGTGGCGTCCGAAGCACCACCTTTCTGGTGGGAAGCGCCGGACTGGCGGGTCTTTGCGCTGTCGCCGCTATCAGCGATTTATGGCATGGTCGCCGGCCGCCGTATGCACCGGGCGGTACGTGAAAAGATCGACGCACCAGTGCTTTGCGTCGGCAACTTCACCGTCGGCGGCAGCGGCAAGACGCCGGTCGCCATCGCGCTGGCCAAGCAGGCCAGGCGCATGCAGCTCAATCCCGGATTCCTGTCGCGCGGCCATGGCGGCTCGTTTGCGCAGCCGCATGTTGTCGATGCCAGTCACGACGCCGCCAAGCATGTCGGCGACGAGCCGCTGCTTCTGGCCGAGCATGCGCCGGTTGCGGTAAGCCCGAACCGCGCCGCCGGCGCCAAGCTGCTCATGGAAGCCCATGGCTGCGATTTCCTGATCATGGATGACGGTTTTCAGAGCGCGCGCATCCATATTGATTATGCGCTGGTCGTCGTCGACGCCCGCTACGGCATCGGCAATGGCCGCGTCATTCCGGGTGGGCCGCTGCGCGCCAACGTCGTCGACCAACTGGTGTTCACCGATGGGCTGTTGAAGATGGGCGAGGGCACCGCCGCCGACCAGGTCGTGCGCCAGGCGGCGCGCGCCGGCCGGCCGATCTTCGAGGCGCATGCTGAACCGGGCGGCAAGGAGCGGTTCGCCGGCCGGCGGTTCCTCGCCTTTGCCGGCATCGGCCATCCCGAAAAATTCTTCGAGACGCTGCGCGGCACCGGTGCGGAAGTGGCGCTGACCCGGTCGTTTCCGGACCATCACTTCTATGCCCCTGATGAGCTCGCGGAACTGGCGGCAACCGCGCGCCGCGATGGACTGGGCCTCGTCACCACCGCCAAGGACGCCGCCCGGCTGCGCCATGGCGCTGCCCCGGCCGATTTCCTCGCTGAACTCGCCGTGCTGGAGATCGACGCCACGTTCGAACTCGACACTGTGCCGGAGCGCATCATCGACGAGACGCTGGATGCCTGGAGACAGCGCAAGCTGCGAGGGTAGGGCGTGCAGCGTCACGCGGAGATGCTGGCGGACAGCACCCCCCTCTGGCCTGCCGGCCATCTCCCCCGCAAGGAGGGAGATCAGCAGCTTTGCCAATGGCGCTCATTCTGCAACGCTGGTGATTTGGCGAAAGCAAAGATGATCATCCAATCTCCCCCGTTGCGGGGGAGATGTCCGGCAGGACAGAGGGGGGTGTGAAGGAACGCGACCAACGGCTCTGTGCGCGCCTTTAACCCCGGCTGCGCAGGTCCGGATGCATCTCGATCTCGCGGCGCAGCGAGGCGGCGGCGCTGACATAGGGCTCCTGCCTGGCGACGCTCCAATATTTGAGCTCGTCCAGCGGAATGCTCTCGCCGGTCACAGCGCAGCGCACGAATGCGCCGGGGCTGGTGACCTGGAAGTCGCCGTCGAGATAGCGGATCCGGGCTTCCTTGCCGCCAGGGCCTTCGAAGCGGTTCATCATGGGGTGGTGCCAGAGTTCATGCTGATTTCATCGCCATAAATTGCCGGCAAGGTCAAGCTTGACGCAATGCTGAGGCGCTATTGTCGGCTCCAAACCATTCTTATGGGACCGGCATGGACATTTCATCCGCCCGCCTGACTGCGCTGCTGCGCGAGGCCATGATATTGGCAGCGGTGCCGTCGGCGAAGGCCGATCCGGCGAAAGCAGCACTTATAAAGGCGCTGGTGCAGCCGCCGACGCCATCCGGTGCGCCTTTGCAGCCGGCAGCGGCGCCGGCGCTGCAGGCGCTGTTGTCCGCAGCCACCGCAAAGGGGCAGCAGACGGGTTCAGCCGAGATCCTGCAGGCCTATCTGGCCCTTGCCGAACCGGGTGACGCGGCGCCCGACGATTTCGGGCCGACAACGGCTGCGACAGGCAAGGCGACGCCAGCCAACGACGATGCACAGCGCGGTCTGCCGGTGCCGCCGGCCAGGGCCGATGATGGCGCTGCCGCAAAGCCGGCAGGACTGCCCTGGTTTGCGCTTCTCGCACCGGGGGTTTCGCCGCCGCGCCGCGCCTCCGCCACCGACGCGGCGGCGAAGCGGGGGCAGGCGATGTCTGGGTCGAATGACACGGTCCAGCCCGAAGCCGGCAGCAGATGCGTGTCGGCCTGATGGCGCTGGCTGCCGGGTTTCTGGCCGTTGCCATTGTCGGGCTCGCCTTGCTGGTGCTTGGCTGAGCACCGAACGATCGCCGCTATCGCTCGGCTTCGAGGAATGCTTCCATCTTGTCCATCGCCAGCCCCGCCTCGACAGCGATACGGCGTGAAAGTTCGGCGGCAGCCGTGCGTGGCCGCCCCAGCGGCCGGTCGAGCCAGTACGACACCGGGTTCAGCGCCCTGCGCTCGTCGACGGCGACGATGCGGCCTGCCTCCAACTGGTGTCCGGTCAGCGGTGGCCGCGCCAGCGCGATGCCGAGCCCGTAAGCTGCGGCGTCGAGCACGAGATTGTAGTCCTCGAAGCGGCGATCCTGCGGGCGCGGGCGGTAGTCCATCCCTTGCGCGGCAAACCAGGCACGCCAGCCGGAGGCGTCGGAATCGTTGATCAGTGGAAACCTCAGCAGCCGGGCCGGGTCGCCGCGGCCGATCTCGCGGGCAAGGCCGGGCGCGGCGACGGGAAAGACATGTTCCTCGAACAGCTTCACCGAGATGCGGCCCGGAATGCCGCCGCGGCCGCAGCGGACCGACAGGTCGATGCCTTCATCGGCAAGGTCGGCCTGGCGGATGTCGACGTCGAGGACGATGCGCAGCTTGGTGGGATTGTTCTCCAGCGCCGCCATGCGTGGCATCAGCCACAGCCCGCTGACGGAGGGTATCGAGGTCAGCCGCACCACGGCGGTGCCGCGCGGCTCGACCCAGCGGTCGGAATGGCTGGAGATCAGCGCAAAGGCTGCCGCCGTGCGCAGATGCAGGCGGTTGCCCTCGATGGTCAGCGAGACGCCGCGGGCCCCGCGGTCGAACACTTTCAGGCCCAGCCAGTCCTCCAGCTTGGCGATCTGCCGGCTGACGGCGCCATGGGTGATGTTGAGCTTCTCGGCCGCGGCCGAAAAGCTCCCCGTGCGCGCCGCCGCATCGAAAGCACGCAGTGTCTCGAGCGGCACCATTGTGTCTGAGCTGTGATCCATAGTCACAGGTGATCCTCGATTTGATCGTTTGTCAACGGCGCCGAAAAGGCGCTTTCTGCGGTTCATGACTGAAAAACGCGAGGACAGTGGGATGAGCGCAGTAACCGGCACATCGAATCAGACACAGCGGATGGACACCACGGCAGCCATCGCCGTGGCTCTGACGGTGGTCGGCTGGGCATCGGCCTTTCCAGCGATTCGTGCGGGTCTCGCCGCCTTCGGGCCGCTGGAACTCGGTTCGCTGCGCTTTGCCATTGCCGCGGTGCCGGCGGCGATCTTTCTTGCCGTCAAGCGCCCGGCACTGCCGAGGCTCGATGAAGTGTGGCGCCTCGGCTTTGGCGGCGCCATTTTCGTCGCGCTCTACACCGTCATGCTTAATTACGGCGAACTGACCGTGTCGGCTGGCGCCGCCGGTTTCATCATCAATGTCAGCCCGATCTTCACCGCCATCATGGCAATGGCATTGCTGGGCGAGCGTTTCTCAACGTGGGCCTGGTTTGGCACGGCCATTTCTTTCGCCGGCATCGGCATCATTGCGGTCGCCGACGGCAATGGCTTGAGTTTCGACACCGGCGCGCTGCTGGTTCTTGGCTCCGCGCTGTGCTCGGCCGTCAACACGATCGTCCAGAAGCCGCTCTTTGCCCGCCATCACCCGCTGACCATTTCGGCCTCGAACATGATCCTTGGCGCACTTTGCCTGGCGCCCTTTTTGCCAAGCGGCTTTGCGCAGGCAGCGGTCGCCAACACGGCCGGGATCGGCGCCGTGATCTTTCTTGGCATCGTGCCCAGCCTGATCGCCTATGCCGCCTGGGCAACCGCTCTGTCGCGTCTCCCGGCCGCCCGTGCCTCGAACTTCCTTTATCTGGTCTCGCCCATGTCTGCCCTGATCGGTTTCTTCTGGCTGGGCGAAGTGCCGACACTGCTCGGTCTCCTCGGCGGCGCGCTGGCGCTCGGCGGTGTGATCGTGGTGAATTTGAAGCGTTAAATCAAAAAGTTGGAACCGTTTCCGGACTCAAACCGGGAACCGTATCCCCAGCATGCAGACACCCGGAGGAAGGACCGTTATGGTGAGTTGCCTGGCTGGGGGATGGAATGGGAAAACTGTTCATATCGGCAATCTTTTGCGTTTTGCTGCTGACCGGGAAAGCCTTCGCTGGCTGGTACCAGGTCGAAAACTACGAAGGGTCCATCGGGCCTAATCCAGTCCATCTGTCACTGCAGAGATATGACAGGGCAGCGGGATTACGGTCGAAGGAAGCTATTTCTACGACGCGAAGCAAAGCCCGATAGCGGTGTACGGCAAGATCACCGGTACCAGCGTCTCCCTTTGCGAGATTGCGGACGACAAGGAATTCGACCGGGTCCTGGTCATTGGATCGAAAACGCCGGTCGACACCGCCCGATGTCCGTTTTCTCTCGACCTTGGCGAAAGCGGCGCAACGGGGACCTGGAACAGAGGCCTGGACAAGTTCCCGATCGTGCTGAAGAAGGTCGCAAGCCTCGACGATACCGGTGAGGCGAAGGTTGACGGCACCGTCGAGATCCCCTTCTGGGCGCAGACAGCCACCCACAGATTTGCCGGGGTCTACGAGAAAGCCGGCTTTCTCGTCTGCATGAGTAAGCTGCGGGTCATCGACAAGAAGAAAAAGAAGGTCGTTCAGGAGATCGTTTTCGATGACGACGATTGCGATGCCGGCATGCTGATGACTCCCATCTACATGAATGTTCAAAAACAGGTTGGGGGAAGCTTCGAGACAATCTCCGTGAATTTTCGCGGCGGTAGCGCCGGCTACTCAAGGGATTACGTTTTCTCTCATAGATTCAAGGACTATCGCCTGTTGGTGAATTGAGCGTGTGCCCTGACCTGGCTTGTGCTCACCGCCGTCCGAACAGCCGCTCGATATCGGCAAGCTTCAGCTCGATATAGGTCGGGCGGCCGTGGTTGCAGGTGCCGGATCCCGGCGTCGCCTCCATCTGGCGCAGCAGCGCGTTCATCTCCTCGGCCTTGAGCAGACGGCCGGAACGCACCGAGCCGTGGCAGGCCATGGTGGCGGCAATCTTGTCCAGGCGCTGTTTCAGCGTCTCGACTGTATCATTGTCGGCGATCTCATCGGCAAGGTCGCGCACCAATTGCTGGACATTGGTTTCGCCGAGCATGGACGGCGTCTCGCGCACCGCCACCGCACCGGGGCCGAAGCGCTCGATGCCGAGACCGAACCGGGCAAGTGTCTCCGAATGCATGGCCAGCCGCTCGGCGTCTTCTTCCGGCAGGTCGACGATCTCCGGCAAAAGCAGCATCTGCGAGGGCACCGCGCGTAAGTGCAGCGCATTCTTCAGCGCCTCATAGACCAGCCGCTCATGCGCGGCATGCTGGTCGACGATGATCAGAGAATCCCGCGTTTGCGCGACGATATAGTTTTCGTGGACCTGCGCGCGGGCGGCGCCCAGCGCGGTGCCGAGCAGCGTCTCGGCCGGCTCGGCTAAGCCGGCACGCGCATCGGCGCTGGCGAGCGGACCGGCGTCGAATGCAGCCTGGTCGTTTTCGCGGAAGCCGGCGCCGTCAAATCCCATATCCAGCGGCCGCTGTGGCGAGCGGTCAAAGCCCGAAAAGCCCGAGGCCCGGTAGGCCGCGTCATAACTGCGATGACCGTTGGCAGGACCCGCATGGGCGTAGGAGGCGGCTCCCGGCCGGAACGCCGCCACCATCCCGGCGGCCCCGCTGGTGGCGGCGCGGATGCCGGCATTGGCCAGCGCCTCGCGAATGGCGCCGACGATCAGCCCGCGCACCAGGCCGGGGTCGCGAAAGCGCACATCGGCCTTGGCTGGGTGGACGTTGACGTCGACGGTCGCCGGATCGAGCGTCAGGAACAGCACGGTCACCGCGTGCCGGTCGCGCGGCAGCACATCGGCGAAAGCGCCGCGAATCGCGCCGGCAATCAGCTTGTCGCGCACTGGCCGGCCGTTGACATAGGCATATTGCTGCAACGCGTTGGCGCGGGTGAAGGACGGGATCGAGACGTGGCCGGTCAGGTGCACGCCGTCCCGGCTGGCGTCGATAGCGATGGAATTGTCGGGAAACTCGGCGCCCATGACTTGCGCGACGCGGCGCAGGCTGCCTTCCGCCGTGTCGTCGGTCGCCGGCAATTCCAGCGTCGAGCGGTCCGAGCCGGCGAGCGTAAAGCGCACGGCGGGGAAGGCGATAGCGATGCGCTTGAGCACGTCGCTGGTGGCGGAGCTTTCGGCGCGCTCGCCCTTCATGAATTTGAGCCGGGCCGGCGTGGCGAAGAACAGGTCGCGCACCTCGACCGTGGTGCCGCGGTTGGCCGCCGCCGGTTTGACCGCCGAAACGCGGCCGCCTTCGATGGCGATCTCGGCGGCAGCGTCGCCTGCAGCCGTGCGCGAGCGAACCGACAGTCGCGACACCGAACCAATTGACGGCAATGCCTCGCCACGGAACCCGAGCGAGCGGATATCGTGAATGTTGTCGGCAAGTTTCGAGGTGCAGTGGCGCGCAATGGCCAGCGCCAGTTCCTGTTCGGGGATACCGGAGCCGTCATCGGTGACGCGGATCAGGTTCAGCCCGCCGCCGGCAGTGACGACCTCGACGCGGGAGGCGCCTGCGTCGAGCGCGTTTTCGACCAGTTCCTTCACCACGCTCGCCGGACGCTCGATGACTTCGCCGGCGGCGATCTGGTTGATCATCGTTTCGGAAAGCTGGCGAATGGGCATGGGGGTATTATAGGCGGATTCGAAGGGTGTGCGGAAGGCTTCAATGAATGCCGGACATTGGAGACGCCAGCGGGACAGCACCCCCCTCTGGCCTGCCGGCCATCTCCCCCGCAAGGAGGGAGATCAGATGTCACGACGGCTTTCGCCAATCTTCAATGCCTGAAGGGTGACGCGACATATGAACTGCCAATCTCCCCCCTTGCGGGGGAGATGTCCGGCAGGACAGAGGGGGGTGTGAAGGAACTCCGCGATAGTGACTACGCTGCAACCGATTTCAAGCCTGCGCCGCCAGCCAGTCCCTGACTTTCCGCGCATTCTCGCTCAGCTCACGGTTCTTAGGCCAAACCACGTAGAACGCCTTGCCGGTTCTCAGCACATGATCGGTCACCGGCACCAGCAGCCCCGAAGCCAGGAGCCGTTCGGCCAGATGCCGCCAGCCGAGCGCGATGCCTTGGCCCTCCATGACGCCCTGGATCACGAGGCCGTAATCGTTGATGCGCAGGCCGCGCGCGGTGTTGTCGAGGCTGCCGCCCGCCGACTGGAACCATTCGTCCCAGCTAGCCGCCTCGCGGTAGGGCTCCTCAAGGTGGATCAGGCGATGCGTCGCCAGCTCCGCGACGCTCCTTGGCATGCCGAATTTCGCGAGATAGCTGGCGCCTACGACTGGAAAAATCTCCTCGTCGGCCAGCGGCAGCGAATGATAGTCGGCCCAGTCGCGCGGCTCGCCGCCGCGCACGGCGAGCGGGATGCCCTCGGCGATGATGTCGAGATCGCGGTCGGCGGTCTGGATGCGCAAGTCGATGCCCGGCAGTTCGTCGCGGAACTGCTGCAGCCGCGGCATCATCCAGAACGAGCCGAAGGCGGTCGACGCCGCCAGCGTGACATGACCGCCGGTCGCCTGCAGGCGCAGATCCTCCGCCGATTTGCGGATATGCGACAGGCCGAGTGAGACGTCGGCATGGAAGCGTTCGCCCGCTTCTGTCAGGACGACCTGGCGGTGGCGGCGCTGGAACAGCTGGGCGCCAAGCTGTTCCTCCAACCCGCGCACCGCATAGGAGACGGCGGCCTGCGTCATGCCAAGCTCGCGCCCGGCAGCGGTGAAGCTCGACAGCCGGCCCGCCGCCTCGAAGACGATCAGGCTGCCGGCCGAGGGCAAGAGGTGGCGCAGGCTTCGCATAAGCTGAGCTTATACAAGAGATCAGGATTTTCCAGCATCACATCCATATTTCCTCTCGCTAACTTGGTTGGACGGAATGAGGAGGCTCCATGAACGCACCGGCCACTGAACTGACCGAGCAAACCCACCGCCGCGGCGGCGGTCGCCTCGGACGCAAGGCGCTGAGGAGCGCCCCCGTCACCTCGTTCCCAACGCTGGTCCGCGAGATCCCCACCTACCAGATGGTCCCGGACGAGGCGGTGGAACTGATCCACCAGGAGTCACTCGCCATCCTCGAAGAGGTCGGTTGCGAGTTCCGCGACGACGAGGCGATCGCCATGTGGAAGGCGGCGGGCGCCGACGTGTCCGAGACACGCGTCCGCATCGACCGCGGCCTGCTGATGGAACTGGTCGCGAAGGTTCCGTCCGAATTCACCCTCAATGCGCGTAATCCCGAGCGCACCGTGCGCGTCGGCGGCAAGAACTCCATCTTCGCGCCGATGTATGGCGCGCCTTACGTGCGCGACCTCGACAACAACCGGCGTTATGGCACGCTTGAAGACCTCAACAATTTTCACAAGCTCGCCTACATGGCCCCGGCGCTGCATTCGTCGAGTTCGATCATCTGCGAGCCGATGGAGATCGCGGTGCCGAAACGGCATCTCCACATCATCCATTCGGCGCTGAAGCATTCCGACAAGCCGTTCATGGGCATCGTTACTTCCAAAGACCGCGCCGAAGACACGATGGCGATGGCGGGCATCGTCTTTGGCGAAGATTTCGTTCGCGACAATCCGGTGCTGGTGTCGATTACCAACTGCAACTCGCCGCTGGTGTGGGACGCCACCATGCTGGACGCGATGAAGGTCTATGCCCGCAGCAATCAGCCGCTGATCCTGGCGCCCTTTGCGCTGTGCGGCGCATCGACTTCGGCCTCGGCCGTCGGCGCGGTGGCGCAGGTCAATGCCGAAGCATTGGCCGGGGTCGCTTTCACCCAACTGCTGCGCCCGGGTTCGCCCCAGATCTACGGCCAGTTCATGGTGACGGTTGACATGAAGACCGGCGCGCCGATGGGCGGCACGCCGGAGGCTGCGCAGATGATGTATCTGATGGGCGCGTTGGCGCGGAAATACAAACTGCCCTGGCGAACCTCCGGCTTCCATGTCGGCTCCAAGCTCAACGACGCCCAGGCCGGCTATGAATCCAACATGCTGATGCATGCCGCCATCCTCGCCGGCGCCAATTACATCTGGCACTCCGCCGGCTGGCTCGAGGCCGGGCTCACCTGCGGCTATTCGAAATTCGCCACCGACTGCGAGCAGCTTGTCGGCTGGTACAAATATGCCGGCGGCCTGTCGTTCGACGACTTCAAGGAGGCCATGGCGGCGATCCGCGAAGTCGGGCCGCAGGGCCATTTCCTCGGCACCCAGCACACGCTCGATCACTACGAGTCGGCATTCTTCATGCCCACCATCATGGATTTCAACTCCTACGAACAATGGAAGGCCGGAGGGGCGAAGGACCACGACACGCGCGGCCGCGAGAAAGCCCGCAACATGCTGGCCGACTATGAAGAGCCGAAACTCGATGAGGGCATTGCCGAGGGCCTCAGGGACTTTATCGCGCAGCGCGAAGAGAGGCTGCCCGACAGCGTTAGCTAAGAGAACGACGAATGAGTTGATAACGGGCGAAGACCCGATGGGAACCGCAAGGGAGAAAGACATGACACTTTTCAAAAGCAATGGCGATCGCGTGCCGACGGCCATCGAGGCGATGGCGCAAGAGACGCGTGCTGGCCGTATGGACCGGCGCGAGTTTCTTGCATTGGCAAGTGCGTTCGGCGCATCGACGGCGCTGGCCTACGGCATGATCGGCCTTGCCGCGCCGGGACAGGCTTTTGCCGAGGAGCCGAAGAAGGGCGGCACGCTGCACATATCGATGTCGGTCAAGGCACAAAAAGATCCGCGCACCTATGACTGGGTGGAACTGGCCAACATCTCGCGCTGCTGGCTGGAGCCGCTGGTCCGCTACACCAGGGAATTCACCTTCGAGCCAGTGCTGCTCGAAAGCTGGGACATCAATGACGACGCCACGGAATACACGTTGCATGTGCGCAAGGGCATCACCTGGAACAATGGCGATGCCTTCAACGCCGATGACGTGGTCTTCAATGTTACCCGCTGGTGCGAGAAGAAGGTCGCCGGCAACTCCATGGCCGCTCGCGTCGGCGGGCTGATCGACGAAAAGTCGGGCAAGGCCAGGGAAGGCGCGATCGCCAAGGTCGACGACAATACGGTCAAGCTGACGCTCAGCGCGCCCGACATTTCGCTGATCCCGAACCTCACCGATTATCCCGCGCTCGTCGTCCACCGCAATTTCGACGCCGAAGGCGCCGACCCGGTCAAGAAGCCGATCGGCACGGGCCCGTTCGAACTGGTCTCCTACGATGTTGGCCAGAAGGCGGTGGTCAAGCGTCGTGAAAACGGCAAGTGGTGGGGTGGTGAAGCGCCGCTCGACAGCGTCGAGTTCATCGACTACGGCACCGACTTCAACGCTTCGATCAACGCCTTCGAATCCGGCGAGATAGACCTCAATTTCGAGACGCCGGCCGACTTCATCGACATCCTGGATAAGATGGGGCTGGAGAAGTCCGAGGTTGCGACGGCAACCACGCTGGTTGCCCGCACGAACGTTACCCACAAGCCCTATGACGACCAGCGGGTGCGCAACGCGCTGCAGATGGCGGTCGACAACAATGCGGTGCTGGAACTCGGCTATGCCGGGCGAGGGACGGTCGGTGAAAACCACCATGTCAGCCCTATCCATCCTGAATATTTCGCGCTGCCCAAGAAGACGCGCGACGCGGCCGGCGCCAAGAAACTGATGGCCGACGCTGGGCAGGCCGATTTCGAGCACGAGCTGATCACCGTCGAGGACGATTGGCAGAAGAACACCGGCGACGCGATTGCCGGCCAACTGCGCGACGCCGGCATCAAGGTCAAGCGCACGGTGCTGCCGGGCTCGACCTTCTGGAACGACTGGACGAAATATCCCTATTCGATGACCATCTGGTACATGCGCCCGCTTGGCGTCCAGGTCCTGGCGCTTGGTTATCGCACCGGCGAGGCCTGGAATGAATCGGCCTATTCCAACCCGGACTTCGACGCCAAGCTGAAGCAGGCGCTGTCGCTGATCGATGTGGAGAAGCGGCGTGAGGTGATGAAGGATGTCGAGCAGATCCTGCAGGATTCCGGCGTCATCATTCAACCCTTCTGGCAGAAGCTCTACAGCCACATGAACAAGAAGGTGAAGAACTACGGCGTCCACCAGACCTTCGAGATGGACCTGCAGAACGTCTGGCTTGATGGCTGAGACGGTGCTTCATGAGCCGCAAAAAAGCCGATATGCAGGATGTCTGGTATTGCACCTTGCCGCCAAACGTCCGGAGATCCTGCATGAAACCGATAGTGCTTGCCGCTGTCTTTTCGATTGCCTTGCCAGCGACAGTGCTGGCCGGGCCGGCTTCCAACGCCGTGAAGTTCTTTTATCTGCCCGAGGTGAAATTCGAGGGAGATGCAAAGTACCGCGACCGCTTCACCGAGCCGGTGACCAAGCTGTTCGATCTCAACGACCAGGCCACGAAGAACAAGCCCGACGAAGTCGCCTGCCTCGACTTCGATCCCGGCCTCGACGCGCAGGATTTCGACCAGAAGTCGATTGCCAAGACATTGAAGCTGGCCGAGACCGTCAATGGCGATACGGCCGAAGTCACCGCCACCTTCAGCCTTTTTGCGGAAGGCGATGATTCCAAACGCGAAATGCTGTGGTCGCTGAAGAAAATCGACGGCAAATGGAAGGTCGCCGACATCACCTCCAAGACCAGCAGCTGGACGCTGAGCGCGCTGGAATGCATGCCCGACAAAGCGCCGGAGTGATCCCGTGCTCCGCCGTCTTGCCCTGGCGCTGTCGCCCATGTGCGTGCTGGCGGTGGGTATGAGCGCAGCCGCAGCACAAGGCCTGTTGGGCCCGCCGCCAGCCAATGCGCCGGCCGTGGCGGCACCGGCCGGCGCAGCACCGCCCGCAAATCCACCCGGGACAGCGGTGGAACCGGCGACACCGCCGGTTGGGTGGCCGCCGGCCGAGCCGGCCGCGCCCGTCCTGGCGGGCTCGCCGACGGCTGTGGTCAAGCCGTTCTACGAACATCTCGGACTGGAGCTCGATCCGACCCAGCGCAAGAACTTCGTCGACCCGGCCAAGACCGTACTCGACAAGAGCGACGCGTTGCGCAAATCCGGGCAGGGCGAATGCCTCGACCCCAACATGGCGCTCGACAATGCCGATTACGACAAGCTTGCAATCGACAAGAGCCTGAAGAGCATCGAGGCCGTCAATGGTGATCAGGCCAAGGTGGTGGTCGCCTTCGTCGTCGAAGGCAACCAGCACCGGCTGGAGTGGAAGCTGAAGAAGGTCGACGGCGACTGGAAGATATCCGATCTGCTTTCGGTGACCGGTGAATGGGCGCTCAGCCAGTACCAGTGCGAATAAGCCGCCGATTGTTTCCGGGTGGTCGGCAATGAAGCTTCGCGTTTTGCTCGCGATCGCGCTGGTCGGGTTGGGCGCTGCCGGCTGCGGCCTCGACTGGCACATCGGCACGATGCTGATCGCCCGCGCGGCTTGGCAAGCTTTGGCGGCTCCCGGCGATTTGCCCGTCGAGCGCGTCGTGCTCGACCAGCCCGGCGCTCCTGATCTGGTCGGCTGGGCGGCTGATCGAAAGGGCAGCTGCGGCGCGGTCGTACTGCTGCATGGGCGCGGCGCCAACAGGCTGGCCCTGGTTCAAAGAGCGAAACTTTTGTTCGACGCCGGCTATTCCGTCGTCCTGTTCGACCTGTCCGGGCACGGCGAGAGCGGCGGTGCCATTCAAGGTTTCGGCTACACGGAAGCGCAGGACGCCGCCCGCATCATTGCCTATGCCAGGCAACGTTTTCCTGGCCAGAAGCTTGGCGCTGTCGGCTCGTCGCTAGGCGCCGCTGCTTTCGTCTTTGCGGCACAGCAAGCGCCCGCCGATGCCTATGTTCTGGAGCAGCTTTACGCGAGTTTGCGCGAGACCACGGCATGGCGCATGCCTTTCAACTTCTGGCGCGGTTTTCAGGCCGATGTGCTTTTGGCGCAGATGCCGCTTCGTCTGGGGTTGAGCGCCGGCAATGTCAGGCCGGTCGATCGCCTCGGCCAGATCGGTGAACCGCTGATGCTGCTTGCGGGAAGCACCGATCCCTTCATCGATCGCAGCCAGGTGCAGGCGCTGCACAGCGCTGCTGCCGGCTCACAACTGGTCTGGTTCGAAGGAGCGGGCCATGTGGACCTGCTGCGGTATGACCAGCCGCGCTATCGCGATGCCGTCCTTCCCTTTCTGGCGACAAAGCTCTGCCGAGCCGCCTATGGCTGACGTCAGTTCAGCCACGGCCGCGATAGGGGGCAACGCCGGTGTCGGGCAACCAGGCGCCTTCGGGCGGAGCGCCGGTCTGCCAGAAGACATCGATCGGAATGCCGCCGCGCGGATACCAATAGCCGCCTATGCGCAACCACAGCGGCTTCGTTGCCGCCACAATGCGGCGGCCGATCATCACCGTGCAGTCTTCATGGAAAGCGCCATGGTTGCGAAACGAGGTCATGAACAGTTTGAGCGACTTCGATTCCACGAGCGTGGTATCGGGTGCGTAGTCGATGACGATATGAGCGAAATCCGGCTGTCCGGTTACCGGGCAGAGCGAGGTGAATTCCGGGCAGGTGAAGCGCACGATCGCCGGCGGTCCGTCGCCGCGCTGGAACGGCACGGTCTCCAGGACCGCGGTCTCCGGGCTCTGTGGCGTCTCGACGTGGGCGCCGAGCTGGGTGAGGGTTTTGGTATCGATCATCGTGGTTTTCCTGGGGATTTTCCGCGCTCATTAGCATCGGATCAAAAAGTGTGCAGCGATTTTCGGATAAATTCGATGCTTAAGACAAGAACTGGAGCAGCGCGCGCTGCTCCGACACAAACTGGAATGGCAGGAAGATGATGACCAGCAACGACCCGCTTCTCCAGCCTTACCAGCTCAAACACCTGACGCTGAAGAACAGGGTGATGTCGACCAGCCACGAGCCGGCCTATTCAGAGGACGGCATGCCGAAACAGCGCTACCGGCTCTACCATGCCGAAAAGGCCAAGGGCGGCATGGCGCTGACCATGACGGCGGGCTCGGCCATCGTCTCGCGCGACAGCCCGGCCGCCTTTGGCAATCTGCATGTCTATGACGACCGCATCGTGCCGTGGCTGGCCGAACTGGCGGACGCCTGCCACGAGCATGACTGCAAGGTGATGATCCAGATCACCCATCTTGGTCGCCGCACCGGCTGGAACAAGGCCGACTGGCTGCCGGTGCTGTCGGCCTCGCCGGTGCGTGAGCCGGCGCACCGCGCGTTCCCCAAAACCATCGAGGACTGGGACATCGAGCGCATCGTCGCCGACTATGCGTCGGCTGCGCAGCGCTGCCAGGCCGCCGGCCTCGACGGCATCGAGTTCGAATCCTACGGCCATCTGATGGACGGCTTCTGGTCGCCCGCCACAAACCATCGCGACGACGAGTTCGGCGGTTCGCTCGACAACCGGCTGCGCTTCACCGACATGGTGCTGGATGCCGTGCGGGCGGCGGTCGGCGAAAAATTCGTCGTCGGCATCCGTATGGTCGCCGATGAGGATTTTGACAAAGGCCTGTCGAAGGAGGAGGGCGTCGAGATCGCCAGACGGCTCGCCAATTCCGGCAAGGTCGATTTCCTGAACATCATCCGCGGCTCGATCGAAAGCGACGCGGCGCTCACCAAGGTTATCCCGGTGACCGGCATGCGCTCTTCCCCGCATCTCGATTTCGCCGGCGAGGTGAGGGCGGCAACGAAATTTCCGACCTTCCATGCGGCGCGGATTTCCGATGTGGCCACGGCGCGCCACGCCATCGCGACCGGCAAGCTCGACATGGTCGGCATGACCCGCGCCCATATCGCCGACCCGCACATCATCAAGAAGGTCATGGAAGGTCGCGAGCACGAGATCCGGCCTTGCGTCGGCGCCACCTATTGCCTCGATCGTATCTATGAAGGCGGCGAAGCGCTCTGTGTCCACAATGCCGCGACCGGCCGCGAGGCCGAGATTCCGCAAATCATCGTCATGACCGAAGGGCCCAGGCGGAAAGTCGTCGTCGTTGGCGCTGGCGCTGGCGGGCTCGAGGCAGCTCGCGTCATGGCCGAACGTGGCCATCATGTCACGGTGCTTGAAGCCTCCGGTCAGGCCGGCGGCCAGGTCCGGCTCGCGACGCAGAACCCGCGCCGCAAGGAACTGATCGGCATCATCGACTGGCGGCTGGCCGAACTCGACCGGCTCGGCGTCGGGATCCGCTACGATACATGGGCCGAGCAGGACGATGTGCTGGCGCTGTCGCCCGATGTGGTGGTGATCGCCACCGGCGGCCTGCCGCAGAACCCGCCGCTGACATCAGGCGACAATCTCGTCACGTCGAGCTGGGACATCATGGCCGGCAGCGTCAAGCCGGCGGAGAACGTGCTGCTCTTCGACGACAATGGCGGCCACCAGGGCATGGGCGCGGCGGAGCTGATCGCCAATGCCGGTTCGAAGCTGGAGCTGGTTTCGCCGGAGCGCTTCTTCGCCCCCGAAATGGGCGGCATGAACCACGTGCCCTATATGCGCGCCTTCCAGGAGAAGGGCGTCACCATCACCATCAACACCAGGCTGCGCTCGGTACGGCGCGAGGGCAACCAGCTGGTCGCCGAACTCGCCTCCGACTTTGCCGACGGCTGGCGCGGCGAGAGGCGGGTCGACCAGGTGGTGGTCGAGCACGGCACGGCGCCGCTCGACGATCTCTATCTCCAGCTGAAACCGCTGTCGAAGAATGGTGGCGCGGTCGATTACGAGCGGCTGGTCGGCGGCGGCGATATTTTTCCTTCACGCAACCCCGAAGGGGGCTTCGTGCTGTTGCGCATCGGCGATGCGGTCGCCTCGCGCAACATCCATGCCGCCATCTATGACGGCATCAGGTTCGGCTTGCGGGTTTGAGCCTACAAGCCGGCCTACGGCTTGTTCCAAAGCTCGATCTCACCCTTCCGACGGGCGCAACTCGATCGATCAAAGTGATGGGTGGCGCGCAGCCAAACCTCTGTGCGGAGAGCCACCTTGCACATCCGTCCGAACTGCGCGCCGCGTACGCCACCAGCCGAGAGCCAGGCGACGCACGATGCGGAATGCTTTTCAACCGGGAGGCAACGCGCGGCAGGGCTCAAATCATCCTGGCCGTCGCCATGCAAAGTACGGTGAGTACCAGAAGCCAGGCGGCGATGCGCTCGCCGCGGGCCATTTTGGTGCGCAGCGCCGCTTCCGTTGCGGCGTCCGCGCCGGCAAGCTGCCGGCTTGTCTTGCGGACGACGACGCTGAGAACGCCGGCAGCGGCGAAGGCGGCCAGGATGCCCAGCGCCAGCACCATTTCCATCGAGCCGAAATAGGCGCCGTGGAAGAAATACCAGAGCAGGGCGCCGGTCACGAACACCATGCCGGCCGAGCCCATTTGCGGTCCGATAAAGCGCTCCGCCCTGATCTCGGGGTCGCGGGCAAGCGTGATGGTGGTGCCGGCCCAGAACACACCGGCCATGACGTGAAGGCCGATAACGACGATGTAGACATATTGCATGACCGCTTCCTCCTTGCCCGCCGCCCGTCCTCGGATCCCTGTCGAATGCAGGATGATACGAACTGGGTAGATCGACACGCATGATAGTTAGGTATCAAATGGTTCGATGTCAATGTATAATGCCGCGTTCCATCGCTCGGCGCCTTGTTCTACTGTCGGCGCATGACTCCCTTTGACCGTCCGCCAATCGGCATGAATCTCGCGCGCACCTCCAAGCTGGTGGCGCAGGCCTTTGACGCCGCTTTGGTCGAGGCCGGCGGCACGCTGCCGGTGTGGCTGACCTTGCTTTCGGTCAAGTCGAGCGAGCTTGCCAACCAACGCGAACTTGCCGGCATGATCGGCATCCAGGGCGCCACGCTCACCCACCATCTCAACGCCATGGAGGCGCAAGGCTTGCTGACGCGCCGCCGCGATCCGGACAACCGCCGGGTTCATCTGGTCGAACTGACGCAGGCGGGCGAAACGATGTTCCTGAAGCTGCGGGCGGCGGCTCTCATCTTCGACAAGCGGCTGCGCGCGGGATTGCCGGACGACAGGCTGGCGGAGTTCGCCGAGGTGCTGGCGGCATTGCGGGCGAATGTCGCGCCGGCCAAATGACCGGCACCGGTGGGCAATAGTCTAGGCTAAATTGCCCTGAAGCACCTTCAGCTTGGCTTTCTTCGGGCTGCGCGCCAGCAGCCATTCGCGCGCTTTGTCCTGCGGCATCGGGAATGCGATGGAATAGCCCTGCACCTGATCGCAGCCGATTGCCATCAGCGAATCGAGCTCGGCTTCGGTTTCCGCGCCCTCGGCGACGATCGAAATGCCGAGACCGCGCGCCAGCTCGGTGATGGCGCGCACGATCTTGGTGTTGTCGCCATTCTCGTTGATGTTCTGGACGAAGCGGCGGTCGATCTTCAGCCGGTCGATCTCGTTGGGATTGACGTGGCTGAGCGAGGCATAGCCGGTGCCGAAATCGTCGAGCTCAAGATGGACGCCGGCAGCGCGGATGTGGCGCAGCTTCGCCGCGATGCCCGTCTTCTCGTCGTCGAGAATGACGGATTCGACGATTTCCAGCGACAGTTTCTGCGGAGCAAGGCCGGCCTTTTCCAGCGTCGCGAACAGGAAGCGGTCGAAGTCGGGTTCGCGCAGCTCGGTGCCGGACACGTTGACGGCAAGCCGGCCGAAAGCGATGCCGGCGCGATCCCATTCGGCTGCTTGCTCGATCGCCTTGGTAAAGACGATGCGGCCGATCTCGGGCATGAAGCCGCATTTTTCGGCGACCGGAATGAACTCGCCCGGCGCAATCATGCCGCGCTCGGCATGCTTCCAGCGCACCAGCGCCTCGATGCCGCTGATGGCGCCGTTGCTCAGCGACACCTGCGGCTGGAAATAGACTTGGAAGGCGTTCTCCGAAATCGCGACCTTGATGTCGTGCTCGAGCTGCTTGCGGTAGTCTAGCTCGCGCCTGAGTTCCTCGGAGAAGAACGAGAAGCTGCCGCCGCCGAGCTTTTTGGCGGAATAGAGCGCGAGGTCGGCGTGGACGAGCAGATCCTCGGCATTGTCGGCGTCGATGGGATAGACGGCAATGCCGGCGCTGGCCCCTGGAAGGATGGTCGTGCCCTGGAAGGTAATCGGCTCGTTGATCTCCTCCAGGATGCGCCGGGCCAGCATGTTGATGTCCTCGGGGCCGCCGGCGCCATTGAGGATCATCACGAATTCGTCGCCGCCAAGGCGCGCGCAGAGATCCGACGCACGGCAGGAATCGCGCATGCGCTGCGCGGTGACGACCAGCACATAGTCGCCGGCGGCGTGGCCGAGTGTGTCGTTGATCTGCTTGAACCGGTCGAGGTCGAGCTGGATGACCGCCAGCCTCTCGCGCCGGCGATGCGCGCCCTTGATCAGCGTTTCGAAGTGATCGGTCAGGAAGGTGCGGTTGTGCAGGCCGGTCAGCCCGTCATGTACGGCGATGAAGGCCATCGAGTTGCGGGCATCGACAAGCTCGTGCGTCTTGCGCAGGATCGCCTTCGACATCGGCCGGAAGATGAAAAGCGCCACCAGCACGATGACGCCGATGGTGGCGTAGAACAAGGTGCGGTGGAGATCGAGGAGCTTTTCCGACCGCTCGTCGGCGAATGCGGCGATGCGTTGGCCGAGCGCGGCATAACCCGACAGCGTCGCATTGGCGACGGAAGCATCGAGATTGACGCGCTCGCCGCCGCCCTTGTAGGCGGCATTGCCGGAGAGCTGGGATTCGAAGGACGAGATCAGCCTTTCGCCATTGGCGACCAGCCCGACCGAGAAATAGTCGAGGTGGAACGGCTTGCCGTAAAGGACGCTCTCGATCGACTTTGGGTCGGACAATGCCGGCGACAGCGGGTCGGCTCCCGTCTGTTTGAGCAGCAGGTCGTAGTTCGTCTCGAACTCGGCGGTCGCCTGTTTCAGCGCGGCAACTAGGGCCGGCTGCTTGTCACGCGCGGCGGAGCCGGTTGCGCTGGTCAAAAAGACAATGCGCTGCGACAGCGCCTTCTGGGTGCTGACGATGTCGAGCAGAGTATGGTTGTGCTGTTGCGCCGCCATCATCTGCTGCAGCAGGATGAAGGAGGCCATCACCATGGCGGCGATGATCAGCAGCGCCAGCCAGTAGCCGCTCTTGATCAGCAGGATGAGTTTGCCCGAGACGGTTTGCGCCGGCTGCTGCGACATATTCTAGGTGACCCCTCGGTCGAACTGATTCTGCCACCGATTCGTGGCGAGAAGACCATTGGCTTGAAAGGGTTAACAGGTCTGGAAGCCGGCGGAACTGTTGCTTCGGCAGTAAACGAAAGCTGCCGAGATGGTTATCATGTTCTTTCGCGGCATGGCCGTATTCGCGTGCCTGCTACTCCAGCATGCGGGCCATGCGATCGTGTCGCGCCAGGGTTGAGCCCGCCGTGCCACCGAAACGGTCGCTTTTGCGATGGATTTTTAGTGCGCGTAGCGCGACAGTCGCGCCAATCTCAACAGGACCTGATCCATGAGCGCGGCATTCCTCTCCCATATCGACAACGAACTGCAAGGGCTGAAATCCGCCGGGCTCTACAAATCCGAGCGGGTGATCACCTCGACCCAGTCGGCTGAGATCGAAGTCGGCGGCGACAAGGTGCTGAATTTCTGCGCCAACAACTATCTCGGCCTCGCCGACAGCTCAGAATTGCGCGATGCAGCCAAAGGCGCGCTGGACCGCTACGGCTACGGCATGGCCTCGGTGCGCTTCATCTGCGGCACGCAGGAAGAGCACAAGCAGCTTGAATCAACGATTTCATCATTCCTCGGCATGGACGACACCATCCTCTACGGCTCCTGCTTCGACGCCAATGGCGGCCTGTTCGAGACACTGCTCGGCGAGGAGGATGCGATCATTTCCGATGCGCTGAACCATGCCTCGATCATCGACGGTGTGCGGCTGTCGAAGGCCAAGCGTTTCCGCTACGCCAACAACGACATGGCCGATCTCGAAGCCCGGCTGAAGGAGGCGAAAGACTGCCGCTTCCGCCTGATCGCCACCGACGGTGTGTTCTCCATGGATGGCATCATCGCCAATCTTAAAGGCGTCTGCGACCTCGCGGAAAAATACGACGCCATGGTCATGGTCGACGACAGCCATGCCGTCGGCTTCGTCGGCAAAAACGGCCGCGGCTCGGCCGAACATTGCGGCGTCGAGGGCAGGGTGGACATTATCACCGGCACGCTCGGCAAGGCGCTGGGCGGCGCCTCGGGCGGCTACACCTCGGGCAAAAGTCAAGTGGTCGACTGGCTGCGCCAGCGTTCGCGGCCTTATCTCTTCTCCAACACGCTGATGCCGGCGATTGCCGGCGCTTCCATCAAGGTGTTCGAGCTGATCCGCAATGGCGACGCCCTGCGCGAACGCCTCTATGCCAATGCGGCGCGCTTTCGCTCCGAAATGGGCAAGCTCGGCTTCACGCTGGCCGGCGCCGATCATCCGATCATTCCGGTGATGCTGGGCGATGCCAGCCTGGCGCAGGAAATGGCGGCGCGCATGCTGAAGCGCGGCATCTATGTCATCGGCTTTTCCTTCCCGGTGGTGCCGAAAGGCCAGGCGCGCATCCGCACGCAGATGTCGGCGGCGCATTCCAGCGCCGACATCGATCGCGCCGTGGCGGCATTCGCGGCGGTCGGCAAGGAATTGGGCGTGATTGGCTGAGAGTTTTACCCTCCCCCATGTCGGGAGGGTCGACTTTCGACCGCTTGCGAAGCAAGCGGGCGGGAGGCGGGGTGGGGGTCTGCAGGGTCACGACCTCCGCCAGTTTTTTGACCCCCACCCGGCCCTTCGGGCCACCCTCCCCACAAGGGGGAGGGTAAGGAGTTGTAGCATGTCGAACATGATGAAGGCGCTGGTGAAGGCCAAGGCCGAACCGGGCATCTGGATGGAAGAGGTGCCGGTGCCGGAGATCGGCCCCAACGACGTGCTGATCAAGGTCAAGAAGACGGCGATCTGCGGCACCGACGTGCACATCTACAATTGGGACCAGTGGGCGCAGAAAACGGTGCCGGTGCCGATGGTGACCGGCCATGAATTCGTCGGCACGGTTGCCGATTTTGGTGCTGCGGTCACCGAATACAAGGTCGGCCAGCGCGTCTCCGGCGAAGGCCACATCGTTTGCGGCCATTGCCGTAACTGCCGCGCGGGCAGGGGCCATTTGTGCCGCAACACGCTCGGCGTCGGCGTCAACCGTCCCGGCGCCTTCGGCGAGTATCTGGCGATCCCGCAGCACAATGTCGTCTCTATCCCCGACGATGTGCCCGACGAGATCGCGGCGATTTTCGATCCGTTGGGCAATGCGGTCCACACCGCTCTGTCCTTCGATCTGGTCGGCGAGGATGTGCTGGTCACCGGCGCCGGTCCGATCGGCATCATGGGCGCGCTGGTGGCGCAATGTGTGGGCGCGCGAAAAGTCGTCATCACCGACATCAACCCGGTGCGGCTGGCGCTGGCCAAAAAGCTCGGCGTCCAGCATGTCGTCGACGCCTCGAAGGAAAAGCTTAGGGATGTCATGCCGGCGCTCGGCATGACCGAAGGTTTTGATGTCGGCCTGGAAATGTCGGGCGCCGCGCCCGCCTTCCGCGACATGATCGACACGATGAACAATGGCGGCAAGATCGCCATTCTGGGCATCGCGCCGACCGGCTTCGAGATCGACTGGAACAAGGTCATCTTCAAGATGCTTCATCTCAAGGGCATTTACGGGCGCGAGATGTTCGAGACCTGGTACAAAATGATCGCGCTGGTGCAAGGCCCGCTGGATGTCGGCGGGCTCATCACGCATCGGATCGGTATCGATGATTTCCAGACAGGGTTCGATGCGATGAGGAGCGGCAGTTCGGGTAAGGTGGTGATGGATTGGTAGGCGCAGAGGCACGTTCTAGCTGGAGAAGCCGGCGGGACAGCACCCCCCTCTGGCCTGCCGGCCATCTCCCCCGCAAGGAGGGAGATTGGCAGCTTTGACGGCTCGCCAACCTCTGCAACATTGGAGATTGGCGAAAGCCTTCGCGACATCTGATCTCCCCCCTTGCGGGGGAGATGTCCGGCAGGACAGAGGGGGGTGTGAAGGATCACGGCGGAGCAGATCTTTATTCACCCAACGCTCCCTCCAGCGCCGCCACGCCGCTCACAATCGCTGTCCGCTCCTCTGTGCTCAGCCTCTCCAGCAACTCCCGTTCAAACGCCTTCGCCAGCGGCACCATTTCGCCATAGGCCGCCAGCCCCGCCTTCGTCAGCGCCAGATGCTCTACACGTCGATCATTCTCGTCGGTTGTGCGTACCAGCCAGCGTCGCCGCTCGAGCTCGGCCACGGCGCGCGACACCTTGGTCTTGTGCATGGCCGACTGCTCGCCAAGCGCTGTCGCCGTCATGGTGCCGCGCTGTCCGAGCCCTGACAGCGTGCGCCATTCCGGCCGCGTCAGGCCGTGGCGGTCGCGGTAGATTTTTGAAAATTCGCGGCTGACGGCGTCGGCCAGCCGGTAGAGCCGATAGGGCAGGAAGCTTTCGAGTTCGAGGATTTCCATCTGCACCGTGGATGCGTTCGCGTTTGATAGTTACATTTTCGATGGTTACAAATGAAACCAGTTTGGTCAACATCGCCGGCAAGCAGCGCATCGCGGGGCCGGGATCAGGGAGGATCGGATGACCTTTTCCTACATGCCGGGCTTCGGCAACGACTTCGAAACCGAGACGCTGCCCGGCTCGCTGCCGCAGGGGCGGAACTCGCCGCAACGGCCGGCTTACGGACTTTATGCCGAGCAGCTCTCGGGCTCGCCCTTCACCGCCCCGCGCGGCACCAATGAGCGCTCCTGGCTCTACCGCATCCGGCCGAGCGTCAAACACACCGGCCGCTTCAAGGCGGCGAGCTATCCCCTGTGGAAGACCGCACCCAATGTCGGCGACCACGAACTGGCGCTCGGGCAGTATCGCTGGAACCCGGTGCCGATGCCGAGTGAGCCGACCGACTTCATCGCCGGCATGCGCACCATCACCACTGCCGGAGATGTGCTGGGCCAAAGCGGCATGGCCGCGCATGTCTATGTCGCCAACCGATCGATGGTCGACGATCATTTCTTCAATGCCGATGGCGAGTTGCTGATCGTCCCCCAGGTCGGCGCCTTGCGCTTCGTCACCGAGATGGGTGTCATCGAGCTGCGACCCGGTGAGATCGCCGTTCTGCCGCGCGGGCTGGTGTTCAAGGTCGAGCTCATCGACGAGGAAGTGCGCGGCTATGTCTGCGAGAACTACGGCGCCAAGCTGACGCTGCCCGACCGCGGGCCGATCGGCGCCAACTGCCTCGCCAATCCGCGCGACTTCAAGACGCCCTGCGCCTGGTTCGAGGAGAAGGAGACGCCGTGCCGGCTGACGGTGAAATGGTGCGGCAATTTCCATGTCACCGAGATTGGCCATTCGCCGCTCGACGTCGTCGCCTGGCACGGCAACTACGCGCCCTACAAGTATGATCTGGCGACGTTTTCTCCGGTCGGCGCCATCCTGTTCGACCATCCCGATCCGTCGATCTTCACCGTGCTGACGGCGCCGAGCGGCGAGGAAGGCACTGCCAACATCGACTTCGTCATCTTTCCGCCGCGCTGGCTGGTGGCGGAGGATACGTTCCGGCCGCCCTGGTACCACCGCAACATCATGAGCGAGTTCATGGGCCTGATCCACGGCCAGTATGACGCCAAGGAGGAAGGTTTTGTCCCGGGCGGCATCAGCCTGCACAATCTGATGCTGGCCCACGGCCCAGACGCGCCTGGCTTCGAAAAGGCCTCGCGCTCCGAGCTGAAACCGGTCAAGCTCGACAACACCATGGCCTTCATGTTCGAGACCCGATTCCCGCAAATGCTCACCCGCTACGGCGCCGAGCTTGAAACAAGGCAGGACAATTACATCGATTGCTGGACCGATCTGAAGAAGCGTTTCAACGGCACGCCGGAGGGCGACTGGTCTTGAGATCAGCCCGATGAACGACCGGCTGGTGCTTCTCGGCTCCAAGGGCGGCCCGGCGCTGCGGCCGGGCGGGCCGTGGCCGAGTTCGTCGCTGCTGGAACTGGGCGGGCGAACCATCGTCGTCGATTGCGGGCTCGGCGTCACGCGCGGCCTGGTCGATTCCGCCGTCAGCCTGAAGGCGCTCGACCTGATCTTCGTCACCCATCTGCATTCCGATCATGTGCTGGAACTAGGGGCGCTGCTCCACACCGCCTGGACCGCCGGTCTGGCCAATCCGGTGACGTTGTTCGGACCGCCCGGCACCGGCCATTACTGGCGGCGCTTCTGCCAGGCGATGGAGTTCGACATCGAGATCCGCATCGTTGACGAAGGCAGGCCGGACATCCGCGAACTGGTTTCGATCGTCGAATTCGGCGAGGGTGAGATTTTTACGCAGCGCGGCCTGAAGGTCTCGGCGCTGCGCGTTGACCATCCCCCCGTAACCGACTGCTTTGCGCTGCGCTTCGACCGTGCCGGCAAAAGCGTCGTGTTCTCGGCCGACACCGCCTTCTTCCCGCCGCTCGCCGGTTTCGCCAGAGATGCCGACATTCTTGTTCACGAGGCCATGCTGGAAGAAGGCATCGAGCGTCTCGTCACCAGGACCGGCAATGGCGCGCGGCTGAAGGAGCATCTGCTCGCCAGCCACAGCTTTGCCGAGGAAGCCGGGCGCATCGCCAGCGATGCCGGCGTCGGGAGACTGGTGCTCAATCACCTCATTCCGGCCGACGATCCCGCGATCGGTGAGGCCGACTGGGAGGCTGCCGTCAGGAAATCGTGGGCCGGTGACTTGACGATTGCCCGCGACGGCCTTGTTGTGGGGTTTCGGGAGTAACGATGGCCGACGACGCGCTTTGGGAAGAGGTACGCAAATCCGGGGAGGCATCCTGGGCGCAGCTCTCTCTGTTTCTCGAACGAGTGGAGGACTTGCTGTCCTTTGTCCGCTTCATCGATGCGCTGCGCAAGGACCGCGAGGACGCCGACCGCAAGGAGGACGCGAGGCCCGGACCATCCGACCCCGGCTGGAATGGCTGGTACAATGGCTCGATAGCCACATTTCTTGAAGCGGCGGTCGCCTGCGTCCAAGACAATGGGCCGACATTCCTAGCTGACGAAAATCCTTGGAAAGCCGCCGCCAAAATTCTCTATGCCGGCAAATCTCACGAATAACCGCATACTAAGAATAACCACTGGGAGGATGCATGAAGCTTGCCACATTGAAGGACGGGACGCGCGATGGAAAACTCGTCGTCGTCTCGCGCGACCTGACGCGCTTCACCGACGCCTCGTTCCTGGCGCGAACGCTGCAGGCCGCGCTCGACGACTGGCAGCGGGTTTCGCCGCATCTGGCAACCATCGCGGAATCGCTGGAAAACAATGCGGTGCCGTCGGCGCGCTTCCATGAGCATGACGCCCATTCGCCGCTGCCGCGCGCCTATCAATGGGCCGACGGTTCGGCCTATGTGAACCATGTCGAACTGGTGCGCAAAGCGCGCGGGGCCGATATGCCGGCAAGCTTCTGGACCGATCCGCTGATCTATCAGGGCGGCTCGGATTCCTTCATCGCGCCGCGTGAGCCGATCCGCATGGCCGGCGAAGCCTATGGCATCGATATGGAGGCAGAGGTCGCCGTCATTGTCGACGACGTGCCGATGGGCGCCAGTATCGACCAGGCGCGCGCCGCCATCCGGCTGGTCATGCTGGTCAATGATGTGACGCTGCGCGCGCTCACCGGACCCGAGCTCGCCAAGGGGTTTGGCTTCTTCCAGTCGAAGCCGTCCTCGGCTTTTTCGCCGGTGGCGGTGACGCCGGACGAACTCGGCGACGCCTGGGATGGCGGCAAGGTCAACCTGCCTCTGCTCGCCGACGTCAACGGCAAGCCGTTCGGCCGTGCCAATGCCGGCGTCGACATGACCTTCGACTTCCCGGCGCTGATTGCCCATGCCGCAAAGACACGGCCGCTGGTTGCCGGCACCATCATCGGTTCCGGCACCGTCTCCAACAAGCTGGATGGCGGGCCGGGCAAACCGGTGGCGGCCGGCGGCGCCGGCTATTCCTGCATCGCTGAACTGCGCATGATCGAGACCATTGAGTCTGGCGAGCCCAAGACGCCGTTCCTGCGCTTTGGCGATACGGTGCGTATCGAGATGAAGAATAAAAGCGGAAACTCGATCTTCGGCGCCATCGAGCAGAAGGTCGAGAAGTCCCAGGCATAAGAGGGGGCAATAGTGACGGGAGAGGCGTTCTACCTGCTGGCCGGCGTCTGGGCGCTGGCCATTCTGGTGGTCTTCATCCAGGCGATCCGGCTGAGCTACCGCATCGAGGCGCGCTCGCCCGATCTGACCAACCGCAGTGGCTACCCGCGCAAGGCGATGATGTTCC
This sequence comes from Mesorhizobium sp. C120A, assembly GCF_030323105.1. NCBI lineage: Bacteria > Pseudomonadati > Pseudomonadota > Alphaproteobacteria > Hyphomicrobiales > Phyllobacteriaceae > Mesorhizobium > Mesorhizobium sp. C120A. Next base: position 4,543,014 of record NZ_CP100476.1, on the reverse strand, counting down.
ACACCATCACCAACACCAATGTGGCGCGGGACGAGGAGACGCAGGCGATGCGGCGGCGCATGAACCGCCTGTTGCTGATCGTTGTCGCCGGCTTCGCGGTGATGGCGGCAGGCTTGTATCTGATGCGATCGACGGGAGCGTGAATGGCAGATGGCCTATACCGCTTCTTATCTTTGGTTTCTTGGGCTTTGCAGCGTCGCAACCGGCTGGCTTTTGATTTCCGCAATTCGGCTCTGCCGGCAGGTCGAGGATCGGTCTGAAAGGCTGCGTAATTTCAGCAGCGAGGCGCGCCTGCCGAGGCTTGTGTACGTCGCTTTGAACCGGGAAGTCGCAAGCGATGCAGGAACGCAAGAACTGCGCCGCGGTATGAACGCTCGTCTTCTGGGGACAGCTGCCATACTCGTCATTCTGAAGTTGGTGGACTTGGTCGGTTGGCCAAGCGCATAACATGGATATTCTCACCCACTTCAGCCGCATGGCCGGCAACAATCTCTGGTCGAATGACCGGCTCTACCGCGCTGTGCTTGCGCTGAAGCCCGGCGAATTCGAAGCCGAACGCACCAGCTTCTTCCCGTCGATCAAGGCAACGCTCAACCACATCCTTGCGGTCGATCATCTCTATCTCGATTTTCTCGAAGAAGGCGGCGTCTGTGCGGCCGCCCATGACGACTACGTGCCGTTCGATGTGCCGCAGGCGCTGTTTGCCGCCCAGGTCGCAGCAGATCGACGCCTGATCGCCTTTTGCGAGAAGCTGTCGGAGGCGGATCTCGACCGTCAGGTCATCACCGACCGGCGCGAGGACGGCATGATCCCCGAAAAGATCGGCGACATTCTCGCCCATGTCTTCCTGCACGACATCCACCATCGCGGCCAGGTTCACGCGATGCTCTCGGGCAGCTCGGTCGCGCCGCCGCAGCTGGACGAGTTCTTGCTCGATTATGATTTGAAGGTGAGGAGGGAAGAGGTCGTGCGGCTGGGCCTCTGACCTTTATCTGGTGTACTCGTTCCATTCAGGGCCGAGTTTGTCGAAATCGTCAGAAATCCAAATCTTGCCCTTCAGGGCACCTATGCGCGACAACAAGTCTTCTCGAACTGGTGGCACGAGCCGCGCCGCGATCTTGCCGTGATGAGTGATGACTATCTCCTCGCCGGCCTCCGCGCGGCCGACGAGTTCCGTTAGTTTGGCCTTTGCTTCGGTTATGGAGACGTTCACGGTTCACGCCGCCTTGCCATCGACCTTGATCACGCCGCGCTTGATCTGGTCCTGCTCGATCGACTCGAACAGCGCGCGGAAATTGCCTTCGCCAAAACCTTCGTCGCCCTTCCTCTGGATGAATTCGAAGAAGATCGGGCCGATCACGGTTTTGGAGAATATCTGCAGCAGGATCTTGGTCATGCCGCCGTCGACCACGCCTTCGCCGTCGATCAGGATGCCGTGCTTCTTCATCCGCTCGATCGGCTCGTCATGCCCGTTCACTCTGTTGTACGACATGTCGTAGTAGGTCTCCGGCGGACCGGGCATGAACTTCAGCCCGTTGTCGGCAAGCTTGTCGGTGGCGGCGTAGATGTCGTCGGTCCCGACGGCGATATGCTGGATGCCTTCGCCATTGTACTTCTTCAGATACTCGGCGATCTGGCTGGTGTCGTCCTTGGACTCGTTCAGCGGGATACGGATCTTGCCGCAGGGCGAGGTGATGGCGCGGCTGACGAGGCCGGTGATCTTGCCGTCGATGTCGAAGAAATGGATCTGCTTGAAGCCGAACAATTCGCGATAAAAGTCCCACCATTTGTCCATCTGGCCGCGATAGACATTGTGGGTGAGGTGGTCGAGGAAATAGAAGCCGACGCCTTGGGGCCGCGGGTCGCGTTCGCCCAGCCACTCGAACTCGGCATCATAGGCCGAGCCCTTCTTGCCATAGGCTTCGATGAAATAGAGCAGTGAGCCGCCAATGCCGACAATGGCCGGCGCGTCGAGCGCCTTGTCGTCGCCTTCATAGGGCGTCGCGCCTTTCGACACCGCATGGTCGAATGCGTGCTTGGCATCGACAACACGCCAGGCCATCGAGGCGGCGCAAGGGCCGTGTTTGTCGACGAACTTCATCGCATGCGAGCCCGGCTCGGCATTGACGACATAGTTGATATCGCCCTGGCGCCAGACGGTGATGTCCTTCGTGCGGTGCTTGGCCACCGCGACATAGCCCATGCGGGTGAACAGTTCGGCTAGCTTCTGCGGCTCCGCATGCGCGAACTCGACGAACTCGAAACCGTCGGTGCCGGCGGGGTTTTCCTTGCTGATCTTTGCGGGCGGGGCGTCGTGCGGGAAGGGACCCATGGCATTCCTCCAAACGGATGGTGGCCGCATCGGACCACGAGATGACGCATGATAGTGCGAAGCGACCGCACGGTGCTTGCATTCAAACGCTTGAAATGATCATCTCGTGCGTAATTCATGCATGATTGGAGATGAATCGATGAATGAAGCGCGCATCGATCAATTTGACCGCAAGATAATGGCTCTCTTGCAGGGCGACGCGCGGCTCACCAACAACGATCTCTCGGAGCGCGTGAACCTGTCGGCATCGCAATGCTCACGCCGCCGCCAGCGGCTGGAGGAAGACGGCTACATCAAGGGCTATCGCGCCGTGCTCGACCGCGACAAGCTCGGCTTCTCGCTGGTCAACGTCATCTCGGTGACGCTCGCCACCCATAACCGCGACAATGCCAGGCGCTTCGGCGAGCTGCTGGCGCGGCTGCCGGAGGTGCAGGAGGCGCACGCGCTGACCGGCGAGATGGATTATATCTTGAAGGTGGTGACGCCCGACCTCAAATCGCTGTCGGAATTCGTCAATGGCGTGCTGCTGCCGCATGAATCGGTGCAGCATGTGAAGACCGCGATCGTGCTGGAGACGCTGAAGGAGACCGGGGCGCTGCCGATCTAGTTTGAGAGAGTTTCAGTTGATACGTCGGCGGGACAGCACCCCCCTCTGGCCTGCCGGCCATCTCTCCCGCAAGGAGGGAGATCAGCAGCTTTGTCGATAGCGCTCATCCTGCAACGTCGGCGATTGGCGAAAAGCGAAGGCGACATCCGATCTCCCCCCTTGCGGGGGAGATGATGTCCGGCAGGACAGAGGGGGGTGTGAGGGATCGCCAGCGCCTCAGATGCTCACCCCTTGGACTGCTGAATCAGCCCGTAGAGATTGGTGCAGCGCGCGCCGGAGCGGCAATAGGCAAACACCGGGCCTTCGAGCGCGTCGAGCGCTTTGGCCTGATCTTCGACATTCTCGGCTGTGATCTGGCCGCTGATTACCGGGATGTAGCGGAAGGCCAGCCCCGCGGCTTCGACCGCCGCCTTGACGCTGTCGGCCGAAGGCTGGTCGGGCTGCTCGTCATCCGGCCGGTTGCAGATCACGCTCTTGAAACCGGCTTCCTTGATGGCGGCGGCATCTTCGGGCTGGATCTGGCCCGAGACCGAATAGTCCTCGCTGATTTCTCGATATTCCATGGCTCTCATCCTCTCAACCTGGTTTGGCGCGAAGTCTTGCCACTCTCACACGAGGTCGGCAATCCGCGCCGGAAAGAAATCCCTCGGCGCAGATAGACATTTGCGGCCCAAGATCCCCCAGGCTCAAGAGGTTTCGCGCTGTTGGCCTTGCCCGGAGGCGGCAGCGACTCTAAACAGGCGCACCGACAAACGAAGGAACCATCCCATGAGCATTCGTCGCATCGATGTTGGCCCGCGCATGAGCCAGATCGTCATCCACGGCAACACCGTCTATCTCGCCGGCCAGGTCGGAACGCCCGGCGCCAGCGTTGGCGAACAGACCAGGTCGATCCTCGCATCCATCGACGAACTGCTGGCCAAGGCCGGCACCGACAAGACCAAGATCCTGCAGGCGATCATCTGGCTGGCCGATATGGGCACCTTCGCCGAGATGAACAAGGAATGGGACAAGTGGGTCCCGCAAGGCAACACGCCCGCCCGCGCCACGGGTGAGGCCAAGCTTGCAGGGCCGGAATACACTGTCGAGATTATCGTCACGGCGGCGATTTAAAGTGCAGCCTTCTACCTCCCCCTTGTGGGGAGGTCGGACCGAAGGTCCGGGTGGGGGCTGGCGCCGACCCCCACCCCGCTGCTTCGCAGCGACCCTCCCCACAAGGGGAGGGTAAAGGAGCTACCCCTGCGAAGGCCTGAACCGCGCCACCAGCGTGTGGCTCTCCGCGGCGTAGGTGAACCTCACCTGCGTCACCGGGTGCTCGGCGCCCCAGGTCCGGCGCTCGACCACCAGGCAGGGCGCGCCGGCTGCGATGTCGAGCGCTTCGGCCATGCGCTTGTCCGCCGCCACAGCGCGGATGCGGTGCTCGGCCTCGCTCCAGGGCACGCGGCCGATCAGCCAAGGGCCGGGGGCGATGTCGAGAAATTCTTCATTGCCAGCTTCCGCGACGGCGGCCAGATTGATCAGCCGCTGTTCATGCGCGAACGGCCGCTTGCCGGCGAAATGCCGGCATTCCAGCGCCAGCACCTGTCCAGCCGCTCCCAATTCCAGCAAGGCGCGATCCTCGGCGCTGCTGCGCCTTTTCTGCCGCGCCACGCGCTCGTAGCGATAGGCCAGGCCAAGCGCCTCGACCTCGATCCTGATGTCGTGGATTTCCAGCACCGCGGCCTGCGATTGCGGCTGGCGCACGAAACTGCCCGAACGGCGGCGGCGCTCGATCAGCCCGGCCTTGGCCAGTTGCGACAGCGCCTTGTTCACCGTCATGCGCGAGCAATGATACTGCGCCGTCAGCTCGTGCTCGAACGGGATGCGGTGGCCCGGCGCCCAGGCGCCGGACATTATTTTCTCGCTGATGTCGGACAGGATGCGCTGGTGCAGCGAGCCGCCGCCTTCCGACGCCGCTGTCTCAATCATGCTCATGCCGCAAGCGCCGTCATCACCTGGCGAAAGCGCTCTGCAATCGGCTCGCGCCTGGAATGCCGGCCGCCGCTGACCTGCTTTTTCCCATGCACCCAGACGCAATCGACCTTGCCGCCATTGGCAAAGATCCAGGCGTCGAGGATCGCATCGCCACTTTTTCCGGCCAGCGAAGGATGGTTTTCGTCGAGGGAGACGAAATCAGCCGCGGCGCCGGCGGCGATCCGCGACGGGCCGGCGCCGAGTGCGGTGCTGCCGCCATCGAGGGCGGCGTCGAACAGAGCCCGCCCGGTCGAGCCGCCGGCCACCGCCAGCACATTGCGGGCGCGGTGTGCGAGGCGCTGCGAATATTCGAGCTGGCGCAATTCATCCGGCAGGCCGATCAGCACGTTGGAATCCGAGCCGACGCCGAAGCGGCCGCCATGTTCGATGAACAGAGGTGCTGAAAAGGTGCCGTCGCCGAGATTGGCCTCGGTGATCGGGCAAAGCCCGGCAATGGCGCCGCTTCTGGCCATGCCGGTTGTCTCAGCCTCGGTCATGTGGGTGGCGTGGATCAGGCACCAACGCTTGTCGATCCCCGCATTGGCGAGCAGCCATTCGACCGGTCGCGCACCCGACCACGCCAGGCAATCCTCGACCTCCTTCACCTGCTCGGCGACGTGGATGTGGATCGGTCCGTCCGGCGCAATGGCGGCAACAGCGCTGAGTTCCTCCGGCGTCGCGGCGCGCAGGCTGTGCGGGGCGACGCCGACGACAGCCTGATTCAACGCACGAACCGATTCGCGGCATTTCTCAACCAGCAGGGAGAAGCAATTCACATCGTTGATGAATCGCCGCTGGCCTTCATTGGGCGCAGCGCCGCCAAAGGACGAATGCGCATAAAACACCGGCAGCAGCGTCAGGCCGATACCGGTCTCGGCGGATGCAGCGGCAATGCGCTCGGCCATTTCGGCAAGGTTGGCATAGGCATTTCCATCGCGGTCATGGTGGAGATAGTGGAATTCGCCGGCGCGCGAAAAACCGGCTTCCAGCATCTCGACATAGAGCTGCGCGGCGACCGCCTCGACCTGGTCCGGCGTCATCGACAGCGCGAAGCGGTACATCACCTCGCGCCAGCTCCAGAAGCTGTCGGCGGAGGGACCGCGCAGTTCGGCAAGCCCGGCCATGCCGCGCTGGAAGGCGTGGCTGTGCAGGTTCGGCATGCCGGGTACCAGAATGGCGTGGCGTTCGTCGTCGGCCTGCTGCGAAGAGCCCGGCTCGACCGTCGCGATGCGACCGTCCGTGACGACGATCCGCACCTTGTCATGCCAGCCATCGGTCAGCAGCGCCTGTTCCGCAAAGATCGCCGTCACGTTTTTCTCCGCGTTCCATGAACAATGCACTTGCAGTGCGTTTCAATATGTATATACATAATCGCCATCCAAGCAACGGAAAAAGATGATGGCGGCACAAGACAAAAGCCGGGCAGGGGGCCTTCAGCTTTGGCGCAATGCGCGCCTGGCAACCATGGCGGAAGGCGTTGCCGGACTGGGCATCGTCGAAAAGGGCGCGATCATCGCCCGTGACGGCGTCATCGTCTATGCCGGTCCGGAAGCCGACATGCCGTCAGCGTTGGCTCAGGGCAGCGAGACTACCGATTGCGAAGGCCGCTGGATTACGCCCGGCCTGATCGACTGCCACACCCATCTCATCCATGCCGGCAACCGTGCCAACGAGTTCGAGATGCGGCTGGCCGGCGTCACCTATGAAGAGGTCGCCAGAGCCGGCGGTGGCATCGTCTCGACGGTCAAAGCCACGCGTGCAGCGCACGAGGATGAATTGGTCCGGCAGAGCCTGCCGCGCCTCGACGCTTTGATTGCCGAGGGCGTGACGACCGTCGAAATCAAGTCGGGCTACGGCCTTAGCCATATGCATGAGAGATGGTCGCTACGTGCGGCGCGGCGGCTGGGCACAATGCGGGATGTGTCCGTGGTCACCACTTTTCTCGGCGCACACACACTACCGCAGAATCTGGGCGATCTTTCCGTGCCGTCGGAGCCCTATCGCGACAACGACGAATACATCGACAATATCGTCGACAATATTCTGCCCGCCATCGCCGTCGAGGGCCTGGCGGATGCCGTTGATGGGTTCTGCGAAGGCATTGCCTTCTCGCCGGAGCAAATCGCCCGCGTGTTCGACAAGGCCAAGGCGCTTGGCCTGCCGGTCAAACTCCATGCCGACCAGTTGTCCAACCTGCATGGCGCCGAACTCGCCGCCCGCTATGGCGCGCTGTCGGCCGACCATCTCGAATACACCGACGAGGCCGGCGCCGCAGCGATGGCCAAGGCCGGCACCGTGGCGACCATCCTGCCCGGCGCCTACTATTTCATCCGCGAAACCAGGAAGCCGCCGGTCGGCCTGTTCCGCCAGCACGGCGTCAAGATGGCGGTCGCCACCGACAACAATCCCGGGACGTCGCCGCTGACCTCGCTGTTGCTGACCATGAACATGGCAGCGACGCTTTTCGGCCTGACCGTCGAGGAATGCCTGGCCGGCACCACTCGCGAGGCTGCCCGCGCGCTTGGGCTGCTTGGCAAGACCGGCACGCTTGAGGCAGGAAAATCCGCCGACCTGGCGATCTGGGACATCGAGCGTCCGGCCGAACTCGTCTACCGCATGGGCTTCAACCCGCTCCATGCCCGCATCTGGAGAGGACAATGACCGAACTTAACCTGAAGCCCGGCAATGCGACGCTGGCCGACTGGCGCGCTATCTATCGTGGCGCCATGCCGAAGCTCGACGCCTCCTGCCGGCCAAAAATCAAGGCCAGCGCCGAGGCAGTCGCCCGCATCGTCGCCAAGGGTGAGCCGGTCTACGGCATCAACACCGGCTTCGGCAAACTGGCCAGCGTCCGCATTCCGGCCGAGGATCTAGAGACCCTGCAACGCAACATCGTTTTGTCGCATGCCGCCGGTGTCGGCGAGCCGATGCCGGTTTCGGTGGTTCGGCTGATGATGGCGCTGAAGCTCGCCAGCCTTGCGCAGGGCGCGTCGGGCGTACGGCCGCAAACCATCGAGTTGCTGGAATCGATGCTGGCCAACGACGTCATCCCCATGGTGCCGGCGCAGGGCTCGGTCGGCGCCTCCGGCGATCTCGCGCCGCTGTCGCACATGACGGCGGTGATGATCGGCGTCGGCGAATGCTTTACACCGCATGGCCGCTTCCCGGCCAAGGTCGCTTTCGTCTCGCACGGCCTGGAGCCCGTGACGCTCGGCGCCAAGGAAGGTCTGGCGCTGCTCAACGGCACGCAGTTTTCCACCGCCTACGCGCTGGCCGCTCTGTTCGAGGCCGAAGTGCTGTATCAGTCGGCGCTGGTCGCCGGGGCGCTGTCGACCGACGCTGCCAAGGGCTCGGACGCGCCCTTCGATCGGCGCATCCATCTCCTGCGCAAACATCCCGGCCAGATCGAGACGGCGGAAGCGCTGCGCAACCTGATGGCCGGCAGCGCCATTCGTGAATCGCACCGCGTCGGCGATGAGCGCGTGCAGGATCCGTACTGCCTGCGCTGCCAGCCGCAGGTGATGGGTGCGGCGCTCAACGTGCTGCGCCAGGCCGCCGATACGCTCGGCACCGAGGCCAATGGCGTCACCGACAATCCGCTGATCTTCGCCGAGGACGATACTGCGCTGTCCGGCGGCAATTTCCACGCCGAGCCGGTGGCTTTCGCTGCCGACATGATCGCGCTTGCCGTCTGCGAGATCGGCTCGCTGTCGGAGCGCCGCATCGCCATGCTGGTAGACCCCGCGCTGTCCGGCATGCCGGCCTTCCTGACGCCGAAGCCCGGCCTGAACTCCGGCTTCATGATCCCGCAGGTGACGGCGGCGGCGCTCGTCTCTGAGAACAAGCAGAAGGCCTATCCGGCAAGTGTCGATTCCATCCCGACCTCGGCCAACCAGGAAGACCATGTCTCGATGGCCGCACACGGCGCTCGCCGGCTGATCGGCATGATCGAAAACGCCACGGCCGTCATCGGCATCGAACTCCTGGCCGCCGCGCAAGGCTGCGATTTCCATGCGCCGCTGGCGTCGAGTGCAGCTCTGGAAGCGGTTCGTAAGCTGGTCCGCGCCGAGGTGCCGCATCTCGACAATGACCGGCATTTCCACCCTGACATGGAAAAAGCCATCGCCATGGTGCGCAGCGGCGCTGCCATCAAGGCTGCGAGCGCGGTGACATTGCCTTCGATCTCGGGAGTCTGACATGACCGACTGGCTGACAGTGACGGAAGGCACGGCACCCCTGTTGGTGTCCATCCCGCACACGGGTATCGATCTCGCCGGCATCGACAATCGGCTGGTCTCGCCCTGGCTCGGCCGCCGCGATTGCGACTGGTGGATCGACAATCTCTACGATTTTGCCGCCGGCCTTGGCGCGACTGTCGTGCACACGTCGATCTCGCGCACCGTCATCGATGTCAACCGCGATCCTTCCGGCGCCTCGCTCTATCCCGGGCAGACGACAACGACGCTATGCCCGACCGAGACCTTCGACGGCGATCCGCTGTATCTGCCCGGCGCGGAACCGACGCCATCGGAGATAGACCAGCGCCGCATAGCGTATTTCGTGCCCTACCATGAAATGCTGGCGGCTCAGTCCGTCAGGCTGCGCGGCCTGCATGAGAAGGTCGTCATTTACGATTGCCACTCGATCCGGTCGGTGCTGCCGCGCCTGTTCTACGGCACGCTGCCGGTGTTCAATCTCGGCACCAATGACGGCCAGACCGCGGATCCTACGCTGCAGGCGCTGGTTGGCCAGATCATGGCCGAGAGCGGTGAAAGCAATGTCATCAACGGCCGTTTCAAGGGTGGCTGGATCACCCGCTATTTCGGCAATCCGCAAGGCGGCTACCATGCGCTGCAGATGGAACTTGCCGATCGCGGCTATTTGCGCGAGCCCGAGGGCAAGGGCGAACCGGACAATTGGCCGGTGCCTTATGATGCCGAGTTCGCCGCGCCGATGCGCGCCACACTGACGAAAATCCTCCAATCCGCCATTGACTGGGCCGGGCGCTGAGACGCCGCCTTACTCCAAAGGGACAATGATGAACAATCCTCGCCACAACATCCGCGAAGTGCGCGCGCCCCGCGGCGACAAGCTCAACGCCAAATACTGGACGACCGAAGCGCCGCTGCGCATGCTGATGAACAACCTCGATCCCGATGTCGCCGAAAACCCCAATGAGCTCGTCGTCTATGGCGGCATCGGCCGGGCCGCGCGCACCTGGAACGATTTCGACAGCATCGTCGCCTCGTTGAAGACCCTCAATGAAGACGAGACGCTGCTGGTCCAGTCCGGCAAGCCGGTCGGCGTCTTCCGGACGCACACCGATGCGCCGCGCGTGCTGATCGCCAACTCCAACATCGTGCCGCATTGGGCGACCTGGGACAAATTCAACGAACTCGATAAAAAAGGCCTGATGATGTACGGCCAGATGACGGCCGGCTCCTGGATCTATATCGGCACGCAAGGCATCGTGCAGGGCACCTACGAGACCTTCGTCGAGGCCGGCCGCCAGCACTACAATGGCAACCTTACGGGCAAATGGATCCTGACCGGCGGCCTCGGCGGCATGGGCGGCGCCCAGCCGCTTGCCGCCGTCATGGCCGGCGCCTGCTGCCTCGCCATCGAATGCAATCCGGACTCGATCGATTTCCGGCTGCGCACCCGCTATGTCGACGAGAAGGCCGAGACGCTCGACGAAGCGATGGAAATGATCGAGCGCTGGACCAAGGCCGGCGAGGCGAAGTCGGTCGGCCTGCTCGGCAATGCGGCCGACATCGTGCCGGAAATGTTCAAGCGGGGCATCCGCCCCGACATGGTCACCGACCAGACCTCGGCGCATGACCCGATTAACGGCTATCTGCCCAAGGGCTGGACGATAGCTGAGTGGCGCGAGAAGCGCGTCTCCGATCCCAAGGCTGTCGAGAAGGCCGCCCGCGCCTCGATGCGCGAGCATGTCGAGGCGATGGTGGATTTCTGGAATGCCGGCGTGCCGACGCTCGACTATGGCAACAACATCCGCCAGGTCGCCAAGGACGAAGGCTTCGAGAACGCCTTTGCCTTCCCGGGCTTCGTGCCGGCCTATATAAGGCCGCTGTTCTGCCGGGGCATCGGCCCGTTCCGCTGGGCCGCCCTTTCGGGCGATCCCGAGGACATCTACAAGACCGACGCCAAGGTGCGCGAACTCACCCCTGGCAACACCCATCTGCACAACTGGCTGGACATGGCACGTGAGCGCATCGCCTTCCAGGGCCTGCCGGCGCGCATCTGCTGGGTCGGCCTCGGCGACCGCCACAGGCTGGGCCTCGCCTTCAACGAGATGGTGGCCAGGGGCGAACTCAAGGCGCCCGTCGTCATCGGCCGCGACCACCTCGATTCCGGCTCGGTCGCTTCGCCGAACCGCGAGACGGAAGCGATGAAGGACGGCTCCGACGCCGTCTCCGACTGGCCGCTGCTCAATGCGTTGCTCAACACCGCGTCGGGCGCGACCTGGGTGTCGCTGCATCATGGCGGCGGCGTCGGCATGGGCTTCTCGCAGCATGCCGGCATGGTCATCGTCGCCGACGGCACGCCGGACGCCGCAAGGCGCCTGGAGCGCGTGTTGTGGAACGATCCGGCGACAGGCGTCATGCGCCACGCCGATGCCGGCTACGACATCGCCATCGAGTGCGCGAAGGAGCACCAGCTCAATCTGCCCGGTATTTTAGGCTGATTGGCTTAAATGATGCGCATCCTACGGGCCGCCGACTACCGGGTCATGCCGTGGAAGAATGGCGGCGGCACGACCACCGAGATCGCCGTCTCGCCGGACGGCGCCGGCCTGGACGATTTCGACTGGCGCGTTTCGATGGCGCGAGTCGAGGATAGCGGGCCGTTCTCGGGCTTTGCCGGCGTCGACCGCACGCTGGCCGTGCTGGAAGGCGAGGGCATCGTCCTCGACATTGCTGGCCGGCCGCCGGCCGAAGTGACGGCGGCTTCCGCCCCGCTGTCCTTCCCGGCCGATGTGCCGACCTCGGCGGCGCTGATCTCCGGTCCGATCACCGACCTCAACGTCATGACCCGCCGCGGGCGGGCCATGCACACGGTCGAGCGCCTGGTGATCTCGGTTCCGACCGATACCCGGCCGACCAGCGCTATGACCCTGATCCTGCCGTTCGACGGTGAGGTCGGCGTGACCGGCGCGACATCGTCGCGCCTTGGACCTCGCGACACGCTGTTGCTCGGACCGCAGGCCGCGAAACTGCGGCTTGAACCGGTGCGGCCGACGATCGTGTTCGTCGTCCGGATAGCCAGCCTGGGCTAGCCGCACCGCCAGCACAACGATTAACGCCTGTTGCCAAACATGATCGCACGCCGGAGAAATCTGGCGTAAGCTGTTGTCTGGATCACGAAAAAGCCCGAATCCTTCCGTCGTTCCAAGGCGGACGGGAGGGCAGGGGTGCTCGTCCTTGAGTTGTCGAAAGCCCCACTTAAAATGTCGAAGGGATAACGCCTCTGGCGTGGTGAGAAGCAAAACTTTCGGCCAGTGTAATCATGCAACCAATTGCATTTGAATCGGTTTTAGGGACATTGCCGTGGCGGTGGCGCCGCATCGCGTCCCCCATGCGGAATTTTCAATGAATATCCAGACAAATCCTGCCCATATCGAAAAGTCCAGCGCCGGCTTCCCGGTCATCACCGAAGAGCCGATACGCTCCAATTTCCTGCCCGAAGAGCGGCTGCGCGCGCTGGGCGAAAGCCTCGCCAAGGGCGACATCAAGGACCTGTTCGGCCTGACGCAGTTCGATTTCCAGGCCCGCATCCGCGACAGCGCCAAGAAAATCCTCGAAGTCTACCGCTCGACCAATGCCGCCCAGGCCAAGGGCGAAACCATCACGCCTGCCGCGCAATGGCTGCTCGACAACAATTATCTCGTCGAGGAGACCATTTTTCAGGTGAAGCGCGACCTGCCGCGTCGTTTCTACCGGCAGTTGCCGACCCTGGAAGTGGCCAACCGCGCCGCGGTGCCGCGCGCGCTGGCCCTGGCCTGGAGCTATGTCGCCCATTCCGACAGTTCGGTTTCGGCGACCATGTTCAAATCCATCGTCGAGGGTTTTCAGTCGGTCGAGCCGCTCAAGATCGGCGAATTGTGGGCGCTGCCGTCGCTGCTGCGCTTCGTTTTGATCGAGAATCTGCGCCGCATCGCCGTGCGCGTCGACCGCACCAGGCAGATGCGCCATATCGCCAACGAGGTCGCCGACCGCGTGCTGGCGACCGACGACAATGCAGACCGCCGGAAGATCCTGTCGGGCTACGGCGCGCATGCGCAGGACACCACCTTCGCCACCCAGTTGCTCTACCGCCTGCGCGACGGCTCGCAGAATGCCGGCAGGGCGCTGGAATGGCTGGAGGTCGAGCTCGAGAAAACCGGCTCCGACGCCGAGGAAATCATCATTTCCGAGCATCGCACGCTGTCCAGCGGCAATGTCACCACCGGCAACATCATCCGCGGCCTGCGCCTCATCAACGACGTCGACTGGACGGTGTGGTTCGAGGGCGTCAGCCGCATCGACACGCTGTTGCGCGAGCGCACCGATTTCGCCGCGCTCGATTTCTTTTCGCGCGACCAGTACCGCACGTCGATCGAGCAACTGGCGCGGCGCTCCGACCTGTCCGAATTCCGTGTCGCCGAAAAGGCCATCGAGCTGGCCAGCCATGTTCCCGGGGTCACCGATGCCTCCGGCGTGCCGGATGCATCAGCCGATCCGGCCATGCATACCGATGTCGGCTTCTTCCTGGTCGGCCCGCGCCGGCCGGATCTGGAAAAGGCGATCGGCTATCGGCCGCCCTTCCATGTGACCTTCAAGCGCGCCTTCACCGCCACGGGCTGGCTCGGCATCGTTGTGCCGGTCTTCCTGCTGACGGTGCTACTGCTGGTTGTCTCCGGCAATGCGCTTGCCCATCTCGGCCTGTCGGTGGAATCCATCACGCTGATGCTGGCGCTGTTTGCGGTGCCTGCCAGCGAAGGCGCGCTCGCCTTCTTCAACACCGTTGTTTCACTGTTCCTGAAGCCGACGCGGCTCGTCGGCTATGACTACAAGCACGGCATTCCGGCGGCATCACGCACCTTGGTCGTGGTGCCGTCGCTGATCGGCTCGCGCGATGATGTCGAGGAAAACATCCGCAACATCGAGGTGCATCACCTCGCCAACACGGCCGAAGAAATCCATTTCGCGCTGCTGTCCGACTGGCCGGATTCCAAGACCGAGATCGACGCCGCCGACATCGAGATCCTGCAATATGCGCGCGACGAGATCGCCAGGCTCAATGCCCGTTATCCCTCGGAAGGCGCGCCGCGTTTCTATATCCTGCATCGCCGCCGGCTCTACAACCAGGCGCAGGGCGCCTGGATGGGCTGGGAGCGCAAGCGCGGCAAGCTGCATGAGCTGAACCTTCTCTTGCGCGGCGACAGCGACACCACCTTCCTGCCGCTCGACGTGCCGCTGCCGGAAAAGGTCGTCTATGTCATGACGCTCGACGCCGACACGCGCACCACGCGCGACGCCGTGTCGTCACTGGTCGGCAAGCTCGCCCATCCGCTCAACCGCCCGCATTTTGACGCGACAAAGCGCGTCGTTACCGCCGGCTACACCATTCTGCAGCCGCGCATCACAGCCTCGCTCACCAGCGGCGACGACGCTTCTTTCTTCCAGCGCGTCTTCTCGTCCAACAGCGGTCTCGATCCTTACGTCTTTGCCGTCTCGGATCTCTACCAGGACGTCTTCAGCGACGGCTCCTTCACCGGCAAGGGCCTTTATCACGTCGACGCTTTCGAGGCGGCGCTGCAGGGCCGCATCGAGGAAAACACCGTCCTCAGCCACGATCTGCTCGAAGGTGCGCTGGCGCGCGCAGCACTTGTCACCGACGTCGAACTGGTCGAGGACTATCCTACCCGCTACTCGGTCGACGCCTCGCGCCACCACCGCTGGGCGCGCGGCGACTGGCAGCTGCTGCGCTTCATCTTCTCGCCGCGTTCCGGCGTGCCGGCGCTGTCGCGCTGGAAGATGGTCGACAATCTGCGCCGCTCGCTGACCCCGATCTTCTGGGTGATGGCGGCGATCGCCGGCTGGACGCTGCTGCCCTTCACGCAGGCCGCGCAGTGGCAGGCGCTGCTGATCCTGTCGCTGTTCATGGCGCCGACCTTCGATGTCGTCAACGCCATCCTGCCCAAGAGCGGCGACCAGACGCCGCGCGGCCATTTCTCCGCACTGGCGCACGACACCGTCTTCGGCACGGCCCTTGTGGCGCTGAAAGTGCTGTTGATGGCGCACAATGCCTGGATGATGGGCGACGCCATCGTGCGCACGCTCTACCGCCTGTTCGTCAGCCGCCAGAACCTGCTGGAATGGCGCACCGCGTCGCAGGCGCACAAGGGCGGCGACAACGATATCGGCTCCTATTACAGCATGATGTATGGCGCCGTGATCATCGGCGTCGTCGGTCTCGCTATCCCCGTGCTGGCCGATTCCACCGGTGCCTTCGTCGCCTTCTTCTTCGCTCTGTTCTGGATCGGTTCGCCGGCGGTTGCCTGCTGGATCAGCCGCTCGGCCGAGACCGAGGACCGCCTGCGCATATCGCAAGCCGACATCCACGCGCTGCGCACCGTGGCGCGCCGCACCTGGCATTATTTCGAAACCTTCGTCACGGCCGAGCACCACAATCTGCCGCCCGACAATTTCCAGGAAAGCCCGGCGCCGGTTGTAGCGCCGCGGACGTCGCCGACCAATATCGGCGTCTACCTGCTGTCGGTGGTGTCGGCACGCGATTTCGGCTGGATTGCGCTCTCCGACGCCATCACTCGCATCGACGCCACGATGACGACCATCGAGAGCATGCCGCGCAACCGCGGCCACCTCTTCAACTGGTACGACACGACGACGCTCAAGCCGCTCTATCCGCTTTACATCTCGGCCGTCGACAGCGGCAATCTCGCCGGACATCTGGTCGCGGTGGCGGCTGCCTGCGCCGAATGGGCGGAAGCCCCGTCCGTTCACCTGCAGGGCGATTTCGAAGGCGTCCTCGACACGGTGAGTATCCTCGACGAGAGCCTCGAGGAATTGCCTGACGACCGCCGGCAACTGCGGCCGTTGCGCCAGCGTCTGGCCGATCGCCTCGATGGCATGCGGCGCGCCGTCATGACCATCAAGGCGCAGCCGGAGATGGCCTCGATCCGCACCATTAACCTGGCCGTGCTTGCCGGCGAGATCCGCAAGCTCGCCACCGCCATCCACACCGAGGCCGGATCGCAGCGCAGCGACATTATCGCCGACTGGGCGGCACGGCTGGAAGCGACCTGCGAGGCGCATGTGCATGACTCGCACAGCGACGAAAACGCCGTCGAAGCCTTGCGCGCCAAGCTGCTGGCGCTGCGCGAACGCTGCCGCCGCTATGCCTTCGAGATGGATTTCTCTTTCCTGATGCGTCAGGAGCGCAAACTGCTCTCGATCGGCTACCGGGTCGAGGAGCACCAGCTCGATGAGAGCTGCTACGATCTGCTCGCCTCCGAGGCGCGGCTGACCAGCCTGTTCGCCATCGCCAAGGGTGACCTGCCGACGGAGCATTGGTTCCGGCTTGGAAGGCCGATCGTCGAGATCGGCTTCCAGGGTGCGCTGATGTCCTGGTCGGGCTCGATGTTCGAGTATCTGATGCCGCCTTTGGTAATGAAGGAGCCGCAGGGGTCGATCCTCAACCAGACCAGCAAGCTGATCATCAAGCGCCAGATCCAGTACGCGCGTTCGAAGAACGTGCCCTGGGGCATTTCGGAAGCGGCCTACAATGCCCGCGACCGCGAACTGACCTACCAGTATACCAATTTCGGCGTGCCCGGACTTGGCCTCAAGCGCGGCCTTGGCCAGAACACGGTGATCGCCCCTTACGCCACGATCCTCGCGGCGCAGTTCACACCGCGCGAATCCGTCCAGAATCTGGCCAGGCTGCGCTCCATCGGCGCTCTCGGCCGGCATGGCTTTTACGACGCCGTCGACTTCACGCCGCAGCGCGTGCCGGAAGGCACCGACCACGCTGTTGTCCTGAACTACATGGCGCATCACTCCGGCATGTCGATCGCCGCCGTTGCCGACGCCATCTTCGAGGGCCGGCTGCGCGACCGCTTCCACAGCGATCCGGTGATCGAGTCTGCCGAACTCCTGCTGCAGGAGAGGGCGCCGCGCGACATCCCGACCGCCACGGTCAGGACCGAAGCCGACGAGCGCTCGAAGGACGAGACCGAGGTCGAGAGCCCGGATTCGCGCATCGTCCTCGACCCGCTGAGGGCGTTGCGCGCCACCAGCGTCATGTCCAATGGCCGCTACTCCGTCATGGTCTCGGCCACCGGTTCCGGTTACAGCCGCTGGGGCGAACTCGCCGTCACCCGTTGGCAGCCCGACCCGACCGAAGACCGGCTCGGCTCCTACATCTTCCTGCGCGACGCCGGCAGCGGCGACTGGTGGTCGGCCACCGCGGAGCCGAAGCAGGCGACCGGCGAGAGAGTGCAGACGCTGTTTTCCGACGACAAGGCGAGCTTCGTCAAAACAGTGGGCTCGCTGCGTTCGGAGGTCGAATGCATCGTCATCTCGGAAGGCAATGGCGAGGGACGGCGCGTCACGCTCTACAATGACGGCGCCACTGACCGGCATATCGAGGTGACCTCCTTTGCCGAGCTGGTGCTGGGCAACGAAGCCTCCGACAATGCCCATCCTGCGTTCTCGAAAATGTTTATCGAGACCGAGATCGCTGCCAACAACGGTGCCATCTTTGCCACCAGGCGCAAGCGCGACAAGAACGAGCCTGACGTCACCATGGTGCATTTCGTCACCGATCCCTCCGGATTGGCGCGCGATGCCGAGGCCGAAACCGATCGCCGTGCCTTCATCGGCCGTGGCCGTACCATCGCGGAAGCGGCGGCCTTCGATCCCGGCGCCAAGCTTGGCGGTCACCACGGCTTCACCCTCGATCCGGTAGCGGCCCTGCGCCGCCAGGTGCGGGTGCCGGCCAACAAGAAGATATCGCTGACCTTCTGGACCGCCGTCGGCGCCAACCGCGCCGAACTTGACGAGGCCATCGCCAGGCTCGACCATCCCGAAAGTTTTGCCCGCCAGGCGATGCTTGCCTGGACGCGTTCGCAGGTGCAGACACGCCATCTTGGTCTCAGCCTGACCGACGCCGCCAATGTGCAGAAGCTGGCGCGTTTCCTGATCTATCCCGATCCGTTCCTGCGCCTGCCCGGCGAATCCATCGCTTCGGGGCTGGGCAAGCAGTCCAGCCTGTGGCCGACCAGCATTTCGGGCGATTTCCCGATCTTCCTGGTCCGCATCGGCGACGTGGCCGACCTCGAAATTGTCGCCCAGGCGCTGCGCTTCCAGGAGTATATGCGCGCCCGCGGCATGATGATCGACTTTGTGGTCGTCAACGAGCAGGCATCGTCCTATGTCCAGGACCTGCAGCGCGCGGTCGAAACGCTGTGCGAAAACAGCCGCCTGCGCGGCAAGGAACTCGGGCCGCGCCAGCACATCTTCGCCGTGCGCCGCGACCTGATGGACGAGGCGACGTACAAGACGCTGCTGGCGGTTGCCCGCGTGGTTCTGCACACGCGCAACGGCACCATCTTCGACCAGATCGAACGCGCCGAGGCGGCAGCCTTGCAAGCACGCGATGCCCTGCAGCCGGCGCCCCCCGCGTCACTGCGCGAGCCGTCTCTGCCGGTTCCGGCGGCGCCTGCATACCATGCCGCGTCCGACAGCAGCGCCGACGGCAGCGGCCTCAGCCATTGGAACGGCTTTGGCGGTTTCGAGGGCGACGGCCGCCACTATGTCACCCGCCTTGCCGGCCGGCGCTCGACGCCGCAGCCCTGGATCAACGTCGTCTCGAACGCCTCGTTCGGCTTCCATGTCTCGGCCGAAGGCGCTGCCTTCACCTGGAGCCGCAACAGCCGCGATTACCAGCTGACGCCATGGTCGAACGATCCGGTCACCAACCGGCCGGGCGAGGGCATCTACATCTACGATCAGGCCAGCGGCAAGGCATTCTCGCCGCTGGCTGCCATGGTCCGCGATCCCTCGATGACCTATGAGACATGGCACGGCCAGGGCTTCTCGACCTTCCGGTCCAAACGCGGCCCGCTGTCGATGGATCTGACGCACGTCGTCGATCCCGTCGATCCAGTGAAGATCACGCGCCTGCGCATCCAGAACTCGGGCTCGGCGCCGGCGCGGCTGCGCGTCTATGCCTATGCCGAATGGGTTCTCGGCAGCCATCGCTCGAGCACGGCTGCGACCATCATCCCGTCCAGGGATCCAGCGACCGGCGCGCTTCTGGCGCAAAACCCCTACGGTCTCGATTTCGGCGACCGGGTGGCCTTCCTGGCCGCCACCGGTCCGGTGCATTCGGTGACAGCCGATCGTGGCGAGTTCATCGGCAGGCATGGCACCAGCGCATTCCCGCACGCGGTCGTCAGCGGCGCCGGCCTGTCGGGCCGCGTCGAGGCCGGCGACGATCCGTGCGCAGCTGTCGCCAGCGAAATCGATATCCCTGCCGGCGGCGACGTCACGCTGGTCTGGCTGCTTGGCGACGCCGCCACATCAGCCGAGGCGAGCGCGTTGGTGCAGACTCATTCGGGCAAGGATTTCGACCAGCGGCTGGCCGACAATGAACGCGTCTGGCGCGGCTTCCTCGACACCATCCAGGTCGAGACGCCCGACAAGGCGCTCGACGCCATGGTCAATCACTGGCTGCCCTATCAGAGCCTGGCCTGCCGCATCCGCGCCCGCTCGGCCTTTTATCAGGCAAGCGGCGCCTTCGGCTTCCGCGACCAGCTGCAGGACACGCTGGCCCTGCTTGCGCATGATCCGAAACTGGCGCGCGACCAGATCCTCAATGCGGCGCGCCGGCAGTTCCCCGAAGGCGATGTCCAGCATTGGTGGTTGCCGCGCACCGACGCCGGCGTGCGCACCATGATCTCTGACGATGTGGTCTGGCTGGCGCATGCCACCAATCGCTACATCGAGGTGACCGGCGATACAGGGATCCTGAACGAGCAGCTGCCTTTCATCGACGGGCAGGTGCTGGGCGAGGGCGAGCACGACGCCTTCTTCACGCCGGAAATCTCCAAGACGAACGCTTCGCTCTACGACCATTGCGCGCGCGCGCTCGACCTTGCGGTCAAGCGCAGCAGCCCGGCTGGGCTGCCGCTGATCCTCGGCGGCGACTGGAACGACGGCATGAACCGCGTCGGCGAAGCCGGCAAGGGGGAGAGTGTCTGGCTCGGCTGGTTCCTTTTGAAGACGCTGGGCGACTTTACCACCGTGGCCAAGGGGCAGGGCGACACCAAGCGGACGCAGGCCTGGACAAAACACGCCGATGTGCTGAAGCGGGCGCTGGAAAGCACCGCCTGGGACGGCCAGTGGTATCGCCGCGGCAGCTACGACGACGGCACGCCGCTTGGCTCGCACAATTCGGACGAGTGCAAGATCGACTCCATCGCGCAGTCGTGGAGCGTGCTCTCCGGCGAGGGCGACCCCGCGCGCTCGACCACGGCGATGCAGCAGGCGACGAACCTGCTGGTCGACGACAAGCTCAAGATCGTCAAACTGTTTACCCCGGCCTTCCAGAACACGAGAAAGGACCCTGGTTACATCAAGAGTTATCCGCCGGGCGTGCGCGAGAACGGCGGCCAGTACACCCATGCGGCGACCTGGTTCGTGATCGCGCTCGCCGAAATGGGCCGCACCGACGATGCCTATCGCTGCTTCTCGATGCTGAACCCGGTCAACCATGCGCTCGACGATGCATCGGCCGAGCATTATCGCGTCGAGCCGTACGTCGTCGCCGCCGACATCTATTCCGGTGAGGACAAGGGCGGTCGCGGCGGCTGGACCTGGTATACGGGCTCAGCGGGATGGCTCTACCGTGCTGCGGTCGAAGGCATTCTGGGCATTGAGCGGCGGGGCAAGCAAATCACGTTCCGGCCGAAACTGCCCAGCCATTGGGACGGCTATTCTGCAACGCTGAAGATGCTGGGGGCGGAGGTCAAGGTTCGCGTCATCCGCGACAAAAAGGCCAAATCCATCTCGCTCGAAGTCAATGGAACCAAGACAAAGTCTTCCGGTTTTCAGCCGAAGGCCGGCGACAAGATCGAGGTGGTCGTCAAGATACCCACGTAAAATCAAGGGCTTCAGATTGTTGACGCGCGCCTTTCGAGGCGCGCGTTTTCTACTTGGGCATGCTCCTGGCGCAGTACGGCGTGCCTTCCCGGATACCGGCGGGTCAAGCGTGCAGTGACTAAAAATGTAGCAGCGCTAGATGCTGCCATGATTTTGCCGCAAGACTGACATTTCACCTTTTATCTCAAACCGTTAGGTGATCACGGCAGATTTCGCAACGTCGTCATCTTTTGTTCGCAGAATGGGAACGGAAGAGGTAGACGGGCATTGTTTTGCGACCCGTTAACCGGTACGTGTCAAGAAATGGTGCGGTGCACAATAATGTTTTGGGCGGAGTAGCTGAAGTGTCACTTCTGCAAATCTACTGGAGAGCGCTGGGTTATCTCGCAGCCGACAGGAAGCGCGTTGCGTTTATCTGCGGTGCGAATGTCGCGCTCGCCATTATCGCCATCCTCGAGCCGATCATGTTCGGCCGGGTAATCGACGCCATCTCCGATAAGGGTTCGGTGTTTTCGACGCTGGCGCTGTGGGCCGGTCTCGGCGCCTTTAACATCGTCGCCTTCGTGCTGGTGGCGCGCGGCGCCGACCGTTTTGCCCACAAGCGGCGCAGCGAGGTGCTGTGCCAGTCGTTCGAGCGCGTGATCACCATGCCGCTCGCCTGGCACCACCAGCGCGGCACCTCCAACGCGCTGCACACGCTGCTGCGCGCCGTCGAGACGCTGTTCAGCCTGTGGCTTGAATTCATGCGCCAGCATCTGTCGACGGCGGTTGCGCTGGCTCTGCTGATTCCGACCGCGATAAGCATGGATCTGCGCATGTCGCTGGTGCTAATGGCGCTGGGCGTTCTCTATGTCGGCATCGGCCGGCTTGTGATGAAGCGCACCAAGGCGGGCCAGGCCGCGGTCGAGCGTCACTACCATCAGGTCTTCGCGCATGTGACCGACTCGGTCAGCAATGTCGCCGTGCTGCAGAGCTACAACCGTCTCGGCCACGAGGCCGATACGCTGCGCCGCTATGTCAAGAACCTGCTCGACGCGCAGAACCCGGTGCTCGACTGGTGGGCGATGGCCAATGCGTTGCACCGCCTGTCGTCGACCATATCGATGATGGTTGTGCTTTTGATCGGCGCCTATCTGGTCACCCATGGCCAGCTCAAGATCGGCGACGTCATCGCCTTCACCGGCTTTGCCACGCTGCTGATTGCCCGCCTCGACCAGATGTCGGCTTTCGCCAACCAGATTTCGGAAGCCCGCGCCAAGCTCGAGGACTTCTATCACCTCGAGGATTCGGCCGCCGACTCCGCCGAGCCGGACGGCTTGCGCGACCTCACCAACGTCACCGGCCATGTCCGCTTCGAGAATGTCGGCTTCGAGTTTGCCAATTCGCGGCAGGGCGTCGACGACGTCTCCTTCGAGGTCCAGGCCGGGCAGACGGTTGCCATCGTCGGCCCGACCGGCGCCGGCAAGACGACGCTGATCAACCTCTTGCAGCGCGTCTTCTCGCCGTCTCATGGCCGTATCCTGATCGACGGCATCGACACCCGCACGGTGACCCGCAAGTCGCTGCGTCATTCGATCGCCACCGTCTTCCAGGATGCCGGCCTGCTCAACCGCTCGATCGAGGACAACATCCGCGTCGGTCGTGCCGAGGCGACTTATGACGAGGTTCACGCCGCCGCCAACGCGGCTGCCGCGCAGGATTTCATCCTTGCCAAGAGCGCCGGTTACGACACCGTCGTTGGCGAGCGCGGCGGCCAGCTTTCGGGCGGCGAGCGTCAGCGCATCGCCATTGCCCGCGCCGTGCTCAAGGACGCACCGATCCTGGTGCTCGACGAGGCGACGAGCGCGCTCGACGTCGAGACCGAGGACCGCGTCAAGGAAGCCATCGACGAACTGAGGCGCAACCGCACCACCTTCATCATCGCCCACCGCCTGACCACCGTTCGCGACGCCGACCTGGTCGTGTTCATGGACAAGGGCAAGGTGGTCGAGATGGGCGGCTTCGCCGAACTGTCGCTGCGCAATGGCCGTTTCGCCAGCCTGCTGCGCGCCGGCGGCCTGCTCAACGACGAGGAAGTCCGCCGCCTCAGCCGCACCGTGAATATCGAAGCGGCGTAGCTTTTTTACCTCCCCCTTGTGGGGAGGTCGGACCCGTAGGGTCCGGGTGGGGGTAGTGCCCCACCACCCCCACCCCGCTGCTTCGCAGCGACCCTCCCCACGATGGGGAGGGTAAATAAGACTGCGACAACCGCTCGATTGCCCCGAACGCGCCGCCGGTCTATCTAGACCTTATGAGCGACACCTCCTCACGCCTCGCCGGCTGGACCGACCTCGCCAACCCGACGCGCTTTGTCGGGCTGGCCGACAGGCTGGTGCCGTGGCTGGCGTCGATCGCCGCGATCCTGCTAGCCATCGGTCTCTATATGAGCTTTGCCGCGCCTGAGGATTTCCAGCAGGGCATCACGGTGCGCATCATGTACATCCACGTGCCTTTCGCCTGGCTCGCCATGATGTGCTACACGGTGATGGCGGTCGCCGCGCTCGGTACGCTGGTCTGGCGCCATCCGCTGGCCGACGTCGCGCTGAAATCTGCAGCCCCGATCGGCGCCACCTTCACCGCGCTTGCGCTGGTCACCGGCTCCATCTGGGGCAAGCCGATGTGGGGCACCTGGTGGGTGTGGGATGCCCGCCTGACCTCAGTCTTCATCCTCTTCCTGATGTATCTCGGCATCATCGCGCTGACGCGCGCGCTGGATGACGCCAGCCGTGCCGCCTGGGCCGCCGCCATCATCACGCTGGTCGGCTTCATCAACATCCCGATCATCAAATTCTCGGTCGACTGGTGGAACACGCTGCACCAGCCGGCCTCGGTGTTCCGGCTCGGCGGACCGACGATCGATCCCAGCCTGCTATGGCCGCTGCTGGTGATGGCGCTCGGCTTCACCGTGCTGTTCTTCGCGCTGCACCTGACGGTGATGCGCACCGAGATCCGCCGCCGGCGGGTGATCTCCATGCGCAGGGTGGCGGCAAGGCAGGCCGACTAGCGCGATTTCAAACGGAAGGGACAGCCATGCGCCTGCCGCCAGAAACATTAGCATGTGCTGCTATGTTGCGGTGCGGCAACAAGAATTCTCAAAAGATCGTTCCCGACCTCGCTTTGCTCCTTGATCTCGTTTGCGTTCTTGACAGCTCGGCCGCCAAGCAAGAGTGATATTAGTCACTAGTTGTTGCGAGGGGATTCGACGATGAAACTGTGCCTGCTGGCTGGCGTTTCGACATTTGCATTGGCGCTTGGCTGGAGTTCGGCCTACGCCGCAGACGCGCTTGTCGACGTGCCGAGGGCGGAGGATCTCTGGTACGTCACGCTCTTCGGCGGCGCCAGCTTTGCCAACAATGTGAAGACGGACTACGATAGTGGTCGGTATTCCGTGGATCTTGACAGTGGGTTCGTGATCGGCGGCGCTGTCGGTCGGCGGATCAACGACACGTTCCGCGTGGAAGGCGAACTGTCCTACGCGCGCTACAAGGCAAGCGAGTACAGCTTCAGCTTCCCTCCTGCCGACCAAGGTTCCGGCCCAGCTTCCGGCAATCTGTCGGCCACCTATCTTCTCGCCAACGTCTGGGCCGATGTTGCGCATTTTGGTGATGCCAAACTCTATGTCGGCGGCGGTCTCGGCGCGGCCTATGTTACTGCCGATACTCATTTTGATGGCCACGCCTATGGATACGGGCCTGGCGGCTGGGGTTTCGCCGGCCAGGTGGGCGCCGGTGTTACCTACGCGGTAACGCAGAATGTCGACCTCGATTTCGGTTACCGCTTCAAGGCCGTGACAAGCGTGGATCTAGACGACAATGATGGCGGCGGCACATACGAGAACGCCAAATTGTACTCCCACAATCTCCAGCTTGGCGTTACCCTGAAGTTCTGATTGGTTCGTCGCAGGTCGCGACCGGGATCTGACGGATGCCGCTCTTGCCACGCCGGCAACCCCTGGGTCTGCCGGCAATGATCTCAGCCTCGCTGCCGACCGCCGGTGAGCCGGCGGAAAAGACATTGCAGCGCGGCATCGACCTGCAACGGCGCAAGCGTTTTCGCGAGGCCGAGTTCTGCTACCAGACGGTGCTTCGCACGCAGCCCAAAAATGCCATGGCGCTGAACCTGATGGGCACGCTCGCCATCGAGGCCGAGCATCATGACGCCGCCATTGCCTATATGGAAAGGGCGGTCACGCTCGAACCGGACAACGCCATCTTCCGCAACAATCTCGGCAATGCCTACAATGTCACCGGCAACGTCGACAAGGCGCGCAGACATCTGAGAAAGGCGATCGAGCTCGACGGAGGGCTCATCGAAGCGCTGTGCAATCTCGGCCGCTCCTACCGCAGCCAGCTCGAGGGCGACATTGCCGAAGGGTTCTATCGCCAGGCGCTGGCTATCGACGGCCAGTCGGTGATGGCACTTGCCGGTATGGGCGATTTGCTCACCGACATTGGCCGGCCGGCCGAGGCGGTCGAATGCTTCAGCAAGGCCCTTGCCATCGACCCGGGCCATGTCGAGGCGCTGGCTGGAATGGCGCTTGCGCGCCGGGCGGTCAAGGACGATCCGACGTTGCCTTTGGTGCTGAAACGCCTGGAATTGCCGACAACCACCGATCGCGAGCGGGTAGTGCTGCACCACGCCGCCGGCAAGATGCTCAATGATCAGCGCGATTATGGCCCGGCCATCCGCCATTTCGCGAGGGCCAAGGCGATTTCCGGCAATGACTTCGACATCGACCGGCACACCCAGCTTTACGACAGCTTCATCGACACTTTCGACGCCGGCTTCTTCGAGGCGCGAGCCAATTTGGGAAATCCATCCAGACGCCCGGTCTTCATCGTCGGCATGCCACGGTCGGGAACGACGCTGACCGAGCAGATATGCGCCAGTCATCGCGATATCCATGGCGCCGGGGAGTTGTCGACCATTCGTTCACTTGCCGGCGAACTTGGGTTCGACAAGCTCGACCCAGCCATTTTCACCAAGGCCATGGCGGCGCTCACTGCAGCCAAGGCCAAGGAGCTTGGATCGAAATATCTCGACGATCTCAAAAAGCGCAACAACACGGTGCGGCTTGTCGTCGACAAGATGCCGCACAATTTCGAGCTGCTGGCCTTCATCAGCCTGATCTTGCCGAATGCCCGCATCATCCATTGCCGGCGTGACCCGATGGACAATTGCGCGTCCTGTTTCATGCATAATTTTTCCGAGGCGCACGGCTATAATGCCGATCTGACCAAGCTTGGGCAGTATTACCGGCAGTATGACCGCCTGATGCGCCATTGGGCCAAGGTCATCCCGCTGGATATCCACGACATGCCCTACGAAGAAACGGTCGGCGATTTCGAAAATCGCGCCCGCGGATTGATCGGATTCCTCGGCATCGAGTGGGACGATGCCTGCTTGCGTTTCAACGAAACCGAGCGCACGGTGCGGACGCCGAGCCGCTGGCAGGTGCGCCAGCCGATCTATTCATCCTCGGTCGAGCGCTGGAAGCTGTATGGCGACGCGCTGGATCCGCTGAAGGCGGCGCTGGGTCCGGTTTATCAGTCCTGATTTCAGTTGGCCCGAACAACCTCGCGCTCGACGCGCGCTGGCGTAGATTAGACCTGAGTTGCATCGTGCTTTGGGGCCAAATGAAAGCCGAATGCTTTCATGACCGCCAGTGTGGTTTCCAGCGTAGGATTACCGTTTTCGCTGAGCGAGGTATAAAGATGCTCGCGAGCCAAGCCGGTCTTTCTGGCAATGTTGCTCATCCCCTTGGCGCGGGCAACGACACCGAGGGCGGACGCGACGAATTTGGCGTCTCCGGTTTCCATTGCCTCTGCCAGAAACGCCTCGATTGCCGTATCGGAATCGAGCATTTCGGCGGGATCGAAATCATAGATTTTTTCAACCATTGTCGTCACTCCATTCTACGGCCAGGCGCTTGCTGTCCGTATGTCGGTTTCTTGTGAACTTTTATCCCCGCCGCACAGGAGCAGGATGACCGTTTCACCGCGCTTGTGAAATAAACGCGATAGCCGGGCCCACAGTGAATGCGCAATTCACTGATGCCTTCACCCACTGGGGCCACGTCGCCGGGATTTCCTACAATCAAACGTTGCAGCCGAACGGCAATTGCCGCCTTGGCTCTTCCGTCTTTCAGCTTTTGGTGCCACCTCCGAAAGGTGGCTGTCTGCTTCAGGATTGCCATGGTGGCTAGTAAGTTATAAATTACAATTCGTCAATGTCGAAATAGGGCGAGCCTCCAAAACGAAAAGCCTCACCCCATCCGCCCACGCGCTTCCACCTTCAGCGTTTCCAGCACCTTGTCACCGTCGATCAGATGCACCTGGTCGAACAGGTTGGTCACGACGCAGCAATGATCAGGCACCACGCGCACGCGCTCGCCAATGCGAAGCTTCGCACCATTTCCAAGCGTGACCGTGCCATGTTCCTCGCTCAAGCTGGTGACGCGGGCGCCGGGCATGCCGAGCAGCTCGCCAAAATCGGCGAGCCCCAGCGTGTCGCTGGACAGCGCCTTGCTGCCGCTGTCCAGGATGGCGCGGGCCGGCGTCGGATGGCTGACCACGGTGGCGAGCACCGTCAGCGCACAATCGTCGAGCGTGCCGACGCCTTTGGCGACCTGGTAGCGGTCGAGGTAGATGTAGGTGCCGGGGCGGTATTCGGTCACCACGCTGTCCTCGCCCGAGCGCCACATGTCAGGCGTGCCGCCGCTGGAGATGCGTTCACAGGCGAGACCCGAGGCCGCGAGCGTTTGTTTGGCGCCGGCCAGCCACGATTCAGCCTCGGCGGCGCGGCCGGCCGCGGGGTAGGTCATCAGCCCGCCGAAGGTGAGCCCCTTGGCTTGGTCGATCAACTTCGCCAGTGCCAGCGCTTCGGCGGCGCTCTGCACGCCGCAACGGCCCATGCCGGTGTCGCATTCGACCAGAACGGGCAGGGGGTGCCCGGCATCGATGAAGGTGGCGGCGAGCCCTTGCAGCGTTTCGTGGCTGTCGGCCGTCACCGACAGCGTTACGCGGCCATGCAGCGCCTTGAGGCGCTCCAGCTTGGCGCGGCCCAGGATGTTATAGGGCAGAAAAATATCGGAGAGCCCGGCATCGGCCATCACCTCGGCTTCGCCGATCTTCTGGCAGGTGATGCCGACGGCACCCGCCGCCACCTGCTTCTTTGCCCAATAAGGCAGCTTGTGCGTCTTGATGTGCGGCCTGAGCTTCAGCCCGTGGCGGTCGGCATGCGCCTGCGCTCGTGCGATGTTGGCTTCGGCGCGGGCCGCATCGATCAGGATCGCCGGCGTATCGAGGTCGTCTATGCCTTGCATGAATGTCACCTTGGGAAATTTGGCTGGACTTATGGCCCCGATCGGCCCGGATGTCATGGGGCCAGCTTGCAGTTTGCGTCGACACCGCAACGCTGTTCGGCTATGCGCTTTAGGCAGGAACGCGACGCCAAGGGATCACGACCATGAAACGCTCCACCGTCAACGACATCATCCGCGATGCCGACGCCTTTATCCGCTCGTTCGGCTACATCATGCCGCCCTTCGCATACTGGTCGCCGGAAGAGATGAAGGCGCGCAAGGCTGACTCCGCCGCCATTTTCACCTCGCGGCTCGGCTGGGACATCACCGACTACGGCCAGGAGAAATTCGACGAACTCGGCCTGTTCTTGTTCACCGTGCGCAACGGCGTCTATGCCGACATGAAGAAGGGCATGGGCATGCTCTATGCCGAGAAGATCATGATCTCGCGCAAGGATCAGTTGTCACCCATGCATCGCCACAACATCAAGGCCGAGGACATCATCAACCGCGGCGGCGGCAAGCTGGTGCTCGAACTGTTCATGCACGACCGCGACGGTGGCATCGATCCGAAGGCCGAAGTCTCGGTGCCGGTTGATGGCACCATCCACAGGCTGCCGGCGGGCGGGCTGCTGAAGCTCGACCCGGGCCAGAGCGTCACGCTGATGCCCGGCGTCTGGCACGCCTTCTGGGCCGAGGGCAAGGATGTGCTGATCGGCGAGGTCTCGACCGTCAATGACGACCTCACCGACAACGTCTTCCGCGAGCCGATCGGCCGCTTCTCCAACATCGAAGAGGACGTTGCCCCGGTGCACCTTTTGGTGTCCGACTATGAGAAGTGGGTGGGGTAGGCGACGGTACGGTCACCGCCCCAGGTGCCAGATGGTCAGTCCCAGTTCAACTGCTGATGGAATGTCCAAATGCTAATCGTGCTGTCGTCCTTGTAGCTCGTACTGTGCAGGCAAAGAACGATATCGACGGTCGGTGGCGCTTCGATCCTCGCTGTGATCAGACGGGTCCCCTCAGGTGCGATGCCTACGCCTGAGCTCATTTTCCAATTCCCACCGACTTCCCGAAGCCGGTGGGAGGAGTCTGCGAATTGCTCCATCATCGATGCATCGTTAGAAAATGGTGCATCCGTGAGCTTGACGAATTCGTTCCAGGATCCCGAGATCGCGGCCTGAATGGCGCGTTCAATCCTGGCTTCTTCTGCTTCGCTGACGCGAACCGGCATCCCGGAACTCCGATCTAGCGCTGATATTTATCCGCCTTGCGTGTTCCCAGCAGAAGCTTGCGCTCGAGTTGAGCCCGCAGCTCGCCATAATAGGCGGTTAGGAAAGCCCTGGAATCGACCGGCTCGATCGTCATGCCGATCTTGCGCCCGATCGTCTCGGCCACGGCTTTCAGCGCGAAATAGTCGTCGCGGCGCAGCACTTCCTCCAGCTTGTGCAGTTCGGCGATGCCATAGGCATCGAGCTGCGCCTGGGTGAAGCGGAATGCGCGGGTGGTGGTGTCCTGGCGTTGCGACAGGTCTTCGACCAGCGCCAGTTTCGGCGCCTCGACAACCCACGTTCCGGCCAAAAGGTCGCCGATGCGCATGCGGTCGCGGTTGAACAGCGGGAAGAGCGCAAACAGCAGCGTCCACACCAGTCCGAAGATCGTCGTCAGCGTGTCGGCGAGCCCCATCTCGCTGCGGCCGAGGATGATCGACAGCGGCAGGAAGATCTCGATCTCGCGCATCAGGTTGCGGGCGATGACCTGATCGACCGAAAGGCCGGCGCCGCTGCGCGACGCCACCCGGATGCCGAGCATCCGTTTGCCGGGCGTGGCGGCGCGGCGGCCGGCTTCGAAGACGATGAAATAGGCGTTGCGCAGGAAGAAGATCAGGATGATCCAGACGATGAACAGCGGCTGCGCGCCTTCGCCTTTGAGGCCGGCCAGCCCGAACAGTGCAACGATCGAGATCACGATCGCCGTGACGATGATGATGACAAAGTCGAGCAGGAAGGCGGCGGCGCGGGTGCCGGCATCGGCGAGCTTGATCCGGAGATCGACCCCTTCCGGCGTGATCAGCGGCCGTATCGTCGAGACGGCAGCGCGCCTAGCGGTCGCCATGCCGCACCACCCTGAACACATAGAAATAGCAAAGCCACAGCGTCAGCATGACGCCGCCAATGGCATAGCGTGTCACGTCGCTGGTGATCACCTGCCTGCCGATGCCTTCGAGCAGGCCGGCAAACAAAAGCATGATCGTCACCCCGACCATGGTGGTTGCGGCCACGCGCCCGGCATCGGCAGCAGCCGTCATCCGCGTCAGTTCGCCGGGGAAGGCGATGCGCGTGCCGATGCGCATGCCGGCGGCGCCCGCCAAGGCGATCGCGAACATCTCGGTGGTGCCATGGATGGACAGCCATCCGCCCAGCTCCAGCCAAAGCCCCTTGGCGACGTAGATCTGGAACATCGCGCCAAGCAGGCAGCCATTCATCAGGATCAAGAGCACGCTCGGCACCGCGAAGGCAAAGCCCAGCGCGAAGGCCAGGATCGCCACCTGGACATTGTGCGTGAACAGATAGGCGGCGAAGCCCGACAGGAAATTGCTGTCGGCGCCGTCATAAAGCACCTGTCGCAGGACTTCGACTGAGGCGTCCGGGTTGCGCCCGCCGGCCAGGCTCGGCGGAATGATGGCGTCGAACCAGCCCTTGTCTTTGGCCACCAGCCAGTAGCCGGCGCCGGCGCCGACAAAGGTCAGGACGACCGACAGCAAGGTCTCGCGCCACAAATCCCGAATGGCATGCGGCCAGTCATGCAGGAAGAAGTCGCCTATGCGCTGCCGCAAGCCGCGACGTGCGCCATAGAGGTAGAAGTAGCCGCGCAGGCAAAGCGCTTCGAGATAGCTGACCAGCGCATTGTCGAGCGACGTCGCCCGCGCCACCGAAAGCGAGGACAGCGCCGAGCGGTAGAGCAGCGGCAGCGACAGCAGTTCGTCTTCCGATAGCGTGCGTGGCGCACGTTTCTCGACCCGGGCAAGCAGCGCCTCGAACGCCTTCCAGTCGGCCTCGCGCTCCGAACGGAAGCTCGCCAGCGACTGGCGCACCGCATCCTTGCCGACCAGCGCGTTCACAACAGATCCTCTCGCTTGAGCTCGAGATAGCGCTCGACCAGCGCCGGCCCGAGCCTCTGATGGTCGGCTTCGATGACATGCGCGCCGAGCAGCCTGAGCCTGCCGATGACGACCTGCCTTTCGCGCAGCAGCCCGCCGGCGACGACGGAGCGCGCCACATCCTCCGGTGCGTCCGGCGGCATGTCGGCCAGTGTCTCCAGTTCGACATCCCTCATCATCATGAACAGCACCAGATGCCGTTCGGTGAGCCGGCCGACGGTGCGCAGCATCACTTCGGCGCTGATCGGATCGACGAAGTCGGTGAAGATGATCACCAGCGAGCGCCGGTCGAGCCGCGCCGCCAGCGTCGTCAGCGCCAGGGTGAAATTGGTCTCTTCGGTGGAATAGTCGATCTCCGCCGCCCGCTTCTGGATCATGGCGAAGCTGGCGGAGCCGCGCACGGCGCCGCTGGAAACGCGCGGCCGCGCGTCGAAGCCGAACAGGGAGACCATGTCGCCGCCCTTCAGCGCAATGAACGCCGACAGCAAGGCTGCGGTGACGGCGCGGTCGACCTTCGGCACGCCGTCGACGGGCTCGCACATCAGCCGGCCGCTATCGATGGCCAGCACGATGTTGTTGTTCTCCTCGATACGGAATTCGCGCGCCAGAAGCCTGCCGTGGCGGGCGCTGCGCTTCCAGTCGATCATGCGCCGGCCCATGCCGGGCTGGTAGTCCTTGAGCGCCTCGAATTCGCGGCCTTGGCCGGCGCGGCGCTGCGCATGTCCGTCGGGCAGCGCCTGGCGCTGCAGAAGCGTGATCGCCTCGTCGCGGGCGCTGCTGACGTTGGGCAGCACCGCCACCTTGCCGTCCATCGGCAGCACCACCTGGTTCCAGACCAGCCCGAACGGCCCGCGCCAGCGCACCCACAGGCGATCGAACCTGGCAATGCCGCGCCGCAGCGCCTGAAATCTGAGATCGAGCGATGCGCTGCCGGCCTCGGCGGTCGATGCGCCGCCGGTGCCGCCCAGCGGTTGCAGCCGCTCGTCATGGCCAAGACGCGCCTGCACGGCGCGCGGCCGTCCGCCGAGCCTGGCGGTGACATTGACGGTGAGCTGGCCGCCGACGCTGACCTGCGGCGGGGCGTGGATGCTGGCGTTCAGAGAAGCCCGTCCGCGCCCGGCGGCCGCGTCCACGGCCAGGAAAGCAAGCAGCGCGCAGATCCACAACAGGCCGAGATACCACATCGACGGCAGCGCGAGCGCGATCAGGAAGGCCGGTATTGCACCGGCCGCACCTGCCCAGACTGCCCGGCCGCTCGGATAAATCAACGTGGCGCTTCCGTCTGGTCTACAAGGTCGGTCACGATCTGTTCGACCAGGCGGCCGTCGATCTGCGCCGCCGGCGACAGGATAACGCGATGGCGCAGCGCCGGCACGGCAAGCGCCTTGACGTCGTCGGGGATGACATAGGCACGCCCGTCGAGCGCTGCCCGAGCCCGTGCAGCTCTCGCCAACATGGCGCCCGCACGCGGGCTGGCACCGACTTCCAGATCGGGGCTGGCGCGCGTGGCCCGCACCAGCCTTGCGATATAGTCCACGACGTCGTCGACCAGCGTAACCTCGCCGACGGTCGCCAACGCCTTCTCCAGCGTCTTGCGGTCGGCCTGGGCCTTGATGCCGTACTGCTTGATGTCGTGCGAGGCGGTGCCGCCGCCATGGTGGATGATGATCGCCTTTTCCTCTTCCGGGCCGGGGTAGCTCACCCGGTGCTTGAACAGGAAACGGTCGAGCTGGGCTTCGGGCAGGGGATAGACGCCCTGGTGCTCGATTGGGTTCTGCGTCGCGACCACCATGAAGTTCGGGCCGAGCGCATGGGTGGTGCCGTCGAAGGTGACGGCATGCTCCTGCATCGCCTCCAGCAGGGCTGCCTGGGTCTTCGGCGGCGTTCGGTTGATTTCGTCGGCGAGCAGCAGATCGCAGAAGATCGGGCCGCGCGTCAGCGTGAACTGCCCGGTCTGGAAATTGTAGATGTTGGAACCGACGATATCGCCGGGCATCAGGTCGGGCGTGAACTGGATCCGGCCATAGGCGACGCCCAGCGCGTGGGCAAAGCAGCGCGCCGTCATCGTCTTGGCCGTGCCCGGCGGTCCTTCGAGCAATATATGCCCGCCGGCGAACAATGCCGTGAGCATCAGATCGACCGTATCGTGTTGCCCGGTGATGGCCTTGGCCACCTCTTCCCTGATCTGTGTCGCCAGGGCCTTCACATCATCGACGTTCACCGAGCCTCCTTGCCGTCCAGTCGTGCAGCTTTTCGGCTGCATCATGCATTTGTGTCAGGGTCTTTGCCGCGTTCGCAGCTTGCAGGCGGGTCGTGAACCCGCCGGCTTCGTCCTTATCGCGGGAATCGAGCCAGCGGTCGAGCGCTTCGCCCTGCAAACCGTGCGGCGCGCCGAGCAGCGCGCCGGCGCGCACCCGCGCCAGGGTTCCATAGCGGTCGCCCAGTTCCT
The DNA here is from genome assembly GCF_030323105.1 of Mesorhizobium sp. C120A. NCBI lineage: Bacteria > Pseudomonadati > Pseudomonadota > Alphaproteobacteria > Hyphomicrobiales > Phyllobacteriaceae > Mesorhizobium > Mesorhizobium sp. C120A. The sequence continues at coordinate 4,508,918 of NZ_CP100476.1, read as the reverse complement.
CCAGCCGGCCGGCGCGGCGCAACAGCATCGCCGTGGTGTCGACCAGCGCGCGTTTGCCGAAGGCGATGGCGCGCTGATCGGCCCGTGGCGGCCCGAACCGGCCAAGGCCATGCAGGAAGGCAAGTGCCGCCGCCGCCAGGATGGTCAGCGTCAGCGCCAGGAAGGGCGGCTCGACCAGAAGCTTGGCGAGATCGTATTTTCGCCCGACGCCATGCAGCGTCAGGTCGAACATGACAGCACCCTCTTCGGGCTGCAGGAGCTCGATCAGCTTGAGCGCCGCCGCCGCCTTGTCGGGATCTTTCAAGCCGGCGTTATTGATGAGATCGGGGTCCGTCAGAATGTAGAACCGCTCGTCTTCGACCTCGGTCAGCACGGCCTTACCGTTGCCGGCGGCAATCAGCGGGTGTTCGTCGGCCACCCATTGCAGCTGGTCGGGAACGCTGACCATTTGCCCTGAGACGTCGAGTTGCTTGACCGTGGTCTCACCTTCGCCGAGCTTGGCCTTGGCGATCCGGGCGAGCCAGTCGTTGACCACGACGTCCGGCAGCCGCTGGATCTTCATCTCCCACCCCTCGTGCTCGAACAGCGGCAAGGTCGCCCATTTGGGCAGCACGAACAGCGTATCCAGGCCCTTGCGAAGCTTGACGATGTTGGCAAGCGCATCCGGGTCGCTGTCGGGCGAAATCGTGACGATCAGGAGGTTTGTGTCGATCTGGAGATCGCTGTCGGACCGCGCCATATCGGGCGCTTCGCCGGTCAGCTCCAGCCATTTCGCCAGGCCGGCATAGCCGATGCCGCTCTTCGACAGCGGCGTTGCGCCACCGACGCTCGGCTGGCGAAAATCGGGGGCATAGGTCGACAAAAGGAAGAAGCCCGCCGCCGCGAGCAGGCTGGCGAAAATGCCCCAGAACACCGTCCTGCGGCTGAACGGTTCCTGCTGGGCGATGTCGGCTGTCGTGTCACTCACATCCAGGCATCCCTGAAGACGAATCGCTCATAGGCGCTGCGCGCCTCCTGCCAGCCCTCGGGCCCGACCGGCCGGCGCGCGAACAGAGCGGCCTCGACGATGTGCGCGATCTGGGTAAAGGCGCCACGCGCCCGCGTTGGCAGCGACGCCGCTCCCGCGATATCGCGCGCGGTCAGCGACGGGCGCAGGAAGTCGGGCAGGCGGCCGGCAATGTCGGCAACGCTGCGGCGCAGCAGGAGATGCACCGCCTCGTCATACTCGCCCCGGGCGGCGAGCGCATCGGCTTCCGACAGCAGGACCTGCGCGGCGCCAACGTCGGGGTGCCATGTCGCTTCCGCCTCGGTCACGCTCTTTTTGCGCCACCAGGGCAGGCGCCAGGCGACGCCTTTCACCTCAAGGAAAATCAGCATGAGGATGATGGCGGCACCTGTGATCACCGCTCCCCAGAACAGGTAGATCATATAGGGGCCGAGCCACTTGAGGAACTCGCCCAGCGGCTTCAGCCACTCCGGCGTCTCCGGCGGCCTGAAGGCCGGCAGGTCGAACTGGATCGAATCGTCCGACAGCAACTGCTTGTGCAGTTTGGCCAGCCATTCGGCTTGCGCAGCGTCCGGCTGTGCAGCAGTCACCTTCTCGCCCCCCTGCAACCTGCGGTTCGCGAGCCGACACTGGCAATACGCCAAGGCAATTGCAAGCGGCGGCAACCGCAAGTATCAATATCGGTGATTTATACTTTCTGATTTCGGGTATCCATTAGTCGGGGGAATGTAACATGACGTCAATCGCGAGCGAGCGGCCGGAACGGTTCAGCGTCGGCAGGGCTTTCAGCAATACGTTTTCGGTAATCGGACGCAGCTTCGTCCCACTTGCCGCCATCGTCGGCCTTTTTTCGACGCTGCCTGCGCTGCTGTACAACATCTGGAGCTTTAGTCAGATTGCAAAGATAGCAGTACCTGGGGCGAGCTTCGAGCAATCGGCGATGGCGGGCTATGGTGCCGTTTCGATGATTGCCGGCCTGGTGCTCCTGATCTTGGCCTTTCTGGCGCAGGCGGCGCTGGTACGAGCGACAATCGAAGATTTGAACGGCAAGCGCCCGTCGATTGGCGATTGCATTCAGATAGCCCTGCGCAGCTTCCTCCCCACGCTCGGAATTGGTCTTGTGATCATCGTGGCAATGTTTCTGGTGGCGATGATATTAACGGTCATCACCATGGCCATCCCCATCGTCGGCGGTGTGATTGCACTTCTGTCGCTCATCCCCATAGCCATGTGGCTGATCAGCATATCGGTGGCTGTGCCCGTCGCAGTTCAGGAAAGGCCTGGCGTCTTCGCCTCGATTTCGCGAAGCAGGGCGCTGACGAAGGGAAGCCGCTGGCGGATATTCGCGCTGTTTCTGGTCCTCGGCATTGTTGCGATAGGGCTACAAGTGGTTTTCACCTTGCTGTTTCAGGCTGCTATTGCGAGCGGCGGGATCAGCACGACCGGACTCATTGCCGCCGCCATCGGAAGCAGCCTGCTGTCGACAATCGTTTCGGCGGTGATTTCGGTGGCGATTGCCGTCACCTATGTCGAGCTGCGCCAGGTCAAGGAAGGCACCAGCGTCGACGAACTGGCGCAGATATTCTCGTAACGAAGGTTTTGGCCCGAGAACAGCCAGTCATGTTGGCGCGATTGGCCGGGATCTAGCTCGGGCCGGAAGGGGTAATCGTGGCATCGACGGCGGCGGCGCGGCTTGAGAAGTTCCAGATCGGCAGGGTTTTCAACAACACCTTCGCCGTGATCGACCGCAATCCCGGTCTGATGATTGCTTTGGCGGCGCTTTTCCTGGTCCTCCCAGCAGTTGCGCTCAATCTGTCGAACCACTGGAATGGCGGCCCCAACGGCTACATCGCCACACCTCCACTCGGCGCGAAGTGGGTCATTATGAGCAGCTCGTTCTTATCGCTCGTTTTAAGCCTGATCTATTTCGTTTGCGCGCTGTTGTTCCAGTCCTCGCTGGTGCAAGCGACGATAGAGGACCTGAACGGCAAGCGCCCGGTGATCGCTACTGCATCCAGATAGCCTTGCGCAGCATATTGCCGACGCTGGGGGTGGGGCTGATTGTCTTTTTGGCCATGATCCTTGGCCTCATCGTGATGGGCATCGCCGGAATGTTGGTGCCGATCTTCGGAGCGATCATTGCCTTCGTGGTGTTGCTCGTTGCCGGCGTCAGGTGGCTGCTCGGCATATCGGTTTCCGTGCCGGTGCTGATGCAGGAGCGGCTTGGCGTGTTTGGCGCGATGTCGCGCAGCCGTGCTCTGACCAAGGGCAGCCGCTGGCCGATGTTCGGTGTCTTGCTGATCCTGTTTTTGGCGGCGCTTGCCTTCCAGATGATGTTTGCCCTGCTGATCGGCCTGATTTTCGCTTTCTTCAGCGGCCTCTCGACGGTCGCCCTGATTTTCGGCGCTTTCGGAAGCGTCCTTATCGTGACGGTCGTGTCCACGGTGGCATCGGTGGCCATTGCGGCCGCCTATGTTGAACTGCGCCAGGTTAGGGAAGGCACCAGCGTAGACGAACTGGCGGAGATTTTCTCTTAGAAGGCGAAGCCGACTCGGCTGGTCGGGCGGCGGGATTTCAGTGACAACAGCTTGGCCCGCCTCCGCGCTCGTCCGACACAGGCACGACGAGGTGATCGCCACATCGCGCGCGAGCTGGACATGGTCGAAGCAGCGTTTGGCCGCACGGTCTGCTCGTCCTTGCCGTGCTCGTTCCAGGTGAGGTTGTAAAAAGGCCCGGCGGCATAGGCGATGCCCCAATGCACGAAGGCGCAATCAGGATCTGTCGCCAGCGCCTTCTCGAAGCACTTTATGCCTTCCTCATGGTTGAAGCCGTAGCACCAGTTCAGCCCGATATCGAACCAGCGCTGCGTCTCGGCCGAGGCGGTGGAGATTGGACGGCGATAGGTGCCGAGGTCGAAGTGGTCCATGCGTTCTCGTGCAAAATATCGCGGCCAAAGTCTATCAGGCCTTGAACTCAATCTTGGGGTGCTGACCTAGGTAAAGTGCGAAGCAATCTGTTCGACAGGGTCCTTGTCTGGGCGCACCAAAAGCCAGAAGATCAGCCCTGTAGCGCCACCGAGTATCCCTATGAAGGAGCATGCATAGAGAACTCCGCCGATTCCCAATGGAGGACTCCACTTAATGAGGCCGAAGACAAACGCTGGAACAAAAACTGCCAGAAAGCCAACGACGACGTATACCCAAAAAAACTGCCAGCGCCGTCGGGTGAGGACATAGAAGGCCGGAATTCCTACCATCGCCTCCACAACATAGAAAACAAGGGTTACGAAGATGAAGCCCGACAATGGCCCCGTCTCAGGGTGGTTCGCATGCCAATTGTAGCCGGGCAGGATCGCCGGAATAATGGGTGCAAGAATGAAAGCCCAACGGGCGCGCATGTGTATTCTCCGGAATGACGCGAGCCCACAGCGGCGCCTCGTCGACACACCAGACCGATCCACGATCGCCGCGTCAAGACAGACACCGTCGTAAATGCTCGGAGTGCGCTGCAGGTATCTACCTGAGCGACATACCGCTCAGGTGCCAGCCGGTATGCGGCGTCCCCGAAGGATCACCCCTCCAGCCACACCTTTTCAAAATGCTGCTCGAGCGACTGGTGCTGTTCGCAGCCTTGCACGCCCTTGCGATAGGTGCGGTAGACCGACCGCCAGTAGGGCTGGATGATGATGCCGGCATCGCGCAGATTCTGCTCGATCCTGGCCATGATCTCCTTGCGCTGGGCGGCGTCCGGCGTTGCCAGCGCCTTGTCGAGAAGCGTGTCGAATTCCTTGTCGGCATAGGCGCTTTCGTTCCAGGCGGCGCCCGATTTGTAGGCGAGCGCCAACACCTGGACGCCGAGCGGGCGGCCCAGCCATTCGGTTGTGGAGAAGGGGTATTTGCTCCAGTCGTTCCAGAAGGTCGCGGCGGGCAGCACGGTTCGCTTGATCTTCAGGCCGGCCTCACGCATCTGCGCGGCGATCGCATCGCCGGTGCTCTTTTGCCATTCGACGTCGACCGAGATCAGCTCGAATTCGTGGTCCGTCTTGCCGGCCTCGGCGAGCAATTTCTTGGCCTGTTCCGTGTCGCGCTTGGCCGGGCCGATATCGGCAAATTCCGGGTGCATCGGGCCGACATGGTGATTGTCGGCAGGCTTCCCGCGGCCGCCGAGGCCGAGCGCCAGCACGGCCGAATTGTCGACCGCAAGCTGGGCGGCGCGGCGCACCTTGACGTCGTCATAAGGCGCGTTGCCGACATTGAAGCGGGCAACGATGGTCGAGCCGGTGGCGATCTCGGAATTCAACAAGCCCATCTGTTCGGTCTGCGACACGGCGTCGGACGCGGTCTCATGGTCGGTGTCGATCTCGCCGGATTCGAACGCCGACAGCATCGCGTTGGGGTCGGAGCCGTAATCGACCCATTTGATGCCGTCGAGGTAGAAGTCGCCCTTCCACCAGGGCTTGTCCTTGCGCTTCACCTCAGCACTGGTCTCGGCATTCCAGCTGACCAGTTCGCAAGGGCCGGTGGTGATTGCGAGCGCCTTCATCGGATCGTCGCCGCCCTCATAGGAGCGGTGCATGATCAGCGCGGGATAGTCGGCCATCCCTGCAATCAGCGAAATGTCGGGTTTCGGCAGATTGAGCTTTACGGTGAAATCGTCGACCTTCTCGATGCCGCCATCGACCGGCTTCTTGGTGTCGGCATTGACCAGCGCGCCCATGCGCGCGGCGACCGAATTGCCGGGGACGGAAGCGTCGCACCAGCGGTTGAGATTGTGGATGACGTCATCGGCGTTGAAGGCGTCGCCATTCGACCAGGCGATGCCCTTGCGCACATGCAGCGTCAGCGTCTTGGCGTCGTCGCTGGTTTCCCAGCTTTCGAGCAGCCACGGCTCGAAGGTGAAGTCGCGGTTCCAGCGCACCAGATATTCGTTGCAATGGCGCGCTACATTGGACATTTCGACGCCGTCGAAAGTACGTGGATCCTTGAAGCCCTTGACGTTCATGGCGACGCGCAAGGTGCCGCCGCGTTTCGGCTCTTCGGCCCGGGCAGGCGAAGGGGAAAGGCCGCCCAGCGCCAGCGCGCCGGCGGCACTGACGCCAAAGCCGGCCATGATGGCGAGATATTCGCGGCGGTTGACACCGCCCTTTGTGAAATCATCGGCAACGGGCTTCGCCTGCGGGTGCAAATTACGGTCGGTCAGCATGAATTTCATCGTCGTTCCCTCTTTTGTTGGGCGCCCCGACGGTCCGCCTCCGCTGGGGCGGATGCGATCATCGGGCGCCGTTGCCTGAGCAGGTGATGATAAAGCGGGCCGACCCCGGGAAATGTTCTCTTTTCCGCAATTCTTGTGCGCCACTCCGCAGTGGGAGTGCAGACAATCTCCCCCCTTGTTGTGGGGGAGATGTCCGGCAGGACAGAGGGGGGCGCTGTCCCGCCATCCCGTCTGCCGACTGGAGTATCATCGCAGATAATCGTTGCGTTGATTTAGAATATTGAAGGGCCGCGATCCTTCGCGCCCCCCTCTGGCCTGCCGGCCATCTCCCCCACCAGGGGGGAGATCAGCGCTTCGTCGTTCTTGCCGAGCACGGCGACGGCGGCGATGGCTGCAAGCGTGCACACGAACGCCTCGCCGGCGCGCGGAACATTTTTGCGGGCGCGCAGAAAACTGTGCACGAGGCGGGGCTCCTCATACCACCAGGCGCGGCCGCCTGCCGCAACGATGCGGTCGCGATAGGTCTCGCCGTCCGATGACAGCGGATCGCACTGGGCGGTGATGATGACAGTCGGCGGCAGGCCGGAGAAGTCATTGTCTTTCAGCGGAGAAAAAGTCGGGTCGTCGGGCGACTGTGCCGGGGCAGCGCGAATGGTGCGGTAGAACGCGATGTCGCGCAGCGTCAGCAGCGGCGCCTTGGCATGTTCGACATAGGAGCCGGCACTCTCGTCGCCGCCGAGGCCGGGATAGATCAGCACCTGGCCGGCCGCCCGGCGCAGGTGGCGGCGCGAGGCGTGCGCGACCGCGGCGGCAAGGTTGCCGCCGGCGCTTTCGCCGACAAGCACGATCGGCAGGTCCGTTGTCACCGCCGCCCATTCGAACACGGTCAGCGCGTCGTCGAAGGCGGCCGGGTGCGGATGCTCCGGCGCCAACCGGTAGTCGGCCGAGACAACGTCGAAACCGGTGCCGGCGCAGATCTCGGCGCAGATGTCGTCATGGCTGTCGAGCCCGCCAAGCACAAAGCCGCCGCCATGATAGTAGACGATGACGGCGCGCACGGGCTTGCCCGCCATCCGATAGTAGCGGATCGGGATGGCGTGCCCTGCATCTGCGGCGATGATGCCGCCGCTGGCCGAAACCCCTTTGGGATAACCCTGATGGAAGGCGCGGCACATCGCATCATAGACCGACCTTTGCTCGGCGATCGGAAGTTCGGCGATTTCTGGCGGGAACCAGTCATTGACCAGGTCGATATACTCCCACAGCGCCGGATCGAGCAGGGTGGCGTATTTCCCCCGCCTGGCGGTCTTGAGCTTGTGGACCGTGCCCATCTGTCAGAGCTCGCCGTAGAGCCGTTCGGCGTTTTCAAACGTGAAGCGCAGCGGTACCGAGCCTTCGACCTGCCATGCATCGATGGTGTCGCCCGCCATCAGCCGGCACGCGTCTATCGTGTTGGTGACGGCGCCGCCATAGAGCCGGTTGGCAAGGTTGAGGATGGCGGTCTGGTGCATGGCGGCACTGCCGCTACCGCAGGCATCCTTGACCAGAAGCACGCGAAAGCCGGATGCGACCGCGTCCTTCACGGTGGCGTCGATGCAGGCCTCGGTCCAGACGCCGGCGACGATCAGCCATTCGATGCCGCGCGCCTTGAGTTCGGTTGCGGCTGGCCCGGCGCCGAAGGCGCTGGCCTGCGTCTTGACCAGCATCGTCTCGCCGGCCGCGGCCGCCACTTCCGGGCAGATTTCCGTCAGCGGATCGCTCTTGTCGGAAAAAGCCGACTTGCCGTCGGCATCGAGCGGATGGAACGGCCGCGCCTTGGCGGTATCGACGATATAGGCCCAGTGATACAGCGGCACGAAGTTGCGCCGCGCCGCCGCCTGCAGGCGCTGGACGTTGGCAAGCACCTCGCCAAAACCTTCGACCAGATAGCGCTTGTCCTGCCGATGCTCTTCCTGGAGGTCGATGAACGCCGCGGCGACCGTGCCGCGTTTGATCGAGATGGGGCTTTTCATGCGGATAGGCCTTGGTTCGCGACCAACGCTATTCCGTTCAGCGAAGTGGCGCCAACAGTGGTGATTGGCCGGTGCCTCCCCACCTTCGTCATCCACGGGCGAAGCAGGAGCGAAGCTCCGTCGCGGAGACCCGAGGATCCATGCATGACGCTGGTCGGAGAGTGCGGCGGAGCAGAACTTGCACCGTTGCGGCGCGGATGAGTCCCGGCATGGATCCTAGAGTCTGCGCCGCGTCGCTGCGCTCCTTGCTTCGCCCTAGGATGACGAAGGCATAGCTGCCGCGACTATTCCCGAAGGTTTGCGATACCGCGCTGACGTTAGTGAGGGACGCTGCGATCAAACCTGCTTCTCCAGAAACTCATCCTCGTAGGGAAAGCGCGACAGAAGCTCGGTGCCGGTGTCGGTGATCAGGATCTCGTCCTCCAGCTTGACGCCCTCGCGGCCGCCTTTCTCGCCGATATAGCTTTCCACGCTCACCACCATGCCGGGCACGACAACACCGTCGCGGCCGTAGGTTTCATAGTCCATGGCGTGCGCTATGAACGGCGTCTCGCCATGCATGCCGACGCCGTGCATCACCGAGGTATAGCGCTGGTCGACGAAGCGGTCCGGGATTTTCCACGCCTTTTCGGCGATCTCGCGAAAAGCCATGCCCGGCCTGACGATCGAAATGTTGTGCTGAACCTGGTCGTGTGCCATGCGGTAAAGCGATTTCTGATAGCCGGTCGGCTTGCCCGGCCCGCAGCGGAAGGTGCGCGAAAAATCGGAATAATAGCCATAGCAGCCGATCGTGTCCGTATCGAGCGCCAGAAGCTCGCCCGGCCGGATCTTGCGGCCGCTGGCCTCGTTGAACCAGGGATTGGTGCGCTGTCCCGAGGTGAGCAGCCTCGTCTCGATGAACTCGCCGCCCTGGCGGATCACCTCGCCATACATGATGGCGAACAGATCGTTTTCGGAGACGCCGGGCTTGATCGCCTCGCGCACGGCGTAGACGGCGGCTTCCGCGCCGGCCATCGACACCTGCAGGCATTTGACTTCCTCGGGCGTCTTGACCGCCCGCACCCCCAGGATTTCGCCCTGGCAATCCCTGACGTCGCAGCCGCGCTTTTCCAGCGCCAGCGCCTGCAAATGGCTGCAGCGGTCGAGCCCGAGCTTCATCGAGCCGCCGCCGTGCTTCGTCAAAAGCTCGGCGATCTCGTCGGCGAAGGGACCAGCGGTTTCGTCGTCACGGCCCGACACCGAAGACCACACCAGCTTGGACGGCCGCGCCTCGTCGATCGTGTCGAGCACCATCGAGACATGGTAGCTCTGCGGGTACTCGAACAGCACGATCGGCCCGTCGGTCGGGATGAAGAAATACCGCGTCGAGTTGCGCAGGAAATAGCCGAACATGTTGCGCGAGCCGGTTGCGTAGCGCTGGTTGTAGGGGTCGAACAAAACGACGCCCCCATAGCCCGCCTCGCGCATCCAGCCGCGCAGTTTCGCCAGCCGCCCTTTGCGCAAGGCGTCGGCATCGATGAAGGACGGCTCGGTGTCCGACAGCCACATGCCGCCGGCGGAGTCAGCCGCGACCGGGTGGCGCATGCGGTCCTTGAAATCCACATCCTCGGTGCTGTCGGGGTCGAAAACGACGATGCTCATTGGGTGCGCCTCCTGAAGGGCTAGACCATAGCCATGCGCCGAAAAATGTCTGTGCGAGAATCCGCAGATGTCGTGCGAAATGCCGCAAGAAGGGCATGGATACAAAGGGCAATGCTGCGATCCTTCGCGCCCCCCTCTGTCCTGCCGGACATCTCCCCCACAAGGAGGGAGATTAGCAGCTTTCGCGTCCCGCTCGCCCTGCAACGTTGGTGATTGGCGAAAGCCGAGGCGACATCTGATCTCCCCCGTGTGGGGGAGATGTCCGGCAGGACAGAGGGGGGCGCTGTCCCGCCAGCATCTCACCGCGTTAGCGCGCAGCGCCCTCTAATGCCGCCGCATCGCCTTCGGCGCGTGCCCATGCTCCTCGCGAAACGCTCGGGCAAAACTTGACATGGACGCGAAGCCGCAGGCCAGCGCCACGTCTCGCACCATCAGCGTCGAATGGGCCAACAGGTCGGCGGCGCGCCGCAGCCGGAGCCGCCGGTAATATCCATTGGGCGAAATGCTGAGCTGGGCGCGGAAATTGCGCTCCAACTTGTCGGAGGAGACGCCGAGCCTTGCCGCCAATTCCGTCATGCCAAGCCGCTCCTCGACCGCATCCTCCATGATGGCGATGGCCGACAGCACCAGTTCGTTCTGGACGCCGGTGCGCAGCCTGAGCGGCATCAGCTTGCGGTCGACGCTCGAACGCAAGGGGCTGTGCACGAACCATTCGGCAACGCCCGCCGCGAGCTCGCCGCCATAATCGTTGGTGATGATCTCCAGCATCATGTCGAGGCTGCCGACGCCACCGGCCGAGGTGAAGCGCTTGCGGTCGATGACGTAGAGATCGCGCCGGAGCTCGATATCCGGGAAGGCCTCGGTGAATGCCGCCTGGCTGGTCCAGTGCAAGGTGCAGGCATGGCCGTCGAGCAGGCCGGCCCTGGCGAGGAAGAAGGCGGCGTCGGCCACCGCGCCTATGTGAGCGCCGGCGCGCAGGCTCTTGCGCATCCAGGCAACCGCATCGTCGGCGACAAGCAGGTCCGCATTGCCGCCCGAGCAGACGACGATGCGATCGACCTTCGGCGCGCCGAACGCTGAGAATCCCGGTTGTATGACAACCCCATTGGATGCCTCGACCGTGCCCTGGTCGGCGCCGACGATCACCCAGCGATAGCATTCGCGCTTGGCCAGCACGTTGGCGGCGCGCAATGGCTCGATCACCGAACTGAACGCCATCATCGGAAAGCCGGGAAAGACCAGAACGGCGAAGGTGAGGGGACCTTCGCTCGCTGCGGGTTGCGCCCGGTCGTGTGTTTGGCTGGCACGGTCGGTATTCACAATTGTGTATTTCCTGGGAGCGTCATTGGTGGCAGACAGGAAATGTAACGGGCTTTTTGGCCCGCCGGCAATGGAGACGACGCCATGTTTGCGGCCCAGACCATCGACAGCACCGACAAGCCGGCCTTCTACCGCGAACTGGCCACCCAGTTGAAGGCGCTGCTGGAAGGCGAGAGCGACTCCGTCGCTAACGCCGCCAACACATCGGCGCTGATCTTCCAGATGGTGCCCGATCTCAACTGGGCCGGCTTCTATTTCCTGGCGTCGGACGAGGAGCTGGTGCTTGGACCGTTCCAGGGCAAGCCGGCCTGCGTGCGCATCGCCGTCGGCAAGGGCGTGTGCGGCACCGCGATCGATCTCGAAATGTCGATGCTGGTCAAGGATGTGCACGAGTTTGCCGGCCACATCGCCTGCGACGCCGACTCGCGCTCGGAACTCGTCGTGCTGCTGAGGGACAGTGACGGCGTCTTCGGCCTGATCGACCTCGACAGCCCGACGCCCGGCCGCTTCGACAAGGACGACCAGGCCGGCATCGAGGCGCTTGCCGCGATCTATGTCGCGGCGAGTTCGTTCGAGGACTAAGCGAACTTCACCAGCATCAGGCTGAAGCCGCCGATGAACAGGAAGGCGCAGAAGGCGAGCGCCAGCGGGCGAAGGCCGCGCGAGCGCAGTTGCGAAATGTTGGCCTGCAGACCCATGGCGGCGAGCCCCATGGTCAGCATGATGGTGGTAGCGAACGCCATGGCCGACTTCACTTCGGCCGGCACGGCAACCAGGCTGTTCAGCGCCACGACGGCGATGAAAGCGGCGACGAACCACGGCATCGGCGGCCGCGCACCGGATTGGTCGCTTGGGCGATCGCCATTGCTCTTGCGGCGCGCCATCAGGCCGAGCGCGATGACCATCGGCGCCAGCAGGGCGACGCGGGTCAGCTTGGCGACGGTGGCGATCTCGCCGGACTGGGCGCCGTTCTGGAAGCCGGCGCCGATGACCTGTGCCACCTCGTGGATCGAGGCGCCGGCCCACAGGCCGAATGCGTGCTGGTCGAGGCCGAGCACCGGCGCCAGCAGCGGAAGGCCGAGCATGGCGACGGTGCCGAACAGCGTGATCGAGGCGACGGCATAAGTGACGTCCTCGTCGCGCGCATCGGTGACGATGTTGGTGGCAACGATCGCCGAAGCGCCGCAGATCGAGGTGCCGGCGGCAATCAGCTGCGCCAGCTTGGCGTCGACGCCGATCAGCCGGCCAAGCGTAATGGTGAAGACGAAGGTCGCTCCAAGGGTCAGCGCCACGATGCCGACGCCGCCGGCGCCGATGGAGACGACCTGGCCGAGCGTCAGCTGAAAGCCGAGCAGCACGATGGCAAAGCGCAGCAGGCGCTTCTGCGAGAATGCAATGCCGGCCTTGGCGTGGGCGGGCGTGCCGAGCACGTTGGAATAGATCATGCCGGCGACGACGGCGAGGATCATCGGGCTGAACAGCGCGAAGCCGGAGACATTATGGGCCGAGAAGGCCACCCCCGTAATCATCGCCACCAGCACGATCCCGGGGATGACGCCATTCCACACGGAATCGAGCCGCTTCCGGCCCACGGCCAGATCGGCGGAAATCATGCTGATCGGAATATCGTTCGCTAGCTGGGCGGCGGAAGACAATGCAATTCTCCAGGCAAGTACCTCAGGAGAATGTCATTCCAGAATCGATCTTTCCAACGAATTGTTCTTATTGGAATGATCGATCTTTGCGAACGGTCGGCAATGCCTTCAATCTTGCCTGTGCCATGCAAACATAATGACTGGCTCGGTTATGCAGCTTGACGCTCTGCGTCTTGCACTCCAGCGTGGCGTCATGTCCATTTTCTCGCTCGCCATCGCCCAGCGACGTCGCCTCTGCACAGTGCGGAGCGGCAAGGCGCGACGACAAAGACCGGCACACTAAATCGGTTCGTTCGTTCCAGCCCCGCCCGCGATGTCTGCCGGCGGGGTTTTCATGTCTGGAGCCTTTGCCATGTCCAATTCTTCCATCCTGTTTCGGCCGGCCCAACCGGCGGACGCTGCCGCCATCAGGGACATTGTGCGTGCCGCCTATGCCAAATGGGTGCCTCTGATCGGCCGCGAGCCGCTGCCGATGCGCGCCGACTATGACAAGGCGGTCGCCGAACATCCGTTCGATCTCGCCATCGAAAATGGCCGCATCGTCGGCATGATCGAGACCATCCTGGCCGACGATCATCTCTGGATCGAGAATGTCTGCGTCGCGCCACAGGCGCAGGGCAGGGGCATCGGCCGGCTGTTGCTGGAACGGGCGGAGCAGAAGGCGCTGGAGGCCAGCTGCTTCGAGCTGCGCCTGCTGACCAACGGCGCCTTCATGGCCAATGTGTTGTTGTACAAACGGCATGGCTATACGATCGACCGGGAGGAGCCGTTCATGAACGGCATGACGGTCTATATGAGCAAGAAACTGGGTGATGGCCGATAACAGGGAGGATCGGATGGCAGTCAGGGTCCGGTTGAAGCCGCTCACGGGGCGGTATGCGGTTTCGCGCCTCGAAGCAAAAGACAGCATTCCCGGCTGGGCGGACGGGCCGGGCTTCGTCAGCATCACCAGGACAGAGGACGAGCTTTCGGTCGTCTGCCTGCAGGATCGGGTGCCGGACGGGGTGAAGCATGACAGGGACTGGGTCGCCCTGAAACTCCAAGGTCCCTTTGCCTTCGACGAAACCGGCATCGTCCTGTCGGTGATAAAGCCATTGTCGGAAAGCGAACTCGGCATTTTTCTGGTATCCACCTTCGATGGTGACCATCTGCTCGTCAAAGCCAAGGATGAAGCCGCGGCAAGGGGGCTTCTGGTCGCGGCGGGGCACACGCTTCTGTAGCCGTAGGCTCAATCGCCCGCCCTTGCGTTTGACATCGCTCTTGCCCCATCGTTATCCCCGATACGACGATCTGGCGATCGCCCCCATCAATTCAGAAATCCCCCGAGGAGAAGCCCGTGTCACACAATCTGCAGTTCTATATCGACGGCGTGTGGGTCGATCCTGTCGTGCCCAGCACACTCGACGTCATCGACCCGTCAAACGAAGATGCTTTCGCGCAGATTTCGCTCGGCTCAAAGGCCGATGTCGACAAGGCGGTTGCGGCCGCCAAGCGCGCCTTCGAGACATTCGGCTTCACTTCGGTCGAGGAGCGCCTCGATATCCTCAACCGCATAATCGAGGTCTACAAGAAGCGCAGCGCCGATCTGGCGCTGGCCGTATCGCGCGAGATGGGCGCGCCGCGCCAGATGGCACTAGACAGCCAGGTCGGCATTGGCCTGGCACATCTGCGGAAGATGGCCGAGGTGCTGAAGTCGTTCGAATTCCGCCACGTCAAGGGCTCGTCGCTGATCGTCAAGGAGCCGATCGGGGTCGTCGGCCTGATCACGCCGTGGAACTGGCCGCTGAACCAGATCACCTGCAAGGTCGGCCCCGCCCTTGCCGCCGGCTGCACCATGGTTCTGAAGCCCTCGGAAATCGCCCCGCTCGACGCCATCATCTTTGCCGAAATCATCGACGAGGCAGGCGTTCCCAAGGGCGTCTTCAACCTCGTCAACGGCGACGGCCCGGGCGTCGGCCAGGCGCTGTCCAGCCATCCCGATGTCGACATGATGTCGTTCACCGGGTCGACCCGCGCCGGCATCCTGGTCGCCAAGGCGGCCGCCGACACGGTCAAGCGCGTGCATCAGGAACTCGGCGGCAAGTCGGCCAACATCCTGTTTCCCGATGTCGATCTCGAAAAGGCCGTCAGCAAGGGCGTCGCCGGCTGCTTCAGCAACTCGGGCCAGTCCTGCAACGCGCCGACCCGCATGTTCGTGCCGCGCGACCGCCATGACGAGGCGACCGGCTACGCCAAGACGGCGGCCGAAAAATTGACCGTCGGCCCGGCCGATGCGGCCGGCACCAAGCTCGGCCCGGTGGTCAGCCAGATCCAGTTCGACAAGATCCAGGACCTGATCCAGGCCGGCATAGATGAAGGCGCCACGCTGGTCGCGGGTGGACCGGGGCGTCCGGCCGAGCTCAACCGCGGCTACTATGTCCGCCCCACCGTGTTCGCCGACGTCACATCAGACATGCGCATCGCGCGCGAGGAAATCTTCGGGCCGGTGCTGGCGATCATGCCTTACGACACAGTGGAAGAGGCGATCGGCACCGCCAACGACACTGTCTATGGGCTGGCGTCCTACATCCAGGCCAAGGATATCGAGAAGGCCCGCGAAGTCGCCGCCCGCATGCGCACCGGCACTGTCTACATCAACTATCCGCAATGGGACGCCGGCCTGCCATTCGGCGGCTACAAGCAATCCGGCAACGGCCGCGAATACGCCGAATACGGGCTGGAGGATTTCCTCGAGATCAAGGGCATCGCGGGGTATAAGGCAGCGGAGTAGGGGCTACCCCTTGGGGACCGGCAACCAGCCGGTCCCGAGGCTTCAGCTCTCAAAGGTGCGGCTTCACTCTTCCCGGAAAGCTTTCTGGATCTGATCCGACAGCGGCTTCACCAGATAGGAAAGCATCGTCCGGTCGCCCGTCGGGAAGAACACTTCGGCCGGCATGCCTGGCGCCAGCGCCAGCCCGCGCAGCTTGGCGACCTCGGTTTTGGGCAGCGTCACCCGCGCCACATAGAAGGCTGCTCCGGTGCGCTCTTCGATGGTGAGATCCGCCGAGATCCGCGACAGCGTCCCGGTCAGCTCCGGCGTGGTTTGCCGATTGAAGGCCGACAGGCGCAAAATCGCATTCTGGCCCATCGTCACCTGGTCGATATCCTGCGGTGCGATATGCGCTTCAACGGTCAGGTCGTCCGTCACCGGTACGATCTGCATCACCTGTTCGCCGGGGGTGATCACCCCGCCGATCGTATGCACGGCCAACTGCAGCACCACGCCATCCTGCGGGCTGCGCAGATCGATGCGCTTCAACTGGTCCTCGGCCGCCACCTTGCGTTCGACGAACTCGGAGATCTTCCCTTGGGTTTCGCGTAAGTCGGTTGCGACCTCGCTGCGAAGGTCCTGGTCGATCTGGATAATCTGCAGTTCGATCTCGGACGCCTTGCCTTTCACCTGGGCAATTCCGGCGGTCAACTGGCCATGCTCGCCTTCGAGCCGCACCGCGTCCCGTTCCAGCGCCGTCATCCGCTCGATCCCTATCAGCTTGCGACGCCAGAGCGACCGCACCCCTTCCAGCTCGATCCCTATCAGCTCGATCTCGCGGCGTTTCGCCTGCCGCTGCTCGGTCAGGCCGGCGGTCTCCTGCGTCAACTGGGCGATCCGTTCGCGCAATTGAGATCGCTGGCCGGATCGCGCCTGGTGCCGGAAATCGAACAGCGATTGTTCTCCGGCCATCGATGCGGCGACACCGGCTTCGTCGCGCCGCGATGTTAAAACGTCCGGAAAGCTGATCGTGTCCTTGCCGTCACGCTCCGCCTCTAGGCGCGCCAACCGTGCATAAAACTCATCCAGACCTTTTGAGACGATCGCCAGATTGGCGCGCGTTGTCGTCTCGTCCAGCCGCACCAGAATATCGCCCGCCTTGACCCGGTCGCCTTCACGCACCCTGATCTCGCCGACCACGCCGCCCGTCGGATGCTGAACCTTCTTTACATTGGAATCGACCACCAGCCGGCCAGCTGCGATCACCGCACCCGACATCTTGGTCACTGCCGCCAGGCCGCCAACACCTCCGACAAGCAGCAGACAGGTAGCAACGCCAGCCACGAGATAGCGGCGGACCTGCCGGTGATGCAAAGCGCTTCTGTCCTCGCTCATGCCGGAACGCCTCGCTCCGTGGCGGCAACGACCTTGAGCGGCGCTGCCGATCGGAAGACCTTGTTCAGCACCTCGTCCTTCGGACCGAAGGCCTGCACATGGCCATTGGCCATCACCAGCACCGTATCGACATTGGCCAGCACACTGGACCGGTGCGCGACGATGATAACGATGCCGCCGCGGTCCCTGATGCCCTGGATCGCTGCGGACAAGGCCACTTCACCCTCCGAGTCGAGATTGGAATTCGGCTCGTCCAGGATGACCATGAACGGATCGCCATAGAGAGAGCGGGCAAGGGCGACACGCTGCCGTTGCCCCGCCGACAGCGAGGCGCCGGCTTCGCCAACCTTCGTGTCGTAACCGTCGGCCAGATGCACGACGAGATCATGCACGCCGGCGGCCTTGGCTGCCGCAAGCACCATGTCGGATGACGCATCCGGGTCGAAGCGGGCGATGTTCTGCGCAATCGTGCCGTCGAACAACTGCACATCCTGCGGCAGGTAGCCGATATGTTTGCCCAACTCGTCGGCCGGCCACTGGTCAAGCGTCGCTCCGTCCAGCCGCACGGCGCCGCGCGCCGGCAGCCAGACACCTGCAAGCGTACGCACCAGCGATGATTTGCCGGAAGCACTCGGGCCGATGACCCCCAGGCCTGCTCCCTTGGCCAGTGAAAAACTTGCATCCCACACCACCGGCGTGCGTTCGCCCGGCGGCGCGACACTGACATTCTCGACCGCCAGCGCGCTGACAGGCGCGGGCAGGGTCACGCCGGTTGCGCCTTCCGGCAGCGCGGACAGAAGCTGCTTCAGGCGTGCCCAGCTTTGCCGCGCCGAAATGAAACCCTTCCAATGCGCTATCGCCAGTTCGATCGGAGCCAGCGCCCTGCCCATCATGATCGAGCTTGCGATCATGATGCCGCCGGTCGCCTCTTGCTTGATGACCAGATAAGCGCCGATCGCCAGCATTGCCGATTGCAGCATCAACCGCAGGATCTTGGAAATCGTGCCAAGCGTTCCCGCGACATCGCTGGCCGCCGCATGGGCGTTCAGGTACTCGGCATTGACGGCAGACCACCGCTCGGCGATACGCCCGCCAAAACCCATGGCCTGCATGGCTTCGGCATTGCGCCTTGTCGCCTCGGCCAACGTGCTGCGAACGGCCGCGTGCTGTCCGGCGATCCTTGTCGGGCCGCGGGTCCGGAATTCGGCCAGAAGCGTCAGTGCAAATAGGACAACGGCGCCGGCAAGCGCGGTAACGCCGATCCAGAAATGAAAAATGAAACAGATGCCGATGTAGAGCGGCATCCATGGCAGGTCGAACAAAGCGGTCGGTCCGGCACTGCCGATAAAGGAGCGGACCTGATCGAGATCCCGTAGGGGTTGCAGCCCGTCGCCGGAAGGCTTGGCGCGCAGCGGCAGGCGCATCAGCGCCGAATAGACCGACGGGCTCAGCTTTGCGTCCAGCCCCTGTCCCAGCCGAACCATGAGGCGAGAGCGGATCAACTCCAGCACGCCCTGAAACACGAACAATGTTCCCGCAAGCACCGCCAGGCCGACCAGCGTCGGCACGCTGCGACCCGGAACGACGCGGTCATAGACTTGCAACATGAAGAACGAGCCGGTCAGGGTCAGCACGTTGACGACCCCGCTCATCAGGACGATGCCCGAAAACGCACGTCGAAAGGACGCCAGGATTCCGACCAGCGTAAGCGGCGTCGATGGCGTCAGCTGCATGCAGGCTCGCAATCAGGATATGGCATCTCGCCCTTCAATAGATAACTGCCTTGAGTGTGACATGGACGGGCAGGCCGGCCTGGAACTGCGCGCTGCCCCGCGCCACCAGCCAGCCGTCCGCACGCTCCAGGCGCGCAACGACCTGCAGCGTTGGTGAAGCGGTCGAGCTTGCGGGCAGGGGCAAGGAAAATTCTATGGTCTTTGAGCCGCCCTCGCTCTTGAGGCTGGTTTTGGCGGCGCGGCGTCGCCCACTGTCCTGAATGGCGGGATCCTCAAGATAGATCTCGAGATGACCTTCCGGGATAGCCTTGCCCCCCACAAAGGTGACGGCGCCGCGAATATCTGTTGCGCGAATATCTGGCGATTGCGCTGCCGCTGCCCCGGTGGCCGCGGCGACTGCCGCAACTCCGGCGGCCATTAACACTGTGCGGCGGTCGGTCATCGCGTCCTCTCCCTTTTCACTGCGCTGGGGTATGCGGGAGGGGAGCCTGACGGCACCCCTCCCGGCAACGCGTTAGATGACGATGAAGTCTGCAGCCGAAAGGTCCAGATTTGTGTTCAGGTGTGCAAACTGTACGGCTGCTCCCTGTCCGGAACCATCGGCGTCGTAAGACAATATTCCACTGTCGGTGTCGTAGATGATGCGGTCGTCGGCATCATGAGCAGCACCGGCTGCGCTCTTGTAGAATGAGCCCAAAGCGAGGGCGCCGTCGCCGCCAACGCTGGCAAAGATGAGGTTGTCCAGCAGGATCGTATCGTCGGCGACCTTGAAGTCCTTGATCCAGTCGATATTGCCGTTCCCGAGTTCTGTCGAGAAGCGGAAATAGTCGTCGCCGGCGCCGCCGGTCAGCGTATCGGCAGCCAGCCCGCCATCCAAAAGGTCGCTGCCGCCGCCGCCGTTGAGCGTATCGGCGCCCGCAACGCCCGGCTGAGCTGGTGCCGGCGGGAATTCGACCGACACGTTCAGCTTGTAAGTCGAGCCCTCCGGCACGGATTCGACCCAGCCATCGCCAGGAGCCGAGTCCGACCATTCGCCCTCCACAATATAGTAGGTTCCGGTTTCCTGAACGATGAAGCTGGTGCTCGAATCGCGGCCGTTGTTGGAGCCGGGGTCGTTGCCGCCATCGTCGTTCTGGGCGACGATATTGCCATCGCTGTCCAGCACCCTGACGATGCTGTCATGGACATTGGGGTCGGCAATGCCATCGATGTCGATGGTGATGATCGTGCCGGCCGCCAGGTTGATGCTGTAATATCCGCCGAGGCCGTTTCCGGTGGCATTGACGGTGGTGTGAAGGGTGGTCGTCGAATCGAAGATGTCGGGGTCAGCCGTCAGCGAGAAGTTGTTCGAGATGTCGAAGGCGGTCGAGACCGAATTGTTGGTCGCGTCCGGTCCGAGCGTGGCGTAGCCGGTGCCCATGCCCGGGCGTGGCGGAGCATCGCCCTGATAGGCGAAATCGCCGAGCAGGGTGTCATCGCCGCCGCCGCCGTCGATCTTGTCGGCGCCGCCCTGGCCGGTCAGCACATTGGCCGCGCCATCGCCGGTCAGGTGATCGTTGAAGCCCGAGCCAGCCAGATTTTCGATCGAGATATAGGTGTCGCCGCCGGATTTGCCGCCACCCAGCTTGAGGTTTTGCCCGATGGCCGCGTCGGCGTAGTCCGCCGTGTCGCTGCCGGCGCCGCCATTCAATATATCGGCGCCGCCACCGCCGGTCAGCGTGTCGTTGCCGGCGCCGCCGGAAAGTTTGTTGGCCTGGGCGTTGCCGATGAGATGGTCGTCGAAGAACGACCCGACGGCGTTTTCGAATCCGACCAGGATGTCGTGTCGGATAACGGTGCCGCGCCCGACGATCTGCACCGGGCCATCGCCATCGCCGCCATTGGCCGTGCCATTGGCGAGGTCGATCGTCACGCTGGCGGAGCTGCCTTCGTAGACGACCGTATCGATGCCGGCGCCGCCATCCAGATAGTCCTGGCCGGCGCCGCCGATGATCGTGTCGTTGCCGGCTTCTCCGTACAGGATGTCGCCGTCATTGCCGCCATCCAGTATGTCGTTGCCGCCGCCGCCGTTGAAATAGTCGCCGCCGCCCCGGCCCCAGAAATGATTTGCCGCCGACGTACCGATGAAACGGTCGATGCGGTCATCGGAGCCGATCAGGTTTTCGATGCTGTAGAAGGTGTCGCCGGTGGCGGTGCCGCCATTGGCAACGTTCGTCTCGAGGTTGACGAGCAGTTGGAAGGGGCTCTCCTTGCTGAAGTCTACCGTGTCGACGCCGGCGCCGCCCCTGAATATATCGACGCCATCCTGGCCGCTCAGCGTATCGTCGCCGTCGCCGCCGTCGAGGATGTCGTTGCCTTGGCCGCCGAGGATCGTATCGTTGCCGCGGCCACCATAGAGCGTGTCATTGCCGTCGTCGCTCTCGGTCTGGTCTGGAAGGTCGGCGACATCGATGGTGTTGTTGATGTCGCGGCTGGCGAGCGAGTCGCGGCCGCCGATGATGAGGTCATCGCCGCCCTGGCCGAAGATCGTGTCGTCGCTGGCGCCGCCGTCGAGCGTATTGTTGCCATTGTCGCCGAAGATGACGCTGGTCATCGTGTTGTCGCCGATGGTCGGTGCGGTTTCGGTGCCGCCGTCTCCAGGCTGGAGTGTCGACTCGTCGGCGTAGATGATGTGTTCGACGTTGGCGATTTTCCGGATATTCAAGTTCCGGTTCAGCAGAACGACCGTGTCATTCCCGCCATTCGCTTCCTCGCGCACGATGTCGTCGAGGGAATCGACGAAGTAGGTGTCGTCGCCGCCATTGCCGGCCATGCGGTCGCCGCCGCCGCGGCCATCCAGCACGTTGGCTCCGTCATTGCCAATCAGGACGTCGTCATAGCTGCTGCCGATGCCGTTCTCGATGTAATAGTCGGTGCCGTCGGCGTTGTGCCCGGCAAAGATCGACACATTGTTGCTGTGGCCGTTGACGCTGGAGAACTGTCCGGCGCGCAAATCGAGGATCGTACCGGCCGTCGAGCCGGAGAAGTCGATCGTGTCGGTTCCGCCGGTGTCATGGATGACAAAGCCGATATCGTGCTGCATGCCCGAGGAGGTCAGCCGGTAGCCGTCCACGGCACTGCCGAAGCCGTAGACGTTGTCGCCGGTGTTGAGATCGATATGATGATAGGTGCGCACGCCGTTCTCGTCGACGGTGGAGAAAAAGCGGCGGATGACCGCCTCGATGTCGGCCATCATCGGCGTTGACGCCGACCAGCGGCTGGTTTCACCGACATCGATCCCGTCGAAATAGGACATGACGCTGTATTGCTGACGGTCGTAGGTCCAGGTCGCATTGTTCAGATAATTGATCTGTACGCCGCCGGGGCCGCTGTAATTGTAGAGCCCGGGGTGGTTCAGCCCGAACTCATGACCGAATTCATGGATGAAGGAATCGAAGACATAGCCGCCAATATCCGTCTTGTTGACCTCGGTGTCGTGGAAACGCTGGCCGATGCTGACATAGCGGTCGTTGGAATAGGCGCTGCCGTCGTCCTCTTCGCCCAGTTCGGGGCTGAATCCAGTCCGTTGCGCTGTTGTATGGTGCATTGTCGACGATTTCGAACTTCAAAGGGGTGACACTGGCCCACATCTGCAAGGCGCCGATCGCGGCGGCCTTGTATTCGGGATGGTCATTGAGCTCGGAGACATTGATCCTCAGCGTTCCCGCCGCGATCGCCGGCGTTATCGACCGGTCCAGCGCTCCAAGGTAGGTGAGGAAGGCCCCGTAATCTTCGCTTTTGCCGTACGGGTTGTCCGGCGTCTGGTCGTTGACCCACCATTGATCGCTGGTTTGGCTTGGGTTCGGCATCCTTGGGACTCCTTGGTCTCGCAGCCGTGGCAATTACGGCCGTACGGTTTAGCTGTTGCCAACCACCGACAAGCATCGTTTGCGCTTGCCGGTCGAGCCCCGTCCCAGTGGCAACAATGCTATTGGAATCTTCGCTTGTCTAGCCTCTGTTCGCGCTCAGTACATATGAAGGTTCTTGGGCGCGCTTGTACCGGCGGGTTTTGAGATACTCGTTTGGTGTTAATTGAGCTATCGCTAATCTATGGTCGTACCTCGCCCGCCATGCGCACCACAATGTCTGCATCAACCATCCCGGCTGGCGCAGGCTGCCGGTCGGGCGGCGCAAAGCAATCCGGCAACGGCCGAATACGCCGGATACAGGCTCGAGGATTTCCTCTCGATCAGGGGCATCGCAGGCTACGAAAGCGGCGGAGTAAGCTTCCGTCTTTCGCTCAAACGCCGGTATGCGCGCTGTTGCCTTTCGCGGGCGGGGCAGGCGGCGGGACCACCGCCTTCGTGCTCTCGCCGGGGGCGTCGACCGGGACGAGGGTTATCGCGCCGGTTGGGAAAATGATCGAGCGTTGCGCAAGGGCACGAGGGCGGAACGCGCAGGCGTGCTTCAGAAACCCGCCCGGCGGGCGAAATGTTCATAGGTCACGCGCCAGGGGTCGCTCTCCGCGCGTCTCTCCTCGCCGATCCAGTGAAAGCTGTCGGCGGTGATCTCGGTGAACCGCCACCGCGCCTGCAGGCCGCGCGAGTCGGCGCCCATCTGGACGATGTCCTTGCCTTCGGCCCGCCCGATCTGGCGCGAGTAATCCTGGTTGAGCGGATCGCTCCAGATAATGTGCCAGCCACCAATCCCGGGATCGAAGACGCGCAAGGTCGTGCCATACATGCCTGGGCCTGATCCAGATGTCCTGAATGGCGCGGCCTTCGAGCACCCAACCAAAGTGACACTCGCCATCCCATTTCTGAATTGTGCCGTCGTTGCGGTGGTGGAGCGTCTCCATGTCCCAACTGCCGATCAACCATCCATACAGGTCCATGTCTTTCGCCCGGTCGGCTGGCGGACCTTCGGATGCGAGAGCGGTAAGAAACGTCGCCATGATTGTCTCCAGGCAAGCCGCGCCGAAACGCTGGGCGTTCCAACCCTTGCACCGTTGCGGGTTCCTGGTCTTGGGAAAAATTGCGGTAATGCTGCTGTGAAGGCAGCCGGCCTTCCGCGTTCGCGCCATTCCAAATCTATGCGTGAATGCTAATGTAGCGTCGGCGGGTACCCCAATGCCCGCCTGGCCGGCGCCTCCTCAGGCCATCTCTTGAATGAGCGGCGCCGGCCGCTGATTTGGGCGGCGACCAAATTCCCGCCGGAGGAATATGAGGCGGGTAGGCGATTATTGCTGGGCAATTTTGGCAGGCATTCCGATATCGGTCTGTATCCCCAGAACGTCCGCTGCCCAATCGCGCAGTTCCGGAGAGGCATCGCCGGATTTCATGATCGACACGGCCAAAGCGGCCATGTCCGCGGGCGGCTTGTTGTTTGAAGCCACATAGGTGAAATAGCCGGCCATGATGGCGCATCCCACCGAAATGACCGGTGGGACGATTTGGAGTGCCGCCAAAGCTATTGCGCGCCAGCGGCCTGATCGGCTGGGTGCCGGAAGCTCATCCTCATCCACAAGGTTAGTCCATTCCACACTGCTCACCAGCCGGGAGAACGTTCTCCGTGAGATTGTCTACATTAGTTAAAATGCGGATAGATCCGCGTTGGGATGCCGAGGAACCTCGTCAAAGCGCACCGAGGGCAATGCCCACTGCGCTGGGCGAAATAGATCAACAGGGCGAGGAGTCCAAAGACAACGATAAGTCCAACTGGCCAATACCGTACGATCTGATCAGGATATTTCTCGCTCAGGCTAAGCAACCGGTCCTCGTAAGGGAGACGACTAAAGCCTGCCGGGCCGTTCTGTTGCTTGATGTCCCGGAGGATGCGGCGCGATTCCCTGATATCTCTGTCCTCTGGTTCGGCCATTGCAAATGTCCTCCCTGCCGGGACCGATCTTAGCCTGTTTGCGTGAAGTGCCCAACAGCGTCGACCGGATCGGACGCCAGCGGCGTATGACATCATTGGAACCCAATCAATTCTCGGGCGGCGCCTCATCTTGCCAGCCGGCCAGCTCCGGCAGGTCGTCCAGCCAGCTTTTCTCCGTCATCAAGATTTCGCCGGCCTGTGGTGCCGCCTCAGTGGCGTTTTGAATAAGCCAGTCCATCCACTTTCGATAAGCGGCTGGGGCCAGTTCGGGCGGCAGCACCTTGGCCTTGGCCAGCATGCGTTTACGGAAGCTGAGCTGCCTGCGCAGTTTGGTCGTCGTGAATTTTATCGCCTTGCCCTGGTATTCCACCGTCCAGCGCCCATCGCCGTGGCTGGTCAGCCTGTCGATGGCAAAACCGGCATCGACCGGCCTGTCCCGCCAGGGAAGCTCGATGGCGTTCCGCCTCAGATCGAGAGCCCATCGCCGGTAGTCGGCCCCGGTACGCTGCGGCGGCAGCACGCCAGCCTGTTCGAGGATTTTCCTGCGAAAGGTCGGCTGCTTCTTGATCTGGCCGGTCGTCAGTTCGATGCGGTGCCTACGCAATTCGACATGCCAGCGGATCCTGCCGTTGCCGACATATTTTGCCAGCCTGTCGATGACGAACTCGTCGTCGGACAACTCCACGCATCCTTGGCGGATGCGTTCGAGGATGTACTGGCTGTCAGTGGGCATGATGCCCTTCCCGAGAGATGGGTGACAGTTCATTCCGGAGACATGGGTTACACTTTCGGCCCTTTGCAAGGAGAGCAAGGTGCCTTGGAAGGAGTGTAACGTCATGGAAGAGCGGCTGAAGTTCATTGCCCGGCTGCTGGACGGCGAGAAGATGGCGGTGCTTTGCCGTGAGTTCGATATCTCGCGCAAGACCGGCTACAAGATCCTCACACGCTACAATGACAGTGGCCTTGAGGGGCTGACGGATCGATCACGCCGACCCTACCGCCACGCCAATCAGCTTCCGTTTCAAATCGAGAAGCTGATTGTGCGCCTCAAGCAAGACAAGCCGACCTGGGGTGCGCCAAAGATACGCGAACGGTTGGCCCGGCTGTATCCTGACGTTCACCGGCCTGCGATCTCGACGGTGCATGCGGTTCTCGACAGCCATGGCCTGGTCGAGCGCCGCAAGCGAAGGCGCAACAGGGCGATGGGAACACCACTTTCAAACGGCTATCGGCCCAACGATCTGTGGTGTGCCGACTACAAAGGCGAGTTCATGCTCGCCGATCGGCGCTATTGCTATCCGCTGACGATCACCGACTTCGCCAGCCGCTATCTCATCGCCTGCGAGGCGTTGTCGACTACCAAGGAAGCCTATGCCTTCACGGTGTTCGAGAGCGTTTTCAAAGAGTTCGGCCTGCCCAGCGCCATCAGGACCGACAATGGCGTTCCCTTTGCCAGCCCAAACGCGCTGTTCAATCTCAGCAAACTGTCGGTCTGGTGGCTGCGCCTGGGCATCGACATCGAGCGCATCCAGCCGGGCTGTCCGCAGCAGAACGGGCGCCATGAGCGCATGCACCTGACTCTCAAGAAGGAAACCACCAAACCGGCTGGCTCCAATTTCCTGCAGCAGCAGGCCAGGTTCGATGACTTCATCAATGAGTTCAACTCAGAACGCCCACATCAGGCGCTCGACATGGCCTGTCCAGCCGAGCGCTACACGCCGTCACCGCGCATCTATGCCGGCCTGCCGGATCTCGATTATCCGTTTCACGACAAGGCCGTCACCGTCACCACCTGCGGCCGCATCTGCTACAATCGCAAGAAGATCAACCTCAGCCTCGTCTTTGCCGGCCAGACCGTCGGCATCAAACAGGTCGAGGACCATATCTGGCTGGCTTCCTTCATGGATTATGATTTGGGCTACTTCGATGATGAGACATGCAGGCTCGAACCACTCCAAAACCCCTTCGGGCCAAAAGTGTTACCCATGTCTCCGATATAAACCGTAACCTATGTGTCCGGAATGGACCTGACGTGCCTTGGCTGGGGAACCTGGATTCGAACCAGGACTAACGGAGTCAGAGTCCGTGGGTCTACCGTTAACCTATTCCCCAGCAGGCGCTGTCGCGCTGGTGGGCCGCCGAAGCAGCCGCGCGTGCCTTGTAGCCGCCGCCGGAAAATAGTCAAGCCTGCGTTGCATTTCAATCTCGGTGTTTCATCAGCCAATTGCGCCAGGCGGGCGCTGTCGCCCGGCGCGACCTCAACTGTCCGTCCGGCTGTATTGCGAGTGCTCGAAGAACAGCACCACGCCAAGCGCGATCAGCAGCGGGATGATCAGGTAGAACAGCCGGAACACCAGAAGTGCCGCCAGCACGCCGACCGGGTCCATATCAGACAGGCCGGCGAGGAACACGACCTCGAACACGCCGAGCCCGCCCGGCGCATGCGAGATCTGCGCCACCGAGAACGAGACCAGGAACACGCCGAGGATGACGAAATAGCCGGGATTGCCGGCAACGGGCAGGGCAAAGAAGATGATCGCCGCCGCGGCCAACAGCTCGATCGGGCCGATCAGCAATTGCCGCGCCACGATCGGCAGCGCGGGATAGTGCAGCTGGAAGCCGGCGATTTTCAGCGGCTTCAGATGCAGCCAGCTGCCGAAGATGTAGGCGCCGACCAGGATCAGCAAAGCGATGCCGGCGGCGATCGCCAGGCCGTGGTGCGGGGCGCCGGAAAAGCGGTCGATGATCGCAGGCTCGAACACCAGCACCAGGCCGCCGACCAGAATGCTGGAGAGCACGAAGGTGATCCAGCAGATCGCCACCAGAATGCCGACGTCCTGGCCGGTCAGCCCCCTGGTGCCGTAGGCGCGGTAGCGGATCACGGCGCCCGAAAACACCGAGCCGCCGATATTGTGCGACAGCGCGTAGGTGGTGAAGGAGCAGAAGGTGACGAACAGCCACGACACTCGTCTGCCGATATGCAAGAGCGCGATGTGGTCGTAGCCGGCGAGCGAGGCATAGGCGACCACCGAGCTCAGTGCCGCAAGCACCCAGCCGCGCGTCGGGATGGCCGATATGCCGTCCCAGACATCGTCGAGCGAGATGCCGCGCAACTCATGCCACAGCAACAGCAGCGACCCGATGACCGCCGCGATGCCGATGACCGGCCACAGATAGCGCCTCCAACTCATGGAGTTCTCGTCATGCGTTGCTGCCCATCGCCCAAGCGGGCGTAAAAACGTCCGCGATTCACCAATATTCCCCCTCATTTCAGAAATGCCTCATTGAAGCCGGCTATTCAACCGGACAAGCCCGCTATTCAACGCGGCAAGCATTGCCGCGGCATGATGCCGGCAAAATTTGACCCGCTGCTCTTGGTGATCCGGCCCGGCACTGCTACTCTGGCGGCAACTTGAAAGATTGAAGCGCCTGCTGCGTCCGGTTTTCCGGTTCGCGCGGCGCCGGAAGGAACTGAAGTGGAAGACCACGACACCGGCGCTGGCGCGCCGGAAGTGGGCGTGTCCAGGGCTTCGCCGCCGTCAGGCGGGCCAAGCCCATCCGCCGGGCGGCCCCGCCAGGCGGGGCCTCAGTCCGGTAACGGACAGGCCGGCGAAGCCCAGCATCAGCGAGGCAAGGCGAGAAAGCGGCGCAAGCGCCGGCGTGGGCGCAAGGTTTTTGCGCGCGACGACAGCCCTCTCGCAACCGCCGCAGCGGTTAGTGCGCCGGCCTCAGTCGGCCCGGCCGCTCCAGCGCCGGTGCCTTTGCCCTCGGCGCCACAATCCCGACCGGAACAGCCAATGCATCGTCCGCCGATGCAGGAACTGCCGGTGTTTGCCGCGCTCGATCTCGGCACCAACAATTGCCGGCTTTTGGTCGCGGTGCCGCAGCGCCATGGCCAGTTCCGCGTCATCGACGCCTTCTCGCGCATCGTCAGGCTGGGCGAGGGGCTGACGGCGAATGGGCACCTGAGCCAGGCGGCGATGGACCGCGCCGTCGAGGCGCTGAAGATCTGCGGCGACAAATTGCGCAACCGCAAGATCAGGAAAGCCCGGCTGATCGCCACCGAGGCCTGCCGCACCGCCGACAATGGCGTCGAATTCCTGCAGCGCGTCGAACGAGAGGCGGGGTTGAAGTTGGAAATCATCGACCGCCAGACCGAGGCGCGGCTTGCTGTATCCGGCTGCGGCTCGCTGGTCGAGCGCGACACGCAAGGCGTGGTGCTGTTCGACATTGGCGGTGGCTCGTCCGAAATCGCGCTGATCGACCTCACCGGCCAGCGCTCGCCGCGGCTGGCCAACCACATCGTGTCGTGGACCTCGCTGCCGGTCGGCGTCGTCTCTCTGGCCGAACGCTTTGGCGGCCGCACGGTGACGCGCGAGATCTTTGCCGCCATGGTCGACGACGTCGCGGTGCGGCTGAAAGCCTTCGACGGCCGCGACCGGCTGAGCCATGTGCTGGCCAGTCCGAAATTCCATCTGCTGGGCACATCCGGCACGGTGACGACGCTGGCCGGCGTCCATCTCGATCTCGAACGCTACGACCGCCGCCGCGTCGATGGGCTGTGGATGGACCGCGACAGCGTCGACCGCATGGTCGAAAAACTGGTTGGCTGGGATTTCCAGCAGCGCTGCGCCAACCCGTGCATCGGCGCCGACCGTGCCGACCTGGTGCTGGCCGGCTGTGCTATCCTGGAAGCCATCCGTGCGGTGTGGCCGTCGGAGCGGCTGCGCGTCGCCGACCGGGGCTTACGCGAAGGCATTTTGAGCGAGCTGATGGCCGATGACGGCGTCTGGCGCAACAGTGGGCGGGGCCGAGCATGATCCGCATCGCTTTGGTGAACGGTCGACCCCCACTCCGTCGAGCTTCGCTCGACACCTCTCCCCCGATCGACGGGGTAGAGGAAGGGCGCGAACTTATGCAGACCGGCGCCTTTCCTCTCCGTCCGGAGGGGGGAGAGGTGGCGCCGCGAAGCGGCGACGGAGTGGGGGAAGCCCTTCGCGAAACGCGAAGCCGCCGAAAAACGGCGGCAACTCGGCCAGCGCAAAAGCTCAAACAAGAAATAACGTCATGACCAAGAAGCCGGAAAAGCCGGGCTCCGCCAGCATTCGCGTCCTCAAAACACGAATCAAGAAGAAGTCGGGCCTCAAAGAATCGTCGCGCCGCTGGCTGCAGCGCCACATCAACGATCCCTATGTCCAGAGGTCAAAAGCCGACGGCTACCGGTCGCGCGCGGCCTACAAGCTGATCGAGATCGATGACAAGCATCATCTGCTGAAACCCGGCATGAAGGTCATCGATCTCGGTGCGGCCCCCGGCGGCTGGTGCCAGGTGGCGGCCGCGAGGACGAAATCGACGGCTGATAATCCACATGTCATCGGCATCGACTATCTCGAAATGGATGCGGTGCCGGGTGCGCCGGTGCTGCTGATGGATTTCCTCGACCCGGAAGCGCCGCAAAAGCTCGCCGAGGCGCTGGGCGGCGACCCCGATATCGTGTTGTCCGACATGGCCGCGCCGACCACCGGCCACAAGCGAACCGACCACATCCGCACCATGCATCTGTGCGAGGTGGCCGCCGATTTCGCGCTGTCGGTGCTGAAGCCGGGCGGGCACTTTTTGGCCAAGACGTTTCAAGGCGGCGCCGAAAACGAGCTGCTGTCGATGCTCAAGAAGAACTTCCGCTCGGTGCACCACGTGAAGCCGCCGGCGTCGCGGGATGAGTCGGTGGAACTGTATTTGCTGGCGAAGGATTTTAAGGGCAGAGACGGCACGGCGTGAAAGGCGCTTCGTAGCGTTCCGTCCCTCTGTCCTGCCGGACATCTCCCCCGGAAGGGGGGAGATTGGCAGCTGCGACCGCCTCGCCATTCCTTCAAAGTTGCAAGATTGGCGAAAGCCGCGTGATATCCGATCTCCCCCCTTGCGGGGGAGATGGCCGGCAGGCCAGAGGGGGGTGTGAAGGATCGCCGACGTCGACGATTTTCGTCGCGCCGCCCCTACTTCCCAGCCGTGCTCACCGGCTCCAGTGTCTTCGGCGTCGTCATCCGGCCATGACCCGATACGGCGTTGCCGGCGTCCGGCGCCAGCCGCATGAACGATACCGACGCCGCCGCTGACACTGCCGCCACGATGAAGAAGGCAATGTGGAAATCGCCGAGCATCAGCGGGCCGCCATGGATCGAGGTAGACACTTCCAGAATGCCGCCGGCCAGCGCCACGCCGAGTGCGATCGACAGCTGCTGGAACACCGCCGTGATCGGCGTTGCCTTGCTGGTGTCCTCGGCCGACACTTCGGCGTAGGAGAGCGCATTGACGCCGGTGAAGAACATCGAGCGGATAAAGCCGCCGACCAGCAATATCGCCAGCATCAGTGCGTAAGGCGTCTCCGGCGTGAACAGGCCGTAGATGGCGATCGTTGCCGCGGCGATCAGTGAGCCCCAGATCAGCACCCGGCGGAAGCCGGCAAGCCGGAAGATCAGCGCGGTGACGAACTTCATGCCAATGGCGCCGATGGCCGAGACGAAGGTGATCATGCCCGACTGGAACGGCGTCAGCCCGAAGCCGATCTGAAACATCAGGGGCAACAGGAACGGCACCGCGCCGATGCCGATGCGAAACAGCGAGCCGCCGAGCACCGAGGAGCGGAACACCTGGTTGCGGAACAGTTCCAGCGCCAGCAGGGGATTCTTGGCGCGCCGCGCATGCAGCAGATAGAGCACGCCGGAAATCAGCCCGACCGCCACGGTGATGAGGCCGGTCGCCGGCGGCAGATAGGGCAGGCTGACCACCGACAGGCCGAAGACGACGCCGGAGGCCGCCAGCCCGCTCAGCACGAAACCGACGAAATCGAGCGGCGGCGTCTCCATCGAGTCGGTTTGCGGCAGGAAGCGCGTCGCCAGCCAGATGCCGATCAGGCCGATCGGCACGTTGATCAGAAAGATCCAGTGCCAGGTGAAATAGGTGGTGATGAAGCCGCCGATCGGTGGTCCCACAAGCGGGCCGACCAGCGCCGGCACCGTCAGCCACGACATGGCAGCAACCAGCTCGCTCTTCGGCGTCGCGCGCACCAGGACCAGCCGGCCGACCGGCGTCATCATGGCGCCGCCTATGCCTTGCAGGAAGCGCGAGACGACGAAGGCCGGCAGTGAATTGGAGATGGCGCAGCAGACCGAGCCGACGATGAACACGCCGATCGCGGCGCGAAAAATGGTCTTGGCGCCAAACCGGTCGGCCATCCAGCCGCTGATCGGAATGAAGATGGCCAGCGCCACCAGATAGGCGGTCAGCGCCAGCTTGAGCGCGATCGGGCTGGTGTGGATGTCGACGGCGATCGCCGGCAGCGATGTCGCAATGACGGTCGAATCCATGTTCTCCATGAACAAGGCGACCGCCAGAATGAGCGGAATGATGCGGTTCAACGAACGCGTCCGAACTGGTCTAAATGTGCCTGCCGGCCAATCCAAACAATGAAAAGGCGGGCAAGCCGATACAAACGGGCGGTTATCACGCCTCAGGCGCGATGTCGCATTAATTTGCTGTCACTTTTGTGCGACCGTGGGCGGACAAGAGCCGTCGCTGCGTTTCGCCACATTGAATGAACTTGCGAAAATTGACCGGGTTCACTATGCTGTAGTGAATATAACTACTATATGGACAATGCCATGGAAGAAGCCGTTTCCGCAGCCGACGCCAACCGCAAATTCTCGCTCCTCCTGCGCGGTGTCCGCGAAGGACAGAGCTATGTCGTGACCAGCCATGGGCGCCCCGTGGCGCGGATCGTGCCTGCAGGGCAGCCCGACCCTGCGGCGTCTCGTTCGCGCACAGCGCTGCTGTCGCGCCTCGAACGCCAGCCTGTTGTAGAAGCCGGGCGCTGGAGCCGCGACGAGCTTTACGAGGACGAGCGGTGAAGGTCGCGCTCGATACCAACATCCTTGTTTATGCCGAGGGGATCAACGGAGCCGAGAAGCGCGACATCGTTTTCGGCCTGCTGCACGACATTGCGCAAGAGGCAGCCGTCATTCCAGTCCAAGTGCTCGGCGAATTGTTCACCGTTCTCACACGCAAGGCCGGACGATCACGTGCACAAGCGCGCGACGCCCTGTTGAGCTGGCGCGACGCGTTTCCGGTTGTCGGCACGACGCCGGAGGTGATGACGGTCGCGGCTGATCTTGCGACCGATCACCATTTCGGCATCTGGGATGCGACCATCCTGTCTGTTGCCTCGCAAACCGGTTGCCGGCTGCTGCTGTCGGAAGATCTGCAGGACGGCTTCACCTGGGGCGGCGTAACGGTCGTCAATCCTTTCGCGTCACCGCGCCATGTCTTGCTCGATGCCCTGTTGGGCAAGTCCGCCGAATAGGCCACGACCGGCTTTTCAACCACGCCGCGACGTGTTACCAGCCAGCGCCAATCCTGAAAGGGAAGAAACGAGTCGGCGCTGTCCATTTCGGTCCAGCGCTTTTTTGTATTCTCCCGGCGCTTTTCGTATCCGAGGACTGGCCATGGCAAAAATCATCGAAACGTCCACCGGCGCGCTGGCGCTGACCTTTGACGACGTGCTGTTGCAGCCCGGTCATTCCGAGGTCATGCCCGGTGAGACCGACATCCGCACCCGCATCGCCACCGACATCGACCTCAACGTGCCGATCCTGTCGGCCGCCATGGACACCGTCACCGAGGCGAGGCTTGCCATCGCCATGGCGCAGGCCGGCGGCATCGGCGTCATCCACCGCAATTTCTCGCCGGCCGAACAGGCCGAGCAGGTGCGTCAGGTCAAGAAGTTCGAATCGGGCATGGTCATCAATCCGGTCACCATCGGCCCCGACGCCACCCTGGCCGACGCGCTGGCGCTGATGCGCACCTATTCCATCTCGGGCATTCCGGTGGTCGAGAATGGCGGCACCGGCGGCCAGAAGATCGGCCGCCTCGTCGGCATCCTGACCAACCGCGACGTGCGCTTCGCCTCCGATCCGGGGCAGAAAGTCTACGAATTGATGACCCGTGAGAACCTGATCACGGTCAAGGAGAATGTCGACCAGGACGAGGCCAAGCGGCTGCTGCATCAGCACCGCATCGAAAAGCTCGTCGTCGTGGACAAGTCCGGCAATTGCGTCGGCCTGATCACCGTCAAGGACATCGAGAAGTCGCAGCTCAACCCGCACGCCACCAAGGATGCGCAGGGGCGCCTGCGGGCGGCGGCAGCCACCAGCGTCGGCGATGACGGCTTCGAGCGCGCCGAGCGGTTGATCGATGCCGGTGTCGACCTCCTGGTCATCGACACCGCGCATGGCCATTCGCAGCGCGTGCTCGATGCGGTGACGCGGGCCAAGAAGCTTTCCAATTCCGTCCGCATCCTGGCCGGCAACGTCGCCACCGCCGAAGGCACGCAGGCGCTGATCGACGCCGGCGCCGATGCCGTCAAGGTCGGCATCGGCCCGGGCTCGATCTGCACCACGCGCATCGTCGCCGGCGTCGGCGTGCCGCAGCTTTCGGCGATCATGTCGGCGGTCGAGACGGCGCATAGATCAGGCGTGTCGGTCGTCGCCGACGGCGGCATCAAATATTCGGGTGACCTGGCCAAGGCGCTTGCCGCCGGCGCCAGTGCGGCCATGATCGGTTCGCTGCTGGCCGGCACCGACGAAAGCCCGGGCGAGGTCTATCTGCATCAGGGCCGCTCCTTCAAGGCCTATCGCGGCATGGGCTCTGTCGGCGCCATGGCGCGCGGCTCGGCCGATCGCTACTTCCAGGCCGAGGTTCGCGACACGCTGAAACTGGTCCCGGAAGGCATTGAAGGGCAGGTGCCCTACAAGGGACCTGTGTCTGGCGTGCTGCACCAGCTTGCGGGCGGGCTAAAAGCCGCTATGGGTTATGTCGGTGGCCGCGACCTTGCCGATTTTCGCGAACGCGCCACCTTTGTGCGCATATCCAACGCCGGACTTCGTGAAAGCCACGCCCATGACGTCACGATTACCCGCGAAAGCCCGAACTATCCTGGCGGAGCCTGACCGGCAGCCAGAGCGGTACATGCTCTGGCGCCACCAGGCGACGATCGTGCTGCGGCTGGCGCGCCATGCCGGCGCGCTGTGCTTTGCCGCCGCGGCGGTTTTCATCATCATGACGCTGCTGGAATTCTTCTATTTCCGCCGGCTGAGCGGTGGCCTGCCGTCGCTCGACGTGCGCCTTGGCGGGTTCACGCCCGACGAGGGCATGGCCTGGCTGACGGCACTCGGCCGGCGCGGCAGCGAGATCATCCTGGTCTGGCACTATTTGACTTTCGACCTTCTCTTCCCGGCGCTGCTGTCGCTGACCATGGTCAGCCTGATCCTGGCAACCGGGCGGCGGCTGAAGAATTTTCGTGCCATGCCGGTGCAGCTTCAGGCGCTGTTCGCGCTGGTCATCGTGCTGCCCTACACGTGCGCCGACTACGCCCAGAACATTGCGGTGGCGCGGCTTCTGTCCGATGCGCTGTCGGCCAACCCGGATTCTCTGTCTTTCGCCTCGTCGCTGATCGTCACCAAATTCGCGCTGCTGGCGATCCCCGTCATCGTCATCGCGTTTTTGATCCTTGCCGCCCAGCGGCGTCCACAGGCATGAACGACAGAGCAGGGGCAACGCCATGAGCCAGACCGCGATTTTCTGGCCGATGCTGGCGCAGGTGTTGCTCGTCTATATCGTCTATGTCGTGATGGGCCGGCGCCGCTACGGCGCGGTCAAATCGGGCGAGGCCAAGGTCGGTCAATACAAGGTGCGCACGACCGAGCCCGGGTCGAGCGTCACGGTTGCCAACAATCTCATCAACCAGTTCGAACTGCCGGTGCTGTTCTATGTGCTGTGCCTGGCGCTGCACGCGACCAATGGCGTCAATTATCTGACCCTGGCGTTGATGTGGATTTTCGTGATTTCCCGCTATGGCCACGCCTGGGTCCACCTCACCAGCAACAATCTGCGGTTTCGCAGCCGCGCCTTCTACGTCGGCGCGATCATTCTCTTGTTGGCATGGATCTGGTTCGCGCTACACCTGCTCGGAGCGGTGTAGGGCAGTCGTTTACCCTCCCCTTGTGGGGAGGGTCGCTCCGCGCAGCGGAGCGGGGTGGGGGTCTACAAATCGAACACCGCGATCTTGCGCTTGTCGAACTTGATGCCGATTTCGCCGCGCACCAGCTTCAGTGCGGCTTCGCCGAACACGGCGCGTCGCCAGCCCTGCAGGGCCGGCACGTCGGCATCCTCGCCCTCGGCGGCGATGCGGTCGATGTCGTCGCTGGACGCCAGCACTTTCGAGGCGACGCCTTCCTTCTCGGCGACGATCCGCAACAGCACTTTCAACAGCTCGGAGGCGGCATTGGAGCCCTCGGGCGGCTGAAAGCTCTTGGGCAGCTTCGGCATTTCTTCGCGGGGCAAAGCGAGCGCCGTGTTGACCGCGCCGAGCAGCGCCGTTGCCGTCGATGACCGTTCCCAGCCTTTCGGCGTGGTGCGCAGCTTGCCAAGGGCTGCCGCATCGCGCGGCGCCTGCTGGGCGACCTCGTATATGGCGTCGTCCTTGAGCACCCGGCCGCGCGGCACGTCACGCTCGCGCGCCTCGCGTTCGCGCCATGCCGCCACCGTCTGCACGATCGCCAGCTCCTGCGGCTTGCGCAGCCGCATCTTCAGCCGCTTCCAGGCGTCTTCGGGGTGCGGATCGTAGGTCTCGCGCGAAGTCAGCACCTCCATTTCCTCGTTTAGCCAATGGGCGCGGTTTTCCCGCTCCAGTTCGGCGCTGAGATGCTTGTAGACGTCGATCAGATGGGTGACGTCGGCCAAGGCATAGTCGAGCTGCTTGTCCGACAGCGGCCGGTGGCGCCAGTCGGTGAAACGCGAGGATTTGTCGAGCCGTGCGCCGGTGATGCGCTGCACCAGCTGATCGTAGGAGACGCTGTCGCCGAAGCCGCAGACCATGGCCGCGACCTGGGTGTCGAACACCGGATGCGGCACCAGATCGCCGAGATGGACGATGATTTCAATGTCCTGGCGCGCGGCATGGAAAACCTTGACCACCGCTTCATTGGCCATCAGCCGGAAGAATGGGGCGAGGTTGATGTCGGGCGCCAGCGGGTCGACCAGCGCGGTGACGCCTGGCGCCGCCATCTGGATCAGGCACAGAATCGGCCAGAATGTCGTTTCGCGGATGAATTCGGTGTCGACGGTGACGAAATCCGACTTTTCAAAAGCGGCGAGAACGGACTCGAGCTCATTTTGGGTGGTGATGACGTGCATCAAATCGCTTTTTAGTAACGGGTAAGGTTCTCTTTCAATTTCAGCCATGGGCGCTTTCGTCAAGCCGCCCTTCGGTCAAGTATCAGCCGATCCGTCGGAATCGCCATTCCTGCGCGCCAGCCGCGCGAAGACGGTTGATGTGCGCAGCAGCGCCGTGAAGCGGCTGCGCTTGCCCGCCGGCACGCTGCCGCGCACCTGCATGCGGTAGAGAATGACGGCGATGAGGGTGGCGTAGACGACTGCGCTGAAGACAAACAGGGCGCCCGGTCCGAAATGTTGCATCACTGCGGACGCCGCGAAGGGGCCACCAATGGCGCCGAAGGAATAGAACAGCATCAAGGCGGCGTTGATCAGCACGAACTCGCCCTTGTCGGCGCGGTCGTTGGAATGCGCCGCCGACAGCGAATAGAGCGGCATGGCGAAGCTGCCGAAGATGAAGACGATGATCAAATTGAGGGTCGGATCGGCGCCGGCGACGAAGACCAGCGCCAGCGCGGCGAACATGGCGCCGCATGTCGTGGCCAAAAGCACCGCGCGCCGATCCCAGCGGTCGGAGAGGTAGCCCAGCGGATACTGGATGAGGGCGCCGCCGAAGATGCCGACGCTGACGAAGGTGACGACATCGGCCACCGACATGCCGATCTGTTCGGCATAGACTGGCGACAGCGTGCGGAACGCGCTGTTGGTGACGCCGACGCAGATGCAGCCGAAGCAGCCGAGCGGCGAAATCCGCCAGACGCGGGCGAGATCGAGCTTGACGTCTTCCGGCGGCGTCGGGTTGGAGCGGTCGCCGAGCGACACCGGAACCAGCGACAGCGTGATCATCATCGACATGATGGCGAAGATGGCAAAGCCGCCGGGGCCGAAGATCGGGATCAGGAACTGTGCGCCGGTCACCGAGCCGATATCGACCATGCGGTAGATGGCCAGCACGCGCGCACGATCCTTGTTTTCGACGCCGGAGTTCAGCCAGGCTTCCATGACGGTGAACAGGCCGGCAAAGCAGAAACCGCCGGCAAAGCGCACCGCGCACCACATCACCGGATCGATCACCAGCACCAGGAGCAGCGTACTGGCCGCGGCGATGGCGGCCAGTGCTGAAAACGTCCGGACATGGCCGACTGCCTTGAGGATACGGGTGACGGCCAGGCACCCCAACAGGAAGCCGGCGAAATAGAACGTGCCCATCAGGCCGATGTCGGAGGCCGAAAATCCTTCCTGCGCGCCGCGCAGCGCGATCAGCGTGCCCTGCAGCCCGTTGCCGCCAAGCAGGATGCCGGCGGCGATGAGGAGCGGGATCAGCGGGCGGATGGAGGACATACGGAACCGTTGCTTAGGTGGCTCCACAGTTCTGAACCATCGGTGTGGCCAATGCCAGTGGCTTGTCCCGCCGCCAACAGGTGTGTGGCTTCAAGTGCGGCCGTTCAAGCTCCGTCGGCCCTCGCCAAAGCTTCGCTCGCCGGCGCAGGCTTGCCCCGGGCAGCCCTTCGGCCAAGCGAGCCGGCGGTCAGCAGGCTGAGCATGATGAACGGGATGCCGATACCGAAGGCCGAGCGGATGCCCCAATGGTCGGAGACGAAACCGAGCAGCGGCGGGCCGAGCAGGAAGGCGACGAAGGAAATCTGCGACAGCGCCGCGACATTGATCGTCGCGGAGCGGTCCGTCCGCTGGGCTGCCGCCGAGATCGCCAGCGGAAAGAGCACGCTGCTGCCAATGCCAAGTAGCGCAAAGCCCAGCATCGATACGAGCGGGGCAGGCGAGAAGAAGACGAGCAGCACGCCCACCGCCATCGTCGCCAGCAGCACCCGCGCCACGACGCTCGGCGAGTGGCGGTCGACAAAGGAGTCGGCAAAGAAGCGCGTGCTCGCTTGCGAGAATGCAAACAGCGCCACGGTGAAGCCGGCGACGAAAGGGCCCGCATCGAACACGGTGCGCATGTAGATTGCCGACCAGTCGATGCTGGCGCCTTCCATCAGCATCGCCGACAGTGTCACCGCGACGAGGACGAGGATCGGCAGCGTCGGCCGCGCCAGCCTTGGCGCCGTCTCGTCATTGCCGGCGAAGCGGCTCGGCGCCGGTTCGTAACCGCCGAGAAACAGCGCGATTCCTGTCGCCACCATCGGTACGACAATCGCCAGGTGCAGTTGCGGCGAAATGCCGAGATGCGCAAGCGCGGCGCCGAACAGGCCGGCGCCGAAAAAGCCGATGCTCCAGAACGAATGCGCCCGGTTCATGATCCGGCGCTTGAGCAGGAATTCGGTTCTATCGGCCTCGACATTGAGAATGATCTCGACGCTGCCGATCATCAGGCCGACCGGAAACAGCATCAGGAACAGCGCAAGCGGCCCAGGCGCATGCACGGCAATGGCAAAGACAACCGACAAAAGCGGCACCAGCCCGAGCAGCGCGCGGCGGAAGCCGATGCGCTCCAGGATCGGCGCCGCCAGCGTCAGCGCGGTCAAGGTGCCGATCGGCGTCCCGATCAGGCTTAGCCCGAGCGTGCCGTCCCCGATGCCCATGGCGTGCTTGATGTCGGGCAGCCGCGGGAAGATTTGGCCCATGGCGAACGAATAGATCGCAAAGCCGGCGTAGACCCGGTGTTGCGGAGCGAGGCGGAGGCCAAAGGTCATGACGATGCTTTCGGGGAAGAGAGTCGACGGTTGTCACTGTTTGATATGCCTACATCTTGCACAAACATGCAAATCGTGCAAGAACGTGCATGGAAAAAAACAGGATCATGCAATGCTGACCGATGAGCGGCATCAAATTATTCGCGATCGCCTGGCCGTCGAGGGAAGGGTGCTGGCCGGCGAGCTGGCAGGCCGCTTCGGCGTTTCGGAAGACACGGTTCGGCGCGACCTCAGGGAGTTGGCCAAGGCCGGGCAGTGCCGCCGCGTCTATGGCGGCGCGGTCGCGGCCGCACCCTTCGCGGCCACGCCGGTCGGCCTGCGCGCCGGCCATGCGGTCGAAGAAAAGACGCGGCTGGCCCGCGCGACCGTGGCACTGCTTTCGCGCGGACAGACCCTGTTCATCGACAGCGGCTCGACCAATGCCGCGATCGCCAGGGCCATCCCGCGCGACATCGATCTGACCGTCGCCACCAATTCGCTCGAAATTGCCTCCGTCCTGTCAGACCACGCTTTGGTCGAACTGATTGTGCTGGGCGGGCGGTTCGACCGCCATCTCGGCGCCTGCGTCGGCGCCGACACGCTTGCCGCTGTCGCGCAACTTGGCGCGGACCTGTTTGTTCTCGGCTCCTGCGGTCTCGATGCGTCGCGCGGCGTCACGGCCTTCGATTCGGCTGAGGCCGAGGTAAAGCGGGCCATGGCCAAGAACAGCGCTGGCATCGTCATCGCTGTAACCAACGACAAGCTGGCCACAGCCGCACCCTACCGGGTTGCCAGGCCAGAGGCGATCCGCCACCTCGTGGTCGAAAAGACCGCGCCGGCCGCAATCCTCGCCGACTTCGAACGCCAGGGCGCCGAAATCCATTTGGCTTAAACGGAGCTCGGCGCGCGGGCAGTCCGGGACGCAGCATGGGCGACGAACACTTCGACATCTTCCTTTGAATAGCCGAGAAGGGCTCCTTCAAGCCTCGCCAGATCATTCGATGTGAAGATGTCAAAGGCCTCTCCGCTGCGGCACATTCTGGAGATCAACAAGCTCAGTTTGCAGCGCCATTCTTCTGTCGGCAGGCAGTAGCAGCGCTCTTCCACTGAGGTTTTAGGAACAATCTGGGTGAACTTCAGGATGCGACCTTCGTCGACAAACGGTGCAAAACCTGCATCGCCAATATCGTCGGCGTCCATACCCGGTTCCGCCGCGAACAAGGCCATTGATTTGTCGCCCTGAAGCATCAGCTCCAATTCGCGGCCATTATGTGGCCCGACACCCGGCGGGACTGTGGGTTCTGGCATGAAGTATCTCCAGATCATTCGATGACTGCACTGTCGCGAGAAACACTTCTGGCGGCAATGCGCCAAGCCTGGCAAAGACTTCAACACTGACTAGCGGATAGAGAGACGACCCAAACCCGGCTTGCCTTGACAAATCGGGCCTCCCATGCGCTTTTCGCGCAAATTTTGGACCGGGCTTTGATGCTCGACCCACAACCCAGCACCCCGGAATTTTGACATGACAATGCATCGTTACCGCAGCCACACCTGTGCCCAGTTGAGAAAGAGCGATGTCGGCTCTTCGGTTCGCCTGTCGGGCTGGGTGCATCGCGTGCGCGACCATGGCGGCCTGCTGTTCATCGATCTGCGCGACCATTACGGCCTGACCCAGATCGTCGCCGATCCGGATTCGCCCGCCTTCAAGGTGGCCGAGACGCTGCGTGGCGAATGGGTGATCCGCGTCGACGGCGAGGTCAAGGCGCGCCTGCCGGACACCACCAACGCCAACCTGCCGACCGGCGAGATCGAGATCTTTGCCCGCGAGATCGAGGTGCTGTCGGCAGCCAAGGAATTGCCGCTGCCGGTGTTCGGCGAGCCCGACTATCCCGAAGACATCCGCCTGAAGTACCGTTTTCTCGACCTGCGCCGCGAGACGCTGCACAGGAACATCGTGGCGCGCACGAAAATCATCGCCGAGATGCGCAAGCGTATGACCGATGTCGGCTTCACCGAATTCTCGACGCCGATCCTGACGGCCTCGTCGCCGGAAGGCGCGCGCGACTTCCTGGTGCCGTCGCGCATCCATCCCGGCACCTTTTACGCGCTGCCGCAGGCGCCGCAGCAGTACAAGCAACTGATCATGGTTTCGGGCTTCGACCGCTATTTCCAGATCGCGCCCTGCTTCCGCGACGAGGACCCGCGCGCCGACCGTCTGCCCGGCGAATTCTACCAGCTCGACCTCGAAATGAGCTTCGTCGAGCAGGACGACGTGCTGTCGACCATGGAACCGGTGATGCGCGGCGTCTTCGAGACCTTCGCCAACGGCAAGCCGGTGACGCAGACATTCCAGCGCATTCCTTACGATGTCGCCATGCGCAAATATGGCTCCGACAAGCCGGACCTGCGCAACCCGATCGAGATGCAGGCCGTCTCCGACCATTTTCGCGATTCCGGCTTCAAGGTCTTCGCCAACATCCTGGCCAACGATCCGAAGGCCGAAGTGTGGGGCATTCCGGCCAAGACCGGCGGCAGCCGCGCCTTCTGCGACCGCATGAACTCGTGGGCGCAGGGCGAGGGCCAGCCGGGACTGGGTTACATCTTCTGGCGCAAGGAAGGCGACAAGCTTGAAGGCGCCGGTCCGCTGGCCAAGAACATCGGCGAGGAGCGCACCGAGGCGATCCGCCAGCAGCTCGGCCTTGCCGATGGCGACGCCGCCTTCTTCGTCGCCGGCGATCCGAAGAAGTTCGTTACCTTCGCCGGTGCCGCGCGTACGCGTGCCGGCGAAGAACTGAACCTTGTCGACCGCGAGCGCTTCGAATTGTGCTGGATCGTCGACTTCCCGTTCTTCGAATGGAGCGAGGAGGAGAAGAAGATCGACTTCGCCCACAACCCGTTCTCGATGCCGCAAGGCGGTATCGACGCGCTCAACGGCGACGACCTGCTCGGCATCAAGGCCTTCCAGTACGACATGGTCTGCAACGGCTTCGAGATCGCCTCTGGCGGTATCCGCAACCATTTGCCGGAAACCATGGTCAAGGCGTTCGAGACGGTTGGCCTCGACCGCGCCACGGTGGAAGAACGCTTTGGTGGCCTCTACCGCGCCTTCCAGTATGGCGCCCCGCCGCATGGCGGCATGGCGGCCGGCGTCGACCGTGTCGTCATGCTGCTGGTCGGCGCCAAGAACCTGCGAGAGATCACCATGTTCCCGATGAACCAGCAGGCCTACGATTTGTTGATGAACGCGCCTTCGGAAGCCTCGCCGCAGCAGTTGCGTGATCTGTCGCTGCGTGTCGCGGCAGTGAAGAAGGACTGACGGCAGCGTTGCAGCTGCCCTTTCTCCCCGTCTCTATACGGGGAGAAATGTCCGGCAGGACAATGAGGGGCAGCACGCATGCAGGCGATTGGCGAACGGCCTTAGCAGTTGGCGCCTTCTGACAATCGGTTCAGCATCGAACTACAATTTGCACGCGTTGGCGCCGCCCCTCATCTGCCTGCCGGCACCTTCTCCCCGTATAGTGACGGGGAGAAGGGAGCGAACTTCGATCAGTCTTCGTTGGCCTTGACGTGGACGCCCAGCGTCTTGGTCAGGTCGGCCGGGTTGGACATGGCGCCGGCCATGATCAGCGCGAACGGCACCGCTGCCGGCGGCTCGGCCGAAATCTCGAGGCTCTTCGGATCGTCGAGGTACTTGCTCACCGCGGCCGTCACTTCGGCGGTCAGTTCGGGATTGTTGAGCTGCGCCATGCCGAACGGCACGATCGCCTTGGCCTGGTTGGCGATGTCCTTGCCCGACATGCCCTGCTGCTTGCCGACATATTCAAGCACCTTGCCGGTCAGCGAATCGTCGTCGAAGCGGATCGAGGCGCTGTTGAAGGAAAGCTGCTGCAAAAGGCCGAGCAGGGCCATGCCTTGCGCCGAATTGTCGGCGCCTTCGGGCTGCGCCGCCATCTTTTTCTGCATCTCCTGCAGCGACTTGACGAAGTCGACCGTGTAGCCGCCGAGGCCGAAGGTCATGCCGAGCGTGCCGGCATTCTCGACCGAGATATCGTATTTCGACAGGTCCATCTTGCCGTCGCTCGGCTGCCAGGTGCCGCCGATCTCGATATTGCCCGTTATGTTCTGGTAGCCGAGGGCCTCGATGGCTTCCTTGGACTTCGCATCGTCGACCAGGGTCAGGTCGGCGTTGAACTTTTCCGTGGTGGCGGAAAACTCCATCGCCTTGCCGTCGGCCGGCGGCGTGATCTGGACAGCAAGCCCATCCACCGAGAAGGCGGTCTTGTCGGCAACCTTGACCGTCAGGTTTTCGAGTTCGGCCGACTTGTAGATCATCATCGAGCCGAGCGGGCCTGTAGCGCCCTCGGCCGGGATGTTGGCGTCGTGGATGACGAAGGGGGTGAGGTTGAGCGTGACGCCGTCCTTGCTGTGCTCGAAGGCCGAAGTCGTGATGGTGGCGACATCGAAGCCGCCATTGGCTTCGGTCACGCCCTCGAGCTTGACGTCGCCGATCGGCAGCGCCTCCTTTTCGGCCGCCGGTTTGACCGACACGCCCTGCAGCACCATGCTGGAATTGTCGCCGGTAACGCCGGTCCAGGTGATATCGACGCCCTGGACGGCAAGTGCGGCCTTCAGTCGGTCGGCAACCGCCGTGTCTTGCGCAAAGGCGGCATTCAGCGGCAGCGTCAGCAAAAAGGTCGAAAAAGCAAGTTTCTTGAGTGTCGAACGTTGGATTGTCATCGCGAGTTCCCTGAGAGAGTCCTGAAAAAGTGTTTTCTCAATTCTACGCCATCACTATTCCGTGACGAACTGGACGGGAAAAAGGCGCTTTCCCGCAGAGTTGTCGAAAATCACGGCGAAAGGCAAATCGGAGCGGGAGCCTTCGCTCGATGCGGTGAATATGTCATGAAGGTCGGGCTCCCCTGCGTACCGTCTCCTGCCTTAGAGAGGGCGTGTAACAGATTGATGTTGGTTGGCAACAGCGCTGCTACCGGTGCTGTTGCACAGGGACGGCAAGCTGGAACATGAAGTTCGTCACATCCATCGTCGGACCTTGAGCCGCCCTCGTAAGCCAAAGGCTGCAAAGTGCGGATTTCCGCAGCCCCGCCTTGCCGCGAATCACCCGCTCGGCTAGTCCAGCCGCATGGGAAAAAGGATTTTGCCGCCTGAAAATGGCGGCGGTGACCACATCGAACCGGTGGATCTGAAGAAGGCGCTGGAAGAGCGCTATCTCGCCTATGCGCTGTCGACCATCATGCACCGGGCGCTGCCTGACGTGCGCGACGGGCTGAAGCCTGTGCATCGTCGCATCATGCATGCCATGC
This sequence comes from Mesorhizobium sp. C120A, assembly GCF_030323105.1. Taxonomy (NCBI): domain Bacteria; kingdom Pseudomonadati; phylum Pseudomonadota; class Alphaproteobacteria; order Hyphomicrobiales; family Phyllobacteriaceae; genus Mesorhizobium; species Mesorhizobium sp. C120A. The sequence continues at coordinate 4,464,161 of NZ_CP100476.1, read as the reverse complement.
GACTGCTCAGGCTCAACCCCGACCAGGGCTTTGCCAAATGCGCCCGCATTGTCGGCGACGTGATGGGCAAGTTCCATCCGCACGGCGACCAGTCGATCTACGACGCGCTGGTGCGCCTGGCGCAGGATTTCTCCATGCGCTATCCCCTCGTCGACGGGCAGGGCAATTTCGGCAATATCGACGGCGATAACGCCGCCGCCATGCGCTATACCGAGGCGCGCATGACCGAGGTGGCGAGCGATTTGCTTGCCGGCATCACCGAGGACGCCGTCGATTTCCGGCCAACCTACAACGAGGAGGACGAGGAGCCCGTAGTGCTTCCCGGCGCCTTCCCGAATCTGCTCGCCAACGGTTCCTCCGGCATTGCGGTCGGCATGGCCACGTCCATCCCGCCGCACAATGCCGCCGAGCTTTGCAACGCGGCGCTGCAGTTGATCGAGCAGCCGGACGCGCCGGTGACAAAGCTGATGGAGTTCGTCCAGGGGCCGGATTTCCCGACCGGCGGCATCATCGTCGACAGCCGCGCATCCATCCTGGAGGCCTATGAGACCGGCCGCGGCGGTTTTCGCGTGCGCGCCAAATGGGGCCAGGAGGATCAGGGCAGGGGCACCTGGAGCATCGTCGTCACTGAAATCCCCTACGGCATCCAGAAGGCCAGGCTGATCGAGAAGATCGCCGAGCTTTTGATCGCGCGCAAATTGCCGCTGCTTGAGGATGTCAGGGATGAAAGCGCCGAGGACGTCCGCATTGTGCTCGTACCGAAGAGCCGTTCGGTCGATCCCGGCATTCTGATGGAATCGCTGTTCAAGCTGACCGAGCTCGAAAGCCGGTTTCCCCTCAACATGAACGTTTTGTCGCGGGGCAAGGTGCCTAACGTCCTGTCGCTGAAGGGCGTGCTGAAGGAGTGGCTCGACCATCGGCGCGATGTGCTGATCCGCCGCTCGAAGCATCGGCTTGGCGAGATCGAGAAGCGGCTGGAAATCCTTGCCGGCTACCTGATCGCCTATCTCAACATCGACGAGGTCATCAGGATCATCCGCGAGGAGGATGAGCCCAAGCAGGTGATGATGGCCCGTTGGTCGCTCACCGACACCCAGGCCGAAGCCATCCTCAACATGCGGCTGCGGGCCCTGCGCAAGCTGGAAGAGTTCGAGATCCGCAAGGAGTTCGACGGTCTCACCACCGAGAAGAAGCAGATCGAGGCATTGCTCGCATCCGACGCCAAGCAATGGTCGACGATCAAATGGGAAGTCACGCAGGTTCGCGACAAGTTCGGCCCCGAGACCGAACTCGGCAAGCGCCGCACCCAGTTCGCCGACGCGCCGGAGCATGATCTGACCGACATTGCGCACGCCATGATCGAGCGCGAGCCGGTCACCGTGGTGGTCTCGGAAAAGGGCTGGCTGCGGGCGATGAAAGGCCATCTGGCCGACCATTCCACGCTCACCTTCAAGGAAGGCGACAGCCTCAAGCTCGCCTTCCATGCCCAGACCACCGACAAGATCCTGGTCTTCACCACCGGCGGAAAATTCTACACCATCGGCGCCGACCGGCTGCCGGGCGGCCGCGGCCATGGCGAACCGATCCGCATCATCGTCGACATGGACAACGACCAGGACATCGTCACCGCCTTCGTCCACGACCCGAAGCGCAAGCTGCTGCTCGTCTCCTACGATGCCAATGGTTTCGTCGTGCCGGAGGAGGAGGTCGTCGCCAACACCCGAAAGGGCAAGCAGGTGATGAACGTCAAGGCGCCCGACGAGGCCAAGGCCTGCGTCCCGGTGTCAGGCGATCATCTCGCCATTGTCGGCGAGAACCGCAAGATGCTGGTGTTTGCGCTCTCCGAAATTCCCGAGATGGGCCGCGGCAAGGGCGTTCGCCTGCAGAAATACAAGGATGGCGGTCTGCTCGACCTGAAACCCTTCACGCTGGCGAGCGGCCTGTCCTGGCAGGATTCCGCCGACCGCACCTTCGTCAGGTCGCGCGAGGAGCTGGCGGAATGGATCGGCGCGAGAGCGTCGGCCGGACGGATGGTGCCGAAGGGATTCCCGCGGACGGGGAAATTTGGTTGAAGCTGCTGATCTCCCCCCAAGTGGGGGAGATGGCCGGCAGGCCAGAGGGGGCGCTGTCCCGCCAGCGCATCAAATGGTCATGGCTCGCCACTCGGTCGCAACTCTTGGGTCTTCAATGTCGGGTGCCAGGCTGGCGATCCTTCGCGCCCCCCTCTGTCCTGCCGGACATCTCCCCACAAGGGGGAGATTGGCAGCTTCACCAACCATTTGGACTATCGTCACGATTGCGGCACTATAACAGTGCATAAACGCTGTGTAGGCTGGGGAGAATTGACCGTTTGAAGGAAGCGAAGATCCAGAAGCCGGAACGTCAGCAGCGCCTGTTCGGCCTGTCGACACCGCTGCGGGCCGCCGTCATCCCGCCGCTGTCGGCGGCGCGCTGGCTGTTGGTGCTGATCGTCGCCGCCGGCGTTTATTTCTTCCACGGGTTCCTGTTTCCCGTGCTGGCAGCCCTCGTCATTGCTTTTGCCAGCTGGCCGCTCTACCGCCGGCTGCTTGCCGGTGTCGGCGGTAACCGCACCGTCGCCGCGACGCTCGCCATCCTGTTCATCCTCGCCTTCCTGGTGGTGCCGATAGCGCTCGCCGGCACCTACGCCATCAACGAGGTCCGCGAATGGGTCGGCTGGGCGATCGAGACCAACAGGCACGGCGCGGTCACACCGCACTGGATCACCTCGCTGCCTGTCGTCGGCGAGTGGCTGAACGAACAGTGGATCGACAATTTCGGCCATCCCGGCGGCATCGGCGAGCTGATCCAGCTGGTCAGCGGCGCCAATATCGGCAGCATCTATCGCGGCGTGCTGGCTGCCGGCGGCAGCGCATTCGGCCTGTTGCTGACGCTGCTGTTCATGATGATCGCGCTGTTCTTCGCCTACCGCGACGGCGAACACTTTGCCAGCCAGATCGACCGGCTCGGCGAACGCATCCTGCCGACACGCTGGGAGCGGATTTCGCGCGTGGTTCCGGCGACCATTTCCTCGACCGTTACCGGAATGACCGTGATCGCCATCGGCGAGGGGCTGGTGCTGGGCATCGCCTACTGGCTGGCCGGGGTGCCCTCGCCGGTGACGCTCGGCGCGCTCACCGGCGTGATGGCGCTGATCCCCGGTGGCGCGCCGCTGTCGTTTACGCTGGTATCGATCTACCTCGCCGCCAGCGGCTCGCCGATGGCGGGTCTGGCGCTGTTCATCTGGGGCGCGGTGGAACTGTTCATCGTCGACAAGACCTTGCGCCCGAAGCTGGTCGGCGGACCGATCAAATTGCCCTTCCTGCCCACCTTTTTCGGCCTGATCGGCGGCGTCAAGACGATGGGCTTTCTCGGCCTGTTCATCGGCCCCGTGCTGATGGCGCTGCTGGTGGCGATATGGCGCGAATGGCTGCGCGAGGTGGAACTGGCCGAAGACACCGTTCCCGACGCGGCGGCCGAGCTCGAAGGCGGGCCGCCGCAGATCGAGATTGTCGCCGGCCCGGCGAAGAAAAGTCAGGCTGGGTAAGCGACGGCGAGCGCTGCCCGGCGCTTGCGCCCTTCATGCAACTGCCACAGGGAATGGGCAACCAGCGTGACGATCAGGATCACGCCGCCGATCAAGCTGTTGCGCGACGGCGTCTCGGCAAAGATCATCCATATCCAGACCGGCGCCAGAACCGTTTCCAGGAGATAGAACATCGCCACTTCCGGGCCTGAAATGTATTTCGGCCCGTTGGCGAGGCAGAAGAAGGCGAACGGCATGATGACGGCGCCGTTGAAAACGATCCACCATGGCGCCTCCACCTGAAAACCGGTCTTGGAGACCATGAGCGCCGCCAGCCCGAACGGCAGCAGGACGCCGGTCAGCGCGGTGAATCCCATATCCCTGCCGCTGGCGCGTGAAACGGTGATGGCGCAGGCAATCGCCAAGGCCGAACACAGCGCCATCACATCGCCGAACAGATTTCCCGTGCCGACGGAATCGCCGACGATGATCGCGATGCCGACGATCATCAGCGCCATTGCCGCAAGCGTCAGCGGCTGCGGTCGCTCCTTCAGGAACAGCCACGACAGCAGCGCCGAGAACATGGTGGAGAAGGCCAGGATGAAAACCAGATTGGCGGTCGAGGTGTTGTAGACGGCGGTGATGAAGGCGATTGCGCCGAGCCCGTAGAGTGTGGCGACCACGAGCCCCGACCAGCCGGGTATCAGCTGCGGAGCATTCTTGCTGAACGAGCGCCAGATGGCCCATACGATCAGCCCCGCCACGAAGGTGCAGCCGGTGCGCAGCAAAAGGATCGTCCAGGCTTCGCCATGGGCGAGCCGGATCAGGGGAATGTCGATGGTCAGCGCCAGCCCGCCAAGCGCGGTGAGCAGAAGTCCTTTGGTGTGGGCATTGTGAGAGGACATGCAACGGCTTTCGCGATGATTTGAGCAGATGCCGGTCGGCGCAATCGCCCCGCCAACGGTCGGAAAGACCAGCATCGTCTCGGCTGAAAATGTTTAGATCAGGATCTGGTAAGAAGAAAAATCAGCGCGTGACCGCTTCGTGGGCGTAGCGTTCCCAGCCCTTCGGGCCGAGATGCTCCTGCGGCATGAAGCGCATTTTATAGTTCATCTTGCGCGAGCCGTTGACCCAGTAGCCGAGATAGACATGGGGCAAGCCCATGGCCCGGGCGCGGGCGATATGGTCGAGGATCATGAAGGTGCCGAGCGAACGGTCCTCGAACTCGGGATTGAAGTAGGAATAGACCATCGACAGGCCATCGGCCATCTTGTCGGTCAGCGCCACGGCGATCAGCTCGCCCTGGCCCTTGCCGGTGATGAATGTGTCGGGGCCGCGGCGCCGGTATTCGATCACCTTGGTGTCGACATGGGTATCCTCGACCATCATGGCGTAGTCGAGCACCGTCATGTCGGACATGCCGCCGCGGCGATGGCGAGCGTCGAGATAGCCGCGAAACAGCGAATACTGCTCGGTCGACGGCTGCGCGTCGTGCATGGCGCCGATCAGATCGGAATTGCGCTGGATCACCCGCTTCATGTTGCGGCTGGCGGTGAACTCCTGCGCCAGGATACGCACCGAGACGCAGGCGCGGCAGGTCTCGCAGGCGGGACGGTAAGCGATGTTCTGCGAGCGCCGGAAACCGCCTTGCGTCAACAGATCGTTCATCTCCGGCGCCTTGTCGCCGACCAGATGCGTGAACACCTTGCGTTCGAACTGGCCCTCGAGATACGGGCACGGCGATGGCGCGGTCAGGAAGAACTGCGGCGACTGGGTCGGATGGTGCGTCATCGAACCTTGGGAACACTCCTGCGAATCGCTCTACCTTTGGCTTGGCTGGCGAAAAATTCAACAGGATTGTGAAGGCGGGGTTGAACGGACCCCTTCACATTTGCGCACAAATGCCTGTTGGCGTCGGTTGGACGCCGGTTCAACGGTCGCTGCGGCTGACGACGGTGCCAAGCAGCAGGTCGTGCAGTGTGCGCTTGCGATCGGAAAACAGCGTCACCAGGAGGACGAGCGGCGTCAGGATGACCGTGCTCGCCCAGAACAGCACCGAATGGACAACGGCGGTGAGGCCGTCGATACGGCTGCCGTCGAGACGATCGAGCCGAATGCCCATCATCTTCATGCCTGATGTGGCCTGGTTGCGACCGCCCAGCGTGTTCCAGATGTAGAGAATGGCGACCGCCGGCACGAGGATGGAATACAGCGCCCAGCCAAGACCGAATGTCAAAAGGCCAAGCACGGCCACCAGGATCGCGAACGGAATGGTGAGCAGCGCCACGATGCAATAGTCGATGATGAAGGCCAGGATGCGCCGCGTGCGCACACCGTCATAGGCCCTGACGTCGTCGAGCCTGCTGGTGATGATTTCGCCGTCAAGTACGCGCGCGTTCATGTCATGTCCTCGTAACAGGCGCCACGCTAGGGTGCGCCGCCACTGAAATGGTGAAGACCGCGGGCGGAATCAAGATCGGTTCGTCCATCGGTCCGGGTCGGCAGTGTGGCGCGGTTGAGCCGATTGAATTTGGTGGACGGATGGCGTTAGCTTGCTGCGGCGCAACAAGACGCCGAGGGGACGGGGTTACATGGATTACGACATGCTGGTCATCGGCAGCGGCCCTTCCGGGCGCCGCGCCGCGGTGCAATCGGCAAAGCTCGGCAAATCGGTGCTGGTGGTCGACAGGGGCCGGCGCCTCGGCGGCGTCTCGGTGCACACCGGCACCATCCCGTCGAAGACGCTGCGCGAGACGGTGCTGAACCTGTCCGGCTGGCGCGAGCGGGGCTTTTACGGCCGCGGCTACCGGGTCAAGCAGGACATCTCCATCGCCGACCTGGTCGAGCGGCTGCACAAGACGCTCGACCACGAGGTCGAGGTGCTGCAGCACCAGTTTATGCGCAACGCCGTCAAAAGCGTCCGCGCCATGGCGAAATTCGTCGGCCCAAACAAGGTCAGCCTGACGGCAGACAATGGCGACTACTCGGAGGTTGGTTTCACCAATGCGCTGATCGCGGTCGGCACCAGGCCGCACCGGCCGCGCGACGTGCCTTTCGACAAGATCCGCGTCTTCGACAGCGATGAGATGCTGGAACTCGACCATCTGCCGCGCACGCTGACGGTGATCGGCGCCGGCGTCATCGGCGTTGAATATGCGACGATCTTTTCGGCGCTCGACGTGCCGGTGACGCTGGTGGAGCCGCGCAACACCATCCTCGATTTCGTCGACCGCGAGATCGTCGACGACTTCATCCACCAGATGCGCGACCGCGGCATGACCATTCGCCTCGGCAGTACGGTCAAGGAAATCGTCTCAAAACCCGACTATGCCGAAGTGACGCTCGCCGATGGCCGCACCATCCGCTCCGAGATCGTGCTTTACGCCGCCGGCCGCAGCGGCAATCTCGGCAGCCTCGGCCTCGACGTGGTCGGCATCGAGGCCGATTCCCGGGGCCGCATCAAGGTCGATCCGCAGACCTTCCAGACCAGTGCGCCCAACATCTATGCCACCGGCGACGTCATCGGTTTCCCCAGCCTTGCCTCGACATCGATGGAGCAAGGCAGGGTGGCCGCCTGCCACGCCTTCGGCGTGCAACTGCCACCGCCGCCGGAAACCTTCCCCTATGGCATCTACGCCGTGCCGGAAATCTCCACCGTTGGTCAGTCGGAGGAGCAGGTGCGCGAGAGCGGCGCTGCTTATGAAGTCGGTCTGGCGCGGTTCCGCGAAACCTCGCGCGGCCACATCATGGGCGTCAACTCCGGCTTTCTGAAGCTGCTGTTCTCGGTCGAAACGCGCCGCCTGCTCGGCGCCCACATCGTCGGCGAAGGCGCCACCGAACTGATCCATATCGGCCAGGCGGTGATCAACCTCGGCGGCACGGTTGATTTCTTCGTCAACAACACCTTCAACTATCCGACGCTGGCCGAAGCCTACAAGATCGCCGGGCTCGATGCTTGGAACCGGATGGGACAGGGCTAGGCGACGAGCATCTGCTCAGCTGTTCCGCCGGGCGCCGATGCGGTCTACCAAGGTCTCCTAGCCTGCCTGGCGTGCGGCCAATGCTGGTCCCGCAAGCCACTGCCGGACGATGGCGGCATCCGGGTCGCCGATTTCGTGACCTGAAGGCACGATGCGCGCATCGACCTCGGCGCCATGTTTGTTGAGCAGCGTCACCAGTGGCGGCGCAAACGGCCCGTAGGTCTCATCGGCGGCACCGGCGACAATCAGGACGCGCGTTCCGGTCAGATTGGTTGCCGGCGCATCGTCAAGCACGGGCATTGCTCTCAGCAACGCCGCTTTTCGGACGAGGCCGGAGTTGAGCAGCATCAGGCTGGAAACCAGATTGGCGCCGTTGGAATAGCCGAGGAAAGTCGCCCGGGCGAGGTCGAGCCCGTGGCGCTTTGCGGCCTCGCTTGCGAAGGCGGCAAAGTACGATGTTTCGGCACGGATGCTCGCCTGTTCGAAACTGGTCGGCGTGATCCGCTCGAACCAGCGGAAGCCGTCTTCTTGGCGGATGCGGCCACGCACCGCGACCAGCGTGGCGTTAGGGGCGATCTGCCTCGCAGTCGGGACCATCGTCGTTTCGTCGACACCCGATCCGTGCAGTAAAAACAGGCTCTCGCCGCCGGCATTCTCCGGCTTGAGGAGGCGGTAGGGAAAGGCCAGATCCTGGTGCAGAAAGGCGTTCTCGTCGCTATATCGATGCACGCTCATATCTCGTTGTTTTCACGGAGACATTGGTCCTTTGCCAGCTTCAAAACGGAATATTTTCACGCTCCGCCAAATGTGATTGCAACAGGCTCATTTCAGACCGTTTCTGCGCCGATATGCTCCCTGCGGGAGGAATCGAAGCGGTGTGCGCCGATGGTCGCATCCCGGCATGAACAACGCGAGCACCCTTGCTCTCCTTTGAGGCCTTTTGTCGATGACCCTGCCAGTTCCGCCCGATCGCGCCCCGCGTATCGCCGATCGCGACACGCGCATTGACGTGTTCCGTGCGCTCGCACTCCTGACCATCTATATCGACCACGTGCCGGGCACCGTCTTCGAAACGCTGACCTACAAGAATTTCGGATTCTCGGACGCGGCGGAAGCCTTCGTGCTGATTTCCGGCATGTCGGTCGCACTCGCCTATGGCAACAAGTTCCAGCCGGGCGGCCGGCTGCTGGCGATGTTGAAGATGTGGCGCCGGGCCGGCGTGCTTTACAGTGCCCACATCGTCACCACCATGGTTGTGATGGCGTTGTTCTGCGCCGCGGCGGTGTACGGCCGGCGGCCGGAACTGCTCAAGCTGATCAACATCGAGCCGCTGATGAAGAACACGCCGGAGGTCATGATCGGCATTGTCACGCTCGGCCACCAGCTTGGCTACAACAACATTTTGCCGGTCTATGCGGCGCTGCTGTTGATGGCGCCGCTTTTCCTGCTCTTCGTCAGCTACCGGCCGCTCCCGGCGCTGGTCTTTTCCGGCGCGCTGTGGCTTGCCGCCGGCCTCTGGCAGATCGCGCCGCCGAACTATCCCGAGCCCGGCTTCTGGTTCCTCAACCCGCTGTCCTGGCAATTCCTGTTCAACATCGGCCTTGCCGGCATGCTGCATGTCAGGCGCGGCGGCACAATTCCCGTCAATCGTTGGCTGGTGGGCGCCGCGGCGGCCTATGTCGCGGCAGCGGCGGTCTGGGTGCACAGCCCGCTCTGGGGCGAGATAACGTGGTTTAACCTGCCCGTGGTGATCGGCGGCTTCGACAAGACGTTCCTGTCGCTGCCGCGGCTCCTGCACATATTGGCGGTGAGCTATCTGATCGTCGCCCTGCCGGCTTTCTCGAACCTGTTCCGTCTCAGCCCGGATCATCCGCTAGCGCTGCTCGGCAAGCGCTCCTTGCCGGTGTTCCTCGCCGGCACGCTGATCGCCATGGCGGCGCAGGTGATGAAGCTGATCAATCCGGGCGGCTTTGCATATGACGCCTTGCTGATTTCGGCCGGCATCGCCATGCAATTCGTGCTCGCCTTCTATCTTGAGTGGCTGTCCGGCATCGGCTCGAGCAAAAAGCCGGTTCGCAAAGAAGCGCCAGCCGTTCACCAGACCTTCGGCATGCCCGCGATGCCAAGGCTAAGCCGATGATCCCACATCAGCCGCCTGGCTAGCAGGCGAGGGGCCGGACGACCCCCGCACCACGAGATCGACCGGCAGCAATTGCCGGTGCTGCGAGCCGTCATTTTCGAGGATCGCCTTGACGGCCAGGCGTCCCATCTCGGCGATCGGCTGGGCGACGGTGGTTAGTGGCGGCTCGGAGTCGGCGCCTTCCGGCACGCCGTCGAAGCCGACGATGGACACATCGCCCGGCACGGCAATGTTACGCTCGCGCAGCCAGTCGAGCGCATGCAGCGCAATCTTGTCCGACATGGCCAGGATTGCCGTCGGCGTCTGCGGCAGCGCGAAAATATGATCGAGGCCGGCCCGCACGCTCGCCTCGTCATTGAGGGTTTCGTAGATTGGCACTTGCGAGACGTCGATGCCGAAGCGGGAGAGCTCGCCGAAATAGCCACGCAGACGGTCGCGTGTGCCCGAGTAGAGGGATGTCGTCTCGACTTGCTCCTGCGTGACGGGACCAAAGCCAGCGTCGGCAGATTCCAGGGCGAGTACGGCAAAGCTGCGATGGCCGAACTCGGCCAGATGGCGCGCCGCCAGACCCGCGCCGGCGACGTTGTCGACGCCGATCGCAGCGACCGCCTCATTTTCCGAATCGAGATCAAGCGCCACGAAAGGCAGTTTGCGTTCGCGCGCCAGTTCGACCAGCCGCGACCCACCCTCGATGCAGAACACGATGAAGCCGTCGACCAGGGCGCTCTGGATGTTCCAGGCGAGCTGCTCGCTGTTGGCGGCCGAGACCAGCGAAATTCCGGCGCCGGTGGCGTCGCAGGCCTGCGAAATGCTGGCCATCATGACGCGGGCAAAGGGATCGTCGAAGAAATAGGACAATGGTTCTGCCGTTGCCACGCCGATGGCGTTGACCTTGCCGGCGCGCAGCAGCCGGCCCTTGGGATCCGGGCCGGCATAGCCCATCGCTTCCGCCGCCGCCTTGACCCGCTCGCGGACCTCTTCGCGCACGATTTCCGGGCGAGCGAACACGTTGGACGCGGTACCGTGCGAGACCCCGGCCGCCTTGGCGATGTCGGCAAGCCGCACTGGTCTCGTCTTGCCGGAGGTCAATGCCGTCATTTTCGTCTCCTGAACCGGAGCCTGTTTAGCACTTTCGTTGGATCGGTTCAAATTTTCCCTTGATCGGACGGCGGAGAGGGTCTATATTTGAATCGATCCAAGGGATTCATCAAGTACAACTTGGATCGATTCAAGAGGACGGTGCCATGCATCCCGTGAATTATCTGTTCGAAGACATCTACGGCAATGATTGGGGCATAGTCTCCGACGCCGCCACCCGCAGGCGCCGCGACAAGGTCGGGCCGTGGAGGCGTGACCTGCAATACCTTGTGAAACGCAAGCGCAGCTGATCGGCCAGACATTTTCGTGCCAGCTGATTGGATCGATTCAAGTTCTTGAAGAGGAACGACCATGCATCCCGTGAAGCATCTGTTCGAAGACATTTATCGCAATTACTGGGGTATCTCGCCTGCCACGGAGCAGCCGCAACGGCGGCGGCCGACCAAGCCTGCCAAGCGCAACCGCGACCTGCTGCCGGAAAGCCGGCAGGATTAAATCTGCGATATTTGATGGGGCAGGGTTCTTGCCCCGTCAGGACCGTTGCCGCACGAGCGCCGAGGCCGCGATCACCAGCCAGCCCGCGATGAGCAAGGTGCCGCCGATCGGCGCCGACATCGGGAACAGCCGCGATCCCACGAAATCCCGTGCCAGCAGATCGCCGCAGAACAGAACAAGCCCGACGAGCAGCACCAGGCTGCCGATCCGCAAGATCCGGCTTGCGCCGGCGAGGCCGACGGCCAAAAACACCGGCGCATGCATGATCAGGAAGGATGCCGCCGTGCCGACGAAGGCGCCGCCGAGATGCGCTGATGCCGCCGACAGCGCCACGCCCGCCGCGCCGGCGAGGCCGCCGGCGAAAACGAGGATGCGCGCGCTGTTTGCTGGTGCTGACTCGGCTATGCTCATGTCTCGGGCTCCGTGATTGACGATAGGCGGCGCGACCTGTCTGTCAGGATTTTTCCGATATCGCCAGCATGTCGCGCGTGCGGCGCGCCTGGGCCAGCCAATTATACGCGGCACCGCCCGCCATCAGCACCGACGTGCCGAGAAACACCGCGCGCATGCCGAAATGGCCGCCGACGAAGCCGCCCAGCAGCGGCCCCGCGACCTGGCCGACATATTGCGCCGAGATTGCCAGGCCCAGCACATTGCCGCCGACCCCATCGGGAACATTGTGGCGGATGACGCTGGTGATGCAGGGCAACAGCCCGCCCAGCACCAGACCCATAAGGAACCGCAGCCCGACCAACTGCCAGCTCTCGGTGACGAAGGCCTGCGGTATCAACAGCAGCGCCGAGACGGCCAGCGATGCGACGATGACGTTCCAGTGGCCGATGCGGTCGGCGAGCTTACCCAGCCGTGACGCCGACAGGATGGCGCCCAGCGCCGCCGCCGACATGACGACACCGGAGACCAGCGTCACCCGGCTTGCGTCCGCGACCAGTTGCTGGACGTAGACGGTGATGATCGGCTCGATCGACATGTTGGCGAAGGTGAACAGCATGCCGGTTGCCAGCATCGCCACGACAGGGCGTTTGTCGGGGATCTGCGCCCAACCGCCCTTTGGTTTCTCCTTGGGTTGTGCCTGCATTGGCGGGCGAGGCATCTCCTTGATCAGGAACGTCGTCGCCAGCGCCGCCAGGAAAATGACGCCGCCCGCGATGAGGAAGGTGGCGCGAATACCGATCAATGGCGGCAGCGCGCCGCCAAGCAACGGGCCGACCAGGGAGCCTGCGGTGATGCCGGCCGACAGCACGCCGAGCGCCCAGCCGGAGCGCTTCTTCGGCGTCTGCATGGCGACAAGGATCGTCGAGCCTGAGGAATAACCGCCGGCAAAGCCGATCAGCAGGCGCAAAAGCACCAATTGCCAGACGGTCTGCACCATGCCGGTCAGCGACATGCAGATCGCCATGCCGAAACTGGCGCGCACCAGCATCACCTTGCGGCCGTAGCGGTCGCCGAGCCGCCCCCACAGCGGTGCGACAAGGGCGGCGGCAAGGAAGGTGGCGCCGAAGGCGATGCCGGACCATTGCACGATCGCCGCGTGGCCCACGGCGCCCAGCTGTTCGACATAGAGCGGCAGGAACGGCAGCAACAGCGTCATCGCCACAAGCGTGCTGAACGATCCGGCAAAGCACACGAGCAGGTTGCGCCGCCAATGAATGTTGTAGGTGGAAGGCGCTTCGGCGGCCTGCGCTGCACTGTCCTGCGGCATGTCCTATCCTGTCCGCTTGCTGCGGATACCATTTTGGGATACCAACTTGGTACCTCATGGACGCAAAGCCCGGCTGCTGTCAATCAGGCGCTCTCAATGTGATCGGCAAGACCAACGGGCAAGGCCGATCGCCAGCAATGGAAGCAACTATGTCGCAGATGCAGATCGTCGAAAAAGCGCTTCGCGAGATGATCCTTGGCCTTGAGGTCGGTCCTGGCGAGCGGCTGACGGAGCGCTGGATCGAGAGCCGCTTCGGCGCCTCGCGCACGCCGGTCAGGGCAGCCCTGCTGCGGCTGGAGACGGAAGGGCTGATCTGCCGCGACGGGCGCGGCTGGACCGTGTCGCCGATCAACCTTGCCGAACTGGAACAGATCGCGGTGTACCGCGAAGCGGTCGAGGTCGCGGCGGTCAGGCTGACTTCGGCGCTGGCCGACAGGAGCGCAGCCGATGTCATCGAGGCGATGCTGGACTCCTGCGACACTGCCACGCCGCGCGAGGAATGGCACCGCGTCGGCATGGATTTCCATATCGAACTGGCGCGGCTCTCCGGCAACGAGTTCCTATTTCGGGCCGTGCGCGATGCCATGACGCGGCTGTCGCGGGCGCGCTGGCTGGAGGTGCGCGACGAGGCGGCTCTTGGCCGCGCCTGGAGCGAGCATCACGCCATTCTGGCAGCGGTGCGGGCCGGCGATGCCGATGCGGCGGCGGCGCGACTTTCCGCCCATATAGCCGGCAGCCGCGCCCGCCTGGTGACGTCGTTGCACAATGACCGGCGCGGCCTACGCGCCAGGGGTTTTGCCGTCGTCGCCGCTTGATACTGGTCACGAAAACGAAAGAACGCCGTCGCGATCCGCTTTCGGCCTCGCTTCGCGGACGCCGATGGCGTAAGAGGCGGCCATGGAAAACAACCGATTTGAAACACCCGTGACCGTTAAGTCGGGCACGGAGGGAAGCACTCAGCTCTTGCGTACGGTGCGCGAGGCTTCCGATTACCTGCTCAACAGCTGGCCCGGCAAGCGCAGCCCCAAGCACCGCGAAGCGCTGCAGGCCTGCCATGACGCGCTGGCCGGCGACAAGCCGGCGATGATTGCAAGACGCGCCTTCATCGCCGCCGCGCGCGAGGTGAACGTCTTCGTCAGCGACAAGGCCCCGGCCTGATCACATCGGCCTGATCACACCGGCATTTTGCCAGGATCCGGCCCGTTTCGCGGGCCGGTGATCCTGTCTTGCCTATTTTTCTGTCTCGGTGTCGGTTTTGGAACTTGCCTCGTTCTCAGGCTCGGCGCGCTCCTTGGCCGCGACCTTGGCGGCGAGCTTCTCCGCCTTCTTGGCGGCCTTCTGCCGGTCGCGCTCTTTGCGTTCCTGACCGTAATTCGGTGGTCGAGCCATATCGTTTCCTTTCGCTGTGCCTGATCCTGCCTAGAAGCATTGGCCGGCAAACACAACAGCGCCGCGAGGGCAGATGCCAGCGGTTCTGGACTTGCGTGATGGCGAACACAATGGTTTAGAAAAGGCTGCGGGACAGTTGCTGGAGCCGCCGCCGACCGATTTCGAATCAAAACGACCGATGGCCACGCTTCAAAGAAACGCACAGAAGCTGATCTACTATGCGCGCAACGCCATGCGCGACATCGCGCCGCCGGTTCTTTTCCGGCGCCGGCTCGGCCGGCTGCTCGATCAGGCCAGGCTTTCCGACGCATCGGTCCGCCAGCGGCTCAATTACTACAACACGCTGCGGGAGCCTTTTAGCCCCAGCCCCGAGGCCGTGCCGGTCAGCCGGCTGCCGTCGGACCGCAGCATGTACTATTACGATCTGAAGGAGTTCACCCGTTATTTCGACCCAGATCTGCGCATCGACCTGGAATTCGGCGACGTCATCGAAGTGCCGAAGATGCCGTCGATCGTCAAGGACCGGCCGATAGCGGGCGACAACGGCAACGGCGTCCTGTTCAAGCTGAACAAGTTCCGTCATTTCTACATGCCGGCCGACGATGTCGCCTTCGCCGACAAGCATCCGCTCGTCGTTTGGCGCGGCGAACTCAACAATCCGATCCGCACCTTGTTGCTGGATGCAGCCCGCAATCTGCCGTTCTGCGATGTCGGCACGCCGAGGGCGACAGCACTTGCGGAATACCGCAAGCCCTATCTCAGCATCGATCAGCAGCGCCGCTACCGCTACATCATCTCGCTCGAAGGCAATGATGTCGCGACCAATCTGAAATGGATCATGAGCTCGAACTCGCTCTGCCTGATGCCGCCGCCGACTTACGAGACCTGGTTCGCCGAGGGGCAACTCGAGCCCGATGTCCATTATGTGCCGCTGGCGCCCGACTTCAGCGATCTGGCCGAGCGGGTGCATCATCTCGAGCAGCATCCGGCCGAGGCCCAGCGCATCGTTGCGGCGGCCAACGCCTATTGCCGCAAATTCGCCGACGAGCGGGCCGAGCAGGCGATCTGCCTGCTCGTGCTCTACAAATATTTCGTGCTCAGCGGCCAGATCGAGCCCGATCCGCAGGTCTGGCGGTTTATCGCGGGCTAGCCGCTTCCGGCGCCCTTAAGTCAGATAACGCTGCGGTCCATAACCAGATCGGCCGGGCCGAAGCGGTCCTTCGCCGTAAACTGCTGGTGCCAGTAGGGATAGAGCACCGGCGGCCGGCTGACGGCATCGAGGCGCTGGCGTTCATCAAAGGACAGCGTCAGGCTTGCCGCGGCGAGATTGTCTTTCAACTGGGCCTCGTTGCGTGCGCCAATCACCAGCGAACTGACGGCCGGCCGGCCAAGCAGCCAGGCCAGCGCCACCTGGGCCGCCGAGACGCCGCGAGTGGCGCCGATGTCGACCAGCACGTCGACGATCCGCCACAGCCGGTCCTCGTCGCGGATCGGTGGTTCCGACCAGCCGCCGATCTGGCGCGCCGTCGGACTGTCGCGGCGGTATTTTCCCGACATCAGGCCGCCGGCGAGCGGGCTCCACACCAGCACGCCAAGGCCCTGGTCGACCGAGATCGGCAAGAGCTCATACTCGGCCTCGCGTGCTTCCAGCGTGTAGTGGATCTGCTGGGTGACGAAGCGCGGCTGGTGCTGGCTGTCGCTGATGCCGAGCGCCTTCATGACCTGCCAGCCGGAATAGTTGGAGCAGCCGACATAGCGGATCTTGCCCTGGGCAACCAGCGTGTCGAGCGCGGCGATGGTTTCCTCGAGCGGCGTCGCGCCATCCCATTCGTGCAGGAAATAGATGTCGATGACATCTGTCCTGAGGCGCTTCAGGCTCTTCTCGCATTCGCGGATCAGATGATGGCGCGACAGGCCCTCGTCATTGGGGCCCTTGCCGATCCGCATGCGCGCCTTGGAGGCGATCAGCACGTCGTTCTTGCGCTTGCCGCCGAGCGCCTCGCCGATGATCTCTTCCGACAATCCGTTCGAATAGACATTGGCGGTGTCGATGAGATTGATGCCGGCATCGATGCAAGTGTCGATGATGCGCGAGGCCTCCGCGAGATCGGAATTGCCGACGGCAGCGAACGGCCCGCTGCCGCCGAAGGTCATGGTTCCCAAGGTCAGCGTCGAAACTTTCAAGCCGGAACGGCCAAGCGTGCGGTATTCCATGTCAGATCCTCGTAGTTTTGGTGGGGAGGTGGTTTTAGCAGGAAAGGGCGGGGAAGCCCGAACGGGTCCGCCATTTGTAGGACAATTTGAGCGGCTTGTCGCCATGCCACGGCGATGGATCAGCCATGCCTCGCCGATTTGCAGCGATGATCGGCTGGCTGGCGGGTTGCAATAAAACCGTCATTGCCGGCCTATATCAAGTCGGCTCAGGGTTTCATGTCAGCCGGCAAGCGGAGCAGTGGAAATGACCGAGTTGAAGCAGAATTCTCCGGCCAGGGATTGGCTGGAAGCCGAACTCGCCGACATGCTCGACGAGGACTATGAGCTTGAAATGTCGGAGCCGGCGCTGTCGCTGGAGATCTCCAAGATCTACAAGAACGCGCATCCGCCGTCGATCGACCGCATGCAGTATTTCCGCGACCTGATCGGCTTGCAGTCGGAACTAATCAAGCTGCAGTCCTGGGTCGCCTACCACAAGAAGAAGCTGGTGGTGGTTTTCGAAGGACGCGATTCCGCCGGCAAGGGCGGCGTCATCAAGCGCATCACCCAGCGCCTCAACCCGCGCATCTGCCGCGTCGTGGCGCTGCCGGCGCCGACCGAGCGCGAAAAATCGCAGTGGTATTTCCAGCGCTACGTGCCGCATCTGCCGGCCGGCGGCGAGATCGTGCTGTTCGACCGCTCCTGGTACAACCGCTCCGGCGTCGAGCGGGTGATGGGCTTTGCCGAACCCGATCAGGTCGAAGAGTTCTTCCGCGACGTGCCGGAGTTCGAGCGCATGCTGGTCCGCTCCGGCGTCACGCTGGTCAAATACTGGTTCTCGATCACCGACGAGGAACAGCAGATGCGCTTCATGATGCGCATCCACGACCCGATGAAGCAGTGGAAGCTGTCGCCGATGGACCTGCAGTCGCGCGTGCGCTGGGAGCAGTACACCAAGGCCAAGGAAGAGACGTTTGCCCGCACCAACATCCCAGAGGCACCGTGGTACATCGTCGAAGGCAACGACAAGAAGCGGGCGCGGCTGAACTGCATCGACCATCTCCTCAAACAGCTGCCCTATGAGGACGTGCCGCACGAAGAAATCACGCTGCCCGAGCGGGTGTTCAACCCGGAGTACGAGCGCCAGGTCCTGCCGCGCGAGCTTTACGTGCCGGAGAAGTATTGAGCACTTTTCCTTCTCCCCGTTTCACGGGGAGAAGGTGCCGGAAGGGCGGATGAGGGGCAGCTCCGGCGACGAATTCACAGCCGTCGGACGCTGCTAACCTCCAAAGCAGCGCTGCCCCTCATTGCCTGCCGGGCATTTCTCCCCGTAGAACGGGGAGAAAGAAGCCTGCGCCTATCACTTCGCCACTACACCCGCTTGATCGTCACATGCGTGGCGAGCGCTGTCGCCACCTGCTCGGTGCACTGGTAACCCAGCTTCAGCATATCCAGCCCGGCAAACAGGCTCTCGCCCCTCCCGAGCAACACTGGCGACACCGCCAGATGCAACTCGTCGATGAGCTTCTCTTGCAGATATTGCCGGATGGTGGAAACGCCGCCGCCGACGCGGACATCCTTGCCGCCGGCCGCGGCCTTTGCTTGTTCGAGCGCGGCGTGGATGCCGCCGGTGACGAAGTGGAAAACGGTGCCGCCTTCCATCGCAATGGGGTCGCGCTTGTGATGGGTCAGCACGAAGGTCGGCACATGATAGGGCGGGTTGTCGCCCCACCAGCCTTTCCAGCTCTCGTCCGGCCATTCGCCGCGGATTGGGCCGAACATGTTGCGGCCGAGGATCCAGGCGCCGACATTGTGGAAGCTGCCGATGGTGAACCGGTCGTCCACATCGGTGGTGCCGCCATCCTTGCCGACCATCTCGTGGAAGGTGCGGGTGCCGGTCATCCATTTGTGCAGATCTTCGCCACCAACGCCGAGCGGATTTTGCAGGTCCTGGTCAGGACCGGCGCCGAAACCGTCGAGCGACAGGGTGAAGGCATTGACGCGCAGTTTGGACATGGAAGACTCCCTTTGGTGACCAGTTGCGATTTGCAATCAGTATCCAAACCGATTGCATATCGCAAGTAGTTTTTAGAGGCAAGCCGATCTGTGGAATGCGCAGGGACCTCAAGCCGCCACGCGCTTCGGCATCACCGCAAACGGGCTGAGCCCAAGCCAGATCTGCATCTTGCCGGCGACGTCGAGATCGCCGGTCAGGCTGATCTTGTCGCGTTCCTTATGAACTGTCGTCAGCCCCATCCAGATCGAGGTCATGGTGCACAGATCGGTCGAGACGTAGAGATCGACGTCGAAGCCCGGATCGTACCAGCAAAGATCGACCTCGCCCTGCTTTTCGACGATCAGCCACCACGATCGTTTTGACGCCGGCAGGTCATGGTACAGGAATTGTATCACGGTGCGCCCGTCCGGCAGCGGGCTGGGGTTCAGATTGCGCCGCATGTCCCACATCAGCAGCGACGGATCGAGGTTTTTGAGCGACAGCCTGGCCTCGACCCATTTCTGGCCCCAAAACCCCATCGCCTCGACAACCGGGCGCAAATCCCGGCCCGCCTCGGTCAGCCGGTATTCGAACACGCCCTTCTCGGTCGCGATCTCGGTCCGCTCGACGATGCCGCCGGCCTCGAGGTCCTTGAGCCGTTGCGACAGAAGGGTTGGCGACATTTTCGGCACGCCGCGGCGCAAATCGTTGAAGCGGGTCGATCCCGCCACCAGTTCGCGCAGCAGCACCATGGTCCAGCGTGTGCAGAGCAGCTCGGCGGCCATGGAGAGCGGGCAGAATTGCTTGTAACCGGCTTGTGTCATGTGGTGAGCTCCAAAAGATGTTGCCGGACCTTATTCAGAAAACCTGAGTTCAGCCAGTACAGAAGCTGTACTGGCACCCCCGGTACAGTTCTGTGACTGGAGCGGTCCGGCGCCGCCATGCGAGGCAGCGGTCACGTCACCGGGCAGTCCGGTGCCGATCCATGAGGAGTTGGACAATGACCGCTTACGTGATCGCAGACATCAAGGTGAAGGACGACAAATGGGTGCCGGCCTATGCCGCTTCGGTGCATGACCTCGTCCACAAGCATGGCGGCAAGTATCTCGCCCGCAGCGGCAATGTGAAGACGCTGGAGGGCAAGCCGCTCGACACCAGCCTGATCGCCATCATGGCGTTTCCGTCGGCAAAGGCAGCCGAAGCCTTCACCAACGATCCGCAATACGCTCCGTTTGTGGCGGAGCGCCGGAAGGGCAGCGACAGCCGCTTCCAACTGATCGACGATACCGATCTCGCCGGAACGATTCCTTATTTGCCAAAGGCGTGAGGAAAAGCCGGAACCCGGAGCATCCAGGTTCCGGCTATCCCTTCAGCATTTGCGCCACTTCCGGCGCGAAGTAAGTCAGGATGCCGTCGCAGCCGGCGCGCTTGAAGGCGAGCAGGCTCTCCAGCATTGCCTTTTCGCCGTCGATCCAGCCATTGGCGGCCGCCGCCTTGATCATCGAATATTCGCCTGACACCTGGTAGGCGAAGGTCGGCATCTGGAACTCGTCCTTCAGCCGGCGGATGATGTCGAGATAGGGCAGGCCGGGCTTGACCATCAGCATGTCGGCGCCCTCGGCGATATCCTGCTCGGCCTCGCGCACCGCTTCGTCGGAATTGGCGTGGTCGAGATAGTAGGTCTTCTTGTCGCCCTTGAGCAGGCCGGCGGTGCCGACCGCCTCGCGGTAGGGGCCGTAGAAGGCGGAGGCGAATTTCGTCGCATAGGACATGATCGCCACATCCGAAAAACCGTTGGCGTCGAGTGCGTCGCGGATGGCGCCGATGCGGCCGTCCATCATGTCGGACGGCGCGATGATGTCGGCGCCGGCCGCTGCCTGGATGACGGCCGCGGCGGTCACCTGTTCCACTGTCTCGTCATTGACGATGATGCCGTCGCGCAAGATGCCGTCATGGCCGTGCGAGGTGAACGGATCGAGCGCGGCATCGGTGATGATGCCGATCTCGGGCACCGCGTCCTTGATGGCGCGGGTGGCGCGGTTGATGATGTTTTCCGGGTCGAGGATGTGCGATCCCGTTTGGTCGCGCAGGCTGAGTTCAACATTGGGGAAGGTGGCGATCGCCGGAATGCCGAGCTTAGCGGCCCGCTCGGCCTCCTTGACGGCGAGGTCCAGCGACAGGCGGAAGACGCCGGGCATGGCGGCGATCGGCTCGCGCGTGTTCTTGCCGTCGATGACGAAGATCGGCCAGATCAGATCGTTCACCGTAAGCCTGTTTTCCTGCACCAGGCGGCGCGACCAGTCGGCCTTGCGCATGCGCCGCAAGCGGCGGCTGCCGGTGATCTCGTCGACGCTGCGCGCACCGGCGGGCTTTGCCGGCGCGAATTTGTTGCTCGTCGCGGGGGTGAATTTGTTCATCGCAAAAACTCCGGGTCGGGGCGGCTTTTACCACGAGGCCTTGCCGCTGACCAATGCGACACGATTGTGCCAGTCGATAACGCGCTGCTTACGGCTTCGGCGGCCACGCCAGCTCGGGGCCGGTTTTGAAGAACGACACATTGTTGGTGAAGATGCTCTTCGGGGCAAGCCGGATCAGGCGCCCGTCCGGATGGCCGATGTCGGCGACATTGTCGATGAACCAGCGGTTCCAGGTCGCCTCCGGGCCGAGATATTTGTGCAGCAGCCGTTTGAAGCGGTTCGGCGCCATCGGCTCGATGGTGGCGGAGCCGCGCAGGCCGAGATGCAGCAGGATGCCGGCCTCATTGTCGAAATGGACGATCTCCACGGCGCAGCGCGGGTCGCGTTCGAGGTGTTTGACAGCACTTGCCCCGGTCGAGCCGAGCAGCCAGATCGCAGCGTCCTCCCAGATGAACCACATCGGCGCGTTGAGCGGCGCGCCGTCAGCGGTCACGGTCGCCAGATTGGCCATCAGCGGGCGGCTGAGAACATCATCCGGGTCGAACTTTTTCGGCATCTCCCAGCCATGGCTCGGCGCTGCGGTTTCAAGCGTCATGCGTTTGTCCCTGCATCAGAAGAAAGGCTGTTTTGCCCGGCAATTTTGCGCGCATTTCTGTCGGGGGCAAAGCACGGTCGCGTTCCCTTGCGAAAATCCAAACCGCGCCCGCCGGTTGACGCACCCATGCGCCACCTTTAGCACTTCAGTCCCGCAGGCGCGGGGAGGGATTCTCTGACGATGGATTTTGGCGGCGACGAGATCCGCTTCGAACGGTTGGGCAAGGCGGGCGTCGTCACGCTGACGCGGCCGCAGGCGCTCAATGCGCTGACACATCGCATGATCAAGGCGCTGGACAAGGCGCTCGACGCTTTTGAGCGCGACGCCGGCATCGATGTCGTCGTCGTCAAGGCCGAGGGCAGGGCGTTTTGCGCCGGCGGCGACATCATGCACGTCTACGAGGCCCGCGCCGGAAAGCCGCCGGTCGAGTTCTTCGCCGACGAATACCGGCTTAACGCCCGCATTAACAGTTACAAAAAGCCCTACGTCGCGCTGATCGACGGGATCGTGATGGGCGGCGGCGTCGGCATCTCGTTCCACGGCTCGCAGCGCGTGCTGACCGAGAACGCCCAGTTCGCCATGCCCGAAGTCGGCATCGGTTTCTTCCCGGATGTCGGCGGCAGCCATCTTCTGCCTGACCTTGGCGGCAGTTTCGGCATGTATCTGGCGCTGACCGGCAACCGCATCCGCTATGGCGATGCGCTGTGGTCTGGCCTGGCCACCCACACCATAAAGGCCGCCGACCAATCCGCCTTTCTCGATCGGCTCTGCGCCAATGGCGATCCGGAATCGGTGCTGCGCGGCTTCTTCGTGCCGGCCCGGCGCGAAACCGCCCAGCCGGTGCTGGAAGCCATCGCCCGGCATTTTTCCCAACCCTCGCTCGCCGAAATCCTCAAGAGCCTGGAGCGGGCGGCAGGCGCCGACGAGTTTGCCGCCAAGACGCTGGCCACCATCCGCACCCGCTCGCCGACCAGCCTCAATGTCGCGTGGCGCCAGATCAGCGCCGGGCTGACGCTGTCGATGGAAGCCTGCATGAAGATGGAGTTCCGCATCCTCAACCGCATGCTGGCCGGGCACGACTTCTATGAAGGCATCCGCGCCGTCCTCGTCGACAAGGGTTCGACGCCGCAGTGGCGGCCGGCAAGCCTGGCCGAGGTCGACGCTGCTTCGGTGGACGCCTATTTCGCGCCGCTCGAACGGGAGCTCGAACTGTGAGCGAGGTCACGTCGCGGCGCATCGTGCTGCAGCCCTCGGGCGTCGAGATCATCTTCGCCTGGTTCCAGCGCGTCATAGCTGGCTATTGCCTGCTGTTCGGCATCCTGTACTGGATCCGGCTGATCGGTTTTTATCCCGGCCCGCTGTGGCGCTTCGACCTGATGCCGGTGCACTGGCAGGTCGTGGCGGTGATGCTGGCCGTGTTCTTCCCCTTCGCCGCCGCCGGCCTGTGGATGCTGGCGTCGTGGGGCCCGGTGATCTGGTTCATCTGTGCTGTCACCGAGACCATAATGTATGCCGGCTTCCCCGATCTCTACGGCCACCGGCCGCTGATCGTCTTCTCGCATGCCGCGGTCGCGCTGCTCTACATCGCCTTCCGCGTCGTCATCTGGATGCGCAAGCGCCCTGCGCGCGCCTGAAACGCCGCCCCGCAGCCATTGGCTAAATCTTTAGGTTAATTATCCTTGCTCGGGTGACCGTTCGTTAAGCGTCTTGCGAAACCTATTACCGGTAAGCTCTTGTTAGCCCTAGCGTTTAAGTCGAATTTTATGAGTATTCGATAGTGTCGCAATCAAGGTGAAAAACAAAAAATCACCAGGGCGACAAACGAGAGGCAAAGACAATGATCAATTCGCGTCCGGCGGCGAAGACCGCCCACGTATCCGACGATCGCCGCGAGGCTATCCGTTCGCTTTACATGGAATCGCTGCAGCTGGTCGAGCGTCTGCATCGCCGTCTGCTTGACGTGATCAAGGACGAGTTCGACCGCAATGGCCGTTCCGACATCAATGCCATCCAGGCGCTGCTTCTGTTCAACATCGGCAACTCCGAGCTGACCGCCGGCGAGCTGCGCTCGCGTGGCTACTATCTCGGCTCGAACGTCTCCTACAATCTGAAGAAGCTGGTCGATCTCGGCTTCATCAACCACCAGCGCTCGCGCATCGACCGCCGTTCGGTCCGCGTTTCGCTGACGCCGAAGGGCAATGAAGTGGCGGAAGTCGTCGCCGGTCTCTATGAGCGCCATGTCGGCTCGATCGAACAGGTCGGCGGCATCAACAGCGAAGAGTTCAAGCAGATGAACCGCGCGCTGCAGCGCCTCGACCGCTTCTGGAACGACACCATCGCCTACCGGATGTAATCAGCGGGCCATTGAATAGCAGCTGCGCCGGAAGAAGCGCGGCCGGAGGCAAGTCTCAGTCAACAGGCCGGTGCCGAAAAGCACCGGCCTTTTCTTTTTCGAGCCGCCTGCGCTTCCAATTCGGCGCAAAGCCACGTTGCCGCCATATTCGCGGTGGAAGCGAGGGCTGTGGGTATGCGGCGGCGAAAGCTGTTCGCGCGCCTGTAAGGTCGCATCGCCGTCCGCTTTTGACGGCCAGGTGACGCAGGTCATGGTTGGCTAATTGTTAACAGTGCCAACTTTAGAGTGCGGGCGATATCGCCCAACATCGAGCACGTAGCCGAACGCTGCAACAGCCAAACGCTACAAGCCAAACACGACAAGAATGTCTGGAACGTCCATGAGAACCAGCCGCCGCTTTTTCCTTTCCGGAGCTTCCGCGCTCGCCGTTGCCATGGTTGCCAATGCCGCCAGCGCGCAGGATGTGATCGACGATATCCTGAAGTCTTCGAACCGTGGCAATTGGGACGACCAGTTCGACGCCCGCGCCTCCGAAGGCGGCAAGGTCGCCTCGACGCTGCCGATCTTCAGCCTGCAGACGGTCGCCTTCACCGAACAGGCGGTGGCGCAGTATCAGAACATCGTCGCCCAGGGCGGCTGGGGCGAGGTGCCAGCGACCAAGAAGCTGCAGCTTGGCGTCGACGATCCGGACGTGGTGCCGCTGCGCAAGCGGCTGATGGTTTCGGGCGACCTGGCGCAGAGCGCCGGCATTTCGACGTCGTTCGATTCCTACGTCGACGCCGCGGTCAAGCGCTTCCAGGCGCGCCATGGCCTGCCGGCCGACGGCGCCATGGGCAAATACACCTATGCCGCGATGAACGTTTCGGCGCAGATCCGCCTCGGTCAGCTGCAGACCAATCTGGAGCGCCTGCGCGAAAAGGCCGGCACGCTGGGCAGCCGTTATGTGCTGGTCGATATCCCGGCGGCACAGATCGAGGCGGTCGAGAACGATCGCGTCGTGCTGCGCCACACCGCAATCGTCGGCAAGATCGACCGCCAGACCCCGGTGGTCAATTCCAAGATCAACGAGATCATCGTCAATCCTTACTGGAACGCGCCGGTCTCGATCGTGCGCAAGGACATCATTCCGCTGATGCGGAAGAACCCCGACTATCTCAAGGACAGCCATATCCGCCTGTTTGCGCCGGATGGCAGCGAAGTCGATCCGATGACTGTCGATTGGTCGACGGATGATGCCGCAAAATACCGCTTCCGCCAGGATCCGGGTTCCGGCAACGCCATGGCTTCGGTCAAGATCAACTTCCCCAGCCCCGACGGCGTCTACATGCACGATACGCCGCAGCAAAGCCTGTTCGGCAAGATGATGCGCTTCGATTCCTCGGGCTGCGTGCGTGTCCAGAACGTGCGCGACCTCGTCACATGGATCCTGCGCGACACACCCGGCTGGGACCGCCAGCATTTCGAGGCGACCATCAAGACCGGCGAGAACACGCCGGTGCAGGTCGTCAACCCGGTTCCGGTCCACTTCCTCTATGTGTCGGCCTGGTCGACGGGTCCGGGCGTCGTGCAGTTCCGCGACGACGTCTACGCGCTCGATGGCGCCAGCGAACTGCAGATCACCTCTTCGCTCTAAGCTGCTGATCTCCTTCAGGAAAGGCCACCGCAAGGTGGCCTTTTCCGTTCGACATCCCAACAGAAGAAGACTGGTGGCCGCCAGCCATGCAGGCCATGAACACTGCCGGACGTTGCGCCGCAGGCCCATCTGGACGGACTAACGGCAATTGCGCATGGTCCTCAAAACAGCCGGAATCGCGCCATGCAGGTCGCAATCTTCATCCTCGCCGTGCTGGTCTTCGTCGCTCTTTCCGGCGCACTGGTGCGGTTGGTTCGGGTGCCGCTGCCGGTGCTGCAGATTGCCATCGGCGCCGCGCTCGCCTGGCCGGTGAAAGGCATCCATGTCGAGATCGACCCCGAACTCTTCCTGCTGGTGTTCATTCCGCCGCTTTTGTTCGGCGATGCCTATGGAGCGCCAAAACGCGAGCTGATCGCGCTGCGCGGACCGATCCTCGATCTGGCCATCGGGCTGGTCTTCTTTACCATTGTCGGCTTCGGTTATGCCTTGCACTGGTTGGTGCCGAGCATCCCGCTGGTCGTCGCCTTCGCGCTCGCCGCCGTGCTGTCCCCGACCGACGCCGTGGCGGTGTCCTCGATCGTCGACAGAAGCCTGGTGCCGGCGCGGCTGATGCATATTCTGGAAGGCGAGGCGCTGCTCAACGACGCCTCGGGCCTGGTCATGTTCCGCTTCGCCGTCGCCGCCGCCGTGACCGGCAGCTTTTCCTTCGCCGATGCATCGCTGTCCTTCGTCTATGCCGTCGCCATCGGCATCCTGGCCGGCATCGCTGCGTTGTTCATCGCCGCCAGGCTGCTGCAGCTTCTGAATCGCATCGGCGGCGTTCCGGCCGAGGCGCAGGTTCTGGTCATGGTCCTGCTGCCCTTCATTGCCTATCTCGTCGCCGAACATCTGCATGCCTCAGGTATTCTGGCGGCGGTCACCGCCGGGCTTTTGACCGGCGGCTCCGGCGTCTTCCGCTTCCTCGGCGTCTCGGCGCGCATGCAGACGATCTCGCTGTGGACGACCTTGTCCTTCGTCTACAATGGCGCGCTGTTCATCGTGCTCGGCATGCAGCTTCCCGAAATCATTCGCCGCGTGCCGCCCGAACTGACCGGCCATTACCCGATCATCCAGCCGGTCGCGACGGTGATAGCGCTGACGCTGTGCCTGATCGCGCTGCGCTTCCTCTGGATCTGGGTCGGCGATATCGCGGCAGGCCTCAAGGCAAAATGGGGAAAGCGCAAGGCCGAGCCGTTTGGCATGCGTGTGCGGCTTGCCGGCTCGGTGGCGGGCGTGCGCGGCGCGATCACGCTGGCCGGCATCCTGTCGCTGCCGGTTGCCATGCCGGACGGCTCGTCTTTTCCGGCGCGCGACCTGGTGATCTTCCTCGCCGCCGGCGTCATCATCTGTTCGCTCGCCATCGCCAGCGTGGCGCTGCCGAAGATAGCGCACGGACTGGTCGAGCCGGGCGAGGATGGCAGCGCCATCGAGGAGCGTCTCGCCCGCATCGGCGCCGCCAAGGCGGCCATCGCCCGCGTCGAAAGCATGGCGGGCGCCAGCGACGACGACCAGGGCGAGGTCCCCGGCGCCAGGCTTGCCGCCGCCGAAAACATCGTCGCCGGCTACCGGCGCCGCATCGCCACCTCGGACGAGGCCGACGACGCCCGGGCGGAGGCCCGCGAAGCCGGGCGGCTGGAGCTCGAAATGCGGCTTGCCGGCATCGAGGCCGAGCGCATCGCCGTGCGCGACATGTTAAGCAGCGGCGCGATCAACGACCATACGGCGCGGGCGCTGTTTACCGAGATCACGCTCACCGAAGCCTTGCTGCAGGGGCGGCAGGAGCGAAAATAGCGGTTCAGGGCCGCTCTGGCGCAATCCGGCCAGCAAATTTCGCGCTGCAAACGTGGCGAGGCGAAAACAACTGTGTTAATGGCGCGGCAATGCATGTCGCCCGGAACCGTGCAGCGGTTTCGGGGCAACGATATACATAGATAAATGCCCCGAACCGAAGGATTTCAGGCCATGGCAACTGCAGCGGCAGCGTCGAACAAATTCGAATCCTTCTTCGAAACCACGCTGGAAGATGCCGATCCGGAGATCTTCGGCTCGATCCGCAACGAGCTTGGCCGCCAGCGTCACGAGATCGAGCTGATCGCCTCGGAAAACATCGTTTCGCGCGCCGTGCTCGAGGCGCAGGGCTCGATCATGACCAACAAATACGCCGAGGGTTATCCGGGCAAGCGCTATTATGGCGGCTGCCAGTTCGTCGACGTCGCCGAGGAACTCGCCATCGAGCGCGCCAAAAAGCTGTTCGGCTGCAACTTCGCCAATGTCCAGCCGAATTCCGGCAGCCAGATGAACCAGGCGGTCTTCCTGGCGCTGCTGCAGCCGGGCGATACCTTCATGGGCCTCGACCTGAACTCCGGCGGCCACCTGACTCACGGCTCGCCCGTCAATATGAGCGGCAAATGGTTCAAGGTCGTTTCCTATGGCGTGCGCAAGGACGACCATCTGCTCGACATGGACGCGATCGAAAAGACCGCGCATGAGACCAAGCCGAAGCTGATCCTGGCCGGCGGCACCGCCTATTCGCGCATCTGGGACTGGAAGCGCTTTCGCGAGATCGCCGATGCGGTCGGCGCCTATCTGATGGTCGACATGGCCCATATCGCCGGCCTGGTTGCCGGCGGCGTGCATCCGTCACCGCTGCCGCACGCCCATGTCGTGACCACGACCACGCACAAATCGTTGCGAGGCCCGCGCGGCGGCATGATCCTGTGCAATGACGAGGACATCGCCAAGAAGATGAACTCGGCGGTTTTCCCCGGCCTGCAGGGCGGGCCACTGATGCATGTCATCGCCGCCAAGGCGGTCGCCTTCGGCGAGGCGCTGAAGCCGAGCTTCAAACTCTATGCCGAGAGTGTCGCCGCCAACGCGAAGGCGCTGGCGTCGAGCCTCAAGGAAACCGGCCTCGACATCGTCTCCGGCGGCACCGACAACCATCTGATGCTGGTCGATCTCAGGCCCAAGAACGCCACCGGCAAGCGCGCCGAGGCAGCGCTCGGCCGCGCCAACATCACCTGCAACAAGAACGGCATCCCGTTCGATCCGGAAAAGCCTTTCGTCACCTCTGGCGTGCGTCTAGGCACGCCGGCCGGCACCACGCGCGGCTTCGGCCAGGCCGAGTTCCGCGAGATCGGCAAGCTGATCGCCGAAGTGCTGGACGGGCTGAAGGTCGCCAATTCCGACGAAGGCAATGCGGCTGTGGAAGCGGCGGTGAAGGCAAAGGTCGTGGCGCTGACCGATCGTTTCCCGCTCTATCCCTATCTCGGTTGACCACCAGCGGCGCTTCGTCTTTTATCCCGCGCTCTGCGCCGCTTGCTGTCCGGGCGGCGCGGCCTGTTGGAGATCTGACGATGCGCATGTTCCGTCCTGCCGTTCTGGCCTTCATCGGCTCGCTTGCCGCTTTCACCGCGTCAGGCGCGATCGCCCAGGAGCAGACGCAGCCGGGCACGGATATCCCGGCCACCAACACCTTTGGCAGGTGGACCACCATCATCGATGCGCTCGACACCGGCCAGGATTCGCACAAGACCTGTGCGGCCTCGACAGCCTTTGTCGACGGCAACGGCAATGCCGGCACGCTGACGCTTTCGATCTCGACTGGCGACGCCCTGCCGCCCGATGCCTATCCGGCGATCATGTTCACTATCGCCAACAAGGAGCTGCCGACCGGCAAGAAGATCGCCGCGACCTTCGGCGACCCCGGCGTCAAGGTTTCCGCGACCATCTATTCCAATGATGCCGGCCGCCCGAGCTGGACCGTCGACAACCAGGCCAAGACCAGTCTCGCTTTGTTGCGGGCCATGCGCCAGGTCATCTCGCTCGACGTGACGTTCGGCAAGCAAGCCGTCGCCAGCATCCCGATGGATGGCTTCACCAAGGCCTACCGCAACCTCGGAACGTCCTGCGGCTTCCCGACCAAGGACGTCGCGCCCTGACATATCTGGCGCGGCTGGCAATTTTCCTCCCGCCTCGCTATCTCTGAGGGCGCGAGCGGCCGTTGCCGAACCTTTGCCGTCCCGGCAAAAACCTCTAAGCCTATCGTTCCGCCAGAATCGCCAACCTGAAGGCTCTCCATGCGCTGTCCCTATTGCCAGTCCGAAGATACGCAGGTGAAGGATTCGCGCCCCGCCGAGGATGGCGCGGCGATCCGCCGGCGGCGCGTCTGTCCCGATTGCGGTGGCCGTTTCACCACTTTCGAGCGCGTCCAGTTGCGCGACCTCGTGGTGGTGAAGAAGTCCGGCAGAAAGGTGCCGTTCGACCGCGACAAGCTCTTGCGTTCGGTGGAGATCGCGGTGCGCAAGCGCAATGTCGATCCCGAGCGCATCGACCGCGCCGTCACCGGCATCGTGCGCCAGCTCGAAAGCTCCGGCGAGACGGAAATCGCCTCGGGCGAGGTCGGCCGGCTCGTCATGGAAGCGCTGAAGTCGCTCGACGACGTCGCCTATGTCCGCTTCGCCTCTGTCTATCGCAATTTCCGTGAGGCCAAGGATTTCCACGATGTGCTGGGTGAGCTCAAAGGCGACGAGCTCAAGGGCGACGAGCTGAAGAGCGAAGAGGACGCCGGCTGAGCATGGCAACCCAAACGTCAGGGAAGGCCGATCAGCAGGCTCTCGATCGCGGTTTCATGGCGGCAGCGCTGAGACTCTCGCGCCGAAATGCCGGCCGCACCTCGACCAACCCTTCGGTCGGCACCATCATCGTTCGCGACGATGGCGCCGGGCCGATGATCGTCGGCACCGGCGTCACCGCTGTTGGCGGCCGGCCGCATGCCGAGACCGAGGCGCTGGCTGAAGCCGGCGAGTTGGCCCGCGGTGCCACCGCCTATGTCACGCTGGAGCCCTGCGCCCACCATGGCCGCACCCCGCCTTGCGCCAACGCGCTGGTCAATGCCGGAGTGGCGCGGGTCGTCGGCGCCGCCAGCGATCCCGATCCGCGCGTCTCCGGCAAGGGCTATGCCATCCTGCGCGCCGCCGGCATCGAAGTGGTCGAAAAGGTGCTGGTTGAGGAAGCCGCCGAGCAGATGGCCGGCTATTTGATTCGATCCCTGAAAAAGCGTCCGGAAGTGACTCTGAAGCTTGCGCTTTCCAGCGACGGCAAGATCGGCAGGCATGGCGCCGGCCAGGTCGCGATCACCGGCGATGTCGCCCGCCGCGAAGTCTATCTGATGCGCGCCGAAGCCGATGGCATCCTGGTCGGCATCGGCACGGCGCTGGAGGATGATCCGGCGCTCACCGTGCGGCTGCCGGGACTGGAGAACCGCTCGCCGGCGCGCATCGTGCTCGACCGCCAGATCAGGCTGCCCGAAGCCTCGAAGCTGGTCTCCGGCATCGACCGGGTGCCGCTCTATATCGCCGCGAGCCTGGAGGCCGACCCGCTGCGGCGGTCGGTGCTGGAGCGTGCCGGTGTGCGCTTCATCGGCACCGAAACCCATGAAGGCGGCATTGCCTTGCCGGAACTGCTCGAGGATCTCGGCGCGCTCGGCATGGCCAGCGTTCTGGTCGAAGGCGGCGCCAAGGTGGCCAGCGCCTTCCTCGCCGAGGGATTGGTCGACCGCATCGTGCTGTTCCAGGGACCGGAAGCGATCGGCGAGGGCGGCATTGCATCGCCCATCGACGCCAACCATATCCCGGCAGGCTTCCGCAAATTGCGCGAGATGCGCTTCGGGGAAGACAGCTATGCCGAATGGGTGAGAGATATCTGAAATGTTCACTGGAATTGTCACCGATATCGGCACCGTCGCGGCCGTCAAGCCGCTGAGCGAAGGCGTCGGCCTGCGCATCGACACCGCCTATGACCCCGCGACGATCGCCATCGGTGCCTCGATCTCCTGCGGCGGCGTCTGCCTGACGGTGACGGCGCTGCCAGATGGCGGCTCGAACGCCCGCTGGTTCGAGGTCGAAGCCTGGGAAGAGGCACTGAGGCTGACCACGGCGTCGGGCTGGAAATCAGGCACCAAGGTCAATCTCGAGCGGGCACTGAAGATCGGCGACGAACTCGGCGGCCACATCGTGTCGGGTCATGTCGATGGCATGGCCGAAATCGCCGAGCGCAAGGATGAAGGCGATGCCGTTCGCTTCACGCTGGAGGCGCCGCGCGAACTGGCGAAATTCATCGCGCCCAAGGGTTCCGTCGCACTCGACGGCACCTCACTCACCGTCAACAAGGTCGAAGGCGCCCGTTTCGACGTGCTGTTGATCCATCATTCGCTGACCGTGACCACCTGGGGCGAGCGCAAGGTCGGCGACAAGGTCAACCTCGAGATCGACACCATGGCCCGCTACGCCGCGCGGCTGGTCGAGGCCGCGAAGGAAGGTTTGTGATGACAAAAGACGAAATTCACTTCGGGCAGCGGGAAGAGCTCCACACTGAGGACGCGCTCGGCCTCAGTTTGTCGGTCAACGATCGCAAGGTTTTCCCTGAAGCTCTGATCAATGCTCAGCTCATAAACGATCGTCTTCGCGATACAGTGCGTCGGTATCGCGAGGCTACCGGTATCTGACGGCCTCACCTCCAGCAATCTTCCGCTTGCGATCAAACCGGCTTCGGCCTAAGTCACCGGCTACCCCCGGAGACATTCATGGCAGGCACATCCCAACACGGCAAAGCGTTCATTCGCCCGAAGAAGAAGGCCCACCTTCTGATTATCGAGGCGCGCTTTCATGACGATCTTGCCGACGCGCTGCTCGACGGCGCGACGAGCGCGCTCGACGAAGCCGGCGCGACCTATGACGTCATCACCGTTCCCGGTTCGCTGGAAATTCCAGCAGTGATCACTTTTGCGCTCGACGGCATGGGCGAGGGCGGCAAGGACTATGATGGTTTTGTCGCGCTCGGCACCATCATTCGTGGCGACACTCATCATTTCGACATCGTCGCCAATGAATCGAGCCGCGCGCTGATGGATCTCTCGGTGCAGGAAGCGATTGCGATCGGCAACGGCATCCTGACCACCGAGAACGACGCGCAGGCCTGGACGCGCGCCAAGCGCTCGGAGGGCGACAAGGGCGGCTTTGCCGCGCGCGCGGCGCTGACCATGATCGCGCTCAAGGAGAAGCTGGGAGCGCAATCGTGAGCGAACCCGCTTCGCCCGGCCAGCCCGCGACACGCCATGCCAATAAGCGTGGCGCCGCCCGTCTGGCCGCCGTGCAGGCGCTTTACCAGATGGACGTGGCCGGCAGCGGCGTCTTCGAGATCACCGCCGAATACGAGGCGTTCCGGCTCGGCAAGGAAGTCGACGGCGCGCTTTATCGGGAGGCCGACGCGCAGTGGTTCCGCGCCATCCTGGCCGGCGTCGTCGAGAACCAGACGACCATCGATCCGATCATACGCCAGGCGCTGACGGAAGACTGGCCGCTGTCCAGACTCGATTCGACGTTGCGCGCCATCCTGCGCGCTGGCGTCTACGAACTGATGAAGCGCGACGACGTGCCGGTGGCCGTCATCGTTTCGGAATATGTCGACATCGCCAAGGCCTTCTACGAGGAAGACGAGCCGAAGCTGACCAACGCCGTGCTCGACCGTGTGTCGCGCCGGGTGCGGGGCGAGGGGCGCGGCAAGGACGCATTGTGACCGGCACCGTCGCCGGCGCAGCACGGGACGCGCGCCGCACGGCGATCATCCTGGCGACGTCGCAGGCGATTATCGGTTCGGCCGCGCCGATTGCCATTTCCATGGGCGGGCTGGCCGGGCAATATCTGCTTGGCCCCGATAAGTCGCTGGCAACGGCGCCAATCACCGGCTTCAACATCGGCGTGGCGCTCGGCGCGTTGCCGGCCGCGGCCATCATCCGTTGGCTCGGCCAGCGCGGCGGTTTCATGACCGGCACCATCGTCACCGCGCTTGGCGGCGTCATCTCCACGTTGGCTCTGTTCCACGCCAGCTTCTGGCTGTTCGCTTTCGCGCTGCTGGTGATCGGCGTCGGCGGCGCCTTCGTCCAGCAGTTCCGCTTCGCCGCCGCCGATAATGCTCCGCCCGAATTCAAGGCGCGCGCCATTTCCTTCGTGCTGGCCGGCGGCGTCATCACCGCGATTCTCGGGCCGCAGATCGTCATCTTCACCCGCGAATTGCTGGCGCCGGTGATGTTTGCCGGCTCGTTCGTGGCCATTCCGGTTCTGGCGGCGGCCGGCGCCATCATCCTGTCATTCCTGCGCATCCCGGCCAAGGCTCCCGGCCACGCGGAAGTCGCGTCAAGCGACGCCCGGCCGCTGTCCGAGATCGTCACCCGGCCGCGTTTCGTCGCGGCACTGTTTTGCGCCGTCGGCAGCTATGCGCTGATGAGTTTCGTCATGACCGGCGCGCCGCTGGCCATGGTCGGCTGCGGCCTGTCGACGGACGACGCCACGCTCGGCATTTCCTGGCATGTGATGGCGATGTTTTCGCCGAGCTTCTTCACCGGATCGCTGATCCATCGCTTCGGCGCCGAACGCATCGTCGCAATCGGCCTGGTCCTGCTCATCGGCTGCGCCGCGGTGGCATTGTCCGGCCTGCATTTGTGGCAGTTCTGGACGGCGCTGATCCTGCTTGGCCTCGGCTGGAATTTCGCCTTCATCGGCGCCACCTCCATGGTCGCCGACAGCTACCATCCGTCCGAAAAGAGCAAGGTGCAGGGCTTCCACGACTTCGTCCTGTTCGGCTCCGTCGCCTTCGCCTCGCTAATGTCGGGCGCCATCTACAATGCCTGGGGCTGGGAGATGCTGAACTGGCTGGTTTTCCCGGTCGTCGCCCTGTGTTTCGTCGCCCTTGGCGCGCTCAAACTGACCGGATCGCGCAAAGCCCGCGCCTGATCCGGTTCTATCTTTGGCTTGGCACGACCTGTCAGCATGGCGCCGACCGAATCGCGGCGACCGCACAAAATTATTGCGTCTGTACCCATTGTTATGAAACCGTGTGCCCCGACGGGGCGTTGAAGCCATGCTCATATGCGGCCACCGCATTTCGGTCCAAAGCAAGGGGTTTTCACAATGTTTTCAGTCAAGATTCTGGCCGGCGCGGCGTTGGCGCTCGGCATCACGGCCGCCTCCGCCAATGCCCAGGTGGTCGTCTCCTCGAAGATCGACACCGAGGGCGGCGTGCTCGGCAACATCATCCAGCTTGTGCTCAACGCCAACAACATCAAGACCACCGACCGCATCCAGCTCGGCGGCACGCCGGTGGTACGCAAGGCGATCACCGCCGGCGAGATCGACATCTATCCCGAGTACACCGGCAATGCCGCTTTCTTCTTCGAGAAGGCCGACGATCCGGTCTGGAAGGATGCCGCCAAGGCCTATGAGACCGCCAAGAAGCTCGACTATGACGCCAACAAGATCGTCTGGCTGTCGCCGTCACCGGCCAACAACACCTGGGCGATCGCGCTGCGCAAGGAGGTTGCCGAGACCAACAAGCTGGCGACCCTGACCGACTTCGGCAAATACGTCGCCGGCGGCGGCACGGTGGTTTTGGCGGCGTCGGCTGAGTTCGTCAATTCGGCGGCAGCCCTGCCGGCGTTCCAGACCACTTACGGCTTCACGCTGAAGCCGGAGCAGTTGATCACGCTTTCGGGCGGCGACACCGCCGCGACAATCGGTGCTGCCGCCAACCAGACCAACGGCGCCAACGCCGCCATGGTCTACGGCACCGACGGCGGCATCGCGCCGTCCGGCCTGGTCGTGCTCGCCGACGACAAGGGCGTGCAGCCGGTCTACCAGCCGGCGCCGATCATCCGCGAAGCGGTGCTGAAAGAGCATCCGGAGATCGAGACGCTGTTGAAGCCGGTGTTCGCCAAGCTCGACCTCGTCACGCTGCAGGAACTCAACGGCCGCGTCCAGGTCGGCGGCGAGCCGGTCAAGGGTGTCGCCGAGGACTTTTTGAAGAAGAACGGGTTTTTGAAGTAGTCAGCGCATAGCTGATCGTGACGCTGGTGCGAGACACCCCTCTCTGGAAGCTGCTGATCTCCCCCCTTGCGGGGGAGATGTCCGGCAGGACAGAGGGGGGCGCTGTCCCGCCGACCTCACAACCGGTAGCAGGTGCGTGCCTCGACAGGGTTGCTTCCGAACAGGCCGACGCTCGAGAGCTGACGATCCTTCACACCCCCCTCTGGCCTGCCGGCCATCTCCCCCGCAAGGGGGGAGATCGGACTTCGCGTCGGCTTGCACCGATCACCAGCGTAGTCTGCGCAACGTGGAAAATCGCTCCTCATGAGGGGCATCCATGACCCTGCGTTTCGACAAGCTCGGCATGGTTATCGCGGCGATCGTTGCCTATGCGGCGTTTCTGGCTCCGTTCGCCACCTTCCGCGCCAATCGTATCGTTCCCGGTCAGGCGCGCTCGATCCTGGAGGCGCTGCCGGCCACAGTCGGGCCGCTACTGCTGGCGATCGTCGTCGTGGCCGCAATTGTTGCCTTGCTGAAAACCCCGCTTGTCCTGCGCCTGGCCGCAAGCGTCGTGGCGCTCGCCGCCCTTGCCATCCTGATCGGTGTCGCCGGCACCTTCCTGACGCCGGCCGGCAACACCTTCGCCCGCATCTCGCCGGCTTCCGGGTTCTGGCTGTTGATCTTTGCCTTCACATTGTTGCTCGCCGACGTGCTGACCAGGCTCAACCTGTCGCCACCGGCCCGCGTCGGCGTGCTCGTCCTCGCGGCGCTGGCCATCGGCTTGTTGCTGATATCGGGGCAGTGGGACAGCCTGTCGATCCTCAAGGAATATGCAAACCGCGCCGATAGTTTCTGGGCCGAAGGCTCCAAGCACATCACGCTGGCGCTGGGGTCGCTGGCGGCGGCGGTGATCGTCGGCCTGCCGCTCGGCATCCTGTGCCACCGCGTCGAACGGTTGCGGGCCGGCGTGCTCAATGTGCTCAACATCGTCCAGACCATACCCTCGATCGCGCTGTTCGGCCTGCTGATCGCGCCGCTGGGCTGGGTCGCCGCGCATGTTCCGGGTGCCGCAGCGCTCGGTATCAGAGGCATCGGCACCGCGCCCGCCTTCGTGGCTTTGTTCCTCTATTCGCTGCTGCCGGTGGTGGCCAACACCGTGGTCGGGCTTGCCGGCGTACCCCGCGCGGCCAATGATGCAGCGCGCGGCATGGGCATGACCGATGGCCAGCGCCTGTTCGGCGTCGAGTTTCCGTTGGCCTTTCCGGTGATCCTCACCGGCATCCGCATCGTGCTGGTGCAGAACATCGGCCTGGCCACCATCGCCGCACTGATCGGCGGCGGCGGCTTTGGCGTCTTCGTCTTCCAGGGCGTCGGCCAGACCGCAATGGACCTGGTGCTGCTCGGCGCCGTGCCGACGGTGGCGCTGGCCTTCGCCGCGGCCATCATCCTCGACGCAGTGATCGAAATGACCGCCACCAGGCGCAGGGTTGAAACGGCATGATCGAGATCGAAGGCATTACCAAGCGCTATGACGCGACGACCGTGGTCGACGACGTGTCCATGGTCGTCGAGCCGCGTACGGTTTGCGTCATTGTCGGTACCTCCGGTTCCGGCAAGACGACGCTGCTGCGAATGATCAACCGGCTGGTCGAGCCGACCGCCGGCGTCATCAAGCTCGACGGCAACGACAACCGCACGCTGCCCGGCTACGAGCTGCGCCGCAGCATCGGCTACGCTATCCAGGGCCACGGCCTGTTCCCGCACCGCACCGTTGCGCAGAACATCGCCACCGTGCCGGTCCTGCTGGGCTGGGACAAGGACCGCATCAAGGCCCGCGTCGATGAGTTGATGACACTCTACCAGCTCGACCCCGAGGCCTATGGCCCGCGCTACCCGCACGAACTGTCCGGCGGGCAACAGCAGCGTGTCGGCGTCGCCCGCGCGCTCGCCGCCGAGCCCAATGTGCTTCTGATGGACGAACCGTTCGGCGCACTCGACCCGATCATCCGCACCAAGGCGCAGGAGGACCTGCTGGCAATCCAGAAGCGCTTCGGCACCACCATCATCCTCGTTACCCACGACATGGAGGAGGCGGTCCACATGGGCGACAAGATCGCCGTCATGGATGCCGGAAAGCTGGTGCAATACGCCAAGCCGGAAGAGATCCTGGCGCGGCCGGCGAACGCCTTCGTCGAAACCCTGGTCGGCGCCAGCGAAAAGCCGTTCCGGCTCTTGTCGCTCGGCCGCGTGCGCGACGCCGTGGAAAAGGGGACTGCCGAAGGCGAGGCGATCCCAGGCGACGCCAGCCAGCGCGACGCGCTGGCCGAGCTTCTGTGGTCGGGCCGGCCGGCGCTGCCGGTCAAGGGCGAAGACGGCAAGCCTCTCGGCCGCGTCACCGTCGACGGGCTGGTGAAGCGCGCGGCGAGACCGGCATGAAAGGGGCCGGTCTAAAAGCCTGGCTGCCTTCGCTGCTCAGGCTTGCCCTGGTGGTGCTTCTCATAGCCTTCGTTACCAATCCCGGCTGGTTCGAGCCGCTGTTGAAGCCGCTGACCGAAAACAATGCGCCGGCGATCTACAATCAGGGCAGCCTGCTGACGCTGACCCTGGTGCATCTCAGGACCGTGCTGATCGCTACCGTCGCCGCAACCATCGTTGCCGTGGCGCTTGCCATCCTGGTGACCAGGCCGGCGGGCGCCGAATTCCTGCCGCTGTCGCGCAGTCTGGTCAATATCGGCCAGACCTTTCCGCCGGTGGCGGTGCTGGCGCTGGCGGTGCCCGCCGTCGGTTTCGGCGAGAAGCCGACGCTGATTGCGCTGTTTCTCTACGGCCTGCTGCCGATCTTCGAGAACGCGCTGACCGGCCTCACAACGCTGCCGGGCAACATCATGGAGGCCGCGCGCGGCGCCGGCATGACGGGCTGGCAAAGACTGGTCAAGGTCGAATTGCCGCTGAGCGCGCCGATCATTCTGGGAGGAATAAGGCTGTCGGTGGTGATCAGCCTGGCCACGGCGACGATCGGCTCGACGGTTGCCGCCAAGACGCTGGGCGAGGTGATCATCGCCGGCCTGCTGTCCAACAATCTCGCCTTCGTCCTGCAAGGCGGCCTGATCGTCGCGGCGCTGGCGGTGCTGATCTATGACGGACTGTCCGCCATCGAGCGCTATACGGCGCGCAAGATGGGGCAGGAGACTGGCGACTGACCTTCGCTGGACTGCGGGCAAAGCATTGACTGACGCGGCGTGATTTCAATCGATCTAATAGCAGGGCATCGGCAATGGGAATGTTGTGGCCTAAACCTTTTGGCTGAAAGCGGGGCAAAAACCGAACAATATCTTGACGTTCCGAGCCGTGTTTCGCATACACCGCTGCGAAGGACGGATTCCGCCTAGGCTTATCCGCTCCCCGCACCAACGGCCCAGGGAGGGGTTCTTTTGGGCCATCAATCGAGGAAAATTCGGCAATGACCATCATTTCTGCCGTCATCGCCTGCGGCTTGCTTTCAATCCTTTACGCCATCTGGGCGACACGATCGGTTCTTGCAGCCGATCAGGGCAATGCACGCATGCAGGAAATCTCCGCCGCCATCCGCGAAGGCGCGCAGGCCTATCTGGCGCGCCAGTACACCACCATCGCCATCGTCGGCGTGGTCGTGCTCGTGCTCGCCTGGTGGCTGCTTTCGATCACCGCCGCAGTCGGCTTCCTGATCGGCGCCGTGCTTTCGGGCGCCGCCGGTTTCATCGGCATGCACGTCTCGGTGCGCGCCAATGTGCGCACCGCGCAGGCGGCGTCCAACAGCCTCGCCGCCGGTCTCGACATCGCCTTCAAGTCGGGCGCCATCACCGGTATGCTGGTGGCTGGCCTGGCGCTGCTCGGCGTGTCGATTTACTACTATATTCTGACCGGCCCGATGGGCCTGCAGCCCAATGACCGCATCGTCATCGATGCGCTGGTTTCGCTCGGCTTCGGCGCTTCGCTGATCTCGATCTTCGCCCGTCTGGGCGGCGGCATCTTCACCAAGGGCGCCGACGTCGGCGGCGATCTCGTGGGCAAGGTCGAAGCCGGTATTCCCGAAGACGATCCGCGCAACCCGGCCACCATCGCCGACAATGTCGGCGATAATGTCGGTGATTGCGCCGGCATGGCCGCCGACCTCTTCGAGACCTATGCGGTGACCGTCGTTGCCACCATGGTGCTGGCTGCCATCTTCTTCGGCGGAACCGCCGCTCTGGGTGCGGCGATGCTCTATCCGCTCGCCATCTGCGGCGCCTGTATCCTGACCTCGATCGTCGGCACCTTCTTCGTCAAGCTCGGTTCCAACGGCTCGATCATGGGCGCCCTCTACAAAGGCCTGATCGTCACCGGCCTGCTGTCGATCGTCGGTCTCGGTGTCGCTACCTCGGCAACCGTCGGCTGGGGCGAGGTCGGCACCGTCGCCGGCATGACCATCATCGGCAAGAACCTGTTCATCTGCGGCCTGATCGGTCTCGTTGTGACCGGTCTCATCGTGGTGATCACCGAATACTATACCGGCACCAACAAGCGCCCGGTGAACTCCATCGCCCAGGCCTCGGTGACCGGTCACGGCACCAACGTCATCCAGGGACTTGCGGTGTCGCTGGAATCGACCGCACTGCCGGCAATCGTCATCGTCGGCGGCATCATCTCGACCTACCAGCTCGCCGGCCTGTTCGGGACGGCGATCGCGGTCACCACCATGCTCGGCCTGGCCGGCATGATCGTCGCCCTCGACGCCTTCGGCCCGGTCACCGACAATGCCGGCGGCATTGCCGAAATGGCCGGCCTGCCCAAGGAAGTGCGCCACTCCACCGACGCGCTCGACGCGGTCGGCAACACCACCAAGGCGGTGACCAAGGGCTATGCCATCGGTTCGGCCGGTCTTGGCGCGCTGGTGCTGTTTGCGGCCTATTCGAACGATTTGAAGTTCTTTGCCGCCAATGGCGACAAATATCCATACTTCCAGGGCATGGGCGATGTCTCCTTCGACCTCTCCAATCCCTATGTTGTCGCCGGCCTGATCTTTGGCGGCCTGATCCCGTACCTGTTCGGCGGCATCGCCATGACGGCCGTCGGCCGCGCGGCGGGCGCCATCGTCGAGGAGGTGCGCAAGCAGTTCCGCGAGGATCCGGGCATCATGGCCGGCACCTCCAAGCCGAACTATGCCCGCGCCGTCGACCTTCTGACCAAGGCGGCGATCCGCGAAATGATCATCCCCTCGCTGCTGCCGGTGCTGGCGCCGCTCGTCGTCTATTTCGGCGTGCAGCTGATCTCGGGCTCCAAGGCGTCCGCCTTTGCGGCACTCGGCGCCTCGTTGCTCGGCGTCATCGTCAACGGCCTGTTCGTCGCCATCTCGATGACTTCGGGCGGCGGCGCCTGGGACAATGCCAAGAAGTCGTTCGAGGACGGTTTTGTCGACAAGGACGGCGTCAAGCACCTCAAGGGGTCCGAAGCGCACAAGGCTTCGGTCACCGGCGACACGGTTGGCGATCCCTACAAGGACACCGCCGGCCCGGCGGTCAACCCGGCAATCAAGATCACCAACATCGTGGCGCTTCTGCTGCTGGCCGTGCTCGCGCACGGCTAAGGCAACGCCACTGCTTCAGGAACAAACCCGCGGGAGCGATCCCGCGGGTTTTTGTTTGAGATTTACGCTGGTGGCAGTCAACCCTCATCCGGCTCGGTCCCCACATCGCCGCGCTTGCTGTAGCGATCCAGCAATTCGCTCACGCCAGGTTCGCGCTCAGGCATCGGCGCCAGGCCACGCAGGCGCCGCAGCTTGGCAAGGAAGGCGCCTCGCTTATACTTGCGGCGGAAGGCGCGGGCGCGGGGATGGATGCCAAGAGCCGCCATCAGCCTGCGCCTGAGATAACTCGATGCCGCCAGGCGAATGGGTTCGCCCGCGCAGCCAAGGATTTTCACGCGCAAGGCGTCCGGCGTCTGCATGGCATCCAGAAGATCCTTCTGTTCCTGCGCATTGTCGCCGAGATAGGAACCCTTGCGTATGCCGGAATGCAACTTGATCACCGTGAGGTGCGGCATCGTCGCGATCACCGCGCCCTTTCGCCATGCCCGAAACAGCCAGTCCTGCGAGCTTTCGCAAAAGCACTGGCTGGCGGGTCGCCAAGGTCCGAGCAGGCTGAACGAAGCGCGGCGAAACATGTGTGCCGAGCCAAATCCTTCCGTCGTGACGGGGTCGTAAAAACCATCCTTGCCGATCCCGAAGATCGAATTGACAGGATTGCCGGCCGCCGACGGCGGCTGGATGACGGCACCGCGCGCCAGTACCACGTCGGCGCCCGAGGCGTCGATCCAGCCGGTCATCGCCGCCAAATGGTCGGGAAACCACAGATCGTCGTGGTTGAGCAAGGCGACGAAGCGGCCACGCGCCCTGGCAAAGCCGATATTGTTGGGACCGGACTGTTCGCCGAAATTGACGGGAAGATCGATGTAGACGATGCGGGCATCGTCAAATTCAGCGACAACGGCCGCCGTATCCGGCCTGCAATCGTCGCCGATGACCAAGGCTTCCCAGTCTTGCAACGTCTGGCGCATGACGCTGGTCAATGCCTGCCGCAGCGCTGCCGGCCGGTTGTGCGTCGCGATCACGATCGAGACCAGCGGTTCGCCGCCGGCCTGGTCGCGCTGCGCCGATGCTTCCACGCTACACCAGTCTGTAGGGAATGTGGTCGGTGTCTGGCGGCAGGCGCCAATGGTCGGGCTGATCGTAGGCATAGGCCTTGTCGACGAGATTGAGCAGCACCGCCGTCTCCGCTCCGAGCGAGACAACACCATGCCATATGCCGGGCGGAATGATGACGACCGCCGGGCGCAGCGGGCCGATAATCTTGTGCCAGACGGCGCCGAAGGTCGGCGAGGCCTTGCGTCCGTCAAACAGCGAAATGCGAACGCTGCCGACGCAGCAGAACAGCCGGTCGGTCGTCACCGCATGGGCATGCCAGCCCGTCACCGCGCCGGGATACAAGGTGCGTTGGAAGACCTGGCCGACCGGCTCCGAATCGAGCTCCCACTCCTCACGAAAGATCTCGGTCAGATAGCCGGTGGAGGTTGCGACCGGCCTTATCTCCTTGACCCTCACGCCATCGATCGCCACCGGCTCGATGGGCATCCAGTCAGGCGTGACCACCTGGCCGTCAGCCGTTCCGGTCGCCATCCAGCCTGTCGGTTTTGTCCGGGTTTTTTCCGGCACGGATGCTCCTCCCAATTCAGCGTGATGCGCCATTGGCCAGCACGGTCTGATACGAATTTGACCGGTCGCTGGCAAGTACGCGTCAAGGTTTGCTGATGGGTTTCGATCTCACGGCACTTGATGTTTTGATGCAATCGGAGAGCCGCATTGCCCAAAACATCGTTCCGTTCTGCCCAAGCCCGGACCGTTCGCCTGCTTTAATACCCCGGCCATGGCCAGGACATTGCGATCGACGCGGTGTCTGCTCGCCCTCGCGGCGATTTCGGGCAGGGAAAGGCATTTCGGCAGGAAAAGACATGGACATGTTTTTGATGACGGCTTCGCTTGCGCTGGCTGGAATTATTGCCGGCATCTACGTCTCGGGCGTAATCCACGATTTTCGCATCGATGATCTTACCGCCGGCCAGTACATGGCCATGCATCAGATGCGCGACCGGACGTTTACCCGGGTGATGCCGGTCGTCAGGCTGACGACGCTGGTGCTGATCGCGGCGACGGCGATGTTTGCGGTCGATGCCGGCCTGCCGCGCATCCTGACGATCGTCGCCGCGGCGCTGGTGGTGATCGACATTGGCTTCACCGTCAGCCGTCAGGTGCCGCTCAACAAACAGGTGCAGAGCTGGACGCCGGTGACCATCCCCGATGATTGGGCGCAGACGCGCGACAGCTGGGCGGCCAACCACAATCTGCGCCTTGTGCTTGGACTGGCCGAATACGCCTGCCTGTTTGCCGCGGTCATCCTGACGCTCAGCCGGTGATTCAGTTTTCGCGGAACGCCGCGGCATGGGTCGGCACTTCTGCCGGCCGCCGCCGTTGAAAACAGGAGTATTGCCATGCTGCACCACGCTTCATTCAACGCCCGCGATCCGCAGGCCGTCGCCAGCGTCCTTGCCGAAATGCTTGTCGCCACCGCGGTTCGTGCGCCGTCGCCGCCATTTCCTGAGGGAGCATGGTTCGTCTGCCTCGGCGACGATTTCGGCTCGCTGATCGAAATCCTGCCGTGCGGCACGGTTCTGGACCAGCAAGCGCCGCTCGGCATCGGCTTCGACCCGAACATGCGCCTGCGCTCCGGCTCGCATGTGCTGCTCAGCACGCCCAATTCGACCGAAACCATCCAGGGCATTGCCGCCCGCATGGGCTGGCATAGCGAGCTGATCGATGCGCGCCTGTTCAAGGTGCTCAAGGTCTGGGTCGAGGACGAAACCCTCGTCGAATTCCTGACGCCCGAGATCGCACCGCTGTACCGCGCGACATTCGGCTGGGGCGGCATGGCGACACTCGACGCCAAGCTGCGCGAGCTGGAGAGCCAGATGGCGGCAGCGCTTGCCGCCAAGGCCGCGAACCAGTCGGGCCGCAAGGATGACCAACCGGCCGGTGCAATGAGTCCGTGAGCACCGGGGGGCGCCTTCTGCTGACCTCCCAAGGAGAGTTCCCAAACGGCCGCCGAGGTCAACCGGCGCCGGCGCTGTCGCCGGCTTCCGCCTTCAGCCAGTTGATGAACGATCTGGCAGGCTCCCAGGCGGAGATGGACGGGTGGACGACGACGTAGTGGTTCCAGTTCGTCGGTATGTCCGTTGTCAGGAGGCGGACGAGCCTGCCGGTGCG
This sequence comes from Mesorhizobium sp. C120A, assembly GCF_030323105.1. NCBI lineage: Bacteria > Pseudomonadati > Pseudomonadota > Alphaproteobacteria > Hyphomicrobiales > Phyllobacteriaceae > Mesorhizobium > Mesorhizobium sp. C120A. The sequence continues at coordinate 4,419,882 of NZ_CP100476.1, read as the reverse complement.
CAAATCGCTCTCGACCAGCGACTTCCTCGCGATGGCGACGCCCAGACCGCTCGCCGCCGCTTCGACCGCCAGCAAGGTGCCGTTCAGATTCATGCCGTCGCCAACCGTATCCAGCGGCAGATTGTTTCTCTCGAACCAGTGGCGCCAATTGGCGCCGCTCTCGTCATTTTCGGCCGTCGTGTCGAGGATGCGAAACAGTCGCAGCACATCGTGCTGGTCTCTGACCGGGCCGTTGGCGGCGAGATAGTCGGGACTGACGACAGGAAAGATCGCATCTGCCATCAGCCATTCGGTCTCGACGGCCGGATAGTGTCCGCCGCCGAAGCGCAATGCGATGTCGACTGTTCGCTGCGAAAGGTCGACGACTGCAAGATCCGCATTGATGTCGATCTCTGTTTCGGGATGCTTTTTGCGAAACCTGTGCAGGCGCGGGGCCAGCCAGCGTACGGCATGCGAAGGAATGGCGGTGACCCTCAGCCTCGTGCGCTCGTTGCGCGCGACACTCGCGATCGTGCTCTGGATTTCCAGCAATGCGCGTCGCACGCCTGCGGACAATCTTTCGCCTTCAAGCGTGAGTTCGACGCGGCGGACATGGCGGGTGAACAGAAGCACGCCGAGATCGGCTTCGAGATCGGCGATGCGGTGGCTGAGCGCGCTTGGCGTAACATTCAGCTCATCGCCGGCGCGCTTGAAGCTGCCCAGCCGGGCAATGACCTCGAAAGCCCGAATGGATTCCAGTTGTGGAAGCCGTCTTGTCATTTGCCGTTACCCTATCCTGCCCCTGGGTTCCTTAGCATGAATGAACTAAGCTCATCCATAGCTTCGTAAATAGTCTTTTGTCCAAGTGCGCAAATCATTGTAGCCATCCACTGCCCCCCGATTGCCGCCGTCGGAATGAGAGGCCGTTCATGGAACGAGCCTCGACTACGAACGACAGTGAAATGAAGACAATCGCTTGGGAGTACCCCATGACTATTCGACCCCCCGAGTTTGCGCATGCGCGCTTTTCGACCGCCATGTGGCCCCGAGCCGAATGGAGAAACGTCTATTGCGACCTTGCGCCGGATGGTGACCGACATGGATTTTAACGTCACGGAGGAAAAGCTCTCCGTCGACGCGACCATCCTGCGGCTGCCGGGCGTCGGCATTGCCGATTCGAGGACCACCGCCTTCCGCACCATCCGTTCCCGCGCCATGGCCAAGGGGACCGATGATTACATTTTCTTCATGTGTCTGGAGGGCGCTGCCACCTTCTCGCATCTCGGCCGCGAGGCCAGCATCGAGGCCGGCCAGGCAATCCTTCTGTCCTCCTCTGATCCGCATGTGATCGAGCGGGCGATGTCGCATCATCTCTTCATCACCATCCCCAAGGCAGCGCTCGGGCCCATGGCTGCGAATGCGGACGCCGCCCTGATGACGCCGATGTCATGCGTGGGCGAAAAGTTCTTGCTGCTGACCAGCTATGTCCGTCTGCTGATGCAGGAGCCGAACCTGGCCGCGTCCGAATTGCGCTGGCTTGCCGCCAAGCACATACAGGACCTTGTCGCGGTCGTGGTCGGGGCAACGCAGGACGCCACCGAGGTCGCCGCAGGCCGCGGCATACGCGCCGCGCGGCTGCGCGCCATCAAAGCCGATATCGAAAGCAATCTGGCTTCCGGCGATGTCGGGTCGGACGCCCTGGCCGGGCGCCACCGCGTCAGCGCGCGCTATATCAGAAAGCTGTTCGAGGGTGAGGGTACCTCGCTGTCGCAGTTCGTGCTTGGCCGGCGGCTGGCGCTGGTTTGCAGCAAGCTATCCGACCTGCGCCTGGCACACCGCACCATCGGCGCCATCGCCTTCGACGCCGGCTTCGGCGATCTCTCGACCTTCAACCACGCCTTCCGCCGGCATTTTGGCATGACGCCTTCGGAAGCGCGGCAGAGTGCGGCTGTGCACCGCGCCTCGCTGGAGCCCGGCGGCCGAACAGGCCACGCGCGGCAAAGCGCGACGGGTGTTGCGGCCGCATGACCTCAAAACAAAAGCCCGCAGGATCGCTCCCGCGGGCTTTTGGTCGCCTGAGATGGTGTCGCTTCGGGGGAAGCAAAAATCTAAGGAAGGCGGTCGCTTCTTAGGCGCCGCCGCCAGGAATGGGGGGCGCCAGTTTGCTGGCGCCTTTGATGATCTGGCTGAGGAAGTTCTGGTCCTTGCCGCCGGTCGGCGTGGTGCGCGAGATGAAGTCGAAAATCTTGCCGTCCTTCAGACCGTAATTGGCAATCTGGGTGACGCGCCCGTCCTCGCCAAAATACACCGCGAGCACTTTCTGGTCGACCAGGCGCGGCTTGTCGAAAGCGACATAGCGCTTGCGCGTCTGCGAAATGTAATAGAACGCCTCATTGTCGAAGGTGGCTTTCGTCGATGGCGTGCCGAGCGCCAGAAGCACCTGTTCGCGGCTGGAGCCCACCGGCACCGAATCGACCGCCTGCTGGTCGATAACATAGCCCTGCGTCAGCGTCTCGCTAGGGTTAAGGTCGCCGAACATCTTGGACGAATTGCAGCCCGACAGCGCGGAAACCACCAGCACCAGCGAAACCGCGGCGGTGGCCCCAGGCAGAAAAGTCGACTTGAATCTCAGCGCGCGCAACAACAACTCCATTAGCTGGCCGCAACTTGCGCTGGGCGGCAAAACCGGTAAACCAGCTTGCTTGCCGATGCAACAAGGCCCATTCAAACAATCGGTCCCCAGGAGACCACCCTCAATGTTCCAGCGCCTTTTTGGCCGCGAACGCAACGCCAACCGCGCTATCACCGAGGCGCTTTACGCACAAATCGTGGCGGCGGCGCGGCAGACCGTGTTTTATTCCCACTGGAATGTGCCGGATACGCCGCTCGGCCGTTTCGAGATGCTGTCGCTGCATATGTTCCTGTTTCAGCACCGGCTGCGCGGCGAAGAGGGCGTCGCGCATGAGGTCGCGCAGGTGCTGATCGACGAGTTCTTTCTCGATGTCGAGCATTCGCTGCGGGAACTGGGCGTTGGCGATGTCGGCGTGCCCAAGCGCATGAAGAGGCTGGCCAAAATGTTCTACGGCCGTACCGCCGCCTATGACGACGCGCTGGAACGCAGCGACCGCGACGCGCTTGCTGCCGCCCTGGCGCGCAATGTCAGACCCGATGCCGGCGCCTGGCCGCAAGCCTTGCCGCTGGCGTCCTATGTAATCGATGCCGCAAGGCAGCTTGAAGCACAGCCGTCCGAATCGATCGTTTCCGGTGCCGTGGCGTTTCCCGTCGCGAAAGCGGATGAGGAGGGGAGACCAAGATGAAACATGTGGACACGCCTAGCCCGGTCTCATTCGCGGCCAATGTCGGCCGCCTGCCGCACAAAGGTTTGCAGGTGGTGATCGACGCCGACGCCGCGCAGCGCGCAACGCTTGCGCGCGAGCACGAGCTGCTTTCGGTCGAAAACTACCGTGCTGAGCTTTTGGTGGCGCCGTGGAAGCGCAATGGCGTCAAGGTCAGCGGCCGCGTCGAGGCTGATATCACCCAGGCCTGCATCGTCACCCTTGAGCCGGTCGCGGCCCATATCGACGAGGAGGTCGAGGCGCTGTTCCTGCCGGAGCAATCCAAGCTCGGACGGCAAGGGTTCGAAGGCGGCGGCGAGATCCTGCTCGACGCCGACGGGCCAGACGGCCCGGAAACATTCTCCGGCGACACGATCGACGTCGGCGCGCTCGCCGAACAGTTCTTCGGGCTGGCGATCGATCCCTATCCGCGCAAGGCAGGCGCCTCTCTCGATGCCGCCGGCCCGGACGAGCCCGTCGAGAATGAATTCCAGCAAAAGCTGCGATCCTTGCTTGGAAAATCCTAAAACACGAAGCGATCGGAGAAAAGCCGGTTGTGCGGCAGCCCAAAACCGCTATTTTCGCCGAACCTTCGCGAGCCCCCGAATTTCGCGAGTTTAGTATTTCTTTCGCGGGCCATGTGCCCTGGCCCAAGCTAGTGAGATAAAGACCGCGTGATCAGGATTTCCATCGATGCCATGGGTGGCGATCACGGGCCAAACGTGGTCATCCCGGCACTCATGACGGTCGCCGTCAGGCGTCCCGACATCCGCTTCGTCATATATGGGCGCGAGGAATTGGTGCGCCCCGAACTCGCCAAATTCCCCAAACTGGCCGAGGTCAGCGAGTTCCACCACTGCGAAGTCGCGGTCAGGATGGACGACAAGCCGAGCCAGGCGCTGCGCCACGGCCGCTGGAAGTCGTCGATGTGGAAGGCTGTCGAAGCAGTCAAGAGTGGCAGCGCGCAGGCCTGCATTTCGGCCGGCAATACCGGCGCGCTGATGGCGATGTCGAAATTCTGCCTGCGCACGATGGCGACCATCGACCGTCCGGCGATCGCGGCGATCTGGCCCACGATGCGCGGCGAGAGCGTGGTGCTGGATGTCGGCGCCACCATCGGCGCCGATGCGCACCAGCTGATCGACTTTGCCATTCTCGGCACCGGCATGGCGCGCTCGGTGTTCGGCATCGACCGGCCGAAAGTCGGCCTGCTCAATGTCGGCGTCGAGGAGATCAAGGGACAGGAAGAGGTCAAGGAAGCCGGGCGCATGCTGCGCGAGGCCAACATGGCCTCGATGAATTATCATGGCTTCGTCGAGGGTGACGACATCGGCAAGGGCACGGTCGACGTGGTCGTCACCGAGGGCTTTGCCGGCAACATCGCGCTCAAGACGGCAGAAGGCACTGTGCGCCAGATCTCAGGCTATCTGCGCGCCGCGATGAACCGCACGCTGATGGCCAGGATCGGCTATGTCTTCGCCAAGGGCGCTTTTGACCGCCTGCGCGAAAAGCTCGATCCGGGCCGCTCCAATGGCGGCGTTTTCCTGGGTCTGAACGGCATCGTGGTGAAGAGCCATGGCGGCGCCGATTCGGACGGTTTCGCGGCAGCGATCGAGCTTGGCTACGATATGGTGCGCAACAATCTGATCGACCGCATCGAGGCCGATCTCGACCTGTTCCATGCGCGCAACCCGCATGCCCAGGCAAGCAGGAAATCCGACGCCACCGTCGACGAAAAGGAATAGGAAAGAGCTTTGATCAGATCAGTCGTGCGCGGCACCGGTGCTGCGCTGCCCCGCCGCATCATGAAGAATGCCGATTTCGAAGGCATGGTCGAGACCTCGGACGAGTGGATCGCCCAGCGCACCGGCATCCGCCAGCGTCATATCTCCGCCGATGACGAGACGACGGCGTCGCTGGGCGAGGCGGCGGGGCGCGCAGCGCTCGACAATGCTGGTCTTACGGCTGCCGACATCGACCTGATCGTGCTGGCGACCTCGACGCCCAACAACACCTTTCCGGCGACCGCCGTCGAGATCCAGAACCGGCTCGGCATGCATCACGGCTTTGCCTTCGACCTGCAGGCGGTGTGCTCGGGCTTCGTCTATGCGGTGACCACCGCCGACCTCTACATCAGAGGCGGCCTCGCCAAGCGCGTGCTGGTGATCGGCGCGGAGACCTTTTCCCGCATCCTCGACTGGAGCGACCGCTCGACCTGCGTCTTGTTCGGCGACGGCGCCGGCGCGCTGGTGCTGGAAGCGGATGAGGGCACTGGCGGCATTGCCGACCGTGGCGTGCTGGCGATGAGCCTGCGCTCCGACGGCGCCCACAAGGACAAGCTTTTCGTCGATGGCGGTCCCTCGACCACCGGCACCGTCGGCCATCTCAGGATGGAAGGCCGCGAGGTGTTCAAGCACGCCGTCGGCATGATCACCGACGTCATCGAGGCGACGTTTTCGCAGGCCGGCATAACCGCCGACGACCTCGACTGGTTCGTGCCGCATCAGGCCAATAAACGCATTATTGACGCTTCGGCCAAGAAGCTCGGGATTGCTGAGCAAAAGGTGGTGGTCACCGTCGATTTGCACGGTAACACCTCCGCTGCTTCCGTGCCGCTGGCGCTTTCGGTGGCCGTCGCCGACGGTCGCATCAAGAAGGGTGATCTCGTGCTCCTGGAAGCGATGGGCGGCGGCTTCACCTGGGGCGCGGTTCTCGTTCGCTGGTAAGTGCCGAACGGTCCGGTTTCGGTCCTTGACCTTGCCGGATCAATTACTTAGGCTCTGCCTTTACCTGTATCGATTTATGTTTTTTGAACTGATGGGACGGTCGCATGGGGGGAAAGACACTTACGCGCGCCGACCTTGCCGAAGCTGTTTACCGTAAGGTCGGCTTGTCACGCACTGAATCGGCAGAACTCGTCGAAGCGGTGCTGGACGAAATCTGTGAAGCCATCGTACGCGGCGAGACGGTGAAGCTGTCGTCCTTCGCCACCTTCCACGTCCGTTCCAAGAACGAACGCATCGGCCGCAATCCCAAGACCGGCGAGGAAGTGCCGATCCTGCCGCGCCGGGTGATGACCTTCAAGTCGTCGAACGTGCTGAAAAGCCGTATCCTGCGCTCGCACCAGAACAGCAAGGCCAAGGGCGGCAAATAGGTTCTGCCGCAGGCTTCGGTTGAAAACGCCGGGCCGTTTTGACGCCGGGCTTGAATATTGTTTCATAAACCGCTGAAATGATACCCGATTCGGCAGACTGGGCCGGATCGCCGTCCAGCGTGAGGATTTCGCCCATGGACAAGAGCCCCGACGCTTTCCGCACCATCAGCGAGGTCGCGGAGGATCTCGATCTGCCGCAGCACGTGCTGCGCTTCTGGGAAACCCGTTTCAACCAGATCAAGCCGATGAAGCGCGGCGGCGGCCGCCGCTACTACCGGCCACAGGATGTCGAACTGATCAAGGGCATCCGCCACATGCTCTACGACCAGGGTTACACGATCAAGGGCGTGCAGAAACTGCTGCGCGAGAACGGCAACCATTTCCTGGTCGCCATCGGCAATGGCGACATGGCTGCCGTCGAAGCGATCTCGCAGCGCAGGCAGGCCGATCAGGTGCCGCTGACGCCAGCCGCCCAGCCGCGCGGCATGGATGACGAGATGCTGGTCGGCCAGCCCAAGGTAAAACCCAGCCGCCGCTTTTTCGGCCTGGGCAAGACCGAGGAGGAAGGTCCGGTCCAGCCCGGCGCATCGAAACTGTCGCGCGACAACCGGGCCTTGCTGCAGGAGGCGCTGTTTGACCTCCTGGAGTGCAAGCGCCTGCTCGACCAGGTGCGCTAACCTTTCCGCTGCCTCGGGCAAGCAGACCGGAACCGGTTCTGCGGCCATGCGTTTGGCCTTCTCTCAAAAAGAAGGAAAACAATCATGGCATCGCTTTCGACCCTCTCCGATCTCGATCTCGAAAAGCAGGTCGCGACCCTTTCCAAAGAGCTCGCCGCCTTGCGCAAAGTCGTGGCCAAACGCGGCGGTGCTTACTACGAGGACGGGCGCGATGCCGCTTCGGACTATTATGGGCAGCTTGCCGACCTTGTCAGCGATGCGCTGCCGGCGATCAGGAAGCAGGGCAGGGCGATCGAAAAGACGGCGCGCGATCGTCCGGCAACAGCCGCTGCTGTTGGGTTGGTCGTGGTCGGCCTTCTCGCCAGCTTGTTGCTCAGCCGGCGCTAAAACAATTCACGAAAACAAAAAGAAAATGGCGGCCGTCCCGCGGACGACCGCCATTTCCCTGATCTGCGGCCGATTACTTGGCGAGCTTGATCTTGGCCTGCGGTGAAACCTGCGCGGTCTGGCTGCACTTGCCATAGACAGTGCCATTCTTGTCCGTGGCGTCGGTATAGGTGCCTTTGCACTCGATCGAGAGCACCAGGCAATGACCGGAGCCCTTGCAAACCGCGCCGCCGTCGCCCGTGGGATGCGTGCCGTTGGCGAAAGCCGAGGTCGGAACGGAAGCCGAACCGAAGGCCGAGACGATGAGGGCCGCGGCGAGCGTGATGCGCTTGAAGTTGGTCATTTGAGCATTTCCTTCTCTGGATCGAGGATCGCCACCATGGCGTCCTTCTGTGTTGGGATCGCCTTCTCGGCGTCCATGCCGGTTAGTGCGGCCTCCAAAGCAAAGGTTCATGCGTGGTTCGAATTTTCTTCGCGTTTTTTCGCGACGTCGATTTTTAGCCTTCGCCAACGGACGGCGCCTGGCGGGGCCGGCATCGATCATGCATTTTCGCGTGAAGGCCGCTGAGGTAGCGGCGCGGCATCCCATGCGAAGGTCACACCGTGGCGTGCCCAAATGGCCGGCCAAGACCTAGTCCGCGCCCGGCTCTTGTCAGGTAGCGGCAGCAGTCATTGCCGCCACTTGGCACCGCGCTTTCTGCCACTCCCGGCTGCGACTATAACGCCAGTCCAAAGGTACCGGCGGAGGAGACGGGCGTGGTCGCAAATTACATCGACGAGTTCATCATGTTCTGCGCTGGGCTGTGGATGACAGGCGTTGGTTTTGGGCTGCTCCAAAGTCCTTTTCAGGCCCAGAAAGGTCAGCAGCCATGGTGGCTGCAGGTCGCGAAGCATTTCAAATGGATGGGACCGCTTTTGATTTTGATCGCAATAGTGCTCGCGTTCGCGGCGCCGTCCTAGCGGGTTCCGACAGCATTGAGAGACCCGTGGTGTCCTGCAACTGGCAACCGCTGTGTTGTCGGCCTTGCGCCTGATACGTTCGTTGGGGTGCGCTGTGGTTGCTCGCGTTCTGGCGCATCGGCGCCATCGAATCCTGCCTTCAGCTTTTCCACGTGTCGCCTGGCAAAACCAACGGGAAGGCGGCCTTGGCGAGGACTCCAGGGCCAGCCTTCCCGTTGGGCAAGTCGGCCGTGTCAGGCCTTCTTGGCCTCCACCTTCTTGTGGTGGTGGTGGTGGTGGTGGTGATGGTGATGGCGGTGATGCTTGTTGTGATGATGATGATGGTGGTGATGCTTCTTGTGCAGCGGTGCTGCGTCGGCGCTGCTGGCGCCGATGAGCGGCAGAGAGACAGCCAGGGCAAAAGCCAGCCCGAGAGCCGACAGGAGGGACTTCTTCATGACTTCGTTTCCTTTTCTGCGCGGGCTGAATTTGGCCGTCACCGAGCAAGATCGGTGCCGGTGAACCCCGCAGTCATGACTATCGCCTCCGAACTTTTCGACAGTTTTTCCGGACTGTAGAATTTTGTTTCTGGATTGTGTCTGGCGGCTTCGTCGGCAACTTACATCGGCGGAATGACGCCGTTTGTGCCGACAACGACCCGGCCCGCGGTCAGCTTGCCGTCACTGCCGCGCTCGGCGTTGACGAACACCACAGCGCCAGGCTTGAGGTCGGCGGGCGTCGCCGGCGCGAAGGTCACCACCGGCGTCGTCTGCTGGATCGCGATCTGCTTTTTCTGGCCATTGTCGTAGGTCAGCGTCACCGTGCGACCTGCAATCTCGGTGACATCGGCGACCGTGCCGTTGGTCATCCGGCTGTTGGGCTCGAGATCCCACGGGCGGTCGCCTTCGCCGGCGCCCTTCAGCGCGGCCGGGAAGATCACCACCTCGAGCGCGCCGCTGCCGCCATCGGCCTTCGAAACAGAGGCAATGCCGAGGAAATCGCCTTGCTTGATATCCCCGGCATCCGCCTTGGCGACGCCGGAAATCTTCCACCCTTCAGCCAGCGCGATGGCGTCGGTAGCGCCTTCGCGGGTCTTCACCGTCAGCGTCGCTCCGGCAAAGGCGGTCACCGTGCCGCGAATGCGCACGGCCTCGGCGGCTTGCGCCGCGACCATGCTCGCGCCAGCGAGGCCTGAAATCGTGGCGAGCACGATGGCTGATGTCTTGAATGTCATGGATCTGATCCTCTTGGGAAAAGCTGGCCCGATGCGGCTGCCAGCAACATCAGGCTAACGCGCGAGCGGCGCAAAACCGCTGAACACTTCGGCCTGCGGCCCTTCAAAAGAACTTGATTGGGAGATCGGGGCGGAGATCCTATATGTGCCCTGGCGCCTGCGGTTTTGACGCCGGTTCACGATGCTGTGACGGTCGGTTTGGGCCTTGGCAAATCGCCGTCAAGCGGGCATTGTCCCGGCTCTCAGGCAACACCCTATCATTTGATCCAAAACTCTTTAGCCCCATGGAGTTGCCAATGGCCCAAACTGCAAAACACGAACCCTTCTCCAGGCTGGCGGCCGACGTTGCGCTCGAGCACCCCGGCCTCAAAGCCATCCGGGAGACAAAGGGATACAGTATTGAAGAGCTTTCCCTGACCTGCGGTCTGTCGACCAGCGAGATTGCCGACATAGAGAGCGGCAAGGACACCGATCCGACGAAACTTCGCCGGATCGCCGCAGCATTGCAATTGCCGGAAACGGCCCTGATCGATGCCCCGGCGCCCACGGCGCCTGTGGAAAACCGGTCCGTTTCATAAACAACGGCCAAGCGTCGTTCAACAAGCCCGCCATGGTTTGCCCTGGCGGGCTTGTTGCATTCGCCCAACGGCGAATGTCACTTCTTGCTCGGATCGTCCGCCGGGTTGACGTAGGTGATCGCGAACGGCCCCTCGCCATGAACCTGGACGATCGTAGCGCTTGTCGTCCAGGCGTAATGGTTCATTCCCTGTGGGCTACGCCGAAGCCGCCGGCGGTCAGTTCGATGCCCTTGGTCTCGTCGAGCTTGTCGCCCATGCCGATATGAAAATTGCCGGAAATCACCGTCACATATTCCGAGGTGGGATGGTTGTGCGCGGCAATCCTGTAGCCGGCCGGCAGCTTCAACCGCAGCACGTAGATGCCATCCTTCGAGGGGTCCCCGGCGATGACAGCCATGTCCGCGCCGGCGGGCAGCACAGCAGGAGCAGGGCCCCATTTGATGGCGTCCGCGTTCATCGGCATGTCGTCGGCAAGCAGCGGTGCCGTCCCGATAAGCAGCAGCGCCAGAGCCGAGGCGAGCTTGAGCATGATGATCTCTCCGGTTGGTCGTGGGAGCACAGCATCAGCGCCGGCCCTGATCCATTGCGACCTACCAATGCAGCAGCCCGAACACATCTCCCGCACGGGGGATGCGCCTTGTGTTGCTGACATGCGGCGCGACCCGCCCGGCCTGGTACCGCTGCAGCCGTCGAGGGGCGGGGAGGTTGCCGCCGACCGAGCGTGAAGCTATCCAGTGTGAACGCTAACCGTTTTCGAATGGGACAATGCCGAGATGAGCCTTGAATCCGTGCGCGCCTTCCTGGCTGCCCATGCGCCCGATGTCGAAGTGCTCGTCACCGAAGCGAGTTCCGCGACGGTGGCGCTGGCGGCTGAGGCGCATGGCGTGGAGCCGGCGCAGATCGCCAAGACCATCTGCCTGCGCGTCGGCGGTGAGACCATGCTGATCGTGGCCGGCGGCATGTCGAGGCTCGACAACCGCAAATTCAAGGACCGTTTCGGCGGCAAGCCGCGCATGCTTGACGCCGACGAGGTTGTCGCGATTACCAGCCATCCCGTCGGCGGCGTCTGCCCATTCGGCTTGCCGGCGCCGCTGCCGGTCTATTGCGACGTCTCGCTGCGCGCCTTCGATGAAGTCGTGCCCGCGGCCGGCGCCACCAACGCCGCTGTAAGGCTCAGCCCGCAGCGCATGGCACAGATCGTCGGCGCCGAATGGGTCGATGTGTGCCAGTAGCGAATCGTCGGCTGATTTCAGCAGGAGATTTCTGGGAGCAAAACGACTGCGAGCGCAGCTAGTAGAAGATTGAACGACCCATTATACGTGGCGGAATGAACGACGTTTTTGGTTACATCGCCTATGGTGAGAACGAGCTTTACCATCGCGGCGCGCTGCTCAGCGCCCTCAAGCTTTTGCACCATTGCCCGACCGCCAGAATAACTGTCGCAACGGACAGGTCTGAACTCTTTCGCGGTTATCCCATTGAGACAATGCTTATAACGACCGAACAGAAAGAGCAGTGGTCTTTCGGTGGAAGATATCATTTCGGCATCAAGGCCGGGACGATGCGTGAGCTTTTGCGGCGAGCTGATCGGCTGCTTTTCATGGACACCGACATGTACCCGGTGGGTGACCCGTCGAAGGGCTTCCACTCGATTTCTGCGATCCACTCCATCATGCGCCTGTGCGAAGGGAAGCACCGCATCTATCAACGTGCGCTGCCGGGCAAGAACATCAGCATCGGCGGCCAGGTTTTGACCGGCCAGGAGCCGATGTGGAACAGCGGCATCGTTGGAATTCACCGAGAAAGCCTCAGTGCTATGGTTGACGCTTTCGCCGCTATCAAGGTGGTTCATGAGGTGACCGACACATGGGCGCCGGAGCAGTTTTGCCTCGGGGTAGCCCTTTCTCAAAACGGCCGAACCATCAGCCCGCATCGCCTGCCGATCCGGCACTACAACACCCGAGGCAAAAAGCAGTTCGCTGAGCCGCGCGTACATGCGTTCTTTAATGCTTACGGCTCGGTGCCAGTCGGCCAGCAGGTTGCAAAGGCCGGTAGATATCGTCTGTGGCGGACGCCCTTGGATTTATGGCATCAGAAGCATAGGAAGTCACTGTGACGGGATGGCTATGCATGAGGAATCCGTTTCGATCCAGGCTGCCCTCAACCGTGATCCTCGGACGTCACACCTATGGGGTGAGCCGGAGGAAGGTGTTTGGAACGTCTGCCGCCACTCCGTTGACCATAGGGGCGTTTTGTTCGGTGGCCGGCAATGTCAGCTTTGAGTGTTCGGGAGGAAGTCACACGCCCTGGGCTGCAACCACATTCCCGATCCATAGCCGCTTGATGGAATCAGTTGATCCCACTGAACACGGTGGCGAACCCGTGGGCATCACCATTGCCAATGATGTTTGGATCGGCCGCGATGCGCTGATCATGCCAGGCATTCACATCGCCGATGGCGCCATTGTCGCGGCCGGGGCCGTCGTCACCAGGGATGTGCCGCCATACGCCATCGTCGGCGGGGTCCCGGCCAAGCTCATCCGCTATCGCTTTTCAGATGATGTCATTGGGAGGTTGCTGGCGATCCGGTGGTGGGAATGGAGCGACGAGAAGATCAAGCAGGAGGCTGCTTTTCTTACCGGCCCGATCGAATTTTTCTTGGAGCGACATGCCGGTGCGACACCGTAAGAACGCATCTTGCTGGTCGCTGCAGTGGGGCTGAGAAATTGCATGGCCACTTGGGGGAAGCAGCTAGTCGCCTGTGTTGTTTGGTCGGAGTGGCCGGATTCGAACCGACGACCCCTTGACCCCCAGTCAAGTGCGCTACCGGGCTGCGCTACACTCCGGACCGCGCAAAGCCTTATATTTTCGAGAGTTGTGGTGCAAGGGCTAAAACGGTGCATGTGAACGAGCCGAACGAATATCACCTCGCTTGGCGACAGCGTGCGGAATCGCGGCGGCTCTGCGGATAGCTGAGAAAGTGGGACGCACCCAAATATCCAGGCAAACGTTCAATAGTGAGCACCAACATCCAACTTGTCGATGAAACACCAAGAGGATATGGCTCGCGCTCGAGCGACGAGAAGGATTGGACGTGAACTCCTGCTTTTTTCTTGCGGCTGACGGGGGCTATTTTCCGTATGCATGCTTGACAGCGCGCAGAATATTGGACGTCTCGGCGGCGACGACGCCAGGCTTCATTCTTTACGTTGACGCAGGCGACGATGACATGCGGGTGGCGCGGCGCCTGCTCAAGGGTCAAGTCGAACTGGTCGACGTTTCGTCGTTCATGGAGAAGGTGAGATCCGGATTTCGCGACAGCGGCATTGCCGCGTTCATTCGACTGTTTGCGGACCAGATACCTGAATTCGAAGCTTATGATCGTATCGCGTACACGGACTGCGACGTGTTGTTCAACCGAGACATTGGCGACCTGACAGGCCAGAAGCTTCAGGCCCCGCTGCTGGCGGCCCATGATGATTATATGTATTTCCTGCCGACCTATCGGCAGAAGCTCTCGATGCAGCCGGGAGCTCCGTACTTCAATTCGGGCGTGCTGCTGTTTGACATGATATCTGTGCGTGCGCAATCGCTTTTGGAGCATACCCGTCAAGTCGCCATCGAGAAAAAGCTGAACGACCAGAACGCGCTAAACATCGCTTTCGAAGGCAAGTGGCAGACGATGCATCCGAACTGGAATTTGATGTCCAACTACACGAAAGAGTATCGATTCTCTCAGGCATACGCCCGGCATTTTTCAGGCAGCAAGCCATGGGGAGGCCAGGTCGGCGTAGAGCTCGACGCCTTGGCGGTCTATCGCGACCTTGCGAAGGACACGCCTTGGCTTCAACGCTTTCGGCAACGCATTCCATTCGAGCGAGGCGTGCTGAAGAGGCTGGGGCGCCGGATCGATGCCGCTCGGGGGCTTCTGCTCAACGATAAGAGAAAGAAACGGCGGGCTTACTATGATGGCCGCAAGACCCACAAGATCTATGCGGAGCAAGCTGATTCCGGGGCCCTGGCCGTCAGTTTCCCAGAAGTACTGGGAGGGTTCGCTTGAGCCGCTACGACGGGCCACAGTCAACGGGCGGGCATTGTAGCATGCAACAGAGATCATGTTTCTTTTTTGCTGCCGACCAAAAATTCTTCCCCTTTGCCTGTCTGGCGGCTCGCCGCGTCCTGGATGTTTCGGCACCGGTCGACGGCTTTATCCTGCACACTGGCATGATCTCCGCCGAAGACCGGTCTGCCGGTGAGCGTTTGTTCGATGGGAGGATCGGCATCATCGACGTAACGAAATTCATGGAGGCGACGAACTTCAACCGTGGAACGCATCCCACCCTTGCGACCTACATCAGGCTGTTTGCCGATCAATTGCCTGAATTCGAGCCATACGACCGCATCGCCTATTCAGACGCCGACGTGCTTTTCAACCGATCGATAGCCGATCTCTGCAACACCCCGCTCAATGCACCGTTGCTGGCCGCTCACGACGAGCAGAGTTACTTCGATGCAAAGTACAGGCAACATCTGCCGATGCAGCCTGGAGCGCCGAAATTCAACGCCGGCGTTCTTCTCTTCAACATGCCCCTGCTCAGGGCTGAGGGGCTTCTGGAGCGCACGCGGCAGCTGGCGTCCGAGCATGTCTACGGAATGGATCAGGGCGCATTGAACGTGGCCTTCGAAGGCCGATGGCAGACGATGCACCCGTTCTGGAACGTGATGACCAACTACAGCAGCCAGATCCCTTTCAGCAGGTGCTATGCGCGGCACTTCGCGTGGGGCAAACCTTGGGAGCCTCGGCCAGTCGGTGTCGAGGTCGACGCCATGGCTGTCTATCGCGACCTGGCGAAAGGCACCCCCTGGGCCGGACGCTTCAGCCGCAGCTGGCCGGTCAAGAGAGGGTTGATGAAGAATTTTGGCCGCAAGTTCGATGCCATCAGCGGCATCTTGTTGGACGACGAGAAGCGCAAACGCAGGGCGCGGTTCGACGCCGAAAAGGTCAGCGCCATCTTTGCCGATCACGCCACCAAATCGATGCTGGCAGTGCGGTATCCCGAGCGGGTGACCGGTATCGCGAGATAGACGAAATCGTCGGTCGCAATTCGTTCCGAAGGCGAAGTCATCCGAACTCGGCGGCTTTCCCATCGGTTTAGCGTTGCGCCACCGCCCGCAACCCGCGCTGATGCCTGTATTCCAGCGCGATCGCGCCCCAGATCAGGCCGAGCAGCAGGTAGACATGGCGCCAGTGGTCGATGTCGATGAAGGTGCCGAGCCCGATATTGCCGATGAAAGCGACGTAGGCGCAGAGCAGATAGGGCTGCCATGGCCGGTCGCGCAAAAGGATGCGGAAGCCGGCCGCGATCGTCCACAGCGTCAGCGACAGGAACGAGACGAAGCCGAGCCAGCCATAATCCATCAGCGTCTTCAGCCAGATGTCGTGCGTGTCTTCGCCGAAAATGGTGCCGAACACCAGCGGGCCGATGCCGAGCGGATGTTCGAGCGCCATCTCGAAGCCGATCGTGTAGCGGGCAAAGCGGCCAAGGCGCGCCGTGTCGTAGCTCTGTTCGAGCTGGGCGCGGCTGGAAAACATCTCGCCGACGCCGGGCAGCTGCAGAATGACGATCATGGCGACCACCAGCAGGGTGACGGCGGCAATGGTCATGATGATGACGCGCAGCCGGAACTTGCCGCTGTTGCTTTGCAGGAACAGGGCGCCGGTGAGCAGGATGGCCGAGACGGCGAACATGCCCCAGGCGCCGCGCGAGAAGGAGAAGAAAATGCCGGCGGTGATGATCAGCAGCGGCACCGCCAGAAGCGGCATGCGCGCGATCGAGCCGGTCAACAGGAGATAGAGCAGATAGATGCCGGGCAGCACCAGGAACGGCCCGAACACGTTCGGATCCTGGAAGGCGCCCTGGGCGCGGTCGTATCTGGTGAAGATTTCAGCGCCCGGGAAAGCGTGGAAATAGCCGGCAATGCCGAGCAGCGAGGTCACCACCGCGGAGACGACATAGGCGATGAAGATCAGCCGGTAGAGGCCGGGCTGCACCGCCGTCACCGACGAGAAGAACACCGCGGTGAACGCGAGAAACAGCGAGACGGCGAGATAGAGCGGTGTGTTGGCGAGATCGGCCATCTGCGTCATGGCAATCATGCCGCCGATGTTCATCGTGATCAGCAGCACGAGCAGCGGCACGGCGGCGCGCGATATGCGCAGGCCAAACAGCACCCACACCCCGATCAGCCCGAGCATGAAAAGATCGTAGGGCGCCGGTTCGTCGATGACGAAGCCTGACAGGAAGACGCCGAAAAACACCGCGCCGGAGGATATCAGCCCGATCAGCTTGGCATTGACCGCAGCCTGCGGCACATCATGGGAAATCGCGCTCAATAGGCGTTTTCCGTGTTGAGCAGCCGCAGCGGCGTCATGAGCAGGATGCGCAGATCGAACAGCATCGACCAGTTCTCGATGTAATAGAGGTCGTATTCCGTGCGCATGCGGATCTTCTCATTGGTGTCCATCTCGCCGCGCCAGCCATTGATCTGCGCCCAGCCGGTAACGCCGGGCTTGACCTTGTGGCGGGCGAAATAGCCGTCGACCACCTCATTGTAGAGAAGGTTGTGCGACTGCGCGGCAATCGCATGCGGGCGCGGACCGACCAGTGACAGCGTGCCGAACAGCGAGTTGAAGAACTGCGGCAGCTCGTCGATCGAGCTCTTGCGGATGAAGCGGCCGACGCGGGTGACGCGCGGATCGTTCTTGGTCACCGTCTGCTTGGCGGTCGGGTCGGAGCGGTCGGTATACATGGAGCGGAATTTGTAGACTTCGACGATCTCATTGTTGAAGCCGTGCCGCTTCTGCTTGAACAGCACCGGACCCTTGCTGTCGAGCTTGATGGCGATGGCAGTCGCCAGCATCACCGGTGAAAACAGGATGATGCCGATCAGCGAGAAGACGATGTCGAAGGCGCGCTTGGCGACCGAATCCCAGTCGTTGATCGGCCTGTCGAAGATGTCGAGCATCGGCACCGAGCCGATGTAGGAATAGGCGCGCGGGCGAAACTGCAGCGCGTTGGAATGCGCCGAGAGCCGGATGTCGACCGGCAGCACCCACAGCTTCTTCAGCAGTTGCAGCACGCGCGTTTCGGCAGTCAGCGGCAGCGACACGATCAGCATGTCGATGCGCGCGATGCGGGCGAATTCCATCAGCTCCGAAATGGTGCCGAGCTTGGGATAGCCGGCCACGATCGGCGGCGAGCGCTTGTCGCCGCGGTCATCGAAGATGCCGCAGATACGGATGTCGTTGTCTGGCTGCTTCTCGACCGAGCGGATCAGCATCTCGGCCGCCTTGCCGCCGCCGACGATGACGGCGCGGCGTTCCATGCGGCCGTTGCGCGCCCAGCGCCGGATCAGCTTCGACATCACCAGCCTGAGGCCGAACAGCAGAAGCAGGCCGACGACAAACCAGGTGCCGAACAGCAGACGCGAATAATCCTCCGACATTTTCATGATGAAGGCCGTCAGCGCCATCAGCGCGAAGGTGCCGGCCCAGACCATCAGCACGCGGCCGAGATTGGAGATCGGTCGCATCAAGGCGGAGATCTGGTAGCAATCGCTGACGTCGAGCAGCACCACGGCCACGAATGACGCCGCGGCAATGGTCAGCGGATATTGCCAGGCGAGATAGTTGAAGAAGCCGACAAAGTGGAAGTAGAGCGCGAGCCCCGACAGGAACAGCAAGCCGAATTCGCCTATGCGCAATACGCCGCTGACCATGACCGGCGACATCGTATCGCGCCGGTATTGCGAGGCGACCTGGCGGGCAACACTGTTCATGCCGCCGGGCGTGGGGCTCTCGGCAGGACTGTCGAATTTGCGCACCGCATCGGCCGAAAAGCGGCGCGTGGGGTCGGTCTCGTTCATCGGGTTTCCCACAAGCTTCCGCGATGACGATAGCAGAAAGAGAGCTAAAAAAACCTTGAGACAACTTGTGGTTTTGGAGGGTCCTCTATCTGTTAAGCGCGGCGAAATAGGCCTTTTCGATTTCGGCGGCCATCACATCGGCGCCGAATCGCGCCTTGAGGCTGGCCGTATCGGGCATGACGCGCCGGTAGGCGTCGAGATCGCGCAGCGCTTCACCCACCTTGTCGCCGAGTTGGCGCGGATCGGGACGGATCAGGGCAGGGGATCCCTCACCGAAGATTTCGGGAATGCCGCCGACGGCCGTGGCGATCATCGGCCTGCCGGCCGCTAGCGTCTCCAGAACGATATAGGGCATGGCTTCCGCGCGGGAGGGGACGACGACCAGATCGGCCAGCGAAAATGCCTCCCTGGCTGGCATAGGCGGCAAGAAGCGGACCTGTTTTTCGAGGCCCAGCCGTTTCACCTGCGCATGGTAGCGCGGCAGGTCGTCGCCATCGCCGACCATGACCGCGGTCAAGCGGCGCTCAAGCTGGGACCCGGCCAGCACCAGCGCCTCGATGAAAATGTCAGGCCCTTTGAGGTCGCGCATCATGCCGATGTAGAGCAGGTCGGCTGCGTCGGGCTGTGCGACCACCGGTTCGAACTCGGCGGCGCGCAGGCCGTTATAGACCAGCGTGTTCGGGATAGGCGGTTCGCCGACCTTCTTGCGATAGGTGCGCCGCTCATAGTCGGAGACGAACAGCAGGCAGTCGGTGAAGCGCGCCATGAAGCGCTCGAGCGCGAAGAACAGCTTCCCGGTCGTCGTCGTTTCGTCATAGTGGAGGGAGCCGCCATGCGGCGAATAGAGGCGGGCTACGCGAGACCTAGATACCCGCAACAATGAGCCGAACAGACGGGCATAGGCGCCACCTTTGGCGCCGTGCCCGTGCAACACGTCCGGCCGCAATTCCTTGATGATTCGATAGGTACGCCAGGCCGAGGCGAAGTCGCCCGGCCCGACATGGCGCTGCATCGGCGTGCGATGGATGCCGAGCGCCAGGCTGTCCTTCATCTGGTCGAACAGGCGTTCCTCGTATTCGCCGCCGGTGGTCGAATCGCAGACGATGCCGACAACATGTCCGGCGGCGAGCTGGGCCTCCGTCAGGTCGCGCACATGCCGGAAGATCCCGCCGACGGGTGAGCGAAAGCAGTGGACGATCCTGAGCTGGTCCGCCACGTTGATGTCAGAACAGGCGTTCGCGAACGTAGACCGTGTCGCCCGGCAGCAGCGGATCGGAGGTAACCACCCGGCCTGTCATCACCTTGCCGTTGATGTCGCGGGTGATGTCGACGCTTTCCTGGTTGGCGCGCGGCGAGAAACCGCCGGCAATCGCGATGGCCTTCTGCACGGTGAGGCCCGGCACGTAGGAATACTGGCCGGCGGCGCCCACTTCGCCCATGACGAAGATCGGCCGGTAGCGATCGATCTCGACCGACACGTCGGGGTCGCGCAGATAGCCTTGGCGCAGTTTGTCGGCGAGCGCTTTTTCCAGCTGCTGGGCCGTGTGGCCGCGCGCCGGCACCGCGCCGACCAGCGGGAAGGACATGTAGCCGGACTGATCGACACTGTAGGTGTTGGTCAGACCGTCCTGTTCGAACACGGTGACGCGGACACGGTCGCCGGCGCCGAGCCGATAGGGCTGGTCGAGTACCTCGTGGAAGGCCGCCGGCGTCGGCCGGTAGCTGGAGCAGCCGGCGAGCATCGACACGGCCAGCAGAGCGCGAAACAGACCAGCAGCGCTTTTCATGATCGGACACACACCTTCGTCGCTATGGCCGCCAGGACACAGCGGCAAACCTTAAGGATCTGGGTTCGTTATCATCCTGTTAGGGTTAATGGCCGGTAAAGGGACGCGGCCGATTTGGCGGCAATCGACAAAAAGCCGTATAGTTTTGCTGGCTTTGTTTACCGGATGTCAGCAAACCCTAACAGCTGCTTACCGCGATCTTAACGGCTGAGTTACCATAGTTGTTTACGCTACCATCTAGCCTCATGTTCCGGAGCAGGAATGCATGTCCGACCAGTCCGCGGCCGCAGATGTCGATGTCGACCTGAGACAGCTCTTCGCCAGCCTGGCGCGGAACTGGCTGCGCATTCTTGTGATCACGCTTCTCGTCACTGGTCTCGCCTTCGCGTTCGCGTGGCTTGCCACGCCGCATTACAAGGCGACGACGCAGCTGAAAATCCAGTTGAGCGAGTCGGCCTATACGCGGCCTGCCGGTACCAATGAAGACGACAAACCTGTGCTCGATGCGGAAGGTGTAGCAACCGAGGTTCAGGTCATTTCCTCGTCCGACATTCTCAAGCAGGTGGCTGCCGACCTTAAGCTGGGCGACAAGCCCGAGTTCAACTATGCGCTCGGCATGTCGCCGGTCACCCGGCTCCTGGTCATTGCCGGGCTGAAGAGCGATCCGGAAGAAATTCCGCTCGAAGAGCGCGTGCTGACGAAGATGCGCGACAAGCTCAATGTTTATGGCGTGGAAAAGACCCGCGTCATCGCCGTCGAATTTTCCTCTGAAGATCCCCAGCTTGCCGCTGACATTCCGAACGCCATCGCCAAGGCCTACCTGGCCTATCAGGCGGACGCCAAGACCAAGTCGAACGCCGCCGCGACCGCCTTCCTCGGGCCGGAAATCGACGATCTGCAGAAGCAGGTCAGGGATGCAGAGGCCAAGGTCGCGGCCTTCCGTTCCGCCCAGTCGGACCTGTTGATGGGCGGCAACAATTCGGTGCTGGCGACACAGCAATTGTCCGAGCTATCGACCGAACTGTCGCGTGTGCGCGCCAGCCGCGCTTCGGCCGAGGCGACGGCCGAAAGGGTGCGCCAGGCTCTGCAGAATGGCGGTTCGCTGGACGCTGTACCCGAAGTGCTGTCTTCCGATCTGATCCAGCGGCTGCGTGAGCGTCAGATCGAGCTCAGAACCAACATCGCCGATCTTTCCACCACCTTGCTCGACAACCATCCCCGCCTGCGGGCGATGAGGTCGCAGCTTGCCGATCTCGACGGCCAGATCCGCAACGAAGCGCAAAAAATCATGCGCGGGTTGCTGACGCAGGCGCAGACCGCCCAGGCGCGCGAAAACCAGCTGATATCGGACGTCAACAAGCTGAAAGCGGCGTCGTCGCGGGCCGGCGAGGAGCAGGTCCAGCTGGATGCGCTGCAGCGCGAGGCGAACGTCCGGCGCCAGCAGCTTGAATCCTATATGGCGAGCTTCCGCGAAGTGTCCTCGCGCAAGAATTACCTGCCGGTCGATGCCAGCGTGTTTTCCGAGGCGCGCGTGCCGTCGGAACCCTATTTCCCCAAGCTCGTGCCGATCGTCGGCGCCGCCTTAGTCGGCTCGCTGCTGCTGATGTCGGTCATCACGCTGCTGCAGGAGCTGTTTTCCGGCCGCGCCATGCGTCCGGCCCCAGGGGCCCGCTTGGACCGCATCGAACAGGTTGCGATGCCGGCAATGTCGGCGCCGGTCGTCGACCCGGAACCGGCCGCAGTCGTGGCCGAGGAGGTGGTCGATCAGCGGACGGCCATGGAGTCTGAACTGGCGCCCGAGCCGGAGCAGGAGCCGGCTCCTTCAGTGCTGGAAGGAGCAGCGGCTGCCGATCCAGAACCGCAATCCGAACCCGAGCGGGTACGCTCCAGCCTTGGCGAGATCGATGTCGAGAAGGCGGCGGAAAAGCTGATCGCCAGCGGTGCTGCGCGCGCCATCTTCGTGTCGCCCGAAGGCGATGAGGCGGCTGCATCGGCAGTGCTGGTAGCGCGCGAAGTCTCCGACGCTGGCCTGCGTGTGCTGCTGCTCGATCTCACGGCGTCAGGTGCCGCCTCGCGGCCGATGCTGGACAGCGGACTTTTCCCCGGCATCACCAATCTGCTGGCTTCGGAAGCGCAGTTCAGCGACGTCATTCACGCCGACCTCTATTCCGACTGCCATGTCGTTCCCGTCGGCACCGCCGATCCGGTTCGCGCCATGCGCGCCGCCGACCGGCTGCCGATCATCATGCAGTCGCTGACCACTGCCTATGATCTGGTCATTGTCGAATGCGGACCGGCCGATGCGCAAGGCATCAGCCGACTGGTCGGCGACAGCACTGAGGTCTTCATGTCCATGCTGCAGGCGGACGATGAGGTGGCGCAGGCCGCCGTCGAGCTGATCGAAAGCGGCTATCCCGACCTCACTCTGGTGACGCCGATCGGCCACGAGACGCCGGGTAACCCCGTGCCGGGACGACGTAGCGCCGCCTGAGACATCAGACAATTCGACTTAGGCGGCGCTACTACGGATCGGCTCGTCCATCGCCCGCCGGCTCCCGAAAAACCAAGCCTGTCAGTCGGCGCCGGGATCTACCCCAACTCCAGGGTCGTCACGCCAAATATTCGGCGCGAGTCGACCTTCGGAGGCGGGCCCTTGTACATGCGCGTGGTGGTGAAGGTCGGCCTGAAACCAATTGCTGAAAGCGCCGTGGTGAAATCGAAATTTTCGGCAGGAACGTCGATATGCAGGTCGCCACCTTCGCATGCGGCAGCCAGACTGCCCATGAGCTGCATCGCCGTCTCGGTGTCGTCGGCAAACAGCGGGCCGATCTTGTAACCCGAACGGCAGGGACGAGCCACGGCGTAGCCTATGGTGCCGAGTGAACTGATCGCGGCGAACCCGCAATGCGGCGGCTGCGCCCAGCGGTGCAGGAAGGCTCGTCGAGGCGCGGGGAAACAGCGGGCGTCATAGGCGATGATGTCGGGCACGAGTTGCGTGGTTATCATGCGCACCCCTTCGCTTCGGACGGGCGGGGTCGCGATACGGCCGCTGAAGCGGATGGTTTCGTACGCCGAGCTGAATCCCGTGCGGCGATAATTCGCCAGCTGCGCGGCGACCCCGTCGAGGCCGACCGTTCGGCCGGCCAGCCTGGCCATGCCCGCATTCCAGACTGCTTTGCCATGGCCTTTGCCGCGCATGTCTGGTCGGCAGATGTAGAGACCGATGAAACCGAAGTTGCCGCCATAGGCGACAGCCGAGATGGCGGCGGTCATCTCGTTGTCGACAAAAGCGCCGATGAACCCTTCAGGATCGGTTGGCCGGAACGCGGCGGCATCATCAAGGCCAGGGTTCCAGCCTTCAGCCGCCGCCCAGTCGATGAGAACGGTCAGTTCCGGCGGAGACAATGCGCGGACGGTAGGCTTCATAGCGTTCACTCCGCGGCGACCACCCCCGGCGAGAAGGATTTCAGCACGCCGCGATAGGGCTTGGCCAGCGGACTGGCATAGGAGCCGCGCTTCGAGGTCGACAGGCCCAATGCGATCAGCGCCTCGGCCTGTTTGAGGGCGGCGCCGACGCCGTCGATGACGGGCAGGTCGAACTCTTGCTGCAACCGGTGTGCCAGGTCGGCCATGCCGGCGCAGCCGAGCACGATGGCCTCGGCGCGGTCTTCCGCTATGGCGCGGGCGATCTCGGCGCGCAGTTTCTCGACAGCGCCGGAAGCAGCGTCTTCAAGCGAGAGTACGGGAATGTCGGCGGCGCGCACGCGGGCACGCCCGGCCATGCCATAGCGCTGCACCAGCCCCTCGACAGGGACACGCGAGCGTTCGGTGGTCGTCACCACTGTGAATCGCTGGGCAATGTAGGAGGCGACACCGAGTGCGGCCTCGCAGATGCCGATGACCGGAATGGAGGCCATGGCGCGTGCCGCATCCAGGCCGGTATCGTCGAAGCAGGCGATGATGGCGGCCTGAGCCCCGGCACGTTCGCCGGCGGCGATCTCCATCAAAAGGCCGGGCACGGCCAATGCCTCGTCATAATAGCCCTCGATCGAGGCCGGGCCCATCGAGGAGGTGACCGCGATCACCTCGGTCCCGGCGCCGGCAACGCCGCGCGCCGCCGCCGCGATCGTCTCGGTCATGCTCGCCGTCGTGTTGGGGTTCACCACCAGTATCTGCACAATCAAACCCTGGCCCGCCTGCGGCCAACATAGAGGATGGCGCCCAGTGTGGCCAGGATCACCAGGAAGGAGAACACGGTGGTCACCGTGCCCAGCGCGTAGAGCACCGGCGTCGTGACATTGGTGGTCATGCCGTAGATCTCGAGCGGCAGCGTGTTGAAGGTGCCCGACGTCATCAGCGTGCGGGCGAACTCGTCATAGGACAGCGTGAAGCCGAACAGGCCGACGCCGATCAGGCTCGGCGCGATCATCGGCAGCACGACATGGGCGAAGGTCTGCCAGGAGTTGGCGCCCAGGTCACGCGCTGCTTCCTCATAGGCGGGCGAGAAGCGGTTGAAGACGGCGAACATGATGAGCACGCCGAAGGGCAAGGTCCAGGTCAGGTGCGCGCCGAAGGCCGATGTGTACCAGGCCGGGCGGAAGCCGACCTGCTGGAAGACGACGCCGATGCCGAGCGAAATGATGATCGAGGGTACGACGAGGCTGGCGACCGCCAGGTAGAACAAAGCGGTGGCGCCACGAAATTTTTGCCGGAAAGCGAGCCCTGCCAGCAGCGACACGACGACGGTGACGATCATCACCATGAGGCCGAGCACGAGCGAGCGCTTGAAGCTGCCGCCGAAATCGCCGACCGCCTGGCGCTCGAACAGATTGGCGAACCAGTGCAGCGACACGCCATTGAGCGGGAAGGTGAGGCCGCCGGTCTCGCCTTGGAAAGAAAGGATCAGGATCGCCGACAGCGGGCCGTAGAGGAACAGCACGAACAGAGTGAAGAAGACCGCAAGCACATAGAATTCGAGGGTGCGTTTTTCGTGGCTCACCTCAAAGCTCCTTGCGGATGTCGACGATGCGCAGGATGCCCGCGACCATCAACAGTACCAACACCAGCAACACTACGGCATTGGCGGCGGCTGCGGGATACTGCAGCAGCGACATCTGGTTCTTCATCATCAGTGCGACCGACGCGCTCTGGCCGCCCGACATCACCTGCACAGTGGAGAAATCGGCCATCACCAGCGTGACGACGAAGATGGTGCCGATCGCCATGCCGGGCTTGGCCAGCGGGATGACGACGTTCCACAAGACCTGCCAGCCGGACGCGCCGGCATCGCGCGCGGCCTCGACCAGCGAGCGGTCGATGCGCATCAACGTGTTGAAGATCGGCGTTACCATGAACAGCGTGTAGAGATGCACCATGGCCAGCACCACGGCGAATTCCGAATAGAGCAGCCATTCGATGGGTTTTGGCACCAGCCCCAATTGCACCAGCGTCGAGTTGATCAACCCGTTGCGGCCAAGCACCGGGATCCACGAGATCATGCGGATGATGTTGGAGGTCAGGAACGGCACCGTGCAGACAAGGAACAGCACCATCTGCATGGCGGTGGTGCGGATATGGAAGGCGAGGAAATAGGCGACCCAGAAGCCGATGAACAAGGTCAGAGCCCAGACGATGGCAGCGAATTTGATGGTGTTGAGATAGGTCTTCCAGGTGACCCATGATCCCAGCACGTCGGAATAGTTCGTCGTCAGGAAATCCGGATACATGGCGGCGAAGTCGTAGTCCCAGAAGGAGACGACGACGATCATGATGATTGGCAAGAGCAGGAACGCACCGAGGATGACCGCCAGCGGCGCCGATTGCAAATAGGGCGTGACGGCGCCAAGGGAGACGCGGCGGCGTCTGGCGGGCTTGGCTGCTGCGATGGCGGGGCGTTCGAGCGCGACTGTCATTGGGAAAATCCTCCGCGTGATCGCGATGACTTGCGATCCTTCGCGCCCCCCTCTGTCCTGCCGGACATCTCCCCCACGAGCGGGGAGATCGAACTCTCATAACGGCCTTCGCCAAACTCCAACGTTGCTAACGAAGAGCCGGCCATGACGCTGCCAATCTCCCCCCAAGTGGGGGAGATGTCCGGCAGGACAGAGGGGGGCGCGAAGGATCGCAACATCACAGTGAACGCGTCCGCTCTACGCCGCGATGAATTCGTTCCAGCGCTTCACCATGTAGCGGTCCTCGTCCATGACCGAGTTCCAGCAGGCGACTTTGCCCATACGCTCTTCGAACGAGCCGCCGTCGCGCACGGCGCCGGCCTTTTCCATGACGGTGCCGTCCGGCGCCTTGATCTCGCCCTTGGCCGGCTTGCCTTCGATCCAGTAGCCCCATTCGTCCTCGGACATGAACTTCTTGGCCGAGACCATATTGGCGGAATAGTAGCCCTGGCGGTTGAGATAGCCGCCGACCCAGCCCGACGTATACCAGTTGATGTATTCGTAGGCGGCGTCGAGCTCGGCGCCCTTGAGATGGGCGGCAAGGCCAAGGCCGCCGCCCCATGAGCGATAGCCCTCCTTGAGCGGCTGGAAGCGGCATGCGATGCCTTTGGAGCGCACGGCAGCGACGGCCGGCGACCACATAGACTGGATGACCACTTCGCCCGATGCCATCAGGTTGACGCTCTCGTCGAACGACTTCCAGAAGGCGCGGAACTGGCCGGCCTGCTTGGCCTTGATGAGGAAGTCGATCGTCTTGTCGATCTCTTCCTTGGTCATGTTGCCCTTGTCAGCATATTCGATGCTGCCTGTGGCCTCCATGATCATGGCCGCATCCATGATGCCGATGGACGGGATGTTGAGGATCGCGGTCTTGCCCTTGAAGGCCGGGTCCATGATGTCGGCCCAGGTGGTGATGTCGCGGCCGACGAGGTCGGGCCGGATGCCTAGCGTATCGGCGTTGTAGATCGTCGGCACCATGGTGAACCACTTGGTCGGCGCCTTGGCGAAGGTCTTTGAGTCCTGCGCTTCGACATAGCCGACCGTGTGCGGCGCGGTGCCCTGGGCAATGATGCTGTCGGGCGTCAGCTTGCCGGTTTTGAACAACGGCACCAGTTCGTCGTAGTATTTCAGCTTACTGACATCCATCGGCTGCAGCACGCCGCTCGGGAACACCTTCTTGCAGATCCAGTATTCGATGTCGGCGATGTCATAGCTGTCGGGCTGGGTCACGGCGCGCTGGGCGGCCGCGTCCGAATCGGTCGCCGTCATTTCCAGCGTGATGCCGAGGTCGGCCTTGCACTTGTCGGCGATCGCGTTCAGGTTCGACACGCCGGTGCCGAACTGGCGCAGCGTGATGTTGGACTGCGCCCAGATGGTCGGGAAGCCTGTAATGGCGCCCGAGCCTGCGGCGAGGCCGACGGCGGCCGCACCTGTCTTGAGCAACGAACGGCGCGAAATTCCGGTCTTTGTTTCTACTGTTTTTGTCATTCCTATTCCCCTGTTTTGTTTTGCTTCGTTGAATTCATGAATGAAGGCGGCCGAGGACGATGGCGTCCTCGGAATCCCAGGCGAGCGGTACGGCGTCGCCAAGGGCGACGGGTTTGGCGAAGAAGTCGGAATCGTCGATGATAACGGTGAAATCGTCGATGCCGCCGCCGGTGACCGACAGCTTCACCGTGGCGCCGCGATATTCGATGTTGGAGACGATGCCGGTGAAGCCGAGGCCGGGAGAGGGTGCTTCGCCGATGCGCACATGGTCGGTGCGGATGGCGATGTCGATCGGCGTGCCCACCTCCTGGCCCGCCTCCCGGCCTTGCCCGCGGGCGGCGAGCGAGGCGCCACCATTGACGTCGAAGACGACCATGCCGTCGCGCGCGCCGGTAACCCGGCCGGAGATGACATTGTGGTCACCCATGAAGCGCGCGACGAAGGCGGTGGCCGGCCTTTCGAACACATCTCGCGGCGGCGCCGCCTGTTCGATGCGGCCGTCATTCATCACCACGATCAGGTCCGCCAAGGCCATGGCCTCTTCCTGGCTGTGGGTGACGTGGACGAAAGTGATGCCAAGCGAGGTCTGCAATTTCTTCAGCTCGGCGCGCATGCGTATCTTCAGGAACGGGTCGAGTGCCGACAGCGGCTCGTCGAGCAGCAGCGCCTCGGGATCGGTGATCAGAGCGCGGGCGAGTGCAACACGCTGCTGCTGGCCGCCGGAAAGCTGCGCCGGCCGGCGCGTCGCATAGGCCTCCATCTGCATCAGCTTGAGCATGTCGAGCGCCTTGGCACGGCGCTGCTCCTTGTCGACGCCCTTCATCTTCAGGCTGAAGGCGACATTGTCGACAAGGTCGAGATGCGGAAACAGCGCATAGGACTGGAACATCATCGCCGTGCCACGCTTTGCCGGCGGCAGGTCGGTGACGACAATGTTGCCGAGGCGGACATCGCCCGACGAAATGCTTTCGTGGCCGGCGATCATGCGCAGCGTCGAGGTCTTGCCGCAGCCGGAGGGGCCAAGCAGGCAGCAATAGGTGCCTGCCGGTATTTTCAGGCTGATGGCCTCGACGGCAGTCGTCGTTCCGTACACTTTCGAAACGGAGACGATGTCGATCTCGGCGGCTTTGGACATTCAGGCTTCCCCGTTTGGTCGCATTAACCAATGCATTATGCGTGCCAATCGGCGGCAATCGGCCCAAGCGTTTGAATCGACAGCGAAATCGGGGTTCTTGCCCACTGCCTAGCCGGTAGGCTATCTTGTGCATTGCACAAATTATGGGCGATTGTGCGCGATCTGCACAAGAATCGTATGCAATCTTTTTTGGCTTCGTGTCCACTTTGCCTCTCGTGCGCAGGCGACGAGTCGCGCTAGAAGAGGCTGGGAACCATCATCGCCATGAACATTGCCGATCAGATCCATTCCGCCGACAGCGCCAACCAGGATCGCGCCCAGGCGATTCGCGACAATCTGCGGGACGCCATCGTCGACCGTCGGCTGACGCCCGGCACCAAGCTGTCGGAAGGCGAGGTCGGCACGCTGTTCGACGTCTCGCGCACCGTCGCGCGCGCGGCGCTGCAGATGCTGTCCTTCGAGGGGCTGGTGCGTACCGAGCGCAACCGTGGCGCCTTCGTCGCCAACCCTTCGCCCGAGGAAGCGCGCCAGGTGTTCGCATCGCGCCGGCTGATCGAGCCGGGCATAGCCATTGCCGCCTGTGGGCGGGTCACAGCCACCGATATCGCTGCGTTCCGCGCGCAGCTCGACGAGGAAGGCCGCTTCATCGCCGAGCGCGGCCCAACCGCGCGGCGCTCCGAAATCAAGGCGTCGGGCGATTTCCATCTGCTGCTCGCCTCCGTCGCCGGCAATGCCATCCTGCAGCGCTTCATGGAGGAGCTGGTGGCGCGTTCGTCGCTGGTGATCGCCCTTTACGGACGATCCGGCGTGTCGGCCTGCGGGCACAGTGAGCACACGGAAATGGTCGGCGCGCTGGAGAGCGGCGATTGCGGGTTGGTGAGCCGGCTGATGCTGCACCATATCGACCACATCGAGGCGGATCTCGACCTGCGGGTCAGGGCCGGCCCGGCGCTCCGCGAAGCGCTGAATTTCTGAACGCTAGTTTTCGTCGTCCGTGGGAGCGGGCGCTGCCTGTCCGGCGGCCTTGCGGCGCAGCATCTTGGTCAGTTTCCAGACCGTCGGGTTGTTCTTGATGAAGGCTTTCGCCCGTGCGCCCTGCCGCAGCGCCGACGCCAGGGCGCGTCCCTTCAGCGTCAGGGGCGCCAGCACCTCGAAATGCTGGGTCTCGATATCGCACCAGAGCCGCTTGTAGGGCTCGTCGCCGACCGAGAAATCATAGACATCGAAGCCTGTTTGGCAGGCTTCCTCGATGATGTCGAAGAAAAGGAAATCGCCGGGGCTGGTGTGGCCGAGATCGTCCTCGGCGATGGCGCCGAATTCGCAGATCAGGCGTTTGCCCGAGCGGCTCGAGCCGGTGATTGCACGCAGCTTGCCGGCCACTTCGAGCCCATGCAGCACAAAGGCCGGTTTCTCCTCGGCCAGCGCGCCGGCGAAGAGGGCACGGAAGAAAGCCCGCACCTCCGGCTCGCCGAAGACATTGGCGATGCCCATCTTGGCGAAGCGGAACTCCTTCATCTCGAAGAAAGCGTCGAGCAGCCGGTTCACGTCTTCGGGTGTCTGCGCCTCGATGCGGCGATGAACGCCGACCGCCTCGAATTTTCGTGTCTGCGAACGGTGCTTCTTGCGCTTGCGCTTGCCGCCCACACGCGACAGCAGCGCATCGAAACCACCGTCGAGATTGACGGCGAGCGACAGGTTTGGGCTCGGAAAGTTGGAGAACGCCACCAGCGGATTGGCAACGCCATCGAGGTCGGGCAGAAGCCTTTCCAAGGCAACGAGATCGATGTCGGGACGCGCCTTGCCGATCGCCGTCACCAGCCTGCGGATCCCCCAGCATCTGCCTTTGCCAGCCATGCCGGATCGGCGGCGGCGAAATTGCCGTTGGCATGGCGCCCGCCCATGAAGCGGGCGACGCGGAATGGACCAGTTCGCGTGATTTCCAGTGCCAGTGCAAAGACCGGCCTGTCCTCGATTGTCAGCGTGGCAATGACGGCATCGGGATTAGCCTGCGCCGTCCAGGCACGAACCCAGTCCGCGCTTTGCGCCGGCGCAAACAGCGCCGAACGGCAGAATTCGCCGTAAGAGGCGAGCGCGGCAGCATCTGCGATCGACACCGACAGACTGGTCTGGTCGGCAGCCGGCGTGCGCGCAGACGCCTTGCTTGCGGCGAGCCGATTGCCGTCAAATGACGCGGTGGCGTCAACCATACCTCAATCCTTAAGGCGTATTCGTCGCGATCAGGAGTTCGCGTCGGCGCGTTCCGTGCTTGGATCGAGCCTAGGCGCAAAAGGTGAATGAATGATCGACGGTGGTGAGGCAGTTCGGAAACTGGCGCTTAATATCGCCCGCTTTACCGGCCTTGCACCGCTGGCCAAGCCGTTTGTCGGCGGCATTGGCGCCATCCTCATGTTGCATCGGGTCACCGCCACGCCGGAGAAGCCGGACGGCGTTAACCGCCACCTCAACATCGCCCCGCGATTCCTCGACGCTCTCGTCGCCGACATGAAGTCGAGGGGCTATGCCTTCGTCACCCTCGACGAGGCGATCGAGCGCATCAAGGCCGGCGGCAAGGACGGCCAGTTCGCCACCATCACCGCCGACGACGCCTATCGCGACAACATGACCGAAGCGCTGCCAGTGCTCGAAAAGCACGACGCGCCGATCACCATCTATGTCGCGCCGGGTCTGATCGACGGCAGCGCCGATTTATGGTGGGACGTGGTCGAGGATATCGTCAACGCGCGGGAGCGTTTGACGCTGGCGACGCCGAAGGGGCCGGTGACCATAGACTGCTCGACCCACGGCAAGAAACTCCACGCCAATGCGCGTCTGCATGCCTATCTGACGCTCGAGGTGCGCGAGGAGGATCAGCGCGCCGTGCTGCGCGATCTGGCGCACTCGAACGGCATCGACCTCGATGGCTTGCGCCCAAGCACGCTGATGACCTGGGACGACATCCGCGCCGTGGCCGGGCACAGGCTGGTGACGATCGGCGCGCATACGGTCAACCACCGCAATCTGAAGCGGCTCGACGAAGGCGATGCGCGCCATGAGATCGTCGACGTCAGGCGCCAACTGCAGGCGCAGCTCGGTGAAGACCCCCGTCATCTCGCTTACCCCTATGGTTACGCCAGCGCTGTCGGCTGCCGCGAAGTGGGCTTTGCCCGCGACGCCGGCTACGCCTCGGCGGTGACCACTCGCCACGGCGTGCTGCACGCCGAGCACGCCGGCTTCCTGCACGCGCTGCCGCGCATTTCGATCAACGGCCGCTACCAGAGCGTCGCCCATATCCGCACCATGTTGTCGGGCTTAACGACGCCGCTGGCCAATGCCGGCAAAATGGTGGTCACCATCTAACCTGGGGCGGGCTCTTCAGCCTTTCGGCGGCGGCTCCAGGATCAGCCATTTGATGATGCCCATCGCAGGCAGCACCCAGAACAGGCCGCTGAACAGGAAGAACAGGAAGTGCACCAGCGGGCTGGATTGCGACAGCTGCGCGACCGCTATGATCGACGCGACCAGCGCATAGATGATGACCAGCGCCACCAGCAGGAAAGTTCCGATCAGCTTTTTCAGGCGGATGGGCATGAGCGTTCTCGTTGATCGCCTCCGCTTAGGCCCAACCGCGCGCCTGTGCAACCCGGGAGATGCGGCGCGACGGCGTGCCGCGCCGTCCGGTCTTGTCAGCCGGGTTGCGATGGTTCACCAATCCGCCACGTCAACCTGCCGGGACCAACCATGGCCGCCATATCAGCCGCCGCGCCTTACATTGACCGCGATCGCGACTTGAAAAATCGGGCGCTGGTGCGCGGCTGGCTGTATGTCGTGCTTCTGGTGCTGTTTGCGCTGGTGCTGGTCGGCGGCGCCACCAGGCTCACCAATTCCGGCCTGTCGATCACCGAGTGGAAGCCGATCCACGGTGTGATACCGCCGCTCAATGACGCGGAGTGGCAGGAGGAATTCCAGCTCTACCAGAAGATTCCGCAATATGCCGAGCTCAACAAGGGCATGAGCCTCGATGCCTTCAAGTCGATCTTCTGGTGGGAGTGGGCGCACCGTATCCTGGCGCGCAGTGTCGGCCTGGTCTTCGGCCTGCCGTTGCTGGTCTTGTGGGCGACGCGCCGCATCGAGCGCGGCCTTGGGCCAAAGCTGGTCGGTATTCTGCTGCTTGGTGGCCTGCAAGGCGCCATCGGCTGGTGGATGGTGGCCTCCGGCCTGGTCGACCGCGTCTCCGTCAGCCAGTACCGGCTGGCGACGCATTTGACGCTTGCCGCCCTGATCTTCACTGCCACCATGGTGGTCGCGCGCGGGCTGGCGCCGCATTCGGAGCCTGCCGCCGGCCGGTCGACGCAAAGACTGGCCGGTTTCATCGTGCTGCTGGCGCTGGTCCAGATCTATCTCGGCGGGCTGGTCGCAGGGCTCGACGCCGGCCTGAGCTACAACACCTGGCCGCTGATGGACGGCAAGATCATCCCCGGCGAGCTGCTGCTGCTCGAACCGGCCTGGCGCAATTTCTTCGAGAACCCGAAGACGGTGCAGTTCGTCCACCGGCTCGGCGCCTATACGGTCTTTGCCATCGCGCTCTGGCATATGATAGCGACGCGCCGGCGGCTGCCGGGCACGACACACGCACGCCGCGCAACGCTGCTGTTTCTGCTGGTGCTGGTGCAGGCCTCGATCGGCATCGGCACGCTGCTGATGCAGGTGCCGCTGCACATGGCGCTGACCCATCAGGCCTTCGCGCTGGTCCTGCTGGGATTTGCCGCCGCCCACTGGCGCGGCAACAAGGGCGCCTATCCACTGCCAACGCGGCCGCCCATGAACGCAGGTACATCGTCTACGGTGTCTTGGCCGTCGCAATAATCTATTTCGCGAACGAACTGCCTCGCTACGTCTAAAGCGCGAGGCTGCGCCGGTCAGAAGCTGAGCCGCACCTTTCGGATCACTCCCGCAACCGACAGCTCGCGGTTCTCGTCGACCGCATTCTCGTCCTCATGATGCCATGCGGCCGACAGGCAGCCATAGGCGATGGCATGGTCGAGAATGGCAGCCGGCGTCTGGCCGAGTGTCCTGGCGAAGATCTCAGCCATATGCGCGATGCGCTCGGGATCGAGGCAGAGGTCGTCGCGCCCCAGTGGGTTGTAGAACAGATTGGCGGCGTCGAAGCCGGGATCGCCGAGCACGCCCTTCGGGTCGATCGCCAGCCAGCCGCGCGCACCGTGCAAAATGTTGTCGTGATGCAGGTCGCCATGCAGCGGCTTGACCGCATGCGGGGCATCGAGCAGCCGGTCCGCGCGATTTCGGCGGCCTCGATATAGAGGCTGTGCTCTCCGGCGTCGCGATCGGCTCCGGCCTTTTTGAACAGGCTGGCAAACCGTGTCCGCAGCGGCTGCAGGTCCGGCGGGGCAGGGTGTCTTGAGGGCGAGAACAGTCTCCCCATCAACTCGGCCGCGATTGCGGTCGCGGCGTTGTCGCCTTCTTTGGCCAGAACGTCGGAAAGCAGGGTGTCGCCGGCATATTCGAGCAGCATGCGGTGGCCGTCCCGGCCAAGCAGCCGCACCGCGCCTTCGCCGCGCCGCCATGCGAGATAGTGCTCGCCGCGCAACTCGTCCTCGACATCGTCGAATGGTTTGAGCGCCTTGACGATGGCCGGCGAGCCGTCCTCACGCCGCACCTTCCAGATGCGGCTCGAAAACGTCTCCGCAATGAGCTCGGGCGCGCTGATCTTCCAGCGCTTTGGAAATGCAGGCGCGTCCATTCAGAGCGTGGTGCCGAAAAGTGTTAAGCGGTTTTCGGGCAACATGCTCTCTCCAACTGAATTAAAGGCCGAGCATCAGATCCATGTTCTGAACGGCAGCACCCGAGGCGCCCTTTCCGAGATTGTCATAGACCGCAATCAGCAGCGCCTGCGCCCTGTCGTCATTGGCAAAGACATAGACCTTCATGCGGTTGGTGCCGTTATAGACCTCGGGATTGATCTCGGGCAGGCGCTCCACGTGCTCGTAAGGAGCTACCTCGACCACGCCGCCCTTGATGGCGGCAAAATGGTCGGCGATTGCCGCGTGCAGTTCGGCGCCGGCCGGCACATGGTCGAGCCCGCCGAGCTGCAGCGGCACCACTGTGATCATGCCTTGGGCGAAATTGCCGACCGCCGGCTGCATGATCGGATCGTGCGACAGCTTCGCATAGGTGCGCAGCTCCGGCACATGCTTGTGCTGCAGGGTCAGCCCATAGACCTGGAATTCAGAGGCATCCTCGCCCTTGGCGACATAGTCCTCGATCATCGGCCGGCCGCCGCCCGAATAGCCCGAAATGCCATTGACGGTGATCGGGAAATCCGCCGGCAGCAGGCCGGCGGCGACCAGCGGCCGCAGTGTCGCGATCGGTCCTTGCGGCCAGCAGCCGGGATTGGCGACGCGTTTTGCATTGGCGATGATCTTGGCCTGGCCCTTTTCCATCTCGGCAAAGCCATATTCCCAGCCCTCGGCTACGCGATGTGCCGTGGAGGCGTCGATCACCTTGGTGGTGTCGTTGGCAATCAGCGATACGCTTTCCTTGGCAGCCGCATCCGGCAGGCACAGGATGGCGACATCGGCTGCATTGAGGAACTCGGCGCGCGCCGCCGTTTCCTTGCGGCGCTCGGCCGGGATCGAGATGATCTCGAGGTCGCCGCGCTCGGCCAGCAGCGCCCGGATCTGCAGGCCGGTGGTGCCGTGTTCGCCATCGATGAAGATTTTCGGTTTCATGTGCCCGTCAATTCCCTGCTAATTCAGGCCTATATGCCCTGGCCATGGTTTGCCGCGCCATGGTTGCCGCTGTTCAGCTCTTCCGCCCGCGCTTTTCGCTCGGCCACCAGGCCGAGATAGTGCATGGCCACCATCGAGCCGGCGATCGCCGTTATATCGGCGTGATCATAGGCCGGCGCAACCTCGACGACGTCGGCGCCGACAATATCGACTTGGCCGAGCTGGCGCAGCGTCGACAGGATTTTCGCCGAGGACGGTCCGCCGGCAA
This sequence comes from Mesorhizobium sp. C120A, assembly GCF_030323105.1. NCBI lineage: Bacteria > Pseudomonadati > Pseudomonadota > Alphaproteobacteria > Hyphomicrobiales > Phyllobacteriaceae > Mesorhizobium > Mesorhizobium sp. C120A. The sequence continues at coordinate 4,384,298 of NZ_CP100476.1, read as the reverse complement.
CCGGCGTGCCGGTGCCGGGCGCAAAGGCCGGGTCGAGGCAGTCGATGTCGAAGGTGAGATAGGTCTTCCTGCCGCCGGTGCGGTCGACGATCGCATAGGCGATGTCGGAAGCCCGCATCTCCTCGATCTCGTGACCGTAAAGGATCTTGATGCCGAACGTATCGGGGGCATGCGTGCGGATGCCGATCTGGATCGAACGATCAGGATCGATGATGCCCTCATTGACGGCGCGCCCGACGAACGAACCGTGGTCGATGCGCTTGCCATCGTCAGGCCAGGTGTCCTGATGCGCGTCGAACTGCACCAGCGCCAGCGGCCCATGGATGGCGGCATGCGCCTTGAGCAGCGGCCAGGTGACGAAATGGTCGCCGCCGAGCGACAACAGGAAGGCACCCGATTTCAGGATCTTCGCCGCCTCGCGCTCGATCGTGCCTGGTGTCTTCTGGTGATTGCCCGAATCGAGCAGGCAATCGCCATGGTCGATGACGGCGAGATGCTCGAACAGGTCGCGCGAGAACGGATATTGCGGGTCGTTGTCGAGGATCGCCGAGGCGCGGCGGATCGCCTGCGGCCCGAAGCGCGCGCCCGGCCGGTTGGTGACGGCGGCATCGAACGGAATGCCCCACACGACGGCGTCCGCGCCCTTTGCATCCTTGGTGTATTTGCGCCGCATGAACGACAGCGCGCCGGCATAGGTCGGCTCGAAGGAAGGCCCCGTCTTGGAGCGGGCGGTGAACGCGTTGTCGATGGTCTGGTTCGCCATTACGGGTCCTTCTTTGTTCATCGGGCTGCCACAACTACAGAACCGGCACGCAAGATGCCAGTCACAGCTTGGCGAAGGACTTGTATCGCCAAGGTGCAAGGCCCGGCGGCTTCCTCTCCGGCGGCTGCGGCGATGAACTGGCGGTGCAGGCCGGCATGCCGGCCGAGACCACGGTTTCTGGGCCGAACGCGGCGCCACCATCATCCAGACCGACGAACCGAAGGCTGCCATTGGCTGGCTGGGGGCCAACGGGTTTAAGGTGCCTTATGTGGATGAGGCGAAGCCGGCCGAGCCGCGAATACGGCGAGTATCAATTAGAAATCGTACGTCGGCGCCATCACCCCACCCGGCGCTGCGCGCCGACCTCCCCATCGAGGGGAGGTAGGGCGTTGGCGCTTTAGATTCCGACAGTCGTAGCGATTGCGAGGCATGCAAGGCTGCCGCGACCTCCTACCTCCCCTCGATGGGGAGGTCGCGCCGAAGGCGCGGGTGGGGTGACAGCGCCGCCCGCAAAATCTTCACGCCGCTTTCGCCACCCCATCCAATTCCCTTAGCACATCGGCCGACAGCTCCAGTTCCGCCGCCGCCAGGTTCTCTCTCAAATGCCCGATCGACGACGTCCCCGGGATCAGCAGGATGTTCGGCGAGCGGCGCAGCAGCCAGGCGAGCGCAACCTGCAAGGGTGTGGCGCCGAGCCGCGCGGCCACATCCGACAAGGTCGACGACTGCAGCGGGCTGAAACCGCCGAGCGGGAAGAACGGCGTGTAGGCGATACCGGCGCGCGCCAGTTCATCGATCAACCCGTCGTCGTCGCGATGCGCCAGATTGTACTGGTTCTGCACGCAGACGATCTCGGCGATCCCACGGCCTTCCTCGACCTGCGCTGGGGTGACGTTGCTCAGGCCGATATGGCGCACCAGACCCTTGCGCTGCAGTTCGGCAAGCGCGGTCAACTGCGGCTCGATCGAGCCCTCGGCGGGACCCATCACCCCGAACATGATGCGCAGATTGACGACATCCAGCACCTCAAGACCGAGATTCCTGAGATTATCGTGCACGGCCTGCTCAAGTTCCTTGGCGGAATAGGCAGGCAGCCATGAGCCGTCGCTGCCGCGCCGCGCCCCGATCTTTGTGACGATGACGAGGTCTTGCGGATAGGGCGCCAGCGCTTCGCGGATCAGCTGGTTGGTGACATGCGGGCCATAATAGTCGCTGGTGTCGATGTGGTTGACCCCGGAGGCCACCGCTTCGCGCAGCACTGCAATGGCCGCGTCATGATTCTTCGGCGGACCGAAAACGTGCGGGCCGGCAAGTTGCATGGCGCCGTAGCCGAGCCGTTTCACGGTGTGGCTGCCGAGGGTGAATGTGCCGGATTTTTGGATGGTGGACATGGTCGGTCTCCTTTGAGGAGGCGAAGATAGACGCTGCTCAACCTCGGGATAATAAGGTACAATCCGTACAGCTTGTGCGGAATGGCGAACAATGATGGACCTTGGCGATCTGAACGCTTTCGTGACGGTGGCGCGTGCCGGCGGCTTTCGCGAAGGGGCTCGCGCCGGCGGCGGCAGCGCGTCGGGCCTGAGCGAAGCGGTGCGCCGCCTGGAGACGCAGCTCGGCGTCAGGCTGTTCAACCGCACGACACGCAGCGTCGTTCCGACCGACGCAGGTCTCAGCCTGCTCGGACGGCTTGGCCCGGCGCTGTCGGAGGTGGAGGCGGCCCTCGACGTGGTCAATGGCTTTCGCGACAGGCCGGCTGGTTCGCTGCGCCTCAACGTCCCGGTCAGCGCCGCGCGGCTGATATTGCCCGACATCGTTCCGGGCTTCCTCGCCGCCTATCCCGGCATTCGGCTGGAGGTCATCGCCGATGAGAACTTCGTCGACGTGCTGGCGGCGGGCTGCGACGCCGGCATCCGCTATGACGAGCGACTGGAGCAGGACATGATCGCGGTGCCGATCGGACCGCGCGTCCAGCGCTTCGCCACTGGCGCCAGCCCCGCCTATCTCGAGCGCCATGGGCGGCCGCAGCACCCGAGCGACCTGCTTGGCCATGCTTGTCTGCGCGGTCGTTTTGCCAGCGGTGCGATGCTGCCGTGGGAATTCGAGCGCGACGGCGAGGTGGTGCGTGTCGACACGACGGGGCCGTTGATCGTGCGGATCGGCGGGGCGAGCGATCTTGCCGTCCATGCGGCCATTGCCGGCAGCGGCATCGTCGCTCTCTTCGAGGGCTGGCTTCGCCCTCACTTCGAAAGCGGCGCCCTGGAGCCCGTGCTCGAACCGTGGTGGCAGAGTTTTCCCGGACCATTTCTGTACTATCCCGGACGGCGTCTGGTTCCAGCGCCGCTACGGGCGTTTATCGATTACATCAAGGCCGGCAAGTTCTGAGACTTGAACCGAGGCCGGCGCCATCACCCCACCCGGCGCTTCGCGCCGACCTCCCCATCGAGGGGAGGTAGGGTGCCGCGTTTTTATGGTCGAACTGGTTTGTAGCCGCTGGACCATCGTGGATTGTCCGGGCGGCAAAACTGCCGCGACCTCCTACCTCCCCTCGATGGGGAGGTCGGCGCGAAGCGCCGGGTGGGGTGACTGCCGAGACCCAAAAGAAAAGGCCGCCCGGAGGCGGCCTTTCGATGTCTGGAACGTCGCAGCGCTTAGCGCTTCGAGAACTGGAAGGAACGACGGGCCTTCGCCTTGCCGTACTTCTTGCGCTCGACGACGCGGCTGTCGCGGGTCAGGAAGCCGCCCTTCTTGAGCACGGCGCGCAGTGCCGGCTCATAGTAGGTCAGCGCCTTGGAGATGCCGTGACGAACGGCACCGGCCTGGCCGGACAGGCCGCCGCCGATGACGGTGGCGACGATGTCGTACTGGCCGGCGCGGTTGGAAGCGATGATCGGCTGGTTGAGGATCATCTGCAGGACCGGACGCGCGAAATAGGTCGCGAATTCCTTGTCGTTGACGACGATCTTGCCCGAACCCGGCTTCACCCAGACGCGGGCGATGGCGTTCTTGCGCTTGCCGGTGGCATAGGCGCGGCCCGACTTGTCGAGCTTCTGGACATGGACGGGTGCTGCCGGCTGGGTGTTGGTGTTGCCGGTGGCGGCGCCCAATTCTGCGAGCGAGGAAAGCTCAGCCATCTTATGCAACCTTCTTGTTCTTGGCGTTCAGCGCGCCGACGTCGAGGGTGACGGGCTGCTGGGCGACATGCGGATGTTCCGTGCCTGCATAGACGCGGAGGTTCTTCATCTGACGACGGCCGAGCGGCCCGCGCGGGATCATGCGTTCGACGGCCTTCTCGACGACACGCTCGGGGAAACGGCCCTCGAGCAGCTGGCGCGCGGTGCGCTCCTTGATGCCGCCGGGGTGACCGGTGTGCCAGTAATAGACCTTGTCGGTGAACTTCTTGCCGGTGAACACCACCTTGTCGGCATTGATGACAATGACGTTATCGCCGTCGTCGACATGCGGGGTGAAGGTGGGCTTGTGCTTGCCGCGAAGATGATTGGCGATGACAGTGGCGAGACGGCCGACGACGAGACCCTCGGCGTCGATCAGCACCCACTTCTTCACCACATCCGCAGGCTTCTGCGAAAAGGTTGCCATGGATTTTCTGCTTTCGATTTTGACCTTCCGAAGAAGGCGTTTCTTGTTGCTTGGATTGGCGACAAGGCACTTGCCCGCCGCCAATAACAAAACGGCGGCCTTTGCGGGCCGCTGCTTCGTGACGGCTTATAGGCGAGGGGGTGGTGCACGTCAAGGCGCGGGAAAAGCACGTCTGCTCGTAAAGTGTAATAAAAACAAAGGTTTGATCAAAAGGTATTATTTTACCACATCGGCGGCGCGCTTCGGCGGGATCGAATAGGTGCCGGTCGCATGCGCTACCGTGTGTCCCTTCGGTCCGGCGACGATGTCGATATCGAACACCATCAGGCTCTTGCCCAGCTTCAGGATGCGGCAATGGCCGTCGATCGGCCCGGCTTCGGCCTTGCGGACAAAATTGATGTTGAGGTTGACGGTAACCGAAAGCGCATCCGGCCCGGCATGGCTGAGCACGCAGACATAGCCGCCAATGTCGGCCAGCGTGAACAGCGAGGGCCCGGACACCGTGCCGCCGGGACGCAAATGCCGTTCGCTGGCGTTGAGCCGCACCGTGCAGCCGCCGGGAAACACATCGAGCGCCTCATACGACGTGAACTCGTCGTTGAGCTGGGGGTAGACGCTGGCCATCAGCGCATTGACTTCAGCCGCCGTCAGCACCGGCTTGAGATTGTCCTGGGCGGGCATGTCGGTCTCTCGTTCAATGCCGGGCCTGTATGAACTCAATGATGCGCTTCTGGCAACACCTCTGGCGCAAGCGATGGGTGTTGATGAAACTCGATCCGATATTAGATAGTCTGGCGCGCCGGCGGAATCGCGGAGACCTTGTCATGGCCGAAATCCTTTCTATCAAACCTGTTGCCATAGACGGGCCGGTCATCGCCAGGCTGGACAAGGGCGTGCTGCGCCTGACGCTCGCCAATCCGCCCGCCAATGCCTTGTCGCTTTCCGTCATGGCGGCACTGAGCGCCGAGCTCGACCATGCCAAGGCCAACAAATCGGTCCGCGTCATCGTCCTGGCGGCCGCCGCGAAAGTCTTTTGCGCCGGCCACGATCTCAAGGAAATGACCGCGCGCCGCGCCGACGCAGACAAGGGCAAGGGGTTTTTCGAGCAGACATTTTCGGCTTGCGCGGCGTTGATGCAGCAGATCGTGCGCCATCCGCTCCCGATCATCGCCGAAGTCGATGGCCTCGCCACTGCTGCGGGGCTGCAACTGGTTGGCAGTTGCGACCTCGCCATTGCCTCGCATGAAGCGACCTTCTGCACGCCGGGCGTCAATATCGGCCTGTTTTGTTCGACGCCGATGGTGGCGCTGTCACGCAACGTGTCTCACAAGCACGCCATGGAAATGCTGCTCACCGGCGAGACCATCGATGCCGCAACCGCCAAGGAATTCGGCCTGGTCAACCGCGTCGTGCCGCGCGAATACCTGAATCAGATCGTCACCAAATACGCGCAAACCATTGCCTCCAAATCATCTCTGGTGGTCAAGACCGGCAAGGAAGCCTTTTACGCGCAGGCCGAGATGGGGTTGGCGGACGCGTATGCCTATACCGGCCGCGTCATGGTCGAGAACATGCTGGCCCGCGACGCCGAGGAAGGCATCGGCGCCTTCATCGGCAAGCGCAAACCGGAATGGACGGACGAATAGGTTTTCGATCCATGGAACCGCGCATCTCCATCATCACCATCGCCACCGACGATCTCGAGCGCGCCGTGCGCTTTTACGAGGGCATGGGCCTGAAGCGCCACGCCGGCATCACCGATGGCGTCGCCTTCTTCCAGATGGGCGGCGCCATTCTCGGCCTGTTCCCGCGGCCAAGCGCCGAGGAGGATTCAGGCATTGCCTTCGCCGCAGCACCGTCGGCGGTCTACCTCGCCTACAACACCCGCTCCGATGCCGAGGTTGACGAGGTCTTGGCCGCAGCCGAGAAGGCCGGCGGCACAATCGTCAAGCCGGCCGGCCGTGCCTTCTGGGGCGGCTGGTACGGCTATTTCGCCGATGCCGACGGCCATGTCTGGGAAGTGGCGCACAATCCGGCCTTCCCGATCGCGGATGACGGCACCATCTCGCTGCCGGATTGAGCGTCCGCATGGGCTATCGCAAGCAACTGACCCGGCTTAAGGCGCCTTATCTCAAACGCATCCTGATTGACCCCGAGCGCGTGGAAGATTGGGAAAAATATCCCTGGAACCTGCCGCTGTTCCGCGGCCGCGAATTCGAGCTCGAATTCACCACGCCGATCACCATCATTGTCGGCGAAAACGGCACCGGCAAATCGACGCTGCTGGAAGCGATCGGCGCGGTGGCCGGTTACGACGAAGCCGGCGGCGGCAAGGGCTACATGCCCGTCGACCACTCCGGCGCCATCGACGAGAGTGGTGCAGCGCTTGCCGACACGTTGCGCGGCCACTGGCTGCCGAAGGTCACAGCGGGTTGGTTCTTCCGCGCCGAATCTTTTTACACGGTTGCCCGCTATCTCGATCAGGCGGCGCTGGAATCTGGCGGGGCGCCGCCGGATTTCCTGTCCTGGTCGCATGGTGAAGGGTTCATCCGCTTCTTCGAGGAGCGCTGCCGCCGGCAAGGTATCTACATCCTCGACGAGCCCGAAAGCGCGCTGTCGCCATCGCGGCAGATCGAGCTGCTGAAGATGCTGCGGCGCATGGACCGGTCCGGCACGGCTCAAGTGATCATGGCGACGCACTCGCCGCTGCTGATGGCCTGTCCGGGCGCGCGGCTGTTCCGCATCAGCCGCTTCGGCCTCGACCCCACAGATTTCACCGATACCGATCATTTTCGCATGATGCGCGACTTCTGCACGGACCCGCAGTCCTTTATGGAGGAAGCACTGAGGGAGACCGACGAGTGAATCACGATAGCTACGACAATGCCTATATCGGCGGCATCCTCAATTCTGTGAAGACCATCGCCATGGTCGGCGCGTCGGCCAACGATGTCAGGCCGAGCTTTTTCGTGCTGAAATATCTGCTGGCCAAGGGCTTTTCGGTGTTTCCGATCAATCCGGGGCAGGCCGGCAAGGAAATCCTCGGCCGCATGACCTATGCCAGCCTTGCCGATCTGCCGGAGCCGGTCGACATGGTCGACATCTTTCGCGCCTCTGCAGCGGTGCCCGGCATTGTAGATGAGGTGCTGAAGCTCGACCCCTTGCCGAAGGTGATCTGGATGCAGCTTGGCGTGCGCGACGACGAGGCGGCCGCGCGTGCCGAGGCGGCCGGTATCAAGGTGGTGATGAACCGCTGCCCGAAGATCGAATATGGCAAGCTGTCGGGCGAGATCGGCTGGACCGGCGTCAACTCCGGTGTGCTTTCGTCGAAGAAGCCGCTGATGCGGTCGGGATTCCAGAGTTTCGGTGTGCGCCAGAAGTAAGGCAGTGAATGGTGAATGGTGAATAGAAGGATTTTCCTGGAAGCCGGGTAAAGCCGCATATGAGCGGCTTGCAATCAAGGTGGGACTGGCCGACTTTGCGACCACCATTTATCGCTCACCATTCATCATTTCACCATTCACACGTTTACCGCTCAGGGAGGTTTTCGATGACCCGCACGCCCGGTTTCAACACGCTCGCCGTCCATGCCGGCGCCAAGCCCGACCCGGCAACGGGCGCACGCGCCACGCCGATCTACCAGACGACCTCCTTTGTGTTCGACGATGCCGACCATGCCGCCTCGCTGTTCGGGCTGAAGGCCTTCGGCAACATCTACACCCGCATCATGAACCCGACCCAGGCGGTGCTGGAAGAGCGGATCGCGGCGCTCGAAGGCGGCACGGCTGCACTTGCCGTTGCTTCCGGCCATGCCGCACAGGTGATCGTGTTCCACAATCTCATGCGGCCTGGCGATAATTTCGTCGCCGCCACAAGGCTTTACGGTGGTTCGATCAATCAGTTCGGCCATGCCTTCAAGAATTTCGGCTGGGAGGTGCGTTGGGCCGACACCAACGACGTCTCCACCTTCGAAAGCCAGATAGACGACAAGACCAAGGCGATCTTCATCGAGAGCCTGGCCAATCCCGGCGGCACCTTCGTCGACATAGAGAAAATCGGCGACATCGCCCGCAAGCACGGCTTGCCGCTCATCGTCGACAACACGCTGGCCTCGCCCTATCTGGTGCGGCCGATCGAGCATGGCGCCGACATCGTCGTCCATTCGCTGACCAAGTTCATCGGCGGCCACGGCAATTCGATCGGCGGCGCCATCGTCGATGGCGGCACGTTCGACTGGTCGAAATCCGGCAAATATCCGATGCTGTCGGAGCCGCGCCCCGAATATGGCGGCCTTGTCCTGCACGAAACCTTCGGCAATTTCGCCTTCGCCATCGCCGCGCGCGTGCTTGGCCTGCGTGACCTCGGCCCGGCGATTTCGCCGTTCAATGCCTTCCTGATCCTGACCGGGCTGGAGACCTTGCCGCTCAGGATGCAACGCCATTGCGACAATGCGATCACCGTAGCCGGCTGGCTGTCCAACCACCCCAAGGTCGCCTGGGTCAACTATCCCGGCCTGCCCAGCGACAAGAACAACGCGCTGCAGAAGAAATACTCGCCGCAAGGCGCCGGTGCTGTCTTCACCTTCGGCCTGAAGGGCGGCTACGAGGCCGGCATCAAGTTCGTCGAGGCGCTCGAACTGTTCTCGCACCTCGCCAATGTCGGCGACACCAAGTCGCTGGTCATCCATCCGGCATCGACCACGCATCGCCAGCTTTCCGACGAGCAGAAGGTCAAGGCGGGTGCGGGACCGGACACGGTCCGGCTTTCCGTCGGCATCGAGGATGTCAACGACATCGTCGCCGATCTGGAACAGGCTTTGGCCAAGGTTTGATTTTTTGAAGTGAGTAGTGAGTAGTGAGTAGTGGTCGGTATTCACTAGTTAGCAGTGATTAGTGATTAGCCACCCGTTCGAGGGAGCGCTTTCCGCTCACTACTCACTACTCACTAACCTGTTGGAGGCAAATCCTGTCCGCGCATTACCTGGCCATATTGACCGACAGCGTCGACGCCGAGATTGGCGCCCCGGCGCCGGATCGTCTGATTGCGGGCGATCCGAAGTTCCGCACCTGGAATGTCGAGGAGCGCGACGGCGGGCTCTATGCCGGCATCTGGGAAGCGACGCCGGGCAAATGGCGCATCGAATATGACGAATGGGAGTTCTGCCACATCCTGTCCGGCGTCTCGGTGGTTGCCGAGGATGGCGGCGAGGCGCGCACGGTCCGGGCCGGCGACAGCTTCGTGCTCAGGCCAGGCTTCAGGGGCAGCTGGGAAGTGCTTGAAACGACCCGCAAGGAGTATGTGATCAAGCTCTGACCGCTCGGTCGCGCTTGGACTTCACAAAAGCCGATCGATGTCAGTGTCGGAAAGCCGTATCCGCTCATCATCTCCCTGTGCCAGGGACTTCCAAGCAAATCACTGAGACATAAATCGACGCGCTGGAGCAGGGTGGCACTGCCTTTGGCGAGAGCGAAAGCGCCGGGCGCTGGCTGTTTTTCGACTGTCGGGACGTCGAGAGGCGCGTCGGGTCGCCGGCTCAGATAGCCGCGATGCGCGAGCGCTGCACTCGCATAGGCATGCACCACGCCGGCCGCGACGGCGTTAGCTGCTTCGGCCTGAGTGGCAAATATCCTTAGCCGTTCGGGCTGAATAGCGTTTTGCAGGGCCGTCCGGTGCTGGATCTGGCCCGATATGACGCCGATCAGCGCCGTCCGATCATTGGCGACGGACCGATAGCTATCGAAGGCGCGGGGATTGTCTTTCGCGACCAGCAATCCATCCGCCAGCATCCAGATCGGCCTTGTGAAGTCGACCAGCTTCCGGCGGTCGTCGGAAATGAACAGGGCCGGTGGTTATGTCCCACCGATCTTCGGCAAACCCAGGCAGCAGCTCGGCAAACTCGGTCTCGATGGGCAAAAGTTCCAGCCCGAGCGTCAGGCAGACCTCTTGGCCAGTTGGGCATCGCTGCCGCCCAGACGTCCCGATCCGTCGATAAAGCAGAAGGGTGGTTCCTGTAGAAAGGCGAATCTCATTTTCTCGGGCATGCGTCGGCTCCGCCGTCCTCACAAGCTCACAATGAGCCTTTCCAGCCCATGGAAATGATAGGTGTCGCGGAAGCGCGGCTGCTCCGCAAGATGGAGTTGCGGCTGCCGCTCGAACAGGGTTTTCAGCGACACCTGCAATTCCAGCCGCGCCAGCGGCGCACCGATGCAGAAATGGATACCGGCGCCGAACGAGACATTCTTCTGGTCTGGTCGGCCGGGCCGGAAGGCGCCGGGTTCGGCAAGGGCAAGCGGATCATGATTGGCCATGCCGAGCAGCAGGCCGACCGTCTCGCCCGGTTGTACGACAACCCCGGATGTCACCTCGACCTCCTGATAGGCGTAGCGGGTGAACATGTGCAGCGGCGCGTCGAAGCGCAGGCACTCCTCGACCGTCGCAGCGGTTGCTTCCGGCGAGGTGAAGAAACGGCCGGGGTCGCCGCCTTGGGCCAGCAACGTGCGCACGGCGTTGCCGGTTTGATGGACGGTCGCCTCGTGGCCGGCATTGAGCAACAGGATGGCAGACGAGACCAACTCGTCTTCCGACAGCTTCTGGCCATCCTCTTGTGCCGCGATCAGCAGCGATAGCAGGTCGTCGCCAGGCTTCTTCCGCCGCTCGGTGACATAGCCGCGCAAAAAGTCGGAAAAATCGTGCGCGGCGCGATTGGCCGCTTCCTCGGTCTCGCGCGTCCGGCCATGCATGTACATGGCCACCATCCGGTGCGACCAGTCGAGCAGTTGCGGCCCCATTTCGACCGGCACACCGAGCATTTCGGCAATGATGGTGATCGGCAAAGGTGCGGCGAAGCTGGGCAATAGATCGACCTGGCGCGGTTCGAAACGGTCGATCAGCTCATTGGCCAGCGCCTCCACGCGCGGCCGCAGCCGCTCGACCTGGCGCGAGACGAAGGCGCGGTTGACCAGGGTTCTGAGCCTGGTGTGCACCGGCGGCTCCAGCTCCAGCATCGAATTGCTCTCGATGCCGTCGAAAGCGGCCAAATGCGAGCGATCCTCGCCGATGCCGCGGCTGTCGGGAATGCCGGCCGGGTTCTGGCGACCGAAGCGGCGGTCGCGCAACAGCCGGTTGACGTCGTCGAAGCCGCCAAAGCACCAAAAGCCGAATTCCTCCCAGAAGAAGGCATTCGATGCGCCATGCAGGACGGCATAGGCGTCGTAGGGGTTCTGGAAAAACGCCGGTTCGTGCGGATCGAGCCGCAGGCGGCGCGTGGCTGGATCAAAGGCGAGGTAGGGCGGCATGGATGTGGTCATGCCAGACCATTACCGCGGCTTGCCGGCTTGGTGCCAGACCGGATGTTGGCACCCGACGGCCCTATGGATTGAGCCAACCGAGGCGGACCTCGGCGAAGTACCGAAGTCTAATCCTCGCAATGCCTGGCAATATGCACGCGGCGCCAGCTGGTCGAGCCTTCCTGCACCACCACCCGGCGCGCCATCCTCTGGTATGACGGCGCTATCTGGGTGACGTGCCGCCGCTCGGGCCGCACCAGCACTTCATGGGCGACGCTCTCATATTCGGCCGGCAGCACAACCCGGCGGGTGCGCTCCGGTTCAACCACCACTGTTTCGGCCACACGCGCGTAGCGGGCCTTGCGCCACACCTTGCACAGCACCTTGCGGCCGTGGATGACGCGCCATTCCCAGGCATAGCCGCCATCGTCGACCTGGACCGTGCGGTAAACGGTGCGGGTTCTCGCCGGTACGATGTCATAGGTGACTCGGGGCGGCGCGATCTGCTCGACGCGCTCCATGGTGCCATAGATCGGCGGATCATAGTCGACCAACTGCCCGCCGGGACTGACCATGACGTCTTCATAGACGGCGTCATAGAGCGCCGGCCTGTGCACCGGCTCATAGCATTCGGCGGCCCGGCCGCCGGCAACCGCATCGGACACCATGCCGAGACCGGCAAGGCCGGAGATGGCGAGGCAAGCAGTTTTCCTGATCATGGCACTCCCCCTGTTTGAACCCGAAACGTGAGGTTCAATGTTGAATTGTAGGGGAAGGTTCTCCGGGGGAAAGCGGTTTCGCCGCATTTCGTTAAGCGACGCGGTTAAGGAATTGCTACACCGCAAAAACGCCGCTGGCCGCGTTCGGACTTTCCCTTGCGCGGAAACCTTGATTCGACTTAACCAGATGGCTAGGAGGAGGCGGCCTTGCGCTAGGGTGAGCCGGCATCCTATTTACATTCTAACCATCAAGAACCGATTCTGCCCGATGTTCCGGCGCCGGAATCCCCATCTCCAAAAAGGGTAGTCCATGAAGAACCCCGTCGAAACCTACATGAACCTCGTTCCGATGGTGGTCGAGCAGACCAATCGCGGCGAGCGGGCCTACGACATTTTCTCGCGCCTGCTGAAAGAGCGCATCATTTTCATCACCGGCCCGGTCGAAGACGGTATGGCGACGCTGGTTTGTGCACAGCTTTTGTTCCTCGAGGCCGAGAACCCGAAGAAAGAGATCAATCTCTACATCAACTCGCCGGGCGGCGTGGTGACCTCGGGCATGGCGATCTACGACACCATGCAGTTCATCAAGCCGGCGGTGTCGACGCTGTGCATCGGCCAGGCGGCGTCGATGGGCTCGCTGCTTCTGACCGCCGGCCACAAGGACATGCGTTTTGCCACGCCGAACGCCCGTATCATGGTTCACCAGCCTTCCGGCGGTTTCCAGGGCCAGGCCTCCGACATCGAGCGGCACGCGCAGGACATCATCAAGCTGAAGCGCCGCCTCAACGAGGTCTACGTCAAACACACCGGCAAGAGCTACGAAGACATTGAAAAGACGCTTGACCGCGACCATTTCATGACAGCCGACGAAGCCAAGGATTTCGGCCTCATCGACAAGGTCATTTCGTCGCGCGAGCCGGTCGAAGGCGCTGCGGCATAATCGCTGCATGGCAGTTGGGTGGCGGGATAACGCGCTTTTGCTGGGATTTGCGGCATTTCGGCCACAATTGGCTGTTCCCTCGGTGGATGGGATTGCCTACGTTAAGGCTATGTTGATTTTCGACGGCTTAGCTTTGTGCAGGGTTGGCGCGAATCATTGCGACGTTTTCTGATTTGTGTTTCGTACGGAATGCGTTGCGGGAGCCGGGACACTGGCGGCGGCGAATTCCCGCGATAGATAGAATATGCGCCCTTTCAGCCAGACCATCGGCGGGCGGCCATGAAAGGACAGGAAAATGAGCAAAGTCGGCAACAACAGCGGTGATTCGAAGAACACGCTTTATTGCTCGTTTTGCGGCAAAAGCCAGCACGAGGTGCGCAAGCTGATCGCCGGCCCAACGGTGTTCATCTGCGACGAGTGCGTCGAGCTATGCATGGACATCATCCGCGAGGAGAACAAGACCTCGATGGTGAAGTCGCGCGAGGGCGTGCCGACCCCGCAGGAGATCCTGAAGGTTCTTGACGACTATGTCATCGGCCAGCCCTACGCCAAGCGCGTGCTGTCGGTGGCGGTCCACAACCACTACAAGCGCCTCGCGCATGCCGGCAAGAACAACGACGTCGAATTGGCGAAGTCCAACATCCTGCTGATCGGCCCGACCGGCTGCGGCAAGACGCTGCTTGCCCAGACGCTGGCCCGCATCATCGACGTGCCCTTCACCATGGCCGACGCGACGACGCTGACCGAAGCCGGTTACGTCGGCGAGGACGTCGAAAACATCATCCTGAAGCTGCTGCAGTCGGCCGACTACAATGTCGAGCGCGCCCAGCGCGGCATCGTCTACATCGATGAAATCGACAAGATCTCGCGCAAGTCCGACAACCCATCGATCACCCGCGACGTGTCGGGCGAGGGCGTGCAGCAGGCGCTTCTGAAGATCATGGAAGGCACCGTTGCCTCCGTGCCGCCGCAGGGCGGCCGCAAGCATCCGCAGCAGGAGTTCCTGCAGGTCGACACCGCCAACATCCTGTTCATCTGCGGCGGCGCCTTCGCCGGGCTGGACAAGATCATCTCGGATCGCGGCAGGAAGACTTCCATCGGCTTCGGCGCCATCGTCGCTTCGCCCGAGGATCGCCGCACCGGTGACGTGTTCCGCCTGGTCGAGCCCGAGGATCTCTTGAAGTTCGGCCTCATCCCCGAGTTTGTCGGCCGTCTGCCGGTCCTGGCGACGCTGGAAGACCTCGACGAGCCGGCTCTGATCCAGATCCTGACCGAGCCGAAAAACGCGCTGGTCAAGCAGTATCAGCGGCTGTTCGAGATGGAAAGTGTCGACCTGACCTTCCATGAGAATGCGCTGTCGGCGATCGCCAAGCGCGCCATCGAGCGCAAGACCGGCGCCCGTGGCCTCCGCTCGATCATGGAAGCGATCCTGCTCGACACCATGTTCGAACTGCCCGCCCTGGAAGGCGTGCGCGAAGTGGTGATTTCGGAAGAAGTGGTGACCGGCAGCGCCCGGCCGCTCTACATCTATTCCGAGCAGAAGGAAAAGAAGGGCAACGTCAGCGCCTGATCTGGCATCTGGCCTAACCTTTTTATGGAACGGCGCCCGCGGGGCGCCGTTTTGCTGTGGTGAGGTACCGATCCTTGTGACGGAGTGGATGAACGAACGTGTCGACCCTTGATCTTTGCCCCTCGTGCATCCAACTAACATCGGAAGGCCGTGGTGCCGAATTCTGTGCTGTAAAACTCCCGTCACAAACGGTGGTAGGCGGAACGATCCTCGGTCGTTAATATGAGATTCGCGGTTGGCTCGATTAGCGGCCGCGACATGAAAGGTTGGACAATGGCCAAAATATCCAAGGCTCCCAGCGACGGCGTCTTCGCAGTCCTCCCACTGCGCGACATCGTGGTGTTCCCGCACATGATCGTTCCGCTCTTTGTCGGGCGTGAAAAGTCGATCAAGGCGCTGGAAGAGGTTATGGGTCAGGAAAAGCAGATCCTGCTTGCCACCCAGATGAATGCCGCCGATGACGATCCCGAGCCCGATGCGATCTTCGACATCGGCACGCTCGCCAATGTGCTGCAATTGCTGAAGCTGCCCGACGGCACCGTCAAGGTGCTGGTCGAAGGCGCGTCGCGTGCCAAGATCGTCTCGTTCACCGACCGTCCGGACTTCCACGAAGCTACCGCCACGGCGCTGGTCGAGCCGGAGGAGGAAGAGGTCGAGGTCGAGGCGCTCGCCCGTTCGGTCGTCACCGACTTCGAAAACTACGTCAAGCTGAACAAGAAGATCTCGCCTGAAGTGGTGGGCGCCGCCAGCCAGATCGACGACTATTCCAAGCTCGCCGATACGGTTGCTTCGCACCTCGCCATCAAGATCCCCGAGAAGCAGGAGATGCTGGCCACGCTGTCCGTCAAGGAACGGCTGGAAAAGGCGATGGGCTTCATGGAAGCCGAAATCTCCGTCCTGCAGGTGGAGAAGCGCATCCGCTCGCGCGTCAAGCGCCAGATGGAGAAGACGCAGCGCGAATATTACCTCAACGAGCAGATGAAGGCGATCCAGAAGGAGCTCGGCGAAGGCGAGGACGGCCGCGACGAGGCCGCCGAGATCGAGGCGCGCATCAAGAAGACCAAGCTCTCCAAGGAGGCCCGCGAAAAGGCGGAAGCCGAGTTGAAGAAGCTGCGGACGATGTCGCCGATGTCGGCGGAATCGACCGTCGTGCGCAACTACCTCGACTGGATCCTGTCGATCCCGTGGGGCAAGAACTCCAAGGTCAAGCAGGACCTGGCGTTTGCGCAGAACGTGCTCGACACCGATCATTTCGGCCTCGACAAGGTCAAGGACCGCATCGTCGAGTATCTCGCCGTGCAAAGCCGCCAGAAGAAGCTGAAGGGGCCGATCCTGTGCCTCGTCGGCCCTCCCGGCGTCGGCAAGACCTCGCTCGGCAAGTCGATCGCCAAGGCGACCGGCCGCGAGTTCATCCGCATGGCGCTTGGCGGCGTGCGTGACGAGGCCGAGATCCGTGGCCACCGCCGCACCTATATCGGCTCGATGCCCGGCAAGGTCATCCAGTCGATGAAGAAGGCCAAGAAGTCCAACCCGCTCTTCCTGCTCGACGAGATCGACAAGATGGGCCAGGACTTCCGTGGCGATCCGTCATCGGCTTTGCTCGAGGTGCTCGATCCCGAGCAGAACTCGACGTTCATGGACCATTACCTCGAGGTCGAATACGACCTATCGAGCGTGATGTTCGTGACGACGGCGAACACACTGAACATCCCTGCGCCCCTGATGGACCGCATGGAGATCATCCGTATCGCCGGCTACACCGAGGACGAGAAGATCGAGATCGCCAAGCGTCACCTGATGCCCAAGGTGATCCGCGATCATGCCCTGCAGCCGAAGGAATTCTCCGTCGGCGAGGACGCGATCCGCGGCATCATCCAGACCTACACCCGTGAAGCGGGCGTCAGAAGCCTGGAGCGCGAGCTGATGAAGCTCGGGCGCAAGGCGGTGACCGAGATCCTGAAGACGAAGAAGAAGACGGTGAGCATCACGGCGGCGAACCTCGCCGATTACCTCGGTGTTCCGCGCTTCCGCTTCGGCCAGGTCGAGGCTGACGATCAGGTCGGTGTCGTCACCGGTCTTGCCTGGACGGAAGTCGGCGGCGAGCTGCTGACGGTCGAAGGCGTCATGATGCCCGGCAAGGGCCGCATGACGGTGACCGGCAATCTGCGCGACGTGATGAAGGAATCGATCTCGGCGGCGGCCTCTTATGTCCGCTCGCGGGCCATCGATTTCGGCATCGAGCCGCCGCTGTTCGACAAGCGTGACATCCACGTCCACTTGCCCGAAGGCGCCACGCCGAAGGACGGTCCGTCTGCAGGTGCTGCCATGGCGACGGCCATCGTATCTGTCATGACTGGTATTCCGGTCCGGGCCGATGTGGCGATGACTGGCGAGATAACGCTTCGCGGCCGCATCTTGCCGATCGGCGGCCTCAAGGAGAAACTGCTCGCCGCACTGCGCGGCGGCATCAAGAAGGTGCTGATCCCGGAAGACAACGCCAAGGATCTGGCGGAGATACCGGACAATGTGAAGAACGGTATGGAGATCATTCCGGTCTCACGTGTCGGCGAGGTTCTGAGGCACGCGCTGGTGCGCATGCCGGAGCCAATCGAGTGGGTCGAGCCAGTCAATCCGCCGGCTTCCACCGATACCGTTGACGATGCTGGAAAGTCGCTTGCACATTAGAAACTACTAAAGTTGCAGTGCACAAAGAGAGAGCCGGGCCTTGAGCCCGGCTTTTCATGTGAAAAACCCACCATTTCCGGGCTTTTTTCAACTTTTTTCCGGCTTTTTGACTTGGGTTTGCGAGCGCTTCTTTCTAAAGTCCCTCTCCTGCCGGATGAGTCGAAAGTTCCGGTTTTCTCATGGAAGGGAATTTTTATGAACAAGAACGAACTGGTTTCCGCTGTCGCTGAATCCGCGAGCATTTCGAAGGGTGACGCACAGTCGGCGGTTGAGGCGGTGTTCTCCGTCATCACTGGCGAACTGAAGAAGGGCGGCGATGTACGGCTCGTCGGCTTCGGAAATTTCACCGTCTCCAAGCGTGCGGCATCGACTGGCCGCAACCCGCAGACTGGCGCGGAAGTGAAGATTCCGGCGCGTACCGTGCCGAAGTTCTCGGCCGGCAAAGGCCTCAAGGACGCGGTCAACTAAAAATTTTTCAGAGAATGTTGAAAAGCCGGGTTCGCCCGGCTTTTCTTTTGCCTCGATGGCGGCAGGCCGTCAGCCCGCTGAGGCAGGCCGTTAGCCCACCGGCGCATCCGCGCGCATCAGGCCTTCCTGCTTGAGGTCCGCCCACAGCGCCGCGGGCAGCTTGGCATCGAGCAGGGTGCGGTTGCTTTCGACTTCACTCGGCCGCTGGCCGCCGGGGATGACCGACACCACGGAAGGGTGCAGCAGCGGAAACTGCAGCGCCGCCTCGATCAGCCTGACGCCATGGCGCTGGCAGACGGCCTCGATGCGCCCGACGCGTTCCATGATGTCCCTTGGCGCCTCGGAGTAATTGTAATAGGCGCCTGGCTTCGGCCCGGTCGCCAGGATGCCGGAATTGTAAGGACCGCCGAGAACGATGCCGATGCCGCGTTGCTCACAGAGCGGCAGGAAGGTGGCAAGCGCTTCCTGTTCCAGCAGCGTGTAGCGCCCGGCCAGCAGGAACAGGTCGAAGTCGCCACGCTCCGCCAGCGTCTGGCAAACCTCCCATTCGTTGATGCCGCCGCCGAAGGCCTTGATCACGCCCTGGTCGCGCAGCGCAACCAGTCCGTTGTAGCCCGAGGCCATGAATTCCTCGATGCGCTGGTCTGACGCCTCCTTGCTGCCATGGGTGAAGATGTCGAGGTCATGGACGAAAAGGATGTCGATGCGGTCGACGCCAAGCCGTTCCAGCGACGCCTCGAACGAGCGCATGACGCCGTCGTAGCTGTAGTCGTAGACCTCCTTGCGCGTCGGTGTGTCGAAGAACTTGCCGATGCCGGTTCGTTCCTCCGGCGGGCAGGCGCGCAACAGGCGACCGACCTTGCTCGACAGCACATAATCGTCGCGCTT
This sequence comes from Mesorhizobium sp. C120A, assembly GCF_030323105.1. Classification (NCBI taxonomy): domain Bacteria; kingdom Pseudomonadati; phylum Pseudomonadota; class Alphaproteobacteria; order Hyphomicrobiales; family Phyllobacteriaceae; genus Mesorhizobium; species Mesorhizobium sp. C120A. The sequence goes on along the minus strand of NZ_CP100476.1, from coordinate 4,365,382 downwards.
CCTGCCGCGCAGGAAGGCATTGAGCCGTGTTTCGGCAAGGCCCAGGCCATAGAGCGGCGCGGTGTCGTAGTAACGGCAGCCGGTCGCCCACGCCGCCTCCAGCGTGGCGTTGGCATCCGCGTCGGGGACGGCGCGGTAAAGGTTGCCGAGCGGCGCGCTGCCGAAGCCAAGCTCGGTGAAGTCGAGGCCGCCATTGCCGATGCGGTCGAAATGCCGTGTCTTCATGTCGTGCTGATTTCCTGGATTGATTGTCTGACATGACACTGTCACGCCGCTGGCTCAGCAAAAGCCGCCATGGCCGTTGGACAGGCATTTTCGCGGTGATAGCATGAACAAAAACAAGCCTTTTTCCGAAAGCGCGCAACCCGAAATCACCGGCCACAAACCCAGCCGGACAGATGGGACTCTCATGACGAATGCCGGCTCGGATATGTTTTCGACCGCCCTGCAAGAGCTGGGCGCCGTACTGGCGCGCGTCGACGAAGCCGGCATCGACACCGCCTGCGAAACCCTGGCCCGCGCGCAAAAGATCGTCGTCTATGGCTGCGGCCGCGAGGCCTTGCAGCTCAAGGGTTTCGCCATGCGCCTCTATCACCTTGGCCTTGAGGTGTCGGTGGCCGGCGACATGAACACGCCACCGCTTCGCCCAGCCGATGTCTTCCTGGTCAGTTCCGGCCCGGGCGAGACGACGACGGTGCTTACCTTGATGCAAGTCGCCCGCCAGGCCGGCGCCACCGTGCTTTTGCTCACCGCCGAGGCAGGCAGTAGTGCGGTCGCGCTTGCCGACTTCACCTTGCTGATCCCGGCGCAGACCATGGCGCGTGACCAGGGGCCACAAAAGACATCGCTGCTGCCGATGGGCTCGGTCTTCGAAGGGGCGCTGTTCCTGCTGTTCGAGGTGATGGTGCTGAAGCTCAAGGCGCTGACCGGCCAGTCGTCCGAGGCCATGCGCACCCGCCACACCAACATGGAATAGATCATGCGCTACGAACTGATGTTGCCGCACCAGATCCGCAAGGCGATCGCCGAGAACTGGCCGGTCGCTCTCCCGCTCGGCGTGCTCGAATATCACGGCGAGCACATGGCTGTCGGCATGGACACGCTGGCCGTCGTCAAGACGCTGGAGCTCTACGAGAAGGAGGCCGACATCGTCATCCTGCCGGCTTTCTACTACGGTGCGGCGAGCTATGTGGTGGCAGCACCTGAAGGCAACGGCTCGGTGCAGGTCGGCGGCAACCAGCTGGCGCCGTTCGCCGAAGAATTGTTCTACAGCCTGCTGCGCATCGGCTTTCGTAACATCAACGCCATCATCCACCACCAGACCGAGAACTTTGCCGCCGGCATGCCGACCGATCTCGCCTTCAAGGCCGCCGGCCGCCAGGCGATTTTCCGCTTCCTCGAGAAGCAGCGCGGCGAGGGCTGGTGGGGCTCAGACGAGATGGCCGATTATTATGCCGGGCACGCCGCCGGCGAGAATTTCTTCAACTGGGTGCAGGTGCACCCGCTAATGTCGGCTGCCATGAACGGGAAGTATCCGTTCGATCACGCCGGTGTTGGCGAGACATCATTGATGCTGGCACTGTGTCCGGAAGCGGTCGATGCCGGGCGTTTTGGCGAGAATACCGCGTGGTATACGGCCAGTGCGCCGGAGGCCTCGGCGGAGCTAGGGCAGAAGGGCGTCGCGATGATCATGGATCACCTGAGGGCGATATTGGGGCGCTAGCAGACAAAGTCGCTCTGTAGCGATCCTTCACACCCCCTCTGTCCTGCCGGACATCTCCCCCGCAAGGGGGGAGATCAGATGTCATTTCCGCTTTCGCCAATCACCTACGTCGCAAGAAAAGCGATGCAGCCAAAGCTGCCGATCTCCCTCCTCGCGGGGGAGATGGCCGGCAGGCCAGAGGGGGGGTGCTGTCCCGCCGAGGTCAACAGTAGAGGGGCACGCCGCCTCTCGCCCTACTTCACCGCGCCCGCCGTCATGCCCATGATCAGATACCGCTCAAGCGCAATCCCGATGACCGCCAGCGGTGCGATCGCGGCGGTGGCAAGCGCCGCCATCGACCACCAGTTGATGCCTTGCGAGCCGGTCTGGCTCGCCACCATGACCGGGATGGTCTTGGCGTCGGTCGAGGTCAGCAGCGCGGCGAAAAAATACTCGTTCCAGCACAGCACCATCGCCAGGATGAAAGCGGCGACCATGCCCGGCAGCGCAATCGGCATGACGATGCGGAAAAAAGCGCCCCAGATCGAGAGGCCGTCGACCAGCGCTGCCTCCTCGAGCTCGACCGGGATCGAGTTGAACTGGTCGCGCATGATCCAGATGACGATCGGCAGCACCATCAGCGTGTAGAGCAGGATCAGGCCGATGCGTGTGTCGAGCAGACCGACTTCCCGGTAGAGCACCAGGAAGGGCAGGGCCAGCACCACCGGCGGCAGGATCAGCTGCGACAGGAAGAAGAAGGAGATGTCCTCGTTCTTGAACCAGGCGAACTGATAGCGGTAGCGGGTCAGCCCATAGGCGGCGAGGCTGCCGATGACGATGGCGAGGCTCGACGCGCCGACCGAGGTGATGACCGAATTCATGAAGCGCTTGAAAAACTCCTCGCGCACCGTCGAGGTCTGGAAGATCGAATCCGGCGACAGGCCGAGCGAGCGCCAGCCCTTCCAGTCCGGCTGGAAGTCGACGAACGGGATGAGGTGTCCTTGCGTGACGTCGACCGCGGTCTTGAACGAGGTGGTGATGGTCCAGTAGATCGGGAACAGGCAGATGAAGGCCCAGAACGCCAGCGCGCCATAGATGAAGATGCGATTGGCCAGAAAACCCAGCGGTGAGCGGATTTCCGAGGCAGCATAGTCGGTGGTCTGGACGCTCATTGTGCCTCGTCAGTTCACGTTGCGCACGAAGCGATTGGCGAATTTCAACAGCCAGGTCACGAACACGACGATGATGACGAGATAGGCCATCGCCAGCATGGTGCCGTAGCCGACATTCGAGCGGTCGCGGTATTCGCGGTAGATGAAGCTCGACACCGAATCGGTGGCGCCGCCAGGCCCGCCGGAGGTCACGGTGATGATGATGTCGGCGAGCTTCAACTTGAAGATGATGCGCAGGATCACCGCCGTGACCGACACCGGCAGCATCAGCGGGAAGGTGACCTGCCAGAAAGTCTGCCAGGGCGTGGCGCCATCGACGCGCGCCGCTTCCAGCACGTCGCGCGACATCGCCTGCAGGCCGGCAAGCAGCATGATCATCATGAACGGGATGAAGGTCCAGGCGTCGAGCACCATGATCGAGATGCGGGCGGTGATCGGGTTGGAGAAGAAGGCGGGGTTCTCCCAGCCGAGATGGCGCGCCAGCGTCGCCGCCGGCCCGAAACGGTACTCCATCAGCGATTTGCCGATCATCCAGGATACCGCGACCGGCGACAGCATCAGCGGCATCAGGAAGACGACTCGGAAGAATTTGCGCGCCCGGATCTGCGCGTTGAGCAGCAGCGCCAGGCCGAAGGCAATCACATACTCAACCAGCACGGCGAGCACATAAAGCACCATGTTGAACAGCGCGTTGCGGTAGTAGGGATCGGCCAGCATCTGCCAGAAATTGTCGAGCCCGTTGAACTTGCGGCCGGAAAAGGACGACAGGTTCCAGTCGGTCAGCGCGATATAGAAGCCGAACAGCGTCGGGAAGATCACCATGGCGATGGTGAACAGCAGCGCCGGCAGCAGGAACAGCGCGCGCTGGCCGTCCTCGCCGCGCGTCAGCACCTGGCCGATGCCGAGCGCCACGCCCCACAGAACATAGGCGTAGACGATCGGACGCCAGGTCTCGAAGCCGAGCGTGGTGATCTCGTTCTTGTAGAGGATCTCAAACGCGATCACCGCCAGCAGGCCAAGCGTGGCGGCCGCCATCAGGGCAAAACCCGCCCGCTTGCGGGCCGGCGAGATCAGATCGGCTGGGCCGGCGTTGGCCGGCCATGCATTGGTGGTCTGGTCTGCCACGCGTCCCCGTCCGTTTAAAAAATCAAGCCTGCGACCGGCCCGAGCCGGTCAGGTCCGGCGGCTTGCACCGCCGGACCTGTTGTCACGATAGGATCAGCCTACACGCCGAGCGAGGCCTTGTAGAGCTTGATCTGGTTTTCGCGGCCGATCTGGTCGGTCAGCTTCTCCCAGGCCGCGGCAATGGCGTCGGCGCCTTCCTGCGCCTTCATCTTGCCGGCGAATGTGTTGGCCAGAATGTCCTCGGCAGCCGAATAATACTGGAAGATGCCGGGGATGCGCGGCTCGATCGCCGCGTTCGGATGGTTGTAGCTGTCGGCTTCCGACTTCAGATACGAGGTGATGAACGCCTCGTCGTAGCCTGCCGCCACCCATTCGGGAATGTCGAAATGCGAGTTGCGGTAGGGCTGGAAGCCGGACGGATACATCGCCGTCCAGATTGACAGGTCCTTGCCGCCGAGATGAGCGGCGGCCGACCATGCCGCTTTTTTCTTCTTTTCGTCAGTATCGACGCGGGCCATGACGTAGACGCCCCAGCCGAGATAGGCGCAGTTCGGCGCATAGTTCGGGCCGCTGGCGAGTTTGTCCCAGGCGCCGGTCTTGGCATTGTAGACGTCGTCGGACCCCGGCAGGATCGAGAAGCCGGTGACGTCGCCGATGACCGAGCTATCGTTGGTCTTGACGTTGGAGCCGACGTCGCCCCACCAGGTGACCATCGAACCGGTGCCGGCCAGGAACTGCTGGAAGGCTGTCGTGTTCGGGTCGGCGTTGATCTGGTCGGCGGGCTCCGACGGCAGCGCGTCGATGACGTCCTGGATGGCGCGCACCCAGGCCGGATTGTTGATGCGCGGCTTCATCGTGTCGGCATCGAACAGCCAGGCCTTGTCGTCGGGATGCTTGGCATAGGCGGTGGCGCGGCTGCCGAGGAAGTAGAAGCCGAAACCGCCCCAGGCCTTGGGCGCATCGAGATAGCCGAAGACGTCCTGGTCCTTGAACTTCTTGCCCTTGAGGAATTTTGTGACGGCCTGGACTTCCTGCCAGGTCTTCGGCACACCCCATTCGGTGGCCGCGCCGCCGTCCTTCCACGCCTTGGCGAGGTCGGCATCGGCAAAAACGTCGGTGCGGTAATTGAAGTTGTGCGCATCGCCATCGACGGTGATCCGGTACTGCTTGCCGTCCCAGGTGCCGACCGGCGGCTGCAGATAGGCCACGACATCCTTCATGTCGATCTGCTCTTTGACCCAGTCGGGCATCTCGGACGTCAGGCCCTTGCCGCAGACATCGCCTTCGAAGGGCGCGCCCATCTCGATGATGTCGAAGTCGACGGTGCCGGTGGCGATCGACTGCTGCAGGCGGGCATTGTAGTCGGCCTGCGCCAGGTCGATCCAGCTGATCTTGGCGCCGGTATAGGCCTCCCACGGCTTCAGGAAGCCGCGGAACAGCACATTGTGCAGGTTCTGGTTGTTGAGGCCCATGAAGGTGAGCTCGACGCCGGCGAATTCGCCTTCCTTGACGTTGGCCTTGGTGGCTTCCAGGCAGAGTTCGCCGACCTTCTGGAAATCGGCATCCGTCGGCTGACCCTTGCCGACGCCGGGGATCTGCAGAATTTTGGAGCGTAGCTCGCTGGCGGCTTCAGCCGGGCGGGTGAAAGCGCCGAGCCCAGCACCCGATGCGGCGGCGATCGCGGCCATCGAGGCCGCGCCTTTGAGTATGTCACGCCGGGTGGCACCCGCGCGGACGAGTTTTTCGTACAGACCGACTCTCATCTATTCCTCCCAGAACAACAGTCGTGAATTAAAATGCCAATCCCTCCGACGCCGAAACGTCGGCGGTTCTCCTTTATCATACGGGGACGTGGGACCCCACCCTGCGTCGCCTGGAGCTCCGATTTTCGGATAAAAATCCGACTGCCGGATTGGCAACAGCCAATATTTGCGTAATCGATTACCTTGTCAACACGAATGGCTTTTTATCGATAACATACCGACTTGCCCTTGCCGTTGGCAATGGCTAGCTTCACCGCGAGAAAAGGGGGGACGATGGCTCAAGTCGCGATCAGCAATGTGGCCAAGGCGTTCGGAACCGTCAAGGTCCTGCACGAGGTCAGCGTCGATATCGCCGATGGCCAGTTCGTGGTGCTGGTCGGCCCGTCGGGCTGCGGCAAGTCCACGCTGCTCAGGATGGTGGCCGGGCTGGAGACCGTGTCCGGCGGCACGATCGCCATTGGCGAGCGCATCGTCAACAATCTGCCGCCGGCCAAGCGCGACATCGCCATGGTGTTCCAGAACTACGCGCTCTATCCGCACAAGACGGTGGAGCAGAACATGGCGTTTGCGCTGAAGCTGCGCAAGACCGATCCGGCCGTGGTCGCCGAGCGGGTCAAGCGCGCCGCCGACATTCTCGACCTCAATCCGTACCTGAAACGTTATCCGCGCCAGCTATCCGGCGGCCAGCGCCAGCGCGTCGCCATGGGCCGCGCCATCGTGCGCAATCCGCAAGTCTTCCTGTTCGACGAGCCGCTCTCCAATCTCGACGCCAAGCTGCGCGTGCAAATGCGCACCGAGATCAAGGAACTGCACCAGCGGCTGAAGACCACCACCATCTACGTCACCCACGACCAGATCGAGGCCATGACCATGGCCGACAAGATCGTCGTCATGCGCGATGGCCGTATCGAGCAGGTCGGCGCGCCATTGGAATTGTTCGACCGGCCGGCCAATCTGTTTGTCGCCGGCTTCATCGGCTCGCCGTCGATGAACCTGCTCAAAGGCGTGGTGCGCAAGGGCGACAAGGTCGAGATAGCAGGCACGCTGTTCCCGGTCGCGGCCGGCAGCGCCGCCAAGGAGGGCCAGGCCGTGGTCTATGGCGTGCGGCCCGAGCATCTCGAAATCCATCCCGACGGCGTGCCGGCAAAGATCTCGGTGGTCGAACCCACGGGTTCCGAAACGCTGGTCTTCGTGCGCTTCGGCGACAGCGGCGAGATGGTGGCGCTGTTTCGCGAGCGCCACGACTTCAAGCCCGGCGACACGCTCAATCTCAAGCCGCGCCTCGACCAGGTCCATCTCTTCGACGCCGAGACCGGCAACCGGCTCTGATTTCCAATCGACTTTGACCAAACTGTTTGACGAGGACTGCCATGCTCAAAGGGATCAACCCATTGCTCAATGCCGATGTGCTCCAAGCGCTCAGGGCAATGGGACACGGCGACGATCTGATCATCGCCGACACCAATTTCCCCGCCGATTCGGTGGCAAAGCAGACCGTGCTCGGCAAGCTGCTGCGCATCGATGCGCCGGCGGCCGATGTCGCCAAGGCGGTGCTGTCGCTCTATCCGCTCGACACTTTCGTCGACGACGCGGCCGCGCGCATGGAGATCGTCGGCAAGCCGGACGAGATCCCGCCGGTGCAAAAAGAGGTGCAGAAGGAGATCGACAAGGCGGAAGGCAAGGCCTGGCCGATGATCTCGGTCGAGCGCTATGCCTTCTACGAGCGCGCCAAGAAAGCCTATTGCGTCATCCAGACCGGCGAGCGCCGCTTCTATGGCTGCTTCGCCTTTCGCAAGGGCGTCGTGCCGCCGGACGCCGAGTAGGGCCATGGCGTCGGGCAAACCTGTCGTCATTCTGGGCGTTTTCGTCGCCGACACCGCCTACCGCGCCGATCGACAGCCGCGCATGGGTGAAACCATTCTTGGTAATTCCTTCAAGCTGGGACCGGGCGGCAAGGGCTCGAACCAGGCGGTGGCGGCAGGCAAGCTCGGCGCGGACGTCACCTTCCTGACCCGGCTTGGCGTCGATGCTTTCGCCGACATGGCCAAGGCGACCTGGGCAGAGGCGAGCGTCAAATCCGCCGTCATAGAGACGCCGCAAAGCTATACCGGCGCGGCCTATATCTTCATCGAGGAGACAACCGGCAACAACGCCATCATCGTCAGCCCGGGTGCGGCGATGCTGATCTCGTCTGAAGACATCGAGGCCAATGCCGGCCTGATCCGTGGAGCCGGCGTCTTCGTCACCCAGCTCGAACAGCCGATCGACGCGGCACTGCGCGCACTCGAGATCGCGCGCGGGGCAGGGGTGACCACCATCCTCAATCCGGCGCCGGCAGCAAAACTGCCGGACCGCATCTATACGCTTTGCGACTATGTCACCCCCAATGAGACCGAGGCCGAGGAACTGACCGGCATCAAGGTCGCCTCCATCGACGACGCCCGCCGCGCCGCCGACAGCCTGCTACAAAAGGGCGTCGGCTCGGTCATCGTCACGCTCGGCGAAAAAGGCGCGCTGCTGCACACGGCGAACCGTTCCGACCATGTTCCCGTGGTCAGTGCTGGCCCGGTGGTTGAAACCACTGGTGCGGGTGATGCCTTCAATGGTGGCCTGGCCGCAGCACTCGCCAAAGGCGTGGAGCCGCTGCAAGCCGTCCGCTTCGCCTGCGCCGTCGCCGGCATTTCGGTGACGCGGCCGGGTACGGCGCCATCCATGCCGACGCTGCATGAGGTCGAGGCGCTGCTGGCCGAGGGGTGAGGTCGTTGCGGGAGAGATCGAGTTCAGATCCGACCGGATCTGAATTGCCTCATGCAAGACCATGATTCTAGACGATTATGTCACATTTCTCCTGAGGAGAAATGGCGCGAGTGACGGGGCTCGAACCCGCGACCTCCGGCGTGACAGGCCGGCGAAAACGCCTGATTAATCAACGAATGGTTTCAATTCCTCACGCTCTCGAATTTGCGGGAAAAGCGCGAAATTGAAACTTGCTTATCAGAACTCGGCGCCTCTGGAGACGGCAGATCGATGAGCTCGCTTCCGCCGGATTCCGGGTCATCGTTCCCGACCAGCGGGGCTACAACACCAGTGACAAGCCGAAAGCCATCCGTGAATACACGCTCCCCAAGCTCGTCGGCGATGTCGTTGCCATCGCCGACGCGCTCGGCATCGGAAGGTTTCACCTCGTCGGTCATGACTGGGGCGGTATCGTCGCCTGGGCGGCAGGCGCAAAGCTGTCGCACCGCCTGGAAAGGCTCGTCATCCTGAACGCGCCCCACCCCGAGGTGCTGCTTGCCCATTCCTTGCGATCTCCGACCAAGTTCCTGCGGAGCAGCTATGCGGCCTTCTTCCAGTTCCCCTTGCTGCCGGAGGCTGTTCTGGGAGCAGGGCACTCGGCTCTGCTGGCACGGGCGCTCATCAAATCCAGCCGAACAGATGCCTTCACGGCGGAGGAAATCGCAGAGTATCGGCAGGCCTGGGGACGGCCGGGGGCGCTGACCGGCATGCTCAACTGGTATCGGGCGCTGCGCTTCCGCCCAAGCCTGAAGCAGCGGATCACGACACCGACCCTTGTACTGTGGGGGATGCAGGACCAAGCTCCGGAATATGGCCTGGCCGAGCGCAGTCTGGCCCTTTGCAACGATCGGGGCCTGCAGACGTTCGAGAAGGCGACGCATTGGGTACAGCGCGAAGAGGCCAGCGCGGTGAATGCCGCGCTTCTGGCGTTCCTGGACGGCTGAGATGCCGTTCCGTTCTGCAGGTGGCCTGACTCGCCGTGATCTCCTGACCGTGCTCGCTGCCGCAGTCACAACCCACCACCTTACCTCCTCTGCTGATGCAGCATTGGCAGAGGCCTCAACGGAGCATCCGATGCCACACGTCGTCCTTCTCGGGGATTCGATCTTTGACAACGCTGCCTATGTCGCGCGCGGGCCTGACGTAGTGCGGCAGCTGCGGGAGCGCTTGCCGGAGGGGTGGCGTGCAACGCTAAACGCCGTCGACGGCGCCGTCACAAGCGGCGTCGAGCGGCAGCTTGAACGGCTCCCCCAGGATGCTAGCCATCTTGTCGTCAGCGTCGGTGGCAATGATGCTCTTCGTCATGCAGGGATTCTGGAGCAGGGGGCCCGTTCGGTGGCCGAGGTTCTGGACAGGATCAGCGATATCCGGGAGGAATTCGAGCACGACTACTGTACGATGCTCGAGGGGGCGCTGGGCCAAAACCTACCCACCGCTGTCTGCACGATCTACGAGGCGCGCTTTCCCGACCCACAGCGTCGTAGACTTGCCGCAACTGCCCTGACGGTCCTCAACGACGTCATCACCCGGGCGGCGTTCTCGCGCGGTTTGCCGCTCGTCGACCTGCGCTTGGTATCGAATGAGGACGCGGACTTCGCCAATCCTATCGAACCGTCAGTGCAAGGCGGCGCGAAGATCGCGGCAGCCATCGCGGCACTTGTAGTCGAGCACGATTCAGCCGGACGTCGGTCGGTGGTCTTCGTCGGCTAAACGGCGTAATCCCGCCCGATCGTCTGCACTCCCGATGGTCGGTCGGACTGAAAGCAACAATTCAGACGGCCAGCACGATCTTGCCTTGAATACTGCCGTCGGCGGCGCGCTCATGTGCGCGCGATGCCTCGGCCAGCGGGAATGTGCTGTCGATGACGACACGCACAAGGCCGTCGTCGATCAGGCGGGCGGCTTTTGCCAACTGCGCGCCATTGGATCGAACCTGTGTGGATGAGACCGTGATCCCCAGCCTCTCTGTCTCTTCGTGACCAGCGAAGCCCAGTGGGTTGACCAGGAACAGCGCGCCGCCCGGCTTCAGAACATGGAAGAAGCGCTCCATGTCCGCGCCGCCCACCGCGTCGAGGACAAGGTCGACGTCTCGGACGACATCTTCCGCCGCGGTTGTCTTGTAGTCGATGAATTGATCCACGCCGAGATCGCGCATCAGCGCCTCGTTCTTGGCCGATGTCACCGCGATGACGCGCGCGCACCGCCATTTCGCCAACTGGACGGCCAGATGCCCGACACCGCCTCCGGCACCATTGATGAGCACCGTCTTGCCGTCGAGGGGCACCGGCTCATGCGGTAAGGGCTGGAACGGATTCGGCTCGTCGTGGCCAAGTTCGATCAAGAACTGCCATGCCGTCAGAAGCGACATCGGCGCACCAGCCGCATGAATATGGTCGATGCCGGCTGGTTTCAACGCAACATGCGATGCCGGCACACTGACATAATGCGCGTAGGCATTGCTACCCGTCATCAAGTTATCGGGGAAGCGAACCATTGCGTAGACCTCGTCACCGATGCTGAACTCAGCGACGTCAGCGCCAACCGCTTCAATGACGCCCGACACGTCCGTGCCGAGAATCAGTGGGAAGGACGCGTTGGGTCGCCATTCTGGCGGCAGTGCGCGATAGCCATCCCGCAGATACCAGTCGGGCGGATTAAGCCCGGCCGCCTGGACTCGGACAAGCACCTCGCCGGGCTTCACACCCGGCCTAGGCGCGTCTTCGTACACCAGCATCTCGGGACCACCGAATGCGTGCAGACGGACTGCCTTCATCTTATCGCTCATTGGTGAAATCTCCGCTCATCCATGTCATTGGAGCGAATCTAGCGGCATGACCGCCGGTTGATAATCGGTGCCGATGGCGGTTAAGTAATGCCATGGTGGAACATATCACTTTGGATCGGCTCACTGGCATCATCGCCTTCGCGCGTGCGGGATCGCTGGGCAGCTACACGGCAGCGGCGCGCGCGCTGTCGATTTCCCCTTCGGCGGTCAGCAAGAGCGTCCAGCGGCTCGAGCGGCATTTAGGAGTGTCGCTGTTTACCCGTACAACGCGCTCGCTCACCTTCACGCCCGAAGGGCGCGACCTGCATGAGCGCGCGCTGCGTCTGCTACGCGAGGCGGAGGAAATAGAGCAGGCGGCAATGACCGCGCGCTCCGAACCATCGGGCACGTTGCGCGTGGCCGCGTCGCTGCCGATCGGACTGCATCTGATCGCTCCGGCTTTACCGGCTTTCCGTCGGCTCCATTCGAACCTGATCGTCGATCTCAGGCTGGGTGACCAGATGGTGGACATGATCGAGGAAGGGATCGATGTCGCCATACGCATCGGTGATCTGGCTGACACCCGGCTACTATCACGCAAGATCGCACCCCATCGGCTTTGCTGCTTCGCCTCGCCAGCCTATCTCGAGGAACGCGGCACACCGACCCATCCCGATCACCTGGAAGGGCACGACACCGTCAACCTTCGATATCAGAGCACAGGCCAGGCCTTTCGCTGGCCCTTCCGGATTGGCGACCGTGAAATTGAGATCGTGCCCAATTCCGGTGTGGTCGCCGATGCCAGCGATGCCGTGCTCATCATGCTGGCAGCCGGCGGTGGGATAGGCATAGGCGCCTCCTTCATGGCGGCTCCCTATGTGAAGCGCGGCGAACTGATCCCAGTGCTGTCCACGTTCGCGGTCGAGCGAAACAATGTCACCGTGCTCTGGCCGGCAAGCCGACGCGCCAACCCCGCCGTGCGCGCCTTTCTGACCATGCTCGACGCCGCTTTCACTCTGCGAATGGCAGCTTCAAGCATCGACTGATCTGGCGCGGAAGGGTCGCTAAAGGGCGAAAGCGGTCAATCCTGCTGATTGGCTGAACGGCAGCTATTCCGGGCACAACGTCCAAAAGCTGCTATTCCGTTTCGGCCCCACTACAGGCCGCCCCTCCTCGTCGAATAGCATTAGACTAGTTGCTCGGCTACAACGACCTAGAGTGCTAGCAACGGGGAGGGCACATGTCGGCGAGTGCTTACGCATTGACTGGCTTCATCTCGTGGGCGCTGGCCCTGCTGATCGTGATGGAAGTTATCCGGAGCTACCTGGTGATCTCTGGGCAAGTCCCGGCAAACGGCTTTACGCCAGATAACGGAGCCCTCTCCCCGTTTATGCGGAGGTTAGCCCGTGCCCACGCCAACTGCATTGAAGGGCTTCCAATCTTCGGAGGTCTGCTCGGAGTCGCGATCATCATTTCAAAGACAGATGTCACGGATCCCTTGGCCTCCACGATGTTAGGCGCACGTATAGTGCAGTCGGTGATCCACCTCGTCTCAACCAGCCAACTCGCGGTCAGTCTCAGGTTCACCGCGTTCGCTGTGCAAATGGTGATTGGTGCGTATTGGTGCTGGTTGCTGTTGATCTGAAGAGTGGCGGAGCCCCGACGCAAAAGTGGGCCACCTAACGCGCACGTCAGTCTAGTTATCTTTCGAGTCGCCGGGTCATGTGACCGCCAGGCTGGATTATGCTCAACAAATCTTGATAGGCTGCCGTTCTGGGGGTCGCACGATGAACGAGGTTGAAAAGCTGGCCGTCGAGGTTGTCGCGACCGGCCTTGGCTGGCCCGAGGGCCCGACGGTGCTGCCCGATGGCCGAATTGTCATCGTCGAAAGCTATCGAAGCCAGCTGACGGCCATAGATCGCGACGGAAGTGCTCGCCAATTAGCGTATGTTGCCGGAGCGCCCAACGCCTGTGTTCTTGGATCGGATGACCTGCTCTATGTCTGCCAAAACGGCGGCACGACCGGACCTTGGCGGGCCGCGGAGATGACGACACCATCCATCCAGCGGGTTGCCGAAGGCGGAAAGCCGGAAATCCTGCTAAGCGAAGTCGCAGGCATTCGGCTCAATGGTCCAAACGATCTTGTATTTGCTGCTGACGGCCGGCTTATCTTTAGCGATCCCGGCACATACAACCCGGGGAACCCGGACCCCAGCTACATCTTTGCCGTCAACCCCGACGGCAGTGCGTACCTTGCTCTCGGTTTCGACAAGCCGACGTTCCCCAATGGTGTGGCGATCGAAGCCGACGGCTCGATCATTTGGGGGGAGTCCTATACGGGTCGCGTCAAGCGGCAGCGTCCGGATGGTTGCGTCGAAGACCTGGGCCGCTTGCCTGGGGCCAATCCGATCCCGGACGGGCTGAAGGTCGGAGCCGATGGCCGCCTTTATGTCACGGATATTGCCGCCAACGGCATTCACGTTCTGAAGCCCAACGGGACAGCGGAGGGTTTCTTCGTCTGCGGCAAGGCAACGACCAACTGCGTCTTCTCGGGCGAGATGCTTTGGGTGACAAATGCCGGCGTGCTGGCGACCGGCAGCGATCCCTCCTTTGAGGGAACACTCTCCTGCGTGCGTGTTCCGGGAGGCGGTGGACCGACGCATCATGGTCGCATCGGCGGAAAGCAACCGTGAGTAGCTCCTCGTCCGCCTCAAACACAGGCGATGACCGCGGTGCCGGCGGTGCGGCATCGTCTGCTTCGATGGCGGCGTTGAAGCGCCTGTACAGCGTGGCCGCGGTCCGCGTCGCCGCGCGGCGGACTTTGCCACGCCCGGTGTTCGACTTCGCCGATGGCGGTGCCGAGGATGAGCGAACGCTGCGCCGGAACGAGCAAGCTTTTAACGAGGTTGCCATTCTGCCGCGACCACTCAACGGTGCAACGACGCGAGACCTTTCCCTTGACCTCTTCGGCGCGAAACTTGCCATCCCGCTGGGCATCGCGCCAACCGGCCTGGCTGGGCTGTTCTGGCCCGACGGCGAGCGCGCAGCCGCCCGAGCCGCAGCGGCCGCAGGGACATTCTACTGCGCCAGCCACGGATCCGTCTGCACGCTGGAGGATATAGCAGCCACCGGAAGTAGCCCACGGTGGATGCAGGTGTTCGTCTATACCGATCGCGGCTTCACCCGAGAAATGGTGGATCGGGCGCGTGCCTCAAGCTACGACGCGCTGGTGCTCACCATCGACAACCAGATGCTTGGCAACCGTGAACGCGACATCCGCAACGGTTTTGCCATCCCGCCGCGCTTCGGTTTGGCCGGAACCCTCGCGGCCGCCACCAAGGCGGCGTGGCTTGTTCGTATGCGCACCCGACTCCCGAAACTGACCTTCGGCAACTACGCGCGCCCCGGGGATACGGCGACGGTCGGTGCATTGGCGGGCCGCATGGCCGCAATGCTCGATCCCGGACTCTCCTGGGCCGATGTCGACTGGCTGCGCACTGTCTGGTCCGGACCGTTGTTGCTGAAAGGCGTCCTGCATCCCAGCGAAGCCGCGGAGGCTGTAGCGCGGGGAATCGACGGCATCATCGTATCCAATCATGGGGGCCGTCAGCTTGACGGCGCCGCCGCATCGCTGGACGCGTTGACGGCGGTTGTCGCGGCTGTCGTAGGCCGCATACCGGTGCTTATCGATGGCGGCATCAGGCGAGGCTCCGACGTCGTCAAGGCGCTGGCGCTCGGCGCCTCGTGCTGTCTGATCGGGCGGCCGCAGTTGTGGGGGCTCGCGGTCGCCGGCGAGGAGGGGGTACGCCACGTGCTCGAACTCTACCGCAAGGAGATCGACCGCGTCATGGGACTGATGGGCGCGCGGAGCCTGCGCGACCTCGGGCCGGACTGTATTTCGTTCGTTCAGGGAATGGGGCCGCTACATGATTGAAGACCCACCACTGCTCACCATCAAGCGCCGTTTCGAACGGCCCGCAGCAGAAATCATCAGTGCTTTTGCGGGCGTGCCGGTTAGCCAGGTCGTAGACGCGATGGGGGGACGCGGCGCCTTGCATTATGCGATCAAGCCACTGTCGCCAGCTACTGCGACGATGGTCGGCGTCGCCGTGACCTGTCACTGCGGCCCCGCCGACAACCTCGCCCTGTTTGGAGCACTGGATGCCGCAGCAAGTGGCGACGTCATCGTCGCTTCCACCGACAGCTTTGCCGGTACGGCGGTAACTGGCGATCTCGTGCTCGGCATGGCGCGCAACAAGGGCGTCGCCGGCTTCATCACTGATGGCCTCGTGCGCGACGTTGTCGGGATCGAGGCTGTCGGGTTGCCGGTCTACTGTGCCGGGGTCATTGCGAATTCGCCTGCGCGCAATGGTCCAGGCACGGTCGGATTCCCGGTGGTGCTTGGAGGAGTGACTATCTCGCCGGGAGACATACTGGTCGGCGACCGGGACGGTATCGCCGTGGTCCCCCGCCTGGAGGCTGAGACTGTGCTGGCGCGGCTCGCCGCCATCAGGGCGTCCGAGCAGGCACTTGATGCGCTCGTGCGCCAAGGTCTTGAAGTGCCCGACTTTGCCAAGGTCGTCCTCAAATCGAACAGGGCGCGCTTCGTTGACTGAGATGTGAGCTTCTCTAGCTGCGGGACATATGAAGCGCAACACGATTTCGTCCTTCCGATTTGGCACGAAACAGAGCCAAATCGGCGGCATTGACGAAATCGTTTGGCGTCTCGTTCTCGGTGGGCACCGCTGTTGCGACGCCGACGCTGATGGTCACGCGATCCGGGCCGTGGGGTATGTTCAACTCCCGCACGCTCTGGACGAGCCGCTCGGCGATCGCACTGGATTGTTCCAGTATAGTGTCGACCAACACGATGACGAACTCTTCGCCTCCGTACCGCGCAGCGAGATCGGTGGAGCGGCCGGAACCGCTCTGGATTACGCGGGCGATTTGCTTGAGCACATCGTCGCCGGCCATATGGCCATAGGTATCGTTGTATCGTTTGAAGTTGTCGGCATCGATCATCAACAGCGACAGTGGGGACTGTGCGCGAAAAGCGCGTTTCCATTCAGCCGCCAGATATTCGTCAAAATAGCGCCTGTTGCCGAGACCCGTCAGGCCATCGATCCGCGTCAGACGTTCAAGCTCTAGATTTGCACTGATCAGCTGTCGCTGGCTTTCCCTCAGCGCTCGGTGTGCCGAGTCTCGCTGGACGTGATCCAGATAGGCCCGCGTGTGATATCGAATGCGTGCAATCAACTCGATACGATCCGGCAGTTTGACGAGATAGTCGTTCGCGCCCGCAGCGAAGGCTTCGCCCTTGGTGGCTGGATCTTCCTTGCTCGACAGCACAATGACTGGCACCGCGCGTGTCGACGCATGCTTCCTGTATTCTCGCACCAGATGCAGCCCATCGACCCCTGGCATCACGAGATCCTGCAGGATAACGGTTGGCTTTACCTCATCCGCGACCGTCATCGCTCTCAACGGGTCGGTGCAGAAGTGTAAGGAAATATCGGGCTCGTTGGCTAGAGCGCGCCTGACCGCCTCGCAAACCATGATCTGATCATCGATGAGCAGAACCATGGATGAATAGTTATCTGCGAGTGGCGGGACCAACTCTGGTTCTTGCGTCATCGGAAGGGGCCTTTCACGTGGAGCGCTCGCAGGCTTCGATTATACGTGAGCCGATCGCACCCAAAGGAAGAATATCAACAGCCGCGCCGATGTCGGCGGCGGCCTTCGGCATGCCATAGACGGCACTGGTTGCTCTATCCTGCGCGATTGTGAGATGCCCCTTGTCACGGAGCTGTCTCAGCCCGCGCGCACCATCCCTGCCCATGCCTGTGAGCAGAACACCAATCACCGGGCCAGGCCACCATTGCGCCGCACTTTCGAAGAACACATCTACGGACGGCCGATAAACATTGTCCTTGGGGCTGGGCGTATAGCCAAGTTGCTGAGCTGACTTGAAAACCAGATGATCCGTAGAACTGGCAACGAGAACGGTGCCCGCTTGAGGGCTATCCCTTTCCCCCGCCGGACGGATCGGGAGACGCGTATGCTGCCCTAGCCAATCAACAAGGCCTGGAACGAACTGAGCATCGAGATGCTGGACGAGCACAATCGCGCCGCCAAAATCAACGGGAAACGCGCTCAGGACTGCGGCAACGGCAGCCGGCCCGCCCGCAGAGGCGCCGATTGCTATCAGGCGTCGAGTTGACGGCTCAGCCGCACGTGACATCCGCCTTTTTGCCTGGGTAGGCGCATCGCCGATCAGCTTGCCTATCGTTAGTATCTTGTTCGTCAAAAGCCGGGCGGATTGCGAGGATGCGTTGCCTTCGATGCCCACTGACGGAATATCGACTGCGTCAAGCGCGCCATGACCCATTGCTTCGTAGACGCCGGCGAGGTTGGCTTCGATACTGGCGGTCACCAGCAAGATTGAGCACGGGGTTTCCGCCATGATTCTGCGGGTCGCTTCCACGCCGTCCATCTCTGGCATCGCTAGATCCATGAGTATCAGATCCGGCAGATCACGTCTGCAGACCTCGACCGCCTCACGCCCATTAGTCGCGATCCACGCGACCTGATGTTCGCCGGTCAACAGAACCAGTCGACGCAGAAGTTCAACCGCCATCGGCATGTCGTTAACTACGCCGATTCTCATTCGCTGGCTTCCAATCTCGATCTCATTCAGCCGCCTCGCCAATCATGTCCACGACGGCATGGATCAGCGCCTCGTCCTGAAAACTACTCTTGGTCAGATAATAGTCCGCACCTGCGTCGAGCCCGCGCGCGCGATCTTCTTCCCGATCCTTGTATGAAACGATCATAATGGGTGTGTTCTTGAGATCAGCATCCTTTCTGATCAAACTCACCAGCTCGATGCCATCCATGCGAGGCATATCGATGTCGGTGACGACGAGATCGAAAGGACCAGACCGGACGGCATTCCACCCGTCCATGCCGTCTACCGCCACTTCGACCTCATAACCGTAATTGCCGAGCATCTTGCGCTGGAGTTCGCGAACCGTCAGTGAATCGTCAATCACGAGCACGCGCTTGCGCCTGCTCGCTTCGGGACCGCCCGCGGCGCGCCGAAGAGCTCGAAATCCGCTGGACGATGCAAGCTTTTCCACCGATCGGATCAGATCGTCGACGTCGAAGATCAGAACAGGCGAACCGTCTTCCATCAGGGCCGCTGCGCTGATGTCCTTGATCTTGGCAAACCGTGGATCGAGAGGTCTGATCACTAACTCGCGTTCCCCGAGAAAACGGTCAACGATCAGGCCGTACGCATCGCCCCGACCCGCATCCACGACGACGACCGATAGTTCGTTCGGTTCCGATCCGGGCTCACCTCGATCGAGCACCTCGCGAGCGGTGACCAGCCCGATCTGTCGATCGTTCAATCGAAAATGCGGCCGGCCCTGCAGGACGTTGATCTCCGTCCGTTGCAGTTTCAAAGTCTTGGAAATGGCAGCGAGTGGAAAAGCATAGGGCTCTCCATCGACATCGACGAGCAGCGTGCGGAGGACCGACAGTGTCAGCGGCAATTGCAGTTGAAATCGGGTTCCGTGGCCAAATTCTGAGGAGACGCTTGCGACTCCCCGGACTTCCTTCGTCATGGCTTGCACTGCATCGAGCCCCACACCGCGACCTGAGACGTCGGTAAGGCCCGCTTTCATGGAAAAGCCTGGCAGAAACAGAAACGCGAGCAATTCGCTTTCGCTGAGTGTTTCAGCACTTTCCCTGGTTGCAAGTTGCCGGGCGACGACGGCCTCGCGCAGCTTCGAGAGCTCTATCCCCCTGCCGTCGTCCACCACGGCTATCTGCAGCAGCCCGGCATTGTGCCTCGCTTCGAGCCTGATGAGCCCCTCTTCGGGTTTGCCCATCGCGAGGCGCTCCTCAGGCGGTTCAAGCCCATGGTCTACAGCGTTGCGCAGAAGGTGCCCCAAAGGGGCATCGAGCTGCTCGAGGATATCGCGGTCGATGCCGGTCGAGCCGCCTACGATCTCCAGTCGCACCCGCTTGCCAAGGGCACGACCGAGGTCGCGGATCATTCTCGCATAGTGTCGCACGCCGTCCTCAAAAGGCCGCATCCGGCTCGCCAACGTTTCGTCGTACAATCTGTTGGCAAGATCGGTCGCTTTCCGATCCACTGAATCCAACTCATCGAAACGCTCCGCCAGGAACGCTTGGCTCAACCGAAGCTTTCGCTGCGCTTCAGCCAGCGCCTCCACCACCGCCGCATCGTTTGAAACCGGCGGCAGCACTGCATGGAGATTGTCGAACGCACTTGCGAGGTCCGATTGAAGTCGCTTCAGCCGTAGCAGCCCGTCAGCGAATGGCCTGAGCCGCCGAGCTTCCATCAGCGACTCGCCAGCCAGCCCGAGCAATCGGTTCAGGCTGTCTGCCGTCACCCGAACCATTCTATCAGAGCCGATGCTGCCGTGGGCTTGCGGTACCGCCGCAACGAGGAGGTTCGCGGAAGAGCTCGTCGTCAGTTGCTCCTGGGCATGATCTGGAGTTGCGAAATCAGCTGCAGAATCTTGGGGCCCGGGCTTTGCCTGGGGGAGGGACAACCCCTCGAACTTCGCGAGAAAGGTTTCGACTTCTGAGTTGGCGCTCTCGCTCGATGATCCCGATGCGATCAATTTCAAAAGGTCAGAACCTTGCAGAAGCGCATCTATATGCTCCCGTCGCACCCTCAGATGCCCGCGTTGCGCTGCGACCAGGCAGTCTTCCATCGCATTTGCAACTTTGACTGCGGGCATCAGGTCGATGATGCGGGCAGCTCCTTTCAGAGAATGCGCGGCACGCATGCATGCTTCCAGGGCGTCGGCGGCGATAGGATCGCGTTCGAGTGCCAGAAGTCCAGAGGTTAGAGCCCGTGACTGCGTCTCCAGTTCGGCCTGGAAGAGGCTGAGCATCGAAACCTGGCTGAAGTCTTCATCTGTCATGCGATGCTCCGATCCAGCATCGTGAGCAGTTGTCGTGGATCGAGACAGCCAACGGCTCGTCCTTGCCATGGCAGCACGGCAACCGTAGCGGCCGACAGTGCCTTGCCAATCATGGCCGGAACAGCGAGAGTGTCGCGTTCCTGGTACCGATGTAAGCCGTGGATCTCATCAACCATAAAAGCAACCCGCTTGTCGCGCTCGCCTACCACGACAAGGCGGCGAAATACCTTGGTTCGTGTGCCTTGTTCCCCTTCCTTGCGCTCGTCTATCCCGAGCAATTCGGCCAGGGACAGGCAAATGAGCAATTCACCACGGACATTCGCAATGCCGAGCAGTGCACTGTTCCTGCGATGTGGAAGTGAATGAACGCGACGAGATTCAGCCACTTCATGAAAAATACCGACCGGAAGTGCCAGCCATTCCTCCCCCAAACGGAAGAGAACGGCCGTCTGCAGCGCGTCGCTGTCTGCCGAATCGATCCCTGCACGACCAGCGTTGTCAGGCCATTCGTCGCGAGATGCCGAGGGAGCTGCACGGTCGAGGAGGCGTCGTGCGATCTTCTTGTAGGTCGGGCAATTGCGGCAGTGGAGATGCTGCTCTAGTAGCGGACATGACTTGTCACCCCGTACGCCTATTTGCCGCCAGCAGTCGTTGATTTCGATCTCCTCCACCGGCTGAGCGATCCTTGTCGAAGCCGCCATCAACTGCCGCTCCTTTTCTGGACCCGACCCAGCCGGCCGGCCAGCGCCTCGGCGCCGTTATGGTCGCCTTGCTTGCTAAGCAGCAAGGCCAGATGGACAAGAGCTTCTCGATGATTTGGCGCGAGATAGAGCGCCTTGCGATAACTTTGCGCGGCTTCGGGTGCAGAACCATCCGCATCCTGGACGAGGCCCAGCAGGTAGAAGATTTCTGCGGAAGGACCGAACTCCCTGAGATGCGCCAGGGCGACCTCCTGTGCCTCCTTTACGCGTCCTGCATTGGCGATCCGTTCAACCGCGATGAGGCTTTCCGAGGCGTGTGCAAGCGGCTTGGCCGGAGCCTGCCCGCGGCCTTCATTGCCAATTGTCGGTCGGAACGGACGAAGAGGCTCGCTCTTGTTGACCTTAGGGCTTGGCGTCCGCACCGGGACGGCGGCCGAAACCTTTGGCGCCGTGGTCTTGACGGGCTCCGATTTCAGAAAGGCGAAGGCCAATGGCCATTCAGCGGAAAGAAAGCCATGCACCCTTGGAAGAGCTGCTTCCGCCGGACCGACCAGAAGAAGTCCGTCTTTGGCCAGCAAGTCCTTCAGGCAGATCAATGCGCGATCCTGCAGCTCTCGATTGAAATAGATCAGCAAATTGCGGCAAAGCAGGATGTCATAGACCTCTTGCCCGAAAGGCGCGTGAGAACCGAACAGGTTTCCTACCATGAACCGAACCTGTTTCAGCACCCCAGCAACAGGCCGCAACCCGCCCTCGGCCGCTTCGAAATAGCGATCCTTGAATTCTAAATGGCTGCCGCGAAACGAATTGCGGCCATAGATGGCGTGTTCAGCCGTCGCGATATTGCGGCTGCTGACGTCCACGCCATCGATCTTGAACTCATGCGCCTCAAAGCCGGCATCGAACATGGCCATGGCGACCGAGTAAGCCTCTTCGCCGGTTGAACATGGCAGGCTCAGGATTCTTAGCGGCTGAGCAGGCTTGTGCGCGCTCGCATGCCGCGCCAGCATCGTGAACGCTTCTCGGTCACGAAAGAACCAGGTCTCTGGGATCACCACCGCATTGATCAGCTCCTGCAGCTCCTGCGAGGAACCGGCCAAGTGTTGCCTATAGGCCTGAGGGTTGGTTATCCGGCATGCTTCCATCCGTTCTCTGACCGCCTGACGAACCACTGTCGGACCAACGCTGGCACTGTCCAGTCCAATGGTTTCCGTCAGGAGCTTTTCTATTGCTCCGGTCATTGATCACCTATTGCCGCCTGGCGGAGCAAAGCGGTACGAATCTCTTCCGAAAGCAGCGCTTCCACTTTGACCCACTGAATGACCTCCAAACCATCGGAAGCCACCGGCCCAAGATAGGGCGGGGTTCCTGGTTCCAGTCCGAACGGCGCGAAATCGGCCGGGTCTCGCTCGATCGTATCCGTCACCCGTTCCGCGATCAGCCCCAGCAGGCGTCGCTCGCCATCATCCGCCGGATAGCGCGTCACAACGATCCGGGTGCTCAACAGGCGCTCCGATGGTCGGCCAAGCGCAAGAAGGGTGACATCGATCAGGGGGATGGGTATTCCGTTATAGCTGACCAAACCCACCACACCAGTTGGCGCACCCGGAAGAACTTTCACGTCGATATAGGGCAGCACCTCTTCAATTTTGTGGACATCGATCAAGTAGCGATCCGGACCCATGCTGAAGGCGAGGAATAGCATTGTCACCTCCTACTGCCGGCTCGCTATGCTCGTAGCTTGAACCTCGATATGCTACTTCGCATGCCGCCTGAGACTTGATTGAGCTCGTCGATCGCGAGCGTCGATTGCTGAAGGGACTCGACTGTTTGCTGAGCTGCCTCGCTTAGCTGGGTTAGCGTGTCGCTGATCTGCCCCGCGCCGGTCGCCTGTGCTTGCATGCCTTCATTGGCGACTTCGAAACGTGGCACCAGCCCCTGAACCTGCTGAATGATCTCGAAGAGTTGCCCGCCGACCTGCTGGATGTCCTGCATACCCCGACGGACCTGCTCGGAAAACTTGTCCATGCCCATCACCCCGGCCGCGACTGCCGACTGGATGTCCTTGACCATTTGCTCGATATCGTAGGTGGAGACAGCTGTCTGGTCCGCGAGCCTTCGGATTTCCGTCGCCACCACTGCAAAACCCCGGCCATATTGGCCTGCCTTCTCCGCCTCGATGGAAGCGTTGAGCGACAACAGGTTCGTCTGATCGGCCACTTTGGTGATGGTCGTCACCACCTGATTGATGCTGCCGGCTTTCTCGCTCAGGATCGCCAGTTTGGAATTGATCGCGCCAGCCGCTTCCATGACCTGCTGCATGGTTTCTTCCATACGGGTCAGCCCCGCTTGCCCCCCGCCAGCCACGGCAGCGGTTTGTTCGGCAACTGTGGAGACCTCGTTCATCGTGCGGACCAGTTCGTTTGATGTGGCGGAGATTTCCTTGGCTGTCGCTCGGATTTCTGTTGTGGTCGCTGCGATTTCAGTCGCAGTTGCCTGCTGTTGCTTGGAGGTGGCGGCGATCTCAGTTATCGACGTGCCGACCTGTATGCTGGACCTTTGAACCTGACCAATGAGGGTTGTGAGATCGTCCGCCATTGCGTTGAAGCCGTCGGCAAGCACGCTGAATTCGTCTCGGCGCCTCAGATCGAGCCGTTCGCTGAAGTCGCCTTGCCGCATCAATTGAACCGCGTCGACCAAACGGGTGAGCGGACCTGTAATGGCGCGAAACAGCTGGTAACCCAAAAGAAGGGCTAGCCCGAGGGCTATCAACAAGCCAACGCTCAAACCGACTTCGGCCGTTCTGACGATCGAGCTGATCCGCTGCGTCGCGCTGTTTGCCTCGCCTCTGTGATCCTCAACCATGGCCTGCAGAGCGGACTGCAATTTTACAAAGATCGGCTCTACTTCGTTCTTGATAGCTGGGCTTTCATTGGGAGTTTCACCTTTCGACAAGGCAGCCCGGCTTGTTTCCAGCACAGCAGTTTCAGCCAGACGGAATTGGTTGGCGAGTTGTTTGACGGCTGCATAATTCTGCTTGTCGATATCGGAGACGATCGTTGCCTCATAGTCGTCCATCGACCGCTGCACCTGGTTGCGATTGGTCGTGATCGCGTTTTCAACCGTGCTTCTGTCTGACGGGTTGTCCTGAAGGGCATATTCCTGAAGCAGACTATGGGCCGCCATCTGGCCCGTCATGATCTCGGTACTGTGATAAAGGTCCGGAAGGATGCCCTTCTCGACCTCAGTCGCCTCCTCCCCCGCCTGAAGAAACCAGGCGTACGCGATGAGGGCTATCACGGACATGACCACCAGAACGGCTGCGAAACTGACGAGGATGCGGTGGCGTATTGTCAGACTCTT
The DNA here is from genome assembly GCF_030323105.1 of Mesorhizobium sp. C120A. Taxonomy (NCBI): domain Bacteria; kingdom Pseudomonadati; phylum Pseudomonadota; class Alphaproteobacteria; order Hyphomicrobiales; family Phyllobacteriaceae; genus Mesorhizobium; species Mesorhizobium sp. C120A. The sequence goes on along the minus strand of NZ_CP100476.1, from coordinate 4,341,033 downwards.
CATGGAACCGGTTCACCAATGGGGGGCATCGTGGGCTGCGCGACAAGCGCTCGTTCCGACATATTCGAAAAGGTGCGTCGAAAAGCGGTAGTCTGATGCTGAATGGTTTCTTTTCCGTTCCATAGCTAATGATGGCGAGGCGGCTCGCCAATCGGCGCCGCCAGAAGCGGTGGTCAAAGGACGACTGCCGTCCACGCACATCAGCCCGACATCGGCTGGGTGGCACGCCGCGTCAGGAGGAGCGTGGATGAGCTACCTGAGGCCACAATTGAATGACTGCTTAGGCCAGGTCGAGGTAAGAAAGCCGACGTCCTGCTTGCTGCCCCTAAGCTGCCAGGCGGGAACGCGCCTCATATCAGCCGTCCAGCATGATCGTCGCTACCGAAAGCGGAATCGCCGAAACCAGATGTCGCAAACTGGCCAACGTGTAGATTGGCGTCGAGTGCGGGTTCGGCATTCGCAGGTGACGATAACTAAATGGCAAGCGCCCCCGCCTGAGGCCCTCAGGACTAAAAGATCTTGAGAAAACCAGTTTCAAATGCGCATCCTCAAGCGGCGGCCGCCCACCGCACGAGGATGGGCACAACGTGACGAGCGCTCTGGAGCCTAGAGAGAACTGACCCGACACCACCTTCCTTTGCGGCATTGCGGCGGCGCAAAAAGATTACGAGATGGAGCAGGCGTATTGCCAAATGGGTCCACCAGCGAGAGTTCGCGTTTTCCGCCTCGGCTGTGAACCCCACTTCCATTCGCGGGTCTTGCTCAGGTCGAGGTCTACTTTGCCATCGAGGGCTCATGTTGCAGCTCATAAGCAGGCGGTTGGGTAGGTCTCGGCCAGCACACGGCCCGGTGGCACTCACTGCGGTCCACACCGCAGTTGAAACTGACCACCCGACCCAGGGTTCGAAGACGGTCCCCGATCGGAACACCGAGCAGAGTGTGCTCGCGCTCCTCAAGTCACCGATATCCTTGGTGAAGACGTTGAAGGCGTGTGCAAAGGACGCCTCGACATCGGCGGAGTGATTAAACGGCTCGGCTACCGGATGCTTAGACATCGTTGACAAGGGTACTATGGGATCATAACGTACCTGATTGGTATAACAGGTATGCCACATGATCGGAGTTCTGATCAAGCAGCGGAAGCTTTCGGACGAGGTGGCAGCGCACCTCGAACGGATGATCCGAGAGGGAGAGTTGGCCGAAGCCGACCGTCTCCCATCTGAACGGGAACTCATGCGGCAGTTCGGGGTAGGGCGGCCTTCCATCCGTGAGGCGCTGCTGCATCTGAGCAAAATGGGCCTTGTCGAGGTAAAATCGGGGGAGCGTGCCCGCGTCACTCGACCCACTCCTCAATTCGTGATTGACGCCCTTTCAGGGCCGGCTCGGCACATGATTTCGGCGCCGGGAGGCGTTCACGACTTCCAGAGCGCGCGCTTGTTTTTCGAGGTCGGTCTTGCCCGCAACGCCGCTGTGCATGCTACCCCGGAAGACATTGACAGCCTCAAGGAGGCGCTCGAACTCAACCGGCAGTCGATCGGCGATCTGGCGCGCTTCGAGCGCACGGACGTAGACTTCCATTACGTGCTGGCGGTAATCACCCGCAATCGGATCTTTACAGCTATTCACGCGGCCTTGGCTGAATGGTTGCTCGAACAGCGTCGCACCACATTGGCCAAGGGTGAAGACCGCAAGGCTTACCAGGCTCATCGCGAAATCTTCGAGGCCGTCGCCGCGCGCGATCCAGACGCGTCAGAGACGGCCATGCGCAGCCATCTCGAATATGTGGCCAAGCGGTATCTGCAACTTGCGAGGCCCAAGTGATGACCGGATTTGTCGTCTGGGTCGATTTCCGCCTGAGGCCTGGTGCCCGGGACAGATTCCGAGAACTTGTCGACGCCAATGCGACCGCCTCGATGCGCACCGAGGCCGGCTGTCGCCGCTTTGACGTGACGGAGGCGCGCGGCGAACTGGATCGGGTCCTGCTCTATGAGATTTACGATAGCGAGGCCGCATTCGAGGACCACTGCCGCACCGCTCATTTCGACGAATTCAATACGCAGAGCGCGGCGCTCGTCGTGACCAAGTTGGTGACGACCTGCGACCTCGTTCTTGAAGCCACGCATTGAAGCGAACATAGGCGGATTGGCCCATTGGGGCGAACGGGAGGAAGTGCATGTCGGAGCCAAGTCTCAGGGCGTTAGCTTCTCACAGGCGGGTCAAGCTCGGTACGCTCGTCGCCGAGTTCGCCACGCCGGGAATCGGTCACATCCTGAAGTCCGCTGGCTGCGATTTCGTCTTTTTCGACATGGAGCATTCGGGATTTAGCTTGGAAACGCTGAAGAGTGCGATCCGTTATTTCGAGGCGGCCGATCTGCCGGTCATGGTGCGTGTGCCGTCGCAGGACTACCATTTCCTCGCCCGCGCCATGGACATGGGCGCCGAAGGCCTGATCGCGCCGATGGTGAGCAGCGTCGAACAGGCGCAGCACATCATCAACTCCATGAAATACCACCCTGCCGGCGCCCGCGGCGTGGCGCTGCAGATCGCTCATGACCGTTACCGTCCGGGCTCGGTCGCTGACAAATTCGAGGCCGCCAACAAGCGCTCGACGTTCATCTGCCTGATCGAGACCGCCGACGGCGTCAAGAACATTGACGGCATCGCGGGACTGGACGGGGTCGATTGTCTGTGGGTCGGGCATTTCGATCTGTCCGTCTCGCTCGGCATTCCTGGCGACTTCGCCCACCCCACTTTCACTGCTGCAATGGCCAAAATCGTTGCCGCCGCCAGGAAGCACAACAAATCGCTTGGACGCTTGGTGCCCAACGTCGCCCAGGGACACGAGTTCTACGCAAAGGGCTTCGATTTCATTTGTTATTCAGGCGACGTTTGGGTCCTGCACGACGCGATCGCCGACGCGGTTTCCAAGATCCGGGCCGGGTGCCAATAGGAGCGGAGGAGACGATGGACAGCGTGAAATTCAGGGTGGCGCTTTCCGGTGATTTCCGCAGGCCGGACGGCTCGCCGACCTACCCAGATTTCGATCTGGAGCCGCTGCGCAATGCGACAGCTGTCGAGATGGTGTTCCTGGAGTCAAACAGTCCGCTTCGCGCCGACCAACTTGAGGATTTCGATGCGCTGATCCTCCTCGCCCATCGTTTCGATGTCACGAGTGTCCCCAGGAGCGGCCGCCTGGCCGTCGTTGCCCGCTTCGGGGTCGGCTACGACACTGTCGACGTTGAGGCATGCACCGCAGCCGGTATTGCCTTGGTCATCACGCCCGATGGCGTGCGACGGCCCGTCGCCGTATCCGTCATCACCTTCATGCTGGCGCTGACCGGCAAGCTGCTGACAAAGGACGCGCTCACCCGCAAAGGGTCTGTTGGTTTTGAGAAGCGCTCCGAACATATGGGGGTCGGCCTCGTCGGGCGTACGCTTGGGTCGCTGGGCATCGGCAACATCGGTGCCGAGGTCTTCCGCTTGGCGAAGCCCTTTGACATGCAATTCATTGCCCATGACCCGTTTGCCGACAAGGGGGTCGCTGCCGACCTGGGCGTCGAGCTGGTAGGGCTGGAGGATCTGTTTCGCCGCGCCGACGTGCTGTCGGTGAGTTGCCCCCTGTCACCCCAGACCCACCACATCGTCAATGCCGAGCGGATCGCCCTGATGAAGCCGACAGCTTACCTGATCAACACCGCGCGCGGCCCGATCGTCGACCAGAAAGCGCTGACGCAAGCACTGCAGGAGCGCCGCATCGCCGGCGCCGGTCTCGACGTGCTGGAACAAGAGCCTCCCGACGCAGACGATGCGATCCTCAAATTCGACAATGTCATCCTGGCGCCGCACGCGCTTTGCTGGACCGACCAGTGCTTTGCCGGCAACGGTGCGGCGGACGTCAAAGCGGTAATGGAGGTGCAGCGCGGTCGCGAGCCGCGCGGCGTGGTCAATCGCGAGGTGCTTTCGAGCGAGCTGTGGAAGACCAGGCTGTCTGGGCTCGCCGCCCGCTTTGGAACCTAGGAGTGACACTGATTTTCGGCGCGCCGCCGCGGCCTGTTTGCGGCGACCTTACGGGAGGAAATGCTTGACCGCTGCGCCGGCGGACGAGTGAAGCAAAAGGAAAATGGGAGGACCAAGCACTATGAACGATCGTGAAAAACGTGACTTTCAGGCAGGTCTCGAAGCAGAGGTCGACGCCTTCATGCGCGGCGAAACCACCCGCCGAACTTTCATCACCCGCTTCGGTCAGATGACCGGCATGTTGGCCGTGTCCGGCCCGCTGCTGGGGATGATGACCGATTGGGCGCTGGCGCAGCAAACATTGGAATTGGCGGACGCCACGTCGCCGCTCGGCCAGGCGCAGGCCGCAGCCCTGAAAGCATCGAAGGAAGGGCCTGCGGACGGTTCCGCCTTTCGCGCGGCGCAGGCGGCCAAGGCGCATTCGGGCGTCACCCTCAACATGACCTACGAGGCTGGCCTGCAGGCACTCGACCCGCGCAATTTCAGTGGGCCGATGTGGGAGCAGCTTACCGGGATGAAGTCGAATGTCGTCGAGCTGTCGAACCCGGACCAGTACTCCAAGGCGGTCGCCGAGCACATCGCCGGCTCGGGTGCCTATGACGTCCTCGACATCTCGCCGGCCTGGACGCCGTCGCTTGCCGATGGCGGCGTCATCGCCCCGCTAGACGACTACATCGCCAAATACATGAACCCGGCAGACCTCGAGGACTATCATCCCCTGTACAAGGCGCTGCCGACCTACAAGGGCAAGATCTGGGGGTTCTTCGACGACGGCGACATGTTCGCTCTCTACTACCGCAAGGACATTTTCGAGGATCCGAAAATGATGGAGGCTTACCAGGCGAAGTTCAACGCCAAGCTTGGGCCGCCCAAGACATGGGAAGAATATGCCCAGATCGCCCAGTTCATCACCGACCAGATGGCGCCAAAGGTCTATGGCGCGGGACATTTCCGCAAGGCGGGCAGCCCCGGCAATCAGTTCGACTTTCTGCAGCAGTACCGGGCCAACGGCGGAAAACTCTTCGGCGACGACATGAAGGCAGGTTTGGTTTCGGATGCCGGCGTCAAGACGCTGACAAACATGCTCGCCGCAAACAAGGCCTCGATCCCCGGCAACAACGAGCTCGACGCCGTCTCCTTGTGGGCGGCTTTCCTGACCGGCAAAGTCGCGATGATCTATTCCTGGCCTCCTAGCGGCCGTATGGCGGCGAACTATTCGCAGTCGGCCACGGCAATCAACTTCATTCCGCAGTCCCAAATCGCCGGCAAGGTCGGCTATGCCGTGGTTCCGGGAAATCCGGAACATGCCACCGGCTACAACAAGGCACTGTCGGCCGACTCGCCCAACCCTGAGGCGGCGTATCTGTTCATGCAGTGGGTATGCTCGCCACCCGTCTCGCTGGCACGTTGCATGCTGCCCTACGCGCTACGCGACCCGTACCGCATCTCGCACTTCAAGTCCGAGCTCTACGGCGCGCTCTTCCCGAGTGCCAAGGAGTACCTTGCCAACCTCAACAACTCGGCAAACGTCGGTCTGCTCGACCCGATCATGCCAGGCGCGCAGGACTACTTCTTGAGCATCGATCGCATGTGCACGGCGGTGTGGGCTGGTGCGGATCCGAAGGCGTCGCTTGAAACGGCGGCCGCCGAGTGGAACGAGACGACCGACCGACTGGGTGTGGATTCGCAGAAGGGCTTCTACACCGAGTTCTTGAAACTGCCTGGCGCCACCGCCGACAACACGGTGGAAAAACTTGGCATGGCGGTCACCCTCTGAAGGGAGGCGGACTCTCTGGAGCAATTGGTGTTGCGGGCGCTTGGCTCGCAACACCTCCCCGCTAAGCGGCGATAGGATACGCCTATGCAGCCCACCGCCACGATCCGTCATTTGAAGGCCGCCGGCGCACCGCCCCGGCTGTCTGCCTTTGCCCAATGGGCAGACCGTCATTTCAAGTGGCTGCTGGTCGCCCCCGCTGTGCTGCTGATATTGGCACTGTCGATCTATCCGCTTCTGTTTTCGCTGGTGGTATCCTTCATCAACTACGACTTCCAGGTGCCGGGCCACGCCTTTGTCGGATTGAAGAACTTCGAGCGGGTCGTGTTCGATCCCGTAGCACGTTGGTCGCTGTTGCTGACAGCATCGCTGTCGGGCATCAGCGTCGCTATAGAATTCGTTCTCGGCCTCCTGGTGGCGCTGACAATGGTGCGCAGCTTTCCGGGCCGCGGTGTGATCATGTCGATCCTGATCGTGCCGCTGTTCATCAGCCCGGTCATCGTCGGCCAAGCCTGGACGCTGCTCTTACAGCGGCCTTTTGGACCGACCAACTATGTCCTGACGCAACTATTGGGGCAGGAGGTTACGATCGGCTGGATGACGGAGCGCCCGTGGCTCTACGTCTCGCTGATCATCGCCGATGTCTGGCAGTGGACGCCGTTCATGTTCGTCATCCTGCTCGCCGGGCTGACCGCAATCCCACCCAATCTCTATGAGGCGGCAGAACTCGACGGCGTCAACGCCTGGCAGGTTTTTTGGGCGATCACGCTCCCGCATCTCGGGTCGATGATGCTGCTGGCGCTGACCTTCCGTCTGCTCGACGCAATCCGTATGTTCGATACCATTTTCATCATGACAGGGGGTGGCCCAGGAACACAAACCTACACGGCCTCCTATTATCTTTATACCATAGGCTTCACGCAGTTTCATCTGTCGCAGGCAACAGCAGGAAGTTGGCTGTTCCTGATCTTTACGGCGCTCATCGTGACGTTGCTGGTGCGTCGGCTCTTGAAGGTGGAACCGGTCTGATGGCCGCCGTCGCGCCCGCCCGCCGCAGGAAACGCCGGTCGTTGCCGATCGGCAGAATTGTGCTGCTGGGGTTCTTCCTGGTGTTCGTGCTCTGGCCGCTCTACTGGATGTTCAACACCTCCATCAAGCCCAGCGACGACTACCTCACCGTACCGCCTGTCTGGTTCCCCGCCGCTCCGACGCTTGTCCACTACAAAGCTGCGCTGTTCGCCTATCGTGGTCTCGACGGGCTCATCAACAGCCTGATTATTTCGCTTTCGGCCACGGTGCTTTCGGCGCTGCTCGGCACGCTGATGGCCTATAGCCTGGCGCGCTACGACACCGGCGGCAAGCATCTGTCTTTCTGGGTGCTGTCGCAGCGCTTTTTGCCGCCGATCGGGATCGTGCTGCCGGTGTTCCTGATCTATCGCCAGGTCGGGCTCTACGACACTCATGTCGGCCTGATCATCGCCTATACGGTCTTCACGCTGCCGGTCTCGGTGTGGATGATGTTCGCCTATTTCCGCGGCATGCCGAAGTCGATGGAGGAGGCGGCCCTCGTCGATGGCTGCACGAGATGGGAGGCGTTCTGGCGCGTTGCCGTGCCGCTCGCAGCACCGGGCATCGTCGCGGCGGCTGTCTTCGCCTTCATTGCATGCTGGACGGAGTTCTTCTTCGCTCTGATCTTGACCAGCCGAACTGCCTTTACACTGCCAACGGTCTTCCGCGCCTTCATCGGCTTCCAGGGCGCGCAATATGGCGAAGCCGCGGCCCTTGCCATCGTCTCCCTTGTGCCATCGATCGCCCTTGGGGTCCTTGCTCAACGTCATCTGGTGCGCGGGCTGACGCTCGGCGCCGTTCGCGGTTAGGAAAGCTCCCGCATGGCCGAAGTCAAAATTACCGGCTTGCACAAGCGCTACGGCGCGTTCCATGCCGTGCGCGGCATCGACCTGGACATTCGCGACGGCCAGTTCACCGTTCTGGTTGGACCGTCCGGCTGCGGCAAGTCCACGCTGCTCCGGACCATCGCCGGCCTGGAGGAGATATCGGAAGGCACGATCGAGATCGGCGGCGAGGTGGTCAATGATTTCCGGCCGCGCGATCGCGACGTGGCAATGGTGTTTCAAGATTATGCGCTCTATCCGCATATGAGCGTGGCCAAGAACATCGGCTTCGGCCTCAAGGCTCGCAAGATGCCGAAGCCAGAGGTCGAGGTGCGCGTGGCCGAGGCGGCACGCATGCTTGGGATCACTCCGTTGCTGGGGCGTTTTCCGCGCCAATTATCCGGCGGCCAGCGCCAGCGCGTCGCCATCGGCCGCGCCATAGTCCGCAACCCCCGCATCTTTTTGTTCGACGAGCCGCTGTCCAACCTCGACGCACAGCTTCGCGACGAAATGCGCGGCGAAATCAAACGCCTTCACCAGGACATTGCGACAACGATGATCTACGTCACCCATGACCAGATCGAAGCGATGACGTTGGCTGACCGCATCGTGCTGATGCGCGACGGGTTGATAGAGCAGCAGGGCGCGCCACTCGAGTTGTTCGAGCACCCGGCCTCAACGTTCGTCGCTGGGTTCCTGGGTTCGCCGCGGATGAGCTTCCTGCCAGGTACCCTTGCCTTGGACGCAGGCGCCGCTGCCATCCGGCTCGCGGATGCACTGCTGCCTTTAGCGCGCGGCAGGGGGCTGAAGGGCGTCGCGGACGGACAGCAGGTGCTGCTCGGGTTGAGGCCAGAACACCTCACTCGTGCGCACACTGCAACGCCGGAGCAGGGCACGTTTCGCTATGAGGCAACGATCGACCTGCTGCAGCCGACCGGCTCGCGCAGTTACGCGACATTCCGACTGGCCGGCGCGCCGGTGATGGCTGAGCTGCAGGCGCACGATGTCAGCCGTCCGGGCGAGAAGCTTGCGATCGACATCAACATGAACCGGGCCTCGATCTTCGACGCCACGACGGAGCGCGCAATTTGACCTCGGCAGCTTCCCTGGCAGTCCGCTTGTGTGGCACCGAACAGCTCGAGGCACCGCTGCGCACACTGCGCGCCGGATCCTTGTCGGTCGCGTTCGACAATGGGGCGTTGCGTTACATCCACGTCGGGACGATCGAGGTCTTGCGCGGAATCTCGTTTCTTGTACGGGACGAAAACTGGGGAACATGTACCCCCGTTCTCGATGATCTCCGGATCGACGAGAGGCCGGATGCGTTCGCCATTGAATACCGTGCAACATGTGCTGCAACATCCGGCCGCCTGATTTACCGGGCGCGCGTCTCAGGCCGTGGCGATGGTGCGCTGTCGTTTGTGGCGGAGGCAGAGCCCGAGACTGACCTTTTGACGAATCGGACCGGCTTCGTCGTCCTTCATCCGATCGAGGGCTTAGCCGGCAAGCCGATAAAGGTGCTGCATGAGGATGGTCACGACGAGCTATCGTTCTTTCCGGACCAAATCGATCCAAAATGTCCGTTCACCGACATCCGGGCGTTGTCGCACGAGATCGCGCCTGGGATCTGGGCGACATGCACCATGGAGGGTGATGCCTTTGAGATGGAGGACCAACGCAATTGGTCTGACGCCTCGTATAAAACATATGTCCGCCCTCTGCGTCGCCCGTGGCCTTACAGACTGCCCAGGGGCCAGAAATTCACGCAGGCCGTCCGGCTTCACGTGTCAGGAACGCTCCCTGCCGGGACGTCTGAAAATCGCAATCCACTCATCAACCTGACCATCGGCGGACCGGTCGGCCGATTGCCCCGCACTGGCGTCGGCGTCGCCGTCGACGAGGCAAAGCACGCGCTCGAAACCCCCGAGCTCCTACGACGAATGGCTCCGCAGTGGATGGTCTGCCAGGTCGATCTCCGGATCGCACACGGCCAGGACGAACTAGAAAGCTACGCCGCGCTCGCACGGCTGACCGGCGCTGGCGTGGTCCTTGAGATTGTCACCAAGGGCACGCGCGATCCATTCGGCGAATTGGCGCCGGTCGCGGATGCTGTCCACTCACTCGGCCTCAAACTAGAAGCTGTCTCCGTATTTCCGGCGCAGGACATGACATCCGTACAGCCGGGAGCACCGTGGCCGACTATGCCCAGCTTCCACGAAAGCTACTCCGCCGCTCGCCGGGCTTTCCCGGGCATCGCGCTGGGCGGCGGCATGGCCGCTTACTTCACCGAACTCAACCGCAAGCGTCCGCCAGCCGAAGCGCTCGACTACGTGACCTTCACCACCTGTCCAAGCGTGCACGCCGCAGATGATGTCTCGGTGATGGAGACACTTCAGGCAATCCCCCATCTAATCCGCTCCGCGCATGCTTTCATGGGGGAACGCTTGCCACTGCGTATCGGTCCCATCCAGCTCGGCTGCCGTGAGAACCCATACGGAAAATCCACTGCGCCGAATGAAGCGAACGCTCGCGTCTGTCTATCGCGAATTGATCCTCGTCAGCGCGGGCTGTTCAATGCGGCTTGGACTGTCGGATATTTCGCGGCCTGCGCTCGCGAAGGAATCGAGGCCGTCGCGTTCGGTGACTTCGCCGGCCCCTTTGGCCAAATCCATAGGAAGGCTGATTTCGTGCAGCCATGGTATGACCAGCAGGATGGCCCAACGGTCTATCCCGCTTTCCATGTCTTGGCTGGTCTCTCAAAGCTCGGCGGAGCCACCTTGCTGTCCGTAGGAACTTCCGGCGCTGACGCCGTCGCCACGATCGCGGCTGAAAAAGATCGCCGCGTGACCCTGTGGGTCGCTAACCTTACCGCCAAGACGCAATCTGTGCGGCTTTCGGATTCGCCGAGCAGCGCCCGCATTGCTCTTCTCGGCGCCGAGCAGTTCGAGCGGGCGGCAACCGATCCCGACTTCATGGAAAGTTCCGCAAGACCGCTGTATGATCAAAGCATCTCGCTTGGCGCCTACGCCGTCGCGCGAGTCGACCTCGATCGATCGTCTTAGGCCTAGCCGATGTTCGCTGTTTGGCCAAACCCCCGTCAAGGATGAGGGTGGTAGTTCCATGAAGCTCTAAGGCAGTGCGTGGGATCCATCTCGCTTCGACTCCAAACCCATCATCAGTCAATTCAATGCATACGGCGAACCTGCCAAGTGCCTGACCCGGATCTACGGCCCCTTCGACTCTTCAGAAACGGCGGTTGGGCCCCGGAATCGGACAATGCCCGCGCCGGGAGAGCAATACATATACGTTCTAGTATGGCGGCGACCAGGCTCGCCAGGTTCCGCCTGCCGAGACGCCAAGTTTTGAGGCCGCTCGCGCCGAAGCGATCCGTTGCGGAATTGGCCTGTTGGCTGATCTGGGCGATGACGATATGACCGGATGGTTAGTGCGCATGCGCGATCAGGCAGGCAACGAGCTTTGCACGATCAGCGTCTGCGAGGCCGAAGCCGCACCGCAAACGGAAACAAGCCGGTTAGGCAGCACCGCTCACGTCTGTGTCGATACGCCAGCCCTTATTCAATTAGATCGTCGCCGGTCGGAACTTTTGTGATGTTGAGCCCTTGTCCATTGAACAGTGGAGGTACCAATGGCTAACCTGGGAAAATTGGCGATCGCGATGCTCGGCGTCTTGGCATACCAAAATCGCGACAAGATCGGCGACATGATCCGTGGAGCGGGTGATCGCAACCCAAATGATCCGCAAGGCGGGATTCTGGATCAGCTTTCAAAAGGCGTTTCGGGGACCGCGCTTGGCGATATTCTCGACCGGTTCAGAGGGGCAGGCGCCGGATCGAAGGTCGATTCGTGGGTAGGCACCGGGCCGAACGAGCCGATCCAGCCAAGCGAGGTGGAAGCAGCCATAGACGAAGACACGCTGACTTCCCTCTCGATGCAGACCGGCCTTTCGCGCGAGGAGCTCATAAGCCGGATCACGCGAGATTTGCCTGAGGCCGTCAGCAAAATGACGCCTACTGGTGAATTGCCCGTTGAGGCGCCGAAAAGCTCCGGTGAGACGACCTTGCTCGACGACGTGCCATCGCACAGGACGCAAGCGAATTCAGGCGGTCAAAGCGATATCTAAGGTGACGGCTATCCCATCAGGGAGAGATACTAAATCGTACTGGCGCGCGAGTTGGCATGATCGGGCAGGGCGGTCACGGTGGTCATACAGCAAACGTACTTGCCGAGTTGGATCTATTGGCCGCGCTACTCGATTCCCGCTGGCGCATTCCAGGCACATCAATTTGTTTTGGACTGGATGCGCTCATAGGTCTGGTCCCCGTACTCGGAGATGCGGCGACGGGCATTGTCTCGGCCTACATCGTCTTGCGAGCTCGAAACGTCGGTGCCGGAAACGGCTTGGTCGCCCGCATGCTAGGCAACGTGCTGCTGGATACGCTCGTAGGAAGTGTTCCAATTCTCGGCTCGATCTTCGACGTCTATTTTAAGGCGAACAATCGCAACATCAGACTGCTGCGCCGTCACATCAACAAGTGAGGCGGATAACCAATCGTCGCGATGCAATTCTTCTAAAAGGCTCGGAACCGACAGGGGCGCTGGGGCTTGAGTCGCGATTCCTGGAGTCGCGAGCATATGACCAGTGCCATTGACCGGCTTTCGTTCATCGAGTTCCAATCGCCCACACTGGTCGAGAAAGCTCCCGAAGGCGGAGATTGGCTTCACGAGATCAAATATGACGGCTACAGGACGCAGCTGGTCGTTGAAGGCGGAAAGGCGCGAGCATTCACGCGTCGCGGCTACGATTGGTCCCACCGTTACAAGAGGATTGTTCAGGCCGCGGCAAGCTTGCCGGTCAAATCCGCTATCATCGATGGTGAAGCTGTCGTCCTGGGCGACACCGGCCTGCCGGACTATCAAGCCCTGGAACGGGAGCTGGGCAACCCAAGTTCGCTGCGGATGACTCTCTACGCTTTCGACCTCCTGTACCTCGATGGCCGTGATCTACGGGAACAACCGTTAGTGAAGCGCAAGGCTGCGCTGAAGAAGCTGCTGACCGAAACCGAGCCAACCCTGACTTATGCCGAGCATCTGGAGGTGAACGGCAAGGATATGTTCGACCATGCCTGCCGGATGGGCATAGAGGGAATCGTATCGAAGCGAGCGGATGCTCACTACCGCTCGGGCGTCCAGACCAGTTGGGTCAAGGTCAAATGTGTCAAGAGCGACACTTTTCCAATCGTGGCTTTCGTCGAGAAACTTGGCGCGCAGCCGCGCCGCATCGCATCGTTGTACATCGGCAGGCGAGAGGGCGACCGGCTGCTTTATGCCGGGAAGGCCCAGACCGGCTATACGCTGGACGCAGCCCGGCGCGTTAGGGAGCGGCTTAATCCGCTTGTTGTCGCCAAGTCACCGCTGTCGGAGCCGATCAAGAAGCCCAAGGCGACATGGGTCAAACCAGACGTTCTTGCCGAGGTACAATTCAGTGGCGTGTCTGACCGCGGCATCTTGCGGGAGGCGGTCTTTAAGGGACTACGCGAGGATCTTAAGGCAATCCCGCCCAAGCCTCCATCGCCCTCCAAGCGGAGGTCGGAAGGCCAACACGGCGTCCCGCGCGAGAACATTCTCCAGCTGCTACCCGATGCCGTCGCACCTTCCAAGGAAGAGCTGGCAGACTATTGGCGGCGGGTCGCTGATCAAGCTCTAGTTCATCTCGTTCGGCGACCGCTGAAGCTGGTCCGCCACGCCTCTGGCGCAACCTTCTATCACAAGGGACCGCTACCTCGGATACCGGCGTCCGTGCACCAGCTCCGCGTTCAGAAGCGCGAAGGCGGCGAAGGCATTCGGGTATGGATAGATGACATGGATGGTCTGCTTGGCTTGGTCGAGATGGATGCCGTTGAGCTTCATCCTTGGAACGCGACGATTGACGACATCGAACATGCGGACCGGCTCGTCCTCGACCTCGATCCCGGAGAAGGCGTCCCATGGGACGCTGTGATCGAGGCCACGCTGGCGCTACGGGGCATCTTGGAAGCGGCAGGCTTGGAGAGCTGGCCAAAGGTCACTGGCGGCAAAGGCATCCACTTGATGGCCCCGCTCGTTGCGAAGATGACCCATGACAGCGCCCGGAAACTGGCCAAGTCGCTCGCCCATCGTCTGGTTGATACCGATCCTGACCGATACCTGTTGTCAGCTGACCCCGCAGCCCGAGGAGGCCGGATCTTTCTCGATTATCTCCGCAACGGACGGGGCAATACCGCAATAGGCGCTTTTTCCCCGCGAGCGCGGCCCGGCTTCCCAATTGCCCACCCGGTCACATGGAAGCAAGTCGAGGCGGGCATCCGGCCAGACGTTTTCACGCTCGGGGAGCCTTTCAAACCCGCTCGTCGGAAAGCCGCGTAGTGCTTCGCGACCATCAGCCGATATCAGCCCGTTTTCTTGCCTCGCGTTCGAGCCTCTTCCGGTCGTTGCCGTGTTCTCTGATTAGCTCGCGGACCTATTCTGGCGTGATACGATGCTGTTTGGCGAAATAGCCAACCTCATAATCTTCATCGACTGATACACGGTTGCGATCTCGAAAATCACGCTTGCTCTTATCGTCTGCCATTATCTTTCCTCCTGATCAGAGAAACAACGACCGTCGTTGTATGTTCCCGGCGCCTCACTTCGGCCGCCAGAGGCGCGGGCTGTCCGACCGTACTGGGGCCGCAGGCATTGCGAAGGTGATCTGGCGAAAGTTGGTTGGCCAAAGGCGAGGGTGATTTCGTTTGCTGTTCGGGATAGCTGACCGTCGATCGAGCCTGCCTGCGGGCCTCTTGTTTTTTTACGACGCCAGTCGGAACCCCGACGGGTCGCAGATGATTCAGATGCCCATCCGGGCTATCAACGAGGATCGTGAGCAAAATGGCGGGGGGTGACCACGAAGGCGACAAAGCTGCGCTCCGGGAAAGCCCAAAGTTTCGTCTAGGACGCATGACCCGGGTCACAGTGCCGCGGCACGTGTTCGACTTCATCACCAAGGTCGGCCGCATAGACCACGCTGGAGCTCTCGCAATGTTGCAGAGGCATATGGGAGATCGAGAGGCGGTCTTTTCGGAACTGATGGCTCGGCCAGAGCGCTAGACCAGCCTGCCGAGTGACGCTCAGTTAATGCCGATCGCGGCGCCCAGCCTGCCTTTCCGTTGCCGCTCAGTAAGCCGGCACAAGGCGCGTGTTTCGCAACGGCAAGGCCATGGTGAACTGCAAGCCGTCACGATGGTAGTTCAATTCGATCTTTGCGTTGCATTGCACGGTCACGACTTTTTCCAGAAGTGTCGTGCCAAACCCCCGGCGACTGGGCTGCTCGACTTTCGGCCCATCTCGTTCCCGCCAGTCAAGATTGACGATCTGTGTATCGCCGGACCCGCCTAACGACCAGCGGACATCAAGGCGGCCTCCCGTTTGCGAAAGCGCGCCAAACTTCGACGAATTGGAGGCCAGTTCGTGGAAAGCCATCCCGACGGGGACCGCAATGTCGGCGACTAGCGCTACGTTCGGGCCTTCCATAGCGATACGCGGCCTGTCGCGCGTCTCATAGTGGTCAAGCTCGCTTTCGAGCAGCTTGTGCAGGGAGGCAGTCTGCCAATAATCGTCGGTAAGCATCGAATGGGTCTGGGCCAGGGAAACGAGCCTGGCTGAAAAATCGCGTACGAAATCATCGACGTTGCCGCTCGACTTGGCCGTCGCGCCCATCATGGCGCGAACGTTGGCCAGCGTGTTCTTGACGCGGTGATGCAGCTCGCGGATGAGCAATTTCTGCCGATCGGCGACCTCCCGCTTCTGTTCGATGTAGGACTGGACCTCACGCTGGCGGGCGCGGGCACGCAAGGCGGAGCGCACCGAGTTGGCGAGGCTCGAAGCCAGAAATGGCCGTTCAAGCACGATCAGATAGCGGTCCAGAAATGCCATCCGGGTGTCGACTTCGTTCCCCCGCATCGTCAGAAGCACGATCGGAAAATCCGACCATGCGGGTTGGGCTTCAAGCCAGGCCGCAAACTGCGTTCGATCGGAACTGAGCAGGGCTTCCTCGGCCACGACAAGGCACTGAGCCTCGTCGAGAAGCGGCACTGCCTCTTCCAAGCTGCCGCACACACGCGAGGCAATCTGGTTTGTAGCCAGGATGGAGGCCGCGATCCTCGCGTCACGGCCAAGCGGCGCCAGCACGAGAACGGCGGGGCTGGACGACATCACAGCGCCTTATCCCTCAGAAGGTCTGTCGGCTTGCCTTCAAATTCCGGAGATCCCATCAGGATGCCGCGGAATTGTTCCAGTGGCTCACCTACGGCCACGCCGTTACCGCCGATTTTAAACTCACGAATCGTCTCTTCGTGGGGGCCGACACGTTTCTTGACAACCGAAATCGCGCGTCTCAACTGACCTGCGTTCTCGAAGAAGCGCAGAAGCATGATGGAATCGCAGAGATAGGTCATGTCGACCGGCGCTGCCGTTTGCCCAAACAGCCCGTGATTGGCCAACAGCAGGATGGTCGCCACTGCCTTCTGATTGAGATAGGTGAGGATCTCGTGCATCTGAAGCACCAGATGTTGTTCTTCGGACATGGCATTGAGATAGCCAGTTAGGCTGTCGATCACGACGATCCGCACATTCGATTCTTCGGCGGCCGCTTGGATGCGCGAAGACAATTCGCCTGGTGAAAGCTCAGCCGGATTGACAGATTCAAGCATCAGCGTGCCGTCCTCGGCAAACGGCTCCAGGTGCATGCCGAGCCCGGCGGCGCGCGCCAAGAAGATGCGCTTTGTCTCGTCAAACAACAGCACCAGCACACGCTCGCCACGCTCGAGTGCGGCATAGCAATAGGTGCAGGCAATGGTAGACTTGCCAACGCCAGACGGCCCCATCAGCATCGTGCTGGTACCACGGGCCAGCCCGCCGCCAAGCAGGGTGTCGATCCGGTTGTTGCTCATGGCCGGCGTATCATGCTCGGCCACCTCATGCTCGGCTGCAACGAGCCGCGGATAGGCGATAACGCCGCCTGGGCGAATTACGAAATCGTGAAAGCCGCCCCGGATCTGCACCCCGCGCATTTTGATCACGCGTAGCCGCCGGCGCTCTCCACCATAGACGGGCGACAGCTGCTCCATCCGTATGACGCCGTGACTGATCGAATGCAAATTGAGATCATCCTGCTCAGCCGTCAGGTCGTCGAGCATAAGCACCGTCACATTGTTGAGCATGAAGAAGCTCTTCAATGCCAACACCTGGCGCCGATACCGCAATGACCCTTGCGATAAAAGTCGAATTTCAGAGAGCGAATCGAACACCACGCGATCCGGTCTGACGCGTCCGATCTCGGCCATGGCAGACTGCACGGTTTCGCCGAGTTCCAATTCCGAGGAATGGATCAATGTCTGTAGCTGCGCCGGATCGAAACTGAGCTCCGGCGGCACAAGTTCAAGAATTTGCACCCCCTTCAGGTCCCAGCCGTGACGGCCAGCAACCGAGAGCAGTTCGCGCTTGCTTTCTGACAAAGTGATGTAAAGGCATGTCTCGCCTTTCTTGGCGCCGTCGATCAAAAACTGGAGGCCAAGAGTGGTTTTTCCAGAACCTGGTTTCCCTTCGATCAGATGGGAGCGGTTCCTGGCGTAGCCGCCACGAAGAATGTAGTCGAGCCCGCTAACTCCAGTTGCGATCGCTGAGGCGTCGTCTCTGTCCAACTAATCCCCCAATGTAATTTCGAGAACCAGATAACGACGGGCACCTTTGGCGGTTCCACGTCTCTCGGTGAGCGCTCTTGTCGTGAGACTCACGAAAAGGTGACAGGAACGCTGCAAAAAAGGGCGCCGTACTCTCGGAGCCCTTTTTCAAGTTCAGTTTGGAACCGGCGACCTACCAGCCTTGCCGGCCATACCAGTCATCGATGTCGCGCTGAGCGCGGTCCTTCTCAATGCCGTAGCGCTCCTGAATCTTGCCTTCCAACTGATCGCGGTTACCGGCAATACGGTCCAGGTCATCGTCTGTGAGTTTGCCCCACTGTTCCTTGACCTTGCCCTTTACCTGCTTCCAATTGCCTTCGACACGGTTCCAGTCCATGGCACCTATCCTTGTTTGTTTCGGACTGAGAAAAACGCCGTCAGGCTAGCGGAGTTCCCGTCAAGTTTGAGCAGATCGACCGATCGAAGCGTGGCGAGGTAGGCGGCCCCGAAGCAACCCGCTCTGGAACGCGATGATGGCTTGCCGCGCCGGCTGTGTTCTCCACAGTCTTGGCCACAGTCGCTCGCGAGACCAGCTTCGTTGGACAAACAGCGACAGGGATAGCGTGAAGCTAACTATGCTGCGTTGGTCATCCAAGCCTGGCGTCAGATACTAATTCTTGCAGTTGGGAGCCATGTTCCCTGCGGCTTTTGCCCTGAAGCGCCTTACCCGGCTGCGTGTGCCGCAGCTCTCATCCGAGCACCACCGCCTGCGCCCGCCACGCGAGGTGTCGATGAAAAGCCAACCGCAGTTCGGCCCGGTGCACTCGCGCACGCGGCGGCGGTCATTCCTGGACACCAAAAACTCGGCTGTCTCAAAGGCCACGCGGTGGCCGATCGTGTTTAGACTGGCTGCGTCGGTCCACTGCCAAGCGAGGCGGTCGCCGGACGGGAAAAGCGAGCGCTTCGGCAGGGCTAGGGCGACTGCATCGCGCACGATTTTCAAGGCATCGTGCGGCACCCGGGCGCCTGCCGCCTCGGCCTGGAGAGCCGCGTAAACGGCCTCGCGCAAAATCTTGGCCTTTTCCAATGCCGCCTCCGCAAGGAGCGGGCGGGCGGAAGCCTCCGCGAGCAGTGCTCGCGCCTCATCGACGTCGATCAAATCGGCACGTCCAGCCCAGACGACCAGGTCGGCATAGGTCTGCAAGAGGTCTGGGCCCCATACATCGCGTCGCGCGTCGACCGTGTTGACGAAGTCCAGGCAGGCGTGACCGCCAACCATGCGCATGTCGACGATAGTCTTCGCAAAATCCATCCCGGAAACATCGGTTGGCGGAACCGTATTGGCAAGAGGCCGTTGTAACGAAATAACCGTCTTTTGGCCGTTACGACGAACCAACAACGCCCAGCGAAGGCTGCTTCCGATGAACCGCAACACAGCGACATTTTTGGTTTTATGTGTGATCTGGGGCACCACGTGGATCGGTATCAAGGCAGGGATCGCCACCGTGCCGCCTCTGATGTTCGCAGGCACGCGTTTTACAGTAGCCGGCTTGCTGATCCTAAGTGCGACGCGCCTAAGGGGCGCTGCTCTACCACGGGTGGCCAAAAGGAGTTGGCCGCGCCTTTTCGTTGTTACGTTGTTCATGATTCCGCTTTGCTATGGCCCACTCTTTTGGGGCATGCTCTACGTCGATACGGGCACCGCGGCTGTTCTTGAGCTTTCGCTGACCCCCGTCACGCTGCTTGGGTTTGCGTTGCTTCTGGGGGACGAACGCTATGACGGCCGCAGGCTCTTTGCGATTTTGCTCGGTGCGGCCGGTCTGTGCGTCCTGTTCGGGCCCGAAGCCTATGCTGGTTGGACACACGCAGACCAGCAGGGCAGGGGGCTCCGGCTGCTGGCGATGACAGCGGTGGCGTCGGCAGCTTTAATCTATGCATGGGGTTCGGTGCTCGCGCGGCCGCTTCTTGAGGTATATTCATCGGACTTCATCGCCGGCTTCACCACCCTTTTCGGGGGCGCATTCCTAATTCTCATCTCACTCGTTGTGGAGCCAGGCGCGGCCGCGGCTCTAAAAGGCGATTGGGGCTGGCCGGCCTGGGTCGGGTGGCTGTTCCTCGTGCTGTTTGGTTCGTTCATAGGCTACACTCTCTTTATCCGGCTCCTGCACGAAATCGGCGCCTCGCGCGCCGGAGCATTTGCCTTCGTCTCACCCGTCATTGCCGTCGTGCTTGGCATCATCACCTACGGCGAGGAGGTTAGCCTGATCGACATCATCGGCATGGCTATCATGCTCTTCGCAGCGTTTCTTGCGCTACGCGAGCGCAAACAGGAAACATCATCCGCTTCCCCGCCGTTGATTCCACGCTCCGCGCGGGCTGATGGCAGAACATGAAAGACGGCGCGCGCATCCAGCCGCCAATCAGCCTTGAGATGGAAAAGCACAAGGTTCTCGTCTATGCGAAAAGAGGGCTCTCCCGGCAGCGTATCCCGCCTACCACCGGCGGCGAGGAAAGCTCCAGCTCATATGACAACGCTAGTCGGCGAGGGATTTTGCCGAGTTGCTGTCAAGATTGCAGGCGGGATTTGATGGAAAAATCGCGAGGCTGCAATCAGCGACCCGTTCGTTCCGATCGCGATGCAGGCTATCCGCCAACACGTCGACAAGTTGTCAGCCGCATCGCTTCAGTTCCGCCACCTGAACGCCGAGACGGAATGCCTGACCATCGGCATAAGAACGTGCATAGCTTTCTGCTTCGAACGGAAACGTCAGGGTGCTGCCGTAGGCGGTGATGCGGACCGTCCACTTCTTGTCGCGAACGAGTTCGACTGAATTGTCGGGCGACGTCATGATTTCCTCCGGCACCAGCAAGGCGAAGGCACGGATAACGTCGCAAAGGTCGTTTGAATGCAAACAATCTGACACGCTCATGTCGCTTGTTCTATACGCCTCGATTAGAGCAGCGCCACGGCTGCAATGTTGGTGGCGCTAAGTCCCCTAGCTGCCAAGACCTTTCCCATCGGGTCGGTCCCCTTGCGGCGTCTCGCAGCGACCTTTCTGAACCCAACCGCCGAGATTGTCAGCCCGCAGTGTCTTCGAGAGAATAGCCGGCAAGCCGCACGGTGCGAATGGCAACTCTGCGACGACTGCTTCAACAACTTTCGCGACTGGCTCATGTGAACGTCGACCACCTGGGCGCTCACACTGGCTTTCAGCGACCAGCCAGCTGCGATGAATTCATCACGGCTGATCACCTTTCAGGATCCTCGAGCATGTGGCGCACCAACTTGAACTCGATCGGCCCAAGAGGAATCTCCCCGGTGCTGCAAACACGGTGGCATCGAGCTCCATCTCGACGTCGCGATATGTCAGTGGTCTGCGCTTCTGCGCCAATTTCGTGACGGTAGCCCAATCGCGAGCCTTCGCAGGTGGTCGAGGAGCTATTGCGGCGCAATGGTCTGATGAAGCGTTCGTCGACCCCGGGCTGCAACAGCCTGTGCTGACCTTCAGCACCTAGGGATATCAAGGCGACACAGGGCAGGGAATTGGTCCGGGCATCCCGCTTCAGCCGGCCGCTCCCGTCGCCAGCTCATTGTCTGGCCGACAGTCCAGCACAATTCCCACGCACCGGCCTTTTCGCGGCAAGACCTATCGCGTCACCGATCGAGCGGGCCAGCTTGCTGCCGAAGCCATCCACCTGCAGAATGTCGCCTAGGAGCAGGTAGAACTCCGCATCCTGCGAGGGAGATGCACCGGCCGCGGCTCCGTCGAACTCAGCGAGGGAAACGGAAGTCAGCTCTTCGCAGCCCAACTTCGAGAGCAGACGTTCCTGGATTGGCCTTGGCACATTTATGAACGGTCGATTCCAATGGCTGTCAAAGAATACAGCGCGACATTGAGGGCGCCAGCGAACCAGCTCGAAACCGGTCGAGCTAGTAGCCGGGCCGGGTCAATCCGAGACAATTTCGTAGTGAAGAAGCTGGGCTTCGTCGAGTGCCGACTTCACTCCAGGCGAGATGACGCCGGAGCCGAAGAGGACAATATCTTCACGGCGTACGAATACTTCATGGCCGAGTCCCATGGACACAAATGTGCCCGAAGAGCTTCGTTCGAGAAGCCGAGCTCTGCCATTCAATATGGTGAAGGCGGCGTGGCGCCTCGATACCCAGGGCAGCTCGACGATGATATCGCATTCCGCCGATCTGCCGATTGTCACGGATTCGCCGTTTCGACAGGATCGCAGCTGATCTCTGTAGCGGATGACCAGATGAATCTGCCGCGGCAGGACCGAGCGTCTATCTGTAGTGGCGCCATGGCTGGTGATCTGCGTACCGGGGGCCCCATCGTCGCTCCACAGGGTATAGACATCGAAGAACTCTTGCTTCCCTTTCAAGGCCATTTTGTCGAGGAGCCGCAGGCCCTTGCGGCTTCTCGGGGAAAGGGCTTCGCAGAAGCTCTGGCTGATCAGCACCTCTCCGGGGTTCGCCGTGGTGGACAACCTTGCGGTGACATTGACAACGTCACCGAATATCGCGCCCCGCGCGCGAATAACCGCCCCGAAATGCAATCCGATACGGGCGCTCAACGGCCCTTTAGTCAGTTGATGGGTAATTTGGCAGACGGCCCTCAGCGCCATTTCCGGGCTCTCGAAGAGGCTGAGTATGTCATCGCCTTTCGAGTAAATGAAATCACCACCGTGCTTGGCGACGATCTCGCGCATCGTGTCCAGGCAATCCGAGACCTGCTGTAGAGCGGCATCGTCTCCGATCCGCTCATAGAGTGGCGTGCTGCCCACGACATCAGCTAAGAGGACTGCGGCAAGAAGCGTTTCCTGGTCCATCGATCTCGTGTCCGACCCAAAAAGTCAGCGTGCGTGTATAACACACGAGGTTGCCTGCAACATATCTGCTCGAGCGCCTTTGATCGGGGCGATGCTTCAGGTGATCGTGGCGGACGGACGGGCGTATGCCATTCGTCGGCTTCGTGCCGGCGACATCCAGAACCGTCTTCGCCCCAATCGTTCGCGACCTCGGTGCTATGAGTGGACTTGGTCTTTTTAGGTTCGGAAAGGCTGACCGAGTTGCAACGGGCGACGGCCTTCTCATGCACCATCAACCACGACCCGATCTCGTCCCTCCGACTTCGCACGGAATAGTGCCAGATCGGCGGCTTTGACGAGATCATTCGGGCTCTCGTTCGTATTTGTGACCGGTGGCGACGCCAACGCTGTGCTTTGCGATAAGATCACGGATCCATTGATCAGATTTCAGGTATATTCTCTTTGAAGATCACCTGAAGTCGTGGTTGATGCGGTTCATAGGTCAGGTGCCTGACGGAGTGGCTTAAAATGTTGAGGGCTTCCCGCGCCTCGACGCGCGGATTTTGATCTATGACCGCATCGAGCGTCCCATCCAACAAAAGTTCCTTGGTGCCGTCTGTCACCTCGTGGCCGAGAAAGAGAATGTCTTTGGCGCGTCCACGCTCCTTGAGCGCCCGAGCGATGCCGGTGTTGCCGGCGCCGACATTGTAGATCGCGGCAAGATCGGGGTGCCGGTCCAGAAGCGCTGATGCTTCCGAATAAGCCTTCTCTCGGTCATCCAGCATTTCGCGCATCTCGACGATCTTGAGATTGGGCGACTCCTCGGTCAAGATGTGCCGGAATCCCATCTCGCGTTCCTCATGGCCGCGATAGGACAGCGAGCCGGCGAACAGCGCCACCTTGCTTGGGCGTTCCGATCCCATGAAGCGGTTGAGCAGATAGCCGGCCAGCCGCCCCGCGGCGCGGTTGTCGATGCCGATATAGGCCACTCTCGGAACATGCAGGATGTCGGAGGCGATGGTCACCACCTTGACATCATTGGCTGACAGCGAGCGGATCGCCTCGCGCACCGTTGGATGATCGAGCGCGATCACGCCGACGCCTTGTGTCTGTCCACGCAATTCTTGCAGCAGGCGGGCGAGCCGGTCGGGGTTGAAGCCCTCTATGGTGGCGATGTGGACGTCGAGATCGGGGCGCGCTAGGGCCTGCGCTTCGATGTGTCGATGCAGCATCTTGATGAAGGAATTGGTTCCGGCCGGCAGAGCGAAGTCGAGACGGATGACCTCTCCGGGTGAGGGCCTGGGCGGCGCTCCGTTCGGGCCCTCCGCGATGTAGCCGAGGCGCTGCGCCATTTCGAGCACTATCTCACGCGTGCGCGCCCGCACACCGGGCCTGTTGTTCAGCACGCGGTCGACGGTGGCGGCCGAAACGCCGGCTTCCCGGGCTATGTCAGTCAAGGTGGAACGCACCGTCTTCATCTCCTCAATGCATCAGATCGCACAATGCCGCTAGCCCGTCCGACGGCCACAGCTGCCAGCCATCAGCGATTCTGATGGGAAATGATGTATCGAGCCTTAGCCGATGCGCAAGGAGGTTGGGCTAAATCGCGTCGCCCGGCGTGATAGTCGCGTGCCAGAAAGGCAGATTTCCCATCAAATCGAGGCATTGAGCCCGTGTGTCGACCTTTGCATGACGTATTTTCTCCGCAGTTGCGGTGTTACGATGTATTTTGAGTATTTATGATGTTGACAGCCTTCCGGTGCTGCCGTCAATATCCCTCAATGGGCTCGTGGAGGAAACATTGGCCCTGAGGGAGGAATTCCAATGTCTGATCTGATCCGCATATCGCGACGCCGATTGCTGGCGTCCGGAGGAAAGGCGGCGGTGTTCGTGGCCGCGGCAGGTATCGCCCCGCAATTCATCCGTCCCGGCCGTGCGCTTGCGGCCGACGCGCTGGCGCCAGGCATGGTCGGCGGCCCCACCGGTTTCGAGGGCGCCGAGCGCTATCAATATGGCGCCGACACGCCGGAAGGCCGTGCCGTTGAGGCGGCCAAGGCCTTGAAGGGAGCTGGCAAGGCACCGGCCAAGATCGTACTTGGCCTGTCGGATGGCTCGATTGGCCAACTCACACAGCCTTTCCCTGCGGGTGCGCCGTCGATCAAGGAGCTGTGGGAAAAGGAAACCGGCATCCAGATCGAGATCGTCGGCCTGCCGAACGGCCAGGAATTCACCAAGACGATGCAGGACATCTCCACCAAGGGTGGGGCCTATGACATCTACTCGACGGAATGGAACCGGCTAGGCGACCTCGCCGAGACCGGCGGCATCGCCAAGCTCGACGACTTCGTCGCCCAGTACAGGCCCGAATGGGACGATCCCAAGACCGGCTATGTCGACGGCGCCAAGGGCGTGTCGCTGCTCAACAAATATCGCGGGTCCAACTATGGCGTGTCGCTGGACGGCGACTTCCAGACCTGGGTCTACCGCACCGACCTGTTCGGCGACGCTGCCGAGCAGAAGGCGTTCAAGGACAAATTCGGCTACGATCTGGCGCCGCCGAAGACCTGGAAGCAGCACAGTGACATCGCGGGCTTCTTCCAGCGGCCCGACAAGGGCCTGTTCGGCTCCACCGACCTGCGCAACCAGGGTTGGGGCTACACCAATTGGTATCAGCGCTATGTCTCGATGGCATCGCCCAATCAGTTCCTGTTCGGCGACGACGGCAAGCCGCTGATCAATTCCGAGCACGGCATTGCCGCCACCAACGAATATGTCGGCTCGCTCGTTCATCACTCGCCGGACGCGATCTCCTGGGGCTGGCCGGAGCAGTATGGAAATTTCGCCAAGGGCGGCGCGGCGATGACCTGCGCCTTCTCGAACCTGCCGAAATTCCTCGACAATGCCGGCAACAAGGATTCCGCCGTCACCGGCAAGATCGGCTCGATGCTGCCGCCCGGCCGCGAAGTCGACGGCAAGCTGATCAGCCGTTCCGTGCTGTGGTTCTCGCTGACCGGCATGGTCTCGTCTCAGTCGAAAAACCAGGAGGTCGCCTACCTCTTGCTGCAGTGGCTGGGCTCCGCCCGCATCTATGCCTGGATGAGCGCCAATCCGGGCGGCTATCTCGATCCGTTCCGGCTCTCGGATTTCTCCGATCCGCTGGTGCGCCAGACCTACCACGCCTACCACATCGACGTGGTGCGCGAGACCGTCGCCCGCACGGTGCCGACGATCAACTATCCCGGCGCCACCGCCTTCCACAACGCATTGGACGAAAACCTGATGGCGTCGCTGACCAAGGCCAAGACAGCGGAACAGGCGATGGCCGACACGGAAGCGGAGTGGAAGAAGATCGCCCGCCGCATCGGCGAGGACAAATTGCTTGAAGCCATCAGGACGAACAAGGAGGCCTGGCCGACGGTTCTCGATCCAATCAGCTGATCCGTCTCCCTGGATCAGCGCTGGAGGGGAAGAGCATCTGTTCCTCCCCGCCGCAGTCAACGCCACCAGCAAAGCAGCCAGATGAAGCGTTCCGTCCCCTTCGAGATATTCCGCTACGCCGCGATCTTCGCGGCGATGGCGGTGACGCTGGTGCCCATCCTGTGGATGGTGTCGATGGCCTTCAAGCCGATCGCCGAATGGTCGGCGACCGGCGCCGACCTGACATGGTGGCCGAAGAACCCGACGCTCGGCAATTTCCAGTTCGTCTTCGGCGAGTCCAACAACAATCTGATCGTGGCGCTCGACCGCACCGCGCTGAAGCCGATCCTGTCGTCGCTGCTGTCTTCGGTGTTCGGCACGGCGATCGCAATGTCGGCGGGCACGGCTGCGGCCTACGGGCTGTCGCGTTTCGGCTCGGGCCAGAACCTGCCGCTGGCGCTGATCCAGCTCAGGCTGTTTCCGCCAATGGCGGTGATGATCCCGGTCATGATCATGTGGGCCTTCCTGAACTTCACCGACAGCTGGTTTGGCCTGGCCCTGATCTACGGCATCGTCACCCTGCCGTTCGCTTTCTGGCTCATGAAGACCTTCTTCGACGACATGCCGCGCGAGATCGAGGAAGCGGCGCTTGTCGAAGGTTGTTCGCGGCTGCGCGTCTTCACGCGCATCACGCTGCCGATGATGCGCGCACCGCTGGCCAGCGCCGCCCTCTTCGTCTTCATCCTCAACTGGTCGGACTATCTGATCGCGCTGCTGCTGACGACGCGTGAATGGGTGACGATCCCCGTCTACATGGCCTCGCTGTCCTCCTCGATGACCGGGCAGCTCTATGGCGCCAAGGCCGCGCTCGGTCTTGTCGCCGCGGTGCCGCCGGTCATCATGGGCATCGCTATCCAGCGCCATCTGGTGCGCGGACTGACGTTCGGCGCGCTCAAGCAATGAGCGCGGTGACCGTGACTGTCTCAAAGGACGCAAAGGCCGCGCTTGGCAAGCCCGAGCTGCGGGACGAGGGAGCGCGGCTGGGATTCCGGCTGACGCTGCCGGCGCAGGTTTTGGTGCTCTTCATCTCCGTCTTCCCGCTGCTGATGCAGCTCTACATCAGCGTCACCGACTGGTCGCCGCTCTCCGGCCTCGGCTGGTGGAACGCATGGGAGATGTGGAACAGCTTCGCCAACTACACCGACCTTGCCGCCGATGCGCGCTTCTGGAGCGCGCTGAGGCGCACCGCCATCGTCATGGTCTTGTGCGTGCCTGTCGAATTCCTGCTTGGCCTGGCATTGGCGACGCTGTTCGCGGACGATTTTCCGGGCAAGCGGATCTTCTATTCGATCCTGCTGATGCCGATGATGGTGGTTCCAGCGGTAGCCGGCTACATGTTCTTCATGCTGTTCCAGTCGGGCGGGCCGCTGAACGACATCCTGTCGGCACTCAGCGGTTCCCGCGTCACCATCGCCTGGCTGTCTGACCCGACGCTGGCGCTGATCGCGGTGATCATCGCCGACATCTGGCAGTGGACGCCGCTGATGTTCCTGATCCTGCTTGCCGGCCTGGTCGGCGTGCCGCAGGACCAGATCAAGGCGGCGACCCTGCTCGGCGCCAACCCGTGGCAGCGCTTCGTCACCATCGTGCTGCCGAAGATGAAGACGATCATCATCATCGCGCTGGCGATCCGCGTCATCGAGAACTTCAAGATCTTCGACACGCTCTACATCATGACCGGCGGCGGCCCCGGCGTCGCCACGGAGACGATCTCCGTCTACATCTACAAGGTCACGACGCAGGACCTGATCTGGGGCTATGTGGCGGCGATCGCGCTGGCCATCCTGGTCGTGCTTTCGATCGTTGCCGTATTCGCCATGAAGCGCATGGCGCGGGCAAGGCTGGTGCCGGCATGAGCGCGATCCAGCTGCGCAACCTGGTCAAGACCTTTGGCGAGTTCACGGCGCTGAAGACCATGGATCTCGATGTAGCCGATGGCGAGTTCATGGCGCTGCTCGGGCCTTCGGGCTGCGGCAAGTCGACGACGATGAACATGATCGCCGGCATGGAAGAGCCGACCAGCGGCAAGATCCTGTTTGGCGAGCGCGACATGGCCGGCGTGCCCATGGGCCGCCGCGGCGTCGGCTTCGTTTTCCAGAACTACGCCATCTTCACCCATATGACGGTGCGCCAGAACCTTGGCTATGGGCCGCGGATGCGCGGTGCGGCGAAAGCTGAGATCGACCGCCGCGTCGGCGCCACCGCCGAGCTGCTGCAGTTGACGCCGCTGCTCGACCGCAAGGCCGACCGGCTCTCGGTCAACATCCTGCAGCGGGTGGCGATCGGGCGCTCGGCAATCATGGAGCCGGCGATCTTTCTGCTCGACGAGCCGCTGTCCAATGTCGACGCCGCCTTCCGGGCGGTGATGCGGACCGAGCTCAAGCAGCTGCAGCGCCAGTTCAGGCAGACGATGGTCTACGTCACCCATGACCAGCTCGAGGCCATGACCATGGCCGACCGCATTGCCGTCATGGATCACGGCGTGCTGCAGCAGGTGGGAACGCCGCTGGAAGTCTACAACAATCCGGCCAATGTCTTCGTCGCACGCTTCATCGGCGCCCCGGGCATGAACCTGCTGAGGGGGAGGCCGGCGGAGAGCGATCGGGGCCTGGTGGTCGATCTCGGGCCGCTGGGGGTCACGCCGACGCTGCCGGATGCGCTGGCCGCCACCTTGCGCGGATCGCGCTCCGAGGTGCTTTACGGCTTCCGGCCCGAACAGGTGTCGCTGGTGCAGAGCGGGCAGGGCCTCGCCATGCCGGTGAGCTTCGTCGAGCGGATCGGCGCGAGGACCGTCGTCCATCTCGGCGATGGCGAGACCGCCGTGAAGGCGGTGTTCGACAATAATGTCGGACTGTCGATCGGCGAGCTTGCCGTCGTCGCCCCCGTGGCATCGTCCGTGCGTGTCTTCGATGCCCGCAGCGGCATTGCGATGAAGGCAGGTTGACATGGCCGATATCGTCTTTCGCAATGTCAGCAAGCGCTACGGCACGACGCTCGCCGTCGACGACGCCTCGTTCACCGTCAATGACAACGAATTCTTCTGCTTCTTCGGGCCGCCGCTGGCGGGCAAATCGACAATCCTGCGCCTCGTGCTCGGGCTGGAGACGCCTGATGCCGGAGAGATCCTGATCGGCGGCAAACCGGTCAACACCGTCTCGCCGGCCGAGCGCAATGTCGCCATGGTGTTCCAGAACCTGGCGCTGTTCCCCCATATGAGCGCGCGCGACAATGTGCGTTTCCCGCTGGTCGAGCGCAAGGTCGCCGAGGCCCAGATCGAAAAGCGTGTCGCCGACGTCGCCGCCAAGCTGCATATCGGCCACATCCTTCACAAGCCGCCGGCGCAGCTTTCCGGTGGCGAGCGGCAGCGCGTGGCCATAGCCCGCGCCCTGGTGCGCGACCCGAACGCCTATCTGATGGACGACCCGATCTCTGCGCTCGATGCGCGGCTGCGCGAGGAAACGCGCGTCGAGCTCAAGCGCATCCAGCGCGAACTCGGCAAGACGCTGATCTACGTCACCCATGACCAGGAAGAGGCGATGTCGATCGCCGACCGCATCGCGATTCTGGAGAATGGGAGGATCCGACAGATCGGCGCCCCGTCCGAGATCTACGACCGCCCGGCGAACACCTATGTGGCGCGACTGCTTGGTTCGCCTGTCATGAACATCCTCAAATCCGTTCGAGGCGACGGTGGCATCGAGGCCGCCGAAGGCACGGTCAGCATCGACGATCGCGCTGCTCCGGCCGACGCGATCGAAATCGGGCTGAGGCCGGAGGACATCAAGGTCCGGCCCTGGGTCGACGGGGGCGCTGGCCGCCCGGCGCGCGTATTCGAGGTCGAGCCCCTTGGCGGTTACACGGTGGTAACGCTCGCCGCCGGGGAGGCGCGGCTGAAAGCGCTGCTGCGCGGCCAGCCCGACATCAGGCCGGATGCGGTGGTAGCGATATCCTGCGAGCCGGCCCGGGTGCATTATTTCGGGCAGGACGGAGGCGCGTTGGCGAGATGATCGCGGCTGCGAAAACAGAATTTCGGGAGGAAGACATGGCGAGCGAAGGCTTCGAGCCGGACGTGAAGGTCCGCACCAGCGAATACCGGCTCGGCTGCATCGGCGCCGGCATGATCATGGCCGAGTGCCATCTGGCAGCCTATCGCGAAGCGGGGTTCAACGTGGTGGCGATCGCCTCGCGGACCCGTTCCAATGCGCAGAAGGTCGCCGCGCGTTGGGACATCCCGACCGTCCACGACACGCCGGAACAACTGATCGAGAATCCCGAGATCGAGATCGTCGACCTTGCCTTTCCGCCCGACCAGCAGCCGGCGCTGATCCGCCATGCGCTGAAGCAGCCTCACATCAAGGCGATCCTGGCGCAGAAGCCACTGGCGCTGTCGGTCGATGAAGCCGTGAAGCTGCGCGACGAAGCCTCAAAGTCCGGCAAGATCCTCTCGGTCAACCAGAACATGCGCTACGACCAGTCGATGCGCGTCCTGAAGCAGATCATCGACAGCGGCGCGCTGGGCGACATCGTCTTCGCGCAGATCGACATGCATGCGATCCCGCACTGGCAGACCTTCCTTCAGGACTACGACCGGCTGACGCTCGCCAATATGAGCGTGCATCATCTCGACGTGCTGCGCTTTCTGTTCGGCGATCCCTCGGAAATCACCACGCTGACACGCAAGGACCCGCGCACGACATTCGAGCATAGCGACGGCATCACCGTCTCGACGCTGCGCTTTCCCTCCGGCGTGCTCGCCGTGTCGCTGGAGGATGTCTGGTCCGGACCGCGCCAGGAGGGCTATCTGGACGACCAGCACATCAACTGGCGCGTCGACGGCACCAACGGTGTCGCCAAAGGCACGATCGGCTGGCCGAAAGGCGTGGCCTCGACGCTGACCTATGCCTCGACCGAGACGACGGATGGCAAGTGGGTCAGCCCGAGCTGGGACACGATGTGGTTCCCGCATGCCTTCATCGGCGTGATGGAGCAATTGCAGCATGCGGTAAAGACAGGCGCGCCGCCGGCATTATCGGTTGCCGACAACGTCAAGACGATGGCGCTGGTCGAGGCCGGCTACCGCTCGATGGCGCAAGGCCGCACCGTCAAGCTGTCCGAGATATCGATAAAGTCAGCCAACTGAATCGCTTAGGGAGGAGTTCACATCATGATGCAGGCAGGTATTTTCACGGGCTATTTCCCGTACGGGCTCGAAGAGACGGCAAAGAAGATCCGCGGGCTGGGTTTCAACACGGTGCAGCTCGACCTGCATTTCAGGGATATCGATCTGTCGGCCGGGCAGATCACTGAGGAAAAGGCCAAGCAGGTGCGCGACGTCTTCCGCGACAACAACCTGCCGATCTGCTGCGTGTCGGGCTACACCAACATTATCCACCCCGATAAAGTCGAGCGCGACAAGCGCGTCGGCTATCTCAAGGAAATCATCCGCAATGCGCGCGCCTTCGGCTCGCCCTACGTGATCTCGGAGACCGGCACCTACAACACCGAATCCGACTGGGTGCATCACCCCAGGAACAAGACCGAGGAAGGATTCGAGGAATGCCGCAAGGTGATCTCGGAGCTTGCCCAGACGGCTTACGACCATGGGGCGGTGTTCCTGCTCGAAACCTATGTCAACAATGTCGTCGGTTCGGTCGAGGAGACGGTGAAGATGTTCGCCCAGGTCGACCATCCGGGCCTCGGCCTGCTGATGGATCCGACCAACTATTTCGAAACCCACAACATCGACCGGATGGACCAGATCCTGAACCAGGTGTTCGATACGCTGACCGACAAGATCAAGATCGCGCATGCCAAGGACGTCAAGCGTTCGGGCAGCGACAAGTCGGAAAAGCATGCCGACATCGGCGACGAGGATGCGATGGAGAGCCACACGTTCCGCGGCGTCGGCGAGATCGAGCTGCCGGCGCCCGGGCTGGGCTCGCTGAATTACGATCTCTATCTCCAGCGGCTGGCGGAAAAGCACCCAAACATCCCGGTCATCATCGAGCATCTCTCGGAAGACGACGTGCCGCGCGCGAAGAAATTCCTCGACGGGAAGTTCCGCGCCAACGGGCTTTGAGCGCCGGTTGCGCCGCCGGCGCATGGCGGCGCAACTCCAACCAAGGGAGGAATGAATGTTGAAATTCGCATTGAAAGTGGCTGCCGCGGCAACGCTGGTAGCCGGGGTCTCCTTGAGCCTGCCGGCATTCGCGCAGGACGGCCAGAAGACCTTCTATCTGCTGTCGCATGGTGGCCCTTCGGACGCGTTCTGGATCGACTGGAATGCCGGCGCGACCAAGGCCTGCGACCAGCTCAAGGTGACCTGCAAGATCTCGTTCAGCGGCGGCGACATGGCGGCGCAGAAGGAGGCTTTCAACTCGGCGCTCGCCGCCAAGCCGGACGGCATCGCTACCACCTCGGCTCAGCCCGGCCTGTGGACGGAGGAGGTGAAGGCCGCCAAGGCCGCCGGCATACCGATCGTGTTCTTCAACACCGATGATCCGGCGACCGGGCGGCAGGCCTATGTCGGGGCCGACCTCAGGGAAGCGGGCGTCATCTGGGCCAAGTATCTCGTCGACCACAAGATGGTGAAGCAGGGCGACAAGGTGTTCCTGCCGGTCGAAGTGCCGGGCGCCAGCTACCAGCAGCTCGAGACCGAGGGCATCGCCAGCGTCTTCGATCCGCTCGGCATCAAGTACGACGTGGTCGATTGCGGCACCGACCCGGCCGGCATCATCGCCAAGATGACCGACTACATGGTCGCCAACAATCCGCCGGCAATCATTGCACTGGGCGATTCCGTGGCAGCAAGCATCAAACGCGTCTTCGACGGGGCCGGTGTGTCGGCCGGCAAGGTCCCGGTCGTCGGCTGGGGCAACTCAAAGGAGACGGCCGAGGCGGTCAAGTCCGGCTTCGTCAATGCTGCGGCCTGGCAGTACCCGTCGGCGCAGGGCTTCATGCCGGTGGCGCTGCTCGGGCTTGCGGCCTCTGGCGAGCCGGTCGGCTACGACATTCACACATTCAGCCTCTACGACGCCTCGAGCGTCGAGCCGATCCTGAAACTCTACAACAAGTGACGACAATCGGCGCCCGCCCCGAAATGGCGGGCGCCGGACGAAACGCATGGTCCTGACAGATATGGCAATCACAGCAGACGACGACACGCAGCGAGCGAAGGGCAGGTCTGCGCTGCTGCGTTCGCCGCAATTCTCCTCGCTCATCATCCTCATCGTGCTGCTCGTGGTTTTCGCCATCGCCGACGGCAACTTCCTGTCGCCGCTCAACATATCCAACATGATGGCGTTCCTGCCCGAGCTCGGCATCATCGCTCTCGGCATGACGCTGCTGCTGACGGCGGGCGAGTTCGATCTGTCGGTCGGCGCCGTGTTCGGCCTTGCGCCCGTCGTGGTGATGCTGCTGGTGCAGAATGGCGGTATCGACATCGGCGTCGCCCTCCTGGCCGGGCTTGTGCTGTGCATCGCGATCGGCGCCATCAACGGGCTGATCGTCACCAAGATCGGCATTTCCTCGTTCCTGGTCACGCTGTCGATGCTGCTCGTCGTGCGCGGCGCGGCGCTCTACATCACGCAGGGATTCCCCCTGAAGTCGTGGGACCAGCCCGGCTTCTTCGTCACGCTGCTTGCCGGCAGCTTCAATGTAGGCTCGTTCCGGTTCTACACCTCGCTCTGGTGGTTCATCGGCCTGTCGCTGCTGGCGATTTACATCCTGCGCTACGCCAAGCTCGGCAACTGGATCAGCGCCATCGGCAGCAACCGCAACGCAGCGGTGGCGCGCGGCGTGCCGGCCGACGCGGTCAAGATCTGGCTGTTCATCCTGACCTCGGTGGTGGCCGGGCTGGCCGGCATGATCAGCGCGTTCCGGATTTCGGCCGCCTCGCCGGTGGCCGGCACCGGCTACGAACTCGAAGTGATCGCCATGGTGGTGGTCGGCGGCACGGCGCTCACCGGCGGGCGCGGCACCATCCTCGGCACCATCGTCGGCGCGCTGATGCTGCGCGCCATCCGCAACGGCATCGTGCTGATCGGCGTGCCGGGCTTGGCATACAACATCTTCGTCGGCGTCATCATCCTCGCCATGCTCATCCTGCACGCTTTGCTGCAGAAGAACGCCGCAAGGAGCTGACGATGGAAGTGCTGCGTCTGCAAGACCTGCAAAAGTCCTTCGGCAACGTGCGTGCGCTGAAGAACGCCTCGTTCACCCTCAACGAAGGCGAGGTGGTTGCCCTGCTCGGCGACAATGGCGCCGGCAAGTCAACGCTGATCAAAGCGATCTCCGGCGTCTTCCCGGCCGACCACGGCGACATCTTCGTGCGCGGCGAGAAGGCATCGATCCGCTCGACGCGCGACGCGATGGACCTCGGCATCGAGACCATCCATCAGGACACATCGCTCGCGCCGGACCTCAGCATCGCGCGCAATCTTTTCCTGGGCCGGGAGCCGGTCAATTTCGGCTGGCTCGGCGTGTTCGCGCCGCTCGATCTCGCCAAGCTTCGCAACGCCGCCTCGGCGCTGCTGAAGCGGGTCGGCATTTCGAAAAAGCTCGATGCCGATGCACTGGTGAGCACGCTCTCGGGCGGTGAGCGGCAATCGATCGCGATCTCGCGCGCCATGCAGTTCGCCGCCAAGGTGATCATACTCGACGAGCCGACCAACAATCTTGGCGTCGAGGAAACCCACGGCGTGCTGCGCTTCGTCAAGGAGGTGCGCGACGCCGGCCACTCGGTGCTGCTCATCACCCACAACATCCACCACGTGTTCCAGGTCGCCGACCGCATCATCGTCATGCGCCGCGGCGAAATCGTCGCGGAACAGACGGTCGCCGACACCGACCTGTTGACGGTGGAAAGCATCATCACCGGCGCCGACATGTCGGCCTTGCTCAAGGAGGCGAGGGCAAAGTGAAGGACGTCGCATGGTAGAGCTTTACGGCAAGACGCTGTCGCGAAGGCAGGTGGCCGAGCGGTCCGGCATGCTGTCGCAGTTCGCCGGCGTGCGGCTGATGACGCTCGGCGACGGCGTGGAGCGCGGCATCCGGATGCTCGAGTTCCGCACCGGCTCCGGCCTGCGCTTCACGGCGCTGGTCGACCGGGCGCTCGATATCGCCGATTGCGACTTCCGGGGCCAGGCGATCGGCTGGCATTCGCCGAG
Organism: Mesorhizobium sp. C120A; assembly: GCF_030323105.1. Classification (NCBI taxonomy): domain Bacteria; kingdom Pseudomonadati; phylum Pseudomonadota; class Alphaproteobacteria; order Hyphomicrobiales; family Phyllobacteriaceae; genus Mesorhizobium; species Mesorhizobium sp. C120A. Next base: position 4,306,175 of record NZ_CP100476.1, on the reverse strand, counting down.
TGGCTTTCGCCACCCCGGACTGCACGAGCATGAAGGGGAGGACGGTTTCGCCTTTGGCCGGTCGTTCTCGGGGCTGCTCGTCACCTGCGGCCTCGACCATATACTGGGCCGGCAAGACGTGCCGGCCGAAAGCTACAATTATCCGGGGCGCAAGCGGGTATTGCACTCGCTGCATGGCCGCATCGGCACCGTGCCGGCGCGGCTGACCGGCTACGGCGAGGCCTGGGACGGCGACCGCTGCGTGCTGTGGGCGGAAGGCATCGTCCAGCAGGCAACCGTGTTCGGCGAGGATCTCCATTTGCTGCGCCGCATCGAGGCCGATGTCGGCGGCAGCGAGATCCGGCTGTCGGACCGCGTCGTCAATCATGGTTTCAGCCGCACGCCGCACATGTATTTCTATCACGTCAATGTCAGCCATCCCTTGCTCGACGAGGGTTCGCGCTACCTGGCGCCGATCCGGGATGTCGTCTGGGCGGCGCACGCCGGCGATCGTTACGAGGCTCAGAAGGTCGGCTACCGAACCGTGCCGGCGCCGCAGCTGGGATTCAGCGAGCAGGTCTGGGAGCACGAGCTTGGCGCCGATGCGGCGGGCGAGGTGCCGGTAGCCGTCGTCAATGACCACCTGGGCCTCGGCTTCGAGGTCGTGACCCGCAAGGATCAGCTGCCCTGCACCTATCAGTGGCAGAACTTCCAGGCCGGCCTATATGCGTTGGGAATCGAACCCTCGACGCATCATGTTCTGGGCAATCTCGCCGCGCGCGAACGGGGCGAGATGATCTGGCTGGACCATGGCGAAAGCCGCTCCTATGACGCCGTGTTCCGGGTGCTCGACGGTGCCGGCCAGATCGCCGAAGCTGAAGCGAGGATAGCGTCGATCGCCCGGCAGCCGCAACAGGATTACCCTGCGCCGTCCGGCGCTTTTGCGAGACTGCAGGGGTGACCGGCTTGAAACACACGATCGGTTGCCGCGGCGGGCGGGAAGTGCGCCGGAATACGGAAGCAGGCGCGACCGGGCCGACCCCAGGCAGCCCTTGCGGAGCGCAGGCGGGAAAGCGGAGATGACGATGACGGCAAGCAGGAAGCGTGACTACAGCCTGGTCGGTGAAAGCACCAAACGCGCCATCGAGACCGGGCTCGCCTCGGCCGAGTGGTATCACACCGACGTGCCTCGCAAGGCCATGAAGGAGCTGATGCAGCGCTCCGACGGGCCGGCGATCCGCGACACGATCATCTGGGTCGCGGCGATCCTGCTGTCGGCCACCGGCATCGTATGGTTCTGGGGCACGTGGTGGGTGGTGCCGTTCCTGTTCGTCTATGGCGTGCTTTACGGCTCGTCGAGCGACTCGCGCTGGCACGAATGCGGCCACGGCACCGCGTTCCGGACGCGCTGGATGAACGATGTCGTCTACCAGATCTCAAGCTTCATGCTGATGCGCAACCCAGTGCAATGGCGCTGGAGCCATGCCCGCCATCACACCGATACCATCATCGTCGGCCGCGATGCCGAAATCGCCGTCATGCGCCCCCCAGATCTGCTGCGGGCGGCGCTCGCCTTCACCGGTATTCTCGATTTCCGCTATTCGCTGCCGGCGCTGGTGCGCCAGGCGTTCGGCAAGCTGTCCGATGAAGAGAAGAGCTATATCCCCGAGATGGAGCAGCACAAGGCGGTGATCGCTGCGCGCTGGCATGTCGCCATCTATGCGGCGACAGTCGGGCTGGCGTTGTTCACGTGGTCGCTGCTGCCGCTGGTGCTGATCGGCCTGCCGCGTCTCTATGGCAGCTGGCACATGGTGCTGACCGGCCTGCTGCAGCATATCGGCCTGGCCGACAATGTCGTCGACCACCGGCTGAACACGCGCACCGTCTACATGAACCCGGTCAGCCGCTTCATCTACTGGAACATGAATTACCACGTCGAGCATCACATGTTTCCGATGGTGCCCTACCATGCGCTGCCGAGGCTGCACGAGCTGGTCAAGCACGACCTGCCGGCGGCGAACCCGTCCATGTGGCATGCCTATCGCGAGGTCTGGCCGGTGCTGCTGAAGCAGCTGAAATATGAGGATTTCTATCTCAAGCGGAAATTGCCGCCGACAGCCAGACCCTATCGCGGCGAATTTCACCAGGTGGATATGTCGGCGGCCGCTGAATAGCGATAGCGAATTTTGCCGGAGCCGGAGATGGCTGACTGGATTGAAGCGTGCGCGGTGGACGACATCTCGAAAGAGGATGTCATCTGCTTCGATCCTCGCGGTTTGCCGCTCGCCCGATGACGAGTTGTTAGCCACCGACGGATATTGGACGCATGAGAGGGCGCATCTAGCCGAAGGGCTGGTGATCGACGACGTCATCGAATGCCTTGAAGCACATTGGCCGCCGACGCCGTCTAATGCAGCGCCGGCTATGCCACGACGAAGCGCATGGCTGATCTCGCCATCGGGTAATTGGCCATGTTCGCCTCATTCCTTCCCGCGCGACCTGGACCGGCGGGCTCAAGGCCGTCGGCAGGACAGCTGAGGCCGCCGTGCAAGCCTTCGAAGCGGGCAAGCAGTTGGAGGCGGCCGGCGCGATCGGCGCGGAAATCGAGATCGTGCGAATGGAGGTGGGGAAGGCGATTTCGGAGCGCACGCCACTGATCATGATGTCGGTGGGCGCGGGCACCGGCTGCGACGCGCAATATTGTTCGCCGAGCACATCCTCGGCCAGAATCGGGACACATGCTGCGCCACTAGAAAAGTCTATAGCAGCTCGCCGCGGATACTGGCGGAGGGTCTTTTTGATCTCTCGCGGGCGCGGGCGCCCTTCGTCATGGCGGGAGTTCCGCAGCGGAAAGTGACACGACGATATCACCCAAACGGGGGTTTCGAGGCGCGACGGCAACTGGAATATGGTGCCCTGGCAAGCGGCTCTTTCCGGGCCAGGATGAAATGGCGCGCAAGCAATGGCTGCGATGACGGGGCACTACAACGGATCGTGCGAGACCGCAGCGAATGAGGCATGTTCGCCACCTCCGGTTGCAACGAGCGGAAAATTTGCCGCCGACGTGAATGATGCTGTTAGCGTCAATACCGAAGGGGTCGGTCACCCAACTGCTACCACTGCCATGCGCATCATCCGCACCACCCTCGTTTTCATCGCTTTCCTCGTTCACACAACATCCCCACAAGCGCAGACAGCCGCTCCCCGGGTGGACCTATGCCTCGTCCTAGCGGCCGATATGTCCGCAAGCATCTCCTCCCAAACCGCCCGCATGCAACGAGAGGGACACGCGCAAGCCCTGACGCAGTCCGATGTCTTGTCGGCGATTGCCCGCACCCGCACAGGGCGGATCGCCGTCACCTATATCGAGTGGTCTAGTTATGGCACCGCCTACACTGTCCTACCTTGGCGCATCATAGGGAATGCGCGCGACGCGCGCGATGCGGCCGACGTGATCAGAGCCGGGGGCTACAACCCTGGCCAACATCCCATCGGTCTACTAGCCTTAGTTGGGCGGTCACCTTCGCCAGCGATAGCCTCGCCCACTGCCCCGCTACTCCCGACCGCTCCGTCATCGACATCTCAGCGCATCTGACCGCCAGCTATGCCTTCGTCATCGCTTTCCCGTATTTCGACCAGTATCCGATAAATTACGCCACGACCGTCACGGTGCCCCTGGTTGCCAGCTAGGATACGGCCGGCTTGGTTGAGTTGGCGGCCCTGTATTCAGCTTCCCAAGGCAATGCGTCGAATTCGGGCTTGTGCCCCGCTTCACGGTAGGCGGCCTGAGTGAGGAAACCTGCTTTGTCCCGCTCCACAACGCAGACAAACGGCGGATTCCCCGGGCACCTATAGACGCCTACAGCTTTTTCCATGCAACAGGTGTGCTACGGGTGCTCGAAGATGTCCTCCTTCATTGCGATGACAGAACAATAGAGAAGATCTAGCGGTCCGGCATCACTGAAGGGTGCGGGTTGGTAAATTCGTACAACTCTTTCATTGCGGAGAGAGTTTCGGCGAGCTTATTAATGTGTCGTTCGCCATTGCCTTTTCTGGGAGGCTGCGATGGTTGCAACGCCCATAGATATCGCTCGAGCGGCCACTACGGCCACCTTGCTGATGCGCCAGAAGTCCATGGCGGAACCCGCCACATTTCGCCGGGACATATCAATCGCGCAGGGCCATCCGAGCCTCACGCGAACTGCTGAAGCGCCTTCGTCAACGTCGTCACGACATGGCGCGAGGCTGGGAAGATGCCGACCCGTCTACTGTTGCCGTCTCCGCGTTCCAAGCCGACGTTCTCCGCTCTGCATTACGAGGCCTAGTAGGGGAAAGGGGTGCGCCTGAGCGTCAATGGCGCGATTTCGCTAAGGCCCTGGTGCGCAATTTCACTGGGTGCGAGCTGATCGAAACTGGCTTGGTGGATTGGATCGTCAGCAAGTAGCCGCTGCCCGCCAGCGGCCCAGCAGCCGTCTGCGGGGACTTTGCAGCGGGCGCGCTGGGCCTGACCGGTGGGGCGGTGTGGAATCCGCCGGCTGGCGAACGTATGCGCCTCCTCCCAACGCCAGCGAAACATCCAAACGAACGAGGCGATCTAACCGCGATCCAAGGCTAACACATAGGCCGATAGCAAAGGCTTATAATCGCTGAGAGAACGAAAATGGCCGACGCCATGGTTGGGGAACCCGGGTGGGTAGGCGCCGGCCACAAGCGGAACAGGCCCGCCGCAGCACACACATGGCTGATTTGTCATCACGTGGTTATGGTGTGATCGCGTAGGGCTAGACCAGCGGAACCTAGTAAACGCCGCTTAGTAAGCGATCCTCGACGCGATCGTTCATCGCCACGACGACTTGGGAAACTTGACGGTTGCAGCCCTCTGCCATGTCGAGCTCAAGTCATAAACACGGCCCTCCGATCATGAGCAGGCATGCGCCCATCCTACCATATCGCGCTCCCGGTTTCGCAAGGCGCAGCAGCAAGGGGGAGGCGACCAGAGCCGATGTGAAGGGGACTAGCCAAGCTAATATTCGCTTGCGCTAATTTAAATGTGCCGTAACGTCATGCTCAGCATTTTTGGGGAGGAGCAACGGTGGGGAGTATCATGAGAGTAGCTGTGTTTTGCGCGGCGATCGTGATCGCTGGGACTGGTGTCGCTATAGCCAAGGAGAAGAAGGTGGTGGTGAGTGACGCCACGGACCTTTGCTCTACGAAGCACTCTGCCAAGAAGCAGGTGCTCGAACTGGACTGCAGGCCGACCGGAACCGCCAAATTGCCGGCCGGTGGAACGCCGGAAAAGCCGCGCCTCGGATACGACACCGATCCGTGGCTGGTTAAAGGCCTTTAGACACTAGGCGACGGCAACACAGTGCGGCTAACGGGAATGTGCGCTGGCGGTGAAGCCTTCTTTGTTCTCTCGTCGGTGGAACATTGTCGCTTGGAAACGCTTCGGACGGTGCACTGCCCCATCAGTGCAACGTTCCCTTCCTTGTTTGCACTGGCCGGCTGCTGAAAGGTGGCCGGCTTTTTTGCATATAACCGCGACCTGATGTTTGAGGCTTGTTATTGGACAGCAGCGAGTGGCCCCTGCTGGCTTAGCGTCCAGGATTGGAATCTGTAAAGGCGAGATCACCGAGGCAGGGATGACCTAAATAACGTTTCGTCTGGTAGCCGCGACGCCGACGAAATTGAATTCAGAAGGGCGTCGGCCGGGCTGCACAGCGGGGCCAAGGCTGGAAAGAGTTCCGCTCCCGCCCAGCCGTGGCCAGCACGATACGCATCGCACCTGCGCGCAAGCGGTACCAATGGCTCGCCTATTCCGCCGCGCCTTTTCGGCAGGAAACCCTCGGCCTCATCACAATGGAGGGCGACATTCGCAGCGCCCTATGGAACCATCCAGAGTGACATAGGCTGTTTCATGGAACTTCCTGATGACATCAGGAGGTCTGTTAAGCATGCCAGTTGTTCGCGCTCGAAGCTCAGATGCAGGTTGGAGCTCTGCCTCCTGCACCAGTATGGCAAGCGAGAACTAGGAACCGGGAGTGCTACGAATAGATTGCCGCAGTCGAGCTTTTATCTGAGCATGGCAAGGGCTGCCTTTCTCTCCACGTTGGCAGTCGTCCTGCTGCTCGCGCTATTGCCAGACCACTTGCTGCACGCCCTCGGATTGGCCTTTACGTCTCATCACGACAAGCTCAACCACGCCGCCGCGTTCGCCACCTTGTCGGCTTTGGGTAGCCTCGGCTGGCCCCAACAGGTGGTCCGGCTGGCGGTTCTACTTGCTTTAACGGGCGCAGCGATCGAAATCCTTCAATGCGTCACAGGGCGTGACATGAGTGTCTTCGACTGGTTTGCCGACTGCGCCGGAATGGCATACGGGCTGAGAACCATGAGCTGGCTAAAGGAGATTCTAGGGGAACCGGTTATTTGATCGCCACAGGCTCCGCCTTACCGCCGCCGTCTTGGCCCACTTGCCAGCCTCACGCCCGGGGCCGCCTTCGAACCCTCGCTATTTTCAATTTCCGACGCAAAGGCCGACAGCAAGGCGAATGGGTTTCGGGCCGCTCACCATTTAGACTTAGGTCCGATTCTTTCAAGCAAATGGCCGAACCCGGAAACATTTCTCCTTGTACTTTGTTGCAGTGGCCGTGCCGCTGAGGAGAACATGCACAGTGCCTCTATCAAATGAACTGCGCGACGTACCTTTAGAATTCCAATGCCCCTCCTGTTCACGCCCTATGGTGAGAAGGGGATCCTGGCTGAAAACGATTGCCGGTTTCAAATGCGATAGCTGCAGGTCCAGAGTGCGGCTCGGCTACGAAGAGAAGCTGGCCATATTCGACCGGCACCTTAAGCGAGGCGCGCCGGATCTGGGCCGACGACCAATGGAGTGCGATCCCGGCAACGGTTCCTGAGAGTGTGTCGGCAATTCAAGCTCCAACTGCTTGCGGTCTGCCGCAAGTCCAAGCTTTCATCTGGTCGCAGGGTCAGGCGGCTCTTTCGTCCGTACGGAACCGATGATGGCGAGAGGTTTCGATGCGGTCGGAGCACCGAGCAGGTCGACACGTTTTTCGTAGCGACCACCAATCTCTAGCTGACCGCTTCGACGCTCTGACGAGGCGCGAGCAACTTGATCTTCAATAGTCTTTTTCGGGCCAGCATGCTCGCCGCCTCTGCGATACGGTCTCCGTAAGCATCGGCGACGAATGATAGCGTCGACAGGTCAATAATGAGGTCGTCGATCGCGCCCGCCAAGACACTGGACCCGCGCCCAAATTGATGCACCAGCGCCCGCACTTCCTTAAGTGCCGTCGAGGCTTCACCCGCATCCAGCAGCGCCTCGATGTCATCGAAAACCTGCATCCCGACCCTCCCGCTTTAAAACGGTGGCAATTTCGCGCGAAAAGAAAGCGCCTGCCAAGGTGCTCACGCTCGAAGGCGGCTATTCAGACAACAAGACAAACCCGGCTCACAAGCTGTCGAGCAGCAGTGCGCTCAATCGTCGCCGTTTGGCGGGCCTGACCGTCCCGGCCTTCAGGGCGCCGGAACTGCAGAGCGCTCAAATAGGACCCTCGCTAACGGAGAGCCGCCCAAACACGGCCACGTGGCCTCGTCCGAAACCCACTTATGGAACGCGGCGATACGAGGGTCGGTCCAGCAATCTTTTCTGCAACACAAATGATGAGCCTCCGTGTCGTCATCGCAAATCAGAAGCATTCTCAAAAAGCCCACGCGGAAATCGCTCCTCAAGCCGGGAAATGCGCTCGACTTGGTTAAGAAGCAACTACTACGATGACCAGAAAGAAGAGACCGATGGCCGTCTAGAGCAGCGAGGGCTAGAGGTCTTTGCAAATACCATCGTCAGCTTGCTGCAACTCGCTCGGGTTCGCAGTCTCGGCGAATGCTGCAAAGGCGCGTAGATCGGTGAAAACGACGGTCACCCCGCGACGGTGACTTTAGAAGCGGGTCGCATTCCGTTAAGGACTGCGTTTGAGAGTTCGCTAACTCAGCCGGAAGGGCACCTTCGAAGCTACGAACCGGGTACCGTCTCCATCTATTGCAGCAACGCGATTGCTGCGTCTCCGAGACCCTTTGGTGGGGTGCCGCTGTAGCCATCCAGGTTGACGCTCGAATCTCCATTGTAAGAGAATTGCCAAGCAACAATCCATCCCAGGCCGGTAGCCAACTTCTTGTCATTGCTCCCTTTCATTTTAAGGTGGTGCATTGGCAAGTATATTGTGCCAGTTATCGAGTAATTCTTATTTATTGTAAGCGATATAGCCGGCAACAATGGTAAGGCGGTACGCGATCCGAAGATGGCAATTCCGGTATAAACGCCGCTTGTAGGAGCGGAAAGTTCCATGGCGCCGTTACCACCTGCCTGTATGATGCTGGACTTGGAATCGACAAATATGGTGACTTCCTTGCCTGTGATTTTCGCATTGTTGCTGATGCCGACTATCGCATTGTGAAAGTAGTGAACGCCTGGGGAAAGCACTATTTTTCCACCGAAGTCGATGCTTCCGCAGAACACCCGCCCGGCCGGAATGGTGACATCCGAGAGCGCCTGGTTGCTGTAGTCGCAACCGGTCGGGGGAACCGGTTCTGGTGTGCTGACAAGTGGGTCGGCGAGGAAGGGCTGGTTCGTCTTCGGGGAAACGCTGTATCCGCCGCCTTCGTAATTGCCGACTACCGAGATTTTTGTCGCGGCGATTTTGCCGGCCCCAACGTGTCTCAGTGCTTCGGGGCTGGAAGAATTTACCTGAATGCCACAATTTGGCACCGACACCTTTCCTAAACCGGTCACACTCAGCGCTCCGGTTGACTCTGGATCGAGAGCATAGATGCAATACTCCGGGGGGCCTTTCGTGCCTTTGCCGTGACGTGAAGGCTGATCGCCTGAATGCCGGCAAGATTCATAAAGTCCGTCGGCATTGTTGCGGCGATTTCAACTGCTGCCTCCCGCGACACGGGAGTCGGCGTTGTGATGTCGACTTCAACCACCGCTCCCACCGCAAAAGAGCCGTTACCAAGCGCAATGTTCTTGGCGGCCGCGACGGCTTCCTCGTCTCCACCGTCGCTCTCTATAGCTGCCAGAGCCGCTGAATCGGCCAATTCTTGCAGTCTGGACTTCCAGGTGACGGCACTGGTAAGGTCAATGGCCACGCCCAAGACCAAGCATAGCGGTAGCGCCACCAACGCCGCTGCCACGGCAAAGTTTCCGCTCCTATCGAGCAGCAGGTCCTTCAGCTTTCGCATTGAGATGCCCTCGCAGGGAAGCAGGCTAGATCGAATCGCGTTTAAACTTTGCTAAATTAGAATATCCTAATTAAATTGCGTGCCGCCGCAGGCTGCGCAAACTTTGGCCAAGCGACTCGCGCTAGGCTATCTCGCTCATCGAGGTATCTACATCTTGCCGAGCTACAGGACCGCAGATCCCGCTATTTGAGTCCGAATGCGCTAGCTGCCTGATCCGAACCCAACATATCCATTGCCGAATGCCCGACGCCCGGCAAGATCACAAGACGCCAGTTAAAGGGCCACCCGTTGGCGCTCGCGACAGCTTGCGCTAACTCGTATGTGTACTGGCCCCGTTCCAGGCGTGTCGCTCCCTGGCGCATAGCGGCCGCGCCTTCGTTCAGCTCGGCATCGCCTGTATCCTCTTCTCCAAGATAGATCGTCAGCGGCAAGGCCAGATACGCTTCCATCTCCTCGATGGCTTGATCCGGCGTATAGACGCATCCCGAGGAGACGCAGCCGAGCCCGTAGGCCACGGATTCCGCCAGCGAGGGCAGAACATATGATGATGGGTTGGCAACCACCAATCTCTTCGCGTCGGCCAAGGCGAACGCGGCAACACGAGACGTAAATTGGCCGCCGGCGGAATGTCCGAAAAGGTAATACTGCGCGTTCGGCAATCCCTCTCGTGACCTCGCCCAGTTCACCAGGCCCTTCACATACCAGACGGTCCATCGTTCTCGCGGCTGAATAGCGCCGCTGTTGACGATCCCCCCACGTTGATAGCTCCAGCTTGGGAACCTTTCCAAGTCAAAGAGTGGCGCCATGACGATCAGGCAGTTTCGATCAGCGAGAGACTGCGCATAATCCCTGTAGGAAGACGCCGTTCGGCTCAACCCATGGAAGACGAACAGAATCGCGGGATTGCTGCAGCTCTTTGGGTGGTAGGTATAGACCGTCAGCTTCGTCCCGTTGATGGTTGCTGTGGTCGTACCCTTGCCCACCTTCCAGGCAAGCACCGGGCCTGAGTAAACCAGGCTGCAGGCCATCACCGCCGCAGTCAACAGACGGATTGGAAATCGCACCTGCCCCTCCTTATGACGATTGGCATGATGCCATAGTTCATTAGAGACTTCTAAACAAATCAAAACCGCCTGGGCGGTAAAGACTTCGTTTCAGTCATGGGGACTTGGCGCTTGCCGAAGGCTGGCCGTCAGCACGAGGGGATAGACAATTTGAGGCATCTGTCCTGGACATCGGCTACTGCACTGCCCAGTCCAGGCGACAAATCGAGCAGCCGATCGATCGTCGCCCGCCCGGCCGCCCCTCCCATTATTTTTGGTTGGTAGTCGAGGCGCGGATCTCTGTTTTGAGCGTAAACGGGGTATATATCCAGACCTATCTGCCGCGCACCAAAGTGGAAGCACGGCAAGATAGACTCACCCCGGCTGCTTCCTGACCCAAAGGCGAAATTGCCGACACTGTATAGTATCGGCCGATCTTTATAGATCTCGATCGGCTGGAGGATATGTGGATGATGGCCGATGACGGCGTCGGCGCCGAAGTCGATAAACTGCCGTGCTTTCACGCGGTCTTGCTCGGCAGGATGGCGCTGGTATGTAATATCGCCCCAGTGCACCATCACGGCGATCCGATCGACCAACGGCCGCAGCCGTGCGAGATCTCTCTCGACGAGTTCGGGAAGATCCTGGGCGGAGCCCGGGAGGTCGTCACGAGCCGCCGTTCGGTCGTTCCAGTAATATCCGAGCAGTCCGATGCGGATATCCACGCCGTCAAAAATCGCCGGATCGTGGGCCGAGTTCTGGTCCCTACCGCCACCGTACGGTTTGATAGAATGTCGCTCCAGCGTCTCCAGCGTCTCAACTACGCCGCTTGGGCCGCAGTCCCGAATGTGATTGTTCGCAATGGTCATGGCCGCGAAGCCGGCGCGGCGTAAGACCGGGGCCGATTTGGGGTCGACCTTATATGAGTATTTCCGAGTGGTGTCCAACCGCTCGGATGTGGAGGCGAACGGTCCTTCAAGGTTTCCCGTTATTAGCGCGCTGCGCCTGAAGATCGGCTTGACCCAAGCGAGGGGGTAGTCTGGGCCGAACCTGCGAATACGATGGCGCATCCGCATGCCTGTCATGACGTCTCCCACTGCGGCGAGATGGTATGGGGCGGTGATAGACGACGAGAGGAACAGTTCAAGTTGGTCCGGGTCGAGGAGATCGCCATCGTCCGGAATTATGACTTCCGGAAACTTTTCGCGAATTTTGGCAACATGGCGCTGCACGTCTAGAGAGCCGCTGAGGCGGTGAGGGAGAGGCGGAACTGACGGCGCGAGCAGCATGTCGGTCACAAGCGAACTAAAACCGATCCCGCGCTTCTCGAAGATCTCCCGGATCGGCGTTTTGTAAAGCCCGCCGGACGCCACGCTGTCCGTATGAAGAAGGCACGAGACAAAGCTGCGTGGTGATGATCTGATCGACCTGGTTTTGACCCGGGAGGGAGCGAAGGGGCTGTCAGAAAGTCGCCCAAGCTCCAAAAGGGCACCAACAACCAACTCCATGCAGGCAAATTCGTGCCCGAGAAATACTTTGTGCAGATCCCACATCGCCCCCGCGAGGGCTTGTGCGACCAGCGCCTCCTGCGGCTGCATTTCGTCATCGTCAATGCGGGTCTCATTGGCAAGGCTGCCCGCAGGCACAAACTCAGCATCGTGACGAGCGTGCCAGCACCCGACGTGGGGGCTCGATAGCATGGAGGCGGCCAGATAAGTGCTCACGGCATATTCAAGGGCACCCGGTCTGCTGAACGCGGCACGCGGTGCACGCAACCTGTCGGCCTGCACATCAGCGGTATGACGCACGACGTGAAGCCCGAACGCCTGGTATATTTTGCCGGCGTCGTGGGATGGGTCGCAGCGATAGGTGCCGCCTGAAATTCGTGGCAGCCACCCTTCCGCGGTGACCCCGTGCCCCGGACCGAAAAGTAACTCTCCGCAAAGCGGAATTGAAAAGTCGTCGAGATTTTCCGTTCTTGCTGGGTAACGATATCTGGCCCCTTTGACCGGCACCCAGCTGCTGGTGTCCTCAGGACTGCCCGGTCGTGGGCTCGGCCGACGTGCATTGACGATCGCCCTGACTTTCGGCAGGGAGCCTATTCCAGATGAACGAAGTGCATCGTTGATGCGCTGGCTCATCAAGGAGACGTGGTAGTAGACGTTGACCTGGCCAAAGCCCGCGGCGGCCTCGCGGCTTTCCCATCCACCGCAATCGCCATCGCCGGACGGCTTGAAAGAAAAATTGCCATACTCGTCGGGCGACACCTCGCCCATCTGGCCAGTCGGCCAATCCTCTTCCATGCCTGGATGGCTGATGACGTCCACGTACCGCCCCCGCAGGCCCCGCCTTCCAGCGAGCTGGGAAAGATAGGGCAATTCGACGTCCGCCAGATACACGCGGCCGCCGGTGAAGTCCGAGTCACATGGCTCCCAGACGTAAACAGAGCCAGTCGCCATATTTACTCCCTTGTCGAGCTTGCTGCTTTCGCCGTCATGCCGTGCGCAAAGCAGTAACTGCTGCCCCGAGGTGCCTTCACCCTCGCTTTCCCGTCAATGCGTGTCTATCCGACTACTGTCTTTTTTCTTGTTCCCGGTCGACCCATTGCGGGCACCTGATGCGTCAGTAGCCTCGCCAAGCTCCCGCCGTGCATTGTCCAGCACTTCCGAGAGCAATCCCTCACCGATCAGCTTGAGTTCTTTCGCGACCACATTCGATTTTGTGAGCGGCCATTTGTCTAGCGACGCTGCGCGCACGAAGCCATACGCCGACGGCATGCGGACCATCAGCCAGCCCAGGTTCACCATCTCCGCAGTGAACTCCCGCACAAATTTTGCCCCCCCTATACGACGCCCGGTCAAGCGCCTGAATGTCTTGTAAGACATCCTTACACGGGTTCTAGGCTCCCCCGCCTTGTTCTTGGTGCGTTGCAGGGCCAAGGCGACGAGTGCTGCCGCGTCGCCTTGCGAAACATTTGGTGTCGCAGTCGCTGAAACAGTATCCATGAACGCTACTCCCTTTTTACCTCAGCAGAGAAACTCCTGCCTGCTGGTGAACTCCATTTGCGTAAGGTCGATTCGAAGGTGGCGACTCCACCTCATCAAACCATGCATCCCGTTTTGCCAGATACGAAATTGCCATTGCATGCATTGCAGCCTTGAGCTGCGGCGGTCGCGACGCAAACGTGGCAGGTTCCGAAACCAGCTCGCCAGATCCCGATGCAAGCGTCATCTTGGGTCCGGACCCATCGGTGCTCCACCGCATCGATAGAGCCAATCCACCGCGTTGTAGATGTCGCCGCAAATCAGGGCCAAGCTCAGTCTCGGCACTTGTCAGAATCAATCTTTCAACAGGCAGCGCCGACAACGCCTGGCGGGATCCGAAATCCTCATTGTCGACGATAAAACAGCCACGGTTACCGGCGTTCAAAACTGCTTTGGCCAGGTTTTTGAGAATCTCGCAATTCTCGACGTCCGTCGCCGTCACCGACACGGCGTGGCAAGCGCCCAGACCAAGACCGTTCTCCGAGATTCTTGCTGGAGAAGCGGCATAAACCAGTGCTTCCAATAAAGGATCCCTGGCCAGCATTTGCGGGGTTGCCCGCTGGCTGAATCCTTGTGGTGCGGTGTTGATGTAGGCGCCTTTCTTCGACAAGAGGCCGATGCTCCGCCCCTCTGCCATGAACCGGTGCTCGATTGCTTTTGCCACCATGCTGGTATGCCGGTCGCCAAGGACGAGCACCGTGGCAACTTCCGATGAAGCCGGATCGTCGTACATATTGGCCAGGATTATCTCGCTCACATCCCTTGCCGTGCCGGCCCGCGGCCAAAGATGAAACTCGATCCCTGGTCTAGCGTTCACCTCGATGACAGTGCACCCGACATCTTTGTGAGATTGCGCAATGTCGGGCATGATCAGATCCAACCCGGCAATACTGAGCCCAATGACCCTGGCGATACGTTCACATAGCTTATGATTGTCCGGATGGACGGAATTTGTAACGTCGACCGGTACGCCTCCGCGTGCGAGGTGACCGTTTGGTCGCAGAGCCACCTGCTGCCCGGCAATGGGGATAGTCTCCATCGTAAGATGGTGCAATGACAGGTGTCTAAGCAGGTCGTCGTCGATTTCCAGACGCGACAGACGCCTGCCGTCCCTGTCGGGTTCCCGATTCAAACCATCGATCAAATGACGCAGCGTTTTTTCGCCGTCGCCAATAACCTGCGGCGGGCAACATAGGACTGCCGCCACGACACGAAAATCAACAATCGTCGCTCGATACTCCGGGCCGGCGATGAACTCTTCTACCAGCACGCCATACCGTTCAGACTGAGCCACCTGGCACGCTATGTCGAACGCGGCTTCAACAGCGCGGCGTCCCCGCAGCTTGACTGAAACTCCGCGCCCCTGATTGCCTTGGGCGGGTTTCACCACCACAGATTTGCCCAGCTGCTTGGCGGCAGCGACCGCCTCGGATTTGCTGCGAACCGTAAGCTGGCGCGGTACGGGCAAGCCGGCCTGCGCTAAAAGCCTGTTGCCCAGCCTCTTGTCGAGGGCCACTTTCGCCGACGCAAACGATGTCGAACCGGATATCGTTGAGAAGAGCTGCTTTTGGTTTTTGCCTTGGCCGAGACGAAGATGGTTGCGCGCGACAAACTCGAACGGGATGCGGTTCCTCTTGGCGGCCGCAACCAGCACTGCGGTCGAATTTGAAAGTCGCCGTTTCTTTGCTCTTTCCAGGTTCGATTCCCGTGCGAGGGAATACTTCGATGTGGCATCACCATCTCGCGTTGCCTCGCTGACCGCATCAACGACAGCCGCCGCGGCCGCGCGCGACATTTGCGAGTCGTCCGACTCCCAGACGATCACTGAATTGCTCTCGGACGGATCGCTCACCAACGTGGCCACAGTTGGAAACGAATAAAAATTCATCGCGCGGCGAAGCTCGAGGTCCGCGGCCAGGATCGCATCAGCAAGATACGAAGCTACCAAAGCATCCTGCTCGCATTCCGGAAAGAGACCGGAAAGCACCAATCGGACCTCATCAGTAAAACCGGACACGCGGGCAGTAGCCAGTTGCCCCAAATTCAGCGTCAATTTAACGACTGTATTCGCGTTATACACGTTGAGGCCGGATAGCGTCTTGAACCCGGTGATCTCAAACGGCTTTAATTCCCCAACTGGGCATACTATAGCCATACATTTTGCCCCCCGAATTAACCTTCCGTCTGCTTTACGAAAGGTTCCTGCCTCCATCGCTTGCGCGCAACCCTCAGTTATATTATGGTTAGCTAATGGTTAAGGCAACAAAAAATAAAAGAAGGTTGGAGCCAGAGGAAAATAAAACTTAAATAAAGTTTTAGGCAAAAAGACTAGGACTGCGTAATTGAAGTAGCGTTGGGGTGGGTATCATGTCTGTTTGTAGAATTCAGCGCGGGCGCATGAAGAAAGCCAAGCGTTCGTTCGCGACTCGCCGGGTCGCGGCCTCGCATATGCGTACGTTGATCACAGGTTCCTTGCAGCCGGTCGCAGGCGATCTTGTCCTGGCTCGTGTGGACAAACTCGGCAATCACAGCAGATTGGAGCTGATCAACGGGAGAAAGGCGATCATGTTTCCCGGCGATGAGATAATCATTTGCTATGGAAACAGATACGCACCGGACCAGTTCGAAGCTGTTATTGGCCCTGATCTCGGACCATGTGACCTAGTGGCGGGGGGAGGCATCGCAGCGTGTGAGCTTTCCAGACATGATCGCATGATCGCGCCAACGAAGATCACCCCTCTCGGACTGATCGGGGACAAGTTCGGTCGCCGATTGAATGTTTGGGATTACAAGGTCAGCTCCGACGACCTTCGCCCCTCTCTGCCGATTGTCCTGTCGCTGGGAACATCCATGAACGCGGGAAAGACATTGACGGCGACGTCGTTAGTAAGAGGTTTCAAAAGAGCAGGGCTTAAGGTTGCCGCGCTGAAGATTACCGGAACCGGGTCCGGTGGCGACACCTGGATTGTGCGCGATGCGGGCGCTGACATCGTTCTTGATTTCACCGACGCCGGGTTTGCAACCACTTATCTTGCCTCGGTGGAAATGATCGAAAAGGGCGCTTTCCGCCTGCTGAACCATGCAGCCGAAAATGGATGCGACGTTGCTGTCATCGAGATTGCCGACGGGCTGCAGCAGAAGGAAACGTCCGAGTTAATTCTGGCGGAATCATTTCGCAGCATGGCTCTTGGCACAATATTCGCGTCCTACGACGCGATGGGTGCAAAGTATGGAGTGGATACGTTGCGCGCTGCCGGCCACAAGGTGCTGGCCATCAGCGGCAGACTTGGCCGATCACCGCTTGGCGTGAGAGAGGCTGAGGAAGCTACCGGGCTGCATTGCTATTCCCCGTGGGATCTCCAGGATGGCGCGCTCGGTCCTGTGTTTAGGGCCCGCGCTGCGGAAAAACTGTCCAATGGACAGAGCAACAACCCGTACCTGCGGCGCATTGCGGCATCGTCGGAGGCAGCCATGCCGCTCGGCGTGGATCGAGCCCATTCTCACCAACTCCGGATTGATTTCTTGGCAAAGGTCGCGCGCGAGTTGATTGTAGCCGAACTGGGAGAAGTAAATGCCAATGGCAGCCTGGCGACGTGGCCCAGTCCATTCGGAAGCATCTTGGTCACTCTGCCTGAGCGGCCTTCCCAGGGTTCCCAGGGTTCTATCCCCACATTCATGTCGGTGCAGGCGCCCGCGGAACTAGTAGAGGCAGCAGTGCTGGCAAAAAGCCGCGGTGCCCTCAAGTCGTCGCTCGGCGGCATCGTGCAGGCCCTCGGCTGCGCTCCGCTCCCGGCTGCCCGGATGTCCTACCTGCTGAACGAAACCTGGTCAATGTTTGAGGCGGCCGATCATCACGATAGACCTCTGCAAAACGCACTTGAGGCGCCGCCGTTGGATGCTCATGATGACATTGATGCGGTGATCATGAATTTCTCTGGCCTCTTCAATGAGCATTCTGATCAGCACGCTCCCCTTGGACGCGCGTGAAAGACGGTGTCCCGATGAACACACGAGGCAGGCGTCGGTATAGCGGCCCCCTCAGCGAAATGTGGAGAAAGTCGATACCCGGCCTTGCGGCTCTGGTGGTATTCAGCGTGTTTATCAATGTTTTGCGCTTTGCCGGCCCGCTCTATCTCATACAGATATTCGACCGGGTCATCTCGAGCCGCAGCGTTGAAACCCTTGTCATCCTGACCCTGGCTGCCCTGCTCGCCCTGGTAGCCGGCGTCGCACTGGAAACCATTCGCCGTCGCATGCTCTCGCGCTGGAGTGTCTGGATCGAGCATCAGTTGACCAGCCATTTCGTGAAAGCCGGATTGACGTCAGGCGTAGCCAATCCGCCGCTTCTGGCCAGCATCGAAAAGGTCTCCAGCTTTGTTGAACGCGGGCTATCTGCCTGGCTGGATGTCGTTTGGGCACCGATTTTCCTGTTGTGTGTGTACTTCATCCATCCGGTTCTCTGGCTGATCGCGCTGGCAGCTACCGTTTTGCTGGTTGGTATGAGCCTGTTGAAGGAAAAGTTCACACGCGAACCCCGTCAAGCGGAACGCGATGCCGCCAAGCAGGCAAAAGAGGTGTTGGTTTCGGCGGAGCGGCACAAAGACGTTGTTAGTGCCTTTGCAATGGCGGACGCAATCGCCGGGCGCTGGGGTAGGAGCCGGGCGGACGGCTTCCTGCAAAGAGACCGGCTTAATGCTTGGGGATCCAGCCTGGATGCCGCGATCCGGGTGCTAAATCGTAGCCTCTACATTATTCTGCTGGCCTCCGGCATATGGCTGTTCCTGAACGACCAGGCGTCGCTAGGGGGGATATTTGCAGCCCGACTCATAGCCAACTTCGCTTACAGGATGGTTGGCAAAGCGGTTGGGGAACTCAGAGGCCTCCGCGAGGCGCGCGAAGGATACGCCAAAATCAAGGCGGACCTGGCCAGGCCGTCGGACGGGGACCCGTCCTTGCTGCCTGGAACTTCGCGCGGCACACTAATTCTTGATGAAGTAGCGTTCAGGCACGCGGGATCGCGAGAAGACGTATTCAGGAAACTGTCGCTGTCGCTGGGGCCAGGCGAGTTGCTATTGGTCATCGGGCGCGCAGCGACCGGCAAGACAACGCTCTCCCGCCTCCTGATAGGCTTGCTCAAGCCACGAACCGGACAGGTTCGCCTGGGAGACATGAACGTCACTCGGCTTCCGGATTATATTAGAGCCGAGGCCATTGGCTATTTGCCACAGCAAGTCGAACTGTTCGAGGGAACCGTCGCCCAGAATATTGCCCGGTTTCAACAAAGCTCCATCGATGATGTGGTTTCTGCTGCAAAAATAGCAGGAATCCACCATGTTATTATTCGCCTGGACCAAGGCTATGACACAGTGCTTGACGACACGATCGGGCTGTCTGGCAGCGAACGGAAACGGATTGCGCTTGCAAGGGCGCTGTTTCGCGCTCCGAGACTTATCGTTCTGGACGAGCCATTCGCCAATTTTGACAGTTCGTCGAGAAGGGCGCTTGAAGCAGCGGTGAAAGTCATGAAGGGATCGGGATGCTCGGTAGTCATTACCATGTCGGGACAAACCAACCGTCTTGTCGGATTGATCGACCGGACGCTGATCCTGGGCGGCCGAACGCCTGAGCTCTCCGATCCCACGGAGCGCGCGGTTCGTTCCGTGAAAACTGAGTTGCGGAGTGTAAAGTGACAGTCCCGCTCGCCGTTGGCGCCAAACAACCCGGAGACGATCCGGCGCCCTTTGGTAAGAACTTCATTGTTCTCGGTTTCGCGATAATCGCAATTTTTTCGACCCTGACCGGCATGTGGCTTGTTGCGGCTCCAATCCAGGGCGCCATTGTTGCCAACGGGTTGGTGGAGGTAGCCTCAAACGTAAAGACAGTGCAGCATCTCGAAGGTGGGATTGTATCCGAGATATTGGTTCAGGAGGGCGATCGCGTATCGGCAAGTCAGGTCCTGGTACGACTGCAGAGCACTGCTTCTACGGCCGCTGCAAACGAGATCAAGGCGCAATGGTACGAGGCGAAAGCTACCGAGGCACGGTTGATCGCCGAGAGAGACGGCAAGGACTCAATCGAGATTCCGCCAGAGTTAAAGGAGCCCGGTAAAATGGCGGCCGAGGCTGTTTCCGGCCAGGAGAGTATCTTTCGAACACGTCAGACCTTGCTTCGTGAGAGACTTTCCTTGCTGCAGCAAACGACCGGAAGCCTGCATAAGGAGATAGAGGGCTATGAAGGGCAGGTGGCTGCGGCCACACGGAAACTGGAGTTGATCGAGGAGCAACTAGGCGATGTTCGTGCCCTTTATCAAAAGAAGCTGGTGGTAAGGACGCGCCTGACAGATTTGGAGACTGAAAAGGCGGATGTGGGAGGCGACCTGAGCGGCTATATCGCGTCAATTGGCGTTGCCAGGCAAAAAATGGAGGAGACGAAGTTCAAGGTTGCTGAACTTAACGCATCCACGGCGGCCGACATTGTCGCTGAGCTTGGGGTGGTGCGTGCCAAGATATATGAATCCGCTCAACGAATAGCCGCCGCCGATGACGTGATGACAAGAACCGAGATCCGCGCTCCCATCGGAGGCACCATAGTGGGGCTCAAGATTCACACCATTGGCGGGGTGATAGCAGCAGGCGATCCTCTGATGGATATCGTGCCCGTCGACGACAACTTCGTCGTGATTGCCAACGTGGACCCGCTCGACGTCGACCAGGTGAAAGTGGGGCTGCACGCGACCATCTGGCTCAGCGCGGTGGGCAGGCGGTATCAGCAGCCCATGAACGGTGATGTCCGCACCCTTTCAGCAGACCGGCTGGTCGATCCGCGCACTGGCAAGGCATTTTATGCAGCTCGCATCGTTCTGACACCTCAGTCCCTGAAGGCAACGCCCGTGGCATTGCAAGCCGGAATGAACACACAAGTGATGATCGAGACTGGAGCGAGGTCAGCATGGGAATATCTTAGCGCTCCGGTCTACGCTGCAATG
Organism: Mesorhizobium sp. C120A; assembly: GCF_030323105.1. NCBI lineage: Bacteria > Pseudomonadati > Pseudomonadota > Alphaproteobacteria > Hyphomicrobiales > Phyllobacteriaceae > Mesorhizobium > Mesorhizobium sp. C120A. The sequence continues at coordinate 4,285,866 of NZ_CP100476.1, read as the reverse complement.
GGTCGGGCTCTGCGCGAACAATAGGATTGGCTGTCGGAGCAGCCGCCTTTGGGGTGGGATTGTGAGCGGTGCGCAAGCTCAGCGCCTCCACATCTCAAAAGATAGCGTGCACCTGCTGGGGTGAGAGAAGACATAACCGCTAACTTTACACCAAGACGGCGCTTCTTGCAGCGGCGGATTGGCTTTTGCGCCGTCTTGGTGGATCGCAGACGTCACGAATGATTTCAGTGACGCGGGTGAGGATTTTTCCCGGCCGCATCACCATCAGTATGGCGTTGAGGATTTCAGAACGCAGGAGACTATGCAGCCTCCAAAGGGACAGCGATTGCGCCGTGCCTGGTTTGGTCTTCACAAGGGGGAGAGTCTAGAACGTCCGTGACGGCCTCGTCGATCATCAGCGCCAGCATCAGGTGGGCCGTCAGCCAGCTTCGAGCGAGCCGCTCATCTCGCGCGGGAAGCTTATGGATGCCCATTCCGCTCTTGAGCCGCTTGAAGGCGAGTTCGACCTGCCAGCGCAACCGATAGGTCTGCAGAACCTCGTCGGCCGTCAATTCATGGCCGGAGGTCAGCAGCATGACGAAGCCCGCGGCAATGTGGGTCATCGGCTGCAGCCTGTTGGAGCAGCGGCGCTGATTGCCCCGTTTTGCCGCCTTCCCGCAAATGGCCTGATCGGCCGATAATCCGCTCAAAGGAATGGGCAACATCTTCCGTCGACACCGATGAAGTGCCCTGCCAACGTTCTTCGCGCAACGTAAGGCGGTAGGTACGCGGATCGTCATTCGTGATGCTATCTACAATATGTCGTTCCCAATCCCATGCATTGCCGGTTCCATGCCGTTTGTAGCGAACGAGAGGTGCGAGAAGGTTACGTGTGACGATAGCGTCTTCTCTTGCAGCGTCAGCAGGATTGAAGGATCGAAAGTTTTTGCGTACTCGGATACGCAGCGCCGGTGTCTTGCAATCGGCTTTGGCGGCGTGAATTGCCGGTATCGCCAATGCCGCGCCAATAAGCGCCCGGCGCGTAAGCCCCTGAGACGTCATAGGTTCCCACCCTGCTTCGGCAATACTGTAGCATGATATTGTCCCACGAATGAACTGCGCAGCGGTCAGCTGTCCTCAGCAACTAGGGATAAAGCAGTGGCATGCGAGCTCTTGGGGTGTGGCATCCTTGATGTTCAAGCGAAGTTCCATGGTTCGCCTCCTATGGCTAACTCCGCCGATAGTGAACAAAAAGAGAACACAGAGTCAAGCGCGCCCTTTGAAGAGAGGAATATGTTCCTTATTTCAGCGTGATCTGGAGCAGCAAAGGAGCGTGGCTCGGCGTCAATCGCGCTGGCCGGCGAAGCTATGGCAAAAACCGCGGAAGACAATTTTCGGATCGAGGTATGGCATCGCGACGAGCAGGCTCTGTCGGAAACCATCTCGCGTTCCCCCGATTCACCGGTGAGTCAGGCAGCTTGGCAAGCTGCCATCCGACGCCGGCCAGGTATGTTGCTGATCCACTACAACAGCCGACATGTGATGGAGAAAATCCTGACACCGGGCGAGGTGAATATCCCGCCGCAGGCCATCATTGATGGCAGTGTTCACGCGGGCCTCGACGTCGCGCTCGGCGATCTTCGCGAATGGCATGTGTTGCGGGCCTGGTGCAGATCTTGTTCGCACCATGCAACGGTAAAACCTGCCGGGCTCATCGAACGCTATGGAAAAGGCGCTTTGTTCAGTTCGGTCGAGCGAGCGCTTTTCTGCACGAGTTGTGACAGGGGAGGGCCTGTGAGGCTTGAAATTCACAAGCTGCCACGCAATTGAGGGAGCCGAAAGGGTGCAAGACCAGATCGATTTCTTCCAGGCCAACTCGGCCCTGGCGTTGTTCAACCCTATCGCATCGTCGCCGATCAGCGGTCGGACTGTCGAGAACCGGAACTGCGCGCGATCACTGCCGGGTCGGCTACCCATCCTGAGCAAACACATGCGGACCACCGCGGACGGGGACAGTCGGTCCCGCGTCCCGTCATGCGGCCGGCGCTATGCTGACGCTCCTACGGCTGTCCCGTTCACCGCCCGAGGCGGGGGCGAATTTCCTCCGTCCTGCGCGCGACAACCGTCACTGTTACGGACGCGCGCAGGACTGCGGCTTATACGCCGTTCTCCCTTTGAGCGCCGCCGGTCGCCGGCGCGGGATGCTTGGCATGGAACCGAATCCCAGGCAGGGTATTGTGGGGAAGCCGTCGCCAGCAGCCGGATCTGCCGCGCCGCATGATCTTCGACATCGACCCCGACGAGGGCTTGGGCTTTGCTGCCGTCAAGCAGGCAGCCCTCGACATTCGGAGCATTCTGGAAGCGCTTGGATTGCAGTCGTGGCCGTTGCTGTCCGGCGGCAAGGGCGTTCATGTGGTCGTGCCGCTCGTCCCTCTGGCAGACTGGGACGAGGTCAAGAGCTTCTGCCAGGACTTCGCCGAACTGCTGGCCCGTACAGATCCGTCGCGCTTCGTCGCCAATATGAGCAAGGCGAAGCGCAAGGGCCGAATGTTTCTCGATTACCTGCGCAACGGCCAGGGCTCCACTGCAATCTGCCCCTGGTCGACTCGGGCACGCGCGGGGGCGTCGTGCGCGGTGCCTGTCAGCTGGGATGAGTTGCCCACCTGCGAAAAACGCCAACGGCTTCGATGTCTTCGCCGCCGCCGCGCGGGCTCAGTTGCGCGAAGCCTGGGAAGGTTATTTCGACGTCGCACAAACGCTTACCGACCGCATTCGGCACGCAGTCCGGCAGCAATAACCATAGGTCAGCGACACTACTGATTGGCGCGGACCGCCTTTGCCCCAAGTCCGGGAGCGTCCCCCTTCGAGGCCTGGGCTAGCCTCTAGAGCGAGAGTACGGACCGGTTTGCCGTGACGGGTTGAGAGCTGGAGGAGAGGCCTCCGGCGCCCGTCGCGGAGAAACCCGATGTCCAGACATTACGCTCGCGCCGGCGCCGACCGGGCAAGCCTCTATGATGACATCACCAACAAGATCATCGCCGAGCTGGAGGCTGGGCGCTTTCCCTGGGTGCCCTGGGGCACGGCGGCGGCGCAAGCACCCCTCGCCATGCCGGCCAATGCCGCCTCTGGCCGCGCCTATTCGGGGATCAACGTGCTGATCCTGTGGGGTGCGGTCGTCGAGCATGGCTTTCCCGTCCAGGGCTGGCTGACTTTCCGCCAGGCGCTATCGCTGGGCGGCCATGTCCGCAAGGGCGAACACGGGACCACCGTCGTCTATTCTGACCGCTTCATCCCTGACGACGAGAAGAAACGCGCGCGGGAGACCGGCGAGGCAGCACGGGCCATACAGTTTCTGAAGCGCTTCACCGTCTTCAACGTCGCGCAATGCGAAAATCTGCCCGACGATCTGGCGGTGTTTCCGCCCGCACCAGAGCCCGGACTGATCGAACCGGCCGTCGAGGCACTGATCAAGGCGACAGGGATCGATTTCCGCATCGGCGGCAATAGCGCCTATTATGTGCCGGCGCACGACTACGTGCAGGTGCCGCCTCCGCAGGCGTATTTCGAGACCATCGACTGGCACCGCACCGCCCTGCACGAGCTTGGCCATGCGACCGGCCATCCCTCCCGCGTCGGCCGTGACCTCGGCGGCGCCTTCGGCACAAAGCGATATGCTTTCGAGGAACTGGTCGCCGAAATGAACGCAGCCTTCTGCTGCGCCTCGCGAGGTATTGCGCCGACCGTGCGCCACGCCGATTACCTGGCCTCCTGGCTCGACGTTCTGCGCGAAGACAACCGAGCCATCGTGCGTGCCGCCTCCCAAGCCAGCAAGGCAGCCGACTGGCTGCTCGCCTTCCTTCCGCAACCCGACAACGGAACCAGGGCAGGGCCCGCCAGCGTCGATGAGGTCGAAATCGAGAAGAGGGCGGCATGATCGTTCTCACCGAGGAACTGCGCGTGCCTGCTCGCCAATAGCCGCGATCGCGACGCCGAACACGTACGGGTGGTGAAGCTCTTCAAATCAACTCGGCGAAGGAATTGGCTCGCAACCGCGCTCGAGATGACGTCGATCCGGCTGCCTTTCGGCATCGGCATCGAGCGGGACATGCTCTTTGGCACCGACCTGCCGATTTCCGTCTGGGCAGAGGCGGTCCGCCGGGGCGGAAACCTTCGCGACGCCGAACGCAACTCGACCATGCCGGCCAATCTGGCCGAGACGGCGAGTGAGATCTCAGCTTGTAATCCGCAAGCCGCAGATGCGCAGTCGTGTCTGCGGCCCTGTCCCCACCTCTGGATCTTCGGTGCGGCTCAGTCCTCAGAGTGAGAGGGCTGCGCCCGTCTTTTTTGACGGGTTTGGAGGACGAGAGAGTTTCGGCCGCCCGTCGCGGAGATAGTCCACATGGCTACGCCCAAGCAGAAGATCACCCTCAACGCTTCACGTGACATCCCCTTCAACAAGCTGATGCTGAGCCAGTCCAATGTCCGGCGCATCAAGCGCGGGGAAACCATAGAGGACCTCGCCGCGTCGATCGCTCGGCGCGGCCTGCTCCAGAGCCTCAACGTCCGGCCAGTGTTGGACGGCGAGGGCAACGAGACCGGCATGTTTGAGGTGCCGGCTGGCGGGCGCCGCTATCGCGCGCTGGAACTGCTGGTCAAGCAGAAGCGCATGAGCAAGACCGAGCCAGTTCCCTGCGTCATAAGCGACGCCCACAGCGCGGTCCCGATCGAGGAGGACTCGCTGGCCGAGAATTTTCAGCGCGAAGATTTACATCCGCTCGACATGTTTCGCGCCTTCCAGACACTTCATGACCAGGGCGCGAGCCATGAGGAGATTGCCGCACGCTTCTTCGTCTCCGCAACATTCGTGCAGCAGCGCCTCAGGCTGGCCAGGGTTTCGGCCAAGCTGCAGGAGATTTACGAGCAGGATGGCATGAAGCTCGAGCAGCTCATGGCGTTCACCGTGACCGACGATCACGCCCGTCAGGAGCAGGTCTGGGAGGCGCTCGAAAACTCCTGGTCGAAGGAGCCGCAGCAGATCCGGCGCCTGCTGACGGAGACCACTGTGCGGGCAAGCGATCGCCGGGCGCTGTTCGTCGGTGTCGACGCGTATGTCGCTGCCGGCGGCGTGGTGCTGCGCGACCTGTTCGAGGCCGACAATGGCGGCTGGCTGCAGGACCCCGCTCTGCTCGACCGCTTGGTCGGCGATAGGCTGAAGTCGATCGCCGACGAGATCGCGGCGGAGGGCTGGAAGTGGATCGTGGTCGATGCCGATCTGCCCTACGGGCACGATCACGGTCTGCGGGCAATCGCTGGCACCCCCGTCGGTCTGACCGACGCGGAGCGGGCGGAACGCGAAGCCCTGCGGGCGGAGTACGACCGGCTGGAAGCCGAGTATGGCGAATCCGACGAACTCCCCGACGATGTCGATCAGCGCCTCGGTCAAATCGAGACCGCGCTTGAGGCCTTCGAGAGCCGGCCGATGCACTACGATGGGGCCGAGATCGCCCGCGCCGGTGTGTTCATCAGCATCGATCGTGATGGCGATCTCGTCGTCGATCGGGCCCATGTGCGCCCCGAGGACGAAGCGATGCAGGCGGTCGACGGCCACTCGGCCGAGCCAGGTTGCGCCACCGAGAACGAAGACAGCAGACACAATCCTTCGGCCCGCGCGATTATCACCATCGGCGCGCAGGCGTCCGAGCCTGAGGAGGATGACGGCGACACCATCAAGCCGCTACCCGAGCGCCTGGTCATCGAACTTACTGCCCATCGCACGTTGGCGCTGCGCAACGCACTGGCCGAGAACCAGCATGTGGCCATCACGGCGCTCTTGCACCGGCTCGTCCTCGACACCTTCGGTCAGCGTTCCGCCATCGGCTGCGTCGAGGCCTTCGTCCGACATGTCCACTTGCCGTGGCAGGACGTCGGTCTCAAGGACAGCCCTGCGGCCAAGGCCGTCCATGAGCGCCATGAGGCATGGAAGAGCGACATTCCACTGGATGACGACGAGGCCCTATGGGCGTGGCTCGACGGACTCGATGAAGCAAGCCGGCAGACGCTGCTGGCGCATTGCGTCAGCTATGGGATCAACGCCTTGTTCGAACGACCCAATCCCTACGGCAGCGGCGTTTCCCAGCATGGACTCGATCAGCGCCGGCGTGAAGCCGATCGGTTGTCCCGTGCCACCGGGCTTGACATGGTAGATGCCGGCTGGCGGCCGACGGTGGATAACTATCTCGGTCGCGTCACCAAGTCCCGCATTCTCGAAGCCGTGCGCGAAGGCGCCGGCGACCAGGCCGCCCAGCTTATCGACCATCTCAAGAAGGCCGACATGGCCAAAGAGGCCGAGCGCCTCCTGGCCGATAGTGGCTGGCTACCCGAACCGCTCCGCCTTCGCGGCAATGACGCCGCCCGGCCGAATGTGGGCGAGGAAGCTGACCTCCCCGAATTCCTGGCCGGTGATGACGAGGACGGCTCGGCCACCCATGAGACTGCCGCACACGCGGTCGCCGCCGGATAGCACCGTCGGCGGAGTGGCGCGGGTCGCTCGGCCCTTTCTTCTTCACTACGAGTTCACGCCGTTCGCTCATCTTGCCGACGGCAATCCCTATGATGCCTACCTGCCGCCCGATCCCGACAGCGCCAATGGTTTCCTACAGAAGTCGGGGCCTGACGGCGGAATATGATCGAGATCGGTTGATACCGGCAAGCGCTCCACCTCATGGCGGGGCGCTTGTTTCATTTTGGCTTCGGTGGAGGCCAGAGAGGGAGAGGCGAGCCGGGATGGTTTTGAATCCGCACGGTCCAGAGAGAGCGCCGCGCGGCTCGATCCTGTCCCCGCTCTCCCGAGGTTCACACCATGTACATGATCTCGCCCGCTGTGGCAGTTCCCGCAGCCGCGCCGCTCCCGCTCCCCCAAACCGGTGCAGCCGGCGCTATCTTCGCCGCCGCCGGCCTTCTGCTTCCCCATCTCGAGCGCGGCGACAGCATCGACGCGCCAAAGTTGCGCGCGGCGATGGAAGCCGCATTCGGCGCCTCCGACGCCGCCGGCGCCTGGGACTGGAAGCAGGCCTACGATGCCCGCGAGGCTGCGACGGTCCTTTTCCTGCGCAAGTACGGAAAGGCGTTGTTCCGCAAGGCCGCGTCTCCGGCTCTCCGGCTGTCAGCATTGTCGAAGATCGCCCGGCTCATGCCGACGCATACCCGCCGATCCGAAGAAGCACAGACCTTCCAGCAGTTCTCGACGCCGATTCCGCTCGGCATGGTCGCCGCAACGGCCGCTGCCATCACGCCGGCCGACCGTGTGCTGGAGCCTTCCGCCGGCACCGGGCTGCTCGCCATCCTGGCCGAGATAGCCGGCGCCTCGCTCATTCTCAACGAGCTTGCCGAAACCCGCGCGGCACTTCTCTCCGGCCTCTTTCCGGCCGTCTGCGCCAGCCGCTTCGACGCCGCCCAGATCGACGACCATCTCTATCCCGGCGCCGTGCCGAGCGTGGTGCTGATGAACCCGCCCTTTTCGGTCATGGCCAACGTCGAGGGCCGCATGGCCGACGCGGCCTGGCGGCACATCGCCTCGGCCCTGGCGCGCCTTGCGCCCGGCGGGCGGCTGGTGACGATTACCGGTGCGAACTTCGCGCCCGACCACCCGGCCTGGACCGCCGCCTTTACTCGCCTGCAGGAACGTGGCCGCATCGTCTTCTCCGCCGCCATCGACGGCTCGGCCTACGCCAAGCATGGCACGACCTTTCCGACACGCCTCACCGTCATCGACCGGGTGCCGGCGGACGATCCGGACGTGTTCCCGGCAGATCAGGGCGTTGCCCCGGATGCCGCGACGCTGATCGCATGGGTCGGCGAGCATGTGCCGGCACGGCTGCCGGTCACCATACCCGCAGGTGCAACTCCCACATCGTCGTCGGCCGCACCCCGCACAGTGCGCGGCTATCTTGGTCCCACGGCAAGAATAACACCGCGGCCACCGCTCACTGATCCCGATGCCGTTGAGCTCGCCTATCAGGTGCTCGACTGGAAGGCCGCCGAGGGCGGCCACATCAGCGACGCCATCTACGAGGACTACGCGCTTCAGGCGATCCGCATTCCCGGCGCGCAGCCGCACCCCACCCAACTCGTGCAATCGGCGGCCATGGCCTCGGTCGCGCCGCCCAAGCCGAGTTATCGGCCGCGCCTGCCGAAGAACGTCCTTGACCTGCTCTCGGACGCGCAGCTCGAGACCGTCATCTATGCGGGCGATGCTCACGCCGAGTATCTCGCCGGCGCCTGGACGCTCGACGATACCTTTGACGTAATTAGCGCGGCGGCAGATGACGCGGCGCGGGCCGTGCGCTTCCGGCAAGGCTTCATGATCGGCGACGGTACCGGTGTAGGCAAGGGCCGCGAGTCCGCCGCCGTCATCCTTGACAACTGGATGCAGGGCCGTCGCAAGGCTGTGTGGATCAGCAAGTCCGACAAGCTCATCGAGGATGCGCAGCGCGACTGGTCCGCGCTCGGCATGGAGCGCTTGCTGGTCACCCCGCTCTCCCGCTTCGCGCCGGGCAGGCCGATCACGCTGGCGGACGGCATCCTGTTCACCACCTATGCCACGCTGCGGTCCGACGATCGCGGCGAGAGGGTTTCGCGGGTCAAGCAGATCGTCGAATGGTTGGGTCCGGATTTCGATGGGGTCATCATCTTCGACGAGGCGCACGCCATGCAAAATGCCGGTGGCGGCAAGAGCGAACGCGGCGACGCCGCTCCCTCCCAGCAAGGCCGTGCCGGCCTGAGGCTACAGCACGCCCTGCCGAATGCCCGCATCGTCTATGTGTCGGCGACTGGCGCCACCACCGTGCACAATCTCGCCTATGCCCAGCGGCTCGGCCTCTGGGGCGGCGAGCATTTTCCATTCTCGACCCGCGCCGAGTTCGTCGAGGCGATCGAGGCTGGCGGCGTGGCGGCGATGGAAGTACTGGCACGCGACCTCAGGGCACTTGGCCTCTATACCGCCCGCTCGCTCTCTTTCAACGGCGTCGAATACGAACTGCTCGAGCATGAGCTGACGCCCGAACAGGTCCGCATCTATGACGCGTACGCTGGGGCCTTCGGCGTCATCCACAACAATCTCGATGCTGCGATGCAGGCGGCCAACATCACCGGCAGCACCGGCACGCTCAATGCCCAGGCCAAGTCGGCCGCGCGTAGCGCCTTTGAAAGCGCCAAGCAGCGCTTCTTCGGCCATTTGTTGACCAGCATGAAGACACCGACCCTGATCAAATCCATCACCGGCGATCTGGAGGAGGGCCATGCGGCCGTTGTCCAGATCGTCTCGACGGGTGAGGCGCTCATGGAGCGGCGGCTGGCCGAGTTGCCGACCGAGGAATGGAACGATGTTCGCGTCGACATCACGCCGCGCGAATACGTCCTCGACTACCTCGCCCATTCCTTCCCGGTGCAGCTCTACGAGCCCTTCACGGATTCGGAGGGCAATCTGTCGTCGCGCCCGGTCTACCTCGATGGCCAGCCGGTCGAGAGCCGCGAGGCGGTCGCCCGGCGCGACGAGCTGATCGCGAAACTGGCCAGCTTGACGCCTGTCCCCGGCGCGCTCGACCAGATCGTGCAACATTTCGGCGCGGACCTCGTGGCCGAAGTCACTGGCCGCTCGCGCCGCATCGTGCGCAAGCGCGACCGCCTGGTCGTCGAGCACCGAGCAGGGTCAGCAAATCTGGCCGAGGCGCAGTCCTTCATGGACGATCAGAAGCGCGTTCTGGTGTTTTCCGACGCCGGCGGGACGGGTCGTTCCTACCATGCCGAACTCTCGGCCCGGAACAGGCGCCTGCGTGTCCACTACCTGCTCGAGGCCGGCTGGAAGGCGGATACCGCGATCCAGGGCCTGGGCCGCACGCATCGCACCAACCAGGCGCAGCCGCCGCTCTTCCGACCGATCTCGACCAATGTGAAGGCGGAAAAGCGCTTCCTCTCGACGATTGCCCGCCGCCTCGACACGTTGGGCGCAATCACGCGCGGCCAGCGCCAGACCGGTGGCCAAGGGCTGTTCCGGCCAGAGGACAATCTTGAAAGCCACTATGCCGGCGATGCCTTGCGGCAGCTCTATCTCCTGATCGTACGCGGCAAGGTCGAGGGTTGCACACTCCAGCGTTTCGAGGCGGCGACCGGTCTCAAGCTGATGGACAACAACGGCATCAAGGACGAGTTGCCGCCGATCACCACCTTCCTCAATCGCCTGTTGGCGCTGACCATCGAAGTGCAGGGCGTGCTGTTCGGCGCCTTCGAGCAGCTTCTGGCCGCTCGGATCGGTGGCGCCATCGCCTCGGGCACCTATGACACCGGGCTGGAGACCCTGCGGGCCGAGAGCTTCGTCATCACCGACCGGCAGGTCATCTACGCCCATCCGCGCACCGGCGCCGAAACGCGGCTGCTGACGATCACCCAGCGCAAGCGCAATCGGCCCGTCATGCTCGATGCGGCGCTCCATCACCTTCGCGATTTGCGCGCCATCCTACTGATCAACGAGCAATCTGGCCGCGCCGCCGTGCAGATCCCAACCACCAGCATCATGCTCGACGACGGCGAGATCGAGCCGCGGGTCCGCCTGATCCGGCCAATGGAAGGCCAGAACATGCCGCTCAAGGCTATGGGCGAAACCCGCTGGGTCGAGGCCCACCGTGAAGCTTTCGCTGCAGCATGGAATGCGGAGGTCGCCGAGACTCCCGAGTTTGCCGATGCCGTGCTGCACATGGTGACGGGCCTGTTGTTGCCGATCTGGAAGCGTCTGCCAAACGAGTCGACCCGCGTTTTTCGACTTCAGACCGACGAGGGCGAGCGCATAATTGGTCGCCTTGTCACGCCGGCCTGGGCCGCCAACGACACGGCGACAGGCGTCGCATCGCTATCGCCCGAGCAGGCGCTCGCGGCGCTGATCGACGGGCGGACGATCCTTGATCTCGCCGAGGGTCTCCAGCTTCGCCGCAGCCGCGTCATCGGCGCGTGGCGCATCGAACTGTCGGGCTTCACCGACATGATGCGGGAGCGCCTCACCGCCTACGGTCTCTTCCACGAGATCATTTCGTGGAAGCTCAGGATGTTCGTGCCGATCGACGCCAACGGGCTCGCCGTGCTGGAGCGCGTGCTCGAGCGCTTCCCAATCGAGCGGGTCAGTGAGCGGGAGGCTGCATGATGACGCGTCACGCTGCATCCGACCTCGCACACCGCCTCGCCGAACATGCCGAGGCGGTGTGCCGCCACTACCTCTCCAATGGCCGTCGCCAGGGCAACTATTGGAGCGTCGGCGACGTCCGCAATGCGCCGGGCCGCTCGACGTTCGTGCGTCTGCAGCCATCCCCGAAGGGACCGCCAGGCAAATGGACCGACGCCGCTACCGGCGAGCATGGCGACCTGCTCGACGTCATCCGCGAATCCCTCGGACTGGTCAACTTCCGGGACGTCGCCGATGAGGCGCGCCTGTTTCTCGCTATGCCAGATGCCATGCCACCCCGACCGGCCGCGCCGATCACGCAGGTCCCCATTGGATCTCCGGAAGCGGCTCGCCGACTGGTCGCCATGTCGAAGCCCATTATCGGCACCCTCGTGGAAACCTATTTGCGTGGACGTGGCATTGCGACTTTGTCCGGCACCGGATCGCTGCAGTTCCATCCGCGCTGCTACTACCGGCCCGGCGATCATGGACCGACCGAGACCTTGCCGGCAATGATCGCTGCTGTCACCGACCTTGATGGACATTTGACCGGCGCGCACCGCACCTGGCTCGCACCGGACGGCACCGGCAAGGCGCTCGTCGACACGCCGCGTCGCGCAATGGGTGACCTTCTGGGTCACGCCGTCCGCTTCGGTGCACCCGGCAGCGTCATGGCGGCAGGCGAGGGCATTGAGACGACGCTGTCGCTCAGATGCGCCTTGCCCGATATGGCGATGGCTGCGGCACTCTCGGCAGCCCATCTAGCCGCCATCCTGTTCCCGCCAACCCTGCGCCGGCTCTATGTCATCCGCGACAACGATCCGGCCGGTGACGGTGCCCGCGACAGCCTGCTCGAGCGCGCGACGGACGCCGGAATCGATGCAATCGTGCTGTCGCCAGCGATGCAAGACTTCAACGAAGACCTCAGCCGCTTCGGACTTGCGGCCTTCCGGGCCTCGATTGCAGACCAGCTCATGCGCAAAGATCGCATCCGATATCTGACACAGGCGGCATGAGCCGGGAGGGGAAGCGCGCGGCGCACGGTGCCGGTGCGGCGCATGGATGAGTGACCCGCCGGCAGAGAGCCGAGACCCGGCCTTCGAGAGGGCGATCGGCCCACGAACTGGCCGGCCAGGCAATGGCGGCGGCCGACTATTTTCCGGCGCGCGCGACTGGTCGCGAATGGCAGCGATCGGGCGCGACGCCTTTCCATCGCGAGGCAAAATAGCCGACCGCCGGCATCCTCCGCTGCGCTCCGGCCCTCCGCATCGCTGCGGGTGTCGGACCGTCCCGCCCGTGGGCTCTCGTCGCCATGAAGGCCGCGAGGGTCGCGGTCAAACCGACGGGAGCATCCCCATGAGAGAGCACGACGACACTGAACCGCACCACGCCGCTTCTGCGACCGATCACATCCTCACCGAACTCCAGCTCTATGGCTGGCGACCATTTGCGGACGAGCCCGATCCGCGACCGCTCCCCGGTGGCGACCAAGTGGCCGGAGCCGTGGCCGACATCTTTGACGCCCTCATCGTCACCCTGGCTGACACGCGCCTCGAACCCGACCTCGATGACTTGCTCTGGTCCCTCACCAATGTCTTCCACCGAGCTGTACAACGGATCGAGCGGCAACTGGAAGACAACGAGCAGGCCCAGCGCTGTCTGCAGCGCGAACAGGATGGCAGCGAGATCAAGGCGGTTGAACTCGAGACACTCACCGCCCAGGGCCAGACCATGATCGAACGGCGGGGCGCCTTCGAGCTCATGCGTGACCAGGCCGCCGAACACTACGATCAGTACACCGGTTCTGCCTGGCGACCGCGCACGGGGTCGATGGTAAACCACCACCATCTCACCGCCGCAATGATCGATAGCCGCGACTTCCTCGCGGCCAGGCGGCGCGCGGAAACCGAGGTCATGTTGCCGGCCGGCCCCAAGATCGCCTTCTCCGGCGGCGATACCGCCGATCACGAGATGATCTGGGCAAAGCTCGACCAAATCCGCGCCAAGCACCCCGACATGGTGCTGATGCACGGCGGATCACGCAAAGGCGCTGAAAAGATCGCCGCCCGCTGGGCCGATCATCGCAAGGTGCCGCAGGTCGCCTTCAAGCCCGACTGGAGCAGACACGCCAAGGCCGCTCCCTTTAAGCGCAACGACCAGATGTTGGCGGTCATGCCGATCGGCGTCATCATCTTTCCCGGCACCGGCATTCAGGAGAACCTCGCCGACAAGGCCCGCAAGCTCGGCATCCCGGTCTATCGATTAGGCGGCTCGTGAGCGCCCCCTTTGACCCTAGATCTTAGTCCAGGTTGGTCACCGCTATTCCACAATCTCACCGATGTGGAGGTATGTCTTTCACGACGCGAACGGCGGCTTCGCGCCTCATGACAGTCGGTTCCCCGGTTCAGTCCATTCACCAAAAGCGGGCGTCGCCAAACGCCCAGCCCTCAGGCTGTTATGTTCGCGGCAAATGCTCAGCTGGGCCGAATGGATGAGGCGCGACGATACCAGGCAAAATTCTGGGCACTCCGCCGGACTGTCACGAGTCCTCGAAGCGCAGGCCGATCTTTCCCGCTGCATGTTCCTGCACGCGTTCGGAAACGCAGATCCTGCCAGGCTCGGCGATCCTCTCCAGACGCGCGGCGATGTTGACCCCCGCGCCCAAGACGTGACCGTCCTGTTCGATGATGTCGCCGACGATCTTGCCGCGATGCGTGGCAATACAGGGATCGAGGTGGTCACGTTGATGGCTGTTCAAGCGCTCGAGGGCACCTTCTTCGTCAGCGCCCATCAGTTGACTGTACCCGGCGAGGTCAGCCGCAAGGATCGCCGAGAGCTTGCGCTCGACCCGACCGATTTCCATCCAGTCCCTCTGCAAGGCGTCAGGATCATATTTGCCCAGGTCAAGCGATCCAAGTCCGCTCTTCCGGTTTTCTTTGGGATCGCGTCAACCATGTCGGGCGCACCCGTTCGTACGGAGCAACTGGCGCTCCGCACGAGGGACAGGGCAACTCACTGGTGACTGGGTGCGTGCCTGACGAAGCTCTTCGTTTCGGCTGAGATAAATGCTCTCACTTACGGAACATCGCAGGTTCGTCGAAGTTGGAAAGCTACGGAGGACGTGCACATGAACAGTGTCATCTATCTTATCGGCCTTATCGTCGTCGTGCTCGCGGTCCTCTCCTTCCTCGGTTTTCACTAGGTGGCCTCATGCAGCATGAGAACGATCAGGGCGGACAGCCCACCGATTTCGACAAGGCGAAAAGCGACGTCTCCGACAGACTTCGCCAGGAAAATGAGCGTGCCAGCGAGTTGCTTCACGACGCGCGGGACGAGGTGACCCGTAAGGCTGGCGACTATGCATCTGAAGCCACGCAGGTCATCTCCGACAAGGCGGAGGAGGCGCAGCGCGACATCGGATCGAGCTTGGCGGCGTTGGGTGGTGCACTGCGAGCGGCCAGCGATCACCTTGCCAGCAACGATGAAAGGAACGCATCGAAATTCGCTTTGGATGCTGCCAGTGGCCTTGAGCGGCTTTCATCGTCCTTGAAACAGAAGCCCTTTAGCCAAGTCCTTGATGACGTGCAGTCCTTCGGCCGGCAAAATCCCGGTGTCCTGCTTGCGGGATCGGTGTTGGCCGGATTGGCTCTCGGGCGGTTCATCAAGGCTTCTCCGCCGGCAACGCCCGATTCTGAGGCCGCTCCGGGAGGCCTCAGATCACACACCGATCAGCCACAGGGTTGGTCCGCTGATCGTCCACAAGATTTTGGCGTGGTCGGCGATGATGGCGCCACGCAGATCGCGGAGCAGGACAGATGAACAACCAGGACAATCCCAGCCTTGCCGGGCTAGTCACCGATTTGGCCCAGAATGTAACCACTCTGGTGCAAACCGAGGCGAGGCTGTTTCGGGCCGAGCTCTCTGAAAAGCTTACCAAAGCCGGAGCAGGTGCCGCGGAAGTGCTGGGCGGCGCGATTTGCCTGCTCGCCGCGCTCTTGGTGTTGCTGCAGGCGCTCATTATCGCGCTGACGCGGGCAGGGCTTGGCGCGGGGTGGTCTTCCCTGCTGGTCGGTGTGGTCGTGGCGGTCCTCGGCGTCATCCTGCTGCGGACCGGGACGGCCAGCATGGCGCCTTCGGAACTTACCCCCGACCGGACCCAGGGACAGCTCAAGCGCGACGCGAGCGCGATTAAGGAACAGGTGAGATGAACGAGAAATCCGCAGCCGAACTTGAACGCGAGGCCGAGGCTGCTCGCGCTCGGGTGATGGAGACCGCCGAATCCATTCGAGGCAAGATGACGCCTGGACAATTGCTGGATGAGTTCACCGGGCTGTTCTCGGGAGGGGAGAGCGCGGCCATGCTCAGCAATCTCAGAACGCAGGTCCGAGACAATCCTTTGCCGGTCACCATGGTGGGCGCAGGTCTGGCCTGGCTGATGTTCGGCAGCGGTACCTCAAACACCGCCCACCGTTCGGCTGGCTATCCATTGCCTTCAGCGCCGGGACGACATGATGTAGCAGGGGAGCGCGGCGGCTTGGGCGGCACGCTCTCCGACGCCGCGGAATCGCTCTCCTCGAGCGCTGCCAGCGTCGGCGACACCATATCGAGCACCGCAAGAGCCGCTGCGGCGGGTCTGACGGGAAGCGCTGCCAATGCAAGCTCGACGACTGGGGACATGGCGGCGAAAGCCAGCCGCTCCGCGCAAGATCTGTTGGAGGATCAACCCTTGGCCGTAGCGGCCGTCGGTCTCGCCATCGGCGCCGCTATAGGTGCAATTCTGCCCCATACCGCAACGGAGGACGAGCAACTGGGCGCCTATGGCGACAAGCTTCGCGATTCCGCCGAAACTTTGCTCGACAGGG
Source organism: Mesorhizobium sp. C120A (assembly GCF_030323105.1). Classification (NCBI taxonomy): domain Bacteria; kingdom Pseudomonadati; phylum Pseudomonadota; class Alphaproteobacteria; order Hyphomicrobiales; family Phyllobacteriaceae; genus Mesorhizobium; species Mesorhizobium sp. C120A. The sequence goes on along the minus strand of NZ_CP100476.1, from coordinate 4,269,819 downwards.
GCCTCGATGAGGCCAAGCAGGTCGCCGCCGACGCCTATGAGACCATCAAGCAGGAAGCTGGCCGGCAAGATATGGAAGCAGACACGATAGCCGATCAGCTCGGCGAGATCGTGAAGTCCACAGCAGACAAGACCGAGCATGCCGTGCGCGAACGTATTTCCGATACGCCTCAGCGTCAAACCTAGCCTGATGGTCCTGGATCAGCGATAGACGGTTCCAGAAGGCGTGCATAATAGTCGCGCTGATCGCTGCGCGTGGAGCTCGATCATGCCCTTCAAAGCACGTGGAAGATGGGCGGACGGGGACTTAATTCCTGACCACCTTGCAACCTGTCAGATTTTCCGACTGGCCAGCAATCTTGTCAGCCAGTCAGGATCCATTTCGGGAACAGAGGACAAAAGCCGTTCGGTGTAAGCGGCATACGGAGGTGTGAGAACCACGCTCTTCAATCCCTGCTCGACGACTTTGCCGCCGTGCATGACGACAATCTCGTCTGCTATCGCGCGCACCGTGGCAATGTCATGGGTAATGAAGATGTAGCTCATCCCGAGTTCACGCTGTAGGCGCATCAGAAGCTTGAGGATCTCCTCCTGCACAATTTGGTCGAGCGCGGATGTGATCTCGTCGCAGATGATAAGCTCCGGTTCGGCAGCCAATGCCCGCGCAATGCAGACGCGTTGTTTTTGGCCACCTGATAGCTCGCCAGGTAGACGTTCCAGAAAATCCTCGCTCATCTCGACCATGTGCATAAGTTCGCTTATCCGGCGATCTCTCTGCGCGCCTTTGAGGCCGAGGTAGAATTCGAGTGGCCGATCTAGGACTTCTTCGACCGTTTGGCGCGGATTAAGGGCGTTGTCGGGCATTTGATAAATCATCTGGACGCGACGCAGGACCTCCTTGGGCCGCGCCTTCAGGCTCTTGGAAAGGAGCTGGCCTGCGAAAGAAATCGAACCCGAACTTGGCGGCAAGAGTCCGGTAACGACTCGAGCGAGCGTCGATTTCCCAGAACCGGATTCGCCGACCACAGCGACTGTTCTTCCGCGCGGAACCTTGATGGAGACATCCTGGAGCACCTTGACCCCTCCGGCATAAGCCGCGGTGACGTTGTCTATCGTCAAGAGATAGTCATCGGCTGGAACTTCGGGCTTGGCGAGCTTGCGGACTGCCCAGAGCGTCCTCGTATATTCCTGGCTGGGCGAGGCCAGCATCTGGCGTGTGTCAGCCACCTCCACGGTAACTCCGTGTCGCAGAACCATAATGCGATCCGCCATTTGCGCCACCACCGCCAGGTCATGCGTTACGTAGATTGCAGCAGTACTGAATTCCTCAACGATGTTGCGAATGGAGGCAAGGACTTCAACCTGCGTGGTCACATCGAGCGCCGTTGTTGGCTCGTCGAATATTATGAGGTCCGGTCGACAAGCCATTGCCATCGCTGTCATGGCCCGTTGCAACTGCCCGCCTGAGACCTGATGAGGATAGCGAAAGCCTATGCTCTCGGGTTCTGGGAGCTGAAGACGCCGATAAAGATCCACGGCGCTCCGGTTCGCCTCTTCCCGGCTGACGATTCCATGCGCCACCGCGGTTTCGATGGTTTGTTCCAAAAGTCGATGTGCCGGATTGAAGGAGGCCGCCGCGCTTTGCGCGACATAGGCAATGCGGGAGCCCCGGAGACGACGGCGCCCCTTTTCATTGACTGCCAGGAGATCAATCCCGTCGAACAGGACCGAGCCCTGTGTGATCCGGCAGCCCGGTTTGGCATAGCCCATTGCGGCAAGGCCAATGGTGGACTTGCCGGCGCCTGACTCGCCGATTAGGCCAAGAACCTCCCCCCGCTTCAGCGTAAGATCGATCCCGCGGACGATGGGATGCCACTGTTCGTCCGAGGATCCCTCCACATGCAGATTGCGGATTTGCAGTAGATCCTTTCCTTTTTCGCGTGAGCCTGGATCGCTATTTTTCATCCCGCAACCCGCTTGTTGCGTGCAGGTACCAGTCCACAACGAAATTTACGGATACGGTAAGAAGAGCTATCGCGCCGGCCGGAAGCAGCGGCGTGACATCGCCGTAAGTGATCAGGGTTGCGTTCTCGCGCACCATTGATCCCCAATCGGCCGTCGGCGGCTGAATACCGACTCCGAGGAACGACAGCGCCGCGACTGTCAGGAACACGAAGCAGAATCGCAAGCCGAACTCGGCGACCAGTGGAGGCATGACATTGGGAAGGATTTCATTGGCGATGATCCATCTCGGTCCCTCGCCGCGCAATCGCGCCACCTCGACATATTCCATCACGGCCACGTTAAGCCCAACGGCGCGAGAAAGCCGAAAGACACGGGTGGAATCGAGAAGCGCAATGATAACAATCAGGCTGGTGATCGACGAGCCGAAGATCGACAGAAGCACCAGCGCGAAGATCAGACTCGGGATCGACATCAGCACGTCCACCGCACGCGACAAGATCTGGTCGAGCCACCCCCTATACAATGCGGCAAGGAGGCCGAGCGACACGCCTACCGCGAAGGAGAGCAATGTAGTCGCGACCGCGATAGCGATGGTGTTGCGCGCACCGTAGATCAAGCGGGTGAGCATGTCGCGGCCGAGCTGGTCGGTTCCCAATTTGAATTCCTGATTCCACGGCGCGAAGGCTTCGCTGAAGACCTGCGTCTCGCCATATGGGGCTATCCAGTGCGCGAAGACCGCAACAAGGACGTAGCCAACGATCACCACGATGCCGAACCATGCACTAAGCGGTGCCTTCTTCAGCGCTGTTGTCGCCCGGCTGGCACGCGAGCGCCTCAGCCTCTGAACCGCCGCGATAGATTGGGATCTGGTCATCGTGGGTGCAAGAGCCTGGGGTTGGTGGCGATGGAAATAATGTCGGCCAGCAGGTTGAGAAGGATGTAGGTCGCGGCGAAAATCAGGGCACAGGCCTGGACAACCGGAACATCCCTGGATTTTACCGCATCAACCATCAGTTGGCCGATCCCGGGATAGACGAAAACGACCTCGACCACGACCACTCCGACTATGAGATATGCCATATTGAACGCCACGACAGTGACGATTGGAGCCCAGGCATTGGGCAGGGCATGCCTCAGCACGATCACCATCGGGGACATTCCCTTGAGGCGCGCCATATCGATGTAGGGGCTTGCGAGCATGTTGATGATGGCCGCTCGGGTCATGCGCATCATGTGGGCCACGATCACAAGTGTAAGGGTGATTGCCGGCAGCGCCACCTTCCAGAGGTGCTCCCAAAATGGGGTCTGATCGTTCACATTCGACAATGTCGGAAATTTGGGAACCGCATTGAGTGCCCAGTTCAGTGAGATACTGAGCCAATGGGGCAGGGATTGAGCGAAATCGGATCCAATGAACGTGTCGCGCGAGATCACCAGGTAGGCGAGCATATAGGCGACGAAAAACTCCGGGAACGAAATAGTTGTCAGTGTCACGGCATTCACCAGCCGGTCGAACCAGCCGTTGCGGTACAGCGCGGCGAGAATGCCAAGCCCGAGCGCCAGCGGAACCGCTATCAGCGCGGTCACCGCTGCAAGAAACATCGTGTTGTAGAGGCGTGGCGCGATGATCTCGGCCACGGTACGCCGATATCCGGTGCGGCTCGCGAACGAAGAGCCGAAGTCGCCGTGAAGCATTTGCGCGACCCAGACGAAATAGCGCTCGACAGGCGGACGATCGATGCCGATTTCCCGCTGAAAGGCGGCGACCGTTTCGGGCGTCGCCGACTGCCCGAGCGTGGCCTTGGCGAAGTCGCCCGGAAGCATCGCGATGGCAGAGAAGATGATGATGGACACGATGAACAAAGTGACCAGGCCGAGGCCAAGGCGCTGCAGAACCGTTCTTGCGACGGGGTTCATGTGAGTGCCGTCTCCCTTTGGGCGGCAGTCCTGCACTCGGAGCAAGCCGACCGGAGCCTCACAACCATCGTGGCCCCGGCCGCCTTTTCATGCCGTGGCGATCCACCAGCGTTCGGCCATTTTCAGTCCATCGTTCTCCCAGTTGGGCGCCACTTCGCCATGTGCGAGCTTTTTGGATTGGGCGCTGACGAAATTGTTGAAGACCAGCACGATGCTGCCGCCATCGTCGTGGGTTAGTTGCTGCATCTCGGCATACATCCCCGCTCGCTTGGCCTCGTCCGTCTCGGCCCGCGCCTTAACAAGCAATTCGTTGAAATGGGGATTTTTCCAGAACGACTCATTCCAGCTGGAGCCCGCGGCGAAGGCTTGCGTGAACATCCAGTCGGCCGTCGCTCGACCGCTCCAATAGGATGCGCACCAGGGTTTCTTGAGCCAGATATTGTCCCAATAAGCGTCCTCGGCCTCGCGCACGACATTGACGTCGATGCCGCATTGGGCTGCCGTCTCGCGAATGAGCGAAGCCGCATCCACCGCGCCTGCAAAAGCGGCATCGGCGACCGAGAGATCCACCTTCAGGTTCTCCATTCCGGCCTTTTTCAGGTAGTGCTTGGCTTTTTCCGGATCGAAGTTGTGTTGCGGTTGCGGATCCTTGGCGAATTTGATCGCTGGCGCGATCGGGTTGTCGTTAGCCACGGTGGCGTGGCCGAGAAAGATCTTGTCGACGATTTCTTGGCGATTGATCGCCCATTTCAATGCCATTCGCACGTCTGGATTATCAAACGGCGCCATCGCGACATTCATCGGCAAGGTATAATGTCCGTAGCCAGTGACCTCGACGATTTCCACCTTCGGATTGCGTTTCAACATGCCGAGGGTCTTGAGGTCGGCGCGGCCGATATAGTCCACCTCGCCCGTCGACAAGGCCGCCATGCGAGCGGCAAGATCTGTGATGGCGATGAATTCCACCTCGTCGAGATAGGGCTTGCCGTTCTTGAAGTAGTTTGGATTGCGCTTGAGTTTCGCCGAAACGCCGGGCTGGAAATTCTCAAGGACGAAAGCGCCGGTGCGAACCCCTGAAGCCCAGTCCGCCTTGCCGTCCTTGGCCGGCATGATGACCAGATGGTAGTCACTCATGATGTAAGGGAAATCGGCGTTGCCGCTCTTGAGCGTGAAGACCACCGTTTCCGGGCCGTCCACCTTGATCCCGGCGACGGACTCCAACAGCGACTTCGCCGCCGATTTTGTGTCCTTGCCCATGTGATATTGCAATGAGGTCACGACGTCATCCGCCGTCACAGTCTTGCCGTTGTGGAAGGTTGCGCCTTTGCGCAGCTTGAAGGCCCAGGTCTTGGCCCCATCCGAAGATTCGAAGCTCTCGGCGAGGTCCGGTTGGACATTGCCTTTGGCGTCGACCTCAGTGAGGCTGTTGGATAGCGAGCCCGAAAACGCGGTTTGTGTGAACGTATCGGGGTAGCCGGCCGGATCGATTGAATCCGTCGTCGCGCCGTGAGCCATGCCGAGCTTGGCGAAGCCGCCGTGCATCGGTTCGGCACGCGCCGTGGCGACGAAGAGCGTGTCGGCGGCGGCGACCGTCAGGCCTGCGGCTATCCCAAGATGAATGAAGTCGCGGCGGGAGACTTTGCCGCCACCGATCAGGCTTTGCGCGATACCAAGCTTGTATTCAGATTCTGACATTTGACTCTCCCATTGCGGAGTTCTCCGCGTTATTTTCTTCAAGCACCTGCGAACAAATCTGCTAGTTTGGCTGCGGCGGCCATCTTTCTTCGAATTTTTCCATCCCAATCGCCTTTTGGGCCAATCAGGCCGTCACATAGATGCTGCCGGCTTCGACGGTGACTGGAAATGTGCGAGCGCGAATGGACGGATCGACCAAGGCTTCACCTGACTTGATGTCGAATTCCCAGCCATGCCAGGCGCATCGAACGATCTCGTTTTCGCGATGATAGATGAATTGCGCTTGTTCAACGGGCGCGGTTGTCCCGCATTGCGGTCCCTCGCAAAGTGGAGCGCCGCGGTGCGGACAGACATTCAGCAGCGCGTGGAATGAATCTCCGATGCGGAAAATCCCGACCGAAAGGCTGCGGATCTTGGCGATAAACGGAGATCCTGTTTCGATCTCGTCGACGCGGCAGATATATGTCTTCTCGGGCATCGTATGCTTCCTCAGGCAGCATTCGCGGCTTGCGCACGGGGGATGCGTTTGTAGACGTCCAGCGCATTCAGTCCCATGATCTTGCTTTTCCACGCAGGAGGGATTTGCAGCGTGTTGGCATCGTCGTAATCCCAGTGCGGATAGTCCGACGCAAACATCAGCGTGTTTTCCCCGTCCATCGCTTCGAGCGTGGACCAGAGATGTTGGATGTTTGCAGGTTGCTCCAGCGGCTGCGTGGAAAAGCGGATGTTGCGCCGGCAATATTCCGATGGCAGCATCTTCAGCCATGGCGTCTCTTTACGCAGCGCTTTGTAGTCGGCATCCAGGCGCCACAGGACCGACGGAACCCAGGCGACACCGCACTCGATGATCACGAAGTAGAGGTCCGGCCACTTCTCGAAGACGCCATGGGCGATCATGCTTGCCACGTGCGACATCGCGGACATGTGCAAAATGGCATGCGTTTCCCAGAAGAATGTCGTGGGCGCAGGCGCAATGGCAGTTGAATTCACGCCGCCATGCCCGCCCAGATGTATGGCGAACGGCAACCCTACTTCAGCGCAAGCTTCGTAGATCGGATGGTAGAACGGGTCTCCATACGGCTTGACGGACCCTTGGGAAGCGAGAACCTGGACCATACGCGGATGACTGCCCAGACGGCGTATCTCGGCGGCAGCGAGCTTCGGATCCTGTGGTGCGATGATGATCGAACCCATGAAACGATCGTCTTTCGGCAGCCATTGGTTGATCTGATAGTCATTGTAGGCGCTGACCAGGGCGCTGGCATAGTAAGGATTGGCGAGGGTCGACGCCTCGATCGGCTCATCGCCGGTGAGGATCGCCACGTCGACTTTGTACTTGTCGAGGTGCTTCTCTTTCATGATGAGATAATTGTCGGCTTCCGTCTTCGGACGGACGTCCTTGCGGGAGAAGTCTTGGGGATGAAACCAGGGGCGATGGCCATGCGGAAATGCGCCGACTGGACCTGTTTTCTCGCCCTCGGTGAACATGTCTTTCCACAAGCCGGAAAGGTATGGCGTCAACACGGTGGCGCTTGACCAGTAATTGTGACAGTCGCAATCAACTATGAACACTTTGTTCCGCTCCGTGGCCCGTCCCGGCGGTGCGCCGGCCGATGATCTGGTGCAGCTTCCCCCTTGAGTATTGTTTGATCAAGCTTATGGTAGGCAGGAACATGATCGAATTTTTCGATTGGGATTTCCATGCAGCTTGATCACATCGAAACCTTTCTCGACATCATCGAATCGAGAAATTTCAATCGCACCGCAGATCGGTTGGGCTTAACCCAATCGACAATCAGCACCCGCATCAAGAACCTGGAGAGCGCAATCGGATCTGAACTGTTCCAACGCGGACGCGCCGGGGCAGAGCCGACTGCCGCAGGGCGCCGGTTCGAAGCCTACGCAAGATCTCTGGTATCCACTTGGTCGCAGGCTCGCCACGATGTCCGGGCCTTCAACCGTTTCGAAGGCACCTTGCGCGTTGCCGCCCAAGTGGGCATGACCCGCTCAGTCCTGCCCGGGTGGGTCGAAACCCTGTGCCAAGCACTTCCGAAGTCCTCAATCCATGTCGAGTCGGATTATTCGAACCAGATGGTCAGCGACCTCAGCATGGGAAACCTGGATATCGCGGTGCTTTATGCCCCCCGCTACTTGCCTGAGATCGCATACGAGCACCTGATGGTCGAGGAATATGTAATGGTTTCGACTGCCGCCAGAAACCTGTCGGACGTCGATCCCGACACCTACATCCGCCCAGGCTACACCGTCGTGCTGGAGAAAACGCACGCAGAGATGCTGGCTCAATTGGCGATCTGCCGACTTTCGACTGGATCGGAAGCTCTGGCGGAGATCATGCTCCGGCGAACGGGCGGCACTTGCTACATGCGCAGCGATGATGCGCGCAGGTTTACCGGTGAGCTTCCATCGTTCCTGGTCGAAGGAGCGCCGACCTTGCACCAGCCAGTCCATACGGCGATACTGGCACGCCGCAAACACGAACCGATCATTCGCAAAGGCATCCGTGCTCTCCATCTCGCCGTTATGTCGCTGGAGGTTTAATCGATATTCCCGATCATAACGCTGGAATAATATTGCTGTTCAGCGGGGTAAGAACTGGCATGTTCGCTCGACCTAACGCCGAGCCGCACGATGAATGCATACGCCTCCATCCAAGCCTCAGATGTCGTGCCCACCATGCGTCAGCGGCGATGGGCACAAAAGACGCGAGATATAGTGCTCTGCCGTCGCGTGATAGACGAGACGCACGATGTGAAAACATTTGTTCTCACATCTGCCGCTGGTCGGATGTTCTGCTTCAGCGCGGGCCAGTATGTTCTCGTGCACCTCAGGATCAACGGCGCCACAATAACGCGCGCCTACTCGGTATCGTCACCGCCGACGCGACCGCTTGATCTTCAGATCACCGTGAAGCGAACGCAGGGCGGGCTCACGTCCAACTGGATCCATGACCATTTGACGCCGGGCAGCGAGATCGAGATCGAAGGGCCGCTCGGTTCGTTCAATCTGGATAAATTGCGGTCGGAGAAACCTGTTTTCCTTTCGGGCGGGAGCGGCGTGACTCCGACCATGTCAATGCTGCGTGCGCTTACAGACCGCGCAGACGACAGGGAGATCCGCTTCATTCACAGCGCGAAAACCCCAGGCGACATCATCTTCCGAGCGGAACTGGAAGCACTTGCCGCTCGCTTTCCCAATGTTCAAGTGACTTTGGTTTGCGGCCAGGGAGGTCCCGCTTGGACGGGTTCAACCGGCCGAATTGATGGTCGGATGCTGCTGAGCCTGGTTCCCGATCTTCACAAGCGCACTGTTTTTGCCTGTGGGCCCGAAGGGTACATGAAGACGGCACGCGCCTGCCTTGATGCAATAGGCTTCCCGCCGGCGCAGTATCACGAGGAGAGTTTCGGAGGCAGCAATGGTTCTCGGTCGGAATTGGGCTTGGCGATTTCGTCTTCGGTCCGTTTTGTCCGCTCGGGTGTGGAGCATCGCTGCGCGCCCGGAGAGACCCTGCTGGACGCGGCGCGGAACTGTGGCATCTACATCCCAACCGCCTGCCAGCAGGGCGTTTGCGGAACGTGCCGAATAGCCAAACTATCCGGCGAGGTTACCATGGACGATTTAGGCGGACTGAATGCTAAAGAGAAATCTGCCGGCTATGTCCTGGCATGTTGCAGCCGCCCGCGAGGGACGGTTTTGCTCGACGCTTAGCTCGGCGTTGTTGACTGTTGGAACATTCCGTCGGCGCACGCATCGGCGTCAGGGTCTAACCCAACGGCTCGACGCTCGAAGCTGTCAGTCCGTTATCGGCCCCCAAATGAGACGTTGGAAGCATTGAGGGCAGGGGACAGTTCGTGGCGCAAACGAGATAGCAGCTCCGAGTAGTCATCGCTGTTCGCGAAACGGTCGATTTCTGGACATCGCAATGTCGGGTATGGACTAACGCGCTATCTCGGCTCGAGGACCAATTCAGGTACGCGCCTGACATTAGGTATTGAGCATAGATCCGTGCGTCCCGGAAAGCGGACGCGGCACGATCCGGGTTAGGCGAGTAAGATACGCTCGATGACGGCGGCGCGCGCGGAACCGTCGCAACCAAGGATGAAGCTGTTGCTGGAGCCGAGCGGGCATTCACGCGGCCATTGCCGGAGCAGATCGGCGCTAGGACGGCCCAGCAGACCTTGTCGCGGGGGGACACTTTGCCGCTGGCGGGCCGCTGGGCTCGACCGGTGAGACTCAGCGCCGTCCGGCAAACAATATGCGCAGGACTGCCAATGCCAACAAATCGTACAAACGGAGGAAGGAAGCGATCTAACCAGCTATCGCCATTTCCGATGCGAACGCCTAAGCCTTTTATGAGACCTAAGCGCAGCTTGCAGGCCGCAGCATGGTCCCAATTTGGGACGAATAGTTTGGCACCCATATTGCACCCACATCTTTCGCCGGCTGATCCCCGGTCGTGATCGCGTACTCTGATCAGGTGTAAGGCTCGCCGGGCTCGAGGTAGTTGGGGTCTTCGCCCGGCGAGTTGTCTACCAATGCGCAGTCACAGCCACACGGTGACGCCATACTCCGAAATGCCGCAAGCATTCCGCAGTTGTGCATCGCCCGACCAAGGTCCGATCGGTATGGGACTTCAGTCGCGCAAAAGGCCGATAGGGTCTGCGACTCCGAATTTTTTGTTAAAATTCAGACGGTTACAAAGAGCTTCGCAGTCGTCAGTCGCTCATTGCAACAAGCATTTATCTAAAGTTCATTCAGTCGGATTAGGAAACTCTTATAAGCCGCTCTATAACGAATCGTCGAGGTGGCTATTCGCCTGAGGAGGTACCATGACATCCCGAAAAACGCTGTTGGCAGCGCTTGCCGCGCTTGCGCTAGTGACCGCTCCTGCTTTCGCTGGCGCGGGTGGAAACGGTGGTGGTCACGGCAACGGTGGTGGTCACGGCAATGGTGGTGGTCACGGCAATGGCGGTGGTCACGGCAATAGCGGCAAGTCCGGCAACAGCGGCGGGAAGTCCGGCAACAGCGCTTCGCACGGCAAGTCGGCATCGGCTCACGCCGGAAAGAAGGCCTCGGCCGACGACCAGGTCGCCGTCGACGACATTGAGGTCGCCGCGACGCCCAAGGACAAGAACATTCACGCCAAGCTTGGCCGGCTGAACTCGCTGCAGCGCAACATCAACGCTTATATGAACTCCAAGAGCAAGAAATTCGCTGGCATTCAGGCTTATGTGACAGCGTCGGCGGCCGCCAAGGGTGCCCAAGCCGCGGTAGATGCAGCCCAAGCCGAAGTCGACGCGTTGAACGCCAAATTGAACGACCCGAATACTCCGGCCGACCAAGTCCCGACCCAGGAGCAGATTGACGCAGCGCAGGCGGCGCTCGATGCCGCCAATATAGCGGCGGCCGATGCTGCTGCCGCCGTCCCATCACTGGATGACGCGCTCGCCGATATGGCCAACAAGCCGGTCGACGCCGAGGTCACCGAATGGGCCAACGGCGTGCTTGCCGAGAAGATCGACGAGATGGCTGCCAAGCAGGCTCCTGCGCCAACACCGTAAGACCCGTCACAGCTGAAGCGATGCTAGTCGAACGTGCAAGCCGCCGGGTCACACCCCCGGCGGCAGGGCGACCCGAGCTGGCAACCTTATTCTCCTCTTTGAGGGGCGACCCCACAACAAGCGGAGTCGCTACGACGCGTATGAACAGTCGCCACCGACGCGTATGAACAAAAGTGCCGAAATACCGTGTTGAGGAGATGGCAGGCGATGCCGTGACGGCCACCCACACCGTCCACGCGAAAACTCCCACCAGGGCGGCGCGCGAAGCGGCGGAACGCGACGTCATTCTACGCCCGGCCACATCTTCGAATACAGTTCAGCCTGTAGGGCGGTCCATACCCGGTTGGCCGCGGCTCACGCTGGTTTCTTAACGCACCATGCCGTCGACCTCGATGCGCAAGTTCGACTATTGACCAGGACCAGGGTTCTCTCGCTCTGGTTTTGAGCCAGGGGAGAAGCAATAATCCTGGACGTGCCGCTTGATGCGTTTGTCGCGTTCAAATCTGCCTTCGCCAAGGGCCGCTTTCAACAATCACATCGCAACCAACTATGCATTCCGGCTCGCCCAAGAGAAGGCTGCAGGCTCGTTGGACGATTAAGGGAGGTTCTTTCAGAAAAAGGGCCCGCGCTGATCGAAGGGCGCGGGCCGGTCCGTTGCCGCCGGTCGGCAGCGGGAGGCATCCATTCCGGCCGGTGCAAACCGGCCTCTCCCGGCACAATTAGCAACCTTCGGCAGTCGTTTTCATCTGTCCAGGGGCTGCGGACTGGGCACTGGTGTCATCCTGTTGACCAGGAGCGGCCTGCTTGGCACTGCCACTCTGCTGGCCCGGCGCACAGTCCTTCGCTGAGTTCGAATTGATCGACTTCGTTGTGGTCGAATCCGTGGTGTTATCTGTCGTCGGCATTGTTGTGGTAGTGGAGGAGCCACTCGACGTCGTCCCTGTTGTCCCTGTCGTCCCCGCCAACGCAAGCCCGCTGGAAAGAGCCATCATGGCAGTGGCAAAAAGAAGCCGTTTCATTCTTCATCTCCTAATGGCAAGTAATGTCCCTTCCATTCGATAACGGGGGATGCGAAGGATCGGTTCCAACGCGACCTTGTCTTGACCGGCAGCTTTGGGGCGGCCGTTAGCGGACTGGCAGCCTTCACGCGGCGGATCTTCGGTAGCTGACATTCCGGCTAGCGCGGACATCGCCTTCCCCATGGGCAGAAATTAGTCTCCTGGGGCCCGCCCACGTTTCTCTCAAGCCACCGATTTCATGGCCGACAGGTTATCACGATGTGTCTGAAGGTGGAGAGCCTGATCGTCGCCCTTGGTTGTGCAGCCCTTCAGCCGTGGGCCAACCTCCGAACACCCTTGAAAAAGAACTTGAAGTCGTCCCGCACCAGAGCGAACGTCTTCGGATGATCGGGATAACACGGCGGTCACGAGACACCTGTTCCCGCGTTTTTTGCTCGCTCGCCGGCGCAGCGGCAAATTGATCATAGACGGTACTAAGTGGTCTTGCTGCTCCGGCATCTCGCCGTGAGGAAGAAATGACGCTGAGGATGCCCAACTGTCGTCGGGTCCGCTGGCCGCGCTTATGGGTCACGCCGCAGGCGTTGCAATCCCTTCTAAAGCGATGATCCTGGTGTTAGCGGAACGTTTGCGGATCTCGATCAGCCGGGCGTATTCCGGCGAATTATACCAGCCCATCAATGACGCCATGTCGGGGAATTCGACAATGACCAGTCGGTGTGGATCCCAATCACCTTCCAAAACCTTGGTGGCGCCACCGCGGCCCAGGTACCGCCCACCGTACCGCTCTTCGGTAGCGGGAACGTCCCGCCGATATTCCTCGAACAAGGCAGCGTCTTTTACGTCTACATCCGCTATCAGATAGGCAGCCATCTGTGTTTCCTCCTTAGACCCCGCTCGCCCTCCTCGGCTTCGGCGTCGTCGGTCCGCACCCTAACGACGATCTCCGTGGCGACATCCAGCGCCAGCGCGCTTTTCGATGATTGTTGGCGCTGCCACGGCTTTCCTTCTTTCGCATGGTTCGCAAAGATTAGCATGATCGCATGCTCTCGTGTCTGGCGGTCTCCCTCAAAGCGTCATCGAGCGCCCTTCAGATGAGACACCGCCGTCTCGACAGGTAGGCTCGGCAGGGTTCGGTATTTCTTCGGTTCTTTTCAACCAAAGCTTGTCGAAAAGCGCGAATGAAAATAGGAAATATGCAACCTGAAAGATGATAAAAATCAGCAAGGTCCATGCAAGGGACTTCCAGAACGAATCGGTTGCTAGGTAAATCCAGGTCGCTACCACGGTCGACGTGGCAAACATCCCAATCAGTAATCGCGGAAAAAACATCATGTTCAATGCCGCCCCATAGCTGGACCGACCGGTCTCACGTCTACTCCCCAGAAGAACGTAAGGTTTCACTAAATTAGTAATTGCGCAAGCACCAATGGCCAGAACCAAACCTTCCGAACAGCTTTCCCGGGCTGAAATCGAGCGCTTCCTGGCGGCAGCCGAAGCGCTGCACAAGAGCATATTCGGGTCGCTGTGCGTACCACGGCGAGCATGCCAAGCTCTGTGAGGTCCATCGACCCCTTTTGAAGGCGATCGAGAACATCACCGGCCACAAGGCGCAGTTCATCCAAAGGAACGGGACAGGGCCGTCGTCTGGCTAGCCGCCGGTCAAGTCCTATAAGCTCGGATGCGAAGCTTCGCTTCTCTTCCCGCAGGGTATTGCGATGCATTTTAAGCGCTTGAGTTTGCCGACGGTCTTCTCGAAGCGTACACTTTAATACCTGGGGTGGCGAAGCCCGCCAGCCGAACGGTTGCCCTCCGCTCGCAGCCAACCGGCTCCGTGGCTCGGTGAATGGCTAGCACTGTCGCAGCAGTCCTCCGAACGCAGCCCGCCATGGCGGTGGCCGGCTTAGCAGTCTGATGCCCCCTCGCGGGCGAGATTGTCCACGTCGAGCGGATTGCTGACCAGTTTCAGCGCGCCGTCCGGGTTGCGCGGCCATTCCGCTTCCGGGCGATCCCAATAGAGTTCTACCCCGTTGCCGGGGATCGCGCACATAGATCGCCTCCGAGCCGCCATGGTCATTCGCGCCGGTGAGCGTCACCCCTGCTGCTCGCAGGCGGCGCAGCGCAGCCGCCAACGCCGCCCGTGTCGGATAGAGAAAGGCGACATGGTGTAGGCCCGTCGTGCCAATCGGGGGCGCGGCACCGCCGCGGCTTTTCCAGTTAGTGAGCGCCAGATGATGGTGATATCCGCCCGCCGCGAGAAAGGCAGCCTCCTCGCTTAGCGACATGGTGACGCCGAACCCGAGGGCACCGCAATAAAAGGCTAGCGATCGCTCGATGTCGGCGACGTTGAGATGGACGTGACCGACCCGAACGCGCGGGTTGATGGCATATTTTTCGACGACGCTGGCGGCGTCATTGGGATTGATTGATTGATCGTTCATGGCCTCCGCTCCCCTGCTGGCGATTTCCACAAGCGAAATCATCGCGCAAATGCATTGCCCGGAAAATATAAGATGACTGGGATGAGCATCCCGTTTTCTGCATAATCCGGGAATGCGCATCGACGAGATATGTTCGGCTGACGGCGTCAGTGGATATCGCGCAGACGCTTCCACCGCCTGTTATTGCAGCCTTCCGTAAGGCTTATCCGGCGGTTGCCGTTGATCTCGTCGTCACCGACCGCGTTGCCGATCTCGTCGCCGACGGCATCGACCTCGCCGTGCGCGTCGGCCCGTTGCGCATTCCAGCCTGATCTCACGCGCTTTCGTGACGGGTCCTTCAGGACTGTTTGCTTCCCAGGCCTACCTCGACCGCCGGGGCACACCTGTCTCACTGGAGCAACTCGAACATCACGATCTCATCGCCCTCAGCAAGGCATGGGCGCGACCGCTGCCGATGCTGGCGGGCGACCGGAAGATCGGTGTTGACCTGACAGGGGGCTCGCCTGCGATGATCTGCTAACGGTGAGGGCGCTCGTGGCGATGGGATTGGGCATCAGCTTTCTTCCAGGCTATCTCGCCCATCAGCTCGATCTGGTGCGGGTACTCCCCGAACTGCGTTCACCGTTTACCGGCCTATTCTTTGCTTATCCGGCACAGAAGTTCGTGCCCGCACGGGTCAGGGAGTTCATCGATTTCGCCGCTTCTTCCGTTAAGCGTCTGGGACTTCATCCCTAGCCGCGGTGGGCGCAACGACACGGGGATTGGTTTGAGAGGAATCCGGTGTGATTCATAGATTGCCGACTGATTCTGGAGGTCGGCAATGTCTACGAAGATGACGGAGATGGATTGGTCGGCGGCGCTGGAGGTGTTCCGCGGATCGCTGCCACGGCGCGGAGCCAAGGGTCGGGACGACCTGCTATTCGTGGAGGCTCTGCACTATTCTCAGTCCACAACATTACATGGCGAGCGCTGCCGGAGCGTTTCGGCAAATGGAACAGCGTTTGGAAACGCTTCGACCGGCTGAGCAAGGCGGGCGTGTTCGAAACGTTCTTTGATCATCTCGCTGCGCTCTCGTCGTCGGCGCACCTGGTGCAGATGTTCGACAGCTCCGTGGTGCGCGCTCATGTCTCGGCGGTAGGGGCAAAAGGGCATAGGCGATAAGGATGACACACGAATTGCTTGCAGACGACGGTTGGACCGAGACGATTGAGCTTCTCGGCGGCGAAGATTTGCTTACGCGGAGCGCCCGCGAGACGAAGGCGTTCCTGCGTCCGCAGGGCGTTCAATCGGCGCCCGATTTGTTGCGCCTGACGCGCGGCGGCTTCTCGACCAAAATCCATCTGAAGACACCTAACGCGTTCATTTGGACAGCGACCCATTACTTGGCCCACCGGCTCATGCTGGCGGGCTTTTTTGCGTCAGTCGGGAACAACCTCGCTCTGAGGCTGTTCGGTCACACCCGGCTCGTTCTTCAGCGATTCCTGCCGGTGACCAAGATGTCCTCTCCACTCGTCATGGTCGGCCCGCGCAGCCTCGGAAGCAGGCGCGGGCCTCATTCGCCGTCATTGCTGTGTTCTCGGTGCGCAACCGCTTCTTTGAATGCGCGTGCTGCTGCATCGCAAGCGACACGTGAGGAGCCGTTCACGGACAGGATGATTTCGGCTGCCTTCACGGTCAAACCGTGTTTTTCGGCGAACTCTGCGGCTGTGTATGCGAGTTTTGTTTTTTCGCTACTCCGCATTTCTGACTCCATAGATCTCTTGCGCCTCGTGCAAGCTCTGTCGGGCCTGTTGCAGTGATCGATGCAAGTTCGCCAGCAATTCGTCGGCGTCGGCCGTCGGACTGCCTTCGTGATCCAGTAAGCCGACGATAATATCCTGCTTGGAAACGATGCTCTCGTTGTGAACGAGTTGGCCCATAAAATACATGAGCCGGCTCTGTGCCGGTGTGGGCATGGGCCTTCTCCCTGGTCGGGCGAAAGCCTGATGATCGCTCCCAAGCGCCTCGTGCCTGTTTGTTTTTGATTTTTCGAGGCGACCGCAGCAGTGTGCGCTCGTTAGCAGGCCATGGCAACCGGCCAGGCAATTGCAGCATCCACGCTGCGCACGCCGCCCTGACCGCGCGTGCCGGCCCCTGGCGTCGCTCGGCCGCTACTTCAGTGTTTCCGGTTGACAATCGTGGTCGGCGCACCGCATTTTCGCATTGAGGGACAAACGTGGGGAACCCTGCATGAAGAAGCCTTATCAGAAGCCGGAACTAAGAAGCGCGAGAAGCTCTCGGCCGTAACGGCTGTGTGCACGCCATCAACCTGCACCGATGAGTGAGAACCTTTAGGCCCAAGGCGCTTTGCCGAAATTCGCTAGAGAGGGACTGCAGTGAAGAAAGAATACAGCAAGCCAGTACTGACCAAACGTGGGCGTCTCAGCGCAGTGACGGCGCAATTGGCACCCAGTGTTGAACCCAGAGGAGCCTAGGCAAACCCCTGCAACAAAGCCAGTTGGCTTCGGCGGCGGGCTTTTCCGCTTCCAGGCGCCGAAACTTATCTTCGCGTGCCTGTCACAACGAGCCATGCGGTTTCCGTGCTCGGTCTCCGCACTTCAGGGTCGCTGAGCCCTGCATCTCGCAAGGCAGCAATGACCTCATCCGGCTCGCGAGGTGTAAAAATGTCGGCCGGCATGTTCATCCTGTCCATATGCGCCTTCGGAAGGAAGCCAAGCACGACGCGACCGCCTGGTTTGAGGACGCGAGCGAGCTCTGCGGATCCAGCTCTAAGGCTTTGCCAGAAGTACACTGTGTGGACGCTGAGAGCCTTGTCGAATGTGCTATCCGGCAAGGGCAAGTCCTCGACTAGCCCGACTCGGAACTCGGCTCGTCCGGCGCGCACTGCATCGGCGAACCGGCGGCAGGCAGCGTTCACGACATCTGCGAGCGGTCAACCCCGCAAACGAATGCTGCCTCACGGAGAAATTGCGGCAGTAAAACTGCGCCGCCGAAACCGACCTCCACGGCGCGATCTTCCGGGACCAGTTGCACTTGATCGAGAGCGTAGCCGTTGAGCCGGGCATTGCCCCGGTTCATTCCGGCCCGGACCAGCCAGCCGCCGGTTCGGTCGGCCAGGACAGTGGTTTCGCATAAATCGTGGCGTCATCCGATCATCTTCATGGCCGGCAGCAACACCGTCAGCATGAACGGCAACGCCAAGGTGACGCTGAGCGCGCCGACATCCGGAACCTATTCCGGCGTGCTGTTCTACGGCGACAGGACCGGGACCGCGGCGCAGAGCACCTTCAACGGCACCGCGGCCTCGCTTTTGACCGGCGCCATCTATTTCCCCAGGCAGCAGGTCAACTACATTGGCAACTTCTCCGGGAACGGCGGCTGCACTCAGGTCGTCGCCGACACCATCCAGTGGTCCGGCAGTACGACCATCAAGCAGGACTGCACCAGCCTCGGGATGAAGAACATTCCGGCGACGCAATCCGTTCAGCTCGTCGAGTAGCGGGATGGGTGGGCGGACCTTGCGCATTGTCCTGGACAAATCCGGGATAGCTGCCGTCGAGTTTTCCATGTTGCTGCCCATCCTGTGCCTCGTCTGCCTCGGCATCGCCGACGGCTGGTCCTACGTAACGAGTTACCTGCAGATGCGCGCGGGCGTCAAAACCGCGGCCAATCTCGTAATGGCCGGCGCGTCCAATGACACCGGAACGCAGGCGGTCGCGCTTTCGAGCTGGAACGACAAGCCCGAGGACGCCGCGGTCGTACTGGTCCGCTCCTATTTGTGCGGCGCCACGGTCGTGGATGCGACCACCATTTGCGGCGGAACGAAGCTGCCGACCGTCTTCGTCCAGATAACGGCGACGGGCACCTGGGTGCCCCCGTTTAACTTCGGTGTCTTCCCGGACCCGCGCGCGATCAGTCATCAGCAGGTGATCCGTGTCCGCTGAAAGGATCGGATCCAGGTGGCGCCGTGACTGCTCCGGCGCAGCCGGGCTGGAATTCGCCTTGATCGCGCCTTTCCTGGTGATGCTTTTGTTCGGAATCTTCGCCTTCGGCTGGGCCATGAATGCCGTGTCGACCGTCCGCTATACACTGGAAACCTCTTCCCGGGCGCTGCAGCTGAACAACACGCTTTCGCAGAGCGACATCCAGGCCATCGCCACGCAGAAATTGGTGAACCTGGGTCTGAAGAACGTCATTGTGACGATCGCGACCGACCCTGCCAGCGGCGGTTTCAAGATGGCGCATCTGACCGCCAGCTATGCCTTCGTCATCGCTTTCCCGTATTTCGACCAGTATCCGATAAATTACGCCACGACCGTCACGGTGCCCCTGGTTGCCAGCTAGGATGCGGCCGGCTTGGTTGAGTTGGCGGCCCTGTATTCAGCTTCCCAAGGCAATGCGTCGAAGTCGGGCTTGTGCCCCGCTTCACGGTAGGCGGCCTGAGTGAGGAAACCTGCTTTGTCCCGCTCCACAACGCAGACAAATGGCGGAGTGCCCGGGCACCTATAAACGCCTACAGCTTTTTCCATGCAACAGGTGTGCTACGGGTGCTCGGAGATGTCGTCCTTCATTGCGATGACAGAACATGAGCGAGGATAGTAGCGGCCCGGCATCACTGAAGGTGCGGGTTGGTCAAATTCACAACTCTTTTCATTGCAGAGAGAGTTTCGGCGAGCTTATTAATGTGTCGTTTGCCATTGCCTTTTCTGGGAGGCTGCGATGGTTGCAACGCCCATAGATATCGCTCGATCGGCCACTACGGCCACCTGCTCATGCGCCAGAAGTCCATGGCGGAACCCGCCACATTTCGCTGGGACATGGATCAATCGCGCAGGGCCATCCGAGCCTCACGCGAGCTTCTGAAGCGCCTTCGTCAACGTCGTCACGACATGGCGCGAGGCTGGGAAGATGCCGACCCGTCTACTGTTGCCGTCTCCGCGTTTCAAGCCGACGTTTTCCGCTCTGCATTCCGAGCCCTAGTAGGGGAAACGGGTACGCCTGAGTGTCAATAACGTGATTTAGCCAAGACCCTGGTGCGCGATTTCACTGGGTGCGAGCTGATCGAAACTGGCTTGGTGGATTGGATCATCAGCAAGTAGCCGCTGCCCGCCAGCGGCCCAGCAGCCGCCTGCGGGACTTTGCAGCGGGCGCGCTGGGCCTGACCGGTGGGGCGGTGTGGTATCCGCCGGCTGGCGAACATATGCGCCTCCTCCCAACGCCAGCGAAACATCCAAACGAACGAGGTGATCTAACCGCGATCTCGCCATCCAAAGCCGACACATAGGCCGATAGCAAAGGCCTATAATAGCTGAGAGAACGAAAATGGCCGACGCCATGGTTGGGGAACCCGGGTGGGTAGGCGCCGGCCACAAGCGGAACAAGCCCGCCGCGCCACACACATGGCTGATTTGTCATCACGTGGTTATGGTGTGATCGCGCAGGGCTGCACCAGCGGAACTTAGTAAACGCCGCTTGGTAAGCGATCCTCGACGCGATCGTTCATCGCCACCACGACTTGGGAAACTTGACGGTTGCAGCCTTCTGCCATGTCAAGCTCAAGTCATTAACAGCGGCCGCCCGGTCATGAGCAGGCATGCGCCCATCCTAGCATATCGCGCTGCCGGTATCGCAAGGCGCCGGCAGCAAGGGGAGGCGACCAGAGCCGATGTGAAGGGACTAGGCAGCTAATATTCGCTTGCGCTAATTTAAAAGTGCCGTTACGTCATGCTCAGCCTTTTGCGGAGGCGCAACGGTGGGGAAGTATGATGAGAGTTGCCGCTTCGGACGGTGCACTGCCCCATCAGTGCAACGTTCCCTTCCTTGTTTGCACTGGCCGGCTGCCGAAAGGTGGCCGGCTTTTTTGTATATAACCGCGACCTGATGTTTGGGGCTTGTTGATTGGACAGCAGCGAGTGGCCGCTGCTGGCTTAGCGTCCAGGATTGGAATCTGTAAAGGCGAGATCACCAAGGCAGGGAGGACCAGACTAAATAACGGTTTCGTCTGTTAGCCGCGACGCCGGCGATAAATTGAATTCAGAAGGGCGTCGGCCCGGCTGCACAGCCGGGCCAAGGCTGGAAGAGTTCCGCTCCCGCCCAGCACGATACGCATCGCACCTGGGCGCAAGCGGTACCAATGGCTCGCCTATTCCGCCGCGCCTTTTCGGCAGGAAACCCTCGGCCTCATCACAATGGAGGGCGACATTCGCAGCGCCCTATGGAACCATCCAGAGTGACATAGGCTGTTTCATGGAACTTCCTGATGACATCAGGAGGTCTGTTAAGCATGCCAGTTGTTCGCGCTCGTAGCTCAGATGCAGGTTGGAGCTCTGCCTAGTGCACCAGTATCGGAAGCGAGAACTAGGAACCGGGAGTGCTGCGGATAGATTGCCGCAGTCGAGCTTTTATCAGAGCATGGCAAGGGCTGCCTTTCTCTCCACGTTGGCGGTCGTCCTGTTGCTCGCGCTATTGCCAGACCACTTGCTGCACGCCCTCGGATTGGCCTTTACGTCTGATCACGACAAGCTCAACCACGCCGCCGCGTTCGCCACCTTGTCGGCTTTGGGTAGCCTCGGCTGGCCCCAACAGGTGGTCCGGCTGGCGGTTCTACTTGCTTTAACGGGCGCAGCGATCGAAATCCTTCAATGCGTCACAGGGCGTGACATGAGTGTGTTCGACTGGTTTGCCGACTGCGCCGGGATGGCATACGGGCTGAGAACTATGAGCTGGGTGAACGAGATTCTGGGCGAACCGGTTATTTGATCGCCACAGGCTCCGCTTTACCGCCGCCGTCTTGGCCCCACTTGCCAGCCTCACGCCCGGGGCCGCCTTCGATCACCCTCGCTATTCCAATTTCCGACGCAAAGGCCGATAGCAAGGCGAATGGGTTTCAGGCCGCTCACCATTTAGACTTAGGTCCGATTCTTTCGCGCAAATGGCCGAAGCCGGAAACATTTCTCCTTCTACTTTGTTGCAGTGGCCGTGCCGCTGAGGAGAACATGCACAGTGCCTCTATCAAATGAACTGCGCGACGTACCTTTAGAATTCCAATGCCCCTCCTGTTCACGCCCTATGGTGAGAAGGGGATCCTGGCTGAAAACGATTGCCGGTTTCAAATGCGATAGCTGCAGGTCCAGAGTGCGGCTCGGCTACGAAGAGAAGCTGGCCATATTCGACCGGCACCTTAAGCGAGGCGCGCCGGATCTGGGCCGACGACCAATGGAGTGCGATCCCGGCAACGGTTCCTGAGAGTGTGTCGGCAATTCAAGCTCCAACTGCTTGCGGTCTGCCGCAAGTCCAAGCTTTCATCTGGTCGCAGGGTCAGGCGGCTCTTTCGTCCGTACGGAACCGATGATGGCGAGAGGTTTCGATGCGTCGGAGCACCGAGCAGGTCTACACGTTTTTCGTAGCGACCACCAATCTCTAGCTGACCACTTCAACGCTTTGACGAGGTGCGAGCAACTTGATTTTCAATAGTCTTTTTCGGGCCAAGATGCGCGCCGCCTCTGCGATGCGGCCTCCGTAAGCATCGGCGACGAATGATAGCGTCGACAGGTCAATAATGAGGTCACCGACCGCGCCCGCCAAGACATTGGACCCGGGCCCAAATTGATGCACCAGCGCCCGCACTTCCTTAAGTGCCGTCGAGACTTCACCCGCATCCAGCAGCGCCTCGATGTGATCGAAAATTGCATCCCGACCCTCCCGCTTGCGCCTCACACGCTGAGCCCCCTCGAGTGGAAAGGAAAACGATGGCAATATCGCGCGAAAAGAAAGCGCCTGCCAAGGTGCTCGCGGACGAGGCGGCCCGCGACTTCATATCGCATCGCCGCAGGGAGGCGGTGCTGAAGGATATCGTAGCACTTGCCGACCGCTTGGCGTCGAAATCGAGACCGCCATCCGCAGCCGCGTCGCCGCCGCCGATGCCATTCCCCGCCAGGCGGGCCGGGGAGCGGCACTGATCGTCATGGGCGTGGCGCGGCGCACCGGCGAGGAGCTCTTCTTCGGCGAGACGGCCACCGGCCTGCTGCAGCGCTGCCCGTGCCCGGTGGTGCTGATCTCCGATTCCAGGCTGCGCCGTGATGACGAGGGCAGGGAAGAGCTGCGGTCGGGAACGGGTGGAGCTTGATCTCCCCCTTGAGGGGCCCTTGAGGGGGTTGAGGAGTGGTCCGCGTAGCGGACAGAAAGCCAATTGCTCGGCTTTCTGAATGACGAAAGCCGGCAGGCCAGAGGGAGTCGCCGCGTGTCAAGCGCTGGCCTCTTCTCGGCAATAAACTCTCGATATGTGACCGATCTCGTGATGCGACAAAGTCCCACTAGGGAGGAAAGAGACGAAGCCTTCTGTCCGCCTTGGGAAGCCAACCGGAAGGTCTGCTTTGCGCCCCAGGGTGGTCATAGAGGTCAACTTCGTCACTGCCTGAAAGCAGACATCGCTGGGGACCATAGTAGAGGTCACAGTTGCGTGCTACGCGGGGACAGCGTGAACGTCTCAATTCCGTTACATTCCAGTCCAAACGAACGCGCGTCTCGGCGCGCAATGAGCCAAGCTCGCAAACAACGTTGTCGGAACCCTCGCAGATGGTGCGACCTCAACGGGTCAGGGCGTCCAGCGCCCTTTGTGCCGCGATGAGGTCGACGATTGGATACCTTGTGTTCAATGTGCGGACCACCGCTTGCAGACGCGTCGCGGCCTCATGAACACTGCCTTGACGTGCCAGAACTGGTGCCAGTTGCGTTGCGGCGCGAAGCTCGAAGAGTCTCGCTTGCTGCCGACGGGCAGTAGTAATTGCCTTTTCGAATAGGTGTGTGGCTCCCGTCAGTTCACCTCTGCCCGCGGCGATTTGGCCACGAAGGCGAATGCATTCTGCTAGGTAGCTCTCCTCATCTGTATCGAAAACGAGCGTATCGACATCATCAAGCATTTGCGATGCGTCTTCGATGCGACCGGCGCGCAGGAGAAGATCACAAAGCTCGCATGCTTTCTCAGGGGTATGAAATATGACGCCCTGCCCACGCCAAAGAACCAAACTCTCCCGGACGTCATCGATGCCGGCATTCAGTTCACCTAAATGCGAGCGGGCATGGCCACGCCACCTAATGCCGCTGCTTCGACGCGCCGTATAGCCATGCAGTTCGCAAATCTCGACGATCTTCGTAGCGGTCTCAAGGAGTTCCTTGTATTGACCAAGTAGCGCGTACAATTCGCACTGCACGAGAAGACACCACGCGAGGTGGAAAGGCTTATCGACCTGGTCAAAATTTCGAATTAGGCGCTCTTTCTCTTCGACTGCATCATCAAAGAAACCCAATATCATCAGCGATTCGCTAAAATATTCCTGGGCAGAGACACGGATTTGATCCGCACCGGCGAACAAGATACCCCGGCTTGGGTCAACACTATCAATCAAATCTAAGGCATTCCGCAAAGCTTCCGCTGCCTGCGGTTGTTCTCCCCGGCTATAATGAGCCATCCCCTTGGTTGCCCAAAGACCGCTCAGATAAGCCGTTGGAAGGAGATCGGCACAGTCTGCAAGCTGCTTTTCGGCCAGGGTCAGGTAATCGTGATTGCGCCCAGTGGCATAAGAAAATGGAGCGTGTGAAAGCGCAACGTCACATTGCAATTCGGCCGATGCAGTGTTCGCGGCAGCAAGACGTGCATCTTCAAGCGTCTTCCCAAGGCGCTCAGAACGATACCCTTCAGCCTGCATCAAGGCATTGGCCATCGCAAGGTGGAGACGTGTCATCCGTTCGGCGCCGCCGGACACATCGCCAACTCTCCTGCTGCAGTCGATAGCACTGGCAAAGTGCGATACGGCTTCCCTGATGGCAGCTCTGGCTATGGCTGCCCCTCCCGCCTTTTGCCAATGATCGAGCGCGCCCGCCCAATCCCCAGCTTCCTGAAAGTGGTGCGCGAGGAGCTCGGGTTGCGCCTCAGTGATTTCGGGCCACTTTTCCTCCAACATATCTGCGACACGCTTATGTAGCTCCTGGCGCTTGGCGCGCAGCAGCGTGCCATAGGCAGCGTCTTGAACGAGCGCATGTTTGAAGAGGTAAGTGGCCTGTGGCCGCGTCCCGCGGCAGAATACCAGACCGGCGCCGACGAGTTGATCCAGTCCACCGTTCAGCTCAGCGGCATTTCGCTGCGCGACCGCTACCAGCAACTCGTAGGAGAACTCCCGACCCAGAATCGCGCCGACCTGCGCGACCTCCTTAACGGCTGAGCCGAGGCGATCGAGCCGCGCCATCAACGAGGCATGCAGCGTGGCGGGAACGTTCAACGCCGTCGCGGCAGTTCTTGAGAGCACTGTTTTGGCGTTGCCGCTCTCCAACACCGCCTTGGTCAGCTCCTCGACGAACAGTGGCACCCCGTCCGTGCGCTCAATGATCTCCGCGACAACGTCGCTCGGCAGCTCTCCGGTGCCGACGACCCTCTGGACCAGCGCGGCGCCTTCACGACGGTCGAGCCGATTGAGGACCAGAACCGTGACGTGGGACTGCCCGATCCACGGCGGTTGAAACTCGGGGCGGAACGTGAGGAGAAGCAGAACTGGCAGGCGCGGCACCCGCTCGATGACCAGGTCGAGCAGCTCGCGCGAGCTGGGGTCGATCCAGTGCACATCCTCGAAGAGCATCAGCACCGGACCTTGTCGCGCCAGATGTTCGAGCTGCCTGAGCAGCGCATCGAACGTTTTCTGTTTCTTACGCTCGGGCGTCAGTTGGAGAGGCGGGAAACGGCCGTCGGTCGGTAACGACAGCAGCTCCGCCAGCAGCGCCGAGTCCTCCGACGAGGCCGGGGCAAGCAGGGCGCCAAGCTTATCCAGCTTTCTCTCAGGCGGGTCGTCGCGCTCCAACCCGGCGGCGCGTTCTAGCTGCGCAATGGTCGGGTGGAGCGCGCTGTCTTGACGGTGCGGCGAACAGAAATAGCGCAGGCGGGTGTGTGGCTCATTCTGGATGCGCTCCTGCAAGGTGAGGGTGAGGCGCGACTTTCCAATGCCGGGCTCGCCTGAGAGCAGCACCACACGTCCTTCACCACTTTTGGCGCGATGCCAGTGGCGCTGCAGCAGCTCGACCTCCTCCTCACGCCCGACCAGCGGCGTCGGCGTCGTCCCATGCATTGCCTCGAACCGGCTTTCGACAGCGCTCTCACCAACCACTTGATATGGATGAATCGGCTCCGGAAAGCCTTTCACCTCAAGGGCGCCAAGATCGCGATATTCGAAAAGATCGCCGACCAGCTGCCGCGTTTGCGGCCCGATCACGACCGCTCCGGGTTCGGCAAGAGCTTGCAGGCGGGCGGCAAGGTTCGGCGTCTCGCCCACGACGCCGCGCTCGTGCCCTTCGCCGGAGGTGATCAGGTCGCCAACGACTACCTGTCCGGTGCCGATACCGATACGAGCCCGCAATAGCTCGGGCTCCGGCAGTCGACTAACGGCATCAACGAGAGCAAGGCCAGCGCGCACCGCCTGCTCGGCGGCGTTCTCGTGCGCCTGCGGGTAGCCGAAATACACCAAAACTCCGTCTCCCATATATTTGGCGACAAAGCCGCCAAAGTGAGCGACGGTATCGGCAACACACCGGTGATACGCTCCGATGATCTCACGCAGGTCCTCGGGATCCAGACGCGTTGCCAGAGCAGTCGAGCCGACGAGGTCGATGAACATGACAGTGAGTTGCCGCCGTTCTGCGCGAGATTCCGGGGGTGAAGGCGGCCGACGAGCTGTGGTGGGCCGGATCTGATCTTCGGCCAGGGCCGCAATGCCCCTGAGCAACTTACGCCGATGCCCAATCGACGTGATCCCGAGCGCCGTCAGATCGTCGGCGGTCAGGCTTGGAAGCACCTCTTCATCGATGTCGTGGCTACCGAAGGCGTCGGTATACTCGCCGAGGCCGAGGCTTACCAGCCATGCCCGAACATCCAAGTGCCTACCTCCGAGGCGGTGGAGGCTTTGCCCGACCACTATATCGCCAACACTAAGTCTGGTCGCGTCTCTCGCGATGAGCAATGCCCCTTTGGCCGTGCGCTATCCTATCAGTGAATGATGCCACCAGTCCCGAATTTTTTACAGATGGGTAGCCTGCATTCAGATGGCATATTCATGCGCCAATTGTCAGCCCACGCCGCGTTGCATTCATTCTTCGAAGCCGACCGAAAACAGCCCGTCCCCTGCGACTTCAACATGTACAAGTGGCGCCATCTCGCCCAGAACTTCCTCTGCGACCAGCGATTCAGGCGTGTCGCAGTTCGATACGAGAAGACCCACGAGAGCCTCCGCGCCATGATCTAGGCCCCGCGCTCAGATGCGCTCGCGCCTGGCAACGAGCCGCTCCATGTCGGGCTGAGTCGGACGACAATGATAGCCCATCAAAGCCCAGGCGGCGCTGCGGAAGAGGTAAGTCTCACTAGCATCGCGTGTCACGCCAGCTTAGCAACTCACGCCGTGCGCCTTTTATTTATCTGCTGTGCGTTGCAGGTCGTGACAATAGGAGTACCATGGACCCAGATGGTGGCGGTTGATTGGAGGACATTTGGTATGATTGCAAATGCCGACCACGAAAACCTCAATAGAGACCAGCAAGTCGCGTTGTCGAATGCTCGGCTTGGCCACTATCTGACGGTAATGGGCATAGCGTTCGCGGTCACGGCTGTGAACGTATTTTTGATATTCAGCTTCGCTAACACAGCGCCAGCTTCAGCAAAGCTGGCGCTAGCCTTGTCAGTTTTCAACATATCCTGTTTTGGCTCTCTCGCAGGAAGGTCAATTCTCCAGGAAATCAAGGCAATCAACCAAGACTATGCCGAGGCGAAACTGGGAACCCACCACGCGAGGTACGTCGCCGAGATCCCAATAGATTTGTTCGCTGGGCTGACGGTAGGCCTTCTCGTCTTGATTGGGTTGGTGCAACTCTGGATGTTGTTTACTATTTGAAGCAAGCTTGCGATCAGCGCCGCGAGCAGTTGCGGGTGGCACGCGCACTTGCCCACATCCTTTTGGCGACGGATCGAAATTGTCGTCTATTTCCGCAGATACGTCGAAACCGATATACTGTTCGATGCCTCGGCCCGGCGTCAATCGTGAGCCCGTTCTTCAACCTATCGGGGGACAGCCAGCCGCGAGAGCTTCGAACATCGCCGTCACGTTTTAGCCACCGCTTCCGCCCTACGGCCCAATCAAGTCCACAACCGACAGCCGCTTGCGGGTAAGGTACTAATAGGCGAAACTGATCGTAACTGGGAGGGTTTGCCACCTCGCCTCCGAGGTTGGCTGCCGACAGAGTGCTCCGAAATGCACCGCAAGCTCGCCGCCATCCTTGCTGCTGACGTTGTCGGCTATTCTGCCATGATGGAGCGCGACGAGGCGGGTACGTATCAACGGGTGCGCGCCGGTCATAAGGAACTTTTCGAGCCGACAGTAGCGCGTCATCATGGCACGATCTTCAAGCTGATGGGCGATGGGCTGCTGGCGGAGTTTTCGTCGGTCGTCGAGGCGATGGAATGCGCGGTTTCGTTGCAACATGGGCTGGCCGAGCGAAACGCCTCGTTGCCCAAAGAGCAGCGCGTGGAAGTGCGCATCGGCGTCAATCTTGGCGAGGTGATTGTCGAGGGCGACGATCGGTTTGGCGAGGGCGTAAATATCGCGGCACGACTAGAACAACTTGCCGAACCTGGCGGCATCTGGGTCTCTGCAAAGGTCGCGCGCGAGGTTGAGAAGAAGCTGGCTTTCGGCTTTCAGTCGATGGGCCTGCAGAAGGTCAAGAACATCGCGGAGCCGGTGGAGGCATACCGTGTTACGGTCGGCGGCAAGGCCAAGCCCAGGTGCGCAAGCCGCAGCCGGTCGCGGCTGCTATTCGTGGCGAGCTTCCTGGTGCTGGCCTTAGCAGTCACGGCGGTCCTGGCGTGGTGGCAGTTCTATGGAACAAAGCGCGAGACGGGCCAAGGTGGCATCCCGACCGTGGCGGTTTTGCCGTTCAAAAACATGAGCGGCGACCCGAAGCTGGAGTATTTCAGCGACGGCATGACAGACAATTTGATCTCGATGCTGGCAGGCGTCACCGAACTTAAGGTGCTCTCGCGTAGCTCTACCTTTGTCTACAAGGATAAGCCAACCGATGTCCGCCAGATCGGTCAAGAGTTGAACGCGGCCTACGTGATCGAGGGTGGCATCTGGAAGGAGACGGACCGGGTGCGCATCACCGCGCAGCTGATCAACGCGCGCACAGGCGAAAATCTCTGGGCGGAAAAGTTCGATCGCTCTGGAAGCAATCCCCTTGTGATTCAGGACGAGGTGATCGAACACATCATTGGCACGCTCGGTGGCCAGCGCGGAAAAATGTACGACAGCGAATACAAGAAGGTCTGGGAAAAGGACACACCGGATCTCGAAGAGTACGACTTCTTCCTTCGATCCAATTTCTTCTTCGGGCAGTTCACGCCCGAGAGCCTGGTGAAGGCGACGGACATAATTCTTGAGGGCCTGGCCAAGTTTCCCGACTCGTCGCTGTTGTCGTGCGGACTGGCTTGGGATCACCTCTTGGCGGCCAACCTGGCCTTTGACGAGAAGCCTGACGAACATTGGCGCATGGCGTCCGAACTGGAGGCAAAGGTTCTTCCGCGGGCCAACCTCGGACCCGACGCAAGAAAAAGCTGCTTGTGGTCAAACGTCTACGTCAGCGCTCATGAGGGCAACTTCGATCTTTCTCTGCGCAGGGCCGACGAGGTGATTGCGCTTTCGCCGGGAGACGCGTTTCTCATCGGCG
Organism: Mesorhizobium sp. C120A; assembly: GCF_030323105.1. Taxonomy (NCBI): domain Bacteria; kingdom Pseudomonadati; phylum Pseudomonadota; class Alphaproteobacteria; order Hyphomicrobiales; family Phyllobacteriaceae; genus Mesorhizobium; species Mesorhizobium sp. C120A. The sequence continues at coordinate 4,240,456 of NZ_CP100476.1, read as the reverse complement.
ACCTTTCATCAGCAGCCCGCTTCAGCGGCTTGACAGACAAGGCCATTGAGCGAGCAGAATACGGGCTCAGGAACGATCCAAACTTCGCCGATTATTATATGATGATGAAGGCGAATGCCTTGACGGACATCGAAAAGTACGCCGAATCTGCGGCCCTGATTACGAGGGTGTCAGATTTCCTGATCACTGTTCCGCTGCTACGTGCCATCGACGATGTCCATCTTGGAAAAATCGACGACGCACGCAGTGAAGTCCTCAAGGCGCTTGCCATGCAGCCGTGGCTTAAGGCCACGCGGTGGCGCGATATGACGTTCCATATCAATCCTGCAGTGATTGATCGACAGGTGGCCGACCTGGTAGTAGCGGGACTCCCAATGAAGTAGGTTTGGTTGGGGACAGGAGTACAGGCGTACGGCATCCTTCCCTGCCTCGTTAGTTACCTTCAGGTTGCACCGATTGGGACCTCCGCTGCTGAAAAGCTGCCAGTCCGCTTGCGGCCCCAAGGCTGCCGGTCAGCAATGCGCCTGATTTCGGTCGTTCGGGGCGCGCTGACGGTTTCCTGAAAAGGTGCCTGTCCGTTCAGCCTATTGTCTGGCGAGGAGATCGGCACAATTCGGCATCCGCCATGGTAGCCGTAATTCGTCATCTCTCACCGGGTTGACAATCGCTCCTCAGGCGCCATGCTGCAGTGCAACATGGCTAGCTACGAAACCAGCATCATCAAGTCTTCGCGCATCGAATGCCTGGACGGGCTTCGCGCGCTTGCGGCGATCTGGGTGCTGGTCGGGCACTGCCTGCTTTTGACCGGCTGGCAAATTCCGATCGTCGGCGAGCCGGATCTCGGCGTCGACCTGTTCATCATGCTGTCCGGCTTCCTGATGGTGTTCCACTATCAGCTGCGCCAGGAAAAGGAGCCTTGGCAAAGATCGGAAACCTGGCTCAAATTCTGGACGCGCCGCTATTTCAGGATCGCGCCGCTGTTCTATGTCATGCTTTTCCTGGCGCTGGCGCTTGGCCCCTATCTCTACGATTGCAGGATCATCATCGACGATTTCCTCTCCAGATCGCACCAGGCGCCGGAACGCTACCTCGACGGCAGCCTGAAGAACATCGTCGCTCATCTCACGTTCCTGTTTGGGCTGGTGCCGAACCTCGCCTATCGCACGCCGCTGCCTGACTGGAGCCTGGGGCTGGAGATGCAGTTCTATGCCGTGTTCCCGGCCGTCATGCTGCTGGTGCGCAGGCTGGACTGGATCAGGAGCGCCCTTGTGGTCGCGGCGGCCGGCTGCGTCATCGTGTTTGCGATGCGGCTGTTGTCGATCCATTTTCCGATGCCGTCCTTTCTGCCGCTGAAGATACAGATATTCCTGTGCGGGATGCTGCTGGCCGGAGTCGTGCATCAGAGCCGACCGAGGCCGTTCCTCTATCTGGCATTGGCCATGCTTTTGGCGGCGCTGCCCTTTGGCGGCGACCAGGGGCTGGGCAAGCTTCTGGTGCGTGAAGCGCTTGTGGCGGGCTTCTTTGCGCTGGTTCTCTACCGCATGCTGCCTGGAAGGGCGGGAATGTTGGCGCGAGCGATCGCCGTGACGCTCAGCAACCGGTTCTTCCACCTGATGGGCGAGCTTTCCTTCAGCATCTACCTGATCCATCTGCTGGTGCTGCAGCCCGTCGCGGCGTTCGTCATCAGTGAGTTCGGCCACCAATTGTCGGCGCCGCTGCGCTTCGCCATCGTCGTTGCCGTTGTGCTGCCGACGGTGACGTTGCTGTCCTGGATCACCTATACTTTGATCGAGGTCCCCGGCCAGAAGGCGGGCCGCTTCGTTGTCCAGCGCTTTGGCCGGAAAATTGCGCCGGTGCTCGAGAAGACCCCGGCGGAGTAGGGCGCCAAGCGCGGCGCATAACCACTGACGTTGCCTGCTCCCCCTGAGGGCGTTAGTAGCCCGCAACCGGAACATCACATGTGCTGGTGCATTGCTAGTGAACGCCAATTCGACTGGGGCGCAAAATGCATCGCGCGATCACAAATGCATGGGCAATGGTGCGAGAAGCCGTCGTTGGGTTCGTCAACGACAACGCTCTCAGCCATGGCGCAGCAATCGCTTTTTATGCCACAACATCGTTGGCGCCAATTCTGCTCATCGTGGTTGCAATTGCGGGTCTCGCATTCGGTCACGAGGCAGCCCAAGCGGCATTGTCCGCCCAAATCACAGGGATGATGGGTACAGAAAGCGCAAATATCCTGCAAACCGCACTGAAGAGCGCATCCGAAAAGCCATCCGGCGGCACCTGGGCGGCGGTGATTGGCATCATCACCTTGCTTGTGAGCGCTTCCGGGGTCTTCGGCGAAATACAGCAGTCCTTGAACATGATATGGAAGGTCGAAGCGCAGGGCAGTTCGTTGTCGCGCCTGGTGCGCGCACGTGCGGTAAGTCTGGGACTGGTCACCGCACTTGGCTTCATGTTGCTCGTCTCTCTAGTCGCGAGCGCGGCGATTTCGGCCCTAGGCAACCTCATCAACGCACAGCTGCCGTTCGGGACACTTGTCCTGGCCGTTATCAACGCGGTCGTTTCTTTTGTCCTCCTCGCAGCTATTTTCGCCGCTATCTTCAAGATCTTGCCTGATCGAACCCTGGAATGGCGGGATGTCTGGATTGGCGCTGTTGTAACCGCTGCCCTGTTCACGCTCGGGAAATCGCTTATCGGTTGGTATATAGGCTCCAGCGCGGTCGCGGCCTCATATGGGGCCGCCGGTGGGCTGCTTGTCATCCTGCTGTGGGCTTACTACTCGGCGGAAATTTTTCTTTTTGGTGCGGAAATCACTCGCGCCTATTCCATTCGACACGGCAGCAGGTCCGATCTGGACGCTGTGCTTCACAGTGCTTGACTTGCAACATACGCCACTAACGATGAAATCGACTAGGCGCGCGGCGCGCCGGCTGGCTGCCTTCGCGACGCCACCCGCATCATCACCCGTCGGCGCCGACCGCATCACCGAGCAGGGCACGCGAGCTGGATACGGTCGATGCCATATGATGAGTGCACGGGTCGCTGGTGGGTCAAACCATCGCGGTCACAGTTTGAGTTGGTTGGGAAGACGCGGTTCAGCGGCGACGCGGACGGCGCTTGCGTATCGGCTTTGATCTCGCGCGCCTGCCGTCCGGCGCCTTCTTGGCGGCAGCGGAGCGGTATAGGTTCATGAGGTCAATCAGGAGCCGAACAATGGCAATTGCAGTTGCAGCATCGAGCCAGCCCGCAATGCTGTTGAGCATCGGGATTGTTCTCCAAGCTTACGACGTGAAAGCGGTCGAAGGACCTTGGCGGCAGTGCAACTCTTCGCCTAGGCAGGGAGCGCCACCTAATCGTTGTGGCACTCAGTTGCCAGCCACCATGACATGAAAAAGGCCTCCGAAGGAGGCCTTTGGATGGTGTGAGCGAGAATCTCCACCAAACAAATTATCCCACATTTTATGCATGCAGCGCAAGCCATTCGGCTTGGCCAAGGCGCGCTTGGCGCCTTGATGCTTGGCACCGTGACCGTCACCCCCGCTCTTCAGCCGCAGCCGATGGTCGCTGTCGGCACTTTCAGCTGCGGCAATGCGATGTCATTGTTGGCGCCATGAAACCAGCGCTTCACGTCGCTTCCGCGAAATGGGATCCTTGCAAGCACCAAGCGCAAGCTCATCAGCCAGAGGGTGTAATGGACTGAGCGGGCGTTCTCATATTGTGAAACGCCGAACGGATCCCGGGTCCCTGGAAGAGCGGCAGCAAAGGTAAGAGAGCCGCACTTCCAGGGAGGCTGGATCAATAGTCGTTGTTGTAATAGCGATCATCGCAAGGCGCCGTGTAGATCCGGCCGCGGCGGTCCTGGTAACGGCAAAGCTGTTCGCCGCGGCGCTGCGGCGTGGTCGACTGGCCGATGACGGCGCCGAGCAAGGCGCCGCCGGCGGCACCCACGACCGTGCTTTCGGTGTTGCCGCCCAGTGCCTGGCCGGCGAGGGCGCCGACACCGCCGCCAATGAGTGCGCCTGTGGTTGCCCTCTGCTGCTGTTCGGTCTGGGTCGCGCAGCCTGCAAGTGCTGCAGTCATGAGCACGGCGGCAATGGTTTGTCTGATGATCATCTTGGAACTCCTTTGGAGCCCCAAACGCGGATCGGGGCGAATGGTTGCCAGTTGCTGGCGCATTGCGGCCAAACGGCGGCACGCCCGCTCACGAAATGAGACGTGGTTTCTCGGGCCTTGAAGACAATGGTTGCCAAAGCGGAAACGGCTTTCGCGAACAGGTCGGTAGCGCCTCGGTTTGAATCCGTTGAGGAGCAGCTAGGCTGGCTCGTCGCGTATCGCCTTTTTCGCGGCGGCGGTCAGGAATCCGGACCGGCTATAGCCATGGCGTTCCGCATATCGATCTATCTGGTCGAGGACATCTTCGGGAATGGTGACGTTGACGCGCACCACCTTTGTGGTCTCGGCTTTGAGCGCTACCAGGACGGCGACCCGGCTGAGATTGTCATTGTTCGACATGACATCTTCCAGGGATGATGGCTCGGGAACGGCTTCGCCATCCTCGACAAGGCCTTCGAGATGGAAGGCCAGGGCCTCTTCGGCCAGGGCGCTGGCGTCGTCCAGGCTGGTGCCGGCGGTGACCACGCCCGGAAAGTCGGGAAAGGATACGCCGAAGTCGCTGTCCGCTTGCTTGTGGATCAGTCCGATATAGTGGCGCACGGGTCGGTTCCCCCAAGGAGCGGCTTCGAGGCTCGATCAGACTATCGAGCCATTCGACACAAACTGTCGAGGTATTCCTAATGGGACCGTAGGAAGCTGCCTAGTAGGTTTGGCATGCCCCAGGCAGACATTGCCTGGGCAACGGTCGAGAGTGTGGGGAAAGTGCCAAAGTTAGATGGCGGGAACCAGACTGTGCCTAGAGTTCGCGCCGCGCAGTACGTGCGCATGTCGACGGAACACCAGACCTACTCGATCGACAACCAAGCGGATGCCATTCGCAACTATGCCGATATCATGGCTTACGACATTGTCGCCACTTACGAGGACCTCGGTCGCAGCGGTTTAAACCTTGGAGGGCGTCCCGGTCTTCAGAAGCTGTTGGCCGATGTCGAAAGTGGGCGAGCCGATTTTGAGACGGTTGTGGTCTATGACGTAAGCCGTTGGGGGCGTTTTCAGAACATTGATGAAAGCGCAGCCTACGAATACCGATGCCAGATGGCCGGCGTGCGTATCGAATTTTGCGCCGAGCAATTCGCAAATGACGGCAGCATCGGGTCAGACGTCCTCAAAGCAATCAAACGGAGCATGGCTGCCGAGCAGAGCAGAATGCTCTCGCAAAAAGTCTTCATCGGCCAGGCGAGGTTGATCCGGCTGGGCTTCCGGCAGGGTGGGAAGGCCGGCTTTGGCCTGCGGCGCCTGCTTGTCGATCAACACGGCCGCTCAAAAGGCATCCTTTCATCCCGCGAATACAAGAGCCAGCAGACGGATCGAATAGTTCTGGTGCTCGGCCCGCCTGACGAGATTGCGACAGTGAAGTGGATCTTCAGTCACTTTGTCAGAACACGCAAGACAGAGCTGGAGATGGCAAGACTGCTCAACAAGCGCGGCGTGCTCAGCGATTTGGGGCGACCATGGACGCGGGAATCCGTGCACTCGGTGCTGACCAACGAAAATTACATTGGCAACAGCGTCTGGAACAAGCATTCGGCCCGGCTGAGAAGCCATCAAGTCCGCAATCCCCCGGAACAGTGGGTGCGGGTGGAAAACGTCCTGGAGCCGATCGTCGACAGCAAACTGTTCGATCGGGCGCAGATCGTGCTCAAGACCATCTATCGCCACATGACCAACGACGAGATGCTGGCCGCCCTTAGGGCGCTTCTGGCTCGCCGTGGCGCCTTGTCGTTGGCCATGATCGACGCGGATCCCGGGTGCCCGCCGGCCCAACGCTACCAGTGGCGTTTTGGAACCATTGTCAAAGCATATGAACTGATCGGATACGAGCCATCCAAGAACTACCGCTTCATCGGCGTGAACCGGCACCTGGAATCAATGAGGCTGCAGATTATCCGGGATCTTGTGGGCGCGATTGATAAGCAGGGCGGGGTTGCTGCCCATGACATGGCGATGGACCTCCTGCGGATAAACGAGGAGATCACGGTGGCGATTACAATGGGCCGATGCAGGGTTTCCGGCTTCGGCTATCCTCGCTGGTTTTCCAAGGCCGATAAACGGCCACTACCCGACATTTTCGTCCTGATCCGTATGAATCCCGGCGACCTGACCATTCGGGACTATTTGATTGCGCCTGCCCACGAGATCGCGGGTAAATCGGAACTGCATGCCATCAATGGGATACCGCTGGACAGCTATATTTTTCCCACGCTCGACCCCATTATCAGGTTGGCAGAGCGAGAGCCTGTCGGAGGCGTGGCTTGGTAGTCAAGCGCTTAGCCAAGGACGCCGCCTACCGTGCGTTGGAAAACGGTGGCGACAGACATGCGAGCAATATTGTTGCTGGCGCATTAGGGTCCAAGAAGAGGCTTCGTTCACACGAATTTTTGGCGACCTACGATACGGAATGCAAACGCATGCGCGATTTCGTAACGCAAGCGGCAAAGTCTGAACAGAGCCTGGACCGGATAGTAGCGGCGCTCCACCTGATGATGCGCGACAAGCAATTCTGCGCCACGCTGGTGTCCGAGGGCTTCAGGACAATGCCAAGCCTACTGGCACATAGGTTGCGTGGCGCGACCCGCGAGCCGCAAATGTTCTGCTCTCCCGGAAAACCCGCTTCCGAGACAGGCGAGAACCGGAAAGCCGTTAACGGAATTTGCCCTGATGTCCTCGACCTGCTTCGGGACGCGCCGGTAAAAACAAAAATCTTCGGGTTGCTCCAGAAGGTGCTGCCAGCCAGGCAATTGGAGATTGCCCGGCTGATGGTGGCGATGGACCGGGTCAGGATCACCTACGCGAGACTACTCGTCGCTCTGACACCGCAAGCCCTGCTGGTCGAGGGTTTTAATCTCTCAACGATCACCACACAGGCGGAAGACCAGCGCGGCGCGATGGTGCTCGATGTCGGCGCGGTAAGCCTTGCGGTTCTCAGCGCCGCGGAACGTCATGGCCAGGTGGGCCTGGAGCTTGTCGCAGCCAACCGCTTTTTCGACCGGTTGATGGATAATTCCAGAGTGGTGCGGTATCTCGCCCGGACATTTCCGGGGCATTTTGAAGAGTTTCACAGCTTCTCGATGCCATGCCTCGAACAGGGGCGCTAGATGGTCGGACGTCAACTCCTATAGAAACCGATAGCCATCGCCGGGACGCAAACAACAGAACCAATGTGACTTCTGTCTATGCCTCGAAAAGCCAAACCCGCCGAGCTTGCCGCAGCCAGAATGCTCGCAAAGCGATTTTCGATCGGCTCTCGGCCGCGCGGAATCGCTGTCATGTCTTCGGCAAGCCGGCCCGGTTCGTTGCTCATAGCGGGTTGATCGGCCCAACGAGGCCGGGATGGTCGTTGGGCAACTTGTTGACGGCGCTGGTGTTCACCTCACGCCCAACGCGATTGAACTGCAGCTGACCGTCGATGTCGTGGCTGAGAATGTCCTTGAGGCTGTCCTTGGGCGTCGCCGGGTCCAGCCAGGCGTCATAGTAGGCCGGGTCGAGAATGAGAGGCTGCCGATCATGCAACTGCTTCATCGGTTCTGCGGCAGGCTCGGTGATGATGGTGCAGCTGGTTATGTCGAGATTGGAATTGTAAGCCCAAAGCCCGGCGAACGAGAAAGGCGCGTGGCCTGGCTGGTAGATGTGCCAAGGGTCTTTCTTGCCGTCGGCTGGCGATATCGTCCACTCGTAGAAGCCATCGGCAGGGATCAGGCAGCGCTTGGACTTGTAGGCGCGTCGCGGAAGGCGGGCGCTGCATCGATGCCCTCAATCCTCGCATTGAACATAGCCGCCTTGGGCATTTCCTTTGCCCAGAAAGGGACCAGCCACCAGCGCCCTTCACGGAGCCTGTGGTGCCATCCTCACCGGCAGTGACGAATGGGACATCCTGAGTCGGCGCAATGTTGTACCGGGGCTCGTCGTTGCGGCCCGTCTCCGCCGGCGCAGTCAGGCGGTAGAGCCGGTGGATTTCCGACCACGACAGATATTTGGTGTAACGTCCGCACATCGCTCTGCCTCAGTTGCGCAGGAGTTCAGGCACGCTGAGCGGGCCAAGGTCGGAATTCTCCTATACTCGTCGCTGCGGCGCCAGACGCCGCGTATCTTGGCGGCGGTGACCGATTGATTGCCTTCGCCAGTAGCCTTGCGGAAGGCTCTGGGCGACCACAGAGTTCCCCTTGGTCTGCGCCGTGGAGGCAAAAAGGGCAAAGTCGACGACGATCATGCCATGTCCCTCTCACTGCGGACTTAGCAAAGGCTCTCGCAAGGAATGCCGTCCTTGTCGCGGTCAAGCTTGCCGCCCCAAGAGCAGTTGGCCAAATACCAGTTCGCCTCGTTGCATGAGCTGATCTGGGGACAGGTTCGCCGTGGCTGACAAGAATAGCTCTGCGCCACCTGCCCATTACGCATGATACCGAGTGGTTGTTTTGCTGACGGCCTGGTGGTGCCGTTCGCATGCTCTGCGCGCCAATCCCATGGCGCCTGAAACGCTCCAGCCCACAGACCGACCTTCGCCGCCTGGGCCTTCGCCTGCTGTCTTGCGTAGGCTCCGTGGCTGTAGCGCGGCCAATCTAGTGCCAAGCCCCGCTCGACAAGCCAGCTCTGGACGTTGCGACCGTCGGCGCGATCGCAATCCCCAACAAGCCGGCCGTACCGGTCTCGGTTAACAAAGCTGCAATGCAACGGACGCGATGCAGCCAGGAACTCGTCCAAGGCTTGGGCAGCATGGCGCCCGCAGGCGTATTCGAAGCCCTTAGCGTCTTCGCAATATTGCTTACTCTCGGGCGCATCGATGCCGTTGAAGCGGATGCGCTGTCCGTGGATCTCGATCGTGTCGCCGTCGATCACAGACGCGACACCGGCGATCGGCGCCGGCTTCGAGCCGAACCAATTCGATGCATTGATCTCTGGCAAACTTTCGCTGTGCTGGATGGCGGTTTGCGCGACCAGAGCGCCAGCCGCTACCGCAGTCACCAAAATCAGGCGCCGCGGCACATTCGCCCATCGGTGCGCACGGCTATGCTTGGCACCGGTTCGCTTTCGCCAGCGATCAGATCGATTGTCGTATCGGTATTTGTCCACGCCCTCATCCCCGCAGAGAGGATGCGACTGTTTCAACGAAGAGTCCAGAAGACGAGACGCGCGGAATGCTAGCCCCGAAGCCGATGCGTGCCGACGCCCCTCGACTTCGATCTCGGTTAAGGGGGTTCGATGACCTGTTGGGGTGCATTCGGCTGTCGGGCCTGACCGGCGCGCTCCCGAAGGTGCGTTCACGCGGGAAAACCGGCCTTTCTGAAGCCTGACGTGAAAAGCTCGAGGTCGACTTGGTGGGCGAACGGGAGACGTGAAATCAGCCGGATAGTCAGGTCGTGTTTCCTTATCAGTGCTTCCTGAACTTCAGCACGCGCCTTCTGCGTCTCGCCCAAATGAGCGTACGCCGCTGCGAGAAAGGCATGAATGAAGAATTGGTCGCCGGCCTTCTGATACGAACCGACGGCCTCCGAGTACCTTCTTAGCAGAAAGAGGGAGCTGCCCTTCACCTCCCAGAACCATATTGGAGGTGTCGAGAGCTTGTCGGTTAACGGTGAAAAAAGCGGTCAAGGGAACCATCACCAGCGCCGGCAGTATTGCCATCGCCACAACCGCCGCCGCTTGGCGTTCTTGCGCCAGCGGTCGGCCTGGTTAGCCCCTCCATGACGCTGGACTTTGCCCACGCCCTCTCTCCCCCCGTGCAAAGAACGCGTCCATTCCACGCTCGAGTCCATACATCAGGAGCCGCTAAACTTCGGGTGTTGTTCACGATCCGGGCTAGGCCATGAAAATACTTCGACCGAGATCCAAGCCTAAGAAGGCTTACCCGAACAGCGATAGGTTCGGTGACGACGGGCGGCGAATTTACAGCGCATACGCGGGTGCGGACGGGAAGAAGCCTGCCAATCGGCGCAAACAGCACCGCCGCCATGCTCATAGCCGGGGCATCAGTCGCTGCGGTTCTTAGCGCATTGTTTTACCTGATCGGGGCCGGCTAACCCGAGATCGCCATTCCGAAGCCAACACCCAGGCCTATGGCAGGCCAAGGAACAGCTTGTCGGCAAGATCAAGGGCCGAAGGCGCGGACAGGGCGCCAAGCATCCTGGCGGGGCTCTCTGAGGGCGTTGGCGATGTCATCGAAGATGGTTTCCATCGGTCGAGTCTAGATCGGAACGCCTCTGTGTATCCCCGGTTTGTTCGTCAAAGTCTAAGGATCGGGGAAGCGCCATGGAAAGCACGTGCAGTAACGGTTGATTCAACCATTGCTGGTAAATTGCGGAATGTGGGTGGCGGCTCCGACAGTTCGGGGTGGAACTCGATGCCAGAGCCGCCTGCGCAGCCAAGGTTGGGGTTGACCGCGCCGTCCTATTCTGGGACAGCGCTGTCAACGATTCGTTAAAACGCTCCGGAACTAATTAAGCACGCGCTAATTGACTGGCGGTCTCGGGAGTCAGTGCATGCGTGAAGTTCATTCCTCCGATCATGGAGCCGATTTTGGCGGGACAAGCCTCCCGAGGGCATTGGACAGCGTCACTTACCGGCCGCCGTTTTCGTCTTCCCTCTTCCTAGAGGTCCGCCATTCGTTAGGCGAGTGGGTTGTTCGCATCATAGGGAGGAACGGTGAAACGTATTCCCGAGCATTCGAAAATGAGGCAGATGCCGTCGCTTTCGCGAGCGATCAGTCTTCTCGTCTAGGATTGGAAGCTCCCCCAAGGCGAGCAACTTGACCGCCCTTCGCTGAACATCGAAAGCGCGGATCTGTGAATCCCCCTTGGAATATCGTCGCCTCGAAACACTTCGGGCGGTCGCACTGTTCCCATATCAGCGTCTCCCAAAACTGCCCACTACCTCAACGGCTGGTGGGCTTTTTTGTACGTTAGCGGAACCTGAAATTTGGGGGCTTGTTGATAGAACGGCAGCGAGTGGGTGTTCGCTGCTGGTCGAGGTCCCGCAAGACTCGGCCGGGCTCGCATCACCTGCCCCGGTCGGTGCGAGCCCACCGTCGCGCGACCAAGCGAGACTCCCCTGTGTCGGTCCCTATTTGATACTAGGGGACGGCGGTTAATCATCACGATGGTTTATGGCACGTTGTGTCGAACATGCCGAGCGCCGGGCTCGGGCTGCAGCAGGTGCTGGTCGATAGCGGCGGCCTTGAACGCCGCAAATGCTACGGCCGGACTGCAGCTTCCATCCTTGGCCTCCGCGATCAATCGGCACGCATCCCTATAGGCCGCCGCACCCTTATTTGGCCACTGCCCCTGGAGCGCTTCCTCGGCCTCACAGATAGAGGAAACCGTCATTGATTTACGGTCTACCAGCTTAACGAACAGCGGTAAAAAGGTGCCCATGGCACAACCTCCCGACCTTTTAGTGCGCCGAACGCAACAAGAGCTTTTTGGTTTCCATGCCTATTTGATCTTGGACCCATTTCAGCACGAGCCAATTGAATCGGCGGTTGGACCCATAGCAATGGCCGGTGCAGCCCCGCCACGTTTCGCCAAAACATGGATTAAAACTCAATTCAGCAGTCGAGCTTTTTGCGTCCTACGCGTCCAGTTCGAGCGGCTCGTGCTGCGGATCGGCATGATAGGTGACCTGGCGAAAATCGCGCATATCGATCTGTTGCCCGCAAACAGGGCAAGGGAGGAAATGCGCGAGTTCGCTCGCGGGCGGGCCTTCATGTCGGTGCCCGATCAGTGGTCTGCCGAGATCAGATAGCCTGGTCATTGTTTCCGCAGCGCCTTGGCTTCCCGCTCCAACGTCTCGCGTTGGTTGCCGTGCTTCGCAATCAACTCTTTGACCTGCTGGGGTGTGATGCCGGTCTTTGTTGCGAAATATTCAACTTCATAATCCTCGTCGGCTGAGACACGGTCCCGATCGCGGAAATCCCGCTTGCTCTTGTCATCGGCCATATCTCGATTCCTCCTGCGAATATCGAGCAACGTTCATTTAGCGTGTTTGTTGCACCAAAAGCCGGTTTTCCGGTTTCGGAACCATTTCAGCACAAGCTAATTGAATCGCCGGGTGTGGGTGAGTTCATGCGTCTAAAGTTCGTCGAGCCTTTGCTGCCGACCTTGGTCGAGAAGCCTCCCGAAGGCGACGAATGGATTCACGAAGTCAAGTTCGACGGCTACCGCAGCCAAATCATCATCGATCATGACGTGCGCATCTTCACGCGCAACGGCCACAATTGGACGGCAAAATACAGGGATCTGGCCGGTGCCGCAAAACGCCTTGGCGTTGAGAATGCCATCATAGACGGCGAAATAGTCGTACTCAACGAAGCCGGCCTTTCGGACTATCAGGCGCTGCGCAAAGCCATCACCAGCCGCCAGCATGACCTCTACTTCGTCGCCTTCGATCTCCTCCACTTGAACGGTCACGATCTGCGGGACATGGATATCGAAGACAGACGCGAAATCCTGGAAGGCCTCATCTTGCCTGATGACCGCATCCAGTTCAGCCAAGCGCTGCCCGGAGACGCTAAAGCCATATTCCACCTGATCGATGAAGCCGGCCTTGAGGGTATGGTATCGAAGCGACGTGACAGCAAATACCGCAGCGGCCGGTCGTCCGCCTGGCTGAAGGTGAAAAGCTACATGGTGGAAGAATACGATTTGCTTGGCGTCGAGCGTGAACCCGGCAAGCCGGCCTTTGCGCTGATGGCCGACCGGAAGACCGGCCAGTATGTAGGCTCAGCGTTCATCAACTCCAGCCGCCCTATTCGCGAACGGCTATGGAAGCGCGTCCAGGAGCACGCTGGGCCGGCACCGAAGGGGATGAGGCGGCCGGCGACACAGTGGGTTAACGCCGATCACGTACCGGTCGTGAAGCTCTTCAATCCGCTCGACGAAGGAACCTGGCTCGCAACCGAGCTGAGTGCCGATGGTGACATCATGTTCGGTCTCGCCGGTCTCGGATATCCCGAGCAGGGCAGTTTCTCGCTCTTCGAGATGACGTCGGTCGGGCTGCCTATCCGCGTGGGTATCGAGCGCGATATCCTCTTTACCACCGACCTACCGATTTCGGTCTGGGCAGAGGCCGCCCGCCGGGCCGGAAAGCCTTCGCGACGCGGAACGCATCCTCTACCACGCCGCCCAGTCTGGCCGAGACGGCGCGTGAGATCTCAGCTTGAAATCCCCAATGCCAGATGCGCAAAGTCGTGTCTGCGGCCCTGTCGCCCTCCGGATTTTCGGTGTGCCGCGCAGTCCTCAGAGTGAGAGGGCTGCGCCCGTTTCTTTTGACGGGTTTGGAGGTCGAGAGAGTCTCGGCCGCCCGTCGCGGAGACAGTCCACATGGCTACGCCCAAGCAGAAGATCACCCTCAACGCTTCACGTGACATCCCCTTCAACAAGCTGGTGCTGAGCCAGGCCAATGTCCGGCGCATCAAGCGCGGGGAAACGATAGAGGACCTCGCCGCCTCGATCGCACGACGCGGCCTCTTGCAGAGTCTCAACGTCCGGCCAGTGCTGGATGGCGAGGGCAATGAGACCGGCATGTTTGAGGTGCCGGCTGGTGGGCGCCGCTATCGCGCGCTGGAACTGCTGGTCAAGCAGAAGCGCATGATCAAGACCGAGCCGGTTCCCTGCGTCGTCAGCGACGCCCACAGCGCGATCCCGATCGAGGAGGACTCGCTGGCCGAGAATTTTCAGCGCGAAGATTTACATCCCCTGGATATGTTCCGGGCCTTCCAGACCCTGCACGATCAGGGCGCCAGCCATGAGGAGATTGCGGCACGCTTCTTCGTGTCCGCTACCTTTGTCCAGCAGCGCCTGCGGCTCGCAAAAGTTTCGCCCAAGCTGCACGAGGTCTACGAGCAGGAGGGAATGCAACTCGAGCATCTCATGGCCTTTACCGTGACCGACGATCACGCCCGTCAGGAGCAGGTCTGGGAGGCGCTCGAGAACTCCTGGTCGAAGGAGCCGCAGCAGATCCGGCGCCTTTTGACGGAAACCACTGTGCGGGCAAGCGATCGCCGGGCGCTGTTCGTCGGTGTCGACGCGTATGTCGCTGCCGGCGGCATGGTGCTGCGCGACCTGTTCGAGGCCGACAATGGCGGCTGGCTTCAGGACCCCGCTCTGCTCGACCGCTTGGTCCGCGACAAGCTGAAGTCGATCGCCGACGAAATCGCGACGGAGGGCTGGAAGTGGATCGTGGTCGATGTCGATCTGCCTTATGGCCATAATCACGGTCTGCGGGCACTGGCCGGCACCCCCGTCGATCTGACCGACGCGGAGCGGGCGGAACGCGAAGCCCTGCGCGCGGAGTACGAACGGCTGGAAGCCGAGTATGGTGAATCCGACGAACTCCCCGACGCGGTCGATCAACGTCTCGGCGAGATCGAGTCTGTGCTGGAGGCGTTCGAGAGCCGCCCGATGAACTACGATCCCGCCGATATCGGCCGCGCCGGTGCCTTCATCAGCATCGACCGTGACGGTGACCTGGTCGTCGATCGCGGATATGTGCGCCCCGAGGACGAAGCGCTGGAAGCGGTCGACGGCGACGCCGCCGAGCCCGGCGGTGTGACCGGGAGCGAGGAGGGAAGCGACGATCCTTCGGTTCGCCGCGCCACCATCACCATCGGCGCGCAAACGTCCGAGCCCGATGAGGATGACGGCGACGCCATCAAGCCGCTGCCCGAACGCCTGGTGATCGAGCTCACCGCGTATCGCACGTTGGCGCTGCGCAATGCCGTGGCCGAGAACCAGCATGTGGCCATCACGGCGCTGTTGCATCGGCTCGTCCTCGACACCTTCGGTCATCGCTCCGCGACTGGCTGCCTCGAGGCGTTCGTCCGACATGTCCACTTGCCGACGCAAGACGCCGAGCTGAAAGACAGCCCCGCGGCCAAGGCGATCGACGAACGCCATGAGGCGTGGAAGGGCGACATTCCGCTCGGTGACGATCAGACTCTGTGGGCTTGGCTCGACAGTCTCGATGAAGCCAGTCAGCACGCACTGCTGGCGCATTGCGTCAGCTATGGGATCAACGCGCTGTTCGAGCGACCTAACCCCTATGGCAGCGGCGTTTCCCAGCACGGGCTGGAGCAGCGCTTGCGCGAAGCCGACCGGCTCTCCCACGCCACCGGGCTCGACATGGTGGATGCGGGCTGGCGGCCGACGGTCGATAATTATCTCGGCCGGGTCACCAAGTCCCGCATCCTCGAAGCCGTGCGCGAAGGTGCCAGCGAGCAGGCGGCTCAACTCATCGACCACCTCAAGAAGGGCGACATGGCCAAGGAGGCCGAACGCCTCCTTGCCGATAGTGGCTGGCTACCCGAACCGCTCCGTCTGATCGATCATGACGCACGGCCCGCGCAGCCGGGCGAGGGCGAGGAACCTGACCTGCCCGAATTCCTCGCCGGCGATGACGAAGACGACTCGGCGGCAGCCGATGAGGTCATCGCACACGCTGTCGCTGCCGAATAGCACCCATCGACGGGGCGACTCCGGTCGCCCCGTTCCCCTTCACCTCACCCTCATGGCCCGACGCCCTGTCGGGCCTTTTCGTTTCAGGAGACATCCATGTCCGCCCACATCGTCTATGACAACGCCCCGCTAGGCTCGCTGATCCAGTACTCGGACGGCACCCCCAAACCGCCGGCGCGCTTTACCCGCAAGCTCGCCGACTGGGGCCGTCGCAACGCCTCGGCCGTCTGGTCCGCAAGGCATCGCCGCGCGACCGTCCGACCTACAGCGCACCGGCCTCGATCACGCTCAATGAAGGTAACTTCTCCTCCGGCGGCGTCATCCTCGTGACGGTCATGCGAACCTACTCGGTCGACAGCGACCTCAGCTTCAAGATCGTCGAGCAGCCCGGTATCGGCATGGTCCGGGTCCTGCAGCAGATCGGCGACGACGAAGAGTTGCTGTACCTCGCCGAGAGCCGGGAGGCGGCCGCACTCTGGTTGGCCAAGACCGGGTACCGCAATGCGCGTCTTGAAGACGTCACCGCTGACGAAGTCGGCGCCGACGTCGTCGAGGGGCGGGCGGCGGCGTAACACCTGCACGCATGGACATCAACCTCGACCCGCCGGCCGGGGCTCGGAGACGAACGCCGGGCCGCCCTTTTTCAGGAGCAGCAAATGCCGCAATTCACCATCGAGACGACGTACCACCTACCAGTGTTCCGGCATTCAACCTATTTGGCTGAGACACCCGACGTCGCGTGCCGATTTGCCATCGAGGACACTGACTGTTCGGGTCAGCGGGAGGATTGCGAGTCCTCGGGCGAAGCCCATGTCACCGGCATATGGGAGGGCGCCGGTGCCGCGTATCGTGGACAGGCCATTCCGGTTCATGCACATTTTGGGGAAGCGGTGCAGCGCAAGGCCGCACAATTCGAACTCATGCTGGCTTGCTCAAGATCATTGTCGGCGATGCTAAGGGCCCGCCGACCGACGCCGCCGGGGTGGCTCGGCAAGGCCGAATGGGCGATCGCGCGCGGCGAAGCGATCCTCGCGGGCCGCCCGCGATCCAGTTGAACCCGGAGATGCGAAGGACTTGCCATGAGCATTCCCGACCATGCCCGCAGCAACTTCCAGACGCTGCTTCGTGCCGCCAGCGACGGCAACCTCGCGTTGATGGAATGCGCCGACGCGGCGACCGGGCAGCGGCGTTATGTAATTTGCGCGGTCGGGCGGGAGGGCGCGGACTACGTGTTCACCCCGTTCGGTCATCTTGCCGACGGCAATCCCTATGATGCCTACCTGCCGCCCGATCCCGACGACGCCAAAGGTTTGCTACAGAAGTCGGAGCCTGACGGCGGAATATGATCGAGATCGGTTGATACCGGCAAGCGCTCAACCTCATGGCGGGGCGCTTGTTTCATTTTAGCTTCGGCGGGACCTGAGAGGGAGAGGCGGGCCGGGATGGGTTTGGAAACCGTGCGGTCCAGAGAGAGCGCCGCGCGGCTCGGTCCTGTCCCCGCTCTCCCGAGGTTCACACCATGTACATGATCTCGCCCGCCGCGGCGGTTCCAACCGCCGCGCCGCTCCCGCTCGCCCAAACCCGTGCTGCCGGCGCTATCTTCGCCGCCGCCGGCCTGCTGCTTCCCCGTCTCGAACGCGGCGAGTGCATCGACGCGACAAAGCTCCGCTCGGCGATGGAAGCCGCATTCGGCGCCTCCGACGCCGCCGGCGCCTGGGACTGGAAGCAGGCCTACGATGCCTGCGAGGCCGCAACGGTCCTTTTCCTCCGCAAGTACGGAAAGGCGCTCTCCCGCAAAGCCGAATCTCCGGCTGCACGGCTGTCCGCTTTGTCGAAGATCGCAGGGCTGATGCCGACGCATACGCGCCGGTCCGAAGAAGCACAGACCTTCCAGCAGTTCTCGACGCCGATTCCGCTCGGCCTGGTCGCCGCAACGGCCGCCGCCATCACGCCCGGCGACCGTGTGCTGGAGCCTTCCGCCGGCACCGGGCTGCTCGCCATCCTGGCCGAGATAGCCGGCGCCTCGCTCATCCTCAACGAGCTTGCCGAGACGCGCGCGGCACTTCTCTCGTGTCTCTTTCCGGGCGTCTCCGCCAGCCGCTTCGACGCCGCCCAAATCGACGACCATCTCGATCCCGGCGCCGTGCCGAGCGTGGTGCTGATGAACCCGCCCTTTTCGGTCATGGCCAATGTCGAGGGCCGCATGGCCGACGCGGCCTGGCGGCACATCGCCTCGGCGCTGTCGCGCCTTGCGCCCGGCGGGCGGCTGGTGACGATCACCGGTGCGAACTTCGCGCCCGACCATCCGACCTGGACCGCCGCCTTCACTCGCCTGCAGGAGCGTGGTCGCATGGTCTTCTCCGCCGCCATCGATGGCTCGGTCTATGCCAAGCACGGCACGACCTTCCCGACGCGCCTCACCGTCATCGACAGGGTGCCGGCGGACGATCCCTCGCTCTTCCCGGATGCTCCCGGCATCGCTCCGGATGCGGCAACGCTCCTCACGTGGATTGAGGAGCGCCTTCCCGCGCGGCCGCCGGTCGTGATGGCCGCCCTTCCCAGCGCGACATCGGCGGTCGCCGCGGCCCGCAAAGTGCACGGCTATCTCACACGCTCGGCGAGTACCACGCCACGCATGTCGATCGCCGAACCGGAAGCTATCGACCTCGCCTATGAGGCTGTCGACTGGCAGGCCGCCGAGAACGGCAAGATCAGCGACGCCATCTATGAGGCCTACGGGCTTCAGGCGATCCGCATTCCCGGCTCGCGGGCTCACCCCACCAAGCTCGTTCAATCGGCGGCCATGGCCTCGGTAGCGCCACCCAAGCCGGGCTACCGGCCGCGCCTACCGAAGAACGTCCTTGACCTGCTCTCGGACGCGCAGCTCGAGACCGTCATCTATGCGGGCGAGGCTCACGCCGAGTATCTCGCCGGCGCCTGGACGCTCGACGAGGCCTTTGACATGGTTAGCGCCGCGGCCGATGACGCGGCGGGGGCCGTGCGCTTCCGGCAAGGCTTCATGATCGGCGACGGCACTGGGGTGGGCAAAGGCCGGGAATCCGCCGCCGTAATCCTAGACAATTGGATGCAGGGCCGTCGTAAGGCGGTCTGGATCTCCAAGTCCGACAAGCTGATCGAGGATGCGCGGCGCGACTGGTCCGCGCTCGGCATGGAGCGCTTGCTGGTCACCCCGCTCTCCCGCTTCCCGCAGGGCAGGCCGGTCACGCTGGCGGAAGGCATCCTGTTCACCACCTATGCCACGCTACGCTCCGACGATCGCGGCGAGAAGGTTTCGCGGGTCAAACAAATCGTCGAATGGTTGGGTCCGGATTTCGATGGGGTCATCATTTTCGACGAGGCGCACGCCATGCAAAACGCCGGTGGCGGCAAGGGCGAACGCGGCGACGCCGCTCCCTCCCATCAAGGCCGTGCCGGCCTGAGGCTACAGCACGCCCTGCCGAACGCCCGCATCGTCTATGTATCGGCGACTGGCGCGACCACCGTCCACAATCTCGCTTATGCCCAGCGGCTCGGCCTCTGGGGCGGCGAGCATTTTCCATTCTCGACCCGCGCCGAGTTCGTCGAGGCGATCGAGGCCGGCGGCGTGGCGGCGATGGAAGTGCTGGCACGCGACCTCAGGGCACTCGGCCTCTACACCGCCCGCTCCCTCTCTTTCAACGGCGTCGAATACGAACTGCTCGAGCATGAGCTGACGCCCGAACAGGTCCGCATCTATGACGCGTACGCTGGGGCCTTCGGCGTCATCCATAACAATCTCGATGCGGCGATGCAGGCGGCCAACATCACCGGCAGCACCGGTACGCTCAATGCCCAGGCCAAGTCGGCCGCGCGCAGCGCCTTTGAAAGCGCCAAGCAGCGCTTCTTCGGTCATTTGTTGACCAGCATGAAGACACCGACCCTGGTCCGCTCCATCACCCACGATCTGGAGGAGGGCCATGCGGCCGTTGTCCAGATCGTCTCGACGGGCGAGGCGCTCATGGAACGGCGGCTGGCCGAACTCCCGACCGAGGAATGGAACGACGTTCGCGTCGACATCACGCCCCGCGAATATGTCCTTGACTACCTAGCCCATTCCTTCCCCGTGCAGCTCTACGAGCCGTACACCGACAGCGAGGGCAATCTGTCGTCGCGCCCGGTCTACCGCGATGGCCAGCCCGTCGAGAGCCGCGAGGCGGTCGCCCGGCGCGACGAGTTGATCGCCAAACTCGCCAGCTTGACGCCTGTCCCCGGCGCGCTCGACCAGATCGTCCAGCATTTCGGGGTGGACATCGTGGCCGAGGTCACCGGTCGCTCGCGCCGCATTGTCCGGAAGGGCGAGCGCCTTGTCGTTGAAAACCGTGCCGGGTCAGCCAACCTCGCCGAGACGCAGGCCTTCATGGATGACCAGAAGCGCGTTCTGGTTTTTTCGGACGCGGGCGGAACGGGGAGGAGCTACCACGCCGAACTGTCGGCCCGGAACACGCGGCTGCGTGTGCATTATCTGCTCGAAGCCGGCTGGAAAGCCGACACCGCCATTCAGGGCCTGGGCCGCACGCATCGCACCAATCAGGCGCAGCCGCCGCTCTTCCGGCCGATCTCGACCAATGTGAAGGCGGAAAAGCGCTTCCTCTCGACGATCGCGCGAAGGCTCGATACGCTAGGCGCAATCACGCGCGGCCAGCGCCAGACCGGCGGCCAGGGCCTGTTCCGGCCAGAGGACAATCTGGAAAGCCACCATGCCCGCGATGCGCTACGGCAACTCTATCTGCTGATCGTACGCGGCAAGGTCGAGGGCTGCTCGCTCGACCGTTTCGAGGCGGCGACGGGTCTCAAGCTGATGGATGCCAATGGCATCAAGGACGAGTTGCCGCCGATCACCACCTTCCTCAATCGCCTGCTCGCACTGACCATTGCGCTGCAGGGCGTGCTGTTCGGTGCCTTCGAGCAACTGCTGGCGGCGCGCATCGAGGGCGCGATCGCGTCAGGCACCTACGACGCCGGGCTGGAGACGCTGCAGGCCGAAAACTTCGTCGTCACCGATCGGCAGGTGATCTACACCCATCCGCGCACTGGCGCCGAAAGCCGCCTGCTCACGATCACCGAACGCAAGCGCAATCGGCCCGTCACGCTCAATGCGGCGCTCGTTCATCTCCGCGATCCGCGTGCCTTACTGCTCATCAACGAGCAATCGGGCCGCGCCGCCGTGCAGATCCCGACCCCCAGCGTCATGCTCGACGATGGCGAGGTCGAGCGACGTGTCCGCCTGATCCGGCCGATGGAAGGCCAGAACATGCCGCTCAAGGCTATGGGCGAAACACGCTGGATCGAGGCCGACCGCGAGGCGTTCATATCTGCCTGGACGGCCGAAATCGCCGGGGTGCCGGAGTTTTCGGACTCGGTCTTGCACATGGTCACCGGCCTGCTGCTACCGATCTGGAAGCGCCTGCCCAACGAGTCGACCCGCGTTTGTCGACTTCAGACCGACGAGGGCGAGCGCCTCATCGGCCGCCGCGTCTCGCCGGCATGGGCCGCCAAGGCCTCTGCGACGAACGTGGTGCTGCTGTCGCCGGAGCAGGCGTTTGCGGTTCTGATGGACGGCCGGACCATCCTCGATCTTGCCGAGGATCTCCAGCTTCGCCGCAGCCGCGTCATGGGCGCATGGCGCATCGAATTGTCCGGCTTCACCGACGCGATGCGCGAGCGCCTCACCGCGTACGGTCTCTTCCACGAGATCATTTCGTGGAAGCTCAGGATGTTCGTGCCGATCGACGCCAACGGGCTCGCCGTGCTGGAGCGCGTGCTCGACCACTTCCCAATCGATCGGGTCAGTGAGCGGGAGGCTGCATGAGTCCGCGTCACGCTGCATGCGACCTGGCACACCGCCTCGGCGCATATGCCGAGGCGGTGTGCCGCCACTACCTCTCCAATGGCCGTCGCCAGGGCAACTATTGGACTGTCGGCGACGTCCGCAATGCGCCGGGCCGCTCGATGTTCGTGCGTCTGCAGCCATCCCCGAAGGGACCTCCAGGCAAATGGACCGACGCCGCTACCGGCGAGCATGGCGACCTGCTTGATGTCATCCGCGAATCCCTCGGACTGGTCAATTTCCGGGACGTCGCCGACGAGGCGCGCGTGTTTCTCGCTATGCCAGATGCCATGCCACCCCGACCGGCCGAGCCGATCACGCAGGTCCCCATTGGCTCTCCGGAAGCGGCTCGCCGACTGGTCGCCATGTCGAAGCCCATTATCGGCACCCTCGTGGAAACGTATTTGCGTGGACGTAGCATTACGACTTTGCACGGAACCACAGCCTTGCAGTTCCATCCACACTGCTACTACCGGCCAGACGATCATGGACCGACCAGGACCTTGCCGGCGATGATCGCTGCTGTCACCGATCTCGATGGACATCTGACCGGCGCGCACCGCACCTGGCTCGCACCGGACGGCGCCGGCAAGGCACTCGTCGACACGCCGCGTCGGGCAATGGGTAACCTCCTCGGTCACGCCGTCCGCTTCGGCGTACCTGGCAGCGTCATGGCGGCAGGCGAAGGCATCGAGACGACGCTGTCGCTCAGATGCGCCTTGCCCGACATGGCGATGGCGGCGGCTCTCTCGGCGGCTCATCTCGCCGCCATCCTGTTCCCGCCGAACCTGCAGCGGCTCTATGTCATCCGCGACAAAGATCCGGCCGGTGACGGTGCCCGCGACAGCCTGCTCGAGCGCGCGATCGACGCCGGGATCGAGGCGATCGTTCTTTCGCCGTTCATGGAGGATTTTAACGAAGATCTCCGCCATTTCGGACTTGCCACCTTCCGCGCCTCGATTGCGGACCAGCTCATGCGCAGGGATCGCATCCGCTATCTGACACGGGCGGCGTGAGGCGGGAAGGGAAGCGCGCGGCGCACGGTGTGGCCGCATCGCATGGATGGGAGCCCGCCGGTAGGGAACCGCGACCCGGCCTTCGAGAGGGCGATCGGCCCACAATCGGGCCGGCCAGGCAATGGCGGCGGCCGACTATTTTCCGCGGCGCGCGACTGCTCGCGAATGGCAGCGATTGGTCGCGACGCCTTTCCATCGCGAGGCAAAATAGCCGGCCGCCGCCATCCTCCGCTACGCTCCGGCCCTCCGCTACGCTGCGGGTGTCGGACCGTCCCGCCCGTGGGCTCTCGTCGCCATGAAGGCCGCGAGGGTCGCGGTCAAACCGACGGGAGCATCCCCATGAGCGAGCACGACGACACCGAACCGCACCACGCCGCTTCTCCGACCGATCACATCCTCACCGAACTCCAGCTCTATGGCTGGCGCCCATTTGCCGACGAGCCCGATCCGCGACCGCTCCCTGGTGGCGACCACGCGGCCGGAGCCGTCGCCGACATCTTTGACGCCCTCATCGCCACCCTGAGCGACACGCGCCTCGAACCCGACCTCGATGACCTCCTCTGGTCCGTCACCAATGTCTTCCACCGAGCTGTACAACGGATCGAGCGGCAACTGGACGACAACGAGCAGGCCCAGCGCCGCCTGCAGCGCGAACAGGACGGCAGCGAGATCAAGGCGGTTGAACTCGAGACACTCACCGCCCAGGGCCAGACCATGATCGAACGGCGCGACGCCTTCGAGCTCATGCGTGACCAGGCCGCCGATCACTACGATCAGCACACCGGCTCGGCCTGGCGACCGCGCACGGGGTCGATGGTCAACCACCACCATCTCACCGCCGCATTGATCGATAGCCGCGACTTCCTCACGGCCAAGCGGCGCGCGGAAACCGAAATCATGTTACCCGCCGGCCCCAAGATCGCCTTCTCCGGCGGCGATACGGCCGATCACGAGCTGATCTGGGCAAAGCTCGACCAAATCCGCGCCAAGCACCCCGACATGGTGCTGATGCACGGCGGATCACCGAAAGGCGCCGAAAAGATCGCCGCCCGCTGGGCCGATCATCGCAAGGTGCAGCAGGTCGCCTTCAAGCCCGACTGGAGCAAACATGCCAAGGCCGCTCCCTTCAAGCGCAACGACCAGATGTTGGCGGTCATGCCGATCGGCGTCATCGTCTTTCCGGGCACCGGCATTCAGGAGAACCTGGCGGACAAGGCTCGCAAGCTCGGTATCCCGGTCTATCGGCTAGGCAACGGCGGCGCATAAGCGCCGCCGCATCAATGCGGTCCTTCACGCCATCGCCATCGCCATTGAATTGCTCCTGAAGTCTACATCTTCTCAGAGTTGCGACCGGCGATCCTTGGAACCGCCGCCATTTCGGGCACGATCTCGGCAAAGCGGCTCTTTACGCCGAACGAGCTGGATTGGGCCTGCCACCGCGAGTGCACAGCGTCATCGCCCAGCTTCATCCTCATTTTCAGCGTGGCGGCTTCCAACGGGACCCATCGCGATCATGGCCGCCCGGTTTCTCGCTCGACGCCCGCCACATCGCGCGACAGCTTGCTCAGGCTCTCCTGTAGCACGGGCGTCGCGCCAACAACGCCCGCTGCTCCTGACTTGAAGATGACCACACCCGCGATCCATTGCGCTGATCCTTGGTCCGGCCGACGGCCTGACGCCATCAACCCGCAAGGGGTCGGACTACGCGAAGCGTGCCGCCGCTCCGGCTTCACCTTCGCGGTGATTGCGGCCATCGGCCGAACACATCGGGCGCCTGTCAGCGGGGGAGGGTCCTCCGCTTCAAACAGGAGCCGGATCGATGTCCTTCGCCGACGCACATGCCTTCGCCTTCAGCCTCGCCGCCACTCTCATGGTCACCATCGTCATCTTTCGTGCTGGCGACGGCACTCTCTCGGTCGTCCCGGCTAACGAGTATGACGGCGACGACACAGCCATCATCGGCGAAATTGACCCATTCACCCCATGACGGGGCGGACATCGCGCTTGGCGATGCAAGAACACCGGCGGGTTTCGCCCGCGCTTTTCCCTTGCTATGCTGTGCACTGCGCCAGGTGGTGGTGGAAGGCGCAATCACCAGAGTCATTCTCTCGGAGACACCACCATGATCATCCTCGGCATTCTCCTTTGCATCGCGGCCATCGGCATCTTGTGCTGGTTGCTCTTCACGCTTGCTATCGTCGCCCTCCCTTTGGTCGTCGGCGTCAACGCAAGTACATGGGCATTCAACACCGGTACCGGCTGGCTTGGCGCGATCCTTGTCGGCATCCTCGCAGCCGGGTTGACACTCGGCGTCGGCCAAATCCTCCTCTGCGTTATCAGGCCAATGTGGGCAAAGCTGGCGATCGCGATGGTCTTCGTCGCTCCCGCGATCGTTGCCGGATACCATACCACTCATGGCATCGCGAATCACATGATGCCTTCGGAAGTCTGGCAGGTCGTCTTTTCCGTCATTGGCGCGATCGCCGTCGGCGTCACGGCATATCTGCGGGTCGCGGGCATGGCCGCCGCCGACCAATCCGGTAGGGACATGGTTCGAGCTTAAACCCGCGCGAGCGAGGCGGGTGGACCAGAGCGATGAAGGCTTGGCCTCCTTGTCCTCGGTGGTTGGAGCACTCGGGATGCATGCCATGGATCGAGCAACGGCCACGTGCCGGCGCGGCCCCGTCTGTGGACTTGGACATTTTTCGGTCGATGCCGCATGGCAGGCCGACCAATCGGTGGCAGGACGGCAGCGCGGCCGGTGACTGCCGCGCTGGAGGTGCGTGGGGTTCCCGGCGTTTGGAATGCGTGGACGACGCCAGTGAACTCGCAACGATCTGCTGGAGGCTCGTTGTTCGCCAACGTCGCCGTTGCCAATCTGTCCCAAGAGCGCTCCAAACCGCCTCTTCAATGGGCTGATCTGGCCGAAGGACGGCTGAAGCCTCGACCGCCTAGGCCGCAACGGCGCGTCTCTACTTTCTTCCCCTGCCGGCTCCCACCCCATGCCGCAAGGGCATGAGGACCCCGAGCACCGCCATTCCTCGCGAGACAAGAAAGTCGTTCCTGCGCCGTCCTCCGCGTTGCTCCGGTCGCAAGCGATGCGTCGTCGCTCGCCTCCGGCCAAGTGATCGCCATCGAGGCCGCATGGTGCGGGCTCGGGATCAGAAAATGGAGACTTACAATGGCTACCATCGGCACCTTCAAGAAGTCCGCCTCGAACGAGTTCACCGGTGAAATCGTCACCCTCAGCGTCCAGGCCAAGAACGTGCGCATCGTCCCAGACACACGCGCCACTGGCGAGAACGCTCCCAGCCACCGGGTGCTGGTCGGCCGCGCCGAGATCGGTGCCGCATGGTCGAAGACCTCCAACGAGGGCCGCGACTACCTGGGTCTCAAGCTCGACGATCCGAGCTTCAACGCCCCGATCTACGCCAACCTCTTCGACGACGAGGAAGGTGAGGGTTTCTCGCTCATCTGGTCCCGCCCGAACGCACGGCGGGGTGACTAAGGACCCGCGCAGGCCCCGGCCGGAAGGCCGGGGCCTTCTTCCGCGGACGTCCGGTTCGGTTCTCCCAAGCTGAGAGCGATGCCGAAACCGCATCGCCCGATGCTGATCAACCATCCTCCGCTGGCAAAATTGCTTCTATAAAATGCAGGCTCACTCTGTGAAGAGGAGGCAAGCGATGATCGAGCCGTTTGACGAAACCGCGCCGACCAGTGACGAACTCACCGAATACGATCGGGACCACGTCAAGCTCTATATGCGCCTGCTTGACGCCGCCGACGACGGTGCGGACTGGCGCGAGGTGGTCGAAATCCTCTTCGGCATTGATCTGACGAAGGAGCCACAACGCGCCCGGCGCATCCACGACAGCCATCTGGCGCGAGCGCGCTGGATGGCGCGTGCAGGCTACCGTCATCTCTTGCGTCGACCCGGCAGCTAGCACCACAGCACCTGTGGTTCGCGGGTGATGCCGAAGCGGCATCACCCGATGCCCAGCAAGAGTCTTCCGCCAATCGCTACAACACGGAATCGTTCGGAGGCGGGGTTTACGCGTTGTTTGCGAGGAGCTCTTGGATGAGGCCGGATACGTCGCATTGGCGAGACAATGACAGTTACGACTATTTCGATACATTACCCATCGAGGGGCTCGCCTGGGAGTGTCTGCGGCGTCACGAACCCTATCAACGGCACTACCAAGCGCTCCTGACCACAAGAGCCGAAAAAGCACCGTTCCCCCTGAGGCACAGCGGCAGTGGGGGTTACGATTTCCCGGCCAGGCCGGATTTGTCCGCCTTGGCGCAAGACGTTTTCTGGTCGCCTGACGTCGATCCAGCTGTGGTTTCTCTCGTGCCGGCGCCGGAATTTCTGTCTTCCTTGCGATCGACGCCGTTGACCGGCCCGGGCGTGCTCCACGACAGCCCGGAAGGACGTCACACTGTCCATAGTGCAGGTGTCGCCACTCAACTTTTGCTTCTGCCCGGTAGTGAGCCGCACGGTCCTTTGGCGGCGCTGATCCCCCTGGATGCAGAGACGTTGGGACGGATCGAAGCACTCGCCCGTTTCTGGCGTTCCTTGCAGGGGCGCCCCCCACCTTCGGACACGCGGATGACCCCGCAGCAGCGCCGCCGCTTTCGACTGATGATGCAGGCCGCTGACGGCCACTCGAATGGCGCGAGCTACCGCGACATTGCGATCGCGCTTTACGGGTCTAAGCGCGTCGCCGCCGATCCCTGGAAGACCTCCGCGCTGCGCGATGCGGTGATCGGCCTGGTCGAAGGCGCCACCGCCATGATCGGCGGCGGCTATTTGCAAATCCTGCGTCATCGCCGTCGATCCTAGCGGGTCTGGCCGCGCAAAGGGGGTGGAGTTTTAGCCCCCCTCAACTTCCCCATCCCTTGCGAAGCCCATTCTCCGCCACCGTGGTCTCCGCCCACCGCTGAACGCCAGCGGTTGCCCAAAACCCCACGGAGGTTCGACCCATGCGACCCGATATCGCCGTTTTGCCGCCGCGCTTCCTGCGCACCAAGGAAGCCGCGGATTTCCTCAGCCTGTCCGCCCGCACGCTCGAAAAGCACCGTACCTATGGCACTGGCCCTTCCTACCGCAAGCTCGGCGGCCGTGTCGTCTATGCCGTCGACGATCTTCAGGCTTGGGCCGAACGCGGCGCTGTCACCTCAACATCCGACCCTCGTGGGTCGGTCCTGCCGGCCAAGCGTCACATGCCGACGCCGCAGACGCACGGCGGACGATACACACGCTGATCGCGCGCGGATTCCAAATGGCGACGCGAAACCAATCCCTTTCGGAGCGCGGGCAGCTTGACCTGTTCAGGGCGCTGCCTGGCGACTTCGCCCCACGAGATGCGCAGGATCTCATGGCCTATCCGTTCTTCTCCCTCTCCAAGACCCATCGCGTCGCGCCAATCGACTTCACGGCCGGCAACGTCACGATCCGGGTCGAAGCCGTACCCGATCATGGCATGGCGACCATCTGGGACGCCGACATCCTGATCTGGGCCGCAAGCCAGATCGTCGAGGCGCGCGACGCGGGCCTTCGCACCTCGCGTCTGATGGCCGCCACGCCCTATGAGATTCTGACCTTCGTTGGCCGCGGCAAGAGCCTGCGCGACTATCAGCGCCTGAAGGCGGGGCTTGACCGGCTGCAGTCGACCACCGTCTCGACGACGATTCGTCAGCCCGCCGAAGGCCGGCGTCACCGCTTCTCATGGATCAATGAGTGGCAGGAGCGCATCGATCGCCATGGCAAACCCGCGGGGATCGAGTTGATCGTCCCCGACTGGTTCTACCAGGCAGTCCTCGATGACGCGCTCGTGCTGACGATCGATCGCGCCTATTTCGACCTCACTGGCGGGCTGGAGCGCTGGCTCTATCGGCTGGTGCGCAAGCATGGCGGACGCCAGCCCGACGGCTGGCGCTTCGACTTCCGTCACCTGCACCAGAAATCCGGCAGCCTGTCACCCCACAAGCGCTTTGCCTTCGAGCTACGCGACATCATCCGCCGCCAGCCGCTGCCCGGCTACACGCTCTTCCTCGAAGTGGAGATGGGCGGCCGGACGCTGCTCGCTTTCGAGCGGATCGGCTTCTGTGGAAAGCCTGTGGGCGGCATCGTGCTATCCGGAACCGGAACTATCGTGCCATCGGGAACCGCAGGCTCGTGCTATCAGGAACCCAAACGGGGCCTAACCCTTAGAAAGCAAAGCCGAAATCGCGCCCTTAACTTAGACTCTAACCCCGACTCTAACTCTGAAGAGCGCGCGCGCGATGTGCAGAGGCTCGTCCGGCGAGCCAGCCACGCACTCAGCGTAACCACCAACAACACCCCCCAAACGTCGACGGTTTCTGGCGGTCGCAACACGGCAACCAGCGTCTCTGACGCCCCGAATCCGCCTCTTGATCCGCGCTCGAAAGCCACCCGATGATCGCCGCACTCCGCAATCAAAAGAGCCGTGTCGGCAAGGCAACTTTGACGCTGCTTCTCGCCGGTGAATTGACCTGCAAGGGAAATCAGTTCGCGACCTTCGTCGTGCGCCCGACCACCGACATGACGACTCAGGAGCGCGCATGCATCGCCGCTTTCGAGCACGACCTCCTCGTCGCCAACACGCTGCCCGCGAGGCTCGCGCGCGCATTTCCCACTGCATCAGGAGAACCGAAATGACTGGCACCGCGGCTCCCCGCATGCGCGGCGCATTCCCGGCCACGGACCACGCTGCCGATAATCTCGTCCATGTCGAACTGACCTGGGTCGAGAAGAGGATCGAGAACTGGATACGGTTCGGCACGCCCGCCCACGAACAGATTGTTGATCGTCGCCGGCGCATCCTGTCCTATCGTCCCGGCGCGGTCTTCGCCTTCGTGCGGTGGGCCGCGAACGACTTCGGAACGATCATCTCACGCATCGATATCGTGCGTGCGGTATCACGTGGCGAAGCCTATCAGACACTGCCCTTCGTGCGGCCTGGCGGCGACATCCTTCTGAAGGTCGAGAGCTGGCCCAAGGTCGAACGCGTGCTGCAGGCGATCGACGCCATCCAGCGCCTCGACATCGAGCCTGAGTTGGTGTCGCCCGATCATTGGCGGCACATCCACAACCGGATAACCGCAGGCCACGAGCCGCGCAGCTACACACTCGACCAACATCGCGCCTTCCTGCTGCGCAAGAGGACCGAGCCGTGACGCGCGCCGGGATCATCCTCGCCAGCGTTGTCGCAACCATGGGCGTCGGCTATCCCGGCCTCACTTCGACGCCCACGAAGCTCATCTGGAATGCGTCAGCCAGCGCACCGATCGGCTTCTATACGATCGGCTTTCACGGACCGTTCGAGGTCACCGATCTTGTCGCCGTCGACGCCCCCGAGCCACTCGCGGCGTTCCTCGCCGATCGCGGCTATCTGCCGAGGGGCGTGCCACTCTTGAAGCGCATCCTTGGCGTTTCCGGGCAACGAGTCTGTCGCTCGAACCTCACCATCACCGTCGACGGTATCGAGGCGGGCGCGGCGCTCGAGCGTGATCGGGCCGGCCGTGACCTGCCGGTCTGGCAGGGCTGCCGCCGCATCGCGAGCGGCGAAGTCTTCCTGATGAACTGGCAGGTCCGCGACAGTCTCGATGGACGCTACTTCGGCCTCCTCGCCACCAGCCAGATCATCGGCCGCGCCGTCCCACTGTGGACGGACGAGGGCGGCAACGGCCGCTTCGAAGGCGCGCGCCAATGCGGTGAGCGCGCGACCGGCGGCGCGTGTCGGGCCGCCAGCCCACCACCGCACAACTGAAAACAGGAGCCTGACATGCAGCAGATCGGAGAATTCACGCGCCAGAAGACTGGCTATAACGGGCGCATCCACACGCTCAGCCTCAACCTGGATATCGCCATTCTGGCGGCAGAGGC
This sequence comes from Mesorhizobium sp. C120A, assembly GCF_030323105.1. NCBI lineage: Bacteria > Pseudomonadati > Pseudomonadota > Alphaproteobacteria > Hyphomicrobiales > Phyllobacteriaceae > Mesorhizobium > Mesorhizobium sp. C120A. Next base: position 4,210,045 of record NZ_CP100476.1, on the reverse strand, counting down.
GAGCGAAACGGAGAATGCGCCTGACTACCGCATTCACGCCGGAAACGAGGACGGCCCCGAGATTGGTGCCGGCTGGAAACGCTCCAGCGAAAAGGCCGGAGACTATGTCTCGATCCAGCTCGACGACCCGACCTTCGCGCAGCCGATACGCGCGAACCTCTTTCGCAATGGCGACGACAAAACGTCCTGGTCGCTGCACTGGGCGCGCCCGCGCGACCGCAGCGGGAAGGATTGAACGATGCGCGCTCGCCGTCCGTCGACGAGCCATCGCGGTGCGCCCGGGCCGCTTCGCGCTGCCCGGCGCATGGCTCTGCTCCTCCTTTGCGGCCTGTCCGTTGCGACCGTCATGCCGGCGGCGACCTTGGCGCAGGAAACACCTCTCACACGATCGTCGCAGCGCGATCCTTTCGGCACGCAAATCAGCGAAGCCTCGCACCGCTTCGGCGTTCCGACCGCGTTGATACGCGCCATCATGCGCAAGGAGAGTGCGGGCGATGTGCGCGCCGTCTCCAGCGCGGGTGCCCGCGGCTTGATGCAGATCATGCCGGGTACATGGGATTACCTGCGCGCCCGCTGGTCGCTCGGCCGCGATCCGTTCGATCCTCGCGACAATATCATGGCAGGAACGGCGTACCTGCGCGAACTGCACGATCGCTTCGGCTCACCGGGGTTTCTGGCCGCCTACAATGCGGGACCTGCACGCTACGAAGCCTACCTTACCGGACGGCCGTTACCGGCCGAGACCCGCGCCTATGACGCAGCACTTGCCCCCCTGATGGGTGAAAGCGAGGGTATGCGCCCTTTCGCAGTCACGTCTGTCGAGGCCATTCCGTGGAAGCACGGCTCGCTCTTCGTCGGTCAGCCGGATCGCATACAGGCTGTCGCTCTCGTGCCGGCCGAGCGACCACCAAATGACGCGAGCTCTGCACCCACCGTGCGCGATATCTCCGCCATCGTGCGCGATATCTCCGCCATCGTGCCGCTGTCCGAAGACCTCTTCGTGGCGCGAGCCGGCGACAGGATCCAGCCATGAGCGCGCATGGGCGTTTTCGCGCAACCGCATGCTCCCGCGCACCGTGGCGTGGATGGAGGCGGAAGGTGGGCAGAACAACCGGAAGATGGCGAGATAAAAGGCCGCGAGGTGCGGCGTCGGTCGGTTGTGTTGTTTCAATAGGTTATGCAGCATTTCCGCGAGGTGCGAAGGTTTCGCGCACCTCGGCGGAACACCCATTTACCTGTGATTTCCGTGTTTTGACACGATGTGCGGATCTTCGTCATGAACGGTGAGGATGGATTCCGAATCCGGCCCGGCCGCATCCGCTCATCGGGCACCCAGCGCGCCAGGCCCTTCATCGCGCAGGCGCTTGCCGCCGCCCAGAAGGCGGGCGCCCGTATCTCTCGCTCCGGCCGGATCCGTCCGGGTAATCGCTCGACCTTCGGGCGTGGCCGCTCGGCGAGCGTGCGCGCCAATCGTCTCCTCACCGGCCGCTCGCGCACCGTGATCATCAAGACACGGCTGGTGCGACATCACGCGCGCGCCGCGCCGCTTGCCGCCCATCTCAGCTATCTGCGCCGCGAGGGCGTCACCCGTGACGGGGAGAAGGCAAGGCTGTTCGGGCCGAAAGTCGGGGAGGTGGATGACGGTGCTTTTGCCGAGCGGTGCAGCGATGGTCGGCACCACTTCCGCTTCATCGTCTCGCCGGAAGATGCCGTCGAAATGGCGGATCTCAAATCCTTCGCCCGCGATCTGATGGGCCAAATGGAAAAGGACCTCGGCACGAAGCTCGATTGGGCCGGCGTCGATCACTGGAACACCGACAATCCGCACCTTCATATCATTTTGCGCGGCCAGACTGATGATGGGCAGGATCTTGTGATCTCCCGCGATTACATCAAGGAGGGGATGCGCGCCCGCGCCGCCGACCTTGTTACGCAGGAGCTCGGCCCGCGCACCGATGTCGACATCCATCGCAATCTGGAGCGCCAGGTCGAAGCCGAACGCTGGACCCAACTTGATCGGCAGCTTGTTCGCGATGGCCGCGACACAGGCGTTGTCAATCTTGCGTCCCCGGCGAACGCTCAGCCCGATGAGTATCACGTGCTGAAGGTCGGGCGGGTGCGCAAGCTCGAAACCCTTGGCCTTGCCGAACAGGTCGGCCCAGGCCAATGGATGATCGGCGAAAAGGCCGAGGAGACGCTGCGCGAGCTTGGTGAGCGCGGCGACATCATCAAGCGTATGCATCGCGCCTTGACAGAACAGGGCATCGAGCGCGGCGCGGCGAACTATGTGCTGGCGGCGGAGCGCCTTGACTCGCCTATCGTCGGTCGGCTGGTCGACCGCGGCCTTGATGATGAGCTGAAGGGCAGCGCCTACGCCGTGGTCGATGGCACCGACGGCCGCACACATCACATCAAGCTGTCCGATCTCGATGCCGCCGGCGACAGCGCTCCGGGTTCGATCGTCGAGCTGCGCAAGTTCAGTGACGCGCAGGGACATGGTCGCGTGGCGCTCGCTGTCCGTTCCGATCTCGATATTGAGCGGCAGGTTACCGCCGCCGGCGCCACCTGGCTCGATCGCCAGAACATCGCCTGCGAACCGATTGCGTTGTCGGAAGGCGGCTTCGGCGCCGAGGTGCGGCAGGCGATGCAGCTCCGTGCCGACCACCTCGTCCAACAGGGCCTCGGCGAGCGGCATGGCCAACGCACAACCTTCACCCGCAACCTAATAGACACGCTGCGTCGCCGCGAGTTGGAGGCGCTCGGCGAAAAGCTCTCGGCCGAAACCGGCCAGCCGTTCAACCGCGTTCGCAGTGGTGAGTTTGTGGCCGGTTCCTACCGGCACCGTTTCACGCTCGCCTCCGGCCGCTTCGCCATGATGGATGACGGCCTCGGTTTCCAACTGGTGCCCTGGACGCCGTCTCTCGAAAAGCATCTTGGCCGCCACGTCTCGGGCGTCGCTCGCGATGACGGCGGCATCGACTGGAGCTTCGCCCGCAAGCGGAGCCTCGGTCTCTAACCTCGTTGTGAAGAAAGGACCGCTTCTATGTCCGCCACCAAGATACTCTGGGGCCAGATCCTCGCGGTCTTGATGATCGTTCTGATCACTACCTGGAGCGCGACGCAATGGGTAGCCTGGCGCCTGGCATTCCAGCCCGAGCTCGGCAGGCCATGGTTCCGTGTCCTGGGCTTTCCGTTTTACCTTCCGCCGTCATTCTTCTGGTGGTGGTATGGCTTCGATGCCTACGCGCCGTCGATCTTCGTAGAGGGAGCCTTTATCGCGGCTTTCGGCGGTTTCGCCTGCGTCGCCGTCGCCATCGGCATGTCGGTCTGGCGGGCTCGAGAGGCCAAGAAGGTCGAGACCTACGGCTCCGCCCGCTGGGCCGACAAGCAGGAGGTCAAGGCAACGGGCCTTCTCGGCCCCGATGGTGTGGTGCTTGGACGATATGACAGCGCCTATCTGCGCCACGATGGGCCGGAGCATGTGCTGTGCTTCGCGCCCACACGTTCGGGCAAGGGTGTCGGCCTCGTCGTCCCGTCGCTGCTGACCTGGCCGAGCTCCGCCGTCGTTCACGACATCAAGGGCGAAAACTGGCAACTCACCGCGGGTTTTCGCGCCAGGCATGGCCGGGTCCTGCTGTTTGATCCGACCAATCCGAAATCCTCATCCTACAACCCGCTGCTCGAGGTGCGCCGCGGCGAATGGGAAGTCCGCGACGTTCAAAACATCGCTGACATCCTGGTCGATCCCGAAGGCTCGCTCGAGCGGCGAAACCATTGGGAGAAAACCAGCCACGCCCTTCTGGTCGGCGCAATCTTGCACGTCCTCTACGCCGAGAAGGACAAGACGCTTGCCGGCGTTGCCGGTTTCCTCTCCGATCCGAAGCGTCCGATCGAATCGACGCTGTCCGCGATGATGAAAACAGCCCATCTGGGTGAGGGCGGTCCGCACCCGGTCATCGCCAACGCCGCGCGGGAACTCTTGAACAAATCAGACAACGAACGCTCCGGCGTGCTGTCCACCGCCATGTCGTTTCTTGGCCTCTATCGCGATCCTGTCGTGGCAGAGGTCACGCGCCGCTGCGACTGGCGCATCAGCGACCTTATCGACGACGAGCATCCGACGACGCTCTACCTCGTCGTGCCGCCGTCCGACATCAGCCGGACCAAGCCGCTCATTCGCCTGATCCTCAACCAGATCGGCCGCCGCTTGACTGAAGATCTGCAGGTGAGGGCGAAAGGGCACCGGCTGCTCCTGATGCTCGACGAGTTCCCGGCGCTTGGCCGCCTCGACTTCTTCGAGTCGGCGCTCGCCTTCATGGCCGGCTACGGGCTGAAAAGCTTCCTCATCGCTCAATCCCTCAATCAGATCGAGAGGGCGTACGGCGCCAACAATTCAATCCTCGACAACTGCCATGTCCGGGTGAGCTTTGCCACTAACGATGAGCGCACCGCCAAGCGGGTGTCCGACGCGCTGGGAACAGCGACCGAGATGAGGGCCATGAGGAACTATGCCGGCCACCGGCTGTCGCCGTGGCTCGGTCATCTCATGGTCTCCCGCTCCGAGACGGCTCGGCCGCTGCTCACGCCTGGAGAAGTGATGCAACTGCCGTCCACCGACGAGATCGTCATGGTTTCGGGTGCGCCGCCTATCCGCGCCAAAAAGGCGCGCTATCATGAGGATGCTCGCTTCCAGGAACGTATCCTGCCGCCGCCGGTGCTGACGGCGGCGGCGGAGGAGGGGAGGCCCGACGACTGGACGAAACTGCCTCTGCCTTCCCGTCCGCAGATTGCTGAAGCCACGTCGGCGCCGTCGGCCACGGATGACGACACAACTGATTCCGAGCGTCGTCGGCAACCCGAGCTCAGTCGTGTCGAGCAGGTCGTGAAGCCTTCGACCGAGAACGAATTCGAGATCGATCGCATAGACGACGTGGAGGACGAGGTTGCCCGCAACCGTCGGCTGACGCGTCTGATGCAAGGCATTGCGCGACAGGTGTCGCTCGACCCCGGCGACGGCGTGGATATGTGAGGCTCCCATGGTAAAGCCACCCCGCAAACAACGCCTGTCCGTCTATCTCGATCCGAAGGTCATGAGCAGGCTGGCCGAACATGCGGCGCGTCGAGATTTTTCACGGTCGCTCGTCGCCGAGGCGGCCATCGAGTCGTTCCTCTCACCCGATGCCGCCGAGCGACAGGAGGCGGCGATCACCAAGCGGCTCGACCAGCTCGATCGCCGCATGGCACGCCAGGAGCGCGATGTTGGAATTGCGGTGGAGACGCTCGCCGTTTTCGTCCGCTTCTGGCTGGCGACAACACCAGCGTTGCCCGAGCCCGCGGGGCAGGCTGCCCATGCCAAGGCGGGCGAGCGCTATGATGCCTTTGTCACCGCGCTCGGCCGGCGCCTGGCAAAAGGTCCAAAGCTTCGCCAGGAGATCTCCGAGGACATCGATGGCGGCCTGGACACCCACCAGCCCGGCAGGCCCGTGGGCTAAATGGACGGGAGGACTGAGATTTTGCAAGCCTCGATCAGGATTCTTGGTTGAAAATTATAGTCTGTATGCTATAAGGCAGGAGAATGAAAAACCAAAAGCCCACGGTGTGGATGGGATCCTCGAAGGGCGACCTGCGCGAGTTTCCGGTCGATGTTCGCCGGTTGATGGGTGTCGCAATCAACGACGCCCAGAATGGTGAGGAGCACCCGGCTGTCAAAGCCCTGAAAGGGTTTGGGGGCCGCAGCATCCTCGAGGTGATCGACGACTTCGACGGAGATACCTACCGGGCCGTCTATGCGGTGCGCTTTGCCGGGGTGATCTACGTGCTTCATTGCTTCCAGAAGAAGTCGAAGAAGGGCAGGGAGACACCCAAGCACGAAATCGATCTCGTGACAGTGCGATTGAAGGCGGCCGAGGCGCACTACCGCGAAAACTATGGGAAAGGAACAAAGTCATGACAGAAGACATCACCGCCGAAGTGAGCAGCGGCAACGTGTTTGCGGACCTTGGCTTTGACAATCCCGAAGAGGAATTGCTCAAGGCCAAGCTGGCCCGCGAGATCCGCGCCATTATCAAGCGCCGGCGCCTGACCCAGGCGAAGTCGGCTGAACTGCTCGGGATGAAACAGCCGGATGTCTCCGCCATCGTCACCGGGCGAACGGGCAAGTTCTCGATAGATCGCCTCGTGCGTTGCCTCGATCGGCTCGATTACAAGGTGGATGTTGTGGTGCGCCATAAGCCTCGACGGTCAACTCGTGCTGAGGCCGCTTGACCAGACGGCTTTGCCGACGAGCGCACAATTGACGGCGAGCGCCGCCCTTGCCTGAAGATCGTCAGCCTTTGATTGCCGGTCGGCACCGCCAATCTCCTGTATTTGCACGCTACGCCACTACGCCTCGACATAGGTGTTGAAACCACTCGAGATGTGGCTCTCTTAATCATCCCCGTCCAGGGGGCGCCCATGTCCCCCGGATCGAAACGGGGACAGGATGGCGGCTTCGCATCACAATTCAGAAGGTCTGGCGCGCGGCGCACGTATGTTGCGCACAGCGCTCGGACCCGCGATCGCGAGCTATCTCGACGACGCGGGCGTCGTTGAAGTGATGCTCAACCCCGATGGGCGTTTGTGGATCGATCGCCTGTCCGAGGGCTTATCCGACACCGGAGAGCGTTTGTCGGCGGCGGACGGCGAACGCATCGTTCGCCTCGTTGCTCATCATGTCGGTGCCGAAGTCCATGCCGGCTCCCCACGTGTCTCGGCCGAGCTGCCGGAGACGGGGGAGAGGTTCGAGGGGCTTCTTCCTCCCGTCGTCGCGGCGCCCGCCTTCGCGATCCGCAAGCCCGCCGTCGCCATCTTCACCCTCGAAGACTATGTCGCGGCCGGGATCATGTCGCCGTGCCAGGCGGACACACTTCGGTTGGGCGTTGCCAACCGCGCGAACATCCTCGTTGCAGGCGGCACATCCACGGGCAAGACCACGCTGATCAACGCGCTGCTCGCTGAAGTGGCAAAGACCGCCGATCGCGTCATCATCATTGAGGATACGCGGGAACTGCAATGCGCCGCGCCAAATCTCGTGGCGATGCGCACGAAAGACGGTGCCGCGTCTCTATCTGATCTTGTTCGCTCATCGCTGCGCCTGCGGCCCGACCGCATTCCGGTCGGCGAGGTGCGCGGGGCCGAGGCTCTCGAGCTGCTCAAAGCCTGGGGGACCGGCCACCCCGGCGGCCTCGGGACGATCCACGCCGGCAGCGCCATTGGCGCGCTCCACCGCATGGAACAGCTCATCCAGGAAGCCGTCGTCACGGTCCCGCGGGCGCTGATCGCCGAAACAATCGATCTGGTGGCCGTCCTTTCCGGCCGCGGCTCCGCGCGCCGGCTGTCCGAACTCGCTTGTGTCGATGGGCTGCGCCCGGACGGTGATTACCGGGTCGCGCCAGCTGTCCTTGAGGGCGACGACAGCACAACCTTGGTCATCCAAAGCCCTGAAGGAGAAAATCCGTGATCCAACGCCTGCGCCTCGGGCGCCATCGTCTTGCCATGACTGTTTCCGTTGGCACGCTCTTCCTGGTGATGGCCGCGCCCGCTTATGCCTCCGGCTCGTCGATGCCGTGGGAACAGCCGCTGCAACAGATCCTCCAGTCGATCGAAGGCCCGGTCGCCAAGATCATGGCGGTGATCATCATCATCGTCACCGGCCTGACGCTCGCCTTCGGCGACACGTCGGGCGGCTTCCGCCGGCTCATCCAGATCGTGTTCGGCCTGTCCATCGCTTTCGCGGCGTCGAGCTTCTTCCTGTCGTTCTTCTCGTTCGGCGGCGGAGCGCTGGTCTGATGGTGGGCGCTGTCGAACAGGGCGGCCCAATGCCGGATTATACAGTACCGGGTTATACGGTCCTCGTGCACCGCGCGCTGACCGAGCCGATCCTGCTCGGCGGCGCCCCGCGCGCCATCGCCATCATGAACGGGACGCTCGCGGGCGCCGTGGGGCTGGGGCTGCGTCTGTGGCTCGTCGGTATCGCCATCTGGGCGATCGGCCATGTTGCCGCCCTCTGGGCCGCCAAGCGCGATCCGCTTTTCGTCGACGTAGTTCGCCGGCATCTGCGCATCCCGGCGCATCTCACGGTCTGAGGGGGGCCATCGGATGATGAATCTTGCCGAATATCGCAATCGTAGCAGCCGGCTCGCTGACTTCCTGCCCTGGGTGGCATTGGTCGGCGCCGGAATCATCCTCAACAAGGACGGCAGCTTCCAGCGGACCGCGCGCTTTCGCGGTCCCGATCTCGACAGCGCCGTCCCCGCCGAACTTGTCGCTGTCGCCGGCCGGCTCAACAATGCCCTTCGCCGCCTCGGCTCCGGCTGGGCGATCTTCGTGGAGGCGCAGCGCCATGCCTCGACCGGCTATCCCGACAGCCGCTTTCCAGATGCGGCCTCCACGCTGGTCGATGCGGAGCGAAAGGCGGGCTTCGAGGAGGCCGGCGCGCATTTCGAGTCCAGCTACTTCCTGACTCTCACCTATCTTGCGCCCGCCGAAGACACCGCCCGCGCGGAAAGCTGGCTTTACGAAGGGCGCGAGCGGAAGGGCCTGGACCCTAATGCGGTGCTGACCGGCTTCGCTGACCGCAGCGACCGCGTCCTGCGCCTTGTCGAAGCCTTCATGCCGGAGTGCCAGTGGCTCGATGACGCCGAGACGCTGACCTATCTGCATGGCTGCGTCTCGACCAATCGCCACCGTGTCCGCGTTCCCGAAACGCCGATGTATCTCGATGCCATGCTGGCCGACCAGCCGCTGACAGGCGGGCTTGAGCCGCGGCTTGGCGCGTCGAATCTTCGCATTCTCACGCTCACGGGTTTCCCGACCGCGACCACGCCGGGTCTGCTCGACGAACTGAACCGGCTGGCCTTCCCGTATCGCTGGTCGACACGCGCGATCCTGCTCGACAAGACCGATGCCACCAGGCTGCTGACAAAGATCCGGCGTCAATGGTTCGCCAAGCGCAAGTCGGTCGCCGCGATCCTCAAGGAAGTGATGACCAACGAAGCGTCCGTCCTCGTGGACACCGACGCCGCAAACAAGGCCGCTGATGCCGACATGGCGCTGCAGGAGCTCGGCGCCGACTATGCGGGCATGGCTTATGTCACCGCGACGGTGACTGTTTGGGACGATGATCCTGGCATCGCCGACGAAAAACTGCGCCTGGTCGAAAAGGTCATCCAGGGCCGCGATTTCACGGCGATCATCGAAACCATCAATGCCGTCGACGCCTTGCTCGGCAGCCTGCCGGGTCATGTCTACGCCAACGTCCGCCAGCCTCCCATCTCCACGCTCAATCTCGCCCACATCATACCGCTTTCAGCGGTGTGGGCGGGCGCTGTGCGGGACGAGCATTTTGCGGCGCCCCCTCTGCTCTTCGGCAAGACCGAAGGCTCGACCCCGTTCCGGCTTTCGCTTCACGTCGGTGACGTCGGCCATACGCTGATCGTCGGCCCGACCGGCGCGGGCAAGTCCGTGCTCTTGGCACTGATGGCGCTGCAATTCCGCCGGTATGAAGGCTCGCAGGTTTTCGCCTTCGATTTCGGCGGTTCGATCCGCGCGGCGGCACTCGCCATGGGCGGCGACTGGCATGATCTCGGCGGCGATCTCAGCGATGGAGCGTCCGATAGCGTCAGTCTTCAGCCGTTCGCGCGCATTCACGATGTCCCCGAGCGCGCCTGGGCCGCCGACTGGATCGTGGCGATCCTGACGCGTGAGAATGTAACGATCACGCCTGAGATCAAGGAGCATATCTGGACGGCGTTGAGTTCTCTGGCGTCCGCGCCTGTCGAGGAGCGCACCATCACCGGCCTGGTCGTGCTGCTGCAATCAAACGATCTCAAGCAGGCATTGCGCCCCTATTGCGTCGGAGGTCCCTATGGCCGCCTGCTCGATGCCGAGCACGAGCATATCGGATCGGCGTCGGTCCAGGCATTCGAAACCGAGGGGCTGATCGGAACAGGTGCCGCGCCCGCCGTCCTGTCCTATCTCTTCCATCGCATCGAGGACCGGCTCGATGGCTCGCCAACCCTTCTCATCATCGACGAAGGCTGGCTTGTGCTGGACGACGAGGGCTTTGCCGGCCAGCTCCGCGAATGGCTAAAGACGCTGCGCAAGAAGAACGCCAGCGTCATCTTCGCCACGCAGTCGCTCAGCGACATTGACGGCTCGGCAATCGCGCCCGCGATCATCGAGAGCTGCCAGACCCGGCTTCTGCTGCCAAACGAGCGCGCAATCGAGCCGCAGATCACGGCGATCTATCGTCGATTCGGCCTCAACGATCGGCAGATCGAGATCATCGCGCGGGCGATGCCAAAGCGCGACTATTACTGCCAGTCCCGACGCGGCAACCGGCTGTTCGAGCTCGGTCTGTCCGATGTGGCGCTCGCGCTCTGCGCTGTGTCCTCGAAGACCGACCAGGCCGCGATCGCCCGCATCTTCGCCGAGCACGGCCGCGACGGATTCCTCGCAGCCTGGCTTAGCCACCGTGGCGTCGGCTGGGCCGCTGAACTCGTTCCCGCCATAACCAGCCCCGCCCTAACCAGCCCCGCCCTCACCAACAAGGAGAAGTCCCCATGAAACAACGCCGTTCCCTTGGCATGCGGTTCGCCGCCGCACTGCTTGTCGCTCCTGCCGCGCTCTCGCCTTTCCTGACGACACCGGCACAGGCCTTGATCGTTTTCGATCCCTCGAACTATTCGCAAAACGTCCTGACGGCAGCGCGCTCGCTCGAACAGATCACCAACCAGATCACCTCGCTCCAGAACCAGGCGCAGATGCTCATCAACCAGGCGCGCAATCTCGCAAGCCTGCCGTTCTCCTCGCTGGAACAGCTTCAGCAGTCCGTGCAGCGTACGCAGCAACTGCTCAGTCAGGCGCAGAACGTTGCCTATGACGTGCGGCAGATCGATCAGGCCTTCCAGCAGAAATACGGCAACGTCTCGCTATCGGCTTCGGATCAGCAACTCGTCGCCGACGCGCGCTCGCGCTGGGGCAACACGGTTGGTGGCCTTCAGGATGCCATGCGTGTGCAGGCGGGCGTCGTCGGCAACATTGACACCAATCGCAGTGAGATGTCGGCACTGGTCGGCCAAAGCCAGGGTGCGACGGGCGCGCTTCAGGCAACACAGGCCGGCAACCAGCTCCTCGGGCTTCAGGCGCAGCAGCTTGCCGATCTCACCGCTGTCGTCGCCGCGAATGGTCGGGCGCAAGCGTTGCAATCGGCCGAGCAGGCCACCGCCGCCGACCAGGGCCGGGAGCAGCGCCGCCGCTTCCTGACGCAGGGCTCGGGCTACCAACCCGGCAGTGCGCAGATGTTCTATGGCAAGAACTGAGGCCGGAGCGATGGATGGCAAGATCCTCGCTCGTGTCAGTGCGGTCGTCTTCATCGCGGTCGCTTTGACAGTGACCGCGATCGAGATGAGCAGCAAGGACGATGAGCCTGACGCCCTTGGGACACGGGACCGTTCCACCGCGTCACAAGACCTGCTCGCGTTCGAATTGCGCCGCTGTTCCGGGATCGGCGAGGCCGGTCCTCGCGATCCCGGTTGTCTGAAAGCCTGGGCAGAGAGCCGGCGCCGGTTTCTCCGTCAACGTGACTCGGCAACCGCGCCTGCGCCGGTAGCGCCGACAACGCTGTTTCCGAATGTGCCCGCGTCAGGCGACCGGCAAGAAGGGGAGGGGACGGATGTGACCGCTCCCGCGATGCAGGTCGAGCCGCCTCGGCCGGAGCCGCGCTGACATGGGTGGCATGGGCGTCATCGACCATTTCCTCGAAGTCTTCACACGCTACATCGACAGCGGCTTCGGCCTGCTCGGCGGCGAGGTGGGCTTCATCGCCACAACTCTGATCGTCATCGACGTGACGCTGGCGGCGCTCTTCTGGTCCTGGGGTGCCGACGAGGACATCATGGCGCGCCTCGTCAAGAAGACGCTCTTCGTCGGCGTCTTCGCCTACCTCATTTCCAACTGGAACAATCTCGCCCGCATCGTCTTCGAAAGCTTCGCCGGGCTTGGCCTGAAGGCCTCGGGTACGGGTTTTACCGTCAACGATCTCATGCGCCCGGGCAAGGTGGCGCAGACCGGGCTCGATGCCGGCCGGCCGTTGCTGGACTCGATCTCGAACATGATGGGCTATTGGTCCTTCTTCGAGAACTTCATCCAGATCGCCTGCATGTTCTTCGCCTGGGCGCTGGTGCTGCTGGCCTTCTTCATCCTGGCGATCCAGCTCTTCGTCACCCTGATCGAGTTCAAGCTGACGACGCTCGCCGGTTTCGTGCTGATACCCTTCGGTCTGTTCGGCAAATCCGCGTTCATGGCCGAGCGGGTGCTTGGCAACGTCATCTCGTCCGGCATCAAGGTGCTCGTGCTCGCCGTCATCATCGGCATCGGCTCAACCCTTTTCTCCGAGTTCACTTCCGGATTCGGCGGGACCACGCCGTCGATCGACGACGCCATGGCGATCGTGCTGGCCGCGCTGTCGCTGCTCGGCCTTGGCATATTTGGACCTGGTATCGCCAACGGTCTCGTCTCCGGCGGCCCGCAGCTCGGCGCGGGTGCGGCGGTCGGCACCGGGCTCGCCGCCGGCGGCATGGCAGCAGTGGGCACAGCGGCCGGCGGCGCCATCGTGTCCGGAGGCGTGGCTGTCAGCAGCGGTGCTGCAACGGCGGCCCGTGGCGGTGCCGCCACCGCGGGCAGGGCATCCACAGCCTACGGCCTCGGCGCGGCGGGACAGTCAGGCTTTTCCGGCGTCGCATCCGGGCTCGGCGGTGTCATCAGCGCCGGCGCGCAGGGCGCCATCTCACCGCTGAAGCGAGCGGCAAATAATGCGGCAGGCAGCATGAAGCAGAGCTTCCAGTCCGGCGCTCGCGCTGCCTTCCAGACGACAGGCGGATCCTCCACGGCTGGCACAATCGGCGCGAACGCGCCCGAAGCCAGCTCCGCTCCCGTTGCGTCCTCCGCCACTGAAAGTCAGCCTGCCTGGGCGAAGCGCATGAAGCGCTCGCAACAGATGTCCCATGGCGTCCAGGCCGCCGCCCACGCTGTCCGCAGTGGCGACAGCCATGGCGGCGGCTCCTCGATCAACCTCTCTGAAAGAGACTAAGCATGTTCAAACGACCGTCCACGCACTACGGCAGATCCCCACAACCCGAGACGCCCTACCAGCGTGCTGCGCAGGTCTGGGACGAGCGCATCGGTTCCGCTCGCGTGCAGGCGCGCAACTGGCGGTATATGGCTTTCGGTTGCCTGGCGCTCGCCGCGGGCTTCTCCGCAGCGCTCATCTGGCAATCCGCGAAAGGCTCGATCGTGCCTTGGGTGGTGCAGGTCGATCGTCTCGGCCAGGCGCAGGCCGTGGGACCCGCGATCGGCGACTATCAGCCGAGCGATCCGCAGATTGCCTTCTACCTGGCACACTTCATCGAACAGGTGAGGTCGATCCCCGCCGATCCGGTCATCGTGCGGCAGAACTGGCTGCGCGCCTATGACTTCGCGACGAAGAGCGGGGCGCTGGCCCTCAACGACTATGCGCGCGCCAATGACCCGTTCACCAAGGTCGGCAAACAGCAGGTCGCCGTCGACGTGTCGTCGGTCATCCGCGCATCGCCGGCGAGCTTCCGCATCGCCTGGATCGAACGCCGCTATCAGGATGGATCACTCGCTTCCACGGAGCGCTGGTCGGCCATTCTCACCATTGTCATGCAGCCCCCGCGCGACGCCGACACGCTGAGGAAGAATCCGCTCGGCATCTACATCAACGCCATCAACTGGTCGAAGGAGCTTGGACAATGATGCCCGCACTCTGCAACACCGCCCCCGGGGGTGTCCGGCTTTCCTCGTTCGCGCAATGCCGGCCTTACGCAAAATGGCCTTTCCAGCACTTCTGCTTTTGACCTCGGCGCTTGCGGGCTGTGCCACCAGGCAGAAGCCGCCGGAGATTTCCTATGACGATCCGGTCCCGGCCGTGCAGGCGGTCGATCCGCCCCCGCCCGTCAAGGTGGTGGAGCTGTCCAAGCCGCTGCCGCTTCCAGGCCAGTTGAAGCCGGTCGGCAAGGCCGCAAAGCCCGACCCGGAACCGACCGATCCGGCCGCGCGCGTGAACCTGGCCAATGCGGCCGCGCGCGTCCAGCCTGTCCGCAACGGCTTCATCAACTCGATGCAGGTCTATCCGTTCGTCGATGGCGCGCTCTATCAGGTTTATGCCTCGCCGGGGCAGATCACCGACATCGCGCTGCAGCCCGGCGAGCAGCTCGTCGGCTCCGGTCCCGTCGCCGCCGGCGACACCGTGCGCTGGATCATCGGCGATACCGAGAGCGGTACGGGCGGCGCCAAGCAGGTCCACATCCTCGTCAAGCCGACGCGCGCCGACCTTCTCACCAATCTCGTCATCAACACCGATCGGCGGACCTATCACATGGAACTGCGCTCGACGCCGTCGACCTATATGGCATCGGTTTCCTGGCAATATCCGCAGGACCAACTCATCGCTTTGCGGCGTCAGAACCAAGAGGCTGAAGCTGTGCAGCCGGTCTCGACGGGCATCGATCTTTCTCGCGTCAATTTCCGCTACGACGTGACTGGCGATCGCGCACCCTGGCGGCCGTTGCGCGCCTTCGACGATGGTAAGCAGGTGTTCATCGAATTCCCGCGGGGCATCGGCCAGGGCGAGATGCCGCCACTCTTCGTCGTCGGGCCGGACGGTGACACGTCCGAGCTGGTCAACTATCGCGTGCGCGGCAACTACATGATCGTCGACCGGCTGTTTGCCGCCGCCGAGTTGCGCTTCGGCGCCGGCAAGAACCAGCAGCGCATCCGCATCTCCCGCACCGATGGGGTGAAGAGCAGTCGATTTTCATGGATGCGTGGCCCTGGTGAGACCCCGCAAGCGACGTCCCTCCGAACAAACAGGGGAGGGTCGTCATCATGAGCGACAGATTGGATCCAGGGAAGGAAGAGGGCCGGGGGCCGGCGGATGACGCCCGGCCGGAGGCGTCGGTCGAGGATGACGCCCGGCCCCTGACAGGCGAGCCGGCCGCAGCCATGCGGCTGCGCGCCGAGCAACCGCGGGTGACGCGTCTGTCCCGCAAGGCGCTGGCCGCGTTGGGGCTCACCGCAAGCCTCGCTGTCGGCGGTGCGCTGATCTACGCGCTGCAGAACCGTCAACAAGGCCAGGGTCAGGAGCTGTACTCAACCGACAATCGCTCGACGCCCGATGGGCTCGCCGGCCTGCCAAAGGACTATGCAGGCGTCCCAAAGCTTGGCCCACCGCTTCCCGGCGATCTCGGCCGCCCGATCCTCGCCGCGCAGAATGGCGGCCCCGCGCTATCAACAGGTCCCGTTGGACTGGACCAGGAGGAGCAGCGCCGGGAGCAGGAACTGGAAGCGGCGAGGACGGCGCGCTTGTTCGCGTCCACGCAAACGCGGCCTGCAAGTGACACGACCGTCGCTCAAGTCACGACAGAAACCGTGCCACGGCCTGATCTCTCCAGCCTTGGGTTCGCGCCGCAGCCGGCCACGCCCTCGGCGCAGGACCGGCAGCGCGCGTTCCTTGATCAGCCGGCGGACAAGCGAACCGTCTCGCCTGATCGCGTCGCGGCGCCGGCGTCGAAAAACGTCCTGCAGGCGGGCGCTGTCATCGCGGCCGCCCTCATCACCGGCATTCGCTCCGACCTGCCGGGTCAGATTACCGCGCAGGTGACGGAGAATGTCTATGACAGCCCCACCGGACAAGTCCGTCTCATTCCGCAGGGGACGCGCCTCATCGGCCAGTATGACAATGGTGTCGGCTTCGGCCAGCGTCGCGTGTTGCTGGTCTGGACCAGACTGATTTTTCCGAACGGCCGCTCCATCATTCTGGAACGTCAGCCTGGCGCGGACGCGGAAGGCTATGCTGGGCTCGAGGACGGCGTTGACTATCACTGGGGCGAGCTCTTCAAGGCTGCAGCGCTCTCCACGGTTCTGAGCATCGGCGCGCAGGCAGGCTCATCGGGCCAGGAGAGCGACATCATGCGCGCTCTTCGTCAGGGTGCTTCCGACAGCATCAGCCAGACAGGCCAGCAGATCGTGCAGCGGCAGCTCAATATAGCGCCGACACTCACCATCCGACCGGGATACCCGGTGCGCGTCATCGTCACGCGCGATCTCGTGCTTGAACCTTATGGAGGCTGAAATGGCCAAGCTGAAACTGGGGCCAATCGCTGACGACAAACCTGTCAAGGTCATGGTGGAGCTTCCCGCGGCATTGCACCGTGACCTGACCGCTTATGCCGAGATCCTCGGCCGCGAAGCGGGGCACCGGCCCGCCGATGCGCCGCGCCTCATCGTTGCGATGTTGGAGCGGTTCATTGCGACGGATCGGGGCTTTGCCAGGGCAAAGCGTTCGGAAAGTGCTGGCTAAGGGCCTGGGGACCGAAGTCGAACCGGTCAGTCGCGCCTCCCATTCATGGCGTGACTTCAGAAATCGCGCCGCGGCGAGCTCCTCCATTGACAGGTCCCGGGTCGTGCTGCTGTCGCCATGTTTCTTGCGGTCCCAACCAGCCGCAAGAGCGCGCGCTTTGGGTTCGATTCAAGCCACACTGCCTTGATCCAACTGATGCTGCTCTGCCCACGGATCGGTTTCCACACTGTGGCGTCGATGGCGACTGTCCTGGCAAAACCCTCGCCCGCCAGAGTGACGCCTTGACCGAGTTGCACCTTGAGGATGACCGTTGCTTCGCTGGCGCGACATATCTGGATAGCGGGGCCACCATTCGCAGCGATATGCTCCAGCAATTGCGGATCCCGGGAGGATTCGCCTGAAACCAGCAGACACGTATCTGCAAGATCTGCCCATCTGACCGCAGGCTTTTCTGCAAGCGGATGGTAGCAGGGCAGGAGAACGAACAAACGCTCGTGCGCAAATATCTCGCTACGGCACAGGGCGGCGTTCTCAAGCCCGTGCGTGAAGACGATGTCGAGGCGCCGGCGGCGTATAGCCGCCAGGCACTGTTCGAGTGGAACGTCTTCGATCTCGACGCACACGTCTGGATGTAAACGGCCAAAACGATCGATGAGACGTGTCACGAACGTGCGCCCCATCTGGGCGCATAATCCTATCCTGAGCGTTTTGACATCCTGGTGACCGCGACTACCTCCAGCCAGTGCATCCTGCAAGCCTTCATAATGGGCCCGGACAAGATCGACCCAGGCCCGGCCTGCCTCGGTCAGCCGAACGCCATGGACGTCGCGGTCAAACAACTGCATGTCGAGCAACTGCTCGAGAGCTACGATGTTGCGGCTGACACAGGATTCCCTCACTCTGAGAACTCTTGCAGCCTGCCTGAGGCTGCCATGGTCGACAGCTGCGAAGACATGGTCCAAACGGCGGAGCGTGTTGTCGACCTGTCCCAAGGCGCAGGAGCCTATTCCTGCGCGGCAGGGACGCTAACGGGCAGGGGCGGACACAAGCTCGTTTCGTAGACGTACTCGTGCGGAATGGCCGGAGTGGCCATCTGGGAGAGGTACCGGTTTAGGTTTTCCTCGCTATTGCTCGCCGCCAGGCTACAGAAATTTCCGCTGTTCCACGTCAGTGAGCAGTAGCTGAAATGCTGGCGTATGGCGTCGGCCATCTGTGCCAAAGTCACCTCATTGCCGAACATCGTATCCAGAACGAGGGTTTGCTTCTTCTCGATTTCATCTGGGGGAAAATAGCGCGCCTTGAACCCAAAATCCTTCTGGTATTCGCGACGCCTGTAGTCCGGCTCCTCGGTTGCCCGGAACTTTTCGACGAAGACGAAGATTCCGTCCTGCTTGAGGTGCTGGGTCACGAATTCGATCTGGCTTGCTCTGTTGGGCGAGTACATCTGAAAGGTCGTATCTTCGAGAATGATGTCGAACCCGTGGGCAAAATTTGCCAGTCGCGGATCTGAACGCAGGACGTCCTTTGTCAAATGATGAAAGGGGCCGACGAAGAAGTCAGCGTGCGGCGGTTCGCCATAAGCCATGAAGCAATTGTAATTCTCCGCGTTCGGGCTGCACGACAGTGTGCGTATCTGTCCCTCCGACAGTTCGGACAGTGTCCTCGCCATCGTGCCTTCCGCTGTTCCAAGGCTGTATAGCGAATGCGGACCACCACGATCCCGTGCGTATTTCAGCATTGCGTAGGCCGTCCGGCACTCCTCCTCCAATCTGTAGGGAATGCTGCCGTGATAATGCTGGTCAAAAAAGCCTTGTCGTGCCGCATGCAGGCTGACCAGGCCGCGCAGCAGTTCATCGCTCGGCAGAAGCCGGGCGTCGGCGACGGGCTTGCGGATTGGCATCCCGCTCTTGCCAGCGGCGGTCGCCGCGAAAAAGCCTGCCAGTCCGTTGATCCGTGGGCCGTGGTCGCACTCAGCCAGAAAGTCGTCGAGTCCACGCATCGCAGTATGCCTCCAGCACCGTTCCATTGGTGAGATGCCGATACGTCGATGGGGGAAATTCCACCAAGATAAGTGGGGTCTAATATTTCACCGGGCTCAAGTATTGGCTGAGCCAACTGGTAGGCCTGCCGGATACAGGCGGCTTTCACTCGTTTGCCATTTTTTCGCTAAAGTCACATCTTCTACCAATCCAGAGTTATTTGCGTGTTGTTCAGCAACCCATGGTTCGCCACATCATGCGCCGACTGGCCGCTCGCCAGTAAGGAGGCTGCGGATACGTGAATACTCTTGCGCTCGACCCGACCCAGAATCGCCGTTCCCGGCACCAGTCGCTTACACACAAATATGAGAATTGGGGGAGCGTGCGGGCGGACGTGGTCAAAAGAACCGGGCTTGAGCGCCAGGAAACAAGAATCCTGCAGCCAAACCATTTGTTCCTGATGAACCTGAAGGGCACGGCGTGCCGCGGAGAAGACATCGTGGATGGGCGCCGGATTGCCTTTTTGCCGCGCCGGGCCGGTTCGATAATCTTCATGCCCGCCGGCAGTGATTGGAATGGGTGGGACGAGGGGGACGCGACCGCTTCCTACCTCCTAGTCTCGATTGCAAAAGAGTTCGCCGACGATGTGTTTGCGGGAACGGCTCGCCATCGCCCGGCAGTGCTGCCGCCGTCGATCGGGTTTCGGGACGGCACTGTAGAGTTGGCGTTGCAGAGGATTGCCTTGGAGCTCAAGCAGCCTGACCCCATCAGCGCAACGATGGTGGAGTGCCACGCCACGCAATTGCTCGGCCAAATGTTGAGGTTGAACGGCTTCCATCAGGAGCCGGCAAAAGGCGGTTTGTCATCGTTCGATCTCAAGCGGGCGGTGGACATGATCGAGACGTTGTCGGACGGCAGACCTACGCTCGCCGATCTGGCGAAAGAAATTGGGGTTAGCCGGTTCCATTTCTGGAGGGCCTTCAAGCAGTCGACAGGCATGACGCCGCACGCATTCATTGCGCAGCGACGGCTGGAGCAGGCCGCGGACATGCTGCGATCGACCAGTCTGTCGGCGACGGAAATCGCGATGGAATGTGGTTTCGGCAGCTCGAGCCATTTCACGACCGCCTTTAAGCGGGCATTCGGCGCGGTCCCGACGGAGTTTCGTCGTAACTGCAGAATCTAGCCCCCCGCTTGTCGGTTCTCAGCAAGTATCGGAAAACCCCAACATCACAGTAAAGCAGGCTTGGCGGAAGACGGTATCCATCGGCGGTCAGCCGGATACGCCGCTCATGTCAAACCTGGTTCGAGTTCATCATGGCAAAGGACGGGCCGGCCGGTCCAGTCCCTGCCTCGGATTCCTGGCCAGCACGCTATCGGCGGCCGTTGCCCGAAACGGCTACTACATCGCATCCGCCTGGATTCTCGTCGAGCGAGGGTACGGAACCGCCGGCGTGGCGACGTTCCTTGCGATCGTCAGCGTTGTCGAATTCATCGCGAGCCCTCTGGCCGGTGTAGCGGCGGATCGATTTGACAGGCGATGCTTGAACGTTGCGGCAGACCTCAGCCGCTTCGTCGTTATGCTGGCTACCGCTTGCGCGCTTCTCGACATGGACGTGTTTGTGATTATCTGTCTGTCAGCGGCCCTCTTTTCGTTTTGCGACCGTGTCGCGCTTACAAGCTCTCAATCAATGATCCCCGTGATAGCTGACGGCCGCGATCTTGTAGCCTCGAATTCCGCCGTCTTCTTCGTCATGCAGGTCGGCAATCTCGGCGCAGCTTTGCTTGCAGGGCCTTTGCTGCATGATCGCTCCCCAGTCCTGCCATTCACCGTTATTGCTGCCTTCTTTTTGTTTTCATCGGGCTGCCTAGCCTTGATGCGGCTGCAACCGGTTTCGCGTGATGTCCGCTTCGCCAAAATCTCGGCAGCACAATTAGATCCAAGCCTGCGTCGTCTCATCGGCGTCTACGCGCTTCTCTACACAAGCGCGGTGCTTGTCAGCGTCATGGGATCTAGCTTCGTCTTCCAGGAGCAGAAGGGTACTGCCGCGGATTTCGGCTACCTTGAGGCTGCATGGTCGGCGGGCTCACTGATCGGTGCGGTCTCTCTGTTCCGGATTGAAAGAGCGATGAGTACCCACGTGCGGCATCTCATGCTTTTGGGCTTAACGGCGCTGGTACTCATGGCGCTGGCATCTCTGCCCACGCCCTGGACAGTGATCCTTTTTGTCGCGCTCGGATTTCTATACAATCTTGGACGCGTCAGCGTTGAAGTCACATTGCAGTCGCATGTATCCATTTATCTTTTGGGCCGGGCCAAAGGCATTATGCATAGTGTGGCCGTGGTGCTCGGGTTACTCATCTTCGGCATCGCCGCCGCTGTCGGAGATCGAGCATTTCCTTCGACGATTTTCTTGAGCTTTGGCGTGGCGCTCCTCGTCAGTATTTTGTGTTTGAGCGTGGGTGTAATTCAGACACGAGAAAAAGGTGAAACGTGAGGTGGAAGAGCTAACAGCAGGCGTAGATGCGAAACAGGCAGTCCTGGGGTCGCTGACGGCACTCTACCCCTGGATGAGCCCATACCATTCCCGGCCGATCCGTGATTATGCGTTTCGCCTGTTTACGGCGCCGGCTTCGGTTCCCATGCCAGAAATCCGGCTCCGAGCCTTCACCAAACTACTCGACATCATCAGGAAGGCAGCGACACGAAACGGGTTGTCTGCCGATACCGCCTTGGAAATCTGCAGGGATTTCCAAAGGCGCCGCGTGTTGCAGACAGGCCCTCATTTGTTTCTCCTCCTGGAGCCGGAAGCCTATTATACGCATATCTTCAGCCTCCTTGGTCTCTCGGCGCATGGCTGTTCGACCTACGTTTCCTACGCCGTTTCGACGGTGAATCTCGTCGAAAAGCCACGCAAGGGACCAGGCTGGATCACCGTTGACGGCAAGCCGGTCAACGTCTTTGGCCTGAGCCGAAGCCGGATGATCGGATACAGCCTGCTAGCCGGGCCGGGACCTTACAGGTTCGAGTTGTTACCGAGGGAGCCAAATACTGGGGGAGACGCGCTCACGCTGCTTCGTAGCCTTCTGCCGAAAACGCAATTCGACCGGCCGGCGCATGCCATCAAGGCAGCCAATCTCATCCTTTGGCCAAGAATGTTCGGACACCGCTTTGCCTTCCTGCAGATCGACGACGAGGATATCGCCGACTTGGTGGCCGACCATCTGTCGGACGAAAATTCCTGGCTACGCATGAGACTGCTGGAAGACCCGAAGTTCGCCTCCAATATCCTTGCCGGCATCGATGGGCTCGCGTCCGGCCCCTGGAGTGGCTGGCTCGCGCGCGGTACCGACTTCTTCTGGCTCTACGAAAATGGCAAACGCCTTCCGCTGCGTCTGGTTGCCGGAGAGCTCATCGATCCCGCGACCGGTATGAAGGTGGCGTGCTTCACAGCCCCCGATATCCTTGAGCGGCTGGCAAATCGCAGCCTTGTCCCGAATCTCCTGCTGATGTTTCTGGTTTTGTCGATCCTGCCCGGCGTGCGCGCGCTTGGAGGCAGCTATCAGCCGATCTATTACCCCCTGATGCGCTATGTCGTCTCCCGGGCGCTTGAGGCCACAGGCGTGGATGAAGATCTTCAGCAGGCTCTCGCAAGCGACGACGTACCGGGTGCTTGGGGACATCGGGTAATTGAGTGTGATGATGATCCGCTCGAGCTATTCCTGAAGGGCAGGAACGGCGCGATGAGTGATCTCATCGGCCGTTTGGGCGACATTTCCTTCGCCGAGGCTTGTGGAAGCATGAAAGGCTTCGTGACAGACCCGTCGTGGAATGAACTTCACAGCCGACTGCGGCAGGGGTTGGTCACGCCGTCCGATGCGGAATGGGCCTTTTCCTGAAATGTCCTATGCACTTCCTATGTGTACGCCGGTTACGAATGGCAGCTTTGCGCCCCATGTCGGTCATTGAGCAAGCCATAGTTGCATCCGAAAGCGGACACTTCCGCCAACGGCCACCTTTGCGCTTACCGGCTATCCCAACGGAGCAACAGGCGGTTACGTTCGACGCCGCTCGGCGCCTCGGTAATCGACGCTCTTCAAAATTCAGCCTGGACCGGTGCCGTACTGACGAAGCCAGTAGCACTAACGCCTTCCCGCCCTGGGCCGCGTTCGCTATGTCTGGCCGCGCCGTCCGCCTTGGATCCACCTGATGTGCCCAGGACAGCTTGTATGACCACAAGCTAATATGCTACCTTGCACAATGCGCGGATTGCTGGCACTTGGAATGCTGGTTTTGGCGGCTACAACAGCAGCCGCAGGTGAGCAGTTGTTCGACTCCATCGCCGCCGGCGACAAGGGTGCCGTGGAGCAAGCCCTGGCAGGCGGTGCCGACGTCGACAGCCGGGCGCGCGACCAGGCAACGCTGCTCATCGCTGCAGCGCTCGATAACCAGCCGGAAATCGCCGACTTCTTGCTGGCCAAGGGTGCCGACATCATGGCGCGTAACTCGGGCGGCTTTACCCCGCTTCATGCGGCGGCCTTCTCGGGCAGCCTGCCGATCGCCAAGCTGCTGCTGGAAAAAGGCGCGGTGCTCGACGATGCCGCCAACAAGGCGGGTGCTACGCCGTTGCTGGTGGCCGGCGAGGAAAACCACATTGAACTGGCCGAGTTCCTCATTGCGAAAGGTGCCAATGTGAACCATGCCGAGGGGCATGGCTACATGCCGATAACGCGCGCATTCTGGAAGGGCAACACGGATATCATACGACTTTTCAAACGCCATGGTGCTACCTGCCAAGCCAAAATTCTTGGCGAGGCGAACGCGGCGAAGTGCGCCGAGATCCACGATTAACGGAGGATACAGATGAGCACGATGATCAAGCTACGACTGGTTCGGAGTTTGGGGAAGGCTGCCCTGGTCGCGGTAGCTGTGGTCGCCGGCGCGGGATCGGCATGTGCCGACGATTCGGTAAACACCGGCTATTTTGGTGGTGTGGCGATCATGGGCTACGACACGGTCGCTTACTTCACTGACGGCAAGGCCGTGAAGGGCTCCGAAGAGTTCACTTATGAATGGCTGGGGACACCTTGGCATTTCGCCAGCAAGAAACACCAGGAAATGTTCATGAGCGAACCGGTCAAGTACGCTCCTCAATATGGCGGGTACTGCGCCGGCGAAGTCGTGGGCGGGGGGGTCACGGTCAATGTCGATCCTGAGGCATTCAAGATTATCGACGGCAAGCTCTACCTGATCTACGACGTCGACAATGCGGATGATTTCGCCGCGCATGCAGCTGAAAATATCCCGAAAGCCGATGCCAACTGGCCGAAGGTCGCGGCCAATTTGGAACTCGATCACTATCATTGAGACGCGCGTGTGCGTCTACCGAACCACGGTGAAGTGAAACACCTTGCTTGTATTGGCATAGGAGTAGCTTTTGCCGGCTGCGTCGTTGCGTCTGTAGACGGGACCACAGTCGGGGCGACCGAACAGGTTCTCGCTCTGCTCGCACAACAGATCGCCATCGACGTAGACGGTCTCGGTGACTAGCCGCGTCGTAGAGCGGAAGGCCGCCTTGCCGTCGCTTCCGATCTGAAGGAAGGCTGGTTGGAGACCGGGTTCGATCTGGCCTTGCAGTGTATGGCCAATGACGAGGGACGCGATCTCGGCACCCTGTAACTGGTCCTGTTCGGCCGGGGTAAAGCCGAAGCGCCATTGGGGGAGGCCCGCCTGGCGCAGTGCGGCGACGAGTATCGCCAGATCCTGCGGATTCCGAAAATGTGCATGAGTCATCTCCCACCCAGCCAAAGAGTCCACGTAGCTGGACCCTGCTACGAGGCGGAGCCCCTCGGCGATTGCGGCTTTCGCATTCGGTAGGCGGCCGCCGCGGACATACGCCGCAGCGAGCGTAAACCGAAAGTTGCCAACCGTGGACGCATCGTCGCGTGTGTGCTCGAGAGTCTCGATCGCTTTCTCGACATTGCCCTGGAGCAGAAAAACCAGCCCAGCAGTTTCCCGGTTGATCGCTGAGAGGTCGGGGTCGAGCCTGAGCGCCGTCTCGACCGCAGTGGCTGCCTCGGCATGATTGCCGGCGTATAACTGAACATATCCAAGGGCTGCTTGCGCCTCTGCATCGCCCGGACCGATTGAAACAGCCTTCTTGGCAGAGGCAATCGCATCTTCGTAGCGGCGATTCACGACCTGCATGATCCCAAGAATTGCATAGGGCGACGAAAGGTCAGGGTCGAGTTCCAAAGCTCGGCTCGCCTTCTCATATGCTCTCTTTCGTGCTGGCGCGCTCTGGATGACGTCGTTGAAGGCCTCCCGCCAGATATAGATTGTGGTGCGCGCGTCGGCCGCGAAGGCTTCGGCAAAGGCGGGGTCAAGCTCCTCCGCCTTGTCGTAGAGCGTGAGCGCCTCCCGCAGGCCGGCCTGCAGGACGCTGCGTGACGCCGTCTCGGCTTGTAGATAGTAATCATAGGCCTCGAGATTGCTCGTCGGCGGCCGCGCCATGCGCTCGCTTTCCGCTGCCGAAGGTTGCATGCCAAGCGCCTTGGCGATCTCGCCGCTCATCTCGTGCTGGACGGCAAACACGCCGGCCATGCCACGGTCGAACCGGTTGGCCCACAGATTGTCGCCCGTTGCCGTATCGATGAGCTGGGCATTGAGGCGGATCTGCTCGCCGGTGCGGCGGACGCTCCCCTCGACAACGAAGCGGACGCCAAGGTCGCGCGCGACGTCCGCCAGCGCTGCAGGCTTGTTCTTGTAGGCGAACACCGAGTTGCGCGCGATGACGTCCAGACCGGACAGCTTGGTGAGGTCGGTGATCAGATCCTCGGTGATGCCGTCAGCGAAATAGTCCTGGCCTGGATCGCCGCCGAGGTTTGCAAACGGCAGCACGGCAACCGATGGCCGCGATGGCACTGAGAACTTCTGCCATGCGAAAATGCCGGCAATCGCGGCGATCGCCAAGGCGGCGGCGCCTGCCAGGATGATGACGCGCGAGCTCGGCCGGTGTGGCGCGGCCGTGACCTTTCCCGATGCTGCGGGATCCAGCAGCAATCGATAGGCGCGAACCGGATCGGCGATGTTCTTGAGGCGCTGCTCGCCAAGACTGGCAAAGCCGACATCAACCTTGTGAACGGCATGATCAAATGCGGTTCCGGAGATACATACACCCCCCGGCTCGGCCATAGCCTCGAGGCGCGCGGCGATGTTGACGCCATCGCCGTAGATGTCATTTTCCTCTACGATGACATCACCGAGATTGACGCCGATGCGAAACCGGATGTGGCGGGGGTCGGAGGTGCCCGGGTCTCGGACAGCCATCCGGCGCTGAATCGCGGCAGCGCATTGGACGGCATCAACGACGCTGGCGAATTCGACCAGCGCCCCGTCTCCCATGAGCTTGATAATCCGACCGTGGAATTCCTTGATCGCGGGGTCGACCAGTTCTCGACGGCAACCCTTCAGTCGTTCGAGCGTGCCGACCTCATCCTCGCCCATGAGCGTGCTGTAGCCGACCACGTCGGCAGCAAGGATCGCGGTAAGCCTTCGCTCCATACCTGCCTGCGCCCTCCTTGGTCGATCAAGCGGCTTCGCGCAGCCTATTCTAGTCCCGCATCGGACGCGAGTGTGTGCGTCCGTTATGACGCGCGTGTGCTTCTACTGAACAACCGTAAAGTGAAACACCTTGCTTGAGTTGACGAAGGAATAGCCGCCGCCTCCATCGTCGCGGCGTTTATAGACGGGTCCACAGTCGGGGCGCCCGAACATATTCTCGCTCAGCTCGCACAATAAGTCGCCATCGACACGGACGGTCTCGGTGACCAGCCGCGTCGTGGAGCGGAAGGCTGCCTTGCCGTCGCTCCCGATCTGGAGGAAGGCTGGTTGGAGTCCGGGCTCAAGCTGACCCTGCAGAGTATGGCCCAGCACCAGCGAGGCGATCTCCTTGCCCTTCAAGCGGTTGTGCTCATCGCCGGTGAAACCGAACGGCCATTCGGGCAAGCCCGCCTGCTGCAACGCGTCGACGATGAGAGCCAAATCCTGCGGGTTACGATATTGGGCACCGTTGAGTCGGTATGCGGACAATGAATCGAAACCTGGTGTGGACATGGCACCTAGCCCCTCGGCCACTGCCGCCCTGGCATCCTGCAGGCGGCCGGCGCGGGCGTAGGCGGCACCAAGCGTGATCGTGAAATCTCCGACTGACGGCGCATCGTCGCGGGTGCGTTCGAGGGCCTCGATCGCCCTGTCGTTGCTCCCTTGAATTAGAAAGACCAGACCGGCAATTTGCCGGTTTACAGGTGAAAGGTTGGGATCGAGCCTGAGCGCCGTCTCGACCGCTTCGGCAGCCTCAGCATGACTGCCGGCGAACAGTTGCACGTATCCCAGGGCTATTTGCGTCTCAGCATCGCCGGGGCCGAGTGCGACGGCTCGCTCGACCGAAGCGATGGCTTCCTCGTAGCGGCGATCCACGACCTGCATGATCCCAAGAATAGCATAGGGCGACGAAAGGTCAGGGTCGAGTTGCAAAGCTCGGCTCGCCTTCTCATATGCTCTCTTTCGTGCTGGCGCGCTCTGCATGATGTCATTGAACGATTCACGCCAGATATACACCGTCGTGCTTGCATCCGCCGCGAAGGCTTCCGCAAAAGCGGGGTCGAGCTGCTCGGCCTTGTCGTAGAGCGTGAGCGCCTCCCGCAGGCCGTCGCGCCGACCGGTCCGTGCTGTCTGCTCGGCACGAAGATAGAAGTCGTAGGCTTCGAGGTTTTCGGTCGGCGGCCGCGCCATGCGTTCGCTTTCCGCTGCCGAAGGTTGCATGCCAAGCGCCTTGGCGATCTCGCCGCTCATCTCGTGCTGGACGGCAAACACGCCGGCCATGCCACGGTCGAACCGGTTGGCCCACAGATTGTCGCCCGTTGCCGTATCGATGAGCTGGGCATTGAGGCGGATCTGCTCGCCGGTGCGGCGGACACTCCCCTCGACAACGAAGCGGACGCCAAGGTCGCGCGCGACGTCCGCCAGCGCTGCAGGCTTGTTCTTGTAGGCGAACACCGAGTTGCGCGCGATGACGTCCAGACCGGACAGCTTGGTGAGGTCGGTGATCAGATCCTCGGTGATGCCGTCAGCGAAATAGTCCTGGCCTGGATCGCCGCCGAGGTTTGCAAACGGCAGCACGGCAACCGATGGCCGCGATGGCACTGAGAACTTCTGCCATGCGAAAATGCCGGCAATCGCGGCGATCGCCAAGGCGGCGGCGCCTGCCAGGATGATGACGCGCGAGCTCGGCCGGTGTGGCGCGGCCGTGACCTTTCCCGATGCTGCGGGATCCAGCAGCAATCGATAGGCGCGAACCGGATCGGCGATGTTCTTGAGGCGCTGCTCGCCAAGACTGGCAAAGCCGACATCAACCTTGTGAACGGCATGATCAAATGCGGTTCCGGAGATACATACACCCCCGGCTCGGCCATAGCCTCGAGGCGCGCGGCGATGTTGACGCCATCGCCGTAGATGTCATTTTCCTCTACGATGACATCACCGAGATTGACGCCGATGCGAAACCGGATGTGGCGGGGGTCGGAGGTGCCCGGGTCTCGGACAGCCATCCGGCGCTGAATCGCGGCAGCGCATTGGACGGCATCAACGACGCTGGCGAATTCGACCAGCGCCCCGTCTCCCATGAGCTTGATAATCCGACCGTGGAATTCCTTGATCGCGGGGTCGACCAGTTCTCGACGGCAACCCTTCAGTCGTTCGAGCGTGCCGACCTCATCCTCGCCCATGAGCGTGCTGTAGCCGACCACGTCGGCAGCAAGGATCGCGGTAAGCCTTCGCTCCATGTGCGGTTGTCCTGCCTCCCTAGCTCAAAGCTTCGCTGAGCGTATTCGACTGGCGTTTCGAATGCGAGCATGCTTGGCCTACTGGACAGCGATAATGCAACCACGTCGTTTTGAAGACATTGCCCTCATGGCTTAGCCTTGTGCGAAACCGGATGTTGCCGCATGGCTGATGTGGGTCGAGATCGGCCTCTGTCGTTCTTAACTGACCACAAGCGGACTTACTGGTCCCGGCCCCAAGGCTGCCGGACCGCAATGCGCCTGATCTCGGCCGTTGCAGCCACCTTTGATACCTTCTGAAAGCAGACGTTGACGGCGACCACGCTGGAGTTCGCAGTGCGCACTGTGCGTTACGACGAGTATGAGGTGACCGGCCTAACCGCGTGGTCGGGCGGTCGAGCCGCGGACCAAGAGTTCGACCGGTATGATCACCTGGCTCGGGGCGCCGTTTGCAAACACCGTCGTGGCGGCAAGTCTCCCCTTCCCGACAATGTCTTGAGCCACTGTCGTGAGCGGGGGCGTGGTGCGCGAAGACTCCGCAGTGCCATCGAAGCCGACGACAGACATGTGTTCGGGTATCTTGATATTGCGCCGACGCGCTTCGTCCAGGACGGTGATTGCCTGCCAGTCCGACATAGTCAAGATCGCCGTTGCTTGCGGAGCCCGGTCGAATACGACCGCTCCGGCCGAAGGCTCACCTGGGGTCGTCTCGATGATCGGGACATTGTCGATTGACAGACCGAGCTCAGCCAAACCCTGGGCGAAGCCGAAAAGTCTCTCCTGATCGAGTTGAAAACCGGCAGAGATAGCGCGCGGGGAATTGCCAGGCAAATGGACGATGGGTGACCCCGATGTGCGCCGAATGGAAAGGATTGCAAAACGCCGATGTCCAAGAGCAGCCAGATGCCTGATGGCCGCCAGCGCCCCGCTCCTGCCGTCTATCCGGATAGAATTGACGTCCGGACCGGCATCGCTCTCGAGGATGACGAAGGGCAGCCGCCGGCGCCGTAAAGACGCAATCAACTCGATGTCCGCGCTGTGGCCCAGAATGAAGCCGTCAACCAAGGCCTCTCGAATGGTGGAAGTGCGTGTCTCGTCCGTACCATTGACCAAACTCAATGTCGCTCCAGCCTCGTCACAAGCAAGCGAAACGCCAAGCACCAGCTCGCGCAGATATGGGCTCCTGATCATATCGGCAATGGCGTATGCGCCCGGGGGGATCAGGCCTATGGCGTTGAACTTGCCGTCGCGCAGCACGCGTCCCCTCGGGTCGGGGCCATCATAACCAAGCTGACGCGCCGCGGCCTCGACGCGCTGGCGCAGATCGGATCGCACCAGATCCGGATGGTTGAATACGTTGGAGACGGTGCCGCGGGAGACTCCAGCGAGCCGGCCGACATCGGCGAGCGTAGGCATTTTAGAAGCGTTCATTTCCCTCAATTAGACAATTTCTTGGAGCGCTCCAAGTTTTTTCTTGACGCTAGGTCCAAAATGTTGGAACTTGCACTTGGAGCGCTCCAAAAATTGAAAGTGGCAGTTCGGCATCTGTCCCGAGCATCGGCCGAGCTGATTTCGAAAATCATCAAGGAGGATTAGGATGGCTACCACCAATGGTGCTCCGACCTCGCTCGTCGGAAAGACTTTTGATTGCTCATTCGGACAGTTCGTACCGAGGTTGACGGTCCTGTCGCCGACCGAATTGCGGGTGCAGGCGACGATCGGCGCTACCGAGATCGACGAGGTGGTTCAGAGCAATCTGACCGGCGTTCGACCCGGACTTTTCATCATGAGTTGGACCGAGCAAGGCGGCAACTTCGTCGTGCAGGTTCAAGATCACGAGAACCAGATCGTTCATAACTATGCGCGACTGGCGGACGGGCAGCAGTTCTGCGCCCAAGGCACAATTCAACCAGTGACGACGGCGTGAGGGCCGCCTGTCTATCTGAGAGGAGAATTACGCCATGACTACCAAGGTGATCGACCAGACCGATCCTACGCAGTGGGATCCAAAGCTTGACGCCGTTATCGCGGCTCCCGGCAACCATAAGGTGTTGTTTGAGAATGACCGGCTACGTGTGCTTGAGGTAATCCTCAAGCCCGACGAGGAAGAGCCGACACATCACCACCGCTGGCCTTCAGTATTCGTGTTCGATGAGGTGGAAGGCCCTATCCACGACTTCGCGCCGGATGGAACCATGATGCCGCCCAATCGAGATGTCATCCAGGCGGTTCAGGCATGGGACGGTCAAGGCTGTCTCGTGGTGCATATGGCCCCCCAACCAGCGGGTCGCGTGCTCAACGCTTCGAGCAAGACCCTGCATGGTATCCGTGTCGAGATGAAGTCATAAAGCAGACGTGATCCTGGCCACCGGAACTCGCGCACGCTGAACGTCCACTTCTGACGGATTGAAGCCTTAAAGCTGCCAGTTGGCTTGCGGTCCCCAAGGTTGCCCGACAGCTTTGCGCTTCATCTCAGCCGTTGCGGACAGATTTGCCACTGATTGAAAGCGGGCATCGCGGCGACCACGCTGGTCGTCGCTCGCGACTCAGCGCGATCAAAGCTCCCACGGCGAAACGAGGGTCGCACCGTACACCCGATTTTGATTGTGCGTCAGCGCATTGGCAGGATGTTCTGGTTGAGGCGGAACAGATTGTCCGGATCGTATCTGTGCTTGATCTTGGCGAGCCGCGCGTAAGCCTCAGCGCCGAAGGCGTCGCGGACGAGATCCGATCCTTCGCCATGGCCGGGGAAGTTCAGATAGAGGCGGCCGGTCGAGTAGCGCTGCATGTCCTGCCAGAAGCTGCGAACCCAGCCGATGTTCGCATCGTCCTCGTTAGCGCCTGGCCAGATGGCGTCGAGGCTGAGCATGAAGGGCATGGAGCGGTCGCCGAAGGCAGTCTCATCGGCTGCAACGCGCTGGACGAAACCGCCGAACTTCCAGATCGAGGCGAAGGTCATTTCGGAGGGGCGCTTCGCCATCCAAGCAGTGGTCTCCCCGACGACCTCGTCGTCGAGGCGCGAAAGGTAAGTGGATTTCCAGTAGCAGCGGTCGCGGCCTTTCGGGAACAGCCCGTCATAGAGCGACTGGATGGTGCGATATGGCATGCGGCCGCTGAAATCGACGAGCGGTTCCCCAAAACTGCGCAACGGCGCCACGACCCGTTCGCCCTCGTCGGCCGGTCCGTCATAGACATGCGCGAGCGCCAGGACGCGCCGGCCCCTTGCATGCTCGGCAATCGAGGGGTCGTCGGGCAGGGTGGAGAACTCGGCCAGGCCGCTCAGGCGGTCGGGTGCGGTCTGCATGAAGTCGCGCCAGAGCGGAATGATCTCGTTGGCGCGCTCCTCGGGATAGGCCGGACCGCATAACATCAGCTCCGGTTCGATCGGGTGCAGCTTGAACTCGAAGCTCGTCACCACGCCGAAATTGCCGCCGCCGCCGCGTAGCGCCCAGAAGAGATCCGGGTTCTGCGTCGCGTCGGCATGGATGAGCCGGCCATCGGCGGTCACCAGATCGGCGGCCAGCAGATTATCGACGCTGAGGCCGTGGCTGCCGCGCAGCCAGCCGATGCCACCGGAAAGCGTCAGGCCGGCAACGCCCGTCGCCGAGATGAGACCGCCCGGCGTGGCGCGGCCAAGCGGGGTGGTGGCCGCATCGACATCGGCCCAGGTCGCGCCGCCCTCGACGAGGGCACGGTCGAGGCCGGACGCGACCCGCACGCCCTTCATCAGCGACATGTCGATCATCAGGCCGCCTTCGCAGACGGCGTAGCCTGCAACATTGTGGCCACCCGAGCGGATCGCGATCGCTAACCGATGCTCGCGCCCGAAATTCACCGACGCCACGACATCGGCAGCACTCCGGCAGCGCGCGATGAGGGCGGGACGGCGGTCGATCATGCCGTTCCAAACGACCCGCGTCGCGTCATAGGACAGGTTCGACGGCTCCAGCACCTCGCCGCACAAGATGGAACGGAAGCTATCGATGCTCGATTGTGCAAGGGTAGCGGTGGCGGCCATGTAGCGGTCTCCTCGTTTGACACACGCTAGCGCGGCGCGGGCACGGCCGCTAAAGTCGAAAATGCTGGAAGGCGGTCATTTCTGCCATGGTTGAACAGGCGAGACCATTGAATGTGGCGATCCTTGCCGCTCCGGAGGCTACCGCCTCCACGATCTACGGCATGTTCGACTTGTTTTCCTCGCCCGGCAGGGATTTCCTGTTCATCACCAGCGGAGCCGCGGGCACGCCACGCATGCGGCCCTATGTGGTCGCCGGGGACGGCAGCCCGTTTCGCGCGGCAAACGGCATCTGGGTGCGCCCAGATCACAGCCTTGCCGATTGCCCGCCACCCGACATCGTCTGTATTCCAGATTTCTTCGTCAATCCGGGCGAAAGCGTTGCCGGGCAGTATGACGCCGAAGCCGCGTGGCTGAAGCGAGCGCATGACGACGGCGCCATGCTGGCCAGCGCATGTTCGGGCGCGGTGCTGCTCGGTGAGGCCGGGCTGCTCGACAATCGCGAGGCCACCATTCACTGGGGCTATGTCGAGACGCTCACGAACAACTATCCCGGCGTGAAGGTGAAGCCGGGCCAGTCGCTCGTGCTGAGCGGCGAGGCCCAGCGCATCGTCATGGCCGGGGGCGGCTCAAGCTGGCAGGATCTCGCCCTCTATCTGATCGCGCGCTTCGTCAGCCTCAGGGAGGCGATGGAGGTCGCCAAGGTCTACATGCTGCAGTGGCACGACATGGGCCAGCAGCCCTTCGCAGCGCTGATGCGCTTTCGCCAGACCGACGACGCGGTGATCAACCGCTGCCAGAAATGGGCCGAACGCAACTACCGGACCCCTTCGCCCGTCACCGCCATGACCAAGCTGTCAGGCCTGTCCGAGCGCTCCTTCGTGCGCCGCTTCGCAAGGGCCACGGACATGAAGACAATCGACTACATCCACGCGCTCCGGCTCGAAGCGGCCAAGGAACTGCTGGAGACCGGCGACCTGGCGGTCGAGGGTGTGGCCAATGAAGTCGGCTACGAGGATGCGAGTTTTTTCGGGCGTCTCTTCCGCCGCAAGGTCGGGCTGACGCCGGCGCAATATCGCATTCGTTTCAGTGCTCTCCGGCGAGTTCTGAGCCGCGGTTGAATCTCAACCGTCTAGGCGCGATGCCATATTCCGCTATGCGCCGCAATTCGGCCATTGGGCCGAGCTCTGCCGCCGATTGAAGCGGACTCTGGTAGCTGGTTGCGCGTAGGCAGGGGTGCCACGTTAGAGCAAACCCAGGTGTAGGGCCGGAGGGGAT
Source organism: Mesorhizobium sp. C120A (assembly GCF_030323105.1). Classification (NCBI taxonomy): domain Bacteria; kingdom Pseudomonadati; phylum Pseudomonadota; class Alphaproteobacteria; order Hyphomicrobiales; family Phyllobacteriaceae; genus Mesorhizobium; species Mesorhizobium sp. C120A. The sequence goes on along the minus strand of NZ_CP100476.1, from coordinate 4,176,513 downwards.
CGTGGCGCGCCCAGAACGAAAGCTTGTGGCGGTTTTGGCAGCAGAAATGACCGAAGCGCCGTAAGATTGCGGCAATCCTGGTGGCGGACATCGTCGGGTTCAGCCGTCTGGGGCGAAACGACCAGGATTGTAGGCCCCCTTCACGCACACTTCTTGCGCTCAGCCACCTCGACGCTAAGGCGGAAAGCCTGGCCATCCGCATAGGAGCGTGCGTAGCTTTCTGCCTCGAAAGCGAAGGTCAGCGTGTTGCTATAGGCCGGCACGCGGACGGTCCAATTTCTTGTAGCGGATGATTTCGAAAGCATGCTCGGGCGATTCCATAGTTCCTCCCGCGATCACCGACGAGAGCTCTCAGATAGCGTCGCAAAAACCTTTGAATGCAAACCATCCGACACATCGGTGTCGTAATGTTTCAACGTTGCCCAAAGCTCCGCCAGTCCAGCCGGTAACCAAACAGTTCAGGCGGCGCTCCACATCATCAGCGCTTTCGCGACTCCGTCGAGAAGATGGTCAGCGTCAGATTCATGCTCGTAAAGCATGCTGGCCCGGATCGACTCCAGTGGAGTGTAGGATGGCGCGATACGCTTGAGTTCCGAAACGAGCCGCGATACCGCGTCCTGGTTGCCCAACTTCGCCTGTGCCGCCGCCAGCCATGTGAGCCTTACGGCCGAAGTCATGGGCAACATCGACCAACTGACAACGGCTCCCTTGTAGTCTCCCGCCGCGTATTGGGCGAATGCACGGTCGGAATGATACCAGTCTGGATGTATCGGATTGATCTGAACCGCCTTGTCGATCCAGGTCAGGGCTTCGAAAGGCTTGCCCCTGATGGCAAGCAGATAGCCGATCTGCGCGATCGTGTCCGCATCGAAGGGATTGAGGTCATAGGATCTTCGAAAGTGCCGCTCGGCGGCATCGTATGTGCGCGTGCACAGCAGTGCTTGGGCAAGAATCCGATGGCAGCGAGGCTCCTCTGGTGCGAGTCCTACCGCGAAGCGGGCTTGCTCTACTATGTCGGCCAGCACCTCCGGAGGAGCCATTCCATAATCGCCGATAATCAGGTCGGCAAATGCAAGGTATGAGCGCGCGAGCGCATAATGCGTATCCTTGGTGACGGCCGCAGCAAAGTAGTTCCGTGCTGCCTGATTATCGTCGGCGCCGTAGCCACGCAAATGCACCAGCCCCTTGAGAAGAAGCTCATAAGCCGCCAGGCTTGCTGGAGGCTTTGGACGGGCGCGCGTCAAGCCCGCATCGTCGAGCCGTGCGACAAGACGGTTCGTCACACGCAGCGCGATCTCTTCCTGCATGTCGAAAACAGCTGAGCCCGATGCTGTGAACTTCTCGCCCCACAAGACCGCGCCGTTTGCCGCTTCGATGAGGTTGATCGCCACCCGTACGGTGCCGTCGCGAAGGCCCATGCGTCCCCGAACCAGGAAGGTTGCCCCGAGTCTCCTGCCGACCTCGGTCCAGTTGCCGGGGTCCTCCGACGCAAAGGAAAAGCTTGAGTTGCGCGCCAGGACAACAGCAGTGCGAAATCGCGCCAGAGCGTTGACAATGTCCTCGGCAAAACCATCGACCAGAGGCGTGTCGGTCGCATCGCCTTCATTAGTGAAGCGCAGCACCGCTACAGAAGGCAGGTCGGACGGCGGCCTCGCCGGCGCGCCAAGCGGTGAAAGGAGGTAGCCGCGGCCTGAGACGGTGCGAATTATACTTTGTGAGTCATCGCGCAGCGCCTTGCGCAACTCGCGCACGCCTTGGGTGAGCGAGTCTTCGGTTACAAACAGCCCAGGCCAGACGGACTCCATCAGCTCCGACTTGCTGACGACGTGCCCTGTTTTTCCAACGAGATGGCTCAGGAGTGCAAATGTCTTGGGACGAAGTTTGACGGGATGACCCTGGCGCAACAGCAAGCCGCGCGAAGTGTCAAACACGCACTCGCCGATTGCTATGCTCCCTGATTCTGTATGCGACATTCAGAAGCGCTCTGCCAAACCGAGCCGGGCTCGTCGACATACAGGGGCCATCCGCGCTTACGGTCAAGACCTTTGCCGCAGCCGCAGGTTCTGCCCCCTCAGGCACGGGTTCATGGCGAGCCAGGGCGCCCAACTCTAGAAGTTCGAAGAAGGTGCCGGGCATTGGCGCGCAGGCCAAGCTGTTGACCTCACTGAAGTACAACTCGTAAAGCTCTTGCCGTATGCGGAGCCTTTCGACGTCGTTTTCCATGATGGCCACTCCCTAGATTGTAGGGATCATGGCGCATGTGGAGCGGTGCGTACCGGCGAAATTCTGAAACTTTTCTGAAACCTGGTCGCTGGAGTACAGATCGGCCGGCGCCGAGAAGCCAATGACTGGCTCGCCGGCGGCTATCGCGAAATGCGATCACGCGAATCGGGCGAACTATTCCTCGTCTTCCACTCTCGGCGAGGCGCCTTGGGTCGCTGCCTCGATGCGATCGACGACGCGCAGCTCTTTACGATGGCGAGGAATTCATCTGCCAGGTGCTTGAACTTCACCGCGCCCCCAGAGCGAAGATCCTCGCCTTCGATATCTCTCAAGGGCATGGAAGTTGCGGCAGCGCCTTTGAGGAACCGCAAATATCCCGCTGCAGCTCGTCTTTCGTTCGTTCAGGGTGTGAGGCCGCCACATGATTGAAGACCCACCGCTGCTCACCATCAAAAGCCGTTTCGAACGGCCTGCGGCAGAGATCATCAGTGCCTTTTCCGGCTTGCCCGTGAGCCTAGTCCTAGACGCCATGGGCGGGCGAGGGGCGTTGCACCAGGGATTAAGGCACTCTCGCCAGGTACTGCGATACTGGCCGATATCATCGTTGCGGCCACCGACAGCTTTGCTGGTGCGGCGGTCACTGAGGATCTGGTCCTTGGCATGGTGCGAAACAAGGGGTGCGCCTGCCTCGTGCGCGATGTTGTCGGGATCGAGGCGGGCGGGTGCCGGTTTACTGTGCCGGGATCGTCGCGAACTCGCCGGCGCGCAATGGTCCAGGCACGGCCGGGTTCCCGGTGGTACTGGGAGGAATGACCATCTCGCGGGGAGACATACTGGTCGGCGACCGCGATGGTATCGCCGTGGTGCCTCGCCTCGAGGCTGAAACGGTGCTGGCGCGGCTCACCGTATCAGGGCGGTGAGAAAACTCTTGATGGCCTGGTGCGGCAAGGTCTCGCCCGATTTCGCCGAGGTCATCATCAAGTCTGACAGGACGCGCTTCGTTGACTGAAAATTTTCAACGGCACCTAAGGTCCGCCTCGCCAACAGATCGTGGTTGCCGTAATTCACTTCCAATCAGATCCCGCGCTGCTTTGTTTGAGGCTATCTCGGAATTCACCTATCGAACGTCGCCTTCGAAAACGGGATTTTGTAATCTGTGCTATGCCACTTAGTCGACAGGAGTGGGCAAAGTGAGCCAGACGCGGAAACTTGCGGCGATCCTGGTCGCCGACGTGGTCGGATACAGCCGGTTGGCGGGGTCGGACGAAGATCAAACGCTGGCGCGGCTACGGGCGCTCCGGAGCGATCTCATCAATCCGACCATCGCTGTCCACAATGGGCGCGTTGTGAAGCTTATGGGTGACGGCACCCTCGTAGAGTTCCGGAGCGTTGTTGACGCCGTACGCTGTGCAATCGAAATGCAGAACGGCATGATTGAGCGCAACGCTGGCTTACCGCCCGGGCGACGCATTGAATTTCGCGTCGGCATTCATCTCTGCGATGTTGTCGAGGAGAGCGACGGCGATCTGATGGGAGATGGTGTCAATATTGCCTCCCGTCTAGAAAGCATCGCTGAGCCGAACGGCATCTGTTTATCGGCCGCCGCTTACGAACAGGTGCGCGACAAATTGAAGGAAGAATTTGTCGATCTGGGCGAGAAAGAGCTCAAAAATATCGCACGCCCGGTGCGCACCTATCGCCTATGTATGCGCGACACGGTCCCAAAAACCGATCTGGCTGCGACTGCCGGGTCCTCCGAACAGCTGGCGCTGCCCGACAACCCTTCGATTGCTGTCTTGCCATTCCAGAACATGGGCGGCGACCCCGAACAGGAATACTTCGCCGACGGCCTTGCCGAAGACATTATTACTCGGCTGTCGCGTCTTCGTTGGCTCTTCGTGTCCGCCCGGAACTCTTTGTTCACCTACAAGGGAAAAGCGGTCGACTTAAAACAAGTCGGTCGAGAGCTTGGTGTGCGGTATGTGCTGGACGGAAGTGTAAGGCGCTCAGGTCATCGACTCAGGATAAGCGCGCAAGTCAGTGACACATCGACCGGGGTACAAGTGTGGGCTGAACGATACGATGTGGAATTGTCGGAATTCTTCGCGCTTCAGGATCAGATTGCCGAAAGTGTCATCGCTACGATCGAGCCGCGGCTCTACACGGCGGAACAGCAACGCTTTCAGAGCAGGTCCCCCACCAATCTTGACGCTTGGGGATTCGTCATGAAGGCGATGCCATATGTCTGGACCTGGAGTTCGGCTACGGAAATCGAGATTGCACAGGGATTTCTGAAGCAGGCTACGGACCTCGATCCTGACTATCCCCGCGCCAACAGCCTGTTGGCGTGGGCTCACGCGGCCCGCGTTTTGTCAGGATGGGCCAACGCAGCAGACATTCTGCCCACCTCTCGCGCCCTCGCGCAGCGGGCAATCCAAGGCGACCCCGAGGACCCGTGGACGCATTTAGCGGCAGGGTTTGTCCACATGATTTCGCGCGGCTTCGACTCTGCTGTGAGAGAACTAAATGAAGCGATCGAGCTAAACCCGAGCTTCGCCTTTGCGCATTCGATCCTGGGCTCAACTTACGGATATGGGGGCATGCCCGCCGAGGGGCTCGACCATCTTGAAATCGCGGGTAGGCTAAGTCCTCGCGATCACACATATGCTGCGAATTTCTCCATCCTTGGCTTATGTCATTTCATGGCTGGACGATATGCAGACGCGGTCGAATGCGAATGTCGCGCGGTTGAACTCCGGCCCCATTTTGGGTCTGCATGGCGGACGTACGCGGCGGCCGCTGGGATGGCCGGTGAAATGGACATCGCGGTTCATGCGCTTTCGCAGGCCAAGCGCCTTCAACCGTCCCTATCCCTTCAATGGGTAGACAAGTTTCATCCGATCGTTCACGACAAGCACCGGGCTCTCTATGTAGAGGGGCTGCGCATTGCCGGGCTTCGATAGTTGCGGATCGTGCCGTGCTCGTAGCTCGCTATCGGACCTACTATACCGCACGAGCGTGCGCTCAGCGCCTCAACTCGGTTGTCAAAGCTTCGGTGGGTTTCTTCCAACAGCAGACGTTCCTCACGATGAATCCGAAGAGCCGGCCGACCACTTGGAAGTATGCATTCGAATCGCTTCGGCGCGCTAGATCTCTGAAACCAAGGCGCTACTGGGGATGGCCCTGAGTTCGGCTGATCAATTGCCGCCGTCAAAACGGCTTCCGATCCCGGGGCTCTCCCTTCTCACCAATTTCCCGTGCGGTTCTGCGCTGCACTCTGGAGCGCGCGAGAGGCGGACCTATCGAAGCTGTCGGCGCAGGCCGCTTCGACGTCCGCTTCGGTCAAGCCAACGTCCCGCAGAAGGAAGTTGGACAGGTGACCGAGCCCGCGCTCTATGTTGCGGCGGGTCCTCCACTCACGGACAAGGGCCAGCAGGCGTTCGAGCGGAGGGTCAAGAAAAGTGCCCGGCAAGCGCCGTGCGGTCTGGCCTATTGTCGTTTGCGTCATGTTACGCCAAGTCATGGTGAACCTCCGTTGATCGGGAATGCGAATGGCGATCACGTGACGGCAGAAGGCGAGAAGGCGCCAGGGCAGCTTCGGAAGCGTTCCGCTTCAGATTGTGAACTGGCCTCAGACCTCCGAAAGGCCTAACCTGCGGCAAAGGAGCGGTCAGCCATGACGCGACGGCCTTACGGACTGGTCTGCCCGATCTCGCACGCCTGCGAGTTCCTGGAGCCACGCTGGACAATTCAAATCCTGACCGAGCTCTGGAACGGCTCGACCCGCTTTAATGACATTCGCAAGGGGGTGGGCAACGTCTCGTCCGCCCTCTTGTCGAGGCGGCTCAAGGAAATGGAAGCGTTGGGCCTGGTCGAGCGCGTCGAGGACGAGGCGACGGGCACCATCAGCTATTTCCGTACCGAAAAGTCGATAAGGCTCGAGCCGGCGATGAACGCGCTGGCGGAATGGGCGCAATGCAACATCGAGGCGGAGATCGCGCTCGCCGACGTGGATGTTTCGACCCTCATGTGGGCCGTGCGGCGAAAGATTGACCTCGCTGAACTGCCGCGGCGGCGCGCCGTCATCCGCTTCCATTTCCGCGACGATCCCCCACCGAGGTGTCCCCATTACTGGTTTGTGGTCGAGCCAGGCTCAGACTTGCCCGAGCTATGCACGCTCGACCCCGGCCGGGACGTCGATCTTTACGTCGAGACCGGCGTTGTTTCGCTGGGAGCCATCCTGGAGGGCCGCTCCAGCATCGAGCGTGAGAAAGAGAGGGGCGGCCTTTTCCTCATCGGCGACCCCGGCCTCGCGCGAAGCATGGACCGTTGGCTTCGAATCTCGGTCTACGCGGCGCTTGAGGGAATCGTCCAGCTTCCTTGAAAGCCATGTTTGGAGTGCAGCCTTATGCAACCCGCCCAGGACGACAAAGCCATTTGGCTGGCCTCAAAAGCTATGGTGCAATCGTCCGTTGTTGATTGCTGCTCAGTTAAAGCCGCCAGTCCGCATTCGGCCCCAATGCTGCCCGAGGAGCAATGCGCCTCTGAGGTGACCAGAGTGAAGAAGCTAGGCCAAACCCGCACGACGGGCGCCTTCTCTGATTGCAGCAATGGCGACAGGATTGGTAACCGGATAGGTTCTGATGAACACCTCAGCCGTGAAATTCGGGAACTCGTCCTTCAGTCGCGAATTGATCCTGGCGACCTGAGGAGTTTCATTGAGCATCGCATGAGCCATTGCCAGAAACAGAAGGGTGGCGGGCGAATCTGGCGCAGATTGACGTAGCGCGACCAGTGATTCACGGTAAAAGCCAAGAACGTAGCTGCATCGAGCGAGCATTCCATGATACCAGGGAACATAAGGATTTAGCCGGACCGCTCGCTTGGCCAGTTCGTAGCCACGCTTCGGGTCGCTGCCAACAAGAGCAAGGCTACCCGCAAGAAAGGCAAGTGAGTCCGCGTCATTTGGAGCAGCCACCAACACTCGGTCATGTTCTTCGACAGCAGCTTCGACATCGCCCTGCAATGCCCGAAGATCGGCAAGCATTATGCGGGCGTAAATGTCGGACGGATCGAGCGCCAGCGCTTGCTTGACACATTGGCTCCAGCTCTCGATCGAGCCGGAAAGGTTGTCGGTAAACCCGTTGATAGCTTCCACAGCATGCGCAAGTGCCAGCGCGGTCCAAGCTCTTGCTAGACCCGGGTCGAGTTCGATCGCACGCGCCAGTAGCCGTATCGCCTCCTTGTTCGACTCACGGGTGAAAAGGTGCTTCTGCTCAAGCCCAAGCAGATAGCAGTCATAGGCCTGCAAACTTGCTGGAGCCTTCCGACGAGCCGCATCGCGTCGCAGATTGGCGAGCTGACCGTGGCAAGTTGCAAGGACATTGATGACGTTTTCGGTCACGCTGTCCAGCATCGCAAACAGGTTGTTCGCGGAACGATCGTAACGCATCGTCCAGACATCGACCCCTGTGTGGGCGTCGACGAGTTGGACGCGGATGCGCACCCGCTGCCCGTCCACTTGAAAACTTCCCTCGATCACATAGTCGGCATTCAACTCTCGTCCGAGAGCTCGCACGTCAACATGCCGTCCCTTGTAGGAAAGCATTGTTTGGCGGGCGATCACCGCAAGGTCCCGGTAGCGAGAGAGATCAACTATGAGGTCCGCCGACAAACCATCAGCGATACGAGTCCAGCGTTCTTCTCCGCTTAAATTGTCGAACGGGAGAACTGCGAGGACCGGCGGACCCGGCTCATCGGTCGAAAGACTTCCGGGTGGTGCATGGCTGCGGTCCTGCTGGCGGTGATCGGCAAGTAACCCAGCAAGCGCCACTTTACTACGAACATCGAGCTTCCGATAAATGGCCGAAAGATGGGTCCGAACGGTGGTAGGCGCTATGAAAAGTGTTTCGCCGATTTCGCGATAAGTCATGCCCTCCGCAAACTTTGCCGCGACCATCAACTCCCGATCCGATAAGCCGGCGAGAGGATTGCCTACGGCGCGAAGCATCGTTCCATTTTCCTTGCTGCCGACCTGTGGCCAGAACCCGATGGCCTTACATCAGGATGAAAATACTACAGATGCGATATCGAAAACACTGCATTTGCACGATTCCATGCGACGGGTCAGCATCCTAGTCTCTGCAGATCGGCAGGGCAGGTTGCTTGGCAGGCCTGGTCGATTCAGAACACGGAGGGCTCCATGACAAAGTTGTCTGTCTTGACCGTAATACTGGTGCTTTTGGTGTCGGTGGGGCGATGCTTGTCCGAAGGTACCCAAACCAACAGCAAACTGACTTCCGAAGAAGCGGTGAAAGCTGCCAGCTCTGAACTGTATTCCGACATTCTCGTGCGAGCATGCAGGAACGGATGGCGGTATCCGCGCAGCTACATCGAAAATGGATTCAGGCGCCACCTGGCGGAGCTGAAACTGCAGCTTGTCGATCAGGGTTACAGTTTCGTACCCAACATGACCGCGAATGATCTGCCCGTCCGAGGACCGATATCTGAGACCAAACGCCGTCTGGTTGGCTCGCGCCAATTCAGCTGTTCCCACCCATACTGGCGCGATGAATGACTCCACGCGACGGTGTGCAATCTGACAGCCTGATTTCCGGCGGTTCTCCCTAGGTTGGAAGGAGGCGTTGACGAATGGCAGGTTGTTATTCGAGGAGGAGTGACACTCCTCCTGGAGCTGTAAACAACGTCATGGAATGACCGCTCTTCGGCTGCGTGGCTCCACAAGCTGCCGATCCGCTACCGGCCCTGTTCCAGCCGTCAAGGTGCCGGCCGGTAAGAGCGCCCGCTAAACTTGGTCGTCAAAGCAGCGTATTCGTCAGTTGACAAGGCAAACTTCGCTCGATGACCGTGAACTCGAACGGCAGCTTACCGACGAGCGCTTCCTAGAAGCAGACCGTCCGGATACGGCTCCGAAGCTGCCGGACCGCTTTGCGGGTCATCTCAGTCGTAAAGTTGCATTTTCGTTGCCGGGAAGCAGACATTTTCTGCAAGGCGCTTCGAAGGGTTGGATAGGCTAGGCTCACGCGGACCTAGACCAGGCGAAGTTTATCTCGAGCGATCTGCCACGCCGATTCGACATGTCGCCGTGCCGCCGCTTCCGCTTCATCGGGCTTGCGCGCCCTTATCGCATCCATGATCTCATTCATCTCGGTGATCGCCGCTTCGCGCCGGTTGGTCGAGACGATGGTCATCGAACGAAGCTGGTTGATGCGGACATTCAGCCCGGAGACGATTTCCCAGGCGACACGCTTGTCGGCGGCCTCGAACAGCGCCTCGTAGAATTTGGTCGTCGCCCGCATCACCGCAGGCGGCGTCGCCGACGCCCACGCATCGAACAAATCCGCCAGCGCCCCTTCGAGCCTTGCCAACTGCTCGCCGGTGGCCGACAGGGCACAGGCTCGGGCCGCGATGCCTTCAAGCAGAGCCCGAAGCTCGTAGATCTCGTCGGTACGGCCGAGGTCCGGCCTGGCGACGGCCGGCCCATGCCCAGGGATCATCTGCACGAGCCCCTCTGCCTCCAGCTGCCGCAGAACCTCACGCACGACGGAACGGCTGACGCCGAGCTGGTCGCAAAGCGGCCGTTCGACGAGCCTTTCGCCAGGCTGGAAATGGAAATCCATGATCGCTTCGCGCATGCGCTCCAGCGCCAGCGTCCTCAAGGTCTTGGCGCTGCGGTCGATGCGAAGGTTGTCGTCTGGCATGTATGCCTCCTGCGCCCTACCAAAACAGATTCGACGCCCGGTTGACAAGGTACTTGGCGCTCCATATCATGGTATACCATAAGATGACAGCGGGATTGGACGTTCCGAGGCATCACCTACCCGAGGAAATCCAATGCAGACCGCCATCCGTAAGATCGTGACTTATACCGAGAACACGCTGATCGAAGGCGGCAAGGCCACCCCCCGGCCGCTGCGCCTTATCGGCGTCGCCGCGGTGCTGACCAATCCCTGGGCCGGTCGCGGCTTCACCGACGATCTGTCGCCCCAAATCCGAGCCTGTGCGCCGGTGCTGGGGGAGATCCTGACCCGCGAGATCGTTGCCGTCGCCGGTTCCGGCGAGGCTATCGAGGGCTATGGCAAGGCCGCCATCTGCGGTACGTCGGGCGAGATCGAGCATGCGTCGGCGCTGATCCACACACTCCATTTCGGCAATCATTATCGGCGTGCCGTCGGCGCCAAGACCTATCTTGCCTTCACCAATCTGCGCGGCGGGCCAAACACGCCGATCATGATCCCGCTAATGGATAAGAATGACGAGGGACGGCGCTCGCATTACCTGACCGTGCATTTCCAGATCGGCGATGCGCCGGCGCCGGACGAACTGGTGGTCGCGCTTGGCGCTTCGATCGGCGGTCGCCCGCATCACCGCATCGGCGACCGCTATCAGGACCTCAAGGAGCTTGGGGACGTGCATGGCTGATGCTTCCGCATGGGCTCGACAGGGCACGGCGCCCGACGGCACCGGCTTCATCCGGGCCGGTGTCGGTGCCCCAGTGCTGTTCATCCATGGTGTCGGCATGAACGCTGCGATCTGGCAGCCGCAGCTCGAGCGCATGGCTGGCCGCTTCGACGCGATCGCCATCGACATGCTCGGCCATGGTCAGTCGCCGCTGCCACCGCAAGATCCGGAACTGGCCGATTATGCCGACCAAGCCATTCGCCTCCTCGACCATCTCGGCCTCGACAAGGTATCCGTCGTCGGCCACTCGATGGGTGCACTCGTTGCTCAGGAACTCGCGCTGCGCGCACCGGAGCGCGTCCGCCGCATCGTTTCACTGAATGCCGTGTTCCGGCGTACACCTGAACTGGCCGAAGCCGTTCGCCAGCGCGCGGTGGCGCTCAACGGCCGCAGCGATACGGCCGGCACGGCACGGACCATCGCCCGCTGGTTCGGCGATCCGGTGCCGGTCGAGTTGGAAGCGGCAGCGCAGAAGACGGCATCCGCACTGAGCGCGGTCGACCCGGAAGGCTATGCCCGCACCTATCGCCTGTTCACTCGTGCCGACGGCGATCATGCTGATCGCCTGCCGACGCTGGCCGTGCCGGCCCTGTTCATGACCGGCTCCGAGGACAGGAACTCTTCACCGGCAATGTCAGCCGCGATGGCACGCCTGGCGCCGCATGGCCGCTGCACGGTACTGCCGGGTGAGAAGCACATGATGGCGGTCGCGGCACCGGACCTCACCACGCGCTGCATCGTTGACTTCCTCACCGAGGACGAAGCGACCGAACAAGACGGCCCTGCGCAAGCGAATACCGGGTTCGACAGCGGCGAATTCCGCCGTGCGCTTGGCTCCTTCCTCACCGGCGTCACCATCGTCACCACGATCGGCCCCGAAGGCGAGCCGCGCGGCTTCACCGCCAACTCCTTCACCTCGGTCTCGCTCGATCCGCCGCTGGTGCTGGTCTGCATCGCACACAAGGCGCTTGGCCATCCCGTCTTCGCGACATCGAAGAGCTTCGCCATCAACGTTCTCAACGAGGGTCAAAAGGCAGCGTCCGGCATCTTCGCCTCGAAAGTGGCCGACAAGTTCGCCGCCGTTGCCTGGCGGCCGGGACGGACCGGCAGCCCTGTGCTGGACGGCTCCGTCGCGTCCTTCGACTGTGACATGGAGCGACTGGTCGAGGCCGGCGATCATTCGATCCTCATTGGGCGCGTCCGCGATTTCCAGCACAATTCCTCGCAGCCGCTCGGCTATTGCCGCGGCGCCTATGTCGCACCCGGCCTCAGCCAGGACGCGCTCGCCGCAATCCAACCCGGCACCGATGTTGGCGCCATCCTCGAAAATGGCGGCCGGATCCTGTTCGTGGAAACCGCGGACGGTTTTGAACTGCCGCGTGGCCGGGGATTGGGCTCGGCGGGCGATGGCAATAGCCTCCGAGGGTTGCTTGTGGCAAAGGCCATTGAGGCTCAGCTCGGCTTCCTTTTCGCCGTCTGGGACGATGCCGGAACTGTTTCACGCACGCATGTCTACTATCGCGGCACGTTCGACGTGCCCGCTTCCAGCGATCGCGGCATCCGGCTGATCGAGATCGACGCGATCGAAGGATTGAAGATCGCCGATCCGGCCATCCGCTCGATGCTCGCGCGCTATGTCAGGGAATGCTCGGTGGATGCATTCGGTGTCTATGTCGGCAACAATGTCGAAGGCGAGGTCCGGCCGCTCGCCAGCGCCGGCGCTTCCGCCGTCAATACAGGTGACCAGCGATGAAATTCTCGCTCTTCGTGCACATGGAACGATCGGACCTGGCCAAGCCGCATTCCGAGCTTGTGACCGAGCTAGAAGAACTGGTCCTGCTGGCCGAGCAGGCAGGGTTCGAGACCGCCTGGATCGGCGAGCATCACGGCATGGAATTCACCATCTCGCCGAACCCCTTCATCAACATCGCCTATCTCGCCGCCAAGACCAGCCGCATCCGCCTCGGTACCGGAACCGTGATCGCGCCCTTCTGGCACCCGATCAAGCTTGCCGGCGAAGCCGCGATGGCCGACGTAATCAGCGGCGGCCGGCTCGACATCGGCATCGCGCGCGGCGCCTACAGCTATGAATATCAGCGCATCTTTCCAGGCCTCGACGCCTGGGGGGCCGGCCAGCGCATGCGCGAGATCATACCGGCGATCCGCGGCCTCTGGGACGGCGACTTCGAACTCTCCGGCGAGTTCTGGCAATTCCCGGCCACCACCTCCTCGCCCAAGCCGCTGCAGAAACCCTACCCGCCGATCTGGGTGGCGGCCCGCGACCCGAATTCGCATGATTTCGCCGTCGCCAATGGCTGCAAGGTCCAGGTGACGCCGCTGGCTTCCGGCGATCACGAGGTGACCAGCCTGATGCAGCGCTTTAACGGCGCCTGCACCGCGCATCCCGAGATCGAAAGACCGGAAATCATGCTTTTGATGCACACCTTCGTCGCCGAAGACGCGACCGATGCCGATCGCCTCACCCAGGACCTGTCGACTTTCTACTGCCAGTTCGGCGCCTGGTTCCAGAACAAGAAGCCGGTGCATCAAGGCATATTGGAGCCGCTGACGGCGGATGAGATCGCCGCCATGCCGCAATACGCGCCGGACAAGATCAGGCAGAACCTGGTAATTGGCGAGGCTGATGAGGTCATCGCCCGGCTGAAGGCTTATGAGGCGCTCGGCTACGACCAGTATTCGATCTGGATCGACAGCGGCCTTTCGCACCAGCGCAAGATGAAATCGCTGCAATTGTTCATCGACCGGGTGATGCCGGCCTTCCTCTGATCGCGAGCCCATGACCGACGCTGTTTTCAGGAACTTCATCGACGGCCGCTTCGACGAGCCGTCCGCCACGTTCGACAGCGTCGACCCATCGGCCGGGACGGCCTGGGCCAGGATGCCGGCGGCGAGCGAAGCCGATGTCGACCGTGCCGTCGGGGCGGCGCACCGCGCACTGCGCTCAGACCTATGGCGAAGGATGACTGCGACAGCGCGTGGAAAACTGCTGGTCAAGCTCGGCGACCTCGTCGCCGCCAATGTCGGGCGCCTTGCAGAACTCGAGACGCGCGACACCGGCAAGATCATCCGCGAAACCCGCGCCCAGATCGCCTATGTCGGCGACTACTACCGCTATTATGGCGGGCTTGCCGACAAGCATGAAGGCACGCATGTGCCTGTTGACAAGGCGGATCTCGACGTCACCATACGCAGCGAACCGATCGGCGTCGTTGCCGCGGTGGTGCCGTGGAATTCGCAGCTCTTCCTCTCGGCCGTCAAGCTCGGCCCGGCGCTCGCCGCCGGCTGCACCATCGTGCTCAAGGCCTCCGAAGATGGGCCGGCGCCGCTGCTTGCCTTTGCCGAATTGGTTCATGAGGCCGGCTTTCCAGCCGGTGTCGTCAACATCCTCACCGGCTTTGGCCATGATTGCGGCCGGCGCCTGACCAGCCATCCGCTGGTTTCGCGCGTCGCCTTCACCGGCGGTCCGTCGACGGCGCGCGCCGTCGTCAGGAACACGGCGGAAAACCTTGCCTACACCACGCTCGAACTCGGTGGCAAAAGCCCGGTCGTCGTCTTTGCCGACGCCGACCTCGACAGTGCCGCCAATGCGGTGGTCGCCGGCATTTTCGCGGCGACCGGCCAGAGCTGCGTCGCCGGCTCGCGGCTGCTGGTTGAACGTTCGGTGAAGGATGAATTCCTCGCTCGCCTGAAGCGCAAGGCCGAGGCGATTCGCATCGGCGATCCGCAGGATCCGGCGACCGAAATGGGTCCGCTCGCCACGCTGCGGCAGCGCGACTGGATCGAGAAGGTTGTCGCGGAAAGCCTCACCGCGGGCGGCATGCTGGTCACCGGTGGAACACGGCCAGTCGGCAGCGGCTTCTACTACGCACCGACCATCATCGATGCCGGCGGCAGCGACCTGCCCTGCGTGCGGGAGGAATTGTTCGGACCGGTGCTCAGCGTGCTTGCCTTCGACAGCGAAGCGCAGGCGCTGGCACTCGCCAATGACACTCCGTTCGGCCTGGCTTCCGGCGTGTTCACCAGCAATCTCGGCAAGGCGCATCGCATGGCGCGCGACATCCATGCCGGCGTTGTCTGGGTCAACACCTATCGCGCCGTATCGCCGCTCGTTCCGTTCGGCGGCTACGGTCTGTCGGGCCTCGGCCGCGAAGGCGGTCTCGACGCCATCAGAGACTACACGCGCTCGAAATCCGTATGGATCAACACCTCGGACGAGCCGATCCCCGATCCCTTCGTCATGCGCTGAGTTGCGCAGGACGCAGGTGCACTGAGAAAAACAAGAACAGACCAACAGAGGAGAATGACAATGAAATTGATTTTGACCGGCCTGCTGGCCGGACTGCTCGCGGCGACAGCCGCCAAGGCCGATGAGATGGCGTTCACCAGCTGGGGCGGCACCACGCAGGAGGCGCAGACCAAGTCCTGGGCCGCCCCCTTCGAGGCCAGCTCCAGCATCAAGGTTTTGCAGGATGGACCGACCGACTACGGCAAGCTCAAGGCCATGGTCGACGCCGGCAACGTCACCTGGGATGTCGTCGACGTGGAGATGGATTTCGCCATCAAGGCCGCCAAGGACGGACTGCTCGAGCCGATCGACTATGCGGTCGTGCCCAAGACCGATCTCGACCCGCGCTTCAGCAATGAGCATGCCGTCGGCAGCTTCTACTATTCCTTCGTGCTCGCCTGGAACAAGGGCGCGGTCGCGAGCGAACCGGCCGGCTGGGCCGACATGTTCGACACCAAGAAGTTTCCCGGCAAGCGGACCTTCTACAAATGGTCGGCGCCGGGCGTGATCGAGATCGCTCTGCTGGCCGACGGCGTGCCGGCGGACAAGCTCTATCCGCTCGACCTCGCCCGTGCCTTCAAGAAGCTCGACACCATCAAGTCCGACATCGTCTGGTGGGGCGGCGGCGCCGAGTCGCAGCAGTTGATCGCCTCCGGCGAGGCCGCCTTCGGGCAATTGTGGAACGGGCGCGTCTTCGCCCTTCAGCAGGACGGCACCGATGTCGGCGTCTCCTGGAACCAGAACCTCACCGCCGCCGACGTGCTCGTCGTGCCGAAGGGTACCAAGAACAAGGCCAGCGCGATGAAGTTCCTTGCCGCCGCCACCAGCCCGACCGGCCAAGCGAAATTCGCCGAAGCAAGCGGCTATGCGCCCATCAACACCAAGGCCAAGGCGGAGATGCCGGCCGATTCCGTCAAGGCCCTGCCAGATGCCCATGTCGAGGGCCAGATCAACCTGGACATGAACTACTGGGCCGAGCATCGCGACGAGATCGCGACGCGCTGGTATGCCTGGCAGACCAAGTAACACCGTTGCAGACCGACGGGGCGCGGCTTGCGCGCCCCGTTTCGAGACAGGACCGCTCGATGCAAGGAAATTCTCCTAGACGCGGCTCGATCGTCGGCCTGCCGACCGGCAGTGGCAGCGCCTTGCCGGCCCTGTTCCTGGTCGGGCTGTTCTTTATCGTGCCGGTGGTCGCCCTGCTGCTGCGCAGCGTCACCGATCCCGAACCGGGCTTACAGAACTACGCGGCGCTGTTCGGCAGCGGCACCTATGTGCGGGTGTTCCTCAACACCTTTCTGGTTGCATCGGTCGTAACCGCCGTCACCATCCTGGTGGCGTTCCCCGTCGCCTGGATGCTGGCGATCATGCCGCCCGCCCTGGGCTCGATCGTCTTCGGCATCATCATCCTGTCTATGTGGACGAACCTTCTTACCCGCACCTATGCGTGGATGGTGCTGCTGCAGCGCACCGGTGTCATTAACCGGGCACTGATGGGCCTGGGCATCATTCACGAACCGCTGCCGCTCATCAACAATCTGGCCGGCGTCACCATCGGCATGGTCTACATCATGCTGCCCTTCATGATCCTGCCGCTGGTCGGCACACTGAGGTCGATAGACCCGATGACGCTGCGCGCGGCAGCCCTTTGCGGCGCAAGCGCGTTCGAGGCCTTCCGCCGCATCCTCTTGCCGCTGTCGCTTCCCGGCGTCGCTGCTGGCGGCCTGATGGTCTTCGTCATGTCGCTTGGCTACTTCGTCACCCCGGCCCTGCTCGGTGGCACATCGAACATGATGCTGGCCGAGATGATCGCCCAGACGGTGCAGTCGCTGCTCAACTGGGGGCTCGGCAGTGCGGCCGCCTTTGTCCTGCTTGCCGTCACCATGGCGCTCTACGCGATCCAGTTTCGCCTGGTTGGGGCCAGGCGCGCCGGGGGAGGGACCTGACATGCTGCTCGACTATGAACGGCTCGGATGGCTGCGGATGGTGCTTGGCGGCTTCACGGCGGCCGTCACGGCTTTCCTGCTGCTGCCGGTGGTCTTCATCGTGCTCCTGTCATTCGGCTCGTCGCGCTGGCTGGCCTTTCCGCCACCCGGCTGGACGCTGAAATGGTATCAGCAATTACTGGGCGACCCGACCTGGATCGATGCCGCTCTGACCAGTGCCCGAATTGCCGCCATGGCCGCTATCCTCGCCGTCATCATCGGCCTGTTCGCCTCCTTCAGCCTGGTCAGGGGTGAGTTTCGCGGACGCCAGGTCCTGCGCGGCTTGCTGTTGACGCCGATGGTGCTGCCGGTGGTCGTTTTCGCCATCGCCATCTACGCCTTCTTCCTGCGCATCGGCCTTGCCGGCACCACGGTCGGCTTCGTCATCGCCCACACCATCTTGGCGCTGCCTTTCGCCATCATTCCGATCACGGCCGCGCTCGAGGGTTTTGACAAATCCATCGAGGACGCGGCCATCGTCTGCGGCGCCAGCCCGCTGCAGGCGAGGCTTAGGATCACCTTGCCGTCGATCAGGATCGGCATCTTCTCGGCGGCGATCTTCTCTTTCCTGGCCTCATGGGACGAGGTCGTGGTGGCGATCTTCATGGCGAGCCCGAGCTTGCAAACCTTGCCGGTGAAAATCTGGGGCAGCCTGCGCGCCGACCTCAGCCCGGTCGTCGCCGCCGCCTCCAGCCTGCTTGTCGGCTTGACCTTGTGCCTGATGATCGTGACCGCACTCCTTCGCAGAAAATTGACCAGATGATCCCTCCCTTCCTGTCCATACGCGCAGTAAGAAAGACGTTCGGTGCCTTCGTCGCCGTCCACGACGTCACCGTCGATGTGCCCAAGGGCGAGTTCCTGACGTTCCTCGGCCCGTCGGGCTCCGGCAAGTCGACCACGCTGTACGCCATCGCCGGTTTCCAGGATCCGAGCTCGGGCGATGTGCTCCTGGAGGACAGATCGCTGCTTTCGGTGCCGTCGCACAAGCGCAACATCGGCATGGTGTTCCAGCGCTACACCCTTTTTCCGCATCTGAGCGTCGCCGAGAACGTCGCCTTTCCGCTGCGCGTGCGCCGCCGGCCCGACGGTGAGGTCAAGCGCAAGGTTGCCGACATGCTGGCGCTGGTGCGCCTCGAAAACTTCGCCGACCGCCATCCGGGCGCGCTGTCTGGCGGCCAGCAGCAGCGCGTGGCGCTTGCACGCGCGCTGGCCTACGACCCACCGATCCTCTTGATGGACGAACCGCTGTCGGCACTCGACAAGAAGTTGCGCCAGGAGATCCAGGCCGAGATCCGCCGCATCCACCGCGAGACAGGCGTCACGATCCTCTATGTCACGCATGACCAGGAGGAGGCGCTGCATCTTTCGGATCGCATCGCTCTGTTCAGGGAAGGCCGTATCGAACAGATCGGCACCGGTGAGGATCTTTACCTCCGGCCGGCGAGCGAGTTTGTCGCCGGCTTCATCGGCAACTCGAATTTCCTGCCGGCCGAGCATCTGCTAACCGCAGGTGGCGCGTCGACGGTCCGCCTGGCCGACGGCTCGATCGTGACCGGCGTAAAGACGACAACATCCTTTGGTCAAGGTCAAAAGGTGCGCCTGATGGTACGCCCCGAAGCCTTCCGCCTGACGCCCGGGCCAGCGAGCGCAGCACTCGGCGTCGAGATCGTCGATACCGCCTTCTTCGGCGACCGCCGGCGCATCGTGGCGCGCACGGCGGCCGGAGAAGATATCGACGTCAGGCCAACCTCCGATGCAGAGGAAGCGGACAGCGCCATCGCACCGGGTCAACGCATTTTCTTCGATCCTGCCTCGGCATTCCTGTTCCCTGGCTAGGGCTTGGATTGCGCCCTGTCAGGTCGATTCCATTGCGGCATGAAAGTCCGCTTGTGAAAATTCGTGCTTAGAAGCTGACAGTCCCCTTTCGGCCCCTTTTCAGTCGTTCAATGTCACCTGTGCGGATGGCCGCACCTAGTGCAAAAAGCAAGCGGGACGTCGGCGATGAGATTTAGACGATCGCTCGAAGCTGCGCGTTGTTCGCTATTGCCGTTTGGCCAAGCGCACGCCAGCGCCACCGCCGTTTTCCGAAATGAACTCGATGCCCGCCCTTTCCAGGGCACCACGGATCGCATTCCGATTTGCTATTGTGATTGGAGGGACGCCATCCGCAGCTTCTGCGCGCCTAACTGTGGCTACTCCCACGCTCGCCGCATCGGCCAAATCTTCGGCACTCCAACGTATTAATCCTCGCGCTCCTCTGATCTGGGCGCCCATAATTTCTTTCATATCATCTAATTTCAAGTTGATCACTTATGGCTCATGTGATATGAAATAGCTCACATAGTTTTTCTGCTTCCAAAGTTTCATAGGAGCAGGGGCTCACATTTGGACTCGGCTGAGGACGTGCGTCGGGGAGTCATCCCAGCCTGACCACAACCAAGCTTCAGGAAACTCGGATCATGGCTGATTCCGACAATACCACGACTTTGCCTCTCGTCACCCGCCGGAGGGTAGTTGTGGCGGTTGCAGCTGCGAGAACCTGTCCTTCCGCCAACGGGACATTCAAGCCTGAGGATCTAAGAGCCGAACACCTTCACCCTTTTGACCAGCGGATAAGAATTCGACACCCGCCTTTATCAGGGCCGCCTCAATGGCCTGCAAAGTGCTGATCCGGGAATCTACCTTGCCGTTTTCCAACCGGGTCAGAGCGTTCAGCGACACGATTGCCTTGTCCGCAAGCTCCTGCTGCGACCAACCAAGCAAAGCTCGTGCGGCTCGAATCTGTCGTGGACTGACCATGAGGCCACAATCGGCAGGCAGATTTTCTTTGCCACCAATAGGGTCATTTTGCACCCCATAAGGTATATAAAATGGCGAGTCGACCTGCAGATCACATCGGTGCGGAGAGCCCGGCGCGTGGCGACAGACTCTCTGTCCGGCTGACTAATGGAGGATCGAAAGGCCTTGTTGAAACCGCAACGCTCAGTCCTCCTTCGGACGGGGCCGAAGCCGAAGATCGAAAGCGACCCGCATCCCGCCGATCAGCATGTCGGCAGGCAGATTGCGACGGTTCGCGTCCAATCGGACGTATCGCAAGCCCAGCTTGCCCGATCCATCGGCATCAGTTTCCAGCAGCTGCAGAAATACGAGAACGCGCGCAATCGCGTGAGCGCGTCGATGCTCTACGAGATCGCCAGTTCGCTCGGCGTTCCTGTCGGCCGCTTCTTTGAAGGCCTGCCGGGAAACGATGAAACCCGCGTCGAGGCGCGGCCCCTGCCGGTCGATGAGCGCCTGGATTTCATTGCCAGCGCGGAGGGTCGGCGACTGATTGAAGGGCTAGTGAAACTTCCGCCGCGTGTGCGCGGTCGCGTCTCGTCCCTGATCGCGGCGTTAGGAGAAGAACTGGCCCAGCTAGACACAAAGGCAGATAGCGAGACGGGCGGCGAGTCCCCGCCGGCGGAATGCAAGACGGTGTGAGCGGTCGGTCGGGCCGTCAGCCGAATTTTCGTGCAGCGGGCAGGGCGATGCGGCCGCAAGTCGGGGACACTTCGATTTCGACGCCGAACGCCCGCGATCGGGTCGCGAATCCCTCGAGGATGTCTCGCGCCGCGCTTCCAGCGACGGCGACGGGTACCAATCTGCCCGTTGCTGATCCGAGAGACTGAGCTTTCGCGCCGATCACGACGGGCAGGAGGTCTATTCCTGCGAGGTTTCCGCTCCCATCATAGCGGCAGGCCGCAACGATGCTTTGCCAGACTTCCGGTGGATCCCATTCGGTTTCCTTCGGGTGGACGTGGAAAAGGAAATTTCCGAGGCCGTAGAAGATCGGCGAGCCATTGTAGATTTCCACTGCCTGCAGCACCGGAGCACCGTGGCTGACGAACAGGTTGGCGCCGGCGTCGATGCACATCCTGGCAAAGGCCTGCACCCAGCGCGGCACGTTCTGCCAACCTGGTTCCCAATGATGGTGGTGCAGATAGGCAATGACGAAATCGCCTTGTGCCGCGGCGTGCCGGATGGCGGACAGATGGATGGCTGCGCTCTGCTGGTCGACTTCGATGAGGCGGCCGAAATCGGCGGCTTGCGTGAACACGGTGCCGTAGAAATTGATCTCCTTGCCGGCTGCCACCTCTACCGGGTCCTCCGGTTGCGCATAGTTGGCCAGTTCAAACGGGGAGCTTTGCAAATGGGCGCCCAGCCTTGCCAGTCTGCTGAAATGTCCGTCCGGCACCCCCATCTTGCGAACGGTGCTCAGGCGATTGACGCCCGGCCGAGCCGGCCGGAAGGCCGTACGGTCTTCGGCATACATGTTGGTCGGGCCAGGGCCTGCATCCATCGCAAGAAGTGCGACCTCGCGCGCGCCCAGCTGGCGGCGGCCCGGTTTCCTCGCATCCGTCTCGTCGGCCCCGATGCCGGCATGGAGGAAGCCCCGCGCTTCCACCTCCTCCAGCGTCGACAGGATGCCGCCAACGCCGAGATCGAAGGCGTGGTTGTTTGCGAGCGCAAGCGCGTTGAAACCGTTCGCCTGCAATGCGTCGAGCACTTCAGCCCTGGAATATCCGAAGTATTTGCCCTTGGTCGGCCACCCGCCGTGCTTGCCCAGGATCGTCGACTCGAAGTTGGTGAAGACGACGTCGCCTTGTCGCAGGAAGTCCGTAACCGCGATGAAGCGTTCGTCTTTGATGTCACGGATATCGTGCTTGATCAGGGATTGGCCGGTAACGACCGCGCAGAACTGGTCTTTCATGGGGCTCGCCTTGAAGGAGGGGAGGGCGCTGGCATTCCGGCCGGCGCCACGTCAATGTCGAAGTCGGTTGCTGCCTATTGCGCGACTGCAGGCGAGATATCGCTTTTGAACCATTTCAGGCTCAGCGCCTTGATCGTCCCATCCTTGGTGGCCGCGTCGATGGCCGCGTTGAACCTGGCGAGCAACTCCGTATCGTCTTTGCGCAGACCTGCGCCGACGCCCGGCCCCCAGAGCCCGCCATTCAGTTCAGGGCCGAAAAACACCACATCCGAGCCGGAAGGCGTCTCCAGAAAATCTCGCCACGTGAAATAGTCGGCCAGACCGCCGTCGATGCGACCTGCAGCAAGATCGAGCTTCATGTTGTCCTGGCTGTCATAACTGCGGATGGTCACGACATCGCCCAGCATTTCCTTCACCACTGCTTCCGAATTCGACGAGCGCAGGGCCCCGATCGCCCTGCCGGCGAGTGTCGATCTGAGGCGCTCGATGGTCGCCTTTTCCTTGTCGCCGATGGTCGAAAGGTTGACCTTCTGCTTGATGTCGCCGGCGTCGAGGCCCAGGTCCTTGCGCACAACGAACTGGTTGAAGCCGGTGGCGTAGGGGATCGAGAACGCGATCGACTGCTTGCGTTTTTCCGTGATCGCCATGCCGGACATGATGACGTCGAACTTGCCGACAAGCAGTGCCGGGATGATCCCGTCCCAATCCTGCGGGACGAAGGTACATTTGATCTCGATGCGACGGCACAGTTCCAGTCCGACATCGATATCGTAGCCATAGAGTTGACCGTTCGCGTCGGTGCTGTCCCAGGGAGGCGAGGCGCCTTCGGAGGCGATCGATATGACGCGCGCGCTTTCGGCGCCAGCGGGGAATGCCGACATCAGGGATGCGACAGAAACAGCAATAGCCAGGGGTATGCGCATGATGCACCTCTTCTTTGGTTTGTGATGGAGGGAGCCCAGAACCTGCGGCGTCAGGGCAGGGGCGTCGTGATCTCTGGATCAGGTAGGGCGGGGCGCAATCGCGCCTTTCGTCGACGCACCGGATGGCCGTCGCCCGAGAGCCATCGCTCCAGCAACTGGATCGCTTTCACCGCGATCGAGGTGAGCGATAGGTAGATCGCTCCGGCGACGACGAAGATCTCGTACGGCGCGAACGTGGTCGACACCATCTGTCTCGCCATCCCGGTGATCTCGAGAAGCGTCACGGTGCTGGCCAGGGACGAGCCCTTGATCATCCCGACGATCTCGTTGCCGTAGGCCGGGAGCGATATCCTGAAAGCGATCGGGAAGGTGACCAGGCGAGCGATCTGGAAGCGTTTCAAGCCCAGAGACGTGGCCGCCTCGGTGACACCCTTAGGCACGGACTGGAGACCACGGCACAGGATTTCGGTGGTGTGTGCCGCGCTGTTCAGCGAAAATGTCAGAAGGGCGCACCAAAAGGGGTCGCGCAGGATCACCCAGAAGATGCTGGCCCGCACCGCCTCGATCTGAGCGAGGCCGTAATAGAGCAGGAAGAGCTGAACAAGCATCGGCGTTCCGCGGATCACATAGGTGTATGAGAGCACTGCGAGCGAGAGGCCGGGGCGTCCGAAAGCGCGCATGAAGGCCAGCGGCACGGACAGAAGAAATCCGGCCGTCAGCGACAACACCGTCAGGATCAATGTAAGACCGATGCCCGAGGGCAAGACAACCAGTGCGTCAAATATCAAGCCGAGGTTCATGGGCCTTCCCTCCTACCGGCCGAGAGCCGGATAGCGCCGCTCAGTCAGCCGGATCGACAGCAACGTGACGGTGGTCAGCGACAGATAGAGAGCGGAGGCCGCAAGGTAGAAGGTCAATGGTGCGCGCAAGGATCCGGCCCCCACATACGCAACGCGCATGATGTCGGTCAGGCCGACGATCGAAACCAGTGCGGTATCCTTGAAGAGCGAAATCCAGAGATTGCCATAGGCAGGCAGCGCCAGCCGCAGCATCTGCGGACCGATGACGAACATCCAGCGCTGCCAGGCGTTCAGCCCAAGCGACTTTGCCGCTTCGGTTTGGCCCGCTGGCACTGCCGCAATCGCGCCGCGAAACACTTCGGTCGCATAACCGCTGAAAATGACCGAGAGCGCGATAACCCCTGCGGTGAATGCGTTCACCTCGACATACCGGCCGGCGATCTTGCTGGCGAGCGTGGTTCCGCCGAAGTAGATGAGCAGGATAACGAGAAGTTCTGGTACACCACGGACGACTGTGGTGTAGGCGGCCACGACCGCGTTGAGGCGCGGCTTTGCCGTGCCCTTCGAAATCGCCAAAAACAGCCCGAATGCCGTACCCAGGCAGCCGCTGACAAGAGCCAGGCTTATGGTCACGGTAAGTGCGACAACAAACTGAGTAGTAAAACCACCCATGGGGCGCTTTCCTCGGCTCGCAATTGCCGCAGGATACGCCGGTCTTTATTGCCGAGACCAAGCCATATAACCCAAGGTTGCGAGTTGTTATATTTCTAATGTGCAGTTAATTTGAGATACTGGCCAATTCTAACGCTTAAAATTACACACTCAATCTATAACTTTTATTATTTTATCTATAACGCGTCGTTATATACTGAGGCAGTTCGTTGCTCCCCAGGTTGGCGTTGTCTGCCGCCGGGTGGTTATCAGGGAAAGGCGCGCAGGGAATGGAGTTGTTGCAGAGCGACCTCAAGCTCCGTCAGCTGAAGGTCTTCCGGGAAGTGTTGCGGGCCGGTTCGACTAGGCGGGCGGCGGCTGCGCTCGGGATAAGCCAGCCGGCCGTCAGTCAACATGTGAAGCAGCTTGAGACCACGCTCGGCATCACACTCTTCAAGAGATCAGCCAACCGCATCGTCCCCTTGCAGGAAGCCTGGGAACTCCTGCGAAACGTAGAACTGGCCCTGACGTCGCTGGATCGCCTGGACGCGTCGATCTTCGCTATGAAGAACGAGGAAAAGCAGCGGATTGCGATTGCCGCGCCCTCTGTTTTCGGTTTCGTGACCTTGCCCAAGGTCGTGGCGATTATCCGCTCAAAGACCGCTTCGAATGTCCGGTCGATTTCTGGAAGCTACGAGCAGATCGGCGAACACATCCTGGCCGGCCGCGCCGATCTTGGAATTTCGAGACTGCCTCTGGATCCAGGCTTGTTTGAATGGGCGCCGCTTGGGTCGGCACGAAACGTATGCATTTTTCATCCCGACCACCGCTTTTCAAAACAGACCTGTATCGAGGCGCAAGACCTGGCAGGCGAAACGATCGTCGATATCGATCCCCAGTTTGCCGCCCACCAGATGAACTTCAATGCCTTGCGCTTCGCCGGCGTTGAGCCGGACATACTGGTGGAATTCGATTGCAACGGTCACGAAGCCGGATACGTTTCGGCTGGCCTGGGCATTTCGATCACAAACGAGATCATCGCAGGTGAGTACGCGGCGTTTCAGCTGGGAGTAAGGCCAGTGGAACCGTCCGCGCTCTATCACTACGTGGCGATTTGGCAGAGGGGAAGGACCTTTTCCAACGCCTTGAATGTATCGCTCGAGGCGATAATCACAGCGTTTTCGAAGACGCCGACGAGAGAGCAACAGTTTCTCCAGACGTCGTCCTAGCCGGCCATGGTTTATTTCGGTTGGGACGTGCCGCATAAGGCCCAACCGGGAGGCTTTCTGCGAAGTGGCGCGAATGGCTAGCCTGAACGGCCAAACTGATAGCGAGCGCTCCGCGAACGGCTGGATCGACGGCCCCTATCCGGCGCAGATGGTGCCGTTGGCCGTTCCCGAAGCGGTGCAGGAATTGGTGGCTTCCAGTCTAGAAGTCCAGTCTCGCCCAATGGGCGGCCCTACGCCGCCTTAAGCGCAGGCAATTGCGGGATTACGCTCACCAGGCAGGGTGCTGGTCTGGACTGGCACTGGCAATCCGAAAAGCGGACAGACCTCCCAGAGCGCCGGCAGCTTGTTGCAGAGCTTGCGCGCTCCACGCCGTCCTTTCATGGCGCGGCGAAGTTTCTGTGTCGCGCTCGCAGGGCACCAACTCGCCGCTCCCTGGATCCTTGGGGAGCGACGAGCGCGGGTTGCTACCGAACCTTCCGCCGTCGTTGAACTATGCTGGATGAGTCCAGCTACTCCAGATCGATTGCCCGCCGGCTCATGCTGGCGGGCTTTTTGCGTCAGCCGGGAACATTCCCGCTCCAAGGCAGTTCGGTCACACCCGGCTCGTTCTTCAGCGGTCCGGCCGGTGACCAAGATGCGTCCCTCACTCGTCATGGTCGGCCCGCGCAGCCTCGGAAGCCGGCGCGGGCCATCCATCACAAAGCCCGCTGATCCGACCGACGGGCTTCTTCAGTTTCACCACGCAAAGAAAGGCCCGGTCGTGAACTGACCCCATCGAAGTTGGACGGTTCATTGAGTTGGTAGGTTTAATGGCTGGTTCCTGTATTGCACAGGGGCAAGCCCTTTCAAGCCCAGATTCCAATTTCCGGAACCATTCAGCGCCATGGATACACGCTCTGCGGGGTGGCTGATCAAGAGCCGATCTGCCCTCACATCATACTTGACGCATCCTCCCTGGGGGGATACCGGTGGGCATGTCCGAAGGCATCCATAGTTCTCATCCGGCTATCGTGAAGCGCTTAAAGCGCGCACAGGGGCATCTTGCATCCGTGCTTGGCATGTTCGAGGCGCAGCGATCCTGCCTGGACCTGGCGCAGCAACTCCATGCAGTGGAGAGCGCCATCAGCAGCGCAAAGCGAGAACTGATCCACGATCATATCGAACATTGTCTGATCGACACGGAAGCGGGAGGCAACTCGCTGGCAGAGCTCAAGCAACTGGCGAAATACCTATGACCAGTATCGGCGCACGCGTCTTGGATTGGTTCGGCTTCGGGTCACATGATCATGACGCGCATGCTCATGACGATGGCTCGCACGGCCATACGCACGGGGTCATCGACGCAACGATTGCAACCACTGACCGCGGCATCTGGGCCGTCAAATGGTCGTTCGTCATCTTGGCCATGACGGCGGCATTGCAGATGGCCGTGGTGTTGGTGTCACGCAGCGTGGCGCTGTTGGCCGATACGATCCACAACATAGGCGACACCACAACCGCCATTCCGCTCTGGATCGCATTCATGCTGGCACGACGCAAGCCGTCACGGACCTTCAGCTACGGCCTTGGCAGGGTAGAGGATCTGGCCGGTATCATTATCGTGCTGATCATTCTGTTCAGCGCCATCGTCGCCGGGTACCAGGCTATCGAGCGCCTGGTCAGTCCGCAGGCAGTGACTCATCTCGGTTGGCTGACCGCGGCGGGCATTGTCGGCTTCCTCGGGAATGAGGCCGTCGCGGTGTTTCGCATCCGTATCGGCAGGGAAATCAACAGTGCGGCGCTCGTCGCCGACGGCTACCATGCCCGCACCGACGGGCTTACCAGCCTTGCAGTGGTCATCGGCGCCATGGGCGTCTGGCTCGGATTTCCACTGGCCGACCCGATCATCGGGCTTCTCATCACGGTCGCTATATTCGGTATCGTCTGGCAATCGGCGCGCTCAGTGCTCACCCGCATGCTCGACGGCGTCGAGCCGGGCGTGATGGCCGAAATTCAGCATGCCGCTGCGCATGTGCAGGGTGCTCGCGTTGTCGACGCCAAGGCCCGCTGGATTGGCCACAAGTTGCATGCCGACATCGCTATTGCAGCCGACGGAACCTTGCCTCTCTCAGAGGCAAACAAGATCACGGCGGCGCTGGAGAACGAACTGTTCGAACACATGCCGGCGCTCGCAGCTGCCAACATCCGGTTTTCGACCGACCAAGGTGAGCACGAGCATCCGCACTCTCATGATCAGGGCGAACATCACGGCCACCAGCACTGACAACTGCCGGAAACCACTCGCTTTTGCCGGTCTCGGCTGATGTTCCAGGCGCTTGTCGAATTTCAGCGCTCCATATACCTGGCGCTCGCAGATCAGATAAAGCTGCTGTCAGTTGGCGGTGATTGGCTTGCGTTCCTTGCCTTTCTGCCGATGGGCCTCCTGTTCGGTGCGGCACATGCTCTGACGCCCGGCCACAGTAAGGCTGTCTTGGCGACTTACCTTGCAGGTTCGGATGCGAAGGTTTCGCGCGGCCTCCTGGTGTCGATTACGCTGTCCTTCACTCACGTGGCGACAGCGGTGCTGATCGCCGTATTCTCCCTGCCGCTCGTCTCGATTGCATTGGGCAGCGTTGGACGCGCACCACTGCTTGAGGGTGTGAGTCGCGGTCTGCTCGGGCTGATCGGCGTCTGGATGCTTTGGCGTTCGGTGAGCCACGGCCACCATCACAAGCATGAGGGCGAGGCCGTTGGAGTCATGGCCGGTTTGATTCCGTGCCCGCTGACCCTTTTTGTCATGACCTTCGCGATTTCCAGAGGGGTGCCGGGAGCTGGAATTCTGTTCGCAATCACCATGATGGTGGGCGTGGCCCTAACGCTGTCCAGCGTGGCGGTACTGTCGATCTTGTTTCGGGAGCGCCTGGTGCATTTTTTCGACAGCAGGCCACGGCTGTTCGATACCATATCGCGAGCAATCGAAGGCGCAGCGGGCCTTGCCCTCGCCAGCGTAGCGGTCTGGCAACTTACAGCCGGATAGAGCCACAGCTGTCCACAGACCCTCTCCTTTCTTAGGAAAAGGCGAAGAGAAGCTGCGGCACGCAAGGCTGCTGGATTCCGGGAGGATGATGCAAATGGCCATGCCTAAGAAAGATCAGGAACGCGCCACCTACGCCTGGATGTACGGCGCCTAAGCGCGCAAGGATGGCAAGGAGCGTGAGGTGCCAGCTTACTGGCAGGAACATGCCGACGCGTGGCTGCAGGGCTTTGACGGTGTGGCGATGGACGGTTTTGGCAAGACCAAGACCGTCAACGACGAGACATGGAAGCCGAGGTCGACGAAGCTGCCGTCGAGCGCCCCGACGAATAGCCATTTTGCCGTATGCCGTATGGTCGTTTTTAATTGGAGAAGGGTTTCGTTGGGCCTATAAAGATTGCGTTTACCATTGCCTTTTTAGGGAGAATGCGATGGTTGCAACGCCCATAGAAATCGCCCAAGCCGCTACTGCGACTACGGCCACCTTGCTGAAGTGGCAGAAGTCCATGGAGGAACGCGCCACGTTTCGCCAGAACATGGATCAATCGCGCAGGGCGATCCAAGCCTCACGCGATCTGCTGAAGCGCCTTCGCCAACGTCATCGCGACGACATGGCGGAAAGTTCGGAAATGCCAACCCGTCTACTGTGCCGATATCGCAACGCGCCGGCAGCTAGCGGGAGGCGACCAGAGCCGATGTGAAGGAGAAAGTTTCAGTGGGCTGTTCCTGGGGTCGGCAACGAAGTTTAAGCCTTGTCAACCAGCGACTTTTTTCGCCCGCGTGGAAGCGCCACATGTCTTTCGACCAGGCGCACGTGCTCGGCGTCGACAGTCACCAATGGCCGGAGGCTGACGGTTACCTTGTCCCCGTCGATGCGTGTGACAGGGCCGATCAATTCCATATGCTGGCCAATTACAGCCTTCGAAGTCGAATCGACAACAGAATGCGGGAAGTCGTAGGAGGGGATCGTCACGCTCATGCGATCGGGCGTCACGCGGCCGCGCACAATCGCCGTGACTGCGACCTCGTCGCCAACTTTGATAGTTCCCCGAGCCATGCCCAAGACTTTGGAGCAGCCGGCGCCAGCGTCAAGATGAGGGGGAGCTAATAAAACCCCTCCGCGCCGCGATGCAACATCCAGCGCTAATGCGGATTCCACCTTGAGAGATCGATTCCCCAGGTCTTATAATCCGTAATTAGCCTATTGGAGGTGGAGGGAACTGCGATGGGCGGCACAGTTCAGAACACACACTCAGACAGTGTGGAGTGGCCGAAGCCTGCTGAGAATGGCTGGTCCGCGTTATAGAGAAGGGCAAGGAAGACAGCTGATCGAGCTCGAATCTTATGCCATGGCCTCTGCGGAAGGCCAACGGATCCGTCTAATCTCGAGAAGTTCGGTCGCGAGGCTTTGCCGGTCCTGGCCCATTCCACTGGATGAACTGCGCGTTCTGGCCGGTGATACGAGCCTTTGAGCTACGGCCGAGTATGGTGAGGCCACGGAGACGATCCGGATCGAAGGGCAAGGAACAGCTTGCCTGCCCCCTTCAGCATTTGGACTTAGGTCTGATTGCTCCGCGTAAATGGCCGAAGCCGGAAACATTTCTCCTTCTACTTTGTTGCAGTGGCCGTGCCGCTGAGGAGAACATGCACAGCGCCTCTATCAAATGAACTTCGCGACGTACCTTTAGAATTCCAATGCCCCTCCTGTTCACGCGCTATGGTGAGAAGGGGATCCTGGCTGAAACGATTGCCGGTTTCAAATGCGATAGTTGCAGGTCCAGAGTGCGGATCGGCTACCAAGAGAAGCTGGCCATATTCGAGCGGCACCTTAGAAAGGTGAGCGCCAGCACAAAGTCAGTGAACAACCGCCCTTGTTAGCGGCCGCTTTAGAGATCGGGTGCAGTGGGTACACGGGCTTTTCCCCGCTATCCTTTTTTCTCCCGGCCCCGCCACCGTCTATTATCGGCGGCTAGGCCGCTATCACCTTCTGAGCGGGCTAGCGATGGAGTGCCTTGGACGGTGAAAACGATTCCGGCATCCTCAAACGCTTTGCGGATGGCGGCGATGTTGTGGGGACGCGGCTTCCTGAATCCGTTCTCAAGATCGCTGATCACCATTTCGCTAAGATTGGCCTTGGCGGCAAGTCGCACACGCGGCCAGTTCAGTAGGGCTCGTGCTGCTCTGACTTGATCTGCTGAGAGGAAGGTTCGGCTGTCCATAGCCAGTCGAACATTTAGTAACGCTAAACTGTTCCTCTTGACCTTCTGCGATTTCTAACGGTGTGAGGCCGGCCTGTCGCAAGCCGTCATCGATTGTGGCTGCAACCTTTCGGACGGTTGTTACCTCGGCTCCAACAAGACGTGCTGCCTGCATTCTTGCTTGGAGATCAGCCAAGCGGGCAGCCAGGGCTTGCGTCCTCTCGAGTTCAGGGTTCGTCATGTTCATTGTCCGGCTGAGTGGCAATTTGAATTTGTCCGGCTGAGTATCGTTTGAATGCACACACTCGCCACCCAAGGGTGGCGAGCGTGGGTTCGTTCGAAATCTCAGTCGTAAACTTTCACGATCTTGCGGGTGCCCGGATCGACCAGGACCGTGCGGTTGTCGACCACCACGTAACGGTATTTGACGTTCGGGACCTCGTGGATCTCAACAGTTTCCGGCAGAGCTGTCCCGACGTTCAATTCCACGCCGGGAAGGTTCACCGAAGCCAAGGGCTGCTTCTTGACATACTCACGGATGACCGTGTCCTGTTCCGGCTGGATGATAATGTCGTCAGCGGCGGCGGAGCCGATCCCCGCCAAGAGCAACATGGCTGCGGCGGTGTTCACGAAGTGCATCTTCATATCTTCTCTCCTGCAAGGACCGGCACACGACGATCATCGTCCCGCACTGCCCGGCAACCAACTTTGAACCGGGGTAAACGTTCCCGCCTACGCACCTTTGTCTAATCCGATTGGTCTAAAGTCCGACCGTACAACGCAATGGTCTTACCTTTGGACTAGGCGGAACGGATTAGGGCTTCAGGTTGTTGGTTCTCCACAACGGGAGAGAACAAATGGATCAAAGTGTTGGCCAGGCGCGATGGTTGCTCGCACCGATTTTTGCAACAGCCGTTACCTTTCTGGTAATGGCGGTCGTCCTTAGCTGACATGTCTTGGATCGGCGCAGCCAGGTCCCTTCCTGCGCTGATAGGATTCGCGAGTTGCTTGAGCGGCTGGCGAATCCTCTATTTTACCGTGCGCTGGGCCTGCTCCTTCAGCAGGCGGGGCGCTTCGTTCAGCTCATGTAACTTGGGAGGTTTACTATGGATCGGCGATCCTTTTTGACAGCGATATTTGGCGTTGCAGGGGCAGCAGCCTTTGCAAGCGCGGTCCGGCCTATCAACGCATTGGCCGGTGTTCCAGCGGCCAAAAGCGGCATTCTCGAAGAACTCGACGCGCCAGACGCCTTCGACAACGAAGGTACTCACGCGGAAGTGGAGCCGGTCAACCATCGGCGCTACTACGACCAAGATTACGACCCAGACTACGACCCAGATTACTACCACCGGCGCCGCCGCCGCCGGCGGGGCTGGAGAAGAGTCTGCCGTAGTTACTGGCGACACGGGCGCCGTCGGGTCCGGTGCTATCGCCGACGTGGTCCTTCGATCGTCTTGCGATTTTAGCTAGTCGGCTGCTTCTGCCCATGGCCCGTTCCGGCTGACGTGCTGAGAACGGGCCGGTACGATTCCTTTTTCGTGGCAAACGCAATCCATCTGTCCAAGGGCACTCATCAGCAGGGCCGATGGACCTGACTTACAGCTTGGTGGTGTCGCTGTGGTGCGCCAGGAGCGGTCTGACGATCCCTCTTGTGCAGCCCTTCGGCTGCCGCCCAGCCTAGGAAGGCTTTTCGGAACGTTTGGTTCTGGCCGTTAGGCCACGGGGCCAAGCTCAGCCATCAGGACACCCCGCAAGCGATGAGCAGCGGGGCCTGGTAAGGCCCGGCGACCTCCTTTTGACATACGGGGAGAAACCAAGAAGGGCGCCGAGCCTTACCGGCGCTGCTTTGAGGGAGCGACGCCGGACGAGATGAGAGTAGGCGATAATGCTAATCTCTGCGGACCATGCAAATGAAGGAAAGCCGTGTGCGATTCTTCGCTATCCAGCCACGAACCTCTGCCTTTCGGACATGGCGGTCCGTCGCTCGATCGAAGATGAAGAACGCCTGATGTAGCTGCTCGACTTCGTAGAGCCCGACCCGGATCTCGAACCCTGTCTGGCCGGTGGCATCGAAGTCACCGGGACCGATGACAGGGAAGGCGACGACCATGGCGAAGCGGACGACGAGCGCGAAGCCGCCGATGCCGAGTATGGCTTCATAGAGGGAGGGCAAGGCCTCTAATTGTCCGGTCGAGAATGAATAGCCGGCTGCCTGACGGTGGCTGGCTTCAGTTTTTGTGTGGCACGATGTAGCGACTGCTCACCGCACCCGCCCCTGTGCCCCGCGTGACGACAATCGTGCTATACCCGGCTGGAACGGAACCTGTAGCGGAGGGATCGATCGAACTGCATCGCCCCACGATCTCCCCGTTGGGAGCGCCCTCGAGCCTCACGGATAACGCCAACTGGCATGTGTCAAGGGATCCGAACATGGACGGTGATGTATCGAGTGGCTTGCAGACTCCCTGGGCGGGACTGCAAGAAAGCAAAATCATCACAGCTGCAGTTGCCGGATCCATTCGTGAAGCTCCGTTGTTCGACGAGCCTCAACGCAGAATAGCGAGCTTTGTTTCGTCGGTGCTAAAATACGAGTTTTCTGGTCTGGCTCACGGTGGCGGGCTTTCCATTGTCACAGCTTTCGCCTCTCAATTGTCCCGATCCCGAACGGTAAAACAGCGCGATCGGGTCTCAGCCACAGGCCGACGACTATTTCGACCTAATGGTCTCGGAGCGAGCGCGGCTGCCCCATCCACGGTGTAGAGCGTGCTCCAGCTCTACAACTTACAGCGAAGGTTTCGTCTTTGAGATCGTCGAGCGCCGCGGCTGTCGCGGTTACCGGGCTCCCAACGCTCTCTTCCGCATTGCCGGCAGAGGCGAACACTGCGACCAAAAGGCATGCCAAGGATCTGACCGTTACGACGTGAGATGGCCACTGGACGGATATGGCAAGGGAACCTTGGATCGATCCTGACCATGCCGGGCCGATGCTGACGCGCATGCCGTTGGCTCATCGAGACCGAGGAATTCGCAGAGACCATTCATGCTCGCTAACTGCGCATCTCCATGTCAGTCGTCGTAGTCGGGAAGAAATCGATTTCGTTGCCGAAGCAAGTTCGTGACCGTGAAATCAGCTAACCGGCGCCGAAGGAGCGTCAGCATGGCGACGCCGCAGGCGAGACGCCGGGCCGCCGCCCCAAACGAGGGTGCCGTTTCAAGGCTGGTGATTTCGCCAGAGCACAGGGTGCGATTCTGACTACCCACAAGCCAGACGCTGTCATGGCGATGCTGGGTTGGCCGGGCGTAGCGGCTTCGAAGCCGCCGATTACTAGTATTCTCGCTCTGTGGCTGCCGATTCTGCGATTAAGGATTGGATGAATAGGCATGGGGGAGAAAGGCCGCTATTCTAAGCCTCATTCCCCCTCGATGCAGGAATAACGAGATCATGGAGTAGGAAAATCTCATGCTATACGGCGGAGGTTCTTACACGGGCGAGATTCACACCCGCCCAACCACAAGGCGCCCATCCGCTGCCCGATGGACGGTGGATAGAGTTTTGGTGCCATGAGCCAAACCCACACATTACAACCGTCATCTATCCGCTTCCCGGTACAACCACGGCTGGTGCCGGCGATCAAGGCGGCGCGTTATCTCCACCTGACGCTGCGGGAATTCATGGAATTGCTGCCCGAGTTGCAGGATCAAGGCTTTCCCAAGGCCTGCCCAATCACCGGCAACTACGACATGGTTGCGATCGACGCCTGGCTCGATCAACGCTCGGGTCTTGCAGGATCAGGATCCGGCGCGCAGTCTAGCATTGACATTGCAAGAGCGAGGCTGGCGACCCTTGGGTAAGATCAAGTTGAAGCACTACGTCATCCGTAAGGGCAAATACGGCTACTGGCTGCCGACGCCGAAGATGGTCGAAGCTGGCTTCAGATGCATTTCCTGTGGAATCGACGGGCCTGAGGCTTGGACGATAGCCCGGGAGTGGGAAGACCGCTGGCAGGAACTCCGCAAGGGCAGGGAGCCGTCGCGCCTGCATGTATGGCCAAAGGATTCCATCGGAGACGCCTTTGCACGCTATCGCCGCATGGATGCATGGAAGCGCAAGCCACCGCGCACCCGCGAGGATTGGGAGCGCGGTTGGACCTTCATCGAGCCGTACTTCGCCGACCTGCCGCCAGCCGACATCACCCTCGAGCTGCTCGACGACTGGTATGGCCGTCTGCTGCGGGTCAAAGGTGTCGACATCGCCTACCGTGCCGTAAAGACGTGGCGTTCGCTCTATAATGTCATGGCCGGCATGAAGCTATGCCCGCCCGGCTCCGACCCATCGCAGGCGATCCGCCGCCAGACGCCACCACCGCGCCACCAGACCTGGACGGCAGGCGAGGCGGTGCGCATGGTCAAGGGCGCCTGGCGCGCCGGCTACCGCGGACTGGCCTGCATCATCGCCGTTGCGTGGGACACGAGCTTCTCACCCGTCGACGTGCGCACGCTCAAACCGGCGCAGGCAATGCAGACAGCACAGGAATGGGGTTTTCTGATTGCACGCAGCAAGAGTGGCGAGGCGGCTTTCGGCACGCTGTCGTCACGCACGCAGCGCCTGGTGCTGGCCTATGTCGAATCACTAGGCGTCACCCTGCTTGACGATGCGCCGATCTTTCGCTCGCGCGGTTTCGCGCCGGGCCTGAAGGGCGGCCGGCCGCGCGCCGGCGTGCCTTACACGAAGGATTCTCTGGTCGACGACTTTGCCGATCTGCGCACGCTGGTATTCGGGACATCGGAGAAGCGGCGGCTGATGGACATGCGGCGTTCCGGCGCGGTCGAGGCGAATGCCGGAGGCGCGTCGGTCGAGGCAATCTCGGCCAAGATGGGCAATTCGATCGACGGGAACAAGGCGCTGCAGAAGACCTATATGCCGGTCAATCTGGCCGCCGTCCGCTCAGCCGATGCCAGCCGCCGCAAGGGCAGAAAGCTGCTTGGCCTGGAACGGAACGAATACAGAAAGTTGAAACTCTCCGGAGAATGAGAGTTGAAACTTTTCAAGGGGCGGTAGCTAACCCCTTGAAATTAATGGCGCGAGTGACGGGGCTCGAACCCGCGACCTCCGGCGTGACAGGCCGGCACTCTAACCAACTGAGCTACACCCGCGCATTGGACGAGCACGTGTCAGCCGTGTTCGTCGTTGGGGCGGTGGATAAGGGGTTCGCCACCGGGTGTCAAGCGCAGCTGGACAGCATAAACGCAAACAGGAGATGGTTTTTTGACAGGCGGCACTTTGCCCGCGAAAACCAGTATGCGGCTAAGCTCGCAGCTGTTCATTTGGTCTTGCGAAGC
Source organism: Mesorhizobium sp. C120A (assembly GCF_030323105.1). Classification (NCBI taxonomy): domain Bacteria; kingdom Pseudomonadati; phylum Pseudomonadota; class Alphaproteobacteria; order Hyphomicrobiales; family Phyllobacteriaceae; genus Mesorhizobium; species Mesorhizobium sp. C120A. The sequence continues at coordinate 4,140,617 of NZ_CP100476.1, read as the reverse complement.
CGGTTGCGACCGCTTAAAGGTCCGGCCGGAGCGGGCGATTAGCTCAGTTGGTAGAGCGCTTCGTTTACACCGAAGATGTCGGCGGTTCGAGCCCGTCATCGCCCACCAAGATCCCGGATTCCGGGCGCGGCCTCAAAGAGCCGCCCCCCTTTCATGCCGGCACCAGTCTACTTCCTGATGTAGCAGGTCTTCTTCGCACGGGGAGCGGGATCCTCGTCAAAGGCATCGTTGCCGCAGCGCACGCCGTTCCTGAAAACGCCTTGCGTGAACCGACCGCGCGCTCCGTATCTGACCACTTGGCGGCCACGGAAATCACAGAACTGATTCTCCCGGGCGCAGGCCACCCATCTGCCGCGGCCCTGGCCGTAATCATCATCGCCGTAATTGTCGCCGTCGTCGTCATTGTCGCCATAGTCGTTACCGCCCCCGCGCTTCACGATATAGCAAGCCTTGTCGCGGCCGGGCGCCGGGTCCCCAAAGACGCGATTCGTACACGGCACGGCACGGCGATCGATGAAGCGCGAAGTGGTCTGCCCGCGCGCGCCGTAGACCACTTCCGAGGGGTAGGGCAGGCGGCAGATTTCGCCTTCGTCGGCGCATCGCTGCATCCGCTGGGCGGATGCGGTGGCTGGAAAAAGAATAGACACGGACGAGGCCAGGCCGACCAGGCAGATGAATGTAAACGTCATCCGGATCAAAGCATTGAAGGTTTTTGACACGATTTGTCTCCCGTTCGATTCGACCAGCATGGTACAGCAGCCTTGTTAAATGCACGATGAACGAAAGCCCTCCGGGACGGCAGGACAATGATGGATCATCCAGGGCGCCTGATGCTGCGGTTGCTGTTCGCATTGGCAATCGTCGGCACTGGACGCTCCGCCTTTGCAGGGAATGCGGGCGACGGCGTCGACCAGCCGGCCGCCAAGGCTTCCTTGCTCAAGGCCTATCCCGGACTTTTCACCATCAAGGGCAATGTCCTGACCTGGACCGACGGCACCACAATGGTGTGGGACGACGGCAAGGCGCGCGACGCCGAGGCGCTGCTGGAGAGCCCCGACATCGAAGACATGTTTCGCTACGTCTATCCCGGAGCAGCGGAGGGCGCCCTGGTCCCAGCGGAGGATTTCGATCCCGGCCGCATCCGGAACGAACCTTTCTTCGAAAAGCTCTACGGGGCAAGTGCCGCCGAGGTGGGCAAGCACATCGCCAACGTCAAATGGTTGCCGAAGCTCGGCAAGAAAACCGTGCAGGTGACCAAGGTGTTTGCCATCAACGACCGGCTGGGCAAGGTCTCCGCTGCGCTCGAGGCGATGCCCGCGGAGCTGAGCCGTTATGGGCTCAAGCCCGGCGGCGGCTTTGTCTGGCGGCCGATCGCCGGCACGAACCGGTTGAGCGTCCACTCCTTCGGGGCGGCCTTCGACGTCAATGTCGGCTTCTCCGACTACTGGTACAACAACAGGAACAAAACCAACCCCAAGGCCCCCATTCCGTTCAAGAACCGGATCCCTCTGGAAGTCGTGGAGTTGTTCGAGAAAAACGGCTTCATCTGGGGCGGGCGCTGGTATCACTACGACACCATGCATTTCGAGTACCGGCCTGAATTGCTGCTGTATAAAAAATCCGGCTGATCACGGCGACAGCAGCCGAAAATCCTTGCCTTCGGGCAGCAACTGGCCGCCGTCGACGACGATGGTGGTGCCGGTGATGTAGCTGGCATCGTCGGAGGCGAGGAACAGGAAGGCGTTGGCGACGTCGCGCGGACTGCCGAGGCGTCCGAGCGGGATCGAATCCTCCATGTTCTTGATGTAGGCGGCGCCGCGATGCAGCTCGATCGCTTCGGTCAGGATGTTGCCGGGCTCGACGCCGTTGACGGTGATGCCGTAGCCCGAAAATTCCAGCGCCGCCGAGCGGATGAAGCCGTTGATGCCGGCCTTGCTGGCGGCATAGTGGCCGTGGCCGGGGCTGGTGACGTGCGGACCGGTGATCGACGAGGTGTAGACCATGCGCCCGTAACCTTGCACCTTCATCGGCGCCAGCGCCGCCAGCGTGGCGTTGAACGTGCCGCGCAGATTGACCGCCATCACCCGGTCCCAGTCGTCCGGGCTGGTGTGTTCGATCAGCTGCCAGGGGTAGATGCCGGCATTCTGCACGACGATGTCGAGGCGGCCATGGCGGCTCAGCGCCAGCGCCACCGCAGCTTCTGCATCGGCCATTTGCGAGATGTCGGTGCGAATGAAATCCGCGCCGAGCTCGTCCGCGGTCGCCTGGCCGGCTTCGGCCTCGCTGTCGGCCAGGACCAGCCTTGCGCCTTCCTCGGCAAAGCGCAGCGCAATGCCCTTGCCGATGCCGCGTGCGCTGCCGACGATAAGCGCGACCTTGTTCTCAAGCCGTCCGGTCATGCGAGCCGTCCTCTCATGCCAGTCTTTGGCGAATGGTTTGCTTGAAGGCGTCGAGCAGCACGGCGGCGAGCACCAAAAGGCCGTGGATGACCTGGGTGAAGTTGGCCGGCAGGCCCATCAGATTGATCGCCGTGTTGATGGAGGAGAGCAGCAGCACGCCGGCATAGACGCCGGGCAAGGTGCCGACACCGCCTTTCAGGCTGACGCCGCCGATGACGACGGCGGCAAAGGCGTTGAACAACAGCCCGGTGCCGAGATTGGCGGTGGCGCCCGAGGTGCGGATGGCGAGCAGCCAGCCGGCGAGGCCGGCAATGGCGCCGGCCAGCACGAAGGCGATGATCAAATTGCGGTTGACGCGGATGCCGGCGCGGAAGGTCGCGGTCTCGTTGCCGCCGATCATCACGAGGTGGCGGCCGAACGGCGTCTTGGCCATGATCAGCGAGAACAGGACGAAACAGGCGACGGCGATCCAGGCGGTCAGCGGCAGGCCGGCCAGCCGCTGGATGCCGAACCAGCGGATGGCCGGCGCCAGATCCTGTGCCGAGCGGCCGCCGGAAATCACCAGCACCAGGCCGCGCACCCAGATGTAGGACGCCAGCGTGATGATGAAGGCGCTCATCTTCACCTTGACCACGAGATAGCCGTTGAAGGCGCCGATGAGGCCGCCGACGGCGAGCGCAACCAGCAGCGAAACCGGAACCATCAGCCACTGCGGATTGAGCTGTATGCCCATGCCGATACCCGACGAGCAGAACAGGATGCCGACCGCCATGGCGCTGAGTGCGGCCACCGATTCCACCGACAGGTCCATATGGCCGGCAATGATGACCAGCGACAGGCCGATCGACATCACGCCGAGAACGCTCGAGGCCTCGATGATGTTGGCGAAGATGCCGAGCTGGAAGTAGTTGGGGACGAAGATGGAAAAGACAACCAGCACAAAGATCAGCATGAACCAGACGAGGTTGTCGAGGACGAACTCCAGGGCTTTGCGGCTGCGCGGGTTCATGGGCTGATCCGGTTGGCGCCCCCCGAGAAAATCAGGCTGAGAAATCAACTCGATTTCGTCGGGTTCAGGCGCGGGTTTAGGTTCGCCACGGTGTCCTGGGACGCGGCGTCGTGAATGGGCAGGCTCCGGGCCGCAATGACCCGGAGCGCTTCGCTAGGCGACTATTCGACAGACTTGATCGTGTCCGTCGGCGGCTTCTGGTTGCCCCAGAAGGCCGGATTGTCGACGTTTTCCTTGGTGATGGCGGCGCCCGGGATCTTGATGTTGGGGCCCCAGCTCTCCTTGGTCACGGTCGACTTCAAGCCGAGCACGTCATACTCGCCAGGCTTGATTTCCTGCTTGCCGGCGATCTTGTCCATGAACATGGCGACGGCTGCGGCCTGCGCGTAGAGCGGTTGCTCGACTTCGACATTGAGCCAGCCCTTGCGGATCAGGTCGAGACCGACCGGAGCGCCGTTCGAGCTCATCAACATGACGTCGCCCGGCTTCTTGCCGGCGGCCTCGAGCGAGGCGACGGCTGCAACCGACAGGTGCGCGGCATGGCTGAAGATCAGGTCGATATCGGGGTTGGCGAGCATCTGGTCGGCAACGATCGTGCCGGCATTGCTGGCTTCCCACTGCATGGCCGGCAGCGAGATGATCTTGACGTCCGGAAACGCCTTCAACTTCTCCTCGAAACCCTTCTGGATGTCGAGCGTGTAGGGATCGCCGGGATCGCCGAGCACCTGCAGGATCTTGCCCTTCACCGAACCGTTCTTGGCGGTCAGAAGTTTTTGCGCCTGCTCGGCCGCGACGTAGCCGATCTCGACCGTGCCCGCCACCGAGGTGAAATCGGATGGGGTCGAGGTGATCTGGCGGTCGAACTCGACCACCGGAATGCCGGCGGCGCGTGCCGCTTCGATGGATGGCTTCAGCGCGTTGAAATCGACGGCGGCCAGGATGATCGCCGCCGGCTTCAGCGCAATGACGTCGTTCATCTGCGATTGCTGCGCATCGGTCTTGTTGTCGGCGTTGAGTGTCTTCACCTCATAGCCGACCTGCTTGAGGAACAGCTCCAGTGCGCTCACCGAGCCGGTCTGGAATTCATCGAGCAGGGTCGGGACCATATAGTAGACGGTGCCCTTGGTCTGGGACATTGCCGGCGTGAGCGAGGCAAGAGCCAGTGCCAGGATACCGAAGACAAGAACAAGTATTCGCTTCATGTCGTTCGCTCCTCTTTTATACCGGACCCCTCTTTTGTCCCTCAACCTGCCGGTCCGGCACCGGCAAGCGTCTCACCGGTGATCATGTTGATCACCGCATCGGGACTTGTTTTGTTGCGTGCGACATCGCCGGCCACGACGCCTTGCCGGATCACCACGATCCGGTCGGCGACCTGGAAGGCCTGTTGCATGATGTGGGTGATGATGACGACGCCGATGCCCTGGTTGGCCACTTGGCGGATCATCTCGAGACCGCGCCGCGTCTGCTCGACGCCGAGGGCCGCGAACGGCTCGTCAAGCAGCACAAGCTTGCCGCCCCAGTGCACGAAGCGGTTGAGCTCGATGGCCTGGCGTTGGCCGCCCGAGAGATGCTCGACATTGGTGCGCAGCGACGGGATGCGGGTGCCGGCACTTGCCAGCGCCTTGCCGACGACGGCCTCCATGGCGCGCTCGTCGAGGATGGGGACACCGAGAACCTTGCGAGTGATTTCGCGGCCCATGAAGAAATTGGCGACGACGTCGACATTGGTGCAGAGCGACAGGTCCTGGTAGACGGTCTCGATGCCGGCAGCCTTGGCCTCGGCCGGCGTCTTCGCCAGAAACTCCTTGCCCTCGAACAGCATGCGGCCGGAGCTCGGCTCGAGGCCGCCGGCAATGATCTTGACCAGCGTCGACTTGCCTGCGCCGTTGTCACCGAGCAGCGCCACGACTTCACCCTTGCCGATCGAGAAGCTGATGCCCCTCAGCGCATGAATGGCGCCGTAATTCTTGGTGACGTTTTCGAGTACCAGCAGCGGTTCGGTCATGCCGCCACTCCCTTGCTGTGCATGAGGTCTGGCCGGCGCTCGCGCTCGGCAATGAACATCTGGCCGAAGCGCGGCGAAAGCACACCGGACACGGCCAATGCGGCAGCGCCCCGCAGCACCGAATGCTTGCCGCCGGTCGCCACCGTCACGCGCGGTGTCTTGCGGTCGCGCCGCGCCGAGACCGAATTGGGGAACTGTCCGGCCGCGCCGACCAGCTTTTCCAGCAGGTCTGTGGGCGCAAGCCCGCCGAGGATGACGGTTTCCGGGTCGAATATATTCTCGATGGTGACGATGGCGTTGCGGAAGATCGGTGCGATCTCGGCCACCCAGGCGGCGTCGCTGATGTTGCGGCGGCGACGTGCTTCCAGCGAGAGATACCGTTCGAGGCAGCCGCTGTTGCCACATGGGCAAGGTTCGCCGCCGGGAACGGCAGGGATGTGTCCGATTTCGCCGGCATTGCCCCAGGCGCCGCGCATCACCGCGCCGTCATGCACGATGACGCCGCCGAGGCCGACGCCGAAATAGAGGTAGTAGTATTCGGAATAACCGGAGCCGAGACCGTAAAGCCGTTCGCCCATGGCCGCCGCCGCCATGTCGGTTTCGAAGAAGGCCGGCAGCCCGGTCGACGCCGCCAGCCGTTCCGGCAGCGCGACATCCTTCCAGCCGGCCATGGTCGTCGGGCCGACGAAGCTCATCGACTCCACGCCGAACGGTCCAGGCAGCGCCATGCCGATGCCGAGCACGCGCCCGCCGGGCCGCAGCGCCGTCAACTCCGGCACCATCGCGCCGATCAGCTCGAAGGCATGGTTGGGCGTCGCATGCGGCGCCTCGCGATGCATGCTCTCGATGACATCGCCGCTGAGATTGATGAGCGCCGCGTCGATCCCCAGCGGGGTGAGGTGGACGCCGACGGCATAGCCGCCCTCGGGGTTGATCCTGAGCGTCGCCGGCGGCAGCCCGCGTCCGCGCGGCTCTTCGCGCAGCGACAGCACATAGCCGTGCTCTTCGAGTTCGCGAACGATGGTCGATACGGTCTGGACGGTGAGGCCGACCCGGCTGGCAATGTCGCCGCGGGCGATGGGACCGTGAAGACGGATGGACTCCAGCACGATGCGCCGGTTGTAGGGCCGTCCGAACTCCTGATTGGTTCCCCGCAGTGCCATGTCCCGCGCCCCTTAGGAAGACCAAGACTTGCACAGGCAATTTATTCAGTCAAATGGAATTCAAAAATAATTCGGAATGGTTCCCGGACGCGGTGCCGGACCTGTCCCATGCGCCGCGCTGGCCGATTGCAGCCGGACTGAAACCACCGCAATGATGAATGACGTCAGGCGGGCGCGGGCTCGCCGGCCAACAATCCAGCAGGAAAACCGATGATCGAATTGCCTTTTGCGCGCGATGAGTACCAGCGGCGGCTCCAGAAGATCCGCGCCGAGATGGCGGCGCGTGGGCTGGAACTGCTGGTCGTCAACGATGTCGCCAACCAGCATTACATCACCGGCTATGACGGCTGGTCGTTCTATACGCCGCAGGTCGTGCTGGTCCCGATCGAAGACGAGGCCGAGCCGGTCTGGATCGGCCGCGCCATGGATGCGGCAGGCGGCTTGCTGACGGCCTGGATGAAGCCGGAGAATGCGGTCGGCTTCCCCGAAGACCACGTGCAGCGAGCCGATCGCCATCCGATGGACTGGATGGCGGCCTGGATCGTCGCCAAGGGCTGGGGCGCGAGACATATCGGCATCGAGCTCGAAGCTTATTATTTCTCGCCGAAGGCGCATGCCCGGCTGGTCGCTGGCCTGCCCAATGCGAAATGGCACGACGCCGATCTCCTGGTGAACTGGATCCGCGCCGTGAAATCCGCTCCGGAAATTGCCTACCTGCGCAAGGCGTCGACCTTGGCTGAAGCAGCTGTTGCGCGGGCCTTCGAAGTCATCGCGCCAGGTGTGCGCGAATGCGATGCGATTGCCGCGATCCAGGCGGCGCAGATCGCCGGCAGCCCGGACTTCGCCGGCGACATCACGGCACTGCCGCCGACCATCCTCGGCGGCGAGAATGCATCGGCTCCGCACATCATGTGGAGTGACCGGCGGTTCGGAAAGGACGAGACGATTGCGCTCGAACTTGCCGGCGTCTGCCGCCGCTATGCCGCAGGCCTCGCCCGAACGATGCAGCTCGGCAAGACGCCGGCCCGTGTCGCCGACACCGCAAAGGCGGTGATCGAAGGCATGGATGCGGTGCTCGACGCGGTCAGGCCCGGGACCACAGCCGAAGCGGTCGAGGCCGCATGGCGCAAGGTTATCCAGCGCTACGGGCTGAAGAAGGAATCGCGCATCGGCTACTCCATCGGCGTCGCTTATCCCCCGGATTGGGGCGAGCACACGATCAGCCTGCGGCCCGGCGACAAGACCGCGCTGCAACCCGGCAACGTCCTGCACTCCATTCTTGGCATGTGGATGGATGGCTGGGGCATCGAGATCAGCGAGACCATTCTGGTGACCGAGACCGGCCATGAGACGCTGACCAAATTCCCGCGAGACATCCATGTCAAATCCTGACCGGTCAGCCACGACGGACGCCACCGCGACCCGCCTGACGCATCTGCTCAATATTGGATCGTCCGGCGCTCGATCAGCACCACAAGACAAAACAGGACGATCGACAGGCCCGATGACAGCACGATCGCCGCGTAGAGGCGGTCCGACTGGTAGTTGAAGGACGCCTGGACGATCAGCGCGCCAAGTCCTTGGTCGGAGCCGATCCATTCGCCGACAATGGCGCCGATCACGGCGGTGGCCGAGGCAATCCTCAGCGATGAGAACAGCATCGGCAAAGCGCGCGGCAGCCGCAGGCTCCAGAACGTGACGCCGGAGCACGCGATGTCGGATTGCCAAACAACAGGATGGTACAACGGGTGAAGGAGGCGGGGGCGTGCAACCAGCCGCCTGGCTTGACCCTACAGATACTGCTCGACCTTCTTGCCGACGGTCAGGAAGCGCAGCGGGTCGATGGCCTCGCCATTGTGGCGGACTTCGTAGTGCAGGTGCGGGCCGGTCGAACGGCCGCTGCTGCCGGTTTTGCCAATGATGTCGCCGGCTGCGAGTTTTTGGCCGACGGCAACGTCGATCTCGCTCAGATGGCCGTAGCGCGTGGCAAAGCCGTTGCCGTGATCGACCTCGACCATGCGGCCATAGCCGCCGTTCCAGCCGGCCTTGGTAACGATTCCGGCCGCCGTGACCTTGGCTGCCATGCCGACCGGCGCGCGGAAATCCATGCCCGAGTGCAGGGCAGCGGTGCCGAGGATGGGGTCAGTGCGCACGCCGAACGGGCTGGTGACGGAGTGGCCCGGCGCCGGGTTGGCGAGCGGCAGCCGCCGCGCCTCTTTCTTCAACTGGTCGAGCGTATCCAGCGCCTCGTCCAGTTCCTTGACCTTGCTGTCGAACATCATCGAGCTGTCAAGCGGGATCAGCGGTCCGCCGACATCGCTTTCGTTTTTGCCGAAATCACTGTCGACCGGCAGACCGGCCGCTTCCAGCGCCTGGGTGATGGCATCGGCGTTCTTGTAGGCGTTGTCGGCCAGGGTTTCGATGCGGGTGAGTTGCTGGCTTTCGATAGCCTTCAGTGAATCATTGATCGAGACGAACAATTTGTCGGCACGGTCCGCAGCCGTTTCGCTGGGCAGCGGATCGGAACGTGTCGACCACAGCGAGAATGGCCTGGTGTCGCCCGAACCAAGGCTGGCGACCGAATAGGCGAGTGGCTCGCCGCCAGTCAGTTCGGCATGTTCGTCGGGTTTTGTTGTCGCTGCGGCATCAGCGGTTGGCGGCGTCCCGACCTCGTTTTCGGCCCGCTCGAGAATCGGGCCGAGGCGGCCATGGCGCTGGCTGAGCTGGCTCTGCCGCTCGATCAATTCGCTGACCTTGGTCTCCATCAGTTTCTGGTCGAGAAGCTGGCGGCTGGTGATGCGGTCGACCTGCGCGCGAAGCGCCGAGATGCGATCCTCATAGGCCTGCTGCATGCGCGCCTGCCGGGCCGTGGTGGCGCCGATCAGATCGTCGCGCAGTACGAGATAGGAGGTCGCCAAGAGATAGCCGATGGCGATCGCCGCCAGTGCCGAGCCGAGAAAGGCGACGAGCCACGGCCGGATGGTGAAATGCCGTATTTCATTGCCCCGCGCAATGATGACCGTATGCGGCTCCTTGCGCCTGCCGAAGACCGCTGACTGACCGGTTAGGTTCACGGGACCAAGCTTTCGTTACGACACCAACGAAGCCCGATTACACATTATTAGGGTTAACAAAGTTTTGCCGTCGCGGGCGCGCTAGTGACCAACGGTGTCAGCCAACCGCATATATGTCTTATGCCCCTAATGCACTGCGCGGCGTTGGCCAGATCGGTGGCGCCTCAGAGCGCGCGGACCGCCTCCAGCACTGCTTCGGCATGGCCTTTCACCCGGACCTTGCGCCAGATCCCGGCGATCCGCCCGTCCTTGCCGATCAGGAACGTCGCCCGCTCGACGCCCATGTAGTTGCGGCCATACATCGTCTTCTCGACCCACAGATTGTAGGCCTCGATCACCTTGCGCTCCTCGTCGGCAACCAAGTCGACGGTGAGATCGTATTTGGTCTTGAACTTGTCGTGCTTCTTCACGCTGTCCGGCGACAGGCCGATCACCACGGCGCCGGCCTTTTCGAACTCCGGCTTCAGCTGCGAAAAGCTGATCGCCTCATTGGTACAACTTGTGGTGTCGTCCTGCGGATAGAAATAAAGTACAACGGGCTTCCCCCGCATCGAGGCAAGGCTGAGTGAGCCGCCGCCGTCGCGCGGAAGATCGAATTGCGGCGCAACGTCGCCAACGTCGAGATCAGCCATATCGATGCCCTTGTTTGAGGTTACGCGGCCCTAAATCAAAGAGATAGAGCATGATGCCTGGACAAACGGAAACCGTTTGTCCGAGAAAACCGCCTCACACTTTTCGGCATCATGCTCTAGCCTGCGTCGTTATAGTGTCGGGCGGGGATTCGTCCACGATCGAATTCGCACAACGGAAAATTGCGTGGATCAGGAAGAACCGCAGCACGAGAAAATCCGGTTCAGGCGTGACGAGATCACCGACCTGGGGGCTTTCCCGTCCGCTTGCCGCGTGCCGCCGCTCGGCAAGGCACGGATCGGCCGCGGCTTTCGCATCCTTGCCCGGCTGTTTGCCGGCATTGGAGCCCTTGTGCTGCTGGCAGCGGCCGCCGTCTACGTCATCGGCGCCACCGGCATCGGCAACGAACGGCTGCGGTTGGAAGCCGAAACGGCGATCGAGAAACTGGCCGGTTTCGACGTCAAAGTCGCCGTCGGTCCTGCCAGCCTGACACTTGACGGATCGAGCTTCATTGCGCTGCAGGTCAAGGATGTCAGCGTCGAGACGGCCGACGGCAAGCCGATGGCCGATGCCGGGCGCGTCCGCTTCGGCATCCGGCTGGTCCCGCTGCTTTCGGGCGAGGTTCGGCTGACCAGCGCCAGGATTTCCGACGCCCATATCGTCACCGCGGCAATGCCGTCGGGTGGTGACTGGATAGCGCGCCTGCGCAATCAAGACGGTCTCATCGATCCGGAAAAACTGGCCGCCGTCGTCTTCAGTGACGTCAATCGTGCACTCGATGCCGTGCGCGAGGATTCGATGCGCCGCATCGATCTCAAAAATGTCGCGTTCGAGCTGCCCGAGGCCGGATCGGTCAAGCTGGTCACGATCGCCAACGCCACGGTGCTGCAGTCAGGCCCCGGCAGCATGGAGTTCTCGTCCGAGGCGGATGTCGATGGCCGCGCGCTCACCGTCACGGCCACCGCCACCCGCGATACGAGCTCGATGCGCGTTACCGCCTTGAACGCCGCCATCGACATGGCGGATGTCGCGGAGACAACGCCGGCGGCCGGCGGGCGAACCGGCGGGATGGCTTTGAAGCTCACGGGATCCGAAGGCTCGGGCGAGACCGATTCGCGGCTGACGGGCTCGCTGTCGCTAACCGGCTCGGTGCTCGACCTCGGCACACGCGGGCTGTTGCCGGCCGATGTCGATGTCGACGCCGCCCTTGTCTCCGGCTCCAACAAGATCGATGTCGGCAGGCTGGTTCTAAAGACCGGGCGCTCGGCGTTCAATTTCGCCGGCTCGATCGGGCCAAAGCCGTCGACCGGCGCGGCCGGCGAGGAGCCTTCCTATCGTTACGACCTGACCAGCGACGGCTCGACGCTGGCGCCTTCGGAATCGCCCGAGCCGGCGCTGAATTTCTTCGCCCGCATCGCCGGCGTCTATCAGATCAAGAGCCGCAAGCTTGTCGCCGACCAGATCGGCATCAGGTCGGGATCGGGGAGCGAAGTGCTGGGAACCGCTGCGGTTTCCTTCATCGACAACGGACCGCCGGGTATCTCGGTGTCGCTCAACGTCCATGACATGGCGGTATCGCACGTCAAGCAATTGTGGCCCTGGTTCTCGGCCAAGAACGCGCGGCTGTGGGTGCTGCAGAACCTGTTTGGCGGCCGCGTCGTCGATGCCAGCCTGCAGTTCCAGGTCGTGCCGGGGCGTCTCGGCAACGGCGTGCCGCTTTCGGCCGACGAGGTGTTCGGCCGCTTCCAGGTCGAGGGCTCGCGTTTCGACACCGCCGGCCGCATCCCGCCGATACGCGATGCCGTCGGCGTCGTTTCCTTCCACGGCAACGATGTCGACGTCGCGCTGTCGTCGGGCAGCGTCTATATGCCGAGCGGCCGCACCGTGGCGGCAAGCAATGGCACACTGTCGGTAAAGGCGGCAAACCACCCGCCGGTGATCGGCGCGCTCGACATCGACGTCGCCGGCGAGGCGCCGGCCATCGCCGAACTTGCCTCCTACGAACCGATCAACGCCATGCGCCATGTCGGCATCTTGCCGGACGACCTGTCGGGCACGGTGACCGGCCACGTCAAGGCCGACATTCCGTTGCAATCCGGCGTCGACACGTCGAAGCTCGATTGGCTGGTATCGCTCGACTACAAGGACCTGTCGCTCGCCAAGCCGTTCGAAGGCCAGATGGTGACCGATGCCGACGGCTCGATCGAAGTCGGGCCCGGCAAGGCGGTGATCTCTGCCAAGGCGCGGCTGAACGGCATTCCAGCCGAGCTCGATCTGGTTGAGCCGCTCAGGGATGGCGGGCCGCCGCGCAGCCGCAAGGTGGCGCTTGTGCTCGACGACAAGACGCGCGCCATCGCCATGCCTGGCCTGTCGCCGCTGATTTCCGGCACCATCAAGGTGGCAATCGACAAGAGCGGCGAAGGCGGCAGCCAGAACGTCGACGTCGACCTGACGAGCGCCAGGCTGGACATTCCCTGGGCAGGCTGGAGCAAGGGGCCGGGCATTCCCGCCAATGCCACTTTTACCATGAGCAAGTCCGGCGATACCACGACGCTGTCCGACTTCGACCTCGACGGAAAGAGCTTTTCGGTCGAAGGCGATGTCGTCCTGGTCAAGGGCGCGCTGTCTTCGGCCCGCTTCAGCAAAGTCGCCTTGAACCGGGGCGACGATGTCGCCGTGACGGTGAAGCGGTCGGGCAAGGGCTTCGCAGTCGATGTCAGCGGCAACGCGCTCGATGCCCGCTCGCTGATCAAGCAGTTCACCTCCGATGTCGATACCGCCACCAAAACCACCGGCACGGACGCGGTTTCGGTCAGCGCCGACGTCAATTCGCTAACCGGGTTCCATGACGAGGTCCTGTCCAATTTGAAGCTCGACTACAGTGCCGCCGGCGCCAGGGTGAACAGGCTCAAGGTCAGCGCCGCGGCAAGTTCCGGCGCCGCCATCACCATCAGCAATACGGCAGGCAATGGTGCTCGCGCGCTCACCATGAAGTCGGCCGACGCAGGCGCCATATTGCGCTTCCTCAACATCTACGAGCATATGGAAGGCGGATCGATCACGCTGGCGCTCAGCGGCGCAGCCGACGGCCCGATGCGTGGACAGGTCGATTCGAGCAACTTCTTCATCGTCAATGAACCGAAGCTCGCCTCGATCGTCTCGACCACGCCAACCGGCGACAGCCGCAGCCTGAACGAAGCGGTCAAGGGCAAGATCGACACTTCGCGGGTAAAGTTCGAGCGCGGCTTTACCGAGATCGACAAGGGCAGCGGTTACCTGAAGCTGGCCAACGGCGTGCTGCGCGGCCCGCGCATCGGCACCACCTTCCAAGGCACGCTCTACGACCAGAACAACAATATGGACATGACCGGCACCTTCATGCCGGCCTATGGCCTCAACCGCATCTTTGGCGAACTGCCGCTGGTCGGCGCGCTGCTCGGCAATGGCCGCGACCGCGGGCTGATCGGCGTCACCTACCGGCTTAAGGGCAACGCCAACAAGCCGGTGCTGGACATCAACCCGCTATCGGTAATCGCGCCGGGCATTTTCCGGTCGATCTTCGAGTATCGCTGAGGATCCCAGAAGACGGCTCAGGCAGGCCGCACAAGCACGTGCTTTTTCTTGCCCACTGAAAGCTTTGCGACGTTTTCCGGACTCAAATCCTGAGGCGTCACCATCCGCCGGTCGTCCGCCACCGGCTGGTCGTTGAGGCGCACGGCGCCACCCTGTATGTGACGCCTTGCCTCGCCGTTGGACCCGGCAAGGCCCCCGCTGACCAGCAGCGACAGGATGCCGATGCCGGCTTCCAGCGCGGCGCCGTCCACTTCCACGGTCGGCAGCGTTTCGGCCGTCACGCCTTCCTCGAAGGTCTTGCGCGCGGTCTCCTCGGCTTGTTGCGCCGCCTCGCGGCCGTGCACGATGGCCGTGGTTTCGGTGGCCAGCACCTTCTTGGCCTCGTTGATCTCCGAGCCGCCAAGGGCGGCCAGCCGCGTGATCTCCGACAGCGGCAGCCGGGTGAAGATCTTCAGGAAGCGCTCGACGTCGGCATCCTCGGTGTTGCGCCAGTACTGCCAGAAATCATAGGGCGAGAAGAGGTCGCCGTTCAGCCACACCGCCCCCTTGGCCGATTTGCCCATCTTGGCGCCCGACGATGTCGTCAGCAGCGGCGTGGTCAGCGCATAAAGCTGCGGCGTGCCCATGCGGTGGCCGAGATCGACGCCGTTGATGATGTTGCCCCACTGGTCCGAACCGCCCATCTGCAGCCGGCAGTCGTGGCGGCGGCTGAGCTCGACGAAATCATAGCCCTGCAGGATCATGTAGTTGAATTCGAGGAAGGACAGCGACTGTTCGCGCTCGAGCCGCAGCCTGACGCTGTCGAAGGTCAGCATCCGGTTGACCGAAAAGTGGCGGCCGACATCGCGCAGGAACTCGACATAGTTGAGCTTCATCAGCCAGTCGGCATTGTTGACCATGATGGCGTCATTGCCAGTGTCGCCGAAGCGCAGGATGCGGCCAAAAATTCGCTTGATGCCTTCGATGTTGGTGGCGATCGCCTCGGGCGTCAAAAGGCTGCGCTGGTCGTCACGGAAGGACGGGTCGCCGATCATCGAGGTGCCGCCGCCCATCAGCGCGATCGGCCGGTGGCCGGTCTCTTGCATCCAGTAGAGCATGGTCGCCGATATCAGATTGCCGATGTGCAGGCTGGTCGCAGTGGCGTCGTAGCCGACATAGGCAGTCACCGTTTCCTTCGCGAAAAGTTGATCCAGCCCGGTCTCATCCGAAATCTGGTGGATGAAGCCGCGCTCGCTCATAACGCGCAGGAAATCGGACTTGAAGGCGGGCATTGTTTCTTCCTGAAAGCGCCGGGTCCGAACGGCCCGGCATGGCCTGAACGCGGGCGTTTAGCATCCAAGCGCGTCAAGCAAAAGTGGTTTCCGATTTTGCGCCGGCATGGACAGCCTATTCTGCACTGCCGCGCATGCTTGCTTCATCCTGTCGGCTGGCGTAATGAGGCGCCGCGCCAACGGGTTCGATCCGCTGGAACGGCACCGCACGGCATCCACCGAATGCCATATCTTGTGACAGAGCCCGACGCGATATGCCGGACGCATTGATATCCATCGTCATTCCCTGCCGCAACGAGGCGGCGAACCTGCCGCTGCTGATCGACGAGATCGAGGCGGCGATGACCGGGCGCGACTTCGAAATCATCGTCGTCAATGACGGTTCGACTGACGACACCGCTTCGGTGCTTGCCGCTGAAGCCGCCACACGTCCGTTTCCGCTTCGGCAGCTTCGGCACGAAAAATCCGCCGGCCAGTCGCTTTCGGTGCGCTCGGGCGCCTGGGCGGCGCGCGGCTCGATAATCGCCACCATCGACGGCGACGGCCAGAACGACCCGCAATATATCCCCGTGCTGGTCGATGCGCTGCGTCGGGCAGGGCCCGATTTCGGCGCCGCGCAGGGGCAGCGGTTGAAGCGCCGCGACAGCAAGATCAAGCAATTGGCATCGCGTTTCGCCAACTGGCTGCGCGGCGCGATCCTGCATGACGACACCCGCGACACTGGCTGCGGCTTAAAGGCGATCCACACCGATATCTTGCGCAAACTGCCGTTTTTCGACGGTACGCATCGTTTCGTTCCGGCGCTTGTCATCCAGGAAGGCTACCGCGTCGTCCATTGCGACGTCGTCGACCGCTCCCGCCGCCACGGCAAGTCGAATTACGGCATCTTCGATCGCGGCCTGCAGGGCGCGCTCGATCTCGCCGGCGTCTGGTGGCTTCGGCGCCGGCGCCGCAGAATGCCAAAGGTAGAGGAAATCACGCATGGCTAACGTGTTTCAGGAATTGGCGACCTGGCTGCACCAGGTTTTCGTCAAGCAGTTCGACGCCTGGGTTCTGCTCGGCTTCGTTGCCCAGTTCTTCTTCACCATGCGCTTCCTGGTGCAGTGGATCGCTTCGGAAAAGGCCAAGCGCAGCGTCGTGCCGATCGCTTTCTGGTTCTTCTCGCTGTTCGGCGGCGGGCTGCTGCTCGTCTACGCCATCCAGCGTGAGGATCCGGTGTTCATCGCCGGCCAGGCCATGGGCATGGTGATCTATGTCAGAAATTTATGGCTCATCGCCAATGAGCGCAAGGCGGCGATGACCAAGGTCGACTGAGCCACCAGTCCCGCCAAATTCAGTCTGTCCGGTGTCGAAATGAGCAGGAACTACATCTTTCTCTTCCTGTTCAGCCTGATGATGACGGCGTCGGGACTGGCCTCTTTGCCGCCGCTCGACCGCGACGAGCCGCGCTTCGTCCAGGCGACCAAGCAGATGACGGAGACCGGCGACTATGTCGACATCCGCTTCCAGGACGCGTCGCGCTACCAAAAGCCGATCGGCATCTACTGGCTGCAATCGGCGGCGGTCACGCTGAGCGGCGAGGGGGCACAGGCGCCGATCTGGATCTACCGGCTGATCTCGGCGCTGGGCATCGCCATCGCCGTCGTCGCAATCGCCTGGACCGGGGCCAATCTGTTCGGCGCCAATGCCGGTCTTGCCGCCGGCCTGGTCATGGCGGCGATTTTCGCCACCGCCTTCGAAGGCCGCGACGCCAAGACCGACGCGATGCTGCTTGCCTGCTGCGTTCTGGCGCAAGGCGCGCTGGCGCAGATTTATCTGGCATCGCGCCGCGACGAGCCGGTCGCCGGCCATCTGCCGTGGATTTTCTGGGCGGCGCAGGGGGCGGCGATCCTCATCAAGGGGCCGATTGCACCGCTGCTGTCGGCGCTGACGGTGCTCACGCTGGTTGCCTTCGAGCGCGATTGGTGCTGGCTGACAAAGCTGAAAGCGGCGCGAGGGCTGGCTCTGGTTCTGCTCATCGTGCTGCCTTGGCTCGCCCTCATCACCTGGAAGAGCAACGGCGCCTTCCTGCAGCAGGCCGTCGGCAAGGATATGCTCGGCAAGGTCGCGCAAGGCGAGGAGTCGCACGGCGTTCCGCCGGGCTTCTACGTGCTGACCTATTGCCTGTTCATGTGGCCGTTCGGCCTTGTGGCGCTCGGCGCCGGACTGCAGGCGCTCAACCGATTGCGCGACGATCCGCGCCTGCGTTTCTGCCTCGCCTGGTACGTTCCGTTCTGGCTCGTCTTCGAATTGATCCCGACGAAACTGCCGCATTATGTGCTGCCGGCCTATCCCGGCATGGCCCTGCTCATCGGCTGGCTTTTGACGCTGACACCGCAAGAGGCAAATGCGCCGCTCAGGCGCTGGCAGACATGGCTGTGGTGGGCGACCGCATTCGGCACCGTTCTGGTGACAGTCGGTCTCGCCGTGCTTTGCGTCGGTGCGCCGATCTATCTCATGAAGACATTTTTATGGTGGAGCGTTCCGGCCGCCGCGGCAGCATTGGGCGCCGGCTACCTCGCTGTTTCGCGCCAGACGCTGGTGCCGCTGGTCCGCATCGGCGGGGCTGCGGTTTGCGCCGGTATAACCTACGCCCTGCTGTTCGGTGTCATCGTGCCGTCACTGAACCCGATTTGGATGAGCCGGGAAATCGAGGCTGCGGTTCGCGCCGATCGTCCCTGTGAGATGAGCGTGCTCGCCTCCGCGCAATATCACGAACCGAGCCTGGTATTTCTGGTGGGCACAAAGACGGTACTGACCGATGTCGACGGGGTTGCGCAACATCTGCTTGGCGATCCGGCCTGCGCGCTGGGCCTGGCGCCGGTCGGCGATCAAAAACGGCTGGATGACCTTCTGGCAGGGCAAGGCAAGAAGGCCAGCCGCGTCGCCGAGATCGACGGCATCAACTATTCGTCAGGTGATAAACTGTCGCTCGGCCTGTACCGTGTGGCGAACTGATACCTCTTCGATGATCGCTTCGAGCTCCGCATGTTGACGAAGTCGCCATCACCGGCGCGTGCCGCTATGCCTGCCATGCTCCGGCAGTCTGTCGATAATTTCCGCGATACTTTCGGGATTGTACGGCATCGCCTGGCGACGCGCCCGGCGCGCTACCCGAAAATCCTGTGGTCGGTCTGGGTGGCGGCCTGGCTTTTGCTGACGGTCGCGGTGTCGCTCCGTTTCGACCATCTTGCGGGCACCATGGCGAGGCAGTGGGCTTCAGGCTCGACCAATGTCTTTCGCATCGCCGCGTTTTTTACCTTCTTCGGCCTCGGCGGCTGGTATCTTGTCCCGTCGGTACTGGTGCTGATTGCGGCGAATCTGGCGGATTGGCGCAGCCTTTCCCGGCGCGCGCGGATGACCTTCTACAACTGGACCTGCTTTGCTTTCATGGTGCTGGGTTCGATCGCACTCTCGGCCATGGTCGTCAACGTGCTGAAATATGGCGTGGGCAGAGCCAGGCCGATGAATTTCGACAAGCTCGGCGAGCTGTCGCTGCATCCTTTTTCCTTGGAGGCGCGCTTTGCCAGCTTCCCGTCCGGCCATGCCACGACCATGGGCGTCATTTTCGGCATTGCACTGCTGTTGTTGCCCCAGCGCAGATGGGTGCTGCTGGCTGCAACCTTGTCGGTCGCATCGACCCGGATCTTTATCGGCGCGCACTATCCGAGCGACACTGTCGCCGGCTTCGGCCTTGGCTGTGCTGTTGCCATCGTCTGCGCGATGGTGCTTGGCCGGCTGGGATGTATCTTCCGCTACACGGCGTCGGGGTTGCCGGTGGCAAAAACTACGTTCCGCCTATTCCGTCGGGCTCGCAAACCAAACCAAAACGATGCGCCGAGACAAGACGAATTTCCGCATTGGAGCAGCGCCGGCAAGCAACTGAATTGCTGACGCCTTTGGAACCATCTAAGACCACCCCAGCTAGCTGTCGATGCCACCCCAGCTCCGCACCAGCCGAGCCATGTCAGGCGCGCTGGCGGCTTCCTTCTCCAGCCCTTCGGCGACACCGACGCGGTCGGCGACAGGCCGGTTCTGGCTGACTTTCCACTTGCCGCTGATTTCGGCGATCTCGATCTCAAGTCCGACAATGCCCTTGATTTGCGACTGGATGAAGGTCGGCGGCGCATCGGTCACCGCCCAGGGTGCCTCGCGGGCGCCTTCCTGCGACAGCGTCAGCTCGGTGATCTGCTGTGCGATCCAGGCGGAATCCTCGATCACTCTGACGGTTCCTCGCACCTGGACAATGGCGTAGTTCCAGGTCGGCACGACCTTGCCGGTCTCGCGCTTGGTCTCGTACCAGGACGGCGTCACATAGGCGTCGGCGCCCTGGAAGACGACCAGCACCGGCGATGTCGGATTGTCGGCCAGCTGACGCCATTGCGGGTTGGCCCTGGCCAGATGGGCGCGCAGCCGGCCATTCGGCCCAACCTCTGCATCAAGCAGGAAGGGAATGGCATTGGCGACCGGGCCATCGGTGCCGTTGGAGATCAGCAACCCCAGCGGATGCGTCCGGATCAGCCCGTGCAGGACGTCCGGCCGCGTTTCCTGGAAATGGGGAGGCTGGTACATGATCGGTCATGCCTTCTTGCGCTGGCTGAACCGGCATTGTGCACCGTTCAGCCGAGCCGCGCCACATGTCAGGCTGGCTTCACCGTTTGGATCAGCCGAAATGGCATTGTCGCGCCCGTCATGGGCACGACTGTGCACGGCATCGGACCGGGAGTTTTTGTTTTGACGCAATTCCGGACGGAAAACCCGTTTACACTTTTCCTGGAATTGCTCTTAGCGCAGCCGCTTCGGCCGCGGATCGGACAATTCGCCGGCCAGCCGTCGGTCGAGATAGTCGGCGCATTCCTCGAGCAGCAGATCGGCGTCGTTGGCGAAGAAGTGGTTGGCGCCTGGCAAGGTCTTCTGCGTGATGGTGATGCCCTTTTGCGTGTGCAGCTTGTCGACCAGGCCCTGCACATCCTTGGGCGGCGCCACCTTGTCGGCATCGCCATGGATGATCAGACCCGATGACGGGCAGGGCGCCAGGAACGAGAAATCATAGGTGTTGGGCTGCGGCGCGATCGAGATGAAGCCCTCGATCTCGGGCCGGCGCATCAGAAGCTGCATGCCGATCCAGGAGCCGAAGGAATAACCGGCCACCCAGCAGCTCTTGGAATCCGGATGCAGCGACTGCACCCAGTCGAGCGCTGCGGCGGCATCCGACAATTCGCCGGTGCCGTGGTCGAATTCGCCCTGGCTGCGGCCGATGCCGCGGAAGTTGAAGCGAAGCGTGGTGAAATCGCGCTTCTGGAACATGTAGAAGAGGTCATAGACGATCTTGTTGTTCATCGTGCCGCCGAATTGCGGGTGCGGATGCAACACGATGGCAATCGGCGCGCTCTTCTCCTTGGAAGGCTGGTAGCGGCCCTCCAGGCGGCCGGCCGGACCGGTGAAAATGACCTCAGGCATGAAATACTCCAAATGGCATACGAATGCGCGGCGCCCGGAACAATTCTTACTCCAGCCCCAGCCCTTCCGGGCCTTGACGCAGGGCAAGCGTCTTCTTAGAAGCTAGTTTAGAATTGTTCAAAACTGGATAGCCAGCCGTGACGGCCCGGCCATCCTCGCCGCAAGCCGCGTAAATAGGACGTCTTGCCTTGCAATTTCAAGGAAATAACGCGCTATCCTTGCGGAAAGGGTCTTGACGGGATCGATTGGGTGAAAATGGCCGCAGCACGCGCCTATCTCGACTACAATGCCAGCCAGCCGCTCATTGCCGAGGCGCGCGAGGCGATGATTGCCGCGCTCGATCTCGTCGCCAATCCGTCGTCGGTGCATGCCGAGGGGCGCGCGGCGCGGCGCCTGATCGACACTGCCCGGCGCGATGTGGCAGCACTTGTCGGCGCCAAGGCCGAGCATGTCGTCTTCACCTCCGGCGCGACGGAAGCCGCATCGACGCTGCTGACGCCGGATTGGCGGATGGGCCGTGGCACGGTGCGCATGAGCCGGCTCTATGTGTGCGAGGCCGACCACCCTTGCCTGTTGAACGGCGGCCGCTTCCCGGCAACACAGGTTTCGCGGATCGGCGTCGACGCCGATGGCATTGCCGACCTCGCTCAGCTGACAGCCGCTCTGGCCGCGCATGACAAGGCCGAAGGCCTGCCGTTGGTCGCGATCCATGCCGCCAACAACGAGACCGGCGTCATCCAGCCGATCGAGGCAATCGCTGCAATCGTCAAGGCGGCGGGCGGCATTCTGGTGGTCGACGCGGTGCAGGCTGCGGGCCGTGGTCCCATCGATATGTCAGCGGCTTACGCCGACTATTTGATTCTGTCTTCGCACAAGATCGGCGGCCCCAAGGGTGTCGGCGCCGTCGTTGCGGCAGCCGATCTGATGATGCCGAAGCCGCTGATCAATGGCGGCGGCCAGGAAAAGGGCCATCGCGGCGGCACCGAAAACCTGGCGGCCATCGCCGGCTTTGGCGCCGCGGCGCGGCAGGCTTTGGCTGGACTGAAAGACGTCGAAGCGATCGCGCAACGCCGCGGCGAGGTCGAGAAAACACTCAAAACGCTGGTGCCGGACGCAGAAATCTTCGGAACCGGCGCGCCAAGGCTTGCCAATACGACATTCTTCGCTATTCCCGGCATCAAGGCCGAGACGGCGCAGATCGCGTTCGATCTGGCTGGCGTGGCGCTGTCGGCGGGATCGGCCTGTTCGTCGGGCAAGGTCGGGCCGAGCCATGTGCTGAAAGCCATGGGTTACGGCGACAGCCTGGGCGCTTTGCGCGTGTCCATCGGCCACGCAACGAGTGCCGGGGATATCGAACTGTTCCGTGCTGCGCTGGCCGGTATTGCCCAGCGCCGGGCGGGCAGGGAACAAGCCGCCTGAGGCGGCGACAAAGAATTCAGGCCTCGCGGCCTGGTAGAGCCGTGCGTTTGCAAGTGGCCGGGTGAATTCCCGGCCGAGACGCACTATATGAAACTTACGCCGCCTTCGGCGCCTCATGGGCAGCCCTCGGCGATGCCATAGTTTGAAAACTGTCGGGCCTTGACCCCGGCGTGGATGGAGAACGCTTATGCCTGCTGTGCAGGACACGATCGATCGGGTCCGAAAGATCGACGTCGACCAGTACAAATACGGATTCCAGACAGAGATCGCGATGGACAAGGCCCCCAAGGGCCTGAGCGAAGACATTATTCGCTTCATCTCGGCCAAGAAGGATGAACCGTCCTGGATGCTGGAATGGCGTCTGGAAGCCTATCGGCGCTGGCTGACGCTGGAAGAGCCGACCTGGGCGCGCGTCCATTATCCGAAGATCGATTTTCAGGACCTCTATTACTACGCGGCGCCCAAGAGCACGCCCGGCCCGACCTCGCTGAGCGACGTCGATCCCGAGCTGTTGAAGGTCTACGAGAAGCTCGGCATTCCGCTGCGGGAACAAGAAATCCTCGCCGGCGTGCAGAAAACCGACGTCTCCGATCTCGAGGAGCCCAGCGACAACGTCTACAAATCGGGCCGTGTCGCCGTCGACGCGGTGTTTGATTCCGTTTCCGTCGTCACCACGTTCAAGAAGGAACTGGCGCAGGCCGGCGTCATCTTCTGCTCGATCTCGGAGGCCATCCGCGAGCATCCGGAGCTGGTGCAGAAATATCTCGGCTCGGTCGTGCCGACATCCGACAATTTCTACGCCACGCTGAATTCGGCTGTCTTCACCGACGGCTCGTTCGTCTTCGTGCCCAAGGGCGTGCGCTGCCCGATGGAGCTGTCGACCTATTTCCGCATGAACGAGAAGAACACCGGCCAGTTCGAGCGCACGCTGATCATCGCCGAGGAGGGGGCTTACGTCTCCTATCTCGAAGGCTGCACGGCGCCGCAGCGCGACGAGAACCAGCTGCATGCCGCCGTCGTCGAACTGGTGGCGCTCGACGATGCCGAGATCAAATATTCGACGGTGCAGAACTGGTACCCCGGCGATGCCGAGGGCAAGGGCGGCATCTACAATTTCGTCACCAAGCGCGGCGACTGCCGCGGCCACCGTTCGAAGATCTCGTGGACGCAGGTCGAGACCGGTTCGGCGATCACCTGGAAATATCCCAGCTGCATCCTGCGCGGCGACGATTCCTCCGGCGAGTTCTATTCGATCGCCGTGTCGAACGGCTACCAGCAGGTCGATAGCGGCACCAAAATGATCCATCTCGGCAAGAACACGTCGAGCCGCATCATCTCCAAGGGCATCGCCGCCGGCTTCTCGCAGAACACCTATCGCGGCCAGGTCTCGGCGCACCGCAAAGCGACCAACGCCCGCAACTTCACCAATTGCGATAGTCTCCTGATCGGCGACCAGTGCGGCGCGCACACCGTGCCCTACATGGAAGCCAAGAATTCGACGGCGCAGTTCGAGCATGAGGCGACGACGTCGAAGATTTCCGAGGACCAGAAATTCTACGTCATGCAGCGCGGCATTCCCGAGGAAGAGGCGATCGCGCTGATCGTCAACGGCTTCGTCAAGGATGTCATCCAGCAGCTGCCGATGGAGTTCGCGGTCGAAGCGCAGAAGCTTATCGGCATCAGCCTTGAGGGTAGCGTGGGGTGACAAGGGCGCGCAAACGCGAATCCGTGGAAAAACATGTCTATCTGCGGGATCGAGTGGATAACTGGGAAGCGGGCCTGGGCCTTGCATTCTGGTTTTGCGCGATAGGGATAGTGCTGCTCGGCGCGGCCTACTCGCCGGATGGCTTTTGGCGAGGATTTTGGCAAGCCGTGACGCAGATGTAGAATAACCGGGCGTAGGCGCTCGGATAGGCAATGCGATGGACACTGGAAGGATAGCGACCCGCCAAGCGTTCAGGACCGTGCACAAGGCACAGGATTGCAACTGAACGTTTGAAAGGAAGTTGAAGTGATGGATACGGTTCCGATCGTTTTTTACGCTTTGGTGTGCGGCGCGCTCTGCGCTGTCGCGCCCTCTATCCAGTCGACGCCGCGCCGGATGGCGGCGGGCGCCGTGACCGGGCTGGTCTCGGCAATTATACTGCCGTTTCTGCGCCACTTGGTTGATGGCTGAAGAGATGACCATGACGCTGCCTCGCGACGAGATCTGGTTTGCGGTTCGCTGGCGGCGGCTCTGGGCGGTTCGTCGCGAGGGCAACATCGCCACAATGAAATACGCCGCGGCCGCAGTAGCCTCGGCCCTGGTAGGCGCCGTTTTGGCGGCGTTCGTCCATCCGCTGGTCGGCCTTGCGGTTTTCGCGGTGGGGTTCGGCCTGTCCTTCTGGCGGTTCAAAACCCTGCAGCGCCGGCACACCGATTGCACAGTCACCTACGACGATTATTTCAGAGAAAAGAACAATGCTTGAGATCAAGAACCTGCATGCCCGCATCGTCGATGACGGCACCGAGATCATCCGCGGCCTGAACCTGACGGTGAAAAACGGCGAGGTCGCCGCCATCATGGGCCCGAACGGCTCGGGCAAATCGACGCTGTCCTATATTCTCGCCGGTCGCGAGGACTATGAGGTCACCGAAGGCGACATCCTCTATAACGGCCAGTCGATCCTCGAAATGGATCCGGCCGAGCGCGCCACCGCGGGCATCTTCCTCGCCTTCCAGTATCCGATGGAGATACCTGGTGTCGCGACCATGGAGTTCCTGAAGGTGGCGATGAACGAGCAGCGCAAGGCGCGCGGCGAGGAGCCGCTAAAAATTCCGGAATTTTTGAAGCGGGTGAAGGAGGCGGCAGCCTCGCTCAACATGGACATGGCGATGCTCAAGCGGCCGCTCAATGTCGGCTTTTCCGGCGGCGAGAAGAAGCGGGCCGAGATCCTGCAGATGAAGCTGCTGGAGCCAAAGCTCTGCGTGCTCGACGAGACCGATTCCGGCCTCGACATCGATGCGCTGAAGATCGTCTCGGACGGCGTCAACGCGCTGCGTTCGCCCGACCGTGCCATCATCGTCATCACCCACTACCAGCGCCTGCTCGAGCACATCGTGCCCGATAGCGTGCACGTCCTATACAAGGGCCAGGTGATCAAGTCCGGCGACAAGTCGCTGGCGCTCGATCTCGAAGCCAATGGCTATGCCGGCGTGATCGGCGAAGCCGCGTGAGGCGCCAGAAGGCCATTTTATGCTGAAAGGCGGGGCAAAACTGATGAATATGCATACACAACCCCAGCGCACGCAGGCCGAAACGGCGTTGATCGACGCTTTCGGCGAGCGTCTGTCGTTGCTGCCGGGTGACGGCGCGGTGATGCTGAAGCGCGACGACGCCATCGAGGCGATCAAGCACGGGCTGCCGACGCGGCGCATCGAATCCTGGCATTACACTGACCTGCGCCGGCTGTTGACCGCGGTGCCGGCATTCGATCCGACGGCCGCCGCCAAAACGCTAACGCCCATCGTCGAAGGTTCCGCCGTGCTGGCGGTTCTGAACGGCGTCTCGAGTGCGAAATTCCCCGCGATCGAGGGCGTGACGATCCAGCGCCTGTCGGAAAAGCTGACCGACGGCTCGATTGCACCCGGCCTCGAGCCCTATGGCAGCGATGACGCCATCGGCGCGCTGAACACTGCTTTCGTCGCCGACGGCTATTTCGTCGACATCGCCGATGGCGCAGCACTGGAAAAGCCGGTCGAATTGCAGAACGTGCAAGCCGGCGGACAGACCCATGTGCGCTTTCCCGTGCGTGTCGGCGCCGGCGCCAAGGCTGCGATCGTCGAGCGTCAGGCGGGCGAGGGCGCGGCTCTGGCCAGCTCCGTCAGCCAGCTGGTGCTCGACGAAGGCGCCGAGGTGACCTGGCTGATCATCCAGGAA
Organism: Mesorhizobium sp. C120A; assembly: GCF_030323105.1. Taxonomy (NCBI): domain Bacteria; kingdom Pseudomonadati; phylum Pseudomonadota; class Alphaproteobacteria; order Hyphomicrobiales; family Phyllobacteriaceae; genus Mesorhizobium; species Mesorhizobium sp. C120A. Next base: position 4,114,653 of record NZ_CP100476.1, on the reverse strand, counting down.
CAGCCGGAGACGGCCACCCATCTGGCGCAGTTCAAGGCGCATCTCGGCAAGAATTCGAAGCTGACGCTGTTTTTCATGAATGCCGGCGGCAAGCTTGTGCGCCAGGAGATCGTGGTGAAGACCACGGGCGAAGGCGCCGACTTCAAATTGCGCGGCATCAACCTTCTGGCCGGCGACACCCACACCGACGTGACCATGGTGCTCGACCATGCCGTGCCGCATACGACATCGACGGAAGTGATCCGCAATGTCGTGACCGGCAAGGCGCGCGGCGTCTTCCAGGGCCGCATCAACGTCCACCAATACGCGCAGAAGACCAACGCCAAGATGGCCTGCAACACGCTGCTTTTGTCGGATGATGGCGAGTTCTCGACCAAGCCGGAGCTGGAAATCTTCGCCGACGACGTCATCTGCGGCCACGGCGCGACCGTTACCGAGATCGACCACAACCATCTGTTCTACCTGATGGCTCGCGGCATCGACGAGAAGAGCGCCCGTGGCCTGCTGGTCAAGGCGTTCGTCGCCGAAGTGATCGAGGAACTGGACGACGAAACCATCGTCGAGGCCCTGGAAACAAGGCTGGACGACTGGTTCGTGGCGCATGGGTAGCGCCTCCCCTTCTCCCCTTGTGGGTCCGAAGGACGGGCGAGGCAAGTGACACGCCCCGGGCGGTGGCCGAGCGAAGCTCGGTCGGGTGAGGGGTGCGTGACGAAGTGAGGCGGTGCCTCAAGAGAGCTTGTAATGGACCAGAAGATCGAAACAACCCCATACGACGTCGAGGCGATCCGCCGCGACTTCCCGATCCTGTCGCGCGAAGTCTACGGCAAACCGCTGGTCTATCTCGACAATGGCGCCTCGGCGCAGAAGCCGCAGGTGGTGCTGGATACGATCCAGCACGCCTATTCCCAGGAATACGCCAACGTGCATCGCGGCCTGCATTTCCTGTCGAATGCCGCAACCGACGCTTATGAGAAGGCACGCGAGACGGTGCGCCGTTTCCTCAATGCGCCAAGCACCGACAACATCGTCTTCACCTCGAACACGACCGCGGCGATCAACACCGTGGCTTACGGCTATGGCATGCCCAATATCGGCGCGGGCGACGAGATCGTGCTGTCGATCATGGAGCACCACTCCAACATCGTGCCGTGGCATTTCATCCGGGAGCGGCAGGGCGCCAAGCTGGTCTGGGTGCCGGTCGACGATCTCGGCATCTTCCACATCGAGGAATTCGAAAAGCGGCTGACCGACAAGACCAAGCTCGTCGCCATCACGCATATGTCGAACGCGCTGGGCACGGTAACCCCGATCAAGGAGATCGTGCGCATCGCGCATTCGCGTGGAATTCCCGTACTTGTCGACGGCAGCCAGAGCGCCGTGCACATGCCGATCGACGTGCAGGATCTGGATTGCGACTTCTTCGTCTTCACCGGCCACAAGGTTTACGGGCCGTCCGGCATCGGCGTGCTTTACGGCAAGAAGGATATTCTCTCGGCCATGCGCCCCTTCATGGGCGGAGGCGAGATGATCGAGGAAGTGACGGAAGACGTCGTCTCCTACAACGAGCCGCCGCACCGCTTCGAGGCCGGCACGCCGCCGATCGTGCAGGCGATCGGGCTGGGTGCAGCATTGGAATACATGGAAAAGATCGGCCGCGAGCGCATCGCCGCGCACGAGGCCGACCTCAAGACCTACGCACACGAGCGGCTGCGCGCCATCAACTCGCTGCGCATCTTCGGCGACGCGCCGGACAAGGGCGCCATCATTTCCTTTGAGTTGCAGGGCATTCATGCCCATGACGTGTCGATGGTGATAGACAGGCAAGGTGTTGCCGTCCGCGCGGGCACCCATTGCGCCCAGCCGCTGTTGAAACGCTTTGGCGTAACCTCCACATGCAGGGCATCGTTCGGCATGTATAATACCAGGGCCGAAGTCGACGCTTTGGCCGATGCGCTGGAAAAAGCGCGCAAGTTCTTCGGGTGACAGGTTCTTTGGATGACGACCATGGATGATGCGAGCCACACCACCGCGCCGGAAGCAGCCATCAATCCGCTGGTTTCCGCCTCGGCCATTCCCGCCGACGAACTGGCGCGGCTGACCGACGACATCGTCTCGGCGCTGAAGACGGTCTATGACCCGGAAATACCGGCCGACATCTATGAGCTCGGCCTCATCTACAAGATCGACATCGAGGACAACCGCGCGGTCAAGATCGACATGACGCTGACCGCGCCCGGCTGTCCGGTGGCCGGCGAAATGCCCGGCTGGGTGGAAAACGCCGTCGGCGCCGTCGAAGGCGTCTCCGGCGTCGAGGTCAACATGACCTTCGACCCGCCCTGGTCGCCCGACCGCATGTCGGAAGAGGCGCAGGTGGCGGTGGGCTGGTACTAGGTTGACTGAGGTTGGTGCACTTGCACCAGTGGTAAAACTTCACCATTTTAGGTGAGGAATCATTCGGCAGGCCTTGAACCTGCATGGAATGGAAGAGGAAAAAGAATGGGACGCTTCGCCGTCATCACGATGACCGAAAAGGCCGCCGACCGGGTGCGCGAGATCGTCGCCACGCGCGACAATGCGCATGGCATTCGCCTCGGCATCAAGAAGGGCGGCTGCGCCGGCATGGAATACACGGTCGACCTGGTGACCGAGCCCAATACCAAGGACGACCATATCGAACGCGACGGCGCGCATGTCTATGTCGCGCCCGAGGCTGCCCTTTTCCTGTTCGGCACCGAGATGGATTTCGAGCAGACCACGCTGCGCACCGGCTTCACCTTCCACAACCCGAACCAGAGTTCGGCCTGCGGCTGCGGCGAATCCGTCGAACTGAAGCCCGCCGACCTGAAGGCGCTGGCTGAAGCGCGCGCTTCCGCCTGATCTTTCCTTCGCCCCGTTCACGGGGAGGTGAGGAATGGTCCGCGCAGCGGGCGAAAAGCCAATTGCTTGGCTTTTCGAATGACGAACGGCCCGAAGGGCCGGATGAGGGGCAGCGCTAACCATCGGAAGTCGCGCTCCGAGTCCTCACTTCACCCACATCTTCGTCCGCTTGTGCCAGTCGGCGATCGATTCCTCGGGATAGACGTCGAACGCATTGTCCTTCTTGCCGATCACCGGCTCGACCCAACTCGCCTTGTATTTCAACATCAGATGCACCTTCTCCGGCGGCTTCGGCAACTCGCTGTCGATTGCCGAGGCGAAGGGGTGGACCAGGTCCGGCCATGTCGGATCGTAGAGCCAGAGCGCCGAACCGCACTTCTTGCAGAAATTGCGCTCGCCCGTCGAAATCTCACACTTTGGATGCTCGTCGTCCGCGATCTCGGCCTGGTAGACGCCGAGATTGCGCTTGCCCTTGATTTTCAGCGTCTTGTAATCGGCGCCGAGATTGATGGCGAAGCCGCCGCCGCCCTGCTGCTTGCGGCAGATCGAGCAGTAGCACAGCATGAACGGCACCGGCGTGTTGCTCTCCACCTCGAAATGGACGGCATCGCAGCGGCAGGATCCCTTGAGCAGCAGCGGCATGGACAAGACTCCGACGGATGGCTCTCAACTTGCCAGCATGGTTTTTGATTGCAGCCATGGCAAGCCCGGTGACATGATTGCGGCATGGACAATGAACGCATCGAAGAACTGTTCGAAGGCCTCGGCCCGGTCAGTATCCGAAAACTGTTCGGCGGCAAGGGTATCTATTTCGACGGCGTCATCGTCGCCATCGTGCTGCGCGGCGAATTGCTGCTCAAGGCTGACGAGCAAAGCGCGCCCGACTTCGAAGCCGCCGGCTGCATGCAATGGACCTATACCGGCACCCGCCACGGCAAGCTGGTCGCGATGCCGTACTGGAGCATTCCCGACGACGCGTTTGATGATCCTGACGAGATGAGGGTGTGGGCGCGCCGGGCGTATGAGGCGGGACGAAGGGCGGGGAAGTGAACCGGGACCGCCGCGTTTCTTCCCACCCCCCTCTGTCCTGCCGGACATCTCCCCCGCAAGGGGGAGATCAGTTGTCACATTGGCCTTCGCTAATCACCAACGTTGAAAATGGGAGCCTGCGGCTAAGCTGTTAATCTCCCTCCTTGCGGGGGAGATGGCCGGCAGGCCAGAGGGGGGTGCTGTCCCGCCGACGTAGGCGATCCTACAGCGCCGTCGCAATCCTCGCCGCCAGCCGCGCATTGTTCTCGACCAGCGCGATGTTGGTCTTCAAGCTCCGGCCGCCGGTCAGTTCGAGGATTTTGCCCAGCAGGAACGGCGTCACCGCCTTACCGGTCACATTCTGCACTTCCGCCGCCTTCTGCGCGGCCTCGATATAGCCGGCCATCTCGTCGGCCGGGATTTCATCGTCCTGCGGCACCGGGTTGGCGATCAGCATGCCGCCGACCAGGCCAAGTGCCGCCCTGGTCTTGTAGAAATGCGCGATCTCTTCCGGTCTGTGCAGGGTCAGCGGCGCGCGGAACGGCGAATGCCGCGACCAGAAGGCCGGCATCGTCTCGCAGCCATGGCCAATCACCGGCACGCCGCGCGTCTCCAGCACTTCCAGCGTCTTTTCGATGTCGAGAATCGCCTTGGCGCCGGCCGAGACGACGATGACCGGCGTGCGCGCCAACTCGTCGAGATCGGCCGAGATGTCGAAGCTCTTTTCCGCGCCCTTGTGGACGCCGCCAATGCCGCCGGTGGCGAACACCTTTATCCCGACCATGTCAGCGGCGATCATGGTGGCGGCGACCGTGGTGCCGCCGGTGCGGCCTTGCGCCACCGCAAAGCCGAGATCGGCGCGCGACAGCTTCATGGCATCGCCGGTCATGGCCAGCGACTCGCGCTCGCCGTCGGAAAGCCCGATCTTGATGCGGCCGGCGACCACGGCGATCGTCGCCGGCACCGCGCCATTGTCCAGGATGATCTTTTCGACATTGGCGGCCATGGCGCCATTGTCGGGGTAAGGCATGCCATGGGTGATGATGGTGCTTTCCAGCGCCACGACCGGGCGGCCAGCGGCGAGCGCCTCAGCCACGGGCGCGTGGATGTCGATCAAGGGGCGGGCGCTTTGCGGTGTCATGATGGTCTCCGATCCGGAGATCCGCGCGTCCGCTTGGACGTCGCGCTCCGGCAATGGCAATTGGCCGCCCTCATGCCATTTCCTGCGCGTCGGGCACAAGAGCCAGTGCCTCGGTGAAGGTCGCGGCGGTGAAGGCCGGCACGGCATCCGAACTTTCGATGGCGAGCGTCGCCGCGGCAACGCCTTCGCGGAGGGCCTGGCGCAATGCCAGGCCGCGCAGCAGGGCAGCGATGGTGGCGCCGGCCAGCGCGTCGCCGGCGCCGGTGACGTCGGCGACTTTTCTCGGCGCCGGCGGCAGGATAGAGAAGGCGCCGGCTTGGTCGAATCCCAACACCGGGCCGTCGCCCGCCGTCACCACGCCACTGGTGAGGCCGCTGCAGCGCAGTCCGTCGACGGTCTCGCGCTCGGTGGCATTGGCATCGACGCCGGCCAGCACCATGGCCTCGCGCCGGTTCATGAAGACCTGCGCGAGTTCCTTCAGCACCGGTATCAGCCGCACCACCTTGGCCGGCGAAATGGCAATGGCGAACACCGGCTTGCCGGCGGCGACCCCCACCAGCCGCTCCAGCGCCGTTGATGGCAGATTGGCGTCGCAGAGCACCGCATCGGCCTCGGCGACCACCTCGCGCACCTTGGAGCGGCGGATCTGCTTGGGGAACGCCAAATCGTAGAGCGCCATGTCGGCAAAGCCGGTGATCAGCTCGCCATCCCTGTCGATCAGCGCGGTGTAGCTCGGCGTCGTGCGGTCGAGGAAAACCGCCGACAGGTCGGCAATGCCGGAGTCGGCGATGGCGCGCGCAACCGTCTCGGCCGAGGCATCGCCGCCGCGCACCGACAAAAGCGAGGCCGAGACGCCGCGCCGCACCAGGCTGCGCAGCGCGTTGAAGACGCCGCCGCCGACATCCTCGCGCATCGTGCCGGGGTTGGACGCCGCGGGCACGTACGTGCCCGACACCTGGCCGCGGCGATCGATATGGGCGCCGCCCACCGCCAGTATCTTTGCTGATTTCACCATGCCGGCGATATGACCTTTGTTATTCGAGCCGCACAAGCGCTACGCTGTGCGGCGGAGCTTCGCAGGCGAGCTGGCGATTCGGCCGATCGAAACAGCCGGAGCATCTGGCCCGAAGGGGATACATCCGAAAATACCAAGAGACAAAAAAAGAACAAATCCGGATAAAGATGGTTTTTCAGTTATTTGACCCCTCTTGCCAAACGAGAACAAAAGTAGTACAAAATGGGTAGGGATTACGGATTGTCCGGCCTTCATTGACGACCAAGGGGTGATGTATCATGGCTCAGAATTCTTTGCGGCTTGTAGAGGACAAAGCGGTGGACAAATCAAAGGCTCTGGATGCGGCGCTGTCGCAAATCGAGCGCGCCTTCGGCAAGGGCTCGATCATGCGGCTTGGCGCCAATGAGCAGGTCGTCGAGATTGAAACCGTGCCGACGGGATCGCTGGGCCTCGACATCGCGCTTGGCGTCGGCGGCCTGCCGCGCGGCCGCATCGTCGAGATCTACGGGCCGGAAAGCTCGGGCAAGACGACGCTGGCGCTGCATACGGTGGCGGAAGCCCAGAAGAAGGGCGGTATCTGCGCCTTCGTCGATGCCGAGCATGCGCTCGACCCGGTCTATGCCCGCAAGCTCGGCGTGGACCTCGAAAACCTGCTGATCTCGCAGCCCGACACCGGCGAGCAGGCACTTGAAATCTGCGACACGCTGGTGCGTTCCGGCGCCATCGATGTGCTGGTCGTCGATTCGGTGGCGGCACTGACGCCGCGCGCTGAAATCGAGGGCGAGATGGGCGATTCGCTGCCCGGTCTCCAGGCTCGTCTGATGAGCCAGGCGCTGCGCAAGCTGACCGCCTCGATCTCGCGCTCCAACACCATGGTCATCTTCATCAACCAGATCCGCATGAAGATCGGCGTCATGTTCGGTTCGCCCGAAACCACGACCGGCGGCAACGCGCTGAAATTCTACGCTTCGGTGCGCCTCGACATCCGCCGCATCGGCTCGGTCAAGGACCGCGACGAGGTCGTCGGCAACCAGACCCGCGTCAAGGTCGTCAAGAACAAGCTGGCGCCGCCCTTCAAGGTGGTCGAGTTCGACATCATGTATGGCGAGGGCGTCTCCAAGACCGGCGAACTGGTCGATCTCGGCGTCAAGGCCGGCGTGGTCGAGAAGTCCGGCGCCTGGTTCTCCTACAATTCGCAGCGTCTCGGCCAAGGTCGCGAAAACGCCAAACTGTTCCTGCGCGACAATCCCGACACGGCGCGTGAGATCGAACTTGCGCTGCGGCAGAATGCCGGGCTGATCGCCGAGAAATTTCTTGAAAATGGCGGCCCCGAGCGCGGCGAAAGCGACGACGGCTTCGAGGAAGAATCCGGCGCCATGTAGGGCACGGCCAGAGTTCGGCCATAAATCCAGTCTATTATCCGATGCTTAAGTAACCGAGTTCTTTAGTATTGCGTTTCAAACCGCCGGCCTTCGCGCCGGCGGTTTTCGTTTTTGGGCAGCGTGAAGCCGGCTTGGCAGTTGCCGGGATGGCCCAATTCCGTGTTTCTGGACAGGGTGGGGCGTGCCCGCTAAAAGGCCAAGTCAATCTTCTAAAAAGCAGAGACCAGTGTCCGCCGGCCGTGCCGGCGGTTTTCGCGAAAAGGCAGCAGTCATGAGTGGCGTGAACGAGATCCGGTCGACATTCCTCGACTATTTCCGCAAGGAGGGCCACGAGGTCGTGGCCTCGAGCCCGCTGGTGCCGCGCAACGACCCGACGCTGATGTTCACCAATGCCGGCATGGTGCAGTTCAAGAACGTCTTCACCGGCCTGGAGAAGCGGTCCTATTCGCGCGCCACCACTGCGCAGAAAAGCGTGCGCGCCGGCGGCAAGCACAACGACCTCGACAATGTCGGCTACACCGCGCGCCATCTGACCTTCTTCGAAATGCTCGGCAATTTCTCCTTCGGCGACTATTTCAAGGAGCGCGCCATCGAACTGGCCTGGAACCTGATCACCAAGGAGTTCGGGCTGAACAAGGACAAGCTGCTGGTCACCGTCTATCACACCGATGACGAGGCGGCCGGCTTCTGGAAGAAGATCGCCGGTTTCTCCGATGACCGCATCATCCGCATCCCGACCTCCGACAATTTCTGGGCTATGGGCGACACCGGACCGTGCGGGCCGTGCTCGGAAATCTTCATCGACCGTGGCGAGCACATCTGGGGCGGCCCTCCCGGCAGCCCGGAGGAGGACGGCGACCGCTTCCTTGAATTCTGGAACCTGGTGTTCATGCAATATGAGCAGGTCACCAAGGATGAGCGCATCGACCTGCCGCGGCCGTCGATCGACACCGGCATGGGCCTGGAGCGCATGGCCTCCATCCTGCAAGGGGTGGAGAGCGTCTTCGAGACCGACCTGTTCCGTCATCTGATCGATGCGGCCTCGTCAGCGCTCGGGCAGGGCCCGGACAAGGAGACGGTCGCCTCCTTCCGCGTCATTGCCGACCATCTGCGCTCGTCCTCCTTCCTGGTGGCCGATGGCGTGCTGCCGTCGAACGAAGGCCGCGGCTATGTGCTGCGCCGCATCATGCGCCGCGCCATGCGCCATGCGCAGTTGCTCGGCGCCAAGGAGCCGTTGATGTGGAAACTGGTGCCGGCGCTGGTGCGCGAGATGGGCCAGGCCTATCCCGAACTGCTGCGCGGCGAACAGCTGATCACCGAGACGCTGAAGCTCGAGGAGACCAGGTTCCGCAAGACGCTGGTGCGCGGCCTCGGCCTGCTCTCGGAGGCGACGGATACGCTGCACGCCGGCGATATGCTGGATGGCGAGACCGCGTTCAAGCTCTATGACACGTACGGCTTCCCGCTCGATCTGACGCAGGACGCACTGCGCCAGCGCAACATCTCGGTCGACCTTGCCGGATTCACCCATGCGATGGAGCAGCAGAAGGCCGAAGCGCGCAAGCATTGGGCTGGCTCCGGCGACGCGGCCACCGAGACCATCTGGTTTTCTGTACGCGAGAAGGCCGGCGCCACCGAATTCCTCGGCTACGAGACCGAACAGGCGGAAGGCCTCATCCAGGCGCTGGTCAAGGACGGCAAGACCGTCGACAGCGCGATCAAGGGCGACGCGGTGGCGGTGGTCGTCAACCAGACGCCGTTCTATGGCGAGTCCGGCGGCCAGATGGGCGACACCGGTATCATCTCCGGCGAAGGTTTCTCGATCGAGGTTTCCGACACGCAGAAAAAGGCCGACGGCCTGTTCGTGCACCTGGGCAAGGTGACGAACGGCACGGTCAAGCCAGGTGCAGCCGTCGAGCTGAAGGTTGACCATGCGCGCCGCACCCGGCTGCGCGCCAATCATTCGGCAACGCATCTGATCCACGAGGCGCTGCGCGAGGTGCTGGGCACCCATGTCGCGCAGAAAGGTTCGCTGGTCGCGCCCGAGCGCCTGCGCTTCGACATCTCGCACAACAAGCCGATCTCGGCCGAAGACCTCGAAGAGGTCGAGCGCATGGCCAACGAAATCGTCGTCCAGAACAGCCCGGTGACGACGCGGCTGATGTCGGTCGACGACGCCATCGCCGAAGGCGCCATGGCGCTGTTCGGCGAGAAATATGGTGACGAGGTGCGTGTCGTTTCGATGGGCACCGGCGTGCATGGCGCCAAGGCCAACCGGCCCTATTCGGTCGAGCTCTGCGGTGGCACCCATGTCCGGGCGACCGGCGATATCGGCCTGGTCCGTGTCGTCTCCGACAGCGCGGTCGCCGCCGGCGTGCGCCGCATCGAGGCGCTGACCGGCGAAGCCGCGCGCAAACATCTCGATGAGCAGGACAGGCGCCTGAAGGCAACTGCGGCCGTGCTGAAGATCTCGCCGGCCGACGTGCCGGCGCGTGTCGAGACGCTGCTCGAGGAGCGCAAGAAGCTCGAGAAGGAGCTGAGCGAAGCGCGCAAGAAACTCGCGCTGGGCGGTGGTGCCGCGGCCGATGCTCCGGCCACCACCGAAACCGTCGCCGGTATCGGCTTCCTCGGCAAAGCGGTTTCCGGCGTGTCGCCGAAGGATTTGAAGCCGCTGGCCGATGCCGGCAAGACATCGCTCGGCTCCGGCGTCGTCGTCTTCGTCGGTGCGGGCGAAGACAACAAGGCAAGCGTCGTGGTCGCCGTGACGGACGATCTCGTCGGCCGCTTCAGCGCTGTCGATCTGGTGCGCGTTGCCTCGGCCGCATTGGGCGGGCAGGGCGGCGGCGGACGGCCCGACATGGCGCAAGCCGGCGGTCCGGACGCCTCGAAGGCCAATGATGCGATCGCCGCGGTGAGGGCGGCGCTGGAGGCAGCCTGAAAGCCACCCTATGTCGTATCTGGTTCGTGTGCGGCTTTCCGGCCTTCGCCGCCGTGCTTGCCATTCTGTGGCTGATCGTGGCAAGCCGGCAATCAGCTCTTAGACGGTCCGTCTAGCTAGTCTAGTTCTTTTCGCCGCCTTCAGGGCGCGCGTCATTCTGCTGGAATCGCCCCAGGTGGACAGCCAGATCAGCACGTCCGTGGCGATCGAAATCAGCGACCGTAAAAAGTTCAGCGCCGGGCCGGGCGATTTCAGCTGCTCTTCGGCGAGATGGAGATGGGCGAGCTCTTCCTCGCGGATCGCCAGGATGATGCCGTGCAAGTCGTGGTCGCGATTGGCGAGGAAAACAGCTGATCGTCCAGATGGCGATGCACCGCCGCTTCAACCGCCGCCGTGCAGGCCCAGATGCCTTGCGGACCGAGCAGGGCGGTGACAGAACCCAGCAGCCAGCCACCCCAGCTCCAGAATTGCATCACCCGGCACGGTCGCGCCTTCCGCGCCGGCATGGCGGCACGGAAGGCGGCGCAATGCGTGCGCTCGTGCCCGAGCATCTCCGACAAGGATGGCACGCAATCCGGCCAGAAGCGCCTGGCGACAAGAATCTGCGCCGAATAGATCCTGATCGCACCGAACTCACCGGCGTGGTTGACCCTGACAATTCTGGCGATGGTGAGCGCGTCCTGGCGAGATGGGTCAGCCATGGCCCGAACCCATATCAGCCCGCCGCCAGGCTCGGACGTTTTGCGATGCCGTCCCACCAGGCCTGGATGTCGGCGAACGCCGCAAGCAGCTTTTGCCCGTCGGCGACCTTGACGAAATAGGCGATGATGGATGCCGCATGCAGGTCGACCAGCGTCAGCTGGTCGCCGAGCAGCCACGGCCCGGGAGGCTTGAGTGCGGTGAGCACCCGCAGCACCGTTTCCGCCTGGCGCAGCCCGTTGGCGACCAGTGCCTCGTCTGGCGCTTCCTTCTCAAGCCGCTCGACGGCGACGTCCCAGACCATCGACCTGTAGGCATAGGCGTCGAGCATGCCGATGATCTGGTTCATCGTTGCGCGGGTGCGGGCGTCTCTTGGCTGCAGTGCCGGGCCGTCGAACGCCTCGTCGACATAGCGGGCGATCGCGCTGGTTTCGAACAGGCGAAACCCGTCATGCTCGAAGGCCGGAATGCGGCCGAAAGGGTGATGCTCGAAGTACCAGGCGGGAGCGCCCTCGGCGGCAAAGACATCGACCGGCACAAGGTCGTAGTCGATGCCTTTTTCCGCCAGCACGAGGCGGACGATGCGCATATAGACGCTGTAGTCCGCCCCGTAGACGACCGGCTTGGCCATGGCTGCCGGCTTACGCCATCGCCTTCTGCAAATTCTCGTCGATCTTGTCGAGGAAGCCGGTGGTCGACAGCCATGGTTGGTCGGGACCGATCAAGAGCGACAGGTCCTTGGTCATGAAGCCGCTCTCAACCGTCTGGATGCAGACCTTCTCCAGCGTGTCGGCAAACCGCTTCAACTCGGCATTGTCGTCGAGCTTGGCGCGGTGGGCGAGGCCGCGCGTCCAGGCGAAGATCGAGGCGATCGAATTGGTCGAGGTTTCCTCGCCCTTCTGGTGCTGGCGATAGTGGCGCGTCACGGTGCCGTGCGCGGCCTCCGCTTCCACCGTCTTGCCGTCCGGCGTCATCAGCACGGAGGTCATCAGGCCGAGCGAGCCAAAACCTTGCGCCACCGTGTCGGACTGGACGTCGCCGTCATAATTCTTGCAGGCCCAGACGTAGCCGCCAGACCATTTCAGGGCGGAGGCCACCATGTCGTCGATCAGCCGGTGCTCGTACCACAGCTTCTTCGCCTTGAACTCGGCCTCGAATTCAGCCTCGTAGACCTCCTGGAAAATGTCCTTGAAGCGGCCATCATAGGCTTTGAGGATGGTGTTCTTGGTCGAGAGATAAACCGGATAGTTGCGCAGCAGGCCGTAATTCAGCGAGGCGCGGGCGAATTCCCGGATGGAGTCGTCGAGATTGTACATCGCCATGGCAACGCCGGCGCCGGGTGCGTCGTACACGTCATGCTCGATCACCTTGCCGTCCTCGCCGACGAACTTGATGGTCAGCTTGCCCTTGCCGGGGAAGCGGAAGTCGGTGGCGCGATACTGGTCGCCGAAAGCATGACGGCCGACGATGATGGGCTTGGTCCATCCCGGCACCAGACGCGGCACGTTCTTCATGATGATCGGTTCGCGGAAAATGGTGCCGCCGAGAATGTTACGGATGGTGCCGTTCGGCGACTTCCACATCTTCTTCAGCTTGAATTCCTCGACGCGCTGCTCGTCGGGCGTGATCGTCGCGCATTTCACGCCGACGCCCCATTTCTTGATGGCATTGGCCGAATCGATGGTCACCTGGTCGTTGGTGGCGTCGCGGTGCTCGACGCCGAGGTCGTAATATTCGAGCTTCAGGTCGAGATAAGGGTGGATCAGCTTGTCCTTGATGAACTGCCAGATGATGCGGGTCATCTCGTCGCCGTCGAGCTCGACGACCGGGTTCGCCACCTTGATCTTCGCCATGAAAAGAATGCCTCGCTTTTGGGGAACAAAACGGCCTCGCCCGCATGGCTTCGGCCGGGTATGCGGAGCGTATATCAAAGCCTATTTGGCCGCGCAAACGACCATCCGTGCAGAATGGGTCGTCTGTGCCGCGACCGGTGTTTGCAAAAGCTTCATTTTGCCGAGCGGATGTGGCAGGGAACGCTGAAATGCCGCAAACAGCAGTTCATTGAGACCATGTCCGCCGCCGATCATCCTGAAAACGCATCCGCCGCCGCCCCGGCGATCATCCTGGTCGAGCCGCAGCTTGGCGAGAATATCGGCATGGTCGCGCGCGCCATGGCCAATTTCGGCCTTGCCGAACTGAGACTAGTCAACCCGCGTGACGGCTGGCCGAGCGAGAAGGCGCGCGCCGCCGCCAGCCGCGCCGACCATGTCATCGATGCCGTAACAGTGTTCGGCGACCTGGCGTCCGCCGTCGCCGACCTCAATTTTGTCTTCGCCACCACGGCGCGCGAGCGCGACGGCTTCAAACCCGTGCGTGGTCCGGTCGAGGCGGGCAGGGCGCTCAGGGCGCGTCAGATGGCCGGCCTGCGCACCGGCATCTTGTTCGGCCGCGAGCGTTTTGGGCTCTACAATGACGAGGTCGGGCTGGCCGACGAGATCGTCACCTTCCCGGTCGTTCCCGGCTTTTCGTCGCTCAACATCGCCCAGGCCGTGCTGTTGATGTCCTATGAATGGATGAAATCCGGCCTGGAGGACGAGACGGCGACTAATTTCTCCAGTCCTGAAATGAAGCCGGCGAGCAAGGAAGAGTTGCACGGCCTGTTTGCCTATCTCGAAGGCGCGCTCGAAGCGCGCGGTTATTTCCGCCCGGCGCCCAAGAAACCCAAGATGGTCGACAATCTGCGCGCCGTCTTGACGCGCGCCGGTTTCGCCGAGCCGGAACTGAAAGTGCTGCGCGGCATCATCTCGTCGCTCGACCGGTTTTCGCCGGCCATGCCGCGCGGTGACGGCTCGCCGGGAGACGATCCAAGGCGTTTGCCGGCCGCTGCGCGAAAACCCCAGGCAGACAAAGAAGATTAGAAATCGCTAAGCTTCGAACGGCTGAAGTAACCGAATTTTATTTGCTTATCATCCATTGTTGTCAAAACGGTGGGGTGGCAGATGTTCACGTCCAAAATCGGCCGTATGCGCTTCTTCTTCTATTCCCTCGGCGTAGCCCTGCTCGAGGCCGTTCTTGCCGTGCTGTGCATCGTTGGCACGATCGGCTTTGAGGGGCTGGTCAACTCGGCGCCCGGTCCATCGCGGCAAGGGATGGCAGGCGCGGTTCTGATCGTTTCCCTCCTGGCTGTGGTCATGCGTGCCAACATCGCCTGGCGACGCAGCCGCGACGCCAACGGCAAAGCCTGGATCCTGTGGTCCTACATCGTGTTCTGCGCCATCTACGCCTTTCTGCAGGCAGGCACGCTGCTGGTCATCGATTTCAACAATCCGGAAAGCACGTCCAGCGGTTTGAACCTGCTTGCGCTGTCGATCTTTGGCCTTTGGTGCACGATTCTGGTGGCTAAGCCGGTGGCGGGCATCAATATCGACGAACTGACATCGGTTTTCGATTTCGATGGCGATACGCCCATGCCTGCGGCATCCAGCCGGATGGCCAGCAGCGCGGCACAGTCTTCTATGCGCAACGCCACACCGGCCACGCGCTCGGTGCCGTCCGCCCAGCCTCTGGGCCGTCCGCGGCCCGCCGGCTTCGGCAAGCGCGGGCTCTAGAGCAACCGAGGCAAGGTCGTCTTCGCCGGCTTTGCGTGGAAGTTGCTAACATTCGCCACTTCAAGGCCATGATGGTTGCAGATAGAACGGCATTGGCCAATGACCGCCAAGCCTTCTGATCCAGCCTCTTTCATGGTCCGATATCAATGAGCCACCGTCCGATACTGATGTTCGATTCCGGCGTTGGCGGATTGACCGTGCTGCGCGAAGCGCGCGTGCTGATGCCCGACCGGCGCTTCGTCTACGTCGCCGATGACAAGGCCTTTCCCTACGGCGCCTGGGAAGAGCCGGCGCTGCAGGCCCATATAGTCGAGCTCTTCGCCAAGCTGCTCGACCGTTTTGATCCGGAAATTTCGGTCGTCGCCTGCAATACCGCTTCGACGCTGGTGATCGATGCGTTGCGGGAAAAATTCCCTGGCCATCCCTTTGTCGGCACGGTGCCGGCGATCAAGCCGGCTGCCGAGCGCACCCGGTCCGGGCTGGTCTCGGTGCTGGCGACGCCGGGCACGGTGAAGCGCCAGTACACGCGCGACCTGATCGGCAAATGGGCGCAGAAATGCCATGTCCGGCTGGTCGGCAGCAACAATCTCGCCGGACTGGCCGAGGCCTACATGCGCGAGGGCTTTGTCGACGAGGAGGCCGTGCGTGCCGAAATCGCACCGTGTTTTGTCCAGCATGACGATTTGCGCACGGACATCGTCGTGCTCGCCTGCACGCACTATCCGTTCCTGGCCAATCGCATGCGCAAGACCGCGCCCTGGCCGGTCGACTGGATCGACCCGGCCGAGGCGATTGCGCGGCGCGCTCTGTCGCTGCTTCCGGCTGTCGACGGGCCATTGCCGCAAAGCGAGCCCGACATCGCCGTCTTTACCTCCGGAAACGCGGATTTCGCCATCAGCCGGCTGATGCAGGGTTTTGGATTGAGCGCGCGCTAATGCATGTGTCGCCCAAAAGTGCGCAGCGGTTTTGGGACAACGACATGCACAAAACGAAAAAACTAAAGCGCGTCGCCGACGCGCTTTAGGCAAGCTCGAAGACAATGACGCGCCGATCCGGATCGGCCGAAACAAGCCTTAGCGTCAGGCCATCGCCCTGCCTGAACCCAGAGGCCTTCACATTCGCAACGACAGGCATGTCCGAGAGCTGAACGCGCACACGCTGATCACCGACGTCGGTGACGACGGCCTTGAATGTTTCACCCATGCGCCCCCTCAGCATCACCGCCTCGGCAAGGTCGATGGCCGCGTGGTTGATCTGCGAGGCGCGGGCGCCTGCGCGGCCCATCACCTTCGGCAGTCTGGAAAACGCCTCGGTAACGGCTTGCGGCACCGGCTGGCCGTTGACGATGGCCAGCACACAGCGCACGACATAGCGATCGGCCAGCCGCCTCAGGGGCGCGGTGGCGTGGGCATAGGTCGCGGCCATCGCCTCGTGCCAGGGGACAACGCCTTCTTCATAGGGTTGGTAGGACGCACCGGAGCCGGCGCGGCGGATTTCCAGCATCAGCGCTGCCTGGTGCATGTTGGTCGGATCGAGGGTTCGCTGATAGTCGGACAGGCTGGTCGAAGGAGGCCAGGACAGGCCTAAGGCCCGTGCCGCGCTGCGCAGTCTTTGTACTTTGGAAGCATCGGGCGGCGCCATCACCCGGAACAAGCCGGTCCGGTGTGCCAGCATGGCGTCGGCAATCGCCATGTTGGCGGCCAGCGAAAGTGCTGCGTTGTCTTGCTCGGATTGCAGCAGCGGTCTGAACGCAAGCTGGAACGTGCCATCGGCAAGCTGTTCCACCTCCTGCTCGGGCGGGTCGACGCGCGAAGCGCCGCGACGGTCTTCGGCCGCCGCCATGCGCCGCGCGATTTCGGCGAAGCCGACTGGGACGTCGGCGGCCTGCACGCTGTCATAGGCGAGCTTGGCGCGGCTTTGAATGATTGCCCGCTCCGCGCCATCCAGCCTTACCGCTCCGTCGTCGGCGATCCGGACCGTGAAGATGACAGCCGGACGCGGACCGCCGGGCAGCAAGCTCGCGGCGCCCTCGGCAATGACCCGGGGATAGAGCCCGGCCTTGCCGTCCGGCAAATACAGGGTTTCGCCCCGCGCCCAGGCTTCGCGATCCACCGCGTCGCCGTCCGCGACGAACCAGGCTACGTCGGCAATCGCATAGTGCAACAGAAGGTCGCTACCGCTCGCTTCGATCGAAAACGCTTGGTCAAGATCGGTGGAAGTCGCGGGATCGAGCGTCACGAAGGGCATCGCCGTGCGGTCGGCATGCTGGTCGGGCACGCGCCTGGCCGCCGTCTGTGCCATGGCCATTACATCAGGGGGAAATCCCTCCGGCACATGGAACTCGGTGCGGATTTTCGCGAGGCCGGTGGCGAGTGCCTGCGAGGGATCGTTCAACGATTTCATGGCGCCGTCCTACACCGGCGTTGCGGGCACGGGAAGGTGGTTTTGCCGGCAGTTGGCCGACCATGGGCAGGCATGAGCGCGGAACGGAAGTTGACCGCCAGCGCTGGAACCGTCGCCGGAGCGCAACGTTTCTTCCTCTGTCAGCAAAGGAGGTGCCGATATGCCTGCAACCTCAAAAGCACAGCAAAAGGCCGCTGGCGCAGCCCTGTCGGCCAAGCGCGGCGAGACCAGGAAGAGCGAACTTCAAGGCGCGTCGAAGTCGATGTACAATTCGATGAGCGAAAAGCAGCTCGAGGAATTCGCAGAGACCAAGCGCAAAGGCCTGCCGGAGAAGAAATCGGCAGACTGAAACCTTGAACCGAGTCGATAAACAAAGCCCGTGGCCGAAACCACGGGCTTCTTCGATTCAGGCCAAGCCCGAAACTCCTGACGTCACCAGCAGCGCTTCACCTTGTAGCGGATGACCTTCTTGTGGCCATGCCGCCAGATGACCTTCTTCTTCACCACGACATCGCAGGTCTGACGATGCTTGTGGCCCTGCCAGTGCTTGGCCATCGCTGGCTCGGGCACGGCGATCGACATCGTCCCGGCCATGACGGCTGCACCGACCAACGAGAGGAAAAACTTCTTCATGCGACTTCGGGCTCCTTTGGCTCAGTCCCTTCCTAAATGCCGTCGGCGCAACAACCTCCCGCCGCATCCGGCACGGCACTCAACGCCAAAGACGTGATATGGTTGCCGGGCCCAGCGCCAGCGACGCGCTTGACTCTGCTCAAATCTCCGTTTATCGAGCGCACCAACACTGGGCCGCAATGCCCGGTTGTTTCTTTTGCATGGCAAGCCCGGGAAAGCAGGTTTATCGTTTCCTGGGTTTTGTCTAGACTGACGTGTCCCGTGGGTTTTCCGCCGCGTTGCGTGGGAAAACCCTGTCAGGCCTCGAAAACGGAGGCCAGAGGAGGGCGCGTTTCCTTCACCCGGACCATGAGGCTCCGGGTGGTTTGTTTTGAAAGGGAATGCGATGAGCAAGCGCGAATCCGCGAAGTACAAGATCGACCGCCGTCTCGGCGAAAACATCTGGGGCCGCCCGAAGTCCCCGGTCAACAAGCGTGAATACGGCCCCGGCCAGCACGGCCAGCGCCGCAAGGGCAAGCTTTCCGATTTCGGCCTGCAGCTGCGCGCCAAGCAGAAGCTGAAGGGTCACTATGGTGATGTCTCCGAAAAGCAGTTCCGCAAGGTCTATGAAGAGGCTGATCGCCGCAAGGGCGACACCTCCGAGAACCTGATCGGCCTGCTCGAGTCGCGTCTCGACGCGGTCGTCTACCGCTCCAAGTTCGTGCCGACCATTTTCGCGGCTCGCCAGTTCGTCAACCACGGCCACGTCAACGTCAACGGCAAGCGCGTCAACATCGGCTCGTACCGTTGCAAGCCGGGCGACGTCGTCGAAGTGCGCGAAAAGTCGAAGCAGCTGGTCATCGTGCTGGAAGCGGTCGGCCTCGCCGAGCGCGACGTGCCGGACTATATCGAAGTCGATCACAACAAGATGGTCGCGACCTTCTCGCGCATCCCCGGCCTGGCCGACGTTCCGTTCGCCGTGCAGATGGAGCCGAACCTGGTCGTCGAATTCTATTCGCGCTAAGCGATCGCTTTCTGCGATACCGGAAAGGGCCGCCCGTCGAGGCGGCCTTTTCTTTGTCGGCCATGTCCGCTAATCCGGCACTCTCGGCTATGGAAAGCGACAAGCCATGAACATGCTGGCAGACATCGACACAGTTGAACCGATTGCTGAAGGCGGCTTCCATCCGCTGTTTGCCGACGTGCCGTCTTCCGTCGAGTTCAACAAACTGCGTAAGCGGCTGTTGCGGTTGACCCGTCAGGCGGTCGAGGATTTCGCCATGGCGAGGCCCGGCGACCGCTGGCTGGTGGCTTTGTCCGGCGGCAAGGATTCCTACGGCCTGCTCGCCGTGCTGCTCGATCTCAAATGGCGCGGCCTTTTGCCGGTCGATTTGCTGGCCTGCAATCTCGACCAGGGCCAGCCGAACTTTCCGAAGCACATTTTGCCCGATTACCTCGATGCGCATGGCATCGCCCATCGCATCGAGTATCAGGACACCTATTCGGTGGTCACCGACAAGCTGCCCCGGGGCGGCACCTATTGCTCGCTGTGCTCGCGGCTGCGGCGCGGCCATCTCTATCGCATCGCGCGCGAGGAGGGCTGTTCGGCGCTGGTGCTCGGCCACCACCGTGAGGACATTCTCGAAACCTTCTTCATGAATCTATTCCATGGCGGCCGCCTTGCCGCCATGCCGCCAAAGCTGCTCAATGACGACGGTGACGTCATGGTGCTGCGGCCGCTGAGCTACTGCGCCGAGGTCGATCTGGAGAAATTCGCCGCCGCGATGAAATTCCCGATCATTCCCTGCGATCTCTGCGGCAGCCAGGAAGGCCTGCAGCGCAACGCCATGAAGGCGATGCTGGACGATATGGAAAAGCGCATGCCGGGCCGCAAGGACACGATGCTGCGCGCGCTGTCCAACACCAGGCCGTCGCATCTGCTCGACAGAAAGCTGTTCGACTTTGCCGCCCTCAATGGCAGCCTCAGCACAGGACAAGACATTTCCGATGATATTTGACGACCAAGCGATCGACTGGCTGGCCGAGCTTCTCGCCGATGCAGCCAGGGCCGAAATCATGCCACGCTTTCGCCGGCTGGGCGAGGGCGACATCAGGCAGAAGACCTCGGCTGCCGACCTAGTGACCGAGGCCGACATCAACGCCGAGCGGCTGATCACGGCCAGGCTGCGCGAGCGCTATCCCACGGCGATGATCGTCGGCGAGGAAGCCTGTTCCGACAATCCGGCGCTGCTTCAGGGGCTCGGTGATGCCGACCTCGCCTTCGTCGTCGACCCGGTCGACGGAACCTTCAACTTCGCCTCCGGCGTGCCGCTCTTCGGCGTCATGCTGAGCGTCGTCGTCAAGGGTGAAACCGTCGCCGGTATCATCCATGACCCCGTAGGCCGGGACTGGCTGATCGGCGCCAAGGGCGCCGGCAGCCATATCCGCCATGCGCATGGCGCGCTGGAGACGGTGCATGTCGCCGATGCCGTGCCGATCTCGCAGATGACCGGCTCCGTCTCCTGGCAATATCTGGCGGAACCGCAACGCTCGCTCCTGGCGCGCAACCAGACCAAGACCCTGTCGCAGTTCGGCTATCGCTGCGCGGCACATGAATACCGTCTTCTGGCCAGCGGCCATGCCCATTTCGTCGTCTACAACAAACTGATGCCGTGGGACCATCTGGTCGGTGTGCTGATCCACGCCGAGGCCGGCGGCTACACCGCGCGGATCGACGGCAGCGCCTATCTGCCCTCGCATATCGACGGCGGCATTCTTGTCGCCCCGGACAAGGAAAGCTGGCAGGAGTTGCGCAGGGAACTCTGGGCGCAATAATCGGCCCAACTGCTGGTAGAGGCTTTCGTCAAGTATATTGGCTCTGTTATAGTGTCCAATCTCTCGCGAAGTCGGAAGCTGCGAAATGAAACATCGGTCCGCAATTGTTGCAACGGCGCTTGCACTTGCCTTGGCCGCCGCTGGCGCCACTGAGGCAAGATCGCAGGAACGCGCGTGCGGCAGTCGCGATCCCGTCGATACCATAGACGAGATGTTTTCCGCGATCTTTGCCTGTTGGCAGCCGCCGCCTGGAAGTGCTGGCATGACCCTGACGCTGAGTTTCTCAATTCGCAAAAACGGCACGCTGATGGGCAAACCGCGCGCCACTTTCTCCCATATGGGAGATGATGCCTCGCTCAACCGGGTCTTTGTGTCATCCGTGCTCGAAGCGCTCGACAAGGCTCTGCCGATGCCTCTTTCGGACAGCATGGGTGGCGCCATCGCAGGGCGCCCGCTGTTCCCTCGTTTCACGGCAGTGATTGGCGGCGCATCCTGAAACGCGTCGCTTGAAGGTGGCTGCGGTCTGAGACAAATAAAACTCGTAGCGCAGAACAGTTGCTCAATGCAGGTCGGTGACGTGCCCTGAAATGGGTGGGTTGTGCGGCTGGAACATCTTGCCGCGCTCGGCGATCAGGATCATCAGCAGGGCCGCGACCGAGACGCTGCAGAAGCCGGCGGCAAGCGGCGTCACCGTGCCGTTGAAGGCCTGGCCGATCAGCGTGCCGAGGATGCCGCCGAGAAAAGTCTGCATGAAGCCCAGGATGGACGACGCGGTGCCCGCCAGTTGGCCGAGCGGCTCCATCGCGAGCGCGTTGAAATTGGCGCCGAGCGCGCCGAACGGGAGCATCGCACTGGCGAAGAAGGTGATGAACAGCCAGAGTGGCATCTTCATTTGAAGCGAAACGGTGAGCCAGGCAAGGCTGATCACCAGGAACAACAGCAGTGCGCTCTGCGACAGGCGGCGCATGCCGATGCGGCCGACCAGGCGCGAGTTGAGGTAGTTCGAAAAAGCGAGAACGCCGGCGACACCCGCGAAGATGACAGGAAACAATTCGCCGACATGAAAAATGTCGACATAGATCTGCTGTGCGGAGGCGATGAAGCCGAACATGGCGGCGAAAATGAAGGTGCTGGCAAAGGCGTAGCAAAGCGCCATGCGGTTGGTGAGCACGATGCGGAAACCACCGACGACGGATGAGACTGTCAGCGGCCGGCGGTACTCCGGATGCAGCGTCTCCGGCAGCCGCAGCAGCGACCACGCCGACACGATCAGCGCCCCGACGGCCATGGTGACGAAGATCCAGTGCCATGTTGCGAACAGCATGATGACCTGGCCGATCCCAGGCGCGATCACCGGGATGGCCATGAACACCATGAAGATCAGAGACATCACCTCGGCCATGCGCCGACCGTCGAACGTGTCGCGCACGATCGAGACGGCGATGACGCGGGTCGCCGCCGCACCGATGCCTTGCACCAGCCGGCACAGCAGCAGGACGGCGAATGACGGGGCGATGGCGGCAGCTGCCGCCGCCACGACATAAATCGCCAGCCCGGCAACGAGCGGCGCGCGGCGCCCGAACCGGTCCGAGATCGGTCCGAAGAAAAGCTGTCCGCCACCGAAGCCCAATATATAGGCGGTGATCACATACTGGCGGTGGTTTTCATTCTCAACGCCAAGCGTGGCGCCGATTTGCTGCAGTGCCGGCAGCATGATGTCGATGGCCAGCGAGTTCAACGCCATCAGTGCCGCGCACAGCGCGATGAATTCCCAGCGCGGAATAGGCAATTTGCGTCCCTGTTGCGGCGCTTTTGCTGGCTGGTCCACGGCGGGTCCGATCTTCAAAACGAATATGCGCCGGCATGCCGGCGCATAAGTTCGTCCTCACTCCGATAGGGGGAGGTAACATTTTGCCGGGGCGGGGCTGCCCCGTCTCAACTCAGAATCAGGCTGTCGCTTTGACGCTGACGCCCTTGTCGACGAGCAACGTCTGCAGCTCGCCCGCCTGGAACATTTCGCGGATGATGTCGCAGCCGCCGACGAATTCGCCCTTGACGTAAAGCTGCGGGATCGTCGGCCAGTTCGAATATTCCTTGATGCCCTGGCGCAGTTCGGCCGAGGTCAGCACGTCGACGCCCTTGTAGTCGGCGCCGATGTAATCGAGGATCTGGACGACCTGGCCGGAAAAGCCGCACTGCGGAAAACCGGGCGTGCCCTTCATGAAAAGGACGACGTCGTTGCCCTTCACTTCGCTGTCGATGTAGTCGTTGATGCCGCTCATGAGATATCCTTTCACGCCTGTGGGAGTCAGGCTCGAAGCATAGCCATCAAATAAACCCATAGATGGGCCGAAACAAGATGTTTGCGCCGCCGTCGCGGAAATGGCGCAAAGGATCGCCTGTCTTGGGCCAAGCATCCGACCCGATTGCAGCCTTCGGAACATGATGAAAAGACGATATGGCGCCGCCCTTCCGATCGCCATCCTGCTGGCGGCGATTGCCGTTGTCTGGTGGCCGAGACGCCCGGAGCCGCCGCCGCTGGTCATTGGCGGTGACCTGCCCGCGCCTTGCCGGAATGTCGCCTTCGAGGCGGTGACCTATGTCGTTTGCGAGATCGATCTTCGCGCCGACAGCATCGGTGTTTTCCACGCTGGCGCCGATGGCAAGCCTTTTGGTTCGCTCGAAGCCTTCGAAAAGGCGGTTGCGGGCGAGGGGAGGCCGGTGCTGCTCGCCATGAATGGCGGCATGTATCACGAGGATTTGTCGCCGGTCGGGCTCCTGGTCGAGGACGGCAGCGAAAAGTCACGGCTCAATCTTGCCGACGGCGAAGGCAATTTCTTCCTGAAACCGAACGGCGTTTTTCTGGTGGGCAAGGACGGCAAGGCGGCTGTCATGGAAAGCAACGCCTATGCGGTCACCAAACGCGATGTTGCCTTCGCCACGCAGTCCGGCCCGATGCTGGTGATCGATGGCAAGATTCACCCACGCTTCGAGCCGAACGGAACCTCGCGCTACATCCGCAACGGCGTCGGCGTGCGCGATGAAAACACCGTTTTGCTGGTGATCTCGCGGTCTGAGGTCAGTTTCGGCAGCTTTGCGCGGCTGTTTCGCGACGCGCTACAATGCCGCAACGCGCTGTTCCTCGACGGCGCGGTCTCCGCGCTGTCGGATGGGAAAAGAATGATCGTCGGCGGAAAATACCCGGCGGGCCCGATCATCTCAGTGTCGGCGAAGCCGATCACGTCAGTGTCGGCGAAGCAGCCGCAGAAACAGTAGGCCAGTCTGGCTTCAGTCCGGCACGCTGGTCTGCAGGGCCAGCGCGTGCAGCACGCCGCCCATATTGCCCTTCAGCGCATCATAGACCATTTGGTGCTGCTGGACGCGGCTCTTTCCGCGGAAGCTTTCGGCCACCACTTCGGCTGCATAGTGATCGCCGTCACCGGCGAGGTCGCGGATCGTCACCTTGGCGTCCGGAATGCCGTCCTTGATCAGTTTTTCGATGTCGTGGGCATCCATTGCCATGGCAAAATCCTGTTCTGGGCGGCTAGGCACGAGTGACTCGGACGGCAGCCTAAAGCCTTTCTGGTCCGGGTTGAAGCCGTTCTGTCGGCGACGCAGTGTCTAAGGGCCATCCTGCCGCGGGTGAACCACACCATCTTCGGTAATGTCGTCGCGGGTCGAGAACCCCCGGCCAAGGCTGGACACCAGGACATAGAGCGGGATGTTGAGCGCCAGGTTGATAATCGGGAGATAGCTGGTCATCTGCCACAAGGGCGAAAAGAATGGTTGGCCATAGCCGTCGCAGATCAGCGATGACCCGTATTCCCACAGCGCGCCGGTAATGACCGCAATGGCAAAGAGCTTGATGCAGGTGGCGACATGCCTTGCGCGCGCCGGGTTCGGCAAAAGGCGGCTCCACAGCACCAGGCAGACGATGGGGATCGCATAGATCAGACTTTGCAAGGCCAGCATCTGCAGTGTGCCATTGGCCGCCTCAATGAACTGGTCACGCCTTTCCAGCAGCGGACAGACCTCGCTCGAGGTCGTCGACAGCAGGAAAAAGACGAACGGCCCGAGGAACCAGAAGAAGAACAGCGACGGCCAGAAGACGACTGCGATCAGCGTCCGGGCTGCCAGGCTGGTCAAATGGACTTGTCCATGAAGTTCGGGAACCAGCCTTCGTGGGCGGCGGTCAATTCGCTGACCGGGATCGCCCTGGCATCGCCGAGCTTCAGTTCGTTTCCACCGGTCGAGCCGATCCATGGCGCAAAGATGCCGAGCCTGCTCTGTTCCTCGCGGATGGCGTCCCATTCCTTGCTCTGCGGATCGACGGACAGCGTCAGGAGGTAGCGGCCCTGGTCTTCGCCGAACCAGACCGGGATCGGGTCGGTGCCGGCGAGCCCCGGAATTGTGGCGCCGATGCCGGACGCCGTCGCCATCTCGGCCAGGGCCACCGCAAGGCCGCCATCGGAAAGGTCATGCGCCGCGGTGACGACGCCCGACGCGATCAGCGCGCGCACGTGGTCGCCGACGCGCTTTTCATGGGCGAGGTCGACGGATGGCGGCGGCCCGTCGGTACGGCCATGGATGTCCCTGAAATAGGCGGACTGGCCGAGATGGCTGCCCCAGCTTGCGGGTGCGCCGACCAGCAGGATCATCTGGCCCTCGGCGGCAAAGCCGATACGGGTCATCTTCGACCAGTCGGCAATCAGCCCGACGCCGCCGATGGTCGGCGTCGGCAGGATGCCCTGGCCGTTGGTTTCATTGTAGAGCGAGACATTGCCCGACACGATCGGGAAGCCGAGCGCGCGGCAGGCATCGCCAATGCCTTTCACCGCGCCGACCAGTTGGCCCATGATCTCGGGCCGTTCCGGATTGCCGAAATTGAGGTTGTCCGTCGCCGCCAGCGGCAGCGCGCCGGTGGCGGTAAGGTTGCGCCAGCATTCGGCCACCGCCTGCTTGCCGCCTTCATACGGGTCGGCCTCGCAATAGCGCGGCGTCACGTCGGAGGAGAAGGCGAGCGCCTTGGTCGGATGGCCTTCGACGCGCACCACGCCGGCGTCGCCGCCCGGAAGCTGCAGCGAATTGCCCTGGATCAGCGTGTCGTATTGCTCCCACACCCATCGCCGCGACGACAGGTCCGGCCCGCCGAGCAGTTTCAGCAGCGCGTCGGCGACATCGGCCTTCGGCGCATCGCCGGCGGCAAGCGCCGCAGGTTTCTTCGGCTCGACCCAGGGGCGGTCGTATTCCGGCGCCTTGTCGCCAAGGTCCTTGATCGGCAGGTTGGCGACCTCGTCGCCCTGGTGAATGACGCGGAAGCGCAGATCGTCGGTGGTCTTGCCGACAATGGCGAAGTCGAGGCCCCATTTGTGGAAGATCGCCTCGGCTTCCTTTTCCTTCTCGGGGCGCAGCACCATCAGCATGCGCTCCTGGCTCTCCGACAGCATCATCTCATAGGCGCTCATGCGCTCTTCGCGCACCGGCACCTGGTCGAGGTGAAGCTCGATGCCGAGGTCGCCCTTGGCACCCATCTCGACCGCCGAACAGGTGAGGCCGGCCGCACCCATGTCCTGGATGGCGATGACGGCGCCGGACGCCATCAGCTCAAGGCAGGCTTCGAGCAGGCATTTTTCCGTGAAGGGATCGCCGACCTGCACGGTCGGGCGCTTCTCGTCGATCTTGTCGTCGAACTCGGCCGAGGCCATCGTGGCGCCGCCGACGCCGTCGCGGCCGGTCTTGGCGCCGAGATAGACGACCGGCAGGCCGACGCCCTTGGCTTCCGACAGGAAGATCGCATCTGTCTTGGCGAGGCCGGCGGCAAAGGCGTTGACCAGGATGTTGCCGTTGTAGCGGGCGTCGAAATTGACCTCGCCGCCGACGGTCGGCACGCCAAAGGCGTTGCCGTATCCTCCGACGCCGGAAACCACGCCGCTGACCAGGTGCCTGGTCTTGGGATGGTCCGGTGCGCCGAAGCGCAAAGCGTTCATCGCCGCAATCGGCCGCGCGCCCATGGTGAAGACGTCGCGCAATATGCCGCCGACGCCGGTCGCCGCACCCTGGTAGGGCTCGATGTAGGAGGGATGGTTGTGGCTCTCCATCTTGAAGACGACGCAGTCGCCGTCGCCGATATCGACCACGCCGGCGTTCTCGCCCGGACCCTGGATGACCTGCGGCCCGGTGGTCGGCAGCGTGCGCAGCCATTTCTTCGAGGATTTGTAGGAGCAGTGCTCATTCCACATCGCCGAGAAGATGCCGAGTTCGGTAAAGCTCGGTTCGCGCCCGACCAGGTCGAGGATGCGCTGGTATTCGTCGGGCTTCAGCCCATGCGCAGCGATGAGTTCCGGGGTGATCGGCACGGAATTGGAAATGGTCATGGGCGGCGATTGATGTCCATGGGAGAGGGGAATTTGAGTCCCCCTCATATCGCAAGCTTTGGCGTGATACACCCCATTGGATGACGAAAAACGCCGGAAAACCACAGGGCGACGATGGTAGCGGGGAGCCGCTGGGGAACGCTATGGCATCCCGGCCGTTAGGCCTCAAACCAACCAGGAGATTTCGACATGGCCACCAAGCAAGGCAAGAAAGACAATCGCCTCTCCGACAAGGAGGCCATGCATATTGCCGAGACCACCGACGTTTCGCCCAAGCAAGCCAAGGACCTGGCCGAGAAGCACGGCAAGGACAAGGGCGCGAAGGAAGCCAAAAACTTCAAGGCAGAAGGCTGAACCTGAGATCGGTACGCAGGGGCACGGTTTGGCGCCAACGATTCAGGACGAACTGTCGTAGCCGGCGCGGCCTTCCTCCAGCAGCCGCCGGATCACCGCGACGCCGCCGGTGATGTCCTCGCGCCGCCTTGGCTGCGAGACGCCGAAACGCACGCCGTGAAAAACCTGCTCGGAACGCCCCGCCTTGAACTCGTCCTCGTCGTCGAGGAGCACGCCATTTTCGAGGCATGCGCTCCTGAACGTGCCGGACAGCCAGGGATCGGGCAGCGTCAGCCAGACGAAGGGCACGCTGCCGTGTGACTTGAAGGCGAAACCCGCCAGTGTCTCGCGCACGATGGCGATGCGGGCGGCAATTTCGGCAATGCTGCGTTTGCGGATATCGCCAGCCTGCCCTGACAGCACCAGCCGCGCATTCACCTCCGCCAGCAGGAACGGCATCCCGCCGGTCATCATCTTGTGGGCGACGCGGATGCGATGGCGATAGGCGGGCGGGCAGGAGAGCCAGCCGCCGCGAACACCTGCCGCGACCGATTTCGACAGACCGCCGGCGACAATGGTGCGCTCGGGTGCATATTCGGCGATGAGCGGCGTCGGATCTTCGGTCAGGCCGCCATAGAGATCGTCCTCGATGACGATGACATTGTACGCGCGCGCGACACGAGCGATCGCCTCGCGGCGCGAAACCGACAGGATCGCCAGCGTCGGGTTCTGCACCGTCGGCATCAGGAAGATCATCTTCGGGTGCTTTTGCGCGCAGACGCGTTCGAAATCCTCGGGATCGAGGCCTTCTTCGTCCGATGCCACCAGTGCTATGCGCCGCCCGATCAGCCCGGCGCTGCGGGCGATCTGCGAATAGGTGAGGTGCTCGAAGGCGACATAGTCGCCCGGTGTGGTCAGTGCCGCAATCGCCGCCATCACCGCGGCATGTGTGCCAAGCGTGGGAACGATGGTGTCGGCCGCCGGACGGAACGAATTGCGCGACAGCCAGCGGGCGCCGGCCTCGAACCAGCGCTCCGGAAAATCCCTGGTGTAGCTCGAAATCTCGTGCGGGTGATCCTGCACCGTGCGCGAGAGCATGTCGGCGACAATGGCGCCCTGGCCGATGTCGGGCGCGGCAGTGCTGTCGAAACGCAGCTTGCCGGGCGGTGCATCGACATAGCGCGTGCCTTGCACGGCCGGCTCGGCGAATTCGGGTGACGCCGCTTCCGATTGCTGCGCCAGCACATAGGTCCCGCGACCGACTTCGCCGCTCACCAGGCCGCGCTCGCGCAGCAGCTGATAGGCTCGGCCGATCGTGCCGACCGTCGTGCCGATATCATAGGCGAGATCGCGCTGCGGCGGCAATTTTGCCCCGGCATCGATGACGCCCTTGTCAATGTCCGACTCGATGCTGTCGGCAAGGCGCTGGTAAAGCGGGCCGGAACCGATGGTGAGGTCAGGGAGCCAATTTGTCATGGTGACAATTCTGTATATTGCACCAGATCGGGTGTCAATGCATATCAGAACCGTACTAAGATGGGTACAATTTGCAAGGTTGGCTGAAAGACAATGGATACAATCGAGACAATCCGCTGCGCGGGCATTGAATTGGTCGGGCCGGCCAGCCGGCGAGGCTTTGTCGGCCGGATCGTGCATGTGGTCAGATCGCTGGCGCGATGGATCGACGTGCTGATCGAGCGCCGTCGCGGCCGCCTGGCTTTGCTCGAAATGACCGACGAGCAACTCAGGGACATCGGTGTGTCGCGTGACGACGCCCACCGCGAAGGCATCAGGCAATTCTGGGACTGACCCGGAGCCCGGTCAGCGGCGCGCGCCGGATGTTCTTATGCGTGAGACGCCCTTGTCGGCAAGCACAGCGAGGATGCACAGCACCAGGAAAACCCCGGTGACAGCCAGCGCCGCAAGCGCGACGTTGGTCGTGCCGTTTTTCGCAACGTCGAGGAACGGGTAGGGCACTTCGCCTGCGATTGGTGCGCGTACAAGCGCATAGGCGAGATAGGCGATCGGATAGGCCATCCACCAGGAAATGTCGCTCCATCTCGCTCTGCCGTCGGCACCTGCTATCAGCCACCACAGCACGAACAGAACCGGCGTCACATAGTGCAGCAGCACGTCGCAGAGCAGGAACAGCCCCTGCGGCTGCCAGAGCTGCGCCAGAACGGTCGCATAGACGATGAAGACAAGCGCGATGGACACGGCGACGCCGGCCCGCATCCGCGGTCCGGCAAAGGCGGGCAGCCAGGCGTAGCCCGAAGGCGACAGCAGCGAGACATGGACCAGCACCGCACCGATGTTGGTCAGGATGGTGAAGAAGCTGAACAGAAAGACGATGGAGCCGAGAAAACTGCGGCCGGCCTCCATCGATGCCGGGATGGTGATGCACGCTTGCAGGACAAGCCCGGCCAGACCTATGACCAATCCCGCAAACTGCAGGAAGCGGCCCATGGCGTCAGGCGGCCGCGTTGCAGGAGGGGTTGCCCGTTTGCCAGCGCGCAATGTCGGATCCGATGCGCGCGCCGAGCGGATCGTCCATCAGCGGACCGAACACGTCGACGCGGCTGGAATTGCCTTGCGCCTGGACGACCAGCAGCGGCTTGCCGCCATAATGCTTGGCCGGCACCAGCAGGAAGCGGGGCGTGCCGCTGAACGAATTCAGCTCATTGGCCATCTGATAGGATTTGAAGGCGGGATCCTTGCTGGCGATCCAGCATTTGTGGGCCGATATCGCCACCTGCTCCATGGCCAGCAGCGAAGCGCTCTTGCCCGTGGGGACCGGCGCGCTCTTCGGGCTGGACTGGCAGGACGCCAACGCCAAGCCGGCAGCAGCCAGGGGACCTAGGCGAACAATCGTCAGTCTCATGGTCAACCGCCCCCGCGTTTTTGAAAGTAATTTTGAGATATCAGGCGGCGATGCCGAGCGCGCCTTCGAACAGAGCGCGGCCGTCGCTTCCGCCATGCGCTGCCTCGATCAGGTTTTCGGGATGCGGCATCAGGCCGAGCACATTGCCCTTCTCGCTGACGATACCGGCAATGTCGTTCATCGAGCCATTGGGATTGGTGCCCTCGGCATAGCGAAACACCACCTGTCCTTCGCCTTCGAGACGGGCAAGCGTGTCGGCGTCGGCGAAATAGTTGCCGTCGTGATGCGCCACCGGCGTGCGGATGATCTGACCCGGCTGGTAGCGGCGGGTGAACATGGTGTTGGCGTTGGCGATTTCGAGCTTCACCTCCCGGCAAACGAATTTCAGCGAGGCATTGCGCATCAGCGCGCCGGGCAAAAGGCCAGCCTCGACCAGGATCTGGAAGCCGTTGCAGACGCCGATGACCATGACGCCCTTGGCCGCCTTTTCCGCAACCGCCCGCATGACCGGCATGCGCGCGGCAATGGCGCCGCAACGCAGATAGTCGCCGAACGAGAAGCCGCCGGGAATGGCGATCAGGTCCACATCAGGGATTTCGGTGTCGGTCTGCCAGACGGTCGCCGGCGCCTGCCCGGAGATCTTGGTCAGCGCCGCAATCATGTCGCGGTCGCGGTTGAGGCCGGGGAGAAGAACGACAGCTGATTTCATATCAAGCGATCTCCACCGCGTAATTCTCGATCACTGTGTTCGCCAGCAGCTTGTCGCACATGGCTTTCAGATCGGCTTCGGCCTTGGCCTTGTCGGTCTCTGAGAGCTCGAGGTCGAAGACCTTGCCCTGCCGCACCTGGCCGACGCCGCCGAACCCCAGTCCGGACAGAGCGTGCTCTATGGCTTTTCCCTGCGGGTCGAGCACGCCGTTCTTGAGGGTGACGGTGATGCGGGCCTTGATCATGCTGGACAGGTTCCTGTTCGAAGACTTAGCAATTCCAGGAAAAGTCTGAAGCGGTTTTTCGTCCGGAATCGCGTCAAGAAATGAAGACTTAGTGCGGCTTGCCTTTGAGGCCATCGGTCGAGGCGACGAGCACCGGGCCGGTCGGGCGCGGCGGCTCGTTCTCGTTCATGATGCCGAGGCGGCGGGCAACTTCCTGATAGGCTTCGACGAGGCCGCCCATATCGCGGCGGAAACGGTCCTTGTCGAGCTTGTCCTGCGTTGCCACGTCCCACAGCCGGCACGAATCCGGCGAGATCTCGTCGGCAACGACGATGCGCATCATGTCGCCCTCGAACAGGCGGCCGCATTCGATCTTGAAATCGACGAGTTGGATGCCGACACCCATGAACAGGCCGGAGAGGAAGTCGTTGACGCGGATGGCCAGCGCCATGACGTCGTCGATCTCCTGCGGGCTTGCCCAGCCGAAAGCGGTGATGTGCTCTTCCGACACCATCGGATCGTCGAGCGCATCGGCCTTATAATAGAATTCGATGATCGAGCGCGGCAGAACGGTGCCTTCCTCGATGCCGAGGCGCTTGGACAGCGAGCCGGCGGCGACATTGCGCACCACCACTTCGAGCGGAATAATCTCGACTTCCTTGATCAACTGCTCGCGCATGTTGAGCCGGCGGATGAAGTGGGTCGGAATGCCCATGCGGTTCAGATGGTTAAAGATGTACTCGGAAATGCGGTTGTTGAGCACACCCTTGCCGTCGATGACCTCATGTTTCTTCTTGTTGAATGCGGTCGCATCATCCTTGAAGAACTGGATAAGTGTGCCCGGTTCCGGTCCCTCATAGAGGATCTTGGCCTTGCCTTCATAAATGCGGCGGCGATTTTTCATCTGATTTTTCTCTGGATTTGCGGGCAGGCGGCAAGCGACCAGTTCCTGTCCGTCTGCCTAAATTGGTGCGGCGACGGGTGGGGTTCAATGCCGGGTCTATCCCAATCACAGCGTTTGCTCAATCGGCAAATCCTTTCCATCGACCGCTTTCAGGAATGAAATGCCGCAGCGCAGCAAGTGATGTAGCATATTGACCGGCCCGCGCCCTTTTGGTTTGTGCTGCGGCAACACACATATCCATCGCCAACGCGAATCGATTTCATCGGAGGGAAGCCATGAGCAGCATGAAAGACCGCGAAGAGGGTTTTGAGCGCAAATTCGCCTTCGACGAAGAACTTCGCTTCAAGGCTTCCGCACGCCGCAACAAGGCGCTCGGTCTGTGGGCCGCCGAAAAGCTGGGCAAATCCGGCACTGACGCCGACGCCTATGCCAAGGAAGTTGTGGTTTCCGATATCGAGGAAGCCGGCGATCACGACGTATTCCGCAAGATCCGCAAGGATTTCGACGCCGCCGGCGTCGACCAGTCGGATCACCAGATCCGCCGCACCATGGACGAACTGATGGCGCAGGCGATCGAGCAGATCAAGAACACCTAGAGCGAGTAGCGCTGGACCAATCGACCGCCCGGTCCAGCCGGGCGGTTTTTCTTTGCCTTTTCAGCCTTTTCCGGCTGAAACTGTGCGTAGGCCTGTTACAAGGCTCTACCCAACGAGGAAAGCACCCATGTCCCTGAAGTCACGCCTGGCGGCGGATGAAACGCTGTTCACCGCCTGGTCCGGCGTTCCGGACGCTTTGACGGTCGAAATCATCGCCAAGCAGGGTTTTGACGCCGTCACCCTCGATATGCAGCATGGCGGACACCACGAAGACTCGGTCTTGCGCGGCCTGGTGCCGGTGCTGGCCGCCAACAAGCCGGCGCTGGTGCGCATTCCGGTCGGCCGCTTCGACATGGCCAGCCGCGCCCTCGATTTCGGTGCCGAGGCGGTGATTGCACCGATGGTGAATTCGGTGGCCGATGCAAAACTCTTTGCCGCGGCGATGAAATATCCGCCGATGGGCGAGCGCTCCTGGGGCCCGACCTATGCTTTTCCGCGCCATGGCAAAGGCGACCACGCCGAATGGCTGCGCGACACCAATCAACGCACCATGGCCTTTGCCATGGTCGAAACGCGCGCCGCACTCGATGCGCTGGACGGCATCCTCGACACGCCGGGCATTGACGGCATCTTCCTCGGCCCATCGGATTTCTCCATCGCCTGGTCGAATGGCGCCACCGTCAATTCGACGCTGGAAAGCATGATGGAAACCGTCGCCTCCATCGCCGAGCGGACGCGCAAGGCGGGCAAGCATGCGGCAATCTACGTCGTTGAGCCGGCGATTGCCGGCCGCGTCGTGGCGATGGGCTACCGGCTGCTGGCGATGGGCTCGGACCATGCGCTGATTTCGCTCGGCGCAAAGATACTCATCAAAAGCATGAACGATTCGATCAAGGGCTGAGGCGTGGTGCCTTGCCCGGTCAGGCCTTGAGGTCGGTCAGGAACTTGGCGAAGGTCATCGACCCTTCCGGCCACGGGCCGAAGCCGGCATCCTCATTGAGGTGACCGGTTTCGCCGGCATCGATGAACAGCGAACCCCAGGCGCCGGCAATGTCCTCGGCAACCTCGAAGGCGCAGAACGGATCGTTGCGGCTGGCGATGACGATGGACGGGAAGGGCAGCGGTTCGCGTGCATAGGGGCCAAAGGTCATCAGGTGACGCGGCCTTATCTCCGGGTTGGCGACGTCGGGCGGCGCGACAAAGAACGCACCGGCGACCGGCTTCCTGAACTGCGGAATGGCCTGCACCGCGGCCGCCACGCCCAGGGAATGGGCAACGATCACCACCGGCCGCTCGGCCTCGTTGACAGCGTTCGCCACGCTCGCCGTCCAGTCCTCGCGCACCGGCTTCGACCACTCCGCCTGCTCGACCCGGCGCGCCGTCGACAGTTTCGACTGCCAGCGTGTCTGCCAGTGTTGGGGGCCGGAATTGGTGTAGCCCGGCACGATCAGAATATCTGCGTCTTTGACTTTCATGGCGCTGAGATAGCGAGCGGCCGTGTCTCGTGCAACCCGCGCTGACGCATGCGGTGCATCACAATCGTGAACAACCTGTTCGATTCTTTCCATCTTGTGTGAACGATCAGGATCGACGATTTGAGGCGGGGAGAGATGGACAACAGAATAGGCTGGTGGCGCGCCCTAGGGATAACGCGCTGAACGGAGAGTCTTATGAGCGAACTGCCTTTTGCCGCGACGACCCCCGTCAGCGTGTCACGCGTGGGCCTGAAGGCGCGCGACGCCGAAGGACTTGCCGATTACTACCGGGCTGTTGTCGGCCTGCAGGAATTGAGCCGCGCCGATGGCGCCATCACGCTGGGCGCTGCCGAGCGCCCGCTGCTGGTCATCGAGCCTGACGCAGCGGCCAAGCCCGACGATCCGCGCAGCGCCGGCCTTTTCCACACCGCTTTCCTTCTGCCCAGCCGCGCCGATCTCGGCCGTTGGATAAACCATGCCGCCGCCAACAAGATCCGCATCGAGGGCGCCTCCGACCATCTGGTCAGCGAGGCTCTCTATCTGACCGACCCCGAAGGCAACGGCATTGAAATCTATAGGGACCGTCTGCCGCAGGAGTGGAAGTGGAACGGCGACAAGATCGCCATGGCGACCGAGCGGCTGAATCTGGCCGCCGTGGTTGGCAGCGTGCCGGCCGGTGACGCCGGCTGGCAGGGCGCGCCGCAAAACAGCATTATCGGCCATGTCCATCTGCGCGTCGGCCGGCCGGAAGATGCCGAGGCCTGGTGGCACGACGAATTTGGCTTCGACACGGTCGCTAAGTATGGAGGGCAGGCGGTGTTCCTGTCGTCGGGAGGCTACCACCATCATATCGGTGGCAATTCGTGGCACAGCGCCGGCGCCGGGCGCCGCGATCCGTCCCGCTCAGGGCTGGCCTGGGTCGAGATGCGCTCGGACAAGACAACCGCTGACATCACACGGGAAGATCCGTGGGGCACGGTGATCCGCACCGTACCAGGCGCCCCAGGCTGAGCGTCTGCTCGGTTCTTACAAGGAATTGGCGGCGTAGCCCGTCAGCAGCCCATGCGCCCAGCTGTCGAATCCGGTCGCCGTGGCGCGGCCGGATGCTTCGGTCCAGTCATAGCTGACCGTATGATGGCTGAACGACCATTGTCTGTCCTTGCGCGTGGCAAGGGCATAGCGGGCATCCGGACTGCCGGTCACAGTCAAACCTGGGAATGCCTGGACGCCGACACTGCCGGGATTGACGATTGTCCGGTTGTCCGACAAGCGCACAACGCGCGGCGTATGTGTATGGCCGCACAAGGTCAGCCCGGCGCCGGCGCTGCCCAGCTTGTGCCTGATCTGCTTTTCATTGGACGGGTGGAAGTGGCTGCCTCCGTCTTCCTCGAGCAGGAACACGTCGTCGTCACTGGGGCTGCCATGGCAAAGCAGGATGTCCTGGGCAGGCGACAGGGTGACCGGCAATGCGGAGAGCCAGGTCAATGACGCCTGGGACAGGCGTTGGTGGGTGAAAGCATCGACGTCTTCCAACCCGGAAGCAGGCGGCTCGACCAGCACACGGTCGTGATTGCCGCGCACGGTCGGCCAATTCTGCGCCATCAGATATTGCGCGGTTTCTTCAGGCCATAGCGGCCCGGAAAGACAATCGCCCAGATTGACGATTATGTCGGGAGAAGCGTCTTTGATCTGCGCATGAACCGCCTCAAGCGCGCGCAGATTCCCATGGATGTCGGAAAGGACGGCCAGCCGCATCGAAAAACCTATCCGAAAACCCGCTTGAAGATCGTGTCGACATGCTTGGTGTGATAGCCCAGGTCGAATTTCTCGCGGATCTCGGCTTCGGGCAGCGCTGCGGTGACTTCCTTGTCACCCAACAATTCCTCAAGGAAATCAGCGCCATGTTCCCATACCTTCATGGCGTTGCGCTGCACCAGGCGGTAGGCGTCCTCGCGACTGACGCCGGCTTGGGTCAGCGCCAGCAACACGCGCTGCGAATGCACCAGGCCACGGAACTTGTTCATGTTCTTCAGCATGTTGTCGGGATAGATCAGCAATTTGTCGACGACGCCGGTGAGCCGCGACAGCGCGAAATCGAGTGTTATCGTGGCGTCCGGGCCGATCATGCGCTCGACCGAGGAATGCGAAATGTCGCGCTCGTGCCAGAGCGCGACATTCTCCATCGCCGGCAAGGCCATGGAGCGCACCATGCGGGCAAGGCCGGTGAGGTTTTCGGTCAGCACCGGGTTGCGCTTGTGCGGCATTGCCGACGAGCCCTTCTGGCCCGGCGAAAAATACTCTTCCGCTTCCAGCACCTCGGTGCGCTGCAGATGGCGGATCTCGGTCGCCAGCCGCTCGACCGACGAGGCGATGACGCCGAGCGTGGCAAAGAACATGGCATGGCGGTCGCGAGGGATGACCTGCGTCGACACCGGCTCCGGCTTCAGCCCAAGCTTTTTCGCCACATGTTCTTCGACATAGGGATCGATGTTGGCGAAGGTGCCGATCGCGCCCGATATGGCGCAGGTGGCAATATCCTCTCGCGCGTGCACCAGCCGCTCGCGGCAGCGTGAGAACTCGGCATAGGCCTGCGCCAGCTTGACGCCGAACGTGGTCGGCTCGGCATGGATGCCGTGGCTGCGGCCGATGGTGACGGTGTCCTTGTGCTCGAAGGCACGGCGCTTCAGCGCGGCGAGCAGGCCGTCGAGGTCGGCCAGCAAAATATCGCTGGCGCGGCTGAGCTGCACCGCAAGGCAGGTGTCGAGAACATCCGACGAGGTCATACCCTGGTGGATGAAACGCGCATCCGGTCCGACGAATTCAGCGAGATGGGTCAGAAATGCGATGACGTCGTGCTTGGTGACGGCCTCGATCTCGTCGATCTTGCCGACGTCGAATTGGGCGGCGCCGCCTTTTTCCCAGATGGTCTTGGCGGCTTCCCTGGGAATGACGCCGAGCTCAGCCAGCGCATCGCAGGCATGGGCCTCGATCTCGAACCAGATGCGGAAGCGGGTTTCCGGCGACCAGATGGCGACCATTTCCGGCCGGGAATAGCGAGGGATCATCCGTCAGTCCTGATATGTCGGTGGTTAAGTGCGCCTCCTATCAGAGGCGGACCGAATGCTCAACGCTGCTGGCGTGCAAACCAAACGCTGGCGGCGGCAAGCGCGATGAATCCGAGCGGAAAATAGAGCCTGATACCCAGCACCACGAACTGGTAGAGCGCCGTCAGCGAGGTGAAGACCAGTTCGAACGCCCACCGGGCGGTGAAGGCCTCCGCGTGCCATTCGGCATAATAGGAGCGGTATTGCAGCGCAAACAACCCGCCGGTGAAGGCGAGCGTCGTGGCAAGCAGGCAGACGAAGGCGGCGGCGAACGCCACCTCCCAATGCCGGTCGAGCGAGACCAGCCGCGCCGCGAACAACCCGACGGGAAAGGCCAATGCCGCGCCGGTCGCAAACAGCAGGGCGACGAAGCGGATCTTTTCCGGGGTCTCCCAATTGTCGAGCCAAAGACCGGTCAGCGCGCTGGCGCCCATGGCCATCGCCCACAGCAAGGCGCCGACAAGCGCCGTGCCCGTCGATGGTACGGCGCGGCTGACGCGATTTCCGGCGCGCTTGCGCCAGCTGGATTGATCGAGCGATGTCACAGGCGTCCGGTCACGGCGATCCAGCGAAAATCCGGCCCTTCGAAGCCGTATTGGCGCACCGCGATCAGCACCGCATAGGCGCTGATGCCGTCCATCGAAAATGTCTGCACCGCGCCGATCCTGTAGCCGTTCGGGCAGCCACGGCTTTTCGGGATCGATTTATCCTCATGCAGCAGATGGGTCTGGCCGCCATCCCTGGCCTCGATCCGCAGCAAGCGAAAACCGTTGATCTCGCCTTGGCTCTGGCAGCTTTCGGTGTCGTTCATGCCGATCTCGTCCAGCCGGAATTCCAGCGGCGGGTCGACCGGCGAAAAGATCGGCCGTGGGTTGACCACCATGCGGAACGGGTCGGCCGACAATTCGGTCACCGGGTTGAAGCCGGCGGTGATGCCGCGGTTGGCGGTAAGCTCGGCCTGGGCAATGATTGCTTCGCCTTTTTGCCTGGCTTGCTGACGGGCCGTCTCGAGCGAGGCGGTCTCATCCTCCAGCCGGACCCGGATTGGCGTGCCCTTCAGGAACGTGTCGTCGGCGGTGTTGATGTAGTAGCGATTGGCATAGGGAAAGCCCGAACCGTCTGCCACACCATATTCCTCGAAGGCGGAGACGCTGCCATCCTTGCTGAAGCCGAGGATTTCAAGCTCGGCGACATCGCCCGCTCGGGCGGCCATGGCGGATGCCAGATGGACCAGCAGGCAAACGCCAATCAGGACGAGATTTCGCATCGGGGTTCCGCTCCGCCTGCCTTGGTTCGATCGTTCCCTATCACGAGACAGTCAAAACATCGTGCTATTCGAAAGGCGATGCATCCAATTTCGCCTCTGTTTGTTATCGTCGATCGTTTTCAAAAGGAGAACACCCCATGACTGAGGCCAGCAAGATTCGCGAGCATATGGAAGTGGTCGGCGCCGACGGCGTTCACATCGGCACCGTCGACAGGGTCGATGGCGAGCGGATCAAGTTGACCAAGGCCGACAGCGGCGAGGGCGCCCATCAGGGGCATCACCACTACATTCCCTTGAGCCTGCTTGCCGAGGTCGAGGGCCAGAAAGTCTGGCTGTCGGCGAATTCGGATGTCGCGGTCAGCTTCGAGGAAGAGGAGTCCGACCCGACCTGACTGAAAGTCAGCGCGACGACCACACCGCAAACAGATCGCCATCGGCCGGCGTCGCGGCGTGGATGCCGCGGCTGATGGCGCGCGCCATGGTGGCGCCGGCGGCGGCAAAGAAATCGACGGCATCGTCGGCGCTGAGTTCTATGCCGCTCTTGCCCGTCGCCAGCGCGAACACCAGATCGCCGTCAGCCGGCGTGTGCACGGGCCAGATGGCGCGCACGAAGCCGTCATGCGCTGAAATGGCCAGCCGCTTGGCTGCCGCCTTGGTCAGCACGGCGTCGGTGGCGATGACGGCGATGGTGGTGTTGCCACCGGCCTCGGCTTGTCCACCGACACGCTTGTCGCGGTGTTTCAATAGGATCCGCCTGGCGTCGTCCGGCATCGGCGAGGGATAGCCGAGGCCTCCGAATTCATCGCCGATCTCGAAGGGTGCTGCCCAGAAATAGCGGGTCCGCGCGATCGTTACCGAGCCGGTCGGGTTGGCGGCGGCCAGCGCGCCGATGGTGATGCCGCTGTCGAGCACGGTCGAGGCCGAGCCGAGGCCGCCCTTCAGCCCGGAGCTTAGCGCGCCGGTGCCGGCGCCGATTGTGCCGAGCGGAAAGTCGACTGTTGCCGCCTGAGCTGCTTCGTAGCCGAGGTCGCGGTAGGGCGGATAACG
This sequence comes from Mesorhizobium sp. C120A, assembly GCF_030323105.1. Taxonomy (NCBI): domain Bacteria; kingdom Pseudomonadati; phylum Pseudomonadota; class Alphaproteobacteria; order Hyphomicrobiales; family Phyllobacteriaceae; genus Mesorhizobium; species Mesorhizobium sp. C120A. The sequence continues at coordinate 4,075,201 of NZ_CP100476.1, read as the reverse complement.
CCCCCAAGCCTTGTCGCCGCCATTGCGCAGGTCAAACAGGATCGCCGCCGGCACGATCGGCACCCGAAAGCCGCCGACATCGACGCCAATGCCTTTTTCACGCAACGCCGCCTGCACGCCCGACGCGGCGTCGAGGCCGAAGGCCGAACCGCCCGAAAGCACGACGGCATGAACCGCCTCGATGGAATTGTGCGGTTCGAGCAAATCGGTCTCGCGCGTGCCCGGCGCGCCGCCGAGGATCTGCACGCCACCGACCGCCGGTTCGTCGCACAATACGGTGGTGACGCCCGATTTCAGCGTGGCATCCGACGCGTTGCCGACGCGCAAGCCGGCGACATCGGTGATCAGATTGCGCGGCCCGGTGCGAAACATCAGTTCGTCTCCGCCGGCACGAAACGCGTCCCGTCGAAGCGGAAGGCGCGATAGAGGTTTTGGCTCAGATCGCCTTTGTCGTCGAACCGCAGCGGCCCGATCGCGGTGGTGAAATCATGCCCGGTTAGCGCGTCGGCCAGCCCCTTGCCCGAGGTCTGGGGCGCGGCCGAGGCCGCCTTGGCAATCTCCACCGCCGCGTAGGCCGGCAAGGCATAGCCATCCGGCGCGATGTTCTTGGCCGTAAACGCCGCCAGCACCTTGGGATCGGCGACATCGGCCCATTCCGGCGGCGCGATCATCAGCGTGCCGACGGCGTAAGGCACATCGCCGGGTGGCGTGCGCAAATTCTCGCCGCCGGCAAAGACAATGCCGGCCTCGAGCTGGCCGGCGTCGCGGCCCATAATGGCGATGTCGTCGCCGTCGCCACCGGCAAAGACATGCGTCGCGCCCGCCTTCTTCAGCCGGCCGATCAGCCCGATCTGGTTGTCGAGCTGCGGCCGGAACGTGTCTGTGAAGACCGGCTTCAGCGCCGCCTGTTCGGCCGCTGCGCGCAGCGTCTCGGCGATTTCGCGGCCATAGATGGTCCCGTCATCGACGATGGCGAACAATTCGCTCTGCCACAGCCGGGTCAGGATGCCGGCCACCGCATTGCGCTCGTCGTCGCCGCGTGGCCCCAGCCGGTAGACCGGCCAGCCGGTTTTGGCGCGGCGATCGGTCAGGCTTTCGGTGCGCACGCCAACGGTGATGACCGGTATGTTGGCGTCCTTGAGGATCGGCAGCGCCGCCTGGATCGCCTCGGTGCAGAGGAAGCCGACGACGATATCGACCTTCGCAGCGGCGAATTCCCTGGCGGCGGCAGCCCCGCCATCGGCGGTGCAGGCATCGTCGACCGTCCTGATCTCGGCGCCGTTGGCTTCTGCTGCCAGGGCAGCGCCCGCCTCGATCTGCTTGCCCAGGATCGCCGACGGACCGGACAGGGGCGCGGCGACGCCGACATGCAGCGTCTGCGCGCCGGCGCTTGCCGGCAGCAGCCAGAGCAGTGCCGCTATTACAGCTGTTGGGGGTCGCATTTTGACGACGAATTCCTCCGTGCCGGTCGCATGCTTCCAGCGTCTCTTGTGCCAAGACCTAAAGGCTGCCCGCCCCAGGCGCAACACGGGAATTTGCGGATTGGCGTCAACCACTTCGCTTGTGGCCTATTGTGTGCCGCCATATATAACGCTTGGGTTCCCGCTTATGGAAAATCATCGGTGTTGAAGTTGAACGACATAGGGCCTCAGGCCTATCGCGACGCGATGGCGCATTTTGCCGGCCACGTCCATGTGGTGACCACCGACGGGCCCGCCGGCAAACGCGGCACGACGGTGATTGCCGCCTGTTCGGTGTCGGACACGCCGCCGACGGTTCTCGTCTGTCTCAACCGCGAGAATGCCAAGAACGAGCTGTTCATGCAAAACGGCCGGTTTGCGCTGAACACGCTGGCTTCGCACCAGCAGCCCCTATCGGTGGCGTTTTCAGGCCTGACCGGGCTGTCGGCCGATGAGCGTTTCGGGCTGGGCGAGTGGGATGTCATATCGACGGGCGCGCCTACCCTGAAGGGCGCTCTTGCGGTTTTCGACTGCGAATTGATCGACACCAAGGATCTCGCCACCCATCGTGTGCTTTTTGGCAAGGTGACAGGCCTGCGCATGGGCGATAATTTGCGGCCGCTGATCTACCACGCCCGCGACTACCACGTGCTGCAGAGCGGAGCAGAGGCGGCAACGGAGAAAGAATGACCGAGCTGAAACCGCGCCCCGCGCCGCGGACGATCGACGAAACGCTCGATCTCCTGACCGGCGCGGACTATGTCGCGGACCGCTCGCTCGCAACGGTGCTGTTCCTGTCGCTGCGCATGCAGCGGCCGCTCTTCCTCGAGGGCGAGGCCGGCGTCGGCAAGACCGAGATCGCCAAGGTGCTGGCGCAGGCACTCGGCCGCCGGCTGATCCGCCTGCAATGCTATGAAGGGCTCGACGTCTCGTCCGCTGTCTATGAGTGGAATTACGCCGCGCAGATGATAGAGATCCGCATGGAGGAGGCGGCAGGCTCGGTCGACCGCTCCGACATGGAGCGCAATGTCTTTTCCGAAAAATACCTGATCCGCCGGCCGGTGCTCGATGCGCTGACCGGCAAGGCGGGTGCGGCCCCGGTGTTCCTGATCGATGAGCTCGACCGCACCGACGAAGCCTTCGAGGCGTTCCTGCTCGAAATCCTCTCCGACTTCCAGGTGACGGTGCCCGAGCTTGGCACGATCAAGGCGGAGGAGCCGCCGATCGTCATCATCACCACCAACCGCACCCGCGAAATCCACGACGCGCTGAAGCGGCGCTGCCTCTATCACTGGGTCGATTATCCCAATGCCGAGCGCGAGCTGGAGATCGTGCGGCGCAAGGTGCCGCAGGCCAACAGCCGGCTTTCGGCCGAAGTGGTGTCGTTCATCCAGAAGCTGCGCCAAGTCGAACTATTCAAGGCGCCGGGCGTTGCCGAGACCATCGACTGGGCCGGCGCGCTGACCGAACTCGACAAGGTGGCGCTCGATCCCGAAACCGTCTCCGACACGATCGGCGTTTTGCTGAAATACCAGGACGACATTGCCCGCATCGGCGCGGGCGAGGGCCGGCGCATCCTCGATGAGGTCAAGGCCGAACTGGCGGCGGCGGAGTAGGGCAGTGAAGGCGCCGGGTGCTTACCCCAAAGAGACCGAACCCAGAGAGGCGACGGAAGACGGGCGCATCGCCGACAACATCGTCTATTTCGCCCGCACCTTGCGCAAATCCGGCATGCGGGTCGGGCCGGCTTCGGTCAAGGATGGGATCGAGGCGGTGCTGGCAGCCGGCATCGGTTCGCGCGACGATTTCTACTGGACGCTGCATGCCGTGCTGGTGTCGCGGCACGAGGATCACCCTGTTTTCGACGAAGCCTTCCGGCTGTTCTGGAAATCGCGCGAGCTGATCGAGAAACTTCTGGTGATGTTCTCGCCGGTGGCGCCCGACACCAGGGAGAAGCAAAAGCCGCGCGCGGCAGAAAACCGCGTCAGCCAGGCCATGTTCGAAGGCCACGAGAAGAATCGGCCGGTCAGGGAAATCCCGGAGATCGAAGTCGACGCCCGGCTAACCTTCTCCGGGAATGAAGTGCTGCGCGGCAAGGACTTTGCCCAGATGAATGCCGACGAGATGGCAGACGCCAAGAAGGCGATTGCCCGGCTGCGGCTGCCGTTCGACATGGTCCGTACCCGACGCTTCAAGGCAGACCTGCATGGCCGCCGTATCGATCCACGCGCCATGATGCGCTCGGCCGCGCGCACCGGCGGCGAACTGATCCTGCCGAAATTCCGCTCAGCCCGCGAAGTGCATCCGCCGCTGGTGGTTCTCGCCGATATCTCCGGTTCGATGAGCCAGTACACGCGCATCTTCCTGCACTTTCTGCATGCGCTGACCGAAAAACGGCGGCGCGTGCACACCTTCGTCTTCGGCACGCGACTGACCAATCTCACGCGGCAGATGCGCCATCGCGACCCCGATGCCGCCCTTGCCGACTGCTCGGCGGCGGTGAAGGACTGGTCGGGCGGCACCCGCATCGGCGATACGCTGGCGGAGTTCAACAAGCACTGGTCACGCCGCGTGCTCGGGCAGGGCGCGGTGGTGCTTTTGATCACCGACGGTTTGGAGCGCGACGATGTTTCCGGCCTGTCGGAGGAGATGGATCGCCTGCACAAATCCTGCCGGCGGCTGATCTGGCTCAACCCGCTTCTGCGCTTTGGCGGCTTCGAGGCGCGGGCCCGCGGCGTCAGAGCGATGCTGCCTCATGTCGACGAGTTCCGCTCGGTACACAATCTCGATGCGCTGGCCGACCTCTGCGCCTCGCTGGACAAGAAATCGGCCGCTTCGGTCGATCCGCGTCGCTGGCTGGACGCTGGTGTCAGGCGCGCCGCATAGCCATATTGGATTCCGAAAAACAGGCTCCCAGAGAAAAACAGACTTTGAGGCAAGCGATCATGGACAACAGCATCTATCTCGATGAGGCCCGCGACCCCTTGATCATCGCGGAGGGCTGGATGAAGGACGGCAAGGATGTCGCCATCGCCACTGTGGTCGAGACCTGGGGTTCGGCGCCGAGGCCGGTCGGCAGTCATCTGGTCATCGACGCCGAAGGCAATTTCCACGGCTCGGTCTCGGGCGGCTGCGTCGAGGGCGCCGTGGTAAGCGAGGCGATCGACGTCATCGACAGCGGCAAGGCCAAAATGCTGGAGTTCGGCGTTGCCGACGAGACCGCCTGGCAGGTCGGCCTGTCCTGCGGCGGCCGCATCAAGGTCTATGTGGAGCGGCTCGGTTAGGCATGGATCCCTACGCTCTCAAAGCCCTCAATGCCGAACGCCGTGCCCGCCGTGCGGCGATCCTGGTGACCGATCTCGGCGACGGCCGCGACCGCATCGTGCGAGAAGGCGACCAGGTTGCCGGCGATCTCGGGCAAGCGATCGCCAAGGCTTTCCGCACCGGCAATTCGGGTTCGGTCGAGGCTGAAGGGCGCACCTTCTTCCTCAACGCGCACCTGCCGCAACCGCGCCTGGTGGTGATCGGCGCCGTCCATATCAGCCAGGCGCTGGCGCCGATGGCCAGGATCGCCGGCTATCCCCTGGAGATCATCGATCCGCGCACCGCCTTCGCCACTCCGGACCGTTTTCCCGATGTAGCACTCCATGCCGAATGGCCGGAGGATGTGCTGAAGCGCCAGCCGCTCGACAGCTACACCGCGCTTGCCGCCGTCACCCATGATCCCAAGATCGACGATTTCGCGCTGAAGGCGGCGCTGGACGCCAATTGCTTCTATGTCGGGGCGCTCGGCAGCCGCAAGACCCACGCCAAGCGCGTCGAGCGTTTGCTGGCGCTGGGCGCCAGCGCCGACCAGATCGCCCGCATCCACGCGCCGATCGGTCTCGATATCGGTGCGGCGAGCCCGGCCGAGATCGCCGTCGCCGTCCTGGCTCAGACGATCCATGCCTTTCGCTCGCGAGGGCTGGAAGCGAAAGGCGCCGCAGCGTGAGATTCGGCCCGGTTCCGATCGACCAGGCCGAAGGCGCGGTGCTCGCGCATGCCACCACGGCGGGTGAGCGACGTTTCCGCAAGGCGCACACGCTGAGCGCACAGGACGTGGCGGCTCTGAAAGCAGCCGGCATTACCGAGATCGTCGCGGCGGTGCTTGCCGCCGATGATCTCAGCGAAGATGCGGCGGCCGAAAAGATCGCCGGAAGCATGGCCCATCGCAACATCGAGGCAAAACCCGCCGCGACCGGCCGCGTCAACCTCCATGCCAAGGCCGCCGGTCTCTTCACCGTCGATGCCACGATGATCGACGCCATCAATGCCGTCGACCCGACCATCACCATCGCCACGCTGGCGCAGCACGCACCTGTCGAGACGGGGCAAATGGTGGCGACGGTCAAGATCATCCCGTTCGCTGTTGCCACGGCTCTGGTCGACAAGGTGACGAAGATCTGCGCCGGCGGCGAGATCTTCGCCGTCAACGCCTACCATCCGGTGCGCATCGGCGTCATTCAGACGATGCTGCCCGGCATCAAGCCCAGCGTGCTCGACAAAACGCTGCGCGTCACCGAGGCCCGGCTGGCACGCTCCGGCGGCCGGCTGACGACGGAGCGCCGCACGCCGCACGAGATCGCGCCTGTAGCCGAGGCAGCGGCCGCGCTGGCGCGCGACAACGACATGGTGGTGATCTTCGGCGCCTCGGCGATGAGCGATTTCAACGATGTCGTTCCGGCGGCGATCGAGGCAGCAGGTGGCACGGTGATCCGCGCGGGCATGCCCGTCGATCCCGGCAATCTGCTGGTGCTGGGCACGCTCGACGGCAAGCGCGTCATCGGCGCGCCCGGTTGCGCCCGCAGCCCCAAGGAGAACGGTTTCGATTGGGTGCTCGACAGGCTGATCGCCGGCCTCGACGTCACCGCCAAGGACATCGCCGGCATGGGCGTTGGCGGCCTCTTGATGGAAATCCCGACCCGGCCGCAGCCGCGCGAGCCGCTGCCGGCGAGAGCCGGGCTGAAGGTCGAGATCGTGCTTCTGGCCGCCGGTCGCTCCAGCCGCATGGGCGGGCCGAACAAGCTTCTGGCGCTGTTCGACGGCAAACCGCTGGTGCGCCGGACAGTCGAGCGCGCACTGGCCTCGAAGGCAACCAGCACCGTTGTCGTCACCGGCCACCAGCGTGAGCGGGTGCACCAAGCCTTGACCGGCCTCGACGTGATCTTCGCCGACAATCCGGATTTTGCCGACGGCCTGTCCTCGTCTCTAAAAGCCGGCATTGCCCGCGTTGGAGCCGAGGCGGCCGGCGCCATGATCGTACTCGGCGACATGCCGGGTATCTCATCGGCCGATCTCGACCGGTTGATCGAGGCCTTCCGTAGGGACGGCGGCCGCTCAGTGGTGCGTGCCGCCCATGACGGCCGCCGCGGCAATCCGGTGCTGCTGCCACGCGCGCTGTTTGGAGGCATCGCTCACCTCGAGGGCGACACCGGCGCCCGCCATCTGGTCGAGGCCGAGGGACTGGATGTCATCGACGTCGAGATCGGCGACGGCGCGTCGATCGATGTCGACACCCGCGAGGCGCTGGAAGACGCCGGCGGCGTGCTGCAGGATTGACAAAGCGAAGCCGAAAAACGCATGCCTTTAGCATGGCTCTCTCTTTACTTGCCTCAGCGCTTCTACCCCCCTCTGGCCTGCCGGCCATCTCCCCCTCAAGGGGGAGATCAGCAGCCTCGATGGCGGCGTCTATCCTGCAGCTTTGAAGATTGGCGGAAGGCGACGTGATATCCAATCTCCCCCCTTGAGGGGGAGATGGCCGGCAGGCCAGAGGGGGCGGCCGCGCTCCATAGCCTTCTGATTTCGCTCTTTTTCCTGTTCTCTGCCGCCCACGCCGACGCGCTCGAACTAAAACCCTACAAGGATGACCTCTTCGCCTATCCGGCGACGCTCTCGTCCACGGACAAAGGCGCCTACACCGTCATCGACTATCGCGAGATGCGCGACATCAACGACCGCGACGAGGTGCCGGAAAAGCGCGTGCAGGCTAAGTATACCGACACCGGCGTGCGCAAGGTGCAGCGGGATTTGATGCTGAAAACCGATGCCGGCGATGTCAGGCATGTCGCCGTCGGCAAGACCGAAGGCGCCGGCATCATCGTGCTTTACCTGCACGGGCAGGGCGGCAGCCGCAAGCAGGGCGTCGACGACTTCACCTTCGGCGGCAATTTCAACCGCATCAAGAACCTGATGGCCGGCAATGGCGGCCTCTACCTCTCACCGGATTTCACCGATTTCGGCGACAAGGGCGCGGCCCAGGTCGCGGCGCTGATCGGCCACTATGCCGAGGCTTCGCCGGACGCGAAGATTTTCGTCGCCTGCGGCTCGATGGGTGGTGCGCTGTGCTGGAAACTTGCCGGCCGCGACGATACCGGACGGCGCATCAGCGGGCTGCTGCTGCTCGGCTCGCTATGGGATGACAGCTTCCTTTCGAGCCCGGCTTACAGGCGTCACGTGCCGGTGTTTTTCGGCCAGGGCAGCAAGGACCCGGTCTTTCCCGTGGAGAAACAGGAAGCCTTCTTCCGCTCCATCATTGCGAACTCGAAAGCCTATCCGACCCGGTTCGTCCGGTTCGAGACCGGCACCCATGGCACGCCGATCCGCATGGTCGACTGGCGCCAAACGCTGAACTGGATGCTGTCGAAAGCGCCCTGAGGCATATCGCCCAGAGGTGCCCGTTGGTTTTGGCGATCATGGTTCGGCCGATATCCTTACTGGTGTAGGCTGATATGATCCAACAGATCGGAAGCACAGCGATGGACGCTCACCCCTTCAAGATCCAAATTCCGAACGAACAACTTGAAGATCTCCAGCGCCGGCTTAGCGCAACGCGATGGCCAATTCCGCTAAGCGAAGCGGGCTGGAGCGATGGGGCCGACCTGCCGTTCATCAAGCGTCTTGCGGATTACTGGCGAGACCGCTTCGACTGGAGAGTGCAAGAGGCGCGGCTGAACCGGCTGCCGCAATATCTGACGAGGCTGAACAACCTAGATGTCCACTTTGTCCACCAGCCAGGCAACGGACCGGCGCCGCTGCCGCTGATCATAACGCATGGCTGGCCCGGCTCCTTCATCGAAATGGAACACGTCATTCCATTGCTGACAGACCCATCTGCCCATGGTGGTGACCCGGCCGACGCTTTCCACGTGGTAGTTCCCTCTTTGCCCGGATACGGCTTTTCGCAGGCGCCGACGGAACCAGGCTTCCATTCCGGCCGCATCGCGGAGTTATGGGTACAGTTGATGCGCGGGCTCGGCTACGACCGCTTCGCTTCCCAAGGAGGCGACATCGGCGCGGGCGTTTCCGCCTGGATGGCACGGCTCCATTCCGAAAGCGTGCTTGGCGTCCACGTCAATTACATTCCCGGGAGCTATCGGCCACCTTTGGGTGCAGGTCTGCCACCTGTCACCGTTGAGGAGCAGACCTTTCTGGACAAGGCCGCGGCCTGGACGGCAACAGAGGGCGCCTATGCCCATCTGCAGGGCACGAAGCCTCAGACGCTTGCTTATGCGCTGACAGACTCGCCGATCGGTCTCGCAGCCTGGATGATCGAGAAGTTCCGTAGCTGGAGCGATTGCGACGGTGACGTGGAGCGCACCTTCGGCATGGACACGCTCCTTACGGATGTTTCGCTCTATTGGTTCAGCAACGCGCTCACCTCGTCCTTGCGGCTCTACAAGGAGAATCGACTGTTCCCTCTTGCGTTCGAGACGCTGGAACGCGTTTCGCCGCCATTTGGGGTAGCGCTTTTCCCTCGCGAGTTGCCGATGCCGCCTCGATCCTGGGTGGCGCGGGTCTTTGACGTTCAGCGATGGACATCGATGCCGCGAGGCGGCCATTTCGCTGCGCTGGAGGAACCGAGTCTTCTGGTCCAGGACATTCGCGCCTTCTTCCGGCCGATGCGTTCGCGGCCTGAAACGAGAAGGCGAATGTGAAGGACTGCTTGAGCGCGGCGGTTCCTGATAAGATCCCTACGGCGCGGTGTTGTAGTCGACCACCGTCTGCGGGTTCTCCTCGCCATCGTAAGACGCGTCCACATCATATTGGACGAGGGAAAAATCGCCGTTACGGAACAGGTATATCCCTTTGTCCGAGGCGTCGCCGATGCCGCGCCATTTGTTGAACGTGGTCAGCGTCTTGGCGTCTTCGTCATATTCGGAATTGGCCGCCCAGCCGGATGTGCGGAAGCCGATGATATCCATGCCCAGCAGTTTGCCGTCGCTGTCATTGTTCTCGTAACGGATATCCATTTCGGGCTCGGTGAACTGCAACTGCCGCACGCCCGATACTTCGTCGGTCATGTAGTAGACCGAACTTGCGTTATAGGCTGCCGCTTGGCAGTAGAACTCGAAAAGCCGCGTTTCCTTGTCGGGATCGCTGGCAGCCGCGTCCTTTGCCTTGTATTTGATCGAAAAGATGTTCGGCTCCTCGCCGAGAAATTGCTTGTCACACTGATCGCCATAATCGGCGGCGAACAGTTTCTTCACCTGCTCGAGTGCGGAGTCCTTCTTCGGCGGCGGCGGCCCGTCACCACAGCTTGGCGGCAGAGCCTCCTCGAAATCGGCCTTGGACGGCTTCAGCGCGCCCTTGTCGATAAAGATCGGGCGGAATGGCGGGGCCTGGATCTGAGCGCTGACCTGGCGCAGCGTGTAGCAGCCGGCGAAGACCGCCTCGTTGCCGTCCTTGCCGGTGGCGCGGATGGCGACCGGAACGCTGTAATAGATGCTGCCGGCTGCGCCCTCGTCGGAAACAGCACCGGTTTCGACGTCGACCCTGCCGGTGCCGTCATAGCCCTTGACGAAGGTATCGAAATCCTTTGCCGGCTTGGTATCGCCGTAGTAAGCCCAGGCGCGGGCGAATTCGTGCCGGTTGATGGCGCTGTAGAGCGAGCGGATGACGGCCTCGGCGTCTGACCTGTCATCGACGTAAGGGGCCTGGTCATCGGCTGCCGGTTCATCGTCGGCGAACACAGCCTGGCCGGATGCGGCAAGGGAGCAAAAGGCGGCCGCTGCCAGAAAGACGCGTCTCATCGGAGAATCTCCACCACGAAGGAGTCTATCATAGAGATTGCGGCGACGTGGTGACGCTTGAAAAATCCTCCGGGAAGGCGCTACGTCCCGCCGTCGGCGCTTCAGCCGCAATGGAGATTTGAACGTGACACTATCGATGTATGAAGCCTCGGTGCCGGTGTTTTCGGCCAGGCTGAAGGCGCTGTCCGGCGTGCTGTCGGCGGCCGAACAGAATGCAACCGAGCGCAAGATCGACCCGCAGGTGTTTTTGACCGCGAGGTTGGCGCCCGACATGTACGCGCTGGTCAGGCAGGTGCAGGTCGCCACCGACCACGCCAAGGGCGCGCCATCACGGCTGGCCCGTCGCGAGGTGCCGAAATACGAAGACAATGAAGCGACCTTCGCCGAGTTGCAGGCGCGCCTGACCAAGACGCTCGATCTGCTGGCGTCATTCTCAGCCGCCGAATTCGAGGGTTCGGATGAAAGGGTGGTCGAACTGAAGTTTGGCCAGCGCGAAGCCTCGATGCCAGGCATGCAGTATCTGCTGCATGTCGCCATGCCCAACTTCTATTTCCACGTGACCACGGCTTACGACATCCTGCGCCACAATGGCGTGCCGCTGACCAAGGGTGCCTATCTCGGGAATCGTTGACGAATTCGGCATTCCGAGGTTTCCCGGTCGCTGCCGGGAAACCTCGTCTCGCGCTGGTTCAGCGCACGGACATTTCGCTGGCTATGCGCGGGAAGTCGGCCGGCTTGATGCCGATGTCGGCGCGGTCGGCATTGCTCATCGAATGCAGCAACGCCAGTGCGGAACGATAACGCAGATGCTCCTGCGGACGCGGACGGGCAAACATTTCAGTGAAGAACCCCATGATTCGGCCCCTTGTTGATCCTCCACGGCGCCGAGTATAGGAAATTTGTGAAGATTGTGCAGTGCAGCATTTGCATGGCAGCCATTCCAAGCGAATTTTTTTCGGCACAATTGCCGCGTGCGCTGAAACTTGTGGCGCATCCCCACCGTATGCATAGACGCTGGCACATGGCCGGCTTTTCCTCGCCACTCCTGGCGAATTTCCGGACTGCATGCAAATGCAGTCCGGCTTTTTGTTGAGCTGCACCATCAACCGGTCGCGCAAGCCCGGCGAACGCCTAAACTGGTTAAGATCAGTGGCATTCATTTTTAACGAGCCGGTTCTATGGTGCGACCGGCTCTGTTCGCATGCGCAAAACGAGGGGGAGGCTGACATCGGCGCCAAGCGGGATTTCGCTTCCTTGCTCGACGATCTGTTCGTCGCCTCCGACAAGGACGAGGCTGGCGGGGAGACAGGCGCGCGGCCGTCGATCCCGTTCGACTATCTCTCCGTGGCCGACGAGCTTCATTCCGGCCGCATCAAGGTCTCCGGCGAAACCTTCACGGCCGAGTATCGCGAAGCGGGGTCCGATCTTGCCGCCGAATTCGCAGCCCTTCTCGACCAGGCCAAGCTGGCACTGGCCGGCGAGGAAGCAAAGCCCGAGGAGAAGCTGCCACCGATCGATCCTGACGCAATCGCGGTCGAACTCGGCCTCGATCATCCCGTCAAGAACGCCGATCTCGGCCGCATGCGCCGCAGCTTCGCTTTCGCCAACCATCCCGACCGTGTCGCGCCGCATCTGCGCCAGCGCGCCATGATCCGCATGCAGGTGGCCAACATGTTGATCGACGAAGCCAAGCGGCGGGCTTTGGCTGGCGTCCGGCGCTGACTTCCAGGGTTCACGCAAAAGTCGGTCCGCTAAGGGTTGGAGAGCGGCGCCGCTTTCCCTATAGATGCGGCTTCCTTCCCGCGTAGCCGCGCAATTCCCGCCGGAGAAAATTCGATGCATAAACGCCGTCTCGGTCGGACCGATCTTCTTGTGACCCAGATCTGCCTGGGGTCGATGACCTGGGGCGAGCAGAACACCGAGGCCGATGGCCATGCGCAGATGGATCTGGCTTTTGAGCGCGGCGTGAATTTCATCGACACCGCCGAGCTCTACCCGATCCCGCCCAAGGCCGAGACGCAGGGGCGCACGGAAAAGATCATCGGCAGCTGGATGAAGGCCAAGGGCAACCGCGACAAGGTGATCCTGGCCTCGAAGGTGGTCGGCCGCACCGCCAACAGCTGGTTTCGTGGCGACCGTCCGTCGAAATTGGTGCGCGCCGATATCTTTGACGCCATCGACAAATCGCTGTCCAAGCTCGGCACCGACTATCTCGATCTCTATCAGATCCATTGGCCGGAGCGCGACATCCCCTGGGGCGCCAACCCGACCCGCGTGGGTGCTGTGCCGCGCCGTGCCGATGCCGTTGGGGCGCCGGCCGGCGAGACGCCGATCGCCGAGACACTCGCAGTCTTCGAGGAGCTGGTGAAGGCGGGAAAGATCCGCCATCTCGGCCTGTCGAACGAAAGCTCCTGGGGCGTCATGCGCTTCATCGCCGAGGCCGACAAGGGCGTCGGCCCGCGCATCGTTTCGCTGCAAAACGCATACAGCCTCGTCAACCGCACATTTGAGGTGAACCTCGCCGAAGTCTGCGACCGCGAAGAGGTTGGCTTTCTCGCCTATTCGCCGCTGGCGCAAGGCTATCTCACCGGCAAATACGATCATGGCGCGCGGCCGCAAGGTTCGCGCTCGCAGCTGTTCAACCGCGGCCAGCGCTATGAGACGCCGAATGCGGCGGAGGCGCAGCTCGAATACAACGAACTGGCGCGCTCCTTCGGCCTCGAACCGGCGCTGTTCGCCAACGCCTATGTCGCCAGCCGACCCTTTGTTACCTCCAGCATCATCGGCGCGACGACGATTGCCCAGCTCGAGATGGCGCTGTCCTCAGTTGACGTGACCTGGACCGACGAGATGCAGAAGGCCGTCGACGCGATCCACCAGCGCGTGGGCAATCCTTGTCCGTAAGCGGGCACTCCGGGCGGAATTCCGTAGAAAACACAAGGGGAAGGGGACAGCAATGGATTTTCCGATCGAGACCGTCAGGGGAAAATTTCCGGCGCTGGACCTGACCGACAAAGGCCGCCGGCGCATCTATCTCGACAATCCGGCCGGCACGCAGGTGCCACAGGCGGTTGCCGATGCGGTGGCGCGCTGCCTCCTCACCACCAACGCCAATCTCGGCGGTTATTTCGAAACCACGCTTGCCGCGCAACAGGTGGTCGACGGCGCCCATGCGGCGATGGCCGATTTCCTGGGTGCAGCGAGCGCTGAGGAAATCATCATCGGCGCCAATATGACGACGCTGACCTATCACATGTCGCGCACGCTCGGCCGCGGCTTCAAGCCGGGCGACGAGATCATCGTCACCCGCATGGATCATGAGGGCAATGTCTCGCCCTGGCTGCAGCTGGCCGAGGACCTCGGCCTTGTGGTGCGCTTCCTGCCCTTCGACGAGAACAGCTGGCAGGTCGAGGAGGCGGCGCTCAGCGCTCTGCTTACCGACAGGACAAAACTCGTTGCGCTGAACTATGCGTCGAACCTCACCGGCTCGATCAACCGGGTCAAGGCGCTGACGGCCATCGCCAAACAGGCCGGCGCGCTCGTCTATGTCGATGCCGTGCAGTTCGCGCCGCACGGGCTGGTCGACGTGCAGGATCTCGGCTGCGACTTCCTGATCTGCTCGGCCTACAAATTCTTCGGCCCGCACATGGGCATATTGTGGGGACGCCGCGACATCATCGATGCGCTGCAACCCTACAAATGCCGTTGCTCTTCCAATGGCCTGCCGGAGCGCTTCGAACTCGGCACGCCGCAGATCGAACTGATGGCCGGGCTTACCGCAGCGGTCGATTACTTCGCCGAACTCGGTGCTGCGGCCGGCGAGGGCGGTTCGCGAAGGCAAAAGATCGCAAAGGCATACGAAGTGTCGATCGCCTACGAAAACCCGCTGGCGCTGAGGCTGATCGATGGGCTGTCCGCCATTGAGGGCCTGACCATCCGCGGCATCACCGATCAGAAGCGTGTCATTGAGCGCGTGCCGACCGTGTCCTTCACCGTCGACGGCATCGTGCCAGAGACGATCGTGCGGCAGATGAATGCCGAGAACATTTTTCTATGGTCGGGTCACAACTACGCCTGGGAGATCGTCCACCATCTCGGCATTCCGGCCGAGCAGGGCGTCGTGCGCATCGGTATTGCGCACTACAACACGGCGGCAGAGATCGACGAGACGTTGGAAAGCGTGCACCGGGAGATCGCCATGCTGAGGCAGCAGCGCTAGTCAGCTATCGCTGTTTGCCGCGAAACCGGTGAGGAACGCCGTGAGATTGTCGCCGAGCGCGTCGCAGAGATAGCCGCCTTCCTGGACGATAATCGTCGGCAGGCCAAGCTTGGCAATTGCCTCGCCGATCCGCGAGAAACCGGGCGTGGTCACCGAAAGCCCGCCGAACGGATCGCCCTCGAACGCATCGAGACCGAGCGCCACGACCAGCGCGTCCGGCGAAAAGGCGCGGATACGCTGGAACGCCACTTCGAGGGCCTCCAGAAACGCCGCGTCGGCTGATTTGCGCGGCAATGGCAGGTTGAAATTATAGCCGAGGCCCGGACCTTCGCCGCGCTCATCGGCATGGCCCCAGAAGAACGGATAGAAGCGCACCGGATCGGCGTGCAGCGACACCGTCAGGACGTCGGAACGCGTATAAAAGATGCCTTGCGTGCCGTTGCCGTGATGCAGGTCGACATCGAGGATCACCACCCGCGCTGCCTGCTTGCGCAACACCTGGGCCGCGACCGCTGAATTGTTGATGAAGCAGAAGCCGCCGGCGACATCGGCAAAGGCATGATGGCCGGGCGGCCGGCAGAGCGCATAAGCGGCAGGCGCGCCTGCCATGACAGCTTCCGCCGCTTCGACCGAGCTCCAGGCGCTCCACAGCGCGCTTTGCCAGGTTTCGGCGGAGATCGGGCAAGCGGTGTCGGCCATGTGGTAGCCGGCCTGGCCGACCGCCGAGGCCGGATAGGACCCTGTGCGGGCCAGTGGATGGATGTTGGGGATGACTTCCGCGGATGCGCCCTCGATGCGCTGCCAGCGCGCAAAAATGTGTTCGAGGAAGGCGAGATACTCCGGCGTATGCACGGCCGCCACCGGGCCTAGGCCATGTTCCCTGGGCCGCTCGATCATCAATCCGGCGGATTTTGCGCCGGCTAACAATCGCTCTACCCGCTCCGGCTGTTCGGGATTGGGCTGCGGCGCACCGCTGGACAGAAAGGCCTTCGGGTCGTGGCGTTTCTGCTCCTCGGCAAAGAAGGCTTTCATTCCGCGTCCCCATCCTGCGCTGCATCGGCAAAGGCGAAAAAGGCATCGCCAACAATCTTCTGCGTCTGCTCGTAGCTCGACCAGGCGATGCCCAGCCGCTCATAAAAAGCCTTGGCGCCGTCATTGTCGGTGTCGACGGACAGCCTGAGATAGGCGCCGCCATCCCGGCGGCAGTCGCGCGCGACCCGGCGCAGCAGTCTTTCGCCGATCTTGCGGCCGCGAAACCGGTCCTCGACATAGAGGTCCTGGATATAGACGCCGGGCCGCCCCATCCATGTCGAGAAGATCGGGAAATGCAGGCAGAGCCCCGCAAAATCGCCGCCGATCTCGGCGATCAGGGTGGAGAAGGCGGGTTTGTCGCCAAAGCCGTAGCGGCGGAGATCGTCGGCAGTGGACGTGATCTCCTGATGCGCGCCGATATGGGTGCCGAGCTTGAGCAGCGCGGCATGGATGGTGTCGACGTCGTCGATGGTGCCGGGGCGGAGGGTGACTGTACTCACGATAGGCAAGGCGCCCAGGCACCCCCTCTGTCCTGCCGGACATCTCACCCTCAAGGGGGGAGATTGGCAGCTTTGGCGCTGCCATCCATTTTGCAACGATTGAGATTGGCGAAGGCCGCAGTGACATCCGATCTCCCCCCTTGAGGGGGAGATGGCCGGCAGGCCAGAGGGGGGTGTGCCAGAACGCCATCATCGCAGATCAATCATCTCAAAACGCCACCCTATCGCCACCCTTCAGCGCCAGCATCTCGCGCGCCTCGGTCGGCGTTGCGACTTCCAGCGACAACCCGTCGAGAATGGCGCGTATCCTGCGCACCTGATCGGCATTGGATTTCGCCAATTGCCGTCCATCGTAGAGACTGTCCTCCAGCCCGACGCGGACATTGCCGCCCATCGCCGCCGCGATCGAGATCAGGGGCATCTGATGGCGGCCGGCGGCGAGCACCGAGAACTGGTAGCTGTCGCCGAACAGCTTGTCGGCGATGCGCTTCATATGGATGAGATTGTCGGGATCGGCGCCGATGCCGCCGAGAATGCCGAGCACGAACTGGATGAACAGCGGCCCCGACACCAGCCCGCGGTCGCGAAAATGCGCCAGCGAATAGAGATGGCCGACATCGTAGCATTCGAACTCAAAGCGCGTGCCGCAGCCCTTGCCGAGCTTTTCGAGCACGCCTTCCATATCGGCAAAGGTGTTCTTGAAGATGGTGTCGCGCGTGGCTTCGAGCAGCTTTGGTTCCCACTCGTGCTGCCACTCCCTTGGCTTGTCGAGCATCGGGAACAGCGCGAAATTCATCGAGCCCATGTTGAGCGAGCACATTTCCGGCTCGGCCCGCAGTGGTGCCGCCAGCCGCTGGTCAAGCGTCATCAGCGACGAACCGCCGGTGGTGATGTTGATCACCGCATCGGTCGCTTGCTTGATGCGCGGCAGGAACTGCATGAACACCTCAGGATCGGCGGTCGGCCGGCCGTCTTTGGGATCGCGGGCGTGGAGATGCAGGATTGAGGCGCCAGCCTCGGCCGCCGCGATGGCGTCGGTCGCGATCTGGTCCGGCGTCACCGGCAGATAGGGCGACATGGACGGGGTGTGCACCGAGCCAGTGACCGCGCAGGTGATGATGACTTTCCTCGGCGCCATTCTTTAGCCCTCAGCCTTCGACCGGCAGGTCGAGTTCGGCGGCCAGAACTTCCAGCGAATCGCCGATGATGGAAATGATCTCGCCGACCTCTTCAGCCGTGACGATCATCGGCGGCGCCACCATGAAATTGTCGCCGTCTACACCGCCCTTGACCCTGCGGCCGTAGATGATCAGCCCGCGCTCGTAGGCGAGGTCGAGCAGGCGCTGCGTGGCTTTCTTGCCCTGTTCGATCGGCCGTAGAGTTTCGGGATCGGCAACCATCTCGGCGCCGGTGAGCAGGCCTTTGCCTCGGACATCGGCGATGAACGGAAAACGCTTCGCCAGCCCTTTCAGCCCGTCCATCAGCACGTCGCCCATCGCGGCGGCATTGGCGATCAGGTCGAGGCGGTCCATCTCGCCGAGCACGGCGAGCCCGGCCGCGCAGGCGAGCGGATTGCCAGCATAGGTGTGGCCATGCTGGAAGCCGCCCGACGCCAGCAGCGGCTCGACCAGCCGCATCGGGGCGGCCAGCGCGCCGAGCGGCGCATAGCCGGAGCCAAGCCCCTTCGACAGCGCGACGATGTCGGGCTTGCAGTTCCAATGGTCGCCGCCAAGGAATTTTCCGGTGCGGCCGGCGCCGCTCATCACTTCATCATGGATGAGCAGGATGCCGTAGCGGTCGCAGATCTCGCGTATACGCGGATAATAGCTGTCCGGTGCGACGAGGGCCGAAGTCGCCGCACCGCCGATCGGCTCCATGATGAAGGCGAGCACGCTGTCCGGGCCCTCGGCCTGGATCTTCTCCTCCAGCATGTCGGCATAGCGGACGCCGCGCTGCTCCATCGAAAGATTGTCGCGGTCGCGCCATGCCGTCGGCGCCGGCACGGTCGGCATCACCCGTATCATCGGTGTGAACGTTTCGGCCAGCGCATCGTCGCCGGTTATCGAAAGCGAACCCAGCGTGCCGCCATGATAGGAGGGAAAACGCGTGATAACCTTCCAGCGCTTCGGCTGGCCGGTCGCGACCGCCCATTGCCGCGCCAGCTTGATGCAGGATTCCGTCGCCTCCGAACCGCCGGAGACGAAGAAGATTCGGTCCATGCCCTCCGGCAGTTTGCCGGCGAGCTCCCGCGCCAGTTCTTCCGCCGGTTCGTTCTCGAAATGCAGCCGGTAGGCGAAGGTGGCGCGGTCCATCTGCCGCTTCATGGCATCGAGCACGTTGCGGTTGGAGTGACCGATATTGGCGACCATCGGCCCGCTCGATCCGTCGATGAAGCGGCGGCCGTCCTGCGTCCACATATAGATGCCTTCGGCGCGGTCGATCAGCGGCCGGCGCAGGCTGGAGAGGTAGAACAGGTGCGATGGCGCGCGCGTTTCTGAACCAGTTGATGAGGGCTTCTGCATGTCAGGACTTTCCGAGGTAGCGATCGATTACATTCCTGGTCACGCGCTCGACCATCGGATCCTGCCTGAGCAGGCCGGCCACCCATTCGCAGCTTCCGGCGTGGAAAACCTCGCCCTTGCCGCGCGGGAAATTGACGATCATGCCGTTGCCGCGTTTGACTTTTTCCAGATTGGCGTCGGTCGCCTCGCCAAATAGCGTTTCGGCCGTAAAGCGGCCATCCTCGTCGGTGAGAAACTGGTCCTCGATCGGGATGTCGGCGCTTTCCTCGACCTGGCTCGCCATGCCGACGGCCAGCACCTGCAGCCCGTCAGGCGCACCGCTGTCCGGTGTCGGATAGGGCAGGCCGCCGCGGATCTCGAAATCGAGCCCGTCGACCTCATAGCCATAGACATGGCTGTCGGCGCCAAGCAGGTCGCCATAGTACATGCCGGTGCCGGCAAAGGCCCAGTGCTCGGGCCGATAGACCGGAAAGCCGCGCATGCCGCGCGGTGCGCATCCGCCCCAGCCGGCATAGACGCCGCGCGTCGCGTTGAGGCCGAACGTCATTGCGCCGGGACGACCGATCTCAGGCGCTTCCCAGGAGTTGGTGGCGCGGGTGACGTCGCCGCCATAGGCCGGGTCTTCGGCGCGCGCCCGGTATTTGTAGCAGACCTGCCGCCGGCCTTCGTCCTCGAGCCTGGTCTGCCACATGAAATTGCCGGCAAAGCGCGCCGCATGACCGCCGCGCTCGACGTAGCTGTCGACGGCGTCTCGCATTTCCCAGGTCCAGTACTCGTCATGGCCGACGAAGACCACACAGTCGTAGCCGTCGAGAATCTCGGGCGAGAAGTGCAAATCGTGCTGGCTGGCGAGATCGACGCCATAGCCGGCCCGCTCGGCAAAGCGGAAGAAGTGGCTGTCATAGCTCGCCCAGCCGGAGGAGGTGTATTTCTTCGAATGTCCGGTGGCGTACGCCCATTCCATGTGCGGATAGCGCGGCACTGTTTTCGGCGGCACCGCAACCTCCAGCGGCACGCGCGGCGCATCCTTGGGCAGCACCACGAAGCCGCGGCACCAGGGCCGCTGCGTCGACACCATGCGCGCATATTGGTCGCGGCCCGGGCCGGTGATGCCCTGATAGGCGTTGGAGCCGCCCCAGGTGTTGTAGGACAGCCAGGTGCCCGTCGCCGCCACCTGCAGCACGCGACCGGGCTTTTTGCCGGGCAGGGGCGCGACGATGATGAGGTGGTGGCAGTGGATCGGCTTGCCGTCGCCGCCGTCCGCCGTCAGCGTCAGCCGGTAGGCGCCGGACGGCCAATCCTTGCCGATGCTGAATTGAAACGACGCCTCCCAGCCGCAGCCTTCGACCGAGCACTGGTCGGGCGTATCCTGCCAGCGCGCCGAAAGCCCCGTTTGCTCGAAGACTTTTGTCTCGCTGCCGCCGTCGCGGACAATGACAATGCTGAAGCGCGGCACTCTCGAACTGACATGCAGCGTCACGGTCTCGCCGGCGCGGTAGGAAAAGCGGTTGGAATAACACCAGATCTCGCCGCGCTCGCCGTCCATTCCCGGCCATTCATAGTAATGGCCGCGCACTGCCTCGCGGCGCTGCTCGGGCGTCAGTCCGAAATCGGGAAATTCGGTCGGCAGTTGGGTCATGAACACCGGAAAAGTGACAGGCCGCCATTTCGGCCATCTGCCGGCCAAGCGTCAAATGGAAACGATCGGGCCAGCAATTGCATACGACACAATTGCTTGGCCGCTCTTGGCCGCACCCGGCAAACCGACTATCTCAGGCGAGGCGGCATTTTCCGCCTCGGGAGCCGGTATGCTGAGAGTGCAGAAGGTCAAGGTCGACGAAATCTACGTGCCGACGGCGCGCAAGAAGACGCTGCATCCCGAAACGGTCCGGCATCTGGCCGAAGACATACTGGAAAACGGCATGAAGACGCCGATCCAGGTTCGCCATGACGGCAAGCGCCACATCCTGGTCGAGGGCCTGCACCGGCTGGAAGCCGCCAAATGGCTCGGCGAGACCGAGATCGACGCCTATCTGGTGCAAGCCAAGCGCCACTGAGGCGCGCGACCGATCGACAACAGCCAAACCGATCATTCTTCCGCGGATTTTTTCGCAGGGCATGTCGGCACGCGGCGTGCTCGCTCGTCCTTGGGGGGAACCTGAGGAGACCGACATGTCCAGACGAATCTATTTCGCCATTCTTGCCTCGGTCGCTGCCTTGTTTGCAGCGCCCGGCCCAGCCAATGCAGAGGAGACCAAGCCCGCCATGACCACCGAAGCAACAGCCATGCCGAAGCCGGAAAAGTCCGGCTTGCTGCCGATCGACGGCCTGAATTACTACTATGCCGTCTATGGCAAGGGAGAACCGCTGCTTCTGCTGCATGGCGGCCTTGGCACGTCGGACATGTTCGCGCCGCTGCTGCCGAAGCTGGCGGAAAACCGCACCATCATTGCCGTCGACCTGCAGGGCCATGGCCGCACCGCGCTCGGCGAGCGACCCTTCAGCCTGGAGGGGATGGGCGACGACATGGCTGGTATCGTCAAGGCGCTCGGCTATGACAAGGTCGACGTGCTTGGCTATTCGCTGGGCGGCGGCGTCGCCTTCCGTATGGCCGTTCAGCATCCCGAGACGGTGAGACGTCTGGTCCTGGTCTCGACCGGCTTCGCCGCCAATGGCTTCTATGACGAGATGCGCGGCCAGCAGGCGCAGGTGAGCGCGGCCGCCGCCGATTTCATGAAGGACACGCCGATGTACAAATCCTACGTCGCCGTCGCCCCACGTCCCGACGATTTCCCCAAACTGCTCGACGCGCTGGGCAATTTCATGCGCAAGGATTACGACTATTCCACCGATGTGGCGAAGCTGAAGATGCCAGTTATGCTGGCCTATGGCGACAGCGACATGTACAAGCCCGAGCACGAGATCAGGTTCTACCAGATGATCGGCGGCGGGCTGAAGGATGCCGGCTGGATGCGTGAGAACCTGTCGCAGAACCGGCTGGCCATCATTCCCAATCGCACCCACTACGACGTCTTCTTCGCACCGGAGCTGACGGCCGCGGCACTGCCCTTCCTCAATGGCGAAACCAAGGTGAAGACCTGGGACGAAGTCCTCAGCGAAACGAAATAGCTTGCCTGAGATACATGCCGGCCGTCTCGAAGAGGCGGCCGGCTTTTTTGTGCCTGCGAAACCACGAAGCCCTGGCGCAGCCATTAGTCCTATCGGCGCAATCGATGGCGCCATCAGGGCTTTTCAATTGACCGAAAGGTACCTGTCGATATCATCAAGAGACCTTCAGTGTGATGGGTTCGAATGATGACGAAATACCAGGGCGGATGCCATTGCGGGGCAGTGCGCTACGGCACCGAGGCGGCGCCGCTCAATCAGCGCGTCTGCCATTGCCGGCGCTGCCAGAAGGTGATCGGCGCGGCCTTCAACGCCCGCCTTTTGTTTCGCATCGACGATGTCACCGTCGAGGGAGAGGTGGCGACGGTCAACACCTCTCCGGACCTCAAGCGCGGCTTTTGCGCCGCTTGCGGCACCACGCTGTTTTCCCGACGCGACTCCGCCGGCATCGTCGGCATCACCACCGGCTCGCTCGACGATCCCTCGCTGTTCAAGCCGGAGATGCATATGTGGACCGCCTCGAAGCAGCCCTGGCTGCAGCTCGATGACGGCCTGCCGCACCATGAAGGCGCGCCGCCTCCGAACTGACGCCGGCCTTACCGGAAATTAATCCCGAAACCACGACATAGCCGGCAAAGCGTCATTGGCGGGCCATGATTGGCTGCCTATCTATCGTCTGCGGGCCGGTATCGAGGAGACGACCGATGAGCGACAGAATCAGCACCCTGGACGAGCTTTTGAGCGATCCGATGGTCCTCCTCGTCATGGAGCGTGACCGCGTGCGCCCCGAACAGGTTCGCCTGCTGCTCGAACGTGCCCGCCGCCCGGCGGCCGACGCCGTGCCACCGGCGCATGTGGTGGCGAAAAGCTGCATGCAGCAATGGCTGGGAAGGTAAGGGCTTCCCCTTCTCCCCTTGTGGGAGAAGGTGGCCGAGCGAAGCTCGGTCGGATGAGGGGTGTTCCAGGGAACGCCAACGCCTCACTCCGCTGGAACACCCCTCATCCGTCTCGGCGCTACGCGCCGATCCACCTTCTCCCACAGGGGGAGAAGACAAGAGGGCCAATTCCTAACAACTTGATTCAAACTTTGTTGGTAATTTCTCGTTAGTAATCGAGGCCGGTTTGTCCGGCGGCGTCTGTTTGCCTTCGGTCTGTTGTGTTTTGCGTACAGGTCCAGATGCGGATTTCAGCCGTCGTCAGTTTCATGTTGGCATCGCTGTGGCTTGCCGGCTGTTCGTCCACAGCGGGCGTCGATGGCTTGCAACCGTCGAACGAGACGACCAGTTCGGTCGTGCGTCCGAGCGCGCCGGTCGCAGCGGCTCCGGCGGAGACCGCCGACCTCGCGCCGATGCGGTCCGACATGGTGGCCGACAACGCTGTGGCCGACAATGCGCCGCCCTTTTCCATGGTCGAGGAAGAAGAGGCCATCGTCGCGGGCACGCCGCAGGGGAGCACCAGACCACAGCTCGAGCCCGCCGCTCTGATGTCTGCGCCGAAGCGGTTGACGCGCGCGGCGCCGGCCATGCTGGCCTCGCCGGTCACCCGCTACGGTTTCCGCGACGCCAAGCCGATCAATTTCGGCAAGGCTTCGCCACGCTACCTTGCCGTCCACGGCGTCGACGTCTCGCGCTGGCAGGGCAATGTCAACTGGGGCAAGCTGCGTACCCAGGGCGCCAACTTCGCCTATATCAAGGCGACCGATGGCGGCGACCATCTCGACCCGATGTTCATGAAGAACTGGCGCAATGCCGACGCCGCCGGGCTGAAGCGCGGCGCCTATCATTTCTTCTACTGGTGCCGCACTGCGGGCGAGCAGGCCGACTGGTTCATCCGCAATGTGCCGAGGGTCGAAGGCGCGCTGCCACCGGTAATCGATGTCGAGTGGAACGGCGAATCTTCCTGCAAGCGGCGGCCGTCGCGGGCCACCGTGCTGGAAAAGATGAAGGTGTTCATGGACAAGCTGGAGCGCCATTACGGCCAGCGGCCCATCATCTACACCGCACCGGATTTCTATCGCGACAATCTCAAGGGTGCGTTTCTCGATTATCCGTTCTGGCTGCGCGCCGTGGCGCGGCATCCCTCAAAAGTCTATCCCGGCCGCAAATGGCTATTCTGGCAGTACTCCGGCTCCGGCCTGTCGCACGGCGTGACCGGCCGCATCGACCTCAACGTCTTCCATGGCGACGAGCGCGCCTGGCGGGCATGGGCAGGCGGGCAGACGACCGTCGCCGACGCCGATTGAACGTCAGGCCCGGTGCCGGTGCGCCTGCGCTGCCTGCCGCTGCGCCTTGGGTTGAATTTTCAGCGTCTCGCTAACGATCCGCTCACTGTGTCCTTTAGCGGTATCGCAACAGCCTTCCGGTAACGTGCCCGTGATCGGGTTTTCGGAGGGATCCATGCGCAATCCAGTTGTGGCTGTCGCACTTGCCGCCGCCGTCGGCTACGGGTTTTTCAGTTCGCTCGGCCACATGCCGGGCGGAAGTGGCGCTTCGCTGGCGGAGTCGAAGCAGAACGTCGTGTCCTATTCCACCGAGGACAAGGCGATGCAGGCCGCCAAGGACAGCGGCCGCTCGACCCTCAAGCGCTTCCACGAACTGATGGACGCCGGCACGCCGGGCACCTACACGGTAAAATTCCCGCTGACCCAGAACGGCGCCACCGAGCATATTTGGCTGCAGCTGGTGGGCTACAGCGAAGGCTCCTATATCGGCCTGCTTGCTGACGTGCCGGTCAATGGCAACAAGTACAAGATGGGCGACAGGATGACGGTAACCGAGGCCGACGTCGAGGACTGGATGATCAAGAACGGCAAGGTGATCTACGGCGGCTACACCACGCGCCAGGCGCTTGCGGATATGCCGAAGGAGCAGGTTGCAAAGTACGGGTTGACCTTCAAGGACTGAGGGTTGAGGCGCGGGCGAGTTTTATCGCGGGCCTAGAGGGCTGTCGCGCTTTTCGCGTTCGCGTATCTCTGCCGTCTGCGCCAGCACCCAGTCGCGAAACACCTTGATTTTGGGCGCGTTGCGGCGGCTCTCCAGATGCACCAGCCAATAGCCGTCGCCGTCCGATCCAAGCACGCCGAATGGCTGTATCAACTGGCCCTTTTCCAACAGGGCGCTGTAAAGGTTTTTGGTCAGGATCGCGGCGCCCTTGTCGGTTAGCGCCGCCATCGCATCATAGGCCTGCGTACCCAGTTTCGGGCCAGCGATGACGCGATCGGGCTCGAACG
Source organism: Mesorhizobium sp. C120A (assembly GCF_030323105.1). Taxonomy (NCBI): domain Bacteria; kingdom Pseudomonadati; phylum Pseudomonadota; class Alphaproteobacteria; order Hyphomicrobiales; family Phyllobacteriaceae; genus Mesorhizobium; species Mesorhizobium sp. C120A. The sequence continues at coordinate 4,050,045 of NZ_CP100476.1, read as the reverse complement.
GCACGCCGGCAGCCTTGAACCAGATTTCCCACCAGGGATCGTCGGCACAGCATAGCGGCAGTTGGTAGAGATCCTCGGGGCGGTGGATGCCGCCGACGCTTTCGGCGAGTCTCGGGCTGAGCATCGGCGTATAGTCCGCCTTGAACAGATAGTGAGCCGTCAGTCCCGGCCAATTTCCACTGCCGGTGCGAATGCCGACATCCATGTCGCCGCGCGTGAAATCGACCAGCCCGTGCGATGTATTCACCTTCACGGCAAGGTCGGGATGCATCAGCTGGAATGTTCCAAGCCATACGGCCAGCCAGTTCGATGCGAAGGTTTCCATCGTCGTCACCGACAGCACGCCGGTCGCTCCACCCTTGGTGGCGACCCATGCGTCGGCCAGGGTCGAGAACGCGCCTGTTGCGTGCGGCGCCAGCTGCTGTCCGGCCTCGGTCAGCGCGATCTGCCTTGTTTTTCTTACGAAAAGCGGCGTTCCGGCACGTTCTTCCAGCACCTTTATCTGATAGCTGGCAGCTGATTGGGTCATGCCGAGTTCTTCGGCTGCCTTGGTGAAACTGCCCAGCCGGGCCGCGGCTTCAAAGACCCTGATGGCTCCTAATGGTGGCAGTTCCCAGCTCATGACGCATCAATCCTGCTGATGCATACTACGCGACGTTCGATTGGAAACCAAGCCCGGAAAACGGCATGCTGCATTCATCGGATCAAACCCTGGAGGATACGGCAATGACCACCACCATCGCTCTCTACAACACGCTTCGCCGGCCGATGCTCGACCTCTTCACCGCGCCGTTCAGACCTCGCAAGCACGGCCTGCTCGACCGCCGCTCGCTGTCGGATCATTTCCTCAGGGATATCGGCATGCTTGACGGACGCGTGCCTCCCGGCACCATTGGCTAAGCAAGCTCTTTGACCAGGGGAGGGAAAGATGACTGTGTTATCCGAGGATCTGGCGAAGAGCCGACAAACGATCAACGCCTATGAGGACTATGCCGAACGCTACGACGCTCTGGTGCGGCACGTTCCGAACCAAAGAGAACAGAAATGGCTGAAGCGCCTGGTGAAGATCGCCGGCAAAGGTGGCCGGATTCTTGAAGTCGGTTCGGGACCCGGATACGATGCGGACTTCGTCGAAGGGCTCGGTGTCCAGGTTCGGCGCACAGACGCAACGAAGCGGTTTCTCGAGTTGCAGGCCGCACGCGGCAAGCATGGTGAGTTTCTCGATCTCATCACCGACGATCTCGGCGGCCCCTACGACGCGGTGCTCGCATTGTGCGTCCTGATCCACGTGCCGCGCGAGCAGGCCGACCAGGTGCTTGCCAAGATTGCCGGGTCGCTGCGGCCGGGCGGCGCCTTCCTCGTCTCGATGCGCATTGGCGACGGCGAGAAGAGCGGCGAATATCATACGGTCTACTGGCGCAGGGACGACTTCGCGGCCCGCCTCGAAAACGCCGGGCTGGTCCTTGTCGGAGACGAATTCAACGTCGGCCGCGATCGCGAAGAGTGGACCACCTTTCTGGCTGTGAGGCCGTCATGACGCGCCGCGGACTGTTTTTGTTCGTGCTGCTCAGCCTCCTGTGGGGCATTCCCTATTTGTTGATCAAGCTGGCGGTTGCCGAGGTGTCGGTGCCCTTCCTGGTCTTTGCCCGAACAGCCGTCGGCGCGCTCGCGCTGCTGCCCTTCGTCCTTGTCCAGCGCAGTTTCGGATGGCTGAAGACACATTGGCCGGCGGTCGCCGCATTCTGTCTGGTCGAGATGATCCTGCCATGGGGGCTGATCACCCATGGCGAAGTCAGCATCGACAGTTCCACCGCGGGACTGCTGATTGCCATGACGCCGGCCGTAACCGTCGCGATCTCAAAGCTGATGGGTTCGGATGAGCGGCTGGGGATACGCCGCTGGACCGGCCTTTTCCTCGGTTTTGCCGGTGTCTTCGTGCTGGCGCTGCCGACCTTGGGTGGCGGATTTCTCGCGGTCGTCGAGATTCTCATGGCCGCGGCCTGCTATGCCTCGGGTTCGATCATCGCGTCGCGCTGGCTCAACGATTTGCCGGCAACCTCGCTGACGGCAGTCTGTCTGGCAGGGGCCGCGCTGATCTACGCCGTGCCGGCGGCGTTGGCCTGGCCGGCGGCCATGCCGTCGACAATGGTGGTTGGCGCAATCCTCGGTCTTGGCGTGTTTTGCACGGCGATTGCCTTCGCCACCTACTTCCTGCTGGTGCGGGAGATCGGCCCCGAACGGGCGGTCGTCATAACCTATGTGGCGCCCGCCGTCTCCGTGGCAGCCGGCGTGCTCGTCCTTTCAGAGCCGCTCGATATCGGCATTGTAGCGGCTTTCGCGCTCATCCTGTGCGGATCATATCTCGGCACGTGGCGCGCTCCGCCAGAACCGTCCGTGTCCGCGACCTCGGCAAGTTGACCGGCGGCCGCCAGCCGCCGTCAGAAATAAGGGCGCAGGTTCTCGCGAATGCGGTCCAGCACCGTCTTTCCCGAGATATCGGCGGTGAAGGTCTTGCCGGTGATGGTCTCAAAGGCCTGCGTATAGACACGCGACGTCTGCTCGATGAGTTCGGCGGGGATTTTCGGAATACGGTCCTTGTAGGGATCGCAGCGTGCGGTTACCCAGGCGCGAATAAAGTCCTTGTCGAAGCTTTGCGGCCGCTCGCCTGCCTTGAAGCGCTCCTCATAGCTTGCCGCAAGCCAGTAGCGGCTGCTATCGGGCGTATGGATTTCATCGGCAAGGACGATGGCGCCATCCTTGTCCGTGCCGAACTCGTATTTGGTGTCGACCAGGATCAGGCCGCGCTTGGCGGCCAACGCTTTGCCGCGCGCAAACAGCGCCAGCGCATAGCGCGAGACGGTGTCCCATTGCTCTTCCGACAACAGGCCGCGCGTCAGGATCTCGTCACGCGTCAAGGGCTCGTCATGGCCGCCATCGAGCGCCTTGCTGGTCGGCGTGATGATGGCCTGCGGCAGCTTCTCATTGTCGCGCAGTCCGTCCGGCAGGCGGATGCCGTACATATCGCGTTCGCCGTTCTTGTATTTCGTCAGCACCGAAGTGCTGGTGGTGCCGGCGAGGTAGTCGCGAACAACGATTTCCACCGGCAGAATGTCGAGCCTGGTGCCGACGACGACATTGGGGTCGGGATAATCGAGCACATGGTTGGGGCAGATGTCCGCCGTTTCCTCGAACCAGTAGCGCGCCGTCTGGGTCAGCAGTTCGCCCTTGAGCGGGACAGCGGTCAGGATCACATCGAAGGCGCTCAGCCGGTCGGTGGCGATGATGATGCGGCGGCCATCCGGCAGATCGTAATTCTCGCGGACCTTGCCTTTGTAGTGGTTCGGGAGTTCCGGAATGAAGGCATCCGAGAGAACGCGCAGTGCTGTCATCCTGGTCTCATGGCTCCTAACAGTTTGGGCGACTCTTAACAAAGTTGGCGGGGCTTCGATACCCGAGGAAGGGCGGTTCGTCCTTTGCGAATAATCAAGACATTGCCTTCGCCGTGCTATCTATTTGCAGCTTCCGGCACTCCTGGGGGACGCGGTGGACGTAGAGCTCAAATTTCTGATTGTCGGATTTGCCTGCGCGATCGCGGGCGGTCTGTCGTTCATCACCTTCGTCAAATGGCGCGAGGTGCAGGCGATGAGCCACTGGCTGCCGGCGCCGGGCAAGATCATCTCGTCGCGCGTCGAGGCGCGTGAAGTCAGAAGGTCGGGCGTCGGCTCGGACAGCAGCGACACCACCGAGATGCGCAATTTTCCGGCGATCACCTTCGAATACAAGGTCGGTAAAAAGAAATTTCAAAGCTCGCGCTACAGCGTGAAGGAGAATCTGGGGAATTTCGAAGTCACCGAAACCCTGGCGCAGTTTCCCACCGGCGCTGAAGTGACCGTCTTCTACAATCCGGCCGATCCGGGCAAGGCCGTGATCGAACGCACCCTGCCGGACGGCGCCTTCAAGTTCATGGTCAAGCTCTCGGCCGGGCTGGTGATCGGCACGGTGGTGCTGGTGTTTTCGCTCGGTGGCGTGCTGGAGGCGATCCGGCCGCACCTGCCCAAGCCGCAGAACCTCGGCGCCGGAGCGCTGCTGCTGTTCATGGGCCTGATGATCCTGCGCATGGCCTTCGTCCAGAAGTCGCTTGCCGAGCAGGCGTCTAAATGGCCGGTCGCCCCCGGCCGCATTGACTCCTCGGGCCTGCAGACGCTGCGAAACTACAGCAGCCATCGACGCTGGAGCACCGTCTTCAAATCCCGCATCGTGTACAGCTACGGCGTCGCAGGCCAGCACTACACCTCAGACCGCGTCACCTTCGGCGCCACGGTCACCGCTTCAATGCCCGGCCTCGTCAGCGGCCAGGCGCGCAGCTATGCCGAGGGCGGCAAGGTCGACGTGCATTACGACCCAGCCAACCCCGCCTCGGCAGTGCTCGAATGCAGGGTGCGCGGGCTTTGGCTGCTGTGGGTCTGTTCGGCCGCGTTTCTGGGCGGCGCGGCGTGGCTGGTCGGTTTTATCTGAGGCGCCACTTTCATGACGAGACATCCAATGATCGTCCGCAGGCTGGCCGTCGTTTGCCTGGCTCTGCTCGGCGCCGTGCAGGCAGCGAGCGCAAAAGAATGTCTGCTCAGCCATGCCACCTACCGCGAGCCGCGTTCGGGCGCGGTGATGCAATTCCGGCCGCTGAACAATGAGCCGGCGGCACTGACGGCCGAAGTGTTTTCGGTGACCGTGCCCAACACCGACACGCGCTTGCCGGCCGACATCACCTGGACCAATGGCAAAAATTCGTTTCCGCTCGGCACCATCCGCCACGCCTGCACCGACGACGACCGCGAAGCGGGGCTGGAGGACGGCAGCGGCATGTGCCGGATATGGATGGGCCAGGTCTATGCCTTGACCGGAGGCGGCGCCGAGCAGCTGAATTCGCGCGAAGCGACACCGGCGCCGAAAGGGCTGTTGCTGCCCGATTTCGGCGCGGGCTTCACCGAATTTGCCGATTTCGCCAATGCCAATCCGGACGGCTCGGCGTGGGACGCCTTCACATTGACAGGATGCAGCGATGAATAGCGCCATGAGACCGATTGTCTGGATCTGCACGCTGTTTGCCTCGGCGACGATATCAGCCGCAGCGCGGGCGGACGAGCCGGCGCCATCGCGCCCGCCGATCGACAAATGCGTCTGGGAAAAAATGGCCGACAAGACGGTTGGGCTGGCCGCCTGGGTGCAGCGCTGCGATTTCGGTTTTCGCCAGATCCACTTCGAATTCGTCGGCAACGCGCTCGCCATCAAATACAGCGATGGCGGCGCGCCCGATCCGCTGGTCGAGGTGTTCGACATCAAATCAGGCGAAACCGCCGAGGCCGCGGTGTTGCGCCTGTTGCTGGAAAAGACCGACAAATCAGTCAGCGCCCGCTGCGTGCTGACGCCCTACACCGAGGGCACCGTGCCCGCGGGCGTCAAACGCTACACATTCAGCCCCGATGCTGCCTATGCGAAAGAGCTGAAGGCGCTAGCCAATGACGAAGTTCCCGAACCGCCCTGCGGCGACTGGGGCGAAATGCCGGATGGTATTCAGTATTTCGAGGCGCCGGCGGGTGAGGGGCGGAGGGTGCTGTTCGTTCGGGCGGGGCAGGACGAGCCGCTGTTCGACGATCAGACGCTGCGGGTGCCGGGATAGGATGTTGTCCTGAAGGCTACCGCTTATGCCTCTACGTATTCCGCGAGACTGATTCCTTTGGGCACCTCCAGCCCATCGGCACGCAAGCCCTCGATGTGAAAGCGTATAGCGTCGCGAATTTCGATTTCTACTTCTGGCACGGTAGCACCAGTTGCGATGCAGCCGGGTAGGTCCGGCACATAGGCAGAGAAATTGTTGCCTGCTTTTTCAATCACCACCGCGTAACGCATACAATCACTCCTTCAAACCGGACTGCTTGAGGATGCTGTTCAGTGTTCCTGGCGCAACCTCTTCAGACGGTTTGCCGGCCACGGTGACGCGGCCGGCTTTGGTTTTGTGCTTATATTGGCGATGGCTGCCCTTGGTTGCAACCAGATACCAACCGTCGGTCTCCAGCAGGCGAATGACTTCGCGGACTGTAAGCCGAGGCGGCATGAGTTCTCAGCTGCACCCGCTCGTCGATCCACAAGTATCGCACTTCTCGCACGTTCCGTTCCGCACCATGGTGAAGTTGTGGCATTCCGAGCATTCGTTGCCGGTGTAGCCTTGCATCAAGGATTGCTGACGGCGCGTGGAGGCAAGCGCCTTTGCCTCGGCCGCTTCTTTCGCTGCTTCGTCGGTGAACAAACCGGTGAGGTCGGCTGCCTCCTCGGAAACAATATCTTCGACCAGTTCCTTGGCTCGCTCCTCATAGTCGCGCTTGTAGGCGATGGCTTCGTCGCTTGCTGGTTTAAGCGCCAACACGTTGGAGCCTGAGAACGCAGTTGGAGTGACCCGGGCCGGGGCCGCGGCAGGTGATCCGGCAAAACCCTTGGGTTCGCCACCTAGGCCAGACACCAACTTGACCGGCGAGGCGCCGCGGGTAAGGCCCTTCGAGAACGGCGTCGCCTTGCCTTCGTTGATGCCGCGTCCGAGCGCCGTCTTGTCGAAATCCGACTGGTCGACATGGGCGAGGTCGTGGCGGCCGAGGTAGGACACGGCGAGTTCGCGGAACACGTAGTCGAGGATCGACGTCGCATTCTTGATCGCGTCGTTGCCCTGCACCATGCCGGCCGGCTCGAATTTGGTGAAGGTGAAGGCCTCGACAAATTCCTCGAGCGGCACGCCATATTGCAGGCCAAGCGAGATGGCGATGGCGAAGTTGTTCATCATCGCTCGGAAAGCGGCGCCTTCCTTGTGCATGTCGATGAAGATCTCGCCGATGCGGCCGTCGTCGAATTCGCCCGTGCGCAGGTAGACCTTGTGGCCGCCGACGACTGCCTTCTGGGTGTAGCCCTTGCGGCGATTCGGCAGTTTTTCACGATCGCGGTAGAGGCGTTCGATGACGCGCTCGACGATCTTCTCGGTGACCTGCACGGCACGCTGTGAAGCGGGCGCCGCGATCAACTGCTCGACCGCGTCGTCCTCGTCGTCCTCGCTGTCGGCGAGCAGCGACGAATTGAGCGGCTGCGACAGCTTCGAGCCGTCGCGATAGAGCGCGTTGGCCTTCAGCGCCAGCTTCCACGACAGCATGTAGGCGCCCTTGGCGTCTTCCACCGTCGCATCGTTGGGCATGTTGATGGTCTTGGAGATGGCGCCGGAGATGAAAGGCTGTGCCGCCGCCATCATCTGGATGTGGCTGTTGATGGACAGCGAGCGCTTGCCGATCTTGCCGCACGGGCTGGCGCAGTCGAACACCGCGAGATGCTCGGCCTTGAGGAAGGGCGCGCCTTCCAGCGTCATCGCACCGCAGACATGGATGTTGGCGGCTTCGATGTCCTTCCTGGAGAAGCCGAGCGCCGGCAGCATCTCGAACGAGAAGTCGTTGAGCTGCTCGTCGGTGAAGCCGAACGTCTCCTTCACCCAGTCGGCGCCGAGCGTCCACTGGTTGAAGACGAACTTGATGTCGAAGGCCGACTTCAGTGCTGCATTGAGCGCCGCGATCTTGTCGTCGGTGAAGCCCTTCGCCTTGAGCGAGCCGGGGTTGACCGCCGGCGCCTGGTTCATGTTGCCGTGACCGACCGCATAGGCCTCGATCTCGGCGATCTGGCTTTCTGAGTAACCCAGTGTGCGCAGCGCTTCCGGCACGGCGCGGTTGATGATCTTGAAATAGCCGCCGCCGGCAAGCTTCTTGAACTTCACCAGCGCGAAGTCGGGCTCGATGCCGGTGGTATCGCAATCCATGACCAGGCCGATCGTGCCGGTCGGCGCAATCACGGTCGCCTGCGCATTGCGGTAGCCATGCTCTTCGCCGAGTTCGATGGCGCGGTCCCAGGCAGCCTTGGCGTGCGCGGCCAGTTCCTGCTGCTTCAGGTCGGACGCGACCAGCGGCACCGGATTGACGGCGAGCTTCTCGTAGCCCTGCTTTTCGCCATAGGCGGCACGGCGATGGTTGCGCATGACGCGCAGCATGTTCTGCGCATTGCGGTCGTAGTCGGCGAAGGCGCCGAGCTCGCCGGCCATCTCGGCCGAGGTGGCATAGGCGACGCCGGTCATGATGGCGGTGAGTGCTGCGCAGATGGCGCGGCCCTCGTCGGAATCATAGGGAATGCCGGACGTCATCAGCAGGCCGCCAATGTTGGCATAGCCGAGGCCGAGCGTGCGGTATTCGTAGGACTGCTTGGCGATCTCCTTCGACGGAAACTGCGCCATCATCACCGAGATTTCGAGAACGACGGTCCACAGCCGCACCGTGTGCTCGTAGGCGGCGATGTCGATCGTGCCGTCGGCATTGCGGTAGGGCAGCAGGTTGATCGAGGCCAGGTTGCAGGCCGTGTCGTCGAGGAACATGTATTCCGAGCACGGATTGGAGGCCCGGATCGCACCGGCCGAAGCGCAGGTGTGCCAGTCGTTCATCGTCGTGTTGAAATGCAGGCCCGGATCGGCCGAAGCCCAGGCGGCGTAGCCGATCTTCTCCCACAGGTCGCGCGCCTTCAGCGTCTTCAGCACCTTGCCGTCCTTGCGGGCGGTGAGGTGCCAGTCGGCATCGTCCTCGACGGCGCGCAGGAAATTGTCCTTCAGCGACACCGAATTATTGGAGTTCTGGCCGGAAACGGTGAGGTAGGCGTCGGAATCCCAGTCGGTGTCGTAGGTCTTGAACGACATCGAGGTGTAGCCCTGCTTGGCGAACTGGATGACACGGTAGATGTAGTTCTCCGGCACGGCCGACTTCTTGGCCGCCTTGATCTCGCGCTTCAGCGCGGTGTTGATCGACGGGTCGAAGCAGTCGTCATCATGGCCTTCGCAGTTGATGCAGGCCTTCATGATCGCTTCGAGATGTTTTTTCACGATCTTGGAGCCGGTGACCAGCGACGCCACCTTCTGCTCTTCATTGACCTTCCAGTCGATGAATTCCTCGATATCGGGATGGTCGGCGTCGACAATGACCATCTTGGCCGCACGACGCGTGGTGCCGCCCGACTTGATGGCGCCCGCCGCGCGGTCGCCGATCTTGAGGAAGCTCATCAGGCCGGACGAACGGCCGCCGCCCGACAGCTTTTCGCCTTCGCCGCGCAGCATCGAGAAATTGGAGCCGGTGCCCGAGCCATATTTGAACAGACGCGCTTCACGCACCCACAGGTCCATGATGCCGCCTTCGTTGACGAGATCGTCCTGCACGCCCTGGATGAAACAGGCATGCGGCTGCGGATGCTCGTAGGAGGACTTCGACTTGGTCAGCTTGCCGGTAAACGGGTCGACATAATAGTGGCCCTGGCTCGGACCATCGATGCCGTAGGCCCAGTGCAGGCCGGTGTTGAACCATTGCGGCGAGTTCGGCGCAACGCGCTGGGTGGCGAGCATATAGGCGAGTTCGTCGCGGAAGGCGCTCGCGTCTTCTTCCGACTTGAAGTAGCCGCCCTTGTAGCCCCAATAGGTCCAGGTGCCGGCCAGCCGGTCGAAGACCTGGCGGGCGTCGATTTCGGAACCGTAGCGCTCGGCTTCCGGCAGCTTGGCAAGCTCGGCCTCGTCGGCGACGGAGCGCCACAGGAAGGAGGGGACGTCGTTCTCCTCGACCTTCTTCAGGCGCGCGGGCACGCCGGCCTTGCGGAAATACTTCTGCGCCAGGATGTCGGCGGCAACCTGCGAGAACTGCGCCGGCACATCGATATTGTCCAAGCGGAACACCACCGAGCCGTCCGGATTCTTGATCTCCGAAAGCGCCTTGCGGAATTCGATCTCCGCGTAAGCTGATTGGCCTGGCTTGGTGAAACGACGCTCGATGCGCATTGGTCCGGTCCCTTTTGTCTATATATAGCGCTTTTCCCCGGGGATTTCTGCCCCCAATGCGAAACGCGCATGTCCGCCGTCTGCCGGCGTTCGAAAACACCGGCTCTCCTTGTGGCAGTCTTCGTCGCCTTGCCGGTCGAGCTTCTTACGAAGCCGCTGTTCCAACTCTGCGCCGAACCCTGCGGTTCCCTCAAAACTGAATTTTTCCTCGATTCCCTCGACCGAGGGAAATTCACATTATCTAGCGTCGAACTTGCCTGCAAACACTAAATATAGTGTTAACAGACAATTTATTCCAGTCCGACAAATCTCCCTTTTCGCTCCCGAAGCCCCCACGATCCAACGCTTCCGCCAGCCTCGTAAACAGGCGGAAATCATGGCCAAAACGCACAAAATCCGGGAAAAATGACCGGGCTCGAAACTCTCCGGTCGCGCCCTCAACAAGAGCACATGGCACATAAAAGGCGACTCGGTTTGCGTCGTCAAGGATTCGTTTGCGTAGCTTTTGTGACCCCAACATCTTGTGTGTCACATATGTGGATAACGGGGACAAAAAGCGGCTGAGGAAAGCCCGATTCTGCCGGCGTGGACCGCTGGTGAGCGGTTCACCCGAGACAGGCCCGGCCGGATTCTGGCTCACAGCCTTTTCATTTTAGCTGGCGTGCATTATGTCTTTGGCGTCGCGCGGGGGCGCGTCTTGTCAATTCCAAGAGCATCCGTTACGCCCCGCCCATGACAGTTACCGTCCGTTTTGCCCCCTCACCAACCGGCCGCATTCATATCGGCAATGCCCGCACCGCCTTGTTCAACTGGCTGTTTGCCATGAACAACAAGGGCCGTTTCATTCAGCGCTTCGACGACACAGACATTGCCCGCTCGAGGCAGGAATTTTCCGACGCCATCCTCTACGACCTGCACTGGCTGGGGATTTTTCCCGACGCCACCGAATACCAGTCGCGGCGCTTCGAAACTTACGACGCGGCGGTGGAGCGGCTGCAGAGAGCCGGCGTTGTCTATCCCTGCTACGAGACCCCCGAAGAACTCGACCTGCGCCGCAAGGTGCGCCGCACGCGCGGCCTGCCGCCGGTCTATGGCCGCGAGGCGCTGGCGCTTTCGCAGCAGCAGATCGCCGAATACCGCTCCGATGGCCGCCGGCCGCACTGGCGCTTTCTGCTGCCGAATTTCACCAGCGATCCGCTGCAGCCCGAACGCACCGAAGTGCACTGGAACGATCTGGTGCGCGGCGAGGAAACCGTCGATCTGGCCTCACTGTCCGATCCGGTGCTGCGGCGCGAGGACGGCACTTATCTCTACACGCTGCCTTCGGTCGTCGACGACATCGAGATGGGGGTCAGTCATGTCATCCGCGGCGACGACCACGTCACCAACACCGGCGTGCAGATCGCGCTGTTCAAGGCATTGGGCGCCGAGCCGCCTGTCTTCGGCCACCACAATCTCTTGACCACGGCCTCGGGCGAGGGCCTGTCGAAGCGCAGCGGTGCGCTGTCGATCGAAAGCCTGCGCGAGGAGGGCATCGAACCGATGGCTGTGGCTTCGCTGGCCGTCCTTGTCGGCACCTCGGAAAATGTCGCAGCGGTGCATGACATGCCGGCACTGGCCGCGCGCTTCGATCCCGCCGCCACGTCGAAATCGGCGGCCAAATTCGACCCGGACGAGCTGTTCGTGCTCAATCGTGCGCTCATGCACCACATGCCGTTTTCCGAGGCGCGGGATCGGCTGATCGTGCTCGGCATCTCCGGCGACAAGGCCGAGCCGTTCTGGCTGGCGGTGCGCGGCAATCTCGACCGGCTGAGCGACGCGGTCGGCTGGTGGCGCATCCTTGCCGACGGCCCGCAGCCCGCGCCGGAATTTTCCGACGAGGATCGCGACTTCCTGCAGCAGGCCTTCGACCTGTTGCCGGAAGAGCCGTGGACCGGTACGGTCTGGAAAGACTGGACGGCCAGGATCAGGGAAGCCAGCGGCCGCAAGGGCAAGGCGCTGTTCATGCCGCTCAGGCTGGCGCTTACCGGACTTGCTTCCGGGCCGGAGCTTGCAGATCTATTGCCGCTGCTGGGTCGGGAAGGAACGCTGGCCCGACGACCCTGACCTTGCGCTGGTCCGGCGGGATCAGCGACACCGGCGACACCACCGGCTTGACGGCAAGGCGCTTGATGGCGGCGCGGTCGAGCCCGCCTTGTACGTTCGCCAGCGTCTCCGGATCCGCGCCCGGATCGGGTTTGGCCGCCGGCACCGGAATGAACGGCGTGGTCTCAATATCGGGCTGAAACTGCTCGGGCGGTGGCGGGTTACCGCCGATGATCTTGAAATTTCCGGCCTGCGCGTTGCAGCCACATGCCTGCGGCCGCGACTGGTTGGGTTGTTTGTAGAGATAGGCGGTAGGCAACTCGCTGTAGGGCCTCCCGGTCACCGACGACGTCATGTTGGCCGAATCGTCTTCCATGCCGCGCGAATAGAACACCTGCATTTCGGTGCCGGGGCAGCTCGATTCGCAATTCTTCTGGTCGCGCTCGAAATCGCCGAGCGAAGCCGAGTTCGACATCGGGAAGAAATAGCCGTCGCAGGTGCGCACGCAGCTCGTATGGAACTCGCCGCCGACCGTCGGGAAATCCGGCACGCCGGGCTGATTGAGCACCCGGCGCACATTGCGCTCCTCGCCGGGATCATCGGGCTGATCGAGCGTGTCGATCTGCCGGTTGCCGCCGAAAAGCTGGTCGAACAGATTGCCGTCGTCGGGTTCGCGGCTGGCTTCCTGCAGCGGCTCCCGGCGCGGCGCGGGCTCGTCACGGCAGCCATTGGCGTCGAGCGCGGCCAGGATGCGGCCGCGGTCGCGCCGCGAGCCGCCGCCGGCAAGCTGCGCGCGCTTGGCTTGCAACGCATCGAGATTGGCGTTCATGCGATCGATGCTGCTGTTCAGCGCAGCACATTGGCTGACATTGCGCGAAAACAGCGAAAACCCGCAATTCGCATCGCTCGCACGACCGCGCACCTTTGATAGCTGTTCGAACTGGCGGGAGATGGCCTTGTCATACTTCCGCACCATGCTGGAATTGCCGCCGCCATTCGATGAAGAAGCAAGCTCGGCTTCCAGTTGACGGCAAACGCGGGAGGCGGCCTGCGGTTCAGTGGTGGCGACGGCCGAAAGCACAAGCGCTCCGAGCAGCGCAGCCAGGTGCTTCAGCCTCCATCGTCCGCCCGTCATTGCCCGAACCCCGCTTGCCTGCCTGTCTACCGGATTCGCGGTTAACCGTTCCCTCAATCTACAACCAAAGATGGTCTTAGCCCATAGACGCGTTGCAGGAGGCGTTTGGATAGAGCGGCAACTGTGCGATCTCACCGCTGCATGAAAAAGGCGCAATCGCCCCGGAATTATCCCACGATCCAGCAATGCCCCGGGGAGCTGGCATGACCGCGATTACCCGTCGAACCGCACTGCAGTTCGGCCTCCTGGGCCTGGCGGCGCCCGCAGCCTTGGCGCAGGAAAATCCAGCCGCTCCGGACTGGCGCAGCAAATTGGTCGAAGCCGCGCGTGAGCAGATCGGCGTCACCACATTCTACGACCCGACCTATGTCCGCCTCGACTATCCCGGCGGCGATGTCGCGCCGGATCGAGGCGTGTGCACGGACGTCATTGTCCGCGCCTATCGCCGCGCCTTCAAGCTCGACCTGCAGAAACTGGTGCATGAGGATATGGCCGCCAATTTCGCCGCCTACCCCAAGACCTGGGGCCTGAAAGCGACCGACCGCAACATCGACCACCGACGGGTCGGCAATCTTGCCGCATTTTTCGGGCGCAACGGAGTTTCCTTGCCCGCCAGCGAGTATCCTCCCGACTTTCAGCCGGGCGATATCGTCACCCAGATGCTGCCCGGCAACCTGCCGCACATCATCATCGTCTCATCCGAACGCTCGGCGGACGTGCCGGAACGAGCGCTGGTCATCCACAATATCGGGGCGGGCGCCCGCGAGGAGGACACGCTGTTCGCCTTCAAGCAGACCGGGCATTACCGCTTCGCGCCTGCGTGAGAAACTCAGCCGAAATGAACCACCGCCTGCGCCTTGTGCGCCGCCTCGACCACCGCAAGCGCCGTCATGTTGACGACGCCGCGCGAGGTCACTGACGGGGTCAAAATATGCGCCGGCTTGTCGGTGCCAAGCAGGATCGGCCCGACATGCAGCGCGTCCATCATCGTGCGCAGCGCGGTCAGCGTGATGTTGGCGGAGTCGAGGTTGGGGAACACCAGGAGATTGGCTTCGCCCTTCAGCCGCGAATGCGGATAGACGCGCTGGCGCAGATGCTCCGACAGGGCTGAATCGGCATGCATCTCGCCGTCGCATTGCAGGTCGGGCGCAACGCGCGCCAGGATCGCCGCCGCCTGCCGCATCTTCAGCGCGCTGGGAGAATCGCGCGAGCCGAAATCCGAATGCGACAGCAGCGCTGCCTTCGGCTCGATGCCGAAGCGCTGGATTTCCTCGGCCGCCAGAATGGTCATTTCGGCGATCTCCTCGGCCGTCGGGTCGACCGAGACATGGGTGTCGGTGAGGAAGATGATGCCGCGTTGGGAGATCAGCATCGACAGCGTCGACAGGTCGCGGTCCTTGACGCCTGCGCGTGGTCCGATGACCAGCGTCACATTGCGCAGATGCCGCTCGAAACGGCCCTCGAGGCCGCAGATCATGGCGTCGGCATCGCCGCGCTTCAGCGCCAGTGCCGCAATCACCGTATTGTCGGTGCGCACCATGGTGCGCGCGGCCTCCGTCGTCACGCCGCGCCGGCCGGCAAGCTCGATCAACAGGTCGACATAATGGCGGTAGCGCGGATCGTCCTCAGGGTTGATCAGGCCGAAATCGACGCCCGGCTTGATACGCAGGCCGTAGCGCTTCAGCCTGACCTCGATGACATGCGGGCGGCCGATCAGGATCGGCTCGGCAATGCCTTCCTCCAGCACCACCTGGGCTGCGCGCAGCACGCGCTCGTCCTCGCCGTCGGCATAGATGACGCGCTTGGCGGTCGACGCCTTGGCCGACGAAAACACCGGCTTCATCACCAGGCCGGAGCGGAAGACGAAGCGGTTGAGCTGGTCGATATAGGCGGCGAAGTCGGTGATCGGCCGGGTCGCGACGCCGGTGTCGCAGGCAGCCTTGGCCACCGCCGGCGCGATGCGCAGGATCAGGCGGGGATCGAAGGGCGAGGGGATAAGGAAGTCGGGTCCGAAGATCGGCGTCTCGCCGGAATAGGCGCGGGCGGCGACGTCGGATGGTTCCTCGCGGGCAAGGGCAGCAATTGCCCTGACCGCGGCCATCTTCATCTCCTCGTTGATGGCGCTGGCGCCGCAGTCCAGCGCACCGCGGAAGATGTAAGGAAAACAAAGCACGTTGTTGACCTGATTGGGAAAATCGGAACGGCCGGTGCAGATCATCGCGTCGGGACGGGCGGCGCGCGCGACCTCCGGCATGATCTCGGGATTGGGGTTGGCCAGCGCCAGGATCAACGGCTTAGGCGCCATATGATCAAGTAATTCCGGCTTCAGCACGCCGGCGGCCGACAGGCCGAGAAAAACGTCGGCGCCAGGGATCACATCGGCCAGCGTGCGCGCCTCGGTGTCCTTCACATAGGGGTCTTTCCAGCGATCCATCTCGTCGGTGCGGCCCTTGTAGGCGACGCCGAAGCGGTCGGTGACCCAGATATTCTCTACCTTGGCGCCAAGCGAGACCAACAGGTTGAGGCAGGCGAGCGCTGCCGCACCGGCGCCTGAGGTGACGATCTTGATGTCGGAAATGGTCTTGCCGGCGAATTCCAGCCCGTTGAGCACGGCGGCGGCGACGATGATGGCGGTGCCATGCTGGTCGTCATGGAAGACGGGAATGCCCATGCGGGCCTTCAACTGCGCCTCGACCTCGAAGCATTCGGGCGCCTTGATGTCCTCGAGATTGATGCCGCCGAAAGTCGGCTCCAGCGCCGAGATCGTCTCGACCATGCGCTCTATGCCCGGCGCGTCGATCTCGATGTCGAAGACGTCGATGCCGGCGAATTTCTTGAACAGCACCGCCTTGCCTTCCATCACCGGCTTGGAGGCGAGCGGGCCGATATTGCCGAGCCCGAGCACGGCCGAGCCGTTGGAGACGACGCCGACCAGATTGGCGCGCGCTGTATAATCGGCCGCGGTTGCCGGATTGTCGCGGATTTCGAGGCAGGGCGCGGCAACACCCGGCGAATAGGCCAGCGCCAGATCGCGCTGGTTGCCGAGCGGCTTGGTTGCCTGAATCTCGAGCTTTCCCGGCCTTGGATGCTTATGGAAGTAGAGGGCGGCTTCGTCGAGGTCCGAACGTGCCGTTTTCTTGTTCTCGCCTTCCATGCGGCCGCTCCCTCAAACCTGCTTTGCAGCCTTTTAGCACGCAAAAATGGTTTTTCGCGACGCCAAATAACGCAAGGGCGGCTAAAACAACCGGGGCCGGAAATATCGAACTATTTCAAATAATTGCGCTGAAATCCTGCCGATTATCCATCGAGCCCTTTAGAACGCGCTGACATAGAGGCCGCCATCGACCGGGATGTTCTGACCGGTGAGATAGCCGGCATGGACCGAGCACAGAAAGGCGCAGATCTGGCCGAACTCTTCCGGCGTGCCGAGCCGCTTGGCCGGAACGTCGGCGCTGATGCGGGTCTTGCGCGCTGCGGCCGCTGCCGGGTCTTCCATCGTGCCGGCCTCATGCGGGCCGCGCAGCCGGTCGGTGTCGAGCTTGCCCGGCAGCAGGCTGTTGATGGTGACGTTGCGGTCGATCACCGTGCGCGCCACGCCGGCCAGGAACGAAGTCAGCCCGGCGCGCGCGCCGGACGACAGATCGAGGCCGGGGATCGGGACGTAGACCGACAGCGAGGTGATGTTGACGATGCGGCCGAAGCCGCGCTTGGCCATGCCGTCGATCACGGCCTGCACCAGTTCGATCGGCGTCACCATGTTCTGCGTCACGCCCTCGAGAATCTTTGCGCGGTCGAGCTCGCGGAAATCGCGCAAGGGCGGGCCGCCATTGTTGTTGACCAGGATATCCGGGTCGGGGCAGGCGGCAAGGAGCGCGTGCTGCACGTCGGGTTTCGAGACGTCGCCGACGGTCTCGGTCACCTTCACGCCGTAGCGTTCGCGCAGTTCGGCTGCGGTTTTTGCCAGCAGCTCGGCATTGCGGCCGTTGACGACGAGATCGCAGCCGGCCTCGGCCAGCGCCATGGCGCAGCCGCGGCCCAGCCCTTTGCTCGATGCGCAGACGATGGCTTTCTTGCCCTTGATGCCGAGATCCATGACGATTTTCTCCTGTGAATGGCGCGGCACGCTAGCCCTTTGGCTGGCCCAATCGCAACCGTCATACGGTTGTTGCATGAATCGGGGCATAGCCTGCGCGAAAGCAACGGTGACGATCTGATGTCCGGTACAGAAACCCGCACTTTCCGCAGCATGTTCATATCCGACCTGCATCTCGGATCGAAGGCGGCCAAGGCCGAGTTCCTGATCGATTTCCTGCGGTATCACGACGCCGATATCATCTACCTCGTCGGTGACATCGTCGACGGCTGGCGTCTGCGGCGCAGCTGGCACTGGCCGCAGAGCCACAATGACGTCGTCCAGAAACTGCTGCGCAAGGCGCGCAAGGGCACCTCGATCACCTATATCGCCGGTAATCACGACGAATTCGCGCGCCAGTTCCAAGGCGTGCATTTCGGCGGCATCGTCGTTGCCGACCGCGCCATCCACGAAACCGCCGATGGCAGGCGCCTGCTGGTCATCCATGGCGACCAATTCGACACCGTCGTCCACAATGCGCGCTGGCTGGCCTATCTCGGCGACTACGCCTATGACGCCGCGATGATGGTCAACCGTGTGGTGACGAAGCTCCGCCATTTGCTGGGTCTCCCTTACTGGTCGTTCTCGTCCTGGGCTAAGGTCAAGGTCAAGAAGGCGGTCAACTTCATCGGCTCGTTCCAGACCGTGCTGACCGAGGAGGCCCGCCGCTCGCATGTCGACGGCGTCATCTGCGGCCACATCCATCACGCCGCGATCGAGACTTATGAGAATGTGCAGTACATCAACACCGGCGACTGGGTGGAGAGCTGCACGGCGGTGGTCGAACATTTCGATGGCAAGATGGAGATCATCCACTGGGCGCTGGTGCTGCCCGAAGCACCGGACGAGCCGTTCATCCCCTTGCTGATCGAAGACAGGGTCGTCGAAGCGGCATAACCCTCCTGTTAATCGACTGGTCCAGGCAGTTTCGGACCGCTTTCGCGCATGTTAAGGGATCGATCTGCGTTGCAGCCCTTTGTGCAGCGTAATTGGATCGATTCATGTCGCTGCCGCCGCTCTCGCCCAAACAACTCGTCAAGCCGCGCCATTTCGAACTGCGCATGAGCCTGATCTTCGCGACATTATTCATGTCCCTGGGAACGCATGTGCCTTATTTCCCGCTGTGGCTGCATGCGCAGGGTTTCCACGCCGAGCAGATCGCCATCATCCTGGCGGCGCCGATGTTCCTGCGCGTGGTGACAACACCCCTGCTGACCGCGCTGGCCGACCGGGCGAAGGACAGGGCGGATGTCTATATCGCGCTGGTGGCCGCGACGATGGTGCTTTCCGCCGGCTATTTCCTCAACCCGACCTACGCCATGGTGCTTGCCGTATCGCTGGCGCTGACGGTGGTGTGGACGCCGCATTCGCCGATCGCCGATTCGCTCGCGCTGTCGGGTGTGCGCCGCTTTGGCTCGAACTACACCGCGATGCGCAAATGGGGCTCGATATCCTATCTCTGCGCCAATGTCGCAGGCGGCTTTATCCTCGCCTGGACGAGCCCGCAGGCCGTGCCGGTAATCATCTTTGCGGCATTGTCTGCCGCGCTCGTCGCCGGATTGCTGGCGCCGCGGCTTGGCCGCCCGCGCCGGGCTTCGCCGCTATCTGCCGCCGACATCCAGCATCAGGCGCCGAGCCTTCTCAATCCGTATTTCCTGTATTTCACCCTCGGCGTCGGCATCATCACCGCCAGCCATGCCTTCCTCTACGGCTTTGTCTCAATCTACTGGAAATCGGTCGGCATCAGCGATTCCGTCGTTGGCCTGCTGTGGGCCTGGGGCGTGGTGGCCGAGGTCTGCATGTTCGTGTTTTTCAACCGTATTTTTGCCTCCGTCTCAGTCGTCAAGGTGATGCTGATCGCCGGCGTCGGCTCCATCGTGCGCTGGATCGCCTTTCCGTTGATCTGGCCACTCGGGCTTGGCGTTGCCGGTTTCTTCGGCGTCCAGACCCTGCATTCGGTGTCGGTGGCGATGGTGTTGATCGGCCTGCAGAAGATGATCGGCGAAACGGTTTCGGAAGAACGCACGGGTGCGGCGCAAGGCATTGCCTATTTCTTCAACGGCTTCTTCATGGCGGCGGTGACGCTGGCGTCCGGCCCGCTTTATGAGCGCTACGGCGTCGACGGCTTCCTGGCGATGATCCCGATCGCCATCGTCGGCCTGGCGCTGATCGGGCTCGCCGCGCGTTCAGCCCCACAGCATCCTGTCAGGCGGTAACACCAGCGACCCCTGGTACACGAGGCCGGGCTGGCGGTCGCGGGCAAGCAGCAGCGGACCGTCGAGGTCGACGAAGTCGGCGCCTTGCGCCAAAAGCACTGCCGGCGCCATCGCCAGCGACGTGCCGACCATGCAGCCGACCATCACGCCGAATCCCAGCTCCCGGGCGCGGTCGCGAAGGGTAAGGGCGGCGGTCAGGCCGCCGGATTTGTCGAGCTTGATGTTGACGGCGTCATAGAGGCCGACAAGCGCTTCGAGGTCCTTCGCCTCGTGGAGGCTTTCGTCTGCGCAGATCGGCACCGGATGCGCGATGTGGCGCAGGATGGCATCATGGCCGGCGGGAAGCGGCTGTTCGATCAGGGCTATGCCATGTTCGGCGGCGAAAGCGAGATTCTCGATGATGTTGGCATCGATCCAGCCTTCATTGGCGTCGAGGATGATGCGGCTGTCGGGCGCCGCTTCGGTCACGGCGCGGATGCGGGCCATGTCGTTGTCGCCGCCAATCTTGACCTTGAGCAGCGGCCGCCCGGCATTGGCGCGGGCTTGCGCCGCCATTGCCTCCGGCTCGCCCAGCGACAGCGTGTAGGCCGTCTCCAGCGCCGACAAGGGCACAACGTGGATGGCGTCCGCGACCGCAACGCCGCTGATCTTGGCCTCCAGGTCCCACAAGGCGCAATCGATGGCGTTGCGGGCAGCACCCGCCGGCATCGCATCGAGCAGTTCCTTGCGGCTGATGCCGCCTTCTATCTGCCGGCGCATGGCCTCGATGGCGTCGCGCACCCCCTCCATGGTCTCGCCATAGCGCTTGTAGGGGACGCATTCGCCCCATCCGCGATTGTCCCCATCACTGATCGTGCAGGTAATGACTTCGGCTTCGGTCTTCGACCCGCGCGAGATGGTGAAGGTGCCGGCAATGGGAAAACGCTCGGCCTCAACCGAAATGACACGCGCCATAATTTTCTGCTCCGGCTATGCGACAACGCGTCGTCGGCAAATCGACAGGTACGACCCGTCAGGCTAAACAGGACGCCATGTTGACCATCGGCAAACGCGACGCAAGCGGCAACGCCGCCAAGGAGGCCGACCACCAGCCCCGCGTTGCGGTCGGCGAGGAGGGCGGCGTCCTCGGCTGCGCTTTCTCCGGCATCTGGACGACGACGACAGTGGCGCTGATCGACGCCGAGATGCGCAAGATCGAGCAGCGCAAAGGCTTCCAGACGCTCGCTTTGGATCTTTCCCACATCGAGAAGATGGACACCGCCGGCGCCTGGCTGATCGATCGCCTGGTCAGTGTCTTCGAAAAGAAGGGTGTCGAGATCAAGATGCAGGGGCAAAGCGATGTCGCCTCGATCCTGCTCGGCGCCGTTGGCGAAGCTGTCCGGCGCGAGCCCGAATCGCGCGGCGTCCGGCGCCCCAACATCATCCTCCGCGGGCTGGAGGCGGTCGGCCGCCGCATCTATGAGATGCGCGACGATTTCCTCGCCTCGATGAACATCCTTGGCGCCACCATCGGCGGCGCCCAGATGAAGCTCGGGCGCGGCCATGCCATCAATCCGGCGGCGATCTTCAACCAGATCGATCGCATGGGGGTCGGCGCCATCCCCGTGGTGGTGCTGATGTCGGCGATCGTCGGCGCCATCGTCGCCCAGCAGGGCGCCTACCAGCTCAATTATTTCGGCGCCAACATTTTCGTTGTCGATCTGGTCGGCGTGCTGATCCTGCGCGAACTCGGCGTGCTGATGACCGCCATCATGATCGCCGGCCGCTCCGGCAGCGCCATCACCGCCGAGATCGGCTCGATGAAGATGCGCGAGGAGGTCGACGCGCTGAAGGTCATCGGCCTCAACCCGATCGGCGTGCTGGTGTTTCCGCGCCTGGTGGCGCTGGTGATCGCGCTGCCCTGTCTCACCATCGTCGCCAATTTTGCCGCTCTTGGCGGCGGCATCCTAGCCGCCTGGCTTTATTCCGGTATTGCGCCGACGGCCTTCATCGACCGGCTGCGCGGGGCAATCGATATCAGCACCATCTTCGCCGGGCTGATCAAGGCGCCGTTCATGGCCATGATCATCGGCACCATTGCTTCCGTAGAAGGCATGAAGGTCGGCGGCAGCGCCGAATCGCTGGGTCTGCACGTCACCGCCTCGGTTGTGAAATCGATCTTCGTCGTCATCATCCTCGATGGCCTTTTTGCCATCTTCTACGCATCGATCGAGTTCTGACATGATGCGCAGAAACTCAAAGGCGACCAAGGCTGTGCAGGGAATGGAAGAAGACGATATCGTGCTGTCGGTGCGCGATATCACCGTTGCCCTGGACGACAAGCTGATCCTCGACAAACTGGCGCTCGACATCAAGCGCGGCGAAATCCTCGGTTTCGTCGGCGCCTCGGGCGCCGGCAAATCGGTGCTGCTGCGCACGATTCTCGGCCTGCTGCACAAGCAGTCCGGCACGATCAAGCTGTTTGGTCTCGACCTCGAAAAGGCCAGCGACATCGAGCGGTTGCGCATCGACATGCGCCTTGGCGTGCTTTTCCAGCACGGCGCCCTGTTTTCGGCGTTGACCGTGCAGGAAAACGTGCAGGTGCCGATGCGCGAATATCTCGATCTGCCGAAGAAACTGATGGACGAGCTGGCCTTGCTCAAGATCGAACTGGTCGGCCTGCCGCCGGACGCCGCGCAAAAATTTCCCTCGGAGCTTTCGGGCGGCATGATCAAGCGCGCCGCCCTGGCGCGGGCGCTGGCGCTCGACCCCGACATCGTCTTCCTCGACGAGCCGACGTCCGGCCTCGACCCGATCAGCGCGTCCGAATTCGACGAATTGGTGGTGAAGTTGCGCGATACGATGGATCTGACGGTCTATATGGTGACGCACGATCTCGACACGCTGTTTACCGCTTGCGACCGCGTGGCGGTGCTCGGCAACAAGAAAATCCTGGTCGAAGGCACGATCGACGACATGCTGAAAAGCGAAGAACCGTGGGTCAAATCCTATTTCCGCGGAAAACGCGCTCGGCAACTTGATCTTGCCGCGCGCGCATAGACATAAGTGGGGCAATGGAAACCAGAGCCAACTACGTAATTGTCGGCATTTTCACCCTGGCTGCGATCCTGGCGGCGTTCGGGTTCGTCTATTGGACCGCCCAGATCGGTGATCGCGGCGAGACGGCGGAGCTGCGCGTGCGCATTCAGGGTTCGGCCTCCGGCCTCGGCCCCGGCAGTCTGGTGCTGTTCAACGGCGTCAAGGTCGGGGTGGTCAAGCGCGTCTATTTCGACCGCAATGACCCCAATGCCGCCATTGCTACGACCGAGATCGACCAGACAACGCCGCTCACCAAATCGACGCAGGCCGATATCGGCATCGCCAGCCTTGCCGGCCAGGTCAACATCGAATTGAAGGGCGCCGATCCCAAGGAACCGAACCTGCTGGAAGAGGCGGCAAAGGAAGGCAGGACGGCCGAGATCATCGCCAATCCGTCAGCGGTCACCAACCTGCTGCAGACGGCGCAGAACATCTTCACCCGCGCCGACAAGGTGCTTTCCGACCTAGAAGGTTTCACCAGGGATGTGCGCGGGCCGCTGACCCAGACCGTCAAGAACGCCCAGACATTTTCCGATGCGCTGGCCAGGAATGCCGACGGCATCGACAAGTTCCTGACCGCCGTCAGCGCGCTGTCGGATGAGCTGAAGGGTGTTTCCGGCAAGCTCGACGGCACGCTGAAGGCTGCCGAAGGCCTGCTCAATGCCGTCGACAAGGACAAGATCAAGAGCATCGTCGCCAATGTGGACGCCGTCACCGCCAATCTGAAGGAGACCAGCGGACAGCTCGACGGAGTGATCAAGAACGTCGATACCGCGGTCGGCTCGGTCAACGATTTCGCCACGCGCACGCAAGGCACGCTGGCAAAGGTCGACAATGTGCTCGACGGCATCGATCCGGCGCAGGTGCGCGTGGCGCTCGCCAACATTCAGAAGGCCAGCGAAAATGCCAACAAGGCCGCCGCCGACATCGCCAAGGTGACCGACAAGTTCGCCGACCGGGCCGACGACATCGACGAGACGATCAAGGACGCCAAACAGCTTGCGTCGCGCCTCAACGATGCCTCGGTGCGCGTCGACGGCATCCTGAAAAGGGTCGATACGCTGCTCGGTTCGGGCCAGGCCGACGGCGTCATGGCCGATGCCAGGGACACGCTGAAGTCGTTCAAGCAGGTCGCCGACACGCTGAACGCCCGGCTTGGCACGATCACCGACAACATCGCGCGCTTCTCGGGCCAGGGCCTGTCGAATGTCGAGGCGCTGGTCCAGGACAGCCGGCGTTCGATCAGTCGCATCGAAGAGGCGGTGACCGATCTCAGCCGCAACCCGCAGCGCATCCTGTCGGGCGGCGACGGCGAGGTCCGGCAGTTCGATGGCAGGGCACGGCGTTGACTTCCGTGCCCGCCCGCAGCAATTACATGGACCGCGGATGCGGATTCATCATACGATCCGGGGACAGTGGGGATCACGCGTGACGTTCGGGTTGGGTGGGTATAGATCGGCGGCCGTTTTGCTTGGCCTGACGCTGGCTGGTTGCGCGGCATTGGGAGGCAAGCCGGCGCCGCTCGATACGTTCGAGCTGTCCGCCCCGTCGATCGACGCCCATGGCCACAGCCGCCGCCAGATCCTGATCGCCCAGCCATCCGCGCTCAAGGCGCTGGACAGCCAGAACATCGTCATCAAGCCGTCAGATCGCTCGATCCAGTATCTCAAGGGCGCGCAATGGGCCGACCGGCTGCCGCTGATCGTGCAGGCGAGGCTCGCCGAAACCTTCCAGCGCTCCGGAAGCTTTGCCGGCGTCGGCAAGCCGGGCGAGGGGCTGGCGATCGACTACCAGGTGATCGTCGAGATCCGCTCCTTCGAAGTCCGCGTCAATGGTGGCGAGCATGCCGAGGTCAATCTCTTCGTGCGCATCCTGAACGACCGCAACGGCGAGGTGCGCGCCTCGAAGAGCTTCACCGCATCCGCTCCCGTCTCGGGCAGCGGCAATCCGGCCTATGTCAGCGCGCTCGACAGCGCCTTCGGCGAGGCGGCGAAGGATATTGTGGGCTGGACGGATTCGGTGATCTGAGCGAACCCGGCGAGGCGCTTGAGACCCAGGAACCTTAGCCGCCTGGCAGACGGTTGGTGATCAGTTCTGCCTTCATCCAGTGGGTTTCACTCTGGACATGTCCTGCCCGTACATATTTGCCCATGCGAATGGGCATGTCTGCCTCAGCAAATGCTTCGGCAACCCTAGCCACAAAGCCTTCTTGCTTGGCCTTATCCAGGGACGCAGCCAGATTATCGAAGAGGTTGGGGCTGAAAGGCCCACGATAGAGCGTGGGAACAGGAGTGATGCCCAGTTCCTCAAACCGGGCCAGGGTCAAATCCCACGATTGAATTTCGGCCCCGATGATCCATGCAAAGCCAAGAAAAAATGACGGCAGCGCATCATACGCAACCGAATGTCGGGCATAGAGGTTCTCGCCGACAATCCGTTCATCGTCAGCAAGTTGCGGTGAAACATTTGCTGCAAATGCCTTCAGCCAGTCTCGGGGTGGATGATAACGGCTATCGGGACTGCGCGCGTGAGAGCCATCGCGATGAAGGGTTGTGTTCTCTCCATCCATCTTCTCGGTGACCACAAGATCAGCCACCCTTAGTCCTTCAAGCGACGCCATGACCTTGTCGTCGCTGGTGGCTCCGACCGATATCGGCAGATGAAAGGTGCGACCGTATTTCCTCATGCTGGAGGCATAGCTTGCAGCCCATCGCGCCAGCAAGGGCAGCCTGAGTTCTTTGCGCTCGTCATTGTTCGATCCATGACAAACGAAAAAGGCGGGAAATTTCCCGCCTTTTTCATTTTGATGCAGCAATCGTAGCTAGTGCAAACGGCCGCTCGCATGGGCCAGCATGGTGTAGACCTTGCCGGTGTCCGACGTCAGGTAGGTCTGCGCCATGATGTTGTCGCGGTCGTTGCGCGAGACGTCCTTGAGCAGCTTCTCGAAATCGTCGCAGTAGCGGTCGACAGCGGCGCGGAACTCCGCCTCTGCCTGATATTTGCGGCGGATTTCATCGAAGGTTTGCTGGCCCTTGAGCGTGTAGAGGCGGCGCGTGAACACGTCACGCTCGCCGCGCCGGTAGCGGTTCCACAGCTCGATAGAGGCGTCGTGGTCGATCGCCCGGGCGATATCGACCGAGAGCGAGTTGAGCGACTCCATGACATGCAGCGGCGAGCGCTGGGCGGGAGTTGCGCGCGGTGCTTCCGCGGGCGCTGCCGGCCTGGCGACTTCCTCCTCGCGCGATGCCCCGGTCAGGAGATCGCGCACCCACCCGCCTTGCGGCGTGCGGGCGTTGGCGTCGCGCTGGCGCGGTGCTTCGGCAGGGCGTTCGATATCGAGCGTGCCACGCAGGCCGCCGAGCGGCGCCTGCGGAGCAGGGCGCTCCGGCTGTGGCGCCGGCGGCGGGCGGCGTACCGGCTCGGCCGGGCGCTGCACTGGCGCCTGCGGCGCCGGGCGCAGGGCGCGCGGTTCGGCATTGTCGCCGCCGCGTCCCGATTTCGCAACGATGTCCGAAAGTTCCTTGAGCGCGTTGATCTGCTCGGCAACGGCACGGCGGATCGCCGAGGTCGATTCCTTGGCCTCTTCCGGCATCTCGATGACGCCCTTCTTGAGCTCGGCGCGGGTGAGGTCGAGCTCGCTCTTGATCGAGCTTGCGGTGCGCCGCATCTCCTCGGTCGCATCGGCGAACCGGCTGGTTGCCGAATCGACCACTTCCGTTATGGCGATGCGGATCTTGTCGGCTGATGCCAGCGTCTTGCCTTCGGCATTCTGCATCGTCTGGCCGACAAGGTTTTCGAACGAACGCATCACCTTCTCGAGGTCTTCCGACTTCTTGACCAGGCCGACGGCGAGATCTTCGAGCGACGATTGCCGCTCAAGCGTGTGCTCCAGATTGCTCTGCGCCGAGCTCAACAGATCCGAAGCCGAGGACAGCAAGCGGCTGTGCTCGTCGAACTTGGTGGCGATCGAGGCCACTTCGCGCAGGGTCGACGACGACAGTTCGGTAAGCCGCGTCGTGTTCGAATCGACCAGGCGTGCCGAGCTGGCGAAGGTCTGCGCGGCCTTTTCGGTGGTTGCCGCGAAGCTTTGCGTGCTGCCGCTCAGACGTTCGTCAACCTGGCCGAGGTTGATCGCCGCCTGTTCGATCAGCTCACCAAGCTGCGAGCTGGAGACGCTCATGCGGCCGATGAGGTCGGCGACGCTATCGGCGAGCGACGAGCGCGCGCCTTCGACGGCCGACAGCGTTTCGGCGGTGCGGCTGGCGAGCGCGTTGACGAGGGCGGCATTTTCGCTGCGCAGCTTCTCGGTCGCGCGTTCGGTGACCTCTTCCATGCTCTTTTGCAGTTCCGAGCCGCCCTGGGCGAAGCGCTCGACCAGCGGCCGCGCGGTTTCGTCCAGGATCTTCGCCATCTCGGCCGAACGCGCCGCCAGCATCGTATTGAGCTCGCGGGTATTGGTGCCGATGGTCTTGGCAGCGTCGTTGGTGCTCTGGCCGATGTGCTGGCCGACCGCGGTAAAAGTCTCCGCAATCGTGTTGGCGCGCGAAATCAGCTGAGCTTCTGCGCTGGAAACCTGCTCGTTGAGCTTCTGGCCCATCGTCTCCGTCGTATAAAGAAGGCGGTTCTCGACGCTGGCGACCTGTTCCTCGACGCGCGAAGCTGCGGACGTAACGCTCGCGGCCAGCCGCTCGTCGGCCCCGGCAAGAGCCTGCTCCATCTCGCGGGCGTGGACGGCAAGTTCCTGGCCGGTCTGGCGTGCACGTTCGGCAACACGCTGCTCGGTGCTGGCGAAGGCGCCAACGATGTTGTCGGCATGCTCGCCGATCGTCGAAGTGGAGTCGGCGATGCGCGACACCAGGCGGTGATCGGCCTCGTCGAAGATGCGGCTGATCTCGGTGGCGCGGGCTGACAGCGCGTCCGAACCCTCGGCGATGCGCGAGATCAGCTGCTGGTCGGCGGCGTCGAAGATGCGGCCAAGGTCGGAGGCGCGAGCCGCGAGCGCTTCGGCGGATTCGCCGATGCGCATGCTCAGCCGCTGGTCGGCGCCCTCGAAGTTGCGCAGGATGTCGCCGGCGCGGTCGGCCAGCGACTGCGCCGTCTCGACCGCGCGCGCGACCAGCTTCTGGTCGGCGGCGTCGAACGTGCCGGCGATCTCGCCGGCGCGGGCAGCCAGCCGTCCGGCCGTTTCTTCGGCGCGGGCGAGCAGCGAGTTCGACGTCTCGTCGTGCCGGGCAAGCAGCACGCTCGTTGTGTCTTCGGCGCGAGCAAGCAAGGCATTCGTCGTATCCTCGGCGCGAGCAAGCAGGGCGCTCGATGTGTCCTCGGCACGGGCGTGCAGACGGCGATCCGCGTCCTCGAAGGTGCGGGCGATGTCCTCGGCCCGGGCCAAAAGGGCGGCCGAGGTCTGCTCGGCACGCTCGGCGATCTTGCGGTCTGCGTCGCTGAAGGCAGCACCGGCCTGTTCGTGCAGCGCGCTGGTGACTTCCATCACCTTCTCGCGGAGCGCGCCGGCAACGAAGACGGCGCTCTTTTCAAGCACGCTGCGGACATTGTCGACACCCACCGACAACGCGCGCTCCATGGTTCCGGCGCGCTCTTCGATGATGCCGGTCTGCTTGCTGAAGGCCTGCTCGATCTTCTCGACATCGGCAGCGATTGCCGCCGAGATATCGGTGCTTCTGCCGGCAATCTGGTCGATATGGCCCGACAGCGAGCGGTCGACATCCTTACGTATGTCGGCGAGCTTTGCCAGATCGTCTTCCAGCGCCTGGGTCAACATGTTGCGGCCTTCGGCCAACTTGCCGACATGGCCGGCGATGATGTCGTCGACCTCACCGCGGCTTGCCGACAGCTTCTGCAGGTCGGCTTCCAGCGCACGCTTCAAGATGTCTCGGCCCTCGGCCAGCTTCTCGACCTGGCCCGCGACCAGTCCGTCGATGCTCGACCGGCTCTCGGCCAGCTTGGCGAGGTCGTCCTCGAGAGCCTTCGACAGCGTCGCGCGATCCCGGACGAGCTTGTCGCTGTGACCCTCGATCAGGCTGTTGACATTTTCCAAATCCGCTTCCAACACCCGTGCGAACTCGCCACGGTTTTCGCTCAGCTTCTGCGACTGGTCGGCAATGGCGCTCCTGATCGCATTGAGATCGGCTTCGAGCGCCCGTGTGAGGATGTCTCGGCCCTCGGCGAGCTTCTCGACCTGTCCGGCGACCAGCCCATCGATGTTGGAGCGGCTCTCCGCCAGCTTGGCGATGTCGTCTTCCAGTGCCTTTGAGAGCGCCGAACGGTCCTGGACGAGCCTGTTTTGATGATCGGCCATGATGCCGCTGACATTGTGCAAATCGTCCTGAAGCGCCTGGGATAGCGTCGAACGATCCTGGACAAGCCGGCTCGAGTGGTCGGTGATCAGGCTGTTCACATTCTGAAGGTCATCCTTAAGCGCCTGGGATAGCGTCGAACGATCCTGAACAAGCCGGTTCGAGTGGTCGGCGATCAGGCTGTTCACATTCTGCAGATCGGCCTCCAGTGCCTTGGAAAGCTGACCGCGCTCTTCCGCCACCTTGTCGGAATGACCCGCGATGGCGCCCTTGATGGTGTTGAGGTCGGCTTCGAGCGCGCGCTTGAGGATATCGCGGCCCTCGGCCAGCTTCTCGACCTGGCCGGCGACCAGCCCGTCGATGCTCGACCGGCTCTCGGCGAGC
Organism: Mesorhizobium sp. C120A; assembly: GCF_030323105.1. NCBI lineage: Bacteria > Pseudomonadati > Pseudomonadota > Alphaproteobacteria > Hyphomicrobiales > Phyllobacteriaceae > Mesorhizobium > Mesorhizobium sp. C120A. Next base: position 4,020,821 of record NZ_CP100476.1, on the reverse strand, counting down.
TTGGCGAGGTCGGCCTCGAGCGTCTGTGACAACAGGCCACGATCGTCGGCAAGCCGGCTCGAATGGTCGGAGAGCAGGCCCCTGATGCCGGACAGGTCGTTCTCCAGCGCCTTGCTGAGTTCGGTGCGGTCCTCGGCCAGTTTCGCCGAGTGGTTCTCGATCACGCCCTTGATGCCGATAATGTCATTTTCGAGCGCCTTGGTCAGGATGGCGCGGCCTTCGGCGATCTTTTCAACCTGGCCGGCGACCAGCCCGTCAATGGAGGCGCGGCTGTCGGCGAGCTTGCCGAGATCGGCTTCCAGGGCGCGCGACAGAATGTTGCGGCCTTCGGCCAGTTTACCGACATGTCCGGCGACCATTTCGTCAATGATCGTACGGGCTTGCACAAGTTTTCCGGAGTCTTCATGCAAAGCCTGGTTGAGCCGGTTGCGGCCTTCTTCAAGCCGCTCGAGATGGCTGCCCAGCGACGCGTCGATGGCGGCGCGCGACTCGTTGACCTTGCGCAGATCCTCTTCCAGGGCGCGCGAGATCAGGTTGCGGCCTTCGGCCAGCTTCTGCACCTGGTTGGTTACGGCCGCATCGATGCCGGCGCGGCCCTCGGCGAACTTCGCCAGGTCCGCCTGCATGGCAGCCGCCATGCGTTCGCGGCTTTCGGACAGCTTGCGGCTGTGGTTTTCGACGGCGTCCTCGATGCCGACACGGGCATCGGCAAGACGCTGGATGTCGGTGTCGAAGGAGCGCGACACGACATGGCGGGCGGCTTCCATGCGGCCGGCGAAATCGCTGGCGCGGGCTTCGAGCATCGACGAGGTCGACGAGACGATGTCGGCCATGTCGGCGCCGATCTGGGTCTTGCCCTGATCGATCATCGCAGTCAAATGATCCTTGCTCTCGGCAAAGGTGTGGGCGATCTCGCGGGCGCGCTCGACCAGCGTTTCGTTGATCTGGCGGGCGCGCGCCTCGAGCGCGGCGTTGAGCTTCTGCGTGCCGGTATCGAGTGCTTCGGCGCGGGTCTGGAATTCGCTGATCAGCGCCTGGCCGCGCTCGGCCAGCGTCCGCTCGATGCCGTTCAGGCTGGACTCGAATTCCGAGCTCAGGGTGCGGGCGGCGCCGCCGAGCAGCGACACCATACCGGTGGTGCGGTCGTCGAGCAGGTCGGTCAGCGACCGGGTCAGGCCGTCTGTGGTGTCCGTCAGCTTGGCGATGCGGGTGTCGAGCAGCGAAGCAAAGGCTTCGCCCGATGTCGACAGCCTGTCGGTGATTGAATCCAGCCGGGTTTCGACGGAATCGAAGATCGACATCGAGCTTTCATTGATGCGGTCGATCAGCGTGTCGCCGGAATTCGTGATCGTCATCGACAGCTTGGTCGACGCGTTGAGGATAGAGTCGCGAATAATGTCGGAGGCGGCGCCGATCTCGTCCTTCAGCGTTTCATGCGCGCCGGTGATCGAGGCGCGCACGCGCTCGGCATGAGTGACGACGGCTTCGCGCTCGCTGCCCAGCCCGTCGACCAGCGACCGGATGCGCGATTCATTCTCCGAATAGGAGCGTTCGATCTGGTTGACCTCGCTGTGGACCAGCGTTTCGAGCTCGACGGCGCGCGCCAGCGTGCGCTCAATGCCTTCGCCCATCGCCGCCACTTCACGGCGAACGGCCTGGCCGATCATCATCACGCGGTCTTGGGCGAGGTTTTCCGGCTCCGCCAAGCGGAAAGCCACCTCCGTCATCGACTGCGCGGCAATGCGCATTTCCTGCGCGCGGCGGATCATCGCCGCGAAGGCCCAAAACAGGACGACCGGTATGATTGCCGCGATCGCCAGGCCGATCAGTTCAGGGCGGGCCAGGATTTGATCGAACGTATGAATTTTCCAGATGCTGGGGCCAAACAGCAGATTGGCGAGTCCGCCGGCGCCGGCGATCCAGGCCAGCGACACGAACGCCACGACCCAATAGATCGTGCTCGACGCGCGCCGGTTGAGGCTGTGCAGCAGCGTCTTGTAATCTTTCTGGCGGTCATCGTTTGCCGGCTTGAAGCCGGCTGGCTGAGCGCTGTTGCGCGATTCGACCGGGCGCAGCTCGGCGGGCTTGGCTGCCGGCTTCGCACTCTGGTTTTGTTGGACGGGCGCGTTTTGAGCGGGGGCGGGCTTCTGGGGGCGGCCTTCGCGCGCCAGTTCGTCCGCAGCCTGCGATATCTGCGCTTCCAGATCTTCCATCGACGCCGCGATATCGAGATCGCCGCTGCCGTCTCCGCTGAGATCGAGGTCTAGTGCCTTTTCGAGTTCCCTGGCTACGTCGCTGTCGAGAGTTCTGGTCGTCGTTGGTTTCTTCGCCATGCCTTCGCTACCCTGTACTAGCTGCCGAGGGACTTCTTATTTTTGCCTGATTCTGGCTCGTCTTATCCCACGCAGGAGGCTGAAAATGGACCTTCGTATCGTAATGACACACAGGGGTAAAGAAAACATGCATTCCGCGAGATACGTAAAACTTTAAATATAAGGTTAACGACAACGTGATCTAACCGCCTCAACGGCAACAATTTTCCAGCCCATTCATTAACGCGTTGGCGACGGAAATCGCCTAGTTTTTTCAGCGATCGGCACAAGGAGTTTCAAATTGGTACGCGGTGAAAGCGGCATTGCCTTCTCAATGCCGGGCGGCGATGCGTCGGGACCGGCCCGTTCGCGCCCAGTGGATCTGGCCCATCTGGCCCGTCAGACTATGGGCGATCGCGCCCTCGAACAGGAGGTATTGGCGCTGTTCGTACAGCAGGCGCTTTCCGTCCGCGACAGAATAGTCGATGCCGATGTCAGGGAGCGACTGCTTCTGGCGCATGGGCTGAAAGGTTCGGCGCGCGGGGTCGGCGCCTTTGCCATCGCCGACTGCGCCACCTCGATCGAACAGCAGCCGGAAGATGCGCGCATCCTCAAGCGCCTCGGCACCCTGATCGAGGAAGTGCGCGATTTCATCGCCGCCATCAGCCGGTAATGGCTGCCGCTCGGCAGCGGCCACGGGGATGAATCGACGGGGCCAGGGCGTGCTTTGGCCAGCTTTCCGAAAAAACGTCACAAAGCGGCGCTTTCGCGCGGCAGTTGACTTGTCCGGCGGAGTGATTATCTCGGCTGGGACTCCCTTCAGGTGACAAATGACCAAGCTGACCTTCATTGCCCATGACGGCACTCCTTTCGATGTCGAGGCCGAAAACGGCTCGACCGTCATGGAGAATGCGATCCGCAACGCGGTGCCGGGCATCGAGGCAGAATGCGGCGGCGCCTGCGCCTGCGCGACCTGCCATGTCTATGTCGACGAAGCCTGGACGGCCGAGGTCGGCGAGCCGGAGGCGATGGAAGAGGACATGCTGGACTTTGCCTATGACGTCCAGCCGAACTCGCGCCTGTCCTGCCAGATCAAGGTGCGCGACGCGCTTGACGGCCTCGTCGTGCGCGTGCCGGCTCGCCAGGGTTGATCTCCCGTACCATCTGATTTTTCCCGCCGCCGCTTGGCAGCGGGCCAATGCTCATGCAGTCTCGCGCCAGTTTCGCCCCAGTTTGACAATGAGGCTCGCCTGGCATGACCGATGTAATCAAGACGGACGCACTCATTGTCGGGGCGGGGCCGGTCGGCCTGTTCGCCGTGTTCGAACTCGGCCTCTTCGACATGAAGTGCCATCTGATCGATATCCTCGACCGGCCCGGCGGCCAATGCGCCGAACTCTATCCGGAAAAGCCGATCTACGACATTCCAGGCTGGCCCTCGATCTCGGCGCAAGGGCTGGTCGACAGACTGCTGGAGCAGATTCACCCGTTCAAGCCGGATTTTACCTTCAACCGCATGGTCTCCAGCCTGGAAAACCTGGACGACGGCTCATTTCGGGTCACCACCGACGAGAACGAGGTGTTCGAAGCCAAGGTGGTGGTGATCGCCGCCGGTGGCGGCTCGTTCCAGCCCAAACGGCCGCCCATTCCCGGCATCGAGGCCTATGAGGGCAGGAGCGTCTTCTATTCGGTGCGCCGTATGGAGGAATTCCGCGGCCACGACCTCGTCATCGTCGGCGGCGGCGATTCCGCACTCGACTGGACGCTGAACCTGCAGCCGGTGGCAAAAAGCGTGACACTGGTCCACCGGCGCGCGGAATTCAGGGCGGCGCCCGACAGCGTCAACAAGATGTATGCCATGCAGGAGATGAAGCAGCTGGAGTTCCGGGTCGGCCAGGTGAGCGGCCTGACCGGCGCCGACGGCGAGCTGGCCTCTGCTACCATCAAGGGCGGGCCTGACGGCGACATCGAGGTGCCGTGCACGCGCATGCTGCCGTTCTTCGGCCTGACCATGAAGCTCGGCCCGATCGCCGAATGGGGGCTCAACCTTCATGAGAACCTCATTCCGGTCGATACCGAGAAATTCCAGACTTCGGTGCCAGGCATCTTTGCCGTCGGCGACATCAACTGGTACCCAGGCAAGCTGAAGCTGATCCTGTCGGGTTTTCACGAGGTGGCGCTGATGGCGCAGGCCGCCAAGCGCATCATCAGCCCCGGTGAGCGCATCGTCTTCCAGTACACGACGTCGTCGACCAGCCTGCAGAAGAAGCTCGGCGTCGTGGAGTAGGTCCTACAGGGCTTTCCGGATCACTCCACCAGAACGACTGGCGCCTCGGCGTCGTCGCGGCCGCGCAGTGACTTCTCCGGCATCAGCGCCAGCGTCATCAGCGCCAGCACGAGCGTGACGGCCGCGGCAAGGAAGATCATCATGAAGGGCGTCGCCGAGACGATCTGTCCGGCAGCCGGCGCGCCTTCGCCGGCAAGCGGCAGGCCATAGCCGAGCGCGACGGCGCCGAGCATGGCGACGCCGAGCGCGCTGCCCAGCGAACGCAGGAAGGTCAGCACGCCGGTGGCAACGCCGAGATGCGCGCGGTCGACGGCGTTCTGCACCGATACGGTGGCGACCGGGAAAGTGGTGCCGCTTCCAAGGCCGATGCAGATGGTCAAGAGCTCGACCACCAGCAGCGAGGCGCGGCCGGCGACCAGGCTGAGCACGCCAAGGCAGATAATGGCGAAGAGAACGCCGACCATGGCTATACGCTTGTAATGGAAGAAGCGCGGTATCGTGCGGCCGCTGAAGGTCGCGCCGGCGACCGTTCCGAGCAGCAGGCCGAGCATGGCAAGGCCCGACTGGCTGACCGACAGGCCGATGATCGACTGCAGATAGACCGGCAGGTACACCGACAGGCCGATATTGGCGGCCTGCAGCAGGAACATCGACGCCGTACCGGCAAGCACGATCGGATTGCTCAGCACTTCAAGCGAAATCAGCGGCTCGGCCGCACGCATCAGCCTGAGGGCGAACGCACCCCAGAAGACCGCCGAACAGGCGAGCAGGCCGACGATCTCGCGCGAGGCCCATGGATAGGCGCTGCCGCCCCAGTTGAGGGCCAAAAGCAGCAATGCCGTCGCCACCACCAGAAGCAGCGCGCCCAGCGCGTCGATGCGATGCCGCTTTGCGGCGACCGGCAGTTTGCGCAGCGGCTTGTTGATGATGGCCATGGCCAAGATGCCGAGCGGGATATTGATCCAGAAGATCAGCGACCAATGCAGATGTTCGGCAAATCCGCCGCCGAGCAACGGTCCGGCGATGCTGGCGACAGCCCAGGTGCCCGAAATCCAGGCGGCATAACGCGCGCGTTCACGCGGCGGCACCAGGTCGCCGATGACGATCTGCGCCAGGGCGAACAGGCCGCCGCCGCCCGCACCCTGGATCGCCCGGCCGACAACCAACACGAACATGTTGGGGGCCATGGCGCTGACCAGCGATCCCAGAAGGAAGATCAGGATCGCCGCATAGACGGTCGGCCGGCGGCCATAGACGTCGGAAATCTTGCCGTAGAGCGGCGCCATGGCCGTCGCCGTCAGGAGATAGCCGGTCACGATCCACGGCAGGTAGTCGGCATGGCCGAGCGAACGCCCGATGGTCGGCATGGCCGGCGCGACGATTGTCTGGTCGAGCGCCGCCAGCAGCATCGACAAAAGGATGCCGGCGATGATGACGTTCTTCTCGCTTTCCGTAAGCGGCACGGCGGGCGCCACCCTAGCCGGCTTGTCGACAGCCTGGTCCATATCAGTGCATCCACAGTGTCTGCGAGCGATTGCGCGGCGCCAATGGCCGCTCCGCTATACGCCGCCTCGATTGGTCTTGATCTGGTGTTTCGAAGCTCGCGCCTTGCCACCTGACATATCTTGCGAGCCTGACATATGTCGTCCCGTATAGGCCGATTTCGACCTTTGCCCGAAAATTTTCTGGGGCTGGCCTCATGTTTCGGCAGAATTGGCTTGGTATCAGCCGGGCGGAAGCTGGCCGTTCTGGACGCGCTGCATGCGGTAGCGCAGCAGCCGCAGGATGCGGCTTTCGAAATTCACGCCTTCGACGCGGTCGAAGCGCAATTGGTCCTGGTCATGCCTGGCGAGTTCGGCCGCGGTGATCTGCGCCGCCTTCGCCTTGGCCCCGGCGCAGGTCTTTTGCGCAAAGCTCGCGTTCAGCGCGTCTTCGAGCAGACGGCCGTGGTTCTTGGCGATCTCGACATGACGCTCCTCATGGCGCTTGATGTCGGCCGACAGGGTGTCCCAGAACAGCCTGACATCGGGATCGGCCTTGCGCGGCCTGCGCCACTCCGGAAGGATGACCTTGACCTTGACGGTAACGGCGGCCTTGGCGATGCGGCAGGTGTCTGCGGTTTGCGCGTAGCTGATGCGGGTGGTGAACGCCATCTGGGTGGCGCCTGGATGCCGCATCCCGGTGCTTTTCACCTCGGGTCCATGCTTCGACAATTGCGTCTCGATGTCATCGAGCGTGCTGCCGCCGATGGCAAAATAGCTGTAGGTCTTCACCAGATTGGCAGCATTCGCCGGCAGGACGGTCAAAGCCAGCATCAGGGCGCAGAGCAGGGGTCGTTTCATCATGTTGCCTCTTCACTCACCTTGCTTTACGGCCGTTGCCGGCGCAACGGAATTGATCTTCCACCGATCACGCATCGTTGATGGATTGCAAGCGCTCGATGAGCCACATGCCAATGAGCCACATGCCAATGAGACACATGGTTGAAGGACAATGACGACAAGGCGATGGCAACTGGCGCATGGGCGCCATCTCGAACTTGGCGAGAAAGCTATTGTGGTCGGCATTCTCAACGTCACGCCGGACAGTTTTTCGGATGGCGGACTGTTCATCACGCCCGATCAGGCGGTGGCGCAGGCGCGCCGTATGGCGCAAGAGGGCGCCGCCGTCATCGACATCGGCGGGGAATCCACACGCCCCGGCGCATCGCCCGTAACTGTTGAAGAAGAGCAGGGCCGCATCCTGCCGGTGATCGCAGCACTCGCCGGTTCAGGCGAAGCCCTGATTTCGGTCGACACCTATCGCGAGGAAACCGCGCGCCTCGCCGTCGCCGCCGGCGCGCATATCGTCAACGATGTCTGGGGCTTGCAGCGTGAACCCGGCATCGCCCGCGTCGCCGCCGAGACCGGCGCCGGACTGGTCATCATGCATACCGGGCGCGAGCGGCAAAAACTGCCCGACGTCATCGCCGACCAGTTTTTGTTCCTCAAGGCTTCGCTGGAAATCGCCAGGCGCAGCGGCGTTGCGGACGATCATATCGTACTCGATGCCGGCTTCGGCTTCGCCAAGGAGACGGCTGAGGAAAACCTCGACCTGATGGCGCGGTTTTCCGAGCTTAAGGAGCTCGGTTTTCCCTTGATGGCCGGCACCTCCAGAAAACGCTTCATCGGCACCGTCACCGGCCGCGAAGCCGGCGCGCGCGCCGCCGGGACGGCAGCCACCAGTGTCATCCTGAGGCTGAAGGGCGCCGATCTGTTTCGCGTTCACGATGTCGCAATCAACATGGACGCACTGGCCGTCGCCGATGCTATGCTGGCGCGTGAAAAGCCAGGACGCTGAGCCCAGGACACCAAGAAATGCCAGGACACTAAGAAATGCCAGGACACTAAGAAATGTACGTCATCCGCATGAAGAACTGCGCCTTCTTTGCCCGGCACGGCGTGCTGGATGAGGAAGAGGCGCTTGGCCAGCGTTTTTATGTCGATGCCGAGTTGACGGTCGAGCCCAGCCGCCCACTGGAGGATGATTCCATCGAGGACACCGTCAATTACGGCATCGCCTTCACGGTGATTGAAAAGATCGTCACTGGACATCGCCGTTTCCTGATCGAGGCGCTGGCGCTCGAAGTAGCGAAGGCGCTGACTTCACGGTTTCCGCAGATCAGGAAGGCCGAGATCACCGTGCGCAAGCCCAACGCACCGGTGCCCGGCGTGCTCGATTATGTCGAGGTGACCGTTGTCTGGCCAGAGTAACAATAACACGGTCTATCTCAGCCTTGGCGGCAATCTCGGCGATCCCTCGGCCTCGATGGCCACGGCGCTGCGCCTGCTGGACGCCGACGAGAACACGCGTGTCATCGCCGTCTCCTCGCTCTATCGCACGCCGCCCTGGGGCAAGCTCGACCAGCCGGATTTCCTCAACGCCGCTGCCGAAATCTCGACCGCGCTGGCGCCAAGGGCGCTGCTCGACCTCTGCCTCGAGGCCGAGCGCAAGCTGAAGCGGGTGCGCGAGGAGCGCTGGGGTCCGCGCCTGATCGACATCGACATATTGGTGTTCGGCGACCGCACAATCCACGAAACCGGGTTGGAAGTGCCGCATCCCAGGATGCTGGAGCGCGCCTTCGTGCTGGCGCCCCTGGCCGAGATCGCGCCGGATCTGGCGGTGGGCGGCAGGAGCGTGACCGAGCGGCTCAGCGCCGTCGATACGTCAGGCATAGAGCGGCTGGCTTCCGGCCGCGACTGGTGGCTGGGTTAACCGGAGAAGCCGCCGCCATCGAGAAATGCCTGTTCGTCCGCCGTCGTCTCGCGGCCAAGCATCTTGTTCCTGTGCGGAAAGCGGCCGAAACGCTCGATGATGTCGCGATGCTCGATGGCGTATTTCACATACTCCGGCGCCCTGGCGGTGGTGAGCTCGACCGATCTGTCCTGGTCGGCGGGCAGTTCCGAATGTTCGTAGGGCAGGTACAGGAAGACGCGAAGGTTTTCTTCCAGCGAAAGGTCATGGCCTGCCGCAATCGCCTTGGCGGCAAAGTGCCTTGCCAGCGGATCGGTGGCGTACATATGGCCCGAGCCGCGAAAGCAGTTGCGCGGAAACTGGTCGAGCAGGATCATCAGCGCCAGCGAACCCTCGGCATGCTCCGACCATGCGTCGCACTCGCGCCGCGCGGCGGCAAAGTGCAGGTCGAGAAACCTGCTGCGGAAATTCGCGTCGAAGGCGTCGTTCTTCTCGAACCACGCGTCTTCGCCGGCCTCGCGCCAGAATTTTGTGACGGCGAGCGCGCGCTCATCCAATGCGGTCATCAGCTTTCCCCCTGATCGGCGGGCTCCGGCTTGTGCAGCACGCCGGCCGTCTCTTCGTTCAGCGCCTGGCCGGGCCGGCGCGGTTGCGTCAGCGGCGTCGGGATCGGCGTGCCGGTATTGCCCCTGAGGAAACGTTGCCCGGCGCGGACGCCTTCGGCCAGCTGCGTCTCCAGTCGGGCATTGTCGCGCCGTCGCACATCCTCGATGACATCGGCGACATCTTCCGGCTCGACGCCCAAAACCTCGAGCGCGGAACCGCCGAAGACGAGGGCCGATTCGAAGGTCTCGCGCAGCTGGAAGTCGACCCCGGCGCGGATGAGCGACAGCGCGGTGCCACGATCGAAGGCACGCGCCAGGACAGTCAGCAGCGGGAACTCCGCCTTGATCAGTTCCGCCATGCGCACGGCGGCGTCCGGCTTGTCGACGCAGATCAGCACGGCGCGGGCGCGGCCTGCACCTGCGGCGCGCAGAATGTCGAGCCGCGTGCCGTCGCCATAATAGACCTTGAAGCCGAAATCGGCGGCCGCCTGGATCATTTCGACATCATTGTCGATGATCGACACGTCGATGCCGCGCAACAAAAGCGGCTGGCTGGCGATCTGGCCGAAACGGCCGAAGCCGATGACCAGCACACTGCCGGTAAGGCCGTCGGCGATGTCGACGCCTTCAAGCGACTGCTCGTCGCGCGGCGTCACATATTTGAGCGCAATGATGGCCAGCGGCGTCAGCACCATGGAGATGATGATGATCGCGGTCAGCGTTGCGTTGGCCCGGCTGTCGATGATGCCAACCGCCGCCGCGGCCGAATAGAGGACGAAGGCGAATTCGCCGCCTTGCGCCATGATCACGGCGCGTTCCAGCGCTTCACGATGACCGCTCTTCAGCAAGCGGGCGACGAGGTAGATGCCGAGCGCATTCATCGCCATGTAGGCGACGACATAGACGGCGATCAGCCGCCAGTTGTCGGCCACCACATGTAGGTCGAGCGACATGCCGACGGCGAGGAAGAAAAGGCCAAGCAGGATGCCTCGGAATGGCTCGACGTCGGCCTCCAGCTGGTGGCGGAAGGTCGATTCCGACAACAGCACGCCGGCGAGGAAGGCGCCCATCGCCATCGAGAGGCCGGAAAGCTGCATGACCAGCGCCGACCCCAGCACGACCAGAAGGGCTGCCGCCGTCATGACTTCGCGCGCCTTGGCGTCGGCCAGGATGCGGAAGAACGGGTTGAGCAGATAGCGGCCGGCCACCACCAGCCCGACGATGGCGCCAAGACCGATGCCGATTTCGGTCAGCCTTTGCTGCAGGGTCATCTCGCTGCCGCCCGGCGCCAGGAAGGCGACCAGCGCCAGAAGCGGCACGATTGCCAGATCCTCGAGCAGCAGGATGGACACGATGCGCTGGCCCTTGGGGCTGGCCATCTCGCCACGCTCTTCCAGAAGCTGCATGACGATCGCCGTCGAGGTCAGGACAAAGCCGGCGCCGGCAACGAAGGATTGCGCGATCGGAAAGCCGCCGGCGAGACCAACACCGGTGAGCAGCAAGGCGCAGACGCCGACCTGCAGCGCGCCGAGGCCGAAAATCTCGCGGCGCAGGCCCCATAGCCGCGACGGCTGCATCTCCAGCCCGATGATGAACAGGAACATGACCACGCCGAGTTCGGCGACATGCAGGATGGCTTCCGATTCGGAAAAAATGCCAATACCGAACGGGCCGATGACCACGCCCGCGGCGAGATAGCCTAGGATCGAGCCCAGCCCCATGCGTTTGAAGATCGGAACGGCGACGACGCCTGCGGCAAGCAGCGCCACCACCTGAATGAGATCGCTGCCCGATGCTTCCGCTGCCATGCCTCTTGTCCCTGTGTCCGACAGCACTCCTTGCATGCACCGGGAGCGGGAGGCAAGGGCGGGAAGCCTGCCAGGATGGGTAGGGTGCCGTGGCAGCGATTCCCCGGTGGAACAACAGTCTGCGCTTGCCTGTCGGACGGCCGGTATCTATATCTGACAAATGCCTGATTATTCGTCCCGGCCGTCGCCGCTGCCACATATCCCGATGGATGCGCTCAGCGAAGTTCTGCAAGACTTTCGCTTGAGTGGCGTCAACTATGGCCGCTGCGAACTCCGGCACCCATGGAGCATAGACTTTCCGCAACAACAACTGCTTCGTTTTCACTTTGTCGGCCAGGGTCCATGCTGGATTCACACCGAAGCGCAAGGCTGGCAGGAGTTGCGCGATGGCGATCTGGTGCTGCTGCCGCAAGGCATCGCCCATCGGCTGGCGAGTGCGCCGGACGTGGTGGGCGATTCGCTCGAGGGCTGCCAGGTGATCAAGTTGGGCGGCAACGTTTGCGAAGTGATACGGCAGGGAACGGGCGCGACAAGCACCCTTTTCTGCGGCTCCATGTCTCTCGGCTCCTATGCGCTCAATCCGTTGATCACGTTGATGCCGCCTCTCATCAAGGGTTGCGACGTGGCCGGCAATGACCCGATGGTCGGCCCTTTGCTGGCGGCCATGACGGTGGAGGCCGCGCAACCGCAGATGGGCAGCGCCACCATCCTGTCGCGTATGGCGGATTTGCTGACAGCCAGGCTCATCCGGTGCTGGGTCAATTGCAACGGCGCATCGACCACCGGTTGGCTCGCAGCCATCCGCGACCCCCATATAGGCCGCGCTCTGGCGGCCATGCACCGCGACCCCGGCCACAACTGGACGCTGGGAAGCCTCGCCGGCGTGGCAGGCCAATCGCGTTCGATTTTCGCCGAGCGCTTCAGCGCGGTATTGGGGGAGGGTGCCGCACATTATCTCGCCCGCCTGCGAATGCAGCTTGCCCGCGAATTGCTGGGCCAAAACGGCTTGTCGGTTGCCGAAGTCGCTACCCGTTTGGGCTATGATTCCGAGGCGTCCTTCGCCCGCGCGTTCAAGCGCATCACCAATGTCTCGCCAGGCGTTGTGCGTCGCACAATTCCCGGACGAATGGATATGAATTTCGGATTTTAAGGTACATAACATCCGGGCGGACTCGCCTATCTAAGATCTCCAACTGTGGAGATCTTTCCGTGACGGACACAACATTACAGCTTGAAGACGCCGCAATCGGCCTTGATGCCGATGCACCAGCCGCGTGGAGCGCGGCCACATGGTTTGCGGTCCTATCATTGGCGGCCACCAGCTTTGCCCTGGTGTCAGCCGAGTTCTTGCCGGCAGGTCTGTTGACGCCGATGGCGCGCGATCTCGGCATCAGCGAGGGAACTGCCGGACAGGTCGTCACCGCCACCGCTTCCGTTGGCGCCGTGACGGCCATGTTGAGCAATGTTCTCATCGGCCGATTGAACCGCAAGGCGGTGCTGGTTGGCCTCATGGCCCTGGCGGTCGGTTCCAATATTCTTGCGGCGCTGGCGCCCAATTTCTGGCTGCTGTTGCTGGGCCGGGCCGGGTTGGGGATCGCTCTTAGCGCTTTCTGGGCACTTTCCGTTGCCGTCGTGGCGCGGCTGGTCGGCGCCAATGCGACAGGTCGCGGCATGGCGATCGTGACCCTCGGCGTCTCGCTCGCGACCATTGCCGCGCCGTCGATGGGTGCGTTGATCAGTGACTGGCTGGGATGGCGCAGCGCGATGGCCATGACGGCGGGGCTGGCCGCGCTTGCCATGCTGCTGCAGCTTCTCAGCCTGCCGACCTTGCCTGCGGCGGCAAGCAACAGCCTTGCAGACGTCTTTCGGCTGACACGGCGGCGTGGCATCCAACTCGGCATGCTTGCCATTGTTCTGCTGATGACCGGGCATTTTGCCGGCTCGGTCTATGTGCGCCCGTTCCTCGAACAGGTGACGCTCCTCACAACCGGGCCGATTGCCCTGGCGCTGCTCGGGTTCGGCATCGCCGCTGTGATCGGCAATATTGCCGGTGGCCGCCTGGCCGACACCAACATCCACATGGCCCTCGCAGTTACCGCCGCGTTGATGGCGTTTGCGGCACTCGCTTTGGTGCTTTGGGGCGCGCAAACCGGCGTTGCCTTCGGCTTTGTTACGCTGTGGGGCTTCGCCTTCGGCATGGCGCCGGTGGTGCTGCCGACCAATATGTCTCGCGCGGCACCTGATGCGCTGGAAGCAGCAGGCAGCCTGATGGTCACTTCCTTCCAGGTTGCCATCACCGTCGGTGCGGTTGTCGGCGGCTATGTCGTGGACACCTATGGCGCTACGGGACCTTTGACCCTAACCGCCGTCCTTGCCGCGGCGACGGCCGCACTGGCGCTGCTGCAGCCTCGTGGCTGAAACCTCGCTTCGTCTGACACGGGCGGCCTCAATCAGGCCGTCCGCGCCGTTGCAGCAGCGCTGCACAGGTTTATGCGCCGCACACGTTGCGTTTTGCCGCAATCGGCGGCTATGGGACGCCAGGCTTCGGCCGTTGGAAGGCAGCGACGATCAAGTTCTGCCTTCGTGAGGAGAATGACTGACATGAAGAAGTTTTTGCTCGTCGGCGTGGGTGTCGCCATGCTTGCCGCATCGGCCTGTTCGAAGGCGCCTGAATGCACGCAGGAAATCGCGGCCAAGAAGGCGCAGGAAATGACCGCCGCGCTGCAGGAAGCGATCACCAAGGATCCGACCAAGGCCGCCGACCTGACCGCCAAGGTGCAGGCTGTGACGACCAAATATCAGGGCGCCACCACGCCGGCCGACGCCTGCAAGGCCTATGACGATCTGACGGCCGCCATCAAGGGCTGATTCTTCGTTCGGAAATTGAGGAAGGCGGTGGCTCGAGTAGCCGCCGCCTTTTTTGCTGGTGTTCTTAAAGCGCATCGCGCTGACACGGAGGACCGCCGGCACGCACAGGACCATGACACGTTGGCCTTGCTGTGGCTTGGGCCATCGGAGACGCTGACATCATCGGTTGCGCGCCACATGTCCGGTCGCGGCAGAAAGGTGCCGCCCGAGCGGCCCGTGCTTGAGGAGCGCCAACCTGGCCGCAAGGTGGCGTGTCCTTCCCGACATCGAGCTGAGCGGAACAGCTCAGCTAACGCGCAGTGCAACCCCGTTCCGCGCTTTTTTCGGGGAACCGCTTGAGAGTCAGTTTTTGGCGATGGAGCCGACTTCGACGGCGTCGACGCGCTTGAGGCTCATGCCGATGACCGGCACCAGCTGCTGGTCGACGCGCACGGCGATGGTCACCGTCATCGAATTGTCGTCGGGAATGCGGGCCTGCATGACGCCGCGCAGCTGGTTGCGGTTGATGGTGAAGACGACTTTGCGGGCATCGACCACGTTGCCGCCGATGATGTCCAGGCCCGACCCCGCGGCGCCGCCCATGAAATTGCCCTTGTAGTCGCGGCCCTTGCGCTCGACGGTCGCCGACATTTTCTGGGTGAAGACACCGACGCGGCAGTCGCCATCGAGCGTCATGCCGGTCTTGTTGTCCGGCGTCGAGCCGTCGAAGCTGCAGGTGAACTTCGTGCCCTTGTATTTGCCGGCGATGATTTCGCCCGGGCCGACCCATTTGCCTTCAACGGTGCGGAAGAACTGCTTGTCGGGCTCCGCTGCAAAGGCTTTCCCGGTCGGGCCCAGAGGTGCTGCAAGCGCGACCAGGGGCAGGACGCAGGACAAGATTACGCTTTTCATAGACGACACCCGGCAACAAGGAGGCTGTTGTTGGACGACCATGAACAAGATTGGTTAATGCTTGGTGACCGCGAGAGGGCGTTCACTTGGTCGAGGCGGGTGCTTCATTCTCTTTTCTGGCCGCAAACGAGGTCAGCGCCGACAGGAAATCGCCCATACCCGGCCGCCTGCCGGCAATGAAGGGCAGGGGCCGCGCCGTCTCCATGGCAGCAATGCCGATACGCGCCGTCATCATGCCGTTGACCACGCCTTCGCCGAGTTTCGCCGAAAGCCGTGCGGCAAGGCCATGGCCGACGATCTGCTGGACAAAGCTGTCGCCGACGGCGATCGAGCCGGTCACCGCCAGATGGGCAAGAACGCTGCGCGCCAGCCGGAAAAAGCCCAGCGTGCCCGGCCTGCCGCCGTAGAGTTCGGACAAGCGGCGGATCAGGCGCCCGGCCTCGAACACGACATAGGCAACGTCTACGAGTGCGCGGGGGCTGACGGCGGTGACCAGCGACACGCGTTTGGCTGCTTCGAGGATCATCACCTTGGCTCTCGCATCGAGCGGCCCGAGAATTTCGGTCTCGGCCAGTCGCACCAGATTGCCGCCATCGATGATCTCGCCGCGCAATTCGGCCAGGGAGCGCCTGCCGGCCGCGGTTTCGGGTTTCGCAGCGACAAAGGCCGAAAGCTCTTCGACGACGGCCCTTGCAGCCTTCGGATCGTCGCGGGCCACGGCATCGAGCGCCCGCTTTTGCAGTTTTTCGACCTCGGCCAGCCGGGCGATAGCCAGGAATTCGCGCACCAGCACGACTGCGAGGGCCAACACGGCAATTGCGGCCATTCCCGCTGCCAGCCACCCCAGCCACTCTGCGCGCTCGAACAGGTCGCGGATGAGCTGGTCGGTCCACAGGCCGACGGCGAGCGAAACCAGCACGCCGACCGCGCCGAAAAACAGGCTGGCAAACAGCGAGCGCCTGCGCGGCGCGGTCGCCGGCGGCGGTTCGGCGGCGACAATGTCCGGCTCATCGAAGACATCGATCTCGGCCGGCACGACGACGGTGCGCGGCTTGCGCGGCGGCTCGGCATGGGGGCTGCGCGTTTCCTGCTTCGGTTCGGCCTCCGGCTCGATGCGGAAAGCTGCCGGTCTGCGGGGCGCGGTCATGCCAGATGGTCTCCGATCAGGAACTGCAAGGCGCGGTCGAGCCTGATATGCGGCAGCGACAGCGTGACGCCTTCAGCGGTGCGTTCGAGCTTTGGCGGGCGAAAGCGCACGAAACGGATCGCCGGATCGTCGCTGCTCTGCCGGTGGTCGGCTTCCGAAACGTCGAAAACCGCATCAATTTTCTCCGGCAAGTCCCCGGGAAATATGGCGGTTTCGGCTTTACCATCAAAGGTTTCGCCGTTGATCTTCTCGCCCTTCAGCGGCGTGCCGATGATCACCGGCAGGGTGTCGCGGCCTTGCTTGACCGTGCCTTCGCGCGTCGCGCGCACCGCCGCCATGGCGACCACATCGACATCGGCGCCGGTGAAATTTGCCCGCGCCACGGCGCGGTCGGCAAGCCGCCGCACGATTGCCTGCAGCCGGTCATGGCTTTCGTGATGCAAATGGTCGGCCTTGGTCGCGGCAACCAGGATGCGGTCGATGCGGCGTGAAAACAGGTCGGTGAGGAAATTGCCTCGGCCAGGACGGAAACAGGAGAGGATTTCGGTCACCGCGCGTTCCAGGTCGGCCATCGCGCCGGGGCCGGCGTTCAACGCCTGCATGGCGTCGATCACCACGATCTGGCGGTCGAGGCGGGTGATGTGTTCGCGGAAGAACGGTTTCACCACATGCGTCTTGTAGGCCTCGTAGCGGCGCTCCATCATCGCTTG
This sequence comes from Mesorhizobium sp. C120A, assembly GCF_030323105.1. Lineage (NCBI taxonomy): Bacteria > Pseudomonadati > Pseudomonadota > Alphaproteobacteria > Hyphomicrobiales > Phyllobacteriaceae > Mesorhizobium > Mesorhizobium sp. C120A. Next base: position 4,003,960 of record NZ_CP100476.1, on the reverse strand, counting down.
CAGCGAGCCGGAGCGCGGCCGTTTCTCACCCTTGAGCAGCAAGGGCGCGAAGGTCAGCGCCGGCGATCCCTCGAGGTCGCCAGGCATCAGGAAACGGCCGGGCGGCAAGGTCGAAAGCGCCCGCTCGTCGAGCTTGCAGGCCTTGAGGTAGGCGGCAAAACTCTCGGCGAGGCGCCGCGCCGTCATCTCGTCGGCTTCGGCATTGGGTTCGATCCTCGCCGACAGCGCCCGCCAGTCCTGCGACAGGTCGGCCCGCACCGGCAGCATCGCCATCTCGAACGCCTCGCGCGAAAAATCGGCGAAGGATTTGCCGAGCAGCGGCAGGTCGAGCAGCCATTCGCCGGGGTAGTCGACGATGTCGACCGACAATCGGCCGCTGGAAAACATCCGGTTCCAACCGGAGGCAGACTCATATTCGATGGTGAGCCTGAGTTCCGAAATGGCGCGCGTCGAGTCCGGCCAGACACGGTCGTTGACCAGGGCGGAGATATGGTCCTCGTACTGAAAACGCGGCACGGCATCGTCCGGCTGTTCCTCGAGGAAGGCGCGAGCGATCCGTCCCGACTTCTGCGCCTCGAACAGCGGCAGGCGCCCACCATGGATGAGATTGTGGACAAGGGCGGAGATGAACACTGTCTTGCCGGCGCGCGAAAGGCCGGTAACGCCCAGCCGAAGCGACGGCGAAAAAAGCCCGCTCGCACGCCCCGACAGCGTATCCAGGGCAATTCTCGCTTCGTCGGTGAAAGTGGTCAGCGATGATGCCAAAATCTGTTCTCTCAGGCGTGCTCTTGCGCCCGATATAGGCTTTGCGGTTCAAGTTTGAAATGGCGCCCGGCCTCGCCGGCTCGGCTCAGAGATCGACGGGCGTCAGGAAGGCTTCGAGGTAGCCCGCGCCTTGCGCAGCCTCGGTGAGGGTGCCGTCGAAGCGCACGACCGCAAGGCCGGAGGTCGGGAAACCATGGTTCATGATGGCCCGAGCAGCCTCGTCGCCGTCGCCCGAGACCGCCATGGCAAGGTCTTCCGTCATCGGATTGTGGCCGATGACCAGCAGCGAGCCGGGGCCGCCATTGCTGCGGATGATGGCGAGGTAGCCGGCGGCATCCTCGCTGTAGAGCGTGTCGAAGAACAGCACCCGGCCGGTATCGGTGTGGCCGGCGATGCCTTCCAGCGTCTGGCGCGCCCGCTTGGCGTTGGAGCAGAGCGTGATATCGGGGATGTAGTTGCGGGCACGCATCGCAGTCCCCATCATTTCGGCATCGGCAATGCCGGATGCGTCGAGCGGGCGATCGAAGTCGCGCACGCCGGGAAGGGCCCAGCCAGCCTTCGCATGCCTCAACAGATACAGTCTGCTCACCGGACCCCCAATGGTGTGCTGCCCACCAATGACACAACTGGATTAGCCACGAGAAAGGCCTGAGGCACAATGGGCGGCGACGCCCAAGCGCAGCGAATCATGTGCGAATTCGCCCGCGCCCTTGCTATGGAAGGCTTTGCTGAGGATCGCCCGCGCGGCATTAACAATTGCGTGAAACGCGCGCGGATTACGCTTGTGCAGCCTTCTCTGCGCGAATATATAGGCGCCAAATTTGGGGTTGTTGGGTGAGTCGAATGAACGATATCGTTACAGCCAATTACGTACCCTCTGAAGACGAGCCGTTCATGAACGAACGGCAGAAATCCTACTTTCGCCTGAAGCTCGTCACCTGGAAGACCGACATACTGCGCGAAGCGCGCGAAACCCTCGAAATCCTGCAGCAGGAAAACGCCAACCATCCCGATCTCGCCGATCGCGCTTCCTCGGAAACCGACCGCGCCATCGAGCTTCGGGCCCGCGACCGCCAGCGCAAGCTCATTTCAAAGATCGATTCGGCGCTGCAGCGCATCGATGAAGGCACATACGGCTATTGCGAGGAAACCGGCGAGCCGATCGCGCTGAAGCGGCTGGATGCGCGTCCGATCGCGACCTTGTCGATCGAAGCGCAGGAGCGCCACGAACGCCGCGAGAAGGTCTATCGCGACGATTGAGCCGCTGCCGTCAGGCAGGACTGTTTCATCAGAAATGGCCGGGTTTCCCGGCCATTTCTGTTTTTGGCCGAAGGGTTTAGTCCGCCCCCAAGTTAAAGCGCGTCGCGCTGAAACGGACGACACGCTTAAGCGGCGTTCGATCGGGAATCGGCAAGATGTGACGGTTCGCCGGGCTTTATCGTTTCTGGCTGGCGAGTTCGCCGAGCAGCTTGGTCATCTCGTCGTCGAGAGACTGCGGTGCCTTCGCAGCCGGCTTGCTTGCCGGTTTGGGGTGCGAATCGTCGAGCGAGACCTCGAGCTCCCGCATCAGGGTATCGTCGATGGACTCATGCTTCGGTGGCGGGGCCTGCCGGGCAGTATTGGCGGCGGAGCCATAGGCCGGCAGCGGTGTCACATTGCTCGCCTGGTAGATTTGAGCCGGTTTCGGCGCCGGCGCGGCCTGGCGCGGCGGAACGGCGGCCGGAGCAGCCCTTACCGGTTGCGGCGGCGGCGCCTGCCTTGCGGGCGTGGCCGGAGCGGGTTGTGCTGCGCGCGGACGCGGCGCCTGTTGCTGCTGGCCAACACCGCCATCGCCGGTCAATGCCGGACGGCGTGGCGCTGCAAGCCTGATATCGCGCTCGACGACAACGTCGGTTGGGCCGCCGATCAAAAGCAGGTGTTCGATGTCGTCGCGACGGATGAGCACCAGCCGGCGGTGGCTGTCGACTGCCGTGGCGTCCATGACCGCCAGCCGTGTCTTGCGGTTCCTGCCGCCGGCAACGAAGGTGCCGAAGGTCAGGTTGCGGATCAGCCTGATGATGATGAGCACGATGACCAGCAGGACAAGGGCAGCAAACGTCCACAGCAGCGCTGCGGCATATCCGGGACCCGCCACATTATCCAGCCACTGCATCGGTGCCCCCAATCGGCTTTTGAAGTGGAGGGACACTAGACCGTTGCGGCCAGCCACCGCAAGTTGCCTTCACGCTTCGTGAACAGCTTGAAAACACCGACGCGTCATTTTTATCCGACATTTGCCGCCAAGGCCTTTTCCGGATTAGGAGAATGTGATTCAACCGGCCGGGGGCGGTGTCGGACAACTCACGAGCAGGGGGCATATGGCCAGGGAAACGCGCGGCGATTTCTATCCGGTACCGATCGTCGATCAGAACACGCGGCCAGGCGCGGTTACCCGGCTCATCGTGTTCATCATCGTCCTGACTGGGGCCGCGATCGTTTTCGGCATTTTCCGCGAGCGTCTTGGCGATCCGTTCCTGCTCGGCATGCTGGGCGTGCTTGCCATGATCGGCGTCGGCTTCCTGTTCGCCACGGCCATCGGCTTCGTGCAGATCGCGCCGCGTTCGACCGGGGACGAACTGTCGAAGGCCTTCGTCGATTCGATGTCGCAGGGCCTGATCGTCACCGACACCAAGGGCCGCGTCGTCTACGCCAACCGGGCCTACGCCGAGATGACCGGTGCTGCGTCGGCCGCCGATCTGAAGACGGTCGAAGGCCTGCTTTCCGATGTCCCCGAAGCTTCGGTGACCATATACCGGCTGGCCTCGGGCTTGCGCGATGGCCAGGCCGGCGACGGTGAGTTCCGGCTAGCACAGTCGATCCGGCCGGGCGCCGAACCCGGCGCGCGCTGGTACCGGGCGCGGGCCCGGACCTTCAGCGTTCCCGGTCAGCGCCTGCCGATGCTTGCCTGGCAGCTTGCCGATATCTCGCAGGAACGGGCCGAGCAGGAGCGTTTCTTCCTCGACTTGCAGAAGGCCATCGACCATCTCGACCATGCGCCGGCCGGTTTCTTCTCGGCCGACCAGGAAGGCCGTGTCACCTACATCAACGCCACGCTCGCCGAATGGCTGGGCATCGATCTGGCGAGCTTCACCCCTGGCGCCGTGACACTCCCGGAAATCGTCGCCGGCGACGGCATGGCGCTGGTGCGCTCGGTCAAGGCCGATCCCGGCACCACCCGCAACGCCGTCATCGATCTCGATCTTACGACGACGACCGGCGAGGCGCTGCCGGTGCGCTTCATGCATCGGGTCTCGGCCAGCCGCGAGGGGACCAACGGTCCCACCCGCACCATCGTGCTCAACCGCACCCAGGGCGAGGACGCATCGGCCGATCTTCGGGCTTCGGAGGTACGCTTCACTCGCTTCTTCAATTCGACGCCGATGGCCATTGCCGCCGTCGACAATGGCGGCCGCATCCTGCGCACCAACGCGCCGTTCCTGTCGCTGTTTTCCTCCGTCGTCGACGGCGACGCGGTCGACCGCCGCGTGCGGCTGGACACCGTGATCCACGAGCGCGACCGGCCGGCCTTTGCCGCCGCGTTCGAAAAGGCGCGGCTGAGGCAGGCCGACATCGAGCCGATCGACACGCTGCTGCCAGGCAATGAGGAGCGTCACATCCGCTTCTACGTCAACGCCGTCGCCGACGGCACCGGCGAGGGCGCCGAGGAATCGGCCATCGTCTATGCCGTCGAGACCACCGAGCAGAAGGCGCTCGAGGGCCAGATGGCGCAGAGCCAGAAGATGCAGGCAGTCGGACAGCTCGCCGGCGGCATCGCCCACGACTTCAACAATGTGCTGACCGCCATCATCATGGCGTCGGATCTTTTGCTAACCAATCACCGGCCGTCGGACCCGTCCTTCCCCGACATCATGAACATCAAGCAGAATGCCAACCGGGCGGCCTCGCTGGTGCGGCAGTTGCTCGCCTTCTCGCGCAAGCAGACATTGCGGCCGGAAGTGCTGAACCTGACCGACGTGCTTGCCGATCTCCGGATGCTGCTTGCCCGCCTGGTTGGCAACGAGATCAAGCTGAAGGTCGACCACGGCCGCGATTTGTGGCCGGTCAAGGTCGATATCGGCCAGTTCGAGCAGGTGGTGGTCAACCTGGCCGTCAACGCGCGCGACGCCATGCCGGCTGGCGGCGACCTCACCGTGCGCACCCGCAACGTCACCGCCGAACAATGCAAGAGCTTCTCCTACCGCGAGCTCACGCCTGCCGACTATGTCGTGGTCGAGGTCGAGGATAGCGGCTCGGGCATTGCGCCGGACGTGCTGAAGAAGATCTTTGAGCCGTTCTTCACCACCAAGGAAGTCGGCAAAGGCACCGGCCTTGGCCTGTCGATGGTCTATGGCATCATCAAGCAGACCGGCGGTTTCATCTTCTGCGATTCCGAAGTCGGCAAGGGCTCGACCTTCCGCATCTTCTTGCCGCGCCATATCGTGGAGGCGAAGAAGCCCGGCGACGTCAGCGAGGCGCCGGTTGCGCCCGTCAAAGCCGCCGACAGCGCCAAGGACCTGTCGGGCTCGGCCACGGTGCTGCTGGTCGAGGACGAGGACGCCGTGCGCATGGGCGGCTCCCGGGCGCTTACATCGCGCGGCTACACTGTCCACGAGGCGTCCTCGGGCGTCGAGGCGCTGGAAGTCTTCGAAGCGCTCGGCGGCAAAGTCGATATCGTCGTGTCCGACGTGGTGATGCCGGAAATGGACGGACCGACGCTGCTCGGCGAACTGCGCAAGCGCCAGCCCGACATCAAGTTCGTCTTCGTGTCCGGCTATGCCGAAGACGCTTTCGCCAGAAACCTGCCGCCGGACGCGCAATTCGGCTTCCTGCCGAAGCCGTTCTCCCTCAAGCAACTGGCCACCGTGGTCAAGGATGTATTGGAGTCCTAGGGCGCCCTAATTCAAAGCTTGCGCAATGACGTGACACTGCCATGATTGCAGGCGAAACGGGCGGCGGGTTTTGGGGAGCATGTCGTGACGCCGCACAACGAGGCTGCCAGGGGCGACTATGCCGCAACGGTGCTGTTGCCGGGCGATCCGCAACGCGCCGAGTGGATGGCAAAGACATTTCTTGAGGCGCCGCGCTGCGTCAACCGCCGCCGGGGCGTACTCGGCTTCACCGGTCTCTATCGCGGCCGTCCCATCAGCATCCAGGCCACCGGCATCGGTGTCCCGTCCTTCCTGGTCTATGCGCATGAACTCCTGGATGTTCACGGCGTAAAAACGCTGATCCGCACAGGCACCTGCGGCGGCCTGACACCCCGCGTGCCGCTGCGCTCCTTGGTGATCTCGCAGTCGGTGCGCGCCGAAAGCGACCAAAGCGGCCAGGTCTTCGGCCTCTACGATGCTGCCGCCGGGCCCGATCCCGGCCTGTTCGCCCACGCTTTGGCCTGCGCCGCCCAGCTCGGCATCGACCACCAGGCCGGGCTGACCATCTGCAGCGATGTCTTCTACCACCCTGAACGGCGCGACCGCTTTGCCGAAGCGCAGGCGCTTGGCGCTCTCGCTGTCGATATGGAAACCAGCGCACTCTACCGAATCGCGGCGCATTTCGGCGCCCGCGCGCTGTCGCTGCTGACCGTCGTCGACAACATCGTGACCGGCGAACAGACTGCCTATTCCGAACGTCAGGCGCTGTTCACCGATATGGCGCGGCTCGGGCTCGACGTTGCGGCGGAAGGCTAGCTTCCTCAGGCCGCTTCGCGCTTCGGCGTCAGCTCATCCATGTCTGGCCGGTGACCGCGCAGATAGAGCGCGCAGGTGGTACGCAGCATTGACGCGAAGTTGGGAATGGCGCCGTTGATCTCGATCGCCTCGTCATAGAGTTTTGAGATGAACTTCGGCGTCGTCAGGCCCTGGCTGTCGGCAATTTCGTCAAGCAGCGCCCAGAACGTTCCTTCAAGCTGGATACTCGTAGAGTGACCGTCGATGCGGATCGACCGGTTGATCTGTCGATAGCCTTCCGGATCCTGCCCGGCAAAAACCCTGCACATCCTTACCTCCCGATATTGTTGGTTTTGGGCGCAGCGTGTCGCGCCTTCAAGTTGTGGTTGTCCCTGCATGTTCGGCCTTGTGGGCCGAATCGGCAATCGGACTTTCGTCTTTAGGCGCAGGCATAGCAGCGATTGCAAATTTAGCCGTGGTAACCGGCTGCCACCACCTTTCGCGCGTGCCGCCCATAATCGCCTCCAACATGCAGCGGCGGAGACTGATTTGGCGAAGGCAATCCATTCAATGATCCGGGTTCTCCAAGAGGCCAGATCCGTCGATTTCTACAGAAACGCTTTCGGGCTCGACGTCGCCGACAGGCTGGATTTCGAGACATTCACGCTGATTTACCTTGCCAACGCCGAAACGGGGTTCGAGCTCGAACTCACCGTGAACAAGGGCCGCACAGAGCCTTATGGGCTTGGCGACGGTTACGGCCATCTGGCGGTCTCGGTGTCCGATCTCGACAGCGAACACGACCGGATCGGCGCGCTCGGCCTCAACCCCAAGAAGATCGTCGAATTCAACCGCGACGGATCGCTGATCGCCCGCTTTTTCTTCATCGAGGACCCCGACGGCTACAAGATCGAGGTTCTGCAGCGTGGAGGGCGCTTCCAGTAGGGGATTATCAGCCGCATTTAGCCGCGCGGCGCCAGCAACGGCGCTGTTCAAGGGCGCAAACAGCAAGCAGGGAGGAACAAATGGTCACGATCTATGACGCGAGGCTCTCACGTCGTGAACTTCTCAAGCGCGGCGGCATCGGCGCGTTGCTCGTCATTTCCGGCAGCGCCGTCATCAGCCCTGAAAATGCCTGGGGGCTCGAGACATCGGCGCTCAAGCCCGAAACCATGGCAACGCTGATCCAGATGGCGCGCGACATCTATCCGCACGATCAGGTGCCCGACAAATACTATGCCATCGCCGTAAAAGGGCATGATGAGCAGGCCGGCAAGGACGCTGCCTACAAGACGATGATCGAAGACGGCATCGCCAACCTCGACAAGAAGTCGGGCGAGGGCGGCTATCGCGGCCTCGGCTGGGAGGAGCAGCGCGTTGCCGTGCTGCAGCAGATCGAGGCGACGCCGTTCTTCCAGTCCATCCGCGGCGGCCTCGTCGTCAGCCTCTACAACCAGCAGGAGGTGTGGCCGATTTTCGGCTACGAGGGCGAATCCTACTCCAAGGGCGGCTACATCGCGCGCGGTTTCGACGACATAGAGTGGCTCTGAGCCCTTCCGTCGTTCTGAAACCCCGCAAACAGGAATTCATGGGAGGAAACCATGGCAGCTTCATTTGATCTCAACAACGACGGCGTGGTCGTGATCGTCGGCTCCGGCGCCGGCGGCGGCACGCTCGGCAACGAACTCGCCCAGAAAGGCGTCGATGTCGTCATCCTCGAGGCCGGCGCGCGCCACGAATACGAGGATTTCATCAACGACGAGTGGGGTTCCTTCAGCCAGCTCGCCTGGACGGACAAGCGCACAACCTCAGGCGACTGGCGGGTGTCGAAGGATTTCCCCAATTTGCCGGCCTGGATCGTCAAATCGGTCGGCGGCTCGACCACGCACTGGGCCGGCGCCTCGTTGCGCTTCCAGAAGCATGAGTTCAGGACGCTCTCGACCTACGGCAAGCTGGAAGGCGCCAACCTGCTGGACTGGCCGGTCACATTGGCCGAGATGGAGCCGTACTACGCCAAGGCGGAAGCCAAGATGGGCGTCACCGGCACCAATGGCTGGCCGCGGCTGCCCGGCAACAACAACTTCAAGGTGCTCAAGGCCGGCGCCGACAAGCTCGGCTATAAGGAATGTCATACCGGCAACATGGCAATCAATTCGGTCGAGCGCGACGACCGCAACTCCTGCCAACAGACCGGCTTCTGCTTCCAGGGTTGCAAATGGGGCGCCAAATGGTCGACGCTCTACACCGAGATTCCCAAAGGTGAGGCGACCGGCCATCTCGAGGTCCGGCCAAACGCCATGGCGATCAAGATCAACCATGACGCTAGCGGAAAAGTGACCGGCGTCGTCTATGCCGACAAGGACGGCAATCTGCAGGAGCAGAAGGCCCGCATCGTCGCCGTCGCCGGCAACTCGATCGAAAGCCCGCGCCTGCTGCTGAACTCCGAGTCAGCGAAGTTTCCGCAAGGGCTTGCCAATTCGTCGGGGCAGGTCGGCAAGAACTACATGCGCCACACCACCGGTTCGGTCTACGCCATCTTCGACCAACCGGTGCATATGTATCGCGGCACCACCATGGCCGGCATTATCCGCGACGAGGCGCGGCACGATCCCTCACGCGGCTTTGTCGGCGGCTATGAATTCGAGACGCTGTCGCTCGGCTTGCCCTTCATGGCCGCCTTCCTCAATCCCGGCGGCTGGGGCCGTTCCTTCACCACCGCGCTCGACCACTATGATCACATGGCTGGCCTGTGGATCGTCGGCGAGGACATGCCGCGCGCGGAAAACCGCGTCACGCTGCACAAGGACGAGAAGGACGCGCACGGTATGCCGATCGCCGACGTGCATTTCGATGATCATCCCAACGACACGGCGATGCGCAACCATGCCTACAAGCAGGCCACAGCGCTTTACCATGCGGTCGGCGCGACGCGCTCCTTCCCGACGCCGCCCTATCCCTCAACCCACAATCTCGGCACAAACCGGATGAGCGAAAAGGCGGAAGACGGCGTCGTCAACAAGCACGGCCAAGCGCACGACATCAAAAACCTGTTCGTGTCGGACGGCAGCCAGTTCACCACCGGTGCGGCTGAAAATCCGACGCTGACGATCGTGTCGCTGGCTATCCGCCAGGCCGAATACATCGCTTCGCAAATGTCGGCCAAGACGATCTGAGCCGTCCTCCGGGATCGCTACGCGGAACGCGCATGGCGCGTTCCGCCCTTTTTTCCTAGGACTCACTATGCGCCGACCGGCTGTCCGTCCTTGCGGCGGATGGCGACGACGGACGGTCGCGGCAGCTGGCCATCCCTGAAGTCGGGCCACAGCGTCTGCGCCTTGTCGAGCGTCTCTGCATCTTCCGCAGGGTGCTGCACCGACAGGAACAAAGTCGTGCCGTCCGGCGTGAAGCATGGGCCGGTCGCTTCGGCGCCATGCGGGCAGGTGAACAGCAGCTTCGGCAGGCCGCGCGCCGCACCTTCGGTGTCGACGCCATAGACGCCGTCCGGCAGGTCGAAATCATTGGCGCCGTCCGTCGCCACCCACAGCCGCCCCGCCGGGTCGAAGGTGATGTTGTCGGGGCAGACGAACCAGCCATTGTCCGACGTGTCCGGATGAAAAGTGGCGCCGACCTTGGCATCTTTCGGGTTGCCGCAGAGCACGAACAGGTCCCAGGCATAGTTTTCGGCCGTGTGGTCGGCATCCGCGCCGCGGCCGCCGGGCGGGATCAGTTCGACAATATGGCCCCAGAGATTTTCCGGCCGCGTGTTGGCCGGATTGACCTTTGACTGGTCGCGCTTCTTGTTCTTGGTCATCACCGCATAGACGCGGCCGGTCACCGGATTGGTCTCGATGTCCTCGGGCCGGTCCATCGGCGTGGCGCCGAGCGCATCTGCCGCAAACCGCGTCTTCAACAGCACCTCGGCCTGGTCGGCAAAACCGTTCTCGACGGTAAGCTTGCCCTGGCCGTGCACCAACGGCAGCCACGTCATCGAGCCATCGGCATCGAAGCGGGCGACCGACAGCACGCCATCGTCGAGCAGATCGGCGCCGGAGGCCGGGTTGGCCTTGTCATAGGCCTTGGCCGAGACGAAGCGGTACATATATTCGAAATAGTCGTCGTCACCCATATAGACGACAACGCGGCCGTCCTTGTTGAGGACCACGGTCGAGGCCTCATGCGACATGCGGCCAAGTGCCGTGCGCTTCACCGGCCTGGACTGAGGATCGTAAGGGTCGATCTCGACCACCCAGTCGAAGCGGTTGGCCTCGTTCGGTTCCTTGTCGAGGTTGAAGCGGTCATGGAAGCGGCCGCGGCCATAGATGTCGGAGCCGTCGAAGCCGTAACGGTCGAGCAGGTCGGCAGTCGGCGCCTTTTTCGGGTCGCCGCCGAAAATGTCGGACACGCCTTCCTCGCAGGTCAGCACCGTACCCCAGGGGGTGAAACCGCCGCTGCAATTATAGCTGGTGCCGAGCACTTTCGTGCCAGTCGGGTCGGCCGAAGTTTTCATCAGCGCATGGCCGGCAACCGGTCCGGAAACGGTCATTTCGGTGTTGGCGGTGATGCGGCGGTTCAGCGGACTGTCGGCTACGGTTTCCCACTTGCCGTCCTTCAATTGCACCTCGACGATCGAATGGCCCATCGCGGCCATGCCGAGATCGACCTGTTCCTTGGTCATCGTCTTGCCGGCATCGCCCTCGGTCATCCCCGGAAACATCACATTGGGCGAGATGTATTCGTTGTTGACGCAGAGCAGGCCATGATCAGAATTCACCGTGCCCTTCGGCAGCGGCATGAAGGCGATGTAGTCGCAATTGTAGCCGAAGCGCTTTTCCTGTTCCTCCGCCGCGACCTTGTTGCCGTCGAATTCGGCGAGGCCAGCTGCAAGCGGATCGCCCCAGCGCGCGACGATGGTCGTCTCATAGCCTTCGGCGGCGGCATGGGTCTTGTCGTAGACCCGCTTCAGCTCGGGAAAGCCGAGCGTCGACTGCGCTGCGGCGGCATGCGTTTCGCCGGCAAACAAGGAGCCGACAAAGCTGCCGCCGGCAATCAGCGCGCCGGAGGCGAGGCTGCCTTTCAAAAGAGACCGGCGCGAGACGCGCTCGGCAATGATTTCGCGGATGACGGGGGAGGATGAAGACGGTGTATTGGCCATGGTGTCTGCCTCTCAGGGTGGATGTTACGGCGCACCGTTGCCCTAGTCTGCTTAGGCAACATTCACATGACATAAGAGGAAGGTTTTGCCGCAACTGGGCGCGGCACTACGCATCGCTCAGCCCTTGGTGCAGGTCGAGGCGGTGAAGGCGCCGTCGGGCTGCTTCAGAATGATGTCGAATGACGGGGCGGTCTTGCCGTCCAGTGTTGCCTGTGTCATGGAGACGGAGTTGCCACCGGTGGTATAGCCGCCCAGCGGCCCGAGCCAGGTTATCTCGCCATTGGCATTCATCTGATAGTTGTAGCCTTGCGTCCCGGTGCCGAATGTCACCGGGCCGGTATAGACATTGCCCTTGATGGTGATGTCGCCGAGGTTGAGGAAGGCGCCGAGCAGGTAGACCTCGCAATGATAGGTGCCGTCCGGAAGCTTGCCCTCGCTGAAATCGGCGCGCGCGGCGCCGCTCGTTGCCATCAGCAGCAGGATGCCGGAAATGCGTGAGATGCGAGATGTCATGACGTCTCTCTTTTGAAGGGCGAGCTTGCCCTATTTTTGCGCGGTGCCGCAACATTGTTCGCCCGGAAACCACGGCCGGAGATCAAAAACTAGGCATTTGTCTCAATTGGGCGAAAATTAGGCAAAAGTCGTGTGCGCTGCGCAAATTTGCCTCAATCAATTTCTACCGGCTGCCTTTGTTGTCTCTCCAGGCTAATATACCAACCGGCTGATAACGCTCGGCTATTACATCTTTATGAGCGGCGCCTTCGCGTTTGGCACGGCAGTTGCTTTGCATTGTCGCGGTGCAATCAAACAGCTTGGGAGTCTTCGGTATGAGGGGTAATTTCTCCACAATAACAAAAATGTTTTCGGCGGGCGTGATCGCCGCCGGCCTGTCGATGTCGTCTCCGGCCAAGGCCGCCGAAGACACGATCAAGGTCGGCATTCTGCATTCGCTGTCGGGGACCATGGCGATTTCGGAGACGACGCTGAAAGACGCCATGCTGATGCTCATCGAAGAGCAGAATGCCAAGGGCGGTCTGCTCGGCAAGAAGCTCGAGGCGGTCGTTGTCGATCCGGCCTCCAACTGGCCGCTCTTTGCCGAAAAGGCGCGCGAGCTGATCTCGAAGGACAAGGTCGCCGCCGTGTTCGGCTGCTGGACCTCGGTGTCGCGCAAATCGGTGTTGCCGGTGTTCTCGGAACTCGACAACATCCTGTTCTACCCCGTCCAGTATGAGGGCGAGGAAAGCGAGCGCAACGTGTTCTACACCGGCGCCGCCCCGAACCAGCAGGCGATTCCCGCTGTCGATTATCTCATGAGCGAAGACGGTGGCTCGGTGAAGCGCTGGGTGTTGGAAGGCACCGACTACGTCTATCCCCGCACCACCAACAAAATCCTCGAGGCCTATCTGAAGGCCAAGGGCGTCGCCGCCGAAGACATCATGGTCAACTACACGCCGTTCGGCTTCTCCGACTGGCAGACCGAAGTCTCCGCAATCAAGAAATTCGGCTCGGCCGGCAAGAAGACCGCCGTCGTCTCGACCGTCAATGGCGACGCCAACGTTCCGTTCTACAAGGAACTCGGCAACCAGGGCATCAAGGCCGAGGACATCCCGGTCATGGCCTTTTCGGTCGGTGAGGAAGAACTGGCCGGTCTCGATACCGCGCCGCTGGTCGGCCATCTCGCTGCCTGGAACTATTTCGAGAGCGTCGACACACCCGAAAACAAGAAGTTCATCGCCGACTGGCACAAGTTCATCAAGAATGACAAGCGCACCACCAACGACCCGATGGAAGCTCACTATATCGGCTTCAACATGTGGGTGAAGGCGGTCGAAAAGGCTGGCACCACCGAGCCCGACAAGGTCATCGACGCCATGGTCGGCGTGTCCGTGCCGAACCTCACCGGCGGCTATTCGACCATGATGCCGAACCATCACATCACCAAGCCGGTGCTGATCGGCGAGATCCAGGCCGACGGCCAGTTCGAGACCGTGTCGCAGACGCCCGGCCTCGTGATGGGCGACGAATGGTCCGACTATCTGCCCGATTCCAAGGACCTGATTTCGGATTGGCGCGCGCCTCTGTCCTGCGGCAACTTCAACGTTGCCACCGGCAAATGCGGCGGCAAGGGCACGAACTGATCCCTCCCGGGACTGACCGATCGTGGACGCGTCCACGATCGGTACCGCCAAGCGTCCGGGCGCTTCAGCCCGCCCGGACGCGGAATTTCCCCACAGAAGAGTATCTGAACGGATGATCCTGTTGCGCACTCTCGGCCCCATGCTGGTGTTCCTGGTGGCAAGCCTATTGCCGTCGAACGCAGCCGAAGCCGATCTGCGCGCCATCGTCGCCAAATTCGCCACGGGCACGGGCTTTGCCACCACTGAGGCTGTTGTGCGCGAACTTGCCGCCACCGGCGATCCGCTGGTTGAACGGTCGCTTGCAGCCCTCGCCGAAGGCAATCTCTACATTCGTAAAGCCGATTCAGCCGTCTTCGTCGGCAGTGAGGCCGCCGACAGCGTCACGCTGCTCGACCCGCTGAGCGGCGAGAAAGCCGGCGACGCCGCCAAGGCCGACATCACCAAGATCAAGGTCAACAACACGCTGCGCCGTGTCATCCGAGATGCGCTGGGAACGCTGACGTTGCGCGCGAAAGATCCTTCTGTCCGCATCGCCGCCGCCGACACCATGTTCAAGACCCCCGATGCCGCCAATATCGAGCCGCTCGATGCAGCCATCGCCGCCGAGACCGACGCCAAGGTCAAGGCATTGTTCGAACAGGCGCGCGCGGCATCGGTGCTGGTCTCCGATAAGCCGGAGGCCGACAAGCTTGCCGCCATTGCCCTGATCGGCGCGCGCGGCGACCGCGACGCGGTCTCGCTGCTCACCGCGGTCGAGGCCAATGCGCAAGGCGCGGTCAAGGATGCCGCGACGGCGGCAATCGCCAGCATCAATTCGAGCCTGGCGCTGTGGGATGCCGGCCAGGACATATGGTACGGCATCTCGCTTGGCTCGGTGCTGCTGCTGGCCGCCATCGGCCTCGCCATCACCTTCGGCGTCATGGGCGTCATCAACATGGCGCATGGCGAGATGGTGATGCTCGGCGCCTACACCACCTTCGTCGTCCAGCAGGTGATCCGAACCTCATTCCCCGGCCTGTTCGACTGGTCGCTGGTGATCGCGCTGCCGCTCGCCTTCCTGGTTGCCGCTTCCGTCGGCCTGATCATCGAGCGCGGCGTCATCCGTTTCCTCTACGGCCGGCCGCTGGAAACGCTGCTCGCAACCTGGGGCGTCTCGCTTGTCATGCAGCAGGCGGTGCGCTCGATCTTCGGACCGACCAACCAGGAGGTCGGCAACCCCTCCTGGATGTCGGGATCGTTCGATGTCGGCCAACTCGCCGTCACCTGGAACCGCCTCTGGATCCTGGTCTTCGCGCTCACCGTCTTCGGCGTGCTGCTCTTTGTTATGAAGCGCACGCCCTGGGGCCTGCAGATGCGCGCCGTCACCGCCAACCGCCGCATGGCCGCCTCGATGGGCATCAGGACGCCTTGGGTCGATGCGCTGACCTTTGCGCTCGGCTCCGGCATTGCCGGCATTGCCGGCGTCGCGCTCAGCCAGATCGACAATGTCTCGCCCAATCTCGGCCGCGGCTACATCATCGACAGCTTCATGGTCGTGGTCTTCGGCGGCGTCGGCAATCTCTGGGGCACGCTGGTCGGCGCCTTCTCGCTCGGCATCGTCAACAAGGTTCTCGAACCCTATGCTGGCGCCGTGCTCGGCAAGATCGTCGTGCTGGTGCTGATCATCCTGTTCATCCAGAAGCGCCCGCGCGGCCTGTTCGCGCTCAAGGGCAGGGCGGTGGAAACATGATCACGGGACGCTTCTTCGCCGCGGGTGCCGACCGTCGCATCGCCATCACTATTTTCATCCTGCTGACGGCCGCCATTATCGTGCCGCTGCTCAACCTCGCAGTGTCGCCGCAAAGCGCGTTCTATATTCCGTCCTACATCGTCGCGTTGACGGGCAAGTACCTCTGCTATGCATTGCTTGCCTTGGCGCTCGATCTCGTCTGGGGCTATTGCGGCATCCTCTCGCTCGGCCATGGCGCCTTCTTCGCCCTCGGCGGCTATGCGATGGGCATGTACCTCATGCGCCAGATCGGCTCGCGCGGCGTTTACGGCAATCCGATCCTGCCCGATTTCATGGTGTTCCTGAACTACAAGGAATTGCCCTGGTTCTGGACCGGTTTCGACCACTTCTGGTTCGCCGCCATCATGGTGCTGGCGGTGCCCGGCCTGCTCGCCTTCGTCTTCGGCTGGTTCGCCTTCCGCAGCCGCGTCACCGGCGTCTATCTCTCCATCATCACCCAGGCGATGACCTACGCGCTGCTGCTCGCCTTCTTCCGCAACGACATGGGTTTCGGCGGCAACAACGGCTTGACCGATTTCAAGGATATTCTGGGCTTCAACGTGCAGGCCGACGCCACCCGCTCGGCCCTGTTTGCCGCCAGCGCCATCATACTCGCGCTCGCCGTCTTCATCACCTGGGCGATCGTCGGCTCCAAATACGGCAAGCTGCTGATGGCGGTGCGCGACGCCGAGAGCCGCACCCGCTTCCTCGGCTGGCGGGCGGAGAACGTGAAGCTGTTTGCCTTCACCGTCTCGGCTGTCATGGCCGGCATCGCCGGCGCGCTCTATGTGCCGCAGGTCGGTATCATCAATCCCGGCGAATTCGAGCCGTCCAATTCCATCGAAGTCGTGATCTGGGCAGCCGTCGGTGGGCGCGGCACCATTGTCGGCCCGATCGTCGGCGCGCTGCTGGTCAACGCCGGCAAATCCTGGTTCACCGGCCTGCTGCCGGAGTTCTGGCTGTTTGCGCTCGGCGGCCTGTTCGTCGCCGTAACCCTGTTCCTGCCCAAGGGCATCGTCGGCATGTGGGATTCCTGGCGCGGTAACGCTCGGGCGATGCGGGCTGCAGCGATTGCAGAGGAAGCGGGCACAGACCCTGATGCCGCGCCGCCATTGAAGATCGTGCGCAGCGCAGCAACAACGCCCGGTGCCTGGTCCGCGTCCGGGCCTGAACCGCAGCCGGCGGAATAGAGCGATGTCGAAGTCCAACACCATCCTCTATCTCGACGGCGTCTCGGTCTCCTTCGACGGTTTCCGCGCCATCAACAATCTGTCGCTGGTGCTCGACAAGGGCGAGATGCGCGCCATCATCGGTCCCAACGGCGCCGGCAAGACGACGATGATGGACATCGTCACCGGCAAGACCCGGCCCGACGAGGGCGAAGTGTTCTTCGACGGCCAGGTCGATCTGACCCGGCACGACGAGGCGGAGATCGCCATGATGGGCATCGGCCGCAAATTCCAGAAGCCGACCGTCTTCGAAAGCCACAGCGTCGAAGACAATCTGATGCTGGCGCTGAAGGGCCCGCGCTCGATCTTTCCGGCGCTGTTCCATCGCCGCTCGGCCGCCGAAGCCAGACAGATCGACGACATCCTCGGCATCATCCGGCTGGGCGACAAGCGCCACGATCTGGCAGCCAATCTCAGCCATGGCCAGAAACAGTGGCTGGAGATCGGCATGCTGCTGGCGCAGGACCCGAAGCTGCTTTTGGTTGACGAGCCGGTCGCAGGGATGACCGATGCCGAGACCGAGGAAACCGCGCGGCTGCTCAAGGACATAGCGCGCGAGCATTCGGTCATCGTCGTCGAGCACGACATGCATTTCGTGCGCGAACTCGGCGTCAAGGTCACCTGCCTGCATGAGGGCTCGGTGCTGTCGGAAGGCTCGCTCGATTTCGTCTCGGCCGACGAGCGGGTCGTCGAAGTTTATCTCGGGAGATGAGCATGGTCTGGCGGGTGCAATTCCATCGCTTCGACTTTTCGTTCCTCCGCTTCTGGAGAAGTCGCTGACATGCTCGAAGTTTCCAACGCCACGCTCCATTACGGCGCTGCTCAGGCGCTGCGCGGTGTGTCGCTGACGGTGGGTGCCGGCAAGATCACCTGCGTGCTCGGCCGCAACGGCGTCGGCAAGACCAGTTTGATGAGATCGATCGTCGGCCACCACCGGCTGACGAGCGGAAGCGTTGCCTTCGAGGGGAAGGCGCTCGACCGGAGCGCGGCGTATGATCGCGCCCGGTCGGGCATCGCATTCGTACCGCAGGGCAGGGAGATCTTTCCGCTGCTGACGGTGCGCGAAAACCTGGAGTCCGGCTTTGCGCCGTTGAAGCGCGCCGACCGCAACGTGCCGGCGCATGTCTTCGAACTGTTTCCGGTGCTGAAGCAGATGCTGGGGCGGCGCGGCGGCGATCTCTCAGGCGGCCAGCAGCAGCAGCTCGCCATCGGCCGGGCGCTCGTCATGCGGCCGAAACTGCTGGTGCTCGACGAGCCGACCGAAGGCATCCAGCCCTCGATCATCAAGGACATCGGCCGCGCCATCCACTATTTGCGCGATCAGGCCGGCATTGCGGTGCTTCTGGTCGAGCAATATCTCGATTTCTGCCGCGAGCTCGCCGACGAGGTCAACATCATGGACCGCGGCCAGATCGTCCACACCGGCCCGGCCGAAGATCTCGACCGGGCGGACGTCAGGAAGTTTCTGACGGTTTAACGCAGGTCGACGGCTGCACGGATCGTACACGTCGAAGATTGGCTGAAATGCCCACAATCACTTCGTCATTCTAGGGCGGAGCCAAGGAGCGGAGCGACGCGCGCAGACCCTAGAATCCATGCCGCGACATCAGCCAAAGAGTGCCGCGATGCAGAACAAGATCGCTTCTGCGGCACATTGGCCATTCCACATTCTGCACCGTTAATGACGCTTCTTCGTCCCGGCATGGATCCCTGGGTCTTCGCTCCGCTTCGCGTCGCTACGCCCAAGGATGATGAAGTCGCGAAGGTCCGCACCCGTTGCGTCGGACTTTCGTCCGAGGCCGCCACACTCTGGCACGCCGAATACTACATGCTAGTCTTTCCTAGGCCTCGGTGAGTCGGCCGCTTCCGTATCAGTCTGGTTCTGTAGCAGATCGAGGGAATATGCTGGCTCAGCCTGCAAGTTCCACGCAAGCAAGCCACCCTAGCTTCCCTCGCAGTTCTGATTGTCGGTCAATGCGTTCAGATAATCTTGCCAGGAGAATAGGGCTATGGAACGGTTCGTCGAGGACCACCAGAAACGACGGCTGACAGAGCGTGTCGACATCATCACCGCCATCAACATTCTGCGCTCGCAAGGCTACCAGCAGGATGAGCTGATCGGCGAAATCACCAAGGTTTTCTACGTCGACCTCGACACTTACAACGAGATCGTCATAGCGGCCTAAAAGCGCGTCGCGCCTGAACGGCCTCATGCGACGCGCTTTGGGGTGTTGTTTTACGTGTGGTGAGGTTCAGGCCGGCTGAATATCAGCCCAGCCTACCCGGCGCGCCGGAAGGCGAGCACACGATTGCGGCCGCCGCGCTTGGCGCCGTAAAGCGCCTTGTCGGCGGCGCTGAGCACCTTGTCGAATTTGGTGCCGCCCTCGCTGCCGAAGGCGTAGCCGGCGCTGACCGTGCAGGAGAGCAGGCGGGTCTCGGTATCGATCCGGCGCATGGCAAAACTGGCCCGGATGCGCTCGGCTATGAATTCCACCTTTTCAGGCAAGGTGCGATCGAGCACCAATGCAAATTCCTCTCCGCCCATGCGCGCGGCGACATCGCCTGGCTGGAGATTGGCGGTCAAATCCTTGGCGAATAGTTTCAGCACCTCGTCGCCGGTGGCATGGCCGAACTCGTCATTTATGGCCTTGAAGCCGTCGAGATCGAACACGATCACGGCGGTGAAGGACCGGACCGGTGTTTTGCCGTGCAGGTCGAACAAAGCGCGCCGGTTGAGCAGTCCGGTCAGCGGATCGGTCAGCGCTTCGCGGCGATGATGCTGCGCCAAGCGTCCCTGGTTGAGCGCCAGCGAGAGCGCGCCGATGCCGGTCATGCAGGCGATGACGACGATGAGGCTGAAATCCTCGGCCCAGTTGCTCGGCGCATGGCCAAGCACCAGCCTGCCATCCCAGACAAGTGCACCGGAGCACAGCACGAAGGAAATTGCGGTGGCGGTGTAGAGCCCTGCAATGCCGAGGATCGGGGCCGGGAATTCCGTACGACCCTTCCAGTATTCATAGGCCGTCGCAAACAAAAGCAGCGCGGCGAAGGCATTCTCCAGCATGAAGCCCAGCCCGTCATAGCCAAGCGCCATCGGCGGCAAGGCGACTGCCAGCGAGACGCCGGCGCCGACAGCGATGCGCGGCAATGGCGAGCGGCCGGTCGTGAACTGATGGGCCGCGCCCAGCATGGTCGCGAAGCCGAGCAGCAGGAACGTGAAGCTGGCGAGGCCGAGCAGGCGTCCGGGCGCGTCGATATAGGCCTGGTAGGCGAAGACGTCGGCGACGATCAGAAGCACGCTGACCGCCCAGGTCAGCAGGAATTTTTCCGAGCGCGCGGTAAGCCAAATGCCGAACAGCGTCAGGCCGAGGCAAGCGGCGGAAAACCCGACAGCCAACAGAAGGGAACTGTAGTCGAGCGACATGCCCTCGTCCTTGCGCGCGGCGGCCGGCCTCTAGAAAGGACCCGCACCGGATTTATGCAGGATGGAGGTATCGATAAGGTTACGATGCGCATAAGCTATCACGCTTCGGTTCATCGTAGCAATTCTGGGTTGAAACCCTTTTCAAGGGAAAGCGCTGACCGCTTTCCCGGGAAAACCGTTCCACACTTTTCCTGGAATTGCTCCTAATGCATGTCGCCCAGAAGTGTGCCGCGGTTCTGGGACAACGGCATGCATCAAGACAAAGACTTAAATCGCGTCGTATGAATCCGTTTCAGCGCGACGCGCTTTAACCGATCAGCTCACCCGCTTCATCAGCGCCATGGCGCCGAACGGCGCGCGCACCTTGCCCTCGGTGATGAAGTAGACGAACACGTCGCGCGGTTTCACCGGCGCGTCGAAAGTCGGATCGGCGCGCCGCAGATCTGCCGGCTGCTTGCCTTGCGCCCAGGTCTTCACCCGCGCTGCCCATTCGTCCAGGCCCTTCGGCGTATAGCAATCCGGATTGTCGTCGCTGCCGGTCTGCAGCCGCGCATAGATAAAATCGCCGGTGATGTCGGCGATACCAGGATATTTGGCATGGTCGGCATAGACGATCGCCGCCTTGTATTTGCGCGCCAGGCTCACAAATTCCGGCACGCTGAAACTGTCGTTGCGCACTTCCAGCGCATGGCGCAGCGCGACGCCATCCTGCTTTTCCGGCAGCAGCTTCAGGAAGGCCTCGAAATCGTCGGCGTCGAACTTTTTCGTCGGCGCGAACTGCCACAGGATCGGGCCCAGCTTGTCGCCCAGCGCGGCAATGCCGGAGCCGAGGAAGCGCGTCATGGACTCGCCGGCTTCGCCAAGCACGCGCCGGTTGGTGACGAAGCGATTGCCCTTCACCGAATAGACGAAACCGTCCGGCGCCTCGCCAGCCCATTTGACGAAGGTCGGCTCCTTGAAGCTGGAATAGTAGGTGCCGTTGACCTCGATGCTCGGCACCTGGCGGCTGGCATAGTGCAGCTGCTTGGCCTTCGACAGTTTGTCCGGATAGAAGGAGGTATCCCAGGGTTCGAAAGTCCAGCCACCCATCCCGGCGCGGATTGTTCCTTGGCTGATCATCGTCTTCCTCCCAGTTCTAAAAATGCGGTCAGGCTATTTTTCCAACCGGTTTGATCATGTCGACCACGGTCCATCCGGGACGGTGGGGATTGGCTCGGCGGCCCGTTTCGTGGAAGCCATAGGCCGTATAGATCTCGATGTTCCGCTCCATGCGCGAATTGGTGTAGAGCCGCACCTCCGGCACACCCCATAGCCGCGCCTGTTCCTGGGCGAAGTCGAGCAGCGCGGTGCCGAGTTTCCTGCCCTGGAAAGCGGGGGAGACCGCGACGCTGAAGATCATCGCATGATCGGGATGGCGCTCAATAACGATCAGCCCGGCGAGTTCCGCGCCGCTCTCCAAGAGCCAGACCTCGCCACGCTCGATGCGTGGCGCATAGTCCTCGGTGACTGGGAGCGGCGGCGCGCCTAACAGGGGCGTGTAGTGCTCATAGGCGGTCTGCGTCAGCGAGACGACTGCGTCGAGATCACCGGCAAGCGCCTGTCGGACTGTCATTCAAAGCTCTCCAGGCGCCCGACCGGTCTGTCAGTTACTCCGCCGCTTCGCGCTTGCCTCCGGGCCGCCGCTCCAAAAGCTCCTTCAGGAACTGGCCGGTGTAGCTGCGCTTTTCGCGCACGATCGCTTCCGGTGTGCCTTGGGCAACCAGCTCGCCGCCGCCATCGCCGCCTTCGGGGCCGAGGTCGAGCACCCAGTCGGCGGTCTTGATGACTTCGAGATTGTGCTCGATCACCACCACCGTGTTGCCCTGGTCGACCAGTTCGTGCAGCACTTCCAGCAACTTGGCGACGTCGTGGAAGTGCAGCCCGGTGGTCGGCTCGTCGAGGATGTAGAGCGTCTTGCCGGTCGCCTTGCGCGACAATTCCTTGGCGAGTTTTATCCGCTGCGCCTCACCACCCGACAGCGTCGTCGCCTGCTGGCCGATATGGATGTAGCCGAGGCCGACCTGCTTCAGCGTGTCGAGCTTGTCGCGCACCCCGGGCACGGCGGCAAAGAAATCGACGCCTTCCTCGACCGTCATGTCCAGGACGTCGGCGATCGACTTGCCCTTGAACACGACGTCGAGCGTCTCGCGGTTGTAGCGCTTGCCGTGGCAGACGTCGCACGTGACGTAGACGTCGGGCAGGAAGTGCATCTCGATCTTGATGACGCCGTCGCCCTGGCAGGCCTCGCAGCGGCCGCCCTTGACGTTGAAGGAGAAGCGGCCCGGCTGATAGCCGCGGGCCTTGGCCTCGGGCAACCCGGCGAACCAGTCGCGGATCGGTGTGAAGGCGCCGGTGTAGGTGGCCGGGTTCGAACGCGGTGTGCGGCCGATCGGCGACTGGTCGATGTCGATGACCTTGTCGAGGAATTCGAGGCCCTCGATGCGGTCGTGATCGGCCGGATGCTCGCGCGAGCCCATGATGCGGCGCGACGCCGCCTTGAACAAAGTCTCGATCAGGAAGGTCGATTTGCCGCCGCCAGACACGCCGGTGACGGCGGTGAAGGTGCCGAGCGGGATTTCGGCAGTGACGTTCTTGAGATTGTTGCCGCGCGCGCCGACGATCTTCAGCCGGCGGTTCTTCTTGGCCTCGCGCCTGACACCGGGCGTGGCGACTTCGAGCGCGCCCGACAGATATTTACCGGTGATCGAGTTGGGATTGGCCATCACCTGCTGCGGCGTCCCCTGGGCGATGATCTCGCCGCCATGAATGCCGGCGGCCGGACCCATGTCGACGACATAATCGGCATGCAGGATGGCGTCTTCGTCATGCTCGACGACGATCACCGTGTTGCCGATGTCGCGCAGATGCTTGAGCGTGTCGAGCAGGCGGGCATTGTCGCGCTGGTGCAGGCCGATCGACGGCTCGTCCAGCACATAGAGCACGCCGGTGAGGCCGGAGCCGATCTGCGACGCCAGCCTTATGCGCTGGCTCTCGCCGCCCGACAGCGTGCCGGAATTGCGCGACAGCGTCAGATAGTCGAGGCCGACATCGTTGAGGAAGCGCAGCCGGTCGCGGATCTCCTTGAGAACGCGCACCGCGATCTCGTTCTGCTGGTCGTTGAGATGTGGCGGCAGTTCGGTGAACCATTTGTCGGCGTTGCGGATCGACTGCTCGGTGACCTCGCCAATGTGTTTTCCGGCGATTTTGACCGCCAGCGCTTCCGGCTTCAGCCGGTAACCCTTGCAGACCGGGCAGGGCGTCGCCGACATGAAGCGCTCGATCTCCTCGCGCATCCAGGCGGATTCGGTTTCCTTCCAGCGCCGTTCGAGATTGGGAATGACGCCCTCGAACGTCTTGGTCGTCTTGTAGGAGCGCAGGCCGTCATCATACTGGAAGGTGACCTCGCGCTCGCCGGTGCCGCGCAGGACGGCCTCCTTGGCCTCTTCGGTCAGGTCTTTGAACTTGTCGCCGAGCTTGAAGCCATAGGCTTTGCCCAGCGCTTCCAGCGTCTGGGCGTAATAGGGTGAGGTCGACTTCGCCCACGGGCTGACGGCGCCGTCGCGCAGCGAGACGTTTTCGTCCGGCACGATCAGGCTGGCGTCGATGGCGCGCTGGTTGCCGAGGCCGTCGCAGGTCGGGCAGGCGCCGAACGGGTTGTTGAACGAGAACAGCCTGGGCTCGATCTCCGGAATGGTGAAGCCGGAAACCGGGCAGGCGAATTTTTCCGAGAACAGGATGCGCTCATGCGTCTCGTTCTTCGATTTGTTGACCGAGTCCTCGCCGGTCTGGCTGGCGTCGAGCGGCCGGTCGGCGAACTCGGCCACCGCCAGCCCTTCCGCCAGCTTGAGCGCCGTTTCGATGGAATCGGCAAGCCGTGTCGCCAGGTCGCCGCGCACGACGATGCGGTCGACGACGACATCGATGTCGTGCTTGTACTTCTTGTCCAACGCCGGCACATCGGCGATCTCATAGAAGACGCCGTCGACCTTGACGCGCTGAAAGCCCTTCTTCTGCAGCTCCAGCAGTTCCTTGCGATACTCACCCTTGCGGCCGCGCACGATCGGCGCCAGCAGGAAAAGGCGCGTGCCTTCCTCGACCGCCAGCACCCGGTCGACCATCTGTGAAACCGTCTGGCTCTCGATCGGCAGGCCGGTCGCCGGCGAATAGGGGATGCCGACGCGCGCGAACAGCAAGCGCATGTAGTCGTAGATCTCGGTGACGGTGCCGACCGTCGAACGCGGGTTCTTCGACGTGGTCTTCTGCTCGATCGAGATGGCCGGCGACAGGCCGTCGATCTGGTCGACATCCGGCTTCTGCATCATTTCGAGGAACTGGCGCGCATAAGCCGACAGGCTCTCGACGTAACGGCGCTGGCCCTCGGCATAGATGGTGTCGAAAGCAAGCGACGATTTGCCGGAGCCCGACAGGCCGGTCATGACGATCAGGCTGTCACGCGGCAGGTCGAGATCGACATTCTTTAGGTTGTGTTCGCGTGCCCCGCGAATGGAAAGGTATTTATGGTCGGCCATCGCCGGTCGCCGCCTCAGGTCTGGTGTCAGTGGGATCGGCGGGTTTTCCCGGCCATTCCCTATGTAGGTATTTTTGCCGCCACGTCGAGAGACGCCACACTTCTCGACCAAAGCCGTTTAACCGTCTTTCGCGCGAACGGGCAAGCGGAAAGAACAAAGACCGAACACGCTCCTGACAAAGCTGTGCAGAAACTGACAAGGGTGTTTCAGAAACTGACCCTAACGTAAGCTCCCGACGATCACATTTTCCGTAACCGGCTATTCAAGGTTGACGCCGTCGAATCAGGGGCGCACTCTGCCGGAGTCAACGGAGCCGGCCGTCTTTGATGGCCTCGCCGCCCATAGCGGCCTGCGAGACGCCGCAGGTTTTTGCGATTTGTGCTTCGGATTGACACCTGTCGCAACGGACATAGGAGCGGAGCATGACGCCACCGGATAGTCCCTTGAGGCTCCACCTGCTAGTGGAGCCGCGGCGGGCATAAGTGCCAGGTAGTTTCGAGGCATTGAAGTGTATGTGTCCAAATGGACGCATCGCGACAATCCAACAAACCACCCGACAAACCGTGACCTGCCGAATCCCACAAAAATCAGAGACGGCTAGTCGGATCGTCGGCTGAACGCCGCGAAGCATCCGAAATCAAAGTCGGTATAACACTACCGGCAGTTTGGATTTGGAATCCAAAAAAAGCCCCGACCGTTAGCGGAAGCAACGGCGGGGCTGTTCTTTTGTGAGGAAGTCGTCGGCGCAGGCTTTCTCTCCCGTATAGTAACTGGGAAAAGGGGCTACCGGCGCGGCGGCTTGATCCCACCCGTGCCGACATCGACAGTGATGCTGCCGGAAATCCTGACATCGGTGTCGCCGATCTTGAACGTGCCGTTCTCGCCGGCAGACAGCGCGTCGTCCGGCTCCGGCTGCGGCGCGGGCTTGGCGATGCGGTAGTCGCCGGTCACGCCGGGCAGAGCGCCTTTCCGCGACGTGCTGGTGCTGCCCCCGGCAAAGGCCATGCTCGATGTCGCCGCCGTGATGGCAATGGCTATGGTCAGTCTGTTCAGGTGGTAGCGCATGGCAAGACTATAGTGCCGCGCTCAAGGCGAGGCCAGACCAGCGGCGTTGAAATTGAGGGAACACCGGCCTGCATTCAATCCGCCGATCAGGCCGCTGCCTGCTTGCGGGTGTCGAAGACGTGGTCGACGAGGCCCCAGTCCTTGGCCTCCTTCGCGGTCATGAAGAAATCGCGGTCGAGCGTGCGTTCGACCTCTTCGTGGGTGCGGCCGCAATGGTGAGCGTAGAGGTCGGCCATGTGCCGCTTGGTGCGCAAAATGCCTTCGGCGTGACGCTGGATGTCGGAGGCCTGGCCCTGGAAGCCACCCAAAGGCTGATGCAGCACGATGCTGGCATTGGGCAGCGCGATGCGCCGCCCCGGCGTTCCCGCCATCAGCAGGAAGGAGGCCATCGACGCGGCAAAGCCCATGCACACGGTCGACACCGGGCAGCTGACATATTGCATCGTGTCGTAGATGGCGAAACCGCTGGTCACCACGCCGCCCGGCGAGTTGATGTAGAGCGAGATCTCCTTGTCGGGATTGTCCGATTCCAGCGACAGGAGCTGGGCGCAGACCAGCGCCGACATGCCGTCATTGATCTCGCCATTGACGAAGATGATGCGCTCGCGCAGCAGCCGCGAGAAAATGTCGAAGGCGCGTTCGCCGCGGCTCGATTGCTCGATCACCATCGGCACCAGATTGGCAAAGCCGCTCATCTCATTGTCTCCGTTTTGATTTTTCCGGTTCAGGCGGCGCGCAGCAACAGGCGTGGCGCGTTGGCGGCGACAGGCCGCTTGGGCTTGTATGCGCGCAGCCAGAGCCGGCAGCCGGCGCCGGCCATCGCGACCGCAGGCGTCAGGACAAACCCGTCATGGACGATGCGCAGATGCGTGCCGCCGGAAACGGTGCGGGCGAGTGTGAAGGTGACGATGCTCCCCAGCTCCTCGCGGTCGGCGTCGCCGGAACGCTCGCGCCAGGAATAGCGCAGCAGGCGCCCCGGTTCGGCATCGAGCACTTCGCACTCGATCGGCTTCTCAGGCCCGGCAAAGGCAAAGCGGCTGCCGGTTTCCGGATTGATGTCGTTCGGCATCATCCATTCCGCCAAGAGGTCCGGCACGGTCAGTGCCCGCCACACTTTTTCCGGTGCGTCCGGCAGATCGCATTCGAAGGCGAGGGCATCTTTGGCGGTCTGCGTCTGCTTTTCGTCGGTCATTGGTCCATGTCCTTCAAAACGGCCTTCAGTCTTTCGATGCGCTCCGGCCAGAATGCGCGGTAGCGTTCGATCCAGCCGAGCAGCGGCTCGAGCCCTTGCGGATCGGCGCGATAGTAGGCGTTGCGGCCGGCGCGTCTTTCGCTGACCAGGCCTGCGCCGCGCAGCACGGCAAGGTGCTGCGACACCGCCGGCTGCGACACGCTCATGCCGGTGCGCAACTCCGACACGCTCATCTCGCCGGAAGTCAGCCGCTCGTAGACGGCGCGTCGCGTCGGGTCGGCCAGGGCGCGAAAAATCTCTGCTTCGATCATGGCAAAAGCATAAGTCGATACTTATCGATTTGGCAAGGGGTGTTTTGAATGCCGCGTATTGATTGGATCCTGCCGGGCCTCTAAGCCGTGGGGAACAAGATGGGCCATCATCGCGAGGCAGGAGTAGTATTTATGAATTCCAACGTCGATCTTTCGTCCGCCGAGAACCTCAACGAGGC
This sequence comes from Mesorhizobium sp. C120A, assembly GCF_030323105.1. Taxonomy (NCBI): domain Bacteria; kingdom Pseudomonadati; phylum Pseudomonadota; class Alphaproteobacteria; order Hyphomicrobiales; family Phyllobacteriaceae; genus Mesorhizobium; species Mesorhizobium sp. C120A. The sequence continues at coordinate 3,976,467 of NZ_CP100476.1, read as the reverse complement.
TCTGAGGCTCTATCGCCGCCTCGTACTCGGTATAGGAGCGATCGCCGTCATCGGTTTCGTGGCCGTGATCTTGTTGGCCAAGCTGGGTACGGCGCTATCGCCGCCATACGGGATTTACATCTTCGGCGAAGGATTGGGGACCTGGGGCCTGATCGCGGTGGTAGCGGCGCTCGTCGCTCAGGTGTGGTGGCACGGGCGCGCGATCGGGAAATTGCTGAATGACCCGGCTCTGAAATCTGAACCTGCAGTCGGGCTGATGTCGGCGCCAACCGTGATCGCACAGCGCGCCCATGGCATGGGCATGGAGTGGAGCGGCTTTTTCGGTCCGTTGCGGCCAGCTAAAAAACGGCGCTGACGACACCGCTTCTCGCCCCTGCGTGTCAGCTAAATCGACGCGCCCGCGTCGGCGATTGCTGCCATTCCTTGACAATCCGTGGTTAACAGTATAGGAACGAAAAGGGAACAAAAACCTTGTGGGAAAAGCCAGCCGCGGCAAGCCAGGATTGTGCGCGGCCTGTAAGGTGAACGACTTGAAATTTGTTTCGGATGAGCACGGAGAAGTGTCATGGCGGGTAGCGTCAACAAGGTCATTCTGGTCGGTAACCTCGGCGCGGACCCTGAAATCCGCCGCCTGAATTCCGGTGACCCGGTCGTCAACATCCGCATCGCCACGTCGGAAAGCTGGCGCGACAAGAATTCCGGCGAGCGCAAGGAAAAGACCGAATGGCACAACGTCGTCATTTTCAATGACCAGATCGCCAAGGTCGCCGAGCAGTACCTGAAGAAGGGCATGAAGGTTTACGTCGAAGGCCAGCTGCAGACACGCAAATGGCAGGACCAGACCGGCGCCGACAAGTACACGACCGAAGTCGTGCTGCAGAAATTCCGCGGCGAGCTGCAGATGCTCGATTCTCGCGGCGAGGGCGGCGGTCAGGTCGGCAACTATGCCGGCGGCGGCGCGAGCCGTGGCTCGGATTTCGGCCAGTCTGGCCCCAATGAGAGCTTCAACCGCGGCGGCAACAGCGGTGGCGGCGGTTCCAAGGGCGGCGGTGGCGGCGGCTCGTCGCGCGAACTGGACGACGAAATCCCGTTCTGAGCTGACGATAGTCAGCGATATCTGAGGAGAGGGCGCGATGTCGCTCGGACCGCTTCTATCGGCGCGCCCTCCCATTCCATGGCACGCCTTCGCGGCCCTTGCCGCGCTTGCCATTGGCGCTACGCAACTGGCGCTGCCGAAAGGCACGACGCGTCATCGTGTCGTCGGCTATACCTGGGCGGCGCTGATGCTGGTCGTCGCCATCTCCAGTTTCTGGATCCAGCAGATACGCCTCGTCGGTCCGTTCAGCCCGATCCATCTCTTGTCGATGTTAGTGTTGATCGCCGTGCCGCTGGCGGTCTGGCACGCGCATATGCATCGGGTCGCCACACATCGCAGGGTCATGATATCGCTGTATGTTTTCGCCCTGATCGGCGCCGGCGTGTTCACGCTGCTGCCGGGGCGGATCATGCACACGGTCGTCTTCGGCCAGTGACGCTTTCTGAAAGGAAGATTGCCGTGAAAGCCCGGATCAAATGGGTCGAGGAGCGCACCTTCGTCGGCGAGTCCGGGAGCGGCCACAAGGTTGTGCTGGGAACCGCCTCCGGGCCGGAAGGCAAGACGCCGGGTCCGAGCCCGATGGAGATGGTGCTGATCGGCACCGGCGGCTGCTCGGCCTATGATGTCGTCCACATCCTCGAAAAAGGCCGCGAGGCGATCGAGGACTGTGTTGTCGAACTCGACGCCGACCGGGCCGAAACCGACCCGAAAGTCTTCACCCGCATCCACATGCATTTCATCGTCACGGGCCACGCGCTGTCGCGCGACAAGGTCCAGCGCGCCATCAACCTGTCGATCGAGAAATACTGCTCGGCCTCGGCCATGCTGGCCAAGACGGCTGTCATCACCCACGATTTCAAGGTCGTCGATACGGCGGTGGAGTAGGGGCTGCCGTTACCCCGCCATCAGCGCCTTGATGCCATCCGCGACGAACTGAACCGCAAGCGCGGCCAGGATGACGCCGAGCAGGCGGGTGAGGATCGAGCGGCCGGTCTGGCCGAGGATGCGGTCGATGCGCTCCGACAGCACGAACACCAGATAGGTGATGGCAAGGCAGACGAAGATGATGCCGACCAGCGCCGCTTGTGCTGCAAAACCCTGAAACGAGCCCGACAGTAGCACGGTCGCCGAAATCGCACCGGGGCCGGCGATCAGCGGGATCGCCAGCGGGAAGGCCGCGATATTGTGGATCATGTCCTTGGTGATGGCGACGTCGCCGATCTTCTCCTTGCGGTCCTGGCGGCGCTCGAACACCATTTCGAACGCGATGAAGAACAGCAAAAACCCGCCGGCGACGCGGAAAGCCGGCAGCGTGATGCCGAACACCGACAGGATGGAGGCCCCGGCCACCGCAAACAGCGCCATCACCAGGAAGCCGATGATCGAGGCGCGCACCGAAACCTGCTGACGTTCCTCGCGGTTCATGCCGCGTGTCACCGCGAGGAAGAGCGGCGCGAGACCTGGCGGGTCGATGGTCACCAGAATGGTGACGAAGGCGTTGAACAGGCTGTCGAAACTCGGCATCGCTGACCCCTCCCGCCGGGCCGGACCCCTGCGCCACCATAGTGGTAGAGCAAAGCCCGACCGGTGGGAACCGTCTGACATGGCGATACCGGAGACGGCGTCAGTGTTAGGCGGCAGCGTTGCAATAGGCCTCCCGGCGATAGCCGTCGGGATCGACGACGAAGGCAGCGTAATAGTTCTCGCCATAGTCGGCGCGCAGCCCCGGCGCGCCATTGTCGCTGCCGCCTGCACGCAAGGCGTCGGCGTGAAAGGCGTCGACGCTCTGCCTCGTCGGCGCGGTAAAGCAGAAATGCAGACCGGACTTCTCGTCCGATGACACTGGCCGCTCCGCGTCGTTCACCCACAGCGCCACGGTTTGCGCACCATAACCCAGTGAGCCTGGCGACTGGCTGAGGCAGGAATAACCGAGCGGTTTTAGCGCGGCATCGTAGAAGGGCTTCGAAACGTTGGTCTCGCGGACGCCGATCGAGACATGGTCAAGCATGTTTTTTCACCTTTTTGCAATATGTTGCGTCATCAGTCCTGGGCGACGCGGCGCGCCAGGAACTCGACTTCGAGATGCCATGCCTTGCCATCGTCGTGCGAACGCTCGCCGAGCCAGCGGAAGCCGTCCTTGGTGATGCGCGAAAAGCTCCAGCGGACCGAGGAACCAGTGCCGTCGGCGCCGACCTGCACAATCGTGTCGCCTTCGGCGCGACCAAGCTGGCGGCTGTAGTATTGGTTGCGCGGGTCGCTCCAGAAGATGTGCCAGGCATCCGAGCCGGGATCATAGGCCCGCAGCGTTGTGCCATAGAAAGTCCATTTGCCGAGCGAGGGCGAGGGGCCGGCATCCCGTGCGGGCAGGATCCATACATCCTGGATCGCCCTGCCTTCCAGGACCCAGCCGAAATGCACCTCGCCGCGTCCGGTGAGAACCGTGCCGTCCTCGAGATGGCGCGTGGCATCGAATGTCCAGGCGCCGACGAAGCGGCCGTAGAGATCCAGCTTTTCAGCCAGGCCGGGATTGGGGCCGTCGCTGTGGAGCGCTTCGGCAAAGGAGGATGCACCGATCATACTTGCTGCCTTCGTTGTGTCAGGAGGCTGCAAGCGATAGGCCCCGGCAGGGTGTCGCGCTTGGGAAAAATTGCTATCTTTCAAGCCATGACGACGAGCCAACAAAACCTGGCATCGGGGCAGGGTTGGTATGTCTGTGACGTGCTGTGCACGGCCGGCGCCGGCGACCGCCCATTCGAGGAGGCGCACGACACCTTCTGCGTTGCCGCTGTCACCAGCGGCACCTTCCGCTACCGCACCAGGCAAGGCGCCGCCATGCTGGCGCCGGGCGCGATCCTGCTCGGCAATGTCGGCGCCTGCTATGAATGCGGGCATGAGCATGGCGCCGGCGACCGTTGCCTGTCCTTCCACTTCGCACCGGCCTATCTCGACCGCATCGCCAGCGACGTGCCCGGCGCGAGCAAGCCCGCCTTCGGCGTGCCGCATCTGCCGCCTTTGCCGGCGCTCGCATCGCTGCTGGCCGAGGCGGAAGCGGCGCGCGAGATGGTCGACATCGACGCCTTTGAAGAGCTTGGCCTGCGAATTGCCGGCGCAGCACTTGCTGTTGCCGGCGCAGCACTGCCTGTGGCCAGCGATGCGGTGCCTGGCGTTCGACCGCCGAGCCGCCGCGACCAGAAACGGGTTGCCGAGGCGGTGCGGCAGATCGAGCTCAATGCCAACAGGCCGGTCTCGCTTTCCGAGCTTGCCTGCGCGACGGCGACCAGCCCGTATCATTTCCTGCGCACCTTCCGGCAGGTCGCCGGCATGACGCCCTATCAGTTTCTGCTGAGAACCCGGCTGCACCGCGCGGCGGTGCGGCTGCGCATGTCAGGCGATGCCATCTCGGCAATCGCCTTCGAGGCCGGTTTCAACGATTTGTCGACGTTCAACCGCCGTTTCCGGCGCGTCATGGGCGAAACGCCCGGCGACTATCGCGCCCGGCGGGTGGCTACCCGCTAATGCGTCCGCCTGCCTCCTGATACGTTCTGGCTTGGAAAACGGTCCATCGCAGGCTTTTGCCCTGGCGGCGGCGAAATGCGTTGTGGCCAAATCGTCGCAATCAGCTTTATCCATTTGAAATTGCCACTGAAATCCTCATTGGAAAAGCACCACGAATATTGGAGTTTCGGCCGTGCTTCCTATATAAGCGGTCAGTGATTCCTGATTAGATTGTGATCCGATTTGACCGACCAAAAACCCCCGCGCGGCGCCGACGGCGGCCCTACCGGCATCGAGCCCATCTCCATCATCGAGGAGATGCAGAGCTCCTACCTCTCTTATGCCATGAGCGTCATCGTCAGCCGTGCGCTGCCCGATGTACGCGACGGCCTGAAGCCGGTTCACCGCCGCATTCTTTATGCGGCGCATGAGAGCGGTTACCACTGGAACCGCAAATATGTGAAGTCGGCCCGCCCGGTCGCCGACGTGATGGGTAAATACCATCCGCATGGCGACGCCTCGATCTACGACGCCTTGGTGCGCATGGCGCAGGACTGGTCGCTGCGCGTTCCGCTGATCGACGGGCAGGGTAATTTCGGCTCCATCGACGGCGATCCGCCGGCGGCGATGCGCTACACCGAATCGCGGCTGACCAAGGTCGCGCATGAACTCTTGGAGGACATCGACAAGGAAACCGTCGATTTCCAGGAGACTTATGACGCATCCGACACCGAACCGAAGGTGCTGCCGGCCCGCTTCCCCAATCTTCTGGTCAACGGTTCCGGCGGCATCGCCGTCGGCATGGCCACCAACATCCCGCCGCACAATCTGGCCGAGATCTGCAACGGCGCCATCGCCATCATCGACAATCCGGCGATCGATTTGCCGGCGCTGATGGAGATCATTCCGGGTCCCGATTTCCCGACCGGCGGCATCGTGCTCGGCCGTTCCGGCATCTACAGCGCCTATGCGACTGGCCGTGGCTCCATCGTCATGCGCGGCAAGGTCAATGTCGAACAGCGCGGAAACGACCGTGAATCGATCATCATCACGGAAGTCCCGTACCAGGTGAACAAGGCCTCGATGATCGAGAAAATGGCCGAGCTGGTGCGCGACAAGCGCATCGAAGGCATTTCCGACATTCGCGACGAAAGCGACCGCCAGGGCTACCGCGTCGTCATCGAGCTGAAGCGCGATGCTGTCGCCGACGTCATTCTCAACCAGCTTTACCGCTTCACGCCGCTGCAGACCTCCTTCGGCGCCAATATGGTGGCGCTGAACGGCGGCAAGCCGGAAGTGATGAACCTGACCGACATGCTGAAGGCGTTTGTCAGCTTCCGCGAAGAGGTGATTAGCCGGCGCACGAAATTCCTGCTGCGCAAGGCGCGCGACCGCGCCCACGTGCTGGTCGGCCTCGCCATCGCCGTCGCCAACATCGACGAAGTGATCAAGCTGATCCGCACCGCGCCCGATCCGCAGACGGCGCGCGAGCAGTTGATGGAGCGGCGCTGGCCCTCCGGGGACGTGGAGTCATTGATTCTGCTTATCGACGATCCGCGCCATCGCATCAATGAGGATGGCACCTACAACCTCTCCGAGGAACAGGCGCGCGCAATCCTCGAACTGCGCCTGCAGCGCCTGACCGCGCTCGGCCGTGACGAAATCGCCGACGAGCTGAACACCATCGGCGACGAGATCAAGGATTACCTCGATATTCTGTCGTCCCGCGCCCGCATCCAACAGATCGTCAAGGACGAGCTTGCCGCCGTGCGCGACGAGTTCGGCACGCCGCGCCGCACCGAGCTCACCGACGGCGGCGCCGACATGGAAGACGAGGACCTGATCCAGCGCGAGGACATGGTCGTCACCGTCAGCCATTCCGGCTACATCAAGCGCGTGCCGCTATCGCTCTACCGGGCGCAACGCCGCGGCGGCAAGGGCCGCTCCGGTATGTCGACCAAGGAAGAGGATTTCGTCACCCGGCTGTTTGTGGCCAACACGCATACGCCGGTGCTGTTCTTCTCCTCGCGCGGCATCGTCTACAAGGAAAAGGTCTGGCGGCTGCCAATCGGCAATCCGCAGTCGCGCGGCAAGGCGCTGATCAACATGCTGCCGCTGGAGCAGGGCGAGCGCATCACCACCATCATGCCGCTGCCCGAGGACGAGACCAGCTGGGGCGAACTCGACGTCATGTTCGCCACCACGCGCGGCACCGTGCGCCGCAACAAGCTGTCCGAATTCGTCCAGGTCAACCGCAACGGCAAGATCGCCATGAAGCTGGAGGAGGAGGGCGACGAGATTCTCGGCGTCGAGACCTGCACAGACAATGACGATGTGCTTTTGACCGCCAGCTCCGGCCAGTGCATCCGCTTCCGCGTTGGCGATGTGCGCGTCTTCCAGAGCCGCAATTCGGTCGGCGTGCGCGGCATAAGCATGGCCGAGACCGACCGCATCATCTCCATGTCGGTGATCGAGCATGTCGATGCTTCACCGGCGGAACGCTCCGCCTACCTCAAGCGGGCAGCACTGGAGCGGCGGCTTGCCGCCGAGGTGACCGGCGAGGAAGAAGAGATTGCACTCACCAATGAGGAGATTGGCGAGGAGACCGAGCTTTCCGACAGCCGTTACGAAGAGCTCAAGGCGCATGAGCAGTATGTGCTGACGGTGACCGAATATGGCTACGGCAAGCGCTCGTCATCCTACGATTTCCGCCTGACCGGACGCGGCGGCAAGGGCATCCGCGCCACCGACGTGTCGAAGGTGGCCGAGATCGGCCAGCTGGTGGCGACTTTCCCGGTCGGCAATGACGACCAGATCATGCTGGTTTCGGACGGCGGCACGGTCATCCGGGTGCCGGTCAACGGTATCCGTTTCGCCAGCCGCGCCACCAAGGGCGTAACCATCTTCAACACCGCCGAAGGCGAAAAGGTGGTTTCGGTCGAACGGATCTCGGAGCCGCAGGCCGACGAGGATGTCGAAGAGAGTGTCATTGAGGCCGGCGCCGGAGATGCCGTACCGGACAGCGCCGAATAGGTTTTGACCAACAACGCCGGCCCGATGGGCCGGCGCAAACAAGAAACTAGCAATAAATCAAGGGTGACGGTGGGGCCAGCGAGCGCCGAAACCTTCGAACCGCTTTGTCCGGACACGGACGCGCTCTGCCTCGCTATGCAATCCGAATGCGGTGGCGATCAGCATGGCGACGGTCATTGCGGTGGCGAGCATGTAGATCAGCATGTGCGTGTTCTCCTGCGCCTATCCAACGATTAGATCGGGTTTTGGTTTCATCTTCCGAAGTGCAAACTAGCGAACGCGGCGTGAAGTCTTCGTGATCAAGGCATTCATCTGTCGTTCATGTCTGCGAAAAGGTTCACGCAGATGTTCCCAATCGCATTTGCCTTCCGCCCAATGCCCCGCTAGAAGCACCTCCCATGACCGATCGCATCGCCCTTTATGCCGGCTCCTTCGACCCGCTGACCAACGGCCATCTCGATGTCCTGAAGGCATCGCTGGCTGTCGCCGACACGGTTTATGCGGCGATCGGCACCCACCCCGGCAAGACGCCGCTGTTTTCCTTCGACGAACGGGTGAAGCTGATCGAGGCCGCGACGAACGCCGAATTCGGCCGCGACGGAGCCCGCATTAGGGTTGTCGCCTTTGACGGGCTGGTCATCGACGCGGCCCGCAACCATGGCGCCTCGATCATGATCCGAGGCCTGCGCGACGGCACCGATCTCGATTACGAGATGCAGATGGCCGGCATGAACGAGACCATGGCGCCGGAACTGCAGACGGTTTTTCTGCCCGCCAGTCCATCGGTACGCACCATTACCGCCACACTTGTGCGCCAGATAGCCTCGATGGGCGGAGACATCCGTCCCTTCGTACCGGCCGCCGTTGCCGGCGCGCTCACCGCCAAATTCGCGAAATAGTGCATGTCGCCCAAAAGTGGATGCCGGTTTTGGGGCAACGACATGCACCCTAACAAAGACCTTCGGAGATCCCTTATGCAGCTGAAAAAGCTCGCCTCATTCCTCGCCGTGCTTGCCGGTCTCGTGACCGCATCCGTTTCGGCCTTCGCCGCCGAACCGGAAAACACCATGGTCATCACCTTGAAGAACGGGGACGTCACCGTCGCGCTACGCCCCGACCTGGCACCCAAGCATGTCGCCCAGATCAAGAAGCTGGTGCGCGAAGGCGCTTATAACGATGTCGCATTCCACCGCGTCATCAACGGCTTTATGGCGCAGACCGGCGACGTCAAGTTCGGCAACATGAAGAAGGGGTTCAGCCCCGAGGCCGTCGGCACCGGCGGTTCAGACCTGCCCGACCTGCCGGCGGAATTCTCGCAGAGCGAACATTTTAAGCGCGGCACGCTCGGTATGGCCCGTTCGCAGGACCCGAACTCCGCCAATTCGCAGTTCTTCATCATGTTCGCGCCGGCGCCGAACCTCGATGGCCAGTACACCATCGTCGGCAATGTCGTCAGCGGCATGGAGCTGGTGGACAAGATCAAGAAGGGCAACGAGGCGGACAATGGCACGGTCAGTGAGCCCGACCGCATGATCAAGGTACGCATCGCCGCCGACAAGTAAACCGATCAAATCAATCTGTTTTTCTGAGATAAAGGATATCCGACATGGCTGAGATCAAGGACCGCGAGAACGCGCTCATCCTGGAAACGACCAAGGGCAAGGTCGTCATCGAACTGTTCCCCGATTTGGCTCCCGGCCACGTCGCCCGGATCAAGGAACTGGCCCGCGAAGGCGCCTATGACGGCGTGGTCTTCCACCGCGTCATCGAAGGCTTCATGGCGCAGACCGGCGACGTGAAGTTCGGCAATTCGTCGAAGCCGACCTTCGCGCCCTCGCGTGCGGGCATGGGCGGCTCGGAAAAGCCGGACCTGAAGGCTGAATTCTCCAACGCGAACCACGGCCGCGGCACCTGCTCGATGGCCCGTTCGCAGAACCCGAACTCCGCCAATTCGCAGTTCTTCATCTGCTTCGACGATGCCGCTTTCCTCAACCGCCAGTACACGGTCTGGGGCCAGGTCATCGAAGGCATGGACAATGTCGACAAGATCAAGCGCGGTGAGCCGGTGGTCGATCCCGACAAGATCGTGTCGCTGAAGGTCGCGGCCGACGTCAAGTAAGGACAAACGAAGATGATGGGCGTGGTCTGGTCGCTGCTCGGCATCCTGTCAGGCGCCTTCATCGCCGTCCAGGCGCCGATCAACTCGCAGCTGGCGCGCGGCCTGGGGCTCCCGGTCGCGGCTGCTGCGTTTTCGTTCCTGTCGGGCGCGATCGTGCTTGGTATCATCTCCATTGCCGTTGTGCGGCTGCAGGACATCTCGCTCGACTGGAAGGCGCCGGCGCCTTGGCTGTTCATCGCGGGCGGCATGCTCGGCGGTTTCTATGTTACCCTGTCAACCATTCTTACGCCGCGCATTGGTGCAGCCGCGTTGATGGCGTTCCTGGTTGCCGGCCAGTTGCTGGCCGGCATGCTGATCGATCGCGTCGGCTTTCTCGGCGTGGCGGTGCGCGAGATTTCGCTCGGCCGCATCGCCGGCGCGGTGCTGCTGTTGGCCGGAGCGCTGCTCGTCCGGCTCTACTGATGCGCGTCGACCTCTTCGACTTCGACCTGCCTGAGGAGCGCATCGCGCTTCGCCCGGCTGAGCCGCGCGACAGCGCCAGAATGCTGGTGGTCAGGCCGGGCGAGGGTCTTTCGGATCGCACGGTTGGCGACCTGCCGTCCCTGCTCAGGGCTGGCGATGTTCTGGTCTTCAACGACACCAAGGTCATACCTGCCCAGTTAAGAGGCATCAGGCGACGCGGCGAAGCGCAGGCGCAGGTCGACGCCACGCTGCATATGCGCATGGCGCCTGACCGCTGGCTGGCCTTCATGCGGCCGGGCAAGCGCGTCGCCGCCGGCGACCGCATCCATTTCGGCCATGACGGCAATTCCTGTTTTCTCGGCCAACTCGACGCCACGGTGATCGAGAAGGGCGACGCCGGCGAGGCGTTGCTCGGCTTCGACCTCTCCGGCCCGTTTCTCGACGAGGCGCTGCATGCCGTCGGCCACATCCCGCTGCCGCCCTATATCGCGTCGAAGCGCGACGACGACGCGCGCGACCTGACCGACTACCAGACCATCTATGCCAAAGAGGAAGGTGCTGTGGCAGCGCCCACCGCCGGCCTGCATTTCACGCCGGAACTGTTTGCAGCACTCGACGCTAAAGGTATCGAACGCCGCTTCGTCACCTTGCATGTCGGCGCCGGCACCTTCCTGCCGGTCAAGGCGGACGACACCGCTGACCACAAGATGCATGCCGAGACCGGCTCGGTCAGCGAAGCAACAGCCGACGCTCTGAATGGCGCCAAGGCGCGGGGCGGGCGCATCATCGCTGTCGGCACGACCTCGCTGCGCCTGCTGGAGAGCGCGGCACGGCCTGATGGCTCGCTGACCGCCTGGTCCGGCCCGACCGACATCTTCATCACGCCGGGCTATCGCTTCCGCACCGCCGATCTGCTGATGACCAATTTCCATCTGCCGCGTTCGACGCTGTTCATGCTGGTTTCGGCCTTCAGCGGCCTAGATACGATGCGTGCGGCCTATGCTCATGCCATCGGGAACGATTACAGGTTCTATTCCTACGGAGATGCAAGCCTGCTTTATCGAGCGGAGATGAGCGATGGACGATGACCTGCAGGCCTTTGATCGCGAAAGCCTGATCGCCGAAGTGAAGAAATTGCGTGCCGGCATTCGCCAGCACCGAGATTCTACCGGCCATGATTTATGCTGGCATCATCCCAACCTGTGGGACCTGCTGCCGGAAAAGACCGATCCATCGATTGCTGTGCCGCCATGGCCGAAATTCATGCGCGGCTGCATCCAATACCGGCAGTCGCTCGACAGGCAGGCGCCAGGCGCGCCTGTCCATGACAAGGAATTCAATGGCTGAGACATTCACCTTCAAGATTCTCGCCACCGACGGCAAGGCGCGGCGCGGTGTCATCGACATGCCGCGCGGCGAAATCCGCACGCCGGCCTTCATGCCGGTCGGCACCGGCGGCACGGTCAAGGCCATGTATATGGACCAGGTGCGCGGCGTCGGCGCCGACGTCATTCTGGGCAATACCTATCATCTTATGCTGCGGCCAGGCGCCGAGCGCGTGGCGCGGCTTGGCGGCCTGCATGAGTTCGCCCGCTGGCCACAGCCGATCCTGACCGACAGTGGCGGTTTTCAGGTCATGTCGCTGTCGAAGCTCAGAAAATTGACCGAGAAGGGCGTCACCTTTCGCTCGCACATTGACGGCGCTGCCTACGAGATGTCGCCGGAGCGCTCGATCGAGATCCAGGGCCTGCTCGATTCCGACATCCAGATGCAGCTCGACGAATGCACAGCGCTGCCGGCCGACCTCAAGGAGATCGAGCGCGCGATGGAGCTGTCGCTGCGCTGGGCCGAGCGCTGCAAGACAGCGTTCGGCGACCAGCCCGGCAAGGCCATGTTCGGCATCGTCCAGGGTGGCGACAACGCAGCACTCAGGGTGCGCTCGGCGCAGGCGCTGAGCGCGATGGAGCTGAAGGGCTATGCCGTCGGCGGCCTGGCCGTCGGCGAGCCGCAAGCGGTGATGCTGGATATGCTGGAGGTCACCTGTCCGGAATTGCCTGACAACAAGCCTCGATATCTCATGGGCGTCGGCACGCCGGACGACATCGTGAAATCGGTGGCGCGCGGCATCGACATGTTCGACTGCGTGATGCCGACCCGCGCCGGCCGCCATGGCCTGGCCTATACCAGGCGCGGCAAGGTCAATCTCAGGAATGCCCGCCATGCGGACGATCCGCGGCCGCTGGACGAGGAGAGTGACTGCCCGGCGGCACGCGACTATTCACGCGCCTATCTGCATCATCTCGTGCGCTCGCAGGAGGCGCTGGGCGCGATGCTTCTGACCTGGAACAACCTGTCTTACTATCAGAAGCTGATGCAGGACATTCGCGCCGCGATCGAGGCAAAGGCCTTCGAGGCGCACACATCAGACATTTCAGAGGGATGGGCGAGGGGCGATATTCCGGTGCTATAAGCACATCTAGGTGCTGAGCGAATTCGCTGCGCGCAAGCTGCAGCCGGTGATTTGAAAGCTGCCGTCGGGCTGCTGTTCCAGCGTGTAGACCGCCTCATAGTCCTTGCCGTCGGGCCCAACGATCAGCACTTGCTGGATTAGCGAAGTTGGCCCCATCTGCTCGACCTTGCCGAAGGAATAGCTCTGCGGCTGGCGCACCGGCGGATAGCCGTTGGTCACCATGTTCATGAAGGTGTCGACGGTCGGAAAGATGCGCTTCACATTTGGAGCGGCGAAACTGTACGCCTTGGCGCCATCATTGGCGATGAGCGCCTTCAACTGACCATCGATGACGGCCTGGCCGGCCTTGACTTCGGCGTCGCCGGCAAGGGCTGCCGACACGAACAACGCGAACAGCAATGAAACAACTGCGAATGCGGTGCGGCGCATGGCCTGTCTCCATTGTCCCCCAACAAAACCTGTCCCGGGACGCATCATACCATACGGTTTGCGGAGCCTCACGGTTTCAGCAACCGCAATATTCGCCACGCAAGTGCCACATGATCATGCTTAAGCCTCCTTTAACGCGGGGCGCGCATCGTAGGGACGGGTGGGGACCCGTTCGCGCAACCAGGGGACGACCATGTTCAAGCAGCCGATCGACCGGCGCCTTTTGCTGAAGGGCGCGGCAAGCCTCGCGGTTTTGGCTCCCTTGCCCGCCTGGGCAAGCACCGGGCCGACTGTCACGGAAGTCGCCTTCGATCCCGCCATTCCAGCGCTCGGCAACCCCGATGGCGACGTCACCATCGCCGAATTCGTCGACTATCAATGCCCGATCTGCAAGCTCGTCTTCGTCGAACTGAAGAAGTTGATGGAAGAGGACAACGGCGTCCGGCTGGTGATGAAGGACTGGCCGATCTTCGGCGACGTGTCGCGCGACGCGGCGCGGGTGACGCTGCTGAGCGGCGAACACTATGGCGCGGCGGTCGATGCGCTGATGACCAACCAGCGCGGCCTTTCGGAACGCCGCACCAACGACATCCTTTCTTCCGTCGGTGTCGATGTGGCGATGGTGCGTGCCGACCTCGCCATCCGTGAACCCGACATCGACGCTGCCCTTGTCCGCACCGAAGCCCAGGCGACGGCTTTCAAGCTGCGCGGCACGCCAGCCCTGGTCATCGGCGGCAACCTGTACCGGCGCGGCATGCCCGTGTCCGAACTGAGACAAGCCGTCGCCAAGGCCCGCTCCGCCTGATGCTTGAAAGCCGGGCGGCAGTCTGCCACAAGGGCCGCTTGAGTGCTGAAGCTTGATCGGGACCGGCAATGAAGACGTTTTTCATGCAGATAAAGTGCGATCTGGGCAAGTCCTATGAGGTCGCCAGCGCGCTCGCCGATGCCGAAATCGCCTCGGAGATCTACTCGACCGCCGGCAATTACGACTTGCTTGCCAAATTCTACGTCGACGACGAGGAAGATGTCGGCCACTTCGTCAACGAGAAAGTGCAGATTATTCCCGGAATCAAGGACACCTTCACGGTCGTCACTTTCCGCGCATTCTAAAGCAATTCCAGGAAAAGTGTGAAGCGGTTTTCCGTCCGGAATTGCGGCAAAGCAAAAAGCCATGGCAGGTCGCCGTTTCCATGAAACGGTGAACTGCTATGGCCGCATCAGGCACTTGCCCGGTGAACTGCTAGAGCCGCATCAGGCACTTGCCCGGCGACAAGGCAGAGCCTGATTAAGGTCCTGTTCCGACTGCCCGAATTTTGGGCAGTCGGAACATACTGATCGCCGATATCCTCCAAATCACCGATTGCGCTTGATTTTCTCCCGCGACGCCAGTGAAATGGCGTCACAGGGGAGTATGCGATTGGCAGCGTTCGACGAAATGCTTCCGGAAGTTTCCGGGCTTAGACAACCCTATACGGCTTACGACCGCTGGCTGAAGGAGCAGGACCCGGCCAGGCTTACCGAAAAGATGCAGGACGCCGAGCGCGTCTTCCGCAAGACCGGCATTACCTTCGCCGTCTATGGCGAGCAGGAAGCCTCCGAGCGGCTGATCCCCTTCGACATCGTGCCGCGCATCATCTCCGGCAATGAATGGCGAAGGCTGACGCAAGGCATCGAGCAGCGCGTGCAGGCGCTGAACGCTTTCCTCGACGACATTTACCACCGCCAGGAAATCCTGCGCGCCGGCCGCGTGCCGAGGGAGCTGATCGCCAGGAACGAGGCGTTCCTGCCGGAAATGATCGGAGTGCGGCCACCGGCCGGCGTCTACACCCACATTATCGGCGTCGACATCGTCCGCATCTCGGAGAACGAGTTCTACGTGCTGGAGGACAATGCGCGCACGCCGTCGGGGGTCTCCTACATGCTGGAGAACCGCGAGACGATGATGCAGCTCTTTCCCGAGCTGTTCCAGCAGATCAAGGTGCGGCCGGTGGAGAATTATCCGCAATTGCTGCGCCAGTCGCTGGCGGCAGTGCGGCCGCAAAGCACCAAGGGCGCACCGACCATTGCCGTGCTGACGCCGGGCAGCTTCAACTCCGCCTATTTCGAACATGCCTTCCTCGCCGACCAGATGGGCGTGCAACTGGTCGAAGGCCAGGATCTGCGCGTTGTAGACGGCCACGTCGCCATGCGCACGACCGAAGGCTACAAGCAGATCGACGTGCTTTACCGGCGCGTCGACGATTCCTTCCTCGATCCGCTGACCTTCCGGCCGGACTCGGCCCTTGGCGTGCCCGGCATTATGGACGTCTACCGCGCCGGCAACATCACCATCGCCAACGCGCCGGGAACCGGCATCGCCGACGACAAGGCGATTTATTCCTACATGCCCGACATCGTCGAGTTCTACACCGGCCGCAAGGCCATCCTCGGCAACATCCCGACCTGGCGCTGCTCGGAGCCCGACAGCCTGAAATACGTGCTCGAACACATCCATGAGCTGGTCATCAAGGAAGTGCACGGCTCCGGCGGCTACGGCATGCTGGTCGGCCCGGCTGCGACCAAGAAGGAATGCCAGGATTTCGCCAAGAAGCTGCAGGCGAAGCCCTCCAACTACATCGCCCAGCCGACGCTGGCGCTGTCGACTTGCCCGATCCTGACCGAAAAAGGCCTGTCGCCGCGCCATGTCGATCTCAGGCCCTATGTTCTGGTCTCCGACCGAATCCAGATCGTTCCCGGCGGCTTGACGCGGGTGGCGCTGAAGGAGGGGTCGTTGGTCGTGAATTCCTCGCAAGGCGGCGGCACGAAGGATACGTGGGTGTTGGACGATTAGGTAGGGAATAGGGCAGTAGGCAGTAGGCAGTAGGCAGTAGAGGGACAAGAAATGCCATATTCCACAGAGATTCAAATGCTTACTAATCCCTACTCACTATTCCCTACTCACTAGCCCGAAGGCCACTTCACATGCTTCTCGGCCGCACCGCCAACGGGCTCTACTGGATGAACCGCTATATCGAGCGGGCGGAAAACATGGCGCGTCTGGTCGATGCCGGCCTTCGCATGGCTCTGACCCGCACCCAGAGCGCGTCGGAAGAGTGGAATTCGGTGCTGCTCAGCGCCGGCTCCGACGTCACCTTCACGCAGAAATACAAGGACTATACCGCCGCCAACGTCGCCGACTTCCTGCTGCGCGACACCTCGAACCCGTCGAGCACGATGTCGGCGATCGAGACCGCTCGCAACAATGCCCGCATGGTGCGCACCGCGCTGACGCGCGAGACGTGGGAGAGCATCAACGAAGCCTGGATGGCCCTGAAGCGCATGCTGGCAAAGCCGATCGACGAGCGCGACCTGCCGAGTGTGCTCGACGCCATCAAGCGCGAGACGGCGCTGATCCGCGGCTCGTTCTACGGCACGATGCTGCGCAACGAGATCTTCGACTTCTCGCAGCTCGGCACCTATGTCGAGCGGGCCGACAACACGGCACGCATCCTCGACGTGAAATACTACGTGCTGCTGCCGTCGATCTCCTGGGTCGGCTCGAGCCTCGACAACTACCAGTGGGAATCGATCCTGCGCTCGGTGTCGGCGCACCGTTCCTATCGCTGGGTCTATGAGGCCGACTACAAACCGACCAACATTGCCGACTATCTGATCCTCAATGTGCGCATGCCGCGCTCGCTGACCTTCTGTTATCGTTTTCTCGCCGAGCATCTGAAGTTCCTCGGCGACGATTATGGCGACCGTCATGCCTGCCACACCACCGTCGACAGGACACAGGCGATGCTGCAGGCAGGGTCGATCAAGGACATATTCGACACCGGCCTGCACGAATTCCTGGCCAGGTTCATTCAAGACAACACCAAGCTTGGCGAAGAGATCGCACAAGATTACCGGTTCAATTGAGCATGATCGCGAACCGGAGGACCGCGCTAGCGACAAGTGAGACCCGGTTTTCGGATAAGATCATGCTTACAAACGGAAAATAGGCATGCGGCTCAAGATCACCCACCGTACCGAATACCGCTACGACGCGCCGGTGCACTATCTGTTGCAGCGGCTACGCCTGTTACCGGTCAGTGGCCCGACGCAGACCGTGCTGTCCTGGGCGCTGAAGATCGAGGGCGCGCGCGAGGAAGTCCGCTTTAACGACCATTTCGGCAACGATAACAGGCTGTTGAGCGTCGAGGGCGAGCGCGACTTCATCACCGTCGAGGCCTCCGGCGAGGTTGTCACCCGCGACACAGCGGGCGTCTCGGGTCCGCATCACGGCTTTGCGCCACTGTGGCTGTTCAGCCAGGAGACAGCTTTGACCATCCCCGGCGAGGGCATAAGCGAGCTTGCCGCGGCGGTCGGCAAAGGTACCGACATCGAAAGGCTGCATCGGCTGATGGCGCTGATCGTCGAGCGCGTCGCCTACACGCCGGGCACCACCAGCGTGACGACCCCGGCGGAAGAGGCATTGGCGCTGAAGACCGGCGTTTGCCAGGATCACAGCCACATCTTTGTCACCGCAGCCCGCGTCATGGGTTTTCCGGCCCGCTATGTCAGTGGCTATCTGATGATGGATGCGGCCATCGAGCAGGCGGCAAGCCATGCCTGGGCCGAAGCCCATGTTCAGGGTCTCGGCTGGGTCGCCTTCGACGCCGCCAACGGCATTTCCCCCGATGAACGCTATGTCAGGGTAGCCACCGGCCGTGATTATCGCGACGCCTCGCCGGTGTCGGGAATTCGACTGGGACAGGCGGAGGAACAGCTTGCAGTCACCGTCACGGTAGAGCAGTAGTCTCCGGCAAGATTGCTGCCTGAAGAGATTCCATGACTTATTGCGTCGGCCTCAAGATCGATCGTGGGCTCGTGTTCATGTCGGACACGCGCACCAATGCAGGGATGGATTCGATCTCCACTTTCAAGAAGATGCATGTCTGGGAAGAGCCAGGCGAGCGCGTCATCGTACTGATGTCGGCCGGCAATCTGGCTACGACGCAGGCCGTGGTCAGCCTGCTCGACGAGCGCACCAAGGCGGTGGCGGAACGCCACGCGACGCTGCTCGAGACCCCATCCATGTACCAGACGGTGCGGCTGGTCGGCGACACCGTCAAGGAAGTCATCGCCAGCTCGTCGCCTGCCGGCGAAAAGGCGGATTCCTATTTCAACGCCTCCTTCATCCTCGGCGGCCAGATCAAGGGCAGCCCGCCACGGCTGTTCATGATCTATCCCGAGGGCAATTTCATTGAATCGACCGACGACACGCCGTTCTTCCAGATCGGCGAGACCAAATACGGCAAGCCGATCATCATCCGTGCCTATGAAAGGACGATGAGCCTGGCTGAAACGGTCAAGCTCTTGCTGGTATCGTTCGATTCGACGCTGAAATCGAACCTGTCCGTCGGCCTGCCTCTCGACCTGCTGTTCCTGGAGGAGGACACGTTCACGGTGGGTTTGAAAAAGCGCATCGGCCAGGACGATCGATATTATCGTGCTATTTCCGAAGGCTGGTCGAACGCGTTGAAGACGGCCTTTGCCAGCCTGCCGGATTTTCCGGGGTAGCGCGGGACCTTCGTCGCGGTTGCCTGTCTCTATTTAACATGTTAATCAAAATTCAAACGGCTGGCTGATCGGCGTGTCGGAGGATCCATGGACAACGAGCAATTCCGCGACTGGTCGAGGCGCGCCGCCGACTGGGGCGCTGATTACCGCGCCGGCCTTCGCGATCGGCCCGTGCGACCTGCCATAGCGCCGGGCGAGATCTTCAGGAGCATCGAAGCTTCTCCGCCGGAGGCCGCGGAATCGATGGAGACGATCTTCGCCGATTTCGAAGCCAAGATCGTGCCCGGCATGACGCATTGGCAGCATCCGCGTTTCTTTGCTTATTTCCCGGCCAATGCAGCACCCGTCTCGGTGGTGGCCGAATATCTGGTCTCTGCGATGGCCGCGCAGTGCATGCTGTGGCAGACTTCGCCGGCGGCGACAGAGCTTGAGACGCGCATCGTCGACTGGATGCGCCAGGCGCTCGGCCTGCCCGAAGGCTTTTCCGGCGTGATCCAGGACTCCGCATCATCGGCGACGCTGGCCGCCGTGTTGACCATGCGCGAGCGCACGCTCGACTGGCAGGGCAACAAGAAGGGTCTTTCCGGGCAGGGCAGGCTGCGCGTCTATTCCTCCGACCAGGTGCACACCTCGATCGACCGCGCCATCTGGGTCGCCGGCATTGGCGAGGAAAACCTCGTCCGCATTCCCGTCGCTGGCACCTACCGCGCCATGGATACCGCGGCTTTGGAAGCGGCGATTGTTGCCGACCGCGCCGCCGGCCTATTGCCGGCCGGCATCATCGCGTGCGTCGGCGGCACCAGCACCGGCGGCACCGACGACATCGCTGAAGTGGCCGCGGTGGCCAAACGCCAGGGGCTCTATCTGCATATCGACGCCGCCTGGGCCGGATCGGCGATGATCTGTCCGGAATACCGGCATTTCTGGACCGGTGTCGAGCGCGCGGACTCGATCGTCTTCAACCCGCACAAATGGCTGGGCGCGCAATTCGACTGCTCGATCCAGTTCGTCCGCCAGCCGGAGGATCTCGTGCGCACGCTGGCGATCAAGCCGGATTATCTGAAAACTCGCGGCCATGACGGCATCATCAACTACTCCGAATGGTCGGTGCCTCTCGGCCGTCGCTTCCGGGCGCTGAAGCTGTGGTTCCTGCTGCGCGCCCATGGCCTCGAGGCGCTGCGCACCATGATCCGCAATCACGTCGCCTGGAGCGAAGGCATAGCCGGGCGCCTGGCCGAGGAGGAGGATTTCGAGCTCGCCAGCCAGCCGATGCTGTCGCTGTTCTCGTTCCGGCATCGCGCCGCATCCGGCGTTGACTCCGACGAGCACAATTTGCGTCTGGTCGACGCCATCAACAATGACGGCCGTATCTACCTGACGCAGACGCGTGTCGATGGGCGGGTCGCCATCCGCTTCCAGGCAGGCCAGTTCGAGACAACCGCGGCCGATGTCGATACCGCCTTCACTGTCATCTGCGAGTGTGCAAGATCCCCGAAGGACTGACAGGGATTGCCCGGGTGGTTGCCGCCGCCGGGGCAAGCCAGCAAGGACTTGCGAGCAAGCATATGGCCGGAAGGGCCGAAGGGGTTAGCCAGAATCTGACGGGCGTCTGGAGCGGGCGCTATTTCTATCCGCGCGAACTGCCGCCGGTTTCCTTCGTTGCAACGCTGATCGAGACGGCAACCAGCTT
This sequence comes from Mesorhizobium sp. C120A, assembly GCF_030323105.1. Classification (NCBI taxonomy): domain Bacteria; kingdom Pseudomonadati; phylum Pseudomonadota; class Alphaproteobacteria; order Hyphomicrobiales; family Phyllobacteriaceae; genus Mesorhizobium; species Mesorhizobium sp. C120A. Next base: position 3,956,126 of record NZ_CP100476.1, on the reverse strand, counting down.
GACGGGGATGACCCACGAACCGGCGGCGACCAGCACGGCAAGATACGCAAGCCTGCAGGGGCAGCGAGAGGGCAACGCCGTCTCCTTTACCAAGACATACGACAAGGCCGAATTGAAGGCGCACCCGATTCACTACAGCGGCATCATCAACGGTGATGCAACCGAGATCAAAGGCACTTGGCGAATCCCGGGATACTGGTCCGGCAATTTCCTGATGATCCGCTCGCCAGGTAAAGTCGCGGCTGTCACCCGCAAGGTGGCGGAGCGGGTCTGAGCCGTATCTGCCCGGTTCGCCTTTGCAATCATCGATATTTCATTAGCCGGCGTCTCCCTTTTCATTGCTTTCGTTTTCAGCTACAAACAAGAAAAACGAAAACGGGAGGTTCTCAGTGTATTTGTCGCCGCGCCATGCCGAAATCATCCAGATGGCGAAGGACCATGGCCGTGTGCTGGTCGATGGCCTCGCCACGCACTTCAACGTGACGCCGCAGACCATCCGCAAGGACCTCAACGATCTCTGCGATCAGCGGCTGCTGACGCGCATTCATGGCGGGGCCTTGTTCCCGTCCGGCATCGAGAACATGGAGTATGAGGCGCGCCGCAAGATTGCCGCCGACGAGAAGGAGGCGATCGGCCGCGCGGCGGCCAGGCTGATACCCGACAACGCCTCCCTGTTCATCAACATCGGCACCACGACCGAGTCGGTCAGCAAGGCGCTGCTCGACCATACCGGGCTGATGGTCATCACCAATAATATCAATGTTGCCAACAGGATGCGCATCTATCCTTCGATCGAGGTGGTAATCGCCGGCGGCGTCGTGCGTGGCTCCGACGGCGGCGTTGTCGGCGAGGCCGCGGTCGATTTCATCAGGCAGTTCAAGGTCGACTATGCGGTGATCGGCGCCTCGGCCATCGACCATGACGGCGCGTTGCTCGATTTCGACTTTCGCGAAGTGAAAGTGGCGCAAGCCATTATCGCCAATGCCAGGCATGTCATCCTGGTCTCCGACCAGACCAAGTTCGAACGCACCGCGCCGGTTCGCATCGGCCATCTCTCGCAGGTAAACACCTTCATCACCGACCGTTGCGACATCCCGTCGGTGCGCCGGATCTGCGAAGAGGCCGAGGTGCAATTGATTGAAACGTCGCTCGGATAGCGGCGCTATCACAGCCCCGTGATATTTCGTTTGACATTCGTTCTTATTTCGAAATAATCCCGCTACGGTTTCGTAAAAACCTAAAAATGCTGCAATGCGAAATCGCGGGAGGGCTTTGTGGACGCAGTCCGTGACATCTTCGTCATCGGTGGCGGCATCAATGGCTGCGGCATCGCCCGCGACGCCGTTGGGCGGGGCTTTTCGGTGTTTCTGGCCGAGATGAACGACCTCGCCAGCGGAACCTCCTCCGGTTCGACCAAGCTGATCCATGGCGGCCTGCGCTATCTCGAATTCTACGAGTTCCGGCTGGTGCGCGAGGCGCTGATGGAGCGCGAGGTTCTTTGGAAGAACGCGCCGCACATCATCTGGCCGATGCGCTTCGTGCTGCCCTATGCCAAGGGCCTGCGCCCGGCCTGGCTGATCCGGCTCGGCCTGTTCCTCTACGATCATATTGGTGGCCGCAAATTGCTGCCGGCGACCCGAACACTGGACATGTCCAAGGATCCGGCGGGCAAGCCGCTGAAGCCGCTGTTTCACAAGGCCTTCGAGTACTCGGACGGCTGGGTCAACGATGCCCGGCTGGTGGTGTTGAACGCGCGTGACGCCGCCGACCGCGGCGCCACCATCCGCACCCGCACGAAAGTCGTCGGGGCGCGGCGCGAAGGCGATCTATGGGCGATCCGCGTGGAAGACGTGCGGACGGGAGATGCCGACGAGGTCAAGGCCCGGCTGCTGGTCAATGCCGCCGGTCCATGGGTCGATCACGTCCTGTCGACCACCGTGGGCCAGAACGACGTGCACAATGTGCGCCTGGTGCAGGGCAGTCATATCGTCATCAAAAAGAAGTTCGATGATCCGCGCGCCTACTTCTTCCAGAACAAGGACGGGCGCATCATTTTCGCCATCCCTTACGAGGAAGAATTTACGCTGATCGGCACCACCGATCGCGACTATCCCGGCGATCCGCATGACGTGAAGATCAGCGACACCGAGATCGACTATCTCTGCGCGGCGGCGAGCGAATATTTTGCTGAAGCCGTGACGCGTCCCGACATCGTCTGGACCTATTCGGCCGTGCGCCCGCTCTATGACGACGGTGCTTCGAAGGCGCAGGAAGCGACCCGCGACTATGTGCTGAAAGCCGATGGCGGCGGGGGCAAGGCGCCGATCGTCAACGCTTTCGGCGGCAAGATCACCACCTACCGCCGGTTGTCGGAATCGATGCTGGAAAAGGTCGAAGGTTTTCTCGGCAAGCGCGGCAAGCCGTGGACGGCGAACGCGCCCTTGCCGGGCGGCGATTTCCCGGCCACCGGTTTCGACGCCCAGGTGGCGAAGCTGAAGAGCGCCTATCCTTTCCTCGACCAGCGCCTGGCGCGTCGGTTGACCAGGCTTTACGGCACGCGCGCGCAAATGTTGCTCGGCCTCGCCAAGTCGAACGCCGATCTCGGCCGCAATTTCGGCGCCGATCTCTATGAGGCCGAGGTACGCTACCTCTGCGAAAACGAATGGGCGCTGACCGCCGAAGATGTATTGTGGCGTCGCACCAAGCGCGGTCTGCATCTCAGCCGCGAACAGGCCTCGGCGCTTGACGAATTCATGCGCGGCATAAGCCGGCGCCATGTCGCGGCAGCGGAATAGGGAAGGCGATTGATGCACAAAGCCTGGGAGGAGGCATCATGCTGGAACTGAGAAACGTGACGAAGATGGTCGGCGCGGTGGAGCATATCCGCGACGTGTCGCTGACGCTTCAGCACGGCTCGCTCAACGTTTTGCTCGGGCCGACACTGTCGGGCAAGACCAGCCTGATGCGGCTGATGGCCGGACTCGACGTGCCGACCACCGGTTCAGTCTGGTTCGACGGCCAGAATGTCACCGGCATGCCGGTGCAGCAGCGCAAGATCGCCATGGTCTATCAGCAGTTCATCAACTACCCCGCGATGACCGTCTACGAGAACATCGCCTCGCCGTTGCGCGTCGCCGGCACCGACCAGGCCAAGATCGACAAGGAAGTCCGCAACGCGGCAGGGCTTTTGAAGCTCACACCCTATCTCGACCGCACGCCGCTCAGCCTGTCCGGCGGCCAGCAGCAGCGTACGGCGCTGGCCCGCGCCATCGTCAAGAATGCCAGTCTGGTGCTGCTCGACGAGCCGCTCGCCAATCTGGATTACAAGCTGCGCGAGGAGTTGCGCGCCGAGCTGCCCAAGATATTTGCCGCCGCCGGCACCATTTTCGTCTACGCCACGACCGAGCCGCATGAAGCCTTGCTGCTCGGCGGCAATACGGCGACGCTGTCCGAGGGGCGGATCACCCAATTCGGGCCGACCATCGACGTCTTCCGCAAGCCGATCGACCTGGTGACGGCGAAAACCTTTGCCGATCCGCCGCTCAACACCATCGTGCTGGCCAAGAAAGGTCCGGATTTCCTTCTCGAGGGCGGCGTCAAGCTGCCGGTACCTGCCGAACTCGCCGGCATTGCCGACGCCAACTACACGATCGGCTTCCAGCCGCATCATCTGTCGCTCGAGCGGCCCAACGCCGCCGCGGTGCCGGTGCGCGCCAAGGTGACGATCACCGAGATCACCGGCTCGGAAAGCTTCATCCATCTCGATTTTGCCGATGCGCGCTGGGTCATGCTGACCCACGGCATCCGCGATTTCGAGCCCGACGCCGAGATCGAGGTGTTTATCGATCCGCGCCACATCATGGTCTTCGACAGCAACGGCAGCGCCGTCGCCGCGCCGAAGCTTGCGGCCTGAGGGGGAAGAGATGGCGCGCATCGACGTCAACCATGTCAGGCACTCCTACCTGCCCAACCCGCAGAAGGATGCCGATTTTGCGCTGCGGGAAGTGCACCACACTTTCGAGGATGGCGGCGCCTATGCGCTGCTTGGGCCCTCGGGTTGCGGCAAGACCACGCTGCTCAACATCATTTCGGGACTTCTGCAACCCTCGCACGGTGAGTTGCTGTTCAACGGCAAGGACGTCACCAATCTGTCGACGCAGGAGCGCAATATTGCGCAGGTGTTCCAATTCCCGGTCATCTACGACACCATGACGGTGTACGACAATCTGGCCTTCCCGCTGCGCAACCGCGGCGTGCCGGAGGCCGATGTCGACCGCAAGGTGCGCGAGACGTTGGAGATGATCGACCTGGCGTCGTGGGCGAAGAAGAAGGCGAGGGGCCTGACCGCCGACCAGAAGCAGAAGATCTCGCTCGGCCGCGGCCTGGTGCGCTCGGATGTCAATGCCATCCTGTTCGACGAACCGCTGACGGTCATCGATCCGCACATGAAATGGGTGCTGCGCTCGCAATTGAAGCAACTTCACCGCCGCTTCGGCTACACCATGGTCTATGTCACCCATGACCAGACTGAAGCGCTGACCTTCGCCGACCAGGTCGTCGTCATGTATGATGGCGGTATCGTCCAGATCGGCACGCCGGCCGAATTGTTCGAGCGCCCGCGCCACACTTTCGTCGGTTATTTCATCGGCTCGCCCGGCATGAACGTCATGCCGGTGGCGATCGACGGCAAGACCGCGACCATCGGCAGCCAGCGGATCGAGCTGCCCGGCGCGCCAAAGACCGCCGCTGGGAGCTCCGGCGCCATCGAACTCGGCATCCGCCCCGAATATGTCAGGCTCGGCCGTGACGGCATGGCGGTTAAAATCAGCAAGGTCGAGGATCTCGGCCGCCACAAGGTGGTGCGCGCCAGCCTCGAAGGCCGCGAGATCGCTGCCGTCATCGGCGAGGACGAGAGCGTGCCGGCCGACCCAAAGGTTCGCTTCGATCCGGCCGGCATCAACATCTATGCCGATTCCTGGCTGGTTGAGATGGGGCGTGTCGAGATGGGGGCATAGATGGAAAAGACCTGGAACAACAAGGCCTGGTTCCTGGTGCTGCCGGTGCTGGTGCTGGTGGCGTTCTCGGCCGTCATTCCGCTGATGACGGTCGTCAACTATTCGGTGCAGGACACCTTCGGCAACAACGTCTTCTTCTGGGCAGGCACCCAGTGGTTCGAGGAACTGCTGTCGTCCAGCCGCTTCTGGGAAGCGATGGTGCGCAACCTGATCTTCTCCTTCATCATCCTGGCCATCGAAGTGCCGCTCGGCATATTCATCGCGCTCAACATGCCGAAGAAGGGGTGGGGCGTGCCGGTCTGCCTGGTGCTTATGTCGTTGCCGCTGCTCATTCCGTGGAACGTCGTCGGCACCATCTGGCAGGTCTTCGGCCGCAACGACATCGGCCTGCTCGGCTACTACGTCAACGCGCTCGGCATCGACTACAATTACGTGCAGGATTCGTTCGACGCCTGGGTCACCATCATCATCATGGACGTCTGGCACTGGACCAGCCTTGTCGTGCTGCTCTGCTATGCCGGCCTGGTTTCGATCCCGGATGCCTTCTACCAGGCGGCCAAGATCGACGGCGCCTCGCGCTGGGCGGTGTTCCGTTATATCCAGCTGCCGAAGATGCAGCGTGTGCTTTTGATCGCCGTGCTGTTGCGCTTCATGGATAGCTTCATGATCTACACCGAGCCCTTCGTCGTCACCGGCGGCGGCCCCGGCAACTCGACCACCTTCCTGTCGATCGACCTCGTCAAGACCGCGCTCGGCCAGTTCGACCTCGGTCCGGCGGCCGCCATGTCGCTGGTCTACTTCCTGATCATCCTGTTGTTGTCGTGGGTGTTCTACACCGTGATGACCAACTACGACGCGGAGCGCTGAGATGAGCGGCGCCAACGAAAGAGCCGACAGAGTGAGCGAAACCACCGCTTCGGGAAAATTGGCGAGCACGCTTTCGCAGGATCAGGTCGCCCGGCTGATGCGCAAGCGCGGCGAGGAATCGCGCTGGTGGTGGATCGTGCCGACGATCTACATCATCGTGCTTCTGCTGCCGATCTACTGGCTCATCAACATGAGCTTCAAGACCAATGCCGAGATCGTCTCCTCGCTGACGCTCTATCCGCATCAGCCTACGATCGCCAACTACGTCACTATCTTCACCGATGCGTCCTGGTATTCGGGCTACATCAACTCGATCACCTATGTTGTCATGAACATGGTGATTTCCGTGGCTGCGGCGCTGCCGGCGGCCTACGCCTTTTCGCGCTACCGCTTCCTCGGCGACAAGCATCTGTTCTTCTGGCTGCTGACCAACCGCATGGCGCCGCCGGCAGTGTTCGCGCTGCCGTTCTTCCAGCTCTATTCGGCTTTCGGCCTGATCGACACCCACATCGCTGTGGCGCTGGCGCACTGCCTGTTCAACGTGCCGCTGGCGGTGTGGATCCTCGAAGGCTTCATGTCGGGCGTGCCCAAAGAGATCGACGAAACAGCCTATATTGACGGCTACTCCTTCCCGCGCTTCTTCGTCAGGATATTCATGCCGCTGATCGCCAGTGGCATCGGTGTCGCCTGCTTCTTCTGCTTCATGTTCTCATGGGTCGAGCTTTTGATCGCTCGCACGCTGACGACCACCGATGCCAAGCCCATCGCCGCCACCATGACCCGCACCGTTTCGGCCGCCGGCATGGATTGGGGCCTGCTCGCTGCCGCCGGCGTGCTGACGCTGATCCCCGGCGCGCTCGTCATCTGGTTTGTCCGCAACTACATCGCCAAGGGCTTCGCCCTGGGGAGGGTGTGATGAAACAAAAGCACGGGTTCACCCTCACCACTACCGCCAAGGGCTTTGCCCTGGGGAGGGTGTCACCATGAATCTCGACCTCACCTGGATGGCGTGGACGTGGCCGACGGCGGCGTTCTTCGGCACCATTCTTCTGCTGCTGTGCGGCATGGCGTTTTGGGAATTTGCCTCGCCGGGCGGCAATCCGCGCGTCGGCATCCTGCGCTTCGAGACGACGCGCGGCGACCGTCTTTTTCTGTCGCTGCTTGGCAGCGCCTTTATCCATCTCGCTTGGCTGGGTCTTGTCGGATCCAACCTGTGGTGGGCTCTCGCTCTCTCCGTGGTCTACGCCGTCGGCGTGTTCCGCTACGTATAGAGGGGGAAACTGTTGGATCGACCGCGTGCCGGCGGCCGTTCCAGATCGCACTTGAAACCTAAATGTGGAGGAAACCTATGCGACGGCAATTTTTAACATCAACAACTGCCCTTGTCCTGTTGCTCGGGGTAGGCAACGCCTACGCCGGAATGGATGAGGCCAAGGCGTTTCTGGACAAGGAAATCGGCCCGCTGTCGACGCTCGACCGCGCCGGCCAGGAAGCAGAAATGCAGTGGTTCATCGATGCCGCGAAGCCTTTCGCCGGCATGGACATCAAGGTCGTGTCCGAAACCATCGCCACCCACCAGTATGAATCGCAGGTGCTGGCGCCGGCCTTTACCGCCATCACTGGCATCAAGATCACGCATGACGTCATCCAGGAAGGCGACGTCGTCGAGAAGATCCAGACCCAGATGCAGACCGGCCAGAACCTTTATGACGGCTGGGTCAACGATTCCGACCTGATCGGCACCCACTGGCGCTACCAGCAGGTCCGCAACCTGACCGACTGGATGGCGGGCGAGGGCAAGGACGTTACAAATCCGAACCTCGACCTGAAGGATTTTATCGGCACCTCCTTCACCACCGCGCCGGACAAGAAGCTCTATCAACTGCCCGACCAGCAGTTCGCCAACCTCTACTGGTTCCGTTACGACTGGTTCAACGACGAGAAGAATAAGGCCGACTTCAAGGCGAAATACGGCTACGACCTCGGCGTTCCCGTGAACTGGTCGGCCTATGAGGACATCGCCGAGTTCTTCACCGGCCGCGAGATCGATGGCAAGAAGGTCTATGGCCACATGGACTACGGCAAGAAGGACCCGTCGCTCGGCTGGCGCTTCACCGACGCCTGGCTGTCGATGGCCGGCAACGGCGACAAGGGCCTGCCGAACGGCCTGCCGGTCGACGAATGGGGCATCAAGGTCAACGAGAAATCACAGCCGGTCGGCTCCTGCACGGCGCGCGGCGGCGACACCAACGGCCCGGCTGCCGTCTACTCGATCCAGAAATACCTCGACTGGCTGAAGGCCTACGCTCCGGCCGAAGCCCAGGGCATGACCTTCTCCGAATCCGGCCCGGTGCCGGCACAGGGTGCGGTCGCGCAGCAGATATTCTGGTACACCGCCTTCACCGCTTCGATGGTCGACGCCGGCGCCAAGGCGGTGCTGAACGACGACGGAACGCCGAAGTGGCGCATGGCCCCGTCGCCGCATGGCGTCTACTGGAAGGACGGCATGAAGCTCGGCTATCAGGACGTGGGTTCCTGGACGCTGATGAAGTCGACGCCGACCGACCGCGCCAAGGCCGCCTGGCTCTACGCGCAGTTCGTGACCTCGAAGACGGTCGACGTGAAGAAGAGCCATGTCGGCTTGACCTTCATCCGCGAAAGCACGATCCACGACAAGAGCTTCACCGAACGTGCGCCGAAGCTCGGTGGTCTGATCGAGTTCTACCGCTCGCCGGCCCGCGTTCAGTGGTCGCCGACCGGCACCAACGTGCCCGATTATCCGAAGCTGGCACAGCTCTGGTGGCAGGCGATCGGCGATGCCTCGTCCGGCGCCAAGACGGCGCAGGAAGCCATGGACTCGCTCTGCGCCGAGCAGGAAAAAGTCATGACCCGCATCGAGAAGTCGGGCGTCCAGGGCGATATCGGCCCGAAGATGGCCGAAGAGCATGACCTCGCCTACTGGAACGCCGACGCGGTCAAGAACGGCAATCTCGCGCCTCAGCTGAAGATCGAGAACGAGAAGGAAAAGCCGATCACCATCAACTACGACGAACTGGTGAAGAGCTGGCAGAAGTAATCTTGGCGTACGCGCCAGGATCATAGTGAACGGGGAGGCGGCATCTTGCCGTCTCCCCTGTTTGTATAGGCGAGCTACCGGGAGGACTAATGACCGGATACATCCTTGCAATCGACCAGGGTACGACATCGACCAGGGCGATCCTGTTCGACGGCGCGATGAAGGTCGCCGGCAGCAAGCAGCAGGAATTCACGCAGCATTATCCTGCCTCCGGCTGGGTCGAGCATGATCCGGAAGAGATCTGGGCAAGCGTCGTCGCGACGGCCAAAGGCGCGCTGAAGGCCGCCGGCCGCGAGGCCTCGGATGTGGCGGCGATCGGCATCACCAACCAGCGCGAAACCGTCGTCATCTGGGACAAGGCGACCGGCAAGCCGATCCACAATGCCATCGTCTGGCAGGACCGCCGCACCGCGCCGCTGTGCCAGAAGCTGAAAAAACACGGCCTGGAGAAAAAGTTCACCAAAAAGACCGGCCTGCTGCTCGATCCCTATTTCTCCGGCACTAAGATCGCCTGGATGCTGGACAAGGTGAACGGTGCGAGAAAGCGAGCCGAAAAGGGCGAACTGCTCGCCGGCACCATCGACAGTTTTTTGATCTGGCGGCTGACCGGCGGCAAGGTGCATGCGACAGATGCCACCAACGCCTCGCGCACGCTGGTCTACAACATCGAGAAAAATGTCTGGGACGACGAGCTGCTCTCCATCCTGCGCATCCCGGTGGCGATGCTGCCTGAGGTCAAGGATTGCGCCGACGACTACGGCGTGACGGAAAAAAGCCTGTTTGGCGCCGAAATCAAAATCCTTGGCGTGGCCGGCGATCAGCACGCAGCGACCATCGGCCAGGCCTGTTTCGAGCCAGGCATGATGAAATCGACCTATGGCACCGGCTGCTTTGCGCTGCTCAACACCGGCGCCGATCTGGTGCGCTCGAAGAACCGGCTGTTGACCACCATCGCCTATCGGCTGAACGGCAAGACTACCTATGCCTTGGAAGGCTCGATCTTCATCGCGGGTGCCGCCGTGCAATGGCTGCGCGACGGCATCAAGGTGATCGGCAAGGCCGAGCATAGCGGCGTTTTGGCGGCAACCGCCGACCCCACACAGAACGTCTATCTGGTGCCGGCTTTCGTCGGTCTCGGCGCGCCGCATTGGGACGCCGAGGCGCGTGGCGCGATCTTCGGGCTGACCCGCAACTCTGGCCCGGCGGAGTTCGCCCGCGCGGCGCTGGAATCCGTCGCCTACCAGACGCGCGATCTCCTCGACGCAATGCGCAAGGACTGGAAGGGGGCGTCGGCCAAAACCGTGCTTCGCGTCGACGGCGGCATGGTGGCCTCCGACTGGACCATGCAGCGGCTGGCCGATATCCTCGATGCGCCGGTCGATCGCCCGACCATTCTGGAGACGACGGCGCTGGGTGCGGCGTGGCTTGCCGGCTCGAAAGCAGGCGTGTGGCCGAAGGCGAAGGATTTTGCCAAGAGCTGGGCGCTCGAGCGCCGCTTCAAGCCGGACATGGATGCCACGGTGCGTTCGGCAAAACTGGCCGGCTGGCGCGATGCGGTGCGCCGGACGCTGAGCGTACGGTAGTAAATCGTGGCGGGGGAAGGGGATGAATCCACACTGGTATGTCGCCTGGCGCGACGAGGCTGTCGAACAATTGGATGCAAAGAATGCACGCTTGCAGCAGGCGTTCCGACTCGGCAGTTGGCCTCGCTATGACTATGATCTGACAGAAGGAAAGCTTCTGTTCTCGGACAACGGCATCACCAAGGTCGTCGCCGAAATCCAAATCGCCGGATCGACGAGTGCCAAGGCCAGCAACTGGCTCTGGGCTTGGGCAAATTCAAACCTGCCTGGCGAACTGCTTGCCGACGCAAAGCTGGTTCGGTCATTCGGACAGGAGCATTCCATTGATGAGCTGGCTCAATCCTATGCGATAGATTTGAACAACGACCTGGAAGTGCTCGGCTGGAAGATGACCGCAGTTGCGGTTCGAATCTGCAACGGCCTCGGTGCATACCGTTCTCCGCGTGGTGAAGGCGGAGCCCTGTATCTGATCTTCAAGAGCGTCAATTGGGCCAGCTAATCCGCCGCGCCCGTACCCAAGCAACCTACGGAAAGGCCCGCGCCGTTGCCGGCGCGGGCTTTTCTACACAACACTTGGTACCAACTCAGCTCAATAGGGCGAATTGCACTGCCGACGCGGGCCGTAATTGGGCTGGAATGTGTTGTCCGAAGCGCGGTACGACCGATAGTGGTCGTAGCACCACTGCACATGCGCATCGCCGCGGTTGTTCTCGCTGTTGACGATCGCGCCGGTGATCAAGGCGCCGGTGGCGAAGGCAGCCAGCGGGAACCAGTAGTCGCCGTGACGGCGATAGCCGCGGTGATATTCGCGATAGCCGCGATGGCCATTCCAATAGCTGCCGCCATCATTGTTGCGCGAGAACTGGCGGCCCACGCGGAAATCGCGATTGCCGGAATTGCGGTTGCCATGGCGCATCCACCGCCAGTTGTCATGACGAGAATCGCCCACATTCACGATGTCGGACGAAGTTTCTGATGACTGGGGCACGAACATCTGGGCGGCATTGGCCGGCATAGCGGCGGCCGCGGCAAACGAAATTGACAGGGTGGTCGCCAGTAGACCCGTTGCGATCTTGTTCATGATCTTCTCCTTGAAGGGTGGTTGACGTCCCTTGTGAGACGAAAACGGCCCGCTCGTGCGATGGTTCCCACCAAAACAGTAAGTTGCTGATTTGTAATGTTTCTCGAATTCGGCGCGAGAGAAAAGGCGCGTCTCGCGCGCCAACAGATCGAAGCGGCGACCACGTGCGGGAGCGGCTCACCGGGCTGGTGACGACGCAATTTGCGGCGCGTCTGGCGATGGCTGAAACCCCGGTCGAAGGGCCATCTTTTTCCGGTTGACCGGTCGCGGCACTCTCCCTATGTTCCGCGCAATTTCGAGGGCGGCCTTTAGAGCCCGCGGGAGCGCGTAGCTCAGCCGGTAGAGCAACTGACTTTTAATCAGTAGGTCTCGGGTTCGAACCCCGACGCGCTCACCAGAAATATTTCGTGCGGAAGTTGCCCTGTCAGCAGCCCCCATCGCCCCCTACAATCGCCGCCCGGTCTTGACGTCGAACAGATGAGCGCAGGCGCGGTCGATCTCGATGCGCATCTGCTCGCCCTGTTTCAGTGCCAGCCGCTCGCGGAAAAGGCAGGAGATTTCTTCTCCGGCGCAGTCGACCCTGGCAAAGATTTCCGAACCCGTTGCTTCCAGAAGCACGATCGTGCCGGGGATTCCTTTGGCGGTCGTCGCTCGGATGTGTTCGGGGCGGATGCCGTAGATGAGGTCGCCGCCGGGTATGTTTGCCAGGTCGATGCCTTCCGGCAGCGGCAAGATCAGTCCACCGGCGCTGCGGAAAACACCTTCCTCGACATGGCCGCGAATGAAATTCATCGCCGGCGAGCCGATGAAGCCGGCAACGAAGAGGTTGGCCGGGCGATCGTAGAGATCGAGCGGCGCGCCGATCTGCTCGACAAGGCCGTCATGCAGCACGACGATCTTGTCGGCCATGGTCATGGCCTCGATCTGGTCGTGCGTGACGTAGATGGTTGTGGTTCCCAGCCGCTGGTGCAGCGCCTTGATCTCGCCGCGCATCTGCACGCGCAATTTGGCGTCGAGATTGGACAGCGGCTCGTCGAACAGGAACACCTGCGGGTCGCGCACGATGGCGCGGCCCATGGCGACGCGCTGGCGCTGGCCGCCGGAAAGCTGACGCGGATAGCGGTCGAGCAGCTTGTCCAGGCCGAGAATGCTGGCGGCCCTGCCGACGCGGCCGGCGGTGTCGGCCGGATCGGCTTTCTTGATCTTCAGGGCAAAGCCCATATTGTCGGCCACCGTCATATGCGGATAGAGCGCGTAGTTCTGGAACACCATGGCGATGTTTCGGTCGCGCGCCCTGAGATTGTTGACGACGCGATCGCCAATGGCGATCCTGCCACCCGAGATCGTTTCCAGTCCGGCAATCATGCGCAGCAGCGTCGACTTTCCGCAGCCCGACGGCCCGACCAGGATGACGAATTCGCCATCGGCGATGTCGACGCTGACATCGTGGATGATCTTGGCGGCTCCGAAAGCCTTCTGAACGTTGTTGATTGTTACCGATGCCATTGGATTTCTCCCGGAAATGAGTGATGTCGGGGCCGTGCCTCAGCCGCCCTTGACGGCGCCTGCGGTCAGCCCGGCGACGATCTGCCTTTGCGCGAACAGGGTCAGCACCAGCACCGGCAGCGTCACCACAAGTGCCGCGGCGGCGAGCGGACCCCAGCTCACCTGCTCGTAGGAAAGCATGTTGTAGACGGCGACCGGCAGCGTGCGAGTCTCGCGGCTGGCGAGCACAATGCCGAAGACGAAATTGTTCCATGAGAAGATGATCGACAGGATGAAGGCGACGACAATGCCCGGCTTGGCGATGGGCAAGGCGACCAGCCGGAACACCTGCCAGGAACTGGCGCCATCGATGTTGGCCGCTTCTTCCAGCTCCATCGGCGTGGTCTCGAAATAGCCGATCATCACCCAGACCACGATCGGCACCGTCACCACCAGATGGATGATGATCTGCGGCCACAGCGTGCCGAGAATGCCGACCCACTGGAACAGCAGGAACAGCGGAATGAGATAGGAAAGCCCCGGCGTCATGCGGGCGATCATGATGACCACCGCCGAGCGTTCGGCCTTGAGCCGCGCGATGCCATAGCCGGCCGGCACGCCGATCAGCAGCGCCAGCAACGTTGCCGTGCCCGTCACCAGAACCGAATTCCAGAAATAGAGCAGGAAATTGTTCTCCTCGAATACCTTCACATAGTTCGACCAGGCGAGATGTTCCGGGATCAGAATCGGCGGGTATGCACCGTTGTCGATCTCGAACTTCAGCGACAGCGAGACCATCCAGAGGAAGAACAGGATCGCCGGCGAGACGAAGACCAGAGCCGCGAAAAACAGCCCGATCCGGTTGAGCAGCCGTGAACTCATCTATTTGCCCTCCACCCCGATCCATTGGGAGCGCTGGCGCAGCATCAGCAGGATGAAGGACAGCGCGACGATGACGATGAAGAACACCACGGCCATGGCCGAGCCATAGCCGATGTCGTAGTAGGAGAAGGCGGTGTTGTAGAGATAGATGTTGATGGTTTCCGAGGCCGTGCCCGGTCCGCCCTGGGTCATGGCATAGATGATGTCAAAACTCTTCAGCGCATCGATGGTGCGGATGATCATCGCGATCATCAGGAACGGCGCGATCATCGGCAAGGTGAGATAGCGGAATTGCTGCCAGGCGTTGGCGCCATCGATCTCGGCGCTCTCGAAGGGCTCGCGCGGCACGGAGGCCAAGCCGCCCAGCACGATCAGCATCACCAGCGGCGTCCATTGCCAGGTCTCGACCGCAACCAGGGACGGGATGACCGTCCTGGCATTAAAGATCCATTCCTGCGCCGGGATGCCGACCAGCGACAACAGATAGTTGAGCACGCCAAGCTGGGGATGGAACATCATCGTCCAGACCAGCGCCACGGCGACTGGCGTTGCCATCATCGGCATGACGAAGACGCCGCGCAACAGGCCGCGCAGCGGAAATTTGGCGTCGAAGATCAGCGCCGCGACAGTGCCAAGGAACATCGGCGCCGCGACCGAAAGCGCCGTGTAGGTCAGCGTATGGAAAAGCGATTCCCAGAAGCGTTGGTCGACTGCCAGCCGCAGATAGTTTTCCATCCCGGCAAAGCTTCGCGCCTGGCCGAGGGTCCAGCGGTTGACGCTCATCCACAGTGTGAAGGCCCAGGGAAAGACGATCACGGCGCCGACGACGACGAGCGCCGGGACGACGAAAGGCCAGTAGTTGGGAGCCAGACGGATGGTCTGGCCCCCTTCGATGGCTTGCGTCGTCACCCCGGTGCGTTCTGGGGTGATGGCGGACATCAGCCTTGCTCGCTCCGGTCGAGCACCGGCTGGAACTGCTCGGTGGCCTTCTTTAGTTCCTCCGCCGGATCGGCGCCGGCGATCAGATTGGTCAGCGCCACGCCATAGATGTCGCGGAACTCGGTGACCGGAATGATGACCGGCAGCGACAGCCGGCTGACATTGCCCGAGCCGACCACGGCATCGAGCCAACTCGCCGGCATGGTGACGCCTTCGCGCACCTTGGGATCTTCCAGCACCGACTTGCGGAACGGCACGCCGGCACCCGCCTGCAGCAGGCGCGCGCCCATGGCGGGCGAAATCGCCCACTGGCAGAAGAGGTAGGCGGCCTCCTTCTTCTCGCTGGCGGCCGTCACGCCGAGGCCGTCGCCAAAGGTGCCGGCGGCATGCGCCTTGGGCCCCTTGGGCATGACGCCGTAGCCGACCTTGCCGACCACTCGTGACTTTTCCGGGTTTTCCATCGGCGGGGCAAAGCCGACGCCATCGAACCACATGCCGATCTTGCCTTGCAGGAAGGCGGACTGGGCTTCGGCCCAGTTGAATCCGGTGACGCCTGGAGGCGCCGACTTGGTCATCAGCCGCTGGTAGAGGCTGGCGGCCTCGACCGCCTCGGGCGAGGTCGTGCGCAGCTTGCCCTTGTCGTCGAGCGGCGTCATGTCGTAGCCGAGCATCAGCGACGTCCACACCGGCGTGTTGGCGTTTTTCAGGCCGCGGGCGACAAAGCCGTAGGTGTTGGTCGACGGATCGGTCAGCGTTTCGGCGGCGGCCACCAGCTGCTCGAACGTCTCGGGGTATTTGAGGCCCTTGGCCTCGAACAATTCCTTGTTCCAGTAGACGATCCAGTAATCCACCGAGAACGGCAGCGAGCGCAGCACGCCCTGGCCGTCCTTGGCAAACAGCATGCCGGCATCGGCGAAATCGGTTTCCACCAGCGCAGGATCGGTCAGGGTCGGGTCAGCGAGATAGCCTGATATGTCGGCCAGCCAGTCGCCCTTTTCGAACTGGCGCTTCTGCACGTGGTAGCTCAGATGCACGACGTCGAAGCTCGGTTTGCCGGAGCTCAGTTCGATCACCGTCTTCTGGCGCTGCTGCTGTTCCGGCGTCGCTTCGGCATTGACCTTGATCCCGGTCAGTTCCTCGAACTCGGCGATGTATTTTATCAGCGTGTCGCTGCGCGGGCTTTTCACCAGATTGACGTCAAGCGTCGTTCCCGCAAAGCGCTTCCAGTCGACGCCGGCGGCAAAGCTTGGGCGAACACCGGCAATGGCGGCGGCGGCAAGTGCGGCGGTTCCCTGAAGCAGTTGCCTCCTGGTTGGGTTGAACAGATTGGACGACATTTCTTCCTCCCGGTTGTTGTCGTTATCGATTGCATCGCGGACCGCGGTGCGGCTCAGGTTTCCTCAGATCTGCAGCGCCAGCCGGCGCGCCTTGTCGATATGCAGACTGATCGCCTCGACCGCCTTCCCTGGATCGCGGCTCTCCATGGCTTCGATCACCGCCAGGTGCTCGCGCATGACCGGCACGACGCGCCCGTCGATACGGAACCGCTCCTGGTGGATCAGGCGGATCTTCACCGAATTGACCAGATAGGCCTTGGCGATGATCTCGTTGCCCAGCGCATCGATGAACGTGTCGTGCATGGCCCAGTCGATGGTCTGCGCCTTGGCCTCCATCTCCGGCGTCGGGGTCTGCTCCAGCGCCCGGGCAAGCATGTCCTCATGCTCGCGCCGCAAGCGGGCAAGCTCGGCGTCGGAGGCGCTGACCGTAAACAGCGCCACCGCTTCACGCTCCATGAACAGGCGGAACTGAAAGGCCTCGCGGATCAGGCTGATGTCTATATGGGCGATCTGCATGCCGCGCTGCGGAATGGTCGTCAGCAGTCCTTCCGCCTCGAGACGCGGCACGATCTCGCGAATGGCGCCGAGCGGCAGTCCGGTGAAGGCAACCAGCTCACGTTGCGACACGAACTGGCCTGGCTTGAAGTCGCGCGCCAGCAAATGCCGCGTGAAGCTGGCATAGGCCTTCTCCCTGAGGGTGGTCGGTTCGTTGCCGTCTTCCATTTCGGCGCGCTTCCCTTTGCCGGTCAGGCCGGTTCCCTGGCAAACAAGCTGTCATAGGCTGAGGCAAGCTGCTGCTGCCCTTGCAACGCGATCGGCTCCAGCGGCGGACGGACCGCAAGCCAGCGCTCGTCGCCGGTCTTACGCGCCACCATCACCTTTACCGCCGGGGTGACCGGATATTTGAGCAATTCGAGCACAAAACTCTCGACGCGAGGATCGTCGCGCCCGTCCTCGGCCATGGCGCGGATTTCGCCCGGGACGAAATTGGCCATGCCCGAGATTGCGCCTTGAGCACCCAGTCGCACCGCACGCGCCAGATGCCTTTCATCGCCGATCAGGATCACCAGATCGCCATGGGCGGCAAGCAGCGCCTCGCTGTAGCTCCAATTTCCACCGGAATCCTTGACCCCGGCGACCACGTCGGGAAAAGCAGTGCGCAACCGGCCGATCAGGCCAAGCGAAAGCTGCACCATGGTAACCGAAGGGATGTTGTAGAGCAGCACGTCACGGGCGAGGGGGCCGAGCGCGGCAAAGACGGCGGAGAACCAGCCGAAAAGGCCGTCCTCGCCGACATTCTTGAAGTAGCTCGGCGGGGCCAGCAGAATGTTTCGGGCGCCTCGCTGCAAGGCATGCTGTGCCTGTTCGGCGGCGTCTTCGGCGGCGTCGACCAGCACGCCGGCAACGAGTTGATGCGGCAAGATTCCAGCAGCCAGCATGGCTTCGGTCACCGACCGCCGCTCCGTCGTGCCCACCGACGCGCCTTCCCCTGTGGTGCCGAAAAGCGTCACGCTGCCGCAACCCTGCGCCAGGCAACTTTTGGCCTGAGCGATCATGGGATCGGTGGCGATCTGCCCGCGGGCATCGAAAGGCGTGGCGAGAGCGGCCGAAAGGCCAAAGCGTGATGTCACCGGAAGGTCTCCGAAGTAGGTGTGTATGCCGTGCTAGCACACTAACATGTTAGTAGCAAATCGTGCCGGTTTTTTTTACGATCAGAGGAGGGGTATGACGGAATGGGATGTGCGGACCGTTTTCGGCACCGATGCGAAGGTGGTCAACTCTATCCAGCGCGCGGCCCTGCGCTTGACGAGGTAGCGGCGGGCTGATCTCATCAAAAGCATCTGGCGCGATGCAATTAGGGGCAACGACGTGATCGGGATCTTAGCGCTGATGCTTTTATGGCTAGGCCCTTCGGCGTATGTCATTTACCGCAAAGGCCTAACGAGGGCGGCTCTTTTTATACCGATTTCCCTCTTTGTTGGCTTGGCTGCCTTTTTCGGTTCTGCGCTTGTTGCACAGGAGCTAGGAGCGGTGGGAATTGCAGTTCCCGTGTTCATGTTGTTGGGAGGGATCGTGACAAACGCAGCCCATCTGAGGTTGGAGATGGGGCTTGGCTAAGTTGGTTGCCAATCGACGGCGCAACCTTGTCGCCACATCAGTCGCTGGCTAAACTCAGCCCTTCCCAGGGGAGGGTTCTGACATGACACTTCAGCTTTCGGCCGATGTTGTCGCTCCTAAGGCGGCGGCGCCTCAAAAATACCTCTTCGGCCCGGTCGCCGATTTCCTCATGCTGGGCGGCAGCGCGTTTCTCATCCTGCCGGTGCTGTTTCTCGTTCCCCTCGAATATGAGGGTCCGGTGGCCGCAACTATGGTGATCGTTGCCTATCTCGTGAACTATCCCCACTTCGCCCACTCCTACCAGCTTTTCTACCGCAATTTCGGGCGCAAGGTGACGGGCGACGGCTACGACAGGAGTCTGCAGCTTCGCTACATCTTCGCGGGCATTGTCGTGCCCCTCGTCATGGCCGGGTTCTTTGCTTATGGCGCGGCGGCGGCGAACACGCGCCTGCTCGGCTATGCCACCAACGCGATGTTCTTTTTTGTCGGTTGGCACTACGTCAAGCAGGGCTACGGCATGCTGATGGTGGATGCGGTGCTGAAGCGCAAATTCTTCGACGACCGCGACAAGAAGGTGCTGCTGGTGAACTCCTATGCGGTGTGGATCCTGGCATGGCTGCAGACGAATACGGCGGTCACCCAGGGCAAATATTATGGCCTGGACTATTACACATTCGCGGCCCCTTCCTGGATTACCGACATCGGCATGCTGGCGGCCGTTGCGTCGACGGCGGCCACGCTTTTGATGTTGGCCAATCGCTGGCGAAAGAACGGCGGCGGCCTGCCCTATAACGGTTTGGTGGCCTATGTCGCGTCGCTCTATCTCTGGATCCTGATTGCGCGCGTAAACCCGCTCTGGCTGCTGATCGTGCCCGCGCTCCACTCGCTGCAGTATCTCGCCGTGGTCTGGCGCTACCAGACGAACGTCGAGCGAGACAGTTCCGATGCCGAAGGCGATCCGCAGCCGAAAATCCTGTCCTTTCTCGGCCCCCTCTACAGGTTTCGGCTCTTCGGCTTTATCGTCGGCGGCACCGCCCTTGGCTATCTCGGCTTCTGGCTGATCCCATCCGCGCTGACGGCCTTGATCCCGTATGACAGGCAAGTGCTGGGGTCATCGCTGTTCTTCTTCATCGTGCTCATCTTCATCAATGTGCACCATTATTTTCTGGACAATGTGATGTGGCGCCGTGGCAATCCGGAGGTATCGAAGTATCTGTTCCGCTGACTGATGCGCAGACCGTCGAGCCCGGTTTTCGTCAGCTGTCGAGAGTATGCCATTGCGAGCGTGATCGTCAGTGCAACGGAGAGCCCTGGAATGGCGGAGTGCTTTTCCGAGAGCCGCCTGGAAAATACCCTGCGGTGGCATCTGTACCGGCGTTGGCGCCGCCGGCGTGACCCTCGACGCGTGAGTTGCGGCCGACGTGCGGCGGGATCGGCTGGAACGTCATGAAACCAGTGAGACATTGCCGCCGGCATGGCGCTCGATGCGGCCGGCAAGGTCGAGTTCCAGCAGCACCATGGAGACTTGCGCGGCGTTGAGGCCGGTGTGGCGGATGATCTCGTCCACGCCCACCGGCGTTGGGCCTAGCACTTCGAGCACGCCGCTGCGTTCGTCCTCACCGGGCGGGGGAGTTGCCGAAAAATCGGGTGCCTTTTCTGGCGGCGCAATGCTTCGCGTTCGCGTGCCCGCCAAGGGTGCGATCGCACCGGAAACATCGGCCGCCTCGGTGACCAGGGTGGCGCCGTCCTTGAGCAGGCCGTTGGAGCCGGCGCAGCGCGGATCGAGCGGCGAACCCGGCACGGCAAAGACCAGCCGGCCCATCTCGCCGGCCAGGCGCGCGCTGATCAGCGAGCCGGAGCGTTGCGCCGCTTCGATCACCACCAGTCCGAGGGCGGCGCCCGCGACAAGCCGGTTGCGGCGCGGAAAATCCTGCGCCCGCGGCTGCCAGCCGAACGGCATTTCCGAAATAACGGCGCCGCCACGCTCGGCAATGTCGTCGCACAAGCCGATATTTTCGGGCGGGTAGGGGACATCGAGCCCACCGGCCAGCACACCCACTGTACCAGTCGAGAGACTGCCCTGGTGTGCTGCCGTGTCGATGCCGCGCGCCAGGCCGGAAACGATGACGTAGCCGTCGCGGCCAAGATTCGCTGCCAGCATGCGCGCCATCTTGATGCCGGCGAGCGACGCGTTGCGGGCGCCGACGATGGCCACCGCCGGCAGGCGAAAGACGGCTGCCTCGCCCTTCACGGCAATCAGCGGCGGCGGATTGTCCATGTTCTTCAGCATCGGCGGGTAGTCGGCCTCGCCGATGCCGACGAAGCGGGCGCCGTTTTCACTGGCTGCGTCGAGTTCTGCTTCGGCTTCCTCGACGGAAGGAATGCGCATGATCCTTTTGGCTCCGCCCGAAATCATCAGCTCGGGCAGCATCTCCAACGCCGCCTCGGCCGAACCAAAGCGGTTGATCAATTCGCGAAACGAGGCCGGGCCGACATTTTGTGTGCGGATCAGCCGCAGCCAGCTCAGCCGCTGCCGGTCGCTGAGGCGCGGCCCGGCGGCGGGCTTGCTCAACCCTTGGCTCCGATCTTGCCTTCGGTGCCGGCAAGAAGGCGCGAAATGTTGGCGCGATGTTTGAAGATGACGATCAGGCTCATCACCAGGAACAGCCCGGCGGTCTCAGGTGTGCTCCAGAAATAAAGCGCGATCGGCACGATGACCGCCGCCGTCAGCGCTGCCAGCGAGGAATAGCGAAACAGAAAAGCCATCGCCAGCCAGACGACGATAAAGATCAGCGCCACATGCCAGCCGAGCGCGATCAGCACGCCGAGATAGGTCGCCACGCCCTTGCCGCCCTTGAAACCGAGCCAGACCGGAAACAGATGGCCAAGGAAGGCGCCAAGGCCTGCCCAGAGTCCAAGGCCGGCCCACAGTCCGTAGTCGTGTCCAAAATGGCGCGCGATCACCACCGCCGCCGTACCCTTCAACGCGTCGAGCACCAGCGTCGCGGCGGCGAGGCCCTTGTTGCCGGTGCGCAGAACGTTGGTGGCGCCGATATTGCCGGAGCCGATTTTGCGCACATCGCCGAGGCCGGCCGCGCGGGTGATCAAGAGGCCGAAGGGAATCGAGCCGAGGAGATAGCCGAACAGCAATGCCAGGATAACGTTATAACTCATTGTTTGCCCCCGCATTTCCCCAGCAGAATATCGGTCTGCGACGTGGCGCGATCGCTCTAGCTCGAAAACACTGTGCGGCCCGCCACCAGCGTTTGCAAGACCATGCCTTGCAGCCGCGCACCTTCGAAGCAGGTGTTTTTCGAGCGCGAGCGGATACCGCTTTCACTTACGATCCAGGGTTCTCCGAGGTCGATCAGCGCAAGATCGGCCGGCGCTCCCGGCTTCAGCGTGCCGCCCGGCAGGCCGAACAGCCTTGCTGGTGCGGTGGACAGTGTTTCGACCAGCCGAAGCAGCGGCACGTCGCCATTGTGGTAAAGCCGAAGCGCTGCTCCAAGCAGCGTCTCCAGCCCGATCGCGCCTGCAGCTGCATCGGCGAAGGGAAGGCGCTTGGTGTCGACATCCTGCGGGTCGTGCGAGGAGACGATGATGTCGATCGTGCCGTCCTTGACCGCCTCGATCATGGCCAGCCGGTCTTCCTCGGCGCGCAAAGGCGGCGTCAGCCGGAAGAAGGTGCGGTATTCCC
The DNA here is from genome assembly GCF_030323105.1 of Mesorhizobium sp. C120A. Classification (NCBI taxonomy): domain Bacteria; kingdom Pseudomonadati; phylum Pseudomonadota; class Alphaproteobacteria; order Hyphomicrobiales; family Phyllobacteriaceae; genus Mesorhizobium; species Mesorhizobium sp. C120A. The sequence goes on along the minus strand of NZ_CP100476.1, from coordinate 3,934,046 downwards.
CGACATCGTTCTCGTTCAGCGACAGATTGTGGATCGCCACGCCCGCCGTGACATTGGCCTGGTCGGCTTTCGCCCGCGTCATCGCTTGCGCTGCCATCGCCGTCGAGATCTTGGCCGCGTGGTAGGCGCCGCGCGTCAGCCGTGCCAGCGCCAGGTCGCGCTCCAGCGGGATGGACTCGGCCTCGCGCGGAATGCCGGCAAGGCCGAGCCAGCTGGCATACAGGCCTTCATTCATCACGCCTGCCGAAGCGAGGTCGCCATCCTGTGTCTCATGTGCGATGACGCCACCGAAATCGCGGGCATAGGTGAGAGCCCGGCGCATCACCAGTGCGCTGGATATTGTGTGCCGCCCATCGGTGAAGGCGACCGCACCGGCCTCGCGCAACAGGCCGAATTCGGTCATCTCGCGACCGGCGAGGCCTTTGGTGATCGCCGCCGCCGGAAAGATGTTGACGCTTGCCGTGTCCCGGGCGGTGCGCAGCACGAATTCGACCAGCGCGACATTGTCGATCACCGGGTCCGTGTCGGGCATCATAACGACGGAGGTAACGCCGCCGGCCGCCGCCGCAACGCTGGCCGAAGCGATGGTCTCGCGATGTTCGCCGCCCGGTTCGCCGATGAAGACGCGCGCGTCGATCAGGCCGGGAATGATTGCCTTGCCGGCGCAGTCGACCACGGTGGCTCCCGCCGGCAGGCCCTGGTTCAGGGCAGCCTTGCCGGCGGCAACGATCTTTTTCCCCTCGACGATCACGGTGCCGACCTCGTCGAAGCCGCGTGACGGGTCGACGATGCGGGCGCGCTCAAAGACCGTCGTGCTCATGCGCTCCGGCCCTCGTTGCGGCGCGGGTCGAGCAGCGCTTCCATCACCGCCATGCGCACGGCGACACCCATCTCGACCTGTTCCTGGATGACGCTTTGCGGACCGTCGGCGATTTCGGACGCAATCTCGACGCCGCGGTTCATCGGACCGGGATGCATCACCAGCGCGCCGTCCTTGGCGGCCTTCAGCTTTTCGGCATCGAGGCCGAAATAGCGGAAATATTCGCGTACCGAAGGCACGAAGGCGCCTTCCATCCGCTCGCGCTGCAGGCGCAGCATCATCACCACGTCCGCGCCCTTGAGGCCCTCTGCCATCGAGCGCGAGACGATGACGCCCATTTTCTCGATGCCGGACGGCAGCAGGGTCGACGGCGCCACCACACGCACCTGCGCACCAAGCGCGTTCAACAGCATGATGTTGGAACGCGCCACGCGAGAATGCAGGATGTCGCCGCAGATCGCTACGATCAGTTTCGACAGCGGCCCCTTGGCGCGGCGGATGGTCAGCGCGTCGAGCAGCGCCTGCGTTGGGTGTTCATGCGCGCCGTCGCCGGCATTGACCACCGAGCAGCCGACCTTCTGCGCCAAAAGGGCGGCGGCGCCCGCAGACTGGTGGCGGATGATCAGGATGTCGGGGCGCATGGCGTTCAGCGTCATCGCCGTGTCGATCAGCGTCTCGCCCTTCTTCACCGAAGAGCTCGCCACCGACATGTTCATGACGTCGGCGCCGAGCCGTTTCCCGGCCAGTTCGAACGACGACTGCGTGCGCGTCGAGGCTTCGTAGAAGAGGTTGATCTGGGTGCGGCCGCGCAGCGTCGAGGTCTTCTTTTCGGACTGCCGCGAAATGGCGACGGCGCGATCGGCCCGGTCGAGCAGAAGCTCGATGTCACCGGGGGAAAGATCGCGGATGCCCAGAAGATGGCGGTGAGGATAAAGCGGCAGGGACGAAGCGTCGGTCATCTCAAGGCGCTGCTATAGGGGGGAGAATTCCTTGCCGCAAGCGTCAGCTTGGCATTGCGGCCTTTCTCCCCGGTATTTTCGTCGCGCGCGCCGCCTGCCTTGGGCTATATCTAGCCGATTGCTTCGGATTCGAAGCCTCGTGATGATAAGTGCCTTTCTAGCGTTAGAAGGCCCTTCTACTTTCAGAAGGATTGGGCGTGACCGACGACGTGACCAACCAGCCGCCGCCGCTGACGGGCGGCAACGCCTGGCGGGGCGATCCGTTGCTGATCCAGCTTGCCGAGCGTTTTTCCGATCCGGTGCGCAAGGACCTCGACGGGCTTGGCCGGTTCGTCCTGACGCAGGAGGCGCAGGAGCTGGCGCGCCTCGCTAATGTCGAGACGCCGAAGCTCCGCACGCATGACCGTCAGGGCCGGCGCATCGACCTCGTCGAATTCCATCCGGCCTATCATGCGCTGATGCGCCGCTCGGTTGCCGGCGGCCTGCATTCCTCGATCTGGGAAAACGGCGATAGCGAGATCGGCCGTCGCCATCAGGTGCGCGCCGCGCGTTTCTACCTGACCGCCGAACTCGAGACCGGGCATCTCTGCCCCATCACCATGACCAGCGCTTCGCTGGCCGCCCTGATGGCCAGCCCAAAGCTGTTTCGCGAATGGGCGCCGCGCGTGACGACGCGCAAATACGACCAGAGTCAGAAGCCGCCGGTCGACAAGACCGGGCTGACGCTCGGCATGGGCATGACCGAAAAGCAGGGCGGCACCGACGTGCGCGCCAACACCACACGGGCCGAACGCGCCGGCAGCGGCTTTTATCGCCTCACCGGCCACAAATGGTTCATGTCGGCGCCGATGTCGGACGCTTTTCTCGTGCTTGGACAGGCGCCTGAAGGGCTTTCCTGCTTTCTCGTCCCGCGCATCCTCGGCGACGGTTCCGGCAACGGCTTCCGCTTTCAGCGGCTGAAGGACAAGCTCGGCAACCGCTCCAACGCCTCATCGGAGGTAGAGTTCGTCAACGCCATCGGCGAGATGGTCGGCGAGCCCGGCGCCGGCATAAAGACGATCATGGACATGGTCACGCTGACCCGGCTCGACTGCGCCGTCGCCTCGTCGGCAATCATGCGGGCGGGGCTGGCTGAGGCCGTGCATCACGCCCGTCATCGCCAGGTGGCCGGCTCGACGCTGATCGAACAGCCGCTGATGCAGCGCGTGCTGGCGGACATGGCGCTCGATGTCGCCGCCGCCACGGCACTCTCGTTCCGACTGGCGCGCTCCTTCGACGAGGCTGCCGGCGACCGCGGCGAGGCTGCTTTTGCCCGCGCCATGACCCCGGTGGTCAAATACTGGGTCTGCAAGATCGCGCCGCCACTGCTCTATGAGGCGATGGAGTGCCTCGGCGGCAATGGCTATGTCGAGGAAGCGCCGCTCGCCCGCTACTACCGCGAAGCCCCGGTCAATGCGATCTGGGAGGGCTCAGGCAATGTCATGGCGCTCGACGTGCTGCGCGTGCTCGGCCGCGCGCCCGGCCTGTTCGAGGAGGTGCTGGCCGGCATCGACCGCGATCTCGGCGCCGGCGGACGCGGAACCATTGGCGTGCTCAAGGCGGCCATGCAGGTCGCCGGCACCGATGAGGGGTCGGCCCGCCTGCTGACCGAACAGCTGGCGCTGTCGGCGGCAGCTGCGGAATTGCGCCGGCTGGGGGCAGGGCGGATTGCGGACGCCTTCGTCGAGACGCGGCTCGCCGGCCAGTGGCGCAACACCTATGGCATGCTCGATTCGCGCCACGATGCGCGCATGATCGTCGACACGCTCTATCCGCCGGTGAATTGAGGGCCTTCCGCCAGGCCTCGAACGAATTTGCCTGCCTGTGGACAGGCGTTAACCTTAACGAATGGTTTCCGTTGCAGCCGCAGGCCGCAGACCCCACTGTCTTTGTCACCAAAGCAGGAATGCCATGCGGCACATTTTGACGTCCTTTCTGGCCTTGCACTGGGCGCTGGTTTTCGCCCTGCTGGCGTTCATCTGTGTCGATGGAAACCGCGGCGTTGCGGGCGCTCTGGGCGTGCTCGGCGTCGTCGTGGAAAACACTCGTCTGGCCGATCTCGACAATGCTGCTGTCGTGGCGCCGCTGGCCATCGCCTTGCTGGTCGTGGCGGTGCTGTTTTGCTGGGTCTTCGTCGAGAGCCTGGTTAACGCCGCAGCGAGCCCGGACGGAGCCGACAGTGTGGCGCGCACCGCCTTCATTTCGGCTTCCGCCGTGTTGTCGCTGATCCTGATCGGTGGCGCCGCACAAGGCATCAATGGGTTGTTCATGGTGGTCGCCGTGCAGCTGGCGGCCCTTCTGGCCTCTTATGTCGCCATGCTGGCCGAGCGTCGGTCGACCCTTGCCGGCATGGTTTCCCGGGAGGCAGAAAGCCGCGCCACCGCGCATGCCATGGCCAAGGGCGCTGCGCACGGTTCCCTGCTGTCGCGCATCTCCGGCCGGGCGGATATCGGCCATAGAGACGGCTCCAGCCACTGGGAAGGCCACTGATGCGCACCTTGTTCGCACTGTGGGCCGCCCCAATCACCTTGTTCTGGGGCTGGTTCTTCCTGTCGCTCAACGACATTAATTTCGGCTATGTTATGCTCAGCCGGCGACTGCACGACTTCGTGTTCCAGCTTTACGGCCAGATGCTGGGCATTGATCCGGCAATCATTCCGGGCATGGTAGCCAAGGCCTGCGTCTTCGACGGCTTCCTGCTGCTGGCGTTGTGGGCGTTTCGCCGGCGCCGCAACATCGCCGCCTGGATCAGGCGTCAGACGGGAAATTCGGTTCCGTCCGATCGGATGAGCCAAGCGACTGGAGTCGATCTAAAGCTCCCTGCAGAATAAAGGCGGCCGCCGCCGAATCGATCTTGCCGGCGCGCTTGGCGCGCGAGAAATCCATCTCGATCAACGTCCGCTCGGCCGCGACTGTCGATAGCCGCTCGTCCCACAGCACGAAGGGCAGGTCGGTTATGCCTGCCATGTTGCGCACGAAGGCGCGCGACTTCTGGGCGCGGGGACCTTCCGAGCCGTCCATGTTGATAGGAAGGCCGAGTACAAACGCGCCGACATTATCCTTCTGCAGCTGGGCGAGCAGCGCTGCCGCATCCAGCGAAAACTTTTTACGTAGGATGACAGGGCGCGGATGGGCAAAGGACAGGCCGCGGTCGGAAACGGCGACACCGATCGTCTTGTCGCCGAGGTCGAGTCCGGCCAGCGTCCTGCCGCCCTCCAGCCGTGCCGGCAGATCCTCGATTGCTATGATGCCCAACGGCTTTCCCAACCAGTTTTACCGTGACCCAGTCTTAACCGTGACCAAGACTTACCGTGACCCAGACTTGCCGTCACAAAGAGCGCGACACGTTCTTTTGAAGCGCGAGCACACTATGTCACTTTAATTTTGCTGCCGGCGTTCTATCTTCCGGCGCAACCAAAATCGAGGAACACGATCGATGAAATTGACTTGGTACGGACATTCCGCCTTCCGCGTCGAGACATCAGGCGCGACCATCCTGATCGACCCCTATCTCGTCGGCAACCCATCATGGACGAGCGGCTGGGAGGGGCCGGCGGAAGGCGTCACCCATGTGCTTCTGACCCACGGCCACAGTGACCATGTCAGCGGCGCGGTGGAGGTGCTGAAGAAGAGCGGCGCCCAGCTGGTCGCCAATTACGAGATCTGCATGTACCTGGTCGGCAAGGGCGTCGACGGCAAGAAGATCAATCCCGGCAATCATGGCGGCACCGTCGATTGCGGTGCCTTCACCACCACATTCGTGCAGGCACTGCATTCCTCGTCGTTTGGGCTCGATGGCGGCCAGAACGTCTACCTCGGCAATCCCAACGGGCTGGTCCTGCATTTCCCGGAGGACAAGACGCTCTACCATATGGGCGACACCGACATCTTCTCCGATATGGCGCTGATCGAGGAATTGCATGAGCCGAAGATCGGCCTCGTGCCGGTCGGCGACCGCTTCACCATGGGCGGCGCGGTGGCGGCCCTGGCCTGCCGGCGCTTCTTCCACTTCGACACCGTCGTGCCATGCCACTTCGGCACCTTCCCGATCATCGACGCGACGGCGGAGAAGTTCGTGGCCGGCCTCGAAGGATCAGGTGTCGACCTAGCCTTGCCAGCCATCGGCCAAACGATCACACTATAGAGCGATCGTTGAAACGATCCCTTGTCGCAAAGGGGAATTAAACCATGGGTTTGAGAGAGACTCTTTGCGTTTCGATGCTGGTCGCTGCGTCGCCCGCATCCGCCGCCGAGGACTTCATCAAGGGCGTTTACCTCCAGACCCAGGAGCTTTGCGCGCAAGCCAAAAAGGACACGCTGCAGACGCTGATTGACACCGGCAATGTCATCTTGTCGGCGGACGGCCTGGAAAGCGTCGAGTATAATTGCGAGTTCGTCCAGGTCACCAAGGCGACGCGCTCGCCGAGCTGGGCGGTCACTGCCATCTGCCAGGAGCCGGGCTTTCTCTTTCCCGATATACTGTCGATCACGCAGATGAACGCGACCCAAATCGACATCGTCTCGGTGCGCCCGACCGCCGACGAAGGCGAGCAGGCCGGCAATGGCGGCAGCTATTATCTGTGCGAGGGTGTATCGCTGCCCTAGGCTGAAATGCCGCCCTGGCATGAACGGGCTCTATCCCCAAGCACGATCGATGTTGCGCGGCACGCGCCACGCCGCTATAGCGCCATCTGGTTTTCCCAAAGGCTAAAGACATGTCCGTTGATCTGCAAACTGTGAAGCGCGTCGCGCGTCTCGCCCGCATTGCGGTGAGCGAGGAGGATGCCGAGCGCATGACCGGCGAGCTGAACGCCATTCTGGGCTTTGTCGAGCAGCTGAACGAGGTCGATGTCTCCGGCGTCGAACCGATGACATCGGTGACGCCGATGGAGATGAAGAAGCGCCAAGACATCGTCACCGACGGCAACAAGGCTGCCGATATCGTCGCCAACGCGCCGGCCACTGACGAGAATTTCTTCCTCGTGCCGAAGGTCGTGGAGTAGCTGGCCGATGGCAATCGAGATCGCCATCGAAACGCCGCTGCAGGACGATGTCCGCGCTTTGGTCGAGGAGCTCAACGCGACGCTGCTCGAACTGACGCCGCCGGAGCATTGCTACCATCTGACGGTCGAGCAGATGGCCGGCGACGACACCACCGTGTTCATCGCCCGCGACGACGGGCAAGCCATCGGCTGCGGCGCGCTGAAGCGCCATGATGCCCGCGTCGGTGAGGTCAAGCGTATGTACACGCGGCCTTCGCATCGGGGCAGGAAGATCGGCGCCAAGATCGTCGAACATGTCGAAACGCTGGCGCGCAGCGAAGGGCTGAAGCGTCTGGTGCTGGAAACCGGCGACCGCCATCCCGCCGCCTGGACCGTCTATGAACGCGCCGGCTTCTCGCGCTGCGGGCCGGTGCTGGATTATCCCGATTCCGAGTGGTCGGTGTTTTACGAAAAGAGCCTTTGATGAGCGAACTGACCCATCTGACAATTTCGCAGGCGCGCGCCAAGCTGCGCGCCAAGGAGATTTCTGCCGTCGAAATCACCGAGGCCTATCTCGGTGCCATCGAGCGCGCCAATCCGGTGCTCAATGCCTACATCGTCGTCACCGGCGACAAGGCGCGCGATATGGCCAAAGCTTCCGACGCCAGGCTCGCCAAGGGCGAGGGCGGTGCGCTGGAGGGCATCCCGCTCGGCATCAAGGATCTGTTCGGGACCGAAGGTGTCCACACCCAGGCCTGCAGCCATGTGCTCGACGGCTTCAAGCCGCGCTACGAATCGACAGTCACCGCCAATTTGTGGGCAGACGGCGCCGTCATGCTGGGCAAGCTCAACATGGACGAGTTCGCCATGGGCTCGTCCAACGAGACCTCCTATTACGGCCCTGTCGTCAATCCGTGGCGGCGTTCGCGCCTCGACACGGTGGTGATGCCGACCACGCATCAGGGCGATGGCGGTTTCGTTTCGGCCGGCGGCACCAAGACCGCGCGCACGCTGGACAATGCCCAACTGGTGCCGGGGGGCTCGTCGGGGGGCTCGGCTTCCGCCGTCTCGGCTTTCCTGTGCGCCGGCGCCACCGCCACCGACACCGGCGGCTCGATCCGCCAGCCAGCCGCCTTCACCGGCACCGTCGGCATCAAGCCGACCTATGGCCGCTGCTCGCGCTGGGGCATCGTCGCCTTCGCTTCGTCGCTCGATCAGGCCGGCCCGATCGCCCGGGACGTGCGCGATGCCGCGATCATGCTGAAGTCCATGGCCTCGGTCGACGCCAAGGACACCACTTCCGTCGACCGGCCGGTGCCGGATTACGAGGCGGCGATCGGCAAACCGATCAGGGGCATGAAGGTCGGCATTCCCCGGGAATACCGCGTCGACGGCATGCCGGAAGAGATCGAGGCGCTGTGGCAGAAGGGCATTGCCTGGCTCAGGGATGCCGGCGCCGAGATCGTCGACATTTCGCTGCCGCACACCAAATATGCTTTGCCGGCTTATTATATCGTAGCGCCTGCCGAAGCATCGTCCAATTTGGCGCGCTATGACGGCGTCCGCTATGGCCTGCGCGTGCCGGGCCAGGACATTGTCGACATGTACGAAAAGACCCGAGCCGCCGGGTTCGGTCGAGAGGTCAAGCGTCGCATCATGATCGGCACCTATGTGCTGTCGGCAGGCTATTACGATGCCTACTATCTGCAGGCGCAGAAGGTGCGCAATTTGATCAAGCGCGACTTCGAGACGGTTTTTGCCGACGGCGTCGACGTCATCCTGACGCCGGCGACGCCGTCGGCCGCCTTCGGCATCGCCGACGAGGACATGGCAGCCGATCCGGTGAAAATGTACCTCAACGACATTTTTACGGTGACCGTCAACATGGCCGGACTGCCAGGCGTTGCCGTGCCTGCCGGCCTCGATGCCAAGGGCCTGCCGCTCGGCCTGCAGCTGATTGGCCGTCCCTTCGACGAGGAAACCCTGTTCCAGACAGCCGCCGTCATCGAGCAGGCAGCGGGCACCTTCCAGCCGGAGAAGTGGTGGTAGCATGCCGCCTCCGTCTCGCATTTCCATCGTCGAGACGGGAGACGAACTGCTGATCACCAACCCGCCACGCAGCTCGGATTTCAGGACAGTCTTTGTCCTGATCGGGGCGGCTATCGTTGCCTATACCGGCTACATGGGGTTGACCGATATTTCTCCCGCGACGGTCAGCAGCGGCACGCTTGGCCTGCTGTCGTTCGTGGCGATCATTGCCCTCTTCACCTATTTCCTGGGCAAGGATTTCATCTGGCGGGTGTTCGGCAGGGAAACCCTGCGGCTGACCGACACCGCAGCCGTGCGCTCGGTGAGGGGTTCTTTGCGAAATCGGTGGTCACTGCCTTTGAAAGGGCATCTTAGGGTCGAAATCCTCGACCACACCTATCCCACGAACGAAGTGGGACTGTCGGAAGTCATCAGCTTGACCAACGCGAACGGCGTCCTTGTTTTCGGCAGGGAGTTAAGCCGCCTCGAAGCGGAAGCGGTAGCGAGTGCGGTCGAGCACTTCATCGGCCGTCACAATTTGAGCTGGTGATAGGCAGGTAATGTTCTTCTATCTCTCCAAAATCTTCTGGTTCTTCGTCCAGCCGCTCAATTTTGCGATCTTCCTGCTGCTGGCAGGCTTGCTCGCGGCGCTGATCGGGCGCCGGCGGCTGGCGGCCACGGGCAGTGTCTTCGCCTTCCTCATTCTTGCGCTGTCGGCCTGGACGTCGCTTGGTGCCATGATGCTCAATCCGCTTGAAGAGCGCTTTCCAAGGCCACCGCTGCCGCAGAAGGTCGACGGCATCGTCGTGCTTGGCGGTGGTTTCGAGGGCGCCATCAACTTGGTGCGCGGCGGCTATGAGCTGAATTCCGGCGGCGACCGCATGGTTGAGACGGCAATCCTCGCCCGGCGCTTTCCCGAAGCGAAGGTGGTTGTCTCGGGCGGCACCGGCGAACTGTTCATCGAGGGTGAGGGTGATGCGGCCACCGCACCACGTTTGCTCGACGCGCTCGGCGTCAGTGCGGATCGGCTGGTGCTCGAGACCAAATCCCGCAACACCTATGAGAATGCCGTCTTCACCAAGGAACTGGTAACGCCGAAATCGGGCGAAACCTGGCTGCTGGTGACCTCGGCCTTCCACATGCCGCGCTCCAAGGCGCTGTTCGACAAGGCAGGCTTTCCGACGACGCCATGGCCTGTCGACTATCGCACGTCGGGCAAGGAGGGCTTTGGCCTGTTTCGCGACAACGCACCCGATTCGCTGCAGACCACCACCATTGCGATCCGCGAATGGATCGGCCTCGCCGCCTATTGGCTATCGGGCCGGATCGACCAGCTTTTCCCCGGCCCGGGCGGCTGACCGATCACCGCTTGTCGCGCCGCTGAAAAGAACTGGCGCCGCACCAGCACCGCCAGAAGCAGCAGCGTCGACAGCACGAACACGATCGGGTCGACGAACCAGCCGAGATAGCCGATCGAGAAGAACACCGCGCGCAGGCCTGAATTGAAATGCTTGCCGGCCAGCATGTTCATGCGCGCCGCGCGCCACACCGCCGTTTCGCTGACCAGGTTGCGTGACGCCTCGCCATAGGGGATCGGCACCGCGCCGATCAGGATCGTGCAGTAGTTGAAGAGACGGTAGGCCCAGCCGAACTTGAAGAAGGCGAAGGCCAGGATCAGCACCAGGCCAAAGACCTTGATCTGAAAGGCGGAGCGCGATGAGGTCGCGTTCAACGGCAGGTCGTTCAGCACGGCAAGGACCTGATCCGAGGCGCCAAGCAGCGCGAAACAGCCACCGAGCGCAATCAGCGAACTGGAGGCGAAAAAGGCGGTGCCTTGCTGCAGGCCGCTCATGATGGCGGTGTCGACGATGCGGATTTCGCGCTCGGCCATGGTGCGCATCCAGGCCTCGCGCTGCACGTTCATGGCCATCGTCAACGACACCCGGCTGACCAGTCTGCCGTCGGACGCCAGCGTATGCAGCAACCATGCGAGCAGGAAGAAAGCCAGCGCCGCCAGATCAGCCGTCGACAGATGGAAGGAATCGCCCATGCCCCCTTTTACCACAGGCAAAGCGGTCAGTTCGATGCTCCAATGCATGCCGCCCAGAGGTGAGCTGCGGTTCTGGGACAACGACATGCATTGAAACAAGAACTTAAAGCGCGTCGCATGAATCCGTTTCAGCGCGACGCGCTTTCAGCCGGTGATGTCGCTGCCGGAGCAAACAAGGTCGGCAGGTGCAGCGCCGCAATCCGCAAAACAGCACAAACATCATGGAAAGTCCTATATGTAGGTCTTGATCCCATTCCCGGAGACGGCGCAGCGTGTTTCTTTCGGTTTTCGACCTGTTCAAGATCGGCATCGGACCGTCGAGTTCGCACACGATGGGACCGATGACAGCGGCGCGGCGGTTTCTCGACGAGATCGCCGGCGATGACTGGCCGCGCCCGGCCGGCGTCAAGGTCGATCGCATTGGCGCCAGCCTGCACGGCTCGCTCGCCTATACCGGTATCGGCCATGGCTCGGATCGCGCCGTTGTCCTCGGACTTGCTGGCCTGACACCGCAGACGGTCGATCCCGATCAGGCCGAGGGAATCGCCACGCGCATCGCCGCCGAGAAGCGGATATCGCCACGCGGCCATCCCTCCTATCGCTTCGATCCGGCGACGGATCTGGTGCTCGACCGCAAGACGCCGCTCACCGGCCACGCCAACGGCATGGCCTTCTACGCTTACGATGCCGGCGACCGGCTGCTGCTCAAGCGCATCTACTATTCCATCGGCGGCGGCTTCGTGGTGTCCGAGGAAGAGCTGCAGCGGATGAAGGTGAAGGGCTCGGTGACCACAGAAGGCAAGAAGGTGCCCTATCCCTTCAAGAATGCCGTCGAGATGCTGAAGATGGCAGGCAAAAGCGGCCTGTCTATCGCCGACATGAAGCGCATCAATGAAGAGACACATATGTCGCGCGAGGAGCTCGACAACGGCCTTGATGCGATCTGGGGCGCCATGAAGGGCTGCATCGACCGCGGCCTGTCGCAGGACGGCATCATGCCGGGCGGGCTGAAAGTGCGCCGTCGTGCCCGCATGCTGCACGACAAGCTGCAGGAGCAATGGCAGCAGAACAAGCCCAACCCTTTGCTGGCCAATGACTGGCTGTCGATCTACGCCATGGCGGTGAACGAAGAGAACGCCGCCGGTGGACGCGTCGTCACCGCGCCGACCAATGGCGCGGCCGGCACATTGCCGGCGGTGCTGCGTTACTGGCTGCATTTCCACCCCGAGGCCGACCAGCCGAGCATCCGTGACTTCCTGCTCACGGCGGCCGCCGTCGGCGGCATCATCAAGACCAATGCCTCGATCTCCGGCGCCGAAGTCGGCTGCCAGGGCGAGGTCGGCTCGGCCTCGGCGATGGCTGCCGCGGGTCTCTGCGCCGTCATGGGCGGCACGCCCGAGCAGGTCGAGAACGCCGCCGAAATCGCGCTCGAACATCATCTCGGCATGACTTGCGATCCAGTCGGCGGTCTGGTCCAGGTGCCTTGCATCGAGCGCAACGCGCTCGGCGCCGTCAAGGCGGTCACCGCCGCCTCTCTGGCGATCAAAGGCGACGGCGTCCACTTCGTGCCGCTCGACGCCGCGATCGAAACAATGCGCCAGACGGGCCTCGACATGAACGAGAAGTACAAGGAAACCAGCCTTGGTGGGCTCGCCGTCAATGTCGTGGAATGCTGACCGTGCAACGCCACTGGCACTGTGGAGAAGTCGGGCAGGGCCGTTGACGCAATCGCGCGCCGGACTAAACCTTAAGCGATGGCACTCAATCTCCTAAAACTGTGCGTCGGTTGCGACAGCGTCGAGGACCTCGAAGAATGGATCGCCTTCCGCCTCGATGAGCGCCGCCGCGCCGGCGAACCCGCCGAGCACTGGCACACCACCCGCATGGTGCCGACGCGCGGCGCCGAGGTCACCGATGGCGGTTCGCTTTATTGGGTGATCAAGGGCAGCGTGCAATGCCGCCAGTTGATCACTGATATCAGGCCCTTTACCGACGACGATGGCATCGGCCGTTGCCGCCTGATGCTCGACCTCGACGTCGTGCGCACCGACTGGCAGCCGCGCCGCGCCTTCCAGGGCTGGCGTTATCTCAAACCGTCGGATGCGCCCGCCGATATCGGCAAGGGCAAGGCCGGAATGGTCGAGATGCCGCCGAAACTGAAGCGCGAGCTCGCCGATCTGGGCTTGTTGTAAGGCCACGGCGCGGCCGCTTCTCCCAGAGCGTCGAGCGCTGGCCCTCCATCTTGTCCAAGGCTGGACTTGCAAGGGGCCCGACAACGCCACATCTTGATTCTTATGAGCGACAAGAAGCAGCGCGTGCCCGCAAGGGCCGATCCTGCGCCGGTCAAGCCTCAATCCAATGCCGGCGAGATCGACGCCTTTATGCGTCAGGCCCGGACGCTTGCCGCGTCCGCGACCGGCTCCGGGCGGCTGATCCTTGCGCTCGATGCCACGATGAGCCGCCAGCCGACCTGGGATCTCGCCACCAAGCTGCAGGGCGAAATGTTCGACGCCGTCGGCAAGGCCGGCACCCTCAGCGTCCAATTGGCCTATTTTCGCGGGCTGGGCGAGTGCCGTTCAACGGCTTTTGTCGCCGACACCAACGCCCTGAAGCAGCTGATGACGCGGATCGACTGCCGTGCCGGCCACACCCAGATCGGCAAGGTGCTGGCGCATGCGCTGAAGGAAACGGCGGCGGCCAAGGTCAACGCTCTGGTCTATATCGGCGATGCCATGGAAGAGGATATCGACGACCTGGCGCAGAAGGCCGGCAGCCTCGGTCTGCACGGCGCTCCCGTCTTCGTCTTCCAGGAAGGCCATGATCCCGGCGCAGAAAAGGCGTTCAAGGAGATTGCGCGGCTGTCCAAAGGGGCTTGGTTCCGATTTGATCGGCGGGCCGCCGCGACCTTGGCCGGGCTGCTTTCGGCGGTCGCCGTCTATGCGACGGGTGGATTGAAGGCGCTCGAGGCAAGGGACAGGCCGGGAGACCGGCTGCTGATCGAGCATCTCAGGGGCGGCGGGAATTGATGGGCGCTATCATTGCACTTGTTGCACTGTTTCTGGTGCTGCTCGGGGCGGCGACGATCTTTGTCCGCGCCGATGCGCAAAAACTGGCAAGCGGCATGCGCACGCTCGGGCCGGTGCTTCTGGCGCTGGTCGGGCTCGCCGTGCTGGTGGTCGGGCGCGAAGGCATTGCCGGCCTCATTCTGGCCGCGGCCCTTGCCTGGTACGGTTCGATGCGAATGAAGCGGCCGTCGGTCGGGCCGGCGCCCGGCAAGCGCTCGACGGTGCGGACCGCCGCACTGGAAATGGAGCTTGATCACGATACGGGCGGACTTGAAGGCCTGGTTCTGGCCGGCCGCCATGAAGGCAAGATGCTGGGCGCGATGGGCCTGGCCGAGCTGCAGCAGCTTTACGGCGAACTCCCCGGCGACCCGGAGAGCCGCCAGCTCCTAGAGACGTATCTTGACGGCCGTTTTCCCGTCTGGCGCAAAGACGCTGAGGCGAACGGTGGCGAAGGGCTGGGTGTTGCGCCAGGTGCGGGCGCCATGACTAAGGAGGAGGCCTACAAGATCCTTGGTCTTGAAGCGGGGGCCGCCGCGGCGGATGTCCGCAAGGCGCACCGCCGCCTGATGCAGCGCCTGCACCCCGACATCGGCGGCACGTCTTTCCTGGCGGCGCGGATCAACGAAGCCAAGGACGTCTTGCTCTCCAATCACAACTAGTCTCCTTCGACGCAGTAAATTTCCGGGAGATGGTTCCGACGCCGCCCTACTGTTGGACGGCGTAGCAGGCGATTTTCTTTTTCTTCAGGGCATTGCAGGCATTCCAGGCCGCGTCCTTCGAGCGGAAGCCGCCGAACCGGGCGCGGTAATAGGTCTCGCCATCCTTTTCGAAGGCGACGGTGAAACCGGAAGCAGCCCCAAGAACTTTGGGCGCCAGCTTGGCGGTCTTGTCGAGGAAAGCCTGGGCTTCGGACTGCTTGGGCGACGACGCCACCTGCACCGCCCAACCAGCCGGCACCGAGGCCGTGTTGACCGGGTCGACCGCCTGTGGGGATACAGGCGTGGGTTCGGCATAGGCAGCCACAATCTGCGCAGTTTCGACCTTCGGCGCCGTCACGATGACGGTCTTGACCT
Organism: Mesorhizobium sp. C120A; assembly: GCF_030323105.1. Classification (NCBI taxonomy): domain Bacteria; kingdom Pseudomonadati; phylum Pseudomonadota; class Alphaproteobacteria; order Hyphomicrobiales; family Phyllobacteriaceae; genus Mesorhizobium; species Mesorhizobium sp. C120A. Next base: position 3,919,030 of record NZ_CP100476.1, on the reverse strand, counting down.
TCCTGGTCTTGACGACGGGGGCGGGCTCTTCGACCGCGGCCACCGTCTGTTCGTCGGCAGACTGGCCTTCAGCAGACTGCTCGTCAGCGGATGTCGGATCGTCATTGGACGCTACGGCATCGTCTTCAACGATCGGCTTGCCATCCGGCGTCGGCGCGTCATGCTTGGGCAGGAAGACCTTGGCCAGCGCCTTGACCGGATTGTCGCCGCCGGCCTTGGCGACCAGGGCGCCGCCGCCGCGGGTCGATGCGCGCGGCATGTAGGCGTTGATCAGGCCGGCCATCTGGTTGTCGCGGCTGCGCCCCGAAGTGCCGCCCATGACGACGGCGACGAGGCGGCGGTTGCCATCCGAAACCGACGAGACGAGGTTGAAGCCGGAGGCGCGGGTATAGCCGGTCTTGATGCCGTCGACGCCCTTGATGCGGCCGAGCAGACGGTTGTGGCCATTGATGCGCTGGCGGCCGTAAAGGAAGGAGCGCTGCGAGAAATAGCCGTAATACTGCGGATAATGTTCCCTGAGCGCTATGCCGAGCATCGCCATGTCGTGGGCGGTTGTGAACTGGCCGGGATCGGGCAGGCCGTTGGCATTGCGAAACACGGTGCCGTCCATGCCGAGCGCGCGCGCCTTGGCGGTCATCATGCGGGCGAAATTGCTTTCGCTGCCGCCGAGCAGTTCGCCGAGCGCGGTCGCCGAATCATTGGCCGACTTGGTCACCATCGACAGGATGGCGGTCTCGACCGAAACCGCTCCGCCCGCCTTGACGCCGAGCTTGGTCGGCGGTTCGGCCGCCGCTTTGGCCGAGAACGGCACGGGCGTGTTCCTGCTGATCCGGCCCTTCGCCATGGCCTCGAAGGTCAGATAGAGCGTCATCATCTTGGTCAGCGACGCCGGGTAGCGCCGGCCGTTGGCATCGGACGAATAAAGCACCTTGCCGGTCTTGGCGTCGACGACGATCGCCGAAGACCTGGCGGCCATCGAGGACGCGGCATCCGCAACGACAAATGACATCGCCAAAGCGAGGATCATGATCGTTTTGAGGGAAGATGCGGATTTTGAACCGAAGACCGACAACGCCTGACGCACTGATAGTTCCTTTGAAACTCATTGCCCTGGAGGTGGCAAAGGGATCCGACCTCACTTGTCGTCAAACTATCGCGGCCAGCGTTACCAATCCGTTTATGGTAACCGGCGCGTTCACCATTTTCCTCGGGCTTGAGCCTTTCTTTATTCGAATTTTAGCTGTTGCCGGCGCAGCGCGGCCTGATGCCGCTGAAATCTTGACTTTTGTGCAGCGCACAATATATTCTCGTGCATTGCACAACCGCGCTCAGGCAAGGGCGCTTCAAAACGCCAAGGGAAACGTCAAATGACCCAGACCTACGAGGACTTCTCGAAATACGGCAAGGAGTTTGCCGATACCGGATTGAAGAGCTTCACCTCGCTCTCCAAGGGCGCGCAGGCGATCGCCACTGAAGCTGGCGAATACACCAAGAAGAGCTTCGAAGCCGGCAGCGCCGCGGTCGAAAAGCTGTTCTCCGCCAAGTCGCTGGAAAAGGCGGTCGAGATCCAGTCCGACTTCGCCAAGCAGAGCTATGAGAGCTTCGTTGCCGAGGCGACCAAGTTCGGCGATCTCTATGCCGATCTCGCCAAGGAGGCTTACAAGCCCTTCGAATCGATTGTCGCCAAGGCGAAGTAATTTCGCTCGAGAATACCAGGCACGGCCTTTCGGGCTTGCAAAACAGACCCGGTCGCGGATGCGCGGCCGGGTTTTTTCATGCCGGTTTCAATTCCGGGGCTTTGGCGGTTCACGATTTTGAAAATCGCCTCGGTTTGCCCACCTAGCCATATTGTCAGCTAACAAGAAGGGCTTAAAATCGTCCATCGAACACCTACATATCGAACTCGCCATGGGGATTCGAAAGAGGCAGGATTACGTGACTTCAGGTTTGACTGCCACGACAAGCGTGGTGCGGATGCAAAGTGACGGCGACGGCAATGAGGCCGGTCGCGGCACAGCCGTCATTACGCGCACGAAGACCAAGACCAAGAAGCCCAGCCTTTACAGGGTCCTCATCCTCAACGACGACTATACGCCCATGGAGTTCGTGGTTCACGTCCTGGAGCGTTTTTTTCAAAAGGACCGCGAAGCCGCCACACGCATCATGCTTCATGTTCACAATCATGGGGTGGGCGAGTGCGGGGTCTATACATTCGAGGTGGCCGAGACCAAAGTGTCTCAGGTCATGGATTTCGCCCGACATAATCAGCATCCGCTGCAATGCGTGATGGAGAAGAAGTGAGGTAACATGCCGGCTTTCTCCCAAGGCCTGGAAAAGGCGCTTCACCAGGCGCTGACGCTCGCCAATGAGCGGCACCATGAATATGCAACCCTAGAACATCTGCTGCTCGCCCTCATCGACGACACCGAGGCGGCCGCCGTTATGCGCGCCTGCAACGTCGATCTCGACGAGCTGAAGCACACCGTTCTGACCTATATCGACACCGAACTCGACAATCTGGTCACCGGTTACGATGAGGATTCCAAGCCGACCGCCGGCTTCCAGCGCGTCATCCAGCGCGCCGTGATCCATGTGCAGTCATCCGGCCGCGAGGAAGTGTCCGGCGCCAACGTGCTCGTCGCCATCTTTGCCGAGCGCGAGAGCCATGCCGCTTATTTCCTGCAGGAACAGCAGATGACCCGCTACGACGCGGTCAACTACATCTCGCACGGCATCGCCAAGCGCCCCGGCGCATCGGAGACGCGCTCGCCGCGCGGCGCCGATGACGAGCAGGGCGGCCAGAACGGCGCCGAGCCGCAGGAGGAAGGCGGCAAGAAGAAGCAGCAGCAGGATGCGCTGACGGCTTATTGCGTCAACCTCAACAACAAGGCCAAGGCCGGCAAGATCGATCCGCTGATCGGCCGCGAGAGCGAAATCAACCGCACCATCCAGGTGCTGTGCCGCCGCTCTAAGAACAACCCGCTCTATGTCGGCGATCCCGGCGTCGGGAAAACGGCGATTGCCGAAGGTCTGGCCAAGCGCATCGTCGAAGGCGACGTGCCCGAAGTGCTGCAGGACGCCACCATCTTCGCGCTCGACATGGGCACGCTTCTGGCCGGCACCCGCTACCGTGGCGATTTCGAAGAGCGGCTGAAGCAGGTTGTCAAGGAGCTAGAGGATTATCCCGGCGCCGTGCTGTTCATCGACGAGATCCACACGGTGATCGGGGCCGGCGCCACGTCAGGCGGCGCGATGGATGCGTCGAACCTGTTGAAGCCGGCGCTGTCTTCGGGTGCCATCCGCTGCATCGGCTCGACCACTTACAAGGAATTCCGCCAGTTCTTCGAGAAGGACCGCGCTCTGGTGCGGCGCTTCCAGAAGATCGACGTCAACGAGCCGACCATCGAGGACGCCATCGAGATCATGAAGGGCCTCAAGCCCTATTATGAGGAATTCCACAAGGTGAAGTTCACCAACGAGGCGATCAAGGCTTCGGTGGAACTGTCGGCCCGCTACATCAACGACCGCAAGCTGCCGGACAAGGCGATCGATGTGATCGACGAGACCGGCGCCTCGCAGATGCTGGTGCCGGAAGCCAAGCGCAAGAAGACGATCGGCATCAAGGAGATCGAAGCCACTATCGCCACGATGGCCCGCATCCCGCCGAAGACGGTTTCGGCCGACGACGAGAAGGTGCTGCAAGGCCTCGACATCGAGCTGAAGCGCGTCGTCTATGGCCAAGACACCGCCATCACCGCGCTGACCTCGGCAATCAAGCTGGCGCGTGCCGGCCTGCGCGAACCGGAAAAGCCGATCGGCTCCTACCTGTTCTCAGGCCCGACCGGCGTCGGCAAGACCGAAGTCGCCAAGCAGTTGGCTGCCTCGCTCGGCGTCGAGCTGATCCGCTTCGACATGTCGGAATATATGGAACGCCACACCGTTTCGCGGCTGATCGGCGCGCCTCCCGGCTATGTCGGTTTCGACCAAGGCGGCTTGTTGACCGACGGCGTCGACCAGCATCCGCACTGCGTGCTCTTGCTGGATGAAGTCGAGAAGGCGCATCCGGACCTGTTCAACATCCTGTTGCAGGTCATGGACCACGGCAAGCTGACCGACCACAACGGCAAGCAGATCGACTTCCGCAACGTCATCCTGATCATGACCACCAATGCGGGCGCATCCGATGCGCAGCGCGCGGCGATCGGTTTCGGATCGACCAAGCGCGAAGGCGACGATGTCGAGGCCATCAACCGGTTGTTCACGCCGGAGTTCCGCAACCGTCTCGATGCGATCATCCCGTTCGGCTCTCTGCCAGTCCCGGTCATCCACCAGGTGGTGCAGAAGTTCGTCATGCAGCTCGAGGCCCAGCTTTCCGAGCGGGGCGTCACCTTCGACCTGTCGGCGGACGCGATCGCCTGGCTGGCCGACAAGGGCTATGATGAGCGCATGGGTGCGCGGCCGCTCGGCCGGGTCATCCAGGAGCACATCAAGAAGCCGTTGGCCGACGAGGTGCTGTTCGGCAAGCTCAAGAAGGGCGGCACGGTGCGCGTCACTGTCGAGAAGAAGGAAACCGGCGAAACCGGCCTGAAGCTCGAATCGCTGGCCGACGAAGCCCCGGTGCAGCCGAAGCAGGAGCCGGAAGAGGCGCCGAAAGCCCGCAAGGCGGTGGCCAAGAAGCCCGTCGCCAAGAAGGCGGCGGCGCAGAAGCCTCAGCCCAAGGGCAAGGACGAGCCTGAGCCCAAGGGCAAGGATGGCGGCAAGCGCAGCCTGGTGCCGCAACTACCGCGCAAGAGCTAAAAAGTTCGCCTATGAAAAAAGGGCCCGGTGACGGGCCCTTTTTTCATTGGCTGGCCGGTTTGCCGACACAGGCCCCTGCTTTTCAGGTCAGATGCTGTTAGGTCAGGCGGCGACGCCCTCGGGTGCAAACTTGCCCAGGAAGTACCCGCACGCCTTCCAGATGGCGATCGAAATCAGAACGCTCGCATAGCCATCCACGGCACAATGCCAGCCAAGGACGACCGAGCCGACCATGATGATTGCGGCGAATGCCCACATCAAAAGGCCGGCCAACCGTGAGCGGCGTGTTGCATAAAGCGCGAAAAGCACCGCCATCGCCACATGCATGGACGGGAAGGCGGATATGCCGAGACTGCCTGGCGTCGCCCCGATATAGCCGCTCCACACAATGTCCTGCGCAAGGTGAAAAAAGCTGCCGAGTGCGAAGGCGCAGCCACCGATCCAGAAAGCGAAAAGAAGGTATTGGGCATAGTCTTCCAGCACGCCGAAATCCGGCATGTTTCCGGTGCGCAGGCCGACCGCGGCTGCCAAAAGCAGGGCAGCGATGGCCATCGCGTGCAGCAGGCGGTGTCGCCGGTACGCGTCCGCCAAGGTGCGCAGAAAGGCCCGCCCGGCAGCTGCTTTTACCAACGGCTCTGATGTCGCAACCGAATGTTCCACGATTTTTAAAACCCAAACGCATCCCGGTACGGCACTTTATCACGGGGTGGTTTGATATTTTCCTAACCGACGTGGTGGATTGTGGCTGAGCGCATCGCCCTGAGGCGCGCGCCACCTCAACCGTTCAGCGCTGCTCGGATCCTGGCCGCGTTCTCAGTCAGCACTTCGGGCTTCTCCATCTGCCCCGTATGCGGCTTGAGCGCGATGCCTTCGAACCGCGGGATGACATGGACATGCAGGTGGTAGACGGTCTGGCCGGAGGCCGGTTCGTTGAACTGCAGGATCGTGACCCCGTCAGCGCCGAAAGCCTTTTTGACCGCCAGCGACACCTTTTGGACCGTGGTGAACAGCCGGCCGAGCGTCGCCGGATCTGCATCGAGCAGATTGCGCGACGGTGCTTTGGGCACCACCAGCGTGTGACCGGGGCCTTGCGGCATCACATCCATGAAGGCGACCACGGCATCATCCTCGTAGACGCGGTGCGACGGGATTTCGCCGCGCAGGATCTTCGCGAAGATATTGCTGGGGTCGTAGGCCTCGGTCATGGCGGCGCTCCGGGAGTATGCTCCCGGTGTAGCGAAGCTGTCCCGGACCGGCAAGATGGTCCGGCGATATCGACAGGCGAGGGCAGGGGCGGATCGCTATTCCTCAAGATCCTTGCGGAACGGCGTATGCTCTTCCAGGATTTCGCCCATCCGCTCGACCTCGCGGCGTTCCCGCCGGAGATAGTCGGCCACAGCATTGCGCAGGCCGGGATGTGCGATGTAGTGCGCCGAATGCATGGTCACGGGACGATAGCCGCGCGCCAGCTTGTGCTCACCCTGCGCGCCGGCCTCGACCACCTTCAGCTTACGCTCGATGGCGAAGTCGATGGCCTGATGGTAGCAAACTTCGAAATGCAGGAACGGGTGGTCCTCGATGCAGCCCCAATTGCGGCCGTAGAGCGCATCGGAGCCGATGAAGTTGATGGCGCCGGCGACATAGCGGCCATTGCGCTTGGCCATTACCAACAGGATATCCTGGGACATGCGCTCGCCGATCAGCGAGAAGAACTTGCGGTTGAGATAGGGCCGGCCCCATTTGCGGCTGCCGGTGTCCATATAGAAGGCGAAGAAATCGTCCCAGGCCCTTTCGGTCAGGTCCTTGCCGGTCAGCCGGTCGATCGAGATATCGTTGGCGAGCGCCTCGCGCCGCTCCTTCTTCATCGCCTTGCGCTTGCGCGATGCCAGCGTAGCGAGGAAATCGTCATAGGTCGAAAAGCCTTCGTTGCAGAAGTGGAACTGCTGGTCGGTGCGGTGCAGGAAGCCGGCTGCTTCCAGCGTTGCAACGTCGCTTTCATTGGCGAAGGTGACATGCGCGGACGACACGCCGAGCTTTTCCGTCACCGCCTTCAGGCCCGCTGCGAGACCGGCCTTCACAATGGCGCTGTCCTCGCCTTTGCTGACCAGCAGGCGAGGGCCGGTGACCGGAGAGAACGGCACGGCGCATTGCAGTTTCGGATAGTAGTTGCCGCCGGCGCGTTCGAACGCATCGGACCAGCCGTGGTCGAAGACATATTCGCCCTGGCTGTGCGATTTGAGATAGCAGGGCACGGCGCCCAGCAATCTGCCTTGGGCATTTTCCAGTCTGAGATGATGACCTTGCCAGCCGGTACGCCGCACGGCGCAGCCGGACTCTTCAAGCGCGCTCAGAAAAGCATATGAAACGAGAGGGTTATAGCCATTTTCTGTGTCGCTGCGGGTTGTGCCGGTAAAGCCGTTCCACTCGTCGCAGGTGAAGGCATTGATGCCGGCGGCAACGCGGATGGAAAACTCCGCATTCGCCGTTTGCCCGTCACCTTCATCACCCTGATCCATGGGGCTTATTTAAGCTCTGTCGGGGCCGCTACAAGTCACGTTTCAGGCACTTCCATCAGGCGACATTGACCAGATCGGGTTCGAACCCTTCGAACGTCATCTGGTCGGCGTATTTGAAGGTGAGATCCACCGCCGGCTGGTCATGCACCGTCCAGGTGATGACAGGCATTTTAAGCCTTTCGCGCACGAAGCTGACGAACGGGTTCGGCAGATCGCCCGCGGCATATGAGGTGAAGGCGAGGTCATGTGCCAGCATGGCAAAATGCGCCTCGATCAACTGATTGTCCCTGCCGTAGGCGGTCAGCCCACCCGGAATGCCAGGCGCATCCCTGGGGAAGTCGCGGACCAGCCAATGGTCGAACGACATGATCGCCGCCTTGCCCTTGTAGCGCTCCAGCATCTTGCCGACGCTTGCCACCAAGCCCTCGTCGTAACCGGGCACACCCTTCAGTTCGACAACCATCGGCACACGGCCATCGACCAGGCCGAGCGCTTCCTGCAACGTCGGTATATGGTCCCTGGTGCCGCCGATCCTGAGCGCCGCCAGTTCCGCTGCCGTGCGCTGCCAGACGAAGCCGTCCTGGCCGGTCAACCGCCTGAGATCGCCGTCATGAATGATGACGGGGACGCGGTCGGACGACAGATGCACGTCGCATTCGATCGCATAGCCGCGCTCGGCGGCAGCCGCGAAGGCCGACAGCGTGTTTTCCCAGCGCGTCTTGTTCATGTCGTGAAAGCCGCGATGCGCCACCGGGCGGGCGGTCAGCCAGGAAAGGTCGGTCATTGTCTTGGTCCTGCTCATGCGACCTCGAAGACGCCTTCGATTTCCACTGCGGCATTAAGCGGCAGACAGGCGGTGCCGACGGCGGAGCGGGCATGCTTGCCGCGCTCGCCAAGGGCGGCGACCAGGAAATCGGAGGCGCCATTGGCGACCAGATGCTGCTCGACGAAATCCGGCACTGATGCAACAAAGACGGTGATCTTGACCAAACGCTGGATTTTTTCGAGATCGCCAAGTGCTGCTTTTGCTTGGGCCAAGACATTGATTGCGCAGTACTTTGCGCCTTCCTTGCCGGTTGCGGTGTCGAGGTCGCGGCCGAGCAGGCCGCTTGCCTGCAGCTTGCCGTCCTTGAGCGGCAACTGCCCGGCGGTGAACAAAAGATTGCCGGACCTGCAATAGGGCACATAGTTCGCGGCGGGCGCTGCGGCGGCAGGTATCGTCACGCCGAGATCGCTTAGCCGCTTTTCGATTGTTTCACTCATGGTATTTCCCTATTGCTTGGAGACGCCGCGCTGGCCGGGCCGAAATTGCTATTTTTGCCTCGCTTCCGCCACGACTTTTTTTAAGCTGGACCATCTTTACCTGCGGCCTGCCATCAGCTGCGACGATCGGAGCCCCTAATGCGCGCAACGCGCCTTGCCTTCCACGCCGTTCTCTTTCCGGTGCTGTTCTCGATGGCTCCAGCCTTTGCCGTGCCGGCGCTGCAGGCGCATCGCGCCGTCTACGATCTTACCCTCGACAAGGCGTCGGACCGCTCGGGCATCACCGGGATTTCCGGCCGCATGGTCTATGAGTTCAACGGCTCGCCCTGCGAGGGCTATACGGTAAAATTCCGTTTCGTCACCCAGATCGCCACCGGCGACAACACCAGGCTCACCGACCAGCAGACGACCACGTTCGAGGACGCCGAAGGCAAGACCTTCTCGTTCGTGACCAAATCCTTCGTCGACCAGAACCTAGACAAGGAGGTCAAAGGCACCGCCACAAAAGAGACCAAGGGCCTCAAGGTCGATATCGACAAGCCCGAGAAGAACAGCCTCGAACTCGCCGCCACCCAGTTCCCGACCCAGCATCTGGTCGAACTGATCGGCAAGGCCGAGAAGGGCGAGAATTTCTACGAAACCAGCCTGTTCGACGGTTCGGAGGATGCCAACAAGGTGATGACCACCACCGTCATCGTCGGCAAGAAGGCCGAGGGCGACAAGGCCGACCCCGAAGCGCCGGCGCTGGCCAAGCTTGCCGGCGACAAATACTGGCCGGTCGACATCGCCTATTTCGACGAGACCGACAAATCGGGCGAAGAGGTGCCGGAATACCGCATCAGCTTCAAGCTGCACGAGAACGGCATCACCCGCGACCTCACAATGGACTATGGCGAGTTCTCGATGACCGGAAAGCTGGTCAACCTGTCGCTGTTCGATCAGACCAAGCCTTGCCCGGTCTCGAAATAGCAACAATGCGGCGCTGGCACGGCAGGCTTGATGGCAGTTCCCGATGGCGGTCTATGTCGATGCGGCGATCTGGAAATGGGCCGGCCATCGCTGGTGCCACCTGATGGCCGACGATACGGACGAACTGCATCGTTTCGCCGCCGAGCTTGGTGTCAAGCGTTCGTCCTACCAGGGGCCGCCCAGGACATCGGCGCCGCACTATGACATAACCGGCTTCGAGCGCGACCGGGCGGTGCGGCTCGGCGCCATCGAATGCAGCCGCGAGGAGATCGTTGCGATCTTCAGGCGCGTACGAATACCCAACGGAAAGGGCCGATCGTGACGCTAACGGCATTCTTGGCTTATTGCCTTGCCATCACACTTGCCGCCGCCACGCCGGGTCCGGCGATGTTCACGGTGATCACCAACGGCGTGGCACGCGGCTTCCTGCGTGCGTTCGTCGCCGGAATGGGCATTGCCGCCGGTGATGCCGTGCTGGTCACCTTGGCACTGCTCGGGCTGGTGGCGCTGGCCCAGACCTTCGAATGGGTGTTTCTCCTGTTGAAATACGCCGGTGCGGCCTACCTGATTTTCCTCGGCATCAAGATGTGGCGGGCCGCGGCCGCGCAATCGGCCGCGCAAGGAATCCCCCAAACCGGATTGTCGCGTTCGTTCCTGCTTGGCGCCTCCGTGGCGCTCGGCAACCCGAAGGCGATCCTGTTCCACGCCTCGATCATGCCGCTGATCCTCAACCTCGACACCATGACGTTTGCCGACGGCCTGCTGGTGGTGGCAGTCGTCGTCGGCGCCAATATTCTCACCATGGGCATCTACGCCGCGCTGGCGGGCAGGGCATCCGGCTGGTTCAGGACGCCCGAACGCATGCGGCTGATTAACCGGTTCGCCGGCAGCGCCATGATCGGCACCGGAGCGCTGATTGCCGCACGCTGAGCGATGAAGCACCTCACCGCTTGCGTTTGCAGCACTTCCCCTCTATATGCGCGCTCATTCCACACACGGACTTTGGTGTCTGCCCGGGAGAAATCCGGCTGAAACCTCCGGTGGCGTTCGAGGACAAAGTCCAAAAATGCCTGTGTCCGTGGAGGCTAACCGGAAAAGGAACTAAGAATGGCACTGCCTGATTTCAGCATGCGCCAGCTTTTGGAAGCTGGCATTCACTTCGGCCACCAGACCCACCGCTGGAACCCGAAGATGGCGCCTTACATCTACGGCGCCCGCAACAACATCCACATCATCGACCTGTCGCAGACGGTGCCTTTGCTGCACCAGGCTCTGAAGCAGGTTTCCGACACCGTTGCCAAGGGCGGCCGCGTGCTGTTCGTCGGCACCAAGCGCCAGGCGTCCGACATCGTCGCCGACGCCGCACAGCGTTCGGCCCAATACTATGTCAACTCGCGTTGGCTCGGCGGCATGCTGACCAACTGGAAGACGATCTCGAATTCGATCCAGCGCCTGCGCAAACTCGACGAGATGCTGGCCGGTGAGGCCCAGGGCCTGACCAAGAAGGAACGCCTGAACCTCGACCGCGAGCGCGAGAAGCTCGACAAGGCGCTCGGCGGCATCAAGGACATGGGTTCGACGCCGGACCTGATGTTCGTCATCGACACCAACAAGGAAGCGATCGCCATCCTCGAGGCCAAGCGCCTCGGCATCCCGGTCGTCGCCATCATCGATTCGAACTGCGATCCGGACAAGATCGATTTCCCGATCCCCGGTAATGACGACGCGGCGCGCGCCATCCAGCTCTATTGCGACCTGATCGCCAAGGCTGCCATCGACGGCATCGCCCGCCAGCAGGGCGCGCTCGGCGTCGACATCGGCGCCTCGGTCGAAGCTCCGGTCGAACCGGCGCTTGATCCGGCTCCGGCCCCGGCTGCTGACGCTCCGGAAGCTTGACAATCGAAGGCCGGTTGCGGCCTTCATCATTCTCATATTTGGCACGCTAGACGGACGCATCACCGAGTACCGGTGGTGCGTCGGTGCATTTAAAACAAAGAGGCGACAATGAGCATTTCGGCTGCACAGGTCAAAGAACTCCGCGACTTGACCGGCGCGGGCATGATGGACTGCAAGGCGGCGTTGACCGAGACCAACGGCAACATCGAAGAGGCCGTCGACTGGCTGCGCAAGAAGGGCATTTCCAAGGCCGACAAGAAGGCTGGCCGTACTGCCGCCGAAGGCCTGATCGGCGTCGACTCCGGCGTCCGCGAGGCCGCCATCATCGAGGTTAACTCCGAGACCGATTTCGTGGCCCGCAACGAGCAGTTCCAGGAGATCGTTCGCAATGTCGCCAAGGTCGCGCTTGCTTATGGCACGACGGAGGCTGTCTCTGCCGCAAAGTATCCGGGTTCGGACAAGTCGGTCACTGACACCATCAAGGACGCCGTTGGCACCATTGGCGAGAACATGAGCTTCCGCCGTTCGGCCAAGCTCACCGTCCCGCACGGTGCTGTCGCAACCTACGTCCACAATGCGGTTGCCGATGGTCTTGGCAAGCTCGGCGTTCTGGTCGCGATCGAGACGACGGGCAATGAGCATGCCGCCAACGCCTTTGGCCGCCAGGTCGCCATGCATGTCGCCGCCACCAACCCGCTGGCGTTGACCGCCGAGCAGATCGATCCGGCAGCGGTCGAGCGCGAGAAGGCGATCTTCGCCGACCAGGCGCGCCAGTCCGGCAAGCCGGAAGCGATCATCGAAAAGATGGTCGAAGGCCGCCTGCGCAAGTTCTACGAGGAAGTCGTGCTCCTCAAGCACGCCTTCGTGCTCAATCCCGACATCACTGTCGAGCAGGCGCTGAAGGATGCCGAGAAGGACATCGGCGCTCCGGCCAAGATCTCCGCCTATCTGCGCTTTGCGCTGGGCGAAGGCATCGAAAAGGAAGAGACCGATTTCGCAGCGGAAGTCGCGGCGGCGGTGAAGAAGTAGTTTTAAAAATAGCCCCGAAAAGGGCTTCTCAGCTCAGGCAACTCGGCCGGGTGTCCGCAAGGATGCTCGGCCGATTTCTTGTGCGGTGTCGATGAAGGCCCTGAGCTTTGGCGCCGTCGACGCCCTGCGCGGGAAGTAAAGGAAGAGGCCGGGCTCCTCGATCGCCGTTTGCGGCAGGATCTGAACGAGGCGGCCGGCGGCCAATTCCGCGCGGACCAGCGGCTCGAACACATAGGTCAGCCCGACGCCGGCAAGCGCAAGGTCGATCGCGGCCAGCGAATCGGTGACGATGACCGTACCCTTCGTCTCGGCCACGACATCCTTGCCGTCCTCGGTCAGGTCCCAGCGATAGAGTGCGCCGGAGCGCACAAGCCGGTAGCCGATGCAATTGTGCTCGGAAAGATCCGCCACACCGCGCGGACGGCCATGCCGGCCGACATAGGCGGGAGAGGCAACGATCACGGCGTTGAATGGCGGCGTCAGCCGGACCGTGACCATGTCCTGTGCGATCATCTCGCCCAGCCGGATGCCGGCATCGAAACCCTCGCCGACAATGTCCACCAGCCCCTGGTCGGTGAGCAATTCGATGGTCACATCAGGATAGCGTTCAGCCATCGCGGCGACCACGGGAGTGACGGCAAGTGGAACGGCGATGTTGGGAACGTTCAACCTGAGCAAGCCGGAGGGCCGGCCCTTGATGGCTCGGATACGATCCATACGGTCGGCAATGTCCTGAAGGGCAGGGGCCGCCGTCTCCACCAGCGCCTTGCCGGCTTCCGTCAGCGAGACGCTGCGCGTCGTGCGCGCAAACAACGGCTGGCCGATCCGCTCCTCCACGAGGCGCACCGCATGGCTGACGGCGGATGGGGACATGCCCAGTTCGGCCGCAGCAAGCGCAAAGCCGCCGCGTCGGGCAACGGCGACGATGACAGGCAGATGGCTGAGCAGGTCCCGGTCCATTCATGCATGATATCGCATAGTCCTTGCGAACACTTCAATCTTCTCGATGCCGACAGGCTGACCCATATTGCCGTCACCAATGCACAAGGAGAAGAGAGATGAATGCCTTGAAACACGCTACCTTCGCCGCAGCCCTTGCTCTGGCGCCGGCTGATGCCGGCGGCGCCGAGCCGTCCGGTTGGCGCGCGCTCGCCGACGAACGCGCCGTCATCCGCATCGCCGATGCCATCGACCGTGCCGTCGATGCGCAGGACTGGAAGCTTGCCCGCTCCTATTTCGCCGACCGTGTCACCGTCGACTTCAGCAGCCTGTCAGGACAGCCCGCCGCCACCATCCCCTCCGACGATCTGATCGGTACCTGGGCCGGCAACCTCAGGGGCAGCAAGACCAGCCTGCATCTGCGCACCAATCACCAGGTGATCTTTGAGGCGGACGCGGCGACCGTCTCTTCGAACGGCTATGCCTGGAACCGGATGGAAGGCAATGGCGACCCGCTGTGGGAAGTCTGGGGCACCTACGAGCACCATCTGGTTCGCTCCGGGACCGGCTGGAAAGTCGACGGCTTCGTTTTCCGCGCCACGCATGAGCGCGGCAATCCCTGGGTCAAGATGACGCCTGGCCAGTGAGCCGGCGTCAAGAAATCAGGATAGGAAAAACACCATGACCATGAGCTATTACACACTGGGCAACAGCGGCCTGCGCGTCAGCCGGTTGGCACTGGGCACCATGACCTTTGGCACCGAATGGGGCTGGGGCGCGGACAGGGAAACCGCGCGCGCCATGGCCGACGCCTATGTCGAGGCCGGCGGCAATTTCTTCGACACCGCCGACCTCTACACCGGCGGCACAGCCGAAACCTGGCTCGGCGAATTCATCGCCGAGCGAGGCTTGCGCGACAGAGCGGTGATCGCCACGAAATTCACCTTCAACGCGGAGCCCGGCAATCCGAACGCCGGCGGCAATGGCCGCAAGAACATCTTGCGCGCCGTGGACGCTTCCCTGAAGCGGTTGGGCACTGATTATATCGACCTCTACCTCCTCCATGTCTGGGACGGGCTGACGCCGGCCGAGGAGGTCATGCGCACGATGGATGATCTCGTGCGTGCGGGCAAAATTCGCCATGTCGGCCTGTCCGATGTGCCGGCCTGGTATGCTGCCCGCGCGCAGACGATCGCCGAGTGGCGCGGCTACGAGCCGGTGTCGGCCCTGCAGCTTGAATATTCGCTGGTGGAGCGTTCGATCGAAAATGAGTTCGTGCCCTTCGGCACCCGCCATGGCGCAGGAATCATGGTGTGGAGCCCGCTGGCCAGCGGGCTGCTCAGCGGCAAGTACCGGCCGACGCAGGAAGGCCATGCCGGCCGGCTCGACGGCTTTCGCAACACCACTCATCCGGGGTTCCAGAAGTTCACCGAGCGCAACTGGGCGATCGTGGCGGAGCTCGAAAAAGTTGCCGCCGAACTCGGACGCAGCATGGCGCAGGTCGCGCTCAACTGGGTGGCAACGCAACCGGGCATCGCCACCGTGATTCTTGGCGCCACCAAGCTGGCGCAGTTGCAGGACAATCTGGCGGCGTTGGATTTCACTTTACCCGCCGAGCTTCGCGCGCGGCTGGATACGGTCAGCAAGACACCGCCGCCATTCCCGTACGCCTATTTCGGTTCCGACATACAAGCCCGGGTTACCGGCGGCGCCGTGACCGGCGACAAGCCGTTGGGTTATGCGCCGCCGCTGCTGGTCGAGGGCGACGCCGTCAGCATCACCAGCAACTGACGGGCCGCGACGGGAAGGCGGAATTGGGCGAGGGGCGCCGCGTGACATCGCGGCGCCCTTCGTGTATCGGAACTCGGCATCGCGCCAGCGGCGGCGCCCGCGCGAGGGCGGCCTGCCCAGGCTGCCACACGCAACAATGACGAGGTCCAGATGACGGCAAAGCCCCTCTATCGACGTGTCCTGCTGAAAGCGTCGGGCGAAGCGTTGATGGGCGAGCAGCATTTCGGCATCGATGTCTCGGTGGTCGACCGAATCGCCGCCGACATCGCCGAAGCCCGCGCACTTGGCATCGAGGTCGGCGTCGTCATTGGCGGCGGCAATATCTTTCGCGGCGTGGCGGTGGCATCCAAGGGCGGCGACCGCGTCACCGGCGACCACATGGGCATGCTGGCCACCGTCATCAACTCGCTGGCGCTGCGCACCTCGCTGAACAAGATCGGCGTCGATGCCGTCGTGCTGTCGGCCATCGCCATGCCCGAACTTTGCGAGAGTTTTTCCCAGCGCCAGGCCACCGCCTATATGAACCAGGGCAAGGTCGTCATTTTCGCCGGCGGCACCGGCAATCCGTTCTTCACCACCGATTCGGCCGCGGCCTTGCGCGCCGCCGAGATCGGCGCCGACGCGTTGTTCAAGGGCACCCAGGTCGACGGCGTCTATTCGGCCGATCCCAAGAAGGATCCGAATGCGACCCGCTTCGAGCGCATCAGCCATGCCGAAGTCATCAACAAGGGCCTTTCGATCATGGATACCGCCGCAATTGCACTTGCGCGCGAAAACAACATCCCGATAATCGTCTATTCGATCCACGAAAAAGGTGGTTTCGGCGATATTCTGCGGGGCGGCGGCCGTTGCACGATCGTCGCCGACGAGTGACCCGGAGTATACTCTCCTAAAAAGGGGATCAGTTTTCGAAAGCGGGTCCGAATATAGGCCCTAAGCACTGAACCCGGATCAAACGGGTCGAGGAGACTAAGATGAGTGGTGAGTTCGACGACCTCAAGCGGCGCATGGATGGCGCGATCGCCGCCTTCAAGCACGATCTGGCTTCGCTGCGCACCGGCCGTGCCTCCAGCAATCTGCTCGACGCCATCCAGGTCCAGGCCTACGGCACCACCATGCCCATCAACCAGGTGGCGAACGTGTCGGTGCCGGAGCCGCGCATGATCTCGGTTTCGGTATGGGACAAGTCGATGGTCGGCGCGGTCGACCGTGCCATCAGAGAATCCAATCTCGGCTTCAATCCGATCGTCGACGGCACCAATCTCAGAATTCCGCTGCCCGAGCTCAACGAGCAGCGCCGCAAGGAACTGGTCAAGATTTCGCATGGCTACGCCGAGAACGCCCGCGTTGCGGTGCGCCATGTCCGTCGCGACGGCATGGACTTCTTGAAGAAGGCGGAAAAGGACGGCGACATCAGCGAGGACGATCAGCGCAAGCGCTCCGATCAGGTCCAGAAGCTGACCGACGAAACGATCAGCACCATCGATCACCTGCTTTCCGATAAGGAAGCTGAAATCATGCAGGTCTAGGGTCGGCCCACACCGGCCCGAAAGCGAGACAATGGCAACGCCCGCGCATGTCGCGATCATCATGGATGGAAACGGACGCTGGGCCAAAGCGCGCGGCATGCCGCGGCTTGCCGGCCATCGCGCCGGCGTCGAAGCGCTGCGCAAGACGGTGCGCGCCGCGCCCGGTCTCGGCATTTCCTTCCTGACCGTCTACGCCTTTTCGTCGGAAAACTGGTCGCGGCCCAAGGCCGAAGTGAGCGACCTGATGGGGCTTTTGAAGCTGTTCATCCGCCGCGATCTGGCCGAACTGCACCAGAACGGCGTGCGCGTCAGGATCATCGGTGACAG
The DNA here is from genome assembly GCF_030323105.1 of Mesorhizobium sp. C120A. NCBI lineage: Bacteria > Pseudomonadati > Pseudomonadota > Alphaproteobacteria > Hyphomicrobiales > Phyllobacteriaceae > Mesorhizobium > Mesorhizobium sp. C120A. The sequence continues at coordinate 3,901,974 of NZ_CP100476.1, read as the reverse complement.
GGCGGGGCTGCAGCCGGACATCAGGGGCCTGCTCGAAGAGGCCGAATCGCTGACTGCGCGCAATGAATCGCTGACCTTGGTCATCGCCTTCAACTATGGCGGGCGCGACGAGATCGTGCGCACGGCACGCAAGCTCGCAGCCGCAGTGGTGCGCGGCGAGATCGACGCAGAGGCGATCACGGCAGACACTTTTGCCGGCGCCCTCGACACCGCAGGCATTCCCGATCCGGAGCTGGTCATCCGCACCAGTGGCGAGCTTCGGCTGTCGAACTTCCTTCTGTGGCAGGCAGCCTACAGCGAACTGGTTTTTCTGCCTTGCTACTGGCCTGACTTCAGCCGCGAACACCTGGCCGACGCATTGCGCGATTTTGCTGGCCGCGAGCGCCGTTTTGGCGGGCTTGCCGCTCAAGATGTCGCTGCCTCGTGATCGGCGGCGGGATGAACAATCTTCAGCTTCGCATCGTCTCGGCGCTGGTGCTGGCCGCAATAGCGCTTGGCCTGACCTGGTTGGGAGGGCTGTGGTTCCGCCTGCTTTGCGCCGGCATGGCGGCGGTCATCTTCTATGAATGGGCGCGCATGTCGCGCCCCTTGGCCGGTGCGACCCTCGGCTTCATTCCCGAAGCGCTGCTTCTGGTTTTCGTCGTCGCCCTGGTTGCAGGCGTGCCGGCATCGTGGCTTCTGTCTCTTGTCCTGGCCATGGTTGTGGTCGCTGCTGTCGGCGCCCGTATGCGTGGAGCGGCGCAATGGGATGCAGCCGGTCTTGCCTACGCGGCTTTGTCCGGCTTATCGCTGGCGCTGCTGCGCGGCGGCGACCATCCCGGCCTGGTCGCAATCCTGTTTCTGTTCGCCGTGGTCTGGGCGACCGACATCTTCGCCTATTTCGTCGGCCGCTCCGTCGGTGGGCCCAAGCTCGCGCCATCTATATCCCCCGGCAAGACGCAGAGCGGCGCGCTTGGCGGCGCTGTCGGCGGCGTGGCCGCCGGCGTGCTTCTGGCTGCCGCCGCCGGGGCCGGCAATCTTGGCGTCCTCGCCTTGGTTGCGCTGGTGCTGTCGATTGTTGCCCAGGCTGGCGATCTCTTCGAATCCTGGGTCAAGCGCCGCCACGGCCGCAAGGATTCAAGCGCGTTGATACCCGGGCATGGCGGTGTCATGGACAGGGTGGACGGGCTTGTCGCGGCGGCTTTTGCCCTATACGTGATCGGCTGGATTTCGGCGGGCGCCGATCATCCGGCGCAGGGGCTGTTTCCGGCTTGAGTGATATTTCACGGCGAAGAAATGGCGCACGCCACGGATTCGCCTGGATTGATGTCACAGTCGCGGCGACACCTTTATGCCGCAGGTGAATTTGAGGGCATGACTTGAACGAAATTCTTCACGCGTTTTTCAGCACGGAAGGCTTTGTCCTCGGCACGCTGGTGCCGTTTCTGTTCGTGCTGACCGTGGTCGTCTTCATTCACGAAATGGGACATTACCTCGTCGGCCGCTGGTGCGGCATTGGCGTGAAGGCCTTTTCGATCGGCTTCGGCCCCGAACTTCTCGGCTTCAACGACAGCCACGGCACGCGCTGGAAGCTCTGCGCCATACCGCTCGGCGGTTATGTCAAATTCGTCGGCGACATGAGCGCCACGTCGAGCCAGCCGAGTTCGGAAGATCTGGAAACGCTGACTGACGCTGAACGCAAGGTCGCCTTCCACACGCAACCCATCTGGAAACGCGCCGCCACGGTGGTGGCCGGACCGCTGTTCAACTTCCTTTTGACCATTGCCGTCTTTGCCGTGCTGTTTTCCCTCTATGGCCGCCCTGTGTTTGAGCCGATGGTGGCGGCGGTCACCGCCGGCAGTCCAGCCGAAAGGGCCGGCATTTTGCCAGGCGACCGATTCGTCGCCGTCGGCGGCAGCAAGGTTGAGACCTTCGCCGACGTCCAACGCCTGGTCTCAGGCCGCGGCGGCGACGCCATCACCTTCACCATGTTGCGCGACGGCAAGGAGGTCACCGTCGTCGCGACGCCGGAGCCGATGGAGCAGCTGGACGCGCTGGGCAACAAGGTCAAGGTGGCCGTCATCGGCGTCGTCAACAACAAGGATGTCGGCCAGCCCAGGCTGATCACCTACAGCCCTGTCGGAGCAGTCGGCGCCGCGGTCGAGGAGACGGGGCACGTCATTCAGCGCACCGGCCAGTTCCTGCAGCGATTCGTTGTCGGCCGCGAAGACAAATGCCAGCTGGGCGGCCCGATCAAGATCGCCAAGATGTCGGGGCAGGCGGCAAAGCTGGGCTTCCTGTGGCTGGTGCAGCTCGTCGCCGGACTGTCGGTCGGGATCGGAATTCTGAACCTTTTGCCGATTCCCCCCCTCGACGGCGGCCACCTCCTGTTCTACGCACTCGAAGCCGTTTTCCGGCGTCCGGTATCGGAGCGGATGATGGAAATGGGATACCGGGCCGGCCTCTTTCTGGTGCTGGGATTTATGGGCTTCGTCTTCTGGAACGATCTGTTTGGGTGCTGAAATCATGAAGAAATTTGGCTTCAGCACCGGCAATGTTGAGACGCCGTTTACCATGCACGGGGGTATGCGTGACGCGAAAGCCACGCATCAGGGTTAAGTAATTACAAATTAACCAGAAGCCTTGCGTGTAGGGAAAATCCGGTTAATACGGTAGGAGAAATTACCGCACGTCCGGTTTTCTCGCCGTGGGGACTTCGAGAAAAGGTACAAAAGCCCGATGAAGGCAGCATCCAAATTTTTGAGCGCCGCGTCCGCGGTGGCTATGTCCGCCGCTCTGGTTGTACCAGGTGCGCTCGCCGTGCAGTTCGTTGCCACATCTGCGGCGCAGGCAGCCGTTGTCTCGAGAGTCGAGGTCAGCGGCAACCAGCGTGTCGACGCCGACACCATCCGCAACTACATCACGATCAAGCCGGGCAAGGCGTTTTCCAGCGCCGATATCGACGATGCGGTCAAGGCGCTGTTCGGTACCGGGCTGTTCTCGGACGTGCAGATCAATCAGGTCGGTTCGACGCTGGTGGTCAAGGTTGCCGAATATCAGGTCGTCAACCAGGTTCTGTTCCAGGGCAACAAGAAGCTCAAGGACAATGCGCTGGCAGTCGCCGTGCAGTTGAAGCCGCGCGGGACGTTTTCGCAGGCAACGCTGGACTCCGATGTCGAGGCGGTGAAGGCTGCCTACAGGCGAATTGGCCGCGATGACGCCGCTGTCACGACGCAGATCATGGATCTCGGCGACAACCGCGTGAACGTGGTCTTCAACATCAACGAAGGCGGCCGCACCAAGATCGCCGCTGTCAATTTCGTCGGCAACAGCGCCTATTCGAGCCGCCGCCTGTCTGACGTCATCGCCACCAAGCGCTCGAGCTTCCTGTCCTTCGTGCTGCGTGACGACGTCTATGACGAGGACAAGCTCCGCGCCGACCAGGAATCGCTGCGCCGCTTCTATTACAATCACGGCTATGCCGACTTCCAGGTGGTCTCAGCTGTCGGCGAGCTCGACGACACGACCAACCAGTACACCGTTACCATCACCGTCCAGGAAGGCGACCGCTATACGTTCGGCGACGTCAGCGTCGAGAGCACCATTCCCGAAGTCGACTCGAAGGCGCTGGAAGCGGTGGTTCAGACCCACAAGGGCGACGTCTACAACGCCAAGGATGTCGAGGACACCATCATCGCGCTGACCGAAAAGGTCGCGGGTTCGGGCTATGCCTTCGCTCAGGTGACGCCGCGCGGTGATCGCAACTTCGAGAACCACACGATTTCGGTCGTGTATACGATCGACCAGGGCACCAAGGCCTATATCGAGCGCATCGAAATCCGCGGCAACGACCGCACACGCGACTATGTCATTCGTCGTGAGTTCGATGTCAGCGAAGGCGACGCCTTCAACCAGGTACTCATCCAGCGCGCGAAGAAGCGGCTGGAAAAGCTAGACTACTTTGAGAAAGTCGACGTTTCGACTGTCCCGGGTTCCGAGCCAGACCAGGTCGTGCTCGTGGTCGACGTGGTCGAGAAATCGACCGGCGAGTTCTCGGTTGGCGCAGGTTATTCGACAGGTGGCGACACTGCCGGTCCGTCCGTCGAAGGTTCGGTCGCGGAGCGCAACTTCCTCGGTCGCGGCCAGTACATCAAGGTTTCGGCGGGTGGTGGCAAGAATTCGCGGGACTACAGCCTGTCCTTCACCGAACCCTATTTCCTCGGGCGCCGTATCGCCGCCGGCTTCGATGTCTTCCAGCAGACGCGCAACTACGACCACTATGACAGCGAGACGCTGGGTGCGACGGTGCGCTTCGGCCTGCCGATCACCGACAACATCTCGACGCAGTTGGCGTACAATATCGCCCAGGAGAAGTACAAGCTCGACGACGGTTGCGATAACAATCCTGCCATCCCGGGCAACGCCCCTGGCGACGGGATTCCCGACGCGGACTGCAACGTATCTGCGGCAATCGTCCAGGGAATTGATGAGAGCCCTTGGATCAAGTCGTCGGTCAGCCTTGGGCTGGTCTACAACACCATCGACGACATGAAGAGCCCGCATGAAGGCATCTACGCCACCACGACCATGGAAGTGGCCGGCCTTGGTGGCGATGCCAAATTCGTAAAGGTTACCGGTCGTGGCACTGTCTACCAGACGTTGTCCGAACAGCTGGACCTGGTCGGCCTGATCTCAGGCGGTGCTGGCCATATCGCGGGCTATGGCGACAACGGCCTGCGTATCTTCGATCAGTTCCAGAGCAGCGACCGCATGATCCGCGGCTTCGAGTATGGTGGTATCGGCCCCGCGGATATTGCAACGGGTGACCACCTCGGCGGCACCACCTATTTCAATGCGTCGGCCGAAGCTCAATTCCCGATACCGGTCATTCCGGAAAGCTTTGGTGTGCGCGGCGCTGTGTTTGCTGATGCCGCCACACTGTACGGCAGCAAGATAAACGTCGCCGGGGTTACTCAAGCTTCAACTGATCTAGAGTTGCGCGCTTCGGTTGGTGTCGGCTTGCTGTGGTCATCGCCTTTTGGCCCGATCCGCATTGACTACGCGATGCCCATCAAGAAGGAAAAGACCGACGACGTGCAGGAATTCAACTTCGGCATGTCGAGCCGCTTCTGATGCGCGGGTAACGATGCTTCCGGGCCGTTGGGGTCCGGAAGAGAATTGATCCGACCTAGCTGGATATTGCTTCTGGAATGACCGATCCGGTGTTCTTCGCGCCATCACGCCGGTATACGGCTGGCGAAGTCGCGAATCTGACCGGCGCATCGCTTGTCGATTCCGATTTTGCCCACATATCGATCGATGCGTTGGCGCCAGCCAATGAAGGCGGCGAGGGTGCGCTCGTCTTCGTCGACGGCAAGCGCAATTTCGCGCTGATGCAGTCGCTGAAGGCGGCGGCCGTGTTTTGTCCCGCCGAGTTCGCGGGCAAGGCGCCGGCAGGCATTGCGGTTCTGGTTCATCCGCGCCCGCAGCAGGCCTTCGCCATGATCGGCCGGCTGCTGTTCCCGACGGCGGCTACGCCGGGACCGATGACCAGCGAAACCGGGGTCTCGCCGCAAGCTCATGTCGATGCCTCGGCGCATATCGAGGCCGGGGCGATCATCGAGGCCGGAGCGGTCATCGGCCCCCGCGCTTCCATCGGCAGCGGAACGGTCATTGCCCCCCACGCCGTTATCGGCCCCTCCTGCCAGATCGGCCGTGACGGCTACATTGGGCCGGGTGTCAGTGTTCAGTATGCGCTGATCGGCAACCGCGTCATCATTCATGGCGGCGCCAGGATAGGCCAGGACGGCTTCGGCTTTGTCGGCGGCGCCAAAGGCCCTGAGCGTGTGCCGCAGGTCGGCCGCGTCATCATCCAGGACGATGTCGAAATCGGCTCGAACACGACCGTCGATCGCGGCGCCATGTCGGATACGGTCATCGGTCAGGGCACCAAGATCGACAATCTGGTGCAGATCGCCCATAACGTTCGCATCGGCCGCAATTGCATTATTGCCGGGCTCTCTGGTATTTCCGGCTCCGTCACCGTCGGTGATGGTGTCACCATGGGCGGCGGCGTTGGCCTTGCCGATCATTTGACCATCGGATCAGGGGCCAAGCTTGCTGCAAGAAGCGGGTTCATGAGCAACGTGCCGGCGGGCGAGATCTGGGGAGGCTATCCGGCGCAGCCGATGGCGGAAGCCATGCGCGAGATCGCCATGCTGAGGAAGCTCGCCAGGACGCGCAAGCAGGGCGAAGGGGGAAGTAGCTGAGATGGTGCCGGCGACGCTCGAAGCGGTCGATATATTGGGGTTGATGAAGCTTTTACCGCATCGCTATCCCTTCCTGATGATCGATCGCATCATCGAAATCGACGGCAATGATTCTGCCATCGGCATCAAGAACGTGACCATCAATGAGCCGCATTTCCAGGGCCATTTCCCGGATCAGCCGGTGATGCCGGGCGTGCTCATCGTCGAGGCCATGGCGCAGACCGCCGGCGCGATCTGCATCCGTAACCTCAACACGGAAAAGCCGTCGCTGGTCTATTTCCTGACCATCGATAATGCGAAATTCCGCAAACCGGTCGTCCCGGGCGACCAGTTGAAAATCCACGTCAAGAAAATCAAGATGCGCGGCAACCTGCTCAAATTCGCCTGCGAGGCCATGGTGGAGGGCACAAAGGCCGCCGAAGCCGAGATCTCGGCAATGATGGTTACCGGCTGACGGTTCGAAATGCTCATGAAAATACAGACTTCAATCCACCCCTCGGCCGTCATCGAGGCCGGCGCGCAGATCGGCGAAGGCGCCGCAATAGGACCTTTCTGCTATGTCGGCGCTGACGCCGTGATCGGTGACCGCGTCGAACTGGTCAGCCATGTCTCGGTGCTGGGCGCGACAACCATTGGCGCCGCGACCAAGGTCTATCCAATGGCGACACTGGGCGGACCGCCGCAGAACACCAAGCACAAGGGCGGCCGCACCACTTTGGTCATCGGCCAGCACTGCACGATCCGCGAAGGCGTGACCATGCATCTCGGCACCGATTCCAGCCGCGGTGAGACGACCGTCGGCGACAACGGCAATTTCCTTGCCTATGCCCACATTGCCCATGATTGCGTCGTCGGTAAAAACGCCACCTTCGCCAATGGCGCGACCCTGGGCGGCCATTGCGAGGTCGGTGACAGCGTTTATATTGGCGGCCTCAGCGCCGTTCATCAGTTCGTGCGTGTTGGTGACAACGCCTTTCTCGGCGGCTGCTCGGCTTTTGTCGGCGATGTCATTCCCTACGCCATTGCGGTGGGCAATCGCGCCAGCCTGCGTGGACTCAACATCATCGGCCTGAAGCGCGCCGGGTTGCCGCGCGCCGAAATCTACCTGCTGCGCAAGGCTTACAAGACCATCTTCGACCGCTCCCGCACTGTCGGCGAGAACATCGAATTCGCCAAGGCCGAGTTTGCGTCGTCGCCGACGGCCATGAAAATCATCGATTTCATCACCAGTCGCGGCAAGCGGCATTTTGCCGTCCCGTCGCTTAAGGGTGGCGACGGCGACGATGCCGATGACGAAGGCTGAGGCCACTTCAACGGGCCTCGAACTTGCGCCGGACGCCAGGGTCGGCATCATTGCCGGCGGCGGTAGCTTGCCGGTCGAAGTTGCCGCCGGCCTGGCGGAGGCCGGACATCGGCCTGTCATCATCCTGGTCGAAGGTCAGGCCGACCGTCAGTCCGACCTCACAATCTATGAGCATGAAAGCCTTGCGCTGGAAGACATCGGCTCGCTGGTTGCGTTGCTGAGGCGCCGGCGCATCACCCATCTTGTGCTTGCCGGCGAGATCAGGCGCAGGCCGCGGTTGGTCGACATGCGTCCGAACCTTGGGCTACTGGCACTTATACCCTCGCTCGCCATGGCGCTTGCCCGCGGCGATGACGGGCTGTTGAAGATATTGACCCGCGGCCTGGAGGCACGGGGCGTCAAGGTTGTCGGTGCGCATGAAGTCGTGCCCCGGCTCGTCGCGGCCGAAGGGCCGCTGACCAAAGCAGTGCCGCGAAAGTCCGACTGGCGCGATATCGAGGCGGCACACGCGGCGGCAAAGGCCATCGGCGCGCTCGACATTGGTCAGGCGGCAATTGCCATCGGTGGCCGCACTGTTGCCCTGGAAGGCGTCGAGGGCACCCACGGACTGCTCGAGCGGACGCAGCAGTTGCGCGGCCATGGCAGGCTGGCCGGCAAGACGCGCGGTGTCCTGGTCAAATGCGCCAAGCCTGGCCAGGAATTGCGTGCCGATCTGCCATCTATTGGCCCCCAGACCGTCGAGGCGGCGCATGCCGCGGGGCTCGCCGGCATTGCCGTCGAAGCCGGCCGTTCGCTCATCCTCGAAGGCCCCGCCGTTCTCGCGCGCGCCAATGCGCTCGGCCTGTTCGTGTTCGGCCTGCCGGCTGCGGGGGCTGTCCATGGCAGCTGAGAAGCCGCTGAAGATTGCCATCGTCGCCGGCGAAGAATCCGGCGACCTGCTGGGCGCCGACATCGTGCAGGCGCTGAAGCGCATGACCGGGCGCGAGGTGCAACTCGTCGGCACTGGCGGGCGGCATCTGCAGGCGCTCGGACTGGCGCCGCTGTTCGACGGCGCCGAGATCGCGCTGATGGGGCTCAGCGCCATCCTGCGTGACTTGCCGCGCCTGATGCGGCGGATCAGCCAGACGGCAAGTGCTGTCGCCGCCGAAAAACCCGACTGTCTGATCACCATCGACAGCCCCGATTTCTCGCTGCGCGTCGGCAAAAAGATCCGCGCCGCCGATCCGTCGATCCCGATCGTCCATTATGTCTGCCCGAGCGTCTGGGCGTGGCGGCCGGGTAGGGCGGCCGCGATGAAGCCCTATGTCGACCACATACTGTGCATCCTGCCTTTCGAGGTAAAGGAGCTCAGCCGTCTCGGCGGCCCGCCCGGCACTTACGTCGGACATCGCCTCACGCATGATCCAGGCGTGCTGGGCGCGGCCAGGGCGCAAGCCCAGCCACGCGATCTCTCGGCCGATCACGTCAAGACGCTGCTCGTCCTGCCAGGGTCGCGGCGCGGCGAGGTGAGCCGGCTTATCGGTCCGTTCGGCGAGACGGTGTCGGCGCTGCGCGCGCGTGGCCACAGGCTGCGGCTGTTGCTGCCGACGGTGCCGCATGTCGCCGAACTGGTCAAAACATCGGTGGCGCGCTGGGATCAGGAGCCAGAAGTCATCCTCGATCCCGAGCGCAAGTGGCAGGCCTTCGGCAAGGCCGATGCGGCGCTGATCGCGTCTGGAACGGTGTCACTGGAACTGGCGATGTCGGGTGTCCCGATGATCTCTTGCTACAAGTTCGATCCGATCATGCTGATGGCGCAGAGCCTGATCACGGTGTGGAGCGCTGCTTTGCCCAACCTTATTGCCGACCGGCCGGTCGTGCCGGAAAGCTACAACCAGTACGTGCGGCCGCACTATCTGGCGCGGCAGCTCGAGGCACTGTTCTCAGACACCGCCTACCGCGCTTGGCAAAAGGACGGCTTTGGCGAGGTTGCCAGACGCATGGCCACCGACAGGCCCTCCGGCGACATCGCCGCCGATGTCGTTCTTCGCCACATCGGGAGAGCGAATAGGGCTTAGCGAGTGAATAGTGAATAGTGAATAGTGAATAGTGAATAGTGAATAGGATTAACGAGCTCTCGACTATAATCAAGCTGCTACTTACTACCTGCTATTACTACCTGCTATTCACTACTTACCATTCACCATTCACTCTCTTTCACCTTTTCGCAATCGGCACGTAGTCGCGTTCCGGGGCGCCGGTATAGAGCTGGCGCGGGCGGCCGATCTTCTGGTGCGGGTCCTCGATCATTTCCTTCCACTGCGCGATCCAGCCGACGGTGCGCGCGACCGCGAACAGTACGGTGAACATGGTGGTGGGGAAGCCCAGCGCCTTCAGCGTGATGCCGGAATAGAAATCGACGTTCGGATAGAGCTTCTTCTCGATGAAGTAGGAATCGGTCAGCGCGATCTTTTCCAGCTCCATGGCGATATCGAGCAGCGGATCGTCCTTGATGCCGAGTTCGCCCAGCACCTCATGCGCCGTCTTCTGCATGATTTTCGCGCGAGGATCGTAGTTCTTGTAGACGCGATGGCCGAAGCCCATCAGCCGGAACGGATCGTTCTTGTCCTTGGCGCGGGCGATGAATTCCGGGATGTGGTCGACATGGCCGATCTCGCCCAGCATGTTGAGCGCCGCTTCGTTGGCGCCGCCATGCGCCGGGCCCCACAGGCAGGCGATGCCGGCGGCAATGCAGGCGAACGGATTGGCGCCCGACGAGCCGGCAAGGCGCACCGTCGAGGTCGAGGCGTTTTGTTCGTGGTCGGCATGCAGGATGAAGATGCGCTCCATGGCGCGCGCCAGCACCGGATTGATCTTGTATTCCTCGCACGGCACCGCAAAGCACATATGCAGGAAGTTGGCGGCGAAGTTCAGCTCGTTCTTCGGGTAAATGAAGGGCTGGCCGATATGGTATTTGTAGGCCATGGCCGCAATCGTCGGCATCTTGGCAATCAGCCGCATCGAGGCGACCATGCGCTGATACGGATCCGAAATATCGGTGGAGTCGTGATAGAAGGCCGACAGCGCGCCGACCACGCCGCACATCACAGCCATCGGATGCGCGTCGCGGCGGAAGCCGGTGAAGAAGCGCGACATCTGCTCGTGCACCATGGTGTGGCGCGTCACCCGGTAGTCGAAATCGTCCTTCTGCGCCTTGGTCGGCAGTTCGCCGTAGAGCAGGAGGTAGCAGACTTCGAGGAAGTCGCCATGCTCGGCCAGCTGGTCGATGGGGTAGCCGCGGTGAAGCAGGATGCCGGCATCGCCGTCGATGAAGGTTATCGCCGACTCGCAGCTCGCCGTCGAGGTGAAGCCGGGATCGTAGGTGAAGGCGCCGGTGGTGTTGTAGAGCGCACCGATGTCGATGACGTCGGGCCCGACCGAGCCGCTCCGCACCTTGAATTCATGCGTCTTGCCGGCCAGTTCGAGCGTGGCAGTCGACGGGTGCGTCGTCTTGCTGCCGGTTTCCAGTCTTGTCGCAGCTTCGCTCATTCTCAACTCCTTCATGTTCCTCATGCCGGCAAGGCAATTCCTGCAAACGACACGTCGAAATCACCGGAATGCGCGAACTCGCCACCGCATTTTGGGAGGTGCGTGCCTGATTGGGCCAAGGCCTAATGTTGCACTGCGAAACCCGCCTTTCAATGCCAATCTTTTTGGGCCAGCTCGCTCCTAATCGATTTGATCCGCAATCCGCGCCAGGCTTTCCTCGCGGCCAAGCACGGCAAGAACGTCGAACACGCCGGGCGAGGTGCTACGGCCGGTAAGGGCCGCCCGGAGCGGTTGGGCCACGGCGCCGAGCTTGTGGCCGCCGGCCGCTGCGAACTCGCGCACCGCGGCTTCAGCCGCGGCAGCCGACCAATCGCCCGGAACAGTCTGCAAAGCGGCATGTGCGCCGCGCAGGATCGCGCGCGCGTCGGCACTGAGCAATGCTGCCGCCTTCTCGTCGATCGGCAGCGGCCGCTCGACGAACAGGAAGGCCGCGCCATCGGCCAGTTCCACCAGCGTCTTGGCGCGCTCTTTCAGGCCCGGCAAGGCGGCCAGCAGCTGCGCCTTCCTGGCGTCGTCGAGACGGGCGGCCATAGCAGATCCGCCTTCGAGGTATGGCAGAGTGGCGACGAAAATGTCGAACAGCTCGGTATCGGCCATCTTGCGCATATGCGCGCCGTTGATCGACTCGAGCTTGGCGAAGTCGAAGCGCGCCGCACCCTTGTTGACATCGCCGATGTCGAACCACGAAATCATGTCCTTGATCGACATGATCTCGTCGTCGCCATGGCTCCAGCCGAGCCGCGCCAGATAGTTGAGCAGTGCCTCGGGCAGATGGCCCATGGCGCGATAAGCCTCGACACCGAGTGCGCCGTGCCGCTTCGACAGCTTGGCGCCGTCGGCGCCGTGGATCAGCGGGATATGCGACATCGACGGGACGTCCCAGCCCATCGCGTTGTAGATCACCGTCTGGCGCGCGGCGTTGGTCAGATGGTCGTCGCCACGGATGATGTGGGTGACGCCCATGTCATGGTCGTCGACGACGACGGCATGCATGTAGGTCGGATTGCCGTCCGAGCGCAGAATGATGAAATCGTCGAGGTCCTTGTTGGGGAAGCGCACCTCGCCCTGCACACGGTCGTGCACCACGGTTTCGCCCTCGGTCGGCGCCTTGATGCGGATGGCGCCCTTGACGCCGGGAGGCGCCTCCGAGGGGGCACGATCGCGCCACTGGCCGTTGTAGCGCGGCGGCAGATCCTTGGCGCGTGCGGCCTCGCGCATCGCCTCGAGCTCGGCAGGCGTCTCGTAGCTGTAATAGGCCTTGCCCAGGCGCACCAGCTCCTCGGCCACCTCACGGTGGCGCGGCGCGCGCTCGAACTGCGATATGGCCTCACCGTCCCAGGAAAGGCCGAGCCAGGTCAGCCCATCCAGAATGGCCTGTGTCGCCGCCTCGTTGAAGCGTTCGCGGTCGGTGTCCTCGATGCGCAGCACCATCGTGCCGCCGGTGTGCTTGGCGTACAGCCAGTTGAACAGCGCCGTGCGCGCGCCGCCGATATGCAGATAGCCGGTGGGCGAGGGGGCAAAACGGGTGACGACCGTGTCGGACATGGAACTCTCGGAACCTTGGAAAGCGGAGCGTGATCGCGCGGACTTTCGCGCTTTGCGCGTTCATGTAGCATAGGGGGTCTGGGGCGCAAGGGGCAGACCCGATGGCTGGACGTGGCCGGGGCACGTCGGCAATTATCGGTTGCGTCAACTGGCGCTGGAGCCTTGTAGCACAAAATCTGTTCGCACCCTCCGCGCAACCTCGTTTGACAGCAGCGTCAATGTCTGGGTTTCATTCGGCTGCAGCGTCCGTCACAGTGCCTGGAACATCGCTGCGACGGTGGTAGCCCCCTCTGACGAGCGGACATTTCTTCACGGATGCGGCACTGCCCGACTACAACGCCGCCGTGACAGCGTTGGCTTGGTCACGCATATAGACCTTTCTGCAATCATTATCGTGAACACCGCAACTGTGTGCAGGCCGGTCTCGCCACGAAGGAGGCATGATTGAAAGAAGGACTACCGATGACCGAAAACGCCGACCATACGGAGGGTGATCCGTTCTACCATGGTACCCGGGCGGATTTGAAACCCGGGGATCTGCTGAGCGTCGGCCACCCTTCCAATTTCAGAGGTAAACCACTGTCATGGATCTATTTCACCCAGACACTGGAAGCCGCCATCTGGGGAGCAGAGCTTGCAACGGGTGACGGTCGTCAAAGGATTTACATCGTAAAGCCGACGGGGTTTTTTATGGATGACCCTAACCTGACCGACAAAAAATTTCCCGGTAATCCGACGAAATCCTACCGCTCCCGTGATCCGTTGCTCATCCTGGGTGAACTCGGTGAATGGCAGGGTCATACACCGGAACAATTGAAGGCAATGCACGATGGGCTTGCTCGCCTGAGGGCGGAGGGCCAGGATATGATTGAGGATTGAGCGTCCTTGCCAGGTGATGGTCGATTCCGGCGCGGTGGACGTGATCACGCGGACTTTCGCGCTTTGCGCGTTCATGTAGCATAGGGGTCTGGGGCGCAAGGGGCAGACCCGATGGCTGGACGTGGCCGGGGCACGAAGGAAGGCGAAGGCGCCGAGGCAAGCGTCAGCGAACGCTCGCTGTTTGCCGATAGTCCCTATGCCGAGCCGCTGCCCCTCGCGCTGCCTGAGCCGCATCCCGGCGTCGCGCCTGCGCTGCCCGGTGGCGCGTTGCCGGCGCAAGTCACAGCGCCCGGATCTATCGCCCGTCTGCGCAGACGGCTTCGCCGTCCGTCATGGCCCGCGCTCCGCCGCAGCCTTGCCGTGGCCGCCAACACGGAGCTCGACCGGGGCGTCGCCTTCCTGCTGGTGCCGGTTTTCCTGGCGGCCGGCGTCATCATTTATTTCTCGCTGGCCGGCGAGCCCGGCTTTGCGCAGCCAATCGCCATTGTGGTGCTGGCGACATGTTGCGCCCTCGCCACGCGATCGCGGCCGAGGACGCATCTGTTCTGCATGGCCGCGATGCTGTGCGCGCTCGGCGTCGTCGCCGCCAAAGTCGAGACTTGGCGCGCCGGAACGCAGATGCTCGGCTCCGAGATTCAGACACGGCTGACCGGCCGCGTCGTCAGTCTCGAACAGATGGAAAGCGGCCGCATCAGGCTGACGCTCGATGTGGTTTCGACCGCTTACCCCGAGCTGCGCTACGCCCCGGAGCGGGTCAGGCTCTCGGCGCGGACCGTTCCCGCCGATATGACCGCCGGCTCCCTGATCACCGGCTATGCCAGGCTGTTGCCGCCGACCGGTCCGGTGCGGCCGGAGAGCTACGATTTCTCCTTCGACAGCTATTTCACCGGTATCGGCGGCAGCGGCTTCTTTCTCGGCAATCCGAAAACCATTGCTACGCAGGGACCGCCGCCGCTGACCGCGCGGCTCTCCTCGGCAATCGAGAACGCGCGCGAAAACATTGCCGACCATATCAGGGGCAAAATCGGCGGCGCCGAAGGCGAGATTGCCGCGGCGTTGATTGTCGGGGTGCGCGCCGGCATCCCGGACGAGGTCAACGAAGCGATGCGGCGCACCGGCATCTACCACATCATCTCCATCTCCGGCCTGCACATGGCGCTGGTTGCCGGCACCATCATGGCGTTGCTGCGTGGCGCCTTTGCGCTGTTTCCCGATTTCTCTTCGCGCCGCCCAGTCAAGAAATATGCAGCAGTGGCAGCACTCGTCTCCATCGCCGCCTATCTCGTCATTTCAGGCGTCGTGGTTGCCGCCGAGCGCAGCTTCATCATGCTGGCGGTCATGCTTGTCGCCGTGCTGTTTGATCGCGCCGCACTCACCATGCGCAATCTGGCGATCTCCGCCATTGCCGTCATCCTGGTGTCGCCGCACGAGGTGGTCGGTCCCAGCTTCCAGATGTCGTTTGCTGCCACCGCCGCCCTTGTCGGCGCCTATGCCGGCTGGGCCGATTACCGCGCCGACAAGGTGAGAACGCCGCCGGCAAAGCGCTCCTTCGTCGGCTTCCTGTCGCGAAAATTCGCGCTGGCCATGGGCGGCCTCGCCATGACCTCGATCATCGCCGGCAGTGCAACCTTGCTGTTCGCCATCTGGCATTTTCAGCGTGTGTCGCCGCTCAGCCTGATCGCCAATCTGGCCGTGATGCCGATTGTTTCGTTGATCGTCATGCCTTTTGCCGTGCTCAGCGCACTGGCGATGCCGTTCGGCGCCGACGGGCCGTTCCTCTATGTGATGGGCAAGGGTCTGATGGCGATGATCGCTATATCGGCCTGGATTTCCGAGCGCTCGCCGGTCGACGCCGTCGGGCTGATCTCCATCCGCTCGGTGCTGTTGGTGGCGGTCGCCCTCGTCATCGCCACCATGGCCACCACCTGGCTCAGGTTGGCGGCCGTGCCTTTCGCGCTGGCCGGCCTGTTGACGGTGCCGCAGGTGCTTACGCCCGACGTGCTCATATCCGAGGATGCGCATCTGGTGGCCATGCCGATCGGTGGCGGCGAACTCGCCCTCAACCGCGAACGCTCCAACGAATTCACCACGGACAATTGGAAACGGGCGCTGCGGGCCAAAACCATTATCCCACCTGAGATTTTCGAGGCAACAGATACGCGGTTCGATCTCGATCCGCTCGATCTGCCGCCCGGCTCGCCCTTCTATTGCACCGGCGATCTCTGTATCGCCCGGCACCCTTCCGGAGCCATTGTAGCGCTTGCGAAAGACCGCAAGACGGCGCGGCCGGCCTGTGCCTTCGCGAGCCTGATCGTCATCGATGACGCCACCGCCTACAATCCGTGCCGCGACCCGCTGGTGCTGGTCGTGACGAAGAAACAGCTGGCCCGCGACGGCAGCGCCGCCGTCTTCTTCGATCCGCAATCGGCAGCTGCAGCGCCAACCATCCGCTTCGCCGTCGACAAGCCGTATCGCCCCTGGCACGAGCAACGCCGCTTCTCCCGCGAAGCGCGCGGCCTGCCGCCTTACAACCAGCGTGAAAAGTACAAACCCAAGCCGGCTCAGTAGCGCCGGATCAATCCGACAAGCTTGCCCTGCACCTTCACCCTGTCCGGTCCAAAAATGCGGGTCTCGTAGGCCGGGTTGGCGGCTTCCAGGGCGATCGAGGCGCCCTTGCGGCGGAAGCGTTTCAGGGTCGCTTCCTCATCGTCGACCAACGCCACCACGATCTCGCCGGGGCTGGCTGTGTCGGCATTGCGGATGATGACCGTGTCGCCATCGAAAATGCCGGCCTCGATCATCGAATCGCCCTTGACCTCGAGCGCGTAGTGTTCGCCGCCCATGATCATATCGGGCGGCACCGAGATCGAATGGGTCTGATGCTGGATGGCGTCGATCGGCACGCCGGCGGCGATGCGTCCCATAACCGGGATTGAAATCGCGGAAACGGCATCGTCATTGCCGGCCGACATCGAACGCGACGGCGAGCCCGGCTTGATCTGGCGGCCGAGACCGCCTTGGCCCAACGCGCCTTGTCCTTGGCCGCCTTGCCCTTGGCCGGTTTGACCAAGACTGCCCTGAATGACGCTCGGCGAAAACTTCCTCGCCGCATTGAGGCCTGGTGCGATCGAGTCGGGCAGCCGCAGCACTTCCAGCGCGCGCGCCCGGTTCGGCAGCCGGCGAATGAAACCGCGCTCCTCAAGCGCCGTGATCAGGCGGTGGATGCCGGACTTGGAGGCGAGGTCGAGCGCTTCCTTCATCTCGTCGAAGGACGGCGGGATTCCGCTCTCCTTCAGGCGTTCATGGATGAACATCAGAAGCTCATGTTGTTTGCGCGTCAGCATCGCGGCCCCCAAGGGTTCTGAAACCAGAATCAGAAAAAACAAACCCAGAACAAACCCTATCTGTTCCAGTTGTGTTCCGCAACCTTTTAAAGTTTAATGAATGTGTTGACGTTTTGTTCAGCGTAACGTTCGGCGCTGCGAGCGCCGCTCGTAGTCGTTGGCCGGCAACGGGGTGAAACGAAGACAAAGTGCCCTGCGTCGTCGGCTACGATCGCCGCTTCCTTTTCGGACGGGGCTGCGCAGCATCCGCGCCGGGTTCACTCTGGGCATAGACCTGCAGCGTGTAGCCGATGTGAGCGGTCATCAGAGTTTTCGCACGTTCGACGTCGCGATCGAGGGCCGCTTCCATCAGGGCGGTATGGTGTTCGATCGCCACGGCGTCGCGCAGGGCCGCCACGGCCTTCCGGTGGCCATCCGTGCGGCCGGCGGCGGCGCGCAGCGTCGGGGCCAGACCCAGAAAGCGGTGATGGCGATGCAATTGGTCGGAAATCGTCGCATTGAAGCGCAGCAGCCAGCTGGATGTCGCGGCACTGAGCAGCGCCGCATGGAAGGCATCGTGTTTTTCGTACCACGCGTCGACCGCATCATCCGATGGATCGTCGAGAACAGACCCGCACCGTGAGAGACGATAGTGGGCGGCAACGACCGCGTCTTCCCACTCACGGTCGCCCTCCTCGATCGATTCCACCAGCAGGGGCAGTTCGACCACCAGCCGCGCACGCGCCAAATCCTCGAGCTCCGCCCGAGAGACGGGAGCGACCGCAAACCCGCGGTTGCTGATGGCGGTCACAAGCCGTTCCGCCTCCAGCCGCGACAGCGCCTCGCGCAACGGCGTCCAGCCGATGCCGTAGGTGTTGCGCAGCGTGCTCAGCTTCAACGGCGCGGCAGGCGCCAGCCGGGTCGCAAGAATATCGCGCCTGAGCAGGCGATAGGCCGCTTCCGTCTTCGAGGTCTGCTCGTCATCCAGCATCGTGATCCATCAGACATAAACGCTCGGCGGATCATTATATATCAAAGCCTTTCAATGGGTGAATTATATATAATGTTTGACAGTTCAAGGGCGACCACTCAAGATCGCCGGCATGTTTGGGCGGCAGGCTCCGCCGCGCGCGTTTGTCCATGGAGGGGCGCCGGATCATGAGCACGACACCCGATCTCGCTACAATCGAAGCAATGGATGCCGCCGATCCGCTGCGCTCCATGCGCGGACGCTTTGTCTTGCCGCAAGGCGTGATTTATCTCGACGGCAATTCCCTGGGCGCCGCGTCAGCGGTCGTCTTCAGCGAACTGCAGCAGGCCGCCACGCAGGAATGGGCGCACGATCTCATTCGCGCCTGGAACACCGCCGGCTGGTTCAACATGCCGGTGGAACTCGGAGATCAGCTCGGGCGACTGATCGGCGCGGCTGATGGGCAGACGGTGGTCTGCGACACAACCTCGATCAACATCTACAAGCTGCTGCACGCAGCGCTCGGCATGCGGCCGGATCGGTCGGTCATCGTTGCCGAGGGCGACAGTTTCCCGACCGACCTCTACATGGCCGAAGGCGTCGCCTCGACCCGGCCGGGAACGCGGCTGCGGCTGGAGGGCGTCGACGCGGCCGCAATCGAGGAGCTGATCGACGACAGCGTTGCCGTCATCCTGGTCAACCACGTCAACTACAAATCCGGCCAGTTGCGCGACATGGCGGCGCTGACGCGCAAGGCACATGACGCCGGCGCGCTGATCATCTGGGATCTCTGCCACACGGCCGGCGCCTTGCCGGTCGAACTTGACCGTGCCAATGCCGATTTCGCCGTCGGCTGCACCTACAAATACCTCAATGGCGGCCCGGGCTCGCCAGCCTTCATCTACGCGGCCGAGCGCCACCATGACGATGCCCACCAGCCGCTCAGCGGCTGGTGGGGCCATGCGCGGCCCTTTGCCTTCGAGCAGGGCTTTGCCGTCGGCAGCGGCATTCGCCGCTTCCTGTGCGGAACGCAGCCGGTGCTGTCGATGCGGGCGCTCAAGGGCGCGCTCGATATCTGGAACGACGTCGATATGGCGGCGGTGCGCAGAAAAAGCATCGCGCTGACCGACCTGTTTATCCAGCTCGTCGAAGCCAGATGCGGCGCCTACGGGCTTGAACTGGAAAGTCCTCGCGACGGCAGCCAGCGCGGCAGCCAGGTGTCGTTCCTCCATCCGCATGGCTATCAGGTGATGCGCGCGCTGATCGAGCGCGGCGTGATCGGCGATTTCCGGGCGCCGTCGACCATCCGTTTCGGCTTCACGCCGCTCTATGTCGGATATGGCGATGTCTGGCAGGCGGTCGAAGTCCTGGAGGATATTCTGCGCACCGGCGCCTGGCAGGACGCCCGCTTCGCGGTGAAGACCGCGGTCACCTGAGGAACTAGAGCAATTTCAGGAAAAGTGTGAAGCGGTTTTCCGTCCGCAATTGCGTCAAATCAAAGAGCTAGAGCATTTCGCCGTTTACGTTAAACGGTGAAATGCTCTAGAGCCGGGTGCGGACCGTCCAGAGCTCCGGAAACAGCACAACCTCCAGCATCTTCTTCAGATAGGAGGCGCCTGAGGTGCCGCCCGTGCCGCGCTTCAAGCCGATGATGCGCTCGACCGTGGTGACGTGGTTGAAGCGCCAGCGGCGGAAGTAATCCTCGAAGTCGACCAGCTTCTCGGCCAGTTCGTAGAGCATCCAGTAGCGCTGCGGGTCGCGGTAGACGGTTTGCCAGGCAGCCAGCACGTCTTCGTTCTCGACGCGCGTCTCGCGCCAGTCCGTGCGCCCGGCATCGGCGCCGATGTCGAAGCCATTGCGCGCCAAAAGCAGAAGCGCCTCGTCGTACAGCGACGGCGTGGCCAGGATCGCTTCCAGCCTGTCCGTAAGATCGGGCCGGTGCTTGTGCGGCCCGAGCATGGCTAGGTTGCGGTTGCCGGCCATGAACTCGATAGCGCGGTACTGCCACGACTGGAAGCCCGAGGATTGGCCGAGCGCGTCGCGAAACTCGGTGTATTCGCTTGGCGTCATCGTGCGCAGCACGTCCCAGGCATTGTTGAGCTGCTCGAAGATGCGCGCGACGCGAGACAGCATCTTGAAGCTCGGTTCGAGGCGGTCGGCGCGGATAGAGCGGATCGCGGCGCCGATCTCGTGCAAAGCGAGCTTCATCCACAATTCCGATGTCTGATGCTGGATGATGAACAGCATCTCGTCATGGGCCGAAGACAGCGGCGCCTGCGCATCGAGCACCTTGTCCAGCTGCAGATAGTCGCTGTAGGACATCCGCTCCTTGAACGACATCTGCGCGCCATCGGACGCCGGATCGTGCGGCTTAATCAATTGCTCTTCTCCGCGCGCAACCGGAAGCGCTGGATCTTGCCGGTCTGGGTTTTGGGCAAGGCGTCGATGAACTTCACCGAACGCGGATATTTGTAGGGCGCGATCGTTGCCTTGACGTGGTCCTGCAGGCGTTTGACGGTCAATGCGTCCGGCGAAACACCTTGCACAAGCACGATATGCGCCTCGACGATCTGGCCGCGTTCACCGTCCTCGGCGCCGGTCACCGCGCATTCGGCGACGTCGGGATGCGAGAGCAGCGCCGCTTCGACCTCGGGGCCGGCGATGTTGTAGCCGGCGCTGACGATCATGTCGTCGGAACGCGCGGCGAAGTGGAAGAAGCCATCCTCGTCCTGCGTGAACGTATCGCCGGTGAGATTCCAGCCATCGCGGACATAGTCCTTTTGCCTGGCATCGGCCATGTAGCGGCAGCCGGTCGGGCCGCGCACCGCCAGCCGGCCAGTAGAGCCGCGCGGCAGCTCCCGCATCTCGTCATCGACGATGCGTGCCTGATAGCCGCCGACGGGTTTGCCGGTGGAGGCCGGCTTCATGTCGTCGAAGCGGTTGGAGATGAAGATATGCAGCATCTCGGTGGCGCCGATCCCATCGAGAATCGGCTTGCCGGTCTTCTCAGTCCATTCCTCGAAGACAGGCGCCGGCAGCGTCTCGCCCGCCGAAACCGCGACGCGCAGCGAGGACAGGTCAGCGCCTTGATCCATGGCCTTGAGCATGGCCCGATAGGCGGTTGGAGCGGTGAAGGAAATGGTCGCTTTGTAGGTCTCGATGATGTGGATCATGTTGGGTGGCGTCGCCTGTTCCAGCAGCGTCGCCGCGGCGCCGAAACGCAGCGGGAAGATGGCGAGCCCGCCAAGACCGAAGGTAAAGGCAAGGGGCGGGGAGCCGACGAAGATGTCGTCGGGCGTCACCTCCAGGATTTCGCGGGCATAGGCGTCGGCGATGATCAGCAGGTCGCGGTGGAAATGCATCGTCGCCTTCGGCACGCCGGTGGTGCCGGAGGTGAAGCCGAGCAGGGCGACATCGTCGCGGCCGGTGTTGACGGCAGTGAAGGTGACCGGCTTGTCGAGGGCGGCGCGGTCGAGTTCCGCGTCATGGTTGGCCGTGCCGTCGAAGCCAATGACCTGCTTGAGATACGCACTGCCCTTGGCGCAGGCGGTCATCTCGTCCATCAGCCTTGTATCGCAAAGCGCAACCGTGATTTCCGCCTTGTCGACGATCTTGGCGAGTTCGCCGGCGCGCAGCATCGGCATGGTGTTGACGACCACCGCGCCAACCTTGGTGGCGGCCAGCCAGCAGGCGACCATGGCCGGATTGTTGGCCGAGCGGATCAGCACCCGGTTGCCCGGCTTGACGCCATAATTCTCGACCAGGGCATGGGCGAGCCTGTTGGTCCAGTCGGACAGTTCCTTGTAGGTGCGGCGGCGGCCATTGCCGATCAGCGCGGTGTGGTCGCCGAACCCTTTTTCGACCAGCCTGTCGGTCAATTCGACGGCGGCATTTATGTGGTCGGGATAGTCGAAGCCGTCGAGCAAAAACTCCGGCCATTGCTCCGGCGGCGGCAGGTTGTCGCGCGTGAATGTGTCGATATGCGCTGATGGCCCAAGCATTTTCGGCTGCCCCTGTCTGCCTCGCGCCCATGGCTGAACAAGGCGCAGGATCGCACCAGTCGAAATTTGTTTCAAGCCTAAAATGTTTTTAGGTCGCAGGATTGACGCCGCCCTGTTCGGCGGCCATTCCTGTCGACTGAACTGAAGCCATCCGGGAGGGATGCAGATGCTCCAACATCGTGTTGCCGATTGGGACAATGCCTACGCCAACGGCGACAACATTGCCGGCAGCAATCGCTGGCCGGCCGCGTGGGACACACCGGCACAGGCTTTTCGCGACACAATGTCGGCGTCCGGTCGGGCCAAGCTCGACATCGCCTATGGCGACAGCCCGCGCAACAGGCTCGATCTGTTCCTTCCCGATGTCATGCCCAAAGGGCTCGTCGTCTTCATCCATGGCGGTTACTGGAAGGCGTTCGACAACAAGCCATGGTCGCATCTGGCCAACGGCGCGGTTGCCAATGGCTTTGCCGTGGCAATGCCGACTTACACGCTTTGTCCCGACATACGCATTTCCGGCATCGTCAGGGAAATCGCGGCGGCGATCGGCAAGGCGGCGACGATGGTCGGCGGGCCGGTGATCCTGACCGGGCATTCCGCCGGCGGCCATCTCGCCTCCAGGATGGTGACGACAACGACGCCTCTGGCCGCCGATGTGGCCGGCCGCATACGCAATGTCGTCTCGATCTCCGGGGTTCATGATCTGCGGCCGATCATGCGGACGGGGATGAACGCGACACTGGCCATCGATGAAGCGGAAGCACTGGCCGAAAGCCCGGTTCTGCTGCGCCCCATGCAGGGCGCGCGCATCACCTGCTGGGCCGGCGGCGGCGAGCGGGCGGAGTTCCTGCGCCAGAATGCGCTGCTTGCCAACATCTGGATCGGCCTCGGCGCCACGACCAGCACAGTGGTCGAGCCGGACCGGCATCATTTCAGCATCGTCGACGGGCTTGCCGATCCGACACATCCGCTGACGCGGACATTGCTGGCGGAGTAACAACCAGTCTTATCTCTTGGAATTAACGGCTTGGATCCGCGACCTTCAGCGCAACATCAGAACGCTGCAAGCGGCGCCTGCTTCTGCCGCCGGAGCGAAGGGCTCGCGCACGATCAGGCCGTTGGCGTCGGCCAGCATTCTCAGCATCGAGGAATCCTGGATGCCGAACGGCGTCGCCACCAATGCGCCGGCTTCTTCCCGGACCACGGCGCGCACATAGTCTTGCCTTAGATCATTGGCCGGCATCGCGGCGCCAAGCTGAGCCTGGCGGATGTCCTGCCGGTGGGGACGGCCGCCGAGCTGCGCCAACAGCGGCTTCAGGAACAATTGCGAGCAGACCAGGCTCGCCACCGGATTGCCGGGCAGGCCGATGCACCTGATATCGCCCAGCCGCCCGAACATCAGCGGCTTGCCCGGGCGCATGGCGAGCTTCCAGAAGTCGAGGTTCATGCCTTCGCCGGTCAGCACGTCATGGACGAGATCATGGTCGCCGACCGAGGCGCCGCCGAGCGTGACGATGACGTCGGCTTTCGCATCGACCGCCTTTTTCACCAGCGCCGCGATCGCTTCCTTGCGATCGGCCGCTATACCGAGATCGAGCGCGCGAGCGCCGACCGACTGCGCCACAGCAGCGACGCCATAGGCGTTGGACGAGATGATCTGGTCGGGGCCAGGTTCGCTGCCCGGTGGCAGCAATTCGTCGCCGGTGGCGATTATGGCGACCAGCGGCCGTTGCACCACGTTCAGCCGGGAATGATTGGCCGACGCCGCCAGCGACAATGCAGCCGGATCGAGCACGCGGCCTTTTTCCAGCAGCACGTCGCCTTGCGCAAAATCCAGTCCAAGGCGGCGGATATTGCGGTTCTTCGCCGTCGGTTCGGTGACCTCGATCCGGC
Source organism: Mesorhizobium sp. C120A (assembly GCF_030323105.1). Lineage (NCBI taxonomy): Bacteria > Pseudomonadati > Pseudomonadota > Alphaproteobacteria > Hyphomicrobiales > Phyllobacteriaceae > Mesorhizobium > Mesorhizobium sp. C120A. The sequence goes on along the minus strand of NZ_CP100476.1, from coordinate 3,878,224 downwards.
TACCGCCGAGATCGCGGACATTTTCCTGGATGACGATGGTGTCTGCGCCTTCAGGCAGCGGCGCGCCGGTGAAGACGCGCACGGCCTCGGATTTACCAACTGTGCCGTCAAAGCGGCGCCCTGCGGGCGCCATGCCGATCACCGAAAGCCGCGCCGGAGCGGACGCCACATCCTGCGCCCGTGCGGCATAGCCGTCCATGGCAGATGCATTGAAAGGCGGCTGGGTACGCAGCGCCACGACCGGCTCCACCAGCACCCGGCCGGCCGCATCCGCCAGCGCGACGCTTTCACCGGGCAACGCCACAGCGCCGTCGAGGAGGCGTTGAAGCGCCTCGGCGACCGGAACCAGCACCATTTACGAACCCGCCTTGTAGTCGCCGGACTTGCCGCCGGTCTTTTCCACCAGCTTTATACCGGAAATCACCATGGCGCGGTCGACCGCCTTGGCCATGTCGTAAATGGTCAGGCACGCGACAGATGCCGCGGTCAGCGCCTCCATCTCGACCCCGGTCTTGCCGGTGACGCGGGCAAGCGCGGTGACCCTGAGGCCGGGCAGCGTGGTGTCCGGTTCGATGTCGACCGACACCTTGGTCAAAAGCAGCGGATGGCAGAGCGGAATCAGCTCATGCGTCTTCTTGGCCGCCATGATGCCGGCAATGCGCGCGGTACCCAGCACATCGCCCTTCTTGGCGTCGCCGTCGAGGATCATCTTCAGGGTTTCGGCCCGCATCGAGACAAAGCCCTCGGCGACCGCCGTGCGCGTCGTCTCCGCCTTGTCGCCGACATCGACCATGTTGGCCTCGCCCTTGGCGCCGAGATGGGTGAGGGCGGCTGCCATCCTCAGATGGCCTCTGCCTTCGCCTTGCCTGTCAAAAGCAGCCGCGTTGCCGCAGCGACATCCTCTTGCCGCATCAGGCTCTCGCCGACGAGGAAGGTGCTGATGCCGGTCTTTTGCATCCTGAAGCAATCGTCGTGGGTGAAAATGCCGCTCTCGCTGACCAGCAATCGGCCGCCCGGCACCATCGACGCCAGCCGTTCCGAGGTCTCGAGGCTGGTCTCGAATGTTCTCAGATTGCGGTTGTTGATGCCGATCAGCTGCGACGAGAGTTTTACCGCGCGCTGCGTCTCGGCCTCGTCATGCACCTCGATCAGCGCGTCCATGCCGAGTTCGAACGCGGTCGCTTCCAATTCGCTCGCCAAGGCATCATCGACGCTGGCCATGATGATCAGGATGGCATCGGCGCCCCATGCGCGAGCCTCGTAGACCTGGTAAGGGTCGAACAGGAAATCCTTGCGCAGCGCGGGCAGGGACACTGCCTTGCGTGCATTGGTGAGAAATTCCGGCGCGCCCTGGAAGGATGGCGCATCGGTCAGCACCGAAAGACAGGCGGCACCGCCTTTCTCATAGGCCTGCGCCAGTGCGGGCGGGTCGAAATCGGCACGGATCAAGCCTTTGGAAGGGCTTGCCTTTTTGATCTCGGCGATCAGGCCGAAGCTGCCCGATCTGCGCTTCGCCTCAAGCGCCCTCAGAAAGCCACGCGGTGCGTCGGCATCCTTGGCTCGCGCCTTGATCTCGGCCAACGGTATCCGCGCCTTCGCCGCCGCGATCTCGTCGCGTTTGTAGGCCTCGATCTTGCGCAGAATGTCAGCCACGGCTCATCCGTTCGAAATCTCGACCAGCCTGTCGAGCACGCCCAGCGCCCGGCCGCTGTCGATGGCCTGTGTGGCCGCGGCCATGCCGTCGGCAAGCGTCGTCGCCTTGCCGGCTACCACCATGCCGGCGCCGGCATTCATCAGCACCGTATCGCGATAGGCGCCGGCAGCACCGCCCAGCATGTCGCGCAACGCCTTGGCATTGTAGGCGGCATCGCCGCCGCGCAGCTCGTCCTTGCTGTGGCGCTGCAGGCCGACCGCTTCCGGGGTGAGCGTGAAATGACGGATCTCGCCACCGGCCAGTTCCGCAACCACAGTCTCGCCGGTGGTAGTGATCTCGTCATAGCCGTCGCCATGGACGACCCAGGCATGCTCGGTGCCCAGCGCCTTCAATGTCTCGGCCACCGGCACGATCCATTCCGGCAGGAACACGCCGACCACCTGCCTGCTGACGCCGGCCGGATTGGACAGCGGTCCGAGCAGGTTGAAGATGGTGCGCGTGCCGAGCTCGACGCGGGTCGGGCCGACATGCTTCATCGCCGGGTGGTGCGCAGGTGCGAACATGAAGCCGACGCCGGCATCCTGGATGCAGCGGCCGATTACCTCTGGTGGGATATCGATCTTGACGCCGAGCGCGACCAGCACATCGGCAGCGCCCGTCAGCGACGACAGGCCCCGATTGCCGTGCTTGGCGACCGGCACGCCGCAGCCAGCAATGACGAAGGCCGAAGCGGTCGAGATGTTGACTGAATGCGAATTGTCGCCGCCGGTGCCGACGATGTCGATTGCGCCCTCAGGAGCTTCGACGCGCAGCATCTTGGCACGCATGGTGGCGACGGCCCCGGAAATCTCGCTCACCGTCTCGCCGCGCACACGCAAGGCCATCAGGAAGCCGCCGATCTGGCCCGGCGTCGCGTCGCCAGACATGATGATGTCGAAAGCTTCGCGCGCTTCCTCGAAGGTAAGCCCGGTTCCCGTGGCGACCTTGGCGATATGGGTCTTCAGGGCGCTCATTCGGCCAAGACGTTCATTGGGCTAGGGCCATTCATTGGGCGAGGGCTTGGGCAACGGCGGCCTGGTCGACGCTGACGGCGTACTGCGTCTGCAACTGCGCCACCAACTGGTCGAGCAGATCGTCGGACATGCCTTGCGTGAAGGATTTTTGCGCATCGTCGGGTACCGAGCTGGCGTCGGCTCCGGCCGGCTCGAACACTTCGGCGACCTTGAACAGGATCTGGCCGTCGCCGGTGGGCGAGGGGATCAGCCCGGTGCCGCCTTCGCCGACGCCGAACATCGCAGCAGCACCCTCCTTGCCGAAATCGACATCGTCGGCCTCGCGCTTCACGCCGCGCTTGGTCTGCTTTTCAAGCTTCAGTTCGCCGGCGATGACGTCGAGTGTGGTGCCAGCCTTGAGGCGCTTGTCGAGTTCGTCTGCTTTCGCGGTCAGCCGCTTGGTCGTTTCCTCTGTCGTCCAGTCCGCCACCACGCGCTGGCGGACTTCGTCCAGCGTGCGGTCGCGAGCCGGCGTGATCGATGTCAGTTCATAGAACACGAAGCCGTTGTTAGGGGTGGTCAGGGCTTGATTCTCGGTGTTGGGCTCGGCCTGGAACACCGCCTTGATGAGGTCCGGCGATGCCGGCAGGTCCTTGATGATGGTGCCGTCCGGCTTGAGGCCGGTGCGGTCTATGGCCTCGACGGTAACGTCCTTGAGCTTGAGTTTGGCGGCGGCTTCGGCCAGCGTGCTGCCGGCGGCGCGGGTGTCTTCGTAATTGTCGTGCACGTCGAGCAGGATGCGGCTTGCTTCGCCAAGCGCCAGATCCTTGCGGATCTGGTCTGACACTTCGGCCAGCGGCTTCACCGTTTCCGGTTTGATCTCGGTAACGCGCAAAAGCACCGGACCGAACGCGCCCTGGACGACCGGGCTGACTTCGTTGACGGCAAGCGCGAATGCGGCATCGGCGACCGCCTTGTCGGTGATCTTATCCTTGGAGAGCGTGCCGAGCAGCGTGTCGGCCGGGGTCTTGCCCTGCGCGGTGACGATCTTGTCGAAAGTGGCGCCCGTCTTCAGCGAATCGGATGCCGCCTTGGCGGCGTCCGCGGAAGGAAACACCAGCTGTTCGATGGTGCGCATTTCCGGCGTGGTGTAGCGGCCCTTGTTCTTGTTGTAGTCGTCGCTGACCTGCTGGTCCGTTACGGCGCTGACATCCATGATGTCTTCGGGCTCGAGCCGGACATAGGAGAATTTGCGGTATTCTGGCGCCGCGTAGGTTTTCTTGTTGGCCTCGAAATAAGCCTGAAGCACGCTGTCGGATGGCGCCTCGATCGGCTCCACCAACGCCTTTGGCAAGATCAGATAGTCGATGGTGCGGTCTTCGCCGCGATAGAGCGCAACTGCCTTGAAGAAGGTATCCGGAGCCTTGAGCCCGTCCGAAACCGCTTCGACGATCTGCTGGCGCACCGCCACCTGAGCCCGGTTCTTCAGATAATCCTCCGGCCGCATTCCCAGTTCGCGCAGGCGGGATTCGAACAGCCGGCGGTCGAACTGGCCATTCGGGCCCTGGAAGGCGGGTTCCTGCCGCGTCAGTTCGGCCAGCCTGTCCTTGGAGAAGCCAAGCCCGAGCTTGCGCGCCTGTTCGTCGAGGACGGCGCCGGACACCAACTGAGCCAGCACCTGGTTGTCGATGCCATAGGCCTTGGCCTGGTCGCGGCTGATGCGCTGGCCGATCTGCTGTTGCAGCATGGCGATCTGGCGATCGTAGGCGAGGCGGTATTCGGTGATCGACACGGTGGTGCTGCCGGCGGTGATCACCGCATGATGGCCAGCCAGGAAGCCGCCCGTCATCCGCGTGGTGACGCCCCAGGCAAGGAAACTCAACACCAGCAGCGACAGCAGGGCTTTCGCGACCCAGGTCCCTGCCGCGCTTCTCAATATACCAAGCATTGTTACTTCCGATTTTTGCGCAGTTTTGCGTGCGCCCGAGTCTGAAACAAGCGCAATAGCGCCCTTCCGGCTCACTGTCGATTGCTTTGTGGCCTGATTTTGATAGGGAGGGCGAGACCCCAATGTCGCCCGGAGAACCAGATCCCCATGACGCCAGGAATTCGACCGCTCGTTGCCGGCAACTGGAAAATGAACGGCACCAGCGCTTCGCTGAACGAGCTCAGGATGATCGGCAACGGCTTCATGAGCGGGCTCGACGCAGAGACCGAAGCATTGGTCTGCGTGCCGGCGACCTTACTGTCGCGCGCCGTCGAAATCCTGTCGCGCACGCCGGTGCGGGCCGGTGGCGAGGACTGCCACATCAAGGAAAGCGGCGCCTTCACCGGCTGCGTCTCAGCCGAGATGCTGAAGGATGCGGGCGCCAGCCACGTCATTGTCGGCCATTCCGAGTGCCGCGAACAGCGCAGCGAGGACGATGCCATCGTCCTCGCCAAGGCCTCGGCGGCGTGGCGGGCAGGGCTCGTCGCCATCATCTGCATCGGCGAGACCAAGGCCGAGCGCGAAGCGGGCACAGCACTCGACGTGTTATCGCGCCAGGTCGCCGGCTCGGTGCCACCGAGCGCAACGCCCGCCAACACCGTTATCGCCTACGAGCCGGTATGGGCTATCGGCACCGGCCTGACGCCGACCGCCGAAGACGTGGCGGAGGCGCACGCGCATATCCGCCAAAAACTGGCGGAAGCGCTCGGCGCAGCCGTGGCCGGCAAGATGCGCATCCTCTATGGCGGCTCGGTCAAGGCGTCCAACGCTGTCGAACTGCTAGGCGTCAAAAACGTCGATGGCGCGCTGGTTGGCGGCGCCAGCCTGAAGGCGTCCGACTTTCTCGCCATCGCCGAGGCATACCAGAATATCTCGTAGGCCCCGGAATTTCGTTGCCGACCAGTTCGGTCATAGACTTATGAACGCAGCAGTTCGGCGGAAATCGTTGCAAAGGGCGCATTGCTTCCCATATTCCGGCCACGGGCTTGGAAATGCCGTTAAAGCATTGTATGGAGCCGCCTCCAAATCACCGGCCCTGATCGCCAGGGAGCGGCAGGGCTTGCCAGGATAAAATATGGAAACCGTACTGATCGTCATCCACCTCATGGTCGTGCTCGCCCTTGTCGGCGTGGTGCTGCTGCAACGCTCCGAAGGCGGTGGTCTCGGCATTGGCGGCGGTTCCGGTTTCATGACCGCGCGTGGCGCCGCCAATGCGCTGACGCGGGCGACGGCGATCCTGGCCGCGGCCTTCTTCGTGACGTCGCTGACACTCTCGATCGTTGCCCGCTATGGCGAAAAACCGATCGACATTCTCGACCGCGTGCCGGCCGACAGCGGCAACGGCGTGCTCAATCAGTTGCCCGGCACGACGGCGCCGACGCCGCCTTCGGGCAACACCGCACCGGCCGCGCCCGCGGCCAACGGCGCCGCCACCACGCCGCCCGCCACCACGGCCCCGGCGACGGCTCCATCTCCGGCGACGCCACCTGCAACCGATTCGGCTACGCCGCCGGCTACCAATGGCGTTACCTTGCCGGTGACACCGCAGGTTCCGAACCAGTAGTCGGTAGCGTCAGATGCCGCGATCTGTTGTTGTTTCAACACAGTCGCGGCAAATGGCACACGATCACGAAGATTCGACCGCACCCCGTGCTTGAGGCCCGTACGCCACTTCGATTATAGATTGCCGGCGGCACTTTCTGCGCCCTTGGGGGGCGCCGGGCGACGCCGTGGGCAACAAGCATTGAACGATCGGATCTTCGCCATGCAGCTTCGCAGCTTCATTTTCATGGGGTTTTGTGCCGTATTCGGCATGAGCTCCGCGGTCTTCGCCGGCACTCCGGCAATGACCTCACCGCAGGCGGTTGGCAAAACCGCTGTCATCAACGTCGCCGCCAAGAGCGATGCGACGCAGCTGAAGCTTCTCAAGAAGAAGAAAAACCCGAGCCCGGATGATCTGGCTCAGATCAGCAAGCTCGAAGACAAGATCGCCGCCGACAGGGATCTCGCCCGCGTCAAGGCGCTCGAGGCCCGCAAGCTGGCGATGCGCGATGCGGCGAAAGCCAGGGCCGATGCCCAGCGCCAGGCGTTCCTGGCAAGCAAGGGCAAGCCGGTCGTGGTTGCCGACGCCAAGCCAGGCAAGAAGACCACCAAGATCATCGCTCCGGTTGACCCGATCGCGCCGATCGAGCCGATCGAATCGGCTGAACCGCTTCCGGCCGAAGCGATGAATATCGCGCTGACCGGCAACAATGGCGAATTGCGCAGCGAGGCCCCGGGCCAGAAGCCGACGAGCGGCGGACTGTTCGCCGGCCTGTTCGGCGGCACGTCCTCTGCCTCGTCGATTGCCTATCTCCCCGAAACGCGCGCGCTCGACCAGGCTCTCGCCAAGCGGCAAGCCAAGAAGCAGTTCAAGGTGAAGCCGGAATTCGTGCCGCAGGACGTCGAATTCAGCGGCTATGAGCCGGGTACGATCGTCATCGATACCAGCGCGCGCCGCCTCTACCTCGTCGAATCGGCTTTCACCGCCCGCCGCTATGCGATCGCGGTCGGCCGCGAAGGCCTGCAGTTCAAGGGCAAGGTTGCCGTTGGCGACAAGCAGGAATGGCCGCGCTGGATCCCGACGCTCGACATGCAGAAGCGCGAACCCAAGCATTATGGCCAGTACAAGGACGGAATGCCCGGCGGCGGCCAGAACCCGCTCGGCGCCCGCGCCATCTATCTCTACGACGGCAAGAAGGACACGCATCTGCGCATCCACGGCACCATCGCGCCGCAGTCGATCGGAACCAGCGCCTCCAATGGCTGCTTCCGCATGATCAACGAGCACGTCATGGACCTCTACAGCCGCGTCAGGGTCGGCACCAAGGTCGTCATCATCTGACGCTTTCACAAACCTGCCGAAAGGGCCGGCTTTTGCCGGCCCTTTTGTTTTGACCAAAACACCAGTCTCGAACCTCGGGACTATCGCGCCTTCTCTGGAAAAAGCCTCAGCGGCGGTTTTTTCTCTGGCGGAATCAATTCGGCCGCGTTAAGCGATGACTCCCATGGCGCGATATGTATTCATCACAGGCGGCGTGGTTTCCTCACTTGGAAAAGGCATCGCTGCAGCGGCCCTTGGGGCTCTCTTGCAGGCGCGAGGCTATCGCGCACGCATCAAAAAGCTCGATCCCTATCTCAATGTCGATCCCGGAACGATGTCGCCTTACCAGCATGGCGAGGTTTTCGTCACCGATGACGGCGCCGAGACCGATCTCGATCTTGGCCATTACGAGCGCTTCACCGGCCGCTCGGCCAACCAGCAGGACAACATCACCACCGGCCGCATCTACAAGAACATCATCGAGCGCGAACGGCGCGGCGACTATCTCGGCGCCACCGTGCAGGTCATTCCGCATGTCACCGACGAGATCAAGAATTTCGTGCTCGACGGCAATGACGACTATGATTTCGTGCTGTGCGAGATCGGCGGCACGGTTGGCGATATCGAGGCGATGCCGTTTCTCGAGGCGATCCGTCAGCTCGGCAACGATCTGCCGCGCAACAACGCCGTCTATGTCCACCTGACCTTGATGCCTTACATCCCGACGGCCGGCGAGTTGAAGACCAAGCCGACCCAGCATTCGGTCAAGGAACTGCGCGGCATCGGCATCGCGCCCGATATCCTGCTGGTCCGCGCCGACCGCGCCATCCCCAAGGAAGAGCGCAGAAAACTGTCGCTGTTCTGCAATGTGCGCGAAAGTGCCGTCATCCAGGCGCTCGACGTGCCCCACATCTATGACGTGCCGATGGCTTACCACAAGGAAGGGCTCGATTCGGAAGTGCTGGCCGCCTTCGGTATCGATCCGGCGCCGAAGCCACGTATGGAGCCCTGGCAGGCCGTGTCCAACCGCATCCACAATCCGGAAGGCGAGGTGACGATTGCCATTGTCGGCAAATACACCGGCCTCAAGGATGCCTACAAATCGCTGATCGAGGCTTTGTCGCATGGCGGCATGGCCAACCGCGTCAAGGTCAAGCTCGACTGGATCGAGAGCGAGATTTTCGAGAAGGAAGACCCCACGCCGTGGCTGGAAAAGGTGCACGGCATCCTGGTGCCCGGCGGCTTCGGCGAGCGCGGCTCGGAAGGCAAGATCCTGGCGGCGAAATTCGCCCGCGAGCGCAAGGTGCCGTATTTCGGCATCTGCTTCGGCATGCAGATGGCCTGCATCGAGGCGGCGCGCTCGCTGGCCGGCGTCGAACACGCCTCGTCGACCGAATTCGGTCCGACCGACGAGCCGGTCGTCGGCCTGATGACCGAATGGCTGAAAGGCAACATGCTGGAGAAGCGCCGCGAAACCGGCGATCTCGGCGGCACCATGCGGCTTGGCGCCTATCAGGCTGAACTCGCCAAGGGTTCGAAGATCGCCGACATCTATGGCGACACCCAGATTTCCGAGCGCCATCGCCACCGCTACGAGGTCAATATCGACTACAAGGAGCGGCTGGAAGATTGCGGCCTGGTGTTTGCCGGCATGTCGCCCGACGGCGTGCTGCCGGAAACGGTCGAATACCCCGACCATCCCTGGTTCATCGGCGTCCAGTACCATCCGGAGCTGAAGAGCCGGCCGCTTGAGCCGCATCCCCTGTTCGCCAGCTTCATCTCGGCCGCGGTGGACCAGTCGCGACTGGTCTAGGGCCACGGTGAGGTTTCGCAGCTGATGCAGACCTATGTTGCGCTGCTCTACAGCATTATCCTCGGCGAAGGCCGCCGGGTCGTCATGGCCGACCTCAAGGCGATGGCTGAACAGCTTGGGCTGAAGAACCCGCGCACCCTGGTGGCGACCGGCAATCTGGTCTTCGAGACACGGGCGACCGGCATCGCCAAGCTGGAACAGCGGCTGGAAACGGCCTTCGAAAAAACCTTCGGCCGCAACGTCGTCATCATCGTGCGCACTGCCGAGGATTGGCTGAAACTTGCCGCCGGCAACCCATTCCCGGCCGACTCTGCCGAGGCAGGCGATCAGGTGGCTGTGCGGGTGATGCGCAAGCCAGCGCCAGCGGATGGTGTGGCCGCGCTCCAGGCCTATGCCGCGGAGGACGAGAAGGTGGCTTCGGTCAACGGTGACATCTGGGTCGTCTTTTCGCGCGAGCGGCCAAGCTCGCGGCTGCTCGCTGCCATGAACCACAAGCGCATGGGCATCGGCACCGCACGCAACTGGAACACGGTGCGGAGGTTGGCTGAGATGGTAGGGAGTAGGGAGTAGGGAGTAGGGAGTTATACTATTCCCACTGACTACTGACTACTGACTACTCCCTATCTCTCATTTCACGCCTTTGCCGTCCTGGCCCCTGCGCCAAGGGCGGCGGTGCGAAGGACGTAGTAGATGACCCCTGCAATGCCGACGCCGAAGAACCAGCCATAAACGCCCCACCATGCCGGCAGCAAGTTGGTGAAGTTCGGCAGGACCGAGGAGAAGATGGCGCCGATGCCGGCGGCTATGAAGGCGTTGACGTGCCAGCCGCCCTGGAAGCGGAACTCGCCATCTTCGCGGTACAGTGCCTCGACGTCGACCTCGCCCTTCCGGATCAGATAGTAGTCGACCATCATCACCCCGAAGATCGGCCCCATCGTCGCGCCGATGACGTTGACGAAAGACGCGGCACTGCCTTCCCACGGCGCGAAGGGATAAAGCACCAGCGCGATCACGGCCGCGATATAGCCGCCCTTCTTGAAGTCGATCTGCCGGGGAAAGACATTGGAGAAGTCGAAGGCCGGCGAGACGAAGTTTGCCACCACATTGATGCCGAGCGTTGCCACGGCAAAAGTCAGGGCTGCAAGCGCTGCCAGGAACCAGCTGTCGAATTTCGCCGAGATCTGGTCGGGATGCAGAAGCACTTCGCCATAGACGTCGAAGGCAGCGATGGTGGTCACGCCGGCGACCAGCGAGAACAGGATGAGATTGATCGGCAGGCCCCAGATGTTGCCCTTGCGCAGCGATGCCTTGTCTGGGGCATAGCGGGCGAAATCGCAGAAATTGAGATAGAGCGCCGAGAAATAGGTGACCCAGATCGCGGCCACCGCAAACAGCGACGTCCAGGAGCCAGGGGTTCCGGGTACGCCGGCATCCTTTGTCTTGTCGAGCAGCACATCCATCGGGATGTCGCTGGTAAAGGCAAATCTCCCGGATTTTACACAGAGATAGATCGCCAGGATCAACATCATCACCCACACCGCCGGGCCGGCCCAATCCTGGAAGCGGCGCACCGTTTCCATGCCGTTCTGGATGATCAGCAATTGCAGTGCCCAGATGACCACAAAACAGATCACTTCCAGACCCGTATGGCCGAGGAAATGCGTGTTGGCGTTGAAATCGGCGAACCATTGCGAGCGGATCAGCAACGCCACGATCGCGCCCGATGCCGCCGCCGTCTGCGCGCCGTACCAGAAGCAGGCGACGATGGCGCGCACCAGGGCCGGAATGTTGGCGCCCCAGATGCCGAAGGAGGCGCGCGCCAGCACGGGGTAGGGCACGCCGGTCTTCACGCCGGCATAGCCGACCATGTTCATCAGCGCGTAGATGATCAGCGAACCGATGCCGATGGCGATGATGAAATTGACGAAGCCGCCGCAAAACAGGAACAGGCTTGCGGCGAGATAATAGCCCCAGAGGCTGTGGACGTCCGACGTCCAGACGTTGAAGATCGAGAACGGCCCCCAGTTTCGGACTTTGGCCGGAGCCAGATCCTCATTGTATAGATCAGGTGATGCGCCTTGTATGGTCACTGCGATGTCCTCCCCTTGATGCCGCACGCGCCCTCACGCGTCGACTGCGCAGGTTATGCCTGACGCAGGGGAACCGGCAAGCAATCCATTTGCCGGCTTTGGCCTTAAAGATATTCAATGAGAACAGCGCTTATCGATCGGCTTTTGGCGAAGGTCGGCGCAATCGCGGCGATCTTGATTCGACCCGCAGACGGCAGGGATCAGGACGCTTTGCGGTTGAGGGCCGGTGATGCGTCGAAATTGGCGGCAAGCCAAGCTATCGCGCAGGTGACATCATCGAGCCTGTATTGGGCCACGGTCGGCCCACGCGGCTTGACCCGGATCGAGATGCCGCCGGCCTCGTTGATCGCCTCGAAACCGTTTTCGTCGGCGGTGTCGTCGCCGAGAAAGACCGGCCGGCGTCCGGCAAAGGGCGGGATTGCCATGAAACGCCGCACGGCAGCGCCCTTGGCGGCTTCGAGCGGCATGAGTTCGACGCCGGCATTGCCCGGGATAACCCGATAGCCCTTGGGAAGCTCGGTCAAAGCCTGTTCGACAAGATGCGTTGCCCTGGCCAGCAGATGCGGCGCCGCACGCGTATGGATGGCGAGGATCGGACCCTTGCGCTCGATATGAACAAGGCCGTCATCGAGTTCGGCCTCGATGGCGTCGGCAAGGGCAGCGATATCGGCGGGAGCATCCGCGGTAACGACCGGGCCGTCCGGCGTCAGCCGGTGTTCCAGCCCATAGAGACCGGCAACACGCAGCTTCAACGGATGAAACAGGCGGTCGGCGCCCTCGACCGAGCGGCCGGTGATAAAGGCGACGGCGCCGTCCAGCCGTTTGTCGACGGCGCCGAGGAGGTTGCGCAGTTCGTCGCTCACGGACACGGCGTCGGGGTGCGCGGCGTGCTCCAGCAATGTGCCGTCGATGTCGAGGAAAAGCGCCCATTGTCCTTCCGGCAGGTCGGGTGCGGTTGGCAGGCCCGGTGCTTTCGACAGGCTATTCATGACGCCACCTTCCGCATGCGGTCGAACAGTGAGACGATGTTGCTGCCGGTGTTTGCGGGCCGCTCGGCGACACTTGTCGCTCTTTCGAGGTCGCCGCGTTTGCGCAGGCGCGCCGCATCGAGCAGCATGCTGCCGGCCCAGCGAAAGACATTGTTGTCGCGCACTATTTCGCGCATCGGGCGCATGCGCTCGCGTTGTTCGTCCGGTGACATGGTCAGCGCCTGCAGCAGCACCTGGCTCATCATCGCCGCGTCGTAAGGATTGACGATCAGTGCTTCCAGCAGTTCGCGCGACGCGCCGGCAAACGTGCTGAGCAACAGCACGCCCTGTTCGTCGTCACGCGCGGCGACGAATTCCTTGGCTACGAGGTTCATGCCGTCATGCAGGCTGGTGACCATGCAGATGTCGGCGGCGCGATAGATCTCATAGACCTGTTGCTGCGAATGGTGCTCAGCCACCATGACCACGGGCTTGTAGCCGTCATGACCGTAGCGCTGGTTGAGCTCGTTGGCATAACGCAGGCATTCATCGTGCAATTGCTGGTACGCCGGCAGCGTGCCGCGGCTTGGGGCAGCAATCTGCAGGAACACTACCTTGCCGATCCACTCGGGGTGGCGCGTAAACAATTCGTCCAGCGCATGGAAGCGGTCGAGGATGCCCTTGGTGTAGTCCAGGCGCTCGACGCCGACGCACAGCTTGACGTCCGCCGACAGGCCGAACCGCTCACGCAGGCGGGCGCGGCTTTCCTCGACCGGTGACAGTTTGGCCAGGAGTTCGGCCGGCCATTCGATGGAGATGGGATAGGCGTGCACCAGTGTCGTCCGCCCGCCATACGAGATCGCGGCGTCGGCGCGCTCGATCCGGCTTTCCAGGAACCTGTCTACGCTTTCAGTGAAATTATTGGCATGAAACTGGGTGTGAAAGCCGATGATCGAGCTCCCGAGCAGTCCATCAAGAACGCGTTCGCGCCATGGGCAGATGCTGAACACTTCGGAGTTCGGCCACGGGATGTGCCAGAAGGTGATGATGATCGCCTCCGGCAGGCGCTCGCGGATCATGCGCGGCAGGAGCGCGAAATGGTAATCCTGAACCAGCACGATCGGCCGCTCATTGCGCGCCTCGGCAACCACCATATCGGCGAATTTGCGGTTGACGGCCTCATAGGCCTCCCAGTCCGAGGCACGGAAGACCGGCCGTGTGAAGGCGATATGGCAGAGCGGCCAAAGCCCTTCATTGGCAAAGCCGAGATAATAGCCCTGATATTCGTCGTCGCTCAGCCACACGCGGCGCAGCGTATAGGACGGATTGTCCGGCGGCACCTGAACCCGATCGTTGCTGTCGACCGTCAGACGATCCGCAGTTCCGCCGCCATAGGCGATCCAGGTGCCGCTGCAGGCGCGGGTGATAGGCTCAAGCGCCGACACCAGGCCGCTGGCCGGCACCAGAAGCTCGACGCCGTCGTCCTTGATGTTGTGGATATAGGGTTCTCGGTTCGAGACGACGATGACCTGCGCGTCCGGCAGGTCGTCGGCAAGTATCTTGCGCAAGGTGTCGGGCGACCAGTTCACCAGCGCCGCGTCGGGAGATTGTCCATTCTTCTCGAACTCCCGCAAAACCTTGCGCGTCGCTTCCGATGCGACGTCCTCGCCGGCAGTCGGTGCAACCGTCAAGCTATGGCTACGACGTTGCCTGGAGATCGATAACAGAACGGCTAGAATCGAAAGGCCAAGGCTTGCAAGGATCAAGACCCAGAGCAGGGCCATGCCATAATCGGTCATTCCAATTCCAACTCAATTTTGGCCGTCAGGGCCTTTTTCTTCATGGTTCCATTTGAGTGTTCGCAGCCGACGATCGCCCGTGAGAACCTGTGTTTTTTGCAACGCACAAACCCTGGGATCGGTTCCCGTTGAAAGCCGTTCCGATCATGTCCGCACGATCAGCGGAACCAGCCCTTCATGGCGGTCGGCGAGAAAGGCGACGACGCGGTCGCCGACACGCTGGAAGGTAAGATCGACCCTCTTTTCGCCGACACCCAGATGCCTGAGCGTCAGCGTATCGATGCCGATCGGCAAACGGGGTCGAGTGACGTGGATTTCGCCGTTCCAGCCGTCGATTTCCAGACCGAGGCACGCCTGCATCAGCATGAAGGCCGAGCCTGCCGACCACGCTTGCGGCAGGCAGGCGACGGGGTAGGCGATCGGCGCTTCGCCCGGCGAGCGGGTGAAGCCGCAGAACAGTTCCGGCAGTCGCATGTTGAAATGCACTGCCGATTCGAACGTACCGCTCATCAGCCGCACCACGCTGTCACGCTCGCCGAACCGCGCCAGGCCGGCGCCGCACATCGCCGTGTCATGCGGCCAGATGGAACCATTGTGGTACGACATCGGGTTGAACAGCACAGCATCGTCGGAAAGCGTTCGCACCCCCCAGCCGGAGTGGAAGGAAGCCGAAAGCAACTGGTCGGCGACCATCTTAGCCCGCGCCGGTTCGGGCAGGCCGACATAGAGCAGGTGTCCGGCATTCGAGGTGCGCACCTTGCACGGCTCTCCGGCGCCGTCGATCGCCAGCGCATAGAAGCCGAGATCGTCCAGCCAGAAATCACGCTCGACGGCGATCCGCATCTCTTCGGCGCGATTTTCCCAGTGCTCGGCCTGCGCGAACTCGCCCCGGCGGCGGGCGAGAGCGGCAAGGCCCCTGAAGGCGGCGAAGACATAACCCTGCACTTCGACCAGCGCGATCGGCCCCTTGGGAATGCGCCCGTCGGCGTGGAAGACCGAGTCGAAGCTGTCCTTCCAGCCTTGGTTCGCAAGGCCGGATTCGGCAGCGCGCTGATAGGTGACGAAGCCGGTTGCGCGGCTCGCCTCTTCCGTCCACTTGGCGGCGGCGCAGAGAGACGGCCACAGGCTGGCGATGAAGTCCATGTCGCCGGTGCGCTCGGCATAGGCGCAAGCGAGGTGGATGTAGAGCGGCGTGGTATCGACGCCGCCATAGTAGCGGCCGAAGGGTAGCTCCTGCAGCGCCACCATCTCGCCCTTGCGCGTCTCGTGCATGATCTTGCCGGGCTGCGAGTCGCTGAAAGGCGATGTCTCGGTCGCCTGGTGCTGGGCGAGGAAGGCAAGCACGCCGCGCGCCAGGCCGGGGTTGAGCCATAGCATCTGCAGCGCCGAGATGACGCCGTCACGGCCGAAGGCCGTCGAAAACCAGGGGATGCCGGCATAGGGGTAAGGGCCGGTCGACAGCTCGGTGGTCAGCAAGGCGACATCGGCGCGAGCGCGTTCGACCCAATCGTTGAAGACGCGGCCCGAACTGTGCACCGTCGCGCCATGGCGGCGCTTGGCCCGCATGCCGAAACGGGCGCGCGCCGCGGCCGCCCGGAAGCGGTCGCGGTCGGGCGTTTCGGTCAGTTCCGCGCCGACCTCGACGTAAAGCATCTTGCTGCTGCGCTTGGTCACTGCGATGAGGAAATCCGCGCGCTCGGCGCTCAACTGGTCTGGCGGCTGCGAGAACGAGATCGCCGACACCCGCGCCAGCCCGTCCAGTCCGTCATAGCGCAGCAGCACCGAGGCAGGCGCGATCTCCGCTGCATGCGCCATTCCGCGCTTCGGCCGGGTCGAACCGCGCACCTCGAACATGTCGCGGAAATCGGCGGCAAAATGCAGCGAGACGCGGATTGCCGAATGCTCCTGGCTGTAGTTGGAAAGGGTGATGCGCTCGAACAGCCGGTCCTGCCACAACAGCCTGACGCGCTCGATATGGATGGCGCCCTGCGGGATGTCGCGGCCACCGGCGCTTTGCATCGGCAAATTGGTCAAATTGCTGGTGAACAGCACATTGTCCTGGCTGAGCGAGGCGCCGAGCAGCGATGTCTGCCGGCCGCCGACGGTGAGCCTGAACTCCGACAGCACCCGCGTGTCGTCACGGAAGAAACCGTCGCCCGCGCCCCTGATATCGCCGTAGGCATCGGCCACGGCAAAACAGTCGCCTTGCTTTAGGGCAAACAGCCGGTGCGGCTCGCGCGGCGCGGTTTCGTCCAGGGAGGCAAGGGCCACGGCAGGGTCGAGCTTGCGCTCGTCAAGTTCGGTCATCAGTCACAAATCTCTGTTTCGGGCTCGGAACGTCCGCCGTCGTTCACGACGCTTTCGATTCAGCCGGGGCGCCGATGAGACGCGCATAGGCAGTGAGATAGTCGCGCGCCATCCTGTTGGCGGAGAACCGACTTTCGAAGACGGCGCGCACCTTTCGCCGGTCGAGCTGCAGCAAGGCCGGCACTGCGGCGACCGCGGCATGGAGAGAATCGACGACAAATCCGGTGACGCCATGGTCGATGACTTCCGGCAACGCACCGCAGTTCCAGCCGATGGTTGGCGTACCGCACGCCATCGCCTCGATCGCGGCAAGGCCGAACGGCTCGGGCCAGTCTATCGGAAACAGGAGACCAGCGGCATTGCCGAGGAATTCAGTCTTCTCACCCTCGGCGATCTCGCCGACATAGTCGATGCGGTTGCCATCGATCAAGGGCTCGATCGTCTCATGGAAATAGGCGCGATCATCGTCGCCGATCTTGGCCGCCAGCTTGAGCTTCATGCCCGACCGCAAGGCGATGTCGATGGCCCGGTCCGGCCGCTTATCGCGCGAAAGCCGGCCGAGAAAGGCAAGGTATGGTTCGCCCGCCGCCGTCTCGAAGGTCGGCTGATAGAGACCCGTCGGCAGCCCGTGATGGATGGTGGCCAGCCAATTGGCATTCGCAAGCCCGGTCTTCTGGCTGTGTGAGATCGAGACCAGCGGAAAGCGCGGAAAGCGCTCATAGGCCGGCGCCAGATCGACATAATCGAGCCGGCCATGAGGCGTCGTCACCGTCTTGTCCGGCATGGTCTCGAAGAACGAGAAATGCAGGAAATGGCTGAGATGAAAATGAATGATATCAAAGTCGTGGGCTCGGTTCCTCACATCGGCAAGCATCGCAAGATGCGCCGCCGTGTCCGATTTCAGCGGACGCGGATCGAGGCGCAGCGCGCGTTCGCGTCCTGGTATCAGTCTGGCCGACGTCCGGCTGTCGCCGCTGGCGAACAGCGTCACCTCATGGCCGAGTTCGACCAGCCCTTCGGTCAGATAGGAAACGATGCGCTCGGTGCCGCCATAGAGAAGGGGCGGCACCGATTCGTGCAAAGGGGCGACATGGGCTATCCGCATGGTTTGAACGTGTCCCTCAAGGCAATCACGAGAGCGAAATGCATCAGCCGGCCTAACGTTCCGGACAAAAGCGGTCGTCGGCAACCCAAGCCCACCGGCGCAGATTTTTTTGCAATAAGCGGAACAAACGCGCTATCCGCGAATTTAGTAGGGTTGGTCCGCGCTGCGGCCGACCAGGGAGAGAACAAAATGGACCGCTTGCATTTCTTTACGCCCGTGCGCATTGCGCGCGGGCAGGGACACCCCGTCGAGGAAGTCGATAGCGTTGCCGAAGCGATGGTCTTTTTGCAGAAATGGCCATTGGGACGGCGTGGGCCTGTGTATCAATGCGCCGTGAATTGCTGCTCCGCGGCCCTGTCGGGCAGAATGTCGGCCGAAGCAGCCAGGAAGGCGTTTACGGGCTTTGCCCGCATCACCCGGCTGCTCGATGATGAGATGGCCCTGCCGATGGGCGGCGAAAGCATGGCGGAAGTCCACGCGCTGAGGCGCTAGGCGCCGGTCCAGCAATTTGGCTATTGAACACCCGGGCTTTGGCGGCGCGGGCATCATCTTTTTCGCACCGGAGTATTCCGGCGCGGCCCTTCACCTCATGGGCCACACTGTGCTTTCATGCGGCGTTTCGCATGACCGGTGGGTGACGACCATCGACGGGCGGTCCGAACGTGGAGGGGTAGACAATGCCGAAACTGATCCTGGGAACACTCGGCGCTATCGTCATCGCCCTCATCTGGGCGGTCCTTGCCAGTTTGATGGGCGCGCCATCGATCGTGATCACGGTCGGCGCGGTCGCCATCGGGGCCGGCGTCTACACCTACGTCGACCGACGCTCGACTTGACGCGTCCCCGGTCTGCCGCGCGCTCGACCAATTGCACGCCGGGTTGATGCGCGCGGCAGCCGCGGCGGGCATTCTTCAAGGATGAGCTTGCTGGCCGCATAGAGAGCCAAGGCGCAGACAGGGCGCCACACGTCGGACCGGGCTCCGCGAGAACTTGGGAGAGATCGTCAAAGATCTTTCAATCCGGCCAATGTAGATCGAAACGGCGAATCTGTGGATTTCCGGTGGAACATCGTCGCCTCGAAACACTTCGGGCGTTGCACTGCCCCATCAGTGCACGTTCCCTTGTTCTGTTGGAACTGGCCGGCTGCCGAAAGGTGGCCGGCTTTTTTGTATATTAGCGGAACCTGAAATTACGGGGCTTGTTCTGCATGCGGCAGCGAGCCCCTCGCTGCTGGTCGAGGGCCGTAACCCTTGGCCGGGCCCGCATCGCTCCGCCAGTGGTGCGGGCCCACGGCCTCCGGTTTTTCCGGGCGTCTCGACTCGCTGATCCTCACCCTGGTCCGGCTAATGCATGTCACTCAAAAAAAGGCTCGGTTGTGAGACAATGACATGCACACGCGGCGCGCTTTAGCACAATCATTCACAAAGCCGTGGGTTCAACTGTTGCTACCCTTCTTGGGATTGTGCGAATGATGACTGTCCTTTTCACCGCCACCCCCTGAAACTCGGCTTTTGGATCGACGGTCTTCATCCGCCGGGGTTTGTTGACCTGCAGGGGTTTTCTGGCGTTCTCGTGCGATGCGCCTGGCCCGCCCTGCCGGATCGTGTTCGGGTGTTTCTTCGATGTGGACATGATCACCGATCCTGCTGACGGCCCTGATGAGTGGTGTTGACCTTGGTGTTGGCTTGCTGCCCTTGGCGCTCCGGATCCGGCGCTCCGTGAGTGCCGTGCTGGGCATCATCGTGGCTAACCTGTCGCCCTTCTCCTCGACCCTTCTGGCTCTGGTTCTCAGGCGGCACGGGCGGCATTTTGCTCGACATCTGCATCTCCTTGGGTTGGCATCGTGACTCAAAACCGTGATCGTGGGGGGAAGTTCCGTCTGCTTCGTCAGCACCTGTGCTTTTCGGTGCCGACGGAATCTGACTCCCAACGCGGATTTCAAGGAACGGCAGCGGCCCGCCCGCGTCGCCCCGCCAGTGGTGCGGGCCTGCAATATAAATCCTAAGCCTGGGCTGCTATCGCAGTTTATTGCGAGCTTCCGGCGACTTGCGTAGCGGGCTTCAGTGGCGACCGAAATACAGTGCTTGACCACGTTGCTGACATGATCGCTGACCAGCGCGGTGTCGCGCCTGGATCGCGGCAGCAGCCTCTGGTCCGATCTGCCTGCAGCTGATGGCAGCTAAAACGACGTCAAAAGGCCTAAGCCTCTTTGATCGCCCTCGCTGCTCGCACGAGCGATGACCAGTCAGCTCCCATGGCTGCGACAAGGTTTCGAGCATCTTCGTCTGATATTCCGGTACGGTCTACGAGCTTCCGTGCCAGCAATTCGAATGCCAATTCTATGATCGTCATAGCTCAGCCCCTACGAGAGTACCCGTGACGATAGCTTGCAAATGGGTCTTCCGCATTTGCACATGTTAAGCGACCATCACGAATGTCTCAGGTACCGCAGAATGTCTGCAGGACGCGCTCATCCGGGCGTGGCGGCTCAGCATAGCGTTCCATTCCCGGCTGCTCATCGAAGGGACGGCTGACGACTGCCAGGATCTCCTCGAACAGTGTGAAGTCGCCGCCCAACGCCGCCTGGATCATCGCCTCGATGCGATGATTGCGGGGGATGAATTTGGGATTGACCGATTGCATGGCAGAACGGCGCGTGGCCGTGTCGCCCTCGCTTGCGATGCGCTGGCGCCACCGCGCCGACCAGGCATCGAATGCACCTGGATCCTTAAACAACTGCCGCGCCGTGCCTTGGCCGTCCGCAGCGTCGAGGTCATCGCCCAGGCGCCGGAAGCCGAGCGTAAAATCCGCTTCGCCGCGAGCCAGCACATCCAGAAAGTCGGCAGCGAGCTGCAAGTCGCCTTCCGCTTCGGTCAGCAGTCCGAGTTTTCTGCGGAAGCCGCGCTGCAACACAGCCTCATAGGAGGCCTGGAACGACCTCAGCACCTCTTCCGCTTCAGACACTGCTTCATTCTCGTCCGTGCTCATGAGCGGCAGCAGGGTCTCGGCAAAGCGCGCAAGGTTCCATGTGGCGACACGAGGCTGGTTGGCATAGGCATAGCGACCGGCGCGGTCTATCGAACTGAACACCGCGCTGGGGTCATAAGCGTCCATGAAGGCGCATGGGCCATAGTCGATCGTCTCGCCCGAGATCGACATGTTGTCGGTGTTCATGACGCCATGGATGAAGCCGACCAGCATCCAGCGCGCCACCAGGTCCGCCTGTGCGGCGACAACGGCCTCCAGCAAAGCGCGGTAGGGCCGTGCTTCCCCCGCCAGCTGTGGGAAGTGACGCTGAATGGCATAGTCGGCCAATATCTTGAGCGCCTCGGTGTCGTGGCGCGCGGCGAAATATTGGAACGTGCCGATCCTGATATGGCTTGCCGCCACCCGCGTCAGGACGGCGCCGGGCAGCCGGACCTCGCGATAGACCGGGTCGCCGGTGAGCACCGCCGCAAGGCTTCGCGTCGTCGGAATGCCGAGCGCCGCCATCGCTTCGCTGACGACATATTCGCGCAGGACAGGGCCGAGTGCGGCGCGGCCGTCACCGTTGCGCGAGAACCGCGTTGGTCCCGATCCCTTCAGCTGGATGTCACGGCGAATGCCGTTGACGTCCACCACTTCGCCAAGAAGCAGAGCGCGCCCGTCGCCGAGCTGAGGCACGAAGTTTCCGAACTGGTGGCCCGCATAGGCCAGAGCGATTGCCTGCAAGCCTTCCGGAAATTTGTTGCCGGCCAGCATCGCCACTCCATCCGGGCTGGTAAGCAGGTCGGCATCGAGCCCGAGTTCCTCGGCGAGGGGCCGGTTGAACCGGATCAGCCGCGGTTCGGATACCGGCTTCGGATGTGTTTGCGCGAAGAAGCGCTCCGGCAGTTGCGCATAGCTGTTGCTCAGGGCAGGAAGCCCCATCTGAATGACCGGGGTTTGTTCAGCAGTCGCAGGTGACGTCATGACGAGCTGTCTCTGAAGAGGAGGGGTTCAACAGATCCCGTTTCGAGGAGCCTGTGTTCATTTGTTCATATAGGGACGCAACGTCGTTGGTGCCATCCGGATCCATCAGGCCGGCACCGGATACAAGCTGGGAACCACCCGCCTCAACTATCGAGGTTCGGGCTGCCGTGGGACGACGGGCCGTGGCGGAATCCAGAGCTGACCCCCGCATCGCCACTGTCTCCGAACTGAGCACCCGGCAATCTAGTCAGTGCGGGCGTGCAATGCCGGGGCGGCGTCTGCCTTGGTTGGCAGCGGCTCTCTCGGGGCCGCTCCCGGCGACGATGTCGAACCCGGTTCGACTCGCTCCTCGGCGATGAGCCGGGCGCCACGCTCATAGGTCAGGTAGCGCCAGAGCCACTGGATCGAGACCTGAACGCGGTGCTGAAAACCGACGAGCAGGTAGACATGGATGAGCGCCCAGGCAGACCAGGCGAACCAGCCTTTCAGTTTCAGCCTGCCCGATTCGAACACGGCAGCGTGGCGGCCGACAATGGCCGTGTTGCCTCGATTGCTGAAGACAAAAGCGGGCAGCGTGTCGCCAGCATCTATCCGGCGTGCCAGTGCCTTGCCGAGGTGCTCGCCCTGCTGCTTGGCGACCTGGGCAAGACCAGGCAATGGCTGGCCGTTCCCATCGACGACCAGTGCGACGTCGCCAAGCGCGAAGACATCGGGATGGCCGACGACCTGCAGGTCGGATTCGACCTTCACCCGACCGCCGCGGTCGAGCCCGACACCAAGCTGGGCGGCCAGCGGAGAAGCCGCCACCCCGGCGGCCCAGAGCGTCAAGGCCACCGGGATCACCTGGCCGCCGACGGTGATCTGATGCGCTTCGATCGCCTCGACCCGGTTGCCGAGCGCGACCTCGACGCCCAGGCTTTCAAGGCGCAGACGTGCATATCTGGAAAGCTCCGGGGCGAATCCGGCGAGCAGACGCTCGCCGGCTTCTACCAGTATGATCCTTGTCTTCTCGGGCCGGATGTTGCGGAAGTCGCGCGCCAGTGTGTGCCGGCTGAGTTCGGCGATCGAGCCCGCCAGTTCGACACCGGTCGGGCCGCCGCCGATAATGGCGATCGTCATCAGCCGGGATTGCTCGACTGGATCGGTGGTCCGTTCCGCGTGCTCGAACGATAGCAGCAGCCGTGACCGGATCGTGCGCGCGTCCTCGATGGTCTTCAAGCCGGGACAAACCCGAGCCCAGCTCTCCTGGCCGAAATAGAATGGCTGCGAACCGGTGGCCAAGACCAGGATGTCGTAGGGGACCGTGGTCCCATCGGCCAGCACCAGTATCCTGGCTTCGGTGACGATCTCGGTGACATCGCCGAAGAGGACCTGAACCGAGGGATAGCGGCCCAGGATCTTGCGGATTGGCTCGGCGATGTCAGGCGCCGACAAGGCGGCGGTTGCAACCTGATAGAGCAAGGGCTGGAACAGGTGGTGATTGTGGCGGTCGATGATCGTCACCCCGATTTCCGCCTTGCCGAGCGCCTTGGCAACCTCCAGACCGGCAAAGCCTCCGCCGACCACGACGATGCGCGGTGTCAGGCTCCGGCCGTGGCTGCTCTCGGTGGCGAATTGCATGCTTGATACTCCCCTATCCCTGTCCGGAAGTCATAGCCTGGCAGGAGTGCCTCGCTGCTGGCTGGAGCTACTGCTCACTCCGGCGGCATCGGTCCAGGCAAGGCATCCGGCAATGACAGGCGTCGTGCTGACCACAAGGGCGCCGCGCGCGTGAAGGGCTACCAACCCGCGCCATGAGACGCGGTCGACCGCCCAGATGGTGCCGCTGGCGTCGACCCATTTGAGATGGGCGTCGGCGACTTCAACGGCCCGCATCATCGCCGCCGGTTCCATCCCGGCCCGAAAGACGATGATGGAATTGGCGGCACCGTTGAAGAACGGGCCGGCGCCGGCTGCCAGTCCCGCAAGCAGGACGATGCTGGTCAGCGCTGCCGAAGCACCGCGTGCCGGTCCGCCGCGGTTGGGCAGCACCAGCACCAACACAAGCGGCACGATGCCGAAGATGACCAGCCACGCAATATCCCAGGCGAGCGGCAAGTCGCTGTTCATCTTGATCCGGTGCAGACCCAGCAGCCAGTGAAACACGACGGCATCGACGACATGCCAGACGCCGAACCCGGCGAAGGCGAGCCGCAGGATCTCCGTGGTGGTCCCGGGCCGCGCGCCGGCCGCCCTCGCGGCCACCAGCAGCACCGTGCCGGCGACGGCGAGCACATACATGAAAAGATGGAAGAGGCCGTCGGCCATGATCTGGAAGCGCAGGTCGGAACCCACCGGATCGGCGACGCCCGAGAGAAGATGATGCCATTGCAGGATCTGATGCAGGACGATGCCGTCGAAGAAACCGCCGAGCGCGAAGCCGAGCAGCAGCCAGCCGGCTCGCGTTCTCGGGTCGAGTGTCGCGGTGATCGCGTCCATGTCAGGACCACCGGCTCCAGGCCGGGGCGTTCAGTTGCCTGGGCACCGACATGTCCGGCGGCGTGGGGTCATGGAGACCATGACGCGCCTCGAGCCAGAAGGCGGATATCAGCCCACCAACCACCGTCGTCAGAACCAGGGTCGCAGCAATTATCGCCAGCATGGACGTCGATCCTCAGCCGCGCAGGGTCGGCCGCGCGGAACCTAACCGCGGCTTCCGTGGAATGTTCCTACCGCCGGTTCGGTGGAGGGAACAATCAAGTTCCAGCACGGTTCGATGCTGGCGACGGACGGCTCAAGCGGAGAAGGTCATGAACGAATATACGGCGGCAGATCCGGACGGTCTCGACAGCCACCAGCCGACCGGCATCACCCGATGGCTGTTTTCGACCAACCACAAGGACATCGGCACACTCTATCTGGTCTTCGCTTTCATCGCGGGGGTGATCGGCATGCTCTTGTCGGTGAGCATGCGAATCGAGCTGCAGCAACCCGGGATCCAGTTTTTCCCCGGACTGGCGTCGATGATCTATGGTTACCAGGGCGACGCGGCGATCGACGCCGGCAAGCAGCTTTACAACGTCTTCACCACGGCCCACGCGCTGATCATGATCTTCTACACTGTGATGCCCGCCCTGATCGGCGGCTTCGCCAACTGGATGGTTCCGATCATGATCGGCGCCCCCGACATGGCCTTCCCGCGCATGAACAACATCTCGTTCTGGCTGCTGCCGCCGGCATTGATGTTGCTTTTATTGTCGATCTTCATGCCCAGCGTCCCCGGCGGCTATGGCCCTGGGACCGGCTGGTTCCTGTACCCGCCGCTGTCGACCTCCGGCCATCCCGGTCCCGCCGTGGATCTGGTCATCCTGTCTCTGCACATTGCGGGCGCCTCCTCGATCCTGGGAGCCATCAACTTCATCACCACCATCTTCAACATGCGCGCGCCGGGGATGACCCTGCACAAGATGCCCCTGTTTGTGTGGTCGATCCTCATCACCGCCTTCCTGCTGCTGCTGGCTCTGCCGGTGCTGGCCGGCGCCATCACCATGCTCCTGACCGATCGCAATTTCGGAACCACGTTCTTCGCGCCGGACGACGGAGGCGACCCGCTGCTGTACCAGCATCTCTTCTGGTTCTTCGGCCACCCGGAAGTCTACATCATGATCCTGCCGGCGTTCGGCATCGTCAGCCAGGTGATCTCGACCTTCTCGCGAAAGCCGATCTTCGGGTATCTCGGGATGGTCTACGCAATCGTGGCGATCGGGGTGATCGGCTTCGTCGTCTGGGCCCACCATATGTACACCAGCGGGATAGGCCTCGACACGCAGCGCTACTTCACCTTCGCCACGATGGTGATCGCAGTGCCGACCGGGATAAAAGTGTTCTCCTGGATTGCAACCATGTGGGGCGGTTCGGTCAGCCTGCGGACGCCGATGCTCTGGGCCCTCGGCTTCATATTCCTGTTCACCGTAGGCGGGGTGACGGGCGTTCAACTCGCAAATGCCGGCCTCGACCGTGAACTGCACGACACATACTTCGTCGTCGCGCATTTCCACTACATACTTTCACTGGGAGCGATCTTCGGCATCTTCGCGGGCTGGTATTACTGGTTTCCGAAAATGACGGGATATCTCTACAATCCGCTTCTGGCTGGGGTCCATTTCTGGACGACCTTCGTCGGCGTGAACCTCGTCTTCTTCCCCCATCACTTCCTTGGATTGGCGGGCATGCCGCGTCGCTATGTCGACTATCCCGACGCATTCGCCGGCTGGAACATGGTGTCCTCGTATGGATCGTACCTGTCGGCCGCGAGTGTCGTGATTTTCCTCTTCGGCATCTTGGAAGCTTTCTACCGGCAAAGAGCCGCCGGCATGAACCCATGGGGGCCAGGAGCTACCACATTGGAGTGGGAGCTGACCTCTCCACCCCCTTTCCATCAATGGGACAGGCTGCCGCAAATCAGATGAGGCCGGGTTGTCGAACTCCTTTGCGCAAGCCAGCCCGGTTCGCCGCTGAGGCGAACTTCAGCCTGCCGGTGGCAGACGTTGGCTGCAGCTGAGAACCGGATCGCTATCTGAAGCTGATTAACAGCACAGCGAACAAGCTTGCGAGCGCGACTGCCCAGCAGAATAACCAATTGGCGATCAGAAGAAGCGATTTGAGCACGGTGGCATGGCAGTAATCTTCGATGATCGATTGCATTCCAAGCCGCATGTGAACGCAGCTTACGAGAATGAAGCCAATAAGGGCTGGCGCGACATAGATCGATCCTACGACGCTGAGGACGGCGTCTCGAGGCTCACCGACCAGCATTATAACGACCGCGACGATGTAAATGACAAGGATCAACAGGGCAGCAGATGTCAGCCGCTCCAGCATGAACGTTTCGGTTCCGTGTTTCGCCGATCCAAGGCCCCGCACTCGAGCTAGCGGAGTTCTGATTGAGGGTCTGTCAGCCATGGCGTTTCCCCAAAACTACTTGGTTGCCTTGCGCGCAACTCAAGCTGTTGCTGTTTCGATGCCCGGGCCGTCGGTGCCGACGGATAGTGGGCAAGCACGGTCTCCAGTCGAACAAGGCGGGCTTTGTGGGCGTTCAGTTCGTATCCTGAACGCCATCCAATTTGCCTGGGTCTGCCATCTCTGCATAGCTCGCTTTCAAGCAGCGAGATACGAAGGCGGACCGCGTCGATCTCCTTGACGAGCGCGGCCTTCACCGGTTTTCGACTCTGCATGGCTGTAGTTCCGGTGCAAGGATGGTTCCAAACCTGACGCGTCTGGAAATGTTCCCGGGTGCCGAAGGCGTGCTGAAGATTAATGCCTCAGTGCTGGACCCGCACAATGGGTCGCCATGAGCTAAAGCCGGGCACTAGCTCAACGGGCGCGATGTGCCCGGCGAATGCTTGTGAAAACGAGCGAATGCCTGGCCCGCCTCGTCCCGAGAGATAAGTAGCCCTCAGAACAGCGACCGCACGTGGCCGAGATGACCAGAGGGTGTTCTTGGGCCAACATATGTTAACGGCCACTTTTGTTTCTCTCTCCTGCAAAAATATTTGGGCTGAAAGGCCGGGAACTAACCGATCCTCCGGATGTTGCGGAGTTAATCAGGAGAAACGGACTATGTCGGACAAAGAAATTCATCGGGGCGCCTCGCGTTTTCGCCCTATCCGCGTCGTGGACGCCCGCGTGTTTCGCGGGCCGCACCTCTACAGTATGACGCCAATGGTCCAGATTCGGATCGACCTCGGAGCCCTTGAGGCGTTCCCGACAGACAAACTGCCCGGGTTTTCCGAACAAATCGTCCGACTGTTGCCCGGCCTTGCGGGCCATGGCTGCAGCTATGGCGCCGCCGGCGGCTTCGTCCGCCGCATGCAGGAAGGAACCTGGCTCGGCCACGTCGTCGAGCATGTCGCCCTGGAACTGCAGAGCATGCTCGGTCACCGGGTAACACGAGGAAAGACACGGTCGGTCAAAGGCAGTCCCGGCACTTACAACGTCATGTTCGCCTACAAGGATGAGCTTGTCGGGCTGCTCGCCGGACGCGTCGCGCTCGAACTGGTGGACAGCCTGCTGCCGGCCAATCTGCATGGTGTCGAGGGGCTCGGCGACATTGCGGAAACGCAGGGGCCATTCGAGTTCGCAGCCAGGCTGCAGCAGCTCAAGCTTCTGGCCGCCGAGCGTGCCTTGGGGCCTACGACTGCTTCCTTGGTGCGCGAGGCCGAGAGGCGAGGCATTCCGGCGGCGCGGATCGACGACAGCAGCCTCGTGCTGTTTGGTCACGGAAAGCATCAGAAGCGCATCCGCGCCAGTTGCAGCGACCTCACTTCCGAGATTGCGACCGAGATCGCCTCGGATAAGGACCTGACCAAATTCCTGCTGCAACAGGCCGGCCTGCCGGTGCCACGCGGGGAGCTGGTGCGATCGGCGCAGGACGCAGTCGCGGCGGCAGCACGGCTGGGCTACCCCGTGGTCACCAAACCACTCGATGGCAATCATGGAAGCGGCGTCAACATCGGTCTGGCAACAGAAGACGACGTCCGCTGGGGTTTCGAACAGGCGCGAGAACACAGCCGCAGCGTTATCGTCGAGCAGCATTTCGTCGGCTCGGATCACAGGATCCTGGTAATCGGCGGAAAGGTGGTGGCGCTTGCCGAGAGGGTTCCGGCCCATGTGGTCGGCGATGGCCGGAGTTCTGTCGCCGAGCTCGTCGAGGAGACGAACCGCGACCCGCGGAGGGGAGAGGGCCATTCCTCGGTATTGACCCGCATCGAGATCGACGAATGCGTCGAGCATTTCCTGTCAAAATCGCAGCTCGCCCTGGCGAGCGTTCCAGCGCCGGGCCAAATGGTGCTCTTGCGGCCCACCGCCAATCTCTCCACCGGTGGGACCGCGATCGACCGGACGGAAGAAATCCATCCCGAAAACGCGCTGATCGCCAGGCGGGCGGCACAGATCGTCGGTCTCGACATTGCCGGGATCGACTTCGTCTGTCCCGACATCTCACGGCCGGTGAGCGAAACCGGCGGCGGCATCATAGAGGTGAATGCCGGTCCTGGCTTTCGCATGCATCTCGAACCCTCGTCGGGGCGCGCCCGCAACGTCGCACGGCCCGTGCTCGATCTTCTCTTCAAAGGCGGCAAGGACGGCCGGATTCCGATCTTCGCGATCACGGGAACCAACGGCAAGTCGACCACTGCCCGGATGCTGGCGCACATCCTGCAGGCGAATGGGGCAACCGTCGGGCTCACCTCCACCACCGGCGTCTACTTGAACGGCGAGCGGATCATGACAGGGGACTGCTCCGGTCCGCAGAGCGCCAGGATCGTGCTGCGCGAGCCGGGTGTCGATGTCGCGGTGCTGGAATGTGCGCGCGGCGGCATCCTGCGCGAAGGGCTTGCCTTCGATGCATGCGATGTTGGCGCCGTTCTGAACGTCCACGGCGATCATCTCGGGCTGAGGGGCATCGACACGATCGAGGACCTGGCGGAGGTGAAATCGGTCGTGGTCGAGTCCGTCCGCCGCGGGGGATGGAGCATTCTCAATGCCGACGACGTCCATACGTCCGCAATGTCGCGAGATGCCGGCGGCAGGATCTGCTACTTCTCGCTGGCGAGCAGGAGCGAGTGGCCCGGTTTCTTGCGCAGCCACCTGGCGGAAGGCGGCCGCGCCGTGACGCGGGAGCCCAGCAGCGACGGCTGGGACATTTTCATCCACGAGGATGGGGAATCGATGTTCCTGATGAGCGTCGACGAAATTCCCGCGACCTTCGAGGGTTCTGCCGAATTCAACGTTGCCAACAGCCTGGCAGCCGTCGCCATGGCGCATTGCCACGACGTTCCGGCGGCAACGATCCGGGCGGCGCTGGCCGAGTTTGGCACCTCGTTCGAGCAATCTCCCGGTCGCCTCAACGTCTTCGACGGGCATGGTTTCCGCACGATCGTCGACTATGCGCACAATCCGGAAGGGCTGAAGGCGCTCGGAAAGCTCGTTTCCCACATGAGGCGCGGCTATCAGCGCACGATCGGCTTGGTCGCCATACCCGGTGACCGCCGCGATTGTGATATACGCGAGATGGGCGCGATCGCTTCGCGGATATTCGACGTCATCGTCTTCAAGGAGGATGAGCAGGAGCTGCGCGGCCGAGCCCCCGGAGCGATCGCCGGCTTGCTGCGGGAAGGTGCCTTGAACGCCGGCTGCGCCCCAGGCCGCATTCACGCCGTCTGTCCCGAGAAGGAGGCCGTCGACGTGTGTCTCAGGCTTGCTCGGGAGAACGACCTTGTCGTGCTCACCGTCGACGACGTTGAAGCCGTGTGGCGGCAGGTAACCGGCTTCGGAGGCGCGACGCCTTCGAGGGGAGGGCCCGATCAGACCCATATTCGCCATCTGAGGGCTGGCTGATGTGGTCGCTGATCCTGCACGGCGGCGCCAAGGAGATCCATCCGCAAGAGGAGGAGGCGCATCGCAACGGATGCATCGAGGCGCTCGAGGCAGGTCGGGCCGTCCTGGCCGGCGGCGGAACGGCGGTCGATGCCGTGGAAGCTGCCGGTCGCGTCCTCGAGGCCGACCCGACATTCAATGCGGGATATGGAAGTGCCCTCAATTCGGACGGCGAGGTCGAGATGTGCGCTGGCCTGATGGAGGGCAGGGACTTCAATGTAGGTGCCGTCGCAGTGATCAAGGGCGTGCGCCATCCAATCAGTGTCGCCAAGGCCATGCTGCATGAGGAGCCGATCCTGCTGGCGTCGGAGGGGGCCCGGCGTTTCGCCGCCGACAAGCAGCTGGAACTTTGCGATCCGGCGGATTTGATCACGTCGCAGCAGCGCGACGCCTCCAGCAAGTCTGAGGCGAAGGATACGATCGGTGTGGTTGCCCTGGATCAATACGGGGACATCGCCGTGGGCACTTCGACCGGCGGACTGGACGGCAGTGCTCCCGGTCGTGTGGGGGATTCTCCGCAACCCGGCTGCGGCTATTATGCCGACAACCGGTTGGGAGCCGTCGCCTTCTCGGGAGACGGTGAGCATATCGCGCGAAAGGCTCTCGCGGCCCGTGTCATGCAGGCACTCTCGGCGCGGCAGGCATTGTCTTCGGGACAGGCTGAAGGCGGCCTGGAGCAGGTGCTGAATCCCGCGCTCAAGGAAGTCGAGGCGATCGGCGGCGAAGCCGGAGCCATCGTGCTTACCGCGACCGGCGTGTCTGGATGGGCGCATAACAGCAGGGAGTTCGCAGTCGCTTTCATGACCAGCGAGGACAACCACCCGCACGTTTTCCTGCGCAAGAAAGACGTGGGCAAATGACCGACAAGAAGAAAAAACGATCCTCGAACGGTAAAGCCGGAACGCTCGTCATCATCGGCGGCCACGAGGACCACGATGGCGATCGTGTCATCTTGAAGGAGGTAGCGAGCCTGGTTCCGAACGGCCGCCTGGTGCTTGCCACCATCGCGTCTCATGAGCCGGATGGCTATCTCGAGAAGTATCAGAGGTCCTTCGGTGAGTTGGGCATCAAGGATGTCATCGAGCTCTACGTCAACGACCGCCTCGAGGCAGCTCATGAAAAGAAAATAAGTGCGCTTGCAGACGTGAGCGCGGTGTTCTTCTCCGGCGGCGACCAGCTCCGCATCACCAGCCAGATCGGCGACACGCCCATCGACGAGCGGGTGCACGAAATCTATGAAGCCGGAGGCATCATTGCCGGCACCTCCGCGGGCGCGTCGGTCATGAGCGACACAATGATGGTGAAGGGGCCGAACGCAGCGTCCTTTCGGATCGGCCACATTCGCATGGCGCCGGGACTGGGCCTGTTGCCGAATGTCATTATCGACCAGCACTTTGCGGAACGTGGCCGCATTGGGCGGCTCATCGGGGCGGTGTCGCAGAACCCGCGCGTCCTCGGCATCGGCATTGATGAAGACACCGCGATCGTGGTGAAGGGCGAGATGTTCAAGGTCATTGGCAGCGGCGCTGTCTATCTGGTCGATGCAGCCGGCGTGACCCATTCCAACATCGCGGAAGGTGAGCCTGATGCCGCCCTTTCCATCCATGATCTGAGGGTTCACGTGCTGAGCTCAGGCGACGCGTTCGATCTCGCGCTACGACGGCCGGTGGGGATTCCTTAAGACTTCGCCGCACTCAAGCTGATGGTGTGGCGCGGTCCGCGTACCGTGAAAACCGTATATATGAGGCAGTTCTCCCATTTGAAGTCGCCCAACCAGGATTGTCGCGTTGTTGCGGGCCCGGCAGGATTACAGACGGCCTCTCTCGGCTCGAATCCCGCAAAGCTGAAGACCTTCGCTCACCCGGCGTTCTGCCGGGCTAGCCCCGGCGGCGACTGGCCTGAATGGCAGCAAAGGTTACCGGACGAAACCCCCATGCGTCGACGCCGACATCATGCTGGCGCGTCATCGGCTTCAGACGACCGTGCGAATGACCGTGCAGGTTTACCGATCTCTTGCCGATCTGGTTCCAGGTGCGAAAAGGATAGTGACACAGAACCAGCAAGCTGCCCTCGACAAGAAGCTCCATATAGTGGTGCACGCTCGCCCAGGCCGGGTCAGCAATGGTGGCAGCGCCATCATTGTTGCCAATTATCAGGTGCTTGGACCCGTTAAGAGACGACAGCAGTGAAGAGACGGTCTCGGCTGGACCCTTGGCGAAATCGCCGAGGTGCCAGACCTCGTCGTTCGGGCCAACCGTTTCGTTCCAAAACGCAACCAGCGCCTGGTCATGCTCGACCAACGAGGCGAAGGGACGCCGGTCGAGGCGCAGAATGCGCGGATCGTTGAAATGCGTATCGGAAGTGAAGAAGATCATGCGCCGCGGCCGGCTGCGATGCGCGATTGGCGGTCACCTCTAACTGCCGGAGCGCTCTCGGCTTCATCATCGATCCCGATCGGGGCTTCCTTGAGCATCTTGAGTGCCTCTTCCTTCGTAAGGCCGCACTTGCGCGCGAAGTAGAGCGCCTCGATCGCCTTTTCGCGATCCGCCGTGGATTTTGCGTGCTGTTTGGGCTTTTTGCCCATCGTTCTCTGCCACCTTCCGAGGCCACCAAACCATCACAGTGCCGCGTTGTTCCCGTGCATGGGCTGACCTGCCGGACTGCGCGAATGCCGATGTCGCCGGCACCGCGCGAGCCCCCGGACAGCGCGTATATCAGCCGGCTCGCGACAACGGTGGAGCGACTCCAACCCCGACAGCGTGAATTCAAACGAAAGCCCGCGCCGTGGGAGGGGCCGGCGCGGGCGATCGGGCTACCGATCTTGCAGCGCGGGGGTCGACCGCTGCATGGCTCGAACTGTGCAAGCGAGCATTTGTTCCGGGCCGCATGCAAAGCATCGGCGTTCTCATTGCATCCTGGGGGACACAACCAGCATTTCGCTTCAGTCCGCCGCCGATGTGGGAGGATGAATACCGCCTTGCGCTAATTCGTCCGCCCTGGACGAAACCAACCGCGCATTGAGCGCGTAGCTTCGGCGATTTAAAACACCTCCACTGGAATATTTCCGGGCGCATGGAACATCTCCGGTCGCTGATGTTTAGGCCGGAATGACGATGATCTCTGTTCTTACAATGATTTACTCTCTCGCCATCTTTATCGGCGCGAAGCGGCGCAACCTCTTGGTGAATGCGAAACTCGATAGAGTTTTGCGAAATATGGCTGGCGCAGAACTGAATCAACGTGGCCAGTAAACCGCAACAGCGCCGGTTCCAGTTCACAGCCAGTGTCCTCGCGGCCGCTACCTCGGTTCGGGTGGCAAGCGGCTCGGCAGGACTGCAAGGGCCGCCCCCTCTGGGCTGGCTGGTGCGTGGTCGACCCGATTTCGTCGATGAGGGCGGAGCACGCTGGCTCGAATTGGGGAGCCGCGTCCACGATCCCCGCACCGGGGCACGCACCTTAGGTCCGGCCCACGCGAGTGGCTTCGGAGGACCTATCCATGAACGATGATGATCCTATAGATTCGCTCGCCAATGCAATTCGTCATCGCAGCGCAATTTTGTTTGTGGGGGCGGGGGTATCGATCAGCGTCGGACTTCCGTCTTGGGAGAAACTCATCGAGCGAATGGCAAAGGAGCTCGGCGTCGACGATGAATTTTCCACGCGACGCGATCGTTTTCAGACCTTGGCCGAATACTATCGGATCAAGCATGGCAGTATCGGACCACTTCGCAGTTGGATGGACAGAAACTGGTCTGTCGCCAAGGAACGGATTGAGAAATCGGAATTGCACCGACTCATCGTGACGCTCGATTTTCCCGTCATCTATACGACGAACTATGACCGGAACCTGGAACTCGCTTTTGAAATCCACGGTCTAGAGTACGTGAAAGTGGCCAACGCACGGCACGTTGCGCAGGCCCGTCGAGGCGTAACGCACATCGTGAAATTTCACGGCGACTTTGACGAGGACTCTTCCCTTGTCCTCACCGAAACCGACTATCTTGACCGCCTGTCCTTCAATTCTCCCCTTGATGTCCGCTTTCGCTCCGATGCTCTCGGCAGCACGATCCTGTTCATTGGCTATAGCCTCTCCGATCCAAACATCCGGCTGCTGTTGCACCGGCTTTGGCAGACCTGGCACCGGTCTGGATATGAGAAAGATCGTCCCCCTTCGTTCATCTTCATGCCCAGCCGCAACCCTGTGGAGGAGGCCGTGCTTGGGCGCTGGGGTATTTCGGTGCTCGTTGGCGCAGGTGATGATCCTGAAGCCGGTCTGACGGACTTCCTCAGGCGTTTGGTGGAAGCGGTGGGGGTGACCTGAGGCGCGCTCCCCAGTGGACTGCAGTTGGGTTTTCTCAGGTGCGCGGTGACCGACGCACCAGGCGGTGGCCGACAGGCACCAGATCAGCGACTGTTGGAGCTAGGACTTCCACAATCAATCCCGCCGCGATCATCTTGGCGTGAAGTCGATCTCCGGCGTCAATTGCCGGCAATATGCACAAACAAGGTCAATCGTCGTTTGCACATCATCCAGGCAAACAACTTCGGACGGGGTATGCATGTAACGCAAAGGCACGGAGAGCACTCCACTTGCGACGCCGCCTCGGTTCTGCTGCATGACACGCGCGTCGGTAGGGCTTGAGCTGCCCACCGCCTGAAGCTGATAAGGTAGGCCCTCTTTCTCGGCCACCGACTTCAGCAGATTGAACACCACCGGGTTGGTGTTCGCGCCTTGAGTGATTGCCGGCCCTTTCCCAAGGTCCAGTTTGCCCTGATCCTCGGCGCGAGCGCGCGGATAGTCCATCGCCACGCCCATATCGATTGCGAGGCCGGTTCGAGGTGCGATGTTGAACGCTGAGGTCATCGCGCCTCGGGACCCAATTTCCTCTTGAACCGTACCCAGGATATAGAGGCCCACGCCGGGGTGAACGCCTCCCTCCTCGGAGAGGCAGCGCAGGACCTCGGCGCCGATGAGGAGGCCAACCTTGTTGTCGAACGCTCGTCCGACAGCAAGGTTGCCCTGTAGCGCCGCAAACTCGCCGTGGATAGTGACCGCGCTGCCGACCTCTACGACCTTCAACGCTTCCTCTCGCGAACTCGCGCCGATATCGATCCATAGTTCCATCAGCGAGGGAGTTTGAGACGTGTCAGAGGCTTTGAAGGTCTGGATTGCTT
The DNA here is from genome assembly GCF_030323105.1 of Mesorhizobium sp. C120A. NCBI lineage: Bacteria > Pseudomonadati > Pseudomonadota > Alphaproteobacteria > Hyphomicrobiales > Phyllobacteriaceae > Mesorhizobium > Mesorhizobium sp. C120A. Next base: position 3,843,105 of record NZ_CP100476.1, on the reverse strand, counting down.
TGCGACCTACGACGCCCAGGATCGGCTCCTTGCCGTGCACCCAGACACGCTGGCCGATTTCAGTGGCAACGTCCGTTCCACCTATGGTGCTGAAGAAAAGAAAGCCGTCATCGTCGATGTAATGGACGATGAAGCCGACCTCATCCATGTGCCCGGCATACATGAAGCGCATAGACGCCTCAGGATTGATGATCGCCGTGACATTGCCCATGACGTCCGTCGTCAACCTGTGGGCATACGGACGAACATACTCGCGGAAAAGCTCCGCTACGGGTTGCTCAAAGCCGCTCGGCGACGGGGTCGCCACAATTTCCTTCAAGAACTTGAGTGATTCATCGCGCATCAAGCTGACTTTCACGGTTCAAGGGGTGGAGGGCCATTCGAGCATGGTCATACTCGTCGGGCTTCGCGCCAATTTTGGCCTTCTTCGGTGCGATCGCCCGCGAATTGGTCAGCCCAAGGCAGGTTGTGGAGCCAGGCTTCGCGCCGGGGGGTCCAAAGCTCGTATGTCGGGAGAAGGTCGTTTGGCGCATCGTCGAGAGTGCCGGTCATGATCTCGGCTTCGTCGTCGCGGAGATTCACCACGCGCGACCCGCATGCCGGACAAAAACCTCTGCCGTTGAACGCCGCAAGCTCGCCCTTGCACTGGTAAGCCGACCGTGGCCACACGGCAAAGGCACTGTAGGTGCTGCCGCTGGTTCGCTTGCAATCCTGGCAATGACACAAGCCAACGCGCAACGGCGCGCCGGCAACAACATACCTCACAGACCCGCAAAGACAGCCGCCGGTCCGCTCTATCTTGTCAACCTCGTCGTTCATGGTCGCCGCCGACATGAGTGAGGGGAAACGTGTTGGACTCCGCTCTGCCGTTTCCATCGAGGCATCAAGTTAATGGGCAATGTCTTCAACAAGGCCTAGCTCCAAAGCTCTTGCTGCCATCAGGTAGCAGCTGTTCAGGGCATGGTCGCGCAGCTCTTCCAGCGATGTTCGAGAACCTTGGACGAGATCGGCGAACCCTTCATTCTCGAGTCGCTCTGCCGTTTCCAACAGCGCAAGTTGTTCGCGAACGATCTGAAGACAGCTTCGAATTGGTCCATTCAGAACCAAGTCTTTCTCAAGCCTTCTTTCATGAATCAGCAGGACTGCTTGCGGGCAAAGGAACCTGCAGGCTTTCGGGAAAGCGGCAAGGACCGTTACCCCGGCAGAGTAAACCGTATTCTTGCCAATGATGTAGCCGTTGCGGCCCGAGTGTTTCAGAAAAAGTTTGAACTCTAGAGCTAGACGTCGCGCGCCGTCGGCGTCGCCTCCGGGCGTGTCGATTTCAACGTAGAGATCGTCTTCCCCGGAACGCACGGCTTTCAAATCGTCCAAGGCTTTGGTGACGACAGTGTCATCAATCAAGCCGTGTATACGCAAGTTTGGATCGAACAAAAGCCGGTGAAGGTCTGGAGCGGGCGGCGGGGAGACGGTGTGTTCGGCTGACTGGGGCAGCAGGTCCATATAGGCATCCTCATTATGGGGGCCGAACTTAGTTGGTACCCTTTTGTTCCCTTGAGGGAGTTCGAGCGGTGGTGATCACAGCCGCGTCTCTCGGCGGCTGTGGAGCTCCCTCTTTCATTGCAGATCCTTTTCGCACCAGGCCCGGTAGAGGCACCTCAGCCGCTAGGTTGGCTCCATCGGCATATCGGGCATTTGCCGGAGCTGACGCAGTCGCTTTGCTGATTTCTGCCACGTCCGGGACCAGTCCTGTGGACGGTTGAACTCAACGGCCTCAATGGTTCCCGGCTGCTGCCTTCCGGACCCCCGCGGTCGGGCTATTTTTCCTGGCCGTGCCATTTTTCCGGGGGGCTGAAACAAACAGCTTTGTTGGCAGTTCTAGCGTCCGGAGCACCGGCTCCGCGCGGCGCGGCCGAGCGGCCGGGGCTGTCCGGCAGGAGGTCCAGCAATGTCTCACGATATGCAAAGACGATTTGCAACGCGCTTGATCGCGGTTGCGCTGATGCTCTCGGCCAGTGGCGTGGCGCCTGTCCTGGCCCAGGATACCCCGACCGACTTCACAGCGATCATCCAGCAGAAATTGCCGGCCGTGGTCGCGATCACGACCCGGGAGGTTGTCCAGGACCAGACGACGGCGGGCGACTTTACAAGTCCGTTCGACGGCCAGGGCCTCGGACCCGTTCAGCCGCAGGTGAGGGAGGCGCTTGGCTCCGGATTTGTGATCAGTGCCGACGGCTACATCGTCACCAACAACCATGTCGTTGCCGATGCGACAGAGATCCATGTCGTATTTTCCGACAAGGAAACGGCGCCGGCGCAATTGGTCGGCCGTGACCCCGCCACCGATATAGCGGTGCTGAAGGTCGACCCGCGGCCCAACATGACCACGACCAAATGGGGTGACTCGGATGCAATGCAGCCGGGCGCATGGACAATCGCGATCGGCAGTCCCTTCGGGCTCGGAGGGACTGTCACTGTCGGCGTTCTTTCGGCCCGCTCGCGAGACATTCAAGCCGGGCCGTATGACGATTTTCTCCAGACGGACGCGTCGATCAATCGAGGCAACTCGGGCGGTCCGCTGTTCAACGCACGTGGCGAGGTGATCGGCGTCAACACCGCCATCGTCTCGCCGTCCGGCGGCAGCATCGGGATCGGGTTTGCGGTGCCATCGCGCACCGCCCAAAGCATCGCCGACCAGTTGATCAGAACCGGCCGGATCGAGCGTGGCTTCATCGGGGTCCGCCTGCAGGACATCACGCCGTCGCTGGCTGAGGCCCTCGGGATGAAAGATGACAAGGGCGCGCTGGTTGCTTCGGTCGAGCCCGGCAGCCCGGCGGAGAAAGCCGGCTTGAAGCCGGGTGACGTGATCACCCGGTTCAACGGCAAGGGCATTGAGGGTGTCCATGACCTCACGCTTGCGACGGCTAGCCAGAAGCCTGGCAGCAAGGCCACTCTGACACGGAGTAACGGCGGAAAGGACCAGGAGATCGCGCTTGTCATCGGTGAGCGCAAGGATGCGGAGGTGAAGACCGGCGCTGTTCCCGACAAGAAGTCGGCGGCCGAAGGCCTCGGCCTATCCCTCAGCCCGATTCCGGATCAGGCGCGTCAGCAGCTAGGCATCAAATCAGGAACAACCGGCGTCTTCGTCGTGGAAGTGGTTCCCGATGGCCTTGCCGCCCGGAGCGGATTGCAGCCCGGCGATGTCATCATATCGGCCAACAATCGCCGCGTGACGGAGCCTTCGGATATCGTCGAGGAGTGGGCGAACTCTCGCCGGCAGAGCAAGCCCATCCTGTTTCGGCTGGAAAGGCAGGGGCAGTCCGTGTTCGTGGCGGTCGCCGGGAAATGACCGTCTCCAGGACGGCCATGTGACTGCACCAGGATCCGCTTGCGGATCCTGCTCCAAGGGTGTCGGACCCCAGGTGCACCGGGGAAGCATCGCCGCAGAAAGTCTGCGGGATGCGCTCATCGGCCGGGTGCGCAACGCGCACTGATTCTGCGGCGCCATCGTGCTCGAAGGCGCTCGCCATCCTCAGGCAGTTTCGCGCCTTGCCGTAAGCCGTGCCTGGAGAAGGACGACGACGAGCAAAAACAGCCCGCGGATCACCGACTGCCAGTAGGCTGACAGCGAAATCCAGCCCATGCCGTTTTCGAAGTTCAGGACGTTGAAAAGGATGCCGAGCAACAGCACGCCGGCCAGCGTGGTCAACACCGAGCCAGAGCCGCCGGTCAGCAGCGTCCCGCCCACGACGACCGCTGCGATGGCAAACAGTTCCCAGCCGACGCCCTCGATCGGCTGGCCTGCGCCGAACTGAGAAGCGAGGACGACGCCGGCGAGCCCGGCCAGGCACCCGCTTGCGACATAGACGAGAAATTTGACGCCGTCCGTGCGCAGCCCCATCAGCCGCGAGGCATCCTCGCCGCCGCCGATGGCCAGCACCGTCCGTCCCGTGCTGGTGTAGTTCAGGACCACTGAGCCGACGGCATAGGCAACCAGGGCGATGACTGCCGGAATCGGGAAAATCCAGAAATTCCCTTGGCCGATGGCGGTGAAACCCGAATCGTAAGACACCGAAACGGTCTGGTTGCCGGCCAGAAGCAGCGCCGAGCCGCTTGCGGCCAGCATGGTGGCAAGCGTGGCGATGAAAGGCATCAGGTTGCCGCGCGTAACCAGGAGCGCGTTGATCAGCCCGGCTGCCAGGCCGGCGCCAACGCCCGCTGCAAGGCCTGCCACGATGCCGTGCGGGCTCGCCAGGGCTGACGCGACGCTGCCCAAGGCGGCGACGGAGCCGACGGACAGGTCTATGCCGCCGGTCATGATCACGAAGCACATGCCGAGCGCGACGAGCGCGAACATCGAGTTGTAGCGCAGAACGCTCATCACGTTGAAGAGGCCGAGGAAGCGGTCGTAGCGCAGGAATCCGAACAGGACGAGGGCTGCAAGCGCGATGACGACACCGTAAGTGCCGATGATGCGAACCAGTCTGGCGCTGTTCATGGATTACACCCGGTGTTGCTGCTGCAGCCAGACGGCGAATGCGATGATGCCGGCCTTGACGACGAGCGCAGCGGCGTCGGGTACGCCATTGGCGAGCAGCGTGTAGCGCACCAACTGGATGGTCAGTGCGCCCAGCAGGGTGCCGATGATTGTGGCCTTTCCGCCACTCAACAGCGTGCCGCCCACCGCGACCGCCGCGATGGCGTCGAGTTCCATGCCCAGCCCCACGAGATTGGCGTCGCTGGAGGAGTTGATCGCAATGACGACGAGACCGGCTAGCCCCGCGCACAGGCCGCTGATCGCATAGACAGCGAGCTTGATCCTCGATACGGCGATGCCGGCGAGTTCAGAGGCCTTTTCATTGCCGCCGACCGCCAGGATGCTTCGCCCGAACACCGTGCGGTGAAGGGCCCAAGCGGCCACCGCAACCAGCACGGCCATGATGATGACCTGCGCGGGAATGCCGAGCGGGCGGGCAAGTCCGATCCACTGGAATTGCGGCACGCGGAAGGTCTGCAGATTGCCGTTGGTCATGACCTGCGCGATCCCGCGCCCGGCGATGAACAGCACGAGCGTTGCAACAATAGGTTGGATGCGGAAACGCGAGACCAACCAGCCATTGAACAGCCCGAACAGGCCGGCGACGAGGATCGAGGCAATCATCGCGACGGCTACCGCCAGATAGATGTTTCCGACCGGGAAGATCGTGCCCATGAAGATCATCGGCGCCAATGCGCCGGAGATCGCCATCAGCGAACCAACCGACAGGTCGATGCCGCCGGTGGCGATCACCAGGGTCATCCCCACCGCGACGATCACAATCGTGCAGACCTGGGTTAGGTTGACGTTGAGTGTCTGCAGCGTCGCGAAATTGCGCGTATAGGCAAGGTTGAAGACCACCAGCAGCACAAGCGCGATCACCGTGCCGTAGCGCGCCAGGAAACCGAACACATCAAAGCGGCGGTTTCCAGCGTCGTTGGCTGCGGATGGTGTGGCCAGATCGCTCACGCTGCCTCCTTCGCCGCGCCGCCATGCGCCATCGCCGCGAGCACGTCCTCCTCGTCGGCTGCCTGGCCTTCCAGTTCGGCCACCCTCACTCCTTCGCGCAGCACGAATATGCGGTCGGCTCCTTCCATCACTTCCTCGAGTTCCGAGGAGATCATCAGCACGCCGAGCCCGTCATCGGCAAGCTTGCGGATGAGGCGCTGGATCTCGGCCTTGGCCCCGACATCGATGCCGCGCGTCGGCTCATCGAGAATGAGCAGCTTCGGGTTCATTGCCAGCCAGCGGGCAAGCAGCACCTTTTGCTGGTTGCCGCCCGACAACTCGCGGACCTTCTGGTTAGGCCCCGAGCATTTGATGTCGAGTTCACGAATGAAGCGCTCGACGATCTCCTTCTGCCGGGCCTCGTTCAGGATGCCATTGCGGCTGATTTTCGGCAGCAGTGCCAGTGTTATGTTCTCCGCGACGGTCATTTCCGGCACGATGCCCTCGGCCTTGCGGTCCTCAGTGCAGAAGCCCATCCCTGCGGCGATGGCATCGGCGGCACGTGCGGGATGGTAGGACGCGCCCTCCATCGTCATCTCGCCTGCGCTCCGGCGGTCGGCGCCGAATACGAGGCGGGCTGTTTCGGTGCGGCCGGCGCCGAGCAAGCCGGCAAAGCCGGCGATCTCGCCGCGGCGCAGGTCGAAGCTCACGTCACGCACCAACTGGCCGGCCGCCAGCCCTTGCGCGGTAAACAGCACATCACCGATCGTCGACCGATCGCGCTCGCCGAACGCGGTTGCGTGGCCTTCGACGGCTGCGACGTCGCGGCCGAGCATGGCCGCGACCAGCTCCAGCTTGCCGATGTCGCTCATCGCCGCGCTTCGCACCGTGCGGCCGTCACGCATGATCGTGACCCGGTCGCAGACCTCGTACAACTCGTCGAGCTTGTGGCTGACGAACAGAACGGAGACGCCGTCGGCCTTGAGCTGACGGATAACGCTGAACAAGACCGAGACTTCACGCTCGTCCAGCGAGGAGGTCGGCTCATCCATGATCACGAGGCGGGCGGAAAAGCCGATGGCTCGGGCGATCGCCACCATCTGCTGCGTGGCGGTGTTGAAATCGCTGAGCGGGCGGCGCACGTCGATGCCGATCGAGAAGCGGCTGAGCAGGCGCCCGGCTTCCGCATGCATCGCGCTCCAGTCGAGCAGGCCGCGGCGGCGCTTCTCGCGTCCAAGGCAGATGTTCTCGGTCACCGAGCGCAGCGGTACGAGATTGATCTCCTGGTAGATGGTGCTGATGCCGCTGACCTGCGCCTGATGCGGAGACCCAACTTCGAACGGCTTCCGTTCGAACAGCACCTGCCCCGCATCCCGGCGGTAATAGCCGGTGAGCACCTTGATAAGTGTCGATTTGCCCGCACCGTTCTGGCCGATGAGTGCGTGGATCTCGCCCGGAAGAACCTGGAGCGAGGCATCGGCCAGGGCAGGGATGCCGGCAAAACGCTTCTGGATGTCACGCATGTCCAGGAGCAGCGCGGCTTGGTCCGGCTGAGCGGTCATCGTCAAACTCCCAAACCCTACCCGCCGGAGCGGGTAAGGCAGCTGGAAAGAGAGTGGATATCAGAACGCAATATCGAAGTCTTTCTTCGCGTTCGTGGCGTCGAAGAAGGCATCCTCGTTCTTGATGAACGGCGGGATCTTCTTGCCGGCCGCATAGTCGGCCATCGTAGCGAAGGCCTTCGGCCCGAACAGCGGGCTGCAAGCGCAGATAGCGCCGATCTTGCCGTCAATGATCGCCTGGACGCCTTCCTTCTCGCCGTCGATCGACAAGATCAGCACATCCTTGCCCGGGGTCTTGCCGGCTGCTTCCAAAGCGGCGATGGCGCCCAGCGCCATCTCATCATTGTGCGCGTAGATGATATCCGCATCAGGGTGCGCCTGAAGCAGCGTCTCGGCGACCTGCCGGCCCTTGTCACGAGCGAAGTCGCCGGACTGCGATGCCAGGATGGTGAACTGCGAGTGCTTGGCGATGAAATCGTCGAAGCCTTTCTTGCGGTCGGTAGCGGCCGAGGCTCCGGTCGTGCCTTCCAGCTCGATGATTTTCGACTTGCCATTGGCGTTCTTGACCAGCCATTCGCCGACGCGGGTCGCCTCCTCGATGAAATCCGAACCGATGAAGCAGACATAATCCTCGCCCGGCTTGGCCATGGTGTGATCAACGTCGCGGTCGACCAGAAACACCGGTATGCCGGCATCGCGCGCGGCAAGAATGACCGGCACCAGGGGCTTGTCTTCGCGGGGCGGCAGGAAGATTGCGTCGACGCCCTGCGCGATCATCGAGTTCACGTCGGAGGCCTGCTTGGCCGACGAACCGGCGGCATCCGTGTAGACCAGCTGATGGCCGAGCTTGGCGGCTTCGTCCTGCATGCTCTTGGTCTCGGCAAGGCGCCACGGATTGTTGCTTTCCGTCTGGGCGAAACCGACCTTGTACTTGTCCTTCTTGGCGAGTGGCGGGAGCGCCGCGAAGGCGCGTGAGCCGAGTGTCAGCGCGACCGCGCCGGCGGCGGAGCCAACCAGTAGTTTTCGACGGGTAATGATCATGCTCTTTCCTCCTTTATTGTCGCTTTCAGCGACTGTGTAATTTCCTCACGATATCGGCCCAGACGGCTTCGGCGAGACGCCGTCGGCAAGCTGGATCCGGCGCTATGCCGCCTCCAAAATAAAGTCGGCGCAGCGGTCGCCCAGCATCATGGCGGGCGCCGCCGTATTGCCGGCATTGATGTTGGGGCAGGCCGACATGTCGGCAACCCGCAGATTGTCTATTCCGCGCACGCGCAGCGCCGCGTCCAGCACCGCCATCCGGTCGCTGTCCGAGCCCATCCGGCATGTCCCGGCCGGATGGTAGTTGGTCTTCACAAAGCGCTTGCAATGCTTTGTCATGGCTTCGTCGCTGAGATCATCCTGGCTTGGCACGGCAATGGCCTTGACCCGATCGGCGAGCGGCTTGGTCTGAAAAACCTGCAGGAAATAACGCTGGCCGGAGATCATTTCCCTCATGTCGTCGGGATGTTTAAGGAGGTTCGGCGAAACGATCGGCATGTCCTTCGGATCCGCCGAACGCAGCCTCACGAAACCGCGCGACTTTGGCTTCACCACCACTGTCGTCACGGTAAGCCCATAGGTGTTCTCGACCAAGGTCAGGATATCGCGGTCCAGATAGACGTGCGGTACGCAGAAGGCCTGGATCGTCGGTTCGCCCTCGGGATCGGCCGGATTGACGAAGGCTCCGGCCTCCACCCCCGCTGACAGGATCGTGCCGGTGCCGAAGAGCTTGAAATGCAGGCCGTTCTTGATCATCCGCCAGCCTTGGCCCTGCCTGAAATAGCCGTATGGGCCGTTTGCGGTGGCGATGATCGGCACCTCTGGATGGTCGATCAGGTTTTCGCCGACCCCGGGCAGGTCGGCGACGCAGGAAATGCCGTGCCCGGCAAGCGCCTCGGCGGGGCCGATGCCGGACAGCATGAGCAGTTTCGGCGAGACGAGGGCACCGGACGAGACGATCACGTCGGCATCCGCATGGACGGTATGCTCGGCGCCCGACGCATCCGAATAGACGACGCCGGTGACCCGACCGTTCTCGATCAGCAGCCGGCTGACTGTGCAATTGAGTTTCAGCGTCAGCTTGGGATCATTCGTCAGCGGCTCGATGAAGGCATAGGCGGCGCTGCTTCGCTTTCCCCGCCGGTTCATGAACTGGTAGAAGCCGACCCCGCGCTGCGACGGTCCGTTGAAGTCATGGTTGTACGGCAATCCAAGGCCTTGGACGGCCTGGACGAACCAACGGGAAACATCATCGATGTGGCCTGGATCCGAGACCAGCAGCGGACCTTCGCTGCCATGCAGTTCGCCGCCGAGGCGGTTGTTTCCCTCCATGCCGGTGAAATGCGGCAGCACCGCCTGCCAGTTCCAGCGCACGCCGGCATTGTTGCCGCGCAGCAGTTCGTCCCACTCCTCATAATCGGCCGAGCGGCCTCGCATGTAGACCTGGGCGTTGACCGAGGTGCCGCCGCCCAGCACGTTGCCTTGCGAGATTTCATGGACGCGGCCGTCGAGATGGGCCTGCGGCTCGGTGCGGTGATAGCGCATGAATTTCGAGCCGTTGATCATCTTGAAGATGCCGGGCGGCATGTCGAGCAAGGGATGATGATGGGAATGGCCGGCCTCCAGCAGCAGGGTTCGCCGTCCCGCTTTGACAAGCCTTGCCGCCGCGACGCAGCCGGCTGCTCCGCCGCCCACCACGATATGGTCGTAGGACTGCGTCATGCTTCCGGCGCCTCACGGCTTTCGAATGTACCGCGGACATACTCCCAGGCCGCCGAGAGGTGGTTGAGCAGCGCCCGCTCGGCGCCGTCAGGATCTCGCTCAATGATGGCCGTGCAGATTTCACGATGGCTGAGGAAATTCACGCGGTTGCGCTCGGGCGACCGTGGCATGCGCATCCAATGCGGCGACAGCCAGGCGGTAAATGCCTTGTGCACGACAGGCAGCACCGGGTTGCGCGCGATGTCATAGAGCGCTGCGTGGAACGCCACGTCCGTCGCATAGAATTTCTCGGAATCCGGGATGGCTGCCTCGTTCATCGCCAGCGCCGCCCTCAGGGCTGTGACGTCATCCTTGCGGGCATGGATGGCGGCGTTGCGCGCCAGCGACGCCTCGAGGAAGACGCGCATGTCGTAGAGGTTCTTCACGCCCGCCTGGTCGCTCAGCAGATGTCCTACGATGCCGTCGAGGGCGCCGAGCGCGGCATCCAGGCCAGGCCGGCGCGCCACGGGCCGGAACCGCGGACGCGCTTCCACCAGGCCGCGGCTGGCCAGGCGCGCAATCGCCTCACGCACAACGCCCCGGCCCACACCATACTCGATCATCAGTTCGCGCTCGGCCGGCAGGTAGCTGCCGTCGCCAAGCCTTCCGGACGTGATGTCGGCCTCTATGCCGGCCACCATCGCGTCGGCCGCGCGGGCGGCGAGAATAGCCGCGGGCATCTCAGGACGCTCTTCCGTATCCAGCAAGCCTTTTCCTCCCAGATGGTCCTGTTATTAGAAGGTAAATCGGACCAAAGCACAAGCGGATTGATGCTTTTGTAGGACCAAAAATGACGGATTGGCTTCAGAACCGCTGAAAGATCAGCCACATTGTTGCCAGTCAGCGCTGCCGGTGCAATTATGGTCCGATGAAAAAACGTGAATGGAGCGCAGCATGAGCCGCACCGAAATCAAGGAAGTCGAGACCCGGCTGTTTCGGGTCCCACTGCGTGAGGTGATGACCGATGCCAAGCACGGCGCGCACACGCATTTCGAGCTGGTCACCGTCACGCTGAGGCTTGCCGACGGCACCGAGGGCACAGGCTACACCTACACCGGCGGCAGGGGCGGCTATGCAATCAAGGCAATGATCGATCACGACCTCGCGCCGTTCCTCAAGGCACGCGACGCAACGCAAATCCACACGATCTACGACGGCATGCTCTGGCACATCCACTATGTCGGGCGCGGCGGCATCGCTTCTTTCGCGATCTCGGCGATCGACATCGCATTATGGGACCTCAAGGGCCGGCGTAGCGGCCTGCCGCTTTGGCAGATGGCGGGCGGGGCCGGGAAGAGCGCCAAGGCCTATCGCGGCGGCATCGACCTAAACTTCACCCTCGATCAGCTTTTGGCCAGCATCGATTCCTATCTCAATGCCGGCTTCACCGGGGTGAAGATCAAGGTCGGCAAGGACGACCTTGCCGAGGATGTGGCCCGGGTGAAGGCAGTTCGCGAGCGCATCGGCCCTCATGTCACCTTTATGGTTGACGCCAACTACGCGCTCGACGTCCCGCGAGCGATCGAGGCAGCGAGAGCATTCGCCGCCTACGATCTGCTGTGGTTCGAGGAGCCCATCATACCCGACGACTATGAGGGTTACGCCAGCATTGCCAAGGCGACCGGAATGCCCCTGGCAATGGGAGAAAACCTGCATGTCATCGAGGAGTTCGAGCATGCCTTCGCTTGGTCGAATCTCGCCTACATCCAACCCGACGCCTCCAACTGCGGCGGGGTCACCGGCTGGCTGCGCGTGGCAGCGCTCTCACGCAAGGCTGGCATTCCGGTCTGCAGTCACGGGATGCAGGAACTTCATGTCAGCCTCGTTGCAGGTCAGACAAATGCCGGCTGGGTGGAGGCGCATAGTTTTGATATTGACCATTATACGACTGAGCCGCTGAGGCTTCAGGATGGTTTGGCGATAGCACCCGACGAGCCTGGAGTGGGCGTTGTCTTCGACTGGCGGAAATTGGCGGATTTTCGCCAATAGCGCCCCCTGAACGGCGGCACGGCCGCATGCATTTTGTCCAGATCCTGCTTCCTCGTTCCGGCACGCGGAGAGCGCTTCGCCGAGGAAGACTTCGACCGTCTGAAGAACGAACTCGCCGCCGCCGCAGCCAGCGGGCATACCACTTATCGGATGCCACACTTACATTTGTAATTGCAGCGACGCTTCACCGGCTTTAACTCACGCGATCATAGCAGCGACACGACAAATGCAGGCGGCCGCCCGAAAACGGGCAGAAGCTGCAAGCATTGGGTGCGCCTGCAGGGAGGCGGCGATGGTTGCAACGCGTACGGACACTGCGCATCCGGTTATGGAGGACTTCATTCTATCACGGCACCGCTCACCGGTCCGCGAAGTTGGATTTTACGAGGCTATGAGTCAAACCCGACAAGCGATCGCCACATCGCGCGAGGTGCTGAGGCGCTTTCGCGAACGTCAGGGCGACGACACTCCTCGAGCAAAGAATACAGACCGTGGTCCTGTCGCCGTGTCAGCCTTCGATGCCGACATCATACGCGCTGCATGCCGAGATCTGATCGCGGAGATGAACGTGCCCGAGTGTCAATGGCGCGAACTGGCGCGAAGTCTGGTGCGCGAATTCGTGGCCTGCGAGCAGACCGAAGCCGGTTTGGTGGATTGGATCGTCCGCCGGCCAGCGATGACGGAGACGGACGAGGCCGGCCGACCGGAGCCAGCCGGCGAGGCGGCGAATGAGCCAGGAGTCAGTCGACCGCAATCAACGCGAGCAAACAGGTCTCCCGGCGACTTGTTGCGCGGGAACTGCGGTGATCCGAGGATCGGAAACTTTGGCGAGCGGCTTGGACACATCTGATCCTGCTCGTCTCTAGCGTCGGGCTCGTGTTCGCATTTGAAGCATGTAGTGAGACTAGCCGATGGCGTGACCTTTCGTTGAGTGGAGACGAATGCGTCCAGCCCACTGTCCAAGGCACGGCGACGGCCATGTCGCGTTGCTCCCGGCCTTCGCACACAAGGAGCCCAAGCCGGATGCCAATCAGGCTGCATTAGGCCAATGGGAACAATTTGCACGGGCCGAGCTTGGGCTAGCGTCGTACAGAGGTGCAAGTATGCAAGATAATTTTGACCGAGCTTCATCCGTCGCCGAGGTTGCGGAATCATTCGTGAGATCCCGGAGGCCGTTCTCTGTCGTATCGACCCGGGATGCGGTCACGATTGTCAGGAAACAGGCAGCTTTTTGCGAGCATACGGATGGCGAGCTTGCGGAGTTGGTGGCGGCAATTGCGGTCAGGCATGGTCGATTGGTCGCGTTCGATCTTGATCTCGACGACACAGGGTTGGAGATCGGTCGCGCAGCATAGCCAACGCCTCACGCAATGAGATAGCCACCGTCAACCGGCAGAATTGCCCCAGTGATGAAGCCCGCGAGCGGCGAACACAAGAACAAGGCGGGGCCGGTCAGGTCGCCCGGCGTACCCCAGCGACCCATCGGAGTGCGTTTCATCAATTCCGCGTTGCGAGCTGGATCGGCCCGTGGCGCGGCGGTCATGGCGGTCTCGATCCAGCCAGGCGCCAATGCGTTTACGCGAATGCCATCCCCGGCATAGGCGATGGCGAGCGACTTGGTAAGTTGCACGATGGCGCCCTTGGATGCGGCGTAAGCCGGCGCATGAGCTGCGCCGAAAAACGCGAACATCGAGGCGATGTTGACGATGGCGCCCCCGTTCGAGAGTGCCCCTCGGAACGCGCTCGCACTCCGCATGGAGCCGGTGAGATTGATATCGACCACCGTTTCGAAACCCTGGACAGTGAATTCGGCGGCGCGCAGGTTTACCCCTGCGCAATTTACGAGCGCTGCAACGGATGTGAACTGACTGGAATATCCTTCGACCGCAGTCATGTCCCGGACGTCGAGTACTGAATACGAGACGGCGGTGCCGTATGCACGAGCGGCCGCCACCTCGGCGGCCGTGGCCCCCGTCGCGTGGACGATTGCCCCGGCCCCGGCGAACGCCATGGCGATGCCGTTTCCGATGCCTGTCGTGCCTCCGGTAATGACGACGATCTTGCCCGCGAAGAAGGGCATGGCCCATATGGAATCGGTCACCAAAATCTCCTCGTTTCGCCTCTGTGGCGGAGCGCGAACTCATCGCAGCGGAAGACAAACGGGCGGATGTCTACCGTACGAATTGATCGACGAAATCGTCACCGAGACCCACGCTCGCATAGTGATTTCTGCACATGTCGATCTTGGTGAAAACGTCCTCGAAACCAATCTGCTTGTTATCCTTGTCCAGGTAAACCATGCAGCCGGAGATGTTGAAGAAGGTGATCATCTCGGGCACGTCGCTTGGAACCGTGAGCGTGTGGATTTCACCGGGCGGCTCGAAAACGTAAGATCCGGTCTCTGCCATCCAGTCGTGTTCAAGATAGTGCCAACGCCCCTTGATCACATAGCCATGCACGGGGGCCGGATGCAGATGACGGCTTAATATCCCGGCCCGGCGTACGCGGAGCAGATTGCACCACTGCCCTTGCATTGTGTTGAGCATAAGTGGTCGGAACCACACGCCCTCCGCCTGTGGGACCCAGACACGCTCGTCTTCGGGGACGGCAGCGACCGCGATCTCTTTCGGTGCCAGGGGATGGGCGGAGCCGTTGAAGGATTGATACATAGGAACCTCTGTCGCCAATTCATTGGAACGTCCATATCGGCGCGATCCTAACAACTGGGCCGAGTTCTGCCGAGGCGCAATCGGGCGCCCACCCATTGGGAATGTTGTAGGCGCGCACCCGCCCGCTGCCGCGACCGCAAGCGGGAAGGAGTTCGGAACGGTCCGTTGGGCGTCGAAGACGATCAGTGGGTTCATTCTTGCCTCATCATGCGGCTATCCGGGAGTGCACCGGGCTGGTACTGGTCTGGAAGCCCCGGTTTCGGGCTTCCAAGGCCAGCAAAGCGAGTTGGACCTCGTCCAATCGCGACGGGCGTGCATTTTCCGGCATGCCTTCGGCGGTGGCCATGTCGATCAGATACTCGTTCCAGGCCCAGTTCTTGAGCACGGCGCGTTTCTCGTCGGGTGCTAGCACTGGGTCATCCACAACCTCCATCGGAGAGGCGTAGAATGTCTCGGGCTCCGACAGCGCCGTCTGTATGTGCGCTGCCTGTGCACCGGCGCCATAGCCGTGGCTTGCCTGGAGCCAAGCCAACTGCAGCCGCTGCCAAACCAGGTCGGAAAAGGCCTGTTTCTCCTCCGATGCATGCTGGCGCGTGACCTTGGCCTGGGAAGCAGGAGGTGCAGCCTGCACGACATAGTTGAGGCCTTGACGCTCGGCATAACGGATCGCCGCTTCCAGCGTCGGAAAGTTCAGTTCAACCTGGGTCAGGGTGTCCCGGCCACCGGTATAGCCCATCAGCGGCTCGATGAACGGGGCTGTGCGGCGTTCGAAGACCAATCGCCAGGCCTTGCGGGGCTTTGCCGAGGTCATGGCCGGGCGGCATGGCTGGTAGATCCGCGCCGTTGCGCCGTCCGGAAACACTGACCGTCCCATTGACAAAGCCGGCCCGTCTAGACGAGGCCGATTGTCATTGTCCGGCCGGACGGACGTCTTGGTTAGGTTTCTGTTGTCGCTGCTTTGAACTGTCTCCATTGCCTGTCCCTCCCGTTATGAAGGGTCGCACGGGCAGCGGCCGTAAGGGCCGCCACCCATACTGCATCCGTCAGTTCTTCCCGTTGATTGCGATCCGCTTGGCCTTCGCCTGCGCCCGCTCGGTCTTGGGCAACGTCACGGTCAGCACCCCGTTCTTGAAGGCGGCGTTGACCTTGTCTTCTTCAACCTCGTAGCCGAGCGGAATGAGGCGCTCGAAGCGACCGTAGAAGCGCTCGGAGAACTGCCGGTCCTTGTCCTCGGTCTCGGAACGCTTCTCGCCTTTAAGCTTGAGCGCCCCATTTTCCAGCAGGACTTCTATGTCGCTCTCGTCCAGGCCAGGTATTTCCGCCGTGACGCGGACTTCCTTGTCCGTGTCGGAGATTTCGACACTCGGCCAACTGGCGGCGAAAGAGGGACCGAAGGCCGGCAGTCTGGCGCCAAAGCTGCGGAAGGCGTCATCGAACAGCCGGTTTACCTCCCGGTGGAGGGAGACGAAGGGGTCTCGATCTCCGTCGGGGAAGAGACTGGGCGCCGAGTTTCCGTTGCCCCGGCCCCATGGGATCAAGTCACGTACGCTCATTGTCTTTCTCCTTTTGTAGGTCTCTGAGTCGGGCGGGACGCCCGGCTCAAGCGAAAGCCTTCATGGTGGATTGCTCAGGCGGCCAGTTTGTCGGTCTCGACCTTGGGCGCCTCGATCTTCGGCATGGGAGCCCCGCTGGAGATTTCGATCTTGCGCGGTTTCATCTCCTGGGGAACCTCGCGCTTGAGATCGATGCTCAGCAGTCCGTTCTCAAGGCTGGCGCCCTCGACTTTGACATGATCGGCCAGTTCGAACCGACGCTCGAAAGCGCGCCCGTTGATGCCGCGGTACAGATACCGGCCGTTCTCATCGCCGGATTGCGACCCGCTCACAACCAGCATGTTGGGCTGGTGGGTGACGGTCAGCTGGTCCTGCGAGAAACCGGCGACCGCCATCGTGATGCGATACTGATCATCATCAACCTTGGCGATATCGTAGGGCGGCCAGTTGTCGAACGAGGCCACACGGCTCGCACTTTCAAGCATGTCGACCATGCGGTCGAAGCCGATGCTGGACCGGTATAGAGGGGTAAAATCGAGGTTTGTCTTCATAGCCACATCCTCCTTGAGCAACATGGACAACAGAAGGCGCCAAGAGCCTTGCCGCCTCCTGGTGTTGCCGGCCCCATTGGGCGGCCGGCGACCATCATTTAGAATCGCGACGTGCACCTTCAAGAGGAAGAATAGGAAAATTTTCATCGGCAATCTGGGCGAACGCACCGATGCCACACCCCTCCCGCCGGCGGGGTCACTCGCCGACGGGTCCATGGTGTCAAGAACAACTACGTCGCCCTTAAATCCGATCGACGAATGGTACGAACGCGGCCACTGCCGCGCTGTCACTGCAGTCAGGACCGGCACGCTCATCCGATTGATCCAACTGTTGCAACGCATCCATGATCGTGTCGAAGCTGACCGGTTCACCCGCTCCCGGCTGCATGCGAAGCGCTGGCACGGATTCTACGGCGCAGGCATCCGACGCCCATGACGAAAGAATGGCGCGCTACTCCTGAACAGCCAGGGCAACGTCGGCCAAAACGTCGTGGGGATGTTTGAAATGCCGCGCCGGATGCAGCAAGCGGTCCAGAAAACGTCGGGGGCCACGGGTTCAATCGATGCAAAATAGGTCGAAATGGGTCCTTCCATGGATGGTCCTCCGCTTCAGACAATCTCATGCGTGTTTGGCGGCTCTCGCCAGCGGCTGTCGATCACGACCAGGCAGATCATCCAGGAACGACGCTCAACGACTTTCCCTAGTCGATACCGAGACTCATCGTCCGGCACCCTGGGCGGCTCGATCACGACCGAAGCGAACGAGCCGTTCGCGATCGAGGGTGGCGATGCTGCACTTCCCCAGATGTTCGGAGCATAGCGAGGGCTGCGGCCTTGGAGCGGCGAGGGGACTTGCCTACATCGCACATGTCGTCGATATGGAGGTCGATGAGTTCGCCGAAGGCTTCAGGCGCGCTAACAGGGCTTTGTCGGCGTCTCACTGCGATCGACTTGGTGTCGGTGCCCCGGCGCCGCGCATCCTCGCGTTGCAGGAAGGTCTCGCTGACGCAGCGTGTGCGGCAGGTTCTAAGGTTCTGATGTTAAACAGATGCTGAAAAATCAAGAGCATAGACTGGCCATTGCACCGATGATGGATGGGATAGATGATGAGTAATATCAGATAGCTGCATGATACCGTGTGCAAAAATCGCACACGTAAGTTCTGCTTCTCTTCTTTTTCGTTCCCACGACGGCGGCGCCGACTGCCCTTTTCGGACGCCCTTCTTCCCGACGACATTGACCGTTCCAATCCGGATGTTCGCCGGGATATCCGTGAACCTCATTCTCCGATGCGGCGTCCAATTTTTCTGCGGTTCATGGAAGCTGTTCGAACTTTCTGGGTCGCACCTCAGCCCGAATTACTGGGGCTCCTGGACGAAGCGGGAAGGAGATTCGGCTTCCGGCAGTTTGGCGGGCGTCGAGTGTAGACGGCCGCTTTACGCCTCATATCGCCACAGGACGGCAACTTGCACCCGGCCGGAGACGGACCTACGCCCGGGAATCGCGGTTTGATTTGGCGTGACTTGGGCCCGCGTCCTATTTATTGGCGCTTGTTTCAGCCCGACTCCATGGGCTTTTCACGGATATCGTTGACGCGCGTACGCCACGGTGGCGGGATGAGCGGGTTGCTCTACCTCGACGGATCTGAGTTGCGCGCTACCCGGGCGTCATCGACTTCAGCATCGAAGCGACGCGCATGATTATCGGCATCAGTACGATTATCAGGCTCAGCGGAAACAGACATGTGGCCAGCGGAAAGAGCATCTTGATAGGCAGGGCATTGGCCTTTTCCTCGGCGCGCAGGATTCGCATCTGACGCATTTCCTTGCTGTAGACGCGAAGGCTCTTTGTGACACTGGAGCCAAGTTCTTCCGACTGTCGAAATAACACGGCAAGCGACCTGGCCTCGTCGATGCGCAGGCGGGTCGCCAGGTTGGTCAATGCATCGCGTAGGCGCCGGCCGCCGCGAACTTCAAGCATCATTATGGATAGGTGCAGCCCGAAGTCGGGCCGGGTCGACATGAACTCACGCGCGACACGATCGGCCGCCGCTTCGACGCTCAGGCCGGCGTCGACGCAAACGATCAACATATCCATGAAATCAGGAAAGATCCTGCGATAGGCTTTCTCCTTGGCAACTCCCATGCGTTCGAGCACGATGCCGTGGATGAAGAAAACAAGGCCCCCGCACAACATGGATATCAGGATCGCGAGCGGCCTGGAAACGCTGACCAAGTAGTGTTCGAAAACCAGAAATGTGCCAAGCAGCACCAGCACCGAGATCACGGCACGCGCGGTCTGAAATATCGTACTAGCCTGCGGTGAAAAGAACCCGGCTCGCAACAGGCGGTTCGGCAATGAATTCGAATTTGCGTCTTTCCGGACAACGTTGAAATAGTTTTTGACGAAGACGCCGTACCGGTCATCGGTTATTTCGGATGCAGTGCTGTAATAGGAACCGCCGACCGCGTCGCTGTCGCTCGCTGCATCTGTCAGCCTGGACGCCATTTCGCGTTGGCTCGCAATCCTTCCAACAATGACCGTCGAGAAAAGCAGAACACCGACGAAAGTGGCAAGGAGGATCAGTGTTTCGTTCATCTATCGCACTCAAAAATCGAAATTGACAAGTTTATAGAGAATAAAATTCCCGACAGCCATCACAGCGAAGGCCACCGCTAAAATAACGTTGCTATATCCACTTTCCCAGACAGGATCGAAATAGGTCGGCACGAGTGTGCTGATCATAAGATAGAGGCCGAAGGGAAATGCCGACATGATCAGGGCCGTTATCCTGCCTTCGGCGGACAGGGCCTTGACCTTGGCCCGAAGGATCGCTCGTTCGCGAACCACGTTCGCCAGGTTCTCCAGTATCTCGACAAAATTGCCGCCGGTTCCACGCTGGACGCTCATCGAGATCGCCAGAAGCTTCAGGTCCTCCGCTCCGACGCGCTCGATCATGTTGAGCATCGCATCGTTGAGATCGGTTCCGTAGGTGAGTTCGTCACTGAGCATGCCGAACTCCGTCCCTATGGGATCGGGCAATTCCCGCGAGACCAGGGCTATCGATATCGGCAATGGATGCCCGGCCGAAAGGCTCCGGGTCACCACGTCGAGTGTGCCTGGCAATTGGGTCGTGAACTTTCTTATCCGTTTCCCACGCACGCGTATCATGATGACAAGCGGCAGGGCGGCCAAAAAGAGGACCACCGAGATGAACCTCGGCAGTGTCGGAACACCTAGATAGCTCAGCACCAACCAGACCAGAACAGCGATCACCGGCGCATAGATCGCCAGCCTCATGACGTCCAGCTTCAGTCCGGATTGCGCGAACAACCGCCGCAGTCGGACCAGCGGTTTGAAGCCGCGGCGATCATAGTCAAGCGCCCTTTCGCGGACCATCCCCTTGAAGACGCCAAGACTGTCCTCGGTGCCTTGCAGAAGCTTGAGGCGGTAGTTCAGCGAACTGCTTCGCCGGAATTGGTTCGCGACAATCCCTGTGACTCTTTCGAACAGTATCAGGCCACCGATAAAAACTAATGCGTAGATGAGCATGAGGTCCATTGCGCACCTACACCAATGAGCGACCCGGATCGAAAATGTCGCCCGGCAGCTGGAAGCCCAGTTCGGCGATATGCTCGAGGAATCGCGGACGGATGCCGGTTGCCCGGAACTGACCATTCACCCTGTTCAAGTCGTCAACGCCAAGCTTTTGGAATTTCATGATCTCCTGCATCTGGACGACGTCGCCCTCCATGCCGGTGATTTCGGTGACTGAAACCAGACGCCGCGTGCCGTCGTGAAGGCGCTCGACCTGGACGATCAGGGTGATTGCCGAAGCGATCTGGGACTTGATGCTCAACTGCGACATCGGCATGCCCGCCATACCGATCATTTGCTCAAGCCTGGAGACCGCATCGCGCGGCGTGTTGGCGTGAATCGTCGTCATCGATCCTTCGTGACCGGTGTTCATGGCCTGCAGCATGTCGAACGCTTCCTCGCCGCGAACCTCACCGACGATAATCCTGTCGGGTCGCATACGGAGGGCGTTCTTCAGGAGCTCGCGCTGGCGTATTTCGCCGCGTCCGTCCAGCGTCGGCGGCCGCGTTTCGAGCCGGCCGACATGGGGTTGCTGAAGCTGCAATTCGGCGGCGTCTTCGATCGTGATCAAGCGCTCGCGGTTTGAAATCTGCGACGAAAGCGCGTTGAGCATGGTGGTCTTTCCGGAACCGGTTCCTCCGGAGATGATCATCGAGACCTTGCCCTTGACCGCCGCGGTCAGCAGAACCTGCATTGCCTTGGCCATCGAATGACTTTCGACAAGGCGGTCGAGCGTGTACGGGCGGCGCGAAAACTTGCGGATCGAGACGAGCGGACCATCGATCGCGACTGGCCTGATGGCAGCGTTCACCCGGGATCCGTCGGGAAGCCGCGCGTCGACCAGCGGCGACGACTCGTCCACACGTCGCCCGACGGTCGTGACGATCTTGTTGATCACGCGCATAAGGTGATCTTCGTCCTTGAACCGGATAGGGGTATCCTCAAGCTGGCCATAGCGCTCGATGTAGACGTGCTCATGGCCGTTGATCAGGATATCGGAAATCGTATCGTCCTTGAGCAACGGCTCTATCGGGCCGAGCCCGAGCATCTCGTCGGTAATGTCGCTGATCAGGGTGTCGAGCTCACGTGCATTGAGCGGGAAATTCCGCGCCCGGACGTATTCGCGCACCAGCGGCCGGATTTCTGCCGCGAGTTCGTCATTTTGCGCGGTCTCAAGCAGTCCGAGATTGATACGGTCCAGAAGATAGCGGTGCAGGTTCACACGTTCCGAAACCATGTCGGGGCCAAGAGCACCACGCTCCTCCGGCTTTGGCTCCTCGGTCAGCGGCGGAACGGAAGGAACGACTTCGGTCTTGTTCTTCTCGGCGAGCGCGAGGTCAGACGCCACGACAGGCGCCTGCGGCAGATCCTCGGATCGTGATCTGTAAAATCGTCCAATGATGCCGTTGGCCATACCGCCCGCTCTTCCTATTCGACAATCACTTTTGCGCCAATGTGCACCTCGCCATAGAGCTTCAGCACATCGGCGTTGGTCATGCGAAAACAGCCGGAAGACACGAATCCTCCGATCGAGGGCGCATCGTTGGTGCCGTGGATGCGATAGAGTGTATCGCGCTGCCCTTTGAACAGATAGATCGCGCGCGCGCCAAGCGGATTGTAGGGGCCTGCCGGCATCATTTCCGGCAGCCGCGGATCGCGCTGGCGCATCTCGGCCGGCGGCCGCCATTCCGGCCATTCGGCCTTACCGCCGACACGCACGGTGCCGGTCCATACGAACCCATCCTCAGCCACGCCGATCGAGTATCTGGCGACTTTGCCCGGCGCCACGACGAAGTCGAGCGTTCGCGCCGCGGTCGAAATCAGGATTGTTCCCGGCTTTTCCCTGGTCTCCGTCGCAACGACGCGCCTGGTGACCGGCCCAAGGCTCTTCGGCACCGGGTCGCTTCGTCTCTCCGTCGCATCGGCTCTGCCGATGCCGGCGATGGCCACCAACACAAGACCGGCTCGGGCGCTGCCGCGCGCTAGGCGGCCGATCCGACCCAGACTGGTCATTTCACGGCCTCGGCTAGTTTTTCGATCTGGCGGACGAATTTCGAGCGCGGGTTGACTTCGACCGGCAGCATGCCGCGATTGATTGCCTCGTTCATGGTGCCCCAGTCGTCCTCGACGACCATGGCGCTCGATTGCTTGAAGATGTTGTTGGCGTCCTTCTTGCCGATGCCGAAGCTGAAGAGACGCCTGCGATGCTTGTTGGCGATGACCTTGATCGCAATATCGTCGCTTCTGAGCTTCTTGATCCGGTTGTAGACTTCCTTGGCCTGCTGCAGGCCGGGAATGGTCAATTCGGTGACCAGATGGATGGAATTGACCGCGGCCAGCAGTTCATCCTTCCAGCTCGTCTCGTAATAGGGGATGTCGACCACGGTGTGATTGTTCTGGAGAGACACGACGTCCAGCATGCGCAGGACAAGTTCGCCGCCGGTGGGAGCCATCGTGACGCCGGGTTGGCGGAACGACAGCAGCGAAAAACCGCGCTGGTGCTTCTTCTTGATGATGTCGATGAATTCCAGATCGACCCGCGAAGGCTGCGCGATGATCGGCCGTAAATCGTAGTCATTGGGCGTATTCAGGTAGTGACCGCAAGCGCCGGTGGCAAAATCGAGATCGAACAAGGCAACGCTGACTTGCGTTTTCTTCGCCGTGCGGGCGAGCGCATCGGCCAGCGAGATTGCGACGGAGGTTCCGCCGGCTCCGCCCACCGCCGAGACGACCGCATGCACATGGTTGCCGCCTGAATGCGCCATCTGCACATTTCCGGTCACGGCTTCAAGGAAGCCCTTGCGGTCCAGCGGCTTTCTCACCCAGTCGCTGCCGTTGAGCTTCAGCAGCAGCCGCATGCGCTGGTCGGTGAGCGGATCGGAAACCACGATCAGCGGAAGCGCGGCGAACTTGCGCCGCAGTTCCTGCGCGACGGTGCTTTCGAGGAGGGCGCCATCGCCGGCGTCGAGCACCAGCAAATCGTAGCTTGCCGGATCGACCGCCATGCGCTTGTCCAGCAGCGCGCCATGATCCTTCACCTCGGAATCGTATTGCGAAAGCGCCGACAGCGAGCTCTGCATGAACTCGGACGCCGCCTGATCCGCCGAGGCGATCAGCACCTTTATTCTTCTCGAAAAGTTCATATGGCTTGTCATCCGAGAAATGCTCGATGTTCGGCAGCCTTGGTCAGCTGCCCGAGTTTGTGTTCAAGTCCTCGCTTGTGACGGTCACCGGCATGGCTGGAACCGTTACATTATTGAGTCCTAATAAAGCGCCGAGTAAAGGCAGATTGAAAGTGATGCCGAGAACTTCCATGCGTATGGTTAGCACCGCACCGCCCGGCCTTCCGTAGTAGCCAAGTCCCGACATCATGTAGGTGACGCGAACGTTGTCTATGCCGATGCGGGGGTTTAGTTGGCACATTGCCGGACTGCCGGTGCCGATCGGCTGGCATGATGTCACGCCGGGGGCGCCATACACGATACGGTTGAGTTCCGTGGTGCAGGCCGGGCTCCCAGTGCATGTCCAGGGGCCAAGCGCGCCGACCGGTATCGCAACGCCGCCGTTCGTGCTCCCGGGCGCCAGGGCTGTCACGATGGCGGGATCGAAGCCGGCTACCATCGAACTCGAAACCGCCGCCCTGCGCGCGCCGAATTGCAGCGCCTTGACGGTCTGGTTCCACTGGAACGCCGCATAGCCGAACTCGACGAAGGCAGCGAAAATCAGCAGGACCAAAGGCATCGCGATCAGCCCCTCCGCGAGCGTGACACCGGACTCCTCACGGACAAAGGATCGGAAGAGAGGTGCCCTCACCATCCGATATATCTTTCTTCGTGAAAGGCCTGGATGGTGATGTTGGCGAGGCCGGTCCAGCCGAACAGCGGCGAGGAGCTGTAGGCAAGTGACGTGTTCGCGGTGATAACTTTAGTCCCCGAGCGCGTAACCGTGGCGAATACGATCGCACTTCCGCTCGGCCCCCATCCTTGCACCCGCAGCACTGTGGCAGCCGGGTTGGACGTCCCGTAATAGGCGATGCGCCGGGCGACGGTGTCGCTGCATTGCGACACGTAGCCGGAAAGCGCATTGCTTGGCTGGCAGCGGGCAAGATAGCGCGCCGCGTCACGCAGGCCGGTCTCGACCTGCTCCTTCTCCCAGAACATGTTGCCGAATTCCAGGATGCCAACGGCAAACACCGTGACGAACGGCACGATGAGCAGCGTCTCGGCGAGGACCGCGCCGTGCTCGTCGCGGTGGAACCGTTCGAGAAACCGTTTCAGCCTGGTGATCATCGGACCAATTGCGCCTCCTCGCGCAGGAACTGATCCAGCGTCCCGCTGCCGCCCTGGCCCGTGACATCCACGATCTCCAGACGGATCGGCTTTTCACTGGCGGTTGTATCGTCTTCCTTGCTGTTGTCCTGTTTTTCGATAGGGTTCGTCAGGAACATACTGACGAATGCATCGGGTTTAAGGGTCGTTTTGCCGCTGATCGTCGTGTGCTTGGTGTCATCGGTGAAGTCACCGCAATCAACGACAGCCGCGAATATGGTGCGGCGATCCGGCTTATCAGTGAGTGTCTCCGGCGCGCCGGTGTAGCAACGCGGGACGCCGTTCTCGCCGCTCCCCTTGTTGCCCGCCCTGTCTGCAACAAGATTGTGGTCGATTTCATATCTGTAAACATCGTAGCGTGACGCGTTCTGAAGCGCCGCCGGGAAGGGGGTGCTGACATGGTTCAGACTCCAATAGCCGGCTCGGTCCCAGGAACCATTAGTGCTGATACCCAAGCTGGGCGTCGGATACGTTCCTGGCCCGAATCCCATTGCCTTGCTCGGAACGTCACTGTCCACCTTGCCGCAGCCAGCCGAGCCAGTGGTGTTTTTGGCTCCCTTTCGAACATTGGTGGCGGGGCGATACAGCGGATCTCCCTTCGCCGAACCCAGGCTTCCGGCGTATATGTCGAAACGCACGTTCAGGCCGACATTCACCTGGCCGAACGTTACGCCGGTCTTGGTAACCACGGATTTCTTCGTGTAGCACTGCCCGCTGGCGCCCTTGGCGAAGGCGTCCTTGAGCGGAATATCGGTGTCCAGCAGTCCGAAATTGCCGGGCCCTGGTGTACTGTCGGTTTTAAGCACCTGCAGTTCGCGGCTATAGGTCAACCCCTGTGCGTATGCTTGTTGCATCGAAAGGCCCTGAGCTTCGAACGGATTGCAGATGAACATCGGTGTGACGTCACACGCGGCAGCGGTGTATGTCGCGACGGCCTCGGCCTGGAAGTTCAGCGTCGGATTCGTCAGTCCTACGGGTAACGGAAACAGCGAGGTCATGGCGCGCGGCGTCGAACGGACTAGGACATAGGCAGCGGCAGTGCTGTCAGTCGTTCCGTTCGTTGTAATCCAGGCAGCGTCGATCGCCGTGTCGTCGCTAGGCGGAATGATCTTCAGGTACGCTATGCTGACCTGGGTTTTGTCCATGGTGATCGGGCCACCATTGGAAAACCTTGCTTCATTCTTGACCAGGTCGGCAATCGCGGCATCGGCCCGTGTGATGGCGTCCGGCGCTCCGTTCAGCTCTCTTGCTCCGGCGAGCGCCAGCCCGTCGACGGCATTCTGCAGATCGGTATGGAGATTGTTGCCGCGCGACACATCGATGACCAGCAGGCTGAAGCCCAGAAGCATCGGCATGGCTATCAGTGTCAGCGCGGTAACATAGCCACGGTCGTCGAACAGCAATTCGAGTATCTTCCGTCCCATATCCAGCCCCTAGCGTCGGTTTTCGCCGCACTTAGCTTCGCAAACCCCGGAGCCGCCGCCTGCTCCCTAACTTGTCCTCGTTGTCGTCCTCAGTTCGTGGTCTCCGTTGCAGCCGGCGCGACCGCCGCCGGCACGATCACCGCGGTCGGCGCATAGCGCTGCTGCGCCCGTGCGACCACGCGTCCGTCGCCGTCGATCCTGGTGTTCCACGCTTCCTTCGGGAACGGATCAATCGTCTGGATGCCGATATTGGCCTGCGGTGCGTCGCCAAGGCCCAGCGTCACCGAATCCCTGTGCGCCATGTAATCGGCGCAACCGCTCATCAGTAGGCATGCGCCGAGCACGGCGATGGCCGTCCTATTTCTTGCCGACGGCATACGCGCCTCCGAAATCGAGATCGATGATGTGGCCGTAAGGACCGATGACGCCCTTTCCGTCCTTGAAGCCTCGCATCATGTCCTTGTCGACTTCCAGCATGCCGAGCAGGAACATATCCACGTCGTTGCCCGGCCGCGTCTGGTCCAGCGGCGAATGCAGCTTCTCGTCGGGCGAGGTCGGCCGCACGATGCGAGGCGTCACCACGATCACCAGATCGCTCTCCCGCTTCTGGAACGAGGTGGAGCGAAACAGCGCCCCAAGCACCGGGACCTGGCCAAGCCACGGCATTTGCTGCACGTCGCCGGCGTTGACCGACTGCAAGAGGCCGGCCATGGCGAAGCTCTGCCCGTCACGCAGTTCGACGGTGGCATTGGCCTTGCGCGAAATGAAGCCGGGATTGCCGTTGACCGTGACGGAACGGTCGATTTCGCTGACCTCCGGCTCGATCACAAGATTTATGAGGCCATCGTCTAGGACGATGGGGGTGAAGGAGAGTTTGACGCCATAGGGCCGATAGCTGATTTCGGTCGCGAGTTCCCCGCCAGCGGACACCGCGCGCGTAATCGGCACCTCCCCGCCGGCATGGAAGCTGGCTGTCGTGCCGCTCATCGTCACAAGATTTGGCTGCGCCAGCCGGCGGACGAGACCCTTTGCCTCCAGCGCGTTGATGACGACGTCAATGCGCCAGCCGGAAACTTCCAGCACCTTGGCGATCATCTCGCCGAATGGCGTGCCGTTCTGCGTGGCGACGCCGCCGACTTCTGTCTGGAGTTGATGCGAGTCATCGTTAACGCCGATGTGAAGCCGGGGCGCCGCGGTAAAGAGGCCACCGCTCGCACTTGCACCATTGAACCCGATCCCGAGATCCCGCCCCGCGCTGCGCGATGCCTCTATGATGCGAACCTCCAGCATCACCTGCTGGGCGTCGGCAACGCGAACCTGGTTCAGCACGGGATCGCTCGAATATTGCTGCGCGATCTCCAGCACCCGGGCAAGATCGACGCCGTCCTTGACCACGCCGGAAATCCGTATGCGGTCGTTGACGTTGGTGACGATCAGCTTCGAACTCGGCACCGCCGAGCGGATCGCCGCCCTGATTTCGTTGAAATCGAGCATGATGCGCACGTCGATGACGCCAAGAAGATTTTTCGCGTCGTCATAGATCGAGATGTTGGTGGCACCCGATCCCTTTCCCTGGACATAAAGCGAGTGTTCCGTCAAGGGCACAACGTCGGCCACCGTCGCGTTGCCAACCACGAGATCGGCGAAGCGGCGGCTGGTGGTGATCGTCAGCGTGCTGCCCGGCGCGACCGTCACATGAATGACGTTTCCACTGCCGATCGTGATGGCTTTTTGCTGGGCGTATGCAGGCTCGACTAGACCGACAAGAAGGGAGATCGCGGCAGCCAGGAACGCAATTGCAACGAGAACGCGCGTCGGCCTCGAGGCCGGTGCGCCCCTGTCTTCAAGCTGGCGATTGCCCATGCTCCGTCACCCTTCCCCCGTCCGCTCCCGAATGGCTTCTTGTCAGTCCAGCAGGTGGACCCGATATTCTTCCCGCTTCATATTGCGCGAAACGCCAATCACCACGAAGTCCGGTTTCGGCGCCGCCACCAGAACTGGTTCGGCAGGTTCAGCCGGCACGGTTTTTGGCTTGAGCTTGTCTTCCATCGCGCCGAGGCGATTGCCGAGCGTGTCGCCAACACTTTTTACGAGCTTCTCCAGATCGGTAAGTCTGCTTTCATCTTGGTCGGCACGATCGTTCTTGAGCGCCTGCGCCATCGGCCCGCCGCCGAGATCGGCGAGCGTCACCGGCTGCGTCTGTTCCACGCCGGAAGAAGCGACATTGCGCAGCGCCAGCGAAAGCGTGCCGACATTGGCGGCCAGCGTCAGCTTCTGCGCCTCGGTGGTGGTGACTTCGAAGGTCACGGTCTTGACGACCTCGACCTTGTCGGTGCGGTCGTCCGCGGTCTGGTCGGCGGCGAGAACCTTGACCCCCTGCAGCAGCACGTCGACAAAAGTCTGGTCAGCGCCGGAATCAACCTTGATCACCCGCGTCAGCATGATGTCGACGCGATCGCCCGGCAGCACGAAACCGGCGACGCCGAGGACGTCGTTGACGCGGATCGAGACCGCCTTCATGCCTTCGCCAAGCGCCGCCGACAATGTCGCGCGCTGGCCGGGCCCGGTGATTTTGGAGGCGAGCACCGGCTCGTCCTTTTCCATTGCCGACATGACGTAGCGAAGCTCACCGTCCTTGCCGAGCAAATCCTCCGGCTTGCGGAAGGCGCCGGCCGGCAGTTCTCCGGTCGGCCACGCAAGAGCCCTGACGTCCTCCGATTTGATCGCCTCGCCAAAGCGCAGCGCGCGGGTGGCGACAAGAATCGTTTCCTCGGATGCGGGCTCGCCCAGGCCGGCACGCTGCGCGAGAATGTCGCGCTGGTTGGCGAGATAGGAGCGAACGCCGAAAACAGCCAGCAGTGCCAGCGCGACCGAGACAAGCAGACTTATCGTGGTGGAGCTTTTCATCTAACGGCCCCCGCCGTAACTTGTTCGCCCAGAGGAACAATCAATCAATCAAGATAGTAACTGGATAACAAGCGGCTGACAAAGCCGCTTATTATCTATGCACCATATTCTGCTGAGGTCAAAAGACGGCAGCCAAGCCGCCTTTTGACGCTGGCGGTGTTACGCCGGGGCGGAGAGACTGGTGGTGAACCACGTACCCCAACTCCTCCACGCGGTGCTCAGGTTGGTGCCCACTGCCAGCACTGAAGCGATGACGCCTCCAACGAGCAGGCCCAGGAGAACGAGGTATTCCGAAAGCGCGATGCCGTCCTCTTCGCGGGCGAAGGCACGGAACATGCTGGTCAATTTGGTCATGATGATACTCCCTTACATGACGTTTCCATTACCGGTCCGCGAGAGGAGCCCCCAGCGCCAGACGATTTATTAATAACTCCTTAAAAAGGGTGCCGTCAATTAGTTCGTCCTAATGGTACCTTTCCGACTTGGTTTATGGTAAATTAACGCCCATGCAAGTAGCTCCAAAGGAGTAGCTCTAAAGAAGTAGCTCCGGAGGAGGTGAGTGGAAATACAACAACGACCATCCGCTGGCGGCCGCGACACCGCCTCTTGGTTACAGTTGGCTAAGGTCTCCGCCTGCTTCGTCCGCCGCTTCCCCTGGCCTCGATCAAATTGCCGATGGCAGCGATCGGGCGGATGCGCCGGCGGCTTTCGCCGGGCATAATCATTCTGCATGATTCGGCCGGTCGGGCGTCCGGCAATATGCCAAGATGGAAAATGGGGACAGGCGGGATGGAATTCCTCGGGGCATTGGCTATCTCGGCAGGGGCGGGATTGATCGTCATCGCCGCATGGCAGGACTTTCTGGCTTGGAAAATACGCAACTGGACGGTTCTGGCGCTGGTTGCGGATTACGCGCTTCTGGCTTTGATCCGCTGGGCGAACCCGTCAGGCGTCGGCATTCTGGCGGGGGTCGATGGCGATTCGCCGCTTCAGGGCGACCTTGCTGCGGGCCTGTTGCTGCTCACGATCGGCTTCGTGCTGTGGGCCTTGCGGATGCTGGGCGCCGGCGACGCGAAGCTGTTCTTCCCGATCGGCCTGTTCGTCGGGCTGCACTATCTGTTCTCGTTCGCCGTCGGGCTTGCCGCCGGCGGGGTTGTCGTCAGCCTCGCCTTGCAGTTTCCCGTGCCGCTGCAATTTCAGGCATGGCGGGCGCTGTCCCGCATCGAGGAGATCCGAAAATCACGCAAGGTGCCGTATGGCGTCATCATGGCCACGGCGGCACTGGTTGCGATGTACCTGCGTTATTTCGCGGCTTGACAGGCTTGCGATGCAGCTTTTGTCGAGTGGCTTCGGATTGCCTTCAGGAGCCACATAACACTGGCGAGCGAACGACAGTCCGTTTCAGGACAATTCGCGCAGGAGCTACTTCGCCGGCCAAGTAGGAGCAGGTGCATAGGACCGTTGATAATTTACCATAGACCAAATCAGAAAGGTCACATTAGTGTCGGCTAATTGACGTCACTCTTGTTAAGGAGTTATTAATAACTCGTCTGGCGCTGGGGGCTCCTCTCGCGGACCGGTAATGGAAACGTCATGTAAGGGAGTATCATCATGACCAAATTGACCAGCATGTTCCGTGCCTTCGCCCGCGAAGAGGACGGCATCGCGCTTTCGGAATACCTCGTTCTCCTGGGCCTGCTCGTTGGAGGCGTCATCGCTTCGGTACTGGCGGTCGGTGTCAACCTGAGCGCCGCGTGGACGAGTTGGGGTACGTGGTTCACCACCAGTCTCTCCGCCCCGGCGTAACATCGATAGTGGCATAGCCATCACGTTAAATGTCGGCTCGCTTGCTTTCGCCGCTGGGCAAGGCAGGCAGGGGCCGGCATTTTAGCGGAGATCGATAGCGCTTCGCCGCTCCAGGGCGACATGGCTGCGGGCTGCTCACGATCGGCTTCGTGCTATGGGCCTTGCGGATGCTGGGCGCCGGCGACGCCAAACTGTTCTTCCCGATCGGCCTGTCGTCGGGCTGGACCATCTGTTCTCGTTCGCCGTCGGGCTTGCCGTCGGCGGGGTCGTCGTCAGCCTCGCCTTGCAGTTTCCCATGCCGCTGCAACACCAGGCATGGCCGGCGCTGTCCCGCATCGAGGAGATCCGAAAATCGCGCAAGGTGCCCTATGGCGTCATCATGGCCGCGGCGGCGCTGGTTGCGATTTACTCGCGCTATTTCGCAACGTGAAAGCGTCACCTCGCCCAACGGTACCCCTTGTAGTCCTGCCGGAACGACTTGGCTTTTCAGGAATTCGCGATAATGCTGCTCTCGAGGTCGATGCGCCAATGAAACCCTACCGACTGATCGTCATTCCGTTGGTGGTTGCCGGTTTGAACCTGGCCGCGCTTGCGGTTTTGCTACCCCGTTCGACGGTGACGCTCGACCCGGTCATCGTCCGCAGTTTCGGGGTGCTCGAAGCCTTCGTTCTGGCCCTGTATCTATTCAGCAGATTTATCGTTTATCGAGCCCGAGACGATCAATCCAGGCTCGGCCGGGCGTTCGTCGTGGTGTTCAATGTGGCCATGCGTGCGGCACTCTATCTGGCCATCATGGTGCCAGTCGCGGTCCCCGCTGTCGTTTTGAGCTATCTCGCCGCAGCCGCCGGGGTATCGCTGGTTGACGCCGATCTCTCCGCGCTCGACGCGGCGCTGGCCTTTGACTGGCTCGGCTTCCTTGCCCTTACGAACGAGACTGCCTTTGCACCATCTGTCCTTCAGTTCGCTTATCAGAGCTTAAATTGGCAACTGGCCGTGGTACCAATCATTTTGATCGCCACATCGCAAACGAGATGCCTGCTTGAACTTGCGGCGCTGATTGGCCTCACCGTGACGCTCACGGTAGCTATTTCGGCCGTTGTCCCGGTGATCGGACCTTATGGCTACTATCATCCGGCGCCGGCCCTGTTCGATGCCTACTCAAATGTCGCCGGAAGTTCCCATCTGGCAGATTTCAATGCATTAAGGTCTGGGGAACCGTTTCTGTTGAAGCGCAACGCCGGGATTGTGTCGTTTCCGTCTTTTCACACGATCCTTGCCGTACTGCTGGCGTTCGCCATGCGGGCAACACCTTATGTGCGTGGTCCCGCAATAGTTCTCAATTCGCTTCTGATCGTTGGCGCCGTGCCGTTCGGCGGCCACTATCTCGTCGACACTCTTGCAGGCGGGGCCATCGCGGCCCTGTCGATCTACTTTGTCTGCTTTTTCAGAGTCGGCACGGCCAGACAGGCCGGATTGCCTTCAAGAGCCACATAACGCCGGCGAGCAAGCAGGTTGGGCAGTCCCGTCTCAGGCCAACTCGCGCAGGCCAGTCAGCAATCGGCTCTCGACCTGCCGCCTGGCCGTCGACCGCGCAATCATGTCGCGTATGACGAACAGATGGCTTGCCGCGCAGGCCAGGGCGACGACCGCGAAAAGGCTCACGCCAAGGGCGGGAAAGCTGCCGAAATCCGGGGTCCAGTCGATCGGCGATGCCGGGCCGATGCCGCCCGTGTCGGTGCCGGCTGAAAACACTCCGGCGCGACCCATCGACAGAAAAAGCATCAGGAAAGCCAGATGGGCTTGGAGAAATAGTGCCCTGCCGGCTGGACGGGAGGAGAAGGCGATCACGGCGGCGGCGAGTGCGGCAGCCGCGAATATGACGAAGGCGGCGGCGTAACCGGAACCCGGCAGCCCGGCAACCAGGTAGACCGGCTCGCGGACCAGCGGGGCGAGAGTCATAAAACCTTGCCAGGCGGCCGGATCAGCAGGTGAGGCGCCAAGCCGATAGGCGGACGCAATGAACGCCGCGCCGAGGCCAAAGGTCAGCGCAGGCGCAAGGTAGATCAACCTGGCGGCATATTTCAGCATCGGTCGTCCCCCGCAATGTCTGCGCAGACGATGAACCTTCTCCGTTAAGGATTGGTTCCGCCGAAACTTACTTGCGAACTTTGCTGTAGGTTACTTTTCCGTCGGGCGACACGGTCCGCTCGAACTGGACCGGGTTGGCCGGACGGGCAGGTTCGGAACGCACTTCCTTCGGCTGCGACGGGGGAGCGCTCAGAACGATTTCCCTCGGTGGTTCCGGGGCGTCGAGCACGGCGCCGCCGGCCTCGGAGACGGCTTGTAAACGCTCGGCCATGTCCTGGTTTTCGCCTGTGAGCTTCGCCACCTGCTTCTCGAGTTGCGCGGTCTGATCGACCAGCGCCGAGATCCGCCGGTTCAATTCCCCGAACTGGCTTTGGACACCTTGGTTGACGGTATCCAATTGTCTGGAAAGCCGCGTCTCGAATTGACCGAGGCCGGAAAGCCGATCCTCGAGCGCGGAAACCTCGCGGATCGACTGGAAGAGAAAGATCAGCATGACGACCATGCCGATGGCCAAAGCAAGCGAGATGACGTTCAGCGTGATGGCTATGCCGCCGGCCACTCCGGCCTTCTGCATCAACGGCCCCGGCTCTGGCGGTTCCGAGTTTTGGGGATACTCCAGAATTGCCGGTTCACTGCCGACGACGAAGTTAAGCATAACCGCCTCGCCGGACCGGTTCTTTCAACGGGGGCAGCCGAGCCGTCCGATCCATCTCAGTTCAGCCATCTTTCCAAAACCGCCGTGAAGACATTGCATCACGGCCGCTTCGCTAATGCAGTGCTGTTGGCGAGCAGTTGAAGGTTGTTAGCAGTCGTCTCGTTCGACGGGTCCAGCTCGTAGGCTTTCAGGAAATTGCGTCGCGCCTGCTGGAGATTTCCACGCAGAAGATAGGAGTAGCCGACGTTGTTATAGTATTCCGGGCGACCGCCGATCATCGTTGCAAGCTGGCGATAGGCGAGGTCGGATGTATCGAAACGGCCAATCTGATCGGCAGAAGCCGCGAAGCCGAGCCAGGCCTGCGGGTCCTTGGGGAAGAGTTCGACCGAGCGCTTGAAGAGCGCGTAGGACATTCCGTAGTTCTTTTCCTTGAACTGGGTCTTGCCCAGTGCGACCAGCTCGTCGGTCTTGTAGAAAGAAACGTCGGGCAGGTCCTTCACGGAGGCGGCGCTGTCGCCATAGGAGGACAAATCTCCGGTCTGGCAACCGGCCAGAAACAAAGCGCCGACGACAATCGCCGCCAAACCCCAGCCCCTCCTGAACACGCTTCCCGGACCTTTCCCCACGCAGGACCTATTTCCCCCAAGGCTATAGGCCGAATATGCCGAATCCAACAGCGCGACCGATTATATTAGGTATTTCTGAACAAGCTGTTGCAAAAATGCCCCGGGACCGCATTATGAAAATCGTTCCAGCGGGTGATCGGGGATGCGCTCTGGACAGCTCCTGGTGGCGTTCGTCACCTCCAGCCCCAGGCGCTCGCGTTCAGGGCCCGCCACTGCCCAGCCCGAACAGCATTGATGCCCGATCAAATACTAAGTCGCCAAGCAGGCAATCCGCAGCGGATACGCAAAGGCTTTTATACGAAGCGGGTGCCCTGTCCTCCGAGCCATGACTTATATCGGGAGTGACTCAAGCGCGGCCGGATCACGCCGAGGCATGCATCCGCTTCGTCTCAAAGCGATCCCCGTTGCGGATGATCGCGCGATTGATACAAGCGCTCATGGGGCCAGTGCCAAGTTTCCACTCGCATTGAGCAGGAAGCCGGCCAATGAAAACGCCAGCCGCCACGATCAGGAGGCTGACAAGCACCACCAGAATTCGCACAGATTGCCGAAACATAAGCTACAGCGCCCCAAGGTCGATGTACCCAAGTTAGGGAACTTCGGCTAATTCGACGTTAAGAACAGCGTTAACGCTTTCTTGAGATCGAAGTTGCGGGCAAGGTTAAGAAATGCTTCATTCTGCGTCGGCCTTGGGGAGTGGATCATGAAAATCTGGTCGTTCGACTTCGCGGGACGCCTGATCCTCATGCTGGTCTTTGCATTTTTCGTGCTTAACGGAGCTGGGGGCCTCGTCGCACTTTTTGGCGACGCGCAAATGTCTCCAGTCGACTTCATACTCCAATTCGTCTCGCGCACGTCTTCGCTCATCTTCTCCACGCTGTTGGTCACTTTTACCATTATCCGGCTCCCGCCTAGGGATATCAGCCTTGGCTGGGCGCCGCGCATCGCAGCTGTCTGCGGAACTTTTATGCTCGCGACTATCGCCATCATGGTTCGCCCAGCACCGACAGAGGGCATGCAAACCGTCGCGGCATTGCTGGTTTTCGCGGGCATGACGGGCTCTGCCTATTGCCTTCTCTGGCTCGGCCGATCGTTTTCGATCGATGCGCAGGCCCGCCGATTGGTAACGCGCGGTCCTTACGCCGTCGTCCGTCATCCGCTTTATCTCGCGGAATCGCTCTTCATGCTCGGAGCCGTCGCGGCCAATCCGTCACCCGTGGTCATCACGTCGGTCGTGGTGAATTTCGCCATTCAATACTGGCGGATCTTGAACGAAGAACGCGTCTTGTCCTTGTCCTTTCCCGAATATGACTCGTACTCGCGAAAGGTGCCGATGCTCATTCCTTTTTCGCGAAGGTTGACGCTAGCCGCGCATTGAGGGGCACCAGTCGGGGACGGTTCCAGTAGGGCGCCCCACATTCATCGCTGATCCGGTGCCGCTTGGCATTGGAGCCTTTCATTGGGAGCAAGTTAAGATTAGAGCGTGCGCTGCCGTCATCCGAATGGGTTGGGACGATCCGCTCACGGGACCTGGATCCAGCTTTACGGCGTGGCGCTGGTTTGCGGGATTGCAAGACGAGACCAAGCTTGGCGTGTTTCTCGAAACCGCCGTCCCTGCTAGCAAATAGAGGCCGACGCAGGGAAGCTCTCAGCGCGTGGCAGGGCGTCATTCGTCTGCATGTTTCGCCGATGTCCAGATGGTGCGCATGTGGCCCCAGCCGGTTTCCCGATAGTCCACTTCCGGCTAGGCCCGGCGCGTACTTGGTGGAGCCCCGCCAAGGTGCCGGGCCACTCAGAACGGCTACCAGGGACAGCACCACGTAACTGGGTAACAATTATTAGGTGCCGGCCGGATGGACGCGCCGCTTGCCGCCAAATCTGCCAGCAGGCAATGCGCGCCCTCATCCGTTTCGGCCATGTCGCGAATTGTATGACCTGAACGTCCGCTCTTGACACCCTTGAAACTAGAGGCCCCCGAATTCGCCTCCGAATGTCAGTAATTGCGAGAGCGCTTCGGGCAATCCCGGAAAGAGCAATCCCACTTCAATCGCGATTACCGCGAGGACTTGGAGCAGGACGATGCGAGCGAGGCTGGAGCGGAACGGCTCCTTGCGCGTCTTGTGCCGGATCGTCTTTTGCGCGATCACAGTCCCGATGCTACCGCCAATGATGGCGAGTGTAAGAAGCGTCGACTCTGGAATGCGTTGGGCACCGTTTTTGGCCATAGCCTTGTCGAACGACATGGTGGCGTAAGCCAGCAAGTTTACCGCGACAGCGTAGCCGATGACCCCGATTGCAAACTGACCCGGCATGCGCTCCTCCACCTTCGGGCCAGTATAACCTAAGCCCGCTAAATCATCGGATGGCAACGGGTCCATCTAAATGGGCTATCTGAAACGTCGTCATGGTGACACGAAGTGACCGATGAGCCTGTCGAGTTCATCCTGCGTCGGGCGCCTGTCGCGCTGATGGCCTTTCCAGCCACGCGAAGCCTCTTCAGGGCAATACGCGCGAGATCAACCGGTTCGACCTTGACGGGCAGACCGTGCACCGCAGCGGCGTGAGTAAGAACAAGTTTTATAAAGCCGATGTCGATACCGAGAGTCATCGGTCCGGCACCTTGGGCGGCGCGGTCACGACCAAAACGAATGAGCCGTTCGCGATCGAGCGCTGCTAGGTTGCACTTCCCCAAATGCCGTTGGAGCATATCGAGGGCCGCGGCCTTGGAGCGGCGAGGGGACTTGCCTACATCGCACATGTCGTCGATATGAAGGTCTATCAGTTCGCCGAAGGTTTTGAGGCGCGCTATGCGGGACTTGGTCGGCGTCTCACCTCGATCGACCTGGCGCTCGGTTTCGGTGGCCCAACGCCGGGCGTCGTCTCGGTGCAGGAAGGTCTCGCTGACGTAGCGACCCTTGCGACGGACTTGGACGCGCCAGGAACCGGATGAGAGCTTCGTGTAGGTGGCCATTTTTTCGTGTGCGCTCCGTGTGCAATGAGAGATCGAAACGTGGCGAAAAGGGTCGTATTCTGGCGTAAATTCGTGTGCACTCGGTAGGTTATAACGATTTGATGTTAAAGAAAAAATGCTGAATAATCAAGATCATAGAGTGGCCGTGGCCCCGATGATGGATTGGACGGACCGGCATTGCCGGTTCTTCCACCGCCAGTTGACGCAGCGTGCGCTGCTCTACACCGAAATGGTGGTGGCGGACGCTGTCATCCATGGTGCGCGCGAGCGGCTGCTTGGTTTTGACGAGGCCGAACATCCGGTGGCACTGCAACTCGGCGGCTCCGATGCGCAAAAGCTGGCCGAGGCGGCGCGCATCGGCGAGGGCTTCGGTTACGACGAAATCAATCTCAATGTCGGCTGTCCGTCCGACCGGGTCCAGTCCGGCACGTTCGGCGCCTGCCTGATGAAAGTGCCTGACCTCGTCGCCGATTGTGTGGAGGCGATGAAGGCGGCGGTGACAATCCCGGTGACGGTCAAATGCCGCATCGGCGTCGACGAGCAGGATCCGGAGCCCGCGCTCGACGCGCTGGCCGACGGCGTTTTCGCGGCCGGCGCCGACGCGCTGTGGGTGCATGCGCGCAAGGCTTGGCTGGAGGGTCTGAGCCCGAAGGAAAATCGCGACATCCCGCCGCTCGACTATGACAGGGTCTATCGCCTCAAGGCTAGAAAATCGAACAAATTCATTGGCATCAATGGAGGCGTTCAATCGCTCGAAGAGGCGGCTCGCCACCTCGATCATGTCGATGGCGCCATGCTTGGCCGCGCCGCCTACCACACGCCAGGCATCCTGGCCGGCGTCGACGCGGCATTCTACGGCGACAAGGCCGGCGCCTACGATTTTGCCGCGCTGATCGACACGATGGCCGACTACGCCGCGCGGCATATCGAGCAGGGCGGGCGGCTCGGCCACGTCACCCGCCACATGGTCGGGCTGTTCCACGGCCTGCCGGGCGCGCGCCGCTTCCGGCAGATACTGTCCACCGACGCGACGAAACCCGGCGCCGGACCGGATGTGCTGAAGGCAGCGTTCGCTGCCGTCGATTTCGACCGTGTTGAAAAGGCCGCTTAAGCAGTTCAGTCGCGCAGAATCATCCGGTCGCCGCGCACGTCGAAACCCGACAGGGAACCGATGAAGTTCATGCCGAGCAGGCTCTGGCTGAGCGCGCCGGGCGCGGCGACCATCACCTGCATGTTCTTGCGCACGATGCCGCCGATCGCCAGTTCGTCGGTGCGCACCGAAGCGGCGCGTGCCATGCCATTGGCGGTCGAGACCGGGACGGTGAAGCTCAGCGCTGCCGGATTGAAGCCGGCCGCCTGCGCGTCTTCGGCGGTGAGCACTGTACTGGTCGCGCCGGTATCGACGACGGTGCGGATCGGCGCGCCGTTGATCGTGATGCGGGCCTCGAAATGGCCGCTGTCGGCCTTGTCCAGGGTCACGGTGGCATGGCCGTCCTCGACGCCGAGCGCCAGCGGGCTGCCGGGAACGAGGCCCGCCGTCACCCGGCTGGCGAAATCCTGCAACTCGTAGCGGTACTGGTAGCCGGCGACGAGCGCCAGCACGATCAGGGCCCACGTGCCGAGATTGCGGGCCATGACGCCGAGCGGCCTGCCGGACCGGACAAGGCCGGCGCTGACCAGCAAGCCGATCGCCCCCAGCCAGACCAGACGGCTGAAATCGTAATTCTCGATGCCGAACGTGCTGCCGGCGTCGTTGTTGATCATCAGCAGCACCAGCCCGAGGCCGATTGCCGCCATCACGATCCAGAACAGTCGGTTCATTGGACCTGCCGTTTCAAGAGAGGACGTCGCGCTCGCGCGCCATGCGGCTGCGGCGTGTTTCCCGGCGCGGCCGGCGCTCGACCGTTTCCAATCGGGCCGGCAACTCGGCCATGACGCTGCGGCGTACCTCCGGCGTCATCCCCATCCAGGCGCCGATTTCATCGCGCGTGCGGCCACAGCCGAAGCAGAAGCCGGTTTTCATGTCGATCGAACAGACCAGGATGCATGGGGATTCGATGGCCGTCATGACTTTCTCTTGAAGGTTCCGTCCGGAATCCCTCGTTTCATCTCCACATGGTGCAACGGCAAAGCCAATGCAAGCCCTTCGGAATGCGGCGCGGCAACCGCTTTCGCGCCAATGTCGAGGGGAGTTGTGCCGGCCGGGCAAGGCGGTTATGCCGCTGATCAATCCCAGGGATGATCAGGACCGACATGACCAGCGCGCTGCCCTTCGACGACTTTCGCAATCTGCTGGCGAGCCTGCCGCCTGCCGATACAGTCGCGGAAAACAGGGTGCGCACCCTGTTTTCCAAGGCCGACAAGCCGAAAGCCTCGCTTGGACGTATCGAGGACATCGCCGCCTGGCTTGCTGTCTGGAGCGGGCGCGCCCCGCCGGCGGTGAACCGGCCCCTGGTGGCGATCTTCGCCGGTAACCATGGCGTGACCCGCCACGGCATCTCGCCGCGCCCTGTCGCTGCGACCGCAAACGCCGTTGAGCTGTGCGCCGCCGGCGGTGCGGCAATCAACCAGATTTGCGTCGCCAACAATCTTGGCCTCAAGGTGTTCGATCTGGCGCTGCACATTGCGACCGCCGACATCACCGAGGACGCCGCCCTCGACGAACGCGGCTGCGCCGCCACCATGGCCTTCGGCATGGAAGCCATTGCCGGTGGCTCCGATCTGATTTGCCTCGGCGATCTCGGCGTCGGCAACTCCACCGTTGCGGCGGCCTTGTGCGCCGTCCTGTTCGGTGGCAGCGGCGCCGACTGGGTCGGCCCCGCCTCGGGCGCGGACGCGGCCATGCAGGCGCGCAAGGCTGATGTAGTCGATAAAGCCGTCGCCTTCCATGGTGCGGCTCTGAAGGACCCGTTGGAAGCACTGCGCCGGGTCGGTGGCCGCGAATTTGCGGCCATTGCCGGCGCCATCCTCGCCGCCCGGATGCAAAAAATCCCGGTGCTGCTCGACGGCTTCGCCGCGACCGCTGCCGCTGCCGTGCTGCATGCCGCCAACCCGGGTGCGCTCGACCATTGCCTGCTGGCCAGCCAGTCGCCCGAACCCGGCCAAAGGCTTGCCGCCGAGCGGCTCGGCCTCAGGCCGCTGTTCGATCTCGGCATCAGCCACGGCGAAGGGGTAGGGGCCGCCCTTGCCGCCGGTCTGGTCAAGGCGGCGGCGCTTACCAGTTCGGGCATGGCGGCGGCGGTCAAAGCCTAGAACAAGCTGTCAACGTCGGCGGGCCGCCGCCACGGTCTTGGTTGGCAGCGCCGGCAGTTCCTCCATCACTCGGGCGAGCGGGAAAATGGCGATTGCCTCGGTGCCTTCGCGCAATTTCGACTGAAGTTCGAATTCGCCGCCATGCATGGCGAGCAGGCCCTGCACGATCGGCAGTCCGAGCCCGGTGCCCTGTTCGGCGCTCTTGATGGCGATCGAGCCCTGGCCGAAGGCGGACAGCACGATCGGGATTTCGTCTTCCGGTATGCCCGGCCCGTTATCCTTGACCGAAATGTACTGGCCGCCGCCCGCCGTCCAGCCGACGCGCACGCGAACTTCGCCGCCGGTGGCGGTGAATTTGATGGCGTTGGACAGGAGGTTGAGCGTTATCTGCCGCACCGCGCGCTCGTCGGCGAACAGCCGCGGCAGGGCACTTTCGAAATCCTGGACGATGCGGATGTCCTTGTTGCGCGCCTTCAATTCCATCATGTGGCAGCAATCTTCGGCGATGTTGAGCAGCATCACCGGCTCTTCGTTGAGCTGATAGCGGCCGGCCTCGATGCGCGACAGATCGAGGATTTCGTTGATCAGGTCGAGCAGATGCTGGCCGGAATCGTGCACGTCGCGGGCGTAGTCGCGATAGGTCGGGTTGCTCATCGGCCCGAGCACCTCATTGGCCATCACCTCGGAAAAACCGAGAATGGCGTTGAGGGGCGTCCTGAGCTCATGGCTCATAGAAGCAAGGAAGCGCGACTTCGCCAGATTGGCGTCTTCGGCCCGCCGACGAGCTTCGTCCGACATCGATTTCGCGGTCTCCACCTCGGCGAGCAGCGCATCCTTTTCGGAGCGGAAGGACAGAAGTATCAGCGACGAGCGGTTGAGATGGCGCGCGATATAGGCAAAGAACGGCAATGCCGCGACCAGCAGGGCGACCATGATCGTCCCGACCGGCACCCAAAATTTCGTTTCGGCATAGGCATAGACCGCCACCGGAACGACGAAGGTGGCAAGCAGCGAGCCGCGCAAGGACGACGCCATGATAGCGGTCGCCGCCATGACCAGCAGCAGCACCACCGCCTTGGCCACCTGGAACTGGTCGATCTGGCAGGTGGCGCAGCCGAGCCAGGCGAACCACGCCCAGCCGAGGCCGCACAGCGAATGGCCGATCAGGAATTCCCTGCGGGTGCGAACAGGGTTGAGTTCGGCGGCTTCGGTGCGTTCGACGCGGTGCGCCATGAAGGCGACGATCGAATAGCAGATCAGGGTGAACAGCGCCCAGACGCTGATCTGTTTGTCCACACCGGCCAGCAGCCCGGCCGCCGCGACCGCCAACACCAGCAGTGGGATGACGGCTGCGCCGCGCACCATGGTCCCGGCATGCAGCTTCAGCAGTTCACGGTCGAAGTCGAGATTGCCAACCTGCTGCGAAAGACGGTCGCGCGTCTTGCGCACCGCGCGCGCCACATCGCTGTTGCGGTGCGGTTTCCGGCGGTCCACAATGAATTTATCCGCTGTGTTCGAGCGTAGCAGAGGCATGGAAACTTCGATTTATGCGCGCAGCGATCTCAATTCGTTAAGCTACGTTCGAATGATTAAGAGACTGTTTGCCATATGAGCCGTTCGTGGTCGCCAAGGCCGCGCCGGCGATACTATCCGCCGCCGCCGCGAAGCCTGTGGCGCAAGCTGCTGGATTACGCGCTGACGGTCATTCTGCTCGGCCTGCTGATCCTGCTCGCCGCACGCCTCGACCGTTTCGAGACGCGCAAGGCGGAAGGGGTGGCGATCGTCAACGATGGCGATTCACTCACTCTTGGCACCGAACGTATCCGCATGCGCGGCATCGACGCTCCGGAATACCAGCAGATCTGCCGTAGGGATGGCGCAGACTACGCCTGCGGCAGGCTGGCGCGCCAGGCGCTGGTGCGGCTGATATCAGGAAATCCGGTGACCTGCAGCGGCTGGCAGCGCGACCGCTACGGCCGCCTGCTCGGCGATTGCAAGGCCGGCGGCAAGGATCTCAACCGGGCCCAGGTTGAGGCCGGCTGGGCCATTGCCTATGGCGATTTCGACACCGAGCAGGCCATTGCCCGCGCCGGCAAGGTTGGCATCTGGGCCGGCACGTTCGATGAGCCGCAAGACTGGCGCGAAACCCACCACGGCGGCCCGCTCGAAAGAAAGCACGGCACCCTGGCTTCGGTCGGTGACGCCTTGCGAGAGATGTTTCGCTTCTGGTGACGAGCACTATAGTTGAAGGACCAGATCGGGAGGATAAGCATGAAACTGTTCGACGGCGGCCGCGCCCCCAATCCGCGGCGCGTGCGGGTTTTCCTCGCCGAAAAGGGCATCGCAGTGCCGCTGGTGCCGGTCGACATGGGTGCGATGGGGCACAAGCAGGAGCCGGTCAGGTCGCGCAACCCGCTGCAGCGGCTGCCGGTGCTCGAGCTCGACGACGGCACCATCCTCACCGAATCCGTCGCCATCTGCCGCTATTTCGAGGAACTGCATCCCGAACCGGCGCTGTTCGGGCAAGGCGCGCTCGGCAAGGCCAAGGTCGAGATGTGGCAAAGGCGCATGGAGTTCAATCTGCTCAGCTGCGTCGCCCAGGCTTTTCGCCACATCCATCCGGCGATGAAGGAATGGGAAATTCCGCAGATCCCCGAATGGGGCGAGGCCAACAAGGCGAAAGC
This sequence comes from Mesorhizobium sp. C120A, assembly GCF_030323105.1. Classification (NCBI taxonomy): domain Bacteria; kingdom Pseudomonadati; phylum Pseudomonadota; class Alphaproteobacteria; order Hyphomicrobiales; family Phyllobacteriaceae; genus Mesorhizobium; species Mesorhizobium sp. C120A. The sequence continues at coordinate 3,800,159 of NZ_CP100476.1, read as the reverse complement.
GGTTGAATTCCTGAAACTGCTCGACCCCGAACTGGCAAACCGCGAATTCGCCGCCGGCGACGCCTATTCGATCGCCGATATCACCGGCATGATCGCCATGGATTTCATGAAACCGGCGCGCATCAAAGTGCCGGACGAGTGCACAAACGTGCTGCGCTGGTACAGTGCCGTCTCCAGTCGCCCGAGCGCTTCCGCCTGATGGAGGCGGAACTCGAACGCCTGACGGCAAAGGTCCGCGCCTGCCGCATCTGCGTCGACACTCCAGTCGGCAGGCCACTGCCGCACGAGCCGCGCCCGGTGCTGCTGCCATCATCCAGCGCCCGCATCCTGCTCGCCGGCCAGGCGCCAGGCACAAAGGTGCATTTGTCGGGCATGCCGTTCACCGACGCGTCCGGCCACCGCTTGCGAAGCTGGCTGGGCGTGACAAGCGAGGAATTCTACGACACGGATAAATTCGCCATCGTGCCAATGGGGTTCTGCTTCCCCGGCCAGGACGCCAAGGGCGGCGACCTGCCGCCGCGCCGAGAATGCGCGCTGGCCTGGCGCGCGCCGCTGATGGCGCTGATGCCGCAGATCGACCTCGTTCTGACAATCGGCTCCTACGCGCAATCCTGGCATATGGGCGCCACGCGCCGGCCGTCGCTGACCGAAACCGTGAAGGACTGGCGCACCATCTGGGATGCGCCGGCCAGCCTGAAAGTGCTGCCGCTGCCACACCCGTCATGGCGCAACTCAGGATGGCTGAAGCAGAATCCATGGTTTGAAATGGATTTGCTGCCGTTTCTGAGATCGGAAATCCGCTATCGCATAGATTAGACTTTAAGCAAGATATCACTCGCTTTTGTGCCATCCGGCAGAATTTCTTTCTTGTGAAAGGTCGAAATAAGAGGGAGTATAGCCAATCTATTCCCAAAGCGCGTCGCGCCCGAGGGAACGCGGCCTGCACAAGGAGCACCTCAATGGATCGCCTCGACAGAAAAATTCTCCGCCTCCTGCAGGAGGACGCGACGCTCGCGGTTGCCGATGTCGCCAAGAAAGTCGGCCTGTCGACGACGCCGTGCTGGCGCCGCATCCAGAAGCTGGAGGAAGAGGGAGTCATCAAGCGGCGCGTCGCCATTCTCGACCACGAAAAGGTCAATGTGCGCGTCACCGTCTTCGTGTCGATCCGCACCAATTCGCACAGCCATGAATGGCTGCGGCGTTTCTCGGAAGTCATCCAGGAATTTCCCGAGGTGGTCGAATTCTACCGCATGAGCGGCGACGTCGATTATCTCTTGCGCGTCGTGGTGCCCGATATCGCCGCCTATGACGCCTTCTACAAGCGGCTGATCGCCAAGATCGAGATCCGCGACGTGTCGTCGTCCTTCGCCATGGAGCAGATCAAGTACACGACCGAAATGCCGCTCGACTACATGCTGCTGGACAAGGAATCCGGCGCCAACGCGGCCTGAGCGCGGTTGTCCGTGACTGGGCGGTGACGCTGCACAAGCCGGCGGCGCTTAGTTTTTCTTTTTGTTGAGGAAACTCCAGGGCGAGTTGACCGGCAGCGTGATCGTGTCCGGCACCGTGTCGACTGCCACCACATCGGCTTTGCGTACGGTGTAGCCGGACTGGATGATGCTGACGCCGTCGAGAATGAACAACTGGCTCTTCTCCAAGCCGGGCCGCAAGGCGCCGGTCACGGCAACCGACTCATAGGCCTGCGACATCTTGTAGGGACGGGCCGGCGTCACCAGCACGATCTGGTTGGGCGGCGGCGTCGGCATGTGGCTGCAAGCGCCTGTCCACGGCACCAGCAGGAACTGGTAGACGAGATCGCCATCACGGTCGACCGGCAATGCATAGCCGGCTAATTGTACGGTCTTGTCCTGCAGGTTGAGCGACAATGTCTCGCCACGATCGGGCAGTTTTGCCGCAATCATCGGCAGGCCGGCATCTTCGGCCACCGCCTGCGTCGCAGGGCGGAGATCCTTCCAAAAGATATGCGCGGTTTGCGCTGAGGCGTCGAAGGTACCGGCTGTCAACAACGCGGCTGCAAGCGCGAGGGTCGATTGGAGATGTTTGGTCATAGGCCAAGTAAAGACGTCCTGGCCAATTGCGTCAACGCTTGAGCCGCATCATATGTCTGGGAGAGCCGGCGGCCAGGTTGCGTCGGCAAACGGGTTGCCAGGTCAGCCTTTTCTGGCGGCGATCCGCTCGATGATCTTGGCATTGGTGAGTTCCCTGACAGTGTCCTTGCCAATCCAGCGAGCCGTCTTGTCGGTCGACTGGGCCAGCCGTTCGGCCACGGCAAGGGCAGCACCGTGCATCTCCAACGATCGCTTGCCGATCGAACGAAGCGCCCAGTTTGCCGCCTTCTTCACGAAATTGCGGCTGTCGGCGGCATGCGCTTCGATGATCGGCAGGAAGCCGAGGAAAGTCGCCTCCGGCTCCTGCTTCCGGTGCACGACGGACCACGCCATCATGGCAAAGGCCGTGCGTCGAACGAACTCGCGCTCGTCCGCCGCGAACTCTTCAATCAGCTCCTTCCAGGCGTCCGTGTCGACGAAGAGATCGGAGACGCCGTCGACGATATCCCAGGAATCGAAGGACGCGGCCCATTGTCGTGCATCCGCGGCTGAGAAGCGCTTCGGGTCGGCCGTGACGGAAGCGATGAACTGCGCCTCCATGATGCCGGTCTGCCAAAGCTCGAAAGCACGCTCGTGGTTGCGCTTGATCTTTTTGGCGATCTGCCGCTGCATGCCATGCGAGATGCCGAGCGCGCGCTCGATCTTGATGCCGTAGCGCAGCATACCGCGGCGATTGTCCTCCGAGCCGATCGAGCGCAAATGGGCGACGATCTCATCGGCGCTCGATTGGGGCGAAAGCTCGGCCATTGCGAACGCCTATTTTTCCAGGCGCGCCAGCAAGGACGAGGTGTCCCAGCGCTTGCCGCCCATCGCCTGCACATCCTTGTAGAACTGGTCGACAAGGGCGGTCACCGGCAGTCTCGCGCCATTGCGGTCGGCTTCATCGAGGCAGATGCCGAGATCCTTGCGCATCCAGTCGACGGCAAAGCCGAAATCATATTTACCGGCATTCATCGTCTTGTGGCGGTTTTCCATCTGCCAGGACCCGGCAGCGCCCTTGGAAATCACCTCGATGACCTTCTCGATGTCGAGCCCGGCCTTCTTGCCGAAATGGATGCCTTCGGCAAGTCCCTGAACCAGCCCGGCAATGGTGATCTGATTGATCATTTTCGTGAGCTGGCCGGCGCCCGACGGACCCATCAGCCCGACCATCCGGGCAAAGGCGTCGATGACCGGCCTGGCCTTGTCGAAGGCAGCCTGCTCGCCGCCGACCATCACCGTCAGCACGCCGTTCTCGGCGCCCGCCTGCCCGCCGGAAACCGGCGCGTCGAGGAAGGAAAAGCCGGCCTTTTCAGCGGCGTCGGCCAGTTCGCGCGCGACTTCGGCCGAGGCGGTGGTGTTGTCGATGAAAACGGAGCCTTTTTTTATCGCGGCGAAGGCGCCATCGGCCCCGGTCGTCACCGAGCGCAGATCGTCGTCATTGCCGACGCAGGAGAAGACGAAATCCTGGCCCTCTGCGGCCTCTGCCGGCGTCAAAGCAAGCTTGCCGCCATGCTGGGCAACCCATTGCTCGGCTTTCGCTGCGGTGCGGTTGTAGACGGTGACCTCATGGCCACCTTTGTTCCTAAGGTGCCCGGCCATGGGATAGCCCATCACGCCAAGACCGAGAAATGCCACAGATGCCATGGGTTTGCCCTTCAGATGAAAGCGAAATTGTCAGCGCAAGCTCTAGGCACTGCACACAATTCGTCAAGACGCGCATGAGCCGATCGACTGATACAGCCGACCGCTCAGCGGATCAGATGAATGGTGATCCGCCGCTCGATCCATTCGACGCCATGTCGCAGGATCTCGACCATCACCAGATAGACGATGGCGACCCAGACATAGGCCTGGAAGTCGAAGGACTTGGCGTAGGCCAGCTTGGCGTTGCCCATCAAATCATAGACGGTGATGATGGCAACGATGGCGGAGGCCTTGATCATCAAGACGAGTTCATTGCCGTAGGGCCGGAGCGCCACGATAAACGCCTGCGGCAGGATGACCTTGCGCAGCGTCTGCAATTTGTGCAGGCCGAGCGAAGCAGCGCCCTCCCATTGGCCTCTCGGAACACTTTCTATGGCGCCGCGCAGGATTTCGGCCTGGTAGGCGGCGGTGTTGAGCGCGAAGGCAAACACACCGCAATTGAAGGCGTCGCGGAAGAACCACCACAGTCCGACGGATTCGAGCTGCACCCGGAATGAGCCCAGGCCGTAATAGACGAGATAGACCTGGACGAGCAGTGGCGTGCCGCGGAAGAAATAGACGTAGCAATAGGCCAGGACGGACAAATAGCGGTTCGTTGACATGCGGGCATAGGTGACGGGCAGCGAAAAAAGCGCGCCGAGCACCATCGAGATGGCCACCAGCGCAAGCGTGGTTCCCAAGCCCTGCAGATAGGCAGGCGCGTATCTGGCGAAGAACTCGCCATTCCAAGCGTAAACCAGATAGACGGCGATGCCGATGCCGAACAGGATCCAGAAGCCCACCAGCGCGTAGCCGACGATACGGGCCCGCGGCCAGCCCCGCGCCCGTGGTGGTGGCTTCTCTATGTCGACGGCGGCGCGCGTCACGACGCTCATCGTGCCTCCCTCCGCCCGAGCGAACGCAGGATGAAGCCGGTGGCGATCGACGACAGGATGGCAAGGATAAGGAACACCATCGCCGCGACGCTGTAGAACAGGAAGGAATGTTTGGTGACACGGGCCGCCACGCCGGCGTTGCGCAAGGTTTCAGCCAGATTGACGACCGACACCAGGGCCGTGTCCTTGAGCAGGCTCAGCCAGCAATTCTCAAGGCCGGGGAAGGCGATGCGCAGCAGCTGCGGCAGGATCACCTTGCGCATCGTCTGCCATTTCGACAGCCCGATCGCATAGCCGCCCTCATACTGGCCCTTCGGAATGGCGCGAAAGGCCGACAGGAAGACTTCGCTGGAATACGACGAAAAGATCAGCGACAGCACGATCATGCCGGCGAGGAAGCTGTCGACATCGACCGTCGCTTCCGGCCTGAACAGACGGATGACATACTGCAAGAGGATCGGCATGCCGAAGAAGAACAGGAAAAGCGTCACCAGTTCCGGCAGTCCGCGAAACACCGTGGTGTAGATGTTGGCAGCCACGCGAAGCGACGGCTCTTCGGATTGTTTTGCCCAGGCGACGAAAAAGCCGATCGTCAGGCCGATCGGCAGTGTCGCCAGCGCGAGCGCAATGGTGACCAGTGCGCCATAGGCAATATCGTCAATCCAGCCATCGGGTCCCCAAGTGAGAAGTATCCATATGTTCTGGCTTGGCATTGACGGGTCTTGTCTCCACTTCTGTCAGGCCAAGGCGGCAGCAGGAAATTTCCCCTGCCGCCTTGTTTCAGACGTTCAGGACTCGGCGCCGAAGACGTCGAACTTGAAGTACTTGTCGTTGATTTCCTTGTACTTTCCGTTAGCGCGGATTGCGTCGATGGCGCTGTTCAACTTGTTGACCAGATCCGTCTCGCCCTTGCGCACGGCGATGCCGGCGCCCGGTCCAAAGATATCGACCGGCTGCGGCGAGGGCTGGCCGAGAATCTTGCAGCAGGCGCCATCAGGCGAATCCAGGAACTGCTGCAACACGACGATATCGTCCTCGATCGCGTCGAGACGCCCGTTGGCGAGATCGGCCTGCTCTTCGGGGCTGCTCGGATAGCCCTTGACCGTGCTGTCCGTATAGGTTTTCGAGGCGTAATTGAAATGCGTCGTCGTGGTTGCGACGCCGATGGTCTTGCCGGCCAGGTCTTCCTTGGTCACGCCCTTGAGGGTCGAATCCTTGGGTACCGCGATCGCCGACGGCGTGTTGTAGTATTTGTGGGTGAAGTCGACCTTCTCGGCGCGCTCCGGCGTGATCGACATCGAGGCGACGATGGCGTCGAACTTGCCGGCCTGCAGAGCCGGAATGATGCCGTCCCAATCCTGGGCGACGAAGGTGCACTTGACCTTCATCTCGTCGCAGAGCGCCTTGGCGATGTCGATGTCGAAGCCCACGAGCTGGCCGTCCGAGGTCAGGTTGTTGAATGGGGGTAGGCGCCTTCGGTGCCGATTCTCAGGGTCGTTTCCTGAGCCTGGGCGACGCCGAGCGTCAGCAGCGCAGCCGATGCGGCGAGCGCGATACGCAGTGCAATACGCATGATAGTCCTCTCTTTATGGCTCCCGGCCGTCGTTCCGGAACGGCTCTGTGGGGCGGTGCTTTTGACCGCCCGCTGGCGCGATACTCCCACTGTTTTCGGGAGAAAAGCAACTGTAAAACCGTTGCTTGCGGGATTTGCGGGTCCAGCCAATGCCGACGCCGGGTTAATGCATGTCGCCCAAAAGTGCGCAGCGGTTTTGGGACGACGACATGCATAAATAAAACAACCTGAAGCGCGTCGCATGAGGCCGTTCAGGCGCGACGCGCTTAGACAATGCAACGGCGGAAGAGGGCGGCTGACCCGGGCGAGGGCAGGGGCCTCAAGGTTTGAGGCCGGTCATGCTCTCGATGAAGTCGGCTATCCCTCCCGTGTCGTCGAGATCGAACACAGGCAGGCTTTCGCCGGTAACCGCGAAGTCGGCGGCAATCGCCACGATATGTCCGTCGTTCGCCGACAGCGGCGAGCGGTCCTTGGCCTCCCGCCGCCGGGTCTCGATCTTTTTGTGCGCCTCGCGCTTGTAGCCTTCGACCAGCACGATGTCGCACGGGGCCAACCGCGACAGGACCGTCTCCAGCGTCGGCTCGTCCTCACCGCGCAATTCATGCATCAGCGCCCAGCGTTTGCCCGACACCACCGCGACTTCGGTGGCGCCCGCCTGGCGGTGACGAAAGCTGTCGGCGCCAGGCTTGTCGATGTCGAACTCATGATGGGCGTGTTTGACCGTCGACACTGTCCAGCCGCGCCGGACGAGCTCTGTGACCAGCTTCTCGGTCAGTGTGGTCTTGCCGGAATTCTTCCAGCCGGTGATGCCGAAGATGTTCATGGGCCGATGCTCTGCAACAGACGCTCGGCCACCGCAAGGTCGTGCGGTGTGTTGATGTTGAAGAACGGGTCGATCTCGTCACTGCCGTGGGCCAGCAACGGAAATTCCACTTCGACACAGTCGTGCCGCTCGATGAAGGCGGAGACGCGCCTGTTGTCCTCGTCGATCAGGAAATGACGCAAGGCCTCACGCAGCCCGAGCGGCCACAGCGCGAAGGTCGGATGCTGCCGGCCGCCGGAACTGGCAACCGCCATCGAGCCCGGCCGACTGGTCGCGGCAGCGGCCAGCTTTGCCACCAGATCCACCGGCAGGAACGGCGTGTCGCCGGCGGCCGTCGCCAATGCCTTGAAAGCGGTATTCGCTGCCGCCCATTCGAGGCCGGTGAGGATTCCGGCAAGCGGTCCGGCATAGCCTTCGACCGTATCGGCGAGAACCGGAAGACCGGCCGCGGCGAAGCGCGCCGGGTCACCATTGGCGCTGACCGCCAGCGATCCGACCTGCGGCGCCAGGCGGGCAACGACATGGTCGAGAAGCGGACGCCCGCCAAGCCCCAGCAAAGTCTTGTCGCCGCCGCCCATGCGCCGTGACAGGCCTCCGGCGAGGATAATTCCTGCAATGTCTTGGCTCATGGCCAAACTATATGCCGTCCGGCGCCATGTCGGGTCCAGCGCTTTCGGCTGCGGGTTTTTGCCGGCCGGCGACCCGCTCGCGATAGAGCGCGTAGAGGCCGGAGCCGATGATGATGGCGGAGCCGAAGATCATCGGCAGGTCGGGAACATCGCCGAAGATGATGAGGCCAAGCAGCATCGACCAAAAGAGGGCGGTGTAGCGGAATGGCGCAATGAAGGAGATGTCGCCGGCCCGCATTGCCATGATGATGAACTGGTAGCCGATCAGCACCAGCACCGCCGCCAATGCCAACAGTGCCGTGCCTTTGCCGGACATCGGCGTCCAGCCACCCATCGGCGACAGCAGCACGGCGCCAACGATGGTCATGGCGATTGCCGTTGCCGTCGACACCAGCAAGGTCGGGATAGCCCTCGGGATGCGCTTGGTGGCGAGGTCACGTACTGCGCAACAGGCGACGCTGACGAGTGCGTACAGCGAATAGACGCTGAAGCCTTCGAAGCCTGGTCGCACGATGATCAGCACGCCGCCGAAGCCGACGGCGATCGCCAGCCAGCGCCGCCAGCCGACCGCTTCGCTGAATACGAGTGCCGCCCCCATCGTCACCGCCAGCGGCAGCGCCTGCAGCACCGCGGAGACATTGGCGATCGGCAGATGCGCCAATGCGACAAGGAAGGCGACGGTGGCGCCGGCCTCGGCGATCACGCGCAATGCCACCAGCGGCTGCAGCATCGAGCCCGGCCGTGCGAGCGCGCCTTGCTGCCAGGCGAGCAGGCCGACGAGCAGCGACGCAAAGGCGCCGCGCACCAGCATGACTTGCGCCATGTTCATCGATTCCGACGAGAACTTGGTAATGGCGTCGTTGAGGGTGAAGCCGATCATGGCCACCATCATGCACAGCGCGCCGCGAATGTTTGGGGAAAGAGGCAAGGGCGTTACCGGTTTGCAAGAGCAATTCCAGGAAAAGTGTGAAACTGTTTTCCGTCCGGAATTGCGTGAAAACAAAGAACAAAGCGGTTCGACGTTTCGGCGAAACGGTGAACCGCTCAAGCCTGTAGCAGCCGGCGGCAAGACAGCAACGTCAAAGAAATAGGCCACGGATGCTCACCCGTGGCCCCTAGAAATCCCTGAGAGGGCTGGCCGGATGACCGGCAGCCTTATTTCGGCGTCAGCACCTCGGTGCCGCTGCCGTTCTTACCGGCGATGGTCCACAGGCCGTGCAGCGAGCCGTCATCCTCTACCTTGTAGACGACGAGACCGATTTCCTTGCCCATGACATAGCCGGCGGAGAAGGCATCGTCGTTGCGCATGCAGATGCCGTCCGACGATGATCCGCCCGTCTCCCAATGGATGGTGCAGGTGGTCTCGCTGGTCAGCGTGATGGTGGCTTCGCCGCCATATTTCGAGCCGTCGAAATTGGTGCCCGCGACGGTGTAGCTGCCACCGATGGACTGTGCTGCTGCCGGCGCGGCGGCAAACCCAAGCATTGCAAGAGAAAGTAAGAATGTGCGCATGTCGTATTCCCCCAAACCGAGCGACGAGCCGCTATGTCCAGGAATCTAGGCTCGAACGCGCTTGCGGTAAATCCGCCAGCTATATGCGCATGAGACTTTTTCTGGTGTGTGTCCGAAAAGCTCACGGTCCTTTGAGGCTGCCGGCGATGGCGCCGACCAGCGGATCGTATTTCGCTTTAACGGCCGGCGGATAGTCGATCCGCACGGTGCGGATGACGCCGTCCTTGCCGAACAGGCGCCGTTCGTAAAAGATCTTGCCATCCTTCAGTCCCGGCAGCACCGCCCAGTTCTTGCCGGTCTTGCTGTAGCTGATCTGGTAGCCCGCTTCCTTGATTGCCTTCTCCTCGGCGACGAAGCTCTTTGGGGTGTCGTCACTGACGTTGAAAATACCGGAGCAGATCAGGCTGGCGCCGTCGGCGCTGAGCCATTGCTGTCCGTCGCGATTGTACGGCTCGGGCTGGCGATCGGTGAAGATGTCGTCGGGAAAGGTGCAGACCGTGCCGAAGCGCGCATTGGTGTAGGTGAACGGCGCTGCATTGGCGCTGCCTGCCGCGATCAGTGCAACTGCCAATCCAATGGAAAGACGCTTCATTCGATGTCTCCAGCCAACAATGGGAGACACTCCTTGCACCAAATCTCGGAAAAATCAGCCGCCGGTGACGCTCATATGCCTGGATACCGAGGGGCGGCTGGTGCGGCGGTCGATGATGAAATCATGGCCCTTCGGCTTGCGGCCGATCGCTTCGTCGATGGCAGCAGCGACCAGCTCGTTGCCTTCGGAGGCACGCAACGGCGCGCGCAGGTCGGCGGCATCCTCCTGACCCAGGCACATATAGAGCGTGCCGGTGCAGGTCAGCCGCACGCGGTTGCAGCTTTCGCAGAAATTATGCGTCATCGGCGTGATGAAGCCCAGCCTGCCGCCGGTCTCTGCGACATGGACGTAGCGGGCCGGACCGCCGGTCTTGTAGGGGATGTCGCTCAGCGTGAACTGGCGCTCGAGCGAAGCGCGCAGCAGCGATAGCGGCAGATACTGGTCGGTCCGGTCGGCGTCGATCTCGCCCATCGGCATGGTTTCGATGACGGTCAAGTCCATGCCGCGGCCATGCGCCCAGCGCATCATCTCCGGCAGATCGACGTCGTTGAAGTCCTTCAGCGCAACGGCGTTGAGCTTCACCTTCAGCCCCGCCGCCTGCGCGGCATCGATGCCTTGCATGACCTTGCCGAGATGGCCCCAGCGGGTGATGGCGTGGAACTTGTCGGCATCGAGCGTGTCGAGCGAGACATTGATGCGCTCGACACCGCAATCGGCAAGCTCGGCGGCAAAGCGCGACAGCTGCGAGCCATTGGTGGTCAGCGTCAACTCTTCCAGCGCGCCGCTCTTCAAGTGCCGCGACAGCTGGCGCACCAGATGCATGATGTTCTTGCGCACCAGCGGCTCGCCGCCGGTGAGGCGCAGTTTGCGCACGCCCTTTTCGATGAAGACGGTGCAGAGCCGGTCGAGTTCCTCGAGCGACAGCAGGTCCTTTTTGGGCAGGAACGCCATGTCCTCGGCCATGCAATAGGTGCAGCGGAAATCGCAGCGGTCGGTGACCGACACGCGCAAGTAGCTGATCGTGCGACCGAAGGGATCGATCATGTCCATGCGTTCAAGCGTTTCCAATGCTGCGAGTGGTGCCGTTATATACGGCTATGTGATACGATCCAACCCGCCATTCAAGATAGCCGCTCTCGATCTTTGGTGACATTCCCCGGCCGACATCCGATGTCGGCCGGGTCCAAATGGCCTTTTCCGCTCGCGCGAAGCAGCGTAGGGAATGGCGGATCGATGCGGGATGCAGAACAATGACGGCGCCGAAGGAACTCAGGGTCTCGAAGGACAGAAAACTGCTGTCCGTCACCTTTCCCGATCATCGGCCGTTCGAACTGCCGGCCGAACTGCTGCGCGTCGCTTCACCCTCGGCCGAGGTGCAGGGCCATTCGCCGGACCAGCGGGTGACGGTTCCCGGCAAGCGTAACGTTGCTATCCTGAAGATCGAGCCGGTCGGCAACTACGCCGTGCGCATCACCTTCGACGATTTTCACGACACCGGCATCTTCACCTGGAATTACCTGCACACGCTTGGCCACGAAAAGGACGCGCGCTGGAATGCCTATCTCGCCGAGCTCCAGGAGAAGGGACTGAGCCGCGACCGCTAGTTCGGCACTGTCGGCAAAACGTCATTGACTGGGGGTAACGCTGGCAACAGTTCGGAGACGGGAAAATGTCTGACATCACCACGGTCGAACAGCTCGAAGCCCTCTACGGCCTGCCCGGCGAAGCGTCGACGGTCAAGGAACTCGACCACGTCATTCCCGAATATGCCGCCTTCATCGAAGCCTCGCCTTTTGTCGCTTTGGCGACGAGCGGGCCGGAAGGGCTGGACTGCTCGCCGCGCGGCGATCTCGCCGGCTTTGTGCGCATGCATGACCCGAGAACGCTGATGATGCCGGACCGACGCGGCAACAACCGCGCCGATTCGCTTAAGAACATCATCCGCGATCCGCGCGTCGGACTGCTGTTTCTTGTGCCGGGTTCGGGCACGACGCTGCGCGTCAACGGCCGCGCCCGCATCACCACCGACGCCGCGCTTTGCGCCTCCTTCGCCGTCGAAGGCAAGCCGGCGCGCTCGGTCACCGTGGTCGATGTCGATTCGGTCTATTTCCAGTGCGCCCGCGCGATCGTCCGTTCGGAGCTGTGGAATCCGGCAAAGCACGTCGACCCGAAATCGCTGCCGACACCCGGAACAATCCTGGAAGTCACCAGCCGCAAGAATATCGATGCCGGTACTTACGACAAGGAATGGCCGGAGCGGGCGAAGAAGACGATGTGGTGAGGTGGGAGGCGCGTGGATCGAACGGCTCAGGTATCCTTCAGCACGTCATAGATCTTGCGCATCTGTTCGCCGATCATGTCGCACTGTTCCGCCGTCGACTGGCTCATCGCCTTTTCGATCAGCGCCATATGCACCTTCAGCGCTTTCATCAGGAGCTCCGTGCCGGCCTCGGTAAGCGTCAGCCGCAGCACGCGCTTGTCTTTCTCGTCGCCTTCGCGGCGCAGCAGGCCGCGCGCCTCGAGCTGCGGCAACAGCATGGTGATGTTGGAGCGGCCGACCAGCAGTTTGCGGGCGAGATCGTGCTGCGACATGCCGGGATGGCGATAGAGGTTCATCAGCACGTCGAGCTGCGCCGGCTTGAGATCCAGCGGCGCCAGCTTTACCGCCAGCGTACGCTCCAGCACATGGCAGGCGCGCGCCACCGCGACCCAGTTGCGAAAGCGCGGGTTGTCCCAGGGCAGCTCTTGTTTAATGTTCATGTTTGAACTATTATGTTCATGCTTGAACGGAATGGATGGATCGCCACTATGGCATCATTTGGACTGAAGGTCATCCGGGGCGTGTTCCGCGCCGCCGAGCATGTGGCGCCCCGCCTGAGCGGGCGCGCCGCCTTCGAACTGTTCTGCCGCACGCCCAGCGTCAAGGCGCTCAGCGACGGTGAACGGCGTGCGGTCGACCGCGCCGCCGGCTTCATGGCCGAGGCGCGCCATCATCGGCTGCCGACCAAGGCCGGCTGCGTCATGGTGCACGAATTCCGGCCCGAGCCGGGCAGGGCGTCCGCCGGCACGGTGCTGGTCGTCCATGGCTGGCGTTCGCGCACGGAATATATGCGCGCTCTGATCGAAGGTTTTCGCGATGCGGGCTACCGGGTCGCCTCGCTCGACCTGCCGGGCCATGGCCAGTCGCTGGGCCGGCATCTCAACATGGTCAATGCGGTCGAGGCGGTCAGGGTCGCCGGCGAATGGTTCGGTCCGTTCAAGGCGATCGTCGGCCATTCCTTCGGTGGCGCCGTCGCCGCCAATGCCATTGCCGGTTCGATCAAGGGTATCCAGCCCGTCGCGGCCGAGCGGCTGGTGCTGGTCGCCGCGCCAAGTTCCCTGCCGGCGATCTTCGCCGACTTCAGCCGCATGCTCAATGTCGGTCCGCGTTCGCAGGTTTCCATGGCCGATCAGGTGAAAAGGCTGTCGGGCCGGCCGCTGCATGAATTCACCGGCGACCGCCAGTTGGCTGAGGCGCCGGTGCCGACGCTGGTCATCCACGCGCCGGACGACCGCGAAGTCCCCGCCGATCATGCCACACGTTATGCCGGCGCCGGCAGCCATGTGCGGCTGCACTGGGCCGATGGGCTCGGCCACCGTCGCATTCTCGCCGACAAAGGTGTTGTCGAACGCGCTGTGACTTTTGTCAAAAACGAGCGCGAGCTGATACTGCATTGATTCCAATGGGTGTATTGTCGACTCCGACAACGCCGGAGCGGTGAGCTAACCGTTCTTCTTGCCGCCAGGCTCGACGGGCAATCCGGCCGCCTTCCAGGCGGTATAGCCGCCAAGGATGTGCTTGACCGGCGACAGCCCCATATCCTGCGCCGTCTTGGTGGCCAGCGCCGAGCGCCAGCCGCCGGCGCAAAAGAAGACGAAGCTTTTGCCCGAGGCAAAGAACGGCTTGTGGTAAGGGCTTTCGGGATCGATCCAGAATTCCAGCATGCCGCGAGTGACATGTTTGGCGCCGGGGATCTGGCCTTCCCGCTCGATCTCGCGTGGATCGCGCAGGTCGACGAAGATGGTGTCCTCGTCGTCGAGCAGCCCGGCCGCTTCCTCGGGCGAGACCACCTCGATCTCGGCATTGGCCTCGTCGAGCAACTCGCGATACCCTTTTTTCACGGATGATCCCTCCCGGCGCATTTCGCCGCCGACTGGATTTCCAGCACAAGCTCCGCGGTTTGTCACGCTGTTCCGACCAGCCCCTGCCACGCCGCCATCGCTCCGGCCACTGTGGCCATCAGCGCTTCGCACGAGGCGCCGTCGCGGGCCTGGATCGACATGCCGTGCTGGACCGTCGCATAGAAGGTCGCCGCCGCGTTGCTGTCGAAGCCCGCTGGCAATTCGCCTTCCGCCACACCGCGTTCCAGCCGTCTCAGCAAGAGGGTGTGGTTTTCGGCGCGGCGGCGGCGCAAATCATCGCAGATCGCGCCGCTGCTTGAATCCTGGTGCAGTGCGCCCAGCGCGATGAGACAGCCCTGCGGGCGGTCGTCCTGAGAGTACGCTTTTGCCGTCTGGCGCAGGAAATTCTCGATCGCCTGGCATGCCGTCGGCGCTTCGTCCAGCGCGCTCCAGATCTCGGTGCCTTCGTTGCGGGTGTAATACTCGGTCGCTTCCAGAAACAGCGCCTCCTTGCTGCCGAAGGCGGCATAGAGGCTGGGCGAGCTGATCCCCATCGCCGCGGTCAGGTCGGCGATCGAGGTGCCCTCATAACCTTTGGCCCAGAACAGCTCCATCGCCTGCCGCAAGGCGGCGGTTCGATCGAAGGTGCGGGGGCGGCCTCTTTCCGGCATGGCGCTCTTTTCTGTGTTGATCGATACATAATTCACTTGACGTCGCCAGGCAAGGCTGCCAGATATTTATGTATCGAACGTTACATAAAAGGAGAAATGACATGTCAGCGAACGGATTGAACGGCAAGGCAGCACTGGTCACCGGCGGCAGCCGCGGCATTGGTGCTGCGATTGCCAAACGGCTCGCGGCCGATGGCGCCGACGTCGCCATCACCTACGTCAACAGCGCGGCGCCGGCCCAAGCTGTCGTCGCCGAGATTATAGCGGCAGGTGGTCGCGCGATCGCCATTCAGGCCGACAATCGCGACGCTGCCGCCATCGAAAATTCGGTCACCGAGGCGGTGAATGCCTTCGGCCGGCTCGACATCCTCGTCAACAGCGCCGGCATCTGGCGCGCGGCGCCCATCGAACAGATGTCGCTGGCCGACTTCGATGAAACCATTGAGGTCAATCTGAGAGCGCCGTTCGTGGCCTCGAAGGCGGCAGCGGCTCACATGGGCGAGGGAGGCCGCATCATTTCGATCGGCAGCAATCTGGCGGAGCGCGTCACCGACACCAACCTAAGCGCGTATTCGACCAGCAAGGCAGCGCTCGTCGGCCTGACCAAGGCGCTGGCGCGAGACCTCGGTCCGCGCGGAATCACCGCCAATGTCGTTCATCCCGGTTCGACCGACACCGACATGAACCCGGCCGAAGGCCCGCATGCCGAACACCAGCGGCGGAAGATGGCGACGCCCCGCTTCGGCAAGGCTGACGAGATCGCCGGCATGGTTGCCTGGCTCGCCGGTCCGGAAGGGCGCTTCGTCACCGGCGCCGCGCTCACCATCGACGGTGGCGCCAACGCCTGAAGCAGCAGCCGCTTTGACCGGTCTGGAGCGGCAACGCCGCTCCAGACGTCACGATGTTGTGAAACCGTTCTGCAACAGGCCTGCGGAAATTTATGGAAGCTTAACGAAATCGGTATGAATCGGTATAGTAGCGCCTTACATCCGCCATGCGGTTGGCAAGATCGTCTAGCGGCGCGGAACGGGAGCCGGCTTGCAGCCGGAGCGGGTGATTAATGAAATTCCTCGGAAATAAAGCCACCGTGATGCCGCTTGCAGTGGCGGCAGCACTGGCCTTCGGTGTGCCGCAGGCAAGCGCGCAAGGCCTGTTCGACATGCTGTTCGGCGGTGGCGTCAAGCACAGGCCGCAAGGCGAATTCCCGCCGCCGCCAAAGCGCAAGCCGAAGCCCGCCGTATCGGGCGGCGGCGGCACCAGGATCAGCAGCCCGTCCTACTACACCTACAAGGCCGACCGGCTGGTGCGCGTCGACTTTGCCGCGTTGGTGGCAGCACCTCCCCAGGTGGCAACAGCTGAAGACGCCGCCTTTGTGCCGTCGGCGACCAGCACTGCCTTCCGCGAAGCCGTTGCAGGCCTCAGTGACTATGAACTCTATGCCGAGCCCGATATCGCCAAGGCACTGATTGCCTATTACTCTGCCAATCCTGATTTCATCTGGGTGAACGAGGGCAATCCCAATGCCCGCGCCCAGGATGCGGTGCGGGTGCTTGGCGAAGCCGCAAGCTATGGTCTCACGTCGGCCGACTACACGCTCGAGGTGCCGGCAGCCAACGCATCGGCAGTCGATGCCGACGCCCATCTGAAGGAACTCGTCCGCTTCGAGATGGCGCTGTCGGCGCGCGTACTGCGCTATGCCCGTGACGCCCAGAGCGGGCGCGTCGATCCCAATCGCATCACCGGCTACTATGAATTTCCGCCGAAGCCGGTCGACATGGAAGGCGCGCTCAAGACGCTGGCCCACACCCAGGAAGTGCGCACCTACCTCGAATCGCGGCACCCGCAGAACGCGGAATATCAGGCGCTGCGCGTCGAACTTGAATCGCTGCAGGCGAGCGCCGAAAACGAAATAGTCGTCGATCCCAAGCTGTTGCTGAAGCCCGGCGAGACCAGCGCCGAACTGCCGAAGCTGCTGACGCTGATCGCGCGCAATCTCGACGACGAGATGGGCGGCGCCTATGGCGAGATCCTGTCTCGTCTCGGCACCAGCGATGTCTATGTTCCCGAACTGGTTCCGATCATCAAGGCCGTGCAGGTGAAGGCCGGCATGAAGGGCGATGGGGTCATCGGCCCGCGCACCGTCGCCTCGCTCGCCGGCGCATCCAAGGCAGACAGGCTGCAGAAGGTGCAGGTTGCGCTGGAAGAGTTGCGCTGGCTGCCGTCCGATCTCGGCAGCCCGCGGGTCTTCATCAACCAGCCCGCCTTCACCGCCAGCTATATCGACAATGGCGAGGAGAAGCTGAAGACCCGCGTCGTCATAGGCCGGACCACCAACCAGACCGCCTTCTTCTTCAAGGAGATCAAGCAGGTCGATTTCCATCCCTATTGGGGCGTGCCGCAGTCGATCATCGTCAACGAGATGCTGCCAAGGCTGCGTAGCGATCCGGGCTATCTCGACCGTGCCGGCTACGAGGTGACCGATTCGCGCGGCAGGCGGGTTCCCTCTTCCTCGGTCAATTGGGGCGCCTACGGCGCCAACATTCCCTACAGCGTGCGCCAGCAGCCGAGCGAAGCCAATGCGCTGGGCGAACTGAAGATCCTGTTCCCCAACAAGCACGCCATCTACATGCACGACACGCCGCAAAAATCCTTCTTCCAGCGCGATATGCGGGCGCTCAGCCATGGCTGTATTCGCCTTCAGGATCCACGTGGGATGGCGGCGGCGGTGCTCGGCGTCTCGGTCGACGACATCGCCGAAAAGCTCAAGCACGGCCATGCCAGCGAAGACGTGACACGCACGATTCCAGTCTATGTCTCCTACTTCACTGCCTGGCCGGACCTGTCCGGCAAAGTCGAATATTTCAACGACGTCTACGACCGCGACACCCGGCTGATGCAGGCGCTGGACGCGACCGAAGCGGTGCGTTCGCCGACGAGCTGAACCAGCGGAGTTCCTCGTTCAACGAAACGAGGAACTCACTTTGTCTCTCTGGTTTTATTAGATTTTTGGCCGATAGACGGTCGCCCGTTTCCTGCGATCAGCGCTGGATGAGCGGACGCCGGAAGCCGGCGTCGCGGCCCGCGATCAGCCAATAGACCAGGCCGGCTACGAGGCCGGCGGCGGCGATGATGCCGATATCGGCCCAGCGTCCGGCATCCTCTTCCGCGGCCGGCCAGACCAGGAAGAAGCCGGCTGCAGCGGCAGCGGCGCCAAACAGCATGTGCACCAGGAAATTGCGCAGGGCAAAGAATTCGGCGAGCAGCGCGAAGATCAGCGTCTGCAGGCCGGTCAGCACGATCGTCAGGAAATAGACGACCATGCCGAGCGGCGGCCACAGCAGCACGACAATGGGCGAAAATTGCATGGCGCCGAAATAGTCCGGCGCGTTGGGCAATACGGCGAGTGCGCAATATATCGCCACCACCGCGAACAATCCGATCAGCACCGAAACGAAATAGCCGGCAAGCATCATCAGGATGCGCTTCAAAACATGCTTAACCATGGCCATGCACCCCCCGTGCCCTGCAACTGTTACGCGCACTCAGCCATCAAAGGCGGATCGGCGCAAGAGTGCATCCAGCAGTGCTTTGCGGCAAATCTTCAGGCGCCGCCGCATAGATGTTGTGAATCCGGCAAAACCCATGTGCCTTTTATCGTGAGGTCGACGCCGTAATAGACCCGCCCGCGCTCGTCGCCCTGCGGACAATCCCTCGGGATCGATATCAGGCACATGACGACAGGATCGCCGGCTTTCGAACTGGCAAGGCCAGGCTCCCGCTCGTAGGAAACCCCGGCGCCGCCATTGCTGAACCGCGCCAGGCTGCCGGCTTCAGGGCCGGCGGTTTCCAGCGGGTCGTCGCCGAGCCGCGTCGTCAGCGCGGTGATGTGGGTCAAGGCGCATTGGCCGATCGACGAGGGCAGGGGCTGGTCGGGGCTGCCCGGATGGCGGGCCGCGGTGTCGAGCGCCTTCTTGCCGATCAGGGCGATGTTGTAATCCTGCACCCAGGACGGCGCATTGCCGTAGGTCTGCAGCGCATTGTTCTGGGCGCTGACGATGCAGGCGGCATCCTGCCCGCAGGCGTTCCTGTCAGTGATGAGCGCACGGGCGATCTTGCGCTTGTCGCGGCCAAAGGCTGGCTCGAAACCCGTAAAGGCCTTGGCGACCGAGGCATCAATTGCCGACAGTTGCGGGTCGGCACAGATCGCCTTTTCCACCGGCAGGCTGGCTTTGCGGCAGTCGAAGGACGGCCCGTCGGCACGCGCTGGACCAAGGCAGACCGCCCCGGCAGCAAGTGCGACGACAAGCGCAAACGAGTTGGCAATTCGATTGGAAGAAAGCATGGTCGCCCCGTTGTCCGACAACTGCCACCATTCTAGGCAAAAAACGCAGCGGACGGAATTGCCGAAGCGGTGTCGGTATCGGCGCTATTTCGGTTCGGCGGTCACGGGATCGAAGGTGATTTCGACTTTCGCCTTGTCGGCGGTGTAATAGGTGACGGTGTACCCTTCCTTGTCCCAGTCGACCTCCTTCACATAGCGAAAGCCGTCGCGCTGCTCGACCTTGGCGATGATTGCCGACAGTTTCTGGGCATTCGTCGGCGGCAGTGGGCTGTCATCCGCGGCAAAGGCCGTCGAGCCGGCCAGAAGAACGACGACACCGGTCGCCAGAACAAGATTTCGCATGATTACCCTCATTTCACGTTGGCATGAACCGCACCGGAAACTCGCAGGCAGCACAGTTTGTTCCGAGAGCTGACATCGCGCAGCTTCCGTGAAGCCCTGGATCGCCGCGCTCAGAGCGACGGCACGCCAATATTTGCGCCAACCGCCGGCCAACCATGAGTGCTGCCACGGCCCGCGCTGGACAACCCGATGGTGGTAGAGCTTTGCCCAAGACCCTGCTAGACTTCTGGTCCTGGCGGGGTGGCATGGCGCGCCAACCCCGCCGGAATCTTCATCTCTCAGCGCGCGGCGAAGTGTTTCAGGAACGGGTCGTCGCCTGTGCTGGACCAGAACCAGAAAGGGAGCGGGGGCTCGAACATGGCTGTACGGAACTACACCCGTCAGCTGGCGACAATCATTTCTATCGATGCCGTCGGGTTCTCCCGGCTGATGGGCATCGACGACGAGTCTGCTGTCGCGGCATTCGAGGAACGGCGCGACATCATCGCCGACAGCTGTGGCACATTTGGCGGCCGCACGTTCGGCGACGCCGGCGACAGCATCATGGCCGAGTTCGGCAATCCGATCGAGGCGTTGCGCGCGGCCTTTGATTTCCAGGGCCGCATCGTCGCCCTCAACGCCGAGGTTGCCGACGACATGCGCATGCCGTTTCGGGCCGGCATCAACACCGGCGACGTCATCGTGCGTGGTGGACGCCTCTACGGCGACGACGTCAACATCGCCGCGAGAATCCAGGAATTCGCGCCGGGCGACGGTCTCGCCGTTTCGGAGACGACCTGGCACCATGTGAAGGACAAGACGGCGGCCGAATTCACCGATCTCGGCGAATTCATGCTGAAGAACATCGCCTTGCCGGTGCGCGTTCTGATCGCCGGCCGCAGTGGCAACGGATCCTCGCCGGCGGCGTCGTTCGCCGCCATTCCCCAGGCCAATGCGCAGCAGAAGCTGTCGTCCAAGGGGCCGCCGGCGATCGCCGTCCTGCCCTTCCACGCCGATGGCGGCGAGCATGACATCGGCTACATGGCCGACGGCATCGCCGAGGACATCATCTATGGTCTTTCCAACACCAGATGGCTCTCGGTCATCGCCAAGGGCTCCAGCTTCCAGTTCCGCGACGACACGCTGGGCACGCGGGTGATCGGCAACGCGCTCGGCGCGCGCTACATCGTCAGCGGCACGCTGATGCGCAATGGTGGCCAGATCCGCCTCAACACCTCGCTGGCCGACGCGTCCAACGGGCGGCTGGTGTGGTCGCAGCGCTTCGATCGCGATCTGGTCGACATCTTTAACCTGCGCGACCAGATCGGCGCTGAGATCGTTTCGATCCTCGACAAGGAGGTCGACCGGGCGGAACAGGCACGCACCTTCCAGGTTCCCTGGGAAAGCCTGGAGACCTGGCAACTGGTGCGACGGGGCCGCTGGCACATGAACCGGCGCACCCGCGGCGACACCGAAACCGCACTCGAGTTCTTCCAGAAGGCCTACCGCGAGGACGCCAACTCGAGCGCCGTGCTCAACGAACTGGCGTGGTGGTATTTCTGGCGGGCATGGCTGCGTTTCGGCGACAGCGACGATTTGAACAAGGTCGAGCAGTTTGCCCGCAAGACGTTGCTGGTGGACAGCCTGGATGCGCGCCCGCACGCCCATCTCGGCGCCGTCGACATCATGCGCGGCGAACCGCGGTCGGCCGTCGACCATCTCGAGGAAGCGATCCACATCAATCCGAGCTTTGCCTTCGCGCGCTCGGCCATGGGCAGCGCCCAGCTGCTGCTCGGCAATGCCGCGACCGCGATACCGTTCTTTCTCGATACCGAGCGATTGAGCCCGTTCGACCTCTACCGCTTCCACAATCTGGGGGAACTGACGGCGGCCTATTGTCTGGTCGAGAACTGGCCGGCGGCTATCGCTGCCGCTGACCGCTCGCTCAACCTGTCTCCCGGCTATTTCTATTCCAGGTTCCTGAAGATCGGCGCGCTGATGCGAAGCGGCCGGCCGGAACAGGCGCGGCGCGAGATGACCATTTTCACCACCCGGCATCCCGATTTTTCAGAACAGCGTGTGCGCTGGATACCGTTCACCGACAAGGCCGCGAACGAGATCCTCGTCGCCAATTTCCGACTGGCCAAATGAACATGGCGTCAATGCTGGCTGGAACATGGACCAACTGTGAAAAGATTCACATACGTGCAACCGATGCAAACCTAGGCGTTGAACGGCCGGCATCGCAATAACGTGGATAGCCGGGGGGCTTGAACGCGCATGACCGAACTGAAGTATTTCGACGCTATTCGCGCGGCCCAGAAAAACCAGCGCCCGCTGTCGGAAATGCCGCCCTTCGATCTCGGCCGGATCCGGAAGACAGGGCTGATTGCGCGCATCGTCGGGTCTCTGGCCGAAGACCCCCGCTGGGCGCTTTCCTTGTTGCGGCGTTTCCGGCCGACCGGCAAGCTCTTCGGTGTTCTGGTGGTCACCAAGAACGCCGATGTCCGCGACATATTGGAGCGCGGCGACGAATTCCAGACCCCATACGGCCCGGAAATGACCGAGCTTGCCCGCGGATCGAACTTCATCCTCGGCATGCAGGACGGCGCCGACTACCGGCGCATGAAATCGTCGGTGCTGAGTGCATTCCCGCCGGCCGAGGTCGAAGCCGCCGTCAGGCCGATCGCGGCGCGTCATTCGCAAGAGATCATGACGCGCGCCAGCCCCGGCTTCGATGCGATCTCCAGGTTGATGAAGATCGTCCCGGTGCACATCTGTCGAGATTATTTCGGCGTCGAGATCGACGATGAATCCGAATTCGCCGACTGGGCGATCGCGCTGAGTGCGCTGTTCTTTTCGGACCCGACGGCGAGCCCCGTCATGCGCGAACTCGCGGTGGTGGCGGGCGACCGTCTTCTCAAAGTCATCGATCGCTCCATCCAGTCGGCCAGGGACCGGGGCTTGAAGGCCGAGCAACCGCTGGCGAGGCTGGTTGTCCAGATGGATCAGGGCCGCCTGTCGCGGGACGACCTCAATTCGATCATGCTGGGCATGATCGCCGGCTTCGTCCCGACCAATGTGCTGGCCGCCGGAAATTGCCTCGACGTGATCCTGTCGCGGCCCGACGCGCGGCAGGCTATCGATGCCGCATTGGCCGAAAACGATACCGCCAAGCTCGACAGGGCCGTCCTTGAAGCCATGCGCTTCAAGCCGATCTGGGTCGGCCCCTGGCGCTACACGGCCCGCGACGCGATCATCGGCAAGGGTACGCGCCGCGAGCGCCTGGTGAAGGCCGGCACGGTGGTGATGCCGGCGACGCTGTCGGCGATGTTCGATGCCGACGCCGTGCAGAACCCGGACCAGTTCGACACATCGCGCCCGCATCGCGACTACATGGTGTTCGGCCACGGCATTCATCAGTGCATCGGCGCCGAGATTGCCAGGATCCAGATCGGCGAAAGCCTGCGCGCCCTGTTCCAGAAGCAGGGCGTGCGCCGCATGCCCGGCAAGGCCGGGCGGATGACCCGCATCGGCGCCTATCCCGAAACCCTCAAGGTCGATTTCGAACGGGCAGAACTCTGCCGCACCGTAACGCAGTCCATGGTGACGGTGGTCTGCCCGGTCACCCGATCCGCGTCGCTGGATGCTGTCCGCGACAAGGTTGCCAGCCTCGGCAACCCGGCCGTCGAAGATATCCGCACCGCGCTCGACATTGCCGGCACCGTCCACTTCACCAGCCTGACCGTGGTCGGCACCGGCGAGATCGGCGCTGATTCCGGTCAGGAAAAAGGAGCTCTGGTTCTAGAGATTTCCGGTGACGGCAGCATCGACGATGTCATCGATGCGGTCACGCACGCCATCGGGCACCGGCTGCGGCCGATCTTCAAGGATGTCTGCGATCTGCGCGATGGCGGCGCATTGAACGATTTCCTGCGCAAGCACAATGTCGACATATCGCCGTCCTTCGGCAGCAATGCCGGACTGGTGTTTTCGGGCACGCCGGGGCACTCGGTCCAGCGTATCAAGGCCGAGCAGCAGCTTTTCGAAGCCGTGCGCGACATCGTCGAGCGGCCACGCAAAGGCGCCGGCAACGCTCCTGCCGTGCTCGCTGAAGTTCGCCAGCATGTCCAGTCATTAGGGACGTTTGCCTGGGCGTTCGAGCCGGCCGAGAGCCTGCTGGAAAAGCCGCCGGGTCATTGGGGCCGTGCCCTGATGACGACGTTGCTGGTACCACCGGTCTTCGTCACGGTGGCGATCATCTGGGCTGCTTGCTGGTACATGACCTACAGTGTGGTGTTCGGCAGATCTATCGACATCAGTTCCCAGGAAATCTCCTTCACCGCCATAGCGGTAGCAATCACCTCACTTCTGTTGTCGGGACTTGGAGTGTTGGTGGCAGCGGCGCTGCTGGCGTTTTCGTGCTTGCTGGCGCTGCGACGCCGCGAGGACAGGGATCGGCCGGAAAGCACATCGATCGGCATATCTGAATTGAACGCGATACTCGTCAAGGAGGGCCACGCGGCACAAAACCATCTGACTGCGATTTCGACGATGAAGGCCGGCATTCTGCGGCGGCTGGCGCTCAGGTTTTCTTTCTACCTGATCTCGATAGCTGCCCAGAAGGTATTCAAGCCAGGCTTCCTCAACACCATCAACACCATCCATTTCGCCCGCTGGATACTGCTGCCCGGCTCCAACCGATTGATGTTCTTCTCCAACTACGGCGGCAGCTGGGAAAGCTATCTTGAGGACTTCATCGCCAAGGCGTCCGCTGGCCTGACCGGCGTGTGGAGCAACACCGTGGGCTATCCACGCACACGATGGCTGTTCCTGGACGGCGCGCGCGACGGCGATCGTTTCAAGCGCTGGGCGCGGCGCCAGCAGGTGCCGACCCTGTTCTGGTACTCCGCCTATCCCCAAATCAACACAGAGCGCATCCGGATCAATTCCCGGGTCAGGCGCGGCATTGCTTCCGCCGTCGGCAACGAGGCGCGCGACTGGCTGAGCTTGTTCGGTTCGCTACGGCGCCCGGCGAGCGAAACAACCACCGTTCAAAAGACCACTTCGCTGCTGGCCAATATCAGCTCTGCCTTTCCGGCGCCTCTCGAACAGCAGCTGGAAACCGGCGAGATCCAGTCCATCTTCTTCGGCCCGCTCGGCCCGCTCGCTTATTCGCATATGCTTGCGATCCGGGTGCCGGACAAGTTGCCGGCGCCCAAGCGCAGAGCCTGGCTCGATTTCGTTGTCGAGCAGACGAGTTTCGGCGAAGGCAGGCCCGCCGGGCGCGCTATGATAGTCGCCTTTGGCCCCGGTGGCCTGCGGCAGTTTGGGCTCGACGAGGGTGTGGAGGGCGATCCACTGGAAACATTTCCGATCGCCTTTCGCCATGGCATGGGCAACCCCGAGCGTGGGCGCATACTGGACGACCGAGGCCGCGACGGCCCGGACGAATGGGAGTGGGGGTCGCTGGAGAACCCTGTGGACCTGGTCATCGTCTGCTATGCTGAAGACCCGGGACGGTTGAAGACCGAGATTGCCACCGTGAGACGGAAGACGACCGGTGCAGGCATGAAGGTCGTCGCCGAACTGCCGCTCGCCGTAAACCGGGGTCCGACCGACACGAATACGAAATCGTCCGACGGGGCAAAGCGTGACGATCGGTCGGAACGTGGGCCAGCCTACGAGCATTTCGGTTTCGCGGACGGGATTTCGCAGCCGATTGTCCGGGGCACGACCCGCGCCAGCAGGGGCGCCGCGCCCATGCATCTGGTCGCGCCCGGCGAGTTCCTGTTCGGCTATCGTGATGAGCATGGGTTCTATCCAGCCTCGCCCTCGGTAAGCGCATCACGCGATCGGACCGGAATCCTTTCGCAGGTGCGCCGTAGCCGGCTGATACCGGGCCTGCCGCCACCGCCGCGCGATTTCGGGCGCAACGGTTCATTCCTCGTTATTCGCCAGTTCGAGCAGCACGTCGACGTCTTCAACAATTACTGCAAAAAGGCTGCAGCCTTGGTCGCGAGCCAACTCGGCAACCAAGCCATCACGCAAGACTGGATTGCCGCCAAGATGCTCGGCCGCTGGCAGAACGGTAGCTCGCTGGTGCGAAACCCCGATCATCCGGGACGCGTCATCGACAACAACTTCGCCGCTGGCGCCGAGGATCCGCAAGGCCATCGCTGCCCGCTTGGTGCCCACATTCGCCGTTCCAACCCACGCGACTCGCTGGGTGAGGACCGCGATACGCAGATCAATATCGGCAAGCGCCATCGTATCCTGCGGGTCGGCCGCACCTATGAGAAGCAGGACGGCAAGAATGGCAAGGTCGAAAAGGGGCTGCTGTTCATGTGCCTCAACGCCGACATAGAGCGCCAGTACGAATTCATTCAGCAGACCTGGGTTTCGTCGGCCACGTTCCAGGGCCTCGTCGCTGAAAAGGACCCGACGATTGGTTCGCGCGGCGGCGATGGCAGGTTCACCATTCCGTCATGGGAAAAGGTCACGACGCTCCGTGACATGCCGCAATTCGTCACCACCAAGGGGGGTGGGTATTTCTTCATGCCCAGCCGCTCGGCGTTGCGATATCTGATTTCGCGGCTCTGATTCGGCGTCAGTCGTCGTCCTGCGATTCGGCGATATGGCGCAGCGCCCCGGTGTCGGTAATGCGCAGGCCGCCGCGTTTGATGGCAATGAACGAGCGGTTGCGCCAGTCGTTGAGCGTCTTGTTGACGGACTCGCGCGTGGCGCCGAGGAACTCTCCGAGTTCCGATTGCGAGATCGGAATCCAGCCGGCGCTGTCGGCCATCACCTTGGCCAGGAAGACCAGGCGTTTGGCGAGCCTCGCCTCGATGCCGAAGAAGGCCTGGTCGCCGAGTTCGCCGCTGACCCAGCGCAGCCGGGCGCACAGAAGTTCGATCATCGCGCGTGCCAGCGGTGGATTTTTCTCAATGCGATCAAATAGTTGTGTCCTGCTGAGCGAAACCAGCTCGCAAGCGGTCAGGCAGATGGCGGTGGCGGTGCGTGGCCGCCCGTCAAGCGCGCCGATCTCGCCGACGAGGCTGCGCGACAGCTCGATATTGGCCACCAGCTTCTGCCCGCCGGGCGAATAGATCGAGATTTCCACCGTGCCGCTCATGACCCCGTAGATCCGGTCGGCGGCATCTTCCTGAACGAACAGATGCTGGCCGGCGGCGTAGCGCTCGACCTTGCAGCCGCTGAACAGGATATCGAACAGCTTTGGATCGATGCGTGCCAGGCGCGGCAGATCGTTTCTGTCGTTGGGGCCGCCAAAAGCCATGTTCCAAATTCCCAATTGCCGCAGTCGGCGAAGTTTAAGGGCCGAAGTCTAAGGCAAGAGTGCACCGCGTCAAAGGCCGGCGTTCATCCCTTGCGATTACGCCTTGTAAAGGCTTGGCGCAGTGGTCGCGCCCAGTGCCTGGCTCATGCCGGGCGGAAAGCCGCCTGCACGCGCGGCGAGAGGAGCCGCGCGTGCAGGCGCCAACTGATAAAAATGGATAGGTGATAAAATTTCTGTAAAACCGAGCGGCCGCAATGGCCCTTCCACCCGTTGCGATAGGTGGGCGCAAACAGCGTGAGCGTCTGTGACGGAGATCACATACAGCATCGCTGAAATAATGCGAGCGTCATACATCGCGCGAGCGACTGCGGCAAAGAGACATGCCGACGTTGCACTCCGGTCATCTTCGACGCGAGTTGATTTGTTTCCTTGCCTGCCAGTCAGAATTGCACCAGTCTAAAATGGGGCAATACATTTCTTTTCTTCGACAGAACCTTTGGGGGCGACTATGCCGGTCAGCAGAGAGCAGCGAATCCGTCAATATCTCGATCTCGTCACCGGGGGCGAGGGGACTGAATCAGTCCTCGGCAACGTGGAGACGATGGCAGGCGGCGCTCTGGAATCCCTTGCGCCTGCGGAAGCCGGCAAGACGGAGGCGGCGTTTGAATCGGCGCGCGCTGGCATGGAGAGCCTCGCGCGGGGCGCCGAAGTCGCGCCCGAGCAGCTTTCCGATCTGGAAGCCATAATCATCCCGGAGTTGCGGCCGGTCTATGACATCAAGGATGGCACCTTTACGACGCTGACTTTCGACGGCGCCCCGACACCTGGCCATTCGCTGTGGACGAAGCTTACCAGCGAGGCCGCATTGAAGCAGCGCATCGAAGCCGCCCTGCCGGCGATCGGGCGTATCGAACTGTTGTGGAACACCAATATCCCTTACGGCGGCACGGGCTTCGTCGTCGGCCGCAACCTGCTGATGACCAACCGTCATGTGGCGCAGATATTTGCGGACGGCCTTGGCGACCGCAATGTGCAATTCATCAACGGCCGCGCCGCCGGCATCGACTTCAAGCGCGATTCGGCGGCGGGAAACGTCTTCAAGATCCGCAATGTCCGGATGATCCATCCCTATTGGGACATGGCGATCCTCGAAGTCGAAGGCCTGCCCGACAACATCACGCCGCTGTCGCTCGCGGTCGCCGACGCGCGCGATATGCTGCGCCAGGAAGTCGTCGCCATCGGCTATCCCGCGTTCGACAATCGCAACGCGGTCGATGTCCAGAACGAGCTCATGCGCAATCGTTTCCAGGTCAAGCGCCTGCAACCGGGCATGCTGCAGGGCGGCTTCGATACGGAGAGTTTCGGCAAGATCGTCAGCGCGGCGACACATGATTGCTCGACCACTGGTGGCAACTCCGGCACCGCCATGATCAACCTCGCCACCGGCGAGGTCGTGGCGCTGCATTTCGCCGGCCGCTATCTCGAGCGCAACTACGCCGTGCCCACCGGCGCGCTCGCCAAGGACCAGCGTGTCGTCGACCTCGGCCTCAATTTCGCCGGCGCCGCCAGCGGCGGCCCAAACGATTGGGGCGCATGGTGGAACAAGGCGGACAGCGGGTCGCCGGCCGAGGGCGTAAACCTGGTTGAAGTCGGCGGCGTCCAGCAGATCCCGGGCGTCGCCACTCAGACGCCTCCATCCGGAGGTGTCGTCGTTTCGCCGGGCGGCAGCGTCACCTTCGAAGTGCCGTTGCGCATCACCGTCTCGCTCGGCGCAACGCCTGCCCATGAAGCGGTCACGGAATCGGTCGAGCTCGAAGCGGCCAAGTCGACCCCTCCAGGCGGCGCATTCGTTCCCAAAACGGTCGCGGACTATGCCGGCTATAAGGGCTACGACGAGAAATTTCTCTCTGGCGGCACTAAACTCGCGCCGGTCGTTGTGCCGATGCCTGAGGCCACCGACCTCTCAGTGCTGGCGCCGCTCAAGGCCGGCGGCACGCAACTCGACTACCAGAATTTTTCGCTCAAGATGCACGCCAAGCGGCGGCTGGCGCTGTTCACCGCCTCCAACGTCACCGAGGAGAGCAATCTGCGCGAGCCGGAAAAGGGCCGCAACTATTCGCGCGGCGGCCTGTTCAGCGAGCGCTGGTTCCCGGATCTGCGGCTCGACGACAAGTACCAGATCCCCGACGTCTTCTACACCCAGGATCAGGGCGCCTTCGACAAGGGCCATATCGTCAGGCGCGATGACGTGGCCTGGGGCAGCACGTTCGAGCTTCTGCTCAGGGGCAATGTCTGCTCCTTCCATGTCACCAACTGCTCGCCCCAGGTCGAAGGCTACAACCGCTCCGACAGCGGCGAGAAGAACTGGGGCGATCTTGAGAACCACGTCCTGTCGGAGGCGGCCAGCGAGCGGCTGTGCGTCTTCGCCGGGCCGGTCCTCGCCGAAGACGACCGGACCTTTGCCGGCAAGGGTCCCAAAGGCACCAGTCTCCGCGCGCCGGTGCCGCGCCGCTTCTGGAAGGTGGTGGTCGCCCGCGTCAGTGACGGCATCGCCAGCTACGGCTTCGTGCTCGAACAGGATCTGTCGGACACGGAACTGGAGTTCACGGTCTCCGAAGAATTCATCGGCGCCATGTACCCGCTGACCGAAATCTCCGAAATGACCGGCGTCAGCTTCGACCAGTCGCTGGTCGATGCCGACCAGTACGAAACGGTTCGCGGCACCGAAATTGCCATGCGGGCGGGATCACGCAAGCGGAAGAAGAAGGCTTAGGGTCGGAGGGAATCCCATGACCGAATGGACGCAATCCGAACTGAAGAGTCTCAACCGCATCCTCGCCAACCTTTACCCGATGATCGGCGACGGCGTGCGTGTTGCCAAAGGTGTCGGTCTTTCGACGGCCCAGATCGCCTTTGACAACAAGGCGATCAACAACTGGTTTGCGATTGTCCAGCGCGCAAAGCAGGAGACCAGGGCCGACGACCTCGTCGCCTTTGCACTCGATGAGAATCCCGGCGACCAGGCACTGCTGCAGGCAAAGCAGCACGCCCCGCCGCCGCCGGTCGAAGGCCCCGCGACCGCCAATTGGAGCGGCGCGACGGCGCCGGCCCAGCTCGAAAAAATCCTTGGCGACAAGAGCACGCTGGTGCCGATCAGCTATCTCGAACTCGGCCTTGTCAGGGCAAGATCGGTGGTGCGCATCAAGCGTGCGGATGGCAGCTCCGGCACCGGCTTCATGACCACCGGCGGGATACTGATCACCAACAACCATGTCTTGCCTGACGGCGCTTCATTGGCGGGCACGGTGGTCCAGTTCAACTATCAGCGCACCGTTGCCGGGCTCGACGCGCCGCTCGACCAGTTCGACATCGACACCGCCGTGCCTCTTCGTACCTCCAAGGACAATGATTGGTCCGCCGTCCGCATCAAGGGCGATGCCTCCAAATGGGGCGAGTTGGAATTGAAAACCATGACCGTCAAGGCCGGCGATCATGTCAACATCATCCAGCATCCCGGCGGTGCGCAGAAACAGATTTCGTTCGTCGCCAATGTCGTGGCCTTCGTCGGCGGCGGCCGCGTCCAGTATCTGACCGACACACTGCCGGGTTCGTCGGGCTCGCCGGTCTTCGACACCGACTGGAACCTGATTGCGCTGCATCACAGCGGAGGCTGGCTCACCGAGCCCAACGCGCCTGCCAAAAGCACATATTATCGCAACGAAGGCATCGCGATCGACACCATCATCCAAGACCTCGCGGCAAAGCCTGTGTAGATGGTGAGCTATGCAGACCGATGGCGCAGCTCGATGCGCGGCGATTTGGGACTACGGCATGTAAATTTTTTCGGATGTGACGGTTTATAACGCCACACACCAAACACCAGGGAGTTCAGAGATCAGCGCCTATTTCGACCTCAGGCTTCAACTGGCTGATCTCTACCCATTGCCTCCCGATTGGTTGCAGGTAACCAAGGACGCTGGGATCGTCGCTGGCGCCATCAACTTCCAGGGCGCGGCGCTCACAGTCTGGTTCAACATCCTCGACTATGCCTTGACCAACAAGCTGTCGCAGCCGCTGATAGACACTGTCGTTCAGCAAAATCCGCAATGCGCCGCAATATGCAAAGCCTATCTGGATGAACTTGCCGCGGGCGAGAAACCGACGCCCGAACTGCCGGGCCTGACCACCGATGACCGCGTCAACACGGCCGTTGCCGGCTTCGATGCCGTCAACCAGCAGCCAAAGGACATTCAGGCCGTACTCGCCGCCGGCGATGGGCTCACCGCCGTCACCAGCCAGATCGATGTTCTTGCGACCTACAAGAACTTGCATGATGGCCTGCAGAGCTTTCAATATGGCATCGGCAGCTTCCAGACCCTGATGATCGCCGGGCGAGACATGGGCGCTGATTTGAATCAAGTCCGCGTCCTGCGCAAATTCCTCAACCAGTTGAGGCTCTTCTGCGCATCCGCCGGCGACAAGGTCACTGTATTGCCCCCTGGGCCGGCGCTTCGCGACATCGAGCAGGCATGGCTCGACGACCTCGGGCAGGCTGCGGCGAAACTGCAGGGCGCAATCCCCAACACATCGGCCGACGCCTACGATGCCTTGCTGGATGTGCGCACCGTGCTGCGCGTCGTACCCTCGCGGCTGAACCAGCAGATATTCGTCACCGCAAAGAACTTGCCTTTCGGCATCCTGGCCGCGGGGCTCGAAACAATAGCCGGCAAACTTCCAGCCGGCGAGCCTTCCGTGCCTGCGATAAAGGCCGCGCATGACGCGATCAAGGTACTGTCTTCGACCATCTATGCCCGCGTAGTCGAGCACAAGCTCTGGCAGGACATCGACAACAAACTGGCCAACCTCACCGATCTGATCGAACCGGTGGAAGGGGGGCGGCGGCGGACAAGTCGCTGCCTTTCCAGTTTTCGCCGCTGTGGCGAAATCTGGAAGTGAAGGTCCAGGTTCTCGCCGATCTCGACCCGAACGGAAAATGGCGAACCACGCTCGCCGGCTACTCCACCGACGTCAACGACGAGCTGGCGCGCGAGACCGTCGACCCCGCCTTCATCCTTGCCTTCGAAGCCTATCGGGATGAGGCCCAGCAGCGCTTCGTCCAGGTCGATCTGGCGCTCAAAACCGAATGTGCCTCGATCGTCCGCGTCAGCACGCCTTTGCACAGGATCATTGAGGAGCTAGGGCCATGAGCGATGAACCGGCGACCGACGCTCAGACCGCAACCTCGGCTGATGCGGATTTCGACTCGCTGAGCGACATCCGGGTCGCGCATCTCGAACTGATGCGGATCGCCAGCAGCAATGAAGCCGTCGACCCCTCGATGAAGCGCAGCGACAAGGCCGGCGCCGAGACGACGGACGCTGATGCCGACAACGCGATTCCGGATGCACAAACCATCCGCGACTTCCTCGCCCAGGCGCGGCGCGCGGGTAGTACTATCGAACGGGAATCCGACCGGCGCGCGGCGCAGCGTATACTCGACTATTGGTCTGCCGAACTGGTCACGCGTCCCGGCATCACCTCCGCCGATGTCAGCCCGGCGCGTCTAGCGCCCTTCGCAGGCAGTGGCGGCCTCGAAACAGCCGAGCCAATTGCCGTCGCGGTCGACTCCGAATCCGCATCGCGTGAAATCACCGATTCGGGGGACATTGCCATCGCCGTTCCCGAACCGGTTGCCGTCGTGACCAAGGACAGTGCCGTATCCGGCGACGGCTTCGCATCCGACGACGAACTGAGTTCGGACGAGCTGATCGAGCGCTTTCGCATCCGCGTTGCCGCGCAGGCCCGGCAGTGGAAGAACACCGGCTATGCCGGCTATCTCCTGCGCGGCGAAGCGCTGAAGGAGGCGTCGGAGCTGTCGCAGGGCCCCGACATCGCCGAGTTCATCAAGGCGAGTGCCAAGGCGGAGACGGAGAGAAAATCGCGCGATCGTCGCAAGACACTGCTGACCTTGGTGTTCGCCGCGCTTGGGATAATACTCGCAGCAGTGACCTATTTCGCTTATGCCCAGAGAAACGAAGCTCTCAATGCGCGCTCGATTGCCGACAAGGCGCTGCTTCAAGCAGAGGAATCAGCGAACAGGCTCGCGACGCTCAACATAGCCCTTAGCGAGGCCCTTAAAGAGACAAAAAGTGCGCGCGAGCAGGCCGAGGCCGCGTTTGACGTCGCGCGGAAGAGTGTCGATGACGCCGCCAAAAGGCTCGCCGAGCAGCAAGCCATGCAGGGCACCCTGCGGTCGGCGACCGTGCTGGTGATCACACAGCTCAAACTTGAAAAAATGGCCATCGACGAGCTGACTCCCAGTCTGCGGCAGGCCGTGCTTGTGGAATTGGCTGATCAGGTCAGGAGCGGCGAGGTCGTTCTCGCCCAGTTGCCGGCACCGCTGCAGAGTGCACTCGAACCGCTGCTCGGCAAAGTTACCGACAACTTGCCCAGCGGCCTTACGGGATACAACATCGATTTTATCCAGGCCAAAATCGGATTTCCCAGGCTAACCGGCGATTTGGCGAGCGACGTCGGCCTGTCGGCGCCGCTGGCCTACTTCAACTATTCGTTGGTCATGGGCCGAAGTCACCGCATGGCCATCTATTCAGCGGTCAATCTGGACCGCTCGCAAAGAGTGAGCCTCCAGATCACCGGCAGCGGATTGCGGTACGATGTCCGCCAACCGACTTCAGTGCAGCCGGATCTCAACTGGTATCTTGGCCAAAATCGAAGCTGGCTGCCGGCGCGTTTGGCAAGCGCAAATGACATTGCGTGGGGTCCCGAATTCGCAGGTGATCCGGCCGCGGCAGCGCTCAAACTGGCGCAATATACCCGTATCTTGCCGAACACGATGCCGCAGGCGCGTGAATTCTATCGGCTCAGGTGGACGCGGCTCGAAAGCTGGGTGGGCACGCAACATAATCCACTGGCCAACCGGGTGATCATTTTCAGCGGTCCGGTCTTCCGGCCTGCGGACCAGCCGATCGGCGGCGTGCCGGCCCCTTACGCCTATTGGAAACTCGCCGTTTCTTCCGTCCCGGCTGCCGTTATGGGAGAGGTGAGGGAGCCCGAATTCGTCGTCGACGCGTTCTTCATTCCAGCCGACGCAATAGGCGAATTCGATCCCGAGCGATACCGGCTCCCGGTTGCCGAGCTTGAAAAGCGCACCAGTCTGAATTTCGGCACGCTCATCGAATGGACGGATTCAGTGAAGAACCCCGGCCCGGATGGAACCGCGGCAGACGCGTTGGCGGGCCGCGTCAAGCTGCTCGACAGCGCCGACGGCGCCAGCGATGCGCTGCGCGGTGAATTGATTGCCGTCCTCGGCAATCCGGACCTGCCGGCACCTGAACGGCGCAAGGTCGTGGCGGCTCTCGTCGAGATGGCCGGCCTCCGACACATGACCGGACTGACGCCTGCCGGGCGCAGCAACGTGCTTGAGACCTTGCTCAGCGTTCCGCCCGACCTGTGGAGCCGCCCGGATTGGCTGCCTGTGCTTGCCGCCGCGCGCCGCGCCGTCGCGGATCTCCATATGTCCGAGGTCGATGGGCATGCAATCATCGACGATCAGGACCGCGAAGCCCTCAACACGTTGAAGGACCGGCTGCATATCCAGCGGAGCCCGCAGACGGTTTACGTCCAGTTCGCCGGCATGACACGCGAGGACGCCCAGGCGCTCTCCGCCAAGATGCGGGCCTTGGGCTGGAATATTCCAAGCCCTGGTGAAGAACGGGTCGCCGCTGCGGCCGGCAAAAACGAGGTTCGCTACAATCCCGACAGCGACGCCGACCACCGCGCCGCCGAACTGCTGGCCGCCGACCTTACCGCTGCCGGCCAAGCGGTGACCATAAAGGCAGTCCCCGTTATCGGCGCCAACACGCTGGAGATCTGGATCAGCATATAGCAGCGGCAGAAAGCACGGGCTGCCGGAAGAAAATCTGGTTCGTCAAAAAGCCGTGATGCAGCGCTTCAAAATAGCGGCGATAATACGGGCCGGTTTCACTCCGGGGGTTTACCATGCGCACACGCCACGCCGTCATGCTTGCACTTGCAGCGCTTTCCATTCCTGCCGTCTCCATGCCGCTGCAGAAAGCCAGCGCGCTGGAGCCTGAAAAATACACGGTCTATTGCGCCAACGACCACATCGAGGTTTCGTTCTGGGATCTCGAGCAGATGAAGGTGCGCAACGGCTCCGATGTCTGCCAGTTCCAGAGCTATACGAGCTACTCAAGCGCCTTGAATTTTGCCCAGAAGAATTTTGGTGGGGAAGGGGCGGACTGCAGCTGTTAGCTTTTGTTGGCGTGCGATTTGGGGCGCCGACACCGACTCCTGACTCATACCGGATAAGGCTGCGTCAATCGCATCCACAACTGGGGAATCAACCTTCGTTCAGCCTCCGTCTTTTCATCTCGCCGGCATTTCGCCGTTTTCTTAACCGTGCCAAGAGACTTCGGTCACCGCGCGATTGGCCTCCAATAATTACGCAAAAGCTCATTGCAGGTTGTCGGAGGGAGATCGATTTTTCCAAAAGTCACCGCCTCTGGTCCGAGCGAAGTTTGAATTTCCTCGGAGATGAGAAAGCGTTCGCGTCTGAGATACCTATGCTGGTGCCAAGGACAAGCGACTTCTTTTTTCCCTTCTCTGGAACAATCAGCAGCTCAAGGTTCATGGTCCCATACGAAAACCCAAGATAAATCACCTGTTCGGCCTCTGCGATGAGGCCGTGAATTCTGGCCATCATCTCCTCGTTTCCACGCGTTCGGTGAAGGTTCGAATCTGTTTGGCAATCTCTAAAAGCTCGGTTGAATGTGGTTCGGCGCCGAATTTAACCTGGCCGTTTGGTTGCCACGGTAGCCTGCCGACCTGACCGTAGGGATGGATGACGGTCAGCTTGTTGACGGCTTTCTGCGCTTCCTGCTCCGAGATGAGCAGGTAGTTTTGTAAGGCCTTTTCCAAATAGAGTTCGATACACCGGTCGTAGTTGAAGGTGATAAAGCTCACATTGTCGAAAAGCGTGTCAGTGGCCTTCGCCTGGGCATTTTCCAAAAGCATTTTGACGAAGGTTGAATGCCAGCTCTCTTTGATTGAGTCGTAATTCAATTTGCCATCCCGATCTTTGTCGCCGCGAAGGCTAGAAGCCCGTTCGGCATCTAGGATGCAGACGGCAATCCCGAGTTTGCCCATGAAGACGATGTGTTCGTCATGGGAATGGGTGTGCATGAAGTTATCAATCGAAATAGCTTGCGGCATGGCGGCTTTGATGGCTCGGCCAGCGCGCCACCAAGGGTTAGAATCTCGTATTTCCAGCTTCTTGATATGCTCTTGGACAGCCCAATAAACAGCCAAATTTCCTTCTTTCGGATTGAACCCGTCCGGGAAGGTAAAGCCCAGCGCCTTGCCGATGCGCCCCTTAAGCGCATCTCCCATCGGCAAATCAACTTCTGCGCTGGCGCCAGCACCAACAATGAAGACAGTTTTCTTCTTAAACATGGTCACCCGAACCGCTTAGGCGCAATCGCCGCTCTCGGTGGCACCGGTTTAATAGGGTCAAAGGTTTTTGCCTAGGCAAGCGCCGGGTTTCTCGCAAGATTCAGACGAAGAGGCTCCGGCCTATCGTGAAGCTTACGGCACATTTGTGCTCGATGATGAGGTTAAACGGAGTAACCGAATGGGATACCGCCACCCAGATTGGTCATCGTCGGCCGGGCACGGCGGAGACATACATGCCGATGATCCGGCGTGCCTTAAGTGTGCCGCTAAGGCGCTCAATAAGCTGGTAGCGGCGGTAGCAAATGGGCTTCCCGCGTGGGCAAGCGGGACCACTATCCGGACCGGCTAACCGGTGGAACGGGTGGGGCCGGTATGACGCCATGCCGGAGGGTTTTCGGTTTGCGCGCCAATGACTGGCGCTCACTCGATGGCGGCTGAGTAAATTATCTAGGGATTCCAAGCAGATTGGATGGTGGGCGATGCAGGGATTGAACCTGCGACCCCACCCGTGTGAAGGGTGTGCTCTCCCGCTGAGCTAATCGCCCGCTCGTTGCCCGAAGGCCAAGCGAGCCGCGATATAAGGGAGGCAGGGTTGTGAAGTCAAGGCGATGCGCCCGCCTTCTGTGCCTGAAATAGGCGAGGGCAGGCGCTGCCGCGCAATCGCCCGTTTCGCTCAGCCGGCCGCAGCTGCAATCAGCCGTTCCGCCAGGTCGAGCGTCAGCGCGTCGAAATGCGAAATCACCGCCGACGGCTCGAATTCCCTGACATGGCGGTCGGTGTAGCCGAAATCGACGGCAACCACGGGAATGCCGGCGGCCTTGGCCGTGTCGATGTCGGTCTGCGAATCGCCGACCATCAGCGCATGGTGCGGGTCACCGCCGGCGAGCCTGATGGTTTCGGTGAGATGGCGCGGGTCGGGCTTGCGGAAGGCGAACGTGTCCTGGCCGGCGATCGCGGCGAAATGCTTTGTCAGGCCGAGCGCCTCGATCAGCGCTTTCGAATTCGCCTCATATTTGTTGGTGCAGATGGCAAGCAGGTAGCCGGCCTTCTCGAAGCGGGCGATCGCCTCGACCACGCCGGGGTAGGGGCGGGACTTGCCGGGGATGTTGAGTGTGTAGTGGTCGAGGAACACCTTCAGCAGCCTGTCGTGCTCCTCCACCGCCAGCGATTTCTGCTGCGCGGTATGCGCGCGCTCGATCATCACCCGTCCGCCCTGGCCGACAAAACGCCGGAAGCCGGCCTCGTCGACAGCGGCAAGCTCGCTGGCGGCAAGGCTGTGGTTGAGGCTGTCGAGCAGATCCGGCGCCGTGTCGATCAGCGTCCCGTCGAGGTCGAACACGATGATCGGTTGGGTCATGGCCTGTCCTGTGGCT
Organism: Mesorhizobium sp. C120A; assembly: GCF_030323105.1. NCBI lineage: Bacteria > Pseudomonadati > Pseudomonadota > Alphaproteobacteria > Hyphomicrobiales > Phyllobacteriaceae > Mesorhizobium > Mesorhizobium sp. C120A. Next base: position 3,762,683 of record NZ_CP100476.1, on the reverse strand, counting down.
GATGCATTGCAGGCAGGCGATAGCGGCTGCGCTTCTTTCAGGCAAGCCGGTGCGAGCCAAAGTCTTTGACCCTGCGGGCAAAAGTGCTAGGAGCGCGCATCCAGAAAAATCAGAACCAAGCCAAACCCCTGGGGCGAGCATGGATGCGAGGCAGTTGAAGGTCGAGGCCGCGCGGGCTGCCCTTGCCCATGTCAGCGACGGCATGCGCATCGGCATCGGCACCGGGACGACGGCCGACGAATTCGTGCGGCTGCTGGCCGAAAAGATCGCCGCGGGCTTGACCGTCATCGGCGTGCCGACGTCGGAGCGCACTGCAGCCCTTTGCCGCGAACTCGGCGTGCCGCTGTCGACGCTTGAGGAAACGCCCGAGCTCGACCTCACCGTCGACGGCGCCGACGAGATCGACGCGGCGCTGACGCTGATCAAGGGTGGCGGCGGCGCGCTGCTGCGCGAGAAGATCGTCGCGGCGGCATCTCAGCGCATGATCGTCATTGCCGATCGCTCGAAGATGGTCGACACCCTTGGCCGGTTTCCCTTGCCGATCGAAGTCAACCGGTTCGGCCTGCGCGCGACCGAAATCGCGGTCGCGGCAGCGGCCAAAAGTCTCGGCCTTTCCGGCCCGGTTACATTGAGGATGACGGGGGGCCAGCCTTTTGTTACAGACGGCGGCCATTTTATCCTCGATGCATCTTTTGGCCGCATTCCGGATACAAGAGCGCTTTCGAATGCTCTCCATGCCATTCCTGGTGTGGTCGAGCATGGTCTTTTCATCGGGCTGGCGTCAGCGGCCATCATCGCCGGCGGCGACGGCATCCAAACCGTCCATGCCGCCCGAAAACCAGGGAGTTCTACCGATCATGATGTTGCATAACCGGGTTCGCAATCTTTGCGCCGTTCTGGCGGCTTCGGCCGTTTTCGCCTTCTCTTCCCCGGCGTTCTCGCAGGAGATCACGGAATCGCATCTGAAGGCGGCACGGGCGGCGGTCACGGCAATCCACGCGACCGACTCGTTCGACAACATCCTGCCGCAAGCGGCGGCCTCGCTCGAGCAGCAGCTCATCCAGAAGAACCCTGATATGCAGGAGCTGATCGGCAAGACCGTCAGCGAGAAGGCACTGGCGCTGGCCTCGCGCCGTGCCGATCTGGAGAAGGAAGCAGCGCTCGCCTATGCCAAGGTGTTCTCCGAGAAGGATCTCACCGACATCGCCGCCTTCTACAATTCCGATGCCGGCAAGAAGCTGCTCGACAACGGCCCCAACGTGACGCGCGAACTGGTCAAGGCCGCCGACATCTGGCAGAACGGCTTGGCGCGCGATCTCGCCCAGCAGGTCGGCGAAACGCTGGCAGCAGCCGCGAAGGCCGCTGCTCCGGCCGCGCCTGCACCGGATAACGCAACTGCCCCGGCCGATGGCGCTGCACCTGCCGACGGCGATGCGCCCGCAGACGGTGACCAGCCGGAAGCGCCCAAGAACTAAGACATCTGATTTCGCCACCGGCACCCTTGCCGCTGGACCAGAAACCCCGGTGGAAACCGGGCTTTTCTTTTGGCTTCATGCAGCCTACCTGTCTCAAACATTTCTTGGGGCAAGGAACAGCAGCATGGCCGGCTACGACTACGATCTCTTCGTCATCGGCGGCGGCTCCGGCGGGGTTCGGGCGGCGCGCGTAGCGGCAGCGCTCGGCAAACGTGTCGGCATCGCGGAGGAATACCGCTATGGCGGCACCTGCGTCATCCGTGGCTGCGTGCCGAAAAAACTCTATGTCTATGCCTCGCAATTTCCCGAGCATTTTGCCGACGCCGCCGGCTATGGCTGGACGGTGCCGGAGGCGAGCTTCGACTGGCCGACGCTGGTCGCCAACAAGGACCGCGAGATTGCCCGTCTGGAAGCGATCTACGAAAAGAACGTGAAAGGCGCCGGCGGCGAGACGTTCCACTCGCGCGCCATGCTGGTCGACCCGCATGTCGTGCATCTCCTGGGCGATGACCGCACCGTCACCGCCGATCAGATCCTGATCGCCACCGGCGGCCGGCCGGCGCCGCACCCGGCGCTGCCCGGTCACGAGCATTGCATCTTTTCCAATGAGGTTTTCGACCTCAAGCAACTGCCGAAGGCGATCATGATCGAGGGCGGAGGCTACATCGCCGTCGAATTCGCCAATATCTTCCATGGCTTGGGCGTCGACACCACGCTGGTCTATCGCGGCAAGGAGATACTGTCGCGCTTCGACATGGACCTGCGGCACATGCTGCACGAAACCATGGAAAAGAAGGGGATCAAGATCCTCTGCCACGCCGTGTCGGAATGGGTCCGCAAACGGCCGGACGGCAGGCTGGATGCGTTGGTCACCGGCGGCAAGGTGCTGACGATCGACCAGGTCATGCTCGCCATCGGCCGCCTCCCAAACACCGAGAATATGGGCCTGGAAGGCGTCGGTATCGAGCTCGGCATAACCGGCGCCATCGTTGTCGACCAGTATTCCCGCACCAACATCGACAACATCTGGGCGATCGGCGACGTCACCAACCGCGTGCAGTTGACGCCTGTGGCGATCCACGAAGCCATGTGCTTCATCGAGACCGCATTCAAGGGCAATCCGACCGCGCCCGACCACGACACCATTCCGACCGCCGTCTTCTCACAGCCGGAGATCGGCACCGTCGGGCTGTCCGAGGACGATGCCGTCAAGCGCTACTCCGATATCGAAATCTACCGCGCCACCTTCCGGCCGATGCGGCACACGCTGTCCGGTCGCGACGAGAGGATGCTGACGAAGCTGGTGGTGGACGGCGCTACGCGAAAAGTGCTCGGCGCGCATATTCTCGGACCGGACGCCGGCGAGATGGCGCAGTTGCTCGGCATTCCGCTGAAGGCCGGCGTCACCAAGGATGATTTCGACCGCACCATGGCCGTCCACCCGACGGCAGCGGAGGAACTGGTCACCATGTACAAGCCTACCTACCGCGTGAAGAACGGCGTGCGGGTCGATTGACGCCCGCGCGCTCGATCTTGAAGAACCCCCCATGGCAGCCGCTGTTGCCACCGAGATGGGAGGCCTGAAGCTTATTACAACAAAGTGCCGCGCAGGATGACCAGCGCCACCGAGAAATAGATCACCAGGCCGGTGACATCGACCAGCGTGGCGACGAACGGCGCCGAGGCGCTCGCCGGATCGAAGCCGATCCGTTTCAGCGCGAACGGCAGCATCGACCCCGACAGCGAGCCGAAGGTGACGATGCCGACAAGGGCTGCCCCCACGGTCGCCGCGATCAGCGGCCAATGCGGCCCATAATCGTAGAAGCCCATATACTGCCAGAGCGCGATGCGGCAGATGCCGACCACGCCAAGCATGGCGCCGAGTACCAGGCCGGTTGGCAATTCGCGCAACGCCACCCGCCACCAGTCACGAAGGCCGATCTCGCGCAGCGCCAGCGCGCGAATGACGAGCGAGGTCGCCTGCGAACCGGAATTGCCGCCCGAGCTCATGATCAGCGGAATGAACAGAGTGAGCACGATCGCCTTCTCCAGTTCGCCTTCATAGCTTTGCATGGCGTTGGCGGTCAGCATCTCCGAGATGAACAGCGCGCACAGCCAGCCGCCGCGCTTCTTGATCATCGCGAGAAAGCTCATCTTCATGTAGGGCTCGTCGAGCGCCTCCATGCCGCCGAAACGATGCGCGTCCTCGGTCGTCTCCTCGATCATGGTGTCTATGATGTCGTCGATGGTGACGATGCCGAGGATCTTGCCGTGGTCGACGACGGGAACCGCGAGCAGGTCATATTTGGAGATCGTCTGCGCCAGTGTCTCGCGATCGGTCAGCGGCGTCACCGTCACCGGGGCGCGATCCGGCGCCACCGACAGGATCGGATCGTCCGGCTCGCCGGTGATCAGCCGGCGCAGGCCGGTCGAGCGCACCAGCACATGCGTGTCTGGATCGACGATGTAGATGGCGTAGACGGTCTCCCGCGTCCGCTCCACCTTGCGGATGTAGTCGAGCGTGCGCCCGACGGACCAGTCCGACGGCACGCTGACGAATTCGGTCGTCATGATCGAGGCGGCGCTGCCTTCGGGATAGCCGAGAATGGAAAGCAGCGTTGCCCGCAGCGGCGGGACCAACCCGCCGAGCAGCTCGGAGCGCGCCGGTTCGTCCAGTTCGCGCAGGATATCGGCGGCGCGGTCGACCGACATGGCGGTCAGGAGCTTGCACGCCTTGGCGCGCGGCAGCGCCTCGGCCAGATCGGAGGCGCCGTCGAGTTCAGGCTGGTCGAAGATCTCGACCAGCCGCTCGAACGGCATTTCGCAAAGCAGTTCTATCGCGGTATCGCGAGCTTCCCGGTTCAGGGCCTCGACGACATCGGCGACGTGATCATTGGCAAGGATACGCGCGATAGCGACGGCATCGTCGCCCGCTACGACGGGGGTAAATTCGTTCATGGCTCACTCCTTGCCGTCCGGCGGGACGTGAGCCGTTAGAGGTCACATCGAGGCGGACGGCGGTTGCGTTCGACTACTGTCGCCAGGCATGGCGCGGTGACCTTTCTGCTCGCGGGTTCGAGTTGGAATTCAGCGAGCGGGCGCAACATAGGAGCGCATCTTGGCGAGTCAATCGCGGGGGTGGAGGAAAACAGCCGGGAGCCGGCCCAATCGCGAGACTGTGATGATTATTGAAGGGGAGGGAGCGAGTGCCCCGCCGCCAGTGGCGGAACGCGCTTCGGCGTGGCTGCTATTTCTGCTTCAGCCGGCGTGAAAAACGCATCCATTTGTCCTCGACCGGCCGCGGCTGCGTAAGGATGGTGGTGAGCTCGCGCGGAAGGTTCGGAACAAGCGGCCTCTTGGTGGCGACGCCGTCGGCGATCGCGACCACGCTATGGTAGAATTCCTCGCCCGAGGCCGAACGTGGCGGCACCGCCTCATGCATGATGCTGATCACCGTGACATCGGGACAGTTGTCCTTGATGGCCTGGTGGAAGGCGATCTTGCCATCCGGATCGAGCGCGCCGGTCGCTTCGTCGAGGAACAACAGTCCCGGTTGCTGCAGCACGATGCGGGCCACAACCAGCTTCTGCTTCTGGCCGCCGGACAGCAGCTGGTCCCAGATCTTTCCCTCGCGGCTTTCATCGGCCATGTGTTCGATGAAATCGCCGAGGCCGGCCTTGTGCAGGGCTGCCGCGACCTGCGCATCGCCATAGTCGTCCTCGGAACCGGGCAGGCACACCAGCTGCTTCAGCGACACCTGCTGCAGCTTGACCTCCTGGGCGGCATAGAAGCTCCTCACACCGTCAGGGAAGACGATGGTGCCGCGGCCATAAGGCCACAAGCCGTTGATCGCCTTGATCAGCGAAGTCTTGCCGCAGCCGGATTCGCCCTTGAGGAATGCCCACTCGCCGCGCCGAAAGCGCAGATTGGCTGCGCTCAGGAACGGCGTGGCGTCTTCACCCTGATGCGCCAGTTCAAGCTTCTGGATGGTCAGGCCGAAGACCGGGTTCTGGCTGGCATAGTGGAAATCGGAACGGCCGGTCTGGCTGTAGAATTCCTGCGGCTGTTGGACGTTTTCAATGGCGTGCGCCAACTCGATGACGCGCTGGCTGTTGGCCCGCAAGGTGGCGAGACTCGGCATGACATGGATGAACCAGGAACATTTGCTGATCAGCGCGTTGACCTGCTCGGAACCGGTTATGTAGCCCTTGAGGTCGACGCCGTTGTGGATGAACGGCACCAGACCAGGTCCGTAGGCGACAACTTTGGCCCCGACGAAATTATAGACCGATTCGAATCCCGCATAGAGGGTGTTGACGATGTTGAGCTTCGACCAGGTGGTATCGATATCGAGATAGAGCCGTCCATGTATCGTCTTTTGCACGTCTTCGCCTTGCGACGCCGACACATGGAAACTGCGGCGCAACAAGGTGATCAGCTCGCTGCGATAGGTGCCTTCGGCCTTCTGCATCCTGACATTGAGCCACTCCAGCATTCCGCCGAGTTTGATCGCGATCCAGGTATTGACCGGCACGTAGATGGCAACCGCCAGGAGAGCGAGGACGGCGCTGCCATAGCTGCCGAGGGCATCCAGGCCTTTTACCTCCACGGAATTCGCCAGCAAAGCGCCGCCGACAAAATAAAGTGAGGTGAAGACGCCGAAGACACCTTGGGCAAGCCCGATGGCGCCGCCCGCCATGTCTTTGATGGATTCCTGCACGCGCTGATCGATGTTGTCGGGCGCTGGCGCATCTGGCGAGCCATTCTGAGCGTGGTAGTGAGTATGGTTGGTATCAAGCAGCGCCGCATTGAAACGCGCGTTCAACCAGGCGCGCCATTTGCGATGCAATGTCGCCGATACAAATTTGCAGGCGCCTATGATTCCCATGTCCTTGAACACGACCAGCAGCACAAGCAGGCCGGCATTGGTAAGCACTGATTCAAGGGGCGTGGTATTCGCGGCGTCGTGGAAAAAAGCGATTGAGGCTGCCAGTTCGCCCGCCAACACGGTAAACCAGACGTCGGCCTTGCTCGACAGGGCTATGATGAGTGCGAGGACGACGGTGAGAGCCCAGGCCTCTCTCCACCGGTCCGAGAACCAGTAGGCCCGCATCAGTCCCCAGAAGGTCCGCATCGACGATACTGGCGTCAGGGGCGACGGCCCGGCGGGGGCGTCGCGTTTCCAAAGTGCCGATATTGAACGTCGCGGTCTGTCGACCCGAATCACAATCCCGCCCAAACCTTTTTAGTTTTGTTACGGATAGTAACACCAATTGATCATTTTCTATGAATTTTATCCCGGCGAATGTGAAGCAGCCCACCCGCCGTTGCCATGAGGCAACAGTTGGTACTGCGAGATCGCCGTCTTTGGGTCAAATTTGTCCTTTGTTTCAATGTGTTGCGAGAACGCTCAGCTGTGCGAATATATTCCCTGAGGGAAGGCTCATACACGGCTTTGTGACCAAAAGGCCTGCCCGTCGGCCGGTTTTCCCACCGCGCGCTAACCGGATCGCCCGAAAAATTGCCGTCCGTGATCGCCCCAGGCCGCCCGAATCATTTCACCGGCCATCATGGTTGGGCACGCAAGATCGTCGCTCCTGCACGGCGACTGCTCATGAGTTGGCCCACGCTTTTTAGCTGCAGCTCAACACCGTTTGACAATCAAGCGCACTGGAATGAACCTTGCCGGGCACTGTCGGCACCGATGCATGTCCGGTCCCCAACAAGGAAGCTCCCCAATGCTTGCACGCGCAGCCGTTCCCGCAATGGTGACGCTCTTTGCCTGGCTGCCTCTTGCGCATGCCGTCAGCCAGACCATTCCGGCAAGCGCCGAAGGGCAAATCGAGTTCAATGCTCCGTCCGGCAACATCGGCTGCATCTACACGCCGAAGGGCGGCACCAGCACCTACGAACCACAGGATGGCGGTCCGGAACTGAGCTGTTCGCGCGTCGAGCCCAGCTACGTCACCGTGATCCTTGGGCCGAACGGCCCGGCGACATTGATCAAGAATCCGGGAGAGCAGGGCTGCTGCAGCGATGTCGCGAAGCTGGCCTATGGCAACAGCTGGAGCAAAGGGCCGCTTACCTGCCAGTCGTCAACCAAGGGACTGACCTGCACGGGCAGCAACGGGCATGGCTTCTTCCTCAGCAAAGCCAAGGTGACGGTGAAATAACCCGAGCATGATCCCGAAAAGTGGTTGCCGGTTTTCTCGGACAAACGGGAAACCGTTTTGTCCAGAGATCATGCTCAAACAAGGAGATAGAGCCCATCCCGATTTCCATCGGGATGGAACAGGCTCTAGCCGGCCTTTTCCAGTTCGCCCTTGGCCTTTGCGGCCGCGACTTGGCGGATGGCATCAGTCAGCGTGTCGGCGTCCTGCGCGCCCATGACGGCGTATTTGCCTTCGAGCAGGAAGCACGGCACGCCAGTGATCCCCATCCGCGATGCCGTGGCGATTTCTGTGCGCACCTCCTCGACGTCGGCATCGGTCGGCAGGAGCGTTTCGACCACGGCAGCGTCCATGCCGGCCTCGCGGGCGGCATCGATCAGCACGGCGTGGTCGCCAATATTGCCGCCTTTCTCGAAATACAGTTGGAACAGCCGGCGCACGAGCCGGTTCTGCACGGCTTCACCGGCGGCACCGGCCCAGCGGATGACACGATGCGCGTCCAGCGTGTTGGCGGCGACCTTGATGGCGTCGAAAGCGAAATTGATGCCTTCGGCTTCGCCGAGCGGCTCTACGCGGGCATGCATCTGACGGATGCGCTCGTCGCTGCCGAATTTGGCCAGCATGTATTCGCGCCGGTCCTTGCCCTCGGGCGGGATGGTCGGGTCGAGCTGGAACGGCCGCCAGCGCACATGAACCTCAACGTCGCCGGCAGCGGCAATCGCTTTATCCAGCCGCTTCTGGCCGACGAAGCACCAGGGGCAGACGACGTCGGAAACCACGTCGACGGTAATGGAATTGTCATCGCTCATCTTGATCTCCTGCAGCCGAACGTTTCAGCGAGACCGATCTCGGCCACGCTCAGTTCGGCTTGCGCCACCAGGTCGGCCATTGATAACCGAATATGGGCGTCTTTTTGGGATGGTCCAGGTAATTCCAGTAAGCGAGCCATTGCTGCGCGTTGTACTGCATCGGCACCATGTAATTGCCGGAGATCAGCAATCGGTCGAGCACGCGCACGGCGGCGACATAGTCTTCCTTGGTCCGTGCTCTCAGCATCGCGTCGATCGCCGCGTCGACCGCCGGATCGGCGACGCCGGCCAGATTGAATGAACCTTCTCTTTTGGCCTCTGAAGAACCCCAGCGAAGGTTCTGCTCCATACCGGGAGACAGCGAGTTGCTGAACCCGCTCGACCCGACAAGAACCTCAAAGTCGAAACGCTGCTTGCGCGACTGGATCTGGTCGGCCTCGAGGCTGCGGATGGTCACCGCGATGCCGATCTTTTCCAGCGAGCGCTGATAGATGGCGGCAAAGCGTTCCTCGTCCTGCGACGCCGTCAGGATCTCGAAACCGAACGGGTTTCCCTTGGGATCCAGCAGGACGCCGTCCCTAACGGCGTAGCCCTGGCTCTTCAGCAGGTCGAACGCCAGCTTCAGCACCTTGCGGTCCTGGCCGGTGCCGTCATTCACCGGCGGGCGCCAGCTGCCGTCCATGACATCGGCCGGCACGCGGCCGGGGTAGGGCGCCAGCAGCGCCTTTTCCCTGTCGCTGGCGGAATGGCCGAGCGCGGAAAGTTCGGAATTCTGCCAGTAGCTCATCGTGCGCGTGTACTTGCCGCCGAACAGGTTCTTGTTGGCCCATTCGAAGTCGTAGAGCATGCCGAGCGCGCGCCGCACCTCCGGATTGGAAAACTTCTCCAGTCGCGTGTTGAACAGGAAGCCGGTCACCACGGGCGGTATGCCGGTGTCGAAGGTCTCGGCGATCACCTCGCCGCGATGATAGGCGGGAAAATCGATATCGCGCTCGCGCTTGACCGGATCGCCCTCATCGTAAATGGCGCAGATGCCTTTCTTGAACGCTTCCGTCTTGGCATTGGCGTTGAGGAAGTACTCGATGGTGATCTGGTCGTAATTGTCGAAGCCGCGCTTGGAAGGGATGTCCTTGCCCCAGTAATTCGGGTTGCGCTTGAACACGATGCGCTGTCCCGGCTGCACCTTGTCGATGATGTAGGGACCGCTGCCGATCACCGGCTTCAACGTCGTCTTGTCGAAGGTATCCTTGTTGAAGGCGTGCTTTGGGATGATCGGCGTCAGCGCGATGATCAAGGGGGTCTCGCGATTGGCCTTGTCGTTGAAGGTGAAGCGCACGCTGTGATCGCCGGTCTTTTCGAGCTTGGCGATCAGGCTCATGCGATCCCTGTAGGGCGGGCGGCCCTTGTCGGTGAAGACATCGTAGGTGAACAGCACGTCATCCGGCGTCACCGGGTCGCCATCGGACCACTTTGCATTTGGGTTGAGATGGAACTCGATCCACTTGCGCTCGGGATCCATATCGGCTGTGTCTGCGAGCAGGCCATAGAGGCTGAAGGCCTCGTCGTAGTTGCGCATCATCAACGGCTCGAAGACGAGATTGCCGAAAATGAGGTCCTGCATGCCGCGCGCCGTGGTGCGCAGGCTCTTCAGGATGAACGGGTTCAGATTGTCGAAGCTGCCGACGACGCAGTAAGTGATGTTGCCGCCCTTCGGCGCATCGGGATTGACGTAGTCGAAATGCTGGTAGTCGGCTGGCAGCGCCGGCTCGCCCTGCATGGCGATGGCATGTTTCGGTTCCGACATCGCCACGCCGGGTGCAAAGGCGAAGAACGAAATTGCGGCGATCAGCCAAACAAGAATGCGGCCCATGACCGTCTCCTTACTGGGCGGCTTGATGATTCGGAGTGCACCCTAACATGGCGCCGCGGCGCTCCGGCCAGATACATCAACCCAAATCGCACGACCCAAATTGCGAGGCCAAGAATTGCAGGCGGCGGGCTGGATTCGGCTGCTCATGCAGTGTAACACGCGCTCCGAAGTCATTCTGTTGCCTCAATTCGGCAACAGGTAGCAGGACCACACGGCGCGAAGAAGCCGGTCCCGGGATCATTTGAGAGGAAATGCACGACATGACGAGCCTGAACAGCAACGCATACCGCCTTTCGGTCCTGGCCGCGGGCGTGGTCGGCTTTCTGGGCGCCGGACTTCCCACCGCTTCGGCACAGCAACAGATTCCGCAGGGTTGGTTCAAGGCCTGCACCAAGCAGGAAGATGTCGACATCTGCAATGTCCAGAACATCATCACTGCCGGCAACGGCCAGTTCGTCACCGGCGTCAGCCTGATCGAGTTGAAGGGCAAGGTAAACCGCAAGGTCTTCCAGGTCACGGTTCCCCCAGGTCGCCTGGTGCCCCCCGGCATCGCCCTGCAGATAGACGCCGGCAAGGCGACGAAGCTGGATTATGTCATTTGCTTCGCCGACCGTTGCGTTGCCGAAGTGCCGCTGACCGACGCGCTCGTCGCGTCCTTCAAGAAGGGACAGGCGATCACGCTGACCTCGATCAACTTCCAAAGTCAGCCAAATCCCATCAAGGTTGCCTTGACCGGCTTCAGCGGCGCCTTTGACGGCGCGCCGCTGCAGCAGTCGGACATCGAGGATCGGCAGAAAAAACTTCAGGATTTCGTCGTCAAGAACAACCAGGACTTCGCCAAGAAGCTCAAGGACGAGCAGGCCAAGGCCAAAGCCGCCAACTAATCGCCGGGACAGATACCGGAGCGACAAAAAGCGGGGTCATGCCCCGCTTTTTTTGTTGTCGTCACGTCGATGCAAGGTGATGTCAGTGTCTCGACTGGCGTTTTGGCTCATAGCGTCCGTCCGGCCGCTTGTCGAACATCTCGCCGATCTGTGGATGCCGGACCGGCTCACCTGACTGGTCCTCGAGCAGGTTCTGCTCGGAGACATAGGCAATGTATTCGGTTTCCGAGTTTTCAGCGAGCAGATGGTAGAACGGCTGGTCCTTGCGCGGCCGCACGTCGGCCGGGATCGCCTCGTACCATTCATCGGTGTTGGCGAATTGCGGATCGACATCGAAAATGATGCCGCGGAATGGAAACAGCCGGTGGCGAACCACTTGTCCGATCGAGAATTTGGCTGTTTTCATCGTACTCACCACTAAGCCTCTAGAGCGCCCGGCGTCCCCTCGAATGTGCGAAGAGCGCTCTAAGACTTTGAATTTACACACACTGTGGCCAAAAATCGAGCCCGACTTAGGTCTGGGATCAGGCTTTATTTGGCGCAGATAGCGTGTCAGTTCAATGCCGAAGCGCTTGACGCCCGATGAAGCTACGGGCTAGCCCGGTCCCGGGGTTTCGGGCCAGGGCAAAAATGTCTGACATTGTCGGTCTTGTTCTTCCGTTCTTCGGGCTGATTTTCATCGGCTTTCTGGTCGCGCGCATGACCAGGCAGCCGCTGGAAGCGCTTGGCTGGATGAACACCTTCATCGTCTATGTCGCGCTTCCTGCCCTGTTCTTCCAATTGCTGGCCCGGACGCCGTTCGAGCAGTTGACCGAATGGCGCTTCATCTTCGGCTCGGTCTTTTCCACCTACACGATCTTCTCGATCATGTTCGTATGGTCGGTGACGGCGTCGCGCGGCGAGATCGCCCAGTCGACGATCAAGGCGTTGGCCGCCGCCTACGGCAATATCGGCTATATGGGGCCGGGGCTGGCGCTGCTCGCCTTCGGCGAACAGGCGGCGGTTCCCGTCGCGCTGATCTTCTGCTTCGAAAATATCATGCATTTCGCCATCGCGCCGATGATGATGGCGCTGTCGGGCGACGACAAGACATCGCCGTGGCGGCTCATCCTCGGCGTAGTCAGGAAAATCGTCCTGCACCCGTTCATCATCGCGACCGCGCTTGGCGTGGGCGCCGCCTATCTCGGCTTTCACCCACCGCAGCCGGTCGATCGCCTGCTCGAATATCTGTCTCGGGCGGCCGCCCCTTGCGCCCTGTTTGCCATGGGCGTGACGCTTGCGCTCCGGCCCCTCAACCGCGTGCCGCATGAGTTGGCGTCGATCGCGGCGCTGAAGCTGATCCTGCATCCATCGCTCTGCTACGTCGTGCTGAGCTGGATCGGGAACTTTTCCGAAATCTGGGTTTTTTCAGCCGTGCTTTTGGCGGCATTACCGACCGCAACCAACGTCTTCGTCATCGCCCAGCAATATGGCGTCTGGGTGCAACGCGCGTCGGCCAGCGTGCTGATCACCACCTGCCTCTCGGTGCTGACGGTGACCGGGCTGCTCTACATGATCCGCCACGGCATCTTACCGCCGGACCTGTTTCCCTGAACCGCCGGTAAGCGCCGCAAAGCCGCTGCCCGGCCTCAAGCCTTCGCGCATGAAAAAGGCGCGCAGCGGCGCGAAACTGCCGAGCACATTGAGGCCGGCGCTGCGTGCCATCTGCGCCGGCAACATGTCCGACAGCAACGACATGTTAAGCAGGTTGACCGCGCCCGAACGCGCCAGAACGTCGGGACGGCGCCTGGAATCATAGGCGGCCAAAGCCCTTGCGGCGCCAGGGTCGCCGCGATTTTCGCGTGCGATTCCAATCAGATCCTCGACGTCCCTGATGCCGAGGTTTAGACCTTGGGCCCCGATCGGCGGGAACACATGTGCAGCCTCGCCGACCAGCGCCACACGGTTTTGCGCGAAGCGCCCCGGTGATGCCGCTGAAAGCGGGTAAATTTGTCGGCCGGGCTCGACCGACACCCGGCCCAGCATCGACTGCATCTGCTGCTCGACACGCTCGGAAAGCGTCGCGTCATCGAGTGCGGCGAGGTCCTTCGCCGCCTCCGGTTTCACCACCCAGACGAGGCTGGAGCGGTTGCCGGGCAGGGGCACCTGGGTGAACGGCCCGGTCTCTGTGTGGAACTCGGTCGAGGTGAAGCCGTGTTCGCTGCGATGGCCGAAATTCAACACCAGCGCCGCTTGGCGGTAGGATCGCACCGAGGCCACGATGCCTGCCGCCTCGCGCGCCGGCGACAGGCGCCCATCGGCAGCGACCGCAAGCGCGGCCGAGACTTCGCGACCATCAGTCAAGACGGCATGCGCCTGATCGGCGTCCAGACGCCAACTCTCGACCATCGACGTCAGCCATTCGATGCCGGGATGCGCCGCGACGGACTTGGCCAGCGTCGGGTTCAGCGCACTGTTGGGCAGGTTGAGCCCGAACTGCTCCTCGCCGATCTCTATGGCGCGAAAAGTCACCACCGGGCTGCGGATCAGCCGGCTGGTCGCATCAACGATGCGCATGACCTTCAGCGGCGCGGCCTTCGGCGCAAGTTCGGCCAGCACGCCCAGCCGATCGAGAACCTTGAGAGCAGGGTTCATCAGCGCCGTGGTCCGGCCATCGGGCCCGCCTGCTTCGGGTCCGACCAGGGTTACCGGAAAGCCCGCCTCGGCGAAACCGAGCGCCGCGATCAGTCCGGCAGGGCCGCTGCCGGCTACCAGTATCCGTGCTGTCTCGAGATGATCCAAATTGGACTTCCAGTTTGCGATGCAGGTATCTACCTATGGATATAGGTCAGACCATGCGGCTTGATCAACGCGGCGATTAGGCTCATTCGGTTGTCATGACCGGCCAGCAGGACGATTTCAGCCATCTCGACCGCGCCGGCCGCGCCACGGCAAGCCTGGCCCGCAGCCCCCGCCTGACGGTCAACATCGCCATCGCCGGCGGCATTCTGCTCGCCTGGTTCATTCTCGGCGCCATGGCGATCCGCGGCGCCGAAGGCCGGCTCCCCGGCGTACCAGGCGATGTGGTCCTGCGATATCTGCCGCAACTGCCGCTGCCGGATGTCCTCGACCGCTTCTTCGGCATGTGCCTGACGCCCGCACCACTTGATGCCGGCGGCGCACCGGTTCTGGCGCTGATCGTGATGTGGTTTTTGATGGCCGTGGCGACGATGCTGCCGTCGGCGGCGCCGATGATCCGTACCTATTGTGAAATCGCCGACACCGCCCGCATCAAGGGCGAGCCGGTGGCCCACCCGCTGGTCCTGGTTGCCGGCTACCTCTCGACATGGCTTGTCGCCTCTATCGGCTTCGCGGTGCTGACGTTGCTCGTCCACGCATTTGCGTCCTCCGCTCGATTGCTCGATCCGGTGAGCGGCCTTGCCGCGGCGGCCGCGCTGCTGGTTGCCGGCCTCTAGTTCAGCAGCCTCAAGCAGGCCTGCCTGACAAAATGCCGGAACCCGTTCTCGACACTGTTTTCCAACTGGAGCGCGGAGCCGGGTGGCATCTTCCGGCTAGGGCTGAAGCAGGGCCTGTGGTGCCTCGGCTGCTGCTGGGCGCTGATGCTGGTGATGTTTGCCGTCGGCGCGATGAACGTGTTCTGGATGGCGCTGATCGGCCTGTTCACCTTGATCGAAAAACAGACCACCGGCAGCCTTCCAACCCGAGTGGCCGGTGCGATACTGCTTGTCTGGGCAGTCGCCCTGCTAGTAGTCTCGGCATGACGGGGGATAATTCCATGGCAGAGCAAGGCTGGGCAATGAAAGGAGAGCTCGTACTCTCCTGCAATTGCACGGTTTTTTGTCCTTGCGTACTGTCGCTTGGCAGCCATCCGCCGACGGAGGGTTATTGCCAGACCTGGGCGGGCTTCCGCATCGACGCAGGCCATTTCGGCGAGGTCGACCTGTCCGGCCTCAATCTCGGTCTGGTCATGGAAATCCCAGGCTATATGAGCCGCGGCAACTGGACCGCAGGCCTGTTCATCGACAAGCAAGCCTCCGTCTATGCGGTGAAAGCGCTGACCAGGATCTTCACCGGGAAGGCCGGCGGAACCACCGCGCTGTTGTCGATCCTTGTCGGCAAGTTCCTCGGCGTCGAGCAGGTGCCGATCACCTACGAGACGCGTGACAAGACCCGTATTTTCCAGATACCGAAGATCATCGACGGGGCGGTCACACCGATTCCCGGCAAGGATCGCGAGAAGGATACCATGATCGGCAACTCGGAATACTGGATCGCGCCGGAGATCATCGTGGCCAGGTCCGATAAGAGCAAGATGCGGGCTTTCGGCCGCAACTGGAACTTTGCCGGCCGCTCGGCCGAAATCTGCAAACTGGATTGGCGGGGCCCGTGAGCAAGAACACAACGGCCAGAAACGCCGCCAAAAAGATCACCGACCGGATACCCAGGCCGAAGAAAAAGGTCACCTGGCCGCAGGCGCGGGCATTCTCGGTGCATCTGTTGACCGCGTCTGGCTCGTTCCTGGCTTTCCTGTCGCTGGTGGCGGCAAGCGAGCAACGCTGGACGGCGATGTTCTGGTGGCTGGGGTTGGCGCTGTTCGTCGACGGCATAGACGGGCCGATCGCGCGCAAGCTCGAGGTCAAGGAGATCCTGCCGACCTGGTCGGGCGAGCTCCTCGACAACATCATCGACTATGTCACTTACGTGCTGATCCCGGCCTTCGCACTCTACCAGCGCGGCTTCATGGGCGAAGGGCTGTCGTTCCTGTCGGCGGCCATCATCGTGGTGTCCAGCGCCATCTATTATGCCGACACCGGAATGAAGACGAAGGAGAACTTCTTCAAAGGCTTTCCGGTGGTCTGGAACATGGTCGTGTTCACGCTGTTCGTCATCGAGCCCGGACAGTGGGTGTCCTTCGGCGTCGTCGTGGCGGCCGGCATCCTGACCTTCGTGCCGATCAACTTCATCCATCCCGTGCGGGTGGTGCGGCTGCGGCCAATCAATCTTGGCATGACGCTGCTCTGGTGCGCTTTCGGTGCGCTGGCGCTGGCGCAGGCGGCCCTTGCCGCCTTCTACGACCAGATCGGCGTTTTGGGCGAACAGGTCGGCGTCTTTACCAAGGTCGGCATCACCATCACCGGACTTTACCTCGCCTGCATCGGCGGTATCATGCAGTTCTTCCCCAAACTCGGCGCCAAGCCGGACACTAAGAAAGCCTGACCGCAGGAAAGCCCACAAATGTCCAAAGCAATCCGTATCCACGCCCATGGCGGTCCGGAAGTCCTGACCTATGAAGACGCCGATCCGGGGCAACCCGGCGCCGGGCAGATCCTGGTCAGGCACACCGCGATCGGCCTCAATTTCATCGATGTCTATCACCGCATCGGCCTCTATCCGCCGCCCGGCGGCTTCCCGCTGATCCCGGGCGGCGAGGCGGCAGGTGTGGTTCTCGAGGTCGGCGCAGGCATCGACTGGCTGAAGCCGGGCGACCGCATCGCCTATGCCGTCAATGTCGGTGCCTATGCCGAACAGCGCATTGTCGCCGCCGACCGCGTGGTCAAGGTACCGGACCGCATCAGCGACGAACAGGCCGCCGGCATGATGCTTAAAGGCATGACGGCGGAGTATCTGTTGCGCCGGACCTTCAAGGTGAAGGCAGGCGACACCATCCTGTTTCATGCCGCCGCCGGCGGCGTCGGGCTGATCCTGGGACAATGGGCAAAACATCTCGGCGCCACCGTGATCGGCACGGCAAGCTCAACCGACAAGATCGAGCTCGCCAAGGCGCATGGCTTCGACCATGTCATCAACTACAAGGAGCAAGATTTCGTCGCCGGCGTCGCCGCCATCACCGGCGGCAAGAAATGTGACGTCGTCTACGATTCGGTCGGCAACGACACATTCCCGGCCTCGCTCGACTGTCTGAAGCCGCTCGGCATGTTCGTCTCTTTCGGTCAGTCCTCTGGACCGATCCCGCCATTTTCGATGTCGGTGCTGGCGCAGAAGGGCTCGCTGTTCGCTACCAGGCCGACGCTGTTCGTCTACAACGCCAAGCGTGAAGACCTCGAAATCTCCGCCGCGGCATTGTTCGATGTGGTGTTGAGCGGCGCGGTCGAGATCAAGATCAACCAGCGCTATGCGCTGAAGGACGCCGGCAAGGCGCAAGCCGATCTCGAAGGGCGCAAGACCACGGGTACGACAATACTGATCCCCTGACGGAGGTTTGCCTTCCTTTCAGTGCTTTGCCGCGGCGCCCAGGCACTGTTTGCACGAAAAACCGGTCGGTCGGTTTGTTGTGCGAAACGGGTCTATCTTTACCCCTTGAGTTTCCGCTGAAATTCTTGAAGCTCTTTCAAGGTGGGTGCTGCTTTCGCACGAGAGCGGCCAGCGCATACGATGTTGGCGGGAACACAGAACATGTCCGGGAACCGGATGGGAGGCACTGTGAGTGCAGATCATGATGGAGCGAACCTGCTTGAGGTTCGTGGCCTGACCAAGATATTCGGCACGCTGACGGCGTGCGATCATATCGACCTCAACATCGCCAAGGGCGAGATCCACGCGCTGCTTGGCGAAAACGGCGCCGGCAAGTCGACGCTGGTCAAGATGCTGTTCGGCTCGCTGGAGCCCAATTCCGGCGAGATATTCTGGAACGGGGAAGCGGTGCGGATCACCAGTCCGGGCATGGCGAAGAAGCTCGGCATCGGCATGGTGTTTCAGCACTTTTCGCTGTTCGAGGCGCTGACCGCGGCCGAGAATATCGCTCTGTCTCTGGATGACGGCTCACCGATCAGCTCGATCGCGGCCAAGGCGAGGGCGCTTTCCTTCAGCTATGGCCTGCCGCTCGATCCGGACTCGCTGGTCGGCGATCTCTCGGTCGGCGAACGCCAGCGCATCGAGATCATCCGCTGCCTGTTGCAGACGCCGCAGCTCATCATCCTCGACGAGCCGACCTCGGTGCTGACGCCGCAGGAAGCCGACAAGCTGTTCGAAACGCTTGAGCGCCTGCGCTCCGAGGGCAAATCCATCCTCTACATTTCGCACCGGCTGGAAGAGGTCAAACGCATTTGCGACCGCGCGACCGTGCTGCGTCACGGCAAGGTCGTCGGCCATTGCAATCCGCGCGAGGAAACGGCTTCGTCGCTGGCCCGCATGATGGTCGGCAACGAGGTGAAGGCCGTGGTGCGTGCGCCGGCCGAAGGCATCGAGACCGCGCAGCCGCTGCTCGAAATCCGCGCCCTCAGCCGCAAGCCGGCAACGCCGTTTTCGATTCCGCTGAAGAATATCAACCTCACTGTGCGCGCCGGCGAGGTGATCGGCATTGCCGGTGTCGCCGGCAACGGCCAGGGCGAGTTCTTCGAATCCGTCTCCGGCGAGGTGCTGCAGCAGGACGCCGCATCCGTGCGCATCCGCGGCAAGGATGCCGGCTCGCTCTCGATCACAGGCCGGCGGCTGATGGGCGCTGCCTTCGTGCCGGAAGAACGCCTCGGCCATGGCGCGGCGCCACGCATGAAGCTTTCGGAAAACCTGCTTCTGTCGCGGCACGCCACCGACGGCAAGGTTTTTGTCGGCGCCGGCGGCGCCGTCAAAAGCGGTGCGGTCTATGCCGCCGCCCAGCGCATCATCGTGGCGATGGATGTGCGCAAGAGCGCGCCCGATCCGGAAGCTGCGGCCCTTTCGGGCGGCAATTTGCAGAAATTCATCGTCGGTCGCGAACTCGACCGCAGCCCTGCCGTCATGGTCGTCAACCAGCCGACCTGGGGCGTCGACGCCGGTGCCGCCGCCCACATCCGCCAGGCGCTGATCGAACTGGCGCGCAGCGGCTCGGCAGTTCTGGTCATCAGCCAGGATCTCGATGAGCTGTTCGAGATTTCGGACGCGATCGCGGTCATGCACAATGGCGAATTGTCCAAACCGCTGCCGATCGCCGAGGCAACTTTCGAAAAGGTCGGTCTGTTGATGGGCGGCGCCGAGCCTGGCCACGCCGAACATGGTCTGGAGACGGCATGATGCGCCTCGAACTCGTCAAACGCCCGCAGCGCTCGATGCTCTTTTCGGCGCTGTCGCCCTTCATCGCCTTCGCCCTAACGATCATCGCCGGCGCGGTTCTGTTCGCGCTGCTCGGCGTCAACCCGCTGAGCGCATTTGAGATCTATTTCATCGAGCCGATCAGCCAGGTCTGGCAGCTGCATGAGCTGGCGATCAAGGCCGCGCCGTTGATCCTGATCGCGGTCGGCCTGTCGGTCTGTTACAAGGCCAACATCTGGAACATCGGCGCTGAGGGACAGTTCATCCTCGGCGGCATTTTCGGCTCGGCCATTCCGGTGCTGTTTCCCGGGTTCGAAGGCCCGCTTGTGCTGCCGCTGATGCTGTTGTTCGGCATGGTCGGCGGTGCCGCCTATGCAGCAATCCCGGCTCTCTTGAAGACGCGCTTCGGCACCAACGAAATCCTGACCAGCCTGATGCTGGTCTATGTCGCCCAGCTTTTCCTCGACTGGCTGGTGCGCGGCCCCTGGCGCGATCCACAGGGCCACGGTTTCCCGCAGACGATCCAGTTCAACGACTCGGCGGTCCTGCCGGAACTGATGCCGGATGCCGGCCGCGCCAATTGGGGTTTTGTCTTCGCGCTTGTTGCAGCCGTGCTGATCTGGGTGCTGATGAGCCGCCTGCTCAAGGGTTTTGAGGTCCGCGTGCTCGGCTCCAGCCCGAGGGCAGGGCGCTTCGCCGGTTTCGGCCTCAACCGCATGGTGTTCTTCGCCTTCCTGCTGTCAGGCGCGCTGGCTGGGCTTGCCGGCATTTCGGAAGTCTCCGGCGCCATCGGCCAGCTACAGCCGGTGATCTCGCCCGGCTACGGCTTCACCGCCATTATTGTCGCGTTCCTCGGCCGGCTCAATCCGCTCGGCATCGTCGCCGCCGGCCTGGTGCTGGCGTTGACCTATCTCGGCGGCGAGGCGGTGCAGAGCGCGCTCGGCATTTCCGACAAGGTGGCACGCGTGTTCCAGGGCATGCTTTTGTTCTTCGTGCTCGGCTGCGACACGCTCATCCACTATCGCATCCGTCTGGTCGGCATGGCGCTGACGAAAAGCGCGGCGAAGCTTGAAGCCGCGCCGAAGTTGAAGGAAGCCCGCTGATGGACATCGCCGTCAACATCCTTTTGACCATCGCCACGGCGGCGACGCCGCTTTTAATAGCGGCCATCGGCGAACTGGTGGTCGAGCGCTCCGGCGTGCTCAACCTCGGCGTCGAAGGCATGATGATCATGGGCGCCGTCGGCGGCTTCGGCGCCGGCTATCTCACGGGATCGCCCTGGATCGGATTGTTGGCGGCAATCGCCATGGGTGCCGTGTTCTCGCTGCTGTTTGCGGTGATGACGCTGTCGCTCGCCACCAACCAGGTGGCGACCGGCCTGTCGTTGACGCTGCTTGGCCTCGGCCTGTCCGGCATGATGGGGACCAGCTTCGTCGGCCAGCCGGGCGAGCGGCTGCCAAACCTCTACGTTCCGGTGCTCACCGACATTCCCGTCGTCGGCAGGCTGTTGTTCGGCCAGGACCCAATCTTCTACATCTCGATCGCGCTGACGGCGGCCGTCATGTGGTTCCTGTTCAAGACCCCCACCGGCCTCACCCTGCGCTCGATCGGAGACAGCCACACATCGGCACATGCGCTCGGCATCAAAGTCATCCGCTACCGCTATCTCGCGGTCATCTTCGGCGGCGCCTGCGCCGGCCTCGCCGGCGGCCACCTGTCGCTGGTCTACACGCCGCAATGGGTAGAGAACATGAGCGCGGGCCGCGGCTGGATCGCGCTGGCGCTGGTCGTCTTCGCCTCCTGGCGTCCGTGGCGCGTGCTGGCCGGCGCCTACATCTTCGGCGCGGTGTGGATCGGCCAGCTTCATGCACAGGCATTTGGCATTCCGGTGCCTTCGCAGCTGCTTTCTTCTCTGCCCTATCTGGCAACCGTGGTGGTTCTCGTTCTAATCTCGCGCAACAAGCGTCTGACGATGATGAACACGCCGGCTTCCTTGGGGCAGCCATTCGTTCCGGATCGTTGACAACAAAAACAAACGGGAAGCTCCAAGGCTAAACTCAGAGAGGTAACACAATGAAAAAACTGCTTATCGCGTTGATGACCACGACCGCCGCCATGTCACTGGCGGCGTCGGCGCAGGCCGCCGACAAGTTGAAGGCATGCTGGGTCTACACCGGCCCGATCGGCGATTTCGGCTATTCCTACCAGCACGACCAAGGCCGCCTCGAGGTGGAGAAGGCGCTCGGCGACAAGGTCGAAACCGCCTATCTCGAGAACGTCTCGGAAGGTCCCGATGCCGATCGCGCTTTCGAGCGTCTGGCGCGCGAAGGCTGCAAGATCATCTTCGGCACCTCTTTCGGCTTCATGGACCCGGAAGTGAAGGTCGCCAAGAAGTTCCCCAAAGTGATGTTCGAGCACGCCACCGGCTACAAGACCGCTGACAATCTCGGCATCTACAATGCGCGCTTCTATGAAGGCCGCTACGTGCTCGGCCAGATCGCCGCCAAGGAATCGAAGGCAGGGGTCGCCGGCTATATCGTTTCTTTCCCGATCCCCGAAGTGGTGATGGGCATCAACTCCTTCATGCTCGGCGCGCAGTCGGTCAACCCGAACTTCAAGGCCAAGATCGTCTGGGTGAACTCCTGGTTCGATCCGGGCAAGGAAGCCGACGCGGCCAAGGCGCTGTTCGACCAGGGCGCCGACATCATCGTCCAGCACACGGATTCCACTGCGGCACTGCAGGTGGCGGAAGAGCGCAAGCTGCACGGCTTCGGCCAGTCCTCCGACATGATCAAGTTCGCGCCGAACGCGCAGCTGACCTCGCTGACAGACGAATGGGGGCCGTATTACATCAGCCGCGTTCAGGCGGCGCTCGACGGCACCTGGAAGCCTGACAATGTCTGGCTCGGCATCAAGGACGGCGCCGTCAAGCTGGCGCCCTTCACCAATATGCCGGACGATGTGAAGGCGATGGCCGAGGCAACCGCCAAGAAAATCGCAGATGGCTGGAACCCCTTCACAGGACCGGTCGCCAAGCAGGACGGCACGCCGTGGCTCAAGGACGGCGAAGTAGCCGACGACGGCACGCTGCTCGGCATGAACTTCTATGTGAAGGGCGTCGACGACAAGTTGCCGCAGTAAGTATCGGAAACGCAAAAGAGAAGGGGCGCCGCCCGGCGCCCTTTTTCACTTCGCGGGCTGCACGCTTCGACTGCGAAACCGCGCCGAGGGCTGTGCCAAAAATCCGAGGGCGCCCGGAGGCGCCCTTTTTGGTAATTTTCTAAACCGCCGAGCCGTAAAGGTCGTAGGCGTCGGCGCGGTCGATCTTGACCGTGACGATGTCGCCTTGGCGCAGCGGGCGGCGCGACTGGATATGCACCGAACCGTCGATCTCGGGCGCGTCGTATTTTGTCCGGCCCTTGGCAGACGTGCCATGCGCCTCGTCGATCAGCACCGGCAGGCGCTTGCCGACCTTCTTGGCCAGCTGCGTCGCCGAGATCTTCTGCTGGCGCTGCATGAAGCGATGCCAGCGCGCTTCCTTGATCTCCTGCGGCACCTGTTCGAGGCCGAGATCGTTGGAGCGGGCGCCGCGGACCGGCTCGTATTTAAAGCAGCCGGCGCGATCGATCCTGGCCTCGTCCAGCCAGTCGAGCAGCATCTCGAAATCCTCGTCGGTCTCGCCGGGGAAACCGACGATGAATGTCGAGCGTATCGCCAGATCCGGGCACACCTCGCGCCAGCCGCGAATGCGCTCCAGCGTCTTTTCGCCATGGGCTGGACGGCGCATGTTCTTCAGCACCTGCGGCGAGGCGTGCTGGAAGGGGATGTCCAGATAAGGAAGGATTTTTCCATCCGCCATCAGCGGGATGACATCGGCGACATGCGGGTAGGGGTAGACATAGTGCATGCGTACCCAGATGCCGAGCTTGCCCAGCTCCTCCGACAGGTCGAGGAATTTCGCCCGCACTTCGCGGTCGCCGAACATCGACGTCTGGTACTTGATGTCGATGCCGTAGGCGCTGGTGTCCTGCGAGATGACCAGCAATTCCTTGACCCCGGCCTTGGCCAGCTTCTCGGCCTCGCGCAGCACATCGGCCGCCGGGCGCGAGACGAGGTCGCCGCGCAGTGCGGGAATGATGCAGAAGGTGCAGCGGTTGTTGCAGCCTTCGGAAATCTTGAGATAGGCGTAGTGGCGCGGCGTCAGCTTGACGCCTTGCGGCGGCAGAAGGTCGATATAGGGATCGTGGCTGGGCGGCGCCGCCTCATGCACCGCGGCCATCACGCTCTCATAGGCCTGCGGGCCGGTGATGGCGAGGACGTTGGGGTGCTTCTCTCGGATGACGTCCGGCTCGGCGCCGAGGCAGCCGGTGACGATCACCCGGCCGTTTTCCGAAAGCGCCGAACCAATGGCGTTGAGCGATTCGTCGCGGGCTGAGTCGAGAAAGCCGCAGGTGTTGACGACGACAAGGTCGGCGCCGTCATGCTTGCGTGCGATCTCATAGCCTTCGGCGCGCAGGCGCGTGATGATGCGCTCGGAATCCACAAGCGCCTTCGGGCATCCAAGGCTGACGAAACTGACGCGAGGCGCAGACATGAGAAAACATCCGGGTTTTTCGGGATCGGCGGCCAGTACCACACTTATTGCGGCATTGGTATGGGCAGCGGCTGCGGCGAACGCGACCACTGCCTCCGGCAGATACCCATGCTGCTACAGAAGCTGTGGGACCGGCAGCGTCAGCTCACCACAGGACTGACATGCGGCCAGACCTCGACAACGCCGCGATAGACCATATCGATCGCGACGTAGAGAATGATCAGCAAGCCGACATAGGCGATCCAGCGGTGGCGATGCAGCAGCTTGGCAATGAAGCTCGCGGCCAAGCCCATCAAGGCGATCGACAGCACCAGGCCTATGACAAGCACGGGAAAATGATCGCGCGCCGCACCGGCGACCGCCAGCACATTGTCCAGCGACATCGAAACATCGGCGACGACGATCTGCAGGGCCGCCTGGCCGAGCGTCTTGCGCGGCGCCTTGCCACCCACCGTTCTGTCGCTGTTGAGGTCGGAATCGGACAGCGCCTCGGTCGCCTCGAACTCGTCGGCATGCGACGTCCGCAGCTCGCGCCACATCTTCCAGCACACCCACAACAAAAGGATGCCGCCGGCCAGCAGCAGGCCGACAATGGCAAGAAGCTTGACGGTGACGGCGGCAAACAGGATGCGCAGCACAGTCGCCGCCAACACGCCGATCAGGATGGCTTTCTTGCGCTGCTCGACCGGCAGGCCGGCGGCGGCAAGGCCGATGACGATGGCATTGTCGCCGGCAAGCACCAGATCGATGGCGATGACCTGGAGGAGGGCCGTCATGCTTGCAGCGCTGAAAATGTCCATCGACCGGAGCCCCTTGCTGTATCGGCGTGTTCGTCGTCGGATATGCCGACGCCCTAACGTGTATGGTTCCCGCGCGTCAAGAGACTGCCGGCGCAATTCCAGGAAAAGTGCGTAGCGGTTTTCCGTCCGGAATCATGCAAAAACAAAGAGTTAGAGTGGGTCAGCTGCTCTATAAAAAGCTGAACCGCTCTAACGGCCGACGCTGAAAGCCACGGGAATAGGGAAGGTCGTTCTGCCAGAGAGAATTCTGGTCGCAGCGAATTCAGTCGTAGAGATTGTACTTCGCCCAGTCGGCTTCCGGAATCTCGTCGCCGATGCGGTAACGGAACTGCAGGACCTCCATATGGTCAGGCGCCGTCTCGCATTTGAACTTCAGCCGGTACCACTGCCCCTTGCTGCGGAAGGCAGCGCCCGGGCTGCGGATGGCATCGGCCTTCATTTCCGGCGTCGCGAAGGCGTAGGCGACGACGCGGTCTGCCTTGTACTTGTGGTCGTCATGGCTGATGCGGTCGAGCACTTCGGCGTCGCATCTCTGCTCCAGCCGGGTCTCCGGGTCGAGTTTCAGCAGGCCGGCGCGCAGGGCGGCGTCCATCGCGTGGGCGGGTAAAGCCAGCGTCACCGAAGCCAGCGCCGCAAGGAATAGTTTTTTCATGGGCGGGAGAACGACCATATCTCACGTGAAAAATCAACCGGAGTGCCATTTTGGGGCAGCCGGATGTGCCCGGAAATCGCCGTTGGCTGGGCAGGCGCAGCCGTTTTGGCGCGCCCCCGGCGCCATTCTTATTTGTCCGGGCTGCCATGCACCGATTGCCTGTTTCGCCGTCTTTGCGCTTCTCGCGATCGCGGCCCCCACCGCCACGGCCGCAAGGCGATATAGACAGCGAGGAAGGCTCTTTGTGCCAGGCCGGCCTCGCTGTGCCAGACCTCCCTTATCCCCGCCGCCCGCAAGGCCCTTCGTTGGGTGCTGTTGCGGTCCCAGCGCCGGCTGATGCTGCCCGCCCGGTAGTATTTGTGGCAGAGCACTTGCGGCACGCGGACAAAGCCGCCGAGCAGCGACAGATGCAGAAGCCAGGTCCAGTCGGCGCTGAATTCGCCTTGGCTGTTGGGCTTGATCCCGCCGCTACGGTGGAACGCCCAGGCCCTGAATATCCCACGATTGGGAACCCACCATCCATGCGGCTGGCGCGCCATCGCCCGGCCACGCGCTAAACCGTCCTGCAAGCCCTCCAGCAGGTCGAACTTCCACGTGGCACTTTCGCCGCTGACTTCGATCACTTCGACGTCGCTGAACGCCAGTACGGCCTCGGGATTGGCATCGAGCGCCCGCACCAGCGCCTCGATATAGGTTGGATCGATGACGTCGTCATGGAAGGCAAAGAACATCAATTCGCCGCTGGCATTGGCCATCAGATCGTTGGAGTTCTTCAGCCATCCCAGGTTTTTGTCCCGGCGCAGGATACGGACATCGTCGCGGCCGCCGGCGAAGGCTGAAACGATCTCGAATGTCGCGTCGGTCGAATTGTCCTCGCCGACCAGGATCTCGATATTGTCCCAGGTCTGCGCGGCGAGGCTGTCCAGCGTACGCGAAATGAATGCCGCCGAATTGTAGCATGGCACCAGCGCCGTGACCTTCGGCCGCCAGCCGGATCGAAGCTGGACTTGTTTCTGCGCTACCTGCTTCGCGCCGCCCTGTTCTGTCTCACCCATTCACTCGATCCCGCAGATTTGCCGCGCCAGCCTGTCGGCAAGCCACGGCGCCGTCGAATATTTACCTGTGTCGACCGAGATGTAGTTGCCCAGGCGGTTGACCCCGAATTGGTCGCGGCGATGGATTGTGGCTTTCGGGTCGCTGAGCGAACCACGCCCTTGCGCAAACACGAAGCCGCCGCGTACCTCAAGCTCCTCGGCATCGTCGAACATGCTGGAAACACTGGGCACCAACCGGGCGAGCGTGGCGCGAACGTCGCCGATGAACCGCTGTCGTGCGTCGGCATCGAGCGCTTGCGGCGTTTCGATCGACAATTCGCCACTCTCCGCAAGCAACCCGCTCGGGTACCAGGAGAGATAGAAGTTGCGCCCGTCATAGTTTTTTATGTCGCCGAACGGGCCAAGGGCGACGACCGCGCACGGCACATCGACAGGCTGCCTGGTGCGGCCGAACAGGCAAAGCCTGTAGCGGTGCGACCATCCGGGAACCGGCTCGATGCCGGCCGTGCGGTCGACAGCCAGCCGCCCCTCCCAAAGGCAATTGACGACGATGTCGAACGCCTCGCTTTTCTCGCCTGCGACCGCCACGCGCCATTTCCCGTCAATTCCGTCCACCGGCTTTGCCGACAGGACTTTGGCCGCCATTCGCAAGCTGATGTTGGGTTCACCCCGAAGCACGGCGCAAAGCCGGTCGGCAACCCATCGCGTGTTGATGGATCGCTCCGGCACCTGGAAGCCGCCGACGATCTGGTCCGAGTTGGTGACATCGGCCAATTCAGTTCTGGAAAGCCGTTTCGACCGCGCCGCCGATACGTCGGCAAGGTAGCTGGTGGCGTCAGCGTGGCTGCGCACCAATACATCCACACGTTCAAAGATCGCCCCCAGCGCCTCGGCAGCGACGATCGAGTTGCGATGGACCAGATAAAGGTCTTCCGAAAAGGTCGTGTGCGATTCCAGATTGCTTCCGATCAGCTCGGAAACAAGCCTGCCGAAACACAGTCCTCCCGAAAGCAGATGCCGGGCGGTCAGCAGCGAGGGATCGTTCCCGTAGAGATAGCCGAGATGAATCTTGCCCTCGTTCCAACGGCTGGCGCAGGCCATCGGCTCGCTCTCCTTGTCGAAGAGGGACACCGCGTAGCCTCTGCGGGCCATCATGAGAGCGAGGCTGGCGCCCATGATGCCGGCGCCGAGAATAGCCATTCTGCCGCGAGGCGCTGTCATGTCCTGGCGCGCATCGCGGCCTCTCCTTTCCCGATGAGTGTCATCAGGGGTTCGATACGTAGTTTTCAGGGTCGTATTCGGTATCGCAGAAAACCAGCAAAGACGGGTTCTCGCCTTCATAGGTCTGCAGCGCCCACACCGGGGCATCGACCAGCACCGCGCGGTTCGATGCGGTGAGCGTCAGCCGTTCGATCTGTTCCTGATAGCGAAATTCGATGCCGATCTCGCCCGACAGCTGCATCATCAATTGCCGGCCCGAGCCGTGTGCATGTCCGCCCCGCGACGTGCCGCGCGGCGCGGTGACGACGAACGCCCGCACGGCTTGGAAATTGTAACCGCTGAACTCGATAGCGGTCAGCATTCCCCTGGGATCGCAATGTAACGAAGTGGGGATCTCGGTGACCTTGCCGCCAAAGAACGTTCGATGCTGCATAACGTAAGCCCGCCAGAAGCCGGTCGAAATTTACCTCAGACTAGCGCTTACATCAAAAGACAGAGAATACAACCACTTAGGCGGTGTTTTGGGACTCAGCAGCGGATCGATGTCGAGCTCGGCCTCAGGCCGATACGGTGCCGACTACCGAAGGTCGCCGCGCCGTCACGACTTCTGAGTCGCGGCCGAAACCAAGGCTTAAGACCTTGGTCCGAGCGGTCTAGGACCTTTGAGTTCGGAAGGCCGGCCGGTCCCAACGAGGGTGATCTACTTCAGCAATTTCAAAGAGTTATGCTGGTTGGCGTTTCGCCGGCCGGCCGCTTCGTTCTCGCAATGAAAGCACAGCTATATCCAAGTTTACCCTTTGTGTTAGCGATTCCTCATGTTGCCCGCTATAGCGGTTAGTGGCGGTGGCAATCTCGGAGGTAGTTATGACATCCCGAAAGACCCTTTTTGCTGCATTTGCGGTGTTCTCGCTTCTGGTGTCGCCGGCCCTGGCTGCTGCTGGTGGCAACGGCCATGGTAACGGCCATGGCAATGGTAACGGTAACGGCAATGGCAATGGCAATGGCAATAGCGGAGGAAACGGTAATGCTGGCGGCAATGGCGGAGGCGGCGGTTCGCTCGGCAAGTCGGCATCCGCCAAGGGCCAGGTCGCCAAGGCCGCTACCGGTTCAGTGTCCAAGGAAAAGAATATCCATGCCAAGCTGGGCCGATTGAACTCACTGCAGCGCAACGCCAACGCCTTTATGCACTCCAAGAGCAAGAACTTCGCTGGCGTGCAGGCTTTTGTGACACAGTCGGCAATAGCCAAGAACGCTCAATCGGCGCTCGATGCCGCTAATCAGGCGGTTGCCGACGCCAAAGCGGCGCTCGACGCGCTGAATGCGAAAGCGGCTGACCCGAATACCCCGCCCGAAGATGTCCCGACGCAGGCCGACCTCGATGCAGCACAGGCAGCGCTCGATGAGGCCACCCAGGATGCGGCCGCTGCTCAGACCGCCGCCACAGCTGCCGCTGCCAACGTCCCATCGATCGATGCAGCCCTTGCCCAAATGGCCAACAAGCCCGTTGACCCTGAGGTGACAGATTGGGCCAATAGCGTACTTGCCGACAAGATCGACCAAGTAGCCGCCAAGCTGGCGCCGGCCGCGCCTTAAGGCCCCATGCGGCGGCAGCGATCCAATCGACGATAAGCCGTCGGGTCCGCCCGGCGGCTGCACCTTTCTCGCCTATCTGCAGCGTTGGTCCCAATGCAGGTCCGAGATTCTGGTCATGGCTATTTTGCGAAATCTCCAGCCGGGCCGCCGTCCTCAAGGCTGAATTCATGCGTGCTTCGCGCATCTTCATCGACCACACGAAACCAATGCTCCTGAAGCGCTCTAGGCGACACCCTTTGGCCCGTGACCTTCTCTACCGCAGATAACGGATCATCGGCGCTCGTGGCCTGAGTTGAGACACACTCCTCTCCATGCCACTCTTCCACCTGGTACTCTGGCATGCCGGCCTACCTACCGCTCCCCAGAGCCTTCGCTTCCCGCTCCAGCGTCTCGCGTCGGTTGCCGTGCTTCGCGATCAATTCCTTGACCTGCTGCGGGGTGATGCCGGCCTTGGTGGCGAAATACTCGACTTCATAATCCTCATCGGCAGAGACGCGGTCCCGATCGCGGAAGTCCGTCTTCGTTTTGTCGTCGGCCATTTGCTTTGCTCCTGGTTGAATGATCAACCGCAACGTGCAGCCGCAGCCTTTTGTTGCAGCGGAGCCCGGATTTCCGAAACGGTCACATGGGAAAACGGCCCTCAGTCGCAGGAGGTGCTGGTGTTGCTGTAACTTTGAACGGAACGGTTCTTCTCCTTGACGGTTGTGACGTGAAGGAGATGCCTCATGTTTGAAAGCGTGATGTGGTTGATCGTCGTTGCTGGTGGGCCACTGTTGCTGGCCCTATTGATGGCATACGTTCTTATGACCCGACGCCACCGTGGTCCTGCAGAACGCATGGAAAGCGACCGCGCGACCAAACGGCTCTATCGCCAGGACGAACGTTGATCCTGAGGCTGGCGCAACGTTTGCGCTCACGCTGGCCCGCTGCCTCGCGGTGGCAGGCTTCTTCGTTTTAGGAAGTTAGGAATAACTTAGGAAAGATTTGGCCCTCTTTGAAAATACAGAGGCAATTCAGCACGGTAGCCAAATATCTGGCGGAGGGAGTGTCCGCCTTGCCCCAGTGACATATCGGTCCAATCAATATAGAATATCATTTAAATTCAGTCCCATAGGCTTATGCAGCGTTTTATGCCATTGCATGCGCCCTCACCGTGTTGCATATTTTTTGGTGGGTCTAATGATGGGTCTTGGAGGTAGGATTGCCGCGCAAAGCTAGAGAGCTTGGACCGTTGGAGGTCAAGCGCCTTTCGAAACCGGGGCTACATGCCGTTGGCGGCGTGGCGGGTCTGGGGTTGCAGGTCAAGGATACCGGTGCACGCTCCTGGTTGCTTCGAATCTCCATCGGGCAACGCCGGCGAGAGATTGGTCTTGGTGGATATCCGGACGTCACACTCGCCCAGGTTCGCGAAAAAGCGCGGGAGATGCGTGCAGCAGTTGATCGCGGGGCCGACCCCGCCGAACAAAGGCGGGCAGCCAAGCGTGCTCTGTTGTCTGCAGTCGCGAGTGAAATTACCTTCGATGAAGCGGCGCGGCGATGGCATAAGTCGAAGCGCCGTGAATACAGGAACGAAAAGCACGCCGCACAGGTCCTGACGACGATCCTGACTTACGCGTCTCCGGCATTGGGTACTGTGCCGGTGGGGTTGATCTCACTTGCGCACATTGTTCAAGTTCTCGAACCCATCTGGGCTGAGAAGACTGAGACGGCCACCAGGCTTCGGGGTCGAATTGAGAACGTTTTGTCCTGGGCCACAGTGTCGGGTTTTCGATCCGGAGAGAATCCTGCAAGGTGGAAAGGGAACCTTGATTCAGTACTTCCAAAGCCGAAAAAGCTGAGGTCGGTATCGCACCATTCAGCCCTGCCATTTGATCGAGTTGCAGAGTTTCTTGTTGCTTTGAAGCGGATTGAGGGGATGGGGTCCAAAGCACTCGAATTTGCTATTTTGACAGCTGGCCGGTCGGGCGAGGTGCGCGAAGCGAAGTGGAGCGAATTTGATCTGCAGAAATCTGTTTGGACGGTCCCAGCCGATCGAATGAAGGCGGGGAGGGAACACAGTGTACCTCTTTCACGGCAAGCCATGCTTGTTCTCGATGGCATCCCAAGGTTCTTGCATTCGGAGATTGTTTTCACGGCACCGCGCGGGGGTTCGCTCTCGGACATGACGCTGTCAGCCGTGATGAGGCGGATGGGTGTTGCAGCTGTTCCGCACGGCTTCCGGTCTACGTTTCGCGACTGGGTGGCCGAACGCACTGCATATCCAAGCGATGTAGCTGAGATGGCACTGGCACACAGCATTCGCAACAAGGTTGAGGCAGCCTATCGGCGCGGTGATCTGTTTGAAAAACGCCGGCAGCTTATGCAGGACTGGGCGGATTTTTGTGCGCCGTAGTGTGGGTCGATATGGCATGTTGACTGACGCAATGGAATCGCTTCTCCTAAAGTGCCTCTTGTAGGTCAAACGCATCGTTCGCGTTGATTGAGATCGAGGAGCAACTTCTGCGCATGACGTGCGGGCAAATGTCGAGGCGAGACCTCGGCAAGGGTCCTGCAATCCATGTCGATATTGCCCAAAGAGGTATTCTATTCAGTTCACGACGTTGCGGCGCGCTATCGCATCTCCGTGAATAGCGTTTGGCGATGGACCTCACATCGCAAAGATTTCCCTAACCCTATCAAGATCGGACCAGGCTGCACGCGTTGGCGTCTGACCGAGCTTGAAGCCTTTGAGAACAGTTCAGGCGCTTGCCTGCTGGCTTCGGCTCGCGCGTCGGACAAGATTGCAAAATGAGGAACCCAAGTCGGAACGCTTCGACACCAACGGGTTTGGCCCACACGGCCTCAAATCTTCGTCGGGCAGGGCTCGACCAGACCTCCGTTGACAGCCTCCGTTCTGTTCCCGTCAATAGCCACGCAGCCTCTGACTGGAACTCGGCAAACCGTACGAGGGTTGCGTGAGTTCGGAACCTACCATCAGGCGTGGGCCACGCACTACGAATTACACAACCGTTCCGAACCATGTCTTTGAAGACCAACGCCTATCGATGGAGGCGCGCTGGCTACTGGGGTATCTCCTTTCAAAACCCGACAACTGGAAGGTTGTCATAGGTGACATTCGCAACAAAGGGGGATGTGGCCGTGGCAAGGCACAGCGGATGGTCAGTGAGCTTGTCGAGCTTGGTTATGCGGTTAGAGAGCAACCTCGTGCCGACGGACGATTTGCTCCCCTTAGCTTGGTCATTTTCGATGAACCTAGGTCTAAGCGAGGCGACGAGACGTCGGAAAGTGTTGCATTCTTACCGCAGCCCGAAAAACGGTCGACGGCAAATCCGTCGACGGAAAATGCGGCACTAGTAAAGACTGATCCTAAAGCAATTACGGATTATCAAAAGAGAGAGCGAAGCCGCGACGACAAGGGAGAATGTGAGCCCCAGGCGGACGATCCGGCGGGGTTCAAAGCACGGGTTACGCATCTCGCCGAAAGCTTGAATTGGCCGCATTGGGCGAAATCGCCCCTGGATTGGACAGTAGCGTGCTTCGCGGAATTGTCAGATACGGAAAGAGCCGAAGCAGAGGCGAAAGCATCTGCCTATCTTGCCCATTGTGGGCGCAAAGCGCTGGCGCTTGGAACGTATTTCAAAGATCGGAAATGGAAGCATCTTCGCACTTCAGCATTATCAGTGGCCAAGGGGTCATCTATACTAATGGCCCAGCCATTCGGGAGCATTTGGTGCGCGATCAGGCTTTGTTGGCTACTCCTTCCGCCGCAGCAGTTGCCCAAGCCAAGATCTTTCCTTGGGAAGTTGATGGCTGACGACGGTGCAGCCGGACATCGTGAGCGTTTGGCATACCAGGCGCGGCATGGATGGCCGATGGTCAACCGCATGGATGTTCAGGCTGACAACGGCAACGGAACACCCGTTCCCGCAGACATGCCAATGCTGGAAGTCGTTGGTTCATCTCTAGAACAAGTTCGCCCCGGAACGCCGCTCTGGGCTGCCTGGGAGGCTGAACACCAGAGGCGAGGCTGGCCTTGGTTATCGTCCCAAGGCGATCAGCCAGTGGCCTATTTTCCAGCAGGCGGGCCTGTCAGATTGAAGGCTTTCGAGGAAGCCGTGAAAGGGAAACACGAACATTCAGCTCGTTGGGCTGGCGGATAAGGCGATCTGGAAACGCACATCTTTCGCTTGAAGTGAGATAGCAGCCGACGGGCTGGCATCCCCTTGGAATGTTGGGGAGTGCCATCCACGGATGGAGCTCGAGTTTGGTAAAACGGTTGGGAAAAGTTAGGTTGTGAAAAAACTCACCGAGAAGCAGCGGCAGTTTGCCTACGAGTACCTCGTCGATCTGAACGCGACGCAGGCCGCTATCCGGGCCGGCTATTCCGCAAAGCGAGCCGATGTCGAAGGCTGTGATCTGCTCAAGCATGCTGGCGTAAGCGCGTTCATTGAAGAATTAAAACGCCAACGCTCCCAGCGAGTCCAGTTCAGCTCGGACGACCTCCTTGAGAAACTGAGGGACCAGGTGAATGCCGACCTTGGCGATCTCTTCAATCGGGATGGGACAATCAAGCCAATTCATGAATGGCCTACCGTCTGGCGCCAAGGTCTTGTCCGGGGTATTGAGTCAGAGGAGCGTTACGAGCGCGGTGAAGGTGGCACGAAAGTGCCGGTAGGGCGCATTACTAAGATCAAGTTCGGTGATCGAGCTCGGATCCTTGAGCTCATCGGAAAGCACACCAAGGTGAATGCCTTTGGTGTCAAAGGCGAACACCCGACGGGTGACGCCATTGACCAATTCTTTGCGGAGATAATGGGCAATTCGATACGACCGAAGATCAATTGAAAGCGAGCTCGGATGATCGACTGAACTCGCATCTCTGCATTCCTAGGCTACGCACAGGCGGTGAGGGGGCAGAAATTGGATCCTCGTGGTTCCAGGAAAGGAGGTGTGCATGATCGTTCTTGTGTGTGGAGGGCGCCAATTCGGAGTGCCTCTCGATCACGGGCCAAATTTACCAAGCGATGTCGATTTGATCAGAGCAGACCAAGACCGGAAATTCTTGTTCCAAGCTCTCGATCGGCTACATCAGGAGCGCGCTATTTCGATAGTCATTCATGGCGATGCTGACGGTGCCGATCGTCTGTCGGGTACGTTGGCCGAAAGCCGGCAAATCCCCGTACGGGCTTTCCCAGCCGATTGGGAAACTCATCGTCGCGCAGCCGGGCCGATCCGAAACAAGCAAACGCTAGACGAAGGCACTCCCGATCTAGTCGTCGCGTTTCCCGGTGGAAGAGGCACGGCCAACATGGTGCTTCAATCAAGAAGTGCCGGTGTTTCGGTCATGGAGGTTGACGCGTCTCATGCGGGCCAGACGGATAGATGATAGGACGCGTAGAAAAGCCGCTTCCGGGACAGGGCATCGGCGAACGCCTTGCGTTGGGCCTGCGGACGCGTGGGATCAGCGCCGCCGCGGCCTGGTTTGGAGTAGGTCTCGACGACGAGCGCAACCGAAGAGGCGAGGAGGTAGTCAGCGCTGCAAATTCCCGCGTCGATGTCCTTGTCATTCCAGCGGATGAAGAAAGCGCTGTGGCCGCGGAGATGCTCGTCTTTCGATCTGCCACGCCCACAACGGCCCGGAAGGGGCAGCTAAGCGGCTGATCGCGCCCCCAGCTCCCGCCGAACCAGGACAAGCGTCGCATCGTCGGGATCGGTCGTGACGGTGAAACCCATGTCGCGCTCGACCTCGATCGCAGCACGATTTTCACGACTCTCGATCGACTCGATCGCTTTGAGGCCGAGTTGTTCGGCATATTTCGCAACATAGGCGAGGAGCTCCCAGCCAACGCCCAGATGCTTGCGATCCTGGCGAATGCAGATCGCGACCTCGCCGCTTCGATCGGCTCGATCGCTTGCCAACGTCGCAACCGCGATGAGCATCCCGTCAATTGAGAATGCTAGAAAATTATGGATATG
The DNA here is from genome assembly GCF_030323105.1 of Mesorhizobium sp. C120A. Taxonomy (NCBI): domain Bacteria; kingdom Pseudomonadati; phylum Pseudomonadota; class Alphaproteobacteria; order Hyphomicrobiales; family Phyllobacteriaceae; genus Mesorhizobium; species Mesorhizobium sp. C120A. The sequence goes on along the minus strand of NZ_CP100476.1, from coordinate 3,727,559 downwards.
GGCGTCGTCTGAACGCGTCATGGCGACCAGCCGTTCATGCGAGACTTCCTTCACAGCGCCGAGAAAGCGGAAGCGCAGGTCGTCTGCGGTCACATGGGTGAAGAACTCGACCAGCGTTGGCTCATCATCCGGGCGCGCGCGGCGCACTTCAAAGCGAAAGCCGGTATGGGTGGTCAGTGTGTTGTCCATCGTCATCTGGTCCTTGAACTGAGGCCGGTTTGCGGCGTCATTGTCGTCTCTTGCGCAGGCAGGCGCTTCATTCGCTCATGCAATGGAGCGCGTCGTGTTTGACAATTTCAATGCTGCGCAGGTTGAGCAGCCGGATGACGCCCTTGTCTTTCAGCCGGGTGAACACCCGCGATACGGTCTCGATGGTGAGGCCGAGATAGTCGCCGATGTCCATACGCGACATTGGCAACTCAACCTGCCGCAAGCCGCCCTGCCGCTCCGCCATATCCACGAGGAAAGCGGCTACGCGTTCGATAGCGTTCTGGCGGCCAAGCACCAGGAGGTGCTCCTGCGCCCTCGTCAGGCCCTTGAGCGCCAGGGGCAACAGCTGATGGGACATGTCCGCTCCAGTGCCGATGCGGAAGGCGCGTACCCCGGTGGCGTTGATAGCCTCGGCGAAGAAATGATGCTTCGTGTCGGCTTCGAAGCCGAAAGTCTCTCCGGCGAGGTGGAAGGCGCTGATCTGCCGGCGGCCATCCGCGAGCAGGCGGTAGATGCGCACGGCGCCGAATTCGACCTGGTAGAGAGCGCCGGCCTTCTCACCTTGAGCATAAATCTCCGAACCGGCGGGAAAGAAGTTGACGGGCAGTTGCGGTTCCGAGCCAAAGACCGCTGGCAGGCTCGGCTGAGCAGAATGCGTCGGCAATGAAATTCTGGAAGCGGTGTAAGCGTGCATGGCTGTTTTCCCGGTTGTTCCGTGACACAGCAATCGCGCGAATCCGCGGGTCGCGAAATTCGGTTATATCCCTACGGGAAACTACCTACTCGCGCGGATTGTTGATCCACATCAAGTGGCCAGGCGCGCCGGTCGCTTAAGACCTCGTTCGCTTTGGGCGACAGCAATAGAGTCGTTTCGAAATCCTTCGTCGAACGGCTGGGTGGACCGCGATGTATCTTGCGCAATTCCTGCTCGGAATGTTTTTGACCTCGGGTATTGTGTGTCTGTGGGCTTACGCGGCAACCGGGTCAATCTGGACCGCGGTAGGCTGGGCGATTATCGACCTTGTAGTTCTGCAGGTCGCATACTTCGCCTTTGTCATACGCCTTGTTTACAAACGCACGACTGCAGACGCTGCAGCAAATTCGGCACCGCCAAGCCACGTTAAGCCATTTCCGCCGCGACGGCATGCACTCTTAGAGCCGCCAGACCGTGTGACTCATCCGCCAACGGCCTTCCCAAATCCAGCCGCGGCTTCAAGAGATCAGGTCCCACAGTCGCGCCGCCATATGCCCTGGTCACGCGCTAGTTGCCGTCATCGAACGGGTAAAAGTGGACTACCTTGAGTGTGACCGGGATGTCGTGGCCCTCGATCAGAACCGTGGCCCACCGGTCCCCCAGATCGTCTTGCCAAGTTTCGGTAACGCGGCACCTCGCGGCCAGATCCATGCCAACCTCGACCTTGTCCGTTCTCTTTGCCATCATTGGTCTCCCGCTCGCATTCGCCTCGACTCTGCGTATCCCTGCTCCCAGTGGGTCAGTTCGAGAGCAGCCGGTTAATCGCCCCTTGCTTCAGCAAGGAGCGGGTCATGCCGCCAAAAGCCCATTCGCGGATACGACTGTGGCCATAGCCGCCCGCGACCACAATATCTGCACCCATCGCCCGGGCGACTTCGGACACGGCTTCGCAAGCGTCCGCTTGGCCGACGTCCAAAACCTCCGATCTTGCCTCGACGCCATGTCTCATCAGGAACCGGATGACGTCCCCGACGCTTTCGCGTGCGTTTCTCAGGTTCTGTTCCTCGATCGTCGCCACAAGGACATGTTGTGCACCGGTCAAAAAGGGCATCGCATCGGTGACCGCGCGCCTCGCCTCGCGGGTATCCTTCCAAGCCACCAGAACATTTTCGGACTTAGGCGGCGCAACCTTGTCAGCCGCAAGCAACACGGGCCGCCCGGCCGACAGTACCAACGTTCCGACATCGACCATCCGGTGACGGTCGCTCGGAACTCCTCGTGCGGGAGCCCCGGTCACGATGAGGTCGGCTGCGCGCGCATGCATCGCCAGCATACATGTTGGATCGCCGACCTCCTTGCGCCAGGAGGCATCGTGTCCGACAACGACACTCAGGAATTCTTCCTTCAGGATCTTCAGGCGATCCTCGATCCCGTTCCGGCGCTGCCGCATAATTTCAGCCGCCGCCGTGTCGCCATCGTCACCAGGAACAAACACATATGCATCAGCCGCCGCAAAACCGATCAGCGTAGCCTCGAAGCGTCGCGCCAACTCCAGCGCGTAGGTCGTTCGCGGCACTGCCGGGGAATCGACATCGAGTTGGACCATGATGGTGTTGAAGGTCATTGTCGTTCCTCCGATGAGCTTTATTGCAGGATCGCCCGAGGTGCGACCTTCCGCCTTGATGCGCATCAAAGCCTGCACATCTTGCCAGTCCCTCAGGCTACATCGTCATGGACCCGTCGCACCGCCGGGATGGTCCGAAGCGAAGCCTGATGCCGGCACCGCTCATGGCACTAGGCGTTCAAGCGGCCTTGAAACGCATCAATCCACGCTCCAACTGGCTTTGAACCAGGTACCGCGTTCGCCCCTGACAATTTCGACGGCGTCATCGAGCTTGCCGATAGCGGCAGGTTTGCCCATTGCTTCAGCGAACTCCGCCGCAGCGCTGACTTTCGGTCCCATGGAGCCGGCGGGAAAATTCCACCCCGACACCTCCTTCGGATCCACGCGCCGGAGCGCCCGAGCAGTCGCCGTTCCGTAATCGACATAGACGGCGTCGACATCGGTCAACAGGAGCAGCATGTCGGCTTTCAATTGGCGAGCGAGCAGTGAGCTTGCCAGATCCTTGTCGATAACTGCTTCCACGCCGAAAAGACTGCCGTCGTCGCGGGCTATCACTGGAACACCACCGCCACCGGTGCAGATGACGATCACGCCGCGCTCGACCAGGAACGAGATCACTGCAGCTTCCAGGATCTCCAGCGGCCTGGGCGACGGCACGACGCGGCGCCATTTGTCGCCATCGGGTGCTATCTGCCAGTCGCGCTCGCTGGCAAGCCTGGTTGCGGTTGCCTCATCGTAGACCGGGCCGATAGGCTTCGTCGGGTGAGCGAAAGCGGGATCGTGTGGATCGACCTTCACCTGTGTCAGCAGGGTCGCAAACAGCCTCTCTTTGAGGAGGTTGCCGAGTTCCTGCTCAATGACGTAGCCGATCATCCCTGCGCTTTCGGCGCCAATCACGTCGAGTGGAAATGTGCGGCCATCCGAGGTTGCAGCTGCCTGCAGGGCCAGAAGTCCCACCTGCGGACCGTTGCCGTGCGTGACGACAATCGAATGCCCTTCGCTGACGAGTTTGGCCAGCACGGACGCAGCGCGTACGATGTTGGCGCGCTGGTTGCCGGCCGTCATCGGTTCTCCACGACGCAGCAGTGCGTTTCCGCCGAGTGCAACGACAATAAGCATCTCAGTTGCCGATCGTTGCCACGAGCAGAGCCTTGATCGTGTGCATCCGATTTTCGGCCTGATCGAAGGCGACCGACGCGGCCGACTCGAACACCTCGTCGGTGACCTCCATGCAGTCCGTGCCGTATTCCTTCGCTACGAAGGCGCCGATCTCGGTCTCGGTGTCGTGAAATGCCGGCAGGCAATGCATGAATTTGACGTGGGGGTTGCGGGCGGCGGCCATCACTTCGCTCGTAACCCGGTAGGGCGTCAAAAGGCGGATACGTTCGGTCCAGCCGGATTTGTCCTCGCCCATCGACATCCAGACATCAGTGTAGATGAAATCAGCCTCCTGGACGCACCCCGTCACGTCCTCGTCGAGTCGGAAGCGGCCACCGCTGCGCTCCGCCAGGTCGCGGACATGAGCGCAGAATTCCTCATCCGGCCAGAGTTCCTTTGGCGAGGCGATGCGCATGTCGATGCCGACCTTCGCTGCCCCCAACGCCAGCGACCGTGCGACATTGTCCCGGCCCTCGCCAACAAAGGTGACGGTCATGTCCGAAAGATGCTTGTGCGTGAATTCACGCATGGTCATGAGGTCGGCGAGGATCTGCGTCGGATGCGCCTCGTCGGTGAGGCCGTTGTAGACCGGCACGCCGGCATATGTAGCCAGCACTTCGGCCTGGTGCTGGCCAAAGCCGCGAAACTCGATCGCGTCATACATGCGGCCGAGGACGCGAGCGGTGTCCTTCATGGATTCCTTGTGGCCGATATGGCTGCCGGTAGGGCCAAAGTAGGTTACGTGAGCGCCCTGGTCATAGGCCGCCACTTCGAACCCCGTCCGTGTGCGTGTCGAATCCTTCTCGAAGATCAGAGCGATGTTCTTTCTGACAAGACGCGGGATCTCGTGTCCGGCCAGCTTGGCCGCCTTGAGGTCTGCGGCCAGCTTGAGAAGAAAGCGGATTTCTTCGGCGGTGAGGTCATCGAGGGTCAGGACGGAGCGGCCGTGAAGATTGATCGACATCGTATTTCCTTTCGGGTCAAATCGGGTCGCGGGCAATCGGGCAGGTCATGCAGTGACCGCCGCCGCGGCCGCGACTAAGCTCGGCGCCTTCGACCGTGATCACTTCAATTCCGGCACGGCGCAGAAGCGTGTTGGTGTAGACGTTGCGGTCGTAGCCGATGACTACGCCGGGCTCGATTGCCACGACATTGTTGCCGTCATCCCATTGCTCGCGCTCGGTCTCGTAGCGGTCGCCGCCGGTGGCGATGATCCGCAGCGAATTCAGGCCAAGGGCTTCGGCAACCACCGTCGTGAACGGTTTCGTCTCATCGGTGACCTCGACTGCCGCCGCTCCATCGCCCGGCCGCAGCGAGAAGGTACGCAGCCGGTCAACCACCGGCGGATACAATGTGACAAGGTCGCGATCGCAGAAGGTGAATACGGTATCGAGATGCATAAAGCTGCGGTCCCGCGGCATTAGCGCGGCAATCACACGGGTCGCTTCACCCGCCGCGAACAGGCTGCGCGCAAGGCCGCCGACGGCTTGCGGGGTGGTGCGCTCCCCCATACCGACGAGAACCGTTCCACCCCCGATCGGCATGACGTCGCCGCCTTCCAGGCTGGTGCCGGTTCCCAAGTCTGGCGACACGAATGGAATGCCACTGTCGCGAAAGTGGGGATGGAAACGATAGACGGCTTCGACATTGGCAGCTTCCGGACGTCTGGCCGGCCAGTACATGGAATTGACCGACACCGACCCGTAGATCCAGCAGGAACTGTCGCGGGTGAAAAGCTGGTTCGGTAGCGGCGGCAGCACGAAATCCTGGGGGGCGAGCGTCCTTCCCGTCAGGCCTTTGGGTTCGAAAGAAAGCTCGGCGCGGGCAATGCCCCCGACAAGGTAAGATGACAATTGCTCTGACGGCATCTCGTTGAGCCATCCGCGCAGCTCGTCGACCATGTCAAGCCCGACGACGCCGGGATGAACCCGGCGGTCGAGAAGCCAGTCGCGGGCTTTGGTCAGGCTCATCGTCTGAGCCAGGAGTTCCCCGAAGGAATGCACCAACACACCGCGTTCGCGCAACGCATCGACGAAGACATCGTGTTCCTGGCGGGCCCGCTTGACCCACAACACGTCGTCGAAGAGCAGCGCCTTGCAATTTTCCGGTGTCAGCCTGCGCAGGCTGAGATCGGGACGATGAACCATCACTTCACGCAGACGGCCAACTTCGGAGTGAACACCCAGGCTTGTCATCGTGCCGACCCCTTCACAGCGCGCTGACAGCGCCGGTCCACATCTCGTAGACGGCGAGGAGGGCGACTGCGACCAGGGCTGCGGCGAGAGCTGCTTCAACAGGATGGAACACGCGTTGATTGGTTTCCCGGCGAGCCCAAATGTAGAAAATGATGCCGGGCGCATAGAGGATCGCACACATGAACAGGTATGCAGGGCCCGCAGCGTAGACGAGCCACAGCCCGTAGACCGTTGCCAGCAACCCAGCAAATAGCGGACCGACGCGCTGCTCGCCACTCGCGTAGCTCTCTCCCGTCAGCGCGAGCTTGGCCGCGTAAGCGCCGGAAAAGATGTAAGGAACCAGGATTGCGGCCGACGCGATGTAGAACAGCGCCTGGTACGTGCTCTGCGCGAAAAGGGTGATCACCAGGAAGGCTTGCACGAGCAGGTTGGTGATCAGAAGCGAGATCGACGGCACGCCGCGGTCGCTTTCGCGGCCGAAGAATTTTGGCATCGTCCCGTCCTTGGCGGCGACATGCGGTATTTCGGCGGCGAGCAGTGTCCAGCTCAGGAAGGCGCCGATCACGGACACGACCAGCGCGATGTTGATCAGGATGGCACCCCAAGGGCCGACAATCGCCTCCAGGACACCGGCCATCGATGGGTTCTTCAAGGCAGCGAGTTCGGGTTGGTTCAGGATGCCAAGCGACAGCAGCGACACCAGGGCGTAGAGCGCGAGACAAGTGAAGAAGCCGAGAACGGTCGCCGTGGCGATGTCCTTGCGGTGCTCGGCGCGACCGGAAAAGACGCTGGCTCCTTCGATGCCGATGAAGACCCACAGGGTCACCAGCATCGTGCTTTTCACCTGCGCGGTGATCGAGCCGAGACTGGCGTTGCCGAGACCGGTGAAGTCGAGAGACCAGACCTGAAGTTTGAAGGCGACGGCAACAACCCCGACGAACAGCACGATCGGAGCGATCTTCGCCACCGTCACAATGAGGTTGATGATCGCCGCCTGCCGGATGCCGGCGAGAACCAGCATGTGGATCAGCCACAGCAGGATCGACGCGCCGAGCACCGCCTGCCAGGTGTTTCCATCGCCGAAGGCGGGAAAGAAATAGGACAGGGCGCTGAACACGATCACAGCGTAGGAAACGTTGCCAACCCAGGCGCTGATCCAGTAACCCCAGGCGCTGTTGAAGCCGATGAAGGGGCCGAAGCCGGCCTTGGCGTAGGCGTAGGGCCCGGCGTCGAGCTCCGGCTTGCGGGTGGCAAGCGACTGATAGACGAAGACCAGCGCCAGCATGCCAACCGCAGTGATGGCCCAGCCAATCAGGATGGCGAGAGGACCGGCACCGGCTGCCATGTTCTGCGGCAGGCTGAACACGCCGGAGCCGACCATGGAACCGATGACCAATGCGGTCAGGGAACCCAGTCGAAGTTTCGTTGGCGCCGCTGTCGCGACTTTCGGAACAGGGATGTTGAAATCAGCCGTAGTCATGATGCTCTCCCAGATTGAGGCTCTGATGGGAGGCAATGAATAGGAAGAACGAGCCGGCAGCTTTGATGCGGGTCAAATGAAAGTTTGATTTCCAAAGGTGAAGTTGAGGGTCCACGCATGAGTGACATCCCAGCGACGTCCTACGAATTGCTCTGGGAAGAGCGGGAACTAATATCGGTAGAAACCTGACGCGCCACGACGCGGAAGAGTTCTTTCCCGTTGCGAAGAGTGCGCGGGCTCGCACTCATACCAAAGCCTATCCGCTGGAACAGGCAAATCGGGCGTTGGACGATCTGAGGCAAGGGAGATTGAGCGGCGCCGCTGTCCTGGTACCGTGATTGACAATCTACGAGGATTATCTGGCCGGTTCTCCCACCGTCCATGAAAGATCGTGATGTACCTTGCCGATCCCGGCAAGCCGCTTCCGTATATGTTTAGTCCGAAAATCGGGTGGATGAAGATAAGCTGGCGACATGGCGATGTATCAGAACTCGGCCCGGCAAGTCAGGCACGCCGACCGTCGATCTAGGCTGGAAAATACCTCCTTGTCTCTAACGTGACAGGTCACTACGCGCGGGCATGTGGACGGAGTTCACGGTCGATCCATAAGTCCGTGAAACACGCAGCGCTTCGGGTGAAGGTCCATCGCATCTTGGTCGCCGTTTGTATCCGCTGTCAGCGTGTTGTCAGCTTGGCTGTTCTAGCCGGGTGCGGCGACCGGGAATGATTCCAAAAACAGCGCTCACGGGGTCGCCGCGAGCGATCAGGAGCATTTAGACATGAAGCCTTTCAAGACCGGACTGGTCCTCGTTCTATTAACAGCCTCGGCACCCGCCTTCGCCAACACGACCGTGAACGTCAAGCTATGGGACAAGGAAGGGGTGGTGAACGCCGATGCAAAAATGGGCATGGGCATGCCGGCCAACATGAGCATGGCAACCATGAGGGTCAAGCTGGACAAGACCTTCGTACCCGCAGGCAAGGTGACCTTTCAAGTCCAGAATACCTCCAAGGATACAGTCCACGAGATGATCGTCGTGCCGATCGCCGATGCCAAGAAGACAACCCTGCCATATGTGCCGAATGAAAATCGTGTCAACGAGGATGCGGCGGGCCATCTTGGCGAGGTTTCCGAACTTGATCCGGGCAAGACCGGATCTCTGACGCTCGACCTCAAGCCCGGCAGCTATGCCGTCTTTTGCAATATTCCGGGCCACTTTATGAACGGAATGTGGGCGACAATCCTGGTCAAGTAAGGCGCGCCTTGATGAGACGCCCGTCGCGCCAAGGTGTGGCGGGTTTCTCATTTCGCATGCGTATCCCCGCGTCATCCAAAACTCGCGCGATTTCCGGTTGGCGGCCGCATAAGCTCTGGCTTGTTTGTGGCTCCGGCAAAGGATGCCTTTGAACCGCTGTCCCGGCTTCTGGGTTACCAGCTAAAGCCCACGCTCACCAAGCGTGCGCATTTGTCCGATCCATTTCGCACGGGTCGCATCGTTGCCGCCAGCGACCATGCCGAACAAGGTCTCGTGCACAGGACTGATGCCGACAAAACGCAGAATGCTTCGTTTCATGCCCGCGATGCCGTGTCCGAGGAACCATAGCCGGTAAACAACGGAAGGCATGCCCATCGTAACCACGACGCGCGCAGAACGGCCGCGAAGCAGCGTCTTGGTGAATCCACCGCCCTTGTCCGGGTAGGCAAAAGCCGTTCCCGGCCGCATCACCTGTTCCAGGAATGCCTTGAGCATGGCCGGCATGGTTCCGAGCCATAGCGGGAAGACAAAGACAATGTGCTCGGCCCAAACGATCGATTGGGCGGCGTCCTTGAGGCTGTCGGGCACAGCACCGTGCTCAAACTCCTGCATCGTGCGTAGCATCGGAAAGTCGAGTGCTGCCAGATCGACCCGTCGGACGGCGTGCCCCGCCCTTTCCGCGCCCTCGGCATAGGCGTTGGCAAGACCGCGGCAGAGCCGGTCGGGGGATGGGTCGGGATGGCCGACCACAATCAGGATGCGTCGTGACATGGTCTTCTCCCAGGGAGCTTGGCGTTGCTGTCAGGGCCGCTCGACCCTTGCTACCTGGTAGGTGTGCATGGCGCCGTTGCGCTCGATCGACACATATTCACCGGTCACGAACCGTTCGTCGCCGAGATGGAAGCCGATTTCGTCATCGCGGTCGCCTTCCGCGTAGTCGAAATACCACTGTCCGCCGGGCTCGCGCCTCAGCCGGCCGATCAGATCCTGCTCGCCAGTGCGAAACCGGCGAACACGGCAGGAGGCGCTGTGCGATTTCCACTCTTCCGCATCGATCCGCCCTTCGCCGGTCAATGGAGCCAGCACGTCATAGCCCTCCTCGCGGTTCCCTTCCGGACGGCCTTTCTCGCGCGCGAGCAACAGCCGGACATGGCGGAATTTCGGGGTGAGATCTTTTTGATTGGTCATTGCGAACTCCTTTTCATGGAGTCCCATAGAACGGTGTCAGGGCCTGGCCATTGATCCGCATCAAAGATGGATCGAGAACAACGCTTCTATCCAGGAGCAAGCAACAAAAGGGCGCAGATACCAAGGGTGACGGCGATGAGAGTTGCGACGGCCATTGGCAACCAGAACCTGACCGGCCCGGCAAATACCGCAAGCGACAGGCGACCAATGGCGTTTGCCGCCAGTGCCGCGAGCACGGCCTGGCCCACGGTCTCGACGGAGACGGAATGCTTGACCAGGCGCAGCGCGCCAAGCACCGAAACATCGACATCGAATGCGCCGGCCAGCGCCGAGCTCGCCAGCAAACCGCGCCCACCGAATTGAGCGGCCAGCCCCGCACTCGCGGTCGCGACGATGGCGAAGAGCAAGGCGAAGAGCAGCAACGGGCCCAGTTCGAATGGATTGCGCGCGATCGCGCTGCCTTCACCGTTCCCGCTGTCGCGAGACAGCAGCAACGCGCCGCAGACAGCGAAGGCGAGCGCCGCGGCAATCGCCGGAATGGCGACCGATGCGAGCACGCTTGGCTCGACGATCAGAACCACGGCGCATACGCGGAGCACTGAAACCATTGCAGCCAGGGATGCCGCCCCGGCGAGCGGTAGCGGATTGCTTGCCGATGCGGCATTGCGGGCAAGCGCCAAGGTCACCGCTGTGGAAGAGACGATTGCACCGGTGAGCGAACTGACCAGCAGACCACGCGTGTTGCCCAGTATGCGAACAGCCACGTAGCCGGCGAACGAAATCGAGGCCATCAGCACCGTCAGGAACCAGACCTCCCAGGGATTGAAACCGCCCCATGGGTCCATTGTCCGGTTTGGCAGCAGGGGCAAGATGATTGCCGTCATCACCGCCAGGATCAGCGCCGAGCGCAGTTCGACCCATGTCAGGCGCTTCAGAAGGCCGTGCAGGACTTCTCGGCTGGCCAGGATTGCCGCCAGTGCCGCCCCACCGGCAGCGGCAGCCCGATAATCGCCGGCGACCGAAAGCGCACCAAGCGCAAAAACGCCAAGGCCAGCGATCACGCTGGTGACGCTGAAATCCTCGTCATGGGCAGCCTCACGCGCCTTGTACCAAGCGAAGATTGCCGCAAAGGCGATGAAACCGCCGACCAGTACGGATACTGCGCCGAGTGCGTTGGCGAGTGCGGCGAGCACGCCGCCAAGCAGGCCGGATATGCCGAATGTCCGGATGCCGGCTGTGCGACTGCGAGCGGGTGCATCCCGCTCCTGCCAGCCACGCTCCAAGCCGACAAGCAGACCTATTGCGAGGGCAAGTCCGAGCCGGGCGATGAGCGGATCCATTGGCCGGCGACGTTCAGGCGGCAACCGTCGGCAGGCGGTCGCGAACCCACCTGACGATCTGGCCTGCCGTCATTGCGCCGGATGTGCGCGCAATCTCGCGTCCGCCATGAAAGAGGATCATGGTCGGGATGGCTCGAATGCCAAACTTCGCCGCAACGGCCTGCTCATTGTCGGAATTGAGTTTGATCAGGCGGACATGCGGCTCAAGTTCATTTGCTGCCGCCTCATAAGCCGGAGCCATCATCTTGCAGGGGCCGCACCATGGTGCCCAGACGTCGACGACAACTGGAAGGCTGCTGCGCCCGATCTGATTATCGAAGATCGCGGCATCGACATCTTCGGGATGTCCCGAAAAAAGCCTGTTCCCGCACTTTCCGCATTTCGCCTCCATGGCATTGCGGCCTGGTGGCAGGCGGTTGACCCCACCGCATTTGCTGCAAACCACCAGATTCTGCTGTGCCATGGCAATTCACCGATCAACTGTTCGTCCACTATGCGCGCCACCGATGGCCATCGCCAAGGCTGCGCAGCGCGTTCAGGATGACCGCCACGTCAATCCCTTCCTGCAGCAGCGCTCCGGCAACCGGGGTAATCTGCCCCATGGCCGCCGCGATCATTGCCAGCCCCGACAGCGCCAGCCCGGCAATGATGCTTTGCAAGGCGATCGATCGCGTTCGCCGTGCAATCCGAACTGCATCGGCGACCGGCTGCAGCCTGTCGGTCAGTACGATGACGTCAGCCGCCTCGGAGGAGGCGGTCGCACCACGTGCGCCCATGGCAATACCGACCGTTGCGGCCGCAAGGGCAGGGGCATCGTTGATGCCGTCGCCGACCATCATCGTCGGTGCCACGGACTTCTCGGCTTCGACCGTCGCGACCTTATCGGCAGGGGTCGCATCGGCGACTATGGCGTCGAGGTTGAGCAACGCGGAAATGCGCTTGGCAGCCACGGCGTCGTCGCCTGTGAGCATGATCATGCGCCCAATGCCAGCGGAGCGCAGCTTGCCGAGTGCATCACGCGCATCAACACGCAGGGCGTCGCCCAACGTGAAAACACCGGCAAGCCGTCCGCCTAGTGCTACAAAAACCCTGAGCACCGGCTCTTCCCGGTATTTCTCCTCGCCGCTTTTCGCCCAGCCGGGCAGCGGCTTGTCGGCGAGCACGAGATCCCGCGACCCCGCGGTGACCGAGATGTTGTCGACCCGGCCCTTCAGGCCCGCACCGCGACGCTCGTGGACATCACGCGGATGCGAAAGCGTCAACTGCTTGCCACGCGCCGCCCGGATAATTGAGTCGGCGAGCACATGGTGCGAGGCCTGTTCCAAAGACGCGAGTAGCCGCAGCAGATTGTCGGGGTCGCGACCGGTCGCCACTTCGATTTCGATGAGCTCAGCTCCGCCGATGGTCAAGGTCCCCGTCTTGTCGAAGATTGCGGTCCGGACTTGTGCAAGCGCCTCCAGAGCCGCGCTGCCTTTCATCAGAACGCAGCTGCGGGCCGCCCGTGACACGCCGCCGATGAAGGCAACGGGCGCAGCAAGGATAAGCGGACAGGGCGTCGCGACGACCAGCACGGCCAATGCTCTAATCGGATCGCCAGACATGTACCAGGCGCCACCGGAGACAAGCAGAGTCGCTGGCAATAGGAGCAGCGCGAAGCGGTCGGCCATGCGGATGAAAGGCGCTTTCACGGTCTGCGCTGCAGCAACCATGCGAACGATCGCTGCGTAGGTGCTCTGCTCGGACTGAGCAGAGGCCCGCATCCTGAAGGTCTCGCCCGCATTGATGGTGCCGCTGCGGAGCATATCGCCCGCTGTCCGCCTTTCCGGCAGCGGTTCTCCGCTCACGGCGGACTCGTCGAGAGAGGCCGAATTATCAAGCAGGATGCCATCGACGGGAAGCAGTTCGCCGGCCCGAACCAATAGCTCGTCGCCCACGGCAACGTCTTCAACGGAGATGGTCTCGGTCTCCAGCTTTGACGTTCGATGGGCGACACGCGGTGACCGGTGGGTCAAGGCCTTGAGGTTGCGTTCCGCGCGGCCGCGGGCAAAATCCTCAAGCACCGTGCCGCCGGCATACATGATTGCCACCACCACGGCCGCCAGGGGTTGTCCGAGCAGAAGCGCGGCGGACATCGATACCAAGGCAATCGCATCGACGCCGAAGCGGCCGATCCAGAAATCACGCAAAATGGAAATCGCGAGAGCTGCCACCACGGGCAAGGTGGCCACCGTCCAGATCATGTCGGCTTCAAAGGGGCCGAGCCTGGTTCGCCAGACCCCTAAACCAATGGCGAGGCCCAGGATGGCGATGACCAGCAATGTGCGTCGTAGAGTAGACTCGTTCATCCGATGTCTTCCGATCTGGTCGATGCTCGCCAATTTTAGCCACCGCCGACCGGCGCGTCGAACTCGGGCAACAGCTAATCGCGAGAACTGGAGAACGCTTTGATTCAGCGCAATGAACGCCCCAACCCCTCTCGCTTACGCTTCAGCATCAACTGAACCTTCACTCGAACTGAGGAGTTGCTGCTGTGACTTTCAAGACGCTGCTTACGGTTACCGGACCGAACCAGGGGGAGGGCGATCTGAAGCTCGCCGCTGACTTGTGCGAACAAATCGGTGCCCATCTCTCCGTGCTCGTTCTCGAGGTGGCCGCACCGCCCTCGGGTGTTGAATATGGTGCTGTCGTCTCACCGGCCTGGCTGGAGGAGCGTCAGGCCGAGATCAAGAGGCTCAAGACGAGAATTTCCGACGTCGCTGGCTTTCTCTCCAAAACCGGGGTATCGGCTGATCTGAGCGACGACTATCCCGACACGGGATGGGCGGACGATGTTGTTGGCAGACGTGCCCGCTACGCCGATCTGACCATTCTGGGACCAGATCTGCTGGCAAGCCATGCGCTGAAGGACAAAGTCATCGAGGGCACGCTGTTCTCGTCGGGGAAGCCCATTCTGCTCTTTCCCGATGGCTCGCGCCCGACCCTTAAACCAAAACGCATCCTGGTCGCTTGGGACGCCCGCCTTGAGTCATCGCGCGCCGTCCGCGAGTCGCTCGATATGTTGAAGGGCGCCGAAGAGGTTCACCTCGCTATGGTCGACCCGATCGAGGACGAGTTCCATCACGGTGCGGAGCCGGGGGCAGATGCCGCTGCCTATCTCGCCCGGCATGGCGTGAAGGTTACTGTCGAACGACTGCCGAGCGCGAACCATTCGGTCGCCGACGTGCTTCGCCAGCGTGCCGGCGACATGGCTGCCGAGCTCCTGGTCATGGGCGCCTATGGACACTCCCGGCTGCGCGAGCGGATTTTTGGCGGGGTGACTAAGTCGATGCTTGAGAGCTCGTCAGTGCCTGTGTTGATGGCGCGATAGCAGTTCAACAGGAGAAAAGCCGGCGCAGATTGCGCCGGCCCTTTGCATTCTCGCAAGATCCGATGGGACGACTACTCGCTCGCTTCCCGGCCGGATACCTGTTCGACTAGGATCCGAAAGAAGACGTGCGGTGCACTGTCGGCTGTGGGAGGAGTGACGGGCTTGAGTGCACCAGGTTCCCACCAGTCGGTATGCTTGCTCAACAACGACCAGGCATGGTCCCGCTCAAGCTTGTGGCCGATGTGGTCAGGCAGTTCTTCGTACCGGCCATCGGCAACCACGCTTCTCCATCCTCGGCCCTGGCCATGTTCGTCGACCTGGAGGGACACCAGCGGATTGACTCGCATCCATTCGATCTTCTTGCCCGGCATGGAAAACGCATAAAGATGAGCATCCGAATGGGCGTAGTAGAGGGGCACGACATAAGGCTGCCTGTCCTTCGCGCATGCCAGGCGGCCAACGCGATTGGCCGTCAGAATCTTGGTGCATTCCAAGGCAGAAAGTGTTCGGACCAGCATGAGGTGATCTCCTACGTCTCTGGGTTGTTCCGTGGCATTGATTTCGTGGCGACTTTCGAACCGGCTGCGTGTTGCGCACTGAGTTGTTGCCTGTCGGTTTGCGACCGGACAGCCTCGCCCATGGCAGCGACGACATCACCGTCCGAGAGCTGAGGAAACCGGATGTAATGGTAGCTCAGGGCACGGAACTGTCCTGGTTGACTTAGGCAAACCACACGATCCGCTTCGCGTGCCAGTTCAGCGACCGTCTCTTGCGGCGAAACAGGAACTGCCACGATGATTTCCCTCGGTGACCGGCGCTTGATGGCGCGGATCGCGATTTTCATGGTTGTACCCGTCGCGGCCCCGTCATCGACGATGATCGCGGTCTTTCCCGCGATCGAGATCGGTTTGGTCTTCCCTCGATAGGCAGCGCGCCGGCGTTCGAGTTCTGGACGCTCATTTGCAATCAACACGCGTAGCTCGCCTCGATCGAGCGCATAGGCCTCGACGATCTCCCGGTTCAACACGACCTCCCCGGGGTCGCCATCGACGATTGCTGCAACCGCCAGCTCGGGATTACCTGGGGCGCCGACCTTGCAGACGATAAGCAGATCAAGAGGAGCGTTGAGGATCTTTGCCACTTCCACAGCGACAGGCACGCCGCCACGCGGCAAGGCCAGTATGATGGGGTGATGCAATTGAAGCCTGCCGAGCTCCAGGCCGAGCTTCGCTCCAGCGTCTTCGCGGTCGCGAAACATCGGTCAATTCACCGGCCACAGGTTGCGCAGTGACTTCTTCATCGAGTTCCTGACCTGGACGATCTCACCATGCGAAATGTGACGATCGAGGAGCTTGAATACCGCGTTGATGGCGACGTCGAAGTCGATCTCGTCGTCGTAGCCAAAACTGTTCCTGACGCTGAGAATAAAGTCGCGCTTCGTGCGTTCACACGCAGGCGCAGATGGCTTCCAGCCTTCGAAGTAGATGCCACGAACCAGAACAGGCAGCTGTGCTGACAGATCAGCCATCTCCGCTTGAGACAACCAGTCGCGCACCGAGTGCAGAACGCATCGCAGGAGGCGGCAGGAACTCGGTTCGCTCCAGGAGAGATCGCCGGCAAGCTCCCTGACCCATTGCTGGGCCTGCTGGGCAGCGTGCGTGAAGTCAGCGAAGGATGTGTGAGAATTATGGCCCATGATGAAGCTCCTCGACAATTTGAAGCTCATTGTGAGGCATCGAGACGCTCTCAGCATTGAGCGGGATCAAATAGCTGCAAGCTGGACTGGCTAGGCATCGGTTTCCCGGCCGGCGGCTTCAGCCGCCCGACTTCGGCACCAGCAGCGGCACAATCCGGTCGCTCTTGGCGACAGTGGGCCGTCCGGCGGAGCCGTAGGGAATGCCGAGCGCATCCCATGTCTCGATCAGCGCGTCCTGAAGTCCCGCAATCAGCGCATCGGTATGGAACGGCGTCGGGGTGATGCGCAGCCGCTCGGTGCCGCGCGGCACGGTCGGATAGTTGATCGGCTGGATGTAGATGCCGTGCACGCCGAGCAGACGGTCGCTGGCCATCTTGCAGAGTTCGGGGTCACCGACCAGCACCGGCACGATGTGTGTCGGCGATTCCATCACCGGCAGGCCAGCTGCAGACAGAACCTCCTTGGTCCGCGACGCCTGGCTCTGTTGCGCATCGCGCTCGGCTTGCGACCGCTTGAGGTGGCGGATGGACGTGGTGGCGGCGGCGGCGATCGCCGGCGGCAGCGCCGTGGTGAAGATGAAGCCCGGAGCATAGGAGCGCACCGCGTCGATGACGGCGCTGTTGCCGGCGATATAGCCGCCCAGCGTGCCGAACGCCTTGGCCAGCGTGCCTTCGATGATGTCGATACGGTCGGCCAGCCCCTCGCGCTCGGTGATGCCGCCGCCGCGCGGTCCGTACATGCCGACGGCATGGACCTCGTCAATATAGGTCATGGCGTTGTAGCGTTCGGCCAGTTCGACGATCTGCTTGATCGGCGCGATGTCGCCATCCATCGAATAGACGCTCTCGAACACGATCAGCTTGGCGCGTTCGCGGCCCGCCACCTGCAGCAGGCTTTCGAGATGCGCGACGTCGTTGTGGCGGAAAATCTTCTTTTCGGCGCCCGAGCGCCGTACGCCTTCGATCATCGAGGCATGGTTCAACTCGTCCGAAATGATCAGGCAATTGGGCAAAAGCCGCGCAATGGTCGAGATCGAAGCCTCGTTGGAGACAAAGCCGGAGGTGAAGACCAGGGCCGCTTCCTTGTCGTGCAGGTCCGCCAGTTCCAGCTCGAGCTCGACGAGCGGGTTCGAGGTGCCGGAAATGTTGCGGGTGCCGCCGGCGCCCGAACCCATCTTGCCGGCTGCATTCTGGAACGCGGCGATGACATCGGGGTTCTGGCCCATGCCGAGATAGTCGTTGGAGCACCAGACAGTGATTTCCTCGGCGCGGCCGTTGGAACGCCAGATGGCGCGCGGAAACTTGCCGACAATGCGCTCGAGATCGGCGAAAACCCGGTAGCGCCGCTCGGTGTGGAGCTGGTCGATCGCTTCCTCGAAGAACCCCTGATAGTTCATGTCGGCAATCCCTATGGCTGTCGAGCAATCCGTTGGTGCCGCCGCACCATCCCGCCGCCTGGATTTTCATGCGTTGGCGCAAGGACAGTGCGGCGGCCCCTTACCAAGTCTTGTCGTCTGCATGATGATCGCTCTGCGCGCCCGCGTTTGCCCGGTATCTTGCGCCCTCAAATCACCGGCTACGCTCAACTTGGCAGGGTTAATGTAGCTGTTCGCCGGAAAGGCCAACCTTGATCCATGTCAACGTCATGGAGCCAAGACGGCTTTTTGCTCAGTTCGAGATGAAGCGGTGCAACGATCCGCTGCGCAGCACTGAGCGCGTGACGCCGCCAAAGGTCATTTCACGGACACGGCTGTGGCCATAGCCACCCAGGACAATCAGATCAGCGGCATTCTCCCTACCAATCTGGAGGAGCAGGTCCGCCGGCTCGGAGCGGTGCGCAACCAAAACTTCCGATCTGGCCTTCACCCCGTGGCGTGCCAGGAAGCGCTTGACGTCCGCAACATCGTCCGGAGGCGCGGCGTTTCCCCGGTTTACGGAGACGACCACAATATTTCTGGCCTCGACCAGAAGGGGCATTGCGTCGACGACAGCGCGGCGTGCTTCCCGCGTATCGTTCCATGCTATCAGGATGCTTTCAGCTCTGATCGGGGCAGAGGTTTCCGACGCCACAAGTATCGGGCGGCCGGCTGCAACAATGAGACTTGCCGGATCCAGCATACGATGGTGGTCGACGATCAGGTCAACCGCCGGCGAGCCAGTTAGGATCAGGTCGGCGGCACGCGCATTGAGTGCGAGCTGGCGAGTGGGGTGTCCTATTTTTCCGCGCCACGAGGCACGATTGCTGCCGTTGACCGTGCTCAGGAATTCCTCTCTCAAACAGTTGAGGCGGCCCTCTATCTCCTCCACCTGACACCACAACGCCTTGGTCGCGGCCTGGTCATCGGTGCCGGTTGGCATGACAAAATGCGGCTCGGCTGCACAGAATCCGATCAGATCGGCATTATGTCGTTGAGCAAGATCCCAAGCCATGGAGATGCGTGGCGCGGCGATGGTGTCCACGTCCAGTTGAACCATGATCGTCTTGAAAGCCATCGCGGTAGCCCCTTTGTGTTCAACCGAGCTAGCCAGGCAGAACGGGCAGCGACCTTGATGCGTGTCAAACGCGGGAACGATATCGGTGGGCCCGATAGCATCTGTTGATCCGGATCAACGACTTGGCGACGAACAGTGTTAGCGTCGCATGGCGAACACTTTTGTTTGCACCAATCACAATGGAGTGCCGATCATGCTGACCCATCCCCGACCGTCGCAATTCGGCATGCAGCAATCGAGGACGCTGCGGCGAAGACAGTCGCGTAAATCGAAGGGCGCAACCATGAGCAGCAATATGGGCAAAGGGCGTTGCTGGCGGCGGTGGTTTCGATCGGTTTGCGCCCCTGCGGTGGTGTTGGTTGGTTCCGTGCTGCCCGCACAGGCCAACAGCCTGACGGAACGCGGTCATACCTTGGTCGAGTTCAATTGTGCCCGCTGCCACTCCATTGGAAAAACCGATAAAAGCACCCATCCCGACGCACCGGCGTTTCGCACCTTGTCGAAGCGCTATCCGATCGCGGATCTCGAGGAAGCCCTCGCCGAGGGAATTTCGACGGGCCATCCAGACATGCCCGAATGGGTTGCGAGCCCTGACCAGATCGAGGCGATAATCGCTTACATCGGCAGCTTGCAGCAACCGTGATCGAGGTCATAGGCGCAGCGACCGACCGAGCCTGACAGATCGCAGCGCGATCGGAGTTTATCCAGGTCGCTCTGTACCATGTAATCGACCTTGCAGTCTCCATCAGAGCGACTCCAGATGGAGCTAGCGCAACATCCGGTCAGCGGCACGGAAGAACGACCGCGCGTGCGCCACGATCTGGGCCTCCGTAGGATGATCCGCGGGTTCAACACCGAGAATGCGGTCCTTCAAGTGCGCATGGTGGTCGCGGATATGCCTGGCCAGCTCATCCTTTGCCGATCCTGGTCCCACGATCAGCCATTCCTTGGCCGGCTGCAGGGCGTTGACCACATCGTGGTAGAAGGCTTCGTTTTCCGGCGCACGCTTGCCGTCGATGCTGCCTGCCTTGTTATGAGTCTGATGATGCGCCAGCGTAGTGGCAAGCCTCACGCTTTCGGCTGACTCACGATTGAAGAAAAACACCTTGGCTTCGCGATGGTCGAGCCAAGCGACGGCATGTTGGGTCTGCATGTCTTAACGTCCTTGAGTTATTGTTGATGAGCGCAATTGTCGCGCTCGAATGCTTCACGCGGATTGGAACTCCAGCGTTGCCAGGATCGAGCCGGGTTTGATAACGGCATTTGCTGCGGCGACAATCGTCGCGCGGCCACCTGCCGGCGCGACAATCTCGTGAAGCGCGTCTTCGACGCGAACTCGGCTATTCGCTCGCTGGCCTTGATTGTGTCGCCGCTGGCAATGAACCAACGCTCCGGTATATGCCCTCGGGCAACATACTGGACGCCCACAGCGCCCCGTCGACCTTGATGTTCTGCATATCGCAATTCTCCTTTGAAATGGAACGATAGACTGCTCGACGGAAGCGTCTTTGATCAAGATCAAGGCAGGGTGCCGTCTTGCGGACAAAAGTTCAGCAATCCTCGAAAATGATCCATGTCAAAGCGCGCTGCGCTGTTTTCCTCAAAGCTAAGACGATGTGGAACCCAATCCTAAGCGCACCGTATGGTCGCGACCTCGAACTCGCCGTCTTCGACGAAGAGGGGACGCATGCACTGGTATTTCCGTGCGTAAGGAGTCGAGAAGGCTGGAAGAACGCCACCACCGGCGCCCGTGTTGACATCCGGCCGACGCACTGGCGCGAGTGGGAGTCTGAGAAGGTTCAGGCCAGAACTGGCAATCCTTTAGAAGGTTCTCCCTAGGGTCTGGATTCCACGATCAACGCCATGCGCACAAGATGTGATAGACTGCCGGCGCCCATCTTGCTCATGACATTGGCACGATGGATTTCGACTGTACGCGGGCTGATTCCTAGGTCATAGGCGATCGTCTTGTTCGGCAGACCCGACACGAGCCCGTCGAGGACCTGCCGCTCGCGTTCCGACAAGGTCGACAGACGCCCGCGGATATCGGCTGACTGCGGATGCGCCGCATTGAGCTGATTGCGGTTGGCCAGAGCGGAGTGAATCGCTTCGATCAGCATTTCATCGTCGAACGGCTTCTCGATGAAATCGGAAGCGCCTTCCTTCATTGCCTGAACGGCTAGCGCCACATCGGCGTGGCCAGTCATGACGATGACCGGGATTCTATGCCCGCCTGCTCTGAGCTGGCGCAGGAACTCGATGCCGTCTATGCCCGGCATGCGCACATCGGTAACAATGCAGCCGTCGAGACTGCCCGTCGCCGTCGAGAGGAAAGCTGTGGCCGATTCGTGCAGGCGTACAGCGAAGTCTGCCGTGGCCAGCAGAAAACCGAGCGACTTGCGAACGTCGACGTCGTCGTCGACCACGTGTACCACCAGATCACTCTCGGCCATTTGTGACCTCTTCCTTATCTACGATGCGCAAGGTGAAGCGGAAAGCGGTCCCGCCGGCCGGCATTGCCTCGGCCCATATATGACCACCGTGCGATTCCACGATGGTGCGGCAAATGGAAAGGCCGACACCCATGCCTTGCTTCTTTGTGGTGACAAATGGCTGGAACAGTTGAGCCGAGACCTCCGGCGCGAGACCTGGGCCGGTATCGATCACGCTTACCTCTGCCATCCCATCATCCCGAGCAACGGTTGTGACTTTCAATTCGCGGCGCGGTGCATCCTGCATGGCCTCCACCGCGTTGCGCATCAGGTTGAGCAGAACCTGCTGAATCTGGATGCGGTCGGTCAAGACCAGTTCGGCGGCAGGGTCAAGCTTGTAGCTGACGAGGACATTTGTCTCCCTCGCCCCGACCAGGGCCAGCGATGAGGCTTCCTCAATCAGCGCTGGCAATCGTTCGACCTGACGCTCGCTTTCGCCCCTTGCAACAAAATCCCTGAGATGACGGATGACGTCTCCTGCCCGTAGGGCCTGCTCAGCTGCCTTTTCCACGGCATCCCGCAGCATAGGCGCGTTTTCTTCCGTACTCTTCTCGAGCAGCCGACGACTGCCTTTGAGGTAGTTGGTGATGGCGGTAAGCGGCTGGTTGATCTCATGAGCAAGCGTCGAGGCCATTTCGCCGAGTGCGGTAAACCTCGCCATGTGAAGCAACTCCTGCTGCTGCTCCTGGATTCTTGCTTCCGCCCGGTGGCGTTCAGTCAGGTCGCGGCAAAAGCCGGTAAAGAAGCGTCCGGTTCCAGGATTCATTTCGCCGACGGAAAGCTCCATCGGGAAGGTCGAACCATCCTTGCGCATCCCGGTGACGGTGCGCCCGAGCCCGATAATCCGGCGCTCTCCGGTGGTCAGGTAGCGAAGCAGATAGGCATCATGCTCGTCGCGGTAGGGCGGGGGCATCAGCATTTTCACGTTTTGGCCAATGACCTCACCTGACTGATAGCCAAACAATGTTTCGGCGGCTGTGCTGAACGATTGGATCCCGCCTTGCTCATCGATGACGACCATTGCATCCGGCACTGTTGCCAGGATCGATCGTAAATGGTCCTCACGCAGCCGAAGAGCTGCGTTTGCAAAGGAGAGTTCGCTGACATCCGTGCCTTCGATGAAGATCGCGGTGATACGGCCATCGTCGGACTTGATGGGCTGATAGACGAAATCAAGGATGCGCTCTTCGAGCGGCCCGTCGGCCTTGTTGCGAAGGCCGACCTTTACGCCCTGGCCTCTGTATGGCTCGCCGGTCGTGTAGACCTGGTCCAGATGTCCGAAAAACTCATCTCCTTCGAACTCGGCAAAGGCTTCCCGGACTGTCTTTCCAATCACCTGCCTGTTGCCGATCAACCGCTGGTAGGCGGCATTGGTCAGTTCGAAAACGTGACCCGGCTCGCGCATGAGCGCGATGAAGCCCGGAGCCTGATCGAACATCCGCGACAAGAGGGCTTTCAGTGTCGTCCCACCGGGCGACAAACTGAGCGCTTCGTCTTTGATCACCTGAAATTCCTGGGTTCGAGACGGTGCTACCGGGGCTACCTATCACTTCTCATCGCACAGGCAAAACAGATCGCGACGGCGGTTCCGCAAGAGATTCCGTTGGTAGGCGCAATTGGCGGGTCTTTGACGCGCATCAAGGCACCGGACGCTGACGAATGCGATCCATCACGCAATTGCACCGTTTCATCGAAAGGCATCCGCAATGTCCTACAAGTCAATTATCGTAAACCTCGCCATCGATGGGGCTCCTGCGCCCATTGTTCAGGTTGGGATCGAACTTGCCGAACGATTTGGAGCGCATCTGATCGGCCTGGCGGCCGCTGACGTCCCGCCTCTGGTCGCAACAGGCGACGGCATGGTCTACGAGGGCGAGGTCATGCAGATCCAACGAACGGAAATCGAAAAGCGGCTCGCCGAATTACGTGACGTGTTCGAGACGCTTGTCCCAGCTTCGATCACAAGCGAATGGGGGCAAGCGGTCTGCAGTCCAACCCGCCTGCTCAGTGCAAAAGCGGCCGCGACCGATCTCATCGTCACCGGTGGTGGCGATGGAGACAATGTCTTTCGCGCTGTCGACATTGGCAGCCTAGCACTCGGGACCGGGCGGCCAGTTCTGGTCACTGCCGGCAATATGGAGCATATCCGCGCGAAAACCGTGCTGGTTGCCTGGAAGGACACCAGGGAGGCACGGCGGGCGATAGCCGATGCACTGCCGTTTCTGGCCAAGGCGAACGAGGTTGTCGTCGCCACAATTGACAACAGTCGTGACGAGAGCATTCGCAACAGCCTCGACGATGTCGCCGCCTTTCTTGGGCACCATGGCATCAAGGCGCGAACCGAGTTGATCTCCGGCGAGGCTGATGGCGCCCGGCTGGTGACTTTCGCACGCTCGATTCACGCGGACCTGATCGTTTCGGGCGCCTACGGCCACAGCCGCTTGCGGGAATGGGCGTTTGGCGGCGTCACCCGCACGCTGATCGAAGAGAGCCGCATCAGCCGCTTCCTGTCGTATTGATGACAGGCGAAGCTGACCAGCAATCCGTGCCGCCGGACGGCGCCGCTTATTGGTCGATCGAGACTGATGACCTCCTGCGGAGCCTCGAGACGTCGCCATCGGGGCTTGCCGCCTCCGAGGCCGCATCGCGGCTGGCAAAATTCGGTCGAAACACACCGGCGTCGAAGTCGAGCGCGTCGGCCATGGTCATGTTTGCCCGCCAGTTCCGCAGCCCGCTTGTCCTGATCCTCATTTTCGCAGCCAGCGTGTCGGCTTTCGTCGGTGAGGGCCAGGAGGCTGCGATCATCGGTGCGATAGTGCTGGCAAGCTGCATCCTGAGCTTCACCCAGGAATATGGCGCGTCGCGGGCGACCGAGGCCCTGAAACAGCGTATTTCGCGCAAGGCCATTGTGTTGCGTGACGGCGTCGAGTGTTCGATTGCTGCCGAAGACATCGTGCCGGGCGACGTCATCCGGCTTTCAGCAGGAAACCTCATCCCCGCGGACGGTATCATTCTGGACTCGCGCGATTTCAATGTCAGCGAGGCCCTGCTGACCGGTGAAACCTTTCCCGCGGTGAAGACACCGGGGCGGTCGGGGCCAGAGGCTTCGCTTTCCCAGCGCACCAATGCAGTCTTCACGGGCACATCGGTTCGCAGCGGTACCGCGACTGTGCTTGCCGCGGCGACAGGCGCCCGCACCGAATTCGCATCGATCGCCGCGGCCCTGGAGCGAAAGATCCCCGAAACGGGGTTTGCCCGGGGGATAAGACAGTTCGGCTATCTGATGACCGAGATCATGCTGGCGATTGTCATCCTGGTGTTCTTCGCCAACCTGATGCTGCATCGACCGCTGATTGAATCGCTGCTGTTTTCGCTGGCGCTCGCGGTTGGCCTCACGCCGGAACTGCTTCCGGCCATTATCAGTGTGACGCTGGCCCGAGGTGCCCGCGCGATGGCGGCCAATGGCGTCATCGTGCGCCGTCTCGACGCCATCGAAAATCTGGGCAGCATGGACCTTCTATGCACCGACAAGACCGGCACACTGACGGAAGGCGTCATCCATCTCGACGGTTGGCTCGATGTCGACGGCAATGCGTCAGCCGACATCCTGCTGTGGGCACGTCTCAACGCGACCTTGCAGACCGGATTGAAGAACCCGCTGGACGAGGCGATCGCCGGTGCGCCGGGCGAGGGCGCATCATTGGCTGCCTTCACGAAGGTCGATGAGATCCCCTACGATTTCATCCGCAAGCGTCTATCCGTCATTGTGCGGAGCACCGATGACCTTCTGATCACCAAAGGCGCCGTACAAAATGTCCTCGAAATCTGCGCGTTCGTCCACACAGCCAAGGGGTTGGAACCCCTTGATGCAACGCACCGAGCGGCGATCGACGACAAATTCCGGCGCTGGAGCGCGGACGGCTACCGCGTGCTGGGTGTTGCGATCCGACGATTTGAGAGCCGGAAAACGTTCAGCAGGAAAGACGAAATCGATCTCGCCTTCGCGGGCTTCCTGCTTTTCCTCGACCCGCCGAAGAAAGGCGTCAAGGAGACACTTGCAGAGCTCGCCCGTCGCGGCATCGCGGTAAAGGTCATTTCGGGCGACAACCGCTACGTTGCCGCGCATCTTGCCCAGGCGGTCGGCCTGCGAGCCGACAGGATCATGACCGGCGAGGAGCTGTCGAAATTGACCAAGAGCGCGCTTTTTGCAGGCGTGCAGCACACCGATCTTTTCGTCGAGATCGATCCCAACCAGAAGGAGCGCATCGTTCAGGCCTTGCGGAGCAGGGGCCATGTCGTTGGTTACCTTGGCGACGGCATCAATGATGCGCCCGCCCTCCATGAGGCTGACATCGGCATCTCGGTCGACACCGCTGTCGATGTCGCGCGCGAGGCCGCCGATATCATCCTCCTCAAGCAGGATTTGGGCGTGCTGGTGCGCGGCGTCGACGATGGCCGCAAGACATTCGCCAACACGATGAAGTATATTTCAATCACCACCAGTGCCAATTTCGGCAATATGATCAGCATGGCTATCGCCTCGCTTTTCCTGCCTTTCCTGCCGCTTCTGGCAACACAGATCCTGCTCAACAATTTCCTTTCCGACGTTCCTTCTCTCGCCATCGCAGGCGACAACGTGGATCCAGACCAGCTGCACCGGCCGCGCCACTGGGACATCCGTTTCGTGCGGCGGTTCATGATCAGCTTTGGCCTGGTCAGTTCGCTGTTCGATTTCGCCACGTTCGCGTTCCTGCTGTTCGTCGCGCACGCCACGGCGGCTGCCTTCCAGACGGGCTGGTTTGTCGAATCGTTGCTGACAGAGCTTGCGATCGTGCTCATTGTGCGCACGCACAGAGCTTTCTGGACCAGCCGTCCGAGCCCATTGCTCGCCTGGCTTACGTTGGCTGTCGGGGTTGTCGCGATCATCATCCCCTATCTGCCGTTTGCTGCCTGGTTCGGCTTCGTGCCTTTGCCGCTGCCCGTGCTTGCCGGGCTTGTCGCAATCACTGCGCTCTATGTCCTGGCCTCGGAGGCGACCAAGCGCTGGTTCTTCGGGCAAGAGAGCCGCCAGTCGCACCGGAGGAGGGCGGGGCAGCTGATCGACGGAGAGCTCAAGCCTCACGTGGCCTATCCGAGATCATAGGCCATGAGGGAAGGCTTCAAGCGATGATGAAAAGAAGCGCGGGCATTCTGCCCTTTCGCAGATCGATCCATGGGCTGCAGGTGCTGCTTGTCCATCCAGGCGGCCCCTTCTGGCAAAGCCGAGATCTTGGCGCCTGGTCCATCGCCAAGGGCGAGTACGGTGAAGGCGAACTGCCGGAAGCGGCAGCGCGGCGCGAATTCCAGGAAGAGACAGGCTGGGAGCCCAAAGGGATCCTGCTCAATCTGGGAGAGTTGCGCCAGCGAAAGAGCAAACTCATTACTGCTTTCGCGCTGGAAGGCGATTTCGACACCGCGACGTTGCGCAGCAACATGTTTGAGATGGAATGGCCACGACGCAGCGGCCGCGTGCAGTCGTTTCCCGAGGTGGATCGCGGTGAATGGCTGGATCTAGATCTGGGCCGGACAAAACTGCTTGCCGGTCAGCGACCCTTTCTCGACCGCCTTGCCGCTTCGGTTTTGCGCCACACAGCCTGTTGATCGAGATCAACGCCACCTGCCGCCAACATGGCAATAATGGCGAGTAGGCAGGAGTGATCAATATGAGCTTTCTCGATTACCTGATTTCGGTCGACGCCAGAACGGCTCTGATGGGTCGCATGATGCGGACGCTCGGCGTCGACAGACACCTGAAGGTCGTGGCAGACCATGCCGCAGTCACCAATCGGGCGGTGAACCGCTGCCGTGCCTGCGGCCATCAGGACGAATGTATGACCTGGCTCGATGAACACGAGCATGCGAGCGAGCCACCGGACTATTGCCACAACCGTGACCTGATTGCCCGGTTGCAACACGTATCTGGCGAGCGATAGCGGCTCCTACACAGGACACGGCCGCTCGACGGACGTCATCGCTCAATTGCAGCACTGCTGTGAATGATGACAAAACTGATGGATTTAACGCCGACCCCGCTGCGTTTGGCGTGGCGGCGCCGGAGTAACCTGGCGTGACCCGCAAGCAGAAGCGACTGTCTGTGATCATCGGAGGGCTGGCCTTCCTCGGCGCGGCCACCGGGTTGACCTTTTATGCGCTCGGCCAGAAAGCCTCCTATTTCTACATGCCAGCCGAGCTGACCACTGCCAGTGTGCAACCCGGCCAGCGCATCAGGCTGGGCGGTTTGGTCGAGAAAGGCAGTATCACCCGCGGGCAGGGCGCAACCGTCGCGTTCTCGGTCACCGACACGCAAAAATCGGTCAAGGTCACCTATATCGGTATCCTTCCTGATCTGTTCCGTGAGGAGCAGGGCGTCATCACCGAGGGCTCCTTCAATCCGGATGGCGTATTCGTCGCAGACAGCGTTCTGGCGAAGCATGACGAGCGCTATATGCCCAAGGATGTGGCCGACGGACTCAAGGCCAAGGGCGTCTGGCAAGAAAGCAACGGTGAGTAGCCTGGTGATTGTAAAAGTCGCCGCTCAGCGCGACACTAATCGGTCGCAGCCAGTGGCTCGGCCGCCAGCCTGGTTTACACCGATCTCGCGGTGCGTCCGCGACGCACGGTTCCCCAGTTCAGGAAACCAGCAGCACGGACATCGGCCCGGCGCAGAAGAGATTGTCCTTCACCATCTTGACGCCGGCGACGTTTTCCGCGGCGACAATGGCCGCCTGGCGCTGGCGTTCGTCGAATATGGCGCCACTCAGTTCGACCGCGCCATTTTCCACGACGACGCGGATCAAATCGGCATTGGCCCATTTCTGTGCCGAGAACTCCGCGACAATATTCTGCCGGATCTCGTTGTCGCTGACGGTGTTTGACGCCGCGCTTGTCGAAACACGCAACAGCGCGCGGAGCAGATCGGAGCGGGCAATCATGCCAACGACCATTCCGTGCTCGACGATCGGGATTCGTTTGACGCGGTGCTTGGTCATCAGTTCGACGATCTGCTCGATCGACGCGATGGGAGGAGCGGTCAGGACGCTGTCGGTCATAACCTCCTCGACCAACCGTCCATTGGCGAGGACATACTCCTGCGCAAGGCTTCCCGGGCCGACCAGAAATTCCAGCCAGCGTGGGCGCTGGCGCTGCGTGCCCAATTCTCTGCGGCGAAGAAAATCACCTTCACTGACGATCCCCACAAGGGCACCGTCGCTGCGAATGACGGGAAGGCCGCTGATCTTGTTGGTGAGCATCAATCCGGCCGCCTCCGCGATCGATGCGGACGGATCTATTGCGATGACCGGCTTGCTCATAATGGCTTCGGCTTGCATGTCGCTCTCCGGAGTTTCCAATTCTCCGACTTCTTAGAAGTTTGCTGAACGAGGCGCCTTGATCTGAATCATTTTGCCATCGAGGCAAATGGTCCAAAGGTTGGCTCGCAAGTAACGGGCGCGTTCCCGTTAGCCAGCGATCGCGGCCTTGGCGACGTTCACGCCAAGCTCGTAGACAAGCAGTCCACCATAGTAGGCCGTCGCAGTGACCAGAATTGCTCCGCAAATTTCGATTAAAGGTATGGCGATCGTCACAGCCCGAAACTCGCGATTCCGCATCCAAAGCGCGAGCCGCACCAGTCCCCAGATCAGGAAGGCAAAGGCAGTGATACCCCCCAGGCTCTCGTGGATTTCCGCGATATCGCTGCTGAAGCCGGCTGCTTCGGCGTGATCGAGGGCAAGACCGCCGAAGAACCAGGTCCCAATGGCGAACACTCCGGCAGCCAGGGCCACGAAGGTTGAGATCGTGCCGGCGCCCGATTTCCTGGTGACGGCGCTACCGCCGGCCAGCGCCACAAGGTCGATAGCCGCAAGCGTGTAGATCAGAACGATAGGAAAATGAACAAGAATGGGGTGGATGTGCTGAATGGGAACCACGAAAACTCTCCAGAAGTTGGTAGGGACTTGGGATAATGGCCAGCCTTGCAGCGAGCCTTGGTCGATGACATTTGTGCGCGTTATGTGCTGTGACGGGTCACGCACTGCGAGCGAGAGATCTAGTCGTTTTCGTCGGCCTCATCGCCCTGCCGGTCATCACACGCATCGTCATCACCCTTGATGGCTTTCGGAGTGGTGGCGTCCTGCATCGGGATGGCCTGCAGGTCGATCGGGCCGGACTGGTCGACGGACGATGGCGCCCCACACGATCCTTCGTCCGATTCAGCGACCGCCGGCAGGGCAAAGATTGTGAGGCCTGCAAGTGCTGCAAGGACAAGCATGGAATTGCGCATGGTCTGGTATCCTTCTCGGCGCGGCCATGATTGGACGCGATAATGCCTTGATATGGACCCTTCGCTTGCTGCGGGCTGAGGATGATTGACAGCAAATTGAAAGCTTGAACGTGCGACATGCCTTGCCGATGAAAAGCCGGTTGAAGCGTTTGGCGGTGCTGGGTCTCGCTGGATTTGTCCTGGCCATGCCTCTCGCTGCTCGCGCCGATGAGGACGATGACGGCGACCATGACCGGGCGCGCGATTTGTACGAGCACGGCGAAATCAAAGGCCTTGCCGATATACTGGACATTGTCCGCGCCAAAGCTCCCGGCGATGTCGTGGCGGTCGATCTCATCCGCAAGGCCAACAAATGGGTCTACCGGTTCCAGGTCGTCGGTGCCGATGGCCGGCGAAGGACCGTCGACGTCGACGCCGGTGCCGGTGTCATCATGCGCGATGGTGAGGGTGACTGATGAAGATCCTCCTGGCCGAGGACGAGCCCCGTATCGCTGCCGATATCGCGACCGCCCTCAAGGCATCCGGAATGGCCGTCGATATCGTAAAGGATGGTGAAGCTGCCTGGTTCGCAGGCGATGTCGAGAATTATGACGCCGCGATTCTGGATCTCGGATTGCCCAAGCTCGATGGTCTTACGGTCTTGAAGCGCTGGCGGGCCAATGAGCGCAGGTTTCCGGTTCTCATCCTGACCGCCAGAGGCATGTGGACCGAACGCGTCGACGGCATCAATTCCGGTGCTGACGATTATCTTCCCAAGCCCTTTGAAATGGAAGAACTGCTTGCTCGGTTGCGGGCGATCCTGCGTCGCTCGGCGGGGCAGGCGGCACCCGTGTTGAGGTCCGGGCCGTTGCTCTTGGATACGCGCCAGATGCGGATATCGCTGCGCGGTATTCCCGTTTCCCTGTCGCCGCTGGAGTACCGGCTCGTGGCGTTTCTGATGCATCATGCAGGACGGGTGGTGGCGCCGACCGAACTGGCTGAGCATCTTTACGATTCAGGCAACGACCGCGATCCGAACGCGATTGAGGTCATTGTAGCGCGATTGCGACGGAAGCTCGGCAGCGATGTCATCGAGACAAGGCGAGGGTTCGGGTATCTGATGCCCGACGATGCCGCCTGATGGGTAACTCGATCCGCTTCCGGCTGTGGTTGGCGGCAACCATCTCGATTCTTGTCGCACTGGGCATCGCCGGCGCCGGCTTGCGCTATCTGTTCGAATTGCACGTCGAGCGGCGCGTGGTGGGCGAACTGACAGTCGACCTCAACGAGTTGATCGGCGCGACCACCTTCACAAGCGATGGCCGCCTTGTCGTGACGCCGGTGCTGACCGATCCCCGGTTTGCCAATCCACTGTCCGGTTACTACTGGCAGGTGGAGGACATCGCCACCGGCAGCCTCGAGCGTTCGCGATCTTTGTGGGACGCCAAGCTGCTCCTGCCTGCCCGGAGCGCAAGTGGTGGGCTGCGAACGGTGGAGGAGTTCATGGGCCCGGGCGGAGAACTCAGTATCGCGGTCGAGCGTACGGTCATCGATGCCGGAGGTCGATCCTTTCGTGCCATCGTGGCGGAGGATCATCGAACCGTTGAGACGTCTGTAAGCGAATATGTTCGTGATCTCGCTCCGGCTCTCCTGATGCTCGCTGCAGTTCTCATGGCCGCGTTTTTCATCCAGATCACCATTGGCCTTGCACCGCTGGAGACCTTGCGGGCCGCCGTCGGGAGCGTGATTGCGCAGCGATCAGCGCGGCTCGATGTGGTGGCACCAAGCGAGGTGCAGCCGCTCGCTGAAGAAATCAATCGTCTTCTCGATGCGCAGGAGAAGGCTCTGGCGCGAGCCCGCTCGCGCGCCACCGATCTTGCGCATGGCCTCAAGACGCCGTTGCAAGTTCTGTCGGCAGACATCCGTGCCTTGCGCAAGAAAGGCGAGACGGATCTGGCCGACGAGATCGAGAAGAGCGCTGCAGCGATCCGGCGCCATGTCGAGCGGGAGCTCGCGCGTGCCCGCCTCGCGCCCGGGGTCTCAGGCAAGGCCTCATGCCGCGTATCGGAGGTCGCGGCTGGCGTCATCGCAGTCGTCAGACGTACGCCGAGTGGCAAGCTGCTTACCTTCAGGATGGACATCGCAGAGGACCTGACAGCACCGATCGACGAGGGTGATCTGTCCGAGATCCTCGGCAATCTGGTCGAGAACGCCGCACGCTACGCAAAGTCGTCGATCCGTGTCGACGCATCCACCACCTCGGGCGAGGTGATCGTCGCTGTCGCCGATGATGGCCCAGGTATACCGGATGCCGATCGCGAATCCGCCTTGTCGCGTGGCGTCCAGCTCGACAGCAAGGGCGGCAGCAGCGGCTTAGGCCTGGCCATCGTTTCCGACATCGTCGAAGCTTATGGCGGACGCCTTGCCATGGCCAACGCCGATCCGGGTCTGGTCGTGACCATTTCCTTGCCGCGACACAGTTGAGCCTGCTTCAGGCAAAACCCGGGAAGTAGTCGACCTTTATCTTCGAGCGGCGAATGCCCATGGCCAGCAGCTTCTGACGCAGCGCCTTGACCATCGCCTGCGGGCCGGAAATGTAGAAAGTGCGCTCGAGATAGTCGGGTACGGCCAGACGTATCAGGCGCTCGTCAATGTAGCCGGGATACTGCCCGCGCTCGGCACCGCGCGCCACGGCGTGGACCGTCTTGATACCAAGTTCCTGCCTGGCCGCGCCAAGCACGTCGCGATATGCGATGTCCTGCTGTCCCTGCGTTCCGTAGAGGATGACGATCGGTCGCCGCTCTTTGCGATCGAGCAGATATTGCAGCATTGAGCGGAACGGGGTGATGCCGATGCCTCCGGCCAGGAACGCGATCTTGGTTTCACGCCGGGCGGGCAGCGTGAAGCTGCCGGCCAGTTGCGCGGCGTGGATCGTGCCGCCGGGCTTCATGTTCATCAGTTCGCGCTTGAAGGCGCTTGATTGCGGATAGAACTTGACGCCGAGGCGGACCGTTCCCTCCGTCGGCGCCGAGGCGACCGTGAAATAACGGCGGTTGCCGCGATTGTCGGCACGATCGAGGCCAAGCGTCCATTCGAGATACTGGCCGGCCTCAAAGGCGAGCTTGCGCGGTGACCGGAAGATGAAGTCAAAGCTGTCGACAGCCGATTGTTCGATGCGTTCGAGCGTCAGCACAAACCGTCCCTTCGGGCCGGCCGCATAGGCAAACAGGTTGCCGGCGAGCAGCGCCAGTTCCGGCGTGAAATAGAACGAGCCGATATGGATGTTGGGAGCAAACAGAAAGCCGACAATCGCGGCAAAGGCAATGCGCGGCCAACGCATCGTCGGCGCCGTCAGCGGCTCGGTCAGCATCACAAAGGCAAAGAACAGCATGGGCGACGAACCCAGGGTCTCCGTAAGCGCGGTCCCGTACTGCGACGGATCGCTTGTTGCCAAAATGGTCGCCAGCGCCACGACAACAAAGGTCGACACAAGATCAAGCCGGCGCAGTTTCCGCACAATGAGCATGCCGCCGAAGAGAACAAGCGGAAGCAGCGGCAGGTTGCCGCCAACCCACCAGGTGGCCGGTTGGTCGAGCAGCAGCGCGGACAGCGCCACGCCCAGCGCAGCCGGATTGAAAAGGTGCTTTCGGCCGATGGTGAGAATGAATTTGGACGAAATCGCCCAGACGGCTGCGAATGCCACCGCCGCAATCCCCTTTATGTCAGTGACTGCTACCGGATCGAGAATGAGTGCCAGGATGAGTGCGGTGATATAGACGGACTCGTTGTTCGCCGGCACTGCAAAGACTTGCGCAAAGACCTTGT
Organism: Mesorhizobium sp. C120A; assembly: GCF_030323105.1. Lineage (NCBI taxonomy): Bacteria > Pseudomonadati > Pseudomonadota > Alphaproteobacteria > Hyphomicrobiales > Phyllobacteriaceae > Mesorhizobium > Mesorhizobium sp. C120A. The sequence continues at coordinate 3,694,246 of NZ_CP100476.1, read as the reverse complement.
TGGTGATCCAGCAGGCGGCCAGCGCAAGCGCTGTCGTGAAGGCAAGCGCAATCGGATCATGTGGCACCAGCTTGACGAAGCCGAGCACAAACGCCGCCCCGACCAGCGCCATCAGATAGTAGAGGACCAGCCTGTACATTGTCAGGTGATCGAGGAAACGGTCGATGGTCTTGATCATGGCAGGCAAAGGGCTCCGAACCCGGTCGTCGGCGTAGCGCGGCCATTGGTGTCTATGACATAGCCCTCCATGCCAGGCGTCTGCTCGATGAAGAGAATGCCGTCCCGCCCCATGGCGAAGGCAGCGGTGGCGAAACGATCGGCTTCGAGCACATCGGCGCCGATCACGGTCAGGCTGACGATGTCTTGAATTGGACTGCCAATTGCATGCGGGTTGTAGATGTGTTGACCGCGGACATAGGTGCCGGAGGTCGCGACACCGCGGCCACGGGGATAGACGATCTTTACGATCTCCTGGCCGTTGAAGGGATTGCGGATGCCGACGCTCCAGTCCTGGCCCGAGCCATTCCTGCCGCCGGACTGGACGTCGCCTCCCGCCTCGATGAAGAAATCGCTGATACCGGCTCGCTGAACGATGGCTGCCGCGTTGCGGATGGCCCAGCCCTTGACGATGCCGGAAGGATCGAGCGAACCGTCGGGCTTGCGAATGTCGAAGTAGCCGTCCGTCTCGTCTTTCGTCTGCCGTGCGAGAGCAAACACTTCGGTCATCTCGCCGCTCCACTCGACGACGGGAATGTCGCCGCGGTTGATGGCTGTGATCTCGCTGTCGGCCCGGTATGTGCTGAAGCGCAGGTCGATATGCTCGAAATAGCCGAAGGCCGTGTCGATCAGCTCCCCGTTCGACGCGCCGCCGACATCGACCGTGATGGGCATGCCCATCAAAATTCGCGTTTCGCGCATGGACCTACGACGACGCTTGCTTCAGCGCGCCGCGAAGCGACTGGATGAAAGCCCTGCTGGTCAGCGTCGCTCCCGAAATAATGTCGACATTGGCGCTCTGTGCGCTGATCGCTTCGTCGCGCAGCATGGGCAGCGCCTGCCTGTTGATGCTGACGGAGGTGCGGCGGTCGGATGGATATTTCAGCACTTTCAGCGCTGTAAGCTGCCCGCCTTGTACGAGGGCCTGAATCTGGATGATGCCGTAGTAGGCATCGGCCGTGGGGCCGGTGTAGACGCCATCGGCATAGCCCTGTGCGGCGAGCTTCATGCCCACCCGGACGACACGTGCTGGTGCTTCCGGATATGCCGGCCTCGGCTGCGCGACTGGTATGTAGACGGGCGTTACGGCGAATGAAGGCGCTGACGACGCAGTATCTGTGACAGCCGGCGTCACTGGCTGCGCCGGCGGCATTGGTAACGGTTGTGGTGCCACTGGAACCACTGTCTGCTTGACTGGATCATTTGACCGTTCGGCGGGCGCTGCTATGCCAGCCGTCGTTTCCCTGGCGACCGGGAACCTTGTTCTGAACTGGGGTGAGGGCGCCGGCAAGGTCCGAAGCACCGGCGAAGCAGCAGCGGATGCCGGCTCTGTTGGCTGCACGGAAGGCGCTTCGGCTGCGTTGGCCGGCAGCGCTTCGCCAAGCATATCGTTCGCCGGTTCCTTGCCGGCCTGATCCCAGACATAAGCGCCAGAGGCGGCGATCACGAAAAGTGACAAGGCAATCTGTTTCATCGGAATTTTGTTTCCACGTTGAATCTCGCACGGCGATCCGTCTGGCCCGCTTCGGATGCAATATCCCACGACCAAGCTGACAACTGGCTGTCAGCCGAAGTCGAGCTGCGAGGGGCCCGTGAAAGCTCAAGGGAGGCGGCAAATTGACTTGTCCTGGATCAAGGTTGTCGCATAAGCAGCGTGGTAGGAAGGTTCTCTCAAGCGAGGTACTGCCTGTGACTGTTGCCAACGAGCCGACCGGATACTCCGGAACCCAGATAGTGCTGCATTGGACTATCGCAGTGCTGATCGTCCTTCAGCTTTTAATTGGCGAGGACATCAAGCCGGCTTACCGGGCATTCTCGCGCGGCACCGAGCCGGCAGCTGACGACATCTTCAACGCGAACCTTCATGTCTATGTCGGTTTGGCCGTTCTGGTGCTGGCCATCTGGCGGTTTGCGGTCCGTCTGCGGCATGGTGTACCGGCGGCGCCGCCCGAAGAAAGCGTCTGGCTGAAACGGATTGCCGCGGCCGCCCATTTCCTGCTGTATCTTTTCATTTTCGGGATGCCGATCACTGGGGCCCTGGCATGGTTCTTCAGCTTTCGAGCGATGGGTGAGATACACGAACTCGCCAAGCCGGTGATCATCATTGTCGTCGGCCTCCATGCCGTAGCGGCGCTGTGGCAACATTTCTATGTGAAATCGGATGTGCTGGTGAGGATGCTGCGACCCGCCGGACGGCGCGCGCCGTGATGTCATGAGCCGCCTGCACAGTGAAAACCATCTTGTATCGCGCATCGGCTGGCTGCGCGCCGCCGTGCTTGGCGCCAATGACGGCATCGTGTCGACGGCCAGCTTGATCGTGGGCGTCGCGGCGGCCAATGCAGCGGCCGCCAACGTTCTGGTGGCCGGCGTCGCCGGGTTGGTCGCCGGTGCGATGTCGATGGCGGCCGGCGAATATGTCTCGGTCAGTTCGCAGTCCGATACCGAGCGAGCCGACCTCGACCGTGAGCGAGGCGAGTTGGCAACGCAGCCAGACTTCGAGCGACAGGAACTTGCAGACATCTATGTCAAGCGTGGTGTGGAGCAAACGCTCGCATTGCAGGTCGCCACCCAGTTGATGGCGAAGGATGCGCTTGGCGCCCACGCGCGCGACGAACTCGGCATTTCGGAAGTGACGACGGCGCGACCAATCCAGGCGGCGCTGGCTTCGGCGGCGGCATTTTCGGTTGGCGCGGCCATGCCGTTGTCAATGGTGTTCGTTTCACCAGCCGCGTGGCTTGCCGCAACCGTGTCTGTTGCCTCGCTCCTGTTCCTGGCGATTCTCGGGGCCATTGGAGCCAAGGCGGGCGGCGCCAAGGTGTTGAGGGCAACTGTTCGCGTCACCTTCTGGGGAGCGCTGGCCATGGCGCTGACCGCCGGCATTGGCGCCGCGGTTGGTACCGCCATCTGATCCGCTTGTCCGGCGTTGATCTCTGTCGATGACCGAACACTTGTTCCTCGCGCAAAACAGTCCTGCTCAGAGAGCGGTTCAGCGCATTTGCTGTGAAGTTGCGTAAGCGCAACGAAGGCAGTCCGAGCCGGATTTATGAAGAGGGCTTCGCAAATCGCGGAGACGTCATCATGAAACAGCGCAGTTCGATCAAACCCGATATGGTCGTCGACGAAATCATGAGGAAATGGCCGGCAACGGTCGCTGTGGTGCTGAGACACAAGATGCTCTGCGTCGGCTGTCCGATAGGCACTTTCCATACGGTGACTGAGGCATGCCGTGAACATCAAGTCGATGAGGGCGACTTTCTCGTCGAACTCGAATTGGCCATTCGAGGAGAACGATGACGATCAGTCTTTTACCCGGTTCTCGGCCAGAACCACAAGGCGATGCGCATCTTTGACCGTGACTCTCTGGCGCCCGCTGACAATTATTCCGTTCTCTTCCCATTTGCTGAGGAGCCGGCTGACGGTGTGCAGCGTCGTTCCCGTCATCTCCGCAATGTCCTGCCTCGAAATCGGGAAGTCGATCTCTATGCCACTGTCGGTCTTTCGGCCGGTCTGGTTAGCCAGTCGCAGCAGCGCATGCGCAACCCGCTGCTCCACCTGTTCCGTGGACATCTCCACCACCCGCGTCTGCGTCTCCTGCAGCCTGCTTCCAACCGTCCTGTAGGTGGCTGCCCCAAACACGGGGAAGCGTCTCGACAGATCAGGCCATAGGGCGTTGGGCCAAGCCAGTACCACGCAGTCCACCGCCGCGATTGCGCTGGCGGGATAGGTCGTCCGGCCAAGGGCTGCGGCGACGCCAAAGATCTCGCCTTCGCTGATGTACCTGGCGATGACCTGCTGTCCATCCGGCGTGGTGCGGAAGACGCGTATGTGGCCAGAGATCAACACGAAGAACGAATGGGCCTCGGTTTCCTGCTCGAAGATCGCGGAGTCCTTGGCATAGCGTGACGATCTCGCGCTTTGGAGAAGCTCGCTCTGCTCGTCAGGGGTCAGTCCCTGGAAGAGCGGCAGCTTCGATATCAGCGATCGATCCAGCAGAACCAAGCGGATTTCCCCACGCCCCAGCGTTCAGGTCAGACCTTTCTTATCCCGAGTTTGCGCCAGCGCAAATTGTCTCGGGCCGCATCAAGCTAAATGGCATGGAACGGCGCAACGCCGCGAAGACGAAACAAAGGACAAATCGATGAAACTCACCATCCTCGCTGCCGCAATCTCCCTCTTGGCGCTCGCAAGCGGCGCAAGCGCTGAAGAGCATGTGGTGCAAATGCTCAACAAGGGCGAAAAAGGCGCAATGGTTTTCCAGCCGGCCTTCGTCCAGGCGGCACCCGGCGAAACCGTCAAGTTCGTGCCGACCGACAAGACACACGACGCCGAGTCGATCAAGGGCATGCTTCCGGATGGCGCTGAGCCTTTCAAGGGCAAGCCCAGCGAGGAAATTACCGTCACGGTGACAAAGGAGGGCGTCTACGGCGTCAAATGCGCGCCCCACTACGGCATGGGGATGGTCGCACTGATCGTTGTCGGCAAGCCGGTCAATCTCGATTCCGCCAAGGCGGTCAAGCATCCTGGGAAGGCAAAAACGGTGTTCGCCGACCTGTTCACCCAGGTTCCTGCGAACTGACAGCAATCGATACAGGCATGCCTGCCGCAAAAAGGGCGGGCACGGGCCGGACGGACCGAGGGCGGCGGTTCATCCGGCCCTGTTCATTTGAGGATACAGTCATGGGGATTCCACGCCTGCAGGCCTACGCCGGGCCTGCATTTCTTTCCTACGGGTTCAGGCCCTTCTTTCTCCTCGGGTCGCTGTATGCTGCGCTCTCCATTCTGCTTTGGCTGCCGATGTATGCCGGCGAACTCGATGCCCACAGTGCGTTCGTTCCCGTCGACTGGCACATTCACGAGATGCTGTTCGGCTATCTGCCGGCGATCGTTACCGGGTTCCTGCTGACAGCCATCCCGAACTGGACCGGCCGGCTGCCCGTGCAAGGCCTGCCCCTGCTGGCGTTGGTGGTCCTGTGGCTTGCCGGCCGTGCCGCTGTCTTCGTCTCGGCGGATATCGGCTGGGTAGCGGCAGCCGTGATCGACGGTTCATTTCTGCTTGCTGTCGCAGCCGCTGCGGCACGCGAAATCATCGCAGGGCGGAACTGGCGCAATCTCAAGGTGCTGCTGCCGCTCGCCGTCCTGGCGTGCGCCAACGGTGCGTTCCATATCGAGGCCCACCTTCAAGGCACATCTGACATCAGTCGCAGGCTCGGCATGGCTGCGGCGATCATGTTCATCTCGCTGATCGGGGGGCGCATCATTCCAAGCTTCACCCGCAACTGGCTCGTCCGCGAAAATCCTGGGCGGCTGCCTGCGCCGTTCGATCGTTTTGACGTCGCCTCGATAGCCATCTCAGCCATTGCGCTGGCTGCTTGGACGCTCGCTCCCGACCACGAAGTGTCGGCAACGCTCGTGGCCGTCGCGGCAGTCTGCCAGACATGGCGTCTGTCGCGTTGGGCTGGCGAACGCACGTTGCGGGATCCGCTGGTGCTGGTTCTGCATCTTGCCTACGCCTTCGTGCCGATCGGTCTTGCCCTGGTATCGGCGTCGATCTTCTTTCCCGATGCCGTGCCGGCGGCGGCAGGACTTCACGCGCTCGGGACTGGCGCGGTGGGCTCAATGACGCTTGCCGTGATGACCCGCGCGACGCTCGGGCACACCGGGCGAGAGCTCAAGGCTGGGAAAGGCGCCTCGTTCATCTTCGTGACCGTCCTTTTGGCGGGATCATTGAGAATCCTGGCCGCCTTTGTGCCCTATGGCGTGGTGATCGACATGGCCGGCACCGCATGGGTGGCGGCATTCGCAAGCTTCATCCTGATCTACGGAACCGCGTTGATGACGCCAAAGGCACAGTGAGGCGACGGGAGTGCAGGCGAAACACGATGGAGCGGACGCTGCTGTTTTTTCAGGCAATGCCGAGGTAGCCGAGGAAACGGTTCGCCCATCCTCGATGGTCCCGGACCAGCCTGAATCCAAGATTGTCGGGAGGTGTGCCAACGGCGCAGCCACCGCTTTTCCCGTCGCCGACGAAGTTCGACATGTACGCCCTGTGAAGCCCTTCAAGGACGTGGACGCCGCAATTGTCGACCGAACTCACGACATCGGTCCCGTCCGCAGCCAACGTGGTGCGGACATAGCAGGTCGAAGTCCACTCCCAGACGTTGCCGGAAAAGTCGGCGAGGCCTAAGGAATTCACACCAAAGGAGCCACGGCTCCTGGGCAAGGGGTCCGGTTTGCGATTGAGGTCCACCTCGGCCTTGTAGCTGGTGAGCCAACGCCTGGCGGGATTGTTGGTATCGTTTTCGACACCCTCAAATTCCCCTGCAAACCGCTCGGCCGCGGCAAACGCCCACTCCTCATCGGATGGCAGCCGCCAGTCGTCGCCTATCGCCTTCGAATACCATTGGGCGTAGGCATTGGCGTCGAGATAGCTCACTCCGGTAGCGGGAGCATCGGGCGCGATCGCGTGCGTCTCCTGTGCCGGCTGACAGCCGCCAGCCGCCACACAGCTCGCATAGTCTGACGCGCTGACCTGATAGGTCATGATTTCGATAGGTTTATTGAACTGTCGGCTGAGCCGCGGATTTGCTTGCGGGCGCCCATTCCTCAGGAACTCGCCCGGCAGGGGATATGTGATCGAACCGGGGACCAGGGTAACTGTCGTGGCGGCAGGGTAGGACTGTCGATGTCCGTTCCGGCCGATGGCAGACAAGCCCATCGGAACCGATGCAGCCGCCATGGCGACCGAGACAACCTTGACGATGAGAGGTGACATGGCTTTTGTCCATGCCCGGACAGCGACGCTGTCCGGGCAAATTGGAGTGCCGTCAGTTGGTGGCGATGGGTTTAGGCGCCTCGACCTGCGTCATCAGGTCGTCATCCCATTCGCCCTCCACCATGAAGTGAGCGGTCGCCCCGAGTTCCACAGCTTCGATCAGATTGTGGTTGACGTAAGCGTAGACACCGGGCTGCAGGAACGTATAGAGCGCCGAGCCTGCCGAGCCGCCGCGGATGAACCAGGTTTCCAGATCCTTGGCCGGCGGATTGGCGAATTTTCCTTGTTCCCAGACATAGTCACCGTGTCCACCGATGAGATGTGGCCGCGTATCGCGGTTGGCCTGCGAATGGACGATCAACACGGTCTCGCCGACCTTCGCCTTCATGGCGTTGTCGCCGGTCAGCGAACCGGCCCTGCCGTTGAACACCACATGCGTCGGGATCAGCCCGCGCATGACCTTGACGATGTCGTCGTAGCCGTCGCCTGCCGATTCATAGCTCTTGTAATTGCCCTTCTCATCGCGCGGAATATAGAAGTCGCTCTCGCCGATATAGAAGATCTTGTCGTATTTGACCGGCTCGCCCTTGTCGTTCCTGAGCCCGTCGCGCGGCAGCACCATGATGGCGCCATTCATGCCGGAGACGACGTGCCACGGGATCATCGGTCCGCCGGGAGCACAGTGATAGACGAAAGTTCCCGTTCGGGTTGCCTTGAAGCGCAGCGTCACCTGTTCGCCGGGATTGATCAAGGTGAGGGCGCCGCCGCCCAGCGCACCCGTCGCTGCGTGAAAATCGATGTTGTGGGCTAGCGAGTTGGTGTCGGGATTGATGAGCGTCAGCTCGACATAATCGTCTTGGTGGACGACCATCAGCGGGCCCGGGATCGAGCCGTTATAAGTCATTGCATTGAGCTGCGTCCCGTCGGCGTCGATGACCATCGGTTTCTCCTCGATCGTGATGGTGAATTCGACGATCTTCGGACCGCCTTTGGCGATCTGGTCGTGCGGATGCACAAAAGGCGGTGCCACGAGCTTGACCTTGTCGCGGGGAAGTCCTCGAATGTCTGCTTTCGTCACCGTTGCCGACAGTGCGGGCAGTGCCGCCACGGCGGCAGCGCCAATCGCTGCTCCGAAGAGGGCTTCGCGTCGCGTGATCATATCAATCTCCTATCTCAACCGTTGCGGATGAGCAGAAGCTAACTGACCTGACGCAGCGTTTCTTTGCGCTGGCGCAAATTGGTGAGTGTTAATTGGAGCAACAAACAGCCTCGACTGCGGCAATCTTGTGCGTCAAGAATGGTCGAGCAAGTCCCGCTCGGTTTCGAGCTTGGCGATGGACGGGCGTCTTCGCTGCCGACAGCGTGCTCGCCAACCATGACGGGCGCTATACGCTGGAGGAACTCGCCGACAGCCTCATGTCTAAGTGATGTGGGAAGGGAGCAGAACCCCAAGGGACGCTGCTTGGCGTCCCCGCTTTTTTCCGCAGCTATGAAACCATCACCGAGAGCGGATCTGTACGGAGGAAGAGGCTGTCCTTGACTTGTCCGACGCCGGCAACGTTCTCCGCCGCAACGATCGCGGCTTTCCGTTGACGCTCGTCGACAATCGCCCCGGTCAGTTCGACGACGCCGTCGCTGACCCTTACATCAATCAAGTCACCGCCGCCCCACGATTGTCCCTGCAGCTCGGCAAGTACGGCCTTGCGGATCAGGTCGTCATCGGGTGGCGTGGTGCCCTGTTTCGGCATGGCGCGGATCAGGACAGGCAGCAAATCAGTTCGCGTGATGATGCCGACGACCCTGTCCCGATCGACAATCGGCACATTGTTGATGCGGTGTTGCATCATCAAGTTGACAATCTGTGCAATTGAGGCGCCTGGAGACGCCGAAATGACGGCTGTGGTCATCACCTCATGGATGATCCGTCCGTTCGAGCGCGCATAGTCTTCGGCGACTGTGCCCGGGCCAAGATCAAACTCCAGCCAGCGCGGACGCACACGCTGGGTCCCAAGTTCTTCTCGGCGCAAGAAGTCGCTTTTGCTTACAATTCCAACGAGGGCACCGTCGCTGTCGGTTACCGGGAGGCAGCTGACTTTGTTTGAAAGCATGAGCTCGGCCGCTTCGGCGATCGTCGCGTTCGCATCCGTCGTGATGACTGCTTTCGTCATGATGGCTTCGGCTAGCATCCTTACCCTCCTGATCTTACGTCGGCCGACGATGGGACATCCCGACCCGCAGCGCTTTGATCTGAGTCACTTGGAGCGAGGAGCATTCTCCGCGCCGTCGTCGCGGTCGATTAGAATGCGCTCCGCAGCGCCATCGAGATCATCGTACTGGCCGCTTCTCAACGCCCACAGGAACCCGCCCAGGCCTAGCGCGCCAAGGAAGAGGGCGACCGGGATGAGGTAGGCAAGGGTCGTCATGAGGATCGCGAGAATTCGTTGACGCCGGATCCTCTGGAGGTCCGAACCACTTTCGCCGGCGAACCTGGCATGGAACGCCGCAAACGCATTGCATTGCCAATGACAAGCAGCGATGACGCCGACATGGCAATCGCCGCTATCAATGGCGTGACGTGCCCGAGAATGGCGATCGGCACGGCGACAGCATTGTAGACGATGGCGATCGCGATGTTCTGGCGGATCAGGTTTCCCGCGTTGCGCGAAACGTCCAGCGCCAGCGGAACCGCCATGAGGCTTTCGCGCAGGAAAACGAAGTCGGCTGCATTGCGGCCAATGTCGGCGGCGGTGGCCGGTGCGATCGAGACATGGGCCGCGCTCAGCGCCGGCGTGTCATTGAGGCCATCGCCGACCATCAAGACCTTATGTCCATCGCGTCTAAGGGACTCGATGCGTTCAACCTTGCCGGATGGCAGCAGACACGGAACGAAGTCGCCGACACCCAGCATTTTCGCAACATCCTGGCAGGCATGGGCGGTATCGCCTGACAGCATTTCCACCGCTATTCCAGCGTCGTTCAATTGCTGGACGGCAGCCCTGGCGTCGGCACGCAGCGCATCCTCGAAGGCGAAGGTAGCAACAATCAGCCCATTCCTGGTCAAAACCGTTCCGCCATAGCCATGCTTGCCTTCGCCACCGGTCCGGGCTTTCCATCCCGCCCATCCGCGCCGACCCAGTCGCCAGGTGGTCCCGGCGTGGGTGGCTTCGATTCCGAACCCTGCATGCTCGCTGACGGTATCGAATGTGAGTTGCCCGCTAGAAGTGGCAAAACCGGAGATGGCCTTTGAAAACGGATGACGCGAATGTGCGGCCATGGTGGCCGCAATCATCAACATTGCCGGATCGATCGAGGCCGCGTTGACGAGCCGGGGCTGTCCGAGCGTGAGCGTGCCGGTCTTGTCGAACACAGCCGTATCGACCGTAGCCAGGCGCTCCATGGCCGACCCATCCTTGACCATGATGCCGTGGTCGAACAGGCGCCGCGCCGCGACCACCTGGACGATCGGCACGGCGAGGCCGAGCGCACATGGGCATGTGATGATCAGAACGGCAATAGCGATGGTGATCGCCCGGTGCCAGTCGCCAGTCACCGCCATCCAGCCTAGGAATGTCGCGAAGGCGGTGAGATGAACCACCGGGGCATAGAGCGCTGAAACACGATCGGCGATCCGGCGATAGTGGGCGCGACCGCCCTCCGCGGCTTCCATCAGCCGAACCATTTCTGCCAGGAACGAATCCTTCGCGGCGGCTGTGGCCTCGATCGTCAGCGGACCGGTAAGGTTGAGCACGCCGGCCTGCACGGTATCTTCTGGCGCCACGCTTCTGGGCGTGCTCTCGCCGGAGACCAGGGAGCAGTCGACGTCGGATGTCCCGCGCGCAATCCTGCCGTCGACGGGGATTCTTTCGCCGGCTGCAATAAGCAACTGCATCCCTGGTTCGATCTCGCCAACCGGCAAATAGTCGCGTGCGCCGTCGCCGCGCAACACCATGGCGCCGCGCGCGGCCAACTGCGACAGACTCTTCACCGCGGTGCGGGCGCGCTCGCGCATCACGTGATCGAGCGTGCGGCCGATCAACAGGAAGAACAGCAGCGATACCGACGCGTCGAAATAGGCGTGGTCGCCATGGGTGATCGTCTCATAGAGGCTCATGGCGTAGGCCAGCGACACGCCGACAGCGATCGGCACGTCCATATTCATGCGGCCGTGGCGCAGCGCAGTCCACGCCGACTTGAAGAAGATACCGCCGGCGAAGGCAAGGGCGGGAATGGCGATCAGCGCGGAGACCCAGTGGAACAGGTCGCGGGTGGCGCCCTCGGCGCCGGACCAGACCGACACCGAGAGCAGCATGATGTTGCCCGCCGCAAAGCCGGCAACGGCGACGGCGCGGATGAGCTCCGATAACGTCCTGTCCTTCGCATCGGTGTCGGCTTCGAACAGATGTGCCTGGTAGCCCAGGCGCCCGAGCACTGCGACCAATGGTGGAACCTCATCGCCGCGCCACTGGACCGAGACCCGCTTCGTTGAAAGGTTGACGCGGGCGGCCTGGACGTGATTGAGCTTTCCCAACGCGGTCTCGATCATCTGGATGCAGGCGCCGCAGTGAACCGTCGGTACCGACAGGTCGGTCTGATGAAGGTCATCGCCCAGCGACCGGCTCGCCAGCCTGACCTCCTGGCTTGACGGCAGGACCGAAGCGGGGCTGACCAGATCCAGCGCCATTTCAGCGCCCGGCGCGCAGCAGCTCATTTCAGCACCCCTTGGGAAATCATGACCCTGCGCACGTCGCGATAAGGTTTTGCCAGGCCGGCATCGGCGTCTATTTCGATGATCCAGACACCATCCCTTGGCACGTGTTGTGCTGCAAACTCCTGGCCAGAGACCAGGGCGAGCGTGACGGACTCATCCTCTTTCTCGTAAGCCGGATGGCGAAACAGCACCTTCACGCCATGCAGGGAAACCGGTTTGCCCGCGGCGTCGATGATGCGATAGCGGACTTCGCCCCATGCGATGGTCAACTGGCCGGTCCAGCCAAGCGCTGCCTGCGCACGGCCTTCCTCGGCCTTCTTGTTGAATTGCTGGCTCGCCACATAGGTATTTTCGACGACAAGGCCGGTCCAGCTTGTGTTGGCAAGCGTCGCCATCGTGAGATTGACCGCGATGACCACGCCGAAAAAGGCAAGGACGGTGGCCAACATGTGCCTGCCGGTGAACTCGCGGGGTTTTCGCGTGGTGGCGTTCATCTGGCGATCTCCGGCGCATTGAAGGTGGCGGTGTATTCGTTGGACTCGAAGCTGACCTTGTCTTCGACGCGGAATGTGAAGGTCTGCGCCTGGCGATTAATCTGATCGGCGGGCAGGCGCACGAAAACCTTCAGCATCTTCAGCCGGTCGGGTTCGACCTGGACCGCAAAGGAGCGATCGGCGGGGAGGTCGACGCCAACGATGCTCATCTCCGCGCCTGGCAAACCCCCGAGGGTGACGATAATCGTTCTCGGTTCGGGGATCATGTTCAAGAGCTTGACGGTATAGCCATTGCGGATCGAGCCGTCCGAGAGCGTCACGAATTGCGGGTTGCGGTCGTGCAGGACATTGATTTCGAGCCGGTCGCGCGTCAGCAGCGAAAAGAGCAGGCCCAGCCCGATCAGCGACCACATGGCCATGTAGACATAGGTTCGTGGCCGAAAGATCTTGTGGATATGGAAATGCGCCACCCTGTGCGAAAACAGGCCGTCATCCGTCCTGACCAGTGATGGATTGACCGAGCTGGCGCCGCCGGCGGTGGCCAGGATCATGTTGGCGTTGTAGTCGGAGAGCGTCGCGTAGGAGATCAGTCCTCGCGCTTTGCCGAGCTTGTCCATGACGCCGTCACAGGCATCGATGCAGAGCGCGCAGGTGATGCATTCGAGTTGCTGACCGTCGCGTATGTCGATCCCCATCGGACAGACGGCGACACAGGCATTGCAGTCGACGCAATCGCCGACGGGATGCCCTGCGGCAAGAACCTTCTTGGCGTGACGCGTGCGCGGTTCGCCGCGCCAGTCATTGTAGGTGACGGTGAGCGAGCTCTCGTCGAGCATGGCTGCCTGGATGCGCGGCCATGGGCACATATAGGTGCAGACCTGTTCGCGCATCAGCCCGCCAAACGTGTAGGTCGTCGCCGTCAGAACCGCGACGGTGATGTAGGCGGCAGGCGCTGCCGTGCCGGTGAAGAGTTCGCCGAGCAGCGTCGGCGCATCGGCGAAATAGAAGATCCATGCGCCACCAGTCGCTGCGCCTATGACCAGCCAGGTGACGTGTTTCGATGCCCGCAGCACAAGCTTACGAGTGGTCCAAGGACCGGCATCGAGCTTGATGCGGGCGTTGCGGTCGCCCTCGATCGCGCGCTCGACGACCAGGAACAGATCGACCCATACGGTCTGTGGGCATGTGTAGCCACACCATGCACGGCCGACCGTTGACGTGATCAGGAAAAGACCGACGCCGGCCATGACCAGAAGACCGGCGACATAGTAGAATTCCTGCGGCCATATCTCGACGAAGAAGAAGTAGAAGCGCCGGTTGGCGACATCGAGCAGCACGGCCTGGTCGGGGGCAAACGGACCCCGATCCCAGCGCAGCCACGGTGTCAGATAGTAGATGCCCAGCGTGATCGCCATCACGATCCATTTGAATCGGCGAAAGCTGCCCGAGGCCCGCTTCGGGAAGATCTTCCTGCGCGCGGCATACATTGGCTGGCGCACCTTGGCGGAGTTGACCGCCTCAGCCTCGAGCCGTTCTACCTGCATATTGTCCAGCACTGGTTTCTCCCGTCGCGCAACTCGTGATTTCGCCGGGGTAAATGTCTTGGCTGGTGCAGCCAGGTCAGCGAAATGCAGCGTCGATCGGATTGTGCCGCCGACCGGATGGCGCCGCGTTGATGCAGGTCAATCGCCAGGTCCGCGCAAACAGATCGAGGCCCGGCAGAGCCGGGCCTCGTCGCTTGGACGGTGAAGGGCAGGGAATAGGGCCCCGTTCCTATTCCCCACCGCCAAGCGAATGCACGTAAACCGCAAGTTCCTTCACCCTGGTTTCGCCCAGGCGCGCGCCCCAAGCCGGCATCACGCCCTGTTTCGGTGCGGTTACCTGGGCGGCGATGGCGGCTTCGCCCGATCCGTAGAGCCAGATGGCGTCGGTCAGATCAGGAGCGCCGAGTTCCTTGTTGCCCTTTGCATTGTCGCCATGACAGGCCACGCAGTTTTCGGCAAAGACCTTGGCGCCGGGCGCCACCAACACCTGATCGCTGACGGTTTGGGACAGGCTGGCAATATAGGCGCTGACCTGTTTGATCTGATCGGCAGTGATGATGTCGCCAAAGGCCGGCATTTCGGACAGGCGCGTATCCGGATCGGTGGCGAAGCGAATGCCATGTGTAACCGTCTGCTGGATCTGGTCCGCCTTGCCGCCCCACAGCCAGTCGTCGTCGTTGAGGTTGGGGAAGCCCTTGGAGCCCTGGGCGCCGGAACCATGGCACTGCACGCAATTGAGCTTGAACGCGGCACCGCCGGCGGCGACGGCGAATTCGCGCAGCGTGTCGTCCGCCGCGATCTCCGAAACACTTTTCGCTTCTATCGCGGCGACATATTTGCCCTTGGCTGCTTCAGCCTTGGACAACTCGTTCCCGACATCGTTGCGACTGGAATAGCCGAGCACACCCTTGGTTGCCGTGTGCAGCAGAGGCCATGCCGGATAGGCGATCGTGTACCCGATCGCCCAGACTATGGTGATGTAGAACGTCCAGACCCACCAGCGCGGAAGCGGGTTGTTGAGCTCCCGGATGCCGTCCCACTCATGACCCGTGGTTGAAACACCAGAGATTTCATCGATGTGCTCGTCGCTCATGATCACTCGTCCTCAAGGGGAATCCGGGCAGCTTCGTCGGCCAGCTTGCGGCTGCCGGGGCGCAGGGCAAAGATGATTGCGCCGACAAAAAACAGCGACATGGCGACCAGACCCCAGCTGTCAGCGAACTCCCGCATCAAATTGTAATCCATGGACAAACCTCCTCAGCGGTAGCCGGCGGCTTCGTCGTAGTTCTTGAAATCGACCAACGTGCCGAGCATCTGGAGATAGGCGACCAGCGCGTCCATCTCCGTCACCTGCTGCGGGTTGCCGTCGAAGTCACCGATCTTAGCCTTGGGGTAGCGGGCCTCGAGGCCGGATGGGTCGGCGTTGGGATCAGCCTGCGCCATCAAATCGGCATTGGCGTTGGCGATCATGTCGTCGGAGTAGGGGACGCCGACGCGCCTGTTGGCGACCAGATGCGTAGAGAAGTCCTTCACCGCGATCGGCTTGTCCTTCAGGAAGGCATAGCTCGGCATGATCGATTCCGGCACCACGGACCGTGGATCTGTCAGGTGATCCACGTGCCACAGGTTGGAATAGCGGTCGCCGACGCGGGCGAGATCAGGTCCGGTGCGCTTCGATCCCCACTGGAAGGGGTGGTCGTACATCGACTCGGCCGCCAGGCTGTAGTGGCCGTAGCGCTCGACCTCGTCGCGGAACGGGCGGATCATCTGGCTGTGGCAGAGGTAGCAGCCCTCGCGGACATAGATGTTTCGACCAGCAAGTTCGAGCGGCGAGTAAGGCCGCATGCCTTCCACCTTCTCGATCGTATTATCGAGATAGAAGAGCGGTGCGATCTCGACGATACCGCCCACGGTGACCACGAGAAGCGAACCGATGAGCAGAAGCGTGGCGTTCTTCTCGATCAGCGCGTGTTTGTCCATCAAGCCCATTGTCTGGCTCCTTATTCGGCAGGCTGCAGGACGGGCAGGGCGCCCGGCATAGGTTCTTCTTCGCGCTGGTAGCCGAGGATGGTCATGGCGATGTTCCAGGCCATGAGCAGGGCGCCGGCCAGATACATGGCGCCGCCGATGGCACGCATGATGTAGTAAGGATGCATGGCTGCCACGGTTTCGGCGAAGGAGTAGACCAGGAAGCCCTGTTCGTCGTATTCGCGCCACATCAGGCCCTGCATGATGCCGGACACCCACATCACCGCGGCGTAGACGACGATGCCGAGCGTCGCCAGCCAGAAATGCCAGGTGACGAGCCTGAGCGAATAGAGGCGTTCACGGTTCCAGAGTCTCGGCACCATGAAGTAGATTGCGCCAAACGAGATCATGCCGACCCAGCCGAGTGCGCCGGAATGGACGTGGCCAATGGTCCAGTCGGTATAATGCGACAGCGAGTTGACCGTCTTGATCGACATCATCGGGCCTTCGAAGGTCGACATGCCGTAGAAGGCGATGGCTATCACCATCATGCGGATGATGGGATCGGTGCGCAGCTTGTCCCAGGCGCCCGACAGCGTCATCAGGCCGTTGATCATGCCGCCCCATGACGGCATCCACAGCATGATCGAGAACACCATGCCGAGCGTCTGCGCCCAATCGGGCAGGGCGGTGTAGTGCAGGTGATGGGGCCCGGCCCAGATGTAGAGGAAGATGATTGCCCAGAAATGGACGATCGACAGGCGGTAGGAATAGACCGGCCGGTTGGCCTGCTTGGGCACGAAATAATACATCATGCCGAGGAAGCCGGCTGTGAGGAAGAACCCGACGGCATTGTGGCCGTACCACCATTGCGTCAGGGCGTCCTGAACTCCGGAAAATGCAGAATAGCTCTTGGAGCCGAGAAAGGAGGCCGGCATCGATAGGTTGTTGATCACATGCAGCATCGCGATGGTCACGATGAAGGAAAGGTAGAACCAGTTGGCGACGTAGATGTGCGGTTCCTTGCGCTTCAGGATGGTGCCCAGAAACAGGATCAGGTAGGCGACCCAAACGATGGTCAGCCAGATGTCGACATACCATTCGGGTTCCGCATATTCGCGGCTCTCGGTGATGCCGAGCAGATAACCGGTCGCGGCCATGACGATGAAGAGCTGGTAGCCCCAGAACACGAACCAGGCGAGATCGCCACCGAACAGCCGGGCGCGGCATGTGCGTTGGACGACATAGAGAGACGTGCAAAGCAACGCGTTGCCGCCGAAGGCGAAGACGACGCCCGAGGTGTGCAGAGGCCGCAAGCGGCCGAAGTTGAACCAGGGCTGGATGTTGAGATCGGGATAGGCAAGCTGCAGCGCGATGACCACCCCGACCAGCATGCCAACCACACCCCAGAACATGGTGGCGATGGCGCCGTAGCGGATTGGACCATCCATGTAGGCGGACGGGTCGATCGGAGCGGCAGCTTCGAAACTCGTGTTGCGGAGGAGGATGGCGACAAAACCGAGCAGCACAAGAAACAGCACCCACATATGCTGCCGGAAGGGCTCGTCCACTCCGAAACCGGCGGCCACCAGGGCGGCAAAGGTAAAAAGGGCCAAAGCGAAGACTTGCGTGCCGAACTTCATGACCTGTCCCCGACTTCGGATTCCTGTGCGCGGACGTCAATCCGCCTGACACCAATCCAGCAGTCACGCGGCTGGCGCCTTGATCCATGTCAAAGCCATTTGATTTTGGATTGGGCAGCGTTGGATTTGCAAAGGATCGGGAGGCTGTCATTGAACAGGGAGAGGGAGCTGCGATCGTCGCTGTTCGAAACGAGCCGCGACAGATCGATGCCGATAGTTCGATCTGGCAGAGAAGCAGTCCCGGTTGCGCTCATGAAACGTGCGCATCTGGAAAAGCTGCAGCTCTGCGATGCCTTGGAAAAAATAGCCGACACCCTGCCCAGGGTCGATAGCCTGGCATGCCTGGCTGCGGCAAACGCGATCGTTCCGCTGTTGCGCAACATTCATCAATATGAGGAGACGGTGATCTTTCCGGCCTACGAGGCTGTTTTGACCGGCAGGGATGCCAACCTTGCTTCAACTCGTCGACTGCGCGCCGAACACGTGGAGGATGAATGCTTTGCCGGCGAAGTGACTGAAAATCTGTTAGCGATCGGCCATGGCGAGAGTGTTGAGAATGCCGAGGCTGTCGGCTTCATGCTGCGCGGCTTCTTCGAAAGTTTGCGCCGGCATATCGCCTTCGAACGCGAGCACGTCTTGCCGATGATCGGGGTCGATGGCGGTTAGGCGCCGGAGCGGCGTTCCAGCCGGCCCATGTTGTCCACCGTCACGCGCCGATTATTGTCGATCCGGATCACGCTGTCTGTTCGCAGCCTGGTCAGTTGGCGGCTGACCGTCTCGATCGTCAAGCCGAGAAAATCGGCGATAGCGGCGCGGGTCAAAGGCAGGTCGAAGGTCGTCGACTGCGCCGCCGGGTCCAGCGTGGGATCGATGTTCCTGGCGATCATCAGGAGAAAGCTCGCCACCTTTTCCGAAGCACTCTTGCGCCCGAGCGTCACCATCCAGTCGCGGGCTTCGTCGAGTTCGTTGAGCGCTTGTTTGAGCAGACGATGCTCGATTTCCGGAGATTCCTTCATCATCCGCTCGATGGCGGCCTTTGGAAACGAACACACGGAAACCGCGGTTGCGGCTTCAGCGTTGATCGCGCTTTCCACCTTGAAGGGCCTGCCCAGAAAATCGGGGGCGAACTGGAGGCCGACAATCTGCTGGCGTCCGTCCGAAAGGCTCTTGGTCAGCTTCACAACGCCGGAAAGCACGTTCGAATAGCTGTCGACGGTCTCGGCGTCGCCAATCAGTTCTGTGCCCGGTTCAACGGTATGCCTCGATGAGGTTTTGGCCAGGCTTACCAATTGGTCGGGATCGAGCGCACCGCAAACGCCGCGGTGCCGTGCCTCGCAAGACTGGCAAAGCACTGGAATGCTGGAACTGTGAACGTCTTGGCGCACGGTCATCTTCATCGTCCGAGAGATTCCATCTGTCCAGAAGGTAGCATTGGCGCACAAAAGAACCTTGCGGCAGTTTGTCCGCGGGCGGCCTTGACCGAAATCAAGGCCGCTCGCGCCCAATGTGATCAGTGTCGCGCCATGCAAAGGGGATCGGATAGCGACATGCGGCCAGAATTAGTTGCCAGGCTCGGTGAGAACGTTCCACGCTACACCAGCTATCCGACCGCGCCGCATTTCCATCCAGGCGTTGATGCTGCCGTTTGTGGTGGCTGGCTGCAAGCGCTCAACGAGGGCGACGAAATCTCGCTCTATCTGCACATCCCATACTGCGACAAGCTTTGCTGGTTTTGTGCCTGCCATACCAAGCAGACACGCCATTACGAACCGGTGACGATCTATCTCCGCTCACTGCATGCCGAGATCGCTACCGTCGCCGGTCTTGTTGCAGGCAAAGGTCGTGTGCGTGCCGTCCATTTCGGCGGTGGTTCGCCGACGATGCTCAAGCCCGAAGATATGGTGGCGCTGGGAACCGCCCTGCGCAAGGGCTTCGGCTTTCTTCCAAGCGCCACGATCAGCGTTGAAATCGAACCCAACGATATCGACGATGCCCGCCTCGATGCGCTTGCAGAAATCGGCATGACCCGTGCGAGCCTCGGCGTCCAGGATTTCGATCCGAAGGTGCAGAAGGCGATCAACCGCGAGCAGAGCTTCCTGCAGACCAAGACTGTCGTCGACGGCGTTCGTTCGCGCGGCGTCGAATCGGTCAATCTGGACCTGCTTTACGGTCTGCCGCACCAGACCAGGGAAAGCGTCGCTTCCACGGTTACGCAGGCACTGACCCTGGAACCGGATCGGATCGCACTGTTTGGCTATGCGCATGTACCGTGGTTCAAGAAACATCAGACGATGATCGACGAGGCCTGGTTGCCGGGTCCCGCGGAGCGATTTGCCCAGTCGCAACTGGCAGCACGGGCGATCGTGAACCAGGGATACGAGGCAATCGGGCTCGACCATTTCGCCAAACCGGGCGACGCGTTGGCGCTTGCGGCCAGCGCCGGGACTTTGCACCGGAACTTTCAGGGCTATACCGAGGATCGCTGCGAAACCTTGATCGGCCTTGGCCCATCGTCCGTCAGCCAATTTCGGCAAGGCTATGCACAGAACATGCCTTCGACCGCTGAATATGGGCGCATGGTCGCGGACGGCGGGCTGGCCGCGGTCCGCGGTATCGCGCTTTCCGATGACGACCGGGTTCGCGGCTGGATCATAGAGCGCCTGATGTGCGATTTCTGCTTCTCGGCGCTCGATCTGGTGGAGCGCTTTGGCGAAGCCGGCCAAAGACTTCTCGTCAAGGCGAGTTCCACAGCCCTCCGCGATCCTGCGCGATTGCTTGAGCTTGATGGCGACAGTTTCGTCGTGCCGGCGGAAAGTCGGCCCTTTGTCAGAAGCATCGCGGCAAAGTTCGACAAATATTTCGAAACCGGCAAAGCCAGGCATTCGGCGGCGGTCTGAGCATTGGCTCCTGTCAGAAATGTTCGCCGGCCTTGAACGGGCCGATGCGGGTGCCTGCCGCGATCAGATAGGCGGTCGACCAGCCAATCAGAAGAAATCCGTTCACGCCTTCAAGCGCCGCCAGGACACGCCATGCGTGGGCCGGCACGATGTCGCCGTAGCCAACCGTCGAGAAGGTGATGGTGGAAAAGTACAGGGCGGTTTCGAAGTCGGCGAAGATATTCAGCAACCGGTATAGTCCTGCCCAGAGCCACACCTCCGCTGTCATAACGGCAAAGAGCCCCATGACCACGCTGATCATCGCAATGATGCGGCTGCGGCGCCCGTGCATGCGAAACCGGGCGACCAGGTGTCCCATCGCATGGGTAACGGCGATCAGACCAAATGTGTGTATGAGAACGGTCAGGCTTATGGCGATGGTGCCGATGAGCAGATTAAGGATCATGCGCTGACCGTACCGATGATCATCGTTGTTTTCATTGTGCAGGATCAAGTTCGATAAACCGATCTGTGGATTCTTCAGGCACGTACCGGCGAGGGGAGTATGTGATCGTCAATTAACGGCACACCAAGCGAGCACCGGGCACGCACTCGGAGCTCCTCGATCGAGCTCGATCAGCTCCCAACGGGTGTCAAAAGTGCTATTCAAAAACCAAAATGCTGCGGCTGATTTTATGGTGGGTCCAATGGCCGGTCTCGAACAAAATCAGAATTAAGCTGTTGTTTTAAAAAGATAATGTCAGAGAAATGGCGGAGGGAGTGGGATTCGAACCCACGGTGGGCTTGCACCCACGCCGGTTTTCAAGACCGGTGCCTTAAACCGCTCGGCCATCCCTCCAACGTGACTTTTCAATCATCTAGGAACATCAACCGACCCAGTGAACGACAGTTGGTATCGAATGATACCTATCCTTCCGGACCAGCTTGCGGTTCATTTCTCTAGAGCGTTGCCCATCGCCAAGTCAACCATCGGCGCTGCCATGGATAATAGGGGGTGGCGTTCGTTACCCGAACGGAGCTGCGAACCCGTTTTCGAAGGAGCCGGGATCTAATTGCGATCCTTGCTGCCGACCTGCACAAGTTGCAGAAGACCCAGCACGACAAGTGCGAGCAAGGTAGCCAAAGCCGCGATCTGCCAGAACCCGAGCCCAACCGCCAGGCCTATGGCGCCTGCCAGCCACATGCCCGCCCCAGTGGTAAGCCCTTGAACCTCGCCCTTGGAGAAGAAGATCAAGCCCGCGGCCAGAAATGCCACGCCGGCAGTCGTGGCTTCGATCAAGCGGATAGGATCAATGGCGATTTCCTGACCATCGAAGACGTGAAGATGAGTAATCTCGATCGTGAGGATGGCAATTAGAGCCGTCGCAACACAGACCAGGATGTGTGTCCTCAATCCGGCCGGTCGGTTACGCCATTCGCGTTCGATCCCAACGATGGAGCCAAGGACGGCCGCGAGCAAAAGCCTGGCTGAAATTACGGAAAAGGGCAGCCACGTCTGTTGCCCGAAACGTTCAATGAATTCATCCATGAGGCGCAGAACGTATCTCGGGTCGGTCGGTTCCAGGCAGCCGCGCTTCATGCCACAGGTTCACTTCCAGACTCCAAAGGACAGAGGTCTCGGATGCCTCCTCACAGGCGCCCGGCCAGCCCGGGACCTGGCCGCCACATTCCTGCCCGGTTCCGGACACAATCGATTAATACGCTGATAAACAATTCCTGCGCACAAGGGATGGGGATTGGCGCGTCGCAGGCATTGCTCATCTGGCTCCGCCGAAATTCTAGAAGCGGCGCCTGTGTCGAGACGGTAGGGGACATCGGAAAACATGCAGACCACGACGCATCGGCGTCTTCGTCGCGCTCCTGCTTTGGTGTTGTGCGCTCTTTCGGCTGCGTTGCTGGCCGCGTGCGCGTCGCCGCAGTCCGAGCCGAAAGCCATGGTCTACAAGAAGCCTCGCTCGAAGGAATATTTTGCCGAGACCGAGTACGGCGTGAAGGCCAGCCCGCGCGTTCAGTACATGCGGCGCGGCGGCGGCCGCGACCAGTTGGGCAAGCCCTATCAGGTGCGCGGCAAGTGGTATTACCCCAAGGAAGACAAGCGCTACGCCAAGGTCGGTCTCGCCTCCTGGTATGGCGATGCCTTCCACGGTCGTCTCACAGCCAATGGCGAAGTCTACGACATGACCCATCTGACCGCGGCGCATCCGACCATGCCGCTGCCGAGCTATGCCCGTGTCACCAACACCGAGACCGGAAGCTCGGTCATCGTGCGCGTCAACGACCGCGGCCCCTATCATGAGGGACGCATCATCGATGTCTCGGAACGCGCCGCGCAAATGCTCGACTATGCCAAGGTCGGCACGGCCAGGGTCAAAGTGGAATATATCGGCCGCGCGCCGCTCGACGGCGACGACGACCAATATCTGGTCGCCTCCTATCGCCCGGGCAACAACCGCCCGGACCCGTCCGATGGCTTGCCGACCGGCGTCATGGTGGCGATGAACGGACCTTCGCCGAGCCTATCTGTTGGCGCACCCCCTGCCGTAGTGCCGTTTCCTGGTCAGTTGACGAATTCCGACACACAGCCAGTGATGTCGATGCAGGCACCGGCCTCAAGCGATGTGACGCTGCCTGAATTCGGGCCGATCGTGCCTCAGCGCCCGGAATCGTCCTTTGCCGTGGCTTCGCTCTCCTATGCGGATGAGCGCGTACAGCGCGCCGACGTCTTTGCAGCGCTTGACGACCAGGGCATGTCGCCAGCCGACATCCTGCAATCGTGGAAGAAATCCAACCCGCAGGCATCGCCTGCCGTTTCCGACTATGTCGCCGCCGGATCCTTCGACGATGCTGCCGAGGCAAAGCGGGTGGCTGCGGCTCTCGAACCGTTCGGCAGGACCGAAATCCAGAGCACCGAACTCGACGGCAATGACTGGTACGCGGTCAATCTCTATCCGGATGGCCATGGCAATGTCGACGACCTCTTGCGCGCGGCATGGTCGCATGGCGCGCCGGACGCGCTGGCTGTGCGCAACTGACCAACAAAGGCACGCCGGTTTTGTCATTGCGCGGTTGATCCGCCGGGAAGAAGCCTGATAGCGTTGCGGCAAGTTTCTGCCGGCTAACAGTCGAGCCTCTTCATGCGATTTCGCCTTTTCCACCCTTTTGCCGGGCTTTTTGGCCTTGGCTTCTTGCTTGCCGCGTTGGTTCCGGCCAACGCGCAGCTTTTTGAGACCAAGGCCACGCAGGCTTTCGTGATCGATGCCGAAACCGGCACGGTGCTGTTTTCCAAGGATGCCGACCAACCGATCCCGCCGGCCTCGATGGCCAAGCTGATGACGATGGAGATGGTCTTCAACGCCATCAAGTCGAAGCGCATGAGCCTCGACGACACCTTCGTGGTTTCGGAAAATGCCTGGCGCAAGGGCGGTGCGCCTTCGGGAACGTCGACCATGTTTGCCAAGCTCAAATCGGCGATCCGGGTCGAGGATCTGATCCAGGGGGTCACCATACAGGCCGCCAATGACGGCTGCATGGTGCTGGCCGAAGGCATGGCCGGTTCGGAAGAGAATTTCGCGGCGCAGATGAACGATCGCGCCCGCCAGATCGGGCTCGCGAAATCGACATTCGTCAATTCGACCGGCCTGCCGGCCGACGGCCAGCAGACGACGGTGCGCGAACTGGCGCAGCTTGGCCTGCATATATGGCGCGAATATCCGGATCTCTATCTCTATTACGGCCGGGCCGATTTCACCTGGAACAAGATCTCGCAAAAGAACCGCAACCCGTTGCTGGCCATGGGCATCGGTGCCGATGGGCTGGCGGTCGGGTCGAGTGAGGCGGGCGGTTTCGGCATCGTCGGCTCGGTCAGCCATGACGGGACGCGGGTGATCGCGGCGATGAGCGGATTGGCCAACGACCGCGAGCGCGCCGAGGAAGCGCGCAAGCTGCTTGAATGGGGCGTCCGCTCCTTCGAGAAGACCGAGATTTTCGCCAGCAACGAAGTGGTCGGCGAGGCCCAGGTGTTCGGCGGCGCCAAATCCAGCGTAGCGCTGAAGGCAAAGGCGCCCATCGACGTCCTGCTGCCGATCGCCAACCGCGACAAGCTGACCGCCAGGATCGTCTATCAGGGGCCGGTATCGGCGCCGGTGGAGGAGGGACAGCCCGTCGGCGCGCTGCGCGTCTGGATCGGCGACACGCTGAGCCAGGAAACCCCGCTTTTCGCCGCCGAATCGGTTGGCGTCGGCACACTGCCGCAACGAGCGTTTGATGCCGCCAGGGAACTGGCCGTAGGCTGGCTGCGTTGAGTTCCTGCGGCGTGGACCTTTTCTCGGGCGCGGACTAAGACACCAGCGCAAAGCAGGACAAAGGCCTTTCGATTGGCAAGCGGATTTTTCATCACCTTCGAAGGCGGCGAGGGCGCCGGCAAGTCGACGCAGATCGAGCGGCTGGCCCAGAAGATGCGCGCCAAGAAATACGATGTCCTCCTCACCCGCGAACCCGGGGGTCACCCGGCGCCGAGGCGGTCAGGCACGTGCTCCTGTCCGGCGCCGCCGAGCCTTTCGGGCCGAAGATGGAGGCGTTGCTGTTTGCCGCCGCACGCTCCGACCATGTCGAGCAGGTCATCCGGCCGGCGGTGGAGCGCGGCTCCATCGTGCTTTGCGACCGTTTCCTGGATTCGTCGCGCGTCTATCAGGGCGTCACCGGCGGCCTCGATCCGGCTTTCATGGAAGCTCTGGAGGAGGTCGCCATCAACGGCATGATGCCGGACATGACGCTGATCCTTGACATTGACCCCGCCGAGGGCTTGCGGCGCGCCGCCGCGCGGCGTGGCGCCGAGGACGGTCCGGACCGCTTCGAAAAGGAGACGCTGGACATCCACCAGCGCCGCCGTGACGCCTTCCTGGCGATCGCAGCCGCCGAGCCGGACCGCTGCATCGTGATCGACGCGTCGGCGCCTCCCGCTGCGGTGGAGGATGTCATCACCGCGGTGGTGTTCGCCGCACTTGAGGCGAGGGCGCCCGCGCGCAACCGACAGGCGGCGCCCGCATGATCTTCGAACGCATCGCTCCCGAGCAGCACGACACGCTGGACGGTGTACCGGAGCCGTCCGAGACGCTGCGCCTGGTCGGCCATGAGCAGGCGGCCGCGATGCTCGCTGCCGCCTATCGCTCGGGAAAACTGCCGCATGCGTTGATCTTTGCCGGGCCGGTCGGCATCGGCAAGGCGACGCTTGCCTTTCACCTGGCGCACCATCTGTTGAAGCATCCGGCCTTCGACCAGGCGCCGGATGTGTTTGCCGTTCCCGATCCGGCCTCACCGCTGTTTCGCCAGATCGCCACAGGGGCGCATCCCGGCGTGCTGCATCTGACCAGGCCGCTGAACGACAAGACCAAGAGCTTCAAGACGGTCGTCACCGTCGACGAGATCCGCAAGGTCAACCGCTTCCTGTCGCTGACCTCGCATGACGGCAGCTACCGGGTGGTGATCGTCGATCCGGCCGACGACATGAACACCAACGCCGCCAATGCCTTGCTGAAGAACCTTGAGGAGCCGCCGAGCCGCACGCTGTTCATCCTCATCGTGCATGCGCCGGGCAGCCTTTTGCCGACCATCCGCTCGCGCTGCCAGATGGTGCGGCTGACGCCGCTCGATGCCGGCAGCCTGATGAGCGTTCTGGAAACCGTCGAGCCGCCGCCACCTTCCGATCCTGCCGCGCGCGCGGCATTGGCGGAACGGGCAGGGGGCAGCGCCCGCAATGCGATCCTTCTGACCCAATATGGCGGGCTGGAGATTGCCGGCACGCTCGACGCCCTGGTCACGTCGGGCAAGAGCGACATCGCCGGCGCCTATCGCCTTGCCGAGGCCGTCGCCGGCCGCGACCAGGCGATCCAGTTCGACATCTTCAACCGCCGCGCGCTCGATCTGCTCTCCACCGGCGCCAGTGAAGCCGCGCTGGCTGGGGATCTCGCGCGGGCGAAAACGCTGTCCGACACTTGGCACGACGCGCTGAACGCCATATCTGAGACCGATACCTACAATCTTGACAAGAAGCAGCACGCCTTGACCATGATCGACCGCCTGAATTCCGCAATGCGAATGTGACCGGTTTCGGCATTGGGGCGGGATGGCAATCGCCGTCTCGATGCGATATCCACCGCTCACATTCATTCGGCCATTCATGACGGTTAATTCATGTCACGCGACACATTCTACATCACGACACCAATTTTCTATCCGAACGGCAAGCCGCATATCGGCCACGCCTATACGGTCATCGCGACCGACGCGCTGGCCCGCTTCCAGCGCCTGGACGGCAAGGACGTGCTCTTCCTCACCGGCACTGACGAACACGGCCTCAAGATGCAGCAGACGGCCGAGAAGGAAGGCATAACGCCACTCGCGCTTGCCGACCGCAACTCGGCGATCTTCCGTTCGATGACAGAGGTCCTGGGCGGCTCGAATGATGATTACATCCGCACGACGGAACCACGCCACTACGAGTCGTGCCAGGCGATCTGGAAGGCGATGGCGGCCAATGGCGACATCTATCTCGACCGCTACAGTGGCTGGTATTCGGTCCGCCAGGAAGCCTATTTCGAAGAGAGCGAAACCACGCTCGGCGACGACGGCGTGCGCCGCGAGCCGCTTGGCTCGCCGGTCGAATGGAATGAGGAGGAAAGCTACTTCTTCAGGCTTTCCGCCTATCAGGACAAATTGCTTGCGCTGTACGAAAGCCAGCCCGATTTCGTCGGTCCGGCCGAGCGCCGAAATGAGGTGATGAGCTTCGTCAGGTCCGGCCTCAAGGACATCTCGGTCTCGCGCACGACCTTCAATTGGGGCGTGCCGGTGCCGGGCGACGACAAGCATGTGATGTATGTCTGGGTCGATGCCCTGACCAACTACATCACCGCTGCCGGCTATCCCGACACCAAGGCCGAGCAATGGCGCTACTGGCCGGCCACGCACATTATCGGCAAGGACATCGTCCGCTTCCATGCCGTCTACTGGCCGGCTTTCCTGATGTCGGCCGGCATCGAACTGCCGAAGCGCGTCTTCGCGCATGGCTTCCTGTTCAACCGCGGCGAGAAAATGTCGAAGTCGGTCGGCAATGTCGTAGACCCCTTCACCATGGTCGAGCATTACGGCCTCGACCAGGTGCGCTATTTCTTCTTGCGTGAGGTGCCATTCGGCCAGGACGGCAGCTACAGCCATGACGCGATCGTCAACCGCACAAATGCCGATCTCGCCAACGGTCTCGGCAATCTGGCGCAGCGCTCGCTGTCGATGATCGCCAAGAACTGCGGCGGCGTGGTGCCGCATCGCGGCGAGCTGACCGAAGCCGACAGCGCGATCCTCGACCAGGCGGTGGAAGCGCTGGGTACCGCGCGCCAGGCGATGGCGGAACAGGGCATCCATCTCGCGTTGGCGGCGATCTTCGGCGTTGTGGCGGAAGCGGATCGCTACTTCGCCTCGCAGGAGCCCTGGGCGCTGAAGAAGACCGATCCGGCGCGCATGGAAACAGTGCTGTGGACGACCGCCGAACTGGTGCGGCGCGTGGCATTGCTGTGCCAACCCTACATTCCGGGGTCGGCCGGCAAGCTGCTCGATCTGCTGGTGGTGCCGGCGGACAAGCGTGACTTCGCGCATGTCCATGCCGACTATGCGCTGGTGCCCGGCACGGCGCTGCCCGCGCCGGAGGGCGTGTTTCCGCGTTATGTCGAAAACCCTGAAGCGAGCGCCTGATGCTCGTCGACAGCCATTGCCATCTCGACTTTCCGGATTTCACCGAGGAGCGGGCGGCCATCGTCGCCCGCGCAAAGGCTGCCGGTATAGGTCACATGGTGACCATCTCGACACGCGTGAAGCGGTTTGCGCAAGTGCTTGAGATTGCCGAGAGTTTCGACGAAATCTATTGCTCGGTCGGCACCCATCCTCACAATGCCGGCGAAGAGCTGGATGTGACGGCTGAGGACCTTGTGCGCCTGTCCGCGCACCCGAAGGTGGTGGCGATCGGCGAGGCCGGGCTCGACTATTTTTACGACAAGGCGCCACGCGATGCGCAGGCGCAGGGTTTTCGCACTCATATAGCAGCTGCGCGCGAGACCGGGCTGCCGCTGGTGATCCATTCGCGCGATGCCGATGACGACATGGCTGCCATCCTCGAAGACGAAACAGGGAAGGGCGCCTTCCCCTTCATCCTGCATTGTTTTTCGTCGGGGCGACGGCTGGCAGAGGTCGGCGTGGCGCTTGGTGGCTATGTGTCCTTCTCGGGCATACTGACCTTCAAGAACTCCGCCGATTTACGCGCCATCGCAGCCGATGTGCCGCATGCCCGGCTGCTGGTCGAGACCGACGCGCCGTATCTGGCGCCGGTGCCGTTCCGCGGCAAACGCAACGAGCCGGCCTATGTCGCGCATACAGCCAAGGTGCTGGCGGAGACGGTCGGCGTTGGCGAAGCCGAGATCGCGACGCTGACGACGGCGAACTTCTTCCGGCTGTTCGGCAAGATGCCGCGGCCCGCCGGGCTCTGACGCATGAGCGACCGGCTGCGCCTCACCATCCTCGGCTGCGGCTCGTCACCTGGCACGCCGCGCATCACCGGCGATTGGGGCAATTGCGACCCGGCCAATCCGAAAAACCGGCGTACACGCTCAGCCGCGCTCGTCGAGCGGATAGCAGCCAACGGCGCCAGAACCACGGTGGTCATCGACACCGGGCCTGATTTCCGTGAGCAGATGCTGATGGCGGCGGTCCGGCGCATCGACGCCGTCGTCTATACGCATCCGCACGCCGACCACATCCACGGCATCGACGATCTGCGCGGCTACGTGCTGGAACAGCGCCATTTGATCGATGTGCATGCCGACCAGCCGACCATGCTCAGGCTGCGCGAAGCGTTCGGCTATTGCTTCGAGACGCCGCTTGGCAGTTCCTACCCGCCGATCGTCAGGCCGCACATCATCGATCACGCAAGGGCGGTGACGATCGAAGGCGAGGGCGGTGCCCTCACCCTCGAGCCGCTGCCGCAGATCCATGGCGACATCATTTCGCTCGGGTTCCGCATCGGCGGGCTGGCTTACTGCCCCGATATAAGCGACTTCCCGGATACCACCGCCGAGCGGCTGCGCGGCCTGGACATGCTGGTCATCGATGCCTTGCAGTACCATACCCATCCCAGCCATCTGTCGCTCGGTCAGGCGCTTGGCTGGATTGAAAAACTGGCGCCGAAACAGGCCGTGCTGACGCATATGCATGTGCCGCTCGACTATGCCACGGTGAAGGCCGAGGTGCCGGCCAACGTCACTCCGGCCTATGACGGCATGGTGATCGAAATTCCTTTATGAGACAGCATGATACGAGCAGATCTTTATAAGGACGTTCGGTTCTTCGGCGCGAAGATCAGCAGCGTTCCAATCCGCTCATAGCCCATGCGGGGATAAAGCAGCGCTCCGGCACGCGTCGCCAACAGCATCGAGCACCGCGACCCATGCGCTTTGTCGTCATGCAGCATTTTGGCCATCAGCGCCTGGCCGATGCCTCGACGCCGGTGCGAAGGCTCGACAAACATTGCCGAGCACCATGTGGCGCCGACGGCGTCTATGCTGCGCACACGCCCGACGATAGCGTCGCCATCGAGCGCCACATACTGGCGAAACGGCGCATCGTCGCCGAGTTGATCGTCTGGAAGTGGCCGCCTGCGTATGACCTTTCCCAGTTGTGCAGCGCGTTCAGCCGTCCTCACGCGTTCGATAGAGACGATTGCTGGCGGGTCTGGAATTTGGCGCAGCGACTGGACGAAAAAGCCTTCCGTCCGCAGCAGCCGGTAGCCGAGCGCCTTGTAGGCCGTTCGCGTTGGTTCGTCCGGGCCGTCATTCGCGATCACGACCGAAACGGCAAAGCCCGGCCGCGCATGCTGCCGCACGATGGCATCGGCTTCCTCGGCGGCGACGTCATGGACGATCCATTCTTCGCCACGGTAGTCGCGTGCATTCTTGCGCTCGGCATCGCGCATCAGCCACAAGGGTCCGACGCGGCTGGCTTCGTATGGAAAGGTGCGGCTCTTGTCGGTGCTAAAGCCGTGCACGAACACTTCGATCGCCGCTTCGATGTCACGCTTTCCTGTCGTCATCGACACAGCGTAGCGTTGGCCAACGGCTCATGCCAAGCCCTATGAAAGTCCGCGTCCGTTCCCAGCTGCAGCCTGATGCATAAGTTCCATAATCTATCTTATGCGACTTTCATATGTGGCTGCTGCTTCCATTAGCGGCGTGCCAATATACGCCCTGCTGACTGAGATGCAGGCCGGCGGCTCACTGGGCGGTCACCATCCCATGGTTGCGATACAACGCATGATTTGCCGACAACGTCCCAACGGGTACCCTCAGGGGCATCCATCTGCCAGCGATCTGGCCTGCTGACGCGCGGTTCGTATAGCTTCCCCGAGGTCATCACTCACAACTACGATCCCCGTCGAGGACCGTGCAGAAATATTTGCGAGAGCAGGCAGAACGGGTTCTTGACGAGATCAGAGCGTCTGGGCTGCGCGCTATCAAAGCAAACTACTTGGAGAGGCGACGATTAACGGAGGAATGGCTCATTCGAGAACGGCGCCGACTGCTTGGGCCCACGAAGCTAGAGCGTCCGGTCTATTTCTTTCTTGGCGACTTTGCCGACGGCAAAGACCCGTCACGGCCAAGCTCACTCGTTATGCGACTGCGAGAGTTCCCACCGGAGACGCTCACTTTCACCTATCCGGACAGCATGGCAAGTCTTCCGATCGCGACGCGTGACGATCTTCGCCCCCAACGAAAGCGATACCACGGGCAAGTGTTTACTCTTGGTGAGATCGAAGCCGTCGTGGCCGAATTTGGGATGCCCGGTGAGCGCTGGAAGACCGATCCAACGATGAAGTATGACAAGTTCATCGAGGTGCAGGTATGGGATGATCGCCTCATTAACGAGCGGCTGCTTCAGGTCGATCCCCCCTCTCCCCTTAGCGATTGGGATGGCGCCTTTCGCCCCATAGGCAGGAAACTGCAGCGCAGCCAATCCGATGGAAAGGCCGGTGATCGTTGTGTTGGTCAACAGCGTTGCCAGCATGGGGACCGGATAGAGAAGTCGCGCCAGCCCATAGTCGCCATGCCCGGCTCCGGCCGAATAGAGCGCCAGGAAAAAGGCGACGGGCGTGATGCCGAGGCCGACAAGGAACCCTGCCCGCGAGGAGAATTTTGGCGACGTCATCTGGCCATGGCCATGGCAGCGGACGGGTCGCGGTCGTCAGGCGCGAGCTTGGACGAAGTGACAAGCAGCTTCTCCTGATCGGCCCGCGACTTCGGCTCGATCGCGATTTGCAGCAGAGGCCAGGGCGCGGCAGACTTCTCCATCGTGACGCCATGGTTGCAGATTGATCGGGTGGCCGCAACGGAGGGGTCTACGCCCGGCCGGCCGCCCGGCCCGTCCCTTTCGCTTCCTGGCTGTGGACGCGCGCCAGAAAATCGCGCACCAGGGGAAGCGCCTCATCGAAATGGGTTTCGAGCAGCCAGTGGCCGGCGCCGCCGATGAGATGAAGTTCTGCTTCCGGCAAATCGCGGTGGTAGGCATGCGCCGATTGTGCCGGCATGTAACCATCCTCGGGGCCCCAGACAATGAGCGTCTGCGGTTGGTGCTCGCGCAGGTAGCTCTGATAGCGCGGGAACCAGCCGAGGTTCGCCTCCAGCTTCTCCATCAGGCCGACCGCGAGCCGCCGGCGGATCGGCGTGTCCATCAAAGGCCAGTGGAGTTTCCAAAGATCGGGAGCCACGCGCTCGGCTACAGCGTAATCCACCTCTCCGACAAACTCGTGCCGGAACCCCTCCTCGCTCACCGCCTCTTCCAACGGCCGGTGCTTTTCGGGCGTCTTTTCCTTCCAATAGGCTTTTATCCCAGCGTATTTCGGCCCGAGAACATCCTGGTATATATCGCCGTTCTGGATGATGAGTGCCGCGATGCGCTCGGGATGTGCGATGGCGTGGCGCAGTCCGATCTGCGAGCCATAATCGTGCAGCCAGAGAGCATAGCGCGACATGCCGAGCGCATCGGCGAAAGCTGTCAGAAACTCGGCATAGGCATCGAAATCATAGCCAAAGTCCGACATTTCGGGCGTGCCGCTGTAGCCAAAGCCGGGAAAGTCCGGCGCGAATGTATGCCAGCGATCGGCAAGTGCCGGCATCAACCTTCGGAATTGATAGGACGAGCACGGATAGCCGTGCGGCAGGAGAAGGACGGGAGCATCAGGCGGGCCGTCTTCGCGATAGAAGATGCTGTTTCCGTCAACGTCGATCCGGCGATGTTGCAATTCTACCTCCTTGCTCAAAGCTTGCCCGCCACTTTGTTTACGGCGCTCCGGCAAGAAGGTTCCCTTGAAGTCAGGGCGTGACGGCTTCCGGCTCTCCATTGCCCGACAGGATCTGCAGCGTTCCGCGCGTGGCGTTGCGGAACGCATCGTCGAAACTGACGCCACGTACCTGCCAGCGATAGTCCTTATCCTTGAAGCTGAGCCGCCAGTCGCCGACCCAACCCAGCGCTTCCTGGCGCCATGCCAAAGTGCCGGAAAGCAGGGCGTCGCCATCCAGCGTGTTGGCCACGTCGGCGAGCGCGACGTCCGACGGCCGAGGCAACTCCAGCGGCAAACCGGTCCGGTGCGCCGCGTCCGCCAGCGCAACGCGCATATCCGCCGCAAGCTCGCCGCCGCCATCGCGCACTAGCGTGAAGCCCTCGCCTTTCATCGGCCTTACATCGAGCAGTGCGACGATTTTTGGCCGCGGCACCGCCCACGGTTTGCGCCCGAGCGACGCCAGCAAGGCATCGATCTTGTCCGGGTCGAAATCGGCGGTGATGTATTGCGGACGGTCGTGGGTGCCCTGCTCGTCATGCGGCGGGCGGTTGTTGAGCAGGTCGCGGTAGCCGACACCAGTGACATAGTCGGCCGCGTGCCGGCTCATGTCCGCAACACGCGGGTCGCCGATCAGCCGCGGGTCGCCGGAAACCTTGACCAGCACCTCTTCAAGGCACGGCGCCAGGCCCCACGCCCGGTTCTCCTCGCCAGTGCCGCTGGTCACCGATTGCGCGCGGTAGAGGCTGGCGCGGTCGATGTCGGCGGCAGCGACCGGAAAGACAATCAGCACAGCCAGCGCCGCTGCCACAAAGCCCAATTTCAAGCATGCAGGCACCCGCCGACCCTCCCGAAACGGTCCGGAACATCCGTTGGAGCCATACTCCTGATCATCAGGGAATTTCAAGGTGCCGCCCATCAAGGCGTATCGCCGACGATGCGCCGGTGTACGCCGTCCAGGCTCTCGGTGAGCGCCTCGAACACGTTTCGCGCCGTGAGTTCGCGAAGAACCTGTTCGTTGATGCCGCCGCGCGTCGCATAGTCCTGCGCCAGATGCATGAAGTCGGCATCCGGCGACATATCGGGAGCGCATCCCAAGGCTTTGAAAAGCGAGGCGATGTAATCGCGCCCCTTCCCTTCCTCCACGCCATTCCTCTTGAGCCAGCTGTTAATCGTATCGAGATATCTGAAGTAGCTGGCATAGGTTGCGGTGGCCACGCTCAACGCGTTGAATTCGGCTGGGTTCTCGACCTCGATCACTTTCCCCAGATTGCCGAACAAGGCAGCGACAGTGGCATCCGGCGGGCAGATGATCGTTGCCCCCAGCCGGTGGGCGATCATCGGCATGGGCAGCGCTTTCGTCACCTGGTGCGCGGGTGCGGTCAAGCGGGCAATCTCCTCGCGCGGCAGCGTGGCGATCAAGCTGATGAGGTGATGCTCGCGCCGAAACCGCAAACCCGGCAGGACGTCATGCGCAATTTGCGGCCGGACAGCCAGCATGACCAGGTCGCATTGATCGAGAACCGCCTGATTGTCATCAGCAATACGCACATCCGGATAACGGGCTGCCAGCTCTGCGGCGATCTCTTCATTGCGCGGCGACAGCAGCACGGAGACGGAGTTATCCGCGACGGATTTGAGCCGCTGACGATGGCCGCTGTAAGGGCACCCGTGCCGATGAAGCCAAGTTTCATCGCGCCTATCTCTGGTTCATCGGTCACAGTGGCGCATGGTAGAGCCGTACCTGATAGCTCAGCACGCGCCTTTCACCGGGCGCAATCAGCATCACGCCCGGCTTGTCCGCGAACTCGCCATCGAAATCCACGGGGCTGGCAAGCCCGTGCCAGGGTTCGATGCACAGGAACGGAGCGCCGCTCGGCTTCGACCAGATGCCCAATTCCTTAAAACCCTGCCACGACATCTCGATCGCCGCACCGTTCGCGGCGGCATAGCGCACGCTGGTGCTGGCCGGCCGGTCGAGGATCACGGCGTCTGCCTCGAACAGCTGTTCGGAAAGCGCCAGCGTTTTGCCTTCAATGGGCGTCGGCCGCGGTGCAGCCAGCACCAAGCCATCCTTCAGCCGGCGGATCGGCGCCGGCTCGTCCTGGGCAAAGGTCAGGTGGTAGTCGGTCTTGGCGAGCCCCGGCTGCAATGGCCAATTGAAAGCCGGATGTGCACCGATGGAGGCTGGCAGCGTCTCGTCGCCGGTGTTGGCAATCTCGAAGCTCACACCAAGTTCGCGACGCTCGAGCGTATAGGTGATGGCAAGGCGAAAGGCGAACGGATAGCGCGTGCGTGTATCGGCATCGTCGGTCAACACCAGCGTGCAAGATCGGGGACTCGTCTCAGCAGCCCACACAAATGGCTTGTCGCGCGCAAATCCGTGCTGCGTCAGGGGATAGACCTGGCCCCCATGGCGGAGCTGGTCGCCCTTCAGCCGGCCGACGATCGGAAACAGCACCGGCGAATGCCGCCGCCATTCCGGCCCGGCCTGCCACAAAAACTCCAGACCCTCGGCATTGCGCAAGGAGACGAGCTCGGCCCCCTGCCCGACAATGGTTGCCGAGATGCCGTCGCCGTGAAGCGTCACTTGTTCCATGCGTTCTCGCGGAAAGCTGCGTGCGAGCGGCAGGTTAGCAAAAGCCCGCATGGACTCAAGGGCGCAGCGACATCGCGCTGATAGAGGAGCGATGTCTCCACGGCAAAACGACAGTGGCCGGAGATTCTCCTCCGGCCACTGCGAGATCGAGATTGTTGCCCTGCTACGGTTCGACTATTCGCGCTCGCCGGTGAAATTCAGCAACAGCTGGAAGATGTTGACGAAGTTCAGGTACAGCGACAGCGCGCCGAAGACGGCGAGCTTCTGCTGCGATTCCGCGTCGAAATTCTCCGCATACTGTTCCTTGATCGTCTGCGTGTCCCAGGCGGTCAGGCCGACAAAGACGGCAATGCCGATCACCGAGATGGCGAACTGCAGCGCGGTCGAGCCAAGGAAGATGTTGACGACGCTGGCGATCACCACGCCGATCAGGCCCATGATCAGGAAGGACGAGAACTGGGTCAGGTCGCGCTTGGTCGTGTAGCCGTAGAGGCTGGTGGCGCCGAACATGGTGGCGGTGATGAAGAAGGTGCGCGCGATGCTGGTGCCGGTGAAGACCAGGAACACCGAAGCCAGCGACAGCCCCATCACCGCGCAGAAGGCCCAGAACATCAACTGGGCGCTCGCCGCCGACATCGTCTGCATCTTGAACGAGAACAGCAGCACGAAGGCGAGCGGCGCCAGCATCACCACCCATTTCAGCGGGCTGGAAAAGATCGGCACGTAGAGGGCCGGCGTCGAAGCGACCACCATGGCGACGATGCCGGTGACGACGAGGCCGATGCCCATGTAGTTATAGACACGCAGCATGTGGCTGCGCAGGCCCTCGTCATAGATGGCGCCGGCGCGTGCGCCAGTGCCCATGCGGTATCCGAGGTCAGGGGTATTCATTGCGGGTTCTCCTTATGTGGTCTCAGTAAAGTGTCCTGATCAGTAAAGTGTCTTGGCAAGCGTCTCGGCGGCGCGGTCGAGGTCGTGGACATCGCTGCGCGCGACGACCGCGTACGCGACCTCGCCGATCTGGAAATAGGCAGAGGAGATGTCGCCGGAGGGCGCGATGGCAGGCTTGACCACGTCGAAGGTTCCGGGCCGGATCGCAAACAGCGAGACCAGCCCCATATCCTTCGTCTCCAGCGCCACCTCGACGCTCGGCCCGAAGCGCGACGGATAGATCTGCACGTCGCGGACCTTCCAGTCCTTGGGCAGCGATGGCATGACGATTGCGGTGGCGGCGCGGATTTCGTCGCCATTGTAGTTGGGCGCCTCCAGCTGCGAGGGCATCGCCTCGCGCATGAGCGTCGTCTTGTGCGCCCGGATCGCTTCTTCGACATAGGCGGGCGGCGGCGGCGAAGCCACGACCTTGGTCACCAGCAGCGGCCCGAAGAGGCCGTTCGCCAGCCAGCCGGCAGCGACAAAGACGGCGACCGCGGCCGCCCGCTGCAGCACGGCGAAGACGCGGCGACTGGCCAGTCCCCTGCCCAGCCGGCGCG
Organism: Mesorhizobium sp. C120A; assembly: GCF_030323105.1. Classification (NCBI taxonomy): domain Bacteria; kingdom Pseudomonadati; phylum Pseudomonadota; class Alphaproteobacteria; order Hyphomicrobiales; family Phyllobacteriaceae; genus Mesorhizobium; species Mesorhizobium sp. C120A. Next base: position 3,657,548 of record NZ_CP100476.1, on the reverse strand, counting down.
CGACTTCAGTCGTCGCCGGCCGCGCCATGCCTGTGGAAGCAGCCAGCGCCAGGCGCAGTTCGTCGCGCGTCCTCAAGTCGGACATCACCCGCGCCGCAGCCTCCGGACGAACCGAGAGGAACGCCTCGACCTCGATGCGGCGCGCGACATCCAGCTGGTCGTCGACATAAGAATCGAGATCGGTATCGGTCACCGGGTCCCGCAACAGGTCGGTCATGACGGGTCTCCCACGATCCTCAGATGGCTTTTGGCCGGCGAAGGTGCAGCGTTTTCCATCTCGCGCAGTGCTGCGCGCGCCCTGCCGATGCGCGACATCAGCGTGCCCAGCGGCACCCCGCTGGCGTCGGCGGCCTGCTGGTAGGAAAGGCCCTCGATGGCGACCAGATGCAGCGCCGAACGCTGCTCCTCCGGCAGACTGAAAAAGGCCTCGCGCACCTGCGCCAGTCGCACGGAATGTTCCTGAGGCGCCGGCGTGCTGGCATCGGTGAGATAGCCGGCCTGCTCGACACGCGCTGCTTCCGACCGGCGCGAGCGCATCTTGTCGATGAAAGCGTTGTGGACGATCGACAGCAACCATGCCCGCAGATTGCCGCCCGAGCGGAATGTGTCGCGCCGCTCGTAGGCGCGCACCAGCGCATCGTGCACCAGATCCTCGGCGTCAGTGCCGTCGCGCGTCAGCGAGCGTGCGTAGCGCCTGAGCGAACCCAGCTGTCCGACAATATCGAAGCGTGGCATCGACCGTTTCATGCCCCGTTTACGAAACAGGCGGGGATCTTAATCCATCGCCACCAAAACTTTTTTGCGTCGCCACAATAGGCATCATGCAATCAGAAGTCCGCTGCGCACTTACCCATCTCCCGTGCGGCAGATGTTTGCTTTATGGATGAAGTCTAGCCTTATCCGTCTGTCCCAGGAGCAAAAGATGGCCAATGGTAGTCGTGTAACGGGTTTTGCAGCGTTGCCGGTCGTCGGCAGGGTGTTCATCATCTTTGGCATTGTCGGACTGATCGCTTCCGGCGTGCTGGCCATCGTCGAGATGTACGGCCCTCGTACCGCTTCGGCGACAGGCAGGATTGTCGCCGCCGAATACAATCCCCGCATCGAGTTCTCGACCGCCGACGGCACCGTCATCCGCTTCAACAATGCCGTCCACAGCTCGTTCTGGGGTGATGGCGACAGCGTCCCTGTCGCTTACGACCCAACCAATCCGCAAAATGCCTCCGTCGACAGCTTCGCCGGACGCTGGTTCCTTGCCGGGCTGGCCGGCATGCTCGGCGGTTTCTCCCTGCTGACCGGCATCGGTCTCGCCGTGATTGGACGGGTGCTTATCCGGCGGATTGGAATGAACCCGTCGCCATAGCCGCCGACCCCTGCCGTACAGACAAAGCTTGGCGTAACGGTCCAGTACGCTAGCGGACTGGCGCAGATGGAAGCACTGGCGAAACGCGGCCGCTTTGCGTATTACTCCGCCGCCATTGGAGCCGTATTGATGTTCGAGACCCTGCAACCTGCCCCGGCTGACAAGATCATCGCCTTGATCGGCCTCTATCGCGCCGATCCGCGCCCCGGCAAGATCGATCTCGGCGTCGGCGTCTACAAGGACCGCGACGGCAGGACGCCGGTCATGCGCGCCCTGCGCGAGGCCGAGAAGCGGTTGCTGCAGGACCAGGACACCAAGACCTATCTCGGCCTTGCCGGCGACACCGGCTTCAACACGGCGATGGTCAAGCTGGCCTTCGGCCCCGCTGCCGACATGACGCGCATCCGCGCCGCGCAAGCGCCTGGCGGTTCCGGCGCGCTGCGGCTGGTGGCGGAGCTGTTGAAGCGGACCCGCCCCGACGCAACCGTCTGGCTGTCGGACCCGACATGGCCGAACCACCCGCCGGTGATGCGCGGGGCCGGCCTCACGGTGCGCGATTATCCCTATTTCGATGCCGTTTCCGGCGCGGTGCGCTTCGACGAGATGCTGGCAACGCTTGGCGCAGCCGAGCCCGGCGATATCGTGCTGCTGCATGGCTGCTGCCATAACCCGACCGGCGCCAATCTCGATATCGCGCAATGGGCCAGCGTCACCGATCTTGTCGTCGAGCGCGGGCTGTTGCCCTTTGTCGACATTGCCTATCAGGGCTTTGGCGAAGGCCTGGACGCCGATGCGGCCGGCTTGCGCCTTCTCGCGGGCAAGGTGCCTGAAATGGTCGTTGCCTCGAGCTGCTCGAAGAACTTTGCCGTCTACCGCGACCGCGTCGGCGCGGCGATGATCCTGGCGAAGGATGGTGCGCAAGCCGATGTGGCGATGAGCCAGATGCTGGCGGCGGCGCGCGCCATGTATTCGATGCCGCCGGACCATGGCGCCGCCGCCGTGCGCATGGTGCTGGAAGATGATGGCCTTCGCGCCGACTGGGAGGCGGAGCTGGAGGAGATGCGGCTGCGCATGCTGAGGCTGCGCGTCCAGTTCGCCGACGCGCTGCGCCGGCAGTCCAACTCCGACCGCTTCGACTTCATCGCCAGCCATCGCGGCATGTTTTCCAGGCTTGGCCTGACCGAGGCGCAAGTCGAGCGGCTGCGTGCCGAGTATGGCGTCTACATGGTCGGCGACAGCCGCATCAACGTCGCCGGCCTGCCCGAGGACGGCATGGATGACCTCGCCAAGGCGGTTGTGTCGGTACTCGGCTGAAGCTCGCTGTGGACAATCTCCCCTCTCCGGCTGACGCCGTTGGCCGCACGACAGGCAGCGGGATAGCATTCGCCGCATGAAACCTTCGCGCGACATTTCCCGGCTGATCGAGATCATGGCGGCGCTCAGGGCGCCGAAGACCGGTTGTCCCTGGGACATCGAGCAGGATTTCTCGACCATCGCGCCCTATACGATCGAGGAAGCCTATGAGGTGGCCGACGCCATTGCGCGCGGCGATCTCGACGATCTGCGCGACGAACTCGGCGATCTCCTGCTGCAGGTCGTCTACCACGCGCAGATGGCGCAGGAAGCCGGCGATTTTGCCTTCGGTGATGTGGTCGAGGCCATCACCACCAAGATGATCCGCCGCCATCCGCATGTCTTCGGCGACGAAGAGGCGCGCAGCGCCGGCATGGCCAAGGGCATGTGGGAAAAGATCAAGGCGCAGGAGAAGGCTGAAAAGCGAAGTGCGCGCCTCGCCCGCGGCCTCGACCCCGAAGACAATGGCAAGGGGTTCCTGGACAGCGTGCCGGTCGCCCTGCCCGCTTTGACGCGGGCACTGAAACTGCAGGAAAAGGCAGCCCGGGTCGGCTTCGACTGGAGCGAGGCGGCGCCCATCCTCGACAAGATCGAGGAAGAGATCGGCGAATTGCGCGAGGCGCTGGCCAAGGGCGAAACGGCTGAGATCAAGGCCGAATTCGGCGACATGCTGTTTGCCGTCGTCAATCTGGGGCGTCACCTCAAGCTCGATTCGGAAGCAGCGCTGAGCGGCACCAACGAAAAGTTCCGCACACGCTTCCACTATGTCGAGCGCGCGATCGATGCATCGGGAAGCACGCTCGAAAAAGCCACGCTGGACGAGATGGAAGCGCTCTGGCAGCAGGCCAAGAGCGCGAAATAATCAGGCTTACTGCCTGTTTTTGCGGTGCAATCGGCTTTCGATCTCATGCCGCGCGCTGTGCGTGGCCTTGAGTGCGATGGTCGCGCTGCCATCCTCATTGTCTACCCGCGAAACGACGTCGCCATTGCGGTAGAGCCAGTCGACAAGGCCGAACTGCGCCGGTTCGATCGTCACCGTCAATTCCTCCAGTTCGCCCGACATCCTGGTCTCGATCAGCGCCTTCAGCGCATCGATGCCTTCGCCGGTGACCGCCGAGATGGCGATCGGCGGCGCCTTGTTGGCGTCAGTGCCGTCGGCGAGCAGGCGCTCCCGGTTGCCGTCGTCGAGAAGGTCGACCTTGTTCCACACTTCGACGACGCGCTTGGCATCGCCGGCATCGACGCCGAGTTCGGCGAGAATGCGCTCGACGTCCTCGGCTTGCGCTGCGGTATCCGGATCCGAGATATCGCGCAGGTGGATGACCAGATCGGCCTCGACGACCTCTTCCAGTGTGGCCCGGAAGGCGGCGACCAGATGCGTCGGCAGGTCCGAAATGAAGCCGACTGTGTCCGACAGGATAATCGGCGTGCCGTGCGGCAGGCGCACGCGGCGCAGCGTCGGGTCGAGCGTTGCAAACAGCATGTCTTCGGCCAGCACGTCGGCCCCGGTCAGCCGGTTGAACAGCGTCGACTTTCCGGCATTGGTGTAGCCGACGATCGCCACCACCGGGAACGGCACCTTCTTGCGCTTGGCGCGGTGCAGGTCGCGGGTGCGGCGCACCGTTTCCAGCTCGTGCTTGAGCTTGATGATTTTTTCCTGCAGCTGCCGCCGGTCCGACTCGATCTGGGTTTCGCCGGGGCCGCCGAGGAAGCCGGCGCCGCCGCGCTGGCGTTCAAGGTGGGTCCAGCTCCGCACCAGGCGGCCCTTCTGGTAGTTGAGATGGGCAAGTTCGACCTGCAGCGTGCCCTCCTTGGTCCGCGCGCGCTCGCCAAAAATCTCCAGGATCAATCCGGTGCGGTCGAGCACCTTGGCATTCATTTCTTTTTCGAGATTGCGCTGCTGCACCGGCGTCAGCGGATGGTCGACGATGACCACCTCCGCGTGACCCTCTTTGACGATCTCGGCGAATTCCGCGACCTTGCCGCTGCCGAGCAAGGTTGCCGGGCGTGGATCGTTGACGGTGACCACCGCCGTGTGGATCAGATCCAGGTTGATGGCGCGGGCAAGGCCGACCGCTTCGTCGTGGCGCGCATCCGCCGAACGCGTCAGCCGTGGACGGTTCGTTTCGTCATCGTTGCGCTGATGCCGGGTAAGCACCGGCACAATGACAACCGCCCGGGTCGGACCTGTGGCTTCCGTCCCGGAATTATGTGCTGGTTTCCCGCGGACGCCGCGGTCCGCGTCTTTTTCACGTGCCAATCAGGCGCCCTGGCTTTCCTCGCCATCGAACATCTGAACCGGCTGGCTCGGCATGATCGTGGAAATGGCATGCTTGTAGACGAGCTGGGAGTGGCCGTCACGGCGCAGCAGAACACAAAAATTGTCGAAGGAAGTGACCACGCCGGTCAGCTTGACGCCGTTGATGAGAAAGATGGTGAGTGGATTTTTGCTCTTGCGAACAGAATTCAGGAACAGGTCCTGAAGGTTTTGCGATCGTTCCGCCATTGTTCTTGTCTTTCGCCGATCCCCTTCGGTTTGCAGGCTAATGCGCCAAATTAGCGGGCACATGTCAAGCTTGCAAACACCCCCTTGCCGTCAGTAACGACAAGCAGAACGAGATATATTGATGTGCAGTCCGTCTGTGCGGTTATCAGGCTGGACTTTTTTCCGCAACGTCAAAAAAGGCTTGCCGCAATGAAAGTGTTATCGAACCGGGGTGCCCATTGGCGACCGCGGCACCGTCGATTGCCACGACCGGCATGGCGATTGTCGTTGCCGAACTGATGAAAGCTTCTCGCGCCGCCTTGGCTTCAGTGACTGAAAACCCGCGCTCCTCGATCGTCAACCCGAGCTTTGCCGCCACTTCGAACATGGTCGTGCGGGTGATGCCGCGCAGGATGCCATGCTCCGCCGGCCGGGTGACCAGAACGCCGTCCCTTGTAACGATCCAGGCGTTGGACGAGCCGCCCTCCTTGACGTTGCCATCGGTGTCGACGAACCAGGCTTCCTGGGCGCCGGCCTCCTTGGCTTTCTGCTTGGCCAGCACGTTGGGCAGCAGGCCGGTGCTCTTGATGTCGACCCGGTCCCAACGGTTTTCCGGCACGGTGATGACCTTGATGCCCGCCTCGGCTCGCTTGGCGGCCGCCGCCGGGTCGGCCTTTCTGGCCGTAATCACCAGCGATGACGGTGTATCGGCCGGGAAAACGAAGTCGCGGCTGGCAACACCGCGCGTAACCTGGACATAGACCAGGCCGTTGACGACGTGGTTGCGCCGGACGATCTCGCGCAGAAGAAGCGGCAGCACGCCCTTGGTGACCGGCCAGTCGATCGACAATTCGCTAAGCGAGCGGTTCAGCCGGGCAAGATGGCGCGGCATGTCGACGATAAAGCCCTGCGCCACCTCGCAGACCTCGTAGACGCCGTCGGCGAATTGATAGCCGCGATCCTCGATATGCACGGCAGCGTCGGCATGGGCGACATAGCGCCCGTTCACATAGGCAATGCGCGGCATGGGTTATCCCTCAGAACAGTCTCGCTATTTCTAGGCGATTCCGCCGCTGCCGTAACCGGCAATTGCACGGGCCACGGCCCGCTGGACCAACAACAATGGGGATCAGACCCCCAGCGACTTCAGTTTCCGGTGCAGCGCCGAGCGCTCCATGCCAATGAATTCCGCCGTCTTCGAGATGTTGCCGCCGAAACGGTTGATCTGGGCGATCAGATAGTCCTTCTCGAACTGTTCGCGCGCCTCGCGCAGCGGCAGCGCCATGATGTGCTGGTCGGACTGGTTCGGCGTGCGCGGCATGACATCGCCGATCTCCGACGGCAACAGGTCGGCGGTGATCGGCGCATCGATATCGTCGCCACGCGCCAGGATCATCAGCCGTTCGACATTGTTGCGCAGCTGGCGGACATTGCCCGGCCAGTTGTGCGCCTGCAGCACGGCAAGCGCATCGTCGCCGATGCGGCGCGGCTTGATGCCGGCCTGGCGAGCGATCTGCTTCATGAAATTGTCGACGAGATAGGGAATGTCCTCTCGCCGCTCGGCCAGGCCCGGCACCATGACCGGAACCACCGCCAGGCGGTGATAGAGGTCTTCGCGAAAACGGCCGTCGGCGATCATCGCCTCCAGGTTCTGCGAGGTCGAGGAGATGATGCGGACGTCGACCTTGACCCGCTTGGTGCCGCCGACCCGCTCGAACTGCTGTTCGACCAGCACGCGCAAAATCTTGTTCTGCGTCTCGCGCGGCATGTCGGCCACTTCGTCGATGTAGAGAATGCCGCGGTGCGCCTCTTCAAGCGCGCCGACCTTGCGCTCGGTGCCGTTCGATTCGGTACCGAACAGCTCGATCTCCATGCGCTCGGGCGTGATGTTGGCCGCGCTCAGCGTCACGAAGGGCGCGCCCTTGCGCGTCGACAGCGTGTGGATGGCGCGCGCGGCGAGCTCCTTGCCCGAGCCGGACGGACCGATGATCATGACGCGGCTGTTGGTCGGCGCCACGCGCTCGATGGTCTGGCGCAGCTGGCTCATCGCCGACGACATGCCGATCAGGTCGAAGGTTTCGCCGCTGCGCTGCTTGAGGTCGGACACCTCGCGCCGCAATTTCGAGGTTTCGAGCGCCCGCTCGGCGATCAGGATCAGCCTGTCGGCCTTGAACGGCTTCTCGATGAAATCATAGGCGCCGCGGCGGATGGCCGACACCGCTGTCTCGATATTGCCGTGGCCGGAGATCATCACCACCGGCAGGCTCGGATGCATCGTCTTGATCTCGTCGAGCAGCGCCAGCCCGTCGAGGCGCGAGCCCTGCAACCAGATGTCGAGGAAAATCAGCCGCGGCGCCCGGTCGGCGATTGCCGCGAGCGCGCTGTCGGCATCGAATGCCGTGCGGGTTTCATGCCCTTCGTCGCTCAATATGCCCGCGACGAGTTCACGGATGTCTTCCTCGTCATCGACGATGAGAATATCAGACGCCATTACCGACCTTTTCAGTTTCTCGTTCGTGTTCCGTTTCGCCTTGACCGCGTGGCGGCGCGGTTGCGGCAGCTGGCGGCAGGATGATCGAGATCATCGCGCCGCGTCCACCGTGGAAATCCGCGGGCGCATCGTGCAATTCGAGCCGCCCGCCATGGTCCTCCACGATCTTCTTGACGATGGCGAGACCGAGCCCGGTGCCCTTCTCGCGCGTCGTCATGTAGGGCTCGAGCAGCCTTTGGCGGTTCTCGCGCGGCAAGCCTTTGCCATTGTCGATGACGTCGATTCTGATCGCGCCATTCTGCCGGGCAGCTTGAATCCGGATTATGCCGTGCGAACCGTCCTTTTGTTCCAGCCCGTCAATCGCCTCGGCCGCGTTCTTGATGACGTTGCCGAAAGCCTGCGCCATCAATCGGCTATCGAACGTGCCCTTGAGCGGTTCGTTGCCGAACACGCGTTCGAAAGCAATGTCGGCGCGGCTGACTTCGACCAGGAACGACGCCTCGCGCAGCGATTCACGCAGATCGATGGCTTTCATCTCGGGCTTGGGCATGCGGGCGAAAGCCGAGAACTCGTCGACCATGCGGCCGATATCCTCGACCTGCCGGATGATCGTGTCGGTGCACTGGTCGAAAATCTCGCGGTCCTCGGTGATGACCTTGCCGAAGCGTCGCTTGATGCGCTCGGCCGAGAGCTGGATCGGCGTCAGCGGGTTCTTGATTTCATGTGCGATACGCCGCGCCACATCCGCCCAGGCCGACGAGCGCTGTGCCTGGACCAGATCGGTGATGTCGTCGACAGTCACGACGTAGGATTTCTCCTCCTCGCCGTCGTCGCCGGCCTCGATGGTGATCTGCACGTTGAAGGTACGCTCGGCGCCGGTGCGATAGAAGGTGACCTGCTCGCGATAGACCGGCTTGCCGGATTTGCGGCCGATCTCGAAGACACGGCCGACATGCGGTAGCACGGCGGACAGGTTCTGCCCCAGCGCCGCCGTGGCCGATATGGCCAGCATCGTTTCGGCCGATTTGTTGACGATGGAGACGATGCCGTAGGGATCGACGCCGATGACGCCGGCGGTGACGCCGGCCAGCACCGCTTCCGAGAAACGACGCCGTTCGTCGATCAAATCCTTGGCCGACAGGATCTCGTTGCGCTGCGATTTAAGCTCCAGCAGCATCTTGTTGAACGTATCGCCAAGCGAGGCGACATCGCCGTCGGAAGGCCGTACCGGAACGGCGACATCGAGATTGCCGGTCGCAACCTCGTCAGCCGCGCCGATGAGCTGACGGATGGGCCGCACCAGACGGTCGGCCACCGCTATGCCGGTCCAGATGGCCGACAGGATGATGATCAGCGTCAGCGACAGATAGGGCAGCGCGAACGCCACCTGCGACGTCCGCCTGTTGTCTTCCAGGCCGCGATATTCGGCGGTGTTGGACTGGACGATCGCCCTCGCCTTGATCACTTCGGGGTCGACCAGGCGATTGGTGTAGAGGTAGAGGCCTTCGATCTCCCGCAGCTTGATGATGGCGCCCATGATGTTGCGCGTCTTCGGCTCGATCAGCACCGGCTTGCCGTCGGCCGCACTTGCCACCGCGCCCTCAGGCGGTGCCGGCATGGCGAAGTCCGCATCGGTCTGGGCACTCACGACAAAGGAGCCGTCTTCCCTGACCAGCGCCGCATGCACCAGGCTTCTGCCGACGGCTTCCTTGTTCATCAGGTCGAGAAAGCCGGTTCGATCGAGGCCGTAAAGCGTGCGCGACGCATCGAGATCGTAGGCCATCGACAGCGTCGTGCCCTGAAGATTGCGAGCGTTTTCCTGCACATAGGCGTCGGCGATCGACAGCGACGAGTTGACGATCGCCTTGGTGCGGATCTCGAACCAGCGGTCGAGGCCGATATCGAGCGTGATCGAGGCGATGATGGCCACCATGATGGCGGGGATGGCCGCGACCAGCGCAAACATCGTCACGATGCGCACATGCAGCCGCGACGCCGCCTTGCCGTGCCGGCGCGCCATGGTGATGCGATGCACCTCGCGGCCAACGAGGGCAATCAGCGCCAGCACAAATAAGGCATTGGCCGCAATCAGCGTCAGCGTTGTGTTTGCGTCTGGCGTGATCGGCGTGGCGCCGACAAGAATCGCAAACGAGATTGCCGCCGTAACCAGCGCGCCGGCAATTGCCACAACGCCGGGCAACGCAAGCAGCCGCCGTCCATCCCTCTGGCCGGGTCTGCTGAAAAGCGGTTCGTTTGATGTCAGAGCTTGCGAAGCCATGTCGCCGTCTAAGAGCCAGTGATTGCGTCGGATGTATGCAACGCATTGTGGCGATTATGCAACAAGTGTGGCCGTGACGGAAATCTTTCGGCCGCCGATCCCCTGAAAAGGGGATGACCTCGCGTCACTTCGGGCGCCAGGCGCTCATGATCTCGACGATTTGTAGACGTTGACGCCCAGCTCGCGAATCTTCTTGCGCAGTGTGTTGCGATTCAAGCCGAGCAATTCGGCCGCCTTGATCTGGTTGCCGCGCGTTGCCGTCATGGAAGCGAGCACCAGCGGATATTCGACCTCGGACAAGATGCGCTGATAGAGACCTGCCGGCGGCAACTCACCGGCGAAAGAGGCAAAATAGCGCTGCAGGAAGTGCTCCACCGCCTGCCCGATGGACAGATCGTCCGGGATCAAATTGCCGCCGCCGGGAACGACCGGTCTTTCGCCTGTCTTCAGCTCGGCTTCAATGATCTCGGCTGATATTTCGTCCTGCGAATAGAGCGCCGCAAGCCGGCGCACCAGGTTTTCCAGCTCGCGCACGTTTCCCGGCCACGGATAGCGCTTCATCAATTCGATGCCGCCGGTCGAAATGCGCTTGGTCTGCAAGCCTTCGCTGGCGCCGATCTTGAAGAAATGCCGCACCAGATCGGGAATGTCTTCCGATCTCTCACGCAAACCCGGCAGCCGAAGCGGCACGACATTCAGGCGATAGAACAGATCCTCGCGGAAAAGCCCCTGGTTGATCAGCGTGCGCAGATCCTTGTTGGTGGCGGCGACGATGCGCACATCGGTCTTGATCGGGGTGCGCCCGCCGACCGTGGTGTATTCGCCCTGCTGCAGCACGCGCAGCAGCCGCGTCTGCGCCTCCATCGGCATGTCGCCGATCTCGTCGAGGAACAGCGTGCCGCCCTCGGCCTGCTCGAAGCGGCCGGTCGAGCGGTTCTGTGCGCCGGTGAAGGCGCCCTTCTCGTGGCCGAACAGCTCCGATTCGATCAAATCGCGCGGGATCGCCGCCATGTTGATGGCGACGAACGGACCGCCGCGGCGACGGCCATATTCGTGCAACGCGCGCGCCACCAATTCCTTGCCGGTGCCGGACTCGCCCGAGATCATCACCGTCAGGTCGGTCTGCATCATGCGCGCCAGCATGCGGTAGATGTCCTGCATGGCGGCCGACCGGCCGACCAGCGGCATCGCGTCAGGCTGTTCTTCCGGTCGCGTATCGATCTTCGGTCGGCGCGGCTCTGACAGCGCCCGGTTGACGATGTTGAGCAGTTCGGTCAGGTCGAACGGCTTCGGCAGATACTCGTAAGCACCTGTTTCGGAAGCACGAATCGCCGTCATGAAAGTGTTTTGCGCGCTCATCACGATGACCGGCAGCTCGGGGCGCGCCTTCTTGATGCGCGGCAGCATGTCGAAGGCGTTCTCGTCCGGCATGACAACGTCGGTGATCACCAGATCGCCCTCGCCCGCCGCCACCCAGCGCCACAGCGTCGAGGCGTTGGAGGTCACGCGCACCTCATGGCCGACGCGCGACAGCGCCTGATTGAGCACGGTGCGGATGGCCGCATCGTCGTCGGCGACGAGAATATTGCCGCGAACCGTCATTTGCGGTCTCCTTCGCCTTCATCATCGGCAGTGTCGATGGGTGTTTCTTTCCAGGCCGGCATCAGGATTCGGAAGGTGGTGCCGCGCGGCGTCGAATCGCATTCGATGATGCCGCCATGCTCGCCGACGATTTTCGCCACCAGCGCCAGGCCGAGCCCCGACCCGTTCGGCTTGGTGGTGATGAACGGATCGAACAGGATCGGCAGAATGTCTTCCGAAACGCCGGACCCATTGTCGCGCACGCAGAATTCAAGCGGTAGCGACACGCGGTCCTGGGTTCCGGGAACGGAAACGCGGATGCCCGGCCTGAACGCGGTCGACAGCACGATCTCGCCCTGCGGGTCGCCGCCGATCGCCTCGGCAGCGTTCTTGACCAGGTTGAGAAACACCTGGATCAGTTGGTCGCGGTTGGCGAAAACCGGAGGCAATGATGGATCATAGTCCTCCAATATCCTGATTCTCTTGGCAAAACCGTTCTTCGCGATTGCCTTCACATGGTCCAGCACGACATGGATGTTGACAGGATAGCGGTCGATTGGTCGCTCGTCGGAAAACACTTCCATGCGGTCGACGAGGGAGACGATACGATCGGTCTCGTCGGTGATGAGGCGGGTCAGCGCGCGATCCTCGTCGGACGCCGAGAGTTCGAGCAGCTGTGCGGCGCCACGTATGCCGGACAGCGGGTTCTTGATCTCATGTGCCAGCATGGCGGCAAGGCCGGTGACCGAACGCGCGGCACCCCTGTGTGTCATCTGCCGGTCGATCTTGTCGGCCATCGAGCGTTCCTGGAACATCACCACGATCGAGCCTGGGAATTCCGGCACCGGCGCGACATAGAGATCGACGACCTTCTCGATGCCGAGACGCGGCGACGACACGTCGACACGGTATTCGTTGACCGGCGCACGGCGCTCGCGCACCTGGTCGACCAGTTGCAACAGCGGGCTGCCGAACGGGATCAGTTTGGACAGTGTGTTGCGTGCCAGCATGTTGGCGCTGGAGCGGAAGAAGTCTTCCGCGTCGGCATTGGCGTAGGTGATGAACCCATCGGGATCGACCATGATCACCGGACGGCGGATGGTGTTGAGCACGATATGGGCAGCATTTGCCATCTCGGTGCCCGGTGCAGCAGGCGCGTTCATGCAGCGCTCCGCATGGATGCGGCCTCGCCCCCGCCGGAAAACACCTCACGCAGCACGGCCATGACGCGGGCGGGCTCGAACGAGGTGAGGATGGCTTTGCGCCCTTCATTGGTGACGCCCACAGCGTGGCGATCGAGATACCAGCCGAGATGCTTGCGCGCCTGGCGCAAGCCGCTTTCGACGCCGTAAAGCGTCAGCATGTCCTCGTAGTGGGAAACGATGTAGTCGGCCATGGCTTGCGGGCTTTCCGGCACGCCGGAGAGCGCGTCGCCCGCAGCCGTCGCCGCAATGCGGCCCGCCGTCCATGGCGCGCCATAATGCGCGCGGCCGATCATCACCGCGTCGGCGCCCGACTGTTCAAGGATTTCGGCGGCCTCCGCGGGCGAGCACACATCGCCGTTGGCGACCACCGGGATCGAGACGGCGTCCTTGATGCGGGCGATGGCGCCCCAATCGGCCTTGCCTTGATAAAACTGGCAGCGCGTGCGCCCATGCACGGTCACCATTTTAACACCGGCCTCTTCGGCGCGGCGCGCCAAGACGGGTGCATTGAGCGCATTGTCGTCCCAGCCGAGCCGCATCTTGACCGTGACCGGCACCTGGACCGCGCCGATCACCGCTTCGATCAGCGACAGCGCGTGGTCGAGATCGCGCATCAGCGCCGAGCCGGCATAGCCGCCGGTCACCTTCTTGGCCGGGCAGCCCATATTGATGTCGATGATGTCGGCGCCCTCGCCGGCAGCGATGCGCGCGCCCTCGGCCATGTGCTCGGCCTCGCGGCCGGCAAGCTGGACCATATGGACGGGCAGCCCGGAATGACGGATGCGCAGGTCGCAGCCGGCCCTGCCCTTGGCAAGCTCGCCGCTCGCCACCATTTCCGACACGACCAGGCCCGCGCCATGCGCGTAGGCGCGCTGCCGGAACGGCTCGTCCGTTATTCCCGACATGGGCGCGAGGAAGACGCGGTTGCGGATCGTCACGCCGCCAATGTCGAGCGGCGAAGCCAATTTTGTCACTTCAGGCATGCACAAAAACCAAGCATATCGGATTGCTGCACATTCTCTAGCCATAAGAAAGGCATTGTGCAACGCGCAATGACGTCACATTGCGGCGCATTTGGGAAAATGCTGGCCTTCGCCATAAGCCGCGACTAAGCCTCTCGGCATGACAGACGCAAGCGAAAAACCGGCCGAGGCGACGACCGACAAGGTCGGCGTGGTCATCGTTGCAGCCGGCCGCGGCGCGCGCGCCGGACAGGCCGACGGGCCGAAGCAATATCAGCGCGTCGGTGGCCGTGCCGTCATCGCGCGCACGCTGGAGACGTTCCTGGCGCATCCCGAAATTGGTCCCGTCGTCGTCGCCATCCATGCCGATGACCGCGCGCTTTTCGACAAGGCAGCCGGCGTATATGCCGAGCGGGTTACCGCCGTGGTCGGTGGCGAGTCGCGCCAGGCCTCGGTCCGGCTCGGCCTGCTGGCGCTGAGGGAACGTACGCCCGGCCGTGTCCTTGTCCATGACGCGGTGCGGCCGTTTGTCGACACGGCCCTGATCGACCGTATCATCGCCGCCATTGGCGAGCGCCAGGGCGCGCTGCCCGCTTTGCCCGTCGCCGATACGCTGAAGCGCGAGTCGGCCACCGGCATGATCGAGGAGACGGTGCCAAGGGCCGGCCTTCATGCCGCGCAGACGCCGCAAGGCTTTCCGTTCTGGCCGTTGCTCGCCGCGCACGAAAAAGCCCATCATCTCGGCAAGACGGATTTCACCGACGATGCCGCGATCGCCGAATGGGCGCATATTCCGGTGAAAATCGTTCAGGGGTCGCCGGACAACGTCAAACTGACCTGGGCAAGGGATATTGCGATGGCGGATCAGCGGCTTACTGGCGAGCGTTTTCCAGACATTCGCACCGGCAATGGCTATGACGTGCACGCCTTCGAGGCAGGCGACCATGTCACTCTGTGCGGCGTCGCCATTCCGCACGGCAAGAAGCTTTCGGGACATTCGGATGCCGATGTCGGCCTGCACGCGCTGACCGATGCGCTGCTCGCCACTTGCGGCGCCGGCGACATCGGCACGCATTTCCCGCCTTCCGATCCGCAATGGAAGGGCGCGGCGTCGAAGATCTTCGTCGAGCATGCGGCCAGGTTGGTGCGCGAACGCGGCGGCCGCATCGCCAATGCCGACATCACGCTGATCTGCGAGGCTCCGCGCGTCGGCCCGCATCGCGAGGCCATGACCAACGCGTTGTCGGCGATGCTGGGCATTTCCAGCGATCGCATCTCCATCAAGGCGACTACCAACGAAAAACTCGGCTTTGTCGGCCGCGAGGAAGGCGTCGCCGCCATCGCCACAGCCAGTGTCGTCTTCCCCGGGGAGGTTCCCGCATGAACAACAGCGATCTTGCCAACGCCCTGCTCCAGGTCTGCCAGCAGCGCGGCATCATGCTGGCGACGGCCGAGAGCTGCACCGGCGGCATGATCATCTCGGCACTGACCGACATTGCCGGCTCGTCCGCTGTCGTCGATCGCGGCCTCATCACCTATTCCGATGAAGCAAAGATGGAGATGCTCGGCGTCTCGCCCGCCACACTCGAGGCGCATGGCGCCGTCTCGCGCGAAACGGTTCTGGAGATGGCGGCGGGCGCTCTGGCGCGCTCGCGCGCCGGGCTGGCGCTTGCCGTCACCGGCATTGCCGGCCCAGGCGGCGGTTCGCCGGAAAAACCGGTCGGCCTCGTCTGGTTCGGAGTTGCCCTAAGACGTGGGCCGGTGGCTGCCGAGCTCAATATGTTTGCCGACAATGGCCGCGACTTCATCCGCCGCGAGACGGTCAAGCATGCGCTGGAGATCGGGCTGCGCGCGCTCGGCGACACTCATGAGATGGGCGTCGTTCCGTAGATGACGTCCGCACGTTTTTCGAAGGCTTCGGAAAACATGCGGAAGGCGCGATCGAACATGGTGCCCATCACCACGCCGAGGATGCGGCTCTTGAACTCGTAGTCGATGAAGAAGCGGACGTTGCAGCCGCCGCCGTCGGCCGGCTCGAAGCGCCAGATATTGCTGAGATATTTGAACGGTCCATCGATGTATTTGACATCGATTGTGTTCTCGTCCGGCTTCAAAAGCACCTGCGTCGTAAAGGTCTCGCGGATCGCCTTGTAGCCGATGCTCATATCGGCGAGGAGAATGGTGCGGCCGTCACGCTCCTTGCGCGAGCGCACCGTCAGCGCCTCGCAAAGCGGCAGAAATTGCGGATAGGTCTCGATATCGGCGACCAGAGCAAACATCTGCTCCGGCGTGTGGGCAACGCGGCGTGTGGCTTCGAATTTCGGCATTGAAGCAGGATTTAACTGGCTTTTTTGAGCTGCGCCTCACGCGCGGCCCGCAGCCTGGCGAAATCGTCGCCGGCGTGGTGCGAGGAGCGCGTCAGCGGGTTCGACGCCACCAGCAGGAAACCCTTGGTCTTGCCGATCGTCGCGAAGGAGTTGAACTCCTCCGGCGTGACGAAGCGGATCACGGGGTGGTGTTTCTTTGACGGCTGCAGATACTGGCCAATGGTCATGAAGTCGACATTGGCCGAGCGCAGGTCGTCCATCAGCTGCAGGATCTCGTTGCGCTCTTCGCCGAGGCCGACCATGATGCCGGACTTCGTGAAGATCGACGGGTCGAGCTCCTTGACCCGCTGCAACAGCCGGATCGAGTGGAAATAGCGGGCACCCGGCCGCACCGTCAGGTAGTTCGACGGCACGGTTTCGAGATTGTGGTTGAAGACATCGGGCTTGGCCGCCACGACGATCTCCAGCGCGCCTTCCTTGCGCAGGAAATCGGGCGTCAGGATTTCGATCGTGGTCAAGGGCGTCGCTGCTCGGATCGCCCGGATAACCTCGGCGAAATGCTGCGCGCCGCCATCGGCGAGATCGTCGCGGTCGACCGAGGTGATGACGACATGGGTCAGCCCCATCTGCTTGACGGCGTGCGCGACGCGTGCCGGCTCATCGGCATCGAGCGCGGTCGGAATGCCGGTGGCGACGTTGCAGAAGGCGCAGGCGCGCGTGCAGATCTCGCCCATGATCATGAAGGTGGCGTGCTTTTTCTCCCAGCACTCGCCGATATTGGGGCAGCCGGCCTCTTCGCAAACCGTGACCAGCTTGTGCGACTTCACGATCTCGCGGGTTTCGGCATAGCCCTTCGACATCGGCGCCTTGACGCGGATCCAGTCGGGTTTGCGCAGCACGTCCTGATCAGGCTTGTGTGCCTTCTCGGGGTGCCGCAGGCGCGGCGCGTTGGCGATCGTGTCGAGAACAGTGACCATCTCAAACCTGACTTGTTGGCGTCTGCCCGTCGGCATTCGCCCTTCTGGCGTCATCTAGGACTTTTCGGTGCAAAGAAAAAGGCTGCGGCGGCGCATGCCGCCACAGCCTTTTTCGCATAGCGGTAGTCTAGCGGCGTATCAGCCGCCCGGCAAAGATCAGCAGGCAGGCGCCGATGAAGCCGGTGATCAGGTAGGCGAGCCAGCCGACACCGAAGGGTTCGATGTTGAGCGCCCTGAGAATTGCGTTCAGCACCACCGCGCCGACAATGCCCATAATGATGTTCATCAAGACGCCGGTATTGCTCTTCATGAC
Organism: Mesorhizobium sp. C120A; assembly: GCF_030323105.1. Taxonomy (NCBI): domain Bacteria; kingdom Pseudomonadati; phylum Pseudomonadota; class Alphaproteobacteria; order Hyphomicrobiales; family Phyllobacteriaceae; genus Mesorhizobium; species Mesorhizobium sp. C120A. The sequence goes on along the minus strand of NZ_CP100476.1, from coordinate 3,640,216 downwards.
CATCTCGGCCAGCCACCCGGCCAAACCGCCGATGATGATGGCCGCAATCCAGCCCACGCCATTCACGTCCATATGCCAACTCCTCCAGTGTCAGGTGAAAATGCATCCGGAAACGAACTGTCTTGCCGTAAGGTTCCTCCGGCGCATGCGTCTGAGTCTCGCGGCAGCAATTTATCACGCGTTGAGCGCACGGCCATAGGCATCAAGCACGCTTTCCTTCATCATCTCCGACAGCGTCGGATGCGGGAAGATGGTGTGCATCAGTTCTTCCTCGGTGGTCTCCAGGTTCATCGCCACGACAAAGCCCTGGATCAGCTCCGTCACCTCGGCGCCGACCATATGCGCGCCGAGCAGCTGGCCGGTCTTCTTGTCGAAGATGGTCTTGATGAAGCCCTGGTCCTCGCCAAGCGCGATCGCCTTGCCGTTGGCGCCGAACTGGAAGCGGCCGACACGAATGTCCTTGCCTTCGGCCTTGGCCTTGGCTTCGGTGAGCCCGACCGATGCGACCTGGGGGTTGCAATAGGTGCAGCCCGGGATCTTCAGCTTGTCTGTCGCATGCACGCCGGGGAAATTGGCGATCTTTTCGATACACACCACGCCTTCATGCTCGGCCTTGTGGGCAAGCATAGGCGGTCCGGCGACATCGCCGATAGCGTAGATGCCGGGAACGTTGGTCTTGCCATAGCCGTCAATGACGACGCAGCCGCGATCGGTCTCCACGCCGAGCGTCTCGAGGCCGAGATTTTCGATGTTGCCCTGCACGCCGACGGCCGAGATCATGCGGTCGGCGGTGATCTTCTCGACCTTGCCGTCCTTCATCTCGACATGTGCGGTAACCGAGTTGGTGCCCTTCTCGACCTTGGTCACCTTGGCCTCGAGGATGATTTTCATGCCCTGCTTCTCGAACTGCTTCTGCGCGAATTTCGAGACCTCGGCATCCTCGACCGGCATCACCGCCGGCAAAAGCTCGACCACCGTCACCTCGGCGCCCATGGTGCGGTAGAAGGAGGCGAACTCGATGCCGATGGCGCCCGAACCCATGACCAGCAGCGATTTCGGCATCTCCTTCGGCACCATCGCCTCGAAATAGGTCCAGATCAGTTTGCCGTCCGGCTCGATGCCGGGCAGCGCGCGCGGCCGGGCGCCGGTGGCGAGAATGATGTGCTTGGCGGTATAGGTCCCCTCGCCCTTGACGCCCTTCGGCACCGGCGGCTGCGGCTCCATCGGTTTCTTGGCCGTCTTGGAAACGACGATTTCACCTGGCTTTGAAAGCTTGGCCTCGCCCCAGATAACGTCGACCTTGTTCTTCTTCATCAGGAAGGCGACGCCGCCATTGAGCCTCAACGACACTTTGCGCGAGCGGTCGACGACAGCGGCCGTGTCGGCGCTGACCTTGCCGCCTTCGAGCTTCAGGCCGTAGTCCTTCAGATGGTCGGAATAGTGCATGATCTCGGCCGAGCGCAGCAGCGCCTTGGTCGGGATGCAGCCCCAGTTGAGGCAGATGCCGCCGAGATGCTCACGCTCGACGATGGCAGTCTTGAAGCCGAGCTGGGCGGAGCGCACCGCCGTGACATAGCCGCCGGGGCCTGAGCCGATGATGATCACGTCGTAGGATTCAGCCACGGGGTTTCTCCCTGATTTTTCTCTAGAGTTCCAGCATCACGCGCACCAATGGCGCCAGCGCCTGGCCGATATTTCGCGTGTTTTCGGCATCGAGATGGACGCCGTCGATCGGTGTGGTCTCGGCCACCGTGCCGGCATCGAAAAAGCCGCAGCCGGCCTCGTCGGCGAGCGCGGAATATTGCGGCGCCAGCCGCTTCGAGGCCTCGTCGCCGCCGGCAAACATTTCCTTGAATTCGGCATTGTCGGTGCGGCTGACCGCTGGTGGCGCGACGATCAGGATTTGCGGCGCGGCCCAGTCGAACGGATAATCGTGGCCGCGCACGATGTCGATCAGCCGCTGCACCCCCTGCTTGGCCGCGACCGGATTGCCGTGGATCCAGGGCTTCATGTCGTTGGCGCCGAGCATGATGATGATCAGGTCGAGCGGCGCATGGCTGGTCAGGATCGTCGGCAGCACCTTGGCGCCATTGCGGTCGGCACCAGCCAGGTGATCGTCGAAAGCCGTGGTGCGGCCGTTCAGACCTTCGGCAATGACTTCGATATCATCGTCGCCCAACGCCGCCTTGAGCACGCTCGGCCAGCGATCTTCCAGCGCATGACGCCCGAGGCTCGCCGCGTCATAGCCCCAGGTCAGGGAATCGCCGTAGCAGAGGATCGTCTTCATGCACCCGCACCCGCCTCCGCCCTAAGCCCGCGCCGCACGCGCCATCCCACGAACAGCCACTGCACGATAACCGTGGCGATGCTTGGCAAAAACAGACCGGCGACAACGGGGAGATCGCCCGACCACTGGGCTTTGCCAGGCGGCTGCGAGAAGGTCCAGGCAATCAGCCCGATTCCGGCCAGCACGAACAACGAAACCCCAACAAGCCCCGTCAGGTTTATCGCCCTTTGCGGGTTTGGCACGAACTGCGCGATGAAAAACGCCACGGTCGCAACGATGGTGACCAGCGCCGAAACCATGAAGACCAGGATGTATTCGGAATTCGCATTGGTGACGATTGCCAGCCACAGCGCCACCAGCCCGCCGGCCAGGCCGGAAAGGATCAGGGCGAAAAGGCTGGTGACGAATTTCCGCACAGCCTTTTTCCTTCCTAGACCAGCATGCCCATCGGATTTTCGATCATGCGCTTGAAGGCGACCAGAAGTTCGGCGCCGAGCGCACCGTCGACGGCGCGGTGATCGGTCGACAGCGTCACCGACATGATATTGGCGATTTTGATCTCGCCATTCTTGACCACCGGCCGCTGCTCGCCCGCACCCACCGCCAGGATCGTCGCATGCGGCGGGTTGATGACGGCGGCAAAGTCCTTGATGCCGAACATGCCGAGATTGGAGACAGCCGTCGTGCCGCCTTGATATTCCTCAGGCTTCAGCTTGCGGCTGCGGGCACGGCTCGCCAGATCCTTCATCTCGTTGGAGATAGTGGACAGCGTCTTTTCGTCGGCGTGGCGGATGATCGGCGTGATCAGGCCGCCGGGGATCGACACGGCAACGCCGACATCGGCGTGCTTGTGCTTGACCATGGCGCTTTCGGTCCACGATGCATTGGCATCCGGCACCGCCATCAGCGCCATCGCCATCGCCTTGATCACCATGTCGTTGACCGAGAGTTTGTAGACGGGAGCCTCGCCCTTGTCGGTCTTCTTCGTCGGAGCAGCCGCATTGATCTGTGTGCGCAGCGCCAGCAGCGCATCGAGCTCGCAGTCGAGCGTCAGGTAGAAATGCGGGATGGTTGTCTTGGCCTCGACCAGGCGGCGCGCAATGGTCTTGCGCATATTGTCGTGCGGGACGAGCTCATAGGACCCTTCGGCAAACAGCTTCAGCACCTGTTCGTCCGACATCGCCTTGGGTGCCGCAGCCGGAGCCGCAGGTGCCGCAGCGCCGGCAGGTGCGGCTTTCGCGGCCGGTGCAGCCTTGGCGCCACCGCCGGCAATCGCCGCCTCGACATCGGCCTTGACGACACGGCCATGCGGGCCGGTGCCGGTTACGGCGGACACGTCGACTCCGGCATCCTTGGCGATGCGACGAGCCAGCGGCGAAGCGAAGGTGCGCTCGCCTGACGATTGGCTGATCTCCCCCCTTGTGGGGGAGATGGCCGGCAGGCCAGAGGGGGGCGCGACAGACTGAGAGGTCGGCGGGGCAGCGCCCCCCTCTGTCGACTTCGTCGACATCTCCCCCACGGGTGGGGAGATTGACGCCTTATCCTGCTTGGCATCGGCTTTCGCGGGCGCGGCATCGCCACCACCCTTTGCCGCCGCCCCTGCATCCTCGCCTTCGCCGGCGAGAATGGCGATCAGCGCATTGACCTTGACGCCTTCGGTGCCGGCCGGAACGACCAGCTTGGCGACCGTGCCCTCATCGACGGCCTCGACTTCCATCGTCGCCTTGTCGGTCTCGATCTCGGCGATCACGTCGCCCGGCGAAACCTTGTCGCCCTCCTTGACCAGCCACTTGGAAAGATTGCCCTCTTCCATCGTGGGCGAGAGTGCCGGCATGGTGATGTTGATTGGCATAGTTACTCTCCCTGCAAGCCAGCCGGGCTAACCACGGCAAGTTCTAGACGTTTGCCTTTGAATTCCTTGCCAATCGATCGGGCCAAGAAGAAATTCAAACAAAGGAATGATGCTACAAGCCCAAGGCATGCTCCCCCAACAGAGCTCAGTACCTGAATTGCCTCATGGCGAAGTCCAAAAAAACCGCCAATGAACCCAATGACGAACCCAACAATCGCGCCAGCAACAAATCCACAAGCGATACTAGACAGGAAGCTCCGCCAAAATAGAGACCAAGCTATTCTCCTCACATCTGCCATCGTCGCCATTTCTGCCTCCCCCGCAAGAAAGACCGTCAGCGATACGTGACGGCTTTGACCGCCTCTATGACCTCGCCGACATTGGGCAAAGCCAGCTTTTCGAGGTTCGCCGCATAAGGCATCGGCACGTCCTTGCCGGCGATGGTGATGACCGGCGCGTCGAGAAAGTCGAAGGCGCGCTGCGACACCTGATTGGCGATGTGGTCGCCGACCGAGCTTTGCGGGAAACCTTCTTCCACCACGATCAGGCGGTTGGTCTTTTTTACGGAGGCAATGACGGTGTCGAGGTCGAGCGGGCGGATGGTCCTGAGATCGATGATCTCGGCATCGATGCCCATGCCGCGCAGTTCGGCCTCCGCCTTGATGGCGTAGGTCATGCCGATGCCGAACGAGACGATGGTGACGTCCTTGCCCTGCTTGTGAATGCGCGCCTTGCCGATTGGCAGCACGAAATCGTCAAGCTTCGGCACGTCGAAGGACTGGCCGTAGAGGATTTCGTTTTCAAGGAAGATGACCGGGTTCGGATCGCGGATCGCCGCCTTGAGCAGGCCCTTGGCGTCGGCAGCCGTGTACGGCATCACCACCTTTAGCCCGGGAATATGGCTGTACCAGGCGGCATAGCACTGCGAATGCTGGGCGCCGACGCGGGCGGCCGCACCGTTCGGTCCGCGGAACACGATCGGTGCGCCCATCTGGCCGCCCGACATATAGAGCGTCTTGGCCGCGGAGTTGATGATCTGGTCGATCGCCTGCATGGCGAAGTTGAAGGTCATGAACTCGACGATCGGCTTCAGGCCGGCCATCGCCGCACCGACGCCGACGCCGGCAAAGCCGTGCTCGGTGATCGGCGTGTCGACGACGCGGCGCGGCCCGAATTCCTGCAGCAGGCCTTGCGTGATCTTGTAGGCGCCCTGGTATTCCGCGACCTCCTCGCCCATGACGAAGACATCGCCGTCGCGGCGCATTTCCTCGGCCATGGCATCGCGCAAGGCCTCGCGCACCGTAGTCGAGATCATCTCGGTGCCGGCGGGAATATCCGGATCGGCGGCAGGTTTGGCTGCCGGAGCGGCGGGAACTGCCTTCGGAGCCTCGCCGGCATCCTGGGGAGCCGCCTTTGAGCCTTCCTCGGCTGCATCGGTCCGCTGACCGCCAGCGGAAATGGCATCCTGGGTGGAGGCAGGCTTGCCGCTCTTTTCGACGTCGCCTGCACTTTCCCCGTCCTGCAGCAACACGGCGATCACCGCATTGACCTTGACGCCTTCGGTGCCGGCGGGAACCACGATCTTGCCGATCGTGCCTTCATCGACGGCTTCGACTTCCATGGTCGCCTTGTCGGTTTCGATCTCGGCGATGACATCGCCGGCGACGACCTTGTCGCCCTCGTTCTTCAACCACTTGGAAAGATTGCCCTCTTCCATGGTCGGCGAGAGAGCGGGCATGAGAATTTCGATCGGCATGTCCTTGCCCTCCCGTTACAATACGATGTCGGTCCAGAGCTCGGACGGATCCGGCTCTGCGTCGTGCTGGGCAAATTCGGCGGCGTCGGCGACGATGTCGCGGACTTCCTTGTCGATGTTCTTGAGTTCGTCCTCGGTCGCCCACTTCTTGGCCGTCAGCCGCGCCTTGACCTGCTCGATCGGATCATGATCCGATCGCATCTTCTGCACTTCTTCCTTGGAGCGGTATTTCGCGGGATCCGACATCGAGTGACCGCGATAGCGATAGGTCTGCATCTCGAGGATGATCGGACCGTTGCCGGCACGGCACCATTCGGTCGCCTGATCGCCGGCGGATTTGACCGCACGCACATCCATGCCGTCGACCTGAATGCCGGGAATCTTGAACGAGGCGCCGCGATGCGAAAAATTGGTTTCGGCCGACGAGCGCGACACCGAAGTGCCCATGGCGTAGCGGTTGTTCTCGATGATGTAGATCACCGGCAGCTTCCACAGCGAGGCCATGTTGAAGCTTTCATAGACCTGACCCTGATTGGCAGCGCCATCGCCGAAATAGGTCAGCGACACATTGTTGTTGTCGCGGTAGCGGTTGGCGAAGGCGAGACCGGTGCCGAGCGAGACCTGCGCGCCGACAATGCCGTGGCCGCCGTAAAAATGCTTCTCCTTGGAGAACATGTGCATGGAGCCGCCCTTGCCCCTCGACAGGCCACCACGGCGTCCGGTCAGCTCTGCCATGACGCCCCGCGGTGACAGTTCCATCGCCAGCATGTGGCCATGGTCGCGATAGGCGGTGATCATCTGGTCGCCGTTGATCAGCGACATCTTCATGCCGGTGACGACCGCTTCCTGGCCGATATAGAGGTGGCAGAAGCCGCCGATAAAGCCCATGCCGTAGAGCTGGCCGGCCTTTTCCTCGAAGCGACGGATAAGCAGCATGTGCCGGTAGGCGGCAAGCTCCTCGTCCTTGGTGAAGTCGGCCGGCTTGGGGGCGGAAAGCCCCGTTGATTTGGCGGATGTCGATTTAACGGATTTGGCAGGCGCTTTTTTGGCGGCGGTGGCCATGCATCACTCCCTGTTGGCGTCTCTTCGCGGACACTAAAGCAGACCATGTCTGCTCCGGGGAGGATCAGCTCCTCCCCACCGATTGGAAGGAAGCTAACATGCGAGACCGCGTTTCGCCATGCAGAAAAACGCATGGCTGGCATGCATCTAAATGCCTAGAATCATTGGAAATAAAAGCGATTAACCGAAATTTGGTTATTTCGAATTGGCCGGCAGCATGATGGTGATTTCATCGGGCTGGGACAGATTGAGCGCCCGGCGTGCCTGCTCGTCGAGCATATCCTTTTCAAGCGTACCCTCATGCATCAGCTGGACACGCCGCTCCAGATCGACCCGGCGCGCCTTGATGGCATCGTACTTGGCCTGCAATTCGATGGTCTGCGCTTCGAGCTGATATTTGGAATTGATGCCGAACTCGCCATGATAGGCATGGAAGCCGAAATAGACCAGGAACGCCACGCAAAGCGACGGGATGATCAGCCGGCCGGTGTTTCTCTGCTTGTGCTGGCGTGTCCACATGGTCGCAATCCTTTGACCGCCATTTGTCGCTCGATTGTGCTTAATGGACGGTTACGGACAGGTGCATTAGCCAGCGGCCGCAACGAAAAAGGGCGGGAAAATCCCGCCCTTCCATCGTTTTCGCCAGTTCGGCAGAATTTAGGCTTTGACCACCGACTTGCCAGCGTAGCGCGCCTGCTTGCCGAGCTCTTCCTCGATGCGGATCAGCTGGTTGTACTTGGCCATGCGATCCGAGCGCGACAGCGAACCGGTCTTGATCTGCCCGCAATTGGTGGCGACGGCGAGGTCGGCGATGGTCGAATCCTCGGTTTCGCCCGAACGGTGCGACATGACGGCTGTGTAGCCTGCCTTGTGCGCGGTCTCGACAGCGTCGAGCGTTTCGGTAAGCGAGCCGATCTGGTTGACCTTGACCAGGATCGAATTGGCGACACCCATGCGGATGCCGTCGCGCAGCCGCGCCGTGTTGGTGACGAAGAGGTCGTCGCCAACCAGCTGCGTCTTGTTGCCGATCAAATCGGTCAGGTACTTCCAGCCCTCCCAGTCGTCCTCGGCCAGGCCGTCCTCGATCGAGATGATCGGATAGTCGGCGGCGAGCTTGGCCAGGTACTTGGCCTGCGCCTTCGGATCGCGGGTCTTCTTCTCGCCCTCATAGACGTAATTGCCGTCCTTGAAGAATTCGGTCGCCGCACAGTCGAGACCGAGCGCGATCTCTTCGCCCGGCTTGAAGCCGGCCTTCTCGATTGATTCCATGATGAAATCGAGCGCCACCGGCGCACTCTTCAGATTGGGCGCGAAGCCGCCTTCGTCGCCGACATTGGTGTTGTGGCCGGCATCCTTGAGCTTCTTGCGCAGCGTGTGGAAGATTTCCGAGCCCCAGCGCACGCCTTCGCGCAAAGTCGGCGCGCCGACCGGCAGGATCATGAATTCCTGGAAATCGATCGGATTGTCGGCATGCGCGCCGCCATTGATGATGTTCATCATGGGCACCGGCAGCAAATGCGCCTTGGTGCCGCCGACATAGCGGTAAAGCGGCAGTCCGGCGGCTTCCGCCGCGGCCTTGGCGACCGCCAGCGAGACGCCGAGGATGGCGTTGGCGCCGAGCCGGCTCTTGTTGGGCGTGCCGTCGAGCTCGATCATGGTCTGATCGATGTGGATCTGGTTTTCGGCTTCCATGCCGCCGATCGCCTCGAACAGCTCGCCATTGACGGCCTCGACCGCCTTGAGCACGCCCTTGCCGAGATAGCGGGCGCCACCGTCGCGCAGTTCGACGGCCTCATGCGCGCCGGTCGACGCGCCCGACGGCACCGCGGCGCGGCCCATTGAGCCGTCTTCGAGAACGACGTCGACCTCGACGGTCGGATTTCCACGGCTGTCCAGGATTTCACGCCCGACAATGTCGATGATGGCGGTCATTGCGATGTCCCCGATTGATCGATTGAAAGCGTCGCGCCCCTCTTAGCCAAAGTGCCGCAAAAGGCAATCAGGAATGGCATGAAATAATAGTGACGATCGCCCCATGCGCTCAGGCCGTGGGGCATGGGCGACGCCATCTGAACGCAAACAGCCCGCCCTGACGTCATATGTCTGGCGCCGCATGGGGCGGGTGCCCCTCCCCTTTGATTGCGGCAATCCCTTATCACAAAATACCAGGCGGCACGCAAACTCCAGCAGATGCTTCAAAAGAGGCTACCGCCAACGTGACAAACTTCACAATGCAGAGAATTCGAAGATGTTAGCGTCACATCTACAACGCGAACTATTTGGCGACCACAGTGAAATCAACAAACTTGAACTCTTTGGGGAGGCGGCAATGGCAGCGATTTCAGGCACTGGCTGGGAACTTCTTATTAGCCGCAAAGTCGAGCATATGAGGGGCACCCGACGCAGGACAGTTGGTACCTATAAAGTCTTCCACAACGGCACGGCAGTAACGGGTCTATCGGGGTTCGTGTGTGAATCTCGCGGCCCTGGCGACAATTCCAAAGAAGACAATGGCAGGCGCATCGAGCCCGGCACCTATCCACTGGCGACACAGGCCGGAGGCAAATATGTGACCATAGGCTACACTGGCGCCAAGACGCCACCCAAACCTGGACTCGAACTGCTGAAGACCAACAAGCGCACCGAAATCCTGATCCATCCGGGCGTCAATTTCCTGTCCAGCGTCGGATGCATCAACCCGACGAAGAAGGTGAGCGGTCCTCTTTCCGACATGGATTTCACGGAGAGCCGGACATGCGTAATCGCCCTCATTGACGATCTGAAAACCTTTGCCGGCGGTGGCTTCCCGAAAAGCAACGGCAAGCGAATTCCCAATGCTTCGGTGGTCGTCGAAGGCGAACCGGTGCTGTCGACCGAGAGTGTCGAGATCGTGCTCGAAGCGGTTGCGGGCGATCCGAACAAGGGTTTGCCGGCAGCGGTCTTCCAGAAATTCGCGCCGAGACCGGCAAGCGGTTCCAAGCGAACAATCTATGACGGTTACATCGGCGCCTTTACCTCCGACAAGGGCCTCAAGACACTTGGCGATCATGGCGTGTGCAACAATTATGATCGGCTGATGCATTTCTTCGCTCAAGCGGCGATGGAAACCGGTGGCTTCACCCTCATTCGCGAATCCCTGACCTACACGACCGTGGCGGCAATCCGGAACGCATGGAGGTCGCGAGCCGCGGGCAAGACCGATCAGTGGATCGGGGACAACCTGCTGCGCAAGCCGCAAGCCCTGGGCGACTGGGCCTATGGCGGCCGCATGGGCAATGTGAAAGGAACGTTGGACGGCTTCAATTTCCGCGGCGGCGGCACGTTCCAGACCACCGGGCGCGACGCGTACACGGCCAAGGGCAAGCTCGCCAAGGTTGACCTCGCCAATCATCCTGAACTGATCGAGGATCCGCAGACTTCGCTGCTCGCAGCTTGCGCCGAATGGAAAGGGTCAGGCTGCAATGCCTTTGCCGATGCCGGCCTGATCAAAAAGATCTCGCGCGCGATCAACGTCGGCAACGCCAATTCCGCCACGCAGGCCAATGGCGAAGCGGATCGGATCGCCTGGCACGAAAAGGTTTTCAAGGCGGTGAAGAATGCCGGACTCCTCGGCTGAGCATGCCTCGGATCACGTTCGACAACACCACGTCATCATAATTCAGAGATAACAATCTCTGTGTCGACTAGGATGGTGATGCGCGGGGCGAAACAGGAGGAGTTTCGCCATGTCCGAGTTGAGCGGTATCGTGAGTTTGTTCCTGATCGCGGCGGCGTTCCTGACGTCCTGCGATACGCAGCAGCCGCCAAGGGCGGCGACGCAGCTGTCCACGTTTTATGCGGCAGAATAATTTAGAAACTGTCGGGTTGCACTGAAAAGGCCCCCGTTTCGGAATTCGGGGGCCTTTTCACGTCAGGCGTCAGCGCAGCTGATCAATGCCAATACGGCGTGACCTTGTAGTAATCATAGGAAGCATCACGCGCGGCCTCGCCATCGGCGCCGGCCAGTTCATTGATCGAATAGGCGGGTGCTGCCTTCAGCTGCTCCTTCGAGAACGGCACGACATAGCCGCCCTTGTCCTCGTCATAGTCGAGGCTCGCCCACGGAATGGCGTGATACTTCTCGCCAATGCCGAGAAATCCACCGAACCCGATCACCGCGAACATGATGCCGTTCGACGTCTTGTCGAGCATGATGTCCTCGATGCTGCCGATGCTCGTGCCTTCGGTGTTGTAGACCGACGTGCCGATGACGCGCGAAGCGGCGATGGCTTCGGTGTGGCCTGTCTGGGTGGTCATGGCTGCTGCTCCTCATGTCGTTGATCGATACTTTGACAATGAGGGGCGCGGGCGAAAGTTCCCGTTTTTTCGAGCGGCGGGCGGTTACTCCGCGAGGATGAACGTCACCTTCATGTTGACGCGATAGGCCGCGATCCTGCCGTCCTCGACGACGATCTTCTGGTCCTGGATCCAGGCGCCTTCGACGTTCTTCAGGGTCTTTGAGGCGCGCTCAATCCCCTTCTCGATGGCGTCCTGAAAGCTCTTTTTCGACGACGACGTGATTTCGGTGACGCGGGCGACGGACATGGCTTCCTCCTGCCAAGACGCTCATTTGCAGCAGCGAGCCTACAGCCGGCTTATGCCTTCCACAAGCAGGGCAGCGCGCGCGCCATAGCCGAAACCATCAGCCTCGGTTCAGGTCAGCAGCATTCTTGGCGATGCGGTCGAATGCCATCAGTCTTTCGAGCAGCGCCGGCATGTCCTTCAGCGGCAGCATGTTGGGCCCGTCGGAGGAGGTCGAATTGTCGGGATCCTGGTGGGTCTCTATGAACACGCCGGCGACGCCGACGGCAACGGCAGCCCGCGCCAGCGTCTCGACAAAGCGGCGCTCGCCACCGGAGGAACCGCCCTGCCCGCCTGGCTGCTGCACCGAATGGGTGGCGTCGAAAATCACCGGCGCGCCGATCTCGGCCATCACAGGCAAAGCCCGCATGTCCGACACCAGCGTGTTGTAGCCGAAAGACGCGCCGCGCTCGGTGGTCAGCACATTGAGGTTGCCCGAACCGGTGATCTTGGCCACCACGTTCTTCATGTCCCAGGGCGCCAGGAATTGCCCCTTCTTGACGTTGATCACCTTGCCGGTCTTGGCGGCGGCGACCAGCATGTCGGTCTGGCGCGACAGGAACGCCGGAATCTGCAGCACATCGACATGGTGTGCGACGATCGCGCACTGCTCCTCGGTGTGGACATCGGTCAGAATGGGAACCGAAAATTCCTTGCGCAACTCGTCGAACACCGGAAGCGCCGCGTCCATGCCGGCGCCGCGCGTTGCCGACAGCGAGGTGCGGTTGGCCTTGTCGTAGCTGGTCTTGTAGACGAGGCCGATGCCGAGCTTGCCGGTCAGTTCCTTCAGCGCGCCGGCCATGTCGAAAGCGTGCTGGCGCGATTCGAACTGGCACGGGCCGGCGATCAACGCCAGGGGCCCGCTGTTGTCGAAGACGACGTTGCCGATGGTTACCGACGAATTCGGCGCCAGCGAATTGGGCCCTTGCGGCTTGCTCATGGGGTCTCCCGGAAGATGAAAGCCGCGCCCTGTCCGGATGCCGGCTGCACGACGATTTCGTTGCCCGCTATATCGTGCCCGACGGCGTTGTCTGCAAGCAGCCTCGCGACAGCGCCGACACTGCGGACTGAAAAGACAATCGCGGCGAAGCGAACTCTTGTCGGCGCACCGGCCGGAATGTCGAAGCGCGCGGTGAAAGCCGCAGGATCCAGAACGGTCAGACGCGCATTCGGCAGGTCGAAGACCGCGCTGCTCTGCTGCTCCGAGCCAACCACTGTCGAGATCAGGCTGATCTGCGTGGAAGGCGCGTCGCTGACCGAGACGATTTCGGCAATGCCGGTCACGCCGTTGGCATGGGCCTGCAGTGCCGTACGGTCGATTTGAGGGGCGTTGATCCGCTCGCAAGCGAACAGAAAGGCGTCCGTCGTCTCGGCGCCCGCGGCGAAAGCCAGTTTGAACGAGGCCATGTCGCTCTTTCCGGCCGTATCGGTGAAGGCGCGGGAAAAGCTCAGCACGTCTCCCGCCGACATACCGGCCGAGACATAGCGCGCATGATCCGCATCGGCGTCGTCGGTGGCCAGCACTACGGCGGAAAAGCCCTCATCGCCCAGGCTGGCGCGATAGAGGCGGTCGCGCGCGACAAAGACATTGCCGCCGGCGATCGCACTCGCTGCCACCTGTTCATTCCCAACCGCCAGCGGTTCGAGATAGGTGCCGTCGGCAAGGAAGACGCAGCAATTTTCAGTGCCGAAGGGATGAATGCCGGTTGGCGCGACGACGAAGCCAAGCGATGTCAGCCGCGCCCGCGCCACGGCGAGGCTCGCCGTCGGCAGCACCAGATGGTCAAGCGGATGGGTCGTGCTGGTCATGCCGGCGCGGTGTGCATCATTCCCGAAATTGGTTCAAGGCCTCTTGCCGGCCCGATCAGGCCGTCGCCACGATATCGGCCGAATAGCGCAATTCGCGCAAGGGTTTGACCCGGCTGGTCGTCTCGGCATAGAGCGGGTGCGCCTTGTATGCGGCAAGCGCGGCCTCATCCTCGAACTCGGCATAGACGACCACGTCGATCGCATCCGACAGCGGATCGACCTTGGTGTTGAGCGTCACCTCGAAGAGGCTTGAATGCGGGATCTTGCCCAGTGTGAGCAAGCCCGTGCGCACGGCCTCGACATCGTCCTTGCGCCGCGCGCTGAAGAAAACGATATGCCGGATCACGCCTGCCTCCACGTTCGATTTGCGGCATGTTTTGTGTGAGCGGGACCGTCGCGTCAACCGCCACGATGTCGCGCCCGGCAATGCCGGCAGGCGACTTTGCAGAGGCGCAAAAAGCTAGGCTTTGCCGGTGACGTAGCGCACGACGCGCGACATCTCCCTGACCGTCGTGTCGAGATAGCGGCCCTGATTGTAGAGGCCATCCCAGATCAGGAAAAAGGCGATGGCGGTGATGACGATGACGTAACGCATGGCTGAAACTAACGTATGTGGCTGTTCCTAACCATAGCGATTTCACCGGCGGTCGCTCGCCCTCACCGATTCTGGCCCCAGGCACGCCACCTGGGCCAGTGCCGGGCACGGCTTGCCTCTTGAAGTTCCGGTCGATGCGGTGGAAGATTGTGGCGAAAGCAGGCAGCGGCATTCGCGCCTGGCGAATGAAAAGTGGAGGATGTGGGGGCCGGCAGATCTTGCGCCGCCCCGCGGAAGTCCAGGGGGGTGTGAGATGGCTGTCAGGGAATACAAAGGCATCGGCGACGCCATCAGGCTGGACGAACTCAATTTCGCCGAGATGGTCAAGGGCCTGCCGGCCAAGGCGCGCATGGTGCTGTCGGCGGCGATGAAATTGCCGCGCGGTTCGCTGAAGGTGAGGATGCCGGATGGCCGGGCGGTTCTTGTCGGCGGCAACGGACCCGGCCCGGATGCCGAACTGGTGTTGAAGAACTGGCGCCTGCCCGGCCGTGCCTTTTCCGGTGGCACCATCGGCGTTGCCGAATCCTACATGGACGGCGACTGGGAAAGCCCTGATGTAACCAGCTTCCTCGAACTGTTCGTCGTCAACTCGGCTGTTGGCGAGCGCATTGCCGGCGGCGCCAGCTGGCTCATCAACACGGTCCAGCGCATCCGCCACTGGTTCAACGAAAACACCCGCACCGGCTCGAAGCGCAACATCTCGGCGCATTACGATCTCGGCAACGCCTTCTACAAGCAATGGCTCGATCCCAGCATGACCTATTCGTCGGCGCTCTATGCGACCGGCGCCAACGACCTGGAAAGCGCTCAGGCCGCCAAATACCGCGCGCTGGCCAAGGATACCGGCATCGGCAAGAAGGACCATGTGCTCGAGATCGGCTGCGGCTGGGGCGGTTTTGCCGAATTTGCCGCGCGCGAGATCGGCTGCCGCGTCACCGGCCTGACCATCAGCCGCGAACAGCACGATTTTGCCAAGGCGCGCATCCAGAAGGCCGGGCTTGCCGACAAGGTCGACATCAAGCTGCAGGATTACCGAGATGAAACGGGCACTTACGACCGCATCGCCTCGATCGAGATGTTCGAGGCGGTCGGCGAAAAATATTGGCCGGTTTTTTTCGGCAAGATGAAGGCGTGCCTGAGGCCCGGCGGCACCGCCGGCCTGCAGATCATCACCATCAACGAGGCCGCTTACGACACCTATCGGGCGCGGCCGGATTTCATCCAGCGCTATGTCTTCCCGGGCGGCATGCTGCCGACGCCGTCGATCCTGAAGACGCTGGGCAGCGACCATGGCCTTTCCCATCTGCGCGAGCGCGTCTTTCCGGACGACTATGCCCGCACGCTTGCCGAATGGCGCAACCGCTTCTGGGCGTCGTGGGAAAAGATCGTCCCGCTCGGCTTCGACGACCGCTTCAAGAAGCTTTGGGAATTTTATCTCCACTATTGCGAAGCCGGCTTTAGAGCCAGCTACATCGACGTGCGCCAAGTGGTCTACAAAGCCTGATCCGAAGCGTGATTGAGCGGGCGTATGCCCGCTCGTTTTCCCTGTTAGCTGCACGTTGCCTCAAAGCAGGATGCGATACTTCGCAAACCCGGATTCGCCCTCGCCGGCCGGCTCGATCTTGAGCGATTTCACCCCAGATATGAAATCCTTCGCTTTGGGGCCGGTCTCGAACACGACGCTGGTGCCGGGCAGCGGCGTGAACGACCAATTGTCGTCGGCCGAGGGGTTGATCGTGCCTTCGCTGACGACGTAGCGCACGATCACGTCGCGGTTGGTGTCCGGCGCCTCGTAGATGATCTTCGAGGCATTGATGTCGGGGAAATTGCCGCCACCGCCGGCGCGGTAATTGTTGGTGGCGACGACGAATTTCGCTGCCGGATCAATCGGCTTGCCGTCGAAGCTGAGGCCGACGATGCGGTTCGAGCCGGCATTGGCGACGCCACCCTTGGCATCGTATTTCGGCAGCTGCGACAGGTCTATTCCGTAGCTGACGCCATCGATCACATCGAAATTGTAGGACGGGAATTCGGTGTCGATGAGCGCCTGGTCGGCTTTGCCCGGCTCGATCTTCCTGAAAATGCCGGCCGACATTTCCAGCCATTCCTTCACTTGCGCGCCGGTGATTTCGACGGCACGAACCGTGTTCGGATAGAGATAGAGGTCGGCGACGTTCTTGATGGCGATGTCGCCCACCGGCACGTCGGTATAGTAGTCGGCGCCGTTGCGCCCGCCGGCCTTGAAGGGCGCCGCCGCCGACAGCAGCGGCACGTCCTTCCACTGCGTGCTTTTTAATATGTCCTTGAGGTACCAGCTCTGCGCCTGGTTGACGATCTGCACCGACGGATCGTCGGCGACCAGCGCGAAATAGGAATAGAGCGGCGCCGAGGTCTTGCCGACCGGTCGGCGGACATAGGCAAGTGTCGCCTCATGGTCCGCCTTCAGCGCATCGACGACGCGCTGGTCGTCCGCCACCGTCGGCTTGTTTGCCTTGTCGACGCGCTCGTAGATCGGCCTTGCCTCAGATGTGGCCGAGGCTACGCGCCATTTCGATCCGTCCCGTTCCAGAAGCAGATCGATCAGTCCCATATGCGAGCCCCAGAAACCGCCCATCACGGCGGGCTTGCCCTGCAGCGTGCCTTTCTCGGTGTCGACGCCATCGAGCGCCTGAAAATCCTTCTTGCCGGGGAAGACCAAATGCTGATGGCCGGTGAACACCGCATCGATGCCTTCGACGCCGGCGACGAAGAAGGAGGCGTTCTCCATGCCGTCGCCCTGCTTGATATCGATGCCGGAATGCGAGAGCGCGATGACGATGTCGGCGCCCTCCTCCTTGATCTGCGGCACCCATGCCCTGGCCGCCTCGACGATGTCGCGCGTCCTGACATTGCCTTCCAGGTTCTTCAGGTCCCAGACCATGATCTGCGGCGGCACGAAGCCGATGATGCCGATCTTGATCGGCTGCTCGGCGCCCGACCCGTCCTTGATCTTCTTGTCGAGGATGACATAGGGCTTGAGGTAGAGCTTGTCGTCGCGCGGGTTGGCGGCAAGCTCGGTGCCGCGGATCAGATTGGCGCAGACGAACGGGAAATTGGCCCCGGCCAGCACCTTGTCGAGGAACGACAGGCCGTAATTGAACTCGTGATTGCCGAGCGTCGAGCATTCATAGCCCAGCAGGTTCATGCCCTTCATGATCGGATGCAGATCGCCTTCCTTGAGGCCCTTCTCATAGGCGATGTAATCGCCCATCGGATTGCCCTGCAAAAGATCGCCATTGTCGATCAGCATCGCATTGGTGGCTTCCTTGCGCACCGCCGCGATCAGTGAGGCCGTCCGCGACAGGCCCATCGTGTCGTTGGCTTTGTCTGCGTAGTAGTCGTAAGGCAGCACATTCACATGGATGTCGGTGGTCTCCATGATCCTCAGATGCGCCTGATTGGCCTGCGCGCGGGCGGAAAACGGATGCAGCATGATCAGCGCCCCGCTGGCGGCCGCACCGGCAAGCAAACTACGGCGGGAGACGGGGTAATTGAGATGCGGCATTGGTTTTCCTTCCCAGCGACGTGACAAGATCCCAGCCCCGGGCGGAAGCTTCGCGCCGAAAACCGGCCATGTCCATCGGGAAGTCAGTCGATCAGCAAAAGGTGACGGCTGGATGAATATCCTTGGCCGCGGTTGAGAACCTCAGCCCTTGTCATCGTCGCCCTGGGTGATCAGCCGCGCGCTGCGCTGGCCGGTGAAATAGATCCATAGCCAGCTAAGCGACACCGAGAGCCGGTTGCGGAAACCGATCAGGAAGTAGATATGCGCCACGCCCCACAGCCACCAGGCAAGCCATCCCGTGAGCTTGATCGAGCCGAAATCGATCGCGGCTGCCCACTTGCCGATCGTCGCCAGGTCGCCGGCATGTTTGTAGCGGAAAGGCCGCGGCGCGCCATCGCCGGCCAGCCGCGCCCTGATCGTCGCGGCGACATGCTTGCCCTCCTGCTTGGCCGAGGGCGCCACGCCGGGCACCGGTTTGCCGTCCGGCCGCAAGACATGCGCGGTGTCGCCGATGACGAAGATTTCAGGACTGTTCGGCACGGTCAGATCGGGCTCGACCATTACCCTGCCCGCCCGGTCCACCGGCGCGCCCAGCCACTCTCCCGCGGGGGAAGCCGCCACGCCGGCGGCCCACAGGATGGTTCGCGCCGGCAGATGCGTATCGCCAAAGACGACGCCTTCGGCATCGAGGCGCGTGACGGCGCGGCCAAGCTCGACCGTGACGCCCCGCCGCTCCAGCGCCTTGCGCGCATAGTCGGACAGCTTTGGCGCGAAATTGGCTAGGATCCTGTCTCCGGCCTCGACCAGCACCACACGCGCCTCACGCGTGTCGATGTTGCGGAATTCGCCGCGCAGCGTTTCATGCGCGAGTTCCACAATGGTGCCGGCAAGCTCCACGCCGGTCGGGCCGCCGCCGACGATGACCAGTGTCAGCAGTGCCTGGCGCTTGGCCGGATCGGTCTCGCGCTCGGCCTGCTCGAAGGCGAGCAGGATGCGCCGGCGAATGGTGGTTGCGTCTTCAAGCGTCTTCAGCCCGGGCGCGAAAGGCTCCCATTCGTCGTGGCCGAAATAAGCATGACGCGCGCCGGTGGCGAGCACCAGCGTGTCGTAGGGAACAGAACTGCCGTCCTCAAGCAGCACGCGTTTGCCTGGACGGTCGACGCCGGTGACGTTGCCGAGCAGGGTCGTCACGTCCTCGCGCTTGCGCAGCAGATGACGGATCGGCCAGGCGACTTCCGAGGTCGCCAGCGAGGTGGTCGCCACCTGGTAGAGCAGCGGCTGGAAAAGGTGATGGTTGCGCTTGTCGATCATGGTGATGCGCACGGGTGCGCCGGCCAGCGCCCGGGTGAGTTCGAGACCGCCGAACCCTGCGCCGACGACAACGACATGATGGCTGGTTTCACTCATCGCATTCACCCCTGTTTGTCTCCCTTTATCTAGTGATTTTTGTGCACCGCAACAATGTCGGGGCGAGCTAGATTGCCGCTTAAGGCTGCCCAGGACTCGTCGCCGGATGTCGCGAATGCCTATGTCGGCAAGCATGGACGGGTATAGCCTTGCAGGGGCTGGAACCACGGGAGTGAAGCATGGCCAACGACGATGACAAAGATGGCAAAGGGCGGGCGCAATATTCTTCGCCACCTTGCTTCATGCACGAACTCGATCCGGAATTTCGCGCGCCATTGACCGACTGGACCGATGTGCGCCGTTGGCGCAAGGCCGAGCGCGAGCGTCTGATCGCGGCACGGTTGGCGGTTTCCGCCGATGCGCGGGTGGCGATGTCGCGGGCTATCGCCGAAGGGCTCGACGCGGCAATCGGCGACATTGCCGGCCGCATGGTCAGCCTCTATTGGCCGTTTCGCGGCGAGCCGGACCTGCGGCCGTGGATGGCGTCGATCAACGAACGCGGCGGCCGCACGGCGCTGCCCATCGTGATCGAGAAAGGCCAGCCGCTGATCTTCCGCGCTTATGTGCCCGGCGACCGGCTGGAAAAAGGCATCTGGAACATCCCGATCCCGGCCGAAGGCGAGCCGGTGCTGCCCGACATCGTCATCTCGCCGATCGTCGGCATCGACCCGCGAAACTACCGCCTGGGCTATGGCGGTGGCTTCTTCGACCGCACGCTGGCTGCCATGCCGTTCAAGCCATTGGTCATCGGCGTCGGCTACGAACTGCAGCGCATCCCCACCATCTACCCGCAGCCGCACGACATCCCGATGGACCAACTGGTGACCGAGGTATTAAAAGCCTAGCGTGATGAGATTCAGAGACCCTCCGTGTGATCGCACATATTCATAAATATCACGCTTAGAAAAGATCGCCGTTGGTGTCATTCCCAGGCAACTGAGGAATATCCGCCTTACCGGCATCTTTATACTCGGCCAACAAACGAATGCGGCGATACACACTGAACAGAATTTTCAGAAAGACAAGCGGATCTCCGGTGCGCGCGTGTAGCGCACCTGCAGACGGAAGCTCAATCAATCGGGCCATGTCATTGGCACTGTCGGCGATTATCTTCACCTCTTCAGCGGCTTTTCTAGTATCCACTTTATTTGTTTTAAGCACAATTCCGTGCACTCCGCTACTCAGCTCCTAAGCCTCTCCGCTTCTTCTCCATCGCCGCGCGATCAACAATCGCGCAAGGCAAAGGACGAACTGATCTTCATCACGTGCGGCATAACAGACAGCCACTTCTTGTGGATGCGTTGATAGCCCACGA
Organism: Mesorhizobium sp. C120A; assembly: GCF_030323105.1. Taxonomy (NCBI): domain Bacteria; kingdom Pseudomonadati; phylum Pseudomonadota; class Alphaproteobacteria; order Hyphomicrobiales; family Phyllobacteriaceae; genus Mesorhizobium; species Mesorhizobium sp. C120A. Next base: position 3,619,969 of record NZ_CP100476.1, on the reverse strand, counting down.
GGTGCTTCGCCGCGATGCGCAGGATGTAGTCGTATTCACCCGACATCAGGTGGCAGGACAGCACATTTGGGCAGCACTTTATCGCCGCATCGAGGCCGGTTGACCGCCGTGTAGCAACACAAATGTTACGTGACAAAAATCCGACGTGGTCGATAAATACTCTTTAAGGGAACCATGCTGCAGCGAACCGCTTCGACATGCGCTTCGGGCGGATCCAACAGTGTCGAGCCGCTCTTGAATTGGCTGCTTCGCAACGGGTGGCGAGATGATCGGACGAACCATAGCAATTACCCTCGCAATTGCGTTTTCCCTTTCGCCTTTGCATGCGCAACCACGGCATCGTTTGCCGAGCGGCTACAAATGGGGCCGCTGCCTGCTTGTTGTTGGCGGTCAGACCCGCATATCCGGAAGGTGCTCTTATCAAATCGAGCAGGGCGGCGATTTCAATATCCAGGGACCGAAGCAAGTTTTTGCAGGGATCGACTATCCTGATCCGCATAGTGGCGCTGGTGAAATGTCTAAAGATTACTGGGCGGATGTCTACAAGGACGGTGATGTCTGGGCGGGCTATGCAAACTCCGACATTCGCGCCACCCACGGTGATGAACGCTGGGAAGAACTTCGCCGCGAAGGCGCATGCTATATCGGGAAGGACGTCCGAGTATGTTTGTGGCGTTAAGCCAGTTCCGGCTTCATTCCCATGGCGGTCCGATCGACGATCTCGCGCAGGGCAAAGGATGAGTTGATCTTGGTCACATGCGGCATCGCCGACAGCCACTCCTTGTGGATGCGCTCATAGTCGACCAGATCCTTGGCGGCGATGCGCAGGATATAGTCGTATTCGCCCGACATCAGGTGGCACGACAGCACATTCGGGCAGCGCTTGATCGCCGCCTCGAAATCCGACAGCGTCTTTTCGAACTGTCCCGACAGCGATATGTGCACGATCGCCGTCATCTGGTGACCGAGCGCTGCATTCGAAAGCCGGGCGTGATAGCCGCGGATGGTGCCGGATTTCTCCAGATTGTCGAGCCGGCGCGAACAGGCCGACTGCGACAGGCCGACCCTTTCGGCGAGCGCCGCATTGGGTATGCGGCCATCCTTCTGCAGTGCCTCGAGAATGGCGATATCGATCCTGTCGAGCGGCATTTCTCGTGATTCCTGCGAAATTTCCTTGATTTCGCGCAACGATTATCGAAACGCGTGACCCCGCGCAAGCGCATTCGCAAACACCTGCGCAACGATTTGTGGTTCACTCGGTTGATACAGGGAACGAGCCCGAAGGGCCGGATCAGGAGAAGACTATGCGCGTCGGTTGCCCCAAGGAAATCAAGAACCACGAATACCGCGTCGGCCTGACGCCGGGCTCCGTCCGCGAATATGTCGCGCATGGTCATGAAGTGCTGGTCGAAAGCGGCGCCGGCGCCGGCATCGGCGCCGATGACAATGCCTACCGCGCCGCCGGCGCCACCATCGCCAGGACCGCCGCCGACGTGTTCGCCAAGTCCGACATGATCGTCAAGGTCAAGGAGCCGCAGCCCAACGAATGGGCGCAGCTGCGCGACGGCCAGATCCTCTACACCTATCTGCACCTGGCCCCGGATCCGGAGCAGACCAAGGGCCTGCTCGCGTCCGGCGTCACCGCAATCGCCTATGAGACCGTAACCGACGACCGCGGCGGCCTGCCGCTCTTGGCGCCGATGTCGGAAGTTGCCGGCCGCCTGTCGATCCAGGCCGGCGCGACCGCGCTGCAGAAGGCCAATGGTGGCCGCGGCGTGCTGCTCGGCGGCGTGCCCGGCGTGCTGCCCGGCAAGGTCACCGTGCTCGGCGGCGGCGTCGTCGGCCTGCATGCCGCCCGCATGGCGGTCGGCCTCGGCGCCGACGTCACCATCATCGACCGCTCGATCCCGCGCCTGCGCCAGCTGGACGACCTCTTTACCGGCCGCGTCCACACCCGCTACTCCACAGTCGAGGCGCTTGAGGAAGAATGCTTCTCGGCCGACATCGTCGTCGGCGCCGTGCTCATCCCGGGTGCTGCTGCACCCAAGCTGGTGACCCGCGAAATGCTGTCGGGCATGAAGAAGGGCTCGGTGCTGGTCGACGTCGCTATCGACCAGGGCGGCTGCTTCGAGACTTCGCACGCCACCACCCATGCCGAGCCGACCTATGAGGTCGACGGCGTGATCCATTACTGCGTCGCCAACATGCCGGGCGCCGTGCCGGTGACCTCGGCGCACGCGCTCAACAACGCGACGCTGCATTATGGCCTGCAGCTGGCCGACAAGGGCCTGAAGGCGCTGGTCGACGACCACCATTTGCGCAACGGCCTCAATGTCCACAGGGGCAAGATCACCAATCGCGCCGTGGCCGAAGCACTCGGCTATGAGCTGGTCGAACCGAAAGTGGTTCTGGCTGCCTGACCTGACCTGGCATTTTGCCTCCCTTACCCGCCGGTTGTACCGGCGGGTTTTTCTTGGCTACAAGACCGCAAAACGCCCGCTCCAGGGCAAGGTGCAGCCCCTCTCGACAGCGCTTTTGCCTGTCGATGTGACATTTTTGTCATTCCAATATTAACGAGCATCCTGTTAGAACACGGACGGGTTTGTTCTATGCTAAGGGGCTAAAATGTTTATTTCTGCTAAATCCGTTCTTCTCGGCGCCGTTTCGGCAATGGCTTTGATATCGGTAGCGCATGCCGCCGACGTTGTGCAGCCGGTGGAAGAACCTGCCGGTTTCAACTGGAGCGGCGCCTATGTCGGCATCGGCGGCGGCTTCGGCGCCACCGTGCACCGCATCAGCGTCGACCCGTTTCTCGACTTCAATGGCATCGGCGGCAACGGCGTGTTTGGCGAAGTGACCGCCGGCTACGACTACATGGTCTCTGAACGCTTCCTGCTCGGCGGCTTCATCGACGCCAACATCGGGAATATCGGTCCGTCGATCAGCCTTCCGGGCGCTGATATCGACCTGACGAACGCTTATGGCTTCGACGTCGGCTTGCGCGCCGGCTATCTCTTGAACCCCAGTACGCTCGGCTATGTGCTCGGCGGCTACACTTGGAACCATTTCAAGCTCGAGGGTTCGGGCTTTGCCGACGGTCTTGATTTCACGGAGAACCGTGGCGGCTATGTCGTCGGCGTTGGCATGGAAACCGTGCTGCGCGGCAACTGGACGATTAAGACCGAGTACCGCTACGCCAACTATGGCGACGACTCGGTGGCTGACCTCGGCATTATCGGCGGCCCGGGAACCTCTCTGGATGTCGAGCCGTCCAGCCACACCTTCCACATCGCGGCCAATTACCGCTTCGGCGCCCAGAATGGCGGCGGGGCCTCGTTTGCTGCTCCGACCTACAACTGGACCGGCTTCTATGTCGGCGGCGCGCTTGGCGCCGGCACCGTGGTGCATGACCTGACGCTCGCCAGCGCCCTCGAATTGGATGGCATCGGCGGCGAAGGCGTGTTCGGCGAGGCGAGCATCGGTTACGACCATGATTTCGGCGGCTGGGTCGCCGGCGTTCTGGTCGACGCCCGCTATTCCGGCATACGCTCGAAGCTGGACATTCCGGGTGGGTCGATCAAGGGCGATGCCGACTATGGCTTCGATGCCCTGGCCCGCATCGGCGCCAAGGTCAACGAATCGACGCTGGCCTATGTCCTCGGCGGTTACAGCTGGCAGCATTTCGACCTGCATGCCTCCTCGCCCGTTGGCGACATCGTCGACTGGGGATCGAGCGGCTTCTCGGTCGGTGGCGGCCTGGAAACGGCCGTTTCCAGCAACATGACGCTTGGTCTCGAATACCGCTATTCGCAGTATGAGAAAGAAGATTTCGGCTCGGGCGGCTTCCTCACCGACGAGCCTTCCTTCCAGACCGTTCGCGTCGGCGCGAAGTATAAATTCAACTAAACGCCGCACACACACACGGCGAAGGCCCGTCGGTCAATTCCGGCGGGCTTTTTCTTTGCGCAAAATTCCTGGCGCCGGAATTGAACAGGCTGGCGGACATCAAAAAAGCGGAGCCAAAGCCCCGCTTCCTCGGTCATCGAGATCCCCGCCGGTTCATCCGCGGTCGGCAATCCATCGACGCTGGTCTTTTACCGAGAGAATGCGACGGGAGTACGACAAGTCCCAACCGCCATCGGCGTGCGTCGCCATGCCGGCGAGGATCGCGATGCTGTGTGAAGTGCTTCACATCCGCAATTCGAAAAGCATGCGCAGACAGGGATGCCAACTTGACGGATCGAGCCGTCACACGGTTCCCAACTGCCCGCCAGACCACCGGCGGGCATCTTTTTGTCAGAAACGCTCGATGCGGCACTGATAACAATTGTTGCGCGCCGAGCGGACGTGGACATAGGCGATGTCAGCGCGCTCAAACAGCGTCTCTGCCCGCGCCGCAATGCCGCCAGTCGGAATGACGCCGCCGCTGCCATAGACGATGCGGTCATCCGCACCATAGCCGCGCACGATATAGTCGCTGCTCTCAAGCATCTCTGGAAGCGCTTCTGTCTCGGCTGCGCGTTCGCATTCCTGCGCATGCAGGAAGATCGGTCCTGTCTCGGCGTAAGGCTGCAACGCCGGAAACGGCCGATAGGCCATGATCAGATAGCCATCGCCTTCGGCGACGTTTCTCAGGCAATGCCGGCACGGCACCCCGTCGCCATCTGAAACCTTCCGCTCCGGCGTTTGCCCGTAGGCGTCCGGCCCGCCGCGCTGCAGCGCTCTCACATCTTCTGTCGGCAAGGCTTTGAACTGGACGGTCATGGCTAAATCTCCGGTGTGGTTGACCGGAAATTATGCCCCCGCCGAGGTGCTTCCCACCCGATTCCTGTCAACTGTCAGCAGCCCGGCCAGTCTCAGGCCGGACTGCTTCGGCATTGGGCAGGTCCCGCGCCGGCTCAGCGGATGAAATCGTCGAAGCGGCGCAGCATCACCCGGCGCCTGCGCCAGTTCTCGTCCTGGGTCCGCACGAGCAGGAATTCCTCGCCATGAACGGTCGGTTCGGCCTTCAGTCGGAGAAAGTCACGGCCGCATGACGCTGGCCGAGCGCTCGGCGAACGACAGCGGATGCACGGTCTCCTTCTTTTGCGCCACCGGCGCAAAACCGAGCTTCTGGTAGAGCGGCAAGGCAGCCGGATGGTCGAGCGTGCAGGTCTGCACCGTTACCCGTTTCGGCCCATACGACCATGCTGCGGCAATCGCCGCACCGAGGAACCAACGGCCGATGCCTTGCCCGGTCGCATGTTCCATCATGCCGAAATAGGCGAGCTCGACTTCCTCTGGCAAATGCGGCTTGAGGTCGAAGAAACCGGCCGGCGCGCCGTCGAGATAAAGCACCCTGATGTCGCGGTCCTCGCGGTGGATGCCGGCGGCAAGCTCGTCATCGTCCAGCCTCAGCACATTGACCCAGTGCCATTTGCGTCCGACCCGATCCATCAGATAGCGGTAGAAATGCAGCGGAATGTCCTTGGTCCTGAGCAGCGCGATCTGCCTGTTGTAGGGCAACGGCAGCGAATAGGCCGGCGGCACATGCATTTCCAGAAACGTGACCGTAACCTCGATGTCGTCCAGCGCGCCATTTTCCATCGCCATCATTCCTTGCCCGTCACCACGGGCGTGTCTGCCAGCCCGCCCCATTCCGTCCATGAGCCGTCGTAGAGCCGGTTGTCGGTGTGGCCGAGCGTCTCCAGCGCCAGAGTGACGACAGCCGCCGTGATGCCGGAACCGCAAGAGGTGACGACCGGTTTCGACAGATCGATACCGGCATCCTCAACGGCCTTGCGCAACTGGTCCTTCGACAACAGCGCGCCGTCCTGTGACAGCGCCGAATAAGGCAAATTGTGCGCGCCGGGCATGTGGCCGGAGCGAACACCCGCGCGGGGCTCTGGCTCGGCGCCGGTGAAGCGGCCCGCGCCTCGGGCGTCCGCAATCTGGCTCTCGCCAGTCTCGACGATGCGGCGCATGTCGGCAAGGCTGGCGACGCGAGCGGCATCGAAATCGGCATGAAACACATTCGGCGCGATCTTGGTCGGCTCCGCCGTCACCGGCCGGCCCGCCGCCTTCCAGCGGTCGAAGCCGCCGTCGAGCACATAGACCTGGAACACGCCCATGACGCGGAACATCCACCAGGCGCGCGGCGCCGAGAAGAAACCCGGACCGTCATAGACGACAATGGTGTCGTCGGCCGAAATTCCCATGGCGCCTACATATTGCGCGAAATGCTGTGGCGAGGGCAGCGTGTGCGGCAGCTTGGCATCAGGATCGGAGGCCGCATCATGATCGAAGAATCGCGCGCCCGGAATATGCGCAGCCTCATACTCGGCGCGCGCATCGCGCTTCTGCGCCGGCAGATACCAGGATGCATCGACGATCGTCAGGCCGGGCTCGCCAAGACGGCTCTGCAACCAGTCCGCATCGACGGTGAAAGGGCTGTCATCGGCCATTGTTCTTCTCCTGCTCCGCCTTGGCGAGGCATTGCTTCCTGTTGACCATGATCTTCCCCGAAAACCGGCTTCCACTTTTCGGGATCATGGTTCGTTCAAGCTACCGGCGGCGGTCCGAAGCGAATGCGAAAACGCCGGTTTTCGCGGCCCTTCTTCTCGATCTTGCCGATGTGGATTTCACCGACTTCGCCGGTGCTTTTGACATGGGTGCCGCCGCAGGGCTGGCTGTCGATCGAAGCGTTGTCGCCGATGCAGACCAGGCGGATCTTGCCGGTGCCGGCGGGCGGCCGGACAGTCTTGGATTTCACCAGGCCAGGATTGGCTGCCAGTTCCTCGTCGGTGATCAGCCTGACGAAGATCGGATGATCGGCCCGCACCAGCTCCATCAGCCCGGCGGTGACGTCTTCCCTGGTGAAGCCGGCATCGGGAGCGTCGAAGTCGACGCGGCTGTCATCTTCGGAAACCGCAGCACCGGTAATCGGAAACGGACAGACGACGGTGAGCAAATGGCAAGCTGCGTGCATGCGCATCAGGAGATGCCGCCGCTCCCAGTCGATGGCGAGTTTCACCTGCTCGCCGACCTCGGGTGCCGGCTGCTCCGGCGCCGGCACATGGATGATCTCGTCCTTGGTCTCGCCGGTGATGGTGGCGGCAATGGCGATGCGGGTGCCGTCGGCGCGCTCTAATGTGCCGGTATCGCCAGGCTGGCCGCCCGATGTGGCATAGAAGATGGTCCGGTCGAGAATGATGCCGCCGCGCTCGTTGATGGCGACAACGGTGGCGTCGGCCGCTCTGAGATAGGCGTCGTCGCGAAACAGCGCTTCTGTTCTGTGCGCCATCAGGCGACCTTCTCATACGGCACCGGAATTGTGCTGCGCTCATCCATCCAGCCCGGCACCGGCAGGTTCTTCTCGCGCAGGAATTCCGGGTTGAACAGCTTCGACTGGTAGCGCGTGCCATAGTCGGCAAGTATGGTCACGATGGTGTGGCCGGGGCCAAGCTCGCGCGCCATCCGTATAGCGCCGGCAATGTTGATGCCGGTCGAACCGCCGACGCACAGGCCTTCTTCCTGGATCAGGTCGAAGACGATCGGCAGCGCCTCTTCGTCCGGCACCTGGAACGAGAAGTCCGGCGTGAACCCATCGAGATTTGCCGTGATGCGCCCCTGCCCTATCCCTTCGGTGATCGAGCTGCCGTCGGACTTCAATTCGCCACTGGTGTAGAAGGAATAGAGCGCCGCACCCAGCGGATCGGCGAGCGCGATCTTGACGTTGCTGCTCTTGGCCTTCAGCCCGAAGGCGACGCCGGCCAGCGTTCCGCCCGAACCCACCGCCGAGACGAAACCGTCGACCTTGCCGCCGGTCTGCATCCAGATTTCTTCCGCCGTGGTGCGGATATGGCCGTCGCGATTGGCAACGTTGTCGAACTGGTTGGCCCAGATCGCGCCGTTCGGCTCCGACCTCGCCATCTGCTCGGCCAACCGCCCCGACAGTTTCACGTAATTGTTGGGGTTCTTGTAAGGCACCGCCGGCACTTCGATCAGCTCGGCACCAAGCAGCTTGATCGTGTCCTTCTTTTCCTGGCTCTGGGTGTCGGGAATAACGATCACTGTGCGATAGCCCAGCGCCTTGGCAACCAGCGTCAGGCCAATGCCGGTATTGCCTGCCGTGCCTTCGACGATGACCCCGCCCGGCTTCAACAGCCCGCGCTGTTCGGCGTCGCGGATGATGAACAGGCCGGCGCGATCCTTGACCGACTGGCCGGGGTTCATGAACTCGGCCTTGCCCAGGATCTCGCAGCCGGTCTGCTCCGAGGCCTTGTTGAGGCGGATCAGGGGCGTGTTGCCGATCGCTTCGATCACAGAACGGGGCATCCGGGATTCCTTATGTAGCTGCGGCGAGACCCTAGAAACCCGAAGCTTGCGTTTCAAGGCAAGAATTCGCCTGGTCCAGTCGCATTTCGGGCACTGCAATCTCCCGCGGCCGGACAACGCGCGATGACGATCATTTCAACCAGTACGGAAAAGCGCTCTTTTCATTCGATTTTTTCACCGCTAGAGCACTAATGACAGATCGGCAGGGCGCAGAATGACACTTTACCGGGCCAACCCGAAGCACGGCGTCGCCTGGATAACCGGCGGCAGCAGCGGCATCGGCCGTGCGCTGGCCAAGGACCTCGCGGCAAAGGGCTTTGTCGTCGCGGTCACCGCACTCGACGGCGACCCACTCGACGCGCTCATCGTCGAGACGGCGCAGATGCCGGGACGTGTCGTCGCCTACCCTTGCGACGTCACCGATGAGCCGCGCATGGCAAGCACGGTGGCGGCGATTGAAAAGGAGCTCGGGCCGATCGTGCTCGCCGTCTTCAACGCCGGCAACTACATCGCCACGCCCGGCGAAGACCTCAGGGTCCGCGACTTTCGCCAGACCTTCGAGGTCAACTATTTCGGTATCATCAATGGCCTCGTCCCGCTCATGGAGCGCATGCGCATCCGTGCGCGCGGCCATATTGTGCTTGTCGGATCGGTTACCGCCTATTTCGGCTGGCCGACCACGGCGGCCTATGGCGGCTCGAAGGCGGCGATCAACATCTTGGCCGAGTCGCTGAAATACGATTTCGACAAGATGAATGTCCGGATCCAGGTGATGAATCCGGGCTTCATCGACACGCCGCTGACCGAAAAGAACATGCTGCCGATGCCGGGACTGATGCCGGTCAACCGCGCCTCGCGCCGCATGCTGCGCGGCATCGAGCATGGCGGCTTCGAGGTTACCTTCCCTCACCGGCTGAGCTGGGGGCTGAAGGTGCTGGCACTGCTGCCAAGGCCAGTCTGCCGGTGGTTCATCAGCACGGCGACCCGCTGGACAGGGCGGCCGCTGAATTTCGACCGCAAGCCGCCGAACCAATAGCTGTCCACAGTCCGGCTGTTGCCTGACTGCACCGGCCGCCATAGGCTTTAGAATTGTTGTGGAGTCTGAGATGGGGCGACGGATCGTGCTTGCGGTGCTGGGCGTCGTCATCATCCTTGTCTTGGCCCTCCTGCTTGGTCCGCGCGTTCCCGTCGACACAACAATCAGCTTCGACCCCAAAGTGATCGGCGACGATCCGCAAGCGTATATTGCGCGCGAAGAGGCTGCCGTGCCCAACGTTCGCGACGGGCTCGAGAAAGAAATCATCTGGGCCGATCCGATGGTTCACGCCAGGACGCCATTGGCGATCGTCTATATCCATGGCTTTTCGGCATCGAAGGGCGAGGTTCGCCCGCTGGCCGACGAGGTCGCCGACCAACTCGACGCCAACCTTTTCTACACCCGCCTCACCGGTCATGGGCAGGACGGCGCTGCTATGGCGCAAGGCAGCGTCAATGCCTGGATCAACGACTATGAGGAGGCGCTCGCCATCGGCCGAGCCATCGGCGACAAGGTGATCGTCATCGGCACCTCGACCGGTGGATCGCTGGCGGCATGGGCGGCGACTGAGCCTGGCGCATCGGACGGCGTCGCTGCAATCGCATTCATCTCGCCGAATTTTGGCATCAGGGCTTCAGGCGCCGAGCTGCTGACCATGCCCTGGGGCAGGCAGATCGCCGATTTCGTCGGCGGCAAGGAGCGCAGCTTTCCGACCCGCAACGCGCTGCACGAGAAACTCTGGACGCACACATATCCAATGGCAGCTGTGCTACCGATGGCGGCGCTGACCAACCTTGCCTACGCAGCGCCTGTGGAGAAGGCAACCATACCGGCGCTGTTCATCTTCTCGGATTCCGACAAGGTGGTGCGCCAGGATCGCACCCGCGAAATCGCCGGCCGCTGGGGCGCACCGCATGAACTGGTGCCCGTCGACGACAATGGCGATCCCGACGACCACGTCATTGCCGGCGACGCGCTGTCGCCCCCGACCACGGCTTTCCTGGCGCAGCGGATCGTCGTGTGGGTGAAGGCAATTACCGGGCAGCCCTAAACGAAAAGGACGGCCGAAGCATTGCCCCGGCCGTCCTCATATTCAATCGTCAGCAATCAAGCCAGGCTCGACGAGCCTGACCGGTTCGTCTGATCAGGCAGCCCGCGCAGCGGGCCGCTTGCCGCCGAAGCGGCGCTTGTTGTTGCCCTTGAAGGCCTTGGCGCCTTCCGGCTTGCGCTCGCTTGCACCCGCAAAGGCCGGCTTGTCACCAAAACGCTTCTTGGCGAAGCCGTTGTTCTGGCCACCGGGCCGCCTGCCGTCGCGACGGCCATTGCGGTCGTTGCGATCATTGGCGGGCTCGAAGCGCTCGTTCTTTTCGGCCGGATTGCGCACCGGATCCGGGCTGCCGAGATGGTCGGCAACGATCGGCAGCTTGCTGCGGATGATGCGCTCGACCTGACGCAGCTTGCTGTTTTCGGAAGGATCGCAAAGCGTGATGGCGATGCCGTCCATGCCGTTACGGCCGGTACGTCCGATGCGGTGGACATAGCTTTCGGCCTCATCCGGCAGGTCGAAATTCACCACATGGCTGATGCCGGGAACGTCGATGCCGCGCGCCGCGATGTCGGTCGCGACGAGAATGCGCACCGAACCCTCGCGGAAATCGTTGAGCGCCTTCTGGCGGGCGTTCTGCGACTTGTTGCCGTGGATGACGGCGGCCTTGAAGCCGTCGCGCTCGAGGTCCTTGGTCACCCGGTCGGCGCCATGCTTGGTGCGCGAGAAGATGATGACGGACTTCATTGCCTCGTCGGCGAGCATCGTCGACAGCACCTGGCGCTTCTGCTTGGTGCGGGCAAAGACGACGCCCTGCACGATCTCGGCGGCCGCGGTGCTCTGCGGCGCGACTTCGACGCGGATCGGGTTCTTCAACAGGCCCTTCGCCAGCTCGGCGATTTCGTTGGGCATGGTGGCCGAGAACAGCACCGTCTGACGGTCGGGCGCGGTCGCCTTGGCGATCCGCTTGACGTCGTTGATGAAGCCCATGTCGAGCATGCGGTCACCCTCGTCCAGCACCAGCCATTTGGTGTCGGAGAGAATCAAGTCGCCCTCGCGCACCAGGTCGGTCAGGCGGCCGGGCGTGGCGATCAGGATGTCGACGCCGGGAGCGACCTTCTTCACCTGGCTGAAGCGCGAGACGCCGCCAAGCACGAGAGCGGTCGAGACATGCGCGCCCTTGGCGAGGATCTTGATGGTGTCCTCGATCTGGACGGCGAGTTCGCGCGTCGGCGCCAGGATCAGCGCACGGGTGGTCTTGGCCCGGCGCTTGGTGCCGAGCGCGATGATCTTCGACAGGATCGGCAGCGCGAAGGCCGCGGTCTTGCCGGAGCCGGTCTGGGCGATGCCGAAGATATCACGGCCTTCCATCTGCGGCGGGATCGCCTGCGTCTGGATCGGCTTCGGCTCGGTGAAGCCGGCGCCATGCGTCGCCTTGAGCAGCGCGCCGGTGATCCCAAGAGCTGCGAAACCGGTAAGGTCCGCAGTGGTGCCGGTCGAGATTGCGTTACCGGCTGAGGTGTTTTCGTTGGTCAAAATAGTCTTCTTTCACGCGGTCTTGGCCGCAAACATCGATGGCGGCAGGGCGCAACCTGCCGTCGAAAAATTTGATATGAAACGACAAGGCGGGCGGACGGTAACGTCCACTCGGCTGCGCTGTCGTGCCCGCAGGCGTCATGCCACGGGGCTCTTTCGCCACTTCGTGATGTATCGGAAAGAGAGGCCGATATACCGGAAAGAGGGAAAACAGACGCAACCAGTCTCATTTGTCGAGAAGGCCGGAATCTCCGGCCCAAGCGCCTATGGGCTGCATATGGCTGAGTTCGCTCCGGAATGCAAGGGGCCACATGTTGCAGCGCAATAATCGAGGCCGAAAGCGGCGCTTGCACACGCCTGCAGGCATCATTACCACAAAGGCAGCTGCCATTTCTGGAGACCGAGCGATGAAGGACGTGCTGAAGGAACTCGAGCGCCGCCGCGAGATCGCCCGCATGGGTGGCGGCCAGGCCCGCATCGACGCCCAGCACAAGAAGGGCAAGCTGACGGCGCGCGAACGTATCGAGGTCTTTCTCGACGAAGGCTCGTTCGAGGAGTTCGACATGTATGTCGAGCATCGCTCGACCGACTTCGGCATGGAGAAAACCAAGATCGCCGGCGATGGTGTCGTCACCGGCTGGGGCACCGTCAATGGCCGTCCGGTCTATCTCTTCGCCAAGGACTTTACCGTCTTCGGCGGCTCGCTGTCGGAGGCGCACGCCGAAAAGGTCATCAAGGTGCAGGAGATGGCGCTGCGTAATCGCGCGCCGATCATCGGCCTCTACGACGCCGGCGGCGCCCGCATCCAGGAAGGCGTGGCGGCGCTTGGCGGCTATGCCGAGATCTTTCAGCGCAATGTGCTGGCCTCCGGCGTCATTCCGCAGATTTCCGTGATCATGGGCCCTTGCGCCGGCGGCGACGTCTATTCGCCGGCGATGACCGACTTCATCTTCATGGTCCGCGACACCTCTTACATGTTCGTCACCGGGCCGGATGTGGTGAAGACCGTCACCAACGAGACGGTGACCGCCGAGAGCCTTGGCGGCGCGTCCGTCCACACGACGAAATCCTCGATCGCCGATGGCGCCTACGACAATGACGTCGAGGCGCTGTTGCAGATGCGCCGGCTGGTCGATCTGCTGCCGGCGTCCAACACGTCGGAGCTTCCTGAGATCGAGTGCTACCAGTCGGTCACCGACCATGATCTGTCGCTCGACCGGCTGATCCCGGACAACGCCAACAAGCCTTATGATATCAAGGAGTTGATCCTCAAAGTTGCCGACGAAGGCGACTTCTTCGAAATCCAGCAGAACTTCGCCAAGAACATCGTCACCGGTTTTGGCCGCGTCGAGGGCCGTACCGTCGGCTTCGTCGCCAACCAGCCGATGGTGCTGGCCGGCGTGCTCGATTCCGACGCAAGCCGCAAGGCGGCGCGCTTCGTGCGCTTCTGCGACTGTTTTTCCATTCCCATCGTCACCTTCGTCGACGTCCCCGGCTTCCTGCCCGGCACCGCGCAGGAATATGGCGGCCTGATCAAGCATGGCGCGAAACTCCTGTTTGCCTACGCCGAGGCGACCGTGCCGAAAATCACGGTCATCACCCGCAAAGCCTATGGCGGCGCCTATGACGTGATGGCCTCAAAACATCTGCGCGGCGATATGAACTATGCCTGGCCGACGGCGCAGATCGCGGTGATGGGGGCGAGAGGCGCGGTCGAGATCATCTACCGCAAGGATATCGGCGACGCCGAAAAGATCGCAGCTCACACAAAGGCTTACGAGGACCGTTTCCTGTCGCCCTTCGTCGCCGCCGAACGCGGCTATGTCGACGAGGTGATCATGCCGCATTCGACCCGCCGCCGCATTGCCCGGGCACTGCGCATGCTGCGCAACAAGGACATGCAGAACCCTTGGAAGAAGCACGACAACATCCCGTTGTAACATCCAATGTCGCGACTGATCATCAGCGCCGGTCGGCGGTTTGGCAGGTTCACGGTCCTGTTTTTCGTTGTTCCCGCCCTCGTCATCTTCTGCGTCTGGATGTCCCTGCTCGACAACCATCCGATCTGGTTTATCGCCAGCGGCTTTGTCGTCATGCCGATCGCCACCACGGCCATGGCATTTCTGTTCGGCACATTGTTTGCGGGCTTCCGACGCAGTAAGATCAAAGGCGTCAGTGAAGCAGAAGCGCCCGGCCTGTGGGCGCTGTGGCGGAGCATCGCCGGACCGCGCCGTGCTGCGCGCACGGTTGTCATACTAGAGGGCAACCTGAACGCCAGCGTGCGCGAAGAGCGCACGCTTCTCGGCCTTCTCGGCAATCGGCTGTTTCTAACCATAGGCATCCCTCTCCTCGCAGTGACCGATGAAAGAGCGCTTGCCGCGATCCTTGCCCATGAGGACGCGCATGTGCGCAACAAGGATACCAATGGCAGCCTCAATCTCGCTGAGTTCGAAAACGGTTTCGGATTTGTCTTCGAGTATGCCCCGCCCGGAACCACGATCACAGGCAGCCTACTCCACGCCGCTATCGGCTGGCTGTCGCAATCGTTCGAGCGGGAAGAAATCCGGCTTTCGCGCGAAGCGGAGATCAAGGCAGATCGACACGCGGCATCCTCCGGCGACGCCGAGCACGCCGCACGCGCGCTGTTGCTTCTTGCCACGGCAGACGTGCATTTCACGGAGACGGTCTATGACCCTTTGCAGCATGAATTGCGAGGTGCTTTGCGTCCGCCGCGACCGCCGCTCGAGCGCATGCTGGAAGCTGCCGGCCAGCTGCGAGAACCCATTTGCCTCGATGTTTGCGCCCGCAAGGCGTGGGCAAGCCCGGATGACGCAAAGTCCACCCATCCATCATGGGCTCAACGGCTGGCGGCGCTTGGCTATACGGAGCCGCCCGACCTGGACCCGATCGCCGTGACCGCGCTCTCGACGCTGCTGAACTCGAGCGTAGCACAGCGCCACATTTCGGAATTCGACACCAAATGGACTGCGCGGATGGAAGACTATCTCCAGCGCTGAACTGGTGGTCGCCCAACTCGCAGGCTCACTCCTCTTCCGCCGCCCCGAACCCCGCATCCCTGGGGGCGCTGGTCGCGCTCGCCCAAGGCGTCGCGTGGTTGTCGATGCGCATCTGGAAGATGAAATAGGTCGGCGAGCAGTAGCCGATGCCTTTCACCTTGGCGGCGCCCGGCGTGTCGGGCGGCAGCGACTGGCACATATAATCCTCGCGGCAGAAATGATCGGCCGAACAGGCGGGACGGTTGCCGCGGTTGACCGCGCCGCCGAGGCACTGGTCGAAATTGTTGGTGGCGACGCAGGTGTCGAATTTCTTGCCGCCGACCATGCCGCAAATTTCCGATGGCATCGGCTTGCCCGTCTTGAATGCGGCGAAGCTGCGGTCCTTGTCGTCGCAGGCGCGATAAGCGATGCCTGCCGGTACGCCGATTTTCGGTGGCCGGCAGGTGTAGGCGGTCCGCGAAAAGGTCGGCGCAAAAGCCGCGAACTGGCCGGTGATCTTGTAGCGGTCGTTGAACGGCTGAGACGGGTTGCTGGCGATCGACCCGGTCAGGCAGGGATGGCCCGAAAACATCTTTGGACTGTCCGTGGGCAACAGACATTGCGCCAACGCGGTATGCACGCCTGAAGCCGTCGCGAGCGGCGTGCAGACGGTGCCGCCACCGCATTGCCAGGTCGCGCCGAAGCGTTTTGCATCATCCGGCATCAGGCACGGCATCGCCATCTCGGCCGGGGCGTAGTCGACATCGCCGGCATCGGTCCATGTCGCTGGCGGCGCGAAGGACAGCGGCCGGTAGCGGTTCGGCTCCTTGCCTTCTTCCGTCGCGCGCAGCCAGGCCTCACGTCGCGGAATCTCGGCATGGAGATGCGGCGAGATGCCGACTTCGATGCGGTTGAGCGGCGACGTCGTTTTGTCGTCGAGGCCGATGAAGTGAAAGCCGGCCGTCGAGCCCGCCTGGTGGCAGCCCTGGCAGGCGCCATTGTCCAGCCGCTCGACCAGCGCCTCCGGTGTCCGCACCAGCTTTAGCGCCGCATAGTCCAAGCCGGCGAAATCCGCTGGCTGGAACAGCGGCGTGAACGGATGGTTGGCCCGTCTCGCGCTGCCGAAGGTCGACCACGAGATGATTTTCTTCGCCAGGAATTCGTCGGGGATTTCGTAGACGCCGAGATCGACCGCCGCGACATTGGCGCTGACGTAGTCGGCGAGCCCTTTCTTGAGTGCAGCATCGTCGGAGAGCCGCGCGACGTCTGGCGTATTCTCCAGCGGATTCTCGCTGACGGTAGCGCCATCGATGCCGAAGATCCGCATCAGATAGGCCGCCTGCCCGCCGAACTCGGTCTCCTGGCCCGAGGGAAAGCGCACCACTTGCGCGTTGAGTTCGAGCTGTTTGAAAGTCAGTTCCTCCGGTGCCAGCGGCCCGCCGACCAGCCAGCCGGCATCGACGTTTTCGTCGATCTGCGGTGTCCAGCGCCCGGCAACGCCGACGCAGCCGCCATCGGCATCCGGCGCCACGCTGTAGACGGCGTTGAAATTGAATGGCAGCCGCGATGCCAGAACCTTGCCGTTCTTGCGGAAACTGTAGGCCAGGCGATAGACAAAGCGCACCTCGCCACAGCTCTTGTCACCTTGCAGCGCGGTGAAGTCACGCCGGTCCAGCCGGTTGACGACGCCGACCAGGCGGAAGCGCGCGGCCTCGGTCTTCAGCCAGCGCATATCCATGATGCGGCCGACATTGCCGTCGGTCACCTCGTAGAGCGTGCGCCCGCCGGCCTTTATCTCGGCCCGCAGCGTGGCAATATCGGTCGCCACCATGTCGACAACAGCACGATAGGCCGGCACCTCACTGTAGAGCGTCTTCAGATCGTCCGCGCCGTCGACGGCGAAAATGCCGGCGAAGCCAAACCCCTTGGCATCGAGGGCGGCGAGCACCGCCGGATCGTCGACGATGGTCACCGGCTGCTCAGCGCGCACGCCATGCGAGGCGAACAGCGCGATGATGGCTGCAATGGCGAGCGCGAAACGCTTCATCCGATCGGCACCTTCTGCCGTGCCTCGACAAGTTCACGCAGCACCGGCACCAGCGCCAGCGGCAGATCCTCGGCGATCAGACCCGGTCCGAAGCGGCTGCCGGCCTCGGCATGGATCCAGACCGCTGCGCAGGCGGCCTCGAATGCCTGCATGCCCTGCGCCAGCAGCGCGGCGACAATGCCCGCCAGCACGTCGCCGGAACCGGCGGTGGCGAGCCATGGTGCACCATTGGCGTTGATCACCGCGCGGCCGTCCGGCGCCGCGATGACGGTGTCGGCGCCCTTGTAGACCATGATGGCGTTGGCTCGTTCAGCGGCTGCGCGCGCCTTGGCGAGTTTCGACTGCTTCTTGTCCTTCGCGATGTCGGGAAAAAGTCTGGCGAATTCGCCCTCATGCGGCGTCAGCACCAATACCGGCGCCAACGGGAGCAGCGCGGCGTCGAACAGGGCCTGAGGCTGATGCGCCAATGACGTGATGGCGTCAGCATCCAAGACAATGGCAGGGCGCTGAATTCCGAATGAACTCGTCGACATGCGGTTTAGGTCAGCGACCGTCGCGATCAATTGCAACGCGAAATCCCCCACCTTGGGTTTCGGCCCGAGCCCTGGTCCGAACACAAGTACTTCGGGGTGCCTCGCCGACAAAAATTCCTGCACTTCCTCCATCGAACCGGCCTCGCGCAGCATGATCGATGTCAGATGCGCGGCGTTTACCTGCATGGCATTTTCAGGCGAGAGCACGGTCACCGCCCCTGCCCCGGCTCTGGCTGCAGCCATCGCCGACAGCCGCGCCGCACCTGTCGCGCTCGGCCCGCCGGAAAAGACGCTGACGTGGCCGCGCTTATACTTATGTGTATCGACCGCCGTTTTCGGAAAACTGTATAGCCAGAAGTCAGGCGTGTTCTCGAACGTCTTGATCTTGAACTCATCGACGATCGCATCCGGAATGCCGATATCGGCGACGATGATCTCGCCGCAGAGGCTGCGCCCCGGCATCAGCAGATGGCCGGGCTTTTTCCGCACGAACGTCACCGTCACGTCGGCCTTGAAATAAGCGTTGCTCAAGCCGGTCTCGCCCGACACGCCAGAAGGCAGGTCGATTGACACCACAGGCACGCGCTCCGCCGCGGCCAATCCTGAGACGGCAGAGGCATGCAGGGATATCTTCTTCGACAATCCCGCACCATAGAGCGCGTCCACGACGACTTCACCCGGTTCCGGGTAGCAGTGTCCGATGTGCTCGACCGGCAGATTGCAGGCCTCGGAAGCTCGCGCCGCATCACTCCCGGGCTTCTGCTTGCCTTCGGCCCAGAGCGCCACATTCACACCAGCCTCGGCCAGCAACCGCGCTACAACATAGCCGTCGCCACCATTGTTGCCGGGGCCGCACAGCACGTGCACGCGGCTTGCTGCGGGATAGCGTGCCAGGACCACAGCAGCGACCGCTTCGCCGGCGCGCTGCATCAGGCCATAGCCGTCGAGCGGACCGGCCGCGATCGCCAGCCGGTCGGCCTCGCCCATCTCGGCCGGCGACAGGACTTCATTGCTCATGGATTGCCGATCCCGCATTTCGTTCAAGGCCGACCCCTTTGTCCCTATCGAGCATTGTCCAGTTTCGGATTCGAAGCAAACGGCCAGGTGCTGCGTTGGCGTGCGGCCAATCCTTTCGCAGACTGGTGCCACGGATCCGCGCGGGCCTGCAAAATGCGCAATCTGCCTAATTATCGTGCAGACGCCCGAAGCGGCAATGTGTAGGCTTCGGGCAGCTTTGCCGCAGCCGAAGCAGAGGATGACGCGAATGTGCATCCCGGCGCGGCGCGGCATTGGAATTGCGCGAAACCGCTTCGCGTGGGCTGAAATTGGCACGGTTCGTGCTTGATGGAGGCGCAAGCGGGGCGCACAACCCGTTTTTTTGGCAGTGGAGGCCACTTTTTACATGAAAAAGATCGAAGCGATCATCAAGCCGTTCAAGCTAGACGAAGTGAAGGAAGCGCTTCAGGAGGCCGGTCTGCAAGGCATTACCGTCACCGAGGCCAAGGGCTTTGGCCGCCAGAAAGGCCATACCGAACTCTATCGCGGCGCCGAATATGTCGTCGACTTCCTGCCCAAGGTGAAGATCGAAGTCGTGCTGGGCGACGACGCCGTCGAAGGCGCCATCGAAGCCATCCGCAAGGCGGCGCAGACCGGCCGCATCGGCGACGGCAAGATCTTCGTCTCCAATATCGAGGAGGTCGTTCGCATCCGTACCGGCGAAACGGGGATGGACGCCGTCTGAGCTTTCTGATTTCAGATTAACGTCTCCTCGAAACGTCATCACACAGGGAAGAAACGACATGACGACAGCCAAAGACATCATGAAGCAGATCAAGGACAACGACGTGAAATTCGTCGACCTGCGCTTCACCGATCCGAAGGGCAAGCTGCAGCACGTCACGATGGATGTCATCGAGGTCGAGGAAGACATGTTCGCGGACGGCGTCATGTTCGACGGCTCCTCGATCGCCGGCTGGAAGGCGATCAACGAGTCCGACATGGTGCTGATGCCCGATGCGGACACCGTCCATATGGATCCGTTCTTCGCCCAGTCGACCATGGTCATCCTGTGCGACATTCTCGATCCGGTCTCCGGCGAATCCTACAACCGCGACCCGCGCGGCACCGCCAAGAAGGCCGAGGCCTACATGAAGGCCGAAGGCATCGGCGACACCATCTATGTCGGCCCCGAAGCCGAGTTCTTCGTCTTCGACGACGTCAAGTACAAGGCCGATCCCTACAACACCGGGTTCAAGCTGGACTCGACCGAACTGCCGTCCAACGACGACACCGACTACGAGACCGGCAATCTCGGCCACCGCCCGCGCGTCAAGGGCGGCTACTTCCCTGTGCCGCCGATCGACAGCGCGCAGGACATGCGCTCCGAAATGCTGACCGTGCTCGCCGAAATGGGCGTGCGCGTCGAAAAGCACCATCACGAGGTTGCCGCTGCCCAGCACGAGCTCGGCATCAAGTTCGACACGCTGGTCCGCAACGCCGACAAGATGCTGATCTACAAATATGTCGTGCACCAGGTCGCCAACGCCTATGGCAAGACGGCCACCTTCATGCCGAAGCCGATTTTCGGCGACAACGGCTCGGGCATGCACGTCCACCAGTCGATCTGGAAGAACGGCAAGCCGACCTTCGCCGGCAATGAATATGCCGGCCTGTCGGAGTCGTGCCTGTTCTACATCGGCGGCATCATCAAGCACGCCAAGGCGATCAACGCCTTCACCAACCCGCTGACCAACTCCTACAAGCGCCTTGTGCCTGGCTATGAAGCCCCGGTGCTGCTCGCCTACTCCGCGCGCAACCGTTCGGCCTCCTGCCGCATTCCGTTCGGCTCGTCCCCGAAAGCCAAGCGCGTCGAGGTCCGCTTCCCCGATCCAGGCGCGAACCCCTACCTCGCTTTCGCCGCCATGCTGATGGCCGGCCTCGACGGCATCAAGAACAAGATCCACCCGGGACAGCCGATGGACAAGGATCTTTACGATCTGCCGCCGAAGGAACTGAAGAAGATTCCGACCGTCTGCGGTTCGCTGCGCGAAGCGCTGCAAAGCTTGGACAAGGACCGCGGCTTCCTGAAAGCCGGCGGCGTCTTCGACGACGACCAGATCGACAGCTACATCGAGATCAAGATGGCCGAAGTGATGCGCTTCGAAATGACACCGCATCCGGTCGAATACGACATGTACTATTCGGTCTGAGCGATAAGCCTCAGCGACAAGGAAAAACCCCGGCGTCAGTTCAGACGCCGGGGTTTTTGTTTGACCAATAGCAGACCGTAGACGTGGTAGCAGCAGGCTACGGCGCGGCTTACGAAGCCTGCGCCGCTATAGATGCTTAGGCGGCCGCCGAGACCTGCGCGCTGGTCGAAACCTCCGCGATGGTCTTCAGGATCTGCGAAGCGATCTGGTAGGGGTCACCTTGCGAATTCGGGCGGCGGTCTTCCAGGTAGCCCTTGTAGTCATTGTTGACGAAGGAATGCGGCACGCGGATCGAGGCGCCTCGGTCGGCGATGCCGTAGCTGAAGCGGTTCCACGGAGCGGTCTCATGCTTGCCGGTCAGGCGCTTGTCGTTGTCCGGGCCGTAGACGGCGATGTGGTCCATCAGGTTCTTGTCGAATTGAGCCATCAGCGCTTCAAAATAGGCCTTGCCGCCGACTTCGCGCATATAGGCGGTCGAGAAGTTGGCGTGCATGCCCGAACCGTTCCAGTCGGTGTCGCCAAGCGGCTTGCAGTGATACTCGATGTCGATCTCGTATTTTTCGGTCAGGCGCTGCAAGAGATAACGGGCCATCCACATCTGGTCGGCGGCCTTCTTGGAGCCCTTGCCGAAAATCTGGAATTCCCACTGGCCCTTGGCCACTTCGGCGTTGATGCCTTCATGGTTGATCCCGGCGGCGAGGCAGAGATCGAGATGCTCCTCGACGATCTGGCGCGCGATCGGGCCGACATTCGAATAGCCGACGCCGGTGTAGTACGGGCCCTGCGGCGCCGGATAGCCGCTCTCGGGGAAGCCGAGCGGACGGCCGTCCTTGTAGAAGAAATACTCCTGCTCGAAGCCGAACCAGGCGCCCTCGTCGTCGAGGATGGTGGCGCGCTTGTTGGACACATGCGGCGTCACGCCATCGGGCATCATCACTTCGCACATCACCAGCACGCCATTGCTGCGGGCCGGGTCCGGGAATACGGCGACCGGCTTCAGCACGCAGTCGGAGCTGTGGCCTTCGGCCTGCTGCGTCGAAGAACCGTCGAAGCCCCACAACGGCAGCTGCTCGAGCGTCGGGAACTCGGCGAACTCCTTGATCTGGGTCTTGCCGCGAAGATTGGGGACCGGCGTGTAACCATCGAGCCAGATATACTCGAGCTTGTATTTCGTCATTCTAGAGCCTCTCGTTGCTTGATCACCGAACCTGGATGACGTTGGCGCGCCGAGCCATCCAGCAGCCCAGCTGCCAAGTCGATACAACGCAAATCGTGTGCCAGATCAGTTGGTCAGGGTGCGGCAAAAATGCCCTTTCATCCCGCCGGTGATGGCAAGCCGCCTAAGCAATGCGCCCGGATCAATCAAAGGCAGAATTTGCTTAAATAACAGGCAAATGCAGATCTTTCTTTAGGCATCTTGCCTAAAAGGATTGCAGGACCTACCTTGATGGAAAGATGAATCGAAGAGCCTCTCCAGAAGAAAGGAGACCGACCATGGAAATCACCTCAGCCCGTCCGTCGGCCAAAATCCTGATGTTCCCGGCGGCATCGCGTGCATCTGCCTCAAATTTAGGCGTAAAGGCCAAGTTTGCGGCAGAGCTTGCTTCGCTGCGCGATCACCCGCTTGCCCATGGCGAGGCCTGGTATCATGAGGCCGCCATTGCGGACGCCGAACAGCCTCGCAAGAGCTAGGCGTCTTTCGCGCTGATAGATCGAACAGGCCACAAATGAAAAACCCGGCGCGATCGCTCGCGCCGGGTTTTTTGTTTGATACAGAGCCGTCGGCTACTGCTTGGTATGCAGGTCGGTGCCGAGCGTATCCCTGACGAAGATCATGCCGATGATCAGCGTCACCGCCGCGATCACCACCGGATACCAAAGGCCGTAATAGATATCGCCCTTGTAGGCGCTGAACGCGAAAACGATCGCGGGCAGCAGGCCGCCGAACCAGCCATTGCCGATGTGATAGGGCAGCGACATGCCGCTGTAGCGGATGCGGGTCGGGAACATCTCGACCAGGATCGCGGCGATCGGCCCGTAGACCATGGTCACATAGAGGACCAGGATGAACAGGATGCCGATGACCTTGGCCCAGTTGACCTGTGCGGGGTCGGCAAACATCGCGAACGCGCCCGCTGCCGGAACGCTGTAGACGGTCACCTCGGTGGCGCCCGCGGCCTCATCCTTGGTCAGCACCTTGTCCTTGATCGCCTGTTCGGTCGGGACCGCGGTCTTTTCGCCGGCGCGGATGGCTGCCGCATCGAGCTTCAGTTCAGGATTGGCCGCAACAAAGGCGTCGAGCTTCTGGTCGGCAACCTTGGCGGCAGCGCGCTTCAACGGGTAACCGCCACCCTGAAGCGCGAGGTTGATACCCTTCTTGAAGGCAGCGTCGCTTGCAGCCTTCTTGTCGCCCGCGGCCTTGGCATCATAAGACGCCACGGTTTCGCTGCCGATCATGACACTCGCCGGGGTCCCCGCCGCCGCGGTAGAGACGATGTCGTAAGGCACCGAGTTCTTGGCTAGGAAGTCGGTCGCGATATCGCACGAACTGACCGGTACGCGCGTGCCGGTCGGGTTGAACTGGAAGTTGCAGTCTCCCGGAGCCGCCGTCACCGTGGCGCGCGTGTTCTGCTGTGCGGTGGCGAGCGCCGGATTGGCGGCCCAGGTCAACGCCTTGAACAGCGGGAAGGTGGTGACGACCGCCAGCGCAAGACCGGCCATGATGATCGGCTTGCGGCCGATCTTGTCGGACAGCCAGCCGAAGAAGACGAAGAAGCCCGTGCCGAGTGCCAGCGCAATGGCGATCATGATGTTGACCGACTGCGCGTCGACCTTGAGCACATTGGCCAGGAAGAACAGTGCATAGAACTGCCCATTGTACCAGACCACGGCCTGACCGGCGGTGAGGCCGAACAGCGCCAGGATGGCGATCTTGGCGTTTTTCCACTGGCCGAAGGCTTCCGACAGCGGCGCCTTGGAACTCTTGCCCTCCTCCTTCATGCGCAGGAAGGTCGGCGATTCCGAAAGCGACAGCCGGATCCAGACCGAAATGCCCAGCAGGATGGCCGAGACCAGGAAAGGAATGCGCCATCCCCAGGCGTTGAAGGCGTCCTTGCTTACGGAATTCTGCACCAGCAGGATGACAATCAGCGACAGGAACAGGCCGAGCGTCGCCGTGGTCTGGATCCATGACGTGTAGAAGCCGCGACGGTCATCCGGCGCATGTTCCGCGACATAGGTCGCGGCGCCGCCGTACTCGCCGCCAAGCGCCAAGCCCTGCAGCATGCGCAGCGCGATCAACAGGATCGGCGCCAGAATGCCCAGTGTCTCTGAACCCGGAAGCAGGCCGACAAGGAAAGTCGACAGACCCATGATCATGATGGTGACAAGGAATGTGTATTTGCGGCCGACGAGATCGCCGATGCGGCCGAACACCAGCGCGCCGAACGGGCGCACGATGAAGCCGGCGGCGAAGACCAGCAGCGTGAAGATGTAGCGGGTGCTTTCGGGAAACGAGTTGAAGAAGGTCAAGCCGATCGCGCCGGCCAACGCTCCGTAGAGATAGAAATCATACCATTCAAAAACCGCGCCCAGCGAGGAGGCGAAGATGACCTTCTTCTCCTCTCGTGTCATGCCGCGGCTGGCTCCGCCGGCGGTCGATGCCAATGCCATTGAACTGTCCTCCCGTGAATCGTCTGCCTTCGACGCTGGGCGTCATCGTCGGCGTTCCCTCTGAACGCGACTCGAACCAGCCATCAGCGTAAAAAATGACAGAAAGCGACCGCCGGAGGCAGACAGACCTTGGATTTATGACTTTGGTATTAGGTGCAGTGCGGCAAAGGCCGAGGATCAGGTCTTCAGCGCATCGAGCAGGCCGACGGCCGCCATCATGTCGCGTTTGCGGGCCGAGCGGCGTGCGACAGCCTCGGCATCCTGGCCCCAATGCTCGATCTGCCAGTCCTCGTCGACATGGCCGGCGGCCCAAGCCGCGTCGCCATCGAGCGCGCCGTAATCGACCGCCAGCGCCAGCAGCGCCGACCCGGTCAGCGAAGTCATGACATGGATTGCGGCCAGCCGCAGCGGCTCGGCACGCTGGGCAAGATGAGCGCCGAGCACTGCGATGCTCTCGCGCGGCTGCTCGACATGGATGATGCCCTCGGCGAGATTGAACCGAGCCCCTAATGTCGCTCTCGCCCAGTCGATCACCGGATCCCAATGCTGGTTCTGCCGCTCGACCAGCCCCTGTGGCGCGTCGGCGCGGTAGCAGGTCAGATCGGACGAGGCGAAGCGCAAGACGTCCTCCAGCACCGCCTGCGGGTCGCTGGCGACGCCGTCGATGGCGGTGTTGACCAGACGCAGCACCGGCATCGTGACCGGGTCGATGGTCTCGCCCTGTGCAGCGAACTCATTGGCGACCAGGGCGGCGGCGTTTTCGGTCGGCAGCGCCAGCAGCGCCTTGCCCGGCGTGCGCACCGGCTTGCCGTCGAGATGGACGGCAAAACCGTCCTCCACAGCTGCGACCGACACGTCCTTGTAGAAGCGCTTCGGCAGGTGCGTCTTCATCTGGATCTGCGCGCGGCGGACCGGATCCGGATCGGACAGATGCTTTCCCGCTTCGAGGTCGTTGAGGATGTCACGCATGGTCGAACTTTCTATCCAGGTACCTGCTTGCGCGCCGGCCGGTTGACGATGATCAGGCCGACTGCGATCAGCCCAAGCGCCACAAAGATCCTGGTCGTTGGCGCCTCGCCAAGAATGATAGCGCCGCAGAGGACGCCGAACACCGGCGACAGGAAGGCGAAGCTCGACAGGCCCGATGCCGGATAGCGCCTGAGCAGCCAGAACCACAGCACATAGGTGAAGGCAACTATATAGAGCGACTGGAACAGCAGCGCCAATGTCGGCAAGGCACTGACCGCGCGGATCGGCGGGCCGGCGAAAGGCAGAACCAGGACACCAACAATGGCCGCACCGGCCAGCTGATAAAGCAGCAATTTCTCGGCACTGGTCTCGACCAGTTTCGAACGCTTGATGACGATACTGGTCGCCGCCCACAGGATACCGGAGCCGAGGCTGAGCAGATCGCCCATCAAGGTCACGTCGGTGCCGCCGGCAATCCCGTCTGAAAACACCGCCACCAGGCCGCAGAAGGCGAGAACGAGCCCGCCAAGCTTGCGCGCGTTGATACGCTCACCGAGCAGGAAATGGCCGCCGATCAGGACCCAGAACGGCATGGTGTTGACCAGCAGTGTGTTGCGGGCAACGGTCGTGTATTCCAGCCCGATATAGAGGCACAGGAACTCGACGCCGAACAGCACGCCGACGATGATGCCGGCGACAAGCGACCCGTCGGCCTTAAACAGCCTGATGCCGCGCAGCCAGCACCAGCCGAGCACACAGAGCCCGCCGATGATCGAACGTGCGATCGAGACGAAAACCGGATCGAAGCCGGCATAGGAGATCTTGGCGGCGACGTAGTTCAGCCCCCAGGAAAAGGTCAACCCGACCATGATGGAAGCAGCCGCCAGATCGACCGCATCGCGGCGATCCAATGCCGAGGCAACGACCAATGTCAGTCCTCCGCGCTGGCGTCGTCGAAGCCGATGAGGTTCCAGCTCTGGCGCATATGCGGCGGCATCGGCGCGGTGACGTCGATGATGCCCTTGTCCGGGTGCGGAATGACGATGCGGCGCGCATGCAGATGCAGGCGGTTTTGAATGCCGCCCGGAAAGTCCCAGTTGGTGTCGGCCTCGAAATATTTGGGGTCGCCAAGGATCGGGCAGCCGATATAGGCGGCATGAACGCGCAGCTGGTGGGTGCGGCCAGTGTACGGCTCCATTTCCAGCCAGGTCATCGTCTGAGCCGCCTGCTCGATGATGCGATAGTAGGACACGGCGTGGTCGGCGCCCTTTTCGCCATGGGCTGCCACGCGCACGCGGTCGCCGTCCTCGGTCGGCTCCTTGATCAGCCAGGTCGAGATCTTGTCCTCGCGCTTGGGCGGGACACCTTTGACCAGCGCCCAATAGGTCTTCTTGGTCTCACGCGCCCGGAATGACTCGGAAAGCTTCATCGCCGCAAGCCTGGTGCGGGCAACCACCAGCACGCCCGATGTGTCGCGGTCGAGCCGGTGCACCAGGCGCGGCTTCTCGCCCTTCTGGCTGCGCCAGGCCTCCAGCATGTCGTCGACATTGCGGGTGACGCCCGAGCCGCCTTGCACCGCCAGGCCCGCCGGCTTGTTGAAGACGAAGACTTTGGATCTTCGTGGATCAGCATCTTGGCCAGCACATCGGCGTCGCCCTGGTTGCGGATCGAGTAACCCGTAAGCGCACTCTCGCCCTTCTTGTCGACCTCGAGCGGCGGCACACGCACCACCTGGCCGGGCTCGACACGGCTGTCGGCCTTGACCCGGCTGCCATCGACGCGGATCTGGCCCGAGCGCAGCAACTTCTGCAGATGGCCAAAGCCGAGGCCGGGGAAATGGGTCTTGAACCAGCGATCGAGCCGCATGCCCGCCTCGCCGGCCTCCACCGTGATCTGTTCTACGCCTGCCATGATTTTCGCTTTATCCGTTTCTAACGCGTGACCCCGAAAATCTACTCCGGCCTTCGGAAAGGATCATGCGCAAGATCAAAGTTTCTGCAGCGCGTCCAAAGGATGCGGCGTGCTCCAGGTCGGGGCAATAACACTATGAAACGGTTCTTGCGAGCCAAAGTCCCAGAAACAGGGCAATAATGGCGCCAACGACGCTGGCCAGCGCATATCCCAACGCCGGCAGCGTCGCTCCGCGCTCCCATAGGGTCGCGAAATCGAGCGAAAAGGCGGAGAAGGTGGTGAAGCCGCCAAGGACGCCGGTGGCGACGAACAGCCGGAGCTCATTGGAACCGCCGCGCCGCATCAGCGCGGCGACGAACAGCCCCATGGCAAAGGAGCCGACGATGTTGATCACCATCGTCCCCCAGGGGTAGTTGGGGCCGACGAGGCGCAAGGCGCCGATGTTGGTCAGGTGGCGGATGCCGGCGCCGATGCCGCCGCCGACCACAACAAGAAGCAGATTGAACATGCCCGTTTACTGCCCGGCCAAGGCAGTGCGGTCAATCCCTTCAGGCCAACGCCTCAGGTCGTCTCGACCTTCTTTGCCTTGCTCGAGCCGATCATCTTCCAGTTCTTGTAGAACATGGAATTGATGCGCTCGACGGTGACCGAAACGATGGCCAGAAGTCCGGCGATGAAACCGGGGAACGGCGACGGGCGGATGATGTCCATGAACACGCAGTAGCGGCGTCCGTCATACTCGTTGACCGAGCGGTGCAGCAGCGTGTCGTCGAAAATATAGAGCGGGTTGTCGTGCCAGTAATTCCTCGCGCCGTTGCATTCGACGAAAACCTCTGCCTTCACCGGCAAGAGATTGTAGAGGATGCGCAGGCTGAGCCGCAGCGGTCCGAAATGCCAGGAAGTCGATTCCTTGCCTCTGAAGACAGATACGGCAATGGTCTTGATGTATTTGAAATCCTTGTTGAATTCCGCGACATTGTCGATCCGGTGCTTGCCGTACCACTGATAGACATACATGCCGCGACGACCGGTGCCGAAATTGGCGTCGATATCGGCGATGATCTCGTCCTTGCGCGCCTTGAAGACGTCAAGAACCTCGTTGACCTCGCGCTGATAATCGGCGGGAAACTGCTCCAGCTTCCACACGCCCGGGTTCCTGTAGCAAACGAGGTCCACCAGCAGATTGAAGGGCGACAGCAGCCAGGTGAAGATGCCATTGCCGAGGAAATAGCCGCGCAACAGCGACAGATCCTTGTTGGCGTTGCGCAGCACATCGATCAGGCCGCAGACGATCCAGATCGTGGTCAGGATCGGAATGAAATAGAAGCCGAGCGCGAGCAGCGGGACAGCAATCACAGCCTGGCGAAGCGTTTTGCGAAGGGATTTTGTCATTTTCTGTTCGCGCGGCGCGCTGTCCCCGTTCCGAATTATCGCCCGTCCTGGCAGCCTCCCGGCCGAGTCATGCGACGTGATAGGGCTTTTTGTCATGCGGTACAATCACACTGCTGTGACTGGCGGGGACAGAATTTCAGTTCATCGCGGGCAGGCCGAGTTCGTCACGTTTGTCCCGCGCACCTATTTTTCCCGCTCGCTGCGCAGCTTTGCCCAATAGTCCAGCCGTTTCTTGATATCGCGCTCGAAGCCGCGTTCGGGCGGATCGTAAAAGGTCTGCCGGCCCATCTTTTCGGGGAAATAGTCCTGGCCGGAAAAGGCATCGGGCTGGTCGTGATCGTAGCGGTAGCCGGCGCCGTAATCCTCCTCTTTCATCAGCTTGGTCGGCGCGTTGAGGATGTGCTTGGGCGGCAGCAGCGAACCGAACTCCTTCGCCGCCCGCGTGGCTGCCTTGAAGGCGGTATAGACGGCGTTGGATTTGGGCGCGGTGGCGAGATAGACGGTGGCCTCGGCGAAGGCCAGTTCGCCTTCGGGCGAGCCGAGATAGTCGTAGGCGTCCTTGGCGGCGTTGGCGATAACCAGCGCCTGCGGGTCGGCCAGCCCGATATCCTCCATCGCCATGCGCACCAGCCGGCGGCCGAGATAGAGTGGATCCTCGCCGGCGTCGAACATGCGGGCAAGATAGTAAAGCGCCGCGTCCGGGTCGGACCCACGCACCGATTTGTGCAGCGCGGAGATCAGATTGTAGTGACCGTCCTGGCCCTTGTCATAGATCGGCGCGCGGCGCTGGACGATGCGCTGCAGCCCTTCGGGATCGAAAACCTCGCCGGGTTTGGCGGCGCGCCAGACTTCCTCGGCCAGCGTCAGCGAGGCCCGGCCGTCACCATCGCTCATGCGGATGAGCATCGCCCGCGCCTCTTCGTCGAGCGGCAGCGCCCTGCCCTCCGTCTCCTCCGCGCGCGTCATCAGCTTGGCGATGCTCTCCTCGCCCAGCGAGTGAAACACCAGTACCCGCGCGCGCGACAAAAGCGCGGCGTTCAGCTCGAAGGACGGATTTTCGGTCGTGGCGCCAACCAGCACGACGGTGCCGTCCTCCATGACCGGGAGAAACGAATCCTGCTGGGCGCGGTTGAAGCGATGGATCTCGTCGACGAACAGCAGCGTCTGGCGGCCATTGGTGCGACGCAGCTTTGCCGCCTCGAACACTTTCTTCAAATCGGCAACGCCGGAAAACACCGCTGAGATCTGCTCGAAGGCAAGGCTGGTCTCGCCGGCCAGCAGCCGCGCCACCGTGGTCTTGCCGGTGCCGGGTGGCCCCCAGAAAATCATCGAGCCGAGCGAACCGGAGTTGATGAGCCGCGTCAGTGCGCCGTCGGGGCCGGTCAGATGCTCCTGGCCGACGACCTCGCCAAGGTTTTTCGGGCGCAGCCGATCGGCCAAAGGCCGGCCGGGCGGCGCTCTTTCCGGTTCATCGACGCTGAACAGATCGGCCATCTAGGTCTTCTGGTTGGAGCACGATCCTCAGAAATGGGAAGATCGCCTCAGTAACGCAACACCTGGCGCAGTATCTGCCCGCCGCGCTCGACGGTAAAGCGCCACCAGCGTGTATCCTGCTGGGCAAGCTGCGCCAGTGTCGCCGCCGTATCGACCGTCGTGCCGTTCACCTCGCGCACGATGTCGCCCGGCTGGAAGCCGAAATCGGCGGCCGGCGAATCGCGGTTGATGTCGACCACGGTGACCCCCTTGAGGTCGGTGCGCAGGCCGAGCCGCTGGGCGAGCCTGGGCGACAGTTCCGCGACCTTGGCGCCGGAGAACGGGCTGCGGCCATGCAGGGTCACTTCCGACGCCTTGGCGCCTTCCGGCGCGCGCTCCAGTGCAATCTCCATCGTCGCCTGCTGGCCCTTGCTCAGGATGGCGAAGGTCGCCTTGGTGCCGATCGACAGGGTCGCCATGCGGTAATCCAGCGCCTCGATGCCTTCGACCGTCGTGCCATTGAGCTGCAGCACGACATCGCCGGGCTTCAGCCCTGCCTTGGCCGCCGGTCCGGCTTCCTCAACCGACGACACCAGCGCGCCGGTCGGCTTCTCCATGCCGAGCGATTCGGCGATCTGCGGTGTGACCGCTTCGAATTCGGCGCCTATATAGGGCCGCTCGAAGAAATCGAGCCCGGCCTTGGCCGCGTCGGCGAAGGCGCGCACCATGTTGGCGGGGATGGCAAAGCCGATGCCGATCGAGCCGCCGCTGCGGCTGTAGATGGCGGTGTTGATGCCGACCAGCTGGCCGCCCATGTTGATCAGCGCGCCGCCGGAATTGCCGGGATTGATGGCGGCGTCGGTCTGGATGAAGTAGCCCGAATCCGAAACGCCGATATGGCTGCGGGCAAGCGCCGAAACGATGCCGCTGGTGGTGGTCTGGCCGACGCCGAACGGATTGCCGATGGCCAGCACCAGGTCGCCGACCTCGAGCGCGTCGGAATCGCCGATGGCGATCACCGGAAACGGCTTGTCGGAGGTGATCTTGAGCACGGCGAGGTCGAGCGTCTCGTCCTTGAGCATGACCTTCGAGGTGAATTCGCGCCCGTCGGCGGTCGCGACCTTGACCTCGTCGGCATCCTTGATCACGTGGAAATTGGTGACGACGACGCCGCTCGGGTCGACCAGCACGCCCGAGCCGAGCGAGGATTGCGCGCGCGGCTGCGCGCGGCCGAAAAATTCCTCGAAGAACGGATCGCCGTCAAAGGGCGACGTGACCTTGGCCGTCTGCGACGCATAGACATTGACCACGGCCGGCGCCGTCTGCTTGACCAGGGGCGCAAACGACAGCTGCACCTCTTCGCGGCCGAACGGCACGCGCTTGTCGGGACCGGAGGTGCCGTTCTCGCCCTCGACGCCATGCAAGAGGTCGGTCAGCACATCGGAGAGCCCCGGATCGGCTGGCTTGGCGGCGTCCTCGGCCAGGGCGTCTTTCACGGCCGGTGCCGCGGCAAAGGCGGCCAGCGCGCAAAGGGCAACAAGAAACAGCCGTTTGAAGTGCATTCCGAATCCTCCAGGTCGGGCGCCATTGTCCCGACGATTGTGCAAAATGAAAGGCTAAGCCCCTGAAATCTGATTATTCTGGCCCGCAAAGCAGCTATAGGTCGGCTTGAAACTGAAAACCTGCGTCGACCTTCATGAAAAAACAACTCCTGTCATTCCGTGACTTTTTGAAGACCGGCACTTTTGGGCCTGTTTTCCCTTCTCTGAAAATGATCGACATCGCCAGTATGCTAGGTCCGCCTGACGGCTGGATCACGGAACATGCAGAGACGATTCCGGTCTATTGGACTTTCGGAAAGCTCGAAATTTCCTTTGATGAAGAAGCACCTCATTGGATGAACTGGTTTCAGATCGAAGAAGCGGGCTATCTCGAAGGTGATTTTGAGGTTCTCACCGATCGCCTTGTGCTCTCATTGGATGGGTTCAGTGGAGAGACGACACCTTCGGAATTCTTGACTGCCGGCCTTTGGGCTCCAGAAGAGGCAGCGGTGTTCTACGCCGCCTTGAGCGACGAAATATTGCTGAACATCTGCGCGGGTCCCGTTCAGATTCATTTCCGAGTCGATACAGACTTCATCGAAGATGGGGACGCCCAAAAATACCTGACCAATTCCACCGTGTCGCGAGTGGTCAGCGATATAGATTCCCGCGCCACCCTCGACAGTATCTATTCCTATCCCCAACCGGCGTTCGAAGAGATTCCCGGCGCCTTCAATTGGAATCTGCTTAGCGGTCGCGACTACCTGATGCTTACTCGCTAAACGTAAGACACGCTAAACGTAGGACGCCGGTAACAAAAAGAGGCCCGAAGGCCCCTTGAAGTCATTCCTGAAAAACCGAGCCTTATGCGGCAGCGGCTTCCTCGTCGGTGCCTTCGGCCTCGATGCGGGCGCGGTCGCCGGCGCCCTTGGCCGAGGTGTCGCGATCGACGAACTCGATGACTGCCATGGCGGCATTGTCGCCGTGGCGGAAGCCGGCCTTCATGATGCGCAGATAGCCGCCATTGCGGGTGGCGTAGCGCGGCGCGATGGTGTCGAACAGACGCTTGACGACGCCTTCATTGCCGATCTGGGCAATGACCTGGCGGCGCGCATGCAGGTCGCCGCGCTTGCCGAGCGTCACCAGCTTCTCGACGATCGGACGCAAATCCTTCGCCTTCGGCAGGGTGGTGACGATCTGCTCATGCTCCAGCAGCGACACGGCGAGGTTGGCGAACATCGACTTGCGATGGCTAATGCTTCGGGCGAAGCGGCGGCCTTTAAAACCGTGGCGCATGGCTCTTTTCCTTCAGTTGCTCAAGAGGCCACGGCCTCTGATGGTTTTCCGCATGACCGTCGGATCGAGCGGCCCACGCCGCCGATCCTTGGACTTCATGCTCAATATTGGTCTTCGTAACGCTTGGCGAGGTCTTCGATGTTTTCCGGCGGCCAGTCCGGCACTTCCATGCCGAGGTGCAGGCCCATCGCCGCGAGCACTTCCTTGATCTCGTTCAGCGACTTGCGGCCGAAGTTCGGGGTGCGCAGCATCTCGGCTTCGGTCTTCTGGATGAGATCGCCGATGTAGACGATGTTGTCGTTCTTCAGGCAGTTGGCCGAACGCACCGAAAGCTCGAGCTCGTCCACCTTCTTGAGCAGCGCCGGGTTGAAGGCGAGCTCGGTGACGGCCTCGGTGGCGACTTCCTTCTGCGGCTCGTCGAAATTGACGAACAGGCCAAGCTGGTCCTGCAGGATGCGGGCAGCGAATGCCACCGCGTCCTCGCCCGAGATCGAACCGTCGGTCTCGATGGTCATGGTCAGCTTGTCATAGTCGAGAACCTGGCCCTCGCGGGTGTTCTCGACCTTGTAGGAGACCTTCTTGACCGGCGAATACAGGCTGTCGACCGGGATCAGGCCGATCGGCGCGTCTTCGGCGCGGTTGCGGTCTGCCGGCACGTAACCCTTGCCGGTGTCGACTGTGAATTCCATACGGATTTCAGCGCCCTCGTCCAGCGTGCAGATGACGTGGTCGGGGTTGAGGATCTCGACGTCGCCAACCGTCTGGATGTCGCCAGCCAGAACCGCACCCGGGCCCTGCTTGCGAACGACCATGCGCTTGGGACCATCGCCTTCCATGCGGATGGCGATTTCCTTGATGTTGAGGACGATGTCGGTCACGTCCTCACGCACGCCGGCAATCGACGAGAATTCATGCAGAACGCCGTCGATCTGCACGGCGGTGACAGCCGCACCGCGCAGCGAAGACAAAAGCACGCGGCGCAGCGCGTTGCCGAGCGTCAGGCCGAAGCCACGCTCGAGCGGCTCGGCGACCAGCGTGGTCAGCGTCTTCTTCTTCGACGAGAACTCGATCTTGTTCGGCTTGATCAGTTCCTGCCAATTTTTCTGGATCATGATGCTTTCCTTCCGTTGACCCGCCACCATCCAATCGTGGCGGGCGACCTGGAGTGCCGTGGAGGAGCGCCTTGAGGCGCTCACGCGGCGTTCGGTAATGTCTTAGACGCGGCGCTTCTTACGCGGGCGGCAGCCATTGTGCGGGATCGGCGTCACATCACGGATCGAAGTGATGGTGAAGCCGGCCGCCTGCAGGGCGCGAAGCGCCGATTCACGACCGGAGCCGGGTCCGCAGACCTCGACTTCGAGCATGCGCATGCCGTGTTCCTGGGCCTTCTTGGCGACGTCTTCGGCAGCCATCTGGGCGGCGAACGGGGTCGACTTGCGCGAACCCTTGAAGCCCTGGGCACCGGCCGACGACCAGGCAATGGAATTGCCCTGCGCGTCGGTGATGGTGATCATCGTGTTGTTGAAGGTCGAATTGACGTGGGCAACGCCCGACGAGATGTTCTTGCGTTCGCGACGGCGAACACGAGCGGCTTCCTTGGCCATGATAGTCCTTTCAGTTGATCTCTACACCGCCGTAATGCCAGCGGCTCCACCTTTGAAAGCGAGTAGTGAATAGGGACTAGCGAATAGGGACCCCTACTCGCTAATGGCTACTCGCTCACTTACTTCTTCTTGCCGGCGATCGACTTGGCCGGGCCCTTGCGGGTGCGTGCATTGGTGTGCGTGCGCTGGCCGCGAACCGGCAGCGAACGGCGGTGACGCAGACCGCGGTAGCAGCCGAGGTCCATGAGACGCTTGATGTTCATCGACACTTCGCGGCGCAGGTCGCCTTCGACCTGGTAGTCGCGGTCGATGGTCTCGCGGATCTGCAGCACTTCCGCGTCGGTCAACTGGTTGACGCGGCGCTCGGCCGGGATGCCGACCTTGTCGACGATCTCCTGGGCGAACTTCTTGCCAATGCCGTGAATGTACTGAAGCGCAATGACGACGCGCTTGTTGGTCGGAATGTTGACGCCGGCTATACGAGCCATATTCTTCTCTTCTCCATGTGGGACCGGCCGGCCTTCAAAACAAGGCATGCGCGGCGCTGTTCAAATTACCCCGCGTCCGGTGGAGGCCGGCCCTTGCGGGAGTTCCCTAGTTTCAATGCGGCTGCCTTGCCCTTGCGGACAAGCAAGCCTCATGCCTGATAGGAAGACGGGCCGCCATAACCCAGCGAACCGTTCCAGTCAAGCGCAATCTTTACTTTACCGTAACGGTCTCCCGCGTCACCGCCGCGAGCAGCGCTTCAATCTCCGCCGTCACGGTGTCGACAGGAGCCATGCCGTCGACACTCCTAAGCGAGCGTTTGGCGTAATAATAGCCGATCAGCGGCGCCGTCTTCTTGTAATATTCCCGCAGGCGCTCTTCGAACACCACCGGATTGTCGTCCTTGCGCACCGGCTGTCCGGCGGCCTTGGCGTCGTCGGCGCGCTTGACGATGCGGCCGACCAACGCTTTGTCGTCGACGACGAACTCGATCACGGCATCGAGGCCAATGCCGCGCTCGGCGAGCATCGATTCAACCGCATCAGCCTGCACCAGCGTGCGCGGATATCCGTCGAGGATGAAACCGTTGGTGCAATCGGGCTGGTCGATGCGCTCGGCCACGATCGCGTTGACGATGGCGTCGGAAACCAGCTCGCCGGCATCCATCACCGCCTTGGCGCGCTTGCCGACTTCAGTGCCGGCCTGTACGGCGGCCCGCAGCATGTCGCCCGTCGACAGCTGCGGTATGCCGTATTTTTCTACCAGTCTTTGTGCTTGCGTCCCCTTGCCCGCTCCTGGCGGCCCAAGCAATATCAATCTCATCTGGCCTTCTTCCCCCCGCGCAGCTTCGACTTCTTGATCAGGCCCTCATACTGGTGCGCGATCAGGTGACCCTGGATCTGCGCCACCGTATCGAGGGTTACACTGACCACGATCAGAAGCGATGTGCCACCGAGGTAGAATGGTACGCCAGTCGCCGAAATCAGGAACTCGGGCAGCAGGCACACCAGCACCAGATAGATGGCGCCGACGACGGTGATGCGCGTCAGGACATAGTCGATGTAATCGGCGGTGCGCTCACCCGGACGGTAGCCCGGAATGAACCCGGAATGCTTCTTGAGCTGGTCCGCGGTGTCCTTCGGATTGAACACGATGGCCGTGTAGAAGAAGGCGAAGAACACGATCATTGCCGCATAGAACAGCATGTAGAGCGGCTGGCCGTGGCCGAGCGAGGCGAGCACGGTGCTTGCCCATGCCGGCAGGTTTGTCGTCTGCGAGAAGCCAGCGACCGTTGCCGGCAGCAAAAGCAGCGACGACGCGAAGATCGGCGGAATGACGCCCGACGTGTTGAGCTTCAGCGGCAGATGCGAGGTATCGCCCTGGAACATGCGGTTGCCGACCTGGCGCTTCGGATACTGGATCAGCAGGCGGCGCTGCGCGCGCTCGAAGAACACGATCAGCGCGATGACGATGATGGCCAGCACGATGATCGCGAGTATCAGCCCGGTCGATAGGGCGCCGGTGCGGCCGAGCTCCAGCGTGCCGGAGATGGCGCGCGGCAGGCCAGCGACGATGCCGGAGAAAATGATCAGCGAAATGCCGTTGCCGATGCCGCGGGCGGTGATCTGCTCGCCCAGCCACATCAGGAACATGGTGCCGCCAACCAGCGTGACGACGGTCGAGATGCGGAAGAACATGCCGGGATCGTTGACGATGCCGTTGCCGCCTTCCAGGCCCACTGAAATGCCGTAGGCCTGCACCAGCGCCAGGAGTACCGTGCCGTAGCGCGTGTACTGGTTGATGACCTTGCGGCCCTGCTCGCCTTCCTTTTTCAGCGCTTCCAGCGACGGAATGACCGAGGTCATCAGCTGCATGATGATGGAGGCTGAGATATAAGGCATGATGCCGAGCGCGAAGATCGCCATGCGCTGCACGGCGCCGCCGGCGAACATGTTGAACATGCCGAGCACGCCCTTGGCCTGCGAAGAGAAGGCCTGCGCGAATGCATCCGGATTGATGCCGGGCAGCGGGATATAGGTGCCGAGGCGATAGACGAGCAGCGCGCCGACGGTGAACCAGATTCGCTTCTTCAGGTCCTCCGCCTTGGCGAAAGCCGCAAAATTCAGATTCGAGGCTAGTTGTTCAGCAGCCGAAGCCATGCCTGATTCTCCGCTAGAGCATGATGCCGAAAAGTGTGAAGCGGTTTTCGGACAACGTCATGCGCTACTTCTTTGATTTGTATGTCACGCTCGATGCCCGCAGCTCAGGCGGCGCGTGGCACCGAAGCTCACGAGATAAGCTCCGGGCTCTAAACATGCAAGCGGCCGCGTTGACGCGGCCGCCTAATTGATCGGATCAAAGCGCAATCGTGAACAAAAACGGATACCGTTCCTGCCGACCGCGCTTCAAATTGCCGTTACTCCGCTGCCGCTTCCGGCAGCTTGACCGAACCGCCGGCCTTTTCGATCTTCTCGATCGCGGCCTTGGAGGCGCCGGCGACGTCGAAGGCAAGCTTTGCCTTGAGCTCGCCGTCCGAGAGGATGCGCACGCCGTCCTTGACGCGGCGGATGACGCCGGCGGCAACGAGTGCCTCGGCCGTCACGGTCGCCTTGGCGTCGAGCTTCTTGGCATCGAGCGCCGTCTGGATACGAGCCAGCGACACGACGACAAAGCTCTTGGCGAAGATGTTATTGAAGCCACGCTTCGGCAGGCGCCGATAGAGCGGCATCTGGCCGCCCTCGAAGCCGTTGATGGCAACGCCGGAGCGCGCCTTCTGGCCCTTGACGCCGCGACCGCCGGTCTTGCCCGAGCCGGAGCCGATGCCACGGCCGAGACGCTTCTTGGAGTGCGTCGCGCCGTCCTTGTCACGCAGATCGTTGAGTTTCATCTGGGTTCTCCTGCGCTTTTGCTCAGCCCTCGTCCACGACGCGGACGAGATGCTGGACGGCAGCGATCATGCCGCGCACCGAGGGAGTGTCCTCCAGCGTGCGCTGCTTGTGCATCTTGTTGAGGCCGAGGCCGACCAGCGTTGCGCGCTGTTCCTTCGGGCGGCGGATCGGCGAACCGATCTGCTCAACGGTGATGGTCTTGGTTGCTTTCTTGGCCATGGTCAAAATCCCTGGTCAGATCGACTATTCTTCAGCCGCAACGGCGGTGCCGCGGCGGGCCTGAAGGGTCGAATACTTGATGCCGCGCGCAGCAGCCACATCCTTGGGATGCATCTGGCTCTTCAGCGCGTCGAATGTGGCACGAACCATGTTGTAGGGGTTCGACGAACCCATCGACTTGGCGACCACGTCATGCATGCCGAGCGTCTCGAAGACAGCGCGCATCGGGCCGCCGGCGATGATGCCGGTACCCTGCTTGGCAGCGCGCAGCAGCACGCGTCCGGCGCCCCAGCGTCCTTCGACGTCGTGGTGCAGCGTGCGGCCCGAGCGCAGCGGCACGAAAATCATGTCGCGCTTGGCCGACTCGGTTGCCTTGCGGATCGCTTCCGGCACTTCGCGCGCCTTGCCGTGACCGAAGCCGACACGGCCCTTCTGGTCGCCGACGACGACGAGTGCTGCAAAACCGAAGCGACGGCCGCCCTTGACGACCTTGGCGACACGGTTGATGTGGACGAGCTTGTCCACCATGCCGTCATCGCGTTCTTCACGATCGCGGCCGCGGCCGCCATCCCTACGTTCCTGTGCCATATCCTGTTCCTTGTTTTTTTCCGGAAGCACGGTTGCTGATAAGATCCGGTGCGCCTCTTTGGGTCACCGGGGGCGAATTATTTTTCCTTGCATGATCTTGTCCGAAAAGTCTGCAACTTTTTGCTGCGCTGACCTTCGGTTCGGGAACAGGCAATTAGAAGCTCAGACCGCCTTCACGGGCAGCCTCGGCCAGCGCCTTGACGCGGCCGTGATAGATGTAGGCGCCGCGGTCGAAGACGACTTCCTTGACGCCGGCCTTCGAAGCACGCTCGGCGATCAGCTTGCCGATCGCAGCCGCAGCCTCGGTGTCGGCACCGGTCTTGAGCGAACCCTTGATGTCCTTCTCGAGCGTCGATGCAGCCGCGATGGTGTGGCCCTTGGCGTCGTCGATGACCTGCACGTAAATGTTCTTCGACGTGCGGTGGACCGAAAGACGCGGGCGCTCGCCGGCGACCTTCTTGATCTGACGGCGAACGCGGTGCGCGCGGCGCTGGATGGATTCCTTGGTAGCCATGATAGTCTTCCTTGCCTTCAAAAAACGGGGGCCGCCATGTGCGGTAGGCGAAAGCGCCTCCCGCGACCGCTCCCCGCGGCGTTGCACTTCTTTGGCTTGGCCTTTTCCGAAAAGTCTGCAACTTTTCGGGGCCAGGCCTACTACTTCTTCTTGCCTTCCTTGCGGACGATCTTCTCGCCGGCATAGCGGACACCCTTGCCCTTGTAGGGCTCGGGACCGCGATACTCGCGAATCTCGGCGGCAACCTGGCCGACCTGCTGCTTGTCGATGCCGGTCACGGTGATTTCCGTCGGCTTCGGCACAGTGATCGTGATGCCGGCCGGCGTCTCGTAAACGACGTCGTGGCTGAAGCCAAGCGCCAGCTGCAGGTTCTTGCCCTGAAGTGCCGCGCGATAGCCGACGCCGGTGATCTCGAGCTTCTTCTCGAAACCGTCCTTGACGCCCTGCAGGATGTTGACGATCTGCGTGCGCGACATGCCCCACTTGGAGCGGGCGGTCTTGGTCTGGTCGCGCGGCTGGACAGCGATTTCGCTGCCTTCCATCTTGACCAGCACTTCGTCGTTCACCACGAACTTCAGCTCGCCCTTGGGGCCCTTCGCCGTCACGGTCTGGCCGTTGACGGTCGCGGTCACGCCCTGCGGCAGCGAAACGGGTTTCTTTCCAATACGAGACATTTGGTTGTCCTCGTCACTTCTCTTGTTTCAGGTCTGCCGAATTAGAAAATCTGGCAGAGGATTTCGCCGCCGACATTCTGTTCGCGTGCTTCGTGATCGGCCATCACGCCCTTCGGCGTCGAAAGGATGGCGATGCCGAGGCCGTTGGCGACGTGCGGGATCGACTTGGCCGAAACGTAAACGCGGCGGCCAGGCTTCGAGACGCGGGCGATTTCGCGCACGACCGGAGCACCGTCGAAATACTTCAGCTCGATTTCGATTTCGGACTTGCCGTTGTCGAAGTCGGTCTGGCTGTAGTCGCGGATATAGCCTTCAGCCTTCAGCACGTCGAGGACGCGGGTACGCAGGCGCGACGCCGGCGTCGAAACGCTCGACTTCTTACGGCCATACGCGTTGCGGATGCGGGTCAGCATATCGCCGAGAGGATCGCTCAATGACATGTTATGTCCTCCTTACCAGCTCGACTTGACCAGGCCCGGGATCTGGCCATTATTGCCGAGATCACGAAGCGCGATGCGCGATACTTTGAGCTTGCGATAATAGGCGCGCGGACGGCCGGTAACTTCGCAGCGGTTGCGGATGCGGATCTTGGCCGAGTTGCGCGGCAGGGCAGCAAGCTTCAGCTGAGCGCGGAAACGCTCTTCCATCGGCTTGGACTGGTCCATGATGATCGCCTTGAGCGCTGCGCGCTTGGGACCGTACTGGTCGGCAAGCTTGCGGCGCCTGTTGTTCTTCTCGACTGAGCTGGTCTTTGCCATTTCAGATTTTTCCTTTTCTCGCTGCCGTTACTGGCGGAAGGGGAAGTTGAAGGCCTTGAGCAATGCCCTGGCTTCGTCGTCCGTCTTCGCAGTCGTACAAACGATGACGTCCATGCCCCAGATCTGATCAACCTTGTCGTAGTTGATCTCCGGGAACACGATGTGTTCCTTGATGCCCATGGCGTAGTTGCCACGGCCATCGAAGCTCTTCGGATTCAGTCCGCGAAAGTCGCGGACGCGCGGCAGTGCGATGTTCACGAGACGGTCGAGGAACTCGTACATGCGTTCCTTGCGCAGCGTGACCTTGGCGCCGATCGGCATCTTCTCGCGGACCTTGAAGCCGGCGATCGAATTACGGGCGCGGGTGACGACGGCCTTCTGGCCGGCGATCATCGCCAGGTCTTCGGCCGCGATCGAAGGCTTCTTCGAATCCGCGGTCGCTTCGCCGACGCCCATGTTCAGCACGATCTTGTCGATGCGCGGAACCTGCATCTCGTTCTCGTAGCCGAACTGCTCCTGCAGCGCCTTGCGGATGGTCTCGTTGTAGACCTGCTTGAGGCGCGGCGTGTTCTGGGCCTTGGACTGTTTGCTTTCAGCCTTGGGCTTCGTGGTTTGAGCCTTAGCCATTGATGACTTCTCCCGAGCGCTTGGCGACGCGCACCTTCTTGCCGTCCTTCTGGAAGATGAAGCCGACGCGGGTCGGCTTGCCATCCTTGGGGTCGGCGAGCGCGATGTTCGACAGCTGGATCGGCGCTTCCTTGGTGATGATCCCGCCCTCTTGGGACTGGGACTGCTTCTGGTGACGACGGATCATGTTGACGCCGCGCACCAGCGCGGTGTCTTCCTTCGGCTGAACCGAGAGGACTTCGCCCGAACGGCCCTTGTCCTTGCCGGCCAGCACGACGACCTTGTCGCCTTTTCTAATCTTTTGCATTGGTCCGGCTCCTTACAGCACTTCAGGCGCGAGCGAGATGATCTTCATGTGGTTCTTGGCGCGGAGTTCGCGCGGAACCGGTCCGAAGATACGCGTGCCGATCGGCTCTTTCTTGTTGTCGACGAGAACGGCCGCGTTCTTGTCGAAACGGATCACGCTGCCGTCCGGGCGGCGGATGTCCTTGGCCGTGCGAACCACGACCGCCTTCATCACATCGCCCTTCTTAACGCGGCCGCGCGGAATGGCTTCCTTGATCGACACCACGATGATGTCGCCTACGGAAGCGTATTTCCGCTTCGAGCCGCCCAGCACCTTGATGCACATGACACGACGGGCGCCGGAATTATCCGCGACGTCGAGGTTTGTTTGCATCTGAATCATGACTGGCCGCCTTCTTCTCTTCTAACGGGACGGGCTCAAAGCCCCTCCCCGGTCTGTCCAAAATTCGGTTTGTTACGCCTGGTCCGAAGACACGACGATCCAGCGCTTGTCCTTGGAAATCGGCTTCGATTCCTGGATGAACACCTGATCGCCGACCTTGTGGGCGTTGTTCTCGTCGTGCGCCTTGTACTTCTTGGTCATGCGCACGGTCTTCTTCATCACGGGATGCGTGAAGCGCCGTTCGACCTTGACGACTACCGTCTTCTCGTTCTTGTCGCTGACGACAGTGCCCTGCAGAATGCGCTTTGGCATGATTTTCGTCCTTAAGCCTTCTTGGCCGCGGACTTTTCCGCAGCGATGGTCTTGATACGCGCAATGTCCTTGCGAACCTGCCGCACGCGCGCGGTCTTCTCGAGCTGGCCGGTGGCCTTCTGGAAGCGCAGGTTGAACTGCTCCTTCTTCAGGCTGGCCAGATCGTCGGTCAGCTGGTCCTGGGTCTTGGTCCGGATGTCTTCGGCTTTCATGATCAGCCCGTCCTTATTCTGCGATGCGCTGTACGAAGCGCGTCCTGACCGAGAGCTTGGCCGCGCCGAGACGCAGCGCCTCACGGGCGGTTTCTTCGTTGACGCCGTCGATCTCGAACATGATGCGGCCCGGCTTGACGCGCGCCGCCCAGTAATCGACAGCGCCCTTGCCCTTGCCCATGCGCACTTCGGTCGGCTTCGACGTCACCGGCACATCAGGGAAAATACGGATCCACACGCGGCCGGCACGCTTCATCTCACGAGTGATCGCGCGGCGGGCCGCCTCGATCTCACGCGCGGTGACGCGGTTCGGCTCCAGCGCCTTCAGCCCGAAACCACCGAAATCCAGGTTGGTGCCGCCCTTTGCGGTACCATGGATACGGCCCTTGAACTGCTTGCGGAACTTTGTGCGCTTTGGCTGCAGCATCGTTCTAACTCCAAATTCCTAAATAATCAGGCGTTTTCGCGACGACGACCGCGTTCGCGATCACCACCACCGCCATGCGCAGCATCACCCTCGGTCGCGCGACGCTCCGAAGCCATCGGATCGTGCTCGAGGATTTCGCCCTTGAACACCCAGACCTTGACGCCGCAGATGCCGTAAGCCGTATGCGCTTCGGCCGTGCCATAGTCGACATCGGCGCGCAGCGTATGCAGCGGCACGCGGCCTTCGCGGTACCATTCCATGCGTGCAATCTCGGCGCCGCCGAGACGGCCGGCGCAGTTGATGCGGATGCCTTCGGCGCCCAGGCGCATCGCCGACTGAACGGCGCGCTTCATGGCGCGGCGGAACGCGATACGACGCTCGAGCTGCTGGGCGATCGACTGGGCGACCAGGGTTGCGTCGATTTCCGGCTTGCGCACTTCAACGATGTTCAAGTGCGTCTCGGACTTCGTCATCTCCATCAGCTTCTTGCGAAGCTTTTCGATGTCGGCGCCCTTCTTGCCGATGATCAGGCCCGGGCGCGCCGCATGGATGGTGACGCGGCACTTCTTGTGCGGGCGCTCGATCACGACCTTGGAAATCGCAGCCTGCTTGAGTTCCTTTTCAAGATATTTGCGGATCTTGATGTCCTCATGCAGCAGCTTGCCGTACTCGCCGGTGTTCGCGAACCAGCGCGAATCCCAGGTGCGGTTGATGCCGAGGCGCAGACCGATCGGATTGACTTTCTGACCCATTATGCGGCCTCCCCTTTTTCTTCGACTTCACGAACGACGATCGTGAGGTGCGAGAACGGCTTTTCTATACGGCTGGCGCGACCGCGGCCACGAGCATGGAACCGCTTCATGACGATCGACTTGCCGACATAGGCTTCCGCCACGATCAGTGCATCGACGTCGAGGTCGTGGTTGTTTTCCGCGTTGGCGATCGCCGATTCCAGCGTCTTCTTGACCGTGCCGGAAATCCGCTTGGCCGAGAATTCGAGATCGGAAAGCGCTGTCGCGACCTTCTTGCCGCGGATCAGCGCGGCAACCAGGTTCAGCTTCTGCGGGCTGATACGGATCGTGCGCAGAA
This sequence comes from Mesorhizobium sp. C120A, assembly GCF_030323105.1. Taxonomy (NCBI): domain Bacteria; kingdom Pseudomonadati; phylum Pseudomonadota; class Alphaproteobacteria; order Hyphomicrobiales; family Phyllobacteriaceae; genus Mesorhizobium; species Mesorhizobium sp. C120A. The sequence continues at coordinate 3,575,911 of NZ_CP100476.1, read as the reverse complement.
CGGCGCGCGCTTCGTTGTCAGCAAGCCTGCGCGGAGCTTTGGCCTTGCCCATGATTATTTCCTCTTCGCCTTCTTATCCGCGCCGTGACCGTAATAGGTCCGGGTCGGAGCGAATTCACCGAACTTGTGACCGACCATGTCCTCGTTCACCGAGACGGGAACATGCTTCTGGCCGTTGTAGACACCGAAGGTGAAGCCGACGAACTGCGGCAGGATGGTGGAGCGACGGCTCCACATCTTGATCACCTCATTGCGACCACCTTCACGAACCTTGTCCACCTTCTTGAGAAGGTAGCCGTCGATGAAGGGGCCTTTCCAAATAGAACGAGTCACTTGGCGTTACCTCTTCTTAGCTCTTGCGCTGATGGCGCGAGCGCAGGATGAACTTGTCGGTCGCCTTGTTGGACCGCGTCTTCTTGCCCTTGGTCGGCTTTCCCCACGGGCTGACCGGATGACGGCCACCGGAGGTGCGGCCTTCACCACCGCCATGCGGATGGTCGACCGGGTTCATGGTCACGCCGCGATTGTGCGGGCGCTTGCCGCGCCAGACCGTGCGGCCGGCCTTGCCGTCGTTGATGTTGCCGTGGTCGGGGTTCGACACGGCGCCGACGGTGGCCATGCAGGAGCCGTGAACGACCCGCTGCTCGCCCGAGTTGAGGCGCAGGATCGCCATGCCCTGGTCGCGACCGACCAGCTGTCCGTAGCCACCTGCCGAGCGGGCAACCTGGGCGCCCTTGCCCGGCTTCAGCTCGATGTTATGGACGATCGTGCCGACCGGCATCGAGGCCAGCGGCATCGCATTGCCTGGCTTCACGTCGACCGATTCACCGGCCACGATCTTGTCGCCGGCGGCAAGGCGCTGCGGAGCGATGATGTAGGACAGCTCGCCATCGTCATACTTGATCAGCGCGATGAAGGCGGTGCGGTTCGGATCGTATTCAATGCGCTCGACCGTGCCGACGACGTCGAACTTGCGGCGCTTGAAGTCGATGATGCGGTACGAACGCTTATGACCGCCGCCGATGAAGCGGGCCGTGATGCGGCCGTGATTGTTGCGGCCGCCCGACTTGGTCAGGCCTTCGGTCAGTCCCTTGACGGGCTTGCCCTTGTAGAGGCCCGAGCGGTCGACGATGACCAACTGGCGGGTGCTCGGCGTTACCGGGTTGAATTTTTTAAGTGCCATGTTTGTTGTCCTCGCGGCCTAGCTCAGAGACCCGTCGCGACGTCGATCGACTGGCCGTCGGCCAGTGTCACGATCGCCTTCTTGACGTCGCTCTGGCGGCCGATCGTGCCGCGGAAGCGCTTGATCTTGCCCTTGCGGACAAGCGTGTTCACGGCCGTAACCTTGACGCCAAACAGCGCTTCGACAGCGGCCTTGATTTCCGGCTTCGACGCCTTCTTGGCGACGTTGAAAACAACCTGGTTGTTCTCGGAAGCCATGGTCGACTTTTCCGTGATCGCCGGCGAGACGATCACGTCGTAATGACGGAGGTCGGTCATTTAAAGCGCTCCTCGAGAGCCTCGACGGCGGCCTTCGAAAGGACCAGCGTGCCGCGGCGCAGAATGTCGTAGACGTTGATGCCCTGGATGGGCAGCACGTCGATGTTCGGGATGTTGGTCGCCGCCAGCTTGAAGTTCTGGTCAAGCTCGGCACCGCCGATCACCAAGGCGTTGGTCAGGCCCAGTGTCGCGAAATTCGCGATCAGCGCCTTCGTCTTGGCCTCGGTCAGCTTCAGCTCGTCGATGATGATGATCGACGCGCTCTTGGCCTTGGCCGAGAGAGCATGCCGCAAGCCCAGAGCGCGCACCTTCTTCGGCAGATCGTGCTCGTGGCTGCGAACGACCGGGCCGTGGGCCTTGCCGCCGCCGCGGAACTGCGGAGCGCGTGCCGAATGGTGACGGGCGCGGCCCGTACCCTTCTGCTTGTACATCTTGGCGCCGGTGCGCGCGATTTCGGCGCGGCCCTTGGCCTTGTGCGTGCCCTGCTGCCGTTTGGCCAGCTGCCAGCGCACGACGCGCTGCAGGATGTCCTCGCGCGGATCAAGGCCGAAAATCTCCTCGGAGAGTTTCACCTTGCCGGCGTCCTTGCCGCCAAGCGTTGTGATCTTGAGATCCATTATTCTGCTCCCTCTGCGGCCGGAGCCTCGTTCTTGGCGCCACTCTCGGCGGCAACGGCGCGGATCGCGGCAGGCTTCGGCGCGTTGGCCGGCAGTGCCACCTTGGCCGCATCGCGGACCAGGATCCAGGCGCCCTTCGATCCGGGAACCGCACCGCGGATCAGGATCAGGCCGCGGTCGGCGTCGGTCGAAACGATCTCGACATTCTGTGTGGTGACGCGGGTGTCGCCCATGTGGCCAGCCATATGCTTGCCCTTGAACACTTTGCCCGGGTCCTGACGCTGGCCGGTCGAACCGTGCGTACGGTGCGAAACCGAGTTACCGTGCGTCGCGCGGCCACCACCCATGTGATGGCGCTTGATGACGCCCTGGAAACCCTTGCCGATCGTCGTGCCCGTCACATCGACCTTCTGGCCGGCGACGAAGTGCTCGACGGTGATCTCGGCGCCGACATCGATCATGTTGTCGGCGGAGACGCGGAACTCGGCGACCTTCGCCTTCGGCTCGACGGAAGCGGTCGCGAAATGGCCGCGCATCGCCTTCGACGTGTTCTTCACCTTGGCAAGGCCAACGCCGAGCTGGACGGCGGTATAGCCGTTCTTCTCCTGCGTGCGCTGAGCCACGACCTGGCAGTTCTCCATCTGGAGAACGGTGACGGGAACATGTTCCCCGGCATCATTATAGATGCGGGTCATTCCCACCTTCTTTGCAATCACACCTGAACGCATCGGTTCAATTCCTTTAGAGTTCCGGGCCAGGGGCACCGCCCCTTACCGCGCTCTCATTCCCTTAGAGCTTGATCTCGACGTCGACACCGGCGGCCAGATCGAGCTTCATCAAAGCATCGACCGTCTGCGGGGTCGGATCGACGATGTCGAGCAGACGCTTGTGCGTGCGCATCTCGAACTGCTCGCGGCTCTTCTTGTCGACGTGAGGCGACCGGTTGACCGTGAACTTTTCGATCCGCGTCGGCAGCGGAATGGGGCCGCGGACGTTTGCTCCGGTGCGCTTGGCCGTCGACACGATTTCTTTCGTCGAGGCGTCAAGCACGCGGTGATCAAACGCCTTCAGGCGGATGCGGATATTCTGTCCGTTCATGCGTCACTTCCTTGTTCTGGCGCGGCGCGGGCAAATCCTGCGCCCGCGACAGATCGGTTTAAGTCCAAATTACTCTTTGATGGTGACGACGATGCCGGCACCGACGGTACGGCCGCCTTCACGGATGGCGAAGCGCAGCTTCTCTTCCATGGCGATCGGCACGATCAGCTCGACATCGACCGTGATGTTGTCGCCGGGCATAACCATTTCCGTGCCTTCCGGCAGCGACACGATGCCGGTCACGTCGGTCGTGCGGAAGTAGAACTGCGGACGGTAGTTGGTGAAGAACGGCGTGTGACGGCCACCTTCGTCCTTGGTCAGGATGTAGGCTTCGGCCACGAACTTCTTGTGCGGCTTCACCGTACCGGGCTTGGCCAGAACCTGGCCGCGCTCGACGCCTTCACGATCAACGCCGCGCAGCAGCGCGCCGATGTTGTCGCCGGCCTGGCCCTGATCGAGCAGCTTGCGGAACATCTCGACGCCCGTGCAGGTCGTCTTGGTCGTCGGACGGATGCCGATGATTTCCAGTTCCTCGCCGACCTTGACGATGCCGCGCTCGACGCGGCCGGTCACGACCGTGCCACGGCCCGAGATCGAGAACACGTCTTCGATCGGCATCAGGAACGGCTTGTCCAGCGGACGAACAGGCGTCGGGATATAGGCATCGACCGCAGCCATCAACTCGCGGATCGCATCTTCGCCGATGGTCTTGTTGGAATCTTCCAGAGCAGCCAGCGCCGAACCCTTGACGATCGGAATGTCGTCGCCGGGGAACTCGTTCTTCGACAGAAGCTCGCGAACCTCGAGCTCGACCAGTTCGAGCAGCTCGGCATCGTCGACCTGGTCGACCTTGTTCAGGAACACCACGATCGACGGCACGCCGACCTGACGGGCAAGCAGGATGTGCTCGCGGGTCTGCGGCATCGGGCCGTCGGCGGCCGACACCACCAGGATCGCGCCGTCCATCTGCGCAGCGCCCGTGATCATGTTCTTCACATAGTCGGCGTGGCCGGGGCAGTCGACATGGGCGTAGTGGCGCGCTGCCGTCTCGTATTCGACGTGCGCCGTCGAAATCGTGATGCCGCGGGCCTTCTCTTCGGGCGCCGCATCGATCTGGTCGTAGCGCTTGTACTCGCCAAAATACTTCGTGATCGCCGCCGTCAGCGACGTCTTGCCATGATCGACGTGGCCAATCGTGCCAATGTTCACATGAGGCTTGTTACGCTCGAATTTACCTTTTGCCATGTGATGTCTCCAATCTGCTCGCCCGTACGGGCCTTGAATTAAGTTACCGATGCAACCCGTTCAGGTTACGCGTATTTCTTCTGGACTTCCTGGGCGACCGCGGTCGGCACAGGCTCATAGTGATCGAACTGCATCGTGTAGGCCGCGCGGCCCTGGCTCATCGAGCGCAGGTTGTCGACGTACTTGAACATGTTGGCCAGCGGCACCATCGCGTTGATGACGACAGCCACGCCACGCGCTTCCTGGCCCTGGATCTGGCCGCGACGGCCGTTCAGGTCGCCGATGACGCTGCCGACATAGTCTTCCGGGGTCACGACTTCGACCTTCATGATCGGCTCGAGCAGCTGCACGCCAAGCTTGGGTGCGGCTTCACGGAAGCAGGCGCGGCCGGCGATTTCGAACGCCAGGACGCTGGAGTCCACATCGTGGTAAGCGCCGTCGATAAGCGTCGCCTTGACGCCGATCATCGGGAAGCCCGCGAACGGACCCGACGACATGACGCTGTTGATGCCCTTTTCGACACCCGGGATGTATTCCTTGGGAACCGCACCGCCGACGATCTTGGTCTCGAACTCGAACTCCGAGCTTTCCGGGTTCGGTTCGAACACGATCTTGACGCGGGCGAACTGACCGGTACCGCCGGTCTGCTTCTTGTGGGTGTAGTCCTGCTCGTGCCTGCGGGTGATCGTCTCGCGGTAAGCCACCTGCGGCGCGCCGACATTGGCCTCGACCTTGAACTCGCGGCGCATGCGGTCGACGATGATGTCGAGGTGAAGCTCGCCCATGCCCGAAATGATGGTCTGGCCGCTTTCCTCGTCGGTCTTGACGCGGAAGGACGGATCCTCGGCGGCCAGGCGGTGAAGGGCGAGGCCCATCTTTTCCTGGTCGTTCTTGGTCTTCGGCTCGATGGCGATCTGGATGACCGGATCGGGGAATTCCATGCGCTCGAGGATGACCGGGTGCAGCGGATCGCTGAGCGTGTCGCCGGTGGTCGTGTCCTTGAGGCCAGCCAGAGCGACGATGTCGCCGGCAAAGGCTTCTTCGACGTCGGCGCGCGAATTCGCATGCATCTGCAGCATGCGGCCGATGCGCTCTTTCTTGCCCTTGACGGTGTTGTCGACCGAGATGCCCTTGGTCAGCTTGCCCGAATAGATGCGGGCAAAGGTCAGCGAGCCGACGAACGGGTCGTTCATGATCTTGAAGGCCAGCATCGACAGCGGCTCGTTGTCGTCGGCATGACGCTCGATCTCGGCGTCGGTCTTGGCGTCGACGCCCTTGATGGCGGGAACATCGGCCGGCGACGGCAGGTATTCGACGACGGCGTCGAGCAGCGGCTGCACGCCCTTGTTCTTGAAGGCCGAGCCACAGAACATCGGGTAGAACTTGACCGCGATGGTGCCCTTGCGGATCAGCGCGCGGATCTCGTCATTCGACGGCATCTTGCCTTCGAGGTAATTCTCGAGTGCCGTCTCGTCCATTTCGACAGCGGCTTCGATCATCTTCTCGCGGTATTCTTCGGCGCGAGCCTGCAGGTCGGCCGGGATCTCGACGACGTCCCAGGCAGCGCCCAGCGTCTCGTCGCGCCAGACCAGCGCGTTCATCTCGACGAGATCGACGACACCCTTGAACTCGGTCTCGGCGCCGATCGGCAACTGCATGACGACGGCATGCGCACCAAGACGCGAGCCGATCATCTCGACCGAGCGGTAGAAGTCGGCGCCGATCTTGTCCATCTTGTTGCAGAAGATCATGCGCGGAACTTTATACTTGTCGGCCTGGCGCCAGACAGTCTCGGTCTGCGGCTCGACACCGGCATTGGCATCGAGCAGCGCAATGGCGCCGTCGAGCACGCGCAGCGAACGCTCGACTTCGATGGTGAAGTCGACGTGTCCGGGAGTGTCGATGATGTTGAAGCGGTACATCTTGCCGCTGCGACCCTTCCAGAAGGTCGTGGTGGCGGCGGACGTGATCGTGATGCCGCGTTCCTGCTCCTGCTCCATCCAATCCATTGTGGCAGCGCCGTCGTGGACTTCGCCGATCTTGTGCGACTTGCCCGTGTAATAGAGGACGCGCTCGGTGGTCGTCGTCTTGCCGGCGTCAATATGCGCCATGATACCGAAATTGCGGTAGTCTTCGATTTTATATTCGCGGGCCATCTTGGATGCCTTCTCAGTCTCGTTCGCGCTTTACCAGCGGTAGTGTGCGAAAGCGCGGTTGGCTTCTGCCATCTTGTGGGTGTCTTCACGCTTCTTCACGGCGGTGCCGCGGTTGTTGGCCGCGTCCATCAGCTCGCCGGAGAGGCGGTCGACCATGGTGGTCTCGTTGCGGTTGCGGGCCGCGGCGATCAGCCAGCGGATCGCCAGGGCCTGACGGCGCTCGGGGCGCACATCGACCGGAACCTGGTAGGTAGCGCCGCCGACGCGGCGCGACCGGACTTCCACATGCGGCGCGACATTGTCGAGCGCCTGATGGAAGACGGTGACCGGCTCCTGCTTGGTCTTCGACTGAACCTGGTCGAGCGCACCGTAGACGATGGTCTCGGCAACCGACTTCTTGCCGTCATACATAACGGCGTTCATGAACTTGGTAACGATCAGATCGCCGAACTTCGGGTCCGGATTGATCTCACGCTTTTCTGCACTGTGACGACGCGACATGGCTTTTGTCTCTCAATCTCGTAGCCCGACGCATTCAAGCAGCGCCAGGGCCGGAAAATCTTACTTCGGACGCCCCTTACTTCGGACGCTTGGCGCCGTACTTCGAACGGCGCTGCTTGCGGTTCTTCACGCCCTGCGTGTCGAGCACGCCGCGGATGATGTGGTAGCGCACGCCCGGAAGATCCTTGACGCGGCCGCCGCGGATCATGACCACGGAGTGTTCCTGAAGGTTGTGGCCTTCGCCGGGGATGTAGCCGATCACTTCAAAGCCGTTGGTCAGGCGGATCTTGGCCACCTTGCGCAGTGCCGAGTTCGGCTTCTTCGGCGTCGTTGTATAGACGCGCGTGCAGACGCCCCGCTTCTGCGGGTTCTGCTGCATGGCCGGGACCTTGTTGCGCTTCACCGGCGCAATGCGCGGCTTGCGGATCAGCTGGTTGACGGTAGGCATTAAACCCTCTTGTCTCTCAATTCCGTGTCTCGCCCGGTCAGGGCCGCTCAAAGCGCCAATTCCATACGCAAATTCGGGCCATAAACCGCGCCTCGCGGTCCTGCCCGAACAAAATGCAGAGGAAGCGGGAACCGCTTCATGCGCGCCGGAAATGTCTTTTCGCTCGTAAAACGAACCCTGTTTGAGGCAAACTCCAAAGCGTGTCGCTTCGGAAGGGAGAGCCTCACATCGGTTCTGACTGGGCGGCTTCTACTCGCAAGACCGTGAACCGTCAACCCCGGCACGCCAAATATTGCGCGCCAAACCGGGCGTGGCAGCCATGCGAAAACCGCATGTAATTTTCTTTCGCCGTTTTGCAATGGCAAGGAAGAAAGTAACCGGTCAGGCACGAAAGTGACCGGCTTTTGGCTGTCCTGCACCGGCGCTTCATGGCAAAAGGCGGCATGGACAGCCCGAAACCCCTCGCCCGCCCGAGTCTCAAGAGGAATCAGCCCGTGAACGACAATGAGGAGCGCCCGGTGACTATCATCACCGGCCGCGTCTGGAAAAAGAAGGGCGGCAAGCCCGAAGGCGTGCATGTGATGCTGGTTGCACCCGATGACGATTCGGCCGTGCGCCGCGCTCTCGAATCGCTCGCCGCCGAAGGCTATGCCGAGGCAGAGCTCGACCAGATCGGCGATATGGAAGGCGTACCGGACGATGAGCCGCATCTGTCCGCCTTCCAGGGCGCGCTCGAAGGCGAAGTGTCGATCGTGACATTCGAAGTTCCGCTCTGAGTCGCAGGTGCGCTGACGGCTCGCACCTGTCACCACGCCGGCTTGCCCGGCACCGGTTCTCTGCTAAGAACCTGACAAAATCCAAGAACCAAAGTTCCTGCCCGCGGAGTTCCCATGCCTTCGAACAATGACCCCATCAAGCTCGGCATCGTCGGCGTGGGCAAGATCGTGCGCGACCAGCATCTGCCGGCGGTGGCCAAGGATGCAGATTACCGCCTCATCGCCGCCGCCAGCCGGCACGGCAAGGTGGAAAACATCCCCAACTTCCCAACCATCGAAGCAATGCTCGACGGGGTGCCAGACCTCGAGGCCGTGTCGCTCTGCATGCCGCCGCAATTCCGCTACGACGCGGCTCGCACCGCGTTGATGGCAAAAAAGCATGTCTTCCTGGAAAAGCCGCCGGGCGCCACCGTCAGCGAGGTCGAGGACCTGAAGCGGCTGGCGGACGCCAATGGAGTCACCCTGTTCGCCAGCTGGCATTCGCGCTACGCGCCGGCGGTGGAAGCCGCGCGGACTTTTCTGAAATCAGCCAAAATCAGCTCGGCGGCAATCGTCTGGAAAGAAGACGTCCGCCGCTGGCACCCGAACCAGGACTGGATCTGGGCGCCGGGCGGATTCGGCGTCTTCGATCCAGGCATCAACGCGCTGTCGATCGTGACCCACATCCTGCCGGCGATGTTCATCACCTCGGCGGTGCTCGACTTTCCCGAAAACCGCGCCTCACCTGTCGCGGCCCACGTCAACTTCCGCACCTCGGACGGTTTGCCGATCACGATGGAACTCGACTGGCTGCAGACAGGACCACAGAGCTGGGACATCCTGGCCGACACCGACAAGGGCAAGATGGTGCTGTCCGGAGGCGGCACCAAGCTCGCCATCGACGGCAAGGTGGTTCACGACGAGCCGGAGGCCGAATATCCCCAGCTTTACCGGCGCTTCGCTGAAATCGTACGCGACGGCGTCTCCGATGTCGATTTGGCACCCCTGCAGCACGTGGCCGACGCCTTCATGCTCGGCAAGCGCAATGTGGTGGAAGCGTTCTTCGATTGAGCGATGAGTTCTGCCGGACCGCAGTCCGGACACTCGCCATGCAGCCTTACTCGACGATCGCAATCGCAAACCCGTCATAGCCTTTGGCGCCGACGGTCTGGATGGCGGTGCCGTCCAGGCGCTTGTCGCCGCCGATGAAGGAAAACGCACCGCGTGCGCCTTCGACATAGGCATCACGGCCATCGTCGTTGAGCACGGTGCCGTCGCGGATGACATTGTCGCAGATGATGACCGTCCCCGGCCGCGACAGGCGCATGGCCCATGACAGATAATTCGGGTTGTTCGGCTTGTCCGCGTCGATGAAGATCAGATCGAACGGACCGGCATTTTCGGCAGCCAGCGTCTCAAGCGACTGAAGCGCGGGGCCGATCCTGAGTTCGACCTTGTCCGACACCCCTGCCCGCTCAAGATTCGAGTGCGCGACTTTTGCATGATGCGGCTCGAGTTCGAGCGTCACGATCTTGCCGCCGACGGGCAATCCCCTTGCCATCCAGATGGTCGAGTAGCCGCCAAGCGTGCCGATCTCCAGCACCTTCCTGGCGCCGCTGATGCGGACCAGCAGCGACAGCAGCTTGCCCTGCGCCGGCGATACGTCGATGGCCGGCAGGCCCTGGTCGCGGTTGGCCGCAAGCACCGCTTCGAGGATGGGATCTGCTTCGAAGAGAGAGGAAACGATGTAGTCGTCGACGTCAGTCCAAACCTTCTTGCTCATGTTTTCCTCGATTCGATTAGGGGTCAAAACGCGAAAAGGGGCCGCTGGGGCCCCCTTCCTTCTTCTCGTCCTACCGCGCTTACTGCGCGGCGTTGACCATGTCGGTCAGCATCGGCTCGGCGACCTCGACACCGGAGGCCTTGCGGCGCTCGTCGATGATCAGTTCGTCGCGCGAGGTGGCGATGCGCCGGATCTGGCTCATCGTGCCGCCGGTACCGGCCGGGATCAGCCGGCCGACGATGACGTTTTCCTTCAGGCCCTGCAGCATGTCGGTCTTGCCGGCAACCGCAGCTTCGGTCAGCACCCTGGTCGTCTCCTGGAAGGAGGCGGCCGAGATGAAGGACGGCGTCTGCAGCGAGGCCTTGGTTATGCCCAGCAGCACTGGCTGGCCTTCGGCCGGCTTCTTGCCGTCCTCGACCAGGCGCTCGTTGACCTCTTCCAGTTCGATCACGTCGACGTGGTCGCCCGGAATGTAGGTCGAGTCGCCCTGCACCGTGATCTCGACCTTCTGCAGCATCTGGCGAACGATCACCTCGATATGCTTGTCGTTGATCGACACGCCCTGCAGACGGTAGACTTCCTGGATTTCGTTCACGAGGTAGGAAGCAAGTGCTTCCACGCCCTTGATCGCCAGGATGTCGTGCGGCGCCGGATTGCCGTCGAGGATGTAGTCGCCCTTCTCGATGACGTCGCCGTCCTGGAGATGGAACGGCTTGCCCTTCGGGATCAGGTATTCGACCGGCTCAAGCGTCGAGTCATGCGGCTCGATGATGATGCGGCGCTTGTTCTTGTAGTCGCGGCCGAAGCGGATCGTGCCATCGATCTCTGCGATGATGGCGTGATCCTTCGGACGACGTGCCTCGAACAGTTCGGCAACACGCGGCAGACCACCGGTGATATCCTTGGTCTTGGCGCTTTCCATCGGGATACGCGCCAAAACGTCGCCGGGACGAACCTGCGAACCCGGCTCGACCGAAAGAATGGCCTCGACCGAGAGCAGGAAGCGGGCGTCGCCGCCCTTCGACAGCTTGCCGACCTTGCCCTTGGGGTCAAGGATCGCGATCGCCGGCTTGAGGTCGTTGCCGCGTGGCGTCGAGCGCCAGTCGATGACCTCGCGCTTGGTGATGCCGGTCGATTCGTCGGCCGTTTCCTGAACGGAAATGCCGTCGACCAGATCCTCGTACGACACCTTGCCCTCGATTTCGGTAAGGACAGGGCGGGTATAGGGATCCCATTCGGCGATACGCTGGCCCCGCTTCACCTTGTCGCCATCGTCCACGAAGATGCGCGAACCATAGGTAAGGCGATGCGAGGCACGCTCCTTGCCGGCTTCGTCGAGGATCAGCACCGCCATGTTGCGGCCCATGACCATCTGCTGGCCGTCCGAGTTGCGCACCACGTTGCGGTTGCGGATCTCGACCTTGCCCTCATACGAGGCTTCAAGGAACGAGCTGTCCACCACCTGCGCCGTACCGCCCATGTGGAAGGTACGCATGGTGAGCTGGGTGCCCGGCTCGCCGATCGACTGCGCCGCGATGACGCCGACGGCTTCGCCCTGGTTGACCGGGGTGCCGCGGGCAAGATCGCGTCCGTAGCAGACCGCGCACACGCCGATCCTGACCTCGCAGGTCAGTGCCGAGCGAATGCGGACCGACTGCACGCCGGCCTTTTCGATCTTTTCCACGTCACGTTCGTCCATCAGCGTTCCGGCCTTGACCAGAACTTCGCCCGAAACCGGATGCGTGATGTCGTCGAGCGAGGTGCGGCCCAGCACGCGCTGACCGACCGAAGCAACGACCTGACCGGCATCGACGATCGGCTGCATGGTGAGGCCCTTGTCGGTGCCGCAATCCACGGAGTTGACGATGCAGTCCTGCGCCACGTCGACCAGACGACGGGTGAGGTAGCCCGAGTTCGCCGTCTTCAAGGCGGTGTCGGCCAGACCCTTGCGGGCGCCGTGGGTCGAGTTGAAGTACTCGAGCACGGTCAGGCCTTCCTTGAAGTTCGAGATGATCGGCGTCTCGATGATTTCACCCGAGGGCTTTGCCATCAGGCCGCGCATGCCGGCGAGCTGACGCATCTGGGTGGGCGAACCACGCGCACCCGAATGCGACATCATGTAGATCGAGTTCATCGGCTTTTGACGGCCACTGTCCTCGAACTCGACGGCCTTGATGCGGGCCATCATCTCGTCGGCGACCTTTTCCGAGCACTTGGCCCAGGCGTCGACGACCTTGTTGTACTTCTCGCCCTGCGTGATCAGGCCGTCATTGTACTGCTGCTCGTATTCCTTGGCCAAAGCCTCGGTGTCGGAAACCAGCTTGATCTTGGCGTCCGGGATCAGCATGTCGTCCTTGCCGAACGAAATGCCGGCGCGGCAGGCGTGGCTGAAGCCGAGGGCCATGATGCGGTCGCAGAAAATGACCGTCTCCTTCTGACCGCAGTGGCGGTAGACGGTGTCGATCATCTTGGAGATGTTCTTCTTGGTCATCTCCTGGTTGGCCGTCTCGTAAGGCACATTGACGTTCTTCGGCAGCAGCTCGCCGATGATCATGCGGCCAGGCGTGGTGTCGTAGATTTTCGACACGACCTTGCCTTCGGCGTCGACCGTGCGGAAACGACCCTTGATCTTGGAGTGCAGCGTCACCGCCTTGGTCTCGAGCGCGTGCTGGAGTTCGCCCATGTCGGCAAACACCATGCCTTCGCCCGGCTCGTTCTGATTGACGATCGAGAGATAGTAGAGACCCAGGACCATGTCCTGCGAAGGCACGATGATCGGCGCGCCGGAAGCCGGGTGCAGGATGTTGTTGGTCGACATCATCAGCACGCGGGCTTCAAGCTGCGCTTCCAACGAGAGCGGCACGTGAACGGCCATCTGGTCGCCGTCGAAGTCGGCGTTGAAGGCCGTGCAGACCAGCGGATGCAGCTGGATCGCCTTGCCTTCGATCAGGATCGGCTCGAACGCCTGGATGCCGAGGCGGTGCAGCGTCGGTGCACGGTTCAACAGCACCGGATGCTCGCGGATGACCTCGTCGAGGATATCCCAGACTTCCGGACGCTCCTTCTCGACCAGCTTCTTGGCCTGCTTGACGGTCGAGGAGAACCCCTTGGCGTCGAGGCGGGCGTAGATGAACGGCTTGAACAGTTCGAGCGCCATCTTCTTCGGCAGGCCGCATTGGTGCAGCTTGAGCTCCGGACCGGTGACGATGACCGAACGGCCCGAATAGTCGACGCGCTTGCCGAGCAGGTTCTGGCGGAACCGGCCCTGCTTGCCCTTCAACATGTCGGACAGCGACTTCAGCGGACGCTTGTTGGCGCCGGTGATGACGCGGCCGCGACGGCCGTTGTCGAACAGCGCATCGACGGCTTCCTGCAGCATGCGCTTTTCATTGCGCACGATGATGCCGGGGGCGCGCAGCTCGATCAGCCGCTTCAGACGGTTGTTGCGGTTGATGACGCGGCGATAGAGATCGTTCAGGTCGGACGTCGCGAAACGTCCACCATCCAGAGGAACCAGCGGGCGCAGGTCCGGCGGGATCACCGGAACCACCTTCATGATCATCCATTCCGGACGGTTGCCGGACTCCATGAAGTTCTCGACGACCTTGAGTCGCTTCAGATACTTCTTCTGCTTCAGCTCGGACGTGGTCGAAGCCAGTTCCGAACGCAGGTCGCCGGCGATCTTCTCCAGGTCCATGCCGGCCAGAAGGTCATGAATGGCCTCGGCGCCGATCATGGCGGTGAACGAATCCTCGCCATACTCGTCGACGGCGATCATGTACTCTTCCTCGCTGAGCAGCTGGTGCTCCTTCAGCGCGGTTAGGCCAGGCTCGGTGACGATGTAGTTCTCGAAGTAGAGGACGCGCTCGATGTCCTTCAGGGTCATGTCGAGCAGCGTGCCGATGCGCGACGGCAGCGACTTCAGGAACCAGATGTGAGCGACAGGTGCCGCCAGCTCGATGTGGCCCATGCGCTCGCGGCGAACGCGCGACAGCGTGACTTCGACGCCGCACTTTTCGCAGATGACGCCCTTGTACTTCATGCGCTTGTACTTGCCGCACAGGCATTCATAGTCCTTGATCGGGCCAAAAATGCGCGCGCAGAACAGACCGTCACGCTCCGGCTTGAAGGTGCGGTAGTTGATGGTCTCCGGCTTCTTGATCTCGCCGAACGACCAGGACAGAATCTTCTCAGGGCTGGCGAGCGATATCCGGATGGAATCGAACACCTGCGCCGGCGCCTGCGGATTGAAGAGATTCATGACCTCTTGGTTCATGCCGTTCTCCTTTTCGGGGTCCTCGAAAACCCCTTGCATCTAACGCGGGCCAAATGCCCGCTGAGTGGTCGGCCCACTGGCCGTAGAATTTGTCGCATCCGGTCGCGGCGTTCCGCGACCGGATGTCTTGCTTACTCGGCCGCGCCCCTATTCGGCAGCATCTGGCAGCCGGACAGGGTTGTCGTCGAGCTTGGTATTCTCCAGCTCGACATTGAGGCCGAGAGACCGCATTTCCTTGACGAGCACGTTGAAGCTCTCGGGAATGCCGGCCTCGAACGTGTCGTCGCCGCGCACGATCGCCTCGTAGACCTTGGTGCGGCCGGCGACATCGTCCGACTTCACCGTCAGCATTTCCTGCAGCGTGTAGGCGGCGCCATAGGCTTCCAGCGCCCAGACCTCCATTTCGCCGAAGCGCTGGCCACCGAACTGCGCCTTGCCGCCCAGCGGCTGCTGGGTAACGAGCGAGTACGGACCGATCGAACGCGCGTGGATCTTGTCGTCCACCAGGTGGTGAAGCTTGAGCATATAGATATAGCCCATCGTCACCTTGCGATCGAACGGCTCGCCGGTGCGTCCGTCATAGAGCTGCGACTGACCGCTGGTGTGCAGGCCCGCCTGCTCCAGCATGATGTTGATGTCGACTTCATGCGCGCCGTCGAACACCGGTGTCGCGATAGAGACGCCGCGGCGCATCTGCTCGCTGAGGCGAACGATGCTCTCGTCGTCATATTCGCGGACCGGCTCGTTGCGGTCGTTGGCTGGGATGAAGCTCTCGAGCGTCTTGCGCAACGGCTTGATGTCTCCAACCGTCTTGTACGCGTCGATCAGCTCGCCGATCTTCTTGCCCATGCCCGCGCATGCCCAGCCCAGATGCGTTTCCAGGATCTGGCCGACATTCATGCGGCTCGGCACACCCAGCGGGTTGAGCACGATATCGGCATGCGTGCCGTCCTCGAGGAAAGGCATGTCCTCGACCGGAACGATGCGCGACACGACACCCTTGTTGCCGTGACGTCCGGCCATCTTGTCGCCCGGCTGCATCTTGCGCTTCACGGCCACGAAGACCTTGACCATCTTCATGACGCCCGGAGGCATTTCGTCGCCGCGCTGGACCTTCTCGACCTTGTCCATGAAGCGCTGCTCGAGCGCCTTCTTGGAATCGTCGTACTGGCCACGCAGGGCTTCCAGTTCGCTCTGGAGCTTTTCGTTCTCCACCGCAAACTGCCACCACTGCGAACGCGGATACTCGTCCAGCGTGTCCTTCGACAGCTTCGAGCCCTTCTTGAAGCCCTTCGGCCCGGCAATCGCTTCCTTGCCGACGAGAACGTCGGAAAGGCGCGAATAGACGTTGCGGTCGAGGATCGCCTGCTCGTCGTCGCGGTCCTTGGCGAGGCGTTCGATCTCCTCGCGTTCGATCGCCATGGCGCGCTCGTCCTTCTCGACGCCGTGGCGGTTGAAGACGCGCACTTCGACGACTGTGCCGAAGGTGCCCGGAGGCATGCGCATCGAGGTGTCGCGAACGTCCGACGCCTTTTCACCGAAGATGGCGCGCAGGAGCTTTTCTTCCGGCGTCATCGGGCTTTCGCCCTTCGGCGTGATCTTGCCGACCAGGATGTCGCCCGGCTGCACTTCCGCGCCGATATAGACGATGCCGGCTTCGTCGAGGTTCTTCAGCGCTTCTTCCGAAACGTTCGGAATGTCGCGCGTGATTTCCTCCGGTCCAAGCTTGGTGTCGCGGGCCATGACCTCGAATTCCTCGATGTGGATCGAGGTGAAGACGTCGTCGGCCACGATGCGCTCGGAGAGCAGGATCGAGTCCTCGTAGTTGTAGCCGTTCCACGGCATGAACGCGACCAGCACGTTGCGGCCGAGCGCCAGATCGCCGAGCTCGGTCGACGGACCGTCGGCGATGATGTCGCCCTTGTTGACGCGGTCGCCCATGCGCACCAGCGGACGCTGGTTGATGCAGGTGTTCTGGTTCGAACGCTGGAACTTCATCAGCCGGTAGATGTCGACGCCCGACTTGCCGGGATCGAGATCTTCCGTGGCGCGGATGACGATACGCGTCGCGTCCACCTGGTCGACGATGCCGCCGCGGCGGGCGCCGATGGCGGCGCCCGAGTCACGGGCAACGATCGGCTCCATGCCGGTGCCTACGAACGGCGCTTCGGCGCGCACCAGCGGCACGGCCTGACGCTGCATGTTGGAGCCCATCAGCGCGCGGTTGGCGTCGTCGTTCTCGAGGAACGGGATCAGCGCCGCAGCCACGGACACCATCTGCTTGGGCGACACGTCCATCAGATCGACGTTTTCGCGCGGCGCCATCATCACTTCGCCGGCGCTGCGGCAAATGACGAATTCGTCGACGAAACCACCATTCTTGTCGAGCTCGGCATTGGCCTGCGCAACGTGGTGCTTGGACTCTTCCATAGCGGAGAGATAGACGACCTCATTGGTCAGCTTGCCGTTGACGATCTTGCGGTACGGGCTTTCGATGAAGCCGTACTTGTTGACGCGCGCGAAGGTCGCCAGCGAGTTGATCAGACCGATGTTCGGGCCTTCCGGCGTCTCGATCGGGCAGATGCGGCCGTAATGCGTCGGGTGCACGTCGCGCACTTCGAAGCCGGCGCGCTCGCGGGTCAGACCGCCCGGGCCAAGTGCCGACAGGCGGCGCTTGTGGGTGATCTCCGACAGCGGGTTGGTCTGATCCATGAACTGCGACAGCTGCGAGGAACCGAAGAACTCGCGCACGGCGGCAGCCGCCGGCTTGGCGTTGATCAGGTCCTGCGGCATCACCGTATCGATCTCGATCGAGGACATACGTTCCTTGATCGCGCGCTCCATGCGCAGCAGGCCGACGCGGTATTGGTTCTCCATCAGCTCGCCGACGGAACGCACGCGGCGGTTGCCGAGATTGTCGATGTCGTCGATCTCGCCCTTGCCGTCGCGCAGTTCGACCAGCGTCTTGACCACCGCCAGGATGTCGTCCTTGCGCAGCACGCGCACGGTGTCCTCAGCCTTGAGCTCGAGGCGCATGTTCATCTTGACGCGGCCGACGGCCGACAGGTCGTAGCGCTCCGAGTCGAAGAACAGCGAGTTGAACATGGCTTCGGCGGTTTCAAGCGTCGGCGGCTCGCCCGGGCGCATGACACGGTAGATGTCGAACAGTGCGTCCTGGCGGCTCTCGTTCTTGTCGACGTTGAGCGTATTGCGGATGTAGGCGCCGACATTGACGTGGTCGATGTCGAGAACCTTGATCTCGCTTTCGCCCGTGCCGAGCAGCACCTTCAGCGTCTTTTCGTCGATCTCGTCGCCGGCTTCGAGGAAAATCTCGCCGGTGCCGTAGTTGACGATGTCCTCGGCCAGGTAGTTGCCGAGCAGATCCTCGTCGGTCGCCTTGATCGCCTTCAGACCCTTTTCGCCAAGCGCCCTTGCCTGGCGGGCGGTGATCTTCTTGCCGGCCTCGACGACAACTTCGCCGGTGTCGGCATCGACGAGGTCGCCAACGGCCTTCAGGCCGCGGAAACGCTCGACGTTGAACGGGATGCGCCAGTGGTCGCCGGCGCGCTTGTAGGTGATCTTGTTGTAGAAGGTCGACAGGATTTCTTCGCCGTCCATGCCGAGCGCCATCAAGAGCGACGTCACCGGAATCTTGCGGCGGCGGTCGATACGGGCGTGCACGACGTCCTTGGAATCGAACTCGATGTCGAGCCACGAACCGCGATAGGGAATGACGCGCGCCGCAAACAAAAGCTTGCCCGAGGAGTGCGACTTGCCCTTGTCATGGTCGAAGAATACGCCCGGCGAACGGTGCATCTGCGAGACGATGACGCGCTCCGTGCCATTGACGATG
Source organism: Mesorhizobium sp. C120A (assembly GCF_030323105.1). NCBI lineage: Bacteria > Pseudomonadati > Pseudomonadota > Alphaproteobacteria > Hyphomicrobiales > Phyllobacteriaceae > Mesorhizobium > Mesorhizobium sp. C120A. The sequence goes on along the minus strand of NZ_CP100476.1, from coordinate 3,557,679 downwards.
AAGGTGCCGTTGAGCGTCATGAGCGGCATGTCGCCCATATAGACGTCCTGCTCCTTGATGTCCTTGATCGACTTTGCGCCGGTATCCTCGTCGATATCGAACACGATGAGGCGCAGCGTCACCTTGAGTGGCGCGGCATAGGTCAGGTCGCGTTGACGGCATTCGTCAACGTCGAATTTCGGTCCTTCGAACTCGTACTTCACGAACTCCAGCATCGAGGAGCCGGAGAAATCTGAGATCGGGAAAACCGACTTGAAAACGGCCTGCAGTCCCTCGTCCGGACGCCCACCCTTGGGCTCCGCCACCATCAGGAACTGGTCATAGGATGCTTTTTGAACCTCGATCAGGTTCGGCATCTCCGCAACTTCCGGAATCTTTCCGAAGAACTTGCGTACGCGTCTGCGGCCATTGAAAGTCTGGGTCTGGGCCATCGTCGCTCCTTAGCTATAAACTCGGGGCGAGCCTCGCCGCGGCTCACCTTGCATGCGCGGCCACCTCGGCGGCGGCCCCTGATCTGTTTCCCGCCGCCTGGCGGCGACGGCTAAAACGGGAGAAAACCCGTTTCCTGAAGGCCGGTTTCGGCCCTCAGGAAAGAGGTTCTCGTACATCTCGCGCTACGCATCCTCCCCTCTGATGAAGGGAGTGGCGGACGGCGCGAGGCCGCCCGCCGCTTTTACGCTTACTTCAGGTCGACCTTGGCGCCGGCTGCTTCCAGCTGGGCCTTGAACTTCTCAGCGTCAGCCTTGGAAACGGCTTCCTTGACCGGCTTCGGAGCTGCTTCGACCAGATCCTTGGCTTCCTTGAGGCCCAGGCCGGTGATGGCGCGGACTTCCTTGATGACGTTGATCTTCTGAGCGCCTGCCTCGGTGAGGACGACGTCGAATTCCGTCTTTTCCTCAGCCGGAGCAGCAGCAGCGGCAGCGCCGCCGGCAGCGGCAACCGCCACCGGAGCAGCAGCCGAAACGCCCCACTTTTCTTCCAGAAGCTTCGACAACTCGGCCGCCTCGAGGACGGTCAGCTTCGAAAGGTCGTCTACGATCTTTGCCAGATCAGCCATTGTTGTATTCCTTCATCAGGTTCGAACGTGTGTTTGTGATAGCGAGGAACGGCCTCATGCCGCCTCGTCCTTCCGGGCGTAAGCGCCGATTACGCGCGCGACCGAAGCCGCTGGCGCATTGACGATCTGGGCGATCCGGGTTGCCGGCGTGGCGATCATGCCAACCAGCCTGGCGCGCAGCTCATCGAGCGACGGAAGTGTGGCGAGTGCCTTCACACCGTCGGCGTTGAGCGAGGTGGTGCCCATTGCGCCGCCGAGAATGACCAACTTGTCATTTCCCTTGGCGAAATCGGACGCGACCTTCGGCGCCGCAATCGGATCCTCCGAATAAGCGATCAGCGTCTGTCCCTTGAACAGGTCGATGATCGATGCGGAGTCCGTGCCCTGAAGAGCGATTTTGGCGAGACGGTTCTTCGCGACTTTGACGGTGCCACCGGCAGCGCGCATTTTCGACCGAAGGTCGTTCATTTGCGCGACGGTGATACCGGCGTAGTGGGCCACGACGACTGAACCAGCGCCTGCAAAAGCACCATTCAGGCCCGTGACGAGTTCGCGTTTTTCCGCTCTGTCCACTGCCTATCTCCAGTTGACCCCTGCCCCGCTAGTGGGACAGGCGTCGGGTTGCCTTTTTGCCGGCCGGGCCATCCATTACAGATCTCCCGAACGACGCTCGAGGATCCTGCCCCCTTTCGCCACATCGACGGCAAGCCGGAGATGCGCAGACAAAAGGCAAACACGGTTCGAACCTTTCATTGGAGCTTGTCGCTCCGTTGTCCGGTTTTCACCCGTCTCATGCAGGCCCAATTCAATTAAGGCTTCTGGGCCGCCTGCAATCTCGGACAGGATGTCCGGAAGCCTCTCGACTTCCGGTACCGGGCCGCCGACAAGTCGGAGGCCCGGAATTCACTTGCGGATCAGCGCCTTGGCAGCCGATCCAGATGTTCGTATCAAGACGCTGCGAGCGTCGAGACGTCGAGCTTGAGGCCTGGGCCCATCGTCGAGGTGACCGACACCTTCTTGACGTAGTTGCCCTTGGCGCCAGCCGGCTTTGCCTTGGTCACGGCATCGGCGAAGGCGCGGACGTTTTCTTCCAGCGCCTTGACGTCGAACGAGACCTTGCCGACGCCGGCATGAACGATGCCGGCCTTCTCGACGCGGAACTCGACAGCGCCGCCCTTCGATGCCTTGACGGCGGCGGCGACGTCGGTGGTGACGGTGCCGACCTTCGGGTTCGGCATCATGCCGCGCGGGCCCAGCACCTTGCCCAGACGGCCGACCAGCGGCATCATGTCCGGCGTGGCGATGCAGCGATCGAAGTCGATCGTGCCCTTCTGGACGATGTCGACCAGATCCTCGGCACCGACGATGTCGGCGCCGGCGGCGCGAGCCTCATCGGCCTTGCCGCCACGTGCGAACACGGCGACGCGGACCGAGCGGCCGGTGCCGTTCGGCAGGTTGACCACGCCGCGGACCATCTGGTCGGCATGGCGCGGGTCGACGCCGAGGTTCATCGCCACTTCGATGGTCTCGTCGAACTTCACCGTCGAACGGTCCTTGAGCAGCTTCAGCGCCTCACCAAGGGCATAGGCCTTGTTGGGGTCGATGCCGTCACGGGACTTCGATACACGCTTTGCAATCTTTGCCATGATCTCAGCCCACCACTTCCAGACCCATCGAGCGGGCGGAGCCCTCGACCATGCGCATGGCCGCCTCGACGTCGTTTGCGTTCAGATCCTTCATCTTCTGTTCGGCGATGGCGCGCACCTTGTCGCGGCCGATCGTGCCGGCCTTGATCTTGCCCGGCTCTTTCGAACCTGACGTCAAGTTCGCCGCCTTTTTCAGGAAGTAGCTCACCGGCGGCGTCTTCATGACGAAGGTGAAGGACTTGTCCTGGTAATAGGTGATGACGACCGGGATCGGCGATCCCTTTTCCATTTCCTGGGTCTGCGCGTTGAACGCCTTGCAGAATTCCATGATGTTGATGCCGCGCTGGCCAAGTGCCGGGCCGATCGGCGGAGACGGCGTAGCCGATCCCGCTTTGACCTGGAGCTTGAGCTGGCCTGCAATTTTCTTAGCCATCTCTTTCCTGCCTTTATCTCATGCCGGCCCCAGTATCGGGAACACCGGCGGTTGCAGTCTGGTGGTGCGGTCCGCGCGGCCGGCTAAAGCCGCATTCGCCTCCCACCCGTTCATGGCCGCGCGCTTTCCGCGCCGCCTCCCCTTGCCGGCGAACCGGCGCAGGGTTTTCGGATCAGCCCTTTTCGACCTGTCCGAATTCCAGATCGACCGGCACGGCGCGCCCGAAGATCGATACTTCCACCTTGAGCCGCGCCCGCTCCTCGTCCACTTCCTGGACGAAACCGTTGAACGAGGCGAACGGGCCATCCGAAACGCGGATCGCCTCGCCGATCTCGAAAGTGACCGAGGGCTTCGGCCGCTCGACGCCTTCCTGAACCTGGTTCAGGATGCGCTGCGCCTCGGCTTCGGTGATCGGCACCGGCTTGGAGTCACCGAGGAAGCCGGTGACCTTCGGCGTGTTCTTGACCAGCGAGAACACCGCATCGGTCAGATTGGCCTTGAGCAACACATAGCCCGGAAAGAACTTGCGCTCGGCATCGACCTTGCGGCCGCGGCGGATCTCGACGACCTTCTCGGTCGGCACCACGATCTGTTCGATATCGGCGGACAGGCCCTTCTGCTTGGCCTTGTTCTCAATGTCCTCAGCGACCTTCTTTTCGAAGTTCGAATAGGCGTGGACGATGTACCAGCGCGCGGTCATTTCAAGACTTCTCCGTAATCGCCGGACTTAATGGCCGAGGCTCAGTAACCGCTCGATCGCGTAGCCCATGGCCACGTCGGCGGTGAAGAAAAAGATCATCGCGATGACCGCGAATACGAGCACCATCACCGTCGAGATCATCGTCTCCCGGCGCGACGGCCAAGTCACCTTGGCGGTTTCCGCGCGAACCTGCTGGAGAAAGACGAAAGGATTTGTGGTTTTCGAAGCCATATGCCGCTCTGTCTTCAAGACCCGTTGGCCGGGTCTCCTGGATGATCCCGCTGGCCGGGACGTGCCGCCTGGGTTCAAGTCGGCGCCGAATCAGCGCCATTTCGCCCATGCAAATCGGACGCGTAAAGCCGGCTTCCCAGCTCCACGCGTCGCGTGTCTGTTGTGTCTACATAAAACCGATTCTTGATCCACGCAAGTGGCAAGTGTCCGCTTTATGACCAAACGCCGCCTCGGAACCATCCAGTCGTCCCGTCCCGGCTATCGGGGCCTTATGCCTCAGTTCGCCCAATATGGCAAGCCACCTGCCCTTTTTCAATGCCAGACGCCAATTCCGGAGGTGCATCCGGAAATCGGGCACGCGATTACAAGTTCGAGGAAATGGCGTTGCGGACGAACCTGCGACCTGCTGTGTTGGAAAGCAAATGAAGCACCCAAGGTTGGAATCCAGCTGCCCCTGGCGAGGCAGTTGGATCAACCCAGGGTTAGTTCAGGCACAGGCGAGTTCGACCCCGGCCACTGCGCCGGTTCCGCATGGTGGGCGTGGGCGCGGCGCGATCACTGCCGGGCACGGGGGCGGGTCGTCGTCATCGTCGGGGCCGAAAGAACGGCCACTATGCCGCCAAGCTTTGAGAACGCTGCGGCGCGTGGAGGGTCGCCAAGGCAGCACCCGGCCTGAAGTCTCTTTCCCCAGCGTGGGTTTCTCATCCAGAGCCTTCAACGCCCTCAGAATCTGGTCGACAGGGATTACCGTGCCGTTGTCCAGGCGGCGCAAGGCAGGCTGGTTTTCCACCGCGCAGGCATCGGACGCCCACGAGGAAAGCAGTGCCCGCTTTTCTCCACGGCTGAGGCGTGGATGGTTGATGACGTCGTCTGGATTGTCGAGCAGGCACAAAGAAGTTTCAATTTTGCCCGAGCGTGCCGCAGAAAGTGTCGGTGTCTCGTAGAAGTTGTCCATCTCCATTCTCCGCAATCTGGGCCTCCCGGCCGAAGCCGGGAGGCGGACCGCAGGGATAACTGAATCGATACGATCAGGCCGCTTTGCGGGTGCGTTCCGTATCCTGGGCGATCTGCTTGCCGCCCACCTGGGCGTCGCCGGCCCCGATGCTGATGCGGCGCGGCTTCAGCTCTTCGGGAATCTCACGGACGATGTCGATGGTCAGGAGACCGTTCTCAAGGTTTGCTGCCTTGATCTTCATGTGGTCGGCAAGTTTAAACGTCTGCCTGAAAGTGCGGTAGGCGATGCCCTGGTGCAGCAGCTGGCGTCCGCTCTGGTCATCAGCCTTCTGGCCTACCACGACCAGTTCGGGTCCATGCTGGGTCAGCTCAACCTCATCCTGGCTGAAGCCTGCGATGGCCATCGAGATACGGTAATCGTTCTCGTCGACCTTCTCGATGTTATAAGGCGGCCAGTCCGGACGCGTGCCGCTGTCGAGCATGTCGAAAAGACGGTCAAAACCGACGGTGCTGCGATAGAGAGTATCAAAGGTTCTCATAGCCACATCCTCCTTGAAGCAACATGGATACAAGGGCGCCGCCCAGCAGCGCCGCCTTTTGTCAAGCCAATCGGCCTCGGCGGGAAACGAATTAGGAAGGGCTGAAAACCGGTTCAAGAGCCCTATTCAAAAAAATTCCAGAAGCCAGGCCAGCATCCCGCTTCCAATAATTCGCAGCCGCTGAAAAGCAGCTGGCGGCAGCAAAATAGGCCTATTCTGAATTGTGAACGCAAATGGCAATTGGCTCGCCAATGGCAGTTGAATCAAGGAAATCGGTTCGTGGAAATACGCCGACTTCGGCATTGCGCATCAGCGCTCTCGCTCTGCGCATGCCATTCGGAACGTCGCTCGTCGAGTACGCGGCTTCAGCCCAACCAAACGAGGAGCCAAAACAAGGCGTTTCTAAAATGCCGGATTCCAACGAGGAAAATGGCACGGGCAGCAGGGCTCGAACCTACGACCTGCGGTTTTGGAGACCGCCGCTCTACCAACTGAGCTATGCCCGTACGCGCGTTTCAGCGCAGGCGCTTCCTAAAAGCTTCCGGGCGCGCTGTAAAGAGTTGTCTGACGCGCTTTCAGATCCTTTGCCAAAATCCGAATAGGTGATGACCAGCCCGTCCCTGCCTATCTCGATTTTTCGCCTGCCTGAAGCCGCATGCCGGCGCTCAGCCCCCGGCCGGCGGCTTGTACGGCCCGCCCGGCACGCCCCAGCCCCAGGCCGGCATCGGTTCGGTCTGCGGGTCGCAGGTCTCGCCGAGGGTGGAATTCATCTTGGCAAGCCGTGACCCCCATTCGACATAGCCCATGAAGGCGGAACGGAATTCGGGATCGTCCGGCAGCCCGACCGCATCGGCGGCATCGGCAAGCAGGCTGATCCAGCGGCGGCGCTGTTCCTCCGTCAGATGCTTGCCCAAGTGATGCATGACCATCTCGCGATGGCCGCCATGCTGTTCGCTGTAGGTCTTGGGTCCGCCAAAAACCTCGCCGATGAAGGCCGCGACATGCGCGGGATGATCCGGCGACATGTGTTTGAACACTGGGCCGACCACCGGGTCGCGCGACACCTTGTCGTAAAAGGTTTCCGTCAGCCGGTTGAGGGCTTCGATGCCGCCGGCCCATTCGTAGAGTGTCGGGATGTCCTGGCTCATTGTCGATCCTCCGCCAGCCCGGCGCCGGCACGACGATAGCGGAAATCGCGCCCTGCTCAACCTGCCTCGATGGCGAGTGTGAACCCGCCGCGCTACAATTTGGCCGGCGCTTCGGCCTGGGCGTTGGGCGACGGCGCCACGCGGCAGTTCTCAGCTTTCGGCACCGACTTGCAGATGCCGGGACCCGTCAGCGCATCCACCGACTGGGGCCCGGTCGTCAGCCCGACCTCCAGCATCATATCAGGGTCGAGCTCACGCTCGGCGAAACGGTCCTGAAGCGCTGTGAACAGACGGGGGCTGATCGCCATCTCATTCAGATACGTCTTCACCAATTGCTTCTGTCCCATCAGGTAGAAGCTGAGTCGCGCCTGGGGGCCGACAAACCGTCTGGCGCCACCGGCCAGCATGAGCGCGCAGGCCGAATCGCAGTCGGCTCCGGCGTCGAAGCTCAGCCCGGCATAGATGCCGTCCTCGACCGGGTCACCGATATCGGTGCGGCCAACGGCGACGTCGAGCTTCTTTTCATGGATGATCCGTCCGGTCGCCAGAGCGCTGAACAAGTCTCCGCCTCGTGAGCTGATCACCACGGGCAGCCGCCGGTTGCCAAGCGTGTCGAGTAATTGGCGCAATTTTTGCGGTGTCTGAGGCGTGATCGCGCCTTGCGCAGAAATCCATTGCGGACACTGCGGCGTGCAATGCTGGTCGCTGCCGCGGACCACGACAAAGCTCATATCCACACGAGCCGCTGCGGGGTCCGGCAAAGGCTTTGTGACAGCGGCGGGCTTGGCTGCCACATTCGCGAGCTTGACTGCGACCGTCGTGGCAGCGACCGGCGGCGTCGGCTTGCCTGCCGGTCCAGGCACTTCCCGGCAGTTCGGAGCCGGCGGGTCGAACATGCACAAACTTGCTCTGGTAAACAGCTCAAGAGTGTCCGTGCTGGTCGCCAGTTTCATCGTCAGCATATCGTGGAGGCCGATCTGCCTGATGTCGCTCGCCGGCGTCGCCTTCATCAAGTCCAGCACGCCCTGCCCGATACCCATCTCTCGGAGATAGGCCGAGATCTTTCTCGCGTACCCCTTGCTCATCTCATAGGTCTTGTAGCTTTCACCTTGAGTGACCGTTTGCGTGGTGACCCGATATTTTTTGCCCCGTTTGACGCGATATGTGGTCCGGTAGTGCGTTGTGGAGGGGAACCAGGTGGTGGTGATCTGATGAACACCCAGATAGTTCCAGCCGCCGGCCACGCGGCGGACGCCACCGGCAAACATCAGCGGACAGGCGGAGTTGCAGCTGGCGCCATCAGACGCCCGGCCGAGATAGGCGGAACCTTTGCCGTAACTAAAACCACAACCATCCGTCCCGGGCCAACAGTCGGAAAACTCGGTCTTGCCTACGGCGATATCGAGCTTGTTCTTGCGGATTATCCGGCCAAGTTCGAGCGCTGCATTGACGTTGCCGCCAAAGGAATTGACGATGATGGGCAGTTTGCGGCTGCCAAGCTTCTTCAAGGTACGCTTGAGCAAGGCTGGCGTGCCGGCTGAGATGTCGCCTTCGGCGGAGATCCACTCCGGACAATTGGGCTCGCAGCCAGGTGCGCTGCTGCGCGTGACGACAAACTGCATCTCCGAGTGATCGTCGGTCCATATCGTCGGATCGGTCGGATAGAGCACTCCCTGCAGAGGGGGTACTGTCTGCCATGTCCCGGGGGAGGCATCCTCGGCCTTCGCGGCGAAGGCAGCCATCGCCATCGCGGCCACCGTCGACAGCCGGACCAGCCCGCGCCGCCACCGTCCCACAGTGTCTGAACGTTGTCCCAAAACCACGCCCGGCAAACCCCTCAATGCAATCCATAATAGTTGCGGCGACGGTGCTTGCAATAGCTTTGAAACAATCGTGCAATACTTGTGCCGCGCAACGCCGGAAACAAAAGGCAGCCCCAAAGACCGCCCTTTCCTGGTCCATCCGGCTGACACCTGCTCGACTATTTCTCGATGGTGATGACGACGCCGGCACGACGGTGCGGCCGCCTTCACGGAAGGCGAAGCAAGGCTTCTCTTCCATGACGATAGGCGCGATCAGCCATTGGACGACGGCACCACGCGGCAATTCTCAGGTTTCGGCGCCGATCTGCAGATGCTGGACCCCGTCAGCGCATCCACCGACTGGCGCCCGGTCGTCAGGCCGACCTCCAGCATCATGTCGGGTTCGAGCTGACGCTCGACCGAACTGCCCTGGAGCGCCCTGAACAAAGCGGGGCTGATCGCCATCTCGTCGAGGTAGGACTTGACTGCCTGCTTCTGCCCCATCAGATAGAGGCTGAGCCGCGCCTGGGTACCGACAAGCCGCCTGGCGCCACCGGCCAGCATGAGCGCGCAGGCCGAATCGCAGTCGCCGTCGCCATCGACGCTCAGCCCGGCATAGGCGCCTTCCCTGGCCAGGCAATTCCACTCTGCCGGGTCGCAGCCGACGAAATCGGTGCGGGCAACGGCAACGTCGAGCTTCTTTTCATGGATGATCCGGCCCGCCGCCAGGGCGCCGGAGAGGTCGCCGCCTCGCGAGCTGATCACCACCGGCAGCCGCCGGTTGCCAAGCGTGGCGAGCAATTGGCTGAGTTTCTGCGGCGTCTGGGGCGTAATCGCGCCTTGCGCTGCAATCCATTCCGGGCAGTCGGGATTGCAGAGCGGGTTGCTGCCGCGAACCACGACAAAGCGCATGCCGTCATCATGCGGCGCGCTCTCCGGCTTCACCGGCAGCGGCGCAGCCTTTGCCACGTCCGGCAGGCCGCCGGCTGGCTTGTTCGCCGGTATTTCCCGGCAATTCGGAGCCGGAAGGTTCAGCCTGCACAGGCTTGCGCTGGTCAGCAAATCTGCAGCGTCGTCGCTGGTGACCAGCTTCATTGTCAGCATGTCGCTGAGGTCGATCTGCTGGATGTCGCTGGCCGGCGTGCTCTTCATCGTCTCGATGATGCTGAGGTCGACACCCATCTCCTTGAAATAGGCGGACAGCTTGCGCTCCACCCCCTTGCTCATCTCGTAGGTCTTGTAGCTGCCGGTGTTCTTGCGGCTGACGACCTTCTTGCTGATGACCCGCTTCTTGCCTTTCACGATCCGGTAGCGGACCTGATATTGCACGTTCATCTGCACGATCGTGGTCGTGATCTGGTGGACGCCGAGATAGGCCAGCGGCCCGACCAGGCGCCTGGTGCCGCCGGCCAGCATCATTGGACAAGCGGATGCGCAATAGCTGCCGAGCACATAGGGGCTGCCGATATAGTGCGCGCCTCTGGCGTCGTTCTCCTTGCAGTTTTTCACCCCTGGCTCGCAGCCGACGAACCAGGTCCTGCCGACCGCGATGTCGAGCTTGTTCTTGCGTATCATCCGGCCCATGGCGATGGCTGCATCGACATCGCCGCCGGGAGAGTTGATGACGATCGGCAATTTGCGGCCGCCGAGCGTTTTCAGGGCAGCCTTGAGCAGCGCCGGCGACTTGGCCGATATCGCACCCTCGGCCGATATCCATTCCGGACAGGTCGGCTCACAGCCCGCCGCGTCGCTGCGCACGACGACGAACCGCATCGGCGGATCCGGATCCGGCTCTGAATTTTTTGTCTCGGCCGCGAAGGCGGCGCTGCCCACGGCAAGCATCGACACCAGGCAGATCAGCCCCAGTGCCAACCATGGCCGACTATGCAAACGGTGCTGTGGAACCATCCGACCAAGCCCTCAACGCAATCTATACTGTAGAGGCTCACAGACTTGCAACAGAGATTGGGACCCCAAACAGGCACATCTAGCCAACGAAAAAGGGCGGCCCGAGGGCCGCCCCTATCCGTTTCGATCCGGCGATGCCGGGCTCGATTACTCTTTGATGGTGACGACGATGCCGGCACCGACGGTGCGGCCGCCTTCACGGATGGCGAAGCGCAGCTTCTCTTCCATGGCAATCGGCACGATCAGCTCGACATCGACCGTGATGTTGTCGCCGGGCATAACCATTTCCGTGCCTTCCGGCAGCGACACGATGCCGGTCACGTCGGTCGTGCGGAAGTAGAACTGCGGACGGTAGTTGGTGAAGAACGGCGTGTGACGGCCACCTTCGTCCTTGGTCAGGATGTAGGCTTCGGCCACGAACTTCTTGTGCGGCTTCACCGTACCGGGCTTGGCCAGAACCTGGCCGCGCTCGACGCCTTCACGATCAACGCCGCGCAGCAGCGCGCCGATGTTGTCGCCGGCCTGGCCCTGATCGAGCAGCTTGCGGAACATCTCGACGCCCGTGCAGGTCGTCTTGGTCGTCGGACGGATGCCGATGATTTCCAGTTCCTCGCCGACCTTGACGATGCCGCGCTCGACGCGGCCGGTGACGACCGTGCCACGGCCCGAGATCGAGAACACGTCTTCGATCGGCATCAGGAACGGCTTGTCCAGCGGACGAACCGGCGTCGGGATATAGGCATCGACCGCAGCCATCAACTCGCGGATCGCATCTTCGCCGATGGTCTTGTTGGAGTCTTCCAGAGCAGCCAGCGCCGAACCCTTGACGATCGGAATGTCGTCGCCGGGGAACTCGTTCTTCGACAGAAGCTCGCGAACCTCGAGCTCGACCAGTTCGAGCAGCTCGGCATCGTCGACCTGGTCGACCTTGTTCAGGAACACCACGATCGACGGCACGCCGACCTGACGGGCAAGCAGGATGTGCTCGCGGGTCTGCGGCATCGGGCCGTCGGCGGCCGACACCACCAGGATCGCGCCGTCCATCTGCGCAGCACCCGTGATCATGTTCTTCACATAGTCGGCGTGGCCGGGGCAGTCGACATGGGCGTAGTGGCGCGCTGCCGTCTCGTATTCGACGTGCGCCGTCGAAATCGTGATGCCGCGGGCCTTCTCTTCGGGCGCCGCATCGATCTGGTCGTAGCGCTTGTACTCGCCAAAATACTTCGTGATCGCCGCCGTCAGCGACGTCTTGCCATGATCGACGTGGCCAATCGTGCCAATGTTCACATGAGGCTTGTTACGCTCGAATTTACCTTTTGCCATAGTCTCTTTCCTTGGACGGCCTTGACCTTCAGTTCAGTCGAATGCGGGGCGATTAGCGACTACGGCCGAAAAACACAAGTGCCTTGTGGCCGGGTGCGCTGTCCACTCGGTGCGAACCGATGATCCGATTGCGGGGATGTGGCGCTGATATAGGAACGCGCGAACGGAAATGAAATGGGGGCTGCGGGCTCCAGCACCTGTTTGCTATTCCCGCCCATGTCCTGTCCCGCCCATGTCCTGGCCTTTGCCTGCCGGATGTGCAGCCGGCGCCTGGCCCATTGCCGCTGCGGCGGCGGTCTGATTTGGTTGCCCCATGCAATTCATACCGACCTCCATACGCGGCCCGCTGTTCATGATCGTTTCGACGGGGTCGTACCTCGTCAACGACACGATGATGAAGCTCGCCACAGCGGGATTGCCGTCCTATGAAGTGCTGTTCCTGCGCGGGGTCGCGGCCACGCTATGGGGCATGCCGCTGCTGTTCCTGCTGGGCTATGGCAGGCAGATCCCTTTGATCTTCGACAAACGCGTGCTGCGCCGCAACCTGCTCGAGCTGGCGGCCATCCTTTGCTACGTCGTGGCGCTGGCCAACATGCAGATCGCCGATTCGACCGCGCTCGGGCAGATCACCCCGCTTTTGATGCTGGTCGGCTCCTCCATCCTGTTCGGCGAACGGATCGGCGGCGTGCGCATGGCGCTGATCGGGCTCGGCTTCATCGGTGCGCTCATGGTGGCCCAGCCGACCATGCAGGGCATCTCGGTCTATGCGTTGCTGGCGCTCGGCAACGCGGCATTGGCGGCGGCGCGCGATCTTGCCGGCAGGCGGGTCGCGGCCGAGGTGCCGGGCATGATCGTCGCCATTTCCGCCGTCGTGGTGGTGCTCATCGGCGCGGGCGCCGCGCATCTCGTTTCCGAGCGCTGGGTGATGCCGGAAGCCCGGCACCTGCTGCTCATGGCCGGCGCCGGATTCTTCCTGATCTTCGGCCATTTCTTCATCTTCATGGCCTATCGCGTCGGTCCGACCGGCGTGGTGGCGCCGTTCTACTACTGCTTTACCGTCTGGGCGGTCATCTCAGGCGTGCTGGTATTCGGGCAGTTCCCGAATGCCCTGGCGGTCTGCGGCATCCTGCTGGTGGTCGCGAGCGGGCTGACCATCGTCTCGCTCGATGAACGCAAGCGCAGGCTGACCGTCGTCGCCTGACCTTCAAGTCAACGCGTCGAAGCAGGTTTGGCCGACCTGCGGTCGGCCAGTCGGCAGACTGGCGCCTAAAGCGTTCGCTTGCCGGAGAACTGGTGATAGGCCCACAGCACGACCACCGCGCCGATGATGGCGACGATCAGGCTCCAGATGTTGAGGCCGGTCACACCCGTGGCGCCAAAGGCGCTGAAGATCAGCCCTCCGACGATGGCGCCGACAATGCCGAGCACGATATCCATGATCAGGCCCTGGCCGGTCTTGTTGACGATCTTGCTGCCGATAAAGCCGGCGATGACGCCGAGGATGATCCAGCTGATAATGCCCATTTTTCCTCTCCATTCCCCGCCCGCCGATCATGGTCACATGATTGTCAAAAGCTCAAGCCAACTTGAAATTCCGCCCGCATGGTCCATTGTAGCCGGCGGGACGGGCTTGGTCGTTATGGAGGATTGACCTATGGGACTTTTTGACAACGCCGTGCCCGGCGGCAACATCACCAAACCGCTGATGATCGCGCTCGGCGCGCTGCTGGTGGGAAAGATGCTGAGCGGCAGAAGCGCCGAACAGACGAGTGCCGAAGAGACGGGCGAGCCCGCCCAGCCTCAAACGCCAGCCCCCACCGGAACCACGGCCTCAGGCGACGGCGGCCTGCTTGGCGGACTGGGCGGACTGCTCGACAAGCTCAAGAATGCCGGCCAAGGCAATGTTGCTGACTCATGGGTCGGCACCGGGCAGAACCAGCCGATCAACGCCAATGATCTGGGCAAGGCGATCGGCCCGCAGGTCATTCGAGAGATCGCGCAAAGGACCGGACTGGACGAGCAGGAGTTGCTCAAGCAATTGTCCACAGCCCTGCCCGGCATTGTCGACAGACTGACGCCGAACGGACAGGTGCCGCAGCAACACCAGGTCGCGTCCGCTTTCAACAGCTAGACTTCTGCGCCTGCATCACGCGCAAACACGCCCGGCACCGCCTTGCGGCTGTCGGGCGTTGCTCCGACCAGCGCGGCGAACCGCCTGGCAGTCGACGCATCGACCGGCGTGTAGACGGAAACCGAGAAATCACTGTCGCGGCCGCCCGGCTGCAGCGTGGCGAAATCGAAGGACATCGCGCCGGCGACAGGGTGCCGGATGGATTTCCGCCAGATCGGTGGCTCGGCGATGTCGCGGCTGTTCCAGCACGTGGCGAACGCTTCGCTTGCCGCTTCCAGTGACGAAACCAGCGCAGCCAGCACCGGATCGCGAGTCATGGCGACAGTGGCAAGCCGGAACTGCGCCGCCGCCGAGCGCGAAACCTCCGGCCAGTCGACAAAGCGCTGCCGCCATTCCAGGTCGAGAAACAGCCGGGCGAGCAGGCTGCCGGACCACTCATCATCCGTCTCGAAATCCCCGAGCAGCACCGCCGCGGGGTGGTTCCAGGCGACGACCTGCCAATAGCGATTGACGACATATGCCGGGTGCGGCGCCAGCCCGTCGAGCAGGCTGAGCAACGGCGCGCTGGGCAGGCCTTGCTCGCCGAGCCGGTTTCGCCAGTCGAGATCGGGCCGCGCCAATTGGAACAGATAGGCCTGCTCGGACCGGCTCAGCTTCAGCACCCGCGCCAGCGAGCGAAGCACCTGCGGCGACGCGTTCACCTCCCGTCCCTGCTCGAGCCAGGTGTACCAGGTGGTGCTGATCCCCGCCTCGGCGGCGACCTCTTCGCGCCTGAGGCCCGGTGCCCGGCGGCGGCCATTGGCGCCATCGATCCGCGGCAAGCGGTCCCGCCGCTCGCGCAGGAAGCGGGCAAGCTCGTCGCGCCGTGGGCGGTCATACGTCATTCTGTCACCGTCAATACCAGTATAAGCGGTAGTCTTGTACCCCTTTAAAGGCAAGCTAGATTGCGGGCGATCGCCTGAAAGGATCGCCCATGCACCTCACCCGACGCTGGCTGTTTCCGCTCGCCGTCACTTGCGTCGTGTCCGGAAAGGCGTGGGCCATCGAGGCCCACAACGCAACCCAAAGGACACCACCAATGAACGCGCTCAATGAAATCCGTCAGATCGACTACACCGTCATCTTCGCCCGCGACATGTCCGCCATGCGGCACTTCTACGGGGATGTGATGGAATTTGAGCTGAAGCGCGAGCTTAGCGAACGCTGGATCGAATACCGAGTCGGCCTGAACACGCTGGCCTTGACCAGCCTCGGCATGATGTTCAACGACACGCCGCAGCAGCGGGATGCGCTGTCGCTGCAGCTGGCATTCCGGGTGGCGCCGGAGATGGTCGCTGCCTGCGCCGAGGCGCTTCAGGCCAAGGGCGTGCAGCCGGTCCTGCCGCTCACCGACCAGGAATGGGGCCACAGGACAGTGTTCTTCCGCGATCCGGATGGCAACGTTGTCGAGATATTCGCAGAGATCTGATGAGTGTTTGGAGCGGGTAGCGGGAATCGAACCCGCATATTCAGCTTGGAAGGCTGCTGCTCTACCACTGAGCTATACCCGCATCGTCCTCAAGGTTCGCGGGCTGGCAGTGGTGGAGAGGGTTGGATTCGAACCAACGTAAGCTAAGCTAACGGATTTACAGTCCGTCCCCTTTAACCACTCGGGCACCTCTCCAGCCTGCCGTCGAAGCCTTGCAACGAGGCATTCTCGCCGATCAGGTCGAAACCAGGGTTTTGTCCGAAATCAGCGAAGCGCCTTATGGCGGCAAGGCCAGTGGGTGTCAACCGCACCCCAAGGCAAAATGCGCTGAATTTGACAGCCTGCCCGGCAAGCCGGGTTTCTGCCTGTATCCACAGCCCGGCGACGCGGCTATAGAAGCCGGCCATGAGCAATGACAACACGCCCAAGACCGCCAAAGACACCCATTACGCCAAGCTGCGCCGCGCCCATCGCGACGAGAAGGCCGGCGGCGCGCCCGCCTTCCGGCCGCGCCAGCCGGTGCCGCCGGGCGAGAACGCCGCCGACGGGCTGGTGCGGCTTTATGGCCTGCACACGGTGCGCGCCGCGCTCGACAATCCGCGCCGGCGGATCAGAAAGATGTTGGTGACGCGCAATGCCGCCGAGCGGCTGGCGATCGCCGACCTCGCCGCTTTGCCGTTCAAGGCCGAACTGGTCGAGCCGAAGGACATCGACAAGATCACCGGTTCGGACGCCGTCCACCAGGGCGTGCTGATCGAGGCCGAGCCGCTGAAGCCCAAGCGCCTTGACGCGCTCGGCGATACCAAACTGGTGCTGGTGCTCGACCAGGTCACCGACCCGCACAATGTCGGCGCCATCCTGCGCTCGGCGGTCGCCTTCGGCGCCGGTGCGCTGATCACCACGGCCCGCCACAGCCCGCAGGAATCCGGCGTGCTGGCCAAATCCGCCTCCGGCGCGCTGGAACATATCGACCAGGTCGAGGTGAAGAACCTCGCCGACGCGCTGGAACAGCTGCACGAAGCCGGCTTCCAGACCATCGGCCTCGATTCGGACGGGCCGGCCGAACTCGAAACGAGTTTTTCAGGCGAAAAGATAGCCCTGGTGCTCGGCGCCGAAGGCAAGGGCCTGCGCCAGAAGACGCGCGAGACGGTGACGACACTCGCCCGCCTCGACATGCCCGGCGCCATCCGCTCGCTCAACGTGTCGAACGCCGCGGCGGTGAGCCTTTATGCGGCACGGAAGTTCCTTGGAAAGTGAATAGTGAATGCTGAATGGAAAGCGTTCTTACCGTCACCGTTCACTATTCACCCACTTCATGCCCCGCCATCCGCTCCAGCGCCCGCACCAGCGCCGAATGATCCTCTTTCGCCCCGCCATTCGCCGCGCACGAGTTGAACAGCTGCTGCGTCGTCGAGGTGTTGGGCAATGAGACGCCGAGCGCCTTGGCGCCTTCCAGCGCCAGGCTGAGATCCTTCTGGTGCAGTTCGATGCGGAAGCCCGGCGCGAAGGTGCGCTTTATCATGCGCTCGCCATGCACCTCGAGGATGCGCGATGCCGCCAGCCCGCCCATCAGCGCCTGCCGGACCTTGGCGGGGTCGGCGCCGGCTTTTGCGGCAAAGACCAGCGCCTCGGCGACCGCCTCGATGGTCAGGGCTACGACGATCTGGTTGGCAACCTTGGTGGTCTGGCCGACGCCGTTCGGGCCGACAAGCGTGACGTTCTTGCCCATCTTTTCGAACACGGGCTTGGCGCGCTCGAACGCCTTGTCCTCGCCGCCGACCATGATGGTCAGGGACGCCGCCTTTGCGCCGACCTCGCCGCCCGACACCGGCGCGTCAAGATAGTCGCAGCCGAGATCGTTGATCTTTTTGGCAAAGGTCTTGGTCTCGATCGGCGAGATCGAGCTCATGTCGATGACGAGCTTGCCCTTGCTCAGGCCGGATGCAACACCATTGTCGCCGAACAGCACCTCGGCAACCTGCGGGGTGTCAGGAACCATGGTGATGACGATATCGGCGGCTTTCGCCACTGCCGCGTGGCCGGTGATGCTTCTCAAGCCCTTGGCGACGAGGTCGGCCGGCGGCTTCGAGCGGTGGTCGCTGGCAATGACGGTGTAGCCGGCATCCAGGAGATGCCCGGCCATCGGCGCGCCCATAATGCCAAGGCCGATGAAGCCGATGGTTTCCATTGTTTTCTCCTTTGTTGAGGCTGAGTTCCTTCGCGCCCCCTCTGGCCTGCCGGCCATCTCCCCCACTTGTGGGGAGATTGGCAGTTTCGGCGCCTCGCTCACCCTGCAATGTTGGGGATTGGCGAAAAGCCGGGATGACGTCCGATCTCCCCACCTGTGGGGGAGATGGCCGGCAGGCCAGAGGGGGGCGCGAAGGAACGCGACTTCAATCGTAACAGCTAAGCCGCGGCACTCCCCTGCCCGTTAAGCTCCCGAAACCACCCCAGCCCAGCCTCCGTCCCCGCCTTCGGTTTGTATTCCGCTCCGACCCAGCCGGAATAGCCGATCCTGTCGATATGCTCGTAGAGGAAGGGATAATTGATCTCGCCCGTCCCCGGCTCGTGACGGCCGGGATTGTCCGCAAGCTGGATATGCGCGATGCGGCCGAGGTTGGCCTCGATGGTACGGGCGAGATCCCCCTCCATGATCTGCATGTGATAGATGTCGTATTGCAGGAACAGGTTCTTCGAACCGACGCGCTCGATCAGCGCCAGCGCCTGCTCCGAATAGTTCAGGAAAAAACCCGGTATGTCGCGCGTGTTGATCGGCTCGATCAAAAGCCGGATGCCGGCCTGCTCCAGTTTCTCGGCTGCAAACGCGAGGTTCTCGGCTAAAGTATTTTCCAGCACCGAACGATCCACGCCCTGCGGCGCGATGCCGGCGAGGCAATTGACCTGCTCGCAGCCGAGCGCATGGGCATAGCTGATCGCCTTGGCGATGCCTTGCCGGAATTCTGGCGCGCGGTCGGGCAAAACCGCGATGCCGCGCTCGCCGTTGCCCCAGTCGCCGGCCGGGAGGTTGAACAGCACCTGTGTCAGGCCGTTCTTCTTCAGCCGGGCCGCGACCACGTCAGGCGTATGATCATAGGGGCCGATATATTCGACGCCCTTGAAGCCGGCGCGGGCTGCGGCATCGAAGCGATCGAGGAACTCATGCTCGCCAAAGAGCATCGACAGATTGGCTGAAAAACGCGGCATTCTTTTTCTCCTTCTTCTGCTTGGCCCTAGGCGTGTTGAGATTCAGGTCGGGCAGAGTCGAAAACGGTGACTTTCGAAAACCGGAGCGGAACGTACTTTCTGTACGTGAGCACCGGAAGCGCAGGAAGGCGCCGTTTGCAGGCCTGTCTCACCTGAATATCGGCGCGCCTAATCGAGCAACACAATCGCCGTTGGCGCATCCTCATGGCTTTCGGCAAGGTCCTCGAATTCGGTGATCTTGTCGATTTCCGTGCCCATGGAAATGTTGGTGACGCGCTCGAGGATGAATTCGAGCACCACCGGCACCTGGTATTCCTTCATCAGCCGCTGCGCTTCCTTGAACGCGCCGGCGAACTCTTCCGGTTTGCGCACCCGGACCGCCTTGCAGCCCATCGCTTCTGCGACCGCGACATGATCGACGCCGTAGCCGGCCTCCGGATCGTTGGCGCGGTTGACGTTCTCGAAGGCTAGGCTCACCTCGAAATCCATCGCAAAACCGCGCTGCGCCTGGCGGATCAGGCCGAGATAGGCATTGTTCACGACGACATGGATATACGGCAGTTTGTGCTGTGCGCCGGCCGCCAGTTCCTCGATCATGAACTGGAAGTCGTAGTCGCCCGACAGCGCCACGATGGTGCGATCCGGATCGGCGGCGCGCACGCCAAGCGCTGCCGGCAGCGTCCAGCCGAGCGGGCCGGCCTGGCCGCAATTGATCCAGTTGCGCGGCTTGTAGACATGCAGGAACTGCGCCCCGGCGATCTGCGAGAGGCCGATCGTGGTGACGTAGGTGGTGTCACGGCCGAACGACTTGTTCATCTCCTCATAGACGCGCTGCGGCTTCAGCGGCACCTGCTCGAAATGCGTCTTGCGCTTCATCGTCTTCTTGCGGGTCTGGCATTCCTTCGCCCAGCCCGACCAGTCGCGCAGCTTTCCTGCCGTCTTCCATTCGGTGGCGACGTCGAGCAGCATCTTTAGTGCCGCACCGGCGTCCGAGACGACGCCGAGATCCGGCGCGAACACCCGGCCGATCTGGGTCGGTTCGATGTCGACATGGATGAATTTCTTGCCCTTGGTGTAGACATCGACCGAACCGGTGTGGCGGTTGGCCCAGCGATTGCCGATGCCAAAGACGAAATCGGCTTCCAACATCGTCGCATTGCCGTAGCGATGCGAGGTCTGCAGCCCGCACATGCCGGCCATCAGCCGGTGGTCGTCGGGGATCGCGCCCCAGCCCATTAGCGTCGGGATGACCGGCACGCCCGTTATCTCGGCAAATTCGATCAACAGATCCGACGCATCGGCGTTGATGATGCCGCCGCCGGCGACGATCAGCGGCTTTTCCGCGGCATTGAGCATCGCCAAGGCCTTTTCGGCCTGGGCGCGCGACATTGCCGGCTTGAACGGGACCAGCGGTTCATAGGCATCGATATCGAATTCGATCTCGGCCAATTGCACGTCGACCGGCAGGTCGATGAGCACCGGGCCCGGTCGCGACGAGCGCATCAGATGAAATGCCTTCTGCAGCGCCATCGGCACGAGATAGGGCTCCATGACCGTGACCGCCCATTTGGCGACGGGTGCGGCTATGGCGGCGATATCGACCGCCTGGAAATCCTCCTTGTTGAGCCGTGCCCGCGGCGCCTGACCAGTGATGCACAGGATCGGGATGGAGTCCGCCGCCGCCGAATAGAGCCCGGTGACCATGTCGGTGCCGGCCGGGCCCGACGTGCCGATGCACAGCCCGATATTGCCTGATTTGGCTCTCGTGTAGCCTTCGGCCATATGCGAGGCCGCTTCGACGTGACGAGCCAGGATGTGGCGGATCGAGCCCCTCGCCTTCAGCGCCGAATAGAACGGATTGATCGCCGCGCCCGGCACACCGAAGCCGCAGGAAACGCCTTCCTTTTCGAGAACGAGAACCGCTGCATCGACAGCGCGCATCCTGGCCATGTCCAGCCTCCTCAAGATTGTTGGTTGGTTGACAATGCCAGTGTCGTTTTCATTTTTCAATTTTTTCAGAATAATTTTTCATTTCGAGAAAACCGCTTCTATACACTGATTCCCCTAGGTTTTTCGTTTTCCATGAATCCGCCATCAAAATCGATGAAAAAGTTTTTCATTGCGATTTCGGCGAAACCGGCGACAATGCCGCCATGGAAACCAGCGAAAAACGCCAGCGCGGCCGGCCGCGCGCTTTCAACGGTCCGTCCGAGGCCGGTTCTGTACAGTCGCTGGACCGGGCCTTGCGCATCCTGGCCATCGTCGCTGAAGGCAGTGGCCTGTCGCTGAGCGAGATTTCGGCGCGCAGCGAGCTCGCGGCGTCCACCGCCTACCGCATGCTGACGACGCTGCAGAACCACGGCATGGTCGAGTTCGATACATCGGACCAGCTGTGGTCGATCGGCGTCGAGACCTACCGCATGGGTGCCGCCTTCCTGCGCCGCCGCAAGCTTGTCGACCGGGCCCGCGTGGTCATGCAGGAATTGATGGAGAAGACCGGTGAAACCGCCAATCTCGGCGTCGCCGAGGACGATTGCGTCGTTTTCGTCAGCCAGGTCGAGACCCATCAGGCGATCCGCGCCTTCTTCCGCCCGGGCACGCGCAGCTCCTTCCATGCCTCGGGCATCGGCAAGGCGGTGCTGGCGCAGCTCGAGCCGGAACGCGTCGCCGCCATCCTGCGCAAGTCGGGCCTGCAGCGCTTCACCGACAAGACGCTGTCCGACATTTCGGCGCTGGCCCATGACCTGGCTGTCATCAAGCACCGCGGCTGGTCGGTCGACGACGAGGAGCGGCATCCCGGCATGCGCTGCGTGGCCGCCGCCATTTTCAACGAGTTCGGCGAGCCGATCGGCGGTGTCTCGGTCTCCGGACCGACGGTGCGGGTGACGATGGAGCGGCTGGACGAGATCGGGCCGCTGGTGCGCGACGCCGCCGCTGAGGTGACGAGGATGATCGGCGGGTTCCGATCATAATGCGGAGAACGCTTCAGCTTTTGCTCGCCGCTTCACTGTGCGGATGCGTGGCGACGGCGCCCGAGCCCGCCCCTGTCTCCGAGCAAGTCAGCGAGATTCCGATCTCGCTCGCTTTGGAGGAGACAATCACGATCGGAATTCGCCAGCATTTGCAGGATCCTGCGTCCGCCAAATTCGGGACGATGCGCGCCGGCGAGCGGACGCTCAACGGCCGCCGGGAAGTCCTGGTCTGCGGCCATGTCGCGGCGAAGTCCGGTGGTCATACAACAGACCAACCATTCGCCGCCAAGATCTATCCGGATGAAAGAAGCAGGTTCGAACTCATCGCCATGGGCGATCAATCGCAGAATGCCAGCGTTGCCGGCACCTGCCGTGCAGCCGGATTGCCGATCTTCAAACCATAGCCCGCACCGCACTCAATGCAGAAAGGAGGGGCTGCGTACAGCCCCCCTTTCCGTATTGTGTGCCTTCCCTCTCTTAGAGGCGGCAATAGTGGCGGTAGCCGTCATAGCCGACATAGGTGTCGGAGTACGGATCGTAACTGGCGTAGCGGTTGGCGCAGCGGCGGACGTGCCAGGAGCCACCCTCGTCGTCGACATAGACGGTGCGGGGCTGCTGGTTGAGCAGGCTGCCGAGCACGAACCCGCCGACGCCGGCGGCGATGCCGATGCCGATTTCGCGGTTGTGGTGATGGCTGTGGGCGGCCGAGGGCTGGACGGTGCCGACCAGCGAGGTGGCGGCGACGGTGCTGGCGATGAGGGCAGAAGCGATTTTGCGCGTGAACATGACGATCTCCTTGTTTCGTTGCGAGAGGCGATCCATCCGCCTCTTGATCATCTGTCGTTTCGGCGCGGAAAAAGGTTCGAAAGAATTTGGGATTTTCTTGAAGGCCGGAAATCAGCCGATGGAAACCAAGATCTGATCGATCGAGCGCTCAACGCAAAAAAGGGCGGCCGAAGCCGCCCTTCCGCGAGGCAGGTCGTCTCGCTCAAAGGAAGATGATCACCTTGCCGTGGTGATGATGATGCTTGTGGTGATGGTGCTTGTGGTGATGGTTCCACCACCAAGAGGGCTTGTCGTGGTGCTTGTGATGGTGGTGATGATGGCTGTGAGCGGAGGACGACTGCACGGTACCGGCGAGCGCGCCGGTGGCGACGAAGATGGCGACCAGGCCCGAAGTAAGACTGCGCTTCAACATGATGATCTCCTTGATCGAGGCGACCATTCGCCTCTGGAGATCAGTCGCGGTGAAGTGGTGAAAGGTTCGAGGTTTTGAGCGAGTAGTGAGTAGTCAATGGTCCGAAAGGCGTTCGCCCATTCACCATCCACCATTCATCCCCATCCCAGTCACATGCCGCAGCCAAAACGCCATCGCGATAAAACCGACGATGGCGGCGATGCCGGTCCAGTCGACATTGGCGCTCTTCACGTCCCTGATGAGCTTTACCGCAAGCAGCCAGGCAATGACGACAAGCGGCAGGATGATGACAAGTCTGATCATGCGACACCCCGTTCGATGCGTTTGCACCTGAGAGATATGTAGGGATCGCATTGGCGGTTTTCAGCATGGCGGCCCGCCCACCTCGGCGGGGTCCATTAGCGATCGAAAACGGAGTTTTGTCTTTACTGGCGCACGAAATATGCTAACCGGAGCGCCGTGCCCTTGTAGCTCAGCTGGTAGAGCAGCGGTTTTGTAAACCGAAGGTCGGCGGTTCGATTCCGTCCGGGGGCACCACCCTTCGCTCGGTCCATTCCGGACACATAGGTTACGGTTTATATCGGAGACATGGGTAACACTTTTGGCCCGAAGGGGTTTTGGAGTGGTTCGAGCCTGCATGTCTCATCATCGAAGTAGCCCAAATCATAATCCATGAAGGAAGCCAGCCAGATATGGTCCTCGACCTGTTTGATGCCGACGGTCTGGCCGGCAAAGACGAGGCTGAGGTTGATCTTCTTGCGATTGTAGCAGATGCGGCCGCAGGTGGTGACGGTGACGGCCTTGTCGTGAAACGGATAATCGAGATCCGGCAGGCCGGCATAGATGCGCGGTGACGGCGTGTAGCGCTCGGCTGGACAGGCCATGTCGAGCGCCTGATGTGGGCGTTCTGAGTTGAACTCATTGATGAAGTCATCGAACCTGGCCTGCTGCTGCAGGAAATTGGAGCCAGCCGGTTTGGTGGTTTCCTTCTTGAGAGTCAGGTGCATGCGCTCATGGCGCCCGTTCTGCTGCGGACAGCCCGGCTGGATGCGCTCGATGTCGATGCCCAGGCGCAGCCACCAGACCGACAGTTTGCTGAGATTGAACAGCGCGTTTGGGCTGGCAAAGGGAACGCCATTGTCGGTCCTGATGGCGCTGGGCAGGCCGAACTCTTTGAAAACGCTCTCGAACACCGTGAAGGCATAGGCTTCCTTGGTAGTCGACAACGCCTCGCAGGCGATGAGATAGCGGCTGGCGAAGTCGGTGATCGTCAGCGGATAGCAATAGCGCCGATCGGCGAGCATGAACTCGCCTTTGTAGTCGGCACACCACAGATCGTTGGGCCGATAGCCGTTTGAAAGTGGTGTTCCCATCGCCCTGTTGCGCCTTCGCTTGCGGCGCTCGACCAGGCCATGGCTGTCGAGAACCGCATGCACCGTCGAGATCGCAGGCCGGTGAACGTCAGGATACAGCCGGGCCAACCGTTCGCGTATCTTTGGCGCACCCCAGGTCGGCTTGTCTTGCTTGAGGCGCACAATCAGCTTCTCGATTTGAAACGGAAGCTGATTGGCGTGGCGGTAGGGTCGGCGTGATCGATCCGTCAGCCCCTCAAGGCCACTGTCATTGTAGCGTGTGAGGATCTTGTAGCCGGTCTTGCGCGAGATATCGAACTCACGGCAAAGCACCGCCATCTTCTCGCCGTCCAGCAGCCGGGCAATGAACTTCAGCCGCTCTTCCATGACGTTACACTCCTTCCAAGGCACCTTGCTCTCCTTGCAAAGGGCCGAAAGTGTAACCCATGTCTCCGGAATGAACTGTCACCCATCTCTCGGGAAGGGCACTCTTCGAGCTTCGGGTGGCAGGCCACTCGAAGCTCGTTAGTCGAAGGAGGACTGCCGACGGTTCTATTCGGCGGAGCTGGCAGCACGACATCAGGCCAACTCGCAGCCGTCGGACCTTCTAGGAAAATGTGGCAGCCTGTATGGCCGCCGTATCGCCGAACGTGTTTCTCACCCTGACCGACCTGTATACATAAGCGGCCCAGATCCCTGTGACTATGAAGGATGCCAAAGGTGTAACCAGAGCCCCTCCGGCAAGCAAACGGTTTACCGGGACACCAAGCACAGTCGATATCCAAACTGTGTCCAGTACGAATAAGAGAGGGATCGCGAACCACAGACATATGAACAGCTGCGGAAAGCGGTGGCTTCGCCGCAGCATCGAAACAAGCACGACCAGCTGAAGCATCAGAAATGCCAGATTGAGGGCTGCCTCGCCATAGATGGCCAAGGCCCCGTTGGGCACTGTAACAAGCTGTTGGTAGGTTTTGACCAGACTGGCCATATCGACAAGTGTGCGCAACGGCAAAAGGGACAGACTGATCGCCAGCAGGATCAGCCAGCCGCCGAACCCCACGAGGTCATCTGGGCTCTGTGAGGATTTGCGCGACGACCGGACGGCGAAGAAAACCGGCACACCAATCAGCAACAGAAGTATCGCCCAATGCCACATCTACCCACCCTCGAATGCATCCTTAGGTTGTTTAAATCGCACCTCTGGATTGTGCAAGCATTTTTACAGAGATCAAGGCATCGTAGAGATTTTCGGGTTTAGGTTTGCAGAGGACGCTTTCCGTCGCTCGCAATGGCCGCATCTCACCCCAAGTCAAAATGCCGCGGAAAGGCCTCGTGCAGCAGGAGCAGCATGGTCTTGCGCAGCACGTCGGTGTCGCGGCTGGACGGGTTGAGATGGTCCCAATACCAGGCGCCGTGAACCAGATAATTCAGGCTCTCCGACAGCGTGTCTATGTCGACGCCGGTGTAACCGCCGCTGCGCGAAATCTCGATCAGCAGTTCGCGCGCTTCGGCCGTGTAGGCGAGATCGCTGGGCAGGCCTATCTCGTTGTAGATCTGCATGCTCTTGCGGTCGCTGGAGAACACGACGAAGACGGAAACCCATTTCGGATGCTGCCGGGCAAAGCGCTGCGCGCAGTCGACCGCGCCCAACACCCGCTCCACCGGCGACAGGCCGGGCGCCCGCACCAGCGTCAGCCACAGCGCGTCATATTGGTCGCTGAGATATTGCAGCACGGCTCGGAACAGGTTCTCCTTGCTGCGAAAATGGAAGACCACCAGTGCGTTGGACGAGCCGACATGCCCGGCAATGCGCTGCATGGTGACGCTGGCCAGCCCCTCCTCCGCGATGAGCTCGATGGTGGCGTCGATGATGCGCTGGACGCTCGCTTCGCCGCGCTCGCGCCGGCGGTCCTTGGGCGCGGCGTCGTTCGCCGCACCCTTGGCCGCCTTGCTTTTTCCCGCATCCGGAGTGGCTATGCGTTGCGCCATTGTCGTCAGGCCTTTCCCCGGCGGCCGAAACATCCCGCCGCTGCCTTGGCATGCCGGCGCCCTGCGGACTCACAGCGTCGGGCGTGTCCCGGCATTCGTGTACCACTGACCACGAGCCGTCTCATAGGCCATACCCGCCCGGAACACGTCAGCGTCGCTATAGGTGCGGCCGACAATCTGGATGCCTGTCGGCACGCCATTGGCGGCGCGGCCCGACGGCATCGACAGAACCGGGCAGCGGCTCAGCATGTTGAACGGCGTCGTCATCACCCAGCCCAGCGACGGGTTCACCTCTCGTCCATTGATCTCGACCTTGCCTTTGGTCTGATCGAATTCCGCCGGCACCGCGGGAAGCGCATTGGTCGGGCAGATCAACACATCGTATTTTTCCAGCAACGGCCCCAGCGTCTGGTACATCCTGGCCGCCACGTCCAAAGTTGCGACAAAGTCCGTGGCCTTCGACTTCTGGCCGTCCTGCGCAAACTGCCTGGCATAGCTGGTCATGTCCTTGCCGTGCTTGGCGAGCAGCGGCGACAGCGAGGCGCCGAAGAGATGTTCGAGATAGGCCATGCCGGCCCTGAGCACCTCGTCGCCCCAACCGAGATCGACTTCCTCGACAGTGGCGCCGAGCGAGCGGAACACATCGCAGGCAGCGAGCGTGTTCTTGCGCACGTCCGCATCCACCTCGAAGGACCCGAGATCCATGGAGAATGCGAGCTTCCAACCCTTGATCGGCTTGTAGTCGAGCGGCAGGCGCAGTTTCGGGCGCAGCGTGGCGATGTCGAGCGGGCTCGGCCCGGCCATGACGTTCTGCAGCAGGATCGCATCCCCGACGTTTCGGGCCAAGGGCCCGGTGTGGCAGTAGAAATCGAGATTGAACGGCGGCTCATCGGGATTGCGGCCGTAAGGCGGCTTGAAGCCGACCAGGCCGCAGGCCGAGGCAGGGATGCGGATTGAGCCCGCTATGTCCGAGCCGGTTGCGATCGACGACGTGCCGGAGGCCAGCGTTGCCGCCGAACCTCCCGACGAACCGCCCGGCGTGAAATCCGGGTTCCAGGGGTTGCGCGTGACGCCCCAGCGCTTCGACCAGGTATAACCGGCGCAGCTGAATTCGGGCGTCGCCGTGCGGGCGTGGACGATGCCGCCGGCCTTCATGACACGCTCGTTCATCGTCGAGGTATGGCCGCCAAGCGCGTCCCCGGACAGCAGCGAGCCATGCGAGGTCGGCTTGCCCTTGATGTAGCTCTCATCCTTGATGCCGATCGGCAGGCCCTCGAGCGCGCCGGTCCTGGCGCCTCTGGCGTATTTCGCCTCGGCTTTTCTGGCGAGATCCATCGCCTCGTCGAAATGCGTGAAGGTGAGGCAATTGATCGTTTCTTTCGTCGCCTCGGCGCGGCGGATGGTGGCCTGCATCAGTTCCACAGGCGATAGTTTCTTCGCCTTGAACAGCCGCAACGCCTCGCTGGCCGGCATGTAGCAAAGGTTGAGATCGGACATCGAAAATCTCCCGCGGCGGCTTTACGGCATCTGGCATTGGCGATGGCAGGGCCGCGATCCGCGGCCCGATGTTTGGTGGTCAGCTTCGGCTGGCGGGGCCGCTATTTCTGCAGATCGGTCCAGATCCTGGTGTAGAGCGCCTGGACGTCGGCGGGACAGGCCGGCATGAATTGGCCCTTGTCGGCAAATTCGGCCGGAACATCCACTTCGGGCGCGCCCTTCATATCGGCCGGCAGGAAGGGCTCGGAGCCCTTGATGCCATTGGCGTAGTGCGCGAAGGCCGAGATCATCGCTGCATTCCTGGGGTCCATGATGAAATTCTGGAAGAGCTTGGCGTTCTCGACGTTCTTGGCATCCTTGAGCACCGCGACACTGTCCATCCAGATTGGAAAGCCCTCCTTGGGATAGCCGTAGACGATCTTGTCGTTCTCCAGCCGCTCGCGCAGCGATATGCCGTTCCAGTTGACGCCGGCGGCAATGTCACCCCTGCCGAGACCGTCGACGGCCGCATAGTCGAGCGACAGCCATTTCGCTTTCGCCTCGATGAGCTTGTCATGCACCTTTTTCAAAAGCACCTTGTCGTCGGTGCAGTACTTACCGCCCTCATAGGCAATGGCGAGGAACATGATGTCTCCCATTTCGGGCACGACATTGATCTTGCCCACGAGTTCCGGCGGCGGATCGAGGAAAATCGCCGAGGTGTTCGGATCGCCCGCATAGACCGATTTGTTGACCGAGATGCCGGTCGTGCCCCATTGCCACGGCACCGAATATTTGCGGCCGGGGTCGAACGGCACGTCGACCCATCTCGGATCGACGTTTCTAAAGTTCTCCATCGTGTTGGGATCGGTTTCCAAGAGCAGGCCTTCGCTGATCCAGATCGGCATCACGCTGGCCGATGGAACGACGATGTCATAGCCGGAAGCGCCCTGGCGGACCTTGGCCAGAGCCGTATCGTTGGAGTCGTAGTCGGTGACGGTAACCTTGACCTTGTAGGTTTCCTCGAACTTCTTGATCAGGTCCGGGCTGGTGTAGTTGCCCCAATTGTAGATTTGGAGTTCGCCCTCGGCGCGGGCAATGCCGGTCATCGCCAGCAGCGACAGGCCGAGCGCCGTGGCGGTCGATTTCAACTGCATGCTTGTGTCTCCCATTGTTGGGACCGGCGGGATTGCGCCTCGAGTCCCTAAGTTCCCTTCGTCCTGGTGATCATTCACCGGCGAATGCCGGCTGACCAACTCGGTATCTCGGCAACGGTATTAATTACTAAACATACAGTCAATATCTTTTGCGACACAACTGCATGATCGGCACCGGCAGTGCGCCGGCGAAGCCGACATGATATGGTCAAGGTTGGGCCATTGATGAATTGGGGCAAGCCGTGGCGTGAGCGCCGCAGCCTGCAGGGCTTGGATCACGGTCATGCGCCTTTTTCTGGCGGTCGTGCTGCTGATGACCATGGCGCTCTTCTCCGCTGCGCGCGGCGAAGCGCGGATAGCGCTGGTTGTCGCCAATCCGGCCTCTGAGGGCTCACCGGCAATCGCCAACGCCGACCTCAGTGCCGAACTCGTTGCAGCGACACTACGATCGCTTAGCTTCACCGTCCGGCAGGTGTCGGATGGCGACCGCGCCGATGTCGCGCGCGCCATGCATGATTTCGCCCAATCCCTGGCCAATCCGGACTCCGTCGGCATCTTCTACTATGTCGGCCACACCGCGCAGGCCAACGGCAGGAACTATTTACTGACGCGCGGCACCCGGATCGATTCAAAGGAAACGGTCGACCAGACGGCATTGCCCCTCGATCTGTTCATGCAGGCGCTCGAGGCAACCCCGACATTGAAGGTGGTTCTGCTCGACAATCCCGGCGATGGCCACAACCCTACTTCCGGCGTGATGCAGGGTCTGGCTGCGGTCGATCCCCTCACCCACGCCATCGTCGCTCTGTCGGCCAAACCCGGAACCGTTGCACTGGACGAAGCCCGCCCCGTCACCGTATTTGCCGATGCGCTCACCGCTGCGCTGGTCAAGCGCGGCGCGGACATAGCCATCATCCTCGCCTCGGTCAGGCAAACCACTATCGACAAAACGTCAGGCGCCCAGTGGCCATGGATGGCATATGGCCGCTCGGCAGACGCTGCCTTTGTGCTGACGCCGGACCAGGTGGCCGGCGCGGCACCGGCGCTGCCGCTTGTGCCGGAACCGGCACCGCCGGCGATGGCGAGCGGCGGCTACATCTCCGGGAGTGGCGGTTGGGAGCCTGATGGCAGCGACTACGCCGATGGCAGCGGTCAGGAGCCCTACCCCATGGACGTTGCCCCGGGCTCCGGCAGTCCCGATGCCGCGATGGGCGACAGCGCCAAGGAGGCGGCGCTCTACGAGGAATACAAACGCCAGGAACAGCAGCGCCAATTGCAGGAAGAGCAGGCTCGGCAACGATACGAAGAGGAAAAGCAACGTCTTGAAGACGCAGCTGCGGCCGCTGCCCAGAACAATCTCGGCGGGACCTATCCGCAGGATGGCGGAGCCACCGGCGCCGAACCGCCCCCCGATAAGGCAGGGATCCCCCCTGAGGACGGCATGACATCGGCCCCGCCACCCGCGACCGGCGCCGAAAGTCCGCCGGAGGCGCAGGCGCCACCGAAACCAGCGCCGCCGCCCATCGACCAGGCGCAAAGCCCTCCTTCCGGCGGCGCCCTTCCACAACCCGAGACGGGCGCTGTCGAAGTGGTGCGCCATCCAACCATCGATGCGCCGGATGAGATTGTCGCCGGCGAGACGGTGACCGTTTCGATCGCCCTTACCGAAGAGCAATTCACGCCCGAAGTGAAGGTGAAGGCAGCGCCGGGCTCGTCGGTGACGGAAGATGGCGCCCTGGCCATGGCGATGCCGGCAGGAGCCGAGCAATGGCCGATCGACATCGATCTGTTCGCCTCCGGCTTCGATCTCACCGACGGCGGCAAATGGAGCCGACGGACGACGCTCTACCGCCAGGGCGACAGCGACTTCGTCCGCTTCGACGTCAAGGCGCGGCCGATCGCCAAGGACAGCAAGCCGTCCCAGTTCATCGCACGCATCTACAGCGCCGGGAGGTTCCTCGGATCGGCGTCGCGGTCCGTTGTCATCCGTCGCACAGCGCCTGTCGAGGCAGCCGCTCCGAGCGCCACAGCCGAACGCTCCGCAGCACCTGCCATGCTGATGCTGGCCGCAGCGGCGCCGCAGCCGGCGGTAACTGGCAATGTGACGCTCGGCGGCGCAGCCGGCGATGACGTCCCCGATCTCGACGTGACCATACTCTATGACGATCCGAGCGGGCTGGGTTCGGGGCAGATCATCATCCATTCGCCGCATCTGGCCGGTCCGGTGACCGATACGTTCTCGACGCCACCTGAGATGGCGGCATGGCTGGACTCCGAATATCGCCGCCTGCTGCAGCTCGGCCTGAGCCTGCGCGGCGCGGTATCGCTGCAGCAGCCTGCCGCAAGCAGCGATCCGGGGACGCAAAAGCGCTTTGTCACGCTCGCCGCCGAAGGTTTTGGCGATGCGCTCTACCGCGACTATGTGCCGAAAGCGTTCAAGGACGTGTTCTGGTCGCTGCGCGGCAAAGGCGAGCTGCATTCGATCCAGATCACCTCGAACAGCCCGACACTGCCCTGGGAATTGATCCGCCCGCGCAGCGTCGACGGCGCCACCGCCGACGGTTTTCTCGGCATGGGCTATCGGCTGGCGCGCTGGGCTCCGCGCAGCAGTGCCTCACAGGTCGACAACCCGCTCGACCGCATGACCTTCACCGGCGTCGCGGCTGTCGCGCCCTCCTATGTCGACAAGCGCTCGCTGCGCTTCCAACAGGACGAGATCGCGGCGCTGAGCAAGCTTTACGGCTACCGCCGCTTCGATGGCGATTTCACCTCTTTCGAGAAACTGGTCGGTGAAGTCTCGACCGGTTTCATTCATTTCTCCGGTCATGGCGCGGTCAACCAACCGGGCAGCGGCCGGCCGGTCTTTGCCATCGATCTCGTCGATCAGTCGCTCGACCCGGATACATGGGCTGCGTTGGTCGCCACCGCGCATGGCAAGGGCAATCCGTTCTACTTCTTCAACGCCTGCGACACAGGCCGTTCCCAGATGCTCGGCGGCTTCGTGCAGGGCTGGGGTCCGGCGGTTCTGGCGGGCGGCGCTTCCGGCTTCATCGGCGGCATGTGGCCACTGACCGACCGCGCGGCAGCGGCCTTCTCGACCGATTTCTATGGTGGCATCAGCACGCGGATCAAGGACAGGCCGGTCTATCTGGCCGAGATCCTGCAGGATGTCCGCAGAGAATTCTACCAGACCGGCGATCCGACCTATCTCGCCTACACATTCTACGGCAACGCCAATCTTCAGATCGTCGCGCAGTGAGCGATGGATCGTCGTTGGCAGATTGGCTTCAGCCTACAACGCGTTTTGCGGGCATGGCACGCCGGCGTCGCCGCAGCGTGAGGCCGTCGGCCTGGAGCTCATGTCTTCGGAATGCCGTACAAGCTCAGCAAAGAGAAGGGCGAAGCTTCCCAGCATCAGGAAGACGATAATCAGGCGTGTCACCGGCAATATACAGGTCTCGACTGGCTAGCCCCCCAGCCACCCATCCTCTGTCGGCTAACATGATCGATCAGGCTTTACGAGTGCTTAAGCTCGCACTTAACCATCACATTCGCCGTTCCGGCGACATGAAGCGCGAGCCGCCGATTTCGTTTCGCCGCGGCCGCAACTGCGCCGACGATGCCTCCCTTTGCAGATGCGCTTGCCCATGCTACCCCACGCAACCGCCGCCGACCGCCATCGGCCGACCGCCATCGGAATGTCATGAGCAAAGCCAATTTCGCCTTCGTCTCCTCCGACACTGCCGATGCCAAGGCGGCGATGGAGAGCCTGTCGGCCCGCTATGGCCAGGCATCCTTCGACGACGCCCAGGTGGTGGTGGCGCTGGGTGGCGACGGCTTCCTGCTGCAGACCTTGCGCGACACGATGAGCACGGGAAAGAAGGTCTACGGCATGAACCGTGGCACCATCGGCTTCCTGATGAACGAGTACCGCGTCGGGGGCCTCACCGAGCGCATCGCGGCCGCCGTCGCCGAAACGATCCGCCCGCTGGAAATGCTGGCGTTGACGCATGAGGGCGAGACGGTTTCGGCACTCGCCATCAACGAGGTGGCGCTGTGGCGTCAGTCCTACCAGACGGCAAAGATCCGCATCACCGTCGACGAGCAGGTCCGCATCGAGGAACTGAACTGCGACGGCGTGATGATCGCGACGCCGGCCGGCTCCACCGCGTACAATCTTTCGGCGCACGGGCCGATCCTGCCGCTGGATGCGCCGTTGCTCGCGCTGACCCCGGTCAGCCCGTTCCGGCCGCGCCGTTGGCGGGGTGCCTTGTTGTCAAACAAGGCGACCGTACGCTTCGATATTCTGGAGTCGGAAAAGCGCCCGGTGAACACCGCCGCCGACCACACCGAGGTCAAGGCGGTGGCTTCCGTAACGGTCCGCGAATCGCCGACTGCGACGGCAACGCTGCTGTTTGATCCCAACCATTCGTGGAACGAACGCATTCTCGCCGAGCAGTTTCGCTATTGAGCCGGCGCAAAGAGTGACTACCTAATTAAGCATCGCGATTAAGCTTACGTTTTCACAATCGTGCCAATCCCGCCCGTTTCTGTTGACAAATCGCGGGCTTGCGCCTAATCGCAATACCAATCTTGCAGGCACGCTGTGCTTGCCGCGACGGATGCCGTTGCGCTTCCCCGAACCAGCCAAAGACAGCAACTCTTGTCCTCAGACACCACGACCGCTCTAGAAGCGTTGACCTTTTCAGACCTCGGCCTGTCGCCCAAGGTCCTTTCCGCAGTCACCGATGCGGGCTACACCGTGCCGACGCCGATCCAGGCTGGCGCCATCCCGCATGCCTTGCTCGGCAAGGATATTCTGGGCATAGCACAGACCGGCACCGGCAAGACGGCTTCCTTCGTGCTGCCGATGCTGACCCGCCTCGAAAAAGGCAGGGCCCGTGCCCGCATGCCGCGCACGCTGATCCTCGAGCCGACGCGCGAGCTCGCCGCGCAGGTCGAAGAGAATTTCATCAGATACGGCAAGAACCACAAGCTCAACATCGCGCTGCTGATCGGCGGCGTCTCCTTCGACGAGCAGGACAAGAAGCTGGAGCGCGGCGCCGACGTGCTGATCGCCACGCCCGGCCGTCTGCTCGATCACCGCGAGCGCGGCAAGCTGTTGCTCAACGGCGTCGAGATCCTCGTCATCGACGAGGCCGACCGCATGCTGGACATGGGCTTCATCCCCGACATCGAGCGCATCTGCGAGATGATCCCGTTCACCAGGCAGACGCTGTTCTTCTCAGCGACCATGCCGCCGGAGATCACCAAGCTCACCGAGAAGTTCCTGCATGCGCCGGTGCGCGTCGAGGTTTCCAAGGCGGCATCCGCTGCCACCAACATCATCCAGCGCCTGGTCAAGTCCGGCTCCAAGCCGTGGGACAAGCGCGAGACGCTTCGCAATCTGATAAAGGCCGAAGACGCCGAGCTGAAGAACGCTATCATTTTCTGCAACCGCAAGGTCGAGGTCGCGGAGCTGTTCCGCTCGCTGCTGAAGTATGATTTCGACGCCGGCGCCCTGCATGGCGACATGGACCAGCGCGCCCGCATGCAGATGCTGGCCAATTTCCGCGATGGCAAATTGCGCTATCTCGTGGCGTCCGACGTCGCCGCGCGCGGCCTCGACATTCCCGACGTCAGCCACGTCTTCAACTACGACGTGCCGATCCACGCCGAAGATTATGTCCACCGCATCGGCCGCACCGGCCGCGCCGGACGCTCGGGCAAATCCTTCACCATCGCCACCAAGTCCGACACCAAATACATCGACGCCATCGAGCGGCTGATCGGCAACAAGATCGAGTGGCATGACGGCGACCTGTCGACCGTGGTCGCCAGCGAAGGCGGCGAGGACGAAGCGCCCCGCCGTGGCCGTGGCGCTCCGCGCCGCGCCGGCCGCAAGGACGAGGACCGCAAGGTCCATGATCGCAAGGACGGTGGCGAGCGCAAGCCGCGCGAACGCCATGCCAAGCGCAGCGACGACGCGCCAGCGGCAGATGCCGCGCGCGAGGAACAGCCGGCGGTAGCCGAGGCCGCGGTCGCCGACATCGGCGAACGGCATCAGCGCAAGGAAGCGATTCGCTCCGAAAACAGCGACCGCAAGGTCTCCGATCGCAACAACGAGAACCGTGCCCCGGAACGCGGCGACACAAGGCCGCAGCGCGCCAGCAACAGCCGCCCTGCCCGCGGCAACAACCGCGGTGAAGACAATGACGGCACCGTCGGCTTCGGCGACGACATGCCGGCCTTCATGAAGATCGTCGCCAAGGTCTGATCCCATGAGCCGCGGCGTCCCGAGGACGCGCGGCTTGCTTGGACGCGACGGGGATGTGAGATCTGGAGCCCGCTCCAGGATCAGTCGGCGCCATGCGCGGTAATCGCAAGACAGGCTCGATCTACCCGATCGCTTCCGGCCTGGAGGGCTTAAATAGCCCGTCGATGCTACAGGCTTTTCAGTTCCAGGCGGGATGCCAATAAATCCAGAAATGCCCGAACCTTGGCCGAAGATGACCGGCCTTCCTGCCACAAGGCATGGATCGGCACCGGTGCCGGCTCGAATTCCGTCAAAACCAGTTCGACGAGACCGTCGTCGACCAAATGTCTTATCTGCCACAGAGGCGAGAAGCCCAAACCCAGTCCGTGGATTGCGGCGGCATAGACCGAGGTCATCAGATTGGAGCGAAAAGCGCCTGCGACCTTCACGGTCCGGGGTTTCCCGTCGATCTGAAACGTCCATTCACCTGGACGCTCGTTAGCGGTTCTGATGATGCAACTGTGCTCACTCAGCTGGAAGGGATGGGCCGGCCGGCCACACCGCGCGAAATAGGAAGGCGCGCCGAACACAACGCGCCGCAACGCCCCCAGGCGTTTGGCTTTCAATTTGGAATCCGGCAAATCGCCGATGCGTATTGCCAGGTCGAGACCTTCGGCGCCAAGATCGGCAAATCCATCGGAAAGTTGAAGATCGACCTCGACCCGGGGAAATGTCCGCATGTATTCCGCGATGACAGGCATCAGGACGTTCGGGCCAAACAGAACCGGCGCCCCGATGCGCAGGACGCCTGCCGGCTCCGATCGTTGATTGATCGCCTGAAGTCTTGCTTCGTTTATTTCGTCGACCGCGGGTTTGATCCGGTTGAAAAAGGCTGCTCCCACTTCACTCGGTGTCGAGCGACGCGTTGTCCTGTGGATCAGCTCGACGCCGACTGATTGCTCCAGTGCCGCCAGGGACCGGCTGACCGACTGCAGCGAGCGGCTCAGCCGATGTGCGGCAGTCGTCAGACTTCCATGCTCGACGATCGTGATGAAAGCCTCGAAATCGTCCATCCGGCTCATGTATTCTCCCGATCTTCGACATAATATATCGCAAAAACGGGTAATTGTAACGACAATTGCGACGTCGTACCTCTCTGCAAGTTGTCCCGCGAGGACAGGCTTGATGGAAGGGAATCGTCATGCAAGTAGCCAATCCAACTGTTCTGGTCGTTGGTGCCACAGGCCGAGTTGCGGGACTTGTCGTGCCTGAACTTGTCCGCCGCAATGCCAATGTTCGAGCGCTCGTTCGCGACCCTGCGAATGCCGAAAAGGCCCGGAAGCTAGGGGCATCCGAGGTTGCGACAGGAGATTTGCGAAATCGTCAGAGCCTCGAAAGGGCGGTCGAGGGCGTCGACGGCGTCTTTCACATTGGGCCGGCTTTTGCTCCCGATGAAGCAGCCATGGGCGTTGCCATGGTTGAGGCCGCCACGCGAGCAGGAGTTCGAAAGTTCGTCTTCTCGTCGGTGATCCAGCCTACCAATACGCGACTGAAGAACCATGCCAGCAAGGTGCCTGTCGAGGCTGCTCTCTACTCGACGACGATGGAATATACGATTCTGCACCCTGCCAATTTCATGCAGAACCTCGCAGCGGCCTGGCCGTCCGTCGTTGAACATGGTGTTTTCTCGGAACCGTTTCCAAAGACGGCGAAGCTGGCCCGCGTCGACTACCGCGACGTCGCTGAGGTGGCGGCGATCGCCCTAACCGAAGCGCGATTGTCCTACGCGACCCTCGATCTGTGCGCTGACGGCATGCACAGCCGGGAAGACATCGTTGCGATGATGAGTGAGGAACTTGGCCGACCCATCTCTTCTGGTGAGCCGACATTTGGCGAGTGGGCGGCCGAGGCACGCCTTCCCTACAATGACCGCCAAATGCAGGTGCTGGCCAAAATATACGCCCACTATGCCCACTATGGCCTTGGCGGAAACAGTCTGACATTGCGCGCCGCCCTGGGCCGCGAACCGCGTTCGTTGCGCGGCTTTATTCGAAACCTTGCCCAGCAAATGGCGCAGGCCGCCTGACTGCGCCCAGCCGCGCATACTTCCACTTTTCGAGAAGGAGATAGGTGATGCGACCGTCATCCCACAAGGTTTTGAAATCGAGGAAGCTACCGGCCTCCTACAATGCGCTGGTAATGCCATTCGTACTTTCCATCCTGATGTCGTGCATTGTTTCCGCGGTAGCGACGCTGATCAATGCGGGCTGGACAACCGGTTTCGTGGCGACCTGGCCGTATGCATGGGGAGCATCATGGCTAGTGGGCTTTCCAAGTCTGCTGCTGGTCTTGCCGATCGTGCGCCGTATCGTTGCGGCAATTGTCGATCAGCCGACCTCGTAGGCCTTGATTACGGAGTCCGACATGCCAAACAAGAACGGCCCTTGCGGGCCGCTTTTACCTTCGACTGACGGCTCGCAGCGCCATTGTCGACTTCCGCGACCAGATACCTGTCTTCATGCGGGCAGCCTTCATGCGCGCCGGCCCTCATGCCGATCGTCGTCCGAGCCTGACTCCCGAGCGCTCTCAAATGCAGCCGGCCAGCTTGCACTCTTGGCACGCTCCTATCCTGGCCCGTCCGTCACATCGGGCCGGGCATCATCTTGGTCGGGTTTTCCAGCATCGGAAACTCTGCCTTGCTGCATTTCACGTTCGGGTTGGTCGGACTGAACATGCCGTTCGGATTGTCTCTGAACAGCCAGGCATGAAGGTCGTAGTGGACGAACTCCCTCGGAATGAGCGGATAGTGCCCTTCCATCGGTCCCATGAAGGTCTGGCCAAATAGTTTTGGAGGTTCCTTGGTGTCTGGCGTCAGGGGCACCAGCCATTCCACGCCAACCAATTTCAAGCCTTTCTTGGTCGGCTCGTAGATCAGCACATTGGGGCGCATCGGATCGAGTTTCTGACCGACACTCGGGACGTTGACGAAATGGATGCCCATAGCGCCCTTCGGATAGTCCATTGCGCCCTCGATCCTGTCCCCGCTGTAATAGACGCACCCGACAGTCGACAGATAAAGGTCGCGGACGGCGACCGTGTAGTCTTCATATTTGGCGAGCGATTTCTTCAACGCTTCGATGTCGGCTTTGTTGGCGTCCTCGGCTCGAGCCGTGGCCGCTGCGCACCAAGCGGAGACCAGACCTGTCAAAATGAGGACGCCGCAACGCCCAAGACGAGCTGTTCTTGTCATGCATTCCTCCCAGATTTCCTTATCTGGCCGTGCAGGACCGGGGCCGACTAAGTGACTGCATGGCCGTTTGTATCGCCCCATCCCCTCTGGAACCGCACCAATGCTAATCCCTTCCAAGGCCTCCGGAAAGGGATTATTAGAAATCTCTAATGCGTTAGACCTTTTGGCGGACCACAGGAGCCCAAAAAGAAAGCGGCCCCTTGCGGGGGCCGCCTTCGCATTTCGATGCCGAACAATTCAGGTCAGCGGCGAAAGCTGGATCTCGACGCGCCGGTTCTGCGCACGGCCGGCCGCCGTTCCGTTGGACGCGATCGGACGGGTCTTGCCGAATCCGGTGACGGCGAAGCGGCGCGAATCGACACCTTGGCCTGAGAGATAGTTGGCGACCGCCAATGCGCGGCGCTGCGACAGATCGAAATTGTGTTCGTCGCCGCCGGTCGAATCGGTGTGGCCGAACACGTCGACCGTGGTCTGCTTGAACTTCTTCAGCACCAGCGCAACCGAGTTCAGCACCTGGTAGAAGCCAGGCTTCACCGCATCCTGGTCGACGTTGAAAGTAATGTCGGACGGCATGTTGAGGATGATCTGGTCGCCGGTGCGGGTGACGCTGACGCCGGTGCCTTCGAGCTGGCGGCGCAGTTCAGCCTCGTTCTGGTCCATGGTCGCGCCGATGGCGCCGCCGGCCAGCGCGCCGATACCGGCGCCGATCAGCGCGTTGCGGCGGTCATTGCCGCCGGCAAGCAGGCCGAGGCCCGCGCCCGCCAGGGCGCCAAGGCCGGCGCCGGCTGCGGTGTTCGAAACCTTCTGCTCCCCGGTGTACGGATCGGTCGTGGTGCAGGCACTCACCAGCACAGCCGTCGCAACGGCGACGAGCACAGTCTTTTTCATAAGGATCGTCCCTCTCCAAAGCGCGGCCTTTGCGGCTCGCGCATATAAGCCCTTCTCCGGTCTTGTAACATGAAATGCGGCGAAAAACCGAGCGGCGAAAGCGGCTTCTCCCCGCTCGCGCCACACTTCCGCTTCGGTGGCTGGTGCTGGCCTACCAGAGGTTCTTGCCGTCAATGACGACCACCTCGACCTTGTCGAGGTCGAAATCGTCGAACAGCCGCGAATTGACTGAGATCTTGGGATTGTCGAAGTCCGGTTTTCCGGTCGACCAGTCCGGCGTTTCGGTGAAGGTGCCGCAGCCGCAAATGGCGCAAAACCCGTGTTTGACGGTCTTCGATCCCCATTGATAGAAGGAAACGTTTTCCGGCGAGCTGGTGAGCTTGAATTGCGACGGAACGTAGTAAGCCCACAGCGAACCGCGCTTGGAGCAGAACGAGCAGGTGCATTGTGTTACCGTCTCGGGCGCCTGCGAGACCTCGAACGTCGTCGCCTTGCAATGACAGCTGGCCTTGATGGTCATGAAAAGCTTTCCTCTCCGTTGCCCGCCACCCATGCGGCAAGGCACCATAAAGGAAGGCTCCTGACAACTGTCTGTCAGCAGGCTCTGATCGATCGAGCCGAGCGGCGCTCTGGCCGAAGCGGACCCGTCGTCACCTCCCAATCGTGGTCACCTGCCGATATAGGCGGCCAGTTCGTCCGGCGTCCCGTTTGGGAAAGCCTGTTTCAGAAAATCCAGGAACGCCGACACGCGCGCGCTGAGCAGCCGCCGCGACGGGTAGAGCGTCCATAGAGAGATCTCCGGGCCGTCAATATCCCCCCAATTCACCAGTGTGCCGTCAGCCAGGTCGTGGGCCACCAACGAAATGGGAAGCCGTCCTGCGCCGATGCCGGCTCGCACCGCATCCCGGACCATGATGAGCGTCGACAAGGCGAGGACCGGCTCGATTCTAAGTGTTGCCCGGCCACCTGGTGTCTTCACCTGCCATGTTTGCCGCTCGCCTGTCCCGCGCGCAACGCCAGGAGCGGCGAGCCCATCGGCCGGGCGAGGAAGGTCCGGGCTCGCCACAACGACCAGGCGGTCGCGGAGAAACGCCCGTCCGACCAGGCTTTCATCGGGATCCGGATTGACCCGGATTACCAGATCGTAGCCTTCCTCGATCATGTCGACATGCCGGTCTTCGGTGGTCACTTCAAGCCTCACCTCAGGATACCTCAGGGCAAATCCCGCGGCGATCCTCCCCATTGCAGTCTGCGAAAAATGCAAAGGCGCGCTGATCCGCAATCTGCCCTTGGGTCTCTGGCCGCCCGAGGCAATCGCCGATGCCGTCTCGTCCAGCTCGGCAAGCAACGCCCCCGTCCGCTCGAAGAGCGCCCGTCCTTCTTCGGTCAGCTTCAGGTTACGCGCACCCCGTTCGAACAGACGCAGATCGAGACTGCTTTCCAATTCGCCAACGCGCCGGGACAATGTTGCCTTGGGCCGGCCGGTGGACCTTGCCGCTTTGCCGAAGCCGCCATGGCGAGCCACGAGGTTAAAATCGGCAAGGGCTAAAAGATCCATGACTGTCCCACCAGTGAGACGACGTGTCTAAAATTGCCGTCTACTGGGCTCTTTGTGAGCCACACATATTGGGGCTGTCAAGCAACCCAACAGGAGAAATTCCATGACCATTCTCGTTACCGGCGCCACCGGCAATATCGGCCGCCAAGTCGTCGAACAGCTCGCCAAGCGCGGCGCCGATGTGCGTGCTCTCGTGCGCGATCCGTCGAAAACCAGTTTTCCGGCAGGCGTATCCGTCGTGCAAGGCGACTTTCTCGATGTCGATTCGCTGCGCAAAGCCATGTCTGGCGTTTCCACGCTGTTCCTCTTGAACGCCGTGGTGCCGGACGAATTCACCCAGGCTTTGATCGCCTTGAATGTCGCCCGATCGGCCGGCATCGAGCGGATCGTCTATCTCTCGGTGATCCACGCTGACGTCTATGTGAACGTGCCGCATTTCGCGGGCAAGTTCGGCGTGGAGCGAATGATCGAACAGATGGACTTCAAAGCTACGATCTTGCGCCCGGCCTACTTCATCCAGAACGATCTGACGGTCGAAGACGTCATCACCGGCTACGGCACCTACCCAATGCCGATCGGCCCCAAGGGTCTCGCCATGATCGATGCCCGCGATATCGCCGAGATCGCCGCTCTTGAGCTGCTGCGTCGCGAACGGTCCAAGGAGCCGCTTGCGTTCGAGAGGATCAACCTCGTCGGTCCGCAGACACTGACCGGGACGGACATTGCCGCAATCTGGTCAGACGTACTCGCCCGCCCGATCAGCTACAGCGGCGACAATACGGAGGGTTTTGAGCAAAATCTCAAGCAGTTCCTGCCCGCCTGGATGGCCTACGACATGCGCCTGATGGGCGAGCGTTTCTTTACCGACGGGATGCTGCCCGAGACCGGCGACGTCGAGCGCCTGACGGCACTTCTGGGTCGCCCACTGCGGCCGTATCGCGACTTCGCCTCAGCACTCGCTGCTTCCGTCTGACGCAAGCGCCTTCAGCACCAAGGCCGGCCTTCCGATGAGAACTGCCAACAGAACTCAGTAGGAACGCGGTGGCACGAACAGGCAGATCGTCTTGCCTGCGTCGAGGCCGGCCTGGTGCGCGCACCAGTGGAAATCGCCGTCGGGTGAGTCCTTGACCCGCTTGTCGCTCATCGGCACGACCTCCCCCGTTCCGGCGATGACATAGCCCTCCGGCTTTTCCAGCACCTCGCCGGTATGGGTGGTACGGCAGTCGTAGTTTGCGCAGCAGGCGAAGGGATAACTCCAGCCTTGCGGCTTCGCCGCCGTAGGCTTGGCGTCATGGGCGAAGGCGGGTGCGGTCAGCACCGCAGCAAGCATCGCGATTGCAAAGATCGGGGTCACGAACAAGGAAAACAGGAGTCGGCCAGCCGGTTGAACGGCTCTGGCCGATCGGAGAGTGGCAGCAGACATGGAAGCGTTCCTTTCAAACGAGCATCAAGCGTTTCGCTTGCCCGTTCCCGGAACGTGTCTTCCCAGTGGCCGGATCGTCAGGTCGCAGATATGCCGCGTCCGGCCATAAATGCTTTTTCTCTTCCAGCCCTCGGATGCTGGGCTGATTCCTAGGCTGGCGCAAGAAGTTGCTGCGCGAGGCCGCCACATCTACGCCGCTATCTGCAACCGCTGACGAGATCCAAGGCCAGGCTCAACTCCCGGCAGACGGGCATCGAAACAACGGGATTGGCCGAATGTGGTTCCAGCCTATACTTCGCCTGGACCGGCGACCACATGCCCTTCATATTGCGGCAAGTCGTCGGCGATGGTGAACCATGGCGCTTTGGAGCCGACGAAGATGTGCGCGGTCGGCCGGATCGTCGGATCGTCGACCAGCGTGCCCATGGCGACATGGACATAGGCGCCGTCGCGGACCAGCGAATACAGCAACGAGCCGCAGCGGCTGCAATGCGCATCGTGGCCGCTGTCATCGCCGAAATGGATGAGCCCGTGATGCCCTTCGGCAAGGGCAAGTTTCGCGCGCTCGATGCCGGCGAAGGGCTTGAAGGCGGAACCTGTGGTGCGCCGGCAGTTCGAACAATGGCAGATCGCGGCATAGACGAACTCGTCCGCCACTTCATACTGAACCGTGCCGCAAAAGCATTTGCCGGTGAGCCTGCGAGTCATGGTTCCTCCTTCGCTCCCCCGCCAAGGGATGTTCTTATTCAAGAAAGTGGCGGAAGCGCAGGTATCATCCATTCGCAGGCCGGCCTCAGCTGAATATGAACATATCCTAGTCGAGGTCGGCCACGGCTTCACCGGCACCGCCCTCGATGCGCTGCGACAACGAGGCTTCCATGAAGTCGTCGAGGTCGCCGTCGAGCACGCTCGACGGGCTGGTGCTCTCGACGCCGGTGCGCAGGTCCTTCACCAACTGGTAGGGCTGCAGCACATAGGAACGAATCTGGTGACCCCAGCCGATGTCGCTCTTCGACGCTTCTGTGGCATTGGCCACCGCTTCGCGCTTCTTCAGCTCTTCC
The DNA here is from genome assembly GCF_030323105.1 of Mesorhizobium sp. C120A. NCBI lineage: Bacteria > Pseudomonadati > Pseudomonadota > Alphaproteobacteria > Hyphomicrobiales > Phyllobacteriaceae > Mesorhizobium > Mesorhizobium sp. C120A. The sequence goes on along the minus strand of NZ_CP100476.1, from coordinate 3,514,552 downwards.
TCGTAAAGGCGCGAGCGCAGCATTTCCCAGGCCTTCGCCTTGTTCTTGTGCTGCGAGCGTTCGGCCTGGCAGGCAACCGCGATGCCGGTGGCGATATGGGTGATGCGAACCGCCGAGTCCGTGGTGTTGACGTGCTGGCCGCCCGAACCGGATGAGCGGTAGGTGTCGATGCGTACATCGGATTCCGAGACGTCGATCTCGATCCTGTCATCGACGACCGGGTAGACCCAGACGCTGGAGAAGGACGTGTGGCGGCGCGCATTGCTGTCATAGGGTGAAATGCGGACCAGGCGATGAACGCCCGACTCGGTCTTCAGCCAGCCATAGGCATTGTGGCCCTTGATCAGGAGCGTGGCGGACTTGATGCCGGCCTCTTCGCCGTCATGGACTTCCAGCACTTCGACCTTGAAACGGCGACGCTCGGCCCAGCGCGTGTACATGCGCAGAAGCATCGAGGCCCAGTCCTGGCTCTCGGTGCCGCCGGCGCCGGCATGGACTTCGAGATAGGTGTCGTTGGCGTCGGCCTCGCCCGACAGCAGCGTCTCGACCTGGCGGGCCTTGGCCTCGCCCTGCATCGAGCGGAGGGCTGCTTCCGCCTCGGCGATCACGCTCTGGTCGCCCTCTTCCTCACCCAGTTCGATCAGGCCGATATTGTCTTCCAGCGCCTGAGTCAGGCTTTTGACGCCGGCGATCCCGTCTTCGAGGCCCTGGCGCTCGCGCATCAGCTTTTGCGCTTCCAGCGGATCATTCCAGAGGCTGGAATCCTCGGCGCGCACGTTCAGGTATTCAAGCCGCTTTATAGCCTGATCCCAGTCAAAGATGCCTCCTCAGCAGGGTGATCGCCTGCCTGATCTCGTCGACAATATTCTGCGTTTCCGCGCGCATGGCTGGTTGTTCTGTCCTGTTTTTGAAGTGGCGCTTGGGTCGGCGCGATACATAGGCACGGCATTGCTGCCTGTAAAGCGAAATGGGCCGGCTCAACAAGCCAGCCCACTCGACGTAAAAAATCAGGTCGTCAGTAGAGTCCGCCGCCGGGTGCCTGGATGGCTTCCGTAGCCTGCGGCGATAGCGGTCCGCCGGCGCCGTTGGACCCGTCGGCGCCCATGCCGATCACCCAATAGCTGTCGGCTGGGCCGGTGCCGGGCTTGAAGGCTTCGATGATGGTGCCGGGATCGCCCGACGCGGCACGCATGCCGGTCTTGCGGTTGATCGCGACCAGGTTCATGCCTTCCGGCACCTTGAAGTCGACATTGGGCGTGCCGTCCAGCGCAACGCGCATGAAGTCCTTGAAGATAGGCGCCGCCAGACCACCGCCGGTGGCGCCATGGCCGAGACCGCGTGGCGTGTCGTAACCCATGTAGAGGCCGACGACGAGGTTCGGCGTATAGCCGATGAACCAGGCGTCTTTCTCGTCATTGGTCGTTCCGGTCTTGCCGGCGATGTGGCGGCCAAGCTCGGCGATGGTGGCGCCGGTGCCGCGCTGGACGACGCCTTCCATCATCGAGGTGATCTGGTAGGCGGTCATCGGATCGAGCACCTGCTCGGAATTGTCGACCAGTTCCGGTTCGGGCTGGTTGTTCCATTCGGGCGCATTGCAACCTTCGCAGCCGCGCTCGTCCTGCTTGAACACGGTCTTGCCGTAGCGGTCCTGGATGCGGTCGATGAGCGAGGGTTTGATCGACTTGCCGCCATTGGCCATGATCGAATAGGCCGACACCATGCGCATCACCGTCGTCTCGCCGGAACCCAGCGCCATCGGCAGATACGGCGCCAGATGGTCGTAGACGCCGAACCTCTCGGCATATTCCACCACCAGCTTCATGCCCATGTCGTTGGCGAGCCGCACCGTCATCAAATTCCGCGACTTTTCGATGCCGGAACGCAAGGTCGCGGGACCGGCCACCGTGCCGTCATAGTTCTTCGGCGTCCAGGTCGTGGTGCCGCTCTGGATGGTGATCGGTCCGTCCATGATCACCGAGGCCGGCGTATAGCCATTGTCGAGCGCGGCCGAATAGACGATCGGCTTGAAGGACGATCCCGGCTGGCGCATCGCCTGCGTGGCGCGGTTGAACTCCGACTGCGCATAGGAGAAGCCGCCGACCATGGCCAGCACGCGGCCGGTATGTGGATCCATGGCGATCAGGCCGCCCTCCACTTCCGGCACCTGGCGCAACGTGTAGGCGCCTTCCGACCCTTCGTTCTTCTGCACGAAGATGACGTCGCCGGGCTGCAGTACATCGGCCGGAGACTTGGCCTTGACCGTCTTGCCATCGACCACATGGCGCATGGCAAAGCTCATGTCTTCCTTGCTGACGGCGCCTTCGACGCGTTCCTTGACGATGTCGCCTGATATCTGCCGCGTCGGCTGCAGGCCGATGGAAAGGCCGGTCGCCGAGCTGTCGAGCACGACGGCAAGCGACCATTCCGGCACGTCTTCCAGCCCCTTGACGTTGCCCAGCGCCACGCCCCAGTCGCCGGAAGCATCGATATGCGTCACCGGTCCGCGATAGCCGCGCAGCGTGTCGTATTTGAGCAAGCCGTTCTGCATCGACTTGCGGGCGATGAGCTGGATCTTCGGATCGAGCGTCGTGCGCACCGAAAGGCCGCCCTCATAGAGCGCGTTCTCGCCATAGCGCGAGATGATCTGGCGGCGCACTTCCTCGGTGAAATATTCACCCGCAAACAGATAGGAGCCATTGCGGCGCGGCGTCACGCCAAGCGGCTCGGCCTTGGCCTTGTCGCCTTCCTCGCGCGTCACGTAGCCGTTCTCGACCATCTGGTCGATGACCCAGTTGCGGCGCTCGATGGCGCGGTCGGCATGCTTGAAGGGATGGTAGTTGTTGGGCCCCTTCGGCAGCGACGCCAGATAAGCGGCTTCCGCGACGGTGAGTTCGTTGACCGACTTGTCGAAATAGGTCAGTGCCGCGCCCGCAACGCCATAGGCGCCGAAACCGAAGAAGATTTCGTTGAGATAGAGCTCAAGGATGCGGTCCTTCGAATAAGCCTGCTCGATGCGGAAGGCCAGGATCATCTCCTTGATCTTGCGCTCGTAGGTCTGGTCCGAGGACAAGAGGAAGTTCTTCGCCACCTGCTGGGTGATGGTCGAGGCGCCGACCTGGCGCCTGCCCGAACCCAGATTCTGCAGGTTGACGTAGATGGCGCGGCCAAGCCCGGTGATGTCGATGCCGGGATGGTTGTAGAAATTCTTGTCCTCGGCCGACAGGAACGCCGCCTTGACCCGGTCCGGAACCGCCTGGATCGGTAGATAGAGCCGCCGTTCGCGCGCATATTCGGCCATCAGCGAGCCGTCGGAAGCATGGATGCGGGTCGTCACTGGCGGCTCGTACTTGGCCAGAACCTCGTAGTCGGGCAGGTCTTTCGATAGATGGCTGATGTATATCGCCACGCCCGCGGCGACGATAAGCGCCAGCGTCGTGCCGATACCAAAGAAATAGCCGATAAGACGAATCATGCCCGCTCCAGTCCGAGGTCCGGGAATTTCCTAGACGAAGCCGCCTTTCGCGCAAGCCTTCGCAACTGTCCCGATCCGTGATGGAAAACCCATGTCGCCACCATGTGGGCAAAATACGGCAGTGCCCGGTTTAGGCATCCCCCACCTGAAATAAAAGCGCCTGGTGTTGTCGTCGTGCAACGCTGCCTCCGGTCGTGGGCGGCGGCGACCATCTCAGCCTCCGGTTCCCGTTCCCATCTTGGCGGAGGCAAACAGGGCGACGGCGTTGGTGATGCTCTCCGCCGCCTTGCCGCGCCAGTCGGCGTCGAGCAGTTGCGCTTCATCCTTGGCGTTGGAGAGATAGCCGAGTTCCACCAGCACCGACGGCACATCGGGCGCTTTCAGCACTTTGAAACCGGCCGAACGCTGCGGATTGTTGATCAGGCCGACGCTGGTGGACAACTGGCCGACCAGAGTGTGGGCAAAGCTCATCGAGAAATTATGCGTCTCGCGGCGGATCAGGTCGATCAGTATGTCGGTGACTTCCTTGTTGTCGTCCTTGATCACCATGCCGGCGAACTGGTCGGAGAGGTTTTCACGGTCGGCAAGCGCCTGCGCTTGCGGATCGGACGCCTTGTCGGAGACGGTATAGACGGTGGCGCCTCTGATACCCTTGACGCTGATCGTGTCGGCATGGATCGAGATCAAAAGGTCGGCCTCGTGCTGACGGGCGATGCGCACGCGGTCATCGAGCCGCAGGAACTCGTCGGAATCGCGCGTCATGAACACGTCGTAGTTGCCGACGGCGGCGAGCTTGTCGCGCAGTTCGGTGGCGAAGGCCAGCGTCACGTTCTTCTCGATGGTGCCGTTGAGGCCTTCGGCGCCACCGTCGATGCCGCCATGGCCGGGATCGATGACGATGGTGAAGCGATGCCCGGGATTGGAGATCGGCCCTGTGCCGACCCTGGAGCCCTTGTCGGTGGAGACGGTCGAGCCGGTGGTCAGCGCCTGGTTGGCAAGGGCTTCGTCGAACTCGCGGTCGGAGGCTGCCGACACGTCGATGGCGATGCGATAGCCTGCGCCGTCCTCGTTCTTGAGCACCTCGAGCTTGTCGACCGAGAACGGCCCCTTGCCGGTCAGGATCAGCCGCGATCCCTCGCCCTGATCGCCATAACGCACCGCTTTGACCAGGCCGCGGGCCTTGGCGTCCTTCGCGCCAATGGCGAATCGGGTGCGCGGCAGGTCCACGACCAGCCGGTTGGGGCCGCGCAGCAGGAACCATTTGATGTCGGGCTCGCGGTCGAAATCGATGACGATGCGCATCTTGGTTGCGTCGCCGGCCATCTTGTAGGCGGTGGCGCCGAGTGGCGCATCGGCGGCGCGTGAAACCGGCGCAAAAGCAAGGCAAAGCGCCAGCAGCAACAGCACACCGGCAGCGCGCAGGAAACGGCCTGCACGGCCATGGCCCTTGTCTGTGGTGCCCGCCAGTCCCATTTCTTTGCAGTCGCTCCCGGTTTGGCGCCTTGCGCCCGCGTGGTTGGTCGAAATGCCGGTCAGGCCGCAGACTCGATTAACGATTGGTATCCAGAGAAGGTTAACCAAGCCTTTTCATTGAGGATTAAGGCCTGTGCTTCCGTTACGGCACTGCTTTTTGCCGGCATCCGAAATCGGGGTTGCCTTCCACCCCGTCAAATCATAAAAGCGATGGTGGATCACTGCAATCCTGGAACCGCTTCTCCCGCAGCTTCCTGCTACAGGTCAGATGAAAGGCGGCTCCTTTCGCTCCAGCGAAAAGGCTTAGGTGATCGCGACGAATTTCGCAGGTGTGCGCCCGTGGCGGGGGAATCGCCTGCGTGAGGAAAACGGCCGGGTTTGTTCCCGTGCCGGCTCTGTATGAGCAAACAAGCTGGTCCGGTTCGTCCGGGCTTTGGTTCAAAAGGTTCTGCTGGTGACGATGGCTTCAAGCGCAATCATGGAAAGGTCCGCATCAAACCGCGCCATTGTGGCTGCGGGCGGCACCGCCATGGCGCTCAAGCGGCGTCCGGCGGACATTCAGACATCCGGCACCCACATCCCAGACACGCAGCAGCGGGCTTTGCCTCGCAAGCTGCGGCTGACGGCTGCCGGGAGGAAACGAAATAATGCCCAACAAAATGCTGATAGACGCCTCCCACCCGGAGGAAACACGCGTTGTCGTTATCCGCGGTAGCCGTATTGAAGAATTCGACTTTGAATCTCAGGACAAGAAGCAGCTCAAAGGAAACATCTATCTCGCCCGCGTAACGCGTGTCGAACCTTCCCTCCAGGCAGCCTTTGTCGAATATGGCGGCAACCGTCACGGTTTCCTCGCCTTCAGTGAAATTCACCCCGACTATTACCAGATCCCGGTCGCCGATCGTCAGGCTTTGCTGCGCGCCGAAGCGCAGGAAGCCGAGGACGAGGAGAACGAGGACAATGACGGCGACGACCGCCAGAGTCGCGATCGCGGCCGGCGCGGCCGCCGGCGCGGCGGCAAGGGTCGTGAGCGCGGCGAACACAAGCGCGACGCCGGCGCCGATGATGAAAACGGCGAACATGGCGATGCCGGCAGCGATGCCGTCTCCGAAGCGCCTGCTTCCGAGCATGCCGCGGCCAATACCGCCGGGCATGACGATCATGCCGGGCATGGCGACAGCGAAGCCTCCGACGCCGAGACATCCGGGACCGAACCGTCGGAAGGCGGCCCGACATCGATCGCGGCAAGCGTCGAAGCGGATGTGATCTCCGAAGCTGTCCCTGCGGCGGAGCCGGGTGACGAAAGGTCGTCCAGCGAGGCAAGTGGCGAAGCCACCTCCGAGGACAATGATCGCGGCATGCTGGAAGAGGTGCAGTCCTCGCATCCGGACGACCACGAGATCGAATCCGTAGGCGCCGAGGATGCGCTGGAAGAGGTGCGCAGCCGCCGCAAGCCGGTGCGCCGCCAGTACAAGATTCAGGAAGTCATCAAGCGCCGGCAGATCCTGCTGGTGCAGGTGGTCAAGGAAGAGCGCGGCAACAAGGGCGCTGCACTCACCACCTATCTGTCGCTTGCCGGCCGCTATTCCGTGCTGATGCCCAACACCGCACGCGGCGGCGGCATTTCGCGCAAGATCACCAGTGCGGTCGACCGCAAGCGCCTCAAGGAGGTCGTTGCCGATCTCGAAGTGCCGCAGGGCATGGGCGTCATCCTGCGCACCGCCGGCGAAAGCCGCACCAAGGCGGAAATCAAGCGCGACTACGAATATCTGATGCGGCTTTGGGAAAACGTCCGCAATCTGACGCTGCAATCCACCGCCCCTGCCCTCGTCTATGAGGAAGGCAGCCTGATCAAGCGCTCGGTGCGCGACCTCTACAACAAGGATATTGACGAGATTCTTGTCTCCGGCGAGGAAGGCTACCGCGAGGCCAAGGATTTCATGCGCATGCTGATGCCGAGCCACGCCAAGGTGGTTCAGCCGTTCCGCGACACGACGCCGATCTTCGTGCGCAACGGGATCGAGGCGCAGCTCGACCGCATGCTGCAGCCGCAGGTGACGCTGAAGAGCGGCGGCTACATCATCATCAACCAGACCGAGGCGCTGGTCGCCATCGACGTCAATTCGGGCCGCTCCACCAAGGAGCACTCGATCGAGGACACCGCTCTCCACACCAACCTTGAAGCCGCGGAAGAAGTCGCCAGGCAATTAAGGCTGCGCGATCTCGCCGGCCTGATCGTCATCGACTTCATCGACATGGAGGAGAACCGCAACAACCGCTCCGTCGAGAAGCGGCTGAAGGATCACCTCAAGAACGACCGAGCCCGCATCCAAGTCGGCCGCATCTCGCATTTCGGCCTGATGGAGATGTCGCGCCAGCGCATCCGCGCCAGCGTGCTGGAATCAACCATGAAGCCGTGCCCTCATTGCGGCGGCACTGGCCATGTGCGCTCCGATTCGTCGGTGGCGCTGATGGTGGTGCGGGCGATCGAGGAATTCCTGCTCAAGGATTCGCGCAGCCACATCACGGTGCGGACCCCGGCGGCGACCGCTCTCTATGTGCTCAACCACAAGCGCGGCACGCTGGTGGAACTCGAAAGCCGCTTTGGCCTGACCATCACCGTCGAGGCCGATGATACGGTCGGTGTGCAGCACTACGCGATCTTCCGCGGCGCCATTGCCGAAAAGCCGGAAGGCTTTGTCGAAGCGCGAACCTTCCCGGCCTATGTCGAGCCGGAAGAGCCCGAGGACGAGATCGTCATCGAGGAGGAAGACGACGAGGTTGTGGTACAGGCCGAGCAGCCGCGCCAGGCGCAGCCGCAATCGCAGCAGCAGCCGAGATCGGCTGAGGACGGCGAAGGCCGCGACCGCAAGCGTCGCAAGCGCCGCAGGCGGCGCGGCGGCAAGGATCGCGAACGCGAACATGGCGATCGCGAGCATGGCGCCGAAGGTGCTTCGGTTTCGGCGGCAAGCGACGACTTTGCCGCTGAACCAGGCGATGACGATGCAACACAGCAAGACGAAGCCCAGGTTGGCGCCGTCGAAACGGTGGAAGCATCAGATGACGCCCAGGGCAAGAAGCGCCGTCGCGGCAAGCGCGGCGGCAAGCGCAATCGTCGCGAAGACGGCACGGAGACCGAAGCCGGCGAAACCGCCTCGGTGGCCGAGGCCGCTGAAGTCGGAACGGCCGCAAGCGAGCCCGTAGCAGCCGTAGCGGTTGAAGAAGCGGCGGCTCCCGCCGCGGCGAACGACGACGCTCCAGCCGAAAAGCCGAAGAAGAAGCGCGCTTCAAGGGCAAAGAAGGCTGTGGTGGAAGTCGCCGATGAGACGGCGGCCGAGGCTGCACCGGAAGCTGCCGTCGAAGCTGCCGCCCCCGCTGCGGCCGATGCCGCCACGGAAACGACCGTCGACGACGAGCCCGCCAAGGCTCGCCCGTCACGGCGCAAAGCCGTGGCCGCGGATACCTCCGCGGTGCCGGTGGTTTCCTCCAGCGTTGCCGACGAGGCAAAGGCCGAGGAAAAGCCGAAGCGCGCCGGCTGGTGGCAGCGGAAGGGCTTTTTCTAAGCTATTCAGCCGATTAAGATAGGTTCCTGACAAAAATCCCGCGCCATTCAAACCACGGCGCGGGATTTTTTCATGCGCGAATGATGGAAGGCGTCAGGGGGCGAAAATCGACCAGTTCATCATCCTGGCCAGTTTTTCCAAGGCGATCGACCCCAACTTGGAATTGCCGTTGGCGTTCAAGCCCGGCGACCATACGGCGAGTGAAGCCACACCCGGCACGATCCCCAATATGCCCCCGCCGACGCCGCTTTTTCCCGGAATGCCGACACGGAAGGCGAAATCGCCGGAGCCGTCATAGTGGCCGCAGGTCAGCATCATGGCGCCGATGCGCCGCGCCCGCTCGGCAGACACCACGGAGTGCCCGGTTGCCGGGTTTCTGCCGCCATTGGCGAGGAAGCGGCCGGCCAGCGCCAATTGCCGGCAGCTCATGGCGATCGCGCAATGGTGGAAGTACACGCCCAGCGACAGCTCGGGTGCATGGTTGAGATTGCCGAAGGATTTCATGTAGTTGGCAAGCGCGAAGTTGCGATAGCCGGTGGCGCGTTCGGATGCCGCGACCTCGCGGTCGATGATGATGGTTTCGTCATCGGCAAGGAACTGGATGAAGCGCAGGATTTCGCCGATCGCCTCGCGCGGCTGGTGGCCGGCAAGCAGTATGTCGGACACGACGATGGCGCCGGCATTGATGAACGGATTGCGCGGAATGCCGTTCTCATGCTCGAGTTGCACGATCGAGTTGAACGGATTGCCCGACGGCTCGCGTCCGACACGCTGCCACAGCGCGTCGCCGACATTGCCGAGCGCCAACGTAAGCGTAAACACCTTGGAGATGGACTGGATCGAAAACGCCTGGTCGGCGTCGCCGGCGACCAGCACGCGGCCGTCATTGGTCACGGCGGCAATGCCGAATTTCTTCGGATCGACCTTGCCGAGCTGCGGAATGTAGGTGGCGACGTCACCGCGATCGGTGCGCTCGGCCATCTCGGCGGCGACATCGGCCAGCACTTGTTCAAGATCCGGCATGCTCGTCCCCGCTATTTCAGCCAGCGCTCGATGCGCGCCATCGCCTCGACCATGTCGTCATGGCTGCCGGCATAGGAAAAGCGCATCGTGCGGTGGCCCTGAAGTGGATCGAAATCACGGCCGGGCGTCGCCGCCACATGCGCCTCGGCCAGCATCTTGCGCGCAAAGGCCATGCTGTCATTGGTATGCCGGGTAACATCGCAGAAAGCGTAGAAGGCGCCGTCCATCGGCGCCGCCAAGGGAAATCCGAGTTCCGGCAGGCGCCGCATCAACAGCTCGCGGTTCCAGGCGTAGCGCGCCTTTACCGCTTCCAGCTCTTGCGTCGCCTTGAAGGCTTCGATCGCCGCGATCTGCGACAGTTCCGGCGGCGAGATGTAGAGGCTCTGGGCGATGCGCTCGATCGGCCTCACCAGAGCTTCCGGCAGCACCATCCAGCCGATGCGCCATCCGGTCATGCAATAATATTTCGAGAAGGAATTGATCACCGTCACGCCTGAGCCATAGGCCAGCGCCGTGGTGTCGGGCGCGGCATAGGCCAGCCGGTGATAGATTTCGTCCGATATCACCGCGATGCCGAGTTCTTCGGCTGTCCTCACCAGTGCCGACAACTCGTCGACGGGAATGACCGCACCTGTCGGATTGGCCGGGCTGGCGAACAACACGCCCTTCAGCGGTTTTTCCTGGTGCGCCGATTTCAAATGCTCGGCGTACAGGTAGGCGTCGCTGCCGAGCTCCATCTCGACGATCTCGATGCCGAGCGCCGCCATGATGTTGCGGTAGGCGGGATAGCCGGGTGCTGCGATGGCGACGCGGTCGCCGGGATCGAACATCGCCAGGAATGCCAGATTGAAGGCGGCCGACGATCCCGTGGTCACGGCGATCCGGTTCGGCGCGACATCGATCCCGTAATGGTCGCCATAATGCGTGGCGATCGCCTTGCGCAGATCCGCCAGACCGAGTGTGTCGGTATAGCCGATGCGTCCGATCCTCAGCGCATTTGCGGCTGCTTCCCTCACGCCCACGGGCGCCGGATCGGATGGCTGGCCGACGGCCATGGAGACGACAGGCACGCCCGTCGCCTTCAGCCGGTTGGCTTCGGCCAGAATGTCCATGGCGTGAAACGGCTCGACTTCACCGCGGCGCGACAGCGAAACTACCATTTGACCTCAATCTTTCCGTCCGGCCCGCCGCTCAAAGCCATCAACCGGCGGCAGCGCCGCACAAATGCCCGATTGATGTGAGGATCACAAGTTCGCCTAGTTTCGGTGCCGTGACTTTTCATCGTTCGCGCGCTCGTTTACCAGTGGACCTCATGCTGAGCCGACCCAAATCAACGATGTCCAAATCTTCCATCGGGAAGACAGCGCGCGGCTTCGCGACGCTTTTGCTTGCCGCCGCCGTCGCTGTCACCGGCTCGGTGACGGCCTTCGCCCAGGCGGTGCCGGTCGTGCGCGATGCCGAGATCGAGGAGCTGGTGCGCGACTATGCGCGGCCGATCTTCAAGGCGGCCGGTCTTGCCAATGACGGTGTCGATATCGTTCTGGTCAACGATCAGAGCTTCAACGCCTTCGTCACCGGGCGCCGGCTGTTCATCAACACCGGCGCGCTGATGCAGGCAGAAACGCCCAACGAGATCATCGGCGTCATCGCCCATGAGGCCGGCCACATCGCAGGCGGCCATCAGCAGAAATTACGCGACCAGCTCGAGCGCGCCAAGACCATGGCCATCATCGCCACGCTGCTTGGCGCCGGCGCCATCGTTGCCGGCGCCACCACCAACAGCCGCGGCCTTGCCGGCGCCGGCATGGGCGTGGCCGCGGGCGGCGGCGAGATGGCGCAGCGCAGCATTCTTGCCTACCAGCGCACCGAAGAGTCGACCGCCGACCGCTCTGCCATCACCTATCTCAATGCCACCGGCCAGTCCGGCATGGGCATGCTGAAGACCTTCGCCCGCTTCCAGACCGCGCTGTCGCTGTCCGGCACGCAGGTCGATCCCTACCGCATCAGCCACCCGATGCCGCAGGAGCGCATCGCCAATCTCGAAGTGCTGGTCAAGCAGAGCCCCAATGTCGACAAGGTCGATCCGCCGGCACTGCAGCAGCGGCACGACATGATGCGCATCAAGATCGCCGCCTATATGGGCGGCCAGGCCGCGGCCACGCGGCTGATCCGCAAGGCCCCGGGCAGCCTCGCCTCGCGCTATGGCGAAGCGCAGATGGCCTATCTCTACGGCAATCTGGGCGCGGCGCTGACCAAGGCCAATGCACTGATCAAGGAACAGCCGAAGAACCCCTACTTCCAGGAAATGCGCGGCGACATACTGATGAAGGCCAACAAGCCCAAGGACGCCGCGGACGCCTATGCCAAGGCGGTCAGCCTCGATCCGGTGAGGTCGGGCCTGTTGCCCGTTTCTCTCGGCCAGGCGCTGATGGCCATCGGCACGCCCGATTCGCTGAAGAAGGCGGTGGTGCAGATCAACAACGGCCTCGGGCGCGACAAGGAAAACACGGTCGGATACCGCTATCTCGCCCAGGCCTATGGCGAGCTTGGCAACATTCCGGCGGCGGAACTCGCCACCGCCGAGGGCCATTTCTATTCCGGCGATTACACGAATGCGAAAATTTTCGCCATGCGCGCGCAAAAGGACTTGAAGCGTGGCGAACCCGGCTGGATTCGCGCGCAGGACATCATAAACTACAACCCTTCAGGCAAACTCAAGAAATGAACCTTCCGGTCGCCCGCGGCGACTAGGATAGACCGGAACCGGTAAAGAGGATGAGACGATGAACAAGGCAATATTGCTCGGCACGACGGGAGTGGCGGCTGCTCTTGCCATGCTCGCTTTCGGGTTCGTCGCCGGCAGTCCGCAGGTCGCCAAGGCCGGCACGGCGCAGACCGTGCAAACCGCCTCTGCCGACACCAAGATCGATCGCACTGAGGTCGAGGGCATTATCCGCGACTATCTCCTGAAGAACCCCGAAGTGCTGCTCGAAGTGCAGGAGGCGCTCGAGGCCAAGCAGAAGGAAGAGCAGCGCATAGCCAGCCTCGGCGTCATCGAGAAGGCCAAGTCCGAGATTTTCAACTCGACCTTCGACGGCGTCGTCGGCAATCCGAAGGGCAAGGTCACCATCGTCGAATTCTACGACTACAATTGCGGCTTCTGCAAACGCGCCATCGACGACATGCAGGCTCTGACAAAGGCCGATCCGGAACTGCGCTTCGTGCTCAAGGAATTCCCGATCCTCGGGCCGGATTCGCAAAAGGCCAGCGTCGTCTCGATGGCTTTCCACCTGATGCATCCGGAGAAATACGGCGAGTTCCACAACGCCCTGCTCGGCGGCCAGGGCCGCGCCACCGAGGCGGCGGCCATCAAGGTTGCGCTGTCGCTAGGCGCCGATGAGGCGAAATTGCGCGAGAAGATGAAGGATCCGACCATCACCGAGGCTTTCTCCAAGACCTTCGACCTCGCCAACAAGCTGGCCATCACCGGAACGCCTTCCTACGTGGTCGGCAATGAGGTGGTGTTCGGGGCGCTCGGCCAGGAAGTGCTGGCTGAAAAGATCGAGGCGGCGAAAGCCGCGCTCTGATCTTGCACGCGAGCCTATTTCTCACGGGCACATTTCCGCCTGTTGTGGACAGTGAAAGATCGCACTTGTGCTCTTTCCGCGGGCGGCTATGCCCATTATAGAAGGCCCTGCGCGCCGGCTTGAGGCCGGCGTCGGAAAAGGTCGGCATTTTTGAAAACGATTTTCGTCCTGAACGGCCCCAACCTGAACGCGCTCGGCAAGCGCGAGCCGGGCATCTATGGCGGCAAGACGCTTGCCGCGATCGCCGACGACTGCAAGCAGGCGGGCGCCGCGCTTGGCCTCGAGATTGATTTTCGCCAGTCGAACCATGAGGGCGACCTCGTCGACTGGATCCAGGAAGCCGGCGACAAGGCAGCCGGCATCGTCATCAATCCGGGTGCCTACAGCCACACCTCGATTGCCATTCACGACGCCATCCGCGCTGTCGCGCCGCTGCCCGTCGCCGAAGTTCACCTCTCCAACATCCACGCGCGGGAACCATTCCGCCACGTCTCCATGGTCGCGCCGGTCGCTGTCGGCATGATCTGCGGGTTCGGGCCGCTTGGCTACTCGCTGGCGCTGCAGGCGCTGGCGGCACGCCTATGACCGGCCCACAAACAGAAGGCTCGAAAATGTCGATAAAGAAGACCGGTGTTGACCAGCAACTGATCCGCGATCTGGCGGGCATACTGAACGACACCAATCTCACCGAGATCGAAGTCGAGCTCGGCGACCTGAAGGTGCGCGTATCGCGCCAGGCGCCGGCCGTCCACGCCATCGCCGCACCGCAGGCCGGTTATGCTCCGGCAGCGCAGCAGCCCGCGGCCGGCGCGGCTGCCGCACCAGCAGTGGCCGATCCGTCCAAGAACGCGGTCCCCTCGCCGATGGTCGGCACCGCCTATCTCGCGCCCTCGCCCGACGCCAAGGCCTTCATCGAAGTCGGCCAGAAGGTCAAGGAAGGCCAGACGCTGCTGATCATCGAAGCGATGAAGACGATGAACCAGATCCCTTCGCCGCGCGCCGGCACGGTGACGGCGATCCTGTTCGAGGACGGCCAGCCGGTCGAGTACGGCATGCCGCTCGTCGTGATCGAGTAGAGCGGGCCGGATGTTCCAGAAGATCCTCATCGCCAACCGCGGCGAAATCGCGCTTCGGGTGCTGCGCGCCTGCAAGGAACTCGGCATCCAGACCGTGGTCGTGCATTCGACCGCCGACGCTGACGCCATGCATGTCAGGCTCGCCGACGAAAGCGTGTGCATCGGTCCGCCGCCGTCGCGCGACAGCTATCTCAACATCCACCAGATCGTCGCAGCCTGCGAGATCACAGGCGCCGATGCCGTGCATCCGGGCTATGGCTTCCTGTCGGAAAACGCCAAGTTCGCCGACATTCTCGCCGCCCACAACATCACCTTCATCGGCCCGTCGGGCGACCACATCCGCATCATGGGCGACAAGATCGAGGCCAAGCGCACCGCAAAGCGGCTCGGCATTCCGGTTGTGCCGGGCTCCGACGGCGCCGTCACCGATCAAAAGGAAGCTAGGCGCATTGCCGCCGAGATCGGCTATCCCGTGATCATCAAGGCATCGGCAGGCGGTGGCGGGCGCGGTATGAAGGTCGCCCTTACCGAGGCTGACCTTGAGATCGCCTTGCAGACAGCGAGCACGGAAGCGGGAGCCGCCTTCGGCGACGATGCCGTCTACATCGAGAAATACCTGGAAAAGCCGCGCCACATCGAGGTGCAGGTATTCGGCGACGGCGCCGGCCGCGGCGTGCATTTCGGCGAGCGCGACTGTTCGCTGCAACGCCGCCACCAGAAAGTCTGGGAAGAGGCGCCCTCGCCGGCCCTCAACGCCGAGGAGCGCGCCCGCATCGGCAATATCTGTGCCAAGGCCATCGCCGACCTCGGCTACTCCGGCGCAGGCACCATCGAATTCCTGTACGAGAATGGCGAGTTCTACTTCATCGAGATGAACACGCGGCTGCAGGTCGAGCATCCGGTAACGGAGGCGATCACCGGCATCGATCTCGTCCACGAACAGATCCGCGTCGCCTCCGGCGGCGGGCTTTCGGTGCGCCAGGAGGACATCAAGTTCAACGGCCACGCCATAGAATGCCGCATTAATGCCGAGGACCCGCGCACCTTCACGCCTTCGCCCGGCACGATTACGCATTTCCATACGCCTGGCGGTCTCGGCATCCGCGTCGATTCCGGTGTCTATTCCGGCTACAAGATCCCGCCCTATTATGACAGCCTGATCGGCAAGCTGATCGTGCACGGCCGCAACCGCGTCGAATGCATGATGCGGCTGCGCCGGGCGCTCGACGAGTTCGTCGTCGACGGCATCAAGACGACGCTGCCGCTGTTTCGCGACCTGGTCGGCAATGCCGATATCGCCAATGGCGACTACGACATCCACTGGCTGGAAAAGTATCTGGCCAAAGAGGAATAGCGCCCGACTTGCCGCTATGATGCCGCGATGACCCGTCCTTACGCTCCCGGCTATCGCATTCCGACCGACCTGTTGCTCAAGGCCTATGCCTCGGGCGTCTTCCCGATGGCCGAGAGCGCTTCCGACCCGGAAGTGTTCTGGGTGCGGCCGGAGACGCGCGGCATCATACCGCTCGATGGCTTCCACACGCCGAAGAGCTTGCGGAAGACAATTCGCAAGCACCCGTTCGACATCCGCTTCGATTTCGATTTCGAGGCGACGATCGACGGCTGCGCCGAAAAGCGCGAGGAGCGCCGCTCGACCTGGATCAACGCGCCGATCCGCGAAGCCTATATCGAACTGCACCGTCTGGGGCACTGCCATTCGGTCGAGGCATGGCGCGAGGAACGGCTGGTCGGCGGCCTCTATGGCGTCTCGCTCGGTCGCGTGTTCTTCGGCGAAAGCATGTTCGCCCGGGAAACCGACGCGTCCAAGACCTGCCTGTATCATCTGGTCGAGCGGCTGAAGGCGCGCGGCTTTGCCCTGCTCGACACGCAATTCACCACTGAGCATCTCAAACGCTTCGGCGCGGTCGACGTGCCGCGCGTCAAATACGAGAAGATGTTGGCCGACGCGCTGAAGGGCGAAGCCGTTTTTTATCCCTGATCGGAGACCGAGCGGCCGAGCCGGCTCGACCGGTGAAAGGGGTCAGCCCTTCGCGGTTTCCATCGGCGTCTGCGAATGGAACATCATCTTCCAGCCGTTGACACGGTGGACATAGCCAGTGCTGACCAGCGCCGCGTAGGGCTCGCCGTTTTCCCGTGTCGCATGAGCCTCATAGGTCAGCATGATAATGTCGCTGCCGGGCTCGATGATACCCTTGAGGTCGATCTGAAGGTCGCGCCAGCGGTTGGGCTTGGTCGCTGTCTTGGCCAGATCGGCATTGTCCATTGCCTGTGCCATCTCAGGAAATGCCACCAGGCATTCTGTGTCGACATTGGCGGCGTAGTAAGCTTCGTCGCCCGTCCAGAACCCCTTTTCGAGTTCGAGCAGGTCGTCTTTGCTGGCCGTGATCCGTTTGCTGTCCGACATCAGAATATCCTCCAAGCGCATAAATGCGTCATCGTCCATGGCCCAACGCATAGTTGCCACCACGGTTCCGGAGGATCAGTTGGTGTTGGTCGCGTCAGGTTCCGTGGGGTCTGGCTGTTCGGCGGCCGGAGCAGCGGCGGGCTTTGGCTTGGACGCGTCGACCTTGGGCGTCTCGGCACTGGCCGCGTCGGGCGGCGGCACATCCGACTTCTGCTTGCAGCCCTTTAGCCAGACGTCATAGACGGCGTGCTCGACGGCGTTTAGGCCGGGGCTCTCGGCGAACATCCAGCCGGTGAAGATGCGGCGGATCTTGCGGTCGAGCGTGATCTCGTCGACTTCGACGAAGGAATCGGTCTTCGGCTCTTCATTCTCCGGCCGCGAATAGCAGATGCGCGGCGTCACCTGCAAAGCGCCGAACTGCACGGTTTCGTCGATGTAGACATCGAAGGTGATGATACGGCCGGTGATCTTGTCGATGCCGGCAAATTCGGCGACCGGATTGGTGATGCGATCGGAGATTGCCGGTGCTGCCGCAGGCGCCTGCGCCGCGGCAAACGCTGTCGGGAACATGGCGACAGCGCCAATTGCCGCCAGTCCGGCCATCGATGTCAGGCTGAAAATGTTCATGCGGAGATACCGGTGGTTTGGGCCCGGGTGATTCTGTCACGCCCAAGGCTATTCGCCGTTGTCATATCAGCAAGCAGCTAAACGCCAATTGTGGCGACAAAGGACCGGCCGGCGGTCAAGAACCAGGCGTCCACGCATCGTAGTCGCCCGTCACCTGCGGACGGTGCTGATTGGTGAGCACGGAACCCTTCGGGCGATAAGCCGCCGGTGTTCCCGTCAGGTTCGGCTCGTGCGCCTTTTCCCATTCGCGCGGGCGATAGTCGTCGCTTGGCGGCGCCACATCGACGCGGTGATGCATCCAGCCGTGCCAGCCCGGAGGGATCGCCGACGCCTCCGAATAATTGGCGTAGATGACCCAGCGGCGGGTGCGGCCTTCCGAATCGACGCCGCCTTCGTAGTAGACGTTGCCGGCCCCATCCTGGCCGACCTTGTTGCCGTGGCGCCATGTGTGAAAACGGGTTCCCAGCGTCTGGCGGTTCCACCAGGTGAAAAACTGCAGAAGGAAAGTTTTCATTCAGATCCTCGCGGGGCGCACGGCGGTGCCTGCTTCCTGCTTATGGCGTCAGGACTCCGCGAAGGCAAGGGTTTTGCGGCGCCTGCGGCACTGACGGCATGCCGAAACGCTCGGTCATTGGCCGATCCATTTCGCACCTGCGAACCGACGCTTGCCAAGCCGGCTGCGTCTTCCTAAAGCTCTCATCGCCCGGCGCTGCCGCATGACCCCGAAAATCGAAATCGATTTTCGGAAAGGATCATGCGCAAACCCAAGTGCTACAGCGTCCTTTGCGCGTCCACGGGACGCGCGGCGCTGTAGTCAACGCCGGCTGCGGGAGGTGAGGAATGGCCTTAGCTGTCGCCAGGATCAGTGCGGAGACAATACGCGCCCGCAAGGGCGGCGTGCCGATCGTATGCCTTACCGCTTACACCTATCCCGTCGCCCGCCTGCTCGACGATCATGTCGACCTTCTCCTGGTCGGCGACAGCGTTGCCATGGTGCTGCATGGGCACAAGACCACGCTCGGCGCCTCGCTGGAGATGATGATCGCCCATGGCCAGGCCGTAATGCGCGGCTCGGCAAAGGCCTGCGTGGTGGTCGATATGCCGGCCGGCAGCTACGAGACTTCGGCCGCGCAAGCCCTTGCCTCGGCGCGCCGCATCTCTGAGGAAACCGGGTGCCAGGCGGTGAAGCTGGAAGGCGGCGTCGACGTCGCCCTCCAGATCGCCGCAATCGTCGCGGCCGGCATTCCAGTGATGGGCCATATCGGCTTGCAGCCGCAATCGGTGGAAAAGGACGGTGGCTACAAGATCAAGGGCCGCACCCCGGAGAATGTGGCCGCGCTCATGCGCGACGCCGACGCGGTCGCAAAGGCCGGCGCGTTTTCGCTGGTCATCGAAGGCACGGTCGAGACCGTTGCCGCCGACCTCACCCGGCACATTACCATTCCTACCATCGGCATCGGCGCCAGCCGCGATTGCGACGGCCAGATCCTGGTCATCGACGACATGGTCGGCCTGACGGTCGACCGGGTGCCGAAATTCGTCAAGGAATACTCCGATTTGCGCAGCGCGGTCGCCGATGCCGCGGCGCGTTATGCGGCGGAGGTGCGCAGCCGCACCTTCCCCGGGCCGGGCCACGTCTTTTCAGCCGCGAGCGACAAGGACAAGGCATGAACCGGCCCCCCATCCGCCAGCCGCTCGTCGTCGACACCGTGCCCGGCCTTCGCGCGCAGATCCGCGAATGGCGGCGCGAAGGCCTGAGCGTCGCCATGGTGCCGACCATGGGCGCTTTGCATGACGGCCATATCTCGCTGGTCGGGGCCGCGCTCGCAACGGCCGATCGCTGCGTCGTCTCGATCTTCGTCAACCCGGCCCAGTTCGCCCCCACTGAAGATCTCGACAAGTATCCGCGTCAGCTGGCCCGCGATCTCGACCGGCTGACCGAGGCCGGCGCACAGCTTGCCTTCACGCCTACGGTTTCCGAGATGTATCCGGCAGGCTTTGCGACGAAGATTTCGGTCGGCGGCCCGTCTTCTGGCCTGGAATCGGATTTCAGGCCGACCTTCTTCGAGGGCGTCGCCACGGTCGTGGCCAAGCTCTTTCTGCAAGCCCTGCCCGACTACGCCATCTTCGGCGAAAAAGACTACCAGCAGCTTTGCGTCGTCCGAAAGCTCTGCCGCGATCTCGACTTGCCGGTGGACATCGTCGGCGCGCCAACCGTGCGCGATGCGCATGGCCTGGCAATGTCGTCGCGCAACGCCTATCTCGACGCCGCCGAGCTCGACGTCGCGCGACAGCTCAATGTCATCTTGCGCCAGACGGCGGCAGCGCTCGCGGCCGGTGCCGATGAAAACGGCGTTACCGGTAAAGCCACTGCCGCGCTTCTCGAGGCAGGCTTCGACAGCGTCGACTACGTCGCCGCACGCGAGAGCCTGACGCTCACCTCGTGGCGGCGTGACGGCGATGGCCGCCTGCTTGCCGCAGCGTGGCTTGGCAGAACCAGGTTGATCGACAATGTGGAAGTTTCCTCATTTATTCCCTGAAAAATTCCAATTCCGTTCACTTTGATTTGTATCGCAGACCGGCCCGAGCGCTCTTAGACAACGGCTCATCAGGCACGTTCTGGCCAGCCCGTAAGCGCTCACAATACACCGAACGCCGCTGTGAGACGTTTCACAGACTTAACCAAGCCGGCTATGTTGTGTGCGACCCCACGCAGAGACAGTGTGTTACCTGCCACTACGCTGCAATACTTACGAGGCTCTACGTGTCTGTCCAAGCCAACGTATTCGGTCGCGCCCTGCCGCAGATCGTCGAAGCGATTTACGATTCGATTGCCGATGTCGGCCGTTGGCCATCGACGCTCGAATCAATCTGCAAATTGGCGCTCGGCCGGCTTGCCATGCTGGCGGTCGTCGATACGGCGAGAAACTCGGCCCGGTTTTCGACTTCCTGCGGCGATCCGGTCCTGCTTGAGCCGCTGCAGCGCGACTACGCCTGCGAGGTGCCCTTCTTCAAGGCGGTGCCGAAGATGGAAATCGACATGCCGTTCACCGTCGATAGCGTCTACGCCCTGCAAGGCCCTGACGCCCGCCAGAACTGGCTCGAAAGCCGCATCGTGCGCGAGTGGGTGGAACCCAACCGTCTCGACGATTTCTTCTGGGTGGCGCTGATGAAGCAGCCGGCGCGCGCCGGCACGCTGATGGTGGTTACCGACAAGGACAGGCCCCAGATTTCAGCCAGGGATATCGACCTGATGTCCACGCTCGCCCCCCATGTCCGGCGTGCGGTGACCATCGGCGACCTGTTCGAGGCCGAGCGGCGCAAGGCCGACGTCTTTCGCTCGATCCTCGAGAGCCTCGACCATCCGGTGCTGATCGTCGCCGACGATATGCAGATCATTTTCGCCAATCGGGCAGCCGAAGCCCTGCTCACCGAAACCGCCTCAGTGTCCTCGGTGCGCGGCCAGCTGTCCTTCGCTTATGCCAACGCCAACACCGCCATCGGCCGCGCCGTCCAGCTCGGCACGCGCGACGAATTCGCGCTCGGACCGTCCGGCATCAACATTCCGCTGGTGAAGGCCATGTCTCCGGCGGTGGCGCATGTCATGCCTCTGGCGCGACGCGACATTTCGGCCCGCATATCGCCGCGCGCCGCCGCGGCCATTTTCATTGCCGCCGCCGGCGCCGCATCAGTGCCGGCGCTGGAAGCGATCGCTGCGCTGTTCGGACTGACCGCAGCGGAAAAGCGTGTCGCCGGCCATGTCGCCGCCGGGCTGACACGGCGTGAAATCGCGGCTGCCAGCGGCGTCTCGGACGGCACCGTCAAATCACAGCTGGCAACCATCTTCGACAAGACCGCCACCGGCGACCAGCGAGAGCTGGAACTCCTGATGCGCGAATTGACGCCGCCGCTGCGCTCGGCCTGAAGCCATACTCGGAGCCAATCGTCAAATTTTTCAACTATTTGCCGGTACGCAGGCGTAATCCACGATACCAAGCCGGCATCGTTGCAATTCGGCCAAAATCATGGTGCGGTTCTGCTCCGGTCCGGAGACGGTGCATCGTGCACGACCGGACGTGGAAACCATTTCCTGGGCGGTCCCCGAACTTGATACCGACACGAATTGAACGGCTGCTGCCTTACCTCTTCCTGCTGGCCCTGCTTTGCATCGCGCTCGCTTTCCGTCCGCTACTGCCGGTCGATGAGACGCGCTATCTCAGCGTCGCCTGGGAGATGTATCTCGGTGGACATGTCTTCGTACCGACGATGAACTTTGCGCCCTATCTGCAGAAGCCGCCGCTGTTGTTCTGGCTCATCGATCTCGTCTGGAACATCTTCGGTGTGAGCCGCGCGGCGGCGATGCTCGTCATCTTCGCCGCCTCGTCGCTGGTCATCTGGCTGACGACACTTCTGGCCAAAACCCTGTTTCCCGAGCGCCCGGACATCGCCAGTCGCATCCCCTGGCTGGTGGCCGGCAGCACCGTCTTTGTCATCTATTCGACCCTGATCCTGTTCGACATGCTTTTGACGGCTTGTGTGGTCGCCGCACTGCTGGCGTTGCTGGGCTTCGCCAGGACCGGCAACCGCTGGCAGGCGGTGCTGGCGGGTCTGTTCATCGGGCTCGGCGTGCTGGCCAAAGGCCCGGTCGTGCTCATTCACATCGGCGCGCCCGTCCTGCTCTATCCTCTCTGGCGTGACCGGCGAGCCGGCCTTGCCCCTTTGCAGTTCTTTGCCGGAGCCGGCCTGGCAATTCTCGCCGCCCTTGTCCCGGTCGCCATATGGCTGGCGCCCGCGACCATCCTGACCAAGGGCAGTTTCGTCTACGACCTCGTCTGGAACCAGTCGGCAGGTCGGGTTACCGGAAGCCTGCACAATTCGCATGGCCGGCCGTTTTACTTTTACCTGATGCTGTTGCCGCTCATGTTCGTGCCCTGGGCCTTTATCCCCCCGGTGTGGCGGCTGAAGCCGGCTGCCCGGATACGCAGCCTCATCGACACGAAATCCCCGGATCTGCGTGCCCTGCGCCTGCTGTCGTTCTCGTTCATTGCGGTGCTGCTGGTCTTCAGCGCCATATCCGGCAAGCAGCCGCACTATGTCGTGCCGGCACTACCGTTCGCGACCATTCTGCTGGGCTACTTCATGGCCGAGATTTCAGTAGCCAGGCTGAGGGCGACGGCCTTTGTCATGCTTGCCCTTTTCGCCATCGGCCACGCCGCCGCCTCGGCGACCGTGTTCAAACGCTACGATCTCACGCCGCTGGCGAGCTTCATCGACGAACGAAAGGACGCCGACTGGGCCGTCGCTTACGACTATCAGGGCGAGGTCGGTTTCCTTGGGCGAATAGAGAAGCCATTCGAGAACGCCGACAAGCCTGAGGAATGGCTCAAGTCTCATCCCGGCGGCTACGTCATCGAAAAGCAATCGAAAGATCCGGGCACATCCGAACAGACCGCCTTCCGGCAGCCGGTGGAACGCGGCTATCTGGTCGTCCTGAAAGGACAGCACTGAACGTTTCGTCGGACGCCTATCCCAGCGGTTTCTCGAAGATCAGCGCCGGCAACCCCGAACCGCCGCCGCAATCGGCGGTGCTGCCGGCCGGCAAAAATCCCTTCGAACGGTAGAAGGCGATGGCCGGCACGTTGGCCTGTTCCACCTCGACCCGCAAAGTGTTTGCCTCGGGAAAGCTGGCTTCGACCTCGTCCAGCAAGGCCTGGCCGATGCCTTGCCGCTGGCAGGCCGGCAGTACATAGAGCTGGTTCAGCAACACGATCTTCGCATCCGCCGTTGCGGCGGCAAAAGCCATGCCGCCGATACGCTTGCCGTCATCGGCGACCAGGAATTCCGAGTTCGGCCTTGTCAGCCGCGCCTTGAGCGAGGCGATCGAATGCCAGTCGTCGGTAATTTCGATCACCCGCTGGGCGCCATAGATCGCGTCGTAGGTTGCGTGCCAGGTTTCGACCAGCAGCGCGCGGACGGCGGCAAGGTCACGTTCGCTGGCGGTGCGGACGAACATTGTTCTATTCGATACCGAGCTTGGCCTTGACCAGATCGTTGACCGCCTGCGGGTTGGCCTTGCCGCCGGTGGCTTTCATCACCTGGCCGACGAACCAGCCGGCCATGGTCGGCTTGGCGCGAGCCTGCTCGACCTTGTCGGGGTTGGCGGCTATGACTTCGTCGACCGCCTTCTCGATGGCGCCGGTGTCCGTGACCTGCTTCATGCCGCGGCTTTCGACCAGCTGGCGCGGATCGCCGCCCTCGTTCCAAACGATCTCGAACAGATCCTTGGCGATCTTGCCGGAGATGGTGCCTTCCTTGATCAGGTCGATCACGGCACCGAGCTGCTCCGGTGTTACAGGAGCATTTTCAATGTCCTTGCCGGCCTTGTTAAGCTGGCCGAGCAGGTCATTGATGACCCAGTTGGCGGCAAGCTTGCCGTCGCGGCCCGAGGCCACCTGCTCGAAATAGTCGGCGATCGGCTTTTCCGACACCAGGATCGAGGCGTCGTAGGTCGACAGGCCAAGTGAGGAGATCAGGCGCGCCTTCTTGTCGTCGGGCAGTTCCGGCAACTCCTTGGCCAGCGCGTCGACATAGGCCTGGTCGAATTCCAGCGGCAAAAGGTCGGGATCGGGGAAGTAGCGGTAGTCATGCGCCTCTTCCTTGCTGCGCATCGAGCGCGTCTCGCCTTTGACGGCGTCGAACAGCCTGGTTTCCTGGTCGATCTTGCCGCCATCCTCGAGGATGGCGATCTGGCGGCGCGCCTCGAACTCGATGGCCTGGCCGATGAAGCGGATCGAGTTGACGTTCTTGATCTCACAGCGCGTACCGAATTCGCCGCCGGGCCTGCGAACGGAGACGTTGACGTCGGCGCGCATCGAACCTTCGTCCATGTTGCCGTCGCAAGTGCCGAGATAGCGCACGATGGTGCGCAGCTTGGTGACATACGCCTTGGCCTCGTCGGCGGAGCGCATGTCGGGCTTGGAGACAATCTCCATCAGCGCCACGCCGGAGCGGTTGAGATCGACATAGGACATGGTGGGATGCTGATCGTGCATCGACTTGCCGGCGTCCTGCTCCAGGTGCAGGCGCTCGATGCCGATCTCGATGTCCTCGAACTCGCCCTGCCGGTCGGGACCGACCGAAATGACGATCGTGCCTGCGCCGACGATCGGCTGCTTGAACTGCGATATCTGGTAACCCTGCGGCAGGTCGGGATAGAAATAGTTTTTCCGGTCGAACACCGACTTGTGGTTGATCTGCGCCTTCAATCCGAGGCCGGTGCGGATCGCCTGCTTGACGCATTCCTCATTGATGACCGGCAGCATGCCGGGCATGGCCGCGTCGACGAGGCTGACATTGGCGTTGGGCGCCGCGCCGAAAGTCGTCGACGCCCCGGAAAACAGCTTTGCTTCCGAGGTCACCTGCGCATGAACCTCGAGGCCGATGATGATCTCCCAATCGCCGGTAGCGCCGGGAATAAAACGTTTGGCATCGGGCGTGCGGGTATCGATAAGGGTCATGGTGGCCTGCGCTTTTGGCTCGCGAAAACTGCGATTTTCGCGAATTTGGGTATCGGTCTTCGCTAGTGCAAACCGCTTCGCGAGACAAGCGCCCAAAGCAGCGCAGAGCAGCGGGCTGGTCTTTTCAGCCCCTTTCGGCCGCTCGGCAACCGATAGAATGAACGCCGCCGGCCGGTATTCGGTCGGCGGTTTCTTCGTCAGGTCAGGCCGTTGCGATATAGGCCCTGATTTCGTCGGCCTCGCGCTCGACATCCTCGATGCGGCGCTTGACCACGTCGCCGATCGACACGATGCCGTCGAGCAGCCCATCCTTTTCCACCGGCAGATGGCGGAAACGGCCTTTGGTCATGATCTCCATCACCTCGTTGACCGTGTGGTTCTCGTTGCAGATCTTCACTTTCGGCGTCATCGCCGAGCGTACCGTTATATCAAGTGCGGCAGCGCCTTCCCTGGCGACGACCCGCACGATGTCACGCTCGGAAAGGATGCCGACGATCTTGCGATCGCCATTGGTGATGACCAGTGCACCGATCTTGTGGTCGGCCAGGATTCGAATGGCTTCGCTGAGCTTTACATTCGGCCCGAGCGTGAACACGTCATGGCCTTTTCTCTCGAGAATTGCCTTAACCGTCATGGCGTCCTCCTCCTCCTGCTTGGCTAGCCAGCTCCCGCCCTGACCGGCTTCACATAAGAGTGAACATCGTGCGCCGTGATCGGTTGCTTTTCAAGTGTGCCAGTGGGGTGTGCCAGTGGGGTGTGCCAGTGGGCTGCCAATAGAGTGCGCTAGTCGGGGGGGCGCTGGTCGTCGGGGATCTCCCATTCAGGCGCCCGCCAGCGCCGGTCGAACCAGCGCAACCCGAAGAAGCCTGCGACGAGGCCGCCAATGTGCGCTTCCCAGGCGATCTGGCCGGGCTCTCCGAGCCCGAGACCGTAAAGGCCGGTGGCGAGATTGATGACCATCCAGGCGCCGAGAAAATTGACGACGCCGCGCATGCGCAAAACGATTGCGATCGGCAGCACGGGACCGGCAAAGGCCGCCCTGCCGGAGGAGCGGTCGGTACGGAACCCGAAGCGAGCCGCCGCACCCAGCATGCCCGATATCGCCCCGGAAGCGCCGACCAGCGGTGCTTCGCCGTATGGATGGACCGCCCAGAACAGCACCACCGCGGCCAGCCCGGTGGCGGCGAAAAACAAGGCGAACCAGAACCAGCCGAGACGGTTGGCCAGCGGCGACCCGAAGGCGGCCAGCGCAACCATGTTGATGGCAATGTGGGCAACGCCGCCATGCATGAAGGCATAGGTGAAAGGACGGGTGAAGAGGAACCAGTCGAAACCGTATTGGCCGGTATAGAGGAACGGAATGAAGGCGCCGTCGGTGAGCAATGTTATCTGCTGCTCTTCGGTCAGCACATATTGCTGCAGCAGGAAGATGGCAACGCAGATGCCGATCACCGCCAGCACCACCGGTGGCAGGTTGAACACCGGCTCGCGGCGCGGCGGCGGCGCCTCCGCGGTCTGTTCGGTCTCCAAGGGGCCGGCCGGTTCGCTCATATGCTCTGATCCAGGGATTTGCGTGTCGTCGCGAGCATCTAGGCCATGCCCGGACAAATCACAAACTACGAATCACAACCGCGAATCACCAGGGGCGCGAATCAAAAAGAAGCCGTCCAAGGTTTCCCTTGAACGGCTGGTCGAGCCCCCTGCTCCCCTAAAACTATTGACCGAAGTGCTGTTGGTCGTCGCGAAACGACCGCTTCTGGAGTGGTTTTGGTGTGCCATGGCGAGCCTGTGCGCGCAACGTAAACCGTTTGTTAACCTTAACGTCCCCGACCCGTGAACAAGTCTTAACGACGCTGGCACGCATCCTGCTCCGGAACGCATGTAGGTCATCGGAGGGCGCCCTTTCTGTTCACCGATGGGACCATCAGACGGCAGAATGCGCGGAGTTTCATAGCATGAACCAGAACGGATCAATCGCGCTGTTCCATTATTGGAATCGCCTGCGTGGTGGACGTCCTGCCCCAAAGCGTTCGGAGGTCGAACCGGCCGACATCAAGGCGCTTTTGGCCGACACCTTCATCCTGGAAAGGGATACGCGCGGCGAAGCGGTGTTCCGGCTTGCCGGCACCAGGCTTTGCGCCGGCTACGGCCGCGAGCTCAAGGGGTTTTCGTTCCCCTCGCTATGGCGTGAGAAGGACCAGCGGCTGGTGTCGCGCCTTATTCACGGCGTTTTCGAGCAGAAATCCGTGGTGTCGATCACTTATGAGGGATTCAGCCGCAACGGCCGTTCCAACCACTTCGAACTGCTTGCGCTGCCGCTCGATGGCGGCGTCGAGAACCCGCGCTGCCTCGGCGTCATCAGCGCCGTGGAAAAGCCGTTCTGGCTGGGCGCCGACCCGATCACCGACGCGCTGATCGACGCCATCCGGGTCATCGATCCCGACAAGGAACCGATGTTCCTGAAAAACCGGCCGGAAATATCCGTTCCGTCGTTGGCTCCCGAACTCGAAGCGCCGGAGACCATCTCGGCGCTCGGTCGGTCGCGCCGTATCCGCCACCTCGTCGTGTTCGACGGCGGGCGCGAGCAATAGTCTCCAAGCCGGCGCTAATCTTAACTATCGGCGACCCACTTTTCTCCTTTGTTAACCTGCTTGGCTGTAGTTTTGGCCGAGATTCCACGCACGACGCGGGAATGCCAACGGGGTGTAGGCAGTCATGAGGTCAGCGGCGGTCGAATACGCACCGTCCCGCGCCGAAAGGCGTAACTTTCAGCGCGTCCGGGTCAAGATCTACGGGCGCTTCATGCTGGAGGACCGCACCGAACACCCTTGCCAGGTCGTCGATATGTCACCAGGCAATGTCGCGTTGCGCA
The DNA here is from genome assembly GCF_030323105.1 of Mesorhizobium sp. C120A. Classification (NCBI taxonomy): domain Bacteria; kingdom Pseudomonadati; phylum Pseudomonadota; class Alphaproteobacteria; order Hyphomicrobiales; family Phyllobacteriaceae; genus Mesorhizobium; species Mesorhizobium sp. C120A. The sequence goes on along the minus strand of NZ_CP100476.1, from coordinate 3,486,917 downwards.
CCGAGCGCGTCGGCATGCCGGGCGAAAAAATCATTGCCTATATCGATCATATCGGCCGCATCGAGGGCGTGGTGACGCGCACTTCGCAGGACGGCTTTGCCATGACCGTCATTGCCTCGGATCGCAAGAAGGACAAACTGGCCGCGCAGTTGACCTGGCTCGCCAACAAGCATGAACTCGACCTGCCGGAAGACCGCCGCCACGAACGCGTGGCGCCGCGCAACCCGACAAGCGTGCTGCAGCTCACCGATGGGCGCCAGTATCAGTGCCGCATCATCGACCTGTCGCTGTCGGGCGCGGCGGTCGAGATCGACGTCAAGCCGGCGCTCGGCATCCAGGTCATGCTGGGCACCATGCGTGGCCAGGTGGTGCGTCATTTCGAGGATGGCGTTGCCATCGAATTCGCCGTCATCCAACGCCCGGAAACGCTCGATTCCGAGTTCAACGCCCCGCGCGCCTGAACGATCGGCAACAGGCAGCAAAAACGAACCGGCCCTGCGCGGCCGGTTTTTTGTTGCCGGCGTTCCGCCTGCCTCTCCAGCTTGTAGCGGCACGCAGCAAATCCACGGCTCCACCCGGAAATCCGCGCCCCGACACCGCGGGTTTACGCCGAGACCTGAACGATTTTATATTAAAATAGGTCAAATTTTACGCGTATTCTATTGAGCTTTTACTCAATGTCTACTTCGGGTTTTTGCGTCAAATAAATCCAACGCTGTCATTGTCTCCTCAAACGGGGAGACTGACGAATGGCAAAGACGTGGGGCAAGCTGTTGCTCTTGGCAATGGCGATGCAGCTTTCCGCTTGGGGAACGGCGCAAGCAGCAGGACCGGCCTACATGCACACTGGCGGCCGCACGACACAGCCGGTCGGTCACTACGAATTCTGCCAGAAGCTGCCGCAGGAGTGCGCTCAGCGCACGCCGAAGCAGGCACCGGTCGAACTGACCCGCAAGCTGTGGGCGGCGATCGTCGACGTCAACAATTCGGTCAACACCCGGATCGTGCCGCGCACCGATATGGAAATGTGGGGTAAGGAAGAGGTCTGGTCCTATCCCGACAGCGGCTTCGGCGACTGCGAGGACTATGCGCTGGAGAAGCGCCGCGAATTGATGGCGCTCGGCGTTCCCGCCGGCAATCTCTTGATGACCGTGGCGCGCCAACAAAATGGCGACGGCCACGCGGTGCTGACCGTGCGCACCAGCCTCGGCGAGTTCATCCTCGACAATCTGGACTCCAAGGTGCTGTCCTGGACCGACACCGACTACACCTACCTGAAGCGCCAGTCCGACCAGAATTCCGGCGTGTGGGTGACGATCAATGACGGTCGCGCCGACGCGGTTGCCAGCGTCCGCTAGGACGCCATCACAGAGGTCAAGCACATCGAATAATGCGACGTGCCTAACGAGAAAGCCCGGTCGAGTCCCCACCCTCCCCGTCCCCAACGACCGGGTTTTAAGGAGCCGGCCCCGTCCCCGGGCCGGCTCCACTATTTCAGACCATGATCCCGAACCGAAGGACCGCGGCAGCGAAAAGTGAGAACCGGTTTTTGCTGCGCTGACCTGCCGTTCGGAAAAGATCATCGTCAAACAGGAATAGAGTTCAGGCCTTCTTCAGCCCGGCCTTGAAGCGCTTGCCGTTGGCGACATAGTGCGCGGCCGAGGCGCGCAGCCTGGCGACCGCGGCGTCGTCCAGCGTCCTGATCACCCGCGCGGGCGAGCCGACGATCAGGCAATTGTCGGGGAACTCCTTGCCTTCGGTGACCAGCGCGCCGGCGCCGACCAGGCAATTCTTGCCGATCCTGGCGCCGTTGAGCACGATGGCGCCCATGCCGATCAGGCTGTTGTCGCCGATCGTGCAGCCATGCAGCAAGGCGCGGTGGCCGATCGTGCAGCCCTGCCCGATCGTCAGGGGAAAACCGGGATCGGTGTGCATCACCGTGTGTTCCTGGACATTGCTGTCGGCGCCGATGACGATCGCCTCATTGTCACCGCGGATGACTGCGCCAAACCAGAAGCCGGCATTGCGACCGACGCTGATGTCGCCGATCAAGGTCGCATCGGGCGCGATCCAGTTGCTGTCGGGATCCTCGAAACGGGGCGCTTTTCCGTCGATTGCATAGGTCGGCATTTGCAGTCTCCGATTCGTCGCAGGCCGGGACAAACCCTAGAACAATCCGAGGAAAACCGCGTGCCGGTTTTCCCCCGCAATTGCCTCAAGGCAAATACCGCGCCAGCGATTCCACCAAAAGCTGAAGCGCACCAGGAGAGCCAATGCCCCAGGAGGCAATGGCGATCAGCACGATGCCCAGCGCCAGCGCCCAGGCGATCACCGTGCAGCCGCAGGACACCAGCATCAGCATCGAAATGCGGCCTTCGCGCCGCGCATCGAGCGCATCGTTGGCGAGCATGAACGGACCGGCGCAAGCGGTCGCGGCCAGCGAGCGCAGGATGTACGCCGGCGACACATAAGGCTCGGCAAAGGCAAGCCGGCGGCCCGCCGCCAGTTCCATCACGGACCCGGTAAGCCCGCAGGCAGTGAGGCCGACGGCAGAAGCGAAGAGAACGGGCAGCAGCAGGCTCATCTTTACCTTCCGTTTACCATGAGATCGCACAGTCGCGTCCAGCGCAGCAAGAGCCGTGCCACGGCATGTGTGCCGCCCAGGGACAGACGGCGGCGACTATGGGGATTGCGATGAAGCAGGCAGCGACCGCCGAAGAGTTCAACGTCGTCGATTCCGTGCTGATGAAGCGGGTGTTCTATGCCTTTGCCGCACTGGCGCTGCTGTCGCTGGCGATCAGCCTTGGCGGAAAATGGTTGGGCCGCTCGATCTCCATGGCCGGCTACACCGACGACACCACAGTCCACAAGGTGGTGATCGGCAACAATGTCATTGCCGTGCCGGCCAACGCCATCCGCTTCCTGCAGGCGCGGCGCGACGGCATCGCTTCGCGCCTCGACCTCTATCTGCGCTATCCCGAAATGGACGGCTACAGCGAAGCCGCCCGCGACGATTTCAACCACACGGGGGCCGCCAAAAACATCATCTTCCTGTCGTTCGAGCCGCAGATGATGTCGCGCGACATGAGCGGCCGTTTCGCGCCGATCTATAGCGCGCTGATCAGCCAGCCCGGCGCGCCCGGCCCCGGCGGCACGACGATTTACGGCTTTAGCGAAAAATCAGGCTATCTCAACGAGGTGCTTGCGGTCGCCGACCGGGCCGGCAAGGACCCGTTCGTCGTCCGCTGCCTGAGCGGACCGAGCGCCGAGGAATCGCTGGCGCCCTGCGAGCGGGACATTCAGGTCGGCGACAGCCTCAGCCTGACCTACCGCTTTCCCCGGGAGTTGCTGGGCAACTGGCCAGCGCTTGACGCCGCTATCGTCGCCGAGGCCACGCGCGTCCTGAAGACGGGGCGCTAGCCTGCCTCTGTTCGGGCGAAGCGAAGCGGCGCAGAAGTTTACGAACGTTGGCGGGACAGCACCCCCTCTGTCCTGCCGGACATCTCCCCCGCAAGGGGGGAAATTACGCCCCCATCACTGCTTTCGCCAATTATCGAGGTTGCAGAAGAAGAGCCGAGGAACTGCCGATCTCCCCCCTTGCGGGGGAGATGTCCGGCAGGACAGAGGGGGGTGGGAAGGATCGCCGAGGCTTGCTCTTCATCTCCCCACTTCGTTGGAGATAGGCAACTCCGATCCCCAGTTCCGCGATCAGGCCAGATCGATGTCGAGGATCGCCATCGAGAAATTATAGTCGCCGTCGTCCTCGTCCTTGAAGACGATGCCGAGGAACTCGTCGCCGACATAGACCTCGGCCGAATCTTCCTTGCGCGGCCGCGCCTTCACCTCGAGTTTGGGATTCTGGAAGACGCGCTTGAAATAGGCGTCCAGCTTTCTGATTTCGTCCGGCTTCAAAAGTCTTCTCCGATCGTCGGGCTTGCTCGTTGGAACGCGCTTCTGGCACGTCGACAATGGCGATGTAAAGGCAAGCCGGCTGGATAGAACGCGAACCCTGGGGCCGGATGATTTCAGGTCGAATCCAAATCCGCCTCTAAATCAAGGAGGTAGAGCATGATGTCGTCCGAAAACCGCCTCACACTTTTCGGCATCATGCTTCAGAGGCAACGGCGCCGGCAACCGGACTCAGTCCGGCGCGCCGGGTGTTGCAAATCAGATGTCGAAGCTCACGACCTGGTCCATCGATTGCGACGGCAAAAGCTGGTCCATCTGGCGCGAAGGCTGGTCGCAGCCGGTCTCGCCGACGACGCGGGCCGGTACGCCGGCAACCGTCTTGTTGTGCGGCACCGGCGACAGCACGACCGAGCCTGCCGCGATCTTCGAGCAATGGCCGATCTCGATATTGCCGAGAATCTTGGCGCCGGCGCCGATCAGTACGCCGTAACGGATCTTGGGGTGGCGGTCGCCGCCGGCCTTGCCCGTGCCGCCCAGCGTCACGCCGTGCAGGATCGACACATCGTCCTCGATCACCGCCGTCTCGCCCACGACGAGGCCGGTGGCGTGGTCGATGAAGATGCCCTTGCCGATGCGGGCGGCCGGGTTGATGTCGGTCTGGAACACCGAAGACGAGCGGCTCTGCAGATAGAGGGCGAAATCCTTGCGGCCCTGATTCCACAGCCAATGGGCCAGCCTATGCGTCTGGATGGCGTGGAAACCCTTGAAATAGAGCACTGGCATGATGAAGCGGTCGCAAGCCGGGTCGCGGTCGTAATAGGCCTGGATGTCGACACGCACGATCGACGACCATTCCTTGTCGTCGGCCAGCATCGACTTGAACGTCTGGCGGATGAGGTCGGAGCCGATGTCCTGATGCGCGAGCCGCTCGGCGAGCCGATGGATGACAGCTTCCTCCAGGCTCTCCTGGTTGAGGATGGTCGAATAGAGGAACGCCGCCAGAAGCGGGTCGCGGTTGACCGCTTCCATCGCCTCGTCGCGGACCGAACGCCAGATCGGATCGACCGGCTGGACCATTGTGGGGCGGGAAATGCTGATGCTGTTCATCGACGTCTTATCCTGCGTCCTGGCCGCTTGCCTATTCTCCGGCGGCACATATAAGCCAGATCATAGCACGATTGAACTCAATTTTCCTTAGTGCTCGGTGAAATGGATTTGGTTCACGGAAATTCAAGCCGCCATGGAAAACGAACCCTTGATCGACGCTCCGCTGAAACGCGCGCTCTCCGCGCTCTATCAAGCTCCGGATCGCCACTATCACAACCTCGCCCATATCGAGGCGTTGCTGGCGCTGGCGGACGAATATCGAGCATCGCTGCACGATTCCGGCGCCGTCGAAGCCGCAATCTGGTTCCATGACGCCATATATGACAGCCGCGCCAAGGACAACGAGGCCAGGAGTGCAGCACTTGCGCAGGACAAACTTGCCGCCCGCACCGATCCGGAGCGCCTCGGCCGCATCGCGGCGATGATCGTCGCCACTGCCACGCATGAACTGCCCAGCCTTCAACCACGGGGCCTTGCCGATGAGAACGCCCTCCGCGACGCAGCGCTTTTCCTCGACATGGACCTGGCGATACTGGGTGCGTCAGCCGACGCTTTCGACGCCTATGAACAAGCGGTCCGACGCGAATATGGCTGGGTCGAGGAGCCTATGTGGCGCGCCGGCCGCGGCGCGATTCTCAAGACTTTCCTCGCGCGCCAGCATATTTTTCACACGCAGGAATTCCGCCACAGGTTCGAGCCCCAGGCCAGGCAAAACCTGGCGCGGTCTCTAGAAACGCTCAAATCCTAATCCGGAAATGTCTCCATGCGCTGCGCATAGGCTTTGAAACCGGCGCGCCTGTAGACCGATTGCGCGCCCGGATGGTCGTATGTGTCGGTATGAAGCCAGACCCTTTGCGGCGCCCGCGACCAGATGGCGCGAAGCGCCTGGTCGAGCAGGAACGGGCCGAGCCTGCGACCCTGGAAGGCGGGAACCAGCCCGAAATGAACCAGCTCGACCTCAGGCTGGCCGACGCCGTTGAATTCGCACAGGCCAGCGGCCTCGCCCTCGACGCGCAGCACATGGATATGTGTCGAGGGCAGCGCCAGCAGGCGCTCGAGGTCTTCCGCCGGCATGCGCAGCCGCTGGTCCCACTGCACCGGCTCGCCGACAGCGCGGTAGAGGTCGATGTAAGCGGCGCTGTCCAGCCTTTCCAGCGCCACCGTGGTCGCTGCTGCAGGGCTGACGCGTGCAGGCGCCAAATCGCGCGGGCGCATGTCCATATAGGTGACGAGAAGGTCAACCAAAGCGGCACCGCCTCCGGCTGCAAGCCAGACGAAGATCGATCACCTGAAGGCGCCAACGGACTTGGTGGCCGCCCAAACAAAGAACAGGCCGATCACCAACGACAGCCCGTTGAGGAGGATACCGACGATGCCGAGGACATGATTGTCGTTTGAACGTCCCAGTGCCATCAAGCCAAAAACCACGCCGGTGATGTGCGCCAGCGGCGCCGCAACGAGAAACACCACCAGAAAAACCCCGCCGAGGACGTTTTGAGCGGCCAGCGACGCCTCGCCTGGCATCAACGCCAGCGTGACCACCGCCGCAAAATCCATTGCGAACGCCAGCAGGGCCAGGATCACCGAGCGTTTGCCCAAGCTGCTCCGCCCCGCCACGCCGGGCATTGCTATCGTGCTTCTTCCCCATCCGGCCATTACTCGTCCCCGATCAGGTGAAAGCGCCGATCGTCGATGCCATTGCCACAAGCAGCAGGAAGCCAACCGCCAGGGAGCCGCCGTTGAGCAGGATGCCGACGACCCCAAGCACGCGGCTATCGTTCGAACGCACCAGCGCCATCAGCCCGAAAATCAATCCGGCAATATGCGCCAACGGCCCTGCCAGCAGGAAAACCGCCATGAAGAAAGCCGTGGCGATGTTCTGGGCACGCTCGGATGCGTGGGCCGGCAGCGCCACCATTGTGGTCAGCGCTATCACACCGGCACCGAAGGCGAGCAGCGCCAGGATGACGGAACGCTTGCCGAACATGCTTGTCACGACGGCGCCCGGCAGAGCGTCGGCGCTTCTTCCCCATTGAGCCATTGTTTGCCACCCCTCGCCGGCCGCCCAATCCATATCGCCCGAAAAATCGCTTACCGGTTAAAGCGGATTTTCGGCATAAAACTCCAAAACCCGCTGCTTGAAGGTCTTGTCGCCCACAGCCAGCATATGGTCGCGGCCGTCTATGTGAAACACCTTGGCGTTCGGCATCAGCGCGGCGAGCTCGTCGGGCGAGCCGCCGATATCGTCTGTCGTCCCGACCGCAATCAGCGTCGGTTGGGCGATGCGCGTCATGTCGTGTTCGCTGAGCAGTTCGCGCGACGTGGCGATGCAGGCAGCCAATGCCCGGCGGTCGCTGCGCGTCTGATCGGCAAAGGCGCGAAAGGAGCGACCGCGCGGATGGCTGGTGGCGGCCGGATCGTCGGCCAGCAGCGCCTCGGCGATCGGATCCCAGTCGCCGACGCCGTCGACCATGCCGATGCCGAGGCCGCCGAAGACCAGCGTCGCCACCTTGTCGGGATCGGACAGCGCCAGGAACGCCGCGATGCGCGCGCCCATCGAATAGCCCATGACATGCGCGCGGCCGATGCCGAGATGGTCGAGCAGGGCCGCCGCGTCCGAAGCCATTTTGGCCGGGGTGTAGTCGGCCTCGTCATAGCTTTTCGACGACGAGCCGTGGCCGCGATTGTCGAAGGCGATGGCGCGATAGCCGGCATCGTTCAGCGTCTTGAACCAGCCGGGCGATACCCAGTTGACATAGTGGCTGGAGGCAAAGCCGTGGATCATCAGCACCGGATCGCCCGCCCCCGACGCCGGCCGGCGGTCGAGGAAGGCGAAGTCGAACCCGTCATGGGAGAAGAATTGCATCGGGAGCGGCTCAGCCGGCGCCGGGCGTGGGCGCGTTGCCCTTGTCCGATGGCGGCATGCCGGGGCCGGACACCGTGCCGACGGCCGGATGGCGCAGCAGATCGCCATGGTCGATGCCGTTTTTGGCGGCGGTGCCGGCCTTGAGCTCCAGCACGAAGCGCACTGGCACACCCGGCGAGATGACTGCATCGGACAATGGAGTGCCGTGCTTGACGGCCCGCACCTTGCCGTCCTGTCCAACAAAGATCAGGTCGAGCGGCATCGGCGTGTTGTGCATCCAGAAGCCGACCTGCTTCTGCATCTCGAAGACGAACAGCATGCCATGATTGTCGGCCATATCCTGGCGATACATCAGGCCGGCCTCGCGTTCCGAGTCGGTGTCGGCGACTTCGATCGAAAAGGATTTATCGCCCCCTTTCGTCGCCACGACCAAGGGTGTCGGATCGACGGGAAGGATCATCGCCTGACCGCCGGCGATCGTCTGCTGGGATGCGGTCGGCTGCCCGGAATAGAAGTAAGCGCCTGCGGCTACCGCAACGATGACGCAGAGCGCGCCCGCTGTCAGCCAGTTCCTGTACGCCATTGGAAATCCTCGACCAAAGACCATGATCCCTAAAAGTGGTCTCAGGTATTCGGATAAGATCGTGGTGAAACCAAGAAAAACGCCGTCCTGACTTCCTCAGGAAGGCTCGCGTCCTAATGCGCGACCGGCAAGGTGCCCATATCGGGGTGAATCTCGGCAGCCATGAGGCCCTTGTCACCGCGTCCGAATCGCACCAGCACGACCTGTCCGGGCCTGAGCTCGGTGATGCCATAGCGGCGCAGCGTCTCCATATGGACGAAGATATCCTCGGTGCCCTCGCCGCGCGTCAGAAAGCCGAAGCCCTTGGTGCGGTTGAACCACTTGACCAGCGCCCGCTCGAGCCCGCTTTCCGGCGTCACCGCCACATGGGTGCGCTGTTCCTGCATCTCGGCCGGATGGACCGCCGTAGTGGTGTCCATGGACAGCACCCGGAACGCCTGCAAACCACGGTCGCCGTGCTTGACAAGGCACACGACACGCGCGCCCTCCAATGCAGTCTGAAAACCGTCCTTTCGAAGGCAGGTGACATGGAGGAGGATGTCGCCCGAAGAACTGTCATCGGGAAGTATGAAACCGTAGCCCTTGGCCACGTCGAACCATTTGATGGCGCCGGCGATTTCGACAAGGTCGGCGCTATCGCCGCCACTGTCACTCTTCAGGGCGTCGTCAAGGTTCTCATCCCGCCTCGTGAAAGAGGCCTTATCCCCCATAAGAACGCCCCCTTTTTTTCAAGAAAACCGCAAGTGATTCTTGACATTAGATTAACACCGCCGCTTCCGGGGTGTGCAAGACCTGCCGTGCCTTTTTTCGCGGTTGAATACAGGAATAGCTGACTTGTTGTTTGCCGGCGTCGCTGCCGACAGCAATGACGATCCATCAAGGCGGTCAACCGGTCGGCAATTTGCAAGGGATTTCGCCGAAATCGGCAACCACTTGTGTCCGGCGCTTTTGTCAGAGCCATCTGATTTTTCCAAAACCGGTGACCACTTTCAGTCCGATGCTCGTTGCCCTTCGGCGGGGTGGACCTTATGTTGCCTCGCAACCCCAACATCCCCGAGGAAATCCCATGCGCTACCTCCACACAATGGTCCGTGTCGCCGACGTCGATGTCTCGCTCGATTTCTACTGCAACAAGCTCGGCCTTAAGGAAGTGCGCCGCTACGAAAACGAGCAGGGCCGATTCACGCTGATCTTCCTCGCCGCCTCCGAGGATGTAGAAAGCGGCATCACTGAGAAGGCGCCGCTGATCGAACTGACCTACAATTGGGACCCGGAGGAGTACAAGGGCGGACGCAATTTCGGCCACCTCGCCTATGAGGTCGACGACATCTACGCCACCTGTCAGCATCTGATGGACAATGGCGTCATCATCAACCGGCCGCCGCGCGACGGCAACATGGCCTTCGTCAAGTCGCCGGACGGCATCTCCTTCGAACTGCTGCAGAAGGGCCCGGCCAAGCCCAAGGCTGAGCCGTGGGCATCGATGCCGAACACCGGCACCTGGTAGCGATCACGCCATCTTGAGCGAGGCGGCCGCGCCGACAAGCCGGCCCCTTTGCCATTTCGAGCAACGGCACCTATTTACCTGCCTGTCGCGCCAGCCAAGCAAAGCCAGTGCCTCACCCAGGAGAATTCATTTATGCCGACCAGCCGTGCCGATGTCTCCACCGCGTATGCCAGCCGCTATTTGCAGCAGTTGTGCAAGCACTGGGCGCACAAATTTCCCGTCGAGTTCGATCCGAACCACGGCACCATCGATCTGTCACTCGGCCGCACGGTTCTCGATGCCGATGCGGCAGCGCTGCATATCACGGTGTCGACGGATGAAAGCGGATCGCTGGAGCGCATGGAGAGCGTCGTTGCCGATCACATCAAGCGCTTCGCCTTCCGCGAGGAGCTGACTTTCGAGTGGAAGCAGGCTCCGGCGACCTGATCTGCGGTCAGCCGCAACGCCGAACGCCGGAAGCTGCCAGCCCCGGACAACGTTATGGCGTCACTTGGTTGCGACGCCATCTGAATTGTCGGAACGACGGATCGATCAGAACTTGTAGTTCAGGCCGATCTTGATCGTATGGGCGTCGATCTTCACCCTTGCGTCGTTGCCCTCGATATCTGTCAAACGGACCTTGCCGAAGTCGAAGTACTGGTATTCCAGCTTCGTGGTCCATTTGTCGGCGAAGGCCCATTCGACACCGCCACCGATCGTATAGCCGAAGCGGCCTCCGCTCCTCGATGCGCTGCTGTCCGGGTCGGGCACCCCGTCAAAATCGAAAGTATCGCCATAACTCAATTTGTAGTGAGTCGCCGCCGCGCCGCCCTTGTTGTTTAGCCGAGGCTTAATTAGCATCGCGACCGCAACGCAGAAGCGGTTCAAAGCGAACGCGCTATCTGCAGCAGCGCCAGCACCGAGCGCCAGTTGCGCGCGGTGCCGGGCACTTTCAGCACGCGCGGGATGAGATTGGCGAACACCGATTTGCCGAGCCCGTCCGGCGCCTTGAGGTAGAGCACGTCGTCCCTGACCTCGAAGCTTTCCGGGCCGGTGCATTTCTCGGCAAGCCTGGCGATCTCGTCCGCCGTCGGCTGGCGCTCCAGCGTGTAGGCGTGAAGCTTGGTCGGATCGCCGGCGACTTCCGGATAAGGATTCTCCTTCACCAACCGTTCGAACCAGGAGAGATCGCGCACCATGATGCGCGAGTGAAAGCCCCATTTTTTCTCGAACGCCATTTCGATCTGTTTCGCCAGCGTGGCGGCGTCGCCCTTCTTGGTCCGGAACACGACATTGCCGCTCTGCACATAACTGGCGACATCGGTGAAGCCTAGCGCCTCGAATAACGCCCGCAACTCCGCCATCTGGACGATGCGGTTGCCGCCGACATTGATGCCGGAAAACAGTGCGACGAAGACCACCCTTCGCTCTTCGAGCTTCGGGTGGCAGGCTGTACCGCTCATATGATGAACCCGGCCAGGGTCTCGTTGTCGGTGATGTCCTGATAGTGCACGCCCTCGGCCTCGAAATTTGCCCTCAGCAGATCGAAGTTACGCCGGTCTTTGGTTTCGATGCCGATAAGCACAGAGCCGAAATTGCGTGCCGATTTCTTCAGATATTCGAAGCGGGCGATATCATCGTCGGGACCGAGCAGTTCGAGGAAGTCGCGCAGCGCGCCCGGCCGCTGCGGAAAGCGGATGATAAAATATTTCTTCAGCCCCTCGAAGCGCAGCGCCCGCTCCTTCACGTCGGGCAGCCGCTCGAAATCGAAATTGCCGCCCGACACCACCGCGACGATGGTCTTGCCGCGGATTTCCTTGCGCGAAAAATCCTTCAACGCGTCGATCGCCAAGGCACCGGCCGGCTCCAGCACCACACCTTCGATGTTGAGCATCTCGATCATGGTGGCGCAGAGCCGGTTCTCAGGGATCAGCCGCACCGCCTGAGCGGCGAACTCCTTGAGGTGGCGCAACGGCTCGCGGCCGATCTCGGCCACCGCCGCGCCGTCGACGAAATTGTCGACATTGGCGAGCCGGACGCGCTTGCCGCTGGCGAGGCTCTGATGCAGGCTCGGCGCACCGGCCGGTTCGCAAAAGACGTACCGCGCGTCACGTTGCTGCTCGGCGAAATAGTGCGTCACCCCGGCCGCCAGGCCACCGCCGCCAACCGGCAGCATGATGATGTCGGGCATGCGCGCGCCCGGCATCTGGTCGGCGATCTCATAGGCGACCGTCGCCTGCCCCTCGATAATGTCCTTGTGGTCGAAGGGCGGCACCATATGCGCGCCGGAACTTTCGGTGAATTCGAAGGCGGCGCGGTAGCAGTCGTCGAAGAAGTCGCCGACCAGCCTGATCTCGACGAAATCGCCGCCGAACAGCCGCGTCTTGTCGATCTTCTGCTGCGGCGTCGTCACCGGCATGAAGACCACGCCCTTCTTGCCGAAATGGCGGCAGACGAAGGCAAAGCCTTGCGCATGGTTGCCGGCCGAGGCGCAGACGAACAGCTCGGCCTCGTTGCCGGCGGCAAGCGCCTTGCGGAAAAAGTTGAAGGCGCCGCGGATCTTGTAGGAGCGCACCGGCGAAAGATCCTCGCGCTTCAAGAGCACCCGAGCCCCCGTCTTCTTCGACAAATAGTCGTTTTCCTGCAGCGGCGTTTCGGGAAAGATCTCGCGGATCGCGGCTGCGGCGGTGGCGACACGGGAGGAGAAACTGTTCATGGCGCCGTCACCTCTGGATCGAATGGTTCGAAGGCGAAGCCTATTGCACAATTCGCCGTTTGCAGCCACCGATGCGGCGCGGCCGCTTTGGCGCGCCAGCAGGAAATCCATTGGAGCCATCTTCATGCCTGTTTCGGCTGTCGCCCTGAAGACCGTAGACCTGCCTGAATTCGGCGAGCCAACAGTGATGCCGCTGGTTCAGCGGCGGACCTACGAAGCGCGCATCGAGGCTCTGCTGGCGCGCGGCGCCGAGGCCGGGCTCGATGCCTTCGCCGTCTATGGCGACCGCGAGCACGCGGCCAATGTCGCCCATCTCAGTGGTTACGATCCGCGTTTCGAGGAGACGCTGCTGGTCATCGTCCCCGGCAGCCAGCCAAAACTTCTCGTCGGCAATGAGGGTTGGGGCTATGCCGAAATCTGCGACGGGCCTTACGAGCGCGTCCTTTACCAGACCTTCTCGCTGCCGGCGCAGCCACGCGACCGCTCCGCCTCGCTTGCCGACACGCTTGCCGCCTGCGGCCTGAAAGCCGACCAGAAGATCGGCGCCATCGGCTGGAAGCCGTTCGGGCCCGGCGATGGCGGCGTTGGCGAGACGACGCTCGACCTGCCGTCCTTCATCGCCGATACGCTGCGCACACTGGCCGGCGACAGAGGCGCGGTGGTCAACGCCGCCAACCTGTTGATGAACCCATCCGACGGCCTACGCGCCATCAACGAGGCAGACCAATTGGCGTCCTTCGAATTCGCCGCGACCTTTTCCTCGCAGGGCCTGCGCAACGTGCTTGGGAATATTGAGCCCGGCATGAGCGAATTGCAGGCCGCGCGGCTGATGGGGATCAACGGCCTGCCCCTGTGCTGCCACCCGATGCTGTCCGCCGGCAGGCGTGCGCCCTACGGCTTGCCTAGCCCGCGCCTCGACATCATCAAGCGCGGCGATCCCGTCACCATGGCCTATGGCATCCAGGGCTCGCTCAACGCCCGCGCCGGCTTCCTGGTCGAGAGCGCGGCCGAACTGCCGCGCGAGATAAGCGACTATGTCGAACAGCTGGTTGCGCCCTATTTCGCCGCCGTCGTCGACTGGTACGAGACCATCGGCATAGGCGTTGCCGGCGGAGCGCTTTGGAAAGCCGTGCATGACCGCATAGGCGACCCGTTCTTCGGCGTCTCGCTCAATCCCGGCCATCTCGTCCATATCGACGAATGGATGCATTCGCCGGTGTTTTCCGGCTCGGACATCAAGCTGCAATCGGGCATGGCGCTGCAGGTCGACATCATTCCGGCGACCGGAACCAGCTATTTCACCACCAACATCGAAGACGGTATCGCGCTTGCCGATGAGTCCCTGCGCGAGGAGATCGCGGCCCGCTATCCCGAGGCATGGCGCCGCATCGAGGCGCGCCGCGCCTTCATGGGCGATGTGCTCGGCATCAGGCTCAAGCCCGAGGTATTGCCCTTCTCCAACATCCCTGCGTTCCTGCCGCCATTCTGGCTTTCGCGCAACAGTGCGATGACCGTGGCTCGACGCTGACCACATTTCGGCTGGACACGACTTACTTCTGCCGCACTCTCACTGTCCGGGAGGTGCCGCGGGGGTATATGGGCCTTTTGGCCGGAGTGGAATTTTTGACGTGCGTTTGAAGACGATTTGCATTCTTGCACTTGCCCTGTTGATCGCCGGCTGCGGCGGCCGCAAAACCGAGGAACTGCTCGGCAGCGCCGTCATGTCCACGCCGGTGACCGAAATCTCGGGCAATCACTCGATCTTCATTGCCACCACACGCAAGAAATCCGACGATCCCAACAAAGTTTTCGACGGCGAACGCTCGGCGACGCTGAACTACGCCCGCGTCACCGTCACCGTTCCCGGCGTCCACCAGACCGGCCAGATCGAGCGCCGCTCGCGCGGCAAGTCGAACGACCCGGCGAAATACTTCATGGCTTCCGAGGTCGTCGGCTACGATGCGCAGCCTCAATTCTCAAGCGCGCTCAACGCCGACATCGCCGCGCGCGGCGGCCGCGTCATGGTCTTCGTGCATGGCTACAACACCGGCTTCGACGACGCGGTCTACCGCCTGACCCAGATCGTCCACGATTCCGGCTATCCCGGCACGCCGGTGCTGTTTTCCTGGGCATCGGGCGCCAGAACCACCGACTATGTCTATGACAAGGAAAGCGCCAGCGCCGCCCGCGATCAGCTGGAGGTGACATTGCGCATGCTGCAGCAGTCCGGCGCGCGGCGCATCGACATCGTCGCCCACTCGCTCGGAACCTGGGTGACCATGGAAACGCTTCGCCAGATGGCCATCACCGGCGACCGCGATCTCGGCGGCAAGCTCGGCGATGTCGTGCTGGCCTCTCCCGACATCGACGTCGACGTCTTCAAGAGCCAGATGCGCCGCTACGGCAAGCCGGACAAGCCGTTCATCCTGCTGCTCTCCAACGACGACCGGGCGCTGCGGCTCTCAGGCCTGATCGCCGGCTCGCGGCCACGCGTCGGCGACTACAAGGATGCCGCCGACCTCGCCGCTTATGGCGTCACCGTGGTCGACCTCTCCAAGGTCAAGGGAGGCGACAGCTTCAACCACACCAAATTCGCCGACAATCCCGAACTGGTGAAGATGATCGGCCAGCGGCTGCGCGAGGATGACGGCTTTGCCAGCGACCAGACGGTGACCGACCGTATCAGCGCGCTCGGACAATGAGGCTGTCGCCTTGCGGCGACCGTCGCGCGTGAGGTCGCGAATGCCGCTCGGCCCGATCACTTTCAACTGGACCGGGCCGGTCTCTGCCTCTACGACATTGAAATCGGCGCCAATGCGCCAGCGGGAGCCCGCGTGAACGAGCGTTGGAAGACTGTCCTGGTCCTTGCGTTCGCGCTCGCTGCCGCCGGCTGCGCCGGCCCCAACACCCATGACCTGTTGAACAAGACGACGGTTTCGGTGCCTGCCTCCGACATCGCGGCCACCCACGAAATCTTCGTCGCCACCACCCGCAAGCAGGCGACCAAGGACCCACGCCAGGTGTTCGATGGCGATCGCTCGCTGACCACCAGCTACGCCCGCGTCGACGTCACCGTGCCGAAGGTCCACCAGGTCGGCGCCATCGAGCGCGCCAAGGGCTCGGCAAATTCGAACCCGGCCAAGCAATTCACCGCCACCGACGTCGTCCACTATGGCGACGCCTCGCAATTCGCCAAGGCCGTCGGTGCCAACATCACCATGAATGGCGACCGCGCGCTGGTCTTCGTCCACGGCTTCAACAACGGCTTCGACGACGGGGTCTACCGGCTGACGCAGATCGCCCACGACACCGAATATCCCGGCACGCCGATCCTGTTTTCGTGGGCTTCGAGCGGCAAGACCACGGGCTATATCTACGACAAGGACAGCGCCAACGCCGCGCGCGACGACCTCGAGGCGACGCTCAGGATGCTCGCCAAGACAAAGGTCAAGAGCATCGACATCATCGCGCATTCGATGGGAACCTGGGTGACGATGGAAGCGCTGCGCCAGCTCGCCATCACCGGCGACCGCGATCTCGACGGCAAGCTCGGCCGTGTCGTCCTGGCATCGCCCGATATCGATGTCGACGTCTTCAAGAAGCAGATGATCCGCTACGGCAAGCCCGACAGGCCGTTCGTCATCCTGCTTTCCGCCGACGACCGTGCTCTGAGACTGTCCAGCCTGCTATCCGGCGACAAGCCGCGCGTCGGCGACTACGGCAACGCCGCCGACATTGCCAGTTACGGCGTCGTTGTGGCCGACCTCAGCCAGATCAAGGGCGGCGACCGCCTGAACCACGCCAAATTCGCCGACAACCCGTTCCTGGTGCAATTGCTCGGCGACCGTCTGCGCGCTCCAGCCGGCCTGGCATCGGACGAACCCACGCAGGGCCAGATCGACAATCTCGGCCGAGGCCTCGGCAAGGCAGTCGGATCCGTCGCCGAGATCATCATCACCACGCCATTCAAGGTGCTGACCATCGCCACCGGCGGATGAGAGCCAAGCACCGGGGCTGATCTCAGATAAACAAACCGACCTTCTGGAACGTCGTCACGTCGATCAGGCCGACATCGGAAATCCTGAGCTCCGGAATGACGACCAGCGCCAGCAGCGAGTGCTGCATGTAGGCGTTGTTGAGCGAGCAGCCCATCTTGCGCATTGCTTCGGTGAGTTTCTCGGCCTTGGCCGCCACGATTTCGGCGCGCTCGTCCGACATCAGCCCGGCGATCGGCATTTCGACAAGCGCAAGCTCCTTGCCCTTCGAAAACAGCACCACGCCCCCGCCGACCTCGCCCAGCCGGTTGACGGCCAGCGCCATGTCTTCCTTGTTGGTGCCGACGCAGATGATGTGGTGGGCATCATGTGCGACGCTCGACGCAATGGCGCAGTCGCCCATATAGCCGAAGCCTGAGACGAAGGCATTGGTGACGCCGCCGGTGCCGCGGTGGCGCTCGACCAGCGCGATCTGGCAGATGTCGTTGCGGCGGTCCATGGCGACCAGCCCGTCCTCGACCGGCAGGTCGGCCTCCAGCGCCCGCGTCGGCGCCTGGTTTTCGATCACGCCGATGACCCGCACCCGCACCTCGTTGGCGCCCTTGGGCGCCGCAATGTCGAAGTCGCCTGGCTTCAGCTTCTTGCCGAGCTTGACGGTGTTCTTCGCCGATTTGGGGTAATCATAGGCCGGGATGTCGATCTCGAGCTTGCCGCCCTTGGCCAGCCTGATACCGCGGCCATAGACCTCGTCGATGGTCATGGCGGCAAGATCGGAGACGATCAGCAGATCGGCCAGCCGTCCCGGCGCGATCGAGCCGATCTCGCGCTCCAGCTTGAAATGCTGGGCGGTATTCAGCGTCGCCATCTGGATCGCCGTCACCGGCTTCAATCCCTGTTGGATGGCGTGGCGCACCACCCGGTCCATATGGCCTTCATGCACCAGCGTGCCGGAATGGCTGTCGTCGGTGCACAGGATGAAGTTGCGCGGGTCGAGACCGCTCTCGGTCACCGCCTTGATCTGCGAGGCAACATCGTACCAGGCCGAGCCCAGCCGCAGCATTGCCTTCATGCCCTGGCGCACACGGGCGATTGCGTCCTCGGCGCGCGTGCCTTCATGGTCGTCCTCCGGCCCGCCGGCGACATAGCCATGGAACGGCAGGCCGAGATCGAGCGACGCATAGTGGCCGCCGACCGTCTTGCCGGCCTTGATCGTTGCGGCGATCTCGCCCGACATGACCGGATCATTGGCGATGACGCCGGGGAAATTCATGACTTCGCCGAGCCCGATGATGTTTTCCCAGGTCATCGCTTCCGCGACATCGGCGACCGTCAGTTCTGCCCCGGCATGCTCCAGCCCCGGCGCGGACGGCACGCAGGACGGCATCTGGACATGGATGTTGATCGGCATGGCGACGGCCTCGTCATGCATCAGCCGCACGCCGGGCAGACCCAGCACATTGGCGATCTCGTGCGGATCGATGAACATGGAGGTGGTGCCGTGCGGGATGACGGCGCGGCAGAACTCGGTCACCGTCACCATGCCGCTCTCGACGTGCATATGCGCGTCGCACAGGCCGGGCACGAGATAGCGGCCGCCGGCATCGACCACCTTGGTGCCCTGGCCGATGGCATGGCTGGCATTCGGCCCGCAATAGGCGAAGCGGCCGCCTGAGATTGCGATGTCGGTGCCGGCTATGATTTCGCCGGAATGCACGTTCACCCAGCGGCCGTTTCGGATGACGAGGTCGGCCGGCTTGCGCCCCGTTGCGACGTCGACCAGATGCGTCGCCATCTCGGTCCAGGGCTTGGGTTTCGTCGCCGACGGCTGCTTGGCCATGAAAGACTCCTGTTTGCCCGACTGTGCCAAGCCGGCAAGGTTTTGGCCAGCGATCACGGACGAAATCCGCTTGATGAGAATTCGCCCGGGCGGATGCGCCGCACCTGCTCACCCCGAGGGCAGGCATCAGCGGTGCGGTCATTCAGTTTGGCTTGTGCCGCCACTTATGCTACCATTCTGGCTATGGTGCTGGTTTGCGCCGACGACCCGCCGCGAGGCGGGTTTTTGTTGTGATGAGCCCGAAACTCCTGAGGTGAAGTCATGATCCGGTTCCTGAAAGCCTCGTCACCCTGTTCCTGATCTCGTCCGGCTTTGCATCCGCCGAGGAGCGTTGGCAGACCTTGCCGGAGCCGGCGGCGATGCCCAAACCGGATCAGAGCGGATATGCGCCGGTCAACGGCATTCAGATGTACTATGCCGTTTTCGGCGCCGGTGATCCGATTCTCCTGATCCATGGGGGCCTTGGCCATGGCGACATCTGGGCAAGCCAGGTGGCGACGATGTCCAAGACGCACATGGTTATCATCGCCGACAGCCGCGGCCATGGCCGTTCTACCCGCACCGAGCAAGCTTACGGCTATGACCTCATGGCGTCGGACTATCTTGCGCTGCTCGACTATCTCAAGATCGACAAGACCGCTCTTGTCGGCTGGAGCGACGGCGGCATTATCGGCATCGACATCGCGCTGCATCATCCGGAGCGGCTGACACGGCTCTTTGCGCAGGCCGCCAACGTCACCACCGATGGCGTCGATCCGGGTGTGCTGACCAACAAGACCTTTGCCGCCTATATCGACCGCTCGGGCCGCGACTACAAGAAACTGTCGAAGACTCCCGACCAGTACGATGCCTTCGTGGCGCAGATCAGCCACATGTGGGAGTCGGAGCCGGCCTGGACCAAGGAACAGCTCGGCAAGATAACCACGCCGACCGCGATCGTTGCCGGCGACCATGACGAGGCGATCAAGCGCGAACACACCGAATACATGGCCTCCGTCATTCCGGGCGCCAAGCTCATCATCCTGCCCAACGCCAGTCATTTCGCCATGCTGCAGGCGCCGGACGAATATAGTCAGGCGGCGCTGGACTTCATCGACGCCAAATAGCGCCCCAAAATAGAGCACCCCAGCACAGCAACGGGTGCTTCCGATTGTTGAACAATGGGTTCCGTTTTGCGACGAATAGGATTACCTTCCGGCAAGGCGCCTTCTTAACCGCCTTTTCGGAGAACTCGATGCGCTGTCTGACCATTGCCAGTGCCGGATTTCTGATTGCTCTGGCCGCGCCGGCGTTCGCCGCCGACCCGATGGCGGTGCCGATGACCGAACCAGGCTTCGACTGGACCGGCTACTATGCCGGCCTGCAGGCCGGCTACGGCTGGGGCCAGTCCGACATATCAGTGACAGAAGGCGCGCCGTTTTCCATCTCGCCCGACATTGACGGCGGTTTCGTCGGCGGCCATGTCGCCGGCCTGTGGCAGTTCGATCAGGCGGTGCTCGGCGCCGAGGCGGAGCTCAATTATTCCGCCGTCGACGGTACGGCGGTATCAGGCCTTGGAAGCACATTCCGCACGGACATCAAGTGGTTCGGATCTGTAAACGCCAAAGCGGGCTTCGCCATGGACCGCGTGCTGGTCTACGGCGTCGGCGGCGTCGCCTTTGCCGGCATCGAAACTTCGCAAGTCGCGGGCGCGTCGTTCGCCGGCACACGCACGAATGTCGGCTGGACCTTGGGCGCCGGCGTTGACTATGCGCTGACCGACAAATTCATCGTCGGCGCGCAATATCGCTATTACGATTTCGGCTCCGAGCACTATGACGTGGCGGAACCCTTCAACGATCGCGATCAGGATGTGAAGATGAACGCGGTCGGTATCAATCTCAGCTACAAATTCTGAGCCTTCTCGGCGACTGAGATTTTGGCAACAACCAACTGTTTTGCCATCACTAACCACCTTTCATGAGTCCGACACTCGGCAAAAGATGGCTTGACGGGTTTTCGCTGGCGTCTGAAAAGGGCTGGCCTGCGGACGTGGTGGAAATGGCAGACACAAGGGACTTAAAATCCCTCGATCTCTGATCGTACGGGTTCGATTCCCGTCGTCCGCACCAAATTGAAATGCTTAGGATTCGTTCTGTAAGAACTCACTGGCTACCATAGAAAAGGCTGACGCGGGTAGCCGTAGAGCCGGGATACAAAGCCAGGAACTGCCATGCTGGAGTTTTGGTGTTCGGTATTGGCTGCCGTAAGAACAGTGACGGGGCTGACGGCGCAACTGCGCTTGACCCAAATCCCGAACCTGTAGCCCTTTCGGTCGTAAGCTCGGCAGTTGGGGATCTAATGCAGCCGAAAAACGACGGTATCCGTGTCGCCGGACTTGCATCGAATGCCGACCAAAACGCCGGTTTCATAGTCATTGACGTGCCACGGTCGGAACGTCGACCACACCGCAGCGATCAAAAGCTATATTACAAGCGTGCTGGTAGCTCTTCATACGCTATGGAGCATGTCGGCATAGAGGATGTGGCTGCAGAACGTCTCAAAGACCTTTGCGAGCCGGCCACCTATTGGCCAGGGCAATCCTCTTCGAGTGTAAGCCGCAACTCACAGACCTTATCATGCCGATGCCACTGGGGCTTGGCTTTGATAAAAGCGCATTGGCAGAGGAGAGGGACAAAACTGAAGAGGTTTAACACTCTTGCTGGAATACCTGCTGCAACACTCCTGTCGGTAGCGACCGACCGCGCGGGCCAGGTCAAGCACTCCCTTGGGAGCCGGCTGGGGCCGCAGCGGCCTCAACCCGGTGGGCATGCTCCGTCGCGATTTTAAGAAGAGTTGCAGCCGTTTCCTGTGGCGTCCAACCTTGCGCTTCTGACGCAGTCACCAAGGCCGCAAACGCGGCTTCTAATGCGACTTCACAGTTCACCTCACGGTCTGGGCTATCCTCTGGCAATATCGGGGGTTCGACGGATAGGGACATCGTGACTTCTTTCAAAGGGGAAAAACCCGCCCCAGCCTTTTGCCACTCAAACATTTCAGCAAAGGATCATTCCAGCTATCAGCAGCGTGATTAGAACTGACAACGGCACGGCCAGAAGACCGACCAACTCAACATTTCTTGTGTTTTGTCGCTTGTCCATCTTCGTCGCCCGCATGTCGTTGGCTTTGGCATCTTGCCGTCAACGCGCAGCTGTTGGAACCAACCACAAGTGCCGCTGATCGGAGATTCAGTCGGTGCTGCATATTAGCAACACATTGTGGAACGATCGGGCGGCATCAGCCAATTGCTTTTGAATGCCCTTGCACTTGCTTCGTACGATTCCGTACAGTTTCCCCCATTGGGGGAGGCGGCCGATGGACCATGACGAGGAAGGCTACAGCATTGACGCCTTCGATTTCGATGTGGTGTGCGAGACCTTCAGGAGATCCGTTCGGGAGCTGAACCTGGCTGAAGAGCATTGGGTAGACCACGCGAAGGCGCTCCTACGGGAATTCACCGACAGCGCACCTGACGACGACATGATTAGCCGGATCGTCGGGCGCTAGTGGCCTATACAGCCCTAGTTGGTTAGAATCGTACCCCGGTCCTGCCACGGAAACCTTTTCCAAGGTTTGCCACGTCATAGAGGCATCACAGAAGCTCTCGGAACAGATTGCCCAGCGCGGAGGCCTATTAACTAAAAAAGCTCGCCACCTTGAGGCAACGGGCATCGCCAATGCCCTCAGAGAGCCCTGCCTGGACGTGTGGCGTCCTGTCCGGCCCTCGCCATTGATTTCGTCGGCAAGCTTGTCTTTGGCCTCGTGATAGGTCTTGAAGTTGGCATCGGGATGGCAATCGCCGGCTGCCAAGGATGCCGGGCCGCTGGCCGACCTATCAGTTAGGCGTCCGTAGCCAGAGCGTTATAAAGCAGCAAACACGCCAGGATAGAAACGGCGCTGCCTAGCAGCTGGTCTGCCGTCAGGCCGGAAAAATAGACAAGATGAAACGTCACCATCGCTCTACCAATCACGGTTCGGAACACTGCCGAATTAACCGTTAGCCGACGCTAATGTTCCGCTCTGGACTCACTACCGCTTTGGAAGAATCCTGCCGCAGCGATCAGCGCCCCGCCGACCTTGATCTCAACGTCGGTGCCACAAGGCTTTCCTTCGTTCGCATGGTTCGCAGAGATTAGCACGATCGCATACTCTCATCTCATCCGGCGTCGTCTCCCTCACAAAGCAGCGCCGGTAAGGCTCGGCGACCTTCTTGTTTGTCCCGTGTGCCAAAGGAGGTCGCCGGGCCTGCCGTTGCTCATCTTTGCTGGTGGTTGCTCCTGATGCTGCGCTTGGCGCCGTCGCCCTACTGCTACCTGCGGGGTAAGGCCGGCGAGCCCTCTTGTCAGGCAGTCCGGCATGTAGGATTATAGTCCTCGTTGCGGCGACCCCTCAATGGAGAGCGCCAATGGCCAGAACCAAACCTTCGGAACAACTTTCCCGGGCTGAAATCGAGCGCTTCCTGGCGGCAGCCGAAGCGCTGCACAAGAGCATCGTCGGGCCGCTCCTGGCGTACCACGGCGAGCACTACCAAGCTCTACGTAAGGTCCATGGACCCCTGTTGAAGTCGATCGAGACCATCACCGGCCAGAGGGCGAAGTTCATCCAGTGGAACGGGACAGGACCGGCACAGCCCCGGGACAAGCCTCCGGGCTAAGTCTCCTCCCGGAAATCCAGCAGCTTGGCATGGCGAAGCTTCTCCTCGCCCTTTAGGAACCGCACGCGGCCGACCAGGCCCGGCTTTAGCCATTCGGCCTTGTCACTCTTGAGCCCTTTCGGCGCCGGCCCGCCAATCTTGCCTTGCACGCGGTCCCATAGGCGCTGGCGCTTGTCCGCCTTGAAGGTGACGAAGGCGCCGCCGGCATAGTGGCCTTTGTCGGCCATCAGCACCATGGCAGGCTTGCCGGCCTCGCGCTGCACGCCGATGATGTCCATCTCCTTTTCGGCATAGCACTTGATCTTGCGCCAGTTCGTCGTCGGACCCGACCGATACTTGCTGCCCTTCCGCTTTGAAACGATACCTTCAAGCCCAGCCTGGTCGACCAGATGAAAGACGGCGTCGCCAGTGCCCGGCATCGCTTCGCTGAACTGGATTCGGCCGCC
Source organism: Mesorhizobium sp. C120A (assembly GCF_030323105.1). Lineage (NCBI taxonomy): Bacteria > Pseudomonadati > Pseudomonadota > Alphaproteobacteria > Hyphomicrobiales > Phyllobacteriaceae > Mesorhizobium > Mesorhizobium sp. C120A. The sequence continues at coordinate 3,463,279 of NZ_CP100476.1, read as the reverse complement.
GTCCGGGATCAACGCCCGGAGGATCTCGCGACGGTCTTCCACCGGCGTGTTCCGCAAGTCATGCCCGTTCAGGTGCAAGAGGTCGAATGCTAGCAGATACAGATCGCGCGACGGCTTGCGGCTGGTCGCGGCTGATTGATGCGCATGGAAGTCGGATAGGCCAGCCTCATTGATCGTAATGGTCTCGCCGTCGATGATGAAGTCTTTCGCCTCGATCGCTTCCGCCTCACCGGCAAGTTGGATGTAGCGGCCCGTCCAATCATAACCGTTCTTGGTGATCAGCCGAATCCCGTCATCATCCTTGATGACCTGGGTGCGGTAGCCATCGAATTTGATCTCATGAATCCAATCATCGCCCATCGGCGGCGTGTCGACCAGTTCGGGTTCCATAGGCTTGATGAATTTCAGACGCATGCACTGACTCGCAGAACCACGACTTCAATTAGCTATCGCTAAATTAGTTCCGGAACATTTTAGACGAATTGGATGTTTGAAGAGCTATGAAGATCGAAGCCGACCAATGCCGGGCAGCGCTGACGCTCATCCGGCGCACAATGGAAGAGCACTGTCCTCCTGGCGTGCTGCCGAGCGAAGAGATGGTCAATGGGCTCTATGGTCCGGAACTGATCCATGAGGCGGAAGCCATTGCCGCCGGCATCGTCGCAACCATTGACCAGCTGCAACTGCCCGTGATGAAACCGCCGTCCCCTAGTATCAAATAGAGACCGACACAGGGAAGGTCGCTTGGCCGCCCGATCGTGGGCTCGCAACGACCGGCGAGGCGATGCCGGCCTCACCAAGGGTTACAGCCCCTCGACCAGCAGCGAAGGCGGCTCGCGGCAGTGCAACGCCCGAAGTGTTTCGAGACGACGATGGCCACCGAGCGTAGCCAGCGCGCGTTGTGCTGCACAAGGACTGAGGCAGCGGCACGGCCGCCCGGGCTACTCCAAAGGCGGCTCTTCGCTCTGTGGAGCCAAAACGGTGATATCCATCCTGGCGATTGTCGATGCGGCGCGCCCCTGGGCGCCAGAATCCGTGTCGCCACTTTCTGCCGCCATTGCCTTGGCGCGATGTCCTACGCTGTCTGCGCTTTTGCCTGGCGCAAATCCTTCGCCCGGTTCTGTCTTTGCGGGTTTCGGTCGAGTTTCAGCTGCCTGCCGATGTTGGTTTCCAATCGCCGAGACCATTGATACCTCCCCTTGATGAGGCCGCGACTGTACCTGTCAAGGCTGTAGCGAGGCTGATCACTTAAGTGGTCGGGTTGCGCCCGCTCGTCGTGGCCCTCCGATCACTGGGCTCTCGATGCCTTGGCGCTCGCGGACGTCTGGTCGGGTCGGAAGTTCAAACTCAGCCGCCCTTTGCGGCACCGGCTTCGCCCGACAACTAGGAACGATTTCGGCCGCCATGTGTTACGCAATCATGAATCTCGCGGATCCCGGATCAACAATGGCAACCGATCTTTTCACGATGCAACTCGCTGATGCTCAGCAGCGCATCAAACAGACCGAGTTCGCGCTGGTACTCAGCGAGAAAATGGTGGCTGAGAACCTCGCTTTATCCAGCAGGATACGATCGGCGAGGCGGCGTGTCCTGAAGGCCGGAAGGCCTCTGGCGACAGTCGACTCAACAAGCTGAAAGAGTTCTTCAAATGATCTCGACCCAGTCCGGACGTGGGAGAGCTTGCCGGTAACCTTAGCGGTAATCGGCCGAGTCGCAGCAGGAAGCGCGCTGAAAACTTGCTCGATGAAGACTGCGGCGTCGCTATGAATCTCGCCTTGCCGAATCCGATCTGCGCAAAGGCGCGTGGTCGAGACCAGGCAGCGGCTCACGAAGATTGATCCCAGCAGGGCAAATTGACCGCTACGGCTCAGTTGAGGCAGCACTTCGAAATCACGGCTATTGACCTGCTGAGCTATCAGTTTGCCTCGATCTCTAATCGTATGGGTTCTCCGCACCACCCTTCGCTCTTCGAGCTTCGGGTGGCACGCCACCCAAGGCAGCCATCTCAAACGTCGAGATAGCCGGCGGCGACGAGCATCGCCTTGTATCGTTGGGCAAATCGGCTGGGCAAACGACTGAGGTAACCTGACGCGCCAATATCCCAATGCGCGCCCAGTTCGCGGTCGAAGGCAGCCGGGTCGAATTGCAGCAAGCCGCTGCGTGGGTAGACCGTGAATTCTCCGAAGATCGGCTCCCCCTCCTCCTCGTAGAAATCGACACGCACCATGTCGAACTCGCTGCCGAGCGCCTCGGCTGCCTCGATCATCCGCGCCAGGCTCTTGGGAGGGGGAATTTCCAGGCTCGAGTCGATCGCGCCCTGGACGATGTTCAGCGGGCGCCAATCGCGATCCAGGTGGGCGGTATTCTTGACCGTGGAACGGAAGGCGACGACGACAATGTAGGCGACGTGGCCAGCCAGCACACAGAATTTGTAGTCGACCGGGTCATAATCCTGGTCCTTGCCGACAAGCGCTTCGACGAAAACCCGCCGCTCTATGTGCGCATAGCTGCGCTCCAGCTTGCGGGCGCCATAGGTTTGGCCAAGGTATTCCGTCATCTCGGCAATGATCGCCTCCCGGTCGGCGTTGGCCGGATCGCGAACGATGACATTCATGGCGCAACCGTGGTTGCATTTGACGGCGTATGGGATTTTCAGGTCATCGAAGGGGATCTGGCGCGGATCGTCGCCCTGCCACAGCACCTCCGGGATGGCGAGCCCGGGAAGCCGCTCCCTGACGATTTCCTTGGACTTGAGCTTGTCGAGAAGGCCGATAAAGCGAGGATCGTCATCGAAAATCTTGCGCCAGTGGACCTTTTCCGTGAACGTCACCGGGGCTGCAAAATTCGGCAGATGCCGCATTCGCTCAAGGAAACGCTGGGTCAACCGGCGATAGCGGACAAGCAGCGCGGCGTTCAGCAACAGGAGAGATGCCCGCGCGCTGTTTCGCTTCAGCCATGCCTTTGCGCCACGCGCCATTCCGGTGTCCTTGCAACTTGCGCAACTTCATCCGCGAAGTGGACGGCCACCCTGCCCGCAGCAGTGAGGCACGTCGAGCTTCGCCGAGCTAGCCCTTCATCGGGTACAGTTTCAAATGCTGGATCAGGATGATCGTCTTGGCATCGATGATGCGGCCGTCTGAAATGCCGGCCAGCGCTTCATCAAGCCGCATTTCCAGAACCTCGATGTCCTCGCCCTCGTCGGCCGCGCCGCCGCCGGCCGAGATGCGGTCGGCGGGTGAATAGCGCGCCACGAAGAACCACAGCCGTTCGGTGACGCTGCCCGGGCTCATATAGGGGGAAAACAGCCGCTCGATGTTCTGTAGGCGATAGCCGAGCTCTTCCTCGGCCTCCTTGAGGATGGCGGTTTCGGGATCGTTTTTGTCGAGCAGGCCGGCGCAGGCCTCGATCAGCGGTTCGCGGTGGCCGGTGACGTAGGCGGGGTAGCGGAACTGCCGCACCAGAAGCACCGTCTGACGCTCGGGATCGAAAGGCAGGATCACCGCGCCGTCGCCACGATCGTAGGTCTGGCGAATCTGCGTCTCCCACTGCCCGTCGCGCCGACGGTAATCGAGAATAGTCTTCTTCAGGACCGCCCAGTCGTCGGACAGGACTTCCTCCGAGCGGATGCGGATACGATCTTCCATGATGAGCTCCAAGCTGTCGGCGCCATGGCGTAACCGCGAACGGTTTTGCGCGCAACCGAAACGGCGACGCTTTCACCGCCTCGTGTCTGGTGCCGGCAACTGCCATCGCCTAAATAGCTGCAGTCCCTCTCCGGAGTTTTTTGATGACCGCAGCGCTTTTCCAGCCGATCGCTCTCGACGGCCTGACCTTTCCGAACCGTATCGCGGTGGCGCCGATGTGCCAGTATTCCGCCGAAGATGGCTCGGCCAGCGACTGGCATCTCTATCACTGGATGAACCTGGCGATGTCGGGCGCCGGCATGGTCACCGTCGAGATGACCGACGTCGAACGGCGCGGCCGCATCACCCATGGCTGCCTCGGCCTCTATTCCGACGACAACGAGGCGGCCGCCCGGCGCACGCTGGATGCAGCAAGGCGCGTCGCCGCGCCGGAAACGAAATTCGGCATTCAGCTTGCCCATGCCGGCCGCAAGGCCTCCAACCGAAAGCCCTGGGAAGGCGGCGGCCCATTGCAGCCGGGCGAGGATCCCTGGCAGACCGTCTCGGCCTCGGCCATCGCCTATGACACCGGCTGGAATGTGCCGCATGCGCTGGAGGAGGATGAAATCCTGCAGCTTATCGAGCGCTTCACTCAAGCCGCGAAGCGGGCCGAGCGCGCCGGCTTCGACTTCCTCGAGTTGCACGCCGCGCACGGCTATCTGATCTTCCAGTTCCTGTCGCCGCTTTCCAACCAGCGCACCGACCGCTGGGGCGGCTCGCTGGAAAACCGCATGCGCTTCCTCATCGAGATCGCCAAATCGGTGAGGAAGGCAGTTCCAAACCTGATGCTTGGCGCCCGCCTGTCGGTGAAGGACTGGGTCGATGGCGGCTTCGAGGTCGAAGAGGCGATCGAGGTGGCCAAAGCTTTGAAGGCGCTTGATGTTGCCTATATCTGCTGTTCGAGCGGCGGCAATTCGCCGTTGCAGAAGCTGCCGACCGGCGCCGGCTATCAGGTGCATCTGGCCGAAGCGGTGCGCAAGGGCGCCGGCATCCCGACACGGGCTGTCGGCCTGATCGACGATCCCTCGCAGGCAGAGGCGATCGTCGCCGACGGCCGCGCCGACATAGTCGCGCTGGCCCGCGCCTTCCTCGCCGATCCGCGCTGGGGCTGGCGCGCCGCCGCCACCTTCAGCGAGAAAATCCATCCCGCGCCACAGCTCGCCCGCTCGGTGACGACGATGCAGCATTGGACGAAGGGCTGAACAGGCAGCGCCGACGGATGCGCCAAACGCATCTGCTGGACAGATTGCCGCAGCTTCGCGTTAATCCGCCCGCTATAGTCCCTGGGGGCAGGCCGCCTTGGCGGCCGGATTGGGAGCAAAGTCCATGGCATCAAGGGCAATCTATCCGGCGGCAGCCGCTCTGGTGGTCGCACTGTCGTTCGCCGCGTCGTCTCCGGTCGGCGCGCAATATTGCGAAGGCACGGTGCACGGCCTGTCCAGGCACTACGATCTGGATACCGGCAGCGGGTTTCTCGCCGTGCGCGCACGGCCGAACTCGTCGTCGCGCATGATCGGGCAATTGTTCAACGGCGACCACACGGAGATTTTCGACCGCCGGGGCAACTGGTACCAGGTCGAAATCGGCGGACGGACCGGCTGGGCCAACGCCCACTGGCTGCGCAACGACTGAGGTTACTGAGACCAACGATTGCGGTTGGTGAGACGTTTGGGCGCAGGCTGACGGCCATTTTTGCAACCATATTGGCTGCTTTGCGTTGCGGCCATCATGGATAACAAACCTTTTGAAACCCCGGTCGTGGTCGAACTCGGCCATGTCGGCAAATATCGCCAGATCCGCAGCACCCAGGAAGCGGCGGAGTGCCTGATGACGGTGTGGCCTCTCAATCGCGGCCCGCGCCATCGTGATGCTCTCGACACTTGCCTCAAAGTGCTGGAAGGTTATCGTTCGACGGCCGATGCACGCAGGGCCTTGATCGAAGCGGCCAAGGAATCGGAAGTGCTGGTTCCCGAAGACCGGCTGCCAGACGCCAAACTGCATTGAAGCCCAGATAGCATTGAATAACGGGCCGCATTGAGCGGACGGACGAACCGGAGGATTTCATGGCGAAGCTGACTTACAAGATCGTCGAGCATGACGGGGGCTGGGCCTACAAGGTCGGTTCGACATTCTCGGAGACATTCCCGACCCACCAGGATGCGCTGCGCGCCGCCGAGATCGCCTCGGCCGAACAGCAGATCGCCGGCGCCACGGACGGCATCCAGTATGAGGATGCCGAAGGCAAGTGGCACGACGAACTGGCCGACGGCCGCGACCGGCCGCAGACCGAAGTTTCCGACTGATCCTTGCCCCTCAGCTTTCGCTGCCGGCCGTGGATGCTCGCCTAAGCAATTCCCTAGGGAATTGCGTCAAAACAAACAGGCGGGACATCCTGCCGGTCAGTCGAAGCCGCGGCTTGATCACTTGCCGCAATATTGATCGTTCACGTTGGGCCTCACATTTCCGTAGGTTCCTGACGGGTCGGAGGCGCACGGCCCGGTAGCGCCGCCATAGCCTTGGCTATCGTCGACATTGATGCTGCCAGTGGTGCTCTGGTCGACCGTCGATGACTGCTCGTTCCCGAACGGCCACCAGTTGTAATGGTTGGAATACGTGCCGTGCGATGACTGCGCCATCGCCGATGTGGCAAGACCGATCGTCAGCACGGATGCTGCAAAAACTTTCCTGTACATTGAATTACTCCGTATCTGCCGCCTTGGGTGCGACACGGTAAACCGGATATCAGCCGAATGGTTCGGTGAAATTGTTGTGAGGCTGTGGTGAGGTCTTGGCCGGCGAATGCCCGCTCGGCAATGCGCTTGATGAAGGCGATGACGCGGTCCGGCTCGACGAATTGCGGCATGTGGCCGAGGCCTTCGACCGTCTCGAAATCGAGCCCTTCGATCCTGTCCTTCATCGGCTCCCCATGTATGCGCATGGCGATGACGCGATCGGCTGTCCCGAAGAAAATGCCGGCCGGCATGGCGATCTCTTCATAGCGCTCTTCGATGCGGCCAAGATCCTGTTCGACCGCTACGAAATCGGTGGAGGTTGCATGGAAATGGCTTGGCCTCAGCCCGAGCCATCCGCCGCCATCGATCATGTAGTCGGCGGGAACGGCCTGCGGCGCGAAGATGAACTCCAGTGTCTGCCGCGCATATCTGAGGCTTGTCGGTATCGCGACGGTGTAGGCCATGATCCAGCGCCAAAGCCGCGAACGGATATAGAGCAGGCCCGCTTTCTCGCGGGCGCCGGCTTCCAGATGCGTCAGCGGCGCCAGCAAAGCGATGCCGGAAATCGCGCCGGGATGCTCCAAGGCCAGGGTCAGCGCGACGGCGCCCCCCAGCGAGTGCCCGACCACGAGCGGCCTTTCCAGCCCGAGTGTTTCGATGAAGCGCCTGATGATCTCGACCTGTTCAGGCAGACGGCCGGTGGCTCCTCGCGCGCGAACAGAATAGCCCGATCCCGGCCGGTCGAGTGCAATGAGGCGGTAGCCAGGGCCAAAGCGCTCAAACAGCGTGTGGCGAAACTGGTGGAGCTGCGCGCCAAGTCCGTGCACGAACAGGATCGGCCGTCCCTCGCCCGTTTCGACATAATGGATGCGGCTGCCGTCGATCTCGACGAAGTTTCCGCTGGCCGGCACCAGCCTTTCGGCCTTGGCGGCAATCCAGAGCGTAGCGGCCACCAGACAGGCCACGATGACGAGAGCCAGCACGGACAGGCCGGCGACAAGCCAAAGCAGAATCGATACCAGCATGTTTTCACCCGGGAAGCGGACCGGCGCGCACCATCACCCACTGACGAACGCTCGGCAAGGCAGATGGCGGCTTGTGTCGGCATTGCCGCCAGTTCGATGGCGCGCTATCTCAGGCGACCTTCTTTCTGCCTCAGGCGACCTTGTCTGCCAACGGGCCTGTTTGCCGGAGCCTTCCATGCCTGAAATCGTCACTGCCGCCATGCTTGTCATCGGCGACGAGATTCTGTCCGGCCGCACCAAGGATAAAAATATCGGCCACCTCGCCGACATCATGACGGCCATCGGCATCGACCTGAAGGAAGTGCGCATCGTTCCCGACGAGGAGGACGAGATTGTCGCTGCGGTGAATGCCGTACGCGCCCGCTACACCTATGTCTTTACCACCGGTGGCATCGGCCCGACGCATGACGACATCACCGCCGATTCCGTTTCCATGGCTTTTGGGGTGCCGTGCGAATACGACGCCAAGGCCTATGCCATGCTGGGCGAGAGCTATGCCGCGCGCGGCATCGAATACACCGAGGCCCGCAAGCGCATGGCGCGCATGCCGCGCGGCGCCGACCATATCGACAATCCGGTCTCCGTCGCGCCCGGCTTTCGCATCGGCAACGTCCATGTCATGGCCGGCGTGCCGGCGATTTTCCAGGCCATGCTCGACAATGTCGTGCCGACGCTGAAGGCCGGCACCAAGATGCTGTCGGCCACCGTCCATTGCCCGTTCGGCGAAGGCCTGATCGGCGGTCCCCTGGGCGACATCCAGAAGGCGCATCCCGACACCATCATCGGCTCCTATCCGAAATATGGCGACGGCAAATTCTGGACGGAGCTGGTGGTCCGCGCCCGCAGCCAGGAGGCGCTGGATTCGGCACGCAAGGACGTCGAGGCGATGGTGGCCGGCTTCACCGCCGCCAATTGACCCTGGGTTCGCGGACCATCGCCGGGCCGGAACCAAGCACCGCACTCCCACGTTTTCCCTCGGGCGCAGCACGCGCTGGCAGATTTGAGGGATTTCGCATGCGCTTCAAGACCATCGTCGCCATATTGCAGAACGAACAGGACGCCGAACGCGTGCTCGACTGCGCCATCCCGCTTGCCGACCGGTTCGAGAGCCATCTCATCGGCATCCATGCCGAAGCGCTGCCCGTTCCCTACACCTCGGCAACCGGCTTCCCCGACACTGAGTTCCTGCAGGTCTCCGCCGACATGAACCGCGAGCGCGCCGAGAAATTGCAGGCGCTTTTCGTTGGGCGGATCGAGAATTCCGGCCTTTCCTTCGAATGGCGCAGCCTCGAGAGCTTTTCCGGCGACAGCGCGCTGACGGGTATTTCCAGCGTGCGCGCCGCCGATCTGATTATTGCCGCGCAGCGCGAGATCGGGGGCGACACGAGCGCCGATGTCGACACGCTGGTTTACGATGCCGGCCGGCCAGTGCTGGTGGTGCCGCATGAGGGGCCGTTGGTCACCACATTCAAACATGTGCTGCTGGCCTGGAACGGCAGCAAGGAGGCGGCGCGTGCCGCCTTCGACGCGCTGCCCTTCATCATCGAGGCCGAAAAGACCGACATTCTGGTCATCGATCCGCCGGATACGCTGGATGACAACCCGGAAGCCGCCGGCGCCGAGATCGCCGCGGCACTCTCCAGGCATGGCGCAACGGTCAGCGTGTCGGTGCAGAAATCGGGTAATGCTTCGGTCGATGACGTCATCCAGACCCGGATCGCCGAGACCGGAGCCGACCTTCTGGTGCTCGGCGCCTACAGCCATTCCTGGCTGCGTCAGCTTTTGTTCGGCGGCGTCACGCGCACCGTGTTGCGCAGCGTGCCGGTTGCGGCCTTTTTGTCGCGGTAACTCCACAGACTGGCCCCGCCCTTGCCAATGCCCTGACTTTCCAGTTAATTCCGCGCGCATTCCACAATGTTGCGCGCGGAGTGCAGAATGTCCCTTCCCGAAAAAGCCTTTCCGGTCTCCTGGGACCAGTTCCACCGCGATGCCCGGGCGCTCGCCTGGCGGCTTGCCGGCGCCAACAAGGGTCAGTGGAAGGCCATCGTCTGCATCACCCGTGGGGGCCTGGTTCCCGCTGCCATCATCTCACGCGAACTCGGCATACGCGTCATCGAGACGGTCTGCGTCGCCTCCTATCACGACTACACCAGCCAGGGGCAATTGCAGGTGCTGAAGGAGATCACGCCGGCGCTGCTCGCCGATGATGGCGCGGGCGTGCTGATCATCGACGACCTCACAGACACCGGCAAGACGGCAGGCATCGTGCGCGCCATGATGCCCAAGGCGCATTTCGCCACCGTCTACGCCAAGCCGAAAGGCCGGCCGCTGGTCGACACCTTCATCACCGAAGTCAGCCAGGACACCTGGATCTACTTTCCCTGGGACATGGGTTTCACCTACCAGAAGCCGATCGCCGACGATCACGCCGGCTGATTCGCGCCAGCCCCATTTCTGCCCAGACGGCCAAACCCGCCCCGTCTGCTATGAAACAGACACTGGAAGGCACATTATTCTGTCGAATCGACGCCTGTTGGCGGATTGGACGGTTGGTGTGATGTTTTTTACTTTTAAGACTTACACTTGTCGGTAAGATTCATACGGCGGCTAACGATTCTGAGGGCTGGGGTAGCTTTCACTGATGCTGACGACACCGGCGACACACGACCATCTGGCTGAAAGGGTCCGCAAGCTCTTCGGCACTTCGCCTTGTCGCCTGCAGGTTGCCGCTTTGCCATGGCGCAATAACGAAGACGGCGTCGAGATCATGCTGATCACCAGCCGAGACACCGGGCGTTGGGTGCTGCCGAAGGGCTGGCCCGAGGCCAGGGAGCCGCTCTGCGAGGCAGCGGCGCGCGAGGCGGGCGAGGAAGCCGGATTGCGTGGCAAGATTTCGCTTTTCGAGGCCGGTCGTTACTTCTACGCCAAGGCCCTCGCGTCCGGCGAGGAAGTCCCTTGCGAAGTGCTGGTGTTTCCGCTGCAGGTCGAGCACGTTGCCGACCGCTGGAAGGAAAAGCGCGCGCGCACCCGCAAATGGGTCAATGGGGCCGAGGCCGTTCGCATGGTCAACGAGCCGGACCTCTGCCAGATCATCGCCCATTTCTGCGCCGATCCCGACAAGTTCGTCGTTAGAGCCTAGTCACAACTCCGCAGCGACCGCGCCACATTCCCATGCGCCCGCAGGTCTTGCCCATCAATACCATTCGACGTATCGCCCGCAGCGCCCATTGATCCGACTCCATCCGACATCGACGACAAGAGATGTGCCGGTATCACCTGCCCCCGACCCACTGCCGGATCTCGTCAGCCAATTGCTCGAGAACGCCTGCCGTCCCGGCGGGGAGCGGGTCCGGAAACCGTTGCTCGGGATACGCGAGCGTTCCCCCCAAATGGACCGGCTGGACACAAGGCATCTCGTGCTGTTCGAAAAGCTTGACCATGTTGTCCGCGCATTGGCGCACACTCGGATCGTCCGCGGGATCGCTGGCGCCGTTGACGATGACCGCTCCGAGTTTTCCTTTGAGCTGTTGTCCGTCGCGCCACAGGGGATCGGATCTGTCGAGCAAGACGACGCCCAGCGCCGGCGGCATTCCGAAGCAGGTGGGAGTAGCCATCAGAATCACGTCCGACTCTTTCATGAGTGACAGAACACGATCGATCCCGTCGCAGTGGTATCCGAACGTTTGATAACACTGCTCGCACCCGAGACAGTCGATACGCTCATCGGCCAGGCGCACCTGTTCCACGACCTTCACCCGCCGCTCTCTCTCCAGCGAGCGAAGAACCTCGCCGAGCATCCGCCCTGAGTTACTGGACGCGCGCGGGCTGCAGTCTATTCCAATGATGGTCGTCGCTTTGTCCATGTGAGAATCCCTAGTAAGGCGTGTCAGCTCGATGCCGAACGGCACGGGCGAAGTTTTGAGTATCCCCAACGATGGCTTCAAAGTCGACGATACTGCTCTTTACGGCTGAATTCTCCGGATCACTCCCGATACGTGACACCAAAGCCATCCCCAAATCCCCAGCCATGGCCCTTTACCCCAAACGAAATGAGCTCTTGGGCAGAGTCTAACGGAAGCAGCCGTTGAAGTTCGCGACTTGTCGTACAATCGGACAGACCCTCCCCTTTCAGGTTACGATTGGTTGCGGCTTGACATGCAGGTATTTACCTGCATATTGTGTCTTCAAGATGAGTGAGACCGATGGACGCCGACAAGGTTTTCAAAGCGCTGGGCGACCCGACCCGGAGAAGGCTGCTCGATCTTCTGTGTGAGAAGAACGGACAGACGCTGGGCCAGCTTTGCGAAAATCTCGATATGGCGAGGCAATCCGCGACCCAGCACATCGACTTGTTGGAGGCGGCCAACCTGATCAGCACCGTCAAGCGTGGCCGCGAAAAGCTGCATTTCATCAACCCCGTGCCGCTGCACGAAGTCTACGAGCGGTGGGTGCGCAAATTCGAACGGCAGCGGCTGAGCCTGCTGCACGACCTGAAGCAAGAACTCGAAGGAGAGAACGAATGACCCGGGAAACCACCAGCTTTGTCTACGTGACTTATATCCGCTCGACGCCGCAAAAGGTGTTCGAAGCCATCATCAAACCGGATATCGCCAAGCGCTATTGGGGCCACGAGAATGTCTCCGACTGGAAGCCCGGCTCGAAATGGGAACACATCCGCGCCAATGACGAGCGGACCGTAGAACTCGTCGGCAAGGTGGTCGAAATCTCGCCGCCGACCCGCCTGGTCATGAGCTGGGCCAACGCCTCGCAGGCCGACGATCCGACCAAGCACAGCCGGGTGACGTTCGCCATCGAGGAATACGACACCATGGTCAAGCTGACCGTCAGCCATGACGAACTTGAAGCCGGCAGCGGCATGGCCAAGGGCGTCAGCCAGGGCTGGCCGGCCGTGCTGTCCAGCATGAAGTCCTTCCTCGAAACCGGCACTGGCATCGACCTCTTCGCCAAGCCGAAATCAGCCTGAAGCAACCAGCGGGAGAACGACAATGACCAGGCACTATACCGGCGGCTGCGCCTGCGGCGCGATCCGCTATGAGGCGAGCGACGAGCCGATCTTTCAGAACCACTGCCAATGCCTCGATTGCCAGAAGCGCAGCGGCACGGGCCATGGCTCCTATGTGACCTTCGGCCGGCGCGCTGACGTAAAGATCACCGGCGAGCCAAGCACCTGGCGGATGATCGCCGACAGCGGCAATGAAAAGGTCCAGGCCTTTTGCCCGACCTGCGGCACGCCGCTCTATCTGACCTTCGTCGCCATGCCGGAATTGACGGCGATCCACGCCACCAGCCTTGACGATCCCGGCCAGTTCAACCCGCACGCGGTCACCTACACCGTGCGCGGCCATAGCTGGGACACGATCGATCCCGCGCTCCAGCCATTCGAGCGAATGCCCGGCTAGTCCTACCCAATCAATGTACGATGCCGGCTGATTGGAGCTATTTGCGATCAAGCGTCCGATGGTCGGATGAGCTAGCACCAGTTGTCGGCTAGGCTACGAGATCGCCAGCATCTGTTGGTTTTGGTTTCTTTCTTTTCGCAAGCAAGCTTACCAAGTGGCGATCCCCTTTGAGGGTTATACGCCAATAACTCTCTTTGTCTGTAATCGCGCGCTTCTTAATACCAGGTTGAATCAACCCTAGTGCCCTAAACTGGATTAAAATCTCATTCCACGCCTCTAGGTTTACGGCCGGAGATCCAATTACCTCATTTTTCTCGCGATCGTATTTGTCCCACGAATGAAATCTTGAAATTATAGACTTTAAGCTTTCTTCAGATGATTCATTTATCAACGATGGTCCAATGTCTTGGAATAATACATCCCATGATGCCTCAATTTTCCAAGGAAGCACCTCAACATCATATGTAGTCTTATTGCGTATAGTTCGATATCCCCGTACGGCTGTTTTATCCTTTCCAGATTCAAGTGATTCGTCTATCTCAAATTCTTTGCTATTCTCAATACTCCCTCGAAGCTTTATATTTTCTTCAGTCAGCACGTTAATCTTCTCCAATAGCGCAATAGGAGATGACCCGTCATTTCTAATCCAGCCGGGGCGTGGGTTAATTTTGATCTCACGAATTAGCGAGCGCGAGACTAGTCCGCCCAATTCCGACGCGCTGGACCATTTTCGAACTGGATAGTCGTTCATGATCTCGGCACGGAAAGACTCCAGTTTCTTCCGAGGAGCCTCATCCTTCTCTGTCTTGCCGGCAGCAATTTCCTCTGGCTTTCCGTGGACGAAGGCAAGCACTGGAATCCCGGATTTTTTAGCGTAGCGATATTCCTTTTCGGTATAGCTGATGTCTTCATCCGTAACGACCGATCCATATCGGCCACCGATAATCAGGACGTAGTAGTCGCATTCGTCGATCACTCTCTTGATGACGTCCCATTGGCTCTCATTGGATGCGACAAAGGCTTCCATCCCGGTAGGGATACAGTCGAGTTCCCAAATCGCCTGGATAACCTCGGCGCGCTCATCTTTAAGGTCGGTAAAAGTAGAACTTACAAATACCTGGTGCCGGACTGAATAAGCCACCAAAGCCCTCCTGAATGTTTCCGCTTCCTACTACCGACGATTAACGGCACGGAAACAGTCCCCTCGAGATTTATCCCCGACTGTTTTCGCCTGTCGAAAACAGTTTAAGCAATCGCAAAAACATTGCGGCGATCAATTTTCAGACACATCAACTTATTAGTAGACTGCTCCTGAACTCCATAGATGACGCAACTAGGTGCTTAAACAACGAAGCCCATCCTGACTGCCTCGAAATGGGCTCGGTTTCAACCGGTCAGATCACCAGGCCCTTGGTCAGTTCCAGCGCCTGCCGCTCGAACAGGCGGCGGTAGATGCCGCCCTTCAGCCGGATCAGCTCGTCATGCGAGCCTTCCTCGACGATCTTGCCACGGTCGAACACGAGCAGCCTGTCCAGCGCCCGCACCGTCGACAGACGGTGCGCGATGACCAGCGTCGTGCGGCCAACCATCAGCCGCTCCATCGCCTGCTGGATCAGCACTTCCGATTCCGAATCGAGGCTCGATGTCGCCTCGTCCAGGATCAGGATGCGCGCATCCGCCAGGAAGGCGCGTGCGATCGCCACCCGCTGGCGCTCGCCGCCCGACAGCTTCACGCCGCGTTCACCGACCAGCGTGCCGTAGCCCTTCGGCAGGCTGGTGATGAAGTCGTGCGCGCTGGCGAGCTTGGCGGCATGCTCGATCTCGGCCTGCGTGGCGTCCGGACGGGCGTAGGCGATGTTTTCCGCCAGCGAGCGGTGGAACAGGATGGGCTCCTGCTGGACGATGGCAATCTGCGCGCGCAGCGACGCCTGTGCAACCTGGGAGATGTCTTGGCCATCGATCAGTATCCTGCCGCCGCTGACATCATAGAGACGCTGGATCAGCTTCACGAAGGTCGTCTTGCCCGAGCCGGAATGGCCGACCAGTCCGACCCGCTCGCCCGCCGCTATCTCCACCGAAAAGTCGCGGTAGAGCGGCAAGCGATGGCTGCCATAGTGGAAGGTGACGTTATCGAAGGCGATGTGGCCATGCGTGATCCGGATCGGCTTGGCGCCGGGCCGGTCCTCGATGCCGAGCGGTTGCGACTGGAAATCGACCAGTTCCTCCATGTCGTTGACCGAACGCTGCAAATTGCGGATATGCGTGCCGATGTCCCTGAGGTAGCCCTGCAGCACGAAGAACGAGGTCAGCACGAAGGCGACATCGCCCGCACTTGCCTGGCCCCAGGCCCACAGCATCAGCGACAGGCCGATTACTGCCGTCCGCAGCACCAGCAACATGGCGCCTTGCGTCGTGCCGTTGATGGTGCCGCGCACCCAGGTGCGGCTGGTCCGCGCGCGCCATTTGGCGACGACCTTGGCAAGACGCGTCTCCTCGCGCGTCTCGGCACCGAAACCCTTGACCACGGCATTGCAGCTCACCGCATCGGCAAGCGAGCCGCCAAGCCGCGTATCCCAGCTGTTGGCGAGCCGTGCCGCTGGCGCGACATAGCCGAGCGACAGCAGCGCCGTCACGGTGATGAACAGCAGCGAGCCGACTGCCACGACCAGCCCCATCAGCGGCCAGAACCAGCCGAGCAGCAACGTCGAGCCGACCAGCATGGCGACCGACGGCAGCAACGCAATCAGGATGGTGTCATTGAGCAGGTCGAGAGCCCACATGCCGCGCGTGACCTTGCGCACCGTCGATCCGGCAAAGCTGTTGGCGTGCCAGTCGGTTGAGAAGCGCTGCACGCGATGGAACGCGTCGGCGGCGATGTCGGCCATCATCTTCAGCGTCAGCTCGACAATGCCCATGAAAGCCAGGTTGCGCAGCACCACGCCGGTCAGCGCCAAAGCGATGAGCGCGAAGAACGCCGCCATTGCCGCATTCCACGCGACATCGTCAGCCAACGCACTGCTGGCGACGGCGTCGACCAGCCGGCCGGAATAGAGCGGCGTCAAGACGTCGGCCAGGGTCGACAGCAGGAAGCTGCCCATGATCAGCGAAAGCCGCCACGGCTGGCGCCGCCAGTGGCTGAGCGTGAAGCCAAGAACGCTGCGAAAGGCGCTTGCACGCAGATCGATTCGAAAACGAGTCATGATGTCATCCGGGCGCAAATCTGCCCGGTCCCGGTAAGGTCTGAAAATTGAAAACCGCGCTGGGCATTCGCCCGGCTGCGGAGGTTCGGCATGGGTTGCGGCGCGCCCCGGTTTGTCGGGTGGCGACCGGCATCGGCAGAAGCCTGTACTCGACCCGGCATCGGTGCGAAGGGCAAACCTTCGCCGGACGCCAGGTGAGACCTAGGCTTCGCGGCCTCGCATTACCATGTGAAATACTGCCATTCAGACCTCCCGCAAGACACTTGCGGAGCGGTCCTTATAGAGACGCCATGAAGGATCGCCAAGGCCGGGCACGTGGCAAAGCGTAACTGGTCCAACCAGTGAGGATATTTTACAACAACAGCCGGTCAACCCCCTCGCTATGCCTCATTCCGGGTTGCGATCGAGGCGCATGTAGCGGCCGTCGATCGATGCCTTGAAGCCCAGCTTCTCATAAAGGCCATGCGCGTCACTGGTCGACAGGCTCCAGTGCGAGACCGTGCTGAGTTCAGGGTGGTCGATGAGCGCCTGCACCAGTTGCAAGCCAATGCCTTGGCCGCGATGCTGCGGCCAGATGATGATGTCGGCGAGATAGGCAAACACCGTACGGTCGGTGATGGCCCGGCCAAAACCGACTTGGTTCCCATCGATATAGGCCGCGGTGCAGAACGAGTTGGCAAAAGCGCGGCGATGAAAGTCATCGCTGCGGCCGGCGCCCCAATAACTCGCCATCAACAGATCGGAGGTCGCCCGGAAATCGATCCGTGACATGTCGAAGCTGATTTCACAGTCGGGCATGGTGCCTCGCAAAGAATGGAGGGCGGCCGAATTCAGTCCGGCCGGTGATTTGGCTGCCCACGTGGCGCGCTTATGGCACCACGAGATAGGCCTTCTGGTCGGCGATCGCGATGGTCACGTCGGTGCCGGAATTGAACTCGACGAAATCGAGCTCCATGCCGTCGCTGAAGATGACGCCGCCCCTGCTCTGCCGCGAAGAAACCACCAGCGGCCGGTCGCGGGTGATGACCCCATGCACAAGCGACACGCCGGTCGTGTTGCTCGGAAACGGTTCGCGCACCGAAAAGAACAGCTGTTCGCCTTCGCGGTCATAGCCTTGCGGCGGCACGGTCGGCACGGAGTTGTCACCATAGGCCGCAGCCAGTCCCGCGGCGCCCGCCATCACCGAGCGTAGCCAGCCGGTAGAGCCGGCGCCCGTGGAGATGATAATGCCGCTCGACGACTGGCGCTCGGTCCTGCCGCCATAGGTCAATTCGTAGCGCGCCGAGACATGCGTCGAGGCGCCAACGAACAGATCGTTGAAGGCGATCAGCCGGCGTCCGTCATTGGAGCGCGCTTCGGCCATCACCACCGCCTGGCGCTTCGCCTTGCCGGCGATCGTCAGGCCGAGGACCTTTTCGGTATCGTCGGCATTCCACGGCAGCAGCACGCCGTCGAAAAGCGCCGGGTTCGGGTTGATGCCGATCAGCGGCTGGTACGGGAGGTACTTCGCGGTGTTGGACACCAGCCCGTCCTGACCGAGCGCGATCACCGCGTCGGAGCCGAATTCGAACTGCGGGACCAGTTCGCGGTCGAGCCGCAACTGTTTGAGGCCTTGGGGAAGCGAACCCATCACCCGGTCGAGCGCCTGGTGATAGACGTCATGCGCCGCCTTGACCAGGTCGAAATTCATGCCGGCCTGCCGGAGATAAAAGCGCGCCTGTCCCTGCGTGTTAAAGCGCGTCGTCAGCTCCTCGAGCTCGGTCTTGCGGGTGACGACGATCACCCGGTCGATCGGCCTGCCGCTCTGGTCGCTTGCCACCCGAGCTTGCCTTTCAGGACCCGGCTTTCGGAGTGGAAAGCTGGCTGAGCGCGCTGGTGAGCATATCAGGCGTGATCGACAGATTGCCGACCGAACCGCCCTTTTCCGCCCAGGCCTTGAAAGCCATCGCCGTCAGCACGTGCGCCGGCGCCGACGAATAGACGGTGAGTTCGAGCTGTTGGGCCTTGGCTTGCGCCTCGGCAAGCGTCAGCTTGTTGCGCGCCTCGGTATCGACCAGCAGCTTGTTGCGTTCGGCAAGCTCGATTTCGGTCGCCAGCTCGCTCTGCTTGATCTCGCGCTCCTTCTCCACGCCCCAGGCACGGCGCCCATAGATCGCGGCATCGGCCTGGCGCTGCAGCGCCTCGCGATATTCGGTCTGGAGCGCCTTGCGGATCTCCGGCGTCGGCTGGACCGAGGTGATGTGAACCTCCTCGATCGACAGGCCGGCGGTCGCGGCAATCGGATCGTTGCGCAGCAGTTCGGCCAGATTGCCGCCGAGCTTGGTCACCTCGGCCAGCGCCTGCTCCAGCGTCATGCTCGAAACCACCGCGCGGGCGCGGCTCTGTATCGCCAGCACCAGGCGCTCGGCGATCTTCTCCCGGCCGTCGCCGACGACGTCGGCACGGCTGAGCTTGGCGCTGAAATCAAAACCTTCGGCTGCCTTGAGTGGATCGATGATGCGGTAGCTGACCGACCCCTGGATTGCCAGATCCTGGAAATTCGCCGTCGTCTCGGTGAAGATGAAGGGGTTATCGAGCGACGTCACCGGCACCATCGCTATCGTGGTGCCGAACGTGCCGTACCAGAAGGAGATGCCGCGCCCCTGCTCCCTGATCTTGCCGTTCTTGAAGCGCAGGATGTGATACTCAGGCGTTCCCTTGAAATAGCTGATAAACATGCGCCCCCCAAGGTTCATCAATTTAATCAGATGTTTAGCCGCGATCCCTGAAACGGTTGGTGATGGGATAGCGGCGGTCGCGTCCAAAATTCTTACGGGTGATCTTCACACCCGGCGCCGCTTGCCGGCGTTTGTACTCGGCAATGTAGAGCAAATGTTCGACGCGCGTCACCGTCGCCCGGTCGTGGCCGCGCGCGACGATGTCGTCGACGCCCATTTCGTTCTCGACCAGGCATTCCAGAATGTCGTCCAGCACCGGATAGGGCGGCAGCGAATCCTGGTCGGTCTGGTTCTCGCGCAATTCCGCCGACGGCGCCTTGTCGATGATATTCCTGGGGATCACCTCGCCTGAGGGACCGAGCGCGCCCGGCGGCACATGGCTGTTGCGCCAGCGCGACAGCGCATAGACCTGCATCTTGTAGAGGTCTTTTATCGGGTTGAAGCCGCCATTCATGTCGCCATAAAGCGTGGCGTAGCCCACCGACATCTCGCTCTTGTTGCCCGTGGTGACGACCATCGAGCCGAACTTGTTGGAAATCGCCATCAGGATCGTGCCGCGCGCGCGGCTCTGCAAATTTTCCTCGGTAATGCCTTCCTTGGTGCCCTCGAAAAGCTGCGTCAGCGTATGCAGAAAACCCTCGACCGGTTCGAAGATCGGCACGATGTCATAGCGGCAGCCAAGCGCACGGGCGCAATCCTCGGCATCCTTCAGCGAATCCTCCGAGGTATAGCGGTAGGGCATCATCACCGCCCGCAGCCGCTCCTCGCCAAGTGCGTCGACGGCAAGGGCCGCGCAGATCGCCGAATCGATGCCGCCGGAGAGACCCAGCACCACGTTCTTGAAGCCGTTCTTGTTGACGTAGTCGCGCAGGCCGAGCATGCAGGCGCGGTAGTCCGCCTCTTCGCGCTCGGGGATTTTCGACATCGGCCCTTCCGAGCAGACCCAGCCGTCGAACTCTTCTGCGTTTTGCGCGCCTGCGGCGACGCGGTTGCGCTTCCAGGTGGTGACGTCGACAGTTTCCTCGAACTGGCTCATCTGGAAGGCAAGCGTCTTGTCGGCGCCTATGGCAAAAGAGGCGCCGTCGAAGATCAGCTCATCCTGGCCGCCGATCTGATTGGCATAGATCATCGGCAAACCGGTCTCGATGACCTGGCGGATAACGACCTGATGGCGCACGTCCATCTTGGCGCGGTAGTAGGGCGAGCCGTTCGGCACCAGCAGGATTTCCGCGCCGCTTTCGGCCAGGGTTTCACAGATGCCGACGTCGCCCCAGATGTCCTCGCAGATCGGAATTCCGATGCGCACACCGCGGAAATTGACGGGTCCCTGAGCCTCGGGGCCGGCCTGAAAGACGCGCTTCTCGTCGAACTCGCCATAGTTTGGCAAATCGAGCTTGTAGCGCTCGGCGAGGATCTTGCCGCCATCGGCGATGATGATCGAATTGTGGGTGCCGCTCTTGCGCTTCAGCGGCGTGCCGATGATGACGCCCGGCCCGCCATCGGCGGTATCTCCGGCGAAGTCTTGCGCGGCCTTCTCGCAAACCTTGAGGAAGGCCGGCTTCAGCACCAGGTCCTCCGGCGGGTAACCGGCAAGGAAAAGCTCGGTGTAGAGCACGATGTCGGCGCCCTGGCGGGCGGCATCGGCCCTCGCCTCGCGCGCCTTGGCAAGGTTGCCGGCGACATCGCCGACCGTCGGGTTGAGCTGGGCAACGGCGATGCGCAGAATATCGGGTGCGGTCTTCTGGGTCATGCCTGCGGTTTAGCGCGGCAAATTTGCCCGGGCAATGGCGTTCGTTTGGACCAATTCGGTGATCAGTCATCGCCCATATATTCCCGCAGCGATTGCGGCGAATGGTTCTCTCCGATCGACATCGCCAGAATGCGCGAGATGTGCCGGCGCGGCAGGCCGGTTTCCTGCGCCCATTTGTTGATCTGCGCCTGAATCCTGTCGAGATCCCTCTTCGACGTCGGACTTTCGGCGATGTCGAGGCCGGCGTCACGCAAAGCCGCGACCATATCGGCCGAGATGACGAAGGCGTCCCATTGCAGCCAACGCAGGAAATACTGGCCGGTGTTGCCGCCAAGCCGGCTGCCATGCTTGCCGAGATACGCCATCAGCCCGACCTGGTCGTCGTCAGGCCACTCCGCGAGGAATTTGCCGAAACCGCCATGTTCCTTCGACACACGCTCAACGAAGGCGGCGTTGTCGCGGACGGATTTGATCTTCTGCGGGTTGCGCACAATGCGTTGATCAGCCGTCAGGTCGTACCAGAAGTCATCAGGTTGAAACAACAGCCGTTTCGGCTCGAAATGGAGAAAGGCTTCCTCGAAGCCCGGCCATTTCTGTTCGATGACGCGCCAGACGAAGCCGGCGGCAAACACCCGCTCGGCCATCGTCGACAGGATGCGATCGTCCGTAATGTCGGCAACGGCAGCATTGTCAGGCGCCGGCCCGAGCAGCGAGGTCAGCACCGCGTCGCCGCCTTTGCGTTTTGCAGCACGGGCGCGAATCTTCGCGAAATCGGGCATCCTGCATCCTCGCGCCGCGCTTTTGACGAAACGCCATCTTCCTATATGCAAACGAGGCTGCCAAGCCGACGCTTTTCCTATGGAGACATCCATGCACAAAACCGTGCCAGAACTGGCCAACCGCTGGCTGAAGCGAACGCCGGAGGGCCTCAGCGAGCTCGAGCGGCGGGTGTTGCAGAGCACTGTCGACCGCAAGCCCATCTCGCAGGATATCAACGACAGCCTCACCGGCCTTCAGGGCGCCGGCGACCGGATCGCCGATGCCATTGCCCGCATCGGCGGCTCGTGGACGTTCATCCTGTCCTTCATTGCTTTCCTGGTGCTGTGGATCGGCGCCAATTGGTGGCTGCTCGGGCGAGACTCGTTCGACCCCTACCCCTTCATCTTCCTCAACCTGGTGCTGTCGATGATCGCCGCCTTGCAGGCGCCGGTGATCATGATGTCGCAGAACCGACAGGCCGCGCGCGACCGCATCGACGCCGCGCATGACTATGAGGTCAACCTCAAGGCCGAGATCGAGATCATGGCTCTGCATGAAAAGCTGGACGAACTGCGCCACAGCCAGATCATCTGCGTGCGCGAGGACATTGCGCGCCTGGCCGAACAGGTGAACCGCATAGACGAAAAACTGTCGGGCCGGCAAACCTCTCAATGACCGGGATCGTCCATCACCTCATCGAGCAATACGGGTTGATCGCGGTTTTCCTGGGCTGTGTCGCCGAAGGCGAAAGTGCGGCCATCCTCGGCGGCTTCTTCGCCCATCAGCATGTCTTCATCCTCTGGAAAGCTTTCCTCGCGGCCGCCATTGGCGCCTTCGTCGGCGACACGTTTTTCTTCGTCCTCGGCCGCAGCTTTGCCGACCATCCCAGGGTGCTGAAACTGAAGGCGAGGCCCGGCTTCAACCACGCCTACCGTCTCGTCTCGTCCCATCCCAACATATTCGTCCTGTCCAACCGCTACATCTATGGCCTGCGCCTGGTCGGCGGCATCGCGGCCGGTTTCGCCAGCATTTCGGTAGCGCGCTTCGTTATCCTCAACGCGGTGTCGTCGCTGGTCTGGGCGGCTTTGTTCTGCGGCATCGGCTACGTCTTCGGTCTCGGCGCCGAGCAGATGATAGGCAAGGCACTGCTCCATCACGAACGGCTGCTGATCGCGCTTGCCATAGGTCTGGGTGTCGCCATCCTTGCCTGGCTCATCGCCCGCACCGTCGCCGGCAAGGAGCGCGCCAAGGACGCCCGCGACAGCGAAACCACATCGTAAGGTTCAGTCGTCGTCCTCGACCAGAGCCCGGTCGCCGCGATCGAGGATCAGCGGGATGATGAGATCTTCCTCGTCGGCCAGATGCCGCTTCAGCATGGCGATCAGCCGGCTGTTCTCGTCCGCATAGGCGTCGGCGGCGAAGCGCTGCCTGTCCTCGCTCTCCTCGAGCGTGCGGATGAAGGCGTTCGCCGTCTCGGCGTTGCGCTCCAGCCCCTCATGAATGGTGTGATGGTCGGCATCGAGGATTTCGAAGCCGCGCTTCAGGCGCGGCTCCGCCTTGGCGAAAGCCGGGAAATATTGGTAGTCCTCGACATTGTGGTGGCCGTCGAGATTGCCGAGAAAGTGGTTCAGCCGCGGCGCGAACCAGCGCGCGAAATCCGGCGCCGTCAGCCTGCCTTCGCGATAGTCGCCAATGCAGTTGGTGAGCATGCCGCCCAGCTCTCGGAACATGTCGTGCCGCTGCAGCCACATGTTTGCCATGCCGTGGATGTTGGCGTGGCCCTGCCATGTCTCGCGCGGATATTTTTCCGCCAGCCAGCGCAGGTCTTCCGGCAGGCCGGCTCTTTCAAGCAGCAGAAAATTGGCTTCCACGACGTCAGTCTCCTTTGGTGACTAACATATGGGAGCGTTCAGATCAGATCGGTAGTCCTGTGATGCGCTCGATGAGGGCGATTCCCCAGACGCCGGCGACGATAACAACCGAAATCAGCACCGCCAGCGAGCCGCAGTCCTTGGCGAGCTGGATGTCGACGTTGAACTCGCGACTGAAGGCATCGCAGGCTGCCTCGATGCCGGTGTTCAGCACTTCGACCATGATGAGCAGCAGCACCGCGCCGATCAACAGCGCGTAGCCGCGCCACGAGACCGAGACGAACCAGCCGAGCGGCAGCGCCAGCACCAGCAGCATCAGTTCCTGCTGAAATGCCCTTTCGCTGGCGGCGAGCTTGCGAAAGGCTCGCACAGAATTGAAGTAAGCACCGATCAGCCGCTGCATGCCGCATCCCCTTCGAATCACCGGCAGGGGATATCGCAATGGCTGGATCAAGGGAATAAGGCAGCCGCCGCAAAATCACTCCTCCGCAACCTTGATCGTCGGCGTCGACTTCTCGAACTGCGGCAGTCCATCGTCGATCGTATAGTAATCGCCCTTGTCGCCGACAAAGATGTGGCATTGGCCTTCGAGCCCGGTCGGGTTGTCGAACGATCCGGCCAGAACTGAGACATAGGCATCCTGACCCGGCTTCCAGAACAGCACCGAGCCGCAGATCTTGCAAAAGCCGCGCTTGGCAAAGGAAGACGATTCGTACCAGCTGATGTTGTCGGCGCCGGTTATCGTGATGTCGCCGTCGGCGACGTTGGTCGCGGCGTAAAAATGCCCGCTCTGCTTGCGGCACTGCGAACAGTGGCAATAAATGACGCCGCGCAACGGCCCTCGCGTCTGGAAACGCACGGCTCCACACAGGCAAGATCCGCTGTGGTTGTTGCTCATCCCTACCTCCACCAGCCATCGTCCAGGGCTTCGCCGCTGGCCGAGAGGATTTCAGTTTTGCCGCAGCCGGGCACCGGCAAATGCGACATGGGGTGGCCGTGTTCGGACCTGACCTCAGGATCTTTGCAAACCATTTCTGCAGCCTGCGGTAGAACGGACGCGTTACCTGGCGGCACATTAAGGAAACTTTAGCGCCGGCGCATCTATGGTCGTTGCCAAGCGAATGTCGCGATTGGGGACGTGTCTTTCGCAGGATGATCCGAAATACGGCTGGCACTCTCCGGTCGGCGGCATCTCGCACGGTCTGCGATGGGTCCCAGAGGCAGAGTGAACAGAACATGCAGCCGGCAGCCGTCCAGACCGACCGAAACAGCGACATTGCAACAGCCGTTGTGGCGACCATGCGTCAGCTCGGCGTGCTTGGCCTGCCGCGCAATTACGAAATCTTCTACGAAGCACTGAAAGGCACCAATCGCGAACTCGGCCTGGCCGTCGTCGCGCTGGGCAACCAGCCGACGCAGGACGATCTCGACCGCATCGGCCGCGCTTTCTTTGCCCAGCATCACGGTCCCGGCATTGTCGAGCAGGCGCGCGACGTGTTGGCCAGGGAACTCGAGGACATCGCCTTGCTGCTGCGCAGCGAACGTAGCCATATCGAGAAATACGGCAAGATCCTCGATGAGACATCGAGTGGCCTCGCCAACCGCAACCTGCTTTCGCAGGATCTGCTGCAGAAGGTCGCCAGCGCCATGGCGGCGGCCACCAACTCGACCCTCGACCACGGCAAGCAGGTTGCAACCACGCTGAGCGACAAGACGGCGGAACTGGAGAGCGTCAAGTCGAAGCTTGAGGAGTACAAGCGGCTCGCCGACACCGACCCCTTGACCCATATCTGGAACCGCCGCGCCTTCGACAAGCAAATCACGGCGATTTACACCTCCAACAAGGGGATCCTGTTCAACGCCCTGATCCTTGCCGACATCGACCATTTCAAGGGTGTCAACGATCGCTACGGCCACCCGGTCGGCGACAAGATCATCCAGATCGTCGCTGAAATCTTCCAGACCAGCATCCGTGAAGACATGTTCGTAGCCCGCACCGGCGGCGAGGAATTCGCGCTGATCGTCGAGGGCGCCAGCGAGGATACCACTTACGAGATCGCCGAACGCATCCGCGTGCTGATCGAACAGACGCCGTTCACCAGCAGCCAGACCGGCGCCAATTACGGCACGGTGACCGTTTCCATGGGCATCTGCATGGCTTCCGAAGCGGAAAGCCCGGAGGATCTCTATACCAAGGCGGACCGGGCGCTCTACCGCTCCAAGGTTGGCGGGCGCAACCGCGTCACCCGGCACTCGACAATGGCCGGCCGCACCGGCAAGAACTGGCTGCTATACAAGAAAGACTGACGCTTCGGCGTGCAGCCAATTCCCGGGCACGGGCAAATTTATCGGATCCCGCCTCTTTCCATATGAATTTTCGTGGACTATATTTTCCATGGAAAGAGAGAGGCCATGTCTGTTACACAACCCAATGCTGCCGCCCCTGATCTGACCGCGAAGGCGGCCGAAAATGCGGTTCTGACCAAGGCCACGCTGCGCGCCGCCGAACTCCTGGATATAACCGCCAGGGTGCTTGCGTCGATCATCGGCGTCTCGGAAGCCACGGTTTCACGCATGCGCAGGCAGGAATTCCTGCTGGAGCGCGGCACCAAGCCGTTCGAACTCGCGGTGCTGTTCGTGCGGCTGTTCCGTTCGCTCGACGCCATTGTCGGCGGTGACGAGACGATAGCCCGGGCATGGCTGAAGAACGCCAATACCG
The DNA here is from genome assembly GCF_030323105.1 of Mesorhizobium sp. C120A. Taxonomy (NCBI): domain Bacteria; kingdom Pseudomonadati; phylum Pseudomonadota; class Alphaproteobacteria; order Hyphomicrobiales; family Phyllobacteriaceae; genus Mesorhizobium; species Mesorhizobium sp. C120A. The sequence continues at coordinate 3,437,403 of NZ_CP100476.1, read as the reverse complement.
CGTTCGATGGCAGCCCGCTTGAAAAGATCCTCACCATTACCGGGCTTGTCGATGTCATTGCCTATCTGGACTCCCGACGCGCTCTCGTCTGAAGCCGTCCGGCTCGACGGCAAATACTGGCGCATGGTCGAGGCGCAGCACCGCGTCTCGACCCTGAAGATCGTTGACACGCTGGACGAACAGGCGCTGCTCGAGGATCTGATCGAGGAGACCAAGCCGCAGATCCCCATGGAATGCAGGCATCTCCACTATCTGCTGGCGACGCCCTTCCGCTACGGCTCGATCTATCCCTACGGCTCGCGCTTCCGCCGCGCCGGCCGCACTCTGGGGGTCTACTACGCGGCGAAGACGATCATGACGGCGGTCGCCGAAATGGCCTTCTACCGCCTGCTGTTCTTCGCCGATTCGCCCGAGACGCCATGGCCGCACGACGCCGCCGAATACACCGCCTTCGCCGCCGCGATCCGTACCGACAATGCCATCGACCTGACGCGGCCGCCGCTCAACCGCGATCGGGCCCATTGGACGCATCCGACCGACTATGCCGCCAGCCAGGTGATTGCCGATGTCGCGCGTGAGGCTGGGCTGGAGGCGATCCGTTACCGTTCGGCGCGCGACCCGAAGGGCGTCAATGTGGCGCTGCTGACATGCCGCGGTTTTGCCAAGGCCAAGCCGCTGGAGCCGCATACCTGGCGCATCCGGCTCGGCGCGTTCGGCGTCCAGGCCATCTCAGAATTTCCGGAGAAGCGGATCGAGTTTTCCAGAACCGCCTTCGCCAATGATCCCCGGCTCAACGGATTGCGCTGGGAACGCGGGCGTTGATCAAACGAAAAAGCGCCGGATTTCTCTGGCGCTTATCATTTCAATTCTGAAAACAGGCTCTTAGCCGTTCACCGCCTGCTTGTGCTGCACCGGATGGCTCTTCTTCAAGAGATCCGACACCAGGAAGGCCAGCTCGATCGCCTGGTCGGCGTTGAGGCGCGGGTCGCAATGGGTGTGGTAGCGGTCCTGCAGCTCCTCGGCGGTGATGGCGCGGGCGCCGCCGGTGCATTCGGTGACGTTCTTGCCGGTCATCTCGACATGGATGCCGCCGGGGTGCGTGCCCTCAGCGCGATGCACCTCGAAGAAGGTCTGCACTTCCTTGAGGATGCGGTCGAACGGCCGCGTCTTGTAGCCGGCTGCCTCGATGGTGTTGCCGTGCATCGGATCGGACGACCACACGACGCTTCTGCCTTCCTTCTGCACCGCGCGCACCAGCTTCGGCAAATGGTCGGCGACCTTGTCGGAGCCGAAGCGGGCGATCAGCGTCAGCCGGCCCGGCTCGTTCTCCGGATTGAGCAGGTCGATCAGCTCCAGCAGACCGTCAGCCGTCAGCGACGGGCCGCATTTGAGGCCAAGCGGGTTCTTGATGCCGCGGCAATATTCGACATGGGCATGGTCGGGCTGGCGGGTGCGGTCGCCGATCCAAATCATATGGCCGGAGGTAGCGTACCAGTCGCCAGAGGTCGAATCGACGCGGGTCAGTGCTTCTTCATAGCCAAGCAGCAGCGCTTCGTGGCTGGTGTAGAAGTCGGTCTCGCGCAGCGCGTAATTGGTCTCGGAAGTGATGCCGACGGCCTTCATGAAGTCCATCGTCTCGGTGATGCGGTTGGCGAGCATGCCATACTTCTCGCCCTGCGGGCTGTCAGAGACGAAACCGAGCATCCAGCGGTGCACGTTCTCCAGGCTAGCATAGCCGCCCTGGGCGAAAGCGCGCAAAAGGTTGAGCGTCGCCGCCGATTGCCGGTAGGCCATCTCCTGGCGGGCCGGGTCGGGAATACGCGACTTCGGGTCGAACTCGATGCCGTTGATGATGTCGCCGCGATAGCTCGGCAGCGTCACCTCGCCCTTGGTCTCGTTGTCGGAGGAGCGCGGCTTGGCGAACTGGCCGGCGACACGGCCGACCTTCACCACCGGCTGCGCGCCGGCGAAGGTCAGCACCACCGACATCTGCAGGAAGACGCGGAAGAAGTCGCGGATGTTGTCCGCGCCATGTTCGGCGAAACTCTCGGCGCAATCGCCGCCCTGGAGAAGGAATGCATCACCGGCAGCGACAGCCGCAAGCTGCTTCTTCAGCTTGCGCGCCTCACCGGCAAAAACCAGCGGCGGAAAGGTGGCGAGCTGGGCTTCCGTGCTCTTCAGCGCGGCAAGGTCCGGATAGGCAGGAACCTGCTTGATCGGCTTCGCTCTCCAAGAATTCGGCGACCATTTCGTCATCGCTGCACCCAAACGCCTTTTCCAGCAGGCTTTTGCCCGCCATTCCTGCCCCACATGGGGATCGCGGCTCCATACACGAAGCCGATTTCCTATTCTAGACCGGAATTCAAGCGCTGGCGAATGGTAGCCGGCGGGCTATGCGGCCTTCTCCACCAGCCGCGCCAACTGCGTCATGACGACAGCCGAGCCCGCCAGGCGCTTTTCCGCCGTCGGCCAGTCGCGGATGAAGACCACGCTGTGGTCGGCCCTGATCTTGGCCAGCGAGCCCTGTTCGCCGATGTATTTGACCAGCCCGACCGGGTTGGAAAACTCGCGCTTGCGGAAATGGATGACGACGCCCTTGGGGCCGGCATCGAGCTTTTCGACATTGGCCCTGCGGCAGAGCGCCTTGAGGAAGACGATCTTGAGAAGATGTTTCACTTCCTCCGGCAGCGGACCGAAACGATCGATCAGCTCGGCGCCAAAGGCGTCGATTTCCTCCGTGTTTTCGAGATCGCCAAGGCGGCGGTAAAGCGCCAGCCTGAGCTGCAGGTCCGGCACGTAGCTTTCCGGGATCATGACCGCCGTACCGACGGCGATCTGCGGCGACCAGCCGCCATCCTGCACCTCGCCGGAATCCTTCACCTCGGCCACCGCCTCCTCCAGCATCTGCTGGTAGAGCTCGAATCCGACCTCCTTGATATGACCGGATTGCTCTTCGCCCAGAAGGTTGCCGGCGCCACGGATGTCGAGGTCGTGGCTGGCGAGCTGGAAGCCCGCGCCAAGCGTGTCCAGCGACTGCAGCACCTTCAGCCGGCGCTCGGCCGTGTCGGTGAGCTTGCGGTTGGCCGGCAGCGTGAACAACGCATATGCCCGCACCTTGGAACGGCCGACGCGGCCGCGCAGCTGGTAGAGCTGCGACAGGCCGAACATATCGGCGCGATGGATGATCAGCGTGTTAGCGGTCGGAATGTCGAGCCCGGATTCGACGATGGTGGTCGACAACAGCACGTCGTACTGGCCGTCATAGAAGGCGTTCATGATGTCGTCGAGTTCGCCCGGCGGCATCTGGCCATGGGCCACCGCCACCTTCAGCTCGGGGACGGATTCGCGCAGGAAATCATGGATTTCGGCGAGATCGCTGATGCGCGGAACGACATAGAAGGAATGGCCGCCGCGGTAGCGTTCGCGCAGAAGCGTCTCGCGGATGACCAGCGGGTCGAAAGGCGAGATGAAGGTGCGCACCGCCATGCGGTCGACCGGCGGCGTGGCGATCAGCGACAGTTCGCGCACGCCGGTCAAGGCAAGCTGCAGCGTGCGCGGGATCGGCGTCGCCGACAGCGTCAGCACGTGGACATCGGTCTTGAGGTCCTTCAGCCGCTCCTTGTGCTTGACGCCAAAATGCTGCTCCTCGTCGATGATCAGCAGGCCGAGATTCTTGAACGAGATCGCCGACCCGAGCAGTGCATGGGTGCCGATGACGATGTCGACCTGCCCCTCGGCGATGGCTTTCTTGGTTTCCGCCAGTTCCTTGGCGCCGACCAGCCGCGAGGCCTGGCCGACGCGGATCGGCAGGCCGGAGAAGCGCTGCGAAAAGGTCTTGAAATGCTGGCGCGACAACAGCGTCGTCGGCACCACGACCGCGACCTGGAACCCTTCCATCGCCGCGATGAAGGCGGCGCGCAACGCCACTTCGGTCTTGCCGAAGCCGACATCGCCGCAGATCAGCCGGTCCATCGGCTTGCCGGCGCCGAGATCGTCCACGACGGCATCGATCGCGCCCTGCTGGTCGTCGGTCTCCTCATAGGGAAAGCGGGCCGAGAACTCGCCGTAAAGCCCTTCCGCCGGCACCATGGGCGGCGCGGTACGCATCTGGCGCTCGGCGGCAATGCGGATCAGCTGTCCGGCCATGTCGAGCAGGCGCTTCTTTAGCCGCGCCTTGCGCGACTGCCAGGCGCCGCCGCCGAGCTTGTCCAGCGTCGCCTCGGCTGTGTCAGAGCCGTAGCGCGACAGAAGCTCGATGTTTTCCACCGGCAGGAACAGCCGGTCGTCGCCGGCATAGTGGATTTCCAGGCAGTCATGCGGCGCGCCGACCGCCTCGATGGTGCGCAGGCCGATGAAGCGGCCAATGCCGTGATCGGCGTGGACGACGATGTCGCCGGCCGACAGAGACGAGGCCTCGGCAATGAAATCCGAAGCGCGCTTCTTGCGCTTCGAGCGGCGGATCAGCCGGTCGCCCAGAATGTCCTGCTCGGCGACGACAACCAGCTGTTCGGTCTCGAAGCCGGATTCCAGTGGCAGCACCGCAAGGGCGGCCTGCCCCGGCTCGAGCTTTTCGGCTTCGGCCAACGTCGCCACCGGCACGAGATTGCCGAGATGATGCTCGGCCAGGATCTGGCCGAGCCGATCGAGCGATCCTTCGGTCCAACCGGCGACGATGACCCGCCGGCGCGCCGCGCGCTCGTCGGCGATGTGTTTTACGACGACGTCGAAGACGTTGGCGTTGGGGTCGGCACGTTCTTCGGCGAAGCTGCGGCCGTGGCGCGAACCGCCATGGAACACCTTTTTGGCCCCGACATCGGGCGCGTCGAAGGCGGTGAAGTCGATGGCTTCGCGCGGTCCGAGCGACGCCACGAGGTTTTCCGGTGAGAGATAGAGCAGGTCCGGCGCCACCGGCTTGTAGGGCACGGCGTCCTTCAAGGCGGCGTCGGCCTGTTTGCGGCGCGCTTCGTAGTGGTCGAGGATCAGCGTGTGACGCTCAGCCAGCGCTTCGTGCGCCAGATGGTCGAAGATGACAGGCGCATCCGGCAGATAATCAAACACTGTCTCCAGCCGCTCGTAGAACAGCGGCAGCCAGTGCTCCATGCCGGCAAAGCGCCGCCCTTCGCTCACCGCCGCATAAAGGCCGTCGTCGCGCTGCGGCGCGCCAAAGGCTTCGATATAGGAGCGCCGGAAGCGGCTGATGGTTTCGGGCATCAGCGCCACTTCGCTCATCGCCTGCAGCGCCATCGACTTGCGCTGGCCGGTTGTGCGCTGCGTGGCGGCGTCGAAGACGCGGATCGATTCCAGCGTGTCGCCGAAGAAATCGAGCCGCAGTGCTTCCGTCCAGCCGGGCGCGTAGAGGTCGAGGATGCCGCCGCGCACGGCGAATTCGCCGATACCGCGCACCGTCGGCACTCGCTCGAAGCCGGAAATCTCCAGCCGGGACACCAGCGCGTTCATGTCGATCTGGTTGCCGGGCTTTGCGTGGAAAGTCTGCGCTTCGACCAGATCGGCCGGCGGAATGCGCTGCAGCAGTGCATTGGCAGTGGTCAGGATGACCGCGCGATGCGGCTTTTTTGCCAGCGCGATCATCGCCGTCAGGGCGTCGAGCCGCTTGGCGGCGGCATCGGAGCCTGGCGAAACGCGGTCATAGGGCAGGCAATCCCAGGCCGGCAACTCCAGCACCGGCAGGCCGGGGGCGGCAAAGGTCAGCGCCTCGATGATCGACGGCAGGCGCTGGCCGTCGCGCGCCACGAACAGCACCGGTTTGTCAGGCGCAATCTCATGGATCGCCTGCACCAGCGCAAAGGCTTCGTAGCCATCGGCAACGCCGTCGACGATGAACTGGCCGGCACGGCCTTTCGGCAGACCGATTTTGGGAATGAGGCTCATGGTTGCACGTTTAAAATGTCATGGTCCGGCGCGATGCCAAGATCTTTTGCAGGACGGCACAGTCGATATTCCTGGGAACCGGGCGTTCGCCGGTGACCATGGGCAGGAATTCGGTGTCGGGGATGTCGAGGAGCCTTTCATATTGGTCGATTTCATCGCCGGTCAAGGCGCCGATCTCGTTGTCGGCAAACGTACCGAGGATAAGGTCCATCTCGCGCATCCCGCGATGCCAGGAGCGGAACAACAGCTTGCGGCGCCTGATATCCAGCCCCTCGCTTGATCGTTTCGTCCCGGTCATCGTGCCGCATCCTTGCTTGGTGCGGCGCATATAGCGTGGATAGAGGGCGGTGTCAGCCTTGCAACGCACGGGTGGGCGGCTAAACATCCCGGGTGTGAAGAACACTCCTGACAACGCTGGTGCCGGACACCGCCCGCACTTCACCCTCCCCCTTGTGGGGAGGGTCGGCGAGCACGCTTCGCAAAGCGAAGCGAGTGAGACGGGGTGGGGGTGCGGCGCTGACCTACCGACTTCCTCGAAAGTTAGCCGCGCACCTACCCCCATCCCGCTCCGCTTCGCGGATCGACCCTCCCCACAGGGGGGAGAGTGAAGCCATGCGCCCCTCCCTCCTCGACCCTCTCTTCGTCCCGATCACTTCGCTTGCCGGCGTCGGCCCCAAGGTTGGCGCTCTGATCGAGAAGGTGGTGGCGGCCGATCTCGGCGAACGGCCGGCGCGCGCCGGCGACCTGTTGTTCGTTCTGCCGCACACCGTCATAGACCGCCGCAATCGTCCCGGCATCGCGCTTGCGCCGGCCGGCGCCATCGTCACGCTCGACGTGCGCATCGACCGCCACCAGCCGCCGCCGCGCGGCAACCGGTCGGTGCCTTACCGCGTCTATGCCTATGACGACACCGGCGAGATCGGCCTGATCTTCTTCCACGCCCATGCCGCCTATCTCGAAAAAGCGATGCCAGTGGGCGAGCATGTCGTCGTCTCCGGCCGCATGGAGTGGTTCAACGGCCGCCCGACCATGGTCCATCCCGACCATATCGCCCTGGTGAGCGAGGCGGAAACACTGCCGCTGGTCGAACCGGTCTATCCGCTGACCGCCGGCCTGTCGGGCAAGGTGCTGCGCCGCGCCATCGGCCAGGCGCTCGGCCGGCTGCCGGAATTGCCGGAATGGCAGGACGGCGCCTTCATGCGCAAGCAGACTTTCCCCGCCTTCGCCGACGCGCTCGCCCGCATCCACTATCCCGCGGACCCGATCGATGTCGCCATCGAGGGGGTGGCATGGCGCCGCCTTGCCTATGACGAGCTTCTCGCCGGCCAAGTCTCGCTGGCATTGGTGCGGGCAAAAGTGCGCCGGCTGTCGGGCCGGCCGCTCATCGGCGACGGTCGCATCGTCGAGAAACTGCGCGCAGCCCTGCCCTATTCATTGACCGGCAGCCAGGAATTCGCGCTTGCCGAAATCAATGCCGATCTGGCCGACCCCGAGCGCATGCTGCGCCTGCTGCAAGGCGATGTCGGCTCCGGCAAGACGGTGGTGGCGCTGCTGGCCATGGGGCGCGCGGTGGAGGCCGGCGGCCAGGCGGCCTTGATGGCGCCGACCGAAATCCTGGCGCGCCAGCATCTGGCGACAATCACGCCGCTGGCCGAACAGGCCGGCCTGCGCGTCGCTATCCTGACCGGCCGCGAAAAGGGCCGCGAACGCGCCGATACGCTGGCGGGCCTGGCCAGCGGCGACATCGACATCGTCGTCGGCACCCATGCGCTGTTCCAGGAAACGGTGACCTATCACGACCTCGTCTTTGCCGTGGTCGACGAGCAACACCGCTTCGGCGTCCACCAGCGGCTTGCCATCACCGCCAAGGGCGACGCCCCCGACATGCTGGTGATGACGGCGACGCCGATCCCGCGCACTCTGGTGCTGACCGCCTTCGGCGACATGGACGTCTCCAAGCTGACGGAAAAGCCGGTTGGCCGCCAGCCGATCCGCACCGTCACGCTGCCACTGGAACGGCTGGACGAACTGGTCGGTCGCATGCTGGACGCGGTTGCCGACGGCCAGAAGATCTACTGGATCTGCCCGCTGGTCGAGGAATCCGAAGAGATCAAGTTGATGTCGGCCGAGGACCGTTTTGCCTCGCTGCAGCCCTTGTTCGGCGATCGCATCGGCCTCGTCCACGGCCGCATGAAGGGCGCCGAAAAGGACGAGGCGATGCGCGCGCTCAAGGCCGGCGAAACCCGCATCCTGATCGCCACCACCGTCATCGAGGTCGGCGTCGACGTGCCGGACGCCACCATCATGGTCATCGAGCATGCCGAACGTTTTGGCCTGGCGCAACTGCACCAGTTGCGCGGCCGCGTCGGCCGCGGCGACAAGCCTTCTTCCTGCGTGCTGCTCTACAAGGACCCGCTCGGCGAAACGGCCAAGCGCCGGCTGTCGGTGATGCGCGAGACCGAGGACGGGTTCCTGATCGCCGAAGAGGATCTGAAGCTGCGCGGCGAAGGCGAATTGCTCGGCACCCGCCAGTCCGGCACGCCGGGCTTCCAGGTGGCGCGCATCGAGGTGCACGCCGACTTGCTCGAAGCAGCCCGCGACGATGCAAGGCTGATCCTGTCGCGTGATCCGGAACTACAGTCTGAGCGCGGCGAGGCGCTGCGGCTGCTGCTCTATTTGTTCGGCCGCGACGAGGCCGTGCGGCTCTTGCGTGCCGGCTGAGCCAAAGCACCAAGCGGCGGGTTGGCGAGATCTCCGTCGATCGGCTGGCCGTTCATCGTCACCATTTTCGGCTTGACTTCGGGCGCCACCAGCCCGGCCGAGACGATCAGCCTGGCGCCATCCTCGATCGTCATGTCGAGCAGCACGATGTCGGATTTCGGCACGTACATCAGGAAACCGGTGGTAGGGTTCGGCGTGCACGGCATGAACACGGCGATCATCGGGTCGCCTGCATGGTCGAGCTTCTGGTTGATCTCGGTTTCCTTCTCGCTGGCGACGAAGACCAGCGACCAGACGCCTTTTCGCGGATATTCGACCAGCCCGACCTGGCGGAACATATCGCCCTTGTTCGACAGCACCGTCTGGAAAATCTGCTTCAGCGAACCGTAGATGCCGCGCACCAGCGGCATACGGCCAAGCAGCCGTTCGCCGAAATTGACGATGGCGCGACCGACGATGTTGGCGGTCATGAAGCCGATCAGCGTGATCAGCACGAGCGCCACGATCAGGCCGAAGCCGGGCACCGGAAACGGCAAATAGGTGTCGGGGCTGTAGCGCGCCGGAATGTACGGCTTCACCCAGGAATCGACCCAGCCGACGAACGACCAGGCGATATAGGCGGTGATCGCCAGCGGCGCGCAGACGATAAAGCCTGTGAGGAAATAGTTCCTCAGCCGGGTCATGCCTGAAGTTCTGGGAGCATCGGACATGGTTCACCGGGGACGCGGGTTGCAGCGCCACACTAGTGAAGCGGACGGCGCTTTGGAACTGCGAAGTTTTTTAGACCCCCGATGAGCGCCGACTACTCCACCGTCACCGATTTCGCCAGGTTGCGCGGCTGGTCGACGTCCGTCCCCATGAACACGGCGGCGTAGTAGGCCAGCATCTGGATCGGCAGCGCATAGATGATCGGCGAGATGATTTCCGGCACGTCGGGCAGGATGATCGTCTCCATCGTCTTGACGCTGACCTGCGCCGCGCCCTTGGCGTCGGTGATCAGGATGATCTTGCCGCCGCGCGCCGCCACTTCCTGCATGTTCGACACGGTTTTTTCGAAGATGCGATCATGCGGCGCGATGACGATGACCGGCATGTTCTCGTCGATCAGCGCGATCGGCCCGTGCTTCAGTTCGCCCGCGGCATAACCCTCGGCATGGATGTAGGAGATTTCCTTGAGTTTCAGCGCGCCTTCCATGGCCAGCGGGAAATTGGTGTCGCGTCCGAGATAGAGCACGTCCTTGTAGCGCGAGATTTCGCGCGCGATGCGCTCGATCTGCTCTTCGAGCTTCAGTACCTGGTTGGCGTAGCGAGGCGCCTCCGAAAGAGCGCGCACCAGCGTCTTTTCCTCATCCTTCGAGATCGTGCCGCGCGCCACACCCGCACGCACCGCCAGCGAGGCCAGCACCGAAAGCTGGCAGGTGAAAGCCTTGGTCGAGGCGACGCCGATCTCCGGCCCGGCCAGCGTCGGCAGCACGACGTCGGATTCGCGCGCCATGGTCGATTCGCGCACATTGACGATGGCGCCGATCTTCATGCCCGCCTTGCGGCAATAGCGCAGCGAGGCCAGCGTGTCGGCGGTTTCGCCGGACTGCGAGATGAAGAAGGCGGCATCATCAGCGGATAATGGCATTTCGCGGTAGCGGAATTCCGAGGCGACATCGATGTCGACCGGCAGCCGCGCATAGCGCTCGAACCAGTATTTGCTGATCAACCCCGCGAGATAGGCGGTGCCGCAGGCCGAGATCGCCAGCCGGCCGATCTTGGCGAAGTCGAACGGCAGTTCCAGCGGCTTCGACAGGCCAGAGACGAAATCGACGTAGTGCGCCAGCGTATGCGAGATCACCTCGGGCTGTTCATGGATTTCCTTTTCCATGAAATGGCGGCGGTTGCCCTTGTCGACCATGAAGCTGGTCGACAGCGATTGCTGGCGCTTGCGGGCAACCTCTTTGCCGTCGATGTCGAAGATGGTGACGCCATCGCGGCGCACCACCGCCCAGTCGCCGTCTTCAAGGTAGGTGATGGAATTGGTGAAGGGCGCCAGCGCGATGGCGTCGGAGCCCAGAAACATCTCGCCATCGCCATGGCCGACGGCCAGCGGCGGGCCATTGCGGGCGCCGACGATGAGGTCCTCGTCGCCGGTGAACATGATGGCCAGAGCAAAGGCGCCTTCCAGTCGCTTCAGCGCCTGATGCGCCGCCTCGATCGGCTTCAACCCTTTGGCGAGTTCGCGCGCCACCAGGTGCGCCACGACCTCGGTGTCGGTCTGTGATGAGAAGGAATAGCCGTCGCGGATCAGTTCGTCGCGCAGTTCGGCGAAATTCTCGATGATGCCGTTATGAACGATGGCGACGCCGTCGGAAAAATGCGGATGGGCGTTGGTCTCGTTGGGCACGCCATGCGTGGCCCAGCGCGTGTGGCCGATGCCGATCGTGCCATCGAGCGGCTCGTCCTTCAGCCGGCGTTCGAGGTTGATCAGCTTGCCTTCGGCGCGGCGGCGGCCAAGCCGGCCATGCTCGACCGTGGCGACACCGGCCGAGTCATAGCCGCGATATTCCAGCCGCTTCAGCGCATCGACGATGAGCGGCGCGACCTGGCTCTGGCCGACAATTCCGACGATACCGCACATATGCCTGCCCCCAATTCCCGCTGGAAAACCAGTCCCGATGGAAAACCAGCGCTATCTAGGGATTGCCGGCCCGCCGCGAAAGTCACTTTGCGTTTCGTCTGCTGTAACGGAACGCTTCTCAACCCGATGCACTATGACACACCGCTCTTGCAATCCGGTTACCGCAATTCCTCGGTTGTTCAATTGCTTCGGCGGTTAATGGTCGGTGCCGGCCTTTTTCTTCGCCGCAGCGGCCGAGGCAAAGCGCTCGCGCAATTCCTTGCCTTTCCCGGGAATGGTCTTCTGGCGGGCGCGGCCGAAGGCCAGCGCATCGTCCGGCACGCTTTCGGTGATGACGCTGCCCGAGGCGATGTAGCCACCCTTGCCGATGGAAACCGGCGCCACCAGCGACGAGTTCGAGCCGACAAAGGCACCCTCGCCGATATCGGTGAAGAACTTTGAATAACCATCATAGTTGCAGGTGATGGTGCCGGCGCCGATATTGGCCCCCGCGCCCACACGGGCATCGCCGATATAGGTCAGATGATTGACCTTGGCGCCCTCCTCGATGACCGCCTGCTTGACCTCGCAGAAATTGCCGACCTTGGCCTTTTGCCTCAGATCGGCGCCAGGCCTGAGCCGCGCGAACGGACCGACGTCGCAATTGGAGGCGATGGTGGCGCCCTCTATGTGGCTGAAAGCGTGTATCTTGGCCCCGGTTGCAATTTTCACGCCCGGTCCGAACCAGACATTGGGCTCGACGATCGTATCGGCGCCGATTTCGGTGTCATGCGAGAAATACACGGTTTCCGGCGCGATCAGCGTTACGCCCGACCGCATGGCCTCGTAGCGCCGGCGCACCTGCCAGATGCCTTCGGCCTGCGCCAGTTCGGCTCGGTTGTTGATGCCGAGCGCACTCTCGAAGCTGGTTTCGGTGGCAACGACATCGAGCCCTTTCGCACTGGCGATCTCGACGATGTCGGTGAGATAGAACTCGCCCTTGGCGTTCTTGTTGCCAACCTGGTCGAGCAGGTCGAGCGCATGCTTGCCCGCCACCGCCATCATGCCGGCATTACAGAAGCCGATCTTCTTTTCCTCGGCGGAGCAGTCCTTCTCTTCGCGGATGGCAGTCAGCTTGCCGCCCTTTTCGATCAGCCGGCCATAGCCGGCCGGGCTGAGCGGACGGAAACCGATCACCACGACGGCCGCGCCATCGGCAAGCTTTTGCCGCGCGGTCACCAGGGCTTCAGCGTCGATCAGCGGAGTGTCGCCGAACATCACGAGAATATCGTCATAACCCTTTGATATCGCATCGCGCGCAGCTAGCACGGCATGGGCAGTGCCGAGCCGCTTCTCCTGCACGAAGGTCTCGGCCTTGGGCGCGAATTTCGCCGCCGCCTTGTGCATATCATCGGCGCCATGGCCGATCACCAGCGCCTGGCTGCGGGCGCCGGCGGCCTCGGCCGCTTTCACCACATGGGCGACCATCGGCAGTCCGGCGATCTGGTGCAGCACCTTCGGCATCGCGCTCTTCATGCGCGTGCCTTCACCGGCGGCGAGAATGACGGACAGGCAGGATCTCTGGCTCATGGATGGCAACCGTATGAAAGGGATCAGGAATCGCAGAGTGGTAGCATCTGGCGCATGCTGCACCAATGCGGTTAAATTCCGGTGAGGTGATGAGGCAGTTCACTCTCGATCAGCGGATCTCTACCCCAGCCGGCCCAGCAGCGGAAAGGTCTCCAGCAGCCAGTAGGACACCGTCTGCACGCCGCCGGTGAGGAAGAACACCCCGGCGACGACCAGCAGCGCGCCGATCGCCTTTTCGACGCGGCCGATATGGACGCGGAATTTGCCGAGGAAGCGCATGAAGGCGCCGGAGAACAGGGCAGCAATCAGGAACGGAATGCCGAGGCCAAGCGAATAGGCGGCAAGCAGAAGAGCGCCTTCGCCCACCGTCTCGCGGCCGCCGGCCAAGGTCAGGATCGGCCCCAGCACCGGGCCGATGCACGGCGTCCAGCCAAAGGCGAAGGCCAGCCCCATGACATAGGCGGCGACCATGCTGGCAGGCTTGCCCTGCGATTGAAAGCGCGCCTCGCGCGACAAAAGCGGGATGCGCAAGATGCCGAGGAAATTCAGCCCCATCAGGATGATCAGCACGCCGGCAGCCATCGCCAGCGGTTCCTGCCAGACGCGCAGCCAGTGGCCGATGGTCGAGGCGCCGGCGCCGAGCGCCACGAATACGGTGGAGAAACCGAGTACGAAGGCGAGCGAGGAATAGATGAGCGCGCCGCGGGCGCCGGCCTTGGCCGTGACGCCGGCATCGCCACCCCGAAAGTCGTCAACCGACACACCGGCCATGTAGCAGAGATAGGGCGGCACCAGCGGCAGCACGCAAGGCGACAGGAACGAGATCGCCCCCGCCCCGACCGCGCTGACATAGCCGATGTCCAATGGCATTCCAGAACTCCAGATTCCCTAGCGCCGATATAGCGGTGCAAAACCGTGTTCGCCAATCACCATCGTGTGGCATTTGGCTACAGATACGGTTCGGCGGACGGATTGTTACCGGCCAATCCCAAGTTGACCAAGCGGGGGAAGAAATGCCCCTCGCCGAGCGTTCACACAGCGAAGCCGCGATTTCTGCGCGCTTCGTCGGATCACCAGGGAGATTTCCATGAAAAGCATCACTGTCGGCCTGGCCGCCCTTCTGCTCAGCACCGCCGCATCCTTCGCCGCCGAAGCGTGGAAGGAAGCCGAAGTCGGTGGCACCAAGATCTACACCGATGCCAATGGCATGACGCTCTATACCTATGACAAGGACGAGAAGGGCAAGACCAACTGCTATGACAAATGCGCCACCAACTGGCCGCCGCTGAAGGCCGAGGATGGCGCCAAGGCGGACGACGAATGGACCATCGTCGAACGCACCGACGGCACCAAGATGTGGGCCTATGACGGCAAGCCGGTCTACACCTTCATCAAGGACAAGAAGGCCGGTGACAGGCGTCGGCGAAGTCTGGCACATCGTCAAGGCCGACTGATCGTCCGAACCTCTATCCCGCACCCCATCGGCGGGACTCGGCTGGCCGCCGGCTCCAAGCGACCCGGCGACCAGTTCGGCATTTACGGGCAGCACGAACTGGTCGCGGCGCATTTCCCGGTGGCTCGAAACACGAACCCTCCCAGACAAAAATTTTGTGATCTTCTCCATACACTCTAAGAGTGTATTGCGGCACACGCCTCCGCATTTTGGCCGCTTGCCCTTGACCGATCGCAAAAGCGCGGCCATGTGAGCGACCAATTGAATGCGTCACGCAGCGGAATTCTTCTGCCGCCCCACAGCTGATATGAGACCTCATGGACGTCGTCGTCGTCGAATCGCCGGCCAAGGCAAAGACAATCAACAAGTATCTCGGCAAGAACTTCAAGGTTCTGGCCTCGTTCGGCCATGTCCGCGATCTGCCGGCCAAGGATGGTTCGGTGCGTCCCGACGAGGATTTCGCCATGTCCTGGGCGGTCGACACCGCGTCCGGAAAGCGTCTCACCGACATCGCCAACGCGGTCAAGGATGCCGATGGCCTGATCCTCGCCACCGATCCGGATCGCGAGGGCGAAGCCATTTCCTGGCACGTGCTGGAGGTGCTCAAGCAGAAGCGCGTGTTGAAGGACAAGCCGGTCAGCCGCGTCGTCTTCAATGCCATAACCAAGTCGTCGGTGCTGGAAGCGATGGCCAATCCGCGCCAGATCGATGCACCATTGGTCGATGCCTATCTGGCTCGCCGCGCACTCGATTATCTCGTCGGCTTCACGCTGTCGCCGGTGCTGTGGCGCAAATTGCCGGGCGCCCGTTCGGCCGGCCGCGTCCAGTCGGTGGCGCTGCGCCTGGTCTGCGACCGCGAATCCGAGATCGAGCGCTTCATCCGCGAGGAATACTGGCAGATCGCTGCCCTCCTCGGCACGCCACGTAACGACAGCTTCGAGGCGCGGCTGACCGCGTTCGAGCGCAAGAAGCTGCAGAAGCTCGACATCGCCAGCAAGGCGCAGGCCGACGATATCAAGGGCATGCTCGAAGGCGCGACCTTCAAGGCTCTGTCGGTGGAAGCCAAGCCGACGCGGCGCAATCCTGGCCCGCCCTTCACCACTTCGACGCTGCAGCAGGCGGCATCGTCGGGCCTCGGCTTTTCGGCGACGCGCACCATGCAAGTGGCGCAGCGCCTCTATGAAGGCATGGAGATCGGCGGCGAGACCACCGGCCTGATCACCTATATGCGAACCGACGGCGTGCAGATGGCGCCGGAGGCGATCGACGCCGCACGCGACACCATCGCCAAGGAATTCGGCCCACGATACCTCCCGGAAAAGCCGCGCCAGTACACAGCCAAGGCTAAGAATGCCCAGGAAGCGCACGAGGCGGTCCGCCCGACCGATTTCATGCGCACGCCGGCTTCGGTCAGGCAGTATCTCGATTCCGACCAGCTGCGGCTTTACGAATTGATCTGGAAGCGCGCCATCGCCAGCCAGATGCAGTCGGCCGAGATCGAGCGTACCACGGTCGAAATCGAGGCGGTCAATGGCGCCCGCACCGCGGAGCTTCGCGCCGTCGGTTCCGTCGTTCGCTTCGACGGCTTCATCGCCGCCTACACCGACCAGAAGGACGACGACGCCGAAGACGAGGAAAACCGTCGTCTGCCCGAGATCCGTGCCGGCGAGCAGCTGGCCCGTCAGGCGATCAATGCCACCCAGCACACCACCGAGCCGCCGCCGCGCTACTCCGAGGCGTCGCTGATCAAGAAGCTGGAAGAGCTCGGCATCGGCCGTCCGTCGACCTACACCGCGATCCTGAAGACGTTGGAAGACCGTGACTACGTCACCATCGACAAGCGCCGGCTGGTGCCGCAGGCCAAGGGCCGGCTGCTGTCGGCTTTCCTCGAAAGCTTCTTCGAGCGCTATGTCGAATATGACTTCACGGCCTCACTCGAGGAAAAGCTTGACGAGATTTCCGACGGCAAGCTCGCCTGGAAGGACGTGCTGCGCGACT
This sequence comes from Mesorhizobium sp. C120A, assembly GCF_030323105.1. Taxonomy (NCBI): domain Bacteria; kingdom Pseudomonadati; phylum Pseudomonadota; class Alphaproteobacteria; order Hyphomicrobiales; family Phyllobacteriaceae; genus Mesorhizobium; species Mesorhizobium sp. C120A. The sequence goes on along the minus strand of NZ_CP100476.1, from coordinate 3,421,147 downwards.
TCTGGAAAGATTTTTCCGGCGCCGTCGCCGACATCAAGGAACTGCGCGTCACCGACGTGCTCGATGCGCTGAACGAGGAACTGGCGCCGCTGGTGTTCCCCGCGCGGGAGGATGGCTCGAATCCCCGCATCTGCCCGAAATGCGGCTCCGGCAATCTGTCGCTGAAACTCGGCAAGTTCGGCGCCTTCGTCGGCTGCTCCAACTATCCGGAATGTTCCTTTACCCGCCAACTCGGCGACGCAGCCAACCCGAATGGCGAGAATGGCGGGGGCGAGGACGGCACCAAGGTGCTCGGCAAGGACCCCTACACGGCAGAGGAAATCACGCTGCGCTCAGGCCGCTTCGGTCCTTATATCCAGCGCGGCGACGGCAAGGAAGCCAAGCGCTCCAGCCTGCCCAAGGGCTGGACGCCTGATTCCATCGACCATGAGAAGGCCCTGGCGCTGCTGTCGCTGCCGCGCGACATCGGCAAGCATCCCGAGTCCGGCAAGATGATCTCCGCCGGGCTTGGCCGCTATGGTCCGTTCGTTTTGCATGATGGCACCTACGCCAATGTCGACAGCATAGAGGATGTGTTCTCGATCGGCCTCAACCGCGCGGTCACCGTGATCGCCGAGAAGCAGCTGAAGGGCAAGGGCGGCCGCAATGGCGGCGCTGCGGCGGCGCTGAAGGAACTCGGCGACCATCCCGATGGCGGCGGCAAGATCGTCGTGCGCGATGGCAAATACGGGCCCTATGTCAACTACGGCAAGGTCAACGCGACACTGCCCAAGGGCAAGGATCCGCAGTCGGTGACCGTCGAGGACGCGGTGGCGCTGATTGCCGAGAAGGAAGCCAAGGGCGGCGGCAAGAAGCCGTTCCGCAAGGCGGCAGCCGCCAAGGCGCCCACAGCCAAGAAAACCACTGCCAAGACAACCACAGCCAAGAAGTCGGCGACCAAGAAGCCGGCGGCGAAGAAAAAGGGATAGCAGCGTGGCGCGCAGGATCACCGGTAGAAGCCACGGCGATCCGCGCACCGCCGACACGAGGGCCAAGGTCAAGGACGACTACAGGCCCTCGCGTGACGAAATCCTGCGCTACATCGCCGAGAACCCCGACCGCGTGGGAAAACGCGACATCGCAAAGGCGTTTGCCTTGCGCGGCGACGACCGCATCTGGCTGAAGGACATTCTGCGCGACCTGCAGGACGAAGGCATCCTGACCAAAGAGCGCAAGCGGCTGGCCCGCGTCGGCGCTCTGCCGCACGTCGCCGTACTCGACATTTTTGGCCGCGACGGCGACGGCATCCTGCTGGCGCATCCGGCGGAGGCCGTCGGCACCGGCGAACCGCCGGTCATCTCGATCCGCGTCTCCCGCGGCGGCAATGGCCCGCAGCCGGGCATTGGCGACCGTGTGCTGGCCAAGACCTTCCCGACCGACGATGCGACCGGGCCTGCCTATACGGGCCGCGTAATGAAGATTTTCGAGAAGCGGACAGATGCCGTGCTGGGCGTCTTCCGTATCCTGAGGGACGGCACCTTCCGAATCGAGCCGGTCGAACGTCGCCAGCCCGAACTGATCGTCGACAAGGAATTCCAGAACGGCGCCAGGAACGGCGACCTTGTCGAGGTCGAGCCGGCGCGGGCCTCCCGGTATGGTTTGCCGCGCGCAAAAGTGCTGGCGGTGCTGGGCTCGCTGACCAGCGAAAAGGCGGTCTCGATGATCGCCATCCACGCGCACGACATTCCGCATATCTTCCCGGCCGATGTCATCGCCGAATCCGAGGCGGTAAAACCGGCGACGCTTGCTCACCGCGAGGACTGGCGCGACCTGCCGCTGGTGACCATCGACCCGGCCGACGCCAAGGACCATGACGACGCCGTCTTCGCCACGCCCGACCTCGACGAGAAGAACCCGGGCGGCGTGATCGCCACGGTGGCGATCGCCGATGTCGGGGCCTATGTCCGCTATGGCACCGCACTCGATCGCGAGGCGCTGAAACGCGGCAATTCTGTCTATTTCCCCGACCGCGTCGTGCCGATGCTGCCAGAGCGCATCTCCAACGACCTGTGCTCGCTGCGCGAAGGCCAGGACCGTCCCGCGCTTGCCGTGCGCATGATTTTTGCCGCCGATGGCCGCAAGCTGCGTCACACCTTCCACCGCGTCATGATGAAATCGGCGGCAAAGCTCGCCTATCCGCAGGCCCAGGCCGCGATAGACGGCCTTCCTGACGACAAGACCGGCCCGATCCTCGATACGGTGCTGAAGCCGCTGTGGGACGCCTACGCCATCCTGAAGCGCGGCCGCGATGGCCGCCAGCCGCTCGAGCTTGATCTGCCGGAGCGCAAGATCCTGCTCAAGCCGGACGGCACCGTCGACCGCGTCATCGTCCCGGAGCGGCTCGACGCCCACAAGCTGATCGAAGAATTCATGATCCAGGCCAATGTCGCCGCCGCCGAAACGCTGGAAGCGAAGAAGCAGGCGCTGGTCTACCGCGTCCACGATGCGCCGTCGCTGGCCAAGCAGGAATCGCTGCGCGAGTTCCTGCAGTCGCTCGGCCTGTCGCTGGCGCGTGGCGCGCAGATGCGGCCCGCCCAGTTCAACGGCATTCTCGAGCGCGTGCGTGGCGCCGACAATGAGGGGCTGGTCAACGAAGTGGTGCTGCGCTCGCAGAGTCAGGCCGAATATTCGCCCAAGAACATCGGCCATTTCGGCCTCAACCTGAAGCGCTACGCGCATTTCACCTCGCCGATCCGCCGCTATGCCGATCTGATCGTGCATCGCGGGCTGATTGCCGCACTTGGGCTCGGCCCCGGCGGGCTGACGCAGGACGAAGAGACGCGGCTGGAAGACGTCGCGGTGCTGATCTCGGGCACCGAGCGCCGCGCCATGGCGGCCGAGCGCGACACCGTCGACCGGCTGATCGCCGCCTACCTCGCCGAGCGCATCGACGGCCGCTTCGACGCCCGCATTTCGGGCGTCACCAAATCGGGACTATTTGTCCAATTGCCGCAGTTTGGCGCAGATGGCTTCATCCCGGTGTCAAGTCTGGATGGCGATTACTATATATATGACGAAACCGCGCGATCGCTGTTCGGAGAACGCACCGGCAAGGGCTATCAGCTTGCCGACCGCGTCGAGGTTCGCCTGATCGAGGTGGCGCCTATGGCCGGCGCGATGCGTTTCGAGATGCTGACCGACCCGAAGCCCCTGCCCGGCTCCAAACGGTCGTTTCACAAGGCAAAAGGCCGCGCCCGCGCGTCGCAATCGCGCCCGGGGTCGCGCGGCAGGAGACGATAATGGCAAGCGAAATGGGAATCCAGAAGCAGGTTTTCGGCGGCGAACATCATTCGGGCCGAGTCGCCCGCCCGCTGTGGACGGCGATGAAGCGCGGCGCCCTTGGCCGCTGCCCGCATTGCGGCGAAGGCAGGTTATTCGCCGGCTTCACCAAAAGCGTCGACAAATGCGCCGCGTGCGGTGAGGAGTTCCACCACCACCGCGCCGACGACCTGCCCGCTTATCTCGTCATCGTCATCGTCGGCCACATCGTTCTCGGCGCCTTCATGGGCGTCGAGGCGACGTCGACGCTCTCCATGTGGCAGCACATCGCCATTTGGGTGCCGTTGACCATCGTGCTGTCGGTCGCTCTGCTGCAACCGGTCAAGGGCGCCGTCATCGGACTGCAATGGGCGCTCTATATGCACGGCTTCGGCGGCGAAAAAGACGGCACCGAGCCGCATCCCGGAACCTAGTTTGCGTCAGGGCAATGTCGCCTGGCGCAACATGCCGACCGTGAAAGGCCACTTTCGTTTGCCAGAAGTTTCCGCTAGGTCCTGCGCATGGAAGGTATGACCAAGGCGGAAGTCAGCAGGATGGACCGTGGCGCAGCCGCCCACAGCGGCCTGCCCATACGCCCGCGCGATGCCGCCACCCTGATCCTGCTCGACCGCGAGGACGACGAGATTCTGGTGCTGATGGGCCGGCGCCATGCAGGCCACGCCTTCATGCCCGGCAAGTTCGTCTTTCCCGGCGGCCGCACCGATTCGGCCGACAGCCGCATTGCCGTTGCCACCCCATTGCTTCCGGAGGAAGAAGCCAGGCTGACCGCCGGCGTCGGCCGCATCAGCCCGTCGCGGGCCCGTGCCATCGCGCTCTCGGCCATCCGCGAGACTTATGAGGAAGCCGGCCTGCTCATCGGCCGCAAAGGCTCGTTCGCAACCGACAAACGCGACTGGCAGGGCTTTGTCGAGCACGGCGTCCAGCCTTCGCTGGCGCCGCTGCGCTTCATTGCCCGCGCCATCACCCCGCCCAATCGCGTGCGTCGTTTCGACACCCGCTTCTTCAGCGCCTGGCGCAGCGATGTCGCCGTGGAACTGCCGGGTGGCGGCCCGACCAATGAGCTGGAAGAACTGGTCTGGCTGCCGCTCGCCAAGGCCAGAGAGGCCGATATCCCCGAGATCACCCGAACGATCTTGCAGGAGCTGGAGACGCGGCTTGCCGGCGATCCGCGCCTGCGACCCGGTGGGTCCGTGCCGTTCTACCGGCTTGTCCGCAACCGCTTCGTTCGCGAAATTCTTTAGAGCAATTCCAGGAAAAGTGTGACGCGGTTTTCCGTCCGGAATTACGCAATATCAAACAGACAGAGTATTCAGGCATCACATGACGGTCGATACCCAGCAAGAGGGCGACGAGCGCGTACATTGGCTACCGATGATCGCCGCGATCTCGTCGATCAGCGTCGTCGGCATCGCCATAGGCCTCGGCATGCCGCTGCTCAGCGTTATTCTCGAGAGCCGCGGCCACTCGGCATCGATGATCGGCCTCAACACCGCGGTCGCCGGCCTTGCCTCGATCGCCGGCGCCCCGCTGGCCACGCCGCTGGCGATGCGCTTCGGCGTCGCCTGGACGATGATCGCCATGATCGCCGCCGGCGCGCTCGCCTTTGTCGGCTTCCACTTCGCGCCGGACTTCTGGATGTGGTTCCCACTACGCGTCGTGCTGCACATCGCGCTGACGGTGCTGTTCATCCTGTCGGAATTCTGGATCAGCACCTCGGCGCCGCCGCGCCGGCGCGGCCTGGTGCTCGGCATCTACGCCACAGTGCTGTCGCTCGGCTTCGCCGCCGGGCCATGGATCTTCGCCCATATCGGCAGCACCGGCTTCTTGCCGTTTGGCGTCATCATCGTCCTGGTCGCGCTGGCCGCAATCCCGGTGCTGGCCGCACGGAATGAAAGTCCCGCAATCGTGGTTGACGGCGAAACCAGCAACTTCCTGCGCTACATCTGGCTGGTGCCGACAGCGACCGCCGCCGTGCTGGTGTTCGGCGCCGTCGAGACCGGCGGCTTTGCGCTGTTCCCCGTCTATGGCAACCGCATCGGCTATTCCGAGGCGGATGCAGCCCTCCTGCTCACCATGATCGGCCTCGGCAACGTGCTGTTGCAGATCCCTATCGGCATGATCAGCGACCGCGTCTCAGACCGCCGCTATCTGCTTTTGGCCTGTGCCACGGTCGGACTTGCCGGCACCATCTTCATGCCGTTCTTCGCCGGCAATTGGCACCTGATGGCGGCGCTTCTGTTCGTCTGGGGCGGCGTGGTGGCCGCCATGTACACGATCGGCCTTGCCCATCTGGGCTCGCAGCTCTCCGGCCATGAACTGGCCTCGGCCAATGCCGCCTTCGTGCTCTGCTACGGCGTCGGCATGGTGCTTGGCCCGCAGGCGATCGGCATCGGCATGGATGCCTTCGGGCCCTCCGGCTTCGGCTGGTCGCTCGGCCTGTTCTTTGCCGCCTATATCGCCTTGGTCAGCGCCAGGCTGGTCCGCAAGATCTGGTAGCCTGTTCGCCCGCCAGCCTGCGCAATCCTGACGGGATGTCGCCGCTGCTGACAGAACCGTGTCAGGAGACCTCAGCTAAAAGGGTGTCCCAAAAAACCCGAGTTTGAGGATACGGCGATGATCGACAGCGGCTTTGAAACCACATCTCTGCGCATGACGCTTCTGCTGCTTGTCAGCTTCCAGGCCCCGGCAGCCGATGTCGACCGCATCATGGACGCCGTGGTCGCGATCGCGCCGCTGGCAATGGGCAAATACGACCGCAACGCCTATCAAACCGCGCACGGCATCGAACGCTACCGACCGCTGGAAGGTGCAGCCGCCGGCATCGAAACCGAACTGCGCCGCCGCCCCGGCACCGTCGAGGTCTCGTTCGAGTTGCCCGACGACCAGGCGCTCGCCGCCCGCGTCGTCGAGGCGATTTTCCAGGCGCATTCCTACCAGGAGCCGGTGATCCGCATCCAGCCAATCCTCGCCAGCCGCTCCAAGGGCCTGGACGACCGCGCCAATCCGAATTGCTGGTGGAACACCACCGGGGACTGGAAGAAAGCGCTTCCAGTTAAGGAAGAAGCCTAGAAATCCGGCCCCGCTGAGGGGAAGCACCGGCCTTACCTTCTCCCGTTGTGAGGTGAGAAGCGGTCCGTAGCGGACGAAAAGCCAATTGCTTGGTTTTTCGAGATTCGAACGCCCTGAGCCTGCGAAGAATTGGGCGGGGGTGACAATCCACCCTGCCCAACCCGCCGCTTCGCTGCGTCCCGGCATTCGCCGGCCCATAGCCATGCTGTCCGTCTCGTCCTCAGCCTCCATCGCGCCGATGATAAAACCGGACAACTCACGTGCTACCTAATCCGGACAACTCATGTGCTTACGACAGAGGCAAGGCGTCGGGCTTGACTTTCCGGGCACGTTCTTTATGTGTCGCGCCAAGTTTCCCGCGTCCGGGTGTTTTCCCCCGCTCCAGCGGCCAAAACCCCACGAACATAACGGACTGATACAATGGCCAAAGCCGCAAACATCAAGATCAAGCTTCTGTCGACCGCCGACACCGGTTTCTTCTACGTGACCAGCAAGAACAGCCGTACCAAGACCGACAAGCTGTCGTTCCGCAAATACGACCCGGTCGCCAAGAAGCATGTCGAGTTCAAGGAAACCAAGATCAAGTAATCTGGTTTTCATACGCTCTGTCAAAAGCGCCGCCCCTTCGGGCGGCGTTTTTGATTCAAGGCCCCGAAAAGCCAGAACCCTCCGCTGTTTGGCGCGAAGTGCTCATCTCATTTTTTGGCAAAAAAGGGGGCCGGTCGGCGTATGGCAGCGGTACGAGGAGGCCACTATGTGCCAGCGCCGGCCGGCCGACCCCACGGACCCAGGAGATGCGGCGGACCTGAGCATCATGGGGTATTCGGCGAAGCGATGCGGCTGTCTACCCTCGTGCCCGCATCGCCCTTGTTCTTGCACCGCACATTTGCGCAACAATGTTTGAAAATCAATAGTTTCTTAACCAAGCCTGCCGAATCGCTTGGATTAAGGTAAATTCCTAACCCTATCCGATTGACTGGATAATCGGTGGTCTAGCCTACGCTGCCTTGGCGACGACCCGGTTGCGGCCGCCACTTTTGGCTTCGTAGAGCGCCACGTCGGCACGTTTCATCAACGCCGCGACCGTGTCCGCGCCCTTCAGAACCGATGACACGCCGACGCTGACCGTGACTTCGATCGCCTTGCCTTCAGGGCCGATGGCAAAGGGCAGCTGGGCGATTTCGGCGCGAATGCGCTCGGCAACCTTCTCCGCCACCGCGCCGTCCGTGTCCGGCATCACAACGACGAATTCCTCGCCGCCGAAGCGGCAGGCAAGGTCGATGCCCCTGACGTTCTTGCGCAGCCGCCTTGCGAACTCGCGCAGCACATCGTCGCCGCCATCATGGCCATGCGAGTCATTGACGGTCTTGAAGCGGTCCAGATCGGTGATCATCACAGACAGAGGCCGCCGCCGCGCCACGGCGCGGTCGAACAGCGTCTGCAAATGGCTGTCGAGGTAGCGGCGGTTGTGCAGCCCGGTCAATGCGTCGGTCACCGCCATCTCTATGGTCTGGGTGACGCTGGCGCGCAGCTGGTCATTGTAGCGCTTGCGGCGCACCTGCGTGCGCAGCCGCGCCGTCAGCTCCTGCTGGTCGATCGGCCGCATCAGATAGTCGTTGATGCCGAGTTCGAGGCCTCTGATGATGCGGCCCTCCTCGCCTTCGTCGGCAATCAGGATGATCGGCAGGAAGCGGGTGCGGTCGAGCGAACGCAATTGCGAACACAACCGCAGCGGATCGAAATCGGTAAAACCGGTCGAGATCAGCACGCACTCATAGGGCGCCTCGGCGGCTTGGAAGAAGCCGGCATGCGGATCGGTCGCAATGTCGAGCTCGGCGCTGCCGCGCAGCATTTTCTGGATGCGCTCAACCGACGATTTGCGCTCGTCGATCAATAGCACCTTCGGCGTGGCGTCCTCCGACGCGAAGCTGCGGCTCAACAGCGCATCGATGCCGATGTTGCGGGTGGTCGATGCGCGCAGCCGCAGCTCGTCGGTCAGCGACTTCAGCCTGACCAGGCTCTTCACCCGCGTCATCAGCTGCAGATCGTTGACCGGCTTGGTGAGAAAGTCGTCGGCGCCTGCCTCGAGGCCGCGCACCCGGTCGGCAACGTGGCCCAGCGCGGTCACCATGACCACCGGTATATGCGCGGTCGCCGGATCGCTTTTCAGCCGCTTGCAGACCTCGAACCCGTCCATGCCGGGCATCATCACGTCGAGCAGCACGACATCGACCTTGCCGTTTTCGCAGATCTCGATCGCGTCCGGCCCGTTGGAGGCCGTCAACACCTCGAAATATTCGGCCAGCAGCCGAACCTCGAGAAGTTTGACATTGGCAGGGATGTCGTCGACGACGAGGATCCGCGCGGTCATGTCACAAGGCTCCGGCTGAAGGCATCAGGCATCACCGAGATAGGATTTGATGGTCTCGATGAAACGCGGCACCGAGATCGGCTTGGAGATGTAGGCCTCGCAACCGCCCTGGCGAATGCGTTCCTCGTCGCCCTTCATGGCGAAGGCGGTGACGGCGATGACCGGAATGGAATGGAGGTCGTCGTCCTCCTTCAGCCATTTCGTCACTTCCAGCCCCGACACTTCGGGCAGCTGGATGTCCATCAGGATCAGGTCGGGCCTGTGCTGGCGCGCCAGATCGAGCGCCTCGAGCCCGTTGCGCGTGCGCACCGTTTCATAACCGCTGGCTTCGATGAGGTCGCGAAAGAGCTTCATATTGAGCTCGTTGTCCTCGACGATCATGACCTTCTTAGGCATCGATTTCCCGTCCCGGCCAGGCTTCTGCCCGAAGCCCTGCCGCTATGCGCCCTTGTCGAAGCACACCAAACCCTCGCCCACTCTTAAGGCAATATGATTGACGAAATGGAAACTCGAAGCGGCAAAAGCCATTCGGATTCCACCTCGAAAACCACATTGGATCGGGGCTGTGGCTTGCCGCAGGCGACGCTTGCGATTACTGCGGAAAAGAGACTCATTTCCGCAACGAGAAAGTAGTGATGGCAAACGCAGCGTCAATGCGCGAGGAAGCGGAAACCATTGCCGTGAAGGCACTGGGCTTCGTCGCCGCCGACCCCGAACTCCTGCCGCGCTTCCTGGCCCTCACCGGCATCGAGGCGTCCGCCATCCGCCGCGCCGCGGCCCAACCGGGATTCCTTGCCGGCGTGCTGCAGTTCATCCTCGCCCACGAGCCGACCTTGCTGCGCTTTGCCGAGGAAACCGACACTCCGCCGGCCTCAGTCGGCAAGGCGTTGCGCGCGCTGCCTCTTGGCGGCGACGACCATGAGCATTCGATATGAGCGACGATCCCGAGACGGCACGCCAGATCGCCGAACTTGCAGCCGACGACCGGCCTCTGCTGATCCTCGATGTCGACGATGTCGTGCTCGAATTCATCCGGCCGTTTCCGCATTTCCTGAAATCGCGCGGCTTCGGCCTGACCCTGGCCTCCTTCCGTCTCACCGGCAACATTGCCGAAACGGCGAGCGGCCGGCTGATCGAACAGCCGGAGGTGACGGCACTTCTCGGAGATTTCTTCGATACGCAGGCCGACTGGCAGAGCGTTACCGACGGTGCCGAACAAGCGCTTGCCAGCCTCAGCGACCGCGTCGAGATCGTCCTTTTGACCGCCATGCCGCACCGGCATCGCGCCGCCCGCCGCGCTCATCTCGATGCGCTCGGGCTGCCCTATCCGCTGTTGACCACGGAGATGGCCAAGGGACCCGCGGTGGCTAAGTTGCGTGGTAGCAAAGGGCGGCCGGTAGCCTTTGTCGACGACCAGCCCGCCAATCTCATCTCGGCACGCAACTCGGTTGCCGACGCCCACCTCTTCCACCTGATGGCCGACAATTCGCTGCGCGCCTTCCTGCCGCCGGTGCCGGACGACATCATCTCCGTCGAGGACTGGCACGAGGCCGCGCCAAAGATTGCTAGCGCGCTGGGACTCTGAGTTAGCCGCCCCCGAGGTCAGTGCTCAAGGCTTCGTTGCTGTCCCAGGGATCGCATCCGGATCGGCGTTGTCTTCCACGACCGGATCAGGCCCCTTCAGCATCGCGCCGTTGACCGTCACCGACCCATCATGCCTGGCGTTGATCACCCATTCGATACGGCCGTCCGGCAGCGTCTTGGCGAATCCCTTAATCGCAAGCGCCCCTGTGAAAGCCTGCGAGGCCTCCGGGTCAGATTTAGCCGCCGCCTGCAAGGTTTCAACGATCTTGTCGTAGCCGGTTACGTCGACGGTCACGCTCGCATCCGGCTTCTTGCCGGGGAACGTCATTTCGCCCTCCATCGCGACCTCGATGTCGCCGTTCTTCACCGTGCTGTGCCCGAGAACGAATTTTGGTATCTTGGCCAGGAAATTGGCGGAAATCTCGTCGCCGAAATCTGGCGGCAGCGGTGGATCCTTGCTGAAATCGAGGGTGTCGATGGTTTTCCTGGCCATACTGTCGAGATCGATGTTGGCGCCGCCGAAATTCAGGTCGAGATCCGTCGGCAGCAACGCAACGGTCCAACTGGGCAGCATCTGCTGCGGTATTGTCAGGCCGGAAACCTTGAATGCGTAGCTGATCTTGCCGTCCTTGGTGATGCCGTCCATGCCGACAACGGTGTTCAGCTGCGCCGCGCCGAAATTGCCGGCATATGTTTCAATGGCAAGGTTTTTGAATGCGTAGGTCCCATCGATCCGTTCCCATAGCGGCAGCGCACCGAGCAGAAGCGTTTTGAACTCTGCTTGATCGGCCTTCAGCCGGGCCTCGTCCTCATGGGCGACGGCGAACGCCAAAAGATCCAGAAGCGGCTTGGTCTGAATGGCCTTAGCGGTCACGTTCACAGCGAGCTCCGGTGCCCGGAGCGCTGCGATTGACCGGTCATCGATTTTGACCGTTTCGACGAAGTCCGCCATCGCCTGTGTGAAATTAAGATCGACGCCGCCGTTGGCCGACTTCCTGGCGTCAAATTTGGAAGAGCCCAGCCCCACGCTCAAATCGGTCAATTGACTGACTTGGCGCGACGTCATCGTCATGCCCGCAATCGAACTGGTGCCGCTGGTAAATGCCGCCAGTTCCGGGTCATAGACGCCCGTGAACTTGCCATCCTTGACAACGATTTGCCCGGTGTTCAGGCCATTTGGGCCATTTACCTCGATGGACCCAGTCGTAGAGAAATCCGAGGCGACATCCCAGCCTCCGTCGCTGCGCGGTTTGACCCGCAGCGTGACGGGCGGGAAATCGAACCGCTTCAGATCCTGCTTCGGCATCTTCGCCACAAGCGCCATCACATCGAAGGTGATCTTGTAGGCACCCTCCTCGGCTGAGATCTTCAAAATGCCTTCATTGAGCGCCTGTTTGCCGACATAGCGAGAGAGCTCATCGGAAAGTTGCTTGGCACCTTGGGCATCGACAGCCTGGCCAAAGGCAGGAGCGCTGAGGGCGAGAAGGAAAGCAAGCGGCAAGACACGGTTCACAAAATTCTCCATTTGACCAAAAAGGAACGCTTCGTTCGTCTGCTATGAAACCAACCTACAGCTTCCACAGGACATCAACAAACGCCGACGGGTAATTAGACTACAACACCAGCCGCATCAGCGGCCGTCCGGCCTTGCGTTCGACAAGCCGCTCGAAGCCGGCCTTTTCAAACACACGCGACGAGCCGACGAACAGTCCGATCGAACGCGAATCGCGCGACACGTCGATCGGACACGCCTCGACCAGCCGCGCCTTGTTCTGGCGGGCAAAAGCGATGCCGCCCTCGACCAGGCGGTGGCTGACGCCCCGGCCGCGCGCGCTGGCGCGGATGAAGAAGCAGGAGATGGCCCAGACGCCGGGATCTACGGCGTCGGTTGGATCGACCGGCGCCGAGCCCCTGCCCCGATTGTTCCATTCGGGCACGTCGGCGCGCGGGCCGATCTGCATCCAGCCGACCGCTATGCCGTCCTCGAAAGCCAAAAGCCCCGGCGGCGGTCCGGCCTCGATACGCGCCTTGATATGATCCTTGTTGCGCTGCTTGTCGCTGGCCCGTCGGACCGCCGGCGCCATCCGGAAATGCGTGCACCAGCAGCCGTAACAGGCGCCCTGCTTGCCAAAAAGATCCTCGAAATCCGCCCACAGGTCAGGCGCCAGCGGCGCTATGGTGGTGCTCATGAGTTCTCTCCCGGCTAACCGCTTGTGGCGGCTTCCGTCCTGGCGTACCATTGCATCTGTTCTCTTTATGTTCGCAGCGATGGCGGCCCCTGTCAACAATCCCGAGCACGGTTTTTGCCGCGACTGCCTGACCTTTCAGCGCAGCGATACCAGGCGCTGTGAGCGTTGCGGCAGCCCTCGACTCACCCGCCATCCCGAGCTCTACCAGCTGCATCTGGCGCATATCGATTGCGACGCCTTCTATGCGGCGATCGAAAAGCGCGACAATCCGGCGCTGAAGGACAAGCCGCTGATCATCGGCGGCGGCAAGCGCGGCGTCGTCTCCACCGCCTGCTACATCGCCCGCATCAAGGGAGTGCGCTCGGCAATGCCGATGTTCAAGGCGCTCGAAGCCTGTCCGGAAGCGGTCGTCATCCCGCCCAATATGGAGAAATACGTCCGCGTCGGCCGCGATGTCCGCGCCTTGATGCAGGCGCTCACGCCGCTGGTCGAGCCGCTCTCCATCGATGAGGCGTTTCTCGACCTTGCCGGCACCGAGCGCCTGCACGGCATGCCGCCGGCGGTGGTGCTGGCGCGCTTTGCGCAGACCGTCGAAAAGGAAATCGGCATCACCGTTTCGGCCGGCCTTTCCTACTGCAAGTTCCTGGCCAAGGTTGCCTCCGATTTCCGCAAGCCGCGCGGCTTTTCGGTGATCGGCGAAGCCGAGGCGCTGGGTTTCCTGGCCGAACAGCCAGTGACGCTGATCTGGGGCGTAGGCAAGGCTTTTGCCGCAACGCTCGAACGCGACGGCATCCGCAGCATCGCCCAGTTGCAGCGCATGGAGCGCGCCGATCTTATGCGCCGCTATGGCGTGATGGGCACCCGGCTCTACCATCTCTCGCGCGGCCAGGACGACCGCCGTGTCGATCCCGACCAGGATGCGAAAAGTGTGTCGGCCGAAACCACTTTCGACACCGACATAGCTGAAATGGGCGAACTGGTTCCAGTGCTGAGGGGATTGTCGGAAAAGGTCTCGGCGCGGCTGAAGAAGTCAGGCATTGCCGGGCGCACCGTGGTGCTGAAGCTGAAGACGCAGGATTTCAAGCTGCGTACCCGCAACCGCCAACTCGGCGATCCGACCAGATTGGCCGACCGTATTTTCCAGACCGGTCTCGAGCTGTTGCGCAAGGAGGCGGACGGGACAAAGTACCGGCTGCTCGGCATCGGTGTCAGCGATCTCTCGGATGACGAGAAAGCCGATCCGCCCGATCTCGTCGACGTCGGCTCGCGCAAGCGCGCCATGGCCGAAAGCGCCATCGATACGCTGCGCGACAAGTTCGGCAAGAAGGCGGTGGAAACCGGCTACACCTTCGGTAAAGGCCGCAACGCCAACCCGCCGGAGCCGATCGAGGAGTGAGACGGCTTAGATACGCTTGAGATCGATGCGGCTCGTCACCACGTTGTTGCAGGTTTTCGGATCGACGTCGGTAACGGTCAACCGCATTCCGTCGCCGCTGGTTTTCTCGACCGTCAACCGCGCCTTGCGATCGCCATTGACCTCCGCCGCCCAGCGAATGCCGAGACTGATCGCGTTCCCGGAACGGCTGCCGGCGAGCTGTGCCGGCCCGGTGCGCGACCCGACATAGACGCCAGTATACTTCGCCCCGCGGGCCTTCAGATTGGCGCTGATGGCGCGCGTCACCACGACAAGACCACGGCAATTGCCGTCAAGCGACAATGAACTCGAGGTCGCGTCGGAATTGAAGGTGCAGGACACATTCACCGTCGGTGCGTCGGTGGTGACCTTGACTGTCCCCTTGCCGGAGAAATTCCCTTGCAAGGAGCTGAGAAAATTCGCCTCGTCGGCATCGGCCGTGGCGCTTGCAGTTAGCAGGCAGCCGGCTAGCAGAAACCGCGCGAATGATTTCATCGGAATCTCTCCCCCGTTGATGTTGAAGAAACGATGCGTCCAGCAATTGGCCAATACCGGGAACCAACGCCTGCCGTTGCGTCAGGTTCCACTTCCAGCATGGCTGTTTTGCAACGGGTCTGGCCCAGTCGAATGCGTCGCCTAACGGTTGCGATAGAAGTCCCGGCTTGCGACATAGCGCCTATGGCACCTTCCCCATCGATCCCCAAAGCCGCGTTCTGGATGGCGCTGTCGATCGCCTCGTTTCTGGCGATGTCAGTCGCCGGCCGCGCAACCACCGCCGAGCTCAACGTCTTCCAGGTGCTGGAACTGCGCTCGGTGATCGGCTTCTTCATCCTGTTGCCGCTGGTGATGATGAGCGGCGGATTCGCTGCAATGCGCACGCAGCGCCCGTTGGCCCATATCGCTCGCAATGTCATCCACTATACGGGCCAGGCCGCATGGCTCTATGCGCTGACGCTGATCCCGCTTGCGGTCCTCATATCGGTCGAATTCACCACGCCGATCTGGACCGCGATCCTGGCGGTGGCGTTTCTTGGCGAAAGGCTCTCCCGCCCGAAAATTGCGGCGGTCGTGCTTGGCCTGATCGGCGTGGTGGTCATCGTTCGCCCCGGCGTCGGCTCCATGGATCCGGGTCACCTCGTCGTTCTCGGCGCGGCCGTGTGCTTTGGCGTATCGGTGGTGTTGGTCAAGTCGCTGACCCGCACGGACAGCGTCGTGCGCATCATCTTCTGGATGCTGATCATCCAGTCAGTGGTCGGCCTGATCCCGGCGCTTTATGAATGGCGCAACCCACCGCTCGAACTCTGGCCATGGATCCTGCTGATTGCCTTCACCGGCATGTCGTCGCATTTCTGCATGGCGCGTGCCCTCACCTATGCCGACGCTACGGTGATTTCACCGATGGATTTCCTGCGCGTGCCACTGTCGGCGCTGATCGGCTGGCTGCTCTACAGCGAACAGATCGACATCTTTACAGCCGGCGGCGCCCTGCTGATCCTGATGGGCAACCTGCTCAACCTGCAGCGCAAGGCGCCAAAGCCGGCCGAGGTCGCGGCCTCGTAGCGGTCGGTCAATTCCCCTCATCCGGTATGTTGAGAAGATGCCCGCAGGCCTTGCAGTGCACGGCGTCCGGCTCATGCCGTTGCAGTCCGCACTGCGGACAGGGAAAGAACACCTTGGCGGGTCGGAAGATCGCTGTCGCCAGCCTGACGAACAGCGAGATGCCGATGATCATGGTGACGATTGCGGTCAGCTTGCCGGCAATTCCCGGCAGCACGATGTCGCCGAAACCGGTCGTCGTCACCGTGGCAACGGTGAAATAAAGCGCATCGACATAGTTTTCGAGGCCGGCGCCGGAGCGGAAGAAGAAGGTGTAGACGAAACCGGTGATGACGAAGAGAAACGTCAAAAGGTTGATGACCGCCTGGCTCGCCTCGCGCCATGGCCTTAGCCCGCGCATCTCGAAATGCCGCCACAGCGAGCCGCTGCGCGACAGCGACCACAGCCGCAGGATGCGCAGGAACGCCAGATTTGCCAGCGCCGTCGGCATCAGCAGCGTCAGAAGGATGAAGACATCGACCCAGGATGTCGGCTGTTTCATCAGCCGCAGCATGTCGTTGGAGGCTAACAGCCGGGCAATCAGGTCGGCGGCGACCAATGCGGCGACGGTATAGTCGAGCCACAGGAATGACGGCTTGTCCTGGAGCACCGGCGTGGCAACGAAGAAGGCGATGATGGCGAGGTCGATGATGACCGCCACCAGCTGAAACCGGAACGCCGCCGGCGTGCGTCCGTGATAGAGCTTGCGCAGCCGGTCACGCAGCCGCGCCATCGCTGAGCTTTGCTGCAATCCGTCCTTCTCGGCTGCTTTCATCACCAAGTGCGTAACTGTCCCAGCCGGGGCCGTCTAGAGCATGATCCCAAAAAGTGGGTGCCGGTTTTTGGAAAAGATCATGCTCCAACAAAGGGTTAGATCATGATGAGATTTCAACCAAATCTCATCATGATCTGACCCGGTGATCGTCACCCCTCCACCACCTTGCCGTCCGGCCCGACGAGGCGCCAGGCCGAGGCGGTGTCGTAGACGAACCGCTCCTCCGCAATCCGGTCACCACGCCAGCGCTGCAGGGCCACCTCTTCCAGCCGGCGCACGGTGCCGGCCTTGTCGACACGGTCGAAGGTCCAGCGGATGGCGACATTGTCGCCATCGACCAGGAATGTCTGGACAGGATGGGTGTGCATCTTCTCGATCCGATCGAGTGCTGCCTGCTCATGCGCCATCAGTGTTTCCTTGCCGCGCCGCGGGACGCCGAGATTTTCCTGCATGGTGGCATCGTCATGGTAGAAGTCGGCGATCGCTTTGACGTGGCTGCCTTCGACCACCTCCTTGAGGAAGGCTTCGACGCGTTCGCGGCTGGGCATGATTGTGCGTTCCTTTGAAGTTTCTGCTCAACGCATGTGGTTCAAAGGAAGGTCAGGTCAACCACGCCCCGCACGCTGGCCCTATCGGCTGCAATGTCAGGCCCAGAGCATCTTTATGCCGTCATGCACTGGCCGACGTCGATGCGATTGCCGTGTATATCAGCGCAGCCTAGACGAGCTCGACTTCGACCACACCCGGCACCGCGCGCATGGCCGACGCGATCTGCGGCGAGATGCGGTAGCGGTTGGGCAATTCGATCTCGATCTCGCCCTGCGCCTCTTCTTTGATGACGATAATGCTTACCTGACTTTCCCCACGCTGGGTAAGCTGCGATTGAATCGCCGACGCAGGCCCGTCATTTCGAACGAAGATGCGCAGCGCCTTCTGGATACGGCTGGCCTCATCCTCCAGCGACTGCACCGTCTGGATGCGCAGATTGACCCCTTCGGGCCTATCCTCGGCCGAAACGGTGATCACCACCGAACGTCCGGGCTCGAGCAGATCGCGATACTGCGCCAACCCTTCCGAAAACAGCACGGCTTCATATTGGCCAGATGTGTCGGAAAAGGCGATGACGCCCATCTTGTTGCCGGTTCGGGTCTTGCGCTCCTGCTTGGTGGTGACGGTGCCGGCGAGCCGGCCCGCGGCGGCACCGCGTTTGACCGCAGCCGAGAACTCGCCCCAGTTCTGCACGCGCATCTTCTGCAGGGCCGCCTTGTACTCGTCGAGCGGATGCGCCGAAAGATAGAAGCCGACGACCTGGAATTCACGGTGCAGCCGGTCGGCGGCAAGCCACGGATCGGTCTGCGGCAAATTGAGCGCCTGCTGCTGCGCGCCGAGCGACGCGCCGAAAATGTCGTGCTGGCCCGAAATGGCATTCTGCTGCGCCAGCGAAGCCAGCCCCATCATCCGTTCGACGCCGGCCATCATCTGGGCGCGGTCGTGGCCGAAGCAGTCGAGCGCGCCGGCCATGATCAGGCTTTCGAAGACGCGCTTGCCGACGATCTTGGGATCGACCCTTTCACAGAAATCGGCGAGATTCTTGAACGGCTTTTCGCCGCGCATGGCGACGATGTGCTCGACCGCAGCGTCGCCGACGCCCTTGAGGGCCGCCAGCGAATAGTAAATGCGGTTCTCGCCGACCTCGAAATTGCGGAAGCTGGTCATCACCGACGGCGCCACCACCTCGATGCCGAGACGCAGCGCATCCTGGCGGAAATCGGCGAGTTTGTCGGTATTGCCCATGTCGAGCGTCATCGACGCCGCCAGGAACTCGACGGGGTAATGCGCCTTGAGATAGGCGGTCTGGTAGGACACGACGGCGTAGGCGGCCGCGTGCGATTTGTTGAAGCCGTAGTCGGCGAACTTGGCCAGAAGGTCGAAGATGAAGTCGGCCTGCGGCTTGCCGACGCCGCGTTCGACCGCACCGGTGACGAAACGCTCGCGCTGCTTGTCCATTTCGGCGCGGATCTTCTTGCCCATCGCGCGACGCAGCAGATCGGCTTCGCCGAGCGAATAGCCCGACAGTTCCTGCGCGATCTGCATCACCTGTTCCTGGTAGACGATGACGCCTTGCGTCTCCTTCACCAGATGGTCGATCTTGGGATGGATCGATGCCATCTCCTCTTCGCCATGCTTTCTGGCGTTGTAGGTCGGGATGTTCTCCATCGGGCCGGGACGGTAGAGCGCCACCAGCGCGATGATGTCCTCGATGCAGTCGGGCCGCATGCCGATCAGCGCCTTGCGCATGCCGGCACTTTCCACCTGGAACACACCGACCACTTCGCCGCGCGACAGCATGGCGTAGGTTTCAGGATCGTCGAGCGGGATCGTCGCCAGGTCGATCTCGATGCCGCGCCGGCGGATCAGCTTCACCGCCGTCTCCAGCACCGTCAGCGTCTTCAGGCCGAGGAAGTCGAATTTTACGAGCCCGGCCTGCTCGACATATTTCATGTTGAACTGGGTGACCGGCATGTCGGAGCGCGGATCGCGGTACATCGGCACCAGTTCCGACAAGGGCCGGTCGCCGATGACGATGCCGGCGGCGTGCGTCGAAGCGTGGCGGTAGAGCCCTTCCAGCTTTTGCGCCATATCGAGCAGCGTCTGCACGATTGGCTCCTTCTCGGCCTCCTCGGCAAAGCGCGGCTCGTTGGCGATGGCATCCGCCAGCTTGACCGGATTGGCGGGGTTCTGCGGCACCATTTTGGAGAGCTTGTCGACTTGGCCGTAAGGCATTTGCAGCACGCGGCCGACGTCGCGCAGCACCGCGCGCGCCTGCAGCGTACCGAAGGTGATGATCTGCCCAACCTGGTCGCGGCCATATTTCTGCTGGACGTAGCGGATGACCTCTTCGCGCCGGTCCTGGCAGAAGTCGATGTCGAAGTCGGGCATCGACACGCGGTCGGGGTTGAGGAAGCGCTCGAACAGCAGCGAGAAGCGCAGCGGATCGATGTCGGTGATGGTCGTGGAATAAGCGACCAGCGATCCGGCGCCCGAACCACGGCCCGGCCCGACCGGAATGCCTTGCGCCTTGGCCCATTTGATGAAGTCGGCGACGATCAGGAAATAGCCGGGAAACTTCATCTTCTCGATGATGGAGAGTTCGAAATCGAGCCGCTCGCGGTATTGTTCGACCGTGTAGCCGGAAGTGGGCCCATGCGCAGCCAGCCGCGCCTCCAGCCCCTCATGCGCCTGCCGGCGTAGCTCATCGGCCTCCGCTTTCAGCGCCACCTCATTGTCGGCGACATCGCCGCCGGTAAAGCGTGGCAGGATCGGATTGCGGGTCTTGGGATAATAGGAACAGCGCAGCGCGATCTCGACGGTGTTGTCGATCGCTTCCGGCAGGTCGGCGAACAGCCGCGCCATATCCGCCTGGCTGCGCAGGAAATTGTCCGAAGTCAGCCGGCGACGGTTGTCGGCGGCAACCACCGAACCCTCGGCAATGGCGATCAGAGCATCATGCGCGTCATAGTCGTCGCGGGCGGCGAAGAACGCCTCATTCGTGGCGACCAGCGGCAGATCATGGATATAGGCAAGGTCGACCGATGATTTCTCGATAGCGCGGTCATAACCGGAAACACGGTCCAGCTCGACATAGAGCCGGTCGCCGAACAGCGCCTTGAGTGCCAGAAGCCGCGTCTCGGCAAGATCTCGGCGATCCTCCTTCAGCGCCCGGCCGATCGGGCCGCGCGGCCCGCCGCTGAGGCAGATCAGGCCATCGCTATGGCCTTCCAGCATTGCTGACGTCAGATGCACGGGCTCGCCCGGCGGCGTCTCCAGATAGACCTGGCTGACCAGCCTGACGAGGTTGCTGTAGCCGGCCTCGGTGGCGGCGAGCAGCACCACGGCGTGCATCTCCGGACCATGGCGGCGGCGGTCGCGCTGCGCGTCGCTGGTCTCGCCGGAAAAGGCGAGATCGATCTGGCAACCGATAATCGGCTGGATGCCTTCCTTCACCGCCTTCTGGGCAAATTCCAGCGCGCCGAACAGATTGTTTGTGTCGGTGACTGCGATTGCCGGGCACTCGTCCTTGACTGCATGACCGACAACGGCGGCGACCTGCAAGGCGCCCTCGAGCAGCGAATACGCCGAATGCACGCGCAGATGGATGAACGGCCGCGCCGGTGCCTCCGGGCGCGCAGCAGCGAGCGCTGCTTCGCGCCTCAGGGGATCGCGTGGAAGTTTGTCATCCGCCATGATGTTTCAAATTGCTCGAAGGGCTTTGAGTCGATGGAGATGTATTGTCCCGGACCGGGCGATGCCAGTCCAGCACAAATGACCACCGACCACAGGCTTCCGTACCCAGCCGCACGGCTCAGAGATTGTTCGAAATTCGCTCTGGCGAGTCATAATGATGGTGGTTTCGAGAACCGGAGCGCAGCGGCCATTGGTCCGTGAGCACGGGAAGCGCAGAAACCACCTTCAGATGGCCGCCGGAGTAGAATTTCCAAACAATCTCTAGGCGAACTCCATGATCACCGCATCGACAGCCAGGCTGTCACCCGGCTTGGCGTTGAGCTTCGACACGACAAGATCGCGGTCGGCGCGCAGCACGTTTTCCATCTTCATCGCCTCGACCACGGCCAGCGTCTCGCCGGCCTTGACCTCCTGCCCCTCGGCAACCGCGATCGACACGACCAGGCCCGGCATCGGGCAAAGCAGCATCTTGGACGTGTCCGGCGCCACCTTCTCCGGCATCAGCCTTTCCAGCTCCGCCGTGCGCGGCAGCATGGCGCGCGCCGTCACCGACATGCCTTTCCAGGCAATGCGCAGGCCGTTCGGCGCCGGCCTGATCTGCGCCGTGACCTTGCGGGCACCGACAGTGCCGCGCCAGATGAGGTCGCCCGGCCGCCAGTCGGACGCCACGGTCAGCGCTTTGCCGCCATCGACCGACAGATCGATTTCCATCGGAATGGAGATCATGCCCTCGATGATCGAAGCCTGGAGATAGTCGTCGCCGAGCTTCACCACCCAATCGCGCTTGAGTGCGCCCGAATGCGGCGCCAGCCGCCCGCCCAGCCGGTCAAGCCGATCGCGGCGCAGAAGCTCGACCGCGGTGGCGATCGCCGCCAGCACTGCCTTTTCATCGCCATTGGGCACGATCGGCGCGAAGCCGTCAGGATATTCCTCGGCGATGAAGCCCGTCGATATCCGCCCCTCGCGCCAGCGCGGATGCTGCATCAGCGCCGCCAGGAACGGGATGTTGTGCTCGATGCCGTCGACGACGAAACTGTCCAGCGCTTCCGACATGGCATCGATGGCCTCGATACGCGTGGGCGCCCAGGTGCAGAGTTTTGCCACCATCGGATCATAGAACATCGAAATCTCGGAGCCTTCGGTGACGCCGGTGTCGTTGCGGATGAAGACATCGCCGAACTTGCCCTCCTCCGGCGGCCGGTAGCGCGTCAACCGGCCGATCGAGGGCAGGAAATTGCGATAGGGATCCTCGGCATAGAGCCGGCTTTCCACCGCCCAGCCGTTCAGCTTGACGTCGCTCTGCTCGATCGCCAGCTTCTCGCCGGCGGCGACACGGATCATCTGCTCGACCAGGTCGATGCCGGTAACAAGCTCCGTCACCGGATGCTCGACCTGCAATCGTGTATTCATTTCAAGGAAATAGAAGTTCTTTTCAGCATCGACGATGAACTCGACGGTGCCGGCGCTCTGGTAGTCGACCGCCTTGGCCAGCGCCACGGCCTGCTCGCCCATGGCCTTGCGCGTCCTGGCATCGAGGAATTGCGACGGCGCCTCTTCCGCAACCTTCTGGTTCCGGCGCTGGATCGAGCATTCGCGCTCGCCGAGATAGAGGGCGGTGCCATGCGCGTCGGCCAGCACCTGGATTTCGATATGACGCGGATCGACGACGAACTTTTCGATGAAGACTCGGTCGTCGCCGAACGAGCTTTTCGCCTCCGAGCGCGCCCGGTCGAAGCCGTCGCGCACTTCCGACTGGCTCCAGGCAATGCGCATGCCTTTACCGCCGCCGCCGGCCGAGGCCTTGATCATCACGGGATAACCGATCTCGCCGGCGATCTTTTCGGCATGGTCGGCATTTTCGATGACCCCAAGCCAGCCGGGAACCGTCGACACCTCAGCGGCCTTGGCGAACTTCTTCGATTCGATCTTGTCGCCCATCGCCTTGATCGCCCTGGCTTTTGGACCGATGAAGACAATGCCCTCAGCCTCAAGCGCTTCGCAGAAGGCGGCCCGCTCCGACAGAAATCCGTAGCCGGGATGCACGGCCTGCGCGCCCGTCTCCTTGCAGGCAGCAATGATCTTCTCAGGCAGGAGATAGCTTTGCGCGGCAGGCGATGGGCCGATATGCACGGCCTCCTCGGCCATTTCGACATGCACGGCGTCGCGATCGGCGTCGGAATAGACCGCGACGGTGGCAATCCCCATCCTGCGCGCCGTCTTGATGACGCGGCAAGCAATCTCGCCGCGATTGGCGATCAGGATTTTCGTGAACATCGAAGGCGTTTCCTCGGGTCTTTCGTCCTTCTTATGGGCTTCGGCAGCCGGGCTCAAGCATTGCCGGCAGCGCACCCATCAAGACACTCCCGGCCCGCCAGGCCCGTGCCGAGAGGCGAAGATCGGGCTCGCCGACGACTGGGCCAAGATTTGCGCCATATTTGGTCGCCAAATCGGGTTGAAACAGTATAAAAACCCTGAAAGCCTGAAGACCAATCGCCTTGGGAGGAATTGCCTGATGAAAACCCGCGCCGCTGTCGCTGTCGCCGCCGGAAAGCCGTTGGAAATCATGGAGGTCGACCTCGACGGACCGCGCGAAGGCGAGGTGCTGGTCGAGATCAAGGCGACCGGCATCTGCCACACCGACGAGTTCACTTTGTCGGGCGCCGATCCCGAAGGCCTGTTTCCGGCAATCCTCGGCCATGAAGGCGCTGGCGTTGTCGTCGATGTCGGCAAGGGCGTCACCTCGGTCAAGAAGGGCGACCACGTCATCCCGCTCTACACGCCGGAATGCCGGCAGTGCCCATCCTGCCTGTCGCGCAAGACCAATTTGTGCACCGCCATCCGCGCCACGCAGGGCCAAGGCTTGATGCCCGATGGCTCCTCGCGCTTCTCGATCGGCAAGGACAAGATCTTCCACTATATGGGCTGCTCGACCTTCTCCAATTTCACCGTGCTGCCCGAGATCGCGGTGGCCAAGGTCAACCCCGAGGCCCCCTTCGACAAGATCTGCTACATCGGCTGCGGCGTCACCACCGGCATTGGCGCTGTCATCAACACCGCCAAGGTCGAGCAAGGCGCGACCGCCGTGGTCTTCGGCCTAGGCGGCATCGGCTTGAATGTCATCCAGGGCCTGAAGCTGGCCGGCGCCGACATGATCATCGGCGTTGATCTCAACAACGACAAGAAGGCATGGGGCGAGAGGTTCGGCATGACGCATTTCGTCAATCCGAAGGAGATCGACGGCGACATCGTCCCCCACCTCGTCAACATGACCAAGCGCGGTGCCGACCAGATCGGCGGCGCCGACTACACGTTCGACTGCACCGGCAACACCAAGGTAATGCGCCAGGCGCTGGAAGCCTCGCATCGCGGCTGGGGCAAGTCGGTCGTCATCGGCGTTGCGGGCGCCGGCCAGGAGATTTCGACCAGGCCATTCCAGCTGGTCACCGGCCGCACCTGGATGGGCACCGCCTTTGGCGGCGCACGCGGCCGCACTGACGTGCCAAAAATCGTCGACTGGTACATGGACGGCAAGATCCAGATCGACCCGATGATCACCCATTTGCTGAAGCTGGAAGACATCAACAAGGGCTTCGACCTCATGCATGAGGGCAAGTCGATCAGGAGCGTCGTCGTTTATTGAGGAGAAGAAGCCGCCGACCGAAGGGCCAGCGACTGTAGTTGCATGGGTTCAACAAGGGAGGAAGATAATGCCTGAGAAACTGCATCCGAAAATCGACAATGGCCTGCCGAAGGAAAGCGCAAGCTTTGCCGGCGGCACGCTGGTCTGTGCCTGCACCAGCAAGCCGGTGAAGGTGACGGTCAAGGGCCAGATCGCCCACAACCATGCCTGCGGCTGCACCAAATGCTGGAAACCGGACGGCGCGGTGTTCTCGGTCGTGGCGGTCGCCGGCACTGGCGACGTCACCGTCACCGAGAATGGCGACAAGCTGAAGGTGGTCGATCCGGCAGCATTGATCCAGCGCCATGCCTGCACCGGTTGCGGCGTCCACATGCACGGCCCGGTCGAGCGCGATCATCCGTTCAAGGGTCTGTCCTTCATCCATCCCGAGCGCTTCGAGGAAGACGGCTGGTCACCGCCGGGCTTCACCGCTTTCGTCTCGTCGATCATCGAATCCGGTGTCGACCCCAAGCGCATGGACGGCATTCGCGGCCAGTTGAAATCGATCGGCCTCGAACCCTATGACTGTCTCAACCCCGGCCTGATGGATTACATAGCCACCTGGACGGCGAAGAAGTCGGGCGCGCTGCCGGCCTGACAGTACGAGATTTCTGGCATGGGGCCGGGTAACATGCCGGCCCCATGTCCGTTTTGGAGAGATAATGCCGGCACCCGCCATCTACGTCGACGCCGACGCCTGCCCGGTGAAAGCCGAGGTCGAGAAGGTCGCCGAGCGCCATGGCGTGGTCGTCACCTACGTCTCCAATGGCGGGCTGCGTCCGTCGCGCGATCCGATGATTCGCAACGTCGTCGTCTCTAAAAGCGCCGATGCCGCTGACGATTGGATCGTCGAGAACGCAAAACCCAACGACATCGTGATCACCGCCGACATCCCGCTTGCCGCTCGCACCGTGGCGCTCGGCGCGCATGTGCTTGGGCCAACCGGCCGGCCGTTCACGCCGGAGACCATCGGCATGGCGGTTGCAATGCGCGATTTGAAGCAGCATCTGCGCGAAACCGGCGAGAGCAAGGGCTACAATGCCAGCTTTGCGCCACAGGATCGCTCGCGTTTCCTGGGTGAGCTCGACCGTATCTTGCGGCGGGCTCTGAAATCCGTCACACCCGACCAGACGTGAAGCATCATCCGAGGTCGGGCTATGGCCGACACATCGCCGAATAACCCCTTGCAGCGGCACAAGCAGTTCTTTGTGTCGCTAGCCGTCGGTCTGGTCGTATTTGCCGCGGTATTGCCTTTGATTGGATCGCTCCCCGTCTCCACGCGGCTTGCTTATTCGATCTCGATTGCCGCCGATTCCTTCTTCGTCGTCTTCATCGCGCTCGTCATCGCCAAGATGCCGCTGCTGTCCGGCCGCTATCTCAGCAAGAACGCGCGCGAACTGGACCTCCCAGTGCTGGGCATCTTTGCCATCACGCTCGGCATCGTCGCCATGGCCATTGTCCTGCTGTTCCTTTTGATCAATCACAAGGATCGCGACCCCATCGAACTCGGCTTCGCCATGCTGTCGATCCCGCTTGGCTGGTTCACCATCCATGCCATGGCCGCCCTCCACTATGCGCATGTCTACTGGATGGACGGCGACGCGATCGATGCCGAAACCAAGAAGAAGATACCGGTCGGCGGCCTCGATTTTCCCGGCAGCAAACGGCCGGACGGTTGGGACTTTCTCTATTTCGCGACGGTGATCGGCATGACCGCGCAGACCGCCGACACCGCGATCACGACCTCGCATATGCGCCGCGTGGTGCTTGTCCATTCGATCCTGTCGTTCTTCTTCAACGCCGTCATCGTCGCCGCCGTCGTCAATCTCGCGGTGAGCCTCGGCAATTGAGTATCCGTGCCCGCGATAAACCCGTGCCCGTAATAAAAACGTGACCGCATGAAACATCGCTTTCGATAGCGACGTATTGGGAGGACAAGGACGAGCGCGGCCATCCCAGGATCGCGCAGCCGGAGGCGAGGAAAAGATGGAAACCATTACCATGAGTCAGCCCGGCGCAGGCGTCGATGCCGCCTCAACGAAGGATGCGACGCTGATCTACCGGCAATCGCGCTGGACCCGCCTGACGCACTGGCTGTGGGCGATCTCGCTGTTCTTCTTGCTTTTATCCGGCCTGCAGATCTTCAATGCCCGGCCGCAGCTCTACATCGGCAAGCAATCCGGCTTCGAGTACAACAACACCGTCTTTGCCATCGGCGCCGAAAACACCGCCACCGGCCCGCGCGGCTATACCGAAATCTTCGGCCATCGCTTCGACACCACAGGCGTGCTCGGCTGGTCGGGCCCGGCCCGGCAGCAAACGTCGCGTGCCTTCCCGTCCTGGGCGACAATCCCGTCCTATTACGATCTCGGCACCGCCCGCGTTGTGCATTTCTTCTTCGCCTGGATACTGACAACCACCTTGGTCGTCTGGCTGGTCGCCAGCCTGGTCAACGGCCATCTGCGCCGCGATCTGGCGCCGCGCCTTGACGATCTCAAGCGGCTGCCGCAGGACATCATCGAGCACGCCAAGCTCAGGTTCCACCACACACGCGAATACAACACGCTGCAGAAAATGGCCTATGGCGGCGTACTGTTCGTGCTGTTGCCACTCATGATCATCACCGGCCTTGCCATGTCGCCGAGCATGAACTCGGTGCTGCCCTGGCTCAACGAACTGCTCGGCGGAAGGCAGACGGCGCGCACCATCCATTTCACGGTGATGGTGCTGCTGGTCGGCTTTTTCATCGTCCATATGATGATGATCCTCGCCGCCGGCCCGATCAACGAACTGCGCTCGATCATCACCGGCTGGTACCGCACCGATCCGCCAAGGCATGGCGACACCGAGAGGAGTGCGTGAGATGGCCAAATTCCAGATCAGCCGCCGAAAGTTCCTGACGGGCGCCGGCCTCGGCGTTTCCGGCATCATGTTGTCGGGCTGCGATGCCTTCGACAGCCAGCTCGGCATGGGCGACGGCCTGCGCAGTTTCCTCGAAAACGCCAATGGCCTGACCTACCGCGCGCAACGCTGGCTTGCCGGCCGCGATGCTCTGGCGCCGGAATTCACCGAGGCCGACATCCGCCAGCCGCAGCGGCCGAACGGCGTCACCGCGCCCGACGATGACACCTACAAGGGCCTGCTCGCCAACAATTTCGCCGACTGGCGGCTGGAGGTAACGGGCCTGGTCGAAAAGCCGCTGTCGCTCAGCCGCGAGCAGTTGGAGAACATGCCGAGCCGCACGCAGATCACCCGCCACGACTGTGTCGAAGGCTGGAGCTGCATCGCCAAATGGACCGGCACCCCGCTGTCGCTGGTGCTCGACCAGGCTGTGGTCAAGCCGCAGGCCCGCTATGTCATGTTCCACTGCCTCGATACGATCGATCGCAGCCTCTCCGGGGAAATCAAATATTACGGCACCATCGACCTGATCGATGCCCGCCACCCGCAGACGATCCTCGCCTACGGCCTCAACGGCAAGCCGCTGCCGGTCGAAAACGGCGCGCCGCTGCGCGTGCGCGTCGAACAACAGCTCGGCTACAAGATGCCGAAGTATCTCTACAAGATCGAGCTCGTCGACAGTTTTGCCAATATCGGCGGCGGCCGCGGCGGCTATTGGGAAGACAATGGCTATGACTGGTATGGCGGGATTTGATGGCCTCGCATTCTGACCGAGCACGATCTGACTCCGACCGAACCGAGCTTGCCTGAGGAAGCCGGTTTCGATCGCGTGGCCGAACTTGGCGATTGGCCTGAAGACACTCCAATATCGTCCTCTGCAAAACGGTCGCAGAAAACGGCGCGGCTTAAGCAACCTTGTCGAGCAGTGGCTTGAGCGCCGGATGTATCTCCGGCGAGGCGAGTTTGATCAGCGTCAGCAGCGCGCGTTCATTGTCACGCAGCGGGCGGTCGGTGCCGATGCGATCGGCCAGCCATTTCGCCTCGCTGGCGTCGATCGTCTCGGCGCGGCGCGCGAGTGCCTCGGCGGCACGGTTCTTCGACTCCCATTCGGCCTCGATATCGCCGGGCGAACGATAGGCTTCCATGATGCCGGCCAGTCCGCCCGACACCATGCGGCTGAAGAAGCCACCAATTTCGGGCTCGACCTGGTCCAGGAAACTGTCACGACGCAGCGCCACATCGCGCGTCGGCGCTTCGTAGCCGGCCGAACACATGACGAAATTGGCGAGCGCCTTGACGAACAGGTCGTTCCAGGACGGGTGGTTGTCGGCCGCAGCACTGCTCTCGTTGATCCTGAACAGCACTTCGGCCTCGGTGCGGGTGATGGCGATGTTGCCGTCGCCGCCATAGGCATAGAGGATGCGGCGCAGCAGATCGACCTCGGCCTTGGCGACCAGCCCGGGAACCAGCGCGCCGCCGAGCATCAGTGGTCCCTTGCCGTCGACCACCGCGTTGGCGACCTGCTCGAGCGCATAGGCGGAGAGCCGGCCGGGCGACGATTTCGCCTTTTCCAGCACATGCACCAGAAGCTCCAGCTCGGTGAGGCTGTCGACCATGCCGTCGCGCGAGATCGTTCTGATCAGCCAGTCGGCATTGTCCTCTGAGATATAGCCGGCCGGCTTTTCCTGATGGACGATGTAGTCGGCAACCGCCTCGACGAAGAATTCAGGCCATTCCTGGCACCTGTCCGTCGCTGTCGCATCGAGCGCAAACAGTGCTTCGGCCTCGCCGCGCGTCACCACGCCGTCGGCGAACACTTCGCGACGCAGCATGACGACATCTTCCGCCGTGATGCGGTCCTTCGAGGCCAGCCCCGCCACCGGCGCGCTCCCGATCCGTTCGCCCATCTGTCAATCCCCATCCGCCGTGCCCAACGCAATTGCGGCCAAACCGTCAGCCCAGAATATCGCCATTGTCTTGAAAAACTGGCAAACGGCGTGGTTAGCGAAGACTGTAAAGACGCCGCGCTTTACGTGTCGCTGGCAGGTGACAAGGTGTCGCCGACAAGCTATGGATGGCGCGTCGAGGGCTCAAGTTTTGAGTCCTACCTGTTTGCGGGAGAGAGCAGCGCGAGCTGCCGCCGAAGGGGAAATCGCCCGAAATCTCTCAGGCAAAAGAACCGTAGACGGGAAAGACACTCTGGAAAGTCGGGGCTTGCCCCCGCGCCGAAGGTGTAAGCGTCGCCGACAGAGTTCCGGTTGCGCGAGTCTCTCAGGCTTCAGACAGAGGGGCACGGACTGGTCGCCAGCAGCGGCCGATTGCGTGCGACTCTGGAGATGACATGACGGGCGACGACACCAAACACCTTCCTCTCGAAGATCTGCACACCGCCGCCGGCGCACGCTTTGGCGCCTTTGCGGGCTGGTCGATGCCGCTGACCTTTCCGGCCGGCGTGATGAAGGAGCACCTTCACACCCGCGAACATGCCGGCCTGTTCGACATTTCGCATATGAAGCTGTTCGAGATCAGCGGACCGGGCGCTGCGGCACTGCTCAACCGCGCCAGTCCGCTCGATGCCGGCGCGCTTGAGATTTCACAGTCCAAATATACCTTCTTCCTCAACGAGGCCGCCGGGATCATCGACGATCTGATCGTCACCCGGCTCGGCGCCGAGCGCTTCATGGTGGTCGCCAACGCCGGGAATGCGGTCGAGGACGAGAAGCATTTGCGTGCGCTGGCGACCGATTTCGACGTGAAGGTCGATGCGCTCGATCGCGTCTTCCTGGCGATCCAGGGGCCCGAAGCCTGGGCTGCCTTGTCCCGCGCCGGCATCGAGACCGGCTCGCTCTTGTTCATGCATGGCATCGAGCCGAAGCAAAACTGGTTCATGAGCCGCTCCGGCTACACCGGCGAGGACGGCTTCGAGATCGGCCTGCCGGAGGCGGATGCGCGCGCTCTGGCCACGAAACTGATCGAGGACGAGCGTGTGTTGTGGATCGGCCTTGCTGCCCGCGACTCGCTGCGGTTGGAGGCCGGCCTGTGCCTGCACGGCCAGGACATCACGCCGGAGATCGATCCGGCGAGTGCCGGCCTGATGTGGGCGATCCCCAAAGATCTCCGCGCCGGCGGGTCCTTCATCGGCGCCGATGCGCTGCGGTCCATCCTGGAGCGCGGGCCGTCGCAAAAGCGCGTCGGCCTGAAGCCGGACGGCCGCCAGCCGGTGCGCGCCGGCGCTGCTTTGTTCGATGCCGACGGCGATCCGGCCGGCTACGTGACATCAGGCGGCTTCGGCCCGTCGGCCGGCCATCCCGTCGCCATGGGCTATGTGTCAACGGCCTTGGCCAAGCCGGGCACGAAACTGTTCGCCGACGTTCGCGGGACGAAAATCCCGGTCGATATCAGTTCCTTGCCCTTCACTCCTCATCGCTACCGCAAAGGATAATTCCGATGGCAAAAACCTATTTCACACAAGATCACGAATGGCTGAGCGTCGAGGGAGGCATCGCCACCGTCGGGATAACCGACTATGCGCAGGAACAGCTTGGCGATCTCGTCTTCGTCGAACTGCCTCAAATCGGCACCAAACTCAGTAAGGGCGACACCGCCGTGGTCGTCGAATCCGTCAAGGCGGCATCCGATGTTTATGCGCCGGTTGATGGCGAGATCACCGACGCCAACGGCGCGCTGTCCTCGGACCCGTCGCTGGTCAACTCCGCTGCGACCGGCGACGGCTGGCTGTGGAAGATGATGCTCGCCGACGAAGGCCAACTCGCAGGCCTCATGGATGAGGCCGCCTACAAAGCCCATATCGGTTGATATCAGGACCTATTGCCATGAGCGCAGCACTTACCCCCTTCTCGGCCCGCCACATCGGTCCTGATGTAAACGATGTCAGAGCCATGCTTGCCGTGATCGGCGTTCCCTCTGTCGAGACGCTGATCAGCCAGGCCGTGCCGCAGTCGATCCGCCTCGATCTGCCGCTGACCCTTCCCGCGCCGGCGAGCGAAGCCGAAGCGCTGGCCGAATTGTCGGCGACCATGGCAAAAAACAGGGTGCTGAAGAGCTTCATCGGCGCCGGCTATCACGGCGTCCATGTGCCGCCGGTCATCCAGCGCAACCTGTTCGAGAACCCGGCCTGGTACACCGCCTATACGCCCTACCAGGCCGAGATCAGCCAGGGCCGCCTGGAAATGCTGTTCAACTTCCAGACCTTGGTCACCGAATTGACCGGCCTGCCGGTGGCTTCGGCCTCCCTGCTCGACGAAGCGACGGCGGTGGCCGAAGCGGTCGGCATCGCGCTGCGCCATCACCGCGACAAGCGCACCGAGGTGGCGCTGGCCGGCACGCCGCATCCGCAGACGCTGGACGTCGTGCGCACCCGCGCCGAGCCGCTCGGCATCGAGATCGATGGCGAGACCATCGACGACAACACCGCCGCCCTGCTGGTCTCCTGGCCGGACACGTTTGGCGTCTATGGCGACCACAAGGCGGCGATCGAGAAGGCTCGCGCCACCGGCGCCGTGGTCGTCTTCATCGCCGATCCGCTTGCGCTCACGCTGACCGAAGCGCCGGCCAGGCTTGGCGCCGACATCGCCGTCGGCCCGATGCAGCGCTTTGGCGTGCCGATGGGCTTTGGCGGCCCGCACGCCGCCTATTGCGCCGTCTCCGACAAGCTGACCCGGCTGATGCCCGGCCGCCTCGTCGGCCAGTCGATCGACAGCAAGGGTCGTCCCGGCTATCGCCTCGCCCTGCAGACGCGCGAACAGCATATCCGCCGCGACAAGGCGACCTCCAACATCTGCACCGCGCAGGCGCTGCTTGCCAACATGGCGACCGCATACGCGATCTGGCACGGGCCTACTGGTTTGCAGGCGATCGCAGCCCGAATTCATGAGCTCGCCAACGGCCTCGCAGCAGGCCTGAAAACCGCTGGTGTTTCCGTGCTCGGCTCAAGCCGTTTCGACACGGTGACGGCCGAAGTGAAGGGCAAGGCAGCTTCGATCGCCGCTGCCGCTGAAAAAGGTGGCCGGCTGCTGCGCGTCATCGATGCCGACCGCATCAGCATCGCCTTCGACGAAACCTCGACCGAGGCGGATCTCGAGGCTATCGCCGCCCTGTTCGGCGCCAAGTCCGGCGCTACTGAGGCCGGCGCGATGCCCGGCAAGCCGCGCGGCAAGGAGTTTCTGACCCAGCCGGTTTTCCGCGAAAACCACTCCGAGACCGACATGATGCGCCTGCTGCGCAGGCTAGCCGACAAGGATTTGGCGCTCGACCGCACCATGATCCCGTTGGGCTCCTGCACCATGAAGCTCAACGCGGCGGCCGAAATGATGCCGGTCAGCTGGCCTGTTGTCGCCAACCTCCATCCCTTCGCGCCGGCCAGCCATTCGGCCGGCTATCGCGCCATGGTCGGCGAGCTGGAAGGCTGGCTGGCGGAGATCACCGGCTTCGACGCCGTCAGCCTGCAGCCCAATGCCGGCAGCCAAGGCGAATATGCCGGCCTGCTCGCCATCCGCGCCTATCACCGCGCGCGCGGTGAAGGCCATCGCACCATCTGCCTGATCCCCCAGTCCGCGCATGGCACCAATCCGGCGAGTGCGGCGATGGCCGGCATGAGCGTCGTCGTCGTGCGTTGCCTGGAGGACGGCAATATCGACATGGACGATATGCGAGCCAAGGCCAACGAGCATTCCAAGAATCTCGCAGCTCTGATGTTCACCTATCCCTCGACGCACGGCGTCTACGAGGAAGGCGCGCGCCACCTGTGCGCTCTCATCCACGAACATGGCGGCCAGGTCTATTTCGACGGCGCCAACCTTAACGCGCTGGTCGCGCTGGCGCGGCCCGCCGATATCGGCGCCGATGTCTGCCACATGAACCTGCACAAGACCTTCTGCATCCCGCATGGCGGCGGCGGTCCGGGCGTCGGTCCGATCGGCGTCAGGGCGCATCTGAAACCCTATCTGCCTGGTCATGTCACCGAAGGCTCGGCGCATGCCGTGTCGGCCGCACCGTTCGGCAGCGCTTCCATCCTGCCCATCACCTGGATGTACATCCGCATGATGGGCGCCGCCGGCCTGAAGCAGGCGACGGAGACGGCGATCATCTCGGCCAACTATGTGGCGACGCGGCTCGCGCCGCACTTCCCGCTTCTCTACAAGGGCAGGCACGATCGCATCGCGCATGAATGCATCCTCGACACGCGCGTCCTCAAGGAGAGCGCCGGCATCAGCGTCGATGATATCGCCAAGCGGCTGATCGACTACGGCTTTCACGCGCCGACCATGTCGTTCCCTGTCGCCGGCACGCTGATGGTCGAGCCCACAGAGTCCGAGCCCAAGCGCGAACTCGACCGGTTCTGCGAGGCGATGATTGCCATCGCCGGCGAGGCAGCGAAAGTGGCGAAGGGCGAATGGCCGCTCGAGGACAACCCGCTGGTCAATGCCCCGCACACGGCGGCCGAAACCCTTGCCGGCCAGTGGACCCACCCCTATTCGCGGCTGGAAGCGGCCTACCCCGCCGACGATGTCGATACAGCGGCCAAATACTGGCCGCCGGTCTCGCGCATCGACAATGTCGCCGGCGACCGCAACCTCGTCTGCTCCTGCCCGCCGCTGTCGGAATATCTCGGCGCCGCCGAATAAAGCTTAGCCGATCAAGCTGAACGCAAGGCCGGCCCATCGGCCTTGCTTACCCGGTTCAGAACAAGCACGCGGTTCCGCCCCGCGTGCTTGGCCGCGTAAAGCGCTTTGTCGGCCTCGGCCAGGACGTCCTCGAGGCTGCTGCCGTCCTCCTTGCCAAAGCCAATGCCGCCGCTGACGCTGCTGCGCAACGGCCCACGCGGCGTGGGCACCACTTCCGTGCCGAAGGCTACGCCGATCCTGCTGGCGAGATCGTAGGCCTTGTCTTCGGTCATCCGAGACATGACCAACGCGAACTCCTCGCCGCCCAGCCGGAAGGCGTCGACGCCAACCCTGTCATACTTCTTGATGACTGCGGCGAAACGGCAGAGCACCCGATCGCCGACGGGATGGCCATAGACGTCGTTGGTTCGCTTGAAGTGGTCGAGGTCGAACATGGCGACCGACATGAACGGGCCGAAGACGCGCTCGCGATAAAGCGAGTTCAAAGCCCGCCGGTTCATCAGACCGGTCAACGGGTCGGTCAGGGTCTCGGCCTTCAGTTCGATCTGTGCCTGCAGATGATGCAGCGACAGCGTCAGCGCGCCGAGAGCCGTCATGCAGGCGACCGCCACGACCGAATTCAACCGCTCGGCCCAATTGTCGGGCGCGACGCCGAGCACCCACTGGCCCTTGACCAGAAGCACAGCGCCGCAGAGCCCGAAGGATACGCCGCAGACGCCGCTTAGCGCCGAAACGACCAGCAGAATGCCGCGATCATGACCGCCCTTGATCCAGAACATCATCCCGATCGAGGCGAGCAGCACTGTTACCGTCGCATAGGTGAGGATGAAGCCGACACCATCGAAACCGAGATAGGTCACGCCGGCGCAGACAGCGATCGCGAGCATGGCCGGCAGGACAGCGCGGCTGTAATTGCGCACACCAAGATATTGCATGGCCGAAAGTGAAAGCGCCAGGAAACCGAGGCTGAGCAGCGCCAACGCTGCCTGACAAAGCAACGGACTGGGCTCCCTCGTGTAGCGCCAGAAGACGATGACGTGGGCGACAAGGACGAGAATGCCGCACGCAACCGTCAGCACGAAGCGTGCACGCGGCGCCGTGAACCAGATCACAAACATGGTGACGCTCAGGCATGTGCCCGACAGCGCAGCCGCCAGCAATAGCGAACTGAAATCCAGCATGGATGAGCGGCAACCTTCGGGATCTTCGATTTGTGGCGCATCATAGGCATGCAACCGGCCGGAGATACCGGTTTTCTGCCGGTTTCAAAGCAAGCTGCCGACAGGGTTTACAAAGCGTCGACTGCCGCCCCCGCGAAGAGTCTCAGCCCTTGTTGAGCAGCACCAGATTGGCGTTGATCACGCTCGGGTCGGCCATTCCGGCCCTTGCTTCCATGAGCAGCGCCCTCGCCTTCTTCTTGTTGCCGCGCAGCAGCTGCGAATAGCCCATATTGTTGACAATCTGCGGCTTGCGCCCGGCAACCTTCAAAAGCTGGTCGTAGGCGCGGTCGGCGAAGTCGAAGCGGCCGAGTTCGTCATAGGTGGCGGCAAGCCCCATCCATCCCTCGGCACTGTCGGCCTTCAGTTCCACGGCCTTGCGGAAATGCTGTTCGGCAAGGCCGTAATTGGCCTCGCGGAACTGCGCCTTGCCTTGCGCAAGGTCGGAGGTGCTGACGTCTTTTGCCACCGGTTGGATCGATGTGGTCTTGGTTTTGTCGACGTTGTCGGTCGTGCAGCCGCCGACCATCAAGACCGCCGCTAGCGCGGCCATTGCCGTGAAACTTCTGTGACGCATGCCCCTGGCCCCAATCGCCCGATTTACCGGGTCGTTCTCTGAGGAAGCAGACTACAATAGGGCGATTAAACTTCAGTGCGGAAACGCGCCTAAAATTTGGTTTCGGGCACAGAAGCCATTAACCAACCGAAGCCTATTCCGGCTCCAGCGCCTTGAGCCCCGCCGGAAACTGATAGCGCCTGCCGTCGTAGCGCAGCCGGTAGGTTCGTTTCATGAACCTGCCGGGATGGGACTGGCACTCGCCATTCTTGTCGACAGACGGATTGTCGGTGTCCAACCGCTCGAACACTGTGATGTCGTGATAGCCGTGATGTCTCGCCGGGCTCATCGCCAGGCTGACCCGGCTGGATTGAAAGGATCCCGCGCAATTGGTGTCGCCTTCGCCGCCAAAGCCGGCCACGATGATGCCGTCGAGCACCAGGCGCAGAGCACCGCCGTCAAGGGCATAGAGCCGCAGGTCGGTTTCACTGAAAGGATTCGGCTGCGAATGGCTTGCCATGTCGATGCGCAGGCCGAAGGCGCCGACATCGGGCGCCAATCTGTAGCGCCCGGTATCGAAGTCGATCTCGCGGATGCCGACGGCATCATCGGTCATCAGCCCGGGCTGGAGCACGCGCTGGCGCACCTGCCGGGTCTTCCTGTCGACGACCAGAAGCTCGACATCGCCGACATGCCCGTCGTCGCTGGATTGGGAGCTGTCGATCAGCGGCACGGCGACCAACAACAGGTCGTCATGGGCGGGCCAGATCTTGCAGACCACGCCGAATGGCGCATCGCCATCCCAAAGCGTCTGGGCGATGCTGGTATGAGGTTCGAGCGTGAAGGAGGCGCCATCGGCACTCTTTTGGGCCTTGGGATATGCCTGCTGCACCAGAGCGGCAGCGTCGCCGCAATCGTCGGCCGCGGCCGAGGCCGGCGACAGACTGGCCGCGGCGAGGCCGAGGAAGGCGGTGCACAAGACTATTCGCATGGACGGCTCACTCATTTTGCTTTTTGCGGATTTTGCCGAAGGAGAGCGGCCAAACCGGCCGGATATGACATCCAGGCGAAGCGTAGTTGAAGTGAGTAACCGCAGAAAGCCGCCGGGCGGCCACTTGGTATCTACTGCCTTGGTATCTACTGAACCGCCGTCATTTTGACGATGATCGGGATGACGGCGATCATCAGCACCACCGGCAGGATGCACACCACCACCGGCACCGACATCTTGGCCGGCAAGGCATGTGCCTTCTCCTCGGCCAACGACATGCGCTTGTGGCGCATTTCGTCAGAGAACACGCGCAGCGCCCCGGCGAGGCTGGTGCCGAGTTCCTTCGACTGCTGCAAGAGCGTGGCGAAGGAGCGCACCTCGTCCAGGCTGAGGCGGTCGGCGAGCGCCTTCAATGCATCGTCGAGGCTGCGGCCGGCCCTGAGTTCCAGCGACACCAGCTGCAGATTCTGGCTCAGCGACGGATAGGTCTTGGCCAGTTCCTTCGAGACGCGCTCGATGCCGGCCTCCATGCTCATGCCGGCATCGGAGCAGACGATCATCAAATCCATGAAGTCGGGAAAGCCGTTGCGGTATTCGCGCATCTTTTCCCGCACCTTCTGGCTGAGCACCAGGCCGGGCACGAAATAGCCGGCGGCTCCCGACAGGATGATGAAGGTCCAGCGGCTGGTCGCGGTGGAATCGGCGCTGCCCATCCAATGGTTGACCAGGAACGCGCCGATCGCTGCGCCCACCAGGCAGGCGAAGCGGATCAGGAAGAATGTGCCGACCGCGCGCGGCTCCATATAGCCCGCCTGGATCAGCTTCATACGCAACCGGGCGACATTTTCCGGATCGCTCTTGGCGTAGAATTCCTGCGCCCGCTTCACCGCCTTCTCGCGCACGACGCTCTGGTTCTTCTTCGGCGCCACCTCGGCCTGTTGGGGAGTCTTGCTGTCGTCGATCTTGAGCCGGCGCTTGAGATCGTTGCGGTCGCCTTTGGCCACCACCAGCGGCCATGCCACCGCGCTGCCGCCCAATGCCAGCAGCAGCGCGGCTACCGGCATCAGCGACGTCGGCGCCAGCGAGGCAAGAAACTGGATCGCCTGCTCCATCTCAGAACCGGAAGTTCGACATCTTGAACATGATGATGTTGCCCAGCATCAGCCATGTCACCGAACCGCCCAGCAGATACCAGGTCTTCGGCACATCCCAGACGCTTTGATAAAATTGCGGCATCATCACCATGATGGCGGCGAACAGCAGCGCCGGCACCGCCGTCAGAATATAGGCCGACATACGACCCTCGGTCGAAATGGCGCGCACCTTGCGGCGCAGCTTGCCGCGTTCGCGGATCGTCGTCGACAGCCCGTCGAGGATCTCGCGCAGATTGCCGCCCGAACTCGTCTGGATGGAAACCGCGGTGACGAACAGCGGCAGATCCTCCTGGCCGACGCGATCAAACAGTGAATTCAACGCCGAAACCAGGTCGGAACCATAAGTCACCTCGTCGGAGATAACGCCGAATTCGGTGCCGATCGGATCGGGCATCTCGCGCGACACCATCGAGATCGCCACCGGAACCGGATGCCCGGCCTTCAAGCCGCGCGTGATCAATTCCAGCGCCTCCGGCAACTGCACGCCGAAACGCTTCACCCGCCGGGCACGCTTGGAACGCAGCACAATTACCGGCAGCAGCGCTGTCAGCACCACAAACAGCAAAATGGCGAGCAACAGCGGCAGGCCGTACCAGAGCGCGACGAGCATCATCGCCAGCGCCACGCCCGTCGTCATCGTCAGGAATTTCGGCAAGGGCATCACCATGCCCGACTGCGTGCGCAGCGCGCGAAAACGGTCGGGCGAGAAGAATGACGTGCCGGAATCGAGGCCGCGTTCCTTGCGCAGCTGGATCAGCACCTGTTCCTGGCTGATCTTGTTTTCCTGCAGCTTCATGCGCCGGTTGATAGCCAGGCGCTTGTCGCTGCGGCCGGCATAGAGCAGATAGCAGCCTTCGGCGATCATGATGCCGGTCAGCGCTGCCGCGGCATAGACGACATAGATCGGACTGAAATTCTCGAACACAAGGCTACTCCTGCGGCCGGCCGGGTTCGAAATATTTGCCGGGGAATTCAATGCCCATATTGCGCAGGTCCTCGAGGAAACGCGGGCGAATGCCGGTCGCCTCGTAGTGACCGAGGATCTTGCCGTCGGCCTCCATGCCGGTGCGCACGAAGCGGAATATCTCCTGCATCTGGATGACGTCGCCTTCCATGCCGGTCACCTCGGCGACGCTGGTCACCTTGCGCTTGCCGTCCGACAGTCGCGTCAGCTGGACGATAAGGTCGAGCGCGCTGGCGATCTGGCTGCGGATCGACTGCACCGTCATCGGCATGCCGGTCATGCCCAGCATCTGCTCGAGGCGCGAAATGGCGTCGCGAGGCGTGTTGGCGTGGATGGTCGCCATCGAGCCTTCATGTCCGGTGTTCATCGCCTGCAGCATGTCGAAGGCCTCCTCGCCGCGGCACTCGCCGAGGATGACGCGGTCGGGACGCATGCGCAGCGCGTTCTTGACCAGGTCGCGCTGCTTCAGCTCGCCATGACCTTCGATGTTGGCGGGGCGCGTTTCCATGCGCGCGACATGCGGCTGCTGCAGCTGCAGTTCGGCCGCGTCCTCGATGGTGATCAACCGTTCGTCTTCCGGAATAAAGGCTGACAATGCGTTGAGCATCGTCGTCTTGCCGGTGCCGGTACCGCCCGAGATGATGGTCGTTTTGCGGGCGTGGACTGCAGCCGCCAGCACCTCGGCCATGTTCTGGGTGATGGCGCCGAACTCGACCAGCTTGTGCAGGCCGAGCTTGTTCTTTGAAAACTTGCGGATCGACACCAGCGGCCCGTCGACGGCGACCGGGCGAATGGCGGCGTTGAAGCGCGAGCCGTCGAGCATGCGGGCATCGACCATCGGCTGCGATTCGTCGACCCGGCGGCCGACGGCGGCGACGATCTTGTTGACGATGCGCAACAGGTGCGCCTCGTCCTTGAACGGGATATGGACCTGCTGCAGCTTGCCCCGTTTTTCGACGAAGCAGTTCTGGTGGCCGTTGATCAGGATGTCGTTGATGTCGGGGTCCTTGAGCAGCGGTTCCAGCGGGCCGAGGCCGACCATCTCATCGACGATGTCATCGACCAGCGCTTCAAGTTCGACGGTGTTGATCGCCATACGCTCCTGGCGGGTCTTTTCCGACACGAACTCCTGCACCTGCCGGCGCATCTCATCCTTGGGCAGGCGCTCCAGCGCGACCAGGTTGATTTCCTCGAGCAGCAGCCGGTGGATGCGCACGCGGGCATCGAGCACCTTGTTGGCGCTTTTTCCCGGTGTTGTCTCCGGCTTCGGCGGCAAGGCCTTGCGGTTCGTCGGGATGACCACGGCGTGATGCGCGACCGGCGCCGCCTCGGCCGGCTTCAGCGCGCGGACGTCACGGTTCTGCAGGGTCGAGAAGCGGCTGGTCATCCGGCTTTCCTCTTCAGGAGGCCCCTGCCGATGCCGAACAGCGAGCGCGATTTCTCCGGCGTCACCACGGCTTCTTCCGGCAGGATGATCCTCTTCAGATCGTTGACGACATTGGCGTTCGGGTCGATCTCATGCAGCGGCACGCCGCGGTCGACCGCTTCACGCACAAGCCGGTAATTGTTGGAGATGCCGCCGACGAAATGCTCGCCGAGGATTTCCTGGACATCCGCCTGCTTTATGCCGTTGTCGAACATCTTCTGCTCGAAACGGTTGACGATCACGTTCGGCTTCACTTCCTTGCCTGCCGTCTCGTAGACCGCCTGGATCAGCCGCTGCGTATGGCGCAGGCACGGCACCGTCATTTCGGCGACGATGTAAAGCTTGTTGGAGCCGAGCAGCACCGTTTCCGTCCACGGAAACCAGGTGCGCGGCATGTCGATGACGACGTTGTCGAAATAGGCCGAAACGAGATCGAGCATGCGCACCACGACATCGGTCTTGAACGAGCGCATTTCCGACGGATGCGTTGGCGCCGCCAGCACGCAGAGCCCGCTCGCATGCTTGGACAGCATCACGTCCAGCAGCTGACGGTCGAGGCGCTCGGGCTGGTTCTCGATTTCGGTGATGTCGAAGCGCGGCTCGAGGTCGAGATATTCGGCGCAGGCGCCTTGCTGGAAGTTGAGGTCGACCACGCAGGTCGACGCGCCGCGCGTCACCGAATGATGCAGCTGGAAAGCGGTCTGCAGCGCCAGCGTCGTGGTGCCGACGCCGCCGGCGGCCGGCATGAAGGTATAGATCTGCGACTCGGTGTTTTCTTCGCGCCCCGGCCCTTGCAGCGCGCGCACGACCGACCGCACCAGATCGGCGGTGGTGATCGGCTTGACCAGGAAATCGGCGACCTGGAGCTGCACCAGGATACGCACTGCGGCTGCGTTGAATTCCTGGGTGACGACGACCACCGGAACGCGGCCTTCAAGCCGGCGCATGATGCGCTGCAGCGACTCGATCTCTTCCAGCTTTGCCGCATCCATGTCGACGATGAGCGCGCCGAAATCGGCTTCCTGGACCTCGCCGCGCAGTTCGGTAATGTTCTTCTCGACGGTCGAAAGCTGGATCACCTCCGAGGCCGCGAACGCGGTGCGCGTATCCTGCACAAAGGTCCGGTCGCTGGACACCAGCAGGATTTTCTTGGTCTTTATGCCGCTTGCCATTTTGTCAGCCTGTCAGGTCATTCCCGGTCAAATCACCGGGCAAATCAATCGGTTGTCGCTGTCGGTTGCACGGCCTTGGCGGCAGCAGCCTGGTCGGCGGCGTTGACCGCCGCCTCACTGCGCTGCGCCGGCACCAGCAGCCTGGTGTTCTGGACGCCGTATTTCCAGGGATCGACCATCTGCATGGCCGTATTGGCGGCCTGTGCGTTGCCGGCGGCAATCGTCGGTCCCTCGGAGCGGACATAGTCGTCGCTGGTGCAGCCGCCGGCGAGGCCGGCGATCAGCAGGGCGATGCATGATTCCACGCGCATGGCTTCAATCCTTCGGCAGGTCGAGGAAATGCCCGACGGTGGTGACCGCGGCCGGCTGTGCCGTACTGCCGCTGGCCATTGCCACTGCACGATTGGCTTCGGACGATTTCACTTCCTCGGTGTTGTTGAGGAAATAGTCGACATTGCTGGCCGGCTGCGTGCCGTCGGTCGGCTCGAGCAGCTTCTTCGACGGGTCGACCGGCTTGACCAGATAGGGGGTGACGATGATCACCAGATCGGTCTCGCGCCGCTGATAGGATTTGGAGGAGAACAGCGAGCCGAGCACCGGCAGCTTGCCGAGGCCGGGAAGACGCGATGTGGTAATGTCGTTCTGTGACTGCAGCAGGCCGGCGATCATGAAGCTCTGGCCATTCTTCAGGTCGACGGATGTTTTGGCGCGGCGCACGATAAAGCCCGGGACCGAGATATTGCCGATATTGTAGGAGGCCGAAGCGTCGATCGAGGACACTTCCGGCGCGATGTCGAGGCTCACCAGCCCGTCCTTGAGAACCGTCGGCGTGAAGTCGAGGCTGACGCCGTATTTCTTGTAGCTGACGGAAATCTTGCCATTGTCCTCGGAGACCGGGATCGGGAACTCGCCGCCGGCGAGGAAGCTTGCCGTCTGGCCCGAGCGGGCGATCAGGTTCGGCTCGGCCAGCCGCCTGGCGAGACCACGTTCCTCCAGCGCCTTGATGGCGACGTCGATCGACAGGCCGTTGGACAGCAGCCGGCCGATGATCTCGCCATTGCCGGCTCCCGGCACCGTGCCAGGATCGAGGGTGACGTCGCGCCCGCCAATGCCGTAAGCGAAATTGGCGCTGTATTTGGCGCCGAGATCCTGTCCGGCCTGGCGATTGATCTCGACGAAGCGAACGTTGAGCTGAACCTGCTGCGAGGACGAGATGTTGACCGAATTGATCACTTCTTCATTGCCGGAGAAGCGGCTGGCGATCTTGCTTGCCTTCTCGGCGGCGACCGCGTCATCGGCCTCGCCCGACAGCACGACGCGGCCATTGGCCGAGCCGACCTTGATCTTTGCGTCCGGCACGCTGGCGCGAATGGTGCTGGCCAGCTGGTCGGTGTCCAGCGTCACCTCGATGTCGACGGTGCCGACCAGCTGCTTGTTCTCGTCGAACAGCGCGATGCCGGTGGTGCCGAGATTGTTGCCCAGCACATAGAAGGATTTGTCGGTCAGCGGATTGACGTTGGCGATCTCCGGATCGCCGATGACGATCTGGTAGAAGGCGGCATTGGTCATGACCGTCTTCGGCTTGCCCTTGGCTACCTTGATCGACGCATTCGTTGTCGACGAGACATGGACGATATCGTTGTCGGCCTTGGCTGGCGCACTGAGGCCGAGCATTGCGGCCGCGGCCAGGCAAGCCCCCACCGCAAGCGCCCGCATTGGGCGCAGCCCTTTCGTAGTTCGAAATGCATGAAGTCCCGACATCTGTCCCGTCCCTCGCCCGGTCCCCACCGGCAGTTATTGCTGGTCCCGCGCAGGAACCTGGTATTCTTCGACCTGCGTGCCGCGCGTCACGATGATCGTCTTGAATTTCGGCTTCTCAGGCTCCTTGGTCGCGGCAGTGAACAGCGCGCCGGCAGCGGCCTGGACGCCGGAGGCGACCGATCCGCCGAAGGACGAGATGGTGGTGACGCCGTCCCTGGCGGCCCCTCCGTCTGCGGCCGAGCGGAGCGACAGCGACAAGGTGCCGACGGTGCGGGCAAGCGCCACTTTCTGCGCGCCTTCGGTCGTCACCTCGATGGTGACGGAATTGGCGATCTGCGGTGTGGTCTGGCGCTCGTCGGCGCCCTGCCCCACGGTCAGCACCTTGGCGTCGGAGACGACAATCTCGGAGGTAACGGTCGATCCGGCAGCGCCCTGCGCGTTCTTGGCCACTTCCTGGATTTCGCCCGCATCGCGTGTCAGCACCACGTCGACCCGGTCGCCCGGCATGACGAAGCCGCCGACACCGGCGATCTCGTCGGTGCGGATTGTCACCGCCCGCATGCCGGGCGTCATCATGTTTGATAGCGTCGCGCGGCCGTTCGGCCCCGACAATTTGCTGATCAGCACCGGCTCGTTGACCTCG
The DNA here is from genome assembly GCF_030323105.1 of Mesorhizobium sp. C120A. Classification (NCBI taxonomy): domain Bacteria; kingdom Pseudomonadati; phylum Pseudomonadota; class Alphaproteobacteria; order Hyphomicrobiales; family Phyllobacteriaceae; genus Mesorhizobium; species Mesorhizobium sp. C120A. The sequence continues at coordinate 3,377,478 of NZ_CP100476.1, read as the reverse complement.
ATCGGCGACAATACCACGCGGCTGCCTTCGGCGAGCAATGCATTGACTGTGGTGAACGCGCCCTGCGGCACCGAATCCTCGGACCATGGGATTTCGCTGAGCTGCGCCCGGTCAAGCTCCATGCCGTAACGCAGCGGCGCGTTGGCCACCACTATGGTCTTGAAGACGACCTTGGGGACGGCGGGCGCCGGGATCGACGCCGTTTTCTCTTCGGCACCGGCCTTGGCCTGGCTTTTCACCCAGAAATCCGCGGCAAAGATTGAAATCGCGCCGAAGACGGCAGCGATGCCAATCATCGTTATGGCCTTGCCCCTCACAACCAACCCCTGACATTCGTGGTCTTTTGTTTTGTTGGAGCGACGCTAGGCCGCTTTGTTAAAGATTCAGGAATCGCGGCCGCTCCGCACGGACCTATTTCCGCCGGCTTGGTTATCGAAAGGTTTTAGGATAAGAAGGGTTTAATCCCCGAACGTAACAGGAACTTCCGTCGCTTGGCGCCGAAAAGCGTGGCAGTATCGACGGGTGATTCGCGGCACGGATTCTATGGTAGGCATGGACGACAACAACGATCTTTTCGGCAATCTGGAAAAGCAGCCCCAACCGGCTCGGACACCTTCGCGCCCGACCGACCCGCTGGTGCAGGCCACGAAGCGTCCTGCCGCGACCAAGGACGGCAGCGAGGGCTATAGCGCCGCCGACATCGAGGTGCTGGAGGGGCTGGAGCCGGTGCGGCGCCGTCCCGGCATGTATATTGGCGGCACCGACGACAAGGCGATGCACCATCTGTTTGCCGAGGTCATCGATAATTCGATGGACGAGGCGGTCGCCGGCCATGCCACCTTCATCGATGTCGAGCTGTCGGCCGACGGGTTTCTGACCGTTACCGACAATGGCCGCGGCATCCCGGTCGATCCGCATCCGAAATTCAAGAAGCCGGCGCTCGAAGTCATCATGACGACGCTGCATTCGGGCGGCAAGTTCGATAGCAAGGTCTATGAGACCTCCGGCGGTCTGCACGGTGTCGGCGTCTCGGTCGTCAATGCGCTGTCGGACCATCTCGAAGTCGAAGTCGCGCGCGGTCGCCAGCTTTACCGTCAAAGGTTCTCGCGCGGCGTTCCGGTGAGCGGGCTGGAGCAGCTCGGCGAAGTGCACAACCGGCGCGGCACCAAAATCCGCTTCCATCCCGACGAGCAGATTTTCGGCAAGGGCGCCGCCTTCGAGCCGGCGCGGCTCTATCGCATGACCCGCTCGAAAGCCTATCTGTTCGGCGGCGTCGAGATCCGCTGGAGCTGCGACCCATCGCTGATCAAGGAAAAGGACCAGACGCCGGCCAAGGCGGAGTTCCATTTCCCCGGCGGCTTGAAGGACTATCTCAAGGCATCGCTCGGCGATGATTTCCAGGTGACCCGCGAAATCTTCGCCGGCAAGAGCGAGAAGCAGGGCGGCCACGGTTCGCTGGAATGGGCGGTGACCTGGTTCGGCGGTGACGGCTTCGTCAACTCCTACTGCAACACCATCCCGACCGGCGAAGGCGGCACGCATGAGGCCGGCTTTCGCAATGTGCTGACGCGCGGGCTTCGGGCCTATGCCGACCTGGTCGGCAACAAGCGCGCCTCGATCGTCACCTCCGAAGACGTGATGATCTCGGCGGCAGGCATGCTGTCGGTGTTTATTCGCGAGCCGGAATTCGTCGGCCAGACCAAGGACAGGCTGGCAACGATCGAAGCCATTCGCATTGTCGAGACCGCCATCCGCGATCCCTTCGACCACTGGCTGGCCGACAATCCGCAGGAAGCCTCCAAGCTGCTGGAATGGGTGATTGCGCGCGCCGACGAGCGGGTGCGCCGGCGCCAGGAAAAGGAAGTGTCGCGCAAGAGCGCGGTGCGCAAGCTGCGCCTTCCCGGCAAGCTCGCCGACTGCACGCAGAATGCCGCCGCGGGCGCCGAACTGTTCATCGTCGAAGGCGACTCGGCCGGCGGCTCGGCCAAGCAGGCGCGCGACCGCGCCAGCCAGGCGGTGCTGCCGCTGCGCGGAAAAATCCTCAACGTCGCCAGCGCCGGCAACGACAAGCTAGCCGCCAATCAGCAGATTTCGGACCTGATTCAGGCGCTCGGTTGCGGCACGCGCTCGAAATACCGCGACGAGGATTTGCGCTACGACCGCGTGATCATCATGACCGACGCCGACGTCGACGGCGCTCACATAGCCTCGCTGCTGATCACCTTCTTCTACCAGGAAATGCCGAACCTGGTGAATGGCGGCCATCTCTATCTGGCGGTGCCGCCGCTCTATTCGATCCGGCAAGGCGGCAAGGTTGCCTATGCCAGGGACGATGCGCACAAGGACGAGCTGTTGCGCACCGAATTCACCGGCCGCGCCAAGGTCGAGATCGGCCGTTTCAAGGGCTTGGGCGAAATGATGGCCGCGCAGCTCAAGGAAACCACCATGGACCCGAGGAAGCGCACGCTGCTCCGGGTCGATGTCATCGACGCCGTGGCGGCGACCAAGGATGCTGTCGACGCGCTGATGGGCACCAAGCCGGAAGCCCGCTTCCGCTTCATCCAGGAACGCGCCGAATTCGCCGCGACGGAAGTGCTGGATATCTGAGCGCCGGCCGACTCTTCGTTTTGACGCAGTTCCGGGCGGAAAACCGTTTCAAACTTTTCCTGGAATTGCTCTAGCCTGCACTTCCGATACGGAGACCAGCTTGTGATCCGGGCGCGGCTGAAGAGCTACTTCGAAACCAGTTTGGCGGGCCTGACGCAGCCGACGCGCTCGGATTGGATTTTCGCCCTGCGCACGGTTTCGGCCGGTCTGATCGCGCTTCTCGCTGCTTACGCGTTGAAACTCCACCACCCGCAATGGGCGATGATGACGGTCTTCATCGTCGCCCAGCCGGTCGCCGGCATGGTGCTGGCGAAAGGTTTTTACCGGCTGCTCGGCACGCTGGCCGGTGGACTTGCGGCGATCGGCATCACCTCGGTTTTCGGCACCAATCCCTGGCTGCTGGTCACGGCGCTATCCGTCTGGATTGGGCTGTGCACGCTGGTTTCGTCGCTGCTGCGCAATCCGGAAGCCTATGGCGCCGCACTTGCCGGCTATACCGCGATGATCATTGGGCTGCCGGCTTTCGGCCAGCCGCACGTGGTCGTCGATCTCGCTGTCGCGCGCTGCGCCGAGATCGTGCTCGGCATCGTCTGCGCCGGCCTGACCAGCCGGCTGATCCTGCCCAAGCTGGCCGCTGACGCCATCATCTCCAGGCTGAAGCGCAGCATCCTCGACCTTGCAACCTATGCAGGCGGCGCTTTTTCCGGTGGCGACCCGGCGACGCTGGCCGGCCTGCACCGCAAGCTGATCACCGACGCCCAGATGCTGGCCGAGATGCGCGCCTATGCCCGGCTCGAAGCACCGAGCTTCGCCACCCGCGCCCATCCGGTCCGCCTAACCATCGGTCAGCTTCTCTCGGCGCTGTCGGCGGCGCGCGCGCTGCATTCGCATGCCGCGCCGAAAAACGCAGCGCTCATTCCGGTACGCTCCGAACTGCAGTCGTTGGTCAGCGAGCTGGCAGCGACGCCCGAGGCGCTGGACGACACGTCGCCCTGGGTGACGCGGCTCGACGCGATTGCCGGCAAGGCCCGGCAAATGCCCGACGCCTCGACCGATCAGGGCGACGACAGGGTCGGCACCATAACCCGCCTCACCATCGCCGCCGATTTCGCCGAAGCCTTCAAGCAGGTGCTGCGCGGCCTCGACGCCCTGCGCGCACCGGTGACGGGCCCCAGCCGGAGCAACAGGCAGCCGCCTGCGCTGGTGGTGCACCGCGATTATCCCGGGGCTTCGCGCAATGCCATACGCGCCGGCCTTGCCACGTTGGCGGTCGCCGCCTTCTGGCTGACGACGAAATGGTCCGACGCGGCCGGCACCGTCATCCTCGTTGCCGTCGTCTCCAGTCTTTTCGCCGCGCGGCCTGACCCGGTGCGGGTGTCCTGGGGCTTCTTCAAGGGAACGCTGCTGGCTTTGCCCTTTGCCTTCCTTGTCGGCCAGGTCGCGCTGCCTGCCCTGCCCGGCTTCGGCTGGTTCACGCTGTTTGTCGTGCCGATCCTGGTACCGACGGCGCTGGGCATGGCCAATCCACGCACCGTCGGCGTGGCGACGGCGTTTGCAATCAATTTCCTCGCCTTCCTCAGCCCGCATCAGGCGATGACCTATGCCCCAGGCCCGTTCTTCGCCGGCTCGGCGTCGGTGCTGGTCGGCATCCTGCTGGCCATCGGCGTCTTCATCGTGGTGCTGCCGGTCGATCCATGGCGCGCGGCCAACCGCATCGTGCGCGCCATGCGCGAGGATCTGGCGCGGCTGTGTCTGCACGAGCGGGTACCGCGGCGTTCGGCCTTCGAGAGCCTGGCCTATGACCGCATCAACCAGCTGATGCCGCTCTTGCAGAATGCCGGCAGGAAAGGCGATGCGATCCTGGGCGGCGGGGTCGCCGCCGTTACCGTCGGCCTCGAAATCCTGCGCCTGCGCGCCGCGCAGCAGAGGCCGTCCACTCCTACCGACACCGCGCTCTCGATCGCCAATTTCCTGCGCGGCCTCGCGCGTGAACTGCTCTTTCGCGCAACCGGCGATCCACAGACAGCAACTGTCACTGTGGCCCGGCAATATGCAGCCAGCCTTTCAGAGCGCAGCGGCGGTGCGGATATGCTGCAGATCGCAGCCTCGCTGCGCATCATCGCCGCCGCGATCGAGGATTTCCCGGATTTCTTCACCAGGGATCGTGGCTAGGGCGTCAGGCCGCGGCTATCGCCAGCGCATGCCCGCGCGCGTTTTCCCGCAGCGCGTCGAGATGGATCGACTTGACCAGGCCGGCGAGATCGCCCTCAGTGGATTGACCTCCGAGTTCCTTCAGCATCAGCCAGCTGACTTCCTGCACGCCGGCGAGGCGCTTGCCGTTGGCGACTTCGCGCCAGATCTTGAGCGCGCGCAGCATGATGCCATGGGTGGAAGCGGCAAGGCCGGCGCTGCGGAAGAGCGCCTGCAACGCAACGTCCTGGCCGCCTGCGAGCAAGGCCCGCACCCGCTGCTCCGACTGCTGGCTGAGCGCAACCAGGGCCGAGCCGAAAAAGTCGACCTTGCCGTGGGCAATGGCACGGATGATGAAACTTGCGGTCAGGTCGCCGCGCAGGCGCAGATGTTCGATAAGTGCCGCATGTTCCTCAGTGCGCGTGCCTTCGACCAGCCGCACCGAAGCCTTGACGCAAGCATCGCGCGTGACCCGCTCGGCTCTGGCCGCCCCCATCAGCGCCATCACCAGCGGCGAAGCCTTAAGCGTTTCGCCGAGCTTGACCAGCAGCATGTGCCGGCAGTCGGCCGGCAGCCGCACATCCGTGACCATTGCCTCGCGCAAATGAGCGATATGGCCATGCCGCTCGGCCATGCGGCGGAAGCTGAGCGACGCGATATCGGCGCCGTCATTGGCGAGCAGCGCCGCACACGCTTCCGGTTCGCCGATCTCGGCGATCGCCGCGGCAACCGCCATCGAAACGACCGGCCGGTCGGCGATCAGTTTTTGCGTCGCCTTGTGCCCGGCCGCGACGCGGTCGATCAGGTCGGCGTCCGTCAGCAGCGGGGAGCGCGCCAGCACCAGGGCTGCCACTTCCGGCTGATCGGAGGCAAGCGCGCTGATGATCTGCAGCGGCGCGTGATGGCTCATCGACAGCGCTTCGGCCATAGCCAGCCGCACCTTCGACGAGGCGTCGTCGAGCAGCAGCGTCAGCGCCGCTTCGGCCGCGCAACGGTCTTCGAAAGGCAGGTCGGAATTGACGTAGGCGCGGGCCAGCGCGCTCGCCGCCGCGGCGCGCTCCGAAACTCTCGCGGTGTAGATCCATTTGAGAAAATGCGAGACAACCATACTGCCTGCTACGCCCCTTGCCGGAAAGCTTCCGGCCCCAGGAATGACCCTAGGCAGAAATGGTTTACGAACGGTTCACCATGTTTATTAACTGGCTTGCGGGTGGCATGGGCAGCGCCTATCAACCGTCAGGCAGCGGAGGAGAAAAACGATGCCCGGGCTTTATCTCGAAGAGTTCGTCGTCGGACATGTCTTTCGGCACACGCTGCGCAAGACCGTCACCGAAAGCGATAACATGCTGTTCTCGGTGATGACGCTGAACCCGCAGCCGCTGCACATCGACTTCGACTTCGCCGCCAAGAGCGAATGGGGCAGACCGCTGGTCAATTCGCTGTTCACGCTCGGCCTGATGATCGGCATTTCCGTCAATGACATCACCGTCGGCACCACAATTGCCAATCTCGGCATGAAGGAGACGGTGTTTCCGCACCCGGTCTTCCACGGCGACACCATCCGTGTCGAAACGACGGTGCTCTCAGTCAGGGACTCGAAATCGAAGCCGGACCGCGGCATCGTCGAGTTCGAGCATCACGCCTACAATCAGAACGATGTGCTCGTTGCCAAATGCACGCGCCAGGCGATGATGATGAAAAAGGCGGCCTGATGCGCTCGCTGCTGTTTGTGCCCGGGGATTCCAAAAAGAAACTGGAGAAGGGTTTTGGCGCCGGCGCCGACGTGGTCATCGTCGACCTTGAGGATTCCGTGGCGCCACAAAACAAGCCGTCGGCACGCGACATCGCAGCACGCTTTATTGCCGGCAACAGGCAGCAGACAAGCTCCGCCATCTATATCAGAGTCAACGACCTATCGACCGGGTTGACCGACGATGATCTGGCCGCCCTGGTTCCGGTCAAACCCGACGGCATCATGCTGCCGAAGTCGAACAGCGGCCAGGATGTCCAGCAGCTATCCGTAAAGCTCCGCGTACATGAGGCCGAAAACGGATTGCCGGATGGCGCGATCAAGATCCTGCCGATCATTACCGAGACCGCTGCTGGGTTGCTGGCCGCCGCGACCTATGCCGGGGCAAGCGCCAGGCTTGCCGGCCTCACCTGGGGTGCCGAAGATCTGTCGGCGGCGATCGGCGCGCAGGCTGCGCGCGACGACAACGGCCGCTACACCGATGTCTTCCGCCTTGCCCGCACCATGACCATCCTTGCCGCCGGCGCAGCTGAAGTCGCGGCGATCGACACGGTTTTCCCCGCCTTTCGCGACATGGCCGCCTTCGAAGCCGAATGCACGGAGGCCGAGCGTGACGGCTTTACCGGCAAGATGGCGATCCATCCGGCGCAAGTGCCGGTCATCAACGCCGCCTTCACGCCATCGGCGGAGGCAGTGCAACGCTCGCAGGCCATCGTCGCGGCCTTCGAGGCGGCCGGAAATCCCGGCGTGGTCGGCATTGACGGCAAGATGTATGACCGGCCGCATCTCAGGCTCGCCGAACGGCTTCTGGCTCGCGCCAAGGCAGTCGGGGTTTAGTCCCGCGCCAGCACGATGACCCGGTCCTCAGGCAGGTAGGCCAGCGCTTGCGACTTCAACGGGTTGACGGTGACGCCGCCCAGAGCCCGCTCATCACTCTGCGCAGCGCGAACGCGCCTATGTCCGATGGCGATCTCGCCGCGCAGCCGCGCCGATTCCGCGATCGTCCAGAACGTCACCGGCTGATCGATGGCGACATAGTGGCCGACCGGACGCATGTAGATTTCGGAGCCCTCCTCGTCGAGCAGGTCATCGAAGATCGCGGCGAGATTCTGGTTCTCCGATGCCTGCGCCAGCATCAGGCTGACCAGCCGGTTGCTGACGACGAAGTCATCGGCCTTGGTCACCGCCGCCAACTCGCGGTTGCGCACGTCGATCATTTCGCTGACAATCGAGATATGCGTGCCGGCATCGTCTGCGATTTTGCGCAAATGCAGCAGCGTCACCAGCGTGCGCGTATCGGCGGGCTGCGCTGCCATGGTCTCGCTGTAGCCGAGGACGAGCACGTGGTCGTAGGAAGGCACGTCCAGGCTTGCCAGTGCTGTGCTGCTCGACGTGTCGGTGATCCGGCAGGAAACCGACAGATTGTCGCCGACGACCGGCAGCCCGGCAACTTCCTGTTCGAGGCCTGGCGTATCGGCGGCGATGGTCAGGATCGAACCAGGCGCGACATAGCGCGACAGTTCATAGGTTATGATCGGACCGCGCCGGTTCCAGCCAAGGATCAGCGTGCGCTCCGGCTTCGCCTCAATGGGCTGATGGCGAAGAATCGCCGCGGTATCGATCTTGGCCGCCGCGCTTCCCAGCTTGATGGCGGCATCGTCCTCGGCAATGATGATGGCGCGCATGTCCTTGCCGATCACCAGCTCCGACGGTGGGTTGAGATTGACGCGCCCGGTTTGGTCGCAGAGCCCGATCAGCGCGCAATGCTCATAAGCCATCACCGCCTCGCCGAAGGTCTTGCCGGTGAGGTCCGCCTGTCCTGTCGTGTAGATTTCGCAGCCGTCGAAATCGAGCAACTCCGAATAGACGCCGCTGAGACCCGACTGCCGGCTCGAATGCACGACGATGCGCGAGATCAGCTGGTCGGCCAGGACAAGCTGTACCTCGGCCCCGCCGACGACGCGGGCAACCTCGGCGTTCTTTCCGTCGCGGATCTCGGCGGCGATGTTATAGGGCGCCGTGCGCCGGTTCGGGTCGTTGGCCAGCGCCAGCACCGTCTTGATCACCTGCGAATCCGGGTCGTCGCCGTCCGGCGACAGCACGATGATCGAGCGCGAGGTCTGCGGGTTGACGATGGCCAGATCGTAGAGGTCGGTCGGGTCGCCGCTGCGGCAGACGATGCGTGTATTGCCCAGTCTGCCGACTTTGGCGGCGATCTCGTCCTCCATCGCCACCTTGTCCATATTGGCCATGACGACAATGCGCGGATGGCGGCGGCTGGCATTGGCAATGACGAGTTCGGAGATGACGTCGAAGATCGACGGCGACCAGTTGAGGATGATGGTGTGGTCGCTCTCCAGCACCCGCGAACGGCCCTTGCGCAATTCATCGAGCTTGCTGTCGACGCCGGCGCTGAGCACGCCGATGAGGGCCGACACGACGAAGATGCCGGCGAGCGTGACAAAGAGCATGACGAGACGAAAGGCCCAGCCGGTGTCGCCGCCCATCGTGCCGGAATCGAGCGTGCGCATCAGCGATTCCCAGAATGCTTCGAAGAAGTTCAGTGGTTCGCCGCCCTCCGGCGCGATGCGGGTCACCGCAAGAAAAGCCGCGGCGGCGATGATGATCAGCAGCGAAGCGACGGCGAGCCAGCCGATCAGCCCGGCCGCCATGCTCTTGTCAAACCCATAGCGCAGCCGGGTTCGCAGCGAGTCTCGTTTCTTCATGTCGCCGGCGACCCCCAAAAAATCCCCATGGTCGATGCGCCAACCCCCAACGCATCGCCGAAGCCGCTGTCTTAGCCTGTGTTTAAATAAAGGGGAATCGCTTTCGGGTGTCAGCCGTTCCACGGCCCCGCATAATCGGCATAGAGCTTTGCCGGATCGGGCCGCGGCCGTTCCGGCGCCGGTCCCTGATAGCAGCCGATATGGACGAAGCCGACAACACGTTCCTGTGGCGCCACTCCCAGCAGCGCCCTGCCCTCCGCCACGTCGGAATACCAGTTGCTGATCATGTTGGTGCCGTAGCCCAGCGCATTGGCTGCGATCATCAGGTTCATCGCCGCCATGCCGCCGGACAGGAACATTTCCCATTGCGGGATTTTTGGATTGTCCTTCGGGCTCGAGACCACGCCGATCACCAGCGGCGCACGCGAAAACCGAGCCAGTTCCTGGTTGCGGCGGTTTTCCGGCAGCGGTCCTTCGCGCTGTTCGGCGAGCGCCGCCAGCTTCCTGCCGATCTCGACGCGCGCCTCGCCGCGATAAAGGATGAAGCGCCACGGCTCCAGCCGGCCGTGATCGGGCACCCGGCTTGCAGCCGCGATCATGGTCGCGATATCGCCATCGCTGGGCGCCGGTTCCTTCAATTCAGGAATCGGTGCGGAGTTTCGGGTCAGCAGGAAGTCGATGATCGGCGACGCCATGGGGGCCAGGTCTCCTAAAGCACTCGATTTTGAGCTGAAGCGCGCCATTGCGGATCGGGGCGGCTCGGGCATTGGCGCGGGCGCGCCGACGAAAGAACCTGTTGCCAAGGCGGTCGGACTCTTAAGCCTTGAAATTGCCACCGCCTTGGGCTTCAACGCAAGGCATGTTTGAGGGGACATCGCGCCTTTTCCTGATTTGGCTCGCCGTAGCGCTGTTTGCGCCGGCCTCGATGGCCATGGCGCAGAATGCCGACGGCATCGGCAATCTGAAACTCCCCGATATTTCGAGCTATGCACCGCCCAAGGGCGAGACGCCGCTGGCACTCGGTGGCGGCGGTGCCATAACGCTGTCGGCGCAGTTGACCGACAAGGGCGCCGACATCACGCGCGGCATCGTCTGGCGCGTCTTCAAGCCCGAGGCCGCCGGCGACGGCAAGCTGCCGATGGTGGCTTCCGCGCATGGCGGCAGCGCCGTGTTCCAGCTCGAACCCGGCAGCTATCTGGTCCACGCCTCATACGGACGCGCCGGCGCCACCAAGCGCATCACCGTCGGCAAGGACGCCAGGCGCGAAAGCCTGGTGCTCGATGCCGGCGGCCTCAAGCTCGACGCGGTGCTGTCGGGCGGCGTGCGTATTCCGCCGAAAAAACTGCGCTTCTCCATTTATGAGGGCACCGCCGAGGCCAATGGCGACCGCGCTTTGATCATTCCCGATGTCGAGCCGAACAGCGTCGTCCGGCTCAACGCCGGTGTCTACCATGTCGTCTCCACCTATGGCGCGGTCAATGCCGTCATTCGCTCCGACATCCGCGTCGAGGCCGGCAAGCTGACCGAAGCCACCGTCGAGCATCGCGCGGCGGAGGAGACCATGAAGCTGGTGCGCGAGACCGGCGGCGAGGCCATCGCTGATACATCCTGGTCGCTGCTCAACGAATCCGGCGATCCGATCAAGGAGGCCGTCGGCGCCTTCGCCTCGATGGTCTTGGCCGAGGGCCAATACACCATCATCGCCAAGAACCGCGACCGCATCTACCAGAAGGATTTCACCGTCGTTGCCGGACAGAACCAGGAGATCGAGGTCCTGGCCACCGAAGCCTCGGCCATCGATCCCGAGGAAGGCGCCGACTGACCGGCGCGCCCATTGGCCTCGGTTTGGCTCTCAGTTGAAGTGGTAGTTCAGGGCTACGTCAGGCGGCCTTGCGCAGGCGGCGCTGCAGGAAGTGGACGCGGCTGCGCGGTGCGTCGGGCGCCAGATCGAAGACGCCGCGATGAAGGCGATCAAGCAAGGTCTTGCGGTCGCGCAGCGGCTCCAGCTCATCCCAGCGCAGTACGTTGCCGACGCGAACGTCGATCGCTTTGCCGGACAGCCGCGCGAATTCGCGGATGAGCATTGAAAGGCGCAACGTCAGCGACGCCTTGCCGACGAATTTCGCCAGCCTTCCTTCGCGCTCCCCCATGTTCATCGGGCCGCTGACCAGATGGAACAGCCGGCCGTTCTGCCCGGAAAAATGCATCGGCACCACCGACGCCTTGGCGTCCTGCACGAGGCGCGCCGGAAACATCTTCCACGGCAGGTCGCGCGCCCGGCCAAAGCCTCTCGGCGCGGTGGCGACGCCGCCGGCCGGAAATACCACTATGGTGACGCCCTCTTTCAACAGCCGCACTGCCTCGTGGCGCACCGCCATGTTGTTCTTCACCGCGTCCTTGGTCTCGGAAAAGTCGATCGGCAGCGAGTACGGTTCCATTTCGCGGACCTTCAGCAGATCCTTGTGGATCATGACGCGGAACGGACGCCCGAGCTGCTCGACCAGCGACAGCACTGCAATGCCGTCGCCAATGCCGAACGGGTGGTTGGCTACGATCACCAGCGGTGTGTCCGGCAGCTTTGCCGGCGGCCACTGATCGGTGCTGCGGACCTTGACGTCGATCAGCTGCAGCATGCGGCTGAACACCCGCTCGCCGGTCGGCGCCACCTGGCGGCGCCAGAAATCATAGAGCGCGGCATACCGGTCGCGCCCCGACAGACCTTCAATGGAATGGATGAACCAGCGCGTCAGCGCCGGCTGGCTCGCATTGGCGTAGGAGAGTTCGGGAAACGGCCTTTCCCGTATCTTCAGCTTGAGCATGGGGGCTCGTTACAAGGTTGGCGTGACAGGCATGTGAAAATGGCGGTGGATCGCTCCACCGCCATTTCTCCGAAATATTGATTGCTCAGGCCGCGCTGCGCCTGCGGTCGGGCGAAACAGCCTCGTCGGAAAGCAGCTTCAGCGCGTCGGCCAGCTTGAGCGATTCCTGATCGCGCGAGCCGAGCCGGCGGATGTTGACCGTCTCCTCTTCCGCCTCGCGCTTGCCGCATACGAGGATCACAGGAACCTTGGCCAGCGAATGCTCACGCACCTTGTAGTTGATCTTCTCGTTGCGCAGATCCGGTTCGGCCAAAAGTCCTGCCGCCTTCAACTGTGCGACGACCTTTCGCGCATAGTCGTCAGCATCCGAGGTGATCGTCGCCACAACCACCTGCAGCGGCGCGAACCACAGCGGGAAATGACCGGAATAATGCTCGATCAGGATGCCGAGAAAGCGTTCCATCGAACCGCAGATGGCGCGATGCACCATCACCGGCTGCTTCTTTTCCGAATCCGAACCGATGTAGAAGGCGCCAAAGCGTTCCGGCAGATTGAAGTCGACCTGCGTGGTGCCGCACTGCCATTCGCGGCCGATGGCGTCCTTCAGCACATATTCGAATTTCGGCCCGTAGAAAGCGCCCTCGCCCGGATTGATCGAGGTCTTGATGCGGTTTCCCGAGCGCGTCCTGATTGTATCCAGCACGTTGCCCATGATCGCCTCGGCATGATCCCAGGCCTCGTCGGTGCCGACGCGCTTATCCGGCCGCGTCGACAGCTTCACGCTGACATCGTCGAAGCCGAAATCGGCGTACGTCGACAGGATTAGATCGTTGATGCGCAGGCATTCCGCGGCCAGCTGCTCCTCGGTGCAGAAGATGTGCGCATCGTCCTGCGTGAAGCCGCGCACGCGCATCAGCCCGTGCAAGGCGCCGGACGGTTCGTAACGATGCACATTGCCGAATTCCGCAAGCTTTACGGGAAGATCGCGATAGGATTTCAACCCATGCTTGAATATCTGCACGTGGCCCGGACAATTCATCGGCTTTAGCGCGAACACGCGGTCGTCGTCGGTGTCGTCGCCGGCCACCGTCACCTTGAACATGGCATCGCGATACCAGCCCCAGTGGCCCGACGTCTCCCACAGGCTCTTGTCGAGAACCTGCGGTGCGTTGACCTCCTGGTAGCCTTGCTCGTCGAGGCGGCGGCGCATGTAGTTGACCAGATTCTGGAACATCTTCCAGCCCTTGGCGTGCCAGAAGACGACGCCCGGCCCCTCTTCCTGGAAATGGAACAGGTCCATCTCGCGGCCGAGCTTGCGGTGGTCGCGCTTCTCGGCCTCTTCCAGCATCGTCTGGTAGGCATCGAGTTCAGCCTGCTCGGCCCATGCCGTGCCGTAGATGCGGGTCAGCATCGGGTTGTTCGAATCGCCGCGCCAATAGGCGCCGGCCACCTTCATCAGCTTGAAGGCGTTGCCGATCTGGCCGGTCGAGGCCATGTGCGGGCCGCGGCAGAGGTCGAACCATTCGCCCTGGGAATAGATCTTGAGATCCTGGTCTTCGGGAATGGTGTCGATCAGCTCGAGCTTGTAGCGCTCGCCCTTCTCGGCAAAGACCTTTTTCGCCTTGTCGCGCGACCAGACTTCCTTGGTGAACGGCTTGTTGCGCGCAATGATCTCGCGCATCTTCTTTTCGATCACCGGGAAATCGTCAGGCGTGAACGGCTCGTTGCGGGCGAAGTCGTAATAGAATCCGTTCTCGATTACCGGCCCGATGGTCACTTGCGTTCCCGGCCACAGTTCCTGCACTGCCTCCGCCAGCACGTGTGCTGCATCATGACGGATGAGCTCCAGCGCGCGCGGATCGGTGCGGGTGATGATCTCGACCTTGCCGGACTTGCCAAGCGGGTCGGAAAGATCGCGAACGGTGCCGTCGATGGCATAGGCGACGGCTTTCTTGGCCAGCGACTTCGAGATCGATTCGGCGAGGCCTGCACCGGTCATCGCCGCGTCATAGTCGCGAACGGAGCCATCGGGAAATGTCAGGGAAACGGAATTCAGCATTTGTATCTCCTATCCAGTCCCGCAAACGAGCGCGGGTGGTCGTGGTGTGAAGCCGGAGGCATCCGGCAGCGGGCGGGTTTTAGAGGCCACGCGGCATCAGGTAAAGAGCCGTCGTTGGCGCAGCTGTCAGGAAATGGCGCGACAGATGTCGCAGGCCAGTCGCACAGGCTTGCGAATTTCCCCGACACGAGGTTGGAATCCCCGGCATGGAAGACGCAAAACCCAGCCGAACCGCCTTGGGCGTCGCGCGCATGCGGGCCCTCCACCAGTTCTCGCAGCAGGCGGCGCTGTTTCGCGACCCATATGCGAGTGCGATACTGGGCGATGCCGCACCGACGGTGCAGGAGCTCGAGCAGGAAGATGAGCGCAGCCGGCGCATGCGCCTGTTCGTGGCAGCGCGCGCTCGCCTCGCCGAGGACTGGCTGGCTGCGGCGGTGCGCCGGGGCGTCCAGCAAGTGGTGGTGCTCGGCGCCGGCCTCGACACTTTCTCGCTGCGCAATCCGTACCCTGATGTCGCGGTGTTCGAAGTCGATCACCCGGCGACACAGGCCTGGAAACGGAAATGCATCGCCGATGCTGGTCTTGCCGAACCGCGGGCCACCATGTTCGTGCCGGTCAACTTCGAACGCCAGCGCCCCGCGGATGAACTGGCATCGGCCGGTTTGCGGCAGACCGAGCCCAGTTTCTTCATCTGGCTGGGTGTCGTTCCGTATCTGAGCCAGGACGCAATCTTCAGCACCCTGTCCTGGATTGCCGGCATGCCCGGTTCGGAGGTCGTCTTCGACTACAGCGAGCCGGCCGAGAACCGCGATGCGGCTGGACAGGCTGCCCTCTCTTTCCATGCGGCGCGCGTCGCCGCTGCCGGAGAGCCCTGGATCAGCTTCTTCGTGCCCGCGGCACTGGCGCAATCGCTGCGCGAGCTCGGCTTCGATGAGATCGAAGATCTGGAAAGCAGCGACATCGCCGGCCGCTTCTCCAGACGCCAAAGGCGGAGACAAGGAATTCCGGCGGCCACATCCTTCGTGCCCGCCGGAGCACTTGAAGCTAAAGCAAGTTCACTTCACCAGTTGCGGCAACTCCCTCAGTAACGCCGCGCGTGTCGCCGGGCCTTTCGGCATGTCGATCGGCTTGGTGTCGACGACCAGCCGGGCGAAGACGATCGGGCGGCCGCCCTTTTCGGCCCAGCCGACGAACCAGCCCAGCGCGCGCTTGTCCTTGCTGTTTCCCAGCCTGGTGCTGCCGGTCTTGCCCCGCACCGTCCAGCCGCCGGCCTGGAAAGTCGGCAGGATGGCTCGGGTCATCTCATGCGCCTTGGCAGAAACCGGCATCTTGCCGGCGAGCAGCTGGCGCAGGAAGGCTGTCTGTTCGACCGGCGATATCTCAAGCGAGGAATTTATCCAGGATTGCGTGAGCCCGTTGTCCTTGTCGGCATCGCCCGAGACATCCATGTTGCCGTAGCCGAATTTCGAGACGTAGCCGGCAAAGCTTTTTGCGCCGAGCCGGCGCACGATCTCGCGCGAATACCATACGATCGAGTCGCGCTCCCAGATCGTCGGGTCGACGGCTTTGTGGTCGCGGCTCACGGCCCTGAATTCAGGCTTGTAGTCCCAGGTCGGCGTATGCGCATCGCTCAGGATACCGCTGTCGTAGCCGATCAGCGCCAGCGGCACCTTGAAGGTCGACGCCGGGCTGACGCGTTGGTCGCAGACGCCGCTTTGATAGAGCGTCTCGCCGCTCGCCGCGTCCTGGATAAGCGTGCAGGCGACATCGCCAAGCGGAGCCGATTGCGCCCGCATCGGAAATCCCAGAAACCAGGCCAGCAGGAAGAGGACCGCGGCAGTGATGAAGGGATGGGTTTCGATCCGACGCATGTGGGCTCTCCTGGGAATGAACAGGAGGCGCTTAGCCAAGTGTCTTGGCTCGATTTTGACTCAAATGCGCAGTCTTTGTGCAGCCCGTTGTTAACCTTACCGGATTGTAAAGAAATGCCGCGCTGGCGATCTGGATCAGGGACCAGCGCGCCCGCCGTCAGGCCTCGCCGCGCTTCCTGCCGATCTGCCAATAACGCCATGGCATGAACCAGACATAGCGCTGATCGAGTACCTCCGGCACGCGATCGATGCCATGCGAACCGAAAGGGCCGCAGCGCAGCACGCGGAACAGCCCCATGAAGCCGCCGGCCCACAGACCATGGCGGGCGATCGCCTCATGCGCGTATTCGGAACAGGTCGGCAGATGCCGGCAGGAATTGCCGACAAATCCGGACAGCGTCAGTTGATAGAGGCGCACCAGCGACGTGCCGAAAATGCGGCCGGGTGTTTTGCGCCACGGACCGGGCCAGTTGCGCCCGCGCCGGGTCCGTCCGGCGGCATGCACATGCCGATGCTGGTCGCCCACCGCAGTCTCTTTCCGAACGCGACCCGAAACCGGCTTCCGGGTCAGCTTGCGTTTCCAAACCGATAGATGTGAGCTTCGGCCGGCAAACGCAATCCTCTTCACTCACTCGCCTCTTTGTCGGCTTCAGGGTCGCGAGCGGCGAAAGGGATGCCGCTCCGCTGGAGCCGCCCAGCGGGTGGCCGGCCTTTGCTCGGTGCGCTGCACATGATGCTGCCTGTCGCCACGCCATTGAAACGTCGCGATCCGCATCACATCGCCAAAGATTTCCAGAAACTGGATCATGTCCGTGTCTCCTCTAAGAGCGGATTAGACGCCCGCTGGCCTTCGCCTTCAAACGAGTATAATTTCCGGTTCGGATAACTTCGGGTTATGCGAATTGAAGCGCGGACGGTTGCCCCTGACGGCGTTGCGAAGTTTCGAGGCAGCCGGTCGGCAATTGAGCTTTAGCCGGGCCGCCGAGGAGCTGTTCGTCTCGCAGGCCGCCATCAGTCGGCAGATCCGCGAACTCGAGCAGTTCCTGCGCCAGCCCTTGTTCCACCGCCATCACCGCCGCGTCGAGTTGACCGAGGCCGGCCAGCGCCTGCTCGATCAGTTGGTCAGGAGTTTCGATGACATCGACAGGCTGGTTTCGGACCTGGTGGCTGCCCCGGCGCAGTCGGTGGTCCGCGTCAGTGTCGAGCCGTCGCTGGCCTCGGTATGGCTGTTGCCGCGGCTCAACCGCTTCAGCCAGTTGCGGCCCGATATCGACGTTTCCCTCGAAGTCGACCCAAGGCCGATCGAGTTCCGCAGCGATCAGCCCGAACTCGCCTTGCGCTTCAGCGCGCGCGCCACCTCATGGCCGCGCAGCGAGGCCGAATGGCTAGCCTCGACCGTCGATTCACCGGTCCTGTCGCCCACCTTGCTGGCATCGGGCCCTGCCCTCGAAAAGCCGCTCGACCTTGCCCGCTACACGCTGTTGCACGAGGAGAATCGTCAAGGCTGGGCGCGCTGGTTCGAGGCAGCCGGCGTCGCCGCCGACGCCATTCCGGCGCGCGGCCCTATGCTGGCGGATGTGTCGCTGTCGAAGCAGGCCGCCCTGCTCGGCCACGGCGTGGCACTGGGCGACCTGTTGCAGATCGGCGAGGAGATTGCATCCGGCGCGCTGATCAAGCCGTTCGACATTGATGTCGCATCCGGCGCCTACTGGCTGGTCGCCAAGAGTTTGAAGGACTGCCGGAACCGGTCAAGGCGTTTGCCGACTGGGTGAGAAGCGAATTTGCCGAAAGCAGACGGGCGCAGACACTGCAGACCTAAGCCGGCGTAATCTTAGCGTCCGGCTTCTATTTCTGCTGCGGGGTGGATGACATGTCTCGGGCGTCGAAATTGACAGTGATCTCGCGCCAAGCCTGGTAGCTGTCGACATAAGCGGCAAGGCCAGTGAAGGGCGCACAACGGGCAATTGCCCGAGCTGCGCTTTGATTGAACATCTTGCCCTGTGGCTCTGTCGCGGGGTTGAGTACCTTTGGCGGTCCCGCCAGCGAACCATCCCGGTTCAGGCTGATTTGGACGCGCGTGATCGTGATCACTGATCCGTCGCCGACTGTGATATTCCAGCAGCCAGCCAGCTTGTCAAAGAGATAGGTGGCGGCCTTCTGCTGCGAAGCGCTTTCTTCTCCGGCAGCATAGCCACTCGTCACCAGCGAAACCGCAACGCCCAAAGCCACCATCAACCAATGCAAGCACTTCCTCCGTCATGGCCTGCGCGAAGTCTGCGCTATGTCACACCGCTTCTTCCGCGCGCTTCTTCTCGATCTGGCCTATGGCATCGACGACCGCATCGAAGGTCAGCATGGTCGAGGCATGACGCGCCTTGTAGTCGCGCACCGGCTCCAGATATTTCAAATCGGCAAAGCGGCCTTGCGGCGGCGCGCCGTTTTCCTTCAGCATCTTCAGCATGGTCTCGCGCACCGCGCGCAATTCGTCGGCGCTGGCGCCGATGACATGTTGAGCCATGATCGAGGACGAGGCCTGGCCGAGCGCGCAGGCCTTCACGTCATGGGCGAAATCGGTGACGACGCCATTGTTCATCTTGAGGTCAACGGTCACAGTCGAGCCGCACAGTTTGGAATGCGCCTTGGCGCTCGCATCCGGATGATCGAGGCGGCCGATGCGCGCGATATTTCCGGCAAAACCCAGAATTTTCGCATTGTAGACGTCGTCAATCATATTTTTCCAATCCGTCGCCGCCAAGCGAACAGCGATTGCCGCTGTAGCGTCTTTCATTCGCTGCGCACGACCATATATAATGCTGGCAGTCGGGTATCGACAAGGCAACGCAAAGCCATCGTCCTTGCCCATTTCGTTCACGCCGCTTGCGGGCTGGAAACAGGGCGAGTTTTCAGCACTCGAAAGGTTGTGGTCCGTTCAACTCGTTCCTCCTGAGAGAGGAACTACGGGAGACGCCTTTATGGATGCCGTCATCAAGAAAATAATGCCCCCTTCCGACTATCTGGACAAGCCGGTCACCGACAGGCCGAGCGAAGCCGAGGTCGAGGCCGCCGTGCGCACGCTGTTGCGCTGGACCGGCGACAATCCGGACCGCGAGGGCCTGATCGACACGCCCAAGCGCGTCACCAAGGCCTTTCTCGAAATGTTCAACGGCTATGACATGTGCCCGGCCGAAGAACTCGGCCGCACCTTCGAGGAAGTCGCCGGCTATGACGATCTCGTCATCGTCAGGGACATCCAGTTCCACTCGCATTGCGAGCACCACATGGTGCCGATCATCGGCAAGGCGCATGTCGGCTACCTCCCGGATGGCAAGGTCGTCGGCCTGTCCAAGATCGCGCGCGTCGTCGATATCTTCGCCCATCGCCTGCAGACTCAGGAGGCCATGACCGCACAGATCGCCGGCGTCATCCAGGACGTGCTCAATCCGCGCGGTGTCGCCGTCATGATCGAGGCCGAGCATATGTGCATGGCCATGCGCGGCATCCGCAAGCAGGGCTCCACCACGCTGACCTCGACCTTCACCGGCGTGTTCAAGGACACGCCCGAGGAACAGGTCCGTTTCGTCACCATGGTGCGCGGCCTCGGGGCGTAAGCCCCTCGCCGGCATCGCTAGATCAAGGACCGGCGATGTCGGCACTAACATTTCCCAAGGCTCCATCAGACAAGAAGGCTCTCGAAGAAGGCGCGGTGTTTTCCCCGCGCTTCGATGCTGCCGGGCTGGTCACCGTCGTCGTCACCGACGCCGCTGACGGTATGCTGCTGATGGTCGCGCATATGAATGCCGAGGCGCTGGCGCTGACGCTCGAAACCGGCATCGCGCACTACTGGTCGCGCTCGCGCAGCACGCTGTGGAAGAAGGGCGAAACATCAGGCAATTTTCAGACCGTCGTCGAGATGCTCACGGATTGTGACCAGGACGCCATATGGTTGCGCGTCAAAGTGTTGGGCCACGACGCAACTTGTCACACCGGCCGGCGTTCATGTTTTTATCGGACGGTGGGGCTAATCGGCGGCAAGGCAACGCTTGCCGGCGATGGCAGCACGCCGCTGTTCGATGCGGAAAAAACGTATCGGAAGCCCGCGTGAACCATTCAACAGTCGCAAACCACTCATATTCACTATTCTCAAACGTCCTTCCTGTAGAACGGACGCGGGACAAGGGAGATCATGATGCTCGAGTGGGCGTCATTGCGTAGCAGACCGGACGTGCGGGAGGCCAATGGCCCCTCATCGTCCGGCGGGGTGCCTGACCCGCAACCCGCGGGCAAGACAGGCATTTCGCTCGCGCTGGGCGGCGGCTGCGCACGCGGCTGGGCGCACATTGGCGTGCTGCGCGCGCTCGACGAAGCCGGCATCGAAGTCTCAATGATCGCCGGCACCTCGATCGGCGCGCTGGTTGGCGGCTGCTATCTCGCCGGCAAGCTGGACGAACTCGAGGAGTTCGCCCGCAGCCTGACCAAGCGGCGCATCTTCGGCCTGCTCGATCTCAATCTGCGCGGCAGCGGCCTGTTCGGCGGCATGAAACTGGACGTCAGGCTGCGCGAGCACATGGCAGGCATCCGCTTCGAGGATCTGACGAAACCCTTCGTCGCCGTTGGCGCCGAAATTCGCACCGGCCATGAGATCTGGCTGTCCAGCGGTTCGCTGATCACCGCGATGCGGGCTTCCTATGCGCTGCCCGGCGTGTTCGAACCGGTGAATTGCAACGGCCGCATTCTGGTCGACGGCGCGCTGGTCAACCCGGTTCCGGTTTCGGTCTGCCGCGCCTACGAGCAGCCGCTGGTCGTCGCGGTCAACCTTCACTACGATCTGTTCGGCCGCGCCGCCGTCATCAAGCACAGCGCCGGCGAACTGCTCATCGAGAAGGACGCGCCCCGGCCAGGCCAGGCCAGCCCCGACCACCAGCCGCACCAGAGCCGTCTCGGCATCACCGGCGTCATGGTCGAAGCTTTCAACATCATCCAGGACCGGATTTCACGCGCAAGGCTGGCGGGCGATCCGCCCGACATGTCGCTGCAACCGAAACTCAGCCATATCGGCTTGACCGAATTCCACCGCGCGGATGAGGCGATCAGCGTCGGTTACCAGGCGACGATGGCGCAGATCAGCGAGTTGAAGCGGCTGCAGACGGTTCTCGCTTAAACCAATTCGGCAATGTCAGGCTTTGGCTGCATCGGTGATGCGGAACTGCACCGTGCGGTTGCCGTTCCAATAATTCCCCGACAGCGAGCCGGCTACATGGATCGTGTTGCCCCTGTTCTTGAACAGGAATTCGCCCAGCGCGGTATCGACGGATCGAAAGGCGATGCCCTGGATGCGGCCGCCGCTTTCCGACTGCAGATCGGCCCGGATGTGGTTGGTGCCGACGGCCCGCGCGTCGGCCAGCCGATGGCGCGGCAGCGCGAACACCGGCGCGACATGGCCGGCGCCGAAAGGCCCGGCCTTTTCCAGTGCATCGAGCAAAGCAATCGTCGCGCCCTCGGCGGCGAGCGCGCCGTCGACGGCCAGACTTTCTTCGTCCTGCAGCCGGAACACTTCGGCCGCCGCGCGCTCCTCGAAGAAAGCACGGAGTTCGCCGAGCTTGGCGCGTTCCACCGTGATGCCGGCGGCCATGCCGTGGCCGCCGCCCTTGACGATCAGCCCGGCATCGGCGGCTGCGCGCACCAGCCGTCCGAGATCGAAGCCCGACACCGAACGGCCGGATCCGGTGCCGATGCCATTGGCGTTGAAGGCGATGGCGAAGGCCGGCCGCCGCGCATGGTCCTTCAGCCGCGAGGCGATCAAGCCGACAATGCCGGGATGCCAATTGGTGCTGGCGGTGACGATGATGGCCGGCCCGTTGCCGCCGGCAAGTTCGGCGTCAGCCTCGGCGCGCGCCGCTGCCAGCATCTCCAGCTCCATCTGCTGGCGTTCCTGGTTGAGCCGGTCGAGTGTCTCGGCAATGGTCCTGGCCTCAACCGGATCGTCGGTGGCGAGCAGCCGGCTGCCAAGTGCTGCATCGCCGATGCGGCCGCCGGCATTGATGCGCGGCCCAATCAGATAGGCGAGATGAAAGGTGCTTATCGGCTCACCAATGCGGGACACCCGCGCCAGTGTGGCGAGCCCCTCATTCTTCTGCTGCCGCGCCATCTGTAGTCCCTTGACGACGAAAGCGCGGTTCACGCCGATGAGCGGCACCACATCGCAAACCGTGGCCAGCGCCGCCAAGTCGAGCAACGACAACAGGTCCGGTGGCGCTGCGTCGGGCAATCGGCTGCGCAGGACCCTCGCCGTCTGCACCAGAGTGAGGAAGACGACACCGGCGGCGCACAGATGGCCTTGCCCGGAAAGGTCGTCCTCGCGATTGGGATTGACGACCGCGGTCGCCTCCGGCAGCGGGCCGCCGACCTGATGGTGGTCGAGCACCACCACATCGGCGCCTGCGGCCTTGGCGGCATCAATGGAGACAGCGCTGTTGGTGCCGCAATCGACGGTGACGATCAGCGTCGCGCCGCGCGAGACCAGTTCGCGCATAGCCTCCGGATTGGGGCCGTAGCCCTCGAAGATGCGGTCGGGAATGTAGATCTCCGAAGGCACCAAGAAATGCGTCAGGAAGCGTTTGAGCAACGCCGAAGAGGCGGCGCCGTCGACATCGTAGTCGCCGAAGACTGCCACCTTCTCCTTGGCCATGACCGCTTCGGCGATGCGGGTCGCAGCCTTGCCCATGTCGGTCAGCGAAGCCGGATCCGGCAACAGATTGCGGATCGTCGGATCGAGGAAGCGCTCGGCCTGGTCCGCGGTCACGCCGCGCCCGGCGAGCACGCGCGCCACAATGTCGGGCACGCCGTGGCCCTGCGCTATGGCGAGCGCAGTCATGTCCTGCCGCTCGCTCAACCGGTGTTCCCAGGAAACACCGGTCGCCGACTGCCTGACATCGAGGAAGAAGCGTTTGTCGCCCGTCATAGGAGGCGTAATCTATAGATTGTCATTTCCGGCAATATGCGACGGCTAAACAGGAAAGTCTCAAAACTTTTCCACATCCTGGTGACGCCTTGATCTCGCGACTCACGCCTCCGCCAGAGCCCGATGATGATTGGTGGGTTCGACCTGAAATCTCAATCCGGCTCCAAATCAAAGAGATAGAGCATTATGGCGTCTGAAACCACTTTTCAGCAGCAGCATCAATCGGTTAAAGGAGAAAAATGACTTGGCCTAGCCCGCACGCTCGATGCGGATAACCTGCGGCTTGTCTGTGAGGTGGCCGTCCTTGGTGATGCCGTCGACAGCCTTGCGCACCGCTGCTTCCGTCGTCTCGTGGGTGACCAGGATCACCGTCTTTTGCGCGTCGGTCTCACCGCTGACGGCATGCTGGACGATCGATTCCAGCGAAATGTCGTTGTCGGCCATGCGCTTGGCGATCGCGGCAAAGACGCCGATGCGATCATGCACGGTCAGTCGGATGAAATAGCCGCCGGCATGGCTGCGCATCTGCGCCTTCTTGTAGGGCCGCAGTTCCTTGGCCGGCAGGCCGAACACCGGACCGTGCTGGAAGCCCGGCCGGCTCTTGGCAATGTCGGCGATATCGCCGACCACGGCGGACGCGGTGGCGTTGCCGCCGGCGCCGGGGCCGGAGAGCAGCAGCTCGCCCAGAATGTCGGTGTCGATGGCCACCGCATTGGTCACGCCATGCACCTGTGCGATCACCGACGCGGTCGGCACCATGGTCGGGTGCACACGCTGTTCGATGCCGCTGTCGGTGCGCTGCGCGACGCCGAGCAATTTTATCCGGTAGCCAAGGTCGCCCGCGGCGCGGATATCGGCCTGGCTGATATTGGAAATGCCTTCCATGTAGATGTCGTTGGCGGCGATCCTGGTGCCGAAGGCCAGGCTGGTCAGGATCGACAATTTATGCGCCGTGTCATGGCCCTCGATATCGAAAGTCGGATCGGCTTCGGCGTAGCCCAGCCGTTGCGCGTCCTTCAGGCACTCGTCGAAGGAGATGCCCTCGGCCTCCATGCGGGTCAGGATGTAGTTGCAGGTGCCGTTGAGGATACCGAAAACGCGGGTGACCGAATTGCCGGCCATCGCCTCGCGCATCGTCTTGATGACCGGGATGCCGCCGGCAACTGCCGCCTCGTAGTTGAGCAGCACGCCCCTCTTCTCGGCGATTTCGGCAAGCGCCACGCCGTGCTTGGCCAACAGCGCCTTGTTGGCGGTGACGACATGACGTCCGGCTTCAAGTGCTGCCTTGACCGACGCGCGCGCTGCCCCTTCGTCGCCGCCGATCAGTTCGACGAAGACGTCGATATCGGCGGCCTGCGCCATCTTGATCGGATCGTCGAACCATTTGGCGGCGCTGAGGTCGACGCCACGGTCGCGCTTGGGATCGCGCGCGGAAACGGTCGTGACGATGACATCGCGTCCGCACTGGCGCGTCAGCTCCGCTGCCTTGTCGCGCAGCACGCGCGCCACCGAGGCGCCGACCGTACCCAGACCCGCAATTCCAACACGCAACGCTTCAGCCATGCCCGGCGACGCCCCTCAAAAATCTACTCGAATAAGATGTGCGGCGACTTTAGCGATGCGCGGCGAGCGGCACCACATTGTTCGGCTGCTTGGCGCTGGACGCCAGGAAGCGCTTGATGTTGCGCGCCGCCTGCCGGATCCGGTGCTCGTTCTCGACCAGCGCGATGCGGACGTGATCGTCGCCATGCTCGCCAAAGCCGATGCCCGGCGCCACCGCCACGTCGGCGTGCTCGATCAGGAGCTTGGAAAACTCAAGCGAGCCGAGATGCTTGAACGGCTCCGGGATCGGCGCCCAGGCGAACATCGAGGCAGCCGGTGCCGGAATGGTCCAGCCGGCGCGGCTGAAGGCATCGACCATGACGTCGCGGCGCTTCAAATAGACCTCGCGCACTTCGGCGATGTCGGCGCCGTCGCCATTCAGCGCATGCGCCGCCGCCACCTGGATCGGCGTGAAGGCGCCGTAGTCGAGATAGGACTTCACCCGCGTCAACGCCGAGATCAGCCGCTCATTGCCGACGGCAAAGCCCATGCGCCAGCCGGGCATGGAGAAGGTCTTCGACATCGAGGTGAACTCGACGCAGACATCGATGGCGCCCGGCACTTGCAGCACCGAAGGCGGCGGATTGCCGTCGAAATAGATCTCCGAATAGGCAAGGTCCGACAGGATGATGATGTCGTTCTTCTTGGCGAAGGCGACCACGTCCTTGTAGAAATCGAGCGAGGCGACCAGCGCCGTCGGGTTAGACGGATAGTTGAGGATCAATGCCAGTGGCTTCGGGATCGAATGACGGACACCGCGCTCGAGCGCCGGGATGAAGCCGTCATCCGGCTCGACCTGCAGCGAACGGATGACGCCGCCCGACATGATGAAGCCGAAAGCATGGATCGGATAGGTCGGGTTGGGGCACAGGATCACGTCGCCCGGCGCGGTGATCGCCTGCGCCATATTGGCGAAGCCTTCCTTCGAACCGAGCGTCGCCACCACCTGCGTGTCGGGATTGAGCTTCACGCCGAAACGGCGCTGATAATAGGCGGCCTGGGCGCGGCGCAGACCTGGGATGCCGCGCGAGGAGGAATAGCGATGCGTGCGCGGATCGCGCACCACTTCGCACAATTTGTCGACGATCGCCTTCGGAGTCGGCAGGTCGGGATTGCCCATGCCAAGGTCGATAATGTCAGCGCCGCGCGAACGGGCGCTGGCCTTCAGCCGGTTGACCTGCTCGAACACGTAGGGCGGAAGCCGGCGGACCTTGTGAAATTCTTCCATGTCAGTTCCAGACGATTTAAGATTGGCTTCAGCACAGTTGGCTTGGCTAGGCGCCCTTGGCAAAGACCGCTTTCGGCGCGCGATATAGCCTTATTTGCAGGTAGGGTCGAGGGCGGGATCGCATTTGGCTTCGATCTGCTTCAGCGTGTCCTTGCCATGGTTCTTCGCCAGCGAATTCAGCGCCGCCGGGCTGGTGGACGGGGCACCGCCGCCGCCCTTGGCCACTTGCCCCTGCTGTTCGCCCTTCAACTGGGCAAGCTTGGCCTGCGTCTCCTCAGGGGTGAGTTGCTTTGCCGCCACCTGCGGTGGGATGTTGAGATTGGGATAAGAGCCGGTGTCCTGCGCGCCCTGGGTCAGGCCGACATTCATCCCGTTGCCGGTGTTGGCGCTCGTGCAGCCACTTGCCGCCAGCAGCCCTGGCGCCAGACAGGCGATTGCAACCGCGATGCGGCAAAAGCGGCCTGCCCCCGAAAAAATGGTCTCGCCGGTGTTAATCGTCATATTGTTTTCCTGGCAGCCGGGGTACAGCGCATTGGACCCGGTCAGATGTCCCATGATAATATGTCAAGAAAACGCCTCGGGAGGAACCCCGCGAGCCATGTCCAAAACACCTGATTCGAGCAAAGCGGAAGATGATCAATCTTCGACCGTCGAGCAATATCTGGTGAAAGACCCGGAACGCTTCGCGTTGAACATGGCGCGCATGGTCGAGCAGGCCGGCAAAGCCGCCTCCGCCTGGGCCGAGCCGCGCGAAAAGGGCGAGGTGCGCGATCATGTCGCCGAACCCGTGGTCGACATGGTAAAAACCTTTTCCAAGCTCAGCGAATATTGGCTGGCCGACCCGCAACGCGCGCTGGAAGCGCAGACGCGACTGTTCGCCGGCTACATGACGGTCTGGGGCAACGCCATCCAGAAGGTTAGCCCGAATGCCGAGGCGCCCGACGATGCGGTCAAGCCCGAGCGCGGCGACAAGCGTTTTCAAGACCCCGAATGGGGTCGCAACGCTTTCTTCGATTTCCTCAAACAGGCCTATCTCGTCACCTCGCGGTGGGCGGCCGACCTGGTCGAGCACGCCGAAGGCCTCGACGATCACACCCGCCATAAGGCCAGCTTCTACGTCAAGCAGGTGTCCAATGCCATCTCGCCGTCGAACTTCATCCTGACCAATCCGGAGCTGTTTCGAGAAACCGTTGCCTCGAATGGCGAAAACCTGGTGCGCGGCATGAAGATGCTGGCCGAAGACATCGCCGCCGGCAAGGGCGACCTGAAGCTGAGACAAGCTGACTATTCGCCCTTCGAGATCGGCAAGAACGTCGCGACATCTCCCGGCAAGGTGGTCGGGCGCAGCGATGTCGCCGAAATCATCCAGTACGATCCGACGACGGAGACGGTGCTCAAGCGCCCGCTGCTGATCTGCCCGCCCTGGATCAACAAGTTCTACATCCTCGATCTCAACCCGCAAAAGTCCTTCATCCGCTGGGCGATCGAGCAAGGCCATACCGTGTTCGTCATCTCCTGGATCAATCCCGACGAGCGGCACGGCGCCAAGGGCTGGGAAGCTTACATACGGGAAGGCCTGCAATACGGCCTCGACATGATCGAGAAGGCGACCGGCGAGAAAGAGGTCAACGCCATCGGCTATTGCGTCGGCGGCACGCTGCTGGCGGCCGCACTCGCACTG
This sequence comes from Mesorhizobium sp. C120A, assembly GCF_030323105.1. Taxonomy (NCBI): domain Bacteria; kingdom Pseudomonadati; phylum Pseudomonadota; class Alphaproteobacteria; order Hyphomicrobiales; family Phyllobacteriaceae; genus Mesorhizobium; species Mesorhizobium sp. C120A. The sequence continues at coordinate 3,349,987 of NZ_CP100476.1, read as the reverse complement.
CTGGCACAGGAAGGCGACAACCGCATCAAATCGGCGACCTTCTTCACCACGCAGGTCGACTTCACCCATGCCGGCGACCTGAAAGTCTTCGTCGATGAGGACCAGGTGGCAGCGGTCGAGAAATCGATGAACGAAAAGGGCTACCTCGACGGCACCAAGATGGCGACCGCCTTCAACATGCTGCGCTCGGGCGACCTGATCTGGCCTTATGTCATCAACAATTACATGCGCGGCAAGGATCCCCTGCCCTTCGACCTGCTCTACTGGAACGCCGATTCCACCCGCATGGCGGCTGCAAACCACTCCTTCTACCTGCGCAACTGTTATCTCGAGAACAATCTGACTCGTGGCGTGATGGAACTCGCCGGCCGCACTGTGTCGCTGGCCGACGTCACCATCCCGGTTTACAACCTGGCGTCGAAGGAAGATCACATCGCGCCGGCCCTTTCGGTGTTTCTCGGCTCGCAATATTTCGGCGGCGACGTCGAGTTTGTGATGGCTGGTTCCGGCCACATTGCCGGTGTGGTCAACCCGCCGGCAGCCAAGAAATACCAGTACTGGACCGGCGGCAAACCGACAGGCGATTTTGGCCAGTGGCTCGCCTCGGCGGTGGAGCATCCCGGCTCCTGGTGGACGCACTGGCAGCACTGGATTGAAACCCAGGACGACACCCTCGTTCCGGCCCGCAAACCGGGCAAGCATATGAAAACCCTGGGTGATGCCCCCGGCACCTATGTGAAGGTGCGCGTGTAACGGCCGGCACCTTTTGCAGGTGCCTGTGTGTAACGGAATGTAATGTCTGGTGAGTTGACGAGCCGGCAAAACGGGGCGAAATGGTGTCGTCAACCTTCAAGAAGCCTCAATTGGCCTCCAACGAGCAAATAATTCAGAGGCTTGCAGAATTGACACAAGTCTCGTTTCCGGTTTGGGAACACAAGGTTATTGGATGTGAACGTTTCGACGCCGCACCAATAGCAGGCCGACCGGACACCGAGGGGGAATTTAGTTTTGAAATCAGCAGGATCGCGTCTCGCGGGGAGAGAAGGTCGCACTATAGCGGCAGCGCTTTTCTCCGTGCTTCTGGCGTCCTGCACCTCCGCTGGCGACCCCACAATGTCCGTCGGCATGCCTGGCTACAACGCGACCGCTTCTGACATCGCCGCGGCTTCCGGCGCCAGCCCTGCGGCGCCGGGCGATTCGACCGTGCAGGTCACATCCACCGGGCCGCAGATGATGATGACGGCAGCGGGCGATGCGACACTGCCCGAGCAGGTCGCCTATGTGCCGGTGGCCAAGCCCGGCACCGGCTTCCCGGTCAATGTTCCCGCCGGCTCCGAAACCATTGTCGGCCAGACGCCGCAGTCGCTGCAGCAGTCAGCACAGACCGCGGCCGCAACGGACGCCGTGGCGCAGAAGATCGCCGCCGCCGATGCCGGCGTGACCGCACCGAAAGCGACGGCAGCGGCACCCGCGACCAACGAGGTCTACGTGACCGCCGCGCCCCAGCAGATCGACACGCCGAAGAAGGGCTTCCTGGCCTCACTGTTCAGCACCACGCCAACCTCCGCGGCACCTGCTCCGCTGGTCAACTCGCGCTCGGGCGAACAGCCTGCGGTTGCTTCCCAGAAGGCCGTCCCGGCAAAGCCGATCATCACGCTAGCGTCAGCCAATTCCGCCGACAAGCCCTTGCAGCTTGCCTCGCTTGGCAACGAGAGCAACCACATCACCGGCAGCGATGCCTTGCCCGGGGTGCGCCAGACGGCGCTGTTCGAGATCAAGCGCAAATCCGGCCTCGACGACGAAAGCGACGTCGACCTGAACGAGGACGAGGGTTCGGGCGGCGCCTATCAGGTGGCCTCCGCCGCCGGCCTCGCCCGGCTGGCGCCCAATGGCCTGTTGAAGCAAAACGAGAGCGTCGACGTCGCCTGCCTGAAGCCGTCGCTGGTGCGTGTGCTGAAGACCATCGAAGGCCATTACGGCCGCAAGATGATGGTCACATCAGGCTACCGCGACCCGGCCCGCAACCGGCGCGCCAACGGCGCCAAGAATTCGCTGCACATGTATTGCGCCGCCGCCGACATCCAGGTTCCCGGCGTCTCCAAATGGGAACTGGCGAGCTACATCCGAACCATGCCCGGCCGCGGCGGCGTCGGCACCTACTGCCATACCGAATCCGTTCACGTCGACGTCGGCCCCGAGCGCGACTGGAATTGGCGCTGCCGCCGGCGGGGTTAGCATCCCCATTCGGCAAACGGGCCGAGGGGCCGTTAGCAGCCTGCCGTTTTTCCCGATTAGCTATCAGCGACGTTCGAGATTAGCCGAGGCACCCGCGACTTCGTCATCCTATGGCGAAGCAAGGCGCGCAGCGACGCAGCGCAGACCATAGGATGACGACTGCGCGGGGCGTTCAGGCTAATCTCCAAAGATGTGCAATGACGCGAGGGCAGAAAACCTGGGCTGGCTCACCAAACTGGCCGTTTTCGCCCCTCTTGAAAAAAGTTTTGGCATCTGGCGGCTGATGGGTTGCCGGTTGGCAACAACGCAATTATAAGCCGCTTCGTCTGAGCGCGCCCATCGTCTAGCGGTTAGGACACCGCCCTTTCACGGCGGTAACAGGGGTTCGATTCCCCTTGGGCGTACCAGATCTTTCAGGAAAACAAGAAGCCTCGCGGCAGCCGCCGAACTAGCAGCGGCTGGAACGGTGGCGCGGCGAATCGGTTGAAACGGCGAACAGCGGCTGCCGTGCCGAGGTTTCCCTCGGCGCCTGCTCGCGGCAATCTCCGGCACTCACCCTTGGTCGTGCGCTACCTGCGGCCAGCGCTGTAACGCCGCGTGGCCACCCTCGGTCAGCGCGTAGACGCCGCGCTCGGCCCTGGCGAACCAGCCATAGACATTGTCCAAGAGGATGCTGGGCGCGCGTGGCGAAATCGCTTTCAGATCGCGCGGGCGTTTCGGCCCGTCGGTCATGGCTGCGGCGCAGGCCAGCGCATCCTGCCGGTAGGCGGTCATGATCGGCGCGCGCGAACCGCCGCCGACCACCGGATCGCCGCGCCGGCGCCGGTGTTCCTCCATCAGCCGGGAGCGGCGCTTCGGATCGCGGCGCGGCGGCAGAGCCGCCGGGCTGAGCAGCAATTCGACCTCCCCCTTGCCGCTGACAGCCAGAAGCCCGAAGCCGAGCCGCCGGCACAGCGCGCGAAAACGGCGGTCGTGCTCGCGGCCCTTGCCACGCGCCGACATGCGCGCCGCCAGCCACACTTCGTCGCATGCCGCGGCGCGATCGACACCTTGCAGCACCAGTTCGAGGTTGAACTGCAATTTCAGTTCGCAGATGACCAGCACAGGCGGCTCGCCGTCGCGCACCGCCACGATATCGCAGTCGCCGACTTCGCCCTTGACCGTGAACTCCAGGCTCTCGAGAAACCGCTTCACCGGGATGTAGAGAGACGTTTCCTGCATCGCGCAGGCATAGCCGATTCGGATCGGGTCGGCACAGGGATGGCCGAGAGGCCGACGCCTTGCGCTAAACCGCGTCGATCCCACCATCTGCAAAAGCCATCCGTCAGGCAGGTTCTCCGGCATGATAGTCCCGCCATAGCGCTCGACGATTTCCTTGGCGATGACCGACGTCGCCAGGGCCGAGCGCGACCAGTATTTCATCGCCTGTCTCGCGTTCAACAAGGCGCTCGCCGTGGCTGGGACGGCACAATCGACAGCGTAGGACCCGAGATCCGTCGACGCCAAGACCGGTCCACGGTTGGCCACACAATGATGAGCGCGTGTGTTTTGAGGCTAGGGGCGGGTGCGCGTCCGGCGCTGCCCTGGTGCGGCATCGTCCGCCTTGAAATGCATCTCGTCCTGGACCGCGGCAAAAAACCGGCGGACATCGTTGGCCGCCGAAGCCGCATCGCAGCCGGCCGCGACCGCCTTGTCGAGGAGTTCGCGCGCCGTGGCCTTCCAGAACGACGTGGCCGTGTCGCCGTGCAGTCTGCCCAGCCTTGCGGCGACCTCGCGCACCAGCACGGTCTGCCGATCTAGCGGGAAGGTACGCACATTGGCTGAAGACATGTTCTGCACCATGAAACCGACGCAACGAATCAGACGCTGCTCTATGGCTCATGCCTAGCTGTGAAGTCGGAAACGGAACCTTAACGCCGCGGAGTCCGCGCCGATTGGAACGAGTCGGTTGGCCGGCCTCCAGGCCAAGCAGAACTCTAGACCCTCAGGCCCCTCGCCTCGCCGGCGCGCTTGGCCGTAACCATCATATCCCTGGCCAGCAGGCCACTGACCCGGCAAAACGCCATGAAGGCGCGCCAGGCATCCTCAGTCTTGACCACATCCACCGTGGCCCCGAAGCAGGCATTGAACGCCGCCTCATAGACCTTGCCCTGTCGCTTCTTTGGCCAGTCATGCAGGATATCCAGCGCCTGTTCGACGCTGTATATTTCCTCTACCGGCAGCCCGGGCGCGGGCGCGATGCGCACCGGCACCTCGAATTGCAATCTGTCCATTCTATATCTCCCGAACTGGCGTCGACCACAGCAACGCCGTTCGTCGTCAAAAGTTGCTTTGGCTGCTTTTGCGCGAAAATGTGTCGTCAGTGCGATCTCGGCATTCGGAGGAGATCGCGCACCTGGATGTCATCTGAGCGGCCGCGCAAGCTAGGAATATCGCCAGTATCAGTCCATTGCCGGCAGTTCTTCCTTGAACCTTGCGGCTTGCAGTGCCAAATCTGAGGAAATTTTCTAACGGGCTGGTATGCGCCGCCCGCTTACAGGCAAACGGACACTATGGTCACCTATCTCGACGCCGCCACGGCACCCCTCAGGAATACCGGCCAGATCCGCCTCTATGCCGAAGAAGGATTTGCCGGCATGCGCAAGGCCTGCGATCTCACCGCGCGCTGCCTCGATGAACTGGTGCCGATGGTCCAGCCGGGTGTCACCACCGAGACCATCGACCGTTTCGTCTTCGAATTCGGCATGGACCAAGGCGCGCTACCGGCGACGCTCAACTACCGCGGCTACACCAAATCGTCCTGCACCTCGATCAACCACGTCGTTTGCCACGGCATTCCAGACAACAAGCCGTTGAAGGATGGCGACATCGTCAACATCGATGTCACCTACATCCTCGACGGCTGGCACGGGGATTCCTCGCGCATGTATCCCGTCGGCACCATCAAGCGCGCCGCCGAACGCCTGCTCGAAGTCACCCACGAGTGCCTGATGCGCGGCATCGCGGCGGTCCGGCCCGGCGCCCGCACCGGCGCCATCGGCGCCGCCATCCAGACCTATGCCGAGGCAGAGCGCTGCTCGGTGGTGCGCGATTTCTGCGGCCACGGCGTTGGCCAGCTGTTCCACGACGCACCCAACATCCTGCACTATGGCACCGCCTCGGAAGGCGTCGAGATGCGGCCGGGCATGATCTTCACCATCGAGCCCATGATCAATCTTGGCCGGCCGCATGTGAAAGTGCTGTCGGACGGCTGGACGGCGGTGACGCGCGACCGCTCGCTGTCGGCGCAGTACGAACACACGATCGGCGTCACCGAAACTGGCTGCGAGATTTTCACCCTGTCGCCAAACAAGCTCGACCGCCCCGGCCTGCCGCCGGTCAGCTGAAAACAAGATCGCCTCAAGCCGCGGCTTTGAGGCCGTCGCCGAAAAAACTCGACCGCGCGCTGCTTACCGCTCTAATCTGCCGTCGAAGCCTTCGGGGAGTGTGGGGGGTCGATGGGGAACAGCGGTGACGACGAACGGGGGTTCTTCTCCGAGCGGTGGCTTGAACCACCGGCGAAGGACAAGGCACCAAGAGACAAATCGACGGACAAGCCACACTATCACGGCCATCGCGACCGCTTGCGCGAGCGCTTCGTTGCCGGCGGCGCGGACGCCCTGCCCGACTACGAACTTCTCGAACTGCTGCTGTTTCGCCTGATCCCGCGCGTCGACACCAAGCCGATCGCCAAGGCGCTTTTGGCGCGCTTCGGCACTTTTGGCGAAGTGCTTGGCGCACCGGTGGCGCTGCTGCAGGAGGTGAAGGGCATCGGCCCCGCCGTGGCGGTCGACCTGAAGGTGATTGCCGCTGCCGCGCAGCGCATGGCGCGGACCGAGGTTCGCGACCGCGAGGTGCTGTCCAACTGGACGCAGCTTCTTGCGTACTGCCGCTCGGCGATGGCGTTCGAGAACCGCGAACATTTCCGCATCCTGTTCCTCGACAAGAAGAACGTGCTGATCGCCGACGAGGTACAGCAGGTCGGCACCGTGGACCACACGCCGGTCTATCCGCGCGAAGTGATCAAGCGCGCGCTGGAACTGTCGGCCAGCGCCGTCATCCTGGTGCATAATCATCCCACTCGTATCTTTTCGATCACGCACGATCACGCTGCAGCATGTTGATACCTATTGCTTTTTTGACTTGTCGCAGAGTCGGACATTGTGACATATTGGGGTCGGTTTTAGGGGGATCGATGCTCGTTTTGATCCCAATCACAGACCCCTACTACCCGTCAGCCGATCCCACTCGAAAGCCTACGGGAGACCCCAGTGCCAAGCCTTACCGATGGAGAGATTCGCCGCGCTTTGAAGCAGGTCGAGGAGACTGGAAAGCAGCAGAACCTTGTCGATGGCGAGGGCCACGGAACAGGCCGCCTCGTTTTAGTGATAAAGCCAATGCCGACTCGCGTAACGGCGGACTGGATGGCCCAGCAGTGGCGAGACCAAAAGCGTCTCAAGAAAAAGCTCGGCTCGTATCCGTCAATGGGCCTCGGTCAGGCCCGGGAGATTTTCAAACGCGACTTCGCCGATATGATCCAGAAGGGACGCAGCATTAAGATTGCGGGCGACACGAGACCCGGCACGGTCGCGGATCTGTTCGAGGCCTACGTCGCGTCGCTCAAGGCAGATGCAAAACCTTCATGGAAGGAGGCCGAAAAGGGCTTGAACAAGATCGCCGATTCGCTCGGTCGCAACCGCCCTGCCCGCGACGTCGAGCCTGATGAGATCAGGGACCTCATTCGCCCGATTTATCAGCGAGGCAAACGGTCCATGGCGGATCATGTTCGCAGCTATATTCGATCGGCCTACAGTTGGGGGCTGAAATCCGAGCATGATTACCGCTCAACCTCGGTCCGTCGCTTTCGTCTCGTCTACAATCCAGCTGCAGGTATTCCAACCGAACCGAAAAAAGTTGGAACGCGCTGGTTGGACGAAGAGGAATTTTTCCGTCTCTATCGTTGGCTCGAATCTCCCGATGCGCCGGTCCACCCCCCTTACACACGTGCCGTAAGAATTCTCATGCTGACCGGCCAGCGCGTCGAGGAGATCGCTCGGCTACACGTCGATCAATGGGATGCGGCCGAACGCATCATCGATTGGTCCAATACTAAGAATGGAAAGCCTCACGCCATTCCCGTTCCCAAGATCGCGGCCGAGCTAATCGGGTCGATCAGGCCGAATGAATTTGGCTGGTTTTTTCCATCGGCAACCGACCCCTCCAAGCCGGTCAGCCATGGCACGCTCTATTCGTTCATGTGGCGCCAACGCGATCGAGAGGTCATTCCCGTCGTCACAAACCGCGATCTCCGGCGAACCTGGAAGACGCTTGCCGGAAAGGCAGGGCTCTCGAAGGAGATCCGAGACCGATTACAGAACCATACCCTGCAGGATGTTAGTTCCAAGAGCTACGATCGCTGGAATTACATGCCGGAAAAGCGTGCCGCCATGGCGCGCTGGGACAAGTTTGTGCGCGACATCCTGGTGAAGAAGAAGCGTAGAGCTGCATTCAAAGAAGCCGCCTGACGATTTCTATTCCTCGCCGGCATCAGATCTGTAATCGCTGGCAGAGGTTGAGAACTTAACTTGGGAACAGACCTCCGAAGGCAGAGGTCACAGGTTCGAATCTTGTCGGGTGCACCCGACGCGATTCGAACGCATGACTCCTTCCTTCGGAGTTTCGGCCGGGTCGCCGACAACCTAAAACGGAAATGCGGCCCATACTTTCTTGAGCCCATCATGATTCAGTATGAATGAAATCGTGCGCGCCGTTTCCGGATCATCTAACTTCGGCAGTGCGCTCCCATTGCAATGTAATCCCATAATACGCCCATCCTCAGTGAAAAGCGGGCTTCCGCTACTCCCAGTCTTGGAAAGATTTGAGGTCTCGACGGCCATCTGTGCCTCACTCAGTCGAATTAATTTGCCAGCCGACACGACCAATTTTCCGCCCGACGTATCTCCTCTACCATCGCTGAAGTAATGGGTCTTCCCAGGATAGCCGGCGATATCCACCGTGTCGCCAATTGAACACTTGGAAAAATCCACGCTGTAGGAGATAGGTTGCCCAGGGACGAGCTCGGAGTTGGCTCAAGCCAGGTGACGTCGGAGTGTAAATAGGCGAGCCAAGCTTTCGATATTGAGTTCGGCTTGCCGAAATCCTCGACATTGATCCGAGCGTCGGTATTCAGAAAAGTGCATTTCAGTAAGTCGTTGGGTGGAACGGTCGCCGAATTATAGACGACCTTTCGGTCCTTGGTATACAGGATCATCGGCGGCGATAGTGTTTCCACGGGGCGGTTACCATTAGCCTGAGACGCCCACACTAGCCAATTGTTGAAAGCATGCCGGCAGGAGATTAATCGTTTGCCGTTCTCGAAGAACTCCGTGGCATATGCCCGACGTGTTCATAGACACGCTATCGCTTGTTGAAAAGATCGCAGATGGGCCATACTTATTCCAGTCGCTCGATCCTACAACGCGGATTTGCCACAAGCGGCCTTATTGTTATCCGGCCTGTCATTCTCGACAACCTATGCTAGTATGCAGACGTGCATTTTTGCAATTCGGGGGAGAATATGGTCAAGTGGATCGTGACGGCGTTACTTCCAGTTTTTGCAACCCAAGCGTTTGCTCAAACTGACATCGCATCTGGATGCGTGGATGTATATAGGGTTTCGACAGCCAATCTTTCATACGAACAGCAGCGGAGCGCTCAATATGAGAAGCTTCGCACAGAAATGTGCGATGGCTCGAACGTCAAAAACGATTTCAACTTTACCTCCAAGGTCGATATTCTCTTTGAGGGTATCCCACTCGGCTCCGATACCGGAGTCACAGACAAATACCAGAAGGCAAAACTCTTCTGCTCAAGTTACGGATCGTTAACACAGTCGTTCTTCGCGGTCGATTCGTTCTCCCGTGAGGTCGTTACTTCGGCCTTGGGGAACTTCAATGCCTGTATGGAACTGGCCGAGCATCAAGTGACAATTCGTCCGACAGTCGTTTCTGCAAGCGCCGCGACGATCCGGGTGGACAAGACCGACAGTGACCCAATCACCCTCACCAGTATCAATTCCTCCCCAAACCTTGTGTGCGTCAGTCCCCAAATGGGAGGTCAACCGCTTAAGTATGGACAGCAATACGTGTCGGCAACGAGCTTCACCATCGATTGTCGTCGCCACGGTGAGATAGTGGATGGGAAGTTTATCTTTGATACAGACTATTTGACGATCACGCTCGCTCGCTCCAAATACCCCTTTCGACTGTTCCTACAGCCTGACGCCGCTCTTAGCCCTCAGCTCTCGAGTGAGGCAGCAGCAGAAATCGAGGCGCGTGACAAAGCCATCGCCGTGCTGAAGCAAGATCTGAGCAACAGCACGGCGCTAGCTGGTGCACTTCAATCTCGACTCGATACGGTTCGTGCCTATGCGATCACGGTTTATCGCGGGGACAAACCGCCCCTCGGGAACAGCGAAGGCTTTCATGCCATGGGGTGCACCTATGACTGGGGGGATAAAGCCGTTCCGGAGGCTAAGTGGGACCCCTGGACTAAGGCACCATGCCAGAAGGGTTACGACCTTGTGAAAATGAAACCATTCCACATATCGTCAGGTGGATGCGTCGGCCATATTTGGAGGCAGTTCATCTGCATCAAGAAATAATGACGCCAACGGCGCTCAGGTCAGACTGAAGTATCACAGCCTCATTCGCCTGGCCGCCAATCGGCCAGCCGCTAGATTTTTGTCCTAAATCCGAAGTTCGCCGCAAAGTAGCGGTTGTTTGGAGTGTGCGGCTACAGAAGCGGTCGACGGTAGCGGTTATGTCATCGGCAGCCTTGCCCCACCGGAAGGGTTTCGGATTGGCATTGTGAGCCTCAAGGTAGGCGTGGATAGCGACTTCGATCTCTGCAGTGGATCGGTGCACGCCGCGACGTATTTGGCGCTCGGTGAGCAAACCGAAGAAGCGCTCGAGTTGGTTGATCCAGGATGCCGAGGGTTGAGGTGAAGTGAACGTGCCAGTGGCGGCTGCGCTTGACCGGTCGAGCGCCACCGCGCCTCCAACTCGCGCCGCTCCCCCCCGCTTAGCCGCTTCAGTCAATGGAGGGAGTTCCTTCTTGGTTTTGACGGGAACTTCTACGCGGGCAGTTTAGGGTAAACCTGCGGTGCCGGTCGTTAGTTGGGGCGCCACCTCTGTCCGCTTACATTCGGCCGAGTTATGAAGAGCTGCTCAAATGGCCGGCGATTTGCCCTGCATCTTGCTACAGCAGAGCTGCCCCGTCCGGGGATCGATCAAATCGGGTCGTTCGTTCAAGATTGCTTCGTGAATCGCGCATCGGCACGAAAGAGATCGCCTAGCTTTATGTTTCAAGCCCGCGTTCAGTGACGCACAGCCGCCTTCAACGCATGAGTTTATTCTGGTCCATGTTGTCCCAACGCAGGCCCCTGCCCCAACCACAGGCTAGCGCAATGCATTTGCAGACCGACGAAGCCGGCCGCTATCGCCTGATAATGCCTGCAGTCCGCGTGAACGACAGATCGCTGAGGCTGTTCGAGTGGCAGGCTCCCGGCTATTTCCTTCAGGTCCTCGAGGGCCGACGCAATATGCGGCCAGGGAAAGTCTGTGGGGTCGTCGATGTCGCGATCTGCGCCGGCAATGATTTCAAGCTTGGCGACGACGCCAAGAAGCGACCGCGCCTGTATGTGGGGGAGTTTGTCCTGAAGCTTTAGAGCCGCAGTTGTGGCCTCTACCTCCGCTTGGCAAGCGATTGAATAACCGACCTTCTCATCTATCCCTTCTGGGTCTGCAGCGTCGAGAACGCGCCTCTCTAGGCGCTGCTGAAGTCGGCAAAGGACGTGCGAAACGTGCTGTGCCCGCGACCAGCCTCGCATCAGCAGAATTGCTGGGTCTGTATCCTCCAAATGTCCAGGCTCACTTGCGTTCTGCCGATCGCGGCGACTGGTCGTGACGGAAGGCAAAGTCGTGCTATTGTCGGAATCAGTCATGATCCGAGCTCCTAACAGCTTGGGGCGTGGCAAGGCTGCTGAGGGTGGTCGTAACACCATCAGCAGCCGCAGTAAGCGACTCCCATAATCGTATCAGGGTTACGATATCTCAAGTGACGATGCAGATCAACGCAAATCGTATCGACGTTACGAAATGAACGTCGTCCAGTGCAAGATGGCGCGCGTTGCCCTTGGGTGGGGGACGAGAGACTTGGCTCGAAATGCCGGGGTCTCACCTGATACTGTTGCCCGCTTTGAACGGGGAGAACAACTAAAGGGGACGACCGTTTCTGCACTACGGAACACATTCGAAGCAGCGGGAATAGAGTTCATCCCGGAGAACGGCGGCGGTCCTGGCGTTCGTTTGTCGCGCAATCAGAACTGACGCTGTTTTCGCCATGCGATGGGATCAGCAATCCATCGATTGACATCGGATTCCCGCCAGCCCGCCCCGTTAATGCTAATCTTGATCTGAGCGGGGAACGTGCCTTCGGCGATCTTGCGATAGATGGTCGAGCGGGACAGGCCGGTCCTGGCAAGGACGGTTTTGAGGCGTATAATACGATCCGGCTCGGACATGGCTTTCCTGCACCTCACTGGTCCTTGCTGATATCTGCGGGGCAGACTGGACGAACTCATGCCGCAGGCAATCAGGTTTGCCGCTTCAGCCGTCTGCGGCGTGGAAACGACGGCAAATCGGCATGCCTTAGATCCCAATCCCCCGCCCCTTACCGATGCCATGGCTGAAGGCCAGTTCCGCGCCCAGGCGGCGACCCAGATCCACGTTGATGCCAAGCTCGCGTTTGCGGTTTGCCAGTAAGGATTCAAGTTGCGGGTCGCGTTCGAGGCTCTTGGCCATATCGGACATGGCCAAGCGGGTTGACTTGTAGCCGGACATGTCGCCGGCCTGATATTGCTGCCGTCCCGTCCGGTCGAGCTTTTGCCAACCTTCGACGAAACGGTCGGCCCGGCGGCCGGGATCGATGTCCAGCCCGGTGCGGATTTCCGTTTCAAGCTGGAGAGCAAGCACGATTCGATTGACGCGGCCGGCACCTGCTTCACGAACCAGCTCGGGATTTTTCACATAAGCCGCTTCGGCATCGCGCCAGCCATGAGGCCGAACCTTCTCGAAAGCGCTGCGCGCATCCCTCAATTCGCGCATCTGGACGGGACTGCCCTTCCCGTCCGCATCTCCGTTGTGCGATATCGCGTCGAGAGCGCGCGCGTGACGAACAAGCGCCTTCGTACGAGCGCTGCGCAACGCCGCTTCCGCGTCAACCGGCACATTCGTGTCGCGCGGCACTCCGGTGGCAAGATTTCCTCTGGCGGGCGTCGGACCTGCATCTCCGATCTGCATCCCAACACTCTCCCTTCCCGGCCCAGGCCCACGTTCCTGCCTGGGCTCGCCGTCTCCGGGCGAGCGCAACCCGTCCAGCAGTCCGCCGATCCTAACGCGCAGCTTCTCTGGAACGATCCGGCGCACGATCTCGACCACGCGCTCGCGGAATGTGATGCCGCGCCGCTCGGCATAGCTCTGAGCTGGATCGGCTTGCTCATAGTCGGATGCCATGTCCTTGGCGCGGTCGCGTGACAGCGTGCGGATGAGCCGGTCGCGTGTGGCAAAATCATCGCTGCCGTAATGCAGGTCCATCCCGTCCCGATGACGCGACAGGGCGACATAGCTGCCATGTGCATCCATGCCCGGCGTGGCGAGCACATGGGTCCGGTCGACGGTCATGCCCTGCGCCTTGTGAATGGTCGCGGCGTAGCCGTGGTCGATGTGCGCGTAGTCTTTCAGGTCGAAGCGAACCGATCTGTCGTCATCGGTGCGAACCGTCATCCTTCGTATGTTGACCTCTTCGATCACGCCGAGCGTGCCGTTCTTGACGCCGAGCCCGCGCTCGTTGCGCAGGAACATGACACGGTCGCCGCTGGCGAAGTTTCTTGGGCCGCGTTCGACAGTCACTTGCATTTCGTCGCCGAGTTCTCCAGCAACGCGCAGCCGCTCGCGCGCTGCCTGGTTCAGGGCGCGCACCTCGTCGTTTGTGTGGGCGAGAATAATCCGGCTTGCCTCTGGATGCGCCTGCCTGTCGCGATCCCAGCGCTCGACGAGTTCACCTCGCGCTTCGTCGCGCGTTGCAGCCTGATGCACCATGCCTTGCGCGTCGTAGGCGCTGATCGCAGCATTGATCCTGCCGGTTGCCAGATCGCGCGTGGCATCGCGCTGCCAGTCCTCGCGCTGACGGCGCACCTGGCCGATTTCGACGCCGCCATGACGCTCATGGATCGAACGGAATGCGGCGCCCGCTTCGATTGCCTGTAGCTGTTGCGGATCGCCGACGAGGACGACTTTAGCGCCAACGTTGGCCGCATGGGAGAGCACGCGCTCCAACTGGCGCGAGCCGACCATGCCGACCTCATCGATCACCAGGACATCACGCGCTGTGAGCATATCCCTGCCCTGTCCCCAGCCATGTTCCATACTGGCGATGGTGCGTGACGAGATGCCTGATCCGCCTTCGAGATTCTCGGCTGCAATGCCGGAGAGTGCGGCGCCTCGAACCTCGTAGCCTGCTGCTGCCCAAGCCTGGCGTGCAACGCCCAGCATGGCGCTCTTTCCGGTTCCGGCAAAGCCGACGACGACACCAAGACCGTGACCATCGGTGATGTGCGCAAGCGCATCGGCCTGCTCGCCTGACAGAATAGGCCCGCGCTGCACTGCGCGCGCCAGTGCGGCTTCGCGATGTGTATCACTCACAGCATGACGATCTTGTCCCGCCATCAATTCCGCCGCGCGGTGAAGGCGCTGTTCGGTATCGATCATCTGCCGGGTGGTGAAGCGGTCTTCGCCGCGTCCGTCTTTGCCGAGCTCGACCAGATCGGGTGCGTTGGTGATGGCTCGCGCAACCTCGTTGAACTGCTCGATTCCGTCACTGTGCCGATGCGCGAACTTCGCAATGTCTTTTCGGGTGAAGGTCGATTGCTGATGCGTGATGGCGTCGAGCGCCACAAATGGGTCCGCAATGATGCGCACACCATTGTTGCGCGCGATCTCGCGATGCAGGTCGGCGCGATCTGCTTCAGTGTCACCAGCAGCAAGGCCGCTGCCCTCGATGCGTTGCGCCGGTGCACCAATCTGGGTCTGCGGCTCCAGCGCAATGCCCTGCGCTTCCAGACTGCGATGATCGATGCGGGCGTCAATGTCGAGTTCGGCCAGGCGTTCATTGGCCAGTTCCGCCCACCGCTCGCGCCAGCGCTCGACCAACTGGGTAGCATTCCAGTCTCGAACCTTCGCGCCAAAGCCATTCTCGTCGACCGACCGCATGGTGAGCATGACATGGGCATGCGGTTTTGGACTGCCATCCTCTGCACTGTCCCAATGCACATTGAGATCAGCGACCATGCCCTTGCTGACAAACTCGGCCTGAACAAAGTCGCGCGCCAGTTCGATGCCTTGCGCCTGGCTGAGTTCACGCGGCAGTGCAAACTCGACCTCGCGGGCAAGCTGGGCATCCTTGCGCATCTCGAACGCCTCGACATCGTTCCACAGCCTCTCGCGGTCGCGCCAGGCTTCGGGTGCATCCGCAGGCAGCATCACCTCGCAATGAACGACGCCACACTTGGCTGAAAAATCATGGCTGCGTTCGATGCGCTCGTCACGCAGCCGCGAAGCCGAGCGGTAGGCGGCCGACGCCACAACGCTTGAGCCTGCCTTGCGGCCAATGACCTTGACGTGAAGATGATAGATCGCCATCGCGACCAGATCATTTGCACGGCAAAGCGCACGTCGGCACGACGTATAAGCGCGCCCTCCCTCGAAAAAATCTCGGGATGGACCAGCCCGTCCCGGGCTGTCTCGGCAACGCTGAAGCCTTCCGGCAGGCGCTCGCCTATCATTGCCCCATTGACGTCAGATGGAGACAGCCATGCGCAAACCACGAGACTTCGACGCCGAACTGAAGGCGCTGGAAGAAAAAGCGCGAGAGCTCAAAACGCGAAAGGTGCAGCAACTTGGCGAACTGGTGATCGCCACCGGTGCCGATCAGCTCAGCACCGACGAACTGGCCGGCGCACTGGTCGCAATCACCGAGACGAAAGACACCTCAAAGCGTGAGGCATGGGCAAAGCGTGGGGTGATGTTTTTCGAGAGCGGCTCCCGGCGAACTGCTCTGGCATCTCAGCGCAACCCTCGCGGCGCTCCAGCGCAACAAGGCAGCTCACAATCGCCGGCAAGCGGCTCTGGCTCGCAATGACATGCGCGCCTGGCAGGTCGAGCGTCGCAAGCGCACACGGCAGCTCATCGAGCTCGGCGGGCTCGTCGTCAAGGCAGGCATTGTCGAGCTCACCAATGACGATCGCGCTACCATCTACGGCGCGATGCTTTGGATCGCCGCCAAGCTGCAAAGCGATGAAGGCGAACAAGCAAAAAGATTGTGGTCTGCAAAGGGTCGGCAGGCGTTCGATGCTGAACGACGTGAATAGCGGATGGGCCGGCGAACCTAGCCACAGTTGGCGCGAGCAGCGGCCGGCACACAGCCCGAACAGCAGACTACCGCCGGTGCGCCAGCGCCGACGCCGCAGTCAAGCGCTTGCGCAGGCGGGTTTCGCGTTCTTCGTCGCTACCGACAATCTTCCTTCGCCGAGGCCTTGATCCTGATGATGAAGGGCGCAAGGCTTGAGTTGGCGAAGCTCGCCAAAGCAGGCGCTGCCTTATGAGCAAACTTCAAACGCCAGATCGTGTTCCCCTCGAAACCTTCCCGCCCCCAGGTTGCGATCATGCACCGCGCGTTGATAGAAACTCTATAGCGAGGGTGCGAGCCAGCGGCACTGCTCGGCACAGCTGGAACGGGCGGGAAAGCGAGGGAATCTCCACGCTTTAGATGAGATCGGCGAGGGCACCCAGCCGATGGAACGACAGAAGCGAAACTTACTCTTGTCACGTTGCACAAGAGAGGTGGATTTTACGAAGAAACGTACTATTTGCGTCGTGGGCAGGGCAGAAAGATCAAACGTCGCTCAATTCATCCGAGACAAAAAAGGGAAATTATATGACCACTGCTCTGGAGCAAGGCAACAAACTGAATACCCGTATCGATAACGGCTGACATTGTCGCGGCGTATGTATCGAACAATCCAGTACCGGTTGGCGAGTTGCCGAAACTAATCGGCGACATCCATGCCGCCCTGAATGGCATCGGCACGCCGGCGGTAGAACCTGCGGTAAAACAGGAGCCGGCAGTTTCGATCAAGAAATCGGTAACGCCCGACTTCATCATCTGCCTGGAAGACGGAAAGAAATTCAAATCGCTCAAGCGGCATCTCCAGCATTTTGATCTGACCCCCGACCAATATCGGCAGAAGTGGAACCTGCCGTCCGACTATCCAATGGTCGCGCCGAACTACGCGGCCACCCGCTCGGCCCTGGCGAAATCAATAGGGCTCGGGCGCAAGGCGGCGACGCCCACGTCTGCCGCGGCAGAAAAACGCAAACCGGCCGTGCGTGCAGCGGCAGCGAGAACCACTGCGGTGGCAATCAAGTCGCCCGTGACGAAGGCGCGCAAGGCGCGAGCCAAAGCGTAACCTGCTGCATCTGACAGAGGCCTAGGCTGCGCCTGACCTGAACATGGCGAAGCCCCGCCTTGCGGCGGGGCTTCGTGTTTTGTCGGATCACTCTGCGGTGCGGCGGGACCAGATGAGCGAGAAGTCGCCCTCGGTGTCGGCCTCGACCAAGCTCGCATAGACCGCAGCGGGGAAGCTGGGACCGTCGAGCTTGACGGAGTAATAGTCGCGGCCCTCGCGCGAGGTCTTCTGCCAGCGAGTTGCCATCACCGAGACCGTCGAAAAATCGGGGTTTGTTTTAAATCGTCGCAGAAAATATTCTAAGGTTTTTCGATTTGTCGGAATCAATTGGTCGGAATTTTACACTGCGCAATTTTCGAGGGCGCAGTCGCAGGGCTAGATTTCTGCCGGCCTCGTCAAAATATGATTTATCTGTGGATTTTATAGTGTGGTGGATTTTTTCACCTCCCACGAGAATACGCTCTGCCCTTAGTTGATTCGAGGGTGGGATGCGAATCGGTCGAACTTTTACTGCCATCGTTCTTGCAACGGTGATGTTGAATATGAGTTCCTTGGCCTTGTGGGCGCAAACGAATTTGCGAAATGTGTCTCCGCCAGGCACGCCCGTTGTGGCGCCGACTTCAACACCAACGGAAAGTCCTCCCAGCAGCGGCGATACGCAACCACCATCCGAGGTTGCCAAGAAGCTGGTCGAGCTGACGAAAGCTCTCCAAGTGGATGGTGCTGCCGATGGCATTAGCAGCACCCAGTTGACGATGCTTATTGACGTCCTCCAGGCGCTTGCCAAGGCGCAAAGCCGACCGGATCCGGACAAGGAGCTGGTCGACAAACTGACCGCTCAGCTCAAGGAATTCAATAAGGCCGGCGCGACCCTGCCCGGTGATGCCTATGCCGATGCGCTGATACTGGCCGCGAACCAAGCGGACGAACTGCTCACAAGAAAGAACGCGGCAGCCTCTCTATTGCGTCTCGATGCGAAAATGGTCGCGGCGGTCGCCGCAGCGCCAAAGACTGATGAAAATGTCCGCAAGTCGCTCACGAATTTGCTAGCGCTGTTCACAAAGTCATGGCCGCCCGATCTGCTCGGAAAGATGCAAACCCATGTGCAGGCCATCACGGACGCAATTGGCGTTGACAAGGTCGCGGATACCAATCTGCAAACAATCAAAAATGACCGGGATGCCCGCACTGCTGTCGCCGGGTTGTATGCTCTTCTTATGCCGGTCGCTGTGGCCGCGCAAAAGCGTGTCCATATCGTGTCGGCAATCTACGGCGACCGCCGCGCCATCGGCAAGGTCCTGGCACGTGGCAAGGCGAAAGCCCCTGGATCGCTAGACCGTTGGTGCAATGCCACTGCAGCTATGCGCACCCAGTGCGAAAACAAGGCTTCGTGCACCGCTCCAGCCGGTGTCTCGACCAGCTTGTGCGGTTACGATCCGGTGCCATTTGTATCGCCACAGTACAAGACCGCCGTCGTTTTCTACCGTTGCCTCGACTCAAACGTGCCCGAAAATTGGTCTGGCGCGACCGCAAATCCTGGCCTCGAGAATGTTTTCGTTCCCGCTGACGAGAGGACCAGCTTTTCGGTCTCGCTGTGGAACGACAAACAAACAATCTATTGCACGGCGCCTTGATGACCGCTCGAGCAAAGCTACGATTGGGCATTCCGCTCGCGATTTGCATGATTGTTATGTTTGGCTTTCTGGCTGGCTGCAACGTGGCAGAATCCTATCGCGTGTCCTTGGTTCCAGGAGAAACTGCGAACAAGCAAACATCTGACACAGTCAGATGCAGCACAGAGGCTGGATCGTACTCCCTATCCATGACCACTTGGCAATTCGAGATTTCCAAATATCCGGCCTCTGCACCCTTCCTTGACAATCTCACTCCGATTTCGCATCCCGACACTCATTTCACCTACTGTCTGGACTATGTTGCAAATGCCTTCGCTGACGACACGCTCTCTGTGAGCTATGCGACAGGTCCGGCGGCTACGCCTTCAGCTTCCGGCATGCTCAACTATGTCGCATCTTACGCAGTTGACCAATCTGCCACCGTTATCCGGAAGCTGATCCGGGCTATCTTCGTGGTGCTTTCCCGCAGTCCGGATTTCAATCCAAGGGCAGCGGTCCAAACTGGCGATCCGGTTCTGCTTGGAAGATTCGAGGTCGATCCGCTCGATGCCGAAGAGATGGCGGCCGTCAACGACCGGATCAAATCGTTCGGCTTCTGCCTCGTTCTCGATGACTACAGTTTCGAGATGAAGGAAACCTCTCCAGAAGCCTACTGCAGCAACCCTCATCGAATATCGTCGAACTTCCCCTCGCAGAAGCTTGCCCATACCAGGCAAAAAAGATGGCTTCGGGAAAAGCCCGACCGTGGGGGAATTCTGTATCGGCCCCGTCTGCCCTACGGACTTTCCGTCTACACCAAGGATGACGCCGGCGGGCCTGGAACCTGGCAGCTTCGAGAGACGAAGACCGTCTATCTGGAGAACCTTTCACCTATCGTTTCGCTGGGCCTGAATCGCGTCGCCTTTGCCAAGAGCAGGATTGGCCTTGAGTTCGACAACGGCGTCCTGAAGAACTTCTGCCTCGCAAGGTCCGGCTCCGTCCGAGGAATAGTCGAGATCCCACTTGATATTGTCTATGGCGTCGTTTCGCTGCCAAGCGTCACGATCAAGGCGGAAATAGACCGCGCCAGCAAATCCCAGCTGCTTTTGGATGCTGAAGACAAGTTGCTTGTCGCGCAGGGCCAATTTATCGAGTTCGAGAAGAACAAAGGGGCGGCGAAGCCTAATATCAGCAAAGGCACAGGGGCCATTATTACTGGCACTACGGGCTGCGGTACGGGCGGCTGCTCCCCTCCCCTACAATCACCGACCAATCGGGAGAGGCAGCGTTTATCTCGCCGGGCGTTTGCGATGACATCGCCGGGGAGTTGCCCAGATGACAGCTATTCGCAACCGACTGGCTCGCGTCCTTCGGTGCTTCATATCGATGGCCATTGGCCCAGCGTTTATGTCGTTGGCGGGCTGTCAGCCAGTTTTGACAACGACTTCGTTCGAACAGGGAAATCACAAAAGTGAAAACGGCTTCGCCTGCCAAAATAGTGCTGGCGCCTACGCGCTGCCGAAACATGTTTTGAAATTCGACGTGACTTACACTGAAGCCGACCCCGACCCGGCAAAAGGCACCCCAGCCCGATACGACATTGGAGCTGTCGAGATTGTGGCGCAGCCTGACCCGACACGGATTTACTGTCTGGATTTTCTTGCGTCAGCCTGGGCTGAGGACAAGGTCAACATCCAGCGTGACACGGGGCCAGACAAGCGCGGCGGACTGCTTTTGGAGCAAATTTCCACATCGAACCATGACCAGACCCTCGACATTGCCAACCAGATCGTCGACGCGGCGGCAACTGTTGCTGCGGCTGCAGGAACGAGAGGGGCTGTCGACGTCATTGATAAGAAATTGGTGACAGCTCGCTTTGAGGTCGATCCGTTCGATCGCACGCAAATGCTACGCGTGAACGCCGCGCTCCGTGACCTTGACTATTGCCTGTTTCTGGAGCCCGCCAACGATCCGTACGTCCCAAAGTGGGAGAACGATTTGTGTTCCGGATATCGTCCTCAGGCCAAAAAGGAATTTCCCTATTATGGACTCGATATCATAGACCGAAATCCGCCACCGAAGTCTGACGGCATCAAGGGCGTTCTCTATAAGCCGCTTCTTACTCACAAGCTCGTCACCATGAAACGCAATCGCGATCCTGTCGGTCCGGCGTGGCAATTGTTTGGCTCGCAACGCGTAACCATGGCAAACGCCGCCCCTGCCATGATGCTTGAGATCAAGCGTTCAGCGTTTGTGACTCGCAGCATGAAAATCAAATTCGAGGATGGCAGCCTGCAATCCGTCAGCGTTAGCAAGCCGAGTGAGGCCAATGCACTGGCCGATTTTGTGTTGCGAACAGCTCAAGTGGTCATTTCCATCCCTGTTCGGGCACTGGTGATCGGGAAAACCGATGCCGAGAACAAAACAATGTTGATCGCGGCGCAAGCTGAGCTTTTGGCCACGCTTCGTGCTTACAACGCTGAGGTCGAAAAGCAGGCGGGTGGTAACAATTCCGACGGCAACGCGTCTCCCCAGCGCTCAAGCTCCAGATTCGCCTCTCCCGATGCCGATACAGGCTATGGCTCCGTCTCTTACGATGCCTGCATGCGAAATTCTGTTCTGATGCATCCGACAAATCCGGAATCATTTTGTGCTGGCCTCGAGGCGAGTGCGGGACAGTGATCGGACTAGACTGGTTGCTCTCCAAAACTCTTTTCGGCTGGCCTTATTGCTCTGCTGGACTTGCATCGTCCTCAGCGAAGTGGCGGGCATTGAGCCCGACACTTGAAGTTGCGCCGTTCACGCTGAGCCAGGCCAGGACATCGACATGGCCGACGACGGAATAAATGCCGCCGCCGCCACATGATGTCGCGCCGTACTGCGGTACACCCGATAGCCCGCGGGAGGTTATGCCGATCAGAAATCTGTGAACCTCTTCAATGCCATCGTGTCCCATAGTCTTTCCAAACCAATATACGGGGCCGCCGCTGTCGCCATCGCAGCTATCAACCCCCGGAACTGCTGAAGAAATGAGGTCTGAAAGCACGAACTCACGAAAACTGGCGCAAGGCGATCCGGCATAGCCGCCTCTGATGCAAAAATAGTCCTTGATGGGCGTGAACGCGCCGAGCAAGCCGTTTGGAAACGCGCCAGTTTCTGTACGGCCGTAACCCGCGATGAATGCGCGCCGAGCGGTCGTGCCCTCGAAAGGCAATGTCATCTGCGCGATCGGTGGCGGCTTGATGTCTTCCCCAGCTATCTGGAGATAAAGCACCGCAAGATCGCGGCCAGGTTGCGGTTCAAGTTCGCGAATACAATCGAACCCCGGGAAAACGACGGGAGCGCGATCAAGCGTTATATCCTCGGAGCTCAGATTGGGGGCGCTCAAAAATCGCACACTATAGCTTTCCGGGATACCACAGCCGCAATGGCCTGCTGTCAAGATTCGATCGGCAGCGACCGCCACTCCGGTGCAAAAAGCTGGCGATCCGTCCTCAGCCTTGAAGACAATTTTGACAACCTCCGGCAATATAACAGGCGTGCCTTCGAAGACCTCTGTTCCGTTTGTGACCCTGTAGGCGCTGAATGCTTTGTGGGGATCGTAGGGTTCGCTCGGCGCGGTCGCGCCTTGTTGCTGAAGGAAGTATTCACCGTTCATTCTGGTCTTTGGCTGCTCGGCTTCTTGAGCCCATGACGCACCCATTGAAATCGCGAGCAGCCAAGTCACGCCGGCTCCCACGGCTCGAACCAGATGCCAAGTCCCATTGCACTGGCGTGGCCGGTGTTGCGCTTTTGTCAACCGCAGTGGCATCAATGGACCGGGCTGAAAGCCGAGAACGTGATGTCTTGGACATCGGACAGGCTCGGACCTGCCTCGCCGCCGATATCGCCAATGCTGTCACCCGCAGGGATGTCTATCTGAGGGCAGCGCAATCGCGAAATGAGGTTGTCGTTCTCGACCCAATATTCTATTTTGATGCCAGCGGCAGTCGAGATATTCGGAACTATTTTTCTTACCCTGCCAATATCGGGTCGCAACGACGATTCCGAGCAATATCTATTTAGAGATGCTCTGTCTTTAATCTTCACAAACTTGTACTTCATATCCGTTGTCTGAATAACATCATCCCAGACACTAATTGCCTTTATTACGTTAAGCCGTCCAGACGACCATACGGTGTCCTTGAGCTTTTCGTTGAAATCGACGGAGGTCAACAGCCGATTTTTCACGCTGCCGGGGTCGGCAAAGCCCAGCGTATTCAGCAGTGCGGCGACGAAGGAAACCGATGCGGCGGCGGGGGACGTCCCATTGTCTTCTACCGGGTTACCCTGATCGTCGCGTGTCGGGACTGAGCAACCTGGCGCTAGCAGATCCACGAACTGTGATGAATAGTTGGAGAATGCGGCCTTTTCCCCCTGGAGATCGTGAGCGCCAACAGTGACGACAGTCCGTTTATGATCACCGCTCCGCCCGCCGTAGCGAGCTGGAAACACCAGGGGACTGAAGTCGATATTTCGACCTTCTCCTGATTTCGCGTTCCCGGCGGCGACAACAAAAAGCACATTCTGTTTTGCAGTGATCATCTGAGAAACGGGAAAAATATTCTGGCCGCTGGAAAGGCTCATATTGATAACGTCTGCACCTTGATCGGCCAGATAACCGATTGCGCCAGCTAGGTTTTCGGCTCCAACGGTCGCACCCGGATCTCTCGCTGACTCAAAATTCACAACTTTCAGCCTGATCAATGGCACGGTCGGCTTGCCTGTCCATTCGGTGGCAATTCTCGGGCCGCCAAGAATGATCGCTGACATTTTAGTGCCGTGAGATCTGATCTCGCTATCGTCCGGATAGGGTCTGACATCTCCACTGCGCGAGTTGAAATTGATACCGTAGATATCGTCTACAAAGTTGTTTTGCGGCACGTCGTCGTCAGTATCTTGCGTCCCGACAAGCTCCCGAGGATTGGGTGAGAAAAACGCCAGTTTGAAAAAACTATCGCCGATCTCGCTGATGCCGGTGTCGATTATCCCGACTGTCGCCGATTTGGCCGTCGATGAGTTGAATGCATCGCTTTGCGCCTTTTGGATAGCAAATCGCTGTGCCAGTAAGTCCAAGTCCACCGCCGACGCGGCACCGTTGCCAGTGGAGCAGCTCTGCGTGGAACTTTCGAATTCAACCGAATTGACGACACTGAATTGGTATGCTTCCCGGTTCTGCGTCTCTACCGCAGGCGCCAACGTGTTTTCAATTTGCGGAAGGACCGATGTAGCGTCCTGGGCCGCGTTCAAAAGGTCCGGCA
Source organism: Mesorhizobium sp. C120A (assembly GCF_030323105.1). Lineage (NCBI taxonomy): Bacteria > Pseudomonadati > Pseudomonadota > Alphaproteobacteria > Hyphomicrobiales > Phyllobacteriaceae > Mesorhizobium > Mesorhizobium sp. C120A. The sequence continues at coordinate 3,326,216 of NZ_CP100476.1, read as the reverse complement.
GACTTCGTGTCGATTCTGGGCGTTCGGCGAACACTCTGATCTGCGATGCCCAAGGCACGGTTACCGTCTCGCCGATGGGCAGCTTCTGCGCAAACTCATGAAAGCTGTTTGCTCCGAATTTGGGACCGTTCAAGTCATAGAACCGGTCCAGTGTCTTCCTTCCGAAAACACCGTAATTGTCTTTCATGATTTTCTCTGGAGTATCCCCTTTGGCAATCGTGACCTCGACATTCCTTTCCACCTTCAGACAGAACGGCACGGCTACCGCACTCCCCTCCGCCACCAATGTATCCGGATTGCTCGCCACGTTCAGTCGCACGCTTTCCGCCAGAAGAAAGTCCGAAACCGCAGGTGGTTGATCGCCACAAGTCTCCGTCACGACCCGCCGAAGACTCGCCCCGCCCTTTGTCTCGATTGTCTTCCAGATTGGCTCCCCAGCTTTGGCTAGCTCGATCTGCAATGTTGGCGCGATGTTGGCGACGCCGCGCAGCTGCCAAAGCGCATTGTCGTCAGCCGCGGCCATCCCGGGGCACAAAACGACGGCGGAAGAATACAAAAACAGAGCGATACCCTTCACGTATTTACTGCGCATAAGGTGCCTCCGAGGATTGATCGGCCATTCGCTATGTCAAAACTGATCCGACACGGCTGCAAGCGCTCGAATTTTGACGCCTTTGTTGGCGCCCTCACTGTGGTTCTTGGTGGATGTACACCCGGCATTGGTATGTACGCCGATCAGTTTACCGCTTCCATCGCGGATGCCTGCTCCGGAAGACCCGCCCCATGTGTCGATGTCATCGTAGAGCAACGTATTACCTGCTGCGCTCAACAGCCGGCCGGCTTCAATTTTCTTCGGTTCGCCTTGAGGATGTTGAATTATGCCCACGACGTCGCCTTCTTGAGGCGCCTGCTGAGACAAAGAGGCCGGCGCAATGCGATCACCGGGCAATTTGCCCTCAGGGTCGCGACCGAGCTCGACGATTGAGTAGTCCAATTTGCCCTGCTCAAGCTCAACAAGCCGCACGACCGGAAAAACCTTCGGTGTCCTGATCTGGCCGGTGTCCTTGTCAACCTGATACTCGAAATTGGCCACGAACAACGTGGCAATGACCGACGGCTCCGCATAGATGCGTTCATGGTTGATCCCGCGCTTGTAGGGAGAGGTCCAACCATATTTGTCCTGTATTTCGAAACAGTGCCCTGCGGTTAAAACCAAAGTATCTGTAATAAGAGTGCCTGTGCACCAACGCTGGCCGGAAACGTTTCCTGGAAAATCGTTGGGAAGGCGGGACCTAATCGATGTCTCATTCAACCACTGCAGCTGAACAGTCGATGGCTCATTTGCGCGAACGTAGTCCTGCGACACACCGAGTGAACCGTCATACCGTTCAACGTCTTGAAGGTGATTTACGTCCCCGCACTGAGACTCGACTGAGACCCCCGGCGGGAACGGGAGAGCGGGACGTTCATCAACCTTGTAGTCCCGCGTTTGCGCGCCTGACCATCCGAAATATAGAACTCCACCGCACAAAGTTGATACGATCAAAATTATTCGTCTAACTTGGTACCCTGGCATTTCGACCCCCCGGCGGATCCAAGCATAGCTGACAACATCAAAACTCGTTAAACGAGATAGACATATATTTTCTCTTGTACAACGTGATAACTCTGTGTCCTGCGGATTCCATCACTCGTCAGTGCACAAATGCTGACGCCCGTAAATTTATGTCAATGAATTTTATGGTACCACGAAGTAGTTGCGGAGCAACGTGGTTTTTCAGATTTCCAATTTTTCGACCTTTGAAGGGGCGTCGTTGCTCTATAAAAAGCGCCGTTGCCAGTTGCAATGCAAGCCGCGATATTTGCAGCCGCACCCCGTTCGATTGGAACTGTCATAGGGACCGTCGATGGTGCAAGACGCATGGCCACGCAACGGCAGCACGTCCAAATCCTCCTCGACGCGGCGGCGATAGGCCAGCGGCGCACCATTGCAAATCGTTGCGAGCGCGCCCGCTTCGCCATTTCGGTTGACACTTTCACGCTTTGGTGGCTCGTATAACGCGGGTGGGAGTACGACGATGACCAGGTTTGGATGTTGGTTATTTGCCTTAGTCTTGGGTCTTACTGGCCGCGCCAACGCGGAGATAACAAATCCCGACCTAGTAGAACTTGCCTCTGGGTATATGCGCTCGTTGAAGCCTGCCGAGCCGAGCGAGACCGTTGTAGACCTGCTGGCTGAACTCAGCCAGGCGCGCAAGACCGGCAATGTCGCTGCGATCGTTCGATTGAGTGAATCACTGACATCGCTCGACAAGGACAACGGGCAGTCTTGGCTTGCTTTGGCCAAAGCCTGGGCCAGCTCGGACTCGGCCGCCAGCAACGGACTGGCCGCCGCCGTGCGGAGCTCGCAATTGGCCAAAAGCGACGGCGACAAGATCGAAGCCCTTCTGCTGGCATCATCGAACCTGCGAAGCCGCCTGGAGCGCGAGCGGGCTCTCTTCGATGCGGCAAAGGTAAAGCAAGACGAGGCGCGGCTTCTGCTGGAGCAGGCTTCGCGGCTGGGGACCGATGATGATGACTTCGTCGCGCCGGATCCGAACAAGCCCAATGGCCGTATCCAGACGCTGCAGCGCACACGTGAGCAAGCCGAAGCAGACATGACGGCCATCAGCAAGGATGTGGCCGAAACAGCCGCATTTTTGGACGATGTGTATCGTGAGATACAGACTACCGTGCCGCCGCTTGCCAAGGCCGACCTGAAAGGCGGTGACAAGCGCTTGAATTTCCGCCCGCTCGTGTACCCAGAACGCAATAGCCCGGTCGACTACCAGATCGAAGGCGCGGACATACGAGTTTGCATCCGATTCGATCGTGCCCTCAACGAAAACAGCCGCGAGTATAGCGCCGCGGTGAAACTTTCTCTGGATTCGGACGCGCTGCCCGCTGAATCCTTCGACGCACGCGCCGAAGGGTCGATGCTGTGCCTTTTGCGCCTGAGGGCCGGGAAAACCTACTCGGTCCAGCTGTTGCCCGAACTGGCGGCAGCGGATGGCTCCAGATTGGGACCTGTCGAGGCCCTCAGCATCCAGCTTCCCGAGCTGCCACAACGCATCGGATTCGGCGATGGGGAGTTCATCTTGCCCCGAAGCGGCCGCGGGGAATTGCCCGTGTCGCTGACCAACATTGAAGAAGAATTTCCGATCGAGATCCACCGGTTGGTGGACCGATCGCTCTACCGGCATCTGGCGCTCGGCCATATTCGCAACGGCATCCCGAACCGGGAATACCAGGCATTGCTGAAGACCTTCTCCGAGGTTTTGTGGACGGGCATGGCCAAGCGCAAGATCAAGCCTGACGAACGGAACACGACCGTGCAGACTTTTGTGCCGGTCCGCCGCATTCTCGACGACCGTGATCTTTGGCTGAGAGATCCAGCACGCAAGAGCACGACGGATGCCGCAGGGATCAGCTCCATACCGCCCCTGCAGCCGGTCGCTGATCTGTCCGACCCTCTATTGTCGATCAACGGCACCTACCTGGCGGGTGCGTTCGATACCGATTCCTACACATCGCAGCTTTACGTGCCGGGCGTTTATGCACTTGTCGCGCCTATAGACAGCGAAGGTCCGGAAAAGAAATTTCATTGCACCGACCCGGATGACACCCATTGCGAAGTCTATACCGCGCAGTGGTTTGTGATTTCCGATATTGGCCTGTCGTTCTACGAGGGGCAACACGATTTCAGCGTTGTGGCGCGATCGCTGAAGACTGGCGAAGCCGTCGAAGGCGCCACGGTCCAATTGGTCGCTCAAAGCAATCGGCTGCTTGCGGAGGCGAAGACCGACGAGTTTGGTGTGGTGCACTTTCCGGTAAGTCTGACTCGCGGCACGAGCAGCAACGCGCTCGTGGCGATTCTTGCCGACACCGATAAAGACTTCAATTTCCTTCAATTCGGTTCGGAACGGCTCGACCTGTCGCGGCTCAATGTCGGCAACACGCTCGAACAGGGCCGGGAAGCTGCATTCATCTATACCGATCGCGGCATCTACCAGCCTGGCGAGCAAGCGCAAGTATTCAGTCTGCTGCGGGACCGCACGGTCGCCAATCCGGCCAATGTCGCCTCCGAGTTGCGCCTGGAAATCTCAGATTATCCGGTCTTGTCGGAAAAGATCGAACCTTCCCAATGGGCGGCTGGAGCGTTCATGGCGCCGATCAAAATTCCCGCCGCCGCCAAACCTGGTCCCGCGATGATCGCCTTGATGTCGGGAGACCAACGCCTTGCTGAAAGCCGCATAGAAATCGGCCCGATCAAACCGGATCGTGTACGGCTGGACTTCGGAAGCGATAGCGCAACCTCGCTGAGGGTGACCGCGGCCGATAAGGGTAAGGCGCGGATTGAGGGCCAGGTACGGGCCCAGTATCTCTACGGTTCCGAAGGTACGAACCAGGGGATGGCGGCGGGATTGAAGGCGGAGGTCATGGTCCGTGTATCGCCGCAGCAAACGCCGCCCGGCGCCTGCCATGGCGATTTGAGTTTCGGTGAATTCGATGACAAAGGACTACCGACAGTCTCAAGAAGCTTCATCGACTATACAGATGAGAATGGCGTGCTGGCATTGTCGCTCGACCGGGTGACTCTGCCGATTTCGACGAAGCCATTGGCTGCCAATGTCGAGGTTACGCTGTTTGACAGTTCAGGGCCGCTGGCCTCAGGCCAGTTTCCCGTGCCCGTCCCTCCGTCGGACGTGACGCTTGGCATTTCGGCATTGCCGCGCGTGACCCCGACAACGACAAACAGCTACAAGCTCGACCTGGATCTGGCGATCGTAGGTCGAGATGGCTCGCTGGTCCTCGGCCGCGATCTCGTTGTCACCGTCTGGCGCGAGCGTGAATCCTATTCATGGGAAAATGTCGACGGCGTCTGGCAACATGTCGTGTCCCGTCCGCGCGAGCCGGTTGCGACGCGTGAGATAAGGATAGAGCAGACGGCAAAAGTTTTCGGCGCACGGAATGGGTGTGCCGGCCACGTTGTGCTGGAAAATCTTGCGCCAGGCCTTTCCGACGGCCGCTACATCGTATCGGTAAAGGACAAGTCGTCGTCCGCATCGGCTTCCGTGCGTTTCAACACAGGTGTGGCACAGACTTCGGTCGAAGACCTGGAACCGAACCTCTTCGTGCTGTCCGCGACCAAGGAACGCTACGAGCCGGGCGAAGACATCGAACTGCTGGTGGACAGGCCGTTCGAGTCCGGCAAAGTTCTGATCGCCATCGCCGATGGCGATGTCTTGGATTGGTCCGAGCACGATCTGACTGCTGGTAAGGTCACAATCAAGGCGAAGCCCGAATGGGCCGGCAAAGGGCTGCACGCACTTGCCACGGCCTTCAGGGCCGAACCTGGAGGCCAGCTCCGCCAGATCGGCCCGGCGCGCGCCATCGGCGCGACCTATTTTGAAGTCGCCAACGCAAGCGCTGTTTTCGGTGTGTCCATTCGGCGCGACGTGCCGTTGGAGAACGACTACATCCGGCCCGGCGAGCCGCTGACCTTTGAGGCCTGCTTGTCCGGGCAGAATGGCGACTGTGTACAGCCGGAGGGACAGGAGGCATTCGCGGTGGCATTCGTCGTCGACGAAGGCCTGCTGGGTCTCACCAACCACGCGGCGCGTTTTGACGCCATCGCGACAGCCTTCTTCGGTCGCGAGAAGATGTCGCTGCGCATCATGGACAATTATGGGCGCCTGCTGAGGGAAGGCGGCGACAGGCCGGGCCGACAGGCGCTGTCCAATTACAGTTCCAGGCACATCGTAGCGGCGGGCATGGGTCCGGTGAAGTTCGAGAATGGGCGTGCGTCCTTCACCTTCGCCAGCACGCAGTTGCAGACGGGTTCGCTCAAAGTCTACGTCGTAGCCTGGTCCACCAACCGTATTTCCACGGCTGTACATACCGTGGCGGTGCGCAATCTTCTCGTCACCAGCCTCGGTACGCCTGAGTTCCTGTTGTCCGGTGACAAACCCATCCTGCCGCTACGGCATTGAAAACCTCGGCGTGGCCAACAATCCCGGGCGACTATGCTCTGACGCTGAAGGGGCGAAGGGGGCATAGCGGCAAACATCACGGCGCTCGACCGGCACGCCGCTCCCTAAGGATGCGGCAGGTGCGTTCCTTGTCAGCGCGCCGCAGGGACACCCGAAAGACCTGTCCTTGCGCCTTGAGATCCCGCAGACGTCGAAAGGCGGCTCATGGAACTCGCCCTGGACATAGCCGCCGTTGGGCAGCCCGATGCGCTGCCCCCTGAAGAGCGGCGTCGAACGTGGACACTTGACGTGCGCCCGAGTGCGATCGTCGCACAGGAGACCTTGCCACCGTTCCCGCTCGGCTCCAGTCCAGAAGATATCCAGCGCAAGCTTGAGGGCGTGGTCAACGGACGTTACGATCCGGCGACGGTGCAAGTCGTCATGCGCATGGCGAGCAAGGGGGACGAATTGCGTCTCGCAAGTTCAGGCTCACCCGATCCAGCCGATGCCGAACCGGTGCTCGACAAATTGACGTGGCTCGGAATGGTCGGCCTGCAGACATCGGCCGGTGACGTCGATGCGGCAGCCAAACAACGCGTCCAAGCCGACATCGAGGGCATCCAGGCCTTGCAGATGGTTGATGGTGTTTTTGTACCCTATCGCACGGATGGCGAATTTCTTCCGACCGAACTTGGGTTCGACAGCAAGAAGTCCCAATATGCCGGTCGCAACGGGCTGCTGCGCAACGCCTCGGCGCTTGACTTCCTGATCCGCGCTCAAGGCAAGGGATATGCGGTGTCGGAGGACGCCATCCGTAATTCGCTCGCTTATATCAGTGCGCGTATTGCAGATGCGATCCGCAAAAAGTCGCTCGATGACGATCTCACCATCATCTGCTCTTTCGAAGCCCGCTATGCGATGCTGCTACTCGCGCAAGAGGACAGGCTCGACAGTTCCCAGTTGGAGGAGATTGGCGGCTGCGGTGGCGCCGATAGTGCTGACGATCCCCCGTCCGAGGGCGTGTTCTCGCAACTGGTCACGCTGGCGGTGCAGTCGCAGTATGGCAAAAAAGTCAATCCCGCCGAGACCCTGACGACGGCCTATGCCAAGCCTAGCGACTATCTGGGCGATCTCGACGACTATCGCAAGGCCGTCGCGCTCAGCATGCTGGCAAACGCGGATGCGGACGCTGCGTTGCTGAAACCGGTGGCAGAGTCTTTCTTGAAGCGAGACAAGCCACTCGATCTCAAGACGCGAGGCTGGCTTGCCCGCTCGATCGCCGACCTGAAGGCGACGGACCCGCAGCCGTTGAAAGTCGCCGACCTCGAATTGAGCGAAGACAATGTGGTCACGATCAAGGAGCGCGGCGACGGCATTCTGGAAAGCGATCCAGTCGCTTATAGTGATCTGCACGACATTACGGTCGCGAGGATCTCAGGTCCGGACTCGCAGGCGTTTTTTACATTGAGCGGCAACCTCATCGACGCCGATGGCAGCGCCCTGCCCCCGAGAGTCTGCGCCGCCGCTTCTTCCGGCAGAAGACGGGAAAGGAAATTGACATCAGCCACGACCATCTGAGCGTGGGCGAGCGGATCGTCGTTGTGGTCGAGGCGAACGCTTCGGTGCTCGGCGATCTGAAGGCGAGCGGTGATCTCGGCGCCAGCGACAATCCACTGATGTTGGAAGCTTTGCTGCCAAGCGCGTTCACGATGGTATCCCCCGACCTGTCCGGTATCGTTCTGAACGGCGATCTGCGCAAACTCGAAATGCTCGGATCTGTCCGATCCATGGATGCACAGCCGCAGGGGTGGAAGTCCATTGTCGTGCCTGACCTGGGCAAGCCGACCGTCGGCCAGGACGCACCTGCCGACGACGCTGCCGCAGATGACGCGGACGAGTCCGAAGTCGAAGAAGATGGTGAAGCCGCCGCCGGCCCGGAACAGGATGGTGCCGACATCAGCGGCAGCGAAACAGAGGTCGCGCCAGAGGTCGCTCCAAACACGATCGTGCTTCGCCAGGGGTTCATTGTCAGCGTCGCCGCCGCGGGGTCGTTCCTGTTTCCACCCGACGACAATCGAGCGGCTCGACCTCCCCGGCGATACCCTGATCAGCCAGCAGTTGCGCTTTGAGGTCGATGGCCCCGGCACAGCCAGATGAGAGCGCTACGCACTCTCGCCCGCGTTTTCGCCAACGGCATCTTTGCGGTGGTGTGCCTGCTGACGGCATTAGAGCTGTCGGTTCGCAGCGTCACGCTGCCCTCGCTGAGCAAGCTCGACGATCGTTCAAGTCTTGTCTACGCGGCCGACGGCGAGCTGCTGAACGGCTTCCAATCACAAGACGACAAGTGGCGACTATACGCCAGGTCAAGCGCTGTCGATCCTCGTCACCTGGAACGGCTTCTGGCTTACGAAGATCAGAACTTCTACGCGCATCGCGGCGTTGATTTTCTCGCGCTGGCGCGCGCCGGTCTGCTCACGTTGCGCGAAGGCCGCGTCGTCTCCGGCGGCTCCACGCTTACCATGCAACTCGTTCGCCTGCTCGACCCAAGCCCGCGGACGGTCAGCTCCAAGCTGCGCGAGAGCCTGAGAGCCATCAAGCTCGAGCGTGTGCTGTCCAAGGAACAGATTCTCGACGCGTACCTCACGCTAGCGCCCTATGGTGGCAATCTGGAGGGCATCCGCGCCGCGTCACTGACCTATTTCGGGAAGGAGCCGACAGAACTCACCCTGGAACAGTCGGCGCTTCTGGTGGCATTGCCGCAGGCTCCGGAAACCCGGCGACCCGATCGCGCGCCCAAGGCCGCGCTCGCCGCGCGCAACCACGTGCTGTCGACGCTTGCGCGACGTTCGGTCGTCGCCGAAAGCGGCGCGCCTGGCCGCCGCCGCGCAGCCTCTTGGCGTACGCGCGGAAGGCCTGCCGCGACTGGCACCCCATCTCGCACTGCGGCTGAAGCCAACGTTGACAACCGACGCCGGGATATCCACGCTTCTCGACAAACATCTACAAACTGCCCTGGAGCAGGTAGCAAGGACGGCGCTGCGCGATTGGGAGCCTGGGGTGAACATCGCCATCATAGTCATGCGCAACAGCGATGGCGCGGTGATTTGCTATGTCGGGTCGGGTGACCAGACAAACGAGAGCCGCCAAGGCCATGTAGACTTGGTCCGGTCGATCCGCTCGCCCGGTTCGGCGCTCAAACCCTTCATCTATGCGATGGCGTTTGAGAAGCTTCTCGTGCATCCCGATACGATCGTAGCCGATCAGCCAATCGACATCGCCGGATACCGCCCAGCAAATGCGGATGGGGAATATGCAGGCGACATCTCCATCCGGCAGGCGCTTTTGTTGTCGAAAAACACGGTGCCTGTGTTGTTGATGGACAAGATCGGCGTTCCCGCCTTTCTGGCCCGCTTCCGCACGGTGGGTTCGCCACTGCGCCTCGGTGCATCGGACTCCGAGGCCGGCCTGGCTGTCGCACTGGGTGGCGTTGGCGTCTCGCTGGAGCAACTCGTCTGGATGTTCTCCGCCTTCGCCAATGAGGGAGAACTGAAGCGTCTGCGGTTTGCCACGACAGACCCGGAGGTTACGCTGGGCGATCTCTTCGAGCCGGCAGCTGCCAATGCCGTAGCCGACATTCTTGCCGACGTACCGCCACCGGCCGGCCGCCCTCGCCTCGAAGCGCGCGACGGATCGCGGCGGGTCGGCTTCAAGACGGGGACGTCTTATGGGTTTCGCGATGCTTGGACGGTTGGTTTCGGACAGGTTGCATACCGTCGGCGTGTGGATCGGCAGGCCGGATGGCGCCCCTTTGCTTGGCGCCTATGGCGTGACGGTTGCGGCGCCTCTGGTTATGCGCGTCTTCGAGGAGCTTCCGGTGCCGGCTACCGGAGCAGGCGCCGGAAGAAAGCCACTTGGCGCCCTCGCCAGCCCGCGCGACTTGCCCCCACGTCTTCGCAGATTTGGGCCGCCGCTGGCCTCAGTGGCATCGTCAACCGTTCGGATTGAATTTCCCAAGACGGGAACGGAAATCGTTGGACAGCGGGGAGCCGATGGTACTGCAACCTTGCCAATGCGCGTCTCCGGCGGACGCCCCCCTTATGACTGGACGATCGAGGGCGAGGTGCATGCGGCGACGCGCACTGGCGAACTTCAGGCTGCGATCGCGCAACGCGGACAGATCGAGGTCCTCGTCCGCGACGCAGATGGCAAGCAGGACCAGGCATCATTCTGGCTCGACTAACCGGCCGATGCCTTCAATTCTGGCCGTCAGGGCCGGCTGTTGCGTCGGCGATAAATTGATTGATCGCGCCCGGCTCAAGATCGGTCTGGAATGTATTAAAATACGCAAGCAAGGCCCGAACCGTGTCCCCACCGAGCGTGATCGCGGGATTGGCGGCAACGCCATAGCCCGCGCCTTCGAGCTCGTCGCTCAGGGCCGTTCGTGTGTCGGGATCGAGCGCCGTAAGCTCGCTCAACACCTCGCCCTCGATGCTGGCTTGCGACAGGCGCACCTCATACTCGTCGACGTTGGTGGAGGCGAGTGCGATCAGGCGGTAGTCGCCCGGTGTCAGGTGGGCGTGCAAATACTCGCCTGCGTCGTTGAGGTTCATTGACTGCGCGATCGGTTTGCCCTGGCTGTCGATCAAGGCCAGATCGACGTTCCCTCCAACGGGCAAAGCCGACGCCGTCAAATCCACCTCGCGGGTAAAGTTAAGGTGCGTATCCATCGCCAAACCGGCTTTGGCTCCTTTCTGCCGGAAGCCGGTTCCTGATGCTATGTCTCGCTCTCCGATCGCTACCGAGTGTGCGGCAACATCGCTGTCGCTGACGAGCTTCAACGACTTGTCCGGCTCTCGCCGCGACGCTGCAAATTGCTCGTCGACGACCATGCCCAGCCAGCCGATCTTATCATCGCCGCCGCCATGGGTGCCGGCCGCCAAGATACGGCCGTCGCGGCCGCGCGCCACTGCCAGGATGTCCGATCCGTCATCCTCGGTTAGATACTGCGCATCACCAGCCGGCTTCTGGTCGATCGAAATCACGCGCCACAGACCCTGGTTGCGACCATCCTTGCTGAACGAAGCCGACCCTGCGACCAGCACCTTGCCGGGCCAGCGCATCGGAACGACTGCGCGATAGCGGTCGCCGCCGCGCGTATCCTTGCGATCGCGATAGGGATGCATCTCGATCCAGCTGTCTTCGTTGCCGAACCCGAACGTGCCGACCATTGCGGCCTTTGCCTTGGCGGCCATGTCGAACCCGCTGCCGGCATAGACGTATTGTCGTGGTCCTGCGGGCGCGACGGCGTTCGCGACCTCCCCCGCGCTGCTGCCGGAAAGGACGTAGGGTTTGCTGATCTGCCATGTTCCGCCCGCATCCTTTATCTTCACGGCGATCGCATTGTCCTGGCAGCCGGCGCCTTCCTCGGCCTTGTCGGCGGCGAATCCGACCCCGACAAATTCTCCAGGGTTCGCCCCCGCCACTATGTCGAGCAGGGCTATTCGATTATGCGGCCCAGCGGAGGTGCTGCCGAAGCGTTTAATGGTTGCGGGAACGGTCGTCGCCGATGTGTCCGCAACAGAAAAGACGATTGCTTGCGCCCATTTCTCGCAGGTGCCGCTGTCATTGCCGTTGGTTACCCTGCCGACGATCACAAACCGTTTCGCAGCGGCGTCATAGGTTGCCGAATGCAGGATCGTCGCGCCCTCCTGATCCAGGCTCACTGGCTCCGACCATGTCACGCTGCCGTTCGACGCGATCAGTCCCAACACGCCCACTTGGCGCAGATCTTCGGATGACCCGATTGCGGCCCAGCCCACCGCCAACGCACTGCCGTTAGGCCCCGCGACGAGACGGTTGATCGTGGGGGCGTCGGCCGCCGACGTCAACCAACGCGGCCGCGGCAGAGAGCTCGCCTCGACGTTCAGTCCACTCGCATCGATGCGCAGCAGACTGAGTTCGATGCCCCTCGCCGCTATGGCTGCGTAGCCATGGTCGATCGCAGTGAGCGTGGCTATTGCGGAATACTCAGGAAAACATTTGCCAACTGTTGCCTCGCCGCATTGTTCCTGCGCTGCCGCTGGTATGGCCAAGATAAGGCCGAGAATTGAAAAATGGAAAATCGCCATCACAAGCGCGGCTGCAAAATACCTCCCGGTCGTCATCAATGCACCCCAGTTGTTGACTGTTCTACCCTCAACTGGAATGATGCTGCCGTTTTGCGTCCGTCGCAAGAGCCGTACGGGCGAAGGTCTTGATGAGGGCGGGGTAAGATGCAAAAATTTCTTGCCGCAACACTGTCTGTGTTGTTGGGGGCTTTGCTCATTGCATCGACTGCAAATGCTCAGGATGTAAAACTTTTTCCCGACAAGACAAAGCCGATTGGAATCTACCAGAACAGCTATGCCCTGATTATCGGCAACGGGGACTATGATTTCCAGACAGACCTGCCCAAAGTATCGGCTGACGCCGACATTGTGAGCGCTGCGCTGGCGCAACAGGGGTTCCAGATCGACCAGATCGACCACAATCTGAGCGGCAAAGCGCTACGCGAACGGGTCCAGGCGTTCGTCGACAAGTACGGATACCAGGAAGACGCCCGTGTCGTCATCTGGTTTGCCGGCCACGGGGTAACCATCAACGGCGAAGGCTATCTCCTCGGCAAGGACGCCCCTGTAATCAATCTGGACGTCAAGACGACGTTGAACGCGACGTTGCGCGACTTCTACGGAGCGGCCATGCCGATACGATCCTTCGGTACGATTCTGCGCGAGATGCGTTCGCACCACGTCATGTTGGTGCTGGACAGCTGTTTTGCCGCCACGATCTTCGCAGACACCAGGTCCGGCGCGACGAGAGCGCGCAGCATTGAGATGGAGAATCCTACCCGAGAGATCATCACCTCCGGAGGCGTCGGCCAGAAGGTGGCCGACGACGGCAAATTCGCTCAGCTCTTTGCCGAGGCGATCACCGGCAAGGCGAGATATGAAGGCAAGACGGCGGACTCCAATGGCGACGGCTATTTGTCGGGAACCGAACTTGGATATTTTCTCTCGCAGGCTGCAGAAACCCCGGTGCAAAAGCCACAATTTGGCAAGTTGCCATCGGCCAACGCAAAATCCAATGACGTGGCTGCTGGCATCGATGTGGGCGGCTACAACTTCGAGCAAGGTGAGCTTTTCTTCGTGATGCCCGGTGGGGTACCTACCCCAAAGGAAGACCCCGACAATGATCCAAACATCGTCGACGAACAGATCGAGTGGCGCGACCTGGCCGAAGGCACGCAGATCGCAGTTGGGGCGGACCCAGCGCCTGTCTATATCCATGAACCGCCAAGTGTCGGGGAAAAAAGTACTCGTTGCGTAGCCGCGAGAACTTTCCAGCGGTCGGCGCCAAAGTCCGATTCCAGGTGGCAAAGATTGGCGACAAGCAGTGGGTGCGCTTCGAGCAAGACCATATCAAGCACTATGTACTCGATGGCGACGTCGCCATCGTGCGACCCAATTGAGCGGGAGCGATCCAATGCATGACAGGCAACGCCGTTCGGGTTTCCTCTTAGCGGTTCTGGTGCTGATTGGTGGACTGCTTTCCCCCGCTGCCGGCGCAGCCGGCATCAACCGTGCGCTGCTCATCGGCGTGAGCGACTATCCAGGGCTCGGCCCTAAAAAATCACTCAAAGGCCCCGCCAACGACGTGGCACTGTTGCGCGACTACCTGCTCGGCACACCGGGGTTAGGGTTCATCCGCGAGAATATCGTCGTTCTCGCCAACGGCGTGCCTGCGGCCGATGGCCTTCCCGAGCGTCAAGTAATCCTGTCGGCCATGGACAGGCTGGCGGATGAAGTAAAGCCCGACGATTTCGTTTATCTCCATTTTTCCGGCCATGGCTCGCGCCAGCGGGTGGGCATCGACACGACCGAGCCTGACCAGCGCGATGAGGTATTTCTTCCGGCCGACACGCAGCCGCCGAAGGACGGACGGTATCCGAACGCCGTGATCGACGATGAGATCGGCCAGCACATCGACAGGATCCGTCGCGCTGGTGCATTTGTGTTCGTCGTCTTCGATTCGTGTCAGTCCAGCAGCGCAACGCGCAGCGGCCCCGGCGGATCGGCCGACGAACAGGAACGCTGGCTGCCTGAACCGGTGGTCGATACGAACGGATCGCCTTCCCCAGAGCGGGAGCAACCGATCGGCAGCGCGGAATTCGGCGCCACAACCGCGACCAGCGGCGGCATGGCGGCGTTTTTCGCTGCGCAGACAGTCGAGCCGACACCGGAATTGCAACTCCCCACGCGTGCGCCGGGGATGAAGACCTATGGTCTTTTTACATACGCAATTGTCGATGTGCTGGCCAAGAACCCCGGCATCACCTATCGCCAGCTGGCTGAAGGGGTGATGCATTTCTACGCTGTATCCAATCGCCAACGACCGACCCCCTTGTTCGAAGGCGATCTCGACCGAACAGTTTTTGGGACGGTGGCGCAATCGCGCATCCAGCAGTGGCAGATCCGGGTGGCCGATGATGTGGCGACGGTTGCCGCCGGAAGGCTGCAAGGGCTGGAACGTGACGCGGTGCTTGCCGTCCTGCCGGACCCGAATGCCGGCACAGAAACGGCCATCGGTTATCTGCGCGTAACGCAGGCCTCGACACTAAATGCGGAACTCACGCCCATCGAGCACGCCGGACTCCCGGCGATAGATTTGGCCGCGCTCGGTCCAGGCACATTCGCGCGGCCGATCGAAATGCCGATAGAGTTCGAATCATCGATCGCCTTTCAGCCATCCGCGGCGCCGGCCTTTGCCGCTGCGAACGAGACGGCGAAGGCAGAGATAACAAAAATCGTTGAAGACAAGTCTCTGCCGTTGAACTTGAACCTTGTCTCGCCAGGCGAGGAAGGTGCGCTCAGGTTGCTCGTTGCCTCGGAGTCCGAACTATACCCCGGCACACTGACTGGCACTGCACCCCGGCTCTGGTTCCTAGGCGCCGATGGCCGCATCTCGTCCGATCCTCGCTTGAAGCCGCACTCAATCGGTCTTGAGGGTGGCATCCCGGACGACAGGCTTTCGCAGATAAAGTCCAACATTGCAGCAGTGTTCCGCGCCACGAGCCTGTCTCGCCTCACGGAGGCGTCGCCATTAGGCGGAGGCGCCGCCGACGTCACTTTCTCGGTCAGCGGCGAGGGTCAACGCACACTTGCGCCGTTCAATGCACCGATCCTCAAGCCGGGCGCGACGATCGATATCGCTGTCGAAAACCTCGGTGCGCGCCCGGTCGATGTCGACGTCTTGCTTATTGGACCAGATTATTCGATCCGACATATGATGGGAAACCGGTTCCAGTCCATGGAGAAACTGCCGCCAACACCGATCATCGGGGTTGCGGGCCAACAGCTTCGGTCCGCGGCAGGTGATCGTCGTCGCGCGAGAGGTCGACCCCAGTTCGCCGCAGGCGGACCTGAGCTTCCTCGAACAGGTCGGCGTGCGCACGCGCGCCGGCGACACACAAGGCGCGCAAGGTCTCGACGACCTGCTCGGGAGCCTGGCGAACGCGCCCCCGACGAGATCCGCACTCATCTACAACGCCCGCGAGCGGCCAAGGGCTTGGGTGAAGTCGTATTCCTTCCAAACCTTACCCTGAGATAACTGCTGCGCAAATGCTTCTTAGAATCGCTTCGACCTTTGCTGGCGGCCGCCGCTCGTTCGCGGCACATCGAGGACATGCTGGGGACCTGCCAGCCGCCTGGAGAGAAGCGGATGCGCGGCGCCCGGCAAGGCCGCATCGACGTGCGCAGGAAAGGATGAGCGCAAAACCAACATTGGCAGGAAAACCCGGGTAAATGCCGAGGCAAGACCGGATCTGATGGCATCGACTCCTTCGAGGATCTGGGTCTGCTGCAGCTGATCCAAGAATCCCTTAACGTATAAAGCATGCGACATGAACCTGTCGGGTTGTTTGTACTCAAACGACTATTGCGACACAATATCGTTGGCAAAAGAACGTCCGAATGGGTCTGTCGGCGGCGCCGTCCTGGGAACGAAAAAGAAGAGAAGCAGAACTTCCGTGTGCGATTTTTGCACACGGTCTCCCGCAACTATCTGATATTACTTATCTATCCGCCCATCCATCATTGCCCCTGACAATGGCTCCAACTTGCTGTCACGCCGCATGCCGACGATAGCAAAAGAACGCCTCCTCAATAGTCGGTCTTGCGATGTAGCGCTCTTCCGACTCGAATGCCCAGGTGAGGGCTTCGATCATCCGCATTGGGGGCGGCCAATATCGTCGGCAGGAGATCGTCCCAAAAGAGCTGTCGAAGGCTAAGTCGTGAGCACAACCAAAAAACAGAAGCAGAACTTTGGTGTGCGATTTTTGTACATGCGATTATTTAATTTTGCTTACTAATTTGCCCAGCCCACCATCACCAGCCACTATTCCGATCCGAGACCGCGAGACTTCTCTCAAAGCCCCGCCTTCGCTGCGAGATAGGGTGCCAGGGCAAGCGAGTAGCTGGCGGTCAGATGATGACTGTCCCGCCAAACAATGATGTTGCCGACAACTGCCGGGCATAGTTGCGGCCCGCAAATGGCATCGACCATATCGATAGCGCCCACATTTTTCTGTCCCTCCGCGGCCAGCGCCAACACGTTGCTCCGCTCTATATCGCTCAGTTTGGTGACGCATTTCGTTGGCGTCGAACTCAGGCAATCGCCCGGGTCGAATTTCATAAAGGGCGTGTTGCGGATGGCAACGATTTGCGAGCCGGCGTCCGTCAGCCCGCTCCAGAGACTTCGCAGCCCCTCGATCATCACGTCTTGCTGAACCGCTCCGTAATTGGACTGGCTGGTGAAGATCAGATCCGGTTTCAGCTTTAGGATCTCGGCCAGCACCTTTTCGTGCCACTGCGCGCATAAGACGTTGGGTTTGCCATCCGCCGTGATGGCCACGCGGGTGAATGGGCAGGCGGATTTTGTAAAGGTAACCAGTTTGAAGTTGCGGTCCTTTGCGATCTTGTCCAGTGCCGGCACCCACTGGGCTGCATGAGAATCTCCCACCAGAACCATTGTTTTCGCACCCGTGGGATCGCCTAGAGAGCATCGTTTGGGCTCCGAGCTTTCCTCCTGGTGGCACTTCCTTGCATACACGACCGGCACGTCCCGCCTCAGCCGGGCCAGCGGCGGCAGAAGGTTCACACCGTCCGGGACCACGGCGCCGGAGACGAGAGCGGCGGGCCCAGGGTAGGAAGGCGTGCCGATCAGCGCGGTGTCGATGCGTTCGGTCTTCAGAAAGAGCAGCAGGCTGCCGGATGCGGCCACGCATGTGAGAACCGCCGCGGTGCCGTATCCCAGCGGCTTCCACCAGGCGCCGCCCCGGGCTTGCCGGTAGCGCTGCTCAACATATCGATAGGACAGATCCGATAGAAGCAGGGTCGCCGCAATCAGGCCGAAACCGCCGGCAAGGGTCAGCGAATGACCCTGCGCCTGGGAGATGGTGATCAGCGGCCAATGCCATAGATAGACCGAGTAGGAGCGATCGCCGATGAAACGAAGTGGCAACGAATCGAGCCCACGAAACCGGCCGACTTCAACCTCGCCAGCCAGGATGACCAGCACTGTGGCCAAGGTCGGCAACAACGCACTGACGCCGGGAAATGGAGTTGCAGCGGAAAACAGCAAGGCGGACGCAACGATGCCCAGGATGCCGGCAATCGCCAGCCACTGTCTAGTGAGTGCCGCCAGTCGAAACTGGTGTTCGGTCAGCACCAGCAGACCACCCAGCGCCAATTCCCACAGGCGGGTATGGCTGACGAAATAGGCCTGGGCCGGATCCGTCGCCGTCAAAACGACAGAGGCAACAAGTGATGCCGCGAAAATGAGCGACAACGCCCCGATCAAGCAGGCCCTCAGCGGAAGGTCACGGCGGCGCGCCAGCCAGATCACGCCGATCATCACCAACGGCCAGGCGATGTAGAACTGCTCTTCGATGGAAAGCGACCAGTAGTGTTGCACCGGGCTCGGCAAGGTGTCGGCCTCGAGATAGCTGACCGCAATCGAGGCCAGCCGCCAGTTCTCGACATAAAGAGCGCTCGCCACGATCTGGTTGCCTATTTCCTCCCAGCGCGCCTTTGAGATGAAAAGCAGCGTGCCCAGCAATGCGACCAGCAGCACCAGGGTTGCTGCCGGCAACAACCGTCGCACCCGTCGCGAGTAGAATTCGATCAGTGAAATCCGGCCGTCGCGCAACGCCATCTGCGCCAGCAGGCCGGTGATCAGATAGCCCGAGATGACGAAAAAGACGTCGACGCCGATATATCCGCCGGGAAGAGCATGGGGCCACAGGTGAAAGACGACCACCAGACCGACGGCCAGTCCGCGCAACCCCTGTATTTCGGGCCGAAACCGGCGTCCTTCATTTTCAGGCTGCAAAACGACACCGCAAGTTCAGAAGACCTACATCAAGGGACAATCCGAACCGCATTTCAACGGCGCGCGGGACTCCGGAGTCAATGACATGTTGCCGATCGCCGTCGACATGTCTAGGCGAGCATACAGGGAGTATGCTCGCCTACCACAGGCAACATGTCACTTACAACGCGTGCCTTACCGACATATCTCCCCAAGCACCAACACACCTCTCTCTGCGTCTCAAGCTGCCATCCAGGAGTGCTGCATAGCTGACGCAACGGTACCGATCTGGTTCGGATCGCCGAGCCGCGGATCACCGGGCTGGATACCCGACCCCGTCGGCGACGTGGCCGGATCGAAGCTTGCCATGGCGGCGACCAATGTTGCCACGTCGGAATGGCTTAGCACCTTGCCGTCGCCCGATTTGATCGTCTCGACGACATTTCCCGGACCGGCGAACCAGCCGTTGACTGTCACCTTGTCGGTTGTGCCCAACACCGAGACAACCAGGTTGTTACCCTGCTGGCTGAACCAGAGCTCGTTCCAGTCGATGCCAGTGCCGAAATCCAGCTCGTCATTGTCATTATAGGCGCCGGATTCGGTGATCGTGTCTGCGCCTCCGCCCCCGCCAAAATTGTAAACGTCGTTGCCGGTCCCGCCGACCATGCTGTCGTTTCCGGTGCGCCCGTAAAAGACATCGTTGCCGGCATTGCCGTTGAGCGTTTCGTTGCCGCCAGCGAGACCGAAAATAATATCGGCCTCTCCGCTGCCGTTGACCGTCGCGCCGAGTGCACCGGCGACAAAAAGGTTCAGCGTGCCGACACCCTCAATGGAAATCTTTTCGATTTTGGCGGCATCGGTCTTTTGCTGGTTCAGCTGAATGCTGTCCCCACCGGCGATGCTCATGAGCAGGTTATCGTTGCCTACGCCTGTCCAAGAGAAGGCAATGTCGCTGACTTTGATACCGCCTTCGAGGACAAGTGTATCACTGCCGGAAGATGCCACCAGTTTCAGCAGGCTGCTGGTGCTCGTTTGCCAGAGATAGCCCCCTATCCATGTATTGGTGTAGCCGTTGACGCCGTTGAGGGAAACACCCAAAGCTTGCGCCGCGGCGGTGTCGGCTGCCGCGCTCGTTGCGACCATGCTGAAGTCTTCGATGGTGTCGTTCCCGTCACCGCGCCGGAACACGTAGCGGTCGCTGCCGGCCACACCGTTTTGATAGTCGCTGCCGGCCCCTCCAACCAGCGTGTCGTCGCCATCCATTCCCAAGAGGGAATCGTTACCAGCGCCGCCGTAAATGACGTCAGTCCCGGAATTGCCCCACAGCTGTTCGCCGCCACCGAGACCGAAGATGAGGTTGGAACCGGTGCCGGCATTGAGCGTTGCGCCGGCGCCCGAGGCGACGTTTAGGTTCATCGTGCCGAGCCCGTCGAGCGTGATCTTTTCGATCTTCGAAACGGAAAGGGCCTGCTCGGCGATCTGTATGGCGTCGCCCGCGGGGCCACCCGCTATGGTGATGTAGAGATTTTCATTGGTAGCCCCGATCCAGGAGAAGGAAAGATCCTCGGCCTTGATGCCGCCTTGGAGCACCAGTGTGTCGGTCCCGGACGACGCGACGAGCTTCAGCAAGCTGCTGCTGCCGGTATCCCAGGCATAGCCCCCGATCCAGGTGCCCATGATGCCGCCTTGATAGATGCCAAGCGCCTGCGCGGCATCTTTATCTGCTTGGGCGGTTGTTACCACCATGTTGAAATCAATCACCGTGTCGGCTCCATCGCCACGGCGGAAGATCATCTGATCGCTGCCGTCGCCGCCGTCCATCAAGTCGCTGCCAAGACCGCCAACGAGTGTGTCGTCTCCTGCAGCGCCCGCGAGAACGTCATTGCCAGCACCGCCATAGACCCTGTCCGCTCCGGAGTTGCCGATCAACGTCTCATTCCCGGATAGACCGAAAATGATGTTGGAGCCGGTGCCGGCGTTGACGGTGGCACCCGCCGACACAGCCACGTTGAGATTCATGGTGCTGAGGCCGTCGAGCGTCAGCTTTTCGACATGACCGGCGAAACGCTGCTGAATGAGATTAATGCTGTCGCCCGCGGGGCCACCCGCGATGCTGATCAGGAGATTGCCGCTGTCCGAACCAGTCCAGGAAAACGACAAATCGCCGGCGCCCACGCCCTGCAGGACCAACGTGTCGCTGCCGGTCTCGATGCGCTTCAGAAGGAGGCTCGTGCTGGTTTGCCAATAATAGCCGCCGACCCATGTGTTGACAGTGTGGTTGGCGTCGACGCCTAGCGCTAACGCTGCATTGACATCGGATTGCAAGGACGTCGCGATATGGTCTTCGTCGTCGATCGTGTCACTGCCGTCGCCACGTTGAAAGATATACGTGTCGTCGTTGGCGCCGCCGTTCTCATAGTCATTTCCGGTGCCGCCATAGAAAATGTCATTGCCGGCAGCACCAACGAAGGCATCATGGCCCGCGCCACCATAGAACGTGTCATTGCCAGCTCCGCCATTGAGGATATTGTTGGCGGAATTGCCGGTCAGCACGTTGGCCGAGTTATTGCCCGTGCCATTGATGGCATCCGTGCCGATCAACGTGAGATTCTCTACATCCGCGTCGGAGATCGTGTAGGTGACGGAACTCAGCACCGTATCCGTGCCTTGGCTCGCTGCCTCGACAACCTGATCACCTACATTGTCGACAATGTAGGTGTCGTTGCCCGCGCCGCCATTCATCGTGTCGGCGCCGGTGCCGCCATCGAGAAGATCGTCGCCCGCACCGCCATTGAGCGTGTCAGTGCCCGCACCGCCCTGGATGTAGTCGTCGCCGACGCTGCCGGTAATGGTGTCGTTGGTCGTGCCGGTCGCCATAAACTGGACGCCTGATGGACCCGTGACGGTGCCCGTCCCGGTGGTGGCGTTCGCCGTTACCACCGAGGTCGATTGGCCATCGGCGCTGACATCCGTGGTCACGGTCTGCGTAACGACGCCGCTGGCGTTGTAGTCGGTGACGACCTTGCGGATCGATCCGTCGATGCGGGTGACAGCCGTTTCCCGGTGTTCATAGGTGCCGTTGTTATCGGCGTCCTTGAGCAGCGTTGTGGTCAGGCCGTCAGCACTGACGGTGATGGTGCCCTTGCCGGTGACAGCTCCGTTCCATTGCGTATGGTCCAGAATCTCAGTGACGACCGAGCCATCGATTTGCTGATGCGAAATAGCGGTGGTTTCGTAGCCCGCGACATTTGGAGCGGCCACGTTTACCGGACTGGCGCCGCTTTCATTGTAGTCGTAGTAATATTTCGTCGTCAGCCCATCCGCGCTGGTCTGAACGATAATCTGCTTGGCGATTGCCTGCTTGTAGTAGACGACGCCCGTAATAAGAAAAGCGACGTCGTTTCGCCTGTTGTAAAAGCCGTCCGTCATGGATCCGTCCGCCGCAACAATCGTGCTGTGCAGATTGTCGAAGCCGCCGCCGGTGGCGTCATAGTCCACGCCAGTCCAACTAGTGCGGCCATCCTCACTGGCATAGGTCGTCGTCTTGTTGATGAACGTATTGGCAGGCGTGACCACATCGATGGTCTTGGTCTCGGCTATGCCATTTCCAAGATTGGCGCGATTCACCTGGCGTTTCTGGTCAACGGTTCCGTTGCCATCGAAATCCCACTCCGATGTCGTCAGCAATCCGTCCGCGCTGGTCGAGATCTTGGTTATGCTCGTCTTGTGATTTGCCGCGCTGAAATCGGTGATTGTGGTCGTTGCCGAGCCGTCGACTGCCTTCGTCGTGACCTCCGTCTGATCGACGGTGCCGTCTCCATCCGCATCGCGGCTGGTCGTAATCGTCCTGCCATCGCCGCTCGTCGTCGTGATCTCGCGGTCCAGCAGCACTCCCGCGGTGGTGAGCCTGCTAACGGTTTCGACAATTCCTCCATCGGCCATTTTCCTGACGTCATCTATCGTGGTGCGATCGAAGCCAACCACGCCGTCGATGTCTTCCTGGGTGGTCGCAACCCTCCCATCGACACCTGTCGAGGTGACAAATTTGGAGAGCAGCGAACCATCGGCCTTGAGGTTGGTGACGGTGCGCGTCTTCGTGCCGTCGGCATTGACCGTGGTCACATCGGTCGCATCCTGGCTGAACGGATCTGCTCCGAAAATGTCCCAGTTCGTCGTGACCGACAGACCGTTGGCGCTCGCCGTCGTGACCAAGGTGCTGGCCAGCGTGGCACCCTCGAATTTGCTGACGGTAGAAACCGTTGAACCATCGGCGTTCAAAACCGCGACGTCAGTTTCCTTTCGGTCGTAGGTTGCATCACCGTTCAAGTCCCACTCTTTGGTCACCGAAAGCCTGTTCCCGGCGGTCGTTACTTTGGTCTGGTCGCTCAGAACAAGCGGAAGAGGTTGGCCCATCCACCCTGAACCCGCTTGATAGGTTTTGATCGTCTGGATCGTCGATCCGTCGATCCCGATTGCTGTATCACTGGTGGTCTTGTCCGAGGCCAGCGGCATGTAGTCGACTGAGGTCGACCCGTATTGTGTTACGGTGCTCAACCCGTCGGCGCTGATCGTTGTCGTCTTGCTAGTGGTGGACGGCGCCGTCGTGTAGGCGCCGGTCCCAAACGCATTGGTCGTCGTGTCCGGCCCGATTGTCGTTATCGTCACGCTGCCGTCTGCAGCCTCGACAGAAGTGGTCGTCAGATCGACCGCGCCATCCCCGTTCACGTCCCTGGTAACCGTCGTCGTCAGTTTGTCGGAGCTCACCGTGGTGACAGTCCGGCTTTCAAGCGAACCGTTCGCCTTCTTGTAGTCGACAGTCTCGGTCGTGCTGCCATTGGCGTTGAGCACGGTGACGTCGGTCTTGGAGCGGCTGGTGGTCGTGCCGGCACCTGCCCAGGTCACTGTCTTCGAGAGACCATTGGCGCTGGTGACGACGATGGTCCTGTCTTTCACGGCGCCGGCAGCGTCGATATCCGTGATGGTCTCGGTCTTGCTGCCGTCGGCGTTAAGCACGACGACATCGATGGTGGACTGGTCGATCGTGCCGTTGCCGTCGAGATCGGCTGCCAGCGTGCTGGACAAACCATTGGCACTGATTGTCAGCGTTGCCGATGAGGTCAGAATGCCGACTGCATAGGTGCGGTCAGTCTGTGTGGTGGAGCCATTGGCGTTGAGGACGATCAGGCTGGTTTCGTCGGTGGTTCCGTTGCCGTTGAGGTCGGTTGCGGTGTTGATCGTGTTGCCGTCCCCGCTGGTGATCCGCACTACGGTCGAAATTGTGGCGTTGTTGGCATTCTTGACCAGAGTAGAGTCTGTCTTCGACCCATCTGCCCCTAGAGCCGAGGCAGCGATCGTGGTCCGGTCGATGCTGCCGTTGCCATCACTATCGACCTGGGTTGACGACGACAGGGCATTGGCGGCAGTCGTTACAACGGTCTTGCCAATCAAGGCGCCTGTGCCACCAAGCGCCGAGACAGACCTGGTCCTCGAACCATCCGCACTGAGGACGGTGACGTCGCTGGACTTGCTCTCGACGGTACCGTTGCCATCGGCATCGACCTGGACATCGGTGCTCAATCCGTTCGCGGATTTGGCGACGATTGTCTTCGACAGCAGCGTGCCGTTGTTTGACGCCTCCGACGTCGTCGTGGTGCGGGTGCCCGTCGAGGCAATGACCGTCACCGCCTGGGTGATCGAATCGTAGACGCCGTCGCCATCGACATCCTGCTTGTCGGTTACTGTCAGGCCGTCGGCCGAAATTGTCGTCTCCGATTTGGCATGCTGGACGCCATTGCGATCCGTGTCGGATATGGTGGTGACCTGGCTGCCGTCGGCATTCAGCACGTCGATCTGTGTCTGGTCGATCTTGGTGTCACCATTGAAGTCGATTTTGGTCGTGGTCGTCTTGCTGTCGCCACTGGTCGTTTCTTCCGCCTTGGCAAGCAGTGCGCCGCTACGGGCCGCGGTCGATGTGGTGACCGTTGTGCTGCCATCCGGACCGAGTACGGTCGCCGTCGTTGTAGAGCGGTCGGCCAACCCATCGCCATCGATGTCGTCAGCCGCTGTTTTGGTCAGTCCGTTGGCGCTGGCCACAGTCGTGGTGCTGGCGATCAGCGTACCGTTAGCACTCCTTGTCGTCAGTGTGCGCGTATGATTGGCGTTATATGCCGTCACATCGGTGACCACGACGTCATAAATGCCATCTCCGTCCAGATCCGTCTTGCTGGTCACTGACGCGCCGCTGGGCGAGATCTGGTCGAGGGTTTTGCCGACAAGCGAGCCGTCCGGATTGAACAGGCTGGTGGTCGATGTCGTGACGCCCGCGCCATCGACGACGATGGTCTTGACAGAATCCAGATGGCCATCGCCATCAGCATCGGTGGCGACCGTAATCGTCCTGTGGTCGGCACTAGTGCTGGTGGTGGAGGAAGACAGCAGCGAACCATCACGGGTTTTCACCTGCAGCGTCTCACTCGTGCTGCCGCCGGATCCGAGGAGCTTCACATTGGACGACACGATGTCGACAAGTCCGTCGCCATCGAGATCGGTCGACACCGTCACCACCTGCCCATTGGCGCTGGTGGTGGTCGTTGTCTTGTCGACCAACGCGCCGGTGCCAGTCAGCTCCGAGACCGTCCGGGTTTTCGAACCATCCGCATTGAGAACAACGACGTCGCTGGATCTGCCTTCGACAATGCCGTTGCCATCAGCGTCGATCTGCACGTCGATGCTCAGGCCGTTCGCCGATACGGCGGAGACGGTCCTGGCCAGCAATGTGCCATTGGCCGATGTCTGGGTGGTGGTCGTCGTGCGCGTCCCGTTTGCGCCGATAACGGTCACAGCCTGGCTGATTGCATCATAGACGCCGTCGCCATTGGCGTCTTGCTTGTCGGTCACGGTCAGGCCGTCGGCCGAAATTGTGGTCTCCCGCTTGCCATGCTGTACGCCGTTGCTGTCGGTGTCGGACACGGTGGTAACCATGCTGCCATCAGCATTGACGACATCGATTTGCGTCTGGTCGATCTTGGTGTCGCCGTCGGCATCGATCTTGGTCGTTACCGTCTTGCGATCGGCGCTGATCTTCACTTCGGTCTTGGCAAGCAGGGCGCCATTGGCGCTGGTTTCCGTGGCCGTGACCGTACGGCTGCCATCCGCCCCAAGCACGGTCGCCCTCACCGTTGTTCGGTCCGCTGTTAGATCATTGTCGATATACTCGCGCACCGTCTGGGCCAGGCCATCTGCGCTCGTCGTCGTGGCCGTCTTTGCGACCGCCGCGCCGGCGACATCGAAAGCCGACACGGTGCGCGTCCGGTTGCCGGACGCATCCAGTGTCGTCACATCGTTTGTCGTCACCTCATAGTTACCCGACTGGGTGGCGTTCTCGTCGCCGTCGAGGTCGACATAGCTGCTCCGCGAAAGGCGATCGTCAGAAATCACGTCGACCTGCTTGCCCCTGAGCGAGCCGTTGGCATTGAACATGTTGACGGTCGATCGCGTGACGCCATCGCTGCCGACCACGATGGTCTTGAGCGTATCGACGTGACCGTCGCCATCAGCGTCGGTGGAGATCGAAACGGTGTTGCGGTCAGCACTGGTGCTGGCGGTTGCGCTGGACAGCAACGTGCCGTCGCGGCTTTTGAGCTGCTGGGTTTGCGACGTGCTGCCGCTGGCGCCGATAACCGTCATATCCGAAGAGACGATATCATACAGTCCATCGCCATTCAGGTCGGTCGAGACCGTCTTGGTCAGGCCGTCGGCGCTGGTGGTGGTGGTTGTTTTGCCGATCAGGGCGCCGTTGCCGGCCAGCGACGACACGGTGCGTGTCCTCGAGCCGTCGGCATTGAGCACGGTGGTGTCGTTCGCCTTGCCATCGACGGTGCCATTCCCATCGGAATCGACCTGGATATCGACGACCAGACCATTTGCCGAAGCGGCGCCGATCGTCTTCGACACCAGCGTGCCGTTGCTTGACGTCTCCGACGTTGTCGTGGTGCGGGTGCCATTCGACCCGATGACGGTGACGGCCTGAGTGATATCGTCGTAGACGCCGTCGCCATTGACGTCCTGCTTGTCGATTACGGTCAGGCCATCGGCGGAAACCGTCGTTTCCGACTTGGCGTGCTGCACGCCGTTGCTGTCGGTGTCGGACATGGTGACGATCTGACTGCCATCGCTGTTGGTGGTGGCAATCTGCGTGCGGTCAATCTTGGTGTCGCCATCGGCATCGATCTTGGTGGTGACCGTCTTCCGGTCGGCGCTTGTCTTCGCCTCGGTCTTGGCCAGAACAGCGCCGCTGGTGCTGGTCGTCGTCGCGGTCACCGTGCGGCTACCATCGCCGCCAAGCACCGTGGCCTGCACCGTGGTGCGGTCGACGATGCCGTCGGCGTTGATGTCGTCCTTCGTCGTCTGCGTCAGGCTGTCGGCGCTGGTGGTGATGGCCGAACTGCCGATCAACGTGCCATTGGCGCTCCTGGTCGTGACGGTGCGCGTGCGATTGCCGGAACCATCTGTGGTCGTTACGTCGGTGACGACCTTGTCGTAGGTTCCGTCGCCGTCTATATCGGCCTTGCTGGTCAGCGACAGGCCATCAGCCGAGACCTGATCGAAGGTCTTGCCGACCAGCGAACCATCCGCATTGTACATGCTGACGATTGACGTGGTTACGCCGGCGCCATCGACCTCGATGGTCTTGACGGCATCGTTGTGGCCATCGCCATCAGCATCCGAAACGATGGAGATCGTCTTGCGGTCGGCGCTCGTGTTGGTGATGGTGCTGGACAGCAAGGTGCCGTCGCGGCCTTTGACCTGCTGCGTTTGCGCCAGGCTGCCGCCGCTGCCAACCACCGTCACATCCGACGAGACGCTGTCATTCAGCGCATCGCCATTGAGATCGGTCGAGGCCGTCTTGCTCAGGCCGTCGGCGGTGGTGGTAACGACCGTCTTGCCGAGCAGCGCATTGGTCGAACTGTAGGTGGAAACCGTGGTGACCGAAGCGCCACCAGCGCCATTAGTGATGGCGGTGACATCTCGGGTTTCATAGGTGCCGCTGCCGTCGCGGTCGTGCGAGACAGTGCGTGTGCGGCCATCGGCGCTGGTGACGGTCTGCTCCTTGTCGATGAGCGTACCGCCGCTGCTGGTTTCAGCAACTGTCTTGGTGCGCGTGCCGTCGCCGGCAATAACCGTTGTCTCGGTACTGGTCAGATCAAAAACGCCGCTACCGGTGGAATCGCTCTGCACTGTCTTGGTGAGGCCATCGGCCGACGCCGATGTCACCACCTTGCGAAGCAAAGTGCCGTTAACGCTGTTTTCTGAAACCGTGGTTCCCGTCGAGCCGTTGGCACTCCTGACATAGACTTGCGTCTGGTCGGCGGTGCCGTCGCCATCCTGGTCGAGCGCAGTCGTCACCGTCATCTTGTCGGCGCTGGTTGTCGTTGTCGTGCGCTCAGCGACCGAACCGTCGGTGTTGAAATCGGTGACGACGCGCTGCCGCACGCCCGCCGTAACGGTCGTGACATCGGTCTGCGAGGTCTCATAGGTGCCGTTGCCGTCATTGTCGAACTGCGTCGTTTTCGACAGGCCATCGGCGCTCACCGTGATGCGGTTCCGGAACGCCAGCGTGCCGTCCTTGTCATAGCCGCCAAGCGTGGTGGTCTTCGAGCCGTCGCCATTGGTGACGGTGGTGCTCTGGAGGATGTAGCCATTGGCGTCCGACGCCAGAATGGCATTGCCGACAGCGCCCGTGCTGCCATCAGTCTTCGTATAGGTCGCCGTACCGGTGATGGACGAGCCATCGGCAAAATTCTGGCCGCTGCCGGTCGCCGTCAGCCCGATCGAGGCAATGCCCAGCGAAGCCAGCGAGACAAGCTGGCCATTGACCACCACCTTGAAATCCGACCAGCGGGCGTCGCCGGCGTCGAGCAGGCCGTTGTGATTGGTGTCGAAGACGCTCTTCAGCGCGTCGAGATCGCTCGCCGCCGTGGGGTCCCATTCAGTGAAGGCAAATTCGCTGGAGCGGCTGACCTTGCCGTCGCCATCGGCGTCGAGCACCAGCACACCATTCCCGTCGCCCGCCCAGGCAGTGCGGTGCTGATAGCCATCACCATCGAGATCGAGGAACTGCGAGGAGGTCGAAAGCGTGTCGACAGACAGACCATTGCCGGACAGATCGAGCAGAACGGGTTTGCCGGCTCGGCCACCCGCCCCGGCGTGGCTGGCTGCGCTGCTGCTGTAATTGCCGTGACGGTCATTGCCAGTGGTATTATAGCCACCGGAGTTATCAACGCCGCTTCCTTTGCCGCCGGGGCTCGCATTGCTCGTATGATCGGACTTGCCTACGCCAGTTACATTGGTAACCCGCTTGTTCAAGTTCGGGTCGTTTACATTATAATTTTGCTGAGCTGCGTATGTTAGAGCCTTCGCCCGAGCTGCCGCAGGCGACAATCCATCCGCCAATGCCTGCTGAGCAACCGCGCCGACTTTGTCAATCGGGGCGGAGCGGTCTGTGTAGCCCATGCCGGGGACGTAAATCAGTGCAGGGGCAACTATGGGAGGGGCCACACGGCGTGCGGCCGGTTTTGTGGCAGGCGCGCGCTTTGCGCGAGGCTTCGCCACAGCAGATGGAGTATAGATGTAATTGAGAATTGTGGTCGGTGTAACTGGAGTATAGTCCGGAGTCGGCATAGCAAGCACCCCGGTCGCCAGATCAACAACCGGGGTTGGCGTATAGGCTATCGTTCCAAGCGGCACACCTCCAAGAAAATCAGGAGAATACGGAGAATACGCCGGGGGCTCATAACTAACTTTGTGGGGCGTCGGACTGTAAGTCGGTTTGGCAGAAGTGCCAGGTGTGGCCACTCTATCCGGCGCCCGCGCGTCACGGTCGTCAGCCGCCATTCGCGCTGCATCCCGGTCCTCGCGCGCGTCGTGTACGCGACCCAAGGCTGCCTGTTGGCCTAGGGCGTCACGCCGCGACGCTTCGCCGATAGCGGCCTCGCCCCTGTAGCCCGCGAAGCCGGAAACGTTGGTCGTGGCGGCAACGCCCGCTGCCGCGCGCTGCGACGCCTCGCCGATAGCGGCCTCGCCCCTGTAGCCCGCGAAGCCGGAAGCGTTGGTCGTGGCGGCAACGCCCGCTGCGGCGCGCTGCGACGCTTCGCCGATAGCGGCCTCGCCCCTGTAGCCCGCGAAGCCGGAAACGTTGGTCGTGGCGGCAACGCCCGCTGCCGCGCGCTGCGACGCCTCGCTGATCGCGGCTTCGCCCCTGTAGCCCGCGAAGCCGGAAACGTTGCTCGTGGCGGCAACGCTCGCAGCCGCGCGCCGCGACGCCTCGCTGATAGCGGCTTCGCCCCTGTAACTCGCAAAGCCGGAAACGTTGGTGGTGGCCGCGATGCCCGCTGCACGCGCGGCAGCCGCATCATCGCGCGCGTCCAGACTATGTGCAGCTTGCGCTTCGGCTTTTGCCGCATTTGCAGCACGCGCCGCATTTGAAGCGTTGTACCGATCTAGTAAACCCTGCCCAACAACGTTATAGCCTCCCGGAACCACCGACAAAGCGTCAAGCATATTAGTCTCATACCCAAGTGGCACGGTAGGACTACGATCAATCAATAGCGCCGACGAAACGCGCGCCGCTGGAACCTCAGGCGCGTACGGTATATCTTCTTCTTTGGCTATGCCGTAAAATCCTATCGTGGCGTAGTCAGGTAGACCGAGTCCGATTTGTCCAGTGACGCTCTTGTCAACAAAATTGTAAAATCCTCCCACATCGACAGGGGAAGGCGCTCCAGTCGGGACACCAAAACCGACGCCAACATTTTTTTGAAAATGGAGCCCGCTCGTAAACCCAACAGTGAATCCAACGGAAGAATACGCAGCTACACCAGCAGACACGGAGTGGATTGCGCTAACGGACAGCCCGCTGTTAGCATTATATCCTACACTAAGCCCAACAGTTAATCCCTGCGCGTAAAAACCAAATTCTTGTGCCTGAAAGGACTTAAATGTCTTCTCTGCCATAGATGCCTCCGCCAGATTTAATTCGTTCAACTTTCATTTTCGTATTTTGTCCTTATTTCTTTCCATATTAACCTATAAATAGGGCTATTCATTAATATGTGTCTGTAAGATGCATCTTTTAATAAAAACCTCGACGCGACGGAAATGAGAAAGCTCCCTATACTGAAAGGAAAAATGGCAATTGCAGTGAATCCAGAGGTGTAAAATATAAGTTTATACCAGTCTGAGTATTGAGATTCGTACAATTTTAGCACAGAAATAGTCATGCTAACAGCCATACACAACATGAATAGTAATACCATTATGCCGTTAGATTTTCTTGTCATGATCTGTGCAAAATTTCCTGCTCTAGCTGATACGATCAGAATTAGATGGATGCCAAACAAGAGCCGCAGCCCTCGCGTGTCCGTTTGATTGAAACTCGACTGAAACCCAAACGAACATGGGAAGCCCCTCAGTCGAGATAGCACGATGCTTCGGCCGCCATTCGACAGTGCCGCACTGTCACAAACGTGGATCAGGCCAAACGCAATTACAACGTTCACCGCTTATGGAATGCTCGATCGCCAATGGCGATCGAGCAGAAAGTCCAGCACCCACCGCAGGCAGCCAGTCTTAGCCTCGACCTTCCCTGATACAGACCTCAGCAGATCTCGCCCCGCCAAATGGATCGATGTCTCGTTCAATACAAAACGCATTGGCAACAACCACCCCGGGACTCGCGCATCATCCCCCCCTGCCCATGGATAAACACGAAACGTCCGCTAGCCGGATATACATCAGATAGCTCCAATGCGCCGTATAAACCAAGTCTCCTCCTCCCGAGAGACTTAAGTGCGCGACGTTGTCATGTACAGGCTAAGGCCCGATGCGACCTCAAGTCAATAGATCGGACTTATACTCTCGAGGATTCTTGCATCGACGCACGGGGCGGACAGCCCCCCGCAGTCTTTTGCGCTACACATCAATGACATATCCACCTCCCAGCACCCTCGCACCACCGGCTCGCAACAGGCGGTCCGTCTCCTTGATCGCCGTGCCCGTTGTGACATGGATAAGGACGTGCTTGGCGTTGCGGCTTTTCGACCACAGCACGATGCCGCGCACCAGACGCGTGAACACTTTGGCCGACAGGAAGCGGCTGCAGCGTTGCGTGTCGACGGCGATGAGGTGTGTCGTGGTCATCAATCCGCCTTCGCCGATTATGTATTCGCCGGCCGAAAACCATGCCAGGCCGACCAGTTCGCCCCTTGCCTCGGCCACGATCACGCACTCGTTGGGCGGCGAACTCCTGACCTGCTTTTCAAGCTCGTCGAACTTGCTCTCGGAAAACGGGAAAGCGGCAAAGATGGTTCGCTGATGAAATTGGCGAACAAGGGACCGTACCGCCGCCCAGTCTCCATCTTCAGGCAGCCGCACATGAACGATGCTCGGCTTAGGGCTCCGCTTTGCGCCTTCGGCTTGCTTCAAAGTCTCCGCCTCACCGCTCATGAAACGCCTCGTCCGTCATTTCCATCAGCGGATCGAGCAGATACTCCAGCACCCGTTTGTTGCCGGTCTTGACCTCCGCCGTCACCGACATGCCCGGCGTCAGCAGCACGTCGTTGCCCTCGACCCTTATCGACGTCTCGTTGAGCGTAATGCGCACCGGAAACACCAGCGGGCCGGAGGCGTCACGAGCTATGTCGGCGCTGGCCGCCGGCATCTGCGGCGCGCCGGCGGGGATGGCGTCGTTGGAGACGGTCAGCACCTTGCCGTCGAGCGTGCCGTAGCGGGTGAAGGGGAAGGCTTCCAGCTTCACCCTGACGTCCTGCCCCTCATGCACAAAACCCTTGTCGCGGTTGAGCAGCATCGCCTCGATCTCGAGCTTCGTGCCGTCGGGCACCACCACCATCAGCTTCTGGCCGGTCTGCACCACTTCGCCAAGCGTGTTGACCTCCAGCTGCTGGATGCGGCCGGCGACCGGCGATTTCAGCCGGCTTGCGCGTTCGAACAGTTCGGCCTTGGCAAGATCCTGTTGAAGCACGCCGATCGAGCGGTCGACCTCGATCAGCTCGGTGGCGACCTTGTCGAGATAGGCGTCGCGGCGGGCGCGCTTTTGCGCGGCGAGCGTTCTGAGCGTCGCTTCGAGTTCGGCGATGTGGCCCTCATCGGCCACCGTCGCCATCAACTGGTCCTGCTCGCCCTGCCGCGCCTCGATCGTGCTGGTCTTGATGCCGACCTTGCGCTTCTCCAGTTCCTTGTAGACATCCAGCCGGTCGCCGGCGAGCGCGACCAGCTTGCGCCGCTCGACCAGCGTCTTGTCGGCGCGCTCGATCTCGATGCGCTTCTGCGCCATCTCGGCTTCGAGGCTTTCCTGCTCCGACTGGTAGGCGGCAAGCGACTGGTGCATCTGCAGGCGCTGCAGCGCGACAAGCGGCGCCGGCGCATTTGCCGGCACGACAAACGCAGATTCCGTCGCCGGCGTGCCGTCGGCCACCGCCTCGACCAGCGCCTCCAGCCGCGCCTTGGACACTTCGGCCGCGGCGAGGTTGCCGGCGTTCTTCTGCCGCTCGGCGGCGTATTCGGCCGGCTCCAGCTCGACCAGCACGTCGCCCGCCGCGACATGGTCGCCCGCTTTGACATGCAGCGCCTTGACCGTGCCGGTGATCAGCGGCTCGATCACCTGCACCTTACCGATCGGGATCAGCTTGCCCTGGATCACGGCGTAGGTGTCGATGCGGCCAAACCACGACCAGGCAAGTGCTGCGACGGCAAACAGCATGATCAGCGCCGAGAAGATGCGCGCGGCCGGCGAGGCCGGTGTTTCCAGTATCTCGATCGCCGCTGCCTGGAAGGCGCGCTCGTCGCGGTTGAGCGTGGGGCGGCGCTTGTCTCCCGCCTCGCGGGCCACGCCTTCCCTGATGGCTTGCCAATAGCGGCCCATCGCCTACTCCGCCGCCTCGGCTGCCGGGCGCTGCTGGGCCTGCAGCCGGTAGAGCTGGGCATAGCGGCCGTTGAGCAGCAGCAGCTCGTCATGCGTGCCCTGCTCGGTGATGCGGCCGGCCTCGATGGTGATGATGCGGGTGGCGTCGCGCAGGGCCGCCAGCCGGTGCGCGATGATGAACACGGTGCGGCCCTTGGCCATCAGCCGCATGTTCTGCTGGATAACATATTCGGACTCGTAGTCGAGCGCGCTCGTCGCCTCGTCGAACAACAGGATGCGCGGATTGGTGACGAGTGCGCGGGCAATGGCGATGCGCTGGCGCTGACCGCCGGAAAGGTTGGAGCCGCGCTCTTCCAGCACCGTGTCGTAGCCGGATTTGAGCTGCAGGATGAAGTCGTGCGCACCCGACAGCTTTGCCGCCTGGATCACCCGCTCCAGCGGCAGCGCCGGGTCGGCCAGCGCGATGTTCTCGCGCACGGTGCGGCGGAAAAGGATGTTTTCCTGCAGCACGACGCCGATCTGGCGGCGCAGACTGCGCGGATCGATCAGCGCCAGGTCGACACCGTCGATCAGCACGCGGCCGCGCTCCGGCACATGCAGCCGCTGCAACAGCTTGGCCACCGTGCTCTTGCCGGAGCCGGACGGACCGACAATGCCGATGATCTCGCCGGGCGTGGTCTGGAACGAGACGTCGCTCAAGATCTCGCGCTCGCCCGGCCGGTACCGAAACGTGACGTGATCGAAGGCGGCATGGCCCGATATCTTGCGCAGCGAGCCCTGTCCGCCGCCGCCTGCTATCTCGACCGGCGCGTTGAGGATGTCGCCCAGACGGTCGACGGAAATGCGCACCTGCTGCAAATCCTGCCACAGCTGCGCCAGCCGCAGCACCGGGCCGGAAACACGCCCTGCCATGATGTTGAAGGCGACCAGCTGGCCGACCGTCATGTCGCCTGACACTACGGCGCGCGCGCCGAACCACATGGTGGCGACAATCACCGCCTTGGATATGAGTTGGGCAGTATTGGAGGCGAAGTTGGCGAGCCTGGCGGTACGGAAGCCGGCGCCGACATAGCCGGCGAGCTGGTCCTCCCAGCGGCGCTGCATCTGCGGCTCCACCGCCATCGCCTTCAGCGTTTCGACACCGACGATGGACTCGACCAGAAACGTCTGGTTCTCGGCGCCGCGGTTGAACTTTTCCTCGATGCGGCGGCGAAACTCCGGCGTCACCGCCATCGACAGGATGACGTAAGCCGGGATCGAACAGATGACGATCAGCGTCAGCCACGGGCTGTAGAGATACATGACGGCGAGGAAGACGAACAGGAACAGCACGTCGAGCAAAACCGTGAGCGCCGAGCCGGTGAGGAAGGCGCGGATGTTTTCCAGCTCATGCACGCGCGCCACGGTCTGGCCGGTCTGCCTGGCTTCGAAATAGGCGATCGGCAGGCCAAGCAGATGGTGGAACAGCTTGGCGCCCAGCGCCACGTCGATGCGGCTGGTGGTGTGGATGGTGGTGTAGGTGCGAAGCCCGGTGAGCAGCACCTCGAACATCGACACCGCCGACAGGCCGATGATCAACACCTCCAGCGTTGTCATCCCGTTGTGGACCAGCACCTTGTCGATCACCAGCTGGAAGAAGATTGGCGAGATCAGGCCGAGCAGTTGCACGAAGAACGAGGCGAGCAATACCTCGGCGAAAATCCAGCGGTAGCGGATGATTTCGGGAATGAACCAGGAGAAATCGAAACGGCGCGAAAACCCTTGCGCGAAGGCGCGGCTGGTGACGAGGACGACATAGCCGCTCCACAGCGCCTCGAAGTCGGCCCGCCCCAGTTCCTGCGGCGCTCCCGTATGCGGATCCTGGAGCAAGACCTTGCCGGGCGACAGTGCCGCCAGAATGGCGAAGCTGCCATCGGTCTTTTCGATGATCGCCGGCAGCGGCAGCCGGTCCAGCCGCTTTGGCGACGGCCTGGCGATCCTGGCCTTAAGCTTCAGCCGCTTTGCCGCCCGCACGATGTCGACGCGGTCGGCGACCCGCTCGCCCAGACCAAGGTCGTGGCGAATGGCGTCGGGGTCGGCCGGCTGACGCAAATACTGCGTCATCAGCGTCAAGCAAATGACGCCGCTGTCCAGCCCGACGACTATCGGCGTCACGGAATTCACTTACCCCCCGGTAAGTATGAGGATGTTGCCTTTCTTATCTTTGCTACAGTTCAATATCGGGCGCAACTAACGTGCGAAGAAAATTTTCGGCTATCCCTTATATTAGCTGGAAACGATGTGATACCATTGCCCGCCGAGCGAACGTCTTCAGTGCCGCCTATGATTCAGCACTACAGCGCCAGCAGTCGACAGCAGCGTGGTTGGCCCGGTCCCCAGAACACAGGCCGCTGTCCGATGTACCAAGCCCTTGCAGCGTGGCCTCGGAAGGTTCAGTGGGGCCGACTATGGAATTCTTCAGTTAGCCCAGGAGGGCCGTGGGGCGGGGGCCTTAGTCGGATGGTCGATTAGAACCTGCGGAAAGCCTTCAAGAATACGGGCAGACTAGACGCCGGGGCCGACCCAGGATATCCCGCGGAACATCCGTATTGGAGCGGTCGATCGTCGGCAAACGAGCGTCCGAAGCGGGGCTGTGGGCGGCTACGTCGTGGGGACGAAAAAAGAAGAGAAGCAGAGCTTTCGTGTGCGATTTTTGCACACGGTCTTCCGTAACTATCTGATTTTATGGACGACCCGCCCTACTACCTCGGACAAATTGCTCCGACTTGCTGTCACGCCGCATGTCGACGATAGCAAAAGAACGCCTCCTGGATAGTGGGTCTCACGACGTAGCGGTCTCCCGCTACCATCACGTTATAGTGTATAATCAATAGCTTATTACTCGACCCACAGCGCGATTTTCGCTCAACTTCCCGTCGCGCGTGTTGCAATCGCTTTCCGGTGATTTCCACCGGTTTCCTCTGACTGTCGGCGAATCCACATGAGACGCAACATGGAT
This sequence comes from Mesorhizobium sp. C120A, assembly GCF_030323105.1. Classification (NCBI taxonomy): domain Bacteria; kingdom Pseudomonadati; phylum Pseudomonadota; class Alphaproteobacteria; order Hyphomicrobiales; family Phyllobacteriaceae; genus Mesorhizobium; species Mesorhizobium sp. C120A. The sequence continues at coordinate 3,289,864 of NZ_CP100476.1, read as the reverse complement.
TGACGCTACGCGTAGCCGGAGCACTGCTTAGAATTCAGGGAACCACATAATGAAACGAGTATGGGCAAAGGCCCTGCTAGCATCGGTTTTGGCTTCCTCGCAGCTAGACGTAAGCGCTGGCGACGCGCGAACAATAAACAATCTTAACATTGAGATCGCTGCGAAGATGAACGTCGCCGAGAACATCTGCGACATCAATTTCGGCACCGGCCCGGGCAGCTTGGTGCACTTCGTAATGCTTGCTGCAGCAGAGCTTAGGGTCAGCGTCGACGCAGCGGCTCAGATGGCGGATGTGCGCTCCCGAGAAATCATGAAGTTCATCGTGTCAAACAACCGCACCGAAGAATTCTGTAAAAAGGCAAAGAGCGGGCCAATACCTCGACACAGGACGATTCCAATGCTTTGATCTTGCTTCCTTGGGAGGGGAGCACTTATGTTTCGTATCATCGCCGCGTTGGCGATCGCCGGCATTTTGATGCCGGCTGATCCGGCGTTGATCACCAGGCGCCCGGACCCTTCAACAGATGTTCCTTGGTCGACCATCCCGGTCGAGGGCTGCTGCAAAACGTGCTCGGCCGGCAAGGCATGCGGCGATAGTTGCATCTCGAGACAGAAGCGATGCCACAAGGCGCCCGGCTGTGCGTGTGATGGTTAGGAAATGAAGGCGGTTGCAAGTCACCCAATTACGGTGGGCTTTCTGACGTTCATCGCCAGCCTCTACTGGCGATACCATTTCAAAGTGTACGACGGGCATGTCGATCTTTGGCGAATAGAACCGTGAAGGTCGCGGGCGACCGAGAACAAAGACACGATTTGCCAGTGGAAAGAGCTGATGTGCTCTGGCAAACGCCATCAATACGGACCAGTGTATTCAAAGATTAGCGGGGGCTATTCCATTGAATCCTGACTTTGACAGCATGAATGAAACGGACGTGCGCGAAGAGATCGTGCGGCCATTTCTACATGATCTTGGCTATCGCCATGGCACTCAAAACACCATCATTACAGAGAAGACCCTTCGCTATGGCTACAATTTCCTTGGTCGAAAGAAGCCCGGGAAAGACCGCGCGGTGGAAGGTAGGGCTGACTATATCTGCCAAGTGACGTCATTTGGGCGGTGGGTGCTGGAAGTTAAGTCTCCCCAGACCGAGCTCACAATTGATGTCGCAGAACAGGCGCACACATACGCCGCTCACCCCGAGATCGCGGCAATATACTTCGTGGTGACCAATGGGCGGACTTTCCGGCTCTACCGCACAAGCAGACCCGATACTCCCGACCTGGAGTGGCAGCATGCCGAAATGGCTGGAAAGATGCTCACTCTTCGCAACATTTTGGGGCCTGATGGCATCAAGAGGATTTCTCGCGTGACAAAGCCCGATGTCGGACAACCGCTTGCGGAGGGGATGCCTTCAGAAATGCAGGTGGTCGGCGGTTTCGTCACTTACGAAGACCATGTTTCCAAGGATCCGCGATTTGTTGTTCCGGAACACTACAGGGGCGCCCGAGCCACCGTCGTAGGCGACAAGGTTTCCCGAACCGCAGATGGGTTTATTGAGGGCCGGTTGACACTCGCCGGGCCAACTGAACTCTGGGACCTCTTGAACCGTCTTGGCGGCGTCGAGGGCTACACATTCCGGACGGCCGACCAGTTCATTTCAAAGGACAAGAATTCTCCCACGATCTTTCAGAACTATCTTGATGCTCGTGTTCCGGCAGGAACACTGATCCCCCCTATCCCAGGGCAGACTACGGTTGCGACGAAACTCCCCGTCGACCTCGACTGGTCAGCGTCGACTGAGGCGGTCGGCTTCATCAACGGCGAGCGGTTCATGGGTACATTTGCGATCGAGTATAAGTTGAAATTGGCGTTTGTGCCAGACGTCATTGAGTACTCCGGCTACGGCGTTTTCGACATCCTTTGCAAAGCGATTTGAGGAGAGAAAAATGGGTGGCGCGGAACCGGGCCTTCGGGTCCTATTCGGAATGATTGGCCAGCTTCAGATGCTGCAAGACAGCACCCCGCCCGCTCCCAGACCGACTGTGGACGACATCCTATCGGCATCCGTTTCCGAAGGTGTCGTGTATTCATACCTCGTATATCTTTCTGAGCCGGCCCTAAGGGACGATGTTGGTCGCCGTAAATCCATGGCAGCTTTGCGACGGATTGGCAAAATCGTGCCGGCAGACATGAACGTCTTCGTTGTTGAGACCGACCGACACTATGCCACCGTTTACGCAATCCTCTTGGCGAGTTTCTCCAAAAAGCCGGATCTTTTTGTTGCTGAGCTCAGCTCGCTTATGCACTCCGGCAGCCTTCAATTTCACAAAGGATTAGGCAGCCTCATCGGGCCGCCCGTCAGGTAGATATAGATGCGAGCGTCCTTCTCGGACGCCACTTTGGGTCGTGGAGAACGTAATATGAAAATTCAACAGGTCTTCACTCCAAACGACATCCCTACCGTTACTTACGTCGATCGCGCTGACCACAAATTGGAGCAAAAGCTCCGAGATAATTTCAACACGCCGAATATGATCATATCCGTGTCCGGACCCTCAAAATCGGGCAAAACGGTTCTGGTCAAAAAGGTCATTCCGGAAGAGGAACTGATTTCGGTGAACGGGGCCACGATAAACTCACCGGACGATTTGTGGGAAAAGGTCTTGAGCTGGATGGGCGCGGCCTCGGAAACTACCGTGTCCGATAGCACGTCCAACGAAATTTCTAGTTCTGTCAGTGCTGGCGGAAAGCTGAAGGTCCCGTTCGTGGCCGAGGGCGGTGGACAGGCCGACTTTGGGGGCAGTCGCGGCTGGGGTAGCGACAATTCCAAAACTTACGCTCGCAACGGCCTCCAGCAGGTTATCAAGGAAATTGCGGGGAGCAGCTTCGCCGTCTTCATCGACGATTTTCATTATATTAATCCCGCGTTTCGGGACGAGATCGGCAGACAGATAAAAGCTGCGGCCGAGAGTGGCGTACATATAGTTACGGCGTCGGTTCCCCATCGCGCCGACGACGTCGTTCGAAGCAACCCTGAGTTACGCGGGCGTGTCGCAGCGATTGATTTGGCTTACTGGACGCAAAACGAACTGCAGCAAATTGCGCAGAAGGGCTTTTCTGCTCTCAACGTCGAACTCGCCCCGAAGGTGGAGCGACATTTGGCGGCTGAAGCGTTCGGTTCGCCTCAGTTGATGCAAGCAATTTGCCTTAATTTAGGTTTCGAGATGGATGTGAGAGAGACAAGAGAGGACCTGAAGCGAGTCGATGTTGGCGCGACGCTCTTGGACGAAACACTGCTTCGCACTTCGTCTCTCACTGACTTTTCGACAATGCTAACATCTCTTCACACCGGCCCGAGAATAAGGGGCACCGAGCGGAAAGAGCACGACTTCATCGACGGCTCAAAGGGCGACGTCTACCGATCAATCTTATTGGCGATTGCAAAGGATCCGGCCGAGCTTGCGCTCCCTTATGACAAAATTCTTGCCCGCGTGAGGGAAGTTTGCCTGACCGAGCCGCCAGTGGGCTCGAGCATTACATCGGCGCTTGAACAAATGCAGGGAATCGCAGCTTCCGGCGAGCTCGGCAGCAGCCCGCTTTCATGGGATGGCGATGCGCTAACTATCACCGATCCTTATTTCCTGTTTTTCTTGCGTGCCTCAAACAAGCTTTTGGACCTGGCCCCAGCAAAATCGACGGGGCAACGTCTCCTATTTGACCCAAGGCGCGAAGAGCAGCGCGTCACCATCGAAAGAGAGCAGTCGGAAGACCGTCATTCTTAAAGCCGCACAGGGAGCAGCGCACGATGTCTTTTGAACTACGGCCAACCAGTGAACTCGTGAAGATTGTCTCTGTAGGCGGCGGCCTAGTTATAGACGCCTCTCTGCGACCAACGCTTGACCTGATCCAGCTAGCAGCCGCAGCAAAGCAAAGTGGCGCTCGGCTATTTATACGAGGCATGAAGCTTCGCCAAACTGCCGATATGATGCAGATCGCCGCCGCTGGAGGAGGTATGGTGCAGTTCTCTGGCGACGACAAGCCTGGCGCATAGTTCAGATAACGCCCGCCATCTTCAACCCGATCGCCGCCACCTCGCCCCAGCCGTCTATTGCGGCAATCCTGCGCGGTATCCCCTTGCCCGGGCCGTTGGTGGCCTTTTTTGCGTTTCGTGTGTCTCGCATCGACCGAATTCGAATAGGCTTTAGATACTACACGTCAGAATTTGCCCCGAGGCTCCGGCTCAGTGCAAGGCCAGCCGTTCGCCGGTCTCGCCGTCGAAGAGACGACAGAGCCGCGGGTCCGGCTTGACCAGGATGGTGTCGCCAGGGCCGGCCGTTATCCGCTCGCGAAAGATGGCGACGAACTCGGTTGCACCTGACCTGCCACTGAAGTGTCATCCAGCGGCGATTAGAGCCTCGGCTGTTTCTGTTACGCCGTAGGGCGCGGGTTGAGCAACCGGTGGAGACGCGAAGCCCTCATAGAGCGAAGCGTCGGAGCCGGTTGCGGCGAGGGTTCCGGCGAAAGCCGCCGGGGTCTGGTAGCCGAGCGAGGAGTGCGGCCTCGCGGTGTTGAAGTCCTCCCTCCATTCGGCAATGGCACTGCGGGCGTGGTCGAGGCCGAAGAACAGGCTCTCGTTCAACAGCTCGTCGCGCATCCGCCCGTTGAAAGATTCGACGTAGCCGTTTTGCATGGGCTTGCCCGGCGCTATGTAGTGCCATTCGACGCGATGATCCTTCGACCAGGCGAGGATCGCGTTCGAGGTGAACTCGGTGCCGTGGTCGGAGACGATCATGTCCGGCTTGCCGCGCAGGACGATGAGGTCCGTCAGTTCGCGAGCAACGCGGCGACCGGAGATCGATGTGTCCGGGATCGCGGCAAGGCATTCGCGGGTCACGTCGTCGACGATGTTGAGCACGCGGAAGCGTCGGCCGCAGGCGAACTGGTAATGCACGAAGTCCAGTGACCACCGCGCATTTGCCCTTGCCTCGATCAGGATCGGAGGGCGTGTTCCAACCGCCCGGCGTCGTGCCCTTCGCTTGCGCACCGTCAGGCCTTCCTCCCGGTAAAGCCGATAGATGCGGTTGGTGCCAGACGGCTCGCCCCCGCCGCAGCAGGATGAACAGCCGCCGATAGCCGAAGCGCCGGCGCTCGTTGGCGAGGTCGCGCAACCTGACGCGCAACTCCGTCTCCGGTGGGCGCCGGGACCGGTAGCGGACCATCTTCCGATCAGCGCCGACGAAGGAACAGGCCCGACGCTCCGAGAGGCCCATGACGGCCTGCAGATGCGCGACGGCTTCGCGCTTGGCGGCGGGCCCTACCATTTTTTTGACAGAAGCTCACGAAGTGCCGATGCTTCCAGCATCTGATCGGCAAGCAGCTTTTTCAGCTTCACGTTCTCGTCTTCCAGAGCCTTCAGGCCCTTGGCGTCGGACACGTCCATGCCGCCATACTTCGCCTTCCAGTTACACAGTGTCGCCTCGGAGACCCGGTGCTTGCGAGCCAGATCACCCGCCTTGGCACCAGCCTCATGCTCGCGCAGAACCGCAATGATCTGCTCTTCCGTAAATCGCTTCCGCTTCATCTGCCCGTCCTTCAATCGAGGCCGGACTCTAACTCCATGTGGGAGGAAAAACTTAGTGGCAGGTCACACTCATGCGAAGCGTCACTTGCGTTTCCGGCCCGGTAGGTTCGACGACGACGATCTCCGCGCCCAGCCCTTTAGGGTCAAGCGAAATGTGTTCCGGACGAATGCCATAGACGACCTGGCGTCCCCTCAGACCGGCGGGCGCGTTCGCCACCGGCAAGCTGATCCCTTCGGCTGTCTCGACCACCGATCGGCCTTGCGAATCCATCCTGCCCCGGAAGATGTTCATGGCCGGGCTCCCGATAAATTGAGCGACGAACGGGTTCGCCGGCCGATCGTAGACTTCGAGCGGCGCGCCGATCTGCTCGATTGCGCCGTTGTGCATGACGACGATCTTGTCGGCCATCGTCATAGCCCCGATCTGGTCGTGGTGACATAGACGATCGTCGAGCGGAGCCGTTGATGCAGTGTTGCCTTGACCTCGGTGCGCATCTGGACGCGCAGCTTGGCGTCGAGATTGGAGAGCCGTCTCCACCCTCGGCTTCCTGAAAATGTTCAGCATTTTCAGCATTCGTCGTTCGTGCTTACGTTCACGCCCAGCGAGTGCTGACAAGTCAGCAATGCTCTCATACTGGCTCGATCGATGACGCGATAGATGCTATAGCCAACCTTGATGAGCAGCCCCTCGTCGCACATGCGGGCGAGATAGCAGCGGGGAATTCCGATCTAAGTCAGCTTGCGCGTTCGCACTTCACCCTTTTCACGCGCGAATGCGACAGCGCAGTCTCGGAGGGGTGGTTTAGGGCCGCCGGCCAATTCGATGCGCACCGCGCGCTCTCGGCCACGCTTGCGAGTCTTGACGGAAGGTCCTGGCGTAGTTTCGAGGGGGATCGGCAGCTCGTAGTTCGCGGTTCATTCGGCCCAGGGGAACCAGCGTCACATCAAAGTGCCAACGCCACATATGGCCGCCAGCGCTCCACGGTCTCCGTAGTTTCGACAAGCGTCTGAAAACGCCTTAAGTATCGATGCCTCATTCCAGCCCGTCGACTTGCACGTCTAACCCAAGCACGAACGCGTCGAGGCCGCAGGTGACGGAGACAGCCCTCGTCATTTCCCGCTGACCCGGGTCGACCGACCTTCACACCGTGTTGGCACTTGATCCGATTTCTATCCAGCCATATCCGCTGCTTCTACTCCTTCGCTCAGCACCTTCCATTTCCGACGCACATACCCACCCATGGCCGCGCAACGGCATGATCCAACGCTTGGGAGCGTGCTTGAGCCTGCTCATATGCTCCTGACGTCGGACATTTGGAGAGCTTGATGGACAACAGGAAGTTTTTAACAGCTGAGGAAGTGTCGGAACGCTATCGCGGCAGCATCTCTCTTGGAACGCTGCGAAATTGGCGAGCCAAGAGGATTGGACCCGCGTACGTCAAACTTGGCAAAGCGGTATTGTACCCAATTGAGGAACTCGAGATGTGGGATCAAAAGCATACAGTGGCGTGCCGTGCGTCAAAGCGATTCAGCATGAACGGCGGTGAGTGAGCGTGGTTAGCGACGGAGGGGCATCCAATACCGCCCCCAGACGCCGCTCCTAACGTTCTCGGAAATATGGGTTTTTTCAATATATATCAATAAGATAACTTACAACGAGAGGAAGTTGCATAACCACCCTTCCGGCGATCCGACACCATCGCGTGCGGACATCGAAATGACCAAGCAGATCATCGACAGCGCCAAGCCGCTCGGCATCGCCGTCCACGACCACATCATCATCGGCAAGAAAGGCAATGCCTCGATGAAGGGCCTGCTGCTGATCTGAGCCCGACGCTCGCCGGCGCCGTCAACCCAAACGCCACCGCTCGCGAGCCAATCAGCAACATTCCGGCTTGGCTCAAACGCCCACGCTTGCGGTGTAGAAGTGATATTGTGACGGAAGCGCCCGCTTCGGCGACAATGTCGTAGACTCGCGAATACGAAGCAGCCAGTTCCCGTCAGCCATTGCAGGAGATCTATTCAATGACGCTCGAATGCATAAATCCAAATGATCTGCCGATTCCGGAAATGTACTCCCAGGTCGTCGTTGCGACAGGAAGCAAGCTGGTGTTCGTCTCGGGCCAGCAGCCAGAAGACATACACGGCAAGCTCGTTGGCCATGGTGATTTCGCAGTCCAGGCGCGCCTGGCGTTCGGGAATCTTGGCCGTGCGCTTGCTGCCGCCGGCGCTCGGCCCGAGCAAGTCTGCAAGATCACGATCTACATCGTCGATTACAAACGCGACGAACACGTGCCGATCATCGAAGCGGCCCAGATCGAGCTGTTCGGCGATCACAAGCCGGCAAACGTAGTGGTCGGGATAGCGGTGATGTCTCCCGGCTACCTGATAGAGATCGATGCGATCGCGGTCATCGACCCGTAGGCCAAGCGAGGACGCGTCAAGTCGCCCAAACCAAATCCCGGAACTCGCTGCGAGATTGCCACGACCTTGATCTCTCCATCCATCCACGATCACATCGTCATCGGCAGGAATTGCGATGTCTCGATGAAGAGCCTGCTGCTCACCTGATCAACGTCGGAAACAGGAAACACGCAATGCCCCAGCCCGGCGACGAACCATGGCCGTTCGACAAGCCACGCGCAGCCCTCCTGGTCATCGACATGCAAAGCGACTTCGTCGATGAGGGCGCCGTCATGGAAGTGGCCATGGCCCGCCATCGCATTCCGGCGATGCGGCAGGTGGTCGAGCTTTGCCGCGCGCAAGGCGTCCCGGTGATCTACACCCAGCATGTGCTCAGCGACCATTTCGATATCTCGCCGCTGGAACCAGCTATCAGCCGAAGCTGAAAACCAAAGGCATGCGGGAAGGCAGCGCCGGCGCCGAAATCGTCGCCGCGCTTGCGCCCTTGCCTGGGGATGTCGTCATCAAAAAGCACCGCTACGATGCCTTCCACAACACGCAGCTCGAGACCGTGTTGCGCAACATCCGTGGCGCAGGCCGGGTCGACACGGTGATCATCATCGGCACCGTGACCAGCGTCTGCTGCGAATCCACCGCGCGGAGCGCCTTCATGCGCGACTACAAGGTGGCTTTCATCAGCGACGCCAATGGCGGACTGGACGAGGCATCGCACAATGCAACCCTCGACATCATAGGCAAGGTGTTCGGGCGCGTGATGACGGTTGCCGAGCTTGGGAACCTCTTGCGGAGCTGAGCCCGCGCGTCAGCTGGCGTGCGTCTCAAGCTCCGGCGCCGAGTCTGCCCTCAAGAAGGTCGCGCCGCTGCTGCAATTCGCCGGAGACGAATTTGGTGAAGGCGTGGACGCGCGCCGTGCGGCGCAAATCGTCGTGCACCAGCACCCATAGCGCCGAGCCGATCTCCTCGATCAGCCCTCCGACCCTTACAAGCCCGGGCAGGCTGTCGCCGAGATAACAGGGCAGCGCCGCAACCCCGATTCCGGCGCCCGCCGCATGCGACATCGTCACCAGGGAATCGGCGCGCATGGCGATCTCGACATCGGGCAGCGACGACCGCATCCAGCGGGCGACGCCGGTGTTGGCCAGGCTGTCGTCGGGCGCGATCCAGCGCAGCGCACCCAGTCTCGGCTCCGGGGGTAGCTTTTCGGCGTAGGAACGTGTCGCGTAGGCGGCGAAGGCGACGCCCGAAATGCGCCGGCCCACCAGGATTTCCTGCGGTTGCGACACCGGCCTGATCGCCACGTCTGCATCCCTTTGCGTCAGGTTGGCGATGGAATTCTGCGTCATCGCCTCGACCCGTATGCCGGGATGGAGCTTATGAAACGCCGCCAGGATCGGCGGCAGCACCGACGCCATCAGCGTGTCGGTGGTGGTGACCCGCAACCTGCCTTCGAACCTGAGATCCTGCCCCGACAGTTTGCGCGCCAGTTCATTGACCGTCTCGGCCATTGTGCGTGCCGCGCCCAGCAGTTCCTCGCCGCCCGGGGTGAGGGCATAACCAGTCGGCAACCGATCGAAAAGGCGGATACCCAGCCGCGCCTCGAAGGCGTTGACGCGCCGCAGCACAGTCGTGTGGTTCACGCCCAGGATCCGAGCCGCCGCCGCCAGCGAAGCGCCATCGGCGACGGCCAGCACCATGCGCAGATCTTCCCAGTCGATATCGCGTGAGCTGTGCATTCTTGCAGAAAGATAAGAGAAAACGTTGCGCTCTGCGAGTCAAATGACGCTTCACTGTGCAAAAACGCAGAGCAAGCGGGCGAATCGGCATGTCGATCTGCGCATGCGCGCACGCCATATGGAGTCCGACGACGAAAGAACGGTCGCGGAGAAGAGCCATGACGCCGATAGAACTCTACACCTGCCAGACACCCAACGGGCACAAGGCCTCGATCATGCTGGAAGAGGTCGGCCTGCCCTACTCGGTCCGCTTGGTCGACATCGAAAAGGGCGACCAGACCAAGCCTGATTTCCTGGCGCTCAATCCCAACAACAAGATCCCGGTGATCGTCGACCGGGACGCCCGCCGCACGGTCTTCGAATCCGGCGCCATCCTGCACTACCTGGCGCGACGGTCGGGCAAGCTTCAGCCGGTGGGCGCGCAGGAAGCGGACGATACGCTGACCTGGACCTTGTTCCAGGCGGCCCATGTCGGCCCGACGCTTGGCCAATTGTGGAATTACAAAGTCTTCGCGCCGGAAAAAATCCCTTACGTGATCGAGCGTTTTGAGCGCGAAACCGGACGTGTCTTCCGCGTTCTCGATAGCCGGCTAAAGCACCATGAGCACATTGTCGGCAAAAGCTACGGCATCGCCGATGTGATGACATGGCCATGGATCAACGCGGCCGTCACCAGGCTCGGCCTCAGCCTCGATGACGCGCCAGACCTGGCGCGTTGGTATGCCGCCATAGGCCGACGCTCCGCAGTTGTCAGAGGCATTGCCGTTCCCGCCCTGCCCGAAGCATCGGCTGCCGCTTAGATCGTGATGAGATTTGGTTGAAATCTCATCATGACCTAACCCTTTGTTGGAGCATGATCTTTTCCAAAACCCGGCACCCACTTTTTGGGATCATGCCCTAGCCGCCGCACCCCGCATTCAAGGAAAACGATCGTGGAAATCCTCTTCATCCCTCTGGCGCTTGTCGCCGGTGGCCTGCTCGCAGTGCAGGCTGGCGCCAACGCCCAACTTTCAAAGGCGGTCGGCTCTCCCTTTGCCGCGACCACGCTTCAGCTCGCGGTCGGCGCCATCGTGCTGTTGTCGATCACGGCCCTCACCGGAACGACACCGGCTCTGCTTGCCGTTCGGCAAGCCGAATGGTGGCATGCGATCGGCGGCATTGCTTCGGCCTTCTACGTTGTTTCGACCATTCTTCTGTTCCCTCGCCTTGGCGCCGTCGTGTCCGTCGGGCTCTTCATCGCTGGGCAGATGCTTGCATCCTTCGCCCTCGACACGTTCGGCTGGCTCGGGATCCCCGACGCCGGACTGCGAGCCGGGCCTGCCTTCGGCATGCTCGCCTTGCTTGCCGGGGCTGCCCTCATCGTTCTGGGACAGAAGGGCGCGGCCGACAATACCGCATCCTCAAGACCAGGGTGGATCGGACTGGCGCTGCTGGCAGGCGCCGTGCTTCCGGTGCAAGGCGCTGTAAACGCCTTGCTTCGGCACGACCTTGGCGGCGCGCCGTTTGCGGTCGGCACCATCTCGTTCCTGGTGGCGATGCTGGCCATGGCCGCGGTGCTTCTGATCGCGCTTGCCCTGACGAAGACGCCCCGCCCTCGCCTCGCCGGCCTGTCGTCGATGCCCTGGTGGGGCTGGCTCGGAGGTTTTGCCGGCGCCACCTATGTCACGACCGTGTTCACCGCCATCCCCGTCATCGGAGCGGCAGCTGCCGTCAGCCTGACGGTGGCCGGCCAGCAGGTCGCCGGCATCTTCGTCGACACCTTCGGCTGGTTCCGCCTGCCGCAGCGGCTTGTCTCCGGCATGCGGCTCGCCGGCGTCGTGCTGCTTTTGGCCGGCTGCATCATCATCAAGGCGCTTTGATCCCGCTGGAACAAGGCAAGCCGAATCAAACCAGTCCCTGCCCTCCCTGATTTGGGGGTCAGGTGTCGCTCCGGCGTCACCAACGAAGCAAGGTCCGGGCGCCGCAGAAGCAATTTTTCGCTCCTTCCACAACCGGCTCTAGAATTTCGATCGCAAATCACGCATGATGCACTTGGTATTTTCCCGGGACGGCTTCGCGCCCCCTGAAATACCGGGAGGAACGGGACATGCCCATAGTGGTTGTACTCGTTTTGATCGTCGTGGGCTCGGTGTTGTTCCACTTCCTGAGCCCATGGTGGTGGACTCCGATTGCCTCGAATTGGGACTATATCGACAACACCATCATCATCACCTTTTGGATTACCGGCGTCGTCTTCGCCGCAGTCGTCCTATTCATGGCCTATTGCGTTTTCCGCTTCCGTCACCGCGAAGGCAACCAGGCGGCCTACGAACCGGAGAACAAGCGGCTCGAATGGTGGCTGACGATCGTCACCGGAGTGGGTGTTACCGCCATGCTGGTTCCCGGCCTGTTTGTCTGGAGCCGGTTCGTCAACGTTCCAAGCGACGCAACCGTGGTCGAAGTCGTCGGCCAGCAATGGCAGTGGAGCTTCCGCTTGCCCGGCAAGGACGGCAAACTCGGCACATCCGACACCCGCGACGTCACCGCTGAAAATCCGCTGGGCGTGATCGCCAAGGATCCCAGCGGCCAGGACGACGTCGTGGTCGAAGCGGCCGACCTGCATCTGCCGGTCGGCAAGCCGGTCAAGATGCTGCTGCGCTCGATCGATGTGTTGCACGATTTCTACGTTCCGGAATTCCGCGCCAAGATGGACATGATACCGGGCTCGGTCACCTATTTCTGGTTCACCCCCACCAAGACCGGGACCTTCCAGGTTCTGTGCGCCGAACTGTGCGGCCAGGGGCACCCGATGATGCATGGCATCGTCATGGTCGATACCGAGCAGGACTATGTGGCCTGGCTCGACCAGCAGCAGACGTTCGCGCAGTTGTCGGCGCCGCAGCAGACGGGCTCGGTGGAACAGGCGCCGGGCAACGCGACGGCGTCAGCTCTAGAAGTTGCGGCAAAACTCGAAACTGTCGGGTCCCGCTGAAGGGCACGGAGGTGCTCCGCCTATGGTCGATATCACGCCTGCAGATGCCGTCCCGCCCGCCGAAGTCGCGGAAATGGAGCTTTACCATCCGCACAGCTGGTGGACGAAGTATGTCTTCTCGCAGGACGCCAAGGTCATCGCCATCCAGTATTCGGCGACCGCAACGGCCATCGGCCTGGTCGCGCTGGTGCTGTCCTGGCTGATGCGGCTGCAGCTCGGCTTCCCCGGCACGTTCGATTTCATCACCCCCGAGGCCTACTACCAGTTCATCACCATGCACGGCATGATCATGGTGATCTACCTGCTCACGGCACTCTTCCTCGGCGGCTTCGGCAACTACCTGATCCCGCTGATGGTCGGCGCCCGCGACATGGTCTTTCCCTATGTCAACATGCTGAGCTACTGGATCTACCTCCTTGCCGTGCTGGTGCTGGTGTCGAGCTTCTTTGCGCCCGGCGGACCGACCGGCGCCGGCTGGACGCTCTATCCGCCGCAAGCCATCATGACCGGCACACCTGGCGGCCAGGAATGGGGCATCATCCTGATGCTCGTCTCGCTGATCCTGTTCATCATCGGCTTCACCATGGGCGGTCTGAACTATGTCGTGACGGTGCTGCAGGCCCGCACGCGCGGCATGACGATGATGCGCCTGCCGCTGACCGTCTGGGGCATCTTCACCGCCACCGTCATGGCGCTGCTCGCCTTTCCGGCGCTGTTCGTCGCCTGCGTGATGATGCTGCTTGACCGCGCGCTTGGAACCTCCTTTTTCATGCCCGCGGTCGTCGAGATGGGGGAACAGCTACAGCACAATGGCGGCAGCCCGATCCTGTTCCAGCATCTGTTCTGGTTCTTCGGCCACCCGGAAGTCTACATCGTGGCGCTGCCGGCCTTCGGCATCGTCTCCGATCTGATCAGCACGCATGCGCGCAAGAACATTTTTGGCTACCGGATGATGGTCTGGGCCATCGTTGGCATCGGCGCGCTGAGCTTCGTGGTCTGGGCGCACCACATGTATGTCAGCGGCATGCACCCCTATTTCGGCTTCTTCTTCGCCACCACGACATTGATCATTGCCATCCCGACAGCGATCAAGGTCTACAATTGGGTGCTGACGCTGTGGCGGGGCGACATCCACCTCACCATACCGATGCTGTTTGCCATGGCTTTCATCGTCACCTTCGTCAATGGCGGGTTGACCGGGCTGTTTCTCGGCAACGTCGTCGTCGACGTCCCGCTGTCGGACACGATGTTCGTCGTCGCTCACTTCCATATGGTCATGGGTGTTGCTCCGATCGTCGTCATCTTCGGCGCGATCTACCACTGGTACCCGAAGGTCACCGGCCGGATGCTGAACGAGACGCTCGGCCGGTTCCATTTCTGGGTCACTTTCCTCGGCGCCTACCTGATCTTCTTTCCCATGCATTACATCGGCCTGATGGGCGTGCCGCGGCGCTATGCCGAACTGACCGACGTGACGGTCATGACGGAGTCGGCGCATCACCTCAACTCGTTCATCAGCATCATGGCGTTCATCGTCGGCTTCGCCCAGATCGTGTTCCTGTTCAATCTTATCTGGAGCATCCGCCATGGGCGCGAGGCCGGTGGCAATCCATGGCGAGCCACGACACTCGAATGGCAAACACCGCAGACGCCACCGGCGCATGGCAATTTCGGCAAGGATCTGCCGATCGTCTATCGATGGGCCTATGACTACAGCGTGCCGGGCGCGAAGGAGGACTTCATTCCGCAAAACATGCCGGGCACGTTCGGCCCCTCCAGGGAGCCGGCATGAGCGTCATCCTGGTCTTCCTGCTCGTGATCGCCGGTTTTGCCGGCTGGTGGCTCTCGCATCAGCGGCTGATGGCGAAACCATGGCTCGAGCAAGGTGTGGCAGGAGATTTTGTCGCCTTCGACCGATCGAGCCTGCCCACCGCCAAGATCGGCCTCGGTGTCTTCCTCGCCGTCGTCGGCTGCCTGTTTGCGCTGTTCACCAGCGCCTACTTCATGCGTATGGCGCTGTCGGACTGGCAGCCGCTGCCCATCCCACGCCTGCTCTGGCTCAACACCGGCATGCTGGTGCTGAGCAGCGTTGCGCTGCAATGCGCCTCGATCGCGGCGCGCAAGCGCCGGATGGACACGGTCAGGCTCGGCCTTGCCGCGGCTGGGCTCACCGCGATCGCCTTCCTCATCGGGCAGCTCATGGCATGGCGGGACCTGACCGCCGATGGCTATTTTCTGGCCTCCAATCCGGCCAACAGTTTTTTCTACCTGATAACCGGGATGCACGGCCTGCATATAGTGGGAGGGCTGGTGGGCCTGGGCAGGACAACCGCCGGCGCCTGGAACGGGGCACGGCCGGAACGGCTTCGCCTCAGCGTCGAATTATGCGCCATGTACTGGCATTTCCTGCTTTTCGTCTGGCTCGCCATCTTCGCTCTTTTAGCCGGCTGGGCCGCGACGTTCATCGATATTTGCCGGCAGTTGCTGACCTAGGAGGTCGAGGAGCATGGCAGAAACGACACTGACGCATACCGGCCAAACGGAGACGCGGCCCGCAGGCTGGCAAGGCATCGCCGCCGATTGGTCCTCGGATCAGCGCGCGTTCAAGAACGTGTCTTGGGGCAAGGCCATGATGTGGATCTTCCTGCTCAGCGACACCTTCATCTTCGGCTGCTTCCTGCTCTCCTACATGACCGCGCGCGTCTCCACACGTGTGCCGTGGCCCAATCCGAGCGAGGTCTTTGCGCTTCGCATCGGCGGTTCGGACATTCCACTGATCCTGATTGCCATCATGACCTTCGTGCTGATATCGAGCAGCGGAACGATGGCCATGGCGGTCAATTTCGGCTATCGCCGCGACCGCCGCAAAACCGCAATCCTCATGCTTCTGACGGCAGCGCTAGGAGCCACCTTCGTCGGCATGCAAGCCTTCGAATGGACCAAGCTGATTACCGAAGGGGTACGGCCGTGGGGCAATCCCTGGGGCGCGGCACAATTCGGCTCGACTTTCTTCATGATCACCGGCTTCCACGGCACGCATGTGACGATCGGGGTGATCTTCCTCATCATCGTGGCGCGAAAGGTCTGGCGTGGAGACTACGACGTCGGTCGTCCCGGCTTCTTCACCAGCCGCAGGGGTCGCTACGAGAACGTCGAAATCATGGGGCTCTACTGGCATTTCGTCGACCTGGTCTGGGTGTTCATTTTCGCATTCTTCTATCTTTGGTGAGAGGCTGACATGGCTGAAGCAACCGCAAACGGCCTCGGGCAACACGCGCTGCACTCTGATCATGCGCATGAAGGGCCATCGACCGGCGTCGCGGAGGTTCATCAGGAACATCCGATCAAGCTCTATCTGGTGGTCTGGGCATGGCTGTTCATCCTCAGCGCCTGCTCCTACATGGTCGATTATCTCGGCATCCACGGCTATCTCAGATGGTCTCTGATCCTGATCTTCATGATCCTCAAGGCCGGGCTGATCGTCGCCGTGTTCATGCACATGGCCTGGGAGCGGCTGGCCCTGACCTATGCGATCATCCTGCCGCCGCTTCTGATATTGGTGTTCGTGGCGATGATGCTCTTCGAAGCGGACTACACGCTTCTCACCCGGTTGTCCTTCTTCGGACCGGGGCCCTAACGCACAGCTTCATCTCCGGTCAAAGACCGGAGATGAAGCTTCCCATCAGCTGATCTGCAGGGTCAGAGGCCGACCCGCGTCGGGGACGATGGCGGCTCCACAACCTTGCGGTAGACATGCCAGGTGGCGTGACCCAGGATCGGCAGCACGACCGCCAGCCCGGCAAACACCGGCAGCGAGCCTATGATCAGGGCGACGGCGACAATCAGTCCCCAGACAGCCATGGGGATCGGGTTCGCCAGCACCGCTCGCACCGATGTGTGGATGGCTTCGTAGGCGCCGACGTCGCGGTCGAGCAGCAATGGGAAGGCGACAACCGTCGTGCACAACACCACCGCGGCGAAGACGAAGCCGATGGCGTGCCCCAGGACAATCAGAGACCAGCCGCGTCCGGTGGCAAATATTTCATTGATGAAGCCCGAAATCGATACAGGCGGAGCCGGGCCGAAGAGATATTCGTAGAACACCTGCGCCGCCAAAAGCCAGGCGATGAAGATTGCAACCAGCATGATCCCGACTGCGGCGATGGCTGGCAGGGCCGGAGAATTCCTGACCTCGAAAGCGTGCGTCCAGGAGGTGTCGAGCCCGGCTTCTCGTCTGCGGCTGATCTCATAGAGGCCGATCGCCGCGAATGGGCCTATCAGCGCAAAGCCGGACACCAGCGGAAACAACATCGGCAACGCATTGGCGCCCGAAGTCCAGGCAGCGAGCACCACGCCGACAAGCGGATAGATCAGGCAGAGAAAGACGATGTGCGACGGTTTGACCATAAAATCGTCAACACCGCGCTTGAGCGCATCGAAAAGATCGGAAACACTGATTTTTCGGATTTTGGTGTGTTCCAGCGTTTCGCTGGCGCCTGCAATCACGTGAAAACTTGTCATGCCCGTTCCTCCAGACCAGGTCCGGCAAGGTCGCGGTTTCACGGTGCTGCCGTTCTGCATGACTGGCCACGCGAACCGCGACCTGCACCGCAATCAATATACTCCATTGACTGGAGCTTGTCGCCCGTTCTTACAAAAGGCTCCCGGAAGGCGAAGTTTCCGAACACAGCGTCATGCCGTCACCCTCCGGCTGACATGAACGCGCGCATCGCGATGGTATCGGCAAGCAGCACGGCAAAGATCGCGAAAAGATAGAAGATCGAATAGGCAAACAGCGCCTTGGCCGGCTTCATCTCCTTGTCGAGGATGACCAGGGCGTTCCAGGCATGCCACATGAAACCCGCGCCCAACGCAGCCGAAACAATCCCATAGACCCCGCTCGTAAATTCGAACGCCCAGGGCAGCACTCCGATCGGTGCCAGAAGCAGTGAATAGGCGAAGATCTGCCTTCTGGTCGAGGCCTGGCCGGCCACGTTCGGCATCATCGGGATGCCGGCAGCGGCATAGTCGCCGGCCTTGAACAGTGCGAGCGCCCAGAAATGCGGCGGCGTCCACAGGAAAATGATCAGGAACAGGATCAGGCTTTCAATGCCGATGGCGCCGGTGGCCGCCGCCCAGCCGATCATCGGAGGAAGGGCACCCGCTGCGCCGCCGATGACGATGTTCTGCGGCGTCGAGCGCTTCAGCCACATCGTATAGATGACGACGTAGAAAAAGATTGTGAAGGCCAGCAGTGACGCGGCAAGCCAGCCCACCAGCACGCCGAGCGTCATGACCGAAAGTGCGGAAAGCACCAGGCCGAAGCCGAGCGCTTCGCCGGCCGTGACGCGGCCCGACGGAACCGGCCGCTTTGACGTGCGCGACATCAGCGCGTCGATGTCGGCGTCGTACCACATGTTGAGCGCGCCGGCCGCTCCCGCTCCAACCGCAATCGCACCTATGGCGATCACGGCGATGACCGGGTTCATCGCGCCGGGCGCCACCATCAGACCGACGAAGGCGGTAAACACGGCAAGGGCCATGACCCGAGGCTTCAAGAGCGCAAAGAAATCACTGGCCGTCGCTTCCGAGAGGCGGACGCCGGTATCCTTGAGGCTTTCCTTGACCGACATTTGAGACGACCATCGATGGAAACCGGGCAGCCTAGAGCAATTCCAGGAAAGTGTATGGGGTTCCGCCCGGAATTGCGTAAGAACAAAGAGATCGAGCGGATCGCCGTTTCCGTGAAACGGTGAAACGCTCTGGCCGGCCGAAGAGCCAGGTTACGGGGAAAATTGCTTCAGATAGGCGATGACGTTGGCGACGTCCTCGTCCTTCTTGAGGCCGGGAAACGCCATCTTCGTCCCTTTGACCATTGCCTTGGGGTCGTGAAGATACGTCGTCAGTGTCGGCTCATCCCATTTGACGCCGGATGTGCCGGCCGCGATCATGGCTTCGGAATATTTAAAATCCGGATGCGTGCCGGCCGTCCGGCCGATAACGCCATGCAACGAAGGGCCTATCTTGTTGGTGTCTTGGTCTGCGACGTGGCAGACCTTGCATTTGGTGAAGACCTTCTCGCCCGCCGCGGCGTCCTGTGCCCGCGATGGATTGGCGATGAAAGTTGCAACGGAAACGACGGCGAAAAACGCAACCAAGCGCATGGCATTCCTCCCTGATCGTCAAATTTTCCTCAGACGGTCTGCACATGCCGGTAGCACCAGCATGCGCCCTGCACGGCAGAATAGATTCTCCGCTCCTCCCCAGATGGAATTGCGCCACCTGTGTACCACAGAATCTGGCCGGTAGGTAGAACAGGTCGACCGTACAAAGGTTCAGGTGGGCTGCGGTGGCTCAAGGCACATCCGCCACAACGAAAAAGGCCGCCTCGAGGGCGGCCTTTTCTGATCTTGTCGTCAGACGCTTATTCGGCGTCCTTGGCGGCCTTCTTCTTCGGGGCTGCCTTCTTCTTCGGCTCTTCCGCGTCGTCGGCCTTTTCAGCCTTGTCGGCCTTCTTGGCAGCGGCCTTCTTCGCCGGCTTGGCCTTGGCGGTATCGCCCTCTTCGTCGTCAGCCATCAGCTCTTCCTTGCTGACCTTGACGTCGGTGACCGAGATCTGGCTGAGCAGATGGTCGACGACCTTCTCCTCGAACATCGGCGCGCGCAGCGTGTTCAGGGCTTCCGGATTGCTGCGATAGAACTCGAAGGCTTCCTGCTGCTGGTTGGCCGGGTAGCGGCGCACCTGCTCGAACAGGCCGCGCTGCAGTTCCTCGTCGGAAACGGTGACGCCGGCCTTCTCGCCGATCTCGGCCAAAACCAGGCCGAGACGCACGCGGCGCTCGGCAAGCCGCAGATATTCGGCGCGTGCCTCTTCTTCCGTCGTCTCCTCGTCGGCGAAGGTACGGCCGGCGGCTTCGAGATCGCGGTTGACCTGGGTCCAGATGTTGTTGAACTCGGCATCGACGAGCTTCGACGGCGCCTCGAACGAATAGGCCGCGTCAAGCTGGTCGAGCAGCTGGCGCTTGACCTTCTGGCGGGTCATCGAACCGAACTGGTTCTCGATCTGGCCGCGCACCACGTCGCGCAGGCGCTCCAGCGATTCCAGGCCGAGGTTCTTGGCCATCTCGTCGTTGATTTCCAGCGCGCCGGGCTTGGACACTTCCTTGACGGTGACGTCGAAGGTGGCTTCCTTGCCGGCCAGATGCGCTGCCTGGTAGTTTTCCGGGAAAGTGACCGTGACCTGCTTCTCGTCGCCGGCCTTGGCGCCGATCAGCTGGTCCTCGAAGCCCGGGATGAATTCCTTGGAACCCAGAACCAGCGGCTGGTCGGTGCCGGCGCCGCCGGAAAAGGCCTCGCCGTCGATCTTGCCGAGATAGTCGATCAAAACGCGGTCGCCTTCGGCGGCCTTGCCGGTCTTCGGCTCGAAGCTGCGCGCCGATTCGGCAACGCGCTGGACCTGCTCGTCGATCTCGCTGTCCGGCACTTCGAATACCTGGCGCGTCACCTTGATGTCGGAGAAATCCTTGATCTCGATCGCCGGGATGACCTCGTAGTTGAGGCGGAATTCGAAGTCGGCGCCGCCGGCCAGGATCTTCTCGGCCTCTTTCTCATCTTCCGTCATGATCACTTCAGGTTGCATGGCGGCCTTTTCGCCGCGCCCCGTGATGATCGAACGGGTCGAATCGTTGAGGATCTCATTGACCACTTCGGCCATGAACGACTTGCCGTAGACCTTGCGCAAATGCTGCACAGGCACCTTGCCGGGACGGAAGCCGTTGATGCGGACCTTGTTCCTGGCGTCGGACAGCCGCGCCATCAGCTTGGCTTCCATATCACCGGCCGGCACGGTGATCTTGATCTCGCGCTTGAGACCGGAGTTGAGCGTTTCGGTGACCTGCATCGTAAAACCTTTATCTTCACCAAAGAGGCTGCCACGGCGTCTTGCCGTTCACAGCCTGCCGGTACAATCTTGCCGGGAATGGCTTTTGGTACGGAACCTGGCGATTTGACCGAAATTACGGCTCAAATTCTTCCAAACTGCGTTCCAAGATGTGAATAAGTTCTTGTTTTTCCTACTTCTTATCACATTCTGCAGAAGCGGATCGGCGCGTCCCGTCACATTTGACACGCCTTTTGTCACAGGCGAGGCCAATTTTCAACCATCTTCGCGTTGCAGCGAATGACCGCCCCAACGGCAGACATTTTCGCCCCGACATTGACAGAATGATGGCTACATGGGATTGCCGACAAATGCGGATGTGGCGGAACTGGTAGACGCCCTGGATTTAGGTTCCAGTGCCGAAAGGCGTGGGGGTTCGAGTCCCTTCATCCGCACCACCCTTCGCTCTATCGAGCTTCGGGTGGCAGGCCACCCAGGAGCTTGATAAAGCGAAGGGTGTCCTCCGAAGCCGTGGCGTAGGAGGACTGGCGGCGACGGCCTACACTTCAAACACTTGACCGGTAAACCACTCCGCCAATTTCGCCAGCTCCGGCCCCAGCACCCGGTCGGCGTCGACCGGCGGCACGATCTTCCTGATATCCGCGACAAAATCCTGCAATGCCGGCGGCGCGGCGCGTTCAGTCACGTACAGGGCCTGCGAGGCGATCATCGCCAGCATCGCCATTGCCGCATCGAGGCAGCGGCCGGCCGTCGCTTCCTTGGTCCAGGCGAAGAATGCGGTGGTGGCGACGTCGTCCTGGCCGGCGCCGGCCGATTCGGTGCCCGGAATGAAGGTGCGCTGCGCCGCGAGTTTGGCCTGTTCGAGATAGCCGGTGATCGCCATCGGCACATAGCCGACATTGCCGTGCCCGTCGCTGTCGGCCCAATGCCGCCCGGTCATCAACAGGTCGGGCAGCAGCGACACCTTGCCGTTCAGCAGCTTTGAGGCGTGGCGGTCGCAGAGCAGGCAGAGATCGGCCCAGATCGCCGCCAGATCGTCGAGCGCCGGCGTCGCCATGGCATTGTGATAGCCGCCGGTCGAGATGCAGCGCCCCAGCGGGTGCGCCGCGTCGGGCGGGATATAGACCGGATTATCCGAGATCGAGGCAAGCGAGACGGTGGCCGCCTGCTCGGCGCCGGTCAGCGCCCGGTGCGCATGGCCGAGCACGCGCGGCACGATGCGGTAGCTGACCGGCGCCTGATAGTTGCGCCGGCCGTCGCCGGCGCCAACCAGGTATTGCCGCAACCCTTGCAAGGCGGCCGCTTCGTGCGCGTCGCCCCACAGCCCGTCGAGCGCGGCATCATAATGCTCGAGCGGCGCACGAAAGGCTTCGATCGACAGCGCAAACACCTTGTGCGCCATGGCGAGGCGACGACGCGCGGCAAGTGCTGCGTCCGCCACAAGGGCGGCAGCGCAGGGCGAGCCGTTGATCAGCGAGCCCCGCTCCTTCACTTCGAGCTCCAGGCCAGCGGTAAGCTCGGCAAACAGCGGATAGAGCGCCAGGATCTCGCCGGCGCCGCCCTGCCCCTGCGACGGCACCACCGGCATCGGTCCGCCGTCTAGCATTGCAGCAACGGCCAGCGCCATGCGCGGCGTGGTCGCGGCATTGCCTTCGATAAAGTTGGTCAGCCGCGCCAACACGATCGCCCTTACGACGCGCTCAGGCAATGGCTCACCGAACGATGTCGCGGCAGCAAAAGCCTTGATGCGCGCATGGCGGTCGCGCTCGTCAAGTTCGAGCTTGCGGCTTGCCAGCTCGCCCATCGCGGTGGTGACGCCGTAGATGACCGGCGGCGGATCGGACTCAATGAGTTTCAGGAACGAGGCGCGGCATTCGGCAATGCGTTGCAAGGCCTTGTCGCCGATTTCGACCGTGTCGTTTCTCCAGGCGACGCGCAAAACGGCATCGAGATTGATATCTTCGCGCGTCGTCACCGTAATCGGCATTGTCTTCGCCCGTCTGGTTTGCATGAGGGCGAAGCGATCGATCGTTGCCGAAATCCATGCCCTGGGTAATGTCTTCTAGTAGAGCGGTTCCTCAAACAATGTCTTGTCGCCGTCCATCAGCGCCTTGATCTGTGCCTGGCCACTGGCGGCGAGCGCGATGCGCACGCCGAATGGCCGCACCCGCATGTCGTTCTGGATCGCCATGCCCTGGCCCTCAGGTAGGTAGAAGCGGTCGATGCCGTATTGCGGTGCGATCGTGGATTCAGGATCAAGCGTCCAGCCCGGCGCGACCTGGCCGACAATATCGGCTTCGTCGGCGGTCGCCGGCGTCGGAGCCTTGCCGAACCAGGCCGTGGTCGCATGCCAATAGCCGTCGGCACCCGGCTTCAGCCGGACCACGATCGGCGTGTTCTCGCTCACGAGCTGGCCGGCCGGGATGTTGGCGATCAGCTTCACCGGCAAGCGCGATATTTCATAGCCGAGGATAATATAGTCGCCGCGCAGCAGATCGCGCGGATCGACCGGCTCGACTTTCAGCAAGACCTCCTTGCCGTTGCGCAGGATCGCCGCGCGGCCGGCGATGATCCAGCTCAGGAAGCCGATCTGGACGAGCGCCAGGACCAGCGCCGAGATGACAAGTTTCTTTCCCGACATCATGCTGCCGCTCCTTCCGGGGCCTTCATGCGTTTTTCCACACGGATGATGACGAGAGCCAGGATGCCGAACAGCACTGCGGCAGCCAGGAAGAAGCCGGCCGTGCCGAGCATCGTCTGCAAGGTCACGACATAGATAATGGCGAGCTCGAAGGCAAAGCCGGCATAGGCAACCCAGCGCAGCCCCCTGCTCTCGCGCCCGCCCAGCATGATCGCCGCGGCAATGCCGGCCAGTGCGATGACCGACGCAATGGCAAAGCCGTTGCTGAAGGCGTTGTCATCGCCCAGTTCGATCTGCATCATCGCCAGCCCGGTGAGAAAGCCGATCAAGGCGTGCAAAGGCAACCGCCCGCCGAGCTGCAAGATCCGGTCGGCCGGCCCAGCGGCGAAGATCGAAACCGCAAACAGCAGCGCCGACACCACGACGAGAGGAATAGCCAGGGCGAGCGTGTTCTGGTCCAGGCCGCGCACCGCGATATAGAAAATGACCGAGAGAATGATCAGGTGGCGTGCCGGCTGGCTGCGCGTCCACAACGAGACGACAAAAAGCACCGGCGCCATGATAACGAAGAAATCCGGAAATACGGGGCGGTCATAAAAGTCGAACGCGCGCACGAACAGCCAGGCAACGGATATGCCGACGGCAGCGACCGTCAGCGGGTTCGAGCGCAACGCCACCGCGGCTAATGCCGTGCCGATGCCCCAGGTGACGATGGCCGAGGCTTCGTCACCCGTGAGATGGTACATCTGGCCGATCAGCGCGATCGATCCGCCGAAGGCCGCGGCGGCCACGATCCACAGCGCCTCGCCGATCGCCGCATGGTCGCGCATCTTCAACACCGCGCCGCCGACATAGCCGGCGAGAATGACGGCAAACAGCGCCGCGACCCGCACCAGCCGCGGGATCGCGTCCCAGTTGGCGGCGACGAAGAGCAGGATCGCGGCGCCGAACAGCAGCGCTGCCATCATGGCCAATATAGTGCCGAAGCTCAGCGATTTGCGCTCGTTTGCGTCGATGTCGCGCTTAAGCGCATCGGCCGTCTTCGCGTCGATCAGGCCAGCCTGCAGCCACCGCCCGATATCGGCCCTCGCCCGTGACGAATAACTCGCCATGCCGCTTCTCCCCCAGCTTGGTCTTTCTGACAGCCGATCCGCTCAAATCGTTGACGCAACGTCATTTTCCGATTCGGGTTTCTTCATGACGAAGCCGTGAACGCGCGTTAATGTTGCATTGCACAATTTGCATTGCTGCCATGCGCCAACAGCACTTTTAAATCGATATAACCCAGCCTATTTACTGTTCGTACACAAACGGAATGATCCGAAGAAAGACGAAACGAGCACTACCATGAACCTGATCCGCAACTACCGCAACTGGCGCCGCTACCGGGACACCGTCTCCGAGCTGAGCCGCCTGTCGAACCGTGAACTGACCGACCTCGGCATCAGCCGCAGCGACATCCACTACGTCGCCCGCAAGGCGGTCTAATCCTCTTCGGATCGCAAATGGTCCGAACCAGTTTTGAAAAAGAGAACGACAATGAACCTGATCCGCAACTATCGTAACTGGCGCGTTTACCGCGACACCGTTACCGAGCTGGGTCGCCTTTCGAACCGTCAGCTCCATGATCTCGGCATCGTCCGCGACGAGATCAAGATCATCGCCCGCAGGGCGACGATCTAACCAGAATTTCGCCAGGGTCGACCTCCTCCCCGACCCTGACGGATACGGTCAGCCTTCACCTCCTCCCGAGGGTTGACCACCAAAACGGCGCCCGCCGCACCTCCTCCCGCGGCGGGCGCTGTTTCCAAACCGAACGCAGTTCGTCTCCAAAGTGAACGCAGTTCGCCTTCCAGGGATTTCGCCTCCCTCGATCCGGCGAAAAGAATTTCGTCAAAGCCGACCTCCTCCCCGGCGATGACGAATACGGCCGATCCCCACCTCCTCCCGAGGATCGGCCCCAAAAACGACACCCGCCGCACCTCCTCCCGCGGCGGGTGTTGTTGTTTTTGGGCAGGCTTTTCAATTGCGCATGCAGTCGATCGAGGCGCTTTACGCCGCCATCAGAGCGTCGCCGCGGACATAAGAAAGTCGAGCTCCGTCGTTGCACGACAATGACCCACGCTCGCACCGGCCAATTGCAAACGGCGCGCCAAGCGATTATTCCGGCGCTCATGAGCAAAAATCCTATCCACATCGTCGGCGGCGGCCTCGCCGGCTCCGAAGCCGCATGGCAGGCAGCACAAGCCGGCGTTCCCGTCATTTTGCATGAGATGCGCCCAGTGCGCGGCACCGATGCGCACAAGACCGATGGGCTGGCCGAACTCGTCTGTTCCAATTCCTTCCGCTCCGACGATGCCGAGAACAATGCCGTCGGCCTGCTGCATGCCGAAATGCGACTGGCCGGCTCGCTGATCATGAGCGCCGGCGACGCCAATCAGGTGCCGGCCGGCGGCGCGCTGGCCGTCGATCGCGACGGCTTCTCCGACGCGGTGACGAAAAGGCTCGAAACGCACCCGCTGATCACCATCGAGCGGGAGGAAGTGCCGGGCTTGCCGCCGGCGGAATGGGACCAGGCGATCATCGCCACCGGCCCGTTGACCGCGCCGTCGCTCGCCCAGTCGATCGCCGAGGCAACCGGCGCCGACGCGCTGGCCTTCTTCGACGCCATCGCCCCGATCATCCATTTCGACACGATCGACATGGACACCTGCTGGTTCCAGTCGCGCTACGACAAGGTTGGGCCCGGCGGCACCGGCAAGGACTACATCAATTGCCCGATGGACAAGGACCAGTATCTCGCCTTCGTACAGGCGCTGGTCGACGGCCAGAAGACCGAATTCAAGCAGTGGGAAGGCACGCCCTATTTCGACGGCTGCCTGCCGATCGAAATCATGGCCGAGCGCGGCGTCGAGACGCTGCGCTACGGGCCGATGAAGCCGATGGGGCTGACCAATGCCCACAATCCGACGGTAAAAGCCTATGCCGTGGTGCAGCTGCGCCAGGACAATGCGCTGGGAACGCTCTACAACATGGTCGGTTTCCAGACCAAGCTGAAGCATGCCGAGCAGGTGCGCGTCTTCCGCACCATTCCGGGCCTGGAAAACGCCGAGTTCGCCCGTCTCGGCGGCCTGCACCGCAACACCTACATCAATTCGCCGACCTTGCTCGACGCCTCGCTGCAGCTGAAGTCGCGGCCGGGCCTGCGCTTTGCCGGCCAGATCACCGGCTGCGAGGGCTATGTCGAGAGCGCGGCGATCGGCCTGCTCGCCGGCCGCTTCGCCGCCGCCGAGCGGCTCGGCCACGCGCCATCGCTGCCACCGCTCACCACCGCCTTCGGCGCCTTGCTCAACCACATCACCGGCGGCCACATCGTTTCCGACGACGAGCCGGGCAAACGCTCGTTCCAGCCGATGAACGTCAATTTCGGCCTGTTCCCGCCGGTGGAAGCACCGAAGACCGAAGGCAAACGCCTGCGCGGCAAGGACAAGACGGTGGCCAAGCGCCACGCGATCACCTCACGCGCGCGGGCAGATTGTCGGGAGTGGCTAGGGCTGCCGGCGCAAACATCGGAAGCTGCTGAATAGCCAAGTCTCAGAGTCCTAACGCGATTGACGTTTACGTCAACTCGCTGGCCAACCCCGCGTTGCGCGCCTGAGCAACAGCCAATGCCGGCGCAGAGCCGAAAGCCGGGCTGCGCCACCAAGCGGCGAGCGGCCATTGGCCATCTTGCCGAGATAGGCGCTGGTCAGCGCCAGCGGCAGGAACGCCGGACGCAGCGTTTCCGGAAGTGCGGACGCCCCTTGCTCGAAAGCGCGGAGATGCTCCTGCGCCAATGCAATCATCGCAGCCACCGCGCGCTGAGCGCCGGGGCCGCCGTCGCCGCTTACGAACTCCTCCGGCGACGAGCCGGCCGCTGCAAGGATATCCGCCGGCACGAAGCATTGCCCGCGTCGGCGATGCAGCGGCAACAGCAGCAACAGGCCGGTCATCGCCTGGGCGCAGCCGGCCCTGCCCGCCAGTTCGGCAAAGCGCGGCGCCTGATTGGGATCGAGCACCATCGCCGCCAGCTGGATCAGCGCGGCCGCCGTCTCGCCGCAATAGCCCTCGAGATCGGTGCGCGACGGCATCGGATCGTCATAGAGGTCGAAGATGCGGGCCTCGAGCATGTTGTCGAAGGCAGTTTTGGGCAGGCCATGGGCAGAAATCGTCGCCTTCAGCGCATCGGCGAGCGGGTTGCCTGTGGCTGCGGCTTCAGCAGCGATGACATCGCGCCACCATTGCAGCCTCACTTCGCCCGGCAATGCCTCGTGGATGCGGTCGCGGACAGACGCGATCTCGGCATTGAAGGCGTAAAGCGAAAACAGCGCCGCGCGCTTGTCGGCCGGTGCATAGAGTGCGCTGACATAGCGGTCATGGTCGCCGGCGCGCACCGCCTCCATGACGATGTCAGCTGTATCGGTCACGTCAGTCGACGGCGATGAGCGCCGCGGCCACGGCGCGGTCTTCGGCAAGCAGCACATTGTAGGTCCGCACCGCTGCCCCCGTCGACATCGGGTCGGAGCCAATGCCAGCCGCCTTCAGCGCCGCCCGAAGTGCTGCCGGCAAGGGCCGCAAATCCTTGCCTGTGCCGACCAGCAGGATCTCGACCTTGTCGGCCTCGGCCAGCAGCAGGTCAAAGTCCGCCGCCGTCAGGGCCAGCGGATCGGCCGGCTCCCAGCCATGGATGCCGGAGGGCAGGCAAAGAAGCGAGCCGCGATGCGACATGTCGGCGAAGCGGAAGCCGCCATTGCCGTAGGCTTCGATCGGCGCCCGTCCGGGGAAATGCGCCTCGCGTATGACGATGCCTTTTGCCACCAGCGCAGCCGTCAGGTCGCCATGGCCTTGCCGCCACCAACCGGCTTCTCCTCATCGGCGCTCGCTCCCTGCGGCCTGAGCCTGAACAGGATCAGCAAGGGCGCTGCGATGAAGATCGACGAATAGGTGCCGAAGACGACGCCGAACAGCATCGCCATGGTGAACGAGCGGATCACCTCGCCGCCGAACAACACCAGCGCCAGCAGCGCCAGGATGGTCGTCACCGAAGTCAGCGTCGTTCTCGAAAGCGTCTCGTTGATGGCGTTGTTCAACAATTGCGGCAGCGGCATTCGTTTGTATTTTCGCAAATCTTCTCGAACACGGTCATAGACGACGATCGTGTCGTTGAGCGAATAGCCGATAATGGTCAGGATCGCAGCCAGCGAAGACTGGTTGAATTCGAGCCCGGTGATGACGAAGAAGCCCAGCGTCATCACCACATCGTGCACCGTCGCCACGATCGCGCCGACCGCGAACTGCCATTCGAAGCGGAACCAGACATAGACCAGGATGCCGATCAGCGCGATGATCATGGCGATCGTGCCTTGCTTGGCCAACTCGCCCGAAACGGTGGGACCCACCACCTCGACGCGGCGAAAATCGTAATTGTCCTGGAGCTCGCCGCGCACCTTGTCGATGACGGTCTGCTCGGCGTTCTCGCCGCCATCCTGGGTGCCGACGCGGATCAGCACGTCGTTCGGCGCGCCGAATTGCTGGACCTGCACTTCACCGATGTTTAGCTCCGACAGCCGGCTTCTGATATCGCCAATATCGGCGTCGCCTTGCTTGGACTGCACCTCGATGATCGAGCCGCCCTTGAAGTCGATGCCGTAATTGATGTCGACGGTCATGAACAGCACGACCGAGAGGACAGACAGCAGGCTGGACAGTGCGAAGGTCCAGCGGCGGATGCCCATGAACGGGATTTTCGTGCCGGCCGGAACGAAGGTCACCGGCGCACGCGGCAATTCCTTCGGACGCGCGCGGCGCAGCCAGATCGACACCAGCAGACGGGTGAAGGTGAAGGCGGTGAACACCGTGGTCAGGATGCCGATGGCATAGGTGATGGCGAAGCCCTTCACCGGTCCGGTGCCGAGATAGAACAGCACGACCGTGGCAATCAGCGACGTCACGTTGGAATCCACGATGGTCGCCAACGCCTTGGTGAAGCCGGTGTCGATCGACTGGATGACCGAACGGCCGGCCCGTCGCTCCTCGCGGATGCGCTCATAGATCAGCACGTTGGAATCGACCGCCATGCCGATGGTCAGCACGATACCGGCAATGCCGGGCAAGGTCAGCGTCGCGCCAAGCAGCGACAAAACCCCGACGATCATCGCCACGTGCACGGCGAGCGCAATGTTGGCGAGGAAGCCGAGAAGTCCGTACGCGACGAACATGAAGGCGACGACGAGAATGGAGCCGATGATGCCGGCGACCTTGCCGGCATGGATCGAATCCTGGCCGAGGCCCGGGCCCACCGTGCGTTCTTCGATCACGGTCAGCTTTGCCGGCAACGCACCGGCGCGCAGCAGCACGGCGAGGTCGTTGGCGCTTTCGGCGGTGAAATTGCCTGAAATCTGGCCGCTGCCGCCGAGGATCGGTTCGCGGATCACCGGCGCCGAAATCACCTGATTGTCGAGGATGATGGCGAACGGCTTGCCGACATTCTGCTGCGTCGCCTGGCCGAACCGTGTCGCACCGCGCGAGTTGAAGACGAACGAAACCACTGGCTCGTTGTTTCGGGAATCATAAGTTGCGGTGGCCTTGGCAAGATCCTCGCCGGACACGATGACGCGATTTTCCACCAGATACGGAACCGGCGGATCGTCCTGCGAATAAAGCACCGAGGAGCCTGCCGGCGGGCGGCCGTTCAGCGCATCCTGCACCGACATCGAGGTATCGACCATCTGGAAGGTCATCTTGGCGGTCTGGCCGATGATCTCCTTCAGCCTTTGCGGATCCTGCAGGCCCGGCACCTGGACGAGCACACGGTCGTCGCCCTGCCGCTGCACGATCGGCTCGGTGGTGCCGAGTTCGTTGACGCGACGCTCGACGACTTCGATCGACTGCGCCAATGCGGCTGAGGTGCGGTATTTGATGCCGGCGTCGGTGACGGTGAATTTGAGCAGCCCGGCTTCGGAATCATCCAGGGACATTTCCTGGATGGAGCCACCGGTGAACAGGCCGGCGGCGACCGGATCGGTCAGCGGCTTAAGCGCCGCCTTGGCGGCATCGATCTGGGTTGGATCGGTGATGCGCACTAGTACGGTCCTGCCGGTGCCGCCAAGGCCGGTATAGCCCACCTTGGCATCGCGCAGCAGCGTGCGGATCTCGTCGCGCGTCGTTTCCAGCTGCGCCTTGACCAGGTCGTTCTGGTCCATCTGCAAGAGGATGTGCGAACCGCCCTGCAGATCGAGACCAAGCGTCATCTGCCGCTTCGGCACCCAGTTGGGCAATTGCGCCAATGTGCTGGCCGGGAAGAGATTTGGCGCGGCAAGGATGAATGTGACGGCCACGGCGATCCAGATCAGGATCATCTTCAGGCGCGAAAAATACAGCATATGGCGTTGTCCGTCAGGGCGTACTGGCGGATCGTTCCGCCGACAATTCGGTTATTTCTTGGCGTTCTTATTTGCCACCGGCTCGCCCTTAACCCGCACTTCGCCGATTGTCGAGCGCGCTGAGGTCAATTTGGCGCTGCCGCCGGCAGCGGTTTCGGCGTCAATCGCCTCTGTCGGTTCCATTCTAATTCTGATCACCGCCGGGCGCTATCGTGCGCTACTCGACTATTTTCAATTGTGCAGGCATCGGTCCGGAACGCAAAAGCAAGGCCAGATCATCGGCGTTCTCCTTTGTAAGGTTGCCCGATATCTGGCCGCGGCCGTTAAGAATTGGCTCGCGGACGACTGGCACCGAAAGCACTTGGTTGTCGAGGATCATCGCAAATAGCTTGCCGACATTCTGCGAGGTCGCCTGCGCAACGCGTGCCGTTGCCCTGGAATCGAAGGTGAACGAAACCGCCGGCTCATTTGTGACGGAGTTGGGAGTCGCCTGAGCATTGACAATGTCGTCACTGGAAACGATCGTTCGGCTCTCAACCAGATAGGGAACCGGTGGATCGTCCTTCGAATAAACCACCACCGAGCCAGCGGGCGTCCGGCCATTGATCGCATCAGCGACCGGCATCGACTCATCAACCCACTGAAAAGTCAGCATTCCGGTTCGGGTGAGAATTCTCCTCAGCCTTTGCAAATCCGCAACGCCCGAGGTCCGGACCAGCATACCGTCTTCGCCCTCTGGCCGCACTACTGGGTCGGCTACACCAAGATCACGCAGGCGATTCTTAATGACCACGATCGACTGCGCAAGCGCGATCGACATCCGATACTTGATACCTGTGTCTGTTACCGTGAACTTGAGCAACGCTGCTCCGGTATCATCCAGGATCACTTCCTGGACCGGACCAGCGCTGCCAAGGACAGGATCAGTCACCGCCTCCAATGCCATCTTGGCCGCGCCGACCTGAGCGGCGTCGGTGATATGCACCTGAACGGCCCGACCCGACTTAGCAAGACCAGTATAGCCGATCCTTGCATCGCGCAGCAGCGTCCTGATTTCGTCACGCGTCGCCTCCAACCGGCGATCGATCACATCGGTCGCGTCCAATCGAAGCAGCACGTCCGCGCCGGCAGCGTGAAGACTGGGCGCGTCGACGAGCATTGTGGCCATAGCAAGCCAGATCAGGATCATTTTCAGGCGCGAAAAATGGACCATACGCCGTCTTTTGTCAGAGCTCTGCCCGCGGATCGCTCCGCTTGGGAAACTGGCTTACTTCTTGGCGTTCTGGTTGGCCACCGGCTCGCCCTTGACCCGAACATCGGCGATCGTCGAGCGCAGCGCCGTCACCTTGGTGCCGCCGCCAAGGTCGATCTCAAGCTCATTGTCGTCGATCACCTTGGTCACCTTGCCGACGAAGCCGCCGCCGGTGATGACCGTGTCGCCACGGCGCACGGCCGAGATCATCTCCTGGCGCTTCTTCAACTGGGCGCGCTGCGGCCGGATGATGAGGAAATACATGATCACGAAGATCAGAACGAACGGGAGTATCATGCCGATATCCCCGAACGGACCAAGCGGAGTTCCGGTAGCTTGGGCGTATGCCGGTGTGACGAACATCAAGAACTCCTGGTTACGAAGAAGGCCGTAGGGCGGCCTCGCCAAATTTGGCCGGAATATAGTGGGTAAAGTTACCAATGCAACTGCGCGGCCGGGCTTTCAGCTGCTTTTCCGGCCGGTTGACCCGTGTTAGAGCATGCTCCCGGAATACGAGCGTGGTTTTCGCAAAAGATCATGCCCAAACAAAAGCTTGGAACCAGTTTCTATCTCGCCCGGATCAAGACGATTTCGGCCCCTACGCACGTTCGTGCGGAAACATAAAAGACGAGACATGACCGACAGCACCATCGAGGCCCTGAACCAAAAGCTCGACCGCCTGATCGAGGCGGTCACCCGCCTCGCCCCGCCGCCGGTGCCGCAAACCGATCTTGCGGTTGCCGATTGCTTCGTCTGGCAGGCCGACCCCGGCTATCTCGAGCCGGTGCGCAAGGTCAACCGCGTCGACATCGGCCTGATCCGCGGCGTCGACCGCGTGCGCGACATTCTGGTCGAAAACACGGAACGTTTCGCCGCCGGCCATGCCGCCAACAATGTGTTGTTGTGGGGTGCGCGCGGCATGGGCAAATCCTCGCTGGTCAAGGCCGTGCATGCGCAGATCAACGCCCAGGCCAAATCCGACCTGCCGCTCAAGCTGATCGAGATCCATCGCGAGGATATCGACACGCTGCCCAGGCTGATGGGCCTGCTGAAGGCGGCGCCGTTTCGCTTCATCCTGTTTTGCGACGACCTCTCCTTCGACCATGACGACACCTCCTACAAGTCGCTGAAGGCAGCCCTTGAAGGCGGCGTCGAGGGCCGCCCGGCCAATGTCATCTTCTACGCCACGTCGAACCGCCGGCACCTGTTGCCGCGCGACATGATCGACAATGAGCGCTCGACCGCCATCAACCCGTCCGAGGCGGTCGAGGAAAAGGTTTCGCTGTCCGACCGTTTCGGCCTGTGGCTCGGCTTCCACAAATGTTCGCAGGACGAATATCTCGACATGGTCAACAGCTATGCCAGCCATCACGGGCTTACCATCGACCCGGAGCGGCTGCGCGCCGACGCCCTGGAATGGGCAACGACACGCGGCAGCCGCTCGGGTCGCGTCGCCTGGCAATTCACCCAGGATTTGGCCGGCCGGCTCGGCAAGCCGCTGAACGACTGATTGATTTCCGTCAGGTCACTGAAAAAGCCCGCCCCTTGCGGAGCGGGCTGAGCCGGCGGGCCGGACTGGAGGTCAGACGGCCTGCAAAACGTTTATTGTTCTATTCGCCCGACTATTCGAGATAGCCAGAGGGGTCGACCGGTGCCGAGTTCTTGCGCACTTCGAAGTGCAGTTTCGGCGAGTCGGTGGTGCCGCTCATGCCCGACAGCGCGATTTCCTGGCCGCGCTTGACCTTCTGGCCGCGCTGCACCTCGATCGACCTGGCGTGGCCATAGACGGTGACCAGCCCGTTTTCGTGGCGCACCAGCACCGTATTGCCGAATTCCTTGAGGCCGTCGCCGGCATAGATGACCACGCCGTTCTCGGCCGCCTTGACCGGCGTCCCCTCAGGCACGGCGATGTCGACACCATCCTTGCCGCCACCAAAATTGGAGATGACGCGGCCACGCACCGGCCAACGCATCTTGCCGATGCCGGTGGCATCGGGCGCAACAGCATCGTCGTCCTCGGCCTGCTGGATAACCTTGGCGTCCTTCTTCGGCGGCGTGTAGGTGGCGAGTGTCTCCGTCGGCTTTGCCGCCGGTTGGGTGGTCGCGGTCGTCACCGGATCAACTTTGGCCGGCTTGGCGCTGGCGACCGTTGCGGTGCCACCTGCCGGAACCTTCAGCGTCTGGCCGATCTTGAGCAGGCCGTCCTGCATGCCGTTCGCCTGCTTCAGCGCCACGACGCCGACGCCGGTCTTCCTGGCGATGGAGGACATGGTGTCGCCCGACTGGACCGTGTAGGTGCCCGCGCCGGCCTTTGGCGCGGCCGAGGCAGTCTGCGCCGGCTTGTCGGTCTTCGGCTTGTTCGCTGCCGAAGCGTCAACCTGCGCGGCGGACTTGCCGTCCTTGAGTTTCGGTTGCTGCGGCAGTACGGCGACCTTCTCCGGCGCCGGCGCCTTGGGGCTGTTTGACGGCTTGCCGTCGGCAAGTTTCGGCTCCGTCCCCTTGCTTGAATAGGCATAGGCCGGGATGACCAGTTTCTGACCGGTCTTCAGCCCCTTGGTGGCGCTCAAGCCGTTGACCTTCATGATCACGTCGGCCGGCACATGATAGCGATGAGCGATGCCGGAAATGGTCTCGCCGTCGCTGACCACGATCTCGGTCGCATGCGGCGTACCAGCCGCAACTGGTTTCGGATCGGAGTCACCGGCATTCTTGAACGGCCTCGCCGGCTGGACGGTGCCGGTGGTCGTTCTGTCGACATGCGGTGCCGGTGCAAGCGCCGGCGCGGAAGCGGTGCGCATCGGAGCAGCTTTGGGCGCGCTCGGCGGCGGCGGCTGCTGCTGGACGGTGACTGGCTCCAGGCTGGAGCGGCTGACCGACTGGTTATGGCTGCCATCGACAGGTGCCGCAGCGATCGGCTCGGCCGCCACATCGCCCGGATAGGGCTGCGCGGTGCTCTGCTTGTCGATGATGGCGCGCTGATTGTTGGTCGAGGAGGTGAAGACGTCGTCGACACCATTGAACCGCGAGACTTGGGAGCTACACCCCGCCGCCACTCCGGCTAGCATGAGGACAGCGCAGCCCCGCGACAGAGTACGCCCGTTTGCCTTCAAAACACTGAATTGCATCGCACTAACCCGCACAGACCCGGTACACACTGGTCATGATTAAAGCGCGTTAATGTTACTGGCGGGTTAACCCCGTAGAATCAGACGCAAATTTTCTTAAAACATTTTCGAATGCGCCGAAGCTGCGTTGATTCAGATCGGCCCGAGTCGAAAATGACAGGTTCTGAGAACCTACGCCGGCCGTAGCCTTCATAGAGCGGAGGCATTTATGACGGCTTCGGCCGGCGAAGGCCGGAGCGGAGCGTACTCAAACACGTGAGCATCGGATGCGCAGGAACCTGCCATTTGCAGGCCGGCCTCACCTGGATTTCAGTGCACCTAAATAACCGCCGCAACGCTGCGCAGGATCGGCTGCAGGCGCACGGTGCCGATATCCTCGCGCTCGAAGCGGCTGCCGACCTTGGTCAGCTTGGCCAGCACCTGCTCGCCCTCCTCCGGCCCGATCGGGGCAATGACGATGCCGCCGCTCGACAATTGGTCGAGCAGGAAGCGCGGCAGGCTGTCGAAAGCCGCCCAGGCTACGATGCG
Organism: Mesorhizobium sp. C120A; assembly: GCF_030323105.1. Taxonomy (NCBI): domain Bacteria; kingdom Pseudomonadati; phylum Pseudomonadota; class Alphaproteobacteria; order Hyphomicrobiales; family Phyllobacteriaceae; genus Mesorhizobium; species Mesorhizobium sp. C120A. The sequence goes on along the minus strand of NZ_CP100476.1, from coordinate 3,254,287 downwards.
GTCGAACGGCGCTTCGTTGGCAAGGCCGTTGGAACCATCGGCCTGGCGCACGATGACATTGCCGATGCCGAGCGCCTCGAAGCGTTGCCTGGCCTGCTCGGCCAGCGTCCTGTAGCGGTCGACGCTGACGATGCGAGCCGCGAGCCGCGACATCACCGCTGCCGTGTAGCCCGAGCCGGTGCCGATCTCGAGCACCCGGTTGCCGGGCTCTATTGCCAGGGCCGCAATCACCGCCGCCTGCAGGTCGGCGCCCTCGATCGCCTCGCCGCACTCGATCGGCAGCATCCCGTCCGACCAGGCGATCGAATGGAACTGGCCGTTGAGGAAGCCGCGCCGCGGCGTCGCCTCGAAGGCTGCGATCAGCGCCTTCGGCACCGCGCCTTGGCCGCGCAGGCGCAGCAGGAAAGCGGCAAAACCCTCGCGATCGTCGAGCGGCAAGTTCATGCCAGAACCTTCTTCATGCGAACACCTTATTCAGACAGCGCCTTGGTCAGTTGGTCACGGATTTCATGCGCGGTGAGGTCAAGCTGCAGCGGCGTCACAGACACGAGCCGGTTGTGCAGAGCATGGAGATCGGTGCCTTGCTTGCCCTCGACCGGCTCGCGGCCGAAGCGCAGCCAGTAATAAGGCAGGCCGCGCCCGTCGCGGCGCTCGTCGACCCAAAGGCTGTGCACCAGCTTGCCCTGCGACGTCACGACGGTGCCGGCAACCTCGTCAGGCAGGCAGTTGGGAAAGTTGGCGTTGAGCAGCACGCCGTCCGGCAGCGGCATGGCGACGAGCTTTTTCAGCAACGCCGGCGCCAGCGCCTCGGTGGTCTCATAGGGAACGACGCGGTCCTCGCCGACATAGGAATAACCCTGGCTGAGTGCGATCGAGCGGATGCCGAGCAGCGCGCCTTCCATGGCGCCGGCGACGGTGCCGGAATAGGTGACGTCGTCGGCGATGTTGGCGCCGGAATTGACACCGGACAGGATCAGGTCCGGCGCGCCAGGCAGGATCTTCTTGACGCCCATGATGACGCAGTCGGTCGGCGTGCCGCGCACGGCGTAGTGTTTCTCGCCGATCTTGCGCAGCCGGAGCGGCTCCGAGATCGACAGCGAGTGCGCGTAGCCGGACTGGTCCTGCTCCGGCGCCACGACCCAGACATCGTCCGACAGCGTGCGGGCGATGCGTTCGAGCGACGCCAGGCCCTCGGCATGGATGCCGTCATCATTGGTCAGGAGGATGCGCATTACTTCGATTCGATCTTCGCCAGACCGCCCATATAAGGCCGCAGCACTTCAGGAATGGTTACGCTGCCATCCTCATTCTGGTAGTTTTCGATGACGGCAATCAGCGCACGGCCGACAGCGGTGCCCGAACCGTTCAGCGTGTGCACAAAGCGGTTGCCCTTGCCATCCTGGTCCTTGTAGCGGGCATCCATGCGCCTGGCCTGGAAGTCGCCGCAGACCGAGCAGGACGAGATTTCGCGATAGGCGTTCTGTCCCGGCAGCCAGACCTCGATGTCGTAGGTCTTGCGCGCGCCAAACCCCATGTCGCCCGTGCACAGGACCATGGTGCGGAACGGCAGCTCCAGTCGCTTCAGCACCTCTTCCGCGCACTGCGTCATCCGCTCGTGCTCGGCGAGCGAAGACTCCTGGTCGGTGACCGAGACCAGCTCGACCTTGTAGAACTGGTGCTGGCGCAACATGCCGCGCGTGTCGCGGCCGGCGGAGCCCGCTTCCGAGCGGAAACACGGCGTCAGCGCCGTATAGCGCAGCGGCAGCTTTTCATGGGCCGTGATTTCTTCGCGCACCAGGTTGGTGAGCGGGACCTCGGCGGTTGGAATCAACCCGAGCCGGCCATCGCCATGCTGCACGAAGAACAGGTCGTCCTCGAATTTCGGCAGCTGGTTGGTCCCGAAAAGCACTTCGTCGCGCACCATCAGTGGCGGGATGACTTCTTCATAGCCATGCTCGGTCGTGTGCAGATCGAGCATGAACTGGCCGATGGCGCGCTCCATCCGCGCCAGCCCGCTCTTCAGCACGGTGAAGCGTGATCCCGACAGCTTTGCCGCCCGCTCGAAATCCATCATGCCGAGCGCTTCGCCGATCTCGAAATGCTCCTTCACCCAGTTCGGCCGAGTCGGCACCTCGCCGACGATATGCTTGACGACATTGTCGTGCTCGTCCTTGCCGACCGGCACGTCGTCGAGCGGCACATTCGGCAGCACCGCCAGCGCATCGTTCAGCGCCTTGTCGAGCTCGCGCTCGCGCGCCTCGCCATTCTGGATGAAGGTCTTGATATCGCCGACTTCGGCCTTGAGCTTTTCGGCAAGTGCCGTGTCGCCCGAACGCATGGCGTTGCCGATCTCCTTCGAGGCGGCGTTGCGGCGTTCCTGCTTGGTCTGCAGCTCGGTGACGTGCTCGCGCCGCGCTTCGTCCTTCTTGATCAGCTCATCGGCCGTGGACTGCGCCTCGTCAGCCGACCACGAGCGCTTGGCCAGCGCCTCGACAAGGGCCTTCGGGTTGTCGCGAATCCATTTGATATCAAGCATGGTTGGTTCGTCCTCAGAATAAGGCTGAGGGGGTAAACCGCATCCTTCATCGATGCAAGATGAGGGTCAGCGGCTGTCGCGTTTTTCCGCTAACGCGGATACCCGAACGCGACAGCCTATGAACGAGCCTGCTTTGAGGACGCGTCCGCCGCCTTTTCGGCCACGGCTTCGGCGGCTTCCTGCTTCTCGCGCGCCAGCTTCTGCTTGACCTGATCGCGCTCGATCAGCCGGGCCGCCCAGATCGACACCTCGTAGAGCAGGATGGTCGGGATGGCCAAACCGATCTGGCTCATCGGATCAGGCGGCGTCAGGACCGCCGCGACGACGAAGGCGATGACGATCGCCCATTTGCGCTTCTCGGCCAGCGCCTTCGACGACAGCATGCCGACGCGCGTCATCAGGCTGGTCACCACCGGCAGCTGGAACACCAGGCCGAAGGAGAAGATCAGCGTCATGATCAGGCTGAGATATTCCGACACTTTCGGCAGCAGCGAAATCTGCACCTGGTCGTCGGTGCCGGCCTGCTGCATGGCGAGGAAGAACCACATCACCATCGGCGTGAAGAAGAAATAGACCAGCGACGCTCCCATCAGGAACAGGATCGGCGATGCGATAAGGAACGGCAGGAACGCGTTGCGTTCGTTCTTGTAGAGGCCTGGCGCGATGAATTTGTAGATCTGCGTGGCGATCAGCGGAAAGGCGATGACCATGCCGCCGAACATGGCGAGCTTGACCTGGGTGAAGAAGAATTCCTGCGGCGCCGTATAGATCAGCTCGACCTTGTGCGGATCGAGCCCGGCCCACTGCGTGGCCCACTTGAACGGAACGACCAAAAGATTGAACAGCTTCTTGGCAAAGAAGAAGCAGACGAGGAAGGCGACGAAGAAACCGCCGATCGACCAGATCAGCCGCCGGCGCAGTTCGATCAGATGCTCCATCAGCGGAGCCGACGACTTCTCGATCTCGTCCTTTTCGCTGTCCGTAATGCTCACTTGGCGGCCCCCGCCGTCTTCTTGGACGCGGGCTTCGTGGCCGGCGCAGGCTTCGGCTCAGCCTTTGCGACTGCCTTCGGTGCCGCAGCGGGCTTGGTGGCGGCTTTTCCGGGTGCAGCCTTGGCGGGCGCCGCTGACGGCTTGGCCGCAACCTTCGCCGCAGGCGCCGGCTTTGCCGGTGCTGCCTTGGCTGCCGTTGTTTTGGTTGCCGGGGCCTTTGATATCGCAGCCCCCTTGGCGCGCGCGTTTCGTGGCGCTGCCGTTGCTGCAGCCGGTGTCACCACCGCCTCGTCGGTCATCGCCGGAAGGATCGGCGCCGCCGGCGCTGTTTCCGGTCCGTTGACACCCGGCATCACCGTTGCGCCGTTCTTGAGCGGCTCGGCCGCCTGTGGTGTTTCTGCCGCCGGCGTTGAGGGGTCGACGGCGGGCTTCGGCTTCATAACCGCATCGACGCCGGAGCGAACCTCGGCTGCCGCCTGTTCGAACGGATTGAGCTGCTTGCGGATCTCGGCCGCCGGATTGAGGCCGCGCAGCGTATCGACCGACTTCTTGACGTCGTCGAGCTCGGCTTCCTTCAGCGCCTCGTTGAACTGCTTCTGGAAGTCGGAGGCCATGGCACGCAGCTTCGCCGTCGTGCGGCCGAAGGTGCGCAGCATATTGGGCAAATCCTTGGGTCCGACGACCACGATCATGACGATCGCGATCACCAGCATTTCGGTCCAGCCGACTTCAAACATGGCAATCAGTTCCGACTAGTGCTTGTCGCCCAAAAGTGCGAAGCGGTTTGGGGCAACGACTTGCAAAAGCAACAAACCTTCGGCTCAGCTCTTGCTGGCCTTTTCCTTCACTGCCGAAACGGTCTCGTCCGGGCGGTGCTCGACGGTGCGCTTGTCTTCGGCGGTATCGTCGTCGGCCATGCCCTTCTTGAAGCTCTTGATGCCCTTGGCCATGTCGCCCATCAGCTCGGGTATCTTGCCGCGGCCGAACACCAGCAGCACGATCACCAGCACGATCATCCAGTGCCAAATCGAAAATGAACCCATTGTAACTCTCTCTCGAATGTTTTCCCTGGCGATGATCTATGCGTTTTCGCGTTGGGATTCAAACACAACAGCGACAAAGTTTATGAAGGCGCGGCTTATGTCACGCATTTTCGGCAAAGCTGCCCGCTACCAATCGGCGCATCTACCGCAGCAATGCAGCTTTTTGACAGCCGCTTGCGGTCAATCTTCCGTGACGCGCGGCGTCAGCAGGCCGAGTTCCTCGAGATCGATGTCGGTCAACGCATCCTCGTCCTCGGTCAGCGCGTCCGGATCGGCCGGCGGCAACGGGATGGCGAAATTCGACGGCATTCGGCCGGAAAGCAGCCCTGCCCCCTTCAGTTCGTCCATGCCGGGAAGATCGCGGATATCCTCCAGTGCGAAATGGTCGAGGAAAGTGTCTGTCGTGCCGTAGGTGACGGGACGGCCGGGCGTGCGGCGGCGGCCGCGCATGCGCACCCATTCCGTTTCGAGCAGCGTATCCAGCGTGCCCTTCGAGGTCTCGACGCCTCTGATGTCCTCGATCTCGGCGCGCGTCACCGGCTGGTGGTAGGCGATGATCGCCAGCACTTCGAGCGCCGCGCGCGACAGCTTGCGCTGCTGCACCGTGTCGCGGCTCATCAGGAAGGCGAGATCGCCGGCGGTACGGAAAGCCCAGGCATCGCCGACCCGGACCAGATTGACGCCGCGCCGCGCATAGATCTGCTGCAGCTCAGCCATGGCAGCGGCAATGCTGATGCCATCGGGCAATCTGGCTGCGAGCTGCTTTTCGCTGACCGGCTCGGCGCTGGCGAACACGATCGCCTCGGCCATGCGTATGGCTTCGGCCATATGCAGCCGTTCGCCAGGATTCAGAAGCAGGGTATCAATCGGGTCCTGGGCGATAATGCCCTCCTCGGTCTCTTCTTCGACCTTGAACGGAATGACCGAAGCGTTGGCGCGTTCGCTCATGATGCCACCTCGACTGCCTTGATTGGTTGCGCGCGGCCGCGCAGATAGAGCGGCGCGAACACCTGGTCCTGTCGCATCTCGATGCTGCCTTCGCGCACCAGTTCCAGCGACGCCGCAAACGAGCTGGCAATCGCGGTACGCCGTTCGTCCGGGCTGGTCAGGTAATTGATCAGATAGCTGTCCAGCGCCGTCCAGTCGCGCAGCGAGCCGATCAGCCGGGTCAGGATATCGCGCGCATCCTTGAGCGACCACACGCCACGCCGGGCAATTGTCACATTGGTGATCGCCTGTTTCTGGCGCTGCTGCGCATAGGCGGTGAGCAAATCGTAGAGCGAGGCCGAATAGGCGTTACGCTTCTCGACGATGACCATCTCAGGCATGCCGCGTGCAAACACGTCGCGGCCGAGCCGGTTGCGGTTGACCAGCCTTGCCGAGGCGTCGCGCATGGCCTCCAGACGCTTCAGCCGGAACTGCAGCACCGCGGCCAGTTCCTCGCCGCTTTCGCCTTCTTCGCCGGGCTGCTTGGGGATGAGGAGCTTCGACTTGAGGAAGGCCAGCCACGCCGCCATCACCAGGTAGTCGGCGGCAAGCTCAAGCCTTAGCGCCCTCGCCGTCTCGACGAAGGTCAGATACTGCTCGACCAGCGCCAAGATGGAAATCCGCGACAGATCGACCTTTTGGTTGCGGGCGAGATGCAGCAAGAGATCGAGCGGACCTTCGAACCCGGCGACGTCGACGACAAGCGACGGGTCGCCGGTGACCCGTGAATCGTCGTTCTCGGCCCACAGACGGTCCATCGGTGCGGCCTTCGCAGCCTTGCTGTCCAATGTTTCCGCCACTTGTTCCTTTACCTCTGGTTAGAGCATGATGCCGAAAAGTGTGAAACGGTTTTCGGACGACATCATGCTCTCTCTATCTAATTTAGAGACGGATTCAGATTTCAGGTCGAACAGACCTGAAATCATCCGTCTCTAGGCCACCGCATCGAAATAGGTGGCAAACTCGGCGCGTATCTCGGTTTCGTCGGCCCGGTCGCGATCCCTTATATAGGTCAGCGCCCGGTTGGCGCGCTCCAGCGACGTCCCTTCAAGTCCCGTGGTTCGCGATGCGATGCCTGCCATCTCCTCGAAAACGCCATTGCAGTGAAGGACCAGATCGCAGCCCGCCGCAAGGATCGAGGCCGCCTTTGTCGGGAAATCCCCAGAAAGTGCCTTCATCGAGGTGTCATCGCTCATCAACAGCCCGTCGAAGCCGATCTCGCGGCGGATGATCTCGTCGATGACCTTGCCTGAGGTGGTCGCTGGGTTGTTCGGATCGATGGCGCTGTAGACGACATGCGCCGTCATCGCCATCGGCAGATGGCTAAGCTCGCGGAACGGGGCGAAATCATGCCGCTGCAGGTCGCTCAGCGAGGCATCGACCACAGGCAGTTCGAAATGCGTGTCGGCAAAGGCGCGCCCGTGACCCGGAATGTGCTTCATGACCGGCAGCACGCCGCCCGACATCAGCCCTTCCGCCGCCGCGCGGCCGAGTTCGATGACCGGGCGCGGCTCCTTGCCATAGGCGCGCGCGCCGATGACGTCGCTGGCGCCCTCGATCGGCACGTCCAGCACCGGCAGGCAATCGGCAGAGATACCGTAGCGTAACAGGTCGAAGGCATGCAGCCGCGCCATCAGCCAGGCAGCGCGGGTGCCGGCATCATGGTCCTTGCGCCACAATGCACCGAGCGCGCCGCCGGCGGGATAGTTCGGCGCCAGCGGGGGCCGCAGGCGCTGCACCCGGCCACCTTCCTGGTCGATGAACACCAGCGCATCGGGGCGCCCGATACAGTCGCGCATTTCGGCGACCAGATCGCGGATCTGCTCGGTTTCGCCGATGTTGCGCGCAAACAGGATGAAGCCCCACGGGCATTCATTGCGATAGAAACGGATTTCTTCGCGGGTCAGCGATTTCCCGGCACAGCCGAGGATCATGGATTTTGATTCGGTCATTCCACCAGTTTAGGGCTTCGCGCCGGCAAAGGGAATCTCCCCGGACGGCAAGCGCCTCAACCTCTCGCCCATCCACATGAAAAAGCCGGCGCGACCGTTGGGAACGCACCGGCTCTGATAATTGGATCCGGCCTTACCGAGACACGAAGCAGTTGCCGCCGGCAGCCTTGTAGCTGGTGCACAGATTGATCGCATCGTTGCGCGATTGCGCAGGCACCCGGACACGGTAGAAGGTGCCCTTGCCGGCGATCTCCGCCTTGACGATGTTGGCGGTGCGACCGGCGAGCACATTTCCATAGCGGCGCTGCAGGTCGGCGTAGTTGGCCTGGGCGCTTTCGACCGTCGGCTGCGAAGCGATCTGCATCGACCACGAACCGCCCGATGTCGAAGCCGTCGCCGGGATGGAGGCAACCTGGTCGGGCTTGACCTCGCCGACCACGTCGACCGGCTGGTCGGACGGGCGCTGCGGCGCTACGGCAACCGTCTGCGGCGTGTTGGCGGACTGGGTCTCAGCCTTCGGCGTGGCCGCCGGCTTCACCGGCTTGACCGGCTTGGCGGTCTCGGCACTTGCCTGGTCGCTATTTGCCTGATCGGCAGGCGCCACGGTGCCGGTCTGCTCGGCATCGGCCGAAGGGGCGACGTGCTGCGGCGCCGGGTCAAGCGGCTCAGTCGCCGCAACCTGTGGCGCGGCCGGCGTCGAGTCCTCGCGGGCCACCAACGAGCCGTCGGGCTTGACCACCATGGTCCGCACCTTGCGCGGGGCAACGGCGACGGTATCGGGGTTCTTGTCGGCTTCCTGCAGCACCTGAGCGATGCGGTCCTCGGACTTTGGCGCCGGCGCGACAGCCGCGTCGGGGTTGACGGCAGCTTCGGGGTTGACGGCAGCTTCGGGGTTGCCGGCAGCGTTGGGGCCTGGGGCAGTATCGTCGGGCGACAGATCGACGACGCGGCTTTCAGGCTCCTGCGCCTTCACATCGACCGGCTCTTCGGTGTTGGTGACCAGCTTCTCCTGAACCGGCTCGGCCGGCTTGGTGCCCTTGGCGACCGCATCATAAACCTTGTTGTCCTGGTTCGGCACCACGGCGCCGCCCGGATTTTCGGGCTTGACCTTGATCGGCCTGTTGTCGGCTTTGACAATGACCGGCGCATCGCTGCCGCCCTTTCCGCCGAACGACAAGGCGAAGGCGCCAAGGCCGCCGGCAATCGCAACCGCAGCAACGACCCCCGCGACCAGCAGGCCGCTCCTGCGCGGCCGTGCGGCTTCCTGCTCGGCGAGGCCCGGCACCGCCATTGCCTCGTCCAGATCCGGATCGTAGTCGAGTTCGTCGACCGCGAAATCGTCGGCCTGCGAAACCGGCTGGCTGCCGGGCAGATCGTCCATGTCGAAGCCGCCGGCGGCATCGGCGTGGTGAGCTTGCGTGGCTGCAAGCACTTCGGCTGGCCGCGCCGCATAGGCGCGCTGGTCGAGCTCGTGGCCCGAACTGAAGCCGGAACTGTAGGAATCGTCATCATAGCCGGCACTGCGTGCGGCAGTGGGCGGCGCCACTTCCACCGCGTTCATCTCGTTGAGCATGCCGGCGAATTCGGCGTCGATGTCGTCATAGGCGGCCGGCTCGTCTTGCTCGAAGCTGAGTTCTGGAATGTCGAGGTCGTCGGCAATCGCCACCACACGCTCCGGCACATCGACCGTCTCGACATCCGGCATCTCGTCATAGGCCTGAGGCGGCGCCTGGCGCGATGGCGTCGGCGCCACATAGGCAGCAGCTGCAACCGGCTGGTCGCGATAGCTTGGCGCTGCCGCCGGCGGCATGGACGGCTTTTCTGCAAAAGAAGGTTGCGGCTGCGCTGCAAAGGAAGGCTGGGCCGGGGTGGGAGTCACGCGGCTCCACGAACGCGCCGGCTCCGGCGGCGTCGAGCGCCAATCGCCAGCGACCGGTGCTGCCGTGTCATTACCGAGATCGATGCCCTTGGCGAGCGCCGCATCGAAGGCATGATCATCGAACTCGATCTCGGGCTCATGGCCCTCGAGTTCGCCGGCAAGCAGATCGTCGAAATCGGCATCGTCCGCCCGGGCCTCCTGAGGAGCCGGCGCGTGTTCGTCCAGGTCCCAGTCGAGATTATCGACCGGAGCGACCGGCGTTGCGACGGACCGCTGCACCGGGGCAACCGGCTCATAAGTCCTGGCGGGCTCGATGGCGGCAGCCCTGGTGGGCTCGGTGACGACCGGAATCGGCGCGACTGGCGCCGGGCGTGGTGTGGTCATGGCGCCAAGCAGCGCGTTGAGTTCATCTTCCAACGTCCGTTCGTCAGCGACCGGAGCGGCCGGGGTCGCCATATTGGTAGGCGCCACATAGGCTGGTGCGACCGGAGTTGGCTGAACCGGAGTGGGTGCGATCTCGGCAACCGGCTCGTGATCGGCAAGCGCATCATCGATGCTCAGATCGAAATCGTCGAATGCTTCGTGCGCAGTCTCATGAGAGGGGCTGGCCTCCACAGTCCAGGCCGGCGTCTCGTTCACTTCCGGCGCATCCATCTCAACCGGCGCGCTGGCCTGCAGATCGCTGACATCCAGATCGCGCTCTTCCGGATCCTCGGCCTCAACAGGCTGAGCCTCGAAAGCCTGAGGCTCGAAATGCTCGGCCGCAAAATCCTGGGCTGCAAAATCCTGGGCCGCAAAGTCCATGTCGACATCGGCCATCGCGTCATCGAAATGACCCGCAAAATCCTCGTCGGCAACAGTGTGGTCGGCGACTCCGACGACCGGCGCCTCGGCTACTGGCGCGGCATACTGGTCCTGCGCCGGCGCAGGACCGTCCAGCGTCAGCTCGTCTTCCAGCGACATCGAGACGGCATTGTCGAAATCATCGTCGAACGCGACATCGTCGGCGGGCGCAGCAGCAACCTGGGCTACATCTGCGGCATGGGCGACGGTCGCATCGTCATCGAGCAGCAACCCCTGCTCGAGCGAAGCGGCAAGCTCGTCATCAATCGGCAGGTCGTCTTCGAGCGGCGATACGTTTTCCAGTGAACTGGCCACGGCATTGTCGAAATCGTCATCGAATGCAGCTTCGTCGAATGCGGGCTCGGCAAACCAAGGTTCGGCAACCGAGGGTTCAACGGGAGCAGCCGCAGCCTGCGGGGCAGCGCCGAAATCCAGATCGGCGGCATCGTCGAAGACGAAATCATATTCCAGCGAAGCAGCCAGCGCATCGTCCATCGCGGCATCGGTGGTTTCGAAAGCCGGCTCGCGAATCTCGGCAGCAGGTTCGTAGGGCTCAGCGGCAGGCTGGTGAACCTCGGGAGCTGGCTGGCTGGCCTCCATGGAACCGACTTCATCGCCGAATTCGCCCATCAACTCCTTCTCGAGGTCGATGTCGAAATCGCCCTCGTCCGCAGCCGTCTCGACGGCTGGCGCCTGCGGCTTGACCGGCTGGCGCGGATCGAAACCCATGATCCTGGTCAGTTCAGCGAACGGATCATCTTCGGCGATGTCGTTGTTGTCGGCTACTCTCAGCTGGGTTCTGTCTGCCATTATTGTTCCCGAACTCGCACTCATTCGGACGCCATGGACGTCGCGTAGGGTTGGCCCTTACCAGCGCAATGTGGGCAAATGGTGACAGGTGTTTTAGTTAAACCTAACGCATCTCAGTGGGCGCATCAGCCCCAATCAGCGTCAGGCCGGAGGTCAAAACATCCGAAACAGCCTGCACCAGCCCTAGTCTGGCATGAGTCAATTGTCGGTCGTTAACCTTAACAAAACGTAAGTCGGCATTCTCGGTGCCCCGATTCCAGTGTCCATGGAAGCTGGAAGCCAGATCGTAGAGGTAGAATGCCAGCCGGTGCGGCTCCAGCGCAAGGGCCGCAGATTCGACCAGCCGGGGATATTCAGCCAGCTTCCGGATCAGGCCGATCTCGCCCTCGTCGGTGAGCGACGCCGAGGCCGCGGCCAGGCTGTTGCGGTCGAAATTGGCCTCGCCCAGTTGCTCGCTCGCCTGCCGGAACACCGAATGACAGCGCGCCGAAGCGTACTGCACGTAGAACACGGGATTGTCCTTGGACTGTTCGGTGACCTTGGCGAAATCGAAGTCGAGCGGCGCGTCGCTCTTGCGGTAGAGCATCATGAAGCGGATCGCATCGCGGCCCACCTCCTCCACCGCTTCGCGCAAGGTCACGAAGTCGCCCGACCGCTTCGACATCCGAACCGGTTCGCCATCGCGAAACAGCTTCACCAGATTGCACAGCAGCACCGTGAGTTGCAGCTTCAGATCATCGCCTGCAATCGCCCGCGCCAGCGCTTCCAGCCGCTTGACGTAGCCGCCATGGTCGGCGCCCAGCACATAGATCAGGCCGACGAAACCGCGGTCGACCTTGTCCTTGAGATAGGCGACGTCGGCGGCGAAATAGGTGAACGAGCCGTCGGACTTGACCAGCGCCCGGTCCATGTCGTCGCCGACCGCCGTCGAGCGAAACAGCGTCTGCTCGCGGTCTTCCCAGTCGTCCGGCTTCTCGCCCTTGGGCGGCGGTAGCTTGCCCTTGTAGATATGGCCTTTCAGCGTCAGATCGTTGATCGCCGAGCGGATTTTTTTGGCATTGTCGGCATGCAGCGTGCGCTCGGAGAAGAAAACGTCGTGATGCACATTGAGCAACGCCAGATCCTCGCGGATCATCACCATCATGGCGTCGATCGTGCGGTCCTTGACGATTGCCAGCGACTGATCGTCGGGCATCTGCAAGAGCTTGCGGCCAAATTCGGCAGCCAGCGCCTGACCGACCGGCACAAGATAGTCGCCGGGATAGAGACCGGCCGGTATCTCGCCAATGTCGTCGCCCAGCGCTTCGCGGTAGCGCAGGAAGGCCGAACGCCCGAGCACGTCGATCTGCGCGCCGGCGTCGTTGATGATGTATTCCTTGGTGACGTCATAGCCGGCGAAGGCCATCAGATTGGCGAGCGTGTCGCCGACAACCGCGCCCCGGCAATGGCCGACATGCATCGGCCCGGTCGGATTGGCCGAGACATATTCGACATTGGTCTTCTTGCCGCCACCAATGGTCGAGCGGCCGTAGTTTTGCCCCTCGCCGAGCACCGCGGTCAGATGTGCCTGCCAGAAAGCGTCCTTGAGCCGGAGATTGACGAAGCCGGGACCGGCGACGTCGGCTTCGGCAACATCGGCGTCGCTGCGCAGCACTTCCACCAGCCGCTCGGCCAGCGCCCGCGGGTTGTGCCCTGTCGGCTTGGCCAGTACCATCGCCGCATTGGTGGCGAGATCGCCATGGCTGGCGTCGCGCGGCGGCTCGACGGCGATGCGCGACAGGTCGGGCGAAACGCCATTACTGTCTTTCAAATCAAGCGCTTCGACGGCTTTTGTGATTCGCGCGCTGAAATCGGCGAAGATGTTCATGGGTCTTGCTCTGGCGGACTGTGCAGGGGAACCGGCTCATTGGCCGGCAAATCGCGCCCGCCCTAGCTTAAATCGGGCGTATGGTCAAACAGACGGCGGTGTTCCTTCAAGGCGTAGGTATCCGTCATCCCCGCGAGGAAATCGGCGACGCTGCGCGCCTTGATGCGGTCCTCCGCCCGGTCGAGCCCCTCCCGCCAGCCGTCCGGCATGGCGCGCGGATCGGCGTAATAGACATCGAACAGGTCGCGCACGATCTGCTCGGCCTGAGTGCGCACGCGCATCACCTCGTCATGCCGGTAGAGATGCTTGTAGAGAAAGGTCTTCAATTCCTTCTCGGTCGCCGCCACGTCAGCGGAAAAGGTCACCATCGTTTCGCCCGCCGCCCGCACCGCTTCGGCGCTGTCAGGCTTGATGCGCTCAAGATTGGCGGTGGTGGAAACAATGACATCCTCGACCATCATCGTGATCTGCCGGCGCATCAGCTCATGGCCGGTGCGCACATCGTCCAGGCCCGGATAGCGCGCGCGCACGCTTGCCAGGATCGATCCCGGCAGCGCCACCGTTTCCAGCATGTCCAAGGTCAGGAAGCCGGAGCGCAGGCCGTCGTCGATGTCATGGGTGTTGTAGGCGATATCGTCGGCGATCGCAGCACATTGCGCCTCGATGCCGGCGAAATGGTCGAGTTCGAGGTCGTGCAACTCGGAATAGTCGCGGATCGCCTGCGGCACCGGGCCTTTGAGCCCTTTTCCCTTGGCGTCGGTCAGCGGGCCATTGTGCTTCACCAGGCCTTCCAGCGTTTCCCAGGTCAGGTTCAGCCCGTCGAACTCGGCATAGCGCCGCTCCAGCCGCGTCACCACGCGCAGCGACTGCGCATTGTGGTCGAAGCCGCCCCATTGGGCCATCCGCTCGTTCAGCGCGTCCTCGCCGGTATGGCCGAACGGCGTGTGACCGAAATCGTGCACCAAGGCGACCGCCTCGGCCAGATCCTCGTCGCCGCGCAGCGCTCGCGCCAGAGCCCGCGCAATCTGCGCCACCTCGATCGAATGCGTCAGCCGGGTGCGGTAGTGATCTCCTTCATGGGCGACGAACACCTGCGTCTTGTGCTTCAGGCGGCGGAAGGCAGTCGAATGAATGATACGGTCACGGTCGCGCTGGAATGGCGTGCGAGTCGGGCTCTCGACCTCGTCATAGAGCCGCCCGCGCGACCTGGCTGGGTCGCTGGCATAGGCCGCGCGCGGCCGATAGCCGAACCCAATGTCGCCAAGCTCATTTGTCATGGCTGATGCCGCCGCAGTTGACTTGCCCCTTCCCGCTTCATACCTATCATGTGAAACTGAAAGCAAGGTGACGCCCATGGGCGCTGATGCCAAGACTGCCATGAAAGTCGAGATGACCGAGTCCGCCGCCAGGCGGATCGCGAAAATCGTCTCTGGCGAGGCCGGCAAGACGGCGCTGCGCGTCTCCGTAGAGGGCGGCGGCTGCTCCGGCTTTTCCTACAAGTTCGACCTGGTCAATACGCGCAACGACGACGACGTCGCCATCGAAAAGGACGGCGCCACCGTGCTGATCGACGATTTGTCGCTGGTCTATATGGGCGGCTCGGTGATCGACTTCGTCGACGATCTGATGGGCCAATCGTTCCAGATCCGCAACCCCAATGCAGTCGCCTCCTGCGGCTGCGGCACCAGTTTCTCCATCTAGGCAGATGTCCGGCGTCGGCGCGGTCCGTCAGGTCGCACTGTCGGCCGGGCGCGATCTCGACGTGACGCTGGCCTTCTGGCGCGATGTGCTCGGCCTCAACGTTCACGCCCGCTACGATCCGCCGGGCATCGCCTTCATCATGGCCGGTGATATCAGGTTGCTGTTCACCGATGGCGTTCCGGCCGGCACCGTCTATCTCGATATAGCCGGGCTCGAAGCCTTCCACGCCGAGGCGAAAGCGTCCGGCGTTCCCTTCACCGCACCGCCGGCGCTCGTCCACAACGACACCGAAGGCACGTTCGGAACGGCGGGGGAAAGCGAGTGGATGGCCTTTCTAAAGGACCCGGCAGGCAATACGATCGGGCTTGTCGAACGTCTTTCGCCCGAACATCCCTGAGGCCGCCCATGAAAATCGTTACCTGGAACATAAACGGCATTCGCGCCCGCATCGGCAACCTCACCCACTGGCTGAGCGAAAGCCAGCCCGACATCGTCTGCCTGCAGGAGATCAAGTCGGTCGACGAGCAGTTCCCGCGCGCCGAGATCGAGGCGCTTGGCTACAACGTGGAAACCCATGGCCAGAAGGGCTTTAACGGCGTCGCCCTACTGTCGAAACTTCCGTTCGACGAGGTTATCAGAGGCCTGCCCGGTGATGACGCCGACGAGCAGGCGCGCTTCATCGAGGGCGTGTTCTCGACCGACCAGGGCGCGCTGCGCGTCGCCTCGCTCTATCTGCCCAACGGCAATCCCATCGATGACGAGAAGAAATTTCCTTACAAGCTGGCCTGGATGGAGCGGCTGCATCGCTGGGCCGAGCAGCGGCTGCTTCTGGAGGAGGCGCTGGTGCTGGCCGGCGACTACAATGTCATCCCCGAGCCGGTCGATGCGCGCTTCCCCGAGAACTGGCTTGGCGATGCGCTGTTCCAGCCGCAGACCCGGCAGGCCTTCCGGCGACTGAAGAATCTCGGCTTTACCGAGGCGGTGCGCGCCGTCACCGATGCCGCCGACGTCTACACCTTCTGGGATTACCAGGCCGGCGCCTGGCAGAAGAACAACGGCATCCGCATCGACCATCTGCTGTTGTCACCCGAAGCGGCCAACCGCTTTTCCTCGGCCTCGATCGAAAAGCATGTGCGCGCCTGGGAAAAGCCTTCCGACCACGTGCCGGTGGCGATCGATCTGGCGCTGCTGCCGGCTTGATATCAGCCGAAACCCTGATGTCGCCACAATCGCGCCATTCAGTCAGAGATCAGCATGGCGGCTGGGGTTCCATGGCACTACGATTCCTCCTTTGTCCAATCGGCCTGGCATTTGCCATGGCCTCCCCTGCAGCGGCACTTGCCGACCAGCAGTGCCTGGCCAATGGCAAGTCCTACCAGGTCGGCCAGGTCACCTGCCTGACGGTTTCAGACAAGAGCCATATGGCCCGCTGCGACTTGGTGCTCAACAACACCTCATGGACCAAGATCGGCGACAGCTGCCCCGACAGCACGATGAAGCCGCATCTGCACGTCACGCCGATCTCGATGCCGGTACACAGAGCGGCGCCGGCGGAACTCACCGAGAACTGATGGATGTGAGCTAATCTCCCCCCTTGAGGGGGAGATGGCCGGCAAGCCAGAGGGGGGCGCGAAGAAACGCGACCTTTCGGTCAAACAAGCTCACCCTCTCAGTCCAACCCGGGCAAACTTTAGTCAACTGAAATGCCAGCGGGACAGCGCCCCCCTCTGGCCTGCCGGCCATCTCCCCCGCAAGGGCATAGGCGCTAAGATAGCTTTGGCATGGACTGAAACTTGCGCTTTCGTGGTGGTTCGCGCCAGCGATATCGCAAGGCATGGAGATTTTGGCGCAGGGCCGCCAAGGAAGGTTGAGTAAAGATGGTAGCGATCAGAGAGGCGACGATCTGGCGGGTGGCGCGCCACAGCAGCGGGCGCCCGTCGCTCAAGGGGGAGAGACACACCCAACTCCTGCGAGAGGGGTTCGGTCACAAGCGCGATGAGGAAGTGTGCAAGGATCCAAGGCTTTGCGATCCTTGGGTCTTTGGCGGGAGGAGAGCGCAGCCCGATCAGGCTCTTCAGGCGCTTGAAGGCGAGCTCGATGCGCCAGCGCATGCGGTAGAGCTTGAGGACCGTATCGGCGGGAAACTCCTCCCGGTCAAGCGAGGTCACAAGCAGGACGAAGCCGGCCGCAATCAGCGTCTGCGGTTGAACCTTGTTGCCCTTGGCCTTGGCTTCCTTGTTGATTTTGCGCCGCGCTTCTTGTGCCGCGGCCTCGGATTTGCGCAAGGCGATCAGGCGCATCTTCACAGGCTCGCCCTTCTTGAGTGCCAGCCGGGCAGGCGTTTCGCAGACTTCCTCCCGGCAGTTCTCCAGGAAGCCGATGAGATCGAACGCCCTGCCGTTGGCGTCGAGCCATCGCGCGTTTTTCCACGACGCGCGCACAACAACATCACCGCCTTGCGCCATCACCTTGGCGATCCGCTCGGCCTGCAGATAGGCGCGGTCACCGATGCGGATCTCGCCCGGCACCACCGGCACGCGGTCGATCAACTCGGCCTCGCTCTGATCGGTGATCTCGATGAAGTCGAACTGCTCGCGCTCAAGCTCGAAGGCGCAGTGCATGCGCCAAAGACCATTGTTCTTCTTCTCATACGCACCGGCCTTGGCAACCGCTGTCGCATCGAGGATGCGGATCAGCCGGCCTTTGGCCAAACCTGCATCCTCGCGCTTCAAAAGGTGCCCCATCAACTGCTGCAGCCATGGTCCTGCATTGCGCAGCCGGCCAAGCAACGCCACGTCCGAAATGTCGGCAATCCCGCTCGCCGCCGCCCAGGCCACGACGCCCCGCATGCCAACCTTGCCAAGGCAGTAAGCCAGTGTCAGGCGCAACAGGTCGCTCGCCGACCTGACGCCGCGCGGGCGCAGGAACGCCTTCGTCTCGCGGGCGCTCTGCGTGAGCAAATCTTCGCCGCCGAGAAGCTCAATCGTCTCGGCCCAGCCGTCGTCAACAAGCGATTCGTGTGTCATCGCAGTGTAGAATCACACCCGATTCCGCAAGGCAATACCTATCTTAGCGCCTATGCCCTCAAGGGGGGAGATTGGCAATTTCACTGGTCGCCGCCGCCCTTGGTCAGGATGTCGTCGGCAAGCGAAATGGCAGTGCGACGGTCGGCTTCGCCGGCGGCGGCAAATGCCTCTTCCTGCATGCCGCGGATCCACGGCTGGTCGCTCGGCGAGGCGCGTTCGAGCGCGGCGGTCATCATGGCCAGCCCGCGCACGATCTTGCCGCTCTGGAACAGAAGATTGCCGAGAGTCGCCTGGGCGCCGGCATGGCCTTTTTCGGCGGCGAGTTGGAACCAGCGGCCGGCCTGCTTGACGCTGGCCTTGACGCCGCCCTCGCCCTTCAGGAACATCTGGCCCATCTCGAACTGGGCGTTCGGGTTGCGGTAATTGGCGGCCGCGCGCATGTAATATTCCTGCGCCGCGACCTCGTTTTCCTCGACCGGGCTGCCGGGGATGCCTGTCCGGAGATAGTCGCCCAGCGCCACCAGCGCGTCGGAGACATAGCTTTCCTCCGGCGATCCCGGCTCGACATCCTGATCGACGATCTCGGAGAAGAATTTGAAGGCCGCATAGTCGTCGCGCGTCACGCCGTCGCCTTCGGCGTACATGCGCGCGAGCTTCCAGGTGGCGCCGATCTGGCCGTTCTCGGCGGCGTATTTATAGGCCTCGACCGCCTGTTCCTTATGGCCGCTCTTGTAGGCGGAGAAGCCGAACTGGAACACGGCCCATGGGCTCGATTGCGGCTTCACGCCGGTCTTGTCGTCGAACACCTTGTCGTCGAAGGCCATGGCCTGGCCCACGGCGCCAAAGATCGCAACAGCGACCAGTGCCGGAAGGACAGACGACCTCAACAACTCAGATATCCGCATAGCAATGTGTTTCTTTGGCACCGCCCGGATGGGTGACCGCGCCGTGGCGGGCAGGCCCTACCGTCTGTGCGTATTTCCAGATCGCGCCCGACTGATAGTCGGTCGTGCGCGCCTTCCAGGCCTTCGCCCGCGTTGCCAGTTCGGCCTCGGACAGGTCGACCGCGATCGTGCCTTTGGTTGCATCGATCGAGATCACATCGCCGTCTTTCAAGAGCCCGATCGGGCCGCCAACGGCAGCTTCGGGCCCGACATGGCCGATGCAGAAACCGCGCGTCGCGCCCGAAAAACGACCGTCGGTGATGAGGGCGACCTTGCCGCCCATGCCCTGGCCGTAGAGCGCCGCCGTCGTCGACAGCATCTCGCGCATGCCCGGGCCGCCGCGCGGACCTTCGTAACGGATGACGAGAACCTCGCCTTCCCGGTAGTTGCGGTGCGTGACCGCCTCGAAACATTCCTCTTCCGAATCGAAACACCGTGCCGGACCTGAGAATTTCAGCTCCGTCATGCCCGCGACCTTCACGATCGCGCCTTCGGGGGCAAGGTTGCCCTTCAAGCCCACGACACCGCCGGTTTGGGTGATTGGTCGGTTGGCGGGACGGACCACATCCTGGCTATCATTCCAGGCAACATGCTCCATGTTTTCGGCCAAAGTACGGCCAGTCACGGTCATGCAGTCGCCATGGAGATAGCCGTGGTCGAGCAGCGTCTTCATCAACAGCGGAATGCCGCCGGCCTCGAACATGTCCTTGGCGACATATTTGCCGCCCGGCTTGAGGTCGGCGATGTAGGGCGTCTTCTCGAAAATCGCGGCAACGTCGAACAGGTCGAACTTGATGCCTGCCTCATGAGCGATCGCCGGCAGGTGCAAAGCCGCATTGGTCGAGCCGCCGGTGGCCGAGACCACGGTTGCCGCATTCTCCAGCGCCTTCAGCGTGACGATGTCGCGCGGACGGATGTTCTTGGCGATCAGATCCATGATCTTTTCGCCCGAGGCGAAATTGAAGCGGTCGCGCATCTCGTAAGGCGCCGGCGCGCCGCAGGAGTACGGCAGCGCCAGGCCGATGGCCTCGGCGACGGTGGCCATGGTGTTGGCGGTGAACTGGGCCCCGCAGGAGCCGGCGGAAGGACACGCCGCCTGCTCGATCTCGAGCAGTTCGGCATCACTGACCGTGCCGACCGAATGCTGGCCGACCGCCTCGAACACGTCCTGCACGGTGATCTGGCGGCCGCGATAAGAGCCCGGCAGGATCGAGCCGCCATAGATGAAGATCGACGGCACGTTGAGCCGCACCATGGCCATCATCATGCCGGGCAGCGACTTGTCGCAGCCGGCAAGGCCGACCAGCGCATCGTAGCAATGGCCCCGCATGGTGAGTTCGACCGAATCGGCAATGACATCGCGCGACACCAGCGACGACTTCATGCCCTGGTGCCCCATGGCGATGCCGTCGGTGACGGTGATGGTGCAGAATTCGCGCGGCGTGCCGTTTGCGGCCGCCACACCTTTCTTGACCACTTGCGCCTGGCGCATCAGCGAGATGTTGCAAGGTGCCGCTTCATTCCAGCAGGAAGCAACGCCGACCAGCGGCTGCCCGATCTCGGCGGCAGACAGGCCCATGGCATAGAGATACGAACGGTGCGGCGCACGCGCCGGACCGACGGTCACATGGCGGCTAGGGAGCTTAGCCTTGGAAATGACTTTGGCGTCCATTCTCTTCCTTGCCGCGGGCGGTGCGGCCTGCCTCATCGCCGAGCCTTGTGGCGCGTGTCCCGAGACGAATTCGAGGTGCGCCGGGTTTATGGCGGGAAATGGGCAATTTCTTCGGGCGAGGCTGTAGCGCGGGGGTTGGTCGGGAACTGTTGCCAAAACGTCACAATTGCGAGAGGTGAAAGTGATGCGACGGATTTGCAACACCAAGTTTTCCGTCATCGCTCGATGGTCCACCCACAAAACAAAAAGGCCGGGCTATACCCGGCCTTTCGTTATAATTTTCAGAGCCTTAGAACTTGATCTTGACGCCGCCCGAAATTGCCGTGACCAGATCGTTGCCGAAGTCGTAGCTGACGTCGGTACCGGCCTCATAGCCATTCTCGTCAGTCAACGTGCCTGAGTGACCACTGGTCAGTACACCAACCGCGCCGGCCAACCGCACTTCGATGTTGGCGGTTGGCGTGTAAGCGACGCCGCCACCGAGCGTCCAGGTATCGGTCTGCGAGCCAACACCGTGCGACGTGCCGCGATCCCAAGATAGCTGGGCGGCACCACTCCACTGCTCATTGAACTTGTGGCCGATGCCGGAGGTCACCGTCCAGCCATCGCGGTACATCAGGTCGAGCGAGGTTAGCCTAACTGGAAATGGGGAAATCGTCGTGCAAGGTGCAAGGCCCTTGGTTGCTTGCGAGCAGATCGGAATGCTCTGCAGCACACTCCAGTTGACCCATTTGATCGAGCCGAAAGCGAGCCAGCCAGGCGCGATGCCTGACTGAAGCTTCAATTCCACCGAATCCGGCATAGACGCGGAACCGTAGATGTCAGGTTTACCCTGGGCGACTTGCGATAGGTCGAGCGCACCCTCAAGATTGTCCAACTTGACCTGCGAGTTATAAACGAGGCTGGCACGCAGCGCGATTTCGGGGATCTCATAAGCAAGGCCGGCGCGCCAGCCCCAGCCGGTACCCTTTAGGTCAACGCGGCCAACGGCGCCAGGCGCCAGCGGCGTGATGAAGCTTTCCTTGAAACCATAGACTTCTTGGTAAAAGACACCGCCGATAAAACGTAGCTGGCCCTTGCCGGCATCCATTTTGTAGGAGCAGGTGGCTGCGTAATTATTGCTCTTGATATCGGTTTCGATGTTGGAGAAAGAGCCGTTCCAGATGCCAGGATTCGTATGCGCGCCCCAAGGCTGCGAATAGTCAGCCATGCAGTCGACGTCTTTAACCACCTCGGCCTTGAAGCCTATGCGCGGCACCCAGTAGCCTTCGCTGTCATCAGCTGTGCTTTTGAAGTTGAGCGTCGCGTTGCCGTCGACGGCATTCTTGAGCTTGCGCTCAGGCATCACGTAGGTCGCCTCGGCTTCGGTGGCGAAGCGCGCCGGATCGAACAGAAGGTCGATGTCGTAGCCACCGCGCTCGATGCCGCCGGCATGTACGGAACCGATCAAGCCCAGCGAAAAACACCCCGCCCCCAGCAGTGCTTTAAAACGCAGATTGTTCATGGATATCCTCCCCGAAATACTAGTGGGTCAAGCTAGAACCAATTCGGGTTAACGGCGCAACAATGAATTCACATAGCGTACATGTACACCTGAGCCGGCTGCCTTTCCGGCACAGCGGCTGGTTCCGAAGCAAGGCCGAAAAACGGCTTTCCGGGGGCAGATCAGCGAAAGAATTCTGTGAAACCCGTCACAAAAAGCTCAAAAACAAGCCCTTTCGGAGCTATTTGGCCCGATTGTTACATTATGGCAACAATGGGGCTGAAACTTTCCGTTTACGTCAATATTAACCTTACGGAATGCCTGTTGTTCGAGCAAAAGAACCGCCGCCAAGCACTTGCCGGCGCCTTGCGAATCCAGCGCTCAACCAGCGTCGCGCACCCTAGTCAACGCCACCGAAAGCTTCTCCTGCTGATCGCGGTATTCGTCGAGTTTTTCGCGCTCGGCCGCGACGATCTCTTCCGGCGCGCTGGCGACGAACCGTTCATTCGACAGCTTCTTGTGCAACCGCGCGATTTCCTCGGTCACCTTGGCCAGTTCTTTCTGCAGCCGCGCCGCCTCGGCGGAGAGATCGATCAGGCTGCCGAGCGGCAGGCAGATCGTCGCCTCGTTGACCACGATCTGGGCCGAGCCCTTGGGTGCCGCGTCCTCCAGCGAGATATCGCCGACCCGCGCCAGCCGCTGGATGGCGGACGCATGGCGATCCAGCCTCTGCTGGGTCTCGACGCTGGCGCCAACCACCACCAACGGCGCGATCGCCGCCGGCGGCACGTTCATTTCAGAGCGCACCGAGCGGATGCCGGAGACCAGATCGACCAGCCAGTTGATGTCGGCGGCTGCATCGGCGTCCTCGAAGTCCGGTGATGGCCAGGCGGCGTGGCAAAGCAGCGTTGCGCGCGTCCTGCCCTCACCTGCCGTCTGCGCCCACAGCTCCTCGGTCATGAACGGCATCATGGGGTGAAGCAGCTTGTAGATCTCGTCGAGCACGAAGGCGACGCAGGCACGGCTTTCGGCCTTGGCAGCCTCGTCCGTGCCCATAAACACCGGCTTCAGCAGTTCCAGATACCAGTCGCAGAACAGGTTCCAGACGAAGCGGTAGGCGGCGCCGGCCGCCTCGTTGAAGCGGTAGCCGGTGATGCCCTCGGTGATCGCGCGCGACGCCCTGGTCAGCTCGGTCAGGATCCAGCGATTGACCGGCAGCTTGGCGTCGTTCAGCCAGAAATCGTCATTGCGCGCGACCTCGTTCATCTCGGCAAAGCGTGTCGCGTTCCACAGCTTGGTGCCGAAATTGCGGTAGCCGGCGATGCGCGCCGGATCGAGCTTCACGTCGCGCCCCTGCGCCGCCATCACCGTCAGCGTGAAGCGCAGTGCGTCAGCACCAAACTCGTCGATGAGGTCGAGCGGATCGATGACGTTGCCTTTCGACTTCGACATCTTCTGCCCGTTCTTGTCGCGCACCAGCGCATGCACATAGACGGTGTGGAACGGCTCCTCGTGCATGAAATGCAGGCCCATCATCATCATCCGGGCGACCCAGAAGAAGATGATGTCGAAACCGGTCACCAGCACGTCGGTCTGGTAATAGGTTTTCAGCTCCGGCGTGTGATCCGGCCAGCCCAGTGTCGAGAACGGCCAAAGCGCCGACGAGAACCAGGTGTCGAGCACGTCCTCGTCGCGGGTCAGGATCTCGCCCGGCTTGAAGGTCTCGAGCTTGTCCTCGACCCAGGCCTTCCATGGACCTTCCAGCGCCAGATAATATTCGATCGCGGCGCCCAGCGCCTCTTCCTCGGTCTTCTCGACGAAGACCCGGCCGTCCGGCCCGTACCAGGCCGGGATCTGGTGACCCCACCATAGCTGGCGTGAAATACACCAGGGCTGGATGTTCTCCATCCAGTCGAAATAGGTCTTTTCCCAGTTCTTCGGCACGAAGTTGGTACGGCCTTCACGCACCGATGCGATCGCCGGCTTGGCCAGCTCGGCGGCGTTTGCATACCACTGCTCGGTCAGAAACGGCTCGATCGGCACGCCGCCGCGGTCGCCATGCGGCACGGCGTGGCGGTGCGGCTCGATCTTGTCGAGGAAGCCGCCGGTCTCCATCAGCTCGACGATTTTCTTGCGCGCGACGAAACGGTCGAGACCGTCGAGCTCGTCCCAGACGGCCTGACGCTCCGGCGTCACGTCGAGCCCGGCGAGAAAATCCTCATTATCCCTGAGCGTTATTGCCGCCTCGATGGTCAGGATGTTGATCGCCGGCAGCTTGTGGCGCTTGCCGACCTCGAAATCGTTGAAGTCGTGCGCCGGCGTGATCTTGACCGCGCCGGAACCCTTTTCCGGGTCGGAATACTCGTCAGCCACAACCGGGATTTTCCGGCCGACGATCGGCAGCACGACATTTTTCCCGACCAGATGCCGGTAGCGCTCGTCGTCCGGGTGCACGGCGACCGCCGTATCGCCAAGCATCGTCTCGGGCCGTGTCGTGGCCACGGTAATGAAGGTCGCCGAATTTTCCGGATCGAAAATCTCGCCTTCGATCGGATAGCGGAAGTGCCAGAGATTGCCGTTGATCTCCTGGGGCTCGACCTCCAGGTCGGAGATCGCCGTCAACAGCTTCGGGTCCCAGTTCACAAGGCGCTTGTCCTTGTAGATCAGCCCTTCCTTGTAGAGGCTGACGAATACTTCGAGCACGGCCTTGGACAGGCCTTCATCCATGGTAAAACGTTCACGCGACCAGTCGGCCGAGGCGCCGAGCCGCTTCAGCTGGTTGAAGATGGCGCCGCCGGACTCGGCCTTCCACTCCCAGACCTTCTCGATGAACTCCTCGCGGGTGAGATCGCGGCGATGGATCTGTTTCTCCATCAGCTGGCGCTCGACCACCATCTGCGTGGCGATGCCGGCATGGTCCATGCCCGGCTGCCACAGCACGTTCTTGCCGCGCATGCGCTCGAAGCGCACGAGTATGTCCTGCAGCGTGTTGTTGAGTGCGTGGCCCATATGCAGCGAGCCGGTGACGTTGGGCGGCGGGATGACGATGGTAAAGGCCTCGGCCCCCTCTTCCGCACCTGCGCCGGCGCGAAATGCGTCCGCCTCTTCCCAGATTTTGGCGATCTTGGGTTCGACGGTCTTGGCGTCGTAGGTCTTTTCAAGCATGGGAAAGTGGTCCGCGCGGTCGGGAGTTTTGCTGACCCGGTGTAAATCGGAAGGTTTTGGCCAAGTCAACCGCGAGGGCTGCCTCAGTCCTTCAACGCAAATAGGCGGGGCCCTGGTCATTTCAACGGGAAGGCCATGCCCGCACCTTCATCGTCAGCGATCCCGACGGGAAGCTGATCGCATTCGCGACATCAGCCGGACGCTGGCCTGCAGCGAGAAAGCGCCGCCCGAAGGCGGCGCTTTAATCCGGAACGGGCTGTGGTGATGCCTATTGCGCGCCGCGCGCGACGCGCTCGATTTCTTCGCGTACCAGGCGCTCGACCAGCGTCGGCAGGTTGTTGTCCAGCCAATCCTGCAGCATCGGCCGCAGCATCTCCTCGGCCATCTCGTCGAAGGTCTTCTTGCTGCGGCTGGCGAAGGCGTCGGAGAGCTCGCCGAAGGCGGCTGCGACCTGCCGTCCCGTATGTTCCGAAACGATCGCCGGACGGGCCGGGGTTGTATCGGCCGGGCGCGCGTGCTCGCTGCGCGAAGGACGAGGCTCGAAAGCCGGCTCGGCAGCGAGATCGTCTTCGAAAGCCTCGACCTCCGCGATTGCTGCCTGCCGATTTTCAGTCTCCGGCTGCCTGATCTCGGGCCGCCGTACTGTGTCAGCCGGTTTTGCCTGATTGCCAACGGCCGCGATTTCGCGGCGCCAATCCGTGACGATCGAGTCGGTGGTTTCCGTCTTTGCCCGCACTGCAGCTTCTGCCCCGACGGCGGGGGCAGGTTCACTGGCTATCCTGGCGCTCACTTCCGCCAGGGTCATTGGAGCATGCGCGGGTGGCGCGGCGGTCGTGGCATTTGCCGCAATGGCCGGCTTCACTGGCGACGGCTCGGAGCGCGGCTCCAGCCGCGCAACCACCGGCTCGGCCAGTTGGGCCTGCACCTCGGCCAGCGTCACCGGCTTCTTGCTTTCGGTCGAGCTGTGCAATTCGCTGCGGAAGGCCTCGACATCCGAAACAGGCCCGGCGGCCGGCACAAGGTCCTGCCGCAACTCATCGGCGTCGCCCTTGCGGCCGCTGTCGCTGTCTTCGATGATCCTCCTGATGGAAGCCAGTATTTCTTCCATGGAAGGTTCGCGCTGTGCGCTGCTTGCCGTCGCCATCGTCACATCCGCCGCCCCCGCGCATGATCCCGAAAATCGATCTTCGATTTTCGAAGAGGATCAGGCGCAAAATCAAAGTTCTACAGCCTCCTTTGCGCATCCATCGGACGCGTGGCGCTGTAGTGACCCGTTCCTGGATTCCTGTCCGGCAAAGCCGGATACGAATCATGGCGACAGCGTAGCCGACGGATCGCCATCCGAGAATCCCCAATCTCGGAAGACGCCGGATTTCAACAATTTAGGCTACAAAAGACAAACGCCGCGCATCCTTGGGAAGCGCGGCGCTACGATACTTTCAATCTTGGCGGGATTTGAACCGCTCAGTCGCGATCAACGACCGTCCGGCGTACGCAGCCCGATCCATTTGTCCTTGACGGCTCTGTAGTGCTCTTCAGGCTTGTACTTCACCACATTCAACGCCAGGCGATCGGCCGACAGGCGGCCCATGGCCGACAGGATGGCGTAGCTCGCTACAACCACATCGCGCTCGGAGCTGGCGAGGTCGATCTTTGCCGAGATGACGGCGTTCTGGGCATTCAACACGTCGAGCGTGGTGCGCTGTCCGACATTGCGCTCCTCGATGACGCCGTTGAGCGCCAACTGTGCGGCCGCGATCACCTGCCGATTAGCGTCGACGCTTTCACGCGCTGCGATGTATTGCGTCCATGCCGAGGTCACGGCCTGGCGCACCGAGTCACGGCTGACATCCACCTCGATGCGAGCCTGGCTGAGCGATTCCTTCGACTGACGAACGAGTGCGGAGGTACGGCCGCCCGAATAGATCGGAACGGTCAGCGTCGCGCCGACGGTGGCGGCATTGGAATCGCCGTCCGAATCCCCCGCGCCAGGTACGGTATTTTGATAGACATGGGAAAGGCCGGCACTGGCAGTCAACTGCGGCAGCAACGCACCCTCCTGCGTCTTTACATCAAATCCGGCTGCATCGACGGAATGTAGGGCGGCCAGGATGGCCGGATGCTCGTTCGATGCAATGCCGATCGCCGCCTCGAGACTCCTCGGCAACAGCTTCGCCAACGGCGACGCGGCCTTGAGCTTGCCCGGCTCGTCGCCGACGATCTGATGATAGGTTGCCGCACTGGCCAGAGCCTGCGCACGGGCGGCACTCAACTGCGCCACCGCGGCCGAACGCGACGCGTCGGCCTGCGCCACATCGGTGCGCGTGCCCTCGCCGACCTCGAAACGCGAGCGTGCCGCGCGCGCCTGCTCGGTCAGGAACTGCAGATTCTGTTCGGTCAGCACCGCCACCTGGCGGTCGCGAATCACGTCCATATAGGCGCTCGCCGCGTTGAACAGCGTGTTCTCTTCGGTGTTGCGCAGGCCCTCGACCGAGGCCCTCACCTGTGCAGCGGCCGACGCGACCCTGTTCTTGGTCTGGAAGCCGTCGAACAGCGTCTGATCAATCCGAACGCCGAAGCTGCCGGTGGTCAATGCCAGGCTCGCGTTCCTGCCGTTTAGGTGCCTGGAGGTGTAATCGATATCAGCCGAACCAGTGATCACCGGGCGATAGCCCGACTTGGCGATCGCCACGCCCTCATCGGTGACGCGCACGCCGGCACGGGCCGAATTCAGCGAGGAATTGTTCTGGTAGGCCTTGGAAAGCGCGCCGAGAATGGTTTCCGCCGAGGCGGCTATCGGCGAAAGCGCTGTCGCGGAAATGAGGACAGTAACAAACAAACTCTTGGCTAAGGACGGCACTTTATATCCCTCATTCGTTTTGCACGGGAACCACGCCACGCCAGCCCATCCCTAGGGATCGGCCAGCGCCGCGTCGATGTATCGTTCCCCCGCTGACAGCCTCCCGAAACCCCGGTTAACCAATCAGCAACGATTGTTCAATCGCAAGCCAACATGACAGAGTCTTTGCTGCAAGGCAAAATCACTTAGAACTCGAAGGCATGAATGCGTTCAAATCCGGGTAGTGGCTTAATTGCCGCATTAAATGCCCGTCTTCCGGTTACAACCCCCCTGCATTGAAAAAGAGCCGGGCTACGCCCGCATTGCCCTGCCCTTCCACAGCCACCAGCCGGCCGCCTTCGGCAAGCTGGTCAAGCAGCGCCGCAGGCACTTTCTCGACGCTGCCGCCGATGAGAATCACATTGTAGGGCGCCTTGGCGGCATGACCTTGCGGCAGTGGGCCGGTGACCACGGTGACGTTATCGCAGCCCTGCGCCGAAAGCGCCGCTTTGGCTGCTTCCGCCAGTGTGGTATCGCTTTCCAGCGCCACGACGGATTTGGCCAGCCTGGACAGCAGCGCCGCGGAATAACCGGTGCCGCAGCCGACATCGAGCACCGAATCGCCGGCGTCGATCTCGGCCAACTGCAAAAGCTTGGCCAGTGGCGACGGCTCCATGAGGTAGCGCGCACCGCTGCCATCGGCGCCGTCGGAGATGCGGATATCCTCGTCGATATAGGCGAGAGCCTGTTGGCCGGCCCCGACAAAGGCCTCGCGCGGCACGGCAAGCATGGCATCGAGCAATGCTGCGTCGGTCACATCGGTGGTGCGGACCTGGCCGTCGACCATCTTGACGCGAAGTTCGGAGAAATCAGCGCTCATGTCCCAACCAATCCGTCAAAGCCAATGCGCTGAAATGCGCTTGTCGCGCCGACACTGCGGCGCATTCGACCGGAACTCAAGCCCCCGGCATGCGGGAGTTGAAGCGATTGGAGGCCTCGCCCGGAATCGAACCGGGGTGCAAGGATTTGCAGTCCTCTGCGTAACCACTCCGCCACGAGGCCTCATCGCTCCCGGCGAGCGAACTCAATATGGTGGCAGCGAAAGGTCGTCAAGCGTCCGCGCGGCATTCCGGCGCGCTTTCCTCATCAGCCGCCGCAACGTGGTTCCCGAGCGGTTTCAGCGCTTGGCGCACCGGCATATTGGCCGCTCCTCAAGCATGGCTGCGCGACCGGCGAAACTCGAACCCGCGGCTTTACGCAGCGGGTGCAAACTGGCTTCCACCGTAAACGCGCGGCTGACACCAGGGCTGCCGTTCTCAAGGAGATATTCGAGGGGAAGGTCTGCGAGGGGCTGGAAGCGAAGCGTCCGCTGAACCGGGACCGCGCGCCATCGCTTTCAATTTGGCCGGCGACGCCGTTCCCACCAGACGACGAACCGGCGCCGCAGGCGGCGCACCGCGGCAAATTCGTAGGAAAGCACCAAAAGGCCGAGCGGAATCATCCAGAAGCCGAGAATCGGCAGGAAACCGAGAAGGCCGAAAAACACCAGCACGATACCGATGGCGATCCTCAGCCCGCGCGAGCGCGGCATGGTGAACTCGCGCCCGAACACCGAGATTTTCCGCGCCGGTGCCTGGTTTTCGTCTGCTGCAGTCATGTCGAAAGTCGATCCGGTTGCCTTCGATAAAGCCATATGCGCTAAAGGCTGCAATCGCCTTTCAGGTTCCGCCGACCAAGGTCCGACGGCGCCCAAGACGGCTCATATGTGGTGTCATCCGGCGATTGCCAGAAACCATTGGGTGAAAATGCGCTAAAAAAATGCGAAATGCTTCTTTGCAAAGCCGAAAAGGGTTTGCTATAGGCTGCGCCACTCACATGAGAGCCTCTATTCCCCGGTAGCTCAGTGGTAGAGCAACCGGCTGTTAACCGGTTGGTCGCTGGTTCGAATCCGGCCCGGGGAGCCACCGCCTTATCTAAGCCGTGGTGCGATCTTGTACACTACAGTGCCATTGTCCGTGCACGTCGGTCCGCTTCGGTTCTGCCAGAACGGCTGGTAAACAGCTACGAAGCCGATCGAAGGCAGTTTGGTGGGCATCGCGCCCCTGCCCCCGCCCGAGGCAGCCTGATACGCCCTGTATCATCTATGAAAATACCCAAATCGGGAGGATGCCGGTGCAAACCAAGAAGATCATCAATGACGGCAATCGCGCCGTCGACGAGATGCTGGAAGGCATCCTGGCAGCGCATCCCCGCCATCTCAAAGCCGTTGACGGAAGCCCGCGCTCGATCATCGCCCGCGATGGACCGCGCCAAGGCAAGGTAGGCCTCGTCATTGGTGGCGGCTCGGGCCACGAGCCGAGTTTTCTCGGCTTCGTCGGCAAGGGGCTGGCCGACGCGGCGGCGATCGGCAATGTGTTCGCCTCTCCGCCGCCCGACCCGATCCTCGAATGCGCCAAGGCGGCGAGCGGCGGCGCCGGTGTGCTGTTCATGTACGGCAACTATGCCGGCGACGTCATGAATTTCGACATGGCGGCCGAGATGGCCGCGATGGACGACATCGAGGTGCGCACGGTGCTGAGCACCGACGACGTCGCTTCCGCGCCCGTTGGCGACAGGCACAAGCGGCGCGGTGTCGCAGGGAACTTCTTCATCTTCAAGGCGGCAGGCGCCGCTTGCGACCGCATGTTGTCTTTCGATGAATGCCAACGCATTGCCGGGAAAGCCAACGACCACACCTTTACCATGGGCGTCGCATTGGCGCCCTGTTCGTTGCCGCAAACCCGCCGGCCGAATTTCGAAATCGGACCCGACGAGATGGAGATCGGCATGGGCATCCATGGCGAACCCGGCATCGCACGCGGAAAACTCAAAACGGCCGACGAGATCACTGACGAAATGCTGGACAGGATTCTCGCAGAGATGGCGCCGGCACGCGGCGAGAAGGTCGCCGTGCTGGTCAATTCGCTGGGTTCGACGCCGCTGATGGAACTCTACATCATGAACCGGCGCGTGAAGCAGAGGCTTGACGATATCGGTGTATCCATTCACGCAAGCTGGGTCGGCAATTACTGCACCTCGCTCGAAATGGCCGGCGCTTCGATTACGCTGCACCACCTCGACGACGAGTTGCAAACGATGCTCGACCACCCTTGCGACTGCGCCATGTTTCGCGCCGGGTAAACTTGGTGACCGGCAAGGAACAAGAGATGACGACAATCGACACCACCCGCCTTGCCGCGATGTTCGCGGCCATCGCCGACGCCATGTCAGCCGACCGGGATCGGTTGTGCGCGCTTGACGGGGTGATCGGCGATGCCGACCACGGCATTGCCATGGAGCTTGGATTTTCCGCGGCACGCGATGCGGTGGCCGCATTGGATACCGGCACCACCGATCCGACCATCTTGCTGAACACGGCGGCGAAGTCGTTCCTCAATGCCGTCGGCGCCTCCTCGGGCCCGCTCTATGCCACGGCATTCATGCGCGGCGCGGCCGCCGTCAAGGGCAAGGCGACGCTCGACGACGCCGACGCGGTCGCTATGTTCCAAGCGATGGCCAGAGGCATTCAGGATCGCGGCAAGGCCGAGCCTGGGGAAAAGACGATGATCGATGCGTGGGCGCCGGCCGCGACGGCTGCGGGCGAGGCACTGGCCGCCGGCAAGGGGCTGGCCGGCAGCCTCGCGGCTGCAGCCGAGGCGGCAAAGGCCGGCGCGGAGGCGACCAAGGCGATGATCGCCACCAAGGGCCGGGCCTCCCGCCTCGGCGAACGCTCGCTTGGCCATATGGATCCAGGCGCGGCGTCCGCCGTAACCGTCATCGAGGCGATGCGGATCGCCTTGACCGGCTAGGTCGGGAGCGGATCCTCAGCGCTTCGCGTCGAGCTTGTCGACAGCCTGCACGTTGGCGGCAGAGGGACCGTTCGGATCGAACTCCGAGGCCAGCCAGGCGTCGGCGATCGATTTGGCCAGTTCGGGGCCGATGACGCGCGCACCCATGGTGATGATCTGGGCATTGTTGGATTTCGCAGCGCGTTCCGCCGAATAGGTGTCGTGGGTTAGCGCGGCACGGATTCCGGGCACCTTGTTGGCCGAGATGCTGACGCCGATGCCGGTGCCGCAAAACAGGATGGCGCGGTCGTAATTGCCGTCGACAATTTCGTGGCCGACCGCAGCGGCAATATCGGCGTAGAATCCGGCCTGGCTGAGATCGACGACCTGCAGTTCTGGCTTGGTGGCGAGATGCTTGGCGATGACATCGAGCAGCGGCTTGCCGGCGCTGTCGGCTCCGAGTGCGATCTTCATGGCAATGAACTCCTTCGTTTTCGTGGTCAGCGCGCGATGGCGGCCGACGCCTTTTTGAGAATGTCGATATAGCCTTCCGCTTGCCATGCCGAGCGGCCGATGAACAGCCCATCGATACGCGGCTGGCCAATCAGTTCAGCCGCGTTGCCGGGATTGACGCTGCCGCCGTAGAGCACAAGCGGGGCGGTCGGCAACCGGGTTGCTGCGACCTGCTTGATCAGCGCCTGCTGCTTGTCGGCATAGTCGGCGCTGGCCGGAATGCCTTTCTCGCCGATCGCCCACACCGGTTCATAGGCAAAGAGTATCTCTGCCGACAACTCATTGTTTGCGAGACCCTGCAGCGCGCCCAAGACCTGCGCGGTCAGAATTTCGTCGGCGCGGCCGCCCTCGCGCTCGGCCAGCGTCTCGCCGACACAGATCAGCGGCACAAAGCCGTGCCTGACCGCCGCCGCCGTTTTCAGTCCTACGGTCCTGTCCGTCTCACCAAAATGCTCGCGGCGTTCGCTATGGCCTAGTTCGATCAGGTCGAGCCCGCAATCCCTCAGCATCACCGGCGAAATCTCGCCCGTCCAGGCACCGGCATCGGCCCAATGCATGTTCTGGGCGCCAACCTTGACGCGGGTGTTGGCGAGCGCCGCCTTGACCTGCCGCACCGCGGTGAAGGGCGGAATGACGAAAGGCTGTATCGCCGGATCGAAGCCGGGCACGAAGGCAGCCAATGCCTCGGCGAACTGCAGCGCCTCCGCCAGCGTCTTGTTCATCTTCCAGCTCGTGCCGACCCAATATGGGGCCATTCTTCTCTCCTTCGATCCGAAATTCGAATGATGCGTGTTTCCGGGTCTGCGCCGGCCTTCGGGCCGGCGGTTTGCCTCAAGCGCGAGGCTTGAGACTTTCGCGGCCGCTGTCGATGTAAGGCGCCCAGAAATCCACCGACTCACGGATCATTGCAATAACCTGATGATCGACCGGTTCCCTCTCCCGGAAGGAAAGTTCAAGGCAGATTTCATTGTCGGTTCCGCCACCCGCCCGCACGGCGTCGAGCAGCTTCTGCGGGATGATGCGGCCATCCTTGTTGTAGGCGGCGGTGAACGGCCAGTGCCCGCCCTTGTTCATCGACGATTGCTTGATGTGGATGATCGGCGATTGCAACGGGAACGCTTTCGCCCAGGCATAGGGATCAGTGTCGTCAGGATTGGGCGAGGTCACGTCGCCATGGTCGATGTCGACCATCATCTGCATCGGGATCGGCAGCTTGGCCGCATCGATGGCGCCCTGCAATTCGACGCAGCTTTCGATCGTGTGGCCAAACTCGCGGCCGACCGACATCGGTTCCCAGAAAAGGTAGGTCAGGCCCGCCGCCTTGGCGTGCTCGGCCACTTCGCGCCAGCATTCGAGCGCGATGTCGAGAAGCGCCGCGCGCCGCTGCGGATCGTCAAAATCCTTGTAGGTGAATATGGCGAACTGCGTGCCCATGCCCGACGCGCCGAGTTCGGCGGAGATGTCGGCGAAGGTCTTGAACCAATCGACATAATAGCGGCGCACATCCGCGTCCGGATGGCCGAAATGATTGAGCCGGCCATAGGGACCGGTCATACCCGAAGTGATCCGCACGCCGGTCCGCGCCAGGGCGCTGTTGAACAGGCGAACGAACTTGGCGATCGTTGCCGCCGGCCAGCCCGGATTGACGAATTCATGCGTCAGTTGCACGTCGCGGATGCCGATGCCATAGGCAATGGCGTCGATCAGATCGTCGGGATCGGCGAAGCGATTGACCAGCGGGTTGGTGTTCAGCGAAAGCGTGAAGGCCATCAGTTCACCGCCGCCATTGTCTTTGTGCACCAGTCTTCGAATGTTTTCCGCTCGGCCGCATTGATATGCAGCCCGTGTTTGGTCCGGCGTTCGAGAACGTCGGCGGCGGTCATCGCCCATTCGGTCTCGAACAGGAAGACAGCTTCGAGCTCATAGAAATCCGGGCCGAAACGACGGCCGAGATCGGCTTCGCCTTTTACGCCTTTCAGCAAGGCGCGCGTGCGCGTGCCGTAGCTGCGGGCATAGTGCTTCACCAGCGACGGGCTAAGCCACGAAAACTCGGCGTGCAGATCGCCCAGGAACTGCTGGAAATCCGCGTTGGGCAGGTCGCCTCCCGGCAGGGGAATTTTGGCTGTCCAGGCCTTCTTCATGGTCGGAAAGAAGGGCTGGATCTTTTCCAGCGCATGTTCGGACAGTTTGCGGAAGGTGGTGATCTTGCCGCCGAACACAGAAAGCAGCGGCGCGCCACCGTTCGGGGCGTCGAGTTCGAAGATGTAGTCGCGCGTCACCGCGCTCGGGTTGTCGGCATTGTCGTCATAGAGCGGCCGCACGCCCGAGAAACTGTAGACCACGTCCTGCGCGGTGAGTTGGCGCTTGAAGTAGCGGTTGACCACCTTGATCAGATAATCGATTTCGCTGGCTTCGGCCGCCACTAGCTCAGGCCTGCCTTCATAGGGTATGTCGGTGGTGCCGATCAGCGCCAGATCGTTCTCATACGGATTGACGAAAATCACCCGCTTGTCGTTGTTCTGGATCAGATAGGCCTGCCGTCCCTCCCAGAATTTTGGCACGACGATATGGCTTCCTTTTACCAGGCGAACGTTGCGGGTGGAATTCTGTCCGGCGACGCGGCTGACGATGTCATTCACCCATGGCCCGGCCGCGTTGACCAACCCGCGTGCGCGGACCCTCGTCACAGCGCCCGTGCGGCCGTCCTGCATGTCGATCGACCACAGGCCGTCTTCGCGCCAGGCAGCAATACAGGCAGTGCGAGTGAAGACTTTTGCTCCGCGCTGACTGGCATCGAGCGCATTGAGCAGCACCAGCCTGGCGTCATCGACCCAGCAGTCGGAATATTCGAAGCCACGCTTGAATTCGTCCCTGATCGGCGCCCCTTCCGGCGCCGTTCTCAGGTTCAGTGTCCTCGTTCCCGGCAGCCGCTTGCGGCCGCCAAGATGGTCGTAGAGAAACAGCCCGAGCCGCACCAGCCATGCCGGCCGGTCCTCGGGGCTGTGCGGCAGCACGAAACGCATTGGCCAGATGATGTGCGGCGCCGCCTCAAGCAGCACCTCGCGCTCGATCAGCGCCTCGCGCACCAGCCGGAACTCGTAATATTCGAGATAGCGCAGGCCGCCATGCACCAGCTTGCCGGAACGCGAGCTGGTGCCTTGCGCCAGATCGTCCTTCTCGCACAGGATGACCGACAGCCCGCGACCCGCGGCATCGCGCGCTATGCCGGCGCCGTTGACGCCACCGCCGATCACGAAGAGATCGACAATATCCGTTGTATCGCTCAAGACTTAGCTCCTGTGCGGTGCGCCATCGATTTCCACACCGGATGCAGCGCCTGACGCGCCGCGACAAAAGACGGAAACAGCGCATCGTAGGTTTGCGAAAGCGCCTCGTCATAGGCGTCGCATTCGCCCAGAAGCGGCGTCACCCATTCGGCGCAGCAATCATCCATCGAGCGATAAAAGCCGAGCCCGACCGCGGCCATCATCGCCGCACCCGCGGCACCTGCTTCTTGGCGGCTGCTGGTTCTGACCTGCGCGCGGGTTGCCGCGGCGATAATACGGCGCAGCGACGGACTGCGCGCCGCGCCGCCAGACAGGCGGATCTCGCTGGGCATGCTGCCCATGGCCTGGTAGCAATCGCGGGCCGCGAAGGCCAATCCCTCGAGAACGGCGCGCGCCAGATCGCCAAAACCGTGCTTGACCGAGAGGCCGATGAAGCCCGCGCGTGCGTCGGGGTCAACGAACGGTCCGCGTTCGCCGGCGAGCGAGATATAGGGCTGATAGACCAGCGATCCCGGCTCCGATCCTTCGACCCAGACATCGAGCGCTTTCAGCAGCTCGTCGCGCGAAGGTTTTGCGCCGCTGGCGGTCAGCACGTCGCGCGCCAGGCCAAGCAGCCAGTCGATGTTGAGCGTCGCCGCCATATTGGATTGCAGCTGCGCATAGGCGCCCGGAACCGGCATGGCGATCGTGTAGCCGGAGGCATTGTCGTTGAGGACGACATCATCAGGAGTGCGCGCCAGGCGTGTGTGGATGCCGGTCGAGCCGATGACCGTGCAGCCGACATTGCCGCTTGGATCATAGAGGCCGGCGCCGAGCGCGGTGCTGACCATGTCGACGTAGCCCAGCACCACCGGCGTGCCCGCAAGCAGGCCGGTCTCGCCTGCTGCCGACGCAGAAAGCGGATGATGGTCGGTCGTGCCTTCGAGCATGGGGGGCAGCAGGCGGCGGTGCGACGTCAGATCCAGAATGTCGAGCACCTCGTCGGAATAGCTGCGCGCGCGGAAATCGCCGAAGGTGAATGTTCCCTCCGAAGGATCGGTGGCGCGCTCGCCGGTCATCTTGAAATAGAGCCAGTCCTTGCAGTGAAAGGCAGTGGCGGCGCGCTCCAGGATTTCCGGGCTGTTTTTCTTCAGCCAGCTGAGCTGAGCGCCCTGCTGGCAGGCGTTGAGCCCGGTGCCGGTGATC
Source organism: Mesorhizobium sp. C120A (assembly GCF_030323105.1). Taxonomy (NCBI): domain Bacteria; kingdom Pseudomonadati; phylum Pseudomonadota; class Alphaproteobacteria; order Hyphomicrobiales; family Phyllobacteriaceae; genus Mesorhizobium; species Mesorhizobium sp. C120A. Next base: position 3,217,736 of record NZ_CP100476.1, on the reverse strand, counting down.
TCGAACCGCGTGCGATCCCGGGGATCGCCGCGCATCTCGTCCACCAGATGTCCGGCGCGCGCATCGAGCCAGAGCCACGCGCGCCCGACCGGCATGCCGTCGCCATCGATCAGCCAGGTGCCGTCGCCCTGCCCGGTGACCGCGACGGCCGCGGTTCGCCGCGCGAGGTCTGGAATTTTCGTCGCCAGATCGAGAACGGTCAGCACCATGTCGCGCCAGGTCTGATTAAGGTCCTGTTCGGCGCCGCCGCCTTCCAGCGTGACGAAGCTGTTGGTCACCGATGCCATGGCGAGCTGCCGCCCCGATAGATCGAAAGCGACCGATTTGATCACGGACGTTCCCGCGTCGATCCCGATCAGCAGGTCTTTCATGCCGCAAGTTCCGGATGGTTATGAAGGCAAGTCACAAGGAGCAGTCTTTGTTGTCTCGAAGCCATGGAAGAGCCAGGGAGTGTCCGCGAAGGACACCCCCTGAGCAGGTTTTTATTCCGACAGCACGAAGGGTGCGGTGTACTTGTCCACATTGTCCTTGGTGATGAGCAGGCAATCGAACAGTTGCTTCTCGCTGGTGGCGCCGGTAGCGCCCGTCTTGATGAACGAGTCGGCCTGCTGCACGGCCTTGGCCGAGAAGATGGCCACCGGCTGAAGCACGGTGTACTGCAGTTCGCCGGACTTGATGGCCGCAACCGCATCCGGGGAGCCGTCAAAGCCGCCGACCTTGATGCCGGCGAGCTTGCCGGCTTCCTTCAGCGCCGCAACCGCGCCAAGCGCCATTTCGTCGTTGCCGCTGATCACCGCGATGATGTCGGGATTGGCCTGCAGCATGCTCTGCATCTTGTCGTGTCCCTGGGTACGATCCCAGTTGGCGACCTGCGAAGCGGCCTTTTCGAGATCCGGATACTGGCTCAGCACAGTCGCGTAGCCGTTCGAGCGCGTGGCGGCGTTGTTGTCCGACGGGGCGCCGAGCAGTTCGACATACTTGCCCTTTTCACCGACCGCCTGCACCCACTGCTGGGCGCCGAGAGCCGCACCCTGCGCGTTGTTGGAGACGAGCTGGCCCTTGGCGAGGCCTTCCTGGTTGATCTCGGCATTGACGAGGAAAACCGGGATGTTGGCGGCAATCGCCTTCTTCACCGCGCCGACCGAACCATCGGCATTGGCCGGGTCGAGGATGATCGCCACCGACTTGTTGGTGATGGCGGTGTCGATCAGATTGCTTTCGGTATTGGTGTCGCCCTTGTGGGCGGCGACGTTGGCTGTATAGCCAAGCTTTTCGGCTTCGGCCTTGGCGACGTTGCCTTCGGTCAGCCAGTAGGGGTTGGCCGGATCGTTGACGATGATCGAGATCAGGCCCGCGGCCGATGCGGCTGCGCTAAACCCGACCACCATCGCGGCGGCAAGCAAACTTCTAAGCACGATTTTCATGTACATTCCTCCAATGATTTTACGCGGTCTTGCTGCCAGTCAGCTGGCAGTCTTCCCTTGGGCAGGATTGGCCGGTTCGGCCTTCCCCCGTTTCTGAGAAGTCGGTTGGCCGCCCGTCGAAGCTGGAAGCTTGCTACGGCGGCGATACTGAACGGCATTGAGGAGCACGGCGAGCACGATGACGGCGCCGGTGAACACTGTCTGCCAGTAGGATGAGATGCCGATGATCACCAGACCATCGGACAGGAAGCCGATGACGAAGGCTCCGAGCAAGGTGCCGCGAATGTTGCCGCGCCCGCCGGTGAGTGCGGCGCCGCCGATGACCACGGCGGCGATGGCCGTCAGTTCGTAGGTGGTGCCGGCGGTCGGCCCGGCCGAGGTCAGCTGCGAGGACAGGATCAGGCCGGCAATGGCGGCGCAGATGCCCGACAGCACATAGACCGAAATCTGCACGGTCTTGACCGGAACGCCGGAGAGTTCGGCGGCGCGCTCATTGCCGCCCGAGGCGTAGAGCCAGCGTCCAAAGGCGGTGCGGTTCAGGACGATGCTGCCGATCAGCGCGATAACCGCCAGCACCACCACGCCGGTCGGCACGCCGAACAGGCGGTTGAAGCCGAGAGCATCGAAACCGGTGTTGCCCAACTCCGGCTTGCCGCCGAGATTGTTGTAGGTCAGGCCGCTGGTCATCAGCAGTGCCAGGCCGCGCGCCATGTACATGACGCCGAGCGTGGCGACGAAGGCCGGAACCTTGAACCGCGCGATCAGCACGCCGTTGATAAGCCCGACGGCCGCACCCAGCATGCAGGCCAGCACCGCGACCATCCAGACCGGCGGGTAGAGAACGACGCCCAGCCAGGTCAGCGTCACGCCCTGCATCAGAAACCCAGCGACGACGCCGGCAAGCCCGAGCGTCGAGCCGACCGACAGGTCGATGCCGCCATTGAGGATGACCAGCAGCATGCCGACGGCGAGAATCCCGAAGATGGCGACATGCGAGGCCATGGTCAGGAAATTCGCCACCGAGAGGTAGTAGGGCGACAGGATCGAGAAGACGACAATGATGACGATCAGGGCAAAGAAGGCCCGGCCTTCGAGCAGCAGCTTGGCCACGTCGAAGCCCTCGCCGCCCGCATTGGGGCTGGACTGTTTGCTGGCCTGGCTGACATCGCTCATGGGTCGGGGCTCCGAAATTCTATGGTCAGGCGACCACGGCTTCGCCGGAGGCGGCCATGATCTGCTCTTTGGTGGCGTTGGCGCCGAATTCGGCTGAAATCTTGCCGCGCCGCATCACGACGATGCGATGGGCGATGCTGAGGCACTCATTGACCTCCGAGGTCGAGAAGACGACCGCCAGGCCTTGCGCGGCACGCTCGCTGAGCAAGCGAAAGACTTCGGCCTTGGCGCCGACATCGATGCCGCGGCTCGGCTCGTCGAGAAGGATGACCTTGGGATCTGTCGTCAGCATCTTGCCGATGACGACCTTCTGCTGGTTGCCGCCCGACAGCGATCCGATCATGGCGTTGCCGCCCGCGGTCTTGATGGTCACCTTGCGGATCGAATCGTCGATCAGTGCGCGTTCCCTCGGCCGGGAGAGGAACAGGCCTTTCGCGAACGCCTCGATGCTGGCAAGCGACAGATTGCGGCCGACGGTCATGGTCTGAACCAGGCCGTCGCGCTGGCGATCCTCGGGGACCAGAACCAGACCTCGGGCGATGCGCTGGGCAATGGTCAGCCCCGAAACGTCCTCACCCTCCAGCAGCGCCCGCCCGCCCGCCATGGGCACACGGCCGGCGACGGCCTCCAGCAATTCCGTGCGGCCCGCGCCCATCAGCCCATAGATGCAGACGATCTCGCCCGCTTTGACATCCAGCGACAGATGATCGACGACGTAGCCTGAACCCGAAGCGTCGGTGACGCTGACATCCTCGATCGACAGCGCCACCGCGCCGAACTCGTGGCCGGTCGGCGGCGAGCCGAGATCGAAATTCTCGCCCACCATGTTGCGGACGATCCATTCGAGGTCGATGTCCTTGGCCTCGGCCGTCGCCGTGATCGCCCCGTCACGCAGCACGACGGCGTAGTCGGTGATCTGCAGCGCCTCTTCGAGGTGATGCGAGATGTAGACGATGGAGACGCCGCGGCTGGTCAGGTCGCGGATCACCTTGAACAGCACTTCGACCTCCGTGGCGCTCAGCGCGGAGGTCGGCTCGTCCATGATCAGGATGCGGGAATCGACCGACAGCGCGCGTGCGATCTCGACGATCTGCTGCTGCCCCAGGCGCAGGTCCTCGACCAGGGTCATCGGATCGATGTCTTCTTCGAGGTCGGCCATCAGCGCCCGCGCCTGGCGCGACTCCTCGGCGAAGTCGAGGCCGGTTCTGGTGCGCAGTTCGCGGCCCATGAAGATGTTGTCGCGAACGCTGAGGTTCGGCGCCAGGCTGAGCTCCTGGTGGATGATCGAAATGCCGCGATCGCGCGCGTCTGAAGACGAGGCAAAGCTGACGAGATTGCCGTCGAGTACGATGTCGCCGGATGTCGGCGTCACCACGCCGGACAGGATCTTCATCAGCGTCGATTTGCCGGCGCCATTCTCTCCGAACAGGGTGGTGACCTTGCCGCGATGGATGTCGAAATTGACGCCCTTGAGCGCGTGGACGCCGCCATACGACATGACGACATTGCGCGCCGAAAGCACGGCATCGCCAGTCGCGGGTTCTGTGCCGGCAGCCATTGTCATTTGACGTCCAGCCTCACCGGTGTGACCAGCCAGCTCTTCGGATTGACCAGCTTGAAGACGCCGACCACCGCTATTGTCTTGCCGGTCAAGGCGCTGGTGTCGACTTTCGCCAGCACCTCCTTCTTCATCTCGTTGTTCAGCGCCGAGCCGGCGTCCTGATACTCGATCTGGTTGGTGAACTGACCAAAGGTGATCTTGCCGGTGGCGTCGCGAAGCTCGGTGCCGTTGATCGCCGGCCCAGTCTGTACGCGGACGGTCAACGTGTCCGGCAAACCGTCGACGGCGACCTTGTAGATGCCCGATTTTCCCTCGCCGACGACGCCGGTGAACTTGACCGAGATGACCGGTCCGACTCCCGCCGGCACGCCATATTCCTTTTCGGCCGTCGCCCTGTCCTTGGCGATCGCCGTCGCCACCGTCGCGGCGTCGGCGGCACGCGCTTCGACATCGGCTTGCACCTTGGGGAATTCAGATTTGCCGTAGTCGGCCGCCGAAAACACGGCGTTGCGGACATCGCCGGCAGAGCCGATCTTGATCACCTTGGTGTCGAGCGCCATGGCGCCGAGCAGAACCACAACCGCGGCGCCGGCAAGCACCCGGCGCAAGCGGGGCGAAGCTTGCCGGGCGGTGGCAGCCTTCGCGCTCATGATGCAACCACCAGCGATTTTCCGTTGTCACGCATTCGAAGTTCCTCCGTTCACGCGGCGCTTCGCGGTCCCGGCTGCATCGTCGAGCTCGACCAGCGCGCGGGCCGTGCATTCGTCGGTGATCAGGCCGCTGAGATAACGGCTTTCGAGTACTGCCTTGATGGCGCGCACCTTCACCTTGCCGCCGGCGACGGCAACGATCCTGCGGCCCTTCAACTGATCCCGCGGAAGCGCCAGTATTCTTTCCGACAGCGCCGTTTCGACCGGACCACCCTTGTCGTCGAAGAAATGCGCCAGCAATTCACCAACGCCGCCGTCCCGCTTGACCTCATCGATTTCGGAAGGCTCGATCATGCCGGTGGCGACCAGCGACGCCTCCCGCTCGGCCGTGCCTATTCCGACGAACATCAGGTCGGACCGGCTGGCGAGAGCGAACACATCGCTGATGCCGCGTTGGCCAAGCAGCACTTCACGGTCCTCGGCGGTATTGGCGACAAAAGGCACCGGCATCACAAAGGCCTGCGCGCCTGTCCGCTCTGCCAGGCGATGCATGACGTCGTGCGGGTTGGCGGCGAATTTGCGCGTCACGCCGCCAAGCAGCGAGACGAAACGGATGTGAGCAGCAGTTGCGCGCGTCAGATATTCGACGCTGGCGGCAAGCGTGCGGCCATGGCCGACGCCGATCAGCATGTCTTCGCCGCGATCGATTTCGCGCTTCAGGAACTGGGCGCCTGCAATGCCCAGCCCCTTCAGCGGCAGTTCGTCCTGATCGAGATCGGGAACCACCTCGCAATAGTGGAGCCCAAAGGCGGCGATCAGGCGCTGTTCCAGGTCGACGCATTCGGCGACGTCGCCGTCGATGAAGACCCTGACCAGACCTTCCTGGTTGGCCTTGGTGATCAGCCTATGCGCCTTGAGGCTGGTCAGGCCAAGCCGCTTGGCCACCTGGGCCTGGGTCAGACCACCGGCATAGTGCAGCCAGGCCGCGCGCGTGGCGAGGCTGGATTCATGGTCGCGGTTTGCGCTTCCGCCGGAATTCAAGCCATCCCCTCCCCAGGGTGATAATATTATCTTTGTGTGCAAAAATTTTCATACCTTTGCACCGCTGTCAATCCCTCCGCAGATGGTTGCCTCAGCCGACGTTCCGCAGCCAACGCGAGCCTATTAGAAGGTAAGCATATAATATGACCATACGGTAGTGTTAATTTAACGTCAATTTGTGTTACCGTATCCAGTGACAGCATGAGCCCGTAGGCGCCGGCAAATCCCAATCCGGGTGCAAAATGGGAAGGTGATGCACACGGCGCAACAAGGGCAAATCGATCGGATTGCCTCAGGAAAAGCTAGGCGTCGGCGATCAAGCGATCAGTCCAGCCGCATCAGGTTCCTGCCCTCGAGCTCGACAACAGCGGATTCGACCTCCCGCGTGAGGCGCTCGGTGCTCCACCCCAACGCCCGCCCCGCGATCGCGGCAATCTCCTGCAGGTCGCGGCTCGTCAGCGAGCCGCCTATCGCCAACGTGCTGCGGCGCATAACGACATCGGCCAGATGTTCGACGAATTCGTTGCGCACGATGTAGTCGATTTCCGCCTTGCCGTAGCCGTCCGAGTCCGGCAGACGACGACCCTCATCATCCGACCCGTGCCTGGCGATCTCAACGGCTCTGGTCCCGTAGCGCGACAGCAATTGGTCAAGGCGCCTTTCCCCGGCGCCTGTTGCCTGCTGTGCCTTAGCCAGCCAGTCCGCGCGCGCGGCGGCATTGGCCGGAAAATTCCTCCCGCCGCCGATCGGCATGGCTCGCGTCGTCACCTTGCGGCTGCGCTGCAGGCGCTTGAGTACCGTGTCAGCGACTTCCTCGGCAAAGCCGCGGAACGTCGTCCATTTGCCGCCGACCAGCGAAATGACTGCAAAGGGCCTGTTGCCGTCCGGCTCGGCGACCGGCGCTGAATGATCGCGGCTGATCAGCCCTGGTGTCGACGCCTCGGACGTCGGCAGCGGCCGGATGCCGCTATAGGCGTAGACGATCTGGTCGCGCTCGAACGCCATGCCCGGCAGCAGCGTTCGCACGCTGTCGAGCAGATAGTCGACTTCTTCGGGTTCGCAGCGGACCGCGTCCGGATTGTCGGCCTTGATGTCGGTCGAGCCGACCAGCGCCAGGCCGAGATAGTCGTAGACCAGGCAGATGCGGCCGTCATCGGCCTCGAAATAGAGCATGCGCCCGGCGAGGCTTTTGACCAGTTCGTCATGCCTTAACAGGATATGCGAGCCCTTGGTGCCGCCGATCATCTTCGATGGAGCACCAAGCAGCGCGTTGACGTCGTCGATCCACGGACCGGCGGCGTTCACCACCAGCTTCGGCCGCACCGAAAAGGCCGCGCCGTTTTCCGGCTGGAATGTGAGCACGCCATTGGCTGAAGCCGCCAGTGTCGTGTAGTTGGCACCGGCAGACGCCGCGTGAGCCTGCAAGCCGTCGAGGATCAGTTCCAGCACCAGCCTTTCCGGGTGACTTATCTTGGCGTCGTAGTAGGTGCCGGTGGCGACGATCGCCGGATTGAGCGCCGGCATCTCAACAAGCGCCTGCCGCCGCCCGACCATGCGGTGGCGCGGCATGACCTGGTTTCGTGAACCGTAGAAATCGTAGATCATCAAGCCGATCTTGATCAGTATGGCGCCGCGGCTGCGCGGCGCGCTGGTCGAGCCGAACAGCGTTCGCAACGCCGCGAGCATGCCCTTGCTCCACGAGAAGATCGGGATGACGGTCGGCAGCGGGCTGACATAGTGCGGCGCGTTTTGAAGAAGCAGATTGCGTTCGAGCGTCGACTGCGCCACCAGCCCGAACTCGCCGGTCTCGAGATATTTCAAGCCGCCGTGGATGAGCCTCGACGGCGCGGCACTGGTGCCCGAGCCGAAATCCGCCTTTTCGACGATCAGGCAGCTGACACCTTGCGCGCACAGATCGCGAAACAGCCCAGCCCCGTTGATGCCGGCGCCAAGAATGACGACGTCGACTTCGCCGGTCCCGGCCATCGCGGCGAGACGCCCGGCGGGATTGTCCGCCCCGGCTCCATCTGCTGGGTTCATGGCGCCTTCGTCTTGACGATGCGCAACTTCACCCCCGCCCGTTCGAGGCTCTGCGCCTGCGCATCGCCCAGGCCCTCGGTCACCAGCACGGCGTCGAAACTGGTCAGATCGTCGAAGACATGCAGCGCGATCCGGTCGAATTTTGCGTGGTCGACCAAAAGGATGCGCTTCACGGAGGCGGTCATCATCGCCTGCTTGACCCGCACGACATTCGGATCCTGGATGAAAGCCGTGGTTCCGGTGACGGCCGAAGCCGAACAGATCAGCACATTGGCGCGCAACTGCGCCACGGCGTTCTCGCAGACGATGCCGATATAGGCATTGTAGGTGCCGTGATACTGGCCGCCGAGGCAGATGAAATCGATATCGTCCACATTGATCAATTGGCCCGCCGTCGAGACGCTGTTGGAAATGACGGTCAGCGGCTTGACGTCGAGCAGCAGCGTCGCGACCGCGTTTGCCGTCGATGAATCGTCCAGCATCACCACCTGGCCGGCCTCGATATAATCCAGTGCCGCCCGCGCCAGTGCATCCTTCTCGGCTCGATTGACGGTCACCCGGTAGCGGAAAGCGCTCTCGTAGAGGCCGGAAGGCTGGACCGTCACCGCACCGTGCAGCTTGCGCAGCACGCCCTGCTGCGCCAGCCGGTCGATATGCCGGTGGATGGTCATGCGCGACACGCCGAAATGCTCGACCAGATCATCGATGCGCACCTGGCCGAGCTTGATCACATAATCGGCGATCTCTTCGCGTCGTTCGTCGGCCTTGATCATGCGTTTACCCCCGCCAGCCTTTCGATATCAGGCCAATGCGACTTCAGCTGCTCGGCTATGCGGCAGTAGAGCGAAAACCGCTCATTGAACACAGCACTGGAGGCGGGCACGGTTTGGTACGTCCGCTCCGTCATGCCGACCTGCCTGGCGCCCTCTTGCGGCGTCTTGAACAAGCCGACCGCAGCACCTGCGCAAAGCGCGGCACCGAGGGCCGCGGTCTCATCCGTCGAGGTGACGGTGACCGGGGCGTTCAGCACGTTGGCAAACATCTGGACGAAAGCAGGATTGCGCGAACCGCCGCCGGTCAGGCGGATCTCGCTGACGGCAAAGCCGTCGCGCAAAGCCTCGACATGGGTGCGGTGATTGAAGGCGATGCCTTCCAGAACCGCCTTCAGCATGTCGCCGCGATTGTGCCAGCCATGCAGGCCGACAAAGCTGCCGCTGGCCAAATCGCCATAGGGAGAGCCGAACAGATAGGGATGAAACAGGATGGTCGAAGGCTTCTTCAACGCCGCGTCGATCTCTCCCGCCAGCAATTCGTGGAGCGAGCCGCCATCCGCGTTTGTCCTGTCTTGCTCCAAGCGACAGAAAGTGTCGAGAAACCAGTCGTAGTTCGCGGTCGAGGCCGGCGAGATCGACATGTTGTTCCAACGCCCCGCATCGATGGCGTTGCGGCAGAACCAACGTCGGTCGACGCGCGGTTGCGAAGAGACGACTTCGTTGATGGAATACGTGCCGGCGACGATGGCGAGCACGCCGTCTTCATGGCCGCCCATGCCAAGCGCCGAGGCGGCCACGTCGTGCAGGCCGCAGGCGACCGGTGTTCCCCTGCGAAGGCCGGTCCTTTCGGCGGCATCGGCTGTGACTTGACCGGCGATGTCAGCGGAATGCGCCACCGGCGGCAGCGCGTTGAACAGATCCTCCAACCCGAAGATGCGCAGCGCTTCAGGCGCATAGGCTTGCGTGCGAAAATCCGTGAATGAAGTGCTGGCCTCCGTGCGGTCGGTCCCGATCGTGCCGGTCAGGCAAAAGCGCAGCCAGTCCTTGCAGGCCAGCACATGGCCGATGCGGCCATAGCGATCAGGATCGTTCTGCTTAAGCCACGCCAGCAGCGCCGACGGCGCCGAAACATGCGGCGTCTGGCCTGTCGTCGCCAGTGCATCGGTGAAAACGGTACCGGCGGACCACCTTTCGACAATGTCGCCGGCGCGGCTGTCGAGCGACAGGATGCCTGGTCCCAAAGGCTGACGATCATGATCGAGCAGATAGAGACCATCGCCATGCGCGGTCGCCGCCACCGCCTTGATGTCTTCCGCCGGCCTGCCGGAGAGCGCGATCGCCTCCTTGATGGCGTCGGCTGTTGCTTGCCACAGGCCTGACATGTCGCGCTCCACCCAGCGCGCGTGGGGCATCGATTGCGGCACCCGGCGACGGGCCACGGACAATTGCGTGCCGTCGGCATCGAAGATGACCGCCTTGGTGACCGTGAGGCCGTTATCGATTCCGAGCAGGCTGGGCATGATCACCGCCTCTTTCAGCAACTGGCGATTGCTACAGGGCGATCCTGCAGTCTGATGCAAGGGCGAAACACATGGCGACAACCCCGATTGAGCAAGGGGGACAAACGGCAAAAGCACCTCGCCGCAACAAAGAACTCATACCTTTATGTGAATTTAACGTCAACATACGCGACAAAAAGGCTTCGGCGCCAGGGAGCCACGGATGGATCTCGCGGTTGCCAGGCGACGCGTAATCAGCTGCTAAGGCCGTCACGGATGGCGCTGAAATAGCGGTCGGTTCCAACCTGCCCGCCCTTGAGTGCCACCTCCAGCCCATCGATCGCCTTGACGCGCGAGTGAGCGACGCAAAGCGGCGAGCCCGGCGACGCCGGCAACGGCATCCGCACGGTCAGCGCATCGACACCCATCTGGCCGAGCGCGTGGCTCGACGTATCGCCGCCGGCAACGACCACGCGCTGCAACTTCTGCTCGATGGTCAGCGCGCGAAGCAGTTCGCCGAGGCCCCGCCCGAGCTTGTGGCGGGCGCCTTCCTGGCGGTCGATGTCGCCCCCCCTATCGGCCGCGGGTCCAAGGGCCGTGTAGAGAACGACGCTGCGTCCGCCTTCCAGGCTGGCGCGACCGGCTGCTGCTGCGCGTGCGATCGCATCTCCGGAAGCTTCGGAGACCAGTTCGACGGGATCGACCTCGATGCCGTCGAAGCCGTCAGTCAAAGCGTGACGGATCTGTCGTTCGGTCGTCGACGAACAACTGCCCGAGACGACCGCGATCCGGTCGGCGGCACCCGGCGGCGAAAATTCTGGTTCAGCTCTGACTGTCCCGTTCGACACCCATTCGGCCAGCAGCGCATATTCGATCCCCGACGAGCCGACGACGAACGAACCGCCCGGCTTGCGGGCGCGCCATATCTCCTTGCCGGCAAGCGCCTGCGTCTCGAGGCTGTCGACATCGACAAGTACGATGTCGGTGCCCTTTGCGAGCAAGCGGTCGAAGGCTTCCGAGCGCGACGCCGACTGCAACGTCGCGAGATCGACCAGCCCCGACGTGAGCTCCGTCTGCCGCGACAGATGGATCAGCAGGTCGGATTCATCCATCGGCGTCGTCGGGTGGCGGCTCATCACCGGATGGCGGTCGATGCGGAAATACTTTTCACGATAGGCCGCGAATAGATGACCGAAGGCAGTGTAACGCTTGAGTTGCGGCGCCCCGACCAGCAGCGGCACGCTGTCCTGCGCGAAGACCGAGCGGCCGATCTCGATCGCCCGGCCGATGCTGCCGATCGCCGGGCTGGAATCGAAGGTCGAGCAGACCTTGTAGTGACAGATCGCGGCATTCAGCGTCTTCAGCCAAGCGAAGGCATCGCTCAGATGCGTGTCCATCCATTGCGGCGTCTCGCTGCGGCTGGTGCCGGCCAGGCCAATGGCGCGGCAATGGCTGAACTGCTCAACCATGGCCGCGTCCGGCTGGCGCATGAACAGCACGGTCGGGACGCCGCCGAGTTCGAGCGCTTCCATGACGTCGGTCGAGCCGGTGAGGTCGTCGCCATAATAGCTGAGAAGCAGGTCTTGCATTGCTTCAGGCCGCTTTGCCGTCGCCGAATTTTTCGATCGACCGCGCCAGCTCCGGATGGCTCAAGGCGAAATCCGCCAGCGGAATGCCGTCGACCGCCGCCTGCCAGGCTTGCTGCACGGCACGCACCCCGGCGCCCGGTCCATCCGGATGGCTGACGATGCCGCCGCCGCACAGATAGAGCAGATCGACCGTGCGGCCGGTCCGTTCATAGGTCTCGGGCGCTTGCCCGCCCCATTGGCCGGAGCCCGCCACAGGCAAGGCGCAATCCTCAGGCGCAAAAATCGGCGTCGTCACCGCCTTGAAGGACTCGACGAAAGACGCGTCCGGCTCCCAGTATTTCGATTGGATGCCGTTGATCTGGAACTGGTCGACGCCGAGCAGCCGCCAGAACTGTTGCCAGACCTTGAAGTCCATGCCGAGGCCGGGATGGCGGGTAAGAATGTCCCAGCCGTTGCGATGGGCATGCAGCACCAGGCTGGAGCGTTTTCTAAGAAACGCCATGCCACCGAAGCCTATCGAATTGATGTTGACCACCGCGCAATTGCCGCCCGCCTTGGCCACCAGATCGTGGTTGCGCATCATCTCGTCCGGGTCGGCATGCGAGATGCCGAAGGCATACATCACCTTCTTGCCGGTCCTCTGCTCGTGGTCGAGGATCAGCGGCATGATTGCCTTCACCCGCTCCGCCAGCGGCGAATAGGCCGGGCTCATCAGCTTCTCGTCGTCCTTGATGAAATCGACGCCGGCGGCGATCAGCTCCCCCACCATTGCGGCGGTCTCGTGTGGCCGAAGCCCCAGCGCCGGCTTGACGATGGTGCCGATAATCGGTCGGTCCGCAACACCTGTCAGCCTGCGGCTGCCGGCGACGCCGAACTGCGGACCCGGATGGGCGCCACTGAATTCCCCCGGCAATTTCATGTCGACGACGCGAATGCCGGACAGGCCCTTGATCGAATAGGCGCCGCCGATGGCAATCGTCATCAGCGCCGACAGGTCGGTCCCGATGGCATCGAATGGAAAGGCGATGTCGACATCCGCGCGCTTGAACGGCCCGTCACCGGCCTCGGGAAGCGATGGCCTGTCAGCCTCAGGCAAATGCCGAATGGTCAGGACACGCGCGGCCACCCGGGCTTTCAGTTCCTCGGTCTCACCGGGCAGCGCGACGAAAGTTCCAGTCGACTGGTCGCTGGCGATCTTGGTCGCCAGCGCCTCGATGCTACCTGACGTTTCGATGCGGTAGGTGAGCGTGATCATGGTTCGTTGTCTGAGGCCGCGGAGGTTCGAAATTAGTTCCTTGATCGTCAGAATCTGGTATAATGAGTACATAAGCTTTGCAAGCAATATCCTGTCTTGCGGCTATGGCCGATCGGGGCGACAGCCATTCCGGGAACAGCTGCGGCAGTGCTAGATAGACACAGGTCAAGGGAGTGATTCGCGACGATGAACCGTTCGGAGCCGATCGTCCGGCGCAAACTTTCCGACGAAGTTTTTTTGCGGCTGAAGCGCCTGATCACCAGCGGAGAATTGACGCCGGGCGACGACATGCCGTCGGAGCGCGAGTTGATGGAGCGCTTCGAGGTCGGCCGTCCCGCGATCCGCGAGGCGATGCAGGCGCTGAGCAATATGGGCCTCGTCGCGATCTCGCATGGGGAACGCGCCAAGGTGCTGCAGCTGACCGCCAAGTCGATCATCAAGCAGGTCGACGGCGCAGCCAAGATCATCCTGTCGTCGTCGAAGGACACGCTGGAGCACCTGAAAACGGCGCGCATCTTCTTCGAGCGCGGCATGGTCAGGGAAGCCGCCGAAAATGCCACTGCCGAGGACGTTGAGCAGCTGCGGGCCACAATTGCCGAACAGCGTGGCTTTCGCGGCGATTCCGAGGCTTTCATTTCAGCCGACATGAAGTTTCACACCCAGATCGCGGCCATTTCAGGCAACCCGATCTATATCGCCGTCAGCGAGGCGATGCTCGGTTGGCTGAAGGAATATCACACCGAAATGCTGATCTGGACCGGCAAGGAACAGTTCACGCTGACCGAGCATGAAGAGATCATCGGCCGCATCGAGAAGAAGGATGCCGACGGCGCCGAGAAGGCGATGATCAAGCACCTCGAGCGCTCGCGCGCGCTTTATGTGATGAACTCCGGCAACTGATTCAGCCGATCCGCGTGATCGCGTAAGGGGTCATCACCAGTTGGCCTCGGCCAAACGCTGAGATGTCGACCGTCACGTCGTTCGCCGTCAGGTTCGCCAGCCACGCCACGGTCTTGCCCGAAGCGGAGCGGCCGGCCAGCGCCAGCACCTTCGTCTGATCGCTCGTCCTTGCCGCCACATGCGCAAGGCCGGCCAGTTCGCAAAGCCCCTTGATGGCACCGAAGATCGGCCGAGGCGATCCTTCCGCGACGGGTTCGCCGGATGCTGCGAGCACGCCGAACGGTCCGGCGAAGCCGGAGAGCGTGAGCAGTTCCAGCCCGGCCGACGCGACACGCGCGGCATAGCCGATCGCCCATGCGGCTGCGAAGAGGCCGGCATGGCGAGGGTCGCGATCGGCCATGGCGATGCGCTGTCCCTCGGGATTGGGTTTGGTCGCGCCCCCGTAGGGGTTCTGGCGCATGGCGATCGTCGACGGACCGATGCGGTAAGGCTTTGCCCCGAAGATTGCCCGCGCCGACGCGGTGATGAAGGGCAGCGCCTCCAGCGACTGCATGACGCTGAGATCGTCGGCGGCGTGCACGATCGGGCACGTGCAGTGAGTGATGAAATCGAGCAGGCCCGCCGGCACGCGCTTGCGGTTGAGCTCGGTGAAATAGCTGAACATGCCGCCGCCAAGCTTGATACCCGGAAAGGCGCGACGGGCAGCGGCATAGACGTCTTCCAGCGGCGGACAGTCCGGCCACGCGCTGCCCGGCGGCGTCGACTGCCGGTCGACCGAAGGCGAGACGGCAATGGCCGAGAGTTTTAGTCCGGCCTGCCGCACCAGGTTCGCGACGGCTGAAAGTTCAGCGTCGAGATCGCCCGCGCAGGCAACGACGCATTCGAGTGTGGTGCCGACTGGATAGGCAGCAGTGAGCCTTGCATAAGACCGCAATGCTTCGAGACCGTGGCCGCGCGTCGGATCGTAGTGGAAGACAAGTTGCTGCGGGCCGAGCTCAGTCAATGTCGAAAGGTTTGCGAGCGCTGCTTCGACCTCATCCGGGTAGATGATCACGCCGAGATCCGGCAACCTCTGCCCGGCCTCACCGAGCTCGACACGGACCGGTTCGGCGCTTGCTGCGCCAGCCGGCATCTTCCCCTCGCCGGTGATGCGCAGGCTGACCGTCTGGCTTACAGTTTGGCCGGCCGGCAGCACATAGGGCCATGGCAGCGCCAGCGGCCGCACATAGGTCTTGTATGACGCGTCCGACCAGTTACGCTGGTCCTCCATCTCCAAAGTGTCGCCCTCCATCCGGCATTCGGCAGTGATGCCCGGCCGGACCTCATGGGTGATCGCGCGCAAATCCTTGAAAGGCTGCCAGGGATCGATCAGCAGTGGCAGTTTCGTCGCCACCACGCTGCCGTCGGTATGCTCGACCGTGACCGGGCTGCCGGCGAGGCCGGCGATCGGATGCAGGACGCAAAAACCGCAGCGATTGGTCTCGAAATCGCTTTCAGGGACCGCGCTGACGTCGAACACTAGGTGACCGTTGGCGGAGCCCTTGATCGTAGCGCGAAAGTCGAGCCGGCTTCCGCCCGGCGCTAAGCAAGTTGCGGAGTAGCTGACGGAGAAGCTGTCGGCGTCCTGATCGACGGCAAGGTCCGTCAGCGCCGGTTCATAGGTGCCCCAGTCGCGGTCGCGCACGATGTAGGCGATGGCGCGCAACACTTCGATGCCACCGTAACGGATGGTGCGCAGGTTGCCGTTGACAAAGTCGGCGCTGAGCAGACCGGCATTCAGCCTGACCGGCTCCGCCTCGACGGCATGCGTACCGTAGAGGAGGAAGGCGTCGGCTGTCATGTCAGCAAGCCATCCAGGTGGACAGGTTCGTGGCTCGCGGCGCCCAGATAGGCCGCCTCGACCAGCGCGAATGTCTTGAGGTTGTCGGCGCCCGAGGTCGCCGGCTCGGTTCCCTTTGCCAGGCAGTCGACCCAGTGCTGCTGGATGGCGACGACGCTCTCCTGGATGTTGTGCCATGGGCGCGATGCCCAGGCGAGTACGGGCGGCGAAACGTCGGTGATCTTCGTGCCGCTCCTGCCGGTGACGGTGAGCCGATATCCCTGCGCCAAGCGGATCGTGCCGTCGCTGCCGTCGATCTCGATCAGCGTTTCGGGAAACGGTTCGGTGGCGAGCTTCGTCGCGTAGCTACAGTCGACCACTGACGTCGCCCCGCTCTTGTGGTCCATCAGCATCGTCGCGACATCTTCGCCCGCGATGCCGGGGTTGATGCGCGCGGTTCGCGTCGTGATCGTCGACACGTCGCCCAGTAGAAAACGGGCGATGTCGAGACTGTGGATACCGAGGTCCTCGATGATGAAGCGCTTTCCCTTGGCGAGATAGGGCTGGCCGGAAAACACGTCATAGGCAGAGCGGAAGGAGATGCGCCCGAAGAACGGCGTGCCGATCTCGCCGCTGTCGAGCACGGCACGCACCGCCTGGATCGCCGACTGCCAGCGAAAATTCTCATGCACCATCAGCGGTACGCCGGCTTCCACGCAGGCCCTCACCATCGCCTTGGCGTCGGCAAGCGTCGGCGCGAACGGCTTTTGGCAAATCACCGGCACACGGTGCAGCGCCGCCATCTCGACCAGCGGACGATGGCTGGGAACGGTGGTGGCGATATCGACGAAGTCGAGGCTTTCGCTTGCAAACATCTCTGCCGCGTCGGTGTAGCGCTTCGCAATGCCGAACTGGTCGCCGATGATGCGCAGCCGCTCCGGGTCGCGGTCGCAAATGGCGACCATCGCGGCGCCTTCAATGTCGCGCCAGGCATGCATCTGGTTGATGGCAAAGAAGCCGCAGCCGATGAGCCCTCCCCGCAACTCCGCCATGCTCAGCCTGCCTTTGCCATCTGCATCAGCGTCACCCGGCTCTGCAGCCGGCGCTGCGCTTGGTCGACGACGACGGCGACGATGATGACAAGGCCCTTGATCACCATCTGCCAGAAGGAACTCACGCCCATCATCACCAACCCGTCCGAAAGAATGCCGATGACGAAGGCGCCGACAATGGTGCCGCCGATCGTGCCGCGCCCACCCGACATCGAGGTGCCGCCGAGCACCGCCGCCGCAATGGCGTTGAGCTCGAAACTTTCGCCTGTTGCCGGGTGCGAGGCCATCAGTTCGGACGAGATGATCAGGCCGACGATCGCCGCGCAGAAGCCGGAGAACATGTAGACGAACATTTTCACCATGTTGACACGAACGCCCGAAATTCGCGACGCCCGTTCATTGCCGCCGACGGCGAAGATGTGGCGGCCGAGCGGGGTGTATTTGGCGAGGTAGGCCGCCGCCAGCGCAACGACGATCAGTATCCAGATCGCCACCGGCAGGCCGAGCAGCCGCCCGGCGCCGAGGAAACCAAACCCGGTGGTGCCAAGCTCCGGCTTGCCGACGAGGTTGGGGAAGGTGCGGCCGTCCGACGACAGCAACGCCAGGCCGCGCGCGACATAGAGCACGCCGAGCGTGGCGATGAACGGCGCGACGTTCAGCCTGGTGATCAGCAGTCCGTTGACGGCGCCGATCAATATGCCGACCGCCAGCGTGATCAGCGCGATCTCGACGACGTTGAAATAGACGGTGTAGCCGAATTGCAGGTCGATGCCGTTGAGCACGAGGTAGCCGGCGACCATGCCGCACAGGCCGACGATCGAGCCGACTGAGAGATCGATGCCGCCGGTGATGATGACGAAGGTCATGCCCATGGCGAGGAAGGCGTTCAGCGCCACATGTTTCGACATCAGGATCAGATTGGCTGTCGACAGGAAATTCGGCGCCGCGATCGAGAAGAAGATCAAGACGGCGATCAGCGCGATGAAGGTCCTCGCCTTCATCAGCGTCAGCAGCAGCGAGCCGCTCGAAACGGAGGAGACAGCCGCCTTGGCCGGGATGTCAGTCATGGGTTCTCCGTGTGCGGGGCCGGTCCGTGGCCAAGTGCCGAGGCGGCGACAAGGGCTGCCTCCGTCGCCTCGGCGCGATCGAACATGCCCGTCAGTTTTCCATTGCTCATCACCGCGATGCGATCGGACAGCGCCATCACCTCATCGAGATCCGAGGTGGCGAACAGAATGCCGAGCCCGTCTCGCGACAGTTTGCGCATGGTGCGGAAGACGTCGGCCTTGGCGCCGACATCGATGCCACGGCTCGGCTCGTCCATCAGCAGCACCTTCGGCCCGGTGAGCAGCGCCTTTCCGATCACCACCTTTTGCTGGTTGCCGCCCGACAGCGATGAGACCTCCTGCGCCGGGTCGGCGACCTTGATCGCCAGTTCCCGCACCATCTGCGTCACCGCCTGCTTCTCTTGGCCGCCGCGAATGTGAAACAGGCGGACAAAACGCGACAGGCTGGCCAGTGTCAGATTGCTCGCGACGGACAGGATCGAGACTAGCCCTTCGCGTTGGCGGTCTTCGGGGATCAGCGCCAGCCCGCGCCGGATACGCCGCGTCGTGTCGCGCTCCTTGACCTTTTTGCCGGCGATGAAGATCGCGCCGGTCGCCTGGCCATGGCGGCCCATGATGCAGTCGAACAGCTCGCTCCGCCCGGCGCCCATCAGGCCGTATATGCCGAGGATCTCGCCGGCGCGCAGCGACAGCGAGACGTGATCGACCGCCAGCCCGCCGGTCGCGCGCGGCAGGCAGATGTCCTCGGCGCGGAATATCTCTTCGCCAGGAACATGGCCGTCGGCCTTGGCGAAATCCTTGGCGTCGGAGCCGATCATCTGCCGCACGATCCACCGGGTGTCGACGTTCTTCATCTCCTCCTGGCCGGTGATGTGCCCATCGCGCAGCACGGTGATGTAGTCGCCGATGCGGATCAGTTCTTCCAGCCGGTGCGAGATGTAGACGATCGCCACGCCGCGCGCCTTGAGGTCGGCGATCACCTTGAACAGGATCTCGACTTCCGCCGCACTGAGCGCCGAGGTCGGCTCGTCCATGATCAGGATGCGCGCATCGAGCGAAACCGCCTTGGCGATCTCGACCAGCTGCTGCTGGCCGATGCGCAGATCCTCGACCAGCATGTCCGGTCGGATCCCGGCCTGCAGGCGTTCGAGAAATTGGGCCGCACGGCGCTCCTGCTCCTTGCGGTCGATCTTGCGAAACCGGTTGGTGATCTCGCGCGTGGCGAAGATGTTCTCGGCGACGGTCATATTGCCAAACAGGTTCAGCTCTTGGAACACCATGCCGATGCCGCGGTTCACCGCGTCGCCCGATGACGAGAAGGAGACCTCCTCCCCTTCCAGGAGGATCCGGCCGAGCGTCGGCTGTTCGACGCCGGCGATGATCTTCATCAGCGTCGATTTGCCGGCGCCGTTTTCGCCGACCAGCACATTGACGGCGCCCTTGCGCACCTCGAAATTCGCGCGCTTGACCGCGACGGTGCCGGAATAGACCTTCGAGACGTCTTCCAGCTTCAAGACGACATCGTGAGCAACCGCAGCGCTCATGGCTTCGGCCCGATTTCTGCCTCCGCCGGCGTCACCAGCGGCAGGTCCTGGCCGTTTTCGAGCGTATAGGCGCCGAGGACCTTGGCGGTCCGGCCTTCCAGCGCGTCACGCGGCAGTTTGGCAAGCACGGCCTTGACGGCATAGGCGTTGAACGCCTTGCCGAACTGGGCGAAGTCGATCTGGTTGGTAAAATCGTTGAACTGGATGAAATCGAGACTGTCGCGCAGCGCGGTTCCGCGCATCGCCGGTCCGATCTGTACCCGCGCATCGGCCTTGCCGTCGCCGTCGACATCGACATCCATGGTCGCTGCCCGCGACTGCGTGTTGGCGGCGATGATCTTGCCCTCGACGCGAACCGCGAAGGTCCATGGCGAATTCGCCTGCTTCTTCGGATTGCCATATTTGGCGCCAGCGGAAGCAGGATCGGTTTTCGCCAGAGCGTGGACCTCGGCAAACGGCCCGGCCTTCTGCTGGAGGTAAGGCACGACCTTCGCCGCCCAGATCTCCTCGACCATCTTGTCCGGATTGAAGACGGCGGCATTGCCGCTGCCCCCCGAAGGGGTCGGGAGGATCTTGCAGGCGGTCAAGCTGATGCCGAGTATCACGGCAAGGATCGGCCAGGTCGGCTTGTTGTTCAGCATGATGGCTTGTTGAGCATGTGATCAATACCCACGGAAAATGCCGACGAGGGACGACCCTTGGGTCGCCCCTCGCTGTTCATGTCACGCCGGCTCAGTTGGTCAGCGCAAACGTTTCCAACTTGGCAGCATTGTCACCATTGACCAGGACGCAGTCCATCAGCTGCTTTTCCTTGGCCGGCGACTTCTTGTTCTTGATGAAGTCGTTGGCCTGCTCGACCGCCATCTGCGCCTGCGCATAGGCCGGCTGCAGCACGGTCGCCTTGATGCCGCCCGCGGTGATGGAGTCGCGCACGTCGTTGGATCCGTCGAAGCCGACGACGATGACGTCCTTGCGGTTTGCCGCGACCAGCGCCGCATACGCGCCCATCGCCATCGTGTCGTTGCCGGAGATGACGCCCTTGATATCCGGGTTGGCCTGCAGGATCGATTCCATCTTGGAATAGGCTTCCGTCTGGCTCCAGTTTGCCGATTGCTGGGCGACCATCTTCAGATCCGGATAATCGTCGATGACGTCATGATAGCCCTTCGAGCGAATGCCGGCATTGGTATCGGATTCCTTGCCGACCAGCTCGACGAAATTGCCCTTCTCGCCCATCAGCTTGACGAACTCCTGCGCGCCGAGCTGGGCGCCCTGGTAGTTGTTGGAGACGATCTGAGCCACGGCGACGCCGGTGGCGTTGATCTCGCGATCGATCAGGAACGACGGCACGCCCGCGTCCTTGGCCTTCTGCACGGCAGCGACGGTGGCGTCGGCGCCGGCATTGTCGAGGATGATCGCCTTGGCGCCGCGACCGATCGCGGTGTCGATCAATTCGGACTGCTTGTTGGCATCGTCGTCATGGACGAGCACCAGCGCTTCGTAGCCGAGTTCCTTGGCCTTGGCTTCGGCGCCGACGGCTTCCGCCTTGAAGAACGGGTTGTCGTGCGAGGGCGTGATGATGGCAATGAGGTCGGCCGCATAGGCGGGCGCCGCCGTGCCAAGCGCCAGCATGCCGGCAAAAGCCGCAAGTGTCATTCTGCGTGTGAGTTTCATGATGTCCTCCCGTTTGAAAAATTGCCTTGATCAATCAAGGCCTCTGCACTCGAATTCGTCGCGCAACGCGGGCCGCCGATCCGTTCAGGCTGAATGCCGGTGCCGGCTTCCCAAACGATCGCTGCTCCCCCGCCGTCCCTCCACTCGCCCAATCTTCGTACTTCTCGCGAATCCTTGCCCAAGCCATCAACAGCTAAGCCAACTGGTATGATGAGTCAATCACTAATTGAGGTGACATGTGCCCACTGAGCGAAAGCATCTGGGCATGGCGGGTGTGTCGAGCCATGGAGGCGCTCCGGCAAGCGCCCGACTCGCTCTGTCTCAAGTAATGCGCCGAATGCTGGCGGCGATCTCTTCGGGCTCGAACACCCGCTTCCAGTCGTCGCGCATCAGCACCGGCTTGCCGAATTCGATCGCCTTGTTGCAGGCATCCGAGAATACGCCCTTGGTCTCGCCGAAAATCACGGCGCCGAGCACGTTCATGTGGCCGAGCAGGAAATCGAGCGCCGCCTGTTGGTCGACGCCTCGCGCGACGACCTCGTCGACGGCTTCCTTCATGACGACAAGCAGTGACGCGCACACCGTCTCCGAGAGACCGGGCTCCAGCAGCGCCATCTGTTCGACGGTGACACGGTGCGAGCGCATGACCGGCGCCCAGATGATTTTTGCGACCGCCTCGCCCTTGGCGTAGTCCGCTTCCGGCCCCTGCATCAGCGCGCTGACCATATGCTGCTTGGCCTTGACGCCGCCAAAATAATCCTTCTTGGCCGCCATGTCGGTCTCGTCGTTGAAGATCGGCGGATGACAGGGATGGGTGACGAAATAGGTCAGGTCCGGCCGGTTGGGCAGATGGCCGGCGAAGGGTGCGGCCGCGTCGAGCACTATCACCATCGTGCCAGGCGCGAGCTTGCTCTCGATATCAGCCGCCACCTTGCCGATATGCGTATCGGGAACGGCCAGGATGACGATATCCGCCCCGTCCAGCGCCGCATCGGCACTGACCGCGTCAAAGCCCAGTCCGGTCTTCAGCCGCTCGCGGCCGGCCTCGCTCACCTCGACATGGCGTACCGTGTAGAGCGATCCGCGAAAATTGGTCGACAGGCGGTAACCCATTTTGCCGCCGGCACCGAGCAGCGCAATCGTCGTCATGTAATCCCTACTCCCGATTCAAACGACGGCCGCGCCGATCGTCACGTTATTAACTGGTATGATCACCTTACCACAAATTGAGGAGTTGAACAGGGCTTTGATGAGCGGCTATGCAGTCGCCGTTTGGCTTCCGTCCGCACGATTTCCGCGGTGGCGGCCGATAATTCAACCAAGCCAGTGCGCCGTTGCCTTTCCAGACAATCGATGCCCGCGCTAGAAGCCTCTAGGTCCATTTTCTCGGGGGCTCGGTTGCGAAGTGACGGTGGGGGCGTCACCAGCAAGGCGAAGCGCGTCCGCGCGGTCCGGTCGCGTTTTCGGGCCGTGAGTTCTCGCGGCGATTTGGCGAAGGGGCTATAGAGAATTCGCGCTTCGCCGGGGTTCCGGCGAGCCAAATCACTGCTAGTCGATCATGCCGACAACTATTTACCGGTAGCTTCCCGGGTCCTTGGCTTTCTCCGCCCGACAGCTGTCAGTGCGTTGCGCCGCCGTGCGGTAAGCGCCTTCATAAAACCTGATGGCTCTCTTGAATTCGGGGGGATTGGGTAT
Organism: Mesorhizobium sp. C120A; assembly: GCF_030323105.1. Lineage (NCBI taxonomy): Bacteria > Pseudomonadati > Pseudomonadota > Alphaproteobacteria > Hyphomicrobiales > Phyllobacteriaceae > Mesorhizobium > Mesorhizobium sp. C120A. The sequence continues at coordinate 3,194,980 of NZ_CP100476.1, read as the reverse complement.
CAGGTGTTTATCTTGCACATCGTACAAGATGTATATCGCCGTTATTTTGGATTTTCCGTCTGGAGTCAGCTGCAGCGCCGGGCATCGCGTCGTAACGGCGATGACGTTAGCTGACCATGTTACGACCAATTTCAACTGGGCGTCGGACAGCCCGGCCAGATAGTTGATGTTTTTTTGATAGGCAGGGTCGATGTGTTGTCGATTATCTTTTGCAGACGCAGCGGAGGACAGGACACCTACCACGCCGAGTATAATCAATATGCATTTCAAAAGCTGCCTCCCCCAATGTTACGGCCATCTCGACCACGGCATTGTCCGTCCCCACAAAGCAGGTTGAAACAAGTCAATTTGAAAAGCAATTGGGGTTCGCGACCTTATACGGATCACCGCACCTTCAGAACCCGGTTGCTCGCGGACGCCCTTCTTCAACCAGGTGAAACCGGTAGCGATCGCGCACGAACTCGTTGAAAAATTGCCCTTTCGAGAAGGCGGCGCGGAACGCCGCGTAGGTCTCGGGCTCGACCTCCTCGTAGTCGTAGCGGGCTCCGCTCGGGACGAACCAGACCGAGAGGATTTTCGTCGACGGGTCGTAGTGGGTATTGCGGATGGCAGTGGACGGCATGTCGAAAATCCCATCGTCCCCAAATCTTCTCCAAATCCTGCTTCGAACATGCGTAATGCCGCAACGATGCGGAGGTTCCGACAGGGAGGCGCACCACAACGCCGAAAATCTTGCCCGGGTGGCGAGGCTTCCTATCTCTCCGTCAGATGGCACAGACGAAATCCAGTACAACAGCGTATGCCAGCCAGGGCGATCTCTTCGGCGCGGCCGACACGCTGCCGGAAGGATTTTCTTACCGGCCTAGCCTGATCACAACGGACGAAGAGGCGGAACTGGTCCGTCACCTCAATGAACTGTCCTTCAAGCCGTTCGATTTCCACGGCCACCTTGCCAACCGGCAGGTCGCCGGCTTCGGCTGGCGCTACGACTACGACCGGCGCCAGGTCGTCGAAGCGCCGCCCATCCCGAAATTCCTGCTGCCGCTTCGCGACAAGGTCGCGGATTTTGCCGGCAGGCAGGCCACGGAATTCGCGCAAGTGCTCATCAACGAGTATCGGCCGGGCGCGGGCATAGGTTGGCATCGCGACAAGCCGCATTTCGATCTCGTCGCCGGCGTCTCGCTGCTGGCGCCCTGCAGCTTTCGGCTGCGCCGAAAAAACGGCTCGAAATGGGATCGCAAGACGATCGAGGTTCAGCCGAGATCTGTCTATCTCATTGACGGCCCGGCGCGCCACGAGTGGGAGCACAGCATTCCGCCGGTCGCCGGGCACCGCTATTCGATCACGCTGCGCACTCTGAAATAGGCCACACTCCAAGCCACGCAGCAGCCGCTCTGGAAGACCGAGCGCAGTTGTGCTTCGATCGCACATGAGCGTGGATCGCAGCAGAGTTTTGGTTACCCGCGTGGCGCTCTTTCTGGCGGCATGCCTGTCCTGCGTTCTGGCTCTGCAGTGGCTCGTCGACCTTGGCATGGTCGGCTTTCCCGACGGATACATAACGCCCTATGCCCAAGCAACGAGCACGCTGTTGCATGTCCTTGTCTGGGCATGCCTGGCTCAAAGTCTCTACTTCGCTTGCCGAGCCTTGTTTGGCAAACGCTTCGAGCCTGCTCCTCTCTTCCTGCAAATCCTGATCGCCGCCGCACTGACTGTCGTGCCGGTATTCATCGTAAAACACTGTCCGCGGTCCCAGGTATGCAGCAACATCTATGAAGCGCTCACGAATACGATGATGGACGACGGCACCGGCGGATGACGTTGTGTCTCCAGTAACTGACGAGAGATAGAAGTTTGGCGTCGCGCCCGCGCGGTGGCGGTAAAACCTGGAGGAACCATGCGAAAGATCCTGGCATCGATGCTGCTGTTCGCGGCGGCGCTATCTGCAAACCCCGCTCGGGCGCTGGACAGTACCAGCCCGCCGGTTGTCGTCACGCCGCTTGCCGATCGCAGCCAGACGGCGTCCGGCCAGCCGATCGTGCTGCCGCAGAAAAATGTCCAAGTGCTGGTTTCAACCTATGACATTGCGGTCGGCGCCACTCTGCCGGTGCACAAGCACCCGTTTGCCCGCTACGCCTATGTCGAGGCCGGGACACTCAAAGTGACGAATGTCGAGACCGGCAACAGCAACACCTACAAGACGGGCGATTTCATCATCGAGATGATCGGCCAATGGCACTAGGCCACCAACATCGGCGACGCCCCGGTCAAGCTGCTGGTCATCGACCAGGCCGAACGAGGCGCCAAGAACACGGTGCTGCAGAAACAATAGATCTCTCGCTACGGACCTAGGCAGGGTTGCCGGGCTGGCCCAAGCAGCGACTGGCTGTTCCGGCTTCCCCACCAACCGAGCCGATGCTAGGGCTGGCCGTCATGCAATCATGAAGGATCGCCCCTTGGCCGGAAATGCTCGCCCCCTGATCGAAATCTGCGTCGAAGGCATCGATGGACTGCTGGCTGCGCAGGCCGCCGGCGCAGACCGGGTCGAGCTCTGCGCCAGCCTGGTCGAAGGCGGCATCACGCCCAGCCTCGGCACGGTGCGCGCCGCACTCGAGAGCGCGACAATTCCCTTCCATGTCATCGTCCGGCCGCGCGGCGGCGATTTCCTCTACAGCGAGGCCGAATACAGCTCGATGCTCGCCGATGTCGCAGCGCTTCGTGACCTCGGAGTCGCCGGCGTCGTTGTCGGTTGCCTCAATGCCGACGGCACCATCGATGAAACCCGCATGGGCGCGCTGGTCGATGCCGCCGGTCCGCTCGCCGTCACCTGCCACCGCGCCTTCGACATGACGCGCGACCCGGCCGAGGCGCTGGAAGCGCTGATCCGCTGCAAGGTCGGCCGCGTGCTGACCAGCGGCCAGAGGGACACCGCGGTGGAAGGCGCCGGCCTGTTGGCGGATCTCGTCCGCCAGGCCGACGGCCGCATCATCATCCTCGGCTGCGGCGCGCTGGACCCCGAAAACATCGCCGGGGTGCTGGCATCAACCGGGCTGACGGAAATGCATTTCGCCGCGCTCAAGGACGTACCGAGCGCCATGGCCTACCGCAACCCGCAAGTCGGCATGGGCGGCGGCGATCTGGACCGCGAATACCGCACCACAGTCACCTATGGGGCGCTGGTTGCCGCGACGATTGCGGCGGCCAGAGCATGATGAGCGAAGCCGTGACTGGGCCGTCGCCGATCAGCCGTGTCTCGCCTCAGGACGAAGCGGCCATCCTCGCACTCAACAATGAGCACGCCGCCGAACTGTCATGGCTCGAGCCCGAACGGCTGTCTTTCCTGCTTGGCGAAGCGTTTTACGTCAGGCGCATCGGCACGCTCGAAGCCTTCATCATGACCTTCGGCCAGAATGCGGCCTACGACAGCCCGAATTTCCTCTGGTTCCGCGAGCGCTATCCACGCTTCGTCTATGTCGACCGCGTCGTCGTCGCGGCGCAAGCGCGCGGCCGCGGCCATGCCCGCCGGCTCTACGAGGATCTGTTCGGGGAAGTCGCACGCGCGGGCCACAGCATCGTCACCTGCGAGGTTAATGCCGAACCGCCCAATCCGGCTTCGGACGCCTTCCATGCCGCGCTTGGCTTTGCGCAAGTCGGCGAAGCGGCGATCCATGGCGGCCAGAAGACCGTGCGCTACTACCTCAGGCAGATTGCGCGCTGACGCATCGCTGGCTGATGATCGGCAAGCAGATCGCCACGGCAGCATAAGATTAGGAGTCCGTAGCCCTCACCAATTCCGGTTCAGCCAGGCCCGCGCGGGCTTCTCGACCAGATAGTAGCTGCATAGTGCACAGGCGAAGACAGCCGCCAGCATCGGGATCGGCGCACTGCCCTGCTCGGCGACGAATTTGTAGAAGGGCTGTTGCCAGAGATAGAGCGAGTATGACCACAGCCCGATCATCACCATCGGCCTGGACGATAGCAGGCCGGTCAGGTGCCGGCTGCTGGTGTCCAGCGTATTGACGGCAAGCGCCAGCAACGGCACCGCCAGTAGGTAATGGATCGGCGTCGGCACCGGATCGAGGAACAGCAATATAGCCGCCGCCGCCGACACGAGGCTGACATAGGGGCTCTTCAGGAATGCCGGCAGCCGGTCATCGTGCTTGAGCAGGCAGATCGATGCCGACAGCAGGATCGAGGCGATATGCACATCGGTGCGCCAATAGCTGTGCTCGTAATCCATGCCGAGTGCCCAGTACGAAATGGCGCCATTGGCCATCGCCAGCAGCGACAGCGTCACCAGCAGCCGAACGACATTACCCCGCCCGGTCACCACCACGCTGATCAGCGCCAGGATGATGTAGGCATGCTCTTCCACGCATAGCGACCAGATGTGGTCGAGCGCGCCGGCGCGGGTGATGAGAATTCCGGCATAGTTGTAGGTGAATGTCAGCGCCGTCAGCGCCGCCTTCCATTTGAAGCCGATAAAGGTGCCGGAGAGCCCGATCATGGCTGATGTCACGAACACCAGCAGCGCGGGATAGATGCGCGAAAAGCGGCGCTTGAAGAATTTTTTCAGCGGAAAGCGTTCGATGAACAGTATCTCGCCCATCAGCCGGCCTGAGAGCACGAAGAAGAACTCGACGCCGAGCACGCCGAGATTGATCCCGCGAACGGGGAAGAAATGGCCGATCAGCACCAGTGCGATCGAAAGCCCGCGCCAGCCATCGAGATAGGCCAGTCTTGCTCTGGCTGCTTTGTCGGCTGTGGCCCGCGGCAGGGCAACAGACGCTGCGGAGATGTCGGCCATGCCGATCCTCTACGACGCAAGATCTTGGCGCAGCTCACACCGCCGCGCGCAGAATCCACCCCGTGTTCCGCCAAGCTATACATATTGCAGTGCAATATCAGATTGTGCAAGTGCGAGAATGGGGCTGGGCAGTCCTTGGGAAGTATGCGCCTGTTCTTGCACGGGAATTACCTGAAACAACGGATTTGCGCGTGGCAGCGAACCCGCAAGGACTGGGCAGTTACAGCCCGCCGCAGACGAACAAAGGGGCCGCGATGGCCCCTTTCCTTGTCAGTAGCTTTATGATGTCAGGCGTTGGCTGCCGCCACCGCGCGCTTGGCCATCACGGCGATCAAATTGGCACGGTATTCGGCCGAAGCGTGGAGGTCGGTCATCAAATTCTTCGCCGGCACTTTCACGCCGTCGAGCGCCGATGCGGCAAAATTTTTCGCCAGTGCGGCTTCGATCTCCTTCGAGCGGAACACGCCGTCATCGCCGGCACCGGTAACGGCAACGCTGACCCCGTCCTTGCCCTTGGCCACGAACACGCCGACAATCGCATAGCGCGAGGCCGGGTTGCGGAATTTTTCGTAAGCAGCCTTGGCCGGCGCGGTAAAACTCACCGCGGTGATGATCTCGCCTTCTTTCAGCGCCGTTTCGAACAGGCCGGTGAAGAATTTCGCGGCTGAAATCTCGCGCTTGTTGGTGACGATGGTGGCGCCCAGCGCCAAGAGCGCCGCCGGATAATCGGCGGCTGGGTCGTTGTTGGCGACCGAGCCGCCGATCGTGCCCTTGTGGCGCACCGCGGGATCGCCAATCAGCGACGCAAGGTGCGCAAGCGCCGGACAGGCCTTCCGCAGCTTCTCGTCATTGGCGACGTCGTAATGGGTTGTGGCGGCGCCGATGGTCACGGTCTTGCCCGACACCTTGACGCCTTGCAGTTCCTTGATCCGCGACAGGTCGATCAGGTCGGAGGGTGCGGCGAGCCGCGTCTTCATCGCCGGGATCAGCGTCATGCCGCCTGACAAAAGCCTGGCGTCGCCGCTCTTCACCAGCTTGGCGGCGTCGGCGACCGAGGCGGCGCGGTGGTAGTTGACTGCGTACATGGGATCCTCCCCTGAAGTGGTTAGGCAGTAGTGAGTAGGGAGTAGGGAATAGGGAATAGGGACGCTGTCATCTCCGGCGATGCCCATTCCCTACTCACTACTCCCTACTCACTCATTTCTTCGCCCGTATCGCCGCCCACACCGTCGACGGCGAGGCCGGCATGGCGATGTCCACAATCCCCAAAGCGTCGGTGATGGCGTTGATGACCGCTGGCGGCGAGCCGATGGCGCCGGCCTCGCCACAGCCCTTGATGCCGAGCGGATTGCTCGGACACGGCGTGTTCGAGGTCGACACCTTGAATGACGGCAGGTCGTCCGCGCGCGGCATGGTGTAGTCCATGTAGCTCGCCGTCAGCAGCTGCCCGCTATCGTCATAGTGCGCGCCTTCCAGCAGCGCCTGGCCGATGCCCTGGGCGATGCCGCCATGCACCTGACCCTCGACGATCATCGGGTTGATGATGTTGCCGAAATCGTCCGCCGCGACGAACTGGACGATCTCGGTCGTGCCGGTTTCCGGATCGATCTCGACCTCGCAGATGTAGCAGCCCGCCGGGAAAGTGAAGTTCGCCGGATCGTAGAAGGCTGTTTCCTTCAGTCCCGGCTCCATGCCTGCCGGCAGATTGTGAGCGGTGTAGGCGGCAAGCGCCACCTGGAACCAGGGCAGGCTCTTGTCGGTGCCGGCAACCTTGACCTCGCCATTCTCGATGACGATGTCGCCCTCGTCGGCCTCGAGCAGATGGGCGGCGATTTTCTTGGCCTTGGCCTCGACCTTGTCGAGCGCCTTGGCAATTGCCGACATCCCGACCGCGCCCGAGCGCGAGCCGTAGGTGCCCATACCCATCTGCACCTTGTCGGTATCTCCATGGACGATCGAGACCGAGTCCAGTGGCACGCCAAAACGCTGGTTGACGAGTTGCGCGAAGGTCGTCTCATGGCCCTGGCCGTGGCTGTGCGAGCCGGTCAGCACCTCGATCGTGCCGACGGCATTGACCCGCACTTCGGCGGATTCCCACAGACCGACGCCGGCGCCGAGCGAACCGACCGCCGCCGACGGCGCGATGCCGCAGGCCTCGATATAGCAGCTCATGCCGATGCCGCGCAGTCTGCCCTGGCTGCCGGCCGCCGCTTTGCGCTTGGCAAAGCCGGCATAGTCGGACGCCTGTGTCGCCGCATCGAGTGAAGCTCCATAGTCGCCGGCGTCATAGTTCATGATGACCGGCGTCTGATGCGGAAACTCGGTGATGAAATTGGCGCGCCGCAACTCCGCCGGCGAGACCCCAAGTTCACGCGCGGCCGTCTCCATTGTCCGTTCGAGCAGATACGTGGCTTCCGGCCGCCCTGCCCCGCGATAGGCGTCGACGGGTGCCGTGTTGGTGTAGACGGTGCGCACATTGGCGTGGATCGTCGGGATGTTGTACTGGCCCGACAGCAGCGTCGCGTAGAGATAGGTCGGCACGCAAGACGAGAACAGCGACATGTAGGCGCCGAGATTGGCGATGGTGTCTACCTTGAAGCCGGTGATCTTGTTGTTCTTGTCGAACGCCATTTCGACCGTCGAGACATGGTCGCGGCCATGCGCGTCGGTGAGAAAGCTTTCGGTACGGTCGGCGACCCATTTGACCGGGACGCCGGTCTTCTTCGACGCCCAAAGGCAGACGATCTCTTCGGGATAGATGTAGATCTTCGAGCCGAAGCCGCCGCCGACATCGGGCGCAATGACGCGCAGTTTGTTTTCCGGTGCGACATTGTAGAAGGCGCTCATCACCAGCCGCGCGACATGCGGGTTCTGCGACGTCGTCCAGCAGGTAAAATGGTCCTCGGCCTTGTCGTAATGGCCAAGGGCCGCGCGCGGCTCCATGGCGTTGGGAACCAGCCGGTTGTTGACGATCTTCATGCGGGTGACATGGGCCGCCGCCTGGATCGCCGCATCGGTCGCCTTGGCATCGCCGATCTCCCAGTCGAAGATAAGATTGTCCTCGGCTTCGGCATGGACCTGCGGCGCACCTTTTTGCAGCGCCTTGGTGGCATCGACCACCGCCTTCAATTCCTTGTAGGTGATCTCGACCGCTTCGGCCGCGTCGCGGGCCTGGCCCTTGGTTTCCGCCACCACGATGACGACCGCGTCGCCGACATAGCGCACCTTGTCGACGGCCAGCGGCGACCACGCGCCCATCTTCATCGGCGAGCCGTCCTTGGAATGGATCATCCAGCCGCAGATCAGGTTGCCGATGCCGTCGGCCTTGAGCTCCTTGCCGGTCAAGACGCCGATGACGCCGGGCATCGCCTGCGCTCGTCTGACGTCGATCTTCTTGATCTGAGCATGCGCGTGCGGGCTGCGCACGAAAGCGGCATGCTTCATGCCGGGAACCACCATGTCGTCGACATAGCGGCCGGCGCCGGTGATGAACCGTTTGTCTTCCTTGCGCACGACCCGAGCGCCGATGCCTTCAATGCCCATAGGAATTCCTCCGGAATAGCGAATAGTGAGTAGCGAATAGTGAACAGTGAGTAGGGAATTGTGCTCGGAGCGGTTCGGCTAAACCGACTACTCGCTATTCACTATTCACTACTCGCTTCTTTCTACGCCGCTTGTTTCACCCTGCCCTTCGGCGCCTTCGCCATCGTTTGCGATGCGGCAAGGATCGCCTTGACGATATTGTGGTAGCCGGTGCAGCGGCAGATGTTGCCTTCGAGCTCGGCGCGCACCGTCGCCTCGTCAAGGCCTTCGGGATGGCGCGCGATCATGTCGGTCGCGGTCATGATCATGCCCGGCGTGCAGAAGCCGCATTGCAGCCCATGATGTTCCTTGAACGCGGCCTGCATCGGATGCAGGTCGCCGCCATTGGCAAGCCCTTCGATCGTCACCACGGTCGACCCGGAGGCCTGCACAGCCAGCATCGAACAGGACTTCACTGCCCTGCCGTCGACATGCACGACGCAGGCGCCGCATTGAGAGGTGTCACAACCGACATGCGTTCCGGTGAGACCAAGATTTTCGCGCAGGAAATGAACCAGAAGCGTTCGGTCCTCGGCAGCGCCGCTGATCCGTTTTCCGTTCACGACAAACGAAACGTCCGACATGCATCCTCCCTGGGTATGACCTTGGTAGTCATGCTGCCGATGCGGCTTTGGCGCTCGGCCATGCCCTATTGGTACACTGCACAAAGCGCAAAAAACACACGGCGCTCATTGTACTTTCGGTCATGGACAAAACGAAAATCATGGGCCTGTCCGCCCCATTGCCAAAGAGCGAATAGGGGGCAACAATGCCCTCGACGCCAGCGCGCCGAGAGACATAAAACGGGCGCGCGCAGGAAGCGTCGGAGGATATCGGGAGGAAGCCTCTGGCCAGTTCACGGACGAGCTATGCATCCGGTCTGTCGGCGCTCACCACCGACGAGCCCGACGCCGATGCATTCGCCCGAGCGGTCGCCGCCGAGGCCGCAGCCATCGATGCCGGCTTTGCCCTGCTGTTCTTTTCCCAGAGCCTGCTTGATGCGAGCGTCCTTTCGCAAGCGCTGAAGACCCAAGCGCCGACGCTGGCCTACGCCGCCTGCTCGACCGCCGGCGAGATCACCCCGCAAGGCCTGGAGGAAGGTCATGTGCTCGCCATGCTCTTTCCCTCCGCGTCGTTTTCGGCGGTCAGCACCATGGTCGACAATCTCTCCTCGTCGGGCATGGACAGGATCACTGATGAAGTCGAGGCCTTGCGGCGGTTGCTGCGCGGACGCACCGGCAGTTGCCATGCCAAAAGCACCTTCGCGCTCTGCTTCATCGACGGCCTGTCCTTTGCAGAGGAAGCGGTGACCTCGGCCATCCATTGGGGGCTGGACGACATCCCGCTGATCGGCGGTTCGGCGGGCGACGATTTGAAATTCGAAACCACCAGGCTGATTTCGAACGGCAAGGTAGCGTCCGACAGCGCCATCATTGTGCTGATCGCCACCGAGATTCCGTTCCATGTCTTCAAGACCGACAATTTCATCCCCACCGACGAGAAGCTGGTGGTGACGGCATCCGATCCGGACCACCGCACCGTGCGCGAATTCAACGCCACCAATGCGGCTGAGGAGTATGCAGCCTCCGTCGGCATCGTTGCGCAGAACCTGACGCCGATGAGCTTCGCTTCGCACCCGGTGGTGGTGAAAGTGGGTGGCGAATTTTACTGCCGCTCGATCCAGAAGATGCATCCCGACGGCTCGCTGTCATTCTTCTGCGCCATAGACGACGGCGTCGTGCTGTCCATCGCCCAGCCCAAGGACATGGTGGAATCCACGCGCGCCGCACTGCGCGACGTCGAGCAACGGCTCGGCGGCATCGACATGATCCTCGGCTTCGATTGCGTGCTGCGCCGGCTCGATGCGCGCAACCGCCAGGTGTTCCGCGACATTTCGGAGCTCTACCGGGTCAACAATGTCATCGGCTTCGGCACCTATGGCGAACAGTACCGCTCGATGCATCTGAACCAAACCTTCACCGGCATCGCCTTCGGCGAACGCCAGGCGGCGGAATAGCCCATGCCGCTCAGGGACATCGACGACGTCGACAGGCTGAAGAAGATCAACGCCGCTCTGGTCAGCCGCGTCGAGCGCTCGATGGACCAGCAAGGCAATGCCTTCTCGCTGTTCCAGACCGCGATTTCACTTGAAAACCGCGTGCGTATGCGCACCGAGGAACTGCACTCGACCTTGCGCCGGCTGGAACAGTCGAACATCGACCTCAGCGCCGCCAAGGAAAACGCCGAGCTGGCAAACCTGTCCAAGACCAGGTTCCTGGCCGCCGCCAGCCATGACGTGCTGCAGCCGCTGAACGCCGCCCACCTCTCCGTCTCGGCGCTGGCCGAAGTGCAGACCAGCGACGAGGGCAAGAAGCTGGTCCGCCAGGTCGAGCGCTCGCTGGAGACCATGGAAGACCTGTTGCGCACGCTGCTCGACATTTCCAAGCTCGATGCCGGCGTGGTCCAGCCCGACATCGGCGATGTCAATCTGGAGACGCTGTTTTCCTCGCTGCGGTCGGATTTCCTGCCCGTGGCCGAGATGAAGGGGCTGGCGCTGAAGTTCCGCCCGGTCAGCGCCGTGGTGCGTTCGGACCGCACGCTCTTGCGCCGCATCCTGCAGAATATCCTGTCCAACGCTCTGCGCTACACCCGCTTCGGCGGCGTGCTGGTCGGCACCAGGCATCGCGGCGACACCATCCGCATCGATGTCGCCGACACCGGCTGCGGCATTCCCGAGGATCAGCGCGAGGCGGTTTTCGAGGAGTTCCATCGCGGCTCCGCCATTCCAGCCGATACCGGGATCTCCGGCGGCGGGCTGGGCCTGGGCCTTGCCATCGTGCGGCGCATGGCCGCCGCGCTCGGTCATCCCGTGACGTTCTCCTCGAGGGTTGGGCGCGGCACCATCTTCCACATCGACGTGCCGGTCGGCATCGGCGCCAGCGCCGACGCCATCGCCAGCCTTGCCGAGATGGAGCGGCCGCGCGGCTACGGCCTGTTCGGCACCAAGGTCCTGCTGGTCGAAAATGACGCCGACGTGTTGCAGGCGATGACCTTCCTGCTCGAGCGCTGGCAGTGCCTGGTGCGCGCCGCGACTTCGACCGAGGCTGCGATCAGCCTGCTTGGCGACACCGACTGGGTGCCCGACATCGTCATTGCCGACCAGCATCTCGACGACGGCGACCTCGGCACCGCCACCATCGCCGAAGTCCGCGATTATCTCGGCCGCGCCGTGCCGGCGCTGATCGTCACCGCCGACGGATCGGAGGCCGTCGCCAAGGCAGCCCGCGCCGCAGGCATAGAGCTGATGCGGAAGCCGCTAAAGCCGGCGCAGCTAAGGGCGCTGCTGGCGCATCTGCTGGCTTGAGCCCCATACCCTCCCCTCGATGGGGAGGGTCGGCGCGCAGCGCCGGGGCGGGGTGCAGCGCCAAGCTCCCCCACCCCGCTCCGCTTCGCGGATCGACCCTCCCCACAAGGGGGAGGGTAAAGATCAAAACCCGGCCTGATCGCGAAACAGCTCCGCATTGTCCAGCTTCGACACCTCAATCACCGCTTGCGTGCGGCTGTAGACGTTGAGCTTGCGCAGGATCTCCGAGACATGCGCCTTGACCGTGGTCTCGCCGACCTGCAGCTCGTAGGCGATCTGCTTGTTCAGCAGGCCCTGGCGCAGCATCTGCAGCACGCGCAGCTGCTGCGGCGTCAGTTTGGCCAGCCGCTGCACCATATCGGCGCGGTCGGCGCTGTCGGCGTCGGGCGGCTGTCCCTCATATGTCTCCGGCACATAGATCGCGCCCTCCATCACCGAGCGGATTGCGGCCGCAAGATCGCTCTTGCGCGCCGATTTCGGGATGAAGCCGGCAGCGCCATAGGACAACGCCTCGGAGATGATCTTCGGCTCCTCATAGCCCGAGACGACGACCACCGGCAGCCGCGGATGGCGGGTCCTGAGTTGCAGCAGTCCATCGAAGCCATGGACATCAGGCATGTTGAGATCGAGCAGCGCCAGATCGAACGGTTTTATCCCACCCAGGAGATCGAGCGCCTCGGCGATCGAGCGCGCCTCCACGGTGTCGACTTCCGGATAGGCCATCTGCACGGCGCTGTGCAGCGCCTCGCGAAACAGCGGATGGTCGTCGATGATCAGAAACCGGGCGCGATCGTTGATTGCGGTCATGGTGTTCGTTTCAGTTCTCCGTGGGCACGATACTCCCGCTGGTATGGCCAGCTTATTGGCAAATAGTCTATCGCCATCTTGGTCCACGGAGCGCAGCCGACGCTTTTGCCAGCGCTGATGCCTTGCCCGGCGGTCCAAATCGGTCAAATGTGCCCTCAGTTGAAGCAGAGACCCGCGCATGACAGACTTCGTCCTTCCCCTGCCCGCAACCCCGTCGGTGGCCGTCGCCGGCTCTGCCGAGCGTTTTCCGGTGCGCCGCATCTTCTGCGTCGGCCGCAACTACGCCGCGCATGCCCGCGAACTCGGCAATGACGAGCGCGACCCGCCCTTCTTCTTCACCAAGCCGGCCGATGCGGTGGTCGATTCCGGCACCACGGTCCCCTACCCGCCTTTGACCAAAAACCTGCACCATGAGATCGAGCTGGTCGCTGCGATCGGCAAGGCCGGCTTCCGCATTCCTCGCGCGCAGGCGCTCGACCATGTCTGGGGCTACGGCGTCGGTATCGACCTCACCCGCCGCGACCTGCAGGACGAGGCCAAGAAAGCAGCCCGGCCGTGGGACTGGTCGAAGGCCTTCGACCGCTCGGCGCCCTGCGGCCCGTTGGTATCAGCCGCCAAATCCGGCCACCTGCAAAAGGGCCGCATCTGGCTCGCCGTCGACGGCGCGGTGAAGCAGGATGGGGACCTCGCCGAACTGATCTGGCCGATTCCCGATATCGTTTCGATCTGCAGCAGTGCGGTTGCACTACAACCGGGCGACCTGATCTTCACCGGCACGCCGGCCGGCGTCGGCGCGGTAGCGCCGGGTCAGACGATGACCGGCGGTGTCGACGGCATCGGCACCATCGAGATCACCATCGGCCAAGATTCGATGGGCAAGCCGTGATCCGATGAGCGATCTGGTCCTCCATAACTACTACCGCTCCTCCACCTCCTATCGCGCACGCATTGCGCTCGAGATGAAGGGCCTGACCTACGATTACGTGCCGCATCATCTGCGTCATGGCGACCATCTGGAGCCGGCTTACCTAGCGGTCAATCCGCAGGGGCTGGTGCCGGCGCTGATCCTGGGCGACGGCACGCTTTTGACGCAGTCGCTGGCGATCATCGAATATCTCGACGAGACCCATCCCGAACCGCCGCTGTTGCCGAAGGACGCGCTCGGCCGGGCGCGCGTGCGAATGCTGGCGCAGATGATCGCCTGCGACATCCACCCGGTGAACAATCTGCGCGTGCTGACCTCGCTGCGCACTTTGTTCGGCGCCGGCGACCAGGATGTCATCCACTGGTTTCGCCACTGGGTGAACGAAGGGTTCCAGCCGCTTGAAAAGATTCTGGCTTCATCGGATGAGACCGGCACATTTTGCCATGGCGACGCACCGGGCCTCGCCGACATCTGCCTGGTCGCCCAGATCGCCAGCAACGCCCGCTTCGGAGTCGACCTGACACCCTACCCCGAGATCTCGCGCATCCACGCCGCCTGCATGGCGCTGCCGGCCTTTCAGAAGGCAGCGCCGGAGAATCAGATAGATGCCGAATAGGCTCACAATGCCGGAGCAGAGCACGGAGAGTTGCCGATGAAAGCCGTCGTCTTCGAAAAATTCGGCGAAGCGCCGAGAATCCAGACCGTGCCGGATCCTAAACCGGCCGCCGACGGCGTCGTCATCAAGGTCGAGGCGACCGGGCTCTGCCGCAGCGACTGGCATGGCTGGATGGGCCATGACGATGGCATCACACTGCCGCATGTGCCGGGCCATGAACTGGCCGGCATCGTCGTCGCCGTCGGCAAGCAGGTCACCCGCTGGAAGGCCGGCGAGCGCGTCACCGTGCCGTTCTGCGTCGGCTGCGGCCGCTGCTTCGAATGCAATTCGGGCAATCATCAGGTCTGCGAACACCAGACGCAGCCGGGATTCACCGCCTGGGGATCGTTTGCCGAATATGTCGCTATCGAGCATGCCGACACCAATCTCGTACGCCTGCCCGAGGAGATGGAGTTCGCCACCGCCGCCAGCCTCGGCTGCCGCTTCGTCACCTCGTTTCGCGCCATTGTCGACCAGGGCCGGGTGACGCCGGGGGAATGGGTGGCGGTGCATGGCTGCGGCGGCGTCGGCCTGTCGGCGATCATGATCGCCAGTTCCATGGGCGCCAATGTCATCGCCATTGACCTCACCGACGAGAAACTGGACTTCGCCAAAAAGATCGGCGCCGTGGCGACCATCAACGCCGCGACCACGCCGAACGTGGTCAAGGCGGTCAAGCAGATCACCAATGGCGGCGCGCATATGTCGATGGACGCGCTCGGCCACCCCACGACATCGTTCAACTCGATTGCCAATCTGCGCCGGCGCGGCCGCCACGTGCAGGTCGGCCTGATGCTGGGCGAACATGCCCGCCCGCAAGTGCCGATGGACAAGGTGATCGCCTTCGAGCTCGAAATCCTCGGCAGCCACGGCATGCAGGCCTACCGCTACCCCGCCATGATGGAGATGATCCGCACCGGCAAGCTCAAGCCCGAACTGCTGGTCGGCAAGAAGATCAGCCTTGATGAGGCGCCTGCGGCGCTGATGGCGATGGGCGGGTTCGAGGGGATTGGCATTGGGGTGGTGACGAAGTTCTAGGGCGGAGTCGCCCTCCACCACCAAACTCCTAGCGTGCAAATTTCTTCGCCCCGAACACGCAGGCCACCACGCCGAGCGTGACAACAATCATCAGCGGACTGACCTGCTCGTGCAGCAGCGACGCTGCCAGCGCCAGGCCGAAAAAGGGCTGCAGTAGCTGCAACTGCCCGACGGCAGCGATGCCGCCTTGGGCGAGGCCGCGGTACCAGAACACGAAGCCGATCAGCATGCTGAACAGCGAGACATAGGCGAGACCCATCCAGGCGCCGGAGCCGACGCCGGCGAAGGACGACGGCAGCGTCGCGAACGTCAGAACCAGCATGATCGGCAGCGAGATCGCCAGCGCCCAGCAGATCACCTGCCAGCCGCCCAGCCTGCGCGACAATGCCGCCCCCTCGGCATAGCCCAGGCCGCAGACGATGATGGCGGCCAGCATCAGGCCGTCGCCGACAGGTGAGGCCGTCACGCCTTGCATCAGGGCAAAACCGGCGACCAGCGCGCTGCCGATGCAGGAAAACAGCCAGAAGGCCGGGCGCGGACGCTCGCCACCGCGCAGCACGCCGAAGATCGCGGTGGCCAGCGGCAGCAGGCCGACGAAGATGATGGAGTGGGCAGAGGTGACGTGCTTGAGCGCCAGAGCGGTGAGCAAGGGAAAGCCGACAACCACCCCAAGGGCGACGATCACCAGCGACAGAAAATCGCTGCGCGCCGGGCGCTTCTGCTGGAACAGGACGAGCATCGCGAGACCAAGCAGCCCGGCAATCGCGGCGCGGGCCGAGGTCAGGAACGTCGGATCGAACTCCGCCACGGCGACGCGCGTCGCCGGCAGCGAGCCTGAGAAGATCAGCACGCCGACGAATCCGTTCACCCAGCCGCTCGCGGTCTTGTCCATTCCAGGCTCCATTGCTTTCGACCTCTATCGGGCAAGTGCCTATGGTGCAGCCAGAGACAATGCAGTACAATTCCGCAAAACTGTAATGGCAGGTCGAGCAGTACGGATGAAGGAACTCGCTTTGGAAGCGGACGGCGCGCCCACCGTTCTCGCGACCACTCTGGTCGAAACTGTGATGGCGACCATCCGCCAGCGGATATCGGCGCGCAGCCTGACGCCGGGCGCGCGGCTGCCCTCGATCCGCGCCTTCGCCAAGGCCATGCAGGTGTCGAAATCCACCGTCGTCGAAGCTTATGAACGGCTTGCCGCCGAAGGCGCGATTCGCTCCCGGCCGGGTTCGGGTTTTTATGCCGCCGGATCGCTGGCGCCACTGTCGCTGGCCGAGATTGGACCCCGGCTCGATCGCGCCATCGATCCGCTGTGGGTCTCGCGCCAGTCGCTGGAAGCCGGCGACGAGATGCTGAAACCAGGCTGCGGCTGGATGCCGGCCTCGTGGATGCCGCAATCGGCCTTGCGCCGGGCGCTGCGCACCGTGGCGCGCGCCGACGATGTCGACCTAGCCGATTACGGCACGCCGCTCGGCCTGCCGCCGCTCAGGCAATTGCTCGCGCGGCGCATGGCCGGCCACGGCATCGAGGTCTCGCCCGAACAGATCATGCTGACCGAATCGGGCACGCAGGCCATCGATCTTCTGTGCCGCTTCCTGATCGAACCCGGCGATACCGTGCTGGTCGACGACCCCTGCTATTTCAATTTCCACGCACTGCTGCGCGCCCACCGCGCCAAGGTCGTCAGCGTGCCCTACACGCCATCGGGGCCGGACATCGAGATGTTCGCGCAGGCGCTCGCCGAGCACAGGCCGCGCCTCTACATCACCAATTCCGCCATCCACAACCCGACCGGCGCGATCCTGTCGCCGGTCACTGCGCACCGGCTGCTGAAACTCGCCGACCAGTCGGACCTGACCATCATCGAGGACGATATCTTCGCCGATTTCGAGCACAGCCCAGCGCCTCGGCTGGCGGCGTTCGACGGCCTCAACCGCGTCGTCCATATCGGCAGCTTCTCCAAGACGCTGTCGGCCTCGGTGCGCTGCGGCTTTATCGCCGCACCCCGCGACTGGATCGAACAGCTCACCGACCTCAAGATCGCCACCACCTTCGGCGGGGGCAGGCTGGCGGCCGAACTGGTGCTGACGCTGCTTAGGGATGGCAGCTACCGCAAGCACATGGATCTGCTGCGCGCGCGCCTTTCCCGCGCCATGGGCGAGACGAGCGCGCGCCTGAAGGCGATCGGCATCGCGCCCTGGATCGACCAGCCCGCCGGACTGTTCCTGTGGTGCGGCCTGCCCGATGGCGTGGACGCAGCCGAAATCGCCCGCCGCGCGCTGGCCGACAACATCGTATTGGCGCCCGGCAACGCATTCAGCCTGTCGGGAACCGCCAGCCGCTTCCTGCGCTTCAACGTTGCCCAGTGCCAGGACGAGCGGATTTTCAGGGTGCTCAAGGGGGCAATGGCGCGCTGAGGGCTCAGCGGGAGGCCGCGCAGACCTCCCGAACGCAATCTCGCAGCCAGCGTTGCGCCGGATCGGCATCGAGCCGTGGATGCCAGAGCATCGAGATGGTGACCTCCACCGTGGCGACCGGCAGCGGAAAGCTGACCATGCCGGCGCGTGCGCCTTGCGTGTGCCGTTCGGGCACGCTGGCGATAAGGTCCGAAGCGCGCGCCATGGCGAGTGCAGCCGAAAAGCCGGAGACCATGCACGCCACGGTTCGCTGCAGGCCGAGCAGCGCCAAAGTCTGATCGATCGGCCCTCTTTCCCGACCCCGCCGTGAAACGCTGATGTGGCGGCCGGCCGCGTAGCGTTCAGGCGTCACCGCGCCTTCGCTCAAGGGATGGCCGGCTCCTACGGCGCCGACGAACCGGTCACGGAACAGCGCCTGTATCAGCACTTCAGGTCCGGTCTCGCCGGCAACGCCGATTTCCAGATCGATCGCTGCGTCGCGCAACGAGGCGACATCCTTGTCGGCTTTCGGCGCAAATCGCAGCCGCACGCCCGGCGCCTCGGCCTGGATGCGAGCGACAAGACGCGGCCCGAACTCCTCGACGAACCCTTCATTGGTGCGCAGCGTGAAGATCTGGTTCAGCTTTGCCAGATCGAGCAGCCTGGCGGGACGCAATAGCGTTTCCGCATCGTGGACGACACGGCCGGCCTGCTGCCGCAATGCCTCCGCGCGCGGCGTCGGGGCCAGGCCGCGGCCGGCGCGGACCAGCAGCGGATCGCCGGTCGCTTCCCGCAGCCGCGCCAGCGTGCGGCTCATCGCCGACGGGCTGAGCCGTAGCCGGCTGGCGGCGCGCGCCGCGCTGCCTTCGGCGAGCAAAACGTCGAGCGCGAACAGCAGATTGAGATCGGGCGATGCCATCGGCGGATTGTAGCACATGCCATGGCGTTTGGCGCACGAATAAGATGCAAATGCTGCGCCTTCCGCCATTCCGCCCCGACGACTAGATCTCGGTTGCGGGACTGACAAGGAGGAAATCGCCATGGCAACTGCCGAGCAGAACGAGTGCGCATCGGCGCCGCAGAAAACCCGGTCCGCAGGCCTGGCCCACTCTCCTGTCTTGGCATTGGCCAGCCTGTCGCTCGCCACGCTGCTGTCCTCGCTTGGAACCAGCATTGCCAGCGTTGGACTGCCTTCCCTCATGCAGGCGTTCGGTGCGTCCTTCCAGTCCGTGCAATGGGTGGTTCTCGCCTATCTGCTCGCCATCACCGCCCTGATCGTCAGCGCCGGGCGCCTGGCTGACATGGTCGGCCGCCGGCCGTTGCTGCTCGGGGGCATCGCGCTGTTCACACTGGCCTCGGTGCTCTGCGGCCTCGCGCCGACGCTCTGGCTGCTGATCGCGGCGCGCGCCGTGCAAGGGCTGGGTGCCGCGCTGATGATGGCGCTGACGCTGGCCTTTGTCGCGGAGACCGTGACCAGGGAGAGAACCGGCAGCGCCATGGGCCTGCTCGGCGCCATGTCGGCAATCGGCACGACGCTCGGCCCCTCGCTTGGCGGCTTGCTGATCGCCGGCTTCGGCTGGCGGGCGATCTTCCTCGTCAATGTGCCGCTCGGCCTCCTGACCTTTGCCCTCGCCTCGCTGGCCCTGCCTGCCCGCGGCAAGGCTGCGGGCGTTCAAGGCGGGTTCGACGCGATCGGGACGGTCTTGCTAGGCCTGACGCTGGCCGCCTATGCATTGGCCATGACGCTCGGCCGCGGCCATTTCGGCGCCCTCAACATCGGCCTCCTGGTGGCCGCCGGCATCGGCGTCGTTCTGTTCGGCGTTGCGCAGACGAAGGCGAAAAGTCCCTTGATCCGGCTTGCCCGGTTGTACGACATCCGGCTCAGCGCCAGCCTCGCCGCGAACCTCGTTGTCGCCACCGTGATGATGGCGACCCTGGTGGTCGCTCCGTTCTATTTGTCGCGAGGGCTGGGGCTCAATGCTGCGATGGTCGGCGTGGTCCTGTCGACAGGTCCGCTGGTCTCCGCGCTCTCGGCGCTCGTCGCCGGCCGCCTCACCGATCGCTTCGGCGCGCACAGGATGATGGTCGTCGGACTGTTCAGTCTTGCCGTCGGAACCTCATTGTTGTCGCTCGCCGCAACAAAACTCGGCATTGCCAGCTATATCGTGCCGATCGCCGTCACCTGCTTCGGGTACGCCCTGTTCCAGACATCCAACAATGCCGCCGCCATGAGCGGTGTCGCTGCCGGCGAGCGCGGCGTGGTGTCCGGCCTGCTCAATCTGTTGCGCAATCTCGGCCTGATCACCGGCGCATCGCTTATGGGCGCCATTTTTGCGGCTGCCTCGACGGGAGAACGGCAAAGCCAGGACATGCTGACCTCAGCGGCAGCCGCCCACGGGATGCAGGTTACCTTTCAGACGGCAACGGTCCTGGCGGTGGCTGCGCTGTTGCTGGCACTGCTCTCGACCCGCGCCGGCGGCAAGGCTGTCGGTGCGGCAACAGCCATCATGACCGAAGATGGGGAGCTTACGCTCCCGCCCGCTTGCGCCGCTCATAAAGCATGACCAGCGTTTCGGCGGTCAGAGCCGGCCTCTGTTCGCCCTCGATCTCGACAGTGTTGGCGGCCTTCATCAGATACTGGCCCGGCCCCTTGTCCTCCACCGACAACAGCGTCGTGCGCAGCCGGATGCGTGCGCCGACCCTGACAGGCGCCAAGAACCGCACCTTGTCGAAGCCGTAATTGAAGGCGGCTTGCGTGTTTTCGGGGACGATGCCCATGCCCAGCGCCAGCGCGCCGATGATCGACAGCGTCAGATAGCCATGCGCGATCGTGGTGCGAAATGGGCTCTGCCGCTTCGCCCGCTCCGGATCGACGTGGATCCACTGATGGTCGCCTGTGCATTCGGCAAACTGGTTGATGCGGTTCTGGTCGACGGTCGTCCATTCCGACACGCCGAGCTCCTGCCCGGCCATCGCCCTTAACTGCTCGAAGGTCGGCGGCGTTTTCGGCCGTAGTTCCGTCATTCCTGCTTTCCCGGTGGCTCCCAGTGCCTCGGACCACGAACGGACGGCTCCTGTCAATTCGCCCGTTGCGATTCCGTTCCGCCATTTTCCGCCAAACAGCGTCCCTCGTCCATGCTCATGCGCCGCAACCGGCCACTCCTCTCATGGTTGCGTTGAGAGTCACTTCTTGTCATAGCCCGAGCGGATTTCCTCCATCGCTTCCTTGATGCGGCTGCGCAGGATTTCGATCGATTCGGTGCCGGATTTCTTGACCAGCTCGGCCACTTCGCCGGCATTTTTCAGGGCGGCTTCGAAGGATTTCCTGGCGAACTCCGCCTGTTTTGTCATCAGTTCCTGGGGATTGCCCGGCGCCTTGTAGCTCTGCGCCATGTCGCTGACTTCACGCAGCGTGTCCTGCAGCATCTCGCGCTGTCTGGACAACAATGAGGTCGCGCCGGCAGCTCCCGCCCGCGCGGATCTTTCCAGCGCCTCGAGGTTCTTGCGGTGATGCGCGAGGATCGCCTCGACATTCGGCACCTTCAGGTCACGGCCGAACCGGCTGAACATGTCCAGGAACGAATCGGAGTCGGGTTGTTTGGCCATTGCTCGTGCTCCCCAGTTGTCGCAAATGCTGAACCCTGTTCTGGACAATAGCACTCGCGCGCCGTGTGTCCATTCGCACGCCCAAGCAATTCAGCGGCAAATGCAGCATCAGCCAGCGAGAAACAGCCTCTCAGCCGTGTAGAGCACGAGACCGGTCAGGCCGCCAATAATCATGCCATTGAAGCGGATATATTGCAGGTCCTTGCCGATGTTCATCTCGATCAGCCTCGTCAGCTGGGCGAGGTCCCAGCGCTTGACCTGGTCGGCGATGAATGTCGACACACCGCTCTTCTGGCTCTCCACGAACGACGACAGCGCCACGACAAAGCCCCGGTTCATGTCGGCCCTGATCTGCGGATCGCCTGAGAGATGGCGGCCGACCTCGACGAACATGTTGGCGAGATGCGCGCGAACAATCGAATTCTCCGCCTTGGCGTCCTGTTCGATGAACACGCTGAGGCTCTGCCACATGTCGCCGGCGAGCGACTTCACTTCCGGCCGCGCCAGGAAATCGCGCTTCAGCTTCTCGGCCCGTTTGGCGTATTGCTTCGAGGTTCTGAGCCGCTCGATGAAGCTGTGCGCGAAACGGTCGAATTCGGCGCGCATCGGATGGTCGGGGTCGGCCCGCACCTCGTCAAGCAGCGAACCGGCGGAAGCGACGATCTTTTTCAGCAGATAGGCGTCGGCTCTGAACAGGTTGAACAGCGACGGCAATTCCTCGCGGATTTTCTCGCGCATGGTCGCCAGCGCCTCTTCATCGTTCAGGAACCGGCCGATCACCCTGGTGAATTCGTCGAAGAGTTTCTGGTGGCGGCGGTCGTCGGTCAGTGCCGACAGCAATTCGGCCGCGAGCGGCGCCAGCGGCACCTTGTCGATCTGCTCCAGCATGCGGCTGGTGACGAAGCCGCGCAGGCCGGATTGCTCGATCGCCGCAAGCGTCTGCGGGACCAGCCGTACGACGAAGCGTGACAGGCCGGCAGAGCGTTCGGCGTCAGTCAGCCAGTCGGCGACGAGTGCTGCAAAATCGACCTCGGCCAGCTTTTCCCGCACCGGCTCCGGCGCCAGAAAATTGACCTCGATGAAGCGGCCCAGATTATCGGCGATGCGGTTCTGGTTCGCTGGGATGATGGCGGTGTGCGGGATCGGCAGGCCCAGCGGCCGCTTGAACAGCGCCACCACCGCGTACCAGTCGGCCAGGCCGCCAATGGTCGCCGCCTCGGCGAAGGCCGCCACGAAGCCCAGCCACGGATACTTGGCCTCGAACGATTTGGCCACGGCAAAAACCACGACGCAAAGCACCAGCGCAGCCGTGGCGAGGAACTTTGTCCGCCGCAACGCGAAAAGCTTGGCGCCCGTCTCGGCATCAAAACCGCCAGGCGCCAGGGACGAAGCCGATTGGGACATGATACGCCGCTCCTCATCGATCTCTTGGCTATCTGGCATGGGCTATTTAGGGGGTGTTTGGGCCCGTAGCATGATCGGATGGGCCGATTTCGTCCGGGAATTGCCGGTTTCGCACGCAAAGTTGACAAGAATGTTCATCTATCATGCAATCCCAGTCTGGAATTGTTCCAAGGTATAGGCCATATTCCGATCGGGCCAGTGTGGGCGAATCCGAAACTCCGGGTGAGAAAGCCGCACCAGCACAATCTAAAATCTGGTGCAGTTCCAGCGCGCCAGCACTCGGGTGAGGAATTAAATGCGGCTGACGCGCCAGACCAACTACGCCATGCGCATCCTGATGTATTGCGCCGCCAACAACGATCGCCTGAGCCGCATCCCCGAGATTGCGGCCGCCTATTCGGTGTCGGAGCTTTTCCTGTTCAAGATCCTGCAGCCGCTGGTCGAGCATGGCCTGGTCGAGACGGTGCGCGGCAGGAATGGCGGCGTGAGGATCGGCCGCCCCGCCGAGCAGATCAGCCTGTTCGACGTCGTACGGGTGACCGAAGAGAGCTTCGCCATGGCCGAGTGCTTCGAAAACGACGCCGCCGAATGCCCGCTGGTCGACAGCTGCCAGCTGAATTCGGCGCTGCGCGAGGCGCTCAACGCCTTCTTTGCCGTACTCTCCCGCTACACCATCGCCGATATGGTGGCGGCGCGCCCGAATGTGCGTCATTTGCTCGGCATCGACATGCTGGTCCAGCGAGCTCCGGCCGCCTGAGTTTTCTAGTGCATGTCGCTCAAAAGTGGCCCCGGTTTTGAGACAACGACATGCATAAAAACAAAGACCTAAAGCGCGTCGCCTGAGTCCGTTCAAACGCGACGCGCTTTTAGGCGGCTGACTGCGGCAAGACGAACGGCATGCTCGCCGCCGGCAACACACCGACCCTTAGCCGACAATCGAACACCTTTTCGATCAGATCGTCGCTCAGCACCTCCTGCGGTGAACCGTCGGCGGCGAGCCGGCCGCGATGCATCACGAAAATCCGGTCGGCATACATGGCCGTCAGATTGAGGTCGTGCAGGATGGCGATCACACCGCCGCCGCGCCGGGCGAAATCGCGGGCGATGTTCATGATGATCAGCTGGTGCTTGATATCGAGGCTGGAGACCGGCTCGTCGAGATAGAGATAGCGCGGCTTGCCGTCGAGCACCGGCGCCCAGACCTGGCACAGCACGCGCGCCAGTTGCACACGCTGTTGTTCGCCGCCCGAAAGCTCCTGATAGAATCGGCCGGCAAAGCCGTCGAGGTCGACCCGCACCAGCGCCCGCTCGGGCAGACGATCATCTTCGCCCGGCAGAACGCCGGAACGGCCGCCGATAAGGCCGAGCCTGACCACTTCGTGCACGGTGAAGGGAAAGGACAGCGTCGCGGCCTGCGGCAGCACGGCACGCACAGTCGCGGCCTCCACCGGCTTCATCGCGGAGAGGTCGCGCCCGTTGACGGCCACTGTCCCCGCAAACGCCAGATCGCCCGACAACGCCTTCAAAAACGTCGTCTTGCCCGAGCCGTTGGGTCCGACGACTGCCGCAATTTCGCCCGGCCGCGCGACGAAATCGACATTGGCAACAATGCGCTTGCCGCCGATCGCTACCGAGACATCGCGTGCTTCGATCATGCCGGCCTCATAGGTTTCAAATCTCACAAGTCGATTACGCCGCGCTTGCGCAGCAGGATCCAGAGGAAGAACGGTGCGCCGGCGATCGCGGTGACGATGCCGATCGGCAGTTCGGCCGGGGCCACGACCACGCGGGCAACGGCATCGGCGATCAGCAGCATCGAGGCGCCGAGCAGCGCCGATGCCGGCAAGAGATAGCGATTGTCCGGACCGATCAGCAGCCGCAGCAGATGCGGCACGACGATGCCGACAAAACCGATGCCTCCGCTGACTGCGACAGAGGCGCCGACCGCTGCCGAGACGCCGACGATCGCGGTGTATTTCAGGCGCTGTACCGGGATGCCGAGATGTCCGGCCGTCGCCTCGCCGAGCGCCAGGGCGTTGAGGCCTTTGGCCAGGAACGGCATTGCCGCAAGCGCCAGGATGATGATCGGACCGACGGAAGCGATCTTCGGCCAGGTCGCGCCGCCCAGCGAGCCCAGTTGCCAGAACGTCAGGTCGCGCAACTGCCGGTCGTCGGCCATGAAGATGAGAATGCCGGTCAGAGCCATGGCAAGGGCTGCCAGCGCAATGCCGGCAAGCAGCATGGTGGCGACCGAGGTCTGTCCCTGCCGCGTGGCGACACGGTAGAGCACCAGCGTGACCGCAAGGCCACCGCAAAAGGCGGCCAACGGCAAGGCCAAACTGCCGAGCGCCAGAGTGAGCGGCGCCAGCCACGTCGTGCCGAGCACGATGACGGCGACCGCGCCGAGGCTGGAACCGGCTGAAACGCCGATCAGGCCGGGATCGGCGAGCGGATTGCGAAACAGGCCTTGCATGACCGCACCCGATACGGCCAGTGCCGCCCCGATGAGCACACCGAGCAGTACGCGCGGCATGCGGATATCGTAGACGATCAACCGGTCGCGGGCACCAAGCGCGGCGTCGTCCGGCATGGCGCCGGTCAGCCAGTCACGAATGACACCAACGGCCGATGCATCGGAAGCGCCCGACCTCAGCGACAGGAACAGCGAAAGGGCAAGCGCCACACACAGGAGCACAATAACCAGGCGAGCGCGCCCGGAGCGATCGCCCTCGGCCACCTTGCCCGCCGCGCCGGCGATCGACTGATCCACCATCGGCTCAGTCCGTGACCTGGCTGCCATAGAGCGAGGCGGCCAGATCGTGGATGGCATCGGCCGTGCGCGGCCCGAAGCCGAGGAGATAGCTGCCATCCATCAGGGTCAGTTTGCGGCCTTCACCCGCCGGCGTCGAGGTGATCGACGGGATGGCGAAAAGCTCGGCCTCCGCAATCGGCGGGCCGGCATTCTTCATGGCCAGGATCACGTCCGGCCTGGCGGTTACGACGGCCTCGTCGGACATCTGCTTGTAGCCGGAAAAACCTTCGACGGCGTTGACCGCACCGGCGAGCTTGATGATGCCGTCACCGGCGGTGTCGGTGCCGGCGGCCAGGATCTTGCCGCCCTGGATCGACAGCACGAACAGGATGCGCTTGCGCTGCTTGATCGACGCCGTCTGCTTCTCGGCCGCCTTCAGCTTGGCATCGGTCTCAGCCACCAGCGTCTCGGCCTTGGCGTCGACGCCGAGCGCCTTGCCGACGATGCGGATCTTTTCCAGGATGCCGTCATGGCTGTAATGCTCGGGCACGTCGATGAACGGAACGCTCGACTTTTTCAGCACATCGACCGCTTCCTTCGGCCCACTGCCATGCAGCGCCAGAATGCCCGAAGGATTGACCGACAACACGCCTTCCGGCGACAGCTGGCGCATATAGCCGACGTCGGGCAGCGCGACCGCGGCGGCGGGGTAGCGGCTGGTCGAATCGCGGGCGACGAGATGACCTTCCTCGCCAAGCGCGTAGACGATCTCGGTGATCGAACCGCCGATCGCCACGATCCGCGACGTGTCGGCAAACACGGCCACGTTCTCGCTGGCCGGCACTGGGGCGGCAATAAACAGCGACAGGCCCATGGCCGCGGCAAGCATCCTGAACAGTGAAATCATCGTCGTTTCCTCAGGCTGCGGTCGGGCTTGGAATGCGCGGCAGATTTTCGGCGAGAAACCGCCAGTCGTCGCGCTCGCCCTCGCCTTCATGGCGCTCGCCGAAGAACTGGATGATCATCTTGCCGTCGGCGCCATAGGCTTCGAGCGAGGTGACATGACCGTCCTTGGTCGGTTTGCGCACCGCCCACACCTCCTGGATGTGGTCGGTGCGCAGATGCAGGTGGAACGTCTCGTCCATCACGTTGATCCACGGCCCCATCGGCCTGATCGACTTGACGGGACCGGAATGGATCTGGATGCAGCCTCGGTTTCCGACAAAACACATGATCGGCATGCCGTCGGCGGCGGCATGGTGGAACATGGCGCCGATGGCGTCATTGTCGAGCAGCCAGGCATAGTCCTGGCCGACCATGCGCACGGCCTGGCGGCGGGTGAGCTTCAGCGTTTTCAACATGCCAAAGAACTGATGCACGTCGGTCAGCCGGCTCCAGCGGTCGCGCAGATCATCGATGTCTGCGGCAATGCCCGACGTCTCCGCGTCGTCGTCGGCCAGGCCTGCGATAGACACGGTCGCCTCCTGGTTCGGCGATTCGAGTGCGGCCACGAGCTTCTGGTAGGCATAGAGATTGGAAGCCGGCCGCAGATGCACCTTGTGCACCGCATCGCCGGCCGCGTCGAAGAATTGCAGGCTGCGGCGGATGTCGCCGCCGTCGCGCTTTTCCACGGCAAAGCCATGCGCCCAGACTTTGGGAAAAATGCGCAGGTCGATGTTTTCGCCCAGCACCATGGCGTTGTGCGTGCCTGTGACAACCTTGTCGTAGACGCCGATCTTCTCGTGCACCGCGCTTTCGTTGCGGGTCAGCGCCATCACTTCGCCGACGGCGTCGAGGCCGGTCAGAAGATCGTTGACCCAGGGCTCGACGCGCACGACGCCGTCGCCGCAATGCGCGGCCACCAGCTCGGCCTCGGAAATACCGAGCTCGGCGGCAAGATCGCGCTCGCGCGCTTTCGGATTGTCTGCCCGCGCCCGCCGGATTTCATGCGGGGCGGGTTTTGCGCGCTGGTCCATGTCCTGCTTACCTGTCTGCCGTGTTTGGTCGTTTCGTCACTTGTTGAGGATGAGCTTGCCCTGGCGGGTGATCTTCAGCCGATAGAGCGCGCCATGGTGCTCGATGCCGATCTCGTGCTCGCCCTGGAACAGCGTGTTGGAGGACAGCGTCCGCACCGCCAGCGGCACCCGGTCGAAGCGGGTCGGCGTCTCCTCGGAACGGCGGACGCGGTAACGAAAGTCGTTGGGATTGTGGGTGTTCATCTCTTTCGATCCCTTTCCTGTGCCGGGCAACTGGCTAGGCGTTGCAAAAATGCCGATTCATTTCTTGACACGAATAATCATGTTTATTAGTCAGTGCAATACCGGACCAAATGAGTCAACATTTAAGACGCCGGACAGAATGAAAAATGCCAGCGAGCACCAAGCCAGCCAGCATCGAACCTGGAATTTTGGAGTTGGGGCATGGGCTTGGGAAATTGTGGACGACTGGGTCTGGCGAACGCCGATCCGGTGCATCGGCCTATGGCAAAGGCAATGGCAGCCTTGCTTGCGGGGGCAGCGACGATCGCGCTGCTGACATCGCCGGCCAGCGCTCAGCAGGCCGCTCAGCCGGCCGCTGACCAGGCCGACCAGACCAGGAAAACCGAGGACACCAAGCCGGCGCCCGCCGGCGCGACCCTGCTGGACAAGATCCTCGTCATCAGCCGCACCGGCAAGACGGCAATCGAATCGCTGGCCTCAGCCAGCCATGTCGACCAGGAACAGCTCGACCGCCGCATGGCGACGACGCCGAACGAAATGCTGCTCGGTGTGCCTGGTGTCGCCGTGCAGGCCGATGCGCGACGCGTCAGCTCCAGCATCAACATCCGCGGCCTGCAGGATTTCGGTCGCGTCGCGGTCATCGTCGACGGTGCCAGGCAGAATTTCCAGCGCTCAGACCACGGCACGCAGTCGACCTTCTATGTCGATCCCGAGCTCATCAAATCCGTTGACGTCATTCGCGGACCGACCGCCAACACCTACGGCTCCGGCGCCATTGGCGGCGTCGTCTTCTTCGACACCAAGGATGCGGTGGATTTCCTCAGACCGGGCGAAACCTGGGCCGGCTCCGTCACCGGGCGCTATGAAAGCAACGGCAAGGGCTGGACCGCCAGTGCCAGCGGCGCCTACAAATTCAACGACGATTTGGATGTGCTGGGCAACATCGTCTACCGCGACTACGGAGACTACAAGAATGGCAGCGGCGACACCGTCGCCGGCACCGGCTTCGACCTGCTGAGCGGCCTGCTCAAGACCACAATCCGCCCCAGCGAAGACAGCGAATTGAAGCTCGGCTGGGTCGGCTCGAGCGACGGCTGGACGGAAACCAGCGGCGGCGTGCCGGCCAACGACGTCGACCTGAAGTCGAACACCTTCACCGCCCGCTACAACATCACTGACGACGCCAGGAGCTGGCTCGATCTCCACATCAACGCCTCCTACAACAAGACCAATCTCGACCTCACCACGCTGGTCCCGCAGAACCGCTTCGATCCGTCGACCGGCCTTCCCGTGCTGCTGCCCGTCGGTTCGACCTCGACCTTCGACGTTGGCACGGCCGGCGTCGACATCTGGAACACGTCGCGCTTCGAAACAGCCGGTGTTGCGCACGAATTGACCTATGGCGGCGACTGGGTGGGTGACGATGTCGAGACCGGCGGCACGCCGGCGGCGACAGCTTCTACACCCCATCGGGCAAGCGTAGTGTTTCGGGCGCCTACATCCAGGACAAGCTCACCTGGGACTGGCTCGAGGTCATTGCCGGGCTGCGTTACGACAATTACAGCCTCGAAGACAGCACCCACGAAACGTCAGGTGATCGTCTGTCGCCGCGCATCACCGTTGGTGTCACGCCTTTCGAAAGCGCCAGCCTGGCGGGCCTGCAGTTCTATGGCACCTACGCGGAAGGCTACCGCTCGCCGTCGCTGACCGAAACGCTGATCAGCGGCAACCATCCGGCAGGCGTCACCTTCCCGTTCCTGCCCAACCCAAACCTGCGGCCTGAAACCGGCAAGACCACCGAGTTCGGCGTCAACTACAAGCTGAACGACCTCATCGAGGCCGGCGACGCGTTCCGGCTCAAGGCCGCCTACTTCCACAACGATGTCGATGACTACATCGAAGGCGTCACACTGTCGGCATTCGACCCGACCAGCGGCTGCCCGTTCGGCCCCGGCATTCCGATCTGCTTCCAGTACCAGAACGTCGCCCAGGCCAAGATAAACGGCTTCGAACTGGAAAGCGTCTACGATGCCGCCTGGGGTTATGCCGGGCTCTCCGCCTCGATCACCAACGGCCACACCATCTCCGATGAAGGTGAGCGCGCCGACCTTGCCACCATCCCGTCCTCGCAGGTCACCGGGCAGCTCGGCTTCCGCTTCCTTCAGGACAAGCTGACCGTCGGCGGCGAGGTGCAGTACAACGGCAAGCCGAAGGGCAACCCCGTAGCCAAGGATTATACTCTGGTCAACGCCTTCGCCAGTTACCAGGCCACCGACAATCTGAAGGTGGACTTCCGCGCCGACAATTTGTTCGACGTCAAATACACCAACCCGCTGAACGGCGGCACCACCGCCGTCATCTATGAACCCGGCATCACGCTGAAGCTGGCCGCAACCATGCGCTTTGGAGGCTGACACCCATGACAAGTTTGACGGCATCGCTTCGGCTCCTGACCTCGACGCTGGCGATGTCGCTTGGCTTGATGCCGGCGTGGGCTCAGTCCGCGCCGGCTCCGCAACTCAGCCTCGAGCTCAATGCCGCGCAGCCCTCGGACAAGGGTTGCCGGCTGACCTTCGTCGTCAACAATGCGCTCGGCGCCGATCTGTCCAAGGCGGCTTTCGAAATCGCGCTGTTCAACGAGGCCGGCGTGGTCGACCGCCTGAGCGTGCTCGACTTCAAGGACCTGCCGGCCGGCAAGACCAAGGTGATCCGCTTCGACCTCGCCGGCACCGACTGCACCAAACTCAGCCGCGTGCTGATCAACAGCGCCACCGAATGCGCCGGCGTCGAACCGGGCGCCTGCATGCGCGGCCTGAAGACGCAGACCAAGACCGGTATCGCATTCGGCGTTTGAGGTGGGTCTGCATCCCGCCTTCCTGCACGACAATGCGACACGACCCGTCGCAGCTCCGCCGTTATGGCCGGCAACCGATCTTGATTTGACAATCCCGCCGCGCTCGCGGCAGGTCTCGCCGCGAACCATGCAGGACATCACCCCCCTCCCCGACGCCGGCAACGAACCGGCGATAACAATGGACGAGCTCGTACAGCCGGCGGCCGCGGACCGCAAATGGACTGTGGCGATCGTCGCGTCCTGCCTGCTCCATGCCGCTGCCGCAGCGGCGTTCATGGTCGCACCCGCCGGGACATTCGATACCGGAAAGGCAATACAGGCCGAAGGCGCCGATCGATCAGGCGCAGACGTCCTCGGCACCGCTTTGCAAAACCCGGTACCCGACGCAGTGGATGTTACCCTGGTAACCGATCCTCAGCCGGCCAACCCCGTCCAACCCACGCCGCAAACCGAGGCGCCTCAAGCCGTAGAGGAGCCGGCGGCGCCCAAATCTGCGCCGGAAGCTGCCAAGCAGGTAGTCGTCGCTCCGGATGCACCGACGGCTGCCATCCCGGATGATCAAAGTGTCGCCCCGGAGGGTGAGACGCCTGCACCGTCACCGGTTCAAACGCATAGTTCGGAGGCGTCTCCCGCCAATGAGCCTGCCGTTGAATTGCCTACCGCGAGGCCACCAGTCCCAAGCCCGAGGCCAAGTACATCAATATCAGGCGCACCAATACCGGGAGAGACTGGCGGCACGGCAGATGGCGAGGAGCGCGAGGCAACGGCGGTTGCCAGCAAAGGCGGAAAACAGGGCGCGGCGGGCAATTCGATGGAATCCGGCTACAGCGTTGAAGTTCAGAACAAGCTTGTCCGCGCCAACCGCCACGTTTCGAAGGCGGTTCAAGCCAAGGCTCGCAACAATGCCAGGGTCTATTTCGTCGTCATGGCCGACGGCAGCGTCAGCGACTTGCAGCTTATCGAAAGTTCAGGGTCTGCCGAGCTAGACCAATTCGCTTTGAAACTGGTGCGCCAGCAAGCCCCGTTCCCGCCCATTCCACCCGAGACCGGATTATCAAGTTGGGTGTTCAGGGCGCGGATCGGTCCGTTTTAACCAGCTCGCAGACCTTCGCCAAATGTCGTCGTCCACCAATTCAAGAGGAAGCCCAATGTACATCGCCATGAACCGCTTCAAGGTCCAGAACGGCTCGGAGACTGCCTTCGAGGATGTCTGGAAGAACCGCGATTCCAGCCTTTCGAAGATGGAAGGCTTCAGGGAATTCCACTTGCTGCGCGGCCCGGTCAACGAGGCCGAGGGTTACACGCTGTTTGCCTCGCACACGGTGTGGGCAAGCCATGAGGATTTCGTCGCCTGGACCAAATCCGAGAATTTTCGCGCCGCCCATCGCAACACCGGCACCTCGAAGGTGCATTATCTCGGCCATCCGCAGTTCGAAGGCTTTTCGGTTGTCGAAGGCGCCTGATTGAGATTTCACCCGTCGACGAGATCTGACGACCTGCAGATGCCGTCATGTTCCGGTTGAATTCCGGCCGCCCAGTCGCCGAAGCCACTGGGCAATGTGCAGGCGCAGCCGCCGCCAGGGCTGTCCGCGTGTCAGGTAGCGCGCCAACCGCGGATCACCGGCCAGCTCCGGGAACTGGCGCACATGCTGCATCAGGAATGCAGGTATGAAATTTCGCCCGTTGAGATCGCTGAGCCAGGCAGAATTCGCCAGCAAATAGTCTGCGGCATCCGCCGCCAACACGCTCCTGTAGCTCCTGTATGCAGGCGTTTGCCGCACATTGCCGCCGGCAAAGGCAGTTCCGGTGGACAGGTTGGAGCCATGCAGGCGATAGAGGCCGAGACCTTCTGACAGGATGAGGCTGCCGCCGGCCTGGTGCGCGAGTGTCGCCGTCAGATAATCCGTCCCGACCTTGGCCTTGAACGGGAAGGACAATACCGGTTCCAGCGCGCCACGCCGGTACATGATCGCCGAGCATTGCGACCACAGCCAGCCCGTCACCGCAGGTGCGAAATAGGTTACCGGATGCTCCGATGCGTAGGCGATCCCGGGCGCCATGCCGGCAAGCCGGCCACCGGGCGCGATGGCGACGCCATTGCGATCCGCTCCGGACCGCGGTTTGCGCAAGGCAAGGAAGGTACCGCCCAGCAAGGTGCCGTCGCCATCGACAAGGAACACATCGGAACTCGACAGTGCGGCCGAATGCGTCGTGTTGAGGTGGGCGGACAGATGCGCGAGGAGAAAATCCGGCAGCCACACGTCATCGGCGTCGAGAAACGCGACGAAGGGCGCGTCGGTTGCGGCAAAGCCGTCGCGGAATCCCGCGGTCTGGCCGCCATTCTCCTTGCGCGCCAACAGGCGCAGGCGCGGGTCTTCTATATCCCTTAGAAGCTGTCGGACATGGTCGGCCGAGCCGTCCGTCGAGGCATCGTCGACGATGACGCATTCCCAATTCCGGTAGGTCTGCGCAAGCACCGAGCGGATCGCCTGTTCGACGTACGGCCGATAGTTGAAGCAAGTGATGACCACCGCCACGCGCGGCAGCTCAAACGGTCGGGACGTGTCTTCCATCTGTTCGGCTGCCCCGCTCGAGTTGCTCTCTGTCCCTTGCGCATACCCTTGCAACCCGACGCAGGCAAGCGAGCCGCGAAAAGCCCCCTAGGCCGCCGCGAGCAGGCTGGCATTGCCGCCGGCAGCCGTGGTGTCGACGCAGACAGCGCGTTCATGCGCATAGGCCGCCGGGTTGAGCACCTCGCTGACCAGCGGCACGATCGGCCCGCTGCGGTCGGCAATGACCTTGCGCACGATCCGCGCCGCCTCGGGCCTGCCCGAGAAGGCGACGACATCGACGCGCAGCGAACGCGCTTCGACTGGGTCTGGCCGACCGTCTATGGCCGCCAGCGGCAACCCCTTGCCGGTCAGCGCCGACAGTGCTGCCGGCGCGCCCGGCGCCACGGCCAGCACCGCATTGCCGGCGGCCAGCGCCTGGATCGTCTGGGCAAGCAGCGTTTCGGCGTCCGGACCGAGGCACAGCACCCGGCCGCGCGGCGACAGCGACAGCGTGTTGGCCTCGCCGGTCGGTCCGGGCAGGTCGACCTGGCCGAAATCGATGGCGGCTGCAGCGCCGATGGCTGCAGCGCCCTTGCCACGCAAATGCTTTCTCAAGATGGCGATGCGATCCGGCCGCGTCGACCAGCCGCCAAGCGTCGGATCGGGCAGATTGTCGGCGAGTTCGGTCGCAGTCACCTTGTGGCCCTCGGCAATCTCCGTGCCCGCCTCCGGCCCTTTGCGGAACCGCCGGAGATAATGCGGCCCGCCGGCCTTCGGCCCGGTGCCCGAAAGCCCCTCGCCGCCAAAGGGCTGCGAACCGACGACGGCGCCGATCTGGTTGCGGTTGACATAGATGTTGCCGGCATGGATGCCGTCGACGAAATGCTGGGCGCGGCCTTCTATGCGGGTGTGCAGGCCGAAGGTCAGGCCATAGCCCTTGCGGTTGATGGCGGCGATGACGGCGTCGATCCCGTCGGCGTCGAAGCTGGCGACATGCAGCACCGGGCCGAACACTTCGCGCTCCATCTCCTCGATGCCTTTGACCCGGAACACATGCGGCGCAACGAAGCGGCCGTCCTTCGGTGCTTCGAGTTTGGCAATCAACCGGCCCTGCAGCCCCATCTTGGTGCAATACTCGCGGATCGATTCCTGCGCCTCGTCATCGATGACCGGCCCGACATCGGTCGAAATCTGCCAGGGATCGCCGATGGTGAGCGCTTCCATGGCGCCCTTCAGCATCTCCAGCATCTTCTTCTCGACATCCTTCTGCACGTAGAGCACGCGCAGCGCCGAACAGCGCTGACCCGCACTCTGGAAGGCGGATGCCAGAATGTCGCGCACCGCCTGTTCGGGCAGTGCTGTGGAATCGACGATCATGGCATTGAGACCGCCGGTCTCCGCGATCAGCATGGCGTCGGGCGCGGCTGTCTCGGCCAGTTGCTTCTCGATCAGCTTTGCAACCTCGGTCGAGCCGGTGAAGCATACGCCGGCAATGCGCGGATCCGCAGTTAGCGGTCCGCCGACCGACGGACCGTCGCCCGGCAGAAGCTGGATGACATCTTCCGGCACGCCGGCCTCGCGCAGCAGCTCGACGGCGCGGAAGGCGATCAGCGGGGTCTGTTCGGCTGGCTTGGCGATGACCGAATTGCCGGTGACGAGCGCTGCCGCGATCTGGCCGGTGAAGATGGCGAGCGGGAAATTCCACGGCGAAATGCACACGATCGCGCCGCGCGCCTCGGTGCCCGCTTCGTTGTTGGCCGCTTCGGCAGCGTAGTAGCGCAGGAAGTCGACGGCTTCGCGCACTTCAGCCACGCCGTCGGCCAGCGACTTGCCGGCTTCCCTTGTAGCCAGCGCGAAAAACTCGACCGCATTGGCCTCATAGAGGTCGGCGGCGCGGTTGAGGATGGCGGCGCGCTCGGCAACGGGACGCTTCGCCCAGGACGGCTGCGCTTCCACAGCAAAGCGCACCGCGGTCGCGACCTGCTTGGCAGCGGCTTCGGCGACCGTGCCGACGATCTCGGCAGGCTTTGCCGGATTGACCACCGGGCGCTGCTTGCCGTAGCCGGCGGCGCGCGTCATCGGCTTGGCATGCCAGCGCTCGGGCCCGGCAAAGGCCGCCTTGGCCTTGTCGATCGCCGCCAGCGTCACCGGATCGGTGATGTCGAACCCCTTCGAGTTGCGCCGACCAGCGCCGAAGATCGTCGCAGGACGAGCGATTGCCGGATTGGCGGCGGGGCCCTGGCTCTCGACCGTCTCGAGCGGATCGCGCGCAATATCCTCCGGCTCGACGTCCTCGTCGGTGAGCTGATGGACGAAGGAGGAGTTGGCGCCATTCTCCAGCAGGCGGCGAACCAGATAGGCCAAGAGGTCGGAGTGCGCGCCGACCGGCGCATAGATGCGGCAGCGCGTGCCTTCGGCCCGGCGCACCGTCTCATGCAGCGCTTCGCCCATGCCGTGCAGGCGCTGGAATTCGAAAGCGTCACGGTTGTCAGCCATCGACAGGATGGCGGCGACGGTATGGGCATTGTGCGTGGCGAATTGCGGATAGATACGGTCGGTCATGCCAAGCAGCTTCCTAGCGCAGGCCATATAGGAAACATCGGTGTTGGCCTTGCGGGTGAAGACGGGGTAGCCGGAAAGCCCCAGCGTCTGCGCCCGCTTGATCTCGGTGTCCCAATAGGCGCCCTTGACCAGCCGCACCATGATGTTGCGGTCGTACTTTTTCGCCAGCGCATAGAGCCAGTCGATTGTGAAGGCCGCGCGCGGGCCGTAGGCCTGGACGACGACGCCAAAGCCGTTCCAGCCGGCAAGCTCCGGCTCAGCCAGCACGCGCTCGATGACATCGAGCGACAGGTCGAGCCGGTCGGCCTCCTCGGCGTCGATGTTGAGGCCCATGCGCGAATGGCGTGCGGCCAGCGCCAGCGACAGCAGCCGCTCGGCCATCACCGGCAGCATCTTTTCCTTCTGTGCCTCTTCATAGCGCGGATGCAGCGCCGACAGTTTGACCGAGATGCCGTGGTTCTGGCGGATATCGGGACCGTTGGAGCCTGAATCCAGCGAGGAGATCGCGTCGGCATAGGCCTTGAGGTAGCGCAGCGCATCGGCCTCGGTGCGGGCGGCCTCGCCCAGCATGTCGAAGGAATAGAGATAACCTTTCTGGATCATCGACTTGCCGCGCTTGACGGCTTCCGCAATGGTGCGGCCGAGCACGAACTGCTCGCCCATTTCGCGCATGGCGGCGGCGACCGCCTTGCGGATCACCGGTTCGCCCAGCCGGCGAACCATCGAGCGCAGCGTGCCTTCAATGCCGCCCTCGCCTTCGTCGAGCACACGGCCGGTCAGCATCAGCGCCCAGGTCGAGGCGTTGACGAAGATCGAGCTCGAACCGCCCGAATGCGCCGACCAGTCATGCGGTGCGATCTTGTCGGCGATCAGGTCGTCCATGGTCTCGGTGTCAGGCACGCGCAGCAGTGCCTCGGCCAGGCACATGAGCGCCACTCCTTCCTTGGTGGAGAGGCCGTAGGCCGAGAGAAAAACCTCCATCAGCCGCGGGTCGGACGAGCCGCGCACCGCGCGCACCAGATCCGCGGCACGGGCCGAGACGGCTTTGCGGTCATCGGCCGAAAGTTCTGTCGCGGCAGCCAGGCGCTTCACAGCCGCGTCTTCGTCGGGCAGGTAGTTGGCGCGGATCTGCTGGCGGATGGTGTCGAGCGGCATGGCGGTCCTGCGGAGCAAGCATCTGGGAGCGGGCCGGCGGTCGCCGGACCGAATGGCGCAAGCTAGCACAGAGCCGCATTTTCGGCCGGTCCAAAGAAATCGACATGGCAGGCCGAGCGGTCTATCATGCGGCTAAATTGTTATCAGATGGACTGTGATATCCGTGACAGGAGACCAATTGGACCGCATCGACAGAAACATCCTGTCGGCGCTGGCGCGCGACGGGCGGCTGTCCATGTCGGAACTGGCCGGCAAGGTCGGCCTGTCGAAGACGCCGGTGCAGGCGCGGGTGAAGCGCCTGGAGAAGGACGGCTATATCAGGGGCTATCAGGCGATCATCGATCGCGAGCGCATGGGCGAAGGTCATGTCGCCTTCGTCCAGGTCAAATTGTCGGACACACGCTCGGCCGCGCTCGATGCTTTCAATCGCGCGGTGCAGGCCGTGCCGGAGATCGAGCAGTGCCACATGATGGCGTCGAGCTTCGATTATCTCCTGAAAGTCCGTACCACCGACATCGCCGCCTATCGCCGTGTTCTCGGTGAGCGCATCTCGGCGCTCCCCCACGTCGCCCAGACCTCGACCTTCGTGGCGATGGAGACGGTGAAGGATCGCTAGCTCACTCCGACAGCGTCTTCAAAAACGCCACCAGCGCCGCGCGTTCGCGGTCCGACAGTTGCAACGGGTGCACTTCGGAGGTGCCTTCAACGGCCGCCTCCGCCTTCGCGTAGTGCGCCACCACCTCCTCCAGCGTGGAGAACTGTCCGGCATGCATATAGGGCGGCCGTGTCGCCGCGCCCCGCAGCGACGGCGTCTTGTAGGCACGCATCAGTTCGGGTGCTGCCTTGACGATGAAGCGCAGTTCTCCGCAGGCGCCGGCGTCGCCATCGCGGAAGGCGCCGAAGCAGTTGAATGGGTCGGCCTGAACCTGGGCCACCGCATCGAAACGGCCGCGATCCAATGGCAAATCCCTGACCGGCCGCACGCCGGTGTTGTGGAAAGCGTTGTCGGTGAAGCGCGGGCCGTTATGGCAGGTGACGCAATTGGCCTTGCCGATGAACAGTTTCAGCCCGAGCATCTCCTCCTGCGAAAAGGCATCGTCGGCTTTCGGCTTGGCGCCTGACGCAAGATCGATGGCAAAGCGGTCAAAGCGCGTCTGTGCCGGTTCGATCGACCGTTCGAAGGCGGCGATCGCCTTGCCGATGTTGGAAAAGACGCGGTTGACGTCGTCCATTTGCGCCGCGGTCATTGCCTTCCACGCCGCCTGCTCGGCCTCATTGCCGAGCGGGCTGGCGTTGGCCGGCACGGCGGAAAGATCCGGCAGTGGCCCGAAGATGCGCTCATAGCGCTCGCCGAACCGCTTCTGGATGTAATGCGCGAAGGCCGCGCGGTTCCCCGCCTGCTCAAGCGGGTTTTCCAGCGGCGTCAGCGCCTGCGCCCACAGGCTGTCGCGCCGTCCATCCCAGAAGAGCCACGGATTGCGGGCAATGCCGGCCAGCGGCATCGAGCGCCTGTTGGTTCGGCCAACGCCGACGGATTGCGGCAGGTCATCCTGGAATTGCCGGTCGATCTTGTGGCAGGTCGAGCAGGATACGTTCCCGTCACGGCTCATCCCCTGATCGAAGAACAGAGTGGAGCCCAGGGCGGCGGCGGCCGGCACGTCGGCGAAGCGGTTGGTGGTGTCGGGTTTGAGCGCCGGCAAGGTGTTCAGCGCCAGCGAAGCGATGGTCTTCTTCTCGGCATCGGAAAAATCCGGTTTGCCGCAGCCGGCAACGAGCACGACCGCCGCCAATGCCAGAAGGCGCAACAGGCCGTTCATCCGCTCACAGCACCACGTTGAAGACGACCGTGTCGGAACCGGCCGCCGCCGAAATGGCGAAGCGCAACTGCCACACGCCGCTCATGGTGAATTTCAGCCCCTCGATCCTGTAGCGCCCCTCGCCAAGATAATCGGTCGCCTGCGGACTGGTCGGCAAGCCGTGATTGTGCTGCGGCATGCCGCCGGACACCGAGATCGCCGCACCTTCCACGGAATCGCCGTTGACCGTCTTCAGGGTCAGCAACCAGGATTGCAGTTCGCCTTGCCGGATAACGCCGCGTTCCGGCTGAATGCTGGCGACAAACAAGCCGTTCGCCGTCTTCTTCGAGCGCGAAATATCCGGGCCCGGCGCCGACTGCGGCGCGGTCAGATAGACGATCGCCAATATGCCAGCCAGCAAGCCGGCCAGACCA
This sequence comes from Mesorhizobium sp. C120A, assembly GCF_030323105.1. Classification (NCBI taxonomy): domain Bacteria; kingdom Pseudomonadati; phylum Pseudomonadota; class Alphaproteobacteria; order Hyphomicrobiales; family Phyllobacteriaceae; genus Mesorhizobium; species Mesorhizobium sp. C120A. The sequence continues at coordinate 3,156,075 of NZ_CP100476.1, read as the reverse complement.
ACGCCCGCAAGAAGATAACGCCATATCGATGCCAAACCGGTTCCTCTTCTGGGCATAACGTCTCGGGAAGCAATTCGCGTCCCGCCGCTTCTGTGGGAAAACGCTTCTGGCGCAAAAAACCGCCGCCGCCAAGCATGGCGCTGCCGGCCGCAAAAAGCTACAGCAGCGAACTGATCCGGAGACAGATACATGGCAGCAGACGGCGTCGCTTCGATCGGTGAATGCATGCTCGAGCTGTCCGGCCAGGCCGGGCCGAACTGGCGCATGGGCTTTGCCGGCGACACGTTCAACACGCTGTGGGCGCTGCATGCGCTGAGCGGCGAGCGGCCGGCGACCTATGTCTCGGCCTTCGGCGACGATCCCTTCTCGCAGGGCCAGATTTCGTTCTTCGCCGAAAACGGCATCGACATCGGCGCCAGCCCGGTCATCCCAGGCGCGCGGCCCGGCCTCTACGCCATCACCTTGACCGGCGCCGAACGCGCCTTCACCTACTGGCGCAGCGACGCGGCGGCCAGGCGGCTCGCCTCGGACCCGGCCGCCTTGGCAAAAAGCCTTGAAAACCAGGCTGTTGTGTATTTTTCCGGAATCACTTTGGCAATTCTGGATGCCGCCGCGCGCAAGACGTTGCTGGCGGAAGTGTCCAAGGCGCGGGCTGCCGGTTCGCTCGTCGCCTTCGACCCCAACTACCGGCCGCGCCTGTGGCAGAGCCGCGAGGAGGCGCAAGCCGCGATCCTCGACGCGCTTGCCGTCACCGACATCGCGCTGCCGACCTTTCCCGACGAGCAGATGCTGTTTGGCGACACGGCATCGCAAGCGACCGCCGAGCGGTTCGGAAAACTGGTCGGCGAAGTCGTCGTCAAGAATGGCGAGGAACCCGCGCTGATCGCCACTGGCGGAGCCCTGCAGCCGGTTCCGGCCCAGCATGTCGCCACCCCGGTCGACACCACCGGCGCCGGCGATTCCTTCAATGGCGGCTATCTCGCCGCCCGGCTTGCCGGCCATGCCCCGGCGGATGCCGTGCAGCGCGCGCATCGCGTCGCCGCCGCTGTCGTGCAGGTGCGAGGCGCGCTGGCGCCGTTCGAGGTTCTAAGAACCGCTTTCGAGGGCTAAGACCTTAGGGAAGCCTGAAACGATATTCCGTCACCTGATGATAGATCTGGCCCGGCCACAGCGTGGCCTGCGGGAAATAGGGCCGGTTCGGCGCGTCGGGCCAGGTCTGCGCTTCCAGGCAAAAGCCGGAAAACGCCTTGTAGCGCCGTCCGTCCAGGCCGCCCGAGGTCGGCGCGACATACTGGCCGGTGTAAAGCTGCAGGCCCGGCTCGGTGGTCCAGACTTCCATCTCGACGCCGGAATTGGCGCCTTGCGCCCACGCCACCTGGTGAAGCGGGCCCCGGGCTGACGCCAGGCAGAAATTGACGTCGTAGGGAAGCTGCTCGCCTTCCGTTTCCATGCGCAGCGGCCGCGCCTGGCGGAAGTCGAAGGGCGTGCCGTCGACAGGTTTGACGACGCCGGTCGGGATCATCTCGCCATCGACCGGCGTATAGGCGCCGGCATTCAGCATCAGCCGGTGGTCGAGAATGTCACCGGTGCCGCCATCGTCGAGATTGAAATAGGAATGCTGCGCCAGATTGCACAGCGTCGGCTCCTCGCAGGTGGCGGTCAGCTCCATCGAGAGCGTGCCGGGAATCTTCAGCCGGTAGGTGCAGGTGACGTCGAGCGCGCCGGGAAAGCCCATCGTGCCCTCGGGATCGTGCAGGGTCAGGGTGACGAAATCCCGGCCATGCAGCGAAACCGTCCACGGCCGCTGGAAGAAGCCCTCCGAACCGCCATGCAGCGTGTGCTTGCCGAGGAAATTGCGCTCGGTCTGGTAGCGCTGGCCGGCAATGGTGAAGCGGCCGTCGCGGATGCGGTTGGCGTAACGGCCGACGACCGCGCCGAAGAAGGCCCGGTCGGTCTCGTAAGGCTCGAAGCGGTCGTAGCCCAGCACCAGCGGCGCATCGTGGCCGGCGAGGCGCAGATCCTGGATGATTGCGCCGAGCCCGATGATGTTGGCGCTGATGCCGCCGCCCCGGATGGTGAAACGGCGAACGGGTTCGCCCGCCTGCGTCGTGCCGAAGACTTCGCCGTCCTTCATCGCTATGTCCAAATGCTAATTCGTCGATCTATCGACTTAGAGCAATTCCAGGAAAAGTGTGAAACGGTTTTCCGTCCGGAATTGCAAAAAACAAAGAACTGGAGCGGTTCGGCGTTTCCGTGAAACGCTGAACCGCTCCAGGCCGGCTGAATGTCGTCTGGCAAGGGCCGGCCCGCGGCCTGCCCTGCCCGTCAATGATTTAGAGGCCGAGACCCCCGATGCAGACATATTTGGTGTCGAGATAGTCCTCGATGCCCTGATGTCCGCCTTCCTTGCCGAGGCCCGATTCCTTGACGCCGCCGAACGGCGCTTCCGGCGTGGTGATCAGGCCTTCATTGACGCCGACCATGCCGTATTTCAGGCCTTCCATGACCCGGAAGGCGCGGCCGAGGTCGCCGGTGTAGAAATAGGCGGCAAGGCCGAACTCGGTGTCGTTGGCAAGCGCAATGGCTTCCTCCTCGGTCTCGAACTTGAACACCGGGGCGATCGGGCCAAAAATCTCTTCCTTCATGAAGCGCATGTCAGGCTTCGCATCGGCGATGACGGTCGGCTGGAAGAATGAGCCGCCAAGCGCGTGGCGCTTGCCGCCGGCAACGACCTTGCCGCCCTTCGACGTGGCGTCGGCGATGAATTCCTCGACCTTCTCGACCGCCTTCACGTCGATCAGCGGTCCCTGCTGCACGCCCTCTTCCAGGCCCGAGCCAACCTTCAGCGCATTGCTGGCAGCGGCCAGCTTCTCGACAAACTTGTCGTAGATGCCGGCCTGCACCAGGAAGCGGTTGGTGCACACGCAGGTCTGGCCTGAATTGCGGTATTTGGCGGTGATGGCGCCGGCGACGGCGCGATCGAGGTCGGCATCGTCGAAGACCACGAACGGCGCATTGCCGCCGAGTTCCATCGAGACCTTCTTGACGGTGACGGACGACTTCTGGATCAGCAGCTTGCCGATCTCGGTCGAGCCGGTGAAGGTGATCTTCGACACCAGCGGATTGGCGCAGATCTCGTCGCCGATTTCGCCGGCAGCACCCGTGAGGATGTTGATGACGCCCTTTGGGAAGCCGACTTCCTCGGCGAGCGCGCCCCATGCAAGGCCGGAATACGGCGTCTGCGAGGCGGGCTTGACCACGGCGGTGCAGCCGGCGGCAAGCGCGGGGCCGAGCTTGCGGGCAAGCATCGAGGAGGGGAAATTCCACGGCGTGATGGCGGCAATGACGCCGACCGGCTCCTTGGTCACCAGGATGCGGCGATCGCCCCACGGCGATGGCACGACATCGCCATAGGTGCGGCGGCCTTCCTCGGCAAACCACATGATGTAGGCGGCGGCCGAACCGATCTCGCCCTTGGATTCGGCGAGCGACTTGCCCTGCTCGATGGTGAGCAGTTCGGCCAGCACATCCTGATTATCCATCATCGCGTCATGCAGCTTGCGCAGCAGCTTCGAGCGCTCCAGCGCGGTCGTCTTGCGCCAGGTCTTGAAGGCTTCGCTTGCGGCTTCGATGGCGCGGCGGGTTTCCGCCTTGCCCGACTTCGGCACGGTGCCGATCTTGAGACCGGTGGCCGGGTTGTTGACGTCGACCGCTTGGCCGCTGTCGGCCTGCACCCATTCGCCATTGATGAGATTGGCCTGGCGCATGAAATGGCTGGTTTTCTGCAGCATGGTCTAGCCTCCGTTCGGCGCACTGACGGGCCGGTCTGTGGATGTCTTCGATGAGCGCGCGCAATGGCCTGGATGCCCGACACGCTGAGCCACTGCTCTTTACCTAGGGCAAGCTCGGCAAGCAATTGCAAGATGGCATATAGGCTTTGGGCCAGCCAAACGCCAGAGAAAATTCACATGTAAATTAGTTTGGGCCCCAGCCTTGCCGAAGACCAAGCCTACCCAAAGACATGAACCACCACCGTCAGCCAAAAGGCGGTTGTAACAACCGCGCTTGCCGTGGCGATGGTCATCTGGTTCGACGCCAGCGCCTGGCCGGTGTTGAACTGAACGGCGATGAGATAGGAATTGATGCCGGACGGCAGCGCCGCCACCACGACCGCCACTTTGGCCGTCAAGGGCGGCAGGCCAAACAGCCAGACCAGGCCGAGCACCAGCGCCGGCATCAGGAACAGTTTCAGCGTCGACAGCGCCAGCGCCGGTCGGATGTTACCGGAAATGCCGAAACGGCGCAGGCTGAGCCCCATGGCGAACAGCGCCACCGGCCCGGCGGTGTTAGCCAGCGCATCGACCAGCCGCGTCGCAAGGTTCGGCAGCGGCGCGCCGGTGAGGCGCCATGCCAGCCCGGCCAGGATGCCGATGATCAGCGGGTTCGTGAACAGTCTTCTCAGAAAGCTCTGGATGATGCGCAGCGGGTGTACGGGCTCGCTGCCGCCGCGGCCAAATATCTCGAACATGATGATCGAAGCCATCATCATGGTCGGCAGGTGCACGGAAACGAGCAGCGACAGCACTTCGAATCCGCTGGACCCGAATACGCCGAGAACGAAGGGAATGCCCAGCAACACCACATTCGAGAAGGATGACGACACTCCACCGACGATGCCGGTGCGCGCGTCCCGCCCGAAGATCCGTGTCGTCACCAGATGGCCGGCGGCCCATGTCATTGCAACCGCCGCGAAATAAGCACCCCACAGCGACCAGGGCGCCACGCCGTGGAAATCGGAATTCACCATCGTCCGAAACAGCAGCAGCGGCATCGCCACGTTGATGGCGAATTCGGAGATGCCGTCCCCGCTGGCCGGTTTCAGATAGCCGGTGAGCCCGGTGACATAGCCGAGCGCAACGAGGCTGAAGACGAAAAGAACGGTTTCGGTAAGCGGAGACATTTTTCAGGGATAGGCGAGCCCGGATTCCAGCGCAATCGCCATGATCTTCAGAAACTGATCCTCGATCCGCCCGGCGCCTGAATTTGATCATGGTCGGGTGGCAGCGCTATACAGGCTTGGGATCATCAGGGCGGACACACAGCGAATGGTTGCGACGCCGAAACAGCGTCATTTCAGACAGGGGTGGCTGGCGGGTTTCGTCGCTATACTGCTTTGCCTTGGCGTATCTGAGGCCCAGGCCGCCGAGACCAAAAGTCTCAAGGGCGTGGCGCTGATCATCGGCCAGTCGAAATACAAACACATCGCAGCCCTTGCCAACCCGGCCAACGACGCCCGCGACATGGCCAAGATGCTGACCGACCTCGGCTTCGACGCCCGCAACGTCACCGATCGCGATGCCGCCAAGCTGAAGCGCGATCTCGATCGGTTTGTCGAGGACGCCGAAGGCGCCGACGTCGCCTTCATCTATTATTCCGGCCACGGCATCGAGGCGGGCGGCGAGAATTATCTGGTGCCGGTCGATGCCGACGTCTCGTCGTTGAAAAATGCTGGTGAGGCGCTGGTGCCGATTTCAGCCGTCATGGACGAGCTGAAAAAGACCGTGCCGGTGACGATCGTGCTGCTTGACGCCTGCCGCACCAACCCGTTTCCGCCGGACGCGGTCGTGCGACGCGGGCCGACGGCTTCCGCCGAGCCTGTCGGCGCCGGCGGGCTGGAACCGGTGCGCGGCGCAAAAGCCCTCGCCGATGCCTCATTGGATAATGCCAGCCTGGGAACCGTGGTCGGCTTCGCCGCTGAGCCGGGCCGACCCGCACTTGATGGCGCCGCCGGCGAAAACAGCCCCTACGCCGCCGCCCTGCTGCGCCACCTCACCGCGATGAAAGGCACGGAATTCGGCTCGGTCATGCGCATGGTCACCGAGGAGGTCTATCTCGACACCAAGGCAAAGCAGCGCCCCTGGGTCAGCGAGAGTCTGCGTCGCCTGCTCTATTTCGGCGTCGCGCCGCCGGAACCGACCGGCGACGACGGGCTGATCACCGGTGAGCGGCGGCAATTGCTGCTGACCATTTCCGACCTGCCCGATCCCAAACGGGCTCAGGTGGAGTTGGCTTCTCTGCAGGACGGCGTGCCCCTTGACGCGCTCTACGGCGTGCTCAAGGCGCTCGGCACGGAAAAGATCCCTGAGGATCCCAACGACCTGCAGAAGGTGCTGGACAGCCAGGCCGAGCGTCTGAAGAAGATGATGGCCGAGCGCGCCGCATTACGCACCGACGATCCCGAGATCAGTCGCCTGGTCGCATCCGCCGACAAGGCCATAGGCCAGGGCGCCATGGTGACGGCGCGCAAATTCCTCGACGACGCGGTCGGCCGGATCGAGGAAAACAGCGGTGCGGTCGACGAGGCCGAGGACCTGCTCCGGCAAAAGCGCATCGCCGACGCCGCCATCTATGCCAAACGCGCCGACGCCGCCGCGCTGGTCTTCGACTACAAATCCGCCGCCAACGACTATGCCAAGGCGTATTCGTTGGTCGAGAAGTGGGACGAAAAGCTGCGCTGGAACTACAAGAACCAGGAGGCCGAGGCGTTGAACGCTCATGGCTACGCCACCGGCGACCTCGATGCGCTGCAGCACTCCATCGAGGCCTATCGCACCATCTTGAACTTCATCCCCAACGGCGAACAGAATCGCGACTGGGCAATCACCCGCAACAACATGGCGGTGGTGCTGCAGACCATTGGAGAGCGCGAAACCGAGACTGCGCATCTCGAAGAAGCAGCGGTGATTTTCCGCGATTCGCTGGTGGTGTTCGAGCGCGAGAAGGACGACCGCAACTGGGCCGCGGCGCAGAACAACCTGGCCAACGTGCTTCTGAAGATCGGCGAACGCGAGAGCGACCCGAAGCGTCTCAATGAAGCGGTGGCGGCGACGCGCGCCACCCTTGAGAAGCGTCCGCGCGACAAGCTGCCGTTGGACTGGGCCGGTTCGCAGAACAATCTAGGCCTCGCGCTCTATGCACTCTCCGAGCGTGAGCCTGCCGGCGAGCATCTCACCCAGGCCGAAGCAGCCTACCGGCTGGCGCTTGAGGAATACACACGCGAGAAAGCACCCGTGGAATGGGCGATGGTCGAGAACAATCTCGGCAACACGCTTGTAACGCTTGGCATCCAGCTCAACGACAAGGCGAAGATCAACGAGGCGGCCGACGCGTTTCGCGCCGCGCTGGAAGTGCGAACCCGCGAAACTTTCCCGGTGTCCTGGGCGACCAGCCGCCTCAACCTGGGCAATGCGCTGAGCGGTATCGCCCGCTTCGATATGGGCACGGCTACGCTCGAAGAAGCTGCTGCTGCCTATGACGACGCTCTGACGGTGTTTACCCGCAAGCGCTTCCCGATGGACTGGGCGTCAGCCCAGAACAATCTCGGCTCGATCTATCAGACGCTGGGCCAGCGCACGCGTGATGCGGCCAAGCTGGAACAGTCGGCGGCAGCCTTCCAGGCGGCACGGCAGGTCTATGTCAGGCGGAAGTTCCCGCAGGACTGGGCGATGAGCTACTACAATCTCGGCAACACGCTGCAGCTTCTCGGCGGCGTCACCGACAAGCCCGAGCATTACAGCGAGGCGGTCGACGCCTACGGCAATGCGTTGCGCGAGTACAAGCGCGAGACCAACCCGCGGCAATGGGCAATGGCCCAGGCCGGCCTGGGCTCGACGCTGCACTGGTTGAGCATGAGCAATGGCGATGCCAAGACGCTGCAGGATTCGATTGCGGCGCGGCGGGCAGCGCTCGAAATACTCACCATCGAGGCCGCGCCGGTCGACTGGGCCAACGCTCAAAATGGCATCGGTATGAGCCTGCTCAATCTCGGCAATCTCCAGCGGACCGACAAATATCTCAACGACGCCGAAGCGGCGTTCACGGCGGCGCTGAAGGTGTTTACGCGCGAAAGTCAGCCGCTGCAGTGGGCCTTCGAGCAGAACAATATCGGCGACGTCCACTGGAACCGCGCCAGCTATGGCGCGGGCAAGCCGGAATATCTCAAGGCGATCGAATTCTTCGAGAACGCCAAGCAGGGCTTCACCGAAGCCGGCTACACGATCCCTATCCCGCTCACCGATCAGAAGATCGAGCTGGCGAAGAAGCAAATGGCGAAAATGTGAAGCGAACCGAGGGTTCGCCTTTCGCTTGTCTTTGTGCCGGCTTTCCGATCCCTATATCAGAATGACCGGAGCGGCATCCGGCTCCCGGAAAGGTTTCGATGATTCGGTTTGTGCTGTCGCTGTTCCTGCTTGCTGTTCCCGCCGTCGCCCACGCGACCGACGCCGGCTGGGCGCTGCTGCGTGACGGCGGCCATGTCGTGCTGCTTCGCCATGCACTGGTCACCGGCACCACCGACCCCGCCAATTTCGTCATCGACAACTGCGCCACCCAGGTCAACCTATCGGCGCGCGGCAAGCAGCAGGCGAGCAAGATCGGCGCCTTGTTCGGCGCCCGCGCCGCCCCCATCGAGCGGGTGCTGTCCAGCCGCTATTGCCGCTGCCTCGACACTGCCCGCATCGCCTTCGAAGCGGAGCCGGAGCTCTTTGCGCCGCTAGACCTCCTGAGGAGCGATCCGACCGAGAAGGCCGCGCAGCTCGACGCGGTGATGAAGGAAATCCGCGCCTACACCGGTTCCGACAATCTGGTCATGGTCACGCATCTCGAAAACATCGTCGCGCTGACCGGCGTCTCGCCGCGCGAGGGCGAAGCGGTGGTGGTCGAGCCGCAGGGCGATGGCTTGCGCGTGCTCGGCCGCGTCACGTTCTGAGAAAGCCAGTGGTCAAGCTCCGCGAAAACTGAGCTGACGTAACGTCAACTGGGAGGGCCGCCGGCTTGTCGGGCTGCCCTTCTTGTCTTCACGGAAGGGCCATCCCATCTGCGCCCGGCGCATCAGGCCTTTTCCTGCCGGGAAAAACCGATTAGACAGCGCCCAAACCAGATGCGGACAGATTCCGCCCGCAACCGAAGGAAGAGCCCTTGTCCACCACGTTCGACAAAGTCGCCAAGATCATTGCCGACACCAGCGAGATCGATATCGACACCATCACTCCCGAGAGCCACACGATCGACGATCTCGGCATCGACAGTCTCGATTTCCTTGATATCGTCTTTGCCATCGACAAGGAATTCGGCATCAAGGTGCCGCTGGAAAAGTGGACCCAGGAAGTCAATGACGGCAAGGCTTCGACCGACGATTACTTCGTCATGAAGAACCTGTGCGCCAAGATCGACGCGCTGGTCGCCGCCAAGACCGCCTGATATCGGCTGGCGCGCGGCCTTGACGGGCTGCGCCGCCTGACCCACAAAGCCGCTCATGAGCAGCCGTCGCGACGTCGTCATCACCGGTATCGGCCTTGTCTCCTCGCTGGGAGAGGGTCCGGATACCCACTGGCAGAAGCTGGCGCAGCCCGGCTTGCAGCCGGTGCTCGAAGCCGCGCGCTTTGCGCCCTACACCGTGCATCCCCTGCCGGAGATCGACTGGAACCTGCAGATCGCCAAGCGCGGCGACCAGCGGCAGATGGAAACCTGGCAGAGGCTGGGCACCTATGCCGCCGGCATGGCGCTGGACGACGCCGGCATCAAGGGCAATGACGATCTCTGCACGACGATGGACATGGTGGTGGCCGCCGGCGGCGGCGAGCGGGACGAGGCGGTCGATGCCGCCATCCTCGCCGCGTCCGAGAGCCGCAACGACCGCGACGTGCTGCTCAACGAGAAACTGACCACCGAATTGCGGCCGACGCTTTTCCTGGCCCAGCTCTCCAATTTGCTCGCCGGCAACATCTCCATCGTCCACAAGGTGACGGGGTCGTCGAGGACCTTCATGGGCGAGGAAGGTGCTGGCGTCGCCGCCGTCGAGACCGCCGCCGCGCGCATCCGCTCCGGACAGTCGACGCACATACTGGTCGGCGGCGCCTTCCAGACCGAACATTCCGACATGCTGCTCGGCTATGAGCTGGCCGGTTATCTGCATCGCGGCCCATGGAAGCCGGTCTGGCAGAGACAGGGCGCCGAGGGCGGCGGCCTGGTCTCCGGCTCCGGTGGCGCCTTCCTGGTGCTGGAGCAGCGCGAACACGCGCAAAGCCGTGGGCGGAAAATCTATGCCGAGCTCGGACCGGTCATCTCAGGCCGCGCCCGGCGCTCGCGCGGCGAGCTTGACGCCGAGATCGCGGCATTGCTCAAACAGGCGGCTCTCCCGAACGGCAAGTTGCTGGCCCTGTCGGGCGCATCCGGGGCGCATACCGCAACGTCAGCCGAAAAGGCAGCGCTGGATGCCAATCCGGCGATATCGGCGCGCGGCTTCGCGACGCTGACCGGGCATATGAAGGAAGCGCAGTTTCCATTCGCGGTCGCCCTCGCCGCCCTGGCCGTCGACCGCAAGGCCGCCTACCCCGTTTTCGACGCCGCGGCCGAGAAGCCGTTCGAAGGCATTCCCGAAACCGTGATCGCAACGGCGATCGGCTATCACCAATTCGAGGGCATGGCTCTGGTCAACGCTGCTGCTTGAAGCAGCGCTGCGCGATCATGCTGCAAAGTTAAGAGGTTCCGGATGGCCAATCTCAGAGATCACATGGGCAGGCCGATCGTCGCCGTCACCGGCATCGGCGTGGTAACGTCGCTCGGCATCGGCAAGGCCGATAACTGGGCGGCACTGACCTCCGGCAAATCGGGCATCCACCCGATCACCCGCTTTCCCGTCGACCACCTCAACACCCGCATCTCCGGCATGGTCGATTTCCTCGACTCAAGCTCGAAAGGCGCCAGCCTGCTGACCTACGAACTGGCCGAAACCGCCGCGAATGAGGCGGTGGCCGAATCCGGCCTCGATTCCTCTGATTTTGGCGGGCCTCTGTTCCTCGCCTCGCCGCCGGTCGAACTCGACTGGCAGGATCGCTTCGCGCTCTACAATTCCGACGGCAAAGGCGCCGGCGCCGAAAGGCTGCTCAGGGTGGCGCGCGGGCTGAAGGAAACAGATACGTTCGCAAGCACGCAGTTCGGCGCGATCGCCGACCGGCTGGCCGACCGCTTTGGCACGCGCGGCCTGCCGATCACGCTGTCGACGGCCTGCGCTTCGGGCGCCACCGCCATCCAGCTCGGCGTCGAAGCGATCCGCCGCGGCGAATGCGACCGGGCGCTGTCGATCGGCGCCGACGGTTCGGCAACCGCCGAGGCGCTGATCCGCTTTTCGCTGCTCTCGGCGCTGTCGACCCACAATGACATCCCTGAAAAGGCGTCAAAACCCTTCTCCAAGGACCGCGACGGCTTTGTGCTGGCGGAAGGCTCCGGCGCTCTGGTGCTGGAATCGCTTGAGGCAGCCCTTGCCCGGGGCGCCAGCGTTCTCGGCATCCTGCGCGGCTGCGGTGAAAAGGCCGATGATTTCCATCGCACCCGTTCCAAGCCCGACGGTTCGCCGGCGATCGCAGCAGTCCGCGCCGCCCTTGCGGATGCCGGCCTGAGCAAGGACGAGATCGACTACGTCAACGCTCACGGCACCTCGACGCCGGAAAACGACAAGATGGAGCATCTGTCGCTGTCGACCGTGTTCGGCGATCGCATCGGCTCGATGCCGGTCTCGTCCAACAAGTCGATGATCGGCCACACGCTGTCGGCGGCCGGCGCCGTCGAAGCGGCGTTTTCGCTGATGACCATGCGCGAAAGCGTCATTCCGCCGACCATCAACTACGACAATCCCGACCCGGCAATCGTGCTCGACGTGGTGCCCAACAAGAAGCGCAATGCCGAAGTCGGCACGGTGCTGTCGAACTCGTTCGGCTTCGGCGGCCAGAACACTTGCCTTGTCATGGCGCGGGAACCGGTCTAAGCGACTTTTTTCAGCCAGACTGAACTGACAGGCTCCATGCGCGCACTGCAACTTATCGAGGACCGCCGTCTTGAAACGGTGGACCTGCCGCCCCCGCCGCCCCCCACATTGGGCGAAGTCACGCTGCGCATCAAGGCGGTGGCGCTGAACCATATCGACGTCTGGGGCTGGCGTGGCATGGCCTTCGCCAAGCGTAAGCTGCCGCTGGTCGTCGGCGCCGAAGCCTCCGGCGAGGTCGAAGCTGTCGGCCCCGGCGTCTCCAGCCTGCTGCCCGGACAATTGGTGTCGATCTACGGCGCGCGCACCTGCGGCCTTTGCCGCGCCTGCCGCGAAGGCCGTGACAATCTCTGCGAACATGTCTCGGGCGTCCACGGCTTCCATCTCGACGGCTTTGCGCAGGAGAAGATCAACCTGCCGGCGCGCCTGCTGGTCCCGGCCCCTCCAGGCGTGACCGATGTCGGCGCTGCCGTCGCCCCCGTCACCTTCGGCACCGTCGAGCACATGCTGTTCGACAATGCCAAGCTGCAGCCCGGCGAAACCATCCTCATCCATGCCGGGGGCTCCGGCATCGGCTCGGCGGCGATCCAGCTGGCCAAGCGCATGGGTTGCTCCATCATCACCACGGTCGGCTCCAACGACAAGATCGACAAGGCCAAGGCGCTCGGCGCCGACCATATCATCAACTACCGCGACGACCGTTTCGAAGGCGTCGTGCGCAAGCTTACCAGGAAGAAGGGCGTCGATGTCGTGTTCGAACATGTCGGCGCCGACACCTTTGCCGCCTCGATGCTGTGCCTCAAGCGCGGCGGCCGCCTCGTTACCTGCGGCTCGACCTCCGGCGTGTCGACCCAGATCAATCTGATGCAGCTGTTCCAGCAGCAGCTGAAGCTGCTCGGGTCCTTCGGCTGCCGCATGGAGAACATGGCCAACGCCATGCAGAAGATGGCGGCGGGACAGGTAGCACCTGTTATCGACACCGAGGTCGGCTTCGACGGCATCGACGCCGCGCTGAAGCGCATGGAAGGCCGCGACGTGTTCGGCAAGATCATCCTGCGCGTTTCTTAGGACCATGGTCGGCAAGGTGTTCAAGAAAGCCCGCCGGGACTTCATGTTCCGCTATGGCAGGCGGCTGCGCCAGATGGAGCACTGGCTGGTGGCGCGTGCGGCGATGACGATCATTTCGCTGCTGCGCCTTTTGCCCGCCGACAGCGCGCTCAATTTTGCCGACCGCGCCGCACGCCGCATCGGTCCGCGCGTCGGGCGCCACCGCGTCGCCATCAGCAATCTGCGCCTTGCCTATCCCGAAAAGAGCGATGTCGAGATCGAGGCCATCGCCTCCGACATGTGGGGCAACATGGCCCGGCTCGCCGCCGAATACATCTTTCTTGACGCGCTCTTCGACTATGATCCGAACGCAGCGACGCCCGGCCGCGTCGAAGTTGGCGGCGCCGACCATTTCCATCAGATAGCTGGCGAGGACAAACCGCATATCCTGTTCACCGGCCATCTCGGCAATTTTGAATTGCTGCCGGTGGCTGCCGCGACGTTCGGCATGAAGATCACGGCGCTGTTTCGTCCGCCGAACAATCCTTACCTCGCCGATTATATCCATTCGACGCGGCGTTCGAGCATGGGCGCCTTGCTGCCGTCTTCGACCGGCGCCTCCTTCGCGTTGGCGTCGATTCTGGAGAAAGGCGGCAATATCGGCGTTTTGGTCGACCAGAAATTCTCCAGCGGACTGGAGACGATCTTCTTTAATCGCCCATGCCAGAGCAATCCGGTTCTGGGCATGCTCGCCCGTCACTATGATTGCGACGTCTATCCGGCGCGATGTGTGCGGCTGCCAGGCAACCGCTTCCGCCTCGAGATCGAGGACAAGCTGACCTTGCCGCGCAATGAAAGCGGCAGCGTCGATGTCGCGGCCACCACCCAACTGCTCGCCGACGTGGTCGAGCGCTGGGTGCGCGAAGATCCGGGACAGTGGATGTGGTTCCACAAAAGGTGGGAAATCTCAGGCCGGCGTCGCCGCCGGCGCGGACAGGCCAACGCCACCGGCCAGGGGCAGCGTCAATCTTAAGTCGTCGAAAGCCTCAGTTCGTCACAACGATCCGCGTATTGCCGAAGCCGACTTCGCGCACCATCGCATAGAACATCGCGGCATTGGCGGTGTGCAGCCGCACGCAGCCATGCGATGCCGGACGCCCTAGCTGCCTGACCGCGCCGGTGCCGTGGATGGCGTAGCCGCCGTGGAAGAACACCGAGTAAGGCATTGGCGACATGTGGTATTTCTTCGAATACCACATCCGCGCCGTGCGTTGCGGCCGATAGGTGCCGCGCGGCGTGAAATAGCCACTGCGGGCGGTCGACACGCTCCAGCGATAAAGCACCTGGCCGTATTGGCTGACGGTCATGGTCTGCGACGAGACGTCGATGCTGGCCACCAGCGAGGCAGCCCTGCTTTCGATGGACGTGCCGAACAGCATCGCCGCAAAAGCAGCTGCCATGAGAACGATTTTAGTCATGAGATCAAACCCCTTTGATGCCCCTTGCCTGCCCTGTCATCACGCGGTTTTTCATCTTTTTAACGACAGGTGAGTGATCTAACACACACTCCTTGATAAATTCGCCAATCTAAAGCAGCGAATTTGAACGATTTTCCGCCATAGTTGCCGCTGCGACACGAAGTTTCGGCGCCAGTGGCGCGATGCTTGCAAAACCACCCCCTTGCCTGCTCAAATCCGGGAATGAACAAACGACTCTTCAAAGCGATAGACGCCCGTGTTGATGACCTGGTCGCACTGACCGCCGACCTGATCCGCTTCCCGACCATCAACCCGCCTGGCGAAGCCTATCGCCCCTGCGCCGAATATATCGGTGCGCGCCTAGGCAGGCTTGGCTTCGAAACCGAATTCATCCGCGCCGAAGGCACGCCCGGCGACACCGACCGCTATCCCCGCGTCAATGTCGTCGCCCGCTTCGACGGCCGCTCGCCTGGAGCCTGTGTCCATTTCAACTCGCACATCGATGTGGTCGAAGCCGGCGAAGGCTGGAGCGTCGATCCCTTTGCCGGGGTGGTGAAGGACGGCAAGGTCTACGGCCGCGGCGCCTGCGACATGAAAGGGGGCATGGCCGCCTCGATCATCGCGGCGGAAGCCTTCATGGAGGTATTCCCCGACTTTCCCGGCGCCATCGAAATTTCGGGCACGGTCGATGAGGAGTCCGGCGGCTTCGGCGGCGTCGCCCATCTGGCGAAGCTTGGCTATTTCTCGAAACCCAAGGTCGACCACGTCATCATCCCGGAGCCGCTGAACAAGGACCGCATCTGTCTTGGCCATCGCGGCGTCTGGTGGGCGGAGATCGAGACCAAGGGCGAGATCGCGCATGGCTCGATGCCGTTCCTCGGCGACAATGCGGTGCGCCACATGGGCGCCGTGCTGCAGGCCTTCGAGGATGACCTGTTTCCGGCGCTCGACCGCAAGGTGACGCGCATGCCTGTCGTGCCCGAAGGCGCAAAGCGCTCGACCATGAACATCAACTCGATCCATGGCGGCCAGACCGAGGATTTCCGCCCCGGCCTGCCCTCGCCCAACGTGCCCGACGCCTGCCGGCTGACCATCGACCGCCGCTTCCTGCTCGAGGAGGACCTTGCCACGGTCAAGAGCGAGGTGACCGATATCCTCGACCGGCTGAAGCGCGAGCGCAAAAAGTTCGACTACGAGATTCGCGACCTGATGGAGGTGCTGCCGCTGATGACCGAGCGCGACGCGCCGGTGGTCAAGGCGGTGGCGCAAGGCATCATGGCGATCTTCGACCGCGAGCCGGAATATGTCATTTCACCAGGCACTTACGACCAGAAGCACATCGCCCGCATCGGCCACATCTATGATTGCATCGCCTATGGCCCGGGCGTTTTGGACCTCGCCCACCGGTCCGACGAATGGGTCGGCATCTCTGATATGGTGGAGTCGGCCAAGGTGATGGCGATCGGGCTGAATGTGCTGCTCAGGGGCACGGCCGCGGACTGAACCATCGGCTTCGCTGAAAAAACATTCCTCCCCGCGCCGCTGCAGAGCACGAAACGCAATTTACTCCACCTCGAAATCACGCTTCTATCGCACCAGGGTTCGAGCATTTGGGAGTTGCACGATGAAATTGTGGAAAACCATTCTTGCCGCCGCAGTGCTGGCACTGGCCGGCAGTCAGGCATTTGCCGCACGCACCGACCTGGTGATCGGCATTACGCTCGAGCCGCCACATCTCGATCCGACCGCCGGTGCTGCCGCGGCGATCGACGAAGTGCTCTACGCCAACGTCTTCGAGGGCCTGACCCGCATCGGCCCGAATGGCGAAGTGCTGCCCGACCTTGCCGAGAGCTGGGCCATTTCCGACGACGGCAAGGTCTACACCTTCAAGCTGCGCACCGGCGTCAAATTCCATGACGGCAGCGATTTCGACGCCGGCGACGTGAAGTTCTCGCTCGACCGCGCCCGTGCCGACAATTCCGTAAACGCGCAAAAGGCCCTGTTCGCCGCCATCGATACGGTCGAAGTCGTCGATCCGGCAACGGTCAAGGTGACGCTGAAGAACCCGCAGGGGTCGTTCCTCTACAATCTGGGCTGGGGCGACGCGGTGATTGTGGCGCCCGAGAGCGCCGACACCAACAAGGAAAAGCCTATCGGCACCGGCCCGTTCAAATTCCAGAGCTGGGCCAAGGGCTCGTCGATCACGCTGGTCAAATCCGACAACTACTGGGGCGCCCCGGTGTTCCTCGACAAAGCCGAGTTCCGCATCGTTCCCGACGCCGCCGCCGCCGTGCCGGCGCTGCTCTCGGGCGACATCCAGGCTTTCCCTTTCTTCGATCCCGACAGCGTCGCGCAGGTCAAGGACGATCCGCGCTTCAAGGTGGTGATCGGCTCGACCGAGGGCGAGACCATTTTGGCGATCAACAACAAGAAGCCGCCTTTCGACAAGCTCGAGGTGCGGCAGGCGATTGCCTTCGCGCTCGACCGCAAGGCGATCATCGACGGCGCCTCGGCCGGCCTCGGCGTGCCGATCGGCTCGCACATGTCGCCCGCCAGCAAAGCCTATGTCGACCTCACCGGCCTCTATCCGCACAATGTCGACAAGGCCAAGGAGCTGCTGAAGCAGGCCGGCCTGGAGAACGGCTTCAAGGCGATGCTGAAACTGCCGCCGCCTTCCTATGCGCGGCTTGGCGGCGAGATCATCGCTTCGCAGCTGCGCGATGTCGGCATCGACCTGGAAATCATTCCGGTCGAATGGGCGCAGTGGCTGGACCAGGTGTTCACCAAGAAGGATTACGACCTGACCATCGTCTCCCACACCGAGCCCAACGACATCGATATCTACTCGCGCAAGGACTACTACTTCAACTACGACAACCCCGCCTTCGACAAGATCATCGCCGAGCTGAACCTCACCTCCGACGACGCCAAGCGCAACACGCTGCTCGGCGAAGCACAGAAGATCCTGGCCGACGACGCCGTGGTCGGCTTCCTCTATGAACTGCCGAAGGTCGGCGTCTGGGACGCCAAGCTGCAGGGCCTGTGGGAGAATGCGCCGATCCAGGCGAATGATCTGACCAAGGTGAAGTGGACGGATTGAGGCGGCGGGCCAAAGGGCGGCGTTTGCGCTCCGTCACACCCCCCTCTGCCCTGCCGGGCATCTCCCCCGCAAGGGGGGAGATCGGGCTCTCATCTCCGCTTTCGCCTATCGCGAACGTTGAACGCTGGTCGACGACACAGAACCTGCTGATCTCCCCCCTTGCGGGGGGTGAGGAGTGGTCCGCGCAGCGGACGGAAAGCCAACTGCTTGGCTTTCCGAACAACGAACGCCCGAAGCGACAGCGAAGGGCCGGGTCCGGCAGGACAGAGGGGGGTGGGGGGAACTCGACTTTCAAGGCGCAGCCGCACCGGGCGCCCCTCCACCATGACCGCCTACCTCCTCAAACGCCTCGCCATCGCCATCGCAACCTTGATCCTGGCCTCGATGGTCGTCTTCGCCGTGCTAGAAATCCTGCCCGGCGATCCGGCGCGGCTGATGCTTGGCCTCAACGCCAGCGCCGAGCAGGTCGAACTCCTGCGCAACCAGATGGGCCTCAACGCGCCGCTTCTCCTGCGCTACCTCCACTGGGTCGGCGGTCTGCTCAGCCTCGATTTCGGCCGCTCCTACACTTATTCAGTGCCGGTCATCGACCTTGTCCGCGAGCGCATGGCGGTTTCCCTGCCGCTGGCGCTGATCGCGCTGGCGCTGTCCACCATCATTGCCATCCCGGTCGGGCTCTATTCCGCCAGCCGGCGCGGGCGGGCCGGCGATACGATCGCCATGGGCGCCGCCCAGCTCGGCGTTGCCATCCCGAACTTCTGGTTCGCGCTGATGCTGATCTACCTCTTTGCCGTCTGGCTGCGGCTGGTGCCGGCCGGCGGCTTTCCCGGCTGGAGCGCCGGCGCCTGGCCGGCGCTGAAATCGCTGCTGCTGCCGGCCATCGCCCTCGCTCTGCCGCAGGCGGCGATCCTGGCGCGCGTTGCCCGCTCGGCGCTGATCGAGGTGCTGAACGAGGACTATATCCGCACCGCCCGCGCCAAGGGCCTGCCTTACCGCGCCGTGCTATGGCGGCACGCGCTGCGCAACGCGATGATCCCGGTTCTGACCATTCTGGGCCTGCAATTCGCCTTCCTGCTCGCCGGCACCATCATCATCGAGAACGTCTTTTATCTCCCCGGCCTCGGACGGCTGGTGTTCCAGGCGATCACTCAGCGCGACCTGATCGTGGTGGAAAGCATCGTCATGCTGCTGGTCGTCGCCGTCATTGCGGTCAACCTCGTCGTCGACGTCTCCTACGCCATCGTCGATCCGCGCCTTCGAGGCCGGCAATGACGCTGCACATCGACATCCCGCAGGAGACGTTGGGCAGCATTCTGGCCAAGGCCTTCCGCAACCGCTCCTTCCTCATCGGCTTCGCCATCACGGTGCTGGTGGCTGCAATAGCGGTCATCTCCTACGTCTGGACGCCCTACGACGTGACCAAACTGGTGATCTCGGACAAGACGCTGGCGCCCTCTGCGGCGCACTGGTTCGGCACCGATCATTTCGGCCGCGACATCCTGTCGATGATCATGGTCGGCGCCCGCAACTCGATTGCCGTGGCGCTGGTCGCGGTCGGCATCGGCATGGGCGTCGGCGTGCCGCTCGGCGCCTTCGCCGCGGCGCGCGGCGGGTTGGTCGACGAGGCGCTGATGCGGCTGACCGACCTCGTCTTCGCCTTCCCGGCGCTGCTGTCGGCGATCATGATCACCGCCATCTTCGGACCGGGCGCAATCAACGCCATCATCGCCATCGGCATCTTCAACATCCCGGTGTTTGCGCGCGTCGCCCGCGCCGGCGCGCTGGCGATCTGGCCGCGCGAATTCATCCTCGCCGCCCGCGCCGCCGGCAAGAGCAAAGCGCAGATTACAACCGAGCACGTGCTGCCCAACATCGCCACGCTGCTTCTGGTGCAAGGCACCATCCAGTTCGCGCTTGGCATTTTGGCCGAAGCCGGCCTCTCCTATGTCGGCCTCGGCGCCCAGCCGCCAATGCCGAGCTGGGGCCGCATGCTGTTCGACGCTCAGACGCGCATGGTGGTGGCGCCTTGGATGGCCATCTTCCCCGGCATGGCCATCGTCGTCACGGTGCTTGGGCTCAATCTGCTCGGCGACGGCATCGCCGACATACTCGACCCGAAATCGCGGCGGCAGCGATGAGCCTGCTGCAGATGGAGAACCTGTCGCTGGCCATCGGCGACACGCCGATCCTGAAAGGGGTCGACCTCTCCGTCGCGCCCGGCGAGGTGATGGGGCTGGTCGGCGAATCCGGCTCGGGCAAATCGATGACGGCGCTGACCATCATGCAGCTTCTGCCGCATGCTGCGCGCGCCACCGGCCGCGTGACCTTCGACGGCATCGATATTCTGGCCGCAACCGAGGACCAGATGTGCGCGCTGCGCGGCGACGACATCGGCATGGTGTTCCAGGAGCCGATGACGGCGCTCAACCCCGTCAAGACCATCGGCGAGCAGGTCGCCGAAGGCATACGCTGGCACACTAGGGCAAGCCGTGCCGACGCCGAAGACCGCGCGCGCAAAATGCTCGACCGCGTCGGCCTGCCCGAGGCCAAATTCCCGCTGTCGCGCTATCCGCACGAATTGTCGGGCGGCCAGCGCCAGCGCGTCGTCATCGCCATTGCCTGCGCATTGAAACCCAAGCTGCTCATCGCCGACGAGCCGACCACGGCGCTCGACGTGGTGCTGCAGGCGCAGATCCTCGACCTCTTGCGCGGCCTTGTCAGCGAAAACCGCATGGGCCTGCTTCTGATCTCGCACGATCTCGCCGTCGTCACCGAAATGGCCGACCGCATCACCATCCTGCGTCATGGCGAGGTGATGGAAGCCGGCGACACCGCACGCACGCTATCGGAACAGCTGCATCCCTACACGCGCCAGCTGGCGCTGGCCTCCATGCACGTGCCCGCGCGCGCCAAGGTTCACGCCACCGGCCAGGGCAAACCGCTGCTTGAGGTCGAAGGCGTGACACGGGACTATCCGGGCCGGCGCACCTCCCTGTTCAAGTCAGCGGCTCCAATCCGCGCCGTCGACGACGTGTCCTTGTCGCTGGCGCCGGGCCAATCGGTGGCGCTGGTCGGCCGCTCCGGCTGCGGCAAGTCAACGCTTGCCCGCATGATCCTGGCGCTCGACAAATCGACATCGGGAACGATCCGCTTTCGCGGCGAGACCATCACCGGCAAAAGCGAGGCGGAGCTCAAAGCCGCGCGGCGCGACATGCAGGTGGTGTTCCAGGATCCCTACGGCTCTTTCGACCCGCGCAAGAAGGTCGAGAAACTGGTCGCCGAGCCGCTGCATGTACTGGAAAAGAAGCCGACACCGGCCGAGCGGCGCGAGATGGTGGCGCATGCGCTGCACGAGGTCGGCCTCGGCGTCAGCGACATGGACAAATATCCGCATGAGTTTTCCGGCGGCCAGCGCCAGCGCCTGTCGATCGCCCGCGCCATTATCACCAGGCCGAAGCTGGTCGTCGCCGACGAGCCGGTCTCGGCGCTCGACGTCTCGATCCGCGCCCAGATCCTCGATCTGTTCGCAGAGCTCAACCAGAAGCTCGGCATCGCCTATCTCTTCATCACTCACGATTTGACCGTCGCCCGCGCCATCACCGATGAGGTGCTGGTCATGCATGACGGCAGGATCGTCGAGCGCGGCAAGACCGGCGACGTGCTCGATCATCCGCAGTCGGAGGCGGCCAGGGCGCTGGTCGCGGCTGCGCCCGATCTGCATCGGGCGATCGCTCACCGTATGCAGGAACAGGGGTGAGTGACCGGTTCGCGCAGCGAATTCATCGTGCCAGTGGCACGATGAAAGGTCACGAACGCTGGGACGCTGCGAAGCAGCGGGGACCCGGCCGGGCGGCCGTTGCCCCTGGTCTGCCTCACTCCTCCGGCTTCACCACATCGACCGGGCTGATGTCGAGCAAATCGAGCGTGCGGCGCAACAGCCGCACTTCGCTCTCTGCCAGTTTGGAATCGGCTTTGGCGATCTCCGCCATGTGGAGCGCCAGCAACTTGCGCCGTTCGACATCGAGATCGCGGAACAGCGCAATGGCTTGCGAACCGTTGGTCTCGTAGCCGAAATCATTGAGATATTCGATGACCGCGTCGATGCTGGTTTCCGGGATGCCGAAGGCGTCCTTGCAGATGCGCCGGAAGGCGACCATCTCGCTCTCCGAAACCGAGCCGTCGGCCAGGATCATGCGAAACAGCATCAAGAGTTCCGCCGACAGCACCGGGTCGTCGGCAACCTTGCGCACGCCGGGGTCACCATCGAAGATCGAGCGTATCTGGTCGAGCAATGCCATCGCCAACAGTATCCCTTTTCCGAGTCCGCCCAGTGCACATGACCCAAAATTGCCCAGCGGTATTGGGATAATGACATGCACCACAGGAAATCCAAGCGCAACGCGCTTGGATGGACGTAGCGCGGAATCGGCCTTGCGCAAACCAGATGGCCATGAGAAGGCGCGGCATCACCTTTCCCGCCGGAATGTTCAGAAATCCCGATGCTCGACCTCGCTACCCACACCGTCATCATGCTTGCCTTCGCCGCCTTTGCAGCCGGCTTTGTCGATTCGATAGCCGGCGGCGGCGGGCTGATCACCATCCCGGCCCTGCTGCTTGCCGGATTCCCGCCGGTCGCAGCACTTGGAACCAACAAGCTGCAGGGCATTTTCGGCACCGCTTCGGCGACCATCCACTATGCCAGGAATGGCCATGTCGATCTGCGTCGACAGCTGCCATCGGCGCTTCTGGCCCTTACCGGCAGTGCCGTCGGCGCCTTGCTGGCGGCATTCGTGCCAGGTGATCTCCTGCGGGCGCTGCTGCCGCTGCTTTTGATCGCCATCGCGATCTACTTCGCCGTGAAACCCAACATGAACGATGTCGACCGCGCCGAGCGCCTGTCGCCCTTCCTGTTCGGGCTGATCATCGCCCCTTTGGTCGGCTTCTATGACGGGCTGTTCGGGCCGGGAGCCGGCTCCTTCTATATGCTGGCCTTCGTCAGCCTTGCCGGCTTCGGCGTGCTCAAGGCGACGGCACACACCAAGCTGCTCAATTTCGCCTCCAACATTGGCGGCTTCATCGTCTTTGCCATCGCCGGCGTCGTCTACTGGAAGATCGGGCTGATGATGGGCGTCGCCCAGTTCCTCGGCGCCCGGCTCGGCGCCAGCCTTGCCATCCGCATCGGCGCCCGGCTGATCAAGCCGCTGCTGGTGATCATCTGCCTGGCGCTGGCGGTGAAGCTGCTGGCCGACCCGGCGAACCCATTGCGCCAGCTGATTGGTGTATAAGCCTCACGCCTGATAGGATGCCGTTGTACGAATCATGTTGGAGGGACCACACATGAATCTTAGTGCACCCACTCAGCTTGTTTTCATCATATCCCTAGTCATCGCCATCATCGGCGTGCTCGCCGCGCTTGGCGTTCTTGCGTTCATTCCTCTGGCTGCGGTGTGGATTGTCCTCATCGCATACATTGTGCTTGCCGCCGCCTGCCTGATGCGCGGCGCCTAGGCACCCGAGACTTCTGCAATTCGAAGCGCCCGGTCAAAAGCCGGGCGCTTTTGCTTTGGATGCATGGTCCGTTAGGCTCTTCCGCGCGGAAGGATGACCATGTCCGGCGAGACGGAGCGCCACGATCAACAGCACCGCCCGGTAGCCGACCGGTTCGAGATGGTGCGGCGCGCGCCGGGCCTGCGGCTGCAGAACGCGGTCACCGACATTTGTGGCTATCGCGAAACGGCGCCCGGCCATTTTCGCAATGTCGAATACGCCTCGCTCACCGTCCCGCTGGTGATCAGTTTCGCAGAATCCTTCGCCATCGGCCTTGGTCCTTCAGCGCCGCGTCGAAGGTCGGCGAAAGCGCCCGAACTTCGACATCCACGGAGTGGAAACGAAGCGGAAGCGCAGACCCGAGGATGACGAAACGATGGGCGGCCCTACCTCGCTAACCCAAAAATCGCATCGCAATCGAGATGGCGCTCCAGTTCGGTTGCGATCTCGTCCAGAGCGTTTTCCACCTCCGCCCGATAGTCGACGCCGCCGCCTTTCACGCCGAGGCTTTCCAGGAATCTCGCTCGGAAAGCGTCGGCGGAAAACAGGCCGTGCAGATAGGTGCCAAAAACCTTGCCATCGGCGGAAATGGCACCGTCGTCGATGCCGTTGATCACAGCCGACGGCCGCGCCATGTCCGGCCCGGTGGTACGGCCGAGATGGATTTCGTAGCCCTCGAGCGCCAGGCCGAACGGCACTGAGCGGGCGCTGACATTGCGCACCGTCTTTTCCGGCTCCATCACCGTCTCGATGTCGAGCAGACCAAGACCTTCCGCCTCGGTGACGCTGCCCTCGATGCGATCGGGATCGCGCACCAGGCGGCCGAGCATCTGGAAGCCGCCGCAAATGCCGACGATATGGCCGCCGCGTTTGCGGTGCGCGAGGAGATCGCGATCCCAGCCATTCTCGCGGAACTTCATGAGATCGCCGATCGTCGATTTGGAACCGGGAATGACCACCAGGCCGGCATCCTCCGGCAAGCGCTGCCCCGGCGGCACAAACACCACTTCGACCTGCGGTTCGGCCTTGAGCGGGTCGAGGTCGTCGAAATTGGCGATGCGGCCAAGCATCGGCACGGCGACCTTCAACGCCCGCTTCTCGCCCGATGCCAGGCGTTCGAGCACGACCGAATCCTCCGAAGGCAATCGCGCCGCCGCCTTCAGCCACGGCACGACGCCAAAGCAGCGCCAGCCGGTGAAGCTTTCGATCGACCGGATGCCGTCGTCGAACAGCGAGACATCGCCGCGGAACTTATTGATGAGGTAGCCGACGATCATGCGCCTGTCTCCCTCCGGCAGGATCAGATGCGTGCCGGCGACCGAAGCGATGACGCCACCGCGGTCGATGTCGCCGACCAGGATGACCGGCACGTCGGCGCGCGTGGCAAAGCCCATATTGGCGATGTCGCGGCTGCGCAGGTTGATTTCGGCCGGCGATCCGGCGCCCTCGACGACGACCAGATCGGCGCCCTCACCGACCTTCGTCCAGGACTCCAGCACGGCGTCCATCAGCCCCGCTTTCATTGTCTGGTAGTCGCGCGCTCGCGCCTCGCCGAACACCTTGCCCTGCACGATCACCTGCGAACCGATGTCGCTCTGGGGTTTGAGCAGCACCGGATTCATATGCACGGTCGGCTGAACACCACACGCCAGCGCTTGCAGCCATTGCCCACGGCCAATCTCGCCGCCGCCGGGGCGGTCGTCGCCCGGAATGTCGGCGACGGCGGCATTGTTCGACATGTTCTGCGGCTTGAACGGCCTGACTTTCAGCCCGCGATTCCTGGCCGCGCGGCAGAGCCCCGCCACCAGCACCGTCTTGCCGACATCCGAACCCGTGCCTTGCAGCATGATCGCCTTGGCCATGCTCAGCCCCTGCCCTGCGCGCCGGAAACGGTCGATTTCTGCGCCAGCGGCCCGCCGCGCCAGATGTAGAGCGCCAGCAACGCTTCGCTGCCGGTGCGCATGGCATGGCTGACATTGGAGGCGTGATGGATAATTTCGCCCGCCTGGCGGGTGTGAAAGCCGCCTTCGCCCATGCGCCACTCGGTGCCGCCGGTCAGCGGAATGTAGATCTCCTCGGCAATGTGATGATGGTCGGGATAGGTGATGCCGGGCCCCAGGATCAGCAATCCGGCCGCGACCTCTTCATTGGCGAAATGGCCGCGCGTGCCAAACACCTCCAGCCAGCCGTATTTCTGCAAGAACGCTTCACCAAAATCGCTCGCGTTGTAGGTCTGCCCCCAGCACAGATCGTCACGACGCTCCGCCAGCAGTTGCACCAGAGGCTGCGGGTCCGGCGGCGCCAGTTCGACAATGCGGTCGAGCAGACCAAGGCAAGGCAGCGGATGCGCTTCGAGCACGCGCGCCGTCATATTCCAGCCGATCCGGGTCACGGCGTCCCGCACCAGCGCGTTGTCCACGCCCCGGAGATAGGCATGGAAGCGGTCGAGCAATTCGTCGAAATATGTCGGCACGCAATGCTCCCTTGATCCATTCATGCACAGCGGCTGCGCGGCGAGCCGGGTTGCGCGGCGGCATCATTGGTCTAGATTGAGCGGCGCGCAAAGCCAAAAACAACAGGCCAGCAAGCCAACCCCAGCTGGGGAACACAGGGAGCACGCCATGGACGCCGCGGTCGATGCGAGCACCAGCCAGTTCGAGCTCAACGAGGAACAGCGCGCCATCCAGGAGATGGCACAGGCCTTCGCCGCCGATCGCGTTGCGCCCAATGCGCTCGAATGGGACCGGGCAAGACACTTTCCTGCCGATGTAATCCGCGAGACCGGCCCGCTCGGCCTCGGCGGCATCTATGTCAGGGACGATGTCGGCGGCTCGGCGCTCGGCCGGCTCGACGCCGTGCTGATCTTCGAGGCACTGTCGCACGCCGATCCGGCGTTTTCCTCCTTCATCTCGATCCACAATATGGCGGCGTCGATGATCGACCGCTTCGGCGACGACGAGCAGCGCCAACGCTTCCTGCCGAAGCTGACCTCGATGGAATGGCTGGCGAGCTACTGCCTGACCGAGCCGGGTTCAGGCTCGGATGCCGCGGCGCTGAAGACGCGCGCGGTGAAGAACGGCAACGACTATGTGCTTAACGGCGCCAAGCAGTTCATCTCCGGGGCCGGCGACAGCGACCTCTATGTCGTCATGGCGCGCACCGGCGCCGACGGGCCGAAGGGCATTTCCACCTTCGTCGTGCCGAAGGATGCGCCCGGCCTGTCCTTCGGCGCCAACGAGCACAAGATGGGCTGGCACATGCAGTCGACCCGCCAGGTGATCTTCGAGGACTGCAAGGTGCCGGCTGCAAACCTGCTGTCGGGGGAAGGCGCAGGTTTCGGCATCGCCATGGCCGGCCTTGACGGCGGCCGCCTCAACATTGCGGCATGCTCGCTCGGCGGCGCGCAATCGGCGCTCGACAAGGCTTTGGCCTATACGGGCGAACGCAAAGCCTTCGGCTCGAAGATCAACCAGTTCCAGGCGCTGCAGTTCCGGCTGGCCGACATGGAAACCGAACTGCAGGCGGCACGCATTTTCCTCTATGCTGCCGCCTCGAAGCTAGACCGCAAGGCGCCGGACGCCGGCAAATGGTCGGCCATGGCCAAGCGCTTCGTCACCGACATCGGCTTCAACGTCGCCAACGAGGCGCTGCAGCTGCATGGCGGTTACGGCTATCTTCATGATTACGGTATCGAAAAACTGGTGCGCGACCTGCGCGTCCACCAGATCCTCGAAGGCACCAACGAGATCATGCGCGTCATCATCGCGCGGGCGTTGATTGGCCGCTGAAGCCAGCAAGACCAGGAGAGAACAATGACGACGATCGCCTTCATCGGCTTGGGTAATATGGGCAATCCGATGGCTGCCAATCTCGTCAAGGCGGGGCACGCGGTGCACGGCTTTGACCTGATGCCGGAAAACCTCACCGTCGCCCGCGAGCATGGCGTCATTGTCATGGCGAATGCCGTGGCGGCGGTGAAGGACGCCGATGTCGTGATCACCATGCTTCCCGCCGGCAAGCACGTGCTCTCGGTCTACGAGGACATCGCACCCAAGGCCAAACCAGGCGCCCTGTTCATTGATTCCTCGACCATCGATGTCGAGTCGGCCCGCAAGGCGCATGCCGTAGCAAGGAAGCACGGGCTGCATTCGATCGACGCCCCCGTCTCCGGCGGCACCGGCGGTGCTGCTGCGGGAACGCTGACCTTCATGGCCGGCGGCGCCAAGGATGCCTTCGCCAAGGCCGAACCGGTCCTGAAGCCGATGGCAGGCCGCATCGTCCATTGCGGTGACGACGGCGCCGGTCAGGCAGCCAAAATCTGCAACAACATGATGCTCGGCATTTCGATGATCGGCGTCGCAGAGGCCTTCGTGCTGGCCGAAAAGCTCGGCCTCTCGCATCAGGCCCTGTTCGACGTTGCCTCGACTTCGTCGGGCCAGTGCTGGTCGCTGACCACCTATTGCCCGGTGCCGGGTCCCGTGCCGGCCTCACCCGCCAACCGCGACTACAAACCGGGCTTTGCCGCGGCACTCATGCTGAAGGACCTGAAACTGGCGCAGGAGGCGGCCCAAAGCGCCGGCGCGGTGACGCCAATGGGGGCCGAAGCGGCCCAGCTTTATGCGCTGTTCAACGCCCAGGGAAATGGCGGATCGGATTTTTCCGGCATCATAAATTTCCTTCGCGGCAGTTCTCTATAAGTTTCGAATTTGGCAGCGCTTTTCTCGATTTTTATTGCGCGGAAAAATTGCAAATTTAGATTTGCTTAAGCTCTCGATAACCCGGCGGTAACGATGTGCCTATATAACGGATGGCGAGGCGGACATATCGCATCCGCCCGGCGCTCCGGATCAGGTCTCGCGTACCGGAGCCCGTAAGTTTCGCAAGTGTATTGTTGGCGAAATGCCATGCGTATCTGGCAAAGCCGCGTTCCGATGGAGCGCGGTTTTTGCGTTTTGCAGTCCTATACTGTTCGATCTGAATTATATTCCGATTGCAGCGTTCGGAATTGCCTGATGGTCTTCATTGACCAGCACGATCGGTGCGCTGACCCCTTCGACCCTGACGATAAGCAGGCGCACAGTCCGGGCGCCCTGATTGCAAGGCGTCCGGCTGTCGTTCC
Organism: Mesorhizobium sp. C120A; assembly: GCF_030323105.1. Classification (NCBI taxonomy): domain Bacteria; kingdom Pseudomonadati; phylum Pseudomonadota; class Alphaproteobacteria; order Hyphomicrobiales; family Phyllobacteriaceae; genus Mesorhizobium; species Mesorhizobium sp. C120A. The sequence goes on along the minus strand of NZ_CP100476.1, from coordinate 3,127,966 downwards.
ATCTACTTCTTGCGCAAATCCGCTTGCGCCAGATCCAGCGCTTTGGCGATGCGATCGCAAGCCATGTCGATCGTCGCGCGGGTCCAGATCAGCGGCGGCGACAGGATCATCGTGTCGCCGGTGGCGCGCAGCATCAGGCCTTGCGCGATGGCGTGGTCGCGGACGGTGACGGCGGCACTGCCCGCCGGCAGGAAGCGCTCCTTGGTCGCCTTGTCCTTGACGATCTCGACCGCGCCCATCAGCCCGATCGATCGCACCTCGCCGACCAGTTCGTGGCCGGCAATGCGCTCCTGCAGCGCCTGGGCGAAGTAAGGTCCAGTGTCGTTCCTGACCCTGTCGACCAGGCCTTCTCGCTCCATGATCTCGAGATTCTTCAGCGCCACCGCGCAGGCCACCGGGTGACCCGAATAGGTATAGCCGTGGTAGAATTCGCCGCCCTTTTCGACCAGCGTCGCCGCGATACGGTCGCCGACCAGCAGCGCCGACAGCGGCTGATAGCCCGAGGTCAGTGCCTTGGCCGTGGTGATGGTGTCGGGCTCGATGCCGAAGGTCTGCGCCGCAAACCATTCGCCGGTGCGGCCATAGCCGGTGATGACCTCGTCCAGCATCAAAAGCACATCGTATTTGCGGCAGATGCGCTGCACTTCCGGCCAATAGCTCATCGGCGGTATTTTCACCCCGCCCGCTCCCATCACCGGCTCGCCGATGAAGGCAGCCACCTTGTCGGCGCCGGCCTCCAGAATGGCATCCTCGACCGCCTTGGCCGCGCGCAGGCCGAAATCATGGTCGCTTTCGCCAGGCAGCGCCAACTCATAGGCATAGGGCATCATCACATGGACGATGTTGGGAACCGCCCCGCCGAGCTGCTTGTGCATCAAATCCATGCCGCCGAGCGACGTGCCGGCGACGGTCGAGCCGTGATAGGCCGACTTGCGCGAGATGATGCGGTTCTTCTCCGGTTTGCCTTCCAGCACCCAATAGTGGCGCACGAGCCGCAGCGCCGTGTCGTTGGCCTCCGAGCCGGAGGAGCCGTAAAACACCTGGGCGATGCCCTTGGGCGCCAGCTCGGCCAGCTTCTTCGACAGCAGCACGGGCGTCGGCGTCGAGCATTTGAAGAAGGAATTATAGTAGGGCAATTCCTTCATCTGCGCGTAAGCGGCGTCGGCCAGCTCGTCGCGGCCATAGCCGACATTGACGCACCACAGCCCGGCCATGCCGTCGAGTATTTCGGTGCCGTCGGCATCGTAGATGAACGGGCCGTTGGCGCGGGTGATGATGCGCGAGCCGGTCTCGCGCAATTCCTTGTGGTCGGTGAAGGGATGCAGATGATGCGCGGCGTCAATCTGCTGAAGCTGCTTCAGCGAATAATTCTGGTAAGTCATGGGTTTGCTCTTTCCTCTGGAATCAAACCGGCAAGCTGCCGGGGCGACTTCGTCAGAGGACGGCGGGCGGCGAATAGCCGATGCGGGCGCACAGCCTGAGCAGTTCGGCGCGCAGCGTGCGCGGCGACGGTGTCACCGCGACCCCGAAGGCGCCGGATGTGCTCATGTAGACCATGGCGGCAGTCTATGCCGCCCGAGGCCCGGAATTCAAGCGGTGCCGCTCAATACCCTTTGCAGGAACACGTATTTCATGGCGGTTTGCGCCGCTTGCGGCCGGCGGTCGCCGCGCCCGCCATGGCCGCCTTCCGTCTCCTCGAAGAACAACGTCTTGCCGTGACCTGCTTCCTGCAGCTTCGCCGCCATCTTGCGGGCGTGGCCGGGATGGACGCGGTCGTCGGCGGTCGATGTCGTGAGCAGCACCGGGGGATAGACGGCATCGGCCGAGACATGATGGTACGGCGAATAGGCGGCGAGCCACTTGGCTTCTTCCGGTTTTGCCGGATCGCCATATTCGCCGATCCACGAGGCGCCTGGCGGCAGTTCGGTGTAGCGCAGCATGTCTAGCAGCGGCACCTCGATGATGACGGCGCCGAACAGTTCGGGATGCTGCGTCAGGGAAACGCCGGTAAGCAGGCCGCCATTCGAGCCGCCCTGGATGCCGAGGGAAGCAGCCGTGGCGATGCCGCGCCTGACGACGTCCTGCGCCACCGCGGCGAAATCGTCGAAGGCAGTCTGGCGATTGCCCGTCAGCGCCGCCTGATGCCAGGCCGGCCCAAACTCACCGCCGCCGCGAATGCAGGCCTGCACATAGGCATTGCCCTTCTCCAGCCACAGCCTGCCGCGCACGCCGGCATAGCCGGGCAGCAGCGGTATTTCGAAGCCGCCATAACCATAGAGAAGCGTCGGTACCGGACCCTTCTGGTCGCGCCGCCTGACGACGAAATACGGGATCATGGTGCCGTCCTTCGAGCGCGCCTCGAACTGTTCGGAGACCAGCGGACCGGCGTCGAACCGCGCCGGCTGCGATTTCACGGTGGCCAGCGTCACCCCGTCATCATCCGACCAGATGATCGAACTCGGCGTCAGGAAATCGGTGAAGGAGAAGGAGACGCTGGAACCGAAATGCTCGGCATGCGCGATGCCGACATTGCCGTTCTCGGGCAGCGCCACCGGCTTCAGCGACCAGCGGTCGCCGCTGCGCTCGGCGACAACGACCTTGCCGCGCACATTGTCCATCAGATTGATGAACAGCCGGTCCTGAGTGCGGGCAATGCCGGCGACCGAAACACGGTGCGCTGGCGCGAGCATGGTTTCAACAGGGCCCAGGTCGCCGGTGTCCATCCAGTGTTCGAAATCGAAGGAATAGAGGCCGTCCGGCAAGCACTCAGTGCCGCCCGGCGCCGTCCATGGGCTGCGCACCCCGAACACGAACCGGCCCTTGAACAGCGCGGTGTCGGTGACATCGTCCGGCAACGGGATGCGGCGGTTTTCGCCCGACGGCAGGCGCAGAAAACTGTGCGAGGAGAAGAAGGCGATCGTGCGGGCCAGAAACAAATACTGCCTGTCGCCATCATGCTCGACTCCCGCGCCGGCCGCGAGATCCTGCTTCTCGGCCTCGAAGATCGGCGTCGCATCCTCCAACCGGGTGCCGCGCTTCCACAGCTTGACGACGCGCGGATAGCCGGACTGGGTCTTGTCGTCTTCATGGAAGGCAGCCGAGACAATGACCGTGTCCTTGTCCAGCCAGGAAAACCCGGATTTCGAGGCGGGAGCGCGGAAGCCGCCCTCGATGAATGATTTGGTCTCGATGTCGAATTCGCGCATCTCGCTGGCATCGCCGCCATCCGGCGACATCGCCACCAGGCAAAGGTTCAAATCGGGGTAAAGGCGGCTGGCGCCGCTGAACACCCACTTCACCCCCTCCTTGGCCGACAGCACGTCGAAGTCGATGATCGTCTCCCACACAGGCTTCTCGGTCTTGTAGGAAGCGACCGTCGTGCGGCGCCAGAGGCCGAGCACATTGGTCTTGTCCTGCCAGAAATTATAGACTTGGCCGTTGAGCGCGGCACCGGCCGCAATGTTGTCCTCGGCCGTCATCAGGTCGAGCGCCGTCTCGAAGGCCGCCTGGTAGGACGGATCGCCCTGTAGTTCGGCCACGGTGATCTCGTTCTGGCGATGCACCCAGTCGAGCGATTCCTTGCTGGTCCGGTCCTCCAGCCAGAGGAACTTGTCCTCCACGGTGGCATCCGTCTGGCGTTTTGTCGTCGATTGGGTCACGCACGGTCTCCAGGCTAGTGGCGGGCAGCCCTGCCTACATCGCGTTCCAAGCGGTTTTATTCAAGATGGTGACGTTCGGTCATGGGTGGGAATGCGACCTCAAACCATCCGCCGACGCAGGACCGTGGCCACAGCCAGTGCCAGACAAATCGTGCCCAGCGTGATCGGCAGGCCGGAGGCGCCGATCACATCCATGACGCCACCCGCCAGCGGCGGCACCACGATGCCGCCGATGCCCCACATCAGGGAGAAGGCGGCATTGCCGGCGACCAGCGCCGAGCCGGTAAAGCGCTCGCCGAGCTCGATGATCGACATGGTGTAGATGCCATAGGAGACCGCGCCCCAGATAAAGACGCAAGGCCAGATCAACGGCGTCTCGATCAGCAGCGGCAGCAGCACGCAGCCCAGCACAGTCACCACGACGCAGACGAATCGCACCAGCCGCGCCGTCAGCCGTTCCGCCAGCAAGCCGAGCGGCACCTGCATGGCGATGTTGCCTGCGATCATCACCGACAGCAGCGCGGACATGCGCGCTTCCGCGATGCCATAGTGCGTGCCGTACACCGGCAGCAGCGCCAGCACGCCCTGTTCGAAACCGGCGGCAACGACCACCGCCGACAGCAGTAGCCATGCCAGTGGCACGAAGCCCATGACCGAAACCCGGCGCCCAGCTTCGTCGACCTTCGGCAGTCGCGGCAGCACCAGCGCGAGGCAGGCGCCGCAGAAGATGAAGGCGGCGATCCCCACCAGGAATGGCGGCCATCCCACGGTGCCGACAGCGAGCAGGCAGAGCGGCCCGGCAGCGAAGCCGGCCGAGATGATGGTTGAATAGACACCCATGACGCGACCGCGGCGCGATGGCGGCGCCAGTGCAATGACCCAGATTTCGCTCAAGACATAGAGCGGATTGGTCACCACCCCGATCAAGAAGCGCAGCGGAAACCACAGATAGACATTCTGCGTCCAGCCGATCAGCGCAAGCACAATAGCCGAAAACGCCGCGCAGGTAAGCGCGGTGCGCCCTGCCCCGAACCGGCGCGCCAGTGCCGGGATCAGCGGCGACGAGACAATGAAGCCGATCGGCGTCATTGCCGCCGAGAGCCCGATGATGGCCGGCGAAACGCCCTGGCGTTGCAGGATGAAGCTCAGCAGCGGATAGGACAGGCCTTGCGCGATGGCGAACACCGAGACGGTCGCGATCACGCCGCTGATCGCCGCCCACTGCATCTTCTCGTTGTCAGCTTCCGCCAGGTTCATCATTGGGACCTAAACCAGGTTCAGGACTAGCTTTTCTGTCCGACACGGGTAAGCCCCGCCCCGGGAAAAACCGTTTGCTCCAGACAAGGCCTGTCAGGAGTTTTTGGGCCTGTCAGGAGTTTTGGCCTATCAGGAGTTTTGGGCCGTCAGGAGTTTTGGCGCTTGAACGATCGATAGAGCGCGAAGCTCACCAGCAGCGCGTCGAGGCCGGCGATCACCACCGGCAGACCGAGCGGACCGATGGTCTGCATCAAGGCACCGGCGCCAGGCGGGCCGACAATGCCGCCGGCGCCCCACATCAATGCGAAGGCGGCGTTGCCGGCGACCAGCACGGTTCCCCTGAAGCGGCTGCCGAGCTCCACCAGCGCCATGGTGTAGACGCCATAGCCGACCGCGCCCATGACGAGAAGGACGAGCCAGATCGCCGGCGTCGTGATCAGCAACGGCAGCAAAACCGCGCAGGCCGTTGTCGCCAACGCACAGAAGATGATCATCGCCCGCCCGCCGAAACGCTCGGCCAGCAGGCCGAGCGGGATTTGCAGGAAGATGTTTCCCAGCGACAGTGCCATCACCAGGGCCGCCAGCGTCCTTTCGGGCAAGCCATAGGCAGCACCGAAGACCGGCATCAAAGCGTAGGTGCCCTGCTGGACCGCCGCCGAAACCAGCACGGCAAACAACAGCGCCGGCGCCAGCCTGGCGAAACCGAAAAAGCCGCCCGGCAATTGGCCGTCATCCTCGAAGCCGGCGAGGCTTGACGAAACAGCACGAAGGATCGCGGCGCACAGGATGAAGCCGGCCATGCCGACCAGGAAAGGAACCCAGCCCGATATCCCTACCGCGGTCAGGACCAAAGGCCCCGCAGCATAGCCAGCGCCCAGCACGGTGTTGAATGCCCCCATCACCCTGCCGCGGCGCGACGGCGGCGCCAGCGACAGCGCCCATACTTCGCCCAGTATATAGAGCGGGTTGATGACGATACCGATGATGAAGCGGATGACGAACCAGCCCACCCAGTCCTGCAGGTAGCCGATGCCGAGGAAGCACAGCGCCCCAATCAATGAGCAACCCACAGCCAGGTTGCGCGCGCCGACCAGCCGAACGGCTGCCGGCACGAACGAGGCCGAAAGGATCAGACCAAGCGGCATCATCGCTGCCGACAAGCCGATCAGCGCCGGCGACATGCCTTGCTTCTGCATCAGCAGCGTAAACAGCGGCGAGCTCAGCCCTTGCGCCGCACCGAACATCGCGAGGGCGGCAGTTACGCCGGCAAGCGCCGCCCATTGCGTCCCCGCTTCGCCATCGCTCGAACCGGTCGCAGCCATGATGCCTTCCACATGAATTGCCGGCCCATCCAGCGGCAAACCACTGAGCTAGCGGTTCGATTTAGGGAAAGGAAGGGCCGCGCCTGAAATCCCCTTGCGCCAAGAGCCGCAGTGGGCGCGTCCTGTCCGCCAATCCCCGGCAAGGTTGTCAGCTATCGGACTGCCGTTCGGGCATGTCGCTTCCATCGTCCTAGTGGTCGCCGCCTCCGCAATGGTCGGACAGCCGCCGGTCCATTATGCCGCCCGCTACCAGCATCGTACGAGGACCATCATGACCGCCGCCCTGCATCCAGCCGAACCGCCTTTGGCAACCGACCGTGCCCGTCGCGGTGGCCGTGCGGGCAAGCGCGCCGGCGGCTCGGCCGCCTTCGAACAGCCGGCTTTTCGGCAACTGAGAAATCCGCTAACGCCGACCAAGCTGGTCTCTGACGACGAGCTGGAATCGATCCACCTCGCCTCGCTGCGCGTCTTGAGGGAAATAGGCGTCGACGTGCTGCATGACGAAGCGCGCCGCATGATGAAGGAAAACGGCGCCGATGTCCGCGAGGGCAGCGAGCGCGTGCGCTTCGACAGCGACATGATCCTCGATCTCATCTCCAACTGCCCGTCGGAATTCACGCTCCATGCCCGCAACCCGGCGCACAATGTGCGCTTCGGCGGCAACAATGTGATCCTGTCGATGATGGCGTCGGCACCGAACTGCTCCGACCTCGATCGCGGCCGCCGTCCGGGCAACCAGCAGGACTACCGCAACTTCCTGCGTCTGGCGCAGATGCACAACATCCTGAACTGCACCGGCGGTTATCCGGTCGAGCCGACCGACATCCATCCTTCCGTGCGCCACCTCGAATGCATCCGCGACCTCGCCACGCTGACCGACAAGGTGTTCCACATCTATTCGCTCGGCAAGGAGCGCAATGTCGACGGCATCGAGATCGCCAGGATCGCCCGCGGCATCAGCCATGAGCAGATGCTCGAAGAGCCGTCCGTCTTCACCATCATCAACACCAATTCGCCGCTGAAACTGGATGTGCCGATGATGGAAGGCATCATCCAGATGTCGAGCAAGGGTCAGGTCGTCGTCATCACGCCCTTCACCCTGTCCGGCGCGATGGCGCCGGTGACCATCGCCGGTGCGCTGGTGCAGCAAAATGCCGAGGCGCTGTCCGGCATCGCCTTTGCCCAGATGGTGAGAAAGGGCGCGCCGGTTGGCTATGGCGGCTTCACCTCGAATGTCGACATGAAGTCGGGCTCGCCGGCCTTCGGCACGCCTGAATATATGAAGGCGCAGCTTGTCGGCGGCCAGCTTGCCCGCCGTTACAAGATCCCCTACCGCACCTCCAATACCTGCGCCGCCAACACCGTCGACGCGCAGGCAGCCTATGAAAGTGTGTTCTCGCTGTGGGGCGCCATCCAGGGCGGCGGCAATCTGATGATGCACGGCGCCGGCTGGCTCGAAGGCGGCCTGCGCTGTTCCTACGAGAAGACCATGCTGGACATCGACCTGTTGCAGATGGTGGCCGAGTTCCTCACCCCGCTCGACCTGTCCGACGAAGCGCTCGGCTTCGACGCCATCCAGTCGGTCGGCCCCGGCGGCCATTTCTTCGGCACCCAGCACACGCAGGACCGCTACAAGACAGCCTTCTACTCGCCCATCCTCTCCGACTGGCGCAATTTCGAGACCTGGGCCGAAGCCGGATCGCCGACCGCGCTGGAAAAGGCCAACAAGGTCTGGAAGGAGCGGCTGGCATCCTACGAGGAACCCTATATGGACCCGGCGATCCGCGAAGAGCTCAACGACTTCGTCGAAAAGCGCACGGCCGAAGGCGGCGCGCCGACCGATTTTTGATCGGCAAGCAACTGGCGGCATCCTGCCAACCGACACACCTGATTCAATTTACGCAAAAACGGACCTATCTCTCATGAAATCTCATGTAAAAGCGGTTGTCATTGGCGGCGGCGTCGTTGGCTGCTCGGTGCTCTACCATCTGGCCAAGGCCGGCTGGACCGACATCATGCTGATCGAGCGGTCCGAGCTCACCTCCGGCTCGTCCTGGCACGCAGCCGGCGGCTTCCACACGCTGAACGGCGATCCCAACGTCGCCAAACTGCAGGCCTATACGGTGCAGCTCTACAAGGAGATCGAGGAAATCTCCGGCCAGTCCTGCTCGCTGCATCTGACCGGCGGCGTGATGATGGCCGATACGCCCGAGCGCATGGATTTTCTGCGCCTGGCCCACGCCAAGGGCCGCTATCTCGGCATGGACACCGAGCTGATCACGCCCTCCGAAGCCAAGGCGATGTTCCCGCTGATGGACGAGACCAATTTCGTCGGCGCCATGTGGGATCCGGTCGAAGGCCATCTCGATCCCTCCGGCACGACGATCGCCTACTCCAAGGCGGCCAAGAAGCTGGGCGCCGAGATCGTGCTGCGCAACCGCGTCGTCGACTTGACGCAGGAAGTTGACGGCACCTGGAACGTCGTCACCGAACAGGGCACCGTCCACGCCGAGCATGTCGTCAACTGCGGCGGCCTGTGGGCGCGCGAGATCGGCCGCATGGTCGGCGTCGAACTGCCGGTGCTGGCCATGGAGCACATGTACCTGCTCACCGAGCCGATGCCCGAGGTCGAGGAATTCAACAAATCGACCGGCCGCGAGATGATCGGCGTGCTCGACTTCAAGGGCGAGATCTACACCCGCCAAGAGCGCAACGGCATCCTGCTCGGCACCTATGAAAAAGCCTGCAAACCCTGGTCGCCGGTCAATACGCCGTGGGATTTCGGCCATGAACTGCTGCCGCCCGACCTCGACCGCATCGCGCCGTCGCTGGAGATCGGCTTCAAGCATTTCCCCGGCATCGAGAAAGCCGGCATCAAGCAGATCATCAACGGCCCCTTCACCTTCGCGCTCGACGGAAATCCGCTGGTCGGGCCGGTGCAGGGCCTGACCAATTTCTGGTGCGCCTGCGCCGTCATGGCCGGCTTCAGCCAGGGCGGCGGCGTCGGCCTCGCGCTGTCCAACTGGATGGTGCATGGCGATCCCGGCTTCGACGTCTGGGGCATGGATGTCGCCCGCTTCGGCGAGTGGGCCGGCCTGCGCTACACCAACGCAAAGGTGCGCGAAAACTATTCGCGCCGCTTCTCCATCCGCTTCCCCAATGAAGAGCTGCCGGCTGCGCGCCCTGCACAAACCACCCCGCTCTATGACACGATGCTCGCCAACAACGCCGTAATGGGCGATAGCTGGGGCCTGGAGACCCCGCTGTGGTTCGCGCCGAAGGGCAAGGAGCCGAAGGACGTCGTCTCCTTCCACCGCTCAAACGATTTCGGTCCTATCGGCGAGGAAGTGCGCGCCACGCGCGAACGCGTCGGCGTCACCGAAATCGCCAACTTCGCCAAATACGAAGTGTCGGGACCTGCGGCTGAGGATTTCCTCAACCGGCTGATGACCAACCGCATGCCGAAGATCGGCCGCATCGTGCTGACGCCGATGATCAACGAGTTCGGCAAGCTGATCGGCGACTTCACCATCGCCAAGGCAGGCGAAGACAGATTTATGATCTGGGGTTCGTCCGCAGCGCAGAAATACCACATGCGCTGGTTCGAAAAGCACCTGCCGAAGGATGGTTCGGTGCGCATCCACCGCTTCGACCAGACGCTGGTGGGTCTCTCCATCGCCGGGCCGAAGTCGCGTGACCTCTTGCAGAAGCTGGTCGATGTCGACATCTCGACCAAGGCGTTTCGCTTCATGGATTTCCGCGAAATGGCGGTCGGCGGCGCGCCCTGCATGGTCAACCGCATCACCTATACCGGCGATCTCGGCTATGAAATCTGGATGGCGCCGGCCTATGAGCGTCTGGTCTACAAGGCGATCAAGGACGCCGGCGAGGAGTTCGGCCTCGTCGATTTCGGCATGCGCGCTTTGCTCTCCATGCGCCTGGAGAAGAACTTCCCGACCTGGTACCGCGAGCTGCGCCCGATCTACGGCCCGTTCGAAGGCGCGATGGACCGCTTAATCAAGCTGGAGAAGAACGACTTCATCGGCCGCGAGGCCGCCGCCAAGGAACAGGCGAAAGGGCCGAAACTGCGCCGTGTTTCCTTCATCGTCGATGCGGCCGACGCCGATGTCATGGGCGACGAGCCGATCTGGGCCAAGGTCGGCAAAGACTATGGCACGGTGGAAAAGCCGCATGGCTATGGCGCGCCGCGCTTCGACATGGCGGGCAAGGAAGTGCGTGGCTCGAAGGCTGCCGAAGGCGCTTCCGCCGTGCGCGGCATCGTCGACCGCGACTGGCGCGTGGTCGGCTGGGTCACCTCGGGCGGTTATGCGCACTATGTGCAGAAGTCGATGGCGCAGGGCTATGTGCCGGCGGCACTCGCCGAGGACGAAAGTGCCGGACTGTTCGAGATCGAGATCCTCGGCCACCGGCGTCCGGCGCGTATCAATGTCGAGGCGCCCTTCGACCCCAGCGGCGAGAAGATGCGGACCTGAAAAGGCGACAGGGAGCGTGAGATCGTGTAAGGGGCCTTCGGCAATTGGCCGCAGGCATTTTCCCTCAATGAGAAGACGATCCCCTTGCAGTATCTAGAGAAATGGACGGACTGGCTCTGCGAAGGCAAGGTCGGTCCCTTCAACGCCGCACTGGTCTGCGTCGCGGTCTATTGCGTCGTTCAGATCGTGGTGATGGCGCTGCTGTCCCATGTCGTAGGAACCGGTGTCGGCGTCGACGATTCCGAGCAGATGATGTACATGCACTACCTCTGGGCTGGCTATGGCGGCTCGCAGCCGCCGCTCTACACCTGGCTCGCCCGCCTCGTCGCCGCCGTGGTCGGAACGAACATCCTCGCGCTCAAGATCGTGAAGTACCTACTGATCGGAGCGGCGCTGGCGTCGGTTTTCATCGCTGTCCGCCGCCTGGGCTATTCCAGCCGCGCTGGCGCCGCCGCATTGTTCGGCCTGCTGTTGTTTCCGCAGATGGTGTGGGAGATGCAGCACGCCCTCACCCACTCGATCGCCGCTTTCTGTTTTTCAGTGGTGCTGTTTCTTGCGCTCGTCGAACTGGTGCAGCGGCGTTCCCTGGCCACCTATGTGCTGTTTGGCGTGGCGATGGCCGCCGCCATCCTGTCGAAATACAACAACGCGATCTTTCTCGGCGCGCTGATGCTGTCCACCCTGTCGCTGCGCGAAACGCGCGGCGTCATCCTCAACCGCCGGTTTTCGATCAGCCTTGTCGTGGCGGTGCTGCTTTGCCTGCCGACGCTCTACTGGAACCTGACCTACACCGACCAGTTGCTGTCGCACAGCGGCGGCTTCGGCATGGGCAGAGGAGAAAGCGCCATACAAACCGCATTCTACGGAATGCGCGGACTGGGCAAGGCTATCCTGTATTTCGCCGTGTTGCCGGCCGGCATATTCGTCGCGGCTTTGCTCATCGCATGGAAAAAGCCGGCGCCGGCTCTGCAACCGGCGCCATGGACCGAGAAACTGGTGTGGCGCACCATCGCTTTTGCCCTGGCGATGACCATCGTGCTCGTCCTGGCGAGCGGGACGACGCAATTTCGCGATCGCTGGATGCTTCCCATCCTTGTGTTGCTGCCGGTCGCGCTGGCCTTGCGGATGGATGCCAGAGGCGACAAGGGAAGGAAGGTGCAGGACGTCGTCGTCTTTGTCGGCGCAACGCTTGCCATCCTCGTGCTGCCGGTGACCTGGTACACGCACCTCAATGGCGGCGACAGCCGCGGCAGCATCGTGCGTGTCGACTACCAGTCGCTCTATGGCCAGCTGACGGCAAACGGTCCGGTTCGCACGGCGATATCGAGCTGGCACTGGGTGGGAAATCTGCGTCTTGTCGATCCCGATCTGGTCGTGCTCGACGACGAGATGCCGGACTTCAGCCATTTGCTGATCGAGCCGGCGGTGCTCGTGATGGCCAATGACAAGGAACCTCCCGAGGGCATCCTGCGGGCCTTGAGCGAGGCCGGCTATGTCGCTGACGGCTCGCCGCAGCAGTTGGTCGTTCCGATGCTGTTCGACAGCGAGCCGCCCACCCGCACGCTGACGGTCACGCGGCTGAAGAAAGCGGCCGCGGGCGCAGCGCCACAGTAAGTCGGCAGGGAGGCGTCGGGTGGAGAAACAAGGGTTCGGCCGTCACCGCAAGATCATGCCGTTCGAGCCCGGCTCCGTCGAAGCCTTGCGCGAAACATCGCGCCAGAAGGCGGCGTCGCTGAACCAGCATGTGCTGGGCTATGGCGCGCTGGCTGAAGCCGAATGGCAAGCGGCAGGCATCGCCGCGCCCGATCTTGCCGCGATGCGCAAATACCGGCTCGAGCGCCTCCGCGCCGAACTGAGGCGCCGAAACTACGCCGGCGCGCTGCTCTACGACCCCGTCAACATCCGCTACGCCACCGATTCGACCAACATGCAGCTGTGGGTCGCGCACAATCCGACCCGCCACTGCTTCGTCGCCACTGAGGGACCCGTGGTGCTGTTCGACTATTTCTCCTGCGAGCATCTGTCCGATCATTCCGGCGTCGTCGACGAGGTGCGGCCGGCAGTGTCGTGGATGTATCTCTATGGCGGCGAGCTGACCGAGCACAAAGTCCGCCGCTGGGCGGCCGGCATCGCCGATCTGGTCAAGGAGCATGGCGGCGGCAACAGCCGCATTGCGGTCGACCACATCAACCCGGAAGGCGTCGAGGAACTCGCCCGCCTCGGCATTTCGATCGGCAATGGCGAAGCGGTGATGGAAAATGCGCGGCTGATCAAATCGCCGGACGAGATCCTCGCCATGCGCCGCGCCATCGTCGCTTGCGAAGAGGCGATGGGTGAAATGGAGAAGGCGCTGACGCCGGGCATTTCCGAAAACGAATTATGGGCCGAACTCCACCGCGGCAACATTGCGCGCGGCGGCGAATGGATCGAAACCCGGCTGCTTGCCTCGGGACCGCGCACCAATCCGTGGTTCCAGGAATGCTCATCGCGGGTGATCGAGGAAGGCGACCTCGTCGCCTTCGACACCGACCTGATCGGTCCCTACGGCTTCTGCGCCGATCTCTCCCGCACCTGGCTTTGCGGTGACGCCAGGCCGTCGAACGAGCAGCGCGACCTGTTCCGCATCGCCGCCGACCAGATCGCCCACAACACGCAATTGATGCAGCCCGGCATATCCTTTCGCGACCTGGTCGAACGCTCCGTGGTGCCGCCGGGAGATTGCTTCCCGACACGCTACGGCGTGCTCTATCACGGCGTCGGCCTGGCCGACGAGTACCCGACCCTGCCGCATGCAAGCGACTGGACGCCGGACACGCCCGACGGCGCGCTGGAGCCGGGAATGGTGCTGTGCGTGGAAAGCTATATCGGCCGTCTCGGCGGCCATGAGGGCGTCAAGATCGAGGAACAGATCCTGATCACCGCGACCGGTAACGAGCAGCTTTCAACCTACAAGCTGGATGCGAGGCTGCTCGGCTGATCCGGCAAGCGCCTCGCGCAGAGCCTTGAGCGTCTTTTCCGGCGTCGTCCTGGCGGTGATGTAGGGCAGGCCTTTGCGCCTTGCCGTCCAGCCGACGACCTTCACGGCGTTTGCCGCAGGCTCGAAACGCTGCGCCAGCGCCCAGCTCTCACAGTCGATGGCAGCTATATCCGCCTTGCCCTCGGCGACCGCGACGATCGAGCCGCGATGGCCACCGCTCTCGCTGCGCGAGGGAAACATATCCATGCTCTCGCCGGCGGCCTGCAGGTCGCGCGTCAGCGCGATGATGCCCGACATCGAATCGAGGCTGTTGTAGGTAAAACGCTTGCCACGCATCAGATCGAGCGGCAGCAAGGCTTTGCCATCCGCGGGCGAGCGAACTTCCGATCCCTCGCCTGTGCGCATCACCAGCGCGCTGGAATAGAGTTCGCCCTGGCCGCCTTCGTAAGCGTCGTAGCTCGGCTGGCCGACCACCTGCACATGCTTGCTCAGGCCGAGTTCCATCGGCCCCCAGCAGGTCTGCGCGAACAGCAGCGCCGGATGCAGCCAAAGCTGGTGATGGTCGAGTTCGTCCGGCGGCAGTATCGCCGGATCGGGCGCGATCAGTCTGCCCTCGGCGTCGTGGATACCGCCCGGCACCGGCGGCAGGTCGCCATTGCGGCGCACGATTGTCTGCGGCCCATCGACGCCCTTGTGCCGAAAAGCATCGCGCAACGCTGCCCATTGCGCGTCGACCTCGCCGCGCACTTCGGGCCAGTCATACATCGGCAATGCCGCAACCAAATCACTCATGCCGACACTCAATCATCATGGCTCGGGAAAGGATCGCAAAAACGCGGCGTCCAATCAGAATTGGCCGACACGGGTTCGGGAAGTCCGGGGATTATTCCTTCGGCGGCTCGGCCGGAACCGGCGCGCTGCCAAGCCCGCTGATGCTGCGCGCCCTGATGCGCGGCTTGAACGCCCTGCCCGGCTCGGCCTGGCGGCGCAGCACCGGGTGCACGATCGGCTCCTTGGCCTTGAAGGCGTAGGCCTTGATCAGTGCGAAATAGTTCGGATAGGCGTAGCCATTGTTCATCCGCAGCCACTCGTCGCGGCGGTCGGCAAACAGTTTTGGCAGCCTGTACCAGGCAACGGTCGGGGTCTTGTGGTGAACGAAGTGCAGATTGTTGTTGAGGAACAGGAACGACAGCGGCGAGCGCTCGATGATCACCGTGCGTCCTTCAGGGTGCTCGGACCACTGATGTTCGGCGAAAGTCCGGACCGCGATCAGCGACTGGCCGAGCCAGACCGGCACCAGAATGTAGAGCCATACCGGAATGCCGAAGCCGAACTGCACGATCGGCACCACGATGGCGAGGCCGATCGCATGCAGCAGCCATGCCTTGCCGATCATCTTATCGCCGGCAATCACATGCCTGGCGTCGTCGACGAAGAAACCGATGCAGGACAGCCAGGGGCCGAGAAAGAAACGGCCGGCCATGGTGTTGTTGATCTTGAGCAGGAATTTCATCGTCGGCGGCAGATCGTTATGCATCCACAACGCCTGGTAATAGCTCTCGGGATCGTCGAGCGGATCGGTCAGGCGCTCGTCGGCGTGGTGGCGCAAATGGAGCGTCTTGAAGCGACGGAACGGCCAGACCAGGCCGATCGGCAGGAAGACGAAGGCTTCGTTGATGAGCGCGCTGCGCGTCGGATGGCCATGCAGCACTTCGTGCATGATCGACGACTGCAAGGCCAGGATGAAGCCGAGGAGAAGAAGTGCCAGGACCGGATAAGAGGGCCAGAGCAGGAGCCCGGCAGCGAGCCACATTCCGTAACAGAAGAAAGCGAGGACCACGGTCGGCCACTCGATGGCCGCTGCGTCGCGTCGCTTGATGCGCTTGCCTGTCATGCTATCGACCACTGTCCCTCAGTCGCCGGAATTGGTTCCTGACAGCATAGTGTCAGGAGAAGCGATTCCGCTCAACGAGACAAAGTGTACAAAATGTTGCGATTGCGCATTTTTGACCGCAGATGTTATACATTGTAAACAACCCTACGGATTCATTTACGCTGGAAGTGCTGATTCGACGGCTCGGGCGCAAATTTTTCCTAAGAGAGTGCGGAGAACGAACAGTGGACAAACGGGACCTTTCGGCAATCTTCCGGGAGCGCCTGAAGCTGCTCCTGACACGGTCCGATCTCAACCAGTCAGCTTTCGCGTCAGCAGTCGGCATCGACCGGTCGGCGCTGTCGCAACTGATGTCCGGCGCCTCGACGCGCCTGCCACGTGCCGAAACGCTGCTCAACATCGCCGCCGAATTCAAGATCTCGCTGGACTGGCTGCTCGGCCTCTCCCAAGATGAAGGCGTCACCGGCGAAATCCGCGAAAGCCTGGAGATCGAAGAGGCGCCCGACGGCTTCGACCGCACGCTGCTCGCCAAATGGTTCGCCGAGGCCGCAGGCACCAAGATCCGCTATGTGCCGGCCGGCATTCCCGATCTCCTGCGCACACGCCAGCTGGTCGACTACGAAGCCAACATCACCAACCGCAGCCGTCTGGCGCAGGCCAGCGAGACGCAGTACCGCATCGAGTACAACCGGCGCCCTGAGACCGACATGGAGGTCTGCATGCCGCGCCATACGCTTGAGATCTTTGCCCGCGGCCTGGGCGTCTGGGACCGCTTTCCCGAGGCTGACCGCCGGCAGCAGCTTGCCCATATGGCGACGCTGCTTGACGATCTCTACCCCACCTTCCGCCTGTTCCTCTATGACGGCCGCATGCGCTATTCCATCCCGCTGACCATCTTCGGCCCTTATCGCGCCGCCATCTATGTCGGCGACATGTATGTCGTGCTGAACGCCACCCAGCCGGTCCAGGCGCTGACCCAGCATTTCGACAATCTGATCCGGGCCGCCGACATCAACCCGCATGAGGCCGCCGCCTACGCGCGCAATCTGGCCGGCGCGTCATTTCCATCGGGTTCTGCCTGATCCCCAACGCCCCGGAAAGGTGCGCCGCGCGGCATTGCCGGTCGCAAACACATTGACTGGACATAAAGACTTCTTTATATCCTTATTCCATTCAAATATCTGAAAGTCGATCCGATGACCGCGAACAATCCCATCGATGCTCTGCTGGCCGAAAAGGGCGTGCTGCTCGCCGATGGCGCCACCGGCACCAATCTGTTCGCCATGGGTCTGGAGGCCGGCGAAGCGCCCGAGTTGCTGAACGAGACAGCGCCCGACACCATCACCAGCCTGCACCAGAATTTCGTCGACGCCGGCGCCGATATCATCCTCACCAACTCGTTCGGCGGCACCCGCCACCGGCTGAAGCTGCATCATGCGCAGGACCGCGTGCATGCGCTGAACAAGCGCGCCGCCGAGATTGCCCGCGCGGTCGCCGACAAGGCCGACAGGAAAGTCATCGTCGCCGGCTCGGTCGGTCCGACCGGCGAGTTGCTGGTGCCGCTCGGCGCCATGACCTATGACGAAGCAGTCGAGGCTTTTGCCGAGCAGATCGAGGGTCTCAAGGAAGGCGGCGCCGAAGTCGCCTGGATCGAGACCATGTCTGCGCCGGACGAAATCCGCGCCGCGGCGGAGGCCGCCATCCGCGTCGGCCTGCCCTACACCTATACCGGTTCGTTCGACACTGCCGGCCGCACCATGATGGGCCTGCTGCCCAGGGATATCCACGGCGTCGTCGACGGACTTTCAGAGACACCGCTCGGTGTCGGCGCCAATTGCGGTGTCGGCGCCTCCGACATCCTGGCCTCGCTGCTCGACATGACCGAGGCGAAGCCGGAAGCGACGGTGATCGTCAAGGGCAATTGCGGCATTCCCGAATTTCGTGGCACCGAGATCCATTATTCCGGCACGCCGGAGCTGATGGCCGACTATGTCCGGCTGGCGGTGGATGGCGGCGCGAAGATCATCGGTGGCTGCTGCGGCACGTCGTTCCAGCACCTTGCCGCCATGCGCAAGGCGCTCGACGCGCACACCAAATCCGAACGCCCGACCGTCGCGGCGATCGTCGAGCGCATCGGTCCGATGCGCAACAAGGTGGCGACGGAAAACACCGCCGAGACCAGCGAAGCCCGCCGCGAACGCCGCCGCACCCGGGCCTGATATCGAACTTATTCGCTGTTTTCAGCGTAACGCGATAGCGCCGTCTTGAAATCCAGGGCGGTGCTGTCGGCGCTTTCATTCATCGTCACCAGGTCACCCGACGACTGCGGATTGCCGATCTGCTCCAGCATGACGCGAAAGCGGTCATTGGTCAGCGCCGACTTTGCGGTATTCCGGGCTGCGTCGACGTCATCCATGATGCGCCTGGATTCTGGCGACAGCGTTCCCGACGCCTGCGTGTGTCTCACCGCCGGCGTCGTGTTTCCAATGTTCATGATCTGCAATTCCCGGCTCCCCAAGCCCAGTCCCGACCCCATGCAATAATAGCAGGGCATTGCGATGACGTTCCGGAAAAGCTGCGCAATTTAACGATCAGGCGGATCATCTGTGCGCTTCGGATCAATCGATCCGAAAAAAAGGCCGGCAGGGTTTCCCCCGCCGGCCTGCCTCACCCGCCCGTAGCCGGTTCCCCGTATCAGAACGACCCCCGTCTGAAAGGAACCGGCTGTATTGCCACTACCGGTTACCGCCGAGCGCCGAGGCAAGGCGCACAAGCGAAAGGAACTCGGACCTGTACCCAAACGGGTCGGCTCCTCGGGCGGCGGTGGCAATCTCCATGATCTTGTCGTAGCCGAACTTCGCGGTCGCATCCTCGTCGCGCAGCTTCTGGCCGAAGGCGGCGACAGCGACGGAGAAACGCTGGTCGGTGCTGGCCTGGTCGAAGGACGCGACCTCGTTGGCCGACGTCACCGGCGTGGTGATCAGCTTCGAGACGTCTTCGTTCGGCAGCTTGTAGCGGATTTTCACGAAGGCATATTCGTCGGCGTTGGCGACGCCGCCATTGTCGACCGCGGCCTGGCCGTAGCGCAGCGGATCCATCTGCTCGCCGCCACTGCCCTTCGGCGTGATCTCGTAGATGGCGGTCACCGAATGACCGGAGCCGATATCGCCGGCATCGACGCGGTCATTGTTGAAGTCCTCGCGGTTCAAGGCGCGGGTTTCATAGCCGATCAGCCGGTACTCCGAGACCTTGTCCGGATTGAACTCGACCTGGATCTTGACGTCCTTGGCGATGGTGAACAGCGTCGAGGAGGCATCCTCGACCAGAACCTTCTCAGCCTCGGCCAGCGTGTCGATATAGGCGGCGGTGCCGTTGCCGTTCTGGGCGATGGTCTGCATCATCTGGTCGTTCAGATTGCCGCGTCCAAAGCCGAACACCGACAGGAAGACGCCGGTCTTGCGCTCCTGCTCGATCAGTCGCTTCAGATCGTCGTCATCGGTCTGGCCGACATTGAAGTCGCCGTCCGTGGCCAGCATCACACGGTTGATGCCGTCCTTGACGAAGGACTGCTGGGCAAGCTTGTAGGCTTCCTTGATACCCGCCTCGCCGGCCGTCGAGCCGCCGGGCGACAGATTGTCGATGGCGTTGAGGATCTTGTCCTTCTCGGTAACCTTGGTCGGCATCAGCACGGTGCCGGCGTCACCGGCATAGGTGACGATCGAGATGGTGTCGTCCGCCTTGAGCTTGCTGACCAGCAGCCGGAAAGCCGACTTGAGCAGCGGCAGCTTGTCCGGCTCATCCATCGAACCCGAGACGTCGATCAGGAACACCAGATTGGCCTTGGGCTGCTCGACCGGCTTGATGTCGAAGCCCTTGATGGCGACGTGCATCAGCTTGGTGTGCCCGTTCCACGGCGTCGGCATGACGCTGACGGTCGAGTTGAACGGCGTCGAAGCCGAGTCCGGACCCTTCCAGTCATAGGGGAAGTAATTGACCATCTCCTCGACGCGGACCGTATCGGCCTGCGGCAGGTAGCCCTGCTTCAGCGAGCCGCGGACGAAGGAATAGGAAGCGGTGTCGACGTCGATCGAGAAGGTCGAGACCGGATCCTGAAGGGCTGCATGCACCGGATTGGTCTTGAAATCCTCGACGCGGTCGCGGTTTGGCTCCTGCGACGCAATCTGGTCGGCCGGCATCGTCGAAGGCTGTGCCAAGTACTTGGATTCGGTCGCGCCGGCCATGCGGTCGACCCGCGCGCCGCCGGCCGGGGCAGCGGTGCCGTCAAGCGAAAACTCGCGGCTCTCAACTGGCGCAGGCTCGGCCAACACGCCGCGCCCCAGCGCATCCTGCTGCGCCGGGGCGACAGCAACGGTCGATTCGGGCTTCGGCGGCGCGGGCGGCGTAAGCGTCGTAGTGGTGTCGCGGCTTCGCACATCGGCGTCGGCCTTCTTGTCGCCTTCAGGCGCCTGCTTTTCTTTTACCGGCGCGTTGGTTGCCGGTTTGTCGGCCAGCGTCTCGGTGATCTTCTCGTCGCCGCCGAACGGCAACGGCTGTTCCCTCAGCATATGGAAGGTGGCGTATCCGGCGATCGGCAGGGCGACGAGCCCGGCAATGGCCGGCGTGGCGATGAGTTTCTTCTGCATGATCTCGCTCCAGAGCTTTTGTGCTCGCTCTGTGAGACGAAGCCCGCCAGCCGATCCTTGGGTGACGGCAGAAGTTTTTTCTTCCAGCTCATAGGCGCGCATGGCGGCTTCGAAGGCGCGTGCCTTCGCGCTTTCCCCGGGCGCCGGTACTGCTGCGTCGCGCAGCCTGTTAAGTTCGTTGTCGTCGACCATGGTCACACTTCCCGGCTGAACGCATCAACGTCTTCAGCCGTTTCTTCGCTTCATGGATGTGCCAGGAAACCGTCGTCTCCGAGATTGCCATCGCCTCGGCGGCGGCCGCATGGCTCAACCCTTCGCCATAGACCAGAAGTACTGCATCGCGCTGCTTGTCCGGCAATTGCCGCACCGCTGCCCAGAGCGCCTCAGAGGGATCTTCGGGCTCGGCCGAGGCCTCTCCCGAAATCATGCTGTAGGCGCCGAAAGCCTCGGTCTTGACGTTTTCGCGCGTGGTCTTGCGCATCATGTCGCGCGCCGCGTTCAGCGTCACGGAATAGAGCCATGTCGTGAACGCGCCGCCGCCGCGGTAGTCGCGGATCGCCTTGCCGAGACGGACACAGACCTCCTGGGCGATGTCTTCGGCATCGGCCTTCTTTCCGCACCAGCGATAGGCGGCGCGATAAACGAAGTCGTAGTGCCGCTCCAGCAATTTGCCGAAGGCACCCCTGTCTCCGCCCTTCGCCCGCCCGATCAATTCGGCGTCGGAGGCTTCGCTTTCATCCAGCATCATCGCCATCATTTGCCTGTTGGACGAAGGCTAATGGCCAATCCTTGGGGTTATGGAAAGATTTTTTTCCGAGGCGACGGATGCACGCGCAACAGGTGCGCTGAGATTCAGGTCAGGCCGAGCCGAAAACGATGGATTTCGAGAACCGGAGCGGAGCGTACTTTTGGTACGCGAGCACCGGAAGCACAGAAAGCCGTCGTTTGCAGGCCGGCCTCACCTGAATATCAGCACACCTGGCCCGAGGCCCAGCCGGACGACCAAGCCCACTGAAAATTATAGCCGCCCAGCCAGCCCGTGACATCGACGACTTCGCCGATGAAAAACAGCCCCGGCACGGATTTCGCCTGCATCGTCTTCTGATCGAGCCGGTTGGTATCCACACCGCCAAGCGTCACTTCCGCCGTGCGGTAACCCTCGGAGCCGGCCGGCTTGATGCGCCAGTCGTTGACGGCGGCTTCGACGGTTTTCATTTGCAGGTCTGTCAAATCAGCGAGATTGCCATCGATCCCACTGCGCTCGGCGACCGCTTGCGCAAGGCGCTTCGGCAAATGGTTTGCAAGCACCGTCTGCACCGCTTGCCTGCCGTTGACGCGCCGGGCGGCGCGCAGCAGTTCCGCCACATCCCTCCCCGGCAGCATGGCGATGCGGATCTCGTCGCCCTCGCGCCAATAGGACGAGATCTGCAGGATGGAAGGCCCGCTCAAGCCGCGATGCGTAAACAGCATCGCTTCTGAAAACCGCGTCTTGCCGCAGGCGACTTCGGCATCGACGGCATTGCCGGCCAAAGGCGCCAGCCGCTCCAGCGTTCTTGCGTCGAAGGTAAGCGGCACCAGCGCCGGCCGTGTTTCCACCACCGCAAGGCCGAATTGCGCCGCAAGCTCGTAGCCGAAACCGGACGCGCCCATTTTGGGGATCGACTTGCCCCCGCAAGCCACGACTAACGAGCTGCAAGCGACGCTGCCAGCGGAGAGCGTCAGCACAAACCCGTCCGCGGTCTTGCTGACGTTCCTCACCTCGGTCGACAACGCCAGTTCCACACCCCAATCCTGCATGTCGGAAACCAGCATGTCGATGACCTGGCGCGCCGAGCCGTCGCAAAACAGCTGTCCCAGCGTCTTCTCGTGATAGGCAATGCCATGGCGTTCGACGAGCGCGATGAAGTCGCCTTGCGTGTAGCGGCTGAGCGCCGAAATGCAGAAATGCGGATTGCCGGAGATGAAATTCTTCGGGCTGGTGTGGATGTTGGTGAAATTGCAGCGGCCACCGCCGGAGATGCGGATCTTCTCGCCGGGCTTTGCCGCGTGATCGAGCACCAGGACCGAGCGGCCGCGCTTGCCGGCCTCGATGGCGCACATCATTCCGGCCGCACCGGCGCCGATCACCACGACATCATAGGATTGCATCAGGCTGTTCGTTCCCGCTCGACTGGGGCTGTTTTAACAGGCCGCGCCAATCGTGCAGTCTCTACCCGTTCGTTGCGACTTCAGGCAACGCCTCGTTAGATCAGCGTCTCGGCGAACAGCGTCGTCAATCGCTTCCAATGACGTTCGGCGCCGGTCGCGTTGAACACGCTGTGGTCCGACACGCACCAGCCATGCGCCATGCCGGCATAGTTTTCGATGACGTGGTCAACCTCCGCCACGCGCAGCGCCTCGGCCAGTCGCGCCGACTGCTCCGGCGGAAAGCTGCGGTCCACCCCAGACGTTCCGACATAGACCCGCGCCTTGATCATTGCAGCCTTGCGGTGCGGACTGTCCGCGGCATCGCTGGCCAGATTGCCGCCATGGAAGCTTGCCGCCGCCAGGATGCGATCGGGATAGGTTGCAGCCGCATTCAAAGCCCGCGCCCCGCCCATGCAGTAACCAACGACACCGACCGGTCCGGTGACACCTTCAGCGGTAAGCGTGTCGAGGAACGCCCTGCTGTCGCGGATGGTCATGTCCTGTGTGGTGCCGTGGACCAACGCCGTCAGCGCGACCTTGGTCTCCTCGACGACGAAAGCGGTCTTGGGCTCGAACGGCCCGTAGGGTGCGTTGCGATAGAAAAGATCCGGCACCAGCACCGCACAGCCCTCGCCAGCCAGCCGCTCCGCCATTGCGTCGAGCGCCGGTCGCGGACCGAAGGCGTCCATATAGAGAATGACACCGGCCCTGGACGGGGAAGCGGTCGCCGAACGGAACAGCCCGGCTTTCGCTACGCCGTCCTCGGTTTTTATCTCAATGTCCTGCTTCGCCATGGCGCGCCCCGTTGATTGTCGTGCGATACATATAAGCAGGCATTGTCAGGGCAAGCCGTCCCCTGACAATCCCGTTCAACACTTTGTGCGGGCTTTCGACCCGGCTACAGGCCGGCAAACGCCGTCATGTGAAAGGCCTGAACCTCAGGCGGATAGCGATGGGCCGTGCCATACGGACAGGCGTTGCGGTCGAGGCAGCCGCCGCCGCGGCATGGTTCGCCCTTCGATCCCCGCACATGCGCCAGGCAAGCCTGATGAGCGAAACCATCCGCGGAATAGGCGTCAACCGGACAGGATTTCAGGCAAGGTTTTGCAACACAGGCGTCGCAAAGGTGAATCGCTTCGCGACGTTCAGGAAGCGCGATCTCATCCTCGAACAGCAACGCGCCGCGATAGGCATGCCAGAGCCCGTACTGCGGATGCATCAGGATGCCCAGCGGCGACGGTCTCAGCCCCTCCGCTCGCATCGCCCATTGCTGGAACGGCAGATAAGGTCTGTCCGAAGGCGAAACGGCGCGCGCGCCGAATTTCTCCGCCACCGCACCTATCACTGCGCGCGACCATGTGTCGAGCGGATTAGCAATGGTTTGCGGTTGCCGGTCGCGCCAGCGCAGGAAATGCGGCCAGGGTGCCGCTCCCGCCTGCCCCACCAACAGCACGGATTTGGCAGGGGCAACTGAAGGGCCATGCGGCGGCGTTTCGCTTGTTGCGAAATTGAAGCCGCCGCGCAGGATGAGGCCGTCGGCGGAAAGCGCGGCCGCTATCTCGTCAGCCCGGCGCCGCGCAATCATCCCTTCTTGTCCGGGTCGGAGAAAGCGCTCCGCCAGACTTCCTTGTGGATGATGTTGGCGACTTTAGCCCCGCCTGACTCGGGCTCCTTTCAGGTGAAGGCGTCAGCCATCGACGCCTTCTTCGTCGCGATGTAGTCCTTCAGCCCGTCGTCGATGCCCGCATCGAGATACGGCGCCTCATAGGTCTCCAGCCAGCGGCGGGCGAGTTCGTTGGCGCGCTGCGGCGCTGTCTTCTCGCCCTCGGCCAGCCACTGCTCGTAGGAATTGTTGTCGGCGATGCTGGAGCGGTAGAAGGCGGTCTGGAAATTGGCCTGGGTGTGGTCGCAGCCGAGATAGTGGCTGCCCGGGCCGACCTGGCGAATGGCGTCCATCGCCTGGCCGTTTTCCGAGAGGTCGACGCCTTCGGAAAACTTTTGCGTCATGCCGAGCTGATCGATGTCCATCATGAATTTTTCGTAGCAGGACGCCAGTCCGCCTTCGAGCCAGCCGGCCGAATGCAGGACGAAATTGGTGCCGGCAAGAATGGTCGAGTTGAGCGTGTTGGCGCTCTCATAGGCGGCCTGCGCATCCGGAACCTTGGAGGCGCAGAGCGAGCCGCCGGTGCGGAACGGCAGGCCGAGGCGGCGTGCAAGCTGTGCGGCGCCGTAGGAAACCAGCGACGGCTCCGGCGTGCCAAAGGTCGGCGCACCAGACTGCATGGAGATCGACGAGGCGAAGGTGCCGAACAGCACCGGCGCGCCGGGACGGATCAGCTGCGTGAAAGAGGCGCCGGCCAGCACCTCTGCCAGAACCTGCGTCAGCGTGCCGGCAACGGTCACCGGGCTCATCGCGCCGGCTAGGATGAACGGCGTGACGATGCAAGCCTGGTTGTGGCGCGAATAGACTTTCAGCGCGCCCAGCATGGTTTCGTCGAACACCATCGGCGAATTGGCGTTGATCAGGCTGGTCAGCACGGTGTTGTTTTCGACGAAATCGTCGCCGAACACGATCTTGGCCATGGCGACAGTGTCTTCGGCCCGCTCTGGCGCCGTCACCGAACCCATGAACGGTTTGTCCGAATATTTGATGTGGCTGTAGATCATGTCGAGATGGCGTTTGTTGACCGGCACGTCGACCGGCTCGCAAACCGTGCCGCCCGAATGGTGAATCGACGGCGCCATATAGGCGAGCTTCACGAAATTCCGGAAATCCTCGATCGTCGCGTAGCGCCTGACACCGTCGAGATCGCGCACGAAGGGCGGACCATAGACCGGCGCGAAGACCGTGGCGTTGCCGCCGATCTGCACCGAACGTTCGGCGTTGCGCGCATGCTGGGTGTAGATGGGCGGGGCGGTCTTCAGCAGCGAGCGGCAGAGGCCCTTGGGAAAATGCACGCGCTCGCCCTTGACGTCGGCGCCCGCCTCTTTCCAAAGCTGCAGCGCCTCGGCGTCGTCGCGAAAGATGATGCCGATCTCTTCCAGCACCGTATCGGTGTTGTTTTCGATAATCGCCAGGCCTTCCTCGTTGAGGACCTCATAGATGTTGATCTTGCGCTTGATATAGGTGAGCTGGGTGCCCGGTCCGCCGCCCGAGCGCGCCGCCCGCCTTGCAGCCGCGCCGCCGCTGGCAGCACGTCCACGTCGCGCATTGGACGCTTCCTGGTCGACTGACGCGTTTTCACTCATGATCGTTTTTCCCTAAAAACCGTTTGCGGCCGCGTATGGCGGCTTCTCGCCCGGATCGTAGCCATGCACCCTATTCGAAACGGCCCGCCAGCGCCAACGCCTGTCGCAAAATCGACAAGAATTCCAATAGATTTGCGGTCGCTTTCCTTTTGCGGGAAGTCGCAAATCAGCTATGGATACCTGCCCCCGCCGGGTTAGGTATTGACGCGATTATTTTAAGCCGCCGTGGTCGCATCCCGTGCGGCAAGGAGCCCGAGAAAAATGGCCGACGACGAGATCATCCTCTCCGAGCTTTCCGACGACGAGTTGGTGCAGCAGATGCACGACGATCTCTATGACGGGCTGAAGGAAGAGATCGAGGAAGGCACCAACATCCTGCTCGAGCGCGGCTGGGTGCCCTACAAGGTGCTGACCGAAGCTCTGGTCGAAGGCATGCGCATCGTCGGCGAGGACTTTCGCGACGGCATCCTGTTCGTTCCCGAGGTGCTGCTGTCGGCCAACGCCATGAAGGCCGGCATGTTCATCCTGCGCCCGCTGCTGGCCGCCACCGGCGCGCCGAAGCAGGGCAAGATGGTGATCGGCACCGTCAAGGGCGACATCCACGACATCGGCAAGAACCTCGTCGGCATGATGATGGAAGGTGCCGGCTTCGACGTCATCGATCTCGGCATCAACAATGCGGTGGAAAAATACCTCGACGCCATCGAGCAGCACCAGCCCGACATTATCGGCATGTCGGCGCTTTTGACCACGACCATGCCCTACATGAAGGTCGTCATCGACACGATGAAGGAAAAGGGCATCCGCGACGACTATGTCGTCCTGGTCGGCGGCGCGCCGCTCAACGAGGAATTCGGCAAGGCCGTCGGCGCCGATGCCTATTGCCGCGACGCGGCTGTGGCGGTCGAGACCGCCAAGGACTTCATGAAGCGCAAGCATAATATGCGCGCTTCAGCCTGATCTCTTCCGCAAGGCGTCTGGCCCACAATCGAAAGCCGCGCCTTGCAGCGCGGCTTTTTTGTTCCCAGCTATTGGAACGGATGGCTGCGTCAGGGTTTGGTGACGGTGTCGTCGACGGCTTTCGCAGTCGATTTGATATCCCGGCCGACACCACGGACGGTGTTGGCACAGGCCGTAAGCGCCAGGACGCAGGCAAGGATTGCAATCGGCGCAACGCGTAACAGTTTCATGGACGGTTTATCCCTCTCTCGATAGATTCGCCCCACAGCAACGAAGGCCGCTTCGACCGGGTTCCATGGCCAGAATGCAAAAAACGAAACCGAATCAGGACGACAGGCTGCTGGTCATCGCCTGTGGAATGATTGCGCGCGAAGTTTTGGCCGTCAAGGAGCAGCTCAAGCTCGACCATCTCGACCTGACCTGCCTGCCGGCGGAGTTCCATTTCTACCCCGACCGCATCGCACCGGCGATGGACAAGGCGATCGAAAAGGCCAAGGCGGAAGGCTATAGCAACATCTTCGTTGGCTATGCCGATTGCGGTACCGGCGGCATGCTCGACCGGGTTCTGGAGAAGCACGGCGTCGAACGCATGGCCGGGCCGCACTGCTTTGCCTTCTACCAGGGCATGGACGCCTATGCGAAGGTCGCCGACGCCGACATGATGTCGTTCTACATGACCGATTTCCTGTGCCGCCAGTTCGACGCCTTCTTCATGAAGCCGCTCGGCCTCGACAAGCACCCGGAGCTGATCAAGGACTATTTCGGCAACTACCAGAAGCTGATCTACATCGCCCAGACCGACGATCCGGAACTCGACAAGGTCGCCGAGAAGGCCGCGAAGATGCTTGGCCTCGCCTATGAGCGCCGCTCGACGGGCTATGGCGACCTGACGGCCGGGCTGGCGCAGGCCGCCGCCCACGCCTGAAGCGGTTCTTGAGCCGGGACGCTGTCGAGAACAGATGACAGGCCGCCGCGAATGGTTAAGTTGTGAGCCATAAGCAAACAGGCTGATTCAGCCATCCGAACACGGAACGTCCCGATGACCCCTCGCGTCCTGCTCGCCGCCCTTGGCCTCCTCTGCCTCGTCTTGCCCGCTCGCGCCGACGGCGAGGTGCAGAAGATCATCACGCCTGCCGACAAGGTTCGCCTCGACAAATATGGCGAGACCCGCAAGGCGGCGCTGGCCGAGGCAAAAGCGGGAGACCCGGCTGAGGTCAGCCAACTCGACGCGCTGCTGGCAAAGCCGATAGTGGCCTTTTCCGACAAGGACCTGAGCGGCAACTGGCAATGCCGAACCATCAAGGTGGGCCTGACCGGCCCGCTGGTCATCTATGGCTGGTTCAAGTGCAAGGTCACGGACGATGGCTCCGGTTGGCAGCTGGAAAAGGTCAGCGGCTCGCAACGCACCAAGGGCCGTTTCTTCGACGATAGCGAAAAACGCGCGATCTATCTCGGCTCCGGCTATGTCAATGACAACAAGCCAAAACCCTATGGCAGCGGCCCGGAAAGCGACCAGGTCGGCTATGCCTTCCGCACCAGCGCCAATGAATGGCGCATCGAATTCCCGGCGCCCTACTACGAATCGAAACTCGACATCATCGAGTTCAAGCGCTGATCCGTTGGTCTCTCGCTGGCCGGGCGGTCATCAAGATTTAACCTCGCCCGGCACAGAATTGAGCCGGGCAGCGCACGGCAAATGGCTGCGCGCCGGCAAGAAAGCGCGCCATGGCATCAGCGGTTGAAAAAAGTGCTGCGATCGTCATCGTCACCGAAGGCGGGCCGCACATCTGGGCCATCGTCAACGCCATCGCCGACCAGTTCGGTCCTGTCAGCGTCATCCTCGAAAGCCCTGAATCCAAAAAACAATTGCTGCTCGGCCGGGCGCGCCGCCAGGGCTTGTTTTCGGCCATCGGCCAGCTTGGCACGATGGTGCTGACCAGGCTCGGCAAACGCCTCTTCGCCGGGCACGCGGAGCGGCTGATCGCAGCGCAAAACTGCAGACAGAGCCGAGGCCGGGACAAAAGATCATC
The DNA here is from genome assembly GCF_030323105.1 of Mesorhizobium sp. C120A. Taxonomy (NCBI): domain Bacteria; kingdom Pseudomonadati; phylum Pseudomonadota; class Alphaproteobacteria; order Hyphomicrobiales; family Phyllobacteriaceae; genus Mesorhizobium; species Mesorhizobium sp. C120A. The sequence goes on along the minus strand of NZ_CP100476.1, from coordinate 3,099,295 downwards.
CACGTCTCCTCCGCCGACGGGCCCGATTGCCTGCAGGCGGTCGCCGACATCCGCCCGGGCGTGGTGCTGCTCGCCGGCTGCCGGATTTTGTCCCGGCAGACGCTGGCGCAAATGCCCTGCCCGGTGCTCAACTACCACGCCGGCATCGCGCCCAAATACCGCGGCATGAATGGCGGCTACTGGGCGCTGGCCTCCGGCGATCTCCAGAATTTCGGCACCACCGTGCATCTGGTCGACGCCGGCGTCGACACCGGCGGCGTGTTGAAACAGGCGCGCGGCAAGCCGGAGCCCGGCGACACTATTTCGAGCTATGCGTTGCGCCAGGCGGCGTTCTCGCGCGACATCTGCGTCGAGGCGGTCCGCGGTGCCTTGGACGGCAAGCTTGTCACGATCGACCCCGGCCTGCCGTCGAAACAATGGTACCACCCGACGATCTGGTTCCATCTCTGGACCGGTGTGCGCCGGGGTGTGTGGTAAGGCACTGTCAATCTGACGGCTTGTACGCTATTGTCATACAGAAAGCGAGTTTGCCGATGTCAAATATGGCCCCCCTCAGTGTCCGCGTCACCTCTGATGAACGTGACATTCTTGAAGCCGCCGCCAGTCAGGCAAACACCAATCTCAGCGACTTTATCAGGCGCAAGGCGGTCGAAGCCGCCGAAATGGAGGTACTGGACGGACGTATCGTGACGATTCCGGCCGCCGATTGGGAAAAGTTCGAGGCGTGGGCGAAGTCTCCCGCGAAAACCCGTCCTGGGCTGCGGAGGCTCGCTGCCTCACGACCTGTATGGCAGGACTAACGCCTCCCCGGCCTCTTGCGGCGGATGACGACAGAGAGGCCTTCGATTGCGGTCGCGAGTCGCTCAACAACTGGCTTCGCCGCCATGCCTGGCGCAATCAACAGGATGGGACCTCGCGCACCAGCATCATTTGTGATCTCGCGACCGGGGCTATCGCCGCCTATGTCACCTTAAGCACGGGTCAAATCGAGCGCGCCCATCTGCCAAAATCGGCGCAACGCAACCGCCCCGATCCCATTCCAGTTATCTTGCTCGGCCAGCTTGCCGTGGACCGGCGGTATCAAGGTCATGGCTGTGGACGTTCGCTTCTCCTTTTCGCCTTGAGAACAGCGGTGCGGTTCTCAAGGGAAATAGGCTGCTTCGGTGTCCTGACGCATCCGCTCGATGATGATGTAAGAGGCTTCTATCTCGCCTTCGACTTTGAAGATCTCCCATTCGACCCAAAACGCAGCATGATTGTTCGGATCGCGGATTTGAAACAAAACGGCTTCGAGGACGAATGACGACGCTGTTGGAAAAGCGGCGATGTTCACCCTGCCAGGCGGTTTGTACGCACCCTCTTACCCTCGCCTCAGGCCATCTCAGCCCGTAACAAAGTCAAAGATTCTTGCCTTTCTTTTTGCGACGTCCAATAGCGTCGCTTTTGAATGCGCGCGCGTCGTCCCATAACAAGCAGCCCCACTGCGCATCCGGCAATGCTCGCACCTGCTGGACAAAGTGGTGGAGCGTCGTTTCCCTCATGGACGCACGGCGCTCTACAGGGAGTGAGAGAATTCATGGCCGATCTGATTGTCGTCTATTGGCGCGACATCCCCGCCCAGGTCATCGTCAAGAAGGGCCGGCAGAACGCCAAGCGCGAACTGCCGCTGCGCTTCACCGAGGCGATCGACATGTGCGCCATGCGCACCGGCGCCGGCGGCACCGACGATTACCTCGCCGAATGGCGCAAGGCCGATCCGATCCCCGTCGGCGACGACCTCGAAGCCGAGGTCGAGAAGGCATTCAGCGACATCGACGCGAAATACGACCGCGAGCGGCTGGTCGCTCTGGTCAAGGCGGGCGGGAAAGAAAATGTCTGAAACCACTCCTGCCAAAGAGGGGCCAAGGGTTACCCAGCCGGTTACCCAGGCCACTCAGGTCAAGAAAGCAGCGCCGAAATCCGACTACAAGCCGGCCGACGTATCGCCGCAGCGGCGCGTGCAGCGCTCGTTTGCGATCAGGCTGTGGTCGATCCGCCATTCGCGATTGCTCGAATGGTTCTACTCCAGGTTCGCAGACATGTTCCTGCTGCTCCATCCGCTGTGGAAAGGCCTTGGCTACGGCCGCGTCGAAGCGCCGATCAAGTTCGTTGAAAAACGCGTCAAGGGCTTCATGTTCGACTGCCGCATGTGCGGCCAGTGCATCCTGTCCTCGACCGGCATGTCGTGCCCGATGAACTGCCCCAAGCAGCTGCGCAACGGCCCTTGCGGCGGTGTGCGCGCCAACGGCAATTGCGAGGTCGAGCCCGATATGCCTTGCGTCTGGGTCAAGGCCTGGGAAGGCTCGCGGAACATGGAGCATGGCGACAGGATCCTGACCGTGCAGAAGCCGGTCGACCAGTCGCTGCGCGAAACCTCGGCCTGGCTGCGGGTGACGGCCCAGTCGGCAGCGGCCCGTGAAGCAGCGGCCAAAGCCAACACTGGAGCGGGCGCGTGATCGGCCGTCAGCGCGATGAAAACCCGGCCGGCATCCATCTGCCGCTAGATCCCCTGCCCGGCCACTCCTCGCGTGGCCGACTGGAGCGCGTGCTGCGACGCGGCGAATTCGCCGTTACCACCGAGCTCAACCCGCCCGACAGCGCCGATCCCGAAGACGTCTACAACAGGGCGAAAATCTTCGACGGCTGGGTCGACGCCATCAATGCCGTCGATGCCTCCGGCGCCAACTGCCACATGTCGTCGGTCGGCATTTGCGCGCTGCTCACCCGCATGGGCTACGCGCCGATCATGCAGATCGCCTGCCGCGACAGGAACCGCATCGCCATCCAGGGCGACGTGCTGGGCGGTGCCGCCATGGGGGTCGCCAACATGCTGTGCCTCACCGGCGACGGCGTCCAGGCCGGCGACCAGCCCGGCGCCAAGCCTGTCTTCGACCTCGATTCCATGTCGTTGCTGGAAACCTGCCGCATTATGCGCGACAACGGCAAGTTCCTGTCCGGCCGCAAGTTGACGACGCCGCCGCAAATTTTCCTTGGCGCCGCCGTCAACCCCTTCGCGCCACCCTTCGATTTCCGCCCGATCCATCTCGGCAAAAAGATCGCCGCCGGCGCGCAATTCGTGCAGACGCAATACTGCTTCGACGTGCCGATGTTCAGAACCTTCATGCAGAGGGCGCGGGACTTGGGGCATACGGAAAAAGTTTTCATCCTGTGCGGCGTCGGCCCGCTGGCTTCGGCCAAGACGGCCAAATGGATCCGCTCCAACGTGCCGGGCATTCATATTCCCGACGCCATCATCAAGCGGCTGGAAGGTGCGCAGGACCAGAAGAAGGAAGGCAAGCAGCTCTGCACCGACATCATCAACGAGGTGAAGGAAATTCCTGGTGTCTCCGGCATCCATGTGATGGCCTACCGCCAGGAGGAATATGTCGCCGAGATCGTCGATGAATCGGGTGTGCTGAAAGGCCGCCAGCCATGGAAACGCGAGATCCGCCACGACGATCAGATGGTCGCCGACCGGCTCGAGAGCATACTGCACGACGACATTACCGAAACGCAGGTGGATATGGTGAAGACCGCGCACTGACAGCGCGGACGGCCAGCCATTCGCTTGAATGAAACCAGACAACGATATAAAGAAATCTTTATATCAGGCGGAGAGACTTCATGACCCGGACCATCGTCGCCTCGGCGACACGAGAGATCATCATCGGCTTCGACCAGCCTTTCTGCGTCATCGGCGAGCGCATCAACCCGACCGGCCGCAAGAAGCTGGCCGCCGAGATGATCGCCGGCAATTTCGAGACCGTCGTCAAGGATGCGCTGGAACAGGCCGCCTGCGGCGCCACCATGCTCGACGTCAATGCCGGCGTCACCTCCGTTAATCCGAACGAAACCGAACCCGGCCTGCTCGTGCAGACGCTGGAGATCGTCCAGGGCCTTGTCGACTTGCCGTTGTCGATCGACTCGTCGGTGACCGCCGCCATCGAGGCAGCGCTCAAGGTCGCCAAGGGCCGGCCGCTGGTCAACTCCGTGACCGGCGAAGAGGAAAAGCTCGAAGCCATCCTGCCGCTGGTCAAGAAGTACAACGTTCCGGTCGTCGCCATCTCCAACGACGAGACCGGCATTTCGATGGATCCGGATGTGCGCTTCGCCGTCGCCAAGAAGATCGTGCAGCGCTGCGCCGATTTCGGCATTCCTGCGCATGACGTCGTCGTTGACCCGCTGGTGATGCCGATCGGCGCGCTCGGCGATGCCGGCCGCCAGGTCTTCGCGTTGCTGCGCCGTCTGCGCGAAGAGCTCAAGGTCAACACCACTTGCGGCCTGTCCAACATTTCGTTCGGCCTGCCGCACCGCCACGGCATCAACGCCGCCTTCATCCCGATGGTGATCGGCGCCGGCATGACTAGCGCTATCATGAACCCGGTTCGCCCGCAGGAAATGGAAGCCGTGCGCGGCGCCAATGTGCTCAACGGCACCGACGAGAACTGCACCAACTGGATCCGCACCTACAAGGATTACAAACCGGCCGAAGGCGGCCAGGCGGTCGCAGCGCCCACCGCCGTTAACGCTCCGGGCGAAGGCGGCGGCAATGGCGGTCGCCGGCGCGGCGGCCGTGAAGCCCGCATGGCCAGGGGATAAGCGCGCAATCGTGAACTCGCCTGCAAACATTACTGATCCGCTCGTGCTGTTCATGCCGTCAGGCAAGCGCGGGCGCTTTCCCGTCGGCACACCGGTGCTCGATGCCGCGCGTCAGCTCGGCGTCTATGTCGAGAGCGTCTGCGGTGGCCGCGCCACCTGCGGTCGCTGCCAGATCGAAGTGCAGGAAGGCAATTTCGCCAAGCACAAGATCGTCTCGTCCAACGACCACATCTCGCCCAAGGGCGCCAAGGAAGAGCGATATGAGCGCGTCCGCGGCCTGCCCGAGCGGCGGCGCCTGTCCTGCTCGGCGCAGATCCTCGGCGACCTCGTCATCGACGTGCCGCAGGACACGGTCATCAACGCCCAGACCATCCGCAAGGATGCCGACACGCGCGTCATCGCCCGCGATGCGGCAATCCGCATGTGCTATGTCGAGATCGAAGAGCCCGACATGCACAAGCCGCTGGGCGATCTCGACCGCCTCAAGATCGCCTTGATGAAGGATTGGGGCTTTAAAAACCTCGAATTCGACTTCTACCTGATGCCGCAGGTGCAAGGCATACTGCGCAAGGGTAACTGGACCGCGACCGCGGCCATCCACAAGGATGCCGAAAGCGACATCGCCCGCGTCATAGCACTCTGGCCCGGCCTCAAGAACGAGGCCTATGGACTGGCCTGCGACATCGGCTCGACCACCATCGCCATGCATCTGGTGTCGTTGCTGTCGGGCCGCGTCGCCGCTTCGTCGGGCACCTCCAACCCGCAGATCCGCTTCGGCGAGGATCTGATGAGCCGCGTCTCCTATGTGATGATGAACCCGGACGGCCGCGAAGGCATGACGGTCGCCGTACGCGAGGCGATCTCGGGCCTGGTCGACAAGGTCTGCGCGGAAGGCAATGTCCAGCGCAACGACATCCTGGATTCCGTCTTTGTCGGCAATCCGATCATGCACCATCTGTTCCTCGGCATCGATCCGACCGAACTCGGCGGCGCGCCCTTCGCACTCGCCGTCTCGGGCACGGTGCGCATCAAGGCCTCCGATATCGGCCTGAAGCTCAACCAGGGCGCCCGCCTCTATATGCTGCCTTGCATTGCCGGCCATGTCGGCGCCGACGCCGCAGCCGTGACGCTGTCGGAAGGCCCGCATCGCCAGGACGAGATGATGCTGATCGTCGACGTCGGCACCAATGCCGAGATCGTGCTTGGCAACCGCAAGCGGGTGGTCGCAGCCTCCTCGCCCACCGGTCCCGCCTTCGAGGGCGCGGAAATCTCCGGCGGCCAGCGCGCTGCCCCCGGCGCAATCGAGCGCGTGCGCATCGACCCCGATACGCTGGAGCCGAAATACCGCGTCATCGGCTCTGAACTCTGGTCCGACGACCCCGGCTTCCTGGATAGCGTGCAGGCGACCGGCGTCACCGGCATTTGCGGCTCCGGCATCATCGAGATCGTGGCCGAAATGTACCTCGCCGGCATCATCTCCGAGGATGGCGTCATCGACGGGTCGCTGGCCGAGCGGTCGCCGCGCGTCACGGTCAACGGCCGCACCTTCTCTTATGTCTTGAAGGAAGGCGAACCCAAGATCACCATCACGCAGACCGACGTGCGCGCCATCCAGCTTGCCAAGGCGGCGCTCTATGCCGGCACCAAGCTTCTGATGGAAAAGCAGAACACCGAACACGTCGACCGCATCCATTTCGCCGGCGCCTTCGGCTCGTTCATCGATCCGAAATACGCCATGGTGCTCGGCCTGATCCCGGACTGCGACCTCGACAAGGTCTCGGCCGTCGGCAACGCCGCCGGCGCCGGTGCGCGGATGGCGCTGCTCAACCGCGGCTATCGCCGCGAGATCGAGGACACGGTCAGCCACATCGAGAAGATCGAGACCGCACTGGAGCCGAAATTCCAGGAGCATTTCGTCTACGCCATGGCGCTTCCCAACAAGGTCGATCCGTTCCCGAAACTGTCGGCGGCGGTGAAATTGCCGCCACGCAAGACCGTCAGCGAGGATGGCGTCGCCGGCGACGCCGCCCCGCGCCGGCGTTCGCGCGAAGGCCATGCCGCCAGGCGCAGCCGGGAATAAGCCGCCTTACGAAGGCCGCCAATTCGCCCAATTTCATTTGTATGCAAATGTTTCCAGATCGCACCGATCTGGAAACCGAAACGCTGTTTTGGCGCAATCCGTCCGATACAGACGTGAAGCATTTAACGGACATCGAATGGCGGACCGGACTATTCCGCCGCCACAACGCTCCAAAGGAGAATAGAGATGTTCGAGACCCTGGGCCGTTTTCGTGCGGCCATGAAGAATGCACAGGCCGTGCGCGCCATGAACAACCTGCCACCCGAAATCCAGAAGGACATCGGCTGGCCCGTGTCGCCGCGCATCGACGCCCAGACCAACCTGTCGCGTCTGATCCTGGGCTCGGGCCGCTGATGACCTTCGCCGACAAGTGCAAATTGCTGACCAAGCGCCGGGGCCGCCGCATGGTCCCGGCTGCGACCGACGTCAAGCTGCGCGCCGCGCTGCTGCCCCGGCGCTGAGCCGCGCTGCGCAAAACAGCGGACCTGGCTGATCAAACAACCGTGTTGGCTTGGGCCAGAATCTTGACATTTCGGCTGGAGGTACGATCTTCGAGACAGTGGGGGAATTCTCTTAGTCGGCTGCGGCCGAGCTTGTGTACGCGAATGCCCAGTTTCAAAAGCCACCTCGTTTCCTTCATCCTCCGGCACAGCCGCAAGAAGGCATTTGCCAGCCCGGAAAACCTGCAGCGCTGGATCGCCTATGCCCGCAAGACCGAGGATCATCATCCCCCGGCATTGCTGCGGGAGCAGCTCGATATCACCGAGCGCAGCGTCGATGGCTTCCCTGTCTATGAAATCGCGCCGAAGGCCGGCGAACGCAGGCGCATCCTCTACATGCATGGCGGCGCCTATGTCTTCCAGATCACATCCTATCATTGGGGGTTGATCGCCGAGGTGGCCGAGCGCTTGGGTTTCGGCATCACCGTGCCGATCTATCCCATCGCGCCGGAGCATGATTTCCACGCCATGTTCGGCATGGTCGGCGACGTCTACCGGCAGATGCTGGATGAGACCGACGCTGAAGACATCGTCTTCATGGGCGATTCCGCGGGCGGCAACATGGCCGTCGTGCTGACCATGATGGCGGCTGAGGAAGGCCTGCCCTTGCCGTCGCGCCACGTGCTGATTTCACCCGGCCTCGACATGTCGCTGTCCAACCCCGAAGTGTTCGAGGCGGAACGCAACGATCCGTGGCTCGGCATTTCCGGCGGGCTGGAAGCGATCCGCATGTACAGTGCCGGCATCGATCGCAGGGACTGGCATATCAGTCCGCTCTATGGCGACCTCTCGGTGCTGCCGCAGACCCTGCTTCTGACCGGCTCGCACGACCTGCTCAGCCCCGACAATCTGATCTTCGCCAAAAAGGCACGCGCTGCCGGCGTCGATATCGACGTCGTCTATGAGGAAGGCATGTTCCACGTCTGGCCGCTGATCGAGATGCCGGAGGCGCGTCGCGCCAGGGACAGCATCGTCGCCTTCCTTGAAGGTGAGCCCACCAAGCGGCGCGCAACTGCGCGGCGCACGGCGCGACCCGCTCTCGCGGCGCGCCCCGCCCAAGCAGCGGAATAGCAGAGCAATTCCAGGAAAAGTGTAAAACGGTTTTCCCGGGAAAGCGTGTAGCGCTTTCCCTTGGGAATTGAGTCAAAACAAGGAGTTAGAGCGGCTCGCCGTTTCCGTGAAACGGTGAACCGCTCTAGAACTTGCCGGTTTCGCGGAAAAGCTCGAACGTCGCACGGATATGGTCGGCGACGGCCTTGACCGGCGCGCTGGCGTCCGGCGACACCACCATCGCCAGATTGTAGGTGCCGATATCGGGCATGCCGTCCTTCGGGCAAAGCTCGACCATGTCGTTGCCCAGGAACGACTTCGGCAACGGTGCAACCGCGAGATCCGACATGATGGCGGCGCGCTGGCCTGCCGTGTGGGCGCTCATATAGGCGATGCGGTAATTGCGGCCTTCACGGCTCAGCGCATCGAGCGCGCCGGCCCGCCAGGCGCAGCCCTCTTCCCACAGCGACACCGGCAAAGGCTCGCGCAGATGCGCGCTGCCGCCCTTGGCGCCGGCCCAGACGATCGGCTCGGTGAGCAGCACCTCGGCGCCGAGTGCGCTGGTCTTGTAGGAATTGGTCAGCAGCGTGATGTCGAGCGCCCGGTCGTCCATGCGGCGGCGCAGATTGCTGCTCTGGTCGATGGTGACGTCGACGGCAATCGACGGATGCGACTGCGCGAAACGCTTCAGCACATGCGGCAACACGCGCTCGCCATAGTCGTCCGGCGAGCCGAGCCGCACCACGCCGACGATCTCGGGGATGATGAACTTCGACACCACCTCGCGGTTGATCGACAACAGCCGGCGGGCATAACCGAGCAGCATCTCGCCATCCGTGGTCAGCGTCACCGAGCGCGCATCCCGCGCGAAAACAGACCGCCCGAGAATGTCCTCGAGCTTCTTGATCTGCATGGAGACCGCCGACGGCGTGCGGAACACCGCATTGGCCGCCGTGGTGAAACTGCCGGTCTCTGCAATGGCCACGAAGGTGCGCAAAACGTCGAGATCGAGCAGCGGCAGCGGATGATTGAGTGGGGCGTTCATCGGGATCGACCTTCAATTTTTCTGATGTGAAGCATCATTCCATTTCGTTTGATTGAACATCAGATTGGGAGGATAGTCAACTCCATCGAAGGCAGGACGTGCCATGGCTCCAACGCTCCTGACACGGAATTGCACTCGATGCGGAATATCCAGGCGACGGAACGCGTTCATGCGGGACGTGCCACAACCAAAGGAGAATGAAATGTCTATCCTGTCATCCATCGGTCGGCTTGCGACCGAATTGAGCGCGGCCCGCGCCCGCTTCCAGACCGAACGTGCGATCCGCTCGCTGCCGATCGAACTGCAGAAGGATATCGGCTGGCCTGAAGCTGCCGACACCAAGACCGGTGCACGCCACGGCGTCGGATCCTGGGCTGGAGCAAAGTAAACCATTGTGTACCTTGTGCTGAAGGCCTGCCGCGCAGACCAGCCCGGCAGGCCTTCTCTATTGGCCCTGCAGGCTTTCTCCAACTTATTTGCACTCAAATGATTTTCAGAGCCGTGTCGCCGCTGCATGGCGCATATGCGTCACTTGCATGGCGCCTCAATGTCGCCGGTAACACACTGTAAGTAATCGTAAATTTTGGGCACCATGCCCAATAATGTCGCAAACGATGTCGCATTTCCATTCAAGCGCTTCGCATTTGCGATTTAGTTTCTGCTCACGCAGGCCTATATCACCGTCAGTAAACGAGCTGCCCCACTCCATCAAGCGAAGGCGACCCGTCTGAGCAACCGATAGGAGATGATGATGAAGCTTTTTGCCCGCCTCTTTGCCCGCCGCGAAATGAACCTGACGACCGCTCTCGAGCGCCAGCGCCTTGCCAATACCATGCCCGGCCAGACCGGTGCCATGAATGCGGTGCGCCTCGGTTTCGTTGCCTGAGATAACGGCTAGCGCTCAGCGCTTCCCTGCCGCTGCCGATAGTCGATAACAGCGCCGCTTCGGCTTGACCGAAGCGGCGTTTCTCATTTTTGGCACCTATGCCGCCGCCACCATGCCCAATCCGTCGGCAGCCCGTGCCTGTCATCCCGGACGATTGCTCATTTGCGACCCATGTCGCAAATATAGTTTCCGCTTAGCCCCCTAGCCGATTGACAGGAATGGTTTTCCTGATGTCGCTGTGCTGTTCGCGACATCCTGTTCGCGCCATGGCCGCGTGAGGTTCCCTTGAACGCCGTAAAGCATCCGATCAAGCGATCGTTTGTATTCTTCCTTGTCCCGGACTTCACCATGATCGCCTTTGCGACGGCGCTCGACCCGCTGCGCTCGGCCAACCGCATGCTCGGCTATGAGGCCTATCGCTGGCGCCTCGCCAGCATCGACGGCAAGCCGGTGCGCGCCTCCAACGGCGTCGAATGCGCCGTCAACACCTCGCTCGAGGAAGAGCGCAAGAAAATGGCCGGGCCGGATCGGCCGAACATGGCCATCGTCTGCAGCGGCATGAATGTCGAGCGCTACCAGAATAGGTCGGCCTTCGCCTGGCTGCGCGAGGAATACAACAGAGGCGTCGCCGTCGGCGGCCTGTGCACCGGCGCGCATATCCTTGCCGCCGCCGGCCTGCTCTCCAACAAGCGCTGCGCCATCCATTGGGAAAACCTGCCGGGCTTTTCCGAGGCCTTTCCCAAGGCCAACGTCTTTGCCGACCTCTTCGAGATCGACCAGAACATCTACACCTGCGCCGGCGGCACCGCCGCCCTCGACATGATGCTCAAGCTGATCGGCGACGATTTCGACGACAATCTGGTCAACCGCGTGTGCGAGCAGGTGCTGACCGACCGCGTGCGCAGCCCCACCGACCGCCAGCGCCTGCCGCTGCGCGCCCGCCTCGGCGTGCAGAATTCCAAGGTGCTGACCATCATCGAACTGATGGAAGGCAATCTCTCCGAACCGCTGTCGCTGATCGAGATCGCCGACCATGTCGACCTGTCGCGCCGCCAGATCGAGCGCCTGTTCCGCACCGAGATGGGCAGATCCCCTGCCCGCTACTACTTGGAAATCCGCCTCGACCGCGCCCGGCACCTGCTGATCCAGTCCTCGATGCCGGTGGTCGAGGTAGCGGTCGCCTGCGGCTTCGTCTCGGCGTCGCATTTCTCCAAATGCTACCGCGAACTCTATGCCCGCTCGCCGCAGCAGGAGCGCGTCGACCGCAAGCAATTGCTGGCGGCCTGATCCGAAAACGCACTCAGGCTTCGGCGGGCTGCGCCTGTACTGTGCGCATCGCCTCGACGCGGATATCCTCGGTCAGCCGCGCCTTGAGCGCCGAGAACTCCCGGCTGGTCTTCAGCGTATAGTGACGCGGATGCGGCAGGTCGATGGCGACATCCGACTTGATGCGGCCTGGCCGCGCGCTCATCACGATCACCCGCGAAGCCATGAAGATCGCCTCCTCGATGTCGTGGGTGACGAACAGCACTGTCTTCTTGCGCCGCTCCCAGATGCCGAGCAGCAGTTCCTGCATCAGTCCGCGCGTCTGGTTGTCGAGCGCACCGAACGGCTCGTCCAGCAACAGGATTTCGGGGTCGTTGGCCAGCGCCCGGGCGATCGCCGTGCGCTGCTGCATGCCGCCGGACAGCTGCTTTGGCCAATGGTTCTCGAAGCCCTTGAGCCCGACGAGGTCGACATAGGAAGCGACGATCCCGTCTCGCTCCTTTTCGGCCATGCCACGTTCGCGCAGGCCGAAGGCGATATTCTGCGCCACCGTTAGCCACGGAAACAGCGTGTAGGACTGGAACACCATGCCGCGATCCGGTCCCGGCCGCGTCACCGCCTTGCCGTCGAGCAGCACACGGCCTTCGCTCGGCGCTTCCAGGCCGGCAACGATCCTGAGCAGCGTCGACTTCCCGCAGCCGGACGGCCCCAGAATGGTGATGAAGTCGTTGGCCGCGACCGCAAGGTCGACCGGCATCAGCGCCTTGACCGGCTGCCCGCCGCGCACGCCGGCGAAGGTTCGCGAGACGCCTTCGATAAGCAACTTGCTCATGCCAGGCTCCAGGGAAAGAGCCAGCGATTGAACGCCTTGAAGGCGAAGTCGGACAACAGTCCGATCAGCCCGATGACGATGATGCCGAAGATGATCTGCCCTGTCGCCAGCCGCGACTGGCTGTTGATGATCATGTAGCCGATGCCTGAGGACGAACCGATCAGCTCGGCGACGATGACATAGGTCCAAGCCCAGCCGAGCACCAGCCGCAGCGTCTCGGCAATCTCGGGCGCATTGGCCGGCATGATGACCCGTTTGACGATACCGCTGTTGGTCGAGCCCAGCGTATAGGCCGCCTCGACCAGGTCGCGCCGCGTCGAGCCCACCTTGACCGCGACGATCAGGATGATCTGGAACACCGAGCCGACGAAGATGACCAGCAGCTTTTCCAGCTCGCCAATGCCGGCCCACAGGATGAGCAGCGGAATGAAGGCCGAAGCCGGGAGGTAGCGGGCGAAGGAGACGAACGGCTCCAGAAACGCCTCTATTGGTTTCCAGGCGCCCATGGCGATGCCGATCGGCACGGCGACGATCGACGCCAGCAGGAACCCGCCGAAGACCCGCCAGATGGTGATCAATATGTCGAGCCAGAAGCGGTCCTCGACCAGCAGCCGCCAACCATCCCGCAGCATCGACAGCGGGTCGGCGAGGAAGATGCGGTTGACGTGGCCGCCAAGCGTGATCCACGCCCAGAAGGCGACGAACAGCACGAAGAAGGAAATGCCAAGCACGGTTCGAATGCCCGGCGACACCGGATGCAAGGGGCGCATCTTCAGATCGTCCGCATCGTCAAATCATCACTTGTCCAGGAGAGAGCGGCGGCCCTAGGCGCCGCCGCACAATGGTCAAAGGCGAGGCCTGTCAGTTCGCCACCGCGCTGGTGTCGGCCAGCGTGGCAACGTCTGGCGCTTCCTTGATCAACCCCATCTGCAGCAGAAGCTCGCCGGCGGTCTTGGAAAAGTCCTGGAATTCCTTGGTGAAGAACTGCTTGTTCTCCGCCTTGTCGGCCCATTTCAGGTATTTCGCCGAATCCTCGAATTCTTTCGCAGACTGCTTCACGTCGGCGCCCATGATCTCGTAGGATCTCTGCGGATCGCTCTTGATCAGGTCGAGCGCTTCGAAATAGCTGTCGGCCAGCGCCTTGGCGGCGTCGGGATTGGCGGTGAGGAATTCAGGCGTGCAGCCGACCGTGTCGAGCACCATCGGGTAGTCGAGCGTGGTCCCCAATATGTGGCCCTGATCGGACTTGTCGCGCACCGCCGAGATGAACGGCTCATAGGTGACCGCCGCATCGTTCTGGCCGGCGAGGAAGGCTTGCGCCGCCGCATCCGGTTCCAGGTTGACGACGGTCACATCCTTGGTCGACAGGCCGTTCTTGTTCAGCACCCAGGCCAGCATGAAATAGGGCGACGTGCCCGGCGCCGAGGACGCGACATTCTTGCCCTTGAGGTCGGCGACGGTCTTGATGTCGTTGCGCACGACAATACCGTCGGCGCCATAGGATTTGTCGAGCTGGAAGATCTGCTTGGTGGTCACCCCTGAGGCGTTCCACACCAGCCAGGTCTCGACCGTGGTGGCGGCGCATTGCAGATCGCCGCTGGCGATGGCGAGCGGCCGGCTGGCCTGCGGCACCTTCTTCAGGGTCACGTCGAGGCCATGCTTCTCGAAGATGCCGGCCTGCTTGGCGAGCGTCAGCGGCGCAAAGCCGGTCCATCCGCTGATGCCGATGGTGACCGATGTGGCAGCCTCGGCCGGCACGGATATTGCAGCCGCAAGCGCCAATACCGCGGCAGCGACAATGGTCTTGTTCATGTCGGTTCCCCTTATTTTTTCGGATGCCGAATTGTGTCACAGACGCCCATGGGCTTGTCAATGAAACCGGCCCTTCACGGCAGCGTGATGATGCGAACGCTAACGCGCATCGAACATCCAGCTGCGGTCGCGCCACATCTTTTCGCCGACCTGGCAGTCGGTCGGCCGGTCCTGCGCCAGCACCACCGGCGGATGCCCGGCCTCCTCGCGCGCCCGTTGCGGCGAAGCGGCGCCGGCCAGCTCCAGCACCAGCTTGCGGCGGATGGCTTCGGGAAACTGCGTCCAGTCATTGACCGGGATCATGAAGGATCCGGGACCGCCGATGACGCAGTCGCTGTAGTAGCGGTCGAGATTGTTGACGTCATAGGCGCCGCCGAACCCGCCGCGCGTCATCAGCGGCAGGCCGTTGATGATGATGCCTTGCTTGACCACCGCGTCGCGGGTGATGTCGACGGGCGCGCCCTGGTTGTTGGGCCCGTCGCCGGAAATATCGATGACGCGCTTTGTCCCCTGAAAACCGCTTTCGGCGAACAGATCGCTGCCGAATTCCAGCGCGCCGGAAATCGAGGTGCGCCGGGCGCTGGCCGGCGGATGGGCGGAAAGCTGCGCGGCCACCCGCTCGGCATCGGCCCGGCTGGCGATCACCGTCCACGGCACGACGACCTGCTGCGTGGTCGCTCCCGCCCATTCGACATAGGTGACGGCGACCTTGCCGTAGGCGCCATCGGCGATGGCCTGCAGAACATTGTCGTGCGTCAGCGCAGCAGCATAGCCGTGACGCTGGATTTCAAGTTCGCCCGGCGACATCGACAGCGACACGTCGACGGCCAGCACCAGCTCGACGTCGACCGGCTCGGCGGCTTGAACCGGCGGCACCAGCCAGAGCCCCAGCGCCAGCGCGGCGCTGCCTGAAAGGAAATGTCGTGCGCAAGAAAAAGCAGACATACCCGAAGGTAAGCGAAAACCGGCTGCTGACAAAGCAAAAAGCCCGGAGAGGTGCCGGGCTTTTCGATGTGTTGGTTGGAACCTATGACGCTCAACTCCGCGGTTTCAAATTCTCCGGATCATAGAGCGGCTTGTAGCCGACGGCAGCCACCTCGACCGGGTAGGTCTCGCCGAAATATTCGATGGCGAACTTGCGGCCCTCCTGGGCATGGGCCCAGGGCAGATAGGCGAGGCCGATGTTCTTGCCGATGGTCGGGCCATAGGCCATCGATGTGGTGAAGGAGCGGCGGCCGAGTTCGTCGACCAGCGTCTCGCCGGTCTTCGGATCCATCACAGGCATGGTGCCGACGGGATAGCGGGCAACACCCTTCGAATCGACGTTTTCCGTCATCACCAGCGTGCACAGGATCGCCGGCTGGTGCTCGCGGGCGCGGTATTCGACATGTTTTGCCTTGCCGCAGAAATCGTTCTCCTTGACCTTCGGTCGAGCAAGGTCGGCCTCGAGCAGATTGTACTCGGTCAACAGGTCGGCGTTCTGCAGGCGCAGGCTCTTTTCCATGCGCCGGGTGTTGGCATAGGTCTCGACGCCGAACGGCATGACCCCGGTCGAGCGCAGCGCGTCCCAAACGGCCAGGCCGTCTTCGTAACGCATATGCAGTTCCCAGCCCTGCTCGCCGACATAAGAGATGCGGAAGGCGGTGACGTCCTTGCCGCCGATCCTGACCGGCTTGATCGCCGCGAACGGGAAGTTCTCGAGCGAGAGACCATCCGGATTTTCGACCACTTTCTGCAGCGTCGCCCGCGCGTTCGGTCCCCAGATGCCGATGGTGACATATTTTTCCGTCACGTCGGTGATGGTGACGTCAAAGCCTTTGTCCTGCGCGGTGCGCTGCATGTAGCGGAAGTCGCGCGGGCCGGCGTCGGCGCCGTCGATCAGGCGGCAGCGGTCGGCCATGCGGATGACGGTGAAGTCGGCGCGCACCATGCCTTGCTCGTCGAGGAAGTGGGTGTAGATACCCTTGCCGATGTTGTTGTCGCCACCGATCTTGGCCGCGCACAGCCACTCCAGCAGCGCGACATGATCCGGCCCTTCGATGTCGTACATCGAGAAATGCGAGAGGTTGACGATGCCGCAATCCTCGCTCATCGCCAGGTGCTCGGCATTGGACACCCGCCAGAAATGGCGATTGTCCCACTCGTTCTCACGTATGGGAACCCGGTTGCCATACTTCTCCAGCAGATGCTCGTTGGCGGCATAGCCATGCGCGCGCTCCCAACCGCCCAGCTCCATGAAGTAACCGCCAAGCTCCTTCTCGCGCTCCCAGAACGGCGAGCGGCGGATGTTGCGGCCTTTGGAGAACGGCTCGCGCGGATGCACCGCCGGATTGTAGACCTTCATCGCCGTCTCGGTGCAGCGATCCCAGATGAACTGCTCTTTCGTCTGGTGCGGATAGAAGCGCGCATAGTCGATGGCGTGATGGTCGATTTCCGTGCGGCCGTCCGTCATCCAGTCGGCGATCAGCTTGCCCATGCCGGGGCCGTCCTTGACCCAGATGGCGACGGCGTACCAGAGGCCCCTCACCTTCTGGCTCTCGCCCATGGACGGGCCGCCATCGGCGGTCACCTGCAACAGGCCGTTGAAGGAATGGCTTTCATTGTAGCCGAGTTCGCCCAGAATCGGCGTCAGTTCCATGGCGCGCTCCAGCGGCGCCAGGATCTGCTCCATGTCGAGATCGCGCTGCGACGGCGACAGCCGCGCCTGATCCTTTTCCAGCAAATCGCGCGGATGGCAAAGACGCGGATTGGTCTCTTCGTAGTAACCCCATTCGATCTGGCCGCCTTCGGCGGTCCTGGGGTCGCCGGTGTCGCGCATATAGGCCGAATTACCCTGGTCGCGCAACAGCGGCCAGCCGATCTCCTTGCCGGTGCCGGCGAATTGATTGTAAGGCCCGAAGAAGGTCAGCGGATGGTCGATCGGCATGACCGGCAGGTCTTCGCCGACCATCTCGGCGATCAGCCGGCCCCAGATGCCGGCGCAGACGATGACATAATCGGCCATGATCGTGCCGCGGTCGGTGACGACGCCCTTGATGCGGCCTTCCTCGACGATGAGAGATTTGGCGGGCGTGTTCGCGAAGGATTTGAGTTTCCCCGTAGCTTCCGCCTGGTCGACCAGCTTGCCGGCGACGGTCTGCGAGCGCGGGATGACCAGGCCGGCGTCCGGATCCCACAGGCCGCCCTGCACCATGGACTCTTCGATCAGCGGGAATTTTTCCTTGATCTCGGCCGGTTCGATCAGCCGGGCGCGGGTGCCGAAGGATTTGGCCGAGGCGATCTTGCGCTTGATCTCGTCCATGCGGCTGTCGTCGCCGACGCGCGCCACTTCGAGACCGCCGATGCGGGCGTAATGGCCCATCTTTTCGTAGAAATCGATCGAGTAGAGCGTCGTCCAGCACGACAGGAAATCATGGCTCGTGGTGTAGCAGAAGTCCGAGGCATGCGCGGTCGAGCCGATATCGGTCGGGATGCCCGACTTGTCGATGCCGACAATGTCGGTCCAGCCGCGCTCGATCAGATGATGCGCGATCGACGCGCCGACAATGCCACCCAGGCCGACGATGACGACCTTCGCCTGTTTCGGAAACTCTGCCATTGCCCGCGACTCCAAGGGGATAAAGCGGGCGCGTCCGCGCCCGTTCGAATGGCGCACAATATGCAGAGGACGTGGATGCAGCTACCGCCTGTTTGCGACACGTCGCGGATGCGACGCGACCCGGCGCGCCGGCGTGCCGCCAGTGGCGATCTATCTCAGGCGAAGGCCCAGATGTCCTCGGCCTGGAAGCCGACCTGATAGCCTGATGTCTTCAGCTTGACCACGACCTGGCCGATTTCGGCGGCCGGCAGCGCGCCGACCTCGACCTTGATCATGCCCGGACGATAGCGCTTGAGATCGAGCTGTTCGAAGACGATCCAGTCGGCGCCCTCGCAATCGACCAGGAAGGCGTCGATATGCGTGATGCCGTTGCGGTCGAGCAGCGTCTGCAGCGTTTCCGACGGCACCTCGATATCCCTCACGTGCGGCGCGAACTTGTTGAAATTGGCGTCGTCCTCGCCCCAGGCATTCTTGCCCGACATCAGATTGGTGTCGGTGACCGACGAGCAGCCGATGAACTCGATCGGCAGCGTGCCGGCCTCGAGTGCCGCGGCATCGAAAGTGTGGACGGTGATCGTGCCCTTGGTCTTCGTCACCGCGACCGGTTCGATGACGAAGCGTTCCGTGTCGGGATAGTTGGCCCGCAACCGCTTCTGATTGTACGGGATCGGCTCGACCAGCACGGCCCGCGCCCGCGGAATGCGGTGCAGCCACGGCGTGACGTCGTCGAACAGCGCGCCGTCGCAAGCGCCGACATTGACCATCTGGAAGGCTTGCCCACCGCCAAACCGCGCCTTCAGCGCCGCCTTGGCCAGGAATTTCGTGCCACGCAACGCCGGCCCCCGATCGAGCAGGCCGGCGGGCAGGCCGAGCGAAAGGGCGATGCGCGCCAGGCCGGAAATGGAACTCATGGCTTATCTCCAGGTATGGCCTGCAAGGCGATGGGCCGCCTTCCATTCAGGCTTGCCGACGCCCACAGCGCCATGATCGGGCCGACGAGCAAAAGGTAGGGCGGCAGAAGGTTCGGGAAGTAGATGCGGGTGTCGTGGATCGGAAAGACGGTGAATTTCGCCAGCACGCCAAGCACCAGTGCTGCAAGCAGGATGCCGGCGCGGCGATCGAGCCGGAAGCCGGCGCGGCTGAGCGCAAGCCACCCGGCCAGCGCCAGAACCCAGACCCCGACCCAACTGTTGAGGCTGGTGGCGCGAATGAAGGATGCGGCGAACGCCTTGACATAGGCGCCAACCGAGAACGGTGGCTCGAAGCCATCCATATTGTAGTGCTGCTCGATGCTGGAGAACCACAGATGCGGCCACCAGCCGGGATGCTGCGCCCAATGCGAAATCGCGAAATAAGCGACGAAGGACGCGGCAAAGCCGGCCAGCGCGCCCCACGCCCGCTGCCGGAAGACCAGCAGCAGCACGGCGAAGATGGCCAGAAAAACAATATTGTCCGGCCGCGCCATGAAGGCCAGGAAAAGCAGGACAGCGGTCGCTGCCTCGCGGCCGCGCACATAGGCAAGCAGCCCGCCGAGGAACAGCGCCGAGCACAACAGATCCGGGGTCGAGGCGCGTGCCGCGTCGCCGAAATCGGCCATGATCAGCACCGCGCCGGCCACCGGCGCCAGCGCCAACGCGCCTTCGGTTCGCAGCCACAGCAGCGTGATCATCCCGAACAGCAGCACCGAGACCACCTGCAGCACCCGCATCGCCTCGACAGGCGACATCACCGAACTCATCGTCGAAAGAATCTCGGCGTAGAGGAACTTGATCCGGTACATGCCAAGCAGCGAGTGAAAGTCGGCGGCATTTTGCGCCATATGGCTGCGGAAACCGCCACCATCGTCGGTCAGCGTCTTGTAGTCGCCGGCCGACACGCCGGCCTGGACCGTGCTGTAGGCATAGTCATGCAATGCCTGCGCATCGGGATAAGCGCCCTCCTCGGCGATGGCGAGATAGGGCAGCATGTCCCAATTGGCGTCGGGCATCGTCAAGGCCATGAACGCCGTCAGCAGGATATAGAGCGAAAACGCGATCGCGCCGACCGGAGCCGCCCATCGCGCATAAGTCCCCTCGCCCCACGCGAGAGCGGCCGCAGTCAGCCGGTCGAGTGTGTTTTGCGGGGCGGGAGACTTGCTCAGCATTGTCGGACTCAGGACTTCGCTCAACGGACTTCTTTTAACGGACTTGGCTTTTGACGAAATCCTTGACGATTCCCACGATGCCGCGCGACAGCAGGCTGTCGAAAGCATCGACGAAACGGTCGACATGCTCGCGCTGGCAGATCAGCGGTGGCTCGAGACGGATGACGTTGCGGTTGTATTCGGTGAAGGCGACGAGCACGTCATAGTCGCGCAACAACAGCGCGCCGACGAAGCCCGACAGCGAGCCCTTCAGCTTGTCGTCGAGGACGCTGACGATCGGACGTAGCACCATCGGCAAGGTCTGCGAGAAGTCGTGGAACTCGAGCCCGATCATAAAGCCTTTGCCGCGCACGTCCTTGATGATCTTAGGGTACTTCTCCTTCAGCGCCTGCAGGCGCTGCAGCAGATAGTCGCCGGCAGTGGCGGCGTTGTCGATCAGCCCCTCATCATAGAGCACGTTGATGCCCTCGATCGCGGTGACGCAGGCCTCGCCCATGCCGCCAAAGGTGGCCATGGCATGGATCATCGCCGTCTTCGGCGTGCCATAGGCCTTCATATAGACCTCGCGCCGGGCGACCATCGCGCCGACCGCCGCCTTGCCTGCGCCGAGCGACTTGGCCAGCGCCGTCACATCGGGCACGACGCCATAATGTTCGAAGGCGTAGAAGCGGCCGGACCGGCCATAGCCGCACTGCACTTCGTCAGCCACCCACAGCACCCCATAGTGGTCGCAGAGCGCGCGCAATTTCTGCCAGTATTGCGCCTCTGCCTGGATGATGCCGCCGCCGCCCTGGATGGTCTCGAGTACGATGACGCCGACCTCCGGGTCGGAGCGGAACAGCCGCTCGACCGCTTCGATATCGGCGAACGGAATGCGCACGGTGTTCTCAGCCATCTTGAAGTCCGCGCGGTAGAGCTGGCCGTCGGTGATGCCGAGCACGCCCTTGGTCTTGCCGTGGAAGGAATTCTCGGCATAGACGACCTTCGGCCGCTTCGGCCCGGCGGCGCGCTCGGCGAGCTTCACCGCCGCTTCCATCGCTTCCGAACCCGACGAGCCCAGAAATACCATGTCGAGATCGCCGGGCGAGCATTTGGCGATGTTGTGCGCCAGCGCCGATGCATATTGCGACATGAAGGCGATGGCGATTTCCTGGCGCTTCTCCTCCTGGAATTTGCGCCTGGCCTCCAGGATGCGCGGATGGTTGTGGCCGAAGGCCAGCGAACCGAAGCCGCCGAAGAAGTCGAGAATCTTGCGGCCGTTCTGGTCGATGTAGAACATGCCTTCGGCACGCTCGATCTTGATCTTGTGGAAGCCGAGCAGCTTCATGAAATGCAGCTGGCCCGGATTGAGATGCGCCTTGAACAGGTCGGTCATGCGCGCGACATCCATCGCCTTCGCCTGCTCGACGCTGATCAGGTCGGGCTTGGCGATGGCGGTAGGCGACAACGCCGGCGCGCCGACCATGGTGCGCGCGTTCGTCTGCTCAGGCTTGGCCATGACGGTCATTTCGGAGTTCTCCTGGTCGTCCCACTTATTCGGCGGGGACATGATTGGCGGTGACGGCAAGCCCGTCTTTCTTGGCGCGGTATTCGCTGTAGGCGGCGATCAGCATGTCCTCGTCGCGATATTGCGGCACCCAGCCGAGCTGGCGCTCGGCCTTGGATACGTCGAGCACGCACTCCTCATCGGCGATCAGATATTGTTCGGGATCCATGATCGGCATGTTCATGAGATCGAGCAGGTCGAGGGTGCGCTTGACCGCCCAGCCCGGCGTCGGGATCAGCAGCGATTTCGAGCCGGCATGCTTGATCAGGTCGCCCAGCAATTTCTTCACCGGCGGCGGATTGAGGGAGCCCAGATTATAAGCCTGGTTGGGCACGCCTGCCTTCCAGGCCGAGCGGGCAGCTTCCGCGCAATCGAACACCGAGATGAACTGATAGGGGTTCTTGCCCGAGCCGATCATCGGCACAGGAAAATTCCAGTCGATCAGTTTGAACAGCTTTTCCAGGATCCCGAGCCGGCCGGGACCGATGATCAGACGCGGGCGAAACAGCGAGATCGACATGCCGCGCTTGCGCCATTGCGCGGCGAGTTCCTCGGTCTTCTGCTTCGACCATCCATATTCGCCGAGCGGCGCGACCGGATGTTCCTCGGTCATCGGCTGGGTGACCGTATGGCCGTAGATCATGTCGGTGGTGTAGTGGACGAGCTTGGACGCGCCGGCCTTGTCCATCGCCTGCATGATGTGTTCGGTGCCATGGAAATTCACCGGAAAGAAGAAGTCGTGACGCTTGGCCCGCACCTGGATCGGCGACAGCATTTTGGCCGACAGGTTGTAGATCATGTCGTCGGCCTTCAATCCGATGTTGGCCACCGAGGCCGTATCCGTGACATCGCAGGTGACGAAGCGAACGTTGCGATAGTGCGTCAGGTCGCTCTTGACGATGTCGGCAACGACAACCTCTTCACCATCGGCCACAAGCTTCGGGGCAAGATGACGGCCGACGAAGCCGTCGCCGCCGAAAATAACATGTCTCATCGAACGATCTCGTTTGTCTGGATCTTGTCGGGGATGATGGAAGCGGTTTGGTCGTCATGCCCGCGCCCGCCCAAGTCTCGACCGCTTTGCGCGATCAGCACGGTGCCGACGCAGATGAAGGCGATGCCGGCAATGCGCCAGGCATTGAGGTCCTCCCGGAAGATGAAATAGGCGAAGATCGCAACCGCGACATAGGCAAGGCTGAGGAACGGATACGCAAAGCTGAGCTCGACCTTGGACAGCACATAGAGATGCGAAGCCATCGAGATGACGAAGGTGCACAGGCCGAGAAACACCCATGGGCTGAAAACGACCTGCAACAGCCTCAACAGCGGATTGGTGCCTTCGAACGAAATCGGCCCGAGCGACATCATGCCTTGCTTCAGCATCAGCTGCGCGGCGGCATTGGTCATGACCGTGAACAGAATGAAGACGATGTATTTCATATTTTGCACCCGCCACTCGCAACGGTCCTATTACGAACCTGCAAACATTTCATGAAGTCACGGCAATGCTTTGAGTAAACCACGGAACTTACGATCTATTAACCATGACTTATTCGGGTTGTACCTATTCAGCTGCCTTGACACGCCCTGGCCGGTCGTTGAGCTTTTTCGCCGTCCGCAGCCAGAAACTGGACGCGAACGCCGGGTCGCGCAGCGCTTCAAGCCGCTGCCAATTCGGGAAGGAGGCCGCGAAAGTATCAGCGCCCATGCGCGCATCCTTGTACGGGTTGACCGCGCCGCCGGCCGCGACCGTGATGCGGTCGAGTTCGCTGAGCAGGGCCAGCGTCCTGTCGCCGCGATTGGGGAAATCCAGCGTCAACGTGAAGCCTGGCCGCGGAAAGGACAGCAGCCCCGGCGAGCGGATCGAGCCGAAGCGCTTCAACACGGTGAGGAAAGAGCCCTGCCCGGCCCGTCGCGCCGCCTCGAGCAGCGCCGGCACGGTCTGACGCGCGACATTTTCCGGCACCACGCTCTGGTGCTGGTAGAGACCTTTCGGGCCATACAGCCGATTCCAGTCGCCGACACCATCAAGCGGAAAGAAAAAGCCCTGGTAGCCGGTTTGGCTCGGCCCCGGCGAGCGCCCCTTCTTCCACCGATAGGCGGCGTTGAAGGCGGTGAGGAACGGCCGGTTGAGCACATTGAACGGCGGCTGGAACGGCACTGAAAAACGGGAGCCGGCGCGAGACGCCGCGTGCGAGCCGTACTCGGCATGATTGCCGGTCAACAACAGGCCGCGCCCGCGGCCATGGCCACCGGCAAGCTGGTCGATCCAGGCGACGGCATATTCATTGGCCTGGTCGGCGGCCTCGGCCAGTTCGAAGAATTCGCCAAGATCGGCAAACCGCGTTACCTTCTCGGCGATGTCGAGCGAATGCACCCGCATCAGCCGGATCGAGGCCGACAGGATCAGGCCGGTCAGCCCCATGCCGCCGATCGTCGCCGCGAACAGCCTTGCATTGTCGGTTGCCGAGCAGGTGTAGGTCCGCCCGTCCGAGCGCAACAGGGTGAGAGACTCGACATGGCAGCCGAAAGTGCCGCGCCGGTGATGGTTCTTGCCATGGACGTCATTGGCGATCGCGCCGCCAAGGGTGACGAACTGGGTGCCTGGGACCACAGTCGGAAAGAAGCCGTAAGGTGCAGTGTGCGCAATGATATCGGAGAGGAACACGCCGGCCTCCGCCTCGAGCAGGCCGGTCTCGGCATTGAAGGCGCCGATGCGGTTCAGCGGCCGCATGTCCACGACCGCACCTGGCTCGTTCTGGCAGGAATCACCGTAGGAGCGGCCATTGCCATAGGCGAGCAGAGCGTTCTTTGTCGCCTTGCCGCTTCGCATCAGCGCGATGGCATCGTCGGCCGCGATGGCTCGCTTTGCGGCCGGCGTGGCGAGGCCAAAACTCCGGTACCGTTCGCCGGCCATGCCCTACCAGCCTCCCGCGACCAGAAGGGCGGCGCCGATCACCACGACGATCTGGCTTCGCCAGTCGCGAATGATGAAGATGACCGGATCGTCATTCATCTCGTTGCGGCGCGCCAGGATCCAGACCCGCATGGTCAAATACAGCACGATCGGCGCCAGCGGCCAGACCAGCCAGGGATGCGGATAGAGTTCGCGCACGGAGACGCTGTCCATGTAGAGCGCCAGCACCAGCGCCGAGGAGAAGGCCGACGCCATGCCCGCCTGGGCGACGATCTCCTGATCTTCGATGCGGTAGCCGCGACCGGCAATGCGCTCGCCCACCGGAATGGCTGTGGTGCGCAGTTCGACATAGCGCTTCACCAGCGCCAGCGACAGGAAGAAGAAAATCGAGAAGGCAAGCAGCCAGAACGAGACTTCGACCCCGGTCGCCGCAGCACCTGCCAGCACACGCACTGTGTAGAGCCCGGCCAGCGTCAGTACGTCGGCCAGGAGCATGCGCTTGAACGACAGCGAATAGGCTGTGGTCACCACCAGATAGCCGGCGAGCACGCCCAGGAACTCGGTCGGCAACAGAAGCCCGGCGGCAATGCCGATCGCCAGCAGCACCGCCATCGCGCCGAGACCGAACGGGATCGACAAAGCGCCGCTGGCGAAAGGCCGGTTGCGTTTGGTCGGGTGCTTGCGGTCAAGCGCAAGGTCGAAGAAATCGTTGAGGATGTAGATGGCGGAAGCCACGGCGCTGAAGGCGACGAACGCCAGCAGGCATTGCCAGATCATGTTGATGTTGAAGTATTCATGCGACAGCACCATCGGCACCGCTATCAGCGAATTCTTCAGCCACTGATGCACCCGCAGCATCTTGACGAATGTCTTCAATGTCCTTTTCGGCGCCGGCATCCTTTCGGCGCTATGCGCGGCCTGCCAGCGCCTCGCATGGCGGTCGGGCGCCACGACGATGGCGTTGCGTGCGGCTCCGAAAACCTTGAGGTCGTGCCGGCTGTTGCCGGCATAGTCGAAACCGCCGTCGCCATAGGCGGCGATGAGCGCGTCGCGCTTGCGGCCCGAGGTCATGTTGTGGGGACCGTCGGTCGCCAGCACATAGTCGAAGACGCCCAGATGCGCGGCGATTGTCTCGGCGAACTTGCGTGGCGTACCGGTCGCCAGCACGATCTTGCGTCCGTCGCGATGGTCGGCGCGCAGCCGCTGCAGCAGCGCTTCGCGATAGGGCAGCGAGGCCGGATCGATGTCGATGCGGTCGGCAATCGCTTGTTTCAGCCGCGCCGGGCCGGCGGCCAGCCAGAATGGAACCAGGAAAACATAGAGCGGATTCTTCTTGAGCAGGATGAACAGGCCTTCCCAAAGAAGATCGGTCGCAATCAGCGTGCCGTCGAGGTCGACCGCAAGCGGGATTGCGTTCTTGTCCGACCGCGCATCCATATCCGTTCTGCCCTATTCATAACCGTTGCGCCGTGCTTCGGCGTCTTCGCATCGGTATAGCGGCGGAACGGCGTAGTGAACGTTAAAACGCACGGTTGCAGCCGGTAGGCGTCACGATATTTCCCGCGTCATTGTTAAGCAATCGCTACCGAGGACAATAAAAGGCCGGGCATTGCCCGGCCTCTACTACATCTGCTTGCCGACTTTACTTGATGCGGGCAACGCCACCCGAGATTTCGACCGTTTCCGAGCCGGTCAGGGCCTCGAGGTCACCATTGGGCAAGGTGACGAAACAGCCGTTCGGGCAGAACTCCACGGTTTCGCCGGCGGCCAACGCCAGCTCCGTCTTGCCGCCGCCTTCCGTCACGATCAGCGTACGGGTCTCAGCATCCTTGTTGACCGCGCTGGCGGCAAAGGCCGAGCCACTCACTGCGGTAAGAGCGATGGCGACGACGAGCGACTTCCACATTTTGCAATATCGGTGTTTCCACACCGCCTCTGTTGCATTTCGCAAGGCATTCTCGCCTTTGCATGTGAGCTTATATGAGATGCAAGCTGAACCGCAACTGAATGCCGCATTCATGCCGCAATCGGTTGGGAGGAGCTTGGGGCCCTAGCTGGGATCGGGTTTGCGGGCCTTGCGACCAGTCTTGGCCAGCCGCTTCGCCTCGGCGGCGGCTCTGGCCTCCGCCTGCTCCTTCTCGGCGAACTCGACTTCGATCTTGTCGTCGTCGATCGGCCATGCGTCGGTCTGCTTGACCTTGACCTCGGCGCGCGGCGTCGAGGGGATTTCTATGTGCTCGGCGTCAAAAGCATCGAGCACGGCAAAGCGGATATCGTTCTGAACGATGGCGCCGTTCAGCACATCGGCCAGGAACACGCGGATCTCGAACTCGAGTGCTGCCGGCCCGAAATTGGTGAACAGCACGAAGGGTTCCGGGTTCTTCAGCACCAGCGCATGGCCGCGCGCAATCTCAAGCAGGACCGCGTGTACCCGCTTGACGTCGCTGCCATAGGCGACCCCGACCTTGATCTCCACGCGTCCGAGCTTGTTGCGGTGCGTCCAGTTGCCGACGGCGTTGTTGATGAGGTTCGAATTGGGCAGGATCACCGACTGCCGCTGGAAGGTCTCGATTTCGGTGGCGCGCACGCTGATCTTCTTGACCGTGCCTGATGTGTCGCCGGCGACGATCCAGTCGCCGACCTTGAACGGCCGCTCGGCGAGAAGGATCAGGCCGGACACGAAGTTGGACACGACATTCTGCAGGCCAAAGCCGATACCCAGCGAGAGTGCGCCGGCAACGAGCGCCAAATTGGAAAGATCGATGCCCGCCGCCGAGATGCCGACGAGGCCGGCGAGCGCGACGCCGGCATAGCCGACCGCCAGCCGGATCGAGTTGCGCACGCCGGTATCGACCTTGCCGCGCGCCATAACCGAGCCGTCGAGCCAGCCCTGGAACCAGCGGGTCAGGAAATAGCCGATGATGAAGACGACGATGCCGGTGAGGATGCCGGTGACCGAAATCGTCACCGAACCGACGGTGACGCCTGTCGCCAATTTATAGCCCCAGGCCTGGATATCGCCGGGCTGGAAGCCCCACATCAACAGGATCAGCGGCAGGAACACCAGCACGATCATCAGGTTGATGGCGACGCTGACGACGAGGCCGAGCTGGTCGAGCGCGGTGTCCTCATAGCTGGAGTTGGTCTTCAGCCAGCGCCCAATCGAGGTGCCGGCGAAACCACCCTCCTCGCCGATCTCGCGCGCCGACAGGAAGCCGATATAGGCGGTAAGCAGGATGGTGCCGGTGACCACGACCTGCAACGAGACGAAGATGGCAAGACCGATATAGCCGAACAGCGCCGCCGCAATCGTGAACAGGCCGAGCGCGACACAGGTGTAGCGCAGCCAGGCCGGCCAGCGGCGCCAGCGCCCAGCGACGTCCTTGTAAGGCTTCAGCAGCGCCATCAGGATCAGGATGACCCCGACGATCACGGTGGCGACAAAACTCCTGGCCACCGTCAGCGACAGAGGCGAGCCCATCTTGTCGTTGACGATCGACAGGAAATTGTTGATGCCGATGACGACTGCCATGGCCGTCGTCAGTCGCACCAGCCAACGCGCCGGGCCGGTCTCGACCTGGATCAGGCGCCAGTTCGGCATGCTAGGCGACAGCGCCGCATTGGTCAGGCGGTTGACACAGAACACTATGGCGATGACGGCTGCCAGCGCGTTGAGGAACACGCCTATGTCGCCGCGCAGCACATTGTAATAATTGTACAGGAACACCGTCGAGGCGAGGAAGGCGCTGACCGCCAGCGTCGGCAGCAAGGTCGACCAGAACGCCACCGACAGGCGACTGAGATACGTCGGATCTTCAACCGACGCGTCGGCCTCGAAGATGCGCCCAAACAGGCGGCGCCCACCGACCAGAAGCACCACGGCCAACGCGAGCGCCATGAGGGTCGCCGCGAGCATCGCCTGGAACTTGAACTTGAAGGCAAAGCTCAGCCAGGACGACACCGCCCTGTAAAAATTGGCGTATTCGTCCCTGGCGTCGGAAAACACTTGCGGGCTCAGTGCATCGGACAGCACATAGCGCTTGGTCAGCCCGCTGCGAAACAGCTCGCTGCGCATATTGCCGATCTTCTCGATCAGCGCATTGATGCGGATCGACAGGTTCTGCGCGCCGGCGATGACGGCGTTGATCTCCGCCTTTTCCGACGCCAGCGCCTGGCGCTCGCCGGTCACGATGTCCGGTTCAGGGGGCTGTCCGGCAGCCGGCGGTGCGCCAAGCTGCTCGAGCCTCGAATTGATCTCTCCCAGCCGCGAACGAAACGCCAGCGCGCTGTTCAGCGCAGCGCGCGACAGCTCTTCCAGCTGCAGGCGGATCTCGACGAGGGTGGTGTCGTCGACGCCGTCCTCCTGGACTTTCTTCTCCAGAGCGTCGGTTTTCGTCGTCAAACCCTGCAGGATTTTCTGCTGGTCGGCGACCAGCCCGGCAGGCGCCTGGCCCAGCCCCTGCGCCATCGCGCCGAACGAATGCGGCGCCAAGGCAACGAGCGCGAGGACCAGGATCAGGCGAAAGAAGCGAAAAGACATAATGGTGGCGACTCAAAGGGCGGCAAAGGCCGCTTCTAAAGCGGTCCTTGATAGAGACGCTCATCCCGTGGGGCAAGTCGTGGCGAAGTCATGACAGTTGGGCGCCTTGCGGGAGTCGGCCAGTCGAAAAGCCATGGCGCAATCTTGGCTTTGCGCACGCCGCCTGCTCTATAGTCTGCCGCATCGCACCCGAGCCGGATGGCTTCAGGTCTGTTGGACATGAAATCATCCGGCTCTAAAAATCAAAGATATAGAGCATGATGTCGTCCGAAAACCGCTTCACACTTTTCGGCATCATGCTCTAGGGATGACATGAAGAATGGCGGAATATTCAGCCCTTTCGCTTCTCACGAACGCGCTCAAGGGAAACAAGGACTGGAAGCCGGCTTGGCGCAAGCCCGACCCCAAGGCTTCCTATGACGTCATCATCATCGGTGGCGGCGGCCACGGCCTGTCGACGGCGTACTATCTGGCCAAGGAGCACGGCATCACCAATGTCGCGGTGCTGGAAAAGGGCTGGCTGGGTTCCGGCAATGTCGGCCGTAACACCACGGCGGTGCGCTCCAACTACCTTTTGCCGTCCAACACCCGCTTCTACGAACATTCGATGAAGATGTGGGAGAACCTTTCGCACGACCTCAACTACAACGTCATGTTCTCGCAGCGCGGCTGCCTGAATCTGGCTCACACGCCGGGCCAGTTCGACGACCTGGCAAGGCGCGGCAACGCCATGCGCCATCTCGGCGTCGATGCCGAGCTGATGAGCACCGCCGAGATCGCGCGCCTGGTCCCGGCGCTGGACATGTCGGCCTCCGCGCGCTTTCCCATCGTCGGCGGCCTGATGCAGCCGCGCGCCGGCACCGCCCGTCACGATGCGGTTGCCTGGGGCTATGCCCGCGGCGCCGACCGACGCGGCGTCGACATCGTCGAGAATTGCGAGGTCACCGGCTTCCTGCGCGACGGCGACCGCATCACCGGCGTGCAGACGACGCGCGGAGAGATCCGCGGCAAGAAAGTCGCCGTGGCCGTTGCCGGCAGCACCGGACGGGTGATGCAGCTTGCCGGCATCGACAGGATGCCGATCGAGAGCCATGTGCTGCAGGCCTTCGTCACCGAATCGCTGAAACCTTTCGTCGACACGGTGCTGACCTTCGGCATGGGTCATTTCTACATGTCGCAGTCCGACAAGGGCGGCCTCGTCTACGGCGGTGACATCGACGGCTACAACAGCTACGCTCAGCGCGGCAACCTGCCCATCGTCGATGAGGTGATGAGCGAGATGCTGGCGCTGTTTCCCGGCCTTGCGCGTGTACGCATGCTGCGCTCCTGGGGCGGCGTCTGCGACATGTCAATGGACGGTTCGCCGATCATCACCACCGGCCCGCTGCCCGGCATGTATCTCAACTGCGGCTGGTGCTATGGGGGCTTCAAGGCGACGCCGGCCTCGGGCTGGTGCTTTGCATACACCATCGCCAAGGACGAACCGCACGCGTTCAACGCGCCGTTCACGCTCGACCGTTTTTATCGCGGCCTAGTGATTGACGACAAGGGCCAGGGCGCAACGCCCCGGCTGCATTAGGGTTCAAACAAATGCTTATCACTTGTCCCTATTGCGGCCCGCGCGACGTCATCGAGTTCACCTATCAGGGCGACGGCAACCGCGAGCGCCCGCAGCCCAACTCGCAGGACCTCGACGCCTGGAACGCCTATGTCTACGATCGGCTGAACCCGGCCGGCGACCACAATGAGATCTGGCAGCATTCGGGCGGCTGCCGCACCCATCTGAGGATGGTGCGCAACACGGTCACGCATGAGATTTCCAGCACCGGTTTCGCCCGCGGCGACCACAATGCCGCCGCCCGGGACAAAGCCGGAGGCAAGTCGTGAGCCCGCGCCGCACCGAGACCGGCGGCCGCGTCGACCGGCTGCGCACCATCCGCTTCACCTTCGATGGCACGCCCTACACCGGCCATGCCGGCGACACGCTGGCCTCGGCGCTGCTTGCTAACGGCGTCACGCTTTTCGGCCGCTCATTCAAATACCACCGCCCACGCGGCCTGCTCTCGGCCGGCGTCGAGGAACCGAACGCGCTGGTGACGGTGCTGCGCGGCGAAGTGCGCGAGCCCAACATCGCCGCAACCATGGTCGAGATCTATGACGGGCTGGTGGCCGTCAGCCAGAACCGCTTTCCCTCGCTCGCCTGGGACATCAACGCCGTCAACCAGCTCGGCGGCAAGATCCTGGCCGCCGGCTTCTACTACAAGACCTTCATGGGCCCTGTCTTCGGCCCCCTGAAAGGCACCCGCTTCTGGATGTTCTGCGAGCATTTCATCCGCCGCGCCGCCGGCCTGGGCCGCGCCGGTATTGCCGCCGACACCTCGCGCTACGAGCGCATGAACGCGTTTTGCGACGTGCTGGTGGTCGGCTCCGGCCCGGCCGGCCTGTCAGCCGCCAAGGCCGCTGCCGACCAGGGCGCGCGCGTCATCCTGGCCGAACTCGAGCCGCGTTTCGGCGGCTCGGCCAACTGGTCCGGCGAGGCCATCGACGGCGCGCCGGCCGCCGACTGGGCGGCGCGCGCCGTCAGCCAGCTCGAAGGCCATGATACGGTCCGCCTGCTGCCGCGCACCACGGTGTGGGGCTATTACGACGGCAACACGCTAGCCGCGCTCGAGCGCGTCACCGACCACAAGGAAACGCCCGGCAAGGGCGAGCCGCGCCATCGCTACTGGGCGATCCGCGCCAAGACGGTGGTGCTGGCCACCGGCTCTTTCGAGCGGCCGCTTGTGTTCCCCGGCAATGACCGGCCGGGCGTCATGCTGGCGCATGCCGCCGAGCGCTATGCTAACGATTATGGCGTGCTGCCCGGCGACAGGATCGCGCTGTTCACCAACAATGACAGCGCCTATCGCTCGGCGCTGGCGCTGAGGAAGGCCGGGGCGGCTATTGTCGCCATCGTCGATGTGCGCCCCGAGCTTTCGGCCGAAATGCGCAGCCTCGCCACCGAGGCCGAAGCCGAAATCCTCTCCGGCCATGCCGTGGTCGCCACCGAAGGCGGCAAGGCGCTCTCCGGCCTCAAGGTGCAGCGCTTCGACATGACCTCGGGCGCGCTCAGCGGTGACGCCCGCAGCATCCACGCCGATAGCCTGCTGATGTCGGGCGGCTGGTCGCCGACCATCCACCTCGCCAGCCAGGCTGGCGCGAGAGCCGAGTGGAATCCTGCCCGCCAGGCCTTCCTGCCGCCAAAGCAAACGCAACAGCGCTGGCCAAATCAGCAATGGATTGGTGCGGGTGCTTTCAACGGCAGCTTCTCGACCATCGAAGCGATCACTGAGGGCCGCGCAGCCGGCCTGTCCGCAGCGGGCGGAGCGGCTGCGCCGGCAGCCTTGCCGGATGTCGAAGCAGCCCCGGGAAACCCAGATCCGGCCCCGGTGTTCGAGATCAAGGCGAAAGGCAAAAGCTTCGTCGACTTCCAGCATGATGTCACCGCCGAGGACGTGCGGCTGGCGCATCGCGAAGGCTTCGTCTCGGTCGAGCACCTGAAGCGCTACACCACGCTCGGCATGGCGACGGACCAGGGCAAGAATTCCAACGTGCCGGGTCTCGCCATCATGGCCGAGGCGCTGGGCAAACCGATCCCCGAAGTCGGCGCGACCCGCTTCCGCCCGCCCTATTCGGCGGTCTCCATCGGCTCGCTCGCGGCCGAGCGCTTCGGCGATCTGAAACCCGAGCGCCTGACGCCCATGCATGACTGGCACCTCGCCAATGGCGCAACGATGTATTCCGCTGGCCTCTGGTATCGACCAATGATCTACGGCCTTGCCGGCGAGACGGTCGAGCAGGCCTATGTCCGCGAAGCCAGGGCGACGCGCGAAAGCGCCGGCATCGTCGACGTCTCGACGCTGGGCAAGATCGCCGTGCAGGGACCGGACGCCGGTGAATTCCTCGACCGCGTCTACACCAACATGTTTTCCACCCTCCCCGTCGGCAAGGCCCGCTACGGCCTGATGCTGCGCGAGGATGGGCTGGCCTTCGACGACGGCACCACATGGCGGCTTGGCGAACAGGATTTCCTGATGACGACCACCACGGCCAACGCCGGCAAGGTGATGCAGCATCTGGAATATTTCCTCGACGTCATCTGGCCGGAACTCAAAGTGCATGTCACCTCGGCAACCGACGAATGGGCGGGCGCGGCCATCGGCGGGCCGAAGGCGCGGGCCATCCTCGCCGCCTGTGTCACGGGCACCGCCGTCGACAACACAGCCCTGCCCTTCATGGGCATCGTGCGCGGCGAGATATCAGGCGTGCCGGTGATGATTTGCCGGCTGTCCTTCTCCGGAGAAATGGCCTTCGAGATCTATTCCGGCGCCGGCTACGGCACCCATGTCTGGCAAGCCCTTGTCGAAGCCGGCAAGCCGTTCGGCCTGGTCACCTACGGGCTGGAGGCGTTGGGCACGATGCGCATCGAAAAGGGCCATGTCACCGGCGCGGAGATCGACGGCCGCACCACGGCGCGCGACCTGCATCTCGACTGGATGCTGTCGAAGAAGAAGCCGTTCATCGGCTCGGCGATGATGGACCGCGAAGGCCTGATCGCGCCCGAGCGGCTGCAGCTGGTCGGCCTGGTCTCGCTCGACAACCGGCCGTTCAATGGCGGCGCCCACCTCGTCGAGGAACTGGACGAAGCCAATCCGCACGATTCCATCGGCCACATCACCGCCTGCTGCTATTCGCCGGCGCTGGGCAAGCACATCGCGCTGGCTTTGGTCGAGGGCGGCAAGGCGCGCCATGGCACCCGGGCATTCGTCTCCGATCCGCTGCGCAAGCGGTTCGGGCCGGTCGAAATCGTCTCCAACCATTTCTACGACCCGGACGGGAGCCGCATGCATGGCTGAGCGCCAATCAACCGAACGCCAATCACCCGAGCGCCTCTCGCCGCTCGAGCCGGTGTTCCATCGGGGTTCGCACGGCAATTTCGAGCATGGCGTCGATGTCATCCTGACCGAAATCAGGCCAGGCTCGATCCTGCAACTGGCCGCATGGCCGGGCGCGGAAAAGCAGCTGATCGAGGCGATCGGCAAGGTCACCGGGCTCGCTTTGCCCGACGGTGCCGGCGGCGGTCTCGCCAAGTTCGGCAAGGCCGTGTTCGGTTTCGCGCCTGGAAAATTCACGGTCGTCGACGATGCCGAGGGCCTGGCGGCGCGTTTTGCCGGGGACGTAACCCCGGCAATCGGCACGATCACCGACCTGTCGCATGGCCGCACCGCTATCCGCATCGCCGGCCCTAAGGCCGAATGGGTGCTGGCGAAATTCTTCGCCATCGACTTTGCGCTGCCCGCCTTCCCCATAGGCTCCGGCCGTTCGACCACCCATCACGACGTCTTTGCGCAGATCCAGCGCACCGGCGCCGACCAGTTCGACATCTATGTCTTCCGCTCCTTCGCCCGCTCGTTCTGGAAGGCGCTCTGCCATGCCAGCGAGGAGGTCGGCTACGAGGTTCAGTAGGGCCGACAGCCGTTCTGGCCTCAAGGCCAGCCGGTTCTGCCGCTAGAGAATGCTCCAATGGAAGCCCATGGTGGGGAACGTGGCCCAACCGGCCCAGGGGATTAAAAAGATCCCGTCTCATAGTCGGCATCGTCGTTTGGTTCGAACATCCCCATGACCGCAGAACTATCCGCCGGCGCCACGGATCGCGCCGATGTGTCGGCTAGAGCCTTGCTCCTGCTGCCGCTGACGGTCGCCTGCGGCGTGTTCATGACCAGCCTCGACCAGAATGTCGTGGTCACCGCCCTGCCCGGCATCAGCGACAGCCTCGGCCGGCCGCCGAGCCAGCTCGGTCTGTTGATCACCGTCTATGTCGCCAGCCTGATCATCTCGATGCCGCTCGGCGGCTGGGCCGCCGACCGCTTCGGCCTGCGCAACGTTTACTGCTTCGCCTTGCTGGTGTTCGCCGCGTCATCGGCGCTGTGCGGATTGTCCAACGACATCTGGACGCTGGTCGGCGCCCGCGCGCTGCAAGGCTTCGGCGGCGCCTTGATGGGGACGCTCGGCCAGGTCGTCATCCTGTCGACCTTCCCGCGCAGCCGCATGCTGAAAATCAACATGTATATCTCACTGGCCGGCCAGTCCGGACCGCTGGTCGGCCCGCTCGTCGGCGGCGCGCTGACGACTTACATTTCATGGCGCTGGATCTTCTTCATCAACGTGCCGTTCGCGCTGGCGGCGGCCGTTCTTGCCGCCTCGCTGTTTCCGACGGTTACCAAACCGGTGCGCACGCAGTTCGATTTTCCGGGCTTCCTGCTGGTCGGCGGCGGCATGGTCCTGCTGGTCTTCGGCATGGATTCGCTTGCGGCCAAAGACGCTGCCGGCAGCATGATCGCGGCCGAGCTGGCGCTGGCGATCGTCATCCTGACGCTTGCCTCCTTCTACTGCCTGCGCGCCCGCAACCCCTTGCTTGACCTGAAACTCCTGCGCATCCGCACCTTTCGCATCTCATTCCTCACCGGTGGTGGGCTGGACACGATCGGCCTGAGCTCGGTCGTTTTCCTTTTGCCGCTGATGTTCCAGCTCGGCTTCGGCATGAGCGCGGTGCAGGCGGGATCGCTGACTTTCGTCGCCGCAATCGGCTCGCTGATCATGCGTGTGTTCATGCCGCGCCTGCTCAACCGTTTCGGCTTTCGCCGCGTGCTGGTCGTCAACACGCCGATCGTTGCTGCCATGGTAGCGGGCTTCGCCTTGATTGAGGCGACAACGCCGGTTTGGATCGTGCTAGCCTATATCTTTGCCTTCGGCGTTCTGCGCTCGGCGCAGTGGGCTTCGACCGGCAATCTCGCCTATTCCGACATCGCGCCCGACCAGCTCGCCCGCTTTAGCGCGCTCTACTACATACTGTGGCAGTTGGGGGTGGCGATCAGCGTCGGCCTGGCGGCGGCGCTGTTGTCGTTCCTGGCTGGCGGCGGGCCGGCGGTGACCAGCGATTTCCGCATCCTGTTCGTGGTCGAGGGCGTCATCACGTTGTGCGCGCTGATCGCCTATCTCAGACTGACACCGCAGGACGGTGCCCATGTCAGCGGCCATGGCGCGCAGATGAACGTGGAATAAGGCCCCGGTAGCCGAGGCCTAGCCGCTGAACGTCACCCACTCTTCCAGCGGCACGCGGTCGGTGCGGAAGTCGTTTTCGGGTTTCGACGTATCCTCGAGGCCGAGCGCCATGCCGCAGACGACGATCTCCTCGTCGGGGATGTTGAGCACCGGCCGGATCTGCCGGTGATAGGGCGCGAAGGCGGCCTGCGGGCAGGTGTGCAGGCCCCTGCCTCGCGCCGCCACCATGATGTTCTGCAGGAACATTCCGTAGTCGATCCACGAGCCCTGGTTCAGCCGCCGGTCGATGGTGAAGATCATGCCGACCGGCGCGTCGAAGAAGACGAAGTTGCGGTCGTGCTGGGCGCGCATCTTGTCGACCTCGCGGCGGCCGATGCCGAGTGCCCCATAGAGCCCGAAACCGTTGGCGCGGCGGCGGGTGAGATACGGCTCGAAGAACTGGGTGGGGTAATAGCGATACTCGTCCCAATCGGCCTTTTCGGCGCGGATACCGGAATTCAGGATGGCATTGGTGATCTGCTGCTTGACCTCGCCCTTGACGACATAGACCCGCCAGGGCTGCATATTGGTGCCCGAAGGCGCGCGCGCGGCGACGCCAAGAATGGCTCGGATCGTCTCGTCATCGACCATGTCGGGCAGGAAGGCGCGCACTGAACGGCGCGAGATGATCGCCTCGTCGACAACAGCCGCGTTATGCGCTGCCAGGCCGTTTTTTTCCAGCATGGGCCGTCCCTTTGCGCACACTTCGAAAGCCGAACCGGCTATCGGAAAAGACCTTGCGCAGATTTCAATCCTTGGTCGCCGACCCGCATTCCCACACCCGCCGCTCGTGCCAGAGCCTTTGCATGAACCGCCAAAATCGCGCAAGCAAATCTTGTGTGTCCATGAAAATTCGCTTGATTTTTTCACGGACATGAGCTCTCATGAAATTCATTTCCAGTTTTTCATCAAGTGAGCGTTTTGGCCCCAGCTATCCCCAAAACATTGCAGGGACCTGACGAGCGCCTGCTGGCGAGTGACATCCGTGCGCTGCGCAAGGCGCGCGGGCTGACGCTGGCTGAGATCGCGCTGAAGCTTGGTCGCTCCGTCGGCTGGGTCAGCCAGGTCGAGCGCGGCCTGTCTATCCCTTCGCTTGGCGACCTCAGGGCCTTCGCAGACCTGTTCGGCGTGCCACTCAGCCTGTTCTTCAGCCACGACGTGCCGATCGAAAAGGAGCGCGGCGTTGTAGTGCGCGCCGGCAGCCGGCGCACGCTTGGCACAAGCGAATCCGGCCTGGTGGAGGAGCTTCTGTCGCCCGATCTCGGCGGTAGTTTCGAGATGGTGCGTTCGATCTTCGCGCCGGGCGCCGAGATGAAGAGCGAGCAGCTGCGGCCGACCGAGGAAGCCGGCTACATCGCCTCTGGCATTTTCGAGATCGAGATCGCCGGCGTCTGGCACCGTCTTGTCGAAGGCGATTCCTTCCGCTTCGAGCGCAAGCCGTACCGCTGGCGCAATCCCGGCAGCGAGCCGGCCGTGGTCATCTGGGTGGTTTCGCCGCCTGTTTATTGAATGCATGTCGCCCAAAAGTGTGCAGCGGTTTTGGGACAACGACATGCATCAAGCAAAAAATAGAAGCGCAGCGCGCTTCAGGTTTGGGAGAAGAATATGGCCGGTTTGCCGACCACGGCACGCGTGGTGATCATCGGAGGCGGTGTCGTCGGCACCTCCTCGCTCTACCACCTTTGCGAGGCGGGCTGGACCGATTGCGTGCTGCTTGAAAAGAACGAGCTGACATCGGGCTCGACCTGGCATGCCGCCGGCAATGTGCCGACCTTCTCGTCGTCCTGGTCGCTGATGAACATGCAGCGCTATTCGACCGAGCTCTATCGCGGCTTGGCTGATGCCGTCGACTATCCCATGAACTACCACATTACCGGCTCGCTGCGGCTCGCCCACACCAAGGAGCGCATGCAGGAGTTCCAGCGCGCCAAGGGCATGGGCCGCTACCAGGGCATGGACATCGACATTGTCGGCCCTGATGAGATCAAGCGCCGCTATCCCTTCATCGAGACGCATGAATTGAAAGGCGCGCTCTATGATCCAAACGACGGCGACATCGACCCCGCGCAGCTGACGCAGGCACTTGCCAAGGGTGCGCGCGACATGGGGGCAAAGATCATCCGCTTCTGCCCGACCACGGGCGTGCGCCGTGAGAACGACGAATGGGTGGTTGTCACCCCGCAAGGCGAAATCCGCTGCGAGATCGTCGTCAATGCCGCCGGCTACCGTGCCGCCGAAGTCGGCAAAATGTTCGGCCGCGACGTCCCGATGATGGTGATGAGCCATCAGTACATCTTGTTCGAGGAGATACCCGAACTGGTGGCGTGGTCGAAGGAGCAGGGCAAGAAGCTGCCGCTGCTGCGCGACGTCGACACCTCCTACTATCTGCGCCAGGAAAAGAACGGCATGAATCTCGGCCCCTATGAGCGCAATTGCCGCGCGCATTGGGCGACCCACAACGACCCGATGCCGGAGGATTTTTCCTTCCAGCTCTTCCCCGACGATCTCGACCGTCTCGAGCACTACCTTGCCGATGCCGTAGCCCGCGTGCCAATTCTCGGCACTGCCGGCCTGTCCAAGGTGATCAACGGGCCGATCCCTTACGCGCCGGACGGCAATCCGCTGATCGGTCCGATGCCCGGCGTTCCCAACGCGTTCGAGGCCTGTGTCTTCACCTTCGGCATCGCCCAGGGCGGCGGCGCCGGCAAGGTGCTGGCCGAATGGGTTACGCAGGGCCAGACCGAATGGGACATGTGGTCTTGCGATCCGCGCCGTTTCACCAGCTTTGCGGCCGCCCCCGACTATAGCGTCGCCAAGGGCATGGAGATCTACGGCAACGAATACGCCATCCAGTTCCCGCGCCATGCCTGGCCGGCCGGGCGCGACCGCAAGCTGTCGCCGATCCACGATCGCATCAAGGCGC
Organism: Mesorhizobium sp. C120A; assembly: GCF_030323105.1. NCBI lineage: Bacteria > Pseudomonadati > Pseudomonadota > Alphaproteobacteria > Hyphomicrobiales > Phyllobacteriaceae > Mesorhizobium > Mesorhizobium sp. C120A. The sequence continues at coordinate 3,060,379 of NZ_CP100476.1, read as the reverse complement.
TCGGCGCCCAGTTCGACGCCTATAATGGCTGGGAGCGTGCCACCTGGTATGCGCAACCCGGTGACGACACGTCGGAAGAAGCAACACTCACCTTCCGCCGCGACGGGCCGTGGCAGCACCGCGTGCGCGAAGAATGCTTGGCGGTGCGCGACGCCGCCTGCATTCTCGACCTGCCCGGCTTCTCGCGCTTCAACCTCGAAGGTCCTGGCGCAGCCGAATGGCTGGCACTGCAGGTCACCGGTCTGGTGCCCAAGCCCGGCCGAATCGGCCTCGCCTATTTCGCCGACGACAAGGGCCGCATCGTCACCGAGATGTCGGTGGTGCGCCATGGCGAAGAGCAGATGACGCTGATCACCGCGGCGGTAGCGCAGTGGCACGATTTCGAATGGCTGAAGTCGCGCCTGCCGAAGGACGCGGCTTTCACCCTCACCGACAGGACCGAAGACTATTCGACGCAAATCCTCGCCGGCCCCAATTCGCGCAAGATCCTGGCCGATGTCTGTGGCGCGGATCTCTCGCTGCCCTGGCTGACGCATCAGGAAACCACCATCGCCGGCCGCTGGGCGAAGCTGGTGCGGGTATCCTTCGCCGGCGAACTCGGCTGGGAAATCCACACCAAGGTGGGAGACACCGCCGCCATCTTCGACGCCATCTGGGCGGCGGGACAAAAACACGGTCTGAAACCGTTCGGCATGTATGCGCTGGATTCGCTGCGCCTCGAAAAGGGCTACCGGACCTGGAAGGGCGACCTGTCGACCGACTATACGGTCCTGCAGGGCGGGCTCGAGCGCTTCGTCAAATGGGACAAGCCCGACTTCCGCGGCAAGGCAGCCCTGCAGAACGAAAAGCAGCAAGGCGTGAAGAAGCGCTTCGTCACGCTGGTGGTCGAAAACCCAGGCGATTGCGACGCGCCGTCCGTGTCGACGCTCTGGCATGACGGCAAGATCGTCGGCGAGACGACGTCCGGCGGCTGGGGGTATCGCATCGACAAATCGATCGCGCTCGGCATGCTGCGCGCCGACCTGGCTGAACCCGATACCGCGATCGAGATTGAAATTTTTGGCGATCGTTTCAAGGCAGTCGTGCAGAAAGACGAGCCGCTGTGGGATCCGAAAAACGAAAGACTGAGAGCATGAAGAAAGTCATTCTCACCGATGGCGGCATGGGCCAGGAACTGGTCCGCCGCAGCAGCTCCGAGCTGACGCCGCTCTGGTCGGCCAGGGTGCTGATCGACGAGCCGGATCTGGTGCGTGACCTGCATGCCGAATTCATCCGGGCCGGCGCTCGCGTCATCACCATCAACACCTATTCGGCAACGCCGGAGCGGCTCGCGCGGGAAGGAGCAGAAGACCTCTTCAAGCCCTTGCAGAAGCGCGGCATCGAATTGGCAAGACAGGCACGCGACGAGGCAGGCGATGCAGCGATCGCCGGCTGCCTGTCACCGCTGTTCGGCAGCTATGCGCCGGCGCTGACCATATCGTTCCAGGAGACGCTGGACATCTATCGCCGCATCGTCGCAGAGCAGGCCGATGGCGTCGACCTGTTCCTGTGCGAGACCATGGCCTCAGCCGAGGAAGGCCGTGCGGCCGTTACCGCTGCGTCGGAAAGCGGCAAACCTGTCTGGGTATCTTGGACGCTCGCCGATCACGGCGCGGCGCGGCTGCGCAGCGGCGAAACAATAGCGGCAGCGGCGGACGCCCTCGACGGCCTGACGGTTGCAGCGCGCCTGGTGAATTGCTGCCGGCCAGAAACTATCGCCGCGGCACTGCCCGAATTGATTGCCCTCGGCGGCCCGGTCGGCGCCTATGCCAATGGCTTCACCTCTGTCGAAGCGCTCAAGCATGGCGGAACGGTCGAAGTGCTGCACGCACGCCACGACCTTGATCCGGATGCCTATGCCGACCAGGCGCTCGGCTGGGTCGCCGCTGGCGCCACCATCGTCGGCGGCTGCTGCGAAGTCGGCCCTGCCCACACCGCCGCCTTGCGCGACCGGCTCGAACAGGCCGGCCACGAAATCTCGGGAGTATCCTGATGCCCAGACCATCATCGCGCATTTCTGGCATCGTGCCTTCGGGCAAGGATGGCTGGGAGGTCCACACCGAGGCATGGGCCCGCAAGGAGGCGGGCCAGGACATCATCATGCTGTCGGTCGGCGACCATGATTTCGATACGCCGAGCCAGACCATCGAAGCCTGCGTGACGGCGGTTCGCGGCAGCAACCACCACTACACCCCGCTTCCCGGCGTTCCGCGCCTGCGCAGGGCGATGGCGGCGGCCTCGACCGCCTGCACCGGGGTCGAGACGAGCCCCGACCAGGTGATCGCCACGCCGGGCGGTCAGGCCGCCCTTTACGCGGCGGTGCAGGCCGTTCTCGACCAGGGCGACCACGCTATCGTGGTGGCGCCCTACTACGCGACTTATCCCAACACCTTCAGCGCCGCCGGCGCCAGCTTCACCGTCGTCGAGACGCCGGCCGGAGACGGTTTCCAGCCGCACGCCGAGATGATCCGCGCGGCGCTCAAGCCCAACACGCGCGCCATTTTGATCAACACGCCGAACAACCCGACCGGCGCCGTCTATTCGCGTGAGCGTCTGGAAGAGCTGGCCGAGATCTGCCGCGAGCACGATCTCTGGCTGCTGTCGGACGAGGTCTACTGGACGCTCGGCGGCGGCGAGCACATCTCGCCGCGCGGCCTGCCCGGCATGGCGGAGCGCACGCTGGTCATCAATTCGATGTCCAAGAGCCATGGCATGACCGGCTGGCGCATGGGCTGGCTGACCGGCCCAGCGCAGATGATCACGCTGTTGACCAATCTCAATCTGGTGACGACCTACGGCCTGCCGGCCTTCATCTCGATCGCCTGCGCCGAGGCGCTGGAGAACCGCTTTGGCGTCAGGGAGATCGCCGAACGCTATGCGGCGCGCCGCACCGTCCTGCTCGACGCCGTGCGCGGCATGAACAATATCAGCGTGCACGGCTCCGAGGGCGGCATGTATGTCATGCTCGACATCTCCGCAGTCGAGCCCGACGACGAGAAATTCGCCTGGGCCTTTCTCGACCAGGAGAGTGTCGGCGTCATGCCGGGTTCCAGCTTCGGCAAGGCCGCTGCCGGCCACATCCGCATCAGCCTCTGCCAACCGGAGCCGGTGCTTCAGGAAGCCGCAAAACGCCTGCGCCGCTTCGCATCCGGCTATCGCCGCGAGGCCGCATGACCAGAAGCATTCCCACCAACGCCCGCGCGGTTATTATCGGCGGCGGTGTCTCCGGCTGTTCGGTCGCCTACCACCTGGCCAAGCTCGGCTGGACCGACATCGTGCTGCTGGAACGCAAGCAGCTGACCTCGGGAACGACCTGGCACGCCGCCGGCCTGATCGGCCAGCTGCGCGGCTCGCAGAACATGACGCGGCTGGCGAAATATTCGGCCGACCTCTACGTCAAGCTGGAAGCCGAAACGGAAGTCGGCACCGGCATGCGCCAGGTCGGCTCGATCACCGTGGCGCTGACCGAGGAGCGCAAGCACGAGATTTACCGGCAGGCCTCGCTCGCCCGCGCCTTCGATGTCGATGTGCGCGAGATTTCGCCGAACGAAGTCAAGGCAATGTACCCGCATCTCAACGTGTCCGACGTGGTCGGCGCCGTGCATCTGCCGCTCGACGGCCAGTGCGATCCCGCCAACATCGCCATGGCGCTGGCCAAGGGCGCCCGCCAGCGTGGCGCCGCCATCGTCGAGAATGTGAAGGTCACCAAGGTCCATACCAAGGCCGGTCGCGTCACCGGTGTGTCGTGGGCGCAAGGCGAGGATCAGGGAACGATCGAGGCCGACATCGTCGTCAACTGCGCCGGCATGTGGGCGCGCGAGCTCGGCGCCCAGAACGGCGTCACCATCCCGCTGCATGCCTGCGAACATTTTTATCTCGTCACCGAGCCGATCCCCGGGCTCGGTCGTCTACCGGTGCTGCGCGTTCCCGATGAATGCGCCTACTACAAGGAAGACGCCGGCAAGATGATGCTCGGCGCCTTCGAGCCGGTGGCCAAGCCCTGGGGCATGGACGGCATAAGCGAGGATTTCTGCTTCGACCAGTTGCCGGAGGACATGGAGCATTTCGAGCCGATCCTCGAAATGGGCGTCAACCGCATGCCGATGCTGGCAACCGCCGGCATTCACACCTTCTTCAACGGCCCCGAAAGCTTTACCCCCGACGACCGCTACTATCTCGGCGAGGCCCCGGAACTCCGTGGCTACTGGATGGCGACCGGCTACAATTCCATCGGCATCGTCTCGTCCGGCGGCGCCGGCATGGCGCTGGCGCAGTGGATCAATGACGGCGAAGCGCCCTTCGACCTCTGGGAAGTCGACATCCGCCGCGCCCAGCCATTCCAGAAGAACCGTAGGTATCTCAAGGAGCGTGTCTCCGAAACACTCGGCCTGCTCTATGCCGACCATTTCCCCTACCGGCAGATGGCAACGTCCAGGAATGTCAGGCGCTCGCCCCTGCACGAACAGCTGAAGGCGCGCGGCGCCGTGTTCGGCGAAGTCGCCGGCTGGGAGCGCGCCAACTGGTTCGCCCGCGAGGGACAGGAGCGCGAATATCGCTATTCCTGGAAGCGGCAGAACTGGTTCGACAACCAGCGCGAGGAACATCTGGCGGTCCGCAACAAGGTCGCCCTGTTCGACATGACCTCGTTCGGCAAGATCCGTGTCGAAGGCCGCGACGCCTGCGCCTTCCTGCAAAGGCTCTGCGCCAACGACATGGATGGGGCGCCCGGCAAGATCGTCTACACCCAGATGCTCAACCAGCGCGGCGGCATCGAGAGCGATCTGACGGTATCGCGGCTATCTGAGACCGCCTACTTCCTCGTCGTGCCGGGCGCGACGCTGCAACGCGACCTCGCCTGGCTGCGCCGGCATGTCGGCGATGAATTCGTAGTCATCACCGATGTCACGGCAGCTGAGGCCGTGCTCTGCCTGATGGGTCCAGATGCGCGAAAACTGATCCAGAAGGTCAGCCCTAATGATTTTTCCAATGAGAACAATCCGTTCGGCACCTTCCAGGAGATCGAGATCGGCATGGGCCTCGCCCGCGCGCACCGCGTCACCTATGTCGGCGAACTCGGCTGGGAACTTTATGTCTCGACCGACCAGGCGGCCCATGTCTTCGAGGCGATCGATGAGGCGGGGGCGGATGTCGGCCTGCAACTTTGCGGCCTGCATACGCTGGATTCCTGCCGCATCGAAAAGGCGTTTCGGCATTTCGGCCACGACATCACCGACGAGGACAATGTGCTGGAGGCCGGCCTCGGCTTTGCGGTCAAAACCGCCAAGGGCGAGTTCATCGGCCGCGATGCGGTGCTGAAGAAAAAAGAAGCCGGCCTGTCGCGCCGGCTGGTGCAGTTCCGGCTGAAGGACCCGCAGCCTCTGCTCTTCCACAACGAGGCGATCCTTCGCGACGGCAAGATCGTCGGCCCGATCACATCAGGCAACTACGGCCACCATCTCGGCGGCGCGATCGGGCTGGGCTATGTGCCCTGCCAGGGCGAGAGCGAGGCGGATCTGCTGGCCTCGTCCTACGAGATCGAGATCGCCGGCGAGCGCTTTCCGGCGGAAGCATCGCTGAAACCGATGTACGATCCCAAGGCGGAACGGACGAGGATGTAGCACCTTTTTACCCTCACCTTGTGGGGAGGGTCGGCTCGCAGTCGGAGCGAAGCGGCTTTTCCGAAGCGGGTGGGGGGGTGCGCCCTACGAGACCCCCCACCCCGCTTCGCAAATGCCGCCTTGCGGCATTTGCTGCGCGACCCTCCCCACAAGGGCGAGGGTGAAGAAGCTCAAAACCGCTCCAGCTTCGCCCGCACTTTCACCAGAAACGCCGCCCTCGTCCTTGGCGTCGAGGCGTCCATCAGGTAGTGCGCCAGGAAAAACGTCCGGCAGCGGCGGGCGCACAGCGCGCGCATACCGCGCAGCAAGGTCTTGCGGCCGGGCTGGCCGACGACGACGCTCCACCAGGTCGGCGCGCCGCAGGTGGTAATGACGCCGACCCTGGTGACATGTGTCATCAGCGACGTGATGCGCCCCTTGCCCAGCTTGAAGGCGACATCGGTCGCCCAGACCCGGTCGAGCCAGCCCTTCAGCATGGCCGGCAGCCCGTACCACCAGGTCGGATAGATGAACAGGATCGCCTCAGCCCAGGCGAGATGCTCGAAATGCGGTTTTAGGGCCGGATCCTCCGGCGCCCGCTCATTGTAGGCGCGTCGCTCTTCGCAGCCCATCACCGGATCGAATTTCTCCGCATAGAGGTCGAGCAGCCGCACCTCCCAGCCGCGTGCCTTCAGCACATCGACTGCGGCATCTCTGATGGCGGCGCAAAAGCTTTCGGGCACCGGATGGCAATAGACCACCAGCACGCGCATCAGAATTCATCCATCCCGGCCGCGACCTTGGCCATGAAGGCTGCCCGCGTCTCGTCGGTCGACAGGTTCATCGAATAATGAGCGAGGTAGGACACCGAGGCGCCGGGCCTGATCGTCGCGCGCAGCATCCGCTTGACCAATCTGCGTGGCGGATCGCCCATCAGCATGGCGCGGAAGCGGCTGCCGCCATAGGTGGTGACGGCGGTCAGCTTGCGGATGTTGTGGAGCGAAGGCTGCGCCTTGCCGTCGACCAATTTGAACGACACGCCGGGCAGAAACACGCGGTCGAAAAAGCCTTTCAGGATGGCCGGGAAGCCGTAGTTCCAGACGGGATATGACAGCACCAGCGCCTCGGCCTTGAGCAGCCGCTCGACATAGGGCGCGGCCGGGTCCGCAGGGCTGCGTTGGTTATGATAATCCAGCCTCTCCCCGCGCGTCAGCCTGGGGTCGAAATCCTCTGCATAGAGATCGCAATCGTCGACCTCATGGCCGGCGGCCGTCAGCCGCTCGACGATCGTGCGGTGCAGGCCTGCATTGAAGCTGGTCTCCACCGGGTGTGCGTAGAGGACGAGGACTTTCATGGGGAAATGCTTGCGAGGTGGGCGCGAGGCACCCCCCTCTGCCCTGCCGGGCATCTCCCCCGCAAGGGGGGAGATCGGACTGCCGCATCGCTTTCACTAATTGTCAGCGTGTCAGATTGGCCGCGGCGTTCAGGCTGCCAATCTCCCCCCTTGCGGGGGGTGAGAAGTGGTCGGCGAAGCCGATGGGAAGCCAATTGCTTGGCTTTCCAAACGACGAACGCCCGAAGCGGCAGCGTAGGGCCTGTGCCGGCAGGACAGAGGGGGGTGCTCAAGCTCAAACCTCTGCTCATTCTGCTTTCTGCAAACCCTTGAACAAAAAAGTCCGGCCCGAGCGATAGTCGTAATCCGGATTTTCCCAGGCGATCATCTTGCCGGGATTGAGCAGGCCTTGCGGATCGGTCTCGCGCTTGAAGGCGAGCTGGATTTCATCCGTCTGCTTCATGCCGCCCTCTTCCAGCGTGTAGCGGTGCGGGTTGAAGATCGGGCAGCCGTTCTCCTCATGCAGCCGGATGATTTCGTTGAGCCGCGCCTCGGTGGTGAATTTCACCAGCGGCAGGCCGAAGCAGGTGATGTTGCCGTCGAGGCGCACGAATTCGAGATGCGAAAAGACCTCGTTCGGAAACATCGCGTCCATCTTCTCCACCAGCGCCAGCTGGTTGGGAAACGGATAGAGCGATTGCAGATAGGTGATCGCGGGATCGACCCGCAGTGCCCTGAGCGTGGTGTGGTTCCACGCCAGTTCGAAGCCCGGCGGCAGGCCCTTTTTCTCTTCGTCCGTTGCCGTCGCCGCATTGAAGATGACTTCGCCGCCGGCGCGGCGGGTGAAGGCGAGGAACGCGTCTAGCCCATGCCGGGCAACCATGACGACGCAGATGCTTTGCCCGTCCCGGAAGAACTTCTGGTGGCGCTTGAAATAGAGCTGCGGCACGGGCGCGGCGATCGGCGTGATCAGCTTGGTCAGGATGCCGTCCTGGCGTGCCAGCGCGTTGCCGTAGCGGGCTGCCGGCATGAAAGCGTCGAAGCCGACGATCACGTCGATCCATTCATAGGCTGCAGTCAGCGGCATCTCGACCTCGGTGATGATGCCGTTGGTGCCATAGGCGTGGGTGACCTTGTGCAGGTCCTCGCCGGCGAGTTCGAGCGCCTTCGGCTCCGCCTCCATAGTGACGACGCGCAGGCGCAGCACATTGCCGAAATCACGCAGACCGCCGAAATTGATCGAGCCAACGCCGCCCGAGCCGCCGGCGATGAAGCCGCCGATCGAGGCGGTGTTGTAGGTCGACGGCGACAGCCGCAGTTCCTGCCCGGAATGCGCGCGCGTCGCTCTGTCGATGTCGGCGAGGATCGCGCCCGGCCCGGTGACGACGCGGCCCGGCGCTATGGCCTTGATCTCGTTCATCTCGGCAAGGTTCAAAACCACGCCGCCCGATAGCGGCATCGCCTGACCGTAATTGCCGGTGCCGCTGCCGCGCGGCGTCACCGGAACGCCATGACGGTGGCAAGCGGTAAGCACGCGGATCAGTTCGGCCTCGTTCCTGGGCGTCACGATCAGGTCGCCGGTGACGTGGTCGAGCTGCTGCTTCAGCACCGGGCTGTACCAGTAGAAGTCGCGGCTCTTCTGCTGGACGATGGCCGGATTGTCGTCGAGCTTTATCCCGTCGAGATCACGTTTGAGCGCCGAAACATCCATCATTCCACCATCAGTTCGTCGAGCTCGGCATAGTCGGGCAATTGCCTGTCGATCGCTCGGCCGTTGCGCACGACGATGCGATCCGATTCGGGCCGCGACAGCAATTCCGTCCAGCTCCGCCCTTTGAAGACGATGAAATCGGCGCTGCCACCGGCTGCCAGTGTCCCGACACCATCGAGCCGCATCACCTTGGCCGGCGTCGCCGCCACCGTCTGCGGCCAGTCGCCGACCGGATGGTCGAAATGCAGGATGCGCGTCGCCATGCGGTAGACCTCCAGCATGTCGAGATCGCCATAGGCATAGAAAGGATCGCGGGTGTTGTCGGAGGCGACCGCGACCGCAATGCCCCTCGCCTTCATCTCGTGCAGCAAGGTCACGCCGCGCCAGCGTGGCGTGGTCTGGTCGGCGCGCCGGTCCTGCAGATAGAGATTGCACATTGGCAGCGACACCACCGCCAGCCGCGCCTTGGCGACCTTGTCCAGCGTATCGAGCACGTCGAGGTCCGGCTGGCGCGCCAGCGAGCAGCAATGTCCCACCAGGATGTTGCCCCCAAAACCGTTCCAGAGTGCAGCCTCGGCAATCTTCTTCAGCGAGATCGCCGCGATGTCGTCGGTCTCGTCGGCGTGGAAATCGAGATCGAGCCCGTGTTTGTTCGCCTCGGCGAACACCTTGTCGAGAAGCTCTTCGAGATCCGGCACCATATAGGTGACGACGCCGAGGACGCCCTTGGCCGCAGCCACGCGCTTGGCCAATTTCTCGAACCACTTGCTGTCGCGCACGCCTTCGATGCCGAGCAGGCAGGCCGCCTGCAGTTCGATGCGACCGCGCCATTTCTCCCGCATCGCCTCGAACACCGGCCAGGAGATCTCCTCCTGCGGCGGCACGCTGTCGAGATGCGTGCGCAGCGCCTTGGTGCCGTGCGCGAAGGCCGAGCGCAAAGAGAAATCCATGCGCCGCGCCACGTCCTCGGCGCTCCAGCGCGCTGCACGGTCGGCGCCGGTGGCATTGAGCGCGCCCATGAAACTGCCGTCGGGATTGGGTTTGCGCGGCCAGATCTGGCCCTTGTCGATATGGGTGTGGCAGTCGACGAAGCACGGCAGGATGATGCGGCCGGCAAGGTCGATGGCGGTGGCTGGCGCTTTTGATTTCTTGTGCGCGGCGATGCTGGAGAGCTTACCGTCGGCGACGGCGATGTCGGCCAGCGCGAAACCGTCGGTGTCGTAAGTGGGGGCAAGACCTGATGTCAGCGACCGGTGAAGGCGGACGTTGGTGAGATGGTACGAGCCAGAGGTCGGTATCAAGGACCGCCCCCCTCTGCCCTGCCGGGCATCTCCCCCTCAAGGGGGGAGATTGGCAGCTTTTCCGACAGCACCCGTCTTCCAACGTCGATAATTGGCGAAATCCCGGATGACGTCCAATCTCCCCCCTTGAGGGGGAGATGGCCGGCAGGCCAGAGGGGGGTGTTTCGCGCCAGCATCTCAATCACGTCACCCAACCCCCTACCGCTCATGCTTCAGCGCGCTCTCGTGCCAGCGGCGCAGGATGAGATGCGACACCAGCGACAGCACCAGGAAGATCAATATGCCGGTGAGCGAGATCAGGATCAGCGCCGCGAACAGCCTGGGCGCGTTGAGCCGGTAGCCGGCCTCGATGATCCGCGAGGCGAGCCCTGAGGATTGTCCCTGCGCGCCGGCGACGAACTCGGCCACCACGGCGCCGATCAGCGACAGGCCGCCGGCGATCTTCAGGCCTCCTAGAAAATACGGCATGGCCGCCGGCAGTCTGAGATAGCGCAATTGCTGCCAGCGCGTCGCGCCGTTGAGCTTGAACATGTCGCGCAGATTGCGGTCGACCGAATTGAGGCCGAGCGTGGTGTTGGACAGGATCGGGAAGAACGCGACGATCCAGGCGCAAAGCAAAAGCTTCACCGTCTGGTTGTCCACATAGATGTTGATGAGCGGGAAGACCGCCACGATCGGCGTTACCTGCAGCACGATGGCGAAGGGAAAGAACGACATCTCCACCCATTTCGATTGCGCAAACAGCACCGCCAGTCCGACGCCGCCGACCACTGCAAGCAACAGACTGAGGAAGGTTATGCGCAACGTGACCAGCAGCGCGGAGAACAGGAGCCCGGCATCGCTATAGAGCGTCCACAGCACCACGCCGGGGCGCGGCAGAATATATTGCGGGATCGCGTTCCACACGCAGATGCGGTCCCACAGCCAGATCGCCAGGATCATGATCGCCAAAGGCAGGACCCACCGGCCGATCCGCTCCAGCCGCTCCTGGCGTACGCGGCCGGCCTCTTCCGCGTCGAGCGTTGCGGCATTCTGATCAATGGCCGTCATGGTGCGGTCCGGCTGATGTGTTGATGGCGTTGACCAGGATGTCCGAGGCCTGGCGGCAGAGCGCGGCATAGTCGGGCGAGGTGCGAAACACCTCGTCGCGTGGATAGGCGGCATCGATTGCCAACTCGGCATGGACGCGGCCCGGCCGCGCCGCCATGACGACGACGCGGTTTGACAGGAACACGCTTTCGAAGACGCTGTGGGTGACGAAGACGACGGTGAAGCGCTCGTCCTGCCACAGCTCCAGAAGGTCGTTGTTGAGCTTGAAGCGGGTGATCTCGTCGAGTGCCGCGAACGGCTCGTCCATCAACAGAATGCGCGGCTTCGTCACCATCGCGCGTGCGATCGAGACGCGCATCTTCATGCCGCCGGAAAGTTCGCGCGGCACGGCGTTTTCGAAACCGGTCAGGTGCACCCGCTCCAGCATCTCCATCACCACCGGCGCCGCCTTGGCACGCGACACGCCTTTCAGCCTGAGCGGCAACCAGACATTGTCGAAGACATCGGCCCAGGGCAGCAGCGTCGGTTCCTGGAAGACGAAGCCGATATTGGCGCGGTCGATCGAACCGCCCCAGTCGAGTTGACCGGATGTCGGCGTCGACAGGCCCGCGATCAGCCTCAACGCCGTCGACTTGCCGCAGCCGGACGGCCCGAGCAGGCTGACAAAATCGCCCTCGCGGATGGCGAGATCGACGTCGCTCAATGCAGTCACGCCATTGGAAAACACCTTGCCGACATGGCGCAGCGTCAGCAGCATCGGGCCTTCACCCGATGCCGTCATGGGCGCCTGCGCCATCTTTTCCAGCTTCACGATTACTTCTTCAGCTCGATTCCGACACCTTTGTTGATGAAGGCCAGCGTATAGGCCTTCTTGATATCGATGCCCTCGGGCGTGACCTTGGCCTTGACCATCTTGTCATAAAAGCTCTTGATCCGGTCTTCGTTCATGGCGCCGATGCCGAGCTTTTCGGTGTCGCCGGAATCGGCCAGGCCGAACTTCTTCATCTGCTCGATCGAGAAGGCAATCTGCTCGTCGCTCATGTCGGGATTGTCTTTCTTGATCATCTCGTTGGCGGCCTTGTTGTCGCCGTAGAGGTAGTTGTACCAGCCCTTGGCCGAGCCATCGACGAAGCACTGGACCACCTCCGGCCGCTTGTCGATCGTGTCCTGCATCACCTCGATCGTCGTCGAATAGGTGTCCCAGCCATAGTCGGCCAGCAGGAACTGGTTGGGCACGAAGCCGCCTTCCTTCTTGACCGCAAAAGGCTCCGAGGTGACGTAACCCTGCTGGATCGACTTCTTGTTGGCTAGGAATGGAGCGGTGTTGTAGGTGTAGGGCACGCGCTTGGCGGCATCGAAACCGAGTTCGATGACCATCCACTGGAAGAAGGTCTGGACGCCCTCGTCGCCGAGAATGTACTGGTCGGCGTTCTTCAAATCCTCCCACTTGTCCAGCCCCTGCCCCGGGTGGGACATGATGACTTGAGGGTCCTTCTGGAAATCGGCGGCGACGACGCGCATCGGGATGCCCTGCTGGACGGCGTCGAAGGCCGACAGCAGATTGCCGCCCATGTAGAAATCGAGCTTGCCGGCCAGCAGCAGCGGCCGCCCGCTGACCTGCGGACCTCCCTGCGAAATCGTCACGTCGAGGCCACATGCAGCGTAGGTGCCGTCGGCGACGGCCTGGTAGTAGCCGCCATGCTCGGGCTCGGCCAGCCAGTTGGTGCCGAAGGTGACCTTCTCGTTTGCTGCCGCGCCGAACGTGCCGGCTCCAAGCAGCGCGACCGCAAGCGCTGAAATCTTCTGTTTTCCGTACATCGACACCACCCTTTGTTGGCTCCGGAGCGTCACGCGCCGGGCTCGACACCATTGATCCAAGAAGCAAGACACATGCCACCGCCCAGGCCGCCTGCTTGCGCGGCAGTCACTGCCAACACCGGACGGGTCATGCTGTGCGGGAGGCATCGTGCCTATTTTTTGGACGCCTGTCCACAATCGCCCTTGTGCCATGCACCACATCTTGAACGTACTATCGGTCACGTCTTAGGCTGGTCTCGCAGACAGGAGATTGCCATGTTCAGATACCTCGCGCCGAAGTCGATCAAGCCGCCTTTCGCCCGCTACAGCCACGGCGTCGAGGTGCCGCCAGGCAAGCGGCTGGTTCTGTGCTCCGGTCAGGTCGCCATCACGGCGGACGACCAGATCCCCGAGGATGCCGGCGCGCAGGCCGAGCTCTGCTTTCAAAACATAGCGGCGATTCTGGCTGAAGCCGGGCTGGGGCTAGGCGACATCGTGCGCATCAACGCCTATGTCACCGACCGCGCCTTTCTGCGGCCCTATATGGACGTCCGCGACCGCTTGTTTGCCAGCCCCGCGCCCGCCTCGACGCTGATGATCGTGTCAGGCTTTGCGCGGCCGGAATTCAAGGTCGAGGTCGAGGCGATTGCTGCCGGGTGATCGACAGGCGACGTTTGGCGCGCTAGGTCTCCCTCACAGTCAAGAGGCATGACATGACCGTTGCAAACAGACGCGTTTGGTGGGGCGACTACCGGACCACCGAATACGCCGCGATCGATCCGGAGGCGACGATTGCCGTGCTGCCGGTGGCGGCGATCGAGCAGCACGGCCCGCATCTGCCTGTATCAACCGATACCTCGATCATGAACGGCATGCTGGAGACGGTCATCGCCCGCCTGCCCGGCGATCTCGACATCCGCATCCTGCCGGTCCAAACGGTCGGCAAGTCGAACGAGCATCTGCAGGCGCCGGGCACGCTCACCCTGCCGGCGGCCACCCTGGTCGATGCCTGGACCGAGCTTGGCCTGTCCGTTGCCCGCGCAGGCGTAAGGAAACTGATCGTCGTCAACTCGCATGGCGGCAATGAAGAGATCATGGGCATCGTCACGCGCGAGCTGCGCGTGCGTGAGAGGATGCTGGCGGTGAAGACCAGCTGGCAGCGCTTCGGCCGCCCCGCCGGCATGTACACCGAGCTGGAAGACCGCCATGGCATCCATGGCGGCGACGTCGAGACCTCGTTGATGCTGCATTTTCGCCCGGAGTTAGTCGACATGGCCAAGGCCGACAATTTCGCCTCCAAGGTCGCCCGCGCCGAAACCGAATTTGCGCTGCTGCGCCACACCGGAACGCACGCTTTCGCCTGGATCGCTGGGGATCTCAACCCCAACGGCGTGGTCGGCGATGCCAGCATTGCCACGGCCGAGAAAGGCCGACTGACGGCGGAGCATCAGGCCGACGGCTTCATCACCCTGTTGAAGGATGTGCGCAAGGCGAAGCTTGCCGACTGGCTGGCATAGCGGGCCGCCTTAGCCGTCGATCTTCAACACGAAAGGCGTACCCTCAAAAGCATCGGCGCCGCGTCCGATCGCCTCGATCGCTTCGATCATGCGGCCTTGTCGTGAGAGAAGAGCATCCGCGACGGCGATCAACCGTGGATTGGGTGTCGCCGAGGGCGAAAGCTTCCGCAATGTCTGCGCAAGTTCGACTTCGTCGCGCTTCGGGGCGAGCGCCGCCGCAATGATATAGGCCGAGGCGGTCGAGCGGCTGATGCCGGCATAGCAATGGACGACCATGGGTTTGGCGCGGTCCCATTTCCGGGCGAAATCGAGCAGATTGCGCACATGGCCTTCGCCGGGCATGGTCATGCCGTCCTGCGCCACCGCGATGTCGTGCATGACCAGATGCAGGTGGTTTTCCCTCACGATTGAGGCCGGCCGCGTCACCTCGGTGCCGGCAGCGAGCAGCGACAGCACGCGCTCGGCGCCGCTTTTGGCCACCGTCTCCTCAAGCTTTGCCAGCGAACAGATATGGATCATGGCGCGATCTCCTTCGACCCATCGTCGCGCCGTGCGTGCCAGTCGGCAAGCGCCGATTCGAGCCGCTGCCATTCCTCCTGACTTCCAGGCAGCCCCGCGCGGAGCACCTGGGGACGCTCGGAAAAATGCCTGAGCAATATGCCGCGCTCACCGAGCGTCGAAAACAGCCCCGGTGCATCGGCAAGCCGGAGATAGCGAAACAGCGTCGTGCCGCCGGCGACAGCAACGCCAAAGCGCGAAAGCAGCGCATCGAGCCGCGCCGCATCCTGCGCCAGCCGCCGCCGCATGTCGGCCTGCCAGCCGCTGTCGGCAAGCGCGCGGATGCCGTATTCGAGCGCTGGGCCGGCGACCGCCCAAGGGCCGAATTGCGTTTCAAGCCTTTCGACCGTCACCGCATCGGAAAGTGCGAAGCCGAGCCGCAGGCCGGCGAGACCGAAGAACTTGCCAAACGAGCGCAGCACGACGATGCCGCCCCGCCCGACATCGCCGGCCAGGCTTTCCGCGTGCGGGCCGACATCCATGAAGGCTTCGTCGACGACCAGCAGACCGCCTATGGCGCGCAATGTCTCGGCAAGCCGAAGCAGCCTCTCCCGCGACACGACGCGCCCGTCGGGATTGTTGGGATTGACGACGATGGCAATTTCGGCTCCCGCAAGCGCCTCGAAATCGTCGACCTCCGCCACCGCATGGCCGGCAATCGCGGCGGCCCTGGCATGCTCGGCATAGGTCGGCCCGAGCACCAGCGCCTTGCCGGGGCTGACCAGCGAGGCGACGCGCGGCAGCAGGATCTGCGTGCCCGGGGCGACCGCCACATTCTCGGCCGAAGGCGCGCCATAGGCGCCGGCCGCGACCCTGGCCAGCTCACACAGGCGCGCGGCCTCCGGCAATCGTGACAGGGCGGTGGCGGGCAGCTCGAAAAGCGGGTAGGAGTGCGGATTGATACCTGTCGAGAGATCGACGAAAGGTTGTGGCGCGTGAGGGAAGAGCGCCTTCGCCCGGCCAAGGGATCCACCGTGATCCACCACAGTAATCGCTCCATCAGAAAGCTTCATGTCGATCCTGATCGCTTTCCTGTCGCTGGCCATCGAACGCATCCTGGGTTACCCGGACTGGCTGTTCCGTGCCGTCGGCCATCCCGTCACCTGGTTCGGCAGGCTGATAGCCTTTCTCGACCTCAGGCTCAACCGCGACACTGATTCCGACGCGCTGCGTCGCCGCCGCGGCGTGCAGGCGCTGCTGGTGATCGTGCTGGTGCCGGCGGCAATCGCCTTCATCGTGCAAATCCTGCTCTGGCAGGTCTTTCCTGCCGGCATGATCATCACGGCAATCCTGGCCTCGTCGCTGCTGTCGCAAAAGAGCCTTACCGAACATGTCGAGGCGGTGGCCGATTCGCTGGATACCGGCGGGCTGGCGCTCGGCCGCATTGCGGTTGCGCGCATCGTCGGTCGCGATCCAGAGAAGCTCGACCATGCCGGCGTCAGCCGCGCCGCCATCGAAAGCCTGGCCGAGAATTTCTCCGACGGCATCGTTGCGCCCGCCTTCTGGACAGGTGTCTGCGGTCTGGCCGGCGGCGTGGCCTACAAGGCCGCCAACACCGCCGATTCGATGATCGGCCACCGCACCCCGCACCACGAGGCCTTCGGCCGCGCGGCAGCACTCTTCGACGACTGGATCAACCTGCCGGCGTCCCGGCTGACCGCGTTGCTGATCGTTGCCGCCGCCTTTCTCGTTGACGGCGCCGATCCCCGCAACGCCTGGCAAGCAGTGCGGCGCGACGCCAAAAAGCACCGCTCGCCCAATGCCGGCTGGCCGGAAGCGGCAATGGCCGGCGCACTCGGCCTGTCGCTCGCCGGCCCGCGCAGCTATGGCGGCGTCATCATCGAGGACGCCTATATGGGCGAAGGCGGCCGCCGCGAGGCCGACAGCACCGACATCCGGCGGGCGCTGAAACTTTACCAGATAGCAGACTATCTGCTGATCGCGCTGTTTGGATTGCTCTCCGCGGTCGTCATCTACCTGGATGTTTTGATCTCGCAGTAGATGCGCCGCCTGACTCACCAAGAGACACGGACTTCCTTGGCGTTTGAATCCACCGCCGCGCCAAATCTTTTGATCGCGTAACCGCCGGCGGCCACTGCCGAGGATTTCAGCACAGGCTCAATCACAAGGAAAAGCTTCTCGGCGTCTGGCCCGTACAGATAGAGGGTGCATTTGCCCTCGCCAAACTCGTCGCCATCAAATTCGCCGACATGCGCATTCGAAACAGCTTGTTCCAACCGATCCTCCAGAACTTGGACCGATTGCCGCTCTTCCGGCGCCCCGAACTGACCGCCGCTCAGAAGAAGATAGACAATTACCGCTTGTTCCAACGGTCATCTCCCGAAGTTAGACCCTCAAAACTCGATTCCCTGCTGCGCCTTAACGCCTGCGGAAAAATGGTGTTTGGTCACGCCCATCTCGGTGACGAGGTCGGCCGCCTCGACCAGCGCCGGCTTGGCATTGCGGCCGGTGACGACGACATGCAGGCCTTCGCGCCGCGCCTTCAGCGCCGCGACCACCTTGTCGAGATCGAGATAGTCGTAGCGCAGCGCAATGTTGAGCTCATCGAGGACGACGAGGCTGATCGAGGGATCGGCGATCAGTTCCAGCGCCTTGGCCCAGGCGGCTTCGGCCGCCTTAATGTCGCGCTTCAGATCCTGCGTCTCCCAGGTGAAACCCTCGCCCATCGTGTGCCAGACGACGCGGTCGCCAAACGCCGCGAAGGCATCCTTCTCGCCGGTGTGCCATTTGCCCTTGATGAACTGGACCATTCCGACGCGCTTGCCATAGCCGAGCATGCGCAGCGCCAGCCCGAAGGCAGCCGTGGTCTTGCCCTTGCCGGGTCCGGTGTTGACGATCAGCAGCCCCTTCTCGACCGTCTTTTCCGCGACCTCGGCGTCCTGCACCGCCTTGCGCTTGGCCATCTTGGCGCGATGGCGCTCTTCGTCTTTTGTGTCGATATCGGTCATCTCATTTCACCTTGAGCGGCAGCCCCGCCACCATCAGAAGCACCATATCAGCTACGACCGCGATCTGCTGGTTGAGCCGGCCGGCGGCATCGCGGAACCGGCGTGCCAGCGCATTGTCGGGCACGATGCCTTGTCCGACTTCGTTGGAGACCACGAACCACGGTCCGCGCGGCCGCGAAAGCACATCGGCCAGCCGCCGGCACTCCCCCTCCAGATCATGATCGGCCAGCATATGATTGGTTAGCCAAAGCGTCAGGCAGTCGACAAGCACCGGCTGGTTGTCCGGCAATGCCTCGAGCGCACCTGCAAGATCAAGCGGGGCATCGATGGTCGCCCATCCCTCGCCGCGGCGCGAGCGGTGCTGCGCGATGCGCTCGCGCATTTCGCCGTCATAGGCTTGCGCGGTGGCGATATAGGCCCATGGGGGCGGCAACGCCGTTGCCAAAGTTTCGGCATGCGCGCTCTTGCCGGAGCGCGCACCGCCGATGATGAAGGTCAAACTGCGATCAGGCAAAGCTGTCGCGCAGGCTGGTCGCGGTGCCGGTGAAGCGCGCGCGCACTATGCCGACAACTGCGCCGAGCACCAGCCAGAACACCAGATTGGTCAGCGTCACCGCCACCACGAACTGATGATGCAGGCCCTCCGGGATCGGCGTTACGAAACTGTCAGGCTGCGGCGCGCCGACAATATGCGGGGCGACGATCAGGACGACGGCGAGCACGGTCAGGGGCGCCGACGTGCGGAAGGTGATAAGGGCAAGACCGATCGCGGTTGCCATCACCGTTGCCCACCACCAGATCTGGCGCTGTATGAGATCGGCCGCCGGCATTGCCGGCAGTTCCGGCGGCAGGCCGAGGCCCGGCGCCAGCGTGAACACGGCAAAGCCGGCCAGGCCCCAGAACACGCCCTGGCGCCAGCTGCCGATGCCGCCGGCGAATTCGGAAACCGCCACCAGGACCAGCGCGAAACCGATGCCGGTGACGATATTGGCGACGACACTGAAGGCGAAACGCTCGAAGCCGTCGGCCGGCGCCCAGCCTTCGTCCTCCGCCGGCGCGGCTGCTTCAGCCGGGGCTGCGCTGCTCACGGCATTTTCCGCCGGCGCGGCGGTGCTCATGGCATTGGTGTCCGCAGCGTTGGCGGCGGGCGCCGCGGCATGCTCATGCTCATGGCCGCCATTAGCCTTTTCGTAGACCTCCGCCTTGAGGATCAGCGGCACGGTGGCGTAGGCCTGCATGCAGGCGAGAGCGACACCCGCCACGAGCCCTGCGATCGCCGCGATGAACACGACGTTGCGAAACAGGTTCATGATGTCAGATCCTCGTCAGTGGCAGGGAAACGCCATCGAATGGCGATAGTCGTGCGCCGCATTGTGGACCGCATCGATATGCGAGAAACCGACAACGCCGACGACGAAAATGCCCAGAAACGCGCTAAGCACGAGCTGCATGAAGCGCGACTGCGAGGAGACGGAAGCGCCGAGGGAGACGGAAGCGGTATTCATATCTTGTCCTTTCGCCCTCCACCCGAGGGCATCGAAGTCAGTTCCCTGTCGCCGGCAGGTCTCCTGGCTCGCGGATCAGCGCCCTTCCCCACCTTCCCGAAGAAAAAATCCTCAGTGGCTTGGAGAGGACTACCGCACACAGTTGCGGGGGCAGCCACGGCATTGGGCAACAAGTCAGCCCTCACCGCATTCCCTCTTGGTCCCTAACGGAACCGACGACATGCATGACTATAGGCTGAAACGGCCGCATCCGGCAAACCAAATTCCGCCGGCCAACAGCGCGAATGCGCCATGCGGCGTTACGGGTTCAACGCGGTGATCCGCTCGGCAACCAGCCGCTGCAGCCGCCACAGATGGCGATCGTGAATGCCGCGCTCTTCAAGGTTTTTCACCGTGTTGTAGAGATAGTCGGCGCCCGACCCCCAGTGCCCGCAGGACGTTGCCAGCCTTTCGACGACCTTGCCCTCGTCGAGCGGCCCTGAATAGGTCAGGCCGTTGCGGTTGATGACGAAGGCCAATGCCCTGAGCGGTCCGGCCTCGCTTGCAAGCTTCAGCATGCGCGGCCGGTAGCTTGTCGGCTTCAGCGTGACTTCGCGCCGGAAAAGCCGGCCCAACTGCCCGCGCCGGTTACTTTCGGTCAGCCGGAAGGCGACGCCCTTGCATTGTCCGCCACGGTCCAGCGCCATCATCAGGCCGGGGCTGTCCTTGGTGCCGCGCCAGCGCGTCATGTTCATGCAAAAAGACCGATGCCAGCCGCGCGCCAGCGCAACGCGGTCCTCGACATAATCTATTTCCGGTTTCCAGATCAGCGATCCATAGCCGAACAGCCATAGCGGTTCGCTATCCGGGAGTTCGACCTGCAATTCATCCAGCAGCGCGTCATAGTCGGCGTCATCGAGATGCATCGCGTCCGGATCCGGCCCGGGGTCCCTGATCTCGCGCCAGCAGCGCGCGACCAGCTCCGGCGTA
Source organism: Mesorhizobium sp. C120A (assembly GCF_030323105.1). NCBI lineage: Bacteria > Pseudomonadati > Pseudomonadota > Alphaproteobacteria > Hyphomicrobiales > Phyllobacteriaceae > Mesorhizobium > Mesorhizobium sp. C120A. The sequence continues at coordinate 3,040,033 of NZ_CP100476.1, read as the reverse complement.
AGCGACATCTGTCGTGCGGCCAATTTCCGAATCCCCCCAATTTCCGAATGTCCCATGTCCACGACATGATTATGCGCCGCGCCTGCAACCGGCAATGCGGCACTCTGATTGACAAACGATCTGCCGGGGTGTCGGCTGACGCTTCATAGGAAGCCAGCCATGCATCCCAACCCGAGCGAGCGCGACCCCTATAACGGCCTGAGCCGGGCCGAACCGACGCTACCGTCGTCGGCCTATTGGGATAGCGAGGCTTACCAGCGCGATCTCGACGCCATCTGGTACAAAAGCTGGCTGCTCGTCTGCCGCGAGGCCGATCTTGCCCAGCCTTTGGCATTCAGGACATTCCGCGTTGGCACACAGGAAATCGTCGTGCTCCGCGACGACACCGGCGAGTTGCGCGCCTTCCACAACACCTGCCGGCATCGCGGCTCGCAGCTTTGCCAGGAAAGCGAGGGCCGGCTGAAAGCGCGGCTCATCACTTGCCCCTACCACGCCTGGTCCTACTCGCTGCGCGGCGATCTCGTGCGCGTTCCCTCGAAATCGCTGCCAGATGGTTTCGACAAGGCAGATCATCCGCTCTACCGGGTGGCGCTGTCGGTGTGGCGCGGTTTTGTCTTTGTGAACCTTCAGCAGGCTGCGGCCGGCTCCGCCGGGACCTCCTTCGATCCCGCATCCGGCGACCTCGCCAACTGGCCGCTGGAAACGCTGGTATCAGGCCATGTCCTGCGCAAGGTGATGAACTGCAACTGGAAGATCTTCTGGGAGAACTTCAACGAGTGCCTGCATTGCCCGGGCGTCCACAAGGACCTGTCTCGGCTGGTGCCGATATACGGCCGCGGCCTGATGAGCCGGCACGACGACCCCGACTGGGTCCGCCATGCCGACAATGACGCGCCGGAGTTTTCGGGTGGCCTGCGCGCCGGCGCCGAGACCTGGTCGCGCGACGGACATGCCCATGGCCCGGTCTTCCCGGGTCTGACGGCGGCCGAGCGCGCGGCCGGACAGACCTATGCCACCAACCTGCCCTCGATGTTCATCGTTGGCCATGTCGACTATATCAGAACGGTGCGGCTGGTGCCGCTCGGCCCGGAGCAGACCGAGCTGACCGCCGAATGGCTGTTCGCGCCCGAGGCGCTGGCTGAGACCGACGTCGACAATGTCGTCGCCTTCGGCACCCAGGTGCTGGAGGAGGATGCCGCGATCTGCGAGATCAACCAGAAAGGCCTGCGCTCGATGCGGCACCGGGCCGGCGTGCTGATGCCGGAGGAGTATGATCTGCACCGCTTCCACAACTGGGTGCGCGAGCGGCATGCTGCACTTGAGGCAACCGCCTGATCGGCGACTAAAGCGACTTCGGCAGATAGCGCCAGGTGATAAAGCCGCAAACCGCGGCCAGAATGCCCAGCGTCACGAACACCGAGCCGAGGCCGAAAAACGCCAGCACCACCGAATAAACCAGCGGCGGCGTCAGTTCGGAAAAGTCGAGATAGGTGCGGTAGACCGCGGCCATCTGCGCCCGCTCATAGGACCGCACCGAGCGCATGAAGGCGGTCGAGCCCAGTGCATCGAGCGCGATGGTGAAGAAGGCGCCGCAGAGCAGGAAAAAGCCCGTAAGCAGCGGCGCGGTAGTGCCGACCGCGCCCGCCGCAAGCAGCGTCGCCGACATCGCGAAATAGGCGAAGGTCATGGTGCGCCGGCCGCCGAAGCGTTTTCCCGCTTTGCCCCAGAAGATCGCCATGAACAACAGCGCATTGCCGGCCGAAACCAGCAGGCCGCCGGCAAGCTTGCCCTCGCCGGTAATCACCATGAACAGCGGCCCGTAGACGAAGAACGTCGTCCAGAAGCAGGAGCGGCCGAAGGCGATCAGCCAGGCCAGCCTGAGCCTGGGTTGTGCTACGAAGCGGCCGATATTGGCCAGCGGATTGGCCGGCCGTGTCTTGCCCGGCCGGATCGACCGGTTGTCGCCCAGCCTGTAGGTCCAGAACAGCGCCAGCAAGGCCAACGCAAACACCGCGACCGCGCCATGCGCGGCATAGATGCCGTAGCGTGTGTAGAGGAAGATGCCGAGTGTCGGCCCGCCGGTCCAGGCCAGCATCGACCACGCCATGCGCAGCGATTCGGCATGCATGAAATCGGTCTTGCGGATGTGATCCATGATGTAGAGGTTGAGCGTGATCGACAGCGCGCTCGCCCCCATGACGCGGCACAGCATGCCTGTCAGTTGCCCGGCAAGCGTGTGGGTGACGAAGAACAGCGAGCCTATCGCCAGCAGGCAGGCGCCGGCGGTATAGACCCAGCGCCGGGCAAACCTGCGGATCAACATCGGCATGAACAAGGTCACCGACAGGCCGAGCAGCGCCACGATGGTGTAGAGGATCGAGACGATCTGCTCGTTGTGCAGAATCTCATAGGCCTGGATCGGGATGACGCTCGATACCGTGGCGCGGGCGAAGGATTCGACCGCATAGAGCGAGGCGAAGGTGCGCGCATCCGCCGGACGCAGGGCCGGAAGCCAGATCGGATGGCGCACATGGGTGGACATTTGATCCCCAAATCAGACTCGCAGCCCAAATCTGCGCTGGCGCTTCCTCCGCCGGTAACAGGAAACCGACCCCTTCCCGGCAAAAAGCAAATTCGGCCAAAGGCTTTCCGGCTCTGGCCTAAAGCGCCGCCCGATGCAGCCGCACGGCATGACCCGGAGCGTAGAGGGCGGCCTTCTTTTGTCCGGTGCAACCGTGATAGTCGTCTTTGGGGCTGAATCAGATCGCGAGACCATGAGCATCCATACCGCACCCCCTGGAGATCAACTGAAGCGAGATCAACCGAAGCGCATCGTCGCCATCGATGTCGTACGCGGCATCGCGCTGATCGCCATGGCGAGCTACCACTTCACCTGGGATCTCGAAAATTTCCACTACACCGACCCCGGCCTCACCGCCGTCGGCTGGTGGAAGATCTATGCGCGCTGCATCGCCTCGACCTTCCTGTTCCTGGTCGGCGTCAGCCTGTTTCTCGCTCATGGCAGGCAGATCCGCTGGACCGGCTTCTGGAAACGTTTTGCCATGGTCGCCGTCGCGGCCGCCGCTATATCGGCGGTCACGTACTTCATCACGCCGGACAGCTTCATCTTCTTCGGCATCCTGCATCAGATCGCGCTGGCCAGCTTGCTCGGCCTTTTGTTTCTGCGGCTGCCTTCCTGGCTGACGCTGGTCGTGGCGGCGGTGGTGATCGCAGTCCCCCTCTATCTCCGATCCGAAGCCTTCGATCATCCGGCGCTGTGGTGGGTCGGCCTGTCGGCGATCAACCCGCGCTCCAATGATTACGTGCCGCTGTTTCCCTGGTTCGGCGCCGTGCTTCTCGGCATCGCCGCGGCAAAGTTTGCGTCCACCACTGGCCTGCTGGCGCGGCTGGCCACGCTGGGATCAGGAAGCTGGACCAGGCCGCTCACCTTCATCGGCCGCCACAGCCTGGCTTTCTACCTGATCCACCAGCCGCTGCTGTTCGGCTGCGTCTGGCTGTTCTCGCAGATTGCGCCGGCGCCCGTCGAAACAAGGGAAGTGATCTTCCTCAAGGAATGCCAGGTATCTTGCGAACAGCAGCGCGACACGGAGTTCTGCACCAGCTATTGTGTGTGCATGCTGGACACGCTGCAAAGCGAAGCGGCATTCGACCGGCTCTACAATGGCGACCAGACCCCGGAGTTCAAAGCGCATCTCGGTGAACTCGCCGGCATCTGCACCGCAAGGACGGAGGAGAGTCCGATGACGCAGGGAGGGCAACAATGACTGACAAGCTGGCAAAACCCCGGCTGGCAAAACCCGATCTACCGAGACCACGGCTGATCCCGTGGCCGCCGGTGATCTACATCGCCGCCATCGCCATCAGCATCGTGCTCGGCCTGTTCTATCCGCTGCCCTGGATCGGCGACCTCTTGGGCGACCTTTTGTTTGCCGCCGGCTTTGTGGTGCTGTTTGCCGTCGCAGCCCTCTGGTTCACCGCTATCCGCACCATGATCCGGGCCAAAACGACGATGAACCCCAATGGCGTGCCGGAGCATCTGGTGACGTCTGGCCCGTTCGGCGTCACGCGCAACCCGATGTATCTGGCCAACACGCTGCTTTTGATCGGCGTTGCCTTCGTCTCGGGGATCGTATGGTTCCTGCCGCTGGCTTTGATCGCGGCATTTGCAACGCAGAAGGTCGCCATCGAGAGCGAGGAGAAGGTGCTGTTCGCCAAATTCGGCAAGAAGTACCGCGACTATGCGAAGCGGGTCAGGCGCTGGATCTGAGGCGACGTGGCAGGGGTGTATACCTTGGCGATTAGCTGGCGCATCCGTCTCTTCGTCATCCACGGGCGGAGCAAGGAGCGTAGCGACGCAGCACAGACCCGAGGATCCATGCCGCGACTCCAGAGCGTTGCTATGGTCCAGAATTCGCTACCGCTGCACTCCACGACCGATGTCACGGAATGGATTCTAGGGTCTCCGCGATGGAGCTTCGCTCCTGCTTCGCCCTAGAATGACGAAGTGCGGAAGGGCTCCGGCTAATCGCGAACGTTTGCGACGGGCGCGCAAACGCTCGAGGGTCCGCTCAGGTATTAACCCCCAGCTCCACCAGCCGCTCAACACATGACTCCTCAGCCTGGTCGAGCTCCGCCAGCGTCTCCTCGAGATCGCGCCGCTTCTGGCGCAAATCCTCGCGCTTCTCCTCGATGCGCTTGATCATCAGCTTGAGTTGACCGACCTCGCCGGGCGGTTCCTTATACATCTGGATGATTTCGCGGATCTCGTTGATCGAGAAGCCGAGCCGTTTCCCGCGCATGATCTGACGGATCAGATGCCGGTCCGACGGACGAAACAGCCTTGTGCGGCCACGCCGCACCGGTTGCACCAGCCCCTCATCCTCGTAGAAGCGCAGCGTCCGCGTCGACACGTCGAATTCGCGGGTCAGTTCGGTGATCGAATAATATTCCCGCATCTTTGCTCCAAATGTCGGAACATCGGAAAACGCCGGTCGCCCGGGATTTCCAACGCATTCCGATCAACCCCGTTCCAAGCCGGACTCGGCATGGAACCCCCGCGCAAGCCTCGCACCACAATTACGTAAAAGTCAATTGAACCCGCAACGCCTCTTTCTCAAGGGATAGCGAACCACCAGGTGGCCAGCCCGAGGAAGGCAAAGAAGCCAACGACGTCGGTGACGGTGGTGACGAAAACCGCCGACGCCACCGCCGGGTCGATCTTGAACCGGTCGAGCAATAGCGGGATCAGGATACCGGCAAGGGCTGCCACGAACATGTTGATGATCATCGCCGCCGCTATGATGCCGCCCAGATTGGCATCGCGGAACCAGACGGCCGCGACGATGCCGATCAGCACGGCGAAGATGATGCCGTTGATGGAACCCACGCCCATTTCGCGGCGGATGATGCGGCCGGCATTGTAGATGTCGAGGTCCCTGGTCGCCAGCGCGCGCACGGTGACGGTCATGGTCTGCGAACCGGCATTGCCGCCCATGCCGGCCACGATCGGCATCAGCACGGCCAGCGCCACGATGTGCTCGATGGTGCGGTCGAACAGCCCGATCACCGAAGCCGCGAGGAACGCCGTCAACAGGTTGACCAGCAGCCAGGGCACGCGCGAGCGCGAGGTCGAAAGAATGCTGTCGGACAACTCTTCGTCGCCGACGCCGCCCATGCGCAGCAGATCTTCCTCGGCCTCCTGCTGGATGACATCGACGACGTCGTCGATGGTCAGCACGCCGACCAGCCGCTCGTTCTCGTCGACGACGGCGGCGGACAGAAGATCGTATTGCTCGAAGTCCCGCGCCGCCTCTTCCTGGTCCATGGTGGCCGGAATGGCGTGCCTCGTCTCGTGCATCACGTCTCCGACCTTGGTCGTGCGCTTGGTGCGCAGGATCTGGTCGAGGTCGATGGCGCCGAGCAACTTGAAGCTTGGATCGATGACGAAGATCTGGCTGAAGCGCTCGGGCAGGTTCTTGTCTTCGCGCATGTAGTCGATGGTCTGGCCTATGGTCCAGAACGGCGGCACGGCGACAAACTCGGTCTGCATGCGGCGACCGGCGGTCTCTTCCGGGTAGTCGAGCGAGCGGCGCAGCCTGATCCGCTCGGTGAACGGCAGCTGCGACAGGATCTCGTCCTGGTCTTCCTTTTCAAGGTCTTCGAGAATGTAGACCGCGTCGTCGGAATCGAGGTCCTGCATGCCCTGGGCAATTTGCTCATTGGGCATATTGTCGACGATATCGCGGCGGATCGCCTCGTCGACCTCGGTCAGCGACGAGAAGTCGAAGTCGGCGCCGAGCAGTTCGACAAGGGCACGACGCTGTTCGGGGTGCAGTGCCTCGAGCAGATCGCCAAGTTCCGACTGGTGCAGATCGTCGACTTCGCGCTTCAGCGTCAGCGTATCGCGATCGGCGATCGCCGCCCCGATCTGGGCGAGGAATGATGACAGGACGGCGCCGTCCTCGCCATAGATGTCGGCGTGGGCATCGTCAGCGGCTTTGGCGCCGGTCTTCTGGTCGTCCTGGCGTTCCACCAGCGGCTCCCGCCATGGGAATTTCGGAAAAGGTGCCTGTCAGGTCTAGCGCGCAACGCACGGGAATATCAAACGAAATGCGCCCCGCCCTGCATATGGGGAGAGAGCGATTTCATCAGGATATGACGCCGCCCAGGATTCAGGCGGCGCGACAGCACATGTCGCTGGGGAAAGAGCACCCGAGCACGGTTGGGGCAGAATTGTCATGATGCAGGTCCTGCCATCTGCCGGACCCGCCCAGGCCATGAACCAGAACAGCCGGAAGCCCTTGAAGATCAGGTCACAGACGCAGAAGGCAATCGAGGAACGGCGCGTGCGCGTGGTCGTCGCCGAACGCAATCCGCTCGTCATATCGGCGCTGCGCGACATGCTGGACTGCGACGGGCGCTTCGATCTCAGGGCCTGCGTGCAAAGCGGCAGGCATTTTCTGGAATTGGCAGCCGAAGCGGAATTCGACGTCGCCGTCATCGGCTGGAAGCTCTCCGACATGGACGGCGCCGATGTGCTGGCCGAGGTTCACAGCCGCAAGCTGGGCGTGCGCATCGCGGTGTTTTCCAACGACCACGACATCGGCATCCTGAAGCAGTGCGTGCGGCTCGGCGCCCAGGGCTACTGCTTCCAGTTCGACGATCCGGCGATCATCTTCGAGACCATCCTGGCCGTCGCGCATGGCCGCATCTGCATCCCCTACATCGACATCAACAAGGTCAACGACACACCCTTGTCGCTGCTCACCGTGCGCGAGCGCGAGCTGCTGGCGGTGCTGTCCGACGGCTGGACCAATCTGCAGATCGCGACGCGCACCGGGATTTCGGAGAACACGGTGAAATACCACCTCAAGAATCTCTACGACAAGCTCGACGTCCGCAACCGGGCGATGGCAGTCGCGCTCTACGCGCGGGAGAGGCGTACCCAGAAGCAGCCGTTGGGGTAGGCGACCGACTGGCCGCGGGTAGGTCACCCGGGTAGGCAACCCCCACCCGCGCGCGGCAAGATGTTACCCCTTGAGGTGTTGTTGCCATTAGCCGTCGAGACGAAACTCCCCTCACCGCTTTGCTGGATCAGGAGGAGTTCGCGACATGGCCGGTTTCACCCATCTTTTCATTCCCGGACCGACCAACATCCCCGAACAGGTCCGGCAGGCGATGAACCTGCCGATGGAAGACATGCGTGCAGCATCCTTCCCCGATCTCACGCTACCGCTGTTCGAAGACATCAAGCGCGTGTTCAAGAACGAGACCGGCCGCGTCTTCATCTATCCCTCCTCCGGCACCGGCGCCTGGGAAGCGGCGATGACCAATGTGCTCAGCCCCGGTGACCGCGTGCTGATGTCGCGCTTCGGACAGTTCTCGCATCTGTGGGTCGACATGGCCGAGCGCCTCGGCTTCGAGGTCGATGTCATCGATTGCGACTGGGGGACCGGCGTGCCGCTCGAGCTCTATGCCGAGCGGCTCAGCGACGACAAGGCGCATCGCATCAAGGCAATCTTCTGCACGCAGAACGAGACGGCGACCGGCGTGACCAGCGACGTCGCCGGCTGCCGCGCCGCGCTCGACGACGCCAACCACCCTGCTTTGCTCTTCGTCGACGGCGTCTCGTCGATCGGCTCGATCGACTTCCGCCAGGAGGAATGGGGCGTCGATTGCGCCGTCAGCGGCTCGCAGAAGGGTTTCATGCTGCCCGCCGGCCTCGGTTTCCTCTCCGTCAGCAAGAAGGCGCTGGTGGCCTCGCGGAGCGCCACGCACCGCCGCTGCTTCTTCTCCTTCGAGGACATGATCCGCGCCAACGATGCCGGCTACTTCCCTTATACGCCGGCTACACAGCTGCTGCGCGGCCTGCGGGCCTCGCTCGACCTGATCGCCGAGGAAGGGCTGGAAAACATCTTCGCCCGCCACCATCGTCTCGCCGAAGGAGTGCGCAAGGCGGTCGACGCCTGGGGCCTGAAGCTCTGCGCCAAGGCGTCGAAATGGCACTCCGATACGGTCAGCGCCATCCTGGTGCCGGACGGCGTCGACAGCGGCGATGTGGTCAAGCGCGCCTACCAGAAATACCAGACCGCGCTCGGCGGCGGCCTCAACAAGGTGATCGGCAAGGTCTTCCGCATCGGCCATCTCGGCTGGTTGAACGAGGTGATGGTACTGGCCTCGCTCTCGGCCGCCGAAATGGCGCTGCTCGACTGCGGCGTACGGCTGGCGCCCGGCTCCGGCGTCGGCGCCGCCATCCAGCACTTCCGCGCCTCGGCCGCCGTGCCGGTCGCCGAAGCCGCCTGAGGAGCCGACAATGAGCCACACCATCAACCACCTCAAGAAATTACGGCTGCAGCGCAGCGAGCTGGCGGTTCCAGGCTCCAGCCCGGAAATGATCGACAAGGCGGCCAACAGCGCCGCCGACTTCATCTTCCTCGACATCGAGGATGCGGTCGCCCCGCCCGACAAGGAACGCGCCCGCAAGAACATCATCCAGGCGCTCAACGACATCGACTGGCGCGCCAAGGGCAAGACCGTCTCGGTGCGCATCAACGGCCTCGACACCCATTACATGTATCGCGACGTGGTCGACGTCATGGAGCAGGCCGGTGACCGGCTGGACACCATTTTGGTGCCGAAGGTCGGCGTGCCGGCTGACCTCTACATGGTCGAGGCCATGGTCAACCAGATCGAGATGGCAAAGGGTTTCAGGACCCGCGTCGGCCTCGAAGCGCTGATCGAGACCGCGCTCGGCATGGCCAATGTCGAGGCGATTGCCGCGACACCCGGCCGGCTGGAAGCCATGCATTTCGGCGTCGCCGATTATGCGGCAAGCTGCAAGGCGCGCACGGTCAACATCGGCGGCCTCAACCCCGACTATCCCGGCGATCAGTGGCATTTCGCTCTGTCGCGGATGACCGTCGCCTGCCGCGCCTATGGCTTGCGCGCCATTGACGGACCGTTCGGCGACTTCTCCGATCCGGAGGGCTACATCGCCGGCGCCAGGCGCGCCGCCGCCCTTGGCATCGAAGGCAAATGGGCAATCCATCCCTCGCAGATCGCGCTAGCCAACGACGTCTTCTCGCCACCGGAAAAAGAGGTCACCCGCGCCAGGCGCATCCTCGAAGTGCTGAAGGAGGCGGAGGCGCAGGGCAAGGGAGCAGCCGCACTCGACGGCAAGATGATCGACGCAGCGTCGGAACGCATGGCGCGCAATGTTTTGGTGGTCAACGAGGCAATCGAACGGGCCAGCCAATTCTCTAGCGAACCGCGTGTCGCCGCGCATTGACCGTTCAGGGAGGACAAAATGGACATCCACGAATATCAGGCCAAGGAACTGCTGGCACGCCACGGCGTGCATGTGCCGCGCGGCGGGCTGGCCTACAGCCCCGAGCAGGCGACCTACAGGGCGCGCGAGATCGGCGGCGCCAAATGGGTCTTGAAGGCGCAGGTGCATTCCGGCGCCCGCGGCAAGGCCGGCGGCATCAAGCTCTGCGCCAATGACGAGGAGATCTCCGACGCTGCCGAAGCCATGCTCGGCCGCAAGCTGGTGACCCAGCAGACCGGCCCGCGCGGCAAGCTGATTTCGCGCCTGTATCTCGAGGAAGCCGTTGATATCGCGCAGGAGCTCTATGTCGGCTTCGTGCTCGACCGCAAGGAAGAGCGCGTCATGATCGTGGCGTCCGCGGCGGGCGGCATGGAGATCGAGGACATCGTCGAGAAGGCGCCCAATTCCATCCTGCGCACATCGGTCGATCCCGGCGTCGGCATGCAGCGTTTCCAGGCGCGCGAAATCGCCTTCGGGCTCGGCCTCGACCACAATCTGATCGGCAAGGCGACCGAGACCATCTTCAGCTGCTACCGGGTGTTCCGCGACTACGACGCCTCGATGCTGGAGATCAATCCGCTGGTGGTGACCCGCGACGGCAATCTGATCGCGCTCGACGCCAAAATGTCGTTCGACGAGAACGCGCTGTTCCGGCGGCCGGAAATCTCCGAGCTGCGCGACAAGAGCCAGGAAGACCCGCGCGAAACTTTTGCCAGCGACCGTGGCCTCTCCTATGTCGGCCTCGACGGCAATATCGGCTGCATCATCAATGGCGCAGGGCTCGCCATGGCGACCATGGACATGATCAAGATCGCCGGCGGCGAACCGGCCAACTTCCTCGACATCGGTGGCGGCGCCTCGCCCGAGCGGGTGGCGAAATCCTTCCGCGCCGTGCTCGGCGACAAGAATGTCGAGACCATCCTGGTCAACATCTTCGCCGGCATCAACCGCTGCGACTGGGTCGCCGAAGGCGTCATCAAGGCGATACGCGAGGTCGGCGTCAACGTGCCGCTGGTGGTCCGTCTCTCCGGCACCAGGGCCGAGGAAGGCCGCCGCATCCTGGCTGATTCCGGCGAGGCGGTGATCGTTGCCGGCACGCTTGCAGAAGCCGCCGAAAAAGCCGTCGCCGCATGGCGCGCGGCCACCAAGAAAAAAGCAGCCTAGAGCCGGATGATTTCAGGTCGAATCGACCTGAAATCTGAATCCGTCTCTAAAATCAAACAGGTGGAGCATGATGTCGTCCGAAAACCGCTTCACACTTTTCGGCATCATGCTCTAGGGAGGTCGAGAAAATGGCAATCCTGCTCAACCGCAGCACCCGCGTCATCGTCCAAGGGTTCACCGGCAAGATCGGCAGTTTCCACGCCGAGGATATGAAGCGCTACGGCACCAAGCTGGTCGGCGGCGTCACCCCCGGCAAAGGCGGCCAGAAGCATCTCGGCCTGCCCGTCTTCAACACGGTCAAGGGCGCGGTGCGCGAGACCCGCGCCGAGGCCAGCATCGTCTTCGTGCCGCCGCCCTTTGCCGCCGATTCGATCATGGAAGCGGCCGACGCCGGCATTAAACTCTGCGTCTGCATCACCGACGGCATCCCGTCGCAGGACATGATGCAGGTCAAGCGCTACATGCTGCGCTACCGCTACGAGGACCGCATGCGGCTGATCGGCCCGAACTGCGCCGGCGTCATCACGCCCGGACAGGCGCTGATGGGCATCATGCCCGGCAGCATCTATCTGCCTGGCCGCGTCGGCATTGTCGGCCGCTCGGGAACCCTGGGCTACGAGGCGGCGTCGCAGATGAAGTCGCTCGGCATCGGCGTCTCGACCAGCGTCGGCATCGGCGGCGACCCGATCAACGGCTCCTCCTTCAAGGACGTGCTGAAACTGTTCGAACAGGATGACGACACCGACGCCGTGGTGATGATCGGCGAGATCGGCGGACCGCAGGAAGCCGAAGCGGCCATCTGGGCGCGCGACAACATGAGGAAGCCGCTGATCGCCTACATCGCCGGCCTCTCCGCCCCCAAAGGCCGCCGCATGGGCCACGCCGGCGCCATCATCTCGGCCTTCGGCGAGTCCGCGCAGGAAAAGGTGGAGATCCTCAAGGACGCCGGGGTGATCATCGTGCCGACGCCGTCGTCGTTTGGTGAGGTGGTTGCAGAGACGCTGGCGGGGATGAAGAAGGCCGCCTGAACAGCGGCCTTCGCGTTCGACCGCGCCTCATGCCGCCTTGTCGGCTGCCGGCTTCGCGACCTTGGTGCGGGTGGCGCTGCGGCGGCCATCGACGCTGACCGGAATGTCGCCGTCGACCGTGGCGCGACGGACCACCCGGTGCTGGTCGCCGTAATCGTTGACGGCGTAGTGCTGCGTCGCGCGGTTATCCCAGATCGCCACATCGCCGGCCTTCCAGCGCCAGCGCACGGTGTTCTCCGGCGCCGTGACATAGGACTGGAACACCTCGTAGAGCTTCGCCGAATCGCTTTTGGAAAGACCGATCAGCCGTTGCACGAAATTGCCGAGCAGCAGCGAGCGCTCGCCTGTTTCGGGATGGACGCGGACAACGGGATGCTCGGTCTCGTAGATCGTCGAGGTGAAGATTTCCTCGAAGTGCTTCTTTTCCGCAGCACTCGCACGCGGCCGCACCGCGGCGTAATCGTAGGCGTTGCTGTGCACCGCCCAGAGATTGTCGGCCAGCAGCTTCAACGGCTCGGGCAGGTCCTGATAGGCGGCCGCGGTGTTCGACCAGATGGTGTCGCCGCCGGCCGGCGGTATGACGACGCCGCGAAGAACAGAGAATTTCGGATAGGCGTCGACGAAGGTGACATCGGTATGCCATTGGTCGGCGCGACCGCCGCCACGGCTGGAATCGAGTTCGAGAATGGACGCCGTTCCCTTGACGGGACCTTGGGTCGGATGCGGGACGAGGTCGCCGAGACGCTGGGCAAAGCGCTCCTGCCCGGCATCGTCGAGATGCGCCTGGTCGCGGAAGAACACCACCTTGTGCCGCAACAGGATCTGGTTGATCGCCGCGACCGTCTGCTGCGGCAGGTCGCCGGAGAGCCGAATGTTCCTGATCTCTGCGCCGACGCGTCCGGTAAGCGGGACGATATCGGCATCCGGGATGATCTGCTCTACGGGGGTAAGTCTGGTCATGGGAACCTCTTCCTCTAAAGCCGCGGGCTGCTGGCAATGCTCCGCCGTCTGCCGGCCGCACAGCGATCGGCGGAGCAACTCCCTCATCGGGAGCCGACTTGCTTGGTAACGAGAGCACTGATCTCAACTCAGGAGGCGAAGCGCCGCCAAGGCTGGCGAGCAGTACCGAGATCCCATTCAAAGCGTAATTCTACAAATTCCATAGACATTTCTTTTCAAAGTTCGGCGGCCCTGAGAAAAATGCCTTCTGTTCAGTTCGCTCGTGAGCAGCAGGCGGTGGAGCCCTGCGCGACGCGGCCCGCACCAGTAGTGACGCTGTCGTATCCCTTCGATATTGGAGATGGCGGGTGAATTGCATGCCTGATATTGATGGCTTCCACGCATCACGCAGGCGCCGAGATGACAGAATCCGATAAGGCTGACGCTGTCGAGCAATTGCTCGATACGCCTGACCTCGCCACCGCGCTGGAAAGCGACCAGTTCAAGAAATTTCTCGACCAGATGCCGATCGCGATCGCCGTCTCGGAATTGTTCGCGAAGGAGCGTGTCGTCTACGCCAATCCCGAATTCGAGAAGCTCTCGGACCTCAAGGCGCCGAAGCTTGCGCGGGAAAACTGGGCGGCCCTTTCCGGCAGGGGGCTTCATCGGCAGAAGGACAGGCCGCTCGCCGAGGCTGTCGTTGAAGACACCGATTTCGTCGGCACATTTCGTCTTGAGCGCGGCGAGGACAAGCCGGCAATCGTCGACGTTTATTCCAACGTGATCGAGGACGACAACGGCAAGCTCTGCTTCCGGCTGGTGGCGCTTGTCGACGTCACGGCACACGGTGAGACCGAGGACGCGCGACCCGCGGAAGAGCTCATCCGGGAGAAGGACACCCTGTTGCGCGAACTGCAGCACCGGGTGAAAAACAATCTGCAGATGATCACCGCTTTGATCCGGATGGAAACCCGCAACGCCACCGAACCGGACCAGAAGCGTTTTGAAAGGCTTGCCGGCCGGGTAGACGCATTGGCAATCCTTTACCAGACCTTGTCGGCTGACCAGCAGAAGGATGAGGTGGATCTTGGTGTGTATCTTAGCCAGATCGCGTCCGCCGTCATGGCGTCGCACGCAGTCGAAGGTATCCGCCTCGACCTTAAGGTGGATACCTATCCGGTATCCATCAACGTTGCCATGCCGACAGGCCTGGTCGTCAATGAGTTGCTGACCAACGCTCTCAAACATGCATTCGTCGGGCGCGATGGCGGCACGATCACGCTGCACAGCGTCGTCAGCGGCGATGGTTGCCGGGTGACTGTCGCCGATGATGGGATCGGTCTGCCGACGGGTGAGACCTGGCCCAGGCCAGGCAAGCTCGGCTCCCTGATCGCGCGGTCGCTGACCGAAAATGCCAAGGCGCAATTCGACGTCAAGTCGAGTGCCGGCGAGGGAACCAGGGTCACCATCGTCTTCAAGCGATCGGCGGCGACGGACTGAGGCTATGCAACGGCGCGCCGACAAATCCCGGCCGGACAGGTGCTTCGGGCGCTCGCGGGTGTGGCCTTAAGTCGCAAACGATTTGGCTGCAGAAGCGGGGCGCCGGGCTTCTTTGACGGTGCGATCAGCACCATATGTGGTCCACAGCCCTCCAAACGAGAGAAGCTAGCTCCGACGGGTCGCACCGCGGTCGTCAGCCGGCAATGGCTATGAACCAGGAAATTGAAAACCATCATGCGTGAAAATATCAGACCAGCGTCGAGAGACGTCCCCCTCATTCAGCTAGGCCTCAACCAGTGCCGCTTCCCGGTGAGCGAAGACCGGTTGGTACCCGGTGGTTACCGTTTTTGTGCCGGGCCGACGTCGCCGGATCGCGTCTACTGCGATCACCACCACACCGTCGTGACGGCCGTTGACCCTCGTCGAGCCCGTCCGGGTCTCCATTTCCCGCAACGACGCGCCGCTTAGGTCACCCACATCCCCTGCCCCGCCACCGGCAAAGCCGGGGACTCGGGTGCAGGAGGCTGGCCGGTGCGAGCCAAGCGGCGTTCGCGTGCGGCTCTGCGACCTCTTGTTGCAACTCTGCTGCGGCCGGTTCAAGCGCCAAAGGCGATGATTTGGCGTCGACGGCCTGAGAAGCCGCAATGATTTCAATGGCCGAAAAATTATGGTGCGGTCGAGAAGACTCGAACTTCCACGGGTTGCCCCACAGCGACCTCAACGCTGCGCGTCTACCAATTCCGCCACGACCGCCCGTGGTAGGAGCCGGAACGAACCGGCTCGCGGCGTGTAGCAAATCGTTTCCGGCGAAACAAGGGCGCGGCGCGCAATAATCGCCGCGAATTGGCATATCGGCCTCTACAGCGCCGCGCGTCCTGTGGGACGCGCAAAGGACGCTGCAGCACTTTGATTTGGCGCATGATCCTTTCCGAAGATCGTTCCTATCTTCGGGGTCGTGCGCGAAGGCCGAAATGCGTGGCGAACTGGACGTTTCAGCCGGATACCGCCATATGAAGGGCAAATGCATTTGGCCCCAGAGCGCAAGGCGGATTCGCCAAGCCGGCGTGCATCACGCGAAAAACGAAAAAGCCATGACCGAACGCAGCCAGATCGCCACGTCGTTCCTGCCCTTGCCGGGTTCGGCGCCGGTCGAATGGCGCATCGAGCCCGGCCTGACCGGCTACACCGATGCGCTGGCCCTGATGGAAGCGCGCGCCGAGGCGATCCGCGCGGGTGCGGCCGCCGAGATGGTCTGGCTGGTCGAGCATCCGCCGCTTTACACCGCCGGCACCAGCGCCCGCATCGAGGACTTGATCGACCCCGACCGTTTCCCGGTCTTTGCCGCCGGACGCGGCGGCGAATACACCTATCACGGGCCGGGGCAGCGGGTTGCCTATGTCATGCTTGACCTGAAGCGCCGGCGCGAGGATGTGCGCGCCTTCGTCGCCGCGCTCGAGCAGTGGATCATCGGCACGCTTGCCGCCTTCAATGTGCGCGGCGAACGCCGCGAGGACCGCGTCGGCGTCTGGGTGGTGCGGCCCGATCGCCCTTCCCTGCCCGACGGCTCGCCGGCCGAAGACAAGATCGCCGCCATCGGCATCAGGCTGCGGCGCTGGGTGAGCTTTCATGGCATCGCCGTCAATGTCGAGCCGGATCTCAGCCATTTCAGCGGCATCGTGCCATGCGGCGTGTCGGATCACGGCGTCACCAGCCTCGTCGACCTCGGCCTGCCCGTGACCATGGCCGATTTCGACCTGGCGCTGAAATCCGCCTTCGAGGATGTTTTCGGGGCAGCGGAGTCAATTTCTGCAGAACCGGCTCGCAAGGCCGGCTGAGTCTCGCCTCGACCAACGCTCAAAGCAACCGCGCCGAGGCCCACAACAGCCCGAAACCGTGAATGGCGAAGACGGCCAGCAACGCGCCGGCCATAGCGAAGCGGTCGAAGGTGCGGATCGGCTTCAATTCGTGGCGCGGTTTTACCCCGCTGCCCATGGTCAGCAGGCTGAGGATGGCAAAGACGGCGCCTGCCACAAGCAGAAAGCCTTGGGAAAAACCAGCGAGCCAACCCACCGCCAGCAAGGCCGACAGCAAAGAGAAAGACGCCAGCGCAAGCGCGATCGGGCCAGGACAAATCTGGCGCAGCACCTGGCCGCCGTCGAATTTCCACACCGGCACCAGATTGGCGATGTTGAACAGCGCGGCAAAGCCGGCAAGCGTCGCCAGAAGGGCCGCGGCGAGCCGATGTCCCTCGCCGGATGCGAGCCCGCTGGCGACGATCAGCAGCGGTACCAGGAACGCGGAAAAACCAGCGCCCATCAGCGCCACGAAGGCGACCTCGAAGCGGCTGTCATAAGGCCGGCCGCCAATGGCGATGCCGCCGAGCAGCGGGATAAAGATCATCCGCGCCTTGCGATGACCGGTCAGCCGGAAGGCCGCCATGTGGCCGAGCTCATGCAGGGCAACCACCGAGGTCAGGATCGCGGCCAGCGCCAGGCCGCCGAGATTGAGCCCGAAGAACGGCCAAAGGATGAAAGCCGACAGAACGGCGAAACCGACCTGGCTCAGCGGATGCTCGAACCAGCCGCCCTTGCGATACTGTCCGGTCCTCGCCCAGATCTCCAGCTTGCCGAGCTCGCGGCGCATGGCGAAGTAGCGGAACACCAGGAAGGCGACGCCGCGATAGCGATCGGTCTGGCTGAGCGTGACGCGCGTGCCGGCACCTTCCGAGGTGAGTTCGGTGGTCTCGTAAAAATCCTTCCAGAACGACGCGTCGAGCGCGGTATCCTCGATGACCCGCATCGAAAAACGACTGCCTTCGACGACGTCCTCGAAGCGCGACCTGCGCTCGATCGGCTGGCCGTCGCCGCCTTCCCAGGACAGCAGGATGCGGGCCGTGTCCTGCCCGTCCAGCGGCTGGGCCGAGAGTATCTCGCCGGACCAGCCGGCATCGCTGCCGAGCGGCCACAGCGCCTGCCAGAGGCGCTGCCGGTCCACGGCAACCACGCGGCTCAGCCGCACCGTGCGCAAACCGAGCGGCGCGGTCATCAAAAGGAAAATCAGTCCGAGATTACCGGCCACGAGAAGGGCCGTCACGATCGGCGACACCTGAGGTTTTTGCTCCCTGTCTTGGCGGGGCAGCCTAGCGTCATGGCGGCAAGAAAGGCTTAACGGCACAGCGCCTTCCTGCCCGCCTAAAACAGTGCGGCGAACCGCAGTTGCATCACATGGCGCCGATCCAGACAGCCATGGAAACCAGAAACGCACTCATGCACACCAACGAAACGACGTCCTGAACAAGATCGCTCATAACTCTCTCCTGTTGTTGATATGTTCGTATTTTGTTCTAATTTTGTTCGAAAGTCAATGAGCGGAAAGCGGCATGCCGACGAATCCTGACAGCCGGTTTGGGCAGGGTTAAGGAAAGGTTGACGGGTGACGGCAGTGCTGACGCAGGGCGCATCGCCTGCCTTTGCGATCGGGACACGCACCAATCACTTCGTGATCCTAGGGCGGAGCAAGGAGCGCAGCGACGCGGCGCAGACCCTAGGATGAGGAAGTTGGGGCCTACAACGGAACGACCTTGCCATCCGCCAACGTCACCCGGCGGTCCATGCGCGAGGCGAGTTCGTGATTGTGGGTCGCGATCAGCGCGGCAAGGCCGGACTGCTTGACCAGCGCGCCAAGCGCCTCGAAGACATAGGAGGCGGTGACCGGGTCGAGATTGCCGGTCGGCTCGTCGGCGAGCAGCAGCAAGGGCGCATTGGCGACCGCGCGGGCAATGGCGACGCGCTGCTGCTCGCCGCCGGACAGTTCCGACGGCCGGTGCGACGCGCGCTTGCCGATCTGCATATAGTCGAGCAGCTGTGCTGCGCGCTCCGACGCCTCCTTGCGCGAAAGCCCTTTGATCAGCTGCGGCATCATGATGTTTTCCAGTGCCGAAAACTCCGGCAGCAGATGATGGAACTGATAGACGAAGCCGACATCGTTGCGGCGGATCGCCGTGCGTTCGTCGTCGGAGAGCCGTCCGCAGGCGCGGCCGGCCAGAATGACGTCACCGGCGTCGGGGCGCTCGAGCAGGCCCGCCGTATGGAGCAGCGTCGACTTGCCGGTGCCCGACGGCGCCACCAGCGCCACCATCTCGCCGCGCTTCAGCGAAAAGTCGGCGCCGTTCAAAATGGTGAGCTTGCGCGGCCCCTGGACATAGTGCCGCTCGACGCTCTTCAGCTCGATAATGATCTCGGACTTCATTCGTATCTCAAGGCCTCGACCGGATCGAGCCGTGCGGCGCGCCATGCCGGAAACACCGTTGCTAGGAAGGACAGGCCGAGCGCCATCATGATGACATAGGTGGTCTCGCGCGGGTCCATCTTTGCCGGCAGCTGGCTGAGGAAATAGAGCTCCGGGTTGAACAGCACCTTGCCGGTCATCCAGGAGAAGAACTGGCGGATCGATTCGATGTTGGTGCAGATGAGCACCCCGAGCAGCACGCCGGCCAGCGTGCCGGTGACGCCGATCGCAGCACCCGTCATCAGGAAGATGCGCAGGATGGCGCCGCGCGAGGCGCCCATTGTGCGCAGGATGGCGATATCGTGGCCCTTGTCCTTCACCAGCATGATCAGGCCGGAGATGATGTTGAGCGCCGCCACCAGCACGATCAGCGTCAGGATCATGAACATGACGTTGCGCTCGACCTGCAGCGCCGAAAAGAACGTCTCGTTGCGCTGGCGCCAGTCGACCATGTCGATCGGGCGTTGCGCCGCCGCATCGACCAGCGGTTTCAGCGCGTCAACATTATCGGGGTTGTCGACATAGATCTCGATCGTCTGCGCCCTGCCGTCCATGTTGAAATAGAGCTGCGCTTCGGAAAACGGCATGTAGACGATGGAGCTGTCATACTCCGACATGCCGACCTCGAAGATCGCCGCCACCTTGTAGCCCTTCAGCCGCGGCGTCGTGCCCATCGGCGTCACATCGCCGTCCGGCGAGATCAGCGTGATGGTGTCGCCGAGCACAAGGCCGAGATTCTCCGCCATGCGCTTGCCGATGGCGACGCCATCGCCGGAGTCGAAGCCGTCAAGCGTGCCTTGCTTGACGTTCTGGGCGACGATGGCGATCTTGCCGAGGTCTTCGGCCCTGATACCGCGCACCAGCGCGCCCATGCCGCCGCCGACATTGCCTTGCGCCAGCACCTGGCCGTCGATCAGCGGGATCGCGTATTTGACGCCGGCCACGCCGTTGATGCGGGCTGCGACCTGCGCATAGTCCTCAAGCGGCGAATCCAGCGGCTGCACGATCAGATGGCCGTTGACGCCGAGGATGCGGGTCAGAAGTTCGGCTCGAAACCCGTTCATGACAGCCATGACGACGATCAGCGTGGCGACGCCCAGCATGATGCCGAGGAAGGAGATCGAGGCGATGACCGAGATCACCGTCTCCTTGCGGCGCGACCGCAAATAACGCCAGGCGACCATGCGTTCGAACATGGAGAACGGGCCGGCGACCGGAGACTTGGTGACCGGAGACTTGGCGACCGGAGACTTGCCAACCGGAGACTGGGCTACCGAAGACTTCGCTGCCGCGGCTTCGCTCATGCGGTTGCACCGAAGCGTTTCCTGGCCTCCGCGACCGGCAGCGTCTCGCGCTCGCCGGTCCGGCGGTTCTTGATCTCGATCTCGCCGGCGGCCACGCCGCGCGGCCCGACGATCACCTGCCAGGGCAGGCCGATCAGGTCCGCGGTGGCGAACTTGCCGCCCGGCCGCTGGTCGGTGTCGTCGTAAAGCACATCCTTGCCGGCGCTGGTGAAGGCGGCGTAGAGCTCGCCGCAGACGCGGTCGCACTCGGCGTCGCCGGCCTTCATGTTGATCAGGCCGATGTCGAACGGCGTCACCGCTTCCGGCCAGATGATGCCGTTATCGTCATGGCTGGCCTCGATGATCGCCGCCACCAGCCGCGACGGACCGATACCGTAGGAGCCGCCGGAAACGAAATGATCCTTGCCGTCGGGCCCGGTCACCTTGGCGCCCATGGGCTTGGAATATTTGTCGCCGAAATGGAAGATGTGGCCGACCTCGATGCCGCGTGCCGAGACCCGGTCGGCTTCGCCAAGCTTGTCCCAGGCCGCCTCGTCATGCATCTCGTCGGTGGCGGCGTAAGGCGTCGTCCACGTCTTGACGATGTCGGCGATCTCGCCGTCATTGCCGAAGTCGGTTTTCTCGCCGGGCACCTGCAGCGACAGATATTCGCGGTCGCAATAGACCTGGCTCTCGCCGGTGTCGGCCAGGATGATGAATTCATGGCTGAGATCGCCGCCGATCGGCCCGGTGTCGGCCCGCATCGGAATGGCCTGCAGCCCCATGCGCGTGAACGTCCTGAGATAGGATACGAACATGCGGTTATAGGCGGCCTTCGCGCCCTCGAAATCGAGGTCGAAGGAATAGGCATCCTTCATCAGGAATTCGCGCGAGCGCATGACGCCGAAGCGCGGCCGCACCTCGTCGCGGAACTTCCACTGGATGTGGTAGAGGTTTAGCGGCAAGTCGTTGTAGGACTTGACGTAGGCGCGCACGATCTCGGTGACCACTTCCTCATTGGTCGGACCGTAAAGCATGTCGCGGTCCTGCCGGTCCTTGATGCGCAGCATCTCCTTGCCGTAATCGTCATAGCGGCCGCTTTCGCGCCACAGATCGGCCGACTGGATGGTCGGCATCAGGATTTCCAGAGCGCCGGCGCGGTTCTGCTCCTCGCGGATGATGCGGCAGACCTTGTCCAGCACCAGCTTGCCCAGCGGCAGCCAGGAAAAGCTGCCCTGCCCCTGCTGGCGGATCATGCCGGCACGCAGCATCAGCCGGTGCGAGACGATCTCGGCCTCGCGCGGATTTTCTTTCAGGATGGGCAGGAAAAACTGCGACAAACGCATGGACAGGTCCGTGAGAGAGGAGGCTGCGCCGGAATCGGCGCGGCTGGCTTGCTTGCCCCGGCTTCATAGCTATTTCGTGACGGAATGGAAACCCGACCGGCCGCATCGGCCGGAAATCGCAAAAATCGATTCTTCTTCCAAAGACCTTCGCACGAAAACGATAATGCTTTTGATACAAAATGATGACCTAACTCCGAAGTGCTCACACACGCTTTGCGCGTCCGGGCGACGCGGCACACCTGACCAGATTAAGGCGGCAGCCCCGGTGTTGTTCGTTTCGCAAGCAAAGCCTGCCGCACTATTGTGCACTGCAGCACAGATTGCCCGATTGCGGGCAAAATTCTGCGTGACAATTTCATCAGGGTTAGGCTAGTGTGCCCCGATAACCGAGAGGGTGGAGAAAAATCTGCTCTCCTACGCGGTCAAAGTCTTGGGAGGATGCGATCTAGGCGCGGTTACCCGCTGCCGCCGGAAACCGGAAAACAGATCGGAACGCGTTTAAATTGCAAGGCCTTGTGCCTTGCATTTTTTTTGCCCGATCATCTGGTTAGATCAACCTGTTCCCAAATCACGTGAGCTTGCGTCAGCCTGACACCAAGGCGTGATTCTAATGCGGGTGGGCCATGCCTGGCCGCCGATTGCGCATCGCAGGCTGGTGAGCCAAACCCTGAGTTTGGCGCTTCGAAAACAGGCACGAACACCCCACCCGATCTGTCGGCGGGAAAGTGTTAGTTATCCGGTGTCTGGCTGGCTTCGGGGATGATGTGGGGGACTTCGTCGAGGCTGTAACCCAGCCCGTGCGTCAGGCTGTAGAAAACCCCCATGACGACAGCCGTGACGATAGTGGTGCGGATCACGGCGCGCAGCATATGCGGTCCGCGCGGCGCGCTCGCAACCGTGCCCAGCGTCACGTCATGGTCGTCATCCTGCGTCTTGACGCTGAACGGCAGCACGATGAACAGCATCAGCCACCAGGTGATGAAGAACAGCGCGGCAAACGAAATCCAGCTCATGCCTGCTCCAGTTCGACCAGCGTGCCGAAGAAATCCTTGGGATGCAGGAACAGCACCGGCTTGCCGTGGGCGCCGGTTTTGGGATTGCCGTCGCCCAGCACGCGGGCGCCGCTCGCTTTGAGGTGATCGCGCGCGACAAGGATGTCGTCGACCTCGTAGCAGACATGATGCATGCCACCCGAGGGGTTCTTCGCCAGAAAGGCCGCGATCGGCGACCGTTCGCCCAGCGGCTCCAGGAGTTCGATCTTGGTGTTGCCGACATCGACGAACACCACCGTCACGCCATGCTCGGGCAAAGCCTGCGGCGCAGTCACCCGCGCGCCAAGTGTATCGCGATAGGCCGCAATCGCCGCGGCCAGGTCCGGTACGGCAAGTGCTACATGGTTCAGGCGTCCCAGCATGAAGTGCTCCACAAGTTAAGGGAGTAGGGAATAGGCAGCAGGCAGTAGTGATACATCCGCATTTTTCTCCACTGCCTACCGCCTACTGCCTATTCCCTCACCTCGTCACAAACACCGTCACCAGCGGCTTCTTGCCCCAGGCTTCGTTGGCGGCGCCGCGCACGGCGCGGCGCACCGCTTCCTGCACCAGATCGAGGTCCTTGCGGCGCTGGCGAGGGATCGAGTCAACCGCGCCGACGGCCGCGTCGAGCATCAGATCTTCCATGTTTTCGCCACGGGCATCGGCCTCGGCGACGCCGATGGCGACCAGATCGGGATCGCCGGCGAGCTCATATTTGTCGTCGAGCACGACATTGACCGCGACATGGCCGGCAAAGGATAGCTTCCGCCGGTCGCGTATGCCCATCGCCTGGTCGGTGCCGATCAGCCTGCCGTCCTTGTAGATGCGGCCGAACGGCACCTGGTCGATGATCGTGGCCGGACCCGGCGCCAGCCGCAGCATGTCGCCGTCGCGCACCTGCGCCACCTGGCCGATGCCCGACGTCGACATCAGCGATCCCTGCGCCACCAGATGCGCGGCTTCGCCATGCACGGGAACGCCGATCTGCGGCCGCACCCACTCATACATCCTGCGCAATTCGCTGCGGCGGGGATGGCCGGAGACATGCACCAGCGCGTCGCCATCCTCGATGATCTTGATGCCGAGGTCGATGAGGCGGTTCTTGATCTCGAGGATCGCCTTCTCGTTGCCGGGAATGGTGCGTGAGGAAAACACCACCGTGTCGCCGGCCGTCAGCGACACCGACTTCATCTCGTCGCGCGAAAGTTTTGCCAGCGCTGCCAGCGCCTCGCCCTGGCTGCCGGTGCAGATGATGACCAGGTTCTCGCGCGGGATGAAGCCGAAATCCTCCTCGGCGATGAACTCCGGCAGCCCGTCCATGTAGCCGAGCTCGCCGGCGACATCGATGACCCGCCTCAGCGAGCGGCCGAGCACCAGGCACTGGCGGCCGGCATCGCGCGCCGCCTTGGCGATCGAGACGATGCGTCCGACATTGGAGGAGAAGGTGGTGACGGCGACACGGCCGACAGCACTCTGGATGACGCCCCTGAGGCCTTCGCCCACCGCCACTTCCGACGGCGATTCGCCTTCGCGCAGCGCATTGGTGGAATCGCAGACCAGCGCCAGCACACCCTTGTCGCCATAGGCGCGAAACCGCGCCTCGTCGGTTTTCGGACCGATCGTCGGTTCCGGATCGATCTTCCAGTCGCCGGTATGGATGACGGTGCCGGCCGGCGAGGTGATCGCCAGCGACATCGGCTCGGGGATGGAGTGCGCCACCGGAATGGCCTCGATCGAGAACGGGCCGACGGTGAATGTCTCGCCTGCCCGGTAGATCGTCACCGGAATTTTCTTCGGCGCGCCCTGCTCGCCCTGCCGCTTTGCGTCCAGCAGGCCGGCGCTGAACGGTGTCATCCACACCGGCGCCTTCAGCTTTGGCCAGATGTCGAGCAGCGCCCCGTAATGGTCTTCATGCGCATGGGTGATGATGATGCCGCGCAGGCCGGCGAGGTTCTCCTCGATGAAGCGCGTATCGGGCAGGATCAGGTCGACGCCAGGATGCGCCGCATCGGGAAAGGTCACCCCGACATCGACGACGATCCACTCGCGCGCGCTAGGCGGCCCATAGCCGTAAAGGGCGAAGTTCATGCCGATCTCGCCGACGCCGCCGAGCGGCACGAAGACGAGTTCGGCGTTTTGCGCTTTCGCCATCAAATTTCCCTTCCCGGCCCTTGCGGCCAGCCCTAAATCTTTGCCGACGCGACGGCGCCGAAATGCACGTCGCCGGCGGCTACCGTCACGACCGACCCCTCATCATCGCGGATCACGAAACGGCAGTCCGCGTCAATGGTCTCGAAGGTACCGCGCACCACATTCCCGTCAATCCTGACAGCAACCTCGCCGCCAAGCCCCGCCGCGCGCGCCAGCCAGCGACGCCGGATGGCGTCGAGCCCGCGTCCGTCGTCCCACAGCCGGGCATTGTCGGTCCAGGCATCGGACAGCGCCAAGAACAGCGTTTCGGCGTCGCATGTCGCGCCCAGTGCCTGAAGCGATGTCGCCGGATACGGCAAATCCGGCGGATGCGCCACCACATTGACGCCGATGCCCACCGCCACCGCGAAACGGCCGCCATCGAGAATGGCCGATTCCAGCAGGATGCCGGCCAGCTTGGCGCCGGAGGCCAGCACATCGTTCGGCCATTTCAGCTCGAAGCGGTTCTGCCCCTGGCTGGCGCCGTCGAGGCCGATAGCGATCCTGCCCTTCGGCACCACGGCGTCGAGC
Organism: Mesorhizobium sp. C120A; assembly: GCF_030323105.1. Classification (NCBI taxonomy): domain Bacteria; kingdom Pseudomonadati; phylum Pseudomonadota; class Alphaproteobacteria; order Hyphomicrobiales; family Phyllobacteriaceae; genus Mesorhizobium; species Mesorhizobium sp. C120A. Next base: position 3,014,884 of record NZ_CP100476.1, on the reverse strand, counting down.
GCATCGGCCAGCGACAGGCCGGCGACGAAGCCCAGCGTCGCCGCCAGACGCAACTCACCGCCGGTGATGACCAGCAATGTCGCCGCCAGATTGCCCTCGGGCGATACCCAGGCCCTGCCGCGGCGGCCACGGCCGCTTTCCTGCTTCTTGGAAACGACCCACAATTTGCCGGGATCGCCTGCCCTTGCATGGTCCAGCGCCAGCGTGTTGGTGGAACCCACACTGTCATGCGCCTCGAGCCGGAACCCTTCCGTCTCAGAGGTCGGAGCCAGCCGAAATGCCATCCGGTCAGAAAAATGTCTTGGCGGCGGCTTCGGCGTAGGTCGCGATCGGACCGCCGATCAGCACATAGAACAGCACGAAAGCGCCGGAGACACCAAGCACGAGGCGCAGCTCAACCGCCATCGGCACGAAGCCACCGGCCGGTTCGTCGAACCACATGATCTTGATGATACGCAGATAGTAGAACGCGCCCACGACCGAGGCCAGCACGCCGATGATCGCCAGCGCATAGAGGTTGGCGTTGATGGCGGCGAGGAAGACGTACCATTTCCCCCAGAAGCCGGCGAGCGGCGGGATGCCGGCCAGCGAGAACATCAGGATGGTCAGGATCGTCGCCATGATCGGATTGGTCGACGACAGACCGGCGAGATCGCTGATCTGCTCGACATTGCCTTCCTTGCGCCGCATGGCGAGGATGAAGGCGAAGGTGCCGAGCGTCATGACGAGATAGATCAGCATGTAGATGGCGACGCCGCGCACGCCGGCCTGGCTGTTGGCGGCAAGGCCGACCAGCGCATACCCCATATGGCCGATCGAGGAGTACGCCATCAGCCGCTTGATGTTGGTCTGGCCGATCGCGGCAAAGGAGCCGAGCGCCATCGAGGCGATCGAGATGAAGACGATGATCTGCTGCCAGTCGGAAGCGATCGGCTTGAAGGCGCCCATGGTGACGCGCACGATCAGCGCCATTGCCGCCATTTTGGGAGCGGCCGCCAGGAAGGCGGTGACCGGCGTCGGTGCGCCCTCGTAGACATCGGGCGTCCACATGTGGAACGGCACCGCGGAAATCTTGAAGGCAAGACCGGCCAAAACGAAAACCAGGCCGACGACGAGGCCGAGCTGGCGCTCACCGCTGCCAAGCGCCGAGGCGATTTCCTGGAAGCCGACATTGCCGGTGTAGCCGTAAATGAGGCTGATTCCGTAAAGCAGCATGCCCGACGACAGCGCGCCCAGCACAAAATACTTCAAACCGGCCTCGGTCGAACGCAGATTGTCGCGATTGATTGCCGCCAGCACGTAGATCGCCAGCGACTGCAGCTCGAGGCCGAGATAGAGCCCGATCATGCCGTTGGCCGAGATCATCAGCATCATGCCGAGCGTGCAGAGCAGGATCAGCACCGGGTATTCGAACTTGTCGAAATGCTCCTGCCTGGCGAAGCGCATCGACATCACCAGCGTCACCGCCGAACCGATCAGCGACAGCACCTTCATGAAGCGGGAGAACGGATCCTGGATGAAGGCGTTGCCGTAGGCGCTCCCCTGCCCCGTGGGAAAGATCAGCCATAGACCTGCGATCACCAGCACGGCGACGGCAAGGCCGGTCACCAGGTTGGCAGTGTTGGCGCGCGAATAGGCGCCCACCATCAACAGCGCCAGCGCGCCGATGGCGAGGATCAGCTCCGGCGTCGAGAGCGAAAGGCTGGAGTAAAGGTCTGGCGTCATGGTTCGCAAAACCTCTGGTCAGTTCGCCGCCGCGGTCTGCGCGGCGCCGATGGATGCGGTGACATTGGTGACGAGCGCCTTGACCGACTGGGCCGTGGCATCGAAGACGGGAGCGGGATAAACGCCGAAGAAGATGACCAGCACGACCAGCGGGTAGATGATTGCCTTCTCGCGCGTCGACAGATCGAGCAGGCCCTTCAGGCTTTCCTTGGTCAGCGCGCCGAAGATCACCCGGCGGTAGAGCCAGAGCGCGTAGGCCGCCGACAGGATGACGCCGGTGGCGGCGAAGAAAGCCACCCAGGTGTTGACCCGGAACACGCCGAGCATGGTCAGGAACTCGCCAACGAAGCCTGACGTGCCGGGCAAGCCGACATTGGCCATGGTGAAGATCAGGAACACGGTTGCGTATTTCGGCATGTTGTTGACCAAGCCGCCATAGGCGTCGATCTCGCGTGTGTGCATGCGGTCGTAAATGACGCCGACGCACAGGAACAGTGCGCCCGAGACGAGGCCGTGGCTCAGCATCTGGAAGATCGCGCCCTGCACGCCTTCCTGGTTCATGGCGAAGATGCCCATGGTGACGAAGCCCATATGGGCGACGGAGGAATAGGCGATCAGCTTCTTCATGTCCTCCTGCATCAGCGCCACCAGCGAGGTGTAGATGATGGCGACGACCGACAGCGTGAACACCAGCGGTGCGAACATTTCCGACGCCAGCGGGAACATCGGCAGGGAGAAGCGCAGGAAGCCGTACCCGCCCATTTTCAACAGTATGCCCGCCAGGATCACCGAGCCCGCCGTCGGCGCTTCGACGTGCGCATCGGGCAGCCAGGTGTGCACCGGCCACATCGGCATCTTCACCGCGAAGGAGGCGAAGAAGGCCAGAAATAGCCATGTCTGCATGTGGGCCGGGAAGTTGTGGGTCAGCAGCGTCGGGATGTCGGTGGTGCCCGCCTGGAAGAACATCGCCATGATGGCGAGCAGCATCAGCACCGAGCCGGCCAACGTGTAGAGGAAGAACTTGAACGAGGCATAGACGCGGCGCTTGCCGCCCCAGACGCCGATGATGATGAACATCGGGATCAGGCCGGCCTCGAAGAAGACGTAGAACAGCACGATGTCGAGCGCGCAGAACACGCCGATCATCAGCGTTTCCAAGAGCAGGAAGGCAATCATGTAGGCCTTGACGCGCTTGTCGATCGCTTCCCACGACGCCAGGATGCAGAGCGGCATGAGGAACGTCGTCAGGATGACGAACAGCATCGAAATGCCGTCGACGCCCATATGGTAGGAGATGCCGGAATCCAACCAGGCAAACTTCTCGACGAACTGGAAGCCGGCTTGCGAATTGTCGAAGCCGGTCCAGATGAACAGCGAGATGATGAAGGTGGCCGCTGTCGTAGTGAACGCGATGGCGCGGATGTTGCGACGCGCATTCGGGCTGTCATCCCTGATGAACAGGATCAGCAGCACACCTACGAGCGGCAGGAAGGTGACCAGCGAGAGGATTGGCCAGGCGGTCATCAGAGCATCATCCAGGTGACGAGTGCGGCCACGCCGATCAGCATGGCGAAGGCATAGTGATAGAGGTAGCCGGTCTGCAGCTTGACGACGCGGTCGGTGACATCGACGACGCGCGCCGAAATGCCGTCAGGACCGAGCCCGTCGATGATGGTGCCGTCGCCGGTCTTCCACAGGAACCGGCCCAGCGCCTTTGCCGGCCGCACGAACAGGACGTCGTAGAGCTCGTCGAAGTACCATTTGTTGAGCAGGAAGGCATAGAGCAGCCGATGGTTGGCGGCGACGCTCCGGGGCAGTTCCGGCGAGCGGATGTAGAACTTCCAGGCGACGGCAAAGCCGATGACCATGGCGACGAACGGTGCCAGCTCGACCCACAGCGGCAATTCATGGATCTCGTGCAGGATGTGGTTGTCCGGCAGCGTGAACAGCGACGCCTTCCAGAATTCGGCATATCCTTCGCCGATGAAGGCGCCATGAAAGATAACGCCGGCAAACAGCGCGCCCGCGGCCAGGATGAACAGCGGCACCAGCATCACCGGCGGCGATTCATGGACATGGTGCATGACGTCGTGGCTCGCCCGCGGCTCGCCGTGGAAGGTCATGAAGATCAGCCGCCAGGAGTAGAAGGAGGTGAAGCAGGCGGCGATGACCAGCAGGACAAAAGCGAGGCCGGCGACCGAATTGTGGCCGGCAAAGGCAGCCTCGATGATGGCATCCTTGGAGAAGAAGCCGGCTGTGCCGATGACGGTCACCGGAATGCCGACGCCGGTCAGCGCCAGCGTGCCGATCACCATCATCCAGTAGGTCTTCGGAATGAGCTTCCGCAGGCCACCCATCTTGCGCATGTCCTGCTCGTCGGAGACGGCATGGATGACCGAGCCGGAGCCCAGGAACAGCAGCGCCTTGAAGAAGGCATGCGTGAACAAATGGAAGATCGCCGCGCCATAGGCGCCGACGCCGAGCGCGACGAACATGTAGCCGAGCTGCGAGCAGGTCGAATAGGCGATGACGCGCTTGATGTCGTTCTGAACCAGGCCGACGGTCGCCGCGAAGAAGGCGGTGAAGGCGCCGATGAAGGTCACCACCGTGAGCGCCGAATGCGACAGTTCGAAGAGCGGCGACAGCCGCGCCAGCATGAACACGCCGGCCGTCACCATGGTGGCGGCATGGATCAGCGCGGAAACCGGCGTCGGGCCTTCCATCGCGTCCGGCAGCCAGGTGTGCAGCGGCACCTGCGCCGACTTGCCCATGGCGCCCATGAACAGCAGCAGGCAGACGATGGTCATGGCCGCCTGCTTGTCCAGCGCATAGCCGAGGAAGGTCAGCACGGCGGCCCCTTGCGGCGCGCCTTCAGCCGGAATGAACGTCGCGGCATTGGCGAAGATGGTGCCGAGATTGACCGAGCCGAACAAAACGAAGACGCCGAAAATGCCGAGCGCGAAGCCGAAATCGCCGACGCGGTTGACGACGAAGGCCTTGATGGCAGCGGCATTGGCCGACGGCTTCTTGTACCAGAAGCCGATCAGCAAATAGGACGCGAGACCCACCCCTTCCCAGCCGAAGAACATCTGCACCAGATTGTCCGCCGTCACCAGCATCAGCATGGCGAAGGTGAACAGCGACAGATAGGCGAAGAAGCGCGGCCGGTTCGGATCGTGGTGCATGTAGCCGATCGAATAGATGTGGACCAGCGCCGACACCGTGTTGACCACCACCAGCATGACCACCGTCAGCGTATCGATCCTGAGCGCCCAGGACGCGTCCAAGCCGCCGGATTGGATCCAGCGCAGTACCGGCACGGTGAACACCTCGCCTTCGCCGAAGCCGACGGAGAAGAAGGCGACCCAGGACAGCACGGCCGAGATCACCAGGAAGCCCGAGGTGATGTATTCCGATGCCTTGGCGCCCAGCGAATTGCCGAACAGACCGACGATCAGGAAGCCGAGCAGCGGAAGGAAGACGATCGCTTGATACATGTTAGCCCCGTCAACCCTTCATCTGGTTCACGTCTTCGACCGCGATCGAGCCGCGGTTGCGGAAGAAGACGACGAGAATGGCAAGACCGATGGCCGCTTCGGCGGCCGCGACCGTCAGCACGAACAGGGCAAACACCTGGCCGACGAGATCGCCCAATGCCGCCGAGAAGGCAACGAAATTGATGTTGACCGCCAAAAGGATCAGCTCGATCGACATCAGGATGACGATGATGTTCCTGCGGTTCAGGAAGATGCCGAACACGCCGAGCGTGAACAGGATCGCCGATACGGTCAGGTAATGTGCGATGCCGACGACCATGGCCAGATCAAACCTTTCCCGGCATTTGTTGAATCATTGAACGCGCGGATACGATGGCGTCCAAAAGGCTGTCTATGGCAGAAGGCTCGAAGATAACTGTTGCATCATTCCGGCCTGCCCCCTGAACGTACGTGAAATCTTCGCTCTTGATGTTCAGCGTAAGATTCCCGTCGCGATTCCAGACGAATACCCAGGCCTTTTCAGTCGAATCAACCCGCCAAGAGGCAACCTGCTCTCCCCAATATTTTTTCTTCAAACGACCGAACATCGTCAGAGCCCCTCGCCCGACTTGACCTTGCGGATTTCCATGCCTGTCGCCGGCGTGCGGCCGACCTGGGCGGCGATCGACTGCCGCTTGACCCCTTCCTTGTGGCGCAGCGTCAGGACGATGGCGCCGATCATGGCGACCAGCAGGATGAGGCCCGAAATCTGGAAGTAGTAGAGGTAGTCCGTATAGAGGATGTCGCCGAGTGCTGCGGTGTTTGTCCGCGCGGCAAGATCCGGGATGGGTTTGGAGACCGTCGAGGCCAGTTGCGGCGCGAAGGTGTAGCCGCCGAGCACCACGATCAGCTCGGCCGCCAGGATCAGCCCGACCAGCGCGCCGATCGGCGCATATTGCAGGGCGCCTTCCTTCATCTCGGCGAAGTCGACATCGAGCATCATGACGACGAACAGGAACAGCACCATGACCGCGCCGACATAGACGACGAGCAGGATCATCGCCAGGAACTCGGCGCCGGTCAGCATGAACAGGCCGGCGGCGTTGAAGAAGGTCAGGATCAGGAACAGCACGGAATGAACGGGGTTGCGCGACGAAATGACCATGAAGGCCGACGCCACCGCGACAAAGGCGAAGAGGTAGAAAAAGGCCGCCTCTAGTCCACTCAGCATTGGGGATCCCCCGGGTTCCTGTCCAAACAGGACATCCGTCCTGTTTGATTTCTGCGACCGCCTCCGGCCGGCAAGTTGCGTTGTCCTTAGACGAGGCCCCTCGCCCCGTCCATGCGTCAAATGTCAGCGGTAGGGCGAGTCCAGCGAGATGTTGCGCGCCAGTTCGCGCTCCCAGCGGTCGCCATTCGCCAGCAGCCTGTCCTTGTCGTAGTAAAGCTCTTCGCGCGTCTCCGTCGCGAACTCGAAATTCGGCCCCTCGACGATAGCGTCGACCGGGCAGGCTTCCTGGCAGAAGCCGCAATAGATGCACTTCACCATGTCGATGTCGTAGCGCACGGTGCGGCGCGTGCCGTCATTGCGGCGCGGGCCGGCCTCGATGGTGATCGCCTGCGCCGGACAGATCGCTTCGCACAATTTGCAGGCGATGCAGCGTTCCTCGCCATTGGGATAGCGGCGCAGCGCGTGCTCGCCACGGAAGCGCGGGCTGGTCGGCCCTTTCTCGTGCGGATAGTTGATCGTTTCCTTCGGCGCGAAGAACTGGCGCATCGACAGGAAGAAGGCGCTGACGAAATCCTGCAGCAGCAGCGATTTTGCGGCCTGGCCAAAAGCGGACATCACGCAAACCCCGTGATTTTGAGGAAGGCCGCGGTGGCGACGACCATGAACAGGGAGATCGGCAGGAACACTTTCCAGCCCAGCCGCATCAGCTGGTCGTAGCGGTAGCGCGGCACGAAGGCCTTCACCATCGAGAACATGAAGAACATCAGGCAGATCTTGAGCACGAACCAGATCACGCCGGGCACCCAGGTGAAGGGGGCGAAGTCGAAGGGCGGCAGCCAGCCGCCGAGGAACAGGATGGTGGCCAGCGCGCACATCATCACCACGGCGACATATTCGCCGAGGAAGAACAACAGGAACGGCGTCGACGAATATTCGACCATATGGCCGGCGACCAATTCGGACTCGGCTTCCACCAGGTCGAAGGGCGGGCGGTTGGTCTCGGCCAGCGCCGAGATGAAGAAAATGACGAACATCGGGAACAGCGCCAGCCAGTGCCAGTCGAGGAAGCTGTTGGGCAGGCCAAGCTTGGTGCCCAGCCCATCCTGCTGCGACAGCACGATGTCCGACAGGTTGAGCGAGCCGACGCAGAGCAGCACGGTGACGATGACGAAGCCGATCGAGACTTCGTAGGACACCATCTGCGCCGCCGAGCGCAGCGCGCCGAGGAACGGGTATTTCGAATTGGACGCCCAGCCGCCCATGATCACGCCATAGACCTCGAGCGAGGAGATGGCGAAGACGTAGAGGATGCCGACATTGACGTTGGCGATCCCCCAGCCGGCATTGACGGGAATGACCGCCCAGGCCGAGATTGCCAGCACGGCCGACACCAGCGGCGCCAGCAGGAACACGCCCTTGTTGGCGCCGGACGGAATGACCGGTTCCTTGAAGACGAATTTTAGCAGATCGGCGAAAGCCTGCAGCGTGCCCCACGGGCCGACGACGTTCGGGCCGCGGCGCAATTGCACCGCCGCCCAGATCTTGCGGTCGGCGTAAAGCAGGTAGGCAACCCCGATCAGCAAAACGACGATCAGCACGACCGACTTTAAAAGGATGATCAGCGTCGGCAGCACGTAGAAGGAGAAGAAGGTGTCCATGTCTACTCTGCCGCCTGCCTGAAGCCGTTTTTCGCCAGCGCCGAGCATTCCGCCATGACGGCGGAGGCCCGCGCAATCGGGTTGGTCAGATAGAAATCCGTGACCGGCGAGGTGAAAGTGCCCTTGTTCAGCCGCCCGCCGAGCTTCGCCACCTTGGCGACGTCATCGGCATTGCCGGCTTCGACATGATCGATGCGGGCGAGATGCGGGTATTCGCCATAGAGTTTGGCGCGCAACTGCTGCAGCGAATCGAAGGGTAGTTTCTTGCCCAGCACATCGGACAATGCCCTCAGGATCGCCCAGTCTTCGCGCGCGTCGCCCGGCGCGAAGCCCGCGCGGTTGGTCTGCTGCACGCGTCCCTCGGTGTTGACATAGGTGCCGGACTTTTCGGTGTAGGCGGCTCCCGGCAGGATGACATTGGCGCGGTGCGCACCGGCGTCGCCATGCGTTCCGACATAGACGACGAAGGCGCCGCCGGTCTTGGACATGTCGACCTCGTCGGCGCCGAGCAGGAACAGAACCTCGCTCTCCCCCAGCATGCCGGCAACGTTCTTGCCGCCCTTGCCAGGCACGAAGCCGACATCGAGACCGCCGACGCGCGCGGCCGCAGTGTGCAGCACGGCAAAGCCGTTCCAGTCGGCGCGCGCAGCGTTGACGGCCGTGGCGAGTTTCGCCGCCTGGCCGAGCACCGCCGCGCCGTCGGCACGCGACAGCGCGCCCTGGCCGACGATGATCAGAGGATGCGTCGCCTTCTTCAGCACCTGGAAGAACTTGCCATTGCCGTCGGCCAGATCTTTCAAGGACTCCGGACCGGCGCCGAGCTGTTCGTAGTCGTAACGCGTGTCGCCGACCTCGCCGATGACGCCGACCGGCAGATTGCCGATCCGCCAGCGCTTGCGGATGCGGGCATTGAGCACCGAGGCCTCGAAGCGCGGATTGGCGCCGATGATCAGCACCGCGTCGGCCTGCTCGATGCCCTCGATGGTCGGGTTGAAGATGTAGCTGGCGCGGCCGAGCGCCGGATCGAGTGCGGCGCCGTCCTGGCGGCAATCGGTGTTCCTTGAGCCCAACGCAGCCATAAGCTGCTTCAGTGCGTAGATTTCCTCGACGGCGGCAAGATCGCCCGAAATCGCGCCGATTTTCTCGGGCGCAGCATTCGACACCGCATCCCTGATCGCAACGAACGCTTCGGCCCAGCTGGCCGGCGCCAGCTTTCCGTCCTTGCGGACATAGGGGCGGTCGAGGCGCTGCGTTCGCAATCCGTCCCAGATGAAGCGGGTCTTGTCGGAAATCCACTCCTCGTTCACCGCTTCATTGACGCGCGGCAGGATGCGCATCACCTCCCGGCCGCGGCTGTCGACGCGGATTGCCGAGCCGACGGCGTCCATGACGTCGATGGATTCGGTCTTGGTCAGCTCCCACGGCCGTGCCTGGAAGGCGAAAGGCTTCGACGTCAGCGCGCCGACCGGGCAAAGGTCGATGACATTGCCCTGCAGCTCCGAAGTCATGGCGCTTTCGAGATAGGTGGTAATCTCGGCATCCTCGCCGCGGCCGATCAGGCCAAGCTCGGAAATGCCTGCAACTTCCGTGGTGAAGCGGACGCAGCGCGTGCAGTGGATGCAGCGGTTCATAACCGTCTTGACCAATGGGCCGATATACTTGTCTTCGACCGCGCGCTTGTTCTCGTGATAGCGCGAGGAATCGACGCCGAAGGCCATCGCCTGGTCCTGCAGGTCGCATTCGCCGCCCTGGTCGCAGATCGGGCAATCCAGCGGATGGTTGATCAAGAGGAATTCCATCACCCCTTCGCGGGCCTTCTTGACCATCGGCGTGTTGGTGAAGATTTCAGGCGCCTCACCATTCGGACCCGGACGCAGGTCGCGCACATTCATGGCGCAGGAGGCCTGCGGCTTGGGCGGCCCGCCCTTCACCTCGATCAGGCACATGCGGCAATTGCCGGCGATCGACAGCCGCTCATGGAAGCAGAAGCGCGGCACTTCCGCGCCGGCGTCCTCGGCCGCCTGCAGCAGCGTGTAGTGGTCGGGTACAGTGATCTCTTTCCCGTCGACCTTGAGCTTTGCCATCAATTGCCCCTGGCGGTCTGCGCCGTCTCATATGCCTGAAACAGATCGCTCAGCCTGATGCCATTGATCATCATGCCGGCGACTTCAGCGTTTTCTATCTTCAAATTGCTCATATTCACATTGCTGAAAAACGCCGCGTTCGAGAGGTTCGCGTCGTCCACCACGGCCGCCGACAGGTCGACGTTGTGAAACTGCGTGTTCGACAAGTTCACATCGTCAAATCTGGAGTTGCTGACGATGGCATTGCGCACATCGAGAACATCGCTCCTGTCGTGGATCTCCATGCCTGCCACCCCTACTTCTTCGCCTTGGCAGCCAGCGTCAGCGCCGCGGCCTGTTGGGTCCACTCGTCGCGGCCGATACGGCCGGTGAGCGACAGGTAGTCCTCGACCCAGGCGATCTCTTCCGGTGCCCAGGCGGCGATCTGGGCAAAGGTCCAGATGCCAAGGCCGTTCAGTACTTTTTCCAGCTTCGGCCCAACGCCGGTGATCGCCTTGAGATCCGACGGCTTGGCCGGACGAGCCACGGCCTTGGGCTGTCTGAAATCCTCCGGCATCAATCCGATCGTCGCGCCTTCGGCGACGGCATCGGTCTTCTCCGGCTCGGCATCGACGGTGCGAGCGGCAATATCGGTCACATCCTGGGCAAAACTCTGCGCCTCGGCGATCAGGGTTCTGGTCGCCGCGCGCGCCTTGGTGGCCGGCGCGGTCTCGGAGAACTCTTGGGTGCGCTGCTCGAAATCGTCGATGATCGGCTGGAAAATCCGCTGCGATGCCTCGGCAGCACCCGACAAGGCGCCGAGCCACACGCCAAATGCATGGTTGGCAAGGCCGAAGCCCAGCGCCGACATCGCGGCGGCACCCGCGACAGGATGCGCGAGAAGGTTGACGGCGCTGGCCATCTCCTTCGGCATCATCCTTGTCAAATCCTGGTTCATCTTCTCAAGCTGGTCCAAATTGGGCATCAAAGGGTTCGAATAGGGCGCCATAGACATCTCCTGGTCGTTTCTTCGCTTGCCCCGCCCCGCTGTGTCAGTCCCGGGCTTGCGCCCGTATTTCAAATCTACTCAGCCGCCACCATCACCGGTTCGGCCCGGTTCGCGTTGCGCGAAAACTCGTCGATGCGCCGCTCCACCTCGCCGCGGAAATGCCGCATCAGGCCCTGGATCGGCCATGCCGCGGCATCGCCCAGCGCGCAGATCGTATGACCCTCCACCTGTTTGGTGACGTCGAGCAGTATGTCGATCTCGCGCTTCTGCGCCTCGCCGCGCACCAGCCGCTCCATCACCCGCCACATCCAGCCGGTGCCTTCGCGGCATGGCGTGCACTGGCCGCAGCTCTCATGCTTGTAGAAATAGGAAAGCCTGGCGATCGCCTTCACGATATCGGTCGATTTGTCCATGACGATGACAGCCGCCGTGCCGAGGCCGGATTTCAGGTCGCGCAAAGCATCGAAATCCATCGGCGCATCGATGATCTGCTCGGCCGGCACCAGCGGCACCGAAGCGCCGCCCGGAATGACCGCCAGGAGATTGTCCCAGCCGCCGCGAATGCCGCCGCAATGGGTTTCGATCAGCTCGCGGAACGGGATCGACATCGCCTCTTCGACGGTGCAGGGATTGTTGACGTGACCCGAGATGCAAAACAGCTTGGTGCCGACATTGTTGGGCCGGCCAAAGGACGAGAACCAGGCGGCGCCACGGCGCAAAATGGTCGGCGCCACCGCAATCGACTCGACATTGTTCACGGTTGTCGGACAACCGTACAAGCCGACATTGGCCGGGAATGGCGGCTTCAGCCGGGGCTGGCCCTTCTTGCCTTCGAGGCTTTCCAGAAGTGCTGTTTCCTCGCCGCATATATAGGCGCCGGCGCCGTGATGCATGTAGATGTCGAAATCGTATCCGGACGTGTTGTTCTTGCCGATCAGCCTGGCCTCGTAGGCCTCGTCGATGGCGCGCTGCAGCGCCTCGCGCTCACGGATGAACTCGCCGCGCACATAGATGTAGGCGGCGACCGCGCCCATGGCGAAGCCGGCGATGAACGAGCCCTCGACCAGGGTGTGCGGATCGTTGCGCAGGATATCGCGGTCCTTGCACGTGCCGGGCTCGGATTCGTCGGCGTTGACAACGAGATAACTCGGCCTTCCATCGCTCTGCTTGGGCATGAACGACCATTTCAGCCCGGTCGGGAAGCCGGCGCCGCCACGGCCGCGCAGGCCGGACGCCTTCATCTCGTTGACGATCCACTCGCGCCCCTTGGCGATGATGCCGGGCGTGTTGTCCCAGGCGCCGCGCGCCATGGCGCCGGCCAGCGACTTATCGAACAGGCCGTAGATGTTGTTGAAGATGCGGTCTTTGTCAGCCAGCATGACTTACCTCTTTCCCCGCAAGACGATCGAGAACCACACCAGCACGCCCATGCCGGTCGCGGCCATCGATTCCAGGGTATCCGAAAACGGCAATTCGACGAGGCGCCGAAGCCCCTCCAGAAGGATGTTGGCAGCAGCGATGCAGGCAACGCCGATGACAATGCTGCGCAGCGTCAGCAAAGATCCGGTGCTTTGCGCTTCAGCCATCAACGTGGCTCCTTGCCGAAGACGCGGATGTATTCGGCGACGCCGCCCTTGGCGAGCGCCTTGGCCTGCTTGCCCCAGTCGTCGCGCTCGATGCGGCCCTGGAAAGCGAGATATCCATCCACCCAGTCGCGCTCGGCCTTATTCCAGGATGCGACCTGTGTGAAGGTGAAGATGCCAAGGGAATGAAGGATGCCCTCGATCTTCGGGCCAATGCCCGAGATCAGCTTGAGATCGTCGACCGCAGCCGGCCTGTCGATTCCGGCCGGACGGTTCTTGTCCTCGAGCGACGGCTTTGCGGGCCTGGCTGCCGGCGCCTTGACGGCCGGGGCCACCGCGGCCTTGACCGCTGGCGCCTTGAATTCCGGCGCAGTGAAGGCAGTTGCCGGCGTGGCGGTGGTCTTCGGGCCATTACGCTGCTTGGCGACCTTCTCGACTTCAGGCGCCGCGGTGTTGGCGTTGGCGGCCGAATGCAGGGGCGCCGGGACGCTCGCCGCTTTTTCCGCCGCCGGCGCAACCTTGGCCCTGGAGGGCGACTTCAACGCCGAGCTGGTTTCCGGCGCATCGGTTTTCGGTTTGCCGGCGTTGGATGGCGCGACCGGGGCGGCCGCTGCAGGAGCGGCAGGCGCCGGAACAGGCGCTGCAATGATCGCGTCGGGCGCCGCGTGGGCAGCCTTGCTCGCCGCCCTGGCTTCCTTGTCGCGCGTCGCTTTGAGGATCGCCTTTTCGCTCTTCAGCGTCGTCAGGCCAGGCGCCGGCTCCGAGCCGGTTCTGCCATTTTGCGGTCCCGTGGGAACCGAGGCGCCCTTGCCTGCATCATAAAGATCGATGATTTCGGCCAGCCGCTCAGGCGTCAGATCCTCGAACGTGTCCTTGAAGACCATCACCATCGGCGCGTTGACGCAGGCGCCGAGGCATTCGACCTCCTCCCACGACAGCGTGCCCTTGTCGTTGGTGTGGAACTGGTCGTGATGGATTTTCGAGCGGCACACATCCATCAGCGCTTCCGAGCCGCGCAGCATGCAGGGCGTGGTGCCGCAGACCTGGATATGCGCGCGCGTGCCGACCGGATTGAGCTGGTACTGCGTGTAGAAGGTCGCGACTTCGAGCCCGCGAATGCGCGGCATGCCGAGCATGTCCGAAATCGTCTCGATCGCCGCCTTGGTGACCCAGCCTTCCTGCTCCTGCGCAATCATCAGCAAGGGAATGATCGCCGACTGCTCCCGGCCCTTCGGATATTTCTTGATCCATTGCTTCGCAACCGCCGCATTCGCCCGGTTGAAGGCGAAGGTGGCTGGCTGGACGCTTGCTTCTGCGAGACGGCGGACTGACATTTAGCGATCGGGCCCCTGCTCTGCTACGAGAGCTATTGCGGTTTCACATTCTTTCTGATGAGAAAACGGAATGCGTTCGGCAGATCGAGCAACACTCGCAAATCGCTCTGCGGGCAACGTGTATTGCCACAGTCCCAGAACGGTTTGCCTTACTTGAGGCGAGATCCATGCCATGACCGCATCAGCGTCGATGTCACCGTCGAACAAGTGCTCGTAAAAAGCGACACCAGCCGCATTCCAAATCTGTTTGTTCGGGTGAACGGCAGCCCATTGGGCGAACCCATGCATTCTACCCAGCTTGCCGACGTCATTCTCGCGGTGGGCAAGGCGCGTCTTGGGTAGCAGGGTAAAAAAGAAGTCATAGATCGAACAGTGCTGAGTCGAGTTGTAAGAAGCCTCGGCGAACTCGACTGGCAGCATGGCTTTTGCCAATTCGCGCCACCGCGGCAGGGCAGCGTCCGCATTCCCTCGAACACCGACCTGAGAGCGCACTGTAGGATTGGCTGCCGCCATCACCGATCAACCTCCCCGAAGACGATATCGAGTGAGCCCAACACGGCGGTGACGTCGGCCAGCATGTGGCCTCGGCAGAGGAAATCCATGGCTTGCAGATGCGCGAAGCCGGGCGCGCGCAGCTTGCAGCGATAGGGCTTGTTGGTGCCGTCGGAGACGAGATAGACACCGAACTCGCCCTTAGGCGCCTCGACGGCGGCATAGACCTCGCCCGCCGGCACGCGGTAACCCTCGGTGTAAAGCTTGAAATGATGGATCAGCGCTTCCATCGAGCGCTTCATCGCCTGGCGCTTGGGCGGCACCACCTTGCCGTCGAGGTTGGACACCGGCCCGACGCTTTCCTTGCCAAGCAAGAGGTCGACGCACTGGCGCATGATCTTTGCCGACTGGCGCATCTCTTCCATGCGCACGAGGTAGCGGTCGTAGCAGTCGCCGTTCTTGCCGATCGGGATGTCGAAATCCATCTCGGAATAGCATTCATAAGGCTGCGACTTGCGCAAATCCCAGGCCGCACCCGAGCCGCGCACCATGACGCCGGAAAAGCCCCAGGCCCAGGCGTCGGCCAGCGACACGATACCGATATCGACATTGCGCTGCTTGAAGATGCGGTTGCCGGTAAGCAGCTTGTCGAGGTCGTCAAGCGACTTCAGGAACGGGTCGATCCACTTGCCGATGTCCTCGACCAGCTTCGCCGGCAGATCCTGGTGCACACCGCCCGGACGGAAATAGGCCGCGTGCATGCGCGAACCGGAAGCGCGCTCATAAAACACCATCAGCTTTTCGCGTTCGACGAAACCCCACAGCGGCGGCGTCAGCGCGCCGATATCCAGCGCCTGCGTCGTCACATTGAGGATGTGCGACATGATGCGGCTGAGCTCGGAATAGAGCACGCGGATCAACTGGCCGCGCTTCGGCACTTCGATGCCGAGCAACCGCTCGGTGGCGAGCGCGAAGGCATGCTCCTGGTTCATCGGTGCGCAATAGTCGAGCCGGTCGAGATAGGGCACTGCCTGCAGATAGGTTTTGTGCTCGATCAGCTTTTCGGTGCCGCGATGCAGCAAGCCGATATGCGGATCGACGCGGTCGACCACCTCGCCGTCAAGCTCCAGCACAAGACGCAAAACACCGTGCGCCGCAGGGTGCTGCGGTCCGAAGTTGATGTTAAAGTTGCGGACGGAGGTTTCAGCCATTCTGGCGCCTCTGGCGAAGAGTCAGTAGTGAGTAGTGAGTAGTGATCATCAATCTCAATGCCTGCTTCATTCCGCCTGCTTGGCCTGCACCGTTCGGATAAGAGATCTCATCATTTTTCCAATCTCTTCGCATCGCAGCAGCAGCTCAATCTCATTGTCTTTTCGCAGCAGGCCAACCCGACATGCCAGCAGTATGTGTGTCTCCAGTTCCTTCAACGAGCCTTGCGCCATGCGCAAAAATTGAACGAACGACCCTCTGTTCTCCCGACCGTATCCCTCCGCGACGTTCGCTGCGACCGAAACCGCCGATCGGCGCATCTGAGAGGTCATGCCGTAAATCTCATCCCTCGGAAACTCTTTGGTGAAACGGTAGCAATCCTCAGCAAGCGTCATCGCCGATTGCCACACCTTCAAGTCGCGATAAGATTCGATCCGTTGCTCCAAATCTTTTGCTACTGACTACTCACTACTTCCTACTCACTGTTTCGCCTTCTCATCGCCCGGCAGGACGTAGTCCGTCCCTTCCCATGGCGAGAGAAAATCGAAGTTCCTGAATTCCTGCTTCAATTCCACCGGCTCGTAGATCACGCGCTTGGCTTCGTCGTCGTAGCGCACCTCGACGAAACCGGTCAGCGGGAAGTCCTTGCGCAGGGGATGGCCCTCGAAACCGTAGTCCGTGAGGATGCGGCGCAGGTCCGGATGGCCGGAGAACAGCACGCCATAGAGATCGTAGGCCTCGCGCTCATACCAGTCGGCGCCGGGATAGACAGCGGTGAGCGACGGCACCAGCGTCTCTTCGTCGGCCTGCACCTTGATGCGGATGCGCAAATTCTGCTTCGGCGAAAGCAAATGATAGACGACATCGAAACGCTTGACGCGCGACGGGTAGTCGGCGCCGCAGATATCGATGATCGAAATGAACTGGCAGCCCGAATTGTCACGCAGGAAGCTTGTCACCTCGATCAGATTGTCTGTAGCAACCGAGATCGTCAGTTCGCCATAGGCAAGCACCGCATCGGTGACGCGGCCCGGCAGCTTTTCGCCGAGATAGGTCGACAGTTCGCTCAGGGATGCGGCCATGGGTCTACCGTTCGATCGTGCCGGTGCGGCGGATCTTCTTCTGCAGGAGAAGAATGCCGTAGAGCAGCGCTTCGGCGCTCGGCGGGCAGCCGGGCACATAGATGTCGACCGGCACGATGCGGTCGCAGCCGCGCACCACCGAATAGGAATAGTGATAATAGCCGCCGCCATTGGCGCAGGAGCCCATCGAGATGACGTAGCGCGGCTCCGGCATCTGGTCGTAGACCTTGCGCAAAGCGGGGGCCATCTTGTTGGTCAGCGTTCCCGCCACGATCATTATGTCCGACTGGCGCGGCGACGCGCGAGGAGCCACGCCAAACCGCTCCGAATCATAGCGCGGCATCGAGGTGTGGATCATCTCGACGGCACAGCAGGCGAGACCGAAGGTCATGAACATCAGCGAGCCGCTGCGTGCCCAGGTGATCAGCGCCTCGGTCGAGGTGACCAGAAAACCCTTGTCGGCCAGTTCATTGTTGATCTCGAGGAAGAACGGATCGTCGGAACCGACCGGACGTCCGGTATTGGGGTCGATCAGGCCTTTGGGCTTCGGCGCGACGAGCGTTCCGGAACTGTCGTTCAATCCCATTCCAGCGCTCCTTTTTTCCACTCATAGGCAAAGCCGATGGTCAGCACCGCCAAAAACACCATCATCGACCAGAAACCGAGCATGCCGATCTTCGAGAACGACACCGCCCACGGAAACAGGAAGGCCACTTCCAGATCGAAGATGATGAACAGGATCGACACCAGGTAGAAGCGGATGTCGAATTTCATCCGGGCATCGTCGAACGAGTTGAACCCGCACTCGTAGGCGGAAAGCTTCTCCGGATCGGGATTGCGATAAGCCACCAGGAACGGCGCGATGATAAGCGCCAGGCCTACAACTGCGGCCACGGCGATGAAGAGGACGATGGGCAGGTATGAACTGAGGAGTACGTTCATGCTCGGCTTTCCGTTGGCGGCCAATCCACTTTGATTACAGCAACCAACCCTAATGCGGAAGCGCGACAGTTTAACCGCTGAACCGTTTTAGGTGCCTTTGCTGCAACGCGGCGAGGGTTAGCGCACGGCTTTCAGCGAAGCAAGTCAAACCTTGTTCAAAAGACAGTGCTGGACGGCAGGCCGGGAAAAACTGGTCCGATCTCCTCCTGTTTGATTTCCTTCATCTTTCACTCCACTTTTGTCTCCTGACACATCTCCCGCCATTTGCCTGCTAGCATGACCGGAATCGCCGGCTAAAGTCGGGAAAATGGTTCGAGGCAAGACACTTTGACGAAGGACAAAATCTCACTCCCCGCGGCCAGGCGCATCGCGCTCGCCGCGCAAGGATTTCTCGATCCCCGCCCGGTCGGCACGCCCGATCGCCGCCACCTCGCCCGCGTGCTGTCGCGCACCGGCTTGCTGCAGATCGATTCCGTCAGCGCGGTGGTGCGCGCCCACTATATGCCGCTCTATTCGCGGCTTGGCCCCTACCCGCTGGCTTTGCTCGACAATGCGGCCATCACCCGCAAACGCACGGTGTTCGAATACTGGGCGCATGAGGCCTCGTTCCTGCCGGTCGAGACCTACCCGCTGATGCGCTGGCGCATGCAGCGGGCCGAGCAAGGCGACGAAATGTATCTCGGCCTCGCCAAATGGGGCCGCGAGCACGCCGCCTATATCGAAGAGATCTACCGCGCGGTCGCCGAGCGCGGCCCGATTGCCGCTTCGGCACTGGAAGGCCAGAAAGGTTCGGGCGGCTGGTGGGGCTGGAGCCACGCCAAGCACGCCTTCGAATGGCTCTTCTGGGCCGGACGCATCACCACGGCGCACCGCCGTGGCTTCGAACGCTTCTATGACCTGCCCGAGCGCGTGCTGCCGCAGGCGATCCTCGATCTGCCGGTGCCGGCCGCCGAGGACGCGCACCGCGAATTGCTGCGCATTTCTGCCCGCGCCCACGGCATCGCGACGTCGGGTGACCTGCGCGATTATTTCCGCTTGTCGCCGGCCGACATGAAGGGCCGGTTGGAGGAACTGGTCGAGATGGGCGAGTTGCTGCCGGTAAACGTCGAAGGTTGGGACAAGCCGGCTTACCTCTATAGGGACGCCCGCCTGCCGCGAAAGATCGAGGCCCGCGCCTTGCTGGCCCCCTTCGATCCGGTGGTCTTCGAGCGCGCGCGCACCGAGCGTCTCTTCGATTTCCGCTACCGCATCGAGATCTACACCCCGGCCGACAAGCGGCAATATGGCTATTACGTGCTGCCTTTCTTGCTCGGCGACAAGATCGTCGCCCGCGTCGACCTCAAGGCCGACCGGCCTGCGAGTGTCTTACGCGTCCACGCCGCCTATGCCGAAGCAGGCGCACCGCCTGAGACCACCGCACAGCTTTTCGAGGAACTAAAGGAGATGCAGGGCTGGCTTGGCCTTGAGCGCATCGAAGTGACGCCGGCCGGCAATCTGGGGCCGGCATTGGCTAGCGAGAGAGATGGCCAACCCTTGCAGCGTCTGTCATAGACGCCTCAATAAGCCTCGTAGGTTGTGCAATGGCATCGGACAAAGTGCTCGACATGATCCATGGCGCCCTCATTGCGCATGGAATAGATGCAGTCCGCAGAGATAGGGACGTCATGCTCCAATCGAAGCAGCTTCGGTTTGAGGCTGAGGTGTTCGAGACGAGTTCTGACCGGCTGGTCCTGGAAATCTACATTTTTTCTCCGCTGCTTGATGTTCAGCCGGTCATTGAATCCTTTGCTGGCTTCGGCGACACGCGCGAACAGGAACTGAACCAGGCGTTTGAAAAGTTTCTCCGTGGTGTTTTCCATGTGGCCATTGAGGGACTGGCCGATCACGTCTGCGAGAACATGCAGGCCGAAATAGAGCTTTGGCAGCGAAGCAGCGCCAGTTGGAAGATCTGGCGAAAAGATGCCCGCTGGAAAATCTATAGCGGCCCGGTCATTTCCCAGGCCACAACCGAGCTATGCTCGCTGACACCAGGCTATCCAGCATTCTATGCCAAGCTGGAAAAGCTGTTCACAGCTTCGGTACCCCCCCGGAAGCCATTTTGTCCGGACCTTTCTGGCAGGCTTGAAGGGCACGCTGATTAGTGCCGAAGTCCTTCTGGACAACGCGGTTTGGCATGAGGGACAGAATCTGGCTGTCGGTCATGACTGGGACTATAGCGATGGCTATCAAGCTATCCGACAGGTCATCCTGGCACTGCCGGAAGCCGGGACATGACAGCCCCTGCCGACATCGCCATGTCGTAGCCGTGCGTTGACACCGCTGCCTGCAAAAGCCTAAATCCGCTCCAGACGGTCCCCTGCCCGCAACGGCAAGGGCCAAGAGGGAATGCGGTGCGGGACGAAAAAATCCCAAATCCGCGGCTGTCCCCGCAACTGTAAGCGAAGAGCCAAGGCCGAAAGCCACTGGGTAACACCGGGAAGGCGGCTAACCAAGGCAATGACTCGCGAGCCAGGAGACCTGCCGTCTGAGACAAAGTATCCGATCGCCTGGCGGGTTTCCGGGCAAGGAGCCCGGTTTTTGGACCAGAACAGCAGTTTTTCGGCTGGCACAGCGGATGTTTCGTCCGCCGATGGCGACGCGTTGACCGGCGTGACCGTGATCGTCTGCGCCTCCTGCCGCGATGAAACCGGTTCCGACGCCCATCCTCGCGCCGGCGAACTTCTGGCCGACGACACGCGCCTCGCCGCAGCGGATGACAACATCCGCGTCCGCACCGTCGAATGCCTCGGCAATTGCAAGCGCAGGCTCAGCGCCGCGATCCTGCGCGATGGCTGCTGGAGCTATGTCTTCGGCGATCTGACCGCAACCAGCGGCGCCGACCTCGTTACCGGCGCAAAGCTCTTCGCGACTTCGGCCGACGGCCTCATCCCGTGGCGCGGCCGGCCCGATAGCCTCAAGCGCGGCCTCGTTGCCCGCATCCCACCCCTCGACATGCTGAAGGACTGACGATGAACGCTTCAAACCCGGCCGCCAACCTCTCCCGTGTTCCCTGCACTGTCGTTACAGGCTTCCTCGGCGCCGGCAAGACGACGCTGGTCCGCCATCTCCTGGAAAATGCCGGCGGCAAGCGCATCGCCATCATCGTCAACGAGTTCGGCGACATCGGCATCGACGGGGAAATCCTGAAAGGCTGCGGCATCGACACCTGCCCCGAGGAAAACATCGTCGAACTCGCCAATGGCTGCATCTGCTGTACAGTCGCCGACGATTTCGTGCCCGCCCTCGACAAGATCCTCGCGCTGACACCGAGGGTCGACCACATCCTGATCGAGACCTCGGGCCTCGCTCTGCCCAAGCCGCTGGTCCAGGCGTTCCAGTGGCCAAGCGTGAAGAGCCGGGTGACCGTCGATGGCGTCATCGCCGTGGTCGACGGCCCGGCGCTGGCCGAAGGCCGCGTCGCCAACGACATGGACGCGTTGCAGGCACAGCGCGCTCAGGACGAAACGCTCGACCACGACGATCCGGTCGAAGAAGTCTTCGAGGACCAGATCGCCTGCGCCGACCTGATCATCCTGTCGAAAAGCGATTTGATGGATTCAGCCGGTTCGGCCCGCGCCAACGCCATCATCAATGAGCATTCCGCTCGCGCGGTAAAAATCGTGCCGACTGCGCATGGCAAGGTCGACCCGTCGGTGCTGCTTGGCCTCGGTCTCGCCGTCGAAGACGACATCGAGAACCGCAAGTCGCACCATGACGGCGCCTTCGATCACGAGCATGACGATTTCGACACCTTCATCGTCGACATCCCCTCGATCGCCAATCCCGACGACCTGGCCAAGCGCGTCGCCACCGCCGCCGAACAGGAAAACGTGTTGCGTGTAAAAGGCTTCGTCGATGTCGGCGGCAAGCCGATGCGGCTTTTGCTGCAGGCCGTCGGCCCGCGCGTCAATCATTACTATGACCGCGCCTGGGCGGCTGAGGACGACCGCCGCTCGCGTCTTGTCGTCATTGGCCTGAAAGGACTGAACCGCCCGGCGATCGAGCGTATACTCGCCGGCTGATCCAAACCACGAGCCGAAATGCATATACTCACCACCACATCCGCCTCGCTCGACGATCTCGCCGAGCCCGTCGATCTCGGGCAGACGCCGGCGGATATCGTGGCGCTGTCCTTCACCGACAGCGACCTCGCCGGCCTCGCGGCGGCGTGGAAGGCCGATGCCGCCCGCCTGCCGTCGATGCGGCTGGCGGCGCTGCGCGACCTGCGCCATCCCATGTCCGTGGACCTCTGGATCGACAGCGTCGCCCGCCACGCCAAGGTGATTTTGGTGCGCATCCTCGGCGGCTACGACTGGTGGCGCTATGGCTGCGACCAGCTTGCCGCGACTGCCCGTGCGAACGGCATCAAGCTGGCGCTGCTGCCGGGCGAGAGCCACGACGAGGATCTCAGGCTGATCGAAGCCTCGACGCTGCCGCGCGAGGATCTGGACGGCCTGCTGGGCTATTTCCGCGAGGGCGGACCGGAGAATATGGCAGCACTGATGCAGCGGCTGGCGGGGTTGGCTGGGCAGGATGCGGCGGCGGCTGAGCCGGTCAGCGTGCCGAAAGCTGGCTACTACGAGCCTGGCCGCGGCGTCGTAGGCAAGTTGGATTTTGCCGATGTCGGCGTTCCTTCACACCCCCCTCTGTCCTGCCGGACATCTCCCCCGCAAGGGGGGAGATCAGCCGGCGCGGACCTCGGCACTTTTTCTGCCCAGCCGATAATAGATTCCTCTGCAACATCCCCGATCGGCGAAAGCGTCGATGACAGCGCAATCTCCCCCCTTGCGGGGGAGATGTCCGGCAGGACAGAGGGGGGTGGGCGGGAACTCGGCGCAGACAACATCAACCCTCCCATCATCCCCATCCTCTTCTACCGCTCGATGCTGCTGGCCGCCGATGTCGCGCCAATCGATGCCCTCTTTGATGCACTCCGCCAGCGCGGCATGAGACCGATCCCGATCTTCGTCTCCAGCCTCAAAGACCCGACCTCCCTGGCCTTCGTCGAAACTGCTCTGGCCGCGCTCAACCCCGCCGCCATCATCACCGCGACCGCCTTCGCTTCCGGCGCCGAACCCGGCGTCGAAACGCTCTTCGACCGCGCCGGCGTGCCTGTCTTCCAGGTCATCGTCGCCACCACCCGCCGCGACGTCTGGGACAACAACCAGCGCGGCCTGGCGCCCGCCGACCTCGCCATGCATGTCGTGCTGCCCGAACTCGACGGCCGCATCCTCGCCGGCGCGATTTCCTTCAAGGGCGAGAGCGAGACCGACCCGGCGCTCGGCCACCGCGCCTTCGCCAACCGGCCGGAACCGGATCGCGTGGCGCAAGTGGCGGACAGGCTAGCGGCGTTCACACGGTTGCAGCAGACGCCCCGCGCGACGCGTAAGTTGGCGATCCTCATTCCGGACTATCCGAGCGCGCCCGGCCGCACTGGCTATGCAGTGGGCCTGGATGTGCCGTCCAGCGTGCTGGCCATGCTGCATGACCTGAAGGAGCAGGGCTATCGCGTTGACGGGATTCCAGAAACGCCGCGTGCGCTGCTGGACGCGTTGGAGCGGAGCGATGGTGGGCTGGGGCTGGATGAGTATCTGGACTTCTCAAAGGATTTGCCGGCTGAGGCACTGGCTGCAGTCGAGGCGGCATGGGGTGCTCCTTCACGCTCCCCCTTGTGGGGAGGGTCGGTTCGCGACATTCGCGAAGCGGATGGCGCGAAACGGGGTGGGGGTAGCGGTGCACCACCCCCACCCGGCCCTGCGGGCCACCCTCCCCACAAGGGGGAGGGTAAGAGCGGCTTCCCCTTCCGCGCCGCCACCTTCGGCAACATCACTGTCGCTCTCGCCCCCGACCGTGGCCGCTCGGCCGACCGGCGCGCCGATTACCACGACCCGACGCTGCCGCCGCGCCACGATCTGCTGGCCTTCGGCCTGTGGCTGCGCAAATCGCTCCGCATCCATGCTCTCATCCATGTCGGCGCCCATGGCACGCTGGAATGGCTGCCCGGCAAGACGGTTGCGCTCTCACAAAACTGCTTCCCCGAGATCGCCACCGGCTCGCTGCCCGTCATCTATCCCTTCATCGTCTCCAATCCCGGCGAGGCGGCGCAAGCCAAGCGGCGCATAGCAGCCGTCACGCTTGGCCATCTGCCGCCACCACTGGCAGCTGCTGGCCTAGACGAAGGGCAGCACAAGCTCGAACGCCTCGTCGACGAATATGCCCAGGCCGACGGCCTCGACCGCCGCCGCCGCGATCGTCTGGCCAAGCTGATCGTCGACACGGCGCAAAAGACCGGCTTCGCCTCCGAAGCCGGCGTCGCCGGAACCGATGCGCCCGACGAGGCGCTGCGCCGCATCGACGCCTGGCTCTGCGACCTCAAGGATTTCGCCATCAAGGACGGCCTGCATATTTACGGCCGCGCGCCAGACGACGAACCCGACGCCATGCGCCGGCAAAGCGCCGAAGCCGAGAAGGCCGCGCTGCTGGCGGCGCTCGACGGCCGCCACGTCAAGGCCGGCCCGGCCGGGGCGCCTGCGCGTGGCCGCTCCGACGTGCTGCCCACCGGCCGCAATCTCTTCACCTCCGATCCGCGCACCATGCCGACGCCGACCGCCTATGATCTGGGCCGATCGGCAGCGGAAGAAGTCGTGCGCGGCTACATGCAATCGCATGGCGACTGGCCGCGCTCGCTGGTCATCGACCTCTGGGGCTCGGCCTCGCTGCGCACTGGCGGCGAGGAGATCGCGCAAGGCCTGGCGCTGATGGGCTGCCGGCCGCAATGGGACAGTGCCACCGGCCGCATCACCGGCATCGAAGTGCTGCCGCCGGCCACGCTCGGTCGCCCGCGCGTCGACCTCACCTGGCGCATTTCGGGCCTGTTCCGCGACATGTTCCCGACCCAGATCGCGCTGATCGACGCCGCTGCCAACGCCGTTGCCGCGCGCGACGAGGACGATTCGGAAAACCCGCTCGCCGCCAGAACCCGTGCCGATGGCAAGATCGGCCCGCGCATCTTCGGCACCTCGCCCGGCACCTATGGCGCCGGCGTCGAGGACCTGTTGTCGAGTGGCGACTGGGCCGCGCGCGAAGAAATCGGCCGCGCCTATCTCGATGCGACATCGCATGCCTATGGCGGCGCCGAGGGCGAAGGCATCGCCTCCCCCGGCGCTTTCGAGACCCGCATCGCCGAGGCCGATCTGCTGGTCCACACCGGCGACGATCCCGGCCGCGACATTCTCGAGGGCTCCGCCGACGTCGCCTTCATCGGCGGCTTTTCGGCCGCCCTTGCGGCATTGGGCCGAAATGCCGACGTCATCGTGCTCGACACCACCGACCCGCAAAAGCCGCAGCCGCGCTCGGTCGGCGAGGCTGTGTCGCGGGTTGTGCGGGCGCGAGCCGTCAATGCGCGTTTCATCGCCGGCCAGATGCGGCACGGCCCACGCGGCGCCTCGGAATTCGCCGAGACCGTCGACCGTCTCATCGGTTTCGCCGAAACCACCCACGCCATTTCAGGCGCGGTGATCGAGGCTGTGCATGACGCCTATGTCGGCGACGCCAATGTTCGCGCTTTCATCCTGCGCGAAAACCCGGCCGCAGCCAAAGTCATCGCCGAACGCTTCCTGTCGGCGCGCCGGCGCGGGCTGTGGCATCCCTTGCGCAACGCGATCGACGACGATCTCGCGGCGTTGATCGCCGAGGCCGAGGCGCTCGGAGTCGCGGCATGAACGCCTTCTCGCGCCGCGGCGCCTGTCCGGCTCTCTCGGCGCCGATGCAGACCGGCGATGGCCTGCTGGTGCGGCTCAACCCGGTTGCTGGAGGGCTTTCCCCCAAGTCGCTGATCGGACTCTGCGAATCCGCCTTGAAGCGCGGCAACGGCATCATGGAAGTGACCGCACGAGGCAGCCTGCAGATACGCGGCCTGACGGCGGAAAGTGCGGTGCTGTTGGCGGCGGAGGTCGATGCACTGGGGATTGCAGTGCGTACCGGCGTGCCGGTCGAGACCGGGCCGCTGGCTGGCATCGATCCGCGGGAGATTGCCGATCCGCGATCTTTGGCTGAGCGGGTCAGGGCTGCGGTCGAGGAAGCTGGGCTGACGCCAAGGCTCGGGCCGAAGGTTTCGGTGGTTGTCGATGGCGGCGGGCAGTTGACGATGGATGGGGTGACGGCCGATGTCAGGCTGAAGGCGGTGCGATTCAGCGCTAGCGTTCTGTGGGCTTTGTCTGTTGCCGGCGATGGCCAAAGCGCGAGGCCGCTTGCGACGGCCGATGAGGATGCAGCGCGCGATATTGCGGTTGCTGTGCTGAGGATGGTTGCCGAGAAGGGGCGTGACGCACATTCTCGGGATTTGTCGGAGAGGCAATTGGCCTCTCTCGCAAGCTGGCATTCCTTCGCACCCCCCTCTGTCCTGCCGGACATCTCCCCCTCAAGGGGGGAGATCAGCAGGGTCGCCGGCGGCTCTCCACTTTCGACGCTGAAAATTGGCGAAATCGCCCACGAAGACGCAATCTCCCCCCAAGCGGGGGAGATGTCCGGCAGGACAGAGGGGGGTGTGCAGGATCGCCGGCCTATCGGTCTTTTCCCCTTATCCAACGACACCACCGCTCTCGGCATAGCCCTCCCCTTCGGCAGCATGCCGGCCGAAAAACTCATCGCCCTCGCCCAAAGCGCCCTGTCCCTCGGCACCGCCGAAATCCGCCTCGCCCCCGGCCGCGCCTTGCTGTTCCTCGGCCAACCGTCGTCCGCAAACCACCCCCTGCGAGCCACCGCCGCCGCCCTTGGCTTCGTTACCACCGCCGCCGACCCGCGCACCCGCATCGCCGCCTGCCCCGGCACTCCTGCCTGCGCATCCGGCCGCATCACCACGCGCGATATTGCCGAGACAATCGCCGCCGAAAACGCTGATATCCTCGACTTCACACTGCACATTTCCGGCTGCGCCAAGGGCTGCGCTCACCCCGGCTCTGCCGCGCTAACAATCGTCGGCGGCGAAAACGGAGCCGGACTTGTCGTGAACGCGACGGCAAAGGCCCTTCCTGCGGGCTACAGGCCGGGCTATGACGCCGCACGTGGCGTCAGTCGCGTCGCGGCGATGGTCCGCAGCGCACGATTTCAGGGCGAAACCGCCGCCGCTTGCCTGACAAGGCTCGGGCCGGCGGCAATCGCCGAAAGCTACCGACAGGAATAAGCATGGCCGCCTACGACTACATCCATGACGGCAACGCCATCTATGAGCGCTCTTTTGCCATCATCCGCGCCGAGGCCGATTTGTCCCGCTTTTCCGAGGCCGAGGCCGACGTTGCCATCCGCATGATCCATGCCTGCGGCCAGGTCGAAGCATCAAGTCATTTTGTTTTCTCCAGCGATTTCGTCGCCGCCGCCCGCAGCGCCTTGGCGGCCGGCGCGCCGATCTTCTGCGATGCCGAAATGGTCTCGCATGGCGTCACCCGCGCCAGGCTGCCGGCTGGCAATGAGGTGATCTGCACCTTGCGCGACCCGCGCACGCACGACATTGCCAAGGAGATCGGCAACACCCGCTCGGCGGCGGCAATCGATCTGTGGGGCGAGCGTATGGCCGGTTCGGTGGTCGCCATAGGCAATGCGCCGACGGCACTGTTCTATCTCCTGGAAAAATTGCGCGACGGCGCGCCGAAGCCGGCGGCGATCATCGGCATGCCGGTCGGCTTCGTCGGGGCCGCCGAATCCAAGGATGCGCTGGTGCAGAATTCCTATGGCGTGCCCTACGCCATCGTGCGCGGCAGGCTTGGCGGCAGCGCCATGACTGCAGCCGCGCTCAATTCGCTGGCGAGGCCCGGCCTGTGAACGCAGCTGTCAAAGAAGATCTGGCAAAAGGCCGCCTCGTCGGCGTCGGCACCGGTCCCGGCGATCCCGAACTCTTGACGCTGAAAGCCGCGCGCGTCCTGGCCGAGGCCGATGTCGTTGCCTATTTCGCCAAGCGCGGCAACAACAGCAACGCGCGCGCCATCGTCGAGGCGCGTTTCCGGCCGGACATGCTGGAACTGCCGCTTCTCTATCCCGTCACCACCGAGATCGACAAGGATCACGACGACTACCGTTCGCAGATCACCGATTTCTACGAGGAGTCGGCCGAGAAGGTCGCCGAACACCTCGAAGCCGGCCGCATGGTCGCCGTGCTCTCCGAAGGCGACCCGCTGTTCTACGGCTCCTACATGCACCTGCATGTCCGCCTCGCCCATCGCTTCCCGACCGAAGTCATCCCCGGCGTCACCGCCATGTCGGGCTGCTGGTCGCAGACCGGCGTGCCGATCGTCCAGGGCGACGATGTCCTGACGGTTTTGCCCGGCACGATGAGCGAGTTCGAGCTGACACGCCGTCTCGCCGACACGGATGCCGCCGTCATCATGAAGGTCGGCCGCAACCTGCCCAAGATCAGGCGGGCGCTGGAAGCCACCGGCAAGCTCGCCCGCGCCGTCTATGTCGAGCGCGGCACCATGGCCGGCAGCGTTTCGTTGAAGCTCGCCGACAAGCCGGACGACAAGGCCCCCTATTTCGCCATCGTGCTGGTCGCCGGCTGGTCCGGCCGGCCTGGCTTTATGGGAGGCACGCCGTGAGCGGCCGGCTCACCGTCATCGGCCTTGGGCCCGGCAATGCCGACCAGGTGACGCCGCAAGCCAGCCGCGCCGTCGCCGAGGCAAAGTTCTTCTATGGCTACAAGCCGTATCTCGACCGGCTTGATCTTCGCCCGGATCAAACCCGCGTCGCCTCGGACAATCGCGAGGAACTCGCCCGCTCCAGGGACGCGCTGGTAAAGGCGGCCGACGGCCATGACGTCGCCGTCGTCTCCGGCGGCGATCCCGGCGTGTTCGCCATGGCGGCCGCCGTCTGCGAGGCGATCGAGGCCGGTCCGGCCGAATGGCGCACCGTTGATGTCACTGTCGTGCCCGGCGTCACCGCCATGCTGGCGGTTGCCGCCCGCATCGGCGCGCCGCTCGGCCATGATTTCTGCGCCATCTCGCTGTCCGACAATCTGAAGCCGTGGGACTTGATCGAACTGCGCCTCCTGGCGGCGGCCGGCGCCGGCTTCGTCATCGCGCTCTATAACCCGATCAGCAAGGCGCGCCCTTGGCAGCTCGGCCGTGCCTTCGAATGCCTGGCCGCCATCCTGCCCGGCACCACGCCGGTCATCTTCGGCCGCGCCGCCGGCCGCCCGGACGAGCGCATCGAGGTTTTTCTGTTGGCCGATGTCGAGGCGGAAAGGGCCGACATGGCGACCTGCATCATCATCGGCTCGCCGGAGACAAGGATCATCAAGCGCGGTGACAAACCGGCGCTGGTCTACACACCGCGTTCCGCGACGGGGTCGAGACCATGATCGATCATCGCGGCCAATGCTTCGACAGTTTCGGCCGACGGCACCTCCGGCAGGATGGGCCTGCGCACCATCACCACCTCGATACCGAGCGCCCGCGCCGCCGCGATCTTGCCGTAGGTGGCCTCGCCGCCGCTGTTCTTGGATACGACGACATCGATGCGGTGCTCCTCGAGCAGAGCGCGTTCATCCGCCTCGCGAAACGGCCCACGCGCCAGCAGGTAGGCCGCATCCGGCACCGCCAGTTTCGGCTCGACCGGATCGACGCTGCGGATGAGGTAGTGATGCTGCGGCGCCGCCTCGAAAGCCGCGACCTCTTGCCGGCCGAGCGCCAGGAAGGCGCGGCGCGGCGTCGATCCAAGCGCGTGCACCGCATCGCCTGTCCTATCGACCTGCGTCCAGCGGTCGCCGTCGACAGGCTTCCAGCCGGGACGGCGCACCGCCAGGATCGGCACACCGGTCAGGCGCGAGGCTTGCGCCGCATTGGCGGATATCTGCGCCGCATAGGGATGTGTGGCGTCGATCAGCAGGTCGATGCCCGCCTCCCTGAGATAGGCGGCCAGCCCGTCGGCGCCGCCAAATCCGCCGCTGCGCACCGGCACGCCTTGCGCGACCGGGCTTTCGGTGCGGCCGGCCAGCGACAGGGTGACACGGAAATCTTCCACCAGTTTTTCGGCCAATTGGCGCGCTTCTGTCGTGCCGCCAAGGATCAGAATCTTCTTCATGAGCACCATGTTGAACAGCGTCGGCGCTGCCCCTCACCCCTACCCTCTCCCCGTGAAGAACGGGGAGAGGGAGGCGTCAGCGCCGGAGCGTCTCCCTTCTCCCCGTCACCACACGGGGAGGTGAGGAGTGGTCTGGCTGGCAGACGAAAAGTCAATTGCTTGACTTTTCGAACGACGAACGCCTCAGGCGAATGAGGGGCGGCGCGACATGTCAAAAAAACAGCCCACGCCAAAATGGCTTGCAATCGTCGGCATCGGCGAGGACGGTTTAGCGGGTCTCGGCGACGAGGCCAAGCGGCTGATCGCCGAGGCGGAAATCGTCTTCGGCGGCAAGCGGCATCTGGCGCTGGTGGCTTCGCTCATCAAGGGTGAGCAGCGCCCATGGCCGGTGCCCTTCGATGCCGGCATTGCTGACGTGCTGGAGCTGGCCGGCCGGCGCGTCTGCGTGCTCGCCTCCGGTGATCCATTCTTTCACGGCGTCGGCGCCACCCTTGCCCGCAAGGTCAAGCCTGAAGAGATGCATGTCATCCCCGCGCCATCGGCGATCTCGCTGGCTGCCGCCCGGCTCGGCTGGGCGCTGCAGGATATCGAGACGATCTCGCTGCATGGAAGGCCGCTCGACCTGATCCGGCCGCTGCTGCAGCCCAGGGCGCGCATCCTGGCGCTGACATCAGACGGCGACGCACCAGCGACAATAGCGCGCCTGCTCGTCGAACTCGATTTCGGCGCTTCGCGGCTGACGGTTTTGGAAGCGCTGGGCGGACCGAACGAGAAGCTTCGCTCGGCACGTGCCGACGCTTTCGATCTCAGAGACATCAATCCACTCAACGTGCTGGCGCTTGAGCTTGAATCAGCACAAGAGGCCCGCATCCTGCCGCTGACCGTTGGCCGCGCCGACCATCTGTTCGAGCACGACGGCCAGATCACCAAGCACGACATCCGCGCCATGACGCTTGCGGCGCTGGCGCCGAGGCGTGGCGAATTGCTGTGGGACATCGGCGCCGGTTCCGGCTCCATCGGCATCGAATGGATGCTCGCCCATCCCTCGATGCGCGCCATCGCCATCGAGGCCAACAGCGACCGCGCCGCCCGCATCGTCCGCAACGCCGCGCATTGCGGCGTGCCCGGTCTTGTCGTGGTGGAAGGGTCGGCGCCCAAGGCACTGGCCGGGCTGGACACGCCGGATGCGATCTTCATCGGCGGAGGTGGCAGCGACGCCGGCGTACTGAACGCCGCCATCAAGACGCTGCGCGCCGGCGGCCGTCTGGTTGCCAATGCCGTCACGCTGGAGATGGAAAGCCTGCTTCTCGCGGAGCACATCAAGCGCGGCGGCGACCTTACCCGCATCACCATTTCCCGCGCTTCTCCTGTCGGTTCGATGCAGGCCTGGCGCCCGGCCATGCCGGTCACCCAGTGGAGCTGGGTGAAGCCATGATGGTGGCGGGCATCGGCAGCCGGAAGGGCGTGAGCGTCGAAGACGTGCTGGCGGCGATAGAAACGGCGCTCGAAGCGCACGGGCTGGCGACGACGGCGCTGTCGGCACTGGCGACTGCCTCGCTCAAGAAAGACGAAGAAGCGATCTCTGCCGCTGGCCGCACGCTCAACCTTCCCGTCATCATCGTTGATGACGCAGCACTTCAGGCCGTCTCGTCGGAGGCACTCAGCAAATCCGATCTCTCGCAGGATCTCGCCGGCACACCCTCCGTCTCAGAAGCCTCCGCCCTTGCCGTTGCCGGCCCCGGTGCGAAGCTGCTTGGTCCACGCACCGTGCTCGGCCCGGTCACCTGCGCCATCGCCATCAGCGGAGACGCGCCATGACCGTGCATTTCATCGGCGCCGGTCCCGGCGCCGCCGACCTCATCACACTGCGCGGCGCCAAGCTGCTGGCAAGCTGCCCGGTCTGTCTGCATGCCGGCTCGATCGTCGCGCCGGAATTGCTGCAACACTGCGCACCGGGGACCAAACTGATCGATACGGCGCCGATGTCACTCGACGAAATCGAGGTCGAATATGTGACAGCCCACCAGGCCGGCCACGATGTCGCCCGCCTGCATTCCGGCGACCTCTCGGTGTGGAGCGCCGTGGCCGAGCAGATCCGCCGGCTGGAAAAACACGGCATTCCTTACACGCTGACGCCGGGCGTTCCCTCTTTCGCCGCCGCAGCCGCAGCCCTTCGCCGCGAACTGACCATTCCCGAGGTGGCGCAAAGCCTGGTGCTGACCCGCGTCTCCGGCCGCGCCTCGAAAATGCCGCCGGGCGAAACGCTGGCCGGCTTCGGCCGCACCGGCGCCACACTGGCCATTCATCTCGCCATCCACGCCATCGATCGCGTCGTCGCCGAATTGTCGCCGCATTATGGCGGCGATTGCCCGGTGGCGATCGTCTTTCGCGCTTCATGGCCGGACGAGCGCGTGCTGACCGGCACGCTAGCGACCATGGAGGCGCTGCTCGCCGCCGATCCCATGGAGCGCACGGCGATCATCTTCGTCGGCCGCTCGCTGGCAGCGGAAGGTTTTGGCGAGAGTTCATTGTACGACGCCCACTACCAGCGGCGTTTTCGCGGGCGGGACGGTTTGTGAGCGGCAAGACCAAAAGCGAAAACCCGATGCTCGAACAGGCGCTTGCACGGCTGAACTTCAAGCCGCGCCGGCTTGAGCCGGGCCATGTCTGGCTGGCCGGCGCCGGTCCCGGCGATCCCGGCTGCCTGACGCTGGAAGTGCTGGCGGCATTGGCCGAGGCCGACGCTGTGGTCTATGACGCGCTGGTCTCCTCTGACGTTGTCGCCGTTGCGGACAATGCCCAGCTGTTCTTTGCGGGAAAGCGCGGCGGCAAGCCGTCGATGAAGCAGGACGACATCACCGCTTTGCTGGTGCGGCTGGCACGCGAGGGCCGCCGCGTCGTCCGGCTGAAGGGCGGCGATCCCTATATTTTCGGCCGCGGCGGCGAAGAGGCGCTGGCGCTGGCGCGCGAAAAAATCCCTTTCCGCGTCATGCCCGGCCTGACATCGGGGCTGAGCGCGCTGGCCGCCACCGGCATTCCCGCAACCATGCGCGGCATCAACAAGGCGATCATCCTGGCGACAGGTCATGCCGCCGGCACAGATGACGATCTCGACTGGGGCGCGATCGCCCGCACCGGCCAGCCGGTGGTCATCTATATGGGCATGGCCAATCTGCCTGTTATCGCCGCGTCGCTGCTCGAAGGCGGGCTGGCGCCGTCGACGCCGGCGGCTGTCATCGTTTCGGCGACGACACCGCAGGAGCGGACCGTCGTCGCGACACTCGCCACCATTTCCGAAGCGGCCGCCGCGGCGGAATTGGCCTCGCCGGCCCTCATTGTCGTCGGCGGCATCGTCGCCATGCGCGCAGCGCTGGCGGGTAACGCATGACCCGCGCCATCATCATCGGCGCGCCGCGTTCCGGCTCCGGCAAGACCAGCGTCACCATCGGCATTTTGCGCGCGCTCGTCCGGCGCGGCATCAAGGTGCGCGGCGCCAAGTCCGGCCCCGACTATATCGATCCGGGTTTTCATACCGCCGCCACCGGTCTGTCCGGCGTCAACCTGGACAGCTGGGCGATGTCGCCTGACCTGCTCAACGCGTTGGCCGGCAATGCCACCGAGGACGCCGATTTTATCTTCCTCGAAAGCGCCATGGGCCTGTTCGACGGCATCCCGGCCGGACAAGGCCGCACCGGCTCGGCCGCCGATCTGGCGCGGCTCTACCACCTGCCGGTGCTTTTGGTGCTCGACGTCTCGGGACAGTCGACGACGGCGGCCGCCGTCGCGAAGGGTTTTGCCACCTACGACCCGGATGTGCGCATGGCCGGAATCGTGCTCAACCGTCTCGGCAGCGAGCGCCACCGCAAGCTGTGCAGCGAGGCGATCGAAACGCTCGGCCTGCCGGTCGTCGGCGCCATCCTGCGCGATCCCACGCTCAATTTGCCGGAGCGCCATCTCGGCCTCGTCCAGGCCGGCGAATATGCCGACCTGATGACGCATCTCGACCGCCTCGCCGACATGGTCGAGAAATCCCTCGACCTTGACGCCATCATGGCGCTGGCCGCGCCGTTTTCGCCGGCATCAGGCAGTTTCGAACATGCCTTGCAGCCGCCCGGCCAGCGCATCGCACTCGCCGAAGATGCCGCTTTCACCTTCCTCTATCCGCACGTCGCCGCCCACTGGCGTCAGGCCGGCGCCGAGATCGTGCCGTTCTCGCCGCTCGCCGACGAAGCACCGGCGCAGGATTGCGATGTCTGCTGGCTGCCCGGCGGCTATCCCGAGCTTCACGCCGGCCGCCTCGCGGCGGCGACCAATTTCCGAGCTGGCATGGCAAGGTTTGCCGAGACCAAACCCATCCATGGCGAGTGCGGCGGCTTCATGGTGCTGGGCGAAGCGCTGGAGGACGCGGCCGGCGAGACGCACGCCATGCTTGGCCTGCTCGGCCATTCCACCAGCTTTGCCAAGCGCAAGATGAACCTCGGCTACCGCGAGGCACGCCTGCGCGCCGCCTGTCCGCTGGGGCCGCAAGGCGCGCTGATCCGTGGCCATGAATTCCACTATGCGCAGATGATCGCCACCGGCAATGATGAGCCGCTGGCCGACCTCGCCGACGGCCAGGGCAATCCACTCGGCGCCTCCGGCTATCGCCGCGGCCATGTGAGCGGCACCTTCTTCCACGCCATTGCGAGGGGCGCATGACCTCCGTGCCCTCGCCCCGGCAAGCGCTCGACGACGCCGCGCTTTGCCTCGTCTTCTTCACCCGCCTGCCGCTGCCGGTCTTCGACCTTCGTGGCCGCAGCCTGGCCGATGCGATCTGGGCGGCGCCTGTCGCCGGCCTCGCCGTCGCTTTGGTCGGCGCTGTCGTCTACGCTATCGGGATTAAGCTCGGCCTCGCCGCCGGTCCGGCGGCCGCCCTTGCGCTTGCAGCAACCCTGCTCGCCACGGGCTGCCTGCATGAGGATGGGCTGTCGGATGTCGCAGATGGCTTTG
This sequence comes from Mesorhizobium sp. C120A, assembly GCF_030323105.1. Lineage (NCBI taxonomy): Bacteria > Pseudomonadati > Pseudomonadota > Alphaproteobacteria > Hyphomicrobiales > Phyllobacteriaceae > Mesorhizobium > Mesorhizobium sp. C120A. The sequence continues at coordinate 2,979,983 of NZ_CP100476.1, read as the reverse complement.
GCGGCGGCAAGACGCGCGATAAAAAACTGGAGATCATGCGCGACAGCCGCATCGGCGCCTATGGCGCAGCAGCTCTTGGCCTGTCGATGCTCATCCGCTGGAGCGCGCTGTCGCAACTGGCCAATCCGACAAGCGTGCTCTTCGCGCTGATCGCCGCACACGCCGCATCGCGCGGCCTGCTCGGCGCGTTCATGCATCTGGCGCCGGCGGCGCGCAGTGACGGCCTGTCTGCCGGCGCCGGGACCGTCTCGACCCAGACAGCTGTTCTCGGCGCCGTGCTCGGGGCCATCCCGCTTCTGACTCTGGGGCTCGGCGGCGCCTTTGCCGCACTGATCCTGCTCGCTCTCGTGTTCAGCGCCTTGCGCGCGCTCTGCCTCAACCAGATTGGCGGCCACACCGGTGACACGATCGGCGCCCTGCAGCAGTTGGGCGAGATCACTGTCCTGCTCGTCGCTTCCATTTCCCTGTCCTGATTCTTCCCCGGAGATTCCTTCCCCATGCCCTTCAAATCATTCGATGAACTGCGCGCCGCCTGTTTCGATCTGCCTGCCGGCAGCGATACCGCCGCCAATGCAGTCGCCCGCCGCCAGGACACGCTGACGAAGCCGCAAGGCAGCCTGGGCCGGCTGGAAACCCTCGCCGCCTGGCTGGCACGCTGGCAGGGCCGCGACATGCCGAAACTCGATCGCGTCAAAGTCTTCGTGTTCGCCGGCAATCACGGCGTCACCGCGCAGGGCGTGTCGGCCTTCCCGTCGGAAGTGACCGTGCAGATGTTGGCGAATTTTGCCGGCGGCGGCGCCGCCATCAACCAGCTTGCCCGCATCGCCGGCGCGGAACTCGACGTCATCCCGCTCGATCTCGATCATCCGACAGGCGACTTCACTGACGTGCCGGCAATGGACGAAAAAAACTTCCTCGCCGCCGTCTCGGCTGGCTATGACGCGGTGACGAACGACCTCGACCTCGTCTGTTTCGGCGAGATGGGCATCGGCAACACCACGCCGGCGGCCGCCATCTCGACCGCCCTGTTCGGCGGCGGCGCTGAAAAATGGACCGGGCGCGGCACCGGCGTCGACGATGCCGGGCTGAAGCGCAAGGTCACCGCCATTGAATCCGGCCTTAAGCGCCATGCCGACGCGCTGTCCGACCCGCTGAAGATCGCCGCCGCCCTTGGCGGCCGCGAACTCGCCGCCATCTTCGGCGCCACGCTCGCCGCCCGCCGCAAGAACGTCCCGGTGCTGCTCGACGGCTTCGTCTGCACGGCAGCGGCAGCGCCCCTGGCGCGACTGCACCCCTCAGGCCTCGCCCACACCATCGCCGCCCATGTCTCGGCCGAATCCGGCCACCGCCGCCTGCTCGAAGCGCTCGGCCTGCCGCCGCTGCTCGACCTCGGCATGCGGCTCGGCGAAGGCTCCGGCGCCTGCCTCGCCGTCAACATCGTCCGCTCGGCACTGGAATGCCATGCGAGGATGGCGAGTTTTGCCGAGGCTGGCGTGTCAGAGAAGTAGCTAGAGCGATTTGACGGGAGGGCGCCGGCCCGAACCTTCACTGACCATCGTCGGGCCGGTCACTGGCATTCCAGGCTGGTGGCTCGAACAGCACGGCCGCTGAAAGATTCCCCACCTGGGGGTTGGCCCGCTGCTTCTGTGGTGGGCTCTTTTTACTGGCACTATTCGCCGCCGTTGCCGACAAAATGTGATTGACGTAACGGTGACCAGGCGCAATCATTACGGATTGTGCAGGGTGAGGGCGTTTTCAATGAAACTCGTTGTCTTTGGCGTAGCAATAGTATTGGCCGCTACCGGAGCAGCTGTTGCGAAAGAGAAGAAAAAGGTGGCCACCGCTCAGGCTACAACCTCGTGTTCTACAGCTCATAAGAAGGCTGGCAGCAAGCCGACCGCGAAACCGGATTGCAAATCGACAGGCACCGTGGTTGCGCGACCGTCAAATAGGGCCGAAAACTTCCTGGATCATTATAATCCGCGCTTAGGGTATGACACCAGTCCGTGGTTTCAAACTGGCTTTAATTGATGGCGGCTTCGGCTTCCGGGCTTTTCTTAATCCAGCGCGGCCTTCACTCCTTCGCCAAATAGCGCACCGGCTTACCGGCCGCCGAGTTTAAGGCAAACCTGCCCCATGATTGAGGCATGTCGAGGCGCGTCAACGCGTCCGGCATTCCAAGGTCTTCCACCAACTCTTCTAGAAATTTGGTGGGTGCGCACAGGATTGAACTGTGGACCCGCTGATTAAGAGTCAGCTGCTCTACCAACTGAGCTACGCACCCACTCGACCGGTAAAAACCGGCGTTGGCGGGCATATAGCCGCCGATACCGGTCCTGTCCAGCCCTGCCGGAATCATTTCCCGACAAATCGCTCCGGGCTTCGGTTTCGAGTGTTGCAGCGAAGCAAAAACCAGAGTCGGCGGCGGGACAGCGCCCCCCTCTGCCCTGCCGGGCATCTCCCCCACTTGGGGGGAGATTGGCAGCCTTGCCGTTTCGCCTGTCTTTCGGCGTTGGAGATTGGCGAAAGCCAATGCGACATCCGATCTCCCCCCTCGTGGGGGAGATGTCCGGCAGGACAGAGGGGGGCGTGAAGGATCGCCGACAGCGACGATCTCAGCCACGGGCCACTCAAACGAACAGCTTGCCTTCCGCCACTTTTACCGCATGGCCGCCGATGCGCGCGGAGGCCAGTTTTCCGCCTTCGACAGTGAGTTCGAGGCGGATGCGCGAAGGGCGGCCCATCTCCAGCCCCTGCTCGATCCACAGCTGCGAAATGCCGTCGGTCGGGCCATCGAACTGCATGATGGCGCCGGCAAAGGCCGCCGCCGCCGACCCGGTCGCCGGGTCTTCATAGGACGGCGTGCCCGGCACGATCATACGGACATGGAAGGCGCTGTCATGGTTCACCGTCTGGCGGCAATAGACATACGGGCTGGCGAAGGCCCATTCGCTCTTGCGCGGCGCCAGTTCCGACCAGGCCTGGTTGTCGAGCTTGACCCGGGCCGCAGCCTCCAGATTGGCGACCGGAATGGTGACGTAAGGCACGCCTGCCGACCAGAACGACACTAGGTGATTCTCGAAGCCGATCTCGTGCGGCGCCAGGCCAAGGGCTGCGCCGATCGCTTGCGAATCGGCGTCGAGCTTCAGCGGTTCCGGCAGCTTCGCCAGGTCGAACTCCGCAAAGGTGGCGCCATCGTGCCAGCTGACGGCGCAGCGCACCGGGCCGATGTTCTCCTCCAGCACGAAGATGCCGGCGTCGCCCTCGCCCGTCAGTTCAGCCAGCGCGATCGCGGCGCCAACTGTCGGATGTCCGGCGAACGGCATCTCATAGTCGGGCGTGAAAATGCGGATGCGGTTGCGATGTTTTGGATTGTCCGGCGGCAGGACGAAGACCGATTCGGACAGGTTGAACTCGCGCGCAATGGCCTGCATGGCGGCTGTATCCAGCCCTTGGCTGTCGAGCACGACAGCCAGCGGATTGCCGGCCAGCCGCTCCGTCGTAAACACATCGTAGAGCAAGTAATTGCGGGTCTGCATCTTGAAAAACCTTCCGCCTCAATCCGAACATGGCCGAAATTTAATTGATATTCGAACCACCAAGCCTGATCTGTGCACAACTAGGGACATTACGCTTTCATAGGGGTCCGGCGTGGACCAGCTTGTCAATCTGCCAAAGACGGAATCGGATTCCGCCATCGAGGCGGCGCTCGGGCTTGATCAGAGCGGCGTGCGCAAGACGCGCCGTCGTGGCTGGCTTTACGCGCTGCTGGCGCTGATCGCCGTTGCCGGCGGCCTCGCTGGCTACCAGTGGTATGCCGGCTCCCCGGCCAAGATCGACTACACCACCACGCCGGCTACCATTGCCGACCTCACCGTCGCGGTTTCGGCGACCGGCACGCTGCAGCCCCTCACCCAGGTCGACATTTCAAGCGAGCTGTCCGGTATCATCCGCTCGGTCTCGGCCGAAGAGAACCAGCAGGTCAAGAAGGGCGACGTGCTGGCGACGCTCGACACGGTGAAACTCGAGGTCCAGATCGAACGCGCCGAAGCCTCGGCCAAGGCCGCTGCCGCCAATGTCGAGGACGCCACGGTAACCCTGAAGGAGAACGAAAGCGCCCTCACCCGCGCGGCCGAACTGACCAGGCGTGGCATGGCGACCGACCAGTCGCTCGAGGCGGCGACTGCCACGCGCGACCGCTCCAAGGCGGCGCTCGATAGTGCGCAGGCCAATCTCGCCATCGCCCAGGCCGATCTCAAGGCGCAGCAGACCGACCTTGCCAAGAGCACCATCTATGCGCCGATTGACGGCATCGTCTTGACGCGTTCCGTCGACCCCGGCCAGACGGTCGCCTCCTCGCTGCAGGCGCCGGTTCTGTTCATCATCGCCGCCGATTTGAGGAACATGGAATTGGTGGCGGCGGTCGACGAGGCCGATATCGGCGCGGTCAAACCAGGCCAGCATGCACGCTTCACCGTCGATGCCTTTCCGGAGCGGCCGTTCGACGCCGAGATCCGCGACATCTCCTACGCCTCGGTCACCACCGACGGCGTCGTCACCTACAATGCACGGTTGGAAGTCGACAATAACGAGCTTTTGCTGCGGCCCGGCATGACCGCCACGGTTTCGGTCGTCACCAGGCAGGCCAAGAGCGTGCTCACCGTGCCGTCCACCGCTTTCCGCTACCGCCCGGCGCAGCAGGCCGCGCGCGCGTGGAGCCTCAGCGATCTGTTCACCGGCCGCATGGGCCGTGGCGGCAACCGCCGCCAGCCGGTGAAGGCGCCCACCGACGGCTCACGCACGCTCTATGTGCTGGAGAACGGCCGGCCGCACCCGGTCAACGTCAAGATCGGCTCCACCGACGGCGAACTGACCGAGATCACCTCCGGGCTGGATGAAGGTGCAGAGGTTATCACGACCTCGCAGCTGCGGAGCTGACGCCATGGCCGCGGGCCTCATCGGTTTCGACACGGTCTGGAAGAGCTATGGCCAGGGCGAAGCCAAGGTCCATGCGCTGGCCGGCGTCGACCTCGCCATCCAGCGTAGCGAATTCGTCGCCATCATGGGCCCGTCCGGTTCGGGCAAATCGACCGCGATGAACATCATCGGTTGCCTCGACACGCCGACGGCCGGAACCTACTCCTTCATGGGCATCGACGCCGGGCGGCTCGACCGCAACCGCCGGGCGCTTCTGCGCAATCTCTATATCGGCTTCGTCTTCCAGGGTTACAATCTGTTGCCGCGCACCACGGCGGCGGAAAATGTCGAGCTGCCGCTGATCTATCGCGGCGCGCCGGCCCGCGAGCGCCGCGATCTTGCCATGCAGGCGCTGGCGGAGGTCGGCCTGGTCGGGCGCGAACATCACACGCCGGCCGAACTCTCCGGTGGTCAGCAACAGCGCGTGGCGATCGCGCGCGCCATCGTCACCAGGCCGACGCTGCTCGTCGCCGACGAGCCGACCGGCAATCTCGACACCGCCCGCACGCATGAGATCATGGAGTTGTTGACGCGGCTGAACCGGGAGCTCGGCTTGACCATCGCCATGGTCACCCACGAGGCCGATGTCGCCGATTATGCCGAGCGCACCATCCGCTTCCTCGACGGCCACGTCGCGTCCGACACGGCCAAGTCGGAGTTGGCGTCATGATCTGGGAAACCGTCCGCCTCTCTCTGCGCTCCATCCGCCGCAATGTGCTGCGCTCGTTCCTGACGCTGCTCGGCATCGTCATCGGTGTCGCCGCCGTCATCGCCATGCTGACCATCGGTTCGGGCACCACGGCCAAGGTCAAGTCGGACATCGCCAAGCTCGGCTCGAACCTGCTCGTCGTCCGTTCCGGCCGCCCGGCAGGCACCGGCGGACCAGGCGGGCTCGACCAGGCGGTACGGCCTCTGGCCGACAAGGATGTAGCCGCCCTCGTAGCCCACCTGACCGGAGCGCGCGCCATTGCGCCGGCGTCGCAGAAACAAGTCCGCGTCATCTTCGGCACCGAGAGCCTGACCTCGGGGGTCACCGGCACCGACAGCGCCTATCTCGACGCCCGCGACTGGAAGCTGGTGTCGGGCCGCCCGTTCTCGGATTCGGAAACACGCTCCGGCACCGGCGTGTGCCTGATCGGCGAAACGGTGCGCCAGCAATTCTTCGGCGCCGGCGAACCCGAGGGCGAGATCATCCGCGTCAACCGCACCTCGTGCAAGATCATCGGCCTGCTCGAACCCAAGGGCTATACCGGCTTCGGCCAGGACCAGGACAATGTCGTCTTGATGCCGCTTGCCGCCTATCAGCGCCGCATCGCCGGCAACCGCGACATCGACAACATCTACGTCGCCGCCGACGACCGCACCCCGACCACCGAATTGCAGCCGCGAGTCGAGGACATTTTGCGCGACACCCGCCGCATCACGCCGGACCGCGAAGACGATTTCTCGATCCGCGACATGACCCAGATCGCCGACGCCATGGCCAGCGCCACCACCACCATGACCGGCATGCTGGGCGCCGTCGCGGGCGTCAGCCTGCTGGTCGGCGGCATCGGGATCATGAACATCATGCTGGTCTCGGTCACTGAGCGCACCCGCGAGATCGGCATCAGGCTCGCCATCGGCGCGCATGAAAAGCACATCCTCATCCAGTTCCTGGTCGAGGCGACGGTGCTGTCGCTGCTCGGCGGCATTATCGGCATCCTGATCGGCCTGGCGCTGGCCGGCCTCGCCTCGGCAACGCTGGCCATACCGTTTGCGCCGAGCCCGGCGGTCATCCTGCTCGCCGTCGGTTTTTCGGCGCTGATCGGCATGGTGTTCGGCTTCTTCCCGGCGCTGCGCGGCGCCAGGCTCGACCCGATCGACGCGCTGCGCCACGAATAAGCGCCAGATCAGCTCCACCGCAACCAACCGCTATCCACAAGGATGGGTGCTTGTCGACATCGGCAATACTTGTTGTCGTCCGGTCTGCGATGCTAATTTTAGAGCAAAGCATCTGGTCAAGGAGTGGCAATGAGCAAGAAGGCGCGGCTGATTCTGACGATGGTGATCATCGAAGGCGCCCTTGCGGGACTTTGGTGGTATCTCGCCCGCTACGGCATGGCCAATCCCGATCGTGTCACCGCCGATTTTCAGGCAGTCGTCGGCCAGACGATGGGCATGGTCATGGGTGGATTGCTGGGCATCGGCGTTATCCTGTTCCTCGTCGCCGCCCGCAACGACCGCAAGGCGGCGCAGAACAATCCGCGCCGTTAGCCCCCGCCACCGCCAAAATGCCACTCGACCAGCGGCTTCATATGCGGTGCCAGCCCTTCCGGCAGGTCGGCGGCGTGGCGGATGATCACCGGCCCCTCGATCTCCGGCTCGGTCTCGGTCGCGACGAAGGCGCCGATGCGCCGCGCAATCTCGTCGGCCGGCGCATCGACGTGGTAGCGGCGGAAGAGGACCGTGCCGGTCGAAGTCGACAGCGCATGGTAGCGCTTGCCGCGCGCAGCGCCTGTCAGGTCAAGCCCGGTCTCCTCGCGCACTTCACGGATCATGTTGAAATCGACATCGACGCGGCCATCGCGAAAATCGATCGGCTCGAACGAGCCGGCAGCGAAGTAGACACTGCCGGCCGGGACCGTGTGCGCGCCCATGCGGATCGCCACCAGGGCGTTGTCGCCGGCGACCAGCATGGCGTGACCATAGGCATGCTCGGCGCCCGTCCCCTGCCGGTTCTTTCGCCACAGCAGGAAGGTCGAGTACTTCACCGCGTGACAACGCCCGACGATCCGGTTGTCGCGCCAGGCGAGCGCCGAGAGCAGCACCACCGTGCCGTCGAACAGCGCCGGATTGGCCGTAACCTCACGCCGCCAGTTGTCAGTGATCGCCTGCGCGTTGTCGCGCTCGAACGGATGCGGGCCGGGGTCGAGCCGGACGTCGATTTCGTCGACGGGCAGGATGACGTTGCGCGGCAGGTCGAAGCTCACCGTGCTCAAGCCATGTCCAGGGTAATTGCGACGGGACAATGGTCCGACGCCTTCGGCCGGTCCCAGCCGGCGCGCGGAAAGCGCTCCACCGCCTGTCCCGCCGGAAAGATGGTGCGCCAGGGCTGGCCGTTGCGGATGATGTCGGGCACCGCCGTCGCATTCTTCGCCGCCAGCCCTTTCGACAGCAGGATGTAGTCGAGCTGGCACAGATGCCGCTCCTTCGGCCCGCGCGTGTGGTAGAAACTCCAGCGGTCCATCTCCGGCCGCCGCTCGACGACATTCTCGCAAAAGCCGCCGGCGGTGAGCACATCGATACAGGACTGGCTCTCGTCGATCACCTGGAAGCGGTAGCCGTCGATAGCGTCGCCCTCGATCTTCACCCGCTGGCGGTAGTCGTTCATGTCGCCGCAGATCGCCCAGTTTTTATCGGCTGCGTGCTCTTTGCCGAAGCGCTCCTCGATGATGCGGCGCACGGCTTGCGCCTCGGCGATGCGCACCGGCATCGTCGCCTCGCGGCCGTCGAGCCCATTGCGCGGCGAGCCCATCGATTTGAAATGGACGAGGTAAAGCGTCAGCGGCACGCCGCCGACCTTGATGTCGACCTCCAGGCAATCGCGCCGGAAGATGCGTTCATTGGCCAGGTTGCCGAGCGCCTCGAGTTCAGGCGTGTGCAATCCGAACTGCTCGAACGTGACATAGGCATGGCTGGTCATGCGCACGAATTCGATCGGCTGACCTTGCGCTGTCTCGTTGCGCATCATCAGGGCAACGTCGATGCCGCGCGAATCATTGCCGGCGGTGGTGTATTTCTGCCGGTAACCCTCGCCCACCATCTTGAAGAGATAGCCATACTCGAACGCCTTCAGCGCCTCGATGTTGTCAACCTCCTGCATGCAGATGATGTCGGCGCGGGTGGCGGCGATGGCGAGCGCGGTCAACTGGCGCGTATCGTCGGACTGTGCGATGGCGCGCGCCTGCTCCAGCATCCGGTATTCGGCTTCGCTCTGGATGTCGAAAAGCGCCAGCGTGCGGTCTTCGTTGAGCTGGTTGCGAAAGCCCGAGAAATCGAACCTGTTCATCAGGTTTTCGACATTGAAAGTGGCGAGGCGCAGCGACATGGGCTGACCTTTGCCTGCAAGCGCCCATGAAAACAAGGGCTGCTCGTCATGGCTGATGGAACCTTTCCGTTCATCCTCCGTTCAGACGCCAAGGTCCATCAATAGGCCACTTCCCTGGGGTATCCGGGCGTGGGCCTGTATCACTTGGAGAGTGCAATGAGCTCGCTCTTTTCGTCCACAGTCAAATCCGGGCTGTTAGCGCTCGGTCTTTTCTCGGGTCTCACGGCGCCATCCGCCGCGGGCCCGATCCTGCAGCCGGACTTGTCGGTGCCGGCAAGCACCGCATTGTCTGACATCACACCGGTTCGCGACAGCTGGGCGGGCGGCAATGACCGCCGCTCCTTCAACGATTGGCAGTGGCGCCGCCACGACGGCCGTCGCTTTGCCCGGTCAGGCAACTGGAACAACGGCAACTGGAATGGCGGCAACTGGAACGGCGGCGACAACTGGCGCTGGCGCCATCACCGCCACCATCGCGGCCGTGATTTTGACACCGGCGCCGCAGCAGTTCTCGGCCTCGGCCTGGGTCTCGGCCTCGGCAGCATCTACAACAACGGCTACTACAACAACGGCTATTACAATGACGGCTATTACGTGCAGCCGGCGCCCCGCCGCTATTACCGCACGCAGCGTCTGTCCAGCGCCCATGTACAGTGGTGCTACGACCGCTATCGGTCCTACCGGGCCTGGGACAACACGTTCCAGCCCTATGATGGCCCGCGCCAGCAATGCTGGTCGCCCTACAGCTGAACTATAAACGACAATACACGACGGCGCCGCCCCATCGCGGCGCCGTTTTCATTTGGGAAAGACGGCTGGTCTCGGTCACCGCTAACCATATGTTTATCGGCTCAGCCTATCCGTGATATCGTGCCCCATCTGACGATCGCGCCGATCCGGTCGCGAAGGACGTGCCGTCATGGCCGACAACGAATTGCGAAACAAACACCGGCAGCGCGTGCTGAAAGGCGCGACGATTCTGACCGGCCTCACCAATTCCGAGGTCAAGTGCACGGTGCGCAACATGCATGCCGGCGGCGCCGAGCTGAAAGTGTCTATAGACGCGCGCGTGCCGGACGAGTTCCTGCTCTATGTGCCGGTCGACGGCATCGGCTACAAGGCCATCGTGCGCTGGCGCCGCGACGACCGCATCGGCGTCGAGTTCACCGGCACCGAGCCGAAGCCGCATTGGCACTATGGCTGAGCGTCCTGATCGATAAACCGGCATGAAAGAGCCGGCGGATCGCTCCGCCGGCTCTTTGCTCCCAATCCCGACGACTGCGGGTTAGTTCTTGGCCTTGTCGACCAGCTTGTTCTTGGAAATCCAGGGCATCATGGCGCGCAGCTTGGCGCCGATTTCCTCGATCTGGTGGCTGTCATTGTTGCGGCGGATGCCCTTGAAGCGCGACATGCCGGCGCGGTATTCCTGCATCCACTCCGAGGTGAATTTTCCGGTCTGGATGTCCTTCAGCACGCGCTTCATCTCGGCCTTGGTCTCGGCGGTAATGATGCGCGGGCCTGAGACATATTCACCCCATTCGGCGGTGTTCGAGATCGAGTAGTTCATGTTGGCGATGCCGCCTTCATAGATCAGGTCGACGATCAGCTTGACCTCGTGCAGGCACTCGAAATAGGCCATTTCGGGTGCGTAGCCGGCCTCAACCAGCGTCTCGAAGCCGGCGCGGATCAGCTCGACCAGGCCGCCGCAGAGCACGACCTGCTCGCCGAACAGATCGGTCTCGCATTCCTCGCGGAAATTGGTCTCGATGATGCCCGAACGGCCGCCGCCGACACCGCAGGCGTAGGACAGAGCGAGATCGAGCGCATTGCCGGAAGCATCCTGGTTGACGGCGACCAGGCACGGCACGCCGCCGCCCTTCTGGTATTCGCCGCGCACCGTGTGGCCGGGGCCTTTCGGCGCGATCATGACGACATCGACGGTCGACTTCGGCTCGATGAGGCCGAAATGCACGTTGAGGCCGTGCGCGAAGGCAATCGCGGCGCCGTCACGAATGTTTGGCGCGATTTCGTTTTTGTAGATGTCGGCCTGCAGCTCGTCAGGCGTTGCCATCATCATCAAATCGGCCCATTTGGCAGCGTCCGCCACGCTCATCACCTTGAGCCCGTCGGCCTCGACCTTCTTGGCGGTCGCCGATCCCGCCTTGAGGCCGATGGCGATTTCCTTGGCGCCGGAATCCTTGAGGTTGAGCGCGTGCGCCCGGCCTTGGCTGCCATAGCCGATAATGGCGACCTTCTTGCCCTTGATCAGATTGAGATCGGCGTCGCGATCGTAATAGACACGCATCTTTTGCTTCCTTCCCACAGAGATTAGAGGCCTTGCGGCCCGGTTTTTGCTCCATAAAGAGCGAGAAACTGCTGCGTCGCCCGGGCGGCATCGCCGCCGATCGCCGCTTCAGTCAATTCCAGCCTGTCGCCGAGCAGCAGACGGATCTGCACGTCGCGGGCGACCAGCCCGAAAAAGGTCCGGAACGCCATTTCGGCGTCCGTAAAGTCGAGCAGCCCGGCCTGCTTGCCGGCAAGCAGCACCGGCTTCAACCGTCTGGCCAGCGCGAAACGGCCATTCTCCAGCACGATCGCGCCGAGATCGTCCTTTCCGGATCCGGCATGGCCGATCGCGACGCGGTTCAGCGCGATCGAGGTATCGCTCGAAATCACCTTCAGCCAGTCCGAGGCGAAGCCTTCCAGGCTTGCCGTCAGCGAGGCAAGATCGAGCCGCTCACCGTCGACCGGCACCACGCGCACTTTCGATGCCTGCCACTGCACGGTCGCCGTCAGCAGTCCGTCGCGGTCGCCGAACCATTTGTAGAGCGTTTCCTTCGAGCAGCTGGCGCGGCGCGCCACCGCCGTCATGGTCAGATTGTCGCCCTCCTCGACCAGCAGCCGCAAAGCCGCGTCCAGGACGGCCTTTTGCCGCTCTGTCAGCACTTCGCTGGTATCGATCTCGGCCCTTGCCTGCAACAATTTCCTGCCCATTCGATGAGGTCGCCGGGTCGCCTCAAACGGCGTACCGTACGTTACGGTTCGGCATATTGCGCAATCCTGTGCTCGACGCAAGGGGTTCGGTAGAAAAATCGTCGACGTGAGAGCCGCCGAGCAAACCACGAGATTCTGACGGATCAATCATCGGCGGGCGGATGGCGCAGCTCTCCAAGCAGGCTCGCCAGTATCTTCAGCTCCTCCGCGGAGAGTTTTGCGCCGACCAATTCCGCAATCGACCGTCCATAGACAGCCCACATCCGTCGCCGCGTCTGACGGCCCTTGGCCGAGATGCGGATGGTCTGGCCGCGGCCGTCATCGGCAACCCTGAGTTTCTCGACCAGTCCTTCGGCCTCGAGCCGCGCCAGAAGCCGCGAGATGTTATACTGCGCAAACAGTGTGCGCTCGGTTAGCTGGAATGGCCGCAGCCCGCCCTCACCCGCCTCGGCGAGTTCATGCAGCACGTCATACCAGTCGAGCGGCGGCAAGCCGCTGGTCTTCAAAGCCTCTTCCGCCTTTTCGATGAGCTGGCGCGAAACCCGCATCAGGCGGGCCCAGGCCTTGACGGCTTCGGGCGAAGGCGTGGTTGTTTTGGTCATGACCCATCCTAGGCGATAGATGCAGTTGCATCAAGCTTGACGATCGATGCACTAGCATCAAGCTTGACGATCGATGCACTTGCATCTATATGCATGCAATTGCATCAATCCGGGAAAGATCCATGAAACACGAAATCTGCAAAGTCGCCGACGTCCCACAGACGGGCAGCCTGATCGCGCCATTCTTCGGCCGCGAGGTCCATATTTGGCGCAGCGGTGAGCGCATCCGCGCCGCCGCCAATGTCTGCCTGCATTTCGGCGGGCCGCTCGACTGCAAGGACGGCAAGCTGGTCTGCCAATGGCACGGCGCCGCCTTCGACATGACATCAGGCGACCGGATCGAAGGTCCGGCGCCAAAAGCGTCGCGACTGATGTTCCTGTCGACGCGCGTCGAGGCCGGCGCGTTGAACTATGTCTGGGGAGAGTGACATGCCTGAGAAGAATGAAATGCCTGAGAAGAATGAAATGACTGGCAAGCTCATTCTCGTCAGCCATCATCTATGCCCCTATGTGCAGCGCGCGGCGATCTCGCTGGCCGAGAAAGGCGTGCCGTTTGATCGTGTCACCATCGACCTCGCCAACAAGCCGGACTGGTTCAAGGCGATTTCGCCGCTGGGCAAGGTGCCGCTGCTGATCGTCCAGGCAAATGGCGAGGAGACGGTGATCTTCGAATCCGCCGTCATTCTCGAATTCCTCGAGGAGACGCAAGCCAATCCTCTGCATCCGGCCGACGCCTACGCCCGTGCCCGGCATCGCGCCTGGATCGAGTTCGGCTCGGCGACATTGAACACCATCGGCCGGTTCTACACGGCTTCGACGGAGGCCGCCTTCCTGGCAGAGTCCACGGCACTTTCGGCCATGTTCGATCGTCTGGAGGACGAACTGGCCGACCAGGCCGGACCGTGGTTCAATGGCGAGTGCTTTTGCCTCGTCGATGCCGTCTACGGCCCGGTCTTCCGCTATCTCGACGCCTTCGACCGGATCGGCAATTTCGGCATTCTGGACGGCAAGCCATTGGTCCAGGCCTGGCGCAAGGCGTTGAGCGAACGCGCCTCGATCAAAGGTGCCGTGGCGCCGGACTATCCGCAGCGGCTGCGTCTATTCCTGCGTGCGAGAAATTCGCTTTTCTCGACCCTGATCCCGCCGGATGATCTGGCCAGTGCACCTCCTCTAGCCCGATCCGCCTGAACGGATCGATCAGCGTGCCGGCCACCATCGAGGCAAGCACGCTTGGCACTGGCGGGATTTTGGCGATGGTTGCCACCAGCCTGTCGCGGAAGAAGGGCAGCATCGTGCCGTCCGACTGGTAGAACGGCGTCAGCGCCAGCGACAGCAGCTGGAAGATCCGGACATGCCATCGCCGCGCCCGGGCGTAGCTTTCCAGCGCTGCCTCGACGTTGCCCGTCTGTGCCAAGGCATGGCTGAGCGCTGCCGCGTCGAGCAGCGCCATGTTGGCGCCTTGCCCGAGCTGCGGGCTGGTCGAATGCGCGGCGTCGCCGATCACCGCCAGCCGGCGGCCGGTCGGCAGCTTCATCGTGTGATGGCCGTAGCGCGCCAGCGACAGCTGGTCGAAGCTGTCGATCTGGCTGGTGAACGCCTCGCACTGTGGCCACAGCGAGACCAGTCTCGCCTTCCAGGCGTCGAGCCCTGCCGCGCGCACGTTTTCGGCATCCGCCGGCTTCAGGCTCCAGAAGAACGCCGCCATCTTTTCCCCGCCCGGTTCCGGTCGGCCGATCGGCAGGACGCCGATCATCACGCTGGCCTTGTCGTAGCGCTGCAGCAGCGCATTTTCGTCGAAGCCTTGGCGCCAGCCGAGCGAGGCCCAGAACGCGCCGTAAGTGAGCTGCCGCGGCTGGGCCGGATCGTTGAGGCACCGGCGCAGCTTCGAACGCGAGCCGCTGGCGTCGACCACGAGGTCGAACGGCCCTGCCCTGCGGCCCCCCACCGTTCGGCTCTTGTCGAAGATCAGGATCGCCCGCTCACCGACGTCCAGCGTCTCGATCTCGACACCGGTTTCGATGGCGATGCCTTGGCGCTGCGCGGCGCGAAACAACATGTTGAACAACGCCGCCCGGTGCACCGCCAGCCCGAAACGGCCGCCAGGCTGCGCATCGTAGCGCACGGCGAGCACGGTGCGGCCGCTCGAGGCATCGGCGCCATGCAGACGCTCGATGCGGCTCCCCAGCGCCAGAATGTCGTCGAGCAGGCCGAGATCGGCGAGCACGCTCAGCCCGGTCGGCTGCAGGATCAGTCCGGAACCGACGGGCTTGGGTTCCTCGAAACGTTCGAAGATGGTGACGTTGTGGCCCGCGCGCTTGAGATAGAGCGCGGTGGCGAGCCCCGCCGGGCCGGCGCCCGCAATCGCGATGTCGAGAGATTTTTCCATTGCCCGCCCAACTACTGGCCGGACAATCCTTCAGCGCCATTGTCAAATCAAGCCTTTGCTGCATGGACCAAAATATCAGCCACCGGCGTCGAAGGCAGCGCGCGCCTTGCGCACCGCACCATGGTTGAGTTCGGCCCACAGGATCAATTGATGCAAGGCGCCGAACATCGAACGGCCGAGATCGGTCAGGCTGTATTCGACGCTTGGCGGCTTGGTCGGGAACACTTCGCGATGAACAAAGCCGTCGCGCTGCAGATCGTGGAGCGTCTGGGTGAGCATGCGCTGCGAGATGTCGGGCACCAGGCGCCGCAACTCGCCGAAACGATAGGGCTGCTCGGCGAGCGCCGCCATCAGCAGCGAACTCCATTTGCCGTTCACGCCCTGCATCACGTCGCGAACCGGGCAATCGGCAATGTTTGCGCCATCGCTGGTGGCTTTGAATATATTGAGCTTGGTTCTCAGATTGACGACCTTGCCGTCCATGGCTGCTGGTTCCCTGGCGGTGCCTACCTCCCTAAAAACTGCCTTCTTTACGGTGGCCGGTCAATTCTTATTTTAGTGCTGGTCTCTTTTTGAGACTGTCAGAAGCACCCGCCACCCGGCGCAATTTCAGGATCCCCCATGACCGCAACCCTTCTCGTCACCGGCGCTTCCGGCCAGCTTGGCCGCGGCGTCATCAACCACCTGCTGGACACATTAAAGGTCCCCGCAAACCGCATCATCGCCGCCACCCGTACACCCGCCAACCTTGCCGATCTGGCGGCGCGCGGCGTCCTCGTCAGAGCCGCTGACTTCAACGACCCGCAATCGCTTGCCGAGGCCTTCGCGGGAGCCGACCGGGCACTCGTCATCTCGACCAACGAACTCGAGGTACAGGGGAAGCGGCGCGAGCAGCAGCTTGCGGCGGTGACGGCGGCCAAACAGGCTGGCGTCGGCCACCTGCTGTACACCTCGATGCCCAACCCCGAGCCTGGTTCGCCGGTTGTTTTCGCGCCCGACCACTACGACACCGAACAGGCGGTCAAGGCGAGCGGCATCCCCTACACGATATTCCGCAATGGCTGGTATAACGAGAACCTGTTCATGGCGTTGCCGCAGGCTCTGGCATCGGGTCAGTGGTACACCTCCGCCGGCGACGGCGCCATTTCCTACGGCACGCGTGACGATTTCGCGGCGGCGATCGCAGCGGGGCTCGCCTCGGACAGCAGCGAAAGCGCGACTTACACGCTGACCGGCCCCAGTGCGTATACGGCTGCCGAAGTGGCGGCGTTGGTCACCGAAGTCACCAGCAAGCCGATCCGGGTCATCCAGCTTTCCGACGAAGCCCTGACCGAGGGAATGAAGTCGGCCGGCCTGCCTGAACCCTTCGCCAAGGTGCTGGTGTCGTTCGACGCTGCCGCCCGCGCAGGTGACCTCGGCATGGTGACAGACGCGGTCGAAAAACTCTCCGGCCGAAAGTCGGTGCCGCTGAAGCAGTTTCTGGAGACGAACAAGGCTGCACTGGCCGGCTGAAAGCTGCCGTTGCGGGACGCCGAGCCCTTAAGGTTCGGCCTCCCGCACAATTACTTACGTCGCTTGACCAGTCCCAGCCGGATCAGGCTTTCGCCCGTGGCAATCAAAGCATCTTCGCGCGAGCGTGGCGCCCAGCCGAGCACGCGCACCGCCTTGGCGTTGGTGGCGTTCTTGATCTTGCCCAGTTCCGTTGCGAGTTGTGCCGCTTCCGGATTGAACAGCCCGATGATGCGCACCAGCCAATCGGGAAACTCCCGCGTCGAGACGCGCGACGCCGCCGGCCCGAGCCGCGTCTTCAGGGTCTGCGCGATCTCGCGGACCGTCATGAAATCGCCGGCGACAGCGAGGAACCGTTCGCCCTTGGCGGCGGGGTGGGTCATGGCGCGAACATGCAGATCCGCCACGTCGCGCGCGTCGACGACGCCGAAGGACAGGCGCGGCAGCCCAGGCACGGCGCCGTTCAGCATGCGCTGGACAAATTCGGTCGAGGTCGAATGGTCCGCGCCGAGCACCGGTCCAAAGATGCCAACGGGATTGACGACCGCAAGCTCCAGCGCGCCGCCCTGCTCGGCGATGAAATCCCAGGCCGCGCGCTCGGCGAGCGTCTTGGACTTCACATAGGCGCTGACCTTGCCTGCCGGATCGGTCCAGTTTTCCTCGTTGAAAGGCTGCCCATCCGCGCGCATCTTGCCATAGCCGACGGCCGCGAAGGATGAGGTGAGCACGACGCGCCTGACCCCGGTATCCCGCGCCGCCCGCAGCACGCGCAACGCGCCCTCGCGCGCCGGAAGGATCAGGTCATCCTCATGCGTGGGCGCGCCGGGCGGAAAAGGTGATGCGACATGCAGCACGTAATCACAGCCGGCCACCGCCGCCGGCCAGCCTGCGTCGACCATCAGATCGGCATGGGCGAATGAAAGGGCGTCACCGGGCTCCGTGCCACCTGCCTTGAGCATGGCGAGCACATCGGCTTCGCGCCTCGCCGATC
Source organism: Mesorhizobium sp. C120A (assembly GCF_030323105.1). Classification (NCBI taxonomy): domain Bacteria; kingdom Pseudomonadati; phylum Pseudomonadota; class Alphaproteobacteria; order Hyphomicrobiales; family Phyllobacteriaceae; genus Mesorhizobium; species Mesorhizobium sp. C120A. The sequence goes on along the minus strand of NZ_CP100476.1, from coordinate 2,962,434 downwards.
GCACGGAGGTGCGGACGCGGTAGCCGGCCTTCAACAGTTCGAGGATGCAGTGAGCGCCGAGGAAGCCGGACCCGCCGGTGACCAGCACCAATTCGCCGCTCATATTAGCCTCCTCGACGATTTATCCGTTCGAGACCCCTCAGATCGCCACCTGCGTGCCGATCTCGACCACACGTCCGGTCGGGATCTGGAAATACTCCGTCGCATCGGCCGCCGAGCGGGCGAGCCCGATGAACAGCTTGTCCTGCCACACCGGCATGCCGGAATTGGGCGATGCCTTGAGCGAGCGCCGCGACAGGAAGAACGACGTCGTCATGATGTCGAACTTCCAGCCCTGCTTGCGGCAGATCGCCAGCGCGCGCGGAATGTTGGGCTGCTCCATATAGCCGAAGGTCAGCGTCACCCGCATGAACAACTCGTTGACTGTCTCCATCTTGACCCGCTCGCTGTCGGGCACCAGCGGCTGCGGTGCGGTGACCACCGACAGAATGACGTTCTGCTCGTGCAGCACCTTGTAGTGCTTCAGGCTGTGCATCAGCGCTGTCGGCGCGCTTTGCGGATCGCTGGTCAGGAACACGGCGGTGCCGGACACCAGCTGCGGCTTCTTCTTCAGCAGATTGCCGGCGAGGAAATCGAGCGGGATTTCGTTGCGCCGGGTCTTGTCGAACAGATAGCGGCTGCCGCGCACCCAGGTCCACATCGCCAGAACGATGGTGAAGGCCACCGCAAGCGACGCCCAGCCGCCCTCGAACACCTTGACGATGTTGGAGGCGAAGAAGCCGATGTCGATGAAGCCGAACAGCGCCGTCATGGCGACCGCCACCCACAGCCGCCATTTCCAGATGCGGGTCATGACGACGAACAGCAGCACCGTCGTCACCAACATGTTGCCGGTCACCGAGATGCCATAGGCGGAGGCGAGCTTGCTCGATTCGCCGAAACCGACGACCAGCAACATCACCGCCAACGCCAGCAAAACATTGACGCGCGGCATGTAGATCTGGCCCGACTGCCGTTCCGACGTGTGCAGGATTTCGAGGCGCGGCAGCATATTGAGCTGCACCGCCTGCCTGGTCAGCGAGAAGGCGCCCGATATGACCGCCTGGCTGGCGATGACCGTCGCCGCGGTTGCCAATACCACCATCGGGATCAGCGTCCAGCCTTCGTTCATCTCGAAGAATGGATGGCCGACGTGACCGTTCTTCGCCAGCACGAAAGCGCCCTGCCCGGCATAGTTTAGCAGCAGGCAGGGAAACACGATGGCCAACCAGGCGAGCACGATGGGCTTGCGGCCGAAATGGCCGAGATCGGCATAAAGCGCTTCGGCGCCGGTGACGGCGAGGAAGATGGCGCCGATGGTGACGAAGGCGACATCGGGCGAATTGATCAGGAAGGCGACGATGTAGTGCGGGCTGACCGCCCACAGGATTTCGGGATCGGCGATGATGTGGTTCAAGCCCGAAAGACCGATAGCCAGGAACCAGACCGCCGTGATCGGGCCAAAGATCAGCGCCACACCGCCGGTCCCGAAGCGCTGCACCGAAAACAGGATCGCCAGGATGACCAGCGTCAGCGGCACGACGTAGGGCTGGAAGGTCGGGGTAACGACATTCATGCCTTCAACCGCCGAAAGCACCGAGATTGCCGGCGTGATGACGGCGTCACCGAAGAACAATGACGCGCCGACAATACCGATGGCCAGGATGATCGCCGAGCGGGTCGGGAAACTGCCGCGCGCCAGCGCCATCAGCGACAGCACGCCGCCCTCGCCTCGGTTGTCGGCTCTGAGCACGAACATGATGTATTTGATGGTGACGATAATCGTCAACGACCAGATGATCAGCGACAGCACGCCCAGAATATCGCCGCGCTCGGCGATTTCGCCGCCGGAGGACGCAACAAGCGCTTCCCGGAAGGCGTAGATCGGGCTGGTGCCGATGTCGCCATAGACCACACCGAGCGCGCCCAGCATCAGAACTTTGGTGCTGTGCTGTTCGATTTCGGGATGGCTCGATTGTTCGACGGGTTCTGCCTCAATACCAGCATTGGTAAGGGCCATGGACGACACTCCGATAAGCGCGCGGTGCTCTACGCTTGCTGCGATGCAATATCAAGTGCCGTGACGGTAGGGCTACCATGTTCCCAGCGCAGGGCTTGCCCCGCAATGACCCGTGCGTGGCGTCAAAGGCTGCCGGAAACCTCAGATCGCCACCTGCGTGCCGATCTCGACCACACGTCCGGTCGGGATCTGGAAATACTCCGTCGCATCGGCCGCCGAGCGGGCGAGCCCGATGAACAGCTTGTCCTGCCACACCGGCATGCCGGAATTGGGCGATGCCTTGAGCGAGCGCCGCGACAGGAAGAACGACGTCGTCATGATGTCGAACTTCCAGCCCTGCTTGCGGCAGATCGCCAGCGCGCGCGGAATGTTGGGCTGCTCCATATAGCCGAAGGTCAGCGTCACCCGCATGAACAACTCGTTGACTGTCTCCATCTTGACCCGCTCGCTGTCGGGCACCAGCGGCTGCGGTGCGGTGACCACCGACAGAATGACGTTCTGCTCGTGCAGCACCTTGTAGTGCTTCAGGCTGTGCATCAGCGCTGTCGGCGCGCTTTGCGGATCGCTGGTCAGGAACACGGCGGTGCCGGACACCAGCTGCGGCTTCTTCTTCAGCAGATTGCCGGCGAGGAAATCGAGCGGGATTTCGTTGCGCCGGGTCTTGTCGAACAGATAGCGGCTGCCGCGTATCCAGGTGGTCATGATCAGCCCCATGAGGCAGGCAACGGATATTGACACCCATCCGCCTTCCACGATCTTGACGACATTCGCCAGGAAGAAACCCATGTCGATGGTGCCGAACAGCAGCGCCAATGCCAGGGCGAGCCCAAGCTGCCATTTCCACAAATTGCGCATGACAACGAACAGCAGAATGGTTGTCATCAGCATCTCGCCGGTTACCGAAATTCCGTAAGCGGAAGCCAGCGAACTCGAGCTGCCGAAGCCGACAACCAGCAGCATCACTCCCAGGGCGATGAGCAGGTTGACGCGCGGCATATAAATCTGGCCGCTCTGCATTTCGGACGTGTGCTGCACCTCGATGCGGGGCAGCAGGTTGAGTTGCACTGCCTGACGTGCCAGCGAAAAAGCACCCGAGATCACCGCCTGACTGGCGATCACGGTGGCGGCCGTTGCCAAGCCGACCATTGGCATCAGCGCCCAATCCGGCAACATCTCGAAGAATGGATTGGTCGGCCTGCCGCCATTCGCCAATACAAAGGCGCCCTGGCCGAAGTAGTTGAGCAGCAGGCAAGGAAACACCACGGAAAACCACGCGAGCACGATCGGCTTGCGCCCGAAATGTCCAAGGTCGACATAAAGCGCCTCGGCCCCCGTTACCGCCAGGAACACTGCACCAACGGTCACGAAAGCGGCGGTCGGCGTGCCGGCTAAGTAGGCGATCGCATAGTACGGGTTGATCGCCAACAGCACCGAAGGATCATCCATCAGGTGGTAGAGCCCGGAAACGCCGATGGCCAGGAACCATAGCGCCGTCACCGGCCCGAATACTGCCGCCACCTTCCCCGTGCCGAAGCGCTGCACGGAGAACAGAAATGCCAGGATGACCAAGGTGATCGGAACGACATAGGCCTCCAGCGTCGGTGTCACCACTTCCAGGCCCTCAACTGCCGACAGCACGGAAATGGCCGGAGTTATGATAGCGTCTCCGAAAAAAAGCGACGCCCCGCAAAGTCCGATGCCGAGGATAAGCTTGGCGCCTTTTGGATAGGCGCTGCGCGCCAGCGCCATCAGGGACAGCGTGCCGCCCTCGCCCTTGTTGTCGGCGCGAAGCACGAAAGCGACGTATTTTATGGTGACGATAATCGTCAGCGCCCAGACGATCAGCGACAGCACGCCCAGGACATCTATGCGCGTGTCGGTACCAGGCGAAGCGTGAAGCGCCTCGCGGAAGGCATAGATCGGGCTGGTGCCGATATCGCCATAGACGACGCCAAGGGCGCCCAGCATCAGAACTTTGGTGCTGTGCTGTTCAGTGTGGGAGTGGTTCGGTTGTTCGACGGGTTCAGCCTCGCTACCGATGCTGGAAAGAGCCATCGACTACTCCCCGATCATCGTGCGGTGCGCCTTGCTTGCTGTCATGCGATATCACCTTCGACACGAGCCTTCCACCGCTACCAACCGCAAGCCTTCAGAAACCGCCCCACCGTGCCGGCCATGCCATACTCCAACGCATCGGCTGTCAACCCGTGTCCGATAGACACTTCGGCCAATGCCGGAATGCGCTTTGCCAATGCCGGAAGGTTGTTCACCACCAGATCGTGCCCGGCATTGACCTGGAGCCCGGCGGCGAGTGCGGCATCCGCGGTTTTTCCCAATCTTTCCAGCTCCTTCCGCGCCTTGGCGGAATCGGAATGGTAGCTGCCGTAGGGCCCGGTATAGAGCTCGATGCGGTCGGCGCCGGTATCGCGCGCGGCATTGACGCCGGTGGGATCCGGATCGGAAAACAGCGACACGCGGAAGCCCCCTTTTTTCAGACGCTTGACGATCGGGATAAGGAACGCCGCCTCGGCGGCAAAGTTCCAGCCATGGTCCGATGTCGCCTGCGCCGGATCGTCGGGCACCAGCGTCACCTGCTCCGGCTGGTGTCTTTCCACAAGCGCCAGAAAATCCTCGGTCGGGTAGCCCTCGATGTTGAATTCCGCCTTGGGAAACTCGTCGTCGATCAGCGCCCGGATCTCCGGCAGGTCGGAATGCCTGGTGTGGCGCTCGTCGGGCCGCGGATGAACCGTCAGCCCGTGCGCGCCGGCCGCCAGCGCCAGGCGGCCGAGCCCGGTGACGCTCGGCCACGGCAGGTCGCGGCGGTTGCGCAGCATGGCGATGGCGTTGAGATTGACCGAGAGTTTCGCGGGCATGGCGTGAGGTCCGGCTGTTTGTGCAGCGCATCTATACTGCCTTTGATGGGAACAGACAGGGGCTTTCGGGTGTTCCAGTGATGACATCTGCTCGCAAGGGGGAACCCAGCCAATGAATTTTCTCCAATCCGTGCCCGCGATCCGCCGCCTCGAAACCGACCGTGAGGACCTTTTCGCCATCGACGTCGTCGGCCATGTATCGGCAGCCGACGGCGAAAATCTGTTCGGATTGCTGGAGGCTGCCTACGCGCTGCACCCGAGGATCGACGTCTTGGTGCGGCTGGTCGACCATGAGGGCGTCGACTGGATCGATATGGACGACGAGACGCTGAAACAAGGTACGGTTCATGCGCTAGAGCATATCGCCCGGTGCGCGACGATCGGTGAGCCCGACTGGATAGCGGATGCGCGGAACTTCCTTCCGGCTTCGCCACCCATCGAGTTCAGGCACTTCGCGGCCGAGGATGAAGCGGATGCCTGGCAATGGCTGGGTGCTACGCCACTCAGCCCTGCTGCGCCGGCTGCTACCTGACGCCGGCTATCTAACGCCAGCTATCTAACAATCGTCAGCCGCTCTGCCGCCCGCGTTATGGCAGTATAGAGCCAGCGCTGGCGGGTTTCCTTGAACGCCCAGCTCTCGTCGAACAGCACGACATCGTTCCACTGCGAACCCTGCGCCTTGTGCACGGTCAGCGCGTAGCCATAGTCGAAATCGTCAAAGCGCTTCTTCTGCTGCCAGGGGATATCGGCGTCCGGATCCTCGAAAGCTGACTTGAGCAGCTTGATCTTGGCGACGCCGCGGTCGGGATCGTCCTCCTCGGGCGAGACCAGAAGGTTGATGCCCGGCTTCACCGTTTCGCGCGACGAGGTCATTACCTTCCACAGCGAACCGTTGAGCAGGCCCTTGGCGGGGTCGTTGCGCAGGCAGACCAGTTTGTCTCCGGCCTGCGGATAATCGGCATTGAAACCCTTCAGCTCGCGCAGGCGCTGATTGTAGCGGCGGCGTGTTCGGTTGGTGCCGACCAACACCTGGTCCGCCTTCAGCACCAGCTCCTGGGTGACGTCCTCCTTGCCGATGACCTGCGCGCTGCCGTAGTCGCCGCGCATGAACTCGCGGCCCTCGCGCACGTCGAGCGCCAGCTGGATGATCGGATTGTCGCGCGCCTGGCGGTGGATTTCGGTCAAGAGCACATCCGGCTCATGCTCGGTGAAAAAGCCGCCGCCCGAGATCGGCGGTAGCTGCGCCGGATCGCCAAGCACCAGGATCGGCGTGCCAAAACTCAGAAGGTCGCGACCAAGCTGCTCGTCGACCATCGAGCATTCGTCGATGACCACCAGCTTCGCCCGTGAAATAGGGCTTTGCCGATTGAGCGAGAAGGTCGGCGACATCGAGGTCTTGCCGGTCACCTCGTCCGACACCGATTCCTCGCCCTTCGGCCGGTAGATCAACGAATGGATGGTGCGGGCATTGACCGCGCCCTTGGAGCGCAGCACCTGCGCCGCCTTGCCGGTGAAGGCGGCGAACTGCACCTGGCCGTCGACATGCTCGGCAAAATAGCGCGCCAGCGTCGTCTTGCCGGTGCCGGCATAGCCGAACAGCCGGAAGACCTGCGGCCGGCCCTCTTTCAGCCAGCGCGCCACCGCTTTCAGAGCCTCGTCCTGTTGGGGGGAGAATTCCATCGGTTCGACAGACCGGATTCGCGAGAGAAAGACAAGCTTGGTGCCAACCACCGCTTAAAACGATGGGATTGCCTCACCTTCAACGGGACAAACTAGCAGGCGCAAATGCGAACGTAAAGTGAACATGCAAGCGGATAACGAACGATTTGAATTCAGGCATTTGAACCTAGATCGGGCAATGCCACTATCACGGACATGATCGAGATGCAGATCGGCGCAGACACCTATAAGCGAGGATATTGATGAGGTCGTTCGCAGACAGGCTGATCGGAAAGTCGATAAAGAAGATCGAAATCGGCGAACCTGGTTATGGCATCGTTGTCTCCTTGTCGGATGACGCAGGGTTCGCGATATATACCGAGGTCACGGCCTGTCTGGGTGACGAAAATGCCAGAACCATAGAACGTGTTACCATCAGCGACGAGCAAGTGATCCTCCACTTGGGTGACAACGACTTCGTCGCCATTTCCAAAAACCGTGGCCGCTTCGCCGTCGTTGAGGCGTTTGTCTATGGGGACGACGAAGGCATGGTCGTCGAAAATTAGTTGCATCGGCCGCCAGATTTCAAACACCAACCACAGGCGGACTATATGTTCGCGCCGCCGCCGCTACCTCTGGTCGGCCCGGGATCGTTCTCCAACAAAATCGGCTTGCCGTGCGGGGTTGCATGCGCGGCGCGTTCCCAGGCGGCGGCGAGCGTGTCGACGTCACTTTTTCCCGCGACGCCCTTGGCCGCCAGCAGCGTCTCCAGCGCAGCCAGCCAATGCTCGTAGTAGTCGTGGCCGTCGCTTGCGGCGCCCGGCTTCTTCACTTGCGCCGACAGCGCATCGGCCCATTCGCTCCACGAAAACAGGCCCTTGTCATGCAGCGCCACCGTCATGGCGAAGGCTTCGGCCTGCCAGGGTTCGGCGAATACCGGTTCGTCCAGACCCGCCGGCAATGCACCTTCAGGCCGGCTCAAGATAGCTCTCCCAGGCATCGATCGAGACGGTCAGCGTCGGGTCGGCGCCCTCGCCCCAGATTTCCGAGCCATCGAAGACCACGGTATAGACCCATTGCGGGTTTTCACCGTTGCCATGCGCGTTGCTGTCGGGGAACACAAAACCGTCACGCACGGCCTCGATCACTCCGTGCTTGCCGCGCGCATAACGCGGTAGCCTTGTGTGGCCGGTGGGATTGAAATTCCTTGTCCGCACCGGGTCGCCGGCCTTGAAGCGCGGCGCCGTCTCGACCGGCCGGTCGCAAGGTCCTCCCTTGGCCAGTACCGCCGGCACGTTTTCGGCCTTCAACACCCTTTTGGGCGTCGCCGCCGGATCGACCGCCCGACCCTCCGTCAGATCGCGCTCGCTGACGAAGCCATGGCGCTTCAGCAGCACCTCGAGCGCTTTGATCCAGATCTGGTAGTAGCTCGAGGAATAATAGACGGCCGGATGCACCGATTCCCTGGCGTGCCGGCTCTCGTCGATGTTCCAGGCGCCCATGGCGCCGGCGGTCAGCGTCACGCCCAGCGCCCGCCGCTCCCAGTCGGCATGGAAGTAAGGCTCGTTCCTTTCGGGCGCGACCGGCCCGAAACCCATCTGTCCACCTAGATCCTGCGGCCCGTTCATGCCGGTACCTTCTTTGTCCCGGGTTCTTTGGCCACCGCCGTGCCGATCATGGCATCGCGGCTGACCAGTTCGGCGAGTTGGTCCTCGCTCCAGCCTTCGGTACCGTCAGGCCGCATCGGCACCACGAGATAGCGCAGTTCGGCAGTCGAATCCCAGACGCGGATGTTTTTCTCCGCCGGCAAGGTCAGCCCGAACTCCTCCAGCACGCCGCGCGGATCGATCACGGCGCGCGAGCGATAGGGCGGCGCCTTGTACCAGACCGGCGGCAGGCCGAGCACCGACCACGGATAGCAGGAGCACAGCGTGCAGACGACGAGGTTGTGCGTCTCGTCCGTGTTGAACACCGCCTGCATGTGCTCGCCCTGGCGGCCGGTGTAGCCCAGCGAGGTGATCGCCGCAGTCGCGTCGCGCTTCAGCCACTCGGCAAAGGCCGGATCGCTCCAGGCTTTCGCCACCGCCCTGGCGCCGTTGCGCGGCCCGATCTTGGTCTCGTAGGTGTCGACGATGACGTCGATCGCCGCCGGATCGATCAGGCCTTTTTCGGTGAGGATGGTCTCCAGCGCGCGCACGCGCGCCGCAAACGGGTCGAGCTCATTGTCGTGGTCATGATCATGGGACATGACCTCAGATTAGGATCGGCGGCACGCGGCCGCAAGCATGACAGCTTGGGCCACGGACTATCGCCTATTCGGCGGCGGCCCTTTGCGGCTCGAGCCGATCCTCGGGAGCGAACAGCGAGGCCTGCTCGCCGCTCTCGACCGCATGCAGCTCCGGCCTGTTCTTTTTCGAAGAGAAGAAGCTCACCAGCCAGCCGGAGAAATTCTCGAAATAGACATAGATGACAGGGGTGACGAACAGCGTCAGCGCCTGCGACGCCAGGAGACCGCCAACCACCGCGACACCGAGCGGCTGGCGCAGCTCAGCACTGGCGCCGGTGCCGAGCGCGATCGGGAACGTGCCCATCAGCGCCGCCAACGTCGTCATCATGATCGGCCTGAAACGCATCAGGCACGCCTTGTGGATGGACTCCTTGGCCGACATGCCTTCTCGTCGCAGCTCCAGCGCGACGTCGACCATCATGATGCCGTTCTTCTTGACGATGCCGATCAGCATCAGGATGCCGATCACCGCGATCACCGACAGGTCCATGCCGGCAAGGCGCAGCGCGACCACCGCGCCCAGCACCGCCGAAGGCAGGCCGGTCAGGATGGTGAGCGGATGAATGAAGCTCTCATAGAGGATGCCGAGCACGATATAGATGGTCAGAATGGCGCCGCCGATCAGCAGGCCCTGATTGGCCAGCGAATCCTGGAAGGTCTTGGCGGTGCCGGCAAAGCTGGTCGAAATCGCCGGCGGCATGCCGATCTGCTCCTTCAGCGCGGCGATGCGGGCCGTGCTGTCGCCCAGCGCCACGCCTTGCGGCAGATTATAGGAGATGGTGACCGCCGGCAGCTGGCCGAGCTGGTTGACCGTCAGCGCGCCGGCGGTGCGGTCGACGCGGGCAAAGGCGCCGAGCGGCACCAGGCTGCCGCTTGCCGTCCTGACCTGGATGGCCAGCATGCGCTCGGGCGACCATTCGATGTTGGGATCGAGCTCCATGATGACTTCGTAGCTGTCGGCCGAGCCGAAGATCGTCGAGACCTGCTCCGTGCCGAAGCCGCCATAGAGGCTGGAGCGCAGCGTGTCGGTGTCGATGCCGAGCGACGCCGCCTTGTCGCGATCGACCACCAGCGTCGCCTGCAATGAATTGTTCTGCAAATCGCTGGTGACGTCGGTGAAATTCGCATGATCGGCCGCCATCGCATCGTTGAGCTTTTGCGCCCATGTGTCGGTCAGGCCGGTATCGAGGCCCTGAACGACGAGCTGGTAGGCGCTGGCGGAAGAACGCGCGCCAAGTCGCAGGTTCTGCACCGGCTGCATATAGGCATCGATCCCCGGCACGACGGCCAGCTGCCGCCGCAGATCCGACAGTACCTTATCGATGTCGGGGCGCTGGCTCTTGTCCTTCAGCTGCACATAGAGCTGGCCCTGGTTCAGCGCATTGTTGCCGCCGCCGGCTGACCAGGCCACATGCGAGACATAGGGCGAACGCGAGAAGACACTTGCCGCCTGGTTCTGCAGCTTGACCATGGCGTCGTAGGAGATGTCCTGCCTGGCGATCGTCGTCACCGAGATCTGGCCGATATCCTCTTGCGGGAAAAAGCCTTTCGGCGAGACCTCGATCAGCCAGACCGACCCTGCCGCCGTGCCGGCGAAGACGAGGAACACCAGAAAAGTGTGGCGCAGGCAGAAGGTCAAAAGCCGGTCATAGCCGCGGGTGACGATATCCTGCTTGTGGCCGGGGGCATGCTTGTCGCGATCGGCCTTGGTCACCGACAGCAAGCGCGAACACAGCATCGGCGTCAGTGTCAGCGACACGAACATCGAAGCCAGGATGGCGACCGTTACCACGACGGCGAATTCGTTGAAGATGCGGCCGATGACGCCGCCCATCAAAAGCACGGGGATGAACACCGCCACCAGCGAGATCGAGATCGAGATGATGGTGAAGCCGATCTCGCGCGCGCCTTTCAGCGAGGCATCTAAGGCCGAGAGACCGTCCTCCTCCATGTGGCGAAAGATGTTTTCCAGCATGACGATGGCGTCGTCGACGACGAGGCCGACTGCGAGCGTCAGGCCCATCAGCGAGATGTTGTCGATGGAAAAGCCGAACAGGAACATGGCGCCCAGCGTCGCGATCAGCGAAATCGGCACCGCCACGGCCGGAATGATGGTTGCGGTCACCCGGCGCAGGAAGACGAAGATCACCGTCACCACCAAAGCGATCGTCAGAAGCAGCGTGAACTGGACGTCGTCGACGGCCTGGCGGATCGAGGTCGAACGGTCGTTGAGCAGCTTGATGTCGGCGGCGGCCGGCATTTGGTCCTTGAACGACGGCAGCATCGCCTTGACCTTGTCGACGACGTCGACCGTGTTGGCGTCGGGCTGGCGCTGCACCGCCAGGATGATGGCGCGCGTGCCGTCGTACCAGCTTGCGGTCGTCGTGGTCTCGACCGAGTCGATGACGCGCGTCACCTCGCCCAGCCGCACCGGATGGCCGTTCTTGGTGGCGATGATGAGGTTGGAGAACCCGGCGGCATTGGTGAGCTGCGTGTTGGCCGTGATGGTCAGCTGCTGCTTGTCGTTCTGCAAGACCCCGAGCGGCGTGTTGGAATTGGCCGAGGCGATCGCCGTCTGCAGCTGGTCGATCGAAATGCCGCGCGCCGCCAGCGCCGTCGGGTCGATCTGCACGCGCACCGCATATTTCTGCTGGCCGAAGACCGACACCTGCGCCACGCCGTCGATGGTCGACAGCGAGGGCGAGATGACGTTTTCGGCGAAGGCGTCGAGGTCGGTGAGCGGAACCGTGTCGCTGACCAGCGACATCAGAAGGATCGGCGCGTCGGCCGGATTGACCTTGCGATAGCTCGGCGGCGACGTCATCTCCGGCGGCAACTGCCGCTGCGTGCGCGCGATCGCCGCCTGCACGTCGGCGGCCGCCGCGTCGATATCCCGGTTGAGCACGAACTGGATGGCAATGGACGTGCGTCCCAGCGAATTGCTGGTCGAGATCGAATCGATGCCGGCGATGGTGGCGAACTGCTTGATCAGCGGCGTCGCCACCGAAGTGGCCATGGTTTCGGGCGAAGCGCCGGGCAGGGTGGCCGAGACGTTGACGACCGGGAATTCGGCGCTCGGCAGCGCCGCCACCGGCAGGAACTTGTAGGCAAACAGCCCGCCCAGCACGAGGGCGAACGACATCAGCAGCGTGGCGACAGGCCTGCGTATGCAGAATTCGGAAATCATTGGGCAGCCGCCTTGCCGGCCTCGGCGACCTTGGGAGCAGCTTGATCACCGCCGGCCGCCTTGCCTTCGTGAATGGCGGCGCCGTCCTTCAGCCTGGTCTGGCCCTCGACCACCACCTTCTCGCCTGATTTGACGCCCTCGCTGATGGCGCTGTTTTCGCCTTCGGTCAGCGCCACCTGCACCGGTCGCATCTCGACCGTGTTGTCGGGCTTGACGACATAGACGAACGGTCCCTTTTGGCTGGGCTGCACGGCAACGGTCGGGATGGATGTCATCTGCGGCATGATGCCAGCGTCGAGCACGACATTCACATATTGGCCGGGCCACAGTGAAAGATCGGCGTTGGGAATGCTCGCCCGTGTCGCGATGGTGCCGGACGCGGTGTCGACGCTGGAATCGACGAAGTCGAGCGTGCCTCTGCCGATCGGCGTCGGATCGCCATCCTTGGTCAGCGTCACCGCGCCTTGCTGCGGGTTGGCCAGCGCCTTGTGCAGCAGCGCCAGGTTGCTCTCCGGCAGGTTGAAGTTGACTTGCAGCGGATCCATCTCGGTGATCGTCACCAGCGGCGTGGCCGTGCTCGAGTTGCCGTTGCTCAAGGTGACGAGGTCACCGACCGAAACGTTGACCGCGCCCAGCCGGCCGGCAATCGGCGCCTTGATGCTGGCAAAGCCGAGCTGGACATTGTCGGCGTCGATCGTCGCCTTGTCGGCATCGACCGTCGCCGCGGCAGCCTTTTGCGCCGCCACCGCCTGATCGTAAGTCTGCTGCGTGCCGGCCTGCTTGGCGACGAGATCCTTGGCGCGCTGAAGGTCGGAGCCCGAACTGGTTAGCAGCGCCTGGTCCTTGGCGAGCGTCGCCTGATCCTTGGCAAGCTGCGCCTTGAGCGCCCTGTCGTCGAGCAAGAACAGCAGCTCGCCGGCCTTCACCATCTGGCCGTCCCTGACGTCGATCGATACGATCTGGCTGGACACGCGGGCGTTGATGTTGACCACGGCCGGCGACGACACGAAGCCGATGGCGTAACGGCGGATCGGAAAATCGGCCGTTGTCGCGGTGGCCGAGACGATCGAGGCCGAACGGGCGGCATTGCCGCCGGCGCCGGATTTGCCCCCTGCCTTGTCGGCCGAAGCCTTGTCCGATCCAGCCGGCTTGTCCGCCGCTGCCGTCTGCCTGGCGCCCGGCAGCATCTGCTGCAGACTGCTCATCGCCGCCGGCGAAAAATAGACCCATGCCGCGGCGACACAGGCCGCTGCCACCACCACCGCCAGAACGACTTTACCGCGCATCGACTAAAAGCCCTATGATCCGACACGCCGAACCCGGTGGTCTCATTCTACGCAATCACGGCGCCTTGCCGCGATCTCGCCGAAGTAGATAGGACGCACATTTGTCGGAAAAGGGCCAAAACACGGCATTACGAAGATTTAATGTGCACTGCACAATGACTATGCAGCCGGCTCAGCAGTCGGAAAACCAGCCAGGATGCGGTTGAGATCTCAGGCGGGATGCGTCTATTTCAGCATCGGCCAGAGCGTCGCCGCCAAGAGCACGCCCATGGCGATGTTGAACCATTTCAGCCGCACCGGATCCGACAGGAACCCGCGCAGCGCTGTGCCGAAACCGGCCCACATCGAGACGCTCGGCAGGTTGACGACGGTGAAGGCGATCGCGATCAGCGCCACCGACAGGAACGGGTGGTCCGGATTGGAGTAGACGGCCATGGCGGTGATCGCCATCACCCAGGCTTTCGCATTGACCCACTGGAATGCGGCTGCCTCGATGAACCGCATCGGCCGTGCCTCCGTCTCACCCTTGCTGGACAGCGAGCGCGACATGGCGATCTTCCAGGCGAGATAGAGCAGATAGGCAGCGCCGGCGATCTTCAATCCGGTGTGCAAGGCCGGAAACGCCGTAAGCACCGCGCCCAGGCCAAAGCCGACAGCAAGCAACAGCACCAGGAAACCCATGCTGATGCCCAGCATATGCGGAATGGTTCTGACCAGGCCGAAATTCACGCCCGACGCCAAGAGCATGAGGTTGTTCGGCCCCGGCGTGATCGAGGTCACGAAGGCGTAGACCAAAAGGGCAAGGAAAGCGTCGAGGGTCATGACGGCTCACAAAGGTCAGCAATGCTGACTTAAATCGACAGAGCGCTGGACGCAACCTCATTCCATTGGTCCAAAGCGCTCCGCCGTGATCCGCCTATCCCGAGCCAGCCAGGCCGGCACAGTCTACCTGCCGTGGGCCCGCGCCGACAACAGGCTGGGAGCGGCGGCGGCCTCCTGACGGCCAGCCACACGCCGCAGGCCTTTGCGCCTCGGCGTGTTCCCGGGAAGCTTCACGCCATGCGCGAGGCCGAGGGCAGCCAGGATGCGGATGAAGAGCCAGCCGAGATCGATCTGCCCGCGTTCCAGGCCGAGCTTTGCGGATTCGGGAAACGCATGGTGATTGCCGTGGAAACTCTCGCCAAAGGTCACCAGGCCGAAACGCGGCAGGTTGTAGCCCTGCACGGCAACGCCATCGACGCGCCAGCCCTGCTGCCCGCTGCGATGTGCGAAATGCCCGACCAGCCAATGCCCGGTCAGCGACACGGAGATACGCACCGCAATGCCCCAGACCACCCAGCTCCACCCGCCGAGGAGCAAGAAAAGGATCGCCCACGGCAGTTGCTGCAGCATCCAGGTCCGCTCGACGAATTTGTAGAAGCGGTCGTTTCTGATCGACGGCTCGATGACGAAGTCAGGCGGATTGCGCAACGCTACGGCGCAATGCATTTGCCAGAAAGCGTCGGTGAAGAAAGGCCGGCGGTGGGCGTGCAGGTCGTGACAAGCCGTCTGGCGCTGCGCCCAGTCTCGTATGTCATGCGCATAGATCATGCCGAACGGACCGGCCATGCCGACGAGCGTGCCGAGATAGACCAGCGCGTGTTTGAGCCAGATGTGAACCTTGAACGAGCGATGGATGAGCAGGCGATGCATGCCGACCGAGTGTCCGGCGCAGATCGTCACCGCCGTCGTCGCTACGAACAGGGCGAAAGCGCTCCAGCTGAAGGTCAGCGGCCCGAACACCAACGCAATCAGCGTCATCGCACCGACCCAGATCGACTTGGCCGGCATCCAGACGACCTCGCCATCTTCGGCATCGCTCAAGGGCTGCGAGATCATTCTGCCTGTGGATATGGTCTTCATCGGTACCCCTCCTCTGCAGGAAACATTTCCGGACCAAAGAGCCTTGCCTTCCGGCGCGCCGGCGCTTATTTAGGCAATAAGCTAACTATCTACTATTCCGATTTAGGTATTTAGGCAATAGACTAAATACCGGAAGCGAAACGACAGAGGCAGGCGGTGATCGAAGACAATGCAGCGGATGGCGACACGGCTATCGGGGCAAGCAGCGCCATACAGCGCGTGTTCGAGGCGCTGTCATCGCAGCCGAGGCGCAAGATCCTCGCCTATCTCGCCCACTCCTCGCTGACCGCGGGCGAGATCGCGGCGCGCTTCGACATGTCGAAGCCGTCGATCTCGCAGCATCTGAGCATCCTGGAGACGGCCGGCCTCATCGCCAGGGAGCGGCAGGGACAATTCATCCGCTACTCGCTGGTCCAGAACAATCTGGTTAACACGCTGAACGGCTTCGTCCAGGACGTCTGTCCGGTATCGCGCCCGATCAAAAGGGAGAGTAAGAATCTGGCGAGCGGCAAGGTCGATCCCAAGCCGGTAAAATAGTTGGACTGAGACTACATCCCTTGCGGGCCGCGGTTCATCGCCGCCACGCCGGTGCGGCAGATCTCGACCAGGCCGAGCGGCTTCATGATGGCGATGAACTGGTCGAGCTTCGAACCCTTGCCGGTAATCTCGAAGATGAAGTGCTCGGTGTTGGCGTCGATGACCGAAGCGCGAAAAGCGTCCGCCAGACGCAGCGCCTCGACGCGGGCTTCGCCGGTGCCGGCGACCTTGACCAGCGCCAACTCGCGTTCCAGCGGCCGCTCCTGGCCGAACTCGTGCGAGCGCACGGTGAGATCGACGACGCGATGCACCGGTACGATGCGTTCGAGCTGGTGCTTGATCTGCTCCAGCACATGCGGCGTGCCGCGCGTCACGATGGTGATGCGCGACAGGTGCTTCTCGTGTTCGGTCTCGGAGACGGTGAGGCTCTCGATGTTATAACCGCGGCCGGAAAAGAGGCCGATGACCCGGGCAAGCACACCGGGCTCATTGTCGACCAGCACGGAGAGCGTGTGGTTCTCCGGCTTTTCCGTTTCCTTGGCGATGAAATAGGCGGAGCCGGTCGGTTGAAGCTGTGCGTTCATGACATGAATCTCGATTTCAGACTTTGAGCTAATTCTCTGTTTGCGCACGGCTTCTCGCGACAGCCCTGCCCCGGCTTGGACCTAGACCAGTTCCCTGCCCTTGGCGTCGATGGCGTTGGCCACGGCTTCGTCGGTCGCCTCGTCGGGCAGGAGCATTTCATTATGCGCCTTGCCCGACGGGATCATCGGGAAGCAGTTGGCGAGCGTCGCCACCCGGCAATCGAACAGCACCGGCTTCTTCACCGCGATCATCTCCTTGATCGCATCGTCCAGCTCGTCCGGCTTCTCGCAGCGAATGCCATGGCCGCCATATGCGTCGGCCAGCTTGACGAAGTCGGGCATCGCTTCGGTGTAGGAATGCGACAGACGGTTGCCGTGCAGCAGCTGCTGCCACTGGCGCACCATGCCCATATACTGGTTGTTGAGGATGAAGATCTTGATCGGCGCATTGTGCTGCACCGCCGCGCTCATCTCCTGCATCGTCATCTGCACCGAGGCATCGCCTGCGATGTCGATGACCAGCGCATCCGGGTGCGCGATCTGCACGCCGAGCGCAGCCGGCAGACCGTAGCCCATCGTGCCCAACCCGCCCGACGTCATCCAGCGGTTCGGCTTCTCGAAATGATAGTGCTGCGCCGCCCACATCTGGTGCTGGCCGACCTCGGTGGTGATGTAGGTGTCCATGTCCTTGGTCAGTTCGTAGAGCCGCTGGATGGCATATTGCGGCATGATCACATCGTGGTTCATCTTGAACGCGAGCGAGTCACGCGCGCGCCATTTGGCGATCTGCTCCCACCAGGGATGGAGCGCCTTCTTGTCGGCCTTGGCGCTCGCCCGCCACAGCCGCACCATGTCCTCCAGCACCCGGCCGACATCGCCGATGATGGGCACTTCCGTGTGCACGTTCTTGTTGATCGACGATGGATCGATGTCGATGTGGATCTTCTTCGAGTTGGGCGAGAAGGCGGTCAGCCGTCCGGTGATGCGGTCGTCGAAGCGCGCGCCGATGCAGATCATCACGTCGCAATCATGCATCGCCATATTGGCTTCATAAGTGCCGTGCATGCCCAGCATGCCCATCCAGTTCTTGCCCGATGCCGGATACGCGCCGAGGCCCATCAGCGTCGAGGTGATCGGGAAGCCGGTGAGGTCGACCAGTTCGCGCAGAAGATGGCTGGCCTCCGGACCGGAGTTGATGACGCCGCCGCCCGAATAGATGATCGGCTTCTTGGCGCTGGCCATCAGTTCGACGGCGGCCTTGATCTTTTCCAGGTCGCCCTGGACCTTCGGCTGGTAGCTGGTGCGCGGCGCCGCCTGCGGCGGCACATAGATGCCTTTGGCGAACTGCACATCCTTCGGAATGTCGACCACCACCGGGCCGGGGCGGCCGGTCGTCGCGACATGGAAGGCCTCATGGATGGTGGCGGCCAATTCGTTGACGTCCTTCACCAGCCAGTTGTGCTTGGTGCAGGGGCGCGTGATGCCGACCGTGTCGCACTCCTGGAACGCGTCGGAGCCGATCAGCGAAGTCGGCACCTGCCCGGTCAGGCAGACCAGCGGGATCGAATCCATCAGCGCATCCTGCAGCGGCGTCACCGCATTGGTGGCGCCCGGGCCGGAGGTCACCAGCATGACGCCGGCCTTGCCGGTCGAGCGGGCATAGCCTTCGGCCGCATGCCCTGCGCCTTGCTCGTGGCGGACGAGGATGTGCTCGACCTCGTCCTGCTGGAAGATTTCGTCATAGATCGGAAGCACCGCGCCGCCGGGATAGCCGAAGACATGCTTGACGCCATTGTCCTTCAGCGCCTGCACCACCATTTCGGCGCCAGTCATTTCCCTGTTTGGCATTTCGCGCCGTTCGTTCTGTCCGTTGCTCATCGGTCTGGTCCCGTACTTCTAGCCATGAGGCGATTGCTGGTCGTTTAGTCGTGTTTCGGGCAATAAAAAAGGCCCCCGATGGGAGCCTGTGTGTTGCGCATGGGAGGTTTTCGCCCGGCGGTTACACCGCCTTGCCCACGCGCTTTCCTACGAGAATGAGTGCCTTTTTCATCGTGGCGGACACTACGAGGGTGAAAGGCAAGGTGTCAACGGGAAAAACGCGCGATGCGAAAGACAAAGCAAGTGGCCCGCCGCCTCTGGTCGGCGGGCCACCGCGGCGCATACGATACCCCTCAATCGCACCGCGCCGGGAACAAGAGCCACTGCCGTGTCACGTCAGGATCAGCACGATCTTGTACGTATCCGGGTCGACGATGACGATGCGCCCGTCGGCCAGCACGAAGTACTCATAGGATTCGTAAGCCGGGACGATCTTGACAATGCGCGCCGGCAGACGGTGCAGGCGCACTTTGTGCCGCGGCACCTCGATGCCGACCGAAATGTCGAAGTCGACGTTCTTCACCGGCTCAACCCTGGTCTCGTGGATGATCTGCGTGACCTGCGTCTTCTGCTCGACTGTCACGTTGTTGATCGAGGCCGTATTGCCCTGGTCGGTCTGGACGTTTGTGTTGCCCTGAGCGTTCTGCTCGGTGGTGGTCCCGGCCTTGCCCTGGGCCTGCTGGTCCGTGCTGGTGCCGGTCTGGCCCTGAGCGTTCTGCTCGGTGCTGGTCCCGGCTTTGCCCTGAGCCTGCTTCTCGGTGCTGGTGCCGGTCTGGCCCTGAGCGTTCTGCTCGGTGCTGGTCCCGGCCTTGCCTTGGGCCTGTTCATCCGTCTTGAGCTTGGCCTTGCCCTGAGCCTGCTTCTCGGTGCTGGTGCCGGTCTGGCCCTGAGCATTCTGCTCGGTGCTGGTCCCGGCCTTGCCCTGGGCCTGTTCATCCGTCTTGAGCTTGGCCTTGCCCTGAGCCTGCTGATCGGTCGTGGCGCCGGCCTGACCCTGAGCATTCTGCTCGGTACTGGTCCCGGCCTTGCCCTGTGCCTGTTCATCCGTCTTGAGCTTGGCTTTGCCCTGAGCCTGCTGATCGGTCGTGGCGCCAGCCTGGCCCTGTGCATTCTGATCGGTCTGTGACTTCATCTTGCCTTGCGCCTGTTCGCCGGCCTTGCCGCCCTTCTGGCAATCGGCCGCGCCAGCGGCGCAGTTGTCGCCGCCGCTCGGCTGCACAGCCTGGGTCTGGGCGATCGCGGCGCCGCACCCGACGCCAAGCGCAATCATGCTCGTGATCAACACATGTTTCATCTGCTTTCTCCTTAAAGAGTCGGTCCCTCAGCCTAGCCAACTCTGTCAAAAATACTTTGTTCCGCATTTTGCGAATAAAATCGGGCTTCTAAGAAGACCAATAAATGTAGGCAGTAGTTTTGCCAACAATCAGCTACAAATTGCATAAAAAAATTAATGCAACGCAAGATTTTTGCTTTTTTCTGAGCTTGTGATCCCATAGCGATGACACCAGCCTCACAAGCTTAGAAGTACTCCCGTCGTCATGACCAGGATGGCTACCCCGAAAACAGGCAAGAGCAACCATCGTGCCTGATGGACGCTGTTGTCCATTAACGCCTCCCACAAGTGCTGATCTCAACGATGCCGAGAACCCTGTGTTCCGCCCTGAGGAGGCTCTAGGACCTCTACAGCCTGGCACCAGACTTTGGTCCCTCCCCCTATCGTCCATTGGCCCGATGACGCCCGGACCGAAGCCCCACGCGGGAACGCAGCCGCGAAAAGCCCGTTCGGCTCCCGGTGTGCATCAACCTCATCAACACCACCCGTATCGGAATCGAGCTCGCGCAAGATGCATGAGCGTTGCTCGCATGAAGGAGAGAATCATGACGACCATGTACCAGTCGACCGCAATTGCCGGATTCTTGCTGCTCGCGAGCGCGGGCGTAGTTGCCGCTCAAGACGTCATCATCGCGCCGGAGCAGGAAACGGTTGTGCGCGAATACGTGAAAAAGCAGCCCCTTGCGTCGGTGAAGATTCCAGGTGTCGAATTGAACGTGGGGACCGCCATTCCCGACACGGTGGAACTGCATGAAGTGCCGAGCGTCAAGTATCGCTACGTTGTGGTCGACGGGCGAACCGTGCTGGTCGACCCCGGCACGCGGAAGATCGTCAAGATCATACAGTAACGCTGATCCCACCGCCGTTCCCCGCGGGTGGCGGTGGGATCATGCCCTGAAATTGCGGTTTCCCCGGCATTCAACCTAGCGCTTGCTCGCACCATCGACCGTTCTAGATGTAGGATGGCTTAGGCATTTTGGCACGGCCAAAGTCGCGGGGTCGGTTGAGACGTGCGCTACATTGATAGTCTCTATCAAAACTGGAACAGGCTATCGTTGGCTTGGCAGTTCATCATAGTCGGAAGCATTGGGCTGCTGTCGCTGATGCTGGTCGTCGGCCTATGGGTCACCTCGCAAATACGAGATGGAGTGATCCGCAACTCTGCAAGCACGACCGCGCTTTACGTCGACAGTGTCATCGCGCCAATCCTGCCGGATATGCGCAAAAGCCAGCAGCTCAGCGACACCGTTAAACGGGCGCTCGATGAAACCCTGGACCAGGGTGCTCTCGGCAAAAAACTGGCGTCGTTCGTGCTTTGGCGGCGTGATGGCAAGGTGCTGTACGCCAAAGACGCGGCTCTTATCGGCCAGACCTTCGAGCCAAATGCGAACTTGCTGCATGCGTTCGGTGGAAACGTGGTGGCGCAATTCAATGATCTGGACGAAAATGAAAGGAAGGAACGGAAGAGCCCCACCGCCTCGCTGCTCGAGATCTACAATCCGGTTCGAGAGCCGTGGTCGGGCGATGTTGTGGCCGTTTCCGAGTTCTACGAGATAGCCGACGATCTTCAGGGCACTTTAAACTCGGCACTATGGTCGAGCTGGCTGCTCGTGGCTGGCGCGACCGCGGTCGCCTTGGCGATGCTCTCGGGAATCGTGCTTCGCGGCAGCAGCACTATCGAAACGCAGCGTTCAGCGCTTGAGACACAAGTGGCCGAACTTCAGTTGCTTTTGGAGCAGAATTCCGCTTTGCGGGAGCGCGTCCAGCAGGCGTCGCGCCGCGCAACGGCAATCAACGAGCGTTACTTGCGTCGCATCGGGTCTGATTTGCATGACGGTCCAGCTCAGCTGGTCGCACTGGCTGCGCTGCGCATGGACAGCCCTCTGCTGCTCGATCCCGCCGCATCCCCAAGCCACCGGAAGACCGAGATCGCCGATATCCATCATACGTTGGACGAGGCGATGCGGGAGATCCGCGCCATCTGCACCGGCCTCGTGCTGCCACAGATCGAAGCTTCGACAGTCGCGGAGATATTGCGGCTTGCGGTTGCCGAACATGAACGCCGGACGGCCTCCTCCGTATCGCTTTCACTGCCATCTCGCCTGCCCGACCTGGGGACGTCCGAGAAAATAAGCATCTTTCGCTTCGCGCAGGAGGGGCTGAACAATGCCTGGCGACACGGTCTGGGCAAGGGGCAGGCTGTCAAGGCGAGAGTGACGCAGGGCAAGCTCCTCATTCAAGTGCTTGATCACGGCCCTGGATTCCAGTCGGGATCGTGTGAAGGACTTGGACTCGCCGGTATGAGGGAACGTATCGAAAGTATCGGAGGTCACTTCGAGACCTTTTCGAGCCCCAGGGGGACCCGGCTGACCATAACGCTCAACATCGAGGACCAGAAATGACCGCTCCCATAAGGATTGCCATTGTTGATGATCATCCGCTGTTTCGCGAGGGTGTGGCTCGCAGCCTCGCCGAAATCGGCGGCTTCGAAGTCGTTGGTGCGGGCGAAACCGCGACGGATGCCGAACAGCTTGCGGCCTTGGCAAATCCCGACATATTGCTGCTAGACATCAGTTTGCCGGGAGGGGGTCTGGCGGCAGCGGAAAATATTCTTGCAACTCAGCCTGACTGCAAGATCGTCATGCTCACCGTCTCGGAGGCGAACGCCGATTTGGCAACGGCGCTCAGGCTGGGCGTACGCGGATATGTGCTGAAAGGGATTGGGGCGGCATCGCTGGCCGAGGTGCTGACTTATATAGCCGCAGGAAAAAAATATGTTTCGCCGACCCTGTCAGCGCAGCTTTTGAATGAACTGATCCGGCCGGAAAAGCGCACAACCGATCTCGTTGCCAATCTCTCGGGACGCGAGCTTGGGATAATCTCCTTGGTAGGCGAAGGACTGAGCAATAAAGAAGTCGCCAAACGTCTCAACCTGCAGGAGAAAACGGTAAAACACCACATGACTCGGATATTTCAAAAGCTAAAGGTGCGAAACCGCACCGAAGCAGCCATTCTTATGCACGCGCCCAAAACGGGTCTTGTATAGGGAGATCGGGGCTTGTCTGAAGGTCGGATGCTGGTTGGCGAACCAACAGTTACAGCCCTTTCAGACGAGCAATGTCGGAGGCCCTTACGGCGCGTTCGACAATTGTCCTTCCAAGCGGATCCTTCATAGTGAAGCGGCCGGCCTCGATGCTTTCGCTGAATCCATCGCGATGCACGACCTGGATTTTGGCGCCCTGTACCGTCACCGTGTCGCCAGCGGCATTGACTTGGCTACTGGGAGCTTGGCTACCGGCGGCGTTGTCGCCGGCACCATTTTTTCCCTTTCCGTTGGCGTTGGCATTCCCGGCGTTGCCGCCTGAGCCATTACCGTTACCACTACCGTTGCCACCACCGTTACCATTGCCATTGTTTCCGCTCTTGGCGCTGGCAGCGGCGAATTCGATCTTGTAACCGTCGACATGGCTCAACCGCAGACCAAGCACCGGCATCGTCACCGCAACCGCCGCGAATACGCGCAAGCTAAAGTACGCCCGGCGACGCACGGATGAAAACAGGGGCTGCCTTTCTCCATTCATGCCACCATCACATCATGATGTGTCACGGTATTCAAGAATGAACAGCCCAAAATTGCGGCTCACAAACGCTGAGGAAACTCTCCTTTCGTGCTTGCAGCTCGATTCTCAGACCTTCGTCTGAGTCAAATATACACCGAAGTCTGACCTACTGATCTTGGGCCGCGCCGACGGATGTCGCAATAAAATCCGCGGTGACAAGGCTCGTCACCGGTAGGGATCGGCAGCGAGGCGCGAGCGCCTGCCCACGCAGACGCTCGCGGCAAGTCTGCGGCGGCATACGGTTAGCGCATGTTTGCCGTCGAAACGGTGCATATGCCGTTCCTTCCCCGGATTGCGATCAGGCGCGATTGGCGAAGTCGCGGACAACCCGCTGCAGCAGCGGCATGTAGTCGCGAAATGCCCGGGTCTTCATGTTGGCGATCTTGCCGGCCTCGTCCCAGATGCGAACCCGCACCGCTTCCTCGTGGAACGGGTTCTTGCGGAACTCGGCCACCTCTTCGGTATTCATCGGCCCGCCTTGCAGCGACAGCGTGTGGACCGAGGCCTGCGACAGCCTGCCGAAATAGGTGGGGTCGGTAGCGCAGAGGTAGCGCTTGGCCGCGACATGCAGCCTGACGCATTCGACGATCACCGGTGGAAAGAACGGCGCCAGCACCTCGCCGCCGGCTTCGTCATGATGCTTGTCCTCGACATCGTCGGGCGAATAGGTGCCGAACTCGCTGGTGTAGTGGCCGATATCGTGCAGCAGTGCTGCCGCCACCAGCACATCGGGCGCGCCGTCCTTTTCGGCGAACCAGGCGCCCTGCAACATGTGCTCCGACATGGTGACGGGTTCGCCGAGATAGGATTCAGCCCCTCGGCGTTCGAAAATATCGGCGATGAATTCGACGATGTTGCTCGCGTTCAAATCCTGGCTGCTCATTCCGCTGCTTCCTTGAATTCGTGTTCGATCGCCGACAGCGTCGACAAAAGGCCATCCTTGTCGGCGTAGCAGCCCTGCAGCCAGCGCTTGCCGGCGCCGGAGAACTGCTTGCGGGCATGCATGACGCGGGTGTTGTCGACGATGAAGGCCTGGCCCGCCTCGAGCTTGAAGGTCACTTCGAAGGACGGATCCTCGATCAGTTCGGCAAACCGGCGATAGGCGGCGTAGTAGGCCTCCATCTCCGCGAACGGCACATCGACGGTCGGCGCCAGCGAGCGGTTGTTGAAGCGGATGGCGATGAGTTCGCCATCCGGCCCGAGCTCGATCATCGGCCGCTTGGCCTGCAATCGCACGCCCGACGAGCCGGCATATTCGAAGCGCGCCGGGTATGAACTCAACAGCCGGAAGCCTTCGGGGTTTTCGGCCTGCAGCGCGGCCGCCACGGCAAAACCATCGACGACGCTGGATTCGCCGCCCTCGACCGTGTTTTCGATACACGACAGGATCTGCAAGGTCGGCACCGGATCACGATAGGGGTTGTCGGTATGCGCCTGCAGGCCAAGATTGGTGTAGGCCAGATTGGTTGGATTGACCTCGGCGCGCACCTCGAACCAGCGGCCGTAATTGGTCTCCCTGATATAGCCGAACAGATCGGACACTTTGCACAGCGCCCCGGATTCGGCCGGCAGATCGTCCATCACCGCGAAGCCGTAGGTCTTCACCGCCGACAGCCATTGCCGCAAGACGGCGCGGTCGCGGCTGGCCGCGACATAGCCGGCGCGCGGCACCGAATTCTGCATAGAGGCCCTGGTCCATCGCACGGTGCCCTCGCCTGTCCAGCCGGGCTGTCGGGCGGCATCGCGGTCATAGGCATTGGCGCTCAGCCATGCCGCAGGAAAGCGCACCGTCTTTCCCTCCGGTTCGAAACTGACTTCAAGCGCATCGCCCTTGATCGCGGCTGCGCCGATCCGCGTTTGCGCCGGAATGTCGAGAATGGTGATCAGCCGCTGGCCGTTGCCGGCGCTGCGCGTCTTGTCGTCGAGCGCATTGTCGCGCAACCACATGGCGTGAAAGCGAGTGCGCGCGCCGTCCTTCCAACCGAGGTCGATCGTTCTTCCTTCGTCGCCGATCAGCGCCTGGGTAAGCATGGAGATCCGTTCCTGTCCGCTGCGCCCCGCAGCCAACTCCGCAGGGTTTCCGGTTGCATCGTGATGATGTCGAAGGCATAACTCAAATTATCATTTTGCGGCCAAAGGCCATAAACGGTTTATGCCTCAAACAACCCTGCCCTTGCCGCCGCTCGACTGGCTGCGGAGTTTCGAGGCCGCCGCGCGGCTGTCGAATTTCACCGCCGCCGCGGCCGAGCTTGGCCTGACCCAGGCTGCGGTCAGCCAGCACATCCGTTCTCTCGAAGAGCGGTTGAAGCAGCCGCTGTTCATCCGCCTGGCGCGCGGCGTCGAATTGACGCCGGAGGGTGCCGCCTACCTGCCGCATCTGCAATCGGCCTTTGCCGTGATCGCCAACAGCACGCGCGAGTTGTTCGAACCCAAGACCGTCCAGAGCGTGACGATACGCTCGCCGATCTCGTTTGCCGTGCTGATGATCGCGCCGAAGCTGCCGCAAATGGCCAAGGACCTGCCCTTCGTCCAGCTGCAGATCGAGACCATCCACACACCGGCCGATTACGGCGAGCGCTTTGTGGGTCTCGACATCCGATTCGGCATTGGCTCCGGCTCCTTTGCCGGACGGCAGGCCGACCGCCTCACCCGCGAAACCTTAACGCCGATGGCGTCGCCAAATGTCGCCAAGGCCAAGGATTGGACAGGATTGCCGAGACTTACAGTGGTCGGCGCGCGGGAAATGTGGGGCGAGTGGTTCGCCGTCGCCCGGATGAAGCCGGCGCTCGGGCCCACGCACAAATTCGACAGTTTCGTTACCGCGTTGGAGGCGGCGAAGCACGGCGCCGGCATGGTGCTGGGATCGCGACCGTTGGCCGACGCGGCACTGCGCGAAGGATCTCTCGTTACCCTGTCCGGCTTTACGCTGTCGAGCGGTGCCGGCCACTATCTGACCGCACCTTCGGGCGCGCATCTGAGCCCGGCCGAAGAAGCGGTCCGCCGCTGGTTCGCAACGGTCTTCGGCGTCCCGATTTCCCGATAAGCCCCTGAATACGCGGCAAACTATTGGACGACGTGACGCGGCGCATAATTTGTCGCGATACTGCGCCAGGCCGGACGTCAAGCTTCGGCAGGGTTCCGCTCGCTACAGGCGGCCAAGAAAAATCGCGGAGGAAATTCAATGCTCGACAAGGCCCCCAACAAGAAGCTTTCCGACCTGCTCGATCGCTTCGGCGCGGCACTCGCCGCCGGTGACATCGACAAGGCGGTCGCCTGCTTTCAGGAGGATTGTTTTTGGCGCGATCTCGTCAGCTTCACCTGGAACATCAAGACCATGGAAGGCCGTGACCAGGTGCGCGACATGCTGGTGAGCCAGCTGGCCAAAACCAACCCATCGAACTGGGCGATCGCCAGGGGCGAGGACGCCACTGAAAACGATGGCCTGCTCGACGGCTGGATCAGTTTCGAAACGTCTGTGGCGCGCGGCTTCGGCCACATCCGGCTGAAGGACGGCAAGATCTGGACGTTGCTCACCACCATGGTCGAGCTGAAGGGCCATGAGGAGCCGGCCGGTTTCGACCGCCCGCTCGGCGCCAAGCACGGCCATGGCAAGAACCGCCCGACCTGGAAGGAGGAGCGCGAGAAGGAGGCCGCCGAGCTCGGCTTCAAGACGCAGCCCTATACGCTCATCATTGGCGGCGGCCAGGGCGGCATCGCGCTCGGCGCGCGGCTGCGGCAGCTCGGCGTGCCGACCATCATCGTCGAGAAGAACGAACGGGCCGGCGACAGCTGGCGCAAGCGCTACAAATCGCTCTGCCTGCACGATCCGGTCTGGTACGACCATCTGCCCTATATCGACTTTCCCAGGAACTGGCCGGTCTTCGCGCCCAAGGACAAGATCGGCGACTGGCTGGAAATGTACGCCAAGGTGATGGAGCTGAATTACTGGTCATCGACCGAGGCCAAGAGCGCCGTTTATGACGACAAGAAAAAGGAATGGACCGTTGTCGTGCGCCGCGACGGCAAGGACATCACGCTGAAGCCGAAACAATTGGTGCTGGCCACGGGGCAATCCGGCAAGGCCAACATGCCGAACTTCAAGGGCATGGACACATTCAAGGGCGACCAGCATCACTCCTCGAAGCATCCGGGACCCGATGCCTATGTCGGCAGACAAGCTGTCGTCATCGGCTCGAACAACTCCGCCCACGACATTGCAGCAGCCCTTTGGGAGGCCGGCTCCGACGTCACCATGGTGCAGCGCTCGACCACGCATATCGTCAAGTCGGACACGCTGATGGAGATCGGCCTGGGCTCGCTCTATTCGGAAAAGGCGGTCGCGAGCGGCATGACCACCGCCAAGGCCGACCTCGTCTTCGCCTCCCTGCCCTACAAGATCCTGCACGAATTCCAGATCCCGGCCTATGCCGAGATGAAGAAGCGGGACGACAAATTCTACAAGGGCCTGGAAAAGGCCGGCTTCATGCTTGACTGGGGCGATGACGGCTCCGGCCTGTTCATGAAATATCTGCGGCGCGGCTCGGGCTATTACATCGATGTCGGCGCCTCCGACCTGATCATCGATGGGTCGATCAAGCTGAAAAGCGGTGTCGACGTGAAGGAGATCAAGGAGCACTCCATTCTGCTCTCCGACGGATCGGAACTGCCGGCCGATCTCATCGTCTACGCCACCGGCTACGGTTCGATGAATGGCTGGGCGGCCGATTTGATCTCACGGGAGGTCGCGGACAAGGTCGGCAAATGCTGGGGCCTCGGCTCCAACACCACCAAGGACCCAGGCCCCTGGGAAGGCGAGCTGCGCAACATGTGGAAGCCGACGCAGCAGGAGGCGCTGTGGTTCCATGGCGGCAATTTGCACCAGTCGCGCCATTACTCCCAGTTCCTGGCGCTGCAGCTGAAGGCGCGCATGGAAGGCATCGCGACGCCGGTCTACGCGCTGCAAGAGGTTCACCACAAGGGTTAGGCAGCGCCGCCGATGCGCTTCCAGTAGATGAGCGTGCCGGTCAGCCCGCCATGCGGTTTCAGGGCAAAGTCCGGTATTTCGCCAGTGAGCGTGAAGCCGAGTTTTTCGTAAAGGCCGGAAGCGCCCTCCTCGGTTGCGGTGTCCAGCACCAGAAGCGTGCGGCCTTTCTCGACGGCGAGCGTTTCGGCCGCCCGCATCAGCCGGCTCGCTATGCCCTTGCCGCGGTGTTCGACGCGGGTCATCAGCTTGGCGATCTCGGCCCGGTGCGGCTGATTGACCGGAAAGTCGAGCACCAAGGTGACGGTGCCGACCAACGCGTCGCCATACCAAGCGCCCAGCACCGCTCTTTCGCCTCTCTCTGCTGCCATCAACGAGTTGCTCCAGAAGGTTTCCGCCGCTTGCCTGGATAAGGGATGCATGAAGCTGACGGAGCCGCCGGCCGCGACCGTCTCGATCAGGAGGTCGGCCAGCATGTCGCGTGTTTCCGCAGTCAGCGACCTGATTTCGATGGGACTCACCTGCACTTTCCCTTGCTAATCCAGACGCGCGACGCGGCGCCGCTTTCGTCTCGCCTTGATCGCGGCGATGCGATCGGTGTCTTTCGGCTGCAGATGCAGCCCGCGTTCGAGGATTTCGAGCGTGTATTCCTCATAGGTCAGGCCAAGCCACTCGGCCTTTTCCATGCGCATCAGCATCACGTCACGGCTTGGCGCCTTCCACGCCTTGGCATGCGCTGCCTGCCAGGCCAGGAAGATGTAGGGATCGCCCTTGCCCCATGGCGGGCCCTTGTAATCATCGAGCGGCGGTCCGCCATTGTCGGAGCGCTTGGGACGTCTTGCCACGATTTCAGCCCCTGACCAGCGCGACCAGATAGTCGGCGGGCAGCTGCCCGACGGCATGGAACGTGCAGTCCGACGGCGCGCCGAGCGCCAGGCAGTCGCCGGGCTCGAGCCTGTGCACGACATCGCCCTCGGTGAACTCAAGTCGCCCGGAGATCAGCCACATCTGCTGCTTGATGAAGGCATAGGACGCCGCCGGGAAACTCACACTGGCGCCCGCCGGCAACTGCACCCGGATCAATTCGAGCGGCATGTCGGAGACCGGCGACAGATGCCGCCGGACATAGCCCGTACCGGGGTCGCTCCAGACCGGTTGCTCCCTCTCGCGCAGCAGGCCGCCACCTTGCTGCTCGGCGCGTGCAATCAGCGTCGACAGCGTCATGCCGAAAGCAGCGGCGATGCGCACCAGCAGCGCGGCCGTCGGACTGGTCATGCCGCGCTCGATAGTGCTGAGCATGGCTTTGGAGACGCCGGAGCGGTTCGCCAGGTCGGCCAACGACCAGTCCCGCAAGGCTCTTTCGGCGTGGATTCGTCTGCCTATCGTGGCCGACATGTCATTCGCTATATCAGTCATTCGTCCAATATATCGAATCTTCGGATTGGGGGAAGAGGCCGGCCGGTTGAATTTTCGCTGACGGGTTAACCCCTGCTACACCATCCCGCATCACGCCACCTTAACCCCGTCTGTGTAGGATCGAGGCTCCACGGGAATGGGGATCGGATCGTATGTTTGTCGAGCGCGAAGCCTCCGTCGGCGAACCGACCTCGCAGGAGCGCCGCCGCGCAGAGCAGAGCGACAAGCGCATTCTCGGCAACGTCGTGCAGTGCGACGGTGCGCGCGCCACCATCAGCGCCTATGCCGACGACATCGAAGGAGCGGTCACCGGCCTGTGGACCGTCGGCAAGATGATCTCCATCAATCTCGGGACATCGCGCACCGTTGGTCTGGTCTACGAAATCGGCAAATCGGATCGCGCCTGGAGCAATGAGGGACAAAATCCCATCGAGGTCAGCGTCGAGCTGATCGGCGAAGTGCGCGACGGCGCCGAACCGGGGGCCAAACCGGTGTTCGACCGCGGCATCACCACCTATCCGCATATCGGCGCCATAGCGCACCGCATCCGTACCCGTGATCTGCAGGCGGTCTACGATCTCGCCGGGCGTCATTCGATCACCATCGGTACGCTGTCGCAGGATGAGTCGATCGACGCCAACATCGCCATCGACGACACGCTGGCGCGCCATTTTGCCGTTGTCGGCACAACCGGCGTCGGCAAATCCACCGCCATCTCGCTGCTGCTGCGCAAATCGATCGCCGCCCGGCCCGATCTGCGAATCCTCATTCTCGATCCGCACAATGAATTCGCGGCATCCCTGCCTGAGTTCTGCGTCCGGGTCGATTCCAAGACGCTTGACCTGCCGTTCTGGATGTTCAGGCTCGAAGAATTCGCCGAAGTGCTGTTTCGCGGCCGAGAGGTCGTGCCGGAAGAAGTCGATGTCCTGCGCGACCTGATCCCCGCCGCCAAGAACCTCTATCGCAATCCCAATTCAGGCTCTTACGTGCGCCGCGGCAGCGATGCGCTGACCGCCGACACGCCGGTGCCCTACCGCATGGTCGATCTCATCAAGCAGATCGACGAGCGCATGGGCCTCTTGGAAAGCAAGAACGACCGCCCGACGCTGAAATCGCTGAAGACGCGCATCGAGTCCGCCGCGTCCGACCCGCGCTATCGCTTCATGTTCAATTCGCGGCTGATCGAGGACACGATCCACGAGACGATCGGCAATATTTTCCGTGTGCCGCATCATGGCCGCCCGGTGACCTGCTTCGAGATGGCCGGCATGCCGTCCGAAGTGGTCAACTCCGTCTGTTCGGTGCTGGCTCGGCTCGCCTTCGACCTTGCGCTGTGGAGCGAGGGCCGGCTGAAGCTCTTGCTGCTGTGCGAGGAAGCACACCGCTATATGCCGGCCGATCCACGCCTTGGCTTCGCCCCGACAAGGCATGCACTGTCGCGCATCGCCAAGGAAGGCCGCAAATATGGCTGCTATCTCGGCGTCGTCACCCAGCGCCCGGGTGAACTCGATCCGACCATCCTGTCGCAATGCTCGACCTTTTTCGCCATGCGGCTGGCCAACGAGCAGGACCAGGCAATCATCCGCTCGGCGATCGCCGATTCCTCCGCCTCGACGCTGGCCTTCCTGTCCTCCATGGGCCAGCGCGAAGCCATCGCCTTCGGTGAAGGCGTGGCGACGACCATGCGGCTGAAGTTCGAAAAACTGGCGGAGAACCTGATCCCCGGCACCGCCAAGCGAGAGCAGGACGAGTTCTCGCAGGACGGCAACGACGTCGATCTCGCCGCCATCGTCGAGCGGCTGCGCAACGTCCCGAAACCGCAGCAGCAGATGGCCTTCGCCGAAGCAGTGGATTCCGGCCGCCAGGCCGGCGATCCCGATTACCGCAAGCCGGCGACCGCCCAGCGCGTCCAGCCGGACGACGATTTCGACCTGCGCTACGGCCTCAAGCCCACAACCTTCGGCATGCGCCCGCAGAACGATTAGCCTGCACACCCTTCTGGCCACCGGCAAGCCGCGTCAACTTCCGAGATCAGCTTCGTCAGCCAGCTTGGGTAAATCACGCCAGAAAATTCGTCAGGCTGAGTCGGTCGGTGTCGACTTCGAGAACCGGAGCGGAGCGGACATTGAGTCCGTGAGCACCGGCCTACGCCGGCCGTAGCCATAGCTGCCGCCACCACCTCATGAGTGCTTCGGCCGGCGAAGGCCGGAAGCGCAGAAGACGGCATCAAACGGCCAGCCTCACGGATTTAATGCCGGGATTTAGGCGCAGACGCGGTTGCGGCCTTGCCTCTTCGCCTCGTAGAGCTGGCGGTCGGCGCGGCGGTAGAATTCCTCGGCCGTTTCCTTCCGATCCCAGACGGCAAGACCGACGCTGGTGGTGATCTTGAGGCGGACATTGCCCGACAGCACCGACATGTTGGCAATCGCCTTGCGGATGCGTTCGGCGAACTTCCCCAACAACTCCGCGTCCATGTTGGGGGTGACAACGGCGAACTCTTCGCCGCCGAGCCGCGCCACCACGTCGTGATAGCGCGTCATGCCTTTGAGGCAATTGGCGACTGCCCTCAGCACCTCGTCGCCGACATCGTGGCCATGCGTGTCGTTGACCTGCTTGAAATGATCGAGGTCGAGGATCATCAGCCCGACGGGCTTTTCGATGCGGCGGAATTCCTCGAGATATTCCTTCAGCGCATCGTCGAAATAGCGCCGGTTCTGCATGCCGGTAAGGCCGTCGGTCAATGCCGCATGCTGCAGCGTTTCCGAGCGGGCGCTGAGCGAAACCGTCATGGCGCGCAGCTTGCCCTCTTCCGTCGCCTGCCTACGGATCAACGGGTAGATGAAGAACACGCCGAAGAACAGCGCTGTCGCCAGCAGCACCCCGGTGACAAACAGCAGCGTGTTGAGATAAGCGATCCTCTCGACCCGGGAAGTCGTATCGTGACCGACCGCGATGGACTGCAATTGACCATAGGCATAAAGCGTCACCAGGCCTGCGGCCAGGATCACGAAAATAAAGACGAAAAATGCGGATTCCGCCTTGTGGAAACGCATCTGCTCCCCGTTGGAAAAGTACCCCCCGGATCTATGGCATGCCGGCGCCTTACGGACGGTTAATCCAGACAACCGGAGCGGGAATGTTCATTCCTACTTCTGTTTCTTTAATTGTATTAGCAGCACGAAAATCAAATCACGGCTTGCAGGCCGTCGCCGGGCCGCAATCTCAGCCATTCCGGTCCCAGCTGATGGCGAAACCACGTCGTTTGCCGTTTGGCATATTGCCGCGTCGCTGCCTTGCAGCGCTCGATGGCCTGAGGAAAGCTGATGTCACCGGCCATGGCGGCCGAAAGTTCGCGAACGCCGATCGCCTTCATCGCCGGCAGCTCGGGATCGAGGCCAAGCGCCGCAAGCCGTTTGACCTCATCGAGCGCGCCGAGATCGAGCATGCGGTCGAACCTTGTTTCGATCCGCTCGACAAGGGCGGCGCGGTCCGGCTCGATAACGAAGAACCGAGCGCTGTCGCGGTCGATCAGCGGCCGGCCGCGTGCTGCCTGCCATTCGAGGATGGAGCGGCCGGATGCATCGAGCACCTCCAGCGCCCGCACGATGCGCTGGCCGTCGGTCGGCTTCAGCTGCATGGCGACCGCCGAATCCTCATGCATCAGGATGCGGTGCAGCTTGGCTGCGCCTTGCTCCTTTAACTCGTAGCGCCAGCGGTCGCGTACCTGCTGCGGAATGTCGGGCATTTCCGAAATGCCCTCGGCAAGTGCGCGAAAATAGAGCCCGGTGCCGCCGACGAAAATCACCGGACGTTCAAAGGCGGCGTCGTCGGGCTGTCGGGCGAGCGTGCCGTCATCGATCAGCTTCATCACGTCGCGCAGCCAGGCGCCGGTGGAATAGGCGGTGGAGGGATGCACATGGCCATAGAGAAAGTGCGGCGCGCGGCCGAGTTCGGCGGCGCTCGGCCGCGCCGTCAGCACATCGAGCACCGAATAGCCCTGCATGGAATCGGTGTTGACGATGACGCCGCCCTTGCGCTCGGCGAGATCGAGCGCCAGCGCCGACTTGCCGCTGGCTGTCGGCCCGGCTATCAGGATCGCGTTCTTCACGCGGCCCTCGCCCGCCTGCCCGCCCTCGCCTAGCTGCTTGGAAGTCTCGATGCCGCTCATTGCCACGCTTGTGTCCCACCCCCTCCGCCGCGCGATGTCGGCCTCGCTTGCGAATATCGCCTCACGGTCGGTCGGTGCAAGCGCTGTTCGCTGGCTGGGCCATGGCGTCGCCTGCGACCTGGTGCTGCCCGAGGGGGCAGAAGCCGCCGAGGCAAGTGCCGCCTTGCGCACAGCACTTGGCTCAGAGCCGGTCGACGTGATCGTTCAGCAGGCCGAAAGCCGCCGCAAGACAATCCTGCTTGCCGATATGGATTCAACCATGATCGACCAGGAATGCATCGACGAACTCGCCGACGAGATCGGCGTCAAGGACCGCGTTGCCGCCATCACGGCACGCTCGATGAACGGCGAGATCGCTTTCGAGCCGGCGCTGCGTGAACGCGTGGCGCTGCTGAAAGGCCTCGATGCCGCCGTCGTCGACCGCATCATCGCGAACCGCCTGACGCTGGCGTCGGGCGGCCGCGCTCTGGTGCAGACGATGCGCGCCAATGGCGCCTGGACGGCGCTTGTCTCCGGCGGCTTCGACGTCTTCACCAGCCGTGTCGCCGCCATGCTCGGCTTCGAGGAAAACCGTGCCAACCGCCTGATCGAGGAGAACGGGCGCTTTGCCGGCCTGGTCGCCGAGCCGATCCTCGGCCGCGCCGCCAAGGCCGATGCGCTGAACGATATCTCGGCCCGCCTCGGCCTGACGCCATTCGATGCGATTGCGGTCGGCGACGGCGCCAACGACCTCGACATGATCCGCCTGGCCGGCACCGGTGTCGCGCTCCACGCCAAGCCGGCCGTTGCTGGCGAAGCCAAGGTCCGCATCGACCATGGCGATCTCACCGCGCTGCTTTATCTCCAGGGCTACCGCCAGGAAGAGTTCGCCCAATGAAACCGATGCGCACCGAGCGCCTCATCCTGCGCAACTGGGAAGACCGCGATCGCGAACTCTTCCACCGCATCAATTCGGACGAGCGGGTGATGGAATTCTTTCCGTTCCGCCGCGACCGCGCCGAGACGGATGCCAAGATGGACGAGTTTCGGGGCTGGATCGCCGAGGACGGCTTTGGTTTTGCCGCCGCCGAGATCGCCGCGACTGGGGAATGCATCGGCTTCGTCGGTCTCTTAAAGACCGATCACGTGCCGTCCCTGCCTTCCGATACGATCGAGATCGGCTGGCGGTTGGCGCCGGAATTCTGGCGCAAGGGCTATGTCACGGAGGCCTCCGAAGCCTGGCTCGCCTTTGGCTTCGAAACGCTTGACCGCGACGAGATCGTCTCCTTCGCCGTCGCGGCCAACCGCCGCTCGACGGCCGTCATGGAGCGTCTTGGCATGAGCCCTGACCCGGCTCGCGATTTCGACCACCCATCCATCCCTGACAGCCACCCGCACCTCAAGCGGCATGTCCTCTACAAACTGTCGCGCACGGACTGGCAGGCACGAAAAAGGGCGGCTCGCTAGCCGCCCTTTCCCTGAAGACAATCGGTTATAGGGCTTTCCGGACTCAATCCATCCGGATCGTCACGAAGCGCAACTCGCCTGTCTTGGACGCCAGCATCAAGAGCGCATTCTTGCGGCCCTGCTCCTTCAGCGCGCCGATCCGGTCCATCACGTCCTTCGGGGTCGCGACCGATTCCTGGGCGATTTCGGTGATCACCTCGCCGGCCTGGATGCCGCGCTCGGCGGCGGCCGAATCCTTGGTGACGTCGGTGATGACGACGCCGGAGACGTCGGCCGCGATGCCGAATTTTTTCCGTGTGTCGTCATTGAGCTCGCCGACGGTCATGCCGAGCACCGAGGCCGTGGAGACCGCGGGCGCCTTGTCGCCGCCCTTGTCCTCATCGGTAGTGCCGTCCTCACCGGCGGCGACCTTCTCGCCGTCCTCAAGCCGGCCGAGCGTCACCTTCACCGTCTGCTCGACGCCCTTGCGCACGATGATCACGTCGACCGCCTTGCCAACCGGGCTTTCCGCCACGACGCGCGGCAGGTCGCGCATTTCATGGATGTCCTTGCCGTCGAACTTGATGATGACGTCGCCGGCGAGAATTGTGCCGTTGTCGACCGGTCCGCCCTTGATGACGCCGGCCACCAGCGCGCCCTTGGCGGTGGCCATGCCGAGGCTCTCGGCGATGTCGTCGGTCACCGGCTGGATGCGCACGCCGAGCCAGCCGCGACGGGTCTCGCCGAACTGGCGCAGCTGGTCCACGACGCCCGAGGCAAGCTGCGAGGGGATGGAGAAGCCGATGCCGATCGAGCCGCCCGACGGCGAGATGATCGCCGTGTTGATGCCGATAACCTCGCCCAGGCTGTTGAACAGCGGCCCGCCGGAATTGCCGCGGTTGATGGCGGCGTCGGTCTGGATGAAGTCGTCATAGGGGCCGGAATTGATGTCGCGGTTGCGGGCCGAGACGATGCCGACCGTCACCGTGCCGCCAAGGCCGAACGGATTGCCGATCGCCATCACCCAGTCGCCGACGCGCATCTTGTTGGAATCGCCGAATTTCACCGCCGTCAGCTTGTGGCCCTTCGGGTCGACCTTGAGCACCGCCACGTCGGTCTTGGTGTCGGTGCCGACCAGCGTCGCCTTCAGCGTCACGCCGTCGGAGAAATTCACCTCGATGTCATCTGCATCGGCGATGACGTGGTTGTTGGTGACGACAATGCCTTGCTCGGCGTCGACCACGAAGCCGGAGCCCAGTGACTGTACCTTTTGCGCGCCGCCATCCTTGTCGCCGCCACGGTTCTTGAAGAAGTCGTCGAAGAAATCCTGGAACGGCGAACCCTCGGGCAGCTGCGGCATCGGCACCGCGCCCGGACCTTCCGTGCCCTTCACGGTCTGCGAGGTCGAGATGTTGACCACCGCACCGAGCAGGCCTTCGGCGAGGTCGGCAACCGAAGCCGGTCCGTCCGCGGCCATCGTCGGCGTCACGAAAGCTGGAACGGCAAGCGCGCCGACCAGAAGTGCCGCAGCACCTGCGATGAACGTCCGCCGCGCCGCGCGCAGAAGGGTGTTGGATGTCATCGAAAGCCTCCCGGATTGCTGAAAAGAAAAGCGCTTCGGCAAAACGCCGCGTCGCGTCATGTTGGCAAGAAATACGGCACGTTTGCGGCTATGGCCACATCAGGAGGATAAATCCTCCGTCACACCTTAGAATGGTTCGCCGTTTCGCGGAAACGGCGAACCGTTCGATCCCTTTGCTTTTACGCAATTCCGGACGGAAAACCGCTCACACTTTCCTGGAATTGCAGATCAGCGGTCCTCAGCCACGCACCAACCAGACGATGCCGACGCCGATGGCGATCGCCACCAGCCCGACGATGCGCAGCGCAATTTCCGGCGTCGACATCACTTCGCCGGCAAGACGTTTGGCAAGGCCGGGAAAGCCGCCATAGACCAGACCCTCTACGACGAGGACCAGGCCTATGGCCGCAAGGAAATCCTGCACCGCCCTACTGGGCGGGTGCAGGTTGTGCAGCCGGCGCGGCAGGTGCCGTCGCCGGCGCGGCAGGTGCCGTCGCCGGAGCCGCAGGCGCCGCCAGCTTCGCGTCCGTCCCGTCCGGATTGCGGAAGAAGCGGAAGAACTCCGAGTTCGGCGACAGCACCATCGTCGTCCCGGAGTTGTCCAGCGCCGTGCCATAGGCATTCATCGACCGGTAGAAGTCGAAGAACGCCGGATCGCGTTTGTAGGCGTCGGCAAAGGTCGCGCTGCGCTGGGCTTCACCTTCACCACGCAGGATTTCCGATTCCTTGCGCGCTTCGGCGACGATTTCCACCACTTCGCGGTCGGCGCGGGCGGTGATGCGCTGCGCGGCCTCTTTGCCGCGTGCCCTCAGCCGTTCGGCCTCGGCCAAACGTTCGGCCTTCATGCGGTCGAAGGTCTGCTGCGAAACCTCGGCCGTCAGATCGGTTCGGCGGATGCGCACATCCTCGATCTGCAGGCCGAGCGAGGTGGCGTCGGGCCGAAGCTGATCGCGCACTTCGCGCATCATCACGGCCCGCTCTTCCGAAAGCGCCGCCTCGAAGTCGCGCAGACCGTAGACACGGCGCAGCGCCGCATCGAGACGCGTCCTCAGTCGTGCTTCGGCCAGTGTGATCTGGCCGGACACGGCTGAGCGGAACACGCGCGGATCCGAGATGCGGTACGCGATGAAAGCGTCGACCTCGTAGAACTTGCCGCCCGAAACCTGGACGCGGATGTTGTCGAGATCGAAGCGCAGCACCCTGTTTTCGATCAATTGCACGCTGTCGGCGTCGAAGAAGGCGAAAGGCGCCTTGAAATAGATGCCGGGTTCATTCTTGACGTCGACAATCTCGCCGAACCGCAGCACGAGTGCCTGCTGGCGCGCATTGACCACGAAGACCGAGGAGTAGAGCAGGAACAGAAGCACGGCCGCGATGACCGCGATGATGGGAAGACGATTGGCCATCACTGGGCTCCTCCCGTGGTCGCAGGCGGCGGCGCCTTCGGTTGCAATGCCGGCAGCGGCAGATAGGGAACGACCCCTTGCCCATTGCCCTGTTCGACGATCACCTTGTTGGAATCCTTCAGCACCTTCTCCATCGTTTCCAGATAAAGCCGCCGGCGCGTAACATCGGGCGCCTTGGCGTATTCGTCATAGACCGAGATGAAGCGCTGCGCCTCACCTTCGGCTTCCTGGACGACACGGTTCTTGTAGGCTGCCGCGTCCTCGCGGATCTGCGCCGCGGCGCCACGCGCCTGGCCAAGCTTCTGGTTGGAATACTGGTTGGCCTGCTCGACGAACTTGTCTTCGTCCTGCTCGGCGCGCTGCACTTCGTCGAACGCGTCGGCCACTTCACGCGGCGGCGCCGCGTCCTCGATCGAAACCGCGTTGACATTCAGGCCGGCCTTGTAGCCGTCCAGCGTCGTCTGAATGATTTCACGCACCGAGGCGGCAATGCCCTGACGGTCGTCGCGGAAGATGTCCTGGGCCGGTCGCCGGCCGACCGCTTCGCGCATGGCGCTCTCTGCGACCTGCTGCAGCATGCCTTCTGGGTCGGAGACGTCGAACAGATAGGCCCGCGGATCGGAGACCTGATAGGCCACCGAAAACTGGACGTTGACGATGTTCTGGTCGCCGGTAAGCATCAGCCCCGACGAGTTGCCGCTCGTCGCGCCGCCACCACCGATATCGACGAGTTGTTCGGCGATGTTGGCCGTCTCGACGGTTTCGACCGGCCACCAATGGAAATGCAGACCCGGCTGCGACAGCTCCGCCTTCGGCTTGCCGAAGCGCAGCTCGACCGCAACCTCGTCCGGCTGCACGGTGTAGACCGCCTTGAACGCCCACAGCACGATCAGAGCCGCTGCGATCAGCGCAAAGACGGCCGGGCTGGCGCCGCCGCCACCGGGCAGCGCGCGCCGCAGCCGGTCCTGGCCGCGGCGGATGATGTCTTCGAGATCGGGAGGTGACCCCGGCGGGCCGCTAGGCCCCTTCGGTCCCTGCCCCCAGGGTCCCTGATTGTTGCCGCCGCCGCCCCATGGGCCGCCGCCGCCGCTCTTGTCGTTCCAGGGCATGAATGTCCTTTCGCTTGGAATTCCCTCGGCGCCGGCGTTGCGGCGCAAAATCCAGTTGTTCTTCTATAGGGATGCCGCGATGCGCTTTCAACGCGATCCGCTGCCGAGCATGTCCGTTTTGGACGTTCGCGACCCTTTTATCGTCTCAATGCACGCCGCGGCGTCGCTCGTAAACCGAATAGCGCGTCGCATGGCTGTCCTTTTCACCGGCCGGAACGTCCTGAGCGCTGACAAGGCGCCACAAATCCGGATCCATGTCGGGAAAATGCGCGTCGCCATCGACCGCCGCCAGCACATGGGTGACGTGCAGCCGGTCTGCCAGCGGCAGCGCCTGCGCATAGATCTCGCCGCCGCCGATGATGCAGATTTCGTCGACGCCGGCCATGCAACGCCCGCGCACCGTGGCCAGCTGGATCGCTGCCTCCAGCGAGTGCGCCACCTCTATGCCCTCGGCGCGCCAGGCCTTGTCGCGGGTCACCACGATGTTCAATCGGCCCGGCAGCGGCCTGCCGATGCCTTCATAAGTCTTGCGGCCCATGATGACGGGCTTGCCCATCGTATCGGCCTTGAAGCGCTTGAGATCGGTGAACAGCCGCCACGGCAAGCCGCCGTCGCGCCCGATGACGCCGTTCTGCGCAATGGCGACATAGATCGCGACGTCCATCAGTTGGCTCCCCCGGCGCCGTCATCCGACGGCTCCAAAAGCAATATGTCGATGTTGTGCTCGGGATAGAGATCCTGCGCCGCCGTCTCGAAGGTCGTCGGCCCGACCTTCTTGACATTGTCGCCGCAAAACGAGATCAGCGCTTTCGGATTGCCCTTGTCGACGGTCAGCTTGAACTTGCCGATGCTGCCATTGGCCCAGTTGCCGCCGGTGGTCAGGATATAGGCTATGCGGTTCTCGTAAAAATGCGGATAACCGTCGGCCTTGGCGGCCTGCCGCACCGCATTCTCGAAGCTGTCGTCCATGCAGTAGCGGGTCTTGTAGGTCGTGTACTGGCTGCCCTCGGTGAACTTGCCGTCATAGAAGAAACTCACCGATGACGTGCCGCCGACGCTCGGTTTGTAGCGGTGCGAGACGTGGACATCCTTGTTGGCCGGAAATATCGCGCGCCACCAATAGGTTGAGCGCAACTGCCACCACGGCGTATAGACCTTGTTCGCCTCGGTACCGTCGCTGCCCGTATCCTCGATGATGATGCCGCGGTTTTCCCAATCCTCGGCGACCGTTTTCGGCAGCTTCGCCAGGGCCGCCTTGGCCGCATCGCCGAACGGATTGAACGGCACGTTCTGCGCCTTCAGATCGGCGCCGATATCGATGCCGACAGCGAACACTTTCTGCTCGAGCTGCGGCTTTGCCGGCGCTCCGTCGATCGTCACCTCGAAGCCAAGGAAATTGTCGCTCTGGTTTTCCGGGATGGCCGGCATTTCCTCCGGATTGCCTTCGATGTCCGGCAGCGGAAAAGCGACGATGGCATTTACATCCTTGTCGGTGTTGTTGTGGAAGACGTAGTCGACCGTGATCTTTTCCGGCGAGATATAGAGGTCCTCGCTTTGCATCGACACCGCGTCGCTACGCGACAGGATCAGGCCACCTGTGCCGAGTTCGGCGGTCGTATCATTGGCCAGCGCGGGCACGGCTAAAAGCGCCAGCGCTACGGACAGAACATATTGCAACATCGAAGCCCCTCGCCAAGAATGCCGCGACCCTAGCCGTTTCAATGTGGCGTTTCAAAGCCTTCCGTCTCCCAGCAGGACGCCACAGTGTCTGGACACGCCAATCGGCGGTCTGGACTAACAGGTTTCGATCGGGCAGGAGTTCGCGTCATGCGCAAGCTTCTCGTCATCGGCATCGGCGCCGGCAATCCCGACCATATGACCGTGCAGGCCATATCAGGCCTAAACCGGGCGGACGTCCTGTTTATCCCCGACAAGGGGGCGAAGAAGAACGACCTTGCCGAATTGCGCCGCCATATCTGCGACCGTTTCGTCAGCAATCCGAAATCGCGCCGCGTCGAGTTCGACGTGCCGGTGCGCGCCGAGCCGGCGCCTTCCTATCGCTCGACCGTCGATGACTGGCACGAGGCCATCGCCCAGATTTATGAGAGCCTGGTCCGCGACGACCTTGCCGAGGACGGCTGCGGCGCCTTCCTGATCTGGGGCGACCCCTCGCTCTATGACAGCGCGCTGCGCATCCTCGCGCGCGTACGACTGAGGGGCAATGTCGCATTCGAACTGGAGGTCATTCCCGGCATCACCGCCGTCCAGGCGCTAGCCGCCGGCCACAAGATGGCGCTGAACCGCATCGGCGACCCCGTGCTGATCACCACCGGCCGCCGCCTCGCCGAACAAGGCATGCCGCACAATGCCGGCAGCGCCGTGGTCATGCTCGACGGCAAATGCGCCTTCAACACGCTGGCAGACAAGGATCTGATCATCCATTGGGGCGCCTATCTCGGCACACCGGACGAGATCATCGTTTCCGGTCGCCTGGGTGATGTCGGCGAGGAGATTGAGAGGACGAGAGAAGAAGCCCGGAAAAGAAAGGGCTGGATCATGGACACCTATCTGCTGCGTAAAGCAGGAGAGCCCGAGGAATAGCGCGCTCAAAGGTCGAGTTCCTTCGCGCCCCCCTCTGTCCTGCCGGACATCTCCCCCTCTAGTGGGGAGATTGGCCGTCACGGAGGATTTCGCCAATCGCCTAACAGATTAGCGCCCGTCTACGGGCTAGCTGATCTCCCCCTGCGGGGGAGATGTCCGGCAGGGACAGAGGGGGGTGTGACGGATCGCAAGCTTCAACCCTCACCCAGCATCAATCTCCGCCTGCAAGGCGTCCATATGCGTGGCCGCCGCTGCCGCCGCAGCGCGCTCGATAGCGCGAAAACGGCTGACAACTGCAAGGCCAACTGAGGTCAGCTGTGCGCCGCCGCCCTTTTTGCCGCCGGTCTGCGCCGCGACCAGTGGCTTGCCGAACACACGGTTCATATCTTCCACCAGATCCCAGGCGTGCTTGTAGGACATCTCCATGCCGCGTGCCGCAGCCGAGATCGAGCCGAAAGTGGCGATCTGCTCCAGCAATTCGATCTTGCCCGGACCTATGCGCCCGTCCGGATCGAGATTTATCCGCAGGCTCAGCGACGGCATCTCTTGTCCTCCACAGTCACACTAGCCCCTCTCGACCCATAGCGCTATTCCAAAACGATATAGCGGCTATCAGCCATCCGCTTCGGCCGGCAGCCCGGCGCCGGTGTTGGCACGGTCGAAACTGACCGTCTTGATCACCGCGAACACCTTGCCGCCGAGATGAAGTTTCAGCACCTGCCTGGATTGTTCGGTAATGCGGGCAAGCACGGTTGCGCCATTGCAGTCGATGCCGATTTCGACCGTCGGACCCTCGCCCGGACCGATTGCGACGATGGTGCCCGGCAGGATGTTGAGCGCACTGAGACCTTTCGGCAGTTCGGTGGCGATCATCACGTCGCGGGCGCGGATGCGGATGCGCACAGGCGCGCCGACCGAGACCGCCAGAAGCGGCACCCGGATTTCGCCCGCCGCCGAGCCGAGCACGGTCATCCCGAAGATCTCATCATGGCGCAGCACCTTGGTGTCGAGCACCGCGCCGCCCTCGCCGCGTTCCTCCGCCGTCAGCAATTCGAGCCGTTGCATGATCGCGCCGGTCGGGCCTGAGGCAGCGACCTTGCCTTGCGCCATCACCACCACGTCGCTGGCCAGCCGCGCCACCTCGGCGACGGAGTGGCTGACATATACGATGGGCAGCTTGGTCTCGTCGCGCAGCCGCTCGATATAGGGCAGGATCTCGGCTTTGCGCGCATCGTCGAGCGAGGCCAGCGGCTCGTCCATCAACAGCAGTTTCGGGCTGGCAAGCAGCGCCCGGCCGATCGCCACGCGCTGCTTCTCGCCGCCCGAGAGCTTTGCCGGTCGCCGGTCGAGCAGAGGACCGATGCCGAGCAGTTCGACGACCGCGTCGATATCCGCATAGCGCTCCGCCGGTGGCGTGAACCAGCGGCCATAGCGCAGATTGCCGGCCACGCTCATATGCGGAAACAGCCGCGCGTCCTGGAACACCATGCCGATCCGGCGCTTGTGCTTCGGCACGAAAATGCCGGCATCGGTGTCGACCAGCACACAGCCGTCGACCGCGATACGGCCCTTGGTCGGCCGGATCAGGCCGGCGATCACGTTGATCAGCGTCGTCTTGCCGGAGCCCGATGGCCCGAACAGCGCCGTCAGCCGCCCGGCGCTTTCGAAACGCGCGTCGACGGCGAAACCGCCGAGCCGATGGCTGATGTCCACCAGCACGCTCATTCGATGTCCATCCGCCGGCCGACGCGCCGCGCCAGCACTTCCGAGGCGACCAATGCGGCCATCGAGATGACGATGGAGATCAGCGTCAGCCTGAGCGCCCCGTCATCGCCGCCAGGCACCTGCGTGAAGGTGTAGATCGCCGAAGGCAGCGTCTGCGTCTCGTTGGGAATGTTGGAGACGAAGGTGATGGTGGCGCCGAACTCGCCCATCGCCTTGGCGAAGGACAGGATCGAGCCGGCGATCAGCCCGGGCAGGATCAGCGGCAGCGTGATGGTGGCGAAGACCCAGAGCGGGTTGGCGCCGAGCGTTCCCGCCGCTGCCTCCATTTTGCGGTCGACCGCCTCGATCGACAGCCGGATCGCCCGCACCATCAGGGGAAAGCCCATGATACCGCAGGCCAGTGCGGCGCCGGTCCAGCGAAACGAGAAGACGATGCCGAAATGCTCGGCCAGGAACGCTCCCGCCGGCCCGCGCCGGCCGAAGGTAAGCAGCAAGAGATAACC
The DNA here is from genome assembly GCF_030323105.1 of Mesorhizobium sp. C120A. Classification (NCBI taxonomy): domain Bacteria; kingdom Pseudomonadati; phylum Pseudomonadota; class Alphaproteobacteria; order Hyphomicrobiales; family Phyllobacteriaceae; genus Mesorhizobium; species Mesorhizobium sp. C120A. Next base: position 2,918,313 of record NZ_CP100476.1, on the reverse strand, counting down.
TGTCACCACCGGCGGCAGGATCAACGGCAGGTGAACCACACCGTTGAGCAGCGTCTTGCCCCAGAATTTTCCACGGGCCAGCAAAAGCGCCATCAAGATGCCCGGCGGCAGGCTGAACAGCATCGCCACCGTCGCCACCTTGATCGACAGCCGGACCGCATTCCATTCGTCGGGAGTGAGGTCCAGCAGCCAGTTCATGCGTCAGCCGCTACCTTAATTGCTCGGCGTGAGCACGGTGAAACCCTGATCCCTAAACAGCTCCACCGCCTTGGCGGACTGCAGGCACTTCAGGAAAGCCGGGGTATCCTTGTCCTTCGAATCGGTGGTCTGGGCAACCGGATAGATGATCGGCGGGTGCGAATCCTCCGGGAAGGTGCCGACCACCTTGACTCCCTTGTCGGCATGCGCGTCGGTGGCATAGACGATGCCGAGCGCGGCCTCGCCCGTTGAAACCAGCTTCAGCGCGGCGCGCACATTCTCGGCCTGCGCCACCTTGCCTTCGACCGACGACCAGACGCCGAGCGATTCAAGTGCCGCCTTGCCATACTTGCCGGCCGGCACCGCCTTGACGTCGCCCATGGCGAGCTTGCCGTCGCTGATCAGCTTGGCGAGGTCGAAGCCTTTCTCGATCCTGGTTTCGACCTTGGAATCCTTCGGCGCCACCAGCACGATCTGGTTGCCGAGCAGTTTCACCTCGGTGTCCGGCTTGGTCAGTTTCTTGTCGGAGAGATATTTCATCCAGTCGAGGTCGGCCGAGATGAACACATCGGCGGGCGCCCCGAGTTCGATCTGCTTGGCCAGGGCCGAGCTCGCGGCGTAGGAGACGGTCGCCGCTTCACCGACATCGGCTTCGCAGGCCTTGGTGACGGCGTCGAGCCCGTCCTTGAGGCTGGCTGCGGCAAACACGATCACCTTGTCTCCCGCGTGAGCCGCCGGCATCGCGGCCATCAGAGCTGCGGCAAAGCCGCCAATCGCGATTGCCCTCATACCAAAACCTTTGTGCCCCAACATGAAAACTCTCCCTGGGCTTGAAATCTGCTGGCTCGACTCCTGCCGACCGATATATCTGGATGAATATAACAAGGGAAGGCCGCCTCCTGCGAAAGCGTATGTTCGGCATCGATTGTTCTGGTTTGGACGTGCACCGAAACCCGGAAAGGAACTCCGATGAAGATCAGCGCCCGCAACATCCTCAAGGGAACGATCGTCGAGATCGTCAAAGCACCTCGCCTGTCCGCGGTGATGTCGCCGGCTCCGTCGTCACGCTTCGATCACCAACGAGGCCGTTGCCGATCTCAAGCTCGAAAAAGGCAAGCAGCCTATGCCATGATCAAGGCAACCGACGTCATGGTCGACATCGATTGAGGGTCGGAATTGATTGACGGTGGACGGATCAGACCGCGATCGGCGCCTTGATCGAAGCGTCGGCAAAATAGTTTTCCAGCCGGAAATCCTCGAAGCGGAAGGCGAACAGGTCCTTCACCTCCGGATTGATCCACAGCGTCGGCAGCGCCTTGGGTGTGCGCCGCAATTGCTCGCGCGCCTGCTCGAAATGGTTGGAATAGAGATGCGCATCGCCCAGCGTATGGACGAACTCGCCGGGCTTCAGCCCGGTCACCTGCGCCACCATCAGGGTCAGCAGCGCGTAGGAAGCGATGTTGAAGGGTACGCCGAGAAAAATGTCGGCCGAGCGCTGGTAGAGCTGGCAGGACAGCTTGCCGTCCGAGACGTAGAACTGGAACAGGCAGTGGCAGGGCGGCAGCGCCATCGCCTCCACTTCGGCCGGGTTCCACGCCGAAACGATCAGCCGGCGTGAATTCGGATTCCTGCGTATCTCCTTCAGAACATTGGCAATCTGGTCGATCGACCCGCCATGGCCATCCGGCCAGGAGCGCCACTGCTTGCCATAGACCGGGCCGAGATCGCCATTCTCGTCGGCCCATTCGTCCCAGATCGAAACGCCATGATCTCTAAGGTATTTGATGTTGGTGTCGCCGGCCAGGAACCACAGGAGTTCATGGATGATCGACTTCAGATGCAGCTTCTTGGTGGTGGTGACGGGAAAGCCGCGCGACAGGTCGAAGCGCATCTGGTACCCGAACACCCCACGCGTGCCGGTGCCCGTGCGGTCGCCACGGTCGGCGCCATTGTCCAGCACATGCTGCAAAAGGTCGAGATACTGGCGCATCGGCTTCGCCTCGATTCGGGGTTACCGCCATCATAACCGACTGGCCGCCGGCCGAACACAGCAAAAGGACCAGAACGCGGCTTGCCCCATCACTCTTCAAGGGTTAGCGCTGCCCCTCACCTGCCTGCCGGCATCCTCTCCCCGTATAAGGACGGGGAGAGGGGCGCTGTGATCAGCGGTTTCGCCAATCACAAGCGTTCGAGAGAGAGAGCCAAGGCTGCGGTCAGCCCTTTCTCCCCGTCACTATACGGGGAGAAATGCCCGGCAGGGCAATGAGGGGCGGTGCTGACCTCCGGTGAGGAGCAAAATCAAACGCGCGCTCTGCCTATCGGCAATAATCTCTACAAAGAGCCGAGCTTGCCCAGATCCTTGGCGACCAGATAGTAGAAAGTCACGCGGCTCTTGGAGCTGTCGGCGGCCAACGCCTTGCAGGTCTTCTCGATCGCTGAGTCGGCTTTCGCCCCGTCGGTCACGCCAAGTTTCTTGGCAACCCAGTTGGTCTTGACGCGCTCCAATTCCTTGGGGTCGGTGCAGGATACCAGCGAGGAATCGCGGTTGCGCAGCGCGATGCCCAGATGTTTCACAATCTTGGCAACCACATCGGCATTTGCGGCGGCGTCGTATTTCTTCACGTCTGCGAGATAATCGGCCATCAAATTTCCCCATGTCGGCGCCACGGGATCCGATCGATGAGGGCTGTGGCGCGCTGCCGCAACTTGTGCGCTCGGTCGATACTCCTCACCATCGCAAAGCTTCGGTTGAGACCGCCCGCGAGTCAACCCTCGGCGCCGCAGTTTGGTGCGGCCAAGAAGTGTCATTGCGGCCTTTCATTTTGTGCGCCCGCCCCCTATATTCGTTTTGTCGGCTTGACCGACTATGGCGATAAATGGGCGATGTAATAAGCCGTTCGGACCCGGGGGCGGTACCCGGCGCCTCCACCAAGAACCGTTCTGTGATCAGAGCGGCTGTTGCTGGGGGCGAAATAGGATCGACGAAGGTGTAAAGATCGTACTTTTGCCCGGCATGGTACCACCGTCATCGGGCTAAACCTGTAGTTGCAAATGACAACTATGCGGAAGCACGTCTCGCCGCGTAAGCGGTGCGATAGCTTCAAATCAAGCCCTAGAGGTTCGCACTTCTAGGCGGGGTTCGGAGGTACCTGGCAACAGAAACCTCCACTTCTCCCCTCCTCGATATCGTAGGCTCAATGCCGGCTGCCGCTGGCCGGATTTCGCATGACGATGGGCGGCGAAGCCTACACCAAATTGAGCCATGAGCTGGTGCAATTTGCCGCTGGCGTCGGTCGAAGGCCGTGGTTCTGGCCGGGGCCGGATTACCCCAGACGTGAAAAAGGCCGGGATGACCCGGCCTTTCCGGTCGATTGCGGTCAGCTTACTCGGCCGGCGCTTCAACGGCTTCGCGCGAGCGGCCAAGCGTCAGTTTGGCCAGCGTGAACGAGATCACCGCGCAGAGCGTGATGCCGGCCACCATGGGCAGCGGGGTGCCGTCGAAGAAGATGCCGGCGACGCCCATCGCCAGCGCACCGATGGCGAAGTGCAGGGTGCCCATCAGCGCCGAGGCCGTGCCGGCGATCTCGCCATGCTCTTCCATGGCCAGCACCGACGTCGTCGGGATGACCAGGCCGAGGAAGCCGTAGCCGACGAACAGCAGTGCCGCCATAACATCGAGCCGGTCGACGCCGGTCGCCATGACTGCGAACAGCACAACCATCGTCGTGGCATAGCCGGTTACCGCCACCCAGACGACGCGCTTCAGCCCGAAGCGCTCCGACAGCATCCCCGTCAGTTGCGACATGCCGATGAAGGCCACCGCATTGATCGAGAAGAACACGCTGTAGACGGAAGGCGACAGCCCGTAATGGTCGATCAGGATGAAGGACGAACTCGAGAGGTATACGAAGAAGCTGGCGATGCCGAAGCCGGCGATCGCCACCAGGCCGAGGAAATTGCGGTCACCCATGAGGAAGCGATAGCCGGCGAGTGCGGTTCCGAAGGAGGAACCGACGCGTTCTTCCGCCGGCCGCGTCTCCTTCAGCGAGGTCGCCAGCAGAATGGTGGCCAGAAGGGCCGCGCCCGTCACCGTCCAGAACACGGCGCGCCAGCCAAAATTCTCGATGATCTGGCTGCCGGTCAGCGGCGCCAGGATCGGCGACACCGAAAACACCAGCATCAGCAGCGACATCAGCTTGGCGGCTTCGGTGCCGGTGTGCAGGTCGCGCACGATGGCGCGCGGCACCGCCATGCCGGCGCTGGCGCCCAGCCCCTGCAGGAAGCGGAAGGCGATCAGCCATTCGATGGTCGGGCTCATGGCCGAACCGATACCGCCGACCATGAACAGCGCAAGGCCGCCGTAAAGCGGCAGCTTGCGGCCGACCATGTCGGAGATCGGTCCGACGACGATCTGGCCGAAGCCCATCGACAGGAAGAAGATCAAAAGGCTCATCTGAACGGCGGCGGTGCCGGCATGCAGATCCTCGCCGATCGAAGGCAACGCCGGCAGATACATGTCGATGGCGAAGGGGCCGATAGCGGACAACAGGCCGAGCACGACCGCGATGCGGAGGAATTTGGGACTCATGATAAAGGCTTCTTTCAAGTCTGGTTGGCGCCGCCAACGCGACGACTAACCCTAGGACGTTCCATCCCGTTGAAATCCGACGGCTCAGAGCGAGATTATTCGTCTCTACGGAGCGAATTCACCATTTTTTGTGTCCACAAATTTAGACAGCCTTGTCTAATTCGTCAATCACCTCTATATAGATTTCTATGAAGCTTGCCGTTTCTCCTGACATTTTCCCGCCACGCGGCCACGAGGCCAAGCGTATGTCGATTATCGATGCGGCGGCTTCGGTCTTTTGCCGGGAAGGCTTTGCCGGCGCCAATATCGACCTGATCGCGGTGGAGGCCGGCGTGTCGCGCCAGACCATCTATAATCACCACCGCGACAAGGAAAAGCTCTTCATGGCTGTGGTGCGCGATCTGACGGAGCGCTGCAATGCCGGCATCTTCGCCACCTTCGCCTCTTTCCCAGACCAGCCGAAGGATCTGGAAGCCGACCTGATCGGCTTTGCCGTGCGCATGAATCAGAACTGCATCTGCAACCGCGACGGACGCTTCCTGCGCAAGCTGATCCAGACCGAAGGCGAGCGCTATCCCGAGCTCTTCGCCGAATGGCGCGACCAGGGGCCGGGCCGGACCTGGCCGGCACTTGCCGCCCGTTTTGCCCGCCTCGCCCATGCCGGCCATCTCGCGGTCGACGATCCCGATGTCGCCGCACGCCAGTTCCTGGCGCTAGCCAACGCCGAACTGCAGACCACCTTCATGCTCGGCGGCATGCCGTCGGAAGATGAAGTGCTGCAATCCGCGACCCACGGCGTGCGCACATTCCTGCGCGCCTTCGGCAAGCGCAGATCAGCGGCAGCGGTGGAAAAACAGCTGGCCAGCGCCTGAACGCCAAAGCAGGCGATCAAATCGTCCGTTACGGGCTTCGCTTCGGCGCATCAGCGATCTATATCCGGTTTACGCCGCGCTCAAGCTTGATTACAGCTATGCGGACGATTCAACGGAACCCGACCAGCACATGGCCGACGACCACATCCGCTACGACATCCTGGCCCAGGAGGCATTGCGCGGCGTCATGCGCAAGGTCCTGGCCGAAGTCGCGCGCACCGGCCTTCCCGGCAATCATCATTTCTTCATCACATTCCTGACCGGCGCGCCGGGCGTGCGGGTGTCCTCCAGGCTGCGCGAGCGCTATCCCGAACAGATGACCATCGTCATCCAGTTCCAGTATTGGGACCTCAAGGTGACCGATACCGGCTTCGAGGTCGGGCTGTCCTTCTCCGACGTGCCGGAGAAGCTGGAAATCCCGTTCTCGGCCGTACGCGGCTTCTACGACCCATCGGTCAATTTCGAACTCGAATTCGACGTCAAGACCGACGTCCCGGCGGAAGACGATGCAGCCGCCCAGCCGGCTGCCGAGCCTTTGGCTATCGTCTCCGAGAAAAAGCCGAAGGCCGAGAAGAAGGCAGCTGCCACTGAGGCGGAGAAAAAGCCCGCCGTGGCCGATGCCGCCGCCGGCAAGGGCGCCGACGTCGTGTCGCTCGACGCCTTCCGCAAGAAGTAGCGGGACGGTCGGCGCGACATGGGCGAAATCGTCAACCTTCGCCAGGTCCGCAAGCAGAAGGCGCGCACCGAAAAGGAAAAGCTCGCCGGCGAGAACCGCGCTCTGCACGGCCGTTGCAAAGCCGAAAGAACTCGTGACCGTCTGACATCGGACAAGGCCGAAAAATTCGTCGCCGGCCACCGCCGCGAACGCCCGGAAGACCAGGGCGATTGATGGACCGCCTGCGGTGAGCCCGGTCGAAAAACGCTCCGTGACCATCCGCGGCCATCGCACCAGCTATTCCCTCGAAAAACCCTTTTATGACGATCTCGTCGCCATCGCCGCCGCGCGCAAGCTGACCCTTGCTGCCCTGGTCGCGGAGATCGACGAGACAAGACCGCGCGATGCCAATCTGTCCTCGGCGCTCAGGCTCCACGTGCTGGACTGGGCCAAGCGCGACGCCGTCTGAATGGTTCTTAATTGCCCAGCGACTTCAGCAAATTGTCGACCGAGAACGGATTTGTCCTGGGCTTCGGCGGCGCCGGGGCCGAACCGTCACTGACGCCGGGAAGTGAGCGGTCGACCTTCGGCGCCTGCTCCTGAGCCTTGCGCTCGGCCTCCAGCCTGGCTTTTTCCTGCGAAGCGATCCGAGCCTGTTCGGCCTTCTTCCGTTCGTCCTCGGCCTTGGCGGCGTCTTCGGCAGCCTGCTCTTCGGCCTGCGCTTTCGCGTCCGCATCCGCCTTGGCCTTGGCGTCAGCCTCTGCCTGCGCTTTCGCATCGGCATCGGCCTTTGCTTTGGCATCCGCCTTGGCCTTGGCATCCGCTTCGGCCTGTGCCTTCGCATCTGCCTGCACTTTCGCCTTGGCGTCGGCCTCGGCTTTGAGCCGTGCCGCTTCCTCCTGCTTGCGCAATTCCTCGGCGGCGTTGTCGCGCTCGGTCTGCAAGGCGGCGTAATAGCGCACCTCGCGCCGCAGCCGCTGCTTCTCGAGCAGTGCGGCCTGCATCGCCTCGACCCGCTGCTGCTCCTTTTCCAGCGCGCGCTGGGTCAAAAATTGCGCCAGCGGCTCGCTGTCGAACTGCTTTTTCAGCGCCCCGAACGGCCCATCGACGCTGAAATTGACCGTCGGATCGGAGCCGACCAGCGCCTCGTCGCCAGGCTTGTAGGTGACCGCGCCCTTGGTGGCGACGGTGCCGGTGTTGAGGTCGGCCGTGATGTCGGCAGACAGCGTCGCCGCCTGGTTTTCGAATTTGATCGGTGGTGCCCGCAACGTGCCGCCGGCGACCGTGAAGGCCATGTCGGTATCGCCGGCAGCAAAGCTGCCGTCGCCAGCGATCTCAGGTGCAAAGCCCGCAGTCTTGGCCACGTCGATGTCGCGCCCGATCGCATCGGCCTTGGCAATCAACGCGCCGAAGGCATCGGGATTGACGCCGGCAATGGTGAGGCCTTTCAGCGCCGCCGTGCCCGAGCCGGAGAGTGCGGCAATCATCGCGTCGACCGATTTGCCGCTGGTCGACAGCCCTGTCGAGAAGTCGCCGCTGCCACTCAAGCCGGCAGCCGGCAGCACGGTCGCCAGGTCAGCGCCGGCAAGCCTCATCTGGCCGGAGAACAGCCCCGTGCCGTCCGTGTTCTTCAACTCGAACAATCCGGTGAGCGCGCCGCCGAGCAGTTTTGCCTTCAGGTCCGAAACGCGGATGCCTTCCTGGTCGAGTTTCAACGACAGCGACGCATCATAGGCTGTCGCCAGCGGTCCGGCGGCAAGAGTCGCCGTCGTCAGATCGAGATCGGCGCTGAACGGCAGGCTGGATTTCTGGCTGAATGGCGCCGTCGGCCAGTTCGCGTTGCTGCTGAGGAACGACTGGTCACCGAACAGCGCAACCGCAATCGGGTCGAGGTCCAGTTCGTCGAGCGCCAGCGCACCGGCAAAATGCGGCAGCCCCTGCTTCGCATCGATGTTGACGTCGCCCGAAATCTCCGACTCGTTGATGGATCCGCTGAGACCGCTCAACACCAGCAGGCCATTGCCGAAATCGGCATCCGCGCTGAGCGAGGTCGAGGTGCCCGTGCCCATTCCCGGCAGGCCGGCGCCGGTGGTCATCAGCCACGGCTCTATATCGGAGGCGTCGAGGCCGATCTTGCCCTTGGCGGTGGCGCCTTGCGGTGTCTGAGCAACGGTGCCGTCGAACGTCGCCCTGAAGTCGTCGGCGGCGAAATTGAAGCTCGTCGCCAGGCCGCCGCCAAACGTGCCTTTGGCCGAAATATCGGTGCTTGCCTGGCCGAGCATGCCGAGCGGCAGCGCCGGCAGGCCGTAGAGCGCCAGCAGCACGGTGGCGTCGGGATTTTTGGCGTTGAAGGTCAGCGTCACCGGCGCGTCGAGCAACTGGCCGACGGCACCCTTGCCCGACAGCGACGCCGAAAAGGCCGAACCGCCGGCCTTGCCTTGTCCGCTCACCGCCAGCCCGGTCGTGCCGTCGCCATTGTCGGCGGCGCTCGCCACCAGATCGACGCGCGCGTCCTGGAACAGTTCAGGATAGGCGGCCGTGCGGCCAGCCAGTCCCTTCAGCATCAGATTGTCGGGATAGTGTTGCGCGGCAATGTCGATCAGCGGCTTCAGATCGACGGCGACCACCGAGGCATCGAGCTTGCCGGTCGGGCTTGCCGGAAAATCCTTGATCCGGCCGGTGGCGCTGATCGAGGCGCCGGCAAGGCCGCCAATCGACAGCCGGTCGATTTCGAGCAGCCCGTCGCGGAGCCGGAGCGCGGTATCGACCGTGTCGGCGGTGAGCCCGCCAGCATTGACCGGCCCTGCCTTGATCTGAAAATCGAGGTCACGGTCGGAAAAGCGGTTGGCGCCCTTGTCGCTGACGAAGATCGAGGCGAAGGCCGTCAGCCCGTCGACATCGAGTTCGCCGCCCTCGAGCCGCATCAGCACCGAGGACTTGGCGTCGTCGGGCTGGCTGGAATCGATGCGGCCGGTGAACTTCGACTTGCCGAGGATCAGTTCGAGATCGCTGAACGCCTGGCGCTTCTCCGACAGGTCCACCTTGGCCTTGAAGCCGGCGGCCGGCAGCCGGCGGATCGCCTCGTCGACATCTTTGGACAACCAGGCAGCAAAGCCGGAAGGCTGCGCCACCGCCAGCAGCATGGAGCCGCTGAAACCGAAATGATCTTCGACGCTGAGCATGCCGCTGGCTTCCAGCGTCGTGCGCCCGGGCAAGGTCGCGGCCAGCGATTTCACCGACCAGCCGCCCTCGACCGGCTCGGCCGAGAGATGCACGTCGCGCACCGTGGTGTCGCCAGCCACCACCGCCGGCAGCTTGACCTCGACAGTGCCGGGGATGCTCGGCTTCGGCAGTTCGAGCAGCGCCTGCTCGATTCCGGCAATGCGCTGGTCCAGCGTCAGGCCGGCGCCCTTCTCAGCGCCCACCGCTTCATCCAGTTGCACCTGCGCGCCATTGGCCTCGATGGCGAAGTTCGGCCTAAGGCCGAGATCGACCGAAGCCTTGCCGTCGGCTGTGTAGGGATTGTCGAGCGGCCCGGTCTCGAAGCGGAATTCGTCGACGCCAAGCTTCTGGTGGTCGAGCGAGAACTTGCCGTTCAGCCGGAAGCCCGGATCGGGTTTGCCGGCGCTGATTTTGACGCTCTCGCCATCGCTGCCGCGCAGTTCGGCGCTGTTTTTGTCGTTGCCGGAAATCTTGAACTGGCCGGAATAGACGGCAGCCCCATTGACGATGCCTGCATTGCCGTCGGTTTCGATGACCAGTGGATAGGCATCGGGATCGACCTTGAGCCTCAGCCGCATCTGGCCGCTGCCTTCGGCCTTGCCGGTCGAAGCCGCAACCGTCGAACGCAGGCCATCGAGCAGCAACGTTCCGTCCATGCGCCACGGCCCGGCCAGCGACTTGGCAGAGATGGTCGAATTGATCTCGGAAATCAGATGGCTGCGCCCGCCTGCGGCATGGCGGAGCGCAATTTCTCCCTCCGTCACCGTCAGCTTCTCGATCGAGATCTGGTTGAGGTCGAAGGGCGAGGACGGCCGTATCGCCCAGTCGACCGTGCCGTTATCGGCGATGTCGATCGTCGCCTTCGGATGCACCAGCCGCATATCGAAAATCAGCACTTCGCCGCGCAGGAACGGCGCCAGTTCCGCGTCCATCGAAAAGGTCTCGACGGTCATTGCCTGCTGGCCGCCGGGGCCGCCGGCGACCGTGACGTTTGAGAAGGTCACCGAGGGGAACGGCAACAGCCGCGCCGTGGCGTCGCCTTGCACCGTCACCTTGCGGCCGAGAATGGCGCTCGCCTCGCGCTCGAATTGGGCGCGGTACCCGGTCCAATCGACAAAATACGGCACCACCAGCGCCGCTACCAGCACCAGCACAAACAAGCCACCGAAGATCACGAACAGGCGTGCGAGCATCAGCTCCGAACGGGTTGATTGAAAGTCAGCCGCACTCTACCCGCATCAGCGTGTCGATAAAGAGGCAATTCATCCAGAGTTGCTTGATCTCTGATGTATCTGGAAGAGCAGAGATTTTTGGACGCCTTTGACCGCAGTCCGGCCTGTGCGTAAGAGACTATCCTGCCATGGCCCGTCGGCGATATTCGTTCAGCAGCACCACCATCTCCTCGGGGGACAATGTCCAGCCCTGGGGTAATGCGGCTTCGGCGCCCAGGCTTTTGGTCACGCTGCCCATGACGGAGCTTTTCTTGACCCCCGGTGCGAAATTGTACCCGATCATATCGCCGATTCTGCGCCGGCGATGGACGACGAAGAAGCTTTCGATATTCTTCCAGGGGACCAGCTTGGGCGATCGAACAAGGCCTCCGCCGAGACTGAAACCTTGTCCGTTCAGCACCAGAATCTGCGGCCGCACAAGCTGCCAGGCAAACACCAACGCGACCAGCCCGAAAAAGGCCACGCACCACCAAAGGCCGGCGGTGTCGCCGTCCTCGGAGACATAAATCAGGAAAGCGCAGGCCAGGACAAAGAAGAGGCTGGCCGACAGCAGTAACAGTGTCTTGCCAAGCGATGCCCTTATAATCAGGGTATCCATTGCCGCTCCTCACATTTCGGCTATGCAGGTAATATCTTGCCTGGGTTCATGATGTCTTGCGGGTCGAGCGCTTTTTTTATGGAGCGCATGATGTTGACACCATGGCCGAGCTCATGGCGCAGGAAGCCGATCTTGCCCTGGCCGATGCCGTGTTCGCCGGTGCAGGTGCCGTCCATGGCGATCGCCCGCATGTTCAGCCGCGAGACGAATTTCTCCGCCAGCGCGATCTCTTTGGGGTCGTTGACATCCATCAGCACCAGCACATGGAAATTGCCGTCGCCGGCATGGCCGACGATCGGCGCAACCAGGCCCATCTCGGCAATGTCGGCCTCGGTTTCGGCAACGCATTCGGCCAGCCGCGAGATCGGCACGCAGACATCGGTCGACAGGCCCTTGGTGCCCGGCCGCAGCGTCAGCGACGCCCAATAAGCATCGTGCCTGGCCTTCCAGAGTTTCGTGCGCTCCTCGGCGACGCTCGTCCACAGGAATGGCCCGCCGCCATTGTCTTCAGCAATGGCACCGAAGGTCTCGGCCTGTTCGGCGACGCCGGCATCGCTGCCGTGGAACTCGACGAACAGGCACGGGCTCTCGGGATAATCGAGCTTCGAGTAATTCTTCATCGCCCGCATCTGCAGTCCATTGACCAGTTCGATGCGCGCCACCGGAATGCCCATCTGGATGGTCGCGATGACCGCGTTGCAGGCCGCCTCGAGGTTTGGAAACGGGCAGACGCCGCCGGAGATCGCCTGCGGAATGCCTTGCAGCTTCAAGGTCAGCGAGGTGATGATGCCGAGCGTGCCTTCCGAGCCGACCAGAAGCCGCGTCAGATCGTAGCCGGCCGAACTCTTTTTCGCCCGCTTGCCGGTCGTCACCGTCTCGCCATCGGCCATGACGGCCGTCAGCGACAGCACGTTTTCACGCATCGTGCCGTAGCGCACCGCATTGGTGCCGGAGGCCCGCGTTGCCGCCATGCCGCCGAGCGAAGCATTGGCGCCGGGATCGATGGGGAAGAACAGGCCGGTATCGCGCAGGTGCCGATTCAAATCCTCGCGCGTTACGCCAGGCTCGACCGTGCAGTCGAGATCCTCGGGGTTGACCGACAGGATGCGGTTCATGCGCGAGGTGTCGACCGAGATGCCGCCACCCGGCGCGTTGGTGTGGCCCTCCAGCGAGGAACCGACGCCGAAGGCGATGACCGGCACGCGGTGCGCGGCGCAGGCACGTACGATCTCCTGCACCTCTTCTGTCGTCTCCGGGAACGCGACACCGTCAGGCGCCTGCGTCGGAATATAGGTGGTGGTATGCGCATGCTGCGAGCGGATCGCCGCGCCTGTCTGGAAGCGTTCGCCGAGCTGCTGCTTGAGAATGCCGAGCACGGCGGCGATGCCTTCCTCGTTGCGTTCGACCGGATTGAGGTCGCTCAGAGCCATGAATTCCTCCGCGAATGGACCAGCGTCCACGCTTGTTATGCGATTATGGATGCGTAGTCTCGACTGCCGCGCTCTGTCCAGCACCAGAACAAGGAACTTTCCATGCCTGTTCCCGCCCCCTTAGTTTCCAAACCGATGGACATCGAGAAGGACTGGATCGACTACAACGGCCATCTCAACATGGCCTATTACAACGTGTTGTTCGACCGCTGCTCGGATGAGGCGTTCGAGGCGATGGGCATGGGGCTGGACTATGTCGAAGAGCGGCGCCTGACCATCTACACGGCCGAAGTCCATGTTTGCTATGTCCAGGAACTGCACCTCGAACACAAGGTCGTCGTATCCTTCCAGCTGATCGATCACGACGACAAGCGGCTGAGGGCCTACCAGGAAATCCGCCATGTCGATGGCTGGCTTGCCGCCACCTCCGAAACCCTGTCGCTGCATGTCGACATGTCCGGGCCGAAAGTCGCGCCCTTCCCCGCCGATGTGCAGGCCAAGGTGGAAGCCATGCGCGCCGCCCATTCTGCACTGCCGATGCCCGAGCGCGCCGGCCGTTCGATCGGTATTCGCCGCAGGACCGCTTGAAGCGCTGCCGCGCCCGCGTTAACCTTACCAAGGTTTTAACGTGAACAAGCCATTTGGGCCATTGAACGACTCAGCTGACCGTTTGAGAACGGTGCCATGCGAGTTGTGACGCGGGCGGCGGGCAACAGGCGGTTCGAGGAACGTGCATGAAAACCGACATCAAGGTCGAGGTGGACAGGCTGGCTGCCGATCCGCGCATCACCGACTATGATTTCTGGCGCTCGTTGAAGAACGTCAACAACGAGATCTTCCACATCGCCAACAACAACGAGCCTATCCCCTTCGACATGATCCGCTGGCGCGCCATCCTGAAGCAGGCGCGCATGAAGCGTGGCCACGCCTGATGTTTCCGCTGTTCTGAGAAAGCCGCCACCGGCGAGCGCCGCCACGGACCATTGCGACCTGATCATTTCCAAAGGTCTGCGCCAGCCCCGCTTTCAGCGAATCGGCTGCATCCGACAACCTTCAAAAACCGTTCATTTCGACAGTTTGCGCAACCGGCGATTCGGTTTCGCAAACGGCTGCCTGCGACAAGAAGATCAAGATTGAACCAATTCCACGTCTAAGCCGTTGTGACCCCTGAAAAACGGCTTGGAGTGAAAGCATGGACTGGAAAAGGACCAGGGAACCGGCCGACGCATGGCACATGACGGACAATCTGCATGCCGAGCACGGCAAGGGCGATCCGTTCGCGGCCGCCATCCGCGCCACCCGCATGTCGATGGTCATCACCGATCCCCGTCAGGCGGACAATCCGATCGTCTTTGCCAATGACGCGTTCCTGCGCCTGACCGGCTACGAGCGCGACGAGGTCATGGGCAAGAACTGCCGCTTCCTGCAGGGGCCAGAGACAGACAAGGCAGCTGTGGCTAGCGTGCGCGACGCGATAGCAGCGGGAACCGATATCGCCATCGATCTGTTGAACTACCGCAAGGACGGCTCGACATTCTGGAATGCGCTCTACATCAGCCCGGTTTCCAACGACAAAGGCGAACTCCTGTTCTTCTTTGCCTCACAGCTCGATGTCTCCGATCGCAAGCGCTCGGAGGATCGCATCACCGCCGACAAGAACCGCTTTGAAAAGGCTGTCAAGGAACGCACGCGCGAGCTTGAGGCCGCCCTTGAGGCGCAGACCACGCTGCTGCACGAGGTCGACCATCGGGTGAAAAACAACCTGCAGATGATCTCCTCGCTGATCATCATGCAAAGCCGGGCAATCAAGGATGAAGCGACAAAGCGATCGCTGGCCACCATGCTGGAGCGCATCGAGGCGCTGAGCACGGTGCATCGCCGTCTCTACCAGTCAAAGGATGTCAGCCGCTTCGATGTCTCGGATTTCGCCAGGGATCTGGTCACCGACCTGCTGACCGCATCCGGACGCGCCGAGATCAAGCCGACGCTGGACCTCGAACCCATCGTCATTCCGGCCGAAAAAGCCACGCCTGTTGCCTTGATGGTCAATGAGCTTGTCACCAACGCGCTGAAGCATGCCTTCAAGGAAAAGCCGGACGGCACCACCGCGGGGCGCATCGGCATCAAGATGAGCCAGCCCGACGGCCACTTCAACATCGAGGTTTCCGATGACGGCGTCGGCATGGCCGAGGCCAGTGGCGATGCTTCTTTCGGCATGCGGCTGATCAAGTCGCTTGCCCGTCAGTTGCATGCGGACATCGAATGGCGCGACGCCGGCCCGGGCACAAAGGTCGTCATCTCGATGCCGAACGAACCGCAGCAGAAAGGGAAGCTGTCATGAACGAACCGCTCAAGGTCCTGATCGTCGAGGATGAGGCGTTGCTGGCGATGGAACTGGAAAGCCTCGTCGAGGAAGCCGGCCACAGCGTTGTGGGTTGGGCGACATCGTTGGCCGAAGCAAGAGGTATGATTGATACCGCCGATGCCGATATTGCCTTTGTCGATATCCACCTCGCCGACGGACCAACCGGGGTCGAGGTTGCCGAGCATATCCGCGAGGGTAACCGTTCCATGGTGGTGTTCATGACCGCCAATCCAAAACGCATCCCCGACCATTTCGCCGGCGCGATCGGCGTCATCGCCAAGCCCTACACGATGAACGGACTGGTGTCGGCGTTGCGCTATCTGCAGGAGGGCGTGCGGCGCCCGCCCCCGGTCTCGGTGCTGCCGGCCGGTTTTACGCTGTCGCCGGCCTATGAAAGCGTATGGGCGTCGTCGGCGGCCTGAAGCCTACGCCAGCTTCTCCTTGAGGAAAGCGATCGTCCGTCCCCAGGCGAGATCGGCTGCCTTCTTGTCGTAGCGCGCGGCCGAGGTGTCGTTGTTGAAGGCATGGTTGACGCCGTCATAGACATAGAGCGTGTATTCGACATGGGCGGCGTCGAGCGCTTTCTTGTAGGCATCGATGCCGGCGTCGATGCGCTCGTCGAGCCCGGCATAGTGCAGCAACAGCGCCGCCTTGATCTTCGCCACATCCTCGGCCTTCGGCTGCATGCCGTAATAGGCGACGCCGACGGCGAGATCGGGCGCGTTGACCGCCAGATTGTTGACCGTGCCGCCGCCCCAGCAGAAGCCGACAGCACCGACCTTGCCGTTGCCGTCCTTCTCGCCCTTGAGATAGGCGATGGTCGCCAGGCCATCGGCGGTGACCTGGCTGGCGTCGAGCTTGGTGAACATGTCGCGCGCCTTGTCTTCGTCAGCGGGCGTGCCGCCGAGCGGCGACAGGAAATCCGGCGCCAGCGCCACGAACCCTTCCAGCGCAACGCGCCGCGCAACATCCTTGATATGCGGGTTGAGCCCCCTGTTCTCATGCACCACGATGACGGTGCCGAGCTTGCCGGACTGGTCCGCCGGCCTGACCAGATAGCCCTTCATCTCACCGCTGCTGCCGGAATAGGTGATATCTTCAGCCTTCACGCGCGGATCGTTGTCGGCGACGATTGCCGCCTGCGCCGAATTCGCCGCAAGCAGCGGCGCGATCGCGGCCGCCGCCGCGCCCGATCCGGCAAGCCTGGTCAGCTGTTCCATGAAGCGGCGGCGGTCGAGCGTCAGATGCGTGTATTCGTCATAGGCATCGATCATCGCCTGGGTGATGGCAGGTTTGGCAGGTTTGACGGCTTCGGCGGTGGGTTTCGTCATGGCGTGCTCCTCGTTAGGAGATGATCTCACGGTCACTCCGGGATGACCTCATGGTCACTCCGGGATGACCTCGCGGTCACTCCGGGATGACTCGCGGATCAAGATAGGGTGCAAGCTCGCACGGTCCAGTCTCGGATGGGTGACGCTTGCGCCATCGAACGATGCGGCCGCCCCGCCGAACGCGCCCATCACATTTTGGTCATTTCAGAGAATGTCGATGGTGCCGCCACAATATGGAAGGAAGCTGATGATGGTCTCGCTCGTAGCGGCGAGCCCGACGAGAAGGAACAACGCCATGACCTTGTCTACTCCGATCCTTGCAAGCGCGCTCGTGCTTGCTGTTGCTGCCTTGCTGGCAATGCGCTCCGCTGCTGCCGCAGCCGCCGCTCGGATGGTGAAGGTCCGCGTCGACCGGCGTCGGCCGGCACCACGCTGATCCAGCAGGCCGAAACAGGGCCGCAGCTAACCAATGAAGTACTGGGCTCCGTGCCCAGCCTCAAAGGCCATCTCTTACGCAAGCTGACCAAGGCTGCTGCTGCCCTCATCGCCCTGCCGGGCACTTCTCCCCGTATAGATGCCGGCAGGCAGATGAGGGGCGGCGCGACAGAATATCTGCCGGGCCGATCACTTACCTAAGTCACATCGCTGCTACTTCGGCAGCGTATAGGCCATCACATAGTCGCCGGGCTTGGTGCCGACCGAGCCATGGCCGCCGGCGACGATGACCACGAACTGGCGGCCGTCGGCGACGGTGTAGGTCATCGGCGTCGACTGCCCACCGGCCGGCAGCCTGGCCTGCCAAAGCTGCTTGCCCGATGTCAGGTCATAGGCGCGCAGATAGTCGTCGACCGCCGCGCCCAGGAAGACGACGCCGCCGGCGGTGATCATCGGCCCGCCAATGCCGGGAACACCGACCTTCAGCGGCAAGGGCAACGGCGTCATGTCGTAGACGGTGCCGTTGCGGTGCTTGTAGGCGATCTTGCCGGTTCTGAGGTCCGCTCCCGCCACATAGCCCCATGGCGGCGCCTGGCAGGGCACGCCGAGCGGCGACAGGAACGGCCCCATCACCACCGCATAGGGTGCGCCCTCATTGCGGTTCAGCCCCTGCTCGCTGCCGCGCCCCTCATCCGGCGGCGGCACCTGGTCGCGCGGAATGAGCTGCGATTTGAACGCCAGATAGGTCGGCATGCCGAACATCACCTGCCGCACCGGATCGACGGCGACGCCGCCCCAGTTGAATGTGCCGAAATTACCGGGATAGACCAGCGACCCCTGCACCGATGGCGGGGTGTAGCGGCCCTCGTAGCGCAGGCCCTGGAATTCGATCCGGCAGGCCAGCTGGTCGAACATGGTGATGCCCCACATGTCGGCGCCGGTCAGCGGCCTCGGATTGAAGGAGAGATCCGAGACCGGCTGCGTCGGCGACGTGTGATCGCCCTCGACAGCGCCGCCCGGCGCCGGCACTTCCTTGATCGGGATGATCGGCTCGCCGCTGCGCCGGTCGAGCACGTAGAGGTCGCCCTGCTTGGTCGGTCCAACCAGGCCCGGAACGACGCCGGCAGCGGTGGTGATGTCGACCAGGGTCGGCTGTGCCGGCACATCCATGTCCCAGAGGTCGTGATGCACGGTCTGCCGCACCCAGCGCACTTGTCCGGTGGCCAGATCGAGCGCGGTGATCGAGGAGGAAAACTTCTCGACATTGGCGCTGCGGCCCATCCCGAGCTGGTCCGGCGTCTGGTTGCCGAGCGGCACATAGAGCAGGCCGAGCTTCTCGTCGGCGCTTGCCGTCGACCACATGTTGGGCGAGTTGTGGGTGTAGGTCTGGCCTGCCGCCAGCGGCGTTGTCTGGTCCGGATTGCCGGAATCCCAGTTCCACACCAGGGCGCCGGTGTCGACGTCGAAGGCCCGGATGACGCCGGACGGCTCTTGCGTCGAATAATTGTCGTTGACCGCGCCGCCGATGATGATCTTGCCGCCCGCAATCAGCGGCGCCGAGGTCGAGTAATAATAGCCCGACTTCGGATACGGCATGTTGGTCAACAAATTGAGCGTGCCGGCTTCGGCGAAGGACGGGCAGACCTGGCCGTTGGCGGCGTCGAGCGCGATCAGCCGCGCATCCGAGGTCGGCAGATAGACGCGCGTCGCGCAAGGCTGGCCGGCGGCGATCTTGGCATCGGCATAATAGGACACGCCGCGGCAGGTCTGGTGCTGGCGGTCCTTGTCGAGCTTGATCTTGGGATCGAAACGCCATTTCTCCTTGCCGGTGGCGGCATCGATGGCGATGGCGAAATTGTGCGGCGTGCAGATATAGAGCGCATCGCCCACCTTCAGCGGCGTCACCTGGTAGGTGGTTTCGCCGACATCGTCCGGCCCTTTCACGTCGCCGGTCTGGTAGATCCAGGCCGGCTGCAATTTGGCGACATTGTCGGGCGTGATCTGGTCGAGCGGCGAATAGCGCTGGCCAAATTGCGTACGGCCGTAGAAATGCCATTCGCCCGGAGGCACATTGCCGCCGAGATCGGCAGTCGGCGTCACCTTGTCGGCGCTGAGGTCGCCGGCGATGTCCTTGGGATCGGCCGTCATCGAATAACCGGCGACGGCGAGCGATGCGAGCACGGCCAGAATGAGCGGCGCGCGCGCGTCGGGGCCGATCAGGCCCCGCCTTGCCCAAGGCGTCAGCAGCCACAGCGCCAGAAGCACGATGATGCCGCCGCGCGGTCCGAGTTCCCACCAGTCGAAGCCGATTTCCCACACCGCCCAGGCCAGCGTGCCGAGCACGATCGCCGCGTAGAGCCAGAGCGCCGTCGATTTGCGCCGGAAGAGCAGCCATGCGGCGATGAGGAAGGCGAGACCGGTGACGACATAGTACCAGCTGCCGCCCAGCATCGCGAGCCAGACGCCGCCGCCGCCAAGTGCGAGGCCGATGAGGAACAGGATGAGGGAGGTGATGACGACAGCCAAGACGATACTCCTTCGACTGATGCGCTTTGCAGCGCCTCACGGGCAGCCGCCCCTGCCCTGTCGCCAGCTTTCTCCCCCAGGCCGCGTGTGTCAAGCTGGCCCTGCCAGCATAAGGCGAGAGCAAACGCTCGACTTCATTCCGCTCCCACGCTGCAGCACCTCCACGACATTGTCGGGCGTCGGGACGATGAAATTCGCACTGCGCCCCAGAATCTCACTTTCAAACCAGAACAAAACGTAGACACTTCTGGTCTTTCGCTCCCGAATCACTACATTCGGGGGAGATGTCCGGCTTTGCGGAAGACATGCCCTTTTTTGACGAACCCAATGCGCGGCCCGCAGCCCCGTCGGGCATAGCTGCGCGCGCCATGGCGGCCCGCAGCGGCCCCAACAGCGCGCCCGATTATCTCAACGGCCTCAACCCCGAGCAGCGGCTGGCGGTGGAAACCACCGAAGGCCCGGTCCTGGTGCTGGCCGGCGCCGGCACCGGCAAGACCCGCGTGCTGACCACCCGCATCGCCCATATCCTGGCCACCGGCAGGGCTTTCCCCTCGCAGATCCTGGCGGTGACCTTCACCAACAAGGCCGCGCGCGAGATGAAGCAGCGCATCGGCCATCTCGTCGGCGAAGCCGTCGAGGGCATGCCGTGGCTCGGCACCTTCCACTCCATCGGCGTCAAGCTCTTGCGCCGCCACGCTGAGCTGGCCGGGCTCAAATCCGATTTCACCATCCTCGACACCGACGATGTCGTACGGCTGATCAAGCAGCTGATCCAGGCCGAAGGCCTCGACGACAAGCGCTGGCCGGCCAAGCAGTTCGCGCAGATGATCGACGGCTGGAAGAACAAGGGCCAAGGCCCCGCCGACATTGCCGAGGGCGACGCGCGCAGCTTCGCCAACGGCAAGGGCCGGGAACTCTACAAGGCCTATCAGGAGCGGCTGAAGACGCTGAACGCCTGCGACTTCGGCGATCTGCTCTGCCACCCGATCCGCATCTTCCGCGCCAATCCGGACGTGCTGAAGGACTACCACAAGCGCTTCAAATACATCCTCGTCGACGAGTACCAGGACACCAACACCGCGCAATACATGTGGCTGCGGCTGCTGGCGCAAAGACCTACCTCCCCCTCGATGGGGGAGGTCGCGCCGCGTAGCGGCGCGAGTGGGGGTGGCAGCGCCGGCGCCAGTCACCCCTCCCCGCCGCTTCGCGGCGACCCTCCCCATCCAGGGGAGGGTAAAGCGCGCTCGGCCAAAGGCCGCATGCCCGACCGGGCGTCCGAGCCGTTGCGAGGGCCCGCGCCGGCAGGCGCGGAACAGCCCGTGAGCGTGAATATTTGCTGCGTCGGCGACGACGACCAATCGATCTATGGCTGGCGTGGCGCCGAGGTCGACAACATCCTGCGCTTCGACAAGGATTTTCCCGGCGCCACCATCATCCGTCTGGAGCGCAATTATCGCTCGACCGCGCACATCCTCGGCACTGCCTCGCACCTCATCGCCCACAATGAGGGCCGCTTCGGCAAGACGCTGTTCACCGAGAAGGTCGCCGAGGACGACGAGAAGGTGCATGTCCACGCCGCCTGGGATTCCGAGGAGGAGGCGCGCGCCGTCGGCGAGACCATCGAGACCTACCAGCGTGCCAAGCACAAGCTCAATGATATGGCCATCCTGGTCCGCGCCTCCTTCCAGATGCGCGAATTCGAGGATCGCTTCGTCACGCTCGGCCTCAACTACCGCGTCATCGGCGGCCCGCGCTTCTATGAGCGCATGGAAATCCGCGATGCACTGGCCTTCTTCCGCGTCGTCGCGCAGGGCGCCGACGACCTCGCCTTCGAGCGCATCGTCAATGTCCCCAAGCGCGGCCTGGGTGAAGCCACCATCCGCCAGATCCACGACACGGCGCGGAGCTTGCGCATCCCGATGCTGGAGGCAGCCGCCAAGCTCGCAGAAAGCGACGAGCTGAAGCCCAAGCCCCGCGCGGCCTTGCGCGAAGTGGCGGCCAATTTCGAGCGCTGGCAGAAGGCGCTGGAAACCACGCCGCACACCGAACTCGCCGAGACCATTCTGGAGGAGAGCGGCTACACCGACATGTGGAAGAACGACCGCTCGGTCGAGGCGCCGGGCCGGCTGGAAAACCTGAAAGAGCTTATCCGCTCGATGGAGGAGTACGAATCGCTGCGCTCCTTCCTCGAGCATGTCGCGCTGGTCATGGACGCCGAGCAGAACGCCGAGCTTGACGCCGTCAACATCATGACGCTGCATTCGGCCAAGGGCCTCGAATTCGAGACCGTGTTCCTCCCCGGCTGGGAGGAAGGCCTGTTCCCGCACCAACGCGCGCTGGACGAAGGCGGCCGCTCCGGCCTGGAGGAAGAGCGCCGTCTCGCCTATGTCGGCCTGACCCGGGCCAAGAAGAACCTGCATCTGTGGTTCGTCTCCAACCGCCGCATCCACGGCCTGTGGCAGTCGACCATCCCGTCGCGCTTTCTGGACGAACTGCCGGAAGCCCATGTCGAGGTCGCCGAAAGCGGCAACTCCTATGGCGGCTACGGCAATTCCTATGGCGGCGGTTCGTTCGCGTCGGGCCGTGGCGGCCAGGGCGCAGGGCGGCAGAACCCCTACGGCGCCTCGCGCTTCGACAATGTCGGCGGGGAAAAATCCGGCGCCTTCTCCAACACCTATGCGACGCCCGGCTGGCAGCGCGCGCAGGCCAACCGCACCGAGGCGACCGACCGCAACTGGGGCTCGCGCTCCGGCCACCAGGTCGAGCGCATCGGCTATGGCGAGACCGACTCCGGCTACGGCGCCGGCCGAACCAGCGTCAAAGGCCGCACCATTGACGGCGAACTGGTCGCCAAATCCGTCGCCGACACGCCGTCGCCCTTCAGCGTCGGCGACCGCGTCTTCCACCAGAAATTCGGCAACGGCAACATCTCCAACATCGAAGGCAACAAGCTGACCATCGACTTCGACAAGGCCGGCCAGAAACGCGTGCTGGACGGGTTTGTGGCGGCGGTGTGAGCGCCCGCTTGTCCTGTTGTCCTACAAGCGACCACATTGTTGTAGTCTGGCGGAGCCCTCCCCGCCTCGTCATCCACGGGCGGAGCAAGGAGCGTAGCGACGCAGCGTAGACCCGAGGATCCATCCCGCGTCTTCAACGCGTTGCCACGGTGCGGAATCCTGCGCAGCTGCACGCCAAGGTCGCGGAATGGATTCCAGGGTCTACGCGACGGAGCTTCGCTCCTGCTCCGCCTTAGAATGACGAAGCGACGGGCGTCTGCCCAGTCGTCGGGGCATGCGGTCCGCAACATGAGCGTCCCCGTCAATTTAGCCCGCCCCTCACCTGTACCGCGCCTGGTTCCACTTGTGCCCCAGCAGCGACAGGATGATGATCAGCCCGTTGAAGAACTGGACGTAGAAGCCGCTCAGGCCCGCCGCCACGACGCCGGTCTGGATGAACGACACGGTGACCGCGCCGATCGCTCCACCGGCAACCGTACCGATGCCGCCCCAGGTCGGCGTGCCGCCGACGAACACCGAAGCCAGCACCGGCAAGAGATAGCCGTCGCCCGCGGTCGGCCACCAGGTGAAGTTGATCATCACCGAAAACGTGCCGGCGATCGCGGCCCCGATGCCGGTGAAGATGAACACTTTCACCCGCACACGCTTGACGTCGATGCCCATTTGCTGGGCGCTGTCGGGGTTGTCGCCGACGACCCTCACCTGCGCGCCGAAGCGGTGCCGGTTGTAGAGCATTGCCGAAAAAATGACGAAGGCGAGTGCCCATAAGACCTGTACCGGAAAACCCCACACCTGACCGGAGAAGATGGTGTACGCCCAGCTGTCGCTGAGACCGGTCAATGCCGTCGATCTGCCCTCGTTGATGATCTGGATCAGTCCCCGCAGCAGGAAATTCATGCCGAGGGTGGCGATCAGCGACGACAGCCCGCCATAAACGACCAGGGATCCGACGAGAAAGCCGAGCAGCGTGCCGGTGAGAATCGCCGCTGCGATGCCGAGAAACGGATCGTAGCCGGCCTGCACCACCAGCGCGAACACCCAGGAGGCAAAGCCCATGGTTGCGGGAAACGACAGGTCGATCTCGCCGCAGGTGACGACGAAGACCAGCGGCACCACCACGAACAGGGCAACCGGCAGCGTGGTCAGCACGGATCTGTAGAGATACCAGGTGGTGAACACGGTCGGGTTGGCGATCAGGAACGCCGCCATCATGATGATGAACACGGCGAGCGTGCCGAGCGCTGCGCGGTTGTCGATGACGAAACCGCGCAGCCAATGGTCGGACGGGTGCTTCCACTCAGGCCGGGCCGCCTTGCCGCCGAGCGGGCTCTGCAGATCGGGTTCCATGGTCTTGCTCATCGTGCTGCCCTCTCCGCGTCGCCGGCCTCGTGCAGCCCCGGCAATCCTCCGGGATGCGCAACGTCTTCCATGAAATTGATCAGCTCTTCGGCCGACTTGACCTCGGTGCGATCGGCGGTCAGCGCCACCTTGCCGCGGTCAATCACCACGAAGCGGTCGGCGATGTCGAAGACATGGTGGATGTTGTGGCCGATGAACAGGATCGAACGGCCGCTCGCCCGCACCTGGCGCACGAAATGGAAGACCTTGGCGGTCTCGGTCAGCGACAGCGCCGTCGTCGGCTCGTCAAGGATGATCAGCTCGGCCTGCTTGTAGATGGCGCGCGCGATCGCCACGCCCTGGCGTTCGCCGCCGGAGAGCTGGCCGACGATCGAATGCGGCGTGAACACTTTCGAGGTAAAGCCGATCTCGCGCATCAGCCGGCTCGCCTCCTCTATCTCTTTATTGACCTTCAGAAAGCCCATGAAGCCGGTGAGTTCGCGGCCCATGAAGATGTTGCGCACGATGGTCTGCTGCACGGCCAGCGCCCGGTCCTGGAAGACCGTCTCGATGCCGGCGTCGCGCGAGCGTGCCGCACTCCAGCCGGTCACCGGCTTGCCGCGCACCAGGATCTCGCCGCTGGTCGGCTTGACGACGCCGGACAGGATCTTGATCAGCGTCGATTTGCCGGCGCCATTGTCGCCGATCAGGCCAACCACCTCGCCGCGGTCGACCGAGAGATTGACCCCGCCCAGCGCATAGACCTGGCCATAGGATTTGCTGATGTCGCGCAGTTCGATGATGCGTTCGGCCATGGCGATCCTCGCTCCTGTGGTATCATCCCGGCCTGGTGCCGGCGGTCCTGCCGGCCGGGCTTGCGCCCAGCCGGCAGTTTGGGAGGTCAGCGCAGCGCCTGCTTGGCGAGCTCGGCGACGATCTCGTAATTCTGCGGCGTGACGAAGCCGGCGCCAGTGTCGACATTCATCGGCGCCAGGCCCAGCACCACCTGCTGGCAAAGGCTGAGGATCGGCAGATAGCCTTGCAGAAACGGCTGCTGATCGGCCGTCAGTTGCACCCAGCCGCCCTTGAACGCCTCGACGATCTGCGGGCTGGTGTCGAAGCCGAAATTGAAGATGTCGCCCGGCTTGCGCCCCGCCGCCTGCATGTAGGTGGCGACGTTGCCCAGCATCTGGCCGCCGGGATAGCCGACCGCCTTGACGTCGGGATTGTTGAGCAGGGCCGCGGTGATCACCGGTATCGCCAGATTGGGGTCGGACGCCCATTCGCCGCTCGGCGGCGACGACAGCTGGATGACCTCGACGCCGGCTTCCTTGAGTGCTGCCACCGTGCCGCGCTCGCGCGCGCCGCGGGCCTCGTTCTCGAACGGGCCGATCATGATCGCCTTGTCGCCGGACTTGAGATTGCCGAGCTTGAACGCTTCGACGCCGAGCGCGCGGCCCTGCTGCTCCTGCTGGGCGCCGACATAGCCGCCGCCGAACGCAGCCACCACCGTCGGCACCGGCACGTTCTGGTACATCATCTTGATGCCGTCCTTGTGCGCCTGTTCGGCCAGCGGCATGATCGCGGCGTCGCCGGGATGGCCCATCATGGCAATGCCGTTGGGCTTCACGGCGACGGCCTCGCGCAATTGCTGAACCATCTTCTCGACGTCCCACTGCGAGAAGATGTAGTCGACCTTGGGTCCGAGATCGGACGCCGCCTGCTTGGCGCCATTGTAGACGATGGTGCCGAAAGCGTCGCCCTCGGCGCCGCCGACGAAAAAGCGGATGTGGACATCCTTGCACCACTGGGCGTCGAGCGCCTGCGCCGGCAGAGTGGAGATGGCAGCGCACAGCGCCGTGGCGGCGGCCACGACGGTCGAGCGCAGAAGTGTCGTTCTCATTGCGATGCTCATGCACGTTCCTCCCTTTTGTCCTCGGTGAGCCGAGGGGTTTCGTCGTTCGCCTGTCGGCAGTGCTTGTCGGCAGTGCTTGGGAATCTGTCAGGCCGGCTCCTCCCACCGGCCCTCGGTCACGCCGGGTTCGGCAGGTAGGTCGCTCCTCCCCGGCATTGCTTGAGGTATTCCAGCCCGCGCACCTGGCCTGTGATTTCGAGGTCGCCGCGATAGACCGGGTCGTGCCAGCCCTCGATGTCGATGGCGCCCTTGTAACCGGCCAGCCGCAATTCGCTGATCACCCGCGTCCAGTCGCTGTCGCCAAACCCGGGCGTGCGCATCTGCACGAAGGGCAGCTTGCCGAACACGCCGTGCTCGCGGATCACATCCCAGCGCACCGTCGCGTCCTTGCCGTGGACATGGAAAATGCGCGGCGCCCATTTGCGGATCTGCGGCATCGGGTCGATGAGGTAGACAAGCTGGTGGCAGGGCTCCCATTCGAGGCCGAGATTGTCGTCGGGCAATTCGTTGAACATCAGCTCCCAGGCGTCCGGATTGTGGGCGATGTTCCAGTCGCCGGCGGCCCAGTTGCCGTCCATGGCGCAATTTTCGAAGGCAATGCGCACGCCCTTGTCGGCGGCGCGTTTGGCCAGCGGCCCCCAGACCTCACGGAAGCGCGGCAGGCTGTCGGTCAGCTTCTTGCCGCGCAGGCGGCCGGTGAAGCCGCTGACCGTCGAGGCGCCGAACAGATGCGCATTGTCGATCACCGTTTCCCAGGCCGCGAGCACGCCGCGATCGACCTCGCCATCCTCCAGCGGATTGCCGAACACACCGATCGACGACACGACGACATCGGCATCGCCGATCGCCTCGCGGATCTCGCCGGCGAGCCGCGGCAAATCCTTGCCGCCCAGCGTCTGCCAGAAGAAGGGCTGGATGCTCTCGAAGCCGAGCGGCAGAATCTCTTTGATGTAGGCGGCCGGGTCTTCGAGATTGGCCCGCACCATGGTGCCGATCCGGATGTCGAGAAGCGGGTTTGGCATCATGATGCTTCCTGTGTGATTGCGACGCGCCGTCCGGTCTCGGCGCTTTCGATGGCGCCAAAAACCATGGCCAGGCTTTTGATGTTGTCGCTGCCACGGGTTTCCGGCTCGCTGCCGGTCTCGATGGCGTGGATGAAATCCTTGATGATGCCGAGATGACCGCCGACGCGGTCGGCGGAATCGAGCGGCGGTACTGTGATGGGCTGGGTCAGGTCGAACAGGCCGTCGCGGACCGACAACACAACCTCGGCCTTCAGTCCGTCCTCGCCGTCCCAGACCAGGCTGCCGTGCTCGGCGACGATGCGCCACGTGCTCTCCCAGCTGGTGCGGAAGCCCGCCGCGCACCAAGAGCCTGCATAGGTGAACACCTTGCCGCCGCCGAGATCGAAGATAGCGCTGGCCGACGATCCCTGCCGGTACCAGGAATTCGCCGGCTCCCATTCCTGGCAAAAGACGCCGGCGGGATCGCCGCCGACCATGTAGCGGGCGGCGTCGAAAGTATGGATCGCCATGTCGAGCAAAAGCACATGCGCCATCTCCTCGCGGAAGCCGCCGAAATGCGGCGCGACGAAGAAATCGGCATGGATGCTGGTTGGCTTGCCGATGGCGCCGGAGTCGAGAAAGCGCCTGATGCGCCGGACATTGGCGACGTAGCGGCGGTTCTGCACGACCGCATGGATACGCCCCGCGTTACGTGCCGCATCGACGATGGCGCGGGCATTTTCCGGAGTATCGGCCAGCGGCTTTTCCGTCAGCAGATGGCAATTATGGGCAAAGGCGGCAAAGGCGACATCACGCCGGGCGGCTGGAACCACGACATCGAACACCGCGTCGGGCCTGGTCTGGTCGAGCACCGCGTCGAGGCTGGTGCCGATTACCGCGCCGTCGAGCCCGTATTCGTGCGCCCTCGCCTTCGCCCGTTCGGCGTCGAGATCGACAAGGCCGACAATGGCCAGCCCGTCGATCTGCCTCGCGGCATCGAGCCAGGCCTTGCTCATCGCACCACAGCCGACGAGGACGGCATTCATCATCCGGCATTCCTCCCGTCCGGTCCCTCCAGACCGAATGTCACGGCATTTCCGGCATCACCGTAAACGTTTCTCCGTAAACGTTTACGAGAACACACCCGATGGCGTAGAATGTCAATCGGCTGTCAGCGAAAATCATCCCGAAGCCTTGGCCTGGGCGGCAGCCGGTGCTAGCCAAGACAGGGGGAGAACTGTCCTTGGCGTCCAGTATCCATGACCTAGCGCGTCACCTGAACATTTCGATCGGCACCGTGTCGCGGGCGTTGAACGGCCGCGCCGACGTCAATGCCGACACCCGCCAGCGCGTGCTCGCCGCCGCCAAGCAATTGAACTATTCGCCCAACCAGTCCGGCCGCAGCCTGCGGCAAGGCACCACCCATTCGATCGCCTTCATGCTGCAGCCGCATCCGGGCGACCAGCAATATGGCGAACCGTTCTTCATCCCGTTCCTGATCGGTCTGCAGGGCCGGCTGGCCGAGGATGACCTGGATCTGATGGTCGTCATGGGCGAGCCCGGCCAATATCAGCAGGAGAGGCTGCGCCGCGTGGTTGAGACGCGCCGGGCCGACGCGGTCGTGTTGGCCAATACACGGCGGGAAGACGATCGGATCGACTATCTCAGCAAGGCCGGCTTTCCCTTCGCCACGCTTGGCCGAAGTCAATCCGGCGACGACACCTATCCTTCGCTCGATATAGATTTCGAGAGGGCGGGTGATGAAGCCGTCGACCGGCTGGTCGCGCGCGGCCACCGCCGCATTGCCGCCATCCGCCCTTCGCTTGATCTCAACTTCGGCTACCTGTTCCTCGACGGCTACCGCAAGGCGCTGGAGCGGCATGGCATCGAAGTCGACCCCGGCCTGATCGCCGACGGCTTCATCAACGAGGCCGGAGGCTACCAGGTGACGCCGCGCGTGATGCTCTCCAAGGACCGGCCCACAGCCATCATCTTCAACAATGACGCAATGGCGCTCGGCGGCTGCAAGGCACTGGCCGAGATGGGCATCAGGCCCGGCCACGACATCGCGGTGATCGTCATCGTCGACACGCCGCTCTGCCGCTACTTTTCACCGGCGCTGACCGCCTTCCGTCCGTCGCTGGAGCCGATGGGCCGGCGGCTGGCCGAAATGCTGCTGGCCTCGCTTCCCGCCTTTGCCGGCCCGGAAGGTCCGCGCATCATCCGCGAAGTCTGGCCGCTGGAGCTGATCGCGCGCGACAGCGATTGATAGTGCGTCTCTCCCTTCTCCCACAAGGGAGAAGGAAGAGGCCCGCTCTGTCACGCAAGTATCATGTTCGCGTCCTAGACCGCTTTGCGAGAGGGCGACATCGTCGATGCGATGCGGTGGCCCCTTTGCGCCGCTCAAGGCTTGTCACAAAGAGGATCTCCATGAAAATCTCGCACCGAACCGTGTCGCTCGGCGCCGCGCTGGCGCTGTTTACCGCCCTGACCCCTGCCCTTGCCGACAGCACAGCCACCGTTGGTGGCTTCGTCAACAAGGGCCTGGTCGGCGTCGGCCGCATCCCGGCCGATCAGAAGGACAAGTTCGGCGAGACCTTCGGCTCCGCCTCCGGCATGTCCATCGACGCCGCAAGCTGGACCCGTGGCGCGGACGGCTACAAGGGCTCGCTCTGGTTGCTGCCGGACCGTGGCTACAATGTCGTCGGCACCACCGATTACCGGCCGCGCCTCAACACTATTCGCATCGAGTTCACGCCGGTAGCACTAGGCGCCACGCCCACCTCCGGCCAGGAACAGACAGGCGTCAAGGCGACGCTTGCCGATTCCCTGCTCCTCACCGACGACAAGGGCGCTGACGCCACCGGCCTCGATCCGCTCAACGGCGTGCGCGCGGCCAATGGCGACCTGCCGATCCTGCCCGAGGCCAATGGCAAGCTGGCGCTCGACAATGAGGCGACCGCGCGGCTGCCCGACGGCACCATGTTCATCTCTGACGAATACGGCCCCAACATCTACCGCTTCTCGGCCGACGGCCATCTGTTGTCGGCAACGCAGCCGCCCGCCGCTTTGGTGCCGATGCGCAAGGGCGCGCCGAACTTCGCCTCCGACAATCCGGGCCCCGGTGCAGCCGAACCCGATCCGAAGGATCCCGAAACCGGCCGCCAGAACAATCAAGGCCTCGAAGGCATGGCGCTGACGCCGGACGGCAAGTCGCTGATCACTGTGCTGCAGTCGGCGCCCCGCCAGGATGGCGGCGATTCGCCCGCGACGCGCCAGAACACTCGCGCGCTGGTCTACGACGCCTCCGACCCGGCCCATCTCAAGCTGGTGCATGAATATGCCGTGCCGCTGCCGGTGTTCAAGGACGCCAAGGACAAGACCAAAGTCGCCGCGCAGAGCGAAATCGTGGCGCTGTCCGACAAGACCTTCCTGATGCTGGCGCGCGACAGCGGCAACGGCCAGGGGGTGAAGGGCGACACGTCGCTTGTGCGCCAGATCTTCGTCGTTGACGTCTCGGCCGCCACCGACATTGCCGGCGGCGCCTTCGATGCCGCCGACAAGCCGCTGGCGCCCAAGGGCGTGCTCGACCCCTCGGTGACCCCGGCCAAGCTGACGCCGTTCATCGACATCAACGACAACAAGGAACTCGGCCGTTTCGGCCTGCATGACGGCAAGCCCAACGACAAGAACAATCTGTCGGAGAAGTGGGAAGCAATGTCGGTGGTCAGCGTGCTCGATCCGGCGCTGCCCGACGACTATTTCCTGTTCGTCGGCAACGATAACGACTTTCTCACCCAGGACGGTTTTCAGGTCGGCGCGCCCTACAAGGCCGAAGACGGCGCCGATGTCGATACCATGTTCCTGGTCTATCAGGTCACGCTTCCGGGCCTCGCCAAGAAGTAGCCGTATACGGAAAGGCGGACGCGCCCGGCGCGTCCGCCTTTACCGTTTGTCGGCGATCAGCGATGCCGTGAAGGCACCTATTTCAAAATCTCCGCATCCCTTGGCACGCCGGCATCGATCGGCTCGGCGGTCCGGCTCGACACAGCCATGATCTTGCCCGCGGCCGACAGGTTCGGGCGCACATAGACCTGGGCTACGCCGTTGACCCGGCTGTAGAGGTCGATGATGTCCTGGTTCATGAAGCGCACGCAGCCCGACGACGCGTTCTTGCCGATGGAATCCCATTCCGGCGTGCCGTGCAGCCGGTACATCGTGTCCTTGCCGTCGCGGAACAGATAGAGCGCGCGCGCACCGAGCGGGCTCTGCGGTCCGGGCGGCATGCCGTCCTTGTATTTCGCCAGTTCCGGCCGGCGCTGGATCATTTCGGGCGGCGGCGTCCACACCGGCCATTTCTTGCGCGCCTGGATCACGGCGCTGCCGGTCCAGCCAAACCCGGCCTTGCCGAGGCTGACGCCATAGCGCATTGCCTTGCCGCCGTCGCGCACCAGATAGAGAAAATGCTCGGATGTATCGACGACGATCGTGCCGGGTTTTTCGCCGGTCGGATCGTCCACGATCTGGCGCACGAATTTCGGATCGAGCTTGGCGACGGGGATTGCCGGCAATGAAAAGCCCTCATCGACGCGCGCCGAATACATGGTGGCGGCATCGCCCAGAGCCGGTTCGGGCGCCGGAGCGGGCGTTGGCGGCACCACGACGTCGGTCGTGGTGCAGGCTGAAAGCGCCATGGAAGCGGCACCCAAAGCGGATATTCCAAGAAACGCGCGCCGGTTCAGGCGCTCGGAAAAAAGCGGATTGTCGGACATGATCCCCCCCAGCCTATTCATCATATCCAACAGGATATGCGACCCCACGCGGCGACGACCCATATCCCATTCCGAATGTTTTGAGAACTGATTAGCTTGAAGCCGCCAGGTGGCATGTTCCAATGCCGCATCGACCTTGTCCGTTAAATCGGCGATCATTGCCGGGCGGACTTTGAGATGAACCTTCGCCGAACAGCCCATGGACGAAAAAATACCACCGCGCCGGCGCACCGGCGACCTGACCAGCGGCCCGATTCCGCGCACGCTGCTTTTGTTCGCTCTGCCGGTGCTCGGCTCCAATGTGCTGCAGTCGCTCAACGGTTCGATCAACGCTGTCTGGGTCGGCCGCTTCCTCGGTGAATCGGCGCTGACCGCCACCTCCAACGCCAATCTGGTTCTGTTCCTGATTCTTGGCACCGTATTCGGCATCGGCATGGCCGCCACCATCCTGGTGGCGCAATCGGTCGGCGCCCGCGACCTGCCCGAGGCGCGGCGCATCGTCGGCACCAGCGCCAGCTTCTTCTTCCTCGTCTCGGCTATCTTCGCCGTCTGCGGCTGGATCTGGGTCGACGCCATCCTCAACACACTGGGCACCCCGCCCGATGCGCTGCCGCTGGCGCGCTCCTATCTGCGTATCATCTTCGTCGCCGTGCCGATGATGAACCTTCTGTCCTTCGTCATGACGGTGCTGCGCGGTGCGGGTGATTCGCGCACGCCATTCTTCTTCATGGCGCTCGCGGTCGTGCTCGACATCATCCTCAATCCGCTGCTCATTCGCGGCATCGGCCCCTTCCCCGAACTCGGCATCGCCGGCTCCGCCACCTCGACGCTGATCGGCCAGACGGTGAGCGTGATCGCCATCCTCGTCGTGCTTTATGCCAAAAAGCATCCGTTGCGGCTCGCCGGCGCGAACCTCGCTCTGCTGCGGCCGGATCCGGCGCTGCTCAGGATCGTCGTCTTCAAGGGCGTGCCGATGGGCCTGCAGATGATCGTCATTTCGGCGGCGGCGCTGACCGTGATGGGCATCGTCAACTCCTACGGCTCGCAGGTCGCCGCCGCCTACGGCATCGCGGCGCAGCTGTGGACCTATATCCAGATGCCTGCACTGGCGATCGGCGCCGCAGTCTCGTCGATGGCGGCCCAGAATGTCGGCGCCGGGCGCTGGGACCGCATCGGTCGCATCGCGGCGTCCGGCGTCGGCTTCAACCTGGTGCTCACCGGCGCCCTGGTGGCGCTGCTGTTCCTCTTCGACAGGCCGGTGCTCGGCCTGTTCCTTAGCCGCGACAGCACCGCAATCGACATTGCAGCCCACATCAACAAGGTGGCGTCCTGGTCGTTCATCCTGTTCGGCGTCACCATCGTGCTGTTCGCCACCGTGCGCGCCACCGGTGCCGTGATGCCGCCGCTGATCATTCTGGTGATTTCCGTGCTGGTCGTGCGTACCGGCTTTGCCTACTTCTTCAGGAGCTACATCGGCGAGGAAGCGCTGTGGTGGAGTTTTCCGGCGGGATCGATCACCTCGCTGGTGCTGGCCGCCGCCTATTATCGCTTCGGCCGCTGGCGCACCATGCACATGATCGAGGACCGGCCGGCCGCCGGCGAGCCGCCCGACACCGGCCTCGGCATCCCGCGCGGACGGGCAAACATGGCGCCCGAGACGCCAAACGGGTGAGGCTCAGCGCGCGTATTTGACGCCGAACCCCAGCGCTACGACAGAGAACAGCGTGATCATGCCGGCGAAGGCCAGGCTTGCCGTCGTCGGAGTGGTCCAACTCGACAGCAGCCCAATGCCGATCACCGGCAGCGCATTGCCGCAGAAGCAGCAGATAAAGAACGCCGACACCAATTCGGCGCGACGCTCGGCAGGTGCGATCTGGTTCACCACCTGCAGGCCGCCGCGATAGCCGAGCGCCGCCGCCACGCCGCACACAGCGGTGGCGGCAACCATCAGGGACATCGACGCGAAAAACTGAGCAGCAACCATCAGCCCTACGGCCGGGATCATCAGCGCCAGCGCGGCCAGCATGCCGGCGCGGCTGGACAGTCGGGTCGTGGCCAGAATGGTCGCGGCCGCAACGATCGACAGTTCAAAGAACAGCGCGCCGGCCTCGGCATGGTTGGCCACATGCAGTTGCTGCGCCAGGATGCTCGGCGCCAGGGCTGCATAGAAGCCGACCAGCGCCATGGCGCCGAAACCGGTGACCGCCGGCGCCACGAAGGCAGCGCGGATATCGCTCGGCACCGATAGCCGTGGCCGCAACGAAACGTCGGTCAGCCTGCCCGGCCGGGACACGGTTTCGCGGGTACGCCAGATCAGCAGCGTCACCACCACCAGCAAGGCAAGATAGACCGCAAACGTTAGTCTCAACGGCCAGGGCGCATATTCGGCGAGCAGGCCCGATGCCAGCGCGCCGAGGCCAAGGCCAACGAAGTTGGTGCTGGTGGCGATGATTGCCGCGCGCGATTTGTCCTTACCTTCGATCAATTCGGCAAGCCAGGCCGTGCCGGTTCCCGCGCCGACGCCGATGCCAAGGCCGCTCAATATGCGGGCGACATCGAGCCATGCGACATTCTCGGCCAGCAGGAACACCACCGCGCTGACCACCGCTATGGCCATCGACGCCAGCGCCGCAGGACGGCGGCCAATGCCGTCGGACAAGCGCCCGAACATCAGCAATGCGCCGAGATTGCCGACGACATAGACGGCGTAGACCAGCGTCAGCGTGATCTGCGAGAAACCGAAGGCCTGCTTGTAGATGACGTAAAGCGGCGTCAGCACCGTGCTGCCGGCGAACAGCGCGGCGATCATGGCGGCAACCGCGGCCATCGCGGGCCGGCCATCGAGTCCGTTGTCGCGCGTCGTGGTCTCGGCATAGCTGGTCATGGCAACCTCCGGCCAATCGCCCAACGCCCAATTGCGCCCCAACGTCCATGTAAGGATGGCCGTTCCACGCGCCGAACTTCATCCTGACAACCTTGTCAGGATGGTCTTGCCCGAAATCCTCGCTTAACGTCTTTCCATCGAGAGGGAGAATCCATGGGAAAAGGCAGAGTCGAGGCATTCACCGATGGCGTCGTCGCCATTATCATCACCATCATGGTGCTGGAGCTGAAAGTGCCGCATGGGGAGGATTTTTCAGCGCTTCTGCCTCTGTGGCCGATCTTTTTCAGCTATGTCTTGTCGTTCATCAATGTCGGTATCTACTGGAACAATCTGCACAACATGTTCCACACCGTCCAAAGGGTCGACGGCCGCGTGCTGTGGGCCAACCTCAACCTTCTGTTCTGGCTGTCGCTGATGCCGGCAACGACGGCCTTCATGGGCGAGAACCATTTCGCGCCGGTCCCCGTCGCCGTCTATGGCATCGACCTGGTGCTGTGCGCGGTCGCCTACACCTTTCTCGCCACCAAGCTGCACCATTTGCACGGCAACGACACCGCCTTCGCCAAGGCGCTGGGCAATGACCGCAAGGGCAAGATCTCGGTGGCCCTCTACGCCGCCGCCGTCCCGCTTGCCTTCGTCAACCAATGGATCGGCGTTGCGATCTTCGTGCTGGTGGCCGCCGTCTGGTTCGTGCCGGACACGCGTTTTTCGCGGGTGCTGGAAAAGTAGCGTAGGACGCGTCTACTCGCGCATCGCCTTCAGCTTTTCGGCAACCGACGCCGCAAGGTCGGCATAGCGCTCCTCCAGCCGCTCGGCCGCCTTGATGATCGAAAAATCATGGCCGAATTTTTCCAGCGCCATGCGCAATTTCTCGACGAACTCGGCCTGTTTTTCGAGTGCCGAAAACAAGGTCTTCACCTGCGCTTCGCTTATGTCCGGATTGGCAAGCATCTGTGGCACCTCGCGGCCCATCTGGTCGCCGGTGGCGGTCTGCTCCTTCAGGATCGCAACCCAGTCGGTCAATCGGCAGTCTCCTGTTCAGCCGCAGCATGCACGGCCGCCGTTGATGCGGTCAACCCGAACACGCGGGACGGCCTTGCACGATGCGCGTCCCGCGCTAAGTTCGGCGCCACCCGAACCCTAGGAAAAAGATCATGACCTCCGACGCCGAAATCCAATCCGCTTTGCCCGCCCTCAGCCGAGGCAACGTCGCCGTCGTCACCGGGGGCGCCAGCGGCATCGGGCTTGCCGCCGCCAAAAGGCTGGCGGCTATGGGCATGAGACTGGTGCTGGCCGACATTGGCGGCGCGCGCCTCGATGCGGCCCGCCAGGCAGTCGCCGCGATCACCGGCGAGAATGCCGTGCTTGCCGTCGCCACCGACGTGTCGAAGGCCGACGAACTCGGCCGGCTGGCAGAAAAGACGCATGCCGCTTTCGGCGTCGTATCGCTGCTGATGAACAATGCCGGCGTCGGCAACAATCCGGGAAAACCGTGGGAGAACGGCGACGCCTGGAAGCGGCTGATCGACATCAATTTCTGGGGTGTCGTACATGGCGTCGAGGCCTTCGCTCCGGCCATGCTGGCCTCGGGAGAGCCTGGCCTGATCATCAACACCGGCTCCAAGCAAGGCATCACCACGCCACCCGGCAATCTCGCCTACAACGTCTCCAAATCGGCATTGAAGACGTTCACCGAAGGGCTGGCGCACGCATTGCGCAACGAGCCGGGCGCGAAGGTCGCGGCGCATCTTCTCATTCCCGGCTTCACCTTCACCGGCCTCACCGAAGGAGCGGTCGAAAAACCCGCTGGCGCCTGGACCGGCGAGCAGGTGGTCGATTTCATGCTGGCTTCGCTGGCGCGCGGGGACTTCTACATCCTCTGCCCCGACAATGAGGTGATGCGGCCGACCGATGAAAAGCGCATGGCCTGGGCGATCGGCGACATCATCGAGAACCGGCCTGCTCTCTCGCGCTGGCACCCCGACCATAAGGACGCTTTCGCGGCCTTTATGGGAAACTGATCGTCGAACTCAGCCAAAGCCGAGACTCAGGCGGGCGCGCGTTTTTTCGCGGTGCGCTTTTGCGCGACGGCCTTCTTGCCCGCCAGTTCGGCGAGCTCGTGGTCATGGCGTTTTGCCGCCCGCTCGCATTTGTCTCTGATCTCCTCGACCTCGGATTCGGTCAGGTGCTCGATGCCGATGAAATGATTGTGGCCCTCGCTGACGCGGATCAGTTCGTCGAGCTTGGCCTGAACCGCGGCGCCGTCGCGGTTCTGGGTGTTCTGAATCAGGAACACCATCAAAAAGGTGATGATCGTCGTTCCCGTGTTGATGACGAGCTGCCACGTATCGGAGAAGCCGAAGAATGGCCCGCTTACCGCCCAGACGATAACGATGGCGCAACAGGCGATGAAAGTCGGCGGCAGGCCCGCCAAGTGCGAAACGGTGTTGGCGATTCTGGTAAACAGCTTTTCGATCATTCACATCCTCAACCGTTCAAAGCGCGACCAGCTGACCAAGGCCGCATTCATCGCTCCAACAATAAACAACCGGCAGCCGCTTCCGGTTCCCTGTCGCAGAGGGCATCGCTGGTGCAATTGTATGCACGCCAAAGGCGCAGCGCCGTGAAAAGCCGCCTTATCGGTTTGTTGCCATTAGTCACCATGCAGGCCAAAAAACCTGTTCCGTCCGCTTCACGCGGATTTGTCTCCAAGCCCCTTCCGCTGCGCCACCCCCGCATGGCGGAAGGGTTCGTTGCGTTGCCGCAGACCGGCGGAACTCTTCCCGACACGTGCCGTTCAGAATTTTGGCGCCAGGATTTCGGCCAGCCAGTCGATGAAACCGCGCACGCGCGGCGAGCTCTCAGGAATGCTCTTGCTCCCAGCGATCGAGGAAATCCTCAATCGGCAAGGCCTGCATGTCGGGAACCGCTTTGGCGAGTTTCTCCGGCGGCCAGTCCCACCAGGCGAGGCTTTCGATCCGCGCCGCGATCTCGGAGGGAAAGCGCATGCGCAACGGCTTCGCCGGTACGCCGGCGACGATTGTGTAGGCCGGTACATTCCGCGTCACCACCGAATTGGCGCCGACGATCGCGCCATTCCCGATGCTGATGCCGGGCATGATGACGGCGCCATGGCCGATCCAGACATCGTTGCCGATGCCGACCGCCTTGGCCTGCCGCCGCGCGCGGAACGCCGCGTCGACGCCCAGCCAGCGGAAATACTCGTTCGGCCGGTAGCTGAGCTTGTGCTGCGTGATCCGCTCGATCGGATGCTCCAGCGCATTGATGCGGCTGTTGGCGGCGATCGAGCAGAATTTTCCGATCGTCGTGTAGATCGCCTCGGCGTGGCGCTCGAAATAGGAGAAATCGCCGACATTGACCTCGCGCAGCACCACCCGTTCGCCGATCGAGGCATAGCGGCCAAGCTTGCACGCTTTCAGCTCCGCGGTCGGATGGATGCGCGGCTCCGGATCTTTCAGGACGAGGTTTTCGGTACGGTCCATGCGGCGGATTTACCCCCGCGCAATTGCAGAAGCAATTGTCGCGTGGCGATTGGCCCCGCAAGGGGGCCAACCGTCCGTCAGAGCAATTGCGCTGACACAGGATCCGCTATTTCGGCTTGCCGCCGGTCCACACCACGTTCTGGCCGAACAGCGGCACGGTCGTCACCGACATTTTCGCCGAGCCGTCCTGCACCTGGCGCGAATGCGAGAGATAGATCAGCGTCTCGTTCTTCTTGTCGTAGATGCGGTTCACCACCTGCTTCTTCCAGATCAGGCTGATGCCTTGCTTGAACACCTCTTCGCCGCCCTCGCTCATGTCGATGTCGCCGATGGTGATCGGCCCGGTCTGGCGGCAGGAGATCGAGGAATCAGACGGATCCTCGAACCAGTTGCCCTTGTGCAGCCGGTCGATGACGCTGCGCTCGAAATAGGAGACATGGCAGGTCACGCCGTCGATCTTGGGGTCCTTGATCGCCTCGACGATGATGTCGTTGCCGACCCAGTCGACGCCAACCTTGCCGACCTCCTCTGCCGCGGCGGCACCGGCGCAAAGGGCAAGGCATGCGGCCAGCGTGCCGCCGATCAGTTTCTGCCCAATCCGTCTCTGCCCGGTCCGTCTTTGCAAGGGAGCCTCCTCAGGTTCGGTTTGCCGGTCTCAGGTGGGATAAGGGCCAGCTGTTTGCAAGGTAGCGCCCAGCCCGGTTGCGGCAACGCGGCATCTTTGCCTTGCCCCCTGCGACCGGCTAAGACTGCCGGCAGAGAGACGCCGATCCGGCGCTCGATGATTTCTGCGACGGACAATTCCTGATGATGCGTTCAATTCTGGTCGGCATTCTGGTTCTGATGGTGGCGGGCATCGGTTGGCTCACCTTTGACTTCTATCGCGGCCACTATGGTGGCGAACCGTATGGCGCGCCATTCACGCTGGTCGACCAGAAAGGCGCGCCAATCACCGAAGCCGCCTTCCGGGGAAAACCCAGCATCGTCTTCTTCGGCTTCACCCATTGCCCGGAAGTCTGCCCGACCACTTTGTTCGAAATGGCCGGCTGGCTGAAGGCGCTGGGCGACGACGGCAAGAACCTCAACGCCTACTTCGTTACCGTCGATCCAGAGCGCGACACGCCGCCGGTGATGAACACTTACGTCAGCAATTTCTCCGACCGCATCGTCGGCATATCGGGCGATCCCGACAAGGTGCACGCCATGGCGAAGTCCTTCAACATCTACTGGAAGAAGGTCGACACCGGCGACGGCGATTACACGATGGACCACACCGCCTCCGCGCTGCTGCTCAACGCCAAGGGCGAGTTTTCGGGCACCATAGCCTATGGCGAAAGCGCCGATACCGCGATCGCCAAGCTGAAGCGGCTGGCGGCAGGCTAGGCATGATCCCGAAATGTGGAATCCGGTTTTCTCGGACAGAAAAGTGTTGTCCAGAGATCATGCTCAAGCAAGAGAACAGCTGATGGGTCAGACCAGGCTCCACTTCATCGCTGGGAAGATCGAGGCCGACCGCATCTTTGCCGCGCTCGAGCCAGCTTTCGAGGATGAAGGCCTGCCGATCGCCGTGCTCGAAGTCGATGAAGACCGCGACATCTACGAGGTTTCGCTCTACACCGACGGCAATGTCGACGCGGTTGAGGCGCGGCTAAGGGACAGCCTTGCCGGACTGTCCCTGTCGAAGCCGATCGAGCGCGAGGTTCTGCCCGACATCGACTGGGTGGCGCGCTCGCTGGAGGGACTGAAACCGGTGCGCGCCGGACGTTTCTTCGTCCATGGCGCGCATGACCGCCGGAAGCGCCACAGCGGCGAACTCGCCATCGAGATCGAGGCCGGCCTTGCCTTCGGCACCGGCCATCACGGCACCACGGCCGGCTGCCTCGAAATGCTGGAACGGGTCGTGCGCCGCGAACGTCCCAGGAATGCCCTCGACCTCGGCACCGGCAGCGCGGTGCTGGCAATCGCCGTCGCCAAACTGGCGCATATTCCGGTGCTGGCGACCGACATCGATCCGATCGCCGTCAGGGTCGCCGCCGCCAATGCCCGCCTCAACCACGTCAAGGCGCTGGTTGAAACGGTGACGGCGCCCGGCTTCCACCACCCGATCTTCGGCAAGCGCGCGCCTTTCGACCTCATCGTCGCCAACATATTGGCGCGGCCGCTGATGCGGCTGGCGCCTGAGATGGCCAGGCACATCAGCCTCGGCGGCTCGATCGTGTTGTCCGGCATCCTCGAGCGCCAATGCAATGCGGTGATCTCGGCCTATGTCGGCCAGAATTTCCGGCATGTCAGGACCCTGCATCGCGAAGGCTGGGTGACGATCCACCTGAAGCACTGAGACGCAACGCGCTTTGGACCAATCCGAGCCTGTTGCGATTGGCGAAAATCGATTCCGGTTTTCCGGGTCATGCGCTACGGTCGCGCCCGATACAGGAGGCATACCATGTTCCAGACCTTCGATTCCGCAGGCGACCCCAGCGTCGGCAAGCCGCGCGTGACGTTGCTGCGGCGATGGCTGGCGGATAATGGCCTCGACGGTTTCCTGGTGCCGCGCGCCGACGAGCACCAGGGCGAGTATGTCGCCGATCGCTCGGCGCGGCTGAAATGGTTGACCGGCTTCAGCGGCTCGGCGGGCGTAGCACTTGTGCAGCGTGACCGCGCCTTCATGTTCGTCGATGGCCGCTATACCTTGCAAGTGCGCCACGAGGTCGATCTCGACATTTTTGCGATCGAGAGTCTCGTCGACAACCCGCCGGCCTCCTGGATCAAGGACAATCTCGGCAAGGGCGCCAGGCTTGGCTTCGACCCGTGGCTGCACACGATCGCTGAGGTCAAGGCGCTGAAAACCTCGGCCGAGCAATCCGGCGCGACGCTGGTGCCGCTCGACAGGAACCCGATCGACATCATCTGGAAGGATCAGCCGGCGCCGCCCGTGGCGCCGGTCGAAATCCACCCGATCGGCTTTGCCGGGGAACTCGCCAAGGACAAGCTGGCGCGGCTGGTGGCGGCAATCGGCAAGGAGGGCGCGACGCACGCCGTGCTCACCGACCCCTCCTCGATCGCCTGGGCCTTCAACATCCGTGGCGGTGACGTGCCGCACACGCCGCTGGCGCTCGGCTTCGCGATCCCTGCCGCCGACGGCAAGCACCAGCTGTTCATGGACCAGCGCAAGTTTTCGCGCACGGTCGCCGCCTATCTCACCCAACTCGCCGATCTGCACGAGCCCGGCGAATTCGAGGCGGCGGTCGTTACCCTTGCCAAGGGCGGCGCCAAGATCGCGCTCGACCCGGTGCTGGCGGCGGAGAAGCTGAGAATGCTGGTCGAGGACAATGGCGGCGCATTTGTTTCAGCGGCCGATCCCGCCCGCATTCCGCGCGCCACCAAGAACCAGGCGGAAATCGCCGGCAGCCGCGCCGCGCACCGCCGAGACGGGGCGGCCGTGGCGAAACTGCTGTGCTGGCTGGAACGGCAAAAGCCGGGCACGCTCGACGAAATAACCGTTGTCACCAAGTTGGAGGAGGTGCGCCGGCAGACCGGCGAGGAAACGCAGATGCCGCTGCGCGATGTCTCCTTCGACACCATTTCCGGCAGCGGTCCGAACGGCGCCATCATGCACTACCGCGTGTCGCGCGCCACCAACCGCGAGCTGGCAAAGGGCGAGCTGTTCCTGCTCGATTCCGGCGCCCAGTATCAGGACGGCACCACCGATATCACCCGCACGGTGCCGATCGGCCAGCCGACCGAGGAGATGCGCGAGCGCTTTACGCTGGTGCTGAAGGGCATGATCGGCATTTCGACGCTGCGCTTTCCCGCCGGCACGCGCGGCTCGGAAATCGACGCGGTGGCGCGCATGGCGCTGTGGAAGCATGGCTGCGACTTTGCCCACGGCACCGGCCATGGCGTCGGCTCCTATCTGGCGGTGCACGAAGGGCCGCAGCGTATCGCCCGCACCGGCACCGAAAAGCTGCTGGCCGGCATGATGCTGTCCAACGAGCCCGGCTATTACAAGGAAGGCTCCTACGGCATCCGCATCGAGAACCTGATCCTGGTGACGCCGGCCGAACAGGTGGAGGGCGGCGACATCGCCATGCACGGTTTCGAGACGCTGACACTGGCGCCGATCGATATCAGGCTGATCCGCACCGACCTGCTG
Source organism: Mesorhizobium sp. C120A (assembly GCF_030323105.1). NCBI lineage: Bacteria > Pseudomonadati > Pseudomonadota > Alphaproteobacteria > Hyphomicrobiales > Phyllobacteriaceae > Mesorhizobium > Mesorhizobium sp. C120A. The sequence continues at coordinate 2,876,275 of NZ_CP100476.1, read as the reverse complement.
ACGCGCGAGGAGTTGCAGTGGCTGGATACTTACCATGCCTGGGTGCTGGCCGAGATCGGCCCGATGCTCGACGGCGAGACGCTGGCCTGGCTGGAGAAGGCAACAGCGCCGCTGCCGCACGACGCCAAGATCTGAAATGAGCTTCTTTCTCCCCGTCATTATACGGGGAGAAATGCCCGGCAGGGCAATGAGGGGCGGCGCCGACCGTTCGAAACTGATCTGCCGGCAGGCGCCCTATGCCACAAACTGCCGCGCGAGGATCAGCACCACCGCCCCGGCCAGAAACATCGCCATCAGGCCGGCGCGCAGCGAGACCACAGCGGCGACGACCAGTGCCGCCCATTCCGCCGGTCCGGCGCTGAGTGCGGCGGGCGCCACCAGCGTCGTCAGCACCGCCGCCGGCACGGCGTTCAAGCCGGCCTCGACGCGTGGATGGATGTGGTCGAAGCGCGAGATCACCAGATGGCCGCCGACGCGGGTGAGATAGGTGGCGATCGCGCCGGCAATGATGATCCACAAAGTCGCGCTCATCGTTTTGCCTCCACACCGCTATGATGCGGCGGCAGGATGACGGCCAGAAGCACGCCTGCAACGGCGCCGATGGAGACGTGCCATGGCGATCCCACAGTCTTGTAGGCAATGATCGACGCCGCGGCGCTGGCGATCACCACCGGCAGCCACAGTGGCCGGTTGCGAAAGCCCATGACCAGCCCGAGGAAATAGATCGGCAGCAGGAAATCGATGCCCAGCGCATGCGTGTCGGGGATCAGCTTGCCGAACACCGCGCCCAGCGCGCTTTCGATCCCCCAGAACACATACACCGGCAGGCCAAGGCCCATATACCAGGCAAAGCCAACGGTCTCGCCGGCTTCGGCCCTGCGCTCCGCCACCGCGAACTGCGGATCGGTGAGCACGAAATAGCCCAGCGCTTGGCTGATAACCGGCCAGTGCGCGATTCGCCGGCCGATGCTGGCGGAGTAAAGCACGTGGCGGAAATTCACCGCGAAGATCGACAGCACGATCAGCCATGGCGCGACATGCTGGCCGAACAATTCGATGCCGACCATCTGGCTCGCGCCGCCGAAGATCAGCGCGCTCATCAAGAAAGCTTCGAGAACGGAAAAGCCGTTGTCGACGGCGATGGCGCCGAACAGCAGCCCAAATGGTGCCGCAGCGACAACGACCGGCATCGACAGCCGCACGCCGTCCCAGAAGTCGCTGGCCACAGAATTTTCGCTTAAGGTCTCTGCCGACATGTCACATTCCCATCTCGCGCTGCTATGTAGGAGCCGGCGTTTGAAAAGTCAGACGAATTCGCTTGAGCCAACAAATCAGCGAAACTGATGTTGTAAAAAAATGAGGGGTTCGGATGATCGCTTATGATTTCACCGGCAGGCACGCGGTCGTCACCGGCGCCGGTGGCGGTATGGGCGAGGCGATCTCGCTGGCGCTGCTCGAGGCCGGCGCCTCGGTCACCGCCATCGACGTCAAGCCGCGTCCGGCGTCGCTTGCCGTCTATGACGACCGGCTCACCTTTGCCCAGGGCGACCTCACCGACGCCGCCTTCGTCGAGCAGACCATCAATGCCGCGGGCCGCGAGCGCGGCGGCATCGATTATCTCGCCAATGTCGCAGGCGTGCTCTGGTTCGGTCGCGACAAATCGGCCCTCGAGATGGACCTCGATGTCTGGGACCAGGTCTTCAACATCAATCTGAAATCCTTCGTCCACACCGCGCGGGCGGTGGTTCCCCATATGCGGGCCGGCGGACGCGGCGGCGCCATGGTGCACTTCTCCACCATCCAGTGGTATCGCGGCGATCCGACCCCGCAGGATGCCTACCAGGCATCGAAGGCCGGCGTCTGTGCACTGTCGAAGTCGCTCGCCATGCAGCTTGCCGGTGACCGCATCCGCTCCAACTCCATCTGCCCGGGCATGGCGTTGACGCCGCTGCAGGCGCGCTGGGACACCGAGGAGAAACGCGCGGCCGTTGCCAATTATGCGCCGCTCGGCCGCATCGGCACGCCGCAGGACATGGCCAATGCCACGCTCTTCCTGCTTTCCGATGCGGCAAGCTACATCACCGGCATCGAGCTGGCAGTCGACGGTGGGCTTTTGATGCGGATGTAGCCGTGCAGCGCGCGGGGCTGATTTAGCTCCGCGGTGCCGTGCCCTGGATCGCCCTGCCCCAGTCAAGCAGCGGCTTGGCGCGCAAGGCGAAATCGACAAGCTCGGCGACCAGCGTCGGCGCGTGAATTCCAGCCGGATCGATCATGTGCTGGACATAGAAGTGCCGGTTGCGGATGGCGTCGACAAGATCGGGTTCGTTGACCTGCTCGAAGCCGCGCGGCGTGCGCTTCATGCGGCCCTCGGTTTCGAGTTCGAAGCCGTTTTTCCTAAGGGTTGAAAGCAGTTTTCGGAACTCGGCCGGCCGGGCGACGATCGCCTTGCGCATCGCCAGCAGCAGGGACGGCTCCGGATTCCACCAGGCGACATCGGCAAAGCAGCGGTCGATCCCGACATAGACGAAGAACACGCCCTGCTCCATCTTGGTGCCATGCGGCGACAGCATGGCCGACAAATGCTGGTTGTAGGGCCGCTTGTCCTTGGCGAAGCGCACGTCGCGGTTGATGCGAAACAGTGACTTCTTGCGGTCTCCGCGCAAGCCCAGACCCGCCGCCGCGAAGCGCTCGGTCAGCGTCTCGACCAGATCGCAGAACGGCTCATGCAACTCGCTGTCGTAAAGCGCGCGGTTTTCCTGGAACCATTCGCGGCTCTGGTGGAAGTCGAGCGCCTTGAGGAACGGGATGGCTTTTTGCCCGAACCCTTTGAACGAACCGGCCATCACGCCTTGCCGACCCGTCGCAGCCAGGTGTCCTCGTCGATGACTTCGACGCCGAGTTCACTGGCCTGCTTCAGTTTGGAGCCGGCGCCCGGCCCGGCCACCAGCAGATCGGTCTTCGCCGACACCGAACCCGCCACCTTGGCGCCGAGCCGTTCGGCCATCGCCTTGGCTTCGGAGCGTGTCATCTTTTCCAGCGTGCCGGTGAAGACGATGGTCTTGCCGGCAACCTCGCTATCGGCCGAAACGGTGACGACATACGGCTTCGGCTTGACCTGTTCGAGCAGTCTGTCGAGCACATCGTCATTGCGTTCATTGCCGAAGAAATCGCGCAACGCGTCGATCACCGTGTCGCCAATGCCGTTGATGGAGGGGAAGACGCTGTGCGGATCCTCAGCCGCCGCCGTTTCCTTGCCGACGCGGATCAGCTCCTCGATGGTCGAAAACGTCCGGGCAAGCACGGCCGCCGTCGTTTCGCCGATATGGCGGATGCCGAGTGCGAAGATGAAGCGGTCGAGCTCCGGCGCGCGGCGCGAATCGATGGCCGCGAACAGCTTGTCGAGGCCTTCATAATTGCGGTCCTCGACACCGCGCACATTCTTGCGCGCCTTGCCCGATGCCGCCTCGCGCTGCCTAGCCTGCTCCTCGCGCCGCTCGGCCAGCGCCCTGGTGACGGCTGGGCGGCGATCCCTGAGGGTGAAGATATCGGCGGCGGTCTTGACCAGTCCCGAATTGAAGAACAGGTCGATATTCTCGGCGCCCAGCCCCTCGATGTCGAGCGCGCCGCGCGACACGAAATGACGCAGCCGCTCCACAGCCTGGGCGGCGCAGATCAGCTCGCCGGTGCAGCGCCGGCGCGAATCCTCCTTGCCGGTCTTTTCGTTGATTTCGCGCGTCGCCGGCGAGCCGCACACCGGACAAATGTGCGGGAATTCGTAAGGCACCGCATCAGCCGGCCGCTTGTCGACGACCACGCTGACGATCTGCGGAATGACATCGCCCGCCCGTTGTATGACAACCGTGTCACCGATGCGGACATCGATGCCGTCGCGAATCGGCAGGCCGTTGCTGTCGAAGCCCTTGATGTAGTCCTCATTGTGCAGCGTGACGTTTTCGACCACCACGCCGCCGACCGTGACCGGCGCCAGCCGCGCCACCGGCGCCAGCGTACCGGTACGGCCGACCTGGATGTCGATCTTCTGCACCGTCGTCATCGCCTGTTCGGCCGGGAATTTATGCGCAACCGCCCAGCGCGGCTCGCCGGTGACAAAGCCCCAGCGACGCTGCAATTCCAGCTGGTCGACCTTGTAGACGACACCGTCGATGTCGTAGCCGAGCGACGAACGCAGCTCCTCGATCTTGTGGTAGTGCGCGATCAGCTCCTCGACAGACTTCGCCCGCACCATCAGCGGGCTGACCTTGAACCCCCATTCGGCGAATTTCTGCACCGAATCGTATTGGGTCGGCGCCGGATCCGCTGTCGTGTAGCCCCAGGCATAGGCAAAAAATTTAAGATTGCGGCTGGCGGTGACGGACGCATCCTTCTGTCGCAAGGAGCCCGCTGCCGTGTTGCGCGGATTGACATAGTCCTGGCCGCCCACCGCCGCCGAGCGGGCCTTCAGTGCCTCGAATTCCGCATAGGTCATGTAGACTTCGCCGCGGATCTCGATGGTCTCGGGCCAGCCCGATCCTTTGAGCTTGGCTGGGATGTCGGCGATGGTCCTGAGATTGGCGGTGATGTCTTCGCCGACAGCGCCGTCGCCGCGCGTAGCACCCTGCACGAACACACCGCGTTCATAGCGCAGCGACGCCGACAGGCCGTCGATCTTCGGCTCGGCCGTAAACGCGATGTCGAGGTCCTTGTCGCGGTCGAAGAAGCGCCGGCCACGCTCGATGAAATCGGTGACGTCCTCGTCTGTGTAGGCCTTGGCGAGGCTGAGCATCGGCACCGCATGGCGCACCTTGGCAAAGCCTTCCGCCGGCGCGGCGCCGACCCGCAGCGAGGGCGAATCCTCGCGCACCAGACCGGGAAAGCGCTCCTCGATGGCAAGATTGCGCCGCCGCAGCGCGTCATATTCTGCGTCCGTAATCGTCGGCGCGTCCTCGGCATGATAGCGCCGGTCATGACCGGCGATCTCCTCGGCCAGCCGCTGGAGCTCATCCGCGGCTTCGCTTTCGCTCAACGATTCGACTGGTTTTTCAGACATGCAGCGGTCCCTGGACAGTGGCGAGGCACCTTAAATCAGGATTTCGGAAAAAGCATTCCTGAACAGCGGGATGGAGCCATATCCTGACTCAGTCCGAAAGCCTTGCGACGACTACGCTGCAGCAATATTCTCGCGTAGCAGCCGTTCGGCGGCTGCGCGCGCCTCTTCGGTGATGGTGGCGCCGGCCAGCATGCGCGCGATCTCTTCCTGGCGCGCCGCCCGGTCCATCTCGGCAATGCCGGTGGCGACCTTGTCCGAGCCGCCGGATTTGGAGATCAGGAAATGCGTCGCAGCACGTGCCGCCACTTGCGGAGCATGCGTGACCGACAGCACCTGCACGCGCTTCGACAGCCTGGCCAGCCTTTGGCCGATCGCATCGGCCACGGCGCCGCCGACGCCGGTGTCGATCTCGTCGAAGACCAATGTCGGCGCCGAGCCACGGTCGGCCAGCGCCACCTTGAGCGCCAGCAGGAAGCGCGACAGCTCGCCGCCGGAAGCGACCTTCATCATCGGCCCAGGCCTGGTGCCGGGATTGGTGCGCACCCAGAACTCGACCTGGTCGATGCCTTCTTCCATGCGGTTCTCGCCATCGCTGGCCAGTTCGACGATGAACTCAGCCCGTTCCAGTTTCAGCGCCGGCAATTCGGCCATCACAGCCTTGGTCAGGCCGACCGCGGCCGCATGGCGAAGCGAGGACAGCTGGGCTGCGGAAATATCGTAGGCTTCGCGCGCCGCTGAGGCCTGCTTTTCCAAGAGATGCAGGCGCCCCTCGCCGGCATCAAGATCGGCGAGATCGGCGGACATGGTGTCGCGCAGTTGCGCCAGATCGTCGACGGCCACACTGTGCTTACGTGAGGCCGCACGCAGCGAAAACAGCCGCTCCTCCGCCTTCTCCAGCCGCTGCGGGTCGTATTCGGTAGCGCGCAGTGCCGCCTCGACGCCCGATTGCGCCGCATCCAGCGACAGCATCGCCTCGTCCAGCGACTTCACCACATCCTCGAGCAGTCCCGGCGCTTCGCTGGCCTTGCGCTGCAGGCGCCTCAACAGGCTGGCCAGTTGCGGCAGCGGCGAGGACGGGCCTGACAGCACATCCTGTGCGTCGTGTATTTCCGAGGCGATCTTTTCCGCCCGCATCATCGTTGCACGCAATTCCGCCAGCTGTGTCTCTTCGCCGGGCTGCGGATCGAGCTTTGCCAGTTCCGCCACCGAGGCCCTGAGATAATCGGCCTCGCGCGCCGCCGCCTCGACCTTGGCGCGGTGCCTGGCGAACTCCTGCTCGCAGCCGCGCCAGTAGCGCCACGCCTCGCCTGTCGCGCGGGCGGCGCCGAGATGGCCGCCAAAACTGTCCAGCAATTCGCGATGCGCGCCTGGATCGACCAGGGCGCGCTCGTCATGCTGGCCGTGGATCTCGACCAGCGCGTGGCCGATGTCGCGCATCAGGGTGACGCTGGACGGCTGGTCGTTGACGAAGACACGGGTACGGCCATCCGCCGTCTGCAGCCGGCGCAGGATGATGTCGCCGTCATCCTCGATGGCGTTCTCGGCCAGCAGCGCGCGCACCGGGTGGTTGCGCGGCACATCGAAGACGGCAATGACCTGGCCCTGGGCAGCACCGTGCCGCACCAGCGAGGCGTCGCCGCGGGCGCCAAGCGCCAGCGACAGCGCGTCGAGAAGGATGGATTTGCCGGCGCCGGTTTCACCGGTCAGCACGGAAAGGCCGGGCTGGAAGTCGATATCCAGCTTCTCGATCAGGACGATATCGCGGATCGACAGTCTGGAAAGCATCAGAACCCGGACCTCAAGCAATTCCAGGAAAAGTGCGTAGCGGCTTTCCGTCCGGAATTGCGTAGAACAAAAAGTTAGGACGGTTCAGCGCCTCAATCAAACCACTGAACCGCTGTGAAGCGGCATGCGACCGATGGAGTCGCAGCGCCGCACTATCTTTTTGTTTGAGCGTCGGATCAATCCGAAAAGCGCGTTCCGCCTCAGTCGATGCTCGGGCGTCAGGCGCCGGTGATCAGCTTGCCGGCCTTGGATATCCACGATCCGGCATTCTCGCGCGGCTCAAGCCCGTTGCTCTGCAACAGCTTGTAGGTATCCTTGTACCATTGGCTGTCGGGATAATTGGTGCCGAGCACCGCAGCGGCGGTTTGCGCTTCCGAGGTCAAGCCCATCGCGTAGTAGCTTTCGGCCAGACGCGCCAGCGCCTCTTCGACATGGCGGGTGTTGGAATAGTTCTCGACCACGTTGCGGAAGCGCTTGACGGCAGCAATGTATTCGCGCCGCTCGAGATAATAGCGGCCGATCTGCATCTCTTTGCCGGCCAGCTGGTCGTTGGCGAAACGGATCTTTTCCTTGGCGTCGTCGACATATTCCGACGTCGGCCAGCGCGTCACCAGATCCTGCATCGTCTGCACGGTCTGGCGTGCTTCCTTCTGATCCTGGGTGACGTCCTTGATCTGCTTGTAGTAGCTCAGCCCGATAATATACTGGGCGTAAGCCGCGTCGTCGGTCGACGGATAGAGCGTGAGATAGCGCTTGGCCGAGCCGATCGCTTCGTCATAACGGCCGGCGCGATAGTCGGCGAAGGCGCCCATCACCATCGATTTGCGGGCGAATTCCGAATAGGGGTGCTGGCGGTCGACGGCGTCGAACTTCTTGCTCGCCTCATCCAGGCGGCCGGCATTGAGATTGGCAAGGCCTTGATTGTAAAGGACGTCGGCCGGTTCGGTCTGGTCGACATAGGTCGACAGGTCGACGTCTTTCTCGGACGACATGCAGGCCGAGAGGAAGAGCGATGGCACAACCACCGAAAGCGCCAGGAAAACAGCCCGATACGGCGCTTTCGATTGACCAACTCGCTTGAAGAACATGATTGGATTGCGCCCTTTCGGCGTTAGTTCAATGCCTTTCGCATGGCGTTCCCTCAAAACTGATCCCCACTTTTGAGCGACATGCGCCTAACAGACGGCAGCAGCCATAAACCATAACTGCCTTGCCCAGCAACGCTATGTCTAGCCAATCGCACATTTTTGTGGCGGCTTGGTGTTGCCCCGAATGCTACGCACTTTCACTGGCCGGTGATGCTTTCGTGCAACACCGGCCAGCGTTCAGAAAGCCAGAAAATCGTTAAGAATCAGATCACCCAGGGCGCAAAGACAGGGCCGGTGACGGCGCTCATCTCGGCGGTGCGGCCGCGCTCGCGGCGCGTGGTCTCGACGACCTCGAAGGCCGAACGGTCGGACAGAAGCCGCCGCAAAGCAGCCGCATTCATCCGGTGACCGCCGCGATAGGAGCGGAAGCAACCGATGAAACGGGCGCCGGCCAGCGCCAGATCGCCCATCGCGTCCATCGTCTTGTGGCGAGCGAACTCATTGGGGTAGCGCAGGCCGCCCATGTTGATCACCCGGTTGTCGTCGCCGATCACCAGCGAGTTCTCCAGCGAGGAGCCCAGCGCATAGCCGGCCGCCCACAGCCGCTCGACATCCTTCATGAAGCCGAAGGTGCGGGCGCGCGCGATATCCTGGCGAAAGATGTCGGGGTTGATGTCGGAGGCGAATAGCTGGCGGCCGATCGCCGGGCTTTCGAAATCGATCTCGACCTCGAAGCGCGTGCCGCTATAGGGCCTGAACTCGGCCCAGGACGCGCCATTCTCGATGCGGACGGGCTTGACCACCCTGATGTAGCGGCGCTTGACCGCCAGCGTCTCAATGCCGGCTTGGTCGATGGCTTCCACGAACGCCACCGCACTGCCATCGAGGATCGGAACCTCATGACCGTCGATCTCGATGACGATGTTGTCGATGCCGAGCCCGAAAAGCGTCGCCATCAGATGTTCGACGGTGGCGATATGCTCGCCTGCCGGATCGCCGAGCATGGTGCAGAGATCGGTCGCGCCGACTTCAGCAACCAGCGCGCGGAACTCGCGGCTCTCGCTTCCGTTCGAAAGGTGGAAGAGCACGCCGGTGTCGGCGTCCGCAGGGAGGAAATTGACGGTGACCGGTTTGCCGCTGTGAACGCCGGTACCGGTCAGCGTTGCACGCGATTTCAGTGTCGTCTGATAGTCTTGCAAGACAAACCCCATAGCCCAAACGCCTAAGTCCGCTTTAACCCAAAAGGCGCGGCTCTTTTTTATCGGCAGGCAGGGCCACTTCCCCGAATCCCAGCACACCGAAAGTGCTGCGGCAAAGATAATGGTCCGTCAGGGAGACTCCAAATCACGGTTTCTTACTCTGTGTAACCGCGACAGACCTTGAGCGTCACATCGTAACGCCTTGTTATTAAACCACTTTAAACGTTAACAGGCAGACAATCTCTCGTCTGCCTGTTAACAAGTGTTACATACTGTTAACGGCTCAGTTGGCCTGGCGGCGCAGGAAAGCCGGTATCTCCAGCTGGTCGTCTTCCTGGGTCGACCTGGTCTGCGGCGTCAACCGGCCCTGATCGTCGAGCTGGCCGCGGCGCGGCGCGTAAAGCTGCGGATCCTGGCTGGCAAGGCGGCGCATTTCCGGCGCCGCCTGGCGCAGTTTCGGTTCGCGCGGCTGTGCCGGCTGCAACCGGGCCGGCTCTTCTTCGCGGCGCGTCAGCCCGTTGGTCAGCCGCTTGAGCAGCCCCATCGGCCCGCTGTTTTCATGGTCGGCCGGACGGCCCTTGGCCTCCACCTCGGCCCGCACCACCGGCGGAAAATCCTCCACCCGCGGCATGCGCTGCGGTGCGGCAGCCACCGGCTGCGGCATTTCCCGCAGCGGCGCCGGTTGCATCACCTGCTGCACGACAGGCTGCGGCTGGGCAGGCGGGGCCTGGAAGATCTTGCTCTGCGGGCGGAAATCTTCCGCCTGGGCCATCGGCGCCGGACGAGCCATTGCCGCCGCATTGGCCTCGGCAAGCTGGATCGCCTCGGCCACCGGATCGGCCGCGCGCTGCTCATAGGTCTGCTGCTGGACCGGTGCCGGACGGCCTTCCGCCCCCGGAGCCGCTGGGCGGCTGACCGGCTTCTGCTGCGGCGGCACGGCCCGGATCGAGATCGGCGCCGCGGCGATTTCAGCTGCCGATTTGTCGATGCCGGTGGCGACCACCGAGACGCGGATGACGCCTTCGAGTTCCTCGTCGAAGGTGGCGCCGAGGATGATGTTGGCGTCCTGGTCGACTTCCTCGCGGATGCGGGTCGCGGCCTCGTCGACTTCGAACAGGGTCAGGTCGCGGCCGCCGGTGATCGAGATCAGCAGGCCCTTGGCGCCCCTCATCGAGGTCTCGTCGAGCAACGGATTGGCGATCGCCGCCTCGGCGGCGGCCATCGCGCGGCCCTCGCCCGAAGCTTCGCCGGTGCCCATCATCGCCTTGCCCATTTCGCGCATCACCGAACGCACGTCGGCGAAGTCGAGATTGATCAGGCCTTCCTTGACCATCAGGTCGGTGATGCAGGCAACACCGGAGTAGAGCACCTGGTCGGCCATGGCGAAGGCGTCGGCAAAGGTGGTCTTGTCATTGGCCAGCCGGAACAGGTTCTGGTTGGGGATGACGATCAGGGTATCGACACATTTCTGCAGCTCCTCGATGCCGAGATCCGCCGTCTTCATGCGGCGCTGGCCTTCGAAATGGAACGGCTTGGTGACGACGCCGACGGTGAGGATACCCCGTTCGCGCGCCGCGCGGGCAACCACGGGAGCCGCACCGGTTCCGGTGCCGCCACCCATACCGGCGGTGACGAAGCACATATGGGTGTTGGAGAGATGATCGATGATCTCATCGATGCACTCTTCCGCCGCCGCACGGCCCACTTCAGGCTGCGAGCCGGCGCCGAGCCCCTCGGTGACATGCGCGCCGAGCTGGATCAGCCGCTCGGCCTTCGACATGGTCAGCGCCTGTGCATCGGTGTTGGCCACGACGAACTCGACACCGCGCAAGCCCGCGGTGATCATGTTGTTGACGGCATTGCCGCCGCCGCCGCCGACACCGAATACGGTGATCCGCGGCTTGAGCTCGGTGATGTCCGGCTTTTGCAGATTGATCGTCATTGTCTCCGTCCTTTGCCTTTCCCGCCGCTTCGCCGCCGCGGCCGCCTATGGGGCTGTCCCCGTCAATTAGAAACTGTCTCTCAACCACTGACTCATGCGATGCAGTTTTCCGCCCGTCCCGGTCATCCTGAGACCGGAAATTCCTTTCGCCGGATGGCTCTCGAAGCTCGCCATCTGCGGATAGATCAGCAGCCCGACCGCCGTCGAGAAAGCCGGCCCCTTGGCAGCTTCCGGCAGGCCCGCCACGCCGAGCGGGCGTCCGATGCGCACATTGCGTCCCAGAATGCGGCGCGCCGCCTCGGGGAGACCCGCAAGCTGGCTGGCGCCGCCGGTCAGCACGACGCGTTTTCCCACGGCATTGCCGTAGCCCGACTTGTTCAGCCGGTCGCGCAACAGTTCCAGCGTCTCGTCGATGCGGGCGCGGATGACGCGCGTCATCACCGAGCGCGGGATCTGCAGCGGCATCTCGCCGTCTTCGCCGATCGGCTGGATCGAGACCAGGTCGCGATCGTCGGCACTGCCAGGCAGCGCCGAACCATGCATCACCTTCAGCCGCTCCGCGGCGTCGAGCGAGGTCGACAGGCCCTTGGCCATATCGAGCGTCACATGATTGCCGCCGATGGCAATGGCATCGGCGTGGACGAATTTGCCTTCCGAAAACACCGAGATGGTCGTCGTGCCGCCGCCCATGTCGATGCAGGCCGCACCCATTTCCAGTTCGTCGTCGACCAGGGCCGCAAGCCCGCTGGCATAGGGCGTCGCCACCATGCGCTCGACCGAAAGATGCGAGCGGTTGATGCAGAGCTCCAGATTGCGCAGCGGCGCGGCATCGCCCGTCAGCACATGCATGTCGACGCCGAGTTGGTCGCCGACCATGCCGCGCGGATCGCGCACGCCGCGCTCGGCGTCCAGCGAAAAGCCGACGGGCAGCGAATGGATCACGTCGCGTTCGGCCTTGAGCGCCTGCTTGGCGCCGGCGGCAAGCACGCGCTTGATGTCGGCTTCGTCGGCCTGATGGCCACCGAGATTGATGGTGGCCGAATATGTTTCGCTCTTCAGCCGGCCGGCCGTCATGTTGACGATCAGCGAATCCACGGTCAGTCCCGCCATGCGTTCGGCTGCGTCGACGGACAGGCGAATGGCGTGCTCCGCGCGGTCGAGATCGACGACCACGCCCGACTTCACGCCTTGCGATTTCTGGTGGCCGATGCCGATCACCTGGATGCGGTGCGAGCGGCCGCGCAACAGCTTGCCGTCCTCGCGCGGCTTCAGTTTCGCCACCACGCAGCAAACCTTGCTCGAGCCGACATCCAGCACGGTGAGCGTGCCGGAACGCCGCGAAGAGGCATCGCTCTTGCCGCCAAGCCAGCTCATATCTTCGTCCCCGACTTGCGCTTCAGATTTTGCGGCTTTTCATTGAGCGCGGCCTGGCGCTGCGTCGCCGCTTCCGGCGTCAGCTGCACCACAAGGCGATCGGAGATGCGCATGTCGACGGCGGCGATGTCCCGCGTCAGAAGCCCGTTGTCGTGGTCCATCCGAACCAGATCGGCGATCGCCTGATCCTCGCCATCCTCGGGCAGCTTGATCGTGATGCCGTTTTCCAGCTTAAGGTCCCAGCGCCGTTCGCCGATGCGGATATAGCCTTTGACCCGAGCCGCGAGCTCGGGAAATTTGTTGATCTTGGCCACGAAGTCGGGGGCCTTGGCCGGCGCGCCGGTGCCGATGGTCAGCGGCAGCAGCGCCTGCTTGCCGCCGGAGAACGGCGCGATCACCGCGCCGGAGCGTTCGATGACCGAAAGCTCCGCGCCCTGCTGCCAGAGCGCGAAGGGCTCGCGCTCCTCGACACGCACTTCCAGCGTATGTGGATAGACCTTGCGCACCGCCGCCACTTCGACCCAGGGCAAGGTATCAATACGTTCACGCGCGGCCTCGGCATCGAAGCCGATCAGTGACGTCCAGCCGTCGAGCTCGAGCCGGTCCAGTATGTCGATCTCCGAAGTCTGGCGGTTGCCGACCACCTTGATCTGGTCGACGGCAAAGCCGGTCCGGGCGGTGATGCTCTGGACGATGTCGTCGGCATGACCGCCGAGAATGGCGCCATAGAGGCTGCTTGATGCAATGAGCGAAGCCGACAGGATGGCCGCGGAAAAGCGCGGCGCGACGAAGTCGCCGCCGCCCAGGCGCGCCAGCACGCGCACCGGCCGGCGCAGCACGCGCGGCAGCACGAAATGGTCGAACGACAACGGCATGCCGAACAGCGCCGGCCCGGCGCCGCCCCTGCCCTTGTCCTGTCCCCATTTCAACGCAGACACGAAGCGTCCTCCACAATCCAACTCAACAATTCGCCAAACGAGTGCCCGGCCTGGGCGGCGATTTCAGGCACCAAAGACGTCGGCGTCATGCCCGGCTGAGTGTTGATCTCGAGCCAGACAATCTCGCCGTTTTCGGAGTGACGGTCGTCATAGCGGAAGTCCGATCGGGAAACGCCCCGGCAGCCGATAGCCAGATGTGCCTTGAGCGCCAGTGTCTGTATTTTTTGGTAAATATTTGATGAAATTTTAGCAGGGATTTCGTGTTTTGATCCGCCGGCGACGTATTTTGAATCATAGTCGTAGAAGGAATGGCCGGTCGGAATGATCTCGCAGACGCCGAGCGCCACGTCGCCCATGACGGCGCAGGTCAGCTCGCGCCCATGGATGTAGCGCTCGACCATGACGGTCTCGCCATATTTCCATTCGGACGAGCCGATGACCTGCGGCGGATGCGACTGCCCTTCATGCACGATGACGACGCCGAAGCTTGAGCCTTCATTGACCGGCTTGACCACGTAGGGCGGCTTCATCGGATGCTTGTTCTGGATGGCAAAGCGGCTGGCAACCTTCGATTCCGCCACCGCGATGCCGGCAGCCTTGGCGACCTTCTTGGCTTGCTCCTTGTTCATGGCGAGCGCCGAGGCGAGCACGCCCGAATGGGTGTAGGGAATGGCCAGATATTCGAGGATGCCCTGGATGGTGCCGTCTTCACCGAACGGGCCGTGCAGTGCGTTGAAGACGACATCGGGCTTGAGTTCGGTGAGCACGGCGCCGACATCGCGCGCAACATCGACGCGGGTAACCTGGTAGCCTTCATTCTCAAGCGCATCCGCACACGCCTTTCCCGAAGACAGAGACACGGGCCGCTCGGACGAGAATCCGCCCAGGAGGACAGCCACATGCTTGTTCTTCATATCCCGTCATCCCTCTCACGGCGGGCCCGCAACCACGCATTCAGCGACCAGATTGAGTCCGAGTCTCCCGGCAGGTTGCCCCCCCAGACGGAAAACGCGGTCGACGCGTCGAACGACTCAAATCAGGAAACGCTTTAAGGCAGAGAATCAGAGAGTTGATTCGCTGGCAAGTGCTTATGATTCCGACAGATTCACTTTCCGCGAAAACGGCCGGAAAAAGCGTGTTGTGAGTCTTTGGAGCAACGGTGGCGCTGTTGTTTCAGACCGTTTGAAGTTCAAGCATCACATGAAGTTCAGCTTGCGCTAAAGAAGCTGTCCGAGGAATTCCTGCACGGCATGGCCGGGGCGGAAATTGCCGAGGCGCTTGATTTCCCACTGCAGGCGGATGCCCGATTTTTCAAGCACGCGAGCGCGCACCGTCTCGCCGAGATATTCGAGGTCGTATCCGGTCGCTGTTCCGGTGTTGATCATGAAGTTGCAGTGCATCGGCGACATCTGCGCGCCGCCGATCATCAAACCGCGGCAGCCCGCCTTGTCGATTTCCTTCCAGGCCGAGGTGCCTTCCGGATTCTTGAAGGTCGAGCCGCCGGTCTTCTCGCGGATCGGCTGCACCGTCTCGCGATGCGTCTGGACGGCGTCCATGGCCGCCTTGATCGCCTCTGGGTCTTCCAGAACACCTTCGAAAACGGCGGAGGTGAAGATCAGCCCGGCAGGTGCGGCCGAGTGACGATAGGCATAGCCCATGTCTTCATTGCTGAGGGTGTGGAGATTGCCCTTGCGGTCGAGCGCCCGAACCTCGACGACACGTTCCCGCGTCTCGACGCCATTGGCGCCGGCATTCATCCTCAGCGCCCCGCCGATGGCGCCGGGAATGCCGTGATAGAAATGAAAGCCGCCAATGCCGGCCTCATAAGCGACGGCCGCGACGCGCTTGTCGGGCGTCGCAGCACCGGCCTTGATGACGGTCGGCGAAACCACCTCGGCCTCGCCAAAGCCCTTGGCCGAAAGCCGGATGACGAAACCTGGAATGCCGCCGTCGCGCACCAGGAGGTTGGAGCCGACACCGACGATGGTGAGCGGGATGTCCTCCGGCACGGCGCGCAGGAAGGCAGCCAGATCCTCCTCGTCGGCCGGCTGGAACAGGGCGTCCGCCAGACCGCCGGCGCGGAACCAGGTGATCTTGTCCATCTCGGCATTGGGCGTGATGCGGCCGCGCAGGCCGGCAAGCCGGTCGCCAAGTTTGTCGAGCAGGTCCTGGCCGCGCATCATGAGACGGTACCGCCGAGTTCCCCAGGCAGCGCATAGGCCCATTGGGTGATGTTGCCGGCGCCCAGGAAGATGACGAAGTCGCCCGGTTTCGCCAACGCGCGGATGACGGGCGAAATCGCGGCAGGGGTTTCGACGTAGCGCGCATCGCGATGGCCCCCGGAGCGGATGCGCGACACCAGCGCCTCCGAGGTCACGCCGTCGATCGGCTCCTCGCCCGCCGCATAGACCGGCGCCACCATCACCGTGTCGGCATCGTTGAAACAGACCGAAAATTCGTCGAACAGATCGTGCAGCCGGGTGAAGCGGTGCGGCTGCGCAATGGCGATGACGCGGCCCTTGGTGGCGCTGCGCGCCGCTTTCAACACCGCCGTGATCTCGACCGGGTGGTGGCCGTAATCGTCGAAGATGTCGACGCCGTTCCACGAGCCGGTGTGGGTGAAGCGCCGCTTGACGCCGGCAAAGGACGACAGCCCTTTCTTGATCGCTTCGGCCGACAGGCCGAGTTCATGCGCGACCGCAATTGCGGCGGTGGCGTTGGAGACGTTGTGGCGGCCGGGCATCGGCAGCCGCAGATCCGATATCGTCGTCTGGCCGCCGGTCTTGCGGTCGCGGATCACCACGTCGAATGCCGAGACGGCACCGGCCATCCGGTGGTTGGTGAAACGCACATCGGCCTGCGCGTTCTCGCCATAGGTGATGACGCGGCGGTCCTCGATGCGGCTGACCAGCGCCTGTACTTCCGGATGGTCGGTGCACATCACGCCAAAACCGTAGAACGGCACGTTCTCGACGAATTGCCGGAACGCCTCGCGCACCTTGTCGAAACTGCCATAATGGTCCAGATGCTCGGGATCGATGTTTGTGACGACGGCGATCTCGGCCGGCAGCTTGAGGAAGGTGCCGTCGCTTTCGTCGGCTTCGACCACCATCCACTCGCCATCGCCCATACGGGCATTGGTGCCATAGGCATTGATGATGCCGCCATTGATCACCGTCGGGTCGAGCCCGCCGGCATCGAGCAGCGTCGCCACCATCGACGTGGTTGTGGTCTTGCCATGCGTGCCACCGATCGCGACCGCCTGGCGGAAGCGCATCAGTTCGGCCAGCATCTCGGCCCGGCGCACGATCGGCAGCAGTTTTTCGCGCGCGGCCTTCAGCTCGGGATTGGATTTCTTGATCGCGGTGGAGACGACCACCACTTCGGCCGCGCCGATATTCTCGGCCTTGTGGCCGACAAAGCATTCGATGCCCTTGTCGCGCAGCCGCTGGACATTGGCGCTGTCGGCCTGGTCCGAACCCTGCACCTTGTAGCCGAGATTGTGCAGAACCTCGGCGATGCCGCTCATGCCGATGCCGCCAATGCCGATGAAATGCACAAGGCCGATGGTCTGCGGCATCTTCATCAATGCGTCCCTTTCCTGAAATCCGAAACGGTTTTTCTGGACGCAATAGCCTCTGTGAGATCAGCGAGCAACCGTGCCGCGTTCGGCCGGCCAGCCGACTTCGCTCCGGCAGCCATGGCCGTCAGCCGCTCGGGATCGTCCATCAGCCCGCCAATGAGAGCCGCGATGCGCTCCGGCGACAGTGACGATTGCGGATGCACCTCGCCGCCGCCCGCCGCGGCAAGGGCGGCTGCGTTCGCCGCCTGATCGTGATCCAGCGCATAGGGATAAGGCACCAGCAGCGCCGGCCGGCCGATGACGGCGATCTCCGAAACCGTCGAGGCGCCGGAGCGCGAGATCACCAGATGCGCCGCGCCCATGCGCTGTGCCATGTCGGTGAAGAAGGGCGAGACCTCGACATGGACGCCGAGTGCCGCATAGCCGGCCTTCACCCGCGCCACGTCGTCGGCGCGGGCCTGCTGGGTGATCACCAGCCGCTTGCGCTGCGCCTCCGGCAGAAGTGCGATCGCCGTCGGCATGGCGTCGGAAAAGAACTGCGCGCCCTGGCTGCCGCCGAACACCAGGAGCCTGAACGGATCCGCCCCTTTGGATGCGGTGTAGGGCGTCTTGGCCGCCTCCAGGATTGGCGGCCTGACCGGATTGCCTGTCGTCACCGTCTTGGCGCCTGTGGCACTTTCATCTTGCGGCAGGAAGCCGCCGGCAATCGCATCGACACGCCCGGACAGCGCCCGGTTGGCGCGGCCCATCACTGCGTTCTGCTCATGGATCAGCGTCGGCAGCTTGCGCCGCGTCGCGGCATAGAGCGGTGGCAAGGTCGGATAACCGCCAAAGCCGACGACCGCATCAGGCTTGATCCTGGCGATGACGGCAGAGGCCTGGCGCACGCCGCGCCAGATCTTCCAGAACGCTCCGAGCAGAGCGGCGGGGTTTTTCGAGCCCATCGTCGCCGACTGGATCGGATGGATGGCGGCGGCCGGGAAATGGCCGGCAAAGCGCTCGGCGCGGTCGTCCGTCGCCAGATGCACGCCCCAGCCGCGCTCGATCAGCTCATGCGCCAGCGCCTCGGCCGGAAACAGATGTCCGCCGGTTCCGCCAGCCGCGAGAAGGATGACACCCCGCGCCATATCACTCCGCCGGCAGGGCGCGCTGCGACAGGGCAAAGCCCATCTGCTTGCGCTTTTCCGGTCGCTTGCGCGTCAGCGCCAGCACCATGCCCATCGAGATGGCAATGGCGATCTGCGAGGAGCCGCCATAGGAGATGAAAGGCAGCGTCATGCCCTTGGCCGGCATCAGTTGCAGGTTGACGCACATGTTGATGACCGACTGCAGGCCGAAGACGGTGACGAGACCGCCGACGGCGTAGCGGGTGAAATCATCATGTTCCTTCAATGCCGTGCTCAAGCCGCGCAGCACGATGAAGGCGAAGATCGACATGATGAAGAAGCACATGATCAGCCCGAACTCTTCGCCGGCGACCGAAAACACGAAATCGGCATGCGCGTCGGGAATGACCCGCTTGACCGTGCCCTCGCCCGGGCCGACGCCGAACCAGTGGCCGTTGATCAGCGCCTCGCGGCCCATGTCGACCTGGAACGTGTCGCCTTCGCCGGTCAGGAATTTGTCGATGCGGGCGGCGACGTGCGGGAACACCGTATAGGCGGCAAACAGGCCGCCGGCGCCGGTGGCGCCAAGCGCGATGATCCATAGCCATGGCAGGCCGGCCATGAAGAACATGACGCCCCAGGTGCCGGTCACCAGCATGGTCTGGCCGAGATCGGGCTGCGCCACCAGAAGCGAGATGACCAGGATCAGCAGCAGCATGGCAAACAAATTGCCGGGGATGTCGGGCTGGCGCTTGTGTTCGGCGAACAGCCAGGCGCAGACGATGACGAAGGCGGGCTTCAGAAATTCCGACGGCTGGATCGACATGCCGACAAACGACACCCAGCGCCGCGCGCCCTTCACCTCGACGCCGATGTAGAGCACGGCCACCATCAGCACCAGCATGATACCCAGGATGATCAGCGCCATGCGCCGGATCTGCCGCGATTCCAGGAAGGACACTGCCAGCATCACGCCGAGCGCCGGCACGGTGAAGATGATCTGCCTGGTGGCAAAGTGGAAACTGTCGAGGCCGATGCGTTCGGCCACCGCCGGGCTTGCCGCAAAGGACAAGACGATGCCAAGCCCCATCAGCGACAGGAACGCCGCCAGGAACCAGCGATCGATCGTCCACCACCAGGTTGCGACCGGGCTTTTGTCGAGACGGCTTTGCATTATCGTGCCCCTCCGATGGGTTTCACGCCCTCGATAGCATTCGCAGCTTGCCTGAAGGCTTCGCCGCGAACTTCGAAATTCTTGAACTGGTCGAAACTGGCGCAGGCCGGCGACAGCAGCACCACCGCCTCGCCGCTGTCATCCTTGGCCGCGTCTTTCGCGGCATGGTCGACCGCGGCGGCCAGGGTGCCCGAGATTTCATAGGGCACGGCTTCGCCGAGCGTCGCCGAGAACGCGGGCGCCGCCTCGCCGATCAGATAGGCCTTGGCGATGCGCGGGAAGAAACCGCGCAGCGGCTCGATCCCGCCTTCCTTGGGCAGTCCGCCGGCGATCCAGTAAATGCGCGAAAAACTCGACAGCGCCGGTGCCGCCGCATCGGCATTGGTCGCCTTGGAATCGTTGACGAACAGCACGTGGTCCTTCCGCCCGACCTGCTCCATGCGATGCGCCAGGCCTGGAAAGCTCTCCAGTCCCGCCTGGATCTCGCCCAGGCTCAAGCCGACCCTGAGGCAGGCGGCAACAGCGGCAAGCGCGTTCTGCGCATTGTGCTGGCCGCGCAACGAACCGATGCCTTCGAGGAAGGCGACGCGGCTGTAGCGGCCATGGACGGCTTCCATCAGATCGGAACCGTCTGCGAAATAACCGTCGGTCAGCGGCAGCCGCTTGGAGATGCGGATCACCTCCCGGCCCGCCCTCTCCAGCCGGTCAGCGATCTGCGCGCACCAGGAATCGTCAACGCCGACGATCGCCGTCTCGCTGCCGGCAACCAGCCGCTCCTTGATCGAAGCGTAATGCTGCATGGTGCCGTGGCGGTCGAGATGGTCGGGCGTCAGGTTGAGCAGGATGCCGGCCGTCGGGTTGATCGAGGGCGCGAGATCGATCTGGTAGGACGAACACTCGACGACATAGTCCCGGTCAGCCTGCGGTGGATCGAGCGTCATGATGGCCCGGCCGATATTGCCGCCCATCTGCGTGTCGCGCCCTGCCGATTTGAGGATATGCGCGGTCAGCGCCGTGGTCGTCGACTTGCCGTTGGTGCCGGTGATAGCGATGAACGGCGCATCAGGCGCGCGCGCAATCCGCTCGCGGCAGAACAATTCGATATCGCCGATCACCTCGACGCCGGAGCCACGCGCCAACTCCACCGTCCAGTGCGGCTTGGGATGCGTCAGCGGCACGCCGGGTGAGAGCACGAAGGCCGAGAATTTCGACCAGTCGGCGCCGCGCAGGTCGGCGGTCGCAATGCCTTGGTCAGCAGCCTTGGCGACGCTATCGGGATTGTCGTCCCAGGCGAGCACGTCGGCGCCGCCCTCGATCAGCGCGCGCGCCGTGGCGATCCCCGAGCCACCGAGCCCGAAGAGCGAAACGCGTTTGCCCGAAAAGGATGCGGCGGGGATCAAGCGGGTTCCTATCTCAGCTTGAGGGTCGACAGGCCGACCAGCGCCAGGATGACGGCGATGATCCAGAAGCGGATCACCACCTGGCTTTCGGTCCAGCCGAGCTTTTCGAAATGATGATGGATAGGCGCCATCAGGAAGACGCGCTTGCCGGTCATCTTGAAGTAGCCGACCTGGATGATGACCGACAGGATTTCCACGACGAACAATCCGCCGACGATGACCAGCACGATTTCGTGCTTGGTGGCGACCGCGACCGTACCGATCAGGCCACCCATGGCCAGCGAACCGGTGTCGCCCATGAAGATCGCTGCCGGTGGCGCGTTGAACCAGAGGAAGCCGAGGCCGGCGCCGATGACGGCGCCAAGCACGACAGCCAGCTCGCCGGTGCCGGGCACGAAATGAATCTGCAGATATTCGGCGAACACCGCATTGCCGGAGAGGTAGGCAATAACGCCGAAGGATGCCGCCGCGATCATGATCGGCACGATCGCCAGCCCGTCGAGGCCATCGGTCAAATTCACCGCATTGCCGGCGCCGACAATGACGAAGCAGGAGAACGGCACGAAGAACCAGCCGAGATTGATGATGAATTCCTTGGCGAAGGGGAAAGTCAGCGACGATGAGAACGGCGCCTGGCCATTATGCATGATCGCCCAGGCGGCGATGCCGGCGATGACGAATTCCAACGCCAGCCGCGCCTTGCCGGAAAAGCCGAGATGCGACTGCTTGGTTACCTTGAGATAGTCGTCGTAAAAGCCGATCGAACCGAAGCCCAGCGTCACCAAGAGCACCACCCAGACATAGATCGAGGAGAGGTTCGCCCATAGAAGCGACGAGCCGACGATGCCGCACAGGATCATCAGCCCGCCCATGGTCGGCGTGCCGGCCTTCTTGAAATGCGTCTGCGGGCCATCGGCGCGGATCGGCTGGCCCTTGCCTTGCCGCAGCCTAAGCGAATTGATGATGGTCGGCCCGAAGATGAAGACGATCAGCGCCGAGGTGATCAGCGCACCGCCGGTGCGGAAAGTTATGTAGCGGAAGACATTGAAGACCGAGACCTTGTCCGCAAAATCGACGAGCAATGTAAACATACGATTCCGTTCCCCGGACTAGTTCTGTTTCGTGCCTGCGGCTTCCGCCGGATATTTGCCGAGCAAGGCCTCGACCAGCTTTGAAAAGCCGATGCCTTTCGACGATTTGATCATCACCACGTCGCCGGCCTTCAGCGTCGACAACAGCAGCGGCTTCAATTCCTCGGCGCCGGCGCGGTATTCCGTTTTGATCTCGTCGGGCAGGATGTCTGCCAGCGCCCGCATTTCCGGGCCGCCGAGAAAGACCGTGTTTGTGCCGGTGCCGACGATCAACTCGGCAAGGGCTGCATGGAGCTTGGCCGAATGGTCGCCGAGCTCGAGCATGTCGCCGAGCACGGCGATGCGCCGGCCCTCGCCCGTGACAGGCGTCGCGTTGAGCAGCGCCATGGCAGCAGCCATCGAGGCCGGATTGGCGTTGTAGCTCTCGTCAATCAGTGTGATCGGTCCCTTGGGGTGGCGAAGCATATGGCGCTTCCCACGACCACGCTCGGCCGACAGATCGGCCAGTGCCAAGGCCACCTTGCCGATGTCGGCTTCAACCAAATGCGCGGCGCCGAGCACCGCCAGGACGTTCTGTACCATGTGGCGGCCGGGCGCGCCGATGCGCGCCGTCACATCCTGCCCGCCGATCCTGGCGGTGATGTCGGAATGATCGGCATGCAGCTCGCATTTGGTCAGCTTGTAGGTCGACCGTGCATTCTCGCCGAAGCCAAAGACATGTTCGACGCCGGCGGCTCGCGCCATCTTGTCGAGCAGCTTCCAGCGCGCATCGTCGCGGTTGAGCAAGGCCGCACCGCCGGGCTCGATGCCTTCGAAAATCTCGGCCTTGGCCTTGGCGATCTCGTCGAGATTTCTGAAGAAGCCGAGATGCGCGGCGGCAATCATCGTGACGATGGCGACCTGCGGGCGGACCATCTTGACCAGTGGCCGGATTTCGCCGGGATGGTTCATGCCGATCTCGAACACGGCGTAATCGCAATCGTCGGGCATGCGCGCCAGTGTCAGCGGCACGCCCCAATGGTTGTTGAACGACTGCGCCGACGCGTGCACCTTGCCAACGGCCGACAGCACATGACGCAGCGCTTCCTTGGTGGTGGTCTTGCCCGCCGATCCGGTGATAGCGATGATTTTCGCCTTCGAACGCGCGCGCGCGGCGACACCGAGTTTTTCCAGCGCCGCCAGCACGTCCTGCACCACGATCATCGGCGCCGTCAGCCGCCCGAGCGACGGCAACTTGCCCTCAGCAACGACCAGCACGCCGGCGCCGGCCTTGATCGCCGCGGTCGCGAAGTCATGGCCGTCCATCGCCTCGCCCTTGATGGCGAAGAAGGCGTCGCCCGGCTGCAGGCTGCGGCTGTCGATCGAGATCCCCGAAATTCCCTCCGGCATCGGCCCGAGCGGCCGACCGCCCATGGCGTCGACCAGCGCCTCGGAAGTCCAGAGCACGCTCATGCGGCCCGCTCCCGCAGCGCCGAGCGGACTTCCTCGTGGTCGGAGAAGGGAAACGTCTCGGCGCCGATGGTCTGGCCCTCTTCATGGCCCTTCCCGGCAACGATCAGCGTATCGCCCGCTTTGAGCATGGCGACCGCTTCGTGGATCGCCTTGCGGCGGTCGCCGATTTCAATCGCGCGGGGCGCGGCTGCCAGGATCGCGGCACGGATCGTTTCCGGCACTTCCGAGCGCGGATTGTCGTCGGTGACGATGACGACGTCGGCCAGCCGCGTGGCGATTCCGCCCATGATCGGCCGCTTGCCCCGGTCGCGGTCGCCGCCGCAGCCGAACACGACGATGACGCGGCCGGTGGTGAACGGGCGCACCGCGGCCAGCACATTTTCCAGCGCATCCGGCTTGTGGGCATAGTCGACATAGACGGGCGCGCCATTGGCGGTGGCGCCGACAAGGTCGAGCCGTCCCGGTGCCCCCTGAAGTTTCTCCAACGCCATCAAAGCTTTGGCGACCGGCGTTCCGGTGGAAATGGCCAGCCCGGCCGAAACCAGGGCATTGGCGATCTGGAAGTCGCCGGCGAGCGGCAGGTCGATCTCGTAGAGCACGCCGTCAGCTTCGACCTCGGCGCGCTGGCGGTGGCGCTCGTGCTCGACCCGCTTCAGGCGCAGGAAATCGCCATGGCGGCCGACAGTCAGCACATTGAGCCCCGCGGCCTGCGCAGCCTGGATGGTCGGCGCCGACCACGGATCGTCGGCAAAGATGACCGCCGGCGCGCCTTTCGGCAGCAGCGTGTCGAACAGGCGCAATTTGGCGCGATGGTAGTCCTCGACCGTCGGATGATAGTCCATATGGTCGCGGCCGAGATTGGTGAAACCGCCAGCGGCGAGCTTGACGCCATCGAGACGGCGCTGGTCGAGACCATGGCTGGAAGCCTCCATCGAGGCGTGTGTGACGCCGGCCTCCGCCAATTCCTTGAGCAACTGGTGCAAAGCCACTGGATCGGGTGTGGTCAACGAACCGTAATCGTTGCGGCCCGGCGCCACCACGCCGGTGGTGCCAATGGACGCGGCGGCAAAGCCGGCCTGCTCCCAGATCTGCCTGGTGAAGGCGGCGACCGAGGTCTTGCCTGCGGTGCCGGTAACCGCGACCATGGTCTCCGGCTGGCTGCCGAAGAAACGTGCCGCGCTCAGCGCCAGCGCCAGGCGTGGGTCGTCGACGCTGAGCACCGGGACGGACAGGCCGGAAACGGCGCTGGCCTTGCCCACGACAACCGCCGCTGCGCCGCGCTTTGCCGCATCGGCGGCATAGGCCGAACCATCCGCCTTGCTGCCGGCGAGCGCGAAAAAGACCACGCCGGTCTTGACCGTGCGGGAATCCGACGAAATCCCGGTTACCTCCACATCGCGGGAAGATGTTCCCTCGACAGGCAGGATACCGGCTAAATCTCTCAGGTGCATCGAACCCCGTTTATCTCAACAAAATGGCGCGCAGTTGCCGGCGCGCCCTAAGAATCACTGATAGGAAACCAGCGTTGCGCCATTTTCATGGCTGAAATCTGGCTTCACGCCAAGCATGGCGGCTGCCCGCCTGATGATGTTTCCGGCCATGACACCCGCATTGTTGGCGGCGACGTCGGTCATTCCGGGCTTTTCCGGGTGCGGAGCGTCGGCGATCGTAAACACCAGATACTGCGGATCGTCCATCGGGAAGGCGGCGACGAAGGTGTTGAAATTCAGTTCCTTCGAGTAGCGGCCATTGATCACCTTCTCGGCGGTTCCGGTCTTGCCGCCAACGCGGTAGCCGGGGGCCCTGGCGTTTCTGGCCGAGCCCTTCTCGGCATTGAGCGTATAGAGGTAGCGCATGCCCTCCACAGTCCTTTCGCTGACCACTCTCTTGGCCACCGCCATGGCATCCTGCTCGCTGCGGACCAGGAAAGTCGGCGGGATCAAATAGCCCTGCATCAGCGCCGCGCAGCCGACGGCCGCCTGCAGCGGCGTCGTCGACACGCCATGGCCGAAGGCGATGGTGAAGGAGTTGACCTGTTTCCAGACCTTCGGTTCGGTCGGGCGCGCGACCTCAGGCAGTTCGGTCTGCATCCTGTCCAGAAGGCCAAGGCGATGCAGGAATTCGCGGTGCCCCTCGATGCCGACCATTTCGGCCTCACGCGCCGATCCGATATTGGAGGAGTAAAGGAACACCTCCGGCAATGACAGCACGCGGTTCTTGCCGTGGAAATCGTGAATGGCCTGATGGCCGACCCGGATCGGATGCGAGGCGTCGAAACGGCTGTTCATGTTCGCCTTGCCGGAATCGAGCGCCATGGCCGAGGTAAAGCTCTTGAAGGTCGAGCCCATCTCGTAGAGGCCGGCCGACATGCGGTTCAGGCGGTCCTTGTCCTGCGCATTGAAGGGATTGTTCGGATCGAAATCCGGCACCGAGGCCATCGCCACCACTTCGCCGGTCTTGATGTTGAGCACGACGGCGCCTGCGCCCATGGCGCGATAGCGCTCGAGGCCGGCGGCAATCTCGTCGCGCACCACATGCTGGACGCGCAGGTCGATCGACAGCTGAACCGGCTTCAGATCCTTGGCGATCGCCAAGCCTGAGGCCTGCAGGTCGCTCAGGCCCTGCTCGTCAATGTACTTCTCCATGCCGGAGATGCCCTGATTGTCGATGTTGGTGAGGCCGACAATGTAGGACGAGGTCACGCCGGCAGGATAGAAGCGGCGCTTTTCGGTGCGAAAGCCGATGCCGGGAATGCCGAGCTGCATGATGTCGGCCTGCTGCTTGGGCGTCAGCTGCCGCTGCAGCCAGACGAAGCCGGCGCCGCTCTTCAGCTTGTGATAGGTCTGCTCGGGGTCGATATCTGGCAGAATGGTCGACAGCTTTTCGATCGCCTCGTCGGCATCGACGATGCGGCGCGGCTCGGCAAA
Source organism: Mesorhizobium sp. C120A (assembly GCF_030323105.1). Lineage (NCBI taxonomy): Bacteria > Pseudomonadati > Pseudomonadota > Alphaproteobacteria > Hyphomicrobiales > Phyllobacteriaceae > Mesorhizobium > Mesorhizobium sp. C120A. Next base: position 2,850,169 of record NZ_CP100476.1, on the reverse strand, counting down.
CAGCGATGCCGTCTTGATGTCGGTCGCCAGCACCTCGCCGTTGCGGTCGACGATGTCGGGACGCGACGCCGTCACCCGGCTTTGCGGCCCATTCGACATGTCGGGGGACTGAAAACCGAGATAGACCAGCCGCCCGGCGATGGTCGAATAGATGCCGAAGAACACCGCCATGGTCATCACGATGCGGGTCTTGGCCTTGCCGCCGGTCGCCTTGCGCGCGCCTTCGACCACGATGGAGCCGTCCTCGCCGGTCCGTGCGCGGCGCTTCAGCAATTTGCCGACCGACGGAAGTTTGGCGCGCATTGGAAATCCAGCGATCATTGGACGATGGCTCCGGTGACCACGGGATCCTTGTCGGTTGGTCCTTTGCCGGAATTGTCGGCCATGCCGCCAAGCCGTTGCGACGACAGGTCCTCGATGTTGAGCGGTTTTGCCGGCAGGTCGTCGAGCCCGACGATCTGCCGCGCATTGACCGGCTCGAGTGCGAGCTGCGATTTGTAGATTTCAGCCAGCTTCTGCAGGCGCGACGGCTGGGTCAGCAGGCTCCAGTCGGCCTTGAGCAGGTCGATCGTGTCCTCCTCATAGCGGATCTGCGCCTCGATCTTCTGCACCGAAGCCAGCTGTTCCTCGGCCTCGCGCTTGGCCTTGTAGGTCAGGGCCGCGGCCGAGACCATGACGGCGATCAGGACTATGTCGCTGGTTCGAAACACGTATTCACCTCTCTCGCGGCGCCTGGATGCCGGGAAGCTTTGGAAGGCCGAAAATGGTGAGATCACCGGCGCGCGCCGGCGCCTCGGTGCGGATGGCGGTACGCAGCCTGGCCGAGCGCGCCCGCGGATTGGCAGCGACCTCGGCATCGCCTGCCGTCACGCCGCCACCAGCCTTGCGGAAGGTCGCAGTGCGCGCGTGCGCCTCGGGCAAATGACGTGAGCCGGTGGCGACGTCGGCGCGGTCGGCGATGAAGCGCTTGACGATGCGGTCTTCCAGCGAATGGAACGTCACCACCGCAAGCCGCCCGCCGGGCTTCAATACCCGCTCGGATGCCATTAGGGCTTTGGCCAATTCGCCCAGCTCGTCATTGACGAAAATGCGCAGCGCCTGGAAGACGCGGGTGGCCGGATGAATCTTGTCCTTCGGCGCGCGGCCGATATGCGTTTCGATGGCGTCGGCGAGATCGAGCGTGCGCTCGAACGGACGTTTTTCGCGGCGTGACTCGATCATGCGGGCAATGCGGCCGGCATTCCGCTCTTCGCCGAGGAAGCCGAAGATGCGGGCAAGGTCGCCTATCTTGAACGAATTGACGACGTCGGCAGCACTCAAGCCCGCCTGCGCCATGCGCATGTCGAGCGGCCCGTCGGTGCGGAACGAAAAGCCGCGCTCGGGCTGGTCGACCTGCATGGAGGAAATGCCGATGTCGAGGACAACGCCGTCGGCGCTTTCGACCTGCTCGTCCAGCGTCGAAAATGGCGCCTGCACTAGCCTTAGCCTGCCGCCGGATTGCTGTTCCAGGCCGCGCCCGGCGGCAATCGCATCGGGATCGCGATCGATCGCCACCACCGAGGCGCCGCTCGCCAGGATCGCCTTGGTGTAGCCGCCGGCGCCAAACGTGCCGTCGACGATCACATCGCCGGCTTTGGGTGAGAGCGCCTCCAGCACTTCGGCGAGGAGGACCGGAATGTGGCGGACCGGTCCGCCAACGGCGCTGAGATCATCGCCGTGATCCGCCATCATTCCGGCCGCTCCCCAGCCTTGGCCTCGTGAGCCTTCGTCCCCTGCCGAAGCTGCAAAAGCCGAGCGCGCGCCTGCGCCCCATAGGCGGCAAGCCGCCCGGGTTCCCAAACTTGAAAGAAATTGCCGCGGCCGACAAAGGCCACTTCGCTCGTGATGCCCGTATGCTCGCGGATGAATTCGCTCATCGTGATGCGGCCATCCTGATCGAGCTTCAGGAACGTCCCGTCGCCATGGCAGAAGAACGACATGTCGTCCGCCGTCTGCAAAAAAGGGTCTTCCAGCGCGATGCGCTGTTCGTAGCGGTCGAGCAGATCGAGGCCGCCGACGTCCATCGCAGGCACGTCCAGTCCGCGCAGCGCGTAGAGCTCCGAATAGCCGCGTTTCTGCACGACAGTGCGGAAATGCGCCGGAACGGAGACCCGCCCCTTCGCATCGATCCTGTTCACCGCGCTTGACAGAAACCGGTCCATTACACGCTGCAGCCGCTTCCGCCGCCGCACCCCTCTCCATGTTTTCGTCCGCGCCGAAGCGCGTCCCCTGCCGAAAATCCGCTTCGATCCCAGCGGCAAAACCCCGCAAACGCACAGCCGCCGCGGCTGCCCGATTGGCGTACGCTTTACCCTGACGCGGAACGAAGGCTTTGGTATCGAAATGGGATATCATGGGGCACTATGGGCGTCAACGGGAACAGGCTTCACAAACGCGCGCGCCACAACCGGTGAGAGCAGCTCTGACAACACTCCCGTCTTTATCTCCCATTAAGCCTAACGAACCGTTTAGAGCGGGCTGGCCCAAGCGGAAGCGGCTTGCCGCGCATCACTGCCGCGAATAGCGTCGTCAGTCTTTTCGCTGAGCAACAAGGTCAGAAATCCATGTCCGAAACAGCCAGGTCCCGCGCGGCCTCCCTTGCCCATCTGCGTCGCGACGGACTTGCCAAAGGCGACCCCATCCCATTGCCGCTGACCATGGCCGCTATTTTCCACAACCCGGGCGACGGCGCCGGCTACAGTCAGTACGGCCGTTACAGCAACGCCACCTGGGATGCGGTCGAGCACATGCTGGCGCATCTCGAAGACGCGCCATGCGTCGGCTTCCCCTCGGGGATGGCGGCGATCTCGGCGGTGTTTTTCGGCCTGTTGAAATCCGGCGACCGCGTGCTTTTGCCCTCCGACGGCTATCACGCCACAAGGGCGCTGGCCGAGCGTTTCCTCAAGCCGTTCGGCGTCATTTATGATCTGCGGCCGACATCTACATTCCTCGACGGCGGCTTCGACGGCTACCGCCTTGTCTACATTGAAACCCCGTCAAATCCGCGATTGGACATTTGCGACATCACAGCCGTCGCCGAGGCGGCGCACCAAGCGGGCGCGATCGTCGTCGTCGACAACACCACGATGACGCCGTTCGGCCAGCGTCCGCTCGATCTCGGCGCCGACATTGTCGTTGCTGCCGACACCAAGGCGGCCAATGGGCATTCCGACGTGCTGTTCGGCCATGTCGCCAGCCGCAATCCAGATATCATCGCGGCCGTCACCGGCTGGCGCGAGACCGCGGGCGGCATTCCCGGCCCGTTCGAGGCTTGGCTGGTGCATCGCGGCCTGGAGACGCTGGAGGTACGCTTCGACCGCATGTGTTCTTCTGCCGAGGTGATCGCGAAGCGCCTGAAAAACCATCGCGCCGTTAGCGGCTTGCGCTACCCCGGGCTGGAGGGCGACCCGTCGCACAACCTCGCCCGGGCGCAGATGGAGCGCTTCGGCTTCCTCATGTCCTTCGAACTCCTCTCCCAGGAAAAGGCCGAGGATTTCATCAACAACTGCACGCTGATGCAGGCGGCAACGTCGTTCGGGGGTGTCCACACCTCCGCCGAGCGGCGGGCCAAGCGAGGAGATTCGGTTCCGCCCGGCTTCGTGCGCCTGTCGGTGGGCTGCGAGCCGGTGGAAGAACTCTGGCAGGCGATCGAGGCATCGCTGGACAACATCGGCATCTGAGCTGGCGGTTAGGTCACCAAGTCGTCGGCGCCAATATCGCGCCTGCCGTGCAAAACGCGGACGATCTCGATCGCGTCTTCGCCCATGCGATACAGAGTGACATATTCGCCGACGATCAGATGACGAATGCCGGGCGCGATATCATCGCGCGGCGCACCTGAGAACGGGTGCAAGGTGAGCAGTGTCCAGCGCCTCTCCAAAGCGTCCACAAGGCGCATGGCTCCCTTTGGGCTATGTTCCGCAATGTAGTCACCGATGCCTTCGACATCTGATATCGCCTGAGGAAGCAGCCGATATTTCACTCTTCCGAGCCTGGAGCTTCCGACATCCTCTGATATTTGGCTCGCAGCCGGTCCATGAAGGGCTGGCCGTCCACCGCCGGTCCGCTGTCGATCCCCTCCTGAACCAGCCTGCGCAATTCCTCGACCGTGTAGCCGAGAAGATCGCGGCGGTCTTTCCATTGCCGCAGCGCATCACGGATGACTTCGCTGGCCGAGGCATATTCGCCGGCGGCCACGACATCGTCGACCGCCGCCGCCAGTTCCGGCGAAAGCGTGATGCTGCGTTTGTCGACGTGACCCATGATGCGCTCCTGATCAAACCATGACAATCATGGTACGATTAAATCGTACCAGCTTCAAGGATGCGTTTGTCTCGACCCCAGCATGCGTACTTGATTCAATCGCTCAAGCACCTGAATCGTCAGCTGCGCCCGAAGGCGCAGACTGCTGATCCCAAAGATTAATCGCGATATGGGGAGAAATTGCCAGCTGGCCTGTAAGCCGGGTTTTGTATGGCCCTCGCCCCTTTCGGGGCGAGAACGTGGCGGCCATTCATCTTGGGCGCATGTTGCCATGCGCCTCACGCAACCTACCCGGACGGTGAGCCGGAAACAGCCCTCGAAGGTTTCCCCTCGCACCGTCCCTATTCGGTCTTGCTCCCGGTGGGGTTTACCGTGCCGCTCCTGTTGCCAGTCGCGCGGTGGGCTCTTACCCCACCCTTTCACCCTTGCCCCGATAAATCGTGGCGGTTTGCTTTCTGTGGCACTTTCCCTGGGGTCGCCCCCGCCGGCCATTAACCGGCACCGTGTCTCCATGGAGCCCGGACTTTCCTCACCCGCAGCCTTTCGGCTTTGCGGGTGCGGCCGCCCGGCCAGCTGGCAGAGCGTATAAAGGGGTTCACGTTCCAAAACGCAAATGAAAAAGCAGACTTATGCCGGCGATCCCAATGCCGCCAACTGCACCTTGACCTTGCCACAATAGGCCGCCGACACCGGGTTCATCCTCGTCGCGGCATGGCCGGCATTGTATTTCAGGATCGTGCCGCAGGTGGTGCCGCCGCCGAGATTGCGCGCCATGGCAAGGTACTTCATGCCGTATTTGATGTTGGTGTCGGGATCGAACAGACCCTTGGCGGAGCCGCTATAACCCATCATCCGCGCCGTTGCCGGCTTGATCTGCATCAGGCCGATTTCACCCGCGCCGCCGACGATGTTCGGCCGGTAGTTGCTCTCGATCTTGATGACCGCCTGGGCCAGCGACACCGGCACGCCTTCGGCCGCGGCATAGCGGGCAATGATTGCCGAATACTGGCCGCCAAGCGCGGCTGCCGCAGTCGACTCCGCAGCGGTGCTTGGGCGGATCGATGCGGTCGTCGTCAGGTCGACGCTCTTCCTGTTGCGCTTAAAATGCCTCTTGGCCGTGGCTTTTCTGGCCTTCACCACGGCTGCTTTGCGCACTTTCGCGGTGGTTGCCCTTTTTGCTTTCGGGTTTGCCTTCGTCATGGTGGCCTTGGCGGGTGCGGCGATGAAGCCCTGGTCTGCCCTCTGGCTCAGTGGTGCGGCATCGGCCGTGCTGAAGGCAAAAGTCATTACTCCGGCAGCAATAGCTGCCGTTACAACGGTCAATTTCTGCATGTGGTCCTGTTCTGTTTGGCCGCGCGAAGATCTTCACGCAGCAACGCCTAATCAATATCGGAGCATCCGGGGGGCTGGAGGTCCGATAACTTGCACGAACTGCCTTTGAGGGCGGAATTTGTGTCGAACAAGGCGAGGCAATTCACTTTCAGTGACAGGCTGTAACTTGAATATCAGGGAAAAGATTATTTAGACGCAACTGACCTAAGGGAAGTCAGCAGGCTTTGCAGCGTGCTAGACGTAGAGCCGTCGGCGACGCCATCCACCAGGCGTGGTCGGAAATGCCGCTGAAAAGCTTCGACGACGATTTCGGTCTGGCGGTCGAAGACACCTGATATCTCGACGCCATAGCCATAGAGCGCCAGCATAGACTGCAGTGCCTCGATCTGGGCGCCGGTATCGCCGGCTTTCAGCACCGCGCCGCGCCGGACCGGCGCCGCAGGCACGAGATGGCCGACCCCGGCCGCAAACAGCGCATTCCAGGGGAATTTCTCGCCCGGGTCGATCTTGCGCCCCGGCGCGATGTCGGAATGGGCAAGCACCCTTTGCGCCGTAATGGAATGGCGTTCGATGATACCAAGGCAAAGCCCGATCACCGCTTCCACCTGCCGCTTGGGAAAGGCCGAATAGCCGAGCGAATGGCCGGGATTGACGATTTCGATGCCGACCGAACAGGAGTTGATGTCGCGACGACCGAACCAGGAACTTGCACCGGCATGCCAGGCGCGGTCGCTTTCGCGCACCATCTGGATGATGCGGCCATCCTCATGGACGAGGTAGTGCGACGAGACTTCGCTTGCGGGGTTGCACAACCAGGCTTCCGCGGCAGCACCAGTCGCCATGCCGGTATAGTGCAGCACGATCATGTCGGGCCTGAGCGTTTCGCGCCGCGGGCCGAAATTCGGCGATACCCTGACCTCCGCGCTTGGCTCGTCGGGCGAGAAGCCGGTCATGCGTGCCTGAGGCCCCGCTCGATCATTTCATAGGCCGCGTTGATCGCCGCGACCCTGGTCGTTGCAATCTTGATGAATTCCTGCGGCAGGCCGCGCGCGATCAGCCGGTCCGGATGATTGTCGGAGACCAGCTTGCGGTATCGCTTCCTGACCTCCTCGAACGGCTTGCCGCGCTCAATGCCGAGCACGATATAGGGATCGCCGGCGCCGAGATTGACGTGCCTGGCCATGATGGCCTCGTAGTGCACCTCGTCGATGCGGAAAATCTCGGCAATACGGTGCAGGAAAATCCCTTCGCGCTCATGCACCAGCCCATCCGCCTTGGCGATATGGAACAGACCGTCGAGTATGTCTTCCAGCATGACGCAGTTCGAATGGCCCGAGCCGCACATCTGCGCCATACTCTCGGCATAGGTCTCGAACCCGGCGACGTCGCGCTTGGCCAGATCGTAAAGCCGCGCCACATTGCGGGTCTGTTCTCGCGGCACCTCGAATATTTCCTGGAACGCGCGAACCTCGTCCTGGGTGACGATGCCATCGGCCTTGGCCATCTTGGCTGACAGCGCAATCATCGCCACAGAGAAGGCAACACGCCGGCGCAGATCAGCGTCACCGGAGAAAACCGTGCGCACGGCCTCAACCACATCGGCTACGCCGGACGTGGCTGAAGATGAAACGCGGGTGATGAAGTCGCCGAGGCGATCCCAAATCGACATGAGCGCTTATTAGGGCCGCCGGCCATTGCTATCAAGCCAAGACAGCGCCGCAGAGTGGACCGAATTTACGCAAGCAACCGACGCGCCAGATCCCAAACCGTAGGAAAGAGCCGGTTCAAGGCCCTTGAGCCCCGAATCGACCTAAACGCAGGAAGGCCGGCGCGAAGCCGGCCTCCTCTCTCGTCACGTCAAAGTGACCGGGACTGCTGCTACTGCGCGGGGGCAGGAGCAGGTGTTGCCGGAGCCGGTTCTGCAGGCTTCGGTGCATCCGGCGTCGCCGGCTTCATGGGCTCGGCGGCTGGCGGATTGGTGCTCTGGGTGGTGGTGTTATCCGTACCGCTGTCGCTGCAGGCGGCAACGCCGAACAGGGCCAGGGCGGAAACGGAAGCAAGAATGAGCTTTTTCATGACATCTCTCCTTCAACACACGCTCACGTTGCGGTGAACGGTCGAAGGCAAAATGCATCAAACGGCCATGAGTTTCGTAACGTTGCGTTTCCTGATGTAACATCCGCGCACTACCGATTGCGGGCCGGGCGATGCCGAACTAACAGTCTGGACCCAAATGCAATGCCGGAGTTCTGCGTGGACAAGAAATGGGATTTTTGGATCGACCGCGGCGGCACCTTTACCGACGTGATCGGACGTGATCCGCAAGGCGGTTTGCATCCCAGGAAATTCCTGTCGGAAAATCCCGAAGCCTATCCCGACGCGGCCATAGCCGGCATCCGCGAGCTTCTGGGGCTGAAATCCGGCACCGCTATTCCTCCGGGCCTGGTCGGTGACGTCAAGATGGGTACCACCGTTGCCACGAATGCGCTGCTGGAGCGCAAGGGCGACCGTGTGCTTTTGCTCATCACCAAGGGCTTTCGCGACGCGCTGAAGATCGCCTATCAGGCGCGGCCGGACATCTTCGCCAAGGAGATCATCCTTCCCGAACAGCTCTACGAGCGAGTCATCGAGATCGACGAGCGTGTGCGCGCCAATGGCGAGGTCGAGCGCTTGCTCGACATCGCCGCCTGCCGGCCCGCCATCGAACAGGCGAAGGCCGACGGCATCGATGCGGTGGCCATCGTCTTCATGCATGCCTGGAAATATCCCGACCACGAGAAGGCGGTGGCGAAAGTCTGCCGCAAGATCGGGTTCAGCCAAGTCTCGGTCAGCCATGAAGTCTCGCCGCTGATCAAACTGGTCGGCCGCGGCGACACCACCGTGGTCGATGCCTATCTGTCGCCGATCCTGTCGCGCTATGTGCAAAGGGTGGCGGGAGAACTGGGCGCGACGCCAATCTCCCCACTTGTGGGGGGTGAGGAGCGGTCGGCCAAAGGCCGAGAAAAAGCCAACGATTTGGCTTTTTCAGCGACGAACGCCCGGAGCCATAGCGAAGGGCAGTCGGCAAAGCCGACAGAGGGGGTTCTCTCAGGAGGCACCACCAAAGGGTCGAGCACTGCCGCGGCGACCCCACCCGGCGGCTTCGCCGCCACCCTCCCCTCGAGGGGGAGGGAGAACCCTCGCCTGATGTTCATGATGTCGTCGGGCGGGCTTACCGCCGCCGACATGTTTCAGGGCAAGGACGCGCTGCTGTCCGGCCCGGCCGGCGGTGTCGTCGGCATGGTCGAGACGGCGAAACTCGCCGGATTCGAGAAAGTCATCGGTTTCGACATGGGCGGCACCTCGACCGACGTCGCCCATTATGACGGCGAGTATGAGCGCGCCTTCGACACCGAGGTCGCCGGCGTGCGCATCCGTGCGCCGATGATGCGCATCCATACCGTCGCTGCCGGCGGCGGCTCGATCCTGCACTACGAAGCCGGCCGTTTCCGCGCCGGCCCGGATTCCGCCGGCGCCAATCCTGGCCCCGCCGCCTACCGGCGCGGCGGCCCGCTGGCCGTCACCGACGCCAATGTCATGCTGGGCAAGCTGCAGCCCGATTTCTTCCCGGCAATTTTCGGCCCAGGCCAGGACCAGCCGCTCGATGTGGCCGCCGTGCGCAAAAAATTCGCTGCGCTGGCCGTCGAAATCGGCGATGGCCGCACGCCGGAAGCCGTCGCCGAAGGCTTCGTCACCATCGCGGTGGAAAACATGGCCAATGCCATCAAGAAGATCTCCGTGCAGCGCGGCTATGACGTCACTGAATATCTCTTGAACTGTTTTGGCGGCGCCGGCGGCCAGCATGCCTGCCTGGTTGCCGACGCGCTCGGCATGGAGGCGGTACTGATCCACCCCTTCTCCGGTCTGCTCTCAGCCTATGGTATCGGCCTGTCGTCGGTTTTCGCGTCGCGCCAGCAGGCGCTCCTGAAGCCGCTTGCCGAAGAATCCAGGACCCAGATGGGCAGCCTCATCGGCACGTTGAAAAAAGCCGTCATCGCCGAATTGGTAGCGCAAGGCATCGCCGAGGACAAGATTGCGGCAACGCCGGTGCTGCACATCCGCTATGACGGCACCGACACCACGCTGCCGGTGAATTTCGAAGGCGACTCGATCTTCCAGGCCAGGCGCGATTTCGAAATCGCCCACAAGGCGCAGTTCGGGTTCGTCTATGATGACAAGCCGATGATCGTCGAGACCGTTGGCGTGGAAGGCGCCGAGATCGTCGAGACCACGGCCGAAGCCCTTGCGCCCGCCGGACCGGCAAGGGTTGAAGCGGGTGCGTCCGGAACGCGGCGCATCTACACCGAGGGCCGCTGGCATGAGGCCGGCATCCATCGTCGCGAAAATCTGCGCCCATCCAACCTGATCGCAGGCCCCGCTTTGATCATCGAGCCGAACCAGACCATCGTCGTCGAGCCGGGCTGGCGGGCCGAAATCACCAACCTCAATCACGTCGTCATCCGCCGCACCGAACGGAAAGTTCGCACGGCTGCCCTCGGTACCGAAGCCGATCCGGTGATGCTGGAGGTCTTCAACAACCTCTTCATGTCGATCGCCGAACAGATGGGCGTTACGCTGCAGAACACCGCCTATTCCGTCAACATCAAGGAAAGGCTGGATTTCTCCTGCGCCGTCTTCGACCGCCACGGCGCGCTGGTCGCCAACGCGCCGCACATGCCGGTGCATCTCGGCTCAATGGATCGCTCGGTCGAAACCATCATCCGGCTGAACTCCGGCGACATCCACCCCGGCGACGTCTTTGCGCTGAACGCACCTTACAATGGCGGCACGCATCTGCCCGACATCACCGTGGTGACGCCGGTGTTTTCCCTCCCCCTTGAGGGGAGGGTGGCCGCGCAGCGGCCGGGTGGGGTCCTCTCAGAAGGCACCACAAGAGCGTCGAGCACTGCCGCAACGACCCCCTCCGGCGGCTCCGCCGCCACCTCCCCCTCAAGGGGGGAGGAAGTAATCTTCTACGTAGCCTCACGCGGCCATCATGCCGATATCGGCGGCACTGCCCCCGGCTCGATGACGCCGCTTGCCACCACGGTCGACGAGGAAGGCGTGCTGTTCGACAATTTCCGCGTCGTCGATCGCGGAAAATTCCGCGAGGCGGAGCTGCAAACGCTGCTCACCGACCACCCCTACCCCGCCCGCAACCCGCACCAGAACATCGCCGACCTAAAGGCGCAGATCGCCGCCAATGAAAAGGGCGTGGCGGAACTGCGCAAAATGGTCTCCCATTTCGGCCTCGATGTCGTCGAGGCCTATATGGGCCATGTCCAGGACAATGCCGCCGAAAGCGTGCGCCGCGTGCTGGAAAGGCTGCCTAACAGCTCGCAGTATGAATACCCGACCGACACCGGCCAGGTGATCAAGGTGAAGATCACGGTCGACCGGCAAAAGAGCGAAGCGACCGTCGACTTCACCGGCACCTCGCCTGTCATGAAGAACAATTTCAACGCGCCCGAGCCCGTCGCCCGCGCCGCCGTGCTCTATGCCTTCCGCGTCATGGTCGAGGACATGATCCCGATGAATGCCGGGTGCCTCAGGCCCATCAACATCATCATCCCCGACGGCTCGATGCTGAAGCCGGCCTACCCCGCAGCAGTCGTCGCCGGCAATGTCGAGACCTCGCAGCATGTCACCAACGCGCTGTTCGGAGCCATGGGCGCCATGGCCAATGCGCAAGGCACGATGAACAACCTGACCTTCGGCAACAAGCAGTACCAGTATTACGAGACCATCTGCTCCGGTTCGCCGGCAGGCCGGATGAACTCCGGCCGCGGCTTTGCCGGCACATCCGGCGTCCACACCCACATGACCAATTCGCGCCTGACCGACCCGGAGGTGCTGGAATTGCGCTTTCCCGTGCTGCTCGAGGATTTTCACATTCGCGAAGGCTCCGGCGGCAAAGGCAAATGGGATGCCGGTGACGGCACCAGGCGCACCATCCGTTTCCTCGAAAAGATGGAATGCGCCATCCTGTCCTCGCACCGCAACCGCCCGCCGCAAGGCCTCGACGGCGGCGGTGACGGCGAGGTCGGCTCGACCAAGGTCCGCCGCCAGGACGGCAGCGTCGAGACGCTGAAGGCCTGCGACCAGACCGTGCTCGACGCCGGCGACGCCGTCATCCTGACGACGCCGACACCCGGGGGATTTGGCAAGGCCTGAACTCGCGTCAACAGGCTGTCACCCGCCTGTCATGCCCCTGAGTTACCCGCTTGCGGCAAAGCAAATGGGGAATCACTTTGCCATGACGGACGTCTCCTCGGATCTCGTTTTTCGCCGCGGCAAGGAAGTTGGAAAAGCCGTCTACCAGAACCGCCCGCTGTCGAAGGCCGGCATCTCGGAGCGGCTGTTCGCCCTCTTGTTTTCCGGTCTCGTCTATCCGCAGATCTGGGAAGACCCTGAAGTCGACATGGAGGCCATGCAGCTTGGCCAGGGTCACCGCGTCGTCACCATAGCGTCGGGCGGCTGCAACATCCTCGCCTACCTCACCCGCTCGCCTGAACGCGTCGATGCGGTCGACCTCAACGCCGCCCACATCGCCTTGAACCGGATGAAGCTGGAGGCGGTGCGGCATCTGCCCTCGCAGGGCGATCTGTTCCGTTTCTTCGGCGCCGCCGGCACCAGCCACAATTCGCAAGCCTATGACCGCTTCATCGCGCCGCATCTCGACCCGGTCAGCCGCCACTATTGGGAGCGTCGCAGCTGGCCCGGCCGCCGGCGCATCACCGTCTTCGACCGCAATTTCTACCAGACCGGCCTGCTCGGCCTGTTCATCGCCATGGGCCACCGCATCGCCAAATTCTTCGGCGTCGATCCCGCCGGTATCATGGCGTCGAAGAGCCTCGCCGACCAGCGCCGCTTCTTCAACGAAGAGCTGGCGCCGGTCTTCGACAAGAAGCTGTTGCGCTGGGCTACCTCGCGCAAGGCTTCGCTGTTCGGCCTCGGCATTCCGCCGGCGCAGTACGATTCGCTGATCACCTCGGGCGATGGTTCGATGGCCAGCGTGCTGAAGGCCCGGCTGGAAAAGCTCGCTTGCGATTTTCCGCTGAAGAACAACTACTTCGCTTGGCAAGCCTTCGCCCGTCGCTATCCCAATCCGGGTGAGGCCGCCCTGCCCGCCTATCTAGAAGAGGCCAACTACAAGGCGATCCGCAACAATGTCGATCGCGTCGGCATCCACCACGCCAATCTGATCGAATTTCTGGCCGGCAAGGACGCAAGCACCGTCGACCGTTTCGTCCTGCTCGACGCGCAGGACTGGATGACGGACGACCAGCTCAATGCCCTTTGGTCGGAGATCACCCGCACCGCCTCGGTCGGCGCCCGAGTCATCTTCCGTACCGCCGCCGAGCCCAGCCTGCTGCCGGGCCGCGTCTCGATCTCGCTGCTCGACCAGTGGACCTACGAGGACGAGGCCTCGCGCGACTGTTCGGCCCGCGACCGCTCGGCCATCTATGGCGGCTTCCACCTCTATGTGAAGCGCGCGGCATGAGCGCGAGCGAGCTGCCGGCCGACCATGCCGAACTGATGGACGGCGTCTACCGCTGGCAGCGCCACATCTACGACCTGACCCGCAAATATTACCTGCTCGGCCGCGACCAGATGATATCCCGGCTGGATGTGCCGGCGAATGGCAGAGTGCTCGAACTTGGCTGCGGCACCGGCCGCAACATCGCGCTTGCCGCCCGCCACTATCCCGACGCCCGCCTCTACGGCCTCGACATCTCGGCTGAGATGCTGGAGACCGCCGGCAAGGCGATCGGCCGCGACGGCCTGTCCGGCCGCGTCGTGCTGGCGCGCGGCGACGCCACCGATTTCGACGCCAAGACGCTGTTCGGCATCGAGCGCTTCGACCGCATCTTCGTGTCCTATTCGCTGTCGATGATCCCCGGCTGGGAAAAGACGGTTTCAGCAGCCCTTGCGGCACTCGCACCCGGCGGCTCGCTGCATGTCGTCGATTTCGGCCAGCAGGAAGGCTTGCCCAACTGGTTCCGGACATTGCTGCGCGGCTGGCTCAAGAAATTCCATGTCACGCCACGTGAATCATTGCGCGAAGTCTTGGAATCGGAATCTCGGCGAACCGGCGCAAGCTTCTGTTTCGGCGCGCTTTATCGCGGCTATGCCTGGCTGGCGGTCGTCAAGATCGCGCACTCTTACCTCCCCCTCGATGGGGGAGGTCGCGCCGAAGGCGCGGGTGGGGGTGAAGCGCAAGGCACCCCCGTCCCGGCGCTACGCCCCCGCCCTCCCAATCAAGGGAGGGTAAGGGAGCTAGCGCAGTGCCTTCATCAGCGCGCCGACCATCACCTGCGGCCGGTAGCCGAGCTTGGCCGGCGTCAACCCCAGCCGCACCACCACCAGTTGCTCCGACGGGATGATGGCGACCGTCTGGCCGTCATGGCCCTCCATCCAGTAGGTATCGTTGGGCAGTCCGGCGGCGACGCCGGCGCCGGGATTTCCTTCGTCCCCCGGGGCTTCGATCCAAAGTTGCCCCTTGCCGTAGACTTTCGAGGCCGGTGCCGGTTCGCACATCCAGTCGACGAAACCGGCCGGCAGGATCTGGTTGCCGTTCCAGACGCCGCCCTGCAGCAGGAATTGGCCGAACCGCGCCCAGTCATGCCCCGTGGCATAGAGGTAGGATGAGCCGACAAAGGTACCCTCCTCGTCGGTTTCGAGCACCGCGCTTTGCATGCCGAGCGGCCCGAACAGCGCTGCCCTTGGCCACATCAGCGCCTTGTCCTTGTCGCCGATAGCATCCTGCCACAGCCGCGACAGCATCACCGCCGTGCCGCTCGAATAGGAAAAGACCTTGCCGACGTCGCCGGTCAGCGGCTTGGCCTCGGCGAAGCCCGCCATATCCGGTTCGAGGTAGAGCATGCGCGTCACATCGGCAACGTCGCCATAATCCTCGTTGAACTCGAGTCCGCTCGACATCGCCATCATATCGGCAAGGCTGATGGCGGCGCGGCCGTCCGCCTTCCATGAGCCGAACAGGCCCTGATTGGTCACCGCCATCTTGCCGTCCTTGACCAGCGTGCCGACGAGCGCGGCGTTGACCGTCTTGGTCATCGACCAGCCCAGCAGCGGCGTTTTCGCCGAAAAGCCGTCGCCATAACGCTCGGCAACAATGCGGCCGTTTTTGACCACCACCACGGCGCGCATGCCGATGCCGGTCATTGCCGCACCGTCCAGGATCTTGTTTATTTCGGGATTTTGCGAGGCGTCGACTCGATCTCCCTCGGGCCACAGATCGCCCTTGGTGGCCGCCGACGCCTCGGCAGGGATTGACGTGCGCCGTGCCTTGCCGACGTCGCCATCGGGAACCGACGCGCAACCCAGGCCGGCGCGCGCAACGGCAACGCTCTTGCCGAGGAAGCCAAGCAGCCCGGCCGAGACGGTCCCCTGTTCTTGTCGACCGACACCTTCATCAGCCTGAGAAGCGGATGGCCAGGCGCCTGCACGTCGATGGCAAGCACCTCATTGGGATCACGGCCGGCGATAAAAACATTGGAGCAGACAATCTTGGCGGAATAACCGGAACCGACCCGGATCAGGTCGGGCGGCGCGATGTAGAGCCAGGTAAACAGGGCGGCTATGGCCAACACGACCAGGCCGAGCAGCCATTTGATGATCTTCACGGCGATCCGCATCTTTCCGTCCCTGCTTTTCCGCTGGCCGTGGCTTGCGGCCCGATTTATGTCATCGATTTGCCGCCATTGCTTCCGCACAATCGGTGTTCTTGTCGAGCGCCGTCAACCTGTTATCAACCATGATCGGCGATCACTGATGCATGTCGCCCAAAAGTGCGCAGCGGTTTTGGGACAACGACATGCACGAAAATAGCGTATCAGGCGATGCTGTGGGGCGATCGCCTGAGGGGCACTTGCAACGACAACCCAACAGCGACCGGCTGATTCCGGCTCGGGAAATGCGATGCGCCGTTTTGCGGCCCTCATCACGTTGACGCTGCTGGCCGCCTGCTCGACCGCCAGCGATCTCGTGCCCTCGATGTCGCCATCCAGCAGCCCGACGGTTGCCGTGCGCGCACCGCGTTTCGAAGACTCCAAGCCGCATGAATGGGATAGCGGCGCGCCCTGGAACTATGCCGTTCACGGCACCGACGTCTCCAAATACCAGACCTCGGTCGACTGGCCGACGGCCAAGGCCAGCGGCATCTCCTTCGCCTTCATCAAGGCGACCGAGGGCGGCGACCGTTTCGACGAGTATTTCAACGAGCATTGGTCGCGCACCAAGGCCAATGGCATTCCGCGCGCGGCCTACCATTTCTTCTATTTCTGCACGCCGGCCGCCACCCAGGCGCGCTGGTTCATCCAGAACGTGCCCGTCGACCGCTCGGCCATGCCGCCGGTGCTCGACATGGAGTGGAACCCGCAATCGCCGACCTGCCGGCTGCGCCCGGATTCGGCGACGGTGCGGGCCGAAATGACCACCTTTCTCGAGATGATCGAGCGGCACTACGGCAAGAAGCCGATCATCTACACCTCGGTCGATTTCTTCGACGATAACGACCTTTCGACGTTCCGCGGCTATCCCTACTGGCTGCGCTCGGTGGCCGGCCACCCCCGCCAGAAGTACGGCAGCCACCCTTTCACCTTCTGGCAATACACCGGAACCGGTATCGTTCCCGGCATGACCGGCAAGTCCGATATCAACGTCTTCAACGGCACTGAGGCAGCCTGGAAAAAGTGGCTGCGGCAGAACACCCGTTGACACCGGCTCTGCCGCCTGCTTTTCGACGTCCCATGCGCACCTACCTGCAACCACTGGGATATCCACGCCGGAAACAGTCGAAGAGCCGCCTGCGCTCCGGGCTGCTCGCGGCCCTGCTGCTCGGCGCCGCGGTCGTGCCGGCGGCGGCGCAGGAATGCGGCGGCGACTTCGAAACCTGGAAGCAAGGCGTGGCGGCGGAAGCCAAGGCGGCCGGTGTCGGCGCTGTCGGCCTTGACGCGCTGGAAGCCGCCGCCATCGACGACAAGGTGCTGGCGCGTGACCGCGCCCAGGGCGTCTTCGCCCAGACCTTCATCCAGTTCTCCAACCGCATGATCTCGGCCTACCGGCTGAAGCAGGGCGCGGCCAACCTGAAGAAATACGCCGAAATCTTTGCGCGCGCCGACCAGCAGTTCGGTGTCCAGGCGCCGATCATCACCGCCTTCTGGGGGCTGGAGACCGATTTCGGCGCCGTACAGGGCGATTTCCACACGCTGAGCGCCTTGGTGACGCTGTCGCATGACTGCCGCCGCCCGCAGCTGTTTCGGCCGCAACTGGTGCCGCTGTTGACGCTGATCGATCGCGGCGTCGTTCCGGCCGACGTCACCGGCGCCTGGGCCGGCGAGATCGGCCAGACCCAGATCCTGCCTTCCGATTATCTCGCGCGCGGAGTCGACGGCGACGGCGACGGCATCGTCGACCTCAGGCGCAGCGTACCCGACGTGATCATGACCACGGCCAACAAGGTGCTGTCGCGCGGCTGGAAACGCGACCAGCCCTGGATCGAGGAAGTGCGCGTGCCCGAGGACATGCCCTGGGAGCAGACCGGCCGCACCAACAAGTTGCCGCTGTCGCAATGGGCCGCTTGGGGCGTCACCAATCCCGATGGCACGCCGCTGATCGACAATGGCCTGAAGGCCGGCCTGGCGCTGCCGATGGGCCGCAAAGGTCCGGCCTTCCTCGCCTACGACAATTTCGACGTCTATCTCGAATGGAACCAGTCCTTCACCTACGCGCTAACCGCCGCCAACTTCGCCAGCCGGCTAGCCGGGGCAAAGCAGTTCGACCCGCGCAATCCCGAAACCGGGCTCAATGGCGACCAGATGAAGGAATTGCAGACTAAGCTCGAAGCCAGGGGCTATGACGTCGGCACCGTCGACGGCATTCTGGGCACCAACACCCGCGAAGCCATCCGCAAGGAACAGATGCGGCTCGGCATGCCGGTAGACGGCTGGCCGACGCCGGAGCTTTTGGGGAAACTGTGAGTAGAATCTGCCCAAGCTGGGTTCCTTATTCCCTACTCCTTGCCCGGACGAAGTCGATAAATGCCCGCAAAGCCGGGGGGACGTGCCTCGGACTCGGGTGATACAGGAAGAAGCCTGGAAAGCTGGGCGACCAGGGCTCTAGAAATCTCATCAGCCTGCCCGCATCGATCCAGGACTGGACCTGATAGTCGATCATGTAGGCAACGCCTGCTCCACCCAGCGCCGCGTTCAGCATCAGCTCGGTGTCGTTGACAGTCAGGCTGCCCTCGACGGCGATTTCCAGAGACCGTTTGCCGCGCGCGAACTCCCATCGATAGAGGTTGCCGCCACCAGGCCACTGGAATTTTATGCATTGGTGCTGATGCAACTCCTGCGGATGGCGCGGTATGGCCCGATTTTCGAGATAGACGGGAGCGGCCACCGCCGCCATCTGCAAATCCCCGCTCAGTTTCACTGCCACCATGTCCTTCTCCAGCCGCTCGCCAAGCCTGATTCCGGCATCGAACCGTCCTCGAACAATGTCGGTCAGCGTATCGTCGACGATGACGGTCAGCGCTATATCAGGATAGGCGCGTTGGAAGTCGCCAAGGATCGGGCCGATGAACCGCACCGCGGCAACACGCGGCACGTTTATTCGTAGCGAACCCGCCGGCCGATCACGCGCGGCATGAATGTCCGCTACGGCGCCCTCTAGCTCTTCGAACGCAACGGCAAGGCGCGCAAACAGCGTCTCGCCGGCACCAGTGGGTGAAACACTACGCGTCGTGCGATTCAGCAACCTGACGCCGATGCGAGCCTCCAGTTGCCGGATCGACTGGCTGAGCGCCGGCGGGGAAACACGCAGCCGGGCGGCGGCGCGGACGAAACTACGCTCTTCCACGATTGCGGCAAATGCCTTGAGCTCGGCGAATTCAGAACCGCGCATTGTGTATCCCTAGATTAACAAGCTAGTCAGATAATAGGCCATTATCTGATCAGTTGCATGGCCCTATTTCTCGACTAGCGGACCCGTCGGATGAATCCGGCACGGGCCTGAATGATTGAAGGACGTATCATGCCCAAGTCCTTGCAAGGCAAAACCGCACTCGTCACCGGCAGTTCGCGCGGCATTGGGCGAGCCATCGCCGAAGGCCTCGCCTCCAAGGGCGCTGCCGTCGTCGTCAACTATGTCGGCAACCACGAAGCCGCTGACGAGGTCGTGGCCGCCATCGCCGGCAAGGGAGGAAAGGCGATCGCCGTCCAGGCCGACATATCAAGCGTCTCGGATATTCATCGCCTGTTTGACGAGGCTGAGAGTGAGTTCGGCGCGATCGACATCGTGGTTGCCAATGTCGGCGTCGCCGTCATCAAGCCTCTGACCGAGGCAACCGAAGCCGATTTCGACCATGTCTTCGGCACCAATGCCAAGGGCACGTTCTTCGTGCTTCAGGAAGCAGCGCGCCGTGTGCGAAACGGCGGCCGCATCATCGCGGTCTCCACCGGCGGCACCAAGATGTTCTTCACGCAAACGGCGCTCTATCTCGGCAGCAAGGGCGCCGTCGAACAATTCGTCCGTGTGCTCTCGCGTGAACTCGGACCGCGCGGCATCACCGTGAATGCGCTGTCGCCTGGCTTCACCGACACGGACCTGCTTCCCGAGCGCGATCGCGCCGTGGCGGCCGGCATGTCTCCATTTGGCAGGATCGGCGCGCCCCGCGACGTTGCCGATGTCGCGGTCTTCCTGGCCAGCGACGAGGCCCGCTGGCTGACCGGCGAGAATATCCAGGCCGGTGGCGGGGTCGCTTAGTCCGCCATCGTCTCCAGGCTGGCGAATCCCTGCGGCGCATCGCCTTCGTCAAACGGCGTCGTCACCTCGACGAAGGTATCGGGATAAAAGCCGTTGAAGCGGGTTCTTAGCGACAGCGAATAGGCGCCGATATGGCCGATCTCGATCCAGTCGCCGGTGTCGACGGTTTCCGGCAGCCAGAACGGCCGCGACAGGATGTCGACGGAATCGCAGGTCGCGCCGCAGACCTTGAACGGCACGATGTTCTTCTCCTCGCCATTGCGCGAGCGGATCGCCGGATCGGGGATGAAGCGGGCCGGCAGTGTGATCTTGCCGGTCCAAGAATCCGACAGCGACGCCCAGATGCCGTCATTGATGTAGAGCCGCTTGCCCTTGCGCAGCAGCACCCGCACGATCAGCGACAGGCAGCGCGCCACGATCACCCGGCCGGGCTCGGCCACCAACGGGATCTGGTCGAACTGGTATTCCCTCAGGTCGCCCGACAGCCGCGACATGATCTGGCCGAGCGACGGCATCTCGATCTGCTTGCGATTGGGGTCATGGCCGTACTCGGCGGGAAAGCCGCCGCCGACATCGAGGCCCGCAATGTCGAAGGTCAGCCGGTTGCGCACCCAATCGGCGGAGGCCAGCGCCCGTTCATAGGTGTCGGGATCCTCGATCTGGCTGCCGACATGAAAGCACAGGCCGACCTTGTAGCCGGTGCGGTTGAGTCGCTCGGCGAGTTCCACAGCATAGGCCGGCCCGGCGCCGAATTTCTTCGACAGTTCATAGGCCGCCGAACCCTTGGTCTGGATGCGCACGAACACGCTGATGGAGCCCGGATCGATGTCAAGCGCCCGCACCACCCGCGTCAGCTTGGTGATCTCGTCCTCATGGTCGAGCGAAATGACCCGGATGGCGTATTTTTCCAGCGCAAGCTTGATGTCCGACTGCGCCTTGACCGGATGCATGTAGAGCATCTCGGCGTCGGGTGAGACGGCGCGCACTGCGGCGAACTCGCCGGGCGAGGCCACATCGAAGGCGGTGACGCCGGCTTCGACCAGCGCCTTCAGCACGATCTGCTCGCCATTGGTCTTGACTGCGTAGGCGGTCTTGCCGGGAAACATGCCCATGAACTGTTTGGCATCCGCCTTCAGCACCTGCGGGCGAAAGCAGTAGACCGGATCGTCCGGCCGAAGCGCCAGCGCCGCCTCGCGGGCATTCTCGAATCGCTGCATGGACGAATCCCCTGACTTCTCGGCTGCGCACAATTAATCCAAGCTAGCGGCCAAAGAAAACAATTCTGTGTCTGGCGGGCACTGACCCAGCGGCGCATCCTCCTGGCAGCACTGTTGTCAGCAATCAGGTTTCGGGTGGCTCTTGTCGCCGGACCCGATATGCCTTCTGCCTGAGTGGCTGGCATTGATGCCGCGGGGAGGACGTTCACGATGGCAATAGCCACGACAGCCGTGCAGCGCGGACCGATGACGCTGAGGGACTGGGGACAGCTTCTGCTGCTCGGCGCCATCTGGGGCGGCTCGTTCTTCTTTGCCCGCATCGCCGTTGCCGAAATGCACCCGCTGGTGCTGGTGCTGTTTCGCGTTGCCATTGCGGCCATTGCACTGCAGCTCTATCTCGGCATTCGCGGTCCGTCCTTCCGCCTCGCCTTCCCGCATGCCGGCCTGTTTTTCCTTTTGGCGCTCGCCAACAATGTCGTCCCGTTCTCGCTGATCTTTGCCGGCCAGACCGCGCTTGGCGCCGGCGTCGCCTCGGTGCTCAACGCGACGACGCCGTTCTGGACGCTGATCCTCGCCAACGCGCTGACAGCGGACGAAAAGCTCTCCTGGAACAAGCTTGCCGGCATCGGGCTCGGCATCGCCGGCACCGCTGTCATGATCGGCCCCGGCCTGCTGGCCGGGCTCGGCGGCCCGGTCTGGGCGAAATTCGCGCTGATCGGCGCCTCGCTGTCTTACGCCGTCGCGCTGATGATTGCCCGCCGCTTCAAGGGCGTGCCCTCGCCGGTCATCGCCACCGGACAATTGACGGCGTCGACCATCATCATGATCCCGGTGGTGCTGCTCACCTATGGCCCGGCCGGCCTGTTCTCGGCCTCGCCGCCGGTCTGGACGGCGGTGCTGGCGCTGGCGCTGCTCTCCACCGCCTTCGCCTACATCCTCTATTTCAACCTCGTCGCCTCGGCCGGCGCCACCAACGCCTCGCTGGTCACGCTCATCGTCCCGGCCAGCGCCATCCTGCTCGGCCTCCTGTTCCTCGGCGAGCGGCTCGCTCTGTTCGAGTTCTGCGGCATGGCACTGATCGCGCTTGGCCTGGTGACGATCGACGGGCGGTTGTTTGGTCGGCGCTAATGCCCGTCGACCAAAAGTGCGCAGCGGTTTTGGAACAACGACGCGCTTTAGGTCTGGTAGCGCTGCCATGCCTCGCTTTCGTCACAGCCACGTCACAATTTATTCACAGGCTACCAGCGGGTTTTGCCGAAGAGTTTCAATGCCTAACGCCAGGTGGCAGGTCGCAAATTCCACAATCGCGTCGCATTGCAGCATATTTTCCGCTTGCCTGTGGCACAAATGCCCCTAGACTCCACCCATAGCTCTTGAAGAGGAGACTATGACATGGGACTTACGAGGCCAATCAACGCATTGATGATCTGTGCTGCATTTGCCTTCATTGGCGCCCTTATCATAGGTGTTCTTCCGTAACCGCCGGAGCGGAAGAACAGCAGCAATAGCCCACAAATTCGAAAGGCCGGGTGTTTCGCCCGGCCTTTTGCATTTCAGATTTCATACCACGATGAAGCTCAGGCGGCGGCGGATCCAGCTGCCTCTGTTTCGTGGGAGCGGATGCCGATCATATGGCAAATGGCAAACACCAGGTCGGCCCGGTTCATGGTGTAGAAATGGAAGTCGCTGACGCCGCGCTCGACGAGATCGAGCACCTGCTCGGCCGCCACGGCAGACGCCACGAGCGCATGCGTCTGCGGATCGTCGTGCAGCCCTTCGAAACGCTCGGCCAGCCATGCCGGCACCAGCGCGCCGCAGCGCGCCGAGAAATTGGCGACCTGGGTGAAATTGTGCACCGGCAGGATGCCAGGCACGATCGGGATGTAGATGCCGGCACGGCGCGCCTTCTCGACATAACGCTCGTAGAGATCGTTGTCGAAGAAGAACTGGGTGATCGCCCGCGTCGCGCCATTGTCGGCCTTGCGCTTCAGCATATCGAAATCGGTGGCAAAGTCCGGACTTTCCGGATGCTTTTCGGGATAGGCCGAGACCGAGATGTCGAAATCGCCGGCGTCCTTCAGCGCTCCGACAAGTTCGGCGCCATTGGCATAGCCATCGGGATGCGGCCGGTAGGCGGTGCCGACGCCGGCCGCCGGATCGCCACGCAAGGCGACGAAGCGCTTCACGCCCATATCGGCGAATTCGCGGACGACGGCGTCGACCTCATGGCGGGCGGCGTCGACGCAGGTCATGTGAGCCGCCGGCGTCAGCGTCGTCTCGTTCAGGATGCGCTTGACCGTGCGCGCCGTGCGCTCCCGCGTCGAGCCGCCGGCGCCATAGGTCACCGAGACGAATCTCGGCTTCAGCGGCTCCAACCTGGTGACGGTGTCCCAGAGCCTGGCTTCCATCTCGTCGGTCTTCGGCGGGAAGAACTCGAAGGAGACGCGGACCTTGTCGCCAATGTCGGGACGGCGGGAAAAGCGGAACTGGTTCATCAGGCGATTTCCCCCATAGGGTACGCTTTGGTGGGTTGGGTGTCATTGGAAGGCTCGGCCATCAGCATGCGGCGGTCGCGGCCGAGCCACAGCTTGACGGTGAGCCTGGCTTCGTTGCCGCCGCGCGGCTCGAATTCCTGGGCATCCTCGAGATCGAGCCCGGCCTCGGCAAACCATTCTGAGATCTGCCGGTCGGAAAAGCCCAGCCTGACATGCGCGTGCTGGTCGCGCAGGAACTCCAGCGCATGCGGCGCGAAGTCGACGATCACCAGCCGGCCCGCCGGACGCAGCAGCCGCGCCGCCTCGCGAATGGCGCGTGCCGGGTCATCGAGATAGTGCAGCACCTGATGGATGGTGACGAGGTCGAAGGCGTCGCGCTCGACCGGCGGCGCGAAAATGTCGCCTTGGCGGACCTGCGCATTGGCGATGCCTGCCTTGTCGAGATTGGCCCGCGCCACCGTCAGCATTTCGCGCGACATGTCGATGCCGACGCCGCGCCGGTAGAGCGGCGAAAATATCTCCAGCAGCCGCCCGGTACCGGTGCCGAGGTCTAGCATCGACTGGAACGGCCGCTTGCCGACCAGCTTGAGGAGTGCGGCTTCCACCGCGCGGTCCGGCACATGCAGCGAGCGGATGTGATCCCAGCTGGCGGCGTTCTCGGAGAAATACTCGGCGGCACGGTCCTGGCGCTTGCGCTTGACCGATGCCAACCGCTCGAGATCGCGCTCGACCTGTGGATCGGCGCCGCGAATGCCAGAGACCAGCCCCATGACGAAGTCGCGCGCGGAATCCGTATCCGACAGCCGGAAGAAGGCCCACGAGCCCTCCTGGTAGCGGCCGATCAACCCGGCCTCCAGCAGCAGCTTCAAATGCCGCGACACCCGCGGTTGCGACTGGCTGAGGATCTCGGTGAGGTCGGACACGGTGAGATCGCCGCGCGACAGCAGCGCCAGGATGCGGAGCCGGCTCGATTCGGCCGCAGCCTTCAACGTATCAACCATCGTATCGAGCGAAACATGCATTGGCGTATTCTCGTTGAAAAGATATAAACATATGTTTATGTCAGCTTTGGCGGCATAGCAAGGCCTATGTCGCTTCCTGACAAGAAAATGCCGCACACATGGTCCCCGCCCGAGAGAACCGCTTTTCCCTGACGATCGGCTGCAAACTTGTGCTAGGGCGAAAGCCATGTTCGAGACGCGCGACGGCGAAAAGCTCCTGCAGACTGACCCGGCTGACATGCCGGCGGATGGCCATATCGTGTTCATCGGCCGCATCGCCTCGCCATGGACATCCAGGCAAACCTGCCCAAAGAACATGCGCGCGGCGCGCGAGGCCGGACAGGCGGCCACGGTTCTCATCGACCCTGCCTATCGCGACGGCCTGCTTGCGCTGGAGCGGGCCAGCCACATCGTCATCCTGTCCTGGCTGCATCACGCGCCGCGGGCACTGATTGTCCAGAGACCCCGCCATGCGGCTGAGCCGAAAGGCGTTTTCTCGCTGCGCTCCCCTGCCCGGCCGAACCCAGTCGGGCTGCATATCGCCAGGCTGATCGCCGTCGACATCGACCACGGCCGCATCGCCATCGACGCCATCGATGTGCTCGACGGCACCCCGGTGATCGACATCAAGCCCTATTTCGCCTCGACCGACGCCTTTCCCGAGGCGACCATTGCCGGGCGTGACGAAAAATGAGCGCGCCCACCGGCCGCCGCCGCGCCATCGCCAAGGCGCTGACCGCACTGCTGCCCCTGGCGCCCTATGCCGATATGGAGAAAATCCGCACCGAGGCCGGCGCCGTGCACATGAAGACGCTGCCGCCGGGCATCGCGGTCTGGCTGGCGACGATCGCCCATATCAGGCACGGCCATACCGACTATGAAAAGCTGCTGGCCGAGGGCTATGACCGCGACTCGGCGCGGTTCTTCGTCATCGAGCAAACAAACATGGTGCTGACCCGTTGGCGCGCCACGCGCCTGCTCGATGCAGAGGACGAAGAGGAATAACTTCAGCTACCGTCGCTTCAATACGGCAACCGCATTGTAGGGCTGGCCGTCGGCCTGGCCAACCCAGGTCCAGGACAGGTTCCCTTTGAAAAATCGGACGGTGATGCCGCCACCGTCGATGCACTTGTCCTGGCCGTAGCTGATGTTTTCCCGGTATTCCGCCGAACTGTCGTCGCGAGAAATCTGGGTCAACGATCCGCCGCAGCCGAGCGACGGATAGTCGATCGACGCGGCGCCATCGCCGATTGTCATTGCGATCGCCCAATCGGCGCCGGCAGCCCCGGCCGGACTTTGATGACCGCTGCCGGTCCAGACGCCGTTGAGCCCCGCCGCGTTGACCACGCAAGGCACGTTCTGAAAGATCGGCGTCAGCTCGCTGCCCATCTTCTCGCAACGATAGGTCTGGCCGTTCTGGCACAGCGCCTCGCCCTCGCGAGCGCATTGCGCGAAGGCATGGCCAGTGACGAAGACGAGGAAAATTGCAAAGCTGATGGTCCGAAAAGATCTGCCCATTTTGCCCCTCCCGGCCGGATATTTTCAAGCCGGACCATAGGGCATATCGAATGTGCTACCTAGGACAAACAGCGATGGTTGGGTGGCCCTATGCCGCCTGCAGGGGACCACTAGCTTGAATCTGCCGCATCAAGCCGAAGGGACCAATCGCCATGAACCGAAGCGCAGCAGCCGGTAGCATTGTGCCATTGCCGGCTTTGTCGGATCGCCATATCGATCCGCATTCCTATCCCGACGGCATCGCCTTTCTCGATGGTCAGTATCTGCCGATGTCGCAAGCCAAGATCTCGGTGCTGGATTGGGGCTTTCTGCATTCCGACGCCACCTACGACACCGTGCATGTCTGGGACGGGAGCTTCTTCCGACTCGACCTGCATCTCGACCGCTTCTTCGCCGGCTTGCAAAAACTGCGCATGACGATCCCGTCCGACCGCGATGGTGTGGCCGAGATTCTGCACAATTGCGTGGCGCTGTCGGGCCATCGCGCCGCCTATGTCGAAATGCTGTGCACACGCGGCGCCTCGCCGACCTTCAGCCGCGATCCGCGCCAGGCGGTCAACCGCTTCATGGCCTTCGCAGTTCCCTTCGGCTCGGTCGCCAATGCCGAGCAGTTGCGGCGCGGCCTGCATGTCGCCATTAGCGACAAGGTGCGCATTCCGCCGGTCTCGATCGATCCGGCGATCAAGAACTACCACTGGCTCGACCTCGTGCGCGGCCTCTACGACGCTTATGATCGTGGGGCCGAAACCGCATTGATTCTCGACTTCAACGGCAATGTCGCCGAAGGCCCCGGCTTCAACGTGTTCTGCGTCAAGGACGGCAGGCTGTCGACGCCAGCCGCCGGCGTGCTGCCCGGCATCACCAGGCGCACCGTCTTCGACCTCTGCGCCGAGGCAGCGCTTCCCACCACGGCCGTCGACGTCAGCGTTGCCGCGCTGAAGGCTGCCGACGAAGTCTTCATCACTTCCACCGCCGGCGGCATCATGCCGGTGACAGTGATCGACGGCGCTGCTGTCGCCGACGGCAAGATAGGCGGGATCACAAAGCGCTTGATGGCGCTCTACTGGCAAAAGCATGACGACCCGGCCTGGTCGAGCCCGGTGCGCTATCCCTGACCGGCGAAGGTCCTGCTCCACACGATGACGTGACCAAAAAGATTCCCCCTCGCCTCTGGAAAATCGCTCGACGCACCGTATATCGCGGAAGCGGAGAAGCCTCCGCTTCCCAGTTCACGGCCCGCATGGGCAAGGATTCCACGTCATGACAAGCAAGGTTTGGTTCATCACCGGATCATCGAAAGGCTTTGGCCGAGTCTGGGCCGAGGCCGCACTCGCTCGCGGCGACCGTGTCGCCGCAACCGCGCGCGATGCCGGCACGCTCGCCGATCTCGTCGCGAAATACGGCGATAATGTCGCCGCGATCAAGCTCGACGTCACCGACAAGAAGGCTGTCGAAGCGGCCATCGCCGAGGCGCACAAGCGCTTTGGCCGGCTCGACGTCGTCATCAACAATGCCGGCTATGGCCATTTCGGCGCCATCGAGGAAGTCAGCGAACAGGAAGCCCGCGACCAGATCGAAACCAATGTGTTCGGCGCGCTCTGGGTCACCCAGGCGGCTTTGCCGATCATGCGGGCGCAGGGCTCCGGCCACATCATCCAGATCTCGTCGATCGGCGGCGTCAACGCCTTTGCGTCGCTCGGCCTTTACCATGCCTCGAAATGGGCGCTCGAAGCCTTCAGCCAGTCGCTCAGCATCGAGGTCGCCGAATTCGGCATCCATGTGACGCTTGTCGAACCGGGCGGCTTCTCCACCGATTGGTCCGGCGCCTCGGCCAAGGTCTCCAAAGCGATCGAGGCTTACGCGCCGGCCCGCGCCAAGATGGCGGAACGCCGCGCCAACTCGGTCGCCGGCGACCCCGAGGCCACCGGACCGGCGATGCTTGAAATCGTCGACGCGGCCGAGCCGCCGCTGCGCGTCTTCTTCGGCGATGGCGGCCTGCCGATGATCAAGCAGGAATACGCCAACCGCATCGCGCTGTGGGAAAAGTGGGACCACGTTTCCGTCGAGGCGCAGGGCGCCAAGAAGAACCGCAAGGCGGCCTGAGCGCGTCTTGAAATCCGGCTGCGTCGCCCCGGCGGCGCAGCCCGTGCCCTAGCCCGGTACTAGGATCGATAAATCCACTGCTCGGGCACGCGCACCGAGATCTCTTCCCCTGTTGTCATACGACCCGGTTTCTCGACCCAGGCAACGAGACCGCGCAGCCGTTTCGCCGCCTTCGGGAAGGCCAGCGCGCCGGCCTCCCGATCGGCCATCCCGGCGTTTTCGGCGATCGAACGTCCAGCAAGCCGGCAAGGCCCGTTCTGCGCATCGACCTTGATCGTCACGCCACCTCTAAAGAACAGCAGCGTGCCTGACGGCAGCATCGAGAGATGCGGCACGCCTTCGATCAGCAGATTGGCGCCGATCCATTCCGGCTTGATCTCGGCCAGCCCCATCCGCTCGGCAACGACGGCGAGTTCATCCGCTGCTACGATTGATATCTGCCGCTCGTTGCGGATTTCGGTGCCGCGCGGATACCAGGGTTCGCGACCGCCGGAACGACGGGTGGCGCCGGCGTGGAAGTCGCCGTCGATGCCTTCGAAACCGAGTTGCAATGCTTCCACTGGGCGCGTCTGGAAGTGATCTGACGGTGCGACGTACAAAGCGGCCACTTTGGCGGACAGCTTCCTGGCGGGGATGATTTCGACCGGCTTCTCAGACTCCGGGAAGAGGTCCAGCATGGCTTCGTTCCTTCTGCAGGATGACGTCGCATTAGCCGTAGCCGTGGGCTCGGGTCCAGTCGAAAGCGATGATGATTCGATCAAACCGGCTGATGGCGTCCATCGGCATCGTCATGAAGGCAAGGCTGGAGGAACGCTTTCTGCGCGGAGAACTCGGCAACGCCTATGACGACTATGCCCGCAGCGTACCGATGCTGGTGCCGTTCATGCCGGCCTGATTACAGCATCCGCAAAAGCGCGCCGCCGATCGAATAGCCGGCGCCGAAGGCGCACAGCACGCCGAAATCGCCGGGCTTCATGTCGGCGTGGTTTTCCGACAGCGCGATGATGGCGCCAGCGCCGGCGGTGTTGCCGAGCCGCTCCAGCACCATCGGCGCGCGGTCATGGTCGACCTCGTGGCCGAAGGCCAGTTTCAGGATCATGGCGTTCATTCGCGCATTGGCCTGATGCAGCCAGAATCGCCTGATGGCTTGCGGCGTCAGCCCGTGCTCGGCGAGGAATTCGACAATGAATTTGTGGCCGGCGACGGTGACTTCCTTGAACACCTTGTTGCCGACCTGTTTGATCAGATTGCCTTCGAGGTTGATCATGTAAGGATCGTCCTGGGCGGTGCGGGTGTGATAGCCCAGATTGGTGCGGATATTGTTCGACATCTGCGTCCAGGTGCGCGTGTCCAGCACCTCGAAACGCCCCGGCCGCCTCTCGCCCTCGCCCAGCCCCTCGACCACCATCGCCACCGATGCATCGCCGAAGATGAAATGCGTCTGCCGATCGCGGAAATTGAGATGGCCGGTGATGATCTCCGGCGTGACCACCAGCACGCGCTTGTGCGCACCCGCCCGCACGAGATTGGCCGCAATGTGCAAGGCGGCCGCGGCCGATGAACAACCAAGCCCCATGTCGAAGCCGGCGCCCTTGGTGCCCAGCGCCTCCTGCATTTCGATAGCGATCGCCGGATAGGGCCGTTGCTGGTGCGAGGCCGAGCAGATCACCAGGTCGATGTCGGACGGCTTCAGGCCGGCATGGTCGAGCGCCTTCCGGGCCGCGGCCACTCCAAACTCGGCCTGCAGCGACAGCGCGTCATCGGGCCGCGCCGGAATGCGCGGCGCCATGCGGGTCGGATCGAGAATGCCTTCGCGCTCGATCACATGGCGGGTCTGGACGCCCGAGGCATGGACGATGAAGGCGCTGTCGGATTTCTGCAGCAGCGTCTCATCCGTGCCTTGCCGGCGCGCATTCTCGGTGTCGACCCAGGCATTGAAGCTGGCGACCAGTTCTTCATTGGTGATCTTGGCTTCAGGGATTTCAACGCCAATGCCGCTGATGATGACGCGATGCATATCCAGTCCGTCCATGCGCAGGCGTTGTCGTTCTCATGTGAACGACGAAGGGGCGCGACACAACACTTTTCTCACCCCACCGGTTTACGCCGGCTTAAACCATAGGCTGTGGCCGGATGTCATCGGGAGTGCTAGCCGGCCCGCTTGGCGACGATGAAGATACGCGGAAAGCGCAGCAGCACCTTGCCGTTTGCGGTCTTCGGATAGGCCTTGGCAATTTTGGCCGTGTAGCTGTCGAGGAAGATCTTGCGCTCGTCGGCGTCCAGCGGATCGAGGAAAGGCTTCAGCCCCGTCGACTTCACCCATTCGACGATCGCCTCGGCGTCGGTCAGCGGATGATTGTAGGCCGTATGCCAGATATCCACCCGGGCGGAGAGCGGCGACAAGAGATCATAATAGAACGACACCGCCGGCAGCGGTCCGCGCGCAGCACCTGCCATCTTGGCGGCGAACGGCATTTCGGCGGCCGTCTCGTGCATCACCTGATGCGACGGCTCAAGCAGATTGTCGGGCATCTGGACGGCGAGCGCGCCACCGGGGGCGAGAAAGCCCATCAGCCGCTGGAACACTACCGGGTGGGTGGGCAGCCACTGGAATACCGCGTTGGCGAAGATGACGTTGACCGGCTCGGCCGGTCGCCATGTCGAGGCATCGGCGAGGTCGAAATTGACGCTGGGCAGGCGCGCCTTCGCCTTCTCGATCATGTCGGGAGAGGTGTCGAAGCCGCTGATATCAGCATCCGGCCAGCGCTCGACCAGCAGCTCGGTCGAATTACCCGGGCCGCAGCCGATGTCGACCACCCGGCGCGGGAAATCCACCGGCACCTGCGCAACAAGATCGCGCGCGGGCCGCGTGCGCTCATCCTCGAATTTCAGATATTGGGCGGCTGACCAGTCGGTCATTCAAGCTTTCCTCGTATCAGTTGAGAAATTCGCCGCCCCGGTTGCTCCCTTACCGCGTCAACCTCTTGTACGTCATCCTGTGCGGGTTGACGGCCTCGGGGCCGAGCCGGCGGATCTTGTCCTGCTCGTAGTCCTCGAAATTGCCCTCGAACCATTCGACATGGCTGTCGCCCTCGAAGGCGAGGATGTGGGTGGCCAGGCGGTCGAGGAACATACGATCGTGCGAGATGATGACCGCGCAGCCACCAAAATTTTCCAGCGCGTCTTCGAGCGCCGCCAGCGTTTCCGTGTCGAGGTCGTTGGTCGGTTCGTCGAGCAGCAGCACATTGCCGCCGGTCTTCAGCATCTTGGCCAAATGGACGCGGTTGCGCTGGCCGCCGGAGAGGTTGCCGACCTTCTGCTGCTGGTCGCCGCCACGGAAGTTGAACGATGCGCAATAGGCGCGGGTGTTGGCCTCGAACTTGCCGAGCTTGACCACTTCGGCGCCGCCCGAGATTTCTTCCCAGACGGTCTTTGACGGATCGAGCGCATCGCGGCTCTGATCGACATAGCCGAGCTTCACCGTTTCGCCGATGCGGACAGAGCCGGCATCCGGCGTTTCCTGGCCGGTGATCATGCGGAACAGCGTCGTCTTGCCGGCGCCGTTCGGGCCGATGACGCCGACGATGCCGCCTGGCGGCAGCTTGAATTCCAGACCCTCGATCAACAGCGTGTCGCCAAAGCCCTTCGACAGGCCTTCCGCCTCGATCACCACATTGCCGAGCCGTTCGCCATGCGGAATGACGATCTGCGTATCGCTCGGACGCCGCTTGTCGGCTGCATCCAGCAGGTCCTGGAACGCCTGGATACGCGCCTTGGACTTGGTCTGGCGAGCTTTCGGGCTGGACTGGATCCACTCGCGTTCGCGACCGATGGCACGCTGGCGGGCGTCGTCCTCGCGGCCTTCCTGCTTGAGGCGCTTGGCTTTGGCTTCGAGGTATTTGGTGTAGTTGCCCTCATAGGGGATGCCGCGGCCGCGATCGAGCTCGAGGATCCATCCGGTGACATTGTCGAGGAAGTAGCGATCGTGGGTGATGATCATCACCGCGCCGGGATAGGCGCGCAGGTGTTTTTCCAGCCACGCCGTGGTCTCGGCGTCGAGATGGTTGGTCGGTTCATCGAGCAGCAAGAGGTCGGGCTGACGCAGCAGCAGCTGGCAGAGCGCGACGCGGCGGCGCTCACCGCCCGAAAGCTTGGTGACCTCGGAATCCTTGGGCGGGCAGCCCAGCGCTTCCATCGCCATCTCGACCTGCTGTTCCAGATCCCACAAATTGAGCCGGTCCATCTCGTCCTGGAGCTTGGCGGACTCGTCGGCCGTCTCGTCGGAGTAGTTCATCATCAATTCGTTGTAGCGCTCGATGATGGCGGTCTTGGCGGCGACACCTTCCATGATGTTCTCGAACACCGTCTTGTTGGCATCGAGCGCCGGCTCCTGCGCGAGATAGCCGACGGTGGCGCCTTCGGCGAGCCAGGCTTCGCCGTTCCACTCCTTGTCGAGCCCGGCCATGATCTTGAGGATCGTCGACTTACCCGAGCCGTTGGGGCCGAGGATGCCGATCTTGGCGTCGGGATAGAAGGAGAGATGGACATTCTCAAGCACCTTCTTGGTGCCATAGGCCTTGTTGAGGCCGGCCATGTGATAGATGAACTGGCGTGCCACGCGCGCTTTCCTTGATGATTGACCGAAATGTCGGATTGAATGGAGGTTGGCCGCTATGTAGGCGATGCCGGGCCGAACGGCAATCGCTTTTGCCATTTCAAGCCGGGTGTACACCGCACGTTAAGTTTTCCGCCGGTTGTAGGGAGCGTTGAAATCCCCGGTTAACCCTTCAGCGTCAAAACAGGATCGATCGCTGGCCTGTCGCGATCGAAAGTAAAGATCGGACCGAAGGTAGTGCTGAACAGTTTCCTGCTCCTTGCCGAAGCGGTCGTCTACTTCAGCGTCATGGTCACGCTGTTCCGCTTCAGGGATCGCATCGGCCTCGGCGTCTTCGTCTGCGCGCTGGGCGCCATGCATTTCCTCGAAACCTATCTCGCCAGCGTCTTCTATGTCGCCTTGCCCTTCGGCATGGTCTCGCCAGGCTCGGCGGTGCTGTTTTCCGGCAAGCTGGTGATGCTGCTTCTGCTCTACATGAAGGAAGATGCGGCCACGGTGCGCCAGCCGATCTATGGCCTTTTGCTCGGCAACGCCTTGATGATCGGGCTGGTCCTGATCCTGCGCCTGCACGATATTTCAGCCCTTTCCGACGGCAAGCTTCCCGATATCGGTTTCATCGACCAGTTGGGCTGGCTGATGGTGTGGGGCACGACGCTGCTCTTCATCGACGCCATCCTGATCATCCTGCTTTACGAAAAGCTCGGGCGTTATCTGCGCAAGGCGCCGTTCTCCCGCATCCTGATTTGCGTCGCCTGCGTGCTCACCTTCGACCAGGCCGGATTTTTCACCGCCCTGCATTTCGTCGCAGGCGCACCGATCGCCGTCTTCTTCGGCGGCTGGTTCGCCAAGATGGGTGCCGCTTTTGCTTACAGCGCCATGCTTGTCGCCTACCTCAGATGGTTCGAAACGCGGCGGGTTACCGCACCGCGCGGATTGTCCGACGTCTTCGATACCTTGACCTACCGCGAGCGCTACGAAGCCCTGGTCGAACATGTCGGCCGCGACGGCCTCACCGGCCTGTTGCACAGGGGACGCTTTGACAGCGACGGCGAACGTCTGGTTGCTGTCAGCCTGCGCACGGCCCAGCCGCTCAGCCTGCTGATCGTCGACGTCGACCATTTCAAGTCGATCAACGATCGCTTCGGCCATGCCGAGGGCGACAGGGTGCTGAGATCGATCGCCCAGGTGCTGACCCAGGCGGCCGGCGCGCACGATCAGGTTTTCAGGATCGGCGGCGAGGAGTTCGCCATCCTTTGCTCGCAACCGCATGCGGTCGCCAGATTGCTCGGCGAAAACATTCGCCAGGCCGTCAAGACGTGCGCAAACCGGTTCGACATCAGCGTCAGCGCCGGCATCGCCACTGTCGATGAGACCGTAGGCTCGCTTGCCGATCTCTTCGCCCTTGCCGACGAGCGTCTCTACAGGGCCAAGTCCACCGGGCGTGACCGCGTCGTCGGCGAAGCGCATGACGATGCCGAAGACCTCAGTGCCTGGACATTGTCCACACGTGGCGTCAGCGGATAAGGTTGTCAGCTCCGCTTGCGCTGCTGCAACGCGCCGACCGCAACTGAAACGGCTATCAGCGCGATGGCCAGCCATTTCAGCGTGGTGATGATCGGACTGGCGTCGATGTCATAAGCGATGAACAACAGAATGCCGGGCACCAGCAGGCCGCACATGACCAGCATGATGCGGTTGATCTGCCAAGACACTTTTGCTGCCAGCGCTTCGTCACCGGCTTCGCCGACAAGACCGGCGCGCATCTCCCGGGAGATGGCCAACGCGCTCGACAGGCGCATGGAGATCGGCAAGCCGAGCCCGATTATGAGGAAGGCACACGCCGCCAGCAGAGCCGAGAATTTGAGCGCGCTGGTGTCGGCCGGCACCGGAAACAAAAGTGTCGCCAGCGGCAGGAAGACACAGACGATGCCGAGCGCGGCAATGGCGATGAAGATCGCGGCATTGACCCAAGTGAACAGCTGGTAGCGGCCTGCCCCGATCGGCGCCGCAAGCACGCGCATGCGCGCCCACTCGGCATCGGTATAGGAAAAGCCCGGCCATTCCATGCGGCCGTCTTTTATGGCGGTCATCCCCCTGGCCCAGAAAGCCAGCCGCGCCAGCGCGCCTGATGTCATGCCACTCATCGCCCCCCCCGCCGAATGAAACACATCCAGACCATATCACCGCGTCACTGCCAAGCGACAGACGGATATCCTACTGGAACCCGGCCGCATCGACCGAGCCCTTCGGACAGCCCGCCTTGGTCGTCGGCGCCGAGGCGAGCATGAGAGTGCCCAGCGAACTGTCGGGGCCGATCGGGCCGGTCAGGCCGAGCGTCAGCTCGCCGATCAGCCGCCTGCCGCTCGACGGATCGACCAGGCAGGAGACACGCACCCGCGCGCCCGCCCCGGCGCCGAAGGCGCTGTCGAAGGTGCTGCGGATCTGGTCCGAAGTCAGTTGCTTGCCGACGTTCCTGGTGAAGAGCTCGCGCACAGGCGAGGCATTCACCGCCCGCATCAGGTTCAGCGCCTCGGCAAAATACTCCTGCTGGCTCTTGCCGTAGCAGGTGCCGTGCTTGATCCATTCATGCCGTTCGAGCTTGGAGGCGGTGCCCGGCATCACCTGGTCGAGTTCGGCGCGCGTATTGGCATCGAGGTTGACCGGCGGCAGGTCTGCCCAATGGGCCGGATTGTCATTGGCCTTGTCGCTCGCCGGCACCTGGCAATAGAAATTGCCATTCGGCTGCGGCCAGAGCCCATGCAACGTGAAATGCGACGCGTCGAAGCCGCCCGCCGTCTGCGCCTGGCATTCGGGCTTGCTCGACTTGGTTTCACAGAAGGCCGGCTGCCAGCTCAGCGCGAAAACATATTCGGGTTTTCCCGAAGCCGCAGGCTTGCCCTGATCGGCGGGCGCGGCCGGCAGGGCGGCTGCGCTGCCGCCGGTGACATGACCGCAGCTGATCTTGACCCAGCGACGCTCAGGATCGGCGCCCGGCACGCGGATGAGGTAATGCGTCGGCGCATCCTTGTTGCCGGCCAGGAGGTCGTAGCTCTGTCCAGCCGTTGTCGCGATATTGCCGGGGTTCTTGCCGCTCTTGATTGCCTGCGTTGCTGGACAGGCAGCATCGGCCACGAAGGAGCCGCTCATCTTCACATCGGCGCGCGCTAGGCCGACACCGGCCAGCGCCACCAACACCGCACCCCATATCGCCGATATCCGCATTCCAGCACTCCTAGCGTTTCATAGCGCAAGCTAGAAACGTGTGACATGTCAGAATTACGATTTCTTTCGTCCGCCGCAAAAAACAATCGCTCGGTCGATCAGACCCCGCCCTCCTCGACCCGCTTCGTCAACATACGCAGCAGATCAAGCGCGGTCTCAAGCACGCGAGGCCCGATGCCCTCGCTGATGCGGTTGGCCCAGACATGCTGGCGCGTGCCGATATCCCTGATCGCGGCCCGGCCGGCATCGGTCATCGCCAGGAGCTTGGCGCGGCGGTGCGCCGGGTTGTCCGCATAGGCGGCAAGCCCTTCGGCGGCCAGAATATCGGCCAGGCGCTGCACGCTCTGGCGCGCAAGCCCCATGTCGCGGGCAATGTCGGCCACCGATTTCGGCTCCTTCAGCACCGCGCCCAGAACCTGCCAGCGCGCCGCCGTCAACCCGGCAGGCTCCGCCAGCCGGTCGGCCGCGTCGAGAAACCCGCCATTCAGCCGGAACACGGCAAGCACCAGTTCGGTGAGCACATCTCCGGCTTCGGTCCTGCTTGTCATTTCTGGCCGGCCTCGATGGTGGAAACGAAAGTGTTGACGGCTTCAGCCACCGCCTCCGGCTTGTCAAGCATCACCCAATGGCCGGAACCGGCGACGGTTCTGTGGCCAATTCGGCTGCGCAGCCGAAACAGAGCCGCCGCATTGTCATTGGCCTCCGTGGCCAGCACGAAGATCGGCCCACGATAGGCGTCGAGCGTCGGCTCGGGATTCCATTCCGCCAGCGCCTTGCCGACGCCTGCCCGAGCCGCCGGATCGACCACCGCCGCATCGGCGATGACCTGTTTGCGGACATCTGGGTTGGAGCCGGCGATCGAGATGTAATAAGCGCTCAGGACGTCGCCGCCGTTTGGCCCCGCCAGATCGTGCACGAACCCGTCGCGAATCTCTTTGGGCAGGGCGCGCGGATCGGTCGCCGGATCGACCAGCAGGATGCCGGCAACACGGTCGGGATGGCCGGCGGCATAGGCGAGCGCGGCCCCACTGCCGCCGCTATGTGCAACGAGGACAAACCGCTTCAGGCCGAACGCATCGGCCACCGCACCAATATCGTCGGCACGGCCGTCATAGCCGTAGTCGGCATCAGCTGCAGGCGCCGATGCGCCATGGCCGCGAAAATCGAAGGCGACCGCCTCACGGCCACCTGCGGTGAGCTGCATCACCCGGTTCCACTGTGTGGCGCGGCTGCAATCGCCATGCGCGAACAGGATCGGCAGGCCGCCGCCGGATTTGATGTCGTAGCCGGCAAGCTGGCCCTGCGGGCCGGCAATGGTCTTCATGGTCATCTCCCTGGTTTGGCTGGAAGCAATGCCGGGCAGGAGCATTGCGGATGAAAGGCTCGCCAGCAGAAACGCGCGGCGCGAAACGGTTTTCATGGTCATGCTCCGATCCAATTGACAGCATGCTGTCATATAGCCAAATTGACAGCACACTGTCAATAGTGACGCCGGCTGATTTCGACCTCCCCTTGACGTCGGTCACGCCGTCGCCCAACAGTCGCCAAGGGAGCGAGACATGGCATTTGACAAGCAGACGACGCTGGCCTCACCGACCGGGGCCACGCTCAATCTCTATGTGAAGCACGCGGGGGGCTCTCCACGCGCGGTAGTCCAGGTCAATCACGGCCTGGCCGAACGCGCCGCGCGCTATGCCCGCTTCGCCGATTACCTCAGCACCCGCGGCTTTCATGTCTACGTCCACGACCATCGCGGCCATGGCGCGACCAAGGCGCCCGATGCCCCGCTCGGCAGATTCGCCGGCACAAGCGGCCCGGCCAAGGTGATCTCCGATGTCGACGCAGTCCACGATTTGATTGCGAAGGAGCAGCCCGGCCTGCCGGTCATCCTGTTCGGCCATTCGATGGGTGCGTCGGTGGCGCTCAACTACCTGCTGGCGCACTCGCCGCGCGTCCACGCCGCGGCGATCTGGAACGGCAATTTCTCACAAGGCCTGCTTGGTCAGCTTGCACTCGCCATCCTCGCTTATGAGCGCTTCAGGCTCGGCTCCGATGTTCCCTCACGCGTCTTGCCCAAACTGACCTTCCAGGCCTGGGGCAAGGCGGTGCCCAACCACAAGACGCCGTTCGACTGGCTGTCGCGCGACGAGGCTGAAGTGGCCAAGTACATTGCCGACCCGCTGTGCGGCTGGGATGCCTCGATCTCGATGTGGCGCGATGTCGTGGAGATGGCGCAGAAAGGCGGCAAGGATGCGGGCTTTGCCGGCATCAGGCGCGACCTGCCCGTCAGCATCGTCGGCGGCGAGAAGGATCCGGCCTCCGACTA
Source organism: Mesorhizobium sp. C120A (assembly GCF_030323105.1). Lineage (NCBI taxonomy): Bacteria > Pseudomonadati > Pseudomonadota > Alphaproteobacteria > Hyphomicrobiales > Phyllobacteriaceae > Mesorhizobium > Mesorhizobium sp. C120A. Next base: position 2,812,211 of record NZ_CP100476.1, on the reverse strand, counting down.
TGGCAAAGGCATCGATCATCTCACCAAGCGGATGCGCGCGATGGGCTTTTCGAATCTGGTTTCAAAGGTTTACGCCGACACCCGCCACGAAAGCCTGAACGAGGTGAACCGCGACACCGTTATGGACGATTTCGCTGCCTGGGCCGATAGCGTGCTCAAAGAGTGACATCGCTGGCCTACCGCAAGGCCCGTGACAGCGGCATCCCGGGTTGATAGAGGCTGCGGTTCCGACCCGTTTTTGGTGATTTATGGCTGAACCTCCGCTGAAAGGCGTCCGCGTCGTCGAACTCGCCCGCATCCTGGCCGGCCCCTGGGCAGGACAATTGCTGGCCGATCTCGGCGCCGATGTCATCAAGGTCGAGAGCCCCGACGGCGGCGACGATACCCGCAAATGGGGTCCGCCCTTCGTCATGAGCCATGATGGCGAGAACCTGTCGGCCGCCTATTACCATTCCTGCAATCGCGGCAAGCGTTCCATCGCCGTCGATTTCTCGACATCGGAAGGGGCCGAGACGGTGCGCCGGCTGGTTGCCACGGCCGACATTCTGATCGAGAATTTCAAGCTCGGCGGCCTGAAGAAATACGGGCTCGATTACGAGAGCCTGAAGGCGATCAATCCAAAGCTCGTCTACTGCTCGATCACCGGCTTCGGCCAGGACGGGCCTTACGCCCCACGCGCCGGCTATGATTTCATCATCCAGGCCATGGCCGGCATGATGTCGATCACCGGCGAGGTCGGGCGCGAGCCGCAAAAGGCCGGCGTCGCCATATCGGACATCTTCACCGGCCTCTATTCGGTGATCGCCATCCAGGCAGCGCTTCGCCATGCCGAAAAGACCGGCGAAGGCCAGCATATCGACATGGCCCTGTTCGACACGCAGATTTCCGCACTCGGCAACCAGAACCTCAACTATCTCGTCTCCGGCAAGGCGCCGGTGCAGATGGGCAATGCGCATATGAACATTGCGCCCTATGAGGTTGTCCCGGTCAGGGACGGCCATATCATCCTGGCGGTCGGCAATGACGGCCAGTTCGCCAAATTCTGCGCCGCCGTCGGACTCGACCATCTCTCAGCGAATCCCGATTTCGCCACCAATCCGGCCCGCGTCGCCAACCGGGTGAAATTGCGCGAGCACATGATCGAGACGCTGAAGAACTGGGACCGAGACCCGTTGCTGGCCAAGCTCGAAGCGGCAAGCGTGCCGGCGAGCCCGATCAACAATATCGGCCAGATGTTTGCCGACCCGCAGACGATCGCACGCGGCATGCGGCTCGACCTCGACGATGGCCATGGCAATCGTCTGCCCTCGGTGCGCGCGCCGATGGTGATGTCCGGCACACCGCTGGTCTATGAACGCCCTTCGCCACGCCTTGGCGAACATACCGAAGAAATTCTTGCCGAACTGGAGAAGTCTGGACGATGAAGACCGGTGGACAACTGATTGTCGACGCACTCGAGGCGAACGGCACCGACCGCATCTTCTGCGTGCCCGGCGAATCCTATCTCGCGGTGCTCGACGCATTGCATGACTCGCCCATCCGCACCATTGTCTGCCGACAGGAAGGCGGCGCCGCCATGATGGCCGACTGCCAGGGGCGGCTGACCGGCCAGCCCGGCATCTGCTTCGTCACCCGCGGCCCCGGCGCCACCAATGCGTCGGCCGGCATTCACATTGCCATGCAGGATTCGATACCCGTCATCCTGTTCATCGGCCAGGTCGCCAGCCACGCCAAGGAGCGCGAGGCTTTCCAGGAGGTCGACTACAAGCGCTTCTTCGGCGACATCGCCAAATGGGTGGTGGAGATCGACGATGCCGCGCGCATCCCCGAACTCGTCACCCGCGCCTTTGCTGTCGCGACATCGGGCCGCCCCGGCCCCGTCGTCGTCTCGCTGCCGGAGGACATGCTGACCAGTCTTGTCGACGCGCCCGCGGCCTTGCCGCACACGCCGGTCGAAACCCGGCCCGGCGAAGCCGAACTCGATGCTTTGGAAAAGCTTCTGGCCAAAGCCAACCGTCCCTTCGTCATCCTCGGCGGCACACGCTGGGACGAGGAAGCGGTGGCACGTATGCGCACCATTGCCGAGGCCTGGTCGCTGCCGGTCGGCTGCTCCTTCCGCCGACAGATGCTGTTCGACCATCTGCACCCGAACTATGCCGGCGATGTCGGCATCGGCATCAACCCGAAGCTGGCCACCGCCATCAAGCAGGCCGACCTGGTGCTGCTGATCGGCGGCCGCATGGGCGAGATGCCGTCCTCCGACTATACGTTGCTGAAGAGCCCTTACCCCGACCAGACGCTGGTCCATGTCCATGCCGATGCCGGCGAACTCGGCCGCGTCTACCGGCCGACCCTGGCGATCAACGCTTCGCCTTCGGCCTTCGTCGAGGCTTTTGCCAAGCGCAAGCCAACCTCCACGCCAGCCTGGGCGGGTGAGACAGCGAAAGCACACGCTGCCTACCTCGACTGGTCGACGCCGCCTGAGACCGGCCCCGGCCCGGTCCAGATGGGGCCGATCATGAACTATCTGGAAAAGATTTTGCCCGATGACGCCATTTTCACCAACGGCGCCGGCAATTACGCCACCTGGGTGCACCGCTTCCACCGCTTCCGCCGCTTCGCCACCCAAGGCGCGCCGACCTCCGGTTCGATGGGTTACGGCACCCCGGCTGCGGTCGCCGCCAAGGCGCTCCATCCCGACCGCACCGTGATCGCCTTTGCCGGCGACGGCTGCTTCCTGATGAACGGACAGGAATTCGCTACCGCCGTGCAATACGACCTGCCGATCATCGTAATCGTCGTGAACAACGGCATCTACGGCACCATCCGCATGCACCAGGAGCGCGACTATCCCGGCCGTGTCGTCGCCACCGATCTGAAGAACCCTGACTTTGCCGCTCTTGCCCGCGCCTATGGCGGCCACGGCGAGACGGTCGAGAACACGGCAGATTTTGCCCCTGCCTTCGAGCGTGCCCGCGCCAGCGGCAAGCCGGCGATCGTCGAAATCAGGCTCGATCCCGAGGCGATCACGCCGACGCGGACGATGACGCAGATCCGCGACAAGAGCTGAGAAGTTAGCAGCGAAAGCCGAGTTCCGTCACACCCCCCTCTGTCCTGCCGGACATCTCCCCCTCAAGGGGGAGATTGGATGTCATGTCGCCCTTCGCCAATCTGCAGCGTTGCAGACAGGGCGCTATGGTCAGAGCTGCTGATCTCCCCCCTTGAGGGGGAGATGTCCGGCAGGACAGAGGGGGGTGCTGTCCCGCCGACGCTGCCAAGACGATCGCCCCTTTCCTGATATCTACAAGCGAGCTATCAGACCGCTGCCAGCGCCTGCGTCAGGTCGGCGATAAGATCGTCCGGATGCTCGACGCCGATCGACAGCCTGACCGTGGTCTCCAGCACGCCAATGCGCTGGCGCACGTCGAAGGGAATGCCGGAGTGCGTCATCGCCGCCGGGTGGCTGGCGAGTGACTCCGTGCCGCCGAGGCTCACCGCCAGCTTGAATATTTGCAGCCCGTTGAGAAATGCGAAGGCCGCCTTCTCTCCGCCTTTGATATCGAAAGAAAATGTCGACCCGGCGCCGCTGCATTGCGCCTTGTAGGCCCGTCCCGCTGCCGTATCCTCGCCCAGGAACGGCAGGTAATGCACCTTCTCGACCTTGGCGTGATCGCGCAGGAATTCGGCCACGAGCCGCGCATTGTCGTTGGCGCGCTCCATGCGGATGGACAGCGTCTCCAGCGAGCGGCCGAGCATCCAGCAGGAATGCGGGTCGAGTTGCGTGCCGATGGCGCCGCGCAGCGCCTTGATCGGCTTGGTCACCGCCTTGCTGCCCATCGCCGCACCGGCGATCAGGTCGGAATGGCCGCCGACATATTTGGTCAGCGAATAGACGGAGACATCGGCGCCATGTTCGATCGGCCGCTGGAACACCGGGCCGAGCAGCGTGTTGTCGCAGACGATGATCGGCGTCGAGCCTTGGCTTGCGCCGATCTCGTCGGCAATCTTCCGGATCAGTGCGATGTCGACCAGGCTGTTGGTCGGATTTGACGGCGTCTCGATGAGAATGACCGAGACACGCCCCTTCGCCACCGCTGCATCAGCAGCGGCCCGCACCGCCTTCTCGTCGACGCCGTCGGCGAAGCCGACAGCGCCGATGCCGAAGCCGGACAGCGTGCGCGTCAAAAGCGTCTCAGTGCCGCCGTAAAGCGGCTGCGAATGCAAGATGACATCGCCCGGACGGGCATAGGCGAGCAGCGTGGTGGCGATCGCCGACATGCCGGACGAGAACAGGATGCAGGCGTCCGTTCCCTCATAGACCGCCAGCCGGTCCTCGACGATCTCGGAGTTGGGATGATTGAAGCGCGAATAGACCAGGCCGGACGCCGTGCCGCTCGGCGGCTCCTTGCGGCCGGATGTGTAGTCGAAGAAATCGCGCCCCTCCTCCGCCGATTTGAACACGAAGGTCGAGGTCAGGAACACCGGCGGCTTGACGGCGCCTTCCGACAGTTGCGGATCGAAGCCATAGCTCAACATCAACGTTTCCGGATGGAGCTTGTGGTTGCCGATGTGGGTTTTCGACGGGCGCGGCGCGGTCATGGCTTTTCCTGCGTTCTAGAGGAGTCTCGTCCAGCAATTTATGCGATCCCGGTCCACCAGTCCTTGCTATTTTCGGCCTCGCATGGCTGCATCCCGGCAACAAATTGCCGAGCGAGAGCAAAAGTGCAGCAGAAGATAGCCGACGATTTCGACCGCAAGATCCTGCGCGAGCTGCAGGCCGACGCCCGCATCACCAACAATGAGCTTGCGGAGCGCATCGGCCTGTCGCCGTCGCCATGTTTGAGGAGGGTACGCCGGCTGGAGGAGGCCGGCATTATCCGGGGCTATACCACGCTGGTCGACCCGGCCGCCTTCGGCTGGAACATGGTCGCCATCGCCACCGTTCGGCTCAGCCGCCAGAACGAGGACGAGATCGTCATGTTCGAGGACGCCATCCGCGGGTGGGAGGAGGTGCTGGAATGCCACCTCGTCACCGGGTCGCGCGACTATGTGCTGAAGGTGGTGACCGGCAGCCTCGAACAGTACGAGCGCTTCATCAAGGAAAAGATCGCGCGGCTGAAATGCGTCGCTTCGATCGAGACCAGCTTCGTCATGAACACCATAAAGGAACGGCGCCTCTGACATTTGGTCAAAGGCGCCGCTCTCGAGGTCGAAATTGCCTGGCCAGGCTTATTTGATCGCCTTGTCGGTGATGGCCGTGGTGTAGGCGCCGGTCGGCGCCTTGGTGATGATCTTCTGGTCGAGCAGCGCCTTGGCGGTGCGCTCGTAGGTCGCCGGGTCGAGCTTGCCGTCGGCATTGTCGATCAGCTTGGCGACTTCGCTCATCATCCGCTTCTGGTGGTTTTCGTCCTGGCCACCGCCGTCCATGACAATGCCCGCGGCCTCGTCATTGTTGTCGATGGCATATTTCCAGCCCTTCATCGAGGCGCGCACGAAACGCACCATCTTGTCTTCGAAAGCCGGATCCTTGAGCTTGTCTTCCGAGGCATAGAGCCCGTCCTCAAGCAGGTCGTTGCCCATCGCCGAGTAGTTGAACACGGTGAGCTGGTCCGGCTTGTAGCCGGCATCGATCAGCTGCCAGTACTCGTTGTAGGTCATGACCGAAATGCAATCCGCCTGCTTCTGGATCAGCGGCTGCACGTCGAAGCTCTGCTTCAAAACCGTGACGCCGTCCGGGCCGCCTTCGGTCTTCAGGCCGAGCTTGTTCATCCAGGCGTAGAATGGATATTCGTTACCGAAGAACCAGACGCCCAGCGTGTGACCCTTGAAATCGGCTTCGGTCTTGATCGGGCCGTCCTTCGGGCAGACCAGCTCCATACCGGCCTTCTTGAACGGCTGGGCGATGTTGACCAGCGGCACGCCCTTTTCGCGCGCGGCGAGCGCCCCGCCCATCCAGTCGACGATGACGTCGGCGCCACCGCCGGCGATCACCTGCTCGGGTGCGATATCGGGACCGCCCGGCTTGATGTCGACGTCGAGGCCTTCTGCTTCATAAAAACCCTTGGCCTTGGCGACATAGTAGCCGGCAAACTGCGCCTGCGTGACCCATTTCAGCTGCAAGGTCACCTTGTCGGCGGCCATTGCCTGGAACGCGGCCAGCGACATCGCGCCGGCCAGCATCGGAATGATCAGTCTTTTCATGTTTTTACCCTCTGAAGTTAACACCCGAACCCACCGCCCTATCCACCACGGACAGAGGGATGCCAAAACGTGACGGCTCTCTCGACGAGAGCGACCACGCCATAAAAGACCGAACCCGCCAGTGCTGCAACTGCGATTTCGGCCCAGACCATATCGATGTTCATCCGCCCGACCTCGGTCGAGATGCGAAAGCCCATGCCGACCACAGGCGTGCCGAAGAACTCGGCGACGATGGCGCCGATCAGCGCCAGCGTCGAGTTGATCTTCAGCGCGTTGAAGATGAAGGGCGCTGCCGCCGGCAGCCGGAGCTTCAAGAGTGTTGGCCAGTAGCCCGACGCATAGGTGCGCATCAGGTCGCGCTCCATATGGCCGGAGGCGGCAAGACCGGCAACCGTGTTCACCAGCATTGGGAAGAAGGTCATGATGATGACGACCGCGGCCTTGGACGGCCAGTCGAAGCCGAACCACATCACCATGATTGGCGCCACACCGATGATCGGCAGCGCCGAGACCATATTGCCGATCGGCAGCAGACCGCGGCGCAGGAACGGCACGCGGTCGGCCGCAATCGCCACCAGGAAGCCGGCGCCGCTGCCGATGACATAACCGAAGATCACCGCCTTGAAGATGGTCTGCCTGATATCGGCGCCGAGCACCGGCAGGGAACTGGCGATGCGCACACCGATGGCGCTCGGCGGCGGCAAAAGGATGAAGGGAATGCCGGCGCCACGCGTCACCGCTTCCCATATGATCAGGATCCAGGCGCCGAAGATCGCCGGGATGATGAGGCGCAGCGCCATCCGCGCCCCTTTTGCCATCGGGCGAAGCCCCGACAGCACCGCCACACAGCGCCAGGCCAGCAGCCAGGCAGCGGCGAGCAGCAGGAAATACGGCGCCAATGCCGTGCCTTCGAAACCTGTAATGCCCGAGATCAGCATCCAGGCGACGAGATGAGCGCCGATGAACAGCACCGCAGCCTCGGCCAGCGGCGAAATTCTGATCATCGAGATCAGCCCTGCCAGCACGGCCAGGCCGATCATCGGGGTCTTTATCCCGAAATAGGGGTAGTCGAAGCTTGCCGTCGGGTCTGCAAGGGCGGCCGCTTCCGGCTTCGACATCGCACCGAGCGCGACGGCGACGAGGCACAGCGCAACGGCCAGCACGGCTTGCCAGGAGGGCTTCAGCCAGTTCATGCCGGCCTCCCGCCCATGGCGCGGTCAACGAGGCGCCCGGTTATGCCGACCACCATGACCAGAAGGGCCGCCACCACCGAGCCCGCCACAAGGGCGGACCAGATGTCGATGGACTGGCTGTAATAGGCACCTGCCAAAAGCTTGGCGCCGATGCCGGCGACAGCACCGGTCGGCAGTTCGCCGACAATGGCGCCGACCAGGCTCGCCGCCACCGCCACCTTCATCGAGGTGAACAGGAACGGCACCGAGGCCGGCACCCGCAGCTTCCAGAAGGTCTGCGAGACACTGGCATTGTAGGTGTGCATCAGGTCGAGATGCATGAGTTCGGGCGAGCGCAGGCCCTTCACCATGCCCACCGTCACCGGGAAGAACGACAGGTAGGTCGAGATCATCGCCTTTGGGATCAGACCGCTGATGCCGATCGCCCCCAGCACGACGATGATCATCGGCGCCACGGCCAGAATGGGAATCGTCTGGGAGGCGATGATCCACGGCATCAGGCTGCGGTCGAGCGTCGCCACATGCACGATGCCGACCGCGATGACCATGCCGAGCGCCGTGCCGAAGGCAAAGCCGAGCAACGTCGACGACAGGGTCACCCAGGCATTGTAGACGAGGCTTCGGCTCGATGTGATGGGCCGCAGGAAGGTGTTCTCGAAGAAGTTCACCGCCACCTGATGCGGCGCCGGCAGCGTCGGCTTGGGCTGCGACAGCGTCTTGCCGATGAATTCGACGGTGCCGTGGGTTTCCCCGGCGCGCCGGTCGAGGTCGCGCTGGAACGGCGCGTTGAGGATGACGGCGAAGACATACCAGAGCACCACCACGCCCAGGAGGATGGAGGTCACGGGGATGAGTTTTTCGCGGAAGGTGTCCATCTATCGCGCCTCGCCAGCGGGGCGCCCTCCTCTCCCCAACGGGGAGAGGGTGGCCGGAGCGAAGCGGAGGTCGGGTGAGGGGGTAGAAATCTTTCCGTCGAGACAAGCCAAGATCGTATCCAGGACCGCTCGGCGCTCAGCCAAAACTTCGTGATTCCAGAAGCGCAGAACCGAATAACCTTGTCCGTTCAGCCAGGCTGTCCTGGCGGGATCGGTCAGTGAATCCGCGTGTTGGCTGCCATCAAGTTCGACAATCAGCCCCTGCTCGCGGCAGACGAAGTCCGCGATGAAAGGTCCGAGCGGCACTTGCCGCACAAATTTGTAGCCGTTGAGATGACGTCCTCTCAATTCCCCCCAAAGCCGGTATTCAGCTTCGGTCTCGTCAAACCGCAGCTTTCGGGCGCGAGCGGTTGCCCCGACATTTCTCTTGGTCGGATCCGTCGGCGCCGCCCCCTCACCCGACCTCCGCTTCGCTCCGGCCACCCTCTCCCCGTTGGGGAGAGGAGCCAGCCGGTCGTTCGCCCCCTCAATCATCATAGCTGTGCCCTGCCCGCAACCCATCGCGCACGCGGGCCGCGATCGCCAAAAACTCCGGTGTCTCGCGGATGTCCAGTGGCCGCTCCTTTGGCAGCGTCGATTCGATGATGTCGGTAACCCGACCTGGGCGCGGCGACATGACGACGATGCGCGTCGACAGATACACCGCCTCGGGGATGGAATGGGTGACGAAGCAGATCGTCTTGTTGGTGCGCGCCCACAATTCCAGAAGCTGTTCATTGAGATGATCGCGCACGATCTCGTCCAGCGCGCCGAAGGGCTCGTCCATCAGCAACAGGTCGGCGTCGAAGGCGAGCGCGCGGGCGATCGAAGCGCGCTGCTGCATGCCGCCGGAAAGCTGCCAGGGGTATTTCTTCTCGAAGCCGGAGAGGTTGACGAGCTCCATCGTGCGCTTGATGCGCTCGGCCTGCTCCGCTCTCGAAAGGCCGATGATCTCCAGCGGCAGCGCCACGTTACGCTCGATCGTGCGCCACGGGAAAAGGGCTGCCGCCTGGAAGACGTAGCCATAAGCGCGTTTCTCGCGCGCCTGTTCCGGCGTCATGCCGTTGACCGAGATCGTGCCCGATGTCGGTTTTTCCAGATCGGCGATGACGCGCAGCAAGGTGGTCTTGCCGCAGCCCGATGGGCCGATGAAGGAGACGAACTCGCCCTTGCCGATGGTCAGGTCGACATTGGAGAGCGCCTCTACCGGACCGTCATTGGTCTGAAAGGTAAGGCCAAGTCTGCTTGCCGAGACGACGGCTGGCGATTGTCCCGTCATCGCTTGCTGCCTGCCTCTCGCAGCCGCCCAGGATGAAATGCCGTTGCATTCGCGTTGATGTTGCTTTCCACTCGTCCAATCCCACCCAATCGACGCCCGGAGCCTTGCCGATGTCGCCCAAACCCACTTGTCACCTTATCCGTCCTGAAAGCACTTATGAAGGCAAGCAGGGATTGACCTATTTTGCCGGCATTGCAGCCGAGACGGTCGGCTCGTCCGGCATCTGCATGCATCTGCTCACCCTGCCGCCTGGCGCCCGCGCCAAGGCGCATCTGCATGAAAGCCATGAGACGGCGATCTATGTGCTCTCGGGCGAGGTCCACACATGGTATGGCGACAGGCTCGAGAACCACATCGTCGTCAAGGCCGGCGACCTCTTCTACATCCCGGCCGGCGTACCGCATCTGCCGGCCAATCTGAGCAACGCCCCGTCCTCGGCCGTCATCGCCCGCACCGATCCCAATGAACAGGAAAGCGTCGTCCTGTTGCCGGAACTGGATGCGCTGGTGGCCTGACGCTGACGGGACTGCCGTCATTTGCACCGCGCCACTTCGCCCATGACATTGCCGTCGTCGTCGGCGACCGTCAGCTTCTTGGCGTTCTTGGCGCTGCGCTTGATGGTGAATTTGGTCGGCTCCTGTCCCTCTTCGCCTTCCGCCTCGCATGTTGCCGTCACCACCAGCGACCCATCAGCCTGCGCTTGCTTCTCCGTGAAGGTGCAGGCGCTGGCGGCGGTGACCAATGCCTCGTCGGTCAAAAGCAGCATCCGATCGGCGGCGACTTCCTGGCCGTTGCGGTTGATGCAGCCATATTTGTCCCCATAGGGTTTCGTCAGGTCGATGCCTGCCGCAAGGGCCTGACCCGCAGCCAGAACGACTATCATCGCAACAGACGGCCCCAAACCGCGCGCGCTCATTCCCCCAGCTCCAACGTCACGAACACGGTTGCAACGGCCCCATTTCTTCAAGACCGGGAATGGTCACGAAGAACCCACCCTCGCCCTTGTTGGTGACCACAACGGTTTCAGCCGTCGTCCCCGCCTCGCCTTCGGCGGAACAGGTCGCATCAAGCGATTGCGTGCCCGGCGCCCACGTCAATTGCTGCGCGAACCGGCAGCCGCTGCCATAGGTCTCGATGCCTTCGGCGGTCAGCACGATATAATCGTCCCGGCCCTGAAAACCGGCCTTTGCAAAGACACAGCCGGCATCGTTGCCCCAGGAGCCGGCCAGCCTCTCGGCCCCTGTTGCCGGACCAGCGACCACCATCGCCACGACCAGTGAAATGAGCGCCCCCGGGCTCCGCAACGTCAAACGCCTGTCGCCGGAATGCCGGTGCGTTCCACCTTGCGCGGCGCGGTAATGTCCTTCCAGGTCGACAGAGCCCGGTTGACCGCCGCGTTCGGCTCGCGGGCGACGAATTCGCCATGGCCGGGCTTGGCCTTGACCTCCGCTTCCTCGACCGACAATTCGCCGCGCGAAAAGACGAAGCGCGGCAGGCCGGTCACCTCAAAACCTTCGAAGACGTTGTAGTCGATCACCGATTGCTGCTTCTTCGAGGTGATGGTCTTCTTGGCGCTGGGGTCCCACACCACGATGTCGGCGTCCGCGCCTTCGACGATGGCGCCCTTCCTAGGATACATGTTGAGGATCTTGGCGATGTTGGTCGAAGTCACCGCGACGAACTCGTTCATCGTCAGCCGCCCGGTGTTGACGCCCGTCGTCCACAGCACGGGCAAGCGGTCTTCGAGCCCGCCGGTGCCGTTCGGGATCTTGGTGAAATCGCCGAGGCCGTTGCGCTTCTGCTTGGTGGTGAAGGCGCAGTGGTCGGTCGCCACCACCTGCAGCGATCCCGCCTGCAGGCCGGCCCACAGCGAATCCTGGTGCAGCTTGTTGCGGAAGGGCGGGCTCATGACGCGGCGCGCCGCATGGTCCCAATCCTTGTCGAAATACTCGCTCTCGTCCAGCGTCAAATGCTGGATCAGCGGCTCGCCGAAAACCCGCATGCCCTTCTGGCGGGCGCGGCGGATCGCTTCGTGGCTCTGCTCGCAGGACACATGCACGACATAGAGCGGCACGCCGGCCATGTCGGCGATCATGATGGCGCGGTTGGTCGCCTCGCCTTCCACTTCCGGCGGCCGCGAATAGGCGTGTCCCTCGGGACCATTATTGCCGGCAGCGAGCAGCTTTTGCGACAGCGCCGCAACCACGTCGCCATTCTCGGCATGAACCAGCGGCAGCGCGCCGAGATCGGCGCAGCGCTGGAACGACGCGTACATCTCGTCGTCGTCCACCATCAGCGCGCCCTTGTAGGCCATGAAATGCTTGAACGAGGTAATGCCTCTGTCGACGACGGTGGCCATCTCGTCGAACACCTGCTTGCCCCACCAGGTGATCGCCATGTGGAAGGAGTAGTCGCAGGCAGCCTTCGAGGTCTTGTTGTCCCACATCTGCAACGCTTCCAGCAGCGATTGCTGCGGCGCCGGCAGGCAGAAATCGACCACCATCGTGGTGCCACCGGAAAGGGCCGCACGCGTCCCGGACTCGAAATCGTCGGCCGAATAGGTGCCCATGAACGGCATTTCGAGATGGGTGTGCGGATCGATGCCGCCCGGCATGACGTAACAGCCGCTGGCGTCGAACTCATGGTCGCCATGCAGGTTCGAGCCAATGGCGACGATCTTGCCGTGCTGCATCAGCACATCGGCCTTCCAGGTGCGGTCGGCGGTGACGATGGTGCCGTTTCGGATGACTTTGGTCATTGTCGTGTTCCCTTGTTCTCTTCGCGCTTCTTGTGAGCGTCGTTTTGAATACAGATCTTAGTTCACGCCACGATCCCCGCTGTCTCTACCACCGCATGGAACAGCACGTCGGCGCCGGCGCCGGCCCATTCCTTGGTGATTTCCTCGGCCTCGTTGTGTGACAACCCGTCAACGCAGGGGCACATCACCATAGCGGTCGGCGCGACGCGGTTGATCCAGCAGGCGTCGTGGCCGGCGCCGGAGACGAGGTTGCGGTGGGAATAGCCGAGCCGTTCGGCTGCGTCGCGGATCGCCTTGACGCAGCCGGCATCGAAGGTGACCGGATCGAAAGCGCCGACCTGCTCGACCTTGTACTGGATGTCGAGCGCCTCACAGATCGTGTCGATGCCTTCGCGTATGCGCCCATCCATAGCGTCCAGCACTTCCTTCTCGGGCGAACGGATGTCGATGGTGAAGACGGTGCGTCCCGCAATGATGTTGCGCGAGTTCGGAAACACCTCCATGTGGCCGACCGCGCCGACGGCGTCGGGCTGGTAGTCCATGGCGATCTCATGCACCAGCTCGATCACGCGCGCCATGCCTAGACCGGCATTACGGCGCTTGGGCATCGGCGTCGAGCCGGTATGCGCCTCCTTGCCGGTCAGCGTTACCTGCAGCCATTTCAGGCCCTGGCCGTGGGTGACGACGCCAATGTCGATGCCTTCGTCCTCGAGGATCGGCCCCTGCTCGATATGCAGTTCGAAGAAGGCGTGGATCTTGCGGTCGCCGACCTTCTCGGTTCCCTTCCAGCCAATGCGCTCCAGCTCCTCGCCGAACTTTTTCCCCTGTTTATCAGTGTGCTGATACACGTCCGCCTGATCGAGCACACCGGCGAACACGCCGGACGCCATCATCGCCGGGGCAAAGCGCGAGCCTTCCTCATTGGTCCAGTTGGTAACGACGATCGGATGCCTGGTCTGGATGCCGAGATCGTTAAGCGAGCGAATAATCTCCAGCCCGCCGAGCACGCCGAGCACGCCGTCATATTTGCCGCCGGTCGGCTGCGTGTCGAGATGGCTGCCGACATAAACCGGCGGCAGGCTGGGATCAGCGCCTTCCCGGCGGGCAAACATGGTGCCCATTTCGTCGAGCCCCATTTCGAGCCCGGCCGCCTCGCACCAGCGCTTGAACAGATGCCGTCCCTCGCCGTCCTCGTCGGTCACGGTCTGGCGATTGTTGCCGCCGGCAATACCGGGGCCGATCTTCGCCATCTCCATGATGGAATCCCACAAACGGTCTGAATTGATTCGCAGATTCTCGCCCGGGGCGGCCATTCAAAGTCCTCTCATTTCATATAACCAACCGGGCGGCGGTTCCCGCCGCCGCCCGACTGGCTGGATAGATTAGTCGATCGCCTTCAGCACTTCTCTGACATGGTCGATCAATTCGTTGATCTGGCCCTTGGTGATGATCAGTGGCGGCGACAGCGCGATGATGTCGCCGGTGGTGCGGATCAGCGCGCCGCGCTCGAACGCCTTGACGAAGGCCGAGAAGGCCCGCTTGGTCGGGCTGCCGGCGATCGGCGCCAGTTCGATCGCGCCGATCAGGCCGATATTCCTGATGTCTATGACATGCGGCTCGTCCTTCAGCGAATGCAGCGCATCTTCCCAGTAGGGCGCCAGTTCCTCGCCACGGGTGAGCAGGCCCTCTTCCTTGTAGGTGTCGAGCGTGCCGAGTGCCGCGGCGCACGCAATCGGATTGCCCGAATAGGTGTAGCCGTGGAAGAACTCGATCATGTGCTCGGGGCCGGTCATGAAGGCGTCGTGGATTTCCTTCTTCACGAACACCGCGCCCATCGGGATGACGCCGTTGGAGACGCCCTTGGCGGTGGTCATGATGTCGGGCGTGACGCCGAAATAATCCGCTGCGAACGGCGCGCCGAGACGGCCGAAACCGGTGATGACCTCGTCGAAGATCAGCAAAATGCCGTGCTTGGTGCAGATCTCGCGCAGTTTCTGCAGATAGCCCTTCGGCGGCAGGATGACGCCGGTGGAGCCGGCGACCGGTTCGACGATGACGGCGGCGATGGTCGAGGCGTCATGCAGGGCAACGATGCGCTCCAGCTCGTTGGCGAGTTCCGCGCCATATTCCGGCACGCCCTTGGAGAAGGCGTTCTTTTCCGGCAGATGCGTGTGCGGCATGTGGTCGACGCCGCCGAGCAGCGTGCCGAACATCTTGCGGTTGGTGACGATGCCGCCGACCGAGATGCCGCCGAAATTGACGCCGTGATACCCGCGTTCGCGGCCGATCAGGCGGGTGCGCGCGCCCTCGCCCTTCACACGGTGATAGGCGATCGCCATCTTCAGCGCCGTTTCGACCGATTCCGAACCGGAATTGGTGAAGAAGACATGGTCCATGCCCTTGGGCGCGAGATCGACCAGGCGGTTGGCCAGCTCGAACACGATGGGGTGGCCCATCTGGAAGGCCGGCGCATAGTCGAGTTCGGCCGCCTGGTGCTGGATCGCCTCGGTGATCTTGGGACGGCAATGGCCGGCATTGACGCACCAGAGGCCGGCGGTGCCATCGAGCACCTTGCGGCCGTCGCTGGTGGTGTAGTGCATGTCCTTGGCGGACACGAACATGCGTGGCGCCTGCTTGAACTGCCGGTTTGCCGTGAACGGCATCCAGAATGCGCTGAGATCGTTCGGCGTGACTTTCAGCCGGTTGGACATGACCAAGACTTCCCCTTGTAACCTGTTTCGGTGCGGCTAACGCTTGGTCTTTCCAAAGCTTGGTCTTTGCTGCGTTTTCATGCTACGCAAATTTTTGACCGATTGGACAAACGTTAGCACCGCCCTGTCGGCGGTCAAGGGATTACTAGCGGAAATGCGGCCTCCGAAGTGCGCTCCACGGGTAAGAGAAAAACTGGTCCAGAGAATTGGTCCAGATGACCCGCGCGACCAAGGCTCGGCCACATGACCAACGCCGTGGAAGGCTCCGCCCCTCGCCGCACCCGCATCCAGCAGGAAAAGCGCGAACTGATCCTGGAGGCAGCCCTCGAAGTCTTCTCCGCCAACGGCTTTCGCGGTTCGACCATCGACCAGATCGCCGAGGCCGCCGGGATGTCGAAGCCGAACCTGCTCTATTATTTCCGCCGCAAGGAAGACATTCACGAGACACTGATGGAGCGGCTGCTGGCGACCTGGCTGGCGCCGCTGCGCGAACTCGACGATATCGGCGATCCCCTGACCGAGCTCAGGAGCTACATCAGGCGCAAGCTCGAAATGGCGCGTGATTTTCCCAGGGAGAGCCGGCTGTTCGCCAACGAGATCCTGCAAGGCGCGCCACGCATCATGCCGCTGCTGGCGGGTGAACTGAAGACACTGGTCGACGAGAAGGCCAACGTCATCAAGGGCTGGATGCGCGCGGGAAAAATCGCCCGCACCGATCCCTGGCACCTGATCTTTTCGATCTGGGCGACGACGCAGCACTATGCCGATTTCGATGTCCAGGTCCGTGCCGTGCTCGGCGCCGATCGCGGCGGCGACGGCCGCTTCGAGGATGCGGCGCGGTTTCTGGAGCAGTTGTTCATTGATGGGCTGAAGCCGAAGGGCTGACCTTTGGGCGTCAGGCGCTGCGGCGCTCCGCCGGCATCGCCTCAAGCAAATTCTGCAGCTTCTCGATCGAATTCTGTTCGGCCAGCGGCGTGTAGACGATCAGCTTCATGTCCGAGCCGTCGTCGATCGACAGGCTCATATGCTCGAACGTCATGGCGCCGGCTCTCGGATGTCGGACATGTTTCACCCCCGACAATCGGCGTGCCACGTCGCGTTGCGGCCACCAGTCGCGAAACTCCGGACTTGAGCGCGTCATAAGCACGATCAGCCGCTCGAAATCCGCATCGCCCACATAGCGGGCGCTTTCCGCCCGGAACGAGGCCAGCACGGTGCGCGCCAATTGCTCCCAGTCAACCAGCAGGCGCCGGTGATGCGGATTGGTGAACACCATGTGGACGATGTTGCGGGCGTCGCCCTCTAGCAGGCCATAATCACCGAACACCGCTACCGCCGCCGGATTCCAGGCCAGCACATCCCAGCGCCGCCCGACGACATAGGCCGGCTGCATCACCAGGCTCTCCAGCATATGCATTAGCGGGCCATCGACCTTTTCCGGCGCAGCCACGCGGTTCTCCGGTTGCTGGCGGCCTGCCAGGATGAACAGATGCCGCCTTTCAACGGCGTCGAGGCGCAGCGCTTCGCTGAGCGCCGCTAGCACCTCCACCGAGGGTCTGACCTCGCGCCCCTGCTCTAGCCATGTGTACCAGGTGGTGCCGACGCCGGCGATCATCGCCACTTCCTCGCGACGCAAGCCTGGCGTGCGTCTCCGCAGGCCGGTCGCGATGCCGGTGGCGGACGGCGTCAATCTTTCGCGGCGCGAGCGCAGGAAGGCGCCAAGCTCGCGCCGGCGGCTGTCTTCAGCGGAGTGCGTGATAGCATCCATGAGAGCTATTATAGCAGTATTGATACCAGGATAAAGTTTGAACTGTTTGGGCTGCGTCAGGCGCCCCATCTTCCATCCAGAGAGATGGAGGCTCTGAATATGGATCTGAAAGACAAGACAATCCTCATCACCGGTTCGACCGATGGCGTCGGCCGTGTCGTCGCGCAAAGGCTGGGCGCCGGCGGCGCGCGCGTGCTGGTGCATGGCCGTGACGCGGCTCGCGGCAAGGCAGCCGTCGCAGAAATCGAATCCGCCGGCGGCAAAGCCGAGTTCCTCGCCGCGGACCTCGCCTCGCTAGCCGAGGTCCGCCGCCTCGCCGAGGCCGTACGCGCAAAAACCGACCGGCTCGACATCCTCATCAACAATGCCGGCATCGGCACGGCCGGCGCCAAGCGACAGCTCAGCGCCGACGGCTTCGAACTGCGCTTTGCGGTCAACTATCTCGCCGGTTTCCTGCTGACCTCGGAACTGCTGCCGCTGCTCAAGGCGAGTTCGCCGGCGCGCATCATCAACGTCGCCTCGGCCGGCCAGCAGGCGATCGATTTCGGCGATGTCATGCTGACACGTTCCTATGACGGCGTGCGCGCCTATTGCCAGAGCAAGCTGGCGCAGATCCTGTTCACCATCGACCTGGCCGGAGAGTTGAAAGGCAGCGGCGTCACCGTGAACGCTCTGCATCCGGCGAGCTACATGAACACCACCATGGTCCGCCAGGCCGGCGTGACGCCATGGAGTTCGGTCGAGACCGGCGCCGACGCCATTCTCAACCTCGCGACATCGCCCGCCCTGGAGGGCCGCAGTGGCCTCTATTTCGATGGCCAAAAGGAATCCCGCGCCAACGCACAAGCCTATGACGCCAAGGCCAGACAGCAATTGCGAACCCTGAGCCTCGACCTCGTCGGCCAAGCCTCCGCAAAATCGAAGGAACAGCATTCATGACCGGCAAGATCGAACACACGGTCGTCATCGGCGGCTCATCCGGCATCGGCTTGGCAACGGCGCGACAACTGCTGGGCCCAGGCATGAAGGTGACCATCACCGGACGAAACCAGGACAAGCTCACCAGCGCCTGGAAGAGCCTCGGCGGCGCCGCCGAAAAAGCTGCCTTCGATGCTTCGAAGCCGGACGAAGTCCGCCAGTTCTTTGGGGAACTCGGACCGTTCGATCACCTCGTGCTGGCTGCCAGCGGCGGCAAGGGACTTGGGCGGTTCGAAACCCTCGACCTCTCAGACATCGCCGGCGGCGTCGACGAGAAAGTCAGGCCGCAGCTGTCCTGTTTGCAGGCAGCCTTACCGACGCTCAACAGATCGGGATCGGTCACTTTCATCTCGGCGGTGTCGGCACAATTGTCGGCGCCCGGCGTGGCTGGCATTGCCGCCGTCAACGGCATGCTGCTGACGGTGGTGCCGATCCTGGCGGTCGAACTGAAGCCTCTGCGCGTCAACGTCGTGGCGCCCGGCGTCATCGACACGCCATGGTGGGATTTTCTGGCCGAAGACCAGCGGCAGGCGGTGTTCAGCGAATATGCCGGCAAAACCCCGGTGGGCAGGATCGGCCGCGCCGAAGACGTCGCCGGCGCAATCGCCTTTCTCGTCTCCAACGGCTTCATGACCGGCCAGGTGCTGACCTGCGACGGCGGTTTGCGCTTCGCGGCGTGACCTTACAGCGACTGCGCGATCAGCGTGAGAAAGCCTCCGGCCAGGGCGACGTTGCCGACGAAGCCGTTGATGCGCGAGGCCCGGTCCGGGCCCTGATGGTCCCAGAAATTGTGGAACATCGGCGTCGCGACAATGAGAAACAGCACCAGCACAGCACTGGCGATCGCGGTCCACAGGCCGGCCATCACCAGCGCGCCGGCAATGGTCTGCAGGACGATGCCGGCCCACAACGCCAATCTCGCCTGCGGCACGCCGCGCGCGGCCATCAGCCCGGTCAGGAACGCCTCGTTTTGAACATTGCGCAGTCCCGCGACAACGAAGGCGCCGCCAAGCAACAGGCGGCCGAGAAACAACAGGGTCGAAGGCAAATCGACAGGCATGAAATCTTCCCCGTACTTAAGCATGAAACAGGTGGAGCGCCGCCCTTTCCACGGCGCTCCATGACTAACCGGACGGTCAGGCTGCTTTGGCAACCGGCATCGGGTGAATGGCGTGGAACGGGATGCAGAGCCGGTTCCAGGTGTTGATCATGCCGATCGCGACCGACAGCTTGACCAGTTCCTCTTCCGAGAAGTGCTCTAGCGTGCGGGCATAGAGTTCGTCCGAAACGCCATTGTTGGCGATCAGGGTCGTTGCCTCGGTCCAAGCAAGCGCCGCGCGTTCGCGCTCGGAAAACAGCGGCGATTCCTTCCAGGCCGAAACCAGATAGAGCCGTGTCTCGGTTTCGCCATCGCGCCTCGCCTCGCGGCTATGCATCTCGACGCAGTAGGAGCAGCCATTGATCTGCGAGGCGCGGAGCTTGATCAAATGCAGCAGGCTCACTTCAAGCCCGCATTCGTCGACCGCCTTGTTGAGCGCCGACACGGCTTTCATGATCTCAGGCGCCTTGGCGAAGAATTGCAGTCTCTGTTTCATCGTCTTTCCTTTCACATCTGTTTGGCGGGGGATTAAATCTGTTTGGTCGAAGCGGGTTTCTGCGGCCGCTGATGGCGCGCCACAAAGGCACAGCTGGCGGCAAACGATCGCGGATCGCCTTCGGCCTTGTAGTCAGCCACGATGTCGGACAACCGGGTTTCCGCGAGGGCCGCGCGATAGGCACGCTCGGCTTTCAGCATCGCGGCATTGATGCCGCACGGCTTCACATAGGCCGAAGCATCGATCTTGACCGGGCCGCGCTGGCGGATCTCGCCGCAGCGGAAGGCCGGCTCGCGACCCTCGACCGCAAGCACGATATCGAGCAGCGTGATGCGCTCGGCCGGACGCGCCAGCCGGTAGCCGCCCGCCGGTCCCGGCACCGATTCCAGGATGCGCGCAGCCGTCAGCTGGTTCAGATGTTTCAGCAGATAGCTCGGCGACAGGCCGAAGGACTCTGCCAAAGCAGCACCCGGTATCGTGCTGTTGCCCTCCACGCTGGCCAGTGTGGCCGCGCAATGGATGGCCGCTTCTACACCCTCGCCCAGCTTCACGATGTTGCGCTCCTATTCATGGATATCTTTTATCCTAGATAAATTTTATCTGCAATAGGGAAATGCGGAAATTCACATATAGCAATGGCTTCACAGAACTTGGGCATCCCGGTCTGCGGCCTGCACACATTTCCGGGCGGCTGGTCTGTGGCGATAGCGTGTATGGCGGCTTGGCGCATGCATTGTCTTATATTGCGCTGATCGACCCCCACTCCGTCTCGGCTTCGCCGAGCCACCTCTCCCCCGATCGACGGGGGAGAGGAACGGCGCCAAGTTTTTTGCCGTCCAACGTTCGTCCAGTAAAGCTCCCTTCCTTTCCCTCCGGAGGGAGGAAAGGCGGCGCTGCGAAGCAGCGACGGATTGGGGGAACCACGTGGCAACCAAGCCCTCACGCCGACCAGTCACAGAAGATGAGTGCACAACGTAGACGTCGATCGGGGCGAGGAACCCAAGTCTACTCCGCAGCCACCTTGGCCATCGGGTTGTTCGGGTGTGTCGTCCAATTGGCATAGACCGGCGACACCGGCTTGCCGGTGCGCTGGTCCATCACGCCGGCGGCCAGCGGCTCCATGGTGATGCAGTTCTCGACCGGGCAGACATTGACGCACAGATTGCAGCCGACGCATTCGGCCTCGATCACCTCGAAATGCCTGACGCCGTCGACCATGTTGGTGATTGCCTGGTGCGAAGTGTCCTCGCAGGCGATGTGGCAGCGGCCGCATTTGATGCAGGCGTCCTGATCGATACGCGCCTTGGCGATGTAATTGAGGTTGAGATACTGCCAGTCGGTAACATTGGGCGTGGCGCGGCCGACAATGTCGTTGAGCGAGGCATGGCCCTTCTCGTCCATCCAGTTTTCGAGACCGGCGATCATCTCCTGCACGATCTTGAAGCCGTATGTCATCGCCGCCGTGCACACCTGCACATTGCCGGCGCCGAGCGCCATGAATTCAGCCGCATCGCGCCAGGTGGTGATGCCGCCAATGCCGGAGATCGGCAGGCCGCGCGTTTCCGGATCGCGGGCGATCTCGGCCACCATGTTCATGGCAATCGGCTTCACCGCCGGGCCGCAATAGCCGCCATGCGAGCCTTTGCCGTCGATGGTCGGCTGCGGCGCGAAACTGTCTAGGTCGACGCCGGTGATCGAGTTGATGGTGTTGATCAGCGACACCGCGTCGGTTCCGCCGGAGAGTGCGGCGCGCGCCGGCTTGCGCACATCTGTGATATTCGGCGTCAGCTTGGTGATGACAGGCATGCGGGTGTTGGCCTTGCACCAGCGCACTACCATTTCGATGTATTCAGGCACCTGGCCGACAGCCGCGCCCATGCCGCGTTCCGACATGCCGTGCGGGCAGCCGAAATTGAGCTCGATGCCGTCGGCTTCGGTCTCCTCGACCACCGGCAGGATCGCCTTCCAGCTTTCCTCGACGCATGGCACCATCAGTGAGACGACGATGGCGCGGTCGGGCCAGTCCTTCTTGACCTGTTTGATCTCGCGCAGATTGACCTGCAAATCGCGGTCGGTGATCAGCTCGATATTGTTGAGGCCGAGCAGGCGCCGGTCGGCCCCCCAAATCGCGCCATAACGCGGGCCGTTGACGTTGACCACCGGCGGACCTTCTTCGCCCAGCGTCTTCCACACGACGCCGCCCCAGCCCGCCTTGAAGGCGCGGATGACATTGTAGGCCTTGTCGGTCGGCGGCGCCGAAGCCAGCCAGAACGGATTGGGCGATTTGATGCCGACGAAATTGTTGCGGATGTCTGCCATGACAGGTCCCTTTCAACCGAGACGAAGGAGCATTTCCACGGGTGCGAGAATGCCGCCTTTAAGCGCGGGGGTGAGATTGGCGATCTTGGTGCCGGCGTTCTCGCCCATGATAAGATTAACGCCAGGCGGCGGCTTTTTTCCTTCCGCCTGCGCCGCAGCCATGCGCGCCCGTATCGTGTCGAAAAATTCGATGGCGAAGGCGCCACGAGGGCGCTCGGCGGTTACAGAGAACCCCGCGGCGGCGGCAGCCGAACGATAGTCGTCGGGCGTGGCAACGAAGGACATGCTCTCGTCGGATGCCCATGGCAGCGGATAGGTCAGCGCACCTGCCTTGAGCCGCATCACATCGTAGACGGCAAAGACGCCGCCCGGCTTGAGCACACGCGCCGCCTCGCTCATCAGCTTTTTCTTGTCGGGAAGATTCATGCCGACATGCAGGATCATGGCCGTATCAAAGCTTTTGTTGCTGAACGGCATGTCCAGCGCGCTGCCCTGCACGAACCGGACTTTGTCGGCCATTCCCACCCGCTTCGACAGGCTGGTCGCGATGTCGACATAGCTTTGCGTCAGATCAATGCCGGTGACATCGGCGCCGGCATTGTTGGCGGCGAAGCGGGCTGGACCACCCACGCCGGAACCAATGTCGAGCAGCCTGGCCCCCGGCTTCAAACCCATCTGGCCGATGAGTTCCCTGGTGGCGGCGATACCGCCAATGTGGAACTCGTCGACCGCTTCGAGATCGCCAGCGCGTAGATGGGCAATTTCCACGCCGGTATCGGCGAGCACGGCAAGAATGTGCTGCTCAAGATCCGAGACGTCGTAGTGACGCGCGATGCCTGATTCCACTGAGGCCATGATCTCTATCCCTGTGCCAGACTCCGGTTGATGCTCTCCGCCGCATCGCGGCCTTGCGCGACGGCCGATACCGTCAAATCGTCGCCGCGAAAAATGCAGTCGCCGCCGGCCCAGACATTGGCGAGCGAGGTGCGCCCTTCTGCGTCGACCTTGATGCGGCCGGCTTCGAGTTCGATCGCAGCACCGCTGCCGTTGAGTGCCGCCGGCACAAAGCTCTGGCCGATCGCCTTGAACACCTGGTCGGCGGCCAGCGTAAGCCGCTCGCCGGTGCCGGCAAGCCTGTCGCCGTTCATCGCGGTGTATTCGAGTTCGATGCCCGACACTTTGCCGGCCTCAGTGATGACCCGCTTCGGCTGCAGCCAGTGGCGGATGGTGACGCCGTTGGCGGCAGCCAGATCCTGCTCGAACTCGGAAGCGTTCATGTGTTCCTGGCCGCGCCGGTAGCAGATCGTCACCTCCTCGGCGCCGAGCAGCTTCGATTGCACGGCGGCGTCGATCGCCGTCATGCCGCCGCCGATGACGACGACGCGCCGGCCGATTGGCAGGCTCGAGAGATCGCTGGCCTGGCGCAGTTCGGCGATGAATTCGACTGCATTGACAACGCCATCGGCGTCCTCGCCATCCGTGCGCAACGCATTCACGCCGCCAAGCCCCATGCCGAGGAAGACGGCATCGTAATTCAGGATCAGATCCGACAGCTGGTAGTCGCGGCCGAGCGCCTTGCCGTTATGGATATCGATGCCGCCGATCCCCGTGACATAGTCGACTTCGGCCTGGGCGAAATTGTCGATGCTCTTGTAGGCGGCGATGCCGTATTCGTTGAGGCCGCCGGCCTTCGGGCGGGCTTCCAGTATGGTCACCTCGTGGCCATGGCGGGCGAGCCGGTGCGCCGCGGCGAGGCCGGCCGGACCGGCGCCGACCACGGCGACCGACTTGCCGGTCGATTCAGCGCGCGAATAAAACTGCTTGTGCTCGGCCATGGCGACATCGGTGGCGTAGCGCTGCAGGCGGCCGATCTGCACCGGCTTGCCTTCCGCCACCTCGCGCACGCAGACCTCTTCGCACAGCGTCTCGGTAGGGCAGACGCGGGCGCACATGCCACCCAATATGTTCTGGTCGAAAATCGTCTTGGCCGAACCGATCGGGTTGCCGGTCGAGATCTGGCGGATGAACAGCGGAATGTCGATCGAGGTCGGGCACGCATTCATGCACGGCGCATCGTAACAGAAATAGCAGCGGTCGGATTCGACCAGCGCCTCGTGGTGATCGAGCGGCGGATGCAGGTCGGAAAAATTCTCGGCGTACTGGTCGGCGGCAAGCCGGCCGCCGGCAATGCCGTCCTTGAACTGGCCTTCTGGCATCGTCAGTTCCCCACGTTTTCGTTTTGGGGAAGGCTAGCACGTTTTATTTTTTTATCAATTGGTCAATTTTCGCCGCAAGCCATTGAAAAGACTAGCCCATAATATGATTTGACTACTCATGTTATGGCTTTCAGCCTATGGCACGGGCGAAAGGCCGGAGCTCGTAGCGGCCATGGATCGACCGGATCTCGTCGGCAACCAGTTGCTGCAGCCGCCACAGATTGCGGTCGCGGATGCCGAATTCCTCGAGGTGGCTGACGGTGTTGTAGAGATATTCCGCGCCTGAGCCGACATGGCCGCAGGCTCTGGCAAGCACCCCCGCCACCTTGTCCAGCGGCTGCCCGAGCGAGGTTCCCCTGCCCGTCACCCCGACCCAGAAGCCGAGCGCCCGTATCCGGCCCTGCTGGGTGCGCACGGGAACCCACCGGACCGAGCTGACACTCTCATGATCGTCGATCTCGCGCCGCAGCAGTCTTTCGATCTGCTGCGGCTTGTCGCCGTCGGGCAGGCGGTAGATGACGCCGTCGCATCGGCCACCGCGTTCGAGCGCCATCATCAGCCCCGGCTGCGCGACGCTGCCGCGCCAGCGCACCATGTCGAGGCAGAAGGAGCGGTGCCAGCCGAAAGCAGTGGCGCGCTGGCGTTCGACGGATTCGAAAGCCGGCTTCCAGATCAGCGAGCCATAGGCGAACACCCACAAAGGCCCCTCGTCTGCTTCTTCAGACAGCCGCAAGGCCAAGGTCCGGTAATCCTCATCGTTCAGCTGCGTCCAACTGCAGTCGGGTCCGGGATCGACCTCTTCGCGATGACACAGTGACACAAGCTCAGGCGTGAGCGACATAAGGCGCATGAAACGACTACCCCTCGTTTGCCCAAGGAAAGTCGAAAACCGCCGCATGTGCAAGCCGCCGGTGGGCCGAAGTGCGGAACGACGTGTCAACGCAGCCGTTGAACTTTCTCCGCTTCGCTGTCGGATTTGCGTCGCTGAAAACGTCCTTTGATGGATCGGACGACGATCTATGCATGAAGGTGAGGAGACCGAAAATGCCGAAATCCCCAATGCCCTTCTTCTGGTACGAGTTGATGACCAGCGACCTCGATGCGGCGCAAGCATTTTACACCACCGTGGTCGGCTGGCGGGCCGAGCCCTTCGACAAAGCGCCCAGCATGCCGCGCTATATCGTGGTGAACTCCGCCGAGCGTGGCGTGGGCGGGCTGATGACCCTGCCCGAGGAAGCAGCCAGGACGGGTCTGAAGCCGGCCTGGTTCGGCTATGTGCACACCAGCGATACCGATGCCTCGACCGAGGCACTGAAAGCCGCCGGCGGGACTGTTCACCGCGAACCCGACGACATTCCCGGCGTCGGCCGCTTCTCCGTCGTCGCCGACCCGCAAGGCGCCGCCTTCATGTTCCTGCAGCCCAATGGTCCCGACCAGCCCGTCCTTCCGGCAACGACGCCGGGCCATGTCGGCTGGCACGAGCTTTATGCGTCCGACCGCCAGAAGGCCTTCGATTTCTACTCCAGCCAGTTCGGCTGGACTGATGCCGGTAGCATGGACGTCGGCGAGATGGGCATCTATCAGACCTTCTCAGCCGGCCCTGAATCCGGCGGCGGCATCATGAACAAGCCGCAACAGCTGCCGGTGCCGGTCTGGCTGTTCTACTTCAATGTCGACGCCATCGACGCAGCCGCCAAACGCGTCACCGACAATGGCGGCAAAATTGTCATGGGTCCGATGCCGGTGCCGACCGGCCAATGGATTGCCCAGTTCACCGATCCGCAAGGCGCTTATTTCGCGCTGATCGCGCCGGGCCGCTGATCCCCTCCGGTACTCGCCTGCACGGAACTGCTCTCATCGCGCCGCCGGTGCGATGAGAGGCGCGTCCGGGGCGGTCACTCTGGCGCCAGCACAGCAACCTTGAGGTTCTCTTTCCTGGCGCCGCTGAGCTGGATCGTGGCTGCGCCAGGCGTCAGCTTGAAGCGCACGCTCTTGCGGATGCCGGGGCAGGTCTTCACGCCGCTGAAACCCGCTGATTTCACGGCTTGGCCATCCTGAATGACGTCAACCCAGGCCTCGTCGGATAGGCTGATCTGGAGCTCTCCTTCCGGTGGCACGGCCACGTTTGCCGTCGCGCCGAACGTGCCGGCTGCCGGCGCGCGTTGCGGTGAGACCGTGAAGCTGACCGCATCGACCGGCTCCAGCGCCATATCCGCGGCTTCGCCGAAAGCAAGAGAGGCACCGGACTGCGCGGCGGGCGCCGCCGGAAACAGTTCCTGCTCGCGTGTCACCGGCCATTTGAAGGCATCGCAGCCAGCATCAGCGGCCATCGCGAAACTGGTGCTTGCGAGGATTGCGAACAGGCTGATGGCGGCTTTTTTCATGGCGAAGGAACCCGTCTGGTTTGGAGTGTCTACTCGCAGATATACAACCTTAACGAGATCTATGCAACCATAACGAGAGCAAATTTCGAAGTCAGACTGGAAATAATTGCAATCACCGATTGTTGATGACAGGCCATGGGAAGTGAATGGTCCAGCGCCGGGTGATGATTTATGGCCGGGCCACATGGTTGGAAAAATGGAGTTTAGATGAAGCTTTTTGACGGTCTCGCCAGATTTCAGCCGCAGGCACTCGGCGTCCTGCGCATCATCACAGCCCTGCAGTTCGTCGAACATGGCTCGCAGAAACTGTTCAATTTTCCGGTCAGCGCCGAGCCTCACGCTCTTACCGGCCTGACGGCGACGGCAGGCATCCTGGAGTTCGCCGGTGGCATCCTG
Source organism: Mesorhizobium sp. C120A (assembly GCF_030323105.1). Taxonomy (NCBI): domain Bacteria; kingdom Pseudomonadati; phylum Pseudomonadota; class Alphaproteobacteria; order Hyphomicrobiales; family Phyllobacteriaceae; genus Mesorhizobium; species Mesorhizobium sp. C120A. The sequence continues at coordinate 2,785,499 of NZ_CP100476.1, read as the reverse complement.
CTGGCGCTCGGTCTGTTCACCCGCCCGGTCGCGTTCCTTCTGGCCGGCGAGATGGCCATCGCCTATTTCATGGCGCACTACCCGCGCGACTTCTTCCCGGTCAACAACAGCGGCGACGCGGCAATCTCCTTCTGCTTCATCTTCCTCTATCTGGTGTTTGCCGGCGCCGGCGCCTTCGCGCTCGACAACCGCCGCAGCACCTGACGCGCCTGATGCATGTCGCCCAAAAGTGCGCAGCGGTTTTGGGATAACGACTTGCACAAAAAACGACTTGCACAAAACAAGAATCTGAAGCGCCTCGGCGAAGCCGAAGCGCTTCAGGCGCGCATTCGCTCGAAGTTCGCGTCAAAGAGCGGCGCTGCCTGAACGCGCGCCGCGTGGCGCTTGCCCAAAAGTTCGATTTCGAAGCCGTCGCTCTTGTCTGCGATCTCCTTCGGCACATAGCCGATGGCGACGGATTTCTTCGAGTGATGCGCATAGCCGCCCGACGTCACCCAGCCGCGCACCGCGCCATCGTACCAGATCGGCTCGTCGCCGATGACATCGGCATCGTCGGCGTCGAGGATAAATGTGCGCAGCCTGAGCTTGCCGCCCTGCTTGCGCTCGGCAAGAGCGCCGGTTTTACCGATGAAATCGGCATCCTTGCCATAGGCGACGAAACGGTCGAGCCCGGCCTCCAGCGGCCCGTAGATCGGCCGGTATTCACGCGCCCATGAGCCGTAGTTTTTCTCCAGCCGCAGCGCATTGAGCGCGCGCGAGCCGAACAGGCCGAGGCCGAATTCCGCGCCTGCCGCCATCAACGCCTGGAAGGCAGCGCGCTGATATTCCGGCGCCACCCAGATCTCGTAGCCGAGATCGCCGGTGTAGCTGACGCGGCCGACCAGGCACGGCGCCGTGCCGATGTCCATTTTCGCGACCGCCATGAAGGGGAATGCGGTGTTGGCGACATCCGCGCGGCTGACCTTCGCCAGCACCTCCCTCGCCTTGGGTCCGGCGATCGCCAGACCGGTCAGTTTCTGCCCCAGCGCCTCCATGCGCACTGAGCTATCCGCAGGTAAATGCGCCTCGAACCAGCGCATATGATACTGCTCGGCGATACCGGAGCCGGCGATGAACCACTCGGTCCCGTTGGAATTGGTGGCACCGATATTGGCCAGCGTGAAATCGCCGATGAGCTTGCCGTCATCCTTCAGCATCGGCGCCAGCGTCATGCGGCCTGGCTTGGGCAACTTGCAGGCAAAGACCCGGTCGAGCCAAGCGGCCGCCCCTCCTCCCGTCACCTTGTATTTGGCGAAGTTCGAAATCTCCGCCAGGCCGACGCTCTCACGAACAGTCGCGACCTCATTGGCGACATGGGAAAAATCGCTGGACCGCCGCCACGAGAACTCGTCCTTGACACCCTCGGGCGCAAACCAGAGCGGCACTTCCAGCCCATAGGACACGCCCCATTGCGCGCCCTTGGCCGACAGCAGATCATAGATCGGCGTCGTCTTCAGCTGCCGCCCGGCGGGCAGCTCCTCATTGGGGAAGCGGATAGAGAAGCGGCGCGAATAGTTCTCGCGCACCTTGGCGTTGGTGTAGGCCATCGTCGCCCAGTCGCCGTAGCGCGCGACATCCATCGCCCAGATGTCGGCGCCGGGATCGCCCTCGATCATCCAGTTGGACAGCGCCAGGCCGACGCCGCCGCCTTGTGAAAAGCCCGCCATGACGCCGCAGGCGACCCAGAAGCCGGGAAGGCCACGCACCGGCCCGACCAGCGGATTGCCGTCCGGCGCGAAGGTGAAGGGGCCGTTGATGATCTGCCTGATGCCGGTCCTCTCGAAGGCCGGGAAATGCCTGAAGCCGACTTCGAGCGACGGCGCGATGCGGTCGATATCCGGCTCCAGCAGTTCATGGCCGAAATTCCACGGCGTCTGGAATTCGGACCAGACCTTGTTGGCCTTCTCATACGTGCCCATCAGCATGCCGCCGCGCTCCTGGCGCAGGTACAGCTCACCATCGAAATCGACGGCATGGATGATCTCGGTGCCGGTCTTGGCGTTCCAGGCGGCGACTTCCGGCATATCCTCGGTGATCAGGTACATGTGCTCCATGGCCAGCACCGGCAGTTCCAGCCCGACCATGCGGCCGACCTCGCGCGCCCATAACCCGCCGGCATTGACGACATGCTCGGCCACCACTTCGCCCTTGTTGGTGATGACGCGCCACATGCCGTCGGGACGGCGGACGATGTCTTCCACCTTGGTGAAGCGCTCTACTTCCGCGCCCAGTTTCCGCGCGGCCTTGGCATAGGCATGCGTCACGCCGGAGGGATCGAGATGGCCGTCCTCCTTGTTGCGGACGGCGCCGACGAATTGTTTCGGGTCGAGCAGCGGCATCAGCTCGGCCGCTTCGTTGGCCGATATCTCCTCGAGGTCGATGCCGAGGTAACGCCCCTTGGCGACGACGCCGCGCAGCCAGTCGAGCCGCGCCTCGGTTGCCGCCAGAAGCACGCCGCCGGTCAGATGTACGCCGGTCGCCTGTCCCGACAGCTCCTCGATCTCCTTGTAGAGCGAGATCGTGTATTTCTGCAGCTTGGCGACGTTGGGGTCGCCATTGATCGTGTGCATGCCGCCGGCCGCATGCCAGGTCGAGCCCGAGGTCAGCTCGTCGCGCTCCAGCAGCACGACATCGGTCCAGCCATGGCGGGCCAGATGGAACAGCACCGAACACCCGACGACGCCACCGCCAATGACCACGACCTTTGCATGCGATTTCATGAGTTTTTCTCTGTTATCAATGAGTTGAGGAGATAAGGTGAATCAGAAAGGCAGCGCCGCGCGCCGACGCTGAAAAAGTCACGGCTCGCCCTGCCCGATCGCTTCCTTGCGCCTGGCCATGTATGCCTCCAGCGCCTCGCGCACGGCGATGTCCATCACCGGCTCGACATAGTCTTCCAGCGCCTTCTTCCACAGCCGGGTCGCGCGCGCCGTGGTGTCGAGGCCGCCGGCTTCCTGCCAGGCCTCGTAATTCTGCCAGTTGGACAGCATCGGCTGGTAGAAGGCGGTGGCATAGCGTTCCAGCGTGTGCGGTTCGCCGAAGAAATGGCCGCCGGTCGGCACCGCGCCCAGCGCCTCGACAGCAAGCTCCGCCTCGTCGACGACGATCGGGCGCAGGAATTCCATCATGTGCTGGATCATCTCGACATCGATGATGAGCTTTTCGAACGATGCCGTCAGCCCGCCCTCCTGCCAGCCGGCGGCATGATAGACGAGGTTGCCGTGGCCGAGCACAGCGCCCCACAGCGCCATCAGCGTCTCGTAGGCGCCTTGCGCGTCCGCCGCATTCGATGCCGACCCCGGCGTTGTGCGGTAGGGCAGACAATAGCGCCGCGCCAATTGCCCCGAGGCGATATTGGCCTTGGTGTTCTCCGGCGTGCCGAAGGCCGGCGCGCCCGACTTCATGTCGACGTTGGAGGTGAAGGCGCCGTACATCACCGGCGCACCGGGGCGCACCAGTTGCGTCAGCACCACGCCGAACAGCGCTTCGGCGTTCTGCTGCGCCAGGGCGCCGGCGAGCGTCACCGGGCTCATCGCGCCCATCAACGTGAACGGCGTCACCGCCACCGACTGGCCGAACTCGGCCATGGTCATCAGCCCTTCGGCCATCATTTCGTCGAAACGGCGCGGCGAGTTGACCGAGATGATGGTGGCGATGCCGGGATCATCGCGCATCTCGTCCAGCGTCAGCCCGCGCGCGATTGCCATCATCTCGATGCCGTCCAGCGCCCGGCCTCGTCCGATCGCCGAGACATGGAAGGATTTGTCGGTCAGCGTCAGATTGGTGAAATAGGTATCCATGTGCCTGGTGTTGGCCGGCAGTTCCACCGGCGCGCAGACCTGGTTGCCGAGCATGTGGATGCAGTTGAAATGCTGAGCCAGCCGGGTCAGATCGGCATAGTCGTGCAAGTTTCCAGCGCGCCGGCCGCGCTCCGTGTCGTGCACATTGGGCGGCCCGGCGACGAGGGTGAAATTGATCGTGTTGCCGCCGAGATGAATGGTGTTGGCGGGGTTGCGCGGCGTCAGCCGGTAGCTGGACTGCGTGGTCTTCAGCGCCTCGGCGACAAGGCCCCGGTCGATGCGGACGTTCGCCGTTGCATGGTCGACCTTTGCGCCCGCCTTCTCGAACAGCGCCAGCGCCCGCTGAGACATCACCTCGATGCCGAAATTTTCCAGAATATGCATCGACGCCTGGTGGATCGTTTCGACCTGGTCGACTGAGAGCATCGCCATCGGCGGATAGGGATTGGTCACCCGCCGCAGTGGAAGTTGCGGGATGGCGGCAGGCCCCCGGTTGCTGGTTCGCTCCGCGCCGCGCTTTCGTCTTGGTTCATTCATGCCTGGCATCAGAGCGCCGGCATCCGGATATCGCTGTCAGAAATCCGCCCTTCGCGGGCGTGATTTTAGCCAAGGCGGCATTTTTGAATTCGTATGGAGACAGAGGCGACGCAAAAGGTCGGAATAATGATACAGGCCCACTCAGCGGAGCCGGGCCGGCAAGCCGTTAAGAAACGCCGCAAGATTCCCTTTATGATTTCGGCCTATTCGTCTTCCATGCGTAGTTCGAATTTGAGTAAAATTGTAGCGGTTGGCGTGCTGCTGGCTTTGCCGGCCTGCGCGACGCCACCCAACCATATCAACGATGTCTGCGCCGTCTTCGACCAGAACGACGGCTGGTTCGACAACTGGCAGTCGGCCGCCGAGCGCGCCTCGCAGAAATACGGCGTCCCCGTCCCCGTGCTGATGGCGACGGTGCGCAAGGAATCCGGCTTCAAGAGCAATGCCAGGCCGCCGCGTACCAAACTGCTCGGCTTCATTCCGTGGAAACATGTCTCGTCGGCCACCGGCTTCTCACAGGCGCTCGACGGCACCTGGTCGCAATATCAGAGCGAGACCGGCAGCTGGGCGGCGCGGCGGACCAAGTTTGCCGATGCCGTCGATTTCGTCGGCTGGTATCATTCCAAGACATCAGACACGTTCGGCGTCGCCCGCGACGACACCTACAATCTCTACCTCGCCTACTATCTCGGCTGGACCGCTTATGGCCGCGGTAACCGTGGCGATGCCGGCGTGCAGGGCTACGCCAGGGCGACCGAAAAGATGGCCCGCGACTATGCCGAACAGCTGCGGCAATGCGGCAGCTGACGTTGCCAAGCGGTCTTGCAGCCACGCAGTTTGCGATCGAAGCGGAACTCAGCCATTCATTCGCTTGGGATCAGGTGGAGGATCGACCTCCCTCCCTTTACCGCTGCCGTCGACAGCTTTCGGTCAAACGTCGCCAATTGGCCGTCACGCGCCTTGGCGAGTCCCAACAGATAGCTATCCGTTACCTGTGCCGGGGTGAGGATCCTGGCTGCATCGATGTCGTTGGAACCGACAAGGCTGATCTCGTCAGGCCAGAACTGATGTCCTGAAAGGGCATGCAGCTTGCCGACAATCTGCGCCACCACGGCGGGCGAACCCGGAGAATTGGGGTATTTCGGGTTGCTTACAATCCTGATGACGCCATTCTCGGTAATGGGACATGTTGCCCATGATAAATGCCCGGTGGACTGGAACCACCGATGGGCATCTTCATGCGCGACGTGAGCCGGATCGATCAACGCAATCAACACATTGACGTCGAGCAGGAAGGTCACGGCAATTCGTCGCGAAGCGCATTGACCATTTCGAGATCGACCATCGGGCTGTCGGGCCGCGATGCAAGCAAGGGGATGCCGTTGCGTTCACCGCCGGTCGGGGGCCTGCGCAGTGAGCGGCGAGCCAGATCGGAAATGACGTCGCCAACGCTGCGATCCTGCTGTCGCGCCATGGCCTTGGCCGCAAGTAGGACATCGTCATCGATTGCAAGTGTGGTTCTCACAACATGCTCCCTACCGCGCATCAAACATCACGCATCACATAAAGCAATGGACAGCAATATTCAAGCGAACGTAGCTGTCGTTCCTTGAGCTATGGCGAAGCTGCGGCAATGCGCCAACGAGCGGCATTGCCTCTATGGCTGGTCAGCTCGGCTTCTTGCCATGCGGGCGCTTCGGCGGTTCGCCGGCGAAACCGGGGCCGATCCCATCCGGTGCGTCTTCCGGCACGCCCTCATGCGCTGCGTGTTCCCTGTCGAACTTGATCACCGGCTCCATCGTCGCCAGCACATCGTCCGACAGCCAGCACAGGCTCATATGGCCATCGCCGAGATGCTTCACCGGCGGCACCTTGGTCTCGCACAGATTGTCCGGCACCAGTTTCTTGTAGCCGCAGCGCGTCTGGAACGGGCAGCCGCTCGGCGGGTTCATCGCCGACGGGATGTCGCCTTCGAGCACGATGTGCCGTTTGACCACGCTGGTGTCGGCGATCGGGATAGCCGACAGCAGCGCCTCTGTGTAGGGGTGATAGGGTGGCGCGAAGATCTGGTCGGTCGTGCCCTGCTCGACGATGTAGCCGAGATACATGACGACGACGCGGTCGGCGATGTAGCGCACGACGGACAGATCGTGGCTGATGAACAGCATCGTCGTCTTGTTCTTGCGCTGGATGTCCATCAGCAGCTCGGTCACCGCCGCCTGCACCGAGACGTCGAGTGCCGACACCGGCTCGTCGGCCACCACCACCTTGGCATCGCCGGCAAAGGCACGCGCCACGCCGATGCGCTGCTTCTGGCCGCCTGAGAGCTGACGCGGCTTGCGCGTCTCGAAGGCCCGCGGCAGCTTCACCAGGTCGAGCAGCTCCAGCATGCGCTTGCGCCGCTCGGCGACATTGTTGCCGACTTTGAATTTTTCCAGCGTGCGGATGATCTGCGAACCGACGGAGTGGCTGGGATTGAGTGTATCGAACGGGTTCTGGAACACCATCTGGATCGACGACACCGTTTCGACGCTGCGCTTCTCGATGCCGGTCGACTGGATCTCCTTGTTGCCCAGCGTCACTGTGCCGGCACTTGCCGTCTCCAGCCCCAGCAGGACCTTGGCCAGTGTCGACTTTCCGCAGCCGGACTCGCCGACGATGGCGACGGTCTCGGATTCGCGCGCCATGAACGAGATCGTCTCATTGGCCTTGACCACGCGGCCTTCGCTGGAGCCGAACACTTCGCTGCCGCCGACCTTGTAGTATTTTCTCAAATCCTCGATCTTGAGCACCGGCGCGCCGGGCACGACCTTCTCATTGACCTTCTTGGCGCCGGGAGGCAGCGCTTCCCAGTCGATCTCGTTGAAGCGCACGCAGCGCGAGAAATGCCCTTCGTGACCGGCGACCTCGATCATCGGGATTTCGGCGGCATTGCAGACGCCCTCAACGAAATGGTGGCAGCGCGGGCCGAAATTGCAGCCCTTGGGCCGCTCATGCGGCAGCGGCAACTGGCCGGGGATAGAGATCAGCGGCCGCGAATTCTTGTCGGCGCCCGGCAGCGGAATCGAGCGGAACAGCCCTTGCGTATAGGGATGGCGCATCCGGTCGAACACGTCCTTGATCTTGCCGGTCTCGACCGCTTCGCCCGAATACATCACCGTGATGCGGTCGCAGGTCTCGAGGATGAGGCCCAGATTGTGCGACACGAAGATCATCGACGTGCCGAACTTCTCGCCCAGCCCCTTGACCAGTTCGACGATGCCGGCCTCCACCGTCACGTCGAGCGCCGTCGTCGGTTCATCGAGCAGAAGCAGCGCCGGCTTCGACAGCAGCGCCATGGCAATGACGATGCGCTGCTGCTGGCCGCCGGACAGCTGGTGCGGATAGGAACGCATCATGCGTTCGGGATCGGGCAATCTCACCGAGCGCACCATTTCGAGCGCCCTTTTGTAAGCCTCTTCCTTCGACACCTTGTCGTGGATCAGCGGCACTTCCATCAATTGCTGGCCGACCTTCATCGCCGGATTGAGGCTCGCCATCGGCTCCTGGTAGATCATGGCGATCTTGTTGCCGCGGATGGAGCGCAACTCCTCGTCGGACAGCTCGCCCATGTCCTTGCCCTGGAACTTGATCTTGCCGCCGACGATCTTTCCGATGTTGGAGAGGTCGCGCATGATGCCGAGCGACACGGTCGACTTGCCGCAGCCGGACTCGCCGACGATGCCCATGGCTTCGCCCGGCATCACCGTGCAGGAAAAGTCCATGACGGCGGGGATCTCGCCCTTGCGGGTGAAGAAGGAGATCGACAGGTTCTCGATCTCGATGATCGGCGCAGCGCTTGGCCCAAGGGTCGGGTTGCCGGGATTTCGAACTGCCTCATTCATGGGTCGCTCCAATCCTATTTTCATGCTCGCGGGCCGAAACCCGCAGATCAGTCTTTCATCGATTGTTCGCGCAGCGAGTCGGCAAGCAGGTTCAAGCCCAGCACGAACGACATCAGCGCGATCGTCGGCGGCAGCGCCGGGTGGATGAAGGAGCGCAGCAGGCGGCTGGCGTCCTTGATTGCGGTGCCCCAGTCCGGGCTCTCCGGCGCCAGGCCCAGCCCGAAATAGCCGAGCGTGCCGAGCAGGATCGTGGTGTAGCCGATGCGCAGGCAGGCATCGACGATCAGCGGCCCGCGCGCATTGGGCAGGATCTCCCACAGCATGATGTACCAGGGCGATTCACCGCGCGTCTGCGCCGCCGCCACATAGTCGCGCGTCTTGATGTCCATCACCAGGCCGCGCACGATGCGGAACACGCCGGGGCTGGAGGCGAACACCACCGCCACGAAGATGTTGAGCTGGTTGGGATCGATGTGGATGATCTTGAACGGATCGGCGTCGAACACCAGGCCGGCATAGACCCAGCCGCCGATGATCAGCGTCAGCCCGAGCAATATATAGAGGCGGTCCGGCCGGTTCTTGTAGCGGGTCCAGAACAGCACCGAAAAGAAGATGATCGGGAACAGGAAGAACAGCCCGGCCATGGCGTATGGGATCGGCGTATCCATGATGCCCGGCGTCACCAGCAGGTAGAACAGCAGGATCACCGGGAAGGCCAGCACCAGATTGGCCAGGAAGGACAGCACGGTGTCGATCCGGCCGCCATAGTAGCCGGCGGGCAGACCGAGCGTAATGCCGACCATCAGCGCGAAACCGGTCGCAGCCGGTGCGATGATCAGCACGATCTGGCTGCCATAGACCATGCGCGAAAAGACATCGCGGGCGAGCTTGTCGCCGCCGAAATAGTAGATGAGTTTCGATACCGGCTCGAGCGCGCCCGGCAGCGCATCCTTCATGATCGGCACCTGGGCGAGCGGATCGAAGGGCGCGACGGTCGACGCGAAGATTGCCGTGAACAGCCAGAACAGGCAGATGCCGACACCCACTATGCCGACGCCGCTATCGAACAGCTGGCCGTAGAGGCCGAGCCTTTTCTTGTAGGCGAAGCTCGCTCCCATCACCAGGGCAAGCCCTAACCAGACCGGCCAGAAACGCCCAATCACGCCGAGCACGACATTGAAGGCACCGATATATTCGACCTGCATCTGCCCCAGCCCCCTATTGAACTCTGATACGCGGATTGAGGAACGCGTAGCCGACATCCGAGATGAGCTGCGTGATCAGCACGATGAACACCGAGACCAGTGAACAGCCAAGCAGCAGATCGATGTCGTTGTTGCCGGCGGCCTCGACCAGCGTGTAGCCAAAGCCCTGGTAGCGGAACATCACCTCGACGATGACGACGCCGGTAAGCAGCCAGGGAAATTGCAGCATGATGACGGTGAAGGGCGCGATCAGCGCATTGCGCAGCGCGTGCTTGACGACGACGCTGCCGAAGGAAAGCCCTTTCAGCCGGGCGGTGCGGATATATTGCTGCGTCATCACCTCGACCATCGAGGCGCGTGTCATGCGGGCGATGTAGCCGATGCCGTAGATCGCCAGCGTCATCACCGGCAGGGTGAAATTGTAGAAGGTGATGCCCTGGCTTGCCGAGGCGGCCGAACCGTTCAGCCAGCCGAGCCAGGAGGCGAAGATGACGGTGAAGATGACGCCGGACACATATTCGGGCGTCGCCGTCGACGCGATCGATGCGACGGACAGCGTTCGGTCCGTTCGCGAGCCCTCGCGCATGCCGGCCAGGATGCCGATCAGCAGCGAAATCGGCACCATCACCAACAGCACGCAGAGCATCAGGATACCGGTGGCGGCGAGTGCGGGGAAGAGCTTTGACGCAACGGAGGTTTTGAACTTGGTCGAGCAGCCGAAATCACCTTCCAGGATGCCGGAGAATTTCGGCTCCAGCGGATCGTTGCAGAAGGAGAAACGCTGCGTCGGCTTGCCGGTCGCCGGATCGGTCACCGGTTGCTTCGGGACGACGCCCAGCCATTGGCCGTAGCGCACGAAGAAGTTCTGCCGGTAGCCATGGTTGACCAGCCAGCTTTCGAGCTGTTCGGCCGATGTGTGCATTTCGGTCTGGCTGATCGCCAGCTTCTTCAAATTCGGCTCGAGGTTGATCAGGAAGAAGACGATCATCGTCAGGCACAGCATCGTCAATGCCATGGTGCCGAGACGCCGGATTACGAAAGAAAGCATGGCGGTCCCCTGCCGGTCTGGTTGGGGTTGGAGCCAGTTCGAAAAACCAGCTTTGCCGTTGCCGGCAGAGTTGGCCGTCAAATCGGCACTCGGATGCAATCAACCCAGTTTTATTGAACGGTCTTTCAGGAGAGTCCGCAACTTTTTGCTGCGGCGGCTTCCGGTTCTGGACCATGCAAGGCGTGACGGGAAGGAGCGAAGCGCCCCTTCCCTGACGTTCCGATCACGCCTGGTCGAGCCAGACCTTGCCGTAGTCGCGCTCGAAGGTCGGATGCATCTTGTAATTCTGCACCGCCTTGACCGAGTGGCTGTAGAGCTTGCGCCAGTATGGCTGGATCATGATGCCGGAATCCTGCAGGATCTGCTCGATGTCCTTCATCATCTCCTTGCGCTTGGCCGCATCGGCAACGGCCAATGCTGCATTGAGCTTGGCATCCCATTCGGGGTTGGAATAGGCCGACTCGTTCCACGCCTCGCCAGTGCGATAGCCGATCGCCAGAACCTGAACGCCGAGCGGGCGCATGTTCCAGTTGGTCATCGACAGCGGGTACTTGGTCCAGTCGTTCCAGAACGTCGAGCCCGGCAGCACCGTGCGCTTTACCTTGAGGCCGGCGTCGCGCATCTGCGCGGCGATGGCGTCGCCGGTATTCTTGTGCCAGTCTTCGTCGACCGTGATCAGCTCATGCTCGAAGTCGGCCTGGCCGGCTTCCGCCATCAGCGCCTTGGCCTTGGCCGGATCGCGAGCGACTTTGGGCAGCTCGTAATATTCCGGGTGGATTTGGCAGACATGGTGGTTTTCAGCCACCGTGCCGGCATTTCCGTAGCCAAGCTGCAGGACGACATTGTTGTCGACCGCGAGTTGCAGCGCGTTGCGTACCTTCTGGTCGCCGTAAGGCTTGTTGTTGATGTTGGTGCGGCACACGATGGTCGACGCGGTGACGATTTCGGACTTGACCAGGTCCAGTCCGTCGAGGATTGACACATAGTCGGCCGAGGTCTCGAAATTGGTATGGACTTCGCCGGCCTCGAAGGCACTGACCATGGCTGCCGGATCGGTGCCGTAGTCGACGAATTCGATGCCGTCGAGGAACACCTCGCCGTCCCACCACTTGTTGTCCTCGCGGCGCTTGTAGACCACCTTCTGGCCGACATCGTAGGAGACGAGCTCGAACGGGCCGGTACCGATCGGGCAGGCTTTGAAGTCGCCGCCCTTCTCGTCGAAGCTCTTGTGCACGATGAGGCCGGGATAGTCGCACATGTTCGGAATGAGCGCGATGTCAGCCTTGCCGAGCTTCAGCTTGACGGTGTGGTCGTCAACCTTGGTCACGGCGCTTTCGTCGAGCTTGTCGTCCTTGACCAGCGTGCCGAGACGGCCAGGCATGGAATTGCCCTCGGCCTTCTTGTCGGCCCAGCGCTTGAGATTGAAGATGACGTCATCGGCGGTGAAGGCATCGCCATTCGACCAGGTCACACCCTTGCGCACATGCAACGTGTACTCGGTGGCGTCGTCGTTGACCTCCCAGCTCTCCAGAAGGTACGGGCGGAACGTGTATTCGCTGGTGTACTTGACCAGCGGCTCAAGCGCCTGGCGCTCGGCATTGGCGATTTCCGACCAGTCGGCCTTGCGCGGATCCTTGGGATCCTTGACCCATTGCGCGACTTTAAGGATGCCGCCCTTCTTGCCCTGCACCTCTTCGGCCCTGGCTTGGGTCGGCACGGCTACGCCGAGCATGCCGTAGGCCATCGCAGTCGACGCGCCGAACACGCTCGCCATGGCGAGGAACTCGCGGCGATCGACTTTGCCTGCCTTGGCTTCTTCGGCCATGGCCAGGATGTGATCGGGAACGCGATCGCCATTACTCTTGTAATTTGTCATACCTTAACTCCCATTGTTGGCTTTCCGCCTTTTAACATTCCGCATCCCTGCCGTGATGTCAAAGACGGCATGGCTACGGAACCCGTTAGGGAATGTGCAACTTTGAAAAGGGAGCGGTTCGCGTGATAACGACAGACTTGGCGCAAAAGTGCTAGCGCGCCCAGATTCCGCCGGAATCTGCTTAGGCGAGTAATTGATACATTTGGGCGGGTTGAGACAGCGCCAGTTCCGGTGGCGGTAAGGGCCAGGAACTCAATATTCCTTTTCGTAGAATATGCCGCCCTTGGCCTCGCCGCCATCATTGGCCTCGCCGCGCAGCTTGACGCCGCGTCCGACATTGAGGTCGATCGTCGCCTTGCCCGACCCTGGCCTGTCGCCTTTCTGGATCGTCACATAGGTGCGGTCATTGAGGTACTTGCCCGCCGACACGGCGGTGCCGCCCTGGTCATCGGTGGTCACATCCAGGTCGTCGACGCCGATTGCACTGCGCAGGTTTTCGAGCAGCGAGGTCGAGCCGCCGACGCCGGCCAGTTGGCCGGCGGCCTCGGCCAGCTGCGCGATCTGCAGCGGCGACAGGTTCGACATAGAGCGGCCGAAAATCAGCTGCGCCAGCACCTCGTCCTCGGGCAGCGCCGGCACCGATGAGAAGTCGAATTTCGGATTGGTCGCTTCGCCCGAGACGACGATGGTGACGGTGGCGCTGGTCGTGGTCGATGTCGCGGTCAAGTTGAGGTAGGGCACCAGCGAGCCCGAAAAGCCGACCGTGCCTTCGGTAAAGGTCAGCCGCTTGCCGAGGATCGACAGCCGCCCACGCTGCAAGGTGAAGGTGCCGACCGCCTGCGGCGAAGCCGCCGGGCCGGTCAGCCTCAGCGAACCGCCGAACTCGGCATCGACGCCCCTGCCCTGGATGAAGATCTGGTTCGGCGCATTGACCGTGACGTCGAGGACAAGCCCACTGCCGCCACCACCGCTGGCCGCCGCCGGTCGCAAGGCCTTGTCCTGCGCCCGCACGGAGGCGGGCGCGTTCTTGTGCTTGACACCGAGCGCTGCCAGCGAGCCCGGCAGCTTATCGGGAACGGTGATGACGGTCTTGGCCAGATTGACGGTGCCCGAAATCACCGGCGCCGAGGTGAGCGGCCCCTTGATGGTCAGGTCGCCGCCGAGATTGGCTGTCACCACCCTGCCGTCGGTATAGCGGCCGTCAACCAGCTTGATAGACAAATCGGCTGGGAAACCTTGCGCCGGATTGATGCCGAGTGTGCCGGAGGCCGACAGGCTGCCGCGTGTCGACAGCGTGCCGGTTAGCCGGTTGACCCGGGCAACGCCGTTGCCGATCGAAATGTCGGCGGCAATGTCATTGACGGCAAGGCCGGAGCGCGCGTCGACCAGGCGGGCGCCCGACGTGCTGACCGTGCCGCCGATCACCGGCGACGCCGCCGGGCCGCGCACCTGGATATTGACGTTGGCGGTGCCGCTGAGCGACAGCCCTTGCGCCGCAAGCTTGGCGGCCAGGAAGGAAAATGGCACCTTGCCGTTGAAGTCGAGCACCAGCGCTGGTGTGCCGGCCGTCGTCACCGTACCGCCGCCCTTGAGGCCAAGCCCGGCCCCGTCGCTGATGTCGGCGTTGAAGGTGAGCTTCTTGCCGGCGAATGTTCCCGACGAAGAGATATTCATGCCGCCAAGACCGGCGCTGCGCGTCTGCGAGGTCTGCACCCCACCAGCATCGATATCGAAAGCGACAGTCGGATTGCCCGGCGCGCCGGTTACCTTGACTGTTCCCGAAATCGAACCGGCGGCCTGGAGGCCCGGCGAAAAACTGTTGGCCAGCGAAGCCGGCACCTTCGACAGCGCGGCACTGATGTCGAGTGCCTGCCCGACCTTGCCGGTCACCGTCGCCGTGCCGCCACCGAGATTGAGCACCAGCTTGTCCAGCGTCGTGGTGCCGTTGGCGATGCTGACGGTCGAGGCCTGGGCGATGGCCGCCTTGATGCCCTGCACCGTGGCCTGGCCGGAAGCGAGTTCGATGGTGGTGGTGCCGCCAGCCACCTTTACCCTGCCCGCAGCCCTCGCCGGAATGCCCTTGACGGTGGCGCCGCCGGAAAACCCGGTCCAGTCGCCGTCGCGCTTCAAATCGACATCGATGCCGCTGATGGCGGTGCCGCCGGAAATGACGCTGTCGGCGCGAATCTTGCCCGAGATGACCGGCGCGGCGAGATAGTTGGCGACCAGCGCATCGATCGACACCGTCTTCGCCTGCAGGTCGCCGCGCGTGATCGAAGCGGTCGCAGCCTTGACGGCGACGTTCGGGCCATCCGCGGTCTTGGAGAATGCAATAGTGCCGCGCACATCGCCTCCGGCCTTTTCCAGCGCCAGCACCGCCAGCGGTCCGATATCGGGCAGGTCGAGCGCGATGGTGCCGACCGGCACGAAAGCCTCGTCGAGCGCAAGGTCGCCGGAAATCCTGTTCTTGCCGAGTGACAGCAGCAGGCCGTTGATGGCGCTCTTGCCGTCGGCAGTCGCCAGCACCGCGCTGCCTTGCAGTGCCTGCCCCGCGACATTGCCGGTCAGTTGCACATTGGCTGCCGGGTTCGCGGCATCGGCCTTGCCGGTCGCAATCAGCTTAAGTCCGGTGATTTCGCGTTCCGCCACCAGCAGGCGGTCGCTGTTGACCGTCAGCGACAGGTCCGGCGCCAGGCTGGGCCCCTGCACGTTGAGTGCAAAGCTGATCGCGCCTTTGGCATCTTTCGACAACAGCGAGATGTCGGCCAGTGCACCCTTGATATCTGCGCTAAGCTTGTTGTCGGCGAGGCTGGCCTGACCGTCCGCGGTCAGTGCGCCCGACGCCAGCGTGACCGGATTGGCGCTGACATTGCCATTGGCATCCCGCTTCAGCGTGGCGCTGAGCTGCGTGCGCTCTGCCAGCACGCTGCGCGCCGCAGCCGGCAATGCCGCCGACAGCACGTCGGCGTTGAGGTTGAGGTCGATTGCTCCATCGGCAATGCCGACACGGCCATTGAAGGCACTGCCCAGCGCATCGCCCTGCACCGAGCCGCTGTCGATGGTAATCGCATCGGCCGCCAGGCTGCCCGCGACCTTGGCGGTGATTTTGCCGACGATCAGCGGCGCGATGGTCGGATTGTCTAGACCGATCTTGTCCGCCGTCACCGTGCCCGAGATCGGACCGGTTCGGCTTTTCATATCAAATGCATCGGAATGCAGCGCAAGCGCAATGCCCTCGACCTTGGCGTCATCCGTCGCCACCGAAGGCAGTACCGCCGAGATGTCGAGCTTGGCTTGCGCAGCCTGCCCGGCCGCCTTCACCGACAGCGCCTGCAATTCGAGCTTGATCGGGCTTTCCGCGCTGCCCAGCGTCAACGGCAGGCTCGGACCGGACGATGTCAGATCGAGCGCGAAATCGCTGGCGCCGTTCGGGTTGACGGTGCCGGCGGCCTTGCCGGAGATTTTTTGGCCCGACAGCGTCGCCTGATCCAGCACGACGCCGCCGGCCGTCGAATAGCTGCCGGCCGCATCGACATCGAGCGGTCCGAGCCCGGCCTGACGGGTCTGGCTGGTCTCGGCGCCGGCCAGTTTTGCATTAAAGCGAATGTCGGGATTTGCTGACGGCCCGGTGATTTGCGCCGTGCCGTCGAGCGTGCCCGCGGCATCGAGGCCGGGCGAAAAGCCATTGGCAAGCGCAGCCGGCAGCGCCGAGAAGGTCGCCGCCAGATCGAGCGTCTGGCCCGCCGTGCCCGACAGCGTCACCGAGCCGCCGCCGAGATCGACTACCAGCCTTTGAATGTTGGTTATGCCATCGGCAATGGTCAGGCTCGACGGCTCGGCGATCGCCACCTTGATGCCGCGCACCGTCGCCTCGCCGGACGCGATCTCGACGCTGGTCGCGCCCCCGGCAATCTTCGCCCGCCCGGCAGCTGTCGCCGGAATGCCTGATATGGTTGCGCCGCCGGTGAAATTCGTCCAGTCGCCGTCACGCTTGAGGTCGACGCCGATGCCACTGACGACGGTCGTTCCCGAGGTCACGCTCTCGGCCTTGATCGTGCCGGAGATCGCAGGGCTGTTGAGATAGTTGGCGATCAGTGCGCTGACGGTGACTGCCTTGGCTGCCACATCACCGCGCGCGATCGACACGCTGGCTGCATTGATGGTGACAGTGGGAGCCTCGCCGTCTTTGGCGAACACCACGGTGCCGCCGATATCGCCGGCCGCCGTCTGCCCGGCCAGCGACGCCAGCGGCGCGATATCGGGGGCGGAGATCGTCAGCGTCCCCAGCGGCAGGAATTTTTCATCGAGCGTGAGGTCGCCCGACACCTTGTTGTCGCCCAGCGCTACGCTGAGCCCCTTGATGGAGCGCTTGCCATCGCTCGTCACCAGCGCCGCCTTGATGGCGAGCGGCTGTTCGTCGACCGCGCCGGTCAGCGAGACATCTGCGGCCGGGCTCACAATGTCGGCCTTGCCCGATGCGGTCAGCTTGATGTCCTTGACGGTGCGGCCGGAGGCCGTCAGGCTGGCACTGTCGGCCGAAACCGAGAAATCCGGTGCGTTGCGCGCGCCGCTTGCCGTCAGCGCGAAATCGACCCCGCCGGCGATCGGCACGCCGACCAGCGAAGACAGCACCGAGACGTCGCCGAGCTTGCCCTTGATGTCGGCCTGGATATCGCTGCCTTGCGCGCTGGCGGTGCCGCTGGCGCTCAGCGAACCGGAAGTGAGTTCGATCGAGTTGGCGGCGAAAGAGCCCTGCGGATCGCGCGTCGCGGTCGCCGAGAATTTGACCCGTTCGCCAAGCAGCGAACTGATCTGCGGCGGCAGCGCCGTCGACACAGCATCCGCATTCATCTTCAGCGTCATGGCGAGATCGGCCAGCGTCACCTTAGCCGTCAGCCCGGCATTGAGAGCATCGCTGCGCAGCGTGCCTTCGTCGAGCGAAATCTCGTCCCTGCTGATCGAACCGGCAAGAGAGGCCGTCAGCTTGCCGGTGATCAGCGGCGCCAGCGTCGCCACGTCGGTCTTCAGCCCGGCCGCCGCCAGCGACACGCTGACCGGGCCGCTGCGGTTCTCGATGTCGAAACCGTCGGAATGGATCCGCGCATCGAGATTGTTCACCTGAGAACCGCCCGCAACCACCGAGACGAGCGAAGCGCCGGCATCGATCATCGGCGCCTTGCCGTCACCGAAGGCGCGCGCGGTCACATTGTTGATGGCCACCATGATCGGCTGCGCCTGGGTACCGACATTGACCGTGACCGGCTTGGCTTTGGCCACGAGTTCGACCGAAAGGTCACTGGCGCCCTTGGGGTCGACCATGCCGGCAGCGGTGCCATGAACTGCGTCGCTCTCGATCGCAGCGCGCTCGATGTCGACGCCGCCGGCTGCGGTCGCGGTGCCGGCGAGGTCGAAACTGGTCTTGCCGGCAAACAGCGACTTGAACCGTTCCGGCAGGAAGCCTTCGAACGAACCGTCGCCCTTGGCCTCGATCCGGTTGCCCTTGTCGGTGAGCTGGTGCCGGCCGGTGAGCTGGGTAACGATCTGACCGTCGACCATGAAGGTGCCGATGCCGCTCCAGTTGGCCAGCGGCCCGGTGCCCGAGACGACGATGTTGACCGGCGGCGCGCCGGGTAGCTTGAGCAGGTTGGCGATGATGCCGCCGGCCGGCTCGGAAGCCTTGAGATCGAGGTCGAGCTTGTTTTCATCCGGCGCGAAGTGGATGTTGGCGTCGATATTGCCTTGCTTGCCGTCATGGCGGGTAACGTTGAGCACCGTCTGGATCGCCAGCGGCGACGCATCGACCTTGGCCGATCCCTTGGCCGCAAGTTCGGCAATGCCGCTGCCGGCAAGTTGCTGGCCGAGCGCGATCTCCGGCAAATCGATCGCTCTGATATCAAGCGAAACCGGCAGGCCGGTCGACCCGCTCTTGCTCGGCTCGGTGCTCGCCACAGGCAGCCGTGCCAGTTCTATCCGTTCGGCCGCTATGCGGTCGGCGCTGAAATTCTTCGACAACAGCGCCAGCGGCGACCAGTCGACGGCCACCTTGCGGGCCACCAGCCAGGCGCCCTCGCGGTCTTCCAGCACGACATGGTCGACCGTCAGCGCGCCGGACCAGATACCGTTAATGCCGCTGACCGTGACTTTGCTGTCCCCTGACGAGGCCATGTCAGAGATGATGCCGGCGAGATTTTCGCGGCCGCGCTCGGTCTTGGTCAGCACGATCAACGCGCCGATGCCCGCCGCCGCCACGATCAGCAGCGTGTAGAAAAACAGGCGAAGGATGCGTTTCAAAATCTTCATCGTCAGAACGCCTGTCCGATCCCGGCATAGATGCCGAAACGCGGGTCGCCACGGTCGCGGTTGAGCGGCACGGCGGCGTCGATGCGCAGCGGCCCGAACGGCGTGATGTAACGCAGGCCAACGCCCGCGCCGACCTTCACGTCGGAAAAGTCCGGCGTCGCTGTGGTCGAGACAGTGCCGGCGTCGACGAACGGCACGATGCCGATCGTGTCGGTCAGCGCAATGCGCATTTCGACCGATGTTTCGAAGAAGGAAAGCCCGCCGATCGGCTGATTGTCGATGTCCTTCGGTCCGATGCCCTGATAGGCATAGCCCCGCACCGAGCCGCCACCGCCGGAATAGAAGCGCCTGTCGGCTGGAACGTTCTGAAGGCCGGTGCCGACGATCGAACCCAGCGCGACGCGTTCGGCAAGCACGAATTTCGAGGCCGTGTCGAGCGACTGATAGGCCGACCCCTCGCCCCTGAGCTTGAGGAAGGCGGCGCCGCTCAGAATGTCGTAACTCGGTTCGGCATAGGCCAGAACCCTGAAGCCGCTGGTCGGGTTGAGCCGGTTGTCCCTGTTGTCGTAGACATATTGCAGCGGAATGCTGGCGATCAGGTATTTGTGCTTGCCGAAAGCGTCGGTGATCCTGGAGTAGTCGAGCGCGATTTCAGCCGAAACCGTCTGCTTCTTGTCGATCTCATAGGACAGGCCGGTGCTGCCCTTGACCGAAAAATGGTCGTAGGCGTCGGGATGTTCGAGTACGGTCTTGACGCTGGCGATGAATTTCGAGGCCGGCCCGACCACCCCCGGCTTCTCGAACATGATGCCGGCATTGTAGTTGAGCTCGCTGAGATCGTTGCTGCCGATGCCGCTGATCTTGCCCTCGATGCGCAGCTTTTCGGCCCGGCCGAACAGATTTCGGTGGCCCCAATAGCCTTCCAGGCCTAGCCCTTCGGTGTTGGAGAAAGTGCCGCCGACGCCGAAATAGCGTGGTTTGCGCTCGCTGACCTGAACGCCGATCGGAATGTTGCCGTCGGCGTCAAGACTGTCGGCTTCCTTCAGCGTCACGCTGTTGAACACTTCGAGCCTCAGCAGCCGGTCGCGGGCATCGTCGATCTCGTCAGGCGAATATTGCCGGCCGCGTTTCAGCCCGGTCATATATTCGGTGAACTCGCGATCGACCTTCTCGGTGCCATCGACGGTGGTGTCGCCATAACCGGCAACCGGCCCGGCGGCCACCGTCAGCGTCACGTCTAGCGTCGAGGTGGTGTGCTCGGCCACGACCTGCCTGTCGGTGATCCGGGCCAGCGGCCGGCCCTCCTGCTTCAGCGCCCGCACGATCAGCGCCTCGGCCTTGAGCACGGCGCCCGAGCCGGCATCGCCGCCGGCTATCAGGCCGAAATCGGCGCTCGCCAGCCCGGCGGCATCGCCCTCCAGCCGAATATTGCCGAGCGTGAATTTGGGCCCGCTCGAGATGCTGATCACCACCGGGATCGGCTGCGGACCCGTAAATTCGACATCGGGCGGCAAATCGTCGAGCACCTTGCCCTGGATGGCGATGGTGACGACGCCTTCATAACGGGCGTCGGCATAAAGCGCGGCGACCAGCTGTTCGCGGTCGCTACGCGCCTTTGCCAAAAGGCCGAGCGAGCCGGAAACCGGGCGGTCCTCGTCGGATTTCAGCGACGAGGCGTTTTCGAGCTTCTTGACCAAGTCCTTGTCGGCATCGGGCGCTTCGATGGTCACCGCATAGCGCAGCGGGTCGACGATATCGGCGTCCTCGTCATTCGAAGAGCCCCACAATTTGATGCCGAAGAGCTCGAAGGCGGCCGCCGACCCCGATTCGGCAACGAGCACGCTCGAGCACGCCAACGCCACAATCAGCGCGCGCGAAAGCGTGCGCCGTGGCGCACTTACCTTCGACATCTGCGCTTCATACGCCGGCATCAGGACAACCTAGGTTACAAAACTAAAATTGGAATGAAGTTTTGAAGCGCTCGTAAAGGGGCCACAATCCAATTGTCTGAAATAGGCAGGGCTTGGAATTCACACCTTCTGCGTTTTCGCAAGAAAGCGTGATCCCTTTCCCCTGGATGAACTATCGGCATACCGGTCATTGGCCGGTTTGGGAACCGTTGGCGGGCGGAAACCTGCCCGTCCTCGTGTTGACAAGCTTGACTGAAGCTTGAACATGCCGCGGACGTAGCAGTGTCTGGAGGGTGTTATGGCGATGCGCGCGGCGGCTCGTGGTCTGTCGATCTTGATTCTTCTCATTTTCGCCTGGGGGTCTGTAGCGCAAGCGGCCGAAGCCCGCCGGGTGGTGACCTCAAATAATTCCGACTATTTCGGGTTCGATCTCAGATCGGACCAGAATGTCAGCCTCGATCAGTGCAAGACGACATGCCTCGGCGACCCCGCCTGCCGCGCCTTTACTTACAACAACAAGGCCAAATGGTGCTTCCTAAAATCCGACTATAACCAGTTGAAACCCTTCAGCGGCGCGGTCGCGGGCAAGGTCGTCAATGTCGATGGCGACCCCGATATCGGCGCCCCGCCGGAACTCGCCTTCTTCCCCAACTGGATGGCCGACCAGGCCCAGCAATACCGCAACAAGCTGACCGATCCGGCCTATGACAAGCCGACCGACGGGCTGGAATCACTCCGCGCCGCCGCCGAACAGGCTGCACTGACCGGCGACCATGGCCAAGCCATGAACAAATACGAGGCCGCGGTCTCGGTCCTGCCTGACGACGGCCAGCTTTGGCTCGGTCTGGCGCGTGAAACGCTTGCCATACAGCCGGCCAGCGGCACCTCCGAATCCTACAATCTGCCGGTCAAAGGCACCTCCGCCGCCATCAACGCCTACAAGTTGCTGCGCACCACCAAGACCCGCGCCGAAGTGCTGGCGCTGCTCGGCAACGGCCTCGACCGCCGCGATCTCTACCGTCCAGCCCTGCAGGCCTATGAAGCCAGCCTCGCGCTGGTCAGTTCGCCGGCGGTCAAGGCCGAATATGAGGATCTCAAGGCCCGCAAGGGCTTCCGCGTCATCGATCACTCGATCGACGCCGACACCAGCGCGCCGCGCATTTGCGCGCAGTTTTCCGAGGAGCTGGTGAAGACCGGCGTCGACTACGCCCAGTTCGTCACCGTCGACAACCAGCCGCCCAAGGGCGTCGAGGCCAAGGACAAGCAGATCTGCGTCGAAGGCCTGGAACACGGCCAGCATTACGAAGTGACCTTCCGCGCCGGCCTGCCGGCCGCAATTGGCGAGGTCACCGCCGCTCCGGTCGTGCTGTCGATCTATGTGCAGGACCGCGCGCCGTCCGCCCGTTTCACCGGCGACAGCTTCGTGCTGCCCGCCGGCGCCCGCCGCGGCATCCCGGTCGTCACCGTCAACATGAACGCCGCGCAGATGAAGCTCTACCGCATCGGCGATCGTTCGCTCGCGCAGCTTCTGTCCGGCTATCAGTTCCTGAAGCAGCTCGACGGCTATGATATCTCCAGCATTTCCGACCAGATGGGTGAGCCGGTCTGGCAGGGGCAGCTCGATATCGCCAACGACCTCAACAACGACGTCACGACTTCGTTCCCGGTCGACGAAGCCTTGCCGCAGCGCAAGCCCGGCGTCTACGTGCTGACCGCGCAAGCGGTAAATGAAAATGACGAGGACAATTACAATTCGCTTGCCACGCAGTGGTTCGTCGTCTCGGACATCGGCCTGTCGACCTATACCGGCCAGGATGGCCTCAATGTCTTTGCCCGCTCGCTCGGAACCGCCAAGCCGATCGCCGGCGCCGAACTGACGCTGCTGGCCAGGAACAATGAAATCCTCGGCACAGCCACGTCGGACGCCGAAGGCCATGCTGTCTTCAACCCCGGCCTGACGCGCGGCGACGGCGGCATGGTGCCGGCCGTTCTGATGGCCAAGCAGGGCGACAACGATTTCGTCTTCCTCGACATGGGCCGCGCTGGCTTCGATCTGTCCGATCGCGGCGTCGCCGGACGCGCCGCACCGGGCGCGCTCGATGTCTATGCCTGGACCGAACGCGGCATCTACCGCGCCGGCGAGGATGTGCATGTCGCAGCCCTTGCCCGCGACGGCGCCTCCAAAGCGGTGGAAAACCTGCCGCTGACCTTCATCTTCACCCGTCCCGACGGCGTCGAGAACCGCCGCATCGTTGCCGATGGCGTCTCGGCCGGCGGCTATGCCGTCGACCTGCCGCTGGAAGCCAACGCCATGCGCGGCACCTGGACGGTGTCGATCTATACCGATCCCAAGCAGGCGGCCGTTTCCAGCCAGATGTTCCTGGTCGAAGACTTCGTGCCGGATCGCATCGAGTTCGATATGAAGTCCGACAAGCAGGAGATCGCCCAGGGCGAAACCGCCAACATCGACATTGACGGCCGCTTCCTCTATGGCGCGCCGGCCGCCGGCCTCGCGCTCGAAGGCGAGCTGACGCTGTCGACGGCGCGCGACTGGGACCGTTTCGCCGGCTATTCGTTCGGCCTTGCCGACGAGCAGTCGGCCGAGCCTTCGGTCACCCCGTTCACCGGTCTGCCGGTGGTCGGCGACGACGGCAAGGCGACCTTCCCGGTCACGGTCGACCAATTGCCCGCGACCACCAAGCTGGTCGACGCCAAGGTCACGGTTCGCATGCGCGAAACCGGCGGCCGCGCCATCGAGCGCTCGATCAACATCGGCATCCGCCCGCAAGGCCACATGATCGGCATTCGTCCGGATTTCGCCGACAATGAGGTGCCGCAGGGCGGCACCGCCAAATTCAGCCTCATCGCGGTCGATCCCGACGGCAAGCGCGAGACGCTGAAGGGCGCGCAGTGGTCGCTGGTCAAGGTCGAACGCAATTACCAGTGGTATCGCAACAACAACTCGTGGAACTACGAACCGGTCACCTTCACCAAGTCGATCGCCAACGGCCAGGTCGATCTCAGCGCCGATGCCGAGGCGACCGTGACGATGCCGGTCGACTGGGGCCAGTACCGGCTCGAGATCGAGACTGCCGATCCCGAGGGCCCGGCGACCAGCTATGAGTTCGACGCCGGCTGGTATGTCTCCTCGACCTCCACCGAAACGCCTGATGGGCTCGAGATCGCTCTCGACAAGGACAGCTATGCCGCCGGCGACGTGGCCAAGCTGAAAGTGTCGCCGCATTTTGCCGGCGAACTGCTGGTTACCATCGGCGCCGACAAGCTGCTCAAGACCGTCACGGCAACCGTGCCGGCCGGCGGCAGCACGGTCGACATCCCGGTCGGTGACAACTGGGGCGCCGGCGCCTACATCACCGCAACCCTGTTCCGGCCCGGCGATGCGCAGGAAACCCGCATGCCGGCGCGCGCCATCGGCGTAAAATGGCTGACGGTCGACCCAGGTTCGAAAAAGCTCGCCGTCACCCTGACGCCGCCGGACAAGACGATGCCGCGCCAGCAGCTGTCGATCCCGGTTTCGGTCGCCGGCGTAGCACCGGGCAGCAATGCCTATGTCACGGTCGCTGCCGTCGATGTCGGCATTTTGAACCTCACCAACTACAAGGCGCCGGATCCGGAGGGCTGGTATTTCGGCCAGCGCATGCTCGGGCTTGAAGTCCGCGACATCTATGGCCGTCTCATCGACGGCTCGCTCGGCACCACCGGCAAGCTCAGGACCGGCGGCGACGGCGCCTCCATGCAGCCGCAAGGCAGTCCGCCGACCGAAAAGCTGGTCGCCTTCTTCTCCGGCCCGGTCCAGCTCGACGCCGACGGCAAGGCAAGGATCGACTTCGACATCCCGCAGTTCAACGGCACCGTGCGCGTCATGGCCGTCGCCTGGACCAAGGAGGCCGTCGGCCATGCCACGACCGATGTCATCGTGCGCGATCCGGTGGTGATCACTGCCGGCCTGCCCCGCTTCCTGGCGCCTGGAGATGCAGCTATCATGCGGCTCGACGTCGCCGACACCGACGGTCCGGAGGGCGACTATGCCCTGTCGATCGCCACGACCGGCGACCTCTCGACCGGCGACAAGCCCTTGCCCGAAAAGCTGACGCTGGCCAAGGGCAAGCGCCAGACGCTGACCGTGCCGCTGATTGCACAGACGGCGGGCAATGCCTCGATCACCATCAAGCTCGCCCATGGCGACGGCACCGCCGTCGAGCAGACGCTGTATGTTCCGGTGCGTCCGGCGCAATTGCCGGTCACCACCCGTCTGGTCGTCGACCTCAAGGGCAATGGCGGCTCGCTGCGCGTCGACAAGGAGCTGCTCGCGGCAAGCCTGCTCGACGGCGCCTCGATCAGCGTCGGCGTTTCGCAGGCTGCGGCCTTCGACGTGCCGTCACTGCTGATGACGCTCGACCGCTACCCCTATGGTTGCGCCGAGCAGACCACCAGCCGCGCCATGCCGCTTCTCTACGTCAACGATCTGGCGTCCGGCGTTGGCATGCAAAGCGATCCCGAACTGCACGGCCGCGTGCAGGCCGCCATCTACAAGGTGCTGAGCTACCAGGCTTCGGCCGGCAGCTTCGGCCTGTGGGGTCCGGGCTCCGGCGATCTGTGGCTCGACTCTTACGTCACCGACTTCCTGACCCGGGCGCGCGAGCAGAACTACGACGTGCCGGCCCTGGCGATGAGCCAGGCGCTGAGCAATCTGCAAAACTCGGTCGGTTACGACCAGGACGTCCAGGATCGCGGCAGCGAAATCGCCTACGCGCTCTATGTTCTGGCCCGCAACAAGAAGGCCTCGGTCGGCGATCTGCGCTACTACGCCGACACCAAGCTCGAAGCCTTCTCGAGCCCGATGGCCGTCGCCCAGTTGGCGGCGAGCCTGGCGCTCTACGGCGACGCGCAGCGTTCGGAAGCAACCTTCCAGACGGCGCTGCAGCTGGCCAAGTCGACCACCGAATACGACTACTACCGGTCCGACTATGGCTCGCGGCTGCGTGATGGCGCCGCGATCCTGGCGCTCGCCGCCGAATCGAAGCCGGTGCCGACCATCGTGCCGGAGCTGATCCGGCTGGTGGCAAGGGAACGCGCCGATGCCCGCTGGACCAGCACGCAGGACGAGTCCTGGATGCTTCTGGCGGCCCGCGCGCTGAAGTCGGGCAACGACTCGATCACGCTCTCGGTCAACGGCGCGCCGCATGCAGGTGGATATTCCAACCACCTCAGCGGCACCGACATTGCCGACAGCCCGCTGACCATCGCCAACACCGGCGCCACGCCGCTGCAGGCGGTCGTCACCACGGTCGCCTCGCCGGTAGAGCCCTTGCCGGCCGGCGGCGACGGCTTCACCATCGACCGCACCTACTACAAGCTCGATGGCACCGAAGCCAACGTCACCGAGGCGACGCAGAACGAACGCTACGTGGTCGTGCTCAAGGTTTACGAGCAGAACCGCTGGCCTTCGCGCCTGCTGATCACCGACCTGTTGCCGGCCGGCTTCGAGATCGACAATCCGGGCCTTGTCTCCAGCGCCCAATTGTCGAACTTCACCTGGCTGGCGCAAACGGACGCAGCCCATCTCGAATTCCGCGACGACCGTTTCGTCGCGGCATTCAATCCCAATGACGGCGATGGCGACCGCAACATCATGCTGGCCTACGTCGTGCGTGCGGTAACGCCGGGCACCTATGCCCATCCGGCGGCCACGGTGGAGGACATGTACCGGCCGCAATATTCGGCCCGCACCGCCACCGGCATGATGGAGATCAAGGCGCCGTAAGGCGCCTTGACGAAGATGAACACGCCGATGTCCGCGACCATCTCCTTCTCCCCGCTATGCGGAGAGAAGGAGCCGGCAGGCGGATGAAGGGCACCACCATGCTCTCCAGAAAATTTCTCCGTCGAACAGGCATCGCCGCCGCCTCCCTCGTCGGCTTTGCGGCGATCGCTGCCGCTTCTCTCTGGGAACTCGACCGCGCTTTTCCGCCGCCGCTGCCCGGAAGGCTCACCGTCTCCACCGAGGTCCAGGACCGCGACGGCCAGCTGTTGCGCGCCTTCGCCACGCCGGACGGTTACTGGCGGCTCGACACTCATCTCGACCAGGTCGACAAGCAGTTCGTCGACATGCTGGTCACCTATGAAGACAAGCGCTTCTGGGACCATGATGGCGTCGATGTGCTGGCGCTGGCGCGCGCCGCCGGCCAGTTCGCCACCAGCGGCCATATCGTCTCCGGCGGCTCGACCCTGTCGATGCAGCTTGCCCGGCTGATCGAGCCACGCGAAAACCGCAGCCTCGGCTCGAAGATCAAGCAGATGCTGCGCGCCATCCAGATCGAGCGGCGCCTGTCCAAGCAGGAGATCCTCGAACGCTACCTGACCTTGGCGCCCTATGGCGGCAATCTCGAAGGCGTGCGTGCCGCCTCGCTCGCCTATTTCGGCAAAGAGCCGAAGCGGCTGACCGTCTCGGAAGCAGCCCTGCTCGTCGCCTTGCCGCAATTGCCGGAAAAGCGCCGGCCCGACCGCAATCTCACCATCGCTCATGCCGCCCGCGACCGCGTGCTGACCCGCATGGTATCAGCTGGCCTGCTCGGCGAGCGCGAAGCCGCGCGCGCCGCACTAGACGATGTCTCGGGCCTGCGCCGCAAATTGCCGGCGCTGGCGCCACACGCCGCCTACGCCATGTTGCCCAAGGCCATACCCGGCAAGCCGCTGCAGCTGACTATCCGCAAAAGCGTCCAGCAAGGACTGGAGCAGGTGGCGCGCGATGCCGCCATCAAGCTTGGGCCGCGCCTCTCCGTCGCCATGGTGATGGCCGATGCCCGCACCGGGGACATCCTCGGCGAAGTCGGTTCGGCCGATTTCTTCGACGCCAGCCGCTCCGGCTGGATCGACATGACCAAGATCGTGCGTTCGCCCGGTTCGACGCTGAAGCCGTTCATCTATGGCCTCGCCTTCGAGCAGGGGCTGGTGGCCCAGGAAATGCTGATCGAGGACAGTCCGGTCGATTTCGGCGGCTACCGGCCAAAGAATTTCGACATGGGCTATCAGGGGGATGTCTCGATCTGCCAGGCGCTGCAGCTGTCGCTCAACGTGCCGGCAATCCGCGTGCTCGACTCTGTCGGCCCGGCACGGCTGATGGCGCGCTTCCGCCAGGCCGGCGTCAGCCCGGTGCTACCGGTCAACGAGGCGCCGGGCCTCGCCATCGGCCTCGGAGGCGTCGGCGTAACGCTGCGCGATCTCGTCCAGCTCTATACCGGCCTCGCCAATGGCGGCAAGGCAAACACGCTCCATGACGGCACCGAGCCGGCCAATTCCGAGCGCACCACCGCCACCATCCTCGACGCCCAGGCGAACTGGCAGATCACCGACATATTGTCGGGCGTGAAGCCGCCCGAGGGCGCCTTGCAGCGCGGCATCGCCTACAAGACCGGCACGTCCTACGGCTACCGCGACGCCTGGTCGGTCGGCTTCGACGGCCGCTACGTGCTGGGCGTCTGGGTCGGCCGCGCCGATGCCGGCGCCGTGCCCGGCCTGTCCGGCTATGTCTCGGCCGCCCCCATCCTGTTCGAGGGCTTCGTCCGTTCAGGCCTCACCGCCGTCCCGTTGCCCAGCCAGCCGGCCGGCGTCGTCAAGGCCAGGCGCGAAGACCTGCCGGTGACATTGGCGCGCTTCGGCGCCGGCGCCGACGGACTGGTGCAGGCAGGCCCGACGGAACCGGCGCCAACGATCATTTTCCCGCCCAACGGCGCCCGCGTCGATCTCGCCACCAATTCCGCCGAGGCCTCGCCGCTGGTGCTGAAACTGCAAGGCGGCCGCGCGCCGTTCCGCTGGCTGGCCAACGGCAAGCCGCTCGTCGGCATCGACCGCCGCCGCACCGCGACCTGGCTGCCCGACGGCGCCGGCTATTCGACGCTCACCGTCATCGACGCCGTGGGACGCGCGGCAAGCGTGAAGGTGTTCGTTGAATAGATGGCGCCAAGCGATTCAGGGGATTGGGCTTCTTCGCCCGAGACCCGGCGCGAGGCACCCCCCTCTGGCCTGCCGGCCAATGGCCGGCAGGCCAGAGGGGGGTGTGCCGAAGCGCTTGCATCGAGGATTGGCCTTAGCCGTATCCATGTTCGTTTCGACTTGCTCCCCCGCCGACGCCGATCCCCTGCCCGCCGGCTTCCTCCGCCTGGCTGATGTCGATCCCTCGATCCGCCAGGACATCCGCTATGCCCGCCTGGAAAATTTCCTGCATCGCAAGACCGATGGCTACGACGCCCCAATCTGCATCCTCACGAAGCAAGCTGCGCAAGCGCTGTCCGGTGTGCAGAAAGCGCTCGCCGCCGATGGCCTGACGCTGGTCGTCTTCGACTGCTACCGCCCGGCCCGCGCCGTTGCCGACATGGGCAAATGGACCAGAGAGGGCGGCCCGCCCGATCCGCAATGGTACCCTCAGGTGCAGCGCGGCGACCTCATCGCCAAGGGCTATATCGGCGAATTGTCCACCCATTCGCGCGGCTCGACCGTCGATGTCGCCATCGCCCGCAGCGACGGCAAGAACAAGTCATCCGCCGCTTGCGGCGCGGCCGGCGCCGGCACGCTCGATTTCGGCACCAGCTTCGACTGTTTCGACCCGGCAAGCGAAACCGCACATCGCCCATTGGCGGCAGAAGCGGCGGCAAACCGCAAAAGGCTGCTCGACGCCATGCGCGCCGGCGGCTTCAAGAATTATGCGCGCGAGTGGTGGCACTACACGCTTCGGGACGAGCCGTTTCCAAAGCTGCGCTTCGATTTTCCTATCACTGCGGGCTGAACCGCCCGGTGCTACACCGAGCCTTCCCTCTCTCGGCCTTGCTTCTGCGGTGTCAGCTCCTAGATAGCCTCAAACCGGCCGGATTTGGGTTAGACCAATATGAGGAAAATATTTCCTTCCGAGACCCAATATCGGCGAAAATTTCCTTCGAGCGGACAAAAAAGGCAACGTTGAATGCATCTAATTTCTATCAATTCGATAGAGTTCAGCCGTCATCAACGGAGGCGGGAATGACCAAACCTCATTTCAAGAAACTGCTCGGCGCACTGGTCGCCACATCGATCCAGTTCGGCACGCTCGGTTTCGCGTTTGCCGATACGACCATTCTGAACGTGTCCTACGACCCGACACGCGAACTCTACAAGGCCTATGACGAAGCCTTCGTCGCACACTGGATGGCCGAGACCGGCGAGACGGTCACGATCCAGCAATCGCATGGCGGATCGGGCGCCCAGGCCCGCGCCGTGATCGACGGCCTCGATGCCGATGTGGTCACGCTGGCGCTTGAGGGCGACATCAACGCCATCGTCACCAAATCGAAGAAGATCAATCCGGACTGGCGCAAGAAATTCGAGAACAATTCGGCGCCGTACACCTCGACCATCATCTTCCTGGTCCGCAAAGGCAACCCGAAGGGCATCCACGACTGGAGCGATCTGGTCAAGGACGGCGTCCAGGTGATCACGCCGAACCCCAAGACCTCCGGCGGTGCGCGCTGGAACTACCTTGCCGCCTGGGCCTATGCCAACGCCAATGATGGCGGCGACGAAGCCAAGAACAAGGAATTCGTCGGCAAGCTCTACGCCAATGCTCCGGTGCTCGACACCGGTGCACGCGGCTCGACGGTCACCTTCGCGCAAAAGGGCATCGGCGACGTGCTGATCGGCTGGGAAAACGACGCCTATCTGGCGCTCAATGAATTCGGAGCCGACAATTTCGAGATCGTCTATCCCCCGACCTCGATCCTGGCCGAGCCGCCGGTGGCGATCGTCGACGCCAATGTGGATGCCAAGGGCACCCGCAAGGTCGCCGAAGCCTATCTCGGCTGGCTCTATTCCAAGGAAGCCCAGACGATCATCGCCAAGAACCACTATCGTCCGGCCAAGCCCGAGCTGGTGGATGCGGCTGACATTCCGAAGACGCCCGAAATCAAGCTGATCTCCATCGACGATCCGCTTTTTGGCGGCTGGAAGAAGGCACAGCCTTATCATTTCGGTGACGGTGGTATATTCGACCAGATCTACAAGCCGGCCCAGTAGGATTTAGATCAGGACGACATGACCATAGCACCCGCCAAGGCGGGGTGGCGATTCAGACAGCCGAGTGTCATTCCGGGTTTCGGATTGACGCTCGGCTTCTCGCTTGCCTACCTCACGCTCATCATCCTCATCCCCCTGTCGGGCCTGATCTGGCGCTCGGCAGCCCTCGGCTGGACCGATTTCTGGGCGATCGCCACCGACCGCCGGACCATCAACGCACTCGAAATCAGCTTCGGCACAGCCTTCATCGCAGCCGCCGTCAACGTCGTCTTCGGCACGCTCGTCGCCTGGGTGCTGGTGCGCTACCGCTTCCCCGGCCGCCGCGTCGTCGACGCCATGGTCGACCTGCCCTTCGCGCTGCCGACGGCAGTGGCCGGTATCGCGCTGACCACTCTTTATGCGCCTAATGGCTGGATCGGCCATCTCCTGGCGCCGCTCGGCATCAAGGTCGCCTACACGCCGCTCGGCATTGTCGTGGCGCTTGTCTTCATCGGCCTGCCGTTTGTCGTGCGCACGGTGCAGCCGATCATGGAGGAGATCGACAAGGAAGTGGAGGAAGCCGCCGCGACGCTCGGCGCCAACCGCTTCCAGATCATCACCCGCATCCTGTTTCCCGGCCTGGCGCCGGCCATCATCACCGGCTTCTCACTCGCCTTCGCGCGCGGCGTCGGCGAATACGGCTCGGTCATCTTCATCGCCGGCAACCTTCCCTACAAGTCGGAGATCGCACCGCTTCTGATCGTCATCCGGCTCGAGGAGTACAATTATCCGGCGGCCACCGCGATCGCGGCGATCATGCTTTTGCTGTCGTTCGTGATGCTGCTGGTCATCAACCTGGCGCAGTCATGGAGTCGCAAGCGCTATGGCTGACCCCGAGATCAAATCCTACGAACCGCATCACGAGAGCCGGTCGGCGGCGGTGACCGAAAGCCGGCCGGTGCGGCTGCTGCTGATGGCGGTGGCCTTCGCCTTCCTCGCCATCTTCCTGCTGCTGCCGCTGATCATCGTCTTCCACGAGGCGCTGGCGAAAGGCATTGGCGCCTACACGGAATCGCTCTCCAATCCCGATACGCGCTCGGCGATCCGGCTGACTCTGCTGGTGGCGGTGATCGCCGTGCCGCTCAACGTCGTCTTCGGCATTTCGGCTGCCTGGGCGATCGCCAAGTTCGAGTTCAAGGGCAAGGCTTTTCTAACCACGCTGATCGACCTGCCCTTCTCGGTCTCGCCGGTCATTTCCGGCCTGGTCTATGTGCTTTTGTTTGGCGCTCAGGGACTGTTCGGTGAATGGCTGAAGGCGCACGGCATCCAGATCCTTTTCGCCGTGCCCGGCATCGTGCTCGCGACCATCTTCGTTACCTTCCCCTTCGTTGCCCGCGAACTGATCCCGCTGATGCAGGAACAGGGCAACGGCGACGAGGAAGCCGCGCTCTCTCTGGGCGCCAATGGCTGGCAGACCTTCTGGTACGTGACGCTGCCCAACGTCAAATGGGGATTGCTCTACGGCGTGCTTCTGTGCAACGCCCGCTCGATGGGCGAATTCGGCGCGGTCTCGGTCGTGTCGGGCCACATACGCGGGCTGACCAACACCATGCCGTTGCATGTCGAAATCCTCTACAACGAGTACAACGCCGTCGGCGCTTTTGCCGTCGCTTCGCTGCTTGCCGGCCTGGCGCTGGTCACGCTGGTCTTGAAAACACTTCTCGAGATGCGCTACGGCGCCGAGATCGCCGCAACGCGCGGGCACTGACTAAATGCATGTCGCCCAAGACTGGGAACCGGTTTTGGGACAACGACATGCACCAAATTACTGAGGGATCTACATGGAAGTTCGCGTTGCCAACGTACGCAAGGAGTTTGACCGGTTTCCGGCCCTCCATGACGTATCGCTTGACATCAAGTCGGGTGAGCTGATCGCGCTGCTTGGGCCATCCGGCTCCGGCAAGACGACGCTGCTCCGGCTTATCGCCGGCCTGGAGCGGCCGACGCGCGGAAAGATCTTCTTCGGCGACGAGGACGCCTCGCACCGCTCGATCCAGGAGCGCAATGTCGGCTTCGTCTTCCAGCACTATGCGCTTTTCCGGCACATGACGGTCGCCGACAATATAGGCTTCGGCCTCAAGGTCCGGCATGGACCGTCGCGACCACCGGCGGCCGAAATCCGCCGACGCGCCACCGAACTGCTCGATCTCGTTCAGCTTTCCGGCCTGGAAAAGCGCTATCCGGCGCAACTTTCCGGTGGCCAGCGCCAGCGCGTGGCGCTCGCCCGGGCCATGGCCATCGAGCCCAAGGTGCTGTTGCTCGACGAGCCGTTCGGCGCGCTCGATGCGCAGGTGCGCCGGGAACTCCGCCGCTGGCTGCGCGAGATCCATGACCGTACCGGCCACACCACCGTCTTCGTCACCCACGACCAGGAAGAGGCGCTCGAGCTTGCCGACCGCGTCGTGGTGATGAGCCAGGGCCGCATCGAGCAGGTCGGCTCCGCCGACGAGATCTACGACACGCCGAACTCGCCCTTCGTCTACTCCTTCATCGGCGAATCGAGCATGCTGCCGGTCAAGGTTGAGAATGGCGAGATCTGGCTCGCCGACCGTCCGATCGGCGTGTCGGCGCCGCACGCACCCGAGGGCGATGCGACGCTGTATTTCCGCCCGCACGATATCGAACTGCTCGACGGCTGCAGCGGCTGCAGCGGCTGCATCGCCGGCACGGTCGCCGCCAGCCGCCGCGTCGCCGGCACAAGACGCGTCGAACTGGAAATCGGCGGCGAGCGCCAGCGCGTCGAGATCGAACTGCCTGTGGACCATCCTGCGGCGCAGAAGAGCCGGGTGGCGTTCAGGCCAAGGCGCTGGAAGCTTTTCCCGGCGGCATAGACATCGATCCGGCGCTACTCCAGCCAGTTCTCGACCTTCAGGCCCTTGATCCGGCTGAACTCACCGGTGTTGGCCGTAACCAGCGTCGTCCCCAGCGCGCAGACGTGGGCAGCAATGAAAAGGTCATTGTGGCCGATTGGCTGGCCTCTGGCCTCCAGCTCGGCACGAAGTGCTCCGTATTCGTTATCCATCGGCACGTCGAGCGGCAGCACAGGTAACTCGGCGAGCAATTGCTCGACCTTGGCGAGCAGCTTGGCCGATCCCTTGCGGGCGCAGCCATAACGCAGCTCCGAGGCGACAACGATGCTGGTGCACAGGGCACCGTCTCCCGCGCGAACCGCCGTACTGGCAGCCTTGCCGGCAGGGTTTCGGATCATGTCGCTGAGAATGTTGGTGTCCAGCATGAACCGCATCAAAAGATATCCTCAGGCCCCACGGGCGCATCATGGATCTCGGGAAAGTCGTCTTCAGGACCAAGCGGCGGCTCTTTCGCCCATTGGGTGAGCAAGGCGGTGAGGCCTGGTTTACGGACTGGCTCGATAACCAGGCGATCGCCGTCGCGGCTGATGAGGACTTTTTCGCCGGGAAGCTCGAACTCGACGGGAATGCGCACCGCCTGGCTGCGGTTGTTGCGGAAGAGCTTCGCCTCCCTGGGCGGTGGTATTGAGTGACGGTGCTGCGGCATGGCAGCCTCCCCTGTCTGTTCCACTTGTATATGCCATTTGTATATGCCACTCGGCTTCGAATTGCAAACCACAGAAAACCCCAACGCACCGGCATTTCGGCTGGAATGAATTTTCGCCGATAACCTGCTTCAGCGATTTCTTTTTCGCTGCAACGCCATACGTCTGCCCCGTGTGCCTCGCAGTACACCCTCCGGCCCGGCTATGTTCTGGCAACGCATTGCACATCGGAGCCTGTTTTCATGAAGCGTTTTTTGCTCAGCGTCGCCACCGTCGCCGGCCTGGTCCTCGCCTCTTCGCAGGCCTGGTCGGCCGACAAATTGCTCAACGCTTCCTATGATGTCGGCCGCGAATTGTTCGCCCAGGTGAACAAGGCTTTCGTCGCCGGCCATCCGGGCGTCACCGTCGACCAGTCGCATGCCGGCACCTCGGCGCAGGCGCGCGCCATTGCCGAAGGCCTCGGCGCCGATGTCGTCACCTTCAACCAGGTCACCGACATCGACTTTCTGGTCAAGAAAGGCCTCGTCGCCGCCGACTGGCAGAAGGATTTCCCCGACAACGCCTCGCCCTTCTATTCGCTCCCATCCTTTCTCGTCCGCGCGGGCAACCCCAAGCACATCAAGGACTGGAACGACCTCGTGCGCGACGACGTGCAGGTGATCTTCCCCAACCCCAAGACCTCGGGCAATGCGCGCTACACCTATCTGGCCGCAACCGCCTACGCCAAGGAAGCCTTCAAGGGCGACGACGCCAAGGTGAAGGAGTTCGTCACCAAGCTGTTCAACAACGTGCCGATCTTCGACACCGGCGGGCGCGCCGCCACCACCACCTTCGTGCAGCGCGAGATCGGCGACGTGCTGATCACCTTCGAGTCGGAAACGCGCGGCATCCGCAAGGAGTATGGCAACGACAAGTTCGAACAGGTCACGCCAACGGTCAGCCTGCTCGCCGAATTCCCGGTGGCGATCGTCGACAAGGTCGCCGACGAGCACGGCAGCCGTGACCTCGCCAAGACCTATCTCGACTTCCTCTACACGCCCGAGGGCCAGACCATCGCGGCTGAAAATGGCCTGCGCGCCCGCAACGCTGAAGTCGCGGCAAAATACAAGGCCGACTTCCCCGATGTCCGCCTGCTGACGGTGGAAGACGTCTTTGGCGGCTGGGACAAGGTACAGAAGGAGCACTTCGCCGCCGGCGGTCTGCTCGACCAGACCTATGGCAGCCGCTGATATCAGCAGCGTTCGACCTCACCTCACAAGAAAGCCGGCGCTTTGCCGGCTTTTACGTTCGCGCGCCGACAAACGGCTTTCATGCGGAATCTGTCGCGATCGGCGAAAAACGTTACAAAGAATCAACGCCTTTGTGCCTAACGTCTCAACCGGGCGGCTTGTTCTACGCGAAACCGGGTTGTTCAGGCGAAACGTCATGATTTGCACACAAACAACCGCCAGATGCGGGTGGTTGGGGTTTTCATGAACTGAAGCGGGCATGCTTACCAAAAAAGGCAAATACGGCCTCAAGGCCCTCGTGCATCTTTCCGGCCTGCCGGTCGGCCAGCTTGCATTCGTCAACGACATCGCGATCGCCAACAACATCCCGAAGAAATTTCTGGATGCCATTCTGGGCGAGCTGCGCAATGCCGGCTTCGTCCTCAGCCGCAAGGGCAAGGAAGGCGGTTATCGCCTCGCCCGGCCGGCTTCCGAAATCAAGATCGGCCACGTCGTGCGCGTGCTGGACGGCCCGCTCGCTCCCATACCCTGCGCCAGCCGCACGCAATACCAGCGCTGCGAGGATTGCGACGAGGCGACCTGCCAAGTCCGGCACATGATGCTGGAAGTGCGCCAGGCGATCGCCGAAGTGCTGGACAATCGCAGCCTCGCCGCCATGCGCGACGCCGACAATGATGATTTTCCGGTCGAGCTGACATCGCAGATCTAAATTAGAGCATGGTCCCGAAAAGTGCGAACCGGTTTTCGGACAAGATCATGCTGAAATGAGAGTCCTCAGACCAGGCCGAGCTTGCCGGCCAGGCCGACGCGCTGGATTTTGCCGGTGGGACCCTTGGGTATCTCCTGGAGAAACAGGATGTGGCGCGGCACCTTGAACTCGACGATCCGGCTGCGCGCGAAATCGCGTATCTGCTCGGCATCGGCGGTGGCGCCCTCGGCCAGCACGATGGCCGCACCCACCTCTTCGCCGAGCATGGCGTGCGGCACGGCGAAGGTCACCGCCTGCGCCACCAGCGGATGATCGAGCAGCACATTGTCGACCTCGAGCGGCGAGATCTTTTCGCCGCCGCGATTGATGATCTCCTTCAGCCGCCCGGTGATCTTCAGATCGCCATCCTCGTCGATGAGGCCCTGGTCGCCGGTGCGGAACCAGCCATCGCTGAAGGCAGCTTCATTGGCCACCGGATTGTCGAGATAGCCATCATGGATGTTGGCGCCGCGCACCGCGATCTCGCCCTTTTCACCCGCCGGCAGGATCGTCCCCTTGTCGTCCAGGATCGTCACCTGCGGACCCGCAGGCAGGCCGACCGAGCCTGGCTTGCGGCGTGCCGGCGGCAGGCCGTTGGATGTCATCTGGTGCGCCGCCTCGGTCATCCCATAGGCCTCGACCACCGGACAGCCGAAGACGCGCTCGAGGTCGCGGAACACGGTGTCGGGAAGCGCTGCCGAAGACGAGCGGATGAAGCGCAGCCGCGCAGCCGCGATGGTTTCGCCATTGCGGGCGGCGCGCGCCAGGATCGCCTGATGCATGGTCGGCACCGCGCTGTACCAGCTCGGCCGGAAATCGCCCAGCCAGCCGTAGAATTTGAGCGGGTTGAAGCCCGGCGTGCAGACAACAGCGCCGCCGACTGCCAGCTGTGCGCTGAGCGCCGCCATCAGCCCGTGAATGTGGAACAGCGGCATCACGTTGAGACACATATCGTTTGCCGACAGCGCCAGGGTGCTGGCGATGTTGGCCATCGATGCCTGCAGATTGCGCTGCCGCAAGCCGACGATCTTCGGTCGCGCCGTGGTTCCCGATGTGTGCAGGACAAGCGCGAAATCGTCGGGTCCGTTGAACTGCATATCGTCGAGGCGAGCCTCGCTGGCAGCCTCCACCTCGGCGTCGCCCGCCAGCAGAAACTCGCCGGCCTTGGCGCCGTCAGTCACGACGACGTCGAGCACCGCAATGCCGTGCCCCTTTGCGGCGTTGCGCGCGGCATCGCCCATGCCTTGTCCGCACAGCAGCAGCTTCACATCGAGATCGCCGAGATAGAAGCGGAATTCGTCTTCGCCGTAAGCCGGATTGAGCGGCGCCGCCGTCGCCAACGCCGAGACCGCCAGGAAACAGGCCGCCATTTCCGGGCCGTTGGGCAAGACGATGCCGACGGCCGTGCCGCGGGTAAGGCCACGCCTGGCGAGATCGCCGCAGAGCTTGTCGACAAGATTGGCGAGGCCGGCAAAGCTCAGGGACGGCCGGTCCGGCGCCATCAGCGCCACCGCAGCCGGCCGCCAGGGCGCCAGTTGGGGAAGTGCTACCGATAGGGCCTGTTTCAAGTTCGAACCCTGAATGGCGTTCACCATGGCCTTGCCGGCGCCGATTGCGCGCCCGTGGCAGACGCAGTAAAGCGATTTCCGGACGCACGCAAGAACAGGTGGACACCGATCGGATGAGGCTGCCGTGGTTGGGAAAATCCCGGAAAGCCGACCGGACACCATCTTCCGCCGTCATTTATCATACGGAAATCATCGCCGACATCCTGGTGCCCGAACGCGCCGAGCATGTCCGCTTCTTCAGCCGCAAGCAGGTTCGCGCCGGCAAGTTGCGCACCTTCAACAACAGGGATCTCCGCGAGTTGCTGCTGGCCGCCTTCTACATCGGCGTCGCGGCATCGCTGCCGGTCGATTGGTGGGCCGCGGTCTGCAGCCGCGTATCTGGGCTGCGCCTCAAGCGCCATATCCGCAAGGATTTCGTGCGCTACGCCGCCGCGACGCGCGCCGTGCTCGGCAACGGCATCGATGCGCAAAGGCAGTTCAGGGCCTTGCTCTGCGCCAACCACCGCCGGCGTCTGCTGCTTGCCGCGCATCTCATCGGCCGCCGCTGGTCACCTAATATCCGGCTGGAGGGCCTGGAAGGCCTGCAAGCGGCGCTGAAGCGCGGCCACGGCGCTATCATCTGGTGCGATCAGTTCACGGCCCAGACCATCATCGGCAAACGCGCTCTCCATGAAGCCGGCATCGAGACACACCAGCTCAGCGTCAGGGCTCACGGCATATCCGATTCGACCTTCGGCTTGCGCTTCCTGAACCCGCCGATGGTTCGGGTCGAGAACCGTTTCCTGAAAAGCCGGATCGTGTTCGACCGCAGCGACGCCTACCAGGTCACCGGCCGGATCCAGAAGATCCTTGGCAGCAACGGCGTGGTGTTGGTGACCAACACGGTGCATGCCGGCTCGACATTCACCGAAGTCGGCCTTGGCGAGAGCGGCTGGACCCACCTGGCTTCGGCGCCGACGAATTTCGCTGCCAGAGGCAAGGCCGCGCTGTTTTCCATGTCGACCTTCGAGACCGATCCGTTCCGCCAATACCGCGCCGTCCTAAGTCCCGAACTGGTGCCGGCTCCGGCAGAGGCCGGCGAGCCCTCGACCAGCGCCGGCGGCGCCAAGAACATGGCGCTGCAGGCCGAGTACATATTGCTCAAGCGCGACCGCTTGCTGGAGGCGCTGAAACTCTATCCCGAGCAAATGATGGTCTGGTCCGGCCATGACCGGTTCACCGAACGGCCGGAAAGTGCCTTGCCTGACGATTCATGATTTTGCGCCGGCCAGCAGGCTGGCAACGGCGGTGACGATCTCAGCCACTGGAAGTGTGGCGTCTGTCGTCAGCGCCTGCTCGTCGGCGCCAGGCGGCTCAAGGATGGCGAACTGGCTCTCGACCAGGCTTGCCGGCATGAAATGCCCCTTGCGGTTGGCGACACGCTGCTTGGCGGTTGCGGGATCGATCTTCAGATAGATGAAATCGATATCCCGGCGGAAGCCACGCAGACGATCGCGGTAGCTGCGCTTCAGCGCCGAGCAGGCGGCAACCACGCTTTGGCCGCTGCCGGTCAGGTCGGCGATCCGCTCGCCGATGGCATCGAGCCAGCCCTCACGCAGTTGATCGGTGAGCGGCTCGCCGCTCGCCATGCGCGCGACGTTCTCTGGCGGATGCAGCCTGTCGCCCTCGACAAAGACGGCCCCTTCCTCTGCTGCCAATGCCTTGCCGACAGCCGATTTTCCGCAGCCAGCGACGCCCATCACCACAATGGCCCGAGGCACTGAGCCGGTAGCGTCCATTGGCGCCTGTGCCGTCTTTTCGTCCACGGTCAGCGGCTTGCCGGCGCGCGGCCGTAGAGCAGGAGCATGGCGACGATGACCAGACCATAGACGATCTGCCGCCCCGCCTCCGGCATCTGCATGACCGAGAGTATGGACTGCAGGAGGGTGATCAGAATGACACCGGCGACGGTGCCGAGATAGGAGCCGCGGCCACCCAGGATGGAGGTGCCGCCCAGAACCACGGCGGCGATCGACGGCAGGAGATAGGCATCGCCCATCGATTGCGCCGCCTTGGAGGCATAGCCGGCGAGAAGCACCCCGCCAAAGGCGGACAGCCCGCCTGAGATAGCGAAGGCGATCATCACCACGCGCCTTGTATCGATGCCGGAGAGATAGGCGGCACGCTCGCGGTTGCCGATGCCGTAGACGGTGCGGCCGAAGCTGGTGCGGGACAGCACGAACACCATCGCGGCACCAATCAGCGCCCAGATGATGACGGCGTTAGGCACGCCAGGAATGGTAAAACCTGTCGCAAGATAGCGCATGGCGCCGGTGGCCGAATCCTGTGGCGAGTAGCCGCCGGTATAAACGACCATGAGCCCTTGCGCGACAGCGTTGGTGGCGAGCGTGATGATCATCGAGGGTATGCGCAGATAGGCGACGCCAAAGCCGTTGACGATCCCGATCAGCACCCCGCAAAAGATGCCGAACGGGATGGCCAGCGCCACACCGATCGGGCCATAGGCCGCGGCCGCACACGCCATCATCGCGCCCGCCGCCACCGCCCACGGCACCGATAGGTCGATCTGGCCTAGCAGGATGACCAGCATCATGCCTGTGGCGATGACGCCGAGGAACGAGGCCACCTTGAGCTGCTGCAAGAGATATTCAGGCGACAGAAAGCTCCTGGAATAGAGGCTGCCTAGGAACAGCAACAGCACGATGCAGGCGAAGGCCGTCAGCACCGCCGGATCGGCGCGGCGGATGAATTTCGGCATGCGGCCGGCGATGCCGCCCAACGTCGTTTCGCTCACAGGAACCACTCCAGCCGGTTGCGGACCCGAAACAGTGCGAAGGCGCCGAGGCTGACCGCAACCAGCAGGATAACGCCCTGGAACAGTGGCTGCCATAGCGGGTCGAAATCGAACACGAACAACAGGTCGCCGATGGTGCGGAAGGCCAGCGCGCCGAAGATGGCGCCGATGGCGCTGCCTTTGCCGCCGAACAGCGAGACGCCGCCCAGCACCACCGCGGCGATTGAAAACAGCGTATAGGCGTTGCCGCTGGCATAGGCTGCATCGCCCGTATAGGTGAAGAAGGTCAGGAACAGTCCGCCGATCGCGGCCAACAGGCCTGCGAGCGCGTAGGCAGCGAACTTGCCGCGCCTTATCGGCACGCCGGACATGTAGGCCGCCGTCTCCGACGAGCCGGCCGCATAAGCCGCGCGCCCGAGCACCGAGCGGCTGAACGGCACCCAGACGATTAGCACGACGGCGAGCAGCGCGATAAGACTGGCCGGCACTACGCCGAACAGGCGCCCGGTCAGCGCGTCGGCGAGACCTTCGTTGACCGAACCGCCGGGAAACGGCCT
Organism: Mesorhizobium sp. C120A; assembly: GCF_030323105.1. NCBI lineage: Bacteria > Pseudomonadati > Pseudomonadota > Alphaproteobacteria > Hyphomicrobiales > Phyllobacteriaceae > Mesorhizobium > Mesorhizobium sp. C120A. Next base: position 2,744,389 of record NZ_CP100476.1, on the reverse strand, counting down.
CAGCAGCAGCGCGATGCCGAAATAGACCGCACCCGTGGCGATCGTGGCGACGATCGGCTGCAGGCGGCCGTAGATGACGATGGCGCCGTTGATCGCTCCGCACAGGAGCCCGGTGCCGAGCACGGCGATGACGCCGAAAGCGGTCTCGAGGCCGGTGCCTATGACCAGCCAGGAGGCGAGGCAATTGGTCAGCGTGAAGATCATGCCGATGGAGAGGTCGATGCCGGCGGTGATCACGACCAGTGTCTGCGCCATGGCGACGAAGGCGAGCAGCACGCCCTTGTTGGACGCCGTCTGCACGACATTGGCGGTGAAGCCCGCCGGATGGTTCGAGGTGTAGATGACGAACATGACAATGAATATGCCGAGTGCCATCAGTGTTCCGCGCTGCTCGGCCAGCCAGTAGCGCCACTCTTTCACGCGTCCGCTCCCTGTCTTGCGCCGGTATCGTCTCTCGCGCCGGCGTCATCGCCATGGATGTTGAGCGCGCTTGCAATGAGCGCCCGCTCGGTGATCTCGGCCCCGACCAGCTCGCGCTTGACCGCGCCGTCATAGAGCACCAGCACGCGGTCGCAGCAGCCGATCAGTTCGTCATAGTCGGTCGAATAGAACAGGATCGCCGCCCCCGCATCCGCCAGCTTGCGCATCAGTTGATAGAGTTCCTGCTTGGTGCCGACGTCGATGCCGCGCGTCGGATCGTTGAGCAGGATGATACGCGGCTGGCGCATCAGCCATTTGGCGATGACCACCTTCTGCTGGTTGCCCCCCGACAGCGCACCGACCGGAATGTCGAGGCCGGCCGTCTTGATCGCCAGCAGCCCGACCATGTCGTCGATCAGCCGCTGTTCGGCGGCGCGGTCGATGATGCCGGCCTTGGACAGCCGGTCTAGGGCGGCAAAGGAGAGGTTCTCGCGCACCGTCATCGGCAGCATCAGGCCTTCGGTCTTGCGGTCCTCCGGGATCAGCGCCATGCCGATGCGGCCGTCGCGCGCCGCTTGGGGGCTGGCGATCGAAACAGGCTTGCCGTCGATAAGGATCTGGCCGCCGAGGCCGCGCAGCACACCGAAAAAGGCAAGCAGCAATTCGCGCTGGCCCTGGCCGTCCAGGCCGCCAAGGCCGACGACCTCGCCTGCCCCGACCGTCAGCGAGACATTGTCCAGCCGGTCCGTCCAGGACAGCTTGCGCGCCTCCAGCACGGGAACGGCGGCGGCTGCGGTGCGCGCGGGTTTCGGCGGAAAAATATGGCTGTATTCGCGCCCGATCATCAGTTCGACGACTTCGTTGTCGCTCTTTGTGCCTGCCTTGTAGCTGGCGACATTGCGGCCGTTGCGAAACACCGTGCAGTGGTCGGCAAGCTCGGCGATCTCGTTCATGCGGTGCGAAATGTAAAGCAGCGCCAGCCCTTCCGAGCGCAATCGCTTGAGCACGCTGAATATCCTGGCGACGTCCGTCGCGGTCAGGGCCGAGGTCGCCTCGTCGAGGATCAGGATGCGCGGCTTCCTGGCCAATGCCTTGGCGATCTCGACCATCTGTCTTCTTGAAAGCGGAAGATCCTTGACCAGCGCCAATGGATGGATGTCGGCCGCACCTGCGCGTGCCAGCGCATCCTCGGCAATGCGGCGCTGCGCCTTGCGGTCGATCATGCCGAAACGCTTCGGCGGATCGGAGATGACGATGTTGTCGGCAACGCTGAGTTCGGGAACCAGCGACAGCTCCTGGAAGATGCAGACGATGCCGGACTTGTTTGCAGCAGCAGGCGAAGCGAACGTCACCTCGCTGCCGTTCAGCATCATGCGGCCTTCGTCGGGCGCGACGACGCCCGCCATGACCTTGATCAGCGTCGATTTGCCGGCGCCGTTTTCGCCGAGAATGGCGTGGATGCTACCGGACGAGACCGAAAGCTCGGCCTTTTCCAGCGCCCGCACACCACCATAGCGCTTGGATATGCCTTCCATCCGGAAGAGCGGAACCGCACCGTCCATCGGCCCTCCCGAGGCAGTTTGACTTCAAGGGATATCGAGTGGCCGGCGCCGCGGAGATCCCGCGGCGCCGGATATGCCGCCTATTGGTCAGCCCCTATTGGTCAGCTTTGGTCTGGCCCATAATTTCCTGCGCGGTGAAATTGATGCCGCAGGTCGGGAAGGAATTGCCGACGAAGAAATTGTCGGACTGGTCGGGGAAGAAATCCTGACCGGCCTTGAAGTTCGGATCCTCGACGATCGCCAGTGGCAGTTTCACTGCTTGCGGAACGACGTTGCCTTCGAGCGCGGCAATCGCCGTCTTGATGGCGACCGCGACCTGCGCCGGACCGGTGCCGGCCGATGAGCATTTCAGCCCGTCGCCGGCATGTGCCGCGCAGAACTTGCGGAAACCGTTCTCGGTCTCCCCGCCGAACGGCACGAAAGCATGCTTGGCATCGATCATCGCCTGCACGATGCCGGTGTCGCCGCCTTGCCCGGTGATTCCGTCGAACGGACCGTTGGTGGCAATGGCGTCGGCCGTGGCCTTCTGTGCCACGCCGTCGTCCCATTTGCCGACCACCTCGGTGACGTCCCATTTCTTGCCGGAGGCATCGAGCGCTTCATGGATGCCGTTGTGACGGTCGGTGTCGACGGAAGTTCCGGCAACGCCGCGCACTTCGAGCACCTTGCCGCCATTCGGCACATGGCCGACCAGCCATTTGCCCCACAATTCGCCAAGGCCCTTCTGGTCGACATTGACGTTGATGGCGTCCTTGGTGTCGAGAATATTGTCGAAGGCGACGAGGATGACGCCAGCTTCCTTGGCGCGCTTGATGACCGGCCCGAAAGCGGTCGGGTTCTGGGCGTTGACGACGATCGCGTCATAGCCGGAATCGATGAAGTTGTTGATCGCCGAAATCTGGGCCGGCACGTCCTCGCCGGTCGAGACGACCTTGAATTCCTTCAGTTTCGCGGCGACCTCCGGCTGGGCCGCATAGGCCTTGGCGGTCTGCACCATCTGGATGCGCCAGGTGTTGGCGATATAGCCATTGGCGAGCGCGATGCGGTATGGGCCGTCTTTCTTGGGGAACTTGAAGAACTGCGTATCGGCCGCCCAGGGCGCAAAGCAATCCGGCTCAGCCGACGGTCCCTTGACGACTTCCGGGTCGGCCATGGCCGACGAACTCAGCATGACGAATGCAGTGGCGGCAACGATGCCACCAACAAGTGACTTGATCATCGATATTCCTCCCAGTTGTAGTTTTATTTGCTGCTGCTTGTTTATTTGATGCTGTTTGTCGTGGTGTGTTTTCCACGCCTGCCGAAGGCCCTCCAGCCTGGCCGGCGCCACGTCTCAAGGGCCCGAAGCCGGCCCGATCCCCTCCCCCTCGCCGCTTCACAGGCGAGAAACGAAACTAGCATATTATACATAATAAACAAGCATGAGCTGTTGCTTATGTATAATAAACAGGCACGGCCTCTCATCAAAACGTCTGCCCGACGAAAATGGTAGCGCTACCATGACGTTGTGTAAAGCACCATTTGCTGAGGCCGCCAAGCGTGTTCAGCGTGCGGTGCTCTCGCGGGGCTTGAGTTCGAAACCGAGATCGACGACCCGCTGCTCAGGCCTTCGTCCTGCGATCGCCGCCAGCGCCATGGCAACAGACCGACGGCCGATTTCATAGCGAGGGGTGCGGATACTGGTGAGCGGCGGGAACGCCGCCTGCATCATTTCGAGGTCGTTGAAGCCGACAATGCCGATTGTTTTCGGCACGTTGAGCGCGGCGCTATGGCATTCGAACAAAACGCCGAGCGCGATGTCGTCATTGTTGCAGAAGACGCCGTCGAGCGCCGGCATCTTGGCCAGCGCATCGCGAAGCAGCTCGCGGCCGAGCGTCACGCTGGACAGTAGCGGCGTGGTGGTGACCAGCCGGGGGTCGAACAGGCCGGCCTTCTCCATTGCCGCGCGATAGCCGGCAAGCCGCCGCTGCGACCGCGGGTCCATGCGTGCGCCGATGAAGCCGATCCGCCGGTAGCCCGCCTCGATCAGATGCTCGGTCGCCGTGCGGCCGCCGTCGAAATGCGAGAAGCCGACCAGCATGTCGACCGGATCGGGCCCAGTCTCCATCACCTGCACCACCGGGCAGCCCGCGCTCTCCAGCAGCTTTCGCGAGGTCGGCGTCTGGTCGATGCCGGCCACGATCAGCGCCGCCGGGCGCTGCGGTGCGAACACCTGCAGCAGGCGCTCCTCCTCGAGGCCGGAATAATGGGTGTTGCCGAGCTGGACGCGGAACGGGCCGTCCGACAGGCAGTCATAGATGCCGCGCACCACTTCGGCGAAGACGTTGTTGGTCAGCGACGGCACCAGCACGCCGAACACATCGGCGCGCGCCGAGGCCAGCGCCCGTGCATTGGGATCCGGGATATAGCCGAGTTCGTCGACGGCGGCCTGGATCTGGCGCCGCAGATCCTGGCTGACGCGTTCCGGTTCGCGCAGCGCCCGCGACACGGTGATGGCGCCGACGCCGGCCTTGCGCGCAACATCTGATAGGGTCGGGCGGCCGCCGCCGCGACGCGAGCGCGGCTTGGTCATGGACATCCTCCACGTGCCGGGCCCCGGCCGCTGCGCCCTTGCGAAACCATGTTCAGCTTTTCCACTGCCACCATGCCGGCTGCTGCCGCACCCACTCGCCTGCTGGCGTCGCGCAGCCAATCGCCCTTGTCAAGCAACAGGGCAATCCTGCCTTCCTAAGCCATCAGGGCAGCACTGCGTTTTGCTTTCCACAGCAGCAGCCCGATGGCCACTATGTTCAGCAAGTTCCACGCGATCCCGTTGAGGAACGCGGCGGCGTAGGAGCCGGTCAGGTCGTAGATCCAGCCCGACATCCAGCCACCGATCGCCATGCCGAAGATGGTCGCCATCATGACGATGCCGATACGCTGGCCGGCCTCCCTGGCGGGCAGGTATTCGCGCACGATGATGGCATAGCAAGGCACGATGCCGCCTTGCGACAGGCCGAACACCAGCGACACGACATAGAGCGAGGCAAGCCCGTCGAACGGGATGTAAAACAAAAGCGACAGGCATTGCAGCACGGAACCGATAAGCAGGGTTTTCACGCCGCCGATGCGGTCGGCGACAAAGCCGGAGGCAAGCCGGCTGACGACGCCCGCCGCCATCATGATCGACAGCATGTCGGCGCCATGCGCAATGCCGTAGCCAAGATCCATGCAATAGGCGACGATGTGCACCTGCGGCATCGACATCGCCACGCAGCAGCCGAGACCGGCAACGATCAGCAGCACCTGCAACGCCGCCGGCGACAGCGAAATCGACTGCACTGGCCGGCTTCCGGGCGAACCGGCGGCAGCCGCCGTCGGAGCAGCGCGCCGCAACAACAGCACCAGTGGCACCATGGTGACCAGGCAGAAGACACCGATGCCGGCATAGGTGAAGCGCCAGCCTTCCGCCTTGATCAGTGTCGGCATGATGGTTGGCCAGAGCGCTCCGGCGAGATAGTTGCCAGCAGCCGCCGCCGTGACGGCGACGCCGCGCCGACGGTTGAACCAGTGCGAGATGTCGGCGATCAGCGGCCCGAAGATCACCGATGTGCCGACACCAATCAGCACGCCCTGGGCAAGGGTGAATTGCAGGATAGAGGTCGACAACGCGGCGAGCAGCAGGCCGGCGGCGAGAGCCACCGAGGATAGCAGTGCCGGGATCCAATACCCCATGCGATCGACCGCGCGGCCAACCAGCACATTGCCGGCGGCGAAGCCGACCATGGTTGCGGTGTAGGGCATCGATGCCGCGGCGCGGTCAACGCCGAACTCGGCCTGCACGGCCGGCAGCACGACGACGACGGCCCACATGCCGACCGCACCGATCGTCGCCAGCAGCATGGAGATGGCAAGCCGCATCCAGGCGTAGCTGCTGTCGATGCCGGGGCTATCCGCCTGATTGGCGACGATCGGGGTCAAGGCGTTTCCTGTCTACGGTCCTGGGAAGTCGACCGTTGTGTCGCCACTATCGGCGCATTCACCGCGACGGGCAGCGCCACAGGGCCATGATCCGTGGCTCCAGCGGCCCGGCGATTTCTCGGGAACCGCGGCGGCCTGCCCGAGTTTTTGCGACAGGAAGGAGTTTGTCATGACCGCGAAGAAAAAATGGTCGGCCGAGGTGACCGAGCACAGCGATGCGATGGACCTTGAGGACCACATCTTCGAAGCCGACGACGCCAGGAAGATCGCGGCCTCGCTCAAGCGCTCGGCCGAGCACAGCGACCGCCGCAAGGCCCAGCCGTTTGAGTCGGCCATGTCGATGCTGAATTTCTACATCAACCGCGCCGGCAAGAACCTGCCGCAGGCGCGCCGGAAAGTGCTCGAGGACGCCAAGGACGAACTGCGCGCGGCCTTCGGACGGCCGCAGCAGGATTAATGCATGTCGCTCAAAAGTGGCGCCGGTTTTGAGACAACGACATGCATAAACAAAGACCTAAGCGCGTCGACTTAGTCCGTTCAAACGGGACGCGCTTTAGCGCTCCCGATTGGCTCTGCCAAATTCACCTCAACTGGACCTAGTGACAGGTCCTCTTTCCCCTCAATTTGCCGGCCTCGGCTTTGTGTTTCCCCGAGCCCTTTGAAGTAGCGGCATGACGGTCAAGATCGGCATCAATCCCATCACCTGGAGCAATGATGATGTTCCCGCACTCGGCGGCGATACGCCGCTCGCGACATGCCTGTCGGAAACCAGGCAGGCCGGCTATCGCGGCACCGAACTCGGCGGCAAATTCCCCAGGCGAAGCGACGAGCTTGGACCGATCCTGTCTTCTTACGGACTGGAGCTCGTCTCCGGCTGGTATGACGGCCGCATTCTGGACCGCACGGTCGACGAGGAATTCGCCGCCCTCACCTCGCATCTGACCCTGCTGCGCGACCTCGGCGCCAAGGTCGTCGTCTATGCCGACACCTCGCGCGGCCGTCATGACGGCATTTTCGCGCCGATCTCACAGCGTCCGCGCCTCGCTGACGGCGAATGGACCGCCTATGGCGAGAAGCTGACCGAACTCGCCGACCGCATGGCTGCCTTCGGCGTCGGCATGGCTTTCCATCACCATATGGGCACCATCGTCGAGAGCGATGACGAGGTCGACAGGCTGATAGCCGCAACCGGCAAGAGCGTCGGCCTGCTGTTCGATACCGGCCATTGTCTGTTCTCAGGCGGCGACCCGGCCTCCCTCCTGAACCGGCATCTCGACCGCATCGTGCATTTCCATTGCAAGGACGTCCGCGCGGCCGTGCTGGAGAAGGCACGGCGCGAGGACATGAGTTTCATGGCGGCAGTGATGGAAGGAATCTTCACTGTGCCCGGCGACGGTTCCGTCGATTTCCTGTCGCTGTTGAAGCCGCTGGCCAAGCGCGGCTTCGAAGGCTGGATCGTCGTCGAGGCCGAGCAGGATCCGGCCAAGGCACACCCCTTGACCTATGCCACGAAAGGTTACGCTTCGCTTCTCAAATCGGCCTGCGCGGCCGGGTTCGACGTCGCGATACGAGACTTGGCCTAACCACCGCCGGGGGGCTGGTGGTTGGGCCGGTTGGGCGCGCGCCTCGGTAGGGGTAGCGACGCGAAAGCGCCCGGCGATCCGCGCCGCCGCCCTCCCTTGGCGGCGCGGATCGCACAGTTCTTGGCATCGAAATTTTTGCCCCCGAGTTGCCGGCCCGGCGTTTCAAGCTTGAGGCTGGCGACGAGGCATGCCTTGATGCGGATGGAGGAGCGACATGGCATTCGAGGCGGCACTCGGCATGGAACGGCTTTGCACCATCCGTGAGATCGCCGAGAAGGCGGAACTCGGCGCGGCAACCGTTCATCGCGCGCTGAAGAACAGCCGTGAGGTCCGTCCCGCAACCAGACGGCTGGTGCTCGAGACCGTTTGCCTGCTTAACGAAGAAAAGATCGCGCGCGCAGCCAGGCTCGTCGGAGACTAGCTTGGCCGACCACATGCGCCTTTCCCTCGACATCATGTCGGTCGACCGCGGCTCGGACGAACCGATGCACCGACAGATCTATGGCGCCCTGCGGCGCTTCATCCTCGACGGCCAGATCCAGCAGAACACGCTGCTACCATCGACACGCTCGCTGGCCGAGGATCTCAAGGTCGGCCGAAACACGGTGATCGCCGCCTACGACCAGCTGCTCGCCGAAGGGTTTATAGAGGCGCGCGCCGGGTCCGGCACCTGGGTGGCGCCGATCCAGCAGAAACGCCCGCCGGCCGCGCTGCGCGCCGGGCTTGCCGCTCCGCAAAAGCTCTCGCGGCGCGGTCAGACCATCGTCAACGGCCCGCAGCCGCCGCGCAATGCCGGTGTCATCAACTTCCATCCCGGCGTGCCGGAAACCGCGTCCTTCCCCTTCACCATCTGGTCGAGCCTTCTGGTGCGCAACGCACGCAGCCGCGACGAGAACTTGCTCGGCTATATCTCCTTTGCCGGCCATCCCGGTCTGCGCCAGGCCATTGCGTCGACCATCAGCCTGTCGCGCGGCATCAACTGCACCGCCGACCAGGTCATCATCGTCACCGGCGCGCAGGCAGCACTCGACCTCGCTTCGCGCGTGCTGATGGACGAAGGCGACCATGTCTGGATGGAGGAGCCCGGCTATCTCGGCGCCAAGAGCGCCTTTCTCGCCAGCGGCGCGCAGCTCGCGCCCTTGAAGGTCGATCGCCACGGTTGGCATCTCGCAGACCCAGAGCTGCCGCCGCCGCGGCTGATCTATGTGACGCCATCCTGCCAGTGGCCGTTCGGCACCATCATGCGCATCGAGGAGCGGCTGCAACTGCTCGACATTGCCGAGCGCCACGGCGCCTGGATCGTCGAGGATGATTATGACGGCGAGTACCGGTACCGTGGCCGGCCGGTACCGGCGCTGCGCGGCCTCGATCACGCCGACCGGGTCGTCTATATCGGCTCCTTCGGCAAGACGCTGATCCCGGCGCTCCGCATCGGCTATCTCATCGTGCCGCGCGAACTGTCGGTCCCCTTCGACCGCGCCGTCTCGATCACCGGCCAGTTCGCGCCGCTGATCCTGCAGGCGACGGTCAACGACTTCATCACGCAAGGCTATTTCGCCACGCATCTGAAACGCATGCGCCGCCTTTATGCGCGCCGGCAAGCCAATTTCGTCAAGCTGTGCCAGGAGCATCTGGCCGAATGGCTGACTGTGACCGAGAACGATTCCGGCATGCAGCTGCTGGCCAGTTTTATCCGACCCTACAAGGACAGCGACGTCGTCGCCGCCGCCGTCAAGGAGGGCCTCGACGTGCAGGGCATCTCGATCAACTACCATTCGAGCGAGCCGGAACACGGCCTGCTGCTCGGCTATGCCGCGATGGACGAACGCCAGATCCTGCGCGCGGTGCTGGCGTTGCGCGCTGCCTTCATGCGGCTGGACCGGCAATAGGCCGATCCAGCGCTGAGCGCTTCAATTCACACTATCGAATTTCTGCAGATCGACGGGCGCTGCCTTGCGCACCTCGACATCGTCCAGCGAGGCATTCTCCAGCGCCACACGGGCCGCCGCATCGATGTTATGGACCATGTCGTCGATGTCGGCGTCGCCATGCGCCGGATTCGTCGCGATCATCACCGTGCGGTTGAGGATGTCGAGAGAACCCTTGCCGAGATCGTCGGCATAGGTCAGCCGCAGGCCCTTGTTTTCCGGCAGCGTGTACGGATTGAGCGCCGGATGATGCGCGCCCTCATGCATCAGCACCTGGTCCCACTGAGTGAAATTGTGGCGGCCGGTCTTGCCGGCAATGACGCTCGGAATGGTCTTCGAAAAAGTCTGCGCCGCCTGTTCGCTGGGCAGCAGATACATCACCTGCGCCGCGCAATCGTCGTCGGGGCTGTTCATCGGCGACGGCGTCAGACCGAGATTGCCGAGATGGCGCGTGCCGGCCAGCACCTTCTTCTTCTCCGCCCGCATCGCCTCGATGATGCCGTCGAGACGGTCGAGCTGGACATTGAGCATTGCACCCATCAATTCCGAGGCGCGCGCGCCGATGCCGGCGAACGGCTTGATGCTGTCGCTGCGGCCCTGCCAGTAGAAGTGGCAGGGGTCGATGGCGCAGCGCGCGCGCTCGGCCACTTTCGGATCGCTGGTGGCGATGCCGCCGCCCTCGCCCGACGTGATGTTCTTGAAGTAGTTGAAGGAGTAGGCGCCGGCATGGCCGATGGAGCCGAGCTTCTTGCCCTCATAGCCGCCGCCAATGCCCTGGCAGACATCTTCCAGCACGAGCAGACCGCGTTTTTTAGCGATGTCCATGATGGCGTTCATGTTGCAGGCCGCACCCCACATATGTACCGGGATGACCGCCTTGGTGCCCGGGCCGACGGCGTCGCGCAGAGCGGCCGGGTCGATGGTCAGGCTCTCGTCGATATCGACAATGACCGGAATGGCGCCGACCGACAGCACTGCTGTGGCGGTCGCCATATAGGTGTGCGCCGGCACCAGCACCTCATCGCCCGGGCCGATGCCGAGGCCGATCAGGCCGGCGGCGAGCCCATAGGTGCCGCTGGCGGCCAGCGCAAAATGCTCGACGCCGAGATGCCTGGCATAGCGGGCCTCGAAGCGGTTGCACTCGCTGTTCTCGCCATAGCGAAACAGCGCACCCGAGCGGATCACCCTGGCAATGGCTTCGATCTCTTCTTCGCCGGCAGTGTACATGGCAAGTCTCCACATCGCTGATGGTATGAAAGCAGTACGCCTGCGGCCGCTGTTTGAAAGAACCACTCCGCTGCGATCGGACCAAGCCATCCTGCTCACGTCGGAGCGGCGTTTAGCGCCGACTGTGGGCATATCGAATGAAATCGACATTCCAGAATGCAGGCCCGCGGAAAAATCGTACCCATCCGAATTCGCTGAAGTGGCCCTGTCGGAAAGCCCGCATTGGGCGTTCCATCGCGTCCAGTTGGGCAAACGGTCGGTTCCATGCAGCACGGGACACACTTTGGAAGACCCTCGAAACCGGGGTGCCGGCAAGATGGTGGCCGGCAAGATGGTGGCCGGCAAGACGGTGGCCGTCCATGACGCGACAGCTCGTCCTGCATGAAGACGATGTCGGCATGTGCCATGGCGCCAACAGCGCCTTCCTCGAACTGACCGCACTGGGCGCCTGCAGCTCCGGCGCCGTGATGGTGCCGTGCCCATGGTTCCCTGAGATGGCCGAAGCGGCAGCCGCCGATCCCCGGCTCGATCTCGGCGTCCACCTGACGCTGAACAGCGAAAAGCAGCACTACAAATGGCGGCCGCTGACGTCGCCGTCGCGCGCGGCCGGCCTGACGGACGAGTTCGGCTATTTCTGGCCCGATGTCGCGACCACCCGCCGCAAGGCAGCACCGCAAGCGGTGGAAACCGAGCTTCGCGCCCAGATCGACACCGCCTACCGCGCCGGCATCGACGTCACTCATCTTGACGCCCATATGGGGGCAGCGCTGTCGCCCGAGTTTTGCGACGTCTACATCAAGCTCGGCCTGGAATATCGCTTGCCGGTGCTGTTGACCAAAACGCTGTCGGCCTATTCGCCCAACGACAATCTGGTTGGCGTCACCGAAGCGGCGTTCCAGCGCGGCGTCACTGAAGCCCGGGCCAAGGGCTTTGTCATCTTCGACGCCGCCATTCAGACGACCTGGGGCCGTCCACGCTCCAAGCCGATAGGGCCCGCCTACAGGGCATTGGTCGAAGGGGTGCGCGAAGGCCTGACCTTCTTTTGCCTGCACTTCAACGCGCCGGGCGAGTTGGAACTCATCGAGCCGCGCTCCGCCTATATCCGCACCGAGGAATACGAACTCTTCCGCGACCAGGCTTTCCGCGACTGGCTCGGCGCGCAGGACATCGACATCATCGGCATGAAGCCGCTGCGCGAGGAGCTTCGTGCACGGCTCGGGGCATCGACACTGGCAAAGGCCCGCAAAGCGGCCACCCGGTCAGCGCCGTAAGCCGATCCGTCGGCCGAGGCGCAAAGAGGGAATTGGAACTGCAACGACAATGGGAGAATGACATGAAGACTGTTCTGAAACTGGCGCTCGGCGCGCTTGTCTCGATGAGTATGCTGGCGGGCGTCGTGCAAGCGGCCGGCCTGAAGGATCCCAAGGATGTCCGCATCACCTTCGTGGTGCATGGCTCGGCCTCCGATCCCTACTGGTCGGTGGTCAAGCGCGGCGTCGACGATGCGGCGGCGCTGACCGGCGCCAAGGTCGAATATTATGCGCCGCAAGTGTTCGACGTGGTCGAGCAGGCCCGCCTGCTCGACGCGGCCATCGCCACCAATCCAGACGGCATCGCCGTCTCCATTGCCGACGCCAATGCGCTTGGTAAATCGGTCAAGGCCGGCCTTGCCGCCAATATTCCGATGGTCGTCCTGGATTCCGGCGAGAAGGAAGGCGCCGAACTCGGCACCTCTCTCTACGTCGGCACAGTCTCCGAATATGATTCCGGCAAGAAGGCCGGCGAGCGGCTGGCCAAGGAAGGCACGCTCAAAGTCGTCTGCATCAACCACGAGGTCGGCAATGTCAGCCTCGACCAGCGCTGCCAGGGGTTGAATGATGGGCTGAAGCCGTCAGGCGGCGGCACCGAAGTGCTTACCGTGTCGCCCGATCCGGCCGACATCCAGCGCCGCACCGAGGCCTATCTGTCGGCGCATCCCGACACCCAGGCCGTCTTCGCGCTCGGCGCCACTGCCGCCAATCCGCTGATCCCGTTCTTCCGGCAGAAGGAATTGTTCGGCAAGATCAAGCTCTACACCTTCGACATCAGCCCCGAAGTCCTGGATTCCGTCGTCGCCGGCGAAATGGGCTTCGGCATGGACGCCCAGCAATATCTGATGGGATACCTGCCGGTGATCTATCTGGTCGAGCATGCCACACATGGCTTCTGGCCGCAGAACAACGCCTACACCGGTCCGCTGTTCATCGACTCGCCCGATAAGGCCAAGGCGATCCTGGCGCTCGCCAAGGACGGCATCCGCTAAGGCAAGACCAAAACGGATCGGGGAGCCGCCATGCGCTCCCGTCTCTGGTCGAGATTGCGAAGTGAGCGATTGGGGAGCCTAATGGCTGTTGTGGAAGACAAGGCGATACCTCCAGAAGCGCCGGCCCCCGGGGTACTGGGCAAGGACCGTTTCGGCATGACGTCGAAACGGGCTGCCGGCACTGACGAGCGGCTGGCCAGCACCGGCCGGCTGACGCAATGGCTGCGCCGGCCCGAAGCCGGTGCCGCCGGCGGCCTCATCGCCACCGTCATCATCTTCGCCCTGCTGCCGGGTGCGTCGAACCTCTATTCGCTACAGGGGTCGATGACCTTCCTGACGCTGGCAGCCGAACTCGGCATCATCGCCACGGCCGCAGCCCTTCTCATCATCGCCGGCGAGTTCGATCTCTCCGTCGGCTCGATGGTCGGCTTCGCCGGCGTCGTCATCGGACTGACGGTGAAATATTGGGGCTTGCCGCTGTGGGGCGGCATCGCCTGCGCCTTCGCTGTCGCCATCCTCACCGGCTACGTCAACGGCCTGATCGTTGTGAAGACCCGCCTGCCCTCCTTCATCGTGACGCTGGCGTCGCTCTACATCCTGCGCGGCCTGTCGATCGGCATCACCCGCGCCGTCACCGGCCGCACGCAGATCCCCTACATCCTCGACGGCGCGCCGGACCCGGCAACCGCGGGCCTGTTCAACGGCCATCTCCTGACTGGCTTCTTCCAATGGATGGGCACGCAAGGTTGGATCGCCACCCGCACCGACGGCATTCCCTTCGTCGTCGGCATTCCGATGTCGATCGTCTGGTGGCTCGGACTGACAGCGCTTGCCGGCTATGTCTTGACCCAGACCAAATACGGCAACTGGATCTTCGCCACCGGCGGCGACCTCAATGCCGCCCGCAATGTCGGCGTGCCGGTCGACCGGGTTAAGATCGCGCTGTTCATCTACACCGCCTGTGCCGCGACCTTGCTTGCCACCATCCAGGTGATGGAGGCCGGCTCCGCCGACACCACGCGCGGCCTGCTCAAGGAATTCGAGGCGATCATCGCCGCGGTCATCGGCGGCGTGCTGCTCACCGGCGGCTACGGCACCGTCTATGGCGTGCTGTTCGGCGCGCTGATCTTCGGCCTGGTGCAGATGGGCATCTTCTACACCGGCATCGACACCGACTGGTTCAAGGTCTTCCTCGGCATCGTCATCTTGATGGCCGTGCTCGTCAACAACTACATCCGCCTCAAGGCGCTCGGACGCGGAGGTGGCAAATGACCTATCCAAACCCATCCCCGGCCATCCAGCCAGCCATGGAATTGCGTGGTGTATCGGTCAATTTCGGCTCGGTGCGCGCGCTGCAGGATATCGACATCAAGGTCTATCCCGGCGAGGTGCACTGCTTGCTGGGCGACAACGGCGCCGGCAAGTCGACGCTGATCAAGGTTCTGTCGGGCGTGCACCGGCCGACCAAGGGCGAGATTTTCGTCGACGGCAAGCCCGTCACGTTCCGCAGCCCGCGCGACGCGCAGGACCTCGGCGTCGCGACGGTCTTCCAGGACCTCGGCATGATCTCGCTGATGTCGATCACGCGCAACTTCTTCCTCGGCCGCGAGCCGACCAGAAGCCGCCTGCCCTTCTCGCGCTTCGACAAGGAGCGCGCCAACACAATTGCCCGCCAGGCGATGGCCGATATCGGCATCGACGTGCGCGACCCGACGCAGGCCGTCGGCACGCTGTCGGGCGGCGAGCGCCAGTCGGTGGCGATCGCACGCGCCGTGCATTTCGGCGCCAAGGTGCTGATTTTGGACGAACCGACCTCGGCGCTCGGCGTGCATCAGGCGGCGATGGTGCTGAAATTCATCATCGAGGCGCGCATACGCGGCCTGGCCGTGATCTTCATCAGCCACAACATCCACCACGCCTACCCTGTCGGTGACACTTTCACGCTGCTCAACCGCGGCCGCAATCGCGGTACATACGCCAAGTCCGAGATCTCGCGCGACGAGGTGATTTCCATCATGTCGGGCGGCGAGGATTTGAAGGCGGTGGAAGCTGAGATTGCCGGGCTGTTGGCGCAGATCGGCAACCGGCCGGCCGCCGCACCCTGAGCCTGGAACACTTTTGCAGAGAGTATTAACAGCATGAGCAGGATACGCGTCGGCGTCATCGGCGCCGGCATGATTTCGCAGGTCGAGCATATTCCAAACCTGTTGCGGCTCGGCGACCTGTTCGAACTGGTCGGCGTTGCCGACCCGTCAAGGATTTCGCGGGAATATGTCAGCGAAATTCACGGCATCGCCAATTTCGAAACGCCGGAGCAACTGTTCGGCCAGAAGCTCGACGCCGTCGTCATCGGCTCGCCCGACCCGCTGCATCACGAGCAGGTACTGGCCGCACTCGGGCGCGGCCTGCATGTCTTCTGCGAAAAGCCGCTCTGCTATTCCCCGGCGGAAATCGCCGAGATCATCGCCGCGCGCGACAAGGCCGGCAAGGTCATGCAGGTCGGCTATATGAAGCGCTTCGATCCGAGCTACCGGCTGGCGCTGGCCTCGCTGCCCGGCACGGCAAAGACGTTGCGGTCCGTCTCGGTCGAGGTCAACGATCCCGATGCCTGGCCGTTCATCGCCCACCAGCGCTACAAGCGCGGCAACGACATTCCCGAGGAGCTGATTGCCGCCGCGCAAGCCAGGCAGAAACAACAGGTCGAGCGCGCCATCGGCCAGCCCATGACCGATCTGGCTTTCCGTGGGTTTACCGGCGCTTACAGCTCCGCCTTGATTCACGATGTGAATGCCGTGCACGGCCTGCTCGACGCGCTCAGCGTGCCGGAGGGCGAGGTTGTCGGCGCGCAGATCTTCGCCAATGGCGATGGCGGCCAGGGCGCGGTAAAACTGCTCGACGGCCAGGCGCTGTGGACGATGACGCATCTCACCGTGCCGAAGCTCGCCGACTACAAGGAACGCATCACGCTCTTCTTCGACGATGCCAGCCTTGAGCTCGAATTCCCCTCGCCCTGGCTCAACCATCATCCGACCCGGCTGACTGTGAAGACCTCGGACGGCCACACACTGTCGACAAGGGATCTGCGTGCCGGCTACGGCGAAGCCTTCGTCGAGGAACTGCGCGGCTTCTGGGGTGCGATCGTCAATGGCGACGAGGTGGTCAACCGCCCCGAGCACGCCGCCCGCGACCAGGCGCTGCTGGTCGCGCTGACCAGGCAGCACCTGGCCACTTCGCAGGCCGGCTGAGCGCTCGCAGGATGTGTTGAGATTCAGGTCAGGCCGCGCCGAAAACGTTGGATTTCGAGAACCGGAGCGGAGCGTACTTAAGTAAGTGAGCACCGGAAGCGCAGAAAGCCGGCGTTTGCAGGCCGGCCTCACCTGAATATCAGCATATCCTACCGGGTGTTGATGACGCCGTCGGTATTGGCGAGCAGCTTGCGCACCGCGTTGCGGGCCGCCTCCGGCCGCTGCAGGCGGATGGCCTTCTCGATCGCCTCGTGCAGTTGCTGTGCATGCTGCAGATCGTCGAGTTCGCGCGTCGTATAGGTGAACAGATGATCGAAGGCGGATTCGATCAGCACGCCGAGCGGCACCAGCAGATCGTTGCCGGAGGCGCGCAGGATGGCCAGATGGAAACGCGTATCGGCGCGCGTGCGCTCCTGCAGGCTCGGCGCCTCGCCCATCTCGCGGCAGGCCTGGCTGATCTCGGCCATCTGCTCTTCGGTGCGTCGCATGGCGGCGAAGGCAGTCGCTTCCGGCTCGATGATATGGCGGAATTCCTGCACCGTCTTCAGGAACACCTCACGGTCGGGCGCGGTCGCGTACCAGGCGAGCACATCGCGATCGAGCAGGTTCCAGCGCTCCCTGGGCTCCACCCAGCTGCCGATCTTGGGGCGCGATGCCAGAAGGCTTTTGGCCATCAGCATCTTGATCGCCTCACGCACCGCCGAGCGGCTGACGTTGAAGGTTTCGGACCATTTGGCTTCATTGGGCAGGATGGTGCCCGGCGGATAGTCGCCGCGCACGATCCGAAGCCCGATTTCGCTGGCCAGTGACGCATGCACGCTGGTGCCGGGCATCCGGGTCGCGTCAGCCCGGCGAAGGGCCGCCGGGCGCTCGGCGGATGCCCCCTTTTCAGGCTTCGTTCCCTTATTCGGCTTTCCGTCCCTCATGCGTCCACAAAGTCCGGATTTCGAAAGCTGTCAAGCAGAGTGCCGGGCGCAGACGGCAAAGCCTGCGCCTGTGCACAGATCAGGTTACAACCTTGCCCCAAAGCCCAATTTGCCAGTCCTATTTGACGTATTTGCGCCAGCTGTGCTCGGGACGGAAGCCGAGCATGTCCCTGGCCTTGCGGTTGGAAAGCAGCGTTTCATATTCGCCGAGCTTCGTCTTGACCGGCACGTCGGGATAAAACCGCTTCAACAGTTCCGCTGTCGGCAGGTCGGACGAGGTGTCGTCATTGGCGGCGTTGAACACCTGGAAGCCGAG
This sequence comes from Mesorhizobium sp. C120A, assembly GCF_030323105.1. Classification (NCBI taxonomy): domain Bacteria; kingdom Pseudomonadati; phylum Pseudomonadota; class Alphaproteobacteria; order Hyphomicrobiales; family Phyllobacteriaceae; genus Mesorhizobium; species Mesorhizobium sp. C120A. Next base: position 2,726,920 of record NZ_CP100476.1, on the reverse strand, counting down.
CCCGTCCGTTTCAACGGCGCGCAGCGCGATCTGGCCGAGATCGCGCGCGTCGACATAGCTCCAGGCGATGCGCTTGCGAAAGCCCGGATCGGCAAACCACTTCGGAAACAGCGAATATTCGTGCGGCTCGATGACGTTGCCGATGCGCAACGCATAGATATCGGTGCCGTTGCGCTGCGCAAAGGCGCGCGCCGTGTGCTCGTTGACGACCTTGGACAGAGCATAGCTGTCCATCGGATCGACGTCGTATTCTTCATCGAGGGGAAAATATTTGGGGTCGCGCGGTTCATTGGCGAACACCACGCCGTAGGTGGTCTCGCTGGACGCGATCACCACCTTGGGGATGCCAAGCTTCACCGCCGCCTCGATGACGTTGTAGGTGCCCATCGCATTGATGCGGAACACCTCATTGTCGGTCGTGATCATGATGCGCGGTATGGCGGCGAAGTGCACCACGGCATCGACCGGCTGCGGGCGCAGCGACGGGTCGAATTCGTGCAGACCCATATAGCTCGACAGCGCGTTGAACACCTGGCCGCTGTCGGTGATGTCGGTGATCAGCGTGCGTACCTTGGGATTGTCGAGCGGCCTGGTGTCGATGTTGAGCACCTGGCAGCCCTGTTCGACCAGATATTGCACGACATGGCGACCGGCCTTGCCGCTGCCGCCGGTGAACATGATCCGCTTCGTCATTTTCGTCTCCAATGCCTAGGATTTCCGTGTATTGTCAGACAATATGGCATTCCGCAACCACCCTCGCCCGCCAGACGGCGGCGCCCACTATCAATCATCGCAACAGGACTTCAAGACATGACCACGACCGCCGCGAGCGAAAAGATCGGCTTTATCGGCCTTGGCCTGATGGGGCACGGCATTGCCAAGAACATCGTGGACAAGGGCTATGGCCTGACCTTCCTCGGCCGCAAGAACCGCAAGCCGGCGGAAGACTTGGCTGGCCGCGGTGCGAAGGAAGTGGCCACCTCGCGTGAGGTGGCAGCGGCATCCGATATCGTCTTCATCTGCGTCACCGGCTCGCGCGAGGTCGAAGCCATCATCCGTGGCCCCGGCGGCCTCAAGGAGGGCCTGAAAAGAGGCTCGGTTGTCGTCGACTGCTCGACCGCCGATCCGGTCTCGACGGTAGCGCTGGCGGCGGAACTGAAGGAGATCGGCGTCGACTTCGTCGATGCACCGCTCAGCCGCACCCCGAAGGAAGCCTGGGAAGGCACGCTCGACGCCATGGTCGGCGCGCCCGACGCGCTGTTTGCCCGTGTGAAGCCGGTCATCGAAACCTGGGCCGGCCGCATCGTCCATATTGGCGATACCGGTGACGGCCACCGCATGAAGCTGCTCAACAACTTCATCTCGCTGGGCTATGCCGCGATCTATTCCGAGGCGCTGGCGCTGGCCGAGAAGGTCGGCATCTCGCCACCGCGTTTCGACAGCGTCATCCGCAACGGCCGCATGGATTGCGGCTTCTACCAGACCTTCATGCGCTGGACGCTGGAGGGCGACCGCGACGCGCATAAATTCACCATCGCCAACGCCTTCAAGGACCTGACCTATCTGGAATCGATGGCGGGTGCGGCCGGCATCGCCAACCCGCTCGGCAACGCCACCAAGAACTCCTTCGCCGGTGCCCATGCCACTGGCCCGGCCGAGCAATTCGTGCCGATGCTGGCGACATATATCGGCAAGGTCAACGGCGTCGACCTGATGCCCAGCAAGGATGGCAAGAAGCAGACGATTTGAGGTGGCGAAAAGCCTGTGTCAGCGCCTCGACCGGCCGATAACATCGTCGGTGTTGGCGAGCAGTTTGTGCACCGCATTGCGCGCGGCCGCAGGACGCTGCAGGCGGATGTTCTTCTCGATCGCCTCATGCAGCGCCTGCGCCCGCCGCTGATCGCTGGTCTCGCGTGTGACGAAGACAAAGAGATGATCGAGCGCCGACTCGATCAGAACGCCAAGCGGCACCAGCAGATCGTTGCCCGAGGCGCGCAATATGGCGAGGTGAAAACGCGTGTCGGCGCGGATACGCTCCTGCAGGTTCAAAGCCTCGCCCATCTCACGACAGGCTTGGCTGATCTCGTCCATCTGCTCGTCGCTGCGCCGCGTGGCGGCAAAGGCCGACGCTTCCGGCTCGATGATGTGACGGAACTCCTGCACCGTGCGCAGGAAGGCCTCCCGGTCCGGCCCGGTCGCGTACCAGGCCAGCACATCGCGGTCGAGCAGGTTCCAGCGTTCCCTGGGCTCGACCCAGCTGCCGATCTTGGGCCGTGAAGCCAGCAGGCTTTTGGCCATCAGCATCTTGATGGCTTCGCGCACCGCCGAACGACTGACATCGAAGGTCTCGGCCCATTTGGCCTCGTTGGGCAGAATCGTGCCGGGCGGATAATCGCCTCGCACGATTCTGAGGCCGATCTCGCCGGCCAGCGAGACATGGACGCTCGCTCCCGGAAAATGCGCGGCACCGGCCCTGCGCATGACAGCCGGACCGCGGCTGGCTTGTGCCTTGGCCCGCTCGGCTCGCTTCTTTGATTTCTCGTCCGGCATTCACGTTCCAATGCGTCGGCCGTCTGCGTCCGGACTGGTCCGAACCTGCACGGCGCGCCGATCTCGTTGCCGAAAATCCAAACTACAGACGCGTCAAAGCCGGAGCCTGCTGCCCCAACCGTTGCGTCCGTCCGGGAAGAGACGGGGCGCCCGTCAAAGGGCGCCCCGAAATCGAGAACCTACTTCTGGATGCAGGTGTCGACCGTGTCCTTGGTGCATTCGTCGAGGCCGGTGAACACCGGATCGGCGACGGCCTTGCCTTCGACCAGATCGATCATCACCGATGGTGCCTTGTAGCCCATTTCGAACGGCCGCTGACCAACCAGAGCAGTTACAAGGCCGTCACGGGCGATCGCCACTTCATCGCCGATCGTATCGGCGGCACCGATGACGAAGTCGTTGCTGGCGATGCGGTCCTTGAGCGGCCCGAACAGGTCGCGATAGGGCTGCGGTGCGCCAAACAGCGGCCAGCCGCCCATGATGCCGAAGGCGTCGAGCTTGGGATTGGCGGCGAGGATGTCGGTCATCGCCTGCACGCCCTTGGCGCCGTCGTCATTGGTGAACACCGGGCAACCGGCAACTTCGGTCCAGCCGCCTTCGCCGGCAAGTGCCGCCAGGCCTTCCTTGCCCGACAGCGCGTCACGCATGCCCTGCGCCCGGCGCAGGATGTTGTCGGCCGCGGGATTGCCTTCGATGGTACAGATCGTGCCGCCGTTCGGCTTGCCCTTCTTGATGTACTCGCCGATCTTGTGACCCATCAAATAGTTGTCGGTGCCGAGATAGGTCTTGCGCAGCGCGGCATCTTCCTTGCTGAGATCGGCGTCGAGCGTCATGATCGGGATCGTCGGATTGGCGGTCTTGATCGTCTGCGCGATCAGCGGCGCGTTGGATGGCGAGATCGCCATTGCCACCGTGTCGGCCTTGCTCAGCATGTCCTGAACGATCTGCGCCTCGCCCGCCTCGTCGGAAGTCGATGCCGGGCCGGTGTAGAAGCATTCATATTCCGAGCTGGCATTTTCCTTGTTCCATTTCTCGCAGCCCTGGTGGATGGCTTCGAAGAATGGATTGTCGAGACCCTTCACCACGATTACGAGCTGTTTCTTGGCCAAAGCCGGCCCGGCGCCCAGCGCCATGGCGGCGACGGCGGCGAGCAAAAGTGTTTTCCTCATGTCAGTCCTCCCTTGAAACAGACGGACACGGCGTGCCCGCCACACAGATCGACCGGATGCTTAATGACCGAGGTTCGTTTCACGAGCACTCGTGTCGCCAAGACAGATCGATAAGCATTTCCAGATGCGGCATTGGCCCGGCTCAACACATGGGTGGCGCCGCAACCTCGACCGATAAACCTCCGCCGATTCCGCCCGGCTAACCGCCAGCGACATCGGCACAATCTCCTCCGACGCTTAGCTAATATCGGCTTGCGGCCAACGTCAATGCTATTTGTCCTACAAAACGGATTTTTGGATAACCAACGCTTCAATTCGTCCGACAATTGATTGACGAGCGCCGGCTTTTGCGTAAAACAACGCTGACGCTGTTTCCGGGAGGAGATGGGGAGAGCGGGGCCAAAGCAGCGCCGGCATTCACGCCGGGAACAGCAGCGGGTCGCAAAACACGGGGAGGCAAAGACTGGTGGCGGTTCTCGAACTCACCAATATCTCGAGGCATTTCGGCGCAATCCAGGCGGTCAACGACGTATCGCTGTCGATCGAGCCCGGACAGGTGGTCGGCCTGATGGGCGACAACGGCGCCGGCAAGTCGACGCTGGTCAAGATGATCGCCGGCAATTTCCGCCCCAGCCATGGCGTCATGCGGATGGACGGCAAGGAGTTGATCCTGCACAAGCCGGCGGAAGCTCGCCAGCACGGCATCGAGATCGTCCACCAGGACCTGGCGCTGTGCAACAATCTGACCGCTGCCGCCAATGTCTATCTCGGCCGTGAATTGCGCCGCGGCCTCGGCCCTTTACGCATCCTCGACTATGCCGCCATGTACAAGCGCGCCGGCCAGCTATTCGCCGAGTTGAAGTCCGAGACCCGTCCGCGCGACCTCGTCAAGCAGATGTCGGGCGGCCAGCGTCAGGCGGTGGCGATCGCGCGCACCATGCTGTCGCAGGCCAAGATCGTGTTGATGGACGAACCGACGGCCGCGATCTCGGTGCGCCAGGTCGCCGAAGTGCTGAACCTGATCCGCCATTTGCGCGACCAGGGCATCGCAGTGGTGCTGATCAGCCACCGCATGCCTGACGTGTTCACCGTCGCCGACCGCGTCATCGTCATGCGGCGCGGCCGCAAGGTCGCCGACAAGACGATTGCGTCAAGTTCGCCCGAGGAAGTCACCGGGCTGATCACCGGCGCCATCGAACAGGTTTGATCTCAGCGAATTTCACCACGCACAGCAGATGAAGGTCGACGATGGCACTGACAATTGACCAGCCGATCGAACAAAAGCAGCAATCCTTGCCGGCAAGACTGTTTGCCAGCCAGACCTTCTGGGTGGTGATCGCGGTCATCCTGGCCTGCCTGTTCCTGTCTTTTGCCACCGACGCCTTCGCAACGTCGAAGAACCTTTACAACATCACCCGCAACATCACCTTCGTCGCCATCATCGCGCTCGGCATGACCTTCGTCATCATCACCGGTGGCATCGACCTGTCGGTCGGTTCGGTGCTCTGCCTGTCGTCAATGGTGCTGGCCGTCACCATGCATGCCGGCTACTCCATCGAGGTCGGCATCCTCGCCTCGATCGCCACCGCGCTCGCCATAGGCGCCTTCAACGGCATCATGATCGCCTATCTCGGCTTTCCACCCTTCGTGGTGACGCTCGGTATGCTGTCGATTGCCCGCAGCCTCGCCATGGTCGCCTCCAACAACACCGTCGTCTTCCAATTCGGCCCGGATCACGACAAGCTTCTGGCGCTGGGCGGCGGTGCCTGGGTGTTCGGCATCGCCAATCCGGTGCTCTACATGATCCTTTTGGCGCTGATCACCGGCTTCACGCTGCGCTGGACCAAGTTTGGCCGCCACATCTTCGCCATTGGCGGCAATGAGCACGCGGCGACGCTGACCGGCGTTCCCGTCAAGCAGATCAAGGTCGCCGTCTATATGATCTCGGCGCTGGCGGCGGGCATTGCCGGCATCATCCAGACCGGATGGCTGGGCGCCGTCACCACCAATCTCGGAACCGGCATGGAACTGCAGGTCATCGCCGCCACGGTCATTGGCGGCGCCAATCTCGCCGGCGGCGTCGGCACCGCCTTCGGCGCCATTGTCGGTGCCGCGCTCATCGAAGTGATCCGCAACAGCCTTGGTCTGCTCGGCATCAATGCTTTCTGGCAAGGCGTGTTCATCGGCGGCGCCATCCTGCTCGCGGTGCTGTTCGACCGGATCCGCAACTTCAGGCGCAATGACTGAATGTTTTTGGACTGAACCTTTCGGCTGGAAACCGTTGCCTTGACATCGAAATCCCTGTTCGAGCTCAACGGCCGGCTGGCGCTGATCACCGGCTCCGGCCAGGGCATCGGCCTGGCGCTAGCGCGCGGCCTTGCCGAGCATGGCGCAAGTGTCGTGCTCAACGGCCGCGATGCCGGCAAGGTTGCCGGTGCCGTCGCCGGCTTGCGCGATGCCGGCTTCAAAGCGCACCCCTCGACCTTCGACGTGACGGATTTTCGCGCGGTCGATGCCGATGTCGCCCGCGTCGAGGCCGAGATCGGCGCCATCGACATCCTGATCAACAATGCCGGCGTGCAGTTCCGCGCTCCGCTCGAGGACTTTCCCGAGGAGCAGTGGGAGCGGCTGTTCAAGACCAATGTCTCCGGCGCCTTCCATGCCGGCAAGGCGGTCGCCCGCAATATGATCGCGCGCGGCAAGGGCAAGATCATCAACATCGGCTCGGTGCAGAGCGAACTCGCCCGGCCCAACATCGCGCCCTATACGGCCACCAAGGGCGCAATCCGCAATTTGACCAGGGGCATGTGCACCGACTGGGCGAAACACGGCTTGCAGATCAATGCCATCGCCCCCGGCTATTTCCGCACCGAGATGAACCAGGCGCTGGTCGACAACCAGGAATTCTCCGCCTGGCTGGAAAAGCGCACGCCGGCCGGCCGCTGGGGGTATGTCGACGAACTGATCGGCGCCGCCGTGTTCCTCGCCTCCGACGCCTCGTCCTTCGTCAACGGCCATACGCTTTATGTCGACGGCGGCATGACGGCTTCGGTTTGACGGTTCTTCCCTTCTCCTGTGGGAGAAGGGGAAGCCCTATCGCTCAGTCTGAAAATCCGTCGGCATAAGCGGCCCCCCAAGCTCACCACACCTCCCAGCCTTGACGCGACCCCGAACTCAGCCGCACAATCCCGTTGCAGGCGAAGGGAGGCCAGTCGTCTGCGGGAGGTATACCCATGAAGGACGCGATCAGGCTCTATTGGGGCCGGTTCGGACATGTTTCTGTCCTGAATGTCGCCAGCGACTTCGTCACCCATGCGCATGTCGAGGCCCACATCATCATCTGGCTGGAGGGCACGGCCGGCGAGATGACCGTCGGCCGCGAGACGGTGCCGCTGGGTCCCAGCACCGCCGCCGGCATCAATTCCTACCAGCCACACAGCCACATTCTGTCGCAGAACGGCAGGCCCGGCCTGTTCCTCGCTTTCTACATCGATCCGGATTGGGCGCGCCGGCGCCGCGACCTGCCTTCGTCGGCGCCGTTGTTTGCACAGGCTGCGATCACGCTCGAACCATGGCTGCACCAGGCCGCCGCCAACCTGCTCGATCATTTGAGCGATAATGAAAGCATCGACGACGTCGCCAATTACGAGATCGAGCGCTTCATCGATAGCGTGCTTGACGCTGCCGACGCCTCGGCGCCGCAGGAGGCGCGCATCCGCGTCAACACCATGCAGGATTTCCGCGTCCGCAAGGCGATCCAGCTGATGAAGGCCAATGTCTGCGAACGCATCTCGTTCGACGACGTCGCCCGCAGCGTCGGCCTGTCGCGGCCGCACTTCTTTGCTTTATTCAAGGAACAGACCAATCTGACGCCCAATGTCTACTGGAACACGCTGCGCATGGAGGAAGCCGTGCGGCAGCTGCAGTGGTCGCAGGAGCCGCTGATCTCGGTCGCCTGCAATCTCGGCTTCACCACCCAGGGCAATTTCTCGCGCTTCTTCCGCGACCATGTCGGGGTGCCGCCGACGCTTTACCGCGAGGCGGCGCGGGCCATGGCCTGAGCCAAGCCGCTCGTTTTTCAGACTCCTTGATAGGGCCGCAAGACCCATTGATAAGCGCAGCGCCGGCCGCCGCCCTACCCTGCAGCGTATCGAATTCGTAGGGGAATGATCATATGGCTGAAGTCACCGTCTCCAGCGTCATCGACGCGCCGGTCGAAAAGGTCTGGGTGCGCATCCGCGACTTCAACGGCCTGCCGGGCTGGCATCCGCGCATGGTCAAGAGCCATATCGAAGACGGCAAGAGCGCCGAAACCATCGGCTGCGTGCGTAATTTCGAGCTCGCCAGCGGCGCGCGTATCCGCGAAAAACTGCTCGACTTCTCCGATGCGGATTTCCGCGTCAGCTATTCGATCCTCGAAACGCCGCAACCGCTGACCAATCACAAGGCGACGCTGCAATTGCGCCGCGTGACAGACGGCGACCGCACCTATGCCGAATGGACCGCGAGCTTCGACGCGGCACCCGACGAGGCCGACAAGATCGCCGCCGGCATGGCCGCCAATGTCTTCCAGGGTGGCTTCAATGCGTTGAAGAGCCATTTTTCTGGCCAGAGCTGAGTCAGGGGAGACTGCCATGGCGCTTGCCCTCCAGACCTTTTCGGCCGTCAGGGATGCCAACGCGGCGCTGAAGGCGCCCGGCACCCGCTATCTCGGCGGCGGCACACTGGTCGTGCGCGCCGCCAATGAAGGCGATATCTCCGTCTCCGGCCTTGTCCGCTCGACCGATCCGACCCTTTCCGGGATCACCGTTGCCGGCGGCAAGGTCCGCATAGGCGCTTCGGTGACGATGGCGGCTATCGCCCGCCATCCCGAGCTTGCGGCGCTGTCCAAGGCTGCGCGCGCCGTCGGCGGCCCGGCGATCCGCAATATGGCGACTGTCGGCGGCAATCTGTTCGCACCCGCGCCCTACGGTGATTTCGCTGTCGCCCTGCTGGCGTTGGATGCGACGGTCGGCACCGATGATGGGGAATTGCCTATCGAGGATTTTCTGGCCAGGCGGGACGACAGCCGCGCCATCGTCACGTCAGTCGCCTTCGCGTTGCCGAAGACCGAGAATTTCCGCTTCCTGAAAGTGTCGCGGGTCAAGCCGAAGGGCGTCTCGGTACTCAGCATCGCCGCCGTTCTCGAACAGGCCGGCGACGGCACTGTCTCCTCGGCGCGGATCGCGCTCGGCTGCATGGCAGACCGGCCGATGCGCGCCCGTGCTGCGGAAAAGGCACTGATCGGCAGCAGGCTCGAGCAGGAGGGCGTCGCAGCGGCGCTGGCTGCAGCCGGTGAAGGCGCTTCGCCAATCACCGACCCGATCGCCAGCGCCTGGTATCGCGCCGAGGTTCTGCCGGTCCATCTCGGCCGGCTGCTGCTTACTTAACCACCGCTTGGGGGGCGCGCGTCTGTCCGATCAATCGGGCAGGCGCGCTGGGAGGAAAACATGGCAAAGGTTCCGGTTCAGTTCACGCTCAACGGCTCGGAGAAGGCCGAATTTGTCGACAGCGGCACGACGCTGCTGCACGCGCTGCGCGACAAGATCGGCGACACCTCGCCCAAGGGCGGCTGCCACCAGGGCACCTGCGGCGCCTGTTCGGTCATCATCGACGGCGAACTCCGGCTCTCTTGCCTGACCCTGGCCGAGACCTGCAGCGGCGCCGACATCCGCACCACATCGGGCCTCGCTGAGGCCGGCGTGCTGCACCCGCTGCAGCGTGCCTTCCTCGATGCCTTCGCCACGCAATGCGGCTTCTGCACGCCGGGCATGATCATGGCCGCCAAGGTGCTGCTCGACCACACGCCCAATCCGAGCCGCGAGGACGTGATCGAGGCGCTGTCCGGCAACATCTGCCGCTGCACCGGCTACGAGCCGATCATCCAGGCGGTGCTGACGGCGGCCCGAGCCAATTCGCAGAACGCGGCCTAAGGACCAAAAGAATGGAACTGCGCAAAAACTATTTCGCCGATCAGCGCAAGGACGGCCTGCACGAGATCGGCCATGGGCGGCCGCGGCTGGATTCGCCGGGACATGTGACGGGCAAGACCGCCTATTTCGCCGACCGCAACGTCCCGAATATGCTTCACCTGAAAATGGTGCGCAGTCCGCACCACCATGCCCGCATCCGTTCGATCGACACTTCCGAAGCGGAGAAGCATCCCGGCGTGGTGAAAATCCTCACCGCCAAGGATGTGCCGCACAATGTCTACACCATCCTGATCCTGATCCAGGTCGGACCGGAAGACGAGCCGGTGCTGGCCGACGGCAAGGTACGCTGGAAGGGCGAGGCGGTGGTGGCGGTGCTGGCCGAGACCGAGCGCGCGGCTCAGGAAGCGGCAGCCAAGGTCAAGGTCGGTTATGAGGTGCTGCCGGCCGTCTTCGACATGGAAGAAGCGCTGAAGCCCGGCGCGCCTTTGGTCAATGAATATCACGGCCAGAACTATTATCTCTATGACAGCGGCGAATGCCGCAAGGTGCGCTTCGGCGATGTCGAGGCGGGCTTCGCCGGCGCCGACCACATCCTGGAACAGAGTTATCAATCCTCGCCGATCGAGCATGCGCCGACCGAGACCACCGGTTGCGTCGTGGTGCCCGAAGGCAATGATCGCTTCACCTGCTACACCAACACCCAGGCGATGTTCTTCACCCTCGACAACGCCTCGATCATCCTGCAGATGCCCGGCTCAAAACTGCATTTCGTCGGCGGCACTGTCGGCGGCGGCTTTGGCGGCAAGGTCGACGTCATCGTCGAGCCGATCGCCATTCTTGGCGCCAAGCTGACAGGACGTCCCGTCTCTTTCATCTACAGCCGCGAAGAGGAGATGCAGATCTCCTCGCCGCGCGCCGCTGAAAAGATAATCATCAAGGACGGCGTGATGAACGATGGCCGCATCGTGGCTCGCAAGGTGACCGGCTATACCGATGCCGGCGCCTATTCGCGCCATTCGCCTTATGGCGCGCAGAAGGGAGCGGCGCACTATCCCGGCCCCTACACCATTCCCAATGTCTGGATCGACACTTATTGCGTCTACACCAACCGCACCCCCTCCTCCGCCATGCGCGGCTTCGGCGTCACCATCGGCGACTTCGCGCTTGAGGTGCAGATGGACAAGCTGGCGCGGCTGATCGGCATGGACCCGCTCGAATTCCGCTTCATCAACGCCTATCGCGATGGCGACATGAAGGCGCATCGCCAGCCGACCGAAGGAGCGGCGCTGATCGAGTGCATGCAGGAGGCGTCGCGCGCCTCCAACTGGCCTGTGGCGGAGAAGTATATGGCGATGTCCTCCTACAAGAAGGGAGCTTGAGATGGCGCTAAGGCGCGGACGCGGCGTCGCCGCGATCAACTATCCGACGGGCATGAACCTTGGCGGCGACCCGACGCAGGCGCTGGTGCATTCGACGCCGACCGGCAATTTCATGGTGACGCTTTCCAGCGTCGATCTCGGTCAGGGCTTGAAGCAGATCATGGCGCAGATCTGCGCCGAGACCATCGGCGTGCCGACGGACCGGGTTACCATCGACACCGCCGACACCGACACCGGTCCGCACTGCATGGGTACCTTCGCCTCGCGCGGCACCCACCGCGCCGGCAATGCCGTCATCCAGGCGGCCAAGGAAGCGCGCCAGGTGATGTTGGAAGTGGCGGCGGAAGAGCTGGAGGTCAACGCTTCCGACCTTGAGACTGACGGCCAGGGCAATATTCTGGTCAAGGGCGCGCCGCAAAAGTCGATCTCGATCTTCGATGTCGCCTTGTCGGCGCATTTCAAGCGCGGGCGCTCGATATCCGGGCGCGGCATGTTCCTGATCCCGCGCTCCTATCCGGAGAAAGAGACCGGCGCGATGAAGCCGTCGACCTGCTACGCCCATGCCTGCACGGTGGCCGAAGTCGAGGTCGATGACGAGACGGGCGAGGTTACGGTGCTGACCGTGAAGAACGTCTTTGAGATCGGCCGCGCGCTGAACCCGAAAATGGTCGAGCAGCAACTGGTCGGCGGTTCCTGGATGGGCATCAGCCACGCGCTCTACGAAACGACCGAGCCCTATTATCCCAACCGCGACCAAGGCGGCACCGACTTCAACCAGTATCTGATGCCGGGACCGGGCGATCTCGCCCAAACCGAGATCATCGTGCTGGAGCGGCCGTCGGCGGATGGTCCTTACGGTGCCAAAGGACCAGGCGAAATGTGCGCGAACCCGCAGATCCCCGCGGTTGCCAATGCCGTCTTCGACGCCGTCGGCGTGCGCATCGACACGCTGCCGATCACACCGGAGCGCATATTGCGCGCGCTGAAGGCGCAAGCGGCGAACTGAGGACGACATGCAGGAGCCGAATGCCGTGACTGTCGCGACCTCGCCGGAGGCAGTGGCACAGCATCTCGCTGCTTCGCGCTACCTCGCCGACGACAGCCTGGCCACCGCCATCTTCCTGGCGATACGGCTCGGCAAGCCGCTGCTGCTGGAAGGCGCGCCCGGCGTCGGCAAGACCGAAGCTGCCAAGGCGGTCGCACAGCTCCTCGGCCGAGATCTGGTGCGGCTGCAATGCTATGAAGGCATCGACGCAGCACACGCGCTCTACGAATGGAACTACCAGCGCCAGCTGCTCGCCATCCGCCATGCCGGCGAGCATGAGATCGACATCTACGACGACCGCTTTCTGATCGCGCGGCCATTGCTGCAGGTGCTGCGGGCGCCGGAGCAGCGCGTGCTGCTGGTCGACGAGATCGACCGCTCCGACCACGAATTCGAAGCGCTGCTTCTCGAATTCCTTTCCGATTTCCAAATCAGCATCCCTGAGCGCGGCACGGTCCGCGCCGAGGCGCAGCCGATCGTCATCCTGACCTCGAACCGAACCCGCGAACTGGCGGAGGCGCTGCGTCGGCGTTGCGTCTATCACTGGATCGGCTATCCCGACGCCGAGCGCGAAGCCGCCATCATCATGCTGCGCGCCGGCAATGTCGCCGAGACCACCGCGCGCGCCGTGGCGAATGCCGTGCAGTCGATCCGCGCGCGGCCACTGGCCAAGCCGCCCGGCATCTCCGAGGCCGTCGAATGGGCCAACGCCGCCACCATACTGGAGAAAGGCGGCAGCCCATGGCCGCAAGCCTTCCGCCGAGCCATCGGTGTGCTTATCAAGGACGAGGAGGATTTGTCCGCAATCGCGCCGGAGCTTGGCCAGATTGTCGAGGAGGCGCTGGGGTGACGTGTGAGGTCAACAGCTCGTTCATAGCGAGGTGGCCTCACCTGGGCACTCTGCAACGCTGGCGGGACAGCGCCCCCCTCTGTCCTGCCGGACATCTCCCCCACAAGGGGGAGATCAGCCGTCATCCTGGCTTTCGCCAATCTCCAGCGGCGCAGAAAGAACCGAAGCGCCAAAGCTGCTGATCTCCCCCCTTGTGGGGGAGATGTCCGGCAGGACAGAGGGGGGCGCGAAGGAATGATGCGTCAGGGAACCCTTCCTCTCGCCTCCGCGCCCTTCCTCCACTTCGCCCGGCTGCTGCGCCGCCACGCCTTTGCCGTCGCCCCCGAGCAGGTCTGCAGCTTCATGCAGGCGGTCACCCTGCTCGGCCCCCGCTCGATGGCCGACATCCGCGAGGCGGCGCTCGCAACGCTTGCCCCCCCGCCCGATCGCCGCGGCGAATTCGAGGCGCATTTTCGCAATCACTTCCATGGCGATGGCCAACCTTCCATCGAAGGCGAGGAAGACGAGGAGACCCGCATCAAGGACGACGGCGGCACGCGCGAGAAGGAGAGCGAGACCATGCGCCAGGAGAAAGGCGGCGAGCTGTCGTCGGCAATCGAACAGCTCAGCAGCCGCGACTTCCTCCGCGACGACGATGGCCTTGGGCCCTTCCGACGCAAGCTCGCTTCAGCCCTCCCCGCGCGCCGCTCATTCCGCACCGTGCGCACCCATTCGCGCGGCAAGCTCGATCTGCGCCGCTCGCTCAGGGAAATCGTCAGCGGCGATGGCGATATCCCCTCGCCGCAGCTGCGCCGCCGCCAGACGGTGGCGCGCAAACTGCTGATCCTGATCGACGTCTCCGGCTCGATGAAGCTGCACACGGCGGACTACCTCAAACTGGCGCACGCCGCCGTACAAGGTGCTGACCGTGCCGAAATCTTCACCTTCGGCACGCGGCTCACCCGCATCACGTCCGCACTGCGTATCCGCGATCGCGACCAGGCTCTCGCCCGCGCGGCGGCACTCGTCGACGACTGGGACGGCGGCACGCGCATGGGACCGACCTTGCTCGCCTTCCTCTCGGTGCCACGTTTCTCAGCTTTCGCCCGCGGTGCCGCTGTGATCATCCTGTCGGACGCGCTGGAGCGCGGCGACCATGCCGATCTCGAGACCGCAATGCGCCGGCTGAGCGCCCGCGCCTTTCGCCTGTCGCTGGCCACACCGCTGGCCGGTGACCCGCGTTTCCTTCCCGCCACGGCAGCACTCCGCGCCATCCTGCCCGATCTCGACGATCTCATCGACGGCTCGTCGCTCGGGAGCCTCACCGATTTCGTCCTGTCGCTCGCCCGCCCCGCCCCGGCGGCGTCGGCAATCTGGAAAAGGGTATCGTGATGCAGAAAGCCATCGACGCGCATTTCCACATCTGGCGCCAGCAGGACCAGCCATGGCTGGTCGGGCCGATGGTGCCGCGCATTTTCGGCCCCTACGAACCGATCCGCCGCGACTATCCGATCGAGGAATTTCTCGCCGATCAGCAAGGCGCAGGTGTCGAGAAGGCCGTCTATGTCCAGACCAACTGGGCCAAGGAGGATTTCGAAAAAGAAGTTGCCTTCCTGCAGAAGACTGCCGACGAGACCGGCTGGCCGCACGCTATCGTCGGCTATTCCGACATGACTGTCGACGATGTCCGGCCCCAGATCGATCGATTGAAAAAGTACCCGCTGCTGCGCGGCGTGCGCATGCAGCTGCATTGGCACGAGACGCCGGCCTTCCGCTTCGCTGCCTCGGCCGATCAGGTCATCGACCCCAAGGTGCGGGCCAATGTCGCGCGGCTTAAAGACTATGGCCTGTCCTTCGACCTGCAGCTTTTCCCTGCCCAAATGAAGGACGGGCTGACGCTGGTCGGCGAGAACCCGCAGATCAACTTCATCCTCACCCATGCCGGCATGCTGACCGGCATGGAGCCGGAAACCACCGAGGCCTGGAAAGCCGGGCTGAGTACTCTATCAACAGCGCCGAACTTCTACGCCAAGCTGTCGGGCCTCGGCACCTTCGCCCACCGCAACGATCCGGCGTTGATTGCCTACATCGTCGACAATGCCATCGACATTCTGGGCGCTGACCACCTGATGTTCGGCTCCAACTTCCCGATAGAGAAGCTCTGGACCAGCCACGCCGAACTGATCAAGGCGCATCGTGCAGCCGTGGCGAAGCACGGTCCGGTGGCGGAAGCGGATATCTTTTGGAATACAGCAGAGAAGGTTTACAGACCGGCATAGCGCACGCTTTCCCTTCTCCCACAGGGGAGAAGGGAAAGCCGCCCCTCACTTCACTTCAAACTCAGGATCGACCGGAATCTGCATCGCCGTCACCAGATGGTTGGTCTGCCCGGCCAGCCCGATGATCGACACCATCTCGCCATGCTGCGCATCGGTCATGCCTTTGGCGCGGGCAGCTGCCGTATGCGAGTGGACGCAGTAGGAGCAGCCATTGGCGGTCGACACCGCGATATAGATCATTTCCTTGGTCAGCGGGTCGATGGCGCTCTCCGTGGCCATCACCACCTTCACCTGTTCCCATGTCCGTTTCAGCAAGGCCGGATCGTTGGCGAGCCCACGCCAGAAATTGTTGACGAAATCCGATTTGCGCGTCGCGCGGATGTCATCGAACACAGCCTTCGCAACCGGGATTTTTTCGACCTCAGCATCGCTGAGGAGTTTTGTGGCGGCCATGGCGTTTCCTTTCGTTGAATCGGTGGATCAGGTGGTTGAATCAGGTCTCGAGCAAGGGCGGCTAACCGGCTATTCCGATTCAGTTTTTGATGCTGACAGAACCATGGCGATTGGCCGAAGCATCTCAGCTTCATTCACGTGCGAAGCAGGCGCGAAGCGCCGTCGCGGAGACCCGAGGATGACGAAGGCGCTGAGGCCTTCGCCAATTGGCGACGTATGCGCACCCTCAAACACCGACCAGAAACCTAATGAACCGCCGCATACATGATCTTCTCCTCCGTCGCCTCCGCCGGCGAGAACTCCTCCACGATGCGCCCCTGTCGGCACACCAGAATCCGATCCGACAGGTTCATGATTTCCGGCAGGTAGGACGAGATCACCACCACCGCCAACCCCTCGTCGGCCAGCCGGTTGATGATCTGGTGGATCTCGGCGATGGCGCCGACATCGACGCCGCGCGTCGGCTCGTCGAAGATCACGATACGCGGCTGCTGCACCAGCCCCTTGCCGATCACCACCTTTTGCTGGTTGCCGCCGGAAAGCTCGACCACGCGGGCATTGTCGTTGATCGCCTTGATGTTCAGCGTCTTCGTCCATTCAGCGGAAAGCGTGCGCATCTCCTGCTGGTTGATCACCCAGGCCTTTTCGCGGCCCGCCGCCAGCAGCCCGCCGAACAGGTTCTCGGCGATGCCCATCGTCTCGAAAATGCCCTCGCTCTTGCGGTCCTCGGTAACATAGACGATGCCGTCGGCGACCGCCTCACTGGGCACGAGATAGCGCACCGGCCTGTCGTCGAGTTCAATCGCGCCACCGCGCAAAAAATCGCGCTTGTAGATGCCGGAGACGATCTTGAAGGTCTCGGTGCGGCCGGAGCCGATCAGCCCGAACACGCCGGTGATCTGTCCCTCGAAGATCGAGAAGGAGGTGTTGCGCACGACATTGCTCATCGAAATGTCCTGCACCGACAGCACCTTCTTGCCGGCCTTGCGCAGCCTGGCCTCGTCGCGCTGGCGATAGATCTGTCCCGACAGTGTACGCCCGACCATGGCGGCGACGATCTTGTCGCGATCGAAGGCCGATGTGTCGTCGGTTATGACCAGCTCGCCATCGCGCAGGATTGTGATGCGGTCGGCGATCATCAGCGCCTCTTCCAATGCATGGCTGATGAAGACGATCGAGACGCCGTTCGCCTTCAGCCGCCGGATCAGCGCGAAGAAGTGCCGCTTCTCCTCCGGCGTCAGCGTCGCCGTCGGCTCGTCGAAGATGATGATCTCGGCATTGTGGTGAACGGCGCGCGCGATCTCGACCATCTGACGCTTGGCCGCGCCCAGCGTCGCCACCATGGCGTTGGGGTCGACCGGAAAGTTCAGCGACTGCAAAAACTGCTGCGCCGAAATGTAGGTGCCGCGCAGCCGGTTGAGGAATTTTTCGGTGCCGAGATAGAGGTTTTGCGCCACCGTCATCGACGGCACCAGGCTGGTCTCCTGGAACACCATGGCGATGCCGGCCTCGAGCGCCGCATGCGGCGACGCATAAGCGATCTCGCGGCCTTTGTGGAACATCTTGCCTGAGGTGGCGTCGACGACGCCGGCGATGATCTTGGTCAGCGTGGATTTGCCGGCGCCGTTCTCGCCGAGCAGCGCGTGGATTTCGCCCTTGCGCAGTTCGAAGCTGACTTGTCTGACCGCGGGCACGCCGCGATAGTTCTTGGTGACATTTTCCAGGCGCACGATCGGTTCCATCAGAGACCTCCTGCGTCGATGGCCAGCACGCAATCGCCGCCCCTGGAGGCGATGAACAGGCGGCCGTCCGTTTCCGCCACGCTGCAGATGCCATGGCGCGTGCCGTCGGCGCGGCTGTGCAGGCTGAATTGCGGCTGCATGTTCTGATCGAGCCTGACCACCAGCCCATAGGAGCGGCTCGGCGACCAGGGCTTGTGGATGCCCATGGTGCGGATGCCGCCGCATTGCAGCGGTTCGAGGAAGCTGCGATTGGAGGCCAAAGCCGGCGCGATCCAGTAGGCCGGCGCCACCTGGTCTAGCATGTCGCGCCGATAGTGGGTTTCCTGGAGAACGAATTCGATCAGCCGGTTGCGTGGCGCGAACAGAGCCAGCCACGCGCCGCCATCGCCGGCCGGCGCGAGGCGCGCGGGATAGCCGGGCAGATGCGTCAGCACGGTCGAGCGGCTACCGGTCGCACCATCGAAGCGAACGAGCTGATGGCGCCAGCTTTCGCTGACCAGCACATCCCGCCCAATGGGATGCAGCCCAAAGGGAAAGGCGATATCGCCGGCCACTTTGCGGAACTCGGCGGCGGCCGCGTCCCGCCTCCAAAGCGAACCGGACGCGCCCTTCTTCATCAGGTCGGCGGCCCATTGCGACGGCGTGTGCTCAGCCGAGCCATTGGCCAGCCACAACGTGCCGTCGTCTGCATAGGCAAGCGCGGTGATGCAGCTGACGCCGGCCGGCAGCGAAACCTCCTTGCCGGCAACCAGCAGCTTGCCGCTTTCCAACCCCACCGTCAGTTCGCCCGACAGTGATAGAGCCAGCGCCGTGATGGGGGAAGGAAAGGTCCCGACAACCTTCGGCTCCACCCCTGCGGCAAGCGAATATACCGCATTGCCGCTGGAAACGAGCAGCCGGCCATCGGCAACCAGAAGATTGTCGGGCTCCGTCAAATCGGCGAACACTGGCGCCTCGTCCAGCCGCGTGTTGGGACGGAAGGCACCGTCGAGCGGTGGGATGGTCACCGCCTTGCCACGAAACAGGTCGAGCACAGGATCGAGGATCATGGCTTCGCTCCCCAATAAGAAGCGGAACTGGTCCAGTTCGGGTCGGCGACCGCAATCTTGTAGCGGCCGATGCGGTTGTTAAGGATGCCGCCGACGAACAGGAAACCCTTGTGCTCGCGCATCGAGGTGACCATCGGATGCGCGCCGCCGGTGAGGTCGCCCATCGCCTCGACAATGCCGCCCTTGTCGTTGAATTTCACCACGCCGCCGGTGTTGATGTTGGGGAACAGCCACTCGTCCTGCGGCAGCCGGCGCGTCATGCGCTTGCGCATATCGGGATGGCGCAGCGACAGGTCGAAGCTCGGCGTGCGCATGCCGAGCCATGCCATCCAGTAATTGCCGTCGGAGGCGCGGTTGATGTTGTCGGGATAGCCCGGCATGTCGCGGATGACGCATTCGGCGGCGCCCGCCTTCGGCCCTTCCAGCCAGTAGCGATGCACGCGGCAGGCCCAGCTCTCAGCGAAGAACAGCGACTTGCCGTCATGCGCCATGCACACGCCATTGGTGTAGCGGTAGCCGTCGAGCAGTGTCTTCGTCGAACCGTCCTTCGGGTCATAGACCAGCAGCCGGCCGGTGGCGCGGTTCTCGATCGAGTCCAGCGCCCAATCGTGCGCGTCATAGCGCTTGGTGGAGTCAGTGAAATAGATGCGCCCGTCCGGCGCGATGTCGCAATCATTGGGGTCGCGCAGCCGCGCATCGTCTACGATCGAGGTCCAGGAGCGTGACGTCTCGGCCGACAAGCGCTTCACTTCCCGATCCGGTGAGACGGAATAGAGCCCCATGGCGCCGACGCAGCTGATCAGATTGCCCGATTTGTCGAAGGCCAGGCCTAGCGGAAAACCACCGATATGGGCAAACACCTCCGACTTAACGTAATCCGGCGCGAAGAAGCGGACGATCTCGCCATGGCGCGTGCCGCAATAGAGGTGATCGTCGCGGTCGAGGATGACGTCTTCCGGCCCTTCCAACTCGCCGAGCCCGATATGGTCGGCCGCCGACAGCCGGTTGTCGAGCGCGTAGGGCGTGCCTGAGCCCGGCACCGCAGACTGTGTCTCGCCCATCTTGAGATAGACCGGCGCGACATAGACTTCGTTGAGCACCTTATGGCGGTTCTTCAGCCAGCGGATGTCGATCGTCACCGCCACCGCCAGCATGATGCCCAGCACCATCTGGTTGGTGCCGGTGCCATAGCCCAGCCGGATCAGCCCGTTGGTCATGGTCAGCACGATGATGGCGCCCATCAGCCCCTTGATGACCGAGCCGCGGCCACCACCCAGGCTGACGCCGCCAACCACCGCCGCCGTCAGAGCCATGATCTCCAGGTTGAGGCCGGTGCCCGGCCCTGCCCCACTCAGGCGGCAAGCGATGAGGAAGCCGCCGATCGAGGCGCAGAAGCCGGAAAAGACATAGGTCATGAACACGGTGCGGCGCACGCGAATGCCGGCATTGTGCGCCGAGCGCCTGGAGCCGCCGACCGCCAGCACATGCCAGCCCGGCCGTGAGCGCGTCAGCGCGATATGGGTGACGATGGCAAGAATGATCGCCAGCCACACCGAGACCGAAAGCCCCCAGAAGGTGCTGTCGCCGATGAAGTCGAGCACATCCGATGTCGCCTGGGAAAGCTGCACGTCGGCGGCGTAGGTGGTGACGAGAATATCGAACAGCGCCCGGCCGAAGATGAACGTCACCAGGGTGGTGAGGAAGGCGCGCAGCCTGAGGTAGCCGACGAGGTAGCCGTTGACGGCGCCGAAGATCAGGCCGGTGGCGAGCGATGCCGCCAGCGCCAGCCAGATAGACTGTTCGAGAATGAAGAAGACATAGACGGCGGAGAAACAGGACAGCGCGAAGATCGAGCCGACGGACAGGTCGATGCCGCCGCCCAGCATCACCACCGTCATGCCGGTGACTACCATCGAGAACTCGCCGAGCTGGCGGGTCGATTCCTGCAGCGAGGTCAGCTTGAAGAAGCCGGGAATGATCGAGCCGAACACGCTGAGCGTCGCCACCAGCGCCAGGAACGGAATGGCGTTGTCGGTCCAGCGTTTTGTCAGGATCTCGCCGACCAGATGGTCGGGCACGAGATTGTAGCGCCAGGACTGGAGGCGTTCGCGAAAGGACATCGGCGGCTGCTATTCCATGAGGGAACGAGGTGACCGGATTGTCCAGTCACCTCGTTTGTTTCAGTCGAAAAAAGCGCGGCTTACTTCGCCGCCGCTTCGGCCTGCAGCGCCTTCAGGTCCCAGCAGCTGTCGGGCTTGAGGTCGGCCTTGGTCGTAGCCTTCTCCAGTGTGTAGATGTAGGTGTGCGACGTGCCGGCCGGCTGGCCGCTCTGCAGCAGGAACTTGATGATAGCGTTCATGTCGCCGGACTGGCGAGCCAGATCGGTCATCACCACGGCGCCGTAAGTTCCGTCCTGCAATTTGTCGCAATCGGCCGCCTTCTCGCCGCCGCCGGTGGTGACCAAAAAGACCTTGCCGTCGAGCTTGGCGTCGCGGATGGCGGCGGATGCGCCGGTGGCGTCACCATCCCAGAAGTCGATGATCGAGCAGATGTCGGGGTTCTGCTGCAGCATTGTCGTCGTCACGTTGCGCGACGTCGTCGGATCCCAGTTGGAGTCGGGCTTGGCCACGACTTTGAAGTCGGGGTGCTTCTCCAGCACCTTCATGATGCCGGCATACTGGTAGAGACTGGACGAGTTGGCCTGATCACCCTGCACAAGGCCGATCTTCTTCGACGAGTTCTCGCCGCAGCCCTTGATCGCCGCTTCGGCTTCGAGCTGGCCAAGCCGGTCCCAGTCGCTGCCGACAAAGGCGTCGGCCGGGAAGTTGGCGGGGTTGTCGACCAGTATGACGTAGGTTCCGGCGGCCTGTGCCTTCTTCATCAGCTTGGAATAGGAGTTGAGGTCCGGCGCATGGATGATCAACACGTCCGGCCTTGTGTCGGACGAGATCGCGTCGGTGATCGCCTGTGCACCGGCATCGACGACCCAGTTCGGATCGCGTGTTTCGAAGGTGCCGCCCCAGGCCTCGACTTCCGTCTTCAGATAGTGCGACCAGCCCTGCGCAAGGTCGAAGCCCATCGCCAGCGGCACCAGCATGACGCGCTTGCCCTTGAGCGCCTGCGCGTATGCGGCCGGGCCCGGATCGTCGGCGGCGAAGGTCGGCGCGACGAAGGCGGTAGCGGCAAGCGCCGTGGCGGCCGCCATCAGTGTTCTGATCAGTTTCATGTCACATCCTCTGTTTTTCACTTATTGCCGGCCGGTCGGCATGACCCGGTCGGGTACCCCTTAGATGTCGCCCTGCTGCGCGGTCTGTTCGTCACGCGGATTGATGATGCCGTCGACGATGATGGCTCCGAGCAGGATCGCCGCCTTGATCAGGTTTTGATAGAGCAGCGGAATGTCGATGATGGTCATCGCGTTCGACAGGATGCCGATCAGTGCAGCGCCCACCAGCACATTGCGCACTCCGCCCCGCCCGCCGGACAGGCCGATGCCGCCGATCACCGCCACCAGCACGATGTCATAGAGCAGCGTCGAGTTGACGACGCGGGTGTTGATCGAGTGCAGGCTCGACGCCGTCAGCAGGCCGGCGATCAGCGCGACGAAGGCCGAAACCACATAACGCAGCACCAGCATTGGCCGCACCGGAATGCCGATGTTGCGCGCGGCGACCGGATTGTCGCCGGCGAAATAGATGTAGCGGCCCCATTTGGTGTAGCGCAGGAACAGGAAGAACAGGAAGGCGAGCCCGGCGAAGACGAACACTTCGATCGGAATGTCGAGGAAACGCAGGCCGCCGAGCAACTCCACCCAATGGCCCTGAGGCACCGGCACCGCATCCTGTGTGATCAGTTGCGAGCGGACATAGCCGAAGACGAAGGAGCCGGTCGCCAGCGTCACGAAGATCGCCGGCACGTCGGCATAAGCGACGAGAAAACCGTTGAGCAGGCCGATGGCGAGCACGCCTGCCAGCACATAGGCGAAGGCGAGCCCATCAGGCGTTCCGGCGTTGAGCAATTGTAGATACCAGGCGACCGACATCGCCATGATCGCCACCGCCGACAGGTCGATGCCCCTGCCGATTATGACGACCGCCATGCCGAGCGCCAAAATGCCCAGCACCGACACCGAGCGGACGATGGCAACGAGATTGTTGGCAGCGATGAAACCAGGCAGCCCAATGGCAGCGGCGACGAACAGCACCACGGCGATGGCAAAGACAATGCCTTCCTGATTCAGGCTCCTGACATTTGGCCAGCCAATCGTGTTCATGTCTGCATTCGCCCCGATGGCAGCTCTGCCACCCCTTCCGAAGAAAGCTAATCGGCTCGGCGCCGCTTCGTCAAATGAATCCGCGCTCGGAACACCCGTTGGCAGTGATAATCTTCCAGTGGACGCACCGATTGCTAGAACTGGCGCAATCCTAGGAAAAGGCTGCGCTTTTGGCATTTGGTTGCACCATTGCGCGTATGCGCGAAGGTGCCGTTCTGAGGCGAAAGCACAAGGCGGAATTAATTGCCGCCTGAGCGGCGAAAATTGCGAATTCAGGTCCTGGACGTGTGGCCTGAAACTTCGGCGCCTGCACCGGGCGGCAGCACGAGGAACCGCAACGCCGCCGCCAGCCCGATGGCGCCGATGACCAGGAAGGCGATGCGAAAATCGACGAGGTCGAGCGCCGGCCGGTGCCTGACGATCTGCGACAGGTTCAGAATGGCAGCCGCCACCGCTACGCCGAACAGCATCGACATCTGCTGCAGCATGGACGACAAAGTTGCCGCCGAGCTGCGCTGCGCCGCATCGATATCGGCGAAGGCCAGAGTATTCAGCGCTGTGAACTGCATCGAGCGCGTCAGGCCGGCGATCAGCATCAGCGCTACCACCAGCGCCTGCGGCGTCTCCGGCGAGATCGCCGCGCAGGCCATGATCGAGGCCGAGGCGATCAGGCCGTTGACGACCATGACCGTGCGAAAACCAAAGCGCCGCAGCGTCGGCGTCGTCACCGTCTTCATGCCGAGATTGCCGAGGAAATAGGCCAGGATCATCAAGCCGGCATCGACCGGCGAAAGGCCAAAGCCGACCTGAAACAGCAGCGGCAAAAGGAACGGCGTGGCGTTGATCGCCACGCGAAAAATGGTGCCGGCGGCAAGCGTAGAGATGGCGAAGGTCTGCACCCTGAACGCGCTGAGATCGAGCAGCGGATGCGGCGCGCGCCGGAGATGCCGCACCGCCAGCCAGCCGATGACGATGCCGGCGGCAACCAGCAGCACGGCGGGCAAGGCGCCGTCTTCCGGATGTGCGATGCGCTCAAGGCCGTAGAGCAGCAGCGCGAGCCCCAGCGACGTGAGGAAAAACCCCGGCCAATCCAGCGGCTTGGGATCGGCCGCGCGGTCGCCCGGAATGAAGCGCGCGACCAGCGCCAGCCCGACCAGCCCAAGCGGGATGTTGATGAAGAAATTCCAGTGCCAGGAGAGATAGGTTGTGATGAAGCCGCCAAGCACCGGCCCGACCACGGGCGCAAACAACGCCGGCCAGGTGATCAGCGCCGTGGCGTTGAGCAGCTCCGACTTCGACGCATTGCGCAGCACCAGAATGCGCCCGACCGGCGTCATCAGCGCGCTGCCCAGGCCTTGCACGACACGGGCGGCAACGAACTGAGGCAGATTTTGCGAGAAGCCGCAGGCCAGCGAGGCCAGCGTGAACAGCACAATCGCCAGCAGGAAGATGTTGCGCGCGCCGAAGCGGTCGGCAAGCCAGCCCGACAGCGGCACGAACACCGCCATGGTCAGCATGTAGGCGGTGATGCCGATGCTCATCGCCACCGCCGTCACGCCGAAGGATTGTCCCATCTGCGGCAGCGAGGTCGAGATGATCGTCGAATCCAGCAGCTGCATGAAAAACGCGATGGCAACGATCAACGCCACGCGCCGCGCATTGCTGGCGGTTGCGGCGGAGGCCTCGGTGTCGGGAACGGCAGTCATAGCGAACCGCGTTGAACAGCATATGGCTGGCCCCGTCCAGAGCTTATCCAACAAACTTCCGTGTCGGCTCGCAGCCTGTTATGGATGGGCGGGCGGCCAAGGACATTGCATGAAGCCTATCTATATCGACTACCTCAATGCCCTAGATATCGAAGCCCTGGAGATGACCGACGGCGAAATCATTGCCGCTGTCGAAGCCGGGCTTATCGCGCAAGGCAATGGCCAGACGGTGATCGAGCCGCGCGTCCATCTTGAACCCGACCCTTCCTTCCATGGCCATTTCAACGTTCTGCGCGGCTACGTTGCGCCGCTCGATACGGCGGGCGTGAAAATCGTCGGCGACTATGTCGACAATTATCTGCACGGGCTCCCTTCAGAATTTGGCATTCTAAACCTGTTCGATCCGCGCACCGGCACGCCGCGCGCCATTCTCGACGCCACCGTCATCACCGACATGCGCACCGGCGCCGTCACCGCTATCGGCGCCAAACATCTGGCGCGCAAGAACTCCAAGGTGCTGGCCCATATCGGCGCACGTGGCACCGCCTATTGGAATGTCCGCCTGCTCGACCATCTCTTCGACTTCGACGAGATCCGCGTTCATTCGCGCCGCCCGAAAAGCCGCGACGGCTTCGCTGCCAAACTCTCGGCCGATCTCGGCAAGAAAGTTACCGCGGTTGCCGACTGGGAGAGCTGCGTCAAGGGCGCCGACATCGTCGTCGAGGCCTCGCGGCTGCCGGAGCCGCAGCCGCTGCTCAAGACCGAATGGATCAAGCCCGGTGCGCTGGTCGTGCCCTATGGTACGATGAGCGCGGTGGAGCTGTCATTGACCGACATCATGCAGAAAATGGTCGTCGACGACTGGGGCCAGTGCAAAGGCGGCAAGTTCGGCTCGCTGCGCGCCCATGTCGAGACCGGGCGGCTGGGCGAAGCGACGCTGCACGCCGAGCTCGGCCAGATCGCTGCCGGTCTCAAGCCGGGACGCCAGAGCGACGACGAGACGATCCTGTTCTGGCATCGCGGCCTGTCGCTGTCCGACATTGCGCTGGGCAAGGCGATGCTGGCCAAGGCTGCTGATAAAGGCATCGGCCAGAGGCTGCGCTTCGCATGAGCGCGCTCGTCCTCACCGGCGCCGGCGTCAGCGTCGAGGACGTTGCGCAGGTCGCCCGCGGCGGCCGCAAGGTCGAGGTTGAACCGACAGTCATCGAGAGGCTCGACAAAGCGCGAAAAGTGCTCGATCAGGTCGCCGCGTCCGGTCAGCAAATCTATGGGCTCAACACCGGGCTCGGCGCCAATCTCGGCACATCGGTCGAGGGCGATGCCAGCGCCTTCCAGCGCCAGTTGCTGGAAGGGCGAAGCGGCGCTGTCGGCGAACCGTTGCCCCAAGAGGCGGTGCGGGCGACCATGCTTGCGCGCGCAGCGATGCTGGCAGTCGGCGGCTCCGGCATTTCGCCGGCGGCTTTCACCGCCCTTGTCGATGCGCTCAATGCAGGCGTGCATCCGGTAATGCCGCAGTTGGGCTCGATCGGCGCCGGCGATCTCGTGCTGATGGCGGCGCTCGCCCGTCTGCTGACCGGCGACGGCGAAGCTGACTATCAGGGTCGGCGCATGCCGGCGGCCAAGGCGTTGATGATGGCGCGGTTGGCTCCGATCAGCCTGGCGCCGAAAGACGGCCTGTCGCTGATCAACGCCTCGGCGGTATCAGCCGGCACTGGCGCGTTGGTACTGGCCGACGCGCTGTCGGCCTTTGCGCAACAGCAGCAGGCCGGCGCGCTGACCATGGAAGGGTTTGGCGCCAACCGCACCATCCTCGATCCGCGCCTGCATCTGGCGCGGTCGGCAGCCTGCCAGCAACTCGCGGCCAAGGGCCTGCGCGACCTGCTTGCCCGTGACGAGGAGCCGGCGCCGACCACCTTGCAGGACCCGTTGTCGATCCGCTGCATGCCGTCGATCCATGGTGCATTGATCCAGGCGATCGATCAGGCGCGGCTGGCGCTGGAGATCGAACTCAATGCCGCCGCCGACAATCCGCTGGTGCTGGGCGATGACGGGCTGGTTCTGTCGACCGGCAATTTCCACACCGCATCGCTGGCGCTTGCCTTCGAGACGCTCGGCCTGGCGATCGCGCAATGCGCCGCCGCAAGTGCTGCCCGCCTGATCCAGCTGACCGGCTCCGGCCGCAACGGCCTGCCAAAATATTTGTCACCGGTCGGCGGCGCCTCGGCCGGTTTCGTGCCGCTGCAAAAGACCGCAACGGCAATCCTGGCCGGCATCCGCCACAAGGCCAATCCGGTGATGCTGGATTTCCTGGCCGTGTCCGAAGGCGTAGAGGACCACGCCACGCAGACGCCGCTTGCCGTGTCGAAATGCGCCGGGATGATCGCGCTGTGGCGACGGCTGATCGCCTTCGAACTGATGGCCGCCGCACAGGCCGTGGACCTGCGCGACGGTCTCAAGCTGGCGCCCGGCACAGCAGCGGTCCATACCGCGGTGCGCGCGCATGTAGCGATGCTCAGGGAGGACCGGCCGCTGGGAACGGATGCCGAGGTGCTCCATGCCATGCTCGCTGACGGAACATGGCAAGGTGCAGCGATGATCGGCAAGGAGGCCGAGTAGTTAGCCCTTTGCGTCCACCCGTTTCATGAACAGGCTGAGCTCGGCCGGATCCATGCGCACGACATGCCTGTCTTCCGGATAGGCGCCGCTATCGACGTCGGCAACGTACTCGGAAAACGCCGCGACGCGTTCCGCCTGCAGACGATCGTACTCGGCGGCGAAGTTGCGGTAGACCTTGGAATGGCGCGGCATGTGGCCCCGGTTCTGGCCAAGAATATCGTCGGCAAACAGATATTGCGCGTCGCAGCCGGTGCCCGCACCCATCGACAGCATGATCAGCGAGGTCCGTTCCGAGATCGCCTTCGCCACCTCGATCGGCACCACTTCGATCTCGGCGCCGAGAGCTCCAACGGCCTCATACTGCTTGACCGCCTCAAAAATCTGCATGGCGGTGTCGGCGGTCTTGCCGACGGCCTTGAAGCCGCCGGTCCAGGTGGCGCGGGACGGGATGAGGCCGACATGGCCGATGACGGGGATCGCGTCGTCGGCGAGCCGCTTCACGGTGGCGAAACCGGCGCTGCAATAAACGGCGTCGGCGCCGGCCTTGTAGAGCCGGAACGCCCAGCGCAGGAAATCGTCCGCCGTGCCGATCTCATAAAAATTCTCGCCCGGCATGGTGAACAGGCTGGGCGCCGCATCGCGATACTCAGGGTTGAGCACCAGCTCGGGCGGCACCGAGACGATATCGACCCCTGCCCGCTCGGCAGCCTCGGCCTCGTCCATGGTCAGGACGCGCAGCATGGTCAGCTGGCGCTTGCCCTTCATGGCGCGCAGATCGGCGACGGTCGGTCTCTTTCGGCTCATCGGGATGTCCCTGTTGGCTGGTTGCTTTTCCCGGTCACCTTACCGGCCCCGTAACAGGCCGGATAGAAGGCGGGTGGTTTATTCGCTACTCGGCCGCCGCCGACATATCGAGCTCGTGAAATTCACCGCGATAGGGCCGCGCCGTCGGCGGCAATTCGCGCTTGAGGAAATAATCCTCGTACCGCAGCTGCTTCAGCAGCACCGGCCAGACCTCGCGATAGGCATGCCACATGGACGGGTTCGCCGCCGGCAGGTCGTGCTTGACCAGCTCGTGCAGCCTCGGCAGCGCATGGTAGGGCACCATCGGAAACATGTGATGCTCGACGTGGTAATTCATGTTCCAGTAGATGAAGCGGCTGACCGGGTTCATGTAGACGGTGCGCGTGTTCAGCCGGTGGTCGACGACATTGTCGGCCAACCCGATATGCTGCAGCAGGCCGGTCAGAACCATGTGCCAGCTGCCATAAAAACGCGGCAGGCCGATCAGCACCAGCGGCAGCCATGAACCCAGCGCGATCGCGAGGGCGATCGTCGCAACGTACACGGCGACATGCCAGCGCGCCGCCGTGATGGCCTTGCCCTGTTCGGTCTCAGGAATGTAGCTCTTTTCGTCGTCCGACAGCTTGCCCAACGCCTGGCGCGCCAGGATCGGCAGCGAATAACGGAAATCGAGAATGCCGGTGAAGGCAAGCGCCGCCTTGACCAGATTTGGCGGCCGCATTACCGCGATCTCGGCGTCACGGCCGACGATGATCGTGTCGGTGTGATGCCGCGCATGGCTCCAGCGCCATTGCACCGGATTGCGCACCACCATGAAGCTGGCGATTTCGTAGATCGCATCGTTCATCCAGCGTGTGCGGAAGGCGGTGCCATGGCCGCATTCGTGCCAGCGCGAATCGCTCGACGATCCATAGAGCACGCCATAGACGAGCAGGAACGGCACCACCCACCACGTGCCCCAGAACCACACGATGCCGGCGGCCGAGCCCAGGATGGCTGCGATCCAGATGATGGTATCGCGGATCGCCGACCCGTCGGAGCGCTGCATCATTTCCTTCATTGCCTTGCGCGGCACGTCGGTGTGATACCACTCGGCCGAGGCCAGCCCGGTCTCGATCGCCCGGCGGGTGCTTTCGCCGACCAGGCCGTAATCGCGCTTTGTCTTGGCCGCCGTCGCCATCACCGTCTCGCCTACCTCAAAGCCCGTTGGCGCGGAACTTCCCGTCGAGGAATGTTTTCGCCCGCGGCACGTCGTCCTCGGTCAGATGCTCGATGATGACAGGGATGTTCGGGTGCTTCTCACTGAGCCGCTGCAGATAGAGATCGTAATTCAGCGATCCCAGCCCGGGCGCCGGCAGCTCGATCTCGCCGACGCCGCGGAAGGTCAGCCCCTCATGCGCGTCCGCGTCGCCGATATCGGCATGCTTCTCGGTCTTGTCGCTGCCTGAGCGCTTGACGTCCTTGGCGTGCGCGATGCGGATCTTGTCGGCCAGCGTGTCGAACACCTGGTTCAGCACCTGGTCCATGCGGTCGATATTGTGCGCCTCGAAATAATTGGTCGGATCCATCAGCAGGCCGAGGCCCGGATGGTCGACCTGCGCGAACATTTTGACCGTCTCCTCGACCGAACCGACGACATTGTTGACATAGGTTTCGAGCAGGAACACCGCGCCATGGTCATAAGCCGTCTGGGCAAGATCCGAGATCACCTTGCGGCATTCCTCGAAGCCTTCCTCGGTCTTGTTTTTGGGATGATGCACCCAGTCGGATTCGGTGTTGTAGGTGCCGGTCTCCGAGATCACGTAGGGCGAGCCGAAGTCGCGCGCATTGCGGATGATTTCCTTGAGATAGCCGACGCGCTTCTCGCGCTCGGATTTGTCGGGATGGATGATGTTGGTGTAGCCCGAGATGCAGCAGACCGGCAGATTGTGGTCGCGAAACGTGTCGCGCACTGTCCTCGCCTTGTCCCCGGTGATCTGCCCGGCCGTGAGATCGACATCCCTGAAATGCATGTCGAGCTGCACTGTGTTGAAGCCGAGTGCACGGATGCGGCGGGCGGCCTCCGCGAGCTCATAGGGGAAATAGCCGGTGAAGATACCTGCCTGCATCATGATGTGAACTCCTCCCGGTAAGCGATTCAGCCGCCACGCTATTCGGCGGCATGTTCAGTCGATCGATATCTCGGACAGCTTGACGGTGCGGCCTTGCGCCATCGAGCGGTAGCCGGCCTCGACCAGCGCCATCGTCTTGACGTTGTCGGCAACCGATAATGCCGGCGGCGCGCCTGTCTTTACCGCATGCTGCAATTGCTCCATCACGCCGATGAAGGCATGCGGGAACCACATCGTGTCCCAGCTCGGGCTGACCCACTTGCCATCCGTCGTCTCGGTCGAGGCATAGGTCAGCGTCGAGGCCACGCCTTTCGGCCAGCCGATCGTGCCTTTGGCGACACCGTTGGTGCCGTCGACGCGCCAGTTGATGTGCTGGTCGTCCAGATAGCCCTCCTGACGTGGGCCGGACCAGACATCCTCCAGCGACACGGCGAGCACGCCGGAGGGAAAGCGCAGCGTCGAGACGGTGATGCCGTCGGTATGTTCGAATGTCGTGCGCGGGTCCTTGCGTGTCAGCGTGGTGATTTCCGAGGGATCGCCGAACAGGAAGCGCAGCACGTCGAGATGATGCACGCTCATATTGGCGAGCGTCAGCCGGTCGTAGTCCTGAAGAAAAGTCTGCCAGTGCGGGATGGCATGCATGTCGATCTGCGCAAAGACGATGTCCCCGAGTGCGCCGCTGTCGATGATCTGCTTCAAGACGCGCATCGATTGGTCGTAGCGCATGTTCTGATTGACCGAGAGTATCTTGCCGGACTTGGCTGCCTCGTCGCGCAGCTTCACGGCTTCATCGACCGACAGCGCCAGTGGCTTCTGCGCCAGGATCGCCTTGATGTGGGGCTGCTTCAGCGCATGGCGGATCAGCGCCGGCTGCTGGTCGGGTGGAAAGGCAAGGTCGACGATCTCGACCTCGGAATCCTCGATCAGCTGTTCCGGTGTGTCGTGGATGGTCGGAATGCTCCAGCGTGCAGCTACCTTCTCGGCGCTGGCCTTGGTGCGCGAAGCGATGGAGACGACTGGGAAACCGGCCTGCGCATAGGCGGCAAGATGGCATTCGGCCATGATCATGCCGGCGCCGATGCAGCCGATCCGGTATTCGCTGGTGCGAACCCTTACATCCGGCTCGAAACCCTGGCCTGCCATCCATTCCTCCCTGGAGGACGGATATAACGCCATGGCCCGTCGATCAGCCAAGGTCCGCTCCATCAATTCCCATCAGAACCATGACGGGGTGACGGTGCGAACTAGTTTGCGGCAATCAGCACGGTGCTTTCCGGCGACCAGCTGAGCACCACATCCTGGCCCTCGGCCAGCCGGTCATTGCCGGTATTCTGGACGATGACCTTCAGCGTCTGGCCGGCGCGCTCGACGAAATAGGTGCTGTTGTTGCCGGCGAAGATGCGCTGGGAGACCTGGCCCTTCAGCGCGTTGGCATTGGCCGCATCCGCAACCCCGGCAGCGGTGGCGATACGAATGCGTTCGGGTCGCACCGCGCAGCTCGCCTTCGCGCCGGCGGCAAGCCTGTCGCCTACGCCGGCAACGATCGCCGTGCCGTCAGGCAGGCGGATGCCGTCGCCGGTCGCATCGCCACGAAAAATGTTTGCGTCGCCAAGGAAGGTGGCGGCGAACTCGCTCTTCGGTCGGTCATAGATCTCCTCCGGCGGCCCCTCCTGCACGAGCCTGCCATCGCGCAGGATGCCGATGCGGTCGCTCATCGTCAGCGCCTCTTCCTGGTCGTGGGTGACGAAGATGGTGGTGATGCCGATCTCGCGCTGGATGCGCTTCAGCTCGATCTGCATGTCGACGCGCAGCGCCTTGTCGAGCGCGCCGAGCGGCTCGTCGAGCAGCAGCACGCGCGGCTTGGTGACGATGGCGCGTGCCAGCGCCACACGCTGGCGTTGGCCACCGGAGAGCTGGTGCGGGCGGCGCTCGCCGAGCTTGCCGAGTTGGACGAGATCGAGCGCGCGCTGCACTTCAGTGGCGATCGTCGCTTTCGTTTCGCCGCGCACCGACAGGCCGAAGGCGACATTATCGGCGACGCTCATATTGGGAAACAGCGCATAGTTCTGGAACATCATGCCGATGCGTCGCTTTTCGACCGGCACGCGTTCCACACTCTCACCGCCAATGGTGATGCGGCCAGTATCGGGAAAGTCGAAGCCGGCGATCTGGCGCAGCAGCGTGGTCTTGCCGCTGCCCGAGGGGCCAAGCAGCCCATAGAAACCGCCATCGGCGAAATCGATGGAGACGTCGTCCAGCGCCTTGTGCGCGCCAAAACTGCGGGAGACGTTCGATACCTGCACGCCGGCCATTATTTCTCTCCGCCGAATTTGAAGAAGCGCGCCGTGAGCAGCATCAGCGCCATCGACACGACGATGATGATGGTCGAGACCGCGTTGATCTCGGGCGTGAACCCCTTGCGGATCGCGGCGTAGATTTCGACCGGCAGCGTCGTCTGGCCCGGCGTCGCCAGGAAGTAGGAGACGACGAACTGGTCGAACGACACGGCAAATGCGAACAAGCCGCCGGCAATGACGCCGGGCATGATCCACGGCAGCGTCACACGCCTCGTCACTTGCCACTGGTTGGCGCCGAGCGAGCGCGCCGCCTCTTCCAGCTCCGGTGCAAAAGTCTGCAGCCGGGCCGAGACGACGACGATGACATAGGGCAGCGCCAGCGCCACATGGCCGAGCAGGATGGCGAACAGGCCGCGGCCAATGCCGACGCCGAAGAAGAAGATCAGCATCGCCGTGCCGGTGATCAGCCACGGAATGGCGATTGGCGGAAACAGCAGCGCCTGCAGCACTTTCTTGCCGCGGAAATCATAGCGGAACAGCGCTAGCGAAGCGGCCGAGCCAAGCACCACTGAGATGAGCGTGGTGATGACCGCGATCTCGAGGCTGTTCCAGGTGGCCGCGATCAGCTGGTCGTTCTGCCAGAGCGAGGCATACCATTCCGTCGTCCATTCGAACGGCAATTGGTAGAAGGGCGAGACGTTGAACGACATCAGCGCCATGATGATGATCGGCAGATAGAGGAAGGCGAGCAGCAGGAAGATGTAAAACCGGCCCAGCCCTTGGAGGATGCGGGTGGTCTTCATCACGCGGCCCTCTTCAGCACCGGCGAGGCAACTGCGAGGATGACCAGCACGACGGCGAGCAGGATGAACGACAATGCCGCACCAAGCGGCCAGTTGAACACGGCGACGAACTGGTCTTCGATCACCGTGCCGTAGAAGGTGCCGGTGCGACCGCCGAGAATGCGCGGCTCCATGAACGAGCCGACGACCGGCACGAAGATCAGTGCCGCACCTGCCACCAGGCCGGGCATAGACAGCGGGATGATCACCCGCTTCAGCACCTGCAGCCGCGAGGCGCCGAGCGAGCGCCCGGCCTCGATCAGCGAGTCGTCGATTGCCTGCAGCGTGAGATAGCAGGTCAGCACCATATAGGGCACGTAGGAGTGCACCAGGCCGATGATGATTGCGGGATAGGAATACATCAGGTCGATGTTGATCTTGAACGGCAGCACGGCGTTGAGCGCCGTGTCGAGGATGCCGCCCTCGCGCAGCACCATCGCCCAGGAGAAGATGCGCACCAGCCCGTTCGACCAGAACGGCAGGATGACCAGCAGGAAGATCGCCTCGCGGCTGCGCCCCTTCAGCACCTTGGCCAGCACATAGGCGGCGGGGTAGCCGATGACGACGCACCACAAAGTCACTTCGAGGCCGAGCCGCAGCGAAGCGAGCAGCAGCGTCAGGTACAGGCTCTGCGAGAAGAAGGCGGCGTAATTGCCAAGGGTGAACGCCCATGGCTTTCCTGACAGCGGCAGGTCGGTCATGAAGGAGAAGAATACCATGGCCGAGAGCGGCAGGAAGATCGCCACCGTCAGCCAGAGATAGGCCGGCGCCAGCAGCGGCAGGGCCGATCTCAGCCCGCTGCGCGACGCGACCGCACCCTGTACTGCCATGATACCCTCCTCCCCAGGATTGAAGGGCCAGCCGGCGCCAACCGCCGGCTGGTCCGGACGTGAGCGTTACTTCACGTCGACTTTGAGCTGCTGCCACAGCGCCAGATAGGCCTCGCGCTGCGCGTCGGTGATCGGCGCCTGGAACTGGATGCGCTTGGCCACCTCGGGATCGCCCATCACCTTGCGGTTGAAGGAGTCTTCAGGCAGCGCTTCCACCGCCTTGGTGTTGGCCGACACCGGCGCGCCGACCTTGGTGACCCATTCGACATAGAATTTCGGATCGATCATCCAGTTGATGAAGGCCTGCGCACCCTCGACATTCTTCGAGCCCACGGGAATAGAGAACGCGTCGAGCCAGGCGACGGCGCCTTCCTGCGGAACGACCAGCGAGACCGGCAGCTTGAAATGCGTCTTGGCACGGTCGGCCGAGCCGCTCCAATAGGTGCCGATGTCGATCTGGTTGGAGGCGACCATCTGGTTCCAGTCGTTCTCCGAGCTCCAGAACGTCTTGATCTGCGGCATCAGCGAGGTCAGCTTCGCCTTGACCGCTTCCATATCCTTGATGTCGTTGATATTCTGACCGGTGGCGATGGCGCCGAACTGCACCGCTTCGACAGCGTCGTCGCGAATGACGACCCGGCCCTTATGCGCTGGGTCCCACATTTCGGCGATCGAGGTCGGTGGCTTGTCGAAGGACTTTTCGTTGATTGCCAGCGCCGTCAGGCCCCACACCCACGGCACGCCATAGACCTTGCCGTCATGGTCGAGCATCGGCGATTGCGCCTTGTCCTTGCTGATGTCGGCATAGTTCGGCAGCTTCGAGACATCGATCGGCTGGATCAGCTTTTCCGCCATCGCCTGATCGTTGAAGGCGGCGTTGATCATGACCACGTCATAGAGGCCCGGATTGGTGCGGATCTTGGTCAGCATTTCCTGTTCGGAATTGAAGAAGTCGTTGACGACCTTGTTGCCGGTCGCCTTTTCGAAGGCTTCGATCGCCCACGGCTCGTCGGCGCCGTAGCCCTTCCAGTTGAGCACATGCACTTCGGCGGCACTGGCGGCCAGCGTGAGCGCGGAGGTGATGACGGCGGTCGCCGTCAGCAGGGCAGTCAGTCTTGGCATGCGCATGTTCGTTCCTCTCTTGTTTGCCCGCTTGGCGGGTCAGGCTGTCTGATGGGCCTTCTGGTTCTGGCCCGGCTCGCCCGTGGCGGCCTGGCTCAGGAAAGTCTGGATCTCGCTGTCGGTCGGCGCCGATGAGCCGCCATGGCGGGTGACGGAAAGTGCTGCCGCCGCATTGGCATAGCGCGCCGCCTCGAAGGGATGCACGCCGCGCGAGAGTGCACTGACGAAACCGCCGATATGGGTGTCGCCGGCGCCATTGGTGTCGATGGCATCGACCTTGAAGCCGGCAATGGTCTGCGTCTCGCCATTGACCAACCTCACGAAACAGCCCTTGGCGCCGGCGCGGATAACGACGCCTTCGGCCTTTGGGCAGTGGTCGGCGAGCAGCCGGGCGGCGAGTGCCTCGACATCGCCTTGCCCAGCGATCTCGACCGCTTCCGTCATGTTGCAGCTCAGCCATGTCGTACGGGCAAGCACCCGCGACAGGATGGGACGTGGGATATCCGCGATGACCGGCGTTGGATCGAAAACGAAGGGAATGTTTTCTGGCAGCGCCTCGATCCAGTCGGTCAGCGCGTCGCGGCTGCCGAGATAGCTCAGCGTATAGCCCGACGTGAACACCCAATCATCAGGCGCGACCACCACGGGCCTCATCATCTCGAGGCTGAGAATGCTCTCCGCACCGGGCCACGACACGAAGGTGCGCTCGGCATCCCCGGAGATCATGGCGACGCAATTGCCGCTGTCCATGACCGGCGATGGCGGCGTCAGCGTTGTGATGCCTTCGGCCGCAAATGCGGCGCGCAAGAAATCGCCATTCGGTCCGCTGCCGAGCTGGCCGCCGAACACCACCGTCATGCCGGTGCGGCTGGCCGCGACCATCATGTTGAAGCCGCCGCCGGCGACCTGCGCAAAGCTCGACGCGGTCTTCTCGCAGCCCGGCGCCGGCAAGGCGTCGATGCGGTAGACATAGTCGACGACGGCGCTGCCGATATGGACCAGACGCCCACTCATGCCGCGGCATCCTTGCTGGCCTTTGCCGTGCGCGCCGCGACGAGGTCTTCGGCAAGCGAGCGCACCCCCGCCATATCTATGCCGACGAGCCTGGCAATGTGTTGTTGCGGAAGTTGCGAAAAGCCGACGCAGGCGCCGGCCATGCCTGAGGCAATCGCGCCGATCGTGTCGGTGTCGCCGCCGAGATTGGCGCTGATGATTGCCGCTTGCCAGGGATCGCCCTGCGCGACTTCAAGCACGGCGAAAGCTGCCGGCACGGACTCCTGGCTGGCCACACCGGTGCCGACGAGATCGGTGATGAGCCCGATCGCATCCCGCATGGTCTTGCCGCGCACGAGCTCCTGCGCCCAGGCGATACGCGCGGCGATATCGCCACCAGTCACCCAATGTCCGAGCCGGGCGCCTCGCCGCGCGGCTGCTACCGCGCTGTCGGAGGCGGCACGCCAGTCGCCACCGGCGACGCCGTGGCTGGCGGCGGCGGCAACTGCTGCGGCCGAAGCGATGGCGATCGAGGTGTTGTGCGTGGCACGGCAAGTTTCGGCGACCTTGGCGACGAAAGCGTCGAGCGGTTCCAGCGGCATCATGATGCCGACCGGCGCGATGCGCATGGCCGCGCCATTGGTGTCGCCCCGGCTTCCCGCCTCTTCCGCCGGCACGCCGTCATTGATGGCGTCGATGGCGCGCTTGGTCGATGGTCCCAGCAGGTCATAGCTGCCGCGCGCCTTGACCTCGCGCTCCCAGTCGAGCAGTGCGTTCACCCAGCGCGCATGATCGAAGCGGTCGCCGGACTCGACGAGAATGCGACCAAGCAGCAGGGCCTGTTCGGTATCGTCGGTGATGGTGCCGGCAACGAGCCCCTTCGACACCGGATGATCGGCAAACGGCGCCACGAAATCCTCGACATGGCCGTATAGCTCGGCGATCCGCGCCGGCGACAGAAGCTGCGTCGGCATGCCCAGCGCATCACCGAGCGCCCCACCGACAAGCGCGCCCATGGCGCGATCGAGCGTGTCGTTGGTTCTGTCCGGCATCGCTCAAAACCTCATATGCAGCGCGAAATGCGCCGGGTTGAGCAGGCTGGTTACATATTCGATCGGCCGGTCGTCGGCCGCACGCGTCAGCCGGCGTCCGCGCAGGAACGGCGTGCCTTGCGGGCAGCCGAGAATGGCGGCGTCTTCGGCATTCAGCATCTCGATGCCGACCCATTCCTCGCCATGGTCTGGGATGAGGCCGGCGCCGCGCAGCGTCTGGTGCAGCGAGCCTTCGCGCAGACCGCGCAGCGGCACGTCCTCCAGTTCGGGCGACAGCGGCAGGCGGCTGCGTTCGATGGAGATCGCATGGCCGTCGCTAGCATTGGTGCGCACCCGGTCGACGGCGATGAAGAACGGGCTTTCGATGCCAAGCAGCGCGGCAAGATCGGCATCCTCGATCACTTCAAGCCGCAGCGTCCGCGTCTCGGCATTGGCGCCGGCATTGGCCAGCGCCCGCGACCAGCCAATGCTGTCATCGACCGGCTTGCCGTCGAAAGTGACGAAGGAGCCGATGCCGACCTTGGTCGTGATCAGCCCACGGCTGGACAACTCCTCGAGGCCCTTGCGGACCGTGTTGCGGCTGACGGAAAAGCGCTGGACGAGTTCGTTCTCGCTTTGCAGGCGGTCGCCGAAGCCAAGCACGCCGGAGCGGATCTCATGTTCGAGAACGGTGGCGATCTGCTCGGGCTTGCCCGTGCCGGGAGAAAGTTGAACCGCGCGCCGCTTCATATGGGTACCTGTTCAATAAACCTGTATAGTCCTGTTCGATATTGGAGTTGAAGGGCGACGTCAACGATATATTTGGATTCACGCATATGCGTTGTGCTCAGGAGGTGCCCCGGGCATCGTTTGTTCGCATGGCGACGCTAACCGCGCAGGGCGTCCCGTCTCCGAGACAGAGCGGGGGCAGCGCTTCCCT
The DNA here is from genome assembly GCF_030323105.1 of Mesorhizobium sp. C120A. Taxonomy (NCBI): domain Bacteria; kingdom Pseudomonadati; phylum Pseudomonadota; class Alphaproteobacteria; order Hyphomicrobiales; family Phyllobacteriaceae; genus Mesorhizobium; species Mesorhizobium sp. C120A. The sequence continues at coordinate 2,688,888 of NZ_CP100476.1, read as the reverse complement.
CAGGCGATTAGCCTTGCGCTCACACGAAGAAAAATTCCTCAATCCGTTGCTTGGCCGTCCGCAGCGCTGGCAGGATATCCCGCTCCATCGCCTCGACGGAGAACCGCGCCGACTGCGTCGAGACGTTGATCGCCGCCGCGGTCTTGCCGGCGCGGTCATAGATCGGCACCGCTATCGAGCGCAGGCCAAGTTCCAGCTCTTCATCGACGACGGCAAAGCCATCCGCCCTCGCCGCGTCGATGGCCTTGGCCAGCGCGGCGCGGCTGGTGATCGTCTTCGGCGTGCGCCGTTCGATCCTCGCCTCTGCAAGCAAGGCCTTCAGCTCATCCGCGCCCAGCCCCGCAAGCAGGACGCGCCCCATCGAGGTGCAATGCGCCGGCAGCCTGGTGCCGACATCGAGCGAAACGCTGAGGATGCGGCGGCCAGGAATGCGCGCGACATAGACGACTTCCTCGCCCGACAGCACCGCCGCGTTACAGGCCTCGTCGAACTGGGCGGCCACGTCGCGCATGATGGGTGCGGCGAATGTCCACAGCGAGGCGCCGCCGAGCCAGGAGCGCACGATGGTGAGCAGGCGCGGCGATAGCGAAAACTGCCGGCCGGATTGCGTGGCATAGCCGGTCGCGGTTAGCGTCAGCAGGAAGCGACGCGCGCCGGCGCGGGTCAGCCCCGCCTCCTCCGCCATTTCGGTCAGCGTCATCCCGGCCGGATGCCGGGCCAGTATCTCCATGACTGCAAGGCCGCGCTCCAGCGAGCCGACATGGTCGCGTGTCGTTGCCTCGTCCTCCATGCGGCCTCCGCAAGACAATGCGCCGCCTTGACTCGTCTCGGCGGCGCGATGTAAAAATATCTCATACAAAACAAATGTTCGCAACACGAACTTTTTGAACTTCGGAGTTCTTGGCGATGGTCAATTTCCTGCCGCTCAAACAGGCCGTGGCTGAGAACCTGCATGATGGCGATACGGTCGCCTTCGAAGGCTTCACGCATCTGATCCCGACGGCGGCGGCGCATGAGGCCATCCGCCAGGGCTTTCGCGACCTGACGCTCATCCGCATGACCCCCGACCTGATCTACGACCAGATGATCGGCATGGGCATGGCCAAGAAGATCATCTTCTCCTATGTCGGCAATCCCGGCGTCGGCCTGCTGCGCCGCGCCCGCGACGCCATCGAGAACGGCTTCCCCCGGTCGATCGAGATCGAGGAGCACAGCCATGCCGGCATGGCCAACGCCTACGAGGCGGGAGCTGCCGGCCTGCCTTGCGCGGTGTTCCGCGGCTATCGCGGCGCCGGGCTGGCGGCAGTCAATCCCAACATCCGCTCGGTCACCTGCCCGTTCACCGGCGAGGTGCTTGCCGCCGTTCCTTCCATCCGACCGGACGTGACCTTCATCCACGCTCAGAAGGCCGACAAAAAAGGCAATGTGCTGGTCGAAGGCATTATCGGCATCCAGAAGGAAGCGGTGCTCGCGGCCAAGCGCGCCGTGGTGACGGTAGAGGAAGTCGTCGACAATTTCGACGACCTGCATCCCAACCTCACCGTGCTGCCGCGCTGGACCATCGCTGCGATCTCGGTGGTATCAGGCGGTTCGCATCCCTCCTACACGCACGGCTACTATGCCAGGGACAACGCCGCCTATCTCGAATGGGACGACATCGCCGCCAACCGTGAAAAATTCCAGACCTGGATGCAGGCCAATGTCCTTGAGCGCACGGCGGACGATTTCGCCGGCCGCGTAAAGCATCTGAGGAGCGCGGCATGAGCGGCTTTACTCCCAATGAGATGATGACGATTGCCGCCAGCCGAGCCCTGAAAAACGACGATGTCTGCTTCGTCGGCATTGGCGCGCCGTCGGCCGCCTGCAACGTCGCGCGACTGACGCATGCGCCCGACATCACGCTGATCTATGAAAGCGGCACCATCGGCACCGCGCCCGATGTTTTGCCGCTTTCGATCGGTGACGGCGAACTTTGCGACACCGCCGTCACGACCGTCTCGGTGCCGGAGATGTTTCGCTACTGGCTGCAGGGCGGTCGCATTTCGATCGGTTTCCTCGGTGCCGCCCAGCTCGACAAGTTCGGCAACATCAACACCACCATCATCGGCGACTATGCGCATCCCAAGACCCGCCTGCCCGGCGGCGGCGGCGCGCCGGAGATCGCCACCTCGTCGAAGGAGATCTACATCACCATGGCGCAGTCCAAGCGCGGCATGGTCGAGAAGATCGACTTCTTCACCTCCTTCGGCCATGGCAATGGCGGCGACCATCGCCAGCGCCTCGGCATCGAGACCGCTGGACCGACGCTGCTGATCACCGACCTCGCCATCTGGAAGCCCGACCCGATGAGCAAGGAATTCACCGTGGTGTCGCTGCATCCCGGCGTGACGCGGCAGCAGGTGCAGGACAGCTGCGGCTGGATCGTAAAGTTCGCCGAGGCGCTTGACGAAACGCCGGCGCCGACGGAACTCGAGCTGACGACATTGCGTGACCTGCAGGCCCGCACCAAGGCGGCGCATGAGGGAAGCGGAAAAGAAAAGGCCGCATGACATGACCGAGGCATTCATCTGCGATTACATCCGCACCCCGATCGGCCGTTTCGGCGGCTCGCTGTCGTCGGTGCGGGCCGACGATCTTGGCGCCATCCCGCTGAAGGCGCTGGTCGAGCGCAATGCCGGCATCGACTGGCAGGCTGTCGACGACGTCGTCTATGGCTGCGCCAATCAGGCCGGCGAGGACAACCGCAATGTAGCCCGCATGTCGCTGCTCCTGGCCGGACTGCCGAAGGAAATTTCAGGCTCGACCGTCAATCGCCTCTGCGGGTCCGGCATGGACGCGCTCACCATTGCCGCCCGCGCCATCAAGGCGGGCGAAGCCGAGTTGATGATCGCCGGCGGCGTCGAATCGATGAGCCGCGCGCCCTTCGTCATGCCCAAGGCCGAGACCGCCTTTTCACGCCATGCCGAGATCCATGACACCACCATCGGCTGGCGTTTCATCAACCCGCTGATGAAGAAACAATATGGCGTCGATTCCATGCCGGAGACCGGCGAGAACGTCGCCGAGGATTTTTCAGTGTCGCGCGCCGACCAGGACGCCTTTGCCGTGCGCAGCCAGGACAAGGCCGTCGCGGCACAGGCCAATGGCCGGCTGGCGAAGGAGATTACCCCGGTGACGGTCCCGCAGAAAAAGGGCGATGCGACTATCGTATCGAAGGATGAGCATCCCCGCGCCGGCACCACGGTCGAGTCGCTGGCCAAATTGCCGACGCCGTTCCGGCAAGACGGCACGGTCACCGCCGGCAACGCATCGGGCGTCAACGATGGCGCGGCGGCGCTGATCATCGCCTCCGAAGCGGCTGTGAAAAAACACGGCCTGACGCCGATCGCCCGCATCCTCGGCGGCGCTGCCGCCGGCGTGGCGCCGCGCATCATGGGCATCGGCCCTGCTCCGGCGACACAAAAGCTCTGCGCTCGCCTCGGCCTGACACCGCACCAATTCGATGTCATCGAACTCAACGAAGCCTTCGCCTCCCAAGGCATCGCCGTGCTCCGCCAACTCGGCATCGCCGAGGATGCGGAGCACGTCAACCCCAATGGCGGCGCCATCGCGCTTGGTCATCCCTTGGGCATGTCGGGCGCGCGCATTGCAGGCACGGCTGCGCTGGAGCTTCGCGAGCGCGGCGCCCGCTATGCGCTCGCCACGATGTGCATCGGCGTCGGCCAGGGCATCGCAGTGGCGCTCGAACGGGTTTGAGATCGCACTGCCCTTAATAGGGCAAACCGACATAGTTCTCCGCCAGCGCGGTCGACGCCGCCTGCGAATGCACGAGATAGTCGAGCTCGGCTTCCTGGATGCGCTGGCCGAACTCGCCCGTATCGGGAAAGCGGTGCAGCATCGTCGTCATCCACCAGGAGAAGCGCACCGCCTTCCACACCCGAGCCAGCGCTTTGGCTGAATAGGCGTCAAGCCCGGCCTGCGATTTGTCCAGACAGAATTCGCGAAGTCCGGCAAAGAGATAGCGCACGTCGCTGGCAGCGAGGTTGAGCCCTTTGGCGCCGGTCGGGGGCACGATATGGGCGGCGTCGCCGACCAGGAACAGCCGGCCGAAGCGCATCGGCTCGGCAACGAAGGAGCGCAGCGGCGCGATCGACTTTTCGAAGGACGGCCCGGTAACAACGGCGGCGGCAGTCTGCTCGGGCAGGCGACGGCGCAACTCATCCCAGAAGCGGTCGTCGCTCCAGGCCTCGACGCTCTCATCAACCGGAACCTGCACATAGTAGCGGCTGCGATGTGTCGAGCGCATCGAGCACAGCGCAAAGCCCCGCTCATGGTTGGCGTAGACCAGTTCGTGATCGGCCGGCGGCACTTCGGCCAGCACGCCGAGCCAGCCGAAGGGATAGGTCCGCTCGAAGGTTTTCAGCGCCCGCTCAGGCACCGATTTGCGGCTGACGCCGTGATAGCCATCGCAGCCGGCGATGAAGTCGCAGTCGATGCGATGGCCGACGCCGTCCTTGCTATAGGTGACGTAAGGCGCTTCGCCATCGAAACCATGCAGCGCGACGTTGGCCGCCTCATAGACGGTGGTCAGCCCGGCCGCCTCGCGCTTGTCCATCAGATCGTGCGTCACTTCGGTCTGGCCATAGACGGTGACATGCTTTCCCCCAGTCAGTGCCGTGAGGTCGAGCCGGTGCAGGCCGCCGCCGAAGGCAAGCGAGATGCCGGCATGCAGCAGGCCCTCGGCATGCAGCCTTGCAGCTGCGCCCGCCTCTTCGAGCAACTCGACGGTGCCTTGTTCGAGCACCCCTGCCCGCACCCGGCCAAGCACATGCTCCCGGCTCGAACGTTCGAGGATCACCGTCTCGACGCCAATGGTGCCGAGAAGCTGGCCAAGCAGCAGCCCGGACGGTCCGGAGCCGACAATGACAATCCGGGTGCGCATCAGTGTCCCAGGCTTTCGATCTGTCCGGCGAGTTCGGCGGCGAGCCGTAGCGCAGCCGCGGTCGCAACCGCCATCTGCGGCAAGAGCAGCCATTCCAGCGTCCAGGCAGCACCGGAGCGCTCCTGCTCATGCACCAGCGCCTGATGCATGCCGGAAAGCTGGGTGGCGTTGAAGCGCGCCAGCGTCACCAGCACTTCCGCCTTCACCGGGTTCTGCTTGTGCGGCATGGCCGACGAGCCGCCGCCGCCGGACAGCTTGATGTCGGTTCTATCTTGAGCCATCAGCGCAATGTCCTGGCCGAACTTGCCGAGGCTGCCGGTGATGAGCGATAGCAGCCCGGCGAATTCGGCCAGCGCATCCCGCTGGCTGTGCCATTGCGGCGCGTCGCCAAGGCCGAGCTTTGCGGCAAGGGCCGCGCGCACGGCAGGTCCTTTGTCGCCCAGCTTCTCCAGCGTGCCGGCGGCGCCGCCAAACTGCACCACGAGCAGACGCTTGGATTGCTCCGACAGTCTCTGCTGATGCCGTTGCAGCGGCGTGCGCCACACCGCCACGCGGTCCGACGCCTGAATTGGGATCGCCGGCTGCATGCGCGTCATCGCTGTCAATGCACGGCTGCCAAAACGTTCTTCCAGCCCCACCAGCCGCAGAATGTTTTCAGTCAGCAGCAGGTCGAGATGTTCAATGAGCCGGCGCAGCCGAAGCACCAGGCCAGTGTCGATGACGTCCTGGCTGGTTGCGCCGAAATGCACGCCGGCGTCGTGCGGCGCCCCGACCGCTGCCTTCAACTGGCGCACCAGTTCGGGCACGATCACGCCATCCTTCGCCACACCGGCCCGCAGCCGCGCGGTGTCCGGCTTGTATGACAACAGGACAGGTACAATCGCCGCGGCGGCATCCGTGCCGATAGTCCCGCTTTCGGCTTCCGCTTGCGCCAGCGCGCGCTCGAAATCGAGCATGGCGGCGATTTCCGCATCCACCGAAAAATGCCGAGCCGCCTCCTCGTCGCCGAGCAGGCCGGAGAGCAGCGGATGGTCGAAGGGCGATACGGTCATGTCATTGGTTTCCTGACCGTCAGCTGTCGAAGAAGACCGTTTCCTTCTCCCCTTGGAGATGGACGTCGAAAATATAGTTGTCGCCTTGCCGCTCGGCGATCAGCGTCGGCACGCGCACCTTGTGCTCGATGCGGGCCAGGATCGGATCCTCGGCATTGGCCTTGGCCTCGTCGGAGAAATAGAGCCGCGTGTGGAGGCCGATATTGATGCCGCGGGCGACGATCCACAGGCTGATATGCGGCGCCATCAGCCGGCCGTCGCCATACGGCACGCGTCCCGGCTTGATCGTCTGAAAACTGCACAGGCCGGTTTCCATGTCGGTCGGCTGACGGCCCCAGCCCTGAAAATCCGGATCGGCATCGCCGCGCAATTCGGCCGGCGAATTGTAGAAGCCATTGGCATCCGCTTGCCAGATTTCGATCAAGGCATCCCTGAGCGGCGTGCCGGTGCCGTCGAGCACGCGGATGCGCAAACCGATGCGCTCGCCCTTGGTCTTGTCGTTGAGCATCGTCGCGCCGAGGTCTGTCGGATAGACGCCGCCGATACCACCGAAATTCGGCGTCAGCCCGATATGCACGTAGGGCCCGGCGGTCTGCGACGGGCTCTCCTTCAGCCGGGTCAGCGATTGCGCCATCAATTGCCCTCCGGCCGGTTTTCGAACAGCGCGGCGCGGCGCCCGCGCAGCACGATGTCGAACTTGTAGGCGCGCGCGTCGAACGGGATCGTCGCCTGCATGTCGAGCGCCGCGACCAGCGTCTCAACGGCCGCCTTGTCACGGATACCGCGCACGATCGGGCACCGCCAGATCAGCGGGTCGCCCTCGAAATACATCTGCGTGATCAGCCGCTGTGCGAAGCCGTGGCCGAACACCGAGAAATGGATGTGCGATGGCCGCCAGTCATTGGGCCCGTTCGGCCAGGGATAGGGACCGGGCTTCACCGTGCGAAAGGCATAGCCGCCATCGGCATCGGTGATGGTGCGGCCGCAGCCGCCGAAATTCGGATCGAGCGGCGCGAGATAGCCGTCCTTCTTGTGGCGGTAACGGCCGCCTGAATTGGCCTGCCAGAATTCGAGCAGCGCGCCGGAGACGCCCTGGCCGCGCTCGTCGAGCACGCGGCCATAGACGATGATACGCTCGCCGATTGCGCTCTCGCCGGGCTTGGCGAAGTTGTGGATCAGGTCATTGTCGAGTTCGCCGAGCATGGCGTGGCCGAACACCGGACCGGTGATTTCGGACGCCGTGTTGTCGAAGGCCAGCAGCGCCTTTTGCGGCGAGCGCAACACCGACGTCTTGTAGTCGGGCGTCAGCGCCGGCGGATGCCAGCCACGGTCGCGCTGGAAGAAGGCTCCGCTCTCGGGCCTGCGGTTCGAGCCGGCATCAGCTGGCATGGCCAGCCCTGCTTCCGTCCATTTCCGAAAACACCTCCTTGGCGATCCTGAAGGCGCGGTTGGCGGCCGGCACGCCGGCATAGATCGCGACATGCAGGAACGCTTCGCAGATATCGTCGCGCGACGCACCGGTGTTGGCGGTGGCGCGCACATGCATGGCGACCTCTTCATCATGGCCAAGGGCGGCCAGCAGTGCCAGCGTCACGATCGAGCGTTCGCGCCTGCTGAAGCCCGGACGCGCCCACACAGTGCCCCAGGCTGCCTCGGTGATCAGCTCCTGGAACGGCCGGTCGAAATCGGTGACGGCATCCTCGCTGCGATCGACATGCGGGTCGCCGAGCACCGAGCGCCTGACGGTCAGCCCGGTCTGATATCTGGTTTCGTTTTTGGGCAGTTCATCCATGGGTCTGCTTTCTCAGGGGAAGCGCCGCGACGAAATCGCGGATCAGGGTGGTCAGCGCCTTGGGCTGTTCGACGCAAGGGATGTGCGCGGCGTCACGAATGATTTCGAAATGTGCGCCTGGGATCAGATCGGCCAGCCAGCGGACGAGATCCGGCGGCGTCGAGCCGTCCTGGTCGCCAACGACGCAAAGCGTGGGTACCGCGATCCCCTGCGCGGCCTCGGTGAAATCGGCATCGCGCACCGCGGCGCAGGTGCCGACATAGCCGGCGACGGCTTGCCGGGTCATCATGTTCCAGTAGCCGTCGAGCTCGGCGACACGGTCCGCGTGGAAGGCAGGCGTAAACCACATTTTGAGCACGGCATCGGCGATGGCCTGGATACCTTTGCTTTCGACCGTTTCGATGCGGGTGTTCCAGCTGTCGGCCGTGCCGATCTTGTGGGCGGTGTCGCACAGGATGAGGCCGTCGACGATTTCGGGGCGCCGGGCATAAAACCCTTGCGCAATCAGGCCGCCCACCGACAGGCCGCACAGCACCGCATTGTTCAGTTCGAAATGATCGATCAGGCCCGACAGATCATCGACATGCTCGTCGATCGAGCTGACGCCACCAATGTCGGACAGGCCATGGCCGCGCTTGTCGTAGACCAACACAGGCATTTCGCCACCCAGTTCGGACAACACCTCGTCCCAGACGCGGAAGTCGGTGCCCAGCGAATTGATGAACACGATCGGCCGCGCATTTCCCTTCGCCTTGATATGGCGATGGTGCAGCGTGATGCCGCCAATGTTGACGAATGGCACGATTTCGATCCTCCGTGTTCACATTGCACAAGGCATTTGGTTTGGTAAAATGATATTTTACGCCGTTTCATTAACTGCTAGGTTATGAGAACATGTCCGAAAGCCGCATAAGGTTCCGTCACCTGCAGGCATTCCTTGAGGTAGCGCGGCAAGGCAGCGTGGCGAGGGCGGCCGACTTTCTCCATGTCAGCCCACCGGCCGTGACCAAGACGTTGCGCGAATTGGAGGAGGCGCTTGGCATCGCTGTCGTCGAACGCGACGGCCGCGGCATCAGGGTGACACGGCTTGGCGAAATCTTTCTCGGCCATGCCGGCACGGCGATCACGGCACTGAAGCGCGGCGTCGATTCCGTCCGCCAGGACGGCGCCATCAACCGGCATCCGATCCGCATCGGCGCGCTCCCGACAGTGTCGGCCAAGGTGATGCCACGCGCCATAAGCCTGTTCCTGAGTGAAAATACCGGTGCTGCGATCAAGATCGTCACCGGCGAGAACGCGGTCCTGCTGGAACAGTTGCGCGTCGGTGCGCTCGATCTCGTCGTCGGCCGGCTTGCGGCGCCGGAAAACATGACCGGCTTCTTCTTCGAGCATCTCTATTCCGAACCGGTGCTGTTCGTGGTGAGGGCCGGCCATCCGCTGCTGCAGCCGGGCCAGGACATCTTCGCCCGGCTCGATGAATTCCCGGTGCTGATGCCGACGCGGGAGTCGGTCATCCGCCCCTTCGTCGACCGCCTGTTCATCACCAACGGCATGACGGCGCCTGCGACCGAGATCGAGACCGTCTCGGATTCCTTCGGCCGTGCCTTCCTGCGCCAAAGCAATGCGGTCTGGATCATATCGACAGGCGTCGTCGCCAACGAACTCTCCAGCGGCGCCTTCGTCGCCTTGCCCGTCAACACCGAGGAAACCAAAGGGCCGGTCGGCCTGACGATGCGGACCGACACTGCGCCTTCGCCGGCCTTCACCATCCTGCTGCAGACCATTCGCGAGGCGGCCAGCCAGAACGCCTGAGCACCTTTCGCCAATCTGGCGCAGAGCGGGCCTTCAGCCGTATTTCCATAACCTGTTGGTTAACGAAACACCGCAAAATATCATTTTACCAAACCAAACACCTAGGGCACTGTGACGATGGGAGGATCGAAATCGTGCCGTTATCGGCATTGGCGGCGTTCCGCTGCCGCCTCAAGGCCTGCCGGGGCGATCTCCGATCTTAAGAACGGGCGGCATCGATTTTGAGCAGGCCGGCGGTGACCTCCAGGTGCCGTCAGGAAAGGGAGGAATACCAGCATGACCTCAAGCAAATCCGGCGTCTCGCGGCGCCAGTTCATCGCCACATCGCTCGCCGGCGGCGCGGCACTTGCGCTCAGCCGCGGCCAGGCATTCGCGCAGGCCGCCGACACGCTGAAGGTCGGCTTTGTCAGCCCGCGCACCGGGCCGCTCGCCGGCTTCGGCCAGACCGACGGCTATGTGCTCGATCTCGCCCGCAAGGCGCTCGCCAACGGCCTCGACATCGGCGGCAAGAAATACAGTGTCGAGATCATCGACCAGGACACGCAATCCGACCCGTCGCGCGCCGGCCAGCTCGCCAAGGACCTCATCAACAACCAGGCCGTCGACCTGATGCTGGCGGTGTCGACGCCGGAGGTGATCAACCCGGTCGCCGACGCCTGCGAAGCCGCCGGCGTGCCTTGCCTCTCCACCGTTATGCCGTGGGAGGCCTGGTATTTCGGCCGCGGCGCCAAGCCCGGCGAACCCTCGCCGTTCAAATGGACCTATCATTTCGGCTTCGGCGTCGACGAGTTCTTCCGGACCTACATCTCGCAATGGAACCTGATCGAGACCAACAAGAAGGTCGGCGTCATGTATCCCAACGACGCCGACGGCAATGCCATCCGCACCCATCTGGCGCCGTTGCTGGCAAAGCAGGGTTTCACCATCGTCGATCCCGGCGCCTACGAGACCGGCACCACCGACTATTCCTCGCAGATCGCTCTGTTCAAGCAGGAAGGCGTCGAGATCTTCAACTCCTTCCCGATCCCGCCGGACTTCGCCGCCTTCTGGCGCCAGGCCGCGCAGCAAGGCCTGATCAAGCAGATCAAGATCTGCCAGGTCGCCAAGACCGGGCTGTTCCCGTCCGACATCGAGGCGCTCGGCGATCTCGGCAACAAGATTTCGAGCGCCGCTTACTGGCACAAGGCCTTCCCCTACAAGTCGCCGCTGACCGGCGTTTCGGGGACCGAACTGGCCGACGGTTATGAGGCCGCCAGCGGCAAGCAATGGACGCAGCAGCTCGGCGCCTCGATGTCGCTGCTCGACGCCGGCTTCGAGGCCCTGAAGGCAAGCACCGACGCCAAGGACAAGGCGGCCGTCGCCAAGGCGCTGAGCACGCTCAACACCGAGACCATGATCGGCAAGGTCGACTTCACCAGCGGCCCGGTCGCCAATGTCTCTCCCGGCCCGATCATCGGCACCCAATGGGTGGCGGCCAAGGAAGGCGGCAAATTCCCGCTCGACTACGTCGTGACCGAGAACGCCACCGACCCGAAGGTTCCGGTCGAGGCCAAGCTCCAGCCGTATAACGGCTGACGGACGGCTACGGGGGTCGCATCGTGAACGGTTCAGCAAACGCCGCGATCCTCCGCGCTGCCGGCATCCAGAAACGCTTCGGCGCGCTGGTGGTGCTCGACGATGTCGACTTCGCCATGAATGCCGCTGAGGCCGTCGGCATCGTCGGCCCGAACGGCGCCGGCAAGACGACGCTGCTCAGCATCTTGTCAGGCGCCTTCCCGCCGAGCGCCGGCACGGTCGCCTTCAAGGGCGGCGACGTGACGGCGCTGCCGGCCACGGCGCGCTGTCGTCTCGGCCTGGTGCGCACGCACCAGGTGCCGAAACCGTTCAGCGGCATGACCACGTTCGAAAACGTCTTCGTCGCCGCGTCGCATGGGGCGGGTCTCGCCCGCGACGAGGCCTATGAAGCGGCGTTGGCGTCGCTGAAACTGTGCGGCATGCTGGGCGTCGCCAACCGACGCGCCGAGACACTCGGCCTGCTCGACCGCAAGCGGCTGGAACTGGCCCGCGCGCTTGCCGCAAGGCCGACCCTGCTTCTGCTCGACGAGATCGGCGGCGGACTGACCGATGGCGAGGCGAGCGAACTCGTCGATACCATCAAGGAATTGCGCCGGCGCAAGATCGGCATCGTCTGGATCGAGCACATCGTCCACATCCTGCTGCAGGTGGCCGAGCGGCTGATCTGCATGGATGCCGGAAAGATCATTGCCGATGGCGAGCCGCAAGCCGTGATGGCCGATCCCGAAGTCGTGCGCGCCTATCTCGGTGGAGGCCCGAAATGAGCCTGCTCGCAATCGAGAATCTGGTCGTCCGCCACGGCCTGTTGCAGGCGGTGCGCGGTGTGAGCTTTACGATCGAGCGCCGCGAAACGCTGGCGCTGGTCGGCGCCAACGGCGCCGGCAAGACGACGCTGCTCAGGGCAATCGCCGGCGCGCATCAGCCGACTGCCGGCCGTGTGCTGCTGGACAGCGCCGACATCACCGGCGTGCCGTCGCACAAGCGCGTCGGCATGGGTGTGGCGCTGGTGCCGGAAGGACGAAAGCTGTTCGTGCAGATGACGGTCGAGGAGAACCTTCTGCTCGGCAAGACCGCCGGCCGGCCCGGCGACTGGAGCGTGGAAAGGGTGCTCGACACGTTCCCCAATCTGAAGCCGCGCCGCCACGCCAAGACCGGGCATCTCTCCGGTGGCGAGCAGCAGGCCACCGCCATCGGCCGCGCGTTGATGAGCAATCCGGAGCTGCTGCTGCTCGACGAGGTCTCGCTCGGCCTGTCGCCGCTGGTGGTCGATCGCGTCTACGCTTCGCTGCAAGGGCTGATCAGCTCCGGCACGACGATCATCCTGGTCGAACAGGACCTCAATCGCGCGCTCTCGGTCTCGGACAAGGTCATCTGCATGCTCGAAGGACGCGTCGCGCTGGAAGGCCCGAGCAAGGGCATGTCCCGCGATGAAGTGACGAAAGCCTATTTCGGCCTGCACAGAAAAAGCGCCGGGAGTGTGCCGGCATGAGCAACCAGATCGTCCAGGGCATCCTGCTCGGCGGCTACTACGCGCTGATCGCCTGCGGCCTCTCCTTCATGTTTTCGGTGATGCGCATCATCAACCTCGCGCATGGCAGCCTGGCCGTGTTTTCCGCCTACGCGCTGTGGTGGCTCGCCTCGCAATTCCATATCTCGCCCTTCGTCGGCCTGCTCATCGTGCTGCCGCTGATGGCGGCCATCGGCTGGGCGCTGCAGCGCTTCCTGCTCGAGCGCAGCGCCCGCGGAGGCGCGCTGCTGCCGATCCTGACCACGTTCGGCCTCGCCATCGTCATCGACAATGCGCTGTTCGAGCAGTTCGGCGCCGACACACGTTCGCTGGCGCCCTATATCGGCAGCCTCTCCTACGATTCCTGGGAATGGCCGGGCAGCATCTATGTCGGCAAGCTTGCCGTGATCATGTTCGCCGCCGCCGTCATATTGCTTGGCGGACTGCAGCTGTTCCTCACCCGCACGTGGCTTGGCCGCTCGATCCGCGCCACGTCGGAAGATCCCGACACGGCCGGTCTCGTCGGCGTCGATGCGCGCCGCGCCAACGCCCTCGCGGCCGCCATCGCCATGGTCACGGTCGGTCTTGCCGGTGCCTTCCTCGGCATGCGCGCCACCTTCGATCCCTATACCGGCGCACCTCAATTGCTGTTCGCTTTCGAGGCGGCGGTGATCGGCGGCGCCGGTTCGCTATGGGGCACGCTGGTCGGCGGCATCGTTCTGGCGCTCGCCCAGACGCTCGGCGCGCAGATCCATCCGCAAGGTTTTCTGATCGGCGGCCATGTCGCCTTCCTGATCGTGCTGTTCATCCGGCTCTCCACCTCCGGCCTCGGCCTGCGCGGCCTGCTGCGCCTGCCCGCGAGGAAAGCATCATGAGCTCGGTTTTAAACGCCCCCGTTATCGAGCGCGGCACCTCCGCCTCGCGCATCTCGGCGATTGCGGTTGTCGTCATCATCGCGCTGCTCGCTGTTGCGCCGCATTTCCTGTCGGCCGGCGCCGTCGACCGCATGACCGCCTTGTTCATCTATGTGATCCTGGCGGCGATGTGGAATGCGCTGGCCGGCTTCGGCGGGCTGGTTTCGGTGGGACAGCAAGTGTTCTTCGGCCTCGGCGCCTATTTCACCATCCGCCTGGCCGATGCAGGCCTCAACCCGTTCGCTTCTCTGTTTGTCTCGGCGATCATTGTCGGCGCGATCTCCTGGCCAATGTCGCTGTTCATGCTGAAGCTGAAGAACGGCGAGTTCGCCATCGGCATGTGGGTGATCGCGGCGCTCACCCATCTGCTGGTCAATCTCGACCGGCTGGTGCAAGGCGAGACCGGGACGTCGCTGATCTCGCTCAACATCTATGACGCCGGTTCCAGGCGGGCGACGATCTACTGGCTGGCGCTGGCCGCGATGACGGCGCTTCTTGCCATCCTGTTTAGCCTGCTGCGTGACAGCACGGGTGCGGCCATCCGCGCCATCAGGGACAATGAGGAGGCCGCGGCATCGGTCGGCGTGCGCGTCACCGGAACCAAGCGGCTGCTCTTCGTGCTCGCCGCCTTCGGCATCGGCATGGCCGGCGCGCTGTGGTTGGCCACGTCGATCACCTTCCAGCCGAAAACCTACTTCAACGTCCAGTGGACCGCCTACATGATCTTCATGGTGCTGGTCGGCGGCATCGGCACCTTCGAGGGCGCCATTCTGGGTGCGCTGCTGTTCTTCCTCATCGAGACCTGGTTCGGCGGCGCCGGCGTCTGGTATCTGATCGGCCTCGGCGCCACGGCGGTGCTGTTCTCGCTGTTCCTGCCGCGCGGCCTGTGGGGAACGCTGGAGGAGCGCTTTGGCCTGCGCCTGCTACCGGTCGGCTACCGGGTCAGGCTGCCGGCAAACGCCGGCGATAGTGACGCGGCGCCCTCGCCGCAACAGGCCGCAACGCATCCAGAAAAGGCGTGACCATGCTGTTCGGCAAGACCATCCTCATCACCGGTGTCGCCTCTGGTATCGGCGCTCTCACGGCCGAACTTGCCGGCCAACTGGGCGCTGACGTGATCGGCGTCGACGTGCGTGAACCGGCAGCATCGGCCGGCAGTTTCGTCAAGGCTGACATCTCATCCAAGGCCGGCGTCGACGATCTCCTCGGGCGCCTGCCGCAGCGCATCGATGCGCTCTGCAATGTCGCCGGCCTCCCCGGCAACACCGGTGCGGTGTCGACACTGGCCGTCAACTTCTACGGCCTGCGCGCGCTCTCGGAAGGCCTCGCACCAAGACTTCGTGAAGGCGGCGCCGTGGTCAACGTCGCCTCGATCGCCGGCTATGGCTGGCGCGCCAATCTCAACCGCGCGGCATCGATGGTCGGCATCGAAGGCTTTCCCGATGTGGCGAAGATGATCGCCGACCATCAGGTGAAGAACGAGGAAGGCTATCCCGTTTCCAAGGAGCTGCTGCTGTTGTGGACGCAGCGCGCCGCACATCAGGACCTGTTCAGGAGCCGCGGCATCCGCGTCAATGCAGTGAGCCCCGGCCCGGTCGAGACGCCGATCCTCAAACAGTTCCGCAATGTGCTGGGTGACGCCCGCGTGGACAGCGACATCGCCAGGGTCGGGCGCGCCGGAACCTCGGGCGACATCGCGCCTGTCGTGCTGTTCCTGTGCTCGGACGGCGCACGCTGGGTCAACGGCGTCAATGTGCCGGTTGACGGTGGGCTTGAAGCATCGATCAATGCCGAGGTACTCGGCTTCTAGACCATGATCCCGAAAAGTGGGAGCCGGTGTTCGGATCAGATCGTGGTCGATAATAGATAGAAAAGACGCTCGACGGCGAGCGAGGGAGAGAACAATGGACATCGGACTACTGATCGACGGCGACAAAAGGGATGCCTCCGGCTCAGCCTCTTATGAGCGCATGGACCCGTTCACCGGCAAGCTGGCGACCCGCGCTGCCGCAGCCAGCATCGCCGACGCCAATGCCGCGGTGGAAGCCGCGGCCGTTGCCTTCAAGAGCTGGTCGAAGACCGGACCGGGCGAGCGCCGCGCTTTGCTGTCCAGGGCAGCCGATGTCATGGATTCCAAGGTCGGCGAGTTCACCAAATTGATGATGGAAGAAACCGGCGCCACCGGCCCTTGGGCCGGCTTCAACGTCATGCTCGCCGCCAAAATGCTGCGCGAGGCAGCCGCCATGACGACGCAGATTTCGGGCGAGGTCATCCCCTCCGACAAACCCGGCACGCTCGCCATGGCGATCCGCCAGCCCGCCGGCGTCTGCCTCGGCATCGCGCCGTGGAATGCGCCGGTCATCCTCGGTACCCGCGCCATCGCCATGCCGATCGCCTGCGGCAACACGGTTGTGCTGAAAGCCTCCGAAATGTGCCCCGGCACACACCGGCTGATCGGGCAGGTGCTGGTCGAAGCGGGCCTGCCCAAGGGCGTCATCAATGTCGTCACCAATGACCCCAAGAACGCAGCGGCAATCGTCGAAACACTGGTCGCGCACCCGGCCGTAAGGCGTGTCAACTTCACCGGCTCGACCAAGGTCGGCAGGATCATTGCCGAACTCGCCGGCCGTCACTTGAAGCCGGCGCTGCTCGAACTCGGCGGCAAGGCGCCGCTGGTCGTGCTCGACGATGCCGACATCGACGCCGCGGTCAATGCGGCGACCTTCGGCGCCTACATGCATCAGGGCCAGATCTGCATGTCGACCGAGCGTCTGGTCGTCGATGAAAAGGTCGCCGACGAATTCGTCGCCAAGCTCGCCGTCCGCGCGGCGCAGCTGCCGGCCGGCGACCCGCGCGGCCATGTCGTGCTCGGTTCGCTGATCAGCGGCCAAGCCGCCGACAAGATGGAAGAACTGGTTGCCGACGCCGTCGCCAAGGGCGCCAGGCTTGTGGCCGGCGGCAAGCGCACCGGAACCGTAGTCGAGGCGACATTGCTCGACCACGTGACGCCGGCGATGCGCGTCTATTCGGAAGAATCCTTCGGCCCGGTCAAGCCGGTGATCCGCGTCAAGGGCGAGGACGAAGCGGTACGTGTCGCCAACGATACCGAATACGGCCTGTCTTCAGCCGTGTTCAGCCGCGACATCCGCCGTGCCATGGCGGTTGCCGCGCGCATCGAAGCTGGCATCTGCCACATCAACGGCCCGACCGTCGGCGACGAGGCGCAAATGCCGTTCGGCGGCGTCAAGGGTTCAGGCTACGGCCGCTTCGGCGGCAAGGCCTCGATTGCCGAGTTCACCGACCTGCGCTGGCTAACCATCGAGGATCCGGGGCAGCACTATCCGTTTTGACTGCACCTTCTCCGACAGGGGGAGAAGGGAAGGAGCCCTCAGGGCCGGTTGCCTGGCGAGCCAACGGATTCCCGCATCAAAACCCGGCAAGGCTCGAGCCGCGCGATCGGCGGCCCCTCCCGGAGTTGTAAATCGTTTAATGGTGGGTATTTTACCCCTCAAGCACATGCCGCCGGAAGGCGGCAAGCGGTTTTGGGGACTACCACAAGTGCAAAGCAAGAATACGCGATACGCATCGCGCCGGGGAGGAGTCGTTATGCCAAACAAAGCCCTGCCGCTGGTCATCAGCGCGCCGGAACCACGCACGCTCGACCTGATCTTCACCCCACCGCAGCTGGCGCGCCTCAAGGCGCATTACCGCGTCGTCGAGACGACGGCCGAGGGCGTGGCGAACTTGCCCGCCGACGTGCTGGCCCAAGCCCGCTATATTATCGGCCAACCGCCGATCTCGCCCGAGACCTTGGACCAGATGCAGGCGCTGCGTTGCGTCTTCAATGTCGAGACCAACCTCATCAACAACATGCCCTATGAAACGCTGTTTGCGCGCGGCATCCATGTCGTCACCACCGGCCTCGTCTTCGCCGAGCCGGTGGCCGAGCTTGGCCTCGCCATGGCACTCAACCTCGCCCGCAACATCGTCGATGCCGACCTCGCCTTCCGCAAAGGCGAGGAGCTGTGGGGCGGTGACGGCAATTTGACGGCGCGGCTTCTGTCCGGCGCCGATGTCGGCATCATCGGCTTCGGCGATCTCGGCCGTGCGCTCAACCGACTGCTGTCGGGTTTTCGCACCCGCACCAAGGTCTTCGACCCTTGGCTGCCGCCGTCGATCCTGATCGACAATGGCGTGAAGCGGGCTTCGCTGGACGAGGTGCTGACATCAAGCGATTTCGTCTTCGTCGTCGCTTCGGTGACCTCGGAGAACCAGGGTTTCCTCGGCGCTGAGGCCTTTGCAAGTATGCGCAAGGGCGCCGCCTTCATCCTGCTCAGCCGCGCCGGCGTCGTCGACTTCCCTGCCCTGATGGCGGCGGTGAAAAGCGGCCACATCGTCGCCGCCAGCGATGTCTTCCCTGAAGAGCCGCTGGCGCAGGACCATCCGGTCCGCACGATCCCCGGCTTCCTGCGCTCCGCCCACCGCGCCGGTGCGCTTGACATCGCCTTCAAGCGCATGGGCGACATGGTTCTGGAAGACATGGACCTGATTGACCGCGGCCTGCCGCCTCTGCGCTCCAAGCGCGCCGAGCGCGAGACGGTGTCAAGGATGCGTTCGAAGCCGGCGGACAGGAACTAGTTGTCGCGAGAAATCCGCCTGAGATGGATTTCGCAGTTGGCCAAAACCCCTTTGTCATCGCCGCTCAGGATGACCGGGAACCTTCCGGCATTGGCGTTTTTCAGCCGGATCGCTCCCATTCGATCCAGATCCTACTATCGATACCCCGCCAGGCGTACCCGGCGGGGTATTGATTTTGAAAGCAATCGGGCTGTGGGAGGCCTGGCCTACTCCAAGGAGGCTCGTCACGATTCGCGTCGGTGGCGGGCCTTTTTATTCACTCCCGAGCAAAGCCGGAGGCGGTCTGCCCGCCTCGCTCTATCCGGCAGCAACGCCGGCTGCCGAGCGATTGGCCAGCACCAGCCCGACCTCGCCGACAACCTGATCGACGCGCTTCAGGATGGGTTCGGCCCGCAGCACGCCGTCGGAAAAGTCCTTGTCCGTGGCATAGACCCCTGTCGGCAGCGTCAGCGCCTCGAAGAAGCCGAACAACGGCCGCAACTGGTGCTCGACGATCAACGCGTGGCGATCGTTGCCGCCGGTGGCAAGCAGCACCACCGGCTTGCCGCGCAAGGAAGCGGGATCGAAGAGGTCGAAGAAGTGCTTGAACAGGCCGGTGTAGCTGCCCTTGTAGGTCGGTGACCCCACCACCAGCACATCGGCATTGACGACGCTGTCGAAGACTGCCCGGGCCTGGCCGTCGAGATCGCGCGCCCATTTGGCAGCGCCGAGCGACGGGCCGAGGTCTTCGATGTCATAGGTGCTCGCCGACAGGCCATGCTGGCGCGCAATATCCCTGACAACTTGGTCGACGAAACCGCGCGTCTTGGACGGCCTGGTGAAATTGCCGGAAAACCCGACGACGGTTGGATTGGGCATATTCTGGCACCTCTTGCGCGGCGGGCAGGCCCGCTTCATACCGCATGTTTACAGGCTTGCGCCTGCAGCAAGAAGCAAATGACTGACCTTGCAGCACCATAGCGAGGAATTTTTTTTCCGTTTGCCCGCTCGTCTCAGGCCGCGAGAAGCCGGCCATAGGATTCCAGATAGAAGCCGGTTGACCTGGCGCAGGTCTGCACCGCCTCCCTGGCAGCAACCATTTCCTGCCAGCGTAGCAGGCGCTTGCATTCGGCCGGCATGGCAAAGCCCAGATATTTCTCAAGCACGCACAGCTGTTCGAACCAGGGATAGAAGGCGACGTCGGCGGCGCTGAATTCCGAGCCCAGCAAAAACCGTTCGTCCGCCCCTCGCCTCGCAAAGGCATGCTGTTCCACAAAGCGCAGGGCGTCGGCAAGCTGGGCCTTGATCCGCTCATGAACCATAGCGTCGGAACTGTGCATCATGGTTGCCGTCCTGGCGTAAAGCTGCGTGTCGGCGAAGCTGATCCAGATGCGCGCCTCAGCGCGGGCATGAGCATCCCTGGGGAAAATCGGCCGTTCGGGGAATGCATCATCGAGATATTCGCAGATGATCGCCGACTCCCTGACATATTGCCCCTGATGGCGCAGCAGCGGCACCTTTCCCGTCGGCGTGAGTTTCAGGAACCACGCCGGCTTGTTGCGCAGATCGATTTCGATTTCCGTCGCCTGCAGGCCTTTCTCGGCAAGGGCGAGCCTGACACGGTGCGCATAGGGACAAAGCTGCGCGACAAAAAACTCGATTGGCGGCATGAATAACTCCTGAGTTTCGTTATCGCCGGCAAGCGGCCTGTCGGGCATAGCTAGGTCCAGTAAGGCCGGCGCGCTATTCGACAGCGTCTGGATTGATTTATCGATCGTCTGTTTCTGGAGCGAAGCGTGGATCTCCTGGCTACCCTCATGCGCGAATTGCACTTCGCAGCCGCCGGGTACCGGCGCCTCGAACTGGCCGCGCCCTGGGCGATCTCGTTCAGCCAGGCTGGGCTTCGCGGCATTCACGTCGTCATCAAGGGGCGATGCGAGGCGGTGTTCGGTGAGGAAGATGTCGAGCCTCTCGATGCCGGCGACCTGATCATTGCACCGCGCGCCGATCCGCATGTGCTGCGGTCGCCCGGCGCGCTCAAAAGCGCGAACGTCCCCGCCGCCGAACTGGCGACCCAAACCGCAGCCGGGCGTATTCGCAGCGGCGGCGAAGGCGAAAAGACCGTCATCCTGTGCGGCGCCTTCGCCTTTCGCGACGCCGACCATCCGGCACTTGCCGGCCTGCCGCGCATCGTTCACATCCGGGGATCGAATGGCCGTCTGCCCAAATGGCTGCGTGGCTATGTCGAGGCCTTGCTGGTGGAAGCGACCGACGAAGGTCCCGGCAGCGACGTAGTAATGGCTCGCCTGTCTGGGGCCATCGTCACGCGCGCCTTGCGCTCCGGTCTGGAAAGCATGGACAATCCAGGTTGGCTGAGGGGATTGCAGGACCCCGCGATCGCCAGAGCGCTCGCGACCCTGCATGAAGCCTATGGCCACGGCTGGACGATCGAGACCCTGGCACGCGCGGTCGGGCTCTCCAGGGCAACCTTTGCCGCCCGCTTTCGCGATCTCGTCGGCGAAGCGCCCATGGCCTATCTCTTCGGCTGCCGCATGCGGCAGGCCAGCCGGCTGCTGCACGAGGGCAAGAGCCTGGGCCAAGTCGCCGAGGCGGTCGGCTACAGCTCGGAAGCCGCCTTCTCCACCGCCTTCAGGCGCCACGCCGGCGTCTCGCCCGGCCAATTCAGGAAACGGAAGGATCTGTAAGGCAGAGCGATATTGGCGGCGGCCGCGCCTCGCGGTAGGACTTTGCCAGCACTATGTCTGATCATATCCCGACGCGGTTCGCCGCCGCTTTGCCCAGGAGATGCTTCGTGCCCAAAGGTTCTGACCTGCTTGTTGCCGCCCTCGAGAATGAGGGCGTCGATCGCATCTTCGGCATTCCCGGCGAAGAAAACCTGGACGTCGTCGAATCCATCCGCAAATCCTCGATCCAGCTCATCCTCACCCGTCATGAGCAGGCGGCGGCGTTCATGGCCGCCACCCATGGCAGGCTCACCGGCAAGCCAGGTGTGTGCATCACCACGCTGGGACCCGGCGCCCTGAACCTGACGACGGGTGCCGCCTATGCGCTGCTCGGCGCCATGCCGATGATCATGATCACCGGGCAGAAGGGCATCCGCTCGTCGCGCCAGGCCCGCTTCCAGATCGTCGACATCGTCGCCGCGATGAAGCCGTTGACCAAGCTGTCACGTCAGATCATCTCGGCGAAGACCATTCCCGCCGTGGTGCGCGAAGCGTTTCGGATTGCCGAGGAGGAGCGTCCGGGGCCGGTGCATCTGGAACTGCCCGAAGACATCGCGGCCGAGGAGTGCGACGATGTCGCGCTGATCCCGCCGCATCCGGTCGAGCTTCCGCTGGCCAGCCCGCTGGCGCTCGACCGTGCCGCTGAGATGATCATCAAGGCGCAGCGGCCGCTGGCGATGCTGGGCGCCGCCGCGTCGCGGCCGCGCTCGACCTCCGACCTCGCCCAGTTCGTCATCAGAACCGGCATTCCCTATTTCACCACCCAGATGGGCAAGGGCACGGTGCCCGGCGGCACCGAACTCTACATGGGCACAGCGGCGCTGTCGGAGCGCGACTATGTGCATGAGGCGATAGAACAGGCCGACCTCATCATCACCATCGGCCACGACACGATCGAGAAGCCGCCCTTCATTATGGGCGACAAGGGACCGAAGGTGATCCATGTCGGTTACCAGCCAGCCAATGTCGAGCAGGTCTATTTCCCGCAGACCGAAGTGATCGGTGACATCGGCGCTTCGCTCAGGCTGCTTGCCGACCGGATCGAGGGCAAGATCCCCAACGCGCAAGCGTTGCTGCCATTGCGCGAAGGCATTTTGACCCGCATTGCCGCCCGCGCCACCGAAGACCGTTTCACGCCGCAGCGTCTGGTTCATGACGTGCGCGCGGTGATGCCGGCCGATGGCATCCTGGCGCTCGACAACGGCATGTACAAGATCTGGTTTGCGCGCAACTACCGCACGCGCGTCGCCAACACTTTGCTGCTCGACAACGCCCTGGCCACGATGGGCGCCGGCCTGCCGTCGGCGATGACGGCCGCGATGCTCTATCCCGCACGCCGCGTCATGGCGATCTGCGGCGATGGCGGCTTCATGATGAACAGCCAGGAACTGGAAACCGCCGTCAGGCTGAAGCTCAATTTGGTCGTGCTGATCATCGAGGACAATGCTTTCGGCATGATCCGCTGGAAGCAGGCGGTCGACCAGTTCCCCGATTTCGGCATGACCTTCGGCAATCCCGATTTCGTCCGCTATGCCGAGGCCTATGGCGCCAAGGGAACCAGGGTCGGCGCCGTCTCAGAAATACAATCGACGCTTGAACAGGCTTTTGCCGGCGGTGGCGTCCATCTCGTCGTCGTTCCGATCGACTATTCGGAGAACGAGCGCGTGCTGGTCGAGGAACTGCGCCACCGGTTGCCGGCGCCACCGGAGGCCTGACGGTGGAGTAGATACCGCCGCAGCAGCGCTCAGGCGGCCCGGACCTTGGCGCTCCCACGCGCCCAGGTCGGCAGCCAGTCGCCATGTGTCGCCAGCAACTCATCGACCAGCGCCCAGATCTGGTCGAGATCGAGTTCGGCCGCCGTATGCGGGTCCATCATCGCCGCGTGGTAGATGTGCTCGCGGTTTTCGGTCATCAACGCCTGCACCGTCAGTTCCTGCACATTGATGTTGGTGCGTATCAACGCGGTGAGTTGCGGCGGCAGCTCGCCAATATAGGTCGGCTGGATGCCGGAGGCGTCCACCAGACACGGCACCTCGGCGGCGCAATTGTCCGGCAGCGAGGTGATGCAGCCATTGTTGCGGACATTGCCGTAGATCACCGAAGGCTCCCCGGTCCACACCGAGTTCATGATCGAGGACGCGTATTCCTTCGATTGCTCGACCTCGATGCGGTCGGCCGAGCGATAGGCCTCGGCCTGGCCCTTCCAGCGCTCGATCTGTTCGATGCAGCGCTTGGGATATTCGTCGAGCGGAATGCCGAACTTCTCGATCAGGTCGGGGCGGCCTTCCTTGATGAAATAGGGCGTGTATTCGGCGAAATGCTCGGAGCTTTCGGTGACGAAATAGCCGAGCCGCGTCAGCATCTCGTAGCGCACCTTGTTGGGGCAGCGCGGGTTCCAGCCCGGCTTCGGCGCCCTGCCCTCGCGATAGGCGCGGACCAGGTCCGGATAGAGGTTGCGGTAAGAGCCATCCGGCTGCCGGTGCTCGAACTTCAGGTAGAAGGCCATGTGGTTGATGCCGGCCGAGCGGTAGCGTATCTCCTCGTAGGGAATGTCGAGATCGTGCGCCAGTTCCATCGCCGTGCCTTGCACCGAATGGCAGAGGCCTACCTGTTTGATCTCAGGGTATTTCTCTGAGATCGCCCAGGTGTTGATCGCCATCGGGTTGACGTATTGCAGCATGATCGCGTTTGGGCAGACGGCCAGCATGTCCTCGCAGATCTTCCACAGATGCGGCACGGTCCGGAGGCCGCGCATGATGCCGCCGACGCCGAGCGTGTCGGCAATGGTCTGGCGCAGGCCGTATTTCTTCGGCACCTCGAAATCGGTGACGGTGCAGGGCTCAAGGCCGCCGATCTGGAAGGCGACGACGACGAAGTCGGCGCCGGCGAGCGCCCTGCGCTGGTCGGAATAGGTCTCGGCCTTCGCCTTCACGCCCAGCGTCGCGATCAGCTTGTTGACGACGATGGCGCTCTCTTCCAGCCGCTGCGGATTGATGTCCATCAGCGCGATCGTCGCGCCTGACAGCGATGGGCGCTGCAGCACGTCGCCGACAATGTTCTTCATGAACACGGTCGAACCCGCGCCAATGAAGGTGATCCTGGGATGTCTTGCCACTATTAAACCTCCGGCACTTTGCTACGCCACGTCGAAGGCGGCCCTGACGAGCCGTTCGGTGTAGGCGGTCTTGGGATGGGTGAGGACCTCGTCGACAGTCCCCTGTTCGACGATCTTGCCGTTCTGCATGACGATGACGCGATGGCAGAGCGCGCGCACCACCTTGAGGTCGTGCGAAATGAAGAGATAGCTAAGGCCGCGTTCGTCCTGCAGCTTGCGCAACAAGTCGATGATCTGCGCCTGCACCGAAAGGTCGAGCGCCGATGTCGGTTCGTCGAGCAGGATGAATTCGGGCTCCAGCGCGATGGCTCGGGCAATGGCGATGCGCTGCCGCTGGCCCCCGGAAAATTCGTGCGGGAACCGTGACAGGATATCGCCGGGCATGCCGGCGCTGACCAGGGCGTCGCGCACCCGATCGACCCGCTCGCGCCGTGTCGCGCCGATCCTGTTGACGACCAGCCCTTCCTCGATGATCTGACCGATCGTCATGCGCGGGTTGAGCGAGGAGAACGGATCCTGGAAGACGACCTGCATGCGCGAGCGCAGCGGCCGCATCTCGGCGCGCGACAGGCCGTGGATTGGCTGGCCGTCGAAGCTGACCTCGCCACGCTTGGCCTCGGTGAGCTTGAGCAAGGCGAGACCGAACGTGGTCTTGCCGGAGCCGGATTCGCCGACCAGCCCCAGTGTTTCGTGGCGGCAAAGCTTCAGGCCGAGATCGTCGACGGCGACCAGCTCGCGCCAGTCCGGCTTCAGGAAGCTGCCATGGCGCAGCATGAAGCAGACGCGCATATCGCGGGCCTCGAGGATGGTGCCGCTGTTTTCCGGCAGCGGCTGCGGCTTGCCGTGCGGCTCTGAAGCGAGCAGCCGCTTGGTATAGGCATGCTGCGGGTCGGCGAACAGCCGCTCGGTGACGTTGTGCTCGCACATCTCGCCATGCTGCATGACATAGACATAGTCGGAGAATTTTCGCACCACGGTGAGGTCGTGGGTGATCAGGATGACCGCCATCCTGAGTTCTTTTTGCAGATTGCGGATCAAATTGAGGATCTGTGCTTGCACCGTGACGTCGAGCGCTGTCGTTGGCTCGTCGGCGATCAGCACATCGGGGTCGTTGGCGAGCGCCATGGCGATCATCACGCGCTGGCGCTGCCCGCCCGACATCTGGTGCGGATACTGCTTGATGCGCGCTTCCGGCTCGGGGATCTGGACATGCCGCAAAAGCTCGAGCGCCCGCGCCCAGGCTTGCTTGCGGCTGACCTTTCGATGCACCCTGATCGCCTCCACGATCTGGCTGCCGACCGTATAGATCGGGTTGAGCGAACTCATCGGCTCCTGGAAGATCATCGAGATGCGATTGCCGCGCAGCTTGCGCCGGGCGCTCTCGGGGAATTTCAATATGTCCTGCCCGCAATAGTCGATGGTCGAGTTCGGCGACACGGTGGCCCGCTTCGACAAGAGCCCCATGACAGCGCGCGCCGTCACCGACTTGCCGGAACCGGACTCGCCGACGATGGCGATCGTCTCGCCGCGATAGAGCTGGAACGAGACATCCTTCACCGCGTCGACGACGCCGTGCTCGACCTTGAAGGCGACCTCGATGTTGCGGGCATCGATGATGGGTTGGTCGTGGCGGCCGGCATGGTCGAGCCGGACGGCTGGTGCGAAGGTGGCTGCGAGCGCTACGGTCATCCCGGCCACCTCAATAGGGATCGACGGCATCGCGCAGGCCGTCGCCCAGCGCGTTGAAGGCAAAGACGGTGATCAGCACGAAGCCGACCGGTGACAGGATCCACGGATAGGTGCCGATGACCGAATAGGTAGCCGTGTCCTGCAGCATCAGCCCCCATGAGATCAGCGGCGGTTTCACGGCGAAGCCGAGGAAGCCGAGAAAGGCTTCGAGCAGTACCACCGTCGGGATCGCGATCGTCACGGCGACGATGACGTGGCTCATCACATTGGGAAAAATGTGCTGCATGATGATACGCATGTCGGTGGCGCCGACCGCCATGGCAGCGCGCACATAGTCGATCCGCGCCAGCGCCAGCGTCTTGCCGCGCACCTCGCGCGACATCTGCGCCCAGCCCAGCGCCGACATGACGATGATGACGAAGGCGAGGAAGACGTTGGTCGGCGCGGTCACCGGGATCAGCGTCGTCAGCGCAAGATAGAGCGGCAATTGCGGGAAGGCGAGCACCAGCTCGACAAAGCGCTGCATCCAGACGTCGAAGCGGCCGCCGAAATAGCCCGAGACCATGCCGACCGTGGTGCCGATGACGGTGATGATGAACACCACCGTCAGCGCGATCATCAGCGAGACGCGCGAGCCCTGGATGGCGCGCGACAACACATCGCGGCCGAATTTGTCGGTGCCGAGAAAATGCACCGGCTGGCCGTCGGCCGAAGCGAAGAAATGCCGGTTGGCGGGGATCAGGCCAAGCAGCCGGTAGTCGGCGCCCTTGACGAAGAAGCCGAGCAGGCGCGGATGCTCGTAATCCGGCCCGACGACCGGCTGGAAGGTGACCGGGTCGAGGTCTGCAGAATCCGCCAGCGCATAGACCCGCGGCTGGAGCACGAAATTCCCGTCTCTGTCGTGAAAACTCATCACTTGCGGCGGGGCGAAAGCGACATCGGTCACCTTGGGGTCCATCGGCGCGAAGAAATCGGCGAACAGCGCCATCAGCACCAGAAGCACGACCAGGATCAGCCCGGCCATGCCGGTCCAGGAGCGCCTCAGCCGGCGCCAGACCAGCGCCATATAGCTCTCATTGCCGCGTGGGGTCGCAATCGCGGTTGCTTCAGCCGGGGGCGGCGGCGGGGATGGGTCACGCGCCAGCATCTAGCTCTCCCTGAACTGGCGTACGCGCGGATCGAGCAGCGCGAGCAGCATGTCGGCGATGATGTTGCCGACGATCAGCGTTGCCGACAGCACCATCATGAAGGTCGCCGTGACATAAACGTCGCCGACCGCCATCGAGCCGACGATGGCGGGCCCGACCGTCGGCAGCGCAAAGATGATCGCCGTCTCGATCTCGCCGGTCAGCATGTAGGGCAGCACCACGCCCTGATACATGATGAGCGGGTGCAGTGCGTTGGGCACGGCATGGCGCATGACGACGGCGCTGCCGGTCAGGCCCTTGGCCTTGGCCGTCTCGACATATTGCGCGTTCAGCGTATCGAGCAGATTGCCGCGCATGACGCGCATATTGTAGGCGAGCCCGCCGAAGGTGGCGATCGCCACCACCGGCCAGACATGCTTGACGAGGTCGGCGAATTTCGCCCACGACCACGGCGCGCCGCCATATTGCGGCGAGAAGAAGCTGCCGATCTCCGACACGTTGAACTGGAAGACCAGGAGATAGACGATGATCAGCGCCATCAGGAAGCGCGGCACCGTCATGCCGAGGAAGGAGATGGCCGACAGCACCGAGTCGATCCATGTGTATTGCCTAGTCGCCGCCCAGATGCCGAAGGTGATGCCGAGCACCGACGCCAGCAGATGGCAGACCAATGCCAGCAGCAGCGTGCGCGGCAGCCGCTCGCCGACCACTGCGGCGACCGGCTTGTTGTAATAGAGGCTGTAGCCGAAATCGCCGCGGGTGATGATGCCGGCGACCCAGTTCAGGTACTGGACGGGCAGCGGTTTATCGAGGCCGTGCTCGACCCGATAGGCCTGCGCCTGCGCGTCGGCTTCGGCAAAAGACGCCCCGCCCTGGTTGATGAGCTGCGAACGGATATAGTCGGCATAGTCGCCCGGCGGCGCCTGGATGATGGCAAAGGTGACCAGGCTCAGGATGACCATGACCGGCACCGCCGATGCTATGCGCATGGCCAGGAATCGCAGCATCGGACCGTTTCTCCTCCTTGGATCTAATCTGTTGCCGCTGACCTTACTCCGTCCCGGCCGCGCGCGCAGCGCGGCCGGGCGTCAGCCAGGGGAGGAAACTCAGTTCGTCGGACCCTTGTCGCCGGGCTTGCCGGGAAGCTGGTCGGGAAAGAGTTCGTATTTCTGCTGCTTGTCGGCGGCGACGAAGACGCGTTCGCGCACGATCGAATCCTCGGCCCAGTTGAACATGAAGATCGGCGTTCCCTGCGGGATGTTGGAGAAGCGCTTGTTGATGATCAGGGCGCCGGGATATTCGGTCAGTCCTATATTGTAGACATGCTCCGTCGAGATCTTCTGGAACGTCTTCATCAGGCTGGCGCGCTCGTCATTGTCTGACGAGGAGACGAACTTGTTGACGATGTCGACAAGCTCCTTTTCGAACGGCATCAGGTCGACCACGCCGCTTTCGGGCGCGCGGTGATCCCAGCTGGTCTTGGGTCCGACGGGCGCGAGTTGCACGGTATTCTGCACGACGGAAGTCAGCTCCTGCTCGTTGCGCCTGATCAGCCAGTCGAAGCGGCCGGAATATTGCGAGGCATCACGCTGGGTGCCGTTGAGGCCGTTGAGCACGACCCTGATGCCAAGCTTTTCCATCTGGCCGACGACGCCTTCGGCGAGGCTCTTGTCTGTGCCGTAGTCATTGTTGACCAGCATCACGATCTCGACATTCTTGCCGCCGGCGGTCCCGGCCGGGAAGTTCACGAAGCCGTCGCCATCCGTATCCTTGAGACCAGCCTTGGCCAGTTCCGCCTTGGCGCCCTCGATGTCGAAGGGATAGTAGACGGTCGAGTTGCGGTCATAGAAGCTGGTGCCCGAGGAAAAGCCACCGGGGTAGATGGCGGTGAACGGCCCCTTGACCAGCGAGTCGCCGAGCGCCTTGCGGTCGAGCGCCATGGTGATGCCCTTGCGGAAGTCCTCATTGCGATTGAGCTCGCGGATCGCCTGGCCGCGTTCGTCGGGATTGCCCCAGCCATTGGCGGAAAAGTTCATGCGCAGATTGTAGCCGATCAGGCGCGGGCCAAAGGCGAGCCGGGCCGGCGCGTCCTTGTCCGCCGCTCGCTTCAGCGAAGCGACGAAATTCTCCGGCTGCTCGAGGTTGGAGAAGTCGGCGGCCCCTGCCACCGCCTGCACGTCGCGGTCGGCCCAGGTCGACAGCTTGTAGTGCAGTTCGTTGAGATAGGGCAGCTGGTTGCCCTTCTCGTCGACCTTCCAGTAGTAGGGATTGCGGCGCAAGACGATGATGTCGTCGGGCCTATACTCCACCGGCACCCAGGCACCCATCACCGGAATGTTCATATATTCCGGCGGGAACGCGTTCTTGAACTGCTCGTAGGTATTCTTCGAGTACTTCGGATGCTGCGGCTTCAGGATATGCGCCGGGCCGGGGCAGAAGGTGCCGTAGGCCATGGCGTAGAGATACTGTTTGGGGAAAGCGTCCTTGAAGGTCCACTCGACGGTGTAGTCGTCGACCTTCTTCAGCGTCGTGCCGACACCGAAGGTTTCCGCTGTGGCGCCGTTCAACGGCGAGACATTGGGGTCGACGACCTCATCGTCCCAGTAGAACATGACATCGTCGGCATTGAAGGCAACGCCGTCAGACCATTTGGCGCCTTCGACCAGGTGCATGGTCAGCGTGTGGCCATCCTTCGACCAGTCCCAGCTCCTGGCGAGGTTGGGCAGCGGCTCGGTGTCCTTGGCCTCGACCTGGAACAAAGGCGCGGTGCGCGTCAGGCATTCCGAAAGGCCGATGTCGATGCCGCCCCATCCTTGGGTCTGGCCGGCGCCATAATTCCAGCCTTCCGGCCGGCCGCCAATGACGTGGCGCATGGTGTCGCCATAAACGCCGATGCCGTCCGGCATGTTGCCGGTCTTGAACACCAGCGGCTCCTTCGGCAGGCGATCCTTGACCGGCGGCAGCTTGCCAGTCTTGACGTATTTCTCGGTGACCCACTCGGGCTCGTGATATTCGGGCAGCGCCTTGAACTCCAGGATGGAATCGCGGGCGACGTATTTGATTTTGCCCTCGGCGGGAAACGCCGCCGGCGCCGGCGGCGTGGTCGGCTCGGACGCGTATGCACTGCCAAGCGCCAATGCCGAGACGCTCAGCGCCAGCCCGGCGAGAATGCCAATTCTTCGCCCGGCGAGAATGCCAATTCCACGAAAGTTCCTCATTGTGTTCCTCCCAGATGTTTCGACGTCTGCTGCTGCTCGCATCTATTCATGACGGCTGATTGGCGAACCGGCCTCCCGCTGTCCGCCTGCCAGCATTCTCAGCCGGCCTGTTTCAGGGCCGTTTTTTCGGCGCGCAGTTCCTCGATCGAGCGCACTTTGCGCCGCGCCGCACCCGCCCAGTCGCGGGTTTTCACCATCGATTTCGAAAGCCGCTCCTTGGCGGCCGGCACGGCATCGGCGTATTGCGGTAGCCAACGCGCCTGGGCGACGACCATCTCGTCGACCATCTGCCAGACCTCTTCCGGCGTCGACACCGCACCCACCAGCGGATCGTGCAGCACCGCGAGCTTGAGCAGGTCAATGTCGCCCGTAACAGCCGCATGCACCGACATCCGCTGAACGTTGATCGAAGCCATGCAGGTGGCCGCGCAGGCTTCCGGCAGCGTGATGCCTGACGCCATGTTGATGCCGAAGCGATCGACGAAACCGGGCGATTCGATGATCGCGTCCTGCGGCAGATTGGTGATGATGCCGGTGTTCTTGACGTTGAAGTGGCCGCGATAGACGCGGTTCGTCTCCAGCGCTTCGAGAATATGGCTGGCATGCTCGTTCGAGCGCTTCGATACGTCGAGCGGCTTCGACGCCGCTTCGAGGAATTGCGGATATTCCGTCTCGAACCAGTTGCGGGTTTCCGTGGAGTAGCGAAGATAGCCGCCGGTCTCGCCATGGATCCAATCGGACATGTCGATCCAGCGGGTGATTTCGTCCGGCCGCTTGCGATACCAGGGCAGATATTCGGAGAGATGACCGTTGCTTTCGGTGGAGTAGACGCCGAAGCGCTTCAGCACGTCGATGCGCAGCTTTTCCTGCTGCGAATAGACCGGATGCGCCTCGAAGGCAGCCACCAGTTCGTCCTTGCCGATCTTGCGGCCGTTGAGCCGCAAATCGATGAACCAGGTTTGGTGGTTGATACCGGAGCAGACATAATCGAGTTCGCTGTGCGACTTGGCGCCGAGCACTTCGGCGATCTGTTCGGCGCCGTGCTGGACACCGTGGCAGAGGCCGACCGTATCGACCTTGCCATATTCGATCGCCGCCCAGGTGTTCATCGCCATCGGGTTGGCATAGTTGAGGAATTTGGCGCCTGGCTCGGCGACCTCCAATATATCCTTGCAGAAGTCGAGGATGACCGGGATGTTGCGCTGGCCGTAGAGGATGCCCCCGGCGCAAATCGTGTCACCGACGCACTGGTCGATGCCGTATTTCAAGGGAATGCGGATATCGTCGGCATAGGCTTCGAGCCCGCCCACCCGCACGCAGCTGATGACGTAGCGCGCGCCTTCCAGCGCCTTGCGGCGGTCGGTCGTCGCCGTCACCCTGGTCGGCAGCTTGTTGGCCTCGACGATGCGGTCGAGGATCGCCTTGATCATTTGCAGATTGTGTTCGCTGAGATCGGTCAGCGCGAATTCGATGTCGCTGAATTCCGGGACGCACAAAATATCGGTGAACAGCTTCTTGGTGAAGCCCACGCTGCCGGCGCCGATAATAGCGATTTTGAAACTCATCACCTCACCTCGATGCATTCGAATGCCGGGTAAGGAGCAACAGGAAAGGGAATGGCGGCTCGCCTCGGCGCGCATGCCATTCGAGCCGGAATTCCGGCTCGTTCTCCTCCCCGCCCGCTCCTCGACCGCGGGTCTTTCGCGTTCTCAGGATTTGGATTATGCCGTTATTCCAGGGCGCGGCCAGAGAACGATTATGCTTTCGAGGGTAATTTTGTGCTGCATGATCTGATCGCCAACGGACAGTTGATGCGCACCATCTCGCTGCCGCGCGGCCGCCAGCGCCTGCATGCCATGCCAACCAGCACCGGCTATGAAGTACGCGAGGGCGTGACCTATGACTGGGATGGGCGCAAGCGCGGCCAGACACCGTTCACCGTGCTGCAGCACACGATCAGCGGCACCGGCCAGCTGCGCTACGAGAACCGCAACTACCGCCTGCAGGCCAACGACACGCTGCTGGTGCTGGTGCCACACAACCATCGCTACTGGCTGGAGAAGGGCGACCGCTGGGAATATTTCTGGATCTCGATGAATGGCGAGGAGGCGCTGCGCGTCCACAAATCCATACTCAGCGTCTCCGGCCCGGTGTTTCGGCTGCAGCCGGAGACGATCGATCATCTCGCCGATTGCAGCCTGCGCTTGATCAAGGGCGGCGCTTCGCCTGGCGCTGCTTCGGCAATCGCCTATGAGGCGGCGATGGCGCTTTACGACGATGTCTTCGGCTCGCACGCCTTCACTGAGAAACAGAGCGTCATGCAGCCGGTCATCGATCATATCAACGCCAATCTCGACAAGCCCTTGCCCGTGGCCGAGCTCGTCCAGATCAGCGGCCTCAGCCGCGCCCATTTCTCGCGCTGCTTCGCCGAGAGCGAAGGCGTTCCGCCGGCCGAGTTCGTGCTGCAGCAGCGGCTGCAGCGGGCGGCGAAGCTGCTAACCAAAGCCGATTTCCTGCCGGTCAAGGAGGTCGCCATCCTGTGCGGCTTCGAGGACGCCAACTATTTCTCGAAAGTCTTCCGCCGGCTCTACGGCATCAACCCGACGCAGTTCCGCACCACCGGCATGTATGCCAGCCTGGGCAGCCTTCGATAGGATTACCCGATGCGGTTGCCACTTGCGGGATCGAACAGATGCAGCGCCGCCGGATCGGCAGACAGCCGCACCTTATCGCCAGGCCGGATAGTGCTGCGTCCCATGACGAAGACACAAACCAGCTGGTTGGCGAGCCGGACATAGAACTGCGTCGACAGGCCGAGCGGCTCGACCACCTCGACCTCTGCCCTGAGCGGACCATCGTCGGCAAGCTGGATGTGCTCCGGCCGTAGCCCGACAGTAAGCACATCGCCATCCTTCAACGGCAAGCCATCAGGCAACCGCAGCTTCTGGCCGTCGGCCAGCACCGCGTCCACCTTGCCGCCCTTGGCCACTGTCGCCGGAAAGAAGTTCATGCCGGGCGAGCCGATGAAGCCGGCGACGAAGGTGTTGATCGGCCGATCGTAGAGTTCGAGCGGATGGCCGACCTGCTGGACGTAACCGTCATGCATGACGACGATGCGGTCGGCCATGGTCATGGCTTCGATCTGGTCGTGGGTGACATAGACCGATGTGGTCTTGAGCTGCTGGTGCAGCGCCTTGATCTCGGCGCGCATATGCACGCGCAATTTGGCGTCGAGATTGCTGAGCGGCTCGTCGAACAGAAACACTTTGGGATCGCGCACGATGGCGCGGCCCATGGCGACGCGCTGGCGCTGGCCGCCGGACAGTTGCCTGGGCAGACGGCCGAGGAAACTGTCGAGGCCGAGGCGCTTGGCCGCCGCCCCTACCCTGCCGTCGATCGTCGTCTTCTCCGCCTTCTTCAAAAGCAGGCTGAAACCCATATTCGACGACACATCCATGTGCGGATAGAGCGCGTAGGACTGGAACACCATGGCAATATCGCGGTCCTTCGGCGCGACATCGTTGACCAGCCGATCGCCGATATGGATCTCGCCGCCCGACACCTCCTCCAGCCCGGCAATCATGCGCAAAAGGGTCGACTTGCCGCAGCCGGACGGGCCGACCAGCACGACGAACTCGCCATCGGCGATCTCGAGGTCGACGCCGTGCAGGATGCGCAGCGAACCGTAATCCTTCTCGACGTTTTGCAGCGTGACGGAAGCCATCGATTATCCTTTGACCGCGCCGGCGGTGAGGCCGGTGACGAGATAGCGTTGCAGGAAGGCGAAGAAGATGCAGACCGGGATCAGCGCCAGGATCGACGCCGCCATCATCTGCCCCCAGTCCACGGCGAACTTGCCGATATAGGTGAGCAGGCCGACGGCAAAGGTCTTCTGGTCGTCGCTGGAGATCAGCATCAGCGCGAACAGCAATTCGCTCCAGGCGGCGGTGAAGACGAAGCCGAGCGTGGCGCCCATGCCGGGCAAGGTCAGCGGCACGATCACCTTGCGCATCGCCTGCGCCCGCGTGCAGCCGTCGATCATCGCCGCTTCCTCCAGATCCTTCGGAATGCCGTCGAAGAAGGACTGCATTAGAAAGGTGGCGAAGGCGGTGTTGAAGGCGGTGTAGATGATGATCAGACCAACCAGACTGTTGGTCAGGCCAAGCTCGCCCATGACGCGGTAGATCGGCGGAATGACCATCACCAGCGGGAAGGTTTGCGTCAGCAAAAGCATGATCGCCAGCGTTGCCTTGCCGCGAAAGGTGAAGCGCGACATGGCGTAGCCGGCGAGCGTGGCGATGACTGTCACCAGGGCCGCCGTCGACACCGAGACGATAACGCTGTTGAGGAAATAGCGGGGGAAGTCAGAGGCTTCCAGGACAGTGATGAAGTTGCGGAAGGAGGTCTGCGACGGCCACAGCGTGATGCCCTCGGAATAGAGCAGCCGCTCCGGCGTTACCGAAATCTTCAGCGTCCAGAAGATCGGAAACAGCGCAAAGATCATATAGGCGGCAATCGCCGCGTAGAGGCCGATGCCGCTGAAGATGCGCGAGGAGGTGGAGCGTCCGGCAATCATCAGACGTGCCTCACCAGCAAGCGGCGGATGGCGATCAGCGCGATCGCATAGGCGATCAGCAAGATCAAGAGCAGCACCGCCACCGCGGAGGCATAGCCCTTGTCCAGCGACTTGAAGGCACTGACATAGATGTAGACCGGCACCGTGCTGGTCGAGCCTGCCGGCCCGCCCTCGGTCATGACGAAGATCAGATCGGCGAAGGTCGCGATCCAGATCGTACGCAGCATGACGGTGATGACGATGGTCGGCGCCAGGAACGGCAGCGTCACCTTGGTGAAGCGCTGCCAAGGCGAAGCGCCGTCGATTGCGGCCGCCTCATGCAGTTCCGACGGGATCGACTTCAGCGCCGCCAGCAGCGTGATGGCGAAGAACGGAATGCCGAACCAGATGTTGGCGATGATCGGCCCCCACATGGCGGTGGCCGGATCGGACAGCACATTGGTCGGCTCGGCCTTCAGCCCGAGCGTGAAGAGCCAATGCGGCAGTGGTCCGATGATCGGATTGAACAGCCACGCCCAGGTCAGGCCCGACAGGAAAGATGGCACCGCCCAGGGCAGGAACACCACCGCCTGCACGAACTTGCGCCCGACAAACGGTTTGTCGAGCAGCAACGCCAGACCCAGGCCGAGGAAGAACTGGAAGAACAGGCTGGCGACGGTCCACCAGAGCGTGTTGACCAGCGCCTGCCCCAGCACCTGGTCGGTCAGCATCGCCTGATACTGGCCGAGGCCGACATATTCGGATTTGAAGGCGGAGAACTTCCGGAACGAATAGCTGATGCCGATGATCAGCGGCACCAGCAGCACCACGCCCAGCAGAACGATCGCCGGGCTGAGATAAAGCCAGGGCTCGATTGCTGCATGCGTCAGCCGCTTCTTTCGCGGTCGGCCTGCGGATCGTATTTCGGGTACGGCGTAGGTCATTGGCTTCTGGATCGTCTCCTGGAGGAGCGGATTGGCAACAAGCGTCGCCGTTCATTGGGGAACAGATGCCGGTCCACCCTCCGTAGCTGCAGCACAGCTGCTGCGGAGGACGGGCAGGCAGATGAGGGGCGGCGCCAGCCTTGGGGTGCTCGAGCTGCCCCTCATCCGGGCCTGTCTGTGCATGTCGTTGTCCCAAAACCGCTACGCACTTTTGGGCGACATGCATTCGGGCCACCTTCTCCCCGTAAACGGGGAGAAGGTGGAAGAACTACTTCTTGTTCTTGGCCAGCCAGTCCTGCTGTTCCTTGGTCAGGAACGCGGCCCATTGATCGGCAACGTCCTTGGCCGACTTCTGGCCGAGCAGCACTTCCTGGAAATTCTTGATCGCCACCTGGTCGACGAAATTGCCGAGGTTCTCCAGATGTGTCGGCGGCGTCACCATTTCATATTTGGAAGCGTCGCTGAGTTCGGTGAACCAGCCTTTGAACTGCTCGGTCTTGAAGTGGGCATCCTGGTCGGCGCCATTGTGGATCGGCACGACGCCGACTTCCTTGGCCCATTCGAGATTGTCCTTGGGCGACAACAGCGTCGCCATCAGCTTCCAGGCATCGTCCTTGTGCTGCGAGTTGGCGAACATCGCCCAGCCGGCATAGCCCAGCGTCGGATAGGATTTGCCGCTTGGCCCCACAGGCAGCGGCGCCACTGCAAAATCGTCGGCACTCATCTTGTCGGCAATGCCGATCAGCGCATCCGGATCCTGGTTGAGCATGGCGCAGGTGCCGGAATAGAAGCCGGTGACGGTCTCGTTAAAGCCCCAGCTCACCGCATCCTTGGGCGCCAGCCCGTCCTTGTACATGTCGGCCAGCATCTGCAGGCCCTTGACCGAGCCCTCCTCGTTGATGGTCGAGGTGCCGTCCTCGTTGAAGTAGCCGCCCTTGCCAGCGGCGATGTTCATGAACATGTGCATGCCGTTGAAGGCGCCCGGCCCACCGCGCAGGCAATAGCCGTACTTGCCTGGAATGGCGGAGATCTTCTTGGAGTCGGCGATGAAGTCGTCGAGTGTCGCCGGCGGGCCGTCGAGACCGGCCTCCTTGAACAACTTCTTGTTCCAGAACAGCGCATTCACATAGTAGCCGTACGGGATCATGAACTGGGTGTTGTTGACGGTCGAGCCGAATTGCTTGGCGCGGTCGCCCAGCGTCTTGGCGTCGTCCCATTTGGCCATGTAAGGGCCGAGATCCTCGAGCTGGCCGTTGGTGGCGTACAGGCCCATCCAGCGCTCCGGCATCTCGACGATGTCGGGCGTATCGCCGGCCTGCACCATGGTGAGGAATTTCTCGAAAGCCTGCCCCCAGGGCAGCGAGACCACCTCGACCTTGACGCCGGCATTGGCGGCCTCGAACTCGGCGATCTGCTTCTTCAGGAATTCGGTGCGCTGCGGGCTGGTGATGACCTCGACCAGCTTGAGGGTGGTATCGGCCAGCGCGCCGCTGGCGGACATCGCCAGGCCGGCAGCGGTGGCAAGCATGATGCTCAGTCGTTTCATGTTCAGAACTCCCATTTGAACCCAGTCATTTTTTTGCTTTGTCGAAGGCCTGGCCGATGTCGGCCCAGAGGTCTTCGACGCTTTCCAATCCGACATTGAAGCGGATGGTTCGGGGGCTGACGCCGAAGCGCGCCATCGAATTGAGACCCGGTGTCTGCTCGAGCGAGGCCTTTGCCGGCACGACCAGGCTTTCATGACCGCCCCAGCTGACGCCGATGCGGAAAAATTTCAGCGCATCGACGAAAGCGGGAATGTCGACATCCTCCGTCACCTCGAAGGAGAACAGCCCGGCATAGCCGGCAAGCGTCTTCTTGCCGGGATGGTTGGAATAGGCGGGATGATTGACCCGCTCGACCTTGTCATGCGCCTTCAAGCGCTCGGCGATGATGAGCCCACTCTTCATGTGATGCGGCAGTCTCAGCGGCAGCGTGCGCAGGCCGCGCAACAGCAGCCAGCCCTCGAAGGGCGACAGCTTTGCGCCGAGCTGCGAATAGGTCTGGTCGTTGATATGCTTGATGTGAGCGGCCGAGCCGGCCACCACGCCGGCGACGGTGTCGCTGTGACCGCCGAGATATTTCGAGGCGGAATGCAGCACCAGATCGACGCCGTGCAGGATCGGCTTCTGGAACACCGGCGTCGCCCAGGAATTGTCGATGGTGGTGACGATGCCCTGCTCTTTCGCCAGCCGCGTCAGATGTTCGAGATCCTGCAGCTCGAACGTCATCGAGGTCGGGCTTTCCAGGTAGAGCAGTTTGGCGCCGGGAAGAGCCGCGGCCACCGCATCCGGATCGGAGCCGTCGACATAGTCTACCTTGATGTGCAGGCGCGGGAACAACCGCTCGAACAGTCGGTAGGCGTCACCATAGCAGTTGCGCACCGCAACGATGCGCTCGCCGGCGCCGACAAAGGCAAGCAATGTCGCGCTGATCGCCGCCATGCCGCTGGAGAATCCGCGCGCGGCTTCCGCACCTTCGAGCGCTGCGACGCGTGACTCGAATTCCATCACCGTCGGGTTGTCGCCGCGCGAATAGATCGGCTGCTTCCTGCGCCCGGCAAAGGTGTCGGCCATGTCGGCATAGCTGGCGAAGGTGAACAGCGAGGTCTGGTAGATCGGCGGCACCACCGCATTGCCAGGGAACGGGTCGTCATGCGCCAGAAGCGTCGCCGCCTCGGCGAGATAGTCGCTGCCGGAAATGCCTGGGTCGAAGCTGTGCTCGTTCATGTGCGGACCGAAAGTTTGAGGTTGGCGGCGCCGCGCTTCAAATCGTCCTCGACCGTGGCGATCAGTTTCAGCGCTTCGGCCCGGGCGCCTTCCGGATCGTGCGCGGCGATGCAGTCGAACATGGTGCGGTGGTAGGGAAAGCTTGCGTGGCCGAAATCGCGCACGCCGAGCGGATGTTCCCAGAAGCGGTGGAACAGTTCGTGCATGGCGGCGATAATCTGCTCGAACAGCGGATTGCCGCAGGCGCGGTAGATCGCCTGATGGAATTCCCAGTCCTCTTCCGACGACATGCCGGCGCGGCTGAGAAACTCTTCCTCCATGATGTCGAGCTTGCGCTCGATCTCGGCGAGGTCGTCCCTGTCGGCACGAATGGCGCAAAGGGCGGCGGCTTCCGCTTCCAGCGCGCGGCGGATTTCCAGCGTGCGCATCAGGCCGGTGAAATCATTGCCGCCGGCAAGCGTCAGCGGCATGTGCAGCATGTCGAGCGAGACGGCGGCCTTGAGATAGGTGCCCGAGCCCTGCCGGCGCTCGACCAGGCCAAGCCCTTCCCAGCGCGTCAGCGCCTCGCGCACCGTATTGCGGCTGACCTTCAGACGCTCAGCGAGGATGCGTTCGGTCGGCAGCCTCTCACCGGGTTCCAGCTTCTCGCGCATGACGAAGCCGGC
This sequence comes from Mesorhizobium sp. C120A, assembly GCF_030323105.1. Taxonomy (NCBI): domain Bacteria; kingdom Pseudomonadati; phylum Pseudomonadota; class Alphaproteobacteria; order Hyphomicrobiales; family Phyllobacteriaceae; genus Mesorhizobium; species Mesorhizobium sp. C120A. Next base: position 2,649,831 of record NZ_CP100476.1, on the reverse strand, counting down.
CAACGCCTTCAGCACCGCGTCGTCGCGGGCCGTCGTCTGGATCGGCGGAAGGCTGAATTGGGTCACCGGGGCTATTACCGAAGTGGTTCAATGGTCCAACCAATTTCTGCACAGACGAAGGGACCTGTCAACAGTGGAAACGCAGCAAGGCCGAAGGGCCAGGGGATGCACCTTCGGCCTTGCTGCTTCAGCCGTGGATGCGCGCCGGCGCAGCGGCGGCGCGAGCCTCGCGCCAGCGAGCGAAGATTGCCTCGCGAACCCGCCTCGAACCAGAGAGGCGCTTTTTTGCCTGCGCCAGCACCGCAGGCGACGCCTCGGCGGGCGTGCCGGACCGAAAGGGAGGAGCCGGGGCGTATTCGAGCGAGAGCTGCACGATCTCGGCCTCCTCCTGTCCAAGCAGCCTCGCAACCAGCGCCAGGCCGAAGTCGATCCCCGAAGTGACGCCGCCGGCGGTGATGAGCTTGCCGTCTTCGACGATACGCTCGTCGACCGGGATCGCTCCGAACTCCTCAAGGAAATCATGCGCATACCAGTGCGTGGTCGCGCGCTTGCCCCTCAGCAGTCCGGCCGCCCCAAGCACCAGGGCACCGCTGCAAACGGAGGTGATGTAGCGCACCTGCCCCGCGCGCTCCCACACGAAATCGAGGACTGTCTGGTCCTCCAGCAGCGCGTTGACCCCGCCCCCGCCAGGAATGCACAGCACGTCGAGGGGCCGGCAATCGTCAAAGGTCGCGGTTGGCGTCAGCGAGAGGCGCGTCGATGACGTCACCGGGTTGCGATCCTTCCAGATCAGTTCCACCTCGGCATCCTTGGCCGATGCCAGGACTTCGTATGGGCCGGTGAGGTCGAGTTGTTGGACGTCGGGGAATACGAGGATGCCGAAACGAAGGGGCATGGAAATCTCCGTGGGTTGACTTCCGGCAATCTACGGCATCATGGTTTGGCACGATTGCCATTCATCCCTCGCTTCGGGCCAAACCAATGCGCCGTATCGAAGTACTTGCCTATCCCGACATCCAGCTCCTCGACGTCAGCGGACCGCTGCAGGTCTTTGCCAGCGCCAATGATTTCAAAAGGCAGGCCGGCGAACCGGCTCCTTACGAGGTCGTGGTCGTCGCCGCCTCACCGCGCATCCGGACATCGGCCGGTCTCGTGCTGGAGGCAGCAGTGCTGCCAACCCACGGAGGTAAGATCGACACGCTGCTTGTCCCCGGAGGATGGGGCGTCAACGCGGCCTGCGACGATCCCGTGCTGGTCCAGTGGATCGCCGGTCGCTCGCGCGATGCCACCCGAACCGCTTCCGTCTGCAGCGGCGCCATGCTGCTGGCGACGGCTGGCCTGCTCGACGGCCGCCGCGCGGTGACCCATTGGGGACGCTGCGCGGAGTTCGCCCGGCGCTTTCCCGCGGTCCGGCTCGAACCCGATCCGATCTTCATCCGCGACGGCAATGTCTGGACATCCGCCGGCGTAACGGCGGGGATCGATCTCGCCCTCTCCCTCGTCGAGGCCGACCTTGGCAGGCACACGGCGCTCGGCGTGGCGCGCGAGTTGGTGGTCTTCCTGAAACGTCCCGGTGGCCAGGCGCAATTCAGCCAGACCCTCAAGCTGCAGCAAGGCGACGGGCGCTTCGACCGGCTGCATGGCTGGATCCTCGAAAATCTGGCCGGTGACCTGTCGCTCACGCAGTTGGCCGACCACGCCAATATGAGCCCGCGCAGCTTCTCGCGGCGCTATCGCGAGGCCACCGGCCGGACACCTGCCCGCGCGATCGAGGAGATCCGGATCGAGGCGGCGCGGCGGATGCTGGAGCGGGGCCAGCCCGTCAACCAGACGGCCCGCCGCTGCGGTTTCGGCTCGGAAGAAACCATGCGGCGCGGCTTTCTGCGCGTGCTGGGCACCAATCCGCGCGCCTATCGCGAGCGTTTCTGATCGCGACTGCTTGCTCCATTAGGCCGGCGGTCGATGCGGTAGAAATAGAGCCTCTCTAGCGTTCAGGCGGGATGCTGTAGCTGGCTGAGCCCGCCATCGACGACGAGGGTCGCCGCGTTCATGAACGGGCACTCCTCAGAAATCATGAACACAGCGGCCAGCGCGATCTCGCGCGCCGAGGCGATGCGGCCGCCGGGATGCAGCGCCAGCGTCCTGGCGCGCGCCGCAACCGGATCGGCAAAACTGTTCCAATAGTCGGTCGCCTTCTGCGTCTCGACATAACCGGGCGCCAGCGCGTTCACGCGCACGCCCTGCCCGGCATATTCCAGCGCCAGCGATTTGGTCAGCCCAAGCAGCGCGTGCTTGGCCACGGGATAAGGGAAGGTATGAGGGATGATGGTGAAGCTGTGCGTCGAGGCGATGTTGAGGATCGCGCCACCGCCATTTGCGATCATTCCTGGCAGCACCGCCTTGGCGCAGTTCCAGGCGCCCTTGACGTTGACGTCGAAATTGCGGTTCCACTCCTCCTCGGTCGCCTCGAGCGGCGTCGAGAACACATTCATCCCCGCATTGTTGATCAGCGAGTTGATCGGCCCGATCGCGTCGGTCGCCCGGCTGACGGCAGCGGCAATCGCGGCCCCGTCGCTGATGTCGGCTGCGGTATGTCCGACATGGCCCCGCGGTGCGGCAAGGCCGGCGACCGTTTTGTCCAGCAGCGCGCCGTCGCGATCGACCAGGAACAGCTTTGCCCCTTCGGCCAGGCAGGCCTCGGCGATGGCAACCCCGATGCCTTGCGCGGCGCCGGTGAGGAAGATGCGTTTGCCGGACAGGCGCTCAGCCATGGCTGTCACTCCACTGGAAGACGGATCAGCGCCGGCCCAGTGCCGACGAACGCAGATTGTCGAGCAAAACGGCAAGCAGCAGGATCACGCCGCGCACAATGTACTGGTAGAAGGCTGGGATGTTGAGCAGGTTCATGGCGTTTTCGGCAATGCCCATGATCAGCACGCCGACGATGACGCCCGACATGGTGGCGCGGCCGCCGGCAAGCGAGACGCCGCCGAGCACGCAGGCCGAGATGACCGAGAGTTCAAGCCCGACCGCCGCATTGGGCTGGCCCGACGTGATGCGCGAGGCCAAAAGGATGCCGGCGATGCCACAGACCACGCCTTGCAGAGCAAAGATCCAGATGCGCGTCCAGTCGACATTGACGCCCGCCAGGCGCGAGGCCTCCGGGTTGCCGCCGATGGCCAGCGTGTTCTTGCCGAAGACGGTACGATTGAGGACAAAACCGAAGATGCAGAACAGCACGGCCAGGACCCAGACCGGCGTCGGAATGCCGAACAGCTTGGATAGCGCCAGTTGGTAGAAATCCGGGCTGTTGATGCCGACGGCGCGGCCATCGGATGCGATCAGCGCAAGGCCGCGCACGATCTGCATGGTGGCAAGCGTCGTGATCAGCGCGTTGATGCGGAATTTGGCGATGACGACGCCATTGATGAAGCCGACGAAGGCGCCGCAGGCGATTGCCGCGAGAAGCCCGAGCAGGATCGAACCGGTATAGTTCGACGCCATTACCGCGACCATGCCAGCAAAGGCGACGATGGAGCCGACCGAGAGGTCGAAGTCACGCGCGGCAAGGCAGAACATCATCGTGCAGGCGACAATGCCGACGGTGACCACCGACTGCAGCAGGCCGAGCATGTTGCGGTCGGTGAGGAAGTTCGGCACCAGCAGCGACACCAGCACGAAGGCGACGATGAAGATGACGACGAGGCCCTGTTCGCCGAGCAGGATCTTCTTCAACTGATCGGTCATGGCAAAGATCCTCAGGATGCGATCGCGTCGGGGGTTTTCTGATCGGGAAGAGCGGCGGCCAGGATCGCTTTTTCGGCGAACTGGTCGCGCGCGAGTTCGGCGCTGATGCGCCCGCCGCACATCACCAGGATGCGGTCGCAAATGCCCATCACTTCCGGCAGTTCGGACGAGACGACGACGATCGCCATGCCGTCTTCGGCAAGCTGGTAGAGCAGTTCGTAGATTTCCGCTTTGGCGCCGACATCGATACCGCGTGTCGGCTCGTCGACGATAAGCACGCGCACGCCCTGCTCCGACAGCCAGCGGCCGAGAATGACCTTCTGCTGGTTGCCACCGGAGAGGTTGATGATGTCCTGCTTGCGCGACGGCGTGCGCACCTTGAGCTTCTTAATGAAGGTCTCGGCGGTGGCGATCTCGCTAGCGCGGTTCAGGATTCCGAAGCGTGTGTGATGACGCCGCGACGAGATGTTGATGTTCTCCTCGATCGAGCGGCCCTGGATGATGCCGTCATGCTTGCGGTCTTCCGAGCACAAAACGATCCCGGCGCGGATCGCGTCATGCGGATCGGTGGCATGCACGACCTTGCCATCAACGGTAATGGTGCCACCTGAGCGCGGGTCGGCGCCGAACACCAGCCGCATCAGTTCCGAGCGCCCCGCGCCGATCAGGCCGAAGAAGCCGACGATCTCGCCCGCCCTCGCCTCGAAGCTGGCGGGCGTCGTCAGTTTTACTCCGCAAACAGCGTCGACCTTCAGCCGGACATCGCCGGCCGGGCGTGGGCGAAACCCCCAGATATCGGAGATTTCGCGGCCGACCATTTCGGCGACGACCTGGTCGCGTGTGACGTTTTTCAGCGACGCATGGTGCGCCGCGAGCTTGCCGTCGCGCAGCACGGTCAGGCTGTCGCAGAGGCGGAACACTTCGTCCAGCCGGTGCGAGACATAGATGATGACCTTGCCCTCGCCGCGCAGGCGGTCGATCAGGGCAAACAGGATTTCGCTTTCGCGCGACGACAATGACGAGGTCGGCTCGTCCAGAGCGATGACGCGCGCGTCGAGCATGATCGCCTTGGCGATCTCGACCATCTGGCGCTCGCCGATCGACAGCGTCTTGACCTTGCGGCTGATATCGATGTCGATGCCGGCTGATTTCAGCTTGGCGCCAACATCGTCCAGCATCCTGGCACGGGCGATGATGCCGGCGTTGGCGGGGAAGCGGCCGAGGCTGAGGTTTTCGGCAACAGTGAGCTCGGGAACCAGCTGCAGTTCCTGGTGGATGACGATGACGCCATTGTCGAAGGCATCTCGCGTCGTTGCATAGGCTTGCATCTTGCCGTCGATGAGGATCTCGCCGTCATCGGCATGCTGGTCGCCGGACAGGATCTTGATCAGCGTGGATTTGCCGGCGCCGTTCTCGCCCATCAGGCCGTGCACGGCGCCCTTGTCGACGCCGAACGAGACGTCCGACAGCGCCTTGACGCCCGGATAGGTCTTGGTGATTTCCGAGAAGTCGAGAAAGGACATGGGGCGCCTATCCTTTTGCCATGCCAAACAGGCGGCGACTGTGAGCCGCCGCCTGTTTGTACAGGGAGGATTATTCGATGCCGAGACCCTTGCGGACCGTCTGGTAGTCGTCGCGCTTGGCCAGCGCACCGGCGGTCAGGATGAGCTTCTCGGGTTCCTTGTTGTTGGCGACCCAGTCATACATGTTGAGCGCAGTCTCGTAGCCGTGACGCTTCGGCGAGATGATCACCGTGCCGACGAAGCCGGTGGCGGTCGGCTTCTTGAACTCGTTGATCGCCGAATCCGCGCCGCCAATGCCGACGCCGATCACGTTTTCGGCCGGGATGCCGACGCTTTCGGAAGCGCGCACGGCGCCGAGAACGGCTTCGTCGTTGAGGCCGAAGGAGACCCACTTCTTGATGTCGGCATGGGCGTTGAGTACCACCGTCGCCGCATTGAGCGCAGCCTCGGTATCGGTCTTGGCCTGCGGCGCGTCAAAGATGTTTTTGGCCTTGAAGCCGTTGGCCTTCAGCACCGAAATGGCGCCTTCGACCCGGTCGACGGCGGTCGGCAACTGATCATAGGAGACGCGGATGGCGCCGACCTCGTCGGCCTTCCAGCCGCGCGCCTTCATTTCGTCGACGATCGCCTGGCCGACGGCCTCGCCGATCTTGGTCGCCGAAATGCCCATATGCGGCACGTCTTCCAGCGCCTTCCCGTCTGCGCCGACCAGACGGTCATCAACCGTCATCAGCTTGAGATTGTTGGCGGCGGCCTTGGCGACGATGCCGGGGCCGAGCTTAACATCAGGCGTGCAGACGATGAAGCCTTGCGCGCCCTGCGCGCCGAGATTGTCGATCGCCGACATCAGCTTCTCACCGTCCTCGGCGCCGATCTTGACCAGGGTAAAACCCTTCTCCTTGGCGGCCTGGTCGGCGAACTTCCATTCGTCCTGGAACCACGGCTCCTCGGGCTGTTTGACGATAAAACCTATCTTGGTGTCCTGAGCATATGCTGCGATGGTCGTGACGGACAGCACGGCAAGGGCGCCCGCGACGAGCGCGGTCTTCAGAAGTCGCATGATTACCTCCCAGCGATGGCCGGGCGCTCAGCCCGGATGCAGAGTCTCTAATTGTTTTTATCATACTCGTCAATTGATCTGGTATGATAATTGGGCTACATGCTCTGACCAGGGATCGCTGGCGCAAATCATCCGCATCCGGTAAGGCCGGGGACGCGAGATCAGTGGTTTCGCCGCCTTGGAGGAGGGCTGAGGTGACCGAAACTTCGAAGAAGGCATCAGGCGACACCCGCCGCCCGCGCGTCATGCCCGATGTGACCAAGGCGCTTGCCTCAGACATCTTTTCCGGACGCTATCCCGCCGGCTCGTCCCTGCCGACCGAAAACGAACTCGGCGTCGAATATGGCGTCAGCCGCACCGTCATCCGCGAGGCGCTGAAGGTGCTGGCCGCCAAGGGGCTGGTGCTGTCGCGACCGCGCATCGGCACGGTTGTATGTGAACAGGACAACTGGAACATCATCGACCCGCAGGTGCTGGCCTGGCACGCGCCGCATGCGCTGGACGACAAATTGTTCGACGCCATCCTCGAAACGCGCCGCGCCATCGAACCTCTGGTAGCTGAACTGGCGGCGACTCGTGCGACGCTGCAGGAGATCGCCGATCTCGAAGCCGCCTGGCGCGGCATGGCCAATGCCGGCGAGGATCTCGCCGCCTTCTCGCGCTCGGACATCACCTTCCACCAGATCGTCTATGCCGCGAGCCACAACCCGATCTTCCGCCAGATCGGCAATCTGATCGACACCGGGCTGAAATTCTCGCTTGAAGCAACGGCGACCATTTCGCTCGCCCGGCGCATGGAAGCAGTGGCGGCGCACCGTGAGGTGGTGGAGGCACTGCGCATGCGCGATGCCGCGGCGGCGCGTGCGGCGGCAGGCCGGATCCTCGACCTTGCAGCGCGCGACCTGGTCAGCGCCAAGAAACTCAAGAACAACTGAGACCTCGCATGAAAATCATCTCGCTCACCACTTACATTGTCCCGCCGCGCTGGCTGTTCCTGAAGATCGAGACTGATGCCGGCGTTACCGGCTGGGGCGAGCCTGTGGTCGAAGGCCGTGCGCTGACGGTCGAGGCAGCGGTCAAGGAACTTGGCGATTATCTGATCGGCAAGGACCCGCGCCTGATCGAGGACCATTGGACGGTGATGCATCGCGGCGGCTTCTACCGCGGCGGGCCGATCCTGATGAGCGCCATTGCCGGCATCGACCAGGCGCTGTGGGACATCAAAGGCAAGGCGCTCGGCGTGCCTGTCCACGAACTGCTCGGCGGCAAGCTGCGCGACAGCATCAAGGTCTATTCCTGGATCGGCGGCGACCGGCCGGCGGAAGTGGCTGATGGCGCCAGGGAAGTGGTGGCGCGCGGTTTTCAAGCGCTGAAGATGAATGGCACCGAGGAACTGCAGATCGTCGACAGCCATGACAGAATAGATGCGGCTGTCGAACGCGTCGCCATGGTGCGCGAGGCCGTTGGGTCCAACATTGGCATCGCCGTCGATTTCCACGGCCGCGTGCATCGGCCGATGGCGCGCATGCTGGTCAAGGAGCTCGAACCCTACCGGCTGATGTTCATCGAGGAGCCGGTGCTCAGCGAAAATCGCGAGGCGCTGAAGGAGATCGCAGCGCTGGGCTCGACGCCGATCGCGCTCGGCGAGCGGCTTTACAGCCGCTGGGATTTCAAGTCGGTGTTCGAACAATGCGCCGTCGACATCATCCAGCCGGACCTGTCGCATGCCGGGGGCATCACCGAATGCCGCAAGATCGCGGCGATGGCCGAGGCTTATGATATTGCGGTCGCGCCGCACTGCCCGCTCGGCCCGATCGCGCTCGCCGCCTGCCTGCAGCTCGATGCCGTCAGCTACAACTGCTTCATCCAGGAACAGAGCCTCGGCATCCACTACAACGCCGCAAACGATTTGCTCGATTATGCCGCCAACAAGGACGTCTTTCGCTACGAGGATGGCTATGTCGCAATCCCCGGTGGTCCCGGCCTCGGCGTCGAAATCGACGAGGACTACGTCAAGGAAAGGGCCAAGGAAGGCCACCGCTGGCGCAACCCGGTCTGGCGTCACAAGGACGGCTCCTTCGCCGAGTGGTAGCCCGGCCGACCTTGCGGCCAGGCCTTCAGGACCTCAAGCTCAATTTCGCGGTGGCGCCAGCGTAACGCAGGCCTCTGATGGGCCGCAGCGCCGAGCACCAGCGCATGGGAGCCGTCGGCGCCGGCAAGCCGCAACTCGCTGACCGCCTGGGTTGCCGCAAGCGATCGAAAGCAGTCGCTATCCATGGAACATGGCGGATGTCCTGTTCTCATCGACCTTTTCTTGGCCCGCCAGCCGCGTCACCTGCCCGCGGCGTGCCGGCCTGCGTTCCTGCCGGAGAAGATGCAGCTGCCGAGAAATGTCCCTTCCAGCGCATTGTAGCCGTGATAGCCGCCGCCACCGCCGCCGGCCACCTCGCCTGCCGCATAGAGCCCGGCAATGGGTTCGCCATTGCCGTCGAGAACCTGCGAATTGAGATTGGTGTGCAGGCCGCCAAGCGTTTTGCGAGTCAGGATGTTGAGGCGCACCGCGATCAGCGGCCCGTGCCTGGGATCGAGTATCTTGTGCGGCTTGGTCACCCGGAAGATCTTGTCGCCAATGTAGTTGCGGGCGCCGCGGACGGCTGTGACCTGCGCATCCTTGGTATAGGCATGCTCGACCTCGCGATCTCGCGCCACGATCTGCGCCTTGAGCCGGTCGTAGTCGAGCAGATTGTCGCCTGACAGCGCGTTCATGCCGGTGACCAGGTCGGCCAGGTTGTCGCGGACGACGAAGTCCTCGCCCTTTTCCAGGAACGCTGCCACCGATGGTGGCGCCTTGCCGCCGCGCCGGTTCTTCAGCACGGCCCGCCAATCCTTGGCCGTAAAGTCTAGGTTTTGCTCCGAACCCGACAGCACGAACTCCTTCGAAGCGATCGTCTTGCTCAGCACGAACCAGGAATAATCGTGTCCCGTCGACAGGATACGCTTCAAGGTGCCGAGCGAATCGAAGCTCGGGAAGAACGGCGCCTCCATGCGTTGTCCCAGAGCATCGAACCATAGCGGCGACGGCGCCGACAGGATGCGGATGCCGTGGTTCGGCCAGATCGGATTCCAGTTCTTGATCCCCTCGACATAGTGCCACATGCGGTCGGCGTTGATGACGCCCCCGCCGGCGTCCTGGGTGATCGCCACCATGCGGCCGTCCACATGGTGCGGCACGCCGGCAACCATACGCTTCGGCGCTGGCCCCAGCCGCCCGACCGGCCAGACCTTGCGAACCAACTCATGATTGCCGCCGATGCCGCCGGAGGTGACGATCACGACACCGGCCGAAAGGTCGAAATCGCCGACGGCCGTGCGGCTCGACTGCTTGCCGCGCTCGACATCGGATGCCTCCAGGATTTCGCCCGCGACGCCGGTGACCGCGCCGTTGGTCTTGATCAGCCGGCTGACCTGATGACGGAATTTCAAAGTGATCAGCCCTTTGGCGACGTGCTCGCGCACGCGCCTTTCGAACGGCGCGACCACGCCCGGCCCAGTGCCCCATGTCAGGTGGAAGCGCGGCACTGAATTGCCGTGGCCATTGGCCAGCGCGCCGCCGCGCTCGGCCCAGCCGACCACCGGCCACCAGCGCATGCCCATGGCGTAGAGCCACGGCCGCATCTCGCCGGCGGCGAAATCGACATAGGCTTCCGCCACTTTCCTTGGCCAATGGTCCTCGGGCCGGTCGAACTGGGCAGAACCCAGCCAATCCTGCCAGGCGAGGTCGCGGCTGTCCTTGATGCGCAGGCGGCGCTGCTCGGGCGTGTTGACCAAAAACAGGCCGCCGAGCGACCAGAATGCCTGGCCGCCGAGAAAACCGCCACCCTCTTGCTCGACGATGATCACGCGCTTGCCGGCATCGCCGAGTTCCGCGGCTGCGGCCAGGCCGGCCAGCCCGCCGCCAACGATGATTGCGTCCGCGTCAGCCATTGTCGTAGCTCCTGTGCCGGCTTTTGTTTTCGAGATCGGATGCTCGTTGCTAGCCGCGCAGCGCGTTCCAGATGATGCGCGGCAGCTTCAGGAGGCTCGGCTGGTAGTTGAACTCGGTGATCAGGCGGCCGACCATGTGTGCCCTTTTGTGGGTCAGGAACCAGGCCGGCTTCGGCATGATGCGGAACGGCGCTTCGAGCACGCTGCGTTCCGGTCTGTCGAACAAATAGGTGTTGTGGACGACGCCGATGCCGCTCTGCACGTCGTCGAGCGTGTGGCCAGGGAAAGCACCCCAGGTCGGGCGCAGCAGCGCGAACAGAACGCCGCTCCAGGAATTGATGCCGATGCCGCCATAGCGCAGTTCGGCAATGATTTCCTCGAAGCGCTGCCGGCCGATCTCGGCGATCGTCCTGGGATGGATGAGGATGTTGGCGGCAAGCGTGCCGTGCAGCTTTTCATTGGCGTAGGCGACAGCGGCGCGCAGATAGGATTCCGCATTGCCCGCCGGCAGCCGCATGACGCTGAGCGCCGGCGCGAACACCTCGGCATTTTCGAGATAGGTATCCGTGCCCGGCCGGAACGGCACCACCACGCAGGCCGGCCCGCCGGGCCGCTCGAATTTCTGTACGCTGTCGGCATGCGCCTCGAAGGCGGCGAGGCACTCGGTCGCGCCGGGATAATAGGCCGGGCGCGACGGGGCTTTCTGCATCACCTTTTCGAGGGCCGCCAGAAGCGCGTCGGATTTGTCCCAGCCTTCGGGCAACACGAGCATTTGGCAGGCGATACAGTTGAAACCGGAATTGTTGAGCTTCTGTGTGGCGATCAGTTCGGCATGGTAGGCGATGTCGGCATTCGACCATGGGCCGGGCACCACGATGGTCGGCGCCACGCCGCCAAGCTCAGAGGTGATACGCCGGCTGTTGCGCGGCTTGCCCGCCGCCTTGTTCTTGCGGCCCTCCTCGCCAGGCCCCCAGACGATCGCGTCATGCGAGGCCGCGGCACCGGTGATGTGGATGTCGTCGACGAGATCGTGGTTGCACAGATACGCACCGACATCGGCGCTGCCGCGCACGATGCGCAGCGCACCGAATTCGATCAGCGGCCGCAGCGCCGGCCGCAGGAAATCAACGAGGTAATCATTGACCGGGTTCATCTTGAGCAGGACGACCTGATGTTCGACGAGCAGCTTGTGCAGGCAGTCGAGCGGCGCGATCGAGGCGACGTTGCCGGCGCCGAGCACGAGCCCGATCTTGCCCTTGCGGCTGGTGCGCGGCGCGTCATAGGCCGATGCGGTGTTTGCGGCGAGGTTCGCCTTGGTCACGCCGGGCTGCATCCAGATCTCTGCCTTCAGCCCGGTGAACAGCACCTTGTCCCAAAGCGAATTCGGAACCACCGTCACCGCCACCTGTCCGCTAGGCAAGGTGCGGACCGGCAGTCTGTCGAGGAACTTCTTGCCCTCCATCAGGCTGAGCGTGTGGATGAACTGGTTGCAGCCATCCATCAGCGCCGCCGGGCCAGCCAGCCATTCCTCACCTTCCAGCGGCGAGCCGGTCGGGATGCCCTTCTTGCGCGTCGCGGTTTTGACCCACGCCTCGGCGACCTCGCGGATGTGATCCTTGACCTGCCGCAGCAAGGCGATCCGCTCGCCATTCGAGGTCTGCGCCCAGTCGTCCTTCCTGGCGTCGAGATCGGTGAGCGCGAGGTCGAGTTCGGCTGCCCATTCAGGCTGCACGGGCTGGGTTTTGACTGCCTTGGCAACCATCCTATCCTCCTCCACTTCGATCTCTTTGTTTGACGCAATTCCTGTGGGAAAACCGCTTCACACTTTTCCTGGAATTGCTCTACGAAAACGGCAGTGCGGCCCATTGCTCGACGAATTTCCCGCCGGAATAGACCTGGATCGAACCGAACTGCTGTAGCACGAATTCGCTCTGCGTCGGACGCAGGAAGGCGTAGTCGTCAGGCCCGACATTGACGTTGTCGGGCAGCGCCATGAATTGCTGATTGGTCGAAAAGCCGAACGTCTTGTCGGTCTTCATCCCCACGGGATGGACGGGCTTCGCCATCCATTTTCCGCCATAGAGAAAACAGCCGCGCCGCGGCAACAGCCCGAGCTTCTGCAGCAGCCAGGAGCGCTGGTCGAGGCCCGGCGCCTGGACATCGACCACTTTCAGGATCGGCGTCGCGATGAATGCGGCAGGCCGCAATTGGCTGAGGCTCGGCACATCGAAATCGGTCGGCAGCATAAAAGCCGATCCGATGGACAATTCATTGGCGCCGACCCAGCTGTCATAGAGCAATGCGGTGCTGCTGCCGCCAAGATTGAGGATCTTGCGCTGGTCGGCGGCAAGGCAAGCGACATACTGGCGAAACAGGCTGATCGCCTTGACGCGCGCCTTGGCCGGTCCTCCCAGCAGTTTGGGGATATGGCCGATATGCGCCTCGTAGGCCATGACGCCTTCGCATTTCAGCCGCGGGTAATTCGCCAACGCGGAAACTGCCCGGGCCAGTGAGTCGGGATCGCTGATACCGCCGCGATGAAGGCCGACATCGACCTCGAAGCAGACGCGCAGCTCGCGGTCGAGCTCGGCGGCAAGCGAGCCATAGGCGGCCAGCCGCTCCTCGGTATCGATCAGCCAGACGATGCGCGACGTAGCTTCGCCGAGCCCGGCGAGATCGCCCTTCGTCAGCGCGTGCCTGGCGCCGGCAACCGGCATCGGCTTGCCCAACAGGAGATCGACTTGGGGAAACACTTTCAGCATCTCGGCGCTGATCGGCAGATGAAAGGTCATCAGCCTGTCGGTCGCAAACGCCGCGCGGATATAGTCGATCAGCGGCAGGCATGGCAGCGACTTGTCGACGAGGCGCAGATCGAGGCCCGTGGCGAACTTCGCCTTGATCGCAGCGATGTTGTGATCGAGCCGGTCGAGATCGAGCACCAGGCAAGGCTGAAAGATCCCGGCTGCCCTGAGCGCGCCCGACATTTCCGCGAAATAGGTGTCGGTCAGGCTCATGCCGCGACGCCGAGCAGCTTGGCAATATAGGGCGACACGAAGCGGTTGTCCGGGTCCATCTCGCGGCGGACCGCCATCGCATCGTTCCAGCGCGGATAGAGCGCGCTCAATTCCCTTGATGTCAGGCTGTGCATCTTGCCCCAATGCGGGCGGCCGCCGCGCTTCCTGAAGATCGGCTCGGCGGCGTTGAAGAACGCCATCGGATCGCGCTCGACGCCGTGATGGATGGCGATGGAACAGGTTGGGCGCTTGTAGAAGGGGCTGAGCCAGACATTGTCGGGCGCGACGACGCGCACCTCCATCGGAAAATAGACCTCTGGAAACCGCGTCTCGAGCAGCGCAATGATTTCGCTGAGTGCGGGCGCCCCTTCCTCGAACGGCAGGTGGTATTCCATCTCGTTGAACTTGACGTTGCGCTCGGAGGTGAAGACCTTCAGCCACTCCTCGACATAATCCTCGGCCGGCACCTTGGCGAAGGCCGAGCCGATGAGACGGCGGCGCAGCCAAGGGAGCCAGCTGAGATAGTCGCGCAGTTTTCTCAGCGTCGTCACCGCATCGTCGTCTTCCGTCGGCGGACGCACCGTCGCCGGCGCCTCGGTGATGTCGCTGGCAATCAGCAGCGCCTGGCCGGAAAACGGCACATAGTAGAACTCGGCCGAACGATGCGCCGTCATGGTGCTTTCGAATTGCGCAAGCACATCGGCAATCGGCGCCGTCCAGCGGCGGTGCCGCATCCGGTAACTCGCCACGTTGCGGATCGTCACTTCGGTGACGGCGCCGAAAGCGCCGAGCGAAGCGCCCATGGCTTCGATCATGTCGGGGCTCTTGGCACGGTCGAACTCTTTCACGGCGCCACGCCCGTCGACGATCTGCATCGCCTCGAGCTGGGTATGGTAAGCGCCGAGCGTGATGCCCGAGCCGTGGGTGGCGGTGCCCAGCGCCCCGCCGAACGCCTGCTTGTCGATGTCGCCCATGTTCGGCAGCGCCTGGCCGACGCCGTGCAACAGCTTTGCCAGCGCGCCGATCTTGGTGCCGGCGCCGACCCGCGCCGTCAGTTTTTCGGGATCGTGCGACCTCAGGCCCTCGAAGCGGTCGAGCGACAGGATGGTGCCGTCATTCTTGACCAGCGGCGTGAAGGAATGGCCCGTGCCAGCGAATCGAACTGGTCCCGGCGCGTTGCGAATGGCACCACTCAGCTCATCGAGACTCTGCGGTTCGGCAAAAGCCTGCGGCGTGGCCGTGACATAGCCCGACCAATTGCTCCACTGGCTGATAGCCTCTCCCAAAATTGCCTCCCTGGGACGCCGGCTTTGCCGGTCTTTCTCCTAGCGCTGAATAATATGATACATACTCAGCTTTTCGGATATGATACATTGTCAGCTTTCTGTCAACCTGGCAATCGGAGGTGTCTTGTGTGGTCCCGTGTTCAAGTGCATGGCTTTCGCCGTGATTGTTCGCATTCCGATAGTGAGATTATCTCTAGGCAATTAAAAGGACAAACAAGGACACAAATATAATTAAAACAATCTGCTTAAATCTCACCACAAGAGCTTTGCGCTCATCCCGTTTTATTCTGATTTTTGTTTCATGTTCGTCATACCTTATATATCCATAAAACATGCAGCATGCTAACAAAAAACCAAAAAAATACCCTCCTACCATGGCTTTCTCGGAAGTCACTGCTGCCAAACGCAACCACCCATCCGCCAATTCCGTAAATAACCAATGTTGAAGTGAATAAAACGAAAAGCATCGAGAAAACGTATAGTTTCTTTAACGCATTCCGACGACCGTCGTGCCCATCCATCACTACAGTTCCTTTGCTTGCACGAACGTAAATCAATACTGCATTATTCATGATTCATACTTGATTTCCGAGTACCCCTCTAGCTCACCTCGGGGCAACGGAACTTCACTACACAATAGCACGCCGCCAGGTCGTGGGGCGAACGGCTAGGTTCCTCGTCCGTCAGCGAGCCGCGCGCCGTACTAAGGGCCGTGCAAATCCATGAGGGCAACCGGCTGTATCACGAGCCTCACCGCGACCGGGCGATCGTGATCGAGCGTGGTATCTGATTGTCATCGGACGACATTCCGCGCCGGCCGCATTATCTACAGCGACGCACGCTGAGCCGGCGTCGGCATTGAACGCAGTTCGTTGCCCCTTCAAGCCAGCCCAAACGTTTCCACGGCCCGCATGATGCCGCGCAATTCGGCCAAACCCTTCAGGCGGCCGATCAGCGAGTAGCCGGGATTGATCCTTGTCTTGCCGATATCGTCGGCGAGCAGGTGGCCATGGTCCGGCCGCATCGGGATTTGCCAGTCGGCGCGGCCCTCCTTGCGGCGGCGCGCCTCCTCCTGCATCAGCGCCAGGATGACATGCGCCATGTCGGTGCCGCCTTCGAGATGCTCGGCCTCGTAGAACGAGCCGTCATCCTCGATGGTGATGTTGCGCAGATGGGCGAAGTGGATGCGGTCGCCGAATTCCTTGACCATGGCGACGATGTCGTTGTCGGCGCGCGTGCCGTAGGACCCGGTGCAGAACGTCAGCCCATTGGCCTGGCTGTCGACGGCATTGAGAATGAAACGCGCATCCTCGGCGGTCGAAACGACGCGCGGCAGGCCGTAGAGCGAAAACGGCGGATCGTCGGGGTGGATACACATGCGCACCCCCTCCTCTTCCGCCACCGGAATGATCTCGCGCAGGAACCACGCGAGGTTGCCGCGCAACTCCTTCGGCCCGATTCCGTCATAGTCCGCAAGCGCCTCGCGAAAACTGTCGCGGTCATACTTGCGCTCTGTAGCCGGCAGGCCGGCGATCAGATTGCGCTCGATCTGGTCCATCTTCTCTGGCGACAATTCCTTCAGCCGCGCTTCCGCTTGCGCAATACGCGCCGGCGTATAGCTGTCAGCACCGTTCTTGCGCTTCAGCACGAACAGATCGTAGGCGGCGAAATCAACGGCATCAAAACGCAGGGCGTAGCCTGTCGTCGGCAGACGGTAGGCTAGATCGGTGCGGGTCCAGTCCACCACCGGCATGAAATTGTAGCAGATCGTGGCGATGCCGGCCCTGGCCAGCGCGCGGATCGAATCGCGGTAATAGCCGGCATAGCGCTCGCGTTCCTGCGCGCCGATCTTGAAGGAATTGTGGACCGGAATGCTCTCGACGACCGACCAGGTCAGTCCTGCTTCCTGGATAATGCGCTTGCGCTCCAGCACTTCGGCCTCAGGCCACGCCCGGCCGTCATAGATATGGTGGAGCGCCGAGACCACGCCGGTGGCGCCCGCCTGCTTGACATGATCGAGCGTCACCGGATCATCGGGCCCATACCAGCGCCAGCATTGTTCCATTTCGGCTTTCCTTCTGCGACAGGTTGGCAACTTATTGTTGGACCCCGATGGGAGTCGATAGAAAATGGAGGAGTTTTTAGAAATGACGGATTTCGACGGCAAGGTCGCCCTGGTGACCGGGACGACCGGAATCGGCCTGGCAACCGCCACACGCCTTGCGGCCGGTGGCGCCGCAATCATCGCCTGCGGCATCGACCGCGCCGCCAACGCGGCGATGAAAGCGCAACTGGAAAGTGCTGGTGCCGCGGTGCTGGTCATCGACACCGATGTGTCCGTCTCCGATCAGGTGCGCGACGCGGTCGCGGCTGGCGTCGCGAAGTTCGGCGGCCTGGATGTCATCGTCAACTCGGCCGCCGTCCATCCCTATGGCACGGCGACGACCACCGACTGGGAAACCTGGAACCGAACGATGACGGTCAATGTCGGCTCGATCTACCTGACCGCGCATTTCGGCATTCCGGAAATGATCAAGCGCGGAGGCGGCGCCATCGTCAACGTCGCCTCGGTGCAGGGCTTTGCCTGCCAGCAGAACGTCGCCGCCTATGCCACGACCAAGGGCGCCATCCACACGCTGACGCGCTCGCTGGCGCTCGACTACGCGGCATCAGGCATCCGCGTCAATTCGGTCAGCCCGGGCTCGATCCGCACGCCGATCCTGGAGAAGGCTGCGCGCGGTGACGGCGGCAGCGATGCCGATGTCGAAGAGGCCTACAAGCGCTTCGGCGCGGCGCATCCGCTCGGCCGCATCGGCGAACCGGAGGAAGTGGCGGAACTCATCGCCTTCCTTTGCTCGTCGAAGGCCGGCTTCTGCACCGGCGCGGACTACAGGATCGATGGCGGCCTGACGGCAGGTATTGGCGTGAAGTAGCGCTATGATGGCGTTCTGCGCGCTTGCAGGCAATCGGTGTCCGACCGCGCTACAGCTTCCACATCCGCTTGGCATTGCCCGACAGCAATTTCGTCCTCTCCTCAGGGCTGGCTCCCGCAATCAACGCATGCGTCGCCGCCACCCAGGTCGCAAGGCCACCGCCAAGCGTGCACACCGGCCAGTCGCTGCCCCACACGACGCGGTCCCAGCCGAAAATGCCGATCGTGTGCTCGACATAGGGGCGCAAGGTCTCGACGGTCCATGAGCCGGCATCGGCATAGGCGACGACACCGGAGATCTTGCCGATAACATTGGGACGCCGCGCGATCTCGGTCATATGCTCGCGCCACGGATGTTCCGCACTGGCCTTGATGTCGGGCACGCCGCAATGGTCGAGCACGAACTGCACATCCGGCGCCAGATCGGCGAGCGCAACCGCCCTTGGAATCTGATGCGGCAGGACGACGAGGTCGAAGGTCAGGCCGGTGCCGGCAAGCCGCTCGATGTTTTCGCGAAACAGCGCGCTGTCCGAAAGCTCGTCCGGCATGACATGCAGCACGCGACGGAACCCCTTGACGAAGGGATCGGCCTGCTGGCGCTCGAGATAGGCGGCGAAACCGGCCTCCTCCGGGCGGCAGGAGGCGATCGCCCCGCGCAACAGACTGCCCTTCTCCAGCGACTGCGCCTTCACATGGCTGGTCTCGGCCTGGATGTCGGCTTCATCGACGTCGACCTCCATATGCAGCGCGGCCTCGATGCCGGCCCGGCGGGCCTGGATCGCATATTCTGCGTGCGGGAAATCGCGGTTGAGCGCCGGCTCGCGGCTGAGCCAGGGATAGCGCAGCGCCGACAGGTCGATCAGGTGCAGATGAGTGTCGATGATCATGGCTGTCCTCCTCGGTGATTTCAGATCATCGCCAAATGCCTAAACCCAGCG
Organism: Mesorhizobium sp. C120A; assembly: GCF_030323105.1. Classification (NCBI taxonomy): domain Bacteria; kingdom Pseudomonadati; phylum Pseudomonadota; class Alphaproteobacteria; order Hyphomicrobiales; family Phyllobacteriaceae; genus Mesorhizobium; species Mesorhizobium sp. C120A. Next base: position 2,631,347 of record NZ_CP100476.1, on the reverse strand, counting down.
CATGACATACTCTGGCTCAGGCCCGCTTCGGGATCTCTTTGTCCTCGAGCAGCAGCGTCAGCCCCATGGCGACGAAATAGAGCGCCGCCACCCAGATGAACATCACGTTGAAGCCACTGGAGTAGTGGTCGAGCACCACCTCACGGATCGCGTCCGGCAGGCTCGATGCGAGGTGCGGGGTCAATCCATTCAGGCCCTGTGGCAACAATACGGCGGCCTCAGTGGGAAGCTCGGCTGTCTGCCGGTTCAGCGCCCAGATCATCACCGCGCCGTTCAGCGCCAGTCCGAGCGATGCTCCGAGCGTCCGCGCCTGGGTGATCAGCGATGTCACCGCGCCGATATCCTGCAGGGGTGCCGCCGCCTGGATCGCCACAATCAGCACCTGGAACTGAAGACCCATGCTGATCCCGAACACAGCCATCATCGTCGCCAGCACCCAGATCGGCGTGTGCTGGCTGGTGAGGACGAAGCCCAGCATCAGGAGCCCGCCAATGCCCATCGCCACAACCGGCATCCATTTGTAGCGTCCGGTTGCGGCAATTACCCGCCCGGCGACGATCGAGATGACCATCGATGTCAGTGACGCCGGCAGGAACAGGAAGCCGACTTCGGCCGGGCTGAGACCCGTCAGCGTCTGCATGTAGAGGGCGAAATAGAAGAACATGCCCAGCGTCACCGTTCCGGCGACCAGCGACACGCCCGAGACGATGCTGACCGTCGAATTGCCGAACAGCCGCAGAGGTACGATCGGCTCTTCGGCCCGGCGCTCGACCATGACGAACAAGGTGATGGCGACTAGTGCCAGCAGCGGCAGCGCGAAGGTGATGAGGTCCGGTCCGCTGGGGTCGAGCACGTGGTAGCCCCAATAAACGATCGCCGTCGTGCCGGTGGCGAGCAGCACGCCGCCGAGATAGTCGATGCGGTGCCGCTTTTCGTTGAACCGGCTGCGCATGGCGAAGGCCAGCACCGCCAGCACGATGATCCCTATCGGCAAATTGACCAGGAACACCCAACGCCAGCCGAACACGCTGGTGATGTAGCCGCCGGCCAGCGGGCCGAGCACCGACGACAGCGCGAACACCGCCGAACTGTAGCCCTGATATTTGGCGCGGTCGCGCGGCGAAAACAGTTCGCCGATCATGGCGAAGGCCGAAACCATCAACCCACCCCCGCCGATACCCTGCAGCACGCGCGCGGCGATCAAGCTCTCCATCGACCATGCCATGCCGCAGACCAGCGAGCCCAGCAGGAACAGGCCGATCGCCGTCAGCACGACATTCTTGCGGCCATACATGTCGCCAAGCTTGCCGTAGAATGGCGAGACCGCGGCGGTCGAGAGCAGGTAGGCGGCACCGACCCAGCCGAACAAATGCAGATTGCCGAGTTCGCCGGCAATGGTGGGCAAGGCGGTGACGACGATCTGCATGTCGATGGTTGCCATGAACATGGCGATCAGCGCGCCGAAATAGACGATCAAGGTCGTAAGGTCGGGCCTGACTTGGGCCTCCACGGGCGCTGTGTCCGGCAGCGTCTGCTCGACAGTCATCGGTGTCTCCGTAGCTTGGGGCGCGATTTATGTCCCCACAACCAAGAGGTGTCAATCAGATATGTGCGCGTAGCATATAATTGACATCAGCATATATTCTTGCTAACGCGCTATGGATGAGCAGCAACGCATCCGGCAGTCCGGACCGATTTCCAGCCCTGTTCCAGACAAGCGGCGACCGGGATCTCGCCGATCTGGCGCGCGGCAGCGGCCTGTCCGAACCGGCGGCCGAGGCCGTGGCCGCCATCGATGCGGTAATGAGCAAGGTGCGCCGCTCGATCAAGCGCCGCGACTTCGGCCGCATGATCCTGGCGCGCGTAGACCCTTCGCTGGAAGTGAGCCATCTCGATGCGATCAGCGCCATCGCGAACAATCCGTTTTTCAGCGCTACCCAGCAGGATGAGGTGACGGTTGGCGTCATCGCCGAGCGCCTCGAGATCGATCCGTCGCGCGCCAGCCGCATCGCGGCCGACCTCGTCGAACGCGGCTATGCCTGCCGTGTCGCATCGCAACGCGATGCCCGCCGCATCTGCCTCAAACTCACCGCCAAGGGTGAGCGCCTCGTGGCGGCGGTGCGCCAGACCAAATGGCGGATTTTCGCCGGATCGCTGGCACAGTGGGATGAGCAGGACCTAGTAAGGTTCGCCACCTTGCTGGAACGCTTCGCCGGTTGGGCCATGGACGAAGCCGGGATGAAAAGATCCGCCAAGGCCGTCAAGCAGTTGATGGACGAGATGCTGCCCGAAACGAAATAGGCGGCACGGCGTGGACGCTCACCCATGTGTGCGAGCCGTTCGATAGCCCTTGACGCTCAGGTCGCGTCGGATCGTTATCGGTCGAAGAAACCGGCGTCCTCTTCCGCCAGGTATTTCTTCGCTGCCTTGGCGTCGATGTCGAGGCCGAGTCCCGGAGCTTCGAGCAGGTCCACCATACTTTCCCTGACGATCTGCCCCTTGGGCAGGCCGATGACGATGTCCTCCCACCACGGGTCGGAGGCGCTGGGATATTCGAAGGCGATGTAGTTGGCCGGCAGCGTGGCGCAGACATTGATCAGCGCACCGAGGCCCAGCAGACCGTTCGCCGTGCCGTGCGGCGCCATCATGATCGAGTGCATGTATGCGTGCTCGGCCACCCATTTGAGCTCGGCGATGCCGCCGATGTCGGCGGGATCCGGACCGATGACGCGAACCGCCTGCGTCTCGATCAGTTCCTTGAAGTTATGGCGCAGGTAGATCTGCTCGCCGGTGTGGATGGGGGTGGACGTCGATGTCGTGAGTTCGCGGTAGGCCTGCGGATTGACCCATGGCACGTAGTCGCCGGTCAGCATGTCCTCCAGCCACATCAGATTGTATTTTTCCACCGCCTGAGCGAAGCGGATGGCGTCCGGCAGGAACCACCCGGGGCCGCAATCCAACGCCAGCGAGACCGTGTCGCCGAGCACATCCTTCATGGCGATGACGCATTCGATCATATGCGCCATGCCGCGCTCGCTGATCTGCCCCTGGTCCATCGCGCCGTGATAGGTCGGCGGCTGACGCACGCCGTAGTGGAAGTCGGGGACGCTGGTCTTCATGTTGGAATGAAAGCTGATGCCTTGCTTGACCATGAAGAAACCTTCCGGCCGCTCCATCATCCATTTGACGTCGGCCGCGTAATCCTCCGGCCTGTCGCCGGTGCGCTTCTTGCGGATGGAACCGTTATAGACCCGCACCTTGTCGCGCACCTTGCCGCCGAGCAGCTTGTAGACCGGAACGCCTGCCGCCTTGCCGGCGATGTCCCACAGAGCATGCTCGATAGCGCTAACGGCGGCGCCGTAGGGCTTGAACGAGCCGCGCTGGCGGATTTTCAACATCACGCGTTCGACATCGGTCGGGTCCTCGCCGATCAGCGCGTCGCGGAAATGCAGCACCCAGGGTTTCAGATAAGGCTTGGTGTACTCGACCTCGCCGAGGCCATGGAGGCCTTCGTCGGTGACGATGCGCACGATGGGGTGCCTGCCGATGACGGCGCACCTGAGATCGGTGATCTTCATGATGTCCTCTATTTCACCGACGAGAAGGCGGTTGGCGCGAGAAACTGGCTGGAAATATTGGCTAGGATCGGGCCATCGCGCTCGGACTCGTCGCGGGCCTTGAGCCATGCCGGATCGGTGGTGAAGGCCTTCCATCTCACTTCGCGCTCGGCAAGGGATTCCCAGGCGACGAAATAGATCAGTCGATTGCTGTTTTCGCCGACCACCGTGGTGAAGAACCCGGCCTGGCGGATGCCGTGTCTATCCCACAGCGCCAAGGTATGGTCGTTGAAACGCTTGAGCAGCGCCGGCAGCCGGCCCGGCACGCAGTCGTAAATGCGAAGTTCGTAGATCATGGTCCATCCTTCTGTTCACCTCTCCCTCCGAGGAGAGAAGTGTAGAGTCAGCTCCAGGTGCGGTCCCAGGAGTATTCGTCGTCCCAGTGATCGGTCGGTTGCCAGATGCCGGTGACGCCGGGCTGCAGGTGCTGGCTGATCACTTCGTCGACGATGTCGTCGATGCCCAGACCAGGCTTGTCGGGCACGGTGATGAAGCCGTCCTTGACCAGCGGCTTGGGCAGGCCGGTGACGATATCGTCCCACCAGTCGACTTCGACGCTGTGATATTCGAGCGCCATGAAGTTTTCCGTCGCCACCGCGACATGCGCGGCGGCCATTGCCGCGATCGGGCTTTCCGCCATGTGAATGGCCATGGCGACGCCATGCTCCTGCGCCGCGTCGCCGATCTTCTTGGTCTCGAGAATGCCGCCGGTGGTCAGCAGATCCGGATGGATGACCGAGATGCCGGCGTTGAGCAGCGGCTCGAAGCCTTCCTTGAGGTAGATGTCCTCACCCGTGCAGATCGGCACCGAGGTCGCCTGCTGCAACTGCCGATACTGCTCGGTGTACTGCCAGGGGATCACGTCCTCGAGCCAGGCCGGTGCATACTTCTCGATCCGCCGGGCCAGACGGATGCCGTCCTGCAGCGAGATGTGGCCGACATGGTCGATGGCGAGCGGGACCTCGTAGCCGATCACCTCGCGGACCTCGTGAATATATTGATCGAGCAGGTCGAGGCCCTTTTCGGTGAAATGGAGGCTGGTGAAGGGATGCGGCACGTTCTGCGCATCATAGGCGGCATTACGCGCCCGGCGCTCGTCCAGCGTGCGTGCCGGACCGCGCGCGGCATGGCTGCGGAAACCGTCGAGCACGCCGGCCGGCGCCACCACTGCGCCCGATATGTGCAAAATCTGCGCCAGACCGAGATCCATCTTGAGGAAGGTGAAACCGAGATCCATCCGCGCCTTGAGCCGCTTTCCGGTCTCGGTGCCGCTGGGCTTGTCCGCGTCGGTGTCGCAATAGACACGCACCTTGTCGCGAAACCGTCCTCCCAGCATCTGGTAGATCGGCACGCCATACGCCTTGCCGGCGAGGTCCCAAAGCGCGATCTCGATTGCCGAGACACCGCCACCTTGCCGCCCATGGCCGCCAAATTGCTTGATGCGGCGGAACAGCCGGTCGACGTCGCAAGGGTTCTCGCCCAGCAACCGGCTCTTCAGCATCAGCGCATAGGTCGCGCTGGCGCCGTCGCGCACTTCGCCCAGGCCGACAATGCCCTGGTTGGTGTAGATCTTGACCAGCGCGGAGGTGAACGGCGCGCCGACGATCTCGGCAACGCGCAGGTCGGTGATGCGCAGGTCGCTCGGCCTGGAGTTCGTATTTACCCGATTGAGCGCCTCGCCGGCGCTACCCGTCTTTGCCATGGCTTATCCTCGTTCTGATTGGTGGCGCCCCGCACCCCCGGCCTGCATAAGCGTTGCTAGCCAAGCTCTATCTCGTGGGCCTGCAGGTAGTCTCGGTTCATCTCGACACCGAGACCCGGCTTCGACGCCAGCTTGAGGCTGCCGTTCGAGACATCGAGTGGCTCGTCGATGAGGTGATTATATTTGTCCAGGTTCCACTCCGACGTTTCGAGCTTGTAGAAGTTGGGAACCGTCATCATCACCTGCGCTCCCGCAACCACATTGATCGGTCCCGCGGCGTCATGGGGCGAGACCGGGATGTAGTAGGCTTCGCACAGGGCGGAAATCTTCTTCAGTTCGGTAATGCCGCCGGTCCAGGTAACGTCCGGCATGATGTAGTCCGCAAGCCTGTTCTCGAGCACCGGCACGAAATCCCATTTGGTGTGGCCGCGCTCGCCCCACGAGATGGCGGCACTGACCTTCTCACGCACTTGCTTGAGAGCATTGAGGCTTTCTGGCGGGCATGGCTCCTCGAACCAGTCGATCTGGCCGGCTTCCTCGAGGCTTCGGCAGAGGCGAATGGCGGTGGGGACGTCGAAGCGGCCATGCGCGTCGATGAGAATGTCGACACCGGGCCCCGCCGTTTCACGGATCAAAGCCGTTAGTTCGGCAGCCTCGCGCTCGTCCTTGCGGGTCATGCTGCCATCGAGGTAGCCGTCCCGCTGTTCGCGCGCCAAGCCATCGGCGATGCGGCCTTGGTGGGGGAAAGGATCGAACTTCAGCCCGGTGTGTCCGGATTCGACGATGTCTCGAATTTCGCGGACCACAGCCTCCTTGCTGGTAAACTTGGCCTGGTTGGGATGGGTATAGAGCGCGATTTCATCGCGCACCGGTCCGCCCAGCAGCTCGTAGATCGGCTTGCCTAGAACTTTGCCGCGAATGTCCCAGAGCGCTATGTCGATAGCGCTCACGCATTCGACTGCGGCGCCGCGGCTGCCCATATAGGTGAAGCTGCGGAAAATCTTGTGCCAGAGATGCTCGATGCGCGCCGGATCCTCACCTGTGACGGCAACACCGATCTGCCGCAGGATCGTGCACAGCGCGCGGTTGGCGAGCCTTGTGGTGGTGGTGATTTCCCCCCAGCCACTCACCCCTTCGTCGGTCGTCACCTCGACGAACAGGAACTCTCCCCAATAGGAAGCATCGGACTTGATCAGCCACGGCCGAACGCTCGTGATTTTCATCTCTCAACTACCTCTGTCTGATGGCTGGACCAATGATGTTCTGGGCTGGAAACTCTATCCGGCCCGAGCGGCATTGCGCGCACGCATCTGTTCGAGGACGTGCCGACCGGAACCCTCGACATGGCGGGAAATGAGTTCGGCCGCCTCGTCGGCATTTCCCGCTCTGATATGCGCGATGAGCTCGCGGTGTTCACGCATAATGGCGGCCCGCCGCGCGAGCGTGAAATTGAAACGCCGGCTCACGGCTCGCAGCACTTCGCGATGCTTCCACCAAAGCTCGGCGGCATGGCGGTTGTAGTGGCGCTGGTACATCACGGTGTGGAAGGCGGTATCCAGTTCACTGTGCCGCAATGTGTCGGTGAAGTTGTTCTCTTCGATCAGAGCCTGGATGCGTTCGAGTTCGGCGATGTCCTCGCCGGTCGCCATGTTCACGAACCATCGCGTCAGGGCCGGCTCGATCAGGACTCCGATCTCGTAGATATCCCGGACAAAATCCTGGTCTATGGGCCGGACGCGCGCGCCACGGTTGGCGACAAAGGTGACGAAGCCCTCCCCTCGCAACAGCTGCAGCGCCTCGCGTACGGGGTTGGTCGAGGTGCCGTGACGCCGGGCGAGATCGGTGACCACAAGCCGTTCGTTGGCGGCGAGCCGTCCCTCGATGATGTCTTCCCGGATCAGCTCATAAAGCGAGGCGCCCTCGCTGGACGCCCCGATGGGATCAATCCCCACGGGTGGCTCTGCTTTGAAATCACTTGTTTCGGCCAAAGCCGGCTCCCCCGATTAGTACATCGCATGCTCGATATCATACACGCGTTTTGCAAACAATGTACGATCGGGTGCGTTGACAGGCAATCCACGATCTGAAAACGTACCAGATGATCGAAGGGATACATTGAGCAGAAGGACGCATCCCGCACGGTCGGACGAGCCCCTTGGCGCACAGCGGCATGGGAGAATCTGGGAGGATACTATGACGAGGATTACACTCGGCGGTGCCGTCCTGCGCGGCACTGTCGCCACTGCTTTGATGGCGTCGCTCATGTCGGGATCGGCGCTGGGTTCGCCGCCAGTCGATTTGAGCAAGTGGTCGCCGGAATATGTGCGCTCCATCGCCGGCACACAGGATTTCGACACGGCCGCCGATTGCGGCAAGGTCACTCCGCTCGACTACAAGGGGCGACTGACGTTCTGGTATCAGGGCGTGTTCGAGGGCGACCCCGACCTGCTGCGTCAGTACTACAAGGATTTCTTCGAGACCTTCCGCAAGACCTATCCGAACATCCAGCTCGAGGATCAGGCCCTCACCTACAACGACCTTCTCGACAAGTTCCGCACGGCGCTGCTGGGCAATGCCGCGCCGATGGCGGTCCGCCTGCAAATCCTGGGTGGAACCGAGTTCGCCTCGAAGGGTTATCTGCAGCCGCTCAAGCCGGAAGATGTGGGCTATCCCACGGAGGATTTCTGGCCCGGCGCCATGAAGGCGGTAACCTGGGATGGCGTGACCTACGGCATTCCCACCAACAATGAGACGATGGCGTTCATCTGGAACGCCGACATCTTCAAGCGTGCGGGCCTCGATCCGGACAAGGCTCCGGCGACCTGGGACGACGTCGTCAAATATTCCAAGCAGATCCATGACAAGCTCGGCATTGCCGGCTACGGCCTCGTGGCGCGAAAGAACGCCGGCAACACGCCGTACCGCTTCATGCCGCAACTATGGGCCTATGGCGGCGGTGTCTTCGACGAAGCCTCCGCGAACCCGACCTATAAGGAGGTCGAGCTCAATAGCCCGCAGAGCAAGGCGGCGTTGCAAGCCTCCTACGACATGTATGTTCGCGACAAGTCGGTTCCGGTTTCGGCCCTCACCAACCAGCAGGCCGATAACCAGCCCCTGTTCGTCGCCGGCCAACTCGGCATGATGGTCTCGCACCCGTCCGACTATAACGTCATGCTCGACCTGCAGAAGAAGGCAACGGGCGCCGACAAGGAGAAGGCGCAGACCGTCATCGACAACATGCGCTACGGCCTGATCCCGACCGGCCCCGACGGCAAGCGCGCCGTCGTGTTTGGCGGCTCGAACATTCACATCCTGAAGCCCGAATATGTCGAGGGCGGCAAGGTGGACGAGCCGGCTGCAAAGGCCATCATCTGCATGTGGACGAGCCCTGAATGGTCGCTGAAGATGGCGTATGCCGGCTCGAACCCGGGCAACCTCAACGGCTTCAAGACCAAATGGATGAAGGAACGTCTGGACAACATCAAGTTCCTCGATGTCACCACCTCGATGTTGCCATATGGCATTCCGTTCCCGGCGCTGCCGCAATCCCCCGAGATCATGAATATCATCGTCCCGGACATGCTGCAGAACGCCCTGACCGGAGCGATGACCGTCGACCAGGCAGCGGACGACGCGGCCGAGAAGGTGAAGAACCTGATGGACGGACTCTAGTCCGGGCCTGACCTGCGATCCGACCGGCTGCGCCGACAGTGCGTGCAGCCGGTTTGCTCCTAACAACAAGGGCACGCCATCGTGACGATCGTGACCGGCAAGGCCGAGGCTCGCCGAAGATTGCAACCAGGTAGCTCCGGCGTGCTGCGGAATATCTGGGAGCATCGCGCCGACTACGCTTACGTGCTTCCAGCGATCGCCGTGATGCTCATCGTCATCGCCTATCCGATCTACTACACGGTCGAGCTGTCGTTCTTTAAAACGCCGCCTGGCCTGCAGCTCCGCGACAAGACCTTCATCGGATTGGACAACTACACGGCCATCCTCACCAGTCAGGTGTTCTGGAAAGTCACCTTGAACACCCTGATCTGGACGATCGCATCCACCTTCGTTGCCTTTGCCTTGGGATTTGCCGCTGCGCTGGCCCTCCACCGCGAGTTTATCGGCCGGGGTGTCCTGCGCGCTATCCTGATCATTCCCTGGGTCATCAGCGCGGTTGCCGCCTCCTATATCTGGAAGTGGATCTACCATTCGGACTTCGGCATCATCGGCGCGGTGCTGGTCGGCCTCGGATTGGCCGACCGGCCGCCGAACTTCATCGACAACGTCAGCACGGTGCTGCCCTCCTTGATCGTCGTCAATATCTGGCGCGAGTTTCCGTTTGCCATGATCATGATGATGGCCGGTTTGCAGACGGTCCCCGACCAGTTGCTGCGCGCCGCGGAAGTCGACGGGGCCAATGCATGGCAGCGTTTCTGGCACGTCACCTTCCCGCATCTGCGCAACGTCTCGACGGTGACGATCCTGCTGCTCGCAGTGGCCAATTTCAATTCCTTCATCATCCCGTGGATCATGACCGGTGGCGGGCCGTCGAACGCTTCGCACATCTGGATCACCCACATTTATGAGCTCGCCTTCGGCCGGCAGCGATGGGGCGTCGCATCGGCCTATTCGGTACTCCTGTTCCTCATGCTGATGGTGCTGGGCTACTTCTACGTCCGTGCGCTGGCCGGCAACGAGCGCAACGAGGGGAGCGCATGAGCACGATCGTCGGGACAGTCCCTCAACGTCCGGCCCGGCGCCGCATGCGCATCGACGGATGGCGTTGGGCCGGGCGCATCTTCCTCGTGTTCATGCTGCTTTACACCGCGTTGCCGATGATCTGGATGCTGATCACCTCGATCAAGTCCGGCTTCGCGGCGATGCAGTTCCCGCCGCAATGGTGGCCGGAAGAGCCTACCCTGGCCAGCTACCAGAAGCTGCTCGATCCGCAAAACAGCGTCGGCCAAGACTTCCTGCGTTTTTTCTGGAACAGCCTCTACGTGTCGACGGTCACCACAATCCTTTCGGTGATCGTGGCCGTTCCTGCGGCCTACGCCTTTTCGCGCTTTCGTTTCCCCGGTCGAAACTTCCTGTTCTTCACCGTGCTTTTGCGCAACATGTTCCCGGCGGTGATCTTTCTCGTGCCGCTCTTCATCCTGATGCGCGCGATCGGGCTGGTGAACACGCATGGCTCGCTCATTCTCACCTATCTCACCTTCGGCCTGCCGCTGGCGATCTGGCTGCTCAAGGGCTTTTACGACAACATTCCGGTGCAGCTCGAGCAGGCGGCGCGGATCGATGGGGCGACCCGGTTCCAGGCCTTCATCCTGATCGTGATGCCTCTCTCGACGCCCGGAATCATCGCCACCGCGATCTATTCCTTCATTGGCGCCTGGAACGAGTACATCTATGCCTACACCTTCCTTTCCAAGAACGAGCAGTTGACCCTGCCGGTCGGCATACAGCGTTTCTTCTCGGAGAATACGACGGACTTTCCGGGCCTGATGGCGGCCAGCTTCATGATGAGCGTGCCCGTCGTGGTGCTGTTCCTCCTCCTGCAACGATACTTCGTACGCGCCCTTACAGAAGGCGCGGTCAAACACTAGAGCCGGATGATGTCAGGTCTGTTCGACCTGAAATCTGAATCCGCCTCTAAATCAAAGAGATAGAGCATGATGTCGTCCGAAAACCGCTTCACACTTTTCGGCATCATGCCGTAGGGAGTTGCCGATGGCCCACGTGGTCCTGAGAGATCTCGTCAAGACCTATGGCGGCTTCAAAGCTGTCAACGACGTTTCGCTGACGGTCAATGACGGCGAGTTCGTTGCGCTCGTCGGCCCTTCGGGCTGCGGCAAGACAACCACGCTCAATCTTGTCGCGGGATTGATCCCGGTCACATCGGGCGACATCGTCATCGGCGACCGCGTGGTCAACGACCTCGACCCCAAGGACCGGGACATCGCGATGGTGTTCCAGAACTACGCGCTCTACCCGCAGAAATCGGTCTACAAGAACCTGGCGTTCCCGCTGCAGATGCGCAAGCTGCCCAGGGACGAGATCGACAGGAAGGTCAAGGAAGCGGCGCGCGTGCTCGACATGACGCACCTTCTCGAGCGCAAGCCGCGCGAACTTTCAGGCGGGCAGCAGCAACGTGTCGCCTTGGGGCGCGCCCTCGTCCGCGACCCTGCCGTTTTCCTCATGGACGAGCCGCTCTCCAACCTCGACGCCAAACTGCGCGTCCAGATGCGCTCGGAGATCAAGCGCTTCCACCAGGACCTCAAGGCGACCATCATCTATGTCACGCACGACCAGCTCGAAGCCGTGACCATGGCCGACAAGATGGCGGTGATGAACGGCGGCTACCTGTTGCAATACGATTCTCCGGCGCAGGTCTTTGCCCATCCGGTGAACATGTTCGTCGCCAGCTTCATCGGCAGCCCGGCGATGAGCCTTGTTCCACTGGAGGCATCGACAGCAAACGGCAACACTGCGTTGACCGGCGCGGAGGGCTGGAGCCTTGAGCTCTCGCCGCTCAACGCCCGGAAGGTTGCGGGGGCAACGTCGAGGAAAGTCGTGCTCGGCGCACGTCACTCGACCATCAGGCTCCACAAGAGCGCGGTGTCAGGCAGCGTCCCGGCCAAGGCCTATACAGTGGAGCCGACCGGAGACGTCACCTTCGTGCAGGCGTTGCTGTCAGGCGCCATCGTCAACATCAGCGTGTCCCCCAACATCGCCGTCGCACCTGACGAGCAGATCTGGCTCGAGTTCGACCAGGAGCGGCTGCATCTGTTCGATGGCGAAACTGAACTGGCCCTCAAGGCCGGCTGAGACAAGACGGGGTTCATTGGGAACGTTGGGGATGACTGAAAAGCTTAAGATCACCGCGATCAAACCCTATCCTGTATGGGTTGGAACGCGTAATCAGATGCTCGTCAAGATCGAGACCGACCAAGGCGTCTTCGGCTGGGGCGAGAGCGGCTTGAGCGGGCGCGAAAAGGCCGTTGCCGGCGCGGTCGAGCATTATCGTGAGTTTCTCATCGGCCGCGACCCCATGCAGATCGGGCGGATCTGGCAGGAGGCATATCGCAGCCAGTACTTCGAAGGCGGGCGCGTTCTGCAGGCGGCGATTTCCGCCATTGACGTCGCCCTGCACGACATCAAGGGCAAGGCGCTGGGGGTGCCTGTCTACGAATTGCTGGGCGGCAAGCAGCGCGACCGCATCCCCACCTTCGCCTCGACCGGAGACGAGGCCGAGGGCGACGTCGCCATCGAACGAGCCCGGGAGCTGCGCGCACGGGGGTGGCAGGCGATCCGCTTCTTCCCCGCAGGGCAAAGCAGCAGGGACATCTTCGAACCCCGAGAGTCGATCGGCGCTACCGCGAGCATGCTGAACAAGGCGCGCGAGGCGCTGGGCGACGACGTCGTCCTCGGCATCGACTATCATCATCGGCTGTCGGTGGCAGAGGCGGCGAGCTTCTGCAACAAGCTCGGCCGCGGCGTGCTTGATTTTCTCGAGGAGCCGATCCGCGACGAGACACCTGAAGCCTACGAATCCCTGCGCAGGATGACCGACATTCCCTTTGCCATCGGCGAGGAATTTGCCAGCAAGTGGCAGTTCCTGCCCTACATCGAGCGCGGCATCCATCAGTTCAACCGTCTCGATGTCTGCAATGTCGGCGGGCTCACCGAGGCGATGAAAGTCGCCGGCTGGAGCGAGGCGCACTATGTCGACCTGATGCCGCACAATCCGCTTGGTCCGGTGTGCACGGCCGCGACCCTGCATCTCGCCGCCGCGGTACCCAACTTCGCGTGGCTCGAGACCAGGGAACCCGAGACGAAGCTGGGCTTCGACAATTCCGACTTCTTCCCCGTGCAGCCACGGCTCGATGGCGCCTACTATCCGGTCAGCGACCTGCCGGGGCTTGGCGTCGAGGTCAACGAAGCGGCGGTCCAGGCGGAGGCTTTTCGTTTCTGGGAAGCGCCTCACCTGAAGCGCCGCGACGGGTCTGTTACGAACTGGTAGTCCCCTTTCATCCGGAGTCCACAATGACGCATACCCCTGACATCACGCGGCCGCCCAAAGACCTCATTGACGCCCTGAGGGAAATCGGCGCCGCGACGGTTGCCGGCACGCTTGGCCATATGGGTTTCCGCAATCCCCACATGGTCGGTCCGGTGGCGCAGAACCGTGGGAAGTCGATCGTCGGGCCGGCGCTGACGCTGCAGTTCCTGCCGCAGCGGCCGGACCTCTTCAGCGAGGGAGAATACGCCGACCCGGAAACGCAACTGCACCGGCACGTGCTCTATCACGCGCAGGAAGGCGATGTGGTCGTCGTCGACGCGCGCGGTGACATGAGCTCGGGCGTCTTCGGCGATATGATGTCGACATATTTCAAGGGCAGAGGCGGCGCGGGCATCGTCATTGATGGATGCATGCGCGACCGGCCGAATGTGGAAAAGCTCGATCTGCCGCTATGGCTGCGCGGCTGGACGCCCAACTACCATGTGCAAACCAGCATCTATCCGAACGCCGTCAACGTTCCGATCGCCTGCGGCGGTGTCACGGTGATCCCCGGCGACATCATAGTGGCGGACGACGACGGGGCGGTTGTGCTTCCCGTCGCAATGGCCGCAAAGGTGATCGAAGAATCCCAGAAGCATCATGATTGGGAAGAGTTCTCGCGAGAGAAGCTGATGCAGGGCGCACCGCTGCAGCGCTACTATCCGCTGCATGACGATGCCCGCGGCGAATATGAGGAGTGGCGCAAGGCCAACCGCCCGGCGGATTGAGATGCAACCACGAGGCACCCAATCACAGCGCCTTGGTGTTACATAAACCAGTCGCCCAGCGCGTGGGCATGATAACGCGCAGGCTATCCCCCCGAATGCTGCCGGCGAAGTTCCTGTTCAAGCTGAGCGCTTTCGGCTGGCGAGGCGGCAGACCCGACACGGGAGTCGAAGGACAACACTCGCGTCGCGTCGGTGTCGACCTCACACCGGAAGCTCACATGGTACCATCCGATCGTTGCGCGAAAGGCCGCATCCGGATCTATAACAATATTGCCCGACTTCAGCGGTCTCATTGGTAGCCACTCGGGAGAAAACTCGGCGCCCTTCAGCTCCTCGGCCAACACGTTGGCGCAAAGTGTGGCAACGCGCTCACCGCGAGACATGCCGTCAGTCGCGGTGGTGCCGAATGCATTGCCGGTAGCGCCGTGCGAGAAGAGCTCGCGGACGCCCGGAAGGCCCGAGTAAGCCCCGGCTGAGGCCACCTCCGTGGAGCTAGGCTTCCTGGCGCCTCCGCTTCCAGGCTTCGAGACCTTTGCAGGGCTGCGCTTCGGCGCGTTTTCGGGCCTGGCCTTCGGCGCCTGGGCTGATGCAGGAAGCTCGATCTCACCATCGTCGCCGGGGGCGGCCAACGGCGTCGCGGCTGCCTGCTTGTCAGCATCTTGCGGCTCTTGTTTGTCTGCGCCCTGCTTGCTCGCGTCCTCGGTTGCCTGCTTCTCCTGGGTCGGCTCGGAGGCTGCGGTTGCCGGCTTCTCCTCGGTCTTGGTCGTACCCGCCGGCTCCCCGGAGTCTGGCGACGCGGCGGGTTTGCTCTCGACGTCCTTCGCCTCACCTGGCGGCTTCGTATCCTTGTCCTTGACCGGTGTCGGCGAATTATCCTGCGCGCTGGCTCCATCCAGGGATTTCCTGGGGCCGGTATCCTTGTCGCCGAACTGGAATACAGGTTTCAGCACCTCGAGCGCCGGCGGCTTTTCCGCTACAGGCTCTTCTACTTTCGATTCCGGTTGCTTTTGCGCTTCAGGTGGTTCGGGCGGCGGCACGAGCGCGACGTTCACCGGTTGCTCCTCCTGCGGCTGCTCGGGAGGAATGGGCAGGCCGTAGACCAGGAACGCAGTGATAAGCGCGTGCAGGACCAGCGATGCGGGCAAGGCCCACAGCAAAGTCCGCCGCCGCTCGGATGTCTCGGTCTTCATCCCTTTCGATGTGGAGCGAAACTGCGGCCGCATCAAGCATGGCCACTGCATTGGCACAATTCAGCCGCAGCTCAGCAGTGAGGAGACGACGCCTGATTGCTTCTCGCCGCCGGCTCCATTCTCTGCATGCCCGCCTCCAATCTCAGCGACGCAGGCTGGCGTCGCGGGCACGCTCGCGGATCTCTTCGCGAGGAAGGCCCGCATCCGCCAATATGCTGTCTGGAAGCCGCCTCAAGCTCGCAAGCGTCTGGCGATAGGCAAGCCATCGGGCGAAACGGTGTCGAAGTGCATGCAACATGATCGTCTCCTTGGTGAGCGAAATACCTCACGCTCTTGAGTTGGTCGAAAACGCAAAGCAATCGCGCAAAGCGTATGCACGATCGAACGGATTGGGCTGACTTCCTGGCCACCGAGGCGTGCCTGTCATTTTCCTGCCAGGGCAGGATTATCCAACCCTCCAATGGCTGCATACTTGCGCATGATGTCCGCTTCGCGCTACAGCCACGGTCGCAAGGAGTTTTTCATTTCTGCAAAATGGATATTGGCTGGGACGATCTGAGGTTGTTTCTCCACGTTGCGCGGCTGGGTGGCCTGAGCGCGGCTACGGCAACCACGCGCCTCAGCGCAGCCACACTCGGACGACGCGTCACCGCGCTCGAAAAGCAGATCGGCGAAGCGCTGTTCGTACGTCAGCAGACCGGCTACCGACTAACCCCGGTCGGTGAAGAACTGCTGCGGCGCGCCGAAGACGTCGAAGCAGCAATGCAGTCGCTAACCCGCTGGCGCGAGGGAAACCTGCCCGACCGCATTGTCCGCGTCTCGGCCGGGCCTTGGACCTCGGCCTTCGTTTCGGCCCATATCGGCGAAATCTGGACCGTCGATGACGGCATCAGGGTGGAACTCGTCACCACCACCGACCGGGTCGACATCGGTCGCCGCGCCGCCGATATCGGCATCCGCAGCGAGCGCCCAACCGAACAGTGGCTGGCCGGCCGCCAGAGCGGCAAGGTCGCCTATGCCATCTATTCCGGACGCCACCTGATCAACGGCATCGCCGCCGGCTTGTTCGTCGGCGTCACCGGCGAAGGGGCAAACATTGCCTCGGCGCGCTGGCTGCAAGCCCATCACGGCGATCGCATCGCCGTGCGCGGCAACAACACCCATTCAGTGCGCGAACTGGTGGCCGCCGGCGCCGGCCTTTCCGTCTTTCCGTGCTTTGTCGGTGACAGCGATCCGCGGTTGGTTCGCGTCGCTCAGCCTATCCCCGAACTCGAAACCGACCAGTGGATTGTCACCCATCATGAGGAACGCCACTCCCCGCCGGTACGAAAGGTTGCCGACCGGATTGCCGCCCTGATGCGGGCCCATCAGCCATTGTTTGGCGGCAAGATGCCGATCCGGTAAGTCTCAGGAGTCGATCGGCCGAGCGAATTCCGGAACATCGGACTGGAGACCCATTCAAAAGGTCGGTTCGTGCAGGCGTATATGGTACAAGTCCCACATCTTGTCTTGCCGCAAAGTTCACCCTCTGATTCCCTGTGCCAAGGCGATAGAACCTGATTCTTGCACCTGGCGTGTTCAAGCGGCGCGTTCCGGGAACCTTTTGTCGACCAATTCCAAGGAGAACAAGACGATGAGCACCGCGGCAAGGCCCGTCATCTCTGAAATGCGGCCGAAGATAACCGTTATTGGTGTCGGCGGTGGCGGCGGCAACGCGGTCAACAACATGATTGCCGAAAATCTGCAGGGTGCGGAGTTCATCGTCGCCAACACCGATGCCCAGGCACTGACCATGTCGAAAGCATCGCGGCTGATCCAGCTGGGCGCCCATGTCACGGAAGGCCTGGGCGCCGGGTCGCTGCCCGCGGTCGGCCGCGCGGCAGCCGAGGAATCGATCGACGAGATCAGGGACCACCTTGCGGGAACCCATATGTGCTTCGTGACCGCCGGCATGGGAGGCGGAACTGGAACCGGTGCCGCGCCTGTCATAGCGAACGCTGCACGGGCAGCCGGCATCCTGACGGTGGCGGTCGTCACCAAGCCGTTCACCTTCGAAGGGAAGCGCCGCATGCAAGCCGCCGAAGAGGGCATTGAGCAGCTTCGCGAATGCGCCGATACCGTGATCGTTATTCCGAACCAGAACCTCTTCAGGATCGCCGACGCAAAGACGACTTTCGCGGACGCCTTCGCCATGGCTGATCGCGTCCTTTATTCCGGCGTCGGCTGCATAACCGATCTCATCGTCAAGGAGGGGCTGATCAATCTCGACTTCGCCGACGTGAAGTCGGTGATGCGCGACATGGGCCGCGCAATGATGGGTACCGGGGAAGCCACGGGCGAGGACCGCGCCAGGAAGGCCGCCGAAGCGGCGATAGCAAACCCGCTTCTCGACGAAGCCTCGATGATCGGCGCCAAGGGCGTCCTGGTCTCGATCTCGGGCGGCATGGACATGACGCTGTTCGAAGTCGATGAGGCCGCCACCCGCATCCGCGAGGAGGTCGACGCCGACGCCGACATCATCGTCGGCGCCATATTCGACCGGGCACTCGCCGGAAAGTTCAGGGTCTCAGTCGTGGCGACAGGATTGCGGCAGGGACTGGAGATGCCGCAGTAGGCAGGATCCGGGCTGCTGATTTATGAGTCTGGTGGACGTGGTCATGGGCTTCGCCACCGAAAAGTTTGGCCCGCAAGCCCGCACCATTGAACCTGCCGGTGAATTCGCGTTGCCGGCCTAGGGACCGAATTTGTTTCGAGGCCGCTGCCACGAATGCGCGAATTCGCATCAGCGCCGCCGCGGAACCGCTCCCAACTGCAACCGCGCCGCGAATGCGCTTCGACCCGGATCCCCAAAAGGCCACACAGATTGACCACGGCAGACATTTCGCCTGCGATATGGCCAGCATCTGCTGACCACATGATCGGCCCTTTTTGATCGGTGATGCGGGCTCGCTGGATATGGCACAATAAAACCGGCATGGGTCAGACGTCGGGAGCATCCAGTGGCGGCCAGCCTCGCAAGCACTATATCGAAGAAAAACTCAGGTCGACCCGACAGGAGCATACTCCATGGCCGACACGCCGACACCCGATGCTTCGTTTCTCGCGGCCCTGACGACAGAGCATTTCGTGCAGCAGACAGCGATCAGCACGTCCATAAGTGAAATGGCGTCGCGAACGACCATCTACATTATGTCTCTGTCGAGCGCTCTGGTGGCAACGGGCTTTGTTACGCAGTCCTCCGAGTTCTTCCTGCCGTTTGTCGCGGTTGTGCTGCCATCGGTCTTTTTACTGGGTGCCTTTACCGTCTTGAGGTTGGTCGACATCGCCGCTGAGAACATGCAGGCCCATATCGGCATTGCCCGGATCAGAGCCTACTATCGAACTTTGGGCGACGAGGCTGCCTTCCAGTTTTCCAAGGAATTCGGTCGCTGGCCCGAAAATGACGCCGAACCTTCTCTTCGTACTGGGCCTCTCCTGGCGTACCTGACCACTGCAGCGACTATGATCGCATTCATAAATGCCATCGTCGCTGCGGCCGGCGTTACTCTGCTTGCGTTTCAAACCCTATGGTTCTGAAAAGAGCGTGCTTTGAGCGGGTAATGAATGTGGTGTTTGTCTGAACGCCACCGGCATGGCAATTCCGATCTTATTGACGACCAATGCTCCACGCCCCTCGCAGGCTGTTCGCAATGGCGAGCCCTTTCGGGATCGAGACATTTCCGCAAACTTTTTTGCCCGGCATGCGTTGTTCCTTCTCCGAGCACAGGAGAAAGCCATGCAGACTAAGTCGCAGACTTCAGCCGAAGCCGCCAAGCAACGCCATATCCAGCGTGGTATCGACGCCAAAGACGAGACGAAGAGCAATGGCAAAATGCAACAAGCGATGCAAGCCGGCGCCCGCAAATATCCCGAGCCACCTTTTCCCGAGCAGCATCAACCCAAACCGGGGCATGAATGGGCGATCGAGCCCGCTCCGCTCTACGATGCGCCTTACTACCTCGGATCGAAAAAACTCGACGACAAGGTAGCGCTTATCACGGGTGGTGATTCCGGCATCGGCCGTTCGGTGGCAGTCTTGTTCGCCCGCGAGGGCGCCGACATTGCGATCGTATACTTGAGTGAAGACAGAGACGCCGAAGCGACCAAAAACGCCGTCGAAAAGGAAGGCCGGCGTTGCATACTGATAAAAGCCGATGTCAGTGAACGCGAGCATTGCCGCAACGCCGTGGCGCTGACGGTCGAAAAATTCGGCAGGATCGACGTGCTGGTCAACAACGCCGCTTTCCAAATCCATTCCAGTGACTTCAACGACCTGACCGAGGAACATTTCGACACGACGCTGAAGACCAATCTTTACGGCTATTTTCATATGGCGCAGGAGAGCGTGCCGCACATGGAGCCGGGCTCCGCGATCATCAATACCGGTTCGGTGACCGGCATCGACGGTTCCAAGCAACTGGTTGACTATTCGATGACCAAGGGCGGCATTCATGCCTTCACGCGAGCGCTTTCGGGCAATCTGATCGGCAAGGGCATCCGGGTAAACGCGGTCGCGCCAGGTCCGGTGTGGACGCCGCTCAACCCTTCGGACAAGGAAGCCGACGACGTCTCGAAATTCGGCGCGGATACGCCGATGAAACGGCCAGCGCAACCGGAAGAACTTGCCCCGGCTTACGTGTTCCTCGCCTCGTCGCATTGCTCGAGTTACATCACGGGAGAGATCCTGCCGGTGGTCGGTGGCTACTGAGGTCGCGGAACGTATTTCATTGCATTGGGCTACCGAGTAGACGGCACGCGACGACGTCGTCTCCAGGGAGACGCTTGCCGCGCTCGATCGCTTCAAGAAACGCGTGATCGGTGCCGTGCGCCGCCGCTACACGGCACCCGCCACGGCTCCGGAGCAATAGCGCTCCGTGTTGGCCGAAATCCTCGCTCGCGTTTTCAATTTTCTGAATTTCCGCTTGGAACTCTCCCGCCGGCATACCGTTCAAACATCATTGGAGAACGACCATGCCACGAGGCGACAAATCGAAATACAGCGACAAACAGGAACGCAAAGCCGACCACATTGCCGCAGGCTATGAGAAGCGCGGTGTTTCCGAGAAGGAATCCGAGCGCCGGGCATGGGCGACCGTCAACAAGGACGATGGCGGCGGCAAGAAAGAAGGCGGCTCGGGTCGTGGTAAACACACCGGACACCCCGCGGCCCACAAGGGTGGGAAAAGCGGCGGCAAGGCATCGGCTTCACGGTCAGCCGCAAGCCGATCGGAATCGGCAAAGAAGGCAGCGGCAACACGCAAGCGGAATGCCGAGCACCATGCCCATTAACTGCCCCGCAACAGGTTCGGAACGCCATGAAACCCAAGCTCGTCAATCAGGTCAGCGGGCAAAGAATTTTCGTCGTGGTGCTCGACCTCGGCGACGAAGGCTTCGCCGCGCTGACCGCCTTCGCAACCGACAAGAACATCGCCGACAAGAACATCGGCAGTGCCTCTTTGACTGCGATCGGAGCGTTCGGCGCCGCCTTGATCGATGTTAATGCGTGAGGTTGGCAAGCGCCTACCCGGCTCCTTGGCCATCAAGGGCGGATGTCTCTGTGGCAGGATCCGATTCAGCGCCGGGATCGAACCGAGGGCTCACTACTGCCACTGCGATATGTGCAGACGAGCGACCGGCAGCGCGTTTGCAGTTCTTGCCTGGATGCCCTGCCAAAGCCTGACCTGGAATTCCGGAACGCCAACATATCGAAGGTCTTCGCCGATCGCACAAAGAGGCTTCTGCCCAGAATGCGGGTCGCCGCTCAGCCTTTGCTACGACGCGTCGCCAACCGAGATCGCGCTGCACGTCGGTACCTTCGATGATCCGGCTCACCTGGTGCCTCGGTACAACTACGGTTCAGCGCAGCGCCTTGGTTGGGTGTGCTGCGGAATAGACCTACCGGACCGCGACACCGAGGAGCGCTGGTAGCGCCGCCTGTTGCGAATGACCTAGATTGCCGATCAGGAATGCGGCCCTTGTCGCCGTGCCCCGAAAGTGCGGTCTCGATCTGCCCGGCCTGCCGACGTGGCCAGACCGTCGACAAGCCCTAAGCGCTAGCCGGTTTTGATCCTTTGGGGGGCCGCATTCTCTATCGCGAGGAAAATCGCTTCGAACAGATCCTCGTCGCGGAAGGGCTTGCCGAGCAAGGGCACGTCGGCCGGCCGATCGGCAATCTCCCGGGCATCGGCATAGCCCGTGATCATGACCGCTGGCCAGTCCGAGCGCAAATTGCGCGCGAAGCGGATCACGTCGACGCCGGATACGAGTGGCATGGCGAAGTCGGTGATAATGACGTCGAACTGGTTGGGAGTGCGCTCCATCATGGCCAGCGCCTCCGCCCCTCCTCCCGCGCAGGTCACCTCGAAACCACGTTGGCGAAGGGACTCGGCGGTCAATTGCCGCAAAACATGGCTGTCGTCGATCAGGAGGATTGATGGGTGCTCCATCCCGGCATCGGCGAACGCTCGTTCAATGTCGGGTTCCACCACAGGATCGACCGGCTGTTCGGTCGATCGTGGCAGCCAGAGTTGCATGGTAGTTCCGCGGTTGACGACGCTTTCTATGCGAAGTGTCCCACCTGACTGCTTCATGAAGCCGTAGACCGTGCTGAGGCCGAGGCCCGTTCCCTTACCGACCGGCTTGGTGGTGAAGAACGGTTCGACGACCTTGGCGACAAGATCGGGAGGTATGCCGGATCCGGTGTCCTTGACGGCGATCATGACATAGTCGCCCGGCGGAATATCCTCTGTTGGCGTCCCGATCGATCGATTCTGCGCATGCACGGTTATTGTCCCGCCAGAGGGCATGGCGTCACGCGCGTTGAAAACCAGATTCATCAAGGCCAATTCAAGTTGGCCTGCATCGACATGCACCGGCCAGATCGTGTCATCGATCTGCCAGTCGAAACGGATCAACCCCCCCAGCACGGGCGCCACCAATCCGTTCATCGTGTCGCCCAGCGCAGCAAGGCGCACCGCTTCCGGCTTCAGGGTCTGGCGCCGCGAGAATGCCAGCATTCGCGCGACAAGGTCAGCGCCTTGTTTTGCAGAACGCCGCGTCAGGTCGAGTACCTGTTGCGCCTGATCATCCAACGTAGCCCGGCGTTCAAGCAGCCCTAACCCACTGAGAATTGCGGCGAGCAGGTTGTTGAAATCATGCGCCAGGCCGCCGGTTAGCTTGCCGATAGCGTCGATGCGCTGGGATTGAAGCAGCTGATCCTCAAGACCGCGCCGCTCGGTGATGTCAAGCAATGTGCCGATAATTTCCGGTTCACGGCCATCTGAGCCGTCCGACATCACGCCCTGGTCGAGAAAGATGCGATACTCGCCATTGGCGCAATGCCAGCGGAACTCGCACGTATAGGAGCCGGTGGTTTTGGCCGCCAGCAGCGCTTGCTTCAATCGCGGCAGGTCGTCGGGATGAACGCGGCTGAGACCGAACTCCGGATCCGATGTCAGGTATTCAGGCGCAAAGCCGGTCAAGCGCTCGACGCCCTCGGTAACAAAGCGCGCCGCGAAGGGTGGCTCGGCTGCCCGAGCATGAAAGCAGACCGGCAACGAATTCAGGATGGCATCCTGCCGTTGCTCGGCGCTGCGCAGCGCGCGTTCGGCCTGAAGCTTGTCCTTGTGCGCCTGCAACGCCTGCGCCAATAGTCCCTGCTCGACCTCCGCCTTGCGCTGGATCTCGAGCGTCTTCTCGTGGAGTTCGACGAAAACCGCGACTTTCGAACGCAGCATGATCGGATCGAATGGCTTGAACACATAGTCGACCGCGCCGGCATCATAGCCGCGCAGCATATGCGCATCCTCCTTGTTGATGGCGGTCAAGAAGATGATTGGGGTGCGCTTGGATTGCTCGCGCTGGCGGATAAGTGCGGCCGTTTCATACCCGTCCAACCCTGGCATGAGGACATCCAGGAGAATGACGGCGAACTCCTCTTTCAGCAGAAAGCGCAGAGCCTCTTCGCCCGATTGGGCGCAGATGACCTCTCCGACAGTCGCGAGCACTTCGCTGATCGCCAGCAGATTGCGCTCATCGTCGTCCACCGCCAGGATGCGGGCTCTTGCCGGCCCTTCGGCAAGAGCTGCCACCTCAAGTTTCCTTACCCTGTTTCTTGCCAGCTTTTGCATCGAACGGCCGTCAGTTCGCTGCCAGGAGAAGTTTTTCCGGGCTCTCGACACGGGATCGGGCACGCCCGATCCAGACACGAAGCAGTGCCAGCAGGAGATCCAGGTCGACGGGTTTGGCGATGTAGTCGGAAGCCCCGGCATCCAGACATTTTTGCCGATCCCCCTTCATCGCCTTTGCGGTGACGGAAATCAGCGGGATATGAGCAATCGCCGGTGTGCCGCGAATCCGCCGCATCGTCTCGTAGCCGTCCATCTCCGGCATCATGATATCGATCAATGCCACGTCGACATCGGGCGCCTGTTCAAGAAGCGCGATGCCATCACGGCCCCGCTCGGCATGCAGAACCTGTATGTCATAGGTCTCCAGAACACTGGTGAGCGAATAGATATTGCGAATGTCGTCATCGACGATGAGAACTTTCGCCCCGGCGAGATCGGACTTGCCGTTGTGTTCAGTTCCTGCCCAGGCCTCTTGGCGACCTTCTCCCGGCAGCGTTGCCGAAATATGCAGCGCCAATTGAGCGAAGTTCTCCGCCCGCGGTGCTTCCGCCAAGGCCGGGTTCAACGCCAGTACCTGTTCAAGCGCGTCCGGGTGAGGCGTAAAGAACAGCAGCTGCGGCAAGGCTTCGCCGAAGTGGCCGGTGATCTCGTCCAGCGCCTTTGCGTTGTCCTTGGCGGAGCGTCCAAAGCCGAGCACGACGGCATCATAGGAGGCGAGGCCAACGTCTTCTGCATTTGCCGCAACTCGACCGATCGCGGTGACCGACGTTACGCCGTCGCGGATTGCCTCGACCAGCGCCAGACGCCGCTCCGGGTCAGGGTCCACGACCAGAACGCGGCGCTGAACGCGGAGCTTCTTCGAGTGGATATCCTGAAACACCTTCATCAGCTCGTCCGAGGAAACGGGCTTGGTGGAAATGCTGGACGCCCCCTTGCGTGCGAGACTGTCGATGTCTTCGGCACCCGAGATGACATGGATGGGAATTCCCCTCGTCTTCTGGTCATGCCGCAGCAGATCGAAAAGCACCCAGCCATCGATATCCGAAAGCCCGAGATCAAGCGTGATTGCGTCGGGAACGAGCTTGCGGGCCAATGCCAGCGTGCCGGAACCTGCATTCGACAGAACGCCTTTCAGCCCGGCTGACCGGGCGAGGCCGAGCAGCAACCCGCCAAAGGTCGGGTCGTCCTCGACGATCAACACGATCCGATCGGTGGGTAGGATTGAATCGCGGTCGTCGATCAGCTCTGCCGAGGCCGGACTGCTGAGCAGAGCTGTCGCAGTAACCGCCTCCGCCGCCGGAGCCAGGGTCGACTGTACTGTCGTCACGCGGGGGCCGTCGAACGGGATGATGAGGGTAAATGTCGACCCCTTGCCCGGCGTGCTTTCGACCCGCAATTCGCCGCCAAGCAAGCGAGCGATCTCGCGGCTGATCGAGAGCCCAAGGCCGGTGCCGCCATACTTGCGGCTGGTGGTGCCGTCGGCCTGCTGGAAGGCCTCGAAAATCAGCTTCTGTTTGTCTTCTGGAATGCCAATGCCGGTGTCGGTGACGGCGATCGCGAGAGCCTTCACCGGCTGCGTCGCGCCATTGCGGCGGCCGGCCTTTTCAACCCGGAAGTTCAGGCTGACCTCGCCTTCCGAGGTGAATTTGAATGCGTTGGAAAGCAGGTTGAGGACAATCTGCTGCAAGCGTTTCTCATCTGTGCGGACCGTGTCGGGAAGCGCCGGATCGACCTTGATGGTGAAGCCAAGTCCCTTGTCGGCTGCCAGCTGACGAAAAGTTCGTTCCATATGCTGGCGAAGATGCGTCACCGGCATATCGTTGATGTCGATGGAAACAGTGCCCGACTCGATCTTCGACAGATCGAGGATATCGTTGATGAGGCTGAGAAGATCGGTTCCTGCCGAATTGATGGTGCGGGCGAACTCTACCTGTTTTTCGTTGAGGTTGCCGTGCTGGTTGGTCGCCAGCAGGTTTGACAAAATGAGCAGCGAATTGAGCGGCGTGCGCAGTTCGTGGCTCATATTGGCCAGGAACTCGGACTTGTATTTCGACGTGAGTGCCAGTTGCTCGGCTTTCTCCTCCAGCGCGCGTCGCGCCATCTCGATTTCGAGATTCTTGTTTTCGACCTGCTTCTTTTCGTTCTCGAGCAGCTGCGCCTTTTCCTGCAGCTCCTCGTTCGTCGCATGCAGCTCTTCCTGCTTTTTTGTCAGCTCGGTTTGACGCGCTTGCAATTCCGACGTCAGCAGTTGCGACTGCTTGAGCAGGCCCTCCGTGCGCATCGTCGCAGCGATGGTGTTGAGAACGATGCCGACGGATTCCATGAGCTGGTTGAGGAACGACTGGTGTGTGTCACGAAACTCGCCGAACGAGGCGAGCTCGATGACGGCTTTGACTTCATCCTCGAACAGGGCAGGCAGGATGATGACATTGGCTGGCGAGGCGCTGCCAAGACCAGATGTGACCCGAAGGAATTCTGGCGGCACATTGTCCAGCATGATGGCGCGCTTGTCGGCGGCACTTTGCCCAACCAGGCCCTCTCGCAGATCAAGCCGCTGCTTGATGGCAGCTTTGCTCTCGGCGCCATAGGAAGCCGCCAGCTCAAGATAGGATTCCTCCTCGTCGCGATTGGTGACGTAGAACACCCCATACTGGGCGTTCACCAGAGGAGCGAGTTCGGACATGATGAGCCGCGAGACGGTGGCAAGATCGCGCTCGCCTTGCAGCATGCGCGAAAACCGGGCGAGATTGGTCTTCAACCAGTCCTGCTCGGCATTCTTCAGCGTCTGATCCTTCAGATTGCGGATCATTTCGTTGATGTTGTCTTTTAGCGCGGCGACCTCGCCGGACGCTTCGACGCTGATCGAACGGGTAAGATCGCCCTTGGTCACCGCCGTCGAAACCTCGGCGATGGCACGCACCTGGGTGGTCAGATTGGCAGCGAGTTGATTGACGTTGTCGGTGAGGTCGCGCCAGAGGCCGGCGGCACCTGGCACACGCGCCTGACCGCCGAGCTTGCCCTCGATGCCCACCTCACGGGCGACGTTGGTCACCTGGTCGGCAAAGGTGGCAAGCGTCTCGATCATGCCGTTGATGGTGTCGGCCAGCAGGGCGATCTCTCCCTTCGCGTCGACCGTCAGTTTGCGCCTGAGATTGCCTTGCGCGACCGCCGTCACGACATCGGCGATGCCGCGCACCTGATTGGTCAAGTTCGTCGCCATCAGGTTGACGTTGTCGGTCAGGTCCTTCCAGGTACCGGCAACACCTTCGACGCGCGCCTGGCCACCAAGCTTGCCCTCGGTGCCAACCTCACGCGCGACTCGGGTGACCTCGCCGGCGAAGGAGTTCAACTGGTCCACCATGGTGTTGATGGTCGACTTGAGCTCCAGGATTTCGCCCTTCACATCGACGGTGATCTTCTTCGACAGGTCGCCGCGCGCCACGGCGGTCGTGACTTCGGCGATGTTGCGCACCTGGCCGGTCAGATTCTCGGCCATCGAGTTCACATTGTCTGTGAGATCCTTCCACGTGCCGGCAACGCCGCGCACCTGCGCCTGGCCTCCCAACTTGCCTTCCGTGCCGACCTCGCGTGCCACGCGCGTGACTTCCGAAGCGAAGGAATTAAGCTGGTCCACCATTGTGTTGATGGTGTCCTTCAGCTCCAGGATCTCGCCGCGGACATCGACGGTGATCTTCTTCGAAAGGTCCCCGAGCGCCACGGCGGTGGTTACCTCGGCGATGTTGCGCACCTGGCCGGTCAGGTTGGCCGCCATGGCGTTGACGTTTTCGGTCAGATCCTTCCACGTGCCGCCGATGCCGCGCACCTGGGCCTGGCCGCCGAGCTTGCCATCGGAGCCGACCTCGCGCGCCACACGTGTCACTTCCGAAGCGAAGGAATTGAGCTGGTCGACCATCGTGTTGATGACGTCCTTGATCTGCAAGATCTCGCCCAGCGCGTCGACGGTGATCTTCTGGGTCAAGTCGCCGGTCGCGATGGCCGTTGCCACCTTCGACACGTCACGCAACTGCACCGTCAAATTGCCGGCCATGGCGTTGACGTTGTCGGTCAGATCCTTCCAGGTGCCACCGACGCCTTCGACATGCGCCTGGCCACCAAGCTTGCCTTCCGATCCCACTTCGCGGGCCACACGCGTGACCTCAGAGGCGAAGGAGTTCAGTTGGTCGACCATCGTGTTGACGGTGTCCTTGAGCTCCAGGATCTCGCCTTTGACGTCGACGGTGATCTTCTTCGACAGGTCGCCGCGCGCCACGGCGGTGGTGACTTCTGCGATGTTTCGAACCTGGCCAGTCAGGTTGGCGGCCATGAGATTGACGTTGTCGGTCAAATCCTTCCATGTGCCGCCGACGCCCCTCACCTCTGCCTGGCCGCCCAGCTTGCCTTCGGTGCCGACCTCGCGTGCCACGCGCGTCACTTCCGAGGCAAAGGAGTTCAGTTGGTCGACCATCGTGTTGATGGTGTCCTTGAGTTCCAGGATTTCGCCTTGCACGGCGACCGTGATCTTCTTGGACAGATCGCCCGACGCGACCGCCGTGGTCACCTCGGCGATATTGCGCACCTGACCGGTCAGGTTCTCGGCCATCGAGTTGACGTTGTCGGTGAGGTCCTTCCAGGTGCCGGCGACGCCGCGCACCTGCGCCTGGCCGCCAAGCTTGCCTTCGGTGCCAACCTCGCGTGCCACGCGCGTGACCTCGCCCGCGAATGAATTCAGCTGGTCCACCATCGTGTTTATCGTGGATTTCAGCTCGAGAATCTCGCCCTTCACGTCCACCGTAATCTTCTTCGACAGGTCGCCCAAAGCCACCGCGGTCGTCACTTCGGCGATGTTGCGCACCTGGCCAGTCAGGTTCTCGGCCATGGAATTCACATTGTCGGTCAGATCCTTCCACGTACCACCAACACCCTCAACGCGCGCCTGGCCGCCAAGCTTGCCTTCAGTGCCGACCTCGCGCGCCACGCGCGTCACTTCCGAAGCGAAGGAATTAAGCTGGTCCACCATCGTGTTGATGGTGTTCTTCAGTTCTAGGATTTCGCCCTTGACATCGACTGTGATCTTCTTCGACAGGTCGCCCGACGCGACCGCCGTCGTAACCTCCGCGATGTTGCGCACTTGCCCGGTCAGGTTCGTGGCCATCGCGTTGACGTTGTCGGTCAGATCTTTCCACGTGCCGGCGACGCCCTTGACCCGGGCTTGGCCGCCGAGCTTGCCTTCCGTACCGACCTCGCGCGCCACGCGCGTCACCTCAGAGGCGAAGGAGGCCAACTGGCCGACCATGGTGTTGACGATCTTGCCGATGCGCAGGAATTCGCCGCGCAGCGGTCGGCCATCAATTTCGACCATCATGGTCTGCGAAAGGTCGCCCTTGGCGACGGCGCCGATAACGCGCGCAACCTCAGCCGTTGGCTGAACCATGTCTTCGATGAGATCATTGACTGAACGGACACTGGATTCCCAACTGCCGGTGGCATTGCGAACCCGGCCGCGCTCGCCTATCCGCCCCTCCTTGCCGACGACCCGGCTCAAGCGCTCGAACTCGCGCGTCACTTGGTCGTTGAGGTCAGCGATCTCATTGAAAGTCTCAGCTATCTCAGAATCGAGGCCTTCATAAACATTGTCGATGCGGACGGAGAAATCGCCGCGCCGGAAGGCTTTCAGAGAATTCAGGATGCTTCGACGGTCCAATTGCTTCTTGGATGCCTGCACGGTCACAGCGCCACTCCCAGCCCTATGGATTTATACGGATAAAGTTGCCCCCGCGGCCAATGGTGGATCGCGCCGCAAGACCCCAAACGCGGCATCTTCAATTTTGTTCCATCGTGCCGTGAATTCCAGGCCGACGGTTGCGCCTTGGTTTGAACGCCGGATTTTCATGATGCGGTTGTGGATTTATCGTGCTTCAGCCGACGACACGTCATAGCCGTTTGCCATTGCCAGAGAGGCATGAATTGCGTTGCGCAACTCGGAAGGCGAGGCAGCCACCCGGTGGTCGAAGCTCACGGCAATTTTCTTGCCGGACATGGCATGGACCATAAGCCCGACAATTCCTCGTCGTCGCAGCGACACTCAGGAAACTTGCGCGGATTCCATCGACCGCAAACGCCGTCGACACAATGTCGTCAGCGCGATTGCCAGCGACTAGGTTTCAAGGTCAATGACTTCGCTTTTCAGCAAATCACCCTCCCAGCGGAAGGCCGACGGCAGAGGCGCCGGATGTCTCGCAAAGATTGCTAGATGCCGGCATCGAGTCTTCGGCGCTGTATCCTGTCCATTCTATGACGGTTGGCCGCGCTGTCGATAGCTCTGCAAGGCTTTGTACGCTTCCAGACACTGATTCACGCGAGCGAGCAGATCAGGCAATCGTGCCGTTCATATACGTTTTCCGGTTCACTGTAGTGCCGTCCGCCAACTGAAACAGTCCGCCCGACCAGAATGACGATTGTCGGCCCTTTCACTTGAAGCCCCCCAGATCAGCGAGTGAGTTGTGGCCAACACTCCAACACCTCCGCCATGCTGGCCGCCTCAATCTGCTCACTGAAGCGGGAATGGTAGACTTCCATCAGTGCGTCATGGGTCTGGTCGGCAGAGCTGCAGATGGCATCGGTGACGAGAATGACGCGAAAGCCACGATCGATGGCGCCAAGCACGGTCGCGAGAACGCAAACGTCGGTTTCGCCACCGGTGATCACGAGCGCACGCACGCCGGAGCCACTCAGCAGCGCGTCGAGCCGCCCCTCGGTCCAGGGCGAATAGACATGTTTGTCGACCACCGTCGCCGGCGGCACGAATCGTGCAAGTTGAGGCATCAGCTCGATCAGGCGCGGATCGATGTTGGAAAGGGTTACCTCCGCCCACCGACGATAGTAGTTTGCCCACATTCCCGGCGCCTCGCCCGGGCGGGCGGCAGGAATGAAGCGCGTGAACAGGGTACGGCTGGCATGTCTGGCGACCAGTTCTTCGATCGCCGGGACCACCTTTTCAGCCCACGGCACGGGCCAAGGTCCACCCGGCGCAAACAGGCGCTGCATGTCGACGCACAGATGCAGGCCATCGTCGCCTATTGGTCCGTGAATCAATCCTTGGGCGGCCACTGGTGGATTCCGTCGGGTTTGGGTTACTGGCCTGCCTGCCGCGCTGCATCGGCCTCAGCCACATCAACAGTGTAAAGCAATTCACCGTTTTCGTTGGATACCCTCACGAGCCAGCCGGACAGAGCGTCCGTGCCAGGCTGCAGGTCGGCGAGAAGATCGATTGCGCAGCGGATAGCTTCGGACCGGGCCGCCTCAAGGCTCGCCATCCTCGACGGCGGTATGCGTCGGCTGGTTTCGCCATCGCGATACTCAAAGACATATACGTCGCCGGCGCCGTCGCTTGCAGAGGTTATCTCGACCTGGTCGAAATTGCCGTTGCTGCTCGCGTCATATTCATTGGCTGCGAGATCAAAGGTCGCTGTCTGGACCAGGATTGCCTTTGCGCGGGCAAGCACGTCATCTTCAGCATGTATCCCGACGTTTGCCATGTCCACCGTAACGCAGTCGCCGCCCTCGCCGCAAAATATCACCCGGCGAACCGACTGCCCGTCTGGCGCCCTGGCATTCACCACTTCGGTCCGAACGACTTGCATGACACTCTCCTGCCTGTGTCTGACAATGTTCATGGTGCGCTTTCGGTTCCTGCGGATGCAGGCGCCGGCCCGGCTGTCGAGACCGACAGGACTTCCCCGCCGGACATTGACGTGCACCGAGCCCCCGCCGCAGGAACAATTCGAACGGAAACGCGTTGCCCTAGCTGGAAACGGGATAAGCGCAAAATGGCCGCGCCACGTGCTGCCTGGAAGGGCTTCTTGAAGGTTGGTTCGGTTACTTGCGGCGTGAAGATTGTCGGCGCAACCAGCGAAGCATCCAAGATCCATTTCAAGATTTTGAACCGCAAGGACGGTCTGCCGGTCAGGAGCGTCTACGCCGACGAGGAGACCGGAAAGCTGGTGGATGCAGCGGATCAGGTGAAGGGTTTCGAGATCGAAAAAGACGAATTTCTCCAGATCGAACCTGACGACATAAAGGCGTTGAAGCTGACGTCGAAGCACACGCTCGAAGTCGGCGAATTCGTATCGATTGACGATATCGATACGCGCTATCTCGAGAAGCCCTACTATCTGATCCCGGCCGACGGCGCCGCAATCGAAGCATACGGAGTGATCCGCGATGCCATGAAGAACAAGGGCGTGGCCGCTCGATCCTGCGTGGTGCTCTACCAGCGCGGCCGCGAAGTGCTGATTCAGCCCTATGGCAAGGGCATGGTGATGACCGAGCTTCGCAACCACAACGAAATGGTTTCGGAAAGCACTGTGTTCGATGGATTGGCCAAGCAGAAATACGACCCCGATCTGCTCGAAATCGCCGGCATGCTTATTGACAAAAAAGTGACGACCTTCGATCCCTCGAAATTTGAAGACACCTATGAAGACGCGCTGATCGCCATGATCGATGCAAAGCGCAAAGGCAAGAAGCTGCCGAAGCCCGCACCAAGGCCACAGGAGAATGTCATCAACCTCGCTGAGGTGCTGAAGAAGAGCCTCAAACAGGAAGGGCTGGCGAGATCCACAAAGAGAGCCTCACCGAAACGCAAGACAGCATAGTTGATAACTGCCCAGCCAGAAGGTCCGCACAGCAGCTCCAGCCGCCCTTAATAGCTCGGAACAATTCTCGCGGTTGCCCGTTGGCCACCAAGGACGATGCCTTATGGCCGAGATCAAGAACGTCGACAGGGCAGTCCTCAAAGAGCCAGAGGCAGCGGATGCCAACATTGCGCTCAAAGGAGCCGGAACGCAGGACTCTGATCGGGCGCCGACAAGCCCCAGGACCGCTGGCCATCGGTAAAAATACATGGGGTGTGAAAAGACCCTTTCGCCTCCAGACGCGGCGACGCGCGACCTGTGGCGGGCCGAACCCCACGCCCAAGCGAAACCCGGAGAATAGATGTGCCCCCCAAACCAGAGCCAACCGAAGAGCCGCCAGTGGATGCGCCGACGTGGACGCCGGACATACGCGAGCCTGAGCCGGATCTTCTTCCCGACGAAGTGCCAGTTCCTAATCCGGACGAGAACCGTGATCCGCCAAAGCGAGGCGTGGTGACAGACTGAACAACGAGTTTGGTCCGGCATCCTCCTGCAAAGGCGTTTATCTCGCCGCCGGGTTCAAGATCGCCAGTGAAATGCGACTGGATTTGGCTGCGCCGAATGCTTGACGGATTTGGTCTCGATGGTGTGGACCTGTCGACGCCTCGCCAAGCCTCATTTTCCAAGTATCTGTTCGAACGTGCATTGCTTCGGGCTTTTGTCAGGACGCCATCGCAGAAATTTGGTGCCATGACGGAAACGATCGCCGGTGACATGATCGAACCGCACCTCCGCCACCAGTTCGGGCCGCAATGGCTCCCATTGTCCGCTTCTTTCCGTGCTCCACCGACTGGGACCGCCCGGCGCTTTTCCCGTGAAGCCAGGAGCCGATCGCAAAGCTTCAAGTTGTCGCGTAAGCTTGGCCCTGTCCTCCCGGGCGATCGTCGAAGTGAACCCGACATGGTCGAGTTGCCCCTGGTCATTGTACAGGCCAAGCAACAGGGAGCCGACTTCACGCGAATTCGCCAGGTAGCGGAACCCTCCGACGACACAATCGGCCGTGCGCAGGCGCTTGACTTTGACCATGGCGCGCTCGCCGGGTCGATATTCGTCATCGAGAAGCTTGGCAACGACCCCGTCGGTCGAACCTTGTCCGGATTGGCCAAGCCATCTGCCTGCCGCCGCCAAATCACGCGTCGCCCGAGACAGTTCGAGATCCTTTCGCGCGGCCGACTTTACGAACAGTTCGAGTGCAGCGCGCCGAACCGAGAGCGGCTGCTGCATCAAGGCGCCCTCGGAGGTCGCCAACATGTCAAAGAGGATCAGCTTTGCCGGCGTCGCGACCGACAGTTTCCGGATCCTGCTTTCCGCCGGATGCAGCCGCATCTGCAAGGCGTCGAAAGAAAGAGAGCCTGCAATTTCGATGACGATCTCACCATCGACCACGAACTCTTTTGTTTTCAGTTCATGCAACATCGCGACGACTTCCGGGAAATACCGCCCTAACGGCTTGCCGGATTTTGCACGCAACTCCACGGCCGCGCCGGATTTAAAGGCCAGGCAGCGGAACCCGTCCCATTTGGGTTCGTATTGCCATCGGCCAGCATCGGCCGGCAACGTGTCGGCAGCCTTTGCTTCCATCGGCGCCGTGCTCAACGCCACGCCGAAAGACGATTTTACACTCGTCGGCAGATCGCGAGAGATGGCAGATTCGCCCGTCATGAAAGTTCCGTGGACAACGATGGAGATCGACTCAACGCAGCACTGGTGCCGGCTTTGGAAAAAATCATGCTCCAACAGGGTTAGGTCATGATGAGATTTCAACCAATCTCATCATGACCTGGGACGGTCTACTCGGCAGCCTGCATGTTGATCTTGCTTTCCGCCATTTCGGTGAGCTTGCGATCGGTCGCCTGCTCTTCTTTCAGGTTCTTGGCCAATACGTTGGCGCAGTCACTGCGGCCAAGCTGCTTGGCCCAGGCGATGAGCGTGCCATATCTGGTCATCTCATAGTGTTCGACCGCCTGCGCCGACGCTATCAGCGCCGCGTCTAGAACCTCCTTGTCGTCGACGTCGCCGCTCACATCGTCGGCTTCCTCCAGAATGCCGTCTATCGCCGGGCAGTTGACCTCCTTGGCCTTGACGCCATGCAATTCGAACACCTGTTCGACGCGCTCGATATGGCCTTTGGTCTGCTCGAGGTGTTTTTCGAATCCGGCCTTCAATTGCGGATCGGTTGCCTTGCCGATCATCTTCGGCAGCGCTTTCTCGATCTGCTTTTCGGCGTAATAGATGTCGCGCAGCGTGTGCACGAAGAGATCGTCGAGTGTCTTGATGTCCTTCGAAAAGAAGCCCATGGCCTTACCTTTCATTGTGCAGAAGTTCGGGTTCGGCGGCGGCTTGCCCGCCACCCGCGGAGGCCGGGAACTCGTCCCGGCTTGCTGGTCAACGCACCGGTGCTGGAGGAGTTCCTGATTCCGAGCCGGCCGTTACTCCTTTTGGAGACGCTGCGGTCCATCTCCGGAGGAGCTTTGACCCGATCACACGTTCCATGGTCCAGCGAGGACCCTCAGGCGCACGCCGGCGCGGAAAAACTGACG
Organism: Mesorhizobium sp. C120A; assembly: GCF_030323105.1. NCBI lineage: Bacteria > Pseudomonadati > Pseudomonadota > Alphaproteobacteria > Hyphomicrobiales > Phyllobacteriaceae > Mesorhizobium > Mesorhizobium sp. C120A. The sequence continues at coordinate 2,596,653 of NZ_CP100476.1, read as the reverse complement.
GCCAGGAGAGCCGAAACGTGCTGTGCGCCGCAAGCTCTCGCAGGCGATGGCTGCCTCGGCAGATGCAATGCCAGCGTCGGGCGCGCACTATTGTCGGGAGAACTCTTGGTCAAGCATGCGAAGGCCCTCTTCATATTTGGCCGCCGACGCTCCGACCTGCCTCGACTGCCAGATGTTGTCCTCCAGATCGGCGCGTTTTACGGGGAGCGCCACTGGGTTCGACGCAGCCCGCCGGACAAAGGCGAAATACTCCTCATCCGGCCTGCGCGACATGGCATCGACCGCCGCGGCAATTGTCGGTCCGAAGCCTGCTTCTTCGAGCTTGGCGCGGGTCCAGCCTTCGCCTTTCTCCAGAACGTCATGAAGGTAGGCAACAGTCTTCTGATCGATTGTCTCGACGGCGTCGACGATACGGCGGCAATGCTCGATGTAGGGCCGCCCGGTCTTATCACGCTGAGACGCGTGAACCTCCTCCGCAATCTTTGCCGCCTGGTAGAAAATGCTCATCGCGCCTGTCGTTACCGTGATTGTCTCTGCCTGATGAAACCTATTCGACGATATGTGGCGTGTGTCGCTTGTCCTCGGCAGGATCGACATCGATACGGGCCTTTTCCGGATCGAAAGCGCCGTGACCTGCAATAGCCAGAGCAGCCGCATCGGGCGTTTCGTAGGCCCACATGAAATCATCGGAAGAACTGCCGACGGCGTGGACACGCCAGTAGCTTGCGGTGCCTTTGAGCGGGCACCGGGTGGTGGTGTCGGTCTTTTCGAAAAGATCGAAATAGATGTCCTCGAACGGGATATAGAAAACGGGCTCGTGCCCGTCTTCACGCAGGACCTTCGCCCGCTCCGTAGCTGCGACGATGGCGTCGGAAAACCGCACCGTCACCGTGCCGGAAAACGGTTCTATGGCCAATCGGCCAAGGTTTTGCTGTGAAGTTGCGCCTGAAGTTTGCATCTGAATTTCTCCCTGGCGATTACCGCAAGATCGGTCATGCCTGGAGACGAAATGCGCGGCGGCGCTTCAGGTTCCGGCATGTCCGATGAAGCTGAATGGCAGCCGGCCTTAAAGCGCCTACCGCCTGCCGTATCCAGCAGTACTCGTCAGTAAGGCGCGGTAAAATGCACGTCCAACCCATTCGAAGATTTTGGAAGGACGACACGGTCGTCGCTTCCGTGGAGCGTCAGGGCTGGCACCGAAATGATCTTCGCCGCCACTTGCCGGCGGGCGAGTTCGTGGCTGGAGATGCTCCAGCTGTTTGGCCGTCGTCAGCTGCCGCCTCATGTACGGGCTCCGGGGCGGCCTCAGTTGCTGCCAAGTGGGCCGCAAGGTCCCTATAGACCTTGTCCCTGCCGCCATCGTGTTTAGCGATCAGGCCAAGTAGGTCATGACGGCTTAGCTTTGCAATCTTCATTAGGAATTCGAATTCGTGCTTCGGAATCGAGGCGGCTAAGCGATCGAGTTTGGCCCGCCGGGTCTCTTTGGACACATGTGCTCCTATGTATCCAGGCAGCACGCGAGGCACGTATTCGGAGGCCCGCCATTGTCTTGATGGCGGGCCTTCGGGCGGCCGAAGCCGCTAGGTCCATCGGCTACTTGTTGCAATTTTGCACGGTCGAGGTCGTTGCGCCACTTGCAGTGTTGTTATCGATGTCATTGCCTGCGGCGTCCTTGCAACGGTCGGTCATGCCGTTCGATTTTGTAGTCGAGTTTGTGGAATTCGGATCGGTTGGCACGGCCGCATTCCCGCTGCCAGTGCCATTGCCAGCGGCGCCGCCGCTGCCAACAGTTCCAGTACCAGTTCCATTACCCGTGCCAGCCGTGCCGCCAGCACCCGTTCCATTTGTCTGCGCCAGGGCGGAACCGGCCAAGGCAATAGTTAGCACCGACGCGGCTAGAATTTTCTTCAACATTGGAGTCTCCGTGTTTGAATCGCCGAATTGCGATCGCTTTCCCAACGACAGGTTTTTCTCATTGTTCCCGGCGTAATGGATTGTGATCCGCAGCAGCCTTCGTCGAGGTGGACACTCTTGACGGCGCACGAATTGTGATGAGACCTGACAAGGGCAGGATGGGCTTTGTTCAACACCAAAGCGATATGTTGGGCGCGGCTGCATGCATCCGACGCGGATCGCGATGCGGAATGTGGGCAAGACGGGTTACAACAGAAGCGGCGGCGATCAGAGCTGCGAGCGAACCGGCCGCCTTGATGTTAATCTGACGGTTGAATCTCAAGACCATTCCGACGCAGGAGCAGAACGCATGCCGGCTCGATCCGAAGGATTTACAATCGCTCTGGCTCACAACGGGGATGCACGAACGCAGGCGGCCGCTGCGCTCTATCGACACAACATCGAACAAACCGGAATCGATGACCGGGCAGTGATCGGCGCGGAGCTTACCGACCCCTCCGGAAAGATCTGGGGTGGAATTTGGGGCAGAACGGAACTGGGGCTCCTGTTTCTCGACATGTTCTTCTTGCCTGAAAAATTGCGTGGCCGATCCTATGGATCACAGCTTCTTATGGCGATCGAGGAGGAAGCCGTTAGGCGTGGATGCAAGAGAGCCGTCGTCGAGACGAGCAGTTTCCAGGCGCCTCAATTTTACCGGCATCATGGGTTTGAGGAATTCGGCAAGGTCGAATTCGTTTTTCCAGGACACGCCCGCATCTTCCTTCGCAAGAACCTGCAGTGATCTTTGCGGAGGCGCCATCTGCACGAACGGCTGTTCGCCGGCCAAACGCCGGCGCCTTAGCCCTCCCAGCCGTAGCCATCTACTCCCGAAGGTCCTTTTGCCCTTTCCATCCAGGAAGCTCGGTCATCGGGCATAGCAGCCGCGGTCGCGCCGGATCGGAGATATCGAGTTTATCCCAGGGAATGCGGTACAGGCCGTCGCGGCGGCGCAGCCGAAGCAGGTCGAGCATCGCGATGCCGATGGTCGAGGCCGACAGACGCTCGAACGCGGCGTAGATGCCAACGTGGAATTCAGTAACGACGAGCTCGTCGCCACGCTGTTCGGCGAGAATCTCTTCGATGTGACCGATGCTCTTTCCGCGCTGCGAGAGCACGCGTCGCCCGGCAAGATGTTCGAGGTTGACTGTCCTCATCATCACGCTCCTGGGATGCGCCCGATGACATGATCGCGCAACCAGTCCTGCCAGGCGAAAATCGACGTCTCGCCCACCTCGATGTCACATTCGATGTCGAGCCCGTTGTCCTGCACCTTTTTCCACGCAATCCTGTGTGGCACGGCGTGGCGTTTGCCACCCACCCTCGTCGCCAGTTGCGCCATCCATTCCCCGGGCCGCGCGCCAAGGCGGCGCGCCAAAGTGATGGAGCCGAGTTCTATCGCGACAATCCTTGGTGGTTTGCCCCGCCGCAACTCGGCCACCACTCCGTCGACCTTGCCGATCTTGACCCGCCGGCGGTCGAACACCTGCTTGTCCAGGAGATCACGCATCAATTCCATCATGTGCCTCCGAATATCTGCAGCGGAATCGTCACCACGGCGAGCACGAAGGCAAGCGCGATAATGAAGACAACGGCGGCATTCGAAATGATGCCGTTGCGATGTTCGCCGACATAGCGTTCGTCATTCAGCAGGAAGAGAAATGGAACTACCGTCAGCGGAAGGCTTGCCGCTGTTACCGCCATGGAAAAGATGGTCAGCCTCAGTGGGTCGAGGCCAAGCATGATCGGAATGGCGGCCAAAAACAATGATGCCGTATAGACGGCACTGAAGCCCGGATCATCGCGCGGCTTGCGATCCTCGCCCCACGTCCAGCCAAAGCCCTGTGCCACCAGATATGCCTGTTGCAACCCGACTTCGAGTGCGGCGCCGAAACAGGCAATGGCTAGCGAGGCAACGAATAGAACGAACCCCCAGAAGCCGAATATAGGGATCAGCATCAACGGCAGTTGGTGATAGTCGTCCACCTGGTCGATGCCGTGCGTCGCGAGAACGAGAGCAGCGACGATCAACACGCCGATCGAAATGGTCCCACCGAAGGTCATGCCCAGCCCGGCGATGGCACGATTGGCCCCAAGGTGGCTTTCATCCCACTTGTCCTCGATAGCTCCCGAGGAATAAAACATGAAAAGATAAGGCGATATCGAGGCGCCGAGAATGCTGGCCGCCATGAACCAGTAATTGATGGCATCGTGAGCCGGCAGCGAAGGCACGGCGCTGCCAGCGACCGCTGTCCAGTCGGGCTTTAACATCACCGCACCAACCACGAAGCACAGCGTCACGAGGCCGAGGACCGAAACGCCTTTCTCGATAAAGCCAAACGTGCCTTTCCACAGCAGCAACCATGCCAGCAACGCCACCGGCAGTGCCCACCACTGGAAGCCTATGCCGGTGGCAAGTTCGAGTGCGATGGCCACACCGCCGATCTCAGCGGACAGCACCATGAAATTGACGAGAAGGACGACGAGCAACGGCCATAGGAAGACGTTGAACCCAAATCTTTCACGAATGCCCTCTGAGATCGTGTGATGGCTAATCGCGGCGAACCGACCGGCCATTTCAACCAAAAAGATGATGCATATGGTGCCGAGAACTATGGCCCAGATTAGCTGGAATCCGAAGGCGGCACCCGCCTGCGCCGCCGTAGCCATCGACCCGACTTCGAGGAAACCTCCGACACTGGTGACGACGCCAAGCGATATTTCCAGAAGCTTCTTCACGGCTTTGGTCCGAAAGCGCTGGTGTAAGCGGCGGCGAGCGAGCGCATGGCCGCCCGAAGATCCTGTTGTGCGCTTTTCACCTCAGTGCGATTGTTCACCCGCAATCCCGCCTCGGCATGCGCCACCGCCACCGACAAACTGTTGACTGCTGCCGTCAGTCCTGCTCGCTCGGCTAGTTCAGCGGTCTCGGCCGATCGAATTTGCGCCTCGACATCGGCCAGCGTTTTTCCGACCGAGTGCAGTGCGGCCGTGGCATAGGCGGACGGTGCCGCTCCCTCCACCCAGGCATCCAGTACCATCGATACGGTCTGTGCCGCGGAGGCCGCTGTTCGTGATTGCTGCGCCACCTGATTGGAAGACGAGCATCCGGCCAACCCGGCTAGCATCAGAAGCAAGCACAGCCAGCCAACCGGAAAATGACGGTCGTTATGAGGTACAGCGCGCGTTGGATGCGCCACGCGGATTTCCTCCCCTGCCCGAACCAACTGCGTCCGGCATCAATGATCTAGAGCGCTCGGAGAGCTCGTCAAACGAAACCGACGACGAGCCTGTGAGGTCGGCTAGTCCAACGTAACAAAACGCTCCATCCCGGACAGCCGTTAAAAGAGGGGGGCCCGCGCTTCTCTTTGGCGCGGAGAAGCGCGGGCAGATCGGGCTGAGGGGATGACCCGATCGCGCAGCATCAACATGGGAGGGCAACAACGCTGCACGGTTCGAACTTCCAACTGGGCCACTTGTTCCAACTTCAACTGATCCGTTCTGAGTACTCAATCCATGCGTTCGGGGGGCCTTTTTTTGAAGGTAGGCCATCGCGAGTTCTCATGGCGTAGAACGGTTTTTGTCGCAACGGCTCTCTATGAATGCGCGCAAGGACCGCGACGACGACCGTCGCCTGACCGTCATGACAGCGCACGATCAATCCAGCCCAAACGCCGCGGAACAATTGTGCCCGCTCGTGGTTCCGATGGCACGAAGATGGAGGATATGATGACGGACGCCAAACTCGCTGTGGTGACCGGCGCCTCGAGTGGCATCGGAAGGGAACTCGCAAAGCTGTGCGCTAAAGACGGTTACGACCTGATCATCGCCGCCGACGAGCCGGCTATCCGGCAGGCGGCAGAGGCACTTGAGACCCACAATGTAACGGTCGAAGCCATTGAGGCCGATCTGGCGACCGTCGAGGGCGCCGATCGGTTGATCTCCCAGATCGGCGATCGCGATATCGACCTGTTGTTTCTCAATGCGGGACGCGGGCTCGGCAACGGCTTCGTCGACCAGGACTGGCGAAAAGTCCGCCGGATCATCGACACCAATGTCACCGGAACGGTCTATCTGGCGCATGAACTCGGCGCCAAGATGGCCCGGCGAGGTCGCGGACGCATCCTGTTCACCGGGTCGATCGCCGGCTTCATGCCCGGAACATTCCAGGCCGTCTACAACGGCACGAAGGCGTTCATCGATTCCTTCTCGATCGCGCTCCGCCATGAGCTGAAAGATAGCGGCGTGACGGTCACCGTGCTGATGCCCGGCCCCACGCAGACGCGATTCTTCGAGCGCGCTGAAATGATGGATACCAAGGTCGGCTCCGATGAAAAGGACAATCCGGCCGATGTCGCCAAGACGGGTTACGAGGCGATGATGGCCGGTGATGAACAGGTCGTCAGCGGTTGGAAAAACAAGCTGCAGGTCGCCGCCGCGCATGTCACGCCGGCAGGCACCTTGGCCGAACAGCACCGTAGGATGGCCGAGCCGGGGTCGGCGTCCAGCGACTGAGCCAATATTCGCGTCATCAAAAGGGCTGGCATTCCCAAGGCCGCATGTGCTGCGCGAGGCAATCTATCGCTGCCGCAGGGGCGGCACCATCTCGGTTCCCGGCGTCTATGTTGGTCTGGTCGATCACATCCCGTTTGGCGGCAATGAATAAGGGACCAGCTTTCCGGATGGGCCAGACCCATACGCAACGCTACCTGGAACCTTTATTGGCCATGGTCCAGAACGGCGCAATCGATCGCTCCTTGTGATTACCCACCGGACCGATCTGAAAGCAGGGCCGGATCTCTACAAGACGTTCCGCGACAATCAGGAGGTTGTGTCAAAGTGGTGATGCGGCCTCACGGCCGAGACGGGCAAGGCGACCCACACCTCACTGCAATCACAAGGGAACATTCGCGTCGACGGCCGGTTAGGTGCCACTTCCGTAATGGTCACCTGCCGTCAAAGCGAGCCCATGATGAACCATGACCAGCATGACAATGTACCAGACGCAGCGCGTAGACTTGTCGTCGGAAGCATGGCGGGAGGAATTCTCGCCGCTTATGCTTCCACGGCGTCAGCCGATACGGGAACAGTGCCTGCTAAAGCAGGCCCTGCGAGCCCGATGCTCAAACAGAATCCAGTGACGCAATATCACCAGCCGTCTTTCAAGCCACAGGAACAGAAGTGGCCGGGTTTGGCCAGCAAGATGGTGCCGCGCCCGGACCACGGCGAAACGACCTACAAAGGATCAGGCAGGCTTGCCGGCCGCAAAGCGCTGATAACCGGCGGCGATTCCGGTATTGGTCGTGCGGCGGCGATTGCATTCGCGCGCGAGCGTGCGGACGTTGCTTTCGGCTACCTCCCCGAAGAACAGGAAGACGCCGACGAACTGGTGGACCTAATAAAAGCGGCAGGTCAAAAGGCTTGCCGGCGATATCCGCAATGAGGCCTTTTGCAGAAAGCTGGCCGATGAAGCAGCAACGCCCCTCGGCGGTCTCGACATCCTGGTCAGCAACGCTGCCCGCCTCACTAGAGTCCACGGTCCTCAAAAAGGGCCGCCAAGCCCACCGCTCCTTAGGCGTGGTGGGCTTTCAGACTGTCTACAGGAGGAACCAATGGCTGGCGATGAAATAGAAAGAAGGCGACTGCAGATGTTGATCGAACAATATCTGGAGACCCGTAAGCGACGGCACGATTTCGTGTCGATCGCGAATGCCGAACTCGCGATCAAGGCAGTCATGCCGCATTGCCCGGTGTCGAGCGCAGCGTTGGCAGAGATGATTGCCGCTGGCGCCGTCACTTACGGCCTTGGCGTCCTATTCGACGCGAGGCAAACCGAGGGCGAACTGCCCGTTGTTTGATAGGCTCATCGCCTGACCAATCGTCGCGCGGTCGCCAAGTTTCGCCCAGCGCTGGAATACGCCAGACCGGGAGCATGTCAATCGTGCCGGCCGGATCGCAGGCACCTGCCGGCGACGCCGTCTCGGGCCTGGACCCGAATGTCGTCGCCTATCTGGTGAAAAACCAGTGTCTTTGTCCCACGAGAAGTGCGTTACCGGGCTTCTCGTTGGGTTGGCACCGTTCCGCTGTCCTGGTGTCTTGCCAAAGACGTCGGTTGAACACCGAGCATATTTCGCACGGCCTCGACCAGCGCAGCAGCCCACACGGGTTTTGACAGCATCTTGTGATGACGCAAATCTTGCGGGATGTCGGATGCCGTGTACCCACTGACGAAAACAAACGGAATTCCGCGTTGCGCTAGAAGAGGGACAAGGGCAGCGCTGGTCTCGCCGCCGAGACCAATGTCCAGGACCGCGGCAGATATGACTTCACCCTCGATCAGCTTTTTCGCGCGAGCAACGGACGGCACTGGCCCGGCGATGGCGAAGCCGGCCTCTTCCAGAATTGCGCGGTGCTCCTCCGCGACCAGCCATTCATCTTCGACGATAAGGATACGAGATGCAGTCACGTTTCGCTCTCCCGATGATCAAACGGAAACTCAATCCGCAAGCTCAAACCATCGGAACCGAAAGATGTTTCAAAATTTCCGCCAAGCCGATACTCAATTTCGCCTTTTACCAGCGAAAGACCAAATCCCGTCTTCTCAGGTGGAGTGACAGCGGGACCGCCGCTTTCTAACCATTCGAGCTGAAAACCGTGATCCGACGCCGACCAAGTCACGGACACCACGCCGTTTGGCACGGACAAGGCGCCATATTTTCCAGCATTCGTGGCAAGTTCATGGATCACCATGCCAAGCGACAGGCCCTGCTGAGGCTTGAGCCGAATGTCCTCGCCTGTGGTGTTGATGCGTTCCAGCCCGAACGGCTCGACTTCCTGCCGCACGATTTCCTCTACCGAGACCTCTTTCCAGCTTTCGCGCGAGAGCACTCCGTAGGCCCGCGCCATGGCGCGCAGGCGACCGATGAGCGCTTCGGCGAAAGCCTCCGAAGAGGGAGCATTTTTCAGGGTCTGACTGGCAATGCTGACCGTAACGGCCAGCATGTTCTTGACCCGATGATTGAGTTCCGAGATCAATACCCGCTGGTGGGCTTCGGCTTCAGCCATGGTCGTCACATCGACAAAGGTCACCACCACACCTTGGATTTTCCGCACGCTGTCGCGGTAGGGGATCAGCCGCACGAGATAGTGGATGCCGTCGCTATCGCGCGGTAGCTGGTGCTCGATCATCTCGCCGGCCCTGAAAACCTGCGCGATATGGTCGCGCAGGTGCGGATAATCGAGCCGGCTGGCAAGATCGGTAAGCGGTCTTCCGATGTCGGTCGGCAGCAAATTGAAGAACGAAGACGCCGCCGGCGTGAAGCTGCGGATAACCAGCTTGGTATCGAGAAAAACAGTCGCGATCTGTGTGCTCTCGAACAGGTTCTTCAGATCGCTGTTGGCCCGATCGAGATCCTCGATCTTGGAAACCAGTTCGGCATTGATGGTGTTCAATTCCTCATTGAGGGACTGCATTTCTTCCTTGGAGGCCTCAAGCTCCTCATTGGAGGACTGGGCTTCTTCGTTGACCGAGACGAGTTCCTCATTGGAAGATTTCAACTCCTCCAATGCGGTCTCATATTCTTCGATCGTCGATTGCAGGCGCTCGCGCGTATCGCGGAGTTCGCGCTCGAAATCAGCAATCCCGGATGGCTGACGAACCTTTAGAGCCTCCAGCCGCGGCTGCGGCTGGCCCACCGGTTCGAACAGGACGAGAAACAGCGGCTCGCCGCTGCCGCGATCAACCAAGGGCTCGATCGTCAATGTGACGAACTGGACCCGATCTTCATCTTCTTCAATGGCTATCGCTTCGCGCACAACCGTGCGCCGGCCTTCGGCCGCTTCCCGCAAAGCGCCGCGCAGTTCCAGACGCAGGCCGCTGCGTGCCATTGTGAGCAATTGTCTGCTCGGCACCCCTTGCGGCGGCTCGAGATATTTGCCGGTTCTGACCGAGTAATAGACGACATCTCCATCACCATTGATGACGACATGGGCCGGAGCGTAGCGTTCGAGAACATGGGCTTCAACGGTTTGCCTTAGGGAATAAGACAAGCCGCGGCGGGCATGAGTGTCATTGGCGCTGGAAAAGTTGCTTGCAGGCGCAGCATTCAACAAGATCGGCAGCCGCGGCGGCGCCGTATGTTCTCGTGCCTTGAATATCCGTTGTTTCTTGTCGACCGGTGCAAACAGATCGGCATGCTGGCTTATGCTCTCGGAGGTGCCAAGGAACAGATAGCCGCCGGGCTTCAGCGAATAGTGGAAGGTCGGAATAACCTGCTTTTGCACATCGGGGCCGAAATAGATCAGCAGGTTCCGGCACGACACCATGTCCATGCGCGAGAAGGGTGGATCACGGATGACGCTGTGCGCCGAGAAGATGCAGAGATCACGTACGCTCTTGCTCAAGATGAAACTTGTGCCGTCATTGCTGAAGAAGCGTTCGCGACGTTCAGGCGAAACGCCCGCAAGCAATGACTCCGGATAGCGCGCCGAACGTGCGATGCCCAACGCCGCGTCATCGATGTCCGTGGCGAAAATCTGGATGCGCGGCACAGCCGAAAGTGTATCCATATGCTCGCGCATCAGCATTCCGATCGAGAAGACTTCCTCGCCGGTTGCGCAGCCGGGCACCCAGACGCGGATCGTATCGTTGGCGTCCTTGCCTTCGAAAAGTTTGGGGATGACGGTTTCTTCCAGGGTCTTGAAAGCGTCCGTGTCGCGGAAGAAATTTGTCACGTTGATCAGCAGGTCGCGAAACAGCGACCGCACTTCCTCCGCATTTGAACGAAGCAACTCTATATAGGCATCGATCGCGGTGTTCTGCGTTATTTGCATGCGTCGCCTGACGCGACGCAAGAACGTCTTGGCCTTGTAGCCCGAGAAATCATGTCCCGAATGGCTGCGCAGGATCGCGTAGATTTCCTCCTGGCCCTTGCGGAGTTTCAAAGCACTGGCCTTGCCATCGTCAGCTTCAAGCTCGTCGAGCAGTTCAAAGCTGTGGGCAAATTCCATGAGTTTCGCACCCATCTCATCGGCTGGGATGGCGATATCGATCAGACCGGAACTGATCGCGCTGCGCGGCATGTCGGGATTGCTCGGACCCGACTCGTCGGAGAGTTGCGCCAGCGTCAGGCCGCCATTCTCCTTGATTGCCTTGATGCCCAACGTACCGTCGGAATCGCCGCCCGACAGGACGACGCCGACGGCGTATTCGCCCTGATCCTCGGCCAGCGCGCTGAAAAAGATATCGATGGGCTTGCGCTCCCTGGACACGGAATTCGGTTGGCGCAGCTTTAGGCTGGAATTTTCGATGGTGAGGATCGCGTTGTGCGGCATCACGTAGACGGTGTCAGGATGGATACCCATTCCATCTTCAGCGACACGAACCGGAATTCCGGTGTAAAGCGCAATCACTTCGTGCAGCAGACTTTCCCGTTCGGGGCTAAGATGCGTGACGATCACGAACGCCATCCCGCTCGAAGACGGCATCCCGCGAAAAAATCCCTCCATGGCGGCAATGCCGCCCGCAGAGGCGCCAATACCGACTATGGGGAACCTCGGCAGCTTTTGCATCAATTGTCCTGCTTCAGTGAAATGCAACGCGGCAGCGCTGATTTCGATCCAATGTGTAAACCGTTCCTGGTCGAATTCCCATCCCGCACCGCCGATCGCCACGGAACCGATGGACGCGACCGCCGTTTAAAGCCCGGAGGGCTGCTATGTTATTAGGCATGCGAATTCTGCTCGTCGAGGACGAATTCTTGCTGGCAAGCGAACTTGCCTCTTATTTCAGCGATTGTGGGGCGACCGTTTTGGGGCCGGTGTCGTCAGTCAGCCGGGCTCGACGATATATCGATTCAGCGGATGGGGCGGTGCTGGACATCGACCTCAACGGTGAGACTGTTTTTCCCCTCGCCGACGAGCTGACGGACAGAGGCATCCCGTTCGTATTCTTCTCCGGAAACGATCAGATCACCCTGCCAGAGCGGTTCCGATACACCCAAAACCTCTCCAAGCCGGCCGGGTTCAGGACGGTTGCCGGGATCCTCGCCGCGCAATCAACAGCGCTTGGTGAAGACAATGTTTTCCGCGCTCTTCCAAAACTGAGGCTGTCCGCGCGGCTGCTGCTGGGCGACCCACAGGCGGCCGATCGCCTCGTCGAACGGACATTGAAGGCGGCGCTGGAGGAGCGGTTGTCGACGCGGCATGACCTTCCCTTGAGCGAATGGCTCAACACGCTCATGGAGGAGGTGCTCCGCAACGACAGGTCTGGCATCATGAATTAAGATTGTCCGATAGTTTGCCGCAGGCCGCCCTGTCGACCGCCCCCGCTACGGTACCCCTCCCCAAGAGCGCTTCGCTTCGTCTTGCAAATACGGCCGCATTCCTGCTAGAAATCCTCGTGGCCAAACCTCCGCAAACCAAACCTGACTCATTCCGCGATCCTGTTGAGGGCGACGCACTCGCAGCGCTGCTCGACGAAATCGCGGAAGAGGAAACACCTGAACGGCTGTTGAAGCTCGCCCTTGAGCTGCAGCAGCAACTGCTGTTGTCAAAGCAGCTGAAAAATCCCAACTGAACGGCCTGCAGCTAGGCATCTTGATTTGCCTCGAGTTCCACTATGGCGTCATCGCCTCGTTCGCCAGACCGATGCTGCTGCGGTAATCTTTCTGCGCTCGATGTGGGCGAAACCCCAGTCTCAATAGCTCAGCGGTTCCTGCGCCCAGAAGGCCCTGATCCCATCATGACGCCGATGAGACCAGGAAGATCAGGGCCAACTTGGGTCGCAGCCCAAGGTCGATCACTGCTGCCCTGGCATCTCGGTATTTTCTTGCGGGTTCTTTTTAACGCCGGGCGCGGGTGATGTCTCGGCGGGGGCATTGCCGCCTTGGTTCTGTTCCGGGGTGCGCTTTACTGGCGATGTCTGCCACGATCCGCCTGAAAGGGGTATGAACACAAAGAAGGCTAGCAGGGCGACGAAGATCACAGCCGCAATGACGACGCCCCACCCGAGTACATTTCGGGTGCCACGCTGTTCTTCCTTCCGGGACACATGCTCCGTCATCACTGGACTCCTTTGTGTCGTTCGATGAGGTACAAATTTATCGTGCAGATCGACCGCACGGTCTGCCCTTCCCCGACGCGTGCCGCCGGCACAGCCGAAGAAGCTGAAGCTAATCTTCTCCACCTTTTCGGCTGCCTGGTTTGGCGGCCCGCTTTGGCGCATTCGGCACTGCCGGTTTCCGCTCGGGTGCAGGCGGATTGATCTCCTCGCGCGCCAAACGGGCTTTGCGCAATCGCGCCGTTTTCTCTTCCCGCGCTTTACGCTCGGCTTCCATTACGCCTTGTGCGTAGAGAGTGGCTCGTGCGTCTCTGTCGTTTGCGGATCCACTGGCCGCCATAGTCAGCCCTCCGCCTTGTAATTTCTTGCTTCCTTCTTGGCGCCGTCTTTGCCGTGCTCGGCTGCAAGCTCTTTGGCCTGCCCGGGTGACACGTCGGTGGCTTCGGCCAACTTGATTGCCTCTTGTTCAGAGAGATCACTGTCCTTTCGCGTGGGGTTCCTTGTCATCGCAGATCTCCTATCAGAGCCCAAACGACCGGACCGGCGGTGTGTTCCCTGGAGCCTTCGATAGTCCACCGATTGAGGCGGGCTATCGCGCTTCCGTCAATGAGCGAAAAGTTTCTGATGCGGGCTGACAAGGTACATGATCAGCTTCAAGGCCTTTCGAACTGCTCCGGCAAGCCGGGTTATGGCCGGGCTATGACCGTGTGGGAACGCGTGACACACGGACGGATTCAGGCATCGATGCCAGGCGCTAGTTCTCGCCCGCGAGCGTGGCGAGAAATGACCGCCGCCATTCTGCTGCGTCATTGCGCGTGATGCGCTTGAGCAGTGCACTATGCCTTGCAATTCTTTCGTCAAGCGGCATCGCGAGCGCTTTTGCGATCGCATCGGCAACCTCGTCGACCGCATACGGGTTCACGATCAAGGATTCGGCAAGTTCTTCGGCCGCACCTGCAAAACGCGACAAAACCAGCACTCCGGGGTCGGCTTCGTCCTGCGCGGCTATGTATTCCTTGGCGACGAGGTTCATTCCGTCACGCAGGGGTGTGACCAATCCGACCTGGCTAGCGCGCAACAGGCCAGCAAGCCGAGAGCGTGATACGGCACGGTGGATGTAGCGGATCGGGGTCCAAGCCAAATCCGCGTATCTTCCGTTGACCGCGCCGGCGGTTGCCTCAAGCTGGGCCCGGATGTCGGCATAGGCGCTGACCTCCTCGCGCGTCGGCGACGCAATCTGCAAATAGGTTGCCGCCCGCTCGTGTTCCGGATGCCTTTCCAAAAGACGCGCGAAAGCCTGCATGCGGCCGGGGAGACCCTTGGAGTAGTCCAGCCGATCGACGCCGATGATTTGCTTGAGGCCCAGAATCTGGCGGCGCATGGAATCGATCTGCACATCCTCCGCCGCCTCATTGGCCATGCGTGCGATTGAATCGACGTCGATGCCTATCGGAAAACACCTCGATAACACCGTGCGGCCGTTCATCTCAGCCGAACCATTGATATCAAAAGTAGTGGAGTTGGCCGCCTGCACTGAGCGCCGGAAATTCCCCACGTCCGTTTCGGTCTGGAACCCCACGACGTCATATTGAAGCAGATCATCGATGAGTTCTTCATGGTCGGGCGTGGCTACAAACAGGTCGGGCGGCGGGAACGGTATGTGAAGAAAAAACCCGATCCGATTCCGGACTCCCAGCCGCCGCAACTGGGCGGCCAAGGGGATAAGGTGGTAGTCGTGAACCCACACCAGGTCGTCGTTGCCCGACAGCAGTCCTGCGAGCGCCTTCGCGAACCGCGCATTGATCTGCCGGTAGGCGTGTAGAAACTCTGCCCGGTGGTTCACCAGGTCGAGTCGGTAATGAAAAAGCGGCCACAGCGTGCTGTTGGCATAGCCATTGTAATAGAGCGAATACTCCTCATAGGGCAGGGTAAGCGCAGCCGTCTCGATCTTTCCCACCCGTTCCAAGCGGATCAGCGGTTCGTCGCTCGCGGCGTAGTCCTGATACTCGGCGCTTGCTCCTAGCCACAGGCCTCCACGCTCGGCCAACGCATCCCCGATGCCTACAGCAAGTCCGCCGGCTTGCGACAGATCGCGAATGTTCCCCAGCCTGTTCGAGACGACAACCAGACGACGCGGGATGGCGCGATCGCCAGTTGGCTCCCCACCTACTGCGTCGCGCTCAAGAGGGTCACCAACCGTTTGCGAAGCCTCGTTGAGAATTTCATCCGGTCGCTGCAACAAGAGCAAATCCTGAGCGTGAAGATCGCTTGGGGAACGGTCCGCGCGTGCGATTGTTCCCGACGTAAGTGTCCAGCCGGATTCGCTGGTTCTCGGCCCGCTCGGGCGCCTTTTTCAGCGGCTCTCGCAGGATCGTCGTCGGACACACCGGTGATGAGACCCCGATCCAGCACGCCGAGCAGCCGCTTTGGCGACGGCCGGACTTACCGCTTTGGTATTCATGCTGCCGGATCCCCTGCCCTGTCATATCAACTCCCCACCTTGGCAAAAGCCCCAAGTGACCAAACCGTCAGTCCACCTCGATTACCTTGCGCGTCGGCTTTCGTTGGCGGGGCGGCTGCTTTGCGGCTACGGGCGCGGGCGGGGTCTGCGCTATCGATGCCTCCAACAACTGTCGCTGTTCTCTAAGCCGCGCCGTCTTGGCTTCCCTGGCATGCCGCTCCGCTTCCAACAGCAACTTGGCTTCTCGATCCGCCCTCTCGATCTTTTCCCTGTCGACGCGTCGTGTTTTCAAGGTCGCCTCCTTTGGTCAGACGGCGAACAAAGTGCGGACCTGAAAAAATGTTCCCAACAAATCAAGGCCTGATCTGCCTCAAATGATATTGACCAGCAGCCCGCCGGTTGCGCGCATCTGCGGCTCTGTGACGTCCAAAGGAACTGCTTGCCGTCCGCGGCGTTACGCCACCACGCTGGCCGGAAGATTACCATGGACGACAAACCCCGAACGACGATCAGAAAACCGGCCCGGATTGATCGAGGGCATTGCTTTTGCGGAGCCATCACAGCTGAATTCAGTGGCGATCCCTTTTGGATTTGTTTCGACCATGACGATGACTGCCGACGAGCGATCGGCAGCCCACTGACGATCTGGATTGGCTATCGTCCAGATCAGGTCGATTGGCTCGGCTCCAAACCAAAAACATTTTCGAAAACCAGGGGGGTCGTGCGCTCCTTCTGTTCGGAATGTGGCACCTCGATTGGGTACACCGATGAAGGCTTGCCAAATGAGTTCTACATCTCGATCGGATTCATGGACGCGCCCGAGAAGTTCCATCCCCAAGCTCAAGCCTATTGGGAAATGCGACTGCTGTTTATCAGGATGGATGACGGTTTGCCTCGCGTCGAGGGCTACACCCGAGCGCGCGACCCCACCCTGGGCAATCCCAGAGACCGGTGAGGCAGGAGGTTGGATCCGGGCGTCAGCGCCAGGGCTGGCGGATCCTGAACGGCGGCCGAACCATTGGAATGAGAGAAATGTCCAAACGGACAAATGCCCGAAACCAATTTCACCGGGGTGGGTTGAAGATGGACATGCGGGACTTGTTTTCACAGTCTGACGACAAAGAAGCGGATGTTTGAAGGATTCAAGCTAGAGACCGTGGATCTGCCCGAGTCCTCACTGAGAGTCAGGTATGGAGGTTCAGGCCCGCCGCTTCTTTTGCTGCATGGCCATCCTCGGACGCACGTTACCTGGCACCGGGTAGCCCCACTTCTCGCCGCCGACCACACAGTTGTCTGCCCCGATCTGAGGGGCTTTGGCCGGTCCTCGGTACCGGCGGACGCCGTGGACCATGCTGGATCCTCCAAGCGTGCCAAAGCCAGGGACTGCATCGCTCTCATGCGACATCTCGGCTTTGGCCGGTTTGCGATCGCAGGCCATGACCGCGGCAGCTACACAGCGTTCCGAGCAGCGATGGATCACCCGTCAGCGATCAGCCATCTGATCGTTATGGATAGCGTCCCTATCCTGGAAGCCCTCGAACGCTGCGACGCCCGCTTTGCGAAGCTCTGGTGGCACTGGTTCTTTTTTGCACAGCCGGACAAGCCCGAACGCGCAATCATGGCCGATCCTGACGCGTGGTATGGCGGCTCAGCCGAGTCCATGGGGGCTGAGGCCTATGTCGACTACAAGGACGCAATCCACGATCCGAATGTTGTTCACGGCATGCTTGAAGACTATCGGGCAGGTCTGGCCATCGATCAATTGCACGATACCGATGACAGGAAAGCTGGTCGCCGGGTCGCGTGCCCGACCTTGGCGCTCTGGTCCGCCCGCGATGATCTTGAGGCACTTTACGGCAACGTGCTGGATGTTTGGCGACCCTGGACCACCGAACTGAAGGGCCAACGGATCGATAGCGGACATCATATGGCCGAAGAAGCAGCCGACGCGGTAGCCGCAGCTGTCATGGCGTTCTTGCGCGAACCGACGTCGTCATGCGGCGAGCTTTGCTGAACCGATCCGTTTGATGGCGATGCTGATCGACCGTTCGCCATCGTCGTAGTCGGCCCAGGCGACGGTCTTTTTCAGGTGGCCCGGAACCGTGCGAACGGTGTATTTTTTCGGATCGAGATCCGCCTTCACCTGACTCCAGGTCAGCGGCATGGATACAGTCGCGCCTTCCCTGGCGCGAGGGGAGAGAGGGGCGACGGCTGTCGCCATGCGATCATTCCTGAGATAGTCGAGAAAAATCCGGGATGTCCGCAGCTTCTTGGCCATGTTGACGAGGTAGAGATCCGGGCTGTCTGCCGCCATCTGGATGCAGACGGCCTTTGCGAAGGCCTTGGCCTCGGCCCATGTCGTCTTGCTGCGTTGGGCCGCCAATGGCGTCACGACATGCAAGCCTTTGCCGCCCGTGGTTTTGCAGAAGCTCACCAAGCCCAGATCTTCGAGACGATCGCGCATTTCCTTGGCAGCCGCGACCACCTTCGCAAAAGGGACTTCCGGACCAGGGTCAAGGTCGAAGACAAGTCGGCCAGGTATTTCGGGATGACCCGGCTGGCAATTCCAGGGGTGAAGCTCAAGGCCGCCTATCTGGGCGATCGCGGCCAGACCCTCGACGCGGTCGATTTGCAGATACGGTTTGTGATCGCCGAAGACTTTCACCAGTTCCAGCAGATTGGATGTGCCTGGCATTGCGTGGCGCTGGAAAAACTGCTCGCCGGCGTAGCCATCCGGCGCGCGCACGAGTGAACAGGGACGACCTTTGATATGTCTGATCATCCAGGGGCCAACGGTCTCGAAATATTCTGCAAGATCGAGCTTGTCGACGGGCTGACCGTCGCCGGCATTCGGCCAAAGCGGCTTGTCCGGCTTGGAAATGATGACGCCCATGACAACCGGGCTTTTTCCTGTCTTGCCAGTCACCTTGGCAGGGTCGGCAATCGGCGTCTCTTGAGGATCAGCTGGACGCTCGGCCTCGACGTCTTTTGCGGGCTTGTCTTCACGCAGGCCTTTGAAGGCGGCCTGCCGGATATTGCCACCCCCGGTCCAGCCGGCGAACTCGATTTCCGCGACCAATTCCGGCTTCGTCCAGAAGACGGTTGAATTCCTTTTCGGTGCGCCATCGCCGGTAAACGGCGACGTCGCGGCTTTCATCTCCTGCAGCCTGGGCATCAGCTGCTTGACCTTTGCCTCGCTGAACCCGGTCCCCACACGGCCGATATAGGCGAAATGTTCACCGCGATTGACGCCGACGAGCAATGACCGGAATTTGCCGTTGGTCGTCGACCAGCCGCCGATGACCACCTCATGCCCGGCGCGGCATTTCGATTTTGCCCAGGTGTCGGTCCTCCCCGAAACATAGGTTGCATCGGCCTTTTTGGAGACAATCCCCTCAAGCGACAGGCGACAGGCAGAACGCAGCACCGCGTCGCCGCCATTGCTGAAGTGCTCGACATAGCGGATGAGATTTTGCTCGCCGCGATCGACTTCGCCGAGCATCTCGCTCAGACGTTCCTTCCGTTGTGAGAGAGGCATCTTTCGCAGATCGACGCCATTTGCGAAGAGCAGGTCAAAAGCAAAGTAGATCAGGTCCTTCGTCCGGCGCTCCGACAGTGCTGCCTGCAGTGCGGCAAAATCGGGCGCCCCGTTCTCGCCAAGCGCTACGATCTCGCCGTCGATGATGACGTTGGGGAGGCTGGCGGCCTCCTTTGCGATGGCGCCAAATTTCTCCGTCCAGTCAAGACCCTTGCGGGTCTTAAGGGCGATGTCCTTGTCTTCCACGCGCAACTGGACGCGATAGCCGTCAAACTTGATTTCGTGAACCCAGTTCGTCCCGGCCGGCGGCCGGGAAAGCGTTGCGCAAAGCTGTGGTGGGATGAAGTCGGGCATCTTCGCCGCTGAGGCACCAGCGGCTCGCTTCGGCCGCGGAGCAGGCTTTGCCGACCTGGCGGCGCGCTTGTCGGCATGGCCGCGCTTGCTGTCCCAAACGGCATCCGCATCGGCCAACGATGAACCTTTCATCATGAACGGCTTCGGACCTGCCCCTTCCCCGCTGCAATCCTCTCCATGCTCCGACCCGAGGCGACGGATCGATCCTGAGCCAGCACCGCATCGCCATTGCCCTCTGTCGCGTATTTGTCGCGGTGTTTTATCAGCAGCCAGTTGGTCCGCTTCCCGCCATTGCGGTCATGCTTCATGCGCACGAGGACGAAGCTTCCATGCAGGCGCTTGCCCTGCAGCGTGAATTTCAGGTCGCCTTTTTCCAACGACTTTTCGGGAGACATGGCGCCTTCCGGTTCCCAATATCCGCGATCCCACAACTGCACCGTGCCGCCACCATATTGTCCTTTGGGAATCGTGCCTTCGAAGTCGCCGTACTCCAGCGGGTGATCCTCAACCTCCACGGCAAGTCGTTTGTCGTGAGGATCCAGTGATGGACCTTTGGTCACAGCCCATGATTTGAAGACCCCGCCAAGCTCGAGGCGAAGATCATAGTGCAGCCGCGTGGCCGCGTGTTTTTGGATGACGAACCGGAGTCGGTTCGAACCCGCAATCGAGCTTTCGCCGCTGGGCTCTTTCGTCTTCGCGAAATCCCTTTTGGCCCGGTAGGTTGAAAGCTCGCCCGTTTTCATGGAAGTGCCCCGACTAATGACGCAACGCCGGGACTCAACGCAGTGGGTGAGATTTGGTTCGGTTCATAGCCGAGACGACGCCGATGCTGCTTTTCCGCTTCAGAGTGGCATCGGCGTCAAATGAGGCCTTCACGGAGACTACAGGTGTCGTCACCGCTGACGTTAAGGTTCCTTGGTTTGCCCAACCATTTTTGCAAGCTCTGAAAATGGTGGGATGTCCAGTTCGCCTTGCGCGTTGTTTGCGATCTGCAGAAGCCGGATCGGGAAGCAGATCGCGTCACGGTTGGCCGGTGACATGTCTTCGTAGGTCCGCTCGTCACCTGTCATGGACGCCTCTGCCTTTCGCAGGGCGGTATCGATCTCGTCAATTGACAGCAGACCTTTGTGAACGAGCAGGTTGTTGATTGACGCGACCGCCATCATCAACCCTTCAAGCTGAAGATTGGCAACGTTCATGGCTTGACCGTGTTTCCGCCGCCCGGCCTCGCCGGGGCGTTCTGGCCATCGGATTGGTGCGTCTTGTCATCCACCTCATTGACTGGCCGCGTCAGACCGACCCCACTCTTGGGTTTCTTGTTGCCGGCCGCATCCTGAGAGAACGCATCCGAAGGATCAGGACCTGTTCTAGCCGGGTACTTCGTTGCGCCGGTCTCGCGACGGTTTTCATTATCAGGCATTTTTGATCACTCCAATCGGATGACCGATAACCATTACGAGCCCGGCGAGTTCCGGCGCCGCATGGAACATTTCTGGCCGTTCGTGCAGAGACAAGCGGGCGTGTCTCGGCAATCGCGCCTCGCGCACTGGCGGCAGGTCTCGCTTTCGTTGCCGACAGCACTAGGTTGCTCGTTGAGGCAAAAGGAATTCCCCATGCGGGTGGCACGCGAAGCCTGGGTTCTTGGCAAGGAGAGCATCCTCGGATTCATCAACGACAATGCCCTCAGCCACGGTGCGGCGATGGCGTTCTATGCCGTTACGTCCCTGGCCCCGATCTTGTTGATCGTTGTTGCCATTGCTGGACTTGTCTTTGGGCATGAAGCAGCTCAACTCGCTCTGTCGGCCGAAATCGCAGGCGTGATGGGATCGCAAACCGGCGACCTTCTGCGCAGCACCATCGAAAGCGCTTCTCACAGAACCGCCGGCACTGTTGCCACCTTGGTGGGCATCGTCACCCTCTTCGTGACAGCCTCCGGGGTGTTTGGCGAAATGCAGCTTTCGCTCAACACAATCTGGAAGATTGACCCACCACCCATGTCTGTGTCGCGATTGGTGCGGGCGCGGGCGGCCAGCCTGGGTCTGGTTGCAGCGTTGGGATTTCTACTGCTTGTGTCGTTGGCGGCGAGTGCCGCCATTTCCGCGCTTGGCGCTGTCATCAACGCCCATCTGCCGTTCGGCACGATCATTCTCGCGTCGATAAACGGCATTGTATCGTTCGTGCTGATTTCCGCTCTGTTTGCCGCGATCTTCAAGATCCTGCCGGACCGGTCGCTCGCTTGGCGCGATGTCGCAATTGGCGCGGCAGTGACCGCTTTGCTCTTCACCATCGGCAAGTCGCTGATTGGCTGGTATATCGGAACCAGCGCGATTGCATCCTCCTATGGCGCGGCGGGTGCACTGCTGGTCGTGCTGCTTTGGGTTTACTATTCGTCTGAGATATTCCTGCTCGGCGCCGAGTTCACGCGGGCCTATTCCGTCCGTCTCGGCAGTCGGTCCGACCTTCAACCGATAGTGGAGGCAGAGAGCCCGTCGCGACAGACATCGAACCTTGGACCAACCATCCAACGCGAGGTGCAGGCCTGGATTGTGATCACGGGTTTGCTGACCTTCGTGGCGACACGGGTCTGGCCATCGCGGCGATCTTAGCTGCGTCCCACCAATTCTGTTTCTTTGGAACGCAACCCGGACACCGGAATTGCATAGGAACAGGAGGTTGCCCATGCCAAATTCCGCTTTGAGACGACAGTATCCGGCCAGACTACCGCTCTCGAGGAAGAGCTAGCGAGTGCGGAGATGGCCAGTCCGAGAGCAATAGAGATGGCGCGCGTAGCGGTGGCGGCGGATCCTGGGTCAGGAACCAAGCAATCGGGATCGACTATCAAGGTCTACGATGAAGCCGGATACCTGGTCGCCACAGTCAATTTTTCCGACGTGTTGCCGAGTGATCCGGACGCCGGACAGCATGGGATTGGCGACGCGGTTGTCGAAGAACCGGGTGTGATGCGGTCTGGCTGACCCGTGGTAGATCAGGGTTTCACGTTTCGCTCACGCGATCCCCGGCAGGGCAATTCGCTGAGATCGCGAGGTCCTCGGCCATCATCAGATGCTAGAGCTGAGATTCGATCGGGAGGTGACGGACGAAGACCGCCAGGATACGGCGAAAAAATCCGGCTTCTGGTTCATGCGTATAGTCCTGAATCTTGCCTTCGCCGCATCCATGCCAATGCAGAACATTGTGCTTCAGTTCGAGCCGATAGCTTGTTTCCGGAGATATTTCCGATTGGAATCGATGCCGCAGCTCGGCGACCAATTTCGGATCCTCAAACAGCACGCCCATTTCCGAGTTCAAGGACACTGACCGTGGATCGAAATTGAAGGAACCGACGAAGCCGATATTGTCGTCGACGGTGAAAGCTTTCGTATGCAGACTGGCGCCCTTGGAGCCAAACACCGAGATTGCGGAGCGCCGGTTGAACGGCTGAAGCTCGAAAATATTGACGCCATTCCTCAGCAGCCGCTTGCGATAGTTTGCGTAAGCGCCATGGACTGCGGCGACGTCCGTGGCGGCCAAGGAATTGGTCAGAACCGAAACGTCAACACCGGCGCCGACAAGGTCCAGCAAGATCGCTGTGCCCCTTTTGCCGGGGATGAAATAGGGCGACACAATTTCCAGACACCCGCGCGTAGATTGGATGATCGGACGCAGCTCTTTCATAAGCCAGCTGCGACGTCTCCAACCACGAACCTTCTCCGGCGGATCGGAAATGACCCGCACGCCATCCACCCAATGAACGTCGTTGCTGGCCGCAATAAACTCTGTGATCGAGCCCCGGTTGCCGATGCCGTTCAGGAATTTGGGATCGGGGCCGGTATCGCTTCCTTCAAGCCATTTGGCATGCTCATGCTCAGCCACTGATCCCAGGGTTTTGATTGGCTTGGCTTCATTGCAAGCCCAGAAGGCATCGAATATCGCCGCGGTTTGCCGTACCGCAGGCCCCAGGAGCAGCAGATCGAGGTCCCGGAAATTGGTTTCTGCCGCATCGAAATAGGCATCGCCAACATTCCGACCGCCGACAATGGCAAATTTGTCGTCGACGATCCAAGCCTTGTTGTGCATCCGTCGCGTCAATGCAAAGAGCCGCAACAGCACTTCCACACCACGCATGATCCGGCCGCGCCTGATACCGCTCGGATTGAACAACTTCAATTCGATGTTTGGATGGTTGTTCAGCGCCAGATATGCCGCATCATTTTTACGCGGATTGACGTCGTCAAGGAGCATGCGCACCCGAACACCGCGCTCAGCAGCTCGAAAAACCTCGCGAAGCAGCAAGCGGCCGGTGTGATCATCATGCCAAAGGTAGTACATCAGGTCGAGGCTGCGCTCAGCGCTCCTTGCGGCCAGCACGCGCAGAGCGAAAGCGTCATAATTGTCCGAGACAAGCAGCAAGCCGCTCTTGCCGGTTTTGATGTTGTCGTCTGCGGTTCGCGAAAGTGATACGTCCATAAAAATTGCCACCTTTGGACGGCGCTCGCTGCCATCCCGCTCAAATCATAGCTAGAACCATTCTGAGGTATTCTGGTTGCATACGCAGCGTCCAATCACCCCAATTCCTGGATGCAAGCAGGGCCAGCAATCAAGCGGCTGCAGAGCGGTCAGGAGGCTTGAGAGGCGTTGCCCCGACTGCTCTGCTGCCGCTGCGGTACTTGCGTCTCCTGCAGTCCCAGGCCCTCAGACCGCACGACCGTTGGCGGGAGCCCGATGGCGTGCGCCCCGCCGCGGCTCTTCGACGAGAATGACGTGGTCGTTGTTCTCAGTGAAGCGCAGGACCCTTTAAATTTAGATATCTCCATTATCCCGGAACCGGGTTCGGGTTTCCGAGTTAAGAAAATGCTCGCGACGGGCAATTTTCAACAGAGGAGACGGCACAATGCCCACTGCCAAGAAAGCCAATGGCAACAACAAGGACCTGGAGGACCTTTTCCTCGATGGCCTCAAAGACATCTACTATGCCGAGAAGAAAATTCTGAAAGCCTTGCCGAAGATGGCCAAAGGCGCATCCGAAGAGCAAGTTTCGGCAGCATTCGAGAAGCACCTCGCTGAAACCGAGGGGCAGGTCGAACGTCTGGAGGAGGTCTTCGAGATTCTCGGCGCTGCCGCGCGCGGCAAAACCTGCCCGGCGATCGACGGCATCCTGGAGGAAGGATCTGAAATCCTTCAGGAGTACAAGGGTTCGACTTCGCTCGATGCAGGGCTCGTCGGTGCCGCGCAAGCCGTGGAGCACTACGAGATCGCCAGGTATGGAACCCTGATCGCCTGGGCTACGACGCTCGGCAAGGACGACGTGGTTGCGCTCCTCAATGCGACACTTGAAGAGGAGAAGGCCACCGACGAGGCGTTGACTGCCCTCGGTGAAGCCGGCGTCAACGAACGAGCGGCAGAACGGAGAGCGGCTTGATTTGATCGCCTACCCAACCGCCTCGGCGACCCATGTGCCGAGGCGGTCCCGGGAGATGAAGGACATGATCACGCATATCTACAAAGGACTGGAATGTTTCCTGCTTGAGTGTTCGGCCGCGCTGGTCAGGCGCCGCGCGCTTGGCGGTTCGCGCAGCGATCCTCGGCAGCTGCGAGAAGAGCGCAGAGATGAGTTCAGGGCCCGCAAAGCCGCCGAATGAGCGCCAAGATGGAGAGTCGGATGGGCTTCTTTGGAAAATATTTCTCAGGACTGTTGAGCAAGAAATCGACTGACGGCAAGGGGAGCGGCGATATGCGGAAAGCTACCGGCGCGGGTCCGGCAATTGCCGCGCATTCCAAAGATGCAAAGACATCCGCTGCTTCCGGTCAAAGCACCAATGCTTCGAGCAAAAATGCAGATGGCCGATGACAAAAGGCAAGATTTGGCTACCGACTCTAGGTCGCATCGAAGCGGCGCAAAGACGTTAAATCGTCGAGATGACCCGCATCGCAACCTTCAACGTCAATGGCGTCAACGGCCGACTGCCAGTGCTTCTCAAGTGGCTTGGCGAAACCGGCTATGACATCGTCTGCCTTCAAGAACTGAAGACCTCTGACGAAAAATTTCCCGTCGATGCGATTAGAAACGCCGGCTATGGCGCAATCTGGCACGGACAGAAGTCCTACAATGGCGTGGCAATCCTCGCTCGCGGGATTGAGCCGCTGGAACGTCGTCGAGGTCTGCCGGGCGATCCCGACGATTCGCACAGCCGCTACATCGAGGCAGATGTGAATGGGTTTGTTGTCGGCTGCCTGTATTTGCCCAATGGCAATCCAGCGCCGGGGCCGAAGTTCGACTACAAACTTCGCTGGTTCCGACGTTTGATCACCTATGGCCAGGTGCTGCTCGGCGATAGCTCACCGACCATCCTGTGCGGCGACTATAACGTCGTTCCAGGCCCGATCGACGCGGCGGTGCCGGGGCGCTGGGTTGGCGATGCCGTTTACTTCCCCGAGAGCCGGAGCGCGTACGCCGAAATGCTTGCTCAGGGCTGGTTCGATGCGGTTCGTCGCATTCATCCAGAAAAAGGAATTTACACCTATTGGAACTTCTCCTACCGCGGCGGGTACGATCGGAGTTCCGGGCTCCGGATGGACCATCTCTTGCTGAG
This sequence comes from Mesorhizobium sp. C120A, assembly GCF_030323105.1. Taxonomy (NCBI): domain Bacteria; kingdom Pseudomonadati; phylum Pseudomonadota; class Alphaproteobacteria; order Hyphomicrobiales; family Phyllobacteriaceae; genus Mesorhizobium; species Mesorhizobium sp. C120A. Next base: position 2,570,704 of record NZ_CP100476.1, on the reverse strand, counting down.
TTCATCCCTATTGGATCGCCTGAAGAATGCCGGAGTAGATGCCGAAACGCGTGCATGGGACAAGCCGAGCGATCATGCGCCAGCCTGGATAGAACTTGATTGAGCTTCCTCGGCAAGGAGCCTGAAGACCTGGTGGCGCTCCTTCGTGATTACATTTGGCCGCGCATGTCTATCGTCAACAATGAGGACTGCCGGCGCCAAGCGATCAAGGACGCAATGATGACAACCACTCAAAAGGAAGCTGAACTGATTGCGCGCCTTGCACGCCAGCATGGCGTCACTGATGGCGCTGTCATGGCTGTCCTTGAGGCGTTGCGGCGTGGTGGTGGAACCATGGCCCAGTTCAGCCACGTCGACTTCGGAGGAATGTCACAATGGTCCTCCGGCATGACGATGGTCGGCGACATGTTCGATGACAGCCTCAAGGCGAAGCTCAACACTATCGCGGCGGAGCTCTCGGCCTACCTGCGCGATCATCCCGCCAAGCCACAACGCGACGACACGAGCTATCGTTCTGCAGCTATGGCCCACGCCGGCTCATGGTGGCCTGAGGAGTTTGGGAGCCCGTCTGCCGCTGGTTCTCAAAACAATATGCGCTACGCAGCGTTTCCTGAGCAAAGCCGCCTGGTCATGGACGATCATGGAAAGATGGAGATTTATGACACAGGCGACCATCGCATATCCGGTGTTTCGCAGAGCCAGAGCACGGACTCCACCCTGACCTTTGTCAGCCAGCACGGCGTGGTCCGCGTATCTGATCTCAAGCGCGTATCTGCGACGTAGGTCAGGGCCGCTTCCATGCAGACAGTCACGCTCATCGGCTATCTCGCGACCGTCTGCTCGATGAGCAGTTTCACCCCGCAAGCCTGGAAAATCATCAGGACACGAGAGACAAGCGGCATCTCCGCACCGATGTATGCCATCACTGTGTTGGGCTTCGCCTTGTGGCTGGCCTTCGGCATCATGAAGGCAGAGTGGCCGATCATAATCACGAATGGCGTCTGTCTCCTGCTGTCAGCGTTCATTCTCACAATGACAGTCCTGCCGCAGGCTGAGAAAGATGCGGTTGCCAAGGCTTTCGACCCCGACGACTAGATTAGCGCTTCCAACTTTTCAGCAGCGGACCTTGGCTCCCATATGCAGGATCCTTGCGCGGCCGCCCCACCCTGGGGATCGTTGCGAGCGCACCGCTATGCTGATCCTTGCTCCTACATTCGTCATAAGTCCCAAACGGAGGATACGCGCCGACAACCAAAAAATCATCGGATGCCAAGAGGCATTGGTGCCCGGTGCCTGCCGGGAGGACCGCGACGTCACCGGCCTTCAGCGACAGCGTTCGTCCTTTCTTGCCGCCAAACCGGACTTCAGCGTTTCCGCGCGCAATGCCCAGAACCTCGTGTATTTGCGAATGATAGTGAACATAATCATAGATGCCGTTTCGCCAGCTATCGCCCCATCCGTTTGCCTCGAAAAGCACCTCCATGACGGCTGCTGGATCAAGTCCTTCGGGCAATTCGACGGCGCCTCGATAAACGACGAGCGGCCATGCTGGATGATTGGGTACAAGTCCATCATCCTTGAACCAGAACTCATTCGACTTTCGCTGCCTCACAAATCCGGCGACAGCTTGCTTGCGCGGTCTTGCGAAACCGGTGACGTTCTCGATCACTTTCTTGCTGGTTTCCAAAATGCTCATCGACGCTGCCTCTAAAGCAGAGGTTAGTTTAGCCGCTCGCTCAGAGCTCGACCTTTGCGTTGTCGCCCACATTCGGCTTGGCGCCGGTAACGGCCGCAAACACCATCGTTGCGGTAGCCATGATTAGCCCCGGGCTGTCCCACAATTCGCCTTCGTCGGGTTTGACCGTTATCAGACGAATCTCGGGATCATCGGCATTATCCCACCAGGCTGCGTCAGTTTTCTCCCAGGTTTCGGTGATCTTTTCCCTATCATTTGTCACTGTGGCCGGGCCTGACATCGTGACGTATTTGTAGTGGCTGTTGTCACTCCAGGCCAATGTGACCTTTGGATAGGTCGACAGTTGCTCGCTCTTGGCGCTGTCGTCATTGACGAGGAAGTATATGGCGTTTTCTTCACGGACCACACGCGCAGATAGCGGACGGGCTCGATTGTACTCGCCGTCCCAGGTCACAAACATGCAGACGTCGATGTCCTCGGCGAGTTCCCAGATGCGGTCTGTTGCCTCGGCGGGCGTGAGGTCCGTCTGCTGCTCTCGGCGGTTAGCCATAAGCGTCCTCCTGCGGGTGAATATCCTCGCTTACAACTCACGTCCCGCCACGACGTTCCAACTCACTGGGTCCTTCGGCTTGCTAAAGCGGTGGAACTTTCGAAATTGCCGGAAGTTTGGATGGCAAACGCGAGGCCATGATGGCGGACAAGACGCTTCGAACATCAAAACGGACACCCGAGCAGGACGCTAAGGGTCAGTCGGAAAAAGACCACAAGGGCGGGGGGAGCGATGGCGTCGCCAGCGCCGATCCGCGGGTGATCTCCGGCAAAAAAGACGGCGACGCGACATTCCCTGTCGAGGGACCGAAGAAATAGCTATGAGCTCATTGGCAGGGCATCTGGCGGTGTCATCAATGCCACTGAGAAAATTGACGAACGGCTCAAGTCATTGCGCTAAAAGCGACAGAGTTAAGGCCGGCCTTCCCGACTTGCCTCCCGCCAGTGCGATCGCGGCAATCGTCGATCCGCATCGGCCATGTCGTGTCTCCTACTGCGTCGGATGACACTTTGCTACCGTCACCGACGCGGATCACCTTCAACCCTCCGGAGTTGCATGACGCGCATCGGCCTCAAGGCGCTAATGGCAGCCTGGAAATCACGCGACCTTTGAAAAGAGACCGACGTCGCATCTGGCTAAACCATAGCGCCATCGGTGATCGGTTGTGGCAACCCGGCTCTGGTAGAACAGTGAAAGCTGACTGCCATCGATCATCACCGTCGAGTGGCCGTTCTCGCCCGGTTGACCTGGCTCCAGCACCGGGCCGATCGAAACGTAAGGCCCGCTGACCTCGTCGGCGATGGCAAAAAACACCCGTTGCCGGTTTCCCCGAAGGCCATTCGGAAGAAAGCAAGTGGCGTTGAGAAGCACCCGGCCGTCCGGCAGCTCGATCAGTTGCGCGCCCTCAATGCCCCATTCGTAGTCGGGATCATCTCTGGTGTTATGGTGGGGAACATCGTTGTGGTCGAGGATTTTGCCGATCCGCTTCCACGGACCGAACCACGAGTCGGACTGGCTACGTGCCAGATAGATGTCGGGCTGAGGCACCCTCGTGAATTTTGGCATAGCCGAATAAACCAGGTAGCGCCCACCTCCAATGACTGCTGGATGTGGATCGTAAATGCCGTCCTCTTCCGTGTCCGGGATGGCCAGAATGGCCGGACTGAGGACTACCCAATGGAACCCGTCGTTGGAAACCGCATGCTCGCAACGGCCACCCGACTTCATGAATTCCGTCTGGATGAACATGTGGAAGACGCCGCACTCGTGGGTCACACCGGGAGCCGCAACACCAGTGCCGTTGATTGGAAGTTCGATCGGATCATGCTCGGCCCACGGCCCATAAAGATCGGGCGCCGTGGCATGCAAGATTCTCCACGTCTCGGTGGTGACCGTGCCGCTTGACCCGAAGACGTGCCAGACACGGCCATCGAAGACAGGACACGGGTCCTTGAGATCATCCACGCTTTGCGGATGAAACAGTGGAAAAACGTTGGTTTCAAAGTTGATGTTCATGTCAGCCCCGGAATTCGCCTCGGCAGTCGGAGACGCGCAGAGATACAGGCGAATCATTGATGTTAGGCACATTCTATAGCCAACGAGTTCAACGCAAATACGGCAATGCCGCTGTCCACCAGCATTCCTCGTTGAACCACGCTTTCAGTGGCGGCCGGGTTCCGACAGCCGCCCTTACCTCCGCAACCAGATCCCGCTTCGTGCGTGGACCAAGCGGGCGACTGGGCCTTCTTCATTTCAGTTGGAACAACTCACCTGATCGAAAGTTAGGAGCTGGAACTAAGTAGTTCTCTCCATTCGCGATTAACAAATGTTAATCGTAACATAAATAGTGTCACAGAGGGAGTATGTCAATGGAAGCGGCCTTTGGCGGGGTAACCGGCAGTCAATATGTTCGTCGCGAAAATATACTGGTTTGCTTCTCCCACTTACGATGGAATTTTGTTCACCAGCGTCCGCAGCATCTCCTCACTCTCGCATCCGCTCAGCAGAGAGTGGTCTACTTTGAAGAACCCGTTTTCGAAGAATTGCCGCAGCCGCTGATGCGGACGAGCGTGGCATCGGAAAACATTCTGATTGTCACACCAGTGCTGCCGCTTGGCACGTCGGCCGCGAAAGCAGATGCCGTCCAGCGGAGATTTGTGCAGCAGACCATCGCTTCTATGCCGCATAGCCGGCTGATCGCCTGGTACTACACCCCAATGGCTCTCCGCTTTACGGAATTCCTCGACCCAGACATATGCGTCTATGACTGCATGGACGAACTCTCTGCGTTCAGGAATGCGCCCCCCGAGCTGGGCCAGATGGAAAAGGCGCTTCTGCGCCGCGCGGATCTGGTTTTCACCGGTGGTCTAAGCTTGTTCGAGACCAAGCGTCACCTCCATCCCGCCATCTTTCCATTTCCGAGCAGCATCGATGTGAGGCACTTTCACACCGCAAGACGGCCAGGAAGGGACCCAGCCGACCAGGCGGGCATTCCTTCCCCGAGGGTTGGATATTTCGGCGTCATCGACGAGCGGCTTGACGTCGATCTCGTCGCGCTAGCGGCAAAGACAATGCCGGACGTGCATTTCGTAATGCTCGGTCCGGTCGTCAAGATCGACCCTGCAAGCCTGCCGCAAGCCGAAAACCTGCATTGGCTTGGCCCGAAAGCCTACTGCGATCTGCCCGACTATCTGCGCCATTGGGACGCCGGATGGATGCCGTTTGCCCTCAACGAGGCGACGCGTTTCATCAGCCCGACCAAGACGCCGGAATTTCTCGCGGCGGGTCTGCCGGTGATCTCGACGGCAATCGTCGACGTGGTGCGCAGTTACGGTGCTGCCGGGCTGGTGGAAATCGCCGACTGTGACGATCTGGAAGTCAAGCTGCGCTCCGTTCTTTCGCGACCGCGTCAGATGCTCCTGCAGCAAGTCGATGCCTACCTTGCGGACATGTCCTGGGAACGGACATGGAATGCCATGGCAGCTCACATTGAGCGCGCCTACCAACGCAAGAAGGTCGTGCCCCTTCGCAGGAGTGCATAGCCATGTTCGATTGGCTGATCGTCGGCGCGGGTTTCGCCGGCAGTGTGCTTGCCGAACGGATAGCGTCGCAGCGTCAGGAAAGCGTTTTGCTGATCGATCGCCGCAGCCATGTGGGAGGCAACGCCTACGACTGCTACAATGAAGCCGGCATCCTCATCCATCGCTACGGCCCGCACATCTTCCACACCAACAGCCAAACGATCGTGGACCACCTTTCGCAGTTCACGCAATGGCGGCCGTACGAGCACAGGGTGTTGGCGGCCGTGGACGGGCAACTGGTTCCCATCCCGATCAATCTCGACACCATCAACCGGCTTTACGGGCTAGACCTGACCTCGGCACAGCTGGAGGATTTCTTCGCGTCGCGACGCGAAACGGTGGAGGATGTCCGAACGGCTGAGGACGTCGTCGTCAGCACCGTGGGGCGCGAGCTCTATGAAAAATTCTTCCGCGGCTACACAAGAAAGCAATGGGGCGTCGATCCCAGTCAGCTGAGCAAATCCGTCACGGCACGAGTGCCGACCAGGACCAACCGTGACGACCGCTATTTCAGCGACAGCTTCCAGAAAATGCCGGCCGGCGGGTACACGCGGATGTTCGAACGCATGCTCGATCATCCAAACATCAAGATCATGCTGCAGACCGACTTCCGTGAAATTCGTGAGAAGATACCGTTCAGGCGCATGGTTTATACCGGCCCGATCGATGAATATTTCGGCTGGCAGCTCGGGCACCTTCCGTACCGTTCGCTTCGTTTCGAGCACGTTACACTGGATTGCGAGCAATTTCAGCCGGTTGCCGTGGTCAATTATCCCCAGACGGAAGATTACACGCGCATTACCGAGTACAAACATCTGACCGGCCAGCAGAGTTCGCGGACCAGCCTGACCTACGAATACCCCACGGACATCGGGGACCCGTACTATCCCGTGCCCCGGCCCGAAAACGAAGTGCTCTACAAGCGCTATGAAGCGCTCGCGGCAAGCTGCCCAGACGTCTGGTTTGTCGGTCGGCTTGCAACTTACCGCTATTACAACATGGACCAGGTAGTCGGACAGGCTCTGGCCACTTTCTCGCGCATCCAAAAAAGCCTCCCGGCCTGGGCGCGCACGGACGAGCCGTTGTTGGCCGAGCCGAGAAGATAGCTTCTTTCAAGACGGAAGATCGGGCGGGTATCAGAAGGAGAAACTCGATGGATACAAACTTCAACTCGGAAAGCCGTGAGATATTTATCGTCGGCTTGCGCAACGCGCACGCCATGGAAAATCAAGCGCTGTCGATCATGAAACCTCAGGTCGAGCGTATAGAGAACTATCCGGAGGTGGCCGATCGCTTGCGCCGGCACATTCAGGAAACCGAAGGCCAGATCACGAGACTCGAGTCCGTCCTGGAGGGCCTTGGCGAAGAGCACTCCACCCTCAAGGACACCGCCTTGTCGATGGTTGGCAGCGTGGCCGCCATTGGACATTCGATGGCCGGCGACGAGATCATCAAGAACAGCCTGGCGAATTTCGCATTCGAGAACTACGAGATCGCTGCCTACAATTCGCTGCTGGTACTGGCCGACGCCGGGGGCTTCCAGGATGCTGAAAGGGCCCTCAAGCAGAACCTGAACGAAGAGGAAGCCATGGCCAACTGGCTCAAGGAAAATCTGAGCGACGTTACCATGCGATATGCCAGGCTGCGCGAGGCTGGGGCGACTGCAAAAAGCTGATGCACCGCACCGGCGCGGGCGGCGTTTCGAGACAGACGCTCGCCCGCCCCTCCCTCGTTTTAGGCCTCTTCAAGGTGTCGTGTCCGCCACGAGAAGAGCTTGCTGACGGGCCAGTTCATCTGCTGTGGGTTTGCGCAGGTGTCGCCTGCCATCAGCCTGGATGACGGAAAACAAACCGACCTCGGCATGTCGCGAATTGTCCCAGCCCGGGTAGGCCGTTATCGGGTACAGGCAAATACCCTCGATCGGCGCTCCGAGACTGATTGCGGAACGCACCTCGTCGCAGACATAGTGGAGCCAAGCCGGCCCGCCGGATCCCTCGGAACCGGTCTCCGCAATGAACATCGGCTTGCCGTACCGGTGAGCAACTTCTAGCAACATTTCCGACAGGGCGCGGTACTCGTGGTGTCCCATCGGAATCGTCGGCCCGTTTACGTACCATTGATTGTGCGGATAAAAATTCAAGCCCACGACATCGACAACATCTTCGCTCCCGCCCAACTCAGGTTCGACGCGGCCCAGCAACATGTCGTAAGCTTCGAACTGCCCCTGTCGGGCGTTTTCGGCCCGGCGCCGTTCGCTGCGGGTCCGGTCACGAGGGGCGATATGGATAAGCGGCTCGGCCCACACAAATCTGCAGGCGGGGTCGATCTCCCGCATTGCACGAACACCCGCGATGGCGGCCTTCACGAGGTGCCGCTTGAACCATCCACGTTTGTTCGGCCCCACGCGCGGGAAATAGCCGACCTCGACAGCCCATGCGAAAAAGGAGATTTCGTTGATGGGACACAACAGAGGCGATGTTCCGGTGATCGAACGGTGTACCTTGACGGCTTCTGCCGCGAACGAGGCATAGGCGTCGATGAAATGCAGCGAGCCCTGATCGACATGGTCCGGAGATCCGTAGTGAAAGATGTCCCAGATTACCTGAACACCTGCCGATCGGGCTGCCTCCACCATTGGCGCCCAACTTGACCAGTCATAGGTTCCGGGAGCGGTTTCGATCAAATGCCAACGCAGGCCGTCGCGGATCGTGCGAAGGCCGAGTTCGGCGCAGCCGCGGTAGTCGCCCAGGGCATGCAAATTATGCGAGGTCGCACGAATAAGATCGAGGCGAACGCCGTCCTTGCGCCGGTGCGAGGAGCATTCAAAGCCTGCCATGAAAAAACTGGCGAAGCGCGAAGCTTCCGGAACCGAGGCCTCCGTCTGGCGTCCCACTTCGCTCATTTTTCGAAGTCTCCTTTGGGCAATCGGCTTCGAACTCGGCCGCCTTGTCCGGACCGGGAACCGCGTTGGCGAAATACCGAATTCGGTCGGGCGCGCCCCATGTTCGTTGCTCAGTCCAGCTCGTCCTTGCGTGGCCGGGTAGTGCCGAACCCATTGGTAGAGCCTTTGTTCCGGTGGTGAACTGTCCGGGCGCCGCGTGCAAATGAGGAACAAGGAGGCCCGTCCCAAGTTCGGGGCGATGTACAGCCGCCGTCATCCACTCGAGCGGCTGCTCGGCAACAACAGAGGCATGGGATCACATGACCGTTCAGATTCGACTTTCCGAGATCGACCACGCCAGGCGGGAGGATCGTGGCGACGGCGCTTGGAGCATCGCACCGGACCTGGGTTACTTGCGGCTAGCAATCGTCAATGTCGTGTTCTTCGGCGAACCGGGCAGCGGAGATCGGAACTGGGTGCTGATCGATACCGGGTTGCCGACGTCTCGCAGCAGCATTCTAGCGGCCGCGGAAAAGCGGTTCGGCGTCAACGCACGGCCGGCTGCAATCATCCTGACCCATGGCCATTTCGACCATGTGGGAACGGTTCTAGAACTCGCAAATGGCTGGGACGTGCCTGTCTTCGCCCATCCACTCGAGCACCCCTATTTGGACGGCACCACATCCTATCCGCCACCGGATCCCTGGGTTGGGGGTGGACTGATGGCGCTGCTTTCACCGCTTTTTCCACGCGGGCCAATCGATCTTGGCAGCCGTTTGCAACCCTTGCCCGCCGATGGATCGATCCCCGGAATGCCCGGATGGCAATGGCTGCACACACCCGGACATGCCCCTGGGCATATCTCGCTCTGGCGCGAGCAAGACCGCTCGCTCATCGTAGGAGACGCTTTCATCACCACCGGTCAGGAGTCGGTCTATGAAGTCGCCATTCAGGATCTCGAGATGCACGGTCCGCCGCGCTATTTCACGCCAGACTGGGATGCAGCGGAAAGGTCCGTGAAGCATCTGGCTGCCTTGGGCCCCCAGATGGTCATCAGTGGACACGGTGCGGCTGCTGCGGGAGTGGGCATGCGGCAGGCTCTCGATAACCTGGCTGAGCGATTCAGGGTATTCGCCGTCCCGCCGAAATTGAAATTCGTGCGCGAGCCAGCGTCGCCGATAGCTAGGCCAATCGAGCCGCCATCGTTCTGAAATTATGGTGGATTGGCCAACGCGGGACCATCGGACAGAGTAACTCGGTCCAGCGGAACAAACCCGGCCGGCGACAGTTGGGGCACTCGCTCAGGTGGCGACACCCTGCGAAGTGCCGCGAGGTTCCGCGCCATGGGGAGGCTCAGATGGAAACCCGACGAACGCATGCCTCTAGCCCGCGTTCCCGCAAAGAGAGATTGCAGAGCCGGTGTTCTTGCCATCCAGCCCTAAGTTGACACGCCAACTGCTCTGGATCGTCGGAGGCGCATTCTTGCCCGGTTGCGCGGGGGAGTGCTCGATCCCCAAGGACCAATTGGTGTCGGTAATCGCACGATCCTTTTGAACTCGCTGGCGGTGATGCTGGTGATCGTTGTTCCCACGCTTGTTGCACTTCTGGCATTCGCCTGGAAGTTCCGCGCCTCGAACAGCAACGCCCGCTATAACCCGGAGTTCACCTATTCGGGACGCGTGGAGTTGATCGTCTGGTCGATCCCGACGCTCACCATCCTGTTCATTGGCGGTCTGATCTACTACGGATCGTATCAGCTCGATCCGCGCAAACCGATCCCTTCTAGCCAGCCGCCGCTCGACATTCAGGTGGTGGCGCTCGACTGGAAATGGCTGTTCCTCTATCCCGAGCAGGGCGTGGGCGCTATCAATCAACTGGTTATCCCCGCCGGTGTTCCAGTGCGTTTCAAGTTGACCTCGGCCAGCGTGATGAACACGTTCTTCGTGCCCCAGCTTGGCAGCATGGTCTACGTCATGAACGGCATGCAGACCGAATTGCATCTGCAGGCCGACCGCGAGGGCAGCTTTTTCGGCCAGTCGGCGCACTTCAGCGGCGACGGCTTCTCGGATATGAATTTCAGTGTGAGCGCGGTTTCAGCCGATGCCTTCACCCGCTGGGCGTCATCGCTGCGTGGCGGGGGCGGCGTGCTCAACGCCAACGCCTATCGCGAACTCGCCCGGCAAAGCACAAATGTGGCGCCGGCTTCCTTCGGTCATGTCCAGCCTGGGCTGTTCGAAGCGGTCGTTCAGCAGACGCTCCCACCGGGTCCGGGGCCTGCTGAGAGCGCAGCCAGCGGCGAGCCACAGGTGAGCCCAAGGGCATTACCCGCGGCGGCGGCAACGATGACCCATCATCCACAAGGCGCAGAATGACGATGCTGGGCAAGCTCGACTGGTCGGCCGTTCCTTTCGATCAACCCATCCCCCTCGGCGCAGCCCTTGGCGTCTTTCTGGCAGCAGCCGCCGTGCTTGGCTGGATAACGGTGAAGGGGTACTGGCCATATCTGTGGAGCGAGTGGATAAGCTCGGTCGACCACAAGCGCATCGGCGTGATGTACATTGTGCTGGCGATGCTCATGCTTCTTCGTGGTTTTATCGATGCTATCATGATGCGCACACAACAGGTGCTGGCGATTCACGGGCCGGGCTACCTCCCGCCGGAGCATTACGACCAGATCTTTTCCGCGCACGGCACGATCATGATCTTCTTCGCCGCGATGCCGTTCATGATTGGCCTGATGAATTTCGTCGTGCCGCTGCAGCTTGGCGTACGCGATGTCGCTTTTCCGACGCTCAATTCCGTCAGCTTCTGGCTGACGGCTTCCGGAGCCCTGCTGGTCAACATCTCGCTTGTGGTCGGCGAATTCGCGCGCACCGGCTGGCTGCCCTATGCCCCTTTGTCGGAAACCGCCTACTCGCCAGGCGTCGGTGTCGATTATTATCTGTGGGCAATCCAGATCTCCGGCGTCGGCACGCTGCTCACCGGCGTCAACCTGGTGACGACCATCCTCAAGATGCGGGCGCCGGGAATGGGCTATCTACGAATGCCGATGTTCTGCTGGACCTCGCTCGCGTCCAACCTGCTCATTGTCGCAGCCTTCCCGATCCTTACCGCCACGCTCGCAATGCTGACGCTGGACCGGTATCTCGGCTTCCACTTCTTCACCAACGAAGCTGGTGGAAATCAGATGATGTTCGTCAACCTGATCTGGGCGTGGGGCCATCCCGAAGTATACATCCTGGTGCTTCCCGCCTTCGGAATCTTTTCCGAGATTTTCTCGACTTTTTCATCGAAGCCGCTGTTCGGATACCGTTCGATGGTCGCGGCCACGATGTTCATCTGCATCGTCTCGTTCATGGTCTGGCTGCATCACTTCTTCACCATGGGTGCCGGAGCGGACGTTAATGCCGCCTTCGGCATCGCCACGTCGGTCATTGCCGTGGGAACCGGTGTGAAAATCTACAACTGGCTCTTCACCATGTATGGCGGGCGCGTTCGGTTCGACACGCCGATGCTTTGGGCACTGGCTTTCGTGACCACCTTCACCGTCGGCGGCATGACTGGCGTCCTGCTTGCCGTCCCGCCGGCCGACTTCGTGCTACACAATTCCCTTTTCCTCGTCGCGCATTTCCATAACGTCATCATCTCGGGCGTGTTGTTTGGAGCATTCGCCGGCTTTACCTACTGGTTCCCCAAGGCGTTCGGCTTCCGTTTGCACGAAGGCTGGGGAAAAGCGGCATTTTGGGTCACCTTGGCCGGCTACATGCTGGTCTTTGTACCGCTCTATATTGTCGGTCTGCTCGGCATGACGCGGCGCCTGCAACATATCGATATGGACCTTTGGGCGCCGTGGCTGGTGGTGGCCGCTTTCGGCGTGGTGGTGATGATCGCCGGCGCGGCGCTGCAGATCACACAGCTTTTCGTTTCGATCCGGTATCGCGACAAGTTTCGCGACAAAACCGGCGACCCGTGGGACGGGCGTTCGCTGGAGTGGTCGACATCTTCCCCTCCTCCTGTCTTCAATTATGCACGGCTGCCTCACGTGGAAGACGAAGAACCCTACTGGAGCATCAAGCAACGAGGGATCGAACAGAGCGCGGACAAGGAAAAGGCATATGAGCCGATCGAGATGCCTCGCAACAGCCCGACTGGCTTCGTCACCGCCTTCTTCAGCACACTGGTCGGCTTCGCGCTGATCTGGCATATATGGTGGCTGGCGATCGTCGGTTTCATCGGCGCATACGCAACCTTCGTCGTATTCGCCTGGCGCGATCATGGAGACTACGAGATCCCTGTCGACGAGGTCGCCCGCATCGACCATGACCACAAGGCAGCCCAGTTTGCCCGGCTGCGCGGGTGGGAGCGCCCGGCATGAGCGATCACGCATTCTCCGGCGACATCAGCGCCGGCACCCAGGCACGGGACCCGTATCGGCTTAATCACACCGGTCGGCATGCGGTGCGCTCTGCGACGGGCCACGGAGAAGGCGGCCCGGCCTCAAAGTTCGTCACGGTGACCTACGGCTTCTGGATCTTTCTCCTGTCCGACATCATCATGTTCTCGGCATTTTTCGCCGCCTACGCCGTGCTCGCCAAGGCAACCGCCGGCGGACCGACAGGCAAGGATCTGTTCGAACCGACACGGGTTGCGGTCCAGACGGGCCTTCTGCTCACTTCGAGCTTCACCGGAGGCGTGGCAACACTCGCCACCCGTCGCAGATCAATGGCTGCCACGCAGTTCTGGCTTCTCGTCACGGGGTTGCTCGGGGCAGCGTTCCTGTTCCTGGAACTACAGGAGTTCGCGGCAATGATCGGCGAGCAGGCAGGCCCCTCGCGCAGCGCATTTCTTTCTGCCTTCTTTGCGCTCGTTGGCTGCCACGGTGCCCACGTCGGTCTCGGCCTGCTCTGGCTGGGAACGATGATGGCGCAGCTGTGGGTCAAGGGCTTTCGGCCCGACATTTTGCGGCGGCTCCACTGCTTCGGGCTCTTCTGGCACGCCCTCGACATCATCTGGGTTGCCATCTTCACCCTGGTCTATCTGCTGGGAGCATCGTCATGACCGAGTTCGAGAGCAAGACCGGCGAGTTGCAGGACCGCCGCGATTCAGCGCCGGGCGAGGAACACATAAGCGAGCACGAAACGGCTGGGGGCCTCTCGGGCTATGTGCTCGGCTTCGGGCTGGCCATCCTGCTCACGATCGCATCATTCCTGGCGGCGCGAACCGATCTGATTTACCAGCCCGCGGTCATCTCGGCCCTGGTGGTGCTCGCTGTTGCGCAGATGGGCGTGCATCTTGTCTTCTTTCTGCACCTGACCACCGGGCCGGACAACACCAACAACATCCTGGCGCTGGCCTTCGGCGTGCTGATCGTCGCGCTGGTGGTTCTGGGCTCTATCTGGATCATGGCCCACCTGAATGAAAACATGGCCGCCATGACACCCCATCAAGCCGGAACCATGCCTTGAACGCTGCCCTGCGAACGCACGGTCGCCCACAGTGCACCATTCGCACCGATGGCCCCAGGAGACAAAAGGCTCGTCAGATCTCGTGCTTTGGCTGGGCTGCGCGTAGGGCATCAAGCGCTAAGCGAACCGCATCGATGCCTGAGACGCTGGGCTGGATCGGCCTGAAAATCAGGCGGCCGATCCGGTAGTCCAGGCCCAACGCCTTGCTGTTCCGCCATCGGGACGCCGACGGCTTGTTCCGAGGGGTGATCGCGATGGCCTCGGGACCCACATCGACTTTGCCGACGCCCAATTCCGACGCTGCTATTCGCAACCTGGTAAATTCCAGCAAAAGGGCTACTTCGCCAGGCATGTCTCCAAAGCGGTCCTCGAGCTCTTCGCTGAATGTATCGAGGTCCGGCTCCGAACGGATGCGGGAGAGCCGCGCATAGAGGCCAACGCGCACCGTAGGCTCGTCGACATAGCTCTCGGGAAAAGCCCCCTTTCCCGAGCCATTGATCTCGGCAAGTTGCTTGCCGAAGTCGGGCCTTCCGCCAGCCGCCGAGACCGCCCGCTCCAGCAAGTGCTCGTACAAGCCCACTCCGATCAGCTTCATATGCCCGGCCTGGTCTTCGCCGAAAAGATCTCCGGCGCCACGCAGGTCGAGGTCTCTTTGACTGATTGCCAGGCCGGAGCCGAGCCGATCGAGCGCAAGCATCGTCGAAAGCCGGGCCCTGGTACCGTCGGCCAGTTCAACGCCAGGTTGGGTCAGAAGAAACGCTACGGCCTGCACCGCCCCCCTTCCGACCCGGCCCCGCAGCTGGTGCAACTGCGCCAGACCGAACCGGTCGGGGCGCCAAACGATGATGGTGTTGGCCCGCGGCACATCGAGGCCGCTCTCGATGATGTCGGTGCTCAACAAAATGTCGCCATCACCGTCGGCGAATCCGACCATGACTTCGTCCAGCTGTCTCCCCTTCATTTCACCATGCGCCGTCTTGACCCGGAGTTCCGGCACCAGTCTGTTCAGTTGGTCACAGGCCGGGGCAATATCCTCGATTCGCGGGACCACGAAGAAGCTCTGTCCACCCCGGTGAAATTCACGCAGGAGGGCCGCGCGCACCGATGCTGGATCGAAAGCTGCCAAGATCGTGCGAACGGGACGTCTTTTGGCGGGCGGAGAGTTTAGAACGCTGACGTCCTGGATGCCTGACAACGCCGATTGCAACGTCCGGGGTATCGGTGTGGCGGTCATGCTCAGCGTATGGAGGCGAGGCGCCATGGTCCGCAGCGCGCGCTTCAACTTGACCCCGAACCGGTGCTCCTCGTCGATCACCAGCAGTCCAAGATTGGCGAAGGTGACGCTCTTGGACGCCAGGGCCTGAGTACCCACAACGACCGCAACCTGGCCGCTCCGCAGACCCTCTTTTGCCGCTCTCGCGTCCGCTGCCCCGACCATTCTTGAAAGGTGGGCGACCTGCAAGCCGGTTCCTGCGAAGCGGCGGCTGAACGTCTCATAGTGCTGTCGTGCCAACACCGTTGTCGGCGCTATGATAGCAACCTGTTTCCCGCAGAAAGCTGCGGCGGCGCAAGCACGCAGGGCGACCTCTGTCTTGCCGAAGCCGACATCGCCGCAGACGAGCCGGTTCATTGTTCTTCCCGACGAAAGATCATCGAGCACAGCGCGGATGGCGGCCGCTTGGTCGGGCGTCTCCGTATAGGGAAATCTCGCCGCAAAACGGGCCAAGTCCGTGCGGGAGGGCTTCATGATCTCGGCAGGCTGGCTGGACCTGATTTTGGCAAGACTCAAGAGGCGCTTGGCCAGCCTGTCGATCTCGCGCAACGCAGCTTCGCGTCGCTTCGGCCAGCCCTCGCCTTTGAGGCGATCAAGCGACACTGCCTCCGGTTCCGAGCCGTAGCGCCATATTCGTCCAAAGTCGTCGACCGGAACCAGCAAGGAAGCCCCGCCATGATATTCCAGTCTGACGACATCCTGTTGCTGGCCAGCCAACTCGACCTGTTCGACCGCGGCGAGCACGCCCAGGCCATGGTCTTCATGGACGACGACATCGCCAATGCGCAACTCGGGTTCGAGTATGCCCGTGGTCGCGCTCCCGTTCGCCTTCAACGCGGGACCAAACAGGTCGGATGCGGCCACCACGGCGATATTGGATTGCGCGTCGACAAACCCTTCGTCGAGGACGAATTCAGCCTTGAGAAGAGAGCCCCTTGCGGCCGAAAGGATTTGCGGCAAGTCGGCCGCTTCCTCTGCCCGCCGGCCTAGTCTCCTATCGAGCAGGCGATCTGCTCGCTGCAATTCAGAGGCATCGCCGGTGAACACTACTCTGACTCCGGCGCTCGTCTGCCTTGTGACGAATTCCGCGAAATCATGCCCGGGTCGGGCCTGGCGGAAGAATTTGGGAACACCCACGGCAGAAACGGCAAGTCTCAGGCAGCAGCGGTTAAGCAGAGCAGCGTCCCACTCTTCACGGGATAGGTAAAATCGTCCCGGCAAAGGTTTTTTCGTTCCGGCTGCCTCCTGCCTGGCACGACGTGCATCCTCGACCAGATCCAGAATTCTGCCGAGCGGCTGCCCGTCGGTCCCTTCAAGGAAGGAGATCGAAGCGCTGGATGCCGCATCGAAGACGGATGGCATAGCGCCATACGATGCGACCAGGCGCTCCTCCATCGACGTCGCGCGCATCGCTGTCAGCTCAGGATGCTCACCAGCTTTAAAGATCAGCTCGGATGCCGGTCCGACCGTAATCGAGTCTCGAACCTGGTCGCTGAGCTGACTGAGCGGGTCGTAGGTCTTGAGCTGGCGGATGCAGGCATCGGGACCAACGATGATGCGAACGGGGCCGTCCGCGCCAGCAGGAAAAATATCGATGGGATCGCCCCGAAAGGCTATCTCACCCGGTTCGTCGACCCTCTCGTCGACGACATAGCCAATTGCTTCGGACCTGGTTCTGAAATCGTCACGGTCGAGCTTTTGTCCCACCTCCAGAATTGTGAAACCGGCAGCGATGACCGGAGCAGGCGGCACCCGCTGCAGAATGGCTTCGAGCGACATTACAGCGATGCGCGGGCGATCCGGCTTCGTTGCGATCTCACGCAACGCGCGAAGCCTTCGCCCCATATTGGCGCGTGTGGGCCATACCCTGTCGTAGGGCAGACAATCCCAGGACGGCAGCAAGATGATATCCGCGTCAGGCAGGAACTGACGCAAGGCGCCGGCGATCTCCTCGGCACTGCGTTCCGAGGGAGCTATATGGATGATGTGCTTGTCCCGACTGGTCTCCAGGCCACGGGCCAGCGCTACCGCGATTGCTGAGGATGGCGGTCCGCCGTGCTCTATCGCAAACCCGCTGTCATCCGTGTGATCGATTTGTTCGACATCCGTCCGCGAAATATGCCTGTTCACTGAAATCTCACCTTGCCACTGAGACAACGTCAGCGGAGCCACCCCGTTCCTGGCGGCGCATCAAAGAGTTCCAGGACGGGCTGCGGGTGCAGCCCTTGAAATGGGCGGAGCGACAGGGTCAAAGCTGCGCCGTGATCGGCGAACTCCTGGGGCTGGCTGCCCAGCGGGAAAATTTCTAACCGAGCCTATGTCATAGGTTAATGCATTGCTGCCTTGCTCACCTATGGCTGTCCTAAAAACTGGTGCTTCGATCATTCCGGGATCTTCAACCACGCTCGACGCTGGCAAAACGCTCCAGGCATGGGACCATGCCGCACGGCGGCGCCTTCTGCCGCCGCGCACATGTCCCCATGCCAGTCGGAACTTTTGGCGCGGATAATAGTTCGATCACCAACATCAGCCAGGTAGTCAATTTGTTCCCCACCTCATCCTCGGATGTACTCATTCGCAAGCTTCAGACCATCTCGGATCTTCGAGAGGCCGACATCGGCGTTCTGAAAGGCATTCCGATCCAGGAGAAGGAATATTTGGCCAACCACGATCTGGTGCGTGAGGGCGACCGTCCTGTTTACTCGTTTATCGTTCTTGATGGCTTGGTCGGTTCCACCAAACATACGGGCGAAGGAAAGCGACAAATCACATCATTCTTCGTCGCCGGCGACATTCCTGATCTGCATGGGCTGCATCTGTCGGTCATGGATTGTAACTTCTCGACCCTTACGCCGGCGCGAATAGGTTTCATGCGGCATGACACTCTGCGCGCCGTTTGCGACCAGCACCCTCGCATCGCCACCGCTTTTTGGCGGTCGACGTTAATAGATGCCGCGATTTACAGGGAGTGGGTCATCAATGTGGGAAGACGCGAGGCATACACCCGCATGGCTCACATCCTGTGCGAACTGATTTTTCGCTTGCGCTCCATGGGGCGCATTGAGGATCACGTGGCGGATATCCCCATTACACAGGCGGCCCTTGGCGATGCACTGGGTTTGTCCACGGTCCACGTCAACCGGATGCTCCAGGAACTACGACGCAGAGGCCTCATTGCCACCTCGGGATCAAAAGTTCACGCACTGGACTGGGCTGGACTCACTCACGCAGGAGATTTCGACACGACCTACCTGCACCAAAGGAACCCCGCAGATTAGCAGTGACGGAAGCTCTCCGATGGCACGATTTTTCTTCGACAGCGGCGATGGCGATCTCATCTTCGAGGACGAAATAGGTGTCGAATGCGCTGGCCTCGAGGAGGTCCGCCGCGCGGGATTCGAGGGCCTTGTCGACCTCACGAGAGAGTCACTGAAGAGCGTCGACGGGCAGCAATTGTTTATCGAAGTGCGCGATGAAAATGGCGCCAAGATTTTGCGGCTGAGCCTCTCGCTTCGGGTAAAATCGAACGTATAAATTTGCACTCTACGCGCAGCGTTAGGCGAGCGGACTGGGACTGCAAACATCCACTGGCGTGTCGTTGTCTCAAAACCAGGGCCACTTTTGAGCGACATGCATTAACCCATAGATTGTGCCTCGATTTGTGTACAGGACGGGGAACCATCAAAGAGCCGCCGAGTTCGTCCAACGGACAAGCTCGGAATCTAACATGGAAGAAATCGGCAAGGCACAACAAAAGGTCATAGCCCGCCTCATACGGGAGTGGATTTCATCGGACGCCAATCGTCGCCAGCTTCGCCAGTTGCTGGATCTGCCGACAGACGCGGACATGCCCAGCGAGCATCGATCATTGCTTGACGAACTCGACCGAAAGCTCAACCAATGAGCGCCTCTGCTTTCGGGAGGGCTTCCGAGTGTATGCGAGCCGGTGGCGAGGGAAAGGAGCTGAGGTCGACATCTGGTTGAGGCCGCCGACATTTGACCCAAGCAGACGCGAACGCTTTACGCCGGACGGCGCCGATCGGCCGAAGAAAGAATGTTCGGTGGTTTCGTGGAGCCGCGGTCCGATTCCTAGAGGTGAGTTTCTGCACCTTGCTGCGCGTTTAAAAGTTGAGAAACGGCAGTTATGATCTGCGGCAGAAAAAAGGGCTTGGTGATCATTATGCTGTTGGGCACACCTTCCGCTCCCCAGTGTACCGCGCTGTCGCCACTGATATAGACAACCGGGATGGTCGAGTTGGACCTTCGCAAGTGCCGAGCGACCTCCCACCCCGACTGTCCTGCTCCCAGACGGATGTCCGTGAGCACGGCCTTGAACTTGGTCGGATCGGGGTCGAAAGCCGCCAGCGCCTCGGCGGCACTCCGAGTGCCGACCACCTGGAAGCCGGCCTCCTCCAAAGCTGACTCGAGGTCGAGCAGGATCATTGTCTCATCTTCGACGATCAGAACAGCACCTTCGCTCACCCGGAATCTCCCCAAGCCGCCACCGCTAATACGATTTCGGCGTCAACTTGGTTCCATCTGACGCGCAGCAGCCTTTGGCTATCGAAGCTCTACGCTGCCTCGATTGCGCGGCGGACTTGTGACGTCGGGAAGCCACCCTGGAAAAGGCCGACACCGGCTTAGCTGCTTCGACAGCCTTGGACAATGAGGCTGAATTACAGGTTGTAGCCGACGCTGAACCGTCGCCGACGAGGTCGCTTTGATCAAGCGTTCTCCTGATCTTCAGAAGCTTGCTGGATTTGCGTCATCACCTTTTGGGGATCGACATTCTCGGCGAGTTCCGGCAGCTCTTTGTCGGCCGGGGTCGAGATATTCAGACGCGCCGTCAAGGCAGCCACCATCTCGATCAGCCGCGTGGTTTCATGTTCGTTTAGAAGGCTGATCTGCAAATCCAGTTCGGCTCGGCGCTCGCTGTGGGCGGCCATTCTGTTCTGATTGATCAGCACAAAGGTAGACAGGAAGATTGCCTCAACCGAGGCGACCATGGCCAGGATCACGAAAGTCGGGTCCCAGGCTGGGACGGCTGGTATCTCGCCAAGGTTTGCGAGGACCCAGACGACAAGAATTGCAAGGTGCAGATAGACGAAAGTCATGCTTCCCGCGAAGCGCGAAACAGCGCCGGCGACCCACGCTTGAACGCCTTGGTGCTCCTCTTGCTGCCGCCTGTGCTCGACCAGCGCCTGTATGTTCTGGTGGAGCACCGACTGCATGTCGGCTGGACGTTGGTCGCTCATTTGAAAGCCCCGTTGGAGATCATTCCGTGCAAGCGGCGTCGCTTATCGCCGGTGGCTCCCGCGAGGCCGGATCTACCTTGAACTCGTCGGCACGCGACTTGGGTCGCTGCCGACGGCCCGCTTGGAACAAGGCGTGCCGCCCTGCAATAGTGTGCACCATGCCGACCACTGCTTGCGGGGCGCTCTGATGAACCATATGGCCGGCGCCCGGAACCACCTCGAGGAGAGACCCACCGACTTCCGCGTGCAAGCGTCGTGCATCGCGTTGCGCGTCGAACAAACGATCCCCGGATCCCGCCATGATGCCGGTGGGCACGGCAATGTCCCTATAGTTGGCTTTTCCCAACAGGGACGCGGCCAGCATCGATGCTGTCTCCAGAGAAACCGCCCGCAGTTGGGAAGGGCGGCTGGCGACATCTTTGGCAAGTGCGGCGAACTCGCCGGCGACGACGGCGGGTTTAAAGATCTTCTCCATTGCCCAATGCCAAGCAAGCCTTACAAGCGGCGGCAGCAAGGTGTGACGAAACGCGGTGCCGATCACAGGCAGTGCAGGGAGTGCGGCCAGTGCAAGATCCAGCCGCGGTGGCGGATAGTAGTAACCCGAGACCAGCACGATGCCGGCGACCGATGGAGAATGCCTGCGCGCCAATTCGAGGGCGATCCAAGCTCCCCAGGAATGTCCAAGCACGAGGTATTTCTCTATACCCAGCCCGCAGGCGGCGGCATGTATAAGGTCGGCTTGGTCGCGAGCGGACCAACGCCGGCCGCGCGGCCGTGAGCTTCGCCCAAAACCGGGACGATCAAATGCAAGCACCCGATAGGTCTTTGCCGCCTCATCGAAGATGCCGCTCGACTTGAAATCCTCCGCCATGGATCCATTGCCATGCAGGAGAAGCAGCGGCATGCCGGTTCCGGCTTCGATAAAATGCAGGCGCAGACCATCGATCTCCATCACACGTCCGCATGCCCGGCCGGCAATCGCACGTTTGGCGCGGATGGCGTTGTATGCCGCCAGCGCCGCCAATGAGGCCGCGAGCAACCCGGTCGCGAGTTTCGGTCCATCTCTGTCGAACGCCATGCCGTGCCTGTTGGAAACCATCTGCCGAACCCAACTCTCGGGGCGAAAGCTTGTTCCGCCAGACAAGACACGCTGTACAACCGGCTCAAGCGTCTTGGAAAGTAGGCCCATGGAGTTGGGACCGTTAAGCCTGGGCAGCGCTGCTGCCTCCCAGTTTCCAATCACCCTGCCAACGTGCGCGCACGGCAATCATCAGCATGGCCGCTTCCGTCATCCCGGTCTGGAAAAGTCTGACCAGCTCTCTCGCGATGGATTCTGCCGCGGTAGTGTCCGACGAAATCTCAAATTCCTCACACAGCGCGTCGAAAACCGACCGAAGCGTTTTCAGGTCGTCTGGATAGAGAGCGTCCGTATTCGTAAGAATGGGTCGGTCAAGCATCAAAACGTCTCCAAACGAGTGAAGTGCGGTTCGGGCACCCAGCCAGCGGGAGCTCGTCAAGTGCCCGCTGGTTTCCCCTTTATCCGCCACAGCGCGCCAAGCTGTCATTAACCTATGACCGCGGTGCGGCGTGTTCGGCTGACCGGCCCGCCAAAGAAACTGCCGTCCTGCGGGGAACTCTTGGCCGCAGACTGCATTTAAGTCCGGGCAAAACGGGGGCGAAATGGGGGCCACTTCAAGCAATCCGCGATCTGAACTGCAGCGCTTCGAGCTTTTGGCAGCGCTGGGCGACCGTATTCGCGAGATTACGGATCCCGCAGAACTGGCCTACGCAGCCGCGGAACTGCTGGGGAACCATTTTGGCATCAGCCGAGCCGGATACGGCACGATCGATCTAGAGAAAGAAACGATCACCATTGACAGGGACTGGAACGCGCCAGGCATCAAAAGCCTGGCTGGGACGCTGAATTTCAGGAACTACGGCTCGTATATCGAGGATTTGAAGCGAGGCGAAACCGTTGTCTTTGAAAACGCCGAGACAGATCCGCGAACCAGCAGCCATGCGGAGGCACTCAAAGCCATCAGCGCCCAATCCGTCATCAACATGCCCGTTACCGAGCATGGCGGGCTGGTGGCGCTGTTATACCTGAACCACTCCGCGCCCAGACGCTGGGCGACGGAGGAAGTAGCCCTCATTTCGGCAGTCGCGGACCGGACGCGTACGGCGATAGAACGCCTTCGCGCCGAACTGGCCCTGCGTGAGAACGCCGAACGCCTTGCTTTTCTCGACCGCCTCGGCAGGGAGATAGCCCTCGCGGCCGACGCCGATGCTGTCATGCAGATCACCACTCGGCTCCTCGGCGAACATCTTGGCGTCTCGATTTGCGCCTATGCCGACATGGAGCAGGACCAAGACCATTTCACCATCCGCGGCGATTGGAGCGCACCTGGCTCGCCCAGCATCAGGGGATATTACAGTCTTGCCGATTTCGGTCGCCTGGCTGTCACCAATCTCAGCGCCAACAAGCCGCTTATCATCAACAACAACCTTGAGGAAATTGCTCCCGAGGAAGCGAAGACCTTTCAGGATATCGGGATACGGCAACCATCTGTATGCCTTTGGTCAAACAAGGCCGACTGACTGCCCTGATGGCCATCCACGACAAGCAGCGCCGCGTCTGGTCGCAACGCGAACTGTCCTTGCTGACCGAGGTGACGGAGCGGTCCTGGGCTCACATCGAGCGCGTTCGCTCGGAGCAGGCGGCACGGGCGAGCGAGGAGCGGCTGAGGCTTGCCACCGACGCGGCCGCTATCGGCACCTGGGATTACGATCCCATCAGCGGAGTGCTGCGTTGGGACGACCGGTGCAAAGCCCTTTTTGGTTTGCCGCCGGACGCGGAGGTGACATATGAAAGCGCCTTCCTGGCGGGCCTCCACCCGGAAGATCGCGCACGGGCCGACGAGGCCGTACGCCAGTCGCTCGCGCCGGGCACCCCCTCCCGCTACGACATCGAATACCGGACGATCGGCCTTCGGGATGGCAAGGAGCGCTGGATTGCCGCAACGGGGGAAGCGCTTTTCCAGTCCGGCCGTGCGATCCGCTTCATCGGCACCGTGGTCGACGTCACCGCGCGAAAGCGGGTGGAGCATCAGCTTCAGTTGATGAACGCCACTGCGGCAGCCGTGGCGGCCGAGCTTGACGTAGAGCGAATTGTCCAGACGGTAACCGATGCCGGCGTGGTGCTGTCGGGCGCACAATTTGGAGCTTTCTTCTACAATGTGATCGACGACAAGGGCGACAGCTATGTGCTCTACGCCCTGTCGGGGGCACCTCGTTCTGCTTTCGAAAACTTTCCGATGCCGCGCAACACCGCGGTGTTCGAGCCCACTTTCCGCGGAACAAGCGTGGTGCGTTCCGACGATATCCTCACCGATCCGCGCTACGGCAAGAACTGGCCCCGCAAGGGAATGCCGGAGGGCCATCTGCCGGTGCGTTCCTATCTCGCCGTGCCGGTCGTCTCGCGTTCGGGCGAGGTGCTGGGTGGCCTCTTCCTTGGCCATCCAGAAATCGGCGTCTTCGCCGAACAGCAAGAGGCGGCCTTGCTGGGGCTTGCGGGCCATGCCGCGACGGCAATCGACAACTCCCGACTGTTCAAGGCGCTGCAGACACTCAACGGCACGCTCGAACAGCGTGTCAAAGATGAAGTAGCGGAACGCGCCAGAGCAGAAGAGCACCTGCGCCAAGCCCAGAAGATGGAAGCTGTCGGACAGCTCACCGGTGGCATCGCGCACGACTTCAACAATATGCTGGCCGTCATCATCGGCGGCCTGAACCTTGTGCAGCGCAAGCTCAGAAACGGCGATACCAACGTCCACCAATTCGTAACCGGCGCGATCGATGGAGCACAACGTGCCGCAGAACTTACCAGGCGACTGCTCGCCTTTTCCCGCCAGCAACCACTGGCGCCGAAGCGGCTGAATCCAAATCGCCTCGTCTCCGGTATGAGCGAATTGCTGAACCGGACGCTTGGCGAGACCATTCAGATCGAGACCGTGCTCGCTGCGGGCCTATGGCATGTCGAGGCCGACGCAGGGCAATTGGAAAGCGCGCTGCTCAACCTTTGCGTCAACGCAAGGGATGCCATGCCTGCCGGCGGCAAGCTGACGATCGAGACATCAAACGCCCACGTCGACGATCGCTATGCCAGGGAGAACGCGATCCCCTCCGGCCAGTATGTGATGATAGCGGTCACCGATACAGGAACGGGCATGACTGCTGATGTTGTCGCAAGAGCTTTCGATCCGTTCTTCACCACCAAGGGGGTCGGCAAAGGCACCGGGCTGGGACTCAGCCAAGTCTATGGGTTTGTTCGCCAGTCCGGCGGCAGTGTGAAGATCTATTCCGAGCAGGGCATCGGAACCACCTTGAAAATATATTTGCCGCGCTCGCACCATGGCGTGCTCGACAGCCAAATCGACGTCGTGGCAGGCGAGCACCCCGGCTGTGCAGACGAGATCATCATGGTTGTCGAGGATGAAGATCGCGTCCGGCTGATGGCCGCGGAAGCGCTGCGGGAACTGGGCTACTCCGTGCTGGAAATGCAAGGTCCACGCGAAGCGCTGGTGGCCGTCGAAAGGGGGCAAGTGCCGTCGCTTCTGTTCACCGACGTGGTGATGCCGGAGATGTCGGGCCGGGAGCTAGTGGATCAGGTCAAGACAATGCACCCGTCGCTAAAAGTGCTCTACACCACCGGCTACACACGAAATGCGATTGTCCACAACGGCACGCTCGATTTCGGAACCGAACTTTTGACCAAGCCCTACACGATCGACGAATTGGCAGAGAAAGTCCGGAAGGTGCTGGATCGAAAGTGAACGGGCAACAGCCCGCGACGCTCGCCGTGTGACCGAACCCGGCGTTTGCCGCGTAAGGTGTGCGGCGAAACGGGCCGAAGGTGTCGACACCGACATCGTATTAATATGGCCCGGCTTCACTTTTCCGAGCCAGTATCCCTCCAGATTTTGTCTACCTCTTGCCCATCCGCGGCCTTGCTCATTGCTGTGATGGCGCAGCACGATCGAAATCTCGTTGCCGCCGGTCACCGGTCGGAGAAATAAATGCCGCCTCTGGCTCCCTGCGATGCTCAACACTGAAGTTACCGTAAAAATGCTCGCTGGCCGATGGCCGGATGGAACAATCAACTTGCCGGGATGTTCGGATGATCTAACCGGAGAGATGTCCATGTTCATGCACAACAAGCGCCTGCAATACACCGTTCGCGTCTCGGAGCCGAATCCTCGCCTGGCCTGCATGATCATGGAACAGTTCGGCGGCGCCGATGGCGAGCTTGCAGCGGCCATGCGCTATTTCACGCAAGGGCTTGGCGAGGACGATCTTGGCCGTCGCGACATGTTGCTCGATATTGCGACCGAAGAACTCAGCCATCTCGAAGTGGTGGGATCAATCGTCACCATGCTCAACAAGGGGCTCAAGGCACAGCTGGCCGAGGGCCAAATGAAGGAAGCCGACCTTTACCTGATGATCGGCGCCAGCGGCACAACAGCCAAGGAATCAATTCTGTTCGGCGGCGCTCCCGCGCTGTGCGACTCAGCCGGCGTTCCCTGGACCGCGGCCTATGTCGACTCGCGCGGTGAACCTACGGTGGATTTGCGGTCGAATATCGCCGCCGAAGCCCGCGCCAAGATCGTGTACGAACGCCTCATCAACATCACCGACGACCCGGGAATCAAGGACGCGCTCGGCTTCCTGATGACCCGCGAGATCGCGCACCAGAAGTCGTTTGAGAAAGCACTCTACGCGATCGAAAACAATTTCCCTTCCGGCAAGCTCCCAGGCGTAGAGAAGTACGCCAGCATGTATGTCAACACCTCTCAAGGCGACGGCGATGTCGCTGGCCCATGGAATTCCGGCGAAGAGTGGGATCGGATCGATGACCTTGAAGAGGTGATGCCCGTCGACGGCGGAGACGGCCTGGCAACTGTCAAGCTGGGGGCCAAAGACATGAAGGTGGTGGCCAGGATGGCCGACCGTACGCTTTCCGATCCGGCTTCCGATCCGACAACAGGCGCTGAT
The DNA here is from genome assembly GCF_030323105.1 of Mesorhizobium sp. C120A. NCBI lineage: Bacteria > Pseudomonadati > Pseudomonadota > Alphaproteobacteria > Hyphomicrobiales > Phyllobacteriaceae > Mesorhizobium > Mesorhizobium sp. C120A. The sequence continues at coordinate 2,544,453 of NZ_CP100476.1, read as the reverse complement.
CTAGGAGCGGGCCCGGGAGCTGGCCGTACCAAGAACGCCGATTTCGGCGGCGCGGCAAGCATTCAGGAGGCCCCGGCCGTGGCAGAGGCTGCTGTCAAACGCGCACGTAGGCGTTAGTACAGAGCCGACATCATTGCAGGCATCTATGTTCCGCGATGCGGCCGGAAGCTAACACCGACGAAGGCAGGGCGCCCGACCAGCAACGGACTGGCCGGAGCGCTCGCATCGACATCTGTGCTGAATGTGGGTGAAGCAACCATGGCCACCGCCGCACCACGATCAGATTCGGAGCGTGCGGGCCAGCCGGACAAGGTCCGTCCCGACGGTTGCGAGAACCGGTGCATCGTGACAATCGGAGCATCGGCCGGCGGCGTCGACGCGCTGAAGAGACTTGTCCGCGATCTTTCGCCGGACATCCCGGCGGCTCTCCTCGTCGTACAGCACGTTGGTCCCACGAGTTACCTCGGCGACATTCTCGGTCGCGCTGCCAACATGCCCGTTGCAAATGCCTCCAACGGCATGAAGGTTAAAAACGGGCACATCTTCGTTGCACCGCCCGGAGCTCACCTTCTGTTACATGACGATCATATGCTGCTGCGGCGCGGGCCGCGCGAGAACCTGGCGCGCCCCGCCATCGACCCCCTGTTTCGATCGGCGGCCTGCAGCTTTGGCGGCAGCGTGATCGGCGTCGTGCTCACAGGCAGCCTCTCCGACGGCACCGCCGGCCTGCACGCAATCAAGATGTGCGGAGGCGTCAGCGTAGTCCAGGACCCCGGCGACGCCGCAGTACCCGATATGCCGCTGAGCGCCTTGCAGAATGTGGAAATCGACCATTGCGTCCCTCTGTCCGAAATGGCTGGCCTGTTGCACAGGCTTGCTTCCGAAATCGCAGGGCCGACACCAGAAATCCCGTCCGGCATCCGCCTTGAGGCAGCGATTGCAGCTCAGGAGCACAGCACAATGGAATTGACCGAAGGCCAGCTTGGCGCCCCCTCGACATTTGTCTGCCCCGAATGTCATGGCCCCCTATGGGAGATCGAAGACGGGCCGATTACCCGTTACCGCTGCCACACCGGACATGCGTTCGGGGCAGACGTTTTGATGCAGGCCCAGGCTGACGATGCGGAACAGGCTCTTTGGAGCCTTCTAAGAGCGCACCAGCAGCGGGCTGAGTTGGCGAAACGTACGGCAAAACGCGAAGCCGCGCGGGAAAGACACAGCCTGGCCAGTCAAATGGCTGCGCGCGCCGCGGAATACGAAGCCGACGCTAAACTTATTGAAGAGATCATCCATCGTCGAACGCCGTGACATGCAACAGCGTTTGTCAGGGCGGGTGCGTCTGCGCTGTCCCGATCGCATTTTCCTGGATCAGCCGCGTTGCCTCACCGCTTGGCCTGTGGCCACGGGTATCCAGGTCCCATGCTTTGATTGAACACCTGCACCCAAATCCAACTGCACGAATTTTATGCAAAGCAGGAACATAGAAGCATTACGCGAGTTAGGCACTGACCCATTGGACGTATCCTCGCATTCTGCGGTCTGCCTGGGTGGTCCTTGTTTTGTAAACGAATGCCAGGACAATGTATCGCTCGCAGCTTTTCGTACCTCTTTTTGGCCTGCTGTTGCTGATGGGTGGCCTGTTCCACGGGCACGAGGCCATGGCGCAGGAACCCTGTCCGGCCGATCACGATAAGCTGCTTGCAGCCCTCAAAGCCAACGTGAAGGCAAGCGGCGGACCAGCCAATGGCGGCTTTGAAACCAACGAATGGGCAGCCATCGTTGCCCGTGACGGCACTGTCTGCGCGATTGCGTTCAGCGGCCCCACCCCCGACTCGCAATGGCCGGGAAGTCGGCTCATAGCAGCGGAGAAAGCCAACACGGCCAACGGTCTCAGCCTGGCTCAGATGGCCCTCTCGACGGCCAATCTCTATGCGGGGGTGCAGCCCGGCGGACCGCTATTTGGCCTGCAGGAGACCAATCCCGTCAACCAGGCCGCGGCCTATACGGGCGATCCCAAAACGTTCGGAAGCGCCGGCGACCCGCTCGTCGGCAAGCCGATCGGAGGCGTCGTGGTGTTTGGCGGCGGGCTTGCCCTCTACGACGGCAAGAGCATTGTCGGCGGCCTCGGCGTTTCAGGCGACTCCTCATGCGCCGATCACAATGTCGCCTGGCGTATCCGCGCGGCGCTCGGCTTCGACAAGGTCCCGGCAGGCGTCAATCCAAATCGCAAGGATGCCATTGTCTACGATCTGGACCCCGGCGGCAAAAGCGCTTCGGGCTGGGGCCATCCGCTTTGTGCCGGAACGGAGGCCGACATCGCGGCCGAACTCGGCGCCGGCGTGGGAGGCTCGATCAATAAATGAAAGCTATGCCGCAGTTGGCATTAACGCGCGTTGACGTAGAACGACGTACCCGCAAATTGGCAGCCGGGAATTCCTTTGGCGCTATCCTTCTGGTGACGCTGCTCGCCTGCGTGCTGCTTCTGGGCGCTGCGTCCGAGCCTCCTAAAACACCAGCGATCGTACCGCCAGCCGCAGCCTCGCCACCCGATGACGGCCAATGGACGATGCCGGCCAAGAACTACGCGTCGACGCGCTTCAGCGAACTCTCCGAGATCAATGAAGGCAACGTCAAGAACCTGCAGGTCGCGTTCACGTTCTCGACAGGCGTGAACAAGGGCCAGGAAGCAGCGCCGCTGGTCGTCGGCAACACCATGTATATCGTGACGCCCTTTCCCAACTTCGTCTATGCGCTCGATCTCTCCAAGCCCGGCGCCCCGATGAAGTGGAAGTACGAACCCAATCCCGAGCCGGCGGCACAGGGAGTGGCCTGCTGCGACGTCGTCAACCGCGGGGTGGCATTCGCCGACGGGCGCATTTTTTTCAATACGCTGGACGGCCACACGATTGCCCTTGATGCGAACACGGGCAAGCCGATCTGGAACACTCATGTCGGCAACATCAACATCGGCGAGACCATCACCATGGCGCCGCTTGTGGTGAAGGGCAAAGTGCTGGTCGGCAATTCCGGCGGCGAGATGGGCGTTCGCGGCTGGGTAAAGGCGCTCGACGCCGGCGACGGTCATGTCGTCTGGATCGCCTATAGCACCGGGCCGGACAAGGACGTGCTGATCGGATCGGACTTCAAGCCGCACTACGACATGGACAAAGGCAAGGATCTTGGCGTCACGACGTGGCCGCCGGAAGCCTGGAAGATCGGCGGCGGCAACATGTGGGGCTGGATTTCCTATGATCCCGATCTGAACCTGATCTTCCACGGCACCGGCAATCCCGGACCATGGAATCCGGATTTGCGGCCGGGCGACAACAAGTGGACGTCTGGCATTTTCGCGCGCGATCCCGACACCGGCGCGGCGAAATGGTTCTATCAGTGGAGCCCGCATGACCTCCACGATTATGACGGCATCAACGAGCAGATCCTGCTCGACATGTCCTGGCAGGGCAAGCCGCGCAAGGTGCTGATCCGGCCGGAGCGCAACGGCTATCTCTACATCCTCGACCGGACAACCGGCGAGGTGCTGTCGGCAAAACCGTTTGGTCCGGTCAACTCCAGCAAAGGTGTGGATCTGAAAACCGGTCGGCTGATCGTAAACCCGGACAAGAAGACCGGCACCGGCAAGGTCGTTCGCGATATCTGTCCGACGGCGTCGGGCCTCAAGGACTGGCAGCCTTCCGCGTTCTCGCCGAAGACCGGCCTGCTCTACATCCCGCACAACAATCTGTGCATGGATGAAGAAGGCGTCGAGGTGAACTACATTGCCGGCACGCCCTATGTGGGCATGAACGTCCGCATGATACCAGGGCCCGGCGGTAATCGCGGCGCCTTCACCGCCTGGGACATCGCCGCGGAGAAACCCGCCTGGAGCCTCAAGGAGAATTTCCCGGTGTGGAGCGGCGCGGTGGTGACCGCCGGCGACGTTGTCTTCTATGGCACGATGGAAGGCTGGTTCAAGGCGGTCAGCGCCAAGACCGGAGACCTGCTTTGGCAGTTCAAGACCTCGTCCGGGATCATCGGCCAGCCCATCACCTATCGCGGTCCCGACGGGCACCAATATGTCGCCATCCTCTCAGGCGTCGGCGGCTGGGCCGGCGCCATTGTATCGGGCGATCTTGACCCGCGTGACGCCACCGCCGCGCTCGGTTTCGTCAATGCCATGAAGGATCTGAAGAACGCGACAACCTCGGGAGGCACGCTTTATGTGTTCCGGCTGCCTTGATGGATTGTACTTGACCGTAGGTCCGGCGCGAAAGGGGTGTCAACGGCTGGCGATCGGCATGGCCGCGATTGCCTTCGTGTTCTTGACGGCCACAGCCGACGCACGTGAGCTGAGGGTCTGCGCCGATCCGAACAACCTGCCGTTCTCCAACGCGGCAGGTCAGGGCTTCGAGAACAGGATCGCAGAAATCGTTGCGTCCGATCTCGGCGCCAAGCTGACCTATACCTGGTGGGCGCAGCGTCGCGGCTTCATCCGCAATACGCTGAAGGCGGGCCTGTGCGATCTCGTGCCGGGCACGCCGAGCAACCTCGAAATGCTGCGCACCACCACGCCCTACTACCGATCGTCCTATGTCTTCGTCACCCGCAGGGACGGCCCCGACGTAGCATCGTTCAATGATCCGCGGCTGCGCGACATGCGGATCGGTGTTCAGCTCATCGGCGACGATGGCGCCAATTCGCCTCCGGTCCAGGCGCTTGGCCGCCGCGGTATCGTCGGGCACCTCGTTGGCTATCCGGTCTATGGCGACTATTCCGCCCCCAACCCGCCGGCGCGCATCGTCGAAGCGGTGGCGAGTGGCGAGATCGACCTTGCCGTGGTCTGGGGCCCCCTCGCCGGCTACTTCGCCGCCAGGCAGAAGGTGCCGCTCCGCATCACGCCGGTTGCGCCCCGCATCGACGGACCGCAACTGCCGATGATCTACGACATCTCGATGGGCGTCCGCCGCGAAGACGATGCGCTGCGCGGCGATGTCAATGGCGCCCTCTCCAGGCACAAGGTCGAGATAGATGCCTTGCTGTCACAGTACGGCGTGCCGCGCCTCGATGCCTCGGGGAGCCCGGTGCGATGAGAGCCGTTGTGGCCATGCTCCTGTTTCCAGTCCTGGCGCTCGCTGCCTGCCAGCGCGAGGACCGTGACACGCGCCCGCAATCGGCGCTCGGATCGGGCGAGCAGCCGACGCCTGTGACCACGCTGGAGCCCGGCGGACAGCGCCCCCCCGCCAGCGATAACAAGGCGGCGAGCTTCGAGGCCAACGCCTTCCATATGAGCGAAGGGAAACGGCTTTTCGGCTGGTTCAACTGTTCGGGATGCCACGCCAATGGCGGCGGCGGCATGGGGCCGGCCCTGATGGACCAGAAGTGGCTCTATGGCAGCTCGATCGAAAGCATCCATGCCACGATCCGCGACGGTCGGCCAAACGGCATGCCGAGCTTCCGCGACAAGATTCCCGACGACCAGATCTGGGAGCTTGCGGCTTTCGTGCGCTCGCTGAGCGGCAACGCGCCGTCTTCCGCCGCGCCGCAACGCAATGACGACATGATGGCGCATCCGTCGGAAAACCGCATGCCCGACGCGGCCACGCTGGGGAAGTCGCCGTGAAACGTCTCGTCTCGATGGCGTTCGCCACCACCGGCGCTCTGTTGCTCCAGGGATGCGCGGGCTGGCAATCCGCCCTCGACCCGAAAGGTCCCGCGGCGAGCGAACTGGCATGGCTGATCTGGTTCTTCACCGCGCTCTGCGCCGTGGTGTGGGTGCTGGTGATGATCGCCCTCGTCGTACCCTTGATGATGCGGTCGCGCGCGCAGGCGGAGCCGCTCGCGATCAAGGCCGGCGCCGACGACCGGAAGCTGCGCGCGGTGATGACCGCCGTCGGGTTGACCGCCATTGTCCTGATCGGACTGACCTTGCTGAGCTTCTTCGCCAACAGGACGCTCGCCGCGATCGGCTCGGATGCCGCACTGACCATTCGGGTCACCGGCCATCAATGGTGGTGGGAGGTGCGCTATGAGGATGCCACGCCAAGCCGGATCCTGACCACGGCGAACGAGATCCATATCCCCGCCGGGGAGCCGGTGAAGCTTCTTCTGACCTCGACCGACGTCATCCATTCCTTCTGGATTCCGAGCCTTTCGGGCAAGCTCGACCTCATTCCCGGCCACATGAACGTGCTCGACCTCAAGGCAGACAAGCCTGGTGTTTACCGAGGTCAATGCGCCGAGTTCTGCGGGGCGCAGCACGCAAACATGGGCACCTTCATCATCGCCGAGCCGCGTGCGAAGTTCGACGCCTGGTGGAACGACCAGTTGCAGCCGGCAGCTACTCCGACGGGGGACGAGGCCAAGGCCGGCCAGGATCTGTTTCTGAAGCGCCCTTGCGTGATGTGTCACAGAATAGGCGGCACGCCTGCCGGAGGAACGGTCGCCCCTGACCTCACCCATATAGCCAGCCGGCAGACGCTTGCCGCCGGGACATTGACGATGAGCCGCGGCAATCTCGCCGCCTGGATAGCCGACCCACAGGGCATCAAGCCCGGATCCCACATGCCGGTGGTGGAGCTCAGCGGCGACGAACTCAACGCCATGGTCGCCTATCTCGAGGCGCTTAAATGAGCAGCGCGGATCTCACAAGCGAACGCGACCTGCCGCCGGTGCGTGAAACCTCTACCGCGGGCGACGTCGCACCCGAGCATGATGGACCGCGCGACACCGGCATGGACGATGCCAGCCTGGATCGCTGGCTGGCGCGGACATGGCGCACGCCCCCCGGCATCATCGGCGCGCTGTCGAGCGTCGACCACAAGGTCGTCGCACGGCGCTATCTGATCACCGCCTTCGTGTTTCTGTGCCTGGGCGGGCTCAACGCTGTCGCCATGCGCATCCAGCTCTCAGGGCCGCAGCGCGGTCTGATCGGCCCGGACCTCTACAACCAGCTGTTCACGATGCATGGTGTGACCATGATGTTCCTGTTCGCCGTGCCCATCGTGCAGGCGACAGGCATCTATCTCGTCCCGCTGATGGTCGGCAGCCGCAACATCGCCTTTCCCCGCCTGAATGCGTTCAGCTACTGGATCTATGTTTCGGGCGGCATATTCGCCTGGGTGTCTTTCGCGCTCAACATGGCGCCCGACGTCGGCTGGTTTGCTTATGTGCCGCTGTCAGGCCCCGAATTCGCGCCGGGCAAGCGGGCCGACGTCTGGGCCCAGATGATCACTTATACAGAAGTATCCTCCCTGGCCGTCGCGGTGGCAACCATCGTCACCGTGTTCAAGCAGCGAGCCCCCGGCATGTCGCTGGACAGGATTCCGCTCTACGTCTGGGCAATGCTGGTTACCTCCTTCGTCGTCGTCTTCGCCATGCCCGCGGTGATGATCACCTCGACCTTCCTGATCCTCGACCGGCTGGTCGGCACACATATCTTCAACCCGGCCGAGGGCGGCGACGCACTGCTCTTCCAGCATCTGTTCTGGTTCTTTGGCCATCCCGAGGTCTACATCATCTTCCTGCCGGCGACGGGCATGGTCTCGGCGATCATCCCGGTCTTCGCCCGGCGTCCCGTGTTCGGGCATCTCGGGCTGGTCCTGTCGCTGATCGCCGTCGGCTTCCTTTCGTTCGGCCTCTGGGTCCATCACATGTTCGCGACGGGACTACCCAAGCTCGGCGCCAGCTTCTTCACCGCGTCGAGCATGCTGATCGCCATCCCCAATGGCGTTCAGATCTTCTGCTGGCTGGCGACCTTGTGGGACGGCAGGCCGGTGATCCGCACGCCGCTGCTGTTCGTGTTCGGCTTCTTTTTCATCTTCGTCATCGGCGGCCTCACCGGCGTCATGCTCGCTTCGGTGCCGCTGGACCTCCAGGTGCACGACACCTATTTCGTCGTCGCCCATTTCCATTACGTGCTGATCGGCGGTTCGGTCTTCCCGCTGCTGGGCGCGGCCTATTTCTGGTTCCCCAAGATCAGCGGCCGCATGATGAGCGAGCGTCTCGGGCGCTGGCATTTCTGGCTGGCTTTCATCGGCTTCAACGCGGCTTTTTTTCCAATGCATCTCGTCGGGCTCTGGGGCATGCCACGAAGGGTCTACACCTATCCGGCCGAGCTTGGCTGGGGCAACATCAACCTGTTCATCAGCGCCGGCGCGGTGCTCTTTTTCCTCAGCTTCGTACTGTTCACTTTCAATCTTGTACACGGCGCGTTGAAGGGCGCACTGGCCGGAAACAATCCCTGGGATGCCGGTACGCTCGAATGGGCGACGTCTTCGCCGCCGCCAAGCTATAATTTCGCGCGGATACCGATTGTCACGCATGTCGAGCCGCTCTGGGCCGAACGGGAGGCGATGCCTGTGGCGACCGGACTCCGCGTCGATGTCCGTGAGCTGTTGATCTCAACCGTGGCGGAAGCCCACCCCGACATTCGCGAGAAATCGGCGACACCGTCGATCTGGCCGCTGCTGGCGGCAATCGCCGTCGGCGGTACGTTTGTCTATTCGATCTTCACGCCCTGGGCGATCGTCTGGGGCGCCGCGCCGATCGCCATCACCTTGATCGGCTGGTTCTGGCCCAAGGACGACCCGGAGGATGAGGGATGAGTGAGCGTCCCAGCTTGGATCTTTCGGACCTCCCAACCTTTGGACATGGTCCGCGCAGCCCGACCTGGTGGGGAACGCTCGGCTTCATGGCGCTGGAAGGCATGGGCTTTGCGTTGGCCGCGGGCGCTTATCTCTATCTCGCCACCTTGTGGCCCAATTGGCGTCTAAGCGCCCCGCACCCCGACCATTGGCCCGGAACGATCGTCACCATCCTGTTTATCATCAGCGTGGTGCCGAATCACATCCTCCACGGCCATGCCAAGCAATGCGCGATCGTGCCGGTGCGGATCGGGCTGGTGGTGATGTCGCTGCTCGGTCTGGCCCCGCTTGTCGTGCGCTGGTTCGAATTCCCGGCGCTGAACATCTACTGGGACACGAACGCCTATGGTTCGATGCTCTGGGTGCTGCTCGGGCTGCATACCACACACCTGATCACCGATGTCGGCGACACCATCGTTTTGACGGTGCTGATGTTCACACGCCATGGCTATAGCGGCCGGCGCTTCGGCGATGTCGGCGACAATGTCTTCTATTGGGATTTCGTGGTGCTGACCTGGATCCCGATCTATCTGCTCATCTACTGGATGCCGAGGCTAGGCTGATGCGTGCGTTGAAAATGGGAACGTCCTGGGGTGGTCTTCTGTCGGGGCCCATGGCTTGGGCAATCTCGACGCAGCTGAACTACGCACTCGTACCATGGCAGTGCAACCGCCAGGTGCCGGTGGTGCTTCCCGTGGCACTGGTGCTCGCCGTGCTTTCGCTGCTCGGCGGTGCCTTGTCATGGCGGGCGAAGCGGCAGGGCGGCGCCGCCTTCAAGCCTGAGCGCACGCGCAGCACCGAGCAGTTCGTCGCCGATCTCGGCATGCTTGCGGCATTGCTGTTTGCCCTCGTCATCATCATGCAAGGCAGCGCGGCTCTCATTCTCGACGAGTGCCTGCGATGAGCTTCGACGCGTTCTTCTCGACCTCGATCTGCTACGGCGCCGGCGCGCCCGAGGCCGGATGGACGCTCGCATTTCCCATCACGTTTCCGCTGGCCGCGATTGCCTTCCTTTATGCCATCGGAGCGACTCGGTTGTGGCGCCGCAGCAGCCGAGGCCGTCCCGAGCGGATGCGGCAGGCGTTGTTGTTCGCCGCCGGTTGGGGCGTGCTGACGGCAGCACTGGTCAGCCCCATCCATGCGCTCGGCGAGCGGGTGTTTGCCGCCCATATGATCGAGCATGAACTGCTGATGGCGGTGGCGGCGCCTCTCCTTGTCGCCGCGTGCCCAGGCGCAGTCCTGCTCTGGTCCTTGCCGGCCTCACTTCGCCGCGGAACGGGCAAGCTCACGCGCGCAAAGACGCTGCAATCGGTTTGGGCCCTGGTGATCCGCCCCCTCAACGCGACGATCATTCACGGCGTCGCCATCTGGATCTGGCACATTCCGGCGTTGTTCCAGGCAGCGCTCCAGCAGGGCTTTCTCCATTATGCCCAGCATGCGAGCTTCCTCGGCACAGCCTTGCTGTTCTGGTGGGCGCTCCTACCGCGCCCCGGTCGACAGCAGACCTATGGCAACTCCGTCATGCATCTTTTCTTCACCTCGCTTCATACCGGCCTGCTCGGTGTCCTGCTGCTGATGTCGCCCAAACTCTGGTATCCGGAGAATGGCGCCGGCGCGGCATTGTGGGGAATGACCGCGATCGAGGACCAGCAGCTCGCCGGATTGGTAATGTGGGTTCCGGCAGGCTTGATCTATGGCGGCGCCGCCTTGCTGCTCGCCGGCCTCTGGATAAGCAGCAGCGCAACCAGGGAGGCAACACATGCGCTCCGACCTGGGTAGGCTGATCGGGGGCGCCCTTGCCGCAATCCTGCTGCTGGCTGCGGCTGTCGCAGCGGCGACTTTGTGGTCCGACAGGCGCGAGCGCGTCCGGCACGAGTCGGATGCGGCGACCGGCGGCGTAGGCGCCCGCGCCATTCCAATCATGACGGCGAATGGCTGCTCCGGCTGCCATACGATACCCGGCGTGCCGGGTGCGCAAGGCCAGGTCGGACCCCGCCTGGACGGTGGCCTTGCCGACAGGGTCTTTATCGGTGGCCTGCTGGCAAACAATCCGGAGAACATGATCCGCTGGATACGCTCGGCGAGGGAAGTCAATCCGCACACGGCCATGCCGTCGACGAGGATCACCGAGCAACAGGCGCGGGACATCGCCGCTTATCTCTATGCTTTGAGGTAAATCAGCCCTCGCCGCCGCGCCGGGACCACAAGCCGCGGCCGGGATCGTAGCCGATGACCGCCGCGAGGAAGAAGGCGATGAGGCAGCCAAGGACCACAATCGCCGCGACAGGATCGAACCGCAGATAGAGCGCGAAGCGTATCAGCTCGACCGCCGAGCTGAACGGGTTCCAGGCGGCGATTGTTGCCAGCACCGGTCCCGCCTCGGCAAGCCGCCACAGCGGATAGAGCGCCGTCGAGGCAAAGAACACCGGAAAGATGACGAAATTCATGACACCGGCAAAGTTCTCCATCTGTGTCGAAACCGAGGAGACAAGCAGGCCGAACGCGCCAAGCATCAGGCCCGCCAGCACGAGCGCCGGAAATACCGCGACGTAGCCGAGAACGGGCGGCCGCACATCCCAGAAACGCGCGATCAACAGAAACAAATAGACCAGCGGCACGCCGACGATCACGCTGGCCAGCAGGCGCGCCGCAAGCAGGTACCAGCGCGGCAATGGTGCGGTCAGCAACAGGCGCATGCTGCCCATCTCGCGATCGTAGACCATGGCCAGCGAACTCGCCATGGCATGGAAGAGCAGCATCATGGCCGCTAGCCCGGGCACCACATACACGTCATAGAGAACATAGGTCTGGTAGGGTGGCGTGATCGACAGACCGAGAACGGAGCGGAAGCCAGCGGCAAAGATTGCCAGCCAGACCAGCGGCCGTACCATCGCCGAGAGCAGCCGGCCGCGTTGCCGCAACGTGCGCAGCATCTCCCTGCGCAGGATGCCGTTGAGCGCGCGCACCGCGTGAGACGTTTTCATTCGGACTCCGTCAGCGACGCGAAGGCCTCGCCCGTGCTCGCCACACCGAGATCGGCAGCCAGCCGATCGGCGCGGCCGGCCCACCGGATTGTGCCTCGATGCAGCACCACCACATCGTCATCCGCCGTTAGTTCCTCCAGAAAATGTGTTGCCCACAGGACGGCAATGCCGCGCTGGCGGCAAAGCTCCCGCACGTGCCGCTCGAGCGCGCGGCGGCCCGGCACGTCGAGCCCGGTGGTCGGCTCGTCCAGCAGCAAAAGGCGTGGGCTATGCATCAGAGCGCGTGCTATCTCGACACGGCGACGCTGCCCCCCGGAAAGCGCTCGGGCAGGATCGTCGATCCTGTCCAGCACGTCCAGCCGGCCGAGTTCGTGGATGGAGCGCTCCTTGCTCAAGGCCTGGCTAAGCCCATGCAAGGCCGCGTGGTAACGCAGGTTCTCGCCGGCCGTCAGATCGAGATCGAGGGTCGGCAACTGGAAGACGACGCCCATCTGCGCCAACGCGGCGGACGGGTTGACATCCATCGCCTGGTCGAAGACATGCACCGAGCCGGAGCGGGCGTGATAAAGACCGGTGATCAGCGAGAACAGCGTCGTCTTGCCGGCGCCGTTGCGGCCTAGCAAGATGCACATCCTGCCTTGGGCCACAGAGAAAGAGACGCCGTCGAGAACCCGCCGGTTCCCGAAACTATGGCCCAGATTCTCGACCGACAAGGCGTTCATGGCCCGATCACGACGCCCCACGGCCCCCGCCCCACCGGCAGCGATTTCACCACCTCCTGGTTTTCCAGATCGATGAACGAGATATCGCCGGAATTCCCGTTTGCGGTGACCAGGCGCTTCTGGTCGCCGGAGAGCGCAACGTGCCAGGGTCGTTGACCAACAAGGTAGAGCCGACGGACCGCCAGCGTTTTCACATCGACTTCCGCAATCCTGTTGGCGGGGCCGAGCGCCACATAGACGGTCGTGCCATCGCGGGACGTCGCCATGCCGACCGCCTGCACGCCCTCGCGTCGTATACCCGGCACCTCGAACTCGACTTTGCCGGTCTGCGCGCGCGTTGCCGTGTCGAAGACGGTGACGGTGCCCCGGATCTCCGAGGACACCCAGAATTGCTTACCGTCCGGCGAGAATAAAGCCGCGCGCGGCCGGGTATCGACCAGCAGATTGTCGACGAGTTCAAGCGTGCCTGCGTCGATCAGATGCACCATGCTGGTGGTCTCCGAAGTGCAGGCGACATAGCGGCCGTCGGCGCTGGCCGCCATTCCTTCCGGTTCGACGCCGACATCCACGGTGCCGATGACCTTGGCCGCGGCGATGTCCACCACCGACACCAGATTGTCATTCTCGTTGGCGACGAACAGCCGCTTGCCATCGGGATGGACTGCGAAGAATTCCGGATCGGCTCCCGAAGGCAATTCGCCGACGACCCGCCGCTTCGCGACGTCGACCACGTCGATGCGGTTGTCGTCGCCTTCCGCGACGAAAAGCATCTTGTTGTCGATCGACAGCGCCAGCCCGCGCGGACGGCGGCCGACATCGATCGTCGCCAGCAAAGTCATTGTCACGCCGTCGACGACCGCGACGGTATTATCCTGCTCATTGGAAACGTAGATGGTCTCGGCGGCGGCGGGAGCAGCAAGAGCGAACGCCGCCAACAACAGCGTCATCAGAACTTGCATGTGCTCTCCTCCAGGTCGATGCCCAGCGTGTCGAGCGGCGTGCGCTGATGCAGGAAGCCCGGTTGCGGTGAGCTGGAAATCAAGAGGCGAGGCCCGGCGATCAAAATGGGCTGGCGCATCTGTCCGTCCCAGGGACGGAAACTAAGCCCCTGCCCCTTGAAGCCAGCGAGAAGAAACGCGTCGCCGCGTATATATCTGCCGATTGCCGCGGGATCGAGACTGTGCAGGCGCGTCGCCGCTTCGCCGATACTGCGCACAGCGAGCCAGGCCGCGTAGTCGCTGGGCAACATCCAGCGCCCTGCCTGCCTGTGGAAACGGTCCTGCAGTTGCGTGGCGCCCCATTCCTCGCTGACAGCGCTCCAGCCTGTGGCGACAAGCCCTTGCGTGCCGGCGACGATTCTCGGCAGCGCAGTGCGGCCCTCCAGATAGGCGCCGAATTCATCCGCCTCGTCGGCGACCACGAGCACATCATAGTCGCTGACCTGCGTGACCGCGGGTATTTCGGTCTGCAGCGTGACATGCCCTGTATCGGCACGTCCGTTGGCGGGCCTGAATGTCCACGGCTGGTCGATCGTGATCTCGGCTCCGAAGCGAGCCGCCGCCCGTCGAAAGGCCGCAGCCATCGCCTGATCCTGCGAATGCGGCCCCACAAGCAGGAACCAACGCTGCCAGCGCTTCCAGGCGAGATATTGCGCCAGCCCGTCGGCGAGCATGGCGCGGCTCGGGATCGTGTGCAGGACGTTCCCACGGCAGTCCTGCTGGCGAAGCACGTCGTCCGGCGCCCGGCTGTTGAGCAACGTCATCTGCTCGGCACCGGGCGCGGCACTGGCCTGTAGAAGCTGACTGGCGTCGAGATCGGCGACGACAAAGGCGATGCCGGCATCGGCGAATTGTCTTACCGCGTCGTCCGGCGTTTCGGTTGGTTTCAATATCCTTTCCTCCAGCCGAAATTTCTGCCCAAGAAACCGGCCGGTGCTTTCGTCGTCGGCAATGCCGAGCCGTGCGCCTTGCAGGCCGTCGTCGGTCACGGTTTCATCAAGGGGTCCAAGGGGCAGAGCCGGTTTGCGCTCCTGGCCGATATACCCGATCACCATCGTCTGTTGCTCGGTGGCGCCAGGGCCGGTGATCAGCAAAAGAAAGAGAAGGCCCAGCAACAGTCTCATTGTGTCGCCCCCAGCCCAAACCGCGACGATCCCGCTTCATCGCCACCAGAGATTGCGACATCGCGCACGATGCGCGCAGGCGATCCCTCCAGAACAATAACCCGATCCCCCAGCGACGAGGCATATGCGAGATCATGCGTAACCAGCAGCGTGGTAGTCCGCCGACTGGCGAAACAATCCTGCAGCAGGCGGCGCATGGCTTGCGCGGTCGCCTCGTCGAGTGAAGCGAATGGCTCGTCGAGGAGCAGGAGCGCAGGCTCCACGGCGAGCGCCCGGGCAAGCGCTACGCGCCGCGCCATGCCGCCCGAGAGTCGCTGCGGATAGCTCTTCTCATTTCCTTTCAGGCCGACAGCGGCAAGCCACCGGGCCGCATCGGGCGCGCGATCCGGGATGGCCATCTCTACATTGCGCAAGGCGGTGAGCCAGGGCAGCAGCCTCGGTGTCTGGAACAGCATGCCTATCGGAAGCGGTCGTCCGCTCACGCTGCCGCGAAATTCGCGGTCGACGCCCGAAACGATCGACAGCAGCGTCGACTTGCCGACACCGGAAGGGCCGGTCAGGACGCAGACCTGTCCGTCGGCTATATCAAGCGACAGCGCGCGAAAGATCGTCCGGCGCTGTCCGTCGTCACCGGGGAAAGTCTTGTCCTCGATCCTGATCCTCAGCATCAGCGTCGCCAGGCGAACAGACGACGTTCCAACGGCACAAGCAGTCCATACTCTATGGCAAGCATCACAACGCCGAAGCTGATCGCATAGGCAAGGATGTGGGTGACGTCGAAGTTCTGAAAATAGACCTGTAGCTGGAACCCGACGCCGTTGGAGCGGCCGAGCAGTTCGGCGAGCAACACGATCTTCCACGTCAATGCCAGCCCGCTGCGCAGGGTGACGAGAAAGAACGGCGCCAATTGCGGCAGCACGACATGCTGCAGCTTTGCAGCACGCCCGAAGCGATAGAGCTCAGCCATTTCGGCAAAGTCCTTGTCCAGCCGGCTGGCGCCTTCACGAATAGTCACCACGACATTGGGGATCTTGTTGAGCGCGACCGCAAGGACAAGCGCGGTCTCGGCAAGACCAAGCCAGATATAAATTAGAATGACCGTGATCAGCGCCGGCATGTTGAGGAGTAAGACGATCCAAGGCCTCATCCATATGTCGGCTCTGTGCGAGCGGCCTGCCGCGTAGCCAAGGGCCGCGCCGATGACTATTGCCGACCCGAGGCTTGCCACGACGCGCGCAAGCGAGATGCCCAAATGGTATGGCAGCTCGCCCCGAACCGCTTCGTGCAGGAGAACCGAAACAACCTGGACCGGACCAGGAAACAGCCGATCGGCGGCGATCGATGATGCAATCTGCCAGACGAGCACCATGGTCAGCAATGCCGCAGCCGATTGCCAACGCTGCATTGTGATGGGGAACGCTGGGACATCGGTCATTGGCGCGAGCTCAAGCCGGTATGGCCCGGAAGACACCAGGATCGAGGCTCGTCGCCTTGCCGACCAGATCCTCGCCGCCCAATTTGGCCAGGATTGCAAACAACCGGGCCGCGCCATCACGTTCGTCTTTGCCGAAACGACGAGGGATTCCGGCTCGATAGGCGGCGCGTAACGCCGCCTGTAGGTGAGGATCGTCCGTGCCCAATTGAGGCGCGAGCACCCGCCACTCGTCGTCCGAAGACTCGAGCAGCGACTTCGCTGCCGCGGTCGCGCTCGTGAATCGCGCGAGGGCTATCGGGTTGGCCCGCGCCCAGCTTTCATGGAAGACGTAGCCGAGCATCGGCAAGTCCACGGATACGCCAAGCCCCTGCAGGATTTGCGCGACACTGAGCAGAGGCCTTGCCCCCTCTGACTCGAGACGGGCGGCGAAATTCCAGAACGTCAGCAGTGCATCCAGTCGCCCCGCCAGAAATTCCTGCTCCAACAAAGGCGGCGCGCCGAACACTGGCTCCACCTCTTCAGCAAGATCGCGCTTCACCTGACGGAGGCCGAGAGCGCGCAACAGGATCCAGCTTTTGTCCAGCGGACCACCTGCGATCCCCAGCCTTTTGCCCTTGAGGTCCGCAAGAGTTCGAATGGACGAGCCTTGCGGCAGTTCCAGCGCGCCGACGGCACGAGAATAGGGATAGAACACCAGATCAGCGCCTTCGCTACGCTGGCGCATGACCCACACCCAGTCCGAAACGATGACGTCGACGCTGCCCGCCAGCAATGCGGTCTTACCGACTTCGGTCCCGGCAAGCCGCTGGGCCTCGATTGATACGCCGTGCACAGTGTCCAACGCATGTCGCCGCATGACGGCAACTTCCCAGGCGGCGGTGCCAAATCCCAGCACGCCAAATCGCACGAGCGGCGATGGCTGTGGCGCGGCTTCAGCGGAAGCACCCAATAGCCAGCAACAAATACCCGCAAGAGCGGCCCGCCGCGAGATGTGACCCTGATCATGCCGGGTCAGCCATTCGCCTGGAAGGGTAGCAGTCAGCACGGGCGCACCGGGTGTGAAGGAACTTTCCTAACGCGGTGGCGGCAGGAATGTTCCTCGATGGTGCATGGAACTAACGGGAAAGCACCTAAGGTCCGTTTTTCGGCTCGTACGGCAGTCCGGGGGCTTGTTCAGGCGAACAGAAGAAGGTGTCAGGGGCTACGGTCCGCTCTTGGCATCATCGACCTCCAACGCGTCCATTACAGGTGCCGGATCGCTCTTTTCGGAGCTCGGGCTCTGCACCCCGGACCCGGCGTTCTCGATCGCTTGCACGATAGCATCTTCGATGTTTCCGAGTTCGTCCTCCCTTACTTCACGCCCATAACCAGCCACCTCGGCATCCTGCTCGAATTGCTGAGCGAGCACCGCGACGCTGACTTCCTCTCGACCAGGAAGTGTGCCGACATTCTCCTGTAGCCAGTTTTGAAAAAACTCTCTGGTCGCGCTCATCTCAGACCACCCTTTCGCCAAACTAAGCGCGACGGTGAGCCGAAGTTCCATGATGCGTTCACTTTCCCAGTGGTGCTGTACTCACAGCGTTGGGAGCCACGAGGTTTTTGCAGGCTTGATGAGGCAGTGGCCTTTCTCTTCACGACTCGATTGGAGTTCACTCTTATTGTGCAGTGTGCATCCTGATTGCGTCCATTTCGACCCTGTGGAACAAGCTCGTTGAGTTGAAGTTAGGCCCGATGCCAAGCTTTTCGGGCGAACCAAGCTTTTCGGGCGCACAAGTTTTTGACGTTGCCATCGTCGGCGGCGGCCCCGCGGGGCTCGCTGCAGCCATGTATTTAGCCAGGTTTCTGCGTTCGGTGATCTCGCTCGACGCGGGGCATGCGCGTGCCAAGCTCATCCCAAAATCCCGCAACTGTCCCGGCTTCCCCGACGGCATCAGCGGGGAAGAACTGCTCGGCCGCCTACGAGCCCAGGCACAGCTATACGGCGCGAGCCTTGTCCATGGTTGCGTAGGCCACGCCGAAAAACGCGAGGGGTTTTTTGTTCTGACGACCACCTGCGGGATTGTCCAAGCAAGGCGCGTGATTCTGGCAACGGGCATTGTGGACAAGGCACCTCCCATTGAAAGACTGGAGGAGGCGATCGCAACCGGCATTGTCAGACTGTGCCCGGTTTGCGATGCATATGAGGCCCGGGGTAGCCGCATCGGCGTTGTTGGTCCGGAGCATCTCGCCGTCAGGGAGGCTCTGTTCCTGAAGGGATATGGCAGTCAGGTCGCCTTGCTCGCCAATAACCAGGATGATGTTTCCGAAGCTGCCCGCGGCGCCGCCTTGGCAGGCGGAGTTGAAATCTGGGACGCGGTCGATGACCTGATCCCTCGACGAACCGGGTTCGATGTCGTCATGGCCGAGGGCGCCCCGATGCGCAACATCGATGTGGTGTACCCTTCGATGGGCAGCGACGTACGCTCCGAACTCGCGGTTGCTCTGGGGGCTAACTGTGACGCAGAAGGCTATGTCCTGGTCAACCGACACCTTGAGACTTCAACGCCAGGACTCTATGCCATTGGCGACGTGGCCGAGGGGCTCAATCAAATTGCTGTTGCGTTCGGAGACGCCGCCAAGGCTGCAACTCACATTCATAACGACCTCCGCGATTGCGCCGAGCCGGCGACGAACTTCCGGCGAAGTTGACCTGCAGATGCGAGCGCACCGTACCGGCTCACCTTTGGCTGCGTTGATGCCCGGAACCTGTTCCACCCGGCGTGAGACTACCGGCTTCGGCTTTGCTAGAGTTCTCCCAGGCGCAGCCGCTGGGTTGATGGACGGGCACGCGCTGGCGAACGGCTGGAGGAAGGAATGAAAATTCTCGTCACCGGCGCGTCAGGTCTGATTGGAGCCGCGCTTTGCGCGCGTTTGGCCGGCGAGAGTCATGAAGTGGTTCGCGTGCTTCACCACGCAGACACTGGCGTCCACCCGGAGATCCAAACCGTTTCCGTGGATATGGCGCGGGGCTTGCGACCTCAGGACTGGACCCCCTACCTCGCCGGTGTGGACGCCGTCGTAAACTGTGCCGGCGTCCTGCAGGATAGTGCCCGGGAAAACACCCGGCATGTCCATTCTACCGGCGCCTCGGCTCTCTTCACCGCGTGTGAGCACGCAGGTGTGAATAAGGTGATCCACTTTTCTGCCATCGGGGTCGATCGCCAGCAGCCGTCCGCCTTTTCCGCCAGCAAGCTCGCCGGCGATGAGGCACTGATGGCACGTAGCCTTGACTGGGTCATCCTGCGCCCCTCCGTAGTACTGGGAAGGCCGGCCTTCGGCGCAAGTGCACTTTTTCGCGGCCTCGCGGCGTTGCCGCTCTTGCCGTTGATGCCCGACACGGGCCGTCTCCAAGTCGTCCAACTCGATGACGTGATCTCCACCGTCCTGTTCTTCCTCAAACCCGGCAGCCCATCGCACCTCAAGCTGGACCTGGCTGGGCCCGAGGCACTTTCGATGAGCGAGGTCGTGGGTCGCTATCGCCGCTGGTTCGGATGGAGCAGTGCTCGGGAGTTCATCTTGCCCAATTGGGCCGCAGCTATCTTGTACAGGTTCGGGGATGCCGCGGCTCAGCTGGGCTGGCGCCCGCCGATGCGCAGCAATGCAGCAAAAGAGATTGCCCGTGGCGCTGTCGGCGATCCCCAACCCTGGATGACGGCGACCGGCATTCAACCATCAAGTCTTACATCTGCACTGCGTTTAAATCCTGCGACGGTGCAGGAGCGATGGTTCGCCGGTCTTTACTTCGTCAAGCCGGCGCTCTTTGTCATCTTGCCGCTCTTCTGGATCATGACGGGCATCATTTCCCTCACTGCCGGCTGGCGCAGCGGAGTTGACTTGCTGATTGGCACTGCTGCCGGCCCCTTGGCCGAACCGGCGGTAGTCGCCGGCGCGCTGGCTGACATCGCCGTCGGGGCGCTTATCGCCTGTCGCCCAACCAGCCGGCTTGGTCTTTTCGGCGCAATCGCGGTATCGCTTTTCTATGCGATCGCTGGGAGCATTCTGCGGCCGGATCTTTGGCTTGAGCCACTCGGGCCGTTGATCAAAATCCTCCCGATCCTCGTTCTGCATTTTGCAGCGCTGGCCATTCTGGAGGAACGCTGATGATTTACTTCGTGCTTAAATACCTGCACGTGATCGGCGCTGCTGTGCTGCTCGGAACTGGTGCCGGCATTGCTTTTTTCATGCTTTTGGCACACCGGACCGGGAATGCCGCGACGATCGCAGCCGTCGCCCGCATTGTCGTGCTGGCTGATTTCCTGTTCACGGCTACGGCCGTTGTCGCACAACCTTTGACCGGACTGGGCCTCGCTAGGGTTGCGGGGTATTCGCTGTCCGAAGGATGGATCGTTCTCTCGATCCTGCTCTACATCTTAACGGGCCTGTTCTGGCTGCCTGTCGTGTGGATGCAGATCGAGATGCGAAATCTAGCCACACAGGCCGCACTCTCCAACCAACCTCCTCCCGAGCGCTACCATCAGCTGTTCAGACGCTGGTTTGTCTTCGGTTTCCCAGCTTTCGGCGCCGTGCTCGCCATTTTCTGGCTGATGATTGCGCGCCCGGCAATCGAGTGGTCATCGTTGTAGCTGCGATCGGCAAGCACTGCGCCGTGAATTCATCCGTCGCGCCTAGCTGGCTCGTGCCGGCGCGATGCACTGCGGTCGGGAACCACGGTCACTGCCGCGAGTTCTTTCGCATGGCCAATCATCCCGTCACCGGCGTGCTTACCTCAATCGGCACATTAACCTCCCGCCCCGCGGCATTCCTGATCCTGTTGGTCTACGCAATCCTTTGGATGATCTTCGAGCGTCAGACCCTGGACTGGCATGGAGCGGCTACCTTGTTTACGTGGGCCATGACGCTGTTCATCCAGCGTGCCGAGCACCGCGACACTCAGGCCATTCACGCCAAACTGGATGAGATCCTGCGATCAGACCACAATGCTTCGAACATCACGCGGATCGACGATGAAGAGCCCGAGGAAATCGAAAAACACCGCCACCGCAAGCAGCAGGACGACTGATGAGCGGCGTTTTGGTTTCACGGCAGGACGAGTAGCGGGTTTCCAGCTTTTGACGCCTATCCAGCCCCGCCGCCTCCTGCGCTCAGGCCCAGGCCTTCGATCCTTGCTGCGCCTGTGGTTCAGCGACCGAAGGATCGGAGCCCTCTATTGTTCCACTGATCCAGAAAAATTTGCCCGAGAACCAGGTCGGGCAAATCGGCCGGCTCGAAGTGCGTCATTCGCCTTTCTGGTTGCGCTCGACGAACTTGTTGAAACGGCTGGTTTGTCCGTCACCAGTCTTGGACTGGTAAAGAAAGGCCAGATCGTTCTCGTCGAATATGCGGAAGAACTCGTCCCATTCGACCGGCTCGAATGCTTCCTCGGGTTTGCCGAAGTCGATCCGCAGGATGCCGCCCGCGCCTTTGGTGCGAACCACTGCCGGCCGTCCATCCCGCTCCTCGGCCCATTTGCGGATTTCGTCGTGATTGGTGGTCGTTTGCGACTGGGACATTGAAATCTCCTTTGATCATCGGCGTTGCCAACATCGGGCATCGTCGGGGCTGCCGGCGTCCTAACAGCACAAGGGCGGCAATGTTCCGGCACGGCGCGGCGAGCGCGATGTGGCTGCTTCCGAACGAAGCCGGCCAAAGGAACTTTGTTGAAGCCAAGGGAACAAACCTTTTGCCGAAAAGTTCGGGTCGCCAAGATTACCTGTCTGAGGAGTGGTCGTGGAACGGATATTGGTTACAGGGGGCTGCGGCTTCATTGGCCGGCATGTCGCCCAGGAACTCATCGAGCAGGATTATTCGGTTCGCATTTTGGATGTGCTGCTGGAGCAGGTGCACGCAGGCGAAACAGTCGCCCTTCCCGCCGGGGCCGAGCTGATCAAGGGCGACATTCGGGACCCGGAGGCGGTCGCCAAGGCGCTGGAAGGCGTTGACGCGGTCATTCATCTGGCCGCGGAAGTCGGCGTCGGACAGTCGATGTACGAGATCGCGCGCTATGTCGGCACCAACGATCTCGGCACCGCGACGCTGCTTGAGGCGCTGATCAAACACCCGGTCGAGCGCATTGTCGTCGCCTCATCGATGAGTGTCTATGGCGAGGGCCTCTATGCTACATCGGACGGCCGGCGCATCGACAATGCCCGGCGCAAGGCGAGCGACATCAAAAACGGGCAGTGGAATCCGCTGTCGCCGGAAGGCGAGCCCCTCTCCCCCCTGCCGACGGACGAGGAAAAGCCGGTCGACCTCGCCTCTATCTATGCACTGACGAAATACGCCCAGGAACGCGCCGTGCTGATCTTCGGCGAAGCCTATGGCATCGATGCGGTCGCGCTGCGCCTGTTCAACGTCTTCGGCGCCGGCCAGGCGTTATCGAACCCCTATACCGGCGTGTTGGCCAATTTTGCTTCGCGTCTCGCCAACGGCCAACGGCCAATGATCTTCGAGGATGGCGAACAGAAACGCGATTTCGTCCATGTGGATGACGTCGCCCGCGCCTTTCGTCTTGCGCTGCAGCAACGCCAGGCAAGGGGTCACGTCATCAACATCGGCAGCGGCCGAGCCTATGCCATCAGCGACGTCGCGCGGGTACTTGCCGAGGCCATGGGAACGCCGGACCGCTCGCCAGAACTGCTCGGCAAGGCGCGCTCCGGGGATATCCGCAACTGCTTCGCCGATATTTCCAAGGCCCGTGAGCTGCTCGGTTTCGAGCCGAGGCAACAACTGGAGAATTCGCTCGCCGATTTCGTTTCCTGGGTGCGCAACTCCTCCGCCATCGACCGCGGCGCCGACATGAAACGCGAGCTTGAAGAACGTGGGCTGGTGTCATGAATACGCGCAATCGACGCGACGCGCCCGTCGCCATTGTCGGCGGCAGCGGCTTCATAGGATCGAACCTGGCCGACAGCCTGTTGTCGGATGGCGAGCCGGTGCTGGTGATCGACAATCTCAGCCGCCCCGGCGTCGAACAGAACCTTGAATGGCTGGCGCAGAAACACGGAAGCCGCCTCATGGTCGAAACGATTGACGTGCGCGACGCCAACGCGCTTGCGCCCGTTCTGAAGAGTTCCAAGGCGATCTTCCACCTGGCCGCGCAAACCGCCGTCACAACGAGCCTGGTCCAACCGGACGAGGATTTCGACATCAACCTTCGAGGAACGTTCAATGTCCTCGAGGCGGCGCGGCTGAGCAGTGAGTTTGTTCCGGTGGTCTTCGCCAGCACCAACAAGGTCTATGGCAGCCTGCCCGACGTCGCGGTGCGCGAGGACGGCGATCGTTACCTGCCTTGCGACGGCATCATCCAAGCGAATGGCATCGACGAGACCCACGGCCTGGATTTCTGCACGCCCTATGGCTGCTCCAAAGGCGCGGCGGACCAATATGTGCTCGACTATGCCAAATCCTACGGCATGCCGACGGCGGTGCTGCGGATGAGCTGCATTTACGGGCCGCGCCAGTTCGGAACCGAGGATCAAGGCTGGGTCGCGCACTTCCTGCTGAGTGCGCTGACGGGACGTCCAATCACCATTTACGGCGACGGCAGACAAGTGCGCGACATACTGCATGTCTCCGATGCGGTCGCCGCCTACAGGGCCACGCTCGATCGTATCGAGACGACCAAAGGACAGGCATTCAATCTTGGCGGCGGCCCCGATAATGCGATCAGCCTGCGCATGCTGTTGAGCGAGATCCGTAGCTTGACCGGCCGTGAGCTTTCGATCCGCCATGATGGCGAACGCACCGGCGATCAGCCCTTCTTCGTCGCCGACACCCGCAAGATCAAAGCGATGCTTGGCTGGAAAGCTCGTGTTTCATGGCGCGAAGGCATTCGCGATCTCGCAGACTGGCTGCAACAACACCGGCTCCAGCCTCGCCCCGAAGTCGTGAGGTACGTCGCATGAAAATTGCCCTGGTAAACCCGTTCTGGACCTATGACGACAGCATTTATTTCGGCTGCCGCCAACCACATCTCCCGCTGGAACTCGGCTATTCGAAATCCCTGCTCGAAACAGCCGGCCATGAGGTGTTGATGCTGGATGGGCAATTGCAGAAGCTCGACAACTCGGACCTCTCCGAGCGTGTGGCTGATTTCGCGCCTGCAATGACGGTCGTCAGTACCGCCCCGACTTATCTGTTCTGGCGCTGCGCACCACCCGAGTTGCGCGTGCCGGCCGATTTCCTCAACCGTCTCGCCGGGCGCGGTGGACGCACAGTCGCGGTCGGGCCGCATGGCTCGGCTACGCCCGCGCCAACCTTGCGCAAGCTTGGCGTCGACATTGTTGTGCGCGGCGAATGCGAGGAAATCGTCGCGGAACTTGCCCGGCGCGACGACTGGAGCGCTGTGCCCTCGACCGCTTACCTGCGCGAGGCCAAGGTGGTTTTGACCGGCGGCGTCCACGCCAGCTCGTTTGTCGATCATCCGCCACTCCAATGGCCATCAGACTGGATCGCTGCCCATTCGCATCACCATCACAGGTTCGATGACAATCAGGTTGGGTTCGGCGCGGAGGTCGAAGCATCGCGCGGTTGTCCCTACAATTGCAGCTTCTGCGCCAAGATCGATTTCCGCGATGCCTATCGCCGCCGAAACCACGAGGCTGTCATAGCGGAAATCGATGGGCTGATTGCCCAGGGGGTCGGCTACATTTATTTCATCGATGAAATCTTCCTGCCGCAAAAAGCGCTGTTGGAAGCGTTGATCCATCGCGCCGTGAAGTTCGGTGTGCAGACCCGCATCGACCTTTGGAAGCCCGAGCTGCTGGAATTGCTTGGTGCGGCCGGCTGCGTCTCCATCGAGGCCGGCCTCGAAAGCCTGACCGTGGAAGGTCGTGCGATGCTGGCGAAGCGCTGCCGGCTGGGCACCGAGGAACTCGCCGCGCTGCTCGTCAACGCCAGGCGTCACGTTCCGTTCGTACAGGCCAATCTGATCGGCGTCGTCGAGGATGATCCTGCCCTCGTCGATTACTGGCGAACGCACCTGATCGACAACGGCGTGTGGGCCAATGAACCCGTACCGCTTTATCCATATCCGAGTTCGCCAAGCTATCGCGAGCTTTGGGGCGAACCCGACGACCTCGCCTGGGAGCGCGCCCATGATCACTATCTCGCATCATTCCAGAAGTTCAGCGACATCCAGGAAAGGCGCCCGCGTCCGCTGGCGGAACTGGAGGCGACATGTTGCGGACACTGACGCCGCGCTCGCGGCGCATCCTGATGACGGTCGACGCCGTGGGCGGCGTGTGGCGCTATGCGCTCGACCTGGCCAGGGAACTTGTCAACGGCGGCGATAGCGTGGTGCTTGCCGGCCTCGGTCCGCCACCGTCCAGGCAGCAGGCCGACGAGGCGGAGGCTTTCGCGAAGCTGATCTGGCTGAACACGCCGCCGGATTGGATGACCCGCAACGGCGGTGATCTCGACGCGCTGCCGCGGGAGTTGCATGCGCCCATGCGCGACCACGCCATCGACCTTGTCCATTTCAACGCGCCTTCGCAGGCAGCGGGATTCGACGCCCCATGCCCGGTCGTGGTGGTCTCCCATTCCTGCGTGACGACTTGGTTCCATGCGGTCAGAGGACAGGCGGCGGATGGGGCATGGGCCTGGCAGAAGGAGCGCAACAGACGCGGCATGGATCGGGCCGACGCGGTCATCGCGCCGAGCCGCAGCCACGCCGACATGCTAGAGACCTGCTACGGCCCGATCGCGCGCTTGAGTGTGGTCAGAAATGGTGCCCGTCCTCTGCCGAATGCCGAAAAGCACCAACCGCTCGTGTTCGCTGCTGCCCGCTGGTGGGACGAGGGCAAAAATGCCGCGGTGGTCGACCAGGCGGCGTCCCTGACGCGATGGCCTCTGTTTGCCGCCGGGTCGACGAACGGCCCAAACGGCGAGCATGTCAGCTTCAGCCATGCTGTTCCTCTGGGAGCAGTGCCATCCGACGAGGCGCGTTCGTTGATGGCTCGCGCGGGTATTTTCGTATCGCCATCGCTCTACGAGCCATTCGGCCTGGCCGCGCTGGAAGCCGCCATGTCGGCTACGCCCCTGGTGCTTTCCGATATCGCCACCTATCGCGAACTATGGGACGGGGCCGCGATATTCTTTGACGCGCGCGATCCGCACGATCTCGCTGCCTGCCTCAACCGTCTCTCCAGCGATGCCGAGCTCCGGCGAGAGCTTGGCCAGGCAGCCATCCGACGCAGCCGCAGGTTTAGGCTGACAAAGCAGACAGCGGCTATGCGCGGCGTCTACGACAAAGCGGCCTTAGCGATGGCGGAGCGCTGATCATGCGCTTTGTGTTTTACACCCACTCGGTCGTTTCCGACTGGAACCATGGCAATGCCCATTTCCTGCGCGGCGTCATGCGAGAGCTGGTCCAGCGCCGGCATCAGGCTATTGCGCTGGAGCCGGCGAATGGCTGGAGCCGGTCGAATCTACTGGCTGAGAAGGGGTCGTTCGCCATCGAACGCTTCCGCAAGGATTTTCCCGAACTGATGCCGGTGACCTACGATGCCGGATTTGATCACGAAGCCTGGATTGCCGAGGCCGACGTTGTGATCGTTCATGAGTGGACGGATCCGGAGCTTGTCGCACGTATTGGCCGTGCCCGGGCCGCCGGCGGCAACTTCATCCTTCTTTTTCACGACACCCACCACCGGGCCGTGTCTGCGACCGAGGCACTCTCGGCGCTCCGGCTGGAGCACTATGACGGCGTTCTCGCCTTTGGCGAAACCTTGCGCGAGAGCTATCTGCGCGCCGGCTGGGGCAAGCGCGTCTTCACTTGGCATGAAGCGGCGGACGATCGCCTGTTCAAGCCGCACCCGGAGATCCACCCCACCTCCGATCTGGTCTGGATCGGCAACTGGGGCGATGATGAGCGGACCGCCGAACTCAAGGAGTTTCTGATCGAGCCGGTGCACGATCTCGGCCTTGATGCCGCTGTTCACGGCGTACGCTACCCCAAGACCGCACTTGCGGATCTGGCCACCGCAGGACTGCGCTATGAGGGGTGGATCGCCAATGCCGACGTGCCGAAGGCCTTCGCCGCGCATCGTGTCACCGTTCACATCCCACGGCGCCCCTATCGCGAGAGGTTGCCCGGAATCCCGACGATCCGCATGTTCGAGGCACTCGCCTGCGGCATTCCGCTGATTTCAGCGCCATGGTCCGATGTCGAGCAGCTTTTCAGGCCCGGTATCGACTTCCTGTTCGCCGAGAATGGCTCGCAAATGCGGCAACAGCTTCGGACGGTGTTGTCCGACGAGGACTTTGCGGCCTCGCTGGTGACCTCGGGTCTCGAGACCATCCGCTCGCGGCACACCTGCCGCCACCGCGTCGACGAGTTGCTCGGCGTGCTCACGCAATGCGCGAACCGACACACCGCCGTCCCGACAGCCGCAAAGGAAGCCGTCGCATGAAAATCGCATTCTATGGATCGAGCCTTTTGTCGTCCTACTGGAACGGTGCCGCGACGTACTATCGCGGTTTGCTCAAGGCACTTTCGCAATTGGGTTACGAGATCACGTTCTACGAACCCGATGTCTACGACCGGCAGAAGAACCGCGACATCGAAGCTCCCGACTGGTGCACTGTCGTCGTTTATGAGGCGACCCAGCATGCGCTGATGCAGGTCGCGGCACGTGCCGCCGGCGCCGACATCGTCGTCAAGGCGAGTGGCGTCGGTTTCGAAGACGAGGCGCTGCTTCGCGCCGTTCTCGACCACGCCCGCAGCGACGCGCTTGTCGTATTCTGGGACGTGGATGCGCCAGCCACGCTTGCCCAGTTGCGCGACGAGCCGGACCACCCGCTCCATCGTGCACTGCAGGAGATCGACCTCGTGCTGACCTATGGTGGCGGCGATCCCGTTGTCTGGGCCTATCGTGCCATGGGCGCCAAGGAGTGCGTGCCCATCTACAATGCGCTCGATCCCGAAACGCACCATCCGGTCGCCAGCAAAGCGCGTTTTGCCTGCGACCTGGCGTTCCTCGGAAACCGGCTGCCGGACCGTGAAGCGCGTGTCGAATCGTTTTTCCTCGATCCCGCCAGCCAGCTGCCGAAACAGCGTTTCCTGCTCGGCGGCTCGGGTTGGGGCGACAAGCCGCTCCCAACCAATGTCGGCTGGCTCGGCCATGTTGGCACCCGCGATCACAACGCCTTCAATGTCACGCCAAAAGCCGTGTTGAACATTAGCCGCGACAGCATGGCAGCCAACGGTTTTTCACCGGCCACGCGAGTGTTCGAGGCGGCTGGCGCCGGCGCCTGTCTCATCACGGATGCATGGCTGGGCGTGGAACTGTTCCTGAAACCAGGCGAGGAGATCCTGGTCGCGCGTGACGGCGGCGATGTCGCGGAGATAATGCGCTCGCTGACCCCCGGGCGGGCCAAGGCAATCGGCCAAGCCGCACTTCACCGCGTGCTGGCGGACCATACCTACGCGCTTCGGGCGGATGTGGCGGATGCCGTCTTCAAACGTCATTTCGAGCACGGGGCCGTGGAGGCAGCGGAATGACCAAGAAACTGGACATCGTCTTTCTCGGCCTGTCGCTGTCCTCATCCTGGGGAAACGGCCACGCCACGACTTTCCGGGGTCTTTTGAAAGGCTTGCACGGACTCGGTCACCGGGTGACTTTTCTGGAGCGCAACGTGCCCTGGTACGCCAATCACCGCGATCTGCGCGATCCGGAGTTCTGCGCCTTGCGCTACTACGAAACCACTGCGGAGCTGCAACGCGACTACGCACAGTGCCTGGAGCAGGCCGACATCATCGTCATCGGATCCTTTGTTCCAGAAGGACGCCAGGTCATCGACATCGTCGCCTCGCTTTGCAAGGGGCAGCTCTGCTTTTACGACATCGACACCCCGGTGACCCTGGCCAAGCTTTCAGCCGACGATTGCGATTATCTGAGTTCGCGGCAAATTCCGTATTTCGATGTCTATTTCTCCTTCACCGGCGGACCAACGCTCAGCCATCTGGCGCAAGACTTCGGCGCGCGCCATGCCGAACCTCTCTATTGTTCGGTCGATCCGGAACGGCATCACCCGACAGGAGATCCGATCCGCTGGGATCTCGGCTATCTCGGCACCTACAGCATGGACCGGCAGACAACGCTGAACGCTCTGCTGCTCGAGCCCGCACGGCATATGCCGAACCTCCGTTTCGTCGTGGCCGGCTCCCAATATCCATCCGACATCATCTGGCCGGACAATGTCGAACGCATCGAACATTTGCCGCCAGCCGATCACGCCGCGTTCTATAGCCGTCAGCGCTACACGCTGAATGTCACACGCAGTTCCATGATCACCGCAGGATGGTCGCCCAGCGTGCGCCTGTTCGAAGCGGCGGCTTGCGGCACGCCCATCGTCAGCGACCGCTGGCCAGGGCTCGACAGCTTCTTTCCCGCGTCGGCGATCCACACCGCCGCGGAGACGGACGATGTCATAGATATCCTCGTTGGCGAGTCCGAGCGCGCACGCCTGGCCATGGCCGGCCGGGCTCGCAAACTCGCCCTCGCTTCCCACACCGGTGCGGCCAGGGCTCGCGAATTCGTGGCGGCGCTGACCCAACCAAGGGCGACGGCCCTCGATCTCGACATTGGAAGTGCAGCATGAACGGCAGACAGGAGAAAACAGCGATGCGACAGACAAGAAAGGCGCACAGGGCAAAGACGGTGCTTGTTGCCGGCGGCGCGGGTTTC
Organism: Mesorhizobium sp. C120A; assembly: GCF_030323105.1. Taxonomy (NCBI): domain Bacteria; kingdom Pseudomonadati; phylum Pseudomonadota; class Alphaproteobacteria; order Hyphomicrobiales; family Phyllobacteriaceae; genus Mesorhizobium; species Mesorhizobium sp. C120A. The sequence continues at coordinate 2,514,824 of NZ_CP100476.1, read as the reverse complement.
CTCGGTTCGCATCTTTGCGAAGTATTGCTCCGCAACGGCTGGCGCGTGATCTGCGTCGACAATTTTCTGACCGGGCGCATGGAAAACATCATCTCGATCATGGACCGGCCGGGTTTCCGGTTGATCGAGCAGGACATCTGCCGGCCACTGGATCTCGGCGAGCCCGTGGATCACATCTTCAACCTGGCCTGCGCCGCCTCACCGCCGCGTTATCAGGCCGACCCGATACACACCACGCGTACCTGCGTGATCGGAACCCTCAACCTGCTCGAACTCGCTGTCCGCAATGACGCGCGACTGCTGCAGGCCTCGACGAGCGAAGTGTATGGCGATCCGGAACAACACCCGCAAAGGGAGGATTACGTCGGTCATGTGAACTGCACCGGCCCACGCGCCTGCTACGACGAGGGCAAGCGCACCGCCGAAACGCTTTGCTTCGACTATCTAAGGGCCGGCAAGGCCGACGTCCGCGTCGCGCGCATCTTCAACACCTACGGTCCGAGAATGGATCCGGCCGACGGTCGCATCGTCTCGAATTTGATCATGCAGGCGCTCGAGAAGCGTCCGCTGACGATATTCGGCGACGGCCAGCAAACGCGATCCTTCTGCTATGTCTCCGACTTGATTGATGGATTGATGCGCCTGATGAACATCGACCCCAATCCGGGCAAGCCGGTCAATCTGGGCAATCCCGGAGAATTCACCATCGTGCGACTGGCGGCATTGGTGAAGGCGATGACCGGCACCAAGTCGGATCTGAAATTTCTGCCCCTGCCGCAAGACGATCCTCGGCGCAGGCAGCCTGATATTTCGCGTGCGAAAACGCTGCTCGGCTGGTCGCCGAGAGTGCCGCTCAACGAAGGGCTCAAGCTGACGATCGATTATTTCGCGGCGCTCGAAGGCACCGGCATCGGCGATCAGATGACAGGCCTTGCCAAAAGGAGACCCGCAGGCGGGCTGCAGAACCTTCCTGCATGACGTGGGCCGCGGCCGGACCTGCCCGGAGATCGTGCGGAACATCCATCCAACCTTGTAGTTTGGCGGGAGGGACCCGATACGGAGGATCATCCTCATGCAACCCAAGCGACCCGCGAAGGATGTCGACAAGATTGCCGAACGCGAGGCGGCTGCCTATCTGCGGCGCTCCTCGATCACCTATCTCGAGTGCTGCGTCAGCCTGATGATGACGCATCTGCAGCGCGAGGAAGTGGCCGCTATTCTCGAGCAGGAAGCAGACATGCTACGAAGGCTGGATTGATCGAAACGCTACACCTGAGATTCGTCCAGGAATCGTATCAGCCCCGCCCTGTATCGGTCTCCGGTCGCGGCCAGCCTTGCTTTTTCCTGGCCATTTTCGGATTGCGCAGCCGTGCTCCAGAGCCCGATTTGGAACGCCAAATAGCAGGGTTCGAAAAAATCGATGTGGCCATTGTCAATATCGAGCCCTATCCCCTCGACCAATGTCGTCACATCGCTGTCGGATAGTCCATATTCGACACGGGCGCCGGCAATGTCCCACTCTATCGGCTGGCAGCCAATCAAATCGTGTGCCCGGCAATGGTCGACGGCATCTGTCTTGAGCACCGTGCCGTCGGCACAAACGAGAAACTCCCACGCGTGAAGCTTTCCGTCGATTTCCACCCGCTGCAGAACATACGCAGGGGTTTTTTTCGAGAGCCAACGGCGCAACGTCGCCGCTCGGTTCTCGCCCAGGGCTTCAGATGTATTGGAAACAGCCATTTCCGCGAGTGCGAGCAATGATGCACCCGGTTCGCAGGTTCGGAGATTGAGCGCCCGCCAGGTTAGATAGCGCGCCAACTCCGCGACCAGCCTTCCTCTTGGCAGCGGCGCCTGGTCCATCGTGGTGCCGTCAATCCACCGTTCGACCAGAAAGCCGTGGCAAAGCCCGACCACTTGCGATCCGAACCCGGCTTTCCCCAACATTTCCGCGGCTCGTCTCTTACGCCGTCCGGTTTCGCCGAGGCCGGCGAATTTGACGAGCCAGCGACCACACCCCGCGGACGCCAGGAATTTACGCCGCTCGATGCCGCGCGGGCTCGGCGGCCAATGCTTTTCGTCGACGTAGTGGACGCTCCTCCATTCGCCACCAGACAGTTCGGTCAGGCGTAATTCGGGGCTGCCGACCGCCTCGGCCACCCATTCGCTAAGCGTGGGAATGTTCGAGCTTTCGGGGAAGGTGCATTCGAGCGCCGTCGCCACATGTTTCGGACAGCGCGACCATGTCTCCCTGGCCTCCCGTGACGCTTCGATGCCCGGGTTGCCAGGATGGCTGGGAAACAGGTGAATGCGGTCCATACCAATACCCAGTTCCCGCAGCCACGCGACGACGGCGTGCATCGAACTGCCGGACAGACCGGGACCTTCGTCTACAACGGCGAAGCGTGCCGATGGATTGTTCTTCCAGGAAGCGATCGAGCGCGGATCGGCATTGATGTGCCTGCGGAAAGGATGGCCGAACGGACGAACGCTGAACGGCGCCGGCGCGCCAATCGCGGCAGCCACTATGGCGGCAAGCCCCAGGCCGATGCTGCGGATGCCGATCACGCATGTGTTCGCATCGAGACCTGACTCCTGCGCCGCTCCCAAATAGCTTTCGGGATAAAGCGCGTAATGCGCGTAACCCTCGGCAGAACCGGTCAGAACCTCAGCCTCGCAATCCAACCCGTCCAGCAGTTGGAGAAGTCCTGGGTCGATGCCACCGCCCACGGCGAAACCGCTTCGCCACGACTTCGCCACCTCGGCCGCAAGACCAACCAGCAATCTCGCGCCTTGCTGTTGCCGCGGCGAAAAGATGTCGATGCCGCTGGTCTCGAAATCGACATCGGCAAGCGCCCGAACCAGTTCCGATACGCTGATGAATAGTCCGACCAACGCGGCATGGCGTCGGAGGCCACGAGCCATGCGGTCCAGACTTTGAGCAATCTCGCTGGCAGCTTCGCGAAGCCGTTCTGCGCTCTGCCTCCGCTTCTGGTCGCCGTAAACGATCATCGATCGGTTTTCCAATGCTTTGCCTTGCGGCAACGCAGCGAGCGCTGCTTCGATCCATGCTGTCTTGCGCAATTTTTCGGCAGGCCAAGGAACATTCCGGCACGCTGGTGGTTCGGCGGCAGGAACTTACCTTTGAACAGCATAGGGCGGCAGTTTCGTGGGATCGAAAAAGGTTCGTGTCGGTATCGTCGGGGTCGGCAATTGCGCATCCTCCCTGGTGCAGGGCCTCTCCTATTATCGTCACGCAAAAAGCAACGAACCAATCCCAGGGCTGATGCATGCCGACCTCGGCGGCTACCATGTCGACGACGTCGAGATTGTCTGCGCGTTCGACGTCGCCAGGAGCAAGGTTGGCCTCGACGTCGCTGAAGCAATCTACGCCGCCCCCAACAACACGTTCCGCTTTGCCGATGCGGCGGCAAACGGCGTTCGCGTCGAGCGCGGACCGACACTTGACGGCATCGGAAAATACTTGCGCGACGAAATCGAGGAGGCGCCGGAGCCGGTTGCCGACGTCAGCGAAATCCTGCGCAACAGCGGCGCCGACGTGCTGGTCTCTTACCTGCCGGTGGGCTCCGAGGAGGCGACGCGCTTCTACGCCGAATGCGCGCTCGAGGCCGGCTGCGCCTTCGTCAACTGCATACCCGTTTTCATCGCCTCACGTCCGGAATGGCGCCGGCGCTTCGAGCAGCGAGGGCTGCCGCTGGTCGGCGATGATATCAAGAGCCAGGTCGGGGCGACCATCGTTCACCGCCTGCTGGCCAATCTCTTCCGCGAGCGCGGCGTGCGCATCGATCGCACTTATCAGCTGAATTTCGGCGGCAACACCGACTTCCTCAACATGCTGGAACGCGAGCGGCTGGAATCAAAGAAAATTTCCAAGACCCAGTCCGTGGCCAGCCAGTTCGATGTTCCCCTGGAGCCGGGCAATATTCATGTCGGACCCAGCGACCACGTACCGTGGCTGACCGATCGCAAATGGGCCTATATCCGGGTGGAAGGGACGACCTTCGGCGGCGTGCCGCTCAACGCCGAGCTCAAGCTGGAAGTCTGGGATTCTCCAAATTCAGCCGGCGTGGTGATCGATGCGATACGCTGCGCCAAGCTTGCGCTCGATCGCGGCATAGCGGGAGCACTGACCGGTCCCTGCAGCTATTTCATGAAGTCGCCTCCCGAACAGTTCACCGACGCCGAAGCGCGGCAGCGCACGCTCGCTTTCATCGCCGGCAAGGACGAGCCTTTGCTGGATGCCGCGGAATGACGACAACGTTCTTTTTGATCCGTCATGCAGCGCACGACAATGTCGGCTCCTATCTTGCAGGACGGATGGATGGCGTTTGCCTTGGCGAGGCTGGGAAGGCGCAGGCCGCGCATCTTGGTGGCCGCATGGCCCGGGAGCCAATTGAAGCCATCTTGTGCAGCCCGCGTGAGCGTACGCAAGAGACGGCCGTGCCGATCGCGCTTGCCTGCGGCGTCGGTGAAATCGCGATCTGCGCCGAACTCGACGAGATCGATTTCGGCGATTGGTCGGGAAAGACTTTCGACGAGTTGAATGGCGATGCCGGTTGGCGGGCGTGGAACGACCAGCGGCAGGAGGCCAGGACACCGAGCGGCGAGACCATGCTGGATGTCCAGGAGCGGATCGTCGCACTGATGAACGCAGTGCGCGAGCGGCATCCGAATCAGTGTGTCGCCCTGGTCAGCCACGCCGACGTGATCAAAGCCGCCGTCTGCAAGGTGCTTGGCTTGCCGGTCGGCGACTGCTTCCGCTTCGACATCGATCCAGCCTCGATCACGACGATCGTGTCGGGTGACTGGGGCTCCAAGCTCCTGCGAATGAACGAAGCTGCCTGACGAGGACTTTCCGGATGCAGATGGTCATTTTCGGTCTCACCGTTACATCATCATGGGGCAACGGCCATGCCACGCTCTGGCGCGGTCTGATCCGCGCCTTGGGTCGGCTGGGATGGTCCATCACCTTCTTCGAACGCGATACCCCCTACTATGCCGGGACGCGTGATCTCGATCGGCTCGATGGCGGCAACGTCGTCATTTATCCGGACTGGGAGGACATCCGTCGCGTTGCGGAGCGGGCAATGAAGCAAGCGGATGTCGTCGTCGTCACCTCCTACTGTGCCGACGCCGTGGAGGCCTCGCGGCTGGCGCAGCAGACAGGTCGCGGATTGCGTGTCTTCTACGATCTCGACACTCCGGTCACGCTTGCCCGCATCGAGCAAGGCGAGCGTCCGCCCTATTTCGGACCTGAGGGTCTCGCCGATTTCGACCTCGTTTTGAGTTACACCGGCGGCTCTGCGATCGAGGCGCTTAAGTCGGTTTTAGGCGCGCGTCACGTGGTGCCTCTCTATGGGCATGTCGATCCCGACCAACACCGGCCGGCAGAGAAGCGGGCCGAATTCGCCGGTGATCTGTCCTATCTCGGAACTTACGCGGCGGATCGCCAGGCCGGCGTCGAAAAGCTGCTGGTCCGCCCGGCCGCGCGCCTGCCCAACCACCGTTTCATCATTGGCGGCGCGCAATATCCGCAGGAATTCCCATGGAGCGACAACATCTTCTTTGTCAGGCATCTTCCGCCAGCCGACCATCCGGCTTTCTTCTCATCATCTCGCCTGACACTGAACGTCACCCGGGAGGCGATGGCGCAAAAGGGCTGGTGCCCGTCGGGACGGCTCTTCGAAGCGGCCGCGTGTGGGGCTGCCATCGTCACAGATGCATGGCCGGGCCTGGCCGAATTTTTCGAACCCGGCCGCGAAATCTTGTTGGCGCATGACACCGATGATGTGGTCGCCGCATTGCGATTGCCGGAGCGCGAGCTCGACGGCATTCGAAGGCGTGCCCGCGACCGGGTCTTGGGCGAACACACTTCCGCACGGCGCGCGGCGGAACTGGATCGCATCCTGAACGATGCCTTTCAAAGATCTCCCGGCGAACCGATGAGGGAAGCGGTCTGATGTTGGGCATCGTACCCGCTGCCGGGCGCGGCAGCCGCATTCAGCCGCTCGGCTTCTCGAAAGAGCTGCTGCCGGTGGGTAGCCGGATCGATGGACAGACCGAGCGTCCCTGCGCCGTGAGCGAGTATCTGGTACGGCGCATGGTGCAGGCCGGCGTCGACAAGATTTGCTTCATCATCGGATCGGGCAAATCCGACATCCTTGAATACTACGCCGCCGGCTACGGTGACGCGGCGGCTCTCTTCGTGGTGCAGCCGAACCCCGTCGGTCTGTGCGATGCGATCTTCCGGGCGGCGCCCCTCGTCGCGCCCGACGAGGTCGTCCTGGTCGGCCTTCCCGATACGATCTGGTTTCCCGAGGACGGTTTCCGCCATTTGCCCGACGATCAGCTCTCATTTCTGCTTTTCCCGGTGGATCAGCCGGAATTCTTCGACGCCGTCCTCACCGACGTCCACGAGCGCGTGATCGAAATCCAGGTCAAGCGGCAGGATGCCGCCACGAACTGGGTTTGGGGTGCGTTCAAGATGCCGGGCCATATCCTGCATCAGCTTGCGGCACTGTGGCGTGAGCGCGAGCGCAGTGACGAATATATCGGCACTTTGGTCAACGCCTATATTGCGGCCGGCGGTACAGCTTTTGGTGTCAGGGCTGGGTCGCACTATGTCGATGTCGGCACTTTCAACGGCTATCGCACAGCTCTGCGGTTGCTTGAAAACGACGCCCCATCCGCGCACCGCGGGCCCACCATGATCATGCCCGGCGCGCAGTCGCATGTACCCGTCGTTCCTGGCGAAGGAGCCTGAGCCATGCTGCATTCCCATGCCGAAATCCGCCGCCGCATCGATGCGCTCGGCCCGTGGTTCCACAACATGGAACTTGCCGGCGTCGAAACCGCTCCCAACCATTTTCTGGGCAACTACCCGCTGATAAAATGGCGCAAATTTGCCAATGCCATTCCTGCTGATCTGACGGGCAAGGCGGTACTCGATATCGGCTGCAATGCAGGATTTTACTCCATCGAGATGAAGCGGCGAGGTGCTGACCGTGTCCTCGGCATCGATTTCGATGACGCCTATCTGGCCCAAGCTCGCTTTGCCGCCGAGGTTGCCGATTGCGAGATCGAATTCCAGAAGCTTTCGGTCTACGACGTCGGGTCGCTGCGCGAGACGTTCGATGTCGTGCTGTTCATGGGGGTGCTTTACCATTTGCGCCACCCCTTGCTCGCGCTCGACCTGATCCGCGAACATGTCGCCCGTGACCTGATGATCTTCCAGTCCATGCAGCGCGGCAGCGCGGATCTGCCCGAGTTGGAAGAAAACTATCATTTCTGGACGCATGACCTGTTCGACCAGCCGCAGTTTCCCAAGCTGCATTTCATCGAGCACCGCTATGCCGACGATCCCACCAACTGGTGGATTCCAAACCGCGCCTGCACCGAAGCGATGCTGCGCAGCGCCGGTTTCGAGATCGTTCTGCACCCCGAGCAGGAGGTCTATTTCTGCCGCGCAGCCGGGGACCCGGCCGGCGGCGGCGCCATCTACCCCTCGAAAGGACAGCTCCATGATTGAAGCCGCCATGATCTGGAACGAGCCCAACAACAAATCGCATTGGGACCCAGAGCTCGATCCCGATTGGAGCCGCTTTGCCAGGATGGCGATCTTGTCGGCTGACGCAATCGCGTCGGAGAACCCGTCTTTGACGAAAGTACTCGGTGGCATCTCGCCGATAGATCCGGGCTTTATCACCCGCATGAAGGAATTCGGCGTGCTGGACCATGTCGATGCCGTCGCCGTGCACGGCTTTCCGCTCGACTGGAACCTGTGGCAGATCCACGAATGGCCACAGAAGATCGGCGAGATCGCGACCGTCACCAACCTTCCCATCTGGGTCAGCGAAGTCGGCGTATCGACCTTCGGCGCGGAAGAAATCCAGGTCTGGGGGCTCAAGCGCACCGCCGAGTTGCTGATCGGCAACGCACCACGCATCCAGTGGTACAGCCTCTACGATCTTCCGCGCGAATGGGAAGCAACGACGCGGCATCGCGAGGCGGAGGGCTCTTCTTACTATCGACATTTCCACATGGGGCTGCTGCGCCAGGACGGCACGCCAAAACCAGCGCTGGAGGAGTTCCTGCGCTACTCGCCCGCAATGGGGCTGGTGCAGTGGTTTCATTTCGAGGACCCCCGGCTGGACGATGCTGTCGCCTGGATGAAGCGGCTGGGCGTCACCAATATGCGCACGGGGCTTTCCTGGGCAGACAACTTCCGGCCGAACGCGCTGGACTGGTTCGACCGGCAGATGGAGGCACTCGCCGATTTCGACGTGACGGTCACCTTTTGCTTTACACCGGAGCATCGCGGAATGATGCCCCACCACACCAGCCCACCTCTGGTGCCGGAGGAGTTCGCGGAATTCTGCGCAACCATGATCCGCCGCTATGCGCCCGGCATGACGTCCGCTTCGCTCCCGACGCGGCGGGCCTCGGCAGCGTGAAAGTGTCATCCTGCCAATGCATCAGACGCCTGACACATTGGACGAATTAGCGGCATCATCGACAGGTGGTGCGGCATACGGGACCGAGGCGCAACCAGCCGCGGCGCTCACTGTCCTCAATGTCGCCTACCCTCTCGCGCCCGTCGGACCCGATGCTGTCGGCGGTGCCGAACAGGTTCTGTCGATGCTCGATCGGGCACTGGTTCGCGCCGGCCACCGCTCTATCGTCATTGGTTGCCGCGGCTCCAGCGCGAGCGGTACCCTTGTGGAAATACCGGCTGAAAACGGCGTGCTCGACGAGGCGGCGAAGAGCCGCGCGCAGCAGGCTCATCGCAAAGCGATCGCCGCTGCCCGCGCCCGATGGCCGATCGATGTGGTTCATCTGCACGGCATCGATTTTCATGCTTATCTGCCCGACGATGGTCCGACCCTGGTGAGCCTCCACCTGCCCTTGGACTGGTATCCGGCCGAGGCTCTGCGACCGACGCGCGACGACCTGTGGCTCCATGCGGTCTCGCCCACCCAGCAGCAAACGGCGCCACCAGAGGCCAGACTGGTGGCGCCGATTCCCAACGGCGTTGACATCGAAGCACTGAGCCTGGTGCAGCCGAAGCGAGACTTTGCCCTGGTTCTCAGCCGGGTCTGCCCGGAAAAGGGCATTCACCTGGCCCTGGACGCGGCCAAACAGGCGGGCGTGCCCCTGGTCATCGGCGGCAAGGTCTACCCCTACGAAACACATACGCGCTACTTTCGCGACGAGGTCCAATCCCGTCTTGATGCTCGCCGCCGCTTCCTGGGCCCGCTCGGTTTTAACGCCAAGAGGCGCTTTCTCAACGCAGCCCGCTGTCTGGTCATTCCAAGCCTCGCCGCCGAGACAAGCTCGCTTGTCGCCATGGAGGCCCTCGCCTGCGGTACCCCGGTGGTCGCATTCCCGAATGGCGCGCTTGCGGATGTCATCGAGCACGGCAGGACGGGCTTTCTCGTCAACACAGTCGACGAAATGGCCCAAGCCATTCTTGCGGCGCCCAGCCTGGACGCCGAGGCGTGCCGGGTGGAGGCGCGACGGCGGTTTTCGCTGGAACGGATGATCTCGTCGTATATGGCTGCCTATCAGGCGCTGGCACAACTTGGCACAGATTGCCGGCGCTTCGCTGCGGCACCGTGAGAAAAGCAGTGTTGCGCAGCGAAATCATCGATGACCCCGTAAAATTCGATGCCTTGACGCCGCACTGGTGGAAACTATGGGAGCAGAGCTCCTCTGCGACGCCGTTCCAATCCCCCGCTTGGCTGGTGTCATGGTGGCGCGCATTCGCACCCGGTGAACTGGCGACAGTCGCGGTCTGGCGTGGCGGCGATCTGGTCGGGCTGGCGCCACTCTATCTCGAGCATGGAACGGCCGGTTCGAAGCTGCTTCCGGTCGGTATTTCGCTCAGTGATTATCTGGACATCCTGGCTGTCCGGGATATCGAGGCGGCGGTTGTCGCCACCATTGCCGAGACGATCTGCTCGGTCGGGTGGTCACAATGGATCTTGTCTGATCTGCCGCAAAACAGTGCCGGTCTTACGATCGCGCATCCCGGTTTAACGGTCGAGAGGCCGGTAATTCATGCAGCCTGTCCCGTGCTTGCTGTTGCCGGCGACGACACGTTGGCCGGCTGCGTTCCCGCTCGGCGCAGGCGCCAGTTGCGCCGGGCGCGCCAAGCGGCGTCCAGACGCGGCCGGCTCGCGTTGGCGTCAGCGCGGGGCGATCAGAACTTCCTGAACCAATTGATCCGCCTGCACCAGGCACGCTGGGTTGGACATGGAGGTGGTGTATTGGCCGACCCCGCCGTGCAGCACTTCCATGGGCTTTCACTTCCCTTGCTCGATGCTCACGGCCTGGTCCGATGCTGGTTGCTCGCGATCGATGGCACGACTGTCGCCGCCTATTACGGATTTCACCACCGCGGCCGCGCCTATGCCTATCTCGGCGGCCTAGATCCTGCATATGCCGAGGAGAGCCCAGGGGCGATCCTGATCGGCCACGCGATCGCGGAGTCGATCCGCGAGGATGCGCGCGAGTTCGACTTCCTGCGCGGCCAGGAGGTCTACAAATATGGCTGGGGCGCCGTCGACAGGTGGACGATGCGGAGGATCTGGACGCGGAGTTGATGTCATGAGTGTGCACGCGCAGCGCCGGACATCGGTCAGACGGGCGGTCGAAGATTGCATGGCCGATGGTGCCTGCGCCGAAGCTGTTCTCGTCAGGCTGGCGCTTCACCTGCCGCCCACAATTGAAGCGGCGGAATTGGCGGAGTTCGTGCTGAAAGTCCGTCCGGCGGATACCGGCGATGCTGAAAGACTGCGAAAGGTCGCTGGACTGCTGCGCCACAGACCGGGCGTCCTTGCCACTTTGCGAGCGACAGGCGGCGCCGTTCGGCATGAACGCGGTAACGGCGAGACGGATATTGCCGTCGTCACGCGGCTGGCCTCGAGTTTTGATGCCGCGGCAGCAATTTCGACAGCCGCAAGTGTCCAGTTAGGATCCCTTGGCGATGACGAGCGGCTGACAGCCATGACCGACGAAATCGTTGAATGGCTCGAGGCGCGAGAATTCACCGGAATTGAACGAGACATTCTCGACATCGGTTGCGGCATCGGACGTTTCGAGCGCGCGCTGTCCAATTCCTTCAAGCGGATGGTCGGCATCGACATATCATCGCGGATGATCTCTATCGCCTCCGAGCAATGCGCAGCGCTCGGCAATGTCGAACTGCGCCAAACCTCCGGTCTCGATCTGGCCGACTTCGACGACGACAGTTTCGATTGCGTGTTGGCGGTCGACAGCTTTCCCTACCTGGTCCTGGCCGGCATGGCTGAGCGGCTTTTCGATGAAATTGCGCGCGTTCTCAAACGGCCGGGCCGGCTCGCATTGCTCAACTATTCTTATCGCGGATCGCTTTCTTTGGACCGGGCCGACATCGGCCGTCTTGCGCAAGCTCACCAATTGCGGGTCGTCATCGACGGCGAGAAGCCGTTTGGGTCATGGGATGGCGACGCCTTCCTGCTTGCTGGGTGAGACGGAACATTACAGCGCGATGCCGGTTCGGGCGTCGGCACCGATCGGTGTCCTGGATTCGAAGGAGGAGATCATGGCATCCGGCGGCAAAAAGCATTTCGGCCAAGGCAGCCAAGGCAAAGGTGCCGGCGCCGGCGCAATGACCACCTTGGACAAGGACAAGATCGAAGAAAACGCGGTTTTGTCCAACCGCGACAGGAAGCAACATAGCCGAGAGCGCGGGCTGGACGGCAATCGAATCAAGTCCGATCAATTTCAGGATCACGCCGCAAACCGGTTGCTGAAGGACTGACGCCACCGCGCCGCGTCTTGCCGCGGCACGGAGGAAAACTGTGCAAGGGCCGCCGGTGAGCCTCTCGGCGGTCGACAACGCCTTGTAGTGCCGAGCGCTCATCATCAGACTTGGATCTAGGGATGCTATCAAGAGAACGTGATGTCTCATTCGAGCGACGATACCACGGATCTGCTTGTCGAGATGGCAGTGGATCAGGAGATTGCTTCCCTGCTGGCCGCCATAGAGCAGGAAAAGATACCAGACCGCCTATCCAAGCTGGCGATCCAATTGCAAAATGCTCTCGTCGAGAAGCGTCGGCGAGACGTGAAGAGCTGATTATCTGCGGCTGTCGACCTCTATATCGAGCTGACCATCCGACAGCTGATTTCGCCTTTCTATCAATGTCTGCAACGAGCTCTCCCCGAGTAGCTCAAGGATGTTGGCGCGGGCACGGTTCAGCCGGCTCTTGACCGTCCCTACCGCGCAGCCGCAGATTTCGGCGGTTTCCTCGTAGCCCACTCCTAAAACGCCGATCAGCATCAGCACCTCGCGCTGATGTTCGGGCAGCTTTTGGATGGCGCCGTGAACTTCCTTGCTCTGAACGGTCCATTCCTGGGTAGCTTCCGAAATCGGTCTCGAAGACGCGCAGTCGAGAAGGCCTGGCGCTTCCCGTGCAGCGATCTTGATCCGGGTGTAGTAGGTGTTGCGCATGATGGTGAAGAGCCACGACTTCATGCGTGTACCAGGTTCGAACTTGTCGATGTTGGCGAGCCCTTTGGTCAACGTTTCCTGCACCAGATCGTCGGCATCGTCTGGAACGCGGCAGAAGGTGCGCGCGAAAGCCCGCAGGGCAGGTATCAGATCAACGATGGAAACGTCATTGGTTTGTTGGTCGGCCAAGAGATAGCCTCCGGATGACAATGGTCCAGCTCCCAGAAGAAAGAGTGAATGAACGAAGCCAGAGCTAAATGCATGGAAGTTTGGTTCGTTCCCGCCGTTGGAAACAACTCTTCGAAAATTCCACCGGGCGCGAACACGCCGACTACGGTCTTCCCCCAACCACGCCCACTTCAAAGGAACGAAACACCATGCCGAGCTTCATTCCCGGGAAGTCTCGCCGGTGCGTTTGGCTGTGCAGGGCATGGACCGAGTCGTGCGGCTGGTAACGCGCAAACCACTGCTGACAAACCTATTGGCGAACCACGTGGCGAACTCGGCTACCATCGATACATAGCGATAATGGTTGGCCCGGAGACATGTTAGAGTCATTAATTTTGTTAACTTATTGGCGCGGGTGAAATCCAGCAATCGGTCGTAGTTGCCGGGCGGTCGGCCAACGAACATGCTCGTCCAGCACTTGCTCTATTCTGCCCTCCGATCGGGCTAAGCCGATGAAATACCGGGTTGATTCACCCCTCACGACGTCGCCGAACGGCATGCTGTCGCGTACAATCTGCAGCTGCTCTCCGAAGCTGGCTGTTGCGGTGCTGTGCAACTCGCTTTGGCGAAGATCACGGATGACGATCAGCGCTTGAGTGAGCGCCCGAACCGGTCCTCGATCCGCGACTGAAGGAACTCGAGCCCCATCGAGAGCAGCCAATAGATCATCGAGGCGGTGATGAGCATCTCGATGTGGCGGAACTCGGTCTGGCCCTGCGTGCGTGCGAGATACATGATCTCCCAGACCCCGACCACCGAGACCAGCGAAGAATCCTTCAGCATCGCAATGAACTGGTTGCCGGTCGGCGGCACGATGACGCGCATCGCCTGCGGCAGGATGACCAGGAACATCGTCTGGTTAGCGCTAAGGCCGAGTGCCGTAGCACCCTCGGTCTGGCCGCGCGAGATGCTTTCGATGCCGGCCCGGAAGATCTCGGTCATGTACGCGCCGTAGCAGAGCGACAGCGCCATGATGCCAGCCGGCACGGCGCCGATCACGTAGCCAATCTGCGGCAGGCCGAGATAGATGATGTAGATCTGCATCAGCAACGGCAAGCCACGAAACAGAGAGGTATAGAAGGTCGCCAAGCCATAGACCACGCCGTTGCGGGAAAGTTTGGCGATGGCGCCAACGAAGGCGATGAGGGTGGCGATGGCGATCGAAATGGCCGAAATGTAGAGGGTCGTCACCACACCCTTCGAGACGAGGAAGCCGATCTTCTTGGCGATGAACGCGAAGGACAGGTCGAAGGAATAGAAAAACAACATTAGCAACACGAACAGCTCTATCCAAACTGCCACAATCTGCTGTTTGCGGCTGAGATACCGCAGCGCGTTCCAGTTCGCCACCAAGATCAATGCGATCAGCACCGCCGAGACCGCCCGCCCGACGTCCGGGTTGGCGGCGAGCCACTCGACCGACCCCGGAACGAGCTTGCCGAGCCAACTGGCTTTGATGCCGAGCCCATACAGGCCGGCGGCGATGGCGGCGAGCACGAAGAACACGCCAACGCGGCGCGCCGCGTCCGGGTGGTTGAGCAATAGTCGGCCGATCACGTCTTCGATCTCCCTGCGGTCAGCGGGCCCGCTCGCGCCACCAATCCTGCGCCTGCAGCTTCCAGTAGGTGAGTTGCGCAACCGCAAGTCCAGCCGGGCCGCCCGCCCAGGCAAGGCCGAATGGTGCAAACAGCCGGTAACGGTCCGATTGTCCCAGTATGGCTTCGGCGATCAACTTGCCGGCGATCGCCGTGGTGTTGATGCCATGGCCACCAAAAGCCGTGAGGTACCAGACGCCCGGCTGCAACGGGCCTATCTGGGGCATCATGTGCCGGGCATAAGACATGAGCCCGGACCAGGCGAGTTCGGTCTTGAGGTGTTCGAGCTGCGGATAAGTGGTGACCATCTCACGGCGCAATTGCCTCGCCAACACGCCCGATGAGGCTGCCCGGGTGGTGATGCGCCCTCCCCAGAGCAGCCGCCTGCCGCCTTCGACAACACGGTAATAATCGCCTGCGCGACGGTTATCGCCGACGGCGTCGGTCGTCGTAATCGCCTTGGCGATGAGGTCAGGCGCCTCCTCGCTCACCATAACGTAAGTGGCGATAGGCAGGAATGCCCGCTGCAGCCGGCCGACCAGTGGGCCCGTATATCCGCCGGTGGCAACTACGGCCTGGCGGGCGCGCACTTCGCCGCTGTCGGTACGCAAGATCTTTTCGGCGCCGTCAAGGTTGGCTTCAACGGCAGCCGTTCTCTCGTATATCCTGCCGCCCAGCCGCTCGATCTCGCCAGCAACGGCGCGCAGATAGTTAAGCGGATGCATGTGGAAGGCGCTGGGATCGCGCAGGCCTTGGTGGTAGCGATCCGAATGCAGCACCGCTCGCACCTGGTCGCGATCGAGATAGTCGAGCCGGTAGTCGAAATCCCGCGCCAGTTGCTCGGCATATGCCTTGAGCACGGCGCCGCCATCGTGGCGAAGCACGCTCAATATACCGGAGCGCGGCTCTGCCGCCTTGACGTCGAGATCGCGGATCGTCTGCCGCACGAAGTCGACGCCTTCGATGGACAGGCGGTGCAGTTTTTGTGCCGCGTCGACGCCGGCCATCGCGGCGATGTTGTCGGTGCCGGTGGCGAAACCGGGATTAACGAAGCCGCCATTGCGACCGGAAGCGCCGAATCCTATCCGCTGCGCCTCAAGCACGACGACCTGCTGGCCGGCGCGAGCCAGCTGCAACGCCGTCGTCAGGCCGGCCAGTCCGCCGCCGACAACGACTGTCTCGCACTCGGAAACGCCGCTCAGCGGCGGTCTGATGGTGTTGTCGGCAAGCGTGCGTCGGTAATATGTGTCAGGACATGTCATGATCAATATGATGAGGTGGCGGCACTAGAGCATTTTGCAGGCAGGCGGAGCCGCCCGGTGTCGTGGAAATGCGGCTGAAACAAAACAGATGGAGCGGGATGTTCAATTGAATGCACCCCGCTCAAGCTTTATCCACGATGCCTCTCAGTCAGAGCTGTAATCCTTGCCGTACCACTTGGTGGTCAGTTTCGCGAGGGTACCGTCCTTCTTCATCTCGTCGAGAATGCCGCCGATCTTGGCATTCCACTCGGCATCACCTTTTTCCGCGATCACCACCAGTGGCTCACGGAAGGCATAGCCGCCTTCCAGGACACGCAACGGGTAGCCGTTCTTTATCGCGTTCTGAGCCGTCTGTTCTGGTGCGATGACCGCGTTGAGGCGCACGCCGTCGCCGAGCCTCAAATCGTCGAACGGCAGCATTGAGTCAGCGAAAGTCCTGATCTCACCGGGCTCCAGCTTGTATTCGATGGGCGGCAGGCCGGGAGCATCGATCTCGAGTTGTCTACGGATGAAATCCTCCGACGTGGTGGCGGTCTCGACGCCGATGATCTTGCCGTTCAGGTCGGCGACCGATTTGGCCGGGCTGTCCTTGTGAACCACGTAAACGTAGGGGCTATAATAATAGATGCCTTCGAAATCGATCACCTTGGCGCGCGCTTTGGTCGGCGTCACCGAGCCGACACCCAGATCGTAACGTCCCTGCCAATGGCCGCCCGTCATCGTCGCCCAGTCCGGCGTATCGAAACTGACCTCGACACCGAGGCGCCTTGCGATCTCTTTCGAGACATCTATGTCGAAGCCGACCAACTGATTGCTGTCGTCGAGGAAACTCTGCGGCGGCCAACCGCTATTTGTGGCGACCACCATTGCCTTCTTCGAGGTAACCCGGTTGATGGTTTCACCCGCCGAGGCCGCAGACGCGAACGCGAGCGTGGTAGTGGCCAAGGCCAGCCACGCGATCAATTTCCTCACTTGAACCTCCCTCTTCATCGTCATTCAGACATATGCTTCCCAGAGCGCGCTCCCGTAGAGAAACAGCAATTGAGAGCGCGGCATGAGATCGATCTCATATCAGCACACATATCGACGAGGGGATCAAGTCCTTTTTCAAGTAGCCAGTTGTCCTCCGGGGGCGCAAAGCATCGGCACCCGCACGGTGCGGCGGAACCCGCGTTTGATGTGATGCGCGTGACTTTCAAGACAGAGGAAACGAAGATCTACTTCAACCTATCACATCATTGCCAGATGGGCGGCACAGGATGGCTTGCTGTCTACGAGTTTCCGATGTTCCGGTTAAGCATGGGTGCGCGGCACACCGGCAGCAGCACCAGCAGGATGATGGCGGAGTCGACCCAGAGGACCCTGTTCACGCCCATCGTGTCGACGATCTGACTGGTCGCTAGGGTACCCACGGAGATGGCAAGATTGAAAGTGAAGCAGTAGATGGCCGTCGCGGTCTCCGCGCTTTCTGGTGCTGCACTCAGCACCCACGTCTGCAGCGTGATGGGCGCCGCGCCATACGCGAAGCCCCACACCAGCAGCAGGATGGTTCCTGTGAGCGGCGTGACCCCGAGCAACGGGAAGAGAGCCAGCGTGGCGCCGAGCCCAATGACGATGCAGGCCAATGTGCGACCGACGGATTTGGCGGCCCAGACGCCTGCGACGGCGTTGCCAATCATTCCGAGAATGCCATACCCCAACAGTAACCAACCTATGCTCCCTGCAGTGACGCCCGAGACCTCCAGCAACACCGGGCTCACGAAAGTGTAGGCACCGTAGTGGGCAGCCACCAGCAGTGCGGTCGCAACCACGCCCGACAGGAGGGCGGGATTGCGCAATTGCGCACGCAGGGCTTTCACCTCCACAGGCTGCGCCGCCTCCAGCTTCGGAAGCACAAGCAGGGCGGCGAGCAGTATGGCAAAGCTCAGGCCGGCGAGAGACCAGAACGCGCCGCGCCAGCCGACTAGATCACCGATGATCGTGCCGGCCGGCACGCCCAGCACCGCAGCGGCACTTACACCGCCGAAGACAATAGTCATGGCGCGCGGCACGGACGGTCCAGGAACAAGGCGTACTGCGATGCTTCCGGCTATCGCCCAAAAGCCACCGATGGTGATCCCGACGAGCAGCCTGGACGCGAGCAGAACGGGAAAGTTCGTTGCGAGCGCTGAAATCACGCTCGCCGCAGCCATTACCGCGAGCAGGCCCGCCATCAGAATACGCCGGTCGAGCCTCCCCACTGCCAACGGCAAACCGATAGAAGCGAACGCCGCAATTACGCCGGGTATCGTCACCGTGAGACCGCCACTCCCAATAGAGACATTCAACTCGGAAGAAATTGCCGGAATCAGCCCCACAGGGAGTTGCTCCGCAGTGATCATCGAAAAAATACCCAGCGATACAGTGAGCACGGAGAGCCACATGCGAAAAGTGGCTCCCTGTTTCTCCCGAAGGGCTGCTTTGGTCAGAGACATGATCACCTCCAGCCCGCGAGAAGGCACTCGACGCCAACGTTTCGGGCAAACGTTAGAGAGACGGATCGGGCAATTGATCCCGGCCTGGTTTCAGATAATCTGTCCACTGCGGATTGATAATCGAGGGAGATATGGATGGTGAATTCACGAAACGTGAATGAAAGAGGTGATTGCAGTTGGACCGGCTGACCAGCATGACCGTGTTTGCCAACGTCGTCGGTGAAGGCAGCTTCGCTGGAGCGGCCAAGCGGATGCGACTATCGCCAGCGGCTGTGAGCAAGCATGTCCAAATGCTGGAAGAGTGGCTTGGCGCACGCCTTCTCAACCGGACGACCCGGCGCATCAGCCTGACAGAGCTCGGCGCCTCCGTCTACGAGCGCAGTCTGCGCATAATCGAGGATGTCGAGGAAGTTCGTACGAGCGCGGCCGAGAGCAAGACACGTCCGACCGGCTCACTGCGTGTCAGCGCGCCGATCTCCTTCGGCGCGATGCACCTTGGGAGAGTCGTTGCAGAATATCTCGCGGTCTACCCGGAGGTGTCGGTTGAGTTGGTGTTGGACGACCGTGTGGTTGACATCGTGGAAGAGGGCCTGGATGTCGCGGTACGCATCGCTCCACTCACGGTTTCCAATCTGGTTGCTCGCCGAATCGCGCCGTCACGCGAGGTGGTCTGCGCTTCGCGCGATTATCTGGACAGACGCGGGCGTCCCACAAAGCCGTCGGATCTCCACGACCATGATTGTCTGGACTACGCGTTGCGCGCCAGCCGCGGAAAATGGCGGTTCGACGGACCAAAGGGGCAAGTGGCGGTAAAAATCACTGCACGGATGACGGCAACGAACGGGCAGCTCCTGCGCGATGCGGCGCTGGGTGGAGCAGGCATAGTACTTTGCCCCACTTTCCTTGTTGGAGAAGCCATTCGTTCGGGCCAGTTGGAGACAGTGATGCCCCAGTTCAAGCCGGTAAGCCGGTCGATCTACGCGATGTACCCGTCAAGAAGGCATCTTTCCGCCAAAGTTCAAAGCTTCGTGACGCTTCTCGCCGCCCACTTTGGTGAGAACCCACCTTGGGACAACTTTGGACCATGACGACTGGAATGTTGAGCCCAGAGGCCGCGCGCACTTGCACGGCCTTACTGTGCATGGGACCAGCACCCAGGGCCAAGGGCCGGTGCATATCGAGCCGTCCAGCACCTTTTCGAGACTGAAGCATCCGCTATTTGCCGACGGTCAGTCGCTGAGGCTCAATCCACCGCCCATCCTAAGCGCTGCCACAGCGCGAGTTGTAGCATCTGCGGTGTCTCTGGTTCTCTGCGGCCACCGGCGGAACGGGTTGTAAGCAGGCGCGTTCCTCCAGCGTCAAGCTTGGAGAACATACATGGATGACGAGCTGCGCCTGAAGTTACAAGAGCTGAGCCAAAGCATGCAAACGCGAGCGGCCGAACTTTCGACGCTCGGCGGCAGCGCAGACATAAGTACGGTGATGTCGGGGATCGCCGTCTCTCTGGAGGCGCTGCTGGTGATTGCCGAAGAGATGAAAACGCCACGTTCCGGCCCTTCGGTCCTGCCCGACGCTACATGAACATCTCCGATCGTTTGGGAGAGGCTCCAGAGCGAGAGCGCCTACCGCCCACCAGCAAATCGCTCGCCGAGGAACTGGCTTTAATCCACATTCCGGGTTGGAGAGTGGAGAGCGCAATCTACTCGGTGGAGTACTCCAGGTGGGGTGAGCGTCGGCAGAAATGGATTTTGCACTCGACGATGCCTTTTGGGTAATCGAGGACGGCCTTAGGACGGAGGACCACGATGGCTTGGATGGCCGCAATTTGCCCGATTACAGATGAGCAGGCGCTCGTTAATTCGGAGACAGTTGGTGACATCCGGGAGTTTCGCTGTCCGAGTTGCGGCGACTTCAAAATCACGAACTCGGCCACCGCGATGTTCAAAGGCCTATCGGCAGAAGTTGGAGCGCTTCGAATACGCTAGGGCAATCGCGGGCGACAACGCGATCACAGTGACGACGGAACATGGATCTATCGATCCCGAAGATCAATAGAATACCCGCCCGACAAGCCGGTTCCCAGCGCATCTCCTCACTTGCTGCCCTGAGACCATTTGACTGCCGGTCCAGGTAGTGGGCAGTTTGAAGGTAGAAGCTCACGTCAACATGGCCAGGCCATTTTTACACTGCCGATCTGCGCGGCCAGCAACGCCTCTCGTGAGGGGCAAGGCATGGGCATCGAACGTCTCGGACCGGTCGGCGGCATAAGGCTGGTTGCCTATGATCCTCCTACCGGCGAATGGAACCAGATCTGCCACAGCGCGTCATAGAAGCAGATCAGGTGCGATTTAACGTAAGGAGTGAAATCGATGATCAGGCTCCTTCTCCTCCTCGCCATTGCACTCGCCTTCGCA
Source organism: Mesorhizobium sp. C120A (assembly GCF_030323105.1). NCBI lineage: Bacteria > Pseudomonadati > Pseudomonadota > Alphaproteobacteria > Hyphomicrobiales > Phyllobacteriaceae > Mesorhizobium > Mesorhizobium sp. C120A. Next base: position 2,494,337 of record NZ_CP100476.1, on the reverse strand, counting down.
TGCGGCGGGACGGAGGCGGCCAAGCTGGACCTAGCCGCGGTAAATCAGGCGCAATTCTCCGCCGGCGATCCGAAAGGGCTCGATCCTGCCGTGCTGAAGGCGCAAATTTTTTTGGATCGTGCGCGCTTCTCACCGGGGCTCATCGACGGCCGCCTTGGAGAGAACTTCGCCAAGGCGGTCAAGGCCTTCCAGGCGTCGAACGGACTGGCGCCAGATGGCAAGCTCACCCAGGCGACTTGGGACAAGCTGATGGCAACCTCCACCAGCCCAGCTCTGGTCACCTTTGAACTGACCCGCAAAGATGTACGCGGCCCCTTCACCAAACGCATTCCGCGGCGCATGGAGAGGATGGCTCGCCTGAGAAGGCTTGGCTATCACGACTCGATCGAGAAGCTGGCGGAGCGCTTCCATGTGAGCGAACCATTGCTCAGGAGGCTAAACCCAGGCACCGGATTCAGGAAAGCTGGAACCACGCTGCTGGTACCAGATGTTGGCCGGGGTGAACCTCCCGCCACCATTGCCGGCGTCGAAGTCGACAAAGGCGCTCATCAGGTGCGCGTGCTCGACCCCTCCAATAAAGCGCTTGCCGTCTACCCTGCCTCGATCGGGAGCGACGAGAAGCCGGCACCAAGTGGGCAGGCAGAGATCCAAAGGGTGGTGCACAACCCGACCTATCACTACGATCCCGATTTTGCATTCAAGGGAGTCAAAACCAAGCGGCCCTTCACCATTGCTGCCGGCCCTAACAATCCCGTGGGATCAATCTGGATCGACCTCTCCATCGAAAGCTACGGCATTCACGGCACGCCCGAACCCGGCAAGATCGGGAAGACCTTCTCTCACGGCTGCATCAGGCTCACGAACTGGGATGCCGAGGACCTCGCCTCAATGGTGCACAAACATATGAAGGTGACTTTCAAGGACGAGTGAACGCAAGCCGTCGCATCCCTCGATGGTCGCCGAAACAAGATGTCCGTCTGTGCCCGTGACAATTGCATCTTGCGATCCGCTGGATCCGATCAGCGGATGCTCCGGGTTCGGGGTGTCAGGTCAAGCGGCGCCATTTGCACGGATGGCGGCGAACCAACCACCATGGCGGGGGCGCCAGATTGCTCACCACGTTGGCTCTCTACTTCGCGGCTCATACCTTGTTGAGCAGCTTGCATCTCCGGAACGGTGAAAACCGGGACCTCGCCCTTGAAACCCTGGAGCTCAAAGGCGCCCGCCTGAACGACCGGCATCGATGCTCCTGCCGCAAAGCCGGGTCCAAGCACCAGGGGGATGCCCAGCTTCTTGGTCGTCGATTCGAGCCGTGCCGCGCGGTTCACGGGGGAGCCGATCGCGGTGTAATCGAAGCGCCGTTCGGAGCCGAAATTGCCTACCGAGCAGATGCCGGTCTCGATGGCGACGCCGATTTCGATGGATCGATGGCCATCCGCGGTGAAGGCGGCGTCTTCGCGCCTCACCCGCTCGATAAGGGCAAGGCCCGCGTCCAGCGCACGCTCACGATGATCGGGTTGATCTAGCGGTGCGTTCCAGAAGGCCAGTACCGCATCGCCCATGAACTTGTCGATGGTGCCGTCGCGCTTGAGGATCTCATCGGTCGCAATGCCGAGGAAATGGTTGACCACCTTGGCGATCTCTTGGGTGTCGAGCTGTTCGCTCATGGTCGTGAAGCCACGTATGTCGCTGATCAAAATGGTGATCTCGCGCTTCTCGCCGGACAGGATTGCCTCGGTGTCCGAGCTTGCGAGGCGCTGCACCACGGAGGGCGACAGATATTGGGAGAACTGTCGCGTGAGGGTGGACCGGCGCTGCTCGCTGCGCCTGTAGAGGACATAGCCTTCGAAGCCCGCAACCATGATGGTTGCAAGCGCCGGCTGCAGCGGGTCATAGAGTGCACCCTGCAGGCTGTACTCGAGAGCGCCGAACACGAACGGCGTGACGGCCAGCAGCGCCAGGGAGAGGGCGCCAAGCACGACACGCCCGGCGAGCACTCCGGAAACCCCGATGAAAACGACGGCACTGAGGAGAAACCAGAGCCGCTCGAGCATACGCGCGTGCGCTGGCTCTGCCAGGAAGCGCCCGGCAAGCATCTGGCCGATCGCATCGGCGTGGATCTCCGCTCCTGGTCGCGCTGGACTCGTCGGCGTGGGCAGGTACTGCGTCAGGCCCACAGCCGACAGGTCGACAATGGCGATGGCGTCCCGCAGCCGCGGATCGCCATGGCCCGAAAGGATAGTGCTGGCAGACAGGCGAGGCGTGTCGGTGGCGGTTTCCCAGAGGCGGATGCTCCCCTCCGGCTCGAGCGGCACAATGGCGCCTGCCATCCTGAGTGCGTCGAACCCGGCTGCATTCATCCGGGCTGTGTAACCGTCCTGTCCAGCGTAAAGGCGCAGGAGCTCGAGTGCGAAAGACGGCCACAGCTGCGCGCGTTGAGGGGTGTTGCGAAGCCAGAGCAGCGGCACATGGCGCAGTACGCCGTCGGGATCGGGCAAGGTGCGAATCACGCCGAGGCCTGCGGCGGCGTTCGAGAATTCGGCAAGCGACCCGGTAAGACCGGTGAAGCCGGGAAGTGTATCGGGTACTTGCCCGACGATCGACCAGCCGGCTTTGGGTTCTGCTTCTGAAACCGTCGCTTCATTGCCCAGGCTGACGGCAAGCGCCGTTCGATTTTTGGACAGCGCCGCTGCCAGGCGCTTGTCTCCGGCCATGCCCTCAGGCGAGGTGTCAGCCTCGGGGAGTACCAGCGCAAGCCCGACCACCGCCGCACCGGACTGCGTGATGCCATTGACCAGATCGGCCAAGAGGCCACGGTTCCAGGGCCATCGCCCATGTGCCTTGAGGCTGGCGTCGTCTATCGAGACGATCACGACAGGATTGCTCGTCGCCTGACGTGGGGCGAGAAACTGATAGAAGTCGTACGTCCGCTCACGCAGGCGCGACAACGGCCCGTCAAAAGCCAAATGGCAAGCGAGCAGCAGGAGCACGACCACAAGGCCGGATATTTTGCGTCTGCCGGCTTGCCGCCAATCAGCCCAGCGCCTACCGACCGAGTGGCTCATCTCGTGCAGCCAGGCCTAATCGCAGTTGTAGTAGTAGCAGCAACCCTCACCCTCACACTCGCCCCGCCGCCCCCCGCTGCCCGCAGGTGGCGTTGGGCTGTCAGGGAATTCCATGACCACTCCTGGCAGTGCGCCGTCCCTGGACCCGCAGACTTTGAGCGAGGAGCCTAGAGCGGACGCACAAATTGCGCTTACGTCCAACCCAGGACCCGGTGCGCCCGGCAGGCCAGTTCCCGCTATCCGGTCGATACTGTCCAAGATCGGGAAGGCGTCGATGCCGCCGTAGCCGGCCAGAAGCTTGCCATCGTCCGACGTGCAGGCGTAGCCCGGGTTCGTGATGACCAGCCGTTTGCCATTGATCGTGCAGGTCATACGGCCGGCGCGCAATATGCCGACGGTCTGGCCGGCTGCCACCAGCACTTCGATGATGCCGCCTCTCGCTCCGAGCACCATGTGCGGCGTCGCAACCTGCATGACGCCCCCTTTCGAAACCTGGCCGCCATAAAAACGGGCCAGGCCGCTGTTCATCCCGATGTCGATCTTTCCCGACCCGGAGCCCGGATTGTAGACGAACTCATCGATCGTCAGGCTGGTGTTTGGACCAATCTTGGCGCTCGATTCATCCCGGAACACCAGCATTCCGAGACCGGTGGGATTGCTGCGCAACTGGTCGCCGAGTTCGACGCCGGCGCCAACGTTCATCGTCCCGCCGTTATTGCGGACGATGATGGTCTGATAGGCCGTCATCGACCCGACCGTCTCAGCAGCGGATGGTGCCGCGAAGGCGAGGCAGGCGATAAAAACGACGATCTGATGATACCTCATCGCGGCCTCTTTCAATTGAGCGTCAACGTATAGCTCATGAGCATTTCGAACGATTTTCGGTCGCGGTTGGCGAGGGCGAAGTTGGTTTTGCGGTAGGCGAGATCGACGCTGATCTTCTGCGCTTCCGTCAGCTGAAAATCGCTTTCCGAGGCAATGCGCCAGAAGTCGCTCTTGATATTTGTGCCGATGCCGACGGACAGATCGGGAGTGTCGCTGTGGCCGGCCGATAAGGCGATCTGGTGCGACCATGCGAAAAAATCCGGTACGTTCATCAACAGGCCGCCATAGCGGACCTCGCCCGTATAGCTGCGGCTGATTTCGCCCGATCCGGAAGCGAAGTCATTCGAGCCGACAAAGCGCAAGCCGAGCGCCTGGCCATTGAGGAAGCGGTAGCTGCCGCCTGCCTCATAGAAGACCCTGCTATCCGCGAAAATGCCTTGCGAGGCGCTTAGATCGATGTAGCCGCCACCGGCGAAGAGCGTCGTCTCGACCGTCGGGCGAACGACGAAACGTCCACTGAGGCCGATGCCGGTTTCGTAAATGTCGCTGTCGAAACGATCCGTAACGGTAAACGCGGAAAGCAGCAGGCGCAGCGAATCGATCCCGCTGTTGGGCAGTCCCTTGTCCCAGGTAATCGCTGCGTTGCCGTGGATAAAAGTCTTCTCGCCACCCGGAACCGACAGGTCTTCCGTGAAAAGACGCTCAGTCGCGGTCAACGACCCCGAAAGAACGAGCGCGTCGGCACTTGGCGTGCCGAGGTCCCACCGCACAAAACCTTCCGCCTGCCCGTAAGGCGAGACGAAGCTGTCGTCGTCTTGCGCCCCGCCTGGCTCAAAATCGGTGAATGCGCTGAATACGCCGCCGGTCAGGGCGAGTTCCCAGGTGACGCCACGCAACGCGCGCTCGATGCGGGCGAGCAGGCGAACAGCTTCCTGTTGCTCACTTGCGGTCAGACCCCCGACTTCGATGCCGTACTGCACCTGCCGCCGGGCCAATTCATAGGACCCGACATGGTAATACAACCGGCTGGCCGCAAGCCGGGCGCGCGCATCGCGGGGGTACTGGATCAGATACTGCTCGATCGAGGAGATCGCCTGATCGTATTGCCCAGCGTTGACCGCAACCGTGACGAATTGGGCGAGCGTTCCATTGTCGGCCGGACTGGCGATGCGGGCCGCAAACGCATCGTCATAGGCCCCAAAAAGACCTTGTGCGCCGGCCGGCAACACGCCGGCACAAAGCAGCGCTGCGGCGAAGCCGAAGATCGTTCGAAACGAAGATTGCATGCCGAGAACCCACCCCAAACCCGACTAGTGCGAGGGATTTAGCACGACTGCAAGAAAAAGGCGACTGAACGGTCGCCGGACTTATGCGAGTCCTCAGCAGCTGTTGCAGCTGCGCAACAAGATATCGGGTTTATTCCTATTTCGGCTGCGCTGATTGTCAAAAACTCTTCTCAACATTGCTGCACGTGATTGAAGTATTTGGCCCAAGGCTTAACAAAATCAAATCTCATCAGTAGTGGATCGCACAGCCGACAAGATTAATATTGGGTGGGCGATCCTGCGTATCTGGTCACCAGGCTTCAAGGTCACCACGGCTTCTCCAAAGGCCTTCCGTCGCGTTTCGCAAGGGACGGAGAGCTGCCGGAGGTGCTTCTCACGAGGCGTGTGCGATTCGGCCCGGGTCTTGCAATTTCTTTGAACGCGAGGTCAGCTCATTGCCTCAACGCCCAGGGACGCGTCACCGCACGCAGCTTGCTACAGCACGAGCATGGTGGCCAGCCCCAGCATCAGGCCCATGCCTACAATATCGGTCACGGTGGTGAGGAAGATCGCCGAGGCGACCGCCGGATCGGCGCCTACCCGGCGCAGGCCCAACGGGATCAGCACGCCGGAGATGCCGGACATGAGGCACGATCCGGACATGGCAAGCAGGATCACAAGTGCCAGCATCGGCGCCTGCGCCGCCGACGCCGGTTGCCTCGAGGCATAGAACCACATCGCCGCAGCCGCAACAACGCCGACGAGCACGCCGTTGGCGGCCGCGAGCGCGCCCTCTCTCATCACCAAGTGCAGCTTCGGTCGTTTGTCCACATCCCCCAGGGCAAGGCCACGCAGCGTCATAGCCAGTGCCTGGCAGCCGGTGTTTCCGCTCTGCCCGGCCAAGACCGGGAGAAACGCCGCCAGAGCGACGATCTTCTCGATCGTGCCTGTGAACGAACTGACCACGAATGCGGCCATGAAGGCCGTCAGGAGATTCAACTGCAGCCACGGATGACGCTTCAGGAAGGCTGAAAACAGCGGCGTAAAAGAGCGCTCCTCCTTCTGGAGGCCTACCATCTGGCCAGACTGGGCGGAAATCTCGATGATTTGCTGCTCGAACAATCGCCAGCCGCGAACCTGCCCGAGCAGCCGGTTCTCCGCATCCACCACCGGATAGACAGGATAGTGACGCCGTACCGCCGCCTTGCATGCGTTACTCAAAGAGAGACCGACATCAAGAGCGAACGGCCTGGGCAGCATGATGTGATCGACAATCGCGTCGGGTTCGCTCAGCATCAGATCGCGCAGGACCGCCAGGCCAACCAGTCTATTGCCCTCGTCCGTGACGTAGAGATAAGTGAGCTCGGTCGGCACCTGGGCGCCTCTGACAGCTTCCACCGCGGCAGCAACCGTCGTCCCGACAGGAACGCTGGCGGGGATCGGGTCCATCACGTCGACGAGCGACTCGGGGATCGCGAAACCCATCTCACCGTCATGAGAGCTGATGGGCCGCATATGCAGTGGCAAATGCTCGGCCACCTTACGGGCGTGCCCGTCCGGCAACAGCTTTAGTGTGTCGCGGATGAACTCGGGAGACTCTCTAGCGAGCAATTCAGCTGCGTCATCAGGTGCTCGAGCACGCAGCGTGCGCACCAACTTCTGAACGCCGGTCTCTTCGTTCATTTGCTATGGCCCCCAATTGGAAAGTGAAAAAGTTGTGAAGTATCGGATCGCACCGGGGCGGAAATACGACAGCTTCTTCCGGCCCCAGCAGTCCGCTTTGTGGTTGTCGCAAGCGCCGCCTGCACACTCCTAGCTTGAGAAGGCAAAGCAGACGTCTACATTTTGGGCGTGCCTTCGGTCAGGTCAGCATGGGAGTGTCCGCGCTACTTCCCTCGCTTTTCAATCTTTAGATTTGGGAGGTCGGGTCGCTTGGATACCACACCGGCCTCCTTCAAGGCTGTGTATCCAACCTTTTTGAGGAGCTTCTCTGTTTTGGCGCGCTCCTTGTCCAGAGCGGTATCACCTTTGACCTTGGGCATCCGTCCTCCATTTGGTCGTTGTCGTTCGCCGGTAAATGAGATTGCCGGAAATGTCCCGCAGTGTCGTGCTTTGACCCGCGGTCGAGGACTGAATTGAGGCGCTTTGCCGCCCGGCAGCCTTTGGGCGGGAAGCGGACGGGCGGGCTATTCCTGCTGGAATTGACAGGGCCAATCTTCTGGCCTCGTCATGCCAGAAGGCAACTCGGTCCGGGCGTCTCCACAAGCCATGTTGAGCTGCCACTGGGACAGACCCGCCGAATTGGATAGATCGAGGCCCTCGATACGGGTCAGAAAGAAAAAAGCGCCGTCAAAGTCTATCGGTGCGGTGAACTTCGCTCCTCGGAAATCCGCCCGCGCGAGATTGGCAAACGAAAAGTGGCTGCCGCTGATATCGGCGTCATGGAACTGTGCACGCCCCAATTCCGCCTTTGTGAAATCAACATTGACCAGATTGGCGTTCTGGAAATTCGAGCGCTGCACTTCCGCGCCCGTAAACACAGCGCCCTGCGCGTCCATCTGGCTGAAGTCGGTCCTGTACGCCTCGATTTTGTCGAACCGGGCGCCTTTGGCGGTCGAGCCGGCCAGGGAAGCGCGCACAAGCGTTGCCTTCTCAAAATTTGCCGCAAGGAGATTGCTGTTCCTGAGGTCGGTCGAAGTGAAATCAACACCGAACAGGTTTGCCCCGCTCAGGTCCTGTCCTTCCAGGATGAGAAGCTTTTTGTCACACTCCTGCCAATTGACGCCAGGCGTCGCGGCTGCGTAGCAATCTTGAGCGGCGGTGGCGTTTTGCCAAGCCAATACAGTGCAAACCGCCAGAACCAAGCCGGATCCGCCGTAAGCTCTGGTTCGTCTCAAAGTCATTGTTGCTGGACCCTCTGCTACTCGTCGACAATCAGCCTTACCACATCTGCTGACACTCGAGCCACGGTAACGACCGCCGTCACAGTTGCGCATCAACGATCCGCCGATAGCCAGCGGCAGCTTGCGAAATTATCGAGAGGTGGGGAAAAGCTTTGACGGTAGAGTGCTTTTTCGCGGATGCGATCACAAAACAAAGAGTTCGGCGTAAGCCGTGAGTTATTGGTGGGCCCGGAGGGCGAACGGAAATTGTTGATTTTGCTGGATTTTGGTGGGCCAAAATCTGAAAGGTCCCGTATCATCCCGTATGCTCCCGCGACCCCAAACTGCCGACCATAGCTGACCTCGTTTTGCAAACGTTGGGAGACAGGGTCCAGAACGGCGGAAATGGGGACGATTGCAGATCGGCAGCTGTGGCAACAGCGCGCGACCAGCTGACGGTCTAGCGCCTCGATATGGCCGATGAGACTTGGGAAGTAACAAACAAGCGGCAGCTTGCAGGCAGTTGTGATCGGTGGAATGGATTTACGAGTCGAGGCGCCGGACCAGGACCGGCTCACTTGCCTCGAAGTTCAGCCTGTTGGAATGGCGCGGAGGAACGAGTAGTGGTATCTAACGAGCCGGCGGCCCTCGATGTTTGACCGCGCTCGTCCTGCAACTCTCGTATGTCGTCCCGCAAAGTGGTGGCGCAACCGACCACTTCGTTCCGCATTGTTTAAACAGCGTATGACTCAATTCCAGTCAGATTTTTTTCTGAGCTGCGAAAAGGCGGACACTAACCGTCAAAAAAATTGCGCTTTTGATTTTAACGGAAAATCGCCGCAAGAACTATTTTGAGGTTTCACCAGCTATCGGGTTCACTGGAGCGATTTTTGGACCTTGCGGCATTCGATGGCCTACAGAACCGCCTCAAAAAGTACCGTCACCTCTTCGGTTGACCGAGTCGTTGATCGGCCGTCATATGAGCCCTATGCTGGCACGCTGGCCAGTGAAGCAGTTGTCGGCCTTTATTCGCCGGCTCAGGGATTTATGCCCACGCTTCAGGTCGAAGAAAGACCGGGGTGTCGGTTCCAGGCTCTGGCAAGCGGGCTAAGATTATCCTGCCGATTGTAGCCGCCAACCAAGATGTTGTCGGTCACCTCGCTGAAAAAATACACCCAGAAATAGTCAAGCTATCAGGAGCAAATAGGTCGTAAGGTGGCCTTGCGGTCCTCCTTCCCGGAGCGGTTTCGCTTGCCTGTTCAAACTCGGACGGCTGTTACTCAAAAACCGCAGTGGGTATTTTATGTGCCATTTTTGCGACATTCTATAGAATTTTGCTTGAATTTAGCGTTTTAGCGGTCACTAAATCAATAAGTGCTCCCATATTTTGCAAATTTGTGAACAATCACGGTTGAGTTGTAACGCCTGGCAATAATGGCGCAGGGGAACGTTGGGGTGGGGTGAAATGAATACGACATCTATGTCGGCGATAGGCAAGCGCCTCGGCCTGCTGACGACGGTCGCCATATTGAGTTGTGGGAATGCTCACGCGCTCACTCTCCAGGAGGCGATGGCGGTTGCGGTGGAGTCCAACCCCGAAATTGGCCAAGCGATCGAAAACCGCGAAGCAATCGAATTCGAGCTACGCCAAGCGAAGGGACTTTATCTTCCCAGCGTCGATGTCGAGGCGTCGGCGGGGGTTCGTCGTCTCGACAATTCCTCCCGGCGTTCGCTGTCCATAGAGGATGACGCGCTCTATCCGTCGGAAGCCGATGTCGTTGTCACGCAGACGCTTTATGACAGCGGCGCAAGGCGGGCGGAACTGAACCGTCAGGCGTCGCGGGTCGACGGCGCATCGTTCCGGGTGCTGGAACGGTCTGAATTCATTGGACTGTCTGTCGTCCAGGACTATCTCGAATACATGCTGCAGGCTTCGATCGTTTCGGAAGCGAAGAAGAATCTGGGCTTTCACCAGGCAATCCTCGGCGACATCCGGCAAGGTATTGCAGGGGGCGCGTTGAACGAGGCTGATCGCCAGCAGGCCGAGGAGCGGCTGTTCGCTGCCAAGGCACGTATGCAGGAGGCGACCGAAGAACTGGAGGCTTCCAAGATACGGTTCTTCAAGACGGTCGGTAAGCCGCTGACCAACGCGTCAAGGCCGAGCGATGTCTCGAGCGCGCTGCCAAGGTCGCTCGACGACGCGCTAGGGCTGGCGCGACAGAACAATCCGCGCGTCCACATGGCCAACAGCGATATCGACGCCGCCGCCTCCCTGGTGGATGCGGCGCGGGCGAAATTCGGGCCCTCCGTCATCGCCGAAGGCCGCGCCCGCGGCGGCTATGACATCGACGGCGACGATGGCGACGCTAGCGACCTGCAGGCGCGGCTGGTGCTGCGCTGGAACCTCTATCGCGGCGGCATCGACAAAGCCAACGAGCAAGAGCAGGTCCGCCGCACCAGCGAGCAGCGCCTTGTGCTGCACCAGGTTCTGCGCGAGATCGAGGAAGCCGTCCGTACGTCATGGGATCGCCGCTTCCGGCAGGCCGATCTGGCAAAGACATTGAAGCTTCAGGCTGCCGCCAACGAAAGGCTGGTGGCGTCCTATCGCGAGCAGTTCAAGGTCGGACAGCGCTCGCTGCTCGACGTGCTCGACGCGCAGAACACGCGGTTCAACACAGCTACGCTTGCCGACACCGCATCCTACGCGTCGCTTTTCGCGCAGTACCGGCTGCTGGCGGCAACCGGGCAGTTGCTGAAGACCATGAATCTTCAGCCGGCAAAACAGGCCACCGCCTATGCCAAGGCCGAGTTCAATGCGCCTGAAACGGCCGACACCGAAACCTATGCGCGCACGCCGTCGGAGCAGACGAACGATCTGCCTTTCGACATCCTCGCACCGGTAAGAAAGAAGTAGGAAGGTCAAGGACGAACGATAGTCCTGCGGGCCAATCGTGAACCCACAACCCAAAATCCTCTCCCCAAAAGAGGCGTTCAAGGCCTGCTTCTCCGCTGTTGCCGGGTACCTCGGCAGGCCGAGTTCCGAGACCGTGCTGTTTGCCGGCGTGCCGCTGTCAGACACCCGCATCGATATCGACGCCATCCGGCATCTTGCCGAACGCATCGGTCTTGAAATCACGGAATTCAGCCATCGCGACTTTCTTCGCGGACGCATCGACCTTCCCGCCATTCTGTTTCGCGTCAGCCAGTTGCCTGTAGCGCTGCTTGCCCAGACCGAGGACGGTGGATTTACGACCGCTCCCCAGGAAGACGGCCGCACGACAATCAGCAAATCCGAGTTTTCCGGAAGTTATATTAGTGGCGGCGTTTCCTTCTCGATAACCTATGCCAACGCAGTAGAGGCGATGAGCGTCGGTTCGGCGGCCAAGATCGAGCGGCGACATTGGCTGACCGGCACGATGGGGCCGTTCTGGCGCACCTATTCGAAGGTCATCCTGTCGGCGGTATTCATCAATCTGCTGGCTCTTGCCTCACCGATCTTCACCATGAACGTCTACGACAGGATCTTGCCGAACAAGGCGATATCGACTCTCTGGGTGCTGTCGATCGGGATCGGCGCGGTCATTCTGTTCGACCTGCTCTTGAAGACCGCCAGAGCGTCACTGATCGACTATGCCGGGCGCAAGGCCGATCTTCGCATCTCCTATATGCTTTTCGAGAAGGTGCTGAACTCGTCCTTGTCGGCAAGGCCCGGCTCAACCGGCGAATATGCAAATCGGGTGACCCAGTACGAGTTCGTGCGCGAGTTTTTCACGTCGAACACCATCAGCGTCTTCATCGACACAGCCTTCGTCTTCGTCTTTCTTCTTGTCATCTATGCGATAGGCGGTTGGCTGGTCGTCATACCGGCCATTGCCTTTGTCGCCTCGGTGATCGTCGGGCTGATCACGCAACGGCGCATCGGCAAACGCGTTGCCGCTTCCATGAACGAGGCTTCGCAGCGCCAGGCCCTGCTGGTGGAATCCATCTCCACGCTGGAAACGATCAAATCGCTACGCGCAGAGGCGTACCTTCTGCGAAAATGGGCGGAGCATTCCAAGAACGCATCCAATACGTCCGAGAAGATCAAACAGCTTTCGGCTGCCGCCGGCAACATAACCCAAGCCATCCAGCAGATGGTCACCGTCGCTTTGATCGTGGCCGGCGCCTATGCCTTTTCGGAAGGGCATGTCTCGACCGGCGCCATCATCGGCACCGTCATGCTGGCAGGCCGGGCGGTGGCCCCGCTTGGGCAGATTGCGATCACCTTGTCCAGACTTCGCCAGGCGATGCTGTCCCTGCGAATGGTGAATTCGATCATGGCGCAGCCTGAGGATCGGCCGGACACGGTTGGTTTCGTCAACCGCCCCATTCGCAACGGTGCAATGGCATTCAGGAATGTCGGCTTTGTCTACCCGGGTTCCGAAAACGAAGTGCTGACCGGCCTGAATTTCTCGGTGAAGCCCGGTGAGCGGATTGGCATCATCGGCCGCATAGGCTCGGGAAAGACGACCATGGGGAGGCTGATCGGCAGGCTTTTCCTGCCGACCTCCGGCGAGCTGCTGCTGGACGGCATCGACATCCGCCAATACCACCCATCGGAGGTTCGCGCCGCGGTCGGGATCGTCGCGCAAGCCAACGATCTATTTTCCGGCACCATCAAGGAAAATCTCCTGATGGCGTGCCCGGAGGCGACCGATGAGCAGATCGTCGAGGCGGCCAAGGCTGCCGGCGTCGACGACTTCGTCTCCCGCCATCCGCGAGGCTACGACATGAATGTCGGCGAGCGCGGCACCAATCTCTCGGGCGGTCAGAGGCAGACAATGGCAATTGCCCGCCTGTTGCTGACCAAACCGAAAATCGTGTTCCTGGACGAGCCGTCCGGCTCGATGGATCTGGCTTCCGAGCGCCAGCTGATCAAGCAGCTCAAAGTGGCTTTCGATCGCAACACGACCCTGATCGTATCGACGCACCGCTTCAGCATGCTCGAGCTGGCCGACCGCCTGATTGTCATCGAGCAGGGCAAGATCGTTGCCGATGGACCGAAAGACCAAGTGATACAAGCGCTGCAGAAAACAAGCGCCTGACGAACAGAATTATGCGTGAACACAGCACGTTGGGACGTGGTAAATGCTAGCCAGGGAAGACCGTCCGCCGCTTTTTGCGTCGGCTTCGATATTCATTATCGGAGCGCTTTTTGCGAGTTCGGTAGCCTGGGCATCCTTCGCCGAGGTCGATGAAATCGCACGCGGCGACGGCAAGATCATACCGGCGTCGAAGACCCAGATCATCCAGGCCAGCGAGCCGGGCGTGGTTCAGGAAATCGCCGTGACGATCGGTCAGGTCGTCAAGAAGAATGACCTCATCATTCGTCTCGACAACACCTTCAACACTTCCAGCCTTGGCGAGCAGCAGGCCAAGGCGCGGGCGCTGCAGACGCGCATTGCACGGCTCCAATTCGAACAGACCGGCAGCCTCGAGGGCGCGTTTCCCTGTCCGTCCGAGATCCAGAAGGTGGCGCCGGAAATCTGCGACAACGAGCAGAAGCTGCTAATCGCGCGGCGCGACAACTTCGAAGTCAAACTGTCGGTTCTCAAGTCGCGGCTCGATCAGCGTGAGAAGGAACTCGACGAAGCCAACGCCAATGCCGATCGCCTCACCAAGAACCTGGCCGTCAGCGACCAGGAGGCGAAGCTGGTCGAAGCGATGGTCAAAAAAGGCCTGATGGCGCGAACCGAGCAGCTCCGCGTCGAGCGCGAGCAGACCGAGCTCAATGGTCAGCTGACGCTTGCCGGAGAGACCATCAAGAAAGCCAGGTCTGCCATCACGGAAGCCAAGCTTCAGGTCGACGAACTTGGCCTGCAGCTGCAACAGGAAGCGCTCAGCGATCTGACGCAGGCGCTGGCCGATCTCTCGGTGGTGGACGAGACGATACGCGGTGCCACCGACAAGGTGGCGCGTACCGATATCCGTTCGCCTGTCGATGGTATCGTCAACACGCTTGACATCAACACGGTCGGCGCCTTCGTCCAGCCCGGCGCGGTCGTCGCGGGTATCGTGCCGACGTCCGAGACCCTGCTGGTCGAAGCCCGGGTCTCACCGCGGGACGTCGCCTTCATCCGGCCGGGCCAGGATGCCCTGATCAAGGTGACCGCCTATGACTTCTCGATCTTCGGCGGCATCGAAGGCAAGGTGTCGAACATCACTGCCGACAGCCTTGTCGACCAGAAGACCGGCGAACCGTACTATCAGGTGCGTGTCGCCACCGACAAATCGACCCTGACACGCGACGGCAAGACCTATTCGATCATCCCCGGCATGATCTGTTCGGTCGACATCAAGACCGGACGCAAAACGATTCTCACCTACCTTCTGAAACCAATCAACAAGGCGCGGGAGGAGGCAATGAGTGAGCGATAGTGCGATCGCCCGCCCGGTCGATCGCGACCGGCTGCTGCCACCGCTGGCGAGTGAGGATTTCGGTCTCGAGTTCCGGGTTGTGGCGCGTGGCGGCATGCGCCGCGGCATTCGTCTGGAACGGGCGTTCTGGACATCGCTGAAGCAGATGGCGGAAAGCCGCAAATGCACGATCGGCACACTGATCGAGGAAATTGCAGAGAGCCACGCCAACGCCGGAAACCTGACATCGGCAATTCGCGTAGCCTGCATGCGTGGATTGGCCGACCAAAACCTCACCTTGCAGAGGCTCGCGTCGATCAAGACCATCAGCGCCATTCTCGTCGCCTGTCCCTCGCCGGCCTTTGCCCTGGCATCGTCGAAGAAGATCCTGACCTTCAATGCGCCGTTCCAGCAACTGGTGCGGCGGCAATTGCCGGTGGCGCCGAACGAGGACGCGCGCCAGGATCTCAAGCTGGCGCTGGACCTCAATGTCGCCGACATATTCGCTAGGCTCGACGCCAATGGCGAGACGCCGGTCGCGACCGGTTTCGTCATAGGCGCCGGCGACCGCCGCTACCGCGGTCAACTGAGCGCGGTGCGGGCGCCGGTGGTCGAGCCGGAACTGCTGATGGCGTTCGTCTTCGGCGGCTAGAGCAATTCCGGGAAAAGTGTGAGCGGTTTCCGTGGAAAATTGCGTCAAACAAGAGATAGAGCGCTCAAGACTCTCTGATGGGAGCTTACGGCTGCACACCTTCACCAGGCGCGACCGTCGAAAGGCCGCCCTTGATATCGGCTATTTGAGCAGAACCGGTCTTCGCGCCATGGATCCACGCGCGATCGGTGCTGAACGAATACAGCGGCACGTAGGTCGGCAGGTCTGTGTCGCGGGAAACTACATTGCTCAAACTGTCGAGAATGAAGACGCCGCTGCCGGTGCTGACCGACAGCACGGCATGAAAGAAACCGCGCTTGCGATCCTGCAAGACGACCAGCGACATGCTCTGCGCCGGGATGCCTGCATGCAGCAGCGCGGCCATCTTGAGGATGGCGAAATCCTCGCAGTCCCCTGCCCGCCGCTCAAGGATTTCCCGGGGCTTGGCCCAGTAGTCGAGCTTGCCGTAAACCACGCTGTCCTTCTTGTAGGCGATGGCGCGATTTATACTTGAGTTGACGAAGGACAACTTGTCGATGAAGCGCTTGTTCCCGGCTGCCTTGACTATCTCGGCAAAGGCGCTGTTCTTGCGTTCGCACGCGCTGCTCGCGGTACAGTCGACAATTGCCTTGTAGACCGGCGCCCAGCGCGCCGAAACCGGGAAATTGCGCATCGACAGGGCAACAGAACCGAACACGCCGGGAATGATCGCCGCCGTCTGGATCAGGTCGATCCCGGCGGCGGGCGGCGCGATCGAAGAACCACGCTTTTCATCAACGGCAACAGAGCTGCTGAAAATCATGCCGATCCGGTAGGCTGAAACCGGCTGCCATGGCTGCGGCCGAGCCAGCGAAACGCCGCCGAGACTGGAAGGGGTTTCGACCGCCGCCAGAACTCCAGCGGCAGCGCCGGCATTCACGGTAATTGCTTTCGCGGATGATGGCTGCGGCAGGCTTGTGATCGCCATTGCCAGCAGGATGAGCCTGAGCCCGGTTATTCCCAGGGCAGATTTTTCTTTTTTCATAACGCCCACCTCTTGACTGTGGACGGTACCAATCTTGTCTCAAATTACTGGAAAGGAAGGTGGATAAGTTTCCTTCAATCGGGAATACCTATTTTGTGTAAAACTTTATTCAAACTTATACTTCTGTTTACCAATCCAGCTCAGCCGGCGGATATAAACGAAGCGCGGCGCGGTCAATGTATATCAGATTATATCTTCCGGGTTTACCACACGTAAAAAATGCCGAGACTTGCATACCGGGATATATGAAATTGATTGCGGGACAGTTGCAAAGCAGAAGTCGTCACTGTCTCTATCCGGGAAATGCCGGAGGGGTTTGGCGATGACGACCAGTAACGATTTGGATACCGTCTCGAATTCTTGGGACGAGCACTCTTCACATGAACATGGCGGCTCGCCATCGCAGGCAGGCATCCAGGTAGCGCAGGCCGCTCAGGCGGCGCCTGCCGAGCCGGTGCCGGTCGATGTCGGCAGTGGCGCACCCGTTCAGCCGGCAGCACCCGCGGAGGCGAAAGCGCCGGCGGCAGCCGCGCCGCATGAATACGTGGCCGACGCCAGCAACATCGTGACGCTTCCGGCGGACGTCTCCATCGACAACATCAAGGTCGACGGCCACAATCTGTTGCTGGAACAGGCCGACGGTTCAGTCATCCTCATCAAGGATGGCGCGCTCAACGTGCCGACCTTCATCATCGGTGATGTCGAAGTTCCGCGCGTGGCCTTGCTGGCCGCTCTTGAAGCGAGCCACGTCGATGTCGCCTTCGGTGCCGATGGTTCGATCTCGGCCGGCCCGGGCGGCGCCCCAGGCAGTGCCGGCGGCGACTTCACCATTCCCCCAGGTGGTATCGGCGACGGCTTCGATCTTTCCGCATTGTTGCCGCCGACGGACCTGCAATTTGGACGGCTGGAGCCGCGTGAGCTGACGATCGGGGTCAGGGAAGAAGATACGACGCCGACAATCGACATTGGCTCCGGATTTGTCGTCAACGAGGCCGCGCTTTCCGACGGGACGGACCCGGCCAGCACCGCCGAGCAGGTTTCAGGGACCTTCAACATCGTCTCGGGTGATGGCATCGGGACGCTTGTCATTGACGGTGTGGACGTGACCAACGGCGGCAGCGTTGCCGGGCAATACGGCACGCTCGTGGTCACCGGCAATCCTACGAACGGCTATAGCTGGATTTATACCCTTGCCGACAACACTCTTGATCATCACGACAACTCATCGACCGGAACGACCGAGGGGGTTTCCGACAGCTTTGCCGTCGTGGTTACAGACACAGACAATGATCCGGCCACCGCGACCCTCAATATTGGTGTGCTGGACGACGGCCCAACGCTTTCGGTCCAGGCAACTGCGCAAGCGGCACAGTTGCTTTCGGTCGAACTCGACGAGACGGTCGGCGGCGACCGCTACAATAGCGGCGAGACTGAAGATGCCGGCGGTAACGCCAACACGGATGACAGCGTTGGCCTGGCCCAGGTGACGACCGGCCTGGCGGGTGGCCTTTCTTCGCTGTTCGCCGTTGGCGGCGTCTACGGTGCAGACGGACCGGGCAGCACGACCGGGCAGTTGGCATTCACCGGCATTCCGGCCGGTGGCCTTGCCACGAATCTCATTGCCACGGACGGCGGGGCCATTACGCTCTTCCTCGAAGGAGGAGTGATTGTCGGCCGCGACACGCAGGGTGATCAGGTCCTGACCATTGCGATCACCGGCGCGCCCGGCGCAGAGCAGTTGCAGACCACGCTCTACGAAGCGCTCAACCATGGCGCCGACGGCAACAAGTTCGATTCCGAACTCAATCTGTCGCTGACCAATGGCGGCCAGGTTCAGCTGCAATATGAGGTAACGCGCCAGGACGGCGACGGCGACACCATTACCGAGAAGGCGACCGTCGACCTGATCAACGGCCAAGGCTCCGCATTCTCCTTCGACGACGATGGGCCAAGCCTAACGGTCGGCGCCCACGATGGAGCGGCTGGCCTGCTTTCCGTCGAGCTTGACGAGACGGTTGGCGCGGATCGCTACAATGGCGCTATCGGCGAGACCGAAGATGCCGGCGGCAACGCCAACACGGATGATGCCGGTCCGGGCCTGGCGCAGGTCAACACCGCGGTAGCAGGCGGACTGACCAATCTGTTCACTGTCGGCGGCAGCTATGGTTCGGACGGTCCTGGTACCGTTACCGGGAATCTGAGCTTTACCGGCATTCCGGCCGGTGGCCTTGCCACGAATCTCACCGCCACCGACGGCGGCGCCGTCACGCTCTTCCTCGAAGGAGGAGTGATCGTCGGCCGCGACACGCATGGCGATCAGGTTCTGACCATCGCGATCACCGGGGCGCCTGGCGCCGAGCAGCTGCAGACCACGCTCTACGAAGCGCTCAACCATGGCGCCGACGGCAACAAGTTCGATTCCGAACTCAATCTGTCGCTGACCAATGGCGGCCAGGTTCAGCTGCAATATGAGGTAACGCGCCAGGATGGCGACGGCGACACCATCACAGAGAAGGCGACCGTCGACCTGATCAACGGCCAAGGCTCCACATTCTCCTTCGACGATGACGGGCCGAAGGTTACTGGCACCGCCCAGGTCACCGCGAATGTCGACGAAGACGGTCTGCACAACAGCCAGTCCACCGGAAATGCCGACAATCTTCAGCCTGGCGAAGTGACCGGAACAAACTCCGCGGTTGCCATCGGTGCTGCCGGCGCATTGAATGCAATCGTCGACTTCGGCTCTGACGGCCCGAATGCGACCTCGGCCTTCGGCCTTGTCACCCAAACCACCCCATCGGATTCGGGATTTGATTCGAAAGGCGGCAACGTCCTCATCGTCTCCGACGGCACGACCCTGACCGGCTATGTCGATGTAGGCGCCGGCGCCGGCTATCAGGCGGGCACGGATCGTCCCGTTTTCACCCTGACCGTCGGTGCGGACGGCTCCTATGTCTTCACCCTGATCGACCAGATCGATCATCCGACTCTGGATACGCTCCCGGGCGATAACACCGAAAATACGCTTGCCAATGGCGGTATCGATCTTTCGGCCTTCGTCATCGCCATGGACGGTGACGGCGACACCATCGGACTGGCGGCTGGTACGTTCAAGGTCCAGGTGCTCGACGACGTTCCGCAGATCGTCGCGCGGGATGCGGGCACGACAACCACAACCACGACCGAAACGATCGTCTATACGCTGCAGGCCGGCAACACCGATGTTCGCGGCATGGATGGCGCCGGCAATCACGACATCAAGCTCAGCGGCATCGACATCAACGAAGGCGACAATTCCGTCAACACCACCGGCACCAAGATCGGCGTCGGCGACGGCCAGATCATCGACGGATACGAAACCCATCCGCATTTGACCGGCCCCGAAATCGTGACGATGGACTTCGTCAATGATCTTGTGATCACACCCAACGGTCCGAATCCGCCAAGCGTCAGCGACAGCGGCTCGTACGATGTCGCCTCGGTCAAGTTCACGATCGATGTTGCGGAAGCCCAGGGTGTCGAAGCCGCCGTGATGTTCATCGGCGCCAAGGACGGTGGCACATTCGAACCGTTCACCGTGAGCATCAACGGTGTGCTGACCGCCGGCACGGCTGTCTTCGAAGGCGGCGCGCAGGTGGGCTATGCCTTCGCCGGCGTGCCGGATGGTGCGACTGTCGAGGTCATTGGCAGCACCCCGTTCGACCAGCTCAAGGTGGGCAACTACAACGATTTTACCTTCGATTCCAACGCTGGCGGAACCGATGCGACCTTGACTGGCGGCAACCCGTTCAAGATCTTCGGCATCGAAGCCAAGATCACCACCGTCACCACGCAGACGGAGGTCTTCAGGGTCAGCCACGACGAATCCGCCGGCGTCAACAATGCCGCGGATCCCAATCCGGCCAACGACACCGCGCTGCCCCCGCCTGCCCTGGTCACCGAACCAGACGCACTAGGTTACGCAAAATCTTCAGCCAGTGCACTCGGCCTGTTCAATGCGTCGGTTGGCGCGGACGACGACGCGACGTTCTCCTTTGCGGTGACGGATGCGAACGGCAACCCGCTGGCAAACATCGATTCGGGCCTGAAGACACTCGACGGCCTGGCAATCATGCTCTCGACAAATGCGGACGGCGTTCTCGTCGGCTCTGCCAACGGCGTCGACGTCTTCAAGGTTTATGTCGATCCAACCGGAGCGGTCTGGATCGGGCAGTATCAGCCGATCGCTCACAACGTCGACGGTTCAAGCACCGCAGCCTTTGACGACATCGCGACCGTCACCGCCGACCTGCACGTCAAGGCCACGATCACCGATTTCGATGGCGACACGAGCACCGCCGTATCCCATGTCTCCTTGAGCATCGAATTCCAGGATGACGGTCCGGTTGCGGTCAACGATCAGGACTCGGTCACCGAAGATGGGCCGCTGACGGCAGATGGCAATGTGATCACGGGGGTCGGCGGCGCCGACGCCAACGCAACCGACGGCCACGCGGATCACCTCGGCACTGACGGCCTGGGCTCGATCACCTGGGACGGTGCCGTTGCCAATCATGTAGCAGGAACCTACGGCGAGCTGACGGTGGGCGCCGACGGCAGCTACACATACGTGCTCTACACCCAGGCCCAGAACCCGGCCGGGTATGCCGCGGTACAGGCGCTGGATGCCGGCCAGACCGTGGCCGAGAGCTTCGACTATGCTGTGGCGGACGGCGACGGCGATACCGCTCTGGCGTCCCTGACCATCACCATCAACGGCACCAACGACGCGCCGCAGATCGTCGTCGACCAGGGCAACCCGGCCGGCGCGCACGACCTGGTCTATGAAGCCGGCCTTGCGGCGGGTTCGGCGGCCGGCAACGGCAGCACGGTTGCGACCGGCACCTTCACGGTATCGGACCCCGACGGCCTCGACGACGTCCAGAGCGTCACCATCGGCGGCACCACGGTTGCCATCGCCAGCCTCAACGGTTCGACCTTCCCGGGCGACCACGGCACGCTGCTGATCACCGGCTACAACGCGGTAACTGGCGTAGCGACCTACCAGTACACGCTGACCAGTCCGACCACGGACGTTCCCGCCGTCACCGAGACCGAGACCTTCTCGCTCACCGTGTCGGACGGCACCTCGTCCTCGGCTCCGGCGGCGATCGTCATAGACATCGTCGACGACGTGCCGACGGCAGTCTCGAACAGCAACAATGCTGCCGAGGGCGCCATCGTGACCGGCAACGTGCTGACCAACGACGTGGCCGGCGCCGACGGCTTTGCCGCCGGTGGCGGGGTTGTCGGCGTAGCCGCCGGCAGCAACACCGCAGTGCCGGTGAGCGGCGGGCTTGGCGGGGCGGGCATTCCCGGCACCTATGGCACGCTGACGCTGAACGCCAACGGCACCTACAGCTATGACGGCCTGCCCAACGTGGTCCCGGTCGGCGGCGCGACGGACACCTTCGTCTACACCATCATGGATGGCGACGGCGACCTGTCGACGACGACGCTCACCATCAACCTGTCCGACAGCGGCCTGGCCGCTTCCAACGACGACCTGACGGTCAACGAGGCGGCGCTGCCGATCGGCAGCAACCCGTCGAGCACCGCCGAGACCATCGCCGGCACTGTCGTCGACAATGTGTCGGGCGGCACCGGTCCCTACACCTACGCACTGCTGAGCAGCGCCACCGGCGTGCACGGCACGCTGACCTTCAATGCCAACGGCACCTACAGCTACACGCTGACCTCGCCGGTCGACGGCGTCGACGCCAACAACGGCACCAACACCGTCAACAACGTCGAGAGCTTCACCTACCAGGCCACCGACGCCAACGGCAACACGATCACCAACACCATCACCATCGACGTCACCGACGACGTGCCGACGGCAGTCTCGAACAGCAACAATGCTGCCGAGGGCGCCATCGTGACCGGCAACGTGCTGACCAACGACGTGGCCGGCGCCGACGGCTTTGCCGCCGGTGGCGGGGTTGTCGGCGTAGCCGCCGGCAGCAACACCGCAGTGCCGGTGAGCGGCGGGCTTGGCGGGGCGGGCATTCCCGGCACCTATGGCACGCTGACGCTGAACGCCAACGGCACCTACAGCTATGACGGCCTGCCCAACGTGGTCCCGGTCGGCGGCGCGACGGACACCTTCGTCTACACCATCATGGATGGCGACGGCGACCTGTCGACGACGACGCTCACCATCAACCTGTCCGACAGCGGCCTGGCCGCTTCCAACGACGACCTGACGGTCAACGAGGCGGCGCTGCCGATCGGCAGCAACCCGTCGAGCACCGCCGAGACCATCGCCGGCACTGTCGTCGACAATGTGTCGGGCGGCACCGGTCCCTACACCTACGCACTGCTGAGCAGCGCCACCGGCGTGCACGGCACGCTGACCTTCAATGCCAACGGCACCTACAGCTACACGCTGACCTCGCCGGTCGACGGCGTCGACGCCAACAACGGCACCAACACCGTCAACAACGTCGAGAGCTTCACCTACCAGGCCACCGACGCCAACGGCAACACGATCACCAACACCATCACCATCGACGTCACCGACGACGTGCCGACGGCAGTCTCGAACAGCAACAATGCTGCCGAGGGCGCCATCGTGACCGGCAACGTGCTGACCAACGACGTGGCCGGCGCCGACGGCTTTGCCGCCGGTGGCGGGGTTGTCGGCGTAGCCGCCGGCAGCAACACCGCAGTGCCGGTGAGCGGCGGGCTTGGCGGGGCGGGCATTCCCGGCACCTATGGCACGCTGACGCTGAACGCCAACGGCACCTACAGCTATGACGGCCTGCCCAACGTGGTCCCGGTCGGCGGCGCGACGGACACCTTCGTCTACACCATCATGGATGGCGACGGCGACCTGTCGACGACGACGCTCACCATCAACCTGTCCGACAGCGGCCTGGCCGCTTCCAACGACGACCTGACGGTCAACGAGGCGGCGCTGCCGATCGGCAGCAACCCGTCGAGCACCGCCGAGACCATCGCCGGCACTGTCGTCGACAATGTGTCGGGCGGCACCGGTCCCTACACCTACGCACTGCTGAGCAGCGCCACCGGCGTGCACGGCACGCTGACCTTCAATGCCAACGGCACCTACAGCTACACGCTGACCTCGCCGGTCGACGGCGTCGACGCCAACAACGGCACCAACACCGTCAACAACGTCGAGAGCTTCACCTACCAGGCCACCGACGCCAACGGCAACACGATCACCAACACCATCACCATCGACGTCACCGACGACGTGCCGACGGCAGTCTCGAACAGCAACAATGCTGCCGAGGGCGCCATCGTGACCGGCAACGTGCTGACCAACGACGTGGCCGGCGCCGACGGCTTTGCCGCCGGTGGCGGGGTTGTCGGCGTAGCCGCCGGCAGCAACACCGCAGTGCCGGTGAGCGGCGGGCTTGGCGGGGCGGGCATTCCCGGCACCTATGGCACGCTGACGCTGAACGCCAACGGCACCTACAGCTATGACGGCCTGCCCAACGTGGTCCCGGTCGGCGGCGCGACGGACACCTTCGTCTACACCATCATGGATGGCGACGGCGACCTGTCGACGACGACGCTCACCATCAACCTGTCCGACAGCGGCCTGGCCGCTTCCAACGACGACCTGACGGTCAACGAGGCGGCGCTGCCGATCGGCAGCAACCCGTCGAGCACCGCCGAGACCATCGCCGGCACTGTCGTCGACAATGTGTCGGGCGGCACCGGTCCCTACACCTACGCACTGCTGAGCAGCGCCACCGGCGTGCACGGCACGCTGACCTTCAATGCCAACGGCACCTACAGCTACACGCTGACCTCGCCGGTCGACGGCGTCGACGCCAACAACGGCACCAACACCGTCAACAACGTCGAGAGCTTCACCTACCAGGCCACCGACGCCAACGGCAACACGATCACCAACACCATCACCATCGACGTCACCGACGACGTGCCGACGGCAGTCTCGAACAGCAACAATGCTGCCGAGGGCGCCATCGTGACCGGCAACGTGCTGACCAACGACGTGGCCGGCGCCGACGGCTTTGCCGCCGGTGGCGGGGTTGTCGGCGTAGCCGCCGGCAGCAACACCGCAGTGCCGGTGAGCGGCGGGCTTGGCGGGGCGGGCATTCCCGGCACCTATGGCACGCTGACGCTGAACGCCAACGGCACCTACAGCTATGACGGCCTGCCCAACGTGGTCCCGGTCGGCGGCGCGACGGACACCTTCGTCTACACCATCATGGATGGCGACGGCGACCTGTCGACGACGACGCTCACCATCAACCTGTCCGACAGCGGCCTGGCCGCTTCCAACGACGACCTGACGGTCAACGAGGCGGCGCTGCCGATCGGCAGCAACCCGTCGAGCACCGCCGAGACCATCGCCGGCACTGTCGTCGACAATGTGTCGGGCGGCACCGGTCCCTACACCTACGCACTGCTGAGCAGCGCCACCGGCGTGCACGGCACGCTGACCTTCAATGCCAACGGCACCTACAGCTACACGCTGACCTCGCCGGTCGACGGCGTCGACGCCAACAACGGCACCAACACCGTCAACAACGTCGAGAGCTTCACCTACCAGGCCACCGACGCCAACGGCAACACGATCACCAACACCATCACCATCGACGTCACCGACGACGTGCCGACGGCAGTCTCGAACAGCAACAATGCTGCCGAGGGCGCCATCGTGACCGGCAACGTGCTGACCAACGACGTGGCCGGCGCCGACGGCTTTGCCGCCGGTGGCGGGGTTGTCGGCGTAGCCGCCGGCAGCAACACCGCAGTGCCGGTGAGCGGCGGGCTTGGCGGGGCGGGCATTCCCGGCACCTATGGCACGCTGACGCTGAACGCCAACGGCACCTACAGCTATGACGGCCTGCCCAACGTGGTCCCGGTCGGCGGCGCGACGGACACCTTCGTCTACACCATCATGGATGGCGACGGCGACCTGTCGACGACGACGCTCACCATCAACCTGTCCGACAGCGGCCTGGCCGCTTCCAACGACGACCTGACGGTCAACGAGGCGGCGCTGCCGATCGGCAGCAACCCGTCGAGCACCGCCGAGACCATCGCCGGCACTGTCGTCGACAATGTGTCGGGCGGCACCGGTCCCTACACCTACGCACTGCTGAGCAGCGCCACCGGCGTGCACGGCACGCTGACCTTCAATGCCAACGGCACCTACAGCTACACGCTGACCTCGCCGGTCGACGGCGTCGACGCCAACAACGGCACCAACACCGTCAACAACGTCGAGAGCTTCACCTACCAGGCCACCGACGCCAACGGCAACACGATCACCAACACCATCACCATCGACGTCACCGACGACGTGCCGACGGCAGTCTCGAACAGCAACAATGCTGCCGAGGGCGCCATCGTGACCGGCAACGTGCTGACCAACGACGTGGCCGGCGCCGACGGCTTTGCCGCCGGTGGCGGGGTTGTCGGCGTAGCCGCCGGCAGCAACACCGCAGTGCCGGTGAGCGGCGGGCTTGGCGGGGCGGGCATTCCCGGCACCTATGGCACGCTGACGCTGAACGCCAACGGCACCTACAGCTATGACGGCCTGCCCAACGTGGTCCCGGTCGGCGGCGCGACGGACACCTTCGTCTACACCATCATGGATGGCGACGGCGACCTGTCGACGACGACGCTCACCATCAACCTGTCCGACAGCGGCCTGGCCGCTTCCAACGACGACCTGACGGTCAACGAGGCGGCGCTGCCGATCGGCAGCAACCCGTCGAGCACCGCCGAGACCATCGCCGGCACTGTCGTCGACAATGTGTCGGGCGGCACCGGTCCCTACACCTACGCACTGCTGAGCAGCGCCACCGGCGTGCACGGCACGCTGACCTTCAATGCCAACGGCACCTACAGCTACACGCTGACCTCGCCGGTCGACGGCGTCGACGCCAACAACGGCACCAACACCGTCAACAACGTCGAGAGCTTCACCTACCAGGCCACCGACGCCAACGGCAACACGATCACCAACACCATCACCATCGACGTCACCGACGACGTGCCGACGGCAGTCTCGAACAGCAACAATGCTGCCGAGGGCGCCATCGTGACCGGCAACGTGCTGACCAACGACGTGGCCGGCGCCGACGGCTTTGCCGCCGGTGGCGGGGTTGTCGGCGTAGCCGCCGGCAGCAACACCGCAGTGCCGGTGAGCGGCGGGCTTGGCGGGGCGGGCATTCCCGGCACCTATGGCACGCTGACGCTGAACGCCAACGGCACCTACAGCTATGACGGCCTGCCCAACGTGGTCCCGGTCGGCGGCGCGACGGACACCTTCGTCTACACCATCATGGATGGCGACGGCGACCTGTCGACGACGACGCTCACCATCAACCTGTCCGACAGCGGCCTGGCCGCTTCCAACGACGACCTGACGGTCAACGAGGCGGCGCTGCCGATCGGCAGCAACCCGTCGAGCACCGCCGAGACCATCGCCGGCACTGTCGTCGACAATGTGTCGGGCGGCACCGGTCCCTACACCTACGCACTGCTGAGCAGCGCCACCGGCGTGCACGGCACGCTGACCTTCAATGCCAACGGCACCTACAGCTACACGCTGACCTCGCCGGTCGACGGCGTCGACGCCAACAACGGCACCAACACCGTCAACAACGTCGAGAGCTTCACCTACCAGGCCACCGACGCCAACGGCAACACGATCACCAACACCATCACCATCGACGTCACCGACGACGTGCCGACGGCCACGAACGACACCTGGGCTCCGACCATCACAGGTGCAACGGTTCTCGCTGGTCTCTTGGACAACGACAAATTCGGAGCCGATGGCGTCGACACCGACAACAATCCGGTCAGCGGCCAGGTGACCGCCACCAACGGTGCTCACGGCACCGTCACCTACAACAACGATGGAACGTTCACCTACACGCCGACGGGCATCTATATCGGCTCGGACTCTTTCACATACACGATCAAGGACGGTGACGGCGACACTTCGACGGCCACGGTGACCCTGAATGTGCAGACCAACACCGTTCCATCGGGTGGCGGGACTGCATCGTTGACATTGAACGAAGCCGCGCTCGACACCACGCTCGATGCTTCGGCGCCTGCGGATCTCCAAGCCGGGGCCGTGACCGGCACCAACCCAGGCAGCCGCGGCGAGACGGCGCAAGCAATCAGCGGCATCACCTTCACCACGACCGGCGAAGCCATTAATGTTGCATTCGCCAACCCGACCGGCGATCCAAACTGGGTGGCGCCGACTGTTTCTGGCCTAGCCTCTGGATACACAATCAGCTGGGCGCTCGTCGGCAACCAACTCGTCGGCAGTCTGATACAAACGGCCGGCAGCGTGAACCTCGGCGCATTCGTCTATTTGGCGCTGTCAAACACAAGCGCCGGCGCCAACAGTTCGTTGACACCCGTCGTTACCGCGACACTGACCGACCAGCTCCAGCATCTTGCCGGCTCGGGCAACGTCACCATCAACGGGCTTCAGGTGGTGGCAACCGACACCAGCGGTGATCATGTTTCCGGATCGGTCAATCTGACGGTCCTGGACGACGTTCCGCTGCCATTCAAGCCGGATGGCATCTTCGTGGAAAACACCACGCATACGGTGCTGACGGAGAGCATCAATTTTGCCGCGAGCGCCGGTGCTGACGGCGTTGGCAATGTCGTGTTCAACGTGACCGAAGGCGCGGCCGTCACATCAGGCAGCACAAACATATTCCTGAATGGCGAGCAGGTCTTCTTCCACGTCGTCGATACGCATACTGTGGAGGGACGGACCTCGGCCGCGAACGGCAGCGACCTCGCTTTCACGGCGACCCTGAACCCGGCGACAGATACTTGGACATACACCCAGGCCGCGACGATGTTTGCCGGCAACCAGTTCAATACGGCGAACTTCTCGCCAAGCGGCGGCAACAACCAAGCGATTGTCCTGGACTCCATCGGCTCAACCAGCGACCTGCTTGCAACCGCCAACAGCCCCAATTTCGTGAACACCAGCACGGGCAGTTGGGGCGTCGATGGCGGAAACAGCATCAGCCCTGGTGAGAAGATCCGCTTCGATTTCGTCAGCAATGCAACCACCGATGGCACCATCGCCGGAACCCCCGCGGGCATCGGGGCGGGAACCCACTATACGGATCACTACGAGGTGGCTAGCTATACACAGGGGATTGGCAATGTCTCGGGACCGGGCCTGGTTTCGATAACGATCCGCCCGGTCAACGCCGACTATGATAACACCTACATAGGTGATGTTACCGGCGAAAGCACGGCGCTCGGCGCCTTGGTCACTGTCGTCAACGGCTCCGGCGGAGCTACTCCGACCGCAACGAACAATGGGGACGGAACGTGGACGATCACCGGTCTCGCGCAAGGCGACACCTTTACCGTCGTTGCAAATTCGGACCCGTTCAGCGCAATCGAAATTTCGGCCAATGTTGGCTCGAATGACTTCAAGCTAGGCCCGGTCACCTACACGACCGCCAACGCCGTCACACCGTTCGACATCTCGATCCCGGTCACGGCAACCGACGGTGACGGCGACCCAATTGCCGGGTCAGTGACGGCACACCTTTCGCCCGATCTCAGCACCTGGCAAGGAACTTCGGGCGTGGACACTCACACCACGACCGCGACGGAAACCACGCTGCTCGGCGAGGACGGTAACGACACCCTCAATGGACTCAATCTCCAGGCTGATATCCTCTCCGGCGGACGCGGCGATGATACCTTGTCGGGCAACTCCGGTAACGACACGCTTTACGGCGGCTCGGGAGCGGACATACTGTTCGGCGGCGACGGCAACGACCTGCTGATCGGCGGTTCCGGTCAGGACACGCTCACCGGTGGTATAGGCGTCGATACGTTCAAGCTCGAGCACCTCGACATCAAAGATCTTATCGCTGACTACAGCGGTGTCGGCGGCCATGGCGACATCATCGACCTTACCTCCTTGTTCGATACAGCCGCCGGAGGGGCCAATGTCGGCGACTTCGTGAACTACAATGCGGGAACGAACACTCTCAGCGTCGACGCCGACGGTTTGGCCAACGGCGCCAATTTCGTGGACGTGGCCACCTTGACGAATGCACCCGTCGCCAACACGATCACCCTGCTCTACGATGACGGAGTGACGCAGCATACGACAACGGCAAACGTGGTCTAGGAGCATGGTGCGGGGCCACGCGACTATGCTATGTATTAGAGATTAGGAATACAGAGGGGGATCTCATCATGAAACGTTCCGTAAGACTGTTGGTTTCCGCTGCGACGCTGTTGCTGGCAGTCGGGTCGACGGGTTATGCCGCCGACATCATCGAAGGGCCGGTGGCCGACTATTGCCGGACCGTCGGCACATCGAACCTGGTGCTGACCGACAACATCGTCGATCTCAAGGCCGAGGTGGTGAAGCTGATGGACGAGTCGGTGGCCGTCGCCAACAGCTCGGAATGGATCAATTCGTCCCGTCCTGCCTTCGTCTGGGCATCGGAAGCCAAGGTCGCCTGCGGCATGGCCTATGGCTACCTCAAGACGAACTACAAGGACGAGGACACGCTCAACAAGTGCGAGTGCTTCCACGACCGCATGGTCGAGTACATGAACTGACCGAAAGGGATCAAGTCGCGCCGACAGGCTGACGATGATCGCCCGTGGAAGATTGTCGAGAGCGATTGCCGGAGCGATCGCACTGGCCGTTTTTGCCCCTGAAGCCCGTGCCAACTGGCTGGAACGACCTGCCCTCGAGCAGCAAGCTCCGTCCGGCTTGACGCGGCCGGTTCGCTGCGATTTCGCTCCGGAATGGACGCGCGAGACATTCAAGGCGTTCGCGACGTGCCAGGCATCGCTCTACGGCCTGGAGCCGGTGCTGGCGCACGCGGTGATGGAGATCGAAAGCGGATTCGATCCCGATGTGCACGGCGCCGATGGTGAAGTCGGGTTGATGCAAGTGATGCCGGCGACGGCGCGAATGCTTGGCTTTCGCGGTTCGCTCGACGAACTCGCGGTCCCTGCGACCAACATCGCGCTCGGCGTCAGATATCTGGCGCAGGCAAACAGCCTTGCCGAAGGCGATCTTTGCACGACCGTCATGAAATATCGCGCCGGGCACGGTGAAACCCGGTTCTCCGAACTTTCGGTCCGCTACTGCCGGCATGCGCGCGCAATCCTGGCGAGAGAAGGTTTTGCGGTGGCCGGCCCGCTACCGGTGGCGACGTTCGGATTCTCCGCATTCCCGACAGCAGGAGACGATGGTGCCCCTGCCCCGGCGAGGCGGATTTGTGTGCGCCGACTGTTCGTGCCGGGCCCGCGATACATGAAATGCACGGACTATCGAAGCGCCGGGCAAGCCAGAATGATCAAGGCGCTCCGGGCAAGACTTTTCGACGGCTGAGCCATAATCCAGCAATTGCAAAGACGGC
The DNA here is from genome assembly GCF_030323105.1 of Mesorhizobium sp. C120A. NCBI lineage: Bacteria > Pseudomonadati > Pseudomonadota > Alphaproteobacteria > Hyphomicrobiales > Phyllobacteriaceae > Mesorhizobium > Mesorhizobium sp. C120A. The sequence goes on along the minus strand of NZ_CP100476.1, from coordinate 2,463,784 downwards.
GAGGCAAGTCTGCCGTAAGATGAACGGATGAGACCGGGACAAATACCCGGCGGGATATGAGGGAGGCATCATGGATTCTGGCCGGCAGCGACACGGTTCGTGGACGTGGGCGATCGTCTTTGCGTTAGCGGGCATAGTGTCGGGCTGCCAGTCGAAAGGCAGCGTCTCGGACGCGCTCGACCAGGCGGCGATCGCCGCACCCGGAGCGCCGGCCGCCGGCACCGCTGCCAGCCCGGCCCAAGCCACGCGATCGCTCGGCACCGGGTCGACGAAGGTCACGATGCTGCTGCCTTTGTCGGCCCCGGGCAACGCCGGCGAAAACGGCAGGAAGATGCTCGATGCGACCAAGCTGGCGATGGCCGACCTTGGAAATGTCCTGCTCACGGTCACGGTCGAGGACACCAAGGGCGACAGCGCGCACGCCAGCGAATTGGCTGTGAAGGCGATCACCACTGGAACCAAGATCGTCATCGGCCCGGTCGAACTCGCGGCCGCGCAGCACATAGCCAAGCTCTCGGGATCGAAGCGACCGCCGGTGCTGGCGCTGGCCGACAATTTCGCCGGCGGCCCGGGCGTCTATGCGGTGCGCCTCAACGAGGCCGACAGCGCGGCCGCGGGCGCAGCCGGCCTGGCGGCCAAAGGCAGCAAGAAGTTCGTGTTGCTCGTCGCGGCAGGAGCGAATGCCGGCGCGGTTGAAAAGCGGGTCGCCAACAGCCTCAGCATCTATGGCGCGACGCTCGCCGTCACCATTCCGTATCCGGCCGGCGATGGCGGCACCAAAGTGGTCAATGATATGGGCTCGCTGGTCGAGGCTCCCGATGCCATCATCATCGCCAGCGGCGACGACAATCCGGCGCAGATCCTTGCGGCGCTCAAAACGAAAGGCATTCCTGGAAAAGCAATTGCCGTCGTTGGAACCAACCGCTGGCTGGAACATCCGATGGAGCCGCTGTTTGAAGGCTCCTACATCGCCACGCTCGACCCAACCGAAACCGGCCCGATCGCCGACCGCTTCAAGACGACCTACAATTATCCAGCCGACGCCAATGTCGCCTACGCCTATGATATGGTCGCCCTGACAGCAGGAATTGCAAGTTCGGCCGGGCCTGACGGCTTCAGCAAGCAGGTGCTCGAAAATCGGAGCGGATTTCGCGGATCGACCGGCCTGTTCCGGTTTCGGGCGGATGGCTCCAGTGAGCGATCCATGCCCTTCTACCAGGTTCGAAAAGGCGCACTCAAGCTGGTCGCCAAATCGACATCGGGGTATTGAGGGGCAAGGAACCTTGCTTGAGTTGATGGGCTGGCTGAGGCACAATCGCTTGATATTGCTCGGAAGCCTGCTCCTCCTGGCCGGGGTCTTGTTGATCATCCGGGCCGCCGATCTGCTTCCCATCGATCGGCCGATACCAGCGCCGCGTCAATCCATCGACGATAGCCAGCCAATGCGACCAGTTGCGACCGTCGCCAATACGCCATGGCGAGGACGGGCACGCAAGATTGCTCAGGACCTTATCGCGCCGCCACAGCTTGATCCGGCGCAAATCGAACGGGTCGAGCCGCGCCCGCCGCTCAGCGACCTTGGTCTGGCCGCGCCTGCAGGGATGCGAATGCCAAAGGATTGGAAAGAGGTCCTGCTGTACCAACCAGCCGCCACCTCGTCGGCAACCTTCGAATCCGTAGGGCGCAAGGTAGCCATCAGCGGGATCCAAGGCATTGACCTGGATGAGACCTGTTCCTTTCGTGGCATCGCCTGGCCTTGCGGCCAGCGTGCGCGCGCGACGTTCAATTCCTGGCTGCGCGGCCGGGCGCTGAAATGCGTCGTGCCGCCGGAAATCGATCGTTTTGCCATTGCGGCACCGTGCAGCTTGGGCAAGCAGGATGTCGGCGCCTGGCTTGTTTCCAATGGCTGGGCGACGGCCCTGGCGAGTGGCATCTACGGCAAGGCGGAGGCAGTGGCCAGAGACGCGCAGATGGGGATATTCGGTCCGCCGCAATAGCCGATAATTCGGTGTCGTTGCTTTTGCCGCCGTAGCCTTGCTTTTGAAGGGCTGATTTCGGGCCGATGGTAGGTGATTGCGCCATTACTAAAATTGTATGTTTCCTCGAAACTGAAAGTGCAGCACCTTGGCCTTATGACAGCCGATCAGGCGGGAGATTGGCTAATGATGACACCAATGGCGAATAGCTCGCCCCGGCAATGGAAAGATATCGCATGGCTGACTGCCCTGGGATCGGCGGGAATTCTGCTCCTCTCGGTTGGCCTAAATTATCTGCTTCTGTTCTCGGAAGCCTTGACGCCCTTCGGCCGCAGCATGGTCACAGCGATCCTGTTGCCGGTCATCGTCGGTGGCCCACTTTTCCTGTTCATTGGACTGCAGCGGACCGAGCTCGTCCGTTATCGAAGAGAACTCAACAAGTCGGCGACCTTTGACAGCCTGACAGGCTGCCTCAACCGGACAGTCTTCACGTCGATGGTCGAAAGGAGAGCAACCAGGCCGGAATCGTCTGGTCCAAGATCTGGCGCCTTCCTGGTCATTCATCCCGAACACATCAGGTCCATCAATCTGCGCTTCGGCCTTGGCTGGGGTGACGAAGCCTTGCGGCTCATAGCCTCGACCATCCAGTCATCGGTACGCAAGGAAGATCTGGTGGGCCGGATCGGAACCTCCATGTTCGGGGTCTTTCTGCCCGGTGCGACAGAAGACGACGCCAGGGAGATCGGCGACCGTATCCGGGCGCGCGTGGCCCAAGCCTATTTCGCGCCAAAAGGAACCGCGGACACGCTGACCATCAGCGTCGGCGGCGTGGTGTTTGAAAACGAGTTGGAATTCGAGGACATGTTCCGATCGGCGGAATCGCTGTTATCCGGCGTCGAACGCCAGCCCGGATTTCAATTGTCGCACCTCCACAACTAGCTGAAACAAGTCGTTGCCGGAGGAACACCGCCGCAAATGTCTTGCCGCACGGCTGCGGCAGCGATCATCTTGGCCCTTGTTGCCAAACCGGACGATTGACCCATGGGGCGGTTTCAACCCGTGGGAGGTCTGGCTCCTGACGGTGCTGATGGCATCGGCCGCGCATCGCTGGCAGTATTGCCGGACCGATCAAGTTCTGGTTGCCGCTGGTTGCAGCAACCTTGATCGCCTTGATGGCCGGCTATGGGACCATGCTCCTGCCGCCGAACTCCTGACAGGCCGAGACACCCGCCGCGCGAGTAGCATCAGGTTCGGCGCTCAGGGTACGAGCGACAAAGCTTGAGGCACACAGATAGCAGTTGGATCCCCACGGCTCTCTCTTCATCCGTGGGGATCACAAGCACGTCGACGTCGGAACCAGCAAGGCTGATGACCTCGTCGCCTCGTCCATTCAGCTTGTGGTCGATATTAACCGCAAGCCAGCCGGCCACAGCCCCGGCCCTCTCTCACAGTTCGAAGACGCTTTCGATTTCGCCGTTGATTTGGTCGGCAGGGATGCCAGGCTTCTCGGCCGCCGTCGTCAATTGGTCTGCTAAGTCGCTGGCGGCGATCGGATCGCCCCGCGTCACAATCGCGGCGCGGAAGGGTTTTATTAGCTCGCCCTCATCTTGACGCCGGCGCCGGCTGCTCCAAGGTCTTGGGCATCGCTCGGGGAAGTATCAAAGTTGGCGACGAGGTCGCCGTCACGGCGATTGTGCGCGGCCGGGTGACGCCCGATCGCATGAGCGTGACGATCCCCTCCTACGACTTCCCGCATTCTGTTGTCGATTCGACTTGGAAGACTGTGATTGGCCAGCATATGGAATTGATCGGCCCTGTCACACGCATCGACGGGGACAAGGTAACCGTCAGCCTCCGGCCATTGGTGACTGTCGAGGCCGAGCACGTGCGCCTTGTCGAAAGACATGTGGCGCTTCCACGCGGGCGAAAAAAGTCGCTGGTTGACAAAGTTTAACTTGCCTGCCCACCCAAGTAACGGCCAGTGAAACTTTCCCCATCACATCGGCTCTGGTCGCCTCCCGCTAGCTGCCGGCGCGTTGCGATATCGGCACAGTAGACGGGTTGGCATTTTCCGAACTTTCCGCCATGTCGTCGCGATGACGTTGGCGAAGGCGCTTCAGCAGATCGCGTGAGGCTTGAATCGCCCTGCGCGATTGATCCATGTTCTGGCGAAACGTGGCGCGTTCCTCCATGGACTTCTGCCACTTCAGCAAGGTGGCCGTAGTCGCAGTAGCGGCTTGAGCGATTTCTATGGGCGTTGCAACCATCGCATTCTCCCTAAAAAGGCAATGGTAAACGCAATCTTTATAGGCCCAACGAAACCCTTCTCCAATTAAAAACGACCATACGGCATACGGCAAAATGGCTATTCGTCGGGGCGCTCGACGGCAGCTTCGTCGACCTCGGCTTCCATGTCTCGTCGTTGACGGTCTTGGTCTTGCCAAAACCGTCCATCGCCACACCGTCAAAGCCCTGCAGCCACACGTCGGCATGTTCCTGCCAGTAAGCTGGCACCTCACGCTCCTTGCCATCCTTGCGCGCTTGGGCGCCGTACATCCAGGCGTAGGTGGCGCGTCCTGATCTTTCTTAGGCATGGCCATTTGCATCATCCTCCCGGAATTCCAGCAGCCTTGCGTGCCGCAGCTTCTCTTCGCCTTTGAGGGTCTCGACCCAGCCAACCAGTCCGGGCTTCAGCCACTCGGCCTTTTCCTTTTTATGTCCCTTCGGGACCGGGCCGCCAACCTTGCCCTGGACACGATCCCAAAGCGCTTGCCGCTCAGCGGCATTGAAGTTGACGAGTGCGCCGCCTTTGTAGAGGCCCTTTTCAGCCATGATCACCTGGGTAGCTTTGCCGCGCTCGCGCTGTGCACCGATGATTTGCATTTCCTTTTCCTCAAAGCACTTGATCTTGCGCCAAGCGCTCGTTTGCCGCTGCGATATGGACTGCCCTCGAGCTTCGAGACCATGCCTTCTAGCCCGTCTCGTCGACCAGGTGGCAAACGGCGTCACCAGTGCGGCATCGCTCCGCTGAATTGAATGCGCCCGCCGGCAGGGATCATTTCGTGCAGGATCTCGCCGCGATCTTCGGTCGGCATCCCGCGCAGGTCATGATGCGTGGAACCCTGCCGGTTGCTGACCGTTCTCCGTCAATGGAAGCCCCGAACCAACAGAGCCAAACGATCCTCGTGGTTGACGGCGACGTCATCGCCCGATGCGTCATCGCGGACTATCTCCGCCACTGTGGCTACAGGGTGATTGAGGCCCATTTCGCACGTGAGGCGCAACAAGCGTTGAACTATGCGGAGTTCGGTGTGGACACCGTCTTGTGTGACGTTGACCTGCCGGGCAACATGAACGGGTTCCAACTGTCGAAGTGGGTTCGCGAGAACAAGCCCGAGGTCAAAATAGTGCTTTCTGCCGCAGTAGAACGAACTGCGATCGCGGCGGGCGACCTTTGTCAGGAAGGCCCGCACCTTGCGAAGCCGTATGAGCCGGCCAACGTAGTGGACCATATCAGGCGACTGCAGCGTGTTTGGAGCTTACGATCCAGGAACCCTGGTGCAAAGCGCAATTGATCTCTGTCCAGACGCCGAGAGGCTCGTCTGCATACCAATGGTGATTTAGCCCTGCGAACTGGACGCCGCTCAAAGGAAGAACGGCGTATAAGCCGCAGTCCTGCGTGCGGCCGCAACAGTGGACGGTTGTCCCGCGCAGGACGGAGGAAATTCGCCCTCCTGCCGCGGGCGGTGAACGGGATATCGTAGGAGCGTCAGCATAGCGCCGGCCACAGGCGGGACGCGGCACCGACTGTCCCCGTCCGGTAGTCCGCATGTTTTGGTCGAAGCCGACCGGCTGAGATCGTGCGCATTTTGGTTCTCGACGGTACGGCCGCTGATCGGCGATGATGCGAGGACCGAGTTGCCCGGAAGAATCGATCTGGTCTTGCACCTTTTTTGCTTCCTCATTCGCGGGGCAGCTTGTGATTTTCCAGCCTGACAGACCCTCCCCTGTCTATAAGAAATTTCCCGACGCATGAGCGCACGTCCAACACAGTGCGGACTCCAATGCTCACCGGCAGCGCGAGAATGGTAACCACCTATCTTGAGGGGAGCGCCACGTGCGTAATCAACGATGCAGGCGCTGCCAACCTCGGCATCCCCGGGAATAGCAGGCTTATAAATGAATATATCGTTGATCAACGCTATCGCCGCAGCCGCCGGGAGATGGACAGACCGCGTTCCAGCCAGCGGTATCGATGTTCCAGGCTAAAGGCATTGGCATGCCCGAATTAGAAAAATGACCTGAATCCCGTAAAGCAGCAACAAAATGCCGAAAGCTATCCAGAAGCCCGGTCGCGTAAGCAATGCCAGATCTTTTCTTAGCTGCTCCATTCACATCAACTAACATGGCCAAGCGTCGTTCCCGTCCGCTGGGGACAAATTTCAACTAAGCTGATCGGCTTCGTCGCATAATGGCCGTGCCACTGCGGATCGAGACACCTCAGCGCCCCGCATGAGCACGCGCAACTCGATCGGAGGCGCAAGGAGAAAGTTCGGAACGGTTCCAAGAGCCCCATGCAAACTGAGCGCCGCAGCGGACGATAAGGTTCACGCATATCCCGGCGAACATCCGCACAGCAATGGTCAAATCAGCGGCAGAAGGGCGTCCGAAAAGGGCTGCCGGCGGCTCTGTCGTCGGAACTAAAAAAGAAAAGAAGCAGAACTTTCGTGTGCGATCGCGCACATGATCGCGTCTGCGCTTCAGTTCGCTTGAGAAAAACGCATCTCTTCGTCACCGCCTCATCGAGAGCCACCGCTGCGGCATCCTGAATACAGGTCGGCGATCCGAAAAGCATGCATTGCGCAAGAGTTTCCAAACTGATGCCAAGACCGGCCCAAGCGTCCATCCTAGCCTGCAGATGCTGTTGAGAGGAACTCGCCGTTGAATATTGTGCTGCGGTAAACCTCATCGCTGATGATCCATAGATTGTGCCGCTCGGCAATGTCGCAATGGTTTCCAGATCCTCCTTGCCGAACACATATACGCCGGGATTGTTTGGGAGTTCAGCAAGATCGCCCGCCTTCGATCTCATACCGCTGATTGGACAATATTCTCGGATATCTCTGCCGCGCATTTTGCAGCGCTAGTTTGACGGGTCGGGCCACTGCTCCGCCGGCGCGTATTGCCGCTTCGTATGTAGCATACCAAGGCTCAAGGCAAAGCACCTCGTCGCCAGCTCCGGCAACGGAAGCTTAGTGTGATTGAGCGGCCAGGCGGCCGGTCCCCAATTCGTTCGAATGATGCGCTTGCCTCGCCAATGTCGCATGGTGAGTCAGCCGGCAAACCAAAACACTCAACCGCCGGTTAGGCCCGGCCGCCTGATGCGCCCCACAAGAGGCTGTGCCGGGCCGTTCGTCGGGGCTTCTGCACCTGAGCGTTAATGTGCCCAGGCAACACACCATTGACGCCAAGACGATGGCAAGAAGGGGAGCCGCGCAGTCCTCAAGAATAAGTCAGCAGGCACCTAGACCGATGTAGGGCCTTCCAATCGCAGCTCTCGGCTCCTCGCGGCGCCGGCGCCCTGGCATCGTTTGATTGAACGAAGACGCTGAGTTGAGCTCTCGATACAAAAGCATCTCAGTCCTCGTGCCTCAATCGTTCCGGGCATGCGGCTGCAGGGGATGAAGTCATGAAGTTCAGGGATTTGATCAGACGCGCCGAGGACAATGTGGAGAGGTCGTTCGACGATCTCGAAGCTGACTTGGCTAACGCTGTCGACCAGTGCCTCGATTTGGAGGATGTCGCCGACGTGCCAAACATGGCAGGCGACAACAACGAACAGGATGACAGCGTACCAAGCGAGGACGGTGCCGGCAACGACGATGATAGCTCGCCGATACCAGCGCATCGGATGACCTCACACACGCAGAGCAGAATTGCTGCCGTGAGCTCGTTTAACGGCTTGTTCCACGATGCCAAGCTCCATTTCGAGGAGATCAACGCAAAAATCTCCGAAATTACAAGCACATGTCAACTGACGTTCGAGTTTTTTCACATCCTTCACGCGGACATTCTCCGTGCGAACGAACTGGAGTTGGCGAATCAAAATCTGATCGCAGATCAAAGGAGCTTGTCGGAAACACTCAATGACCTGAACAGACGGTACTGTGAGCGTCAAGGCACGGTCGAGACATTGCAGCAGCGCCAGGCAAGCCTTGTTCAGGAGTGCGAAGTGCTCCGTGGCGCATTGGCCGCGGCAAGGCTGGAGCTGGTCGAAGCGGCGAACAACACCACAAAGAACGAAGCGGAATTTGGCGACCTCACGAACATGCTTGCCGCCGCAAATGTCGAGGCCGACAGGCGCTCCCGAGAGAACAAACAGCTGCGTGAAAAGAATGTGAGCCTGTCTATTGACCTGGAAAAGGCCATGAAGCGGGAGGAAGAGGCACGGCATAGGCTGGATGCATTCTCGACGATCCATGCCAACGAAGCTGCGCGAAATTCCGAAATGCTGAGTGCGCTCGGCAAGAGCGAAAAAGAGGCAATCAAATTGCACACCTCACTCGAGGTTGCGCAGGCGAAGTTATGGGAGGTGACCGAAGCAGCCAGGATTATGCAGGCGGACATGGATGGCGAGCTTAAACGCTGCCAGGCTGAGAACCGAGGATTGCGCTCAGAAGTTCAAAGCCTCCAATCGCGCTTCGAACTCGCCTCAATCGCAAACAACGAGGCCGCAGCCGAGATCGCCAGGCTCCAGCTACAATGGAGCGACGCCCTGGCGGAAAAACAGGTGACTGACGAAAGGTTGGCCGCACTCGCTGAGGAGGCCGAAACCAACAAGGTGAACCTTTCCAAGATCACCGCAGATTTTGCACAGCTGTCCATGCAGCAGGCGTCCGATCAGATTGAACTCGATGTGAGACGGCAGGAATGCGAGGACTTGCGGGTCGAAATTGCCTCGGTCAATGCTCGGGTCAGGGAATTGCTGCCCTACAAGAGGTCGCATGGAAGCGCGAACGCCTTGCCGCATACATCTGACGTGGCAAATGTAGCGGTGACTGCAGACCGAACGGTGCATGCCGCACGCCGTGTCCGCCGCAGGGCCCTCGCCGCGTCGTAGGAAGCAAAGAACCTCTCCTCGTGAGGCAATTGCCCATGTTGATGATCGTGGAACGGTATGCGCTGTTTGTTGCGCAAAAGATGACAGGACACTAACGCTGTTGTCGGGGCAGGACTTGGTGAGGCGGCCAGGAAAATCCTGTTGGGGTATCCTTGTAGCCGGGACAATGTCCCAGACGAGCCTCGCGCGTCGGCCGCAGGCGTCACCCCTGTCGGCATCACGGGTAGTGTGCTGAGAGTTCTGCAAATTCGCTGAGAGGGGGCGGTCATGGCAGGCTGGTGATTGTTCACGTCACTGATTCCCGCGAAGGAACGCCGCCATGACCAAGACTGAAGTTAAGACCGCCAGCGCTGCCGTCAAAGACATTTTGCTTTCGAACCCGGATGGATTGCACGAAGTGCTCCGTGCGGTGATGCAGGAGGTGCTTGAGGCCGAGATGGACGAGGCGCTGGGTGCCTCGAAGAGCGAGCGCACGCCCGAACGGCTTGGCTATCGCTCGGGCTATTACGGCCGTACCCTTGTGACGCGGGTCGGCAAGCTCGAGCTGCGGGTTCCGCAGGACCGGGCCGGGCGCTTCTCCACCGAGTTGTTCGAGCGCTACCAGCGTTCCGAGCGGGCCTTGGTGGCGACACTGGCGGAGATGTATGTGCAGGGCGTGTCGACCCGCAAGGTCAAGGCGATCACGGAAGAACTGTGCGGCCATGCCTTCTCGGCCTCGTCGATCTCGGCCATCAACAAGCGGCTGGACGAGAGCCTCGCTGCCTTTGCCAGGCGCCCCCTTCAAGAGCCGTTTCCTTACCTCATCCTCGATGCGCGCTACGAGAAGGTGCGTGAAGCCGGTGTTGTCATGAGCCAGGCGGTGCTGATCGCGGTCGGTATCGACTGGGACGGAAGGCGCCAGATCCTGGCCGTGGAGATGGCCAATCGCGAGAGCCGCTCGGCCTGGAGGGACTTCCTCGTCGGCCTCAAGGCGCGGGGCCTCAAGGGCGTCGAGTTGGTTGTGTCCGACGATCACGCCGGCCTGGTGGAGCGATCGGCGAGGTGATCCCCGAAGCCGCCTGGCAACGCTGCTACGTGCACTTCCTCAGGAACGCGCTCGATCATCTGCCGAGGAAGCACGGCGACGACTGCCTGCAGGAATTGCGCTGGCTCTACGACCGGCGCGATCTCGCAGAGGCCAAGGCTGATCTTGCCGCATGGCTTGCCAAATGGTCGGCCCGCTATCCGCGCCTGACAGGCTGGGCCGAGGATGCCATCGAACAAACCCTGACCTTCTTCAGGCTGCCGAGACAGCACCACAAGCATCTTAAATCCACCAACATGCTGGAGCGGCTCAACGAGGAAATCCGCCGGCGCACCTATGTCGTGCGCATCTTCCCCAACACCGAAAGCTGCCTGCGCCTGGTCAGGGCGTTGGCCGTCGAGACCAATGAAAACTGGATGGAGGCCAACCGATACATCAACATGGACGACCTGCGCGAGCACAAGAAGCTCGCTCTGCCCCAAGCCGCATGACCAGCATCATGGCTGCCCCATTTTGCAGAACTTGACGCACACAACGGCATCACGTCGCCTACCCTAATATGTCAGCAAGCACGCCTGCCGTGTTCCCGCGGTCGACCGCTCACAGCCGCCATGTCATTGCCGGAAAGCCCTCGACATCTGGTCGGTAAGCGGCTTCAGCAGATAAGACCAGACGCTGTGTTCGTCCGTACTTATGTGAACCTCCGCTGGCATACCGGGTTTGAGCACTTTGGCATCGGTCAGACAGGTGGACTTGTCTTCGACATTGATGCGCGCCGAGAAATAAGAAAGCTGGCGCTGTTGATCTTTTATCAGGTCCGCCGAGATGCGCTTGACAGACCCTTGGCAGGCAGGCGTGGTGCCGGCGTCGAAAGCCGGAAACCGGATCGAGACCCGCTGACCTGGACGAACGTCATCTATGCGCGACGGCGCAATCAGCGCGTCGACCACAAGGTTGCCGGTGTCAGGGACGATCATCATCAGAACTTCGCCCGCGGCAATCACGCCGCCGATCGTGTGAATGGAAGATTCCTGTACCGTTCCCGATTGCGGAGCGCGGATGGTGGTTTTGGCCAGTTCGTCTTGTGCCACAACCTTGCGCTCGCTGAGTTCGGTTTGCTTGGCTTCCGTTTCACGAAGTTCGCTCGTTACGTCACTACGCCTTTGTTCATCGAGCTGAAGAATCTGCAATTCGGTCTCGCTGATCCGGGCCTGCGCCTCGGCAACTGCCGCTGCGAGGCGCCCCGATTCTCCGTGCGCCCGGGTGGCATCCAGCCTGATGTTGCTAAGTCGCTCTTTGGACACCAGCTTCTTTGTAAAAAGCGCCTGTACATCGACAAGATCGCCATCCAGCAGGACCACGGATTGTTCTTCCGCGGTCTGTTGCGCCTTGAGGCCCTCAACTTGGCGTTCGAGTTGCTTTGAGCGGCTTTGCAATTGTGCCTTCTGCCCGTTGAGGGCCGTAGCGCGGCTTTCGAACAGCGTGCGCTCACCGTTCACCAGGGCAGCCAGTTCCGGCTCGCCCATTCGCGCTTGAAGGCTGAACGGAAGCTGCATCTCCGACAGGCCTTGCCGCTCTGCCTCCAGCCGCACAAGCCGAACCGTTGCCCGATCAAGATCCTTGCTAATTATCTGCAGATTGGCCCGTGTCAGTGTGTCGTCCAACCGTGCCATCACATCGCCGGCCCGTACATGATCCCCGTCTTGCGCGAAGATGCCACCTATCGTGCCGCCCGTCAGATGCTGCACCTTCTTTATGTTGCTCTCGACCACCACGGTCGCCGGCGCAATTACCGCGCCAGCAATCTTGGTCAGACCGAGCCAGAGCCCGCCGCCGGCAATTAACGTAACCGTGACCGCCGCCCCCAGGATCAGGTTGGCCCTGATTCCATCGCGCGTGCCCGAAATCATCGCGTTGCGCCGGCTCCCATTGCCGATCGGGGCCGATGGAGCCATCGTCGCCTCAGACAAAAAAATATCCCTCATGCATGACCGCTCACCCCTTTGTGCATCGCGACGGCCGCTGCCGGGCGTTCAACAGGCGCAGCAAAGGGGCGGATGACGTTGGCCAGGACCTCCTCGCGTGAGCCGAAGGCGTGAAGCATCCCATTGGACATTACGAGTACCCTGTCGATGTTGGTAAGGGCAGAAGGACGGTGCGCAACTACGATGACGATGCCTCCACGTCTGCGCACTGCCAGGATCGCGCCGGCCAAGGCGGTATCGCCATCGACGTCCAGATTTGAATTCGGCTCGTCCAGAACGACGAGAAACGGATCGCCGTAAAGTGCCCTGGCAAGCCCTACGAGTTGCCGCTGTCCAGCCGACAACGCTGTTCCTCCCTCGCCCATGCGAGTTTGAAAACCGTTCGGCAATCGCAGGATCATTTTGTCGACGCCCGCTGCCTTGGCAGCTGCAAGCACGCCCTTGGCGTCGCCCTTCCCGCCAAATCGCGAAATGTTATCGGCAACCGTTCCATCAAACAGTTCGACGTCCTGGGGCAGGTAGCCAATATGTGCGCCAAGACGTTCTTGGTCCCATTGGTCAAGCGAGGCGTCGTCCAGCCTCACCGTGCCGCGAAGTGGCTGCCAGACGCCCACCAGCGCGCGCACAAGCGTGCTTTTGCCAGAACCGCTCGGGCCGACAACGGCCATTCCCGTCCCTGCAGCCAGGCGGAAGCTGACATTGGCTACCGTCGGTTTTTGCTGGCCCGGTGGCGCTATGGTCAGGTCCTCGACCGCAAGCTCCGCTTGGGGGCGCGGAAGTTCCATATGTTCGTCCCGGTCAGGAAAAGCGGCCAGGGCCGTTGCCAGTTGCGAATAGCTTTGCCGGAACGCGGCGAAGCCTCGCCAGTTCGCGATAGCGGCGTCAACAGGAGCCAATGAGCGGCCCAGCAAGATGGAGGATGCGATGATCACGCCTGGCGAGGCTTCGCCTCCTATCACCAGGTAGGCACCCAGTCCAAGAACGCAGGACTGCAAGGCCAAACGCAGTGCCCTAGAGAGTGCCCCGGTGGCGCCGACGACGTCGGAAAGCTTCTCTTGGTGCCTCAGATATGCGTTATTGATCTCGCCCCAGCGGTGGGCAAGCCGTGCGGAAAGGCCCATCGCGCGTACGACCTCCGCGTTGCGGCGTCCGGATTCGGCGAGATTGCGCTGCGACACCAGCGTCTCGGACGCGCGTGTCACCGATGTGCGGCCAAGAACTTCCGCCATGACCGTGAGCAGCACGACAATGATCGCACCGCTTGTGGACAACACACCGAGCGCGGGATGCAGGAAATAGATGATCAGCAGGTAAAATGGAATCCACGGCGCGTCGAAGATGACAGTCGGCCCCATTCCGGAAAGGAAGCCGCGTAGCTGATCGAGATCACGGAGGGGCTGTATCCGGTTCGCATCCTGCCCGCCAATGAGCGGCAAGGACAGCGAGAGGCCGAACACCCTCTGCTTCAAATTCCTATGGACACGATTGCCCACTCGAACCAGCAGGCGCAGCCGCACGAAATCCAGCAGCCCGTAGACAGCGTAAAGACCCAGCATTCCGATGGTGAACCCGACAAGCGTCGGAACGCTCTGCGAAGGTAAAACGCGATCGTAAATTTGCAGCATATAGACCGAGCCGGTCAGGGCGAGAAGGTTTATGACTGCCGAGAAGATGCCGACGCCTACCAGGCCAGGCACGGTCCCAAGCATTGCGCCTCGCAGATCCGACGAACTCCTTCCACCAGGGTTCATGGGTTTCGACCTCCCGTGAGAGATCGTTGCGCAAGCTCACTGGCCCCACTGGGCACGGACAATCTCTTGCTGTTCAGGAGCGTATCCCCTTAGCCTTCTAATATTACGCCCCACTAACATGATTGGACTTTAGTCAAAATGTAGCAAAATCGTGGCGCTGACCAGAGAAACCCGGAACCCACATATTAAATCGGGGGAAAACTGCCGTTCCACCGTATTTAGACGGGGTTTCATGCCGGGCGAGCCACCCCAAGAAAACCGCTGCCTGCCGTTTTCGGGGCTTTCTCGGGATTTAGCGCTTCCTCGCAACAACCAGGAAGTGTTGCGCCAGCTGGCCAGGAACGCAAAGCCTTCTGCAGGCCTTCTCGACAGGCTGCATCATCATTTCACAGAACCCTGGCAACAGGTTTCCCGGCCGAGGCAGGTAACCGTACGGTATCGTCTGCTCGACCGTGAATCCCGAGGCAGTCAGGAGGGCCTTGAACCTCGCTGCGCTCAGCGTGTGGCGAATTGTGCGTCCAGACACTCGATTGAGCAGCCGGCACGCCAGGCCGACGGGCGACGTCGCATTCATGTGAACGTTGCACACAAGCCGCCCGCCATCTTTCAGGTGCTCATTGATCGCTTTCAGTGCATGCCATTTCAGTTCATCCTCTGCGTTCAGGAAAAAACGAAATGCGGTTACCACATCGAACGTCATACCCAACTGCTCCCTTGTCACGTCGACGTGACGCAAACTCACATTGGGCGGTACTTGAGCGCTGTCGAGCATAGTTCTGGAAACGTCGGCGCCAACCACCTCGCTGAAGAGGCCGGCGGCTACCTCGGCGATGCGACCTGTTCCGCATGCGAAATCGAGGCAGTTTCGGCTCGCTCCGCTCAAGGGGCGAAGAACGTCGAGGATCAGGGGCTTTTCGATGTTCTCCCAAAGCGCGCCATAATAGCCGGAACTGTGCGTTTTGTTGTAATGTAGGCCGTAGCCGGGCGCGCAATGGCTGGTCCTGTAGCCGTCCGACACCCAGCCGCCCTGCGCATTGCTCTCCTTGCTGGACGTAAATTCATGCCAATTTCCGGACTCACCGGCGCGCGACCTGGACCGCACAATTCGCGCTGACGGCATATGGGAAGGATAACTTGCAGACTGCGTCATCTGATCCGCGTTCGTTGAGGGTGTCAGGGTCGCTCCCTGGTTGAAAATGCGCCTCACCTTGGATCTCCGTTCAATTGGGTTGCCCCCCCGATAGAACAGTAAGCTCCGCACGGACTGCGCTGACGCCCTATTGGACTGCCACACTTTGCAGTTCACTGCTGAATCTGGCTTCGAGAGTATCCCCCGGCAGCACAATCGCATCTTCGTCAACCAACAGCTTGCGCCATTCATTGCCGATCTTGCGCACGATGGTCACCTGGGCCCGTACCGTTTCGCCGGCAATCGGCAATGGCTGTGTGGATGCTCCGGTCGGCTGCAGCTTCTCGCTGGCGGCATGGAGCCTGGCGGTGACATCCGCCAGCCGGGCGTTGGTGTCCTTCAGATCCGTCAGCAGGCCAATCCTCCTTTGATTGTCGTTGCGTTCGTGCTGTCTGACAAAGTCCTCCTGCTGGCGCCGCGCCCTCATCAGTTCGACCGAGGTTTGAAGCGCGCCGCTTGAAGACAGAAGCAACGCGCGCCTGACATCCGCGAGCCGGGTGTTGGTCAGATTGCCTGCATCGAATGCCTTCGTCACTCGCGCCAAATCTTGCTCATCCGCCTTCACGCTCTCGCCCTCGACTCGTTCGCGTTTCTGCAAAACGCCAATTTGCTCGGCAGCGTCCGTCCGGCCCTTCTCCAGAAAATCCTGTTCCTGCCGGAAATCACTCAGCGCAACCTTCAGCGCCTCTGCTTCAGCCTGTGCCATCGCGGCTACAACGCTCGGCGAAAGAGGTGATCCCTGTGGTGTCTTCTTGTCGAAATCCGCCTGGCCCTGAAGCTCGGCGCGAATGCGGGCGGCGTGAAGGTATTCTTTCGTGTAATCTCCCCAGAGCATTTCGTAATCGCGCTTGAGATCAACCGGATCAGGCCCGGCCTGGCCTGCCCGTGATCGCAAAAGACTGAAGCCGCCGGAAACGGCCAGCGCCTGCCGTACAGTCATGAGCGGACGGTAGACCTGTTGTCCCGGGGTGAGCACATCGCCCGTTAC
The DNA here is from genome assembly GCF_030323105.1 of Mesorhizobium sp. C120A. Classification (NCBI taxonomy): domain Bacteria; kingdom Pseudomonadati; phylum Pseudomonadota; class Alphaproteobacteria; order Hyphomicrobiales; family Phyllobacteriaceae; genus Mesorhizobium; species Mesorhizobium sp. C120A. Next base: position 2,447,751 of record NZ_CP100476.1, on the reverse strand, counting down.
ATAGATCGGGCGATAGTCCGCTATGATCGCTGTGACATCGTCGGGCTCGACAGTAACTGTCTGCTCCCGCCCATCAGTCAGACGCACGTGAAAAATCTTGCTTGGCAAGACCTCTTGCATGCGCCTTTGCAGTTGGGACGCCGTCAGGCCTGCGACCATGATCATTCCAGCCTCCGGAAGGGCGATATTGCCATCCATCTGGACTACGGCGCGCTGCGTCCGATCAGGGATCGGCGCTATTCCTATCTCGACCGTATCGCCAGGTGAGAGTTGATAGGGCTCGACCTCGCCTGCGCAAGCCATCGAGGTTAGCGACATCATCACGACTGCGCCAAGAACGTATCGTCTACTGAAGGTCATTTGCGACAATCTCCTTCCGGTCGAACACCGGCTTCAAAGGCCATTCAACACGACTAACGAAATCGTATACCGGGCCACCGGGCACGCCCCAGTTGCTGGACCAGACCACCTGGGAGCCGTCCGGAGAGGGAGAGGCATGCGTCTCGCTCCAGTAGTCGAAGGGCGCGTTGTGCGTGTCTGCGACACGGCGGACCTCTCCACTGCCGTCTAGACGCAGCGCAATGACTTGCTGAGCGTAAGGCGCCCAATCCGGGTGCTGCGATAGTTCGGCTGGCGTGCCGCCATAACTCAGAAACACCCAGCCGGGCCTGCCGAGCGACCTGAGTGACGTATGCATGGCCTCGCCATATTTCATCAGCGAGGTAGCCTTGCCATCAGCCAAGCGGCGCTTGATCACCTGATATTTGTCAGGATCCGATTTGCTGATCCCGACATAGATTTCGCTTCCGTCGGAATCGACCGTCATGTCGCCATGGCCTGGTCGATGGTGCTCCATCCACTTCTGGCGCAATATGCCGTCTATGGAGAAGACGAAACTCGCTTCGATTCCGTCCGGTAATTGCTGGGAACACACTATGTTGATTCCGAGTGGTGAGATTGAGCAGGAGCCGGTTGTTCCCGGGAATTCGGCAAGATCGATATCCGGGAATTTCTGCCGTAGCTTGAGATCGTAGGCAAAGACCACCGCTCGGCCGTCATTGTTCGTTGCACGCACCGCAATCCGGCTGCCGTCGCGGCTCGGATTGCCTTTGTTGGGTCCAAATTTGAGGTTGGAGTACGCTGCGGAGGCGAACACGACGTCCTCATGATCGGTACGTGGGGCCCATGTCGCAATCTGCCGGCCCCCGACGCAGATCATCAACTCGGGATCGGTGGGATGCCATTCGCATTCGGTCGCGCGGTTGCGGTGGAACAAAGGCAAGTAGGTTTGTCCGTCGAGAAAGCACAGGCCACCGCAGCCATTGGCGATCAGGAGCAGGCTCTGGTCGGCATTCCAAGCCTGTGCGCTTGAGTAACGGTGGGTGCAGTACTTCTTCCCGCATACACCCGCCCGGCCGAGAACGCCCGGTCTGGTGATCCGTGCGAAAACCATGCCAGACCAAGGATCCCTTGTTTCGCGCACATAGCCCGGCAGGTTGTCCACAACCGCAGTGGCCGCCGCCTCCGCTGCCTTGCTTTGACGGCCACCGGCCACGTAGATGTTGGGAGATATGGCACCGGCAGCCAGCAACAGCGCCAACGCATGACGGCCGCCCAGGGTCATGTCATGTAACCCACTTCGCGCCGTACCCGGCCTTCACTAAGGCGCTCGCGCCACCACGTGATTGTTCGCTCCAGCCCATCGCGCAGGCTGGTCTGTGTCCGCCATCCAGTCTCGCGTTCAAAGCGCGAGGAGTCGGCGAGCAAGGCGCGAACTTCGGAATTTTGCGGCCTCAGGCGCCTTTCATCACGACGGACCGGCTTTTTGCAATCGGTCAACTCAAGAACAATGGCCAATACGTCCGAGACGGTCGCAGCGCGTTGGCTGCCAGCGTTGTAGGCGTGGCCGAACTCGAGCTGGGCGAGACCTGCGGTCAGGAACGCTGTCGCGGTATCTTCGACGTAGGTCAGGTCGCGGATCGGGCTGGTATCGCCGACCATGATTGCAGGACATTTCGGGTCGAGGACCTGCCGGATAATGGTCGGCACGATGGCGCGTTCACTCTGGCGCGGGCCATACGTGTTGAAGGGTCGCATGATGACCACAGGGACATCGAACGACCTGGCGTAGGACTCCGCCATCATGTCAGCGCCGATTTTTGATGCCGAATATGGTGACTGTCCTTGCAGGGGGTGTGTTTCGCCGATGGGCATGGTTTGGGCAGTTCCATAGACCTCGCTCGTGGAGGTATGGATCACCCGCTCCGTCTCCCATAGGCGCGCCGCTTCGAGGACGTTCACCGTGCCTAGGATGTTGGTTTCCACATAGGATTGTGCAGCGGCGTAGGAATATGGAATCGCAATAAGCGCAGCCAGATGAAAAACCGCGGCTTGGCCGCGCATGATCCGGTTAAGGAACGCACTGTCGCGGACGTCACCACGGACGAGCCTCAACTGGCTGCGGATGGTGTCCGGCAGATCGTCTAGCCATCCATGGCTGTCGAAGGAATTGTAAAGGGCAAGGGCTGTGACATCTGCCCCGTTTCGAACAAGCGCCTCGGTGACATGCGAACCGATGAATCCGTCCGCGCCCGTCACCAGGACTTTCTTTCCATTGTAGCTCATCACTGCGCATTCCCTTGGCTGTTTGGAACGCTTCCCTTGGATATTCAAACGTCGATCGGCGGTACCGGAACCCAACCGACCACTGCCAGGACTCCCCGCACCATCCACGCGAGGTCGGAGACGATGGTGCGTCGCGGATAATACGAGAGGTCCAGTGTTGCCTTGGCGGGGAACATGACCTCCCGGTAGAACACGATCGGATCCACGGATTGGGGGAAGTAATGTGCTTCGTGCCGAAAAACGACCTGGGCTGGACCCAGCAGGCCTGGCTTGTATTGCAGCACGGCCCTAAGCTCGCCCCGGAAACAATCGGCGAAAGCCAGGCTCTCGGGTCGTGGACCGACGATCGCCATTTCGCCTTTGAGGACATTCCACAGCTGCGGTAGTTCGTCCAGCTTCGTCGCTGCGAGAAAGCGGCCAACGGTGGTCATGCGTGTATCGCCCACGACCGTCAGCGCAAGGCCTTGAGAGCCGCAGTTCACACCGAATTTGCGAAACTTGTACATGCGGAAGGTTCGGCCGCCGGCCCCGATGCGGGTCTGAGCGAACAAGATCGAGCCACCGCCCTCGAGCAGAAGCGCTCCGGCGATCAGCAGCATCAATGGCGCCAATGCGACGGTAGCGATGCCCGCCACCGCAAGATCGATTGCGCGTCTCGCAAAGCCGTGATCAGGATTTGGAACGAACATCCGGTGAAAGGCAGGGTCTAACGCATTCATGCAGCAGTTCCTCTTTGGGCGCCTGCTTTGAGCGCGCCTGTTTTGAGCGCGGCTGCCAGGGCAGCCACGACTGATTCGGCGGCGGCGGAAGTGACCTGGGGGTGCAGCGGAATTGTGAGCTCTCGCTGAGCGAAATCCTCTGTGTGGGGCAAACTCACGCCGGGAAGGCGCTCGCGGTAGAACGTCATTTGGTGCACCGGCGGGTAGTGGATGGTGGTTTGTATGCCCTGTGTCCGCAACTCGTCGATGACATCCTGCCGGCTCACGTAGCGCGGCAGGACGATCGGCATGATGTGGTAAGCCGACGTCCGGGGTTCGCTAAATGGAATGACAATAGCTGGGCAACGGTCCGCGATCAGGCGTCGGTACAAGACAGCTATGATACGCCTGATTTCGTTCCACTCTTGCAGGTTCTGCAGCTGAACCAGGCCTATTGCCGCTCGCATCTCGTCCATTCGGTAGTTGAATCCAAGCATCGTGACATCATATTGCGGCGTACGACTGTTCAGCCGCTGATGCGTCCCCGTGGTCATTCCGTGCCCGCGGGCCAGGCGAACCCTGTCGAGCAGATCGGGGTCACGTGCAATCACGGCGCCCCCTTCGGCCGTTGTCATGTTCTTGTTGCCATAGAAGCTGAACGCGGCCGCGGCGCCGAAGGTCCCGACTTCCCTAAGCCCGGGCGCGTGCGCAGCGTCCTCGATGATATGCAGCCCGCGAAGCCGGGCGAACCGCTGCCATTGTTCCCGATCGGCGAGATACCCGGCGAAGTGAACGAGAATGACCGCTTTCGTGCGCGTCGTGCACCGCGCTTCGGCTTCCGCAACCGAGATCAACGGCACGTCGACGGACTCGATATCGACGAAGACCGGCGTCGCCCCTACATACAGCACCGCATTCGCCGTCGCCACGAACGTCAGCGAAGGAACCAGTACTTCGTCGCCAGGGCCGATGCCCAAAGCATGGAGGAGAAGATGGAGCGCTGCAGTGCAGGAACCAACCGCAACGCAATCTCGCGCGCCATGCATGCTGGCAAAGGCCTGTTCGAACTCTCGTACCCTGTCCCCCATCGTAAGCCAGCCGCTATCAATCACCTGCGACACGGCTGCCTTCTCTGGCACGCCTAGGATCGGGGCGCTCACCAAGAGCATCTTGACCTCCTGAAAGCCTTGTTAGTGGCTAGACCTCTGCATCAGACTTTCATGCGGCTGCGGCGGCAGCCGCGACCTCGATTGAGGACGACTGATCTTCCCAGGCAATTGCCTGCGCATTCTGGAAGTCATCGACACGACCGATGTCGAGCCAAAGACCGTCATGCTTGTAAACATGCACGGTCGTGCCGCCCTGCATCATCTGCAGCATCAGGTCATCGAACCCAAATGGGATCCCGGACGGAATGAACCGCAGGACATCTGGGTTCATGCAGTAAATCCCCATGCTGACGAGATGGGAAAGCGTCGGCTTTTCCCGGAAGAGCTGGACGGTATTGTCGATCTCGTCGATGACGCCGAAGTCCATCTTGATATGACGGCATGCCGTGGCGATCGTAACGGGATCCCTATGCAAGCGGTGCGCGGCTACAAACCGGCTCAGGCTTAGATCTGTGAGGACATCGCCGTTCAGAACGACAAATGTTTCGTTCAGTTCATCCCTAATCAGAGAGAGAGGTCCGACGGTGCCGAGTGGCTCCATTTCCTGGGTATATTTGATCTTCAAGTTCCATTGCGATCCGTCGCCGCAGACGCTCCGGATCAAATGTCCTAGATACCCTGTCGTAATATATACCTCTTCAATGCCGTTGCGCCGCAGCCACTTCAAAAGCAACTCAAGAACAGGCCTGGCCCCTATCGGCATTAATGGTTTCGGCAGGACCGATGTAAACGGTCGAAGGCGCGTACCCATCCCACCACATTGAATCACCGCTTTCATTCGATCCTCCTGATCTGCAGTTGGCTTTGTTCGGGATCGGTGTTCCATTGTCCGGCCAGGGCACACCCTCAAATCCGGCCAAACCTCGGCGGCAATCCGAACATCATATGCGAAAAGGTATGTGACAGCCGGGGCGGCTGTCGTCGTGCATTCGAATGGTAGGGATTCAAAACGTTCAAGGTATTAGATGGCCACGAGATCAACAGCCTACAGAAGCGCGATTGGGCACTGATCATGACGCCGATAAAACGAAAGCAGTTGCTTTCAAGAAAGCTGCGATCCGCCAGGGCCGGACCGGCCTACAGGTCCGGCGACAGCGGGTGGCGACATAACAGACGCCACATGATTACGATGGTCCTGAACAGCTGGCTTGGACCCAGAGATGGGAAACCGGCATCGTTTTGCGGACAGGCACCGCACGCCAGGGTTAAAAATCTATGGATGAGCTTCGCAATTTAGTATTATATTAGACGTTCTGGATGTGCGTGGATGGGACGCTGCGGACATCACTGTGATGCGTTGACCAGTGGATGGCCGCCATTTTAGGACCACCACGGATTGTCGATCATAGGCGAATGGGAGGTTCCAGCGGGTTTTCTCGTCGGGAACCGAGTAACGCGTTGGGGTAGTTGCATGGCTCGGATCGTCATTGCCGACGATCACGGCTTATATCGGCGTGGTCTCCGGCTGGCACTCATGGCTGGAATTCCAAGCGCCGAAATATTCGAAGCTTCGTGTTTCGATGCCGCGGTCAATCTTTTAGAGGAGCAGGCGTCCATCGATCTTGCGATCCTCGATCTGAACATGCCTGGGCTGTTCCATCAGGAAGTGCTCAGCGACTTTATGGCTGCCTATCCTGACACTCGCTTTGCGATCGTTTCCGGGGATGATTCCCGCTCGGAGATACTGACAGCGCTTTCGATCGGACTTCACGGGTATATCGTCAAATCGCAGAGCGACGAAGAAGTCGTGCTGGCTGTAAACGAAATCCTCGCTGGCCGGATCTATGTGCCATCTCTGCTATCTCGAACGTCTGCCGACCAGAGATCGCATGCCCCCCCACCTCCGGTTCAAAATGCCAGCCGCCGGCACGAGGGCTCGGGCGACGTCGCTAGGCTGACGTCTAGACAGAAGGACGTCCTCAAGCTGATGGCAGAGGGGTACTCGAATAAGGAGATTGCCCGCAATCTGGACATTGCCGAGGCGACAACGAAAATCCATGCCGCAGCCGTGCTGCGTGAGCTTGGGGTTAGAAACCGTACCGAAGCAGCTGTGTTGCTCCAAAGCTGGCTGACGAGACAGGCGAGTTGACGTATGCCCCTCGAACCGGCCCGAGTTTGCTTGCAGGAAATCGCAGCAAAGGGCCCACACCATCGGTTAATTGGCCAATTCGGCTTCGACTTGGAGGGGCTCTATTGCAATCCAAATTCCTCAATTTCTTTGCGCGATACACGCAGCGAATATCGAAGGCCATCTTCGGTTATTTCCATATTCGGGGAATGCCCGACAAGCGGCGTGCTGTCCACACCGATTATCAGTGACCCGAACCCGCGGCGTACGACTTTTGAACTCTTCCGTCGGCCCGATTCCACCCAATCGAACACGAGGTCGTCACCTTCGTCCTCGGATGCAAATCGCCACTTAACTTCGACCTTGCCATTCGGGTCACCCAGCGCACCATGTTTCACCGAGTTTGTCGTCAACTCGTGAAGGATCATCGCCAAGCCCTCGGCGGCGCCGCTTGGCACAGTGAGGGAAGGTCCACTGATCGTAATGTCGCGTGTCTCCTTGAAGGGCTGCAATTCCCGGTCCACGAGTTCATGGAGCATCCCTGACAGGTTGGCATGACGAGAAAGGATGCGATGGGTCGCCTCCAGTGTTCGAATCCAATCGATCAACATCTCCTTGTATTTGGCAACATCATTGTCGGGAATATCGATCATGTTGACCAGAGCTCTGATCACTGGAAACACATTGCTGAACCGATGGCGCTCTTCGCGCATTATGCGCTCGCGTCTCTTTACGGCGGCGCGAAGCAAAGTTGTTTGTCGACGTTCGGTCAGATCCGCCGCCACCCCGATGCGCATTTTGCGGTCGCCGTGCTCTTCCTGCCGTCCACGCAATGCAATCCAGCGTGTGTGACCATCCACTTGCCGGACGCGAATCTCGACGTCAAAGTTCAATGCCGATGAAGGCTTTGCCGAGGCGGACAACTTCGGCCAGTCGACGGGATGGATTACGGCCGAGAGTTCTTCCAAGCGGCGGACTGGGGCCGGAGGCAGACCAAGGATGTCCCAGAACTTGCCGGAGCCGGCGACTGTCCCATCCTCAATGTCTATTTGCCATGTGCCCAGGCGCCCGGCAGATACGGCGAGATCGAGCCATTCCTTCTGAGCCCGAAGGGCCTCGCGTGCCGCTTGTCGCTCGGAAATATCGTCAACCACCACGAATACGCTCTCATTTGGCGCCTCGTCCGGCCGCGACGAAGACAGGGCCAGGTGAGCCCAAAATGCCGTGCCATCCTTGCGCAAAACGCGGATATCCGTAGCAGACGCGGTCCCATTGCCCAAATCTTCCAAAAGTTTCCGCACAGTACCTCGATCGTCGGGGACAATGAGTTCCTCCAGCTTGAGTTGGGCAAGTTCCTTGTGCGCGTAGCCGGTCATCTCCAAAAGCCGTCTATTCGACTGCAGCAGTTCGCCATGGCGATTGGTATTAGCAAAGCCCAAGGCGGCAGCGTCGATGGCACCGAGCCTCGCTTCTGCCACCCTGAGCGCACCATGCAGATCTTGTCGCAGGCGGTGGAACACAGCTGCGATCAGGCTACCCGAACCCAGAAGGAAGACGGCCCCGGTCCAGTCTCCACCAGTGAGGTGACCGTCCAACAGGTATCGCATCCACAAGCCGGCGACCGCCATCAGAAGCGTTGCTGCGATGGCAACAAAACGGCCCTCAAGATACACGATGACAACGGTTATGGGGATAAACGCAACAAGCGGCAACGGCTGGCCGCCATATACCGTACTTATCGCCTCGAATGCTATCGATGCTGCAAACACCAAAAGCGAAGCTAGATGAGCCCACGTAGTGCTCGACACATTCGATTTGAGCCAGCGCAGGTCCGAACCCATGCGCAAAGACTACAACTTTCGGTCTAGTCCGTCGAGACTAGGCCGAAGGGGTGGCACCTAATCCCAATGCCCGATTGCCATGACTTTGCCGGCGAATAAAATCATGGTGTCAGGAGCGCTCTTCAGAAAGATATATCCAAGAGACGCTGCGGAAAAACCATTCGCAGATTTCTCGCAGTATGTGGAAATTCAAGTTGAAGCAGCAACTTCATCAGATTTGATTTGCGTCAGTAGCAATGGGTTGGGTGGAAGCGATGACACTGATTGAAACGCGAAACGATGCGCTCGCAGGCAGGCAATACATTGTATTGAACGATACCCGCCACGAAAGGCCGATAAGCCTTGTGGACCGACCGGACGCAAGGGTCGGCGGATCTCGACGACGCAGCCTGGAATCCATCACCGGCATGCTTGATCGTATGGGTTGCGGCTATCTCGTCCTGGACCGAGACAAGAAAGTAATAGAATGGAACGCTGCCGCTCGGGACACCCTCGCACGCCAGGGCGAAGCAACTGATACAGCCGTCGAGCTTGCTGCCGGGTTGAGGCGGCTGGTCGCGAATGTTCCGGTCCACCTCCAGCCGGGCTCACTCTCATGGGTAGTGATCCACAGCAGAGGCGATAGGCCGGTGACCATGAACGAGACGGGGGTCGTTACGCCGGACGGGACAACCGTCGTCGCATTGCTGGACCGGGATAACAAATCGGCGGCCAACCCTCGCACGTTGCAAAGGATGTTCGGTTTGACCAGCGCGGAAACGCAGTTGGCGCTACGCCTGGCCCATGGCGACGCGCCCCTGGAGATCGCCCGCAGCTGGCATCTCAGTCGCACGACTATCCGCTCTCAGCTCGCCTCGCTGTTCGCCAAGACCGACACGAGGCGTCAGGCGGAACTAGTGGCTCTTTTGGGGCGCATTTCGGTTTTGCCATGAGAAATCGACTGCTGTCTGCATCCGCTTTGATTCAGACAGCGGCGGCCCGCATTGAGCGCGCTGTCGCGTAGATCACAAGGCCGGCGGCGCCATTTCCGATCGTTCAGGCGCTGCCGAGATAGCGCGGAACGCGGAACCTGGAAACGGGAGTGACTTGCCATGGCCGAGGCAGATTCGAAGGTCAACAAGCTGGCGGATATCGTTCACGCGCTGCAGGATGGTGCTGCGTCGAACCTTACGCACACGGGGCCGATCATCGTCACGGGCGCCGCTGGGTTCATCGGATTTCATGTTGCGTCACGCCTTTTGCGGCTCGGCGCCGAGGTCATCGGCGTCGACAACTTCACGCCTTACTACGACCTGAAGCTGAAGGAGGCGCGATTTACACGGCTCTGCGCCGAGCCGAGGTTCACGCCGATGCGCTTCGACCTGGCGGACCGGTCGCTGGTGAAAGCGCTGTTCTGCGAATTCCAGCCATCGCACTTCGTGCATCTGGCCGCCCAGGCCGGGGTACGTCATTCGCTCGTGGACCCGCATGCCTATGTGGAGTCAAACATAGTCGCGTTTCTCAACGTTCTGGAGGGCTGCCGACACGCCGGCGTCAGCCATCTCGTTTATGCCTCGTCGAGCTCCGTATATGGTGCCAATCGACGCATACCCTTTTCCGAGCATCATGGTGCCAATCATCCGGTGAGCTTCTACGCCGCCACCAAGGCCGCCAACGAGTGCATGGCGCATTCCTACAGCCATCTGTTCGGCTTGCCCGCAACCGGACTGCGCTTCTTCACCGTCTATGGTCCCTGGGGCAGGCCCGACATGGCTGTCTATACTTTCACCCATGCCATCGCCGAGGGCCGAACGATCGAAATCGCCAATGCCGGGCGCGTATGGCGGGATTTCACCTATATCGACGACATCGTAGAGGGGGTTGTTCGCGTGCTCGCCAAACCACCGTGTCAGGATCCCGATTGGGACGGTCGCGCTGCCGATCCTGCCACCAGCTCGGCGCCGTATCGGCTCTACAATATCGGCAATGATCGGCCTGAAGAAATCAACCATCTGATCGCGCTCATCGAGACGGCCCTTGGCCGCCGCGCCCTTCGCGTCAACGTACCTTTACCACAAGGTGACGTCCTGGAAACCCGCGCCGATGTCAGGGACCTCCGCCGCGCCGTTGGCTTCGCACCGGCGACAACACTGGAGGACGGCGTGCAACGTTTCGTGGAATGGTATCGGGAATTCCATGCATGCCCCGTCGGACAGGTGCGACCAACCGGCCTTACGGCAACGGCATAGTGAGCACAACAGCGGCATTTCCTTGGTGTGGCAGGGTCGCGGCTCGCCTTCAATCTGTCTTGGGATACGCCGGCAATGGAAGGGACCCAAGCTGCCGTCCTGTGCCGTGCCCGACCCCCAAAAGGCGCCGCGCATAGCGGGTGAGCGGCTTCTCGAACAGACGGTGGATGATAAATGCCACGCCCAGGGTGATCGCCAAGGCGGAACCGATGAAGGCCCACGGGCCGAGCACAAAGATCAAGCCTGTACGCCAGAACAATATGCGCATGGCGCGGATCACGAATGGATGCATGAGGTAAAGAGCGTATGACGCATCGCCAACGCCAGCGGCCCACCTCGCCGCCAGGCTGTCATGCCTCAGTTTACCCGGGGGTGCCAAGGCAGCACTCCAAACAATTAGAGACGCCGGAATGCCATACACAACAGAGCGACCAAAGCCGGCCGAGATATCAGGAAACGCCGCCGCAAGCATCAGGGCACCCAGTCCCGTTGCGGCGACACAGGCCCTGATTGGGCCGGAAGGCCGCAGGCCCGAGGCGCACATGACCCCGATCATCGCGCCGAAAGCGAATTCGAGGATGATCGGATTGGTCCAGAAACCCCAAGGCTCTGGCAAAGGAGCCGCAAGAGCGCCCAAGAGCACCATCCCAACCAGGATCGTGAGCAGGACCGTAACTGCCCACCGCATGGGCAGCACGATCGTCGCCGTGAACAGCACGTAAAACAGCATCTCATAATTGAGCGTCCAACCCAACTCGTAGACCGGCTGAACGACGCCGTCAGGGCGACTGGCCGGAACGAATAAGTAGGATTCGACTACAAACCTGAAATCGACGTAGCTCTGGTTGAGAAGATTTGGGGCGGCCACCGCTACCGCAATGTAGAGCGAGGTGAGCGCCCAATATAGCGGGACAATTCGCGCGATCCGGCGGGAAATGAAGAGACGCGCGCCCCCGGGCTTTGCGAACAGCTGTCGCGACGTATGCACCATGATAAGGCCGGAAATCACGAAGAAAATATCGACTCCAGCGCTCCATGGTATCGGATTCCAGCTCTGAAAGGTGCGGCCGGCCTGTAATTCCAGGGTGGCCGCATCATGCTGGGCGTGTCGCAGCGCGACCGAACTAGCCGCGAGGGCGCGCAGGACCTGAACTTGGGTGAGGGTTTCGCGTTGGCTGCGCTCGACAGGCGTCGATCTCTCCGAGCGACGGCGCACTGCAGGCGCCGAGGCGCTCGCCATTCGGGCTTGTTCCATGGATGCTCCGCAGATTGTGAGCACACCCTGGGGCGCCTCCGAAACTGATGCATCCTTCAAATGACGGACACAGCCCGCGAAGTATCGGCTGCCCGCGCGGGTGTCCGGAACAGAGATACGCCGAAGCGTCTGTGCAGCCCTATGGCCTTTGTGCGATCCGGGCTTCGTGACTTCCTGCCCGAACGACGGCAATCACCGTAGCCAAAACAGTGCTCTCATTTGCTCGCCCTCAAGAACCAATGCCATTGACGGGCATCGACCGCGCTCGGCCTGATCGACAGCAAGGCAAAAACCAAGCCTGGCATGATTTTCAGTCGCTTGCGGATATAGACGGCCATGGCAATGCTCCAGATGCTCAGTGCAAGTGCCACACCCACCGCAGCGCCAAGCAGGCCGTACACCGCAACTCCGGCTGCACAGGCAATTATATTGGCCACAGCACCCGCTACCATCGTCGTTGCCGCAGCCCATTCATTTCCAGTCATGGTCAGGAGATTCTGTTGGGGCCCGCACAGCGCGACAAAGACATATCCCAAAATCAGAACCCGTGCGATCGGCGCTCCCGCGCTATAACCCTCACCGAAATAGCTCAAGAACGGCTCGACTATCACCATCATTGGGACGGCCACCAGGATGGCACCGCCAGCAGAAAGCAGGGTTGCGCGCGCGAACAGCTGTTGTAGGCCTCTGCGATCGCCTCTGACGTAGAGATCGGCTGCTGTTGGCGAAAACATGGTTGCCACGGCGATACGGGACAGGCCCACGAGCATCGCGACATTCAAGGCCAGCGCGAAAATACCCGCTTCAGCAATATGGCTTGTCCAGCCCAAAACCAGGACTCCTGCCCGACTGACGAAAACATCGAGCCCAGTGATGAGCATGAGCGGGGGGACGGCAAGCCACCATTCCCTCGAGGCATAACTTGGCTTGGCGTGTCCCAGGCCGGGTGGTTCAAACCTCCTCGCGATGATGAACACCAGCGCCGCTGTGAAAGCGGAACTCACAAGCACCGCCATCGTCACCGAGGGCGCATCCACTGTTCGAAATCCCGACAATGCCAGGAGCGCTACCAACACGAGCAGGAGTCCGTCTCGCATGATGCGCTCCGGCAACAACGCCGAGACAACGCCGCCGAAAGCACGCACAAGCGTGGCTCCGAGAGCATAGGCCGTAACCAAGGGCACAGCCATCATGCCGAGCACGATGCTTGTCTCAAGCCCTCTTTCCGTTGGATCTGAAAGGAACAGGACGGACGCAGCGCCGATCATCCCGAACAAGGTTGCCGCTATCAGCGATCTCTGCAGCGCAAATCTTATCACCCCGCGGGCTAGATCAAGCCTGCCACTGGCCCTATAGGCCGGGAGGAAACGCAACAATGATACATTAAAGCCAAGCGTTGCCAGATAGGCGAGCACTGACGTCCAAGCCTGAACGTAGGAATAGATACCGTAGTTGTGAGGTCCGATAAGGCGTGCAATTGCCAACTGTGCAAGACTGGTCAAACCAGCGCCACCAATATAGATCAACAAGGCGAATATGCTTGCCCAAGCCAGCCGCGAGCCCATGTCCTTGTTGCGCGGCGGTGCGGTTGCTGAACCAGTTACATCTGCGCGATGAGCCGGCAACTCAATTTGCTTTTCGCCGACCGACCTATCGAAGCGCGACAATGCAGAAAGTATTTGTCTCTCAATCCGACAAATACTTTTAAAGGTCGATGGACCATCGGTGTTTTCGACGGAGATGATTTCCCGGCCAGATGTTGTCAGGAGGTCATGCATCGCTTCAAAAACGGCGAATGAGCGCATGTTAACGCTCAAGTCGGCCTCGAAAATCCGTTCCGCCGGCGGCTCAAGCTCCATCCGCCGACGAAGGCGACTTTCCACGACCGCAGCTGGCACCAAGAGCCTGACGGTGAGATCGGCCGCCGGTGCGAGGCTGAGCGCCTTTTCCAGCGCTCTGGGGTTGGTGCTCCCATTAAACATCGCAAGCGAACCAATCGCTTGAACATATCCTTGATCGAAGATTATAATTTCGGGCGATTGCTCCGCAGACTTCCAGCAACGCGAAAGGTGCAGGATGTATCGCCAGATTCGCGCGCGCCATATTCGGTTTTTTGGCGGTATCATCCTCACTATTGCAAAGGAATTGGAAATATCATCGGCTCGCCCTGCCGAAAAAAGCAGTATTCTGGCTGTTGAAAACATCGCCGATACGATCCGTGATATGAACAGAAAGATTCCGAGATCATATTTGGCGGCCCTGGTGCTTGGCTTGTAGCTGAGAGCGACCTTGGCGTGATAGCCTTTCCCGCGCAGCTGCTGCGCAAGCGCATGTGCGAAGGTTGTTTTGCCGGATCCTGGAGGTCCGAAAAATTCAATGATCATCGTGTAGCTGGCTCGATTTAGGGGCTCGATCGCTCCCTGGAGCTTCTGTTGAAGATCGCACACGCATCTTCAAACCCTCTCCAACAGAAGATCGGCGTTGTCTCCGAGCCTGGAGCCGGCTAGCCTCTTCAGGTTCACCCGGGTGAGCACACTCCCTACTGGAACGGTGGCGGATCCGCCGGCTCCTATTGCATCCAGAGCACCACGGGCAATGCTGCGCCTCGTCCTTGCCCAGCGAACGGCAAAAAGCACCGAATCGGCCCAGCGCTTAAGCAGCCTGGTTTCAGGCCCCCCGAGGCCCAGGGGACCGTTCATGATGACCACGTCGTAGGCCGAACGCAGCTCCTCGGTGAACTGGCATTTGTCGACGGTGGACAGAAGCGTCAGGAGATCATCGGAAGGTGCTGGAGCGGCCATGAGGTCGATACCGATTTCCGGCATCCTCGTAATTGCATCCTTCAGCACGCAACGTTCATTCACATAGTCGCCGAAGGAGTTCCGGGCCTTGTCGGTGCTGAATTCACCACGAAACCCGTTCGTGAGCCGTACATCCTTGCGATCGAGATCGAGGAAAAGCACTCTTCCTCCCAGCCGCGTTGCCGCCAGCGCCAGGCTCCATGCCAACTCGGTCTTGGCATCGTCCTGGATGCTGGACGTCACGAGAATGATATGCGGCGGCTGCCCCTTCCCCTGAGTTGGCGCCGCAGTGACGAGCAGCGAAGTCACGGCGCGGCTGAACGGCAAGTTCTGCTGGCTCAGAACCAGATGCCGCAGCTTTCTGGCATTAAGTCCCGCAACCCTGGGAAGCAGTCCTACGCACGGGACCCCAAGCTCGGCCTCGGCTTCGGCTTCACTGCGCAAGGTTTGGTTGAAACCGTTGCGGACCAGGACAATGACCGCCCCCATGAGACCAAAGACGACCATGCCGGGGGGAATCAGGAAAATCGGCGACAATGTCACGGGGGTCGACGGCGGCCAGGCGGTCGAAAGGACCGCTACGCCTGGCGAAGGAGCGGCGATGCGACGTATCAGATCCTGCTGCCGGCTCAGGAGTTCGTTGTAATGCTGCGTCACGATGGCTACCCTAGGCTCAAGGGAACGCAGCCCCGAAAGTTGGCTCGCCGTGTCGGCCACGGCCGCGTCGAGCATCGCCTTGCGACTTTCAAGAGCCGTAGCCTGGGACCGGTAGACATTTGCCTCGGCAGCGATTCGGGCAACGCTTTGCTCCATTTCGCGGGCGATCGCGTTGCGCAGATCGCCGTCGGCGGCGGCACCCGACTGGCGTGTCACCAGGTCCGTCAACACGGGCGACCCGATTTCTTCAGCGATGGCCGTGACCGGGGCGCCCGCCTTGCGCAGGTCCTCAATACGGCGAAGGCGCGCTTCCGACGCGGAAAGACTGGCTTTCGATAGGAATATCTGCCGGCCGAGTTCCGCTGTCTCACTGGCTGCGTTGTTGGCCGCAGTCTGATCGACGGCGCCATGCGTGAGCCGGTATGTCTCCAGCCGATCTGTCGCTTCGACAAGATCCCTTTGTACTTGCGGAAGGCTGGCGACTATCGAATCCAGATTAACCTGATCCGATGCCCGGCTTTTTTGTACCAGATCTTGAATGTAGACTTGGGCAAACGTGTTCGCGACAAGTGCCGCACGCGCCGGACTTGGATCGGTGAAGCCGATGGTGATGACGCGTGATCGCAGCTCTTGTCCGACCCTCATTCCGTTGCGTAGCGCCTTCAGTTCGGGCGCGTCCGCTGCGTCCGGATTTTCCGCCACCGTGTTATCCTGTCTCCAGGCCCTGCTCAGGAGATCGATGAGGAACGAGCCAGCCGCGGGCGGGACGGCATTGACGACGGTCTTTCCGTTACCGTCGACTGGTTGGGCTTTGCGGAGTGCTGCCAGGACCCGACGCAGGTGGCCTTGCGAGGAGAGCATCGTCAGATGATCATCGATGTTCGATTCCAGCGAGTCCTGGGCGGATGCCACGCCGCCCGAAGCACTGCTGCTCGGGGCATCGATAATGACCTGGGTCGTTGCCTCGAACAGCACCGGGCGGGTGAAGCCTGCCAGTCCGGCCAGGATGCCGCCCAGAAGGGCCATGGCAAGCAAGAACCATTTTCGCGTCGTCAGGATGATGACGAGCTGGTGGAAGGGTGACGATTGCGTTGGCTCGCGTGGCGGCCGCATCAAGCGCAGATTGGTTTCAAGTGTCCCAACTTCCATCTGCTTGGCGCGCGGACGCCGGGCGCGGTTGGCTATGGAACCTTCCATCTCAATCCCCTGTCAGTTCGATATGGTAAGAAGGGTGCGTGGCGACCGTCGATGGCCGCATGGCTTCGTTGCGCCACGCCTGAAACATGAGCACCGGCCACAGGTCGCGGAAATTATCTTGGCTTCCATGCAGATGATTGCGCCAGCATGCGTCGACCTTCTCACGGTCGATGACCCCGTCCCCGGAGCGGCCGATCGTGGCAATGATATCGGTTGCCCAGCCGCGCAAGGGCCCTTTCAACCAAGTCCCGACCGGAACGTCGAAACCTTGCTTGGGCCGGTCGACCAGTCGGCGTGGTACATAACGATCAAGCAGTCGGCGAAGCAACCATTTGCCCTTCCCGTTTCGGACTTTGGCGCGGGCTGGCAAGCGCCAGGCGAATTCAACGACGCGATGGTCCAGGATCGGGCATCGCCCCTCGAGGCTGTTGGCCATGGTGGCTCGATCGAGCTTCACCAAAATGTCGCCCGGTAGATAGCCTGTCATGTCGGCGAATAGGAGACGCGAGAGCAGGCCGTCGAGCTTTGTGGTGTCGGTAGGTGCTGTCGACGGCTTGCGATGAACAAGGTCGTTGGCTGAAGATTTTGTCAGTTGCAGAAAGAGTTCGTCCTCATCTCGCGCCGCGAGCAGGCGGGCAAGGCGAGCCAAGCGGTCACCGCGCAAGCCATGCCGCATATTCGCCGAAAGCGGCAGATTGCCGAAGATATCTTTCTGAGAGGCTTGGGCCAGCAACCCAGCCCCCGATGCCAACAGCCGGCGAAATGACAATGGCAGCTCATGCTGCTTTGTGAGGCGGGTTGCCAGGAAGTGTCGAGAATAGCCTGCGAAGCACTCGTCGCCGCCATCGCCTGAAAGCGCCACGGTTACGTGTTGCCGCGCGAGGCGCGACACCAGCAGCGTCGGTATCTGCGATTCATCGGCAAACGGCTCGTCCCAAATCCGGGGCAGCTCCGGAATGACCTCCAGCGCGGCAGCCGGCGAGAGATGAAGTTCCGTATGATCGGTGCCCAGATGCCGAGCAACCGCGGCCGCATGGGGAGCTTCATCAAACCCACCTTCCCCGAACGCTATGGTGAACGTCCGAACGGGGTTTCGGGACTGTGCCTGCATCAGGGCGACGACAGTCGAGCTGTCGATCCCGCCCGACAGAAAGGCGCCCAGCGGCACATCTGCAACCATTCGTTGCTTGACGGCCAGTCGGAGCAGGCTGTCGAGCTCGGTCGCGAGGTCCTCGTCGCTGGCGGCTATCGGATCGCGCTGTCCCTTGCCGGCGACATCGGCCAGCGACCACCAAGGGTGAATGCGATGCGCAAGCGAACCGGTGCCGCGGGCGTTGGCGAATTGCGCCGCAGTGACCGACAGGACTGAACCAGGCGGCAACTTGAACACGCCCTGCCAAATGCAACGGTCATCCGGCACCCAGCCGTTGGAAACCATCGTCGTCGCCGCATCGACATCGAGTTCCGGGGTGAAGCCTGGGAAGCAAGTGATCGCCTTCAGCTCCGAGGCGAAGACAAGCGCGTCACGTGTCAAGGCGACATAGAGTGGCTTCTTGCCCATTCGGTCGCGGGCAAGCTGAAGCGTTCGGTTCTTCAGGTCCCACAGCCCGAAAGCAAACATGCCAGCGAAGCGCGCGAGGGCTGCATCAAGGCCCCAGCTTTCGATCGCGCACAGCATGACCTCCGTGTCGCTGGCGCCGCGGAAATGATGGCCCGCCCCTTCCAGTTCACGGCGCAGATCGCGAAAATTGTATATCTCGCCATTGAAGGTGATGACATACCGACCGCTCGCGGAGAGCATTGGCTGGCGACCCGCTTCGGACAGGTCGACGATGGCCAGTCGCCGGTGGCCGAAGGCTACCCCCCCTTCACGGCTCACCCAGAAGGCCTCACCGTCAGGTCCGCGATGACGAAGCGTCGTCGCCATCGGTCCGATGGCCCTGAGCGCACTTGCGTTGGCTGCATCGGGCGCCAACAAAATTCCGGCGATCCCACACATTCTAGCATCTCCTCTGGCGAACAATCGCGGGGATCGCTTCCGGCGTCCCGGCGGCAAGGCAGAGGGTCAGACAGAACCACACGATCGGATGGCGGATGACCAAATGCGGAGCACTGAAAACGGCGATCGATGCCACGAGCGCCACGAGAGCGTCCAGCTTCGCCCGCCAGGCGGACAACGCAGCCGAGCCGAAGATCCACATCAGGGCTAGAACCGAAATCAGGCCGCCCTGAGTGTAGAGATCCAGGATGGTGCTGTGCGCCTCGAAGGGCCGCGGCAAAAACTGTTGATTGACCACGGGCGGACTATCTAGATGCGGGCCCGGACCCAGTCCAAGCGATCCCGATCGTGCCCCTTCTCCAAGGCTGCATTCCAGAGGTAGAGGCGAAGCGCCGCGGTTTGGGCAGTCGCTTCCCCGCCCTTGTCTTTGGTCAGGCTCTTGGCGAAGTCTTCGGCGCTGGAGGCCTCGCTGAGGGCATAGGGCGCTATAGACAGGGCCAGCGGCAGGAAGCCAACGGCCATCAGGACGGCAAGCTGCCTTGAAAGGCTCGCCTTATTGCCGTCGCTCGCCAGCCAGGCCCGGACCCGCAGCCCGAGAAGGATCAGACAAGCCAGGACCGTGGTATAAAGGTAGGTATCGCTTTTTGTCAGCCTTCCGACGTAAACGGTGAATATGAGGCTGCATAGGGCAAGGCATCTTCCCCATTTATTGCTGGTGGTTGTGGCAAGATGCAAGGCCAGTGGACCGAGTAGGGCGCAGTAGAGCGCAAGCTGGTTCGGATTGTCGGACCACCCGCAGAAGCGGTCCCAGTACCAGGGTTCGACCCCAGCCTGATGGAGCCAGCCGAAACCAAGCCCTACCTGAATGATGAAGCCCGCATTCGCGACAGCAACCATCCACCAGGCGATACGACGCAAACGGAAAGACGCGTTGGGCTCCGCAGCGGCCAGACAGGTGACGCACGCCAACAGCACATAGGCCAGCGTGTCGTGCAACAACGGATCCAGGAACAACGTGGTTGTCAGAAAACCGATGATGTAACCCACGCCCATGGCAAGCGCCAGGATCAGCCAGAAAAGCCCAAGCTTAGCCAGTGCCGGCGTAACCTCCAGTTGGCCGCCAGCAAGGATTCGCGTCATCGACAGCATTATCCAGAGCGTGAGGCACAGTTCGCTGTAGCCGAAGGGCAGCCCTGGGATGCTGAGTTGCGCCGCGTAGGACATCGCGACGCCGAAGGCCAGAAGCGCATCACGCATCATTGCCGCGCCTCGCCCAGTCGATGGGGGCTCGGCACCGCCTCTTCCCTCGGATTCGCCTGCGCAGCTTGAACAAGCCTGCTGCGATATCTGCCACCCAGGATTGTCTTGTACAGGTCGCAATACTGGTCGATGACCCACGACAACGAGAACCGCTCCCGCACGAATCCGACGGAACGGCTCCCCATGGTCTTGCCACGGGCGGGGTCGGAAAGAATATCGACTATCCGGGAGGCCAAGCCATCCGCATCGCGCGGCGCCACGAGATAGCCGTTCCAGCCATCCTCAACCACATCGTTGCAGCCCGGCATGTTGGAGGCGACGATCGGTAATCCGGACAATCCCGCCTCCAGCAGGACACGCGGAATTCCCTCGCGATATTGCGTCGGAAACGCAAACAGATCCGCCATCCCCAGGAGGGCTGGAATGTCGCGCCTTGGCCCCAATGCGACAACGTGGGGAACATGGCGCTCGATATCGGCTCTGCTGACGGCAAACGGACCTTCGGAGTCTTGCGGGCCGACAAGTACGAAACGCGCGTTGGGCCTCTCGCGGATAACGCGAGGAACCGCCTCGATGAGGGTTGGAATCCCCTTCTGCCGCGTGAGCCGACCGACAAATATTATGACCTGGGCCGATTGTAGGCCAAGTTCCTCGCGCATCGTGGCAGCCGAAGGACCACGATACCTTGCCATCGAGAATGCATCGGGGTCGATGCCAGAACTCCGGATCAGTCGCCCTTTGCCGCGAGCCACCAGCCGGTAGCGCTCGAAGAAGGCCTGATCATCACTATTCTGGAAGACGGTCATGGCTGTCCAACGAGACGCCACCCCCTGAAGGCCGCAAAAGAAAGGACGCAATGCCAGGGCCCGCGGCTCCCGCGACGAGAATGTCCAACCAAGCCCGTTGATGGTGCGAACGACGGGAACGTGCCCGCGCACCGCCAGTGGAGTTAGGAGATTGGGCTTGGTGTCGAAACTTTGAATGATGTCCGGACGCAGTTCGGACATCAGTTCACGGATCGCGCTGACAGCACCCCATTCTGCACCGCCGCTGCCAAAGCGGTCGAACCCGAATCGGCGATGGGCAATGCCATGGGGTGAAAAGGCGGCTCCGAGATCACTCGAAACGGCAGTGACTTGAAAACCCCTTTCGCGAAGCGCCAAAAGAAACGGGATTCTTAGTCTATGATCCTCGCCTCCAACGCAAACCAGATGCGGACTCATCCTGTCGCTCCTGGATGCGATACCAATCGCTTAAAACAGCTGATCCTATCCGCGGTTTCCATGGCCGGTTTCATCGCCCCTGAACACACAACAGCCAGTCCCACGCTAGGAGGAGGCTTTCGTGCTGTCCTCGTCTGTTTGCATGAAGCAAGCTGATCAACGATGCGGCAATGCAGCCACAATCGCTGTCGCCTCGGTCAGTGCGTTGGATCATCCGGTCTGACCGTGCAACGACGACACGTTCGCGTACGACACGGCGGGCCGGATATTTAGAAAAAGAGGGCTGTGTTCGAAGGTCCGCGCGCTCGCGTTCAAAGCAATCTCCGCCCGCCTTCTCACGCCGGATCAACATCGCGCCCAGATGGTGTGATGACTCGCACCGGCAGTTCTCCCGACCGCTTCGTCTGGAAGCAGGCTTTCACCCGGTCTCTGGATATGGTCTGACCCACCAGCCGCATCTTCCCGCGGCTAGGCGACCGCGTTGAGGAGCATCGAGCGGCTGCAATGGGAGGCTTCGCGAGGACGCGGTTCCTTTGCGGTCTGAGCTCGAATAAATCCTGCGGAAGCGCGCATTTGGGCGGTGGCTCGCGCAACCGAAGCGCGCATTGGCCGATTGCCGCCACTGCAAATGCGCAAGCGCTCCGGCAGACTTCGCTGCAATGCTTTCGTTGCAGGCTTGAGCGCCCGACATACTTGGATCATCTACAAACCTCTGACGCAAGCGTAGCATCGAGGCTGTTGTGTTTTCCGGACCATGATCAAAGATTCTATCAAGGGACGCCGGTATTTGATTTGTCGCTAATGGATCCTTTCCCTAGGCAGGTGTGGGGCGCCTACCGAATCGGACGAAGGGTATGTCAATGACAACACTCCATTACGCCTCGGGCGGGTCGGCCTCCGAGGTCGCGAAAGCCGGATTCAATCTTGTTGATGTATCTTCCTTGGACCAGCTCAACGCCTTGCCGGCCGGCCAGAAAGGCCTGGTGTGGCTCAATGAAGCAGATGGTGCAACCTCCTCCTTTATCCAGAAGGTCACGCCCTTCATCGGCAATCCGAAAGTGTTTGGCTTCTTCCTCGTCGATGAGCCGGACCCGACCGGCAAATGGGGAACTTATGCCACCGCCGCTGATCTGAAGGCGGAGTCAGACTGGATCCACAGCCACCTGCCCGGCGCCAAGACCTTCATAACAATGATGAACATGGGGTCTTCCGCTAACCCCGACTTTTCAAACACCTTCAATCCTGCCAACACGCATATCGACTATTACGGCTTGGATCCCTACCCGGTACGGACCGGAACAAGCACGATTGACTACAACATGATCGACAGGACTGTGGCGGCGGCCGTCGCCTCGGGCATCCCGCTCAGTCAGGTCGTTCCCGTGTATCAGACCTTCGGCGGCGGCGACTGGACGACCGACACGGGCGGTCGCTATGTCCTGCCCAGCGTTGCTCAGGAAAAGACCATGTTGGACCACTGGGCCAAGGTAGCGCCTTCGCCGGCCTTCGACTATGCCTATGCTTGGGGTTCTCAACAGGGCGACACGGCGCTTGAGAGCTCGCCGACGCTGCAGGCTCTGTTCCTTCAACACAACCAGAGCACCGCAAGCGGTCCTTCGGCCAGCGAACCGACGCCGCCGCCTACCAGCACAGCGCCTCCGCCCACAAGTGTCCCTCCGACCAGCACCGGCGATCACATTTTCTACGGCACGGGTAGCGCGGATGTGCTTCGCGGCACCGCTGGCGCGGACACGATGATGGGCCGCGGCTACAACGACACCTACTATGTCAACAACGCCGGCGACAAAGTGGTGGAACTGCGGCACAGCGGCAACGACAGCGTGCTGGCATCGGTGAGCTACGCGCTGTCGGCCGGCTCGCAGGTCGAGCATCTTGCGACCACCAGCAAATTGGGAACTGCCGCTATCAAGCTCACGGGAAACGAATTCGCCCAAACCATCGATGGCAATTCCGGGAGCAACACTATCAACGGCGGTGGTGGGAGAGACGTTCTGACCGGACATGGCGGCAACGACGTCTTTGTCTTCGATTCGGCTCTCAAGGTCGGCAATATCGACAAGGTCACCGATTTCAAAGTGGGCCACGACAAGATCCAACTCGACCACACTGTGTTTGCCGGCCTGCATACCGGCACCCTTCCCTCTTCGGCGTTCTACGCCGGCAGGGCCGCGCACGACAGCGGCGATCACATCGTCTATAACAGCTCGACCGGCGCGCTTTCCTTTGACAGCGACGGCTCGGGCGGCGCACATCAGATCCAATTTGCCACTCTATCGCCACACCTGGCTCTGACGGCGTCCTCGTTCATCGTGACGTGACCGTGGGAACGTCAGCCTGAGCAAGATGGTCTGACGTTCTTGAATATGGCTGACGGAACCAAGAAGCCCCGCCGAGCTTGTACTTGGTATGAGCGCGCGCGGCATCGAATTCCTGCAGAAATGGGTAGAGGATAAGATCCCACTCTACACCAAGGCCGATCCGGCTCTTGCGGCGAAACTTGCGGACCAAGCAACGGCGGATGCCATCAGAGCGGGAATCCGCCCCGAGGAAATCTCTGAGGAAGTCGGAAGCATGTTGACGACCATGCTCGAAGTGCTCGATCAGCACGATTCGACATGATTGCGCGCTTGGCGGCAGATGCTGCCCGGCTTGGCGCCAAATGCATAAATGTGTCATGGATCATAGGTCATGGGCCAGCCTAGGCAGCATGACCAACATGCTCTCCCAGAACGCGCGCGACGACCCCGTCCACGTCGTGAGGTTCAGCACCATTGACTTGTATCAACGGCCATCGGTCCTGGCGCAGGCACTCGCCGACCTCTCTTGAGATTTCGGCCTGCCTTAATCCTTTGTCCACGCCAAGTTCGAACAGCATAACCTCGAGGAGCGGTTGCTGCGCATGCCTATCCACAAGACGGCGGCGTAACGTTTCCTGGGGCGCGTCGAGTTGCACAACGAGATCCGGCCGCGGCAGGAACGCCAGGCACTTGCGGACCGCGTCGAGGCTTGGAGTTCTAGCCAGCACGCCCAGCGCACACAAAGCCTGAATCATGCCCTCTTCGAAGATGAAGCAACCGGGCGACTCCCGCGCTTGGCGCCAGGACTGGCACAGTTGGGCGATGTCGACCTTCATTCGCCATGACCACACGCGGCTTCGAAGAGGGATCGATGCCAGAAGCCGGGCCGCGACACTGTCCTTTGGCAAGGTCGACAGCAAGATAGGACCGGATGTGGCAATCTTTTTGCCAATTCTTCCTATGCCATGGCGGATTTCCGGAGCGTCATCCTGAGCCGATCCAGGTTCAATCAGGCGATACCCATTTACTGTCTTCACATTGATGCCGTGTCTCGCCAGCCCTTGGCAGAGGCCGCGAAGCAGCGTGGTTTTACCCGCGCCAGGCGGCCCAAACAACTCGATGATCATATGCTCAAGCGTCTCCGAACGAGCAGTCATTCCCCTACGGATCAAGCTTAGCCGGATTTCAGATCACACCAACGTTCATTTGAATGATTGTTCCAGTCAGTGAATCTAGGCACCGAGCCCGGATTCTAGCGGAGATGCCGATCGCATCCGTTCGCCTGGGCAAGCCGTCTTGCGCTCCACGGAGCTTGCAAGGAAAAACGACCGGTGCTGGACACAAATGGCAAAACTTCTGAAGGACGCTCGGGAAGCGCTGGCTAGGCAAGATCGAGGCATCATCCGAATGATTGATGAAAAGATCTCCGCGGCGAGCGATGTTCGACCGACAGCTTGGCGGGGCCCTGAATGTCCTCAGTGTGTTTGCATTCGGAAGTGGCAAATCAAAACCTACAGGTGGATCTGCGACCCACCCGAAAGTGGTCAGTCGTTCCCGAATATGATCTTGACCAAGGGGGGCCAGTCTGGCGCCGTTACCGACAGATGGGTGCCAAATTTGCGGACACTCCAATCTTCGACCACCTTGGAGATGTCGCCAGGCGGTATCCTGACAAGCTCGCAATCAGCGACGGCGCGAACCGCCTGACTTTTTCTGAGCTTTTCCGGGCGGTCGAGACGCTGGCAACTCATATCGCTGCCGTCGTCCCCGAAGGGCAGGCCATCGGCATCCTGCAAGCAAACTCCGCTTGGTATCCTGTGGCGATGTTGGCGACCATGGCGGCGGGACGGCCTTCGGTCCCGCTCAACACAAGAGATCCCGCCTCTCGCATTTTCGATATAGTCAGTGCCGCGGGGCTCGGCGCGATTATAGGCGCCGAAAATGTTCGCCCGGTCGAATTGGCCCAAGAGATCGTCTGGATCGAAATTGCGGCCGCCGTGGCGTCCAACGATCAACACCCAGAACAGCAGCATAAGCCCCCTATGGTTTCGGTCGATGCGCCCGCATTGGTGCTTTACACTTCGGGCAGCACCGGGCGCCCCAAGGGAATCGTCAACAGCCAACGCAGCCTGCTATGGCGGGTCCGGCAATATGTCGATGCGTGCCATATCAGCGCGGATGACGTTTTCCTGCCGCTGACCGGGCCAGCCACGATCGCCGGTTGCCGGGAGATCTTTGCGGCGCTGCTGACGGGCGCCACATTGCATCTTCTCGAGGTGGAGGCTGTCGGCCTGCGCGCTACGCGCGCTCGATTGCAGTCCGAAGGTGTGACGATCGCCTATCTTGTGCCGGCACTGCTTCGAGCCCTCCTGGCTGAGGCGCCCGCCGACGCTTCCTGGCCGCTCAGAGTGGCCCGGATCGGTGGGGAGAAAGTGTCATGGATGGACATCGCTTTGCTGCGCAAAGCCGTTTCGGACCAGTGTCTGATCCAGATCGGCTACTCATCGACTGAAACCATCGGTTCGCAATGGTTCTTGCCGCCTGACTGGCCCGAGCAAGACGCGTCGGTTCCCGTCGGCAGGCTGCTCCCTGGTATGACATTCGCTATCGTCGACGAAGCGGAGCGCAATGTAGGGCCAGGCGAAAGTGGAGAGCTTCTGATCAAAAGCCGCTATGTCCTGCTTGGTCATTGGGAGAACGGTGTGGTCGTTCCCGCGCAGCCGGACCCCGACGATCCCGAGGCTCGGCTTTTTTCGACCGGGGACCTCGTTCGGCTCGACGATGATGGCATCTTGAGGATCGTCGGCCGCAAAGGGCGCCAGATCAAGATCAATGGTCGACGCATCGAGCCCGCCGAACTCGAACGGGTCTTGCGTTGCGCGCCTTCGGTGGCGGATGCCGTGGTGATGGTAACGGCCGCGCAGGAACTCATCGCCTTCGCGGTTCCCCAGCGCTTCGCAGGCGGCGCTTTTGCAGACGACCTTCGCCAGCTCCTCAGAATGACCTTGCCGGCACCATTGCGTCCCTTGCGATTGCACCCCGTTGACGCAATCCCACGCCTGTCGGGAGGTAAGGTCGATTTGGCAACACTGGCCGAGATAGATCGTTCGCACGGAAGGAGGGCGCGAGCCGCCCGGTCGTCCACTCTCGATGCTCCGCCCGCCGGAGGAGCAAAGGACACGCGTCAAATAGTGCAGCACGCGTGGACGCAGGTTCTCAACACAGGCACTGCCACGGGAAACTGGGATGATGCTGGAGGAGATTCGCTGCAGCTGCTGCACTGCGTGATGGCGATCGAAAACGCCATCGGGCAAGAGCTGGGCCTCGAAGCATTCACCGTCGGCATGAGCTTGGACGAGATGGTTGAGGCGGTCGTCTCTGCACGGTCGGGCGAAGGGCGCGAAAAGAAGCACCACCCCCCGGTTCTTTTCCTGTTTCCAGGGTCCGTTGGCTATGGTCCGAGCCTGGCTGCGTTCGCAGCCGCCATGGGGAAAGTCGCCCGTGTAAACCCGATCCGATATCCGAGCCTTGCGGCGATACTGGACGGACACAACACCCTCAGCGCCATGGCTGGCGCCGCACTCGAGCAGATAAGCCGCATCCAACCTGCGGGCCCCGTGCGACTTCTCGGCCATTCTCTGGGTGGCGCGGTTGCATTCGAGGTTGCCGCACGGCTCATGAAGGCCGGGCGAACGGTGCGGTTCCTGGGCATCCTCGACACGAGCCTTCTGGACGAGCCGAGCAACCATTGGGAGACACTTACCCGTACGTTCTATCGTATTCGCACCAACCGCATATCCGCGCATCGGATGGCTTGCAGAGCCCTTGCGAAGATCACCGTCGCCGTGGGCGGCGAAGCGCGTCTGGCCAGGATTCTGGACAGATTTGCCAATGGAGAGTTCAACCCGACGATCTTCAGGACCAAACTGGAACTGCAGGAGGTTTTAAGGGCGAAGTCATTCTTCCAATGGCTTGAGGCACCGAAACCGGCTCTGCCCCTCTCCGGTACCTTGTTCCGATGTCGCAGGGAGGGAATGCCGCGGGCCTTGGGCTGGGACAGCGTCTTGGCACACCTGGACGTCATTTCGATCACGGGCAGCCACATCGACCTTGTCGTCGAACCAAACCTTGCCACCAACCGTCCGCTTATCGAGACGGCCATCGTGCAGACCTATTCCCCCGCCGAATCTCGCAAAAGGGAGGACTTGTCATCGACATAATTCCGGAATTCAGCAAGGACATGCTGACGCTCGATGCCCGCGCGGAGGTCGATCGCATCGTTGACACCTTGCGCACTCAGGTTCTCGGCACCCTGCATCGTCGCGGCGTGGTTGTCGGTCTTTCCGGCGGTATCGACAGCTCCGTCGTCGCGACCTTGTGCATGCGCGCGTTCGGGAAAGACAAGGTCCTGGGACTGTTCATGCCGGAGCGGGATTCTTCCGGCGACTCCCTGAGACTTGGCCGCCGCGTCGCGGCACAGCTTGGCATTGAAAGCGTCCTTGAGGACATAGCACCGGCACTGGAGGCCATTGGGGCCTACCGCCGGCAGATCGATGCGATCCAGACCGTCGTTCCCGACTATGGGGAAGGGTGGAAATGCAAGCTGGTGATCGCGTCGGTTCTGGAGAGCAGCGGGCTCAATATAACCCGCCTCACGGTCCAGGATCCGCAGGGTAAAGTAGATACCGTGCGTCTGCCGCCAGCTGCCTATCTGCAGATCGTTGCTGCGACAAACTACAAGCAGCGCCTGCGCAAGATGACGGAATACTATCACGCCGACCGCCTCAAATACGCGGTTGTCGGCACTCCAAATCGCCTCGAGTACGACCAGGGCTTTTTCGTCAAGCAGGGCGACGGAGCCGCCGACGTGATGCCGATCGTTCACCTTTACAAAACCCAGGTTTATCAACTCGCGGAATATCTCGAGGTGGATGATGAAATCCGGCAGCGGCCACCGACCACCGACACCTTTTCCATGACCCAAAGCCAGGAAGAATTCTATTTCGCGCTGCCCTATCACCTGATGGATCTATGCCTCTACGGCCTGAACCACGGGGTCGCCAGCAATGAGCTCGCGGCGGTTGCTGGCCTCACCGAGCCCCAGCTTCAGAAAGTGTTCAAGGACATCGAAGCGAAACGAAGGGCGGCCCACTATCTTCACGCGCGGCCTTTGCTGTCCGCGGAAGGCGGAGATTGACCGAGCATGTGCGGCATCGCTGGAATCGTGGCGCTGAATGCCACAGCGGCTTCTCCTTCGCGGCAGGCGCTGATGCAGATGATGGGCGCGCTGGCGCATCGCGGCCCCGACGGGCGCGGTCTCTACCGGGACAGACGCGCGGGGCTGGCGCATGTGCGCCTGTCCATCGTCGATCTTTCCAGTGGCCAGCAACCGATGGCGGACACAGGCGATACGACGTGGATCGTGTTCAACGGCGAGATATTCAACTACGTCGAATTGCGTGAAAAACTCACGGCGCTCGGCCACCGCTTCCGAACCCGCAGCGACACGGAGGTCGCGCTACACGCCTATCGTGAGTGGGGAGAAACGGCCTTCGAGCGGATGAACGGCCAATGGGCAATTGCGATCTGGGATTCAGTGGCCAATCGTCTTATATTGTCGCGCGACCGCTTCGGCATTTGCCCGCTGTATTTCAGCGAGCATGCGCACCGGCTTTATTTCGCCAGCGAAGTGAAAGCCATTTTCGCGGCCGATCGAACCATACCTCGCGCCCTTGATCCAGCCGGCATCGATCAGACGTTCACGCTCTGGACGGTCGTTCCGCCGCAAGGAGTTTTCCACGGAATCAACGAACTCGAGCCGGGTCGTGTCCGCATCTATCAGGATGGCACCGTTCGTGAGCGGATTTTTTGGCAGCCTTCCTATCCCGACAATTTCGGATCGCGGCAGGGCGAGTTCCCCGGGTCCTCCAACGACGCGGTGGACCGCGTGTCTAGCGCTCTTGAGGCCGCGACGGCGCTCAGAATGGTGCGCGCCGACGTGCCTGTCGGGTGCTACCTCTCCGGAGGGCTGGACAGTTCGCTTGTGGCCGCGCTCGCGAGGCGCTTCGCGGGCGATCGCTTCCAAACCTTCTCCTTGCGTTTTGCCGACGCCGAATATGACGAGACCCGCTTCCAGCGAATGGTTGCCGAGGCGACCGGCAGTGAGCACCATGAAGTGGTCGTTTCGCGCAGAGATATAGCCGGAATCTTTCCGGAGGTAATCCGACACACCGAACGCCCGATACTGAGGACTGCCCCGGCGCCACTCTTCCTGCTCTCGCGCCTGGTGCGCGAGCGTGGCATCAAGGTCGTGCTGACCGGCGAAGGCGCTGACGAAATGTTCGCCGGCTACGACCTGTTCCGCGAAGGCAAGGTCCGCCGCTTCTGGGGGCGCCACCCGACATCGACACGCCGCTCTCGGCTCCTGGAACGCCTTTACCCCTATCTCACCCGCTCGCCGGTGCAACAGCAGGCGATGGCGCGTCAGTTCTTCGGGCGAAATATTCAGGCTTACGACGCGCCGGGCTTTGCTCATGAAACCCGCTGGCAAACCACCAGGGCCATCAAGCGCTTGTTTACGGCCGATATGCGGGCTCGAACGCAGGGCCGCGACGCCGTGTCCGAGTTGCTCGCCCGTCTGCCCGCGCAGTTTGCCCGTTGGAGTCCCCTTGCGCAGGACCAGTATCTCGAGGTGCAAACACTGATGTCGGGCTATCTGCTCTCCTCGCAAGGCGACAGGATGCTGATGGCTCACTCCGTCGAGGGGCGCTTCCCGTTCCTGGACGATGAACTTGTGAGGCTCGCGAATTCGCTGCCGCCCTCCTTCAAACTCCGCGGCCTCGACGAAAAGCACGTGCTGAAGCGCATGGCGGCACCCATCCTGCCCTCCGAGATCGTAGCCCGCAAGAAGCAGCCCTTCCGCGCGCCCAACGCGCTTTGCTTCGTCGGCGCAGACGCCCCGGATTACGCTCGCGAGGCGGTTTCGCAGAAGGCCCTGCGCGAGGCGAATGTCTTCGATCCAAAGGGGGTCACGCACCTGCTTGCCAAATGCCAGGCCAGAACTGGCGATGGCGACCTGTCCAATGCCGACAACATGGCGCTGGTCGGCGTGTTGTCGACCCAACTTCTTCATCAGCAGTTCGTCGCGGGTTGTCCCAGTGCAACGCTCGAATGCACGCTCAGCGTCGACGTCGACTGCGAACATCGGGAAGAGCGCCTGTATGTTGCATGATGCCGTACCATTGCTGCATGACTACCTCGCCCATTCCGCCGTCCGACACGGAAGTAAGGTGGCGCTGGTGTGCAACAGGCAGCGTGTCACCTACCTCGAACTCGAAACGCGAGCCAACGCGATCGCCTGGGACCTGTCCGCATCCGGAGTCGTTCGCGGTGACCGCGTGATGATCTTCGCCGACAACACCGTCGAGACGGTGGTTAGCTTCTGGGCGGTGCTAAAGGCGAATGCGGTGGTGTGCATCGTCAACCCGCTCACCAAGAGCGACAAGCTCGATTATCTGCTCAACGACTGCCGGCCGACGGCGCTCATCACGGACGGCCATCTGCAAGCGATCTTCCGCGAGCCGGCGCGCGGCTGCCCGTCACTTCTGCGGGTGATCGTATCGGGACCTATCGACGACGTCGAACTCGCCCAGCTGCCGTTTGCCGTGCGCTGGGACGCCGCCCTCGCCAATGGCGCGGATACGCCGCCGGCACGGCAGTGCATCGATGTTGATCTGGCAGCCATCATCTACACGTCCGGGTCGACGGGCGAACCCAAGGGCGTGATGCTGACGCACAGAAACATGATGGCCGCGTGCGCGTCTGTCGCTTCCTACCTGGCGATTGCCGAGGACGAGGTGATCCTCAATGTCCTACCCCTCGCCTTCGATTATGGACTGTACCAGATGATCATGGCTTTTCGTACCGGCGCCCGGCTGGTGCTCGAACGCTCGTTCGCTTTCCCGGCACAGATCCTCGGGTTGATCAGGCAGGAGGGAGTTACGGGCTTTCCCGGCGTGCCCACAATCTTTGCCGCACTCTCCGAACTCAGGTCCCTCAAAGACCAGGATTTCTCGAGCATCCGCTACGTCACAAACACTGCGGCAGCCCTACCCTCAAGCATATTTTCATGCTTCGCGAGCTGTTTTCGGGTGCACGCATCTATTCGATGTACGGTCTCACCGAATGCAAACGTTGCACCTATTTGCCGCCAGAGGACCTCGAGCGAAAGCCATTGAGCGTAGGGATCGCAATCCCGAATACGGAGATGTGGATCGTTGACGAGCATGACAGGCGGATAGGCCCAGGCGTTGTCGGCCAACTCGTCATTCGCGGCGCAACGGTGATGAACGGGTATTGGGGCAAGCCCGAGGCAACGGCCAGGAAACTCAAACCCGGCCCGCTGCCCGGCGAGCAGGTCCTATACACCGGCGACTACTGCCGGATGGATACGGAGGGTTACCTCTACTTCGTTGGCCGTGGGGATGAGATCATAAAGTCGCGAGGCGAGAAGGTGGCGCCAAGGGAAGTGGAAAATGTACTGATGGACATTCCAGGAGTCCGAGAAGCGGCTGTCATAGGTGTTCCCGACGAGCTCCTCGGGCAAGCGGTGAAAGCTTTTGTGGTGATGGAGCATGGAAGAGCCATTGGCGAAAGGGAACTGCAGAAGGAGTGCCAGAAGCGTCTGGAAAACTTCATGGTCCCGAAATCCATCGTCGTTGTGGCGAACCTGCCGATGACGGACACGGGAAAACTCAAGAAAACGGCGCTGTCATGATACGGGGCCAGAACCAAGTCGCTGATTTAATGGTGACGCCACGGAGGACGAATTCATGTTGACCATCAAGGAACGCACCGGAATCTACAGCGAGCAGATTCGTAGTTTCTTGGTTTCAAATTTCTACGTCAGCGACGTCAAGGCATTGCTGGATGACGCATCCTTGCTCGATCAAGGCATTGTCGACTCGACGGGTGTGCTTGAGATTATCGGCTTCATCGAGGAGACCTTTGGCATTACCGTCGAGGATAGCGAACTTCTGCCTGAAAACCTCGATTCCATCCAGGGGATCGAGCAATACATCATCCGCAAAATGAACTGATGAGTAAGCGTAACGCCCAGAGCAGCCCGTATTTGGTCTGACTGTCGCAGGATTCATGCCTGCGACTTGACTTGCCCCAGAACCACCCGGCCCTCGCCCGCTTCGTTCGAGACCGAACGGATGTTCTCGAATGCCTTGCTGCGTTCCAGCAGACCCGCTACCTGTCGGTCTTGGCCAAGCCCGACCTCGAAGAGCAGGATGCCGCCACGCCGCAGGTATCGCGGTGCGTCTTTCAGTACGCGCATATGAATGCTCAGGCCGTAAGGGCCGGCTGCGAACGCCTCGCGCGGCTCAAGCTCGATCAGATGGGCGCGGTCGCCCTCGAGCCGCTTTTCAGAAATGTAAGGCGGATTGCAGACGATTACGTCGATAGTTCCGTCTAGCCCAAGGCCGATGAGAGAGTCGAACAAGTCGCCCTGAAGCACCGAAAGACGCTCAGCCATGCCGTGATTTGAGGTGTTGCGGCGTGCCGTTTCGACGCATTCATCGGTGAGATCGCTTGCCCAGACAAGGGCGCTGGGCACATGGTAGGCGATCGCGCACGCCAGATTCCCAGTGCCGCAGCACATATCAACTATGCGCGGAGCCGGCAGGTTCATCTGATGCAACACACCAAGCGCGGTCTTGCCGAGCAACTCGGTCTCAGGTCTGGGGACGAGCGCACCGGGCGAAACCAGCAGTTCAAGTCCCATGAACATGGCGCGGCCGGCGCCATAGGCATCAGCTACACTGAACTCTTTGCTCATGGCGACCCCATCGCTTGATCTCCCCAGTATAGATCTGCGGCGCTCATGCGCCAGCCAAACCTGCTCCGAAATCATGAATTCTCAAGCCTTTCCTTCGAAAAACTGCAGGCACAAACTCGGTGCATCGCACTTCTGACGCTCATTGACCGATTGCAATCTCAGGTCGCCCAAGATGGAGAGAGAGGTGCTGCTCATGCTTTGAAGAGCCAATGGCGCGGTACGGCGGCTTTTAGATTTTGTGGATCGTGGAGAGGGGTAAACGCCTATCCAACTCTGATGGAGCGGAGGCGCGGACCGCAGCCCCATTGACGCGCTAATCTTCGGCTCCGGTAATTCAGCAAGTGGTCGGTGGAAGCGCCTCCGCTCCAGCATCAGCCTCACCTTGCTGCATGGAGAGGTTACCTATAGGTTTGCGGACATGTCGAAACAACTGTCCGAAGGTCTCGGATCGACATCTCATTTCCGGTCAATCGCAGAGAGGGGCCGTGAGCGAAAGCGTGAGTGTTCTGATTGTTGAGGATCAATGGCTAGTCGCGCAGGACACTGCCGCGCGGCTGCGTCGCGCCGGTTATCAGGTGGTCGGACCTGTGCCGTCGGTATCCGCCGCTCTGCGTCTTGTCGAATCGGACAAGATTGACGTGGCGTTGCTAGACATCCAGCTGAACGGTGAAACGGGTCTGCCGGTGGCGAGGATATTGCAGGCGCGAGGCATCCCCTTTGCCTTCTTGTCGGGATTTGGCCCCGCCGACGTTCCCGCGGCTTTCCGCGACTGCAGATTCCTGCCGAAGCCGGCAACCGATGCTGTCATCCTTGCTGCTGTCAGCGAGTTGGCGTCCCTGCGCACAGCTTCGCGCTGACATTCGCTCCGCCGCATTATTACCGGAGTTGCGCCCTGGCGACCTGGTAGGCCGGACGAGGTCAGTCTCACAAAGGGCAACATTGGCGCTTTGGCCAGGAGGACGGCGGACTACGACCGGCGAGGACGGAAATTCAGCGTTCAAAAAGCATCCGCCGGGGTTCCACTTCTCGGCCTGTTGGCGGCGATTTGGACTTAGGTCCGATCCCGGTCGCCAGAGGTCGGATTGCGGAACATCTGCCAAGGACCCACGTTCGGGGTTTGAGCACGGAGGTGCCTGGCCGATCTCGAAGCGCAAGTTTCACGGGCAACTGTTGGGGAGTGTCGTAGTGCCGATTTCAAACGATATGGGGGACGAGTACCTGGAACTGGAATGTCCAAACTGTTCTCATGTCATCATAAAAAAGGGATCGTGGTTGAAGGTGATATCCAACTTCAACTGCACCCAATGCCATGCAAAAATCAGAATTGGTTATATGACCAAGCTCGCGCTTTTCGAGAAAAAAAGGCAAAGCATGAACCCGGCTGCGCAGTGAGCGTCCTGGCGGCCCGACAGTCGTTTGGGGTGGTGCGTTGAACCGTCGGGCCTGACCGGCCCGATGGCGGGGGAGCCAAGCCGGCTGGGTGAATCGTATACATTAGATCATGCTTATCAAGCCCAAATCCGCGGCGCGACATCGCCTGGTGGAGCAAACGGTGAACCCCGCGCCCGTATACGCGCTAGCAGGAACGTCGGCGGTCAACATGCCGCTCATTCGTAGAGAGTGCGAACAGCTTCATCAAACAGCTCCACCTCGGCTTCAACCTTTTCAGCCGCTTTATCGACCTTCTCGAAACGCTTCAGCATTCGATTGTGGAGCATGGACAAGCGTGCGGCATGGTAGACCACGCTGCGCTTGTAACCTTCAGAGTCGAGTGGTTCGAACAACATTGTCATGGCAGAAATCCTCAATGTTTTTCGTCCTGCAATCCTTCCCTAGTAAACCGCCAATTAACTCTTTCGTTCCGCTGGTGATGCGAAGGCGCCCGAATGAATAACTCGTTGCGCTGTCTCCAGACTGCACGAGCGTGATTCGTCTGTCTGAGGTTAGGCCCCAAGGCTTGCGCTTGCCTCGCCTGTTCGGCTCATGCTGCGTCAGTCACGACATCGACGGCCAGCTTCAGTTCAATCGCTTTGGGCGTGAGTTGAATACCGGCGCTGCCAAGAATTGCCGAATGATCATCCTGCTGTGGAGGGACCGCCGAACCCGTCAGGAGCGACGAACCGAGCCGGCTTGGATAGTCGCCCCGCCGCAAGGACGCGAGCGATCGAAGATCACGTCGGCAGGTGCTCTGCCCTCTCTAGGAAGCCGGCGCCGCGCGCACTTACTGAAAAAACCCAAACAGAATAAGAGCGAGAAAGGCAAACAGCAGCGCTGCAGCCGCTAGCAACACACCTTTGTTGGAGCCGCGCCGAGGTTGAGGGTCAGGCACGAGTTTTTTCCGGTTTGGGAGTTCATTCATTGGACATTAATTTGCGGCTGCAAATTAGGTTCCGCTCATGCTTGAATGCCTACAATGCCGCCCCACAGCGCCCTACAGGCGCACGACCTTCGCTAGCCCTAGGCGTATCCGCTGGCCTTCTGCAAAGGACAACGCGAACGATTCCTGATTGAATGACCGGGCAATTTCCTGATCTTTCTCAACCACGCGGACGAACCATTCGCCGCAGGTTTCTGTCACTTCGACGCAAGGCACGGCCTTGCGGAATGGAACCACGTTATCCATCACAGCCGACCTACGAGCAATGGCAACATCGGTCTTATAAGGCCACCGAATTCGGGATTTCAATAAAAAAGTCGGTACGTGATCATGTAATTTACGGGATCAAGTAATTAGTGAGCAGCGGATCGCATTTGAAGTCCGCTAACGATCACCTATGTGCTCACCGAAGCATTGGGGCTCGGCCGACACGGTGATTTTGAACGCCTACGGCAATTCCTTCTCGGAGAGGTCGCTGACCGGCATGATGGCGCACTGGAGCAAGATGGCGAGCATGGGGCCCGGCTGCACGCTGCATGGACTTCGGAAGACGCTGGGGAAGTACCTGGCCAAGGAGGGCGCGACCCCGAAACAATCGGCAGGCATTCTCGGCCACGACGACCTGGACCACGTAGAGCTTTACAGCAAGGACGGAGCAGGAGCGGCTCGCCGTGGATGGCATGGCGAAGCTTCTGAAGCGGTTTGTCTAACCGATGTCTAACCGGGTCGTCTACCCTCGACGCAAAGCCTTATGCATCAAGGCGACTGGTGGGCCCGGAGGATGTTTGGAAAAGAAGCTAAATCAAGCAGTTAGGAACTAGTGGGACAGCAAAGCATTCAAATCTGCTCCAATGTTTTTCGATGTTCTTGT
Organism: Mesorhizobium sp. C120A; assembly: GCF_030323105.1. Classification (NCBI taxonomy): domain Bacteria; kingdom Pseudomonadati; phylum Pseudomonadota; class Alphaproteobacteria; order Hyphomicrobiales; family Phyllobacteriaceae; genus Mesorhizobium; species Mesorhizobium sp. C120A. Next base: position 2,411,320 of record NZ_CP100476.1, on the reverse strand, counting down.
CCCACCTACACCGCTGCATTTCGCCCGATGAACGCCTCACTCGCCCTATCTCGCGAACAAGGATCGTGACGGTGTTTCAGTCTCTCATCGGAAAGTTGCGCTAGCACCATTAACGACGTTCTTCGACGAGCAAGGAGCGTCTCGATTGGGCGGAAAGCGGAAAGGCTGCTTCGGGGAGCACGACTATAAAACCGGGCATTCGTTAAAGATGTCGCTGCGCCAATCAGTCGAGGTTCAGCAGTTCGACGCTCTGACTAACCCGTTTCAGCCACCGCCTGACCCGACCACATGAGCCGCCCAGAGCGTACCGACGGATCGATCATGTTATTCGTCGCTTAGATAGAATGAGGAAGTGGACGGAGAATCCGATTGGTAACGCGTTCCAAAGAGCAGCTGCGTAAAGCTCATTCGGAAAGCGCAGCGAGCGATGCATCGCCCTTTGCAATGTGTTGCCAAAGCTCTGGGACAGCATGGCAGAAGACATGGAGGTTTGAGCGGAAGCGTGCCGCCTCTTGCCGCTCCAGCTTGCCGTTGGCGATTTCAACCAGCCAATCGCCGACAGCCTTGCACCACTCGTCTTTGTCCTCGCGCGAGGCGAAGCCCCCAGCGCAACCCGCACCTGACTTTCAGCATCCGCGATTAGATCCCCGCGGCGGGCTAACGCGCGTGTCAAAATCCGTATCTCGTCTGCGAGTTCGGTATGTCGCGCTGATGCAGCGATGGCGGCAAGGCCCATGATGAGCGTGAAAGAAATGTCATTGGCCTGCGTGAATGCCAGGCGATACTGCATTTTGCGTAGCAGGCCAGCGATATGGCTGGCTATCTCGGTGTCGAAGCGAAAAGTCAGAGAGAAGTTTACAACGCTTGCAAAGACTCTAGCTTCGAGAACTTTTTCACCATTGGGTTTGCGCAGCTCTCCCAGCGGATCAGCAGTAGCGATCTTGGGACGGCGAAACCGGCACCCCACGAACCTGAGGACGTTCAACTTGACGATGTGTGCGCATTGGCACACGTTGGCGCCAGCAGCCACATACTTGTTTTGATGTTACGGCAGAGAATGAAAACCGGAGCGGCACCTGAACTGACCCAACGCCAAGTTCTTGTGAATTTGGGCAATCGCTACGTGCTCTTTGGTCCTGATGCTACGCGGCCAGAAGCTCTCAAATTTCACCCTGACAAAGACTCCGAACTTCTGCCTCGGGTGTCAGACGAAAGTGAAGTCGCCGGCGAGAGGATCATCGAAACCGCTCGGGCATCCGACGTTGATACGCTTCAACCTGCCAATGATGCGACCGGCTACGACCTCGTTGCTCAAGATAGCAGAGGTCACCGTACGTATATCCAAGTCAAGGTAAGAGAGCGCGATCCAAAAGCGAGGGACTTCGAGGAGCTACTAAAGCAAATCACTACCGTTCCAGAAGCCGAGTCAAGCGCTGAGGTCTGGTACTTCAATATCGAGCGTTTAAAGCTTGCGATACTCACGCAAGATTCTAAAGGCTACCTAAAACAAACCATTCTAAAACCTCTCGACGTTTGGGAAAAAACAGAAAGTGGAATATTTCGAAGAGAGCAAGTCGTTGAGAGGGTAGAAGATTGGACCCAACGAATTGCAGCACTTTATGCAGACATCGAGCGCTGGCTTTCAGATCGGGCCAATCTGAAGATTGAACAAGCCAGGTCAGTTGTGATGTCTGAGGAGCTAATGCAGAAATATGCGGTTCCAGAACGCGAAATTGCAATCCTTGACGTTCTCGAAAAAACCGAGCCAGTTTTAAGCTTCGTACCCCGTGCTTTATACGTCTTCGGAGCGCGCGGCCGTGTCGATGTTATTACGAGGAACGGGACTCATCTTCTTGTAGACCAAGGCGTGCAAGGCAGACCGAATTGGCGGCTGGTCTCACAGGAGTCCCGAAGGGAGACGATAGCGTTCGATGAGACGGCACTGGAATCTCTGGTCGGAGCACAATGACCAAGCTCACCTATACGAAGCGGGCATATGACAAACTCGCTGATCTCATAGACCAGGAGATTCGAAAGCGAAGTGGTTCGGCAAAGGACCTTGAACGTTTTCGACAGTCATTAGATGTAGCCTTTTATCTACTTGGTTGGGCTCAGTTCGAGTATCTTGTTCGGAAGGAGGCAGAGGATCAAGTATCGAACAATGCGAGAGCCCATGGTTTAGATGGTCATGCATGGCGTTTTCTGAAGGAAAATATGAAATCACTTTCAGTACGCCGCCGCCTAGACATAATATTCCATGCAGAACCAAAAGCGCGGTCAGAGCTAGACCGGGACTACGATGTTCGAAATGATGCGGCACACGACTATAAACACCTGCCGCAGGAAGTTCGAGATATATCCGCGTGGCTTGGAAAATTGGAAACGCTTGTCGACAAATTCTAGATTATAAAGCTGTCTCGCCTAGTACGGGACAGGCCTCAGATCTTCGATCGCGCGATAAATATGCCGACCTAGTTGCCTGACACGAGCGAGCAATTCGCATGCGCTGCGGACTTGGTCGAGAATCTTGATCTTTAGACCGTCAACCAGCTATCTATGACTATAATGAATTCTTAGAAGGCAGTGGAAAGGGCCCTGTTCCGAACGGCAGGGGGGAACATCGCCACTGCAGTGTCTTGTTACGGGAAGGCGGGCCAAACAGTCTCTACGGCCGCTATGGGCGCATTGCAGACTGGCGGCCCGGGGCCGTAAGCAGCTCGTCCGTTTTCGGGATCAAGGCGCCAACAAGCGGTCGTTCCGCTGACGACTTCACTTGCCGCTGTTCGCTTGGCGATTCATTGGCCCAAATAGCATCGCGACCCTCTGGCGATCTTGAAGGCCGTTCCAGTCTAATAGGATTGAACATATCACTGATTATCACTGATCATTAATTGACAAAAGTTATTACAACGCTTATACCGCCTTCATGCCCGGATGAGCCGGGCCGTGGGAAAACCAAATGGCTACTTTTGACCCTACCAAATACCAGCAATTCCCCAATGGACCGTTGACGCCGCAAACGATCCAACGCCTTGTGGCGGTCAAACAAAGAACCGGGATGGCTTATGCCGCTTTGGGTGGCAAACTTGGTTTCAGTGGAACATTCTTGCATAATCTGATGAACAGGAATGCAAACGTTGGCACTCAGCATGTTGAGCGGATCGCTACTGCGATCGATCTCCTGGAAAACCCGGATCAGTTGGCCGAGGCTCCTGCGAATGAGGCGGGTATGCTCCAACACAGCTTCCATCTCCGCCCCGGCCTTCAGATTAGAATCGATCTGCCCCACGATCTGACAGACCGGGAAGCCGATCGATTGGCCCGGTTTGTTCAATCTCTCCCCGTCGCATGAGCAGAAAGCAAGACCATGACCCATATTGCCGCCGCACGCGCCATGAAGATGATAGAGGGGTGCGTTGATCCGAAGAGCCTCAGGCAAATCGCCGCAAATGCCCGTCGAAAAGGCGAGCAGGCTGTTGCCCGCGCAGCTGATTTGCGTCTCTATGAAATCCTTCCATCGGAAAAGCCGGGCACATTTGAGCACGATGTATGGCGAAGCATCCACGCGTTGGAAGGTACCCTTACGGGCGAACGCGAAAGGACGACGCGGTTGGGGCGAACACGTCCAAAAATCGCCCGAGTGGGCGAGTTAGAGACGATCAAGGATCTGATCCTTGGCGCGAAACCATCGGAGGGTTTCTTCATGCTCATCGAACGCCAAATGGCCCAGCTGACTTTCGAAGCGGTCGCCCTGCGACATCCTGACAGGTTTGACGACTCGGTGTTGGATGCCGCAGCGGCACGATTGAGATCGGTAGGAATTGAAGTCGATCGGCCTTAAAGACGGTTGGTAGCTTTAATCAAGCTGGAACTGAAAGCTGCCCTCCGCAACCCACAAACAACAGCCCTGAAGCCGGACAAACGCCGCAGGCCCGCTATGGCATCGGGTCTCAGTTCCTTCCGCCAGGACGAGCGTATCCCCTTCTGAAACTGACCTAGTATGGGCCGACGCGCTCGGTGACCATGATGCTGGGCCACTCTCTTCGATGATGTCCGGCGGTGCGCCTGGCGCGTTGATCTAGTTCGGCACGCCTGCAGGGCTCGGTTACAATGAGGCTTTCTAGTTAAGGGAGATTGCGATGGAAGAGAAAGACATTGCCGACTTCATGTTGAAGGCCTCGAAGTTTGAGTTCTTCTTAGTCAATCGAGACGCATCGTTAGCCCATACAAACGCCGTTGGTGGGCTCATCGTCATCACCGGCGTCAATTGGACACGAGTGGCGCAACGCGTCGAAGCAAATTTCCCTTTTCACTCGTTCGACTTTGCCAGTTCCGGTTTCGAGATTTTCGCTCAAACGGCGCCGCAATACCTCGTCATAAAGCACGACGGTCGCCTTGGTTGGGATTGCGACAACGAGCCAATAGCATCTTGGGACTGGCTCCTCTCGCGTAGCTACGCTCAACTCCGCAACAACGTCGCTCACGGCAACAAGCACCAGATGCCTGCACCTTTCACCTACGATCGAACAGCACGATTCTTGCCGGCCGGTATCGCCCTCATGAACTTCATCGCAAACCGAGTTTTCTCAGAAATCGATTGGGATACTCCAATTTTCAGCTAGCCTTTCAACGTTGCGTGCCCCCTTGCAGCGGACGTACTCTATCTCACATTCGCTCGGCCGAATCCGCTGCCAGAGTTTTCGGCACACACGGGCGAAGATCCCCGGCGCGACGGATCGAAGAAGGATGCGGCTCCCGCTTCGCTTGTGCGCCCGCCGCGCATATCCTTGTCCGTGCCACCCCCATCCTCGCCGAAGGCGGTTCAACGCCTCTTTGTTCCGTTCCAATCGTGGGACTTCGACGACGTCTGTTTTCGGTCGGTCAACCTCGGCCGGAGTGAATGGTATATGGCGGGGAACAGAACCTCGAGTGATTAGCCCTAGACGTTGCTTTCCTTCCCCTTCGTGGAGCTGCGTAATCGGTAAGCCTCAACTTCTGTAATCCTTTGGGCGCAGGTCTTTCGCTCGCCACAGTCCGTCGGGATCGGGGGCTAGCAGACCAGCCAGGTGCATTCACTTGCCGTCGAGAGGCCGTGGCGGGAGACCCTTCGCAACCCTATCGGCGGAAAGCCAGTCCTCATAGCTCCGTCGTTCAAGCTCACCCGGAGTCGTCCAACGCATTGGCAGATTCAGGATGTTAAGTCTCGCTGCGGCGCGGAGAATTAGCTCGTCTGCCCTGCCGAACATTGGCCCCGGGTTCCTATTCGCCGCGACCCATTGCGACCGGGTGATGATGAAGGCAGCGAAGTCGGCCAGCTGTATACCTGGGACATCTGCAGATCTGCGGAAGCACGCCTTCGGCCCCTCGATTACGTCCGACCAGTTTGGCAACTTGCGATCGCGGCCCGCAGTCATGACCCCCTCGTCGACGTAGAGGGGGAGAGGAAGTTCGAAGGCCTGGGGGCAATCGTCCTTCATGGTGCGGATTTGAATCGAAACCTGGGAGCAAAGCAGCAAGAGTCCGAAGTGGGAGATGTCTTCTAGATTCCAGCCGCCGACGCGCTTGCCTTCAAGGAAGCGCAGAAGATCCGGATGATCAAGAAGTGTAAAGTCGCTGACAGTCTGGTGCACGATGGGGAGGCTGAGCCGATCCATGAGATCTGCCATGATGCCGAGCATCTCCGCGCGCCTAGGGGGGTTGACCGACTTCCACGGCCCCTCGCCGCTGTAGATATTGGTGAAGTGCAATTCCTCGGCGCCAAACTCGTCCCGTACGCCCTTCAGGAAGATATCCATGGCGCCCTGAACGACGCCGGCGATCGCCGACGGCACGATCACGGCGGTCCAAGATTTTCGCGAGGAGGGCAGGAAGTCCGACCCCGAATCGACACCAGGATTTCCGGAATCGTCGACGTAGATAGCTCCTTCTATCAACGGTCGCCTCCTTGCAATCCGTTAGAATTTAGCCGGAATCCCGGCGGACGGCTAAGTCCGACCTGCCCCATCCGTACACATTCACGGACGTGGTTACGAGCGAGATGAACCGACCGCAGCTTTGGGCAGAAGCGAACGGTGCCGAACGGCCAAGGGGCGGCGCATCGTTGCTCGGCAGCCTAGGGGCCGCTATCGGCCTGGCAGCTTTCAGGATTACTGGCAAGAGAATGCCGACCCTGGCGAAGTTAAGCGGGGAAATGTGCCCGCAGGCGCTTACGAACGCCAGAAAGCTCCATTACCATAAGCCCGACCTGCATTTTCTATCGGGCGCAGGTGGGGGTTGTACGTGCCGATCGGGTATCATTGTTCAAACGAGGACTATGAAGATCGCCGGATCGTTGTGTCTGGCCGCGATAACATGGACGGTTTGACCGAAATCGAGAAAAAGGCCGAGCTGTTTCTAAGAGCTGCACACGAGGAGGGTGAGGCTCTGAGAAAGGGCGCGCTGTATCTGTGGCAGGACTTGCGGGTGGCAAAATACCTTTGGAAGTTACGTGGCAAAACTTCTGCCCCGAGAAAATATCTCTACACAATGGAATACGATGAAGCGGATTTCATTCACGCTGGCGACCTGCGATACTACACAGTGCTTAAAGATGCCGTGAAGGAGGGTAAGCCACTGGAAGACGCCACTGCAGCACGCTATTGGAATGGCCCCCGCGCCGAGGCGCCTCAAATGGAAATCCTTGTGACGAAAGCCACTGTCAAAAGCCGAATAGAGCTTCCGCAGACTCCCGCCGACGTAATGCGCAAATTTTTTGAGCAGGTGAAAAGGGATAGTCAGTCGTCGTCGCGAATGCGGTAAATCCAACCATCATCCTCCTCATCGTCGCGGATGGGCTGGTCAGGCGTTTCGTCGGTAATGCCCTCTCGAAAGAATCTTTCGGCTTCCAGATAGGCCTTAGCTTCCGGCCTCAAAGAAACCAGGAGGGTAAAGATGTCAGCTTCGCCGGAAACATCCCATTTGGTGGAATCGTCCTCGTATTGATAGGTGAGCCATGGGAATAGATTCTGCATGGCGAGGCCGATGTCATCAGTAGGATACCAGCCTCCCACTTTTATCGGCTCTTCGTCCTCAAAGATGAAGCGGGCGTTGCGGAGGCTCAGGCTTTTATTGAACCAGTATTCCCAGATCATCTTGGCATCGGCGCCAACAAAGCGCTCCATCAGAGGCGCGTCCAGGCTGAAGCGGAGGCGCAGCTGGCCTTCTTCGTCCAGGTCGGGGCCAGCTGCAAGGTCCCCTGCGGCGCTGGCATTGAGCGCGTTATCGCGAGGAACGACAATGCTCCACCCTTTATCTGTTACCTTGCAAAGGCGCTCTTCAATTCGCTGGTAAAGGGTAACGCCGGTTTCCGGGTTATGGAGAATGAGAAACATGGGTAGGACGTGGTTCGTCCAATATTTTAGGTGGCGCATTTCTCCGTAAAACACGTACCCTTCTTTGATTTCCCGCTTGAAGAACGAGGTGCCGCTCTTGATTTGAAGCGCGATAAGTTTGCCAGTGGGCATGTCGTCTTCAGTAATCTCGACCTCGGCATCGACCCCGAAATCCAGAACCTTTTGCTCTCGAAAGAGCCAGCGGAATTGCTTCGTGAAGATCGTGTCGGCGGCAATAACGCCTTCTCGCTCCGTTAGGGCGGAACCAACGACGCTCGCCATTGGCTACTCCGCAGCAGGCGATCGCGAAGCGCTGTGCTTCGCATAGGTCGCCCACGTCCGCTTGCAGTTATCGTCAGGCACCCCGATAAGATCTGCCCACTCGTTCGGATGCGCGGTCGAAATCCCGCCAGCGGCGTTGCGCCACTCGTGGATCTCGTGTGTTTCGCGGATGTCTCCGGGAATCAGATGCACCGTGACCATAGCGGGCGGAGATTGCTTGCACGCGTTCGAAAACGCAATTCACCTGGAAATAAAAAACGGCGTTCAAAAGTGCGCCTGTGTAGTCTAGCCCTAGCCTAAGCCTTTTTCACCATCATCCATATCTTCTCCCAGTCCAGGGTTTCCATGTGATGCAGGCGCAGCGTTACTGCGGAGCTCCCATGAACAACCTTATAGGTGACCACCGCGTGTGGAGGCAGCACGTTCCTCATTTGTGGAGCGAACGCCTGTCTCGATTTTTCACCCGGGCAACGGATCGGTGCGCCCCAAAGAAGAAATAGCGGGAAATAGCGGATAAGCGCAGTCCTGCGCGCGTCCGCAACAGCGAACGATTGGCGAGCACTGGACCAAGGAAACTCGCTTTCGACGCTGCCGGCCCCCTTTGCACGGGTAACCGATCAAACCACCTGTAACGCCCGTGTCACGCCACTGGTGAGACAACGCGCTCTGTCAGCAACCCGCAAGCGAACGGCGGGCTGCGGCCAAGGCATCCAATGCCGGTTCGTCCCCAGCACAACGGCTCCTTCCGTCGCGCTGGCATCCTCCCAAGCGAACCGGCTTGCCTTGCGATCTTGAAACGCGGTCGAGGCACAGGTGGTTCAAATGCGCGTCCTCACATTGCTTCTCTTCATCTTCACCGCCGTAACGCCGACTGGCGCGGCAGGAATTTTCATCGGTGACTTCTGCATCGACGGTGCGACTACGCCGGCAGACAGCCACCAGACGATTTATATGGCCGACGGCAAATGGACACGCATGGCTCTAAAGCCGCGTACGCGTCCGGCGTTGAAGGTTTGGGCGCTCGCCTGCCCAGGGCGCGATATCGAGACCTGCGATGCGGAACTGTCGCGCCAACTCAAATCCGATCGTTGGAACCTCGATGAGGCCGTAATCGACGCCGCCGAACGGCTCTCCGGGAGGGTGCCGCGCCCTCGCGCCGGCGGCGTGGATTTTCCTACCGCGTTGACCAACCCCGGCGCCTTCATCGCTGATCACTGACCGGCGCTATCACACCCTCTCCGCTCGAGGGCGAACTCGTCACCATCGGCGCGATCGTCGCGCCCGATGATTAGCGTCTTCTCAGCCGCATGCTGGGTATCTCGCAGAATTAGCCGGCTCTGTCATGAACAAACCAAGGAGGAGAAAAATGCCAATATCGTTCCGCGTATTTCCCAAGATAACCAATGTTTGTGTGGGTGCAGCCTCGCTGCTTGGCCTGTGTTCCTGCGCAGCCTACACCCCCGTCGACGTGGCGAAACCTAGCAACATAACGCTGGTCGAAGCGACGCGCGAGATCGGCAAGAGTTTGGTCGTGTTGAAGCAGGAGCTCGATCAAAATCATATGCGGGCGGGCCTTCTCATCGACGAGGTCAACGCGACATTGAAGGTGACGGCAAACGCCACCCAGGGCGGCTCGCAGAAGCTCACCGTGGACGTTGCCAACACGGCCTTGGCGGGTGTCGGTCTGGGCGCCACCGTGACTGGCGAACAGACCTCTACCGGCTACCGCGAGAACACGATCAGCCTGAAGTTCAAGAACATTTACACCACGACGCTTAATGCGCCGGGGACCGCCAAGATCGGCAAGGACGGCGGCGACATCACAATATTTTCCTGCACCGAATCCGGTGCGTGCGGAGGCCGGTGATGCGCTCCCCCAGAACGATCCTCTGGACGATCGCGGCGCTTGCCTCCATGCTCCCCAATTGCGTTCTGGCTGCGGATTTTTCTATCTCGTCGACGTCGACGAACACTACGTTTTCCTCAGTATCCGACGGCCAGCCGCAAACCGCTAGCGGCACCGGCCCGGTCAGCACACGGGCCGATGGGACCATGGCGAGCATGTGCACCCCTTATGGGCGCTTCAGTACGGCATCCGCCGACGCCGGCGTCTCGTACTCCGATCAGAGCGCCGATGGTATGTTCGTCGAGCTGCGTGCCTCCGCCTTTGCTGCGGGCGGACATTACCGCACATGCGGCTTCTGCGGTCCGAACGATCAATGCGTCCTTATCGACGGACACGATACAACTGCGCGCAGCGAGGGCGGTGCCGTCAGCGTAACCAAGATCGAGTTCAGCCAAGAGCTCAACCACTCCGCCTATACGATAGCCGTGGCGGCAACCGGCGCCACGAGCGAATTGTCGATTGGGCTCAAGGCGCCGGACGGCACGACCACCTCGGTCGACTCAAGCCACGCGGCTGCGTTGAACGTGGAGCCCAAGGAAGGGGACGTCTACTTCCTGACGGTCGGCACTCACGTGGCGGCAAGCAATGCCGGCGGTTGCTGCGAGAGCCGAGCTGAGCATTCATCGGCCGTCAAGGTCAGCGTTACCCCCCATGCGATCATTGCGTCCGAAGAGCCGCTCGATCCGTACATTCTTGGCGGAACGCCGGTGGCGGACGGCCTGTACGACTCCGTCGTCGGTATTCTGCTTGACGGCAGGATCCATTGCTCGGGCGTGGTGGTCGGCAAACGTACGGTGTTGACTGCGGCGCATTGCATCGACGGCTACGAAACCGCGATAGCTGAAGGCAAGGTCCAGCTGTTTCTTGGCAATAGCGTCTTCGAGCATGGCGCCCTGAAACAGGTAGTCGACGCGGCCTTTCCGAAGGGCGAAATGGGCATCCAATACAAGCGCACCAGGAACTCAATCCAGCATGATATCGGCCTCATGTACACCGCTGCGGACATCGGCGCTCCCAATGCCGCGCTACACAAACTCGACCCGACCTGGTCCGATATCAAGAAGAGCTATTCCGCCGAGCTTACCTTTGTCGGCTTTGGCCTCAAGGTTATGAAAGGCGGAAAGGGATCTGGCGCCGGCGTCAAGCGGGAAGCGACATGGCGTTACTCGGACCTCGACACTTTCAATTTCTACTTCAAAGGGCAGGCATCAAACACCTGTAGCGGCGATTCAGGCGGCCCAGCCTTTCTGCGTGAGCAGAAGAGCGGCGACCTTATTTTGGTCGGCATTACCTCGGCTGGAGATCAGAATTGTACGCGCGGAATCGAGATGCGCGTTGACGCGCATAACCAGTGGATCGACAGCCGATTGCAATAGAGGCCGGATCGGCTGCCAGTATCTATCCTTCCAACTCACCGCCTTTGTCCGCAACAGCGGACGATTGAGGGGACTTGTGGTCAGCTGCACGAACTCGGATGCCAACAAGGTCAAAGTCGCACCAGAAGCGGTCCTCCTCAGACCATCTCTGAATGTCGCGTGCGGGGCCGACTGCGGCCTGTCCGGAATCGGCTCGGTTTCGCGACAAGCCGACGTTCGGCCATCGACCTCATCCCAGTCATTCAGGCCCCTGGATGATCTCCCTGAGAGCAGACACTGCAGCGTTAAAGCTAGCCTCTCTCCTACATGAGTGGGGCGAGGGGGCTTCACCAGGGCTGGTTAGCCGGGCCGACGCTGGACGCATTGACGATTAGGTCGCCGGGGACGTCGATGGAGAAGTCGACCAATCTATCCGTCTGGTTGGTTGTTGCCACTATGCGCGGCGATGAACATGGCGACGGCCGACCGGCAATAGGATTCGATTTCGTTATCGTCCTCTGCTCTCGCCTCATCGAAGCGTGCGATAATCAGGAGATCGGACCCTTTGAAAAGCGCGGCAAACAAGCGGGCGGACCGGAGAGGATCGGGCACGTTTAGAACCGCCTTCGCGTGCAAGTGACGCAACAGGGTCTCGATTTGGGCGATGATGAGGGCGGGGCCGGCTTCGTAATGGAGCTTGCTCAACGACTTTTGATTCGTCGTGTCGGCCATGACCATGGCTTCGACATTGCGGACCTCCGGCCGCAACAGCGTGCGAAGCAGCGATGATCCCACCGCCATGAGCTGATCTTCGGCCGAACCGTCGACGCCTTCAAAAAGGGCCCGTGGTATTAACTGATGGCAGCGGGCCGCAAACGCCGCGCCAAACAGCGCCTCTTTGTTCTCGAAGTGCCTGTAGATGCTGAGCTTGGAGATCTTCGCTCGCTGGGCGACCTTGTCCAATGTCGTCGCTTGAAAACCCAGTTCCGCAAAGAGTTCTCCCGCGGCGTCGACGATCGTTAGGCCAAGCGCTTCATTGGCGGGCCGGCCGCGCCGGCCTTGTCTGTTTTCGATCACGACGATTCCAGTCCTTGACAGTATCGTAATTCTCGCATTACGATACCATTTAGTATCTGAAATATGCAAGCGCATTTGTCGGACGATCGCCGACCTGAAACACAAGAGACCCATGCAACGACGAACCCTGCTGAAGCTGGCCGCGGCGCTTTCCGCCATCGGCATCGCTCGCGCCCAAGCCACCGCCAAGCCCAACCCAACCCCCTCCATCCACAACACGGAGCCCATCATGGATGACGTCATCATCATCGGCGGCAGCTTTGCCGGTCTCGCCGGTGCCCTGCAACTCGGCCGTGCCCGCCGTAAGGTCACCGTTCTCGATACCGGCCTGCCGCGCACCGCTTCGCCGGCCACTCGCATGGCCTGCTCGGCCACGATCACAAGCCACCGCTGGACATCCTGGCCGAGGCGCGGCGGCAGCTGGCGCGCTATCCCACGATCAAGCTGGTCAATGCCCGGGCCGACAGCCTCTCCGGGGCCATCGACGATTTCTCCGTCCTCACTGGCGATGGCGGAAGCCTCGGCGCGCGCCGCCTGATCCTGAGCTATGGCGTCGCCGACCAGATGCCTGATGTTCCGGGCTTTGCCGAAGGTTGGGGCACGTCCATCGTGCCCTGCCCCTATTGCGACGGCTTTGAAGTCGCCGGCCAGCATTGGGGCCTCGTCTGGTCCGGCCCACAGTCGATGAATCAGGTCAGGCTGTTCCACGATTGGACCGACAGGTTGACGGTCTTCGCCGATGGTCACGACATTCCGCCCGATATCCGGGCCGGTCTGGCGCGCCGCAACATACCTGTCGTCGACGGCCGGATCAGCGAGATCGCCCATCACGGGGGGCATAACGCCACCGTCAAGCTCGATACCGGCCCCAAAGTCGCGGTCGACATCCTGTTCGCGCATCCGCGCAACAAGCCGTCCGCAAGCCTGCACGAATCACTGGGCCTCGCCACGGTCGATACGCCCCTCGGCGTAATCCTCAAGGTCGACGAGCGCCGCGAAACCAGCATGCCCGGCATCTACGCCGCGGGCGACCTCGCCAACCCCCTCACGCCGCCATCGGTCACCCTGGCAATATCGCACGGCGCGACGGCTGGGATCTCCGCCCAGCAGTCGATGCTGGTTTGAGAGCACAGATTGGAGATGAGCATGGCCGTCGAACCGGACAGCGCGGGTGTGCGCTTCCCTCCGCCCTTCGTCTATCTGGGAGCGCTGCTGTTAGGGCTGGCGGCGGAGCAATTCGTTACCCTGCGCTCTTTCGGCATCGACTGGCGGTTGCTGGTCGCGACGGGCGCGCCGCTGTTCGTTGCCGGCGCGGCGATGATGCTTGCGGCGGCGGGGATGTTCCGGCGGCTGGGCACCAACGTTCCGCCGTCGCAGCCAACGACCCTCATCGCAACGACCGGTCCTTATCGGTGGACCCGCAATCCCATGTATCTCGGAATGGCGCTTATCTATGCCGGCCTTGCGATCGGCTTCGACGGGCCGATCGCCTTCGCCTTGCTCCCGTTGGTGCTGATCGCGATCCAGACGCAGGTGATCGACCGCGAGGAGCGCTATCTCGAAGCGAAGTTCGGCGACGACTACCGCCGCTATAAGGACGAGGTTCGCCGCTGGTTTTGACTAGCCAGCCGCTGCCGCCTGCGGGGCCGAGAAATCGTCATGCCTGACATGGCCGCAGGCCATCGTGACGGCATCGGGCCTGTGTCACGGCGAACCGACTGGCCGGCCGGCACCTTTCACCCTTAAGGTGGCGATACGTTGGTCAACCGGACACTCGTCTTGCACGGTTTCCAGAACCATCCACCGGCTGAGAACGTCTGCCTTCTCAGGTCGTGGATCGAAAACCAGTCAGTCCGCTTTCCACCCCGGTCAAGCCGACCACATCCAGCGATCTCGATACTTGCCCCCTTCCGGCAGCCGTCGACCTCATTGTGGTCGTTCCAAGGTCATCGACGGTTTCGCGAAAGCCGCCGTTCCCGATACGCCCGACTGTCGGCGTAGTCGGGTGACCGCCACAACTATTTGCCGTCAAGTGACCACACCCTCAGTTCGCCTCCCTGCCTTCTCGATGCCGTGAGCGGCGACGAGAGCCTGACGCTGTGCTTCCATGTCCGCCGACAGCTTGCGCCCTTCAGCGAGTTGCTCCTCAGGCATGTCGGCATCCATAATTTTGCCGAGCTCGGCTTCAACCTGCCTACCGACGCCTTCGAACGAGAAATCGTTCTGGTAAGCGCGCTGCATAACCCAGTTCAGCAGTTTTGCAGTGTCCTGTCCGATTTCCTTTCCGCTGAAGACGCGCTTGAAGCACCACAGGACGACGTCGACCACCTGCAGACCTGCACTCTCCTCTTCAGTGGCCGTCCGGAACGTGCTCCCGGTCACCTTCTGGACCATCAACGGCTTGCTTTCGCCTGGCCATAAAAGTCCCTCTGTATTCGCAAGCTCGGGCTTGGAGACGGTCGCATGCCAGGTCGCAAACACCTCTTCGACCTCAGCCTGCTTGTCGTGGACGATCTCGCGAACAGGCCGCTTCCAACGCTCCGACGCATTCTGCAGACCCTCCAGCAGGCTCGTGAACGCTACGAAATTCGGCGAATGCTGATACCGCCGAGCCTTCTCTGACATATGGGTCGAGAACTCCTCCGGATTGGCGATCGCCCACTCAAGCGCGTCAGTGATGATCTCGCGGCTGCGGGCATCAGGTACGAACTGAACATTATCCAGCATAGCTTCTGCGCCCTGAACGAAGTGCTTCTTCGAGGTAAACTCACTTTTGGCCGTCACGCAGTCCCAAACGATCGACGCGATTTCCGGCGTAATGACGAAGCTCGCCATCTTGAACGTAAGCAGAAGGCGCAGATGGCGAAGCCAGTAAGCCGACCACGGCACCGCCTTGTTCTCACCCTGATCGAAATAGACGTCGATCACCTTGCAGGCGGCGAGGTACTTCTTCTCGACGCGGGAGACGAAGAAGCGGCAGTCCGTCTTTTTCAGGAGCTTCAGGAGGTCGGGCGCGATCTGTTCGATCTTGGCTACACCGAGGACGTTCGCATGCAAGGCGTTCGTACCAACCTTCTTGGCAATGGCAGCGATGCTCGCCTTCGCAACGAGGTCGAAATTTGTCTTGGTCATGAAGGCTGCGGTGATAAACAACGGCTGCTCTTCGTCGAAGAGGTTATTCAGCGTGTTGCCTGTCTCATCTACGTACGCCCACATTCCTTTTCTCCAGTCAGAGGGGCGCGGCTTGTAGCATAACATGCGGCAGATTCACCAACTCTTTTCATAATACACTTCCGTACATCGCCCATGGACCGCAAGCGACCACCGTCGGTTGTGCAAAACGAGGCGCGCTTGCCATTCTGTGGCGCAGTGCGTGCGCATTGGCCTGGCGCCGCAGAACATCTGTTTCTGGCGTCGATTAGGATTGCTTGTACGGCCGATAGGGCTGTTGCCCGTCGACGTACGACGGTCGCCTGAATGGCCGCTTCCCAATACTGATGGCCAAAAGCGGTCGGTCAGCAATCCACCCCGTCTTGGACGTTGACGACGACCTAAACGACTGAGGCTGGGAGGGACTTCCAGAGGCAGATCCTGCGCTGACTCCGGACTGTCCGGTTGTGGACGAGACACTGAGAAGGCCGACGTTCGGCCAACGCCCCCTTTGCAGCCACCTCAGTCGTGTTCGCCCTAACTTCGGAACGGACCTTCGCTAGAGACGCTGGAGCCGCCACAGAGATCGCGTCGCGGTCAATTCATTCCTTGACTGCGAAACTAGAGGCTGCGGCCTGCGCAGCCTTGGCAAGCCGAGGTGTGTCGCTTCGCCCGTTGCCAGCTGCGTCCCTCGCCAGTAACCTGCAGTGACGTGCCATAGAGCGCGCCGTTTGCGATCTTTCTGCATCGGTGGTTGCAGGGAGAAGCGTGATGCCGCCGACGGGATCAGATCAGGAAATTCGTCGGTTTCAGCCGTCGATGACGTTCGCCAGCAGCCCCGCAATCGAATCTTGGCTGCAATCTTGGGCAGACGACGGTCCGACGCTATACTTCCTCGACATCTGTGCCGCGAACGTCGTGAAGCTGACGCGTGAATCGGTCGAGCACGATGCCAGAAAGGCGGACCTGGTCAATCGCCTGAGAAGGCTCGACCGACCACAGAACTCCTTCTCCTACTTGCTGGCGCTCATCGAGAAGGTCAACGACCCGCGCAGTCGGATGACCGACCAGGAGCTGGAGGCGCAGATCTGCGCGGACGTAGCGGCCATTCGCGCCTTCTTTTCGCATGCCCGCGTGATTGAGCAGGACGACTTCCTCATCGGCTACGCGCGCGATCTCCGCGGCACGCCGCACGAACTGGCGCAGGATGCGTACCTGCAGTTCTTAAGGGTCATCAACGGCCGGTTCAAGCTCGGTAACCCCATTGCGAAGTCGAGGCGGTTGCAGACGGCCGAAGCAATCCTGAAGGAGGCGGATGGGCTATCGATTGCGCGAAGTCATCCGGTGGTGCTGGTCGTCCTGGGCAGCCTCTACGGAAATGCCGCCGCGAAGAAAGTCCTGAAGTTCAAGGCTGACGTCACGCGTTTCGAGGCCGAGAACTCGCTGGCCGACATCATGGTGATCTCGCGTTTCCTGCAACGGAAGCTCGCTATCGAACAGCCGAATCCGGAGGGACAGACTACCTTCGCGCAGTGCGTGGTCATCACTGACGACACAGGGCTTGCCGGGATTCTAGGGTGCTTCGAAGGGCAGGCGGTCCAGTCGGAACAAAGCGGTTCAACGCACCGAACTCACATAACCACTTCGGTGAGGTTCGACCTGCTGTTCCCCGAACTGCCGACTCAAGATTCGAACGCCGCGACTAGAGCGGCATCACCAGCACGCGCGATCCTCAACGAAGCTTCGAGACTTCGCGACCTGCTGGAGGTCTGAAGTCCCGAGGGACGTGTGGAACATCCACCCCTTATGGGCGAAGCGAGTTCGGCTTGGTCTGGTTCTTGATGTTCGAAGATCGCCTCCTAGAGACCCGTGGCAGAGGAAGGCCCTTGATTTCGAAGGCGCATTCTCAGGCTACCTAAAAAGGCAGCTTTGCGCATCATTGATCCAAAGGCCGACCGGCAGAAAACCACCCGACCCTATGGCCCCTGCCCATCTGACCGCTCTGCGAGTCGCGAAATCTCGCCGTAGTGGCCAGGTAGGGGCCTGCTTGTGACGGGCGAGTACGCAACCACTGGCAAAATCGATTTCGATTGCGCCGAAATCCCACGAAGCTATTTCTCGGGGCAGGATTTCTCTGGAACTCCGTCGCATACCGACTTCAACCTTCGCATGCTCGCAAAGTACCTTTTGAGGCCGCTCACGGAGTCTGAAAAGCAGCCATCTTTGTCGGGCCAGAACTCATCGTTCTCTCCGTGGTGCCAGCTTGGTGGCATGGTGTCGTTGGCGGCGTTGCCAAGGACCGTCGAACAGTAGGAAGTGCGCGTACGTGGAATATCGTGGCACCTCATGCAGGCACCGCCTTCTCCGGTCGAATCCACAGGCGCCGGGTTGATCCAACTCAGCAGCGGCGCGCCGAACTCTACGAATGCGAACTGATCGCTATTTGTCTTGTCGGCATTCGGATTGAGAATTTCGCCCAAGCGCATTCCTGGATGGACGATGAGCGGATTGTCTCCAAGATGGCACAGGTTGCAATCATCATCGTAATCGGCTGGATGTGCAAGTTGGTCAAAGCTGGTTGAAAGCATCGTCGCTTCGTCGATGCGCTGGGTACTTCCATCTTTTCCGTAAACTATATTGTCGAAGAAACAGGCATATTTTCGGCCTGCATCCGTACAGATCGTTCCAATCAGCGGGACGGGTTGATTTCCATGCTCGTCCGGATACGCCTCGCGCAGCAAGGTCACGCACATGCCCTGACTGCCCGCGTCGTATTTCCAAAGCGTCAATTTCTTCTTTATGTCCTTGCCGAAGAAGTATTTGCCTGCATCGGCTGCGAGATCGAAGGGACTGGACCAGTGCCCTCCGCTGGATATCGCGTCAGGCACGGGAACCTGCGCCGTTCGGCAGTTGTCCAGGTATTGCTTGACGTACTGCGCGTATTTGCCCGGCGTCTGCGTGACCCAGCCATTCGCGGCCAACAGGTCTCTCGCGCCGCTGTGCTCGACGATTTCGTTGACGTTGCTTCCTCCGATCTGAGCCAAAAGGCGCCGGGCGATGCGGCTTTGCTCGTCCACCGTAACGTCGACAGAGATTGCTGCCGCGAGTTCGACCAGGACAATATCGCGTTCCACCGCGTGGGCGCCGGCGCTTGCGATCGGCAACAGCTGGCTCTGTTGCGCATATCTGCTTCGCTCGGCATCAACCAGGCGATCTTCGGCGCAATTGCGCACCTGCGTCATCGTCGGCCCGACGGTATCCGGAGTGACCTTGACCTCGTCGCCCGTCGCCAGGTCGTACACCATTCCGTAGGCGGCGCCATATGCGCAGGGTTCTCCTTCTTTGCCGGCAGCGGGCACCGGTCGAAGATACCAAACGACCGGAAGGGTGACGAACGCGAGCACCAGCACGGCGCCCGCCGTAAAACGTCCACGCGTGTCCATCAT
Organism: Mesorhizobium sp. C120A; assembly: GCF_030323105.1. Taxonomy (NCBI): domain Bacteria; kingdom Pseudomonadati; phylum Pseudomonadota; class Alphaproteobacteria; order Hyphomicrobiales; family Phyllobacteriaceae; genus Mesorhizobium; species Mesorhizobium sp. C120A. The sequence goes on along the minus strand of NZ_CP100476.1, from coordinate 2,392,734 downwards.
CAATCCCCCATCCCGGCTATCAGCTTGGAAAAGAACCTTGTTTCCAGGAACGCCGTGTCGATACGGCCGTCCCGGCGCCCAGTTCCATGCAGTGCTTCGAGGAGCAGCTGGGCGTCGCGGGCCTTCAATCCCGGGCCGTTGCCTGCAATCCAGCGCGTGATCCTTTGCGAGCAGCCAGTGTCCGCTCCGGCTGCCGATAGCAGGCTGGGCCACGTTCGCGACTTGAAGAACATGGCTCTCGCCTGGCCAACGATCTCGTCGCGCAACGTATCGGACAATTCTCCGGCCGCGTGCATGCGGGCGACCGCGTCTTCCACATCGACCAGCGCTACGCTGAGCGGGACATAGCCGAGCTCCATCGGCCCATGGATCAGGGCGACGTCCGCATCGGCGCTTCGCCTGCCGGCGAGAAAGTCCTCGAACACCTGCCCGATACCGATCATGCCGAATGCCGCGCACTCGGCTGCTCGAATGGCCCCCATGCTGGACGCCCCCAGGACCGTACAGCCGGACGCCAAGGCGAACAGGATTTCCTTGTGCCAGACGGCCGGGCCGGACTCGAACGTTCCGTCGATGAGCCCGATGACGCCACGGCCCTCCCTAGCCGCCCTCAGCAGATCGCCGCAACCCGCCGGCGGCGCGAGCTCGACGCAGCTGTCGCTCGGCAACTGGAGGCCGTGCAGGCTGGGTCCGGCAAAGACAATGGGCTTCACGAATGCATCCACCTGCGCAACAGCTTGTCGCCAGCTCGGCCGGTGCGGGCGTTGCCTGTCACGGCCTCGAAGGCAACCAGATCGTCGGCCAGGACCCGCACGACTTCGAAGCCATAGCGGCAACCGCCGAGAGGAAAGGCATAGACGTCGCCAATGCCTGCTGCGAACACTGCCGCAAGAAGCACGGCGAGGTCATCCGATCCATCCTGGCCAGATTCTTCAGCAGGCCGCTCGTCGGAGAACCGGTGGCCGCCGAAAAGAGCTTCGGTCCCCGGTCTCAGTTGCCGGTGATACTCCTCGGCATAGAGATCGTCTCGCGCCCCAGAGATATATGTCAGCCGGCTTTGCACAGCCTCGAGCAGGGCCGCTAACGCGGCATCCTCCACGGTGGACCTGCAGGCTGATCCGCAGAAATACGCAAGGCCGGCCTGATCTCCATGGCGAGGCTTCAGGGCGGCCATGACAACCGGCATGGCGATGTCGTCCGAGACTTGCACGAAGCGTGCCTCGATATCCCGCCCCGCCAGCTTTTCGATCGCCCAAGCGATCCCTGTCGCGCGGGGACGATTGAAGATCACGTCGCGACGCTCGGCCGGCGCGCCGCCGGCAAGCGGACCGAAAATGGCATCCTCCTCGACCAGTTCCCGCAGCCCGTGCAGGATGGCGCTCCCCAGGTCGCCCCCCGCGGCAAGGCCGAGTGACGACATTCGAAAGTCGCGCGTATTCCACGGCGCCGAGGAAACCATATCCATGCCGACGAGCTCATAAGGCGCGAATACCGGCTCGCCCGTCCTCAGCGACAGGCCCATCACCCAGCCAAGCTCGGCCTCCTGGGTCAGGCGGCGAGCTGCGCAGCGGGTCTGCCGCTCGAGTGGTATGCTGCGCAGCCCCTGCCGGGCGACGGCGGCCCGGCTGGCAACGAAGCTGACGAGAAGCGATGCCTCCTCCGCGATGGCTTGTTCGGCGCTCTCCATCACTGCCGACAGCCATGCGCCCTCTTCGGTGACCCCTTTGCCGTTGGCGATGCATAGCGACCGCGAGGCAGGCCTGGCTGCGAACCAGACCGGAATGCCGATGTGGTCCAAGCCAGTGATATCCCCGACGCGTGTGATGCCGAGCCGTGCCAACTCCGGCTCGAGCATCGCGCGCGACAGTCTTTTGCATGCCGCTGGATTGCCGCATTGCAGATCTGCGTAAAGCATCCGAAGCGCGGCCAGCGCTGCGGCCACATCGGCCGCCTGCTTGATCACCGGTTCAGGGCTTCCACGGTTGCAGTGGATCGAGCTCGCTGGGCGCAAGATTGCCGATGTGGAATTGCAGCGGCTTGGTTGCGTTGGCGGCCAGGTAGTCCGCAATCTCCGAGGCCGGCTCAGTGTTGCGCCCCTTCGCGACTATTTCCGCAGGATCGACATCCAGCGCGACGCAGAAATCCACATCGCACACATTGCCACCGTTTCTGATGATCCTGCCGATAGTCCTGGCATAGTCGGCCTCGGCGAACGCGGCCTCCTCCTGAGCGAGCGAAAAGTCGCCGTGCTTTCCTTGGTCGATCTGATTCAATCTTTGCTTCAGCTGCACCACCTCGACCCCACGCAGATGCGGCACCAGATCCTTGACTATCGCGGCCATGGAGACGAGGGGCTCCTGCCCACTCATGTCGTTGTGTTCCGCCTTTTTGAGATCTTCGGCAGAGTAGTAAACAACCATCACCGGATCGGTGATGACGATTGTGAGACCGAGATCGCGATCTCCGATGATGAAGGCCCTGGATGGCTTCAGATTTTTCATTGCACTTCCCCTTCCCTCTTCTCACTTGATACCTGCCAACCGCAGTCCGTCGATGAATGGTTGCAGGTCCTGCCTGCTGCGGTGCGGCTGCAGGCGCGTCATGCTCTCGGCGCTCTCGCCGGGATACATCTCCATTAATCGGTGGCCGTACTCTCGCGCCTCGACGACGTTTCCCAACTGCCCATGGCACGCGGCCAGCAGTCGCAGAACGGACTCTTCGTTGTCCAGCCGGCCACATAATTCGATGGCCTTGAAATAGTCCGCCTTGGAAAAGGCGATGCTCGCTCCGGCCCACCAGTAGTGGTCGGGCGGTGTGGGATTGAGATCGATGGCGCGCTCGTACATCCGCCATGCATCGTTGGCGTCGCCGACGAAGCCCATGGCGTCGCTGTGGTCGAGCAGGATGTCAGCGGAGTTCGGATGCAGGTCCCGCGCCCGGTGAAAACACTGTTCCGATTGAGCGAAGTCGTGTTGATAAAGCGCGACCATTGCCTTGCGCCAGTGGCCGGACGAGCTGTGCGGATCGTAGCGTATCGCCTGATCGGCTAGTTCGCGCGCTTCCGACAGCAGCTTCGGATCGTTGCCACCGAGCAAGAGCCACTCGAGATAGAGTGAGCAGGACACACCGGAGTAGGCTTCTGCGAAGCAGCCATCTTCTTTGATCGCATTGGCGTAGGACCGCCGCGCCCGTCGCACGCTTCGCAGGTCGCATGTCTTCAGCGCGCTTTGAGCTCTCAGGAAATGCAAATACGACGAGGCGTTCCCGGTTCGCTCCAGTTGCTTGAGCGAATCGCTTTCCACGGCACCGGACACTTCGGCAGCAATCCGCGCGACGAGCACCCGACTGGAGTGGACAAGCACCTCATGTTGCAGCGCGAAGTCACCAGCCCAGACGATGGCGCCGGAATCGCTGTGCACGAGGCGCACACACAAGGTACCAGGACCGGCGGCGGGCCGGACGAAGCTGCTGACCGTATAATCTGCCCGCAACAAGCTGTTCTCCAGCAGAACGCCGCCGTCGTGCATTACCTGAAAGCTGCTGTGGGGTGCCAGCGTCAGATGGCTCTTGTATCGTGCCAGCTCGTTCGCGATGTCTTCCACAAGAGCGCGAAGGAAATTGTCGCGATCCGACATCCGTGATGCCCAATTAGGTGCCAGTAAGGCGACCCGCATCAGGCGTGTTCCGGCTTCGCCGACGTCATTGGGTCGACCGAATGTCTGATCGATGAGCCTTGCTGTCGCGTGCGCAAGCGAAACGCGTGTATTCATGACGGGACTGTCGGCGCCGTCCATGTTCAGCACCGAAGCCAGGAGGCCGTAAATCCGCCTTGCTTCTTCGGGCCTGCCGATTGCTCCGTAGGCCATGATCAGCGCGCGGTAGGTGTCTTCCCTGGCGTTGTCGATGGAAAGGCTGTGCCGTTCGACGGCGCGAAGCAACGTAGAGTCAGCAGTCCCGTAGCGGGTGAGCGCCTTCAGGGCCTCTTGAACAAGGGCGAAATAGCGCTCTCGCAAATAGGTGCTGGCTATAGCCAAGGCGTCATCCGGTTGATTGGCCGCGGCGGCCACGCCTTCCAGAAGGTCGCCCTGGTAAAGTGCGACTAGCTCCAGGAGGGTTTGATCCGCAGGCCCGTCACCCAGCTCCAGAAACCTGCAAACATCGATCTGGCCGGCGGCGTTTGTCAGCCAAAGCGATTTGTCGTCCACCGCAAGGATCGTGTTCAGATCGGGTAGAGCCTTCTGCATGCGCAACAGCAGTTGGCGCAGGTTGCCCAGGCTTGCAGCCGAGTCGGCACTGTCCCAAAGCTGCGCGGCGACCCTAGCACGCGTCAGCTTTTTGACCGGCGCCAAGCTGAGCAACGCCAAAAGGCAGAAGCCCCGCGACGGAAACACGCTCGCTTTTTTCGAGGAAACGACCTGGGGGAAACCAAACAATCGAAACGAAACAGTATTCTCAGGCTGTATCGACGCCATTTTCCCAACCCCCCATCCCAATATGCGATCAAAAAATCAATGAAGGCAAATGCTTTCGCGCTCGTTCGGCATAAATGCTTGAAGTCGGCAAGTTGAAATGATCGATGCGCTGACGGAACCACGATGCCGCCGGTCAGGAAGGGTGCTAATCCGTAACACCAAATACAATCTACGGCGCGGGGCGCGCATCGCAGAGTTGAGCCGGCTTCGAATCTTTCGGCGTGAAGTTCAAGAGTACACACTCGCGTGCACAATCCGAGACACATACGCTTTTGCCCCCACGACCATGTAACGGCCGTGTAACGCCTGTGGCGAGATGACTCTGGGGTCAGGCGGCGAGTTGAACACGCAGCCGTTCAAGAACCCAGTCCCGTGAGGCCAAGCTCTGCTTGGGTGAAAAGATGTGGAAACATCTCTATCTGCCGTCGTCTGCTGTTCCGGTTGGTGGGCTCCAGAGGCCGCTACCTCTGAGCAGACGCCATTTTCTTGGCCTTCTTGCCACGGCACCGGCTATTCCGAGTCTGTCAGCCGCCTTTGCCGCAGATCGAGCCGACGATTCGAACCTCGATCTCGCATTTGATCTCTCGGCCGACGGGAGCACACTGCGCGTGCTTCGCGTCGATCACGAAACCCGGGAACCCGCGCCCGGGCTGAAAACGCTCGACATGTCAATCGACATGTTCGGTGAAAAAAGCTGGTTCGACATTGCGCGACCCGGGTCGGACGCGAAGAAACGCACACTCTACATCAGGAACATCAGCTATGGCGGTCTCGTTGACAGGAAGATCGAACTGTTCTTCGAGAATGTTGCCGGCTGGAAGCTTAGAATCCTCACCGACGTCTGGCTGGACAGCGACGGCAAGTCGCTGGAATACGAGACGGAACATCCCGTATTTCTCGACGATTTCATCGAGGAAAAGGCCGAGGCCACCGAAACCCTATGGGCGTCGCGCGTCAACAAGACATTCCTGCGCATGTTCGCTGGCCGGATCGATGCAGGCAACGGCAAGGACGACGTCGCAATCGGACTGACCGGCAAGTTCCAGTGGCGCGTGAGTACGATAGGCAAGCCGCTTGGTGCCTTTGCGGGCCAGATCGCCGTTAGCGACTTCTCGCTGGGCTGGCATGAGAAGGCCGCGAAGGCCGCAGACGGCACAACGGCCGGGCCTCATTTTGGCGGGATCGGTGCCATTGTGTCGGTCGCGAACCTGCGTGCGGGCAACAGCGCCGGACTCAATTTTCGTCTCATCCGTCCCGATCCGCCTGCTGGCGGGAAATGGCAATTCGAAATCCGCCGCGGCCCCTCGGCCTTGCTGGCAGGCGCCTTCCAGACTGTATCCCGGATCGTCGTCGGCACCACGACGGCAGAATTCGTCGAAAAGGGCGCGCAGGTCGCCGGCCCGCTTGAACTCCAGCAACTGGTCGCGACAGAAACCAGCATCGTCTTCCCCGGCAAGGATGAGATTGTCCGCACCGTTATCTCTGCCGCCGGCGCGGTCGATATGGAGAAAGTCGATGCCGACGGGGAGTCGGTTGCCGTTCCGAGGAAGACGGAGATCACCACGGCAATCGGCCGAATTCGAGCAACCGGCGCATACAAGGATCATGAAGAGGGGGTGGCCAAGGCCGATGATGTCCCGGCCGGCGGCTCACCCTCGGCCTCAGATGCGGTTACGACGACCGGGGACGATTTCGGCAAGGTGATACTCGCCGCCAGCGGCGACCGCGCTGGCGCACCGGGCCAGACGGTATGGATCGTCGCGGATCGCGGCGCCAAAGCTGGCGATCAGCAGCGTCTGCGCCGGGCTGCCGTCGACCTTCATTTGTTCGAGGCCGACACGGCTTTGCCGGATGTCAGCCACAGCAGGCTGCGCTTCGAGCGGGCCGAATTGCGCCTGTCGTTTGCAGACGGACTGCCGCTCGCCGGGCCGATCGCTGAATCGCCCACCGCCGACTCATCCAGTTTCATCTGGCTTGGAACGCCGACGGCCGGCGCGCGCCAAGCCACGCTCGACCTATCGCGCGCATCGCTGATGGCGGCGCGCGATTACGACCAGATGCGGCTCCGGTTCCGCTTCTCGGACATGATCCTGGCCTTCACGCCGCAGCCGATCATCCTCCCGGCGCGTGAGGACTGCGGGGTGGTTGTCGCGCCGCGCCAAGAGCGTGCCGACATGTCCGAAGAGGAGCGGGGGGCGCTTCCAGGACCGGTGCGCGTCGACACGCGCCCGGTCCTGGTTGTCGAGTTCGACCCCCAGCATGTCATGGAGGAAGCGATCTTCCGGCCCGAACTCCCGCCCCTGCCGGATTTCGGTCTCGACAAGGACCAGCAGGCTGCCGCAGCTCAACTGAAACCTGAGCTGGTGCAAAGGAGATTCATCCAGGACGAAAAGAAGAAGAACGAACGAGCGGCTGGCTCGGATCTCGGCAATCCATTCGCCAACTTCTGCGGCAAGTTCGCGACCGCCACCGAGACCGCAGAACTCTCCGAAGAGCAGCGTGTCTATATCGGCCCCGACGGCCTACAGCCGGATGCATTCGAAGCCGCTCGGAAACTGCAGATGCAGTCGATCGACGGCACGATCAGAGCGGCGATCGACCAGCTGATAGACGCCCAGGCAGCGGCGCAGATCACCGCCATTCAGGCGGCAGAATCCGGCCCCGACAATCAACCCAAACCGCTTCCGACCGACTACGACCTGCGGCTCGAACTCGAGCGCAAGCTGGAATCGAGCCTGCCGCTCTACTCGCTGTTCCGCGGCTTCTATCGCGATCTCTTCACCGGCAATTCCAAGATGAAGCCGGCTGATCCAGCGACCGATAGCGCCATGGAGGCAGAATATTTCCACCCGATCAATCTGGCCGGGCTTTCGACCGAACAGCTGACGATGGCGGGCAAGCGCGACAAGGACGCGCGATCGAAATTCACAACGTTCGCGTCGGGCCGCGACGGCATTCCAGACATCGTCGAGGCGCGGCTTTCTGGACCGACACGGCTGGCCTTCAGGGTCAATTGCCGACCGGGACTCGGCGATGGCCATGACGCCAACGGGATGCCCGCATTCCCGCCCGCGTCGGCGACCAAGCCAGGCGCCGCAGGCATCGCGTTCGACGCAATCCCCTTCACCTTCGCCTCGCTCACCGACTGGTCACATCACGAGCCGGCGGTCACGCGGCGCGCTGAAAAACTGTTTCGCGAAGCGCCTTCGGGCATGATGCCGCCGCTCGGCGAACAGGCGGCCGACCTGGACGATCACCGCATGCTCGGCCATCAAGGCTTGAGCGCCGGCGAGGACGTAACCGGTGCCCAGCGCATGAGCGAGATCCGGGCCTCGCTGGCGCAGAATCCGACCACGCTCGAGACCGCGATCGAGATCCCGTCGCGGCTCGTGCTGTCGACGGCACAGGACGCGGTCTGGCAGGCCACCAGGCGCTTTCCCATTCCGCACGGCAACCCTGAATTCGCCAGTCCGCCGGCGGTGCTGGAGTATGGCGAGACGCCGACGCAACTCAAGGCAAAGGCCTTATCGCACAGCAGCGATCTTTGGACCGCCCGCCTGCTGGTCGACGACATATTGCCCAGTCTGCGTGTGGTCGGCACGCCGGACTTCCGGCCAATGGCCCTGCAGCCCTCGCCTGGCGACGGCAAGTCGCCGCTGCCCGGTCATTTCGCTCCGCCGCGCGGCGCCTACGCACCGTGGTTCCTCGGCGCGGAGCAGTCGAACTCCGGCGTGAACTCGCCGCTCGCCACGCATGTTGCTGCATTTCCCGAGGACCAGGGCAAGTGGGGCGATCACGATGACCAGGCGTTCTGCAAGGAGGAGAAGAGTTTTCCCGCACCGAGGAAGTTGCGACTGGTCGACTGGCTATGCCGCCGATTGGGCATCCGCACCGAGACGGAAGCCGACATCAAATTCTTCCGCACCTCGCTCGACGCCTACGACCGCCACGAATTGCTGCTGCTTGGCTCGGCCTACGGGCTGCCTGTCACCGGCAAACGCAAAGCGATCGGCGAGAATGTCGAGGAAGGCGGCGCCCTGATCGACGGCTCCGGGCAATTCGAGCCGGGGAAAGAATTCGCGCTGCTCGACGGCCGCAACGACGAGGCGATCTATCGGCCGGTACCGCTGAATGCAACCGAACTGACGCTGTCGACGCTCGGCGGGTCCTTTACGCACGACACGCACTTCAATCCGCCGGCGACGGCGCTCGACACCAATGGCCGCCCGTTCTTCACCGGCATGTCGATCGAACGCTGGCAGCATCAGATCGTGCTTGGCCGCGATATCCGCGCCGAAGTCGTCTACAAGGGCTATCTGTTCCCGCTCGGTCATCGCGCTTCACTGGTGAAGCTCACCGAACGTATCTTCCTGCTGACGGAGAAGCAGGGCTACAAGGCGTTGCTGCGCCAGCATATGTTCTTGAGGATCGGCAAGCCCGACAAGAAATATCCCGCGGTCGGGCAACCGAATGCCGGGCGCCAGTGGTGCGCCAGTGACGTGCTGATGCTTACCCGGCGCACGCCGGACATCGTCGACCCGACGACGCCGGTGAGCGCCACCGGTCAATTGGCAGAAGAGCCGAACGGCAAGCTGAGCTTGGGCGACGCCCCTGGGCTCGCCTTCTGGCCGAAAATCGACCTCACGGATCAAGGCAGGATCGCGTTCCAGTTTGCGCTCGACGGTAAGCCGACCTCGATGCCGCTACTCTTCCTGGACAATGTTGCCGCGACCACACCGGCGAGCGTCAAGAAGGTCGCCGACTACTACAATTATTTGACGTCGGACCTCCGCTCCATGCCGCTCCGGGGGCAAAAGCTGCGTTTTGCCGAAGAGATGGAAAGCGGCGACACGACCTTCGCAACCGATAGCGTGTTGGTTCAGGCACAGGGACGGCGCAGCCCTGGCGGTGCGCAATGGGGCGGCGACAATTCGTTGTATGCGACGACTGGCGTCCTCGAAGGAGCCGAGCAGCCTCCGTTCTATCCGATGGTCGAAAAGGCCTTCATTCATATCGAGCAGGTGGAGCGATTCACCGGTTCCGGCGCCAACCCAACCGTGGTCCGCTATGACGGACACTTCCTTGAAGAGGGCTTCCAGGGGGAGAACAAGGCGTCGGACGGTGCCGGCCAAGCGGCAGACAACGGCAATCCGCTTGAAGTGTTTCTGGATCTCGTCACGCCGGTACCGCTGAACATGGGCGGCAGTGGCGACCGCTCGGGCGGCATCGCACGACCGAATTCGATGATCTACGCACTGTCGCGAAGCAAGGGTCCACTCGGCGCTGATAAGCCCGCGTATGCAGCTAAGCCAGACCCTTTGAAAACCATCGAGACCGAAATCGTCTCGCTGGCGGAGTATTTCCGCAAGGCCAAGCCGCCCACCGCTGCCACGCCTACCGGCGCAATGGCGGTTGCGAACAGCGACAACGAAGCCAACGACGCCGAGCAGCTCAAGGTCTTCGAGAGCTTCTTCTCGTCGGACGCCAAGCTGCTTGGCATCATCAAGCTCAGAGATTTGATGAAATGGTTCAACCTTTCAGGCGCGAACCTGCCGCTGCTCAAGGAGACGATGGAGTTCGGCTCGGCGCTGCAGGACGCCGCGGCTGATGCACTCTCGCTGGTGCGCATCAATGTGCTGTTGCCGCTGAAGGCCGTCGTCAAGACGATCGCAGAGCAGTGGAATGCTCTCGACGAACGTCTGGCCAAGGAGCAAGCGAAGGTTGCTGAGGGCGCCGAAAAGCAAGAGAAGATCTCGATCAAGAGGTATTTCCCGGAGATCGATGATGGGCTGACCGGCCTCTCACAGATGCTCGATGCGGCGCTCGCCGAGAATGATCTCCTCAAGCTGCCGAAGAAGCTGTCGGCGATCTACGAAGCAGGCAAGAGGTTCGCGCGCCTGCTGGCGACGCTCGCCGCCAATGCTCCAGAACGCCTGCAGGAGGCGGTCCGCGACCAACTGCTCAACGGTATTTCGAACATTCTCGGCGCCAAGGCGGCGCTCGAGACAACGCTTGACAAGCTTGAAGCGATCGGAAAAGGCGACGCCAAGGCAGCCATTGCCGACGTCGTCGCACAGATGATCGGCACTATCGAGTACCTCGACGACTTCATTCCGCTGCCCGTGCCCGTGCCCGATCTCGTCGCCGCTGTCCGCGTGGCCGGCGGCACGGCCTCCGAGGTGGCGGCGGCCGAAGGCCAGGCGCGCGAGGCCGCCAAACTGCTTCGCGCGGCCGTCGCGACTGCCAAGCAGGAACTTAACGATGCGGTGAAGCAGACAACCGTCGAACTCTGCACCGGCGTCATCACGCTCGAAATGGCGGTGGCGAAGCTCGCCAAGACGTTGATCGGTGCGGCCAAGGGCGCCATCGAGGACGCGCTCGACTACATCGAGCAGAACACAGACGCGCCTTACAAGTCGAGGCTGCTTGGCGCGATCCAGGCCTATCGGACGCGCCTGGAGGAGGTCGAAAAGCGGATAGACGCCACGCCGTCACAGTTGCCTCCTGCCGTTTCGCAACTCCTTGCCGAGCTGCGCCGCCTGCAGACCGGCGCTCAAGCGGTCGAGAGTCTCTTGAACGCTGTCCATGCAAAGAGCATGGACGCGGCGCTGGCTGCCTCGGCAACGGTCGCTCGTCAGCTGTTTGGCGCCGAACTCGATCTGACCGCTGTACTCCAAACGCCAGCCACCGAGGCAGCGGGCGCGCTCGACGGGCTCGCCAAACTCCTGGGCTTCGCAGTGGTCGGCACGCCCCAGTGGCCGACGGACGATGAAGCCGACACCGCAGATATGCCTGACCTTCCGGATGTGCTGCCCGCGGAGGGCACAATCCTGAAAAGAATTGCCGACGCATGGACGTCTGTCGGCGAGATCGACACGCAGCTCGTCAAGGCGCAGAGCGAATTTGACGACCACAAGAGCGATTTACCGCTGAACCTGCAAGAGGCCGCGCAAGGTGTCTTGAAGGATACCACAACCCTCGACAGCATCATCAAGACCCAGATCGGTTCGATCTATCGGCATACCGTTCACCTCGGCCGCGGACTTCAGGCGGTTCAGCGGTCATTGGACGATATCAAAGCTCAATCCATCGGCGACGGCACAGGCGACACTCTCAATCCGGCAAAACTGCTGCAGCGGCTGGAGGCAGCTCGCGCAGTTGTCGAGGTTGCGCTGGACGGCCTCGCGGCCGCGCTCAAGGAGATGGCCGCGGCATTCTCCAACTATCTCAGCAAACCCAACAACCAAGCTGCGCTGGCTGGCGGGTTCGCGGCAACGTTGATTGCTTCGACCGACATCGCCGACGCGGTGAAGAAACTGGAGGCAGCTCTTCAGTCCGCCCAATCAAAAGTCGCCGATTGCCTAACGGTTGTGGTCAGCCTCTCCCTCAAGCTTCTGTCCAAGGGCAGTCTCCTTGCCACCGCCGGGATTTCGGAGGTGAGCAACATTGTGGCCGCATTGCCCGAGATTCTCAATCCCGAGCGCAATAGCGTCGTGGCAGCCCTCACCAAGCTGACGAGCACTCTACCAGTGAACCTTCGCGAGGACTTCGACGCTGGCGGAAGTCCAGAAACCATTGAAAAGCTTCTCGTTTTGCCGGTGAAGACCGGTGAGGGAACCAGTGTCCAACAGTTCTTCATGGATGGAGGCGCCAGCACCGAATTCGACACCATCCGCGACGGTCTGCGAAATGCCGAAATCACTGCTGTGAACGCATACCGCAGCCTGCTCGACCGCGCGTCGGCGCTACCGGCGGCGCTTCGCGACAAAGCGTTCAACCTCATCAAGCCCGCTCTCGAGCCTCTCGCCACGGGTTACGCCGCCATTCTCGAGGCCCGCAACAAGGTGCTGAAAGACCCGTCGCTGGCGGAAGGTTTGGCAACCGGGCTTGTCGTCCAGGCCCTGACTGTGCCCAAGCTCGAGGGTTTCGCCTGCGATGGAGAAGCCTGCGACCGGCTTCAGCAGGAAGCGGACTGGATCAGCGATGCGGCCAACGCCACCGATTTCGGGCAGACGGAGGTTCGCAAGCAGCTCGGCGCTTTTCTCGACGGTTGGCTGGGCGGCCAGGCTGCGCCACTCTTAATCATCAGGAATCTCAAGGATCTCGTCGTCAAGGCGACCAGTGGCGACATATTGAGCATGATCGATGTCGCGGCGCTGCGCGACGAGATCGAAGACACGCTCGCCAATCTCGTCCCGCTGCGCACAACGCTCGCCTACGATCTCAACCTGGCGACCGGCACCTACGGCGCCGGCCAGAGCCAAGGCAAGATCTTCAGCCTTATGAATGGCAGCCGCTTCGATGTCGCCGTCAGGGTCAATATCGATCTGCTTGGCAAGGACCCGGTCAAGTTCCGTGCCGATGGCAAGCTTGGTGCGTTCGAGGTCAACCTGCTCGGAGGCATCTTCGAAGCCGTCGCGCTGAAATTCCACGGCGCGTCGTTCCTGATCGAAGACGGCGGCAAGCCATCCTTCGACGTCAACTACAATACGTTCGAGATCGGAAAGGAACTCGAATTCGCCCAGCAGTTGCAGTCATTTCTCAGCCCAAGCGGCAGCGGCTTCTATCTGCAGCCACTGGACGGCCTACCGGGCATCGAAGCAGGCTACGGCATCAACCTGGGGACCATCCAGCTTGGCGGCATCTCGTTCTCCAACGTCTCGCTGAATGTCGCGGCGCTGCTGCCGTTTACCGACAGCGAAGCCCTGTTCCGCGCCTCGCTGGCGCGCCGGCTTGCGCCCTTCACCATCAGCGTACCGCCGTTTGGCGGCGCCGGCTATTTCGCCATTACCGCCAGTGCCAAGAAGATCGTGGGCTTCGAGGCGTCGTTCGAATTCGGCGGCAGCGCCGACTTCTCGTTCGGCCCATTGGTTGCGTACGGGCGCATCATGAGCGGCTTCTATATCCGCACGCAGGAGCTCGCCAGCGGCCATCGCGTTACCGAACTCTCGGGCACGTTCTTTGCCGGTGGCGCCGCCAGCATCTGGATCTTCAATTTCTACGCGTCCCTTTATGTCAAGCTTGGCATGGCCGAGGGCGGCGCCATGGAAGGTGAAGCGATCTTCAGCTTCGCCTTCTCAATGGGCATCGTCGACTACGACTACAGCGTACGCGCTGCCAGCAGCCAACCTGCGATGGGCAGTGGCGGCGGCGGTGGTTCAAGCCAGTCCGGCGCGCTGGAGAGCCCGACGCGATTTGCCGGCATCTCGGCCGATGGCATCGACCGCTCGATCATCACCGGCGCCACCGGCGCTACCATCACACCGGACGAATACGGCTTCGTCACGGGCGTCAAGGTCACCACGGTGTGCCAGGGCAAAGACACGTCGAAATACTTCGACTACTTCGACATCGCACTTCTGGAGCAAGCATCATGAGCGAACCGGTTCGCCCTTTCATGCGGGTTGTCGCCAACGGATATACCAAGAGCGGAGCCCGACAGCTGACCTTGATCGTCACGCCGGAACCAGCAACTGCGGGCGCGCCAGGCAGTTTTGAGTTGTCGGAGTGGCCGAAGAAAATGGCCATGCTGATCGCCGGCGGGATCGGCTTGCCCGGCAGCTCCAAGACTGTGGCAAAGTTCGCGGTCGAGATCGCGGTCGCTCCGAGGGCCGCACAAAGCTTCGACGGCGAATGTTGGACGGCGGCCGAACCCGACATTGCACAGCCTTCGACGTTGATGGCAATCGCGGCGATCAAGAAGCTCGGCGATCCCAAAACCTCCAAGGCGTGGGACGAGATCAACGCGGTTTGGAGGGAGGCCTTCGAAACGGCTGGAGGCGCTGACCCATGGACGGATCTGACGAAACTCATCAGCCATTCGCTTGAGGGCGCAAGCTTCAACGCGGCTCTGACGGACGAGGCCGACCCCGCCGAGTTGCAGCAGGGCGGGCGCGGTCAGATGCGCGCTTCCGCCGTCAAGCCTGGCGAAACGGTAACGATCAAGACCATCATTCCGGCACGCCAGAGCGACCTGGCATTTCAACTCGAGATTGACCGGGCCAAGCGCGTCGCGGACCGCATCCGCGAGCCGCTGCCGGATCTGGACGACCTGCCGATTGAAGGCATAGCGGCGGCTCCGGCAACCGACCTCAAGGAACTGAGCAAGGAGCAAGCCCTGGCCGAGCTGCGTGAAAAAAAGAAGCTGGAATTGGACAGCGTCGTCAAAGCAACCAACGACGACCGCAAGCAAGCAAAGCAGACCTTCGACAAGACGACCCACAAGCTTTTGAGCCGGCTTTGCAAACCTGTTTCTCCGGCGGAGCTTCCTGTTCAGAATCCCGGCCAGCCGGAACCTGACAGCCCTGGGACGGCCGCGAAGACGCAGCTCTACGGAAGCTGGGCTCAGGCCCCCCAGACGCCGCCGGAAGAACAGAAGCGCCTCGAGCGCATTGCGCAAACCTTCTATGCCCTGCAGGGCGACGCCGGTTTCGCGCGCCTGTTCTGTCTGGCGATCGACTTGGAACTCGAGCCGATGGAGATGGACCCGTATATGTTCCTCGCCGCCGAAGCGGACGAGGCAGGCCGCTCGACGCCGCGCGTCTGGACCACCGCAAAGGTGGCCGACGATCATTTCTGGCCTGCGCCGAAGGACGAGATCGATGTTCCGGGGATGATCCAGGGCGAAAAGGGCTGGGAGGCCCGGATCATGGATCTGATAACCAACCTCGACCAGTTCGACGGCGTATCGTTGACCGGCGCCGGCGCCGCCAAAGGTAACCCCCGCTACGGCCTCGTGTCGCTCGACATGCGCCGCGCCGTCGAACCGACCGGCAAGGACGACGTCATCAACAAGGCGGAGGCGATTGCCAACGCCTTCCAGACAGCGGGTTTCGTCGTCATGGATCGGTTGCGCGCCGACGAAGCAATCCGCACCGCTGCCCGCACGGCTGCGCAGAAGAGCACAAAACCGGAAGAAGGCGAGCAGCGTGCGCGGGCCCTGCTCTTTGCCGAAGATCTGACCATCGGCCGCCGGCTCGACGTCGCGGTCCGAAAGAACAAGGTGGATCGCTGGCGCAGCCTGATGAGCCGTACAGTAAGTTATGACTTCCGCGTGAAGCGTGAGCCCAAGCCGGCTGTCAAGGCCGCGCTCGACACATTGATCGGAGCACCCGGCTCCGCTGAGCGCCGCGAGATCGACGCCGCCAGCATGGTCTTCGCCTCGCGGCTGGTTCCGCGCGGCAGCGGCGGCGCGGACACCGACGCGGTTGTCGAGGAGGCTGTTGCGCAATGGGACGGCACGCCGATGGCAGTACTTTGCGCGCCCGAGCGTCCGGTGCCCGACGATGCTGCCGGGAAAGCCGCGCTTCCCTTCCGCCGAACGCTCGGTCTTCCCGATGCCAAGAACGAGCCGGCGTCGCGGCCACCACCGCTTCGCTATGGCGTTGGCTACCGTTTCGCCATGCGCTCGACCTTCCTCGGCGGCCGCGCCATCCCGTTGCGTGAGGATGGCGCGCATTTGAAGCGGCAATACGTGGCGAACACCACGCAGGACCTGGAGAGCCTGCTCGCCTTTCCCGCAAAACTGACTGAAGAGCCGACGCCGGCATCACTGCGGCGTTTCCTGCGCCAGGAAGCGATCGGCCGCCCGGACGTGCTGCTGCCGAACCACATTGCACTGCGCAGCAACGCGCCGATGGGCTTCGAGCAGGCCGATCGTGCGGCGCTTCGCCTCAACAATTCCGAGCCGGCAGATGGCGGCGAGTTCATGGCTGGGGCGCCCTACGTGCCGGCGAGCAGGCGGGCTAACCCATCGTCCACCATGCGCATCATCGTGCCGCCGACCATCTCGCAGGACGAGGCGACGCGTCACGGCGTGTTCGATACGAGCGACTTTCGCGAGCGCCTCAAGGGCGGACTGCGCGACGTACGTCGCGATCGCCAGGCGCCGAACATGAACGACAAGAATGCTTCCCGCGCCCGCCGGCCGGCCGGCTTTCCGATCGCCGTCACCCGCAAGCCATATGGCTTCGGCATGATTCCGGCTGAACAGTTCCGCGAAATCGTCTACGACGCGCCCGACGAACAGGGCGAGACCGTGTTCATCGCGGGCCATGATGTCGGCGAGCGGCAAGCGTTTCTGCCGGACCCCGCCGCCGAGTATTATGTGCTGCGTCTCAAACACCGCACCACCGGGGCGTATCTCGATGGCTCTCTGACAATCCCCGTCTACGATGGCGGGCTCAGCAAGTGGCCGAATGCCCGGCCGCTGGCCATCGTGATGTCGCCGGTGAACCGCCGGCCAAGGCCCAAGGCAGCGAGCGAGGTGCTGGCATTCGCCAAATCTCCCGATCAGCAGTTGTCGCCATCGGGCGAGTTCGGCAAGACCGGCGCTCGTGTGAAGGTGGTCGAGATGAAACTCGCCCCCTCGGAAGACTATGACCTGGTGGCCTTCTGTCTGCCGAGCCCGGAGCGCCTGGCGAAATGGTTTTCGCTGACAGAGGTGCTCGGAGCGCTCGTCAATCCGATGGGGTCTCCGGCAGCGCCGGCAAAGCTCGCCGCGATGTTCGGCGATCAGGCTGCCGAAACGCTGCAAAAATGCCTCGCCGCACAGGTTGGAGACGCAGCCGATTGTCACTGCTCCATCGGCGGCCACAGCGGCGCGAACGACGATCTGCTGCTGGATATCGCGAAGCTTCTGTTGCAACACGCGACGTGCGTGCGGCCGATCGACGAGCTCTCGGCCGTGGCGCCGGTGCGTGTCGCTTGTGCGGCGAGCCGCCCGGCATCGGCGCCGCGATGGGCCGTATCGCCACTGCCCGACGGGTTCGACCAGGCAATCGCCGCGGTGCAGTGGATTGGCGAAGGTGCTTCGGACAAGTATCTGGCGAGGAACCTGTTCGGTGCAGCCGACGCCGTTCGGCCGGCGGCCATTGCCGCGCAGACGACTGAAGGGGCCAAGCGGCATATCGAGGCGCTGGCGCTGGCGCGAGATGTGTTCCGGCCGGCAACAGCAGTCGGTTCAAAGGACTACCTGCTGACGGGCGCGATCTCCATCGACCTTACGGACGCCGACGGGTTCGAAATCGTCGCGGAAACGGTGGCGCCGCGCAGCTCTGTCATGGACGACATCAGCCGGCGGCGCAGCCTCAAGGCACGCCGCGCGGGCCGTTGGCCGAGCCTGCTCGACGAGGCGGGCAAACGCCGCTTTTCTTCGGTGCTCGACGTCTACGGCTTCGCGGATATCGACGACCGAAACCGTGTCTCCCTGCAGAGGTCTGAGGTCACCCTGCTGCGTTGTGAAGCATTGCCGGCTGAGGGGGCGACGCCATTGTGGCCGCAATGGGAGGGGAACTCGACCATCAGCCTGGCCATGGTGCACGAAGCCGCGCGGCGCGGCCTGGTCGTCGTGAACAAGGAAGAGGCAACACCCCGCAAGCCAGCGGGCAGCGGACAGGTGCGGCGTCTAATGTTCAAGTCCGACCAGGTGCACACCTTCCCGGACGCGAAGGCACGTCGCCTCGTCGTCAAGGCGGTGGCGTTCTCGCGTTTCGCGGCCGATTGGGAAACCGTCGACCGCTGGCGCGGCCCGAAGGAACCTACACAGCAGGAACTGGGGCGGAGGCAGCCGCTCAACCGTAAGCAGCAGATCAGGGAAAGTTTGCCGCACGAAATCTGGCTGCCTGCCAGCGAGCGCCCTGCGAAGTGTGTCGTCCGTTCGCCCATGCCGGTGTTCCGGACCGAGCGGTTGACGGTCGACAAACAGGGGCTGGTCGTCCACACGCTCAAGCGCAGTGCGGTGACCCGCATCTATCTATCGCGCGGCTGGTTTTCATCTGGCGAAGGCGAACGGCTGGGCGTCGTGGTTTGGCCACCGAACCATTTCGACGAGCTGGAGGCATCGCTGTCGCGCAAACTCGGCGATTACTACAAGCGCAGCGTTGCGCTGGATGAGCTGTCCGACGAATTTGTCGGACCCGGCGGCGCCTTCATCACGCGCTGGGGCGGCGATCCGATCCGCTGGGACAGCGCTCCCAGCACCGAGCCGCTGATCGGCCCGTACAATTTCGCCGATGTCGCCCATCTCATTCACAGGCCACAGGATCCCCCTATTCCCCCGGATATCCTGCAGCGTCTGAACAACTCTCCGCACGACCCGCGCATTGTCCGTAACGTGAAGATGCCAATCGCCAGGGCGGACGACGAAGACAGCGCGACGGCTGCCGACCAGGACAGCACCAAGCTCAAGCTCGACATGATGGACGTCAGTCTCATCACCTACGAGCCGTGCTTCGACGCAGACCGGGAGGAATGGTTCGTCGACATCGAGATCACGCCCTCGAGATCGACCGACCCGTTCGTTCGGTTCGGCCTGGTTCGCTACCAGGAGCATACCGAACCGGATCTCCAGGTCTCGGAGCCGGTGGTCGCATGGAGCCAGATCCTGCCCGGTCGCACCGCCGAGGTTACGCCGATCCGCGGAGAGAAGGGCGGTCTCATGGTGTTCGCCAGCGTTTTCGGTCAGGCGTCCGAAAGGGTCAAGCACCACAAGCGCTACGAGAGAGCAGGGCACCCGATCTACGACGCACTCGACAAGCCTCAGATGCGAATGAGCGTGGTCCATGAAGGTAAGGACAACGGGAATCGGTGGAGGCGCACGCCGGTCAACGCAGCGGAGTTCCATGCGTTCGACAACAACCCGCACATCGCAGACGGCGTAGGCCGCTGGAATTTGCAGTGTTCGATCGACGCCGAGCGGCTGGCGCAATTAGGCCCAGGCCGGTTCTATGCCTACCTTGAGGAAATCGAGCAGCGGATGCCGGCGACTTACCCGGCCGAGCCGATATCTCCCGAAACGATGTTCGAGCCAAATACCCTGGTCGATTCCGGTCCACGCTTCTCGGCACGCATAGCTTTCGACCTCCCGATGGAAAGCGCGAGCACGCCGCCAAAAATGCAGCCCGAAGATGCGACCTCAAAGTAGCAAGTATCGAAATTGCCCGAAGCGAAACGCGCACGACAGCGGAGGAAATCACATGAGGAATTCACTGAGACTGGCCGGCGTCGCAGGATTGCTGTGCATGGCGGCAACAACCGCCCGCTCCGACGCATTTGACGCGTACCGCGTTGCATGTGATGCGGGACAAAATGCCATTGCATCGGCCGCGGTAGTGGAAGCGCGCTCGATGCTGTCGGACACCATCAACAGTCTGCCGACCACCAATTCCGCTAGTGGCGCGAAGTTCAAGCGCTGGTTCGGGGGGAATGAAGGCGACGACGATCCCGTACTCAAGCAAGTCTACGAAGAGGTCCTCGGCTTTATGGTGTTCCAGAGCTATTGGTGTCCGAACAAGACAATGCCAGACGACGACCCGGGTACCTTGGCCTTTGTTCCCAAGGGGGGCTTCTCCGAGATTTTCCTGGAGTCAGGTTTCTTCGACCTATCGGACAAGGGCGCCGATTCCCGAGGCGGGACCATCGTCCACGAGGCGTCTCATCAAGCCACCAGCGCCACAATCGTCGATACCGACGTCACGGGCGACGGCAAGCCTGACTATACCATCGCCGACGCCGAGTAATTGGCAAGAACGGAGCCCCAAAAAGCAAGGCGCACAGCCAACAACCTCGAATATTTCGCCGAGGACATCGTTGCCGGCATCCCATAGCCGCCGGGCGGTCGATCCGGTCGGCGGTACATCGTCAACCTAACCATTCGACCGATCCTAACTCGATCGGACAAAGGAAGGATAGAAAATGGGTACGCTAAGCATATGGCACTGGCTGCTCGTCATCGTCGTCGTGATGATTTTCTTCGGGCGCGGGCGAATCTCCGCCCTCATGGGAGATGTGGGAAAAGGCATCAGGAACCTTCGGCAAGAATTGACGGCAACGGATGATGCCGTGCCTTTGGCACGCGAGCCGGAGGCTCGTGGTCTCGCGCGGGGCAATTCCTCCACGAAAACTTCCCAAAGGTTGCCGGGGCAATGAATAGTATTGTTACGAGTAACGATACCAGCGCGATCAGTGACTTATGCGGAACGCGCTGCACCCTCTTCTCACAGTAATTTGTGAATAGAATTAAGACATGGGGAAACATTATGACGATCGCGAAAACTCGTCTCCTATTGCTGGCGCCATCGGTTTGTATCTCGCTGGCAGCCTGCAACGGCGATCAACTCTTCCAAGCGCCGCCTCATGGTGGCGAGGCCGTTCCTCCTCCCACTATCTCAGATAGCGTCATCACGCTGGTGGCGTCGATTCCTTACAGTGCACTCGTTCAGGCCGGGGAAGCGAAAGTCCCAAACTCGGTCCTGCTGAACGGGGATGGCCACGTTGCGTGCATGAACATACCGTTCGTTAATCCAGGCCGCGTGGGATCGCACCAGGAGTGTTTTGACAAGCCATACTTGGACTTTCGAGGCGCTGGAATTGAGAGGGTGTGCATAAACGTGCCAGACATCGTTGGTCCTAGTATCGGCACAAGGAATCAATGTGCCGATTATCACTGGGACGCGAGCGTGAACAAGGATCGGTCTCTTCGGATCGCAAAATCCGGCGCCGATATCCAAGTAGGCCAGAGTGTCCACATAACGGGCAAGGCCGGTCTTGGCGGCGACCTCGCAAGAGTGCTCTCTCTATCTGGGAAGAGCTTCGACGCTCGGGTTTCGCCGCAGATCAATATGAATGTCGGTCTAGACAGTGGATGGTGTCCGATCGTCAAGGCTGCCCCCGTCGGAAAATGGGTAGATAGTGCATCCGTCGAACTCGTCGGGAGGAATTGCGTTGGGATTGATCTCGGTGCTCTCGGTCACCCTGAAGTGTGCGCCGGTCCGGTAAATCTTGGGCTTGCGGATGTTCTGAACGGCGAGTTCGACAAGCACCGCGACGACATACAGAACGCGGCTCAGAGCCTTCTTCCCTGTGACGCTGTCCGGTCAGGCGTTTCGAAGCAGTGGCACCCGTTCTCGATCAAGATCGACCGACTCAAGCAGACTCCCCTCTTTCTAAATATCGAGCCCAAGACAGCGGGCTTTTCTGGGCTCATAGCAGAGGACGACGCGCTAAGAATGGTCGTTCGCGTCGGCGCGACGACAGTCCTTTCGCCATCTGAGATCGCGACGACCGGCACAGCCATTCCTCCTTTGAATTCCGCGTCTGCCGATCATGGCGGGCTCGATGTGAACCTTCAGGCAATCGCTCCATACGACTTTCTCAAAGCCGAATTGGCGGCTGCCCTGAAAGGGAAAACCTTCAAGCAGAACATCGCGTCCAACACGATCGAGATCCGGATTGACGACGTGGACCTCTATCCCAGCAATGGATCACTCGCTGTTGGGCTGAAGATCGATGCCAAGTTGCCAGGCCAGTGGTTCGACACAACTGGCTGGGTCTATCTGTCTGGTAAGCCGACGCTGGTTCAGGGCGGCAAAGCCATCACAGTGGAAGGCATTCACTTTGCGACTGTCATCGACAACAAGTTCTGGATGATCGTCCAAAGTCTTTTCGAAACGGAAATTCTTTCGGCGCTCAAAGAAGGCTCTAAATTCGATCTCACCAAGCCGATCGACGAGGCTGCATCGCAAATCACAACCGGCATCGCGAAGGCCAATGTGCCCGGCCTGAAAATCACCGCTGGAACTCCCACGATCCAGCTGACAGGTGTCCATATTGCTCCCGACAATCTCGTCGTCACGACGAAGCTCGCCTTGACCTTCGACACCGAGATCACGTCTGCTCTTCTTAAGTGAACTTCGACAAGGACCGACGCTACGTTACCTCCGGAAATCCCTCTGACTGGCCAGTTTTTCGACGGGAGAACAAAGAGATGAGGGCCATCGTTGCAATGACGCCAGCCGCGAGCGGCAAGCCGTAGAAAGTTAGCGGAGTTAGAGAACGGGGAAACAGCTCGACGCCGGACAAACAAGGCTCTGCACCAGTTCCAGCTTGGCGAAGCCTCATCTGATTTCCTTCCTTGGCCACCGGAGCCCACAGCAGCATGGTCTCGGAGCCCTCGTAAAAGTACCGGGTGTCCTGTTCACAGATGTCGCCCGATTCAGCTTCGGCCATGCAGCACATAACTCCAGCGACCGGAACAAGAACGAAAATCACGAGAACGCAAATCTGAAAGATCTTTCCTTCCCGTGTGGCCGTATCAAGTCCGTCAAGCCAAACCACTGGTATGCGAGCGTGCCAGTGGTCGCCATGGCGCCGTGCGTGCAAGAGGAAGACGCTTGATGACAGCACAAACAAGCCTCCGCCAACAATTGCCCCAAAATAACCGGTGGCCGGCATGTTGTCGTCTACGCCAACTTTGTCGCCAAAGAGGCTTCCCAAAAACTCTGACCCTCCCTGTAGGGAAACCACGCTCGCCACCAAAAAGAAGACGCAGACAACAGACAGCCATTGCCACAATTGCGTAAGATGCGCCTTGGTCATCCCCTGGTATCTAAATCCTCACCTGATCTGTTTCTGCGCAGGGCCTTGCAAAGCGCTCTACTATCGTCAGGCGCAGAATCGCTCTGTCAGCCACTTGGCGCAAGAGCCTTTGTGCGATCTCACTGCCATTGCGGGTGACGCTCGCTGCGAGTCGAGAACGGTCGCAGCCATGCTGCCGCGGAGATCAGCAGTCCGCGGCATACGTGGGCCTCTTCAGGGCCTGCCGAGATCACGATCTTGGTCCATGTCTCGCAAGATGTCCTCATGCGGAGGACGAGAGAAGTCGTCAAATCAATCGGTCGCAGAAAGGAATAGCAAGGCGTGCTAGTCGGAGAGCCGTGAGCCGGATCGGCTGTCGGCAAAAACCGCAAGTCCAAATCACGGTCACGCAACCACCGATAGCGACCTTCACTGGTCGTAGCGATTTAGGCGCGCGTTTCGCCGCCTGCTTCAGCCGATCCGTTTTTTAAGGCGCCGTTGAGCTTTGCCCATGCCGACGCTTTTTCCCACAGTCGATCGTTGATGATCCAGCGAGAATTTGATGAAGTACCGTCAAAACTGACAGGATCAATACGCCTACCTCCATATCTGGATCGATTGATCACTGGAGTCGGGCCGTGGACGCGTGGGCGGAAGAAGAGGTCGAGAGGGTGAGGACGGTTTCTCGCGAGAAGCTTTACGAGCAGGTCTGGTCCAAGCCGATGACCAAGGTTGCTGCGGATTACGGCGTTACGGGTACGGCATTGAAGAAGACCTGCGATCGCCACCACATTCCAACACCAGAACGCGGATACTGGGCAAAACTGAAATACGGCAAGCGCGTCAACAAGCAAGCGCTGCCCCCATCGGCCGAACCAAACTTGGCGTTGGTGAGGATCGCAGGAAGTTCCGAACAGCACCTGTCGCCATCCGTCCGCGAAGCCACAGAAAAAGCCCGAGATAGGCTCAACAAGCACGCTGCGGCTAATCCGATGGTGGCCGCTACGCCGGAGTCTACGCCCAGCGTCGTTGAGCTCCCGTCTCTAGCTGTCACAAGGCGCGCGATCTCAAAAGCGCGTCCGGACGATCAGGGCTTCGCGATCGTTCGGTCCAGGGGCGTTGTCCCTCTCAAAATTGCTGCGGCTTCCATTGAAAGGGGAATTCGCATCCTAAGTCAGTTGTTCGCTCTTGCAGAAACTCAAGGCCATTTGCCCAAGGCAACCGAGAACGGGTTGGTACTCGTTGTCGAGAATGAATCAGTTGCGTTCGGCCTGGAGGAGCAGCCCGAAAAGACCCTGCATCAACCGACGCCGGCAGAATTGAAACGGCGGGATGAAAGAACGCGTTGGGGCAACACCAACGACGCTTGGCCCAAGTACGACGAGTCTCCATCCGGGCGGCTCGCTATCGTCATTCACGCCAACCCGTATTCAGGCCTTCGCCGCAAATATTCCGACGGAAAGACGCAAACTTTGGAAAGCATGCTGCCGGACATATTGGCAGGCTTCGCTGGACACGCGGCGTTCATCAGCGAACGCAGGAGACAAGGCGAGGAACGAGAGCGTCGTCAACGAGACGCCGAAGCCCAGCGGCAACGCGAGGAAGCGTTTAATAGCCGCGAGAAGCGCCGTATGGAATTTGTGGATGCGATCCATGAACAACTGACCCATCGGGACAAGTTGAACGCGGTGCTGACCCATCTCGAGAATGCGACGCCTGAGGATGTCGGCAGAATTAGCGCGATGGCGACTTGGATCCGGCAGCGCCTGAAGCAGATCGATGCTCTGATCAGTCCCCATTTCCTCGATATTTCGGCAAGATCATCGAAAGTCGATTTCGATGAGCCAGACCCTGAAAAAGAGGCAGACAGCGGCAATCGCTACTCTGGTTATTCGCCTTCCGTCAGCCTTCAACTTTAGTCGATTGACAACGAAAAGAAGCTGGCCACCGCGTGCTCACCGCTGGAATGGGCGAGCGCTGTAGGGTCGATGGTCGAGAAAAATCCGGCGGATTAGAGGAAACTATTCCGCATGTGAGATGCGCGATCATCAGACCACGCTGAAAAGCTGCCGCTTTCTGGTCGTCTATTGCGCCCGGGTCGTGTCTCCATGTTGGCCGCTGAGGGGGTAGATCATGATCCCGGGAAGAATTTCTGCCTGACACGGCGATTGCGCCCTAGCGCCCGTTCGAGCTCCAGAACCGACAGGTGGTATTGGTCGACTCGGCGTTTCGAGCAGATCGCGTCGAGCTTGTCGTAGAGTGTGGCGTCCATTTGAGCTGAGGTGATCACGCCGAACCCTCGGGCGCCGTATTGCTCGAGCATGTCGCCGACGTCCGTCAGGCGTGTGGCTCCGAGGGACGAACCGTTGGTGACAAGCTTGCACTGGAAAATCCATTTCTTCGGCTCCACCCAAGCGCCTATTGTTGCCTCATGGATGATGATATCGCGGCCGCCATCCCTCGACCTCGATTTGCCGAGCTTCCGAATGGTATCAGAATTGAACTTCGGGTTGTCGAAGATCAGCTGGTAGCAAAGCTCTTCGAAGGCCTCGTCGTCCAAGCTCGTCCAGTCGCACTGAAAGAACGGCGCGGCGCCGGTCGCGGTAGACAGCTCTTCGGTCATTTGGGCCGAAGCCTCGCGGAGCGCCTTGGCCGTCTGCAGCTGCGCCGGCCTGATGTCGTAGAGGAAATGGAGGAAATAGCCATCATTGACGAACGCAAGCGTACCAGTCTCGTGAAGGTAGCAGCCTTCCGCGAGCGTTGGCATGCCTTCTGCCGTGTCCCAAGTCCTGATGCCCATAGGAGCAGTTTTCTCTGCTTTCGGCGAACGGAGCGCGCTGAAGGGGTCGGATGACCAGCGTTCGCCATACTCGTCGTCCTGGGTCACGAGCCCCGCGCAGACCCGGGATTCGAAATACCGACCCGATGGGAAGCGGACCAAGAGGCCCTCGTGATGCACGAACGACTCGCCGTTGATGATGACGAAGTCGGCGGGCAGGAAGTCATTCAGACGGTACTTCTGATCCGTTCCCGCGAAGAATCGGTCGGGGCCTATCGCCACCGGCACAAGCCACCCGGTCCGCGAAGCATAGCAGCTCCCCCCTAGTATGCCGCTGAAGCCGCTGCGATGGAACCCGAGGCGACGCTCTGGGAAGCGCTCCATCTGACTGCTCCATGCCTCCGGAGCTTCGGACCGCAACTCGTTGTTCACTTCGTGAAGGTTGGCGAAATACCAGTCGATAATCTCCGGCGCTCGGGGAACCAGAGTCTCCAGGTTGTCCTCATAGTCATAGACCTGTTCGCGAAGGTTCTGCAGTTCCTCCAGTTCTGCATCGTCTGTGAAATCCTCGAGTTCCCCGAGCAGAAGCGCACAGTCGGCGATGGCGCCGAACATTCCCGGCCTTGGTCCAGTGAGGACGGCCCTGATGCAGCGGTAGCCTCCGGGTGGGTTTTCGGTCCTGACACACTTCGAATGTGCAGCCATCCGTTCAATGGCCCACGAAGCGTCAAGAAGATCTCCGCAGATGTCGCGATAGGACTGGGTTGACCCGAATGAAGGGAGCGGCACGTAAACGAGAATCCGATCGTAAGCATGTGGATCAAGCGTCGCCAGATCCATTTCGAGCTCTTCGCCGAGATCGATCTCGAGCGTTCGCGCATTGCCCCCGGCATCGTCCTCCATCTTGTTTATCCCTTATCCAAGGTACCAGCCGCACCGGCTCTCTGACTTGCATCCCGGATCAACGACTATTGTAGGCTGTCGGTCGAAACACAGCGTCACTCGGATTGGCGAGCTGCCGACAGGGTGCCATTTACAGCAGATACGTCCGGGTTGCGGGCCACAATTTAATTGTCAGACGATCTGATGCGCGCGCACGATGGTCCCACCAGCGCCCAGACGGCATCCACAACCTCCACCAGCGACAGGCCGTCGTGGTCGATTGATTGTGCGTAGGCATGCCATTGGCGCTGCTTGGTCGCATCGTCCAGCAATGTCGTTGAAAGACCAGGTGGCCTACCGTCAGGAATGTCAGTATGTCGCCGCTCGAAAGTCGCTCGGATAGCAGCATCCAGATCCGTATCTGCGAGAGGGACTGCCTTGGGGATCGCCCACAGATCGTAGTAATCTTTCATGCGACCGTTGGCGATGCCCAGCGCGACCATGGCCTGAAATTTCTCAGCGATAACTGTTGCCGGGGGATAGGTCCGTATCTGCGGCGTCTCCATGCCAAGCAACGATGGATAGGCGAGCGGTTGCGCCGCTGCCGCCAGAGCGTCGCCAAACCCTATGTCGATCGTAACTGGGATCCTGGACCGCTCCAAAAAGGCCGTCGTGCGTAGGCGCACCCCGCCATATTCCATCTCTTCGCGGATCGTAGTTGCAGTCAGGCCTTGGGTATCGAATACAAGCCCATCGTCGGTAGCGATTGCCATGATTTCGGCAAATGTAGCTTTGAGCTTTTCCGGGTTGGCATCGCCGTGCCCAAGAAAGTCAGCGTCTCGCGTCTCGCGATTGCCACCGTCGATCCATAGGGTAACGAGCATCCCTCCCTTCAGAATGAAACGATCGCGCTGGTCCGAGACAGACAGGCGGTAGAGCATCCGTTCCAGCGCGTAGCGCACCAGCACGACCTCATAGATCCGGCCTTCCTTGCGCGCGAGGTTCAGTAATCGCTGCTTGATCGAGGCAGCCTGATTTGTAGTGCCTCTAGCCATTCGAGGTCAGAGCCTCGAGATAAGGGCGCATGATCTTCCAGGAGTCGCCTGCGATTGCCGCCTCCGCGATAGTACCAGGTGTGGCCTTACGCTGGTCGAGGGCAGCTCGCAGCCCCTCCACTGCAACCGAGCGGTCGACCAGCTTGCGGTTGCGGAAGATATCGGCGAGCGTCTTCGGGACCGAGAAGATCGGAACGTCGACTCCCGAAATTCGATGATGCTCGATTCCTTGGTCCATGTACCTGTCACGAAGTTCGACGATGCGGATCGGCGGATATGAAGGAACCGGTGCCCAGTCCCTCGCGCTGATTGCGACCCATATCTTGCGAGGCATCTGGTCGGTCAGCCCGTGAAAGGCGAGCGCCGAAACCATGGCAATGACGCCTTTGGGGACCCTCTTTGCAGCTTCTGCGAGCGCCTGCTCGGTTTCGACTTCACTGTCGGCGCGTTGATAGAGGCCGCGGGAGATGCGGATGAGTTGGCCATTGTGGACAGCGCGCGAGATCGTCTCGGGCGCAATCCCGGCCTTGCGGAGTTCATATGCGCGCATGATTGGCTGGGTGTCCAGGAGGGCAGCCAGTTGTTGGCGTTGGGTTGTTTGAGTCCGGTCCATGACGTGACATATCCTGGGTCTCGTTTCTATCATACCCAGGATATGTCACATTGTCGCTCCGTGACAAATCCTGGGTCTCATTTAAATCATACCCAGGATTTGTCACAATCCCAATGTCTGGCCCTTGGCTTTCTCAACTCGCCGCTCCAGTCACAATGACGCTCTCCTGGTCAGCGGAGAAATCGACACGTGGGCGTACAACATCGCTTTCGAAATCACCGCTTTCCGACCATACCCAGGCGAGCACCCGTTCTACCGTCTCATTGAGATACGCTGCCCGAAGCCCACATTCCCAGACGATAGCAACGCGCCAGCCTTCCGCATGCAAGGCATCGACCACCTCGCAGTCCCGGGTCATGTTTCGATCGAACTTCGCAGCCCAGAATTCCGGCCTGGACGCTGGTGTGCTGCACCAGTGACAACCGGCGTGACGATGCCAGAAGCATCCGTGAACGAGGATTACCGCCCGTCGCGAAGACAGAACCATATCCGGTCGGCCAGGCAAATGTGCCCCGTGCAATCGATATCGCAGCCCCGACCGATGCAGCGCCTTTCGCAATGCCATTTCCGGCCTCGTGTTCTTCCCTCGAATGCCGGACATCATCCGAGAACGGGTCGCCTGATCAACTACATCTGCCATCGATCCAAGCCTGTCATTTCTCTGCAGAGCTGATATTAATCAGACCTTTGCTCCCGGGGTCGAAAGAGCGTGATTCTTGCCAACATATGCAGTTGTTGACATATTTGCAGGTCCTGGAGGACTGGCCGAGGGATTTTCGAGCGTTTCCGGCGCCGATGGGAAATGCGCGTTCAAGATCGCTCTGTCGATCGAGAAGGACAAGGCGGCGCACTCGACCCTGCAGCTGCGAAGCTTCCTGCGCCAGTTTGGCAATTCCCTTCCTGAAAGTTACTACAATCTGATCAATGAGGGGGGCGAAGTACCCGACTGGTCCAAAAAGCACCCAAAGGAATGGGCCGCAGCGGAAGAGGAGGCCTGGCAACTCGAGCTTGGCAAGGAGGATCCCGAGGAGCGATTGAATGCTCGACTCGACGCCATCCGGGCCGAAAGTGACGGCAATGTCATCCTCATAGGCGGTCCGCCCTGCCAAGCATATTCGCTTGTTGGCCGTGCCCGCAACCAGGGCAAGGAAGGGTATGTGGCCAGCGAGGATGAAAAGCACTTCCTGTACAGGGAATATATCCGCATCCTCGATCGACTCCGGCCTGCGGCCTTTGTCATGGAAAACGTCAAGGGCATGCTGTCTTCGTCGGTCGATGGCGAGAATCGGATATTCGATCAGGTACTTCGTGACCTGCGTGGAGACCGGCCGCATGGAGAGCCATACCGGCTGATTGCACTGGATCCGCGTAGCCGAGGACAACTCGGCTTTGGCAGGTTTGAACCACGCGCCACTGATTTCATAGTTCGTGCCGAGGATTTCGGAATTCCTCAAGCACGCCATCGAGTGATCGTCGTCGGCCTCAGGTCCGACCTGGCTGCGGATTTGCCTGATTCCGCCCTCGCCGACCTGATGGTCCGCCATAGCCTGACTGCAACCGTCGGCAACGTACTGGATGGGATGCCGAAGCTGCGCAGCGGTCTCAGCCGTGGGGTCGACAGCCGGGAGGAGTGGAAACAGATGGTCAGCATCGCCATGGCCTTTGTCGCCGACGTGGACACCGGTCTCGCGGATGATCTGCAAGCAGCATTTGCGCAGACGGCTCAACGGTATCATGCGACCTTCGAGAATCTGAACGACATACCTGGCCGTGAGGCGCGGGGCGTCGGCATCTCGCCAGCCTGTCCAGCCGACCTTCGTGACTGGCTGATCGATCCCAGGCTGGAGACGCTGCCAAATCATGCGACTCGTAGCCATATGGCGAGCGATCTTGCCCGTTACTTCTTTGCAGCGGTCTTCGCCGAAGTCGTCGGCCGCTCGCCGAAGGCGTCGGATTTTCCGGAGGAGCTGGCACCGGAGCACGAGAACTGGAACTCGGGCAAGTTTGCCGATCGCTTCAGGGTGCAACTCTCCAAGGCTCCCTCAACGACCGTCACGAGTCATATCTCCAAGGATGGACACTACTTTATCCATCCTGACCCAATGCAATGTCGCAGCCTTTCGGTGCGCGAGGCGGCGCGTCTTCAGACCTTCCCCGACAACTATCTCTTCCAGGGCAATCGTACCCAGCAATATACCCAGGTTGGCAATGCGGTGCCGCCTCTCCTCGCCCGCTGGATCGGTGAAGCTCTTTTCGTAATTCTGACTGCCGAGAGAAGCGATGCAACAGAAAACGAAATGAAGCTGTCGCAAGTTGCCTGACCAGGCCGGTTGGAAAGACTCACGCTGATATTCGCGTACGGTTCTAGTGGCGAAGTCGTTCGCGATTTTTTCATTTCAGCTTGCAGCAGATGGCCTGCGGCGTACAAAGTCCATTCGGGGCGATGAGTCTATTCACAGCGGGGCGGGTGATGTCGGTATCAGCGACACAAATGGATGCGTTTGTCAGGCAGTTGCGCGCGCGCCTGTCATCGGCTGACGGCCTGGACGACGCGGCTCGCCTCGTCCGGCAGGACCTCGAACCGTTCCTTGGCCGCTTCTCGGACGAGACCGAGCAGGATTTTGCTGCCGCCATCGAACAGGTTCGCGGATCCATTCGACCCGTCGAAATCCTCAGGGTGAATTCGATCTTCCGAATCCGCCAGGACTGGTATCATGGGCCGGCGGAAACTGATCGTCACTGGCCCGCGTTGCGGGCGTATCTCGTCGATTCCAAGGGCTGGTCCGCAGACACTGTCGATGACCGCATCGGCAAGGCCTCCGACGAGATCGTCTCGCTGCTTGAGAATCCCTCGAAGGAGAGCTTTGCATGTCGTGGTCTGGTCGTTGGACACGTGCAGTCCGGCAAGACCGCCAACATGACCGCCGTCATCGCAAAGGCTGTCGACGCCGGCTACAATCTGGTGATCATTCTGGCTGGCCTCACGAACAAGCTTCGCAAGCAGACCCAGGGGCGCATGCAGAAGGATCTGGTCGATCGGCTGAGAGACCAGTGGCAGCTCCAGACTCGGGAAGACGAGCAGGGCGATTTCAGGATGCCGCCCAATGGCGGCTTTCCGATGCCCGTGGATGGGGCGGCGCAGCTCGCAGTCGTGAAGAAGAATGTTGCTCCGCTCGGACAGCTGCTTCTCACACTGGAGCGCACTCTGCCCGCGATTCTGCGCCGTCTCAAGGTGCTTGTCATCGACGATGAATGCGACCAGGCGAGTGTGAACACGGCCTCGGGCGAGTACGACATGACGCGTATAAACGAGAGGATCCGCCTCATCCTCAAGAAGATCCCGGCAAATTCCTACGTAGGATATACCGCCACGCCGTTCGCGAACGTGCTCATCAACCCCTTCCCCGCTGGGGGAAGGGAACTCGACGACCTCTACCCGAAGGACTTCATAACCGCCTTGCCGACGCCGGATGGTTATTTCGGGACCGAGCGTCTGTTCGGCCGCCCGCCCGTCGACGCGGATTCCCCGCAGCCTGAAGAAGAGGGGCTCGACATGATCCGGGAGATCCCGGAGGACGACATCGCGTTCCTTCAGCCTCCGAGCCGGGCAGAAAAGGATCATTTTCAGCCACGCATGACGGATTCGCTCGAAGATGCGGTCCTTTATTTCCTGGCGTCTTGCGCAGCGCGACGGTTCCGAGGCGATGCGGACAGCCACATGTCGATGCTGATCCACACATCAGCGTATGTGATCATGCATGAGCGGCTGGCCACTCTGGTGAAGGCATGGCTCGAGGTTATCGCCGACCAGATCACGGACCCCGGATCTGCTCTTGGGACAAGGATGCTTGGTCTCTGGGAGGCCGAGCAGCAGCGCGTGCCCGACGACCTCTGCGCCCTGCCCTACGTCACCGGACATCAGCTGATGCCATTCATGGCGGCGGTCCTCGAGGCGCTGGAAGTTCCTGTCGAGAACGGCACCAGCGACGATCGGATCAACTATGACGGTTCTCCGAGGACATACATCGTGATCGGTGGCTCCATCCTCGCTCGCGGCCTGACGATCGAGGGCCTGTGCGTGAGCTACTTTCTGCGCACATCCAGCCAGTACGATACGCTGCTGCAGATGGGACGGTGGTTCGGCTATCGGCCCGGATACGAAGACATGCCGCGCATCTGGATGACCGATTCGCTCAGCACGGCGTTCCGTTCGCTCGCTCTCATCGAGGCCGAGATCAGGGGGGATGTGGCGGAGTATGCGGTCCGCAAGACGACTCCGATGGAATTCGCGGTCAGGGTGAGGTCGATCCCGGGGATGGCGATCACTGCCGCAAGCAAGATGAGAGCGGCCATCCTCACCGACGTGAGCTATGCCGGCAAGCACGTGCAGACAATCCGCTTCGATCATCGCAGGCCTGAGATCGTCAGGGGAAACTGGACCGCCGCCGCCCATCTGATGACACAGGCGACCGACCTCGGGTTACGCGACCGGGAATCGGCGCGCATCCTGTTTCGCGGTGTGCCCGGGCGCCTGATAGTGCAGTTTCTTCGGGCATACTCTGTGCAGGCGTCCCACAGGGAGCTCTCAGCCGAGTTCCTGCTGGGATACATCGAGGCATCTGGCGACAGCGCGCGGACATGGAACGTCGGAGTCGTGGAACCGAAAAGCGGGGAACCGTCGGCAGCACCGATGGGCGAACTTGGCCCGGTACGACTTTCGACAAGAACGCGACTGGAGCGGCCGGATGATTTCGCCGACATCAAGGCGCTGATGTCGCGAAGGGACGTCCTCTTCGACTGTACTGGCGGAGACGCCGCGGCAGAGACAGATTGGACCAGGCTGAAGGCCGTGCGCGCCGGCGTCGTCGGCAACGTGCCGCTCCTGCTTCTCTATCCGATCGACAGGAACTCGACGCCGAGAAGGCCGTCGGGCCAGCGCGTCGGCCTCGAAGCCGTCGGGGATCTGGTCGGCTTCGGGATTGTCTTTCCCGGGTCGGCAGACGGGTCAGGCGGATATTACAGTGTGAGACTGGAACCACCATCGGCAGACGATCTCGAAGACATCGAGGACGAGATCGCAGAACAGCTCGAGGCCGGTCGTGTCCACTGAGCCATCGCTTGAAGAGTGGTCCATGCTGCGCCGTGGTGGTCACGCATCGAGCGAGCTCGGGATTCCAAGCGTGGATACGGGAATCGAGACTGGCTTCGGAAGCGTTCGCCTTGCGCTAGGCAATGCGGGCGAGCTGCGCGTGCTCCTCCCGATAAGACACAGCGAACGGATCGCGCAGGTTCCGAGCAGTCCGTCGCTTGGGATCGGCATCGCGACTTACTCTCTGAATGGTGTCTCGGTACGCTACCTTGACATTGTCTGCCTGGCAGCCGGGCTGGACGGGGTCTTTGCGGATGTCAGCGCAGAGATGATGAAGCGTATCAGGGCTGGCTCGTCTCCAGTCGACGCCTGCGCGTCGACCCTCGACGACTTCAGATCGCTGCTCGCCGATCCGGCTTCTGGAGTAACTACCCAGGAAGTGAGGGGTCTCGTCGGCGAGCTCCTGATGCTCCGGCGGATGCTTCGGCTTGATGCGCGCGCCTGGCGGCTCTGGCGCGGCCCCATGATGGAACGTCATGATTTTCGCGCCGGCAGCCTCGCGCTCGAGGTCAAGACCTCCGCGAGAGTGACTGGCCTTTCGGTCAAGATTTCCTCGGTCGATCAGCTGCTCGCTCCAACGGGAGGCGTGCTGCATCTCGTGCTCTATCAGCTCGAGCAGTCGACGGGCGGCGACCTTTCGGTGTCGACGCTGTCCGCAGAAGCCATGACAGCGGCATCGGACTCCCTTGGGGTCCGGAATCTTCTTGCGGCTGTCGGCTGCGCTGATCCGAACGCCCCGGTATGGAACATGGCGAACTTTCGTCTTGAGGGCGAGCACCACTATGTTGTCGCCGGCGACTTCCCCAGGATTACCCCGGAGAGCTTCGCGACCGGGGCCCTGCCCACGGGCATTTCCAGCCTTTCCTACTCAATCGACCTTGTCGCGGCCGAGTCCAGCCGTCTGGCTGCCGTTCGTGCCGACGCTCATATCAGCGAGATGATCGCATGCCTCGACCACCCCTGACATTGCACTCCGAGGCCTACTCGGCTTCCGGCAACCTGGCCGCCGACGGCTATCTGAAGCTGCTCGGTGCGCCCTCGATCGATCTTGTCCAGACGGTGGTGAGAGAGGCCGTGCAGAACAGCTGCGATGCAGCCCTGTCCGACGGCGGAGCCGAGGTCCATTTTCGGTTGCGCACGCTTGATCCGCAACAGGCCGCGGTTCTGCGTGTCGAGATACTGAGCCAGCGACCGCTCGACGGCAAGGCGGCGGGCAGCCTCGACGATTTCCTGCATTCCGAAAGCCTGCGCGTGCTCGAGATCTGTGACTTCGGCACAGCCGGTCTCGCCGGACCGACCAGAGCTGACCTGGCGTCTGATGACGGGCCAACCGACTTTGTCGATTTCCTGAGGAACGTGGGTTCACGCCGTAACACCGTGCACGGCGGCGGCACATACGGCTATGGCAAGACCTCCCTCTATCTGGCGAGCCGCTGTTCGACGATCGTGATCGACAGTCAGACCTCCTTTGCAGGCGATCCGGTCCGCCGCCTCATCGCTGCCCAGCTTGGATCAGCATTTGACGCGGACGACCCGCACGGAGTGAGACGAAGGTTCACCGGGAGGCACTGGTGGGGTGTTCCTGCAGACGGCGAGGAGTACGTCGACCCGATCGAAGGCCAGGAGGCTGCGGACCTTGCCGACGCGATCGGCTTTCCGGGGCGCGACGCTACCCGATCAGGCACCTCGATCATGATTCTTGACCCTGCGTTTGTCGGCGCCGATGGCGAGCATGCGATGAGCCTCGTGCAGGAGGCACTGCTCTGGTTCTTCTGGCCCCGGCTCATCGACGACACGCCCGAGACCCGGAAGATGCACTTCCGCATGTTCATCGAGGATACGGAATATCCACTGCCGCGGCCTGAGGACTTTCCTCCACTGGATCTCTACGCGCGTGCAATGAAGGCCTTGCGGACCGATCCGGCGAGTGGGGAGGAGATACGCTCCTTTCGGCCGAACAGGATGCTTGGTCGCTTGAGCATGGTTCGAGGGCTCCGGGCAGATCGAATCTCGCCAGCAGGTCATGAGGGTAGCCTGTTCCCGGAGCGATCCGCCGCGATCGCAGTGATGCGGCCCGTGGAACTGGTGGTTCGCTACTACGAAGGTGTGCAGCTTCCCGATGATCGCTTCGAGTGGGCTGGTGTCTTTGTCGCTTCAGATGAGCAGATTGTCGAGGCTGCCTTCGCACAAGCAGAGCCGCCCGCCCACGATGATTGGCAGTTCGAGGCGCTGGCCGACAAGGAGGCGCGCAGTATCGTGCGGATCGCCGTCCGCCGCATCAAGGTTGCCGCGGCAGAATATGCAAATCCGCCGGCGGCGGCGCCGATCGGCGGCGATACTGGACCGTCGCTTGCGACGGTCGCCGGCCTGTTTGGACGGGTACTCGAGGGTGAAGGCGAAGGTGCAGGTCCTCGAGCTCCCGGGGGCGGTGGTGGCGGTGCAAGCCGTGGCGGCACCAGCGTCTCTCGGCCCTTGTTCCTGAGACTGGAGGAAGGCCGAGACGGGCCTGTCGCGGTTTTCGAAATGGTCGTGAGGGGCGACGGCGCGGCAAACTCGCTGCTTGTTGAACCTGCACTTGTGATGGACGGCGGCACCGCAGCCGAAGCGCCGTCGACCGTCAAACCTCGTGTGCTCGACGCTCGCGATGATTTCGGAGAATCGCTCGGCAGCGGGACGCGGATCGAGATCGGTGATCGAGTCGGCAGGTTCGAGGTGGCTGTTGCGATGCCATCCGATTGCGCCGTGACGCTCGGTGCGCGACTGTCCGCAGCAGCCGACGCATGAGCCGTATCGCCTTTCCATTCCTGACTCTGGGCTCCGACGCCGTGCATGCCGGCCCATGGGTACTTGTCGAGAACGATCGTGAAGTCGTCATAGAAGATCCCTGGATTGCGGACTGGGACAGCGGACGCGACGTGACCCTCAGGCGCCGGATTGCTGTCGATCTTGATATCGCCGCCTCACAGCTGCGGATCGACATGGCGCAGCTCGCCCTAGTGCTGTTGATGCGCGTCGGCACGGGTGCGGGCAACATGCCCCGAACGATCATTGCAGCGACGCGTCGCGAAATTCGTGCTGGAGAAATTCTTCTCGAGGAGCGGGTGGCGGGACACAGCCTTTCCCAGCGCCTTCTTGCCGAGACAATGATCCTCCTTGGCCACCCCGGTTCAGGCACCCACACGCTGTCTCCGTCGCGACCGGCATCGAAGCTCTGGTCTGACCGGATCGATCTGCGTCTCGAGGGCGAGGAGCCCAGATTCCCGATGGAATCACTGAGTTTCTCTCGCCGCTTCGCCGGAAGGCCGGAAGCCTATGCGCCATGGTACCTGCACTGGGCTCCAGGCAACCTCCACCGGGACTTCGGCGGAGCTGTTCGACTTTTCCTCAACAGCGATCGCCCCGACTTCACCGAGCGTCTTCTCGCCGGCGATCGCGCCACTCTCCAGGTAGTGCTTGCCGATGTCATGACGCAGATCATCGCGACATCGCTGCGACAGTCCGATTTCGAGCAAGCGGTCGCAGAGAGCGACTCCAGCTCCATAGCACGCAGAGTCGAGTTCTGGATCCGGCTGGCCTTTCCCGGCCAGGACATCCAGACGATTCGGAGCATGCTCGATCTAAGACCATCCTCGTTCCACGCAGCGGTTCTCGCCGCTGCGGACGTCGCGACGCAGGAGGCTCGCGCATGAGCGTGGCACTATTGCCGAGACTCGACCGCATTGCAGTCGACGCATGCCTGTCGTCTACCGCAGGTCTCATGGCCACCGTCGATGCAGGCCTGGGGTCTGCCCATTTTCCTGTCGAGGCAACTTATGCTGCGAGCGGTGGAAGCCCGGTGCCCGACGAGTTCCTCCGGACACTCCGATCGGCTCTGCTCGAGATCGGCCAGGCCTGCGGATTTCCGGACCGAGGCAGCGCCATCGAGCGAGCTCGGTTCGACGAACTTGCATCCATCCACCTTGCACAGGTGCCTGAATTTGAAAGCGGCGAAGCACTGCGGGATGACGTGTGGGCGTTCGTCGCGACGGTAGTTCTGCCTGATCTTGTGGCATGGCGATTCGCCGGAAGGCCGGTCGAGCGATTTCAGGGAGGCATCCGCAATGCATTCCAGAGACTGTGGATGAGAGGGCGAATACTCGACAGAGGTCCTCGGACCGGCCGCCGCTGGGAGCTGCTGGCAGAGCTCACGGAAGATGCTCTTGTCCAGATCACCGAGCGCCCATCCATCGGAAGTGACGCGCGACTTGCGCGCGGGTTCGCCGAGGCCTGGGTCAGGGCGGCAGCTCGGCTCGGCCGTCCGGCTATGGAAGATGTGACGCGGGAAGCCATCATCCGGCTGAGACTGCGGAATCAGATCCAGGTCCTCTCGGAGATTGAGGATTCCGAACTGGGGACCATCATGGATTCTTTCTTCACCGGAGAGAGTGCACCGCCAGCGCCTGCCAGACCCGGTTGGGTTGGCCGCTTCCTCGGTCGGACCTAGTCCGCAATTGGCGGCCCATCGTGATGCTCGCCTAAGCCTGAACGCCTCCCAAACCGGTCAACCGCCTGTGCTAGCTGGGACAAACCACCCTTCCTGCCGCTATGAGGCGAGCAGTGTGCTTTTCCAGACCGACCAGATCGGTCGCTATCTCCTGATAAAGCCGACAGTCCGCGTGAACGACCGATCGATCGGGTCGTTCGAACGACAGGCTCCCAGCGATTTTCTTCAAATCATCAAGCACCGAAGCAATATGCGGCCAAGGAAGTCTGTTGGATCGTCGATGTCGCGATCTGCGCCGGCGATGATTTCGAGCTTGGCGACAATGCCAAGAAGCGACCGCGCCCGTACATGGGGGATTTTGTCTTGAAGCCTCAAGGCAGCAGTCGTGGCCTCGACTTCCGCTTGGCAGGCAATCGAATAGCCAACCTTCTTATCCATCGCGGCCGGGGCCGCAACGTCGAGAATGCGCCTCTCTAAACGCTGTTGAAGGCGGCAAAGGACCCGCGAAACATGCTGCGCCCGCAACCATTCTCGCCGGAGTGGAATGGCGGGGTCTGCGTCGTCGAAATATCCAGATGCGTCTGCGGGGTGCCGATCGCGTCGGTTGTGCGTGACGGATGGCAAAGTCGTGCTATTGTCGGAATCAGTCATGATCCGAGCTCCTAACAGCTTGGGCGTGGTCAGACAGCTGGAAGTGGCCGCACCACTTCCAACGGTCGTTTCCTAAAGTGCGGCCCAAGTTCGCGCCGCCCGTGGGCTCCTCGACATTTCTCAACAGGAACTGGCGGATTTGTCCAAGGTAAGTTTGAGGACTATCGCGCAGTTCGAACGTGGTTCGAAGCCCGCATCTGAATCAATCCTGCAAGCACTGAAGCTATCACTCGAAGCTGCTGGGATAGAGTTCATCCCAGAGAATGGCGGCGGACATGGAGTTCGATTGTCTCGCATTCAGAACTGACGCACCGTTCGCCATGCAACCGGATTGTCGATCCATCGATTGACATCGGATTCCCGCCAGCCCGCCCCGTTTATGCTGATCTTGATCTGAGCCGGGAACGTACCTTCGGCGATCTTGCGATAGATGGTCGAGCGGGACAGGCCGGTCCGGGCAAGAACGGTTCTGAGGCGTATGATACGGTCGGGCTCTGACATGGCTGGCCTGGCTAGTGCTGGATGCTTCTGATGTCTGGTGATCACACAGAACGGGGTGCTGCGGCCGTGCAATACGGATTGCCGCCATATCGTAAGGTGACGTGGAATCGGCGACAAATCGGATGGTTTAGATCCCGATGCCGCGCGCTCTCCCGAGTCCCATGCCGTGATTGAACGCGAGTTCCACACCCAGACGCCGGCCTGATTCGACTTGGATGCCAAGCGCCTTCTTGTGATTGGTGAGCAGGGATTCAAGCTGCGGATCCCGTTCGAGGCTCTTGGCCATGTCGGACATGGCTGACCGTGTTGACTTGTACCCCGACATGTCGCCGGCCTGATATTGGCCCTGGCTCGTTCGCTCGAGCTTTTGCCAACGTTCCACAAAGCGGTCTGCCCGGCGCCCTGGATCGGTGTCCAGTCCGGTGCGGATTTCCGTTTCGAGCTGGAGAGCAAGCACGACGCGCCTGACGCGGCCGGCCCCCGCCTCGCGGACAAGTTCGGGATTTTTCACATAGGCCGCTTCGGCATCGCGCCAGCCATGCGGCCGCACCTTCTCGAAAGCGCTTCGGGCATCTCCCAATTTGCGCATCTGGTCGGGACTGCCCTGCCCGTCCGCATTTCCAGTACTGAGGATCGCGTCGAGAGCGCGCGCGTGACGCACAAGCGCCTGGGTGCGGGCTCGGCGAATTTCTGCTTCGGGGATCCCCGACAGATTCGCGTCGCGCTGCGCTCCGGCGGCAAGATTTCCTCTACCGGGCGTCGGGCCCACTTCTCCGATCCGCACCCCAACTTCTTCCCTTCCCGGCCCAGGTCCACGGTCCTGGCCCGGCTCGGCGTCTCCGCGCGAGCGCAACCCGTCCAGCAGCCCGTCGATCCGGTCGCGCAGCTTCTCCGGCACGATTTTGCGCACGATCTCAACTACGCGCTGGCGGAAGGTGATACCGCGCCGCTCGGCATAGCTCCGAGCCGGGTCGACCTGCTCGTAATCCGACGCCATGTCCTTGGCGCGGTCCCGTGAGAGCGTACGGTCCAGCCGCTCCCGCGTACTGAAGTCGTCGCCGCCATAATGCAGGTCCATTCTGTCTCGATGCCGCGACAGTGCGACGTAGCTGCCATGTGCATCCATGCCCGGCGTGGCAAGCACATGGGTCCGGTCGACGGTCATGCCCTGCGCCTTGTGAATGGTCGCGGCATAGCCGTGGTCGATATGCGCGTAGTCTTCCAGGTCGAAGCGAACCGATCTTTCCTGATCGATACGCACGGTCATGCTCTGTGTGCTGACTTCCTCCACGAAGCCCAGCGTGCCGTTCTTGACGCCGAGCCCGCGCTCGTTGCGCAGGAACATGACCCGGTCGCCGCTGGCGAATGCCCTTGCACCGCGATCGACAGTAACCTGGACCTCGTCGCCGAGATCGCCGGCAGCGCGCATGCGCTCGCGCGCTGCCTGGTTCAGCGCGCGCACCTCGTCGTTTGTGTGGGTGAGAATGATCCGGCTCGCCTCTGGATGCGCCTGCCTGTCGCGATCCCAGCGCTTGACGAGTTCACCTCGCGCTTCGTCGCGCGTTGCAGCCAGATGCACCATGCCTTGCGCGTCGTAGGCGCCGATCGCGGCACCGATCCTGCCGGTTGCCAGATCGCGCGTGGCATCGCGCTGCCAGTCCTCGCGCTGCCGGCGCACCTGACCGATTTCGACGCCGCCATGACGGTCATGGATGGAACGGAATGCAGCGCCGGCTTCGATTGCCTGCAGCTGCTGCGGATCGCCGACGAGAACGACTTTTGCGCCAACGTCCGCCGCATGGGAAAGCACGCGCTCCAACTGGCGCGTGCCGACCATGCCGGCCTCATCGATCACCAGGACATCGCGCGTGGTGAGCAGATCCCTGCCCTGTCCCCAGCTATGCTCCATACTGGCGATGGTGCGTGAAGAGATGCCTGAACCGCCCTCCAGATTCTCGGCGGCAATGCCGGAGAGCGCCGCGCCTCGAACCTCGTAGCCTGCGGCTGCCCATGCCTGGCGCGCAACGCCCAGCATGGCGCTCTTGCCCGTCCCGGCAAAGCCGACAACGACACCAAGACCGCGACCATCGGTGATGTGCGCAAGCGCATCGCTCTGCTCGCGCGAAAGGACAAGACCGCCTTGCGCAGCCCGCGCCAGCGCTGCCTCGCGATGTACGTTACTCACCGAATGATGCTCCTCCCCGGCCATGTGTTCCGCAGCGCGATGCAGGCGCTGTTCGGTCTCGATCATCTGCTTGGTGGTGAAACGGTCTTCGCCGCGTCCGTCCTTGCCGAGTTCGACCAGATCGGGTGCGTTGGTGATGGCTGCCACGACCACGTTGAACTGCTCCACTCCATCGCTGTGGCGATGGGCAAACTTCGCGATGTCTTTTCGGGTGAAGGTCGATTGCTGATGGGTGATGGCATCGAGCGCCAGGGGTGGATCGGTAATGATGCGCGCACCATTGTTGCGCGCGATCTCGCGGTGCAGTTCGGCGCGATCTGCTTCAATGTCACCAGCGTCTAGGCCACTGCTCTCAATGCGTTGCGCCGGTGCACCAATCTGGGTCTGCGGCTCCAGGGCAATGCCCTGCGCTTCCAGACTGCGATGATCGATGCGGGCGTCGATGTCGAGTTCGGCCAGGCGTTCATTGGCCAGCTCCGCCCACTGCTCGCGCCAGCGCTCGACCAGCTGGGTAGCATTCCAGTCTCGAACCTTTGACCCAAAACCATTCTCGTCCACGGACCGCATGGTCAGCATGACATGGGCATGCGGTTTTGGACTGCCATCCTCCGCCCTGTCCCAGTGCACATTGAGATCGGCGACCATGCCCTTGCTGACAAACTCGGCCTGAACAAAGTCGCGCGCCAGTTCGATACCTTGCGCCTGGCTGAGTTCACGCGGGAGCGCAAACTCGACCTCGCGGGCAAGCTGCGCATCCTTGCGCACCTCGAACGCCTCGACATCGTTCCAAAGCCTCTCGCGGTCGCGCCAGGCCTCCGGCGCATTCTCCGGCAACATCACCTCGGAATGGACGACACCGCGTTTGGCCGAAAAATCGTGGCTGCGTTCGATCCGCTCGTCACGCAGCCGCGAAGCCGAGCGGTAGGCGGCGGACGCGACAGCGCTTGACCCTGCCTTGCGGCCAATGACCTTGACGTGAAGATGGTAGATCGCCATCGCGACCAGATCATTTGCACGGCAAAGCGTACGTCGGCACGACGTATAAGCGCGCCCTCCCTCGAAAAGATCTCGGGATGGACCAGCCCGTCCCGGGCTGTCTCGGCAACCCTGAAGCCTTCCGGCAGGCGGTCCCCTATCATCGCCGCATCGACAATCAATGGAGACGGCCATGCGCAAACCAAGGGACTTCGACGCGGAACTGAAGGCACTGGAAGAAAAAGCGCAAAAACTCAAAACGCGAAAGGTGCAGCAACTTGGCGAGCTGGTGATCGCCACCGGCGCCGATCAGCTGACCACCGACGAATTGGCCGGCGCACTGGTCGCAATTGCCGAGACGAAAGACACCTCGAAGCGCGAGGCATGGGCCAAGCGTGGAGTGATGTTTTTCGAAAACAGGTCCCGCCGAACTGCTCCGGCGTCTCAGCGCAATTCACGCAGCACTCCAGCACAACCGGGCAGCCCGCAATCGCCGGCAGGCGGCACGGGCTCGCAATGACATGAGGACGTGGCAGGTCGAGCGCCGCAAGCGCACCCGGCATCTGATCGAACTCGGCGGTCTCGTCGTCAAGGCAGGCATTGTCGATCTAACTGGCAATGACCGCGCTACCATCTATGGCGCGCTACTGTGGATCGCCACAAAGCTGCAGAGCCATGAGGGCGAGCACGCACGCGACCTTTGGTCCGCAAAGGGAAAGCGGGCGTTCGATGCGGAGCTGCATCAACGGCAAAGGGACCAGCGTCCGTAACGTTGTTTGGCGCGAGCGGCGGGCGGCGCGGAGGCCATGACCATCGTGGCCCCGCCCGTCAGGCGCCATTACGGAAGCAGATTTGTGAGATATGGCGATAGCTGAGCCAATTCGTTGCGGGCAGATGCAGAGCTAGGAAAGAAAGAGCTATCCCAAGTGAGACAAGCCCGAAGGGCGCGTCGGGGCGGCACCCTATGACCTGGCGCTGTGCCGACGCCTCTTCGACATTGGCAGGACCACCGCCTTCGCCACCTCGCCCTCGGCTGGTTCTGCACTTCCCGATACAGCCGCAGCGCCACCCGCACATCCGAGCGCATCGCCGTGTGGAGACTGTCGCGAAGCCACAGCGCTTGCCGGGATAGGGGGCGCGATCTCTCGCCATCAACTACCCCCAAGCCTCTACCTCGTAGTCGGCAGTAAACGCGAGCAGGCCAGTCTCAATCGTGCGCCATGTGATGCGGAGATCGCGAAGATCGCTTGGTGTGAACTCGTGTGCGTGGTGCGAGGCAGCGCGCAGGCGGCCAGCATCATCCAGCAATGCAGCCAGCGCGTGCGGATCGTCGAAGCCAGCCTCAAAGATCGCAGCGAAATGCTCGGGATTGCTCATGATGCGGGCATAGTGTGCATAGTCCGCATGATCGAGCACATCGCCACCGCGCTTCTTCCAGCGCCCAAGAAGATCCTTGCAGCCGCAAAGGGGAAGCCGAGCCTCGGCCCAGTCTTCGCCGTAGGTAGCGGCCATCGCTGCATCCAAAACCTCGCGCAGGGTCAATTCATAACGATGCACGAGCGATTTCGCCTTCCTAATGTGCGGGGTTTCTGCCTTCCCCTGTAGCCGCGCCTTGAATCGTCGGCGCTTCTCGGCCCAGCTTAACAGACGAAACTTCGGCCAGCGTGGCAGGCCGAGCCCGGCAGCATCCAGGAAACTGCGATACCCCGCCAGCGTGTCGAGCGTGGGCATCGACGAGAGCGCGAATGCGTTGCTCGCCGCCATGAAATCACGATCTACCCGCAAGCTTTGGCTAATCAGGTCGGAAAATGCTGAGGCACGCGTGAATGCCTCTAGGTGTGGTTCCATGTTCCTGATGCCCAGCAGATCCAGCATCATAAGCTTCGAGGA
This sequence comes from Mesorhizobium sp. C120A, assembly GCF_030323105.1. NCBI lineage: Bacteria > Pseudomonadati > Pseudomonadota > Alphaproteobacteria > Hyphomicrobiales > Phyllobacteriaceae > Mesorhizobium > Mesorhizobium sp. C120A. Next base: position 2,348,745 of record NZ_CP100476.1, on the reverse strand, counting down.
GAGCAGATCGAAAGGGGTTCGAAAAGACTCCAACGCGGACGGCAAGGCGAGGTTCTGAGCTACTCCGGCCTGCTCTTGTCCGAATGCGATTGCTGACGGCGTAATAAGTTGTTTCACAAACAGACTATCATGCGTCCGCACCAAGTCTCCGAGCCCGTCAAACCGCGTGAGCAGGTCCGCATGCCCCAACATCGCATTACGTGCCGCCTCGTCGTGCTGCAACTGGTCTATAATCGCGCGCGCGGGGCTGGCATCGAATTGGCTTAGCTGAGTGTGCGCGTGGCGGAGAATGTCGGAAGACAAGTCCACATGCCCCAACATCGCGTTGCGTGTAGCCGCGTCATGTTTCCACTGGTCCATAGGCGTCCGGGCGGGGCGGGTGTCGAGCTGGGCTAGATGATTGTGCCATGTGGATGCGCAACCGAGCGCTTCGCTCGCAAGGCGCGCGTTGCGGAGAATGTCGGAATAAGCTGAGCTATCGAAGGTCGACATGGCCCTCTCCATTCGCCCGTCGGCGCAGGCCAATGAGTCTCCGCTAATTTATCGCTCGCGGCATCAATCAACAAGCTCAAGTACGAGATGCGGAGGCACCTGATCGGCAGGCCAGCTTGCGCAGCAAGCATTGATCCCAACCTAGCTGGCATCCATCCACACAGTTGCCGCGATATCCCCGGCTTCGGTGGGCTCGCCCACGTCCGGAAACCCGGCATCGTCCCAGCCTTCCACAGCAAACATGCCATCGGCCGCTGTTTCAGCCGAAACACCTGCGGATATGAAGACGGCTCTGGCCGTCGCGATTCCGCTGCTTTTCCTCTTCCGATGCACCCTGAATATCAAGCGAAGCTGCATATTCGCCTCGAAGCCATGGCGAAAACGGCGGAGGACAATTTTCGGATCGAGGTTTGCGACTGGGAGGAGAGGACCCTTGTTGAGACTATTTCTCGATCCCCGGATTCGAACGTCAGCCAGCCGCTATCCGAGGTAGGCCAGGAATGCTTCTGATCCACTACAACAGCCGACATGTGATGGAAAAGGTCGTCACGCCTGGGAACCTACGATGCCGCTGGTCTGGACGTATCGCTTGGCGATCTGCGCGAGTGGCACGTGCTCCGCGCTGGGTGCAAGAACTGCTCGCATCATGCGCACGTAAATCCTGCTAGTCTATTCGGCGCTGCGGGAAGGATGCGCTATTCAGCTCCGTCGAAAGGGCACTTTCTGCACGAGCTGCAACAAAGGCGGTCCGATTAGGCGGGAATCCACAAGCTGCCAAGGAATTGATGTCAGGCCATCACCAAGGCCTTTATTGCAGGGTCACCGTAGAGTCCTCTCGCGTCGGCTCGCCGGACTAACGGCAGCCACCCTCACAACAGATGCGCGTTCCAGAAATCCTCATTGTCTGGCTCCATAGGCGATGTGTAGTGATGCTCAGCATATTCCTCCAGTTCCTCCAAGTTGGCCGCTACGAACTTTTCCATCTGGTCTAGCGCCTGATCCGCCGCCCATACTTCGCGATGGTCACGCCTAGGCGTGCAATCTTGGGTCAACACATTCCGTCGGATCGCCGCGTCAAAATCCTCTTGATCCCACCCTCGCACATCGAAGGGCTTGCCGAAGCGATCCGCAAGGTAGAGGCGGCGGACACCGGAAGCGCCGATGGTTTTGATCGCCTTCTTCGCCACGAGGGCCAAGCGCTCGAATTCCGTACTGACCGTCTTGTCAGCGTACTTTGCGGCGACCTCGCTGGCTTGGGCCGAGTTCTTAAGTTTCCGCAGGTCCACGATTTCAGCCTTTAGACGGCCGATCTCTTCCTCCTGCTTCTCGAGATCGCGCAGCGCATCGTCGTACTTTGCTTCAAGCTCCTTGTATGTGGCCAATGGAACGGACGTCGCCTTGGCGAGCGTCGTCAGCATTTCCGGTAGTGCGCCGAAAAACTGTTTGCGCTTCTGATCCCAGCGAGTCGCCTTGACTGGCTTGAAGCCGACTAGCTCGGCGAGCTTTTCACGCAGCTCGTTGTATCGAATGTCATCGTCAACCTTGATTGCCTGCTTGCCAAGCATAACGCCGTCGACGTCGGCGAAATTCGCGGGCGGCACGACGATGGGGAACACTTCCTTCGCCTTTACCCACGCGGCACCCATCTCCGCCTGACAAAATGCTCTCGCCATATAGCTGGGCGACATCAGCATGATCACGATGAGCGATCCGTCTATCTGACTGCGCATGTACTCGACGGAATTCTGCCCGGTGGGGATTCCAAAGTCCGGGAGCGAAGAACAGAATATTTCTTCGGTCGGCACGCCGATGCCATCTACCAGAAAGTCCACGAAGGCGCGGACGAGCACTGCGTCCACAGTGGCATGGCTGACAAACACCGATTTACTCAAGGCTGCGCTCCCGAACGTGCCAATGCATCCATGCGCAGGCCGCGATGCATGTACCCGAAACGAGGCGTGCTGAGAATGGCGGATCGGAAAATTGGCGTTCATTCAGCGCGGTCATTATGTGGCACAACGTCAGCGGGGCCGCACGCCAGGTCGCCATCTCGCGTCGATCGACCCGGTGTCGCATACTCGAACCGACGGGGATGGCTCACGGGCGGATAGGCGCTTCCGATATTCCACCAATTCTCGAACGAGTGGATCCGAATATGCATCAACGACCACATTCACGGCACGACCGCTTCGAATCGCCTCTTCGGCCGACAGGAGTTCCTGGATTTGCAGCAAAGACTCCAGTGGAGGCATCAGCCCAGAACTTGTTTGCAATTCTTGAGATATCGCTTTGGCCCGATCCAAGTGCTTCTCATACAGATGCAGAGACATAACGAAATGGTGGTATTCTCCTAGGGGACACCCAAGTTCAAGGCCCATACATTCCTGCAAGAACGAGAACAGGAACACATCGTATGGCAGCCCGAGAAATGCATCATTGCTCCTCATGACAGTCATCATATCTAGTTTACTCCCGCGAATCATGAATTGGATGCTGCTGACGCAGCTGATATCGCGCGAGTTGGAGAGATCATCTGATCCTGACAGAAACGACACCGCAGCACGCCTGCTGTCGGGATCAGTCCTTAATACAGTTGCCAAGCGCTTCCAGGTGCTGTTTCCAGCCGGAGATGTTGCGAAGAGCTTTTTTCCATAGCAGCTGCCCGCGATTGAAGTCCCATCGTCCGAAAATTTCTCCCATGCCTTTGTGTAATAGGCGAGCGAGGCAACATCGCTGCTGCCACGCAAATGCCAGCAGAGTTCCCCTAACGCCAACGGCAAGCTCCAACGGCGTGTCTCAGAGGTGAGAATCCTTGCGCGGGGTTCTGTTAGAACAAAACCGATCCCAAGCAGCTCCTTGGTCCTGATGCCCCTCGGCGACACTTCGCGACCATCGTCGAGTATTCCTTTTAGAAGATGCGCGTAGGCAGAGTTGAGCGATGTGAATCGCGGCTGCCTCATCAGTGCTCCCCTCCTACTTTGAGATTTTGCTCGATCAGTTTTAATCGCTGATCGAAATCGCCATATGGATTGTACCGGGGAAAAGTTATCGCATACGTCGCAACTGATATAACGATCACGATGAGACCAATAATCATCGAAGCTACTGCGCCATACAAGAAGATGCTTTCCTTTCTCTTTTCGACTATTCGTCGCGCGACATTTCCGGAGAGCTCATCAACATTTAGAAATGTGGTGCCAAATTTTGTCTTTGCGAGGCCGATACGTTCGGCAATATATTCCTTCCTGGATGAAGGAGACGAAACTCTAGCCAGCTCAGGTTCGTTGTGCTTGAGAAACGAAAGGCGAAGGAATTTCTCTTCGATCTTCAGGAAGTACTCGGATTTTGAAAAATTGACTACAGCCGTTGAAAGGGGACCGTCCCATGTCGGATCGACTATCCCAATATTAAGCGCGAGAAGACCGTTGTTGCACAGGCCTGTTCTGATGGAGGCGTGCGCTGTGATGTCAGTGGGCAACTTGATATTCTCCCGTGATATCAGCCAGACGATTTCTTGAGGTTTGACCGCATATCCCACCTCGCTGTGTCGTTGACCGCTTGCATCGATAATTTCCCCGATGCCGAGATCATATGATGTCGCATTGTAACGGGCATCAGACCCGTATTTGACAAGCTGGGCGGCGCGGATTTCGGAGTCGGTCAACAGCATGAAGCTATCCCTGCTTTGCATTGCAGGTTATGGCTATCATCCAACCACCATCTGTACAATTCCGAGCAAATCTGCAGAGCAAAGTGCGGCTTGCACCTACGCGCTTCCGTCCGTTTCGCTTTCCTCGTCGACCACCCGGACTGGCAGATAGGCATTGGTTTCCAGCCATTCGCGAAGGACAATTTGAATGAGGTCCGACCTGCCAATTCCCATCTCTGCGGCAATGGAGCCAAGTGCATCAGCCGTCGCCGGCTCTAGCGGCACGCCTGCCACGTTGATCGGCAGCGCGTGATAACGCCAGGGCTTCATCACCGTCTCGGACCACAGGCAGACTTTCCAGCCTTCCCGGCCATCCTTCCAGGGAGACTGCCGATGGCGCGCGTTCTACCGTCCATTTCACTGCGAATGCGGCTCCGGGCGCAGGATCAGGCCATCGGCTTTATCATCTGCGGGAGTCATCCCGTCGCCGTCGCCGGACACGACAAGGGCCCTTGCCACATCGAGGTGATCGCCAGCCAGAACAGCGCCGAATTGTCGGGATGAAATTGACCCTTGTAATCGCCCGCCCTTATTAGAAATCACGTCATTTTTCTAGATCGCTGAGGATATCCACTTTTCACTGGCAAAGATTCCTAATCTGTAGGCCACAGGTTTCGATTCCTGCTGGGTTCAGGATTCGAACCTGTGACCTCTGTCTTCGGAGAAAGTCGGCCCCATCGCCAAAAATGGAAAAATTTCGACTAAGCGGCGTGCCCGATAGCAGAAGAAAGCCTCTTCGATAGTGGGTCTTGCGATGTAGCGGGCTCCCGGCTCGAACCCCCGCAGCCGCGGTCTGCTATCCTATTTTCACGCCGCTACCGCCGTTTGCCGCATCGGCCGGACAGATCCATTCCATGCATTGCAGGGAAAGGGTAGCGTGATTGCTTCTTAGGTGAATGCTCCGCTGTCGCGGAACTCAGCCCGCGAGGCGACGTGCAGCGAGAAAAGCAATGAAACGCTCACTTGGCGGGCTCCTGCTGTTCGGCATTAATCGAGAACAGGCAGCGGTAGCTATCGGCGTCAGTCCAACGACGTTCGACCAGATGGTCGCGGATGGCCGTATGCCACAACCGCGGATGCCCAGCAAAGAGCGCTATGTCTGGGACGTGGAGGAACTGGCAGAGGCATTCCGGCGGCTTCCACACCGCAACAGCAAACTTGACGGCGTGTCCTCCAGCGATAATCCTTGGGATCGCAGATGATGGACGTGGCGAGCACCATGGTGAAATTCAATCTGAAAGGCGTTGTCGAAGACAGGGATCGGCACGGCAATATCCGGCTGTACTTCCGCGCACCGGGTAGAAAAAAGATCCGTCTGCGAGAAAAGCCAGGTTCAGCCGAGTTCCACGAAGAAGTGCGCTGCGCGCGAGATGGCGTTCCCTATGCTTCGGCTCAGAATGTGGTCAGGCCTGTAGTGAGGCCAGTGGCTCCTCGCGGCAGTCTGATGTGGCTTTGCCAGGAGTATTTCCGGCGCGGTGGCGCAGAGGTCGGCGAAGGCACGATGCTTCGACGACGAACAATACTCGAGGGCGTTTGCAAACTGCCTCACCCGCTGAGCGGGCCAGTCAATCCGGACTTCTCGACGAAGGGTTCATTACCATTCGCGGCCATGAAGCGGGCTCACGTCAAGGAGCTCCGTGATACCCGGTCAGACGCTCCGGGGGCAGCCAACAATATTATAAAAGCCATTAGCGCAATGTTCGCTTGGGCCAAGGATGCCGAGATGGTCGAGGTCAATCCGGCAAACGGAATAAAGCGCCTGACTTCTGGCAATGGCGAAGGTTTCCACACCTGGGAAGTGTCGGAGATCGTCCAGTATGAGAAACGGCATGCGCGCGGCACTATGGCTCGTATGGCGCTGGCGATTTTCATGTTCACAGGTTTGCGACTGTCCGATGCAGCAATCTTCGGCAGACAACACATTACCCAGGTTCGCAACAAGGATACCGGGACCTGGGAGAAGTGGATCAGGATCAAGCCTGGCAAGACCGACAAGAGCAAGGTGCGCAAGGAAGCGATTGTCGTCGAACTGCCTCTGCTCCCAGAACTCGAGGATGAGCTTTCCTTCGCCCCGGCCGGCAACCTGACATTCCTCGTCACCGAGTATGGTCGGCCTTTCTCGGAAAACGGCCTTGGTAACAAGATGCGCCAATGGTGCGACGAAGCGGGGCTCCCGGGCTGCAGCGCCCACGGGGTCCGCAAGGCAGGCGCCACCGTTGCGGCAGAAAACGGAGCCACACATGAACAGCTGAAGGCGATTTACGGCTGGACGACGTATCAGCAGCCTGATCATTACATCCGTAAGGCACGCCGCCGGATAGTGGCGCAGTCTGCCCGGACGCTTCTGGTATTCGATCGAAACGAGAAAAATGTCCCACTTTTGGAGGGGGTGGAAGAGAGTGGGACAAAAAAGTACAAAAAACCCAGTTAAATCAACGGCAGCGAAAGCCAATGGTGGGCCCGGAGGGACTCGAACCCCCAACCAAGCGGTTATGAGCCGCCGGCTCTAACCATTGAGCTACAGGCCCCACGCGCGCTGGATTAGTGTTTTTCCTTGCGCGGCACAAGGCTTTCCGGACGGGCTGGCCGAGATCGCCCAAATCAGCCCATATTCGCGCCCTAGTCGACAGGCGCGACTGGATCGCACACCGAGGAGATTTTCATGACCAGACATATTTTGCCGCTCGCACTTGCCGCCGCGATCGCTTTTCCGGCGATGGCAAGCGCTGCCGATTCGCTGCCCCCGCCCCGCATCATCGTGTCGGGTGAAGGCCAGTCGACCGTGGCGCCTGACCTGGCGCTGCTGACGCTCAGCGTCATGCGCGAGGCCAAGACCGCACGCGCGGCACTCGACGCCAACAACGACGCCATGGCCGCCGTGATCGCGGCAATGAAGTCGGCAGGGATCAAGGACCGCGACCTGCAGACCGCCGGCATCCAGATCAACCCGCGTTACAACTACACCAACAAACCGGACGGCAGCCAGGAAGCCGAGCTTGTAGCCTACCAGGTGACCAACACACTCTCGGTGCGCATCCGCGACATCGACAAAACAGGTGAGATTCTCGACAAGGCTGTGTCGCTCGGCGTCAATCAGGGCGGAGGCATTTCGTTCTCCAACGAGGATCCGAAAGCTGCCGTCACCGAAGCCCGCAAGAAGGCGGTCGCCGATGCCATGGCCAAGGCCAAGACGCTGGCCGAAGCCGCCGGCGTCAGCATAGGCCGGGTGCTGGAAATCACCGACCAGAACGTTGCGCCGGCGCCGATGCCGATCAATGCAAAGGCCTTCGATGCGGCAGGCGCCGCGGTTCCCGTGCAGGCCGGCGAGAATGCCTACGCCGTGCAGGTAACAGTGACATTCGAGCTTAAGTAGCAGGCCGCCGGGCTGGGCGCGGTTCTGCTGAACCCGTCGGCCGGAACCGCAGATTTCCGACATGAAAAACCCCGGAGGACTGGCCTCCGGGGTTTTTTCGAGCCGCACCTTTCCGCGGAGGGAAAGGGGCTCCTGGCTGACCCTAGAAGGGTCATGCCGCTACTCCAGGTACTCCAGGCTGATCCTGGCAGAGGAACATGCCTCCGGATCGACCTTCGCAGAAGGTCGTATCCCAGACTGATCTTCGCAGAAGATCAGTCTGGTTCTCTTAGCGATAGATAACCGGGCAGCCGCGCTCATTGGCGAACACGACCACTACGCGATCGCCATACTGGCGGCCGGCGACCTTCACCACGCGGCGATTGACATCGACGATGCGGACGCGGTGCAGGCCCATGCGCTCGGCCTTGTCGAGGGCGCGGTCCGGCGAGCAGCGGCGCCAATTGCGGTCACGGCGAAAGCCGTCCTCATCGTCGCCGGTGTAGACGCCGACGCGGCGGTCATGGTTGTTGCCGAAGCCGAGATAGATCGAGTCCGCCTGGGCGGGCACTGCGGCAAGGGTGCCGAGAGCTACGAGACCCGAAAGGGCTGCCGTCTTGAATGAGTTGAACATTGTCTTCTCTCCTTGTTGAGGGCTTGCGCCCGTCTTGGTCGAACCGATGGGGGGAGAATGCTCCTTGCAATCTGAACTCTTCGCGAACCGGCCGTTCATTTTCGGTTAATCTGCCCGACAGGTCAAAAGCAACCGCCCCTTCCACCGCTGCAAACGATCCTGACCGTCAAAAACGTCCAATGGCGCGGAACGCCCTATGGCAACGTCCGTTCCAGAATGCTCAGGGCTCGTCGTCGAGCATATAGTCGAAATAATCGTCCGGCTCGGCCAGATCGGTCTCACTGGCGCGGACGCGGCCGCGCATGGAGATGCCGGCATCATGAACGGTCTCGGCACTTCCCGACACCAGCCTGTGCCACCAATAGAGGTCGTGCCCCTCGGCAACCAGCCGGTAGGCACAGGTTTTCGGCAGCCACGTGATGGTGCGCACATTCTGCGGCGTCAGCCCGACACAGTCCGGCACGCGCGCCAGCCGGTTGGCATAGTCCGAACAGCGGCAGCTTTGCCCATCGAACAGCCGGCAGCCGACTGATGTCCAGTAGATCTCGCCGGTATCCTCGTCCTCGAGTTTAGACAGGCAGCATTTTCCGCAGCCGTCGCACAGCGATTCCCACTCGGTGGGCGTCATCGCTTCCAGCGTCTTGGTCTTCCAGAACGGCGTTTCCATTATGGGTCGAGATGTGGCCTCCGCATGCGGCAAGGTCAAGCTGTTGTGTGACTTCAAGTTCCGGCCGCACCATAGGAAAAACATGAAGTTGCCTTCAAAACGCCGGTCAATCGTCCTTGGGTGCGGGTAATGCCTGCAAACCGGAACCAATCCGGTCAAGGACAGTTTGGGCAGGGATGGGACCCCACAAGGAGAATTTAAGATGAAACGCCAACCACGGGTACTGGCAGGTACGGCACTTGGCCTGCTTATGGCATCCGCGCCGTTGGGCGCATCCCCGTTGCAGGGCAACGCCGTTTTCGGCCCCTTGCAGCACACGGCCGCGCCACTGATCCTGGTCCAGGACGACCCTGCTGCAGATGGTCAGCAGACCGACCAGGAACTGCCGCGCAAAAAGAAACGCCAGCAGGCCGAACAGGCAGCGCCGGCCGCCGAGCAGCCTGCACCGGCTGCAGAGCAACCCGCCCCTGCCGCCGAGGAACAACAGCCGCGCAGGAAGAAGCGGGATCAGCAGCAGACCGAGCAGGCCCCGGCCGAACAGGCCGCACCTGCCGCCGAGGAACAGCAGCCGCGCAAAAAGAAGCGCAATCAACAGCAGCAGATCGAGGCGGCGCCTGCGGATGAGGGCGGCGCCCAGGCAGCGCCGGCGACCGATGAGCAGCCGCTCAAGCCACGCAAGAAGAAGCGTGACCAGCAGCAGATCGAGGCAGCACCGGCTGAACAACCGGCCGAACAGGTAGCTCCGGCAAATGAAGAACAGCCGCTAAAGCCACGCAAGAAGAAGCGCGACCAACAGCAGATCGAAGCGGCGCCCGCTGAACAGCCGGCCCAGCAGCCTGCCGAGCAGGCAGCGCCCACCGAACAGGTGGCGCCGGCAAACGACAACAAGTCGGGCAAGAAAAAGCGCAAGCAGGATCAGCAGATTGAGGCCGCGCCTGCCGACAAAGCGCCAGACGTCAAAGTTGCGCCTGCCGGAGAGCCCGCGCCGCAGGCCGAGCCGATTCAGCCCCCGGCCGATCAGCAAGCGGCTCCCGCCGAAGGTGAACAGCCGAAGGATCAGGCGAAAAAGCACGGCAAAAAAACTGTCGGCGAACAGCCGGTGACGGGCGAACAGCAGCCTGCGACCGGTGAACCACAGCCTGCGGAGCAACCGGCCAATGCCGAGCAGCCCGCGCAACGTGAGACGCCGGCGCAAGGCGAAGCCACGGCCAACCCCGACGAAGCACCCATCCTGGACAGCCAGAAGGATGCCAGGCGCAAGCACCGCAAGGACCAGGGCGGCAACAGCGAGAATGGCGACGGCCAAAATGGGAACGGCCAAAATGGGAACGGCCAGAATGCTGGCGGCCAGACGGGCGAGCAGCCCGCGCAGGGCGGCACCGAGGCGCAAGCCCCGAAGCCGGCTCCGGTCGACCAGGGACCGCCGCCCACCGACGACAAGTCAGCTCAGCAGGCAATTCAGCCAGAAAAGATCGCCCCGGTGACGGAGGAAAAAGGCAAACGCGTCGAGCGTGCACCCGATGAGAACGTCCGCGACCGCCGGCGTCCGAAAGGCGTCGACGTCGTCAAGGAACTCGGCGACCGCGTCATCCTGCAGTTCAACAACCAGACGATCGTGGAAAGCAATGACGCTCCGCGCATGCACCGCGGCGCCAGGAATGTTTACTATGAGGAACTGTCGGGCGATCGCTCTCGGGAAATCGTCGAGCGCGACAATGGCATCCAGATCGTCACCATCCGCAACCGCAATGGCGACGTCATCAGGCGATCGCGCATTACGCCGGATGGGCACGAATATGTGCTGAGCTATGTCGACGAGCGCAGCTATGACGACGACAATGACTGGCGCGATCCCGGTGACGACCTGCCGCCGATGCGGCTCACCATCCCGCGCCGCGAGTACATCCTCGATTCGGAAGATGTCGAAAGCCCGGACGATTATTACGAGTTCCTCGAACAACCGCCGGTGGAGAAGGTCCAGCGCCTCTATTCCATCGACGAAGTGAAGCGTTCGGCGCGCGTGCGCGACATTGCCCGTCGCGTCGACCTCGATACATTGAACTTCGAGTTCGGCTCGGCCTCGATATCCGACACCGAAGTGCAGAAACTGGAAGGCGTCGCCACGGCCATGGAGAAACTGTTGAAGAAGAACCCGGCCGAAACCTTCCTGATCGAAGGCCACACCGATGCGGTTGGCACGCCGGAAGCAAACCTTGCTCTGTCCGACCGGCGCGCTGAGTCTGTCGCCGAAGCGCTGACCAATGCCTTCGGGATCCCGCCGGAAAACCTGACCACTCAGGGTTATGGCGAGGAATACCTGAAGGTCAACACCACGGCGCCCAACCGCGAGAACCGCCGTGTCGGCATCCGTCGCATCACCTCGCTGGTGGCACCGGTAGCGAGTAACAATTGATCTGCTTTCCAATGGCTTGAGCAGCTTTCTGGAATCAGATCGACAACAAGGACCCATCCCGGCAGACCGGGATGGGTCGAGCTGCGGACAGCAATCCCGGTCAGCAAGAATTGTACTGGTATTAGAACCGGCTCATTGAATAGAGCGGCCGCCCTCCCCAGATTCAAGGCTGGGCGTTCCCTGCCCCGTCCCGACTCCAGCGGGATGCATTGAACCCCCGCCGGCCCTCCCGGCGGGGTTTTTTTGCGCCGCAATTTGCCTTGCAAACCGCGGCAAGCTGACCGAAATACCCCAGTCGACCTCAGAAAGCTCACCGGAACCGCTGCATGAAACGTCTCGAACTCGCCATCGAATCGATCATCCTCGCCTCACGCTGGCTGCTGGTGGTTTTCTACATCGGGCTGGCCCTGGCGCTCGCCGTCTATGCGCTGTCCTTCGGCAAGAAACTCTACGAGTTCGTCATGGTCGCCTTCACACTCGACGACACCGACACCATCCTGAAGATGCTCGGCCTTATCGACGCCGCACTTGTCGCCTCGCTGGTGGTGATGGTGATCATCTCCGGCTACGAGAATTTCGTCAGCCGTTTCGACGACCAGGATGGCGGTGTGCACTGGCTGGGTACCATCGATGTCGGCTCGCTGAAGGTCAAGGTCGCCTCGACCATCGTCGCCATTTCCTCGATCCACCTGCTGCAGGTGTTCCTGAATTCGTCTTCCTATACGATCGACCAGCTGATGTGGCTGACCATCATCCATCTCGCCTTCGTCGTCTCGGCGCTGATGCTGGCCTATATCGACCGGCTGATGGGACTGAGCAAAGGCAAGAAGGGCGAGGAGTGATGAGCCCCTTTCTCCCCGTTCATGGGGAGGTGAGGCTGGTCCGCACAGCGGGCGAAAAGCCAATTGCTTGGTTTTTCGAAAAACGCCGGCAGGCGGATGGGGGGCAGCGCCGGCGGCCCGTGATTTCCGTCAGTAGATGCTTTTGACGTTCGTCGGCGAATTGGCAAATACCGCGTCCGGCACGAAAAAGTCGCCGGCCAGCGGCCCGGTCGCGCCCGGCGCATAGACCGCGAAATCGGTCACGCCCTCGGCCCGCAGCACCTCTTCATCAATGTAGAAATTGCCTGATGTCTCGCGCGATGGCCGCAGGAAGATGGCGTGTGCGGCATCGGCCATGATGTCGGGCAAGCGGCTCATCGCCGCGACCGTCGCGCCGCCGAGCAGATTGCGCACCGCCGCCGTGTCGATGGTCGAGATCGGCCACAGCGAATTGACCGCGATGCCGTCCTTGGCAAACTCGGCGCTCATCCCCAGCGTGCACATCGACATGCCGAACTTGGCCATGGTGTAGGCGACATGGTTCTTGAACCATTTGGCCTTCATGTCGAGCGGCGGTGCCAGATTCAGAATGTGAGGATTCTCAGCCAACTTCAGGTGCGGAACGCACATTTTCGACACCAGGAAGGTGCCGCGCGTGTTGATCTGGTGCATCAGATCGTAGCGCTTCATGTCGGTCTCCAGCGTGCCGGTGAGCTGGATGGCGCTGGCATTGTTGACGCAGATATCGATGCCGCCGAACTTTTCGACGGTCTTGGCAACCGCCTCGGCCACCTGCGCCTCCTCGCGGATGTCGCACAAAACAGGCAGCGCCTTGCCGCCGGCCTGCTCGATCTCCTCAGCCGCCGAATAGATCGTGCCCGGCAGCTTCGGATGCGGCTCGGCGGTCTTGGCCGCGATCGTCACATTAGCGCCGTCGCGCGCAGCGCGCAGCGCGATCGAAAGACCGATGCCGCGCGACCCGCCGGAGATGAACAGCGTCTTTCCCTTGAGCGACATGTCTTGGCACCTCCCTGCTACATCACTGACGCGAACCATTGCGCGGCGGCAATGCACTGCGCAAGGCCTCGGCAGCCTGCAACGGGTTACGCAACGTAGGCTCAAACGGAAAAGGGGGTTAGACCAGCACCAGGCCCTGCCGCATTGCGATCGCGATGGCATCCGTGCGGTTCGCAGCACCCAGCTTGATCAGGATCGCGGCGACATGGAATTTCGCCGTGTGCACGGAGATGTTCAGCCGCCGGGCGATCACCTTGTTGGGTGCGCCTTCGGCGAGCAGCGCCAGCACTTCCGTCTCGCGCGGTGACAGCGCTGGTCGGAGGGCGGCGCCGTCGTCAAAAGATTCCTCGCCAAACAGCCCGCTATCGGTTTCAGTTCCGCTCGCTATGTGATCGAAACCGCCATGACGATCCGGCGTCGAACGCCCATCCCTGGACACCCGGTAGCCGGCCGCCGCCAGTCTGACGGCAGCCGCGACCAGATTCGCATCCGACGCCAAAGGCAGCACGGCAAGCACCCGGTTTTCCGGCCGGCCAGCGCTCGCGGATAGCAGCACCCGTGGGATTGCGCTGTTGCCACCATCGGCTCGATCGAGCCAGGCCGCACTGTTCGCAACAGCGTCATCGAAGACAGCGACGTCGGCAATCCCGCTGCCGGCTACGACCGGAAGCAGATCGTCCGCCATGGCAAGCGAAGCTGACAGGCGCTCGGCACGCGCGGCATCGTGCAGCGCGATCAGCACCACGAGCTGGCGTCCGCCGCCCGCCACCTCCGGCCCACCCACCTCCGGCCCACCCGCCTCCGGCCTTGTCAGCGTGTCGCTTTCCATCGCCCCTCTCAGCTCAGCGGTTTTTCACCGACGGTCAGCGCGACGTCGCGCTGCTCGCCGCCGCGCACCACGCCGAGCGTCACCGCGGCGCCCGCGCTATCCGGCCCAAGCTTTCGGATCAGTTCGCGCGGGCCGTGCACGGCCTCGCCATTCCACGCCACGATGATGTCGCCCAGCGCAAGGCCGGCGGCCTTGGCCGGACCATTGTCGTCGAGGCTCATGACGATGGCGCCGCGCGCCGCGCCGTCACGGATCGGGTGCAGGCCGGCGCCGAGATAGCCGCGCGCGACATGGCCCTTTTCACGCAGCGTCGCCACGGCCCGCTCGATCGTCTCATAAGGCATGACCAGCGCACGACCACGTGGCCCAAACAGCAGCATGCCGATCAGCGCGCCCTTGGCGTCAAGCACCGGCCCGCCCTCGAAACGGCCGCCGGCATTGACGGCGAGATTGATGCGCCGATCGATGCTGCCGCCGCGCATCGAGCGCCAGGCGGGGCCGACCTCGCCGACCGAACCCGATACGGCCAGCGCCGAACCCTGACTACTGCCGATGGCGATGGCAAGATTGCCGGGCCGTACCGCGTCAGCCTTGGCCAGCGCAGGCGCTGCGGCAGCGCCGGCCGGCTTCAGAAGCGCTACGCCGGTCGACGGATCGCGACCGACCAGTTCGGCCTTCACCGCTTCGCCCGAAGCCAATGTCAATTCGATCTCCTCACCGGCCTCGACAGCTTCCTCGGCGGTGACGAAATAGCCGTCACGCCAGTGGAAGGCGCTGGCGGTGCGATGGTGATGGGTGGTGAAACTTGCCGTTGCCGGCGCAGCCTTGGCGGCGAGATCGGCGATGGCGTCGGAAAATGCATTAAGGTTGAAGTCACTCATGATGATCTCCTGGGTTTTCTCATGCCCCAGATATCGCTCGGCAGTGCGCCCGGAGGTACTCGTCTGACGGCTAGTTACTGGTGTGACTGGCCATCTGGTCAGGTCGCGGCAGTTCGAGCCGCTCCGCACATATAGTCATCATCGCGCCTGAAAACACGGAGCCCCGCCAATGGCCCTCGCCGCCCACAAATTCGAAACCGACGACACACTGCTCGACGCCTATTCGACGACAGTCGCCGACGCCGTCGACCGCATCGGCCCAGCCGTCTGCCGCATCGAGCGCGTCGGTGGCCAAGGTGGCCATGGCTCCGGCTTCGTCATCGCGCCGGACGGGCTGGTCGTTACCAATTTCCATGTCGTTGGCGATGCCAAAACGGTGCGCGTCTCTATGCCCGACGGCGCCTCCAGCGAAGGCCGCGTGCTAGGCCGCGACCCTGACACCGACATCGCGCTGGTGCGCGCCGATGGCAGCTTCACCGAAGTCGCGCCGCTCGGCGATTCCAAGCGGCTGCGGCGCGGCCAGATCGCCATTGCCATCGGCAATCCGCTCGGCTTCGAATGGACCGTAACGTCAGGCGTGGTCTCCGCACTTGGCCGTTCGATGCGCGCCTCGACCGGGCGGCTGATCGACGATGTCGTCCAGACCGATGCCGCGCTCAATCCCGGCAATTCCGGCGGACCGCTGGTGTCGTCGGCAGGCGAAGTCATCGGCGTCAACACCGCCATGATCCACGGCGCGCAAGGCATCGCCTTCGCGGTCGCTTCCAACACCGCCAATTTCGTCATTTCGGAGATCATCCGCTTCGGCCGCGTGCGCCGTGCCTTCATCGGCATCTCCGCCGACACCACCAACCTGCCGCGCCGCGCCGCCCTTCTGTCGCAAGTGACCACCAGTACGGCGGTACGGCTGCGCAGCGTCGAGAAAGACGGACCCGCGGCGAAGGCCGGCCTCAGGGAAGGCGACATCATCGCGTCAATAGACGGTCGCCCGGTCACCGGCGTCGACGACCTCGTGCGCATGCTCGACGCCGAACGCATCGGCCGCGAGACGCTGTGCACCGTGGTGCGCCGCACCGGCGTCAGCCAGGTGACGGTGACGCCGGTAGCAAGGGCGAGTTGAGCCCTTATCGAGGATTGAGCACCCGCCCGAGCAGCGACACCAGCAGTCGCGCAAGGTCACCGGTCGGGTCGAGGTCGGGATCGTAGATCGTCATGTCCAAGCCGGTGCAGCGCTGGTCCGCTGTCAGCGCCGACAGAATGGCAACGAGTTCATCGGGGTCGATGCCGGGGCTGCCGGGCGAATCCACCGCCGGCATCACCGTCTGGTCGAGCACATCGACATCGAGATGCAGCCAGTAGGGACAGCCGGCGCGCGCCAGCGTCGCTCTTGTCTTTTGCAACACTCCAGCCGCGCCGAGTTCCTGCGCGGCAAAGACGTCGATGCGCGTCACGGCGGTCGCATTGATGTCGGGCCAGGCAAAATCGGCATCGCGGCTCTCGCGTTCGCCGATCTGAACCACCGCCTCGTCGGCGACGAGCGGACCGACAACACCTGGCCATTGCGCCAGCAAAGCCTCGCCGCGTCCGGTGGCAAGTGCCAGATCCATGCCGGCAACCGAGCCGAGTGAGGCATTGACATCGTAGTTGCCGGGATGGCGGAAATCGCTGTGGCCATCGACATGGACCAGGGCGACCGCGCCCGAGCGCCGCGCGGCGACCAGTGCGCCAAGCAGGATCGAGCAGTCGCCGCCGATGATCAGCGGGAACTCGCCTTGCCCAAGCGCACCGGTGACGATCTCGGCAAGATCGAGGTTGAAGCGGCGGATCGCCGGACCATTACGCAGCCTAGTGCCCGGTTGCGGTTCGGTACTGTAGGCGGGTCTGTCGAGATCGACCACCCGCCCCGGCGCCAGCGACTCGATCAAACCAGCTTGGCTCAGCGCCTGCGGCGCACGCCAGGTGCCGGGCACATGGCCCGGCTCCAAGGGCCGAAGGCCGAGATTGGATGGCGCCCGAACAAGGCAGATGTCACGCATGCGGCAGGCCCAGCTTCAACGTCACCAACATAGACCGCATGGTGCGGGTCCGGCCACAGCGGCCGGAGCCGCTGCCGACATTTGCTGCCATCGTTCAGGCGCCCGCCGCGCCCGCCGCGAATTGCGCCTGAAATTCCGGGCCGAGCGGGATCGGCTTGATGACGTCGATCAGCACGCCATTGGGATCCCTGGTGATGAAATGGCGCTGGCCGAAGGGTTCGTCGCGCAGCGGGCACAGGATCGGCAGGCCGGCCGCAACGATCCGTTCATAGACAGCATCAGGATCCCTCACCTCGAAATTGATCAGCAGCCCCGATGTGCGGCCGCGCCCCCCCTCGGGGATCGTCTCGTGGTCGCCCTGGACGATACCGAGATTGACCCGGCGATCCTCGGCAGACTGCAGATGCACATACCAGTCGCTCGCAAACAGCGGCTTGAAGCGGAAGTGATTGATATAGAAGGCTTTCGTGCCGGCTACGTCGCCCGTCATCAGCACCGGATAATAGCTCGTCGTCTTCATCTTTCTTTCTCCCGTCAGCCAACATACAGTTTGCATGTAATTCGAAATAACATACAGGCTGCATGTATGCAACGAGAAACCCCGCGCCGCTCCAACCGCGACCGCACCGAAGCGACGCGCGCCGACCTGATCGCTGCGGCGCGCAAACTGTTCATCGAAAAGTCCTATGCCGAGACCGGCACGCCGGAGATCGTTGCGGCCGCCGGCGTCACCCGCGGCGCGCTCTATCACCACTTTGCCGACAAGCAGGCGCTGTTTGCCGCCGTGGTCGAGCAGGAGGCGGCGGCGGTGGCGCAAGAGATCGAGCGCGCCTCGCCGCCTTCTTTGTTTGCCCGCAATGCGCTGATTGCCGGCTCGGACGCCTATCTCGCCGCCATGCGCGCGCCCGGCCGCACGCGGCTTTTGCTGCTCGACGGGCCGGCCGTGCTTGGCCGCGCCGCCATGGATGCGATCGACAATCACCACGGCAACCGGTCGCTGCGCGAAGGCCTGGTTGCGGCGATGCGCGAACAGTCGATGACCAGACTGCCTGCCGATGCGCTGACCGCTTTGCTCGCCGCCGCCTTCGACCGCGCAGCACTTGCCGTCGAGGCCGGCGCCTCGGCCGAAGACTATCGCGCCGTGCTCATGGCTCTGATCGATGGGCTGTCTCCGGCTCGCCCTCAGGCAGGTCGTCCGGTTCGAACTCGTTGAAGCAGCCGAGCTGGCGTTTGAACTGGTCGATCAGCCAGGCCGCCGCCGGTTTCGGGCTGCGGTCGGCGCGGTGCATGGCGTAGAGCGATGAGCGCACCTCGCTAAAAGGTTCAAGGTCGAGTTCGACCAGCCTGCCGCTGGCCAAATCGTCCGCGATCAGCCAGCGCGGCAACCCGCCCCAGCCCAGCCCCTCGCGCATCAACGTATGCTTGATACGCACATCTGTCAGCCGCCATGTACGATAGGCAAAGACGCCGAAGTCGCGTCCCTTGGTGCGTTCCGACTGGTCGCTGACAACCAGCTGGGTGTGCTCTCGCGCATCCTCGAGCGCCACCGGTTTCGGCAGCAGTGCCAGAGGGTGGGTGGGGGCGGCAGCCAGCACGATCGACATGAAGCCGATGCGCACGAGATGCACGTCGACCTCGCCCAGCAAGCCACCGATGCCAAGATCCGACTGTCCGCTGACGACATGGTCGGGGATCAGACCGAGCGTGCCGATATGCAGTCGCATCATCACGGTCGGGAACTGCGCCTCGAACGCCTTCAGCACCCGCACCAGCACCGGCGAGGGCAGCGCCGCGTCAACCGATAGCGCAACTTCAGCCTCCAGCCCCTGATGGTGACCGTCGGCACGCGAACGGATGCGCTGCAGCACGCCGACCATGCGCCGGGCGTCCTCCAGCATCGCCCGGCCGATTTCGGTCAGCTGCGGCTCGCGCGTGCCCTCGCGCTCGAACAGTTTCAGGCCAAGCTGCGCTTCAAGATTGGCGATGCCGTAGCTGATGACGGACTGCGCGCGGTTAAGCTTGCGGCCGGCGGCTGAGAAGCTGCCGGTGTCGGCGACCGCAACCAGGATCTGCAATTGGTCGAGCGTCGGATTGGGTTGCACGGCATACCTACTTTATGGATGGATCGTATAGAAAATATACCAGTTTTTTGAATGGGTCGGTAGGCCCATATCAGGCGGGAGAAATCAATTCCCACTGGAGAGAACCGCTATGTCTATCCTGCTTGTAACCTCGAGCCCGCGCGGCGCTGCCTCGCACTCGACCCGTATCGCTACCGAATTCGCTGAAAAGCTCGTCGCCGCCGACCCGTCGAATACGCTCGTCGTACGCGACCTCGTGGCCAACCCGCTGCCGCACATCGACACCGATTATGCGACCGGCATCTACACCCCCGTTGAAGCCCGCACGCCGCGCCAGGCCGAAGTCGTCGGCGTCTCCGACATCGTGCTTGACGAACTGTTCGCAGCCGACACCGTGATCCTGGCCACCGGCTTCATCAACTTCAACATCTCCTCAACCCTGAAGTCCTGGGTCGATCACATCTCCCGCTCCGGCAAGAGCTTCTCTTATGGCGAGGGTGGTCCCAAGGGCCTCGTCACCGGCAAGAAGGTCTATATCGTACTCGCCTCGGGCGGCATCTATTCCGAAGGTGCGGCCGTGCAGTTCGATCACGCCATCCCCTATCTGCGCGGCGTGCTCGGCTTTCTCGGCATGACCGATGTCGACGTCATCCGCATCGAAGGCGTCGGCATGGGCCCTGATGCCGTCACCGCCGCGCTCGCCAATGCGACGGCCAAGGTCGATGCCGTGGTGGCCAAGACCGCGAGCGCGCAAATCGCCGCGTAAGCACACCCCGTCATTCGCATTGAAAAGGCAGGCGCTTCGGCGCCTGCCTTCTTGCTGTCCGGGGCCGAGAGCAGGGTCCACCGGCAGATGGCGTGGTGTTCGTGGCGGGGTTTTCGATGGCTGCCAACTATTCTTGCCCGTTCATCAGCTGGCCCTCATAGGCTTGGAGCCCCCGGCATCGCCATCGGATTTGCCGTTGGTCCACGGCCAATCTGTTTTTGCACCGACGGATCGGGCTAAACTCGTGCAACCCTGTCAAAACAGAGAGGCAACTTATGGCCGAATGTCCGAGTGGAGGAGAGAACAACGGAATTGTCGCAAGCGCTGTTGCCGACGACGATCCGCGTCTCGCGTTCATCTATCAGGAGGCGGTGAGAGGTCTCACTCAACAGCAGACGCTTGTGGAGAACATGAGCACCCGCGCCGGCAGCCTTGTCTTGGCCACCGCATTTGCCAACTCGCTACTCGGCGGTGCGGCGCTTTCCAACGGGCTTGGGCTTTGGGATTGGACCGCAGTGGCCCTGTTGTTCGGCATCGGCGGGCTGATCGTCTTCATGCTTTGGCCCTATCACCAATATACATTCCGCTTCGATCCGGAAGATCTGCTTGATCAATATGTCGACAGCGACAGGCCGACGACAATGTCGGCCATGCGCCGCGCGCTTGCCCTTCGGATCAAGGCGGACATGGCCGGCAACTGGCGAATTATCCAGCGGCTCCGGCTGGCGTTGCAGATTGCGCTGGTTTTTCTGCTGCTCGACATCCTGGCTTGGCTTTTGGCAATTGCGGGCATCTGATCACGTCTCAAGGTGCACCGGCCTCGGTCGCGCATCATACCTGCGTCCTAGGAAATGGACAGGATCTCAAGTTCGCGCGGCCCTAGCTGGACAAAGTCGCCAACGGTTTTTCCGGTCAGCGCGATGGCAACCGGCGAACCATGCGATATGGAAGCTTCAGACGGGTTGGCCTCATCCTCTCCGACGATGCGGAAGGTCTGAGTGCGGCCATCATCACGTTTGAAGGTAACGGTGTGCCCGAAGGCGATCACCTCATTAGAGGTGGGCACCGGCATAAGCTGTGCCGTACGGACGCGCTCGGCATAGTAACGCATATCTCGAACCGGAACCGCTGACTGGCGTCGCCGCTCATTGACATCTTCCAGCACGCTAGCGGCCTCGAGAGCTTGCTGGGCGCGAGTCAATTCAACCTGCAGCGTCTTGAGGCCCGCTTCCGTGACAAGGTTGACCCGATCGGAGACAGGGCGAGCCGGCAGGATGGTTTCCGATGCTGCCTCGGCGCTTTCCTCCTTGGCAAACGCTACGCTCAATTGTCGATACTTTCTGCTTGCCGCCCACTGCCGTTATTCGAGATTCTGGCGACGGATGACCGGCGCAAAACCTATGTTCGGCGCCTCGACCAGTTCGGCCCTTACCCGAACATCCTCTCGCCTTGCTCGTCGACCAGTTGCATGCCCTTCTTGATCGAGATGTCGACGGCGTCGCCCAGTCCGGCAAAGCGATCGGCGCGGATGAATTTGTGTTCCTTCATCACGCCGTCGACTTCCTTCGAAACCACGCCGCAGGTCTGGTATTGGCCCCCCTCCGCCTTGTAGGGCGTGGCGCTGATCAAAAATCCCTTGTGCTCAACCTGCTTTGCCGGTGCTGCGCTCTTGGGCTCGCCCCCCTCACCGCCACCACCGAAAAGACGCTTCAGAAAAGACATGGGGCTTCCTCCAACGGCAATCATCCTGCACCACGTCTCGCGGTGCAGGATGATTTTCAGTACCGTTCCTCAGTCGAACGGGCAAGCGTTCTCGCCAGGGGTCAACCGCGCGATAGCGCTTCCAGGGCTTCAGCGGCGGCTTCCAGGACTGCAATCGCCTCGGCCTGCTTTTCAGCCGGCGCGTCGACGAGATCGCCGAGCGCGGCACGCAGCCGGTGGCGCACGGCGCGGAACTCCTCGCGGGCATCCGAGCGACCCCGTCCACCACGCCGTCCGCCTTCCTCGCCGTCGTCGTTCCAGCCGAACCAGTCCCGCGCTTTCGCCATCTTGCGGCCGAAGCGCTCGAGATGCTCCAGCACGCCGTCGATCATCTCGCGGTTCTCGGCGAGATGCGCCTGGCCCGCCTCGGTGATCGAAAACACCTTCTTGTTGCCGTCGGCGGCTGAAGCCGCATAGCCGGCCTCTTCCAGGAAGGTCAGCGTCGGATAGACGACGCCCGGGCTCGGGCTGTAGATGCCGCTGGTGCGCTCTTCCAGCGCCTTGATGATGTCGTAGCCGTGGCGAGGCGCCTCGGCCAGCAGCGACAGCGTGATCAGCTTGAGATCGCCGTCGGCCAGCATGCGCCCGGCGCGAAACATGTCGCCCGGGCCGCCGCGTCCACCGCCACGTCCGCCGTGGCCGAACGGACCAAAGCCGCTGCCCCCTCTTCCACCAAATTTGCCTGCCATGTGCAGGAATGCGCGCTCGGCGCGCTCGCCAAAGGGATGATGTCTGTGCATGAATTGCTCCTTGAGTTATATCTTACGATACATCTTAATTAGGCTTGCCCCGCCGACGAGTCAAGATATATCTTACGATGTATCTAAAGGCGGCGCCAGAAGGATGATTTCGCCGCCGCCGGCAGCTAGAAAGCGCGTGAGGGCCAAAACCTCTCCGTAAGCGTCTGACGTAAAGCAACGCATCCACCCCGGTCTTTCCGGGCAGTTCCGCCGGAAACCCGGCGCAATGGATGCCAAATGCGACGGACCGGATGTTTCAGGAAAATCCAAAAATGACCACGACCCGTAAGCGCGGCAAGCTGCCGGCGCGCTATGCCGCGATCGTCAGTCCGCTGGTGCTGTCGCTGCTGATGACCTTCATAGTCTCGTTCATATCGACGCTGAAAACCCTTGGACTGCAACCTGATTTGCCGGCTGTCTGGCTCACTGCCTGGGGCCTGTCCTGGCTGGTAGCGTTCCCAACGTTGCTCATGGTGCTGCCGGCGGTGCGCCGCATTGTCGGCTGGCTTTGCGAGCCGGCGTCCCGGTAACGCCCATGACGGTAAGGCCCGCAGATTCTTCGGGCCTTGCCTCGCTACCAGCGGCCCTTGCGCCGGTTCCAGACATAGAGAAGATCGGCGAAACGATCATAGGCCAAGCGCGTCAGCGGCAGCGCGACCGGATTGCCGAAGAGCGTCGCCAGCCAGCCGTCGCCCGGCGTCGCCCGCCAGACGGCAACCGCGACATCGGCGCCGACCAGCAGCCTGCCTTCGGCATCGGTGGCATGCAGCCGGCGGCGTATGTCCTCCAGCGAGGCGCTGTAGCCAGAGAGCGCCGCCGGTTCGAGGTTGATGTCGCGGAATTCGATCCGCCCGGCCTTGATCGCCTCGATCAGCCGCCGTTTCTGCCGGGTGATGCCGCCATCGCAAACCGGGCAGCGTGTGTTGTACCAGACGGTCAGCGCAGGCTTGGACATGGCGCGACTATCACCCTGACGGCACGGCCCCGCAATATGACGCCGAGCCGCACGGACCCGCGCTCAGCGCTATCCAAGCGAAGTGACGATCTCGCGATAGGCAAATTCCGGGAAAGCCTTGAGCGTTCGCGTCTTGACGCTGCCACCCGTTGCCAGCATCAGGGCGAAACGAGCAAGCACAGCATCGTCGGGCGCCTCGATAATCGCCACCATGTCGTATTCGCCCATAGTCAGGTAAAACGCCTTGAACGAGCCGCCCATGTCGGCCAGTTGCTTCTTGGCGGCATCGAGCCGCTTCGGCGACTCTCGGATATTTCTGGCGCCCTGTTCCGTCCAGTTCATCAGCAGGATGTAGGTTGTCATCACACACCTCCCTCCGGCGCCACGGAGCACGGCTGAGGACATCAGCCGGGGCGGACATCCGGTTTTTCGCCCAGAACATGCATCCGACCAGGCAAGTATCCTCCCGACGGAGATGGGCGACAAGAGCCTTCACCCGGCAACAAAAAGGGCGCCATCGGCGCCCTTTTCGAATGCTGGTCTGTTGCCGGTATCAACTGTCGAGGAAGCTCCTCAGCTTGCGGCTCCGGCTCGGGTGCTTGAGCTTGCGCAGCGCCTTGGCTTCGATCTGGCGGATACGCTCGCGCGTGACCGAAAACTGCTGGCCGACTTCTTCCAGCGTGTGGTCGGTGTTCATGCCGATGCCGAAGCGCATGCGCAGCACCCGCTCCTCGCGCGGCGTCAGCGAGGCGAGCACCCGCGTGGTGGTCTCGCGCAGATTGGCCTGGATCGCCGCATCGATCGGCAGGATCGCCATCTTGTCCTCGATGAAATCGCCCAGATGCGAATCCTCTTCGTCACCCACAGGGGTTTCGAGCGAGATCGGCTCCTTGGCGATCTTCAAGACCTTGCGCACTTTTTCGAGCGGCATTGCGAGCTTTTCTGCCAGTTCCTCCGGCGTCGGCTCGCGGCCGATTTCATGCAGCATCTGGCGCGACGTGCGCACGATCTTGTTGATCGTTTCGATCATGTGCACCGGGATGCGGATGGTGCGCGCCTGGTCGGCGATCGAACGCGTGATCGCCTGCCGGATCCACCATGTCGCGTAGGTCGAGAACTTGTAGCCGCGGCGGTATTCGAATTTGTCGACCGCCTTCATCAAGCCGATATTGCCTTCCTGGATCAGGTCGAGGAACTGCAGGCCGCGATTGGTATATTTCTTGGCGATGGAGATGACGAGGCGCAGATTGGCCTCGACCATTTCCTTCTTGGCGATCGCGGCTTCGCGCTCGCCCTTCTGCACCTGGTTGACGATCTTGCGGAATTCCAGGATTGAGATCGCCGTCTCGGTTGCGAGGTTCTGGATTTCCGAACGCAGATCCTTGATCGCGTCTTTCTCGTTCTTGGTGAATTCCTTCCAACCGCGCGAGGTCAGGTTGCCGATCGAGCGCGTCCAGTTCGGGTCGAGCTCGGAGCCCTGATATTCCTTGAGGAACTCCTCGCGGCGCACGCCATAGCTTTCGGCCAGGCGCAGCAGCTTGCCTTCGTTCTGCACCAGCCGCTTGTTGATGTCGTAGAGCTGCTCGACCAGCGCCTCGATGCGCGCCGTGTTGAGCGACAGCGACTTCACCGCCTTGATCAGCTGGTCCTTCAGCTCCTTCAGGCGGCGGTCCTGGCTTGGCGACAGCGTGCCGGTCGCGGCCAGACGGTTCTCGACCTGCTGGTCCTGCAGCTTGCGCAGCTTCTTGTAGGTGTCGGCGATGACGTCGAGCGTCTCCATCACCTGCGGGCGCAGCTCCGCTTCCATCGCCGCCAGCGACAGGCTCGCCTCGTCCTCGTCTTCCTCGTCGTCATCGACCAGGCCGCGCGTGTCGGCGCCGACATTGGTGATGTCGTCTTCCTCGTCGCGTCCACGCCTCGGCTTGTCCTCGGCCTTGGGCGCCTCCTCGATGCGCTCGACCACCGGCGCCTGCTTGGCTTCGGGGCCGGCATAGGTGGCTTCGAGGTCGATGATCTCGCGCAGCAGGATCTTGGATTCGTTGAGCTCGTCACGCCAGATGATGATGGCCTGGAAGGTCAGCGGGCTTTCGCAGAGGCCCGCGATCATCGTCTCGCGGCCGGCCTCGATGCGCTTGGCGATCGCGATTTCGCCCTCGCGCGACAGGAGCTCGACCGAGCCCATCTCGCGCAGATACATGCGCACCGGGTCATCGGTGCGGTCGGTCGGCTCTTTCTTGGTGGTCGTGGCGGCGACGGCGGTGCCGGTCTGCTCGGCCAGTTCGTTGGCGTCTTCCTCGGCGTCGGCATTGCTGTCGGCGGCCTCGGGCTCCTCGCTCTGATCGTCGTCCTCGACCACGTTGATGCCCATGTCGGACAGCATCGCATTGATGTCTTCGATGCGATCCGGATCGGTCTCTTCCGACGGCAGCACCGCGTTCAGTTCGTCGAGAGTCACATAGCCGCGCTTCTTGGCGGCCTTGATCATCTTCTTGACAGCATCATCGGAAAGGTCGAGCAGAGGCCCATCGGTGGCGCCTTCACGTTCGGTCTCGACCTCTTCCTTTTCCTTTGTCGCCATAGTCTTTATCTTCTCCTAGCGGCCGAGCATCGAAGCCGCGTAGCTGCC
Source organism: Mesorhizobium sp. C120A (assembly GCF_030323105.1). Lineage (NCBI taxonomy): Bacteria > Pseudomonadati > Pseudomonadota > Alphaproteobacteria > Hyphomicrobiales > Phyllobacteriaceae > Mesorhizobium > Mesorhizobium sp. C120A. Next base: position 2,322,965 of record NZ_CP100476.1, on the reverse strand, counting down.
GCACCGGTCAAACTACATGCGCTGGTGGCGCTTAACCGGGCCGGTAACCGAATCAACTCTTTTGTTTGTTCATATCGTGCCCCCAAAACCGGTTTTCACTTTTGGGCGATATGCATTAAGTCCAGATTAACCCTGATATCTGTGGCAGGCTGACAGCCTGTCCAGTGATCAGCACCTCGCGTCAGTGCATTTCCATCGACGCCGGCGCGGGTTAAGGTTTCGAATCGTCCTGATTCCGTCATTCTGCCAGAAGGTCAAGCGCCTCTCGCATGATTCGCATCAAAAAAGCGAATCAATTACCCGACTTAGAGGCGTCGATTCGACGCGCAGCACGTACAACATTCATTCTTGCGCAGGTTTCGACCTAGACGCGCCCACCCCTGCCCGAGGATACACCGAAGCCTTCGATCAGCGCTTCCGTTGCTTGTACATCACGGAATTGCGCCTGAATCTCGATGAGGTGCCGGTAGTTTTCGTCAGTGGGATCGCTGGCGAGCGCTGCTTCCGCCTGTTTCAGCTCCTTATGTAAGGTGCGCGCGCTGCGCTGCAAGTGCAGCGCCTGGTTGAAGGCGTCGCGGGCATCGTCAAGCGCTGCGGTTTCCAGCGCGGGCCATTGCCTGGCCCGTTGGATGAGCGCCACGGCGCGCCCCCAGATATCGCTGCAGCCGGCACGTTCGATGGTGGCGATCACCGCGCTACGGTCATTGGCCATGTCGTGCGCCATCGCATCGAGGATGGCGGCGTGCAGCCGCTGCAGATCGGTGTTGGCGAGATCGAGGAACTCGACATGGGCGAAGTTCTCGTCGATCAGCGCCGGATGGTTGACGAGGGCTACGATGATCGTCGCCTCGCGCACCGACATCATCTCGCCACCGCGTTTGACCATGGCGGAGCGGCCGAGGCTTTCGGTGATCGCGGCGCGCGCGCCTGCCCCGCTGCCTTTGGCGAACTGTCCGCCGGGTGCGGGCGTTTTGCCCTGCCCCGGTTTCCAGTCCTGGCGACCTTGCCGCACTTCGCGCTGGGCGCTGAAGAAGGTCAGCTCCCGCTCGCGCATCCACTGCTGGTAGTGGTAGCGCTGGCTCTCATCGCGGATGCGGCTGGTCAGTTCGCGCAGCGTCTTTGTCAGCCCCGCCCGCCGCTCCGGCGTGTCGAAGACGCCACCGGATGTCTCACGCATCCACAACAAATCAGCGAGAGGCCGCGCTTCCGCCAGCACGGCACGAAACGCGTCCGGCCCTTCTGCCTTGACCAGATCGTCGGGATCCTTGCCCTCCGGCAACAGCGCAAAGCGCACCGACCGCCCGGCCTGCACCGACGGCAGCGCGAGATCCGCGGCGCGCCACGCCGCCTTCAGCCCGGCCTGGTCGCCGTCGAAGCACAGCATCGGCTCAGGCGCCATGCGCCACAGAAGTTCGAGTTGGTTTTCGGTGAGCGCGGTGCCGAGCGGCGCCACGGCATTCTCGAAGCCGGCCTGCGCCAGCGCAATCACGTCCATATAGCCTTCGACGGCAATCACCGTGCCGCCTTTCGCCAGCGCTTTGCGGGCGCGGGCGAAATTGTAGAGCACGTTGCCCTTGTGGAAGAGCTCCGTGTCGGGCGAATTCATGTATTTGGCCAGCGCATCGGGCGCCAGTGCGCGGCCGCCAAAGGCGATGATCTTGCCGCGCGAATCCGGGATCGGGAACATGATGCGATCGCGGAACCAGTCATAGGAGACCGGGATGTCGTCGCCATGACGCACCAGCCCGCAGGCCTCGATGTCGGCCTTGGGCACACCCTTGGCGGCAAGATGTTCCTTCAGCGCATTGCGGCTGTCGGGCGCAAAGCCCAGCCGGAACGATTGCTGCGTCGCCGGCGTCAGCCCGCGATCCCTGAGATAGGCGCGGGCTTTTGCACCCTCCGGTCCTTGCAGCCGCTCCTGGAAGAAGGCAGTCGCCATCTCCATGACATCGGTCAGACTGGCGCGTTCCTTCTCACGCTGTTCTTCCCGCTCGTCGCGCACCGGCATCGGCACGCCGGCCATGTCGGCGATCTTCTCGACCGCTTCGGGAAAGCTTAATCCGTCGAGCTCGGTCAGGAACTTGAAATGATCGCCCGACACCGAACAGCCGAAACAGTGATAGCGGCCCTTCTTGTCCTCGCAGTGGAAGGAGGGGCTCTTTTCGCCATGGAACGGACAACAGGCCCAATAGTCGCCGCGCGAGGCGTTGGTCTTCTTCCTGTCCCATGCGACGCGCTGGCCGATGACCGATGAAATCGGCACACGGTCGCGTATCTCATCGAGAAAGGCGGGCGGAAAGCGCATTGGGGAACTCGTTTGTCCCTCATATAATCATGCTCGCGGAATCCGACGACCCTTATTGCGGACCATACCCGGTTTCCACAGCCAAAAAGCCCGGTTTCTACAGCCAAAAGAAAGGCGGCCGTTTCGGGCCGCCTCCTTTCAAGTCTCTGCATTGCGCCGGCGAGGCCGGGCTTAATGCGCGGCAATGGCGCCGAAGATGATGCCGGACAGGACGCTGACCAGCACATAGTCGTTGCCGACGCGGATCCATTCCTGGCCGCGGCCGGGGCGATGCAGGCCATAGCGGCCATAATCGCGGATCGGCTGGTGCCGCTTCCAGCTGGAATATTTCTGGCCATTGCGCCAATGGCTGCGCTTGACGACCACCGTCTTCTTCACGACGCGCTTCCTGACATCGACATGCTTGCCGGGCCTCTGCCAGTCGACCCGCGTGTAATTCGACTGCGGTGCGACCGGTGCGTTCACCGGTGCGGCCTGGCCGGTAAGCGAAGTGGCGGCCAGCATCGAGAAAGCGAGGGCGGAAAGAACAACACGTTTCATAGCGGGGCTCCTTGGTTGTCGATGCCTAGGGAATAGCGCCCGAAGGATGAACCGAAACTGAACACTAGCATTACATTTACGTAATGAAATCCGGTGCTTATCCTGGATATTTGAACATCATCGCAAAGGCGATTGCCGGGAGTCCGGCAAACCGGGACGATCCGCTGCCATCACCAGGGATCCGCCATGCAACCATTTGCGCATCCGTCCATTTTCCGACACGCCCTGTCGCGCCGCGACGGCTCTTGAAATCGACAAGATTTTATTACCCGGCTAAAATATTCCGGATATTGTTCAAGACTGTCATGACCATGATTCGCAGCCCCGTTTTCCTCCCTGCACTGCGCGCCCTCCGCGTCGCGGTAGCTGTCTGCGTGCGGGTTTCGAAATGAGCGGCTCCGTCGTCCTGCTGCATCTGGCGGGCGCGGTGGCGCTGATGCTGTTTGCCACCCGCATGGTCAAGACAGGCGTCGAGCGCGCCTATGGCGACGTGCTGCGTCACCGGCTGCGCTCCACCATGCGCAATCCGATCATGGCGGTGCTGGCCGGCTGCGGCCTGTCCATCGCGCTGCAGAGCTCGACCGCCGTCACGCTTCTCGTCGGCTCCTTCGCCGGCGCCGGCATCGTCTCGGGCATGTCGGGCCAATTGGCTGTGCGCGGCGCCGAGATCGGCTCGGCGCTGGTGGTCAAGCTCTTGACCTTCGATCTGACGCTGCTGGTGCCGATCTGCCTCGTCGCCGGCACGGTCATGTTCATGGCCACCGAGCGGCGCGATTGGCGCCAGTTCGGCCGTATCCTGGTCGGCATCGGCCTTCTGGTACTGTCGCTGGAAATGATCGGCCAGGCGTCGGAGCCGCTGCGGCAGAGCACGCTGATGCCGCTCATCATCGAATATTTCTCCAGCGACTACGTCACCGCCTATCTGCTCGCCGCGCTCGTTACCTGGCTCTTCCACTCCTCGATCGCCGCCGTGCTTTTGATGGTGACGCTGGCCGGCCGCGGCTTCATCCCGCCCGAACTCGGCATCGTGCTGGTGCTCGGCGTCAATCTCGGCTCGTCGATCATCGCGCCGCTGCTCACCCGAAGTGCCGAACCTGGCGTGCGCGTCGTGCCGATCGGCAATCTGTTGATGCGCGGCATGGGCTCGCTGATGATGCTGATCCTGTTCATGACGCTGAAGCCGCCGGTCGCCTTCCTCGGCGCCACCGTGCCCGACCAGATCGTCAACGCCCACATCCTGTTCAATGTGCTGATCCTGCTCGCCGGCCTGCCGCTTGCCAGCCTGATCTATCGTGCCTCTGAGAAGATCGTCGCAATGGGCACCAAGCCAGCGCCGGCTACAGAGCTCGATGTGGTCGAACTCTCCGCCCTCAACGACGGCGCGCTCGACGTTCCGAGCCAGGCGCTGGCCAACGCCACCCGCGAGGTGGTGCGCGTCTGCGAGACGGTCGAGATCATGCTCAAGCGCATCATCGAGCTGTATGAAAGCGCCGACGGCGACAAGATCAAGGCGCTGGCCGCCCTTGACGACCGCGTCGACAGGAAGCACGCGGCGATCAAGCTCTATCTGGCCAAATTGACCAGGAACTCGCTCACAGAGGACGAGGCGCTGCGCTGCCAGGAGCTGATAGGCGCCTGCGTCAAGCTCGAGCAGGTCGGCGACATCATCGTGCGCAACATGCTGGTGCATGTGAAGAAGAAGTTCGAGCGCGGGCTGGAGTTCACGCCCGAGGGCTGGAGCGAGCTGCTCGCCTTTCACACCTCGGTGCTGGCCAATGCCAGGCTTGCTTTCAACGTGCTGGTGTCGCGCGACCCTGAGACCGCCCGCCAGCTGGTGCTGGAAAAGGACCGGCTGCGCGACCGCGAAAAGGAAACCAGCGCCAGCCATTTCGTGCGCCTGCGCGACGGCACCGCCAAGAGCGTCGAAACAAGTTCCATCCACCTCGACACCATCCGCGACCTGAAGCAGATCAACTCGCTGCTGGCGTCGATGGCCTACCCGGTGCTGGAAGAGCGCGGGTTGCTGGGTGGGTCGCGGTTGAAGGCAAGCTGATCAAGAAAACCTAAAGCGGCGTCGATCATTTCTGCATTGCCCACGAACCCCATCCATGGTTTGAGGCGACCTTATCCGAGGATCGCTTCCGCCATGCTCCCGCTCATTGCCCTGTTCATTGCCGCCTTTGCTTTCGGCACCACCGAATTCGTCATCGCCGGTGTATTGCCGCAAGTGGCCGACGGCCTTGGCGTTTCGATCCCGACTTCCGGCTATCTCGTCTCCGGCTACGCCGGCGGCATCGCCGTTGGTGGGCCATTGCTGGCGCTCGCCACCAAGGGCATTTCCCGCAAGACGCTGCTGCTTTGCCTGACCGTCGCCTTCACCATCGGCCAGGCCGCTTGCGCGCTGGCGCCCGATTTTACCTCGATGCTGCTCTTGCGCATTGCGGTCGCCGTCGCACACGGCGCCTATTTCGGCGTCGCCATGGTAGTGGCTGTCGGCCTCGTGCCCGAGGACAAGCGCGGCATGGCCGTGGCTGTGATCCTCTCCGGCCTCACCGTATCCAATGTCATCGGCGTGCCGGCCGGCACCGCAATCGGCAATCTCTGGGGCTGGCGCGCCACCTTCTGGGTGATGTGCGCGCTGGGCGTGGTAGCCTTTGCCGCCATGGCTGCGCTTTTGCCGCGCACGACAGGCGCATCAAGGCCATCCGCCAGTCTTGGCAGCGAGGTTCGCGTGCTGGCGCGCCAGCAAGTCTGGACCTCGCTGATCCTGATGCTGACGTTGATGATCGGCCAGTTCGGCCTGTTCACCTACATCACCCCGACACTGCTTGAGGTGACGCATCTCGACGAGAGCCTGATCCCCTGGGTGCTGCTGCTCAACGGCGTCGGCGCCACCGTCGGTGTGTTTCTCGGCGGCAAGCTTTCCGATTGGAAGCTGATGCCGTCGCTGATCACCATGCTTGCGCTGCAGGCGGTGATGTTGGGCGTGATCTATGCCGTCAGCCCCTACCCCGTGCCGATGGTCATCGCCATCGTTATCTGGGGTGGCCTCAACTTCGCCATAGGCACGCCGATCCAGACCCGCATCCTGGCCTGGACGGCGGACGCCTCCAACCTCGCCTCCTCGCTCATCCCCTCCGGCTTCAATGTCGGCATCGCGCTCGCCGCGTCGCTGGGCGCTGCCATGCTCAATGCCGGCTACGGCTATCGCAGCCTGCCGGTTGTGGGCGCTGCCGCCATGCTGGTGGCGGTGGTGGTGGCACTTGCCTCCTACATCTGGGAGGGGCGCAGCCGGGCAGCGCCGCCGCTGCCGGCACCGGCCGAATAGCGTCGGACTACAAATCGATCCGGAACAACAAACTCTCGGCGCCGCCATACGCGGCGTCCTTGATGAACGGACCGACCACACGGCCGCCATTGGCCAGCACCACCTTCTGCGAGGCCGGATTGTCGAGGTCGGTGGTGAGCTCGACATATGGCAAACCAACAGCCCTCGCCTCGTCCAGCATCAGCCGCAGCGCCTCGGTCGCATAGCCTCGTCCGCGCTTCCACGGCACCACGGCATAGCCGATATGGCCGAGCACATGCGACGGCAGTGCGGCCGTACCCGGCTGCCAGCGAAAGCCGATCGAGCCAGCGGCCTCGCCGTCCCAGATCCAGCGCCGGAAGCCCGGCAGCCGCGGCACGGTCGTGCCGTCCGGCAAGGTAATCGGGCCTCCTTTGGCCTCGGGATCGTCGAGGCTGGCAAGGAACGCCGCGGGATCCTCGTCGATCGCCGCAAGTTGCTCGCGCGTCGCTTCCATCAGCCGGACATTGTCCGGCGACCAGCCACGCTCGAGCGCCGCCTTGTAGGAGGGCAGATGTTCGAGCGTGGGTTTGACGATTTCGATTATGGTGGGGCTCTCCGGCAGGTCAAGGCTTGGCTCGCTTAAGCCGGTGCGGACCGTTTCTTGCGCAGAGGTGATGTCCCGCCCCCTGCTCTCCTTCGCCATTGAAGTGGTGTCGGCTCCTACTGCAGCAGGCCTTTGACGATGCCGCTGGCCTTGCCGAAATCCATCTGGCCGGCATATTTCTGCTTCAGCACAGCGATCACCTTGCCCATGTCCTTCTGGCTGGTCGCACCGGTAGCAGTGATCGCTTCGCGCGCTGCTGCAGTCACCGCCGCCTCGTCCAACTGCGTCGGCAGGAAGCCGCGGATGATCTCCATCTCGCCACGCTCCTGCGCCGCCAGTTCCGGGCGCTTGCCGTCCTCGAACGCCTTGGCCGATTCCTCGCGCTGCTTCACCATTTTGGCCAGGATCTGCAGGATCTCCTCGTCGCTGGCGGGGTCCTTGGCCGAGCCGCGATTGGCGATGTCGCGGTCGTGAATGGCGGCCTGGATGAGCCGCAGCGTCGGCAGCCGGTGCTTGTCCTGCGCCTTCATCGCGCTTTTCAGGGATTCGGCGATTTTTGCGCGCATGATGCTTTCTCCTTCGAACGGCGCGGACAATAACCGCGGCCCATCCGCAAAGCAAACGCGCCAAAGCCCTGATATCGTTCGACGAAACAAATGCTCGCCGTTTTTGGCACGGGCATCATTGACCGCTCTGGCGCCTTCCCCTATGTACTCGGCCTTGCACAAGACAAAGAATTGATTCGCGCAGGCTCGAGAGATCGGCCGCGCCGTTTGCTGCGCAGATGGCCCGCCATCGAAGCGCGCAGCGTAACAGGAGCGTCGCCATGGCCGAGATGACCCCCGAACTGACCCCGCCTTGGGCAACCGAAAAGCCGACCGCCGTCCTGGTGCTGGCCGACGGCACCGTCATCGAGGGTCGCGGCCTCGGCGCCACCGGTTCCGCCGTTGCCGAAGTCTGCTTCAACACCGCGCTCACCGGCTACCAGGAAATTCTCACCGACCCGTCTTATGCCGGCCAGATCGTCACCTTCACTTTCCCGCATATCGGCAACATCGGCACCAATGACGAGGACATCGAGGACCTCAACCCGGTCGCCCGCGCCGGCGCCGTCGGTGCGGTGTTCAAGGCCGATGTCACCAACCCGTCCAACTACCGCGCCGGAGCCGGCCTCGACCAGTGGCTGAAGAAGCGCGGCATCGTCGCGCTGTCGGGCATCGACACCCGCGCGCTCACCGCGCTGATCCGCGAAAAGGGCATGCCCAACGCCGTCATTGCGCACGCGCCCGACGGCATCTTCGACATCGACGATTTGAAGCGGCGCGCCGCCGCCTGGTCGGGCCTGATCGGGCTTGACCTCGCCAAGGAAGTCACCTCGGGCCAGTCCTCGGTCTGGCGTGAAACGCCCTGGGTGTGGAACGAAGGCTTTGGCGAACAGGCCGAGCCGTCGATGCACGTCGTCGCCATCGACTACGGCGTCAAGCGTAACATCCTTCGCCTGCTTTCCGGCCTCGGCGCCAAGGTCACCGTGGTTCCGGCCGGTACCGGTTCGGAAGAAATCCTGGCCATGCAGCCCGACGGCATCTTCCTCTCCAACGGCCCCGGCGACCCGGAAGCCACCGGCGACTACGCCGTGCCGGTCATCCAGGACCTGCTCAAGACCGATATTCCGGTGTTCGGCATCTGCCTCGGCCACCAGATGCTGGCCCTGGCGCTGGGCGGCAAGACCGCCAAGATGCACCAGGGCCATCACGGCGCCAACCACCCGGTCAAGGATCATACCACCGGCAAGGTCGAGATCGTCTCGATGAACCACGGCTTTGCCGTCGATGCCGACTCGTTGCCCGAGGGCGTCGAGGAAACCCATGTCTCGCTGTTCGATGGCTCCAACTGCGGTATTGCGCTCACGGGCCGTCCGGTGTTCTCGGTCCAGCATCACCCCGAGGCCTCGCCCGGTCCGCAGGACTCGCACTATCTGTTCCGCCGTTTCGTCAATCTGATCCGCGAAAAGCGCGGCGAGGAACTGCTGGCCGAACGGGTTTGATTTTACAGGTCTTCGCCTAGCCGTTGCCCAGATCGTGATGCTCCGAATAGCCGGAGTTACAAACGCGGCGCGATTGCCCTTGTCTTGGGTCAATGGAATAAACCGGTCAACCGGTCTGTTTGTGACGGCGCGAAGCGACGAAGGCTTCGAGAGCGCCGACGGCATCCCCTGAGCCCAAGCCCTCCTCATCGCTTCGCTTGCGCCGCATTAACGGACGAAGCACACACCTATGGCGGGTTCGAAGTTCGCGCCTGGGTAACCTTACGCCACCGGCCGGCCTTCGCTGGCCTCCAGTATGGCAAACCATTGCTGGCGGTCGAGGTCGATCTCCAGCGCCTTGACCATGGCGGCCAGCCGCTCGGGCTTCATCGTGCCCAGCACCGGCGCCAGCCGCGCCGGATGACGCAGCAGCCAGGCGATGGCGACGGCGGCGAGATCGCCGGCGCCGATCTCGGCAGCCACCGCCGCGATTGCCGCCCTGACCCGCGCCTCGCGCCCTTCCTTGCCGGTGAACAGCAAGCCGCCGCCGAGCGGCGACCAGATCATCGGCGCATAGCCGAGGCGTTGCGCGTGATCGAGGCTGCCATCCACCAGCGCATTGGTCTTCAGCACCGACATCTCGATCTGGTTGGTGGCCAAGGCAAACGGCAGCCGCGAAGCCAGAAGGTCGAACTGCGACGGCGTGAAATTGGAGACCCCGACCGCTCTCACCTTGCCCGACTTGACCAGCCCGGCAAGGGCCGCCGCCGTCTCGTCGGCATCCATCAGCGGATCCGGCCGGTGCAGCAGCAACAGGTCGAGATAGTCGGTGCCGAGATTGGCGAGCGAACGGTCGACCGAGGCGGCAATGTGGGCCGCACTGGTGTCGTAATGCTTCAGCCGGTTCTGAGGCCGGTTGGCCGATGCCAGCATGATGTCGCATTTCGAGATCAGCTCGATGCTGTCGCGTTTGCCCTTCCAGCGCGACAAGCCGGCGCCAAAGGCAGCTTCCACTTGGTAATGCCCGTAAATATCGGCATGGTCGAAGCTGGTCAGGCCGAGATCGACCGCAGTGCCGATCAGCCGCGCGATCTGGTCGGCGTCCGGGCGCGCGGCGTTGTCGAGCAGGCGCCAGGCGCCGAACACCAGCCGCGACAGCGACACTCCGTCCTTGGTCAGCTCTATGCGGCTGTCATGGCTCATATCTGGGCTCCGTCTTCCGCAGCGCCGGTGGCAACGCTTCTCACCGCCGTCGGCCTCGCAACTTTCGTCACAAAGACAATGACCGCAAGCGTCAGGAAGCACGCGCCAACCAGATAGGGCGCGCCGCCGAACACCACGGGCGCATTCGGTCCGGTGAACCAGGAAAAGATCGCGGTGTAGAGCAGCGGCGTGATGATCGAGGTGATCGAGAAGATCGACGTCATCGCGCCCTGCAATTCGCCTTGCGCCGACGGCGGCACCTTGGCGGCGGCAAGGCTTCTCAGCGGCGGATCGGCCAGTGCTTCCAGGCAGCCGACGACGATCACCGCATAAATCATCCAGCCTTGCGAGGCGAAGGCGTAGCCGAAGGCGCTGGCCGCCGTGAATGTCAGGCCGATGACCGCCGTCCTCCATTCGCCAAGTTTGGGGATCACGCGCGGCAGCACCGTCGCCATGACGATCGCCCCACACAGGCCGAAGGCGCCGAGCGAGAAGCCGATCTGCTGCTCGCTCCAGCCATAACGATAATTGGACACGAACGACCACACCGCCGGATACATCATGTGGCCGAGCGTCATTAGGAAGAAGGCGAGCCCGATCCAGCCGATGCCCTGATATTGGCGCATCTGCAGCAGCGTGCCGACCGGGTTGGCGCGTTTCCACTCGAAGCGGCGGCGGTGCTTTTCATCGAGCGTTTCAGGCAGGAAGAACATGGCGATGAGGAAGTTCACGAAGGCAAGCCCGGCGGCAAAGTAAAACGGCACTCGCGGCCCGAACGTGCCGAGCAGCCCGCCCAGCACCGGCCCAATGACGAAGCCGACGCCGAAGGCGATGCCGAGCAGACCGAAATTCTTCGCCCGGTTGTCATCGTTCGAGATGTCGGCAATGAAGGCCGACGTCGTCGAATAGCTGGCGCCCGAAATGCCGGCCAGCACGCGGCCGATGAACAGCATCGGATAGGACCAGGCGATGGCGCAGATCAGATTGTCGATCGAGAATGTAAGCACCGAGGCAAGCAGGATCGGCCGCCGCCCGAAGCGGTCGCTCAATCCACCCATGATTGGCGCGAAGAAGAACTGCATCGCCGCATAGACGAAGAACAGCCAGCCGCCTTCGATCGCCGCTTCGCTGATGCCGACGCCGGAAAGCTCCCTGAGAAAGGCCGGCAACACCGGCATGATCATGCCGAAGCCGATAATGTCGAGCAGCAGCGTGGTGAAGACGAGCGCAAGGCCCCGCCTGGCGGTTTTGGGGTTGATCATGATGGCGTCTGCTCCCTGAGACCGCCCTTGGGCGGGCGCCCGTTATAGGCGAGGCGCCACTTTGGAACAATAGGAGAACGCCTCAGGCGTTCTCCTCCTGACATCTGTTGCCGGTGGTGAATCGGCCCGCCGACGGATGCGCTTTGGACCGCGGTCGGCTGGAACTTGCGAGCGCCTCAAACCGGACCGGTCAGCGTGTTGCAATCCGACAGCTTGCCGCTCTTGTAGCCGCGCGCCAGCCAGCTCTGCCTTTGCTGCGACGTCCCGTGGTTGAAGCTTTCCGGAACGACATAGCCCTGCATCTTCTTCTGCAGCGTATCGTCGCCGATCTGCTTGGCGGCGTTGAGCGCCTCTTCGATGTCGCCCTGTTCCAGAATGCCCTTCTGCGCGGTGAAATGCGCCCAAACGCCGGCGAAGCAGTCGGCCTGCAGCTCGATGCGCACCGACATCTGGTTGGCTTCCGCCTCACCCATCGACTGCCGCATCTGGTTGAACTTGGGCAGGATGCCGGTGAGGTTCTGCACATGGTGACCGACTTCATGGGCGATCACATATGCCTGGGCGAAATCCCCCGAGGCGCCGAACTGCTGGTCGAGCTGCTGGAAGAAGGTGGTGTCGAGGTAGACCTTGTGGTCGCCGGGACAATAGAACGGTCCGGCTGCCGTCGAGGCGGAGCCGCAGGCCGAGCGGATCTGGCCGCTGAACAGCACAAGCTTCGGGTCCTCGTATTTCAGGCCCTGCGACTGGAAGATGCCGGTCCAGGTCTCTTCGGTCTCGGCCAGCACGGTCGCCACGAACTGCTTCATCTCGTCGGAAGCAGGCGTGCCGGCGCCGTCGTCCTGGCCGCCGCTGTTGTCGGTAATCTGGCCACCGCCACCCGGCAGCACGCCGCCGCCGTCGCCGCTGCCCAGGATCTGCGACGGGTCGAAGCCGAAATACCATCCGGCCAGCACCACGAGGACGACCAGCAATATGCTGCCGCCGCCGCCGGTGCGGCCGCCGATCGGGATGCGGAACTGGCCAGGGCTGCCGCCGCCCAAACCACCACCGCCGCCGCTGTCGCTGCGCTCGTCCTCGACATTGTCACTCTGACGGCGGCCCTTCCAGAGCATGGCAACTCCCCGTATGCAAATTTTCGGCTGGCCTGGCCGATGTCGTGGCCCAGTCCGACCCAACAGACAATTATCGCAATGGTTGCGCCAAGTCACAGTATTTTTCGTGGCAGCGGCATCGCGTTCGCACTCTGGTCGAGGCGGCATGCGCGCTGTAGCATCCGGTTCGAACGGGGTGTCGGGACTTGCGGACGATCGGTCGATTTCTGCTGCTGGCGGTGGTGCTATGCCTCGGCCCGTTGCCGGCGCGCGCCGTGACGCTCGATTCCAGCGTCGCCGTGACCGATCCCGAGACATTGCAGGCGCTTGAGCGTGGCGGCCTCTCGATCAGCCGCCTGCTCGGCCCGGCGCTGGGTCTCACGCGCGAGGTCGACAATCGCGGCCTGTTTTCGGTGCGCGCGCTGACCCCGGTGCGCAACGCCGTCAAGCAGGAGATCGCCGATGAGCCTACCAATAGCCCCGATCCCTATGTCGCCGCGCTGGCGAAGACGAGGGACCCCAGCCAGAAATTCAACCCGAAATACATCGACGATGACGGTTCGACGCTCGACCTGACCGGCGTCGTCAACCGCATGGACCGCGGCTATCTCGGCCACACCGAATGCGGCGAGATCAGGCTGATCTACCGCTTCCACTATTCGGTCGCGGAAAAGCCGGCGAATGGAAAGACAGCGCAACGCATCTCGTCGCGGCTGCCGCTGACCATGAGTCTGGTCTTCAACGCCAGGCCCGGTGAGGCTCACGCCCGCGCTTCGAGAGACCGTCCAAGCGCCACCGCCGTTTCCTGTGCCGAAATCGCCAAGCGCTGGCTCGCCGCCGGCCAGAAGAACCTTGCGCCCGAGCAACTGGCAGCCTGGCTGCGCTCCGACGAAGGGCCGCTCTCCAACGCCATGCTGAATTCGTCGCAGATCATGCGACTTGAGCTGAACATGCAGGTTCTCCGGCTGTCGGCCTCGAGCCGCCGCGACTTCGGTGGCCACGCCGAATATCTCCTCAAGATTTTCAAATGGGACCCAACGACGTCCACCTTCCAGGAATCGAAGATGGAGAACCAGATCGACCGGAAAGTGGTTCTGGCCGACCGGCCGGCCTTCGCCAAATGGCTGCTCACCGACCGCAACCTCTACGACCTCGATCGCGGCCGGCTGGTCATCGACGACAAATTCCTGGCGACCAGCGCCGTCTCGGTCGCACCCGGCGGCATGGCCAGGTCGCAAAACAATATCGCCTATGGGCTGCTCGATGATGCCGACATCGACAAGGCACTGCAGGACTATGTCGCCAAGGGCAACGAGCTGCGCAGCGTGAAATCGGTGGCCGGCTTCAATCTGCGTCTCAACGAAATGACCTGCACCGGCTGCCACCAGACGCACGGCATTGCCGGCTTCCATTACACCGGCGCCGATCCGGCCAGCGAGCCGCGCCGCAACGCCGTCTTCGTCCCCGGCTCGGCGGTGTTCTTCGCCGACCTGCCGCGCCGCCGCGCCATCGTCGAGGACTTCGCCGCCGGCGGCCATCCGGATTTCTCACGCGGCTTCGCCGCCCGTCCGGACGCCAAACTCGCCGAAGCGCTGAAAGGCACCGATCTCTACAATGGCTGGGGCTCGATCTGCTACAGCGGCAAGGATGCCAGCTTCAAGGACTGGAACTGCGGCGAAAGCCTGCGCTGCGCCGGCGTCCATGAAAGCGACATCCATCCGGGCTTCGGCACCTGCGTCAGCGAGGCGGCCACCGCAGTCGGCGACCCCGTCGAGTTCGGCGAGATCAAGATGTCGAGCTGGGGCAGCGACAAATATTGCCGCCTGTCGCCGGCCACCGCAAAAGCCTGCGCCATCGATCCGGCGCGCGACAAGAAACCGGTAATCAAGCTCGCCGGCTATGGCGCGGCGCGCCAACGCTATGACAACCCCGAGCAGAAGACCGGTGGCTTTCCCGGGGGCATGCTGCGCAAGGCAAGCTGCGACAAGCTTCCCGACGAGGCGACTTGCGGCCGCCTGGCCAAGACCGGTTTCAACGACTGCATCGCGTCGGGCAAGGACCACAAATTCTGCACCAAGGAATTCACCAAGACCGCCGGCCTGCGCGCCTGCGACAAGGCGCATCCCTGCCGCGAGGACTATATCTGCACCGCCGGCTACGACGATCTGGCCGCAGCCAAGCCTGGCAAGGGCTCCTGCATTCCGCCCTATTTCATATTCCAGTTCCGCGTCGACGGCCATCCGCGCAGTTGGGTGCAGGACACCGAGGAATGAGCGGCAGGTTGCCGCTTGCGAACAGAATCAGATCTTCTGCTTGGTGCCGGCGCTTTTGCCGTCCGAGCTTTTGGAGCGTTCCTCGAAACGCGCGGCGCCCTTTTTCAGCGCATGGCCGGTTTCGACCTCGGTCTTGCGTTCGTCCTTTGCCGCTGCCTGCCTCAAACCCTCGGCCGCCTGCTTGCCCTTCGCGGTCGGTGCCTGTTCGACGCCCATGTTTTCCTCCTTGGCGCGCAACAATCACGCGCAACGTCAGGAGCAACGAGCCTGACGTGCGGAGGTTCCAGTGGTGCGGCCCCGGCACCCCTCAGCGCGGCGCGATCATCGCCTTGCGAAAGGCTTCCAGCGTCTCGGCGCTGACATGATGCTCGATGCCCTCGGCATCGATGCGCGCCGTCTCGGCGCTGACACCGAGCGAACGCAAAAACGCTTCTACCGTCTGGTGGCGGATGCGGCTCTCTTCCGCCACCTTGCGCCCGGCGTCGGTCAGGAACACACCGCGATAGGGTTTTCTGGAAACGAGCCCGTCGGCGCACAGCCTGGTCAGCATCTTGGCCACCGTCGGCTGGGCGACACCCAGCCGCGCAGCAATATCGACCTGACGCGCCTCATTGCCGTCCTCGATCAGGTCGGCGATCAGCTCGACATAATCCTCGACCAGCGCGCCGCGGCGCGCTTCGCGCTGCTGCCGGAACCCTTTCGAATGAATCTCGGCGTCCGGCAGCGGCTCCTCGCGTCCAATCGGTCTGTGCTTCAGCGCCAACACGCGCTCCTTCCTATCTTTTGACAAGAATCGGCTTTGGGCAAAGCAATCGCCCTTTGCCATTCATAGCACGGGCTTAACTGTTCCAGCCGTTTATTTCCATTCCATGGCAGGCGCAACCGGCGTTTGCGATCCCCTGCCGGCCTGCCGGTCGGCGCAACAGGAAGCACATACAATGAAATATAGCCTATTGCATAATGTTGAGCCCTGGCATAGATAGGATGACGTCAACCGATCCACCCAGTGGAAAGCCCTCCATGTCCGAAGCTGACGCTACCTTGGGATCATCCTGGCGATTTGACAGACCGGAGGACAATCCTCCCAGCCTGCGCGAGGTGAACTCCACGATCGCGGTGCCGCAGTCCGGCGTCTGGTTCCGTCGCCTGTTCGCCTTCATGGGACCGGGCTACATGGTCTCGGTCGGCTATATGGATCCGGGCAACTGGGCCACCGACCTCGCCGGCGGCGCCCAGTTCGGCTACACGCTATTGTTCATCATCATGCTGTCCAACCTGATGGCGATCCTGCTGCAGGCGCTTGCCGCCCGGCTTGGCATCGCCACCGGCCGCGACCTCGCCCAGGCCTGCCGCGCCTATTATCCGCGTCCCGTCAGTTTCGTGCTGTGGATCGCCTGCGAACTCGCCATCATCGCCTGCGACCTCGCCGAGGTGATCGGCACGGCGATCGCGCTGCAGCTTCTGTTCGGCATTCCGCTGATCGGCGGCGCGTTGCTGACGGCGCTCGACGCCTTCATCGTGCTGCTCTTGATGAACAAGGGTTTCCGCTATCTCGAAGCCTTCGTCATCGCGCTTCTGATCATCATCTTCGGCTGTTTCGCCATCCAGATCTTTGCCGCTGCCCCTCCGGTCGGCTCGATCCTGCATTCGATGTTCGTGCCGTCGACGGAGATCGTCACCAATCCGGCGATGCTCTACATCGCCATCGGCATCATCGGCGCCACGGTGATGCCGCACAATCTCTACCTGCACTCCTCGATCGTACAGACACGCGCCTATGAACGGACCGAAAAAGGCAAGCGCGACGCCATCAAATGGGCGACGACCGACTCGACCATCGCGCTCGTCCTGGCGCTGTTCGTCAACGCCTCGATCCTGATCGTCTCGGCGGTGGCCTTCCATGGCACCGGCCATCAGGATGTCGCCGAGATCGGCCAAGCCTTCGAGCTCTTGTCGCCACTGCTCGGCCTCGGCATCGCCTCCATCCTGTTTGCGGTGGCGCTGCTGGCCTCCGGCCTCAACTCGACCGTTACGGCAACGCTTGCCGGCCAGATCGTCATGGAAGGCTTTTTGCGCCTGCGCATTCCGCAATGGGCGCGCCGGCTGCTGACGCGCGGCATCGCCATCGTCCCGGTGGTGGTCGTCACCGCGCTCTATGGCGAAAAGGGCACCGGCCAGTTGCTGGTCTTCAGCCAGGTGGTACTGTCGATGCAGCTGCCCTTCGCAGTCATCCCGCTGGTGCAGTTCGTCTCCGACAAGAAGAAGATGGGCAACCTTGCCATTCCCCGCGGCGTGGCGGTCCTCGCCTGGGTCGTCGCGGCGGTCATCCTGGTGCTCAACTTCAAGCTGCTCTACGACACCGTCTTCGGCGTCGGCTGAGTTTCTTCTTGAGCAGTTCGCCGTTTCGCCGAAACGGCGAACTGCTCAATCTCTTGTTTTGACGCAATTCCGGGCGGAAAGCCGCCTCACACTTTTCCTGGAATTGCTCAAGACGGCGACAAACCGGCGGCTTGCGCTATCTTACCGGCCATCATGACAAGTGTCGAAGACGCCAGGAAATTTTACGCGCAGCTGATGGCGGCCAATGCCGGCTCGGCCGATCCGCGCCTCGAAGAGGCGTTCGCCACCGTTCCGCGCGAGGCCTTTCTCGGTCCCGGACCCTGGGCGGTAGTCGCCGGCAGGGCGCTCACCACCGGCAACGGCAAGATCATGACGCCGAGCGCCGATCCTGTTCACATCTATCAGGACGTGCTGGTGGCGCTCGATGCCGACAAGGGCATCAACAATGGCGAACCCTCCCTGCACGCCATGTGGATAGGCAGGATCGCCCCCAGACTGGACGAGGCCGTCACCCATATCGGCGCCGGCACAGGCTACTACACCGCCTTGCTGGCGCGGCTGGTTGCGCCCGGCCCGGTGACCGCCTTCGAAATAGAGGCAGATCTTGCTGCCAGAGCAACAAAGAATCTCGAAACCTACGGCAATGTAGGCGTCGTCCACGGCGATGCCGTCACCGGCGATCTGCCGCCGTCCGACATCATCTATGTCAATGCCGGTGTCGTCGCACCGCCGGCTGCCTGGCTGCGGGCGCTGAAACCCGGTGGCCGCATGATCTTTCCCTGGCGTCCGTCCCAGGGCGTCGGCCTGGCCGTGATGGTAACCCGCAACGACAAGGGCTTTGCCTGCGACCCCTTCATGCGCTCGCGGTTCATCCCCTGCGTCGGCGCCTCGGCGGCCGGTTCGGCGGCCAAAATCCCCGACCTCCAGAAGGCGGCGCGCAGCCGTTCGATCTGGCTGACATCAGACAGGGCGCCGGACCGGACCGCCACCGCCATCATCGGCGACGTCTGGTTTTCGTCGCAGGCGCTTGGCGGCGGGCGACGGCGGTAGGTACCCTTGTCGGCCGGCAGCGTTTTTTTGCCAACGCCTGTCGGGCGGCCGCCGGCCTGTCCGTCCTTAGATCGAAATCCGGCCCTGACGGCGCGGATCCTGGAAAAGGAAAATCCAATGCGAAAGATCATCGCTTCCACCTTCGTCAGCCTCGACGGCGTCATGCAGGCGCCAGGCGGCCCGGAAGAAGACCCGGTTGGCGGCTTCGAATTCGGCGGCTGGACGTTCCACTACTTCGACGAGGTGGCGGGGGTGGCCATGGAGGAATTGTTCTCCAAACCCTTCGCCCTGCTGCTCGGCCGCAGAACCTACGACATCTTCGCCGCTTACTGGCCGTATCAGAAAGATGCCATCGGAGATGCCTTCAACCCTGCGACTAAATGTGTGGCGACGCATCGGCCGGATTCGCTCACCTGGGAAAATACGCAATGGCTTGGAGAAGATATCGTCGCGGCGTTGCGCCGCCTCAAGAAGGAAGATGGGCCTGACCTGCTCATCCAGGGTTCGAGCGAGCTGATCCAGACTTTGCTCGCCAACGGGCTGATCGACGAGATCCGGTTGATGATCTTCCCGCTGCTGCTGGGCAAGGGCAAGCGGCTGTTCGATGGTGGTGCGATGCCCGCCGCTTTCAAGCTGGTCAAGTCGCAGGCCACTACCACAGGCGTCATCATGGCGACCTACGAACGCGGGGGTGAGGTCAAGGTCGGGTCGTTCGCTACGCAGAAGCCGTCAGAGGCCGAGCTCGAGCGGCGTAAGAACTGGAAGTAACAGGGACAGGCTTGGCACCTTTCCTCTCCCCCGATCGACGGGGGAGAGGAAATGCAAGTTCTGTCAAGCCGCCACAGCCCGCCGTGCCAACCCACCCCGGATATACCGCGCGAACTCCTGCGCTGCCGGCGCCGTGCCGTACTTCGGCAAATGCAGATTGATGGAAAAATTCGGCAGCGGCGGCAGCCCGGCATCAAAAGCCAGGATGTCAAGATCGGCAGGCACGGTGGAGGCCAGCCAGGCGGTGACGGCAAGGTCGGAGCGCACTGTCGCGGTCGTGGCGTCGATGTTGCCGTTCTCGAACACGGTGCGCCATTCCAGCCCGTGCTCGTTCAGCGCCGACAGCACCACCGGGCGGAAGGCGCAGGTGTCGGCGACGATCGACACCGGCAGCGGCCGCTTGGCGCGGGCGACGCCGCCCTTGGCCCCCACCCAGACCAGCCGGTCAATGGCCAGGCACTCACCGGCGGACGGGCCGACCGGTTCCTCGATGACGGCAAGGTCGATGGTGCCGGCTGCAAGAGCCGCGGCAAGATCCGGCGAGGCGGCGCAGAGTAGGGATATCTCGATCTTCGGATAGGTCTCGGCATAGGCTTTCAGCACCGGCGCCAGCAAGGTGCCGACAAGGTCATAGGGAACACCGAGCCGCACCTGGCCGGCGACCTCGGTGCCCGCCATCTCGGCCCAGATCTCGTCATTGAGGCCAAGCAACCGTTTGCCCTTGCCGAACAGCCGCTCGCCGGGCCGCGTCAGCCGCAAGCCACGCCGGTCGCGCTCGAACAGGCTGCAGCCCAGCGCCTCCTCCAGCCTTTTGATCTGCTGGCTGACGGCGCCTTGCGTCAGATGCAGCGCGTTCGCCGCCGCCGTCATGCTGGCCTTGTCGGCGACAGTGACGAAGGTGCGGATCAGCGCTGTGTCGAGGTTACGGATCATGGTTGGCATTATACCTACTAATGCCAACCATCGCAAACATTGCATTTACTGAAGTATGCAGAAGTCTACCGTAGGGCCTTCGATGGAGGACGCCTCATGTTGCAGCCCATCTTTCCGCTCATCCTGTTTGCCTTCGTGGCCACCGTCACGCCGGGAATCGCCACCACCCTGTCGACTGCTTCAGGTGCGCAGTTCGGCTTTCGCCGTTCCGTTCCCCTATTGATCGGCAGCGCTGCCGGCCTCGCCACCGTGACCGCTGCTGCCGCCGCCGGGCTCGCCGGTCTGCTGCTGGCCATGCCGTCGCTGCAACTGGCGATGAAAATCATCGGCTCGCTCTATCTCATCTGGCTGGCAATCAAGATCGGCCGCGCCGGGCCGCCTGATCTCGATGTGGCGATGGCAAAACCCAACAGCTTCTTCGGCGGCGCCGGCATTCAATGGATGAACCCGAAGGGCTGGGCGATGGGACTGGGTGCGGCGGCCTCGTTCGCAGCCCTTGCCGACGGTCCGGGACAACTCGCGCTGCTGCTCGGCTCGACCTTCGGCTTCACCGCAGCCATCTCGCTGTCGATCTGGTGCGTGGCGGGCATGGTGCTGGCACGGCTGCTCAAGACCGAATGGCAATGGCGCGCGCTCAACATCGTGCTGGCGCTGGTGCTGGCTGCGTCGATCATACCGATGTGGCGGGGAGCGTAAACGCAGAGGTCGGCGCCAGTACCGCACCCGGACCTGCGGTCCGACCTCCCCACAAAGGGGAGGTAGGGGAGCGCGCACTTTATCCTCCCCCTTGTGGGGAGGGCCGCGAACGAAGTGAGCGGGGTGGGGGTCCTGGTTCGCGAAGCGAACCAGCTACTCTCAAGCCGCGTAACGCGCCGCCGGCTTGTCGGCGTGCAGGCTGCCGTAGAAGACTTGCCTTGCGCCGAGGAAGGTGTCGAGCTTGGCTGTGTCGGCAAGTGCCGGCACGGTGACGGCTTCGCCCCTGGATAGGCCCACAAGCGCGGCATCGACCATATCGTCGGCGGACATGATGATCTCCTTCGGCAGATTGTGGATATCGCCACCGGCGAGCTCCCAGAAATCGGTGCGGGTCGCGCCCGGCAGCACCGCCTGCACCTTCACATTGGTGCCGGCGACTTCGCGGTGCAGGGCCTCGGTGAAGTTGACGACATAGGCCTTGGTACCGCTGTAGATGCCGCCGAACGAGGTATCATAGGCGAGCACAGAGGCGATGTTGACGATGGCGCCGCGGTTGCGCGCAAGAAGCCCCGGCAGAACGGCGCGGGTCAGGCGGGTCAAGGCGATGACGTTGACCTTGATCATGCGCTCGGCCTCGTCGGCGTCGGCCGTTGCCACCACGGCCTGGCCGCCAATGCCGGCATTGTTGACCAGCAGCGTGACGCTATCGTCGGCTGCGATCGCCTGCTCGACGCGGCGCACATCATTGTCGT
Organism: Mesorhizobium sp. C120A; assembly: GCF_030323105.1. Lineage (NCBI taxonomy): Bacteria > Pseudomonadati > Pseudomonadota > Alphaproteobacteria > Hyphomicrobiales > Phyllobacteriaceae > Mesorhizobium > Mesorhizobium sp. C120A. Next base: position 2,301,836 of record NZ_CP100476.1, on the reverse strand, counting down.
CGGCGAGGTCGGCTGATATCACGCTGACCTTGCGCTTGTAGGCATAACGCAGCTTTTCAGCCAGTTCCTGCAGCCGGTCGGCGCGCCGCGCCACCAGCACCAGATCGTAGCCTTGCCCGGCCAGCCGGTCGGCATAGACAGCACCTATGCCGGCCGATGCACCAGTGACGACTGCGGTACCCTTGTTGTCCTGTCCACTCATTGTCCTGTTCCTTTTTCTGCCCGGCGAGACAGGTCGATGACCCTCGTCCCGCCCTGACTTCCAATTAGTGGTATATGCCACCATCCTGGAAGTAGGTATATGCCACTATCTTGTCAACGGAGGCGGCAGAAACTATTTCTGCGACAGGCCGGCAGCGGTTTTGCCGGCAAGGAGTCGTGATGAGCAAGACCGTGCTGCCGGGATTCAGCCTTTGCAACAACGCCACGCTGCGGCGCGCCGCGCGCAAGCTCGGCCGCTTCTATGACGATGTAATCTCGCCTTCGGGTCTGAAGGGCACGCAGTACGGCCTGCTCTACCAGATCCATGTCAGCAATGAGCCGGCGATGGGCACGATAGCCGAAGCGATGGTCATGGATCTCTCGGCGCTCGGCCACACGCTGAAGCCGCTGATCCGCGACGGCTATGTCGACACCTTCGCTGACAAGGACGATCGCCGCGTCAAGCGGGTGCGGCTGACCGACCAAGGCCTGGCCAAGCTCGAGGAGACGACGAAATTGTGGACCATTGCCCAGCAGCGCTTCGAGGCCCTGGTCGGCCCGCAACGAGCGGCAGATCTGCGCGCTATGCTGGATGAAGTCGCGGCGCTGGACTACGACGTGCCCGCGGCCGCCCCTTCAAGCTGAAAGAGCGGCCGCCGGTCCTTTGCAAAGATCTATTCGGCCGGCATGGCGACCGGCCGGGCCGCCCAGCGGCCGGCCAGCACCGCGCCAAGCCCGATCAGCGGGAAGATGGCGGCGACCAGGCCGAGATCGGCCGGCACGCCGTAGCGCAGCACGGCGCCGCCGACCACAGCACCCAGCGCCACGCCGAGATAGAGCGCCGAAGCGTTGAGCGACAGCACGATCGGGGCGGCGTCGGGCGCCAGCTTGATGATGCGGCTGGCCTGCGCCGGCGGAAATGCCCAGCCGACCATGCCCCACGGCACCATCATGGCCATCAATGCCGGCCCGGCGAGATGCTGCGGCAGGAAGGTCGGGATGACCGAGAGCATCACCAGCATGACGGCGCTCAGCGCCAGCGACGAGCCGACGGTGCGCGTCGCACCAAAACGGTCGGCCGCCTGGCCTCCGGCTATGTTGCCGATGACGGCGCCGACACCGAAGGCGAGCAGCATGCCGGGCAGCGCAATCGGGCTGAGGCCGCCGCTCTGGATGGCCAGCGGCGCGATATAGGAAAACACCGAGAAGGCGCCGATCAGGGCAAGAGCGGTGGTCAGCAGGATCGGCATGACGCCGGGGCGCAGCGCCGCAGCCAGGCGCCGCCTGAGCGGCAGCTTGGTGCCGACAATTCCGCGCGGCAGCCGGTACCACAGGATGGCGCCGACCAGCGCGCCGAGCCCGGCAATGGCAAAGAAGGTCCCGCGCCAGCCGGCTATCGTGGCAACCAGCGCGCCGAGCGGTGCACCCAGCGCAACCGCCACCGTGGTTCCGCCGACGACGACTGCAATGGCCCGCGCCCGGTGGTGGTCATCGACCAGCGCCACCGCCGTGCCTTGAGCGGTAGCGGCAAACAGGCCTGACGACAGCGCCATGATGATGCGGGCAATGAGCAGCAGCTCGAAGGACGAGCTCAGCGCCGCCACCACATTGCCGATGACGAAGAACGCCAGCGTCCACAAGATGACGCGGCGCCGGTCCCATTCGCCGGTCAGCGTTGCCAGGATCGGCGTGCCGATGGCGTAAGCCAGCGCGAAGGCGGTGATCAGCGTGCCGGCGAGCGGAATGGAAATGCGGGCGTCGGTGGCGATGTCAGGCAGCAGGCTGGAGATGACGAAGCCTTCGGTCGAGATCGTGAACGATCCGAGCGCAAGCCAAAAGAGGCGCTTGTCCATAGGGCGTGTCCTTAGTTCAAAAGTTATTGAACAATTGGACATAACAGGGCGTGATGTCAATGAAGCCAGGTGAAAATAGCTGAAGCCTGCTGACAGCCCTGTGTCAGGACAGCCATTGGGCCAATCGCGAAGCGGACTGTGCATGCCCGCGAAACATGGACGCGTTGAAATCGCCACCGACTGTGCTTAGTTTCGGGCCATGACTTTGCCGCACCCCAATACAGACCAGATCAGCCTGCCGGTTGTGCTCGGCGTGCTTGGCGACCCGACCCGGCTCGCCATCGTGCGCTATCTCGCCAGCAAGGAAGGCGTGCCGCTGAACTGCAGCCGGTTCCTCGACCTCGGCTCCAAGACCAATCTCAGCTATCACCTGGCCAAACTGCGCGAGGCCGGCGTCACCCGCGCCGAAGTGGCCGGCACCAACCGGATGATCACGCTGCGCCGCGCCGACCTCGACGCCCGCTTCCCCGGCCTGCTCGATAGCGTGATTGCGGCGGCCGGAGATGATCCGGCACTGCCCATCGTCGGTGGCCACGACATCGAAATGCCGGGCTAACCGGTTCAGAGGTCAAGGTCCTAGCGCTGCCAAAAACCGATATGCGGGGCGAGGAGCTCCTCGTCCATCTCGGGGAAGGGTCCGTGGACCTCGACCGGTTTCTGCCCGGAGCCGAGGACCGTGCGCGACGAGAGGTTCATCGTCGGATTCTCCGCGTGGTTGCCGGTCAGCGCGAGAAGCTTGGTCTCCTCGAAGCCGTAGACCAGCCGGCCGATATTGGCCCAGTACAGCGTTCCCGTGCACATCGCACAGGGCTCGCCGGTTGTGACCAGCGTGCAGGACCAGAGGAAATCCGGCGGATAGGCGTCCGAGGCACGCCGGGAGAGCTCGGTTTCTGCGTGGCGCACGGTGTTGATGTTTCCTTGCCGCATCAGGATGCGATCGTCGGGGCCGACGAGCACGCAGCCGAAAGGATGGTGCCCATGCGCGGCAGTCTCGCGCGCGACGTTATTGGCGGCGCGGAGGTGGGCAACCATCTGGTCGCGGGTCATCGCCTGTCCTCCCCCTGATGAACTCTGGAACGTCATGGACGCTAGCAGATGGAGTGCTTCCGCGATAGCCAGCTCCCGGCTGTCTCGAACGGCCTCAAGGGCTTGATAATGAAGGCAGCGGCTTGATAGGAAGCCGGGCCGCAAGCCTCAACGGGCTGCACCAAGGAGCCCGCCGCATGCGCATTGCCGTTCTCGCCGACATCCATGGCAATGTGCTGGCGCTGGATGCCGTGCTCGCCGATCTGGCGCGGCGCGGCGGCGCCGATCTCACCGTCAACCTTGGCGACTGTGTCTCCGGCCCGCTCTGGCCGCGCGAGACGTTCGAGCGGCTCGAAGCGCTCGACCTGCCGACGGTGCGCGGCAACCATGACCGCCGCGTCGCCGTCGATCCGGCCGACGATACGATGTGGGCTTCGGACCGCTATGCACAGGAGCGGCTGACGGAGGCGCAGCGCGAAGCGCTGCTCGCCCTGCCCTTCACGCTGGAGATTGTTCCCGGCGTGGTCGCTTTCCATGCGCGGCCCGACCATGACGAGAAATACCTGCTCGACGCGATCGTCGATGGCCAACTGGTGCGCGCGCCGCTTGCCGCTATTCAGCGGCGGTTGCAGGCGCTGGACCCGGCCTGCCGCGTCGTGCTTTGCGGCCACAGCCACCGCGCGGAGCTGCTCCGTATCCCCGGCGGCCCCATCCTCTTCAACCCCGGCAGCGTCGGCGCTCCCGCCTATGAAGATGACACGCCGCCGGCGCATGTTTCGGAGCAAGGCAGCCCGCATGCGCGCTACGGCATCCTCACCTTGGATGGCGAAGGACCCGACCGTTTCGAGACCATCGCCGTCGACTACGACCATGAAGCGGCGGCGAGACAGGCCGAACAGGCGGGCCGTCCGGAATGGGCGCATGCGCTGAGGACCGGCTTCATGCCCAAACCCTCTTGGCAAGGCTCCGCTTGACCGCACGGCTGCGCCCTGCTTCCGCCTCGCGGCACCAAACATCGGACGCATTTTCAGACTTACATGGCCGCGTATCGTCCCTTATAAAACCGCCTTGCCATACGGCAGGACTGCTGCCGCAAGGGTAATCGGCGCACGGCCAAATGATGAGGCGCACAATCCGAACCATTTTGCATCGACTGACTGGCGCTCCGCTCCTGCGGGCAGCCCGGTTGTTGGCGGGTCCGTTGGTGGTGGGCCCGTTGTTGGTGAGCTTGCCGGCCAATGCCGAGGACGCGCCTGCCGACATCGTTTCCATAGTGACCGAGCTCGGCCCAGGCGATCTCCTCAACATCCGCGCCACGCCGTCGCCGGTCGGCAGAACCCAGGCGCGTCTGCCGATCGGCTCGAGCGTCAGGAATTTCGGCTGCAACGAAGTGGATGGCCACCGCTGGTGCAAGGTCGAGGAGATTGACAATCCACTGGTCAAAGGCTGGGCGCCCGCGCGCTATCTTATCCCCGACAATCCGACCGTGGTCGAAGTAGACGCCGCGCCGCCCCAGGTGACCGCCAGCGCTGAAGCCGGCGGCCCGACGCTCGCGCCCGACATGCCGACGCAGCCGGCCGACGTGGCCGCAGCGCCCCGGACGACTGCACCTGCCGCCTCTGCCGCTCCGGCTGCACCCACTCAGGCTCCACCCACCCCGGCTGCACCCGCGCCGGCTCCACTCGACCTGACGGAGCGCCTTGGCGGTACGGATCCAGGCGCGCCGAAGTCCGCCGCCGAGATCGGCAGGACCGCCATGCAGGATGCTTACGGCCTTGCCTTCGCAGCGAATGAAAGTCCGCCGACGGACGAAATCCCTGCCACAGAGGCTCCGGCGACGGAGGCCACAGGGACGCCGGTACAGGATTCCACCGCGTCTGCGGGAGCAGCGCCGGATGCGGCGTCCGCGCCCGGGGTACCATCCCCGACGCCACGGCCAGATCAGGCCAAAGCTGCGACCGCTACGCAAACCGTTGCACGGCTGGAACCCCCGCCCGCCCTCGGCGCCACCGCCGAGATCCCCTGCGCCCGCTATGTCGGCCAGCCGATGACCCGCTGCGCCGTCAACATCGCGCACAAGGGCACCGACAAGGCCGATATAACCGTCACCTGGCCCGATGGCGGCACGCGCGTCATCTCCTTCTCTGCCGGCATGCCGGCCAACTCGGATTCGCCCAGCGAGTTCCGCTTCACAAGGGAAGGCGCCCTCAACATGATCCGCGTCGGGGTATCCGAGCGGTTTGAGATTACGGATCAGCTCGCGCTGGGGGATTAGGTGTCAGGCAGTAGGGAATGGGCACAGGCGCCTTAACCTCGCTCCTGCCTAATCCCTGCTGCCTGATCCCTACTGCCTAATCCCTACTGCCTAGCCTCATTTTCGGGGTTACATCTCCCAAAACTCTTCCCTATAAGGCCCTCCTAGCCTGATACCAGAATCGCAAGCACAACCGGCCGGGTCTTCCCGTCCCGGTTTTTCGTGCAAGCCGCTCGCCGAACGGAACTCACAACGATGCCAAGACGCACCGACATCAAGTCGATCCTGATCATCGGGGCCGGCCCCATCGTCATCGGCCAGGCCTGCGAGTTCGACTATTCCGGCACACAGGCCTGCAAGGCGCTGAAGGAGGAGGGCTTTCGCGTCATCCTGGTCAATTCCAACCCGGCCACCATAATGACCGACCCGGAACTGGCCGACGCCACCTATATCGAGCCGATCACGCCTGAAGTCGTCGCCAAGATCATCGCCAAGGAGCGGCCCGACGCGCTGCTGCCGACCATGGGCGGCCAGACCGCGCTCAACACCGCTCTGTCGCTGCGCCGAATGGGCGTGCTCGACCGCTACAATGTCGAGATGATCGGCGCCGACGCCACGGCGATCGACAAGGCTGAGGACCGGGCGCTGTTTCGCGAGGCGATGAAGAAGATCGGCCTGGAAACGCCGAAGTCGATGCTTGCCAATGCCACCGATGTCAAGAACGCCGACCGCAAGACGCATGAGGCCGAGCGCGCCGCCGTAAAGGCCGAGGCGCCTGCCGACCTCGATGCCGCGCTCGACGCGCTGGAAACCCGCTGGAATCTCGGCGAAGGCGACCGCAAGCAGCGCTACATCAGCCACGGCATGGCGATCGCCGCGCAGGCGCTCGACCATGTCGGCCTGCCCGCCATCATCCGCCCGTCCTTCACCATGGGCGGCACCGGCGGCGGCATCGCCTACAACCGCGCCGAATTCTACGACATCGTCCAGTCCGGCCTCGACGCTTCGCCGACCACCGAAGTGCTGATCGAGGAAAGCGTGCTCGGCTGGAAGGAGTATGAGATGGAGGTCGTCCGCGACAAGGCGGACAATTGCATCATCGTCTGCTCGATCGAGAACATCGACCCGATGGGCGTACACACCGGTGACTCGATCACCGTCGCCCCTGCCCTGACGCTGACCGACAAGGAATACCAGATGATGCGCAACGCCTCGCTCGCGGTGCTGCGCGAGATCGGCGTCGAGACCGGCGGCTCCAACGTGCAGTTCGCCGTCAACCCGGCCGATGGCCGCCTAGTCGTCATCGAGATGAACCCGCGCGTCTCGCGCAGCTCCGCTTTGGCTTCGAAGGCGACCGGCTTCCCCATCGCCAAGATCGCGGCCAAGCTCGCTGTCGGCTACACGCTGGACGAGCTGGAGAACGACATCACCGGCGGCGCCACGCCCGCCTCCTTCGAGCCAAGCATCGATTACGTCGTCACAAAAATCCCGCGCTTTGCCTTCGAGAAATTCCCCGGCGCCGAGCCGGTGCTGACCACCGCCATGAAGTCTGTCGGCGAAGTCATGGCCATCGGCCGCACCTTCCAGGAATCGCTGCAGAAGGCTTTGCGTGGCCTGGAGACCGGCCTGACCGGCCTCGACGAGATCGAGATCCCCGGCCTCGGCCACGGCGCCGTAGCTGCCAACCACGCCGACGACCGCAACGCCATTCGCGCCGCGCTCGGCACGCCGACGCCCGACCGGCTGCGCATGGTGGCGCAGGCGATCCGCATGGGCACCTCGCTCGAAGACGTGCACGCCATGTGCAAGATCGACCCGTGGTTCCTCGAACAGATCGCCGGCATCGTTTCCATGGAAGCCCGCATCCGCGAGCACGGCATTCCGCAAGACGCCGTCAATCTGCGCATGCTGAAGGCGATGGGCTTCTCCGATGCCCGCCTCGCGTCGCTGACGAAGACCGACGCCGAAGTGATTGCGAAGATTCGCGAAAAGCTCGACGTTCATCCGGTCTATAAGCGCATCGACACGTGCGCTGCCGAGTTCGCCTCGCCCACCGCCTACATGTACTCGACCTATGAAGTGCCGTTCGCCGGCGCGCTCGCCAACGAGGCGCAAGTGTCATCGCGGAAAAAAGTCGTCATCCTCGGCGGCGGTCCGAACCGCATCGGCCAGGGCATCGAGTTCGACTATTGCTGCTGCCATGCCGCCTTCGCGCTGCGCGACGCCGGCTATGAAGCGATCATGATCAACTGCAACCCAGAGACGGTGTCGACCGACTACGACACTTCCGATAGGCTCTACTTCGAACCGCTGACGGCGGAAGACGTGCTGGAGATCCTGCGCGCCGAACAGGCGTCGGGCGAACTGGTCGGCGTCATCGTCCAGTTCGGCGGCCAGACGCCGCTGAAGCTGGCCGATGCGCTGGAGAAGGCCGGCATCCCGATCCTCGGCACCTCCCCCGACATGATCGATCTCGCCGAGGACCGCGACCGCTTCCAGAAGCTGCTGCACAAGCTGAACCTCAGCCAGCCGAAGAACGGCATCGCCTATTCGGTCGAGCAGGCGCGCCTGGTCGCCGGCGAACTCGGTTTCCCCTTGGTGGTGCGCCCGTCCTATGTGCTCGGTGGCCGCGCCATGCAGATCATCCATGACGAGGGCATGCTGCAGAGTTACCTGCTCGACACCGTGCCCGGCCTTGTGCCGGAGGACATCAAGCAGAAATACCCCAACGACAAGACCGGCCAGATCAACACGCTCTTGGGCAAGAACCCGCTGCTGTTCGACACCTATCTCTCCGGCGCCATCGAGGTCGATGTCGACTGCCTCTGCGACGGCACGTCGACCTTTGTGTCAGGCATTCTCGAACACATCGAAGAGGCCGGCATCCACTCCGGCGACAGCGCTTGTTCGCTGCCGGTCCACTCGCTGCCTTCCGAGCTGGTCGACGAGCTGGAGCGACAGACGGCGGCCCTTGCCCGCGCGCTCAATGTCGGCGGCCTGATGAACGTGCAGTATGCGATCAAGGACGGCACGGTCTATGTGCTGGAGGTCAATCCGCGGGCATCGCGCACCGTGCCCTTCGTCGCCAAGACCATCGGCCGCCCGATCGCCAAGATTGCCGCCCGCATCATGGCCGGCGAGAAACTCGAAGACGCCTTCGCCCATTACGGCGCCATGCCCGACCCGCGCAACCCCGGCCACATCGCGGTCAAGGAAGCCGTCTTCCCCTTCGCCCGCTTCCCCGGGGTCGACATATTGCTCGGCCCGGAAATGCGCTCGACCGGCGAGGTCATGGGCCTCGACCGCGATTTTGCGCTGGCCTTCGCCAAGAGCCAGCTCGGCGCGGGTGTTGATCTCCCCCGCTCCGGCACGCTGTTCGTCTCGGTGCGCGACGAAGACAAGAAAGGCATATTGCCGGCGGTGAAGCGCCTCGCCGGCCTCGGCTTCAAGGTGCTGGCGACCTCGGGCACGCAGCGCTTCCTCGCCGAAAACGGCGTCGACGCCCAGAAGATCAACAAGGTACTTGAGGGACGCCCCCACATCGAAGACGCCATCCGCAACCGCCAGGTCCAGATCGTCTTCAACACGACGGACGGGCAGAAGGCGGTGTCGGATTCGAAATCGCTGCGCAGGGCAACGCTGATGCAGAAGGTGCCGTATTACACGACGCTGTCGGGCGCTGCGGCTGTGGCGGAAGCGATTGCGGCGCTGAAGGCGGGGAGCCTGGAGGTCAGGCCGCTGCAGGAGTATTTTGCCTAGGCGATTAGCCAATCTCCCTCCTTGTGGGGGAGATGGCCGGCAGGCCAGAGGGGGGCGCTGTCCCGCCGACGCCAAACACAAACCCACCCTTATCAGCAGATGTACTAGGGGAGTGTGCCGCGCTGACCAACGTCAGTGCAGAGTACCGGAGCCTCGGCTCGGCTTGCAGCTACTTGAAGTATTCCTATTGTGCTCGACACGCCCAAGATCCGCCAGTAACAATGCCCTAAAATGGCGGCCTGCAATCTTAGCTCCCTGGAGTCTGAGACGCAGTGCTCGGGGGAAGAATTATGTCGTCGCAGATTGATCAAAACGCTTCAATGCAGAGCGAAAATTTTTCCAAATTCTTAGAGCAATTTTCTCCACTCGAAGCACCTCACATCCTGCTGATCACTGACCATAGGACTGGGGCTCATTATTGCGAGTGTCATGTCAAAGCCAACAAGATCATTGCGCTAAGTACGACCGATGTTCCTCTCGATCCAGAAGAACAGGCGGAGTATCGTGCGAACCGCGAAATTGTTGAAAACGCTCCTGCTTACGCCAGAATGATCGAAGATGCAAAGCAACGTCGTAGCTTTAGCAACATAGTTGGCGAGTTTACGCTTGAATTCGATAAACCTCATCCGCTCAAAATTATCGGCGGGCAGCATCGATTCGAAGCGATACGGGCAGCTTTGGCACATGGAATAGATGAATATCACGGCGTTAAAGTATATTTCGACCTAAAGATGGATCAAAGATTAGATGTTCAGCTAATATCTAACACTAACATAGCCATATCCGGAGATCTCTTTGATCGAATGCATGAGACAGCGATGGGACCGCAGTTGCGCGACTGGTTCCAATCGGTTGGAATGCTCAATTCTGGTCAGGATTTCGCAGATCGGCGCTCGCGCGGCGGCCCCATATCAGTTCAGTTGGCAAGAACATTTATCTTAAACTATTTTCAAGGCGCGGGAGTTGACGCCAAAAAATTCGATCTTACTGAAACCACTCCAGAACTCTGCGCTACAGGAGTGGCTGATCCGGAGTGGGAAGCTCTCAGAGATTCGAAGAAAGATAATCTTTGGAGCGATCCAGGGTTGATATTCGCCGGCAAAGAGTTCGCTGCGCTAACTAAAGCACAGCGAGCAGCGTTCGTTAAAGGCTCGAAGAAATTTCCACCTGACTATCCGGAAAAGGCGATCAACCCAGCGGTCGTTGCGGCCTGGGCCTTTATCGCTGGCATGCTTCGTAACAACGAGGTGCGACTGAAGCGGCACTACGACCTGGCGGGTTCTAGTGGACATGATCCGCTGAATGTCGCCGCTTTGGTAAAAGGAAGACACAAAACGGATACAGAGCAATATCGCGGACTCGGGTATCGAACTGACCCAAAAGAACGAGGTCGATTTGCTGAATTATTTTTCCTTCAGTCCGAAAACGGAGAAGGAATTTCAAAATCAAATATTGACGTCGCAATAGCAAAGTATCACGCAAAGGTAGCCACATTAGAAGTCGAAAAACTGAAAGCCAAAGCGGCCAATGGCTGAGATCGATATATTCGCTACTCTTCTTTTAGAAGAGGCAAAGAGGTTTCTCGAGAACGCGAACTCGACCGATGACGCAGTCCGACGAGACGCCTGCTTACACGCAGCCTTAATGCTCGGGTTTTCCTCTCTTGAGGCGCATGTGAACGCTATATGCGAGGAACTCGCAATCCGACCCGAATTTTCGGTACATGAACGCGCGTTTCTGCTTGAGCAAGAGGCTCGACTTGAAAACGGCCAATTCAAGCTTAACGGCTTGAAGATGACTCGGCTTGAAGATCGGATAACGTTTTTACATAGACACTTCTCTGGCCAGCCTCTCGACAAGCAGGCAAACTGGTGGAGTGCGTTGGGAACCTCGATCAAGCTCCGAAATAAGCTAACACATCCAAAGGGCATCCCGCAGATTACGACAGCCAGTGTAAAAAGCGCGATTAGTTCAATTGTCGACGCGATTGACTCGCTCTACCAGACTATTTACAAAAAACCATTTCCTGCAGCCAGTCGAGCACTGCATTCGAAACTTTCATTTTAGATAATACTCCAAAGCCAAGCGCTTGGCTTTTCGTCCGCAGCGCGGACCGCTTATCACCCTTCACGCCACCGCCACACACTCGATCTCGATATCGAACTCCATCGGCCACGACGCCACCGGCACGAAGCTGCGCGCCGGCGGGTTGACGCTGAAGTACCGGGCATAGACCCGGTTGATGGCGTTGTAGAAGCCGGAATTGACGGCGTAGATGCGCACCATCACCACATTGTCCAGCGAGGTGCCTGCCGCCTCCAGGCAGTGTCTCAGCGCCTTCAGCGACGCCTCGGTCTGTGTCTCGATGTCGCCGCGCACCATCTCGCCGGTCGCCATGTCCACCGGCGGCGTTGCCGAGATGAACACGAAGCCATTGGCCCTGACCGCGGTCGAGCAGGGCAGCCCGAGCGCCCGCACCTTGGCCGACATGACAGGCACTTCGATGACTTCTTTTTTCACTGGGTCCTCCCTGGGTTTGCCGGGAGCTTATCCTGCCGGTTGCCGGATGCCAGCGCCGAACCATAGTCCAGCCCTCACCCCTGGGCCGGATAGGGCATGCCGTCCTTGTGCAGGAACCTGCCATCCGAACTCGGGCTCATCATGTCGATGTCGGAGCAAGTGATGAGATCATCCGGATTGCGCGAGCCGACTTCGAGATAGCGCGCCGTTGTGGACGAGCGGTTGATCATGTGGTGGCCGTTGCCGCTGTTCTTGGCAAAGGTCGCGCAGTCGCCGGCCTTGAGCAGCGTCTCGCCGCCATCCTCGACCAGCACCAGTTCGCCTTCCAGCACATAGACGAGCTCGTCCTCATGGCTGTGCCAGTGGCGCTGGCTGGACCAGCCGCCTGATGGCAATGTCATCAGGTTGACGCCGAAATCGGTGAGGCCGCCGGCATCGCCGAGGCGGTGGCGTGTGCGCTCGGCGCAAGGGGCGTCGAAGGGCGCGGGGTAGCCGGAGCCCTTGCGGACAGGCACGGTGGACAGGTCGATCTTGGGCATGGGAGCTCCATTGAATTGGTGGCGGCAGTGTATGTCACTGCCGGCGCAGCCACAGAGCCACTTTGCCGCAATGCCTTGCCAACGGCAGGCATCGGCCGTCGCACTCTACGGCGCCCCCCTCTGTCCTGCCGGACATCTCCCCCACAAGAAGGGAGATTGGCTGTCGCCTCAGCCTTCGCCAATTTTCACCGTCGCAAGAAAAGCACGGCGCCGACGCTGCTGATCTCCCCACTCGTGGGGGAGATGTCCGGCAGGACAGAGGGGGGCGCCGTAGAATGCTATTGCTGGCCAGTCACCCGTCCTCAACCCTGATGCGCGGCCGCGAGTTCCTTCACGTGCTTCTCGTGCATCTGCAGCGTCGGCAGCGTCTTCTTGGCGAATTCCTTCATCGCCGGGTCGTCGCCCGAGTTGGCATAGCTGCTGAACAGGGCTACGGCCTCCTTGTGCGCGTCCGTCTGCATCTGGATGTACTTGGCGTCAAAATCCTTGCCGCTTGCGCTCTTCAACTCGTCGAGCATTGCCTGCTCCTTCGGCTGCAGGGCCGGCCCCGCGGCTTTGGTCGAACCGGTGGTCTGGCCCTGGCTCAGCGCCGCCTTGAACTCCTTGCCGGCTTTGGTGTGGTCCTTGACCATCTGCTTGGCGAATTTCCTGACGTCAGCCGCCTTGGATTTTTCCTCGGCGAGCTTGCTCGACTGGATTTCGAATTCGTTGGAGCTAGGCACCGTCTTGACGAAGGTTGGGGTATCGACCTTGCTGGCGGCCATGGCAGGCGCGACCGCAGTCGAGTTGGCCGCAAAGGCGGCAGGGGCACCGGCGAACAAGGCGACGGCGGCAATGGTGAGAAGCGTTTTCATCTGAGTTCTCCGATTTGAAAATTTCCCTCGGCTAATCAAACGCGGCATTGGCGGCAGGGTTGCGTCCGGAGAACTATTCGTCAGCGACCATCTGCCGAAGAGCCGTCCCGAGCCCCTGGCGGACAAACCTCAGGACAGCACGCCTCGCCATATTGCAGCTGTTCGGTCCAGTTCGGCCGACCTCAGGCGTGACATCCATAAGGTTCCACAGGATCTCGCACGCGCCGATGGCGCGCGGATCCTGGTCCTGATGGACGGCGCGGCATTGGGAACCGGTTGCTTTTCCCGCATTGGGTCCGCAGGCTAGGCTTCCGGAGCTGGGGAGACACATGCAAGAGGATGAAGAGATCGATCTGCGCTGCCCGCAAGTGGTGGCCGACAATGCCGCCAAGGGGTTGAGGCTGCGCAAGCAGTCCGGCCGTGGCGGCACCGAGATCGGCGTCGCGCGGGCGACGGAACTCAAGAACCGCGAAAAGCTGGCGCCATCCACCATCCGCCGCATGGTCAGCTACTTCGCCCGCCACGAGGTCGACAAGCGCGGCAAGAATTACGGCAATGAAGACAATCCTTCGGCCGGCCATATCGCCTGGCTGTTGTGGGGCGGCGACGAGGGCCGCGCCTGGGCGATTGAGCTCAAAAAGAAGATCGGCAATGCGCCCGATATCTGAGGGCGACCGTAAAACGACTGGCGGGCCCCAAACCCCCGCCTGGGACCCGCCAAGGAGCGGCTGAACACATGCCGGTGCAGCCCCTCCACATCTGCCAGTCGTCGATCCGCCATCGGTCGAAAGGCATGGATGGTGAGGTAGCATCCGGTTGCGGCGGCCAATGTGAAGCAGTTCACAATCCGGAGGTTTTCAACAGCGCTCGAGCAATTCCAGGAAAGGTGGGAACCGGTTTTCCCGGGAAAAGCGCGTAGCGTTTTCCCCAGGGAATTGCGGCAAGAAAAAAGCCCTTACCCTTCCCAGGCGACAGGCATCATTCCCAGCCGCTCGTAGAGCCGGAGCGCGGCGGCGTTCTCGACCGTGTTGGTCTTGAGGTCGACATGGGCCGCGCCTCGATCGCGAAAGGCGTTGAAGGCCTGCCACATCAGCGCTTCGCCAATTCCTTTGCCGCGCGCTCCGGGATGGACCGCGAGGTCCTTGACGAAGGCCCTCGTCCAGCACAGCGCTGCCGCCGCCAGCCGTCCCTTGGCGTCGATGACCAGGAAACACAGCGCCGGGTCGAATTCGGCATCGCTGGATATGCGCGGCCACCATTCGTCGAACGGGCCGTCGGTGCCGTCGTCGAACACCTCGGTCAAAAGCGCGTGCAGGGGCTGCGCGTCACCATGTTCGAAGCAGCGCATGGCAAAGCCGTCCGGCCAGTGCGGCGCAACGAGCGTCTCGTCGAGGATCTTGCGCAGCCGGATGTCGTTTGGAGCCGGCGGGCGCGGTTCAGGCATCGCGCTCAGGCGTCGGGCTGCAGCCGGCGGCGCTTGCGGTCGACACCGAGGCCGGTGGCCTCGAGCAGGCCTTTGCGCTTGGCGTCGAAATAATAGCCGGTCTGGTAGAGCCAATCGGCCTTCTTGGCGTTGCCACCCGCCACCAGCCAGGCGCCACGCAGATATTTGACCGCGTATTTCAGATTGGTTTCGGCGTCGAACAAGCCCTTGGCCGGCCCGTCATAGCCCATGCCGCGCGCCGTCGCGTGCTTGATCTGCATCAGGCCCCAATGGCCGTTATTGTAAGCCTTCGGATTGTAGGTGCTTTCGCGGTTGACGACGTGGCGCACCAGATCGACCGGCACCTCGTAGAGAGCGGCGTATTTCTGGATCAGCCGGTCGACGTCGCCGCGCATGCCGGTCGCATGCTCTTCTTCCGGGAGACCGAGCGGCGCGGCGGGGAACAGGCCCAGGGAAGCCGGGTTCTGCGGCACGACATAGGCTACCTGCTGCACGCCGGGCATGGCGTTCTGGCCGCCCTTGGCGGTCGCCGGCATGACAAGGCTGGCGGTCGTATATTGCGCCGCGACCGGCTGTCCGGCGTTGGCGGGCGCAGGCGCCTGCCAGGCATTGGCGGCCATCACCGCAGGCACGGCCGGGGCCGTGGGCGTCGCGCCGGCAAAGGCCGCGGTCGCGGCAACCGGCTGCGCAGCGGCATCGAGCGCTGGCGTGGCCGGCGCCGCTTCGGCCGCCTGGACGGGTGTTATGCCCGAGGATTGCGGCAGCACCGAAACCGTATCGGGCAGCGGCACGGTAAAGCCGGCATCGCTGCCGGCAGCGGTCGCGGTTTCGGTCAGCGCAGGCGTGGCCTTCATCTGCGAGGTCGATTGGCAGCCGCTGAGGGCAGCTGCGCCGACGATCACAGAGATCGCGAAAAGGTTGAATTTTGCTGGCAAGCCGCGCGGGTCCGATTTGTCGGTTGTTAAGAAGTCCTTACACCAGCGATTCCTGGTGGGCAATCGGGACCATCTGGTGGTTTTCGGGTGGCGAGAGCCGGGATCAGATGCCATATTGTTCTGCATATGTACCGGTTGGCATCCCGGTTTTCGCCGCTTTGCGGAAAGGAGCGCATCATGGAAACGGCATCTTCGATCACAGCCGGCCACGCAGTGTTAGAAACAGTGATCGGCTTCATGGGCATCGCCTGGAGCGAAAAGGGCCTGATCCGGCTCTGCCTGCCCGAAAGGAGCCGCGAAGCGGTGGAGCGCCGGCTGATGCGGCATGCCGGTGTTGCCGCCAATACCACTGCGAACATTGGGCAGCCGCAATGGGTGGTCGAGCTGATCGCCTCGATCAAGGCGTATGCGTCAGGCGAGGACGTCGATTTCTCCGGCGTGCCGGTCGATCTCGACGGCGTCGACGACTTCCGTCTCGCCATCTACGAGGCGGCGCGGAAACTGCATTATGGCGAAACCACCACCTATGGCGAACTGGCCAAGCGCGCTGGCCAAGCCGGCCTGCCGCGCGAAACCGGGGCAGCGCTGGGCGCCAACCCGGTGCCGCTGGTCATCCCCTGCCATCGGATTCTAGCCGCGGGCGGCAAGATCGGCGGCTTCTCGGCGCCCGGCGGCTCGGCCACCAAGGAAAAGATGCTGGCCATGGAAGGCGTGCGCGTCGGCCCGCCGCCGGCGGCGCAGGTCTCGTTCGGGTTCTAAGAGCTTGAATGGTATGCCGGCTGGGTATGTTGAGATTCAGGTCAGGCCGCACCGAGAACTATGGTCTTCGAGAACCGGAGCGGAGCGTACTTAATGTACGTGGGCGCCGGAAGCGCAGAAGACCATCGTTCGCAGGCCGGCCTCACCCGAATATCAATATGCCCTAATGACGGCGCAGGAAGCGGCGGTGAAAATGGTCGTTCTCGATCCGCTTGCAGAGATAGACCGGGCAGGATTCGGTATCGGCGCTCGGTACATAGGCGCGCTTCCTGACCTCGCCGACATTGCAGAATTGCTGGCTCTGCACATAGCGGTCGAAGAGCGGCAGCCCCGGCACGCGCCTGGACTGATAGCGCAGGATGACCGCGCCCTGGCGGGCGATCGTGCCTTGCACCGTGTCGCAGCTCATACGAGTGGGGTCGTAGCGCGAAATTGCCTGCGCCTCGGCGGACGCCAGCGTCAGGCAGGCGGCAAGCAGAATGGTTTTCACAACCGTTTTCATGACAGTCTCCCAAAAACCGGACTAACGCCGTCGGGCGTCCCGGTCTTCCCGATTGCTCGACGCTTTCATGCGATTGGGGCGGCCTTTGGGCGGCGCCACCGCAACGCCATTTTTCGAGCCATCTTGTTTTTGGTGCGAAACCCGCCTATATCAGCTCCATTGATATTTCGGCCGATCGATCCGGGCCTCGCGATCTTCGCGTTTGCTGACGTCTATCTCCAAAATCTCGATACAAACCGGCTGAACCTCGGTTCGGTCAAACCAAAGCAAATGCGAGGACTATTCATATGGCAACTGGTACGGTCAAGTGGTTCAATGCCACCAAGGGCTTCGGCTTCATTCAGCCTGATTCGGGCGGTGCGGACGTTTTCGTTCACATCTCCGCTGTCGAGCGCGCTGGACTGTCGACCCTGGTCGAAGGCCAGAAAATCAACTTCGAGATCGAGCAGGACCGCCGCACAGGCAAGTCGTCCGCTGGTTCTCTGAGCAAGGCAGCCTGATTTTGCGATAGCGCGCGCCGGACGAGAGTTCGGGGCGCGCGGCAAGTCACGGATGTACTGACGGTCGCGCGAGAAGCGCGCTGGAGCGGAAAGACCCGACAAGCTGGATCAGCAGATAGCTGCCGGCCCGGACTTAAAGCTCCGATCAGGCTACCGAAAATGGGAAGGCGGGATTTATCCCGCCTTTTTGTTTGTCTGGAATTGGACGATGGCCATGCTATTAGTTTCGCCCCATGACCAAGCTCGAACAGATTGAAAGATCCATCGCAGCCCTGAACACCACAGAACTAAAGGCCTTTGCCAAATGGTTCGCAGCGTATCAGGCAGAGGTGTGGGATATGCAGATCGAGGCGGACGCCAAGGCTGGCCGGCTGGATAAGTTTGCCGAGCAGGCTTTGGCTGAACTTCACGCGGGCCGAGTTCGCCCTCTTTGAATGCGCGCTACGGCCGAAGGCCGCAAGCCCAACCGGGCATCGCGCCCGTTGGCGTCCCGTCCGGAACGAGCCGCGAAGCGGCGGCAAGCGTGAGGACAAAATCAGCGCCGCAGATGCAGCGGCACCACCTTGTTGTCGGCGCCAAGCAGCGCCTCGATCGACAGCGGCTCCCGGTTGAAGATCGTGCCGGCCAGCGCCGGGCGGCCGAGATGGAACCCCTGTAGCAGGTCGACGCCGCCATCCAGCGCGACGCGCAGATGCACGGATTGCTCGATGCCTTCCACCAGCACCTTGGCGCCGCGATCGTGCAGCGACGAGACGAGCGGCCGGAAGAAGCGCTCGGCGGCAGCGTGGCGGCAGAATTCGGCGAACCAGCCGCCGTCGATCTTCACAATATCCGGTTGAAGCAGGCTCATCCGCTCCGCGGTCGAGTGGCCGGTGCCGAAATCGTCGATGGCGATGCGGATGCCGTGGCGCCGCATCTCGCGCACCAGCGGGGCCAGCACATTATCGTCGGCCGCCTGTTCGGTGATCTCGCAGACCAGCATGGCGGCATGCAGGTCGAGATCGCCGAGATGCCGCGTCATCAGCCGGATCTCGGCCAGCGCCCGCCCGAGATGATCGTTGATCATCGGGTTGTAATTGAAGAACAGGCCGAGCCCGTCGACGCCGATGTTGCGGAAGTTTTTCAGATGCAGCATCCGGCACATCGTCTCGACAAACAGGCGGTCGCCCGGCGCAACACTGTCGAAGAACATGGCGGGTGCAACCGGCATGGAAGCGCGCTGCGGTTCGATCAGCGCCTCGACTGCAACCGCGGCCAACGCGCCGCCGCGTGGCGCAAAGATCGGCTGGTAGGCGCTCTTCAGCCGGAACGTGCCGTAGACGCCGTATTCGATGCCGACCTCGTCGGCAAAGATCGCTTCGCCGATATCGCGACGCCTCTCGCGCTGCCCGGTCATGGCCCGGTCCTGCGCCCGAACACCCTGCCCGGCCGCGCCGGAGGCGCTGCAGTCGGGCCGGCAGGCGTCTTGCCAGGCTCGGCCGCCGCGACAGACGGCTGCCCATCCTTGCCGAAAGCGCGAAAGCTGGTCGGCGCCAGTTCCGGCTTCGCCAGCACGAAGCCCTGCACCATCGATGCGCCGGATTTCTCGGCCAATTCAAGCTGCCAGCCTTCCTCGATGCCTTCGAACACGGTGCGGATGCCCTGTAGTTCGAAGTTCGTCACCATGGCAGTCAGCAGGGCAAAGCCGGCGCCGGATTCCATGAGCTGCGTGATCCAGTGCGCATCGAATTTGACGATGTCGGGCTTGAGCTCCTTGATGCGGTTGATGTCGGATTCATCGGCGCCGTAATCGTCGACGGCAATGCGAAAGCCATTGGCCCGCAGCGCCTCGACAAAGCTGTAGAGCGTTTCCTGCGACGCCGACTTCTGCTCGGTCACCTCGCACACGATGCGGCGCGGATCGATCCCGGCTTCGTGCAGCACCAGCCGCATGTCGCGCAGCGCGTTATCGGCGATGGAGCGCTCGGTAAACACCGACGGATCGAAATTGACGAAGATCGAAGCTTCTTGCGGCAGGCAGGCGCCGGCGTTGAGCAAATGCAGCGTGCGCGTCAGCGCCTCGATGTGCAGGCGGTCGCCGGCCGGACAGGTGCGGAAGAAGTTCATTGGCGATTGCGGCTCGCCGTCACGAAACGGCCGGATCAGCCCCTCGAACGCTGCGATCGAGAGCTTGCTCTCCTTGAAGGCGAAGATCGGCTGAAAGGCGCTCTGCAGCGTGTAGGGACCCCAGACACCTGAAGCGGTGCCGTCATCGTGACGGATGATGTGGGCAAGCCCGGTGCTGCGCGACAAGGGTCCCTCGCTCCGCGAGACAGGCGAAATGGCTGGCGATCCTGCCGTCAAAGGTTTTAGCGGCCGTTGATGAATTTAGTCTTGCCGGGGATAGGCGTCGATTGCAGAGCCCGCAACGCAGAGTGAAACCGTCATGCACGCGCTCCAAAAAGCCGATCTCCACGGGTCCTTGACCCTGGCTCATCCGACAATGCTTGCACTTGCCGGGTCGATGCGACATGAGAGGCGCCGCAGCTGTTTGCGGTTGCGCCGACCCCTCTGGAGATATCTGGCCATGGCCTTTCTTGCCGACGCCCTTGCCCGCGTAAAGCCTTCCGCCACCATCGCGGTGACGCAGAAAGCCCGCGAGCTGAAAAATGCCGGCCGCGACATTATCGGCCTCGGCGCCGGCGAACCGGATTTCGACACGCCCGACAACATCAAGAATGCGGCGATCGAGGCGATCCGCCGCGGCGAGACCAAATACCCGCCGGTTTCGGGCATCGCGCCGCTGCGTGAGGCGATCGCGAAAAAATTCAAGCGCGAGAACAATCTCGACTACAAGCCCGAGCAGACCATTGTCGGCACCGGCGGCAAGCAGATCCTGTTCAACGCCTTCATGGCGACGCTGAACCCAGGCGACGAGGTCATCATCCCCCGCCCCTATTGGGTCAGCTATCCCGAAATGGTGGCGATCTGCGGCGGCACCTCGGTGTTCGCCGATACTTCGATCGACAATGGTTTCAAGCTCACTCCCGCCGTGCTGGAAAATGCGATCACGCCGAAGACCAAATGGCTGTTGATGAACTCGCCGTCGAACCCGTCCGGCGCCGCATACACGGAAGCCGAGCTGCGCGCGCTGGCCGACGTGCTCTTGAAGCATCCGCATGTCTGGACACTGACCGACGACATGTACGAACACCTGACCTATGGCGACTTCGTCTTCAGGACGATCGCCGAGGTCGAGCCGAAACTCTACGAGCGCACGCTGACCATGAACGGCGTCTCGAAAGCCTACGCCATGACCGGCTGGCGCATCGGCTATGCCGCGGGTCCCGTCCAGTTGATCAAGGCGATGGACATGATCCAGGGCCAGCAGACCTCGGGCGCCTGCACCATCGCGCAATGGGCCTCGGTCGAGGCGCTCAACGGCCCGCAGGATTTCGTCGCCAGGAACAAGGCGATCTTTCAGGGCCGTCGCGACCTCGTCGTGTCGATGCTCAACCAGGCGCGGGGCATAACCTGCCCGTCGCCGGAAGGCGCCTTCTATGTCTACCCGTCCTTCGCCCAGCTGATTGGCAAGAAGACCAAAGCCGGCAAGATAATCGACACCGACGAGACTTTCTGCTCCGAATTGCTCGAAGGCGAGGGTGTCGCAGTGGTGTTCGGCTCGGCCTTCGGCCTCGGCCCCAACTTCCGCATCTCCTACGCGACGTCGGAGACGCTGCTGGAGGAAGCCTGCACGCGCATCCAGCGGTTCACGGCATCGCTGACCTGATCAGGCTCCGAGACATGAAACCGGCCTTTCGAGCCGGGTTTTTGTCAAGAGCAGACCTCAGCCGCCATACTGCTCGCTCGTGACCGCTTCCATCCAATCTGCGTGGACGCCGTCCAGCGCTTCCTGCATGGCGACGTGGGTCATTGTCGTCTTTGGACCCGCGCCGTGCCAGTGCTTCTCGCCCGGCTCGAACGAGATGACGTCGCCCGCCTTGATCTCCTGGATCGGCCCGCCCCATGCCTGCGCAAGGCCGGCGCCCGCAGTGACATAAAGCGTCTGCCCCAGCGGATGCGTGTGCCAGTGGGTACGCGCACCGGGCTCGAAGCTGACCAGCGTGGCTCTGAGCCGGGCCGGCGCTTCCTTCTCGATGATGGGCGTCTGCAGCACGCGGCCGGTGAAATACTGGTCCGGCGCGATGATGGTCGGCACGCTGCCGCAGGCAATGATCTTCATCTCTGGTGATCCCTAAGTTTGGCAGAACCTACCCTGCCCCGGTGCCGGCTACCACCCCAGCCGGGGCCAGAACAGGCCGGCACGTACGCGATAGTCCGCGTAGGCTCCGGCCAGCGGCGTGCGCGAAAATTTCTTCTCTTCGTCCAGCGCCGCAAACACATAGAGGATAGCGATCCCGGCGACCGGCACCAACGCCCAGACCGACCAGGTCGCGATCCCCCAGCCGATCCAGAAGACGATGTAGGACGTATAGAAGGGGTGGCGGACATGGCCGTAGGGGCCGTGGGTCAGCAGGCTGTGCGGATCGTCGGGTGCGAAGACGAAGCGCAGCCGCACCTTGCGCGACGTGACGATCGCCCACCAGAACAGGGCAGAGCTCGCCAGTTCGACGGCAAGTCCGGTGAGCTTTGCCGAACCCGGCTGCGATTGGATCCAAAGGGTGGCGAGAAAGAACAGCGCCGTGGCGATGACCGCCGCCGAAATCACCATGGCGCCTGGAGACATCGCCTGCGATTGGAAATGCGCCCGCATCGACCAGACATATTGGCCAAGCATCGCGATGCTGCAGATCGAGACAAGAAGATCGAGGACTGGTTCCATTGTCGGGATTCCGCGCGTGATTGCCATGGAGCCAGCGATCGTGCCGGCTATCTCTTTAGAAATCCTTTCTTAACCACATGTTTAAAGAACATATAGAGCCAGCGATGCGATGTTGGCGGTCAGGCAAATCTCAAGGTCTAATCCAGCATGAGCATCACTCACCGCACCATCCGCACGCCGCAGGCCGACTTGCGCCTCAGCCAGTCGTCTGGGTCCGGCATGCCCATCGTCATGATCCATGGCTCGGGCAGTTCGCGCGCCGTGTTTGCCCGTCAGTTCGATAGCCCGCTTGCCGACGCCCATCGGCTGATCGCCTTCGACCTTCCCGGCCACGGCGAGTCCTCCGATGCCCGGGACCCGGCGACCGCCTATACGATTACCGGCCTTGCCCAGACCACAGCCCGGCTTCTCGACGCTTTGGGCATCGGCCACGCCATCATCTTCGGCTGGTCGCTCGGCGGCCATGTGGCGGTCGAACTGGCCAGCTTTCACCATGCGGTCAGCGGCCTGGTGCTGACCGGAGCGCCGCCGGTGTCGCGGGGGCCGCTTGGCATGCTGCGCGGCTTTCACGCCAACTGGGACATGCTGCTCGCCTCCAAGAAGGTCTACTCCGAACGCGACATCGAGCGTTTTGAGGCTCTGTGCTACGGCGACACCGCCAGTCCGTCTTTCCGCGAAGCCATCAGGCGCACCGACGGCCGGCTTCGCGCCGGCGTGGCGCGCTCCATGTTTGCGGGCAAGGGCGCCGACCAGAAACAGGTGGTCGAGCACGCTCCGTTCCCCGTTGCGGTGATCAATGGCGAGCATGATCCGCTGGTGCGGCTGAGCTATTTCGAGACCGTCGCCTACAGCTCGCTGTGGGAACAGTGCCATGTCATACCAGGCGCCGGCCATGCGCCCTTCTGGGAACGTCCGGACCTGTTCAACCCGTTGCTGTCGCGCTACGCCGAGATGGTGGTGAAGCAGAGTGCAGCCGCCACGCCCACGCGCCGCACTCAGGCAAGCTGAAAATCGCCCGACGGTTCTGATCCCCGGGTCTTGCCTCGGCCGCCTGACGGCGGCGCGATTTCTATTTTCCTTGCCCTCCCGGCTAACCCGTGGGACGATGGGTTGGGCAGGTGGCTAAATGAAAACAACCCCGCCCGCGACGGTCGAACAGGCCGGCCGCCGCTCACGACAGGGTGCGATCGGCGCAAAACCGTTTCCACTTTTGCTGATCGCACTCCAAGGGCAACGCCTGAGTGGAGGTCAGCCATGGGTACTCGCGCCGGAGGACGACGCACGGGACCGAAATGCATTGCCATAGTCGGTCCCTTTGCAAGCGGTAAGACGACACTTCTCGAAGCCATCCTCGCCCGTACGGGCGCCATCCCCCGCCAAAATCCCGTTTCATCGGGAAGCACCGTTTCCGATCATTCGCCCGAGGCGCGGGCGCACGCCATGAGCGTCGAGGCGACCTTTGCCACCACCGAATTCATGGGCGAGCGGATCACCTTCGTCGACTGTCCCGGATCGATCGAATTCTCCTTCGAGGCCGAGCCGGTGCTGGCAGCCTGCGATCTCGCGGTGGTCGTCGCCGAGGCCGACGAGAAGAAGATCCCAGCCTTGCAGCTCATCATGCGCAAGCTCGACGATCTCGGCGTGCCGCGCATCCTGTTCCTCAACAAGGTCGACAAGGCAATTGCCGGCGTACGCGATACGCTGAAGATGCTGCAGCCGACGAGCGCGGCGCCGCTGTTGCTGCGCCAGATCCCGCTGCGCAAGGACAATGTGGTGATCGGTTCGATCGACCTGGCGCTGGAGCGCGCCTACATCTACCGCGAATATGCCGAAAGCCAGGTTGCCGAAATTCCAACTGACGACAAGGCGCGCGAACTGGAGGCTCGCTTCTCCATGCTGGAGACGCTTGCCGACCATGACGACCAGTTGATGGAGCAGTTGCTGGAGGAGATCGAGCCGCCGAAAGACGCGGTCTTCGACGATCTGTCCGCCGACCTGCGCGCCGGCGCCATAACGCCGGTGCTGATCGGCACCGCCGAAAAAGGCAACGGCGTGCTGCGCCTTTTGAAGGCGATCCGCCATGACGCACCGGATGTCGAGGCGACGCGCAAACGGCTCGGCGTCCCCGACGGCAATCACACCGTGGTCCAGGTGATGAAGACCATCCACACCGCGCATGGCGGCAAGCTGTCCGTGTCGCGCGTACTCTCCGGCCAGATCGCCGATGCAGCCGAACTCTATTTGTCGAATGGCGAGACGGCGAAGGTCTCCGGCATCTACAAGATGCTCGGAAAGGACCAGTCCAAGCTCACCGCTGCCAAGGCCGGCGACACGGTGGCGTTGGGCAAGCTGGACGAGGTCAAGACCGGCCAGACGTTGAGCTCCACGAAGGGCGGTATCAAGCCGCTGGTCACGCTGACGCCGCCGCAGCCGGTCTTTGCCTTTGCCCTGCGGCCGAAGGAGCGCAAGGACGAGGTCAAAATGTCGGCGGCCATCCAGCGCCTGGCCGAGGAAGATCCCTCGCTCACCTTGCGCCACAATCAGGACTCGGCCGAGACCGTGCTGTCCGGCCATGGCGAGATGCATCTGCGGGTCGTGCGCGAGCGGCTGGAAGGCAAGAATCAGATTCCGGTCGAAGGCCATGCGCCTGCCGTCCCCTATCGCGAGACGATCCGAAAGACGGTGCAGCAGCGCGGCCGCCACAAGAAGCAGTCCGGCGGCCATGGCCAGTTCGGCGATGTGGTGATCGAGATCAAGCCGCTGCCGCGCGGCTCCGGCTTTCAGTTCTCGGACACCATCACCGGCGGCGTCGTGCCCAAGACCTACATCCAGTCGGTCGAAACCGGCGTGCGCGATTATCTGAAATCCGGCCCGCTCGGCTTCCCTGTGGTCGATGTCGCCGTCAACCTCTCCGACGGCTCCTACCACGCCGTCGATTCCTCCGACATGGCTTTCCAGATGGCGGCCAAGCTGGCCATGAAGGAAGGCATGGCGGCCTGCTCGCCGGTGCTGCTCGAGCCGGTCATGAAGGTCGAGATCGTCACGCCGTCCGAAGCCACTTCGAAGATCATCGCGCTGATCCCGCAACGGCGCGGTCAGATCCTTGGCTACGACGCGCGGCCTGACTGGCCGGGATGGGATGTCGTGGAGGCGACCATGCCGCAGGCCGAGATCGGCGACCTGATCATCGAACTGCGCTCGGCGACCTCCGGCGTCGCCAGCTATCGTTGCGCCTTCGATCACATGGCCGAGCTGACCGGACGGTTGGCCGACGAGGCGATGAACGCCAACGGCAAGGCTGCCTGACAGGCCGAAGGATGATCCGCACAAAAAACGGCGCCCGGATGATCCGGACGCCGCTCTTATTGCGGACCGTCTTCTTGGGAGGAAAACGGCAGGTCCGCCGCACGTATCCGCCGCGCCATACGGCACTGACAGACGAATAGGTTCGGACGCGGTAGCCGCCTGAGCCCGGATCTTCCGAGTGATGCCCCCATCTCCCGGTCGAACCACACCGCGTCCTATGATCTGCTTAAACGATGAATCACGCCTGCGGCATGTTACCTGAGGTTACATGTCACTGTTACGCGGCGATTTTGCTCGATTTTTCGCTGGCTACGGCAGGCCCGGAAACAAAAAAGCCGGATCAATGAAGATCCGGCTGAGTTTGATTGGAAGTGCCTGTTAAGGCTAACCTCCAGAGGGGAACACTCGAGGGCGCTAATGGGAGGAGAACGCACCCAGGAGATGATCTATATATGTGCTGTTCATGCCCAAGAAACAAGCATCTATTTTGCAACACACGCATGCAAAAAGGTACAGGCTGTGGTCTAACCCATGTCTAGGGGCCATAGGACCACGAAAAGTTGCCAAATGAATGGCGCGACCATGCTGTTGCCTTCGCAGAACCGCAAGTCGGGCTGATTCTCGCGCTCGCGGGCAAAAAGCCGAATGACGTTGAATCGGGCACCAGGCGTTTATTTTTGCGGCAGCGGGATGGGAAGGGTCGGCCGGAAGAAGGGAGACCTGACATGCGGACACCCCAGGCGATCGCCGGCAGCGCGGTCTTCTTCATCGCCGCACCTTGTGTCGTCGCCGGGCTGGTGCCCTGGCTGCTCACGGACCGCTACCGTCTGCCGCTGTCGACGGTGCCCGGCTTCGTGCCGGCCGGCTCCATCCTGATTGTCGCGGCCATCGCCCTGCTCGTCCAGTCCTTTGCCCGCTTCGCGCTCGAAGGCCTCGGCACGCCGGCGCCTGTCGCGCCCACCGAGAGACTGGTGATCGGCGGCGTCTACCGCCATGTCCGCAACCCGATGTACGTCGCCGTGCTGTCGATCATCCTCGGCCAGGCGTTGCTGTTTTCAAGCTGGAGCGTCGCTGCCTATGCCGCCATCGGCGCGATCGTCATGGGCTCTTTCGTCAGGTTCTATGAGGAGCCGACTCTCGCCCGCCGCTACGGTGGCGAATACGAGACCTACCGCCGCAATGTTCCCGGCTGGCTGCCACGGCTGACGCCTTGGCGGGGGTGACCAGCACCTCCCAAGGGCATGTTTAAAATGACCAGCTGCGCGCTTTGGCGATGATGAAGTCGCGGAAGACGTGCAGCTTGGCCTGGTTCTTCATTGCATCGGGATAGGCGAAATAGGTGTCGAAGGACGGCACCTCGGTCTCCGGCAAAAGCTGCACCAGATCCGATTCCTTGGAGATCACGTAGTCGGGCAGCATGGCGATGCCGGCGCCGCCCTGCACGGCGCGCTTGATCGACAAGATGTCGTTGATCTGCAGCGTCGGCACCCTTTGCCCACCGTCGAAATCGCCGATCGTTTCCAGCCAGTTCAGCTCCGACAGATGCGACGGCACCGGCACACCGAAAGTGACGATGCGATGGTTCTTCAGATCGGCGACCGAGGTCGGCTTGCCGTGCTTGCCGACATAGGACGGCGAGGCATAGAGGTGGAAATGCACAGTGAACAGGCGGCGCTGGATCAGGTCCGGCTGCTGCGGCTGGCGCAGACGGATCGCGCAATCCGCCTGGCGCATGGTGAGGTCGAGTTCCTCATTGGCGAGGATCAACTGCAGGCTGATTTCGGGATAGAGCTCGATGAACTCCTGCACCCGTTCGGTCAGCCAACCGGCGCCAAGCCCGACTGTCGTCGTCACCCTGAGCACGCCTGAGGGACGGTCCTTTGCCTCGGTCAGCTTCGACTTGATGGTCTCCAGCTTCATCAGCACGTCATGCGCCGTGCGGAACAGCATTTCGCCCTGCTCGGTCAGCACTAGGCCGCGGGCATGGCGATTGAACAGCGGCACCCCGACGTCATGCTCGAGCGCGCTGACCTGGCGTGAAATCGCCGATTGCGACAGGTGCAAAGTCTCGGCGGCATGGGTAAACGACCCAGCCTCCGCCGCTGCGTGAAACACGCGAAGCTTGTCCCAGTCCAACGCCATTGAATTCCCCTCGTTCTGTTCTTGGCGTCTGAATGAAAAATCAGGCTTTTGAACGGCTTGCGACGCCGTCTTGATAGATTTTATTCCGCCGCTTCGCGGTGCACCTCGATGCCGGCCAGGTATTTTTCCGCCTCGAGCGCGGCCATGCAGCCGAGCCCGGCGGCGGTCACCGCCTGACGGTAGATGTCGTCGGTTACGTCACCGGCGGCGAACACGCCGGGCACATCGGTGCGGGTCGAATTCGGCGCCGTCCACAGATAGCCGTTCGGCTTCTGCTTCAGCTTGCCGACAAACAATTCCACCGCCGGCGCATGGCCGATCGCCACGAACACGCCGTCCACCTGGAGATGGGTGACCTCGCCGGTCACCGCATTTCTGAGCTTCAGCCCTTCGACCGAAGGCGGCAGCGGCGTCTTGCCGGGCCGGCCGGTGATCTCGTCGACGATCGTGTCCCAGATGACTCGGACATTGTCCTTTTTCAACAGCCGCTCACGCAGGATGCGCTCGGCGCGGAAATCGTTGCGCCGGTGGATGACGGTCACGCTCTTCGCCAGATTGGAGAGATAGAGCGCCTCCTCCACCGCCGAATTGCCGCCGCCGATGACAGCGACATCCTTGCCGCGATAGAAAAAACCATCGCAGGTGGCGCAGGCCGACACGCCGAAGCCCATGAAGGTCTGTTCGGTGGGGATGCCCAGCCATTTCGCCTGCGCGCCGGTGGCAATGATCAGCGCGTCGGCCGTGTAGGTGGTGCCGGAATCGCCCGTGGCGCGGAACGGCCGCACATTGAGGTCAACCTCGGTGATGATGTCGTTGACGATGTCAGTGCCGACATGCTCGGCCTGCTTCAGCATCTGCTCCATCAGCCACGGGCCCTGGATCGGATCGGCGAAGCCCGGATAGTTTTCGACATCGGTGGTGATCATCAGCTGCCCGCCCTGCTGCAAGCCTGCTACGAGCATCGGCTTGAGCATGGCGCGCGCGGCGTAGACTGCGGCGGTATAGCCGGCCGGGCCGGAACCGATGATAAGGACAGGCGCGTGCTTGGTGGTCATCTAAAGCCTCTGCGGGGCAGACAATCGAGTGTGCCTTGGAAAACGACGTGAAATGTTGCTGGTAATGTAAGGGTTGCCAACCACACCAGCAAGACGATCAGGCCGTCGTCCCCGGAAAGCTTCGGCCTACAGGCTTATTCGCGCAATGGCCGCTTTCGTTACGGTTGCGAAATCGCCCGACCAAAGGGCTGGCATCGACACAAAAGTCGTTTAAGGACGAGAGCGCGAAAGATTCTTGCGCTAAGCCGAGACCGCCATGCCCCTGAAAGCCGACCTCGATGCCATCGACTGGAAGATTCTGCGCGAGCTTCAGGCCGACGGGCGCATGACCAATGTCGAACTGTCGAGCCGTGTCGGCATTTCCGCCCCGCCCTGCCTGCGCCGTGTCCGGCGGCTGGAGGAAACCGGCATCATCAGAGGCTATCGCGCCTTGCTCAACGCGCCGGCGCTCGGCATGGATGTCGTCGCCTTCTGCCTGATCGGCCTGCATCACCAAGCCGACGCGGAGCTCAAAGCTTTCGCCGAGCGCACTCGCGGCTGGCCGATCGTGCGCGACGCCTGGATGGTCTCGGGCGAATCCGACTTCCTGCTGCATTGCGTGGCGAGCGATCTCGGCACGTTCCAGACCTTCGTCATTGACGAACTGGCCTCGGCCCCCAATGTCGACACGGTGCGCACCGCGCTGACCATCCGCCGCGTCAAGGACGAAGGGCTGGTGGCGTTCAGCGCCTGATAAGCGAGATTAACTTCGAAAAAGCATGTGCGACGCCGACCAAGACATACCCCAACAGACACACTGCTACCTCTCCGACAACTGGCAAAAGAATGAAGCCGTCGCCAGGGCCGGGGCTCTCACCAGGGGACATCTCCGGCAAAGCTAAAAAGCCTAGCAAAATAGGTGAGCAGCAAGCCAGACGAATGTGATGACTTGCGGCAACCATTTGAGACGGAAAATGTTTTTTGACGCGAGAAACGCCGCGCCGATCACAATTATGTTGACGACGAATATGAGCCAGAAAGCGAATTCTGGCGCCGAAATCGTAGGGTATTCCGGGTCAGATTGCGTGAACATGAGCGGCCAAGGTTGAATATGCCATCCGGTTTCAGCTACGGAATCGGGAGTACTTTGACCCACCCTGCCAAGGGCAGGATCTGCTACCTGCGCTCCACCGTGAGAACAACAGGCAATCCCCAGGGCACATCTAGCGGTGCTTGAAGCAGTGAGACGTCGCCATCTGCGACCTGGGCTTCCCACTTGGCATAGTGTTTCAACCGGTAGTTCCCGGAGCGGACGCTGAGGCAGGCAACAGGCCCGCCATCGAGGTTTAGCGCCGTCTTGAGATCGAGGTCGGTCTGCAACAGGAAGTTTGCTAGCCGGTCCAGCGAGAAGAAAGCGTCC
Source organism: Mesorhizobium sp. C120A (assembly GCF_030323105.1). Lineage (NCBI taxonomy): Bacteria > Pseudomonadati > Pseudomonadota > Alphaproteobacteria > Hyphomicrobiales > Phyllobacteriaceae > Mesorhizobium > Mesorhizobium sp. C120A. The sequence goes on along the minus strand of NZ_CP100476.1, from coordinate 2,271,966 downwards.
TTGGTCGAACCGACGATGATCCAGCCCTGACGATCTTCCGCGATAAAGGTGCGGTTGGCCAACCAGTTGCTCTTGGCGCGTACATTGTTGCGGCCGTCCTCACCGACAAGCAATGGATAGGAAACCATAGCGTTTTCGGCATTCTCCGTGACTGCGCGCCAGTCACGTGAATTGAGATCGACCACATGCGTGCCGGAGGCATTCACGAACCAGGCGCCGGCCTTCGCATCGTATTCATCCGGCCCGAGCCTCGCACCCATGCTGACAAAGGGCGTGTCGGCTTCGCCCTTCAGTCCGAAATAACTGCCATTGACGATCAGAACGGTGCCGCCTGTGCCTTGTGGATTGAGTGCCGCTTCCCACTGGTCGATGTCCTTGGCACCACTGGGCTCGTTACGGGCAACGAAACGGAATTTGGCTGGATCGAAACGGTTGAGATAGAGCCGGTCAATTTCACGGTCGCCCGCCATGACGGGGAGTTCTCTGACCTGAAATCCAGGCTCGGTTTCATTCCATGAGCTGGCTCCAGCGGTCACATCAGGAATTTCCGACTTCAACGCAAGCTGCATGGCAGGCGAGAGACGCGCATCGTCGGGTGCAACGGCGATCCAGTAGCTTCCGCCGCGGCGAAGAAGTGCATTGAGCCCATACACGCCGTGTTTTTGCCAGACATACCCCACGGCTGAAAGCACAGCCAATATCAACAAGACAACGGCAACAGAGATTGCTTTCTTCAATGAATTCCCCTCGTTCTTCGATGGAATGACATCTGCAAATTTCTTGCTTGAATGATGTCTGATCTCTGCAGTTTTTCCGCAAAAGAGCGTGGTGCTTTCCTGGGGAATAGCGTCAAAGCAAAGAAATGGATCGGCTCGCCGTTTCTGCGAAACGGTGAAACGCTCAAGCTAACCCATTGAGATTGCGTCGCAACAGATCCGGAGAGCTAAATCAGTCTCGATCCGAGCGACTCGACAGCCCTCAAAAGCCCTTCCAGATCATCGGGGTTGCGCAGCGGCAGAACCTCGAAGCCCGGCTCATTACTTCCCTCGCCATCCACCAGCCAGCCGCGCGGCAGGCCGGCACGTTGTCCGGCCTGCATATCCGCGGGATTGTCGCCGACGATCAGCGAGCGTTTGAGATCGAGGCCGAGGCGCTGCCGGGACTGTAGCAGCATGCCCGGATTGGGCTTGCGCATCGGATGGTCGGCGACCGCCAGCGGACCGCTGCCCGCCTCGTGGTACGCGCAGGCCAGAACCATGTCGACGAAGGCATCGCCGGCGGCAAGCAGCTTGAGAACCCGGCCGTTGACCGCGGCAAATTCCTTCCAGCCGAAATAGCCGCGCGCGACGCCTGACTGGTTGGTGACGATGACCACCGGGATATTGCCCCGGTTGGCGGCGGCGATGACCGGCACGATGCTGTCGCGCAGCGCCATTTTGGCTGGATCGTCGGGATAGCCGGTGTCGACATTGATGGTGCCGTCGCGGTCGAGGAACAGCGCCGGCGCGTTGGCTGGAAACACCCGCGAACCTACCCGCTCAACCCACAGGCCGGGCTCAGCCAGCGGGTATGGACCGTAGGCCCCGGTGTCAGCCATTCGACAGACGGTCTTCCACCACCTCGCAGAGATAGTGGTAGAGGCAGAGATGTCCCTGCTGGATGATCGGCGTCGAGGTCGAGGGCACGTTGAGCAGTATGTCGGTGAGCGGCTTGAGTTTGCCACCGCTGTCGCCGGTGAGGCTGACCACCGTCATGCCCATCATCCGAGCCTGTTCGGCGGCAGCCAGAATGCTCGGCGAATTGCCGCTGGTCGAGATGGCAAGCAGCACGCCGCCGGGCGCGCCATGCGCCTCGACCTGGCGCGAAAACACGGTGTCGAAGCCATAGTCATTGCCCCAGGCGGTCAGCATGCCCGCGTTGGCCGGCAGCGCAATCACATTGTAGGCCTTGCGCTCCTTAAGGAAGCGGCCGACCAGTTCGGTGGCAATGTGGATGGCGTCGCTGGCCGAGCCGCCATTGCCGCAGACCAGCAGCGCCTTGCCCGAGGAAAGCGCGGCGACGACCGCACTCACAGCACGTTCCATCTCGGCGGTCAGGTCACGCTCGACTGTCGCGGTGATCGCGGCCGCCGAGCGGACCAGATAGTCATTCAGTCCGGACATGAAATCCCTCAGTTGGTACCGCCGCCGGCGCGCAATTTGCCGATCGTGCCGGTGGTGCTCTTGCCGGCGACAAGGTCGACCAGGACGACGCGCCCGCCCGCCTTCTGCACCACATCGGCGCCGACAACGGTTTCGACCGTGTAGTCGGCGCCCTTGACCAGAATGTCGGGCAGAAGCGCCTCGATCAGCGCCAGCGGCGTATCCTCTTCGAACACCACGACCGCATCGACCGAGGCCAGGGCGGCGAGCACGCAGGCACGATCATGCTGATCGTTGACGGGGCGCCCGGCGCCTTTCAACCGACGCACCGAGGCATCGCTGTTGAGGCCGAGCACCAGCCGGTCGCACTGGCTGCGCGCCGCGTGGAGAAGACTGACATGGCCGGCATGCAATATATCGAAGCAGCCATTGGTGAAGCCGACGCTCAGGCCCTCGTCCTTCCACGCCGCCACCATGCGCGCGGCCGATGCGGCATCGAGGATGGCGTCCTTATGGGCGGTGGGGCCGTGCGAGCGGAACAGCGCGCCGGTGAGTTCCTCCACGGTCAGCCGCGCGGTGCCGCGTTTGCCCACCACCACACCGCCGGCGGCATTGGCGATGGAGGCGGCCATGACGCGATCGGCGCCCGCGGCCAGAGCCAGCGCGAAGCTCGCGATTACCGTATCGCCGGCGCCCGAAACGTCGAACACTTCGCGCGCCTGGGTGGCGATGTGGCGCGCCTCATCCGCGCCGACGACGCTCATGCCCTTTTCGCTGCGGGTGGCGACGACGAAGTCGAAGCCATGTGCCGAAATCAGCTGGCGTGCCGCCGCGACGATCTCGTCGTCGGCGAAAACCGGGCGACCGACAGCTTCGCCAAGCTCCTTGCGGTTGGGCGTGATGGCGGTCGCGCCGGCATAGCGCGCATAGTCGCGGCCCTTGGGATCGACCAGCACCGGTTTTCCCGCCTCGCGGCAGATGGCGATCAGGTCGGCGGCAACGCCGTCGAGCAAGATGCCCTTGCCATAGTCGGACAGAATGACGATGTCGGCGCGCGTGAGTGCGGCGCGAAAATGCCGGACCAGGTCCGCCCGTTCCTTGTCGTCGAGCGGCTTGATCTCTTCCTCATCGAAGCGCAGCACCTGCTGATTGAGCGCGCTGAAGCGGCTCTTCGACGACGTCATGCGACCGCGCTCCTGCGCCATATCAGCCGTATCGGCGCCGAGTTCGCGCAGCATGCGCACCAGATTGTCGCCGGCCACATCGGTGCCGATCACCGATATGGGAATAGCGCTGGCACCCAGCGAGACGATGTTGGCGACAACGTTGCCTGCGCCGCCCATCGTCGAGGTCTCGCCGCGCCCGTGCAGCACCGGGATCGGCGCTTCCGGCGAGATGCGCTCGATGACGCCGTTGACGAAACGGTCGAGGATGAAGTCGCCGACCACCAGCACGGCAACGTCGCCAAAGCGGGCAATGGCGCGGTGCAAAGGTTCGGGCGAAGGCGGATTGTGCTTGATCATGTCACTGGCAATGCGAGGGAAAGGCCGACCTCAATCACGCTGAAAATTGTCAATTTACGGGCCGGATCGTTCATGGCGAAGCCGATATACCGCAAATCCGCGCAGCGCAACGTCAGGGCGGCCGTCAGCTCTTCTGCAACGCGACGTGGACGCCCAGTCCGACCAGCACCGCCCCGCCCGCCCTCTGCATGATGCGCTGCGCACGGCTGGAGCGCTTCAGCCGGGCGATCACCATGCCTGCCAGCAACACGCAGACAATATCTGCCGAAGAGAACATTAAATTGACGATGGTGCCCAGCACGACGAATTGCAGCCACACCGGGAAACCCGCCGAGGCATCGATGAACTGTGGCAGGAACGCCATGAAGAAGATCGCCGTCTTCGGATTGAGCACTTCGACGGTGATGCTCTCGAAAAATGCCCGGCGCGCCGATTTGCGCTCGATCGCCGGCAGCGCCGTGTCACCGTCCCCGCGCTTGCGGAACAAGGACACGCCAAGCCAGATCAGATAGAGCGCGCCGATGAGCTTGACCGCCATGTAGAGCGGCGGCACCGCATGGAAGAGCACCGACAGCCCGGCGGCAGCCGCAAAGACATGGAAATAACCGCCAAGATGGATGCCAAGTGCCGCCGTCAGCCCCGACCAGCGCCCGCGCGCCATGGTCTGCGCGGCGGCATAGAGCATCGCCGGTCCTGGAATATAGGCAAAGATCGCCGTGGTGGCGAAAAACGCAATGAGCAGTTCGGTCGACGGCATTTTTTGTCCCCTAGCTTGCGGGCCTCGAATAAAGCGGGCCGCTTCGCGGTCTCACTGTGGCGTCGTGGTGCTTCATCGACAGTACGCTTGGCCTCCCTTATAAGGACCGGAATCGCAAGCAACCAGAGGCCTTCATGATCATCGTCACGGGCGGGGCCGGCATGATCGGCTCCAACATCGTCGCCGCACTCAATGCCGAAGGCCATGATGACATCCTCGTCGTCGACGACCTCACCGACGGCCACAAGATCGCCAACCTGGCCGATTTGCAGATAGCCGACTATCTCGACAAGGACGAATTCTTGGCCACCTTGGAAGCCGGGGACCTAGGCCGCGTCGAGGCCGTCTTCCACCAGGGCGCCTGCTCGACCACCACGGAATGGAACGGCAAGTTCATGATGGACGTGAACTACGCCTTCTCAAAGCGCTTGCTGCATGGCTGTCTTTCGCTGCGCATACCGTTCCTCTATGCCTCCTCGGCTTCCGTCTACGGCGGCGGTTCGGAGTTTCGCGAGGATCCCGCACTTGAGCGGCCGCTCAACGTCTACGCCTATTCGAAGAAACTATTCGACGACTATGTCAGGCGCACCGTGTTCGACACCGATCATTCGCAGGTCGCGGGCCTGCGCTACTTCAACGTCTATGGCCCGCGCGAGGCGCACAAGGGCGCCATGGCCTCGGTCGCCTTCCATCTGTTCAATCAGGTCGGGCGCGGCGAAAACCCAAAGCTGTTCGGCGCCCATGACGGCTTCGGCCCCGGCGAACAAAGCCGCGACTTCATTCACGTCGGCGATGTCGCCGACGTCAATCTGTGGCTGTGGAAGCGCGGCTCGAGCGGCATCTTCAACTGCGGCACCGGCCGCGCCCAGCCGTTCCGCGCCATTGCCGAGACCGTGATCGATACGCTGGGCCAGGGCGAGATCGAGTTCATCGAATTCCCCGATCACCTCAAGGGCAGCTACCAGAGTTTTACCCAGGCTGATATGTCCCGCTTGCGCGCAGCCGGCTATAATGGGCAATTCCGCAGCGTGGAAACCGGCGTCAGAGACTATGTCGAATGGCTGAAAGCCCAACGATCCTCGTGATCGGCCCACGCTGGGTGGGCGATATGGTCATGGCGCAGTGCCTGTTTTCAGCGCTGAAGGACGTCCATCCCAACGCCGCCATCGACGTGCTGGCCCCGGCCTGGGCGGCCCCGCTGGTCAAGCGCATGCCCGAGATTCGCCAGCAGATCGATTTCCCGCTGCAACCGGGCGCGCTCGAATTCACCATTCGCCGCCGCTTCGGCCGCCTGCTGCGCGGCCGCTACGACATGGCCTACGTCCTGCCGGGCAGCTGGAAATCGGCGCTGATCCCGTTCTTTGCCCGCATCCCCCGCCGCTTCGGCAATCTCCGGGAAATGCGCTACGGCCTGCTGACCGACATCGTGCCGCTGCCCGATGCCGTCAAACGGCGCACCGCGCAGGCCTATTTTGGCCTCGCCCAAGGCGGACATTTCCGGCCGCCGCGGCTCACCGTCGACGCCGGCAATCAGAAAGATCTGCTCGCTCGCTTCGCAGTGCAGCCGGGAAATTCGTCGCCATGATGCCCGGCGCCGAATTCGGTCCGGCCAAACGCTGGCCTAGCGAAAGCTATGCCGGCCTCGCCGGAGAGATGATGGCGAAAGGATTCAAGGTCGCGTTGTTCGGCTCGAAGAACGATCGCGACGTCACCGCCGAGATCGCAGCACTCGCGCCCGGTGTCGTCGATCTGGCAGGAAAGACACGGCTGGAGGACGCCATCGACCTGATCGCCGCGGCCAGGCTGGCGGTGTCCAACGACAGCGGGCTGATGCATGTCGCGGCCGCCGTCGGCACACCGGTCGTTGCCGTCTACGGTTCGACCTCGCCGGAAAACACGCCGCCGTTGGCTGAACAGCGCGAACTGATCTGGTTGCATCTGTCCTGTTCGCCCTGCCACCGGAAGATCTGCCCGCTCGGCCACCTCAACTGCCTGAAGACGCTGGACGTTGCCCAAGTGGCAGCGGCGGCGGACAGGTTGCTGGAACTCCCGGCCGCCGCATGAAGGTTTTGATCGTCAAGACCTCCTCGATGGGCGACGTCACCCACACCTTCCCCGCCGTCGAAGATGCACGCCGCAAGCGCCCCGATATCGCCTTCGACTGGTGCGTCGAAGAAGCCTTTGCCGCCATCGTCGCGCTGCATCCGGCGATAGCAAAGATCCATACCGTCGCCATCCGGCGCTGGCGCAAGCATCTGTTCAACGCCGGCACATGGCGGGAGGCGACAAGCTTGCGCCGCGCTCTGCAAGCAGGCGAGTACGACCTCGTCATCGATGCTCAGGGGCTGCTGAAATCGGCCCTGGTGGCGAAACAGGCAGCGGCACCAATCGCAGGTTTCGACCGCGCGAGCGCGCGGGAGCCCTTGGCAACGTTGTTTTACCAGCGCAAATACGCCGTGCCGCGCAACCTGCACGCCATCGAACGCACGCGCCGGCTGTTCGGGCTGGCGCTCGGCTACGAGCCCGACCTTTCGACCCTGGCATCCGGGATTGTGCCGCCTCCGGGCCGCCTGGCCGGCATCGACGGCAAGACGGCCTTCCTGCTGCACGGCACCAGCCGCGAAGACAAGAAATGGCCCGCCGAAGACTGGATCGAAACCGCTCGCCTGCTGGTTGGTACCGGAATGACGCCGGTCACCACCTGGTCGAACGAGCGTGAGAAGGCGGTCGCCGAGGCAATCGCGAAAGCCGTGCCGTCAACGATCGTGGTGCCGAGATCGCCGCTGGCAGACATCGCCGCGATCCTTGGCCGCTCGACGCTGGTTATCGGCGCCGACACCGGTCTGACCCACCTCGCCAGCGCCTTCGGCCTGCCGACGGTCGCGGTGTTCCTGGCGACCGAGCCGGGTTTGACCGGCCCGCGCGGGCAATATGCCTCAACGTTGCTGGCCGCATCGGGGGAGCGCCTCGTGCCGGCACAGGTGGTGTCGGAAGCAGAAAAGCTATTAGCCCTTAAGCTCCAAGCTGCGGCATAGGACCTTCCAGAAATTCTGAGGTGCTAGATAAATTGCACCTGGACGATCTCGTAACCCCTGGCGCCGCCAGGTGCGTTGACCTCAATCGCGTCGCCGACTTCCTTGCCGATCAGCGCACGGGCAATCGGCGAGGAGATCGAAATACGGCCCGATTTCACGTCCGCTTCCTGGTCGCCGACGATCTGGTAGGTCTTCTTTTCCTCGGTGTCCTCGTCGACCAGCACCACCGTGGCGCCGAACTTGACCTTGTCGCCGCTAAGCTTGGTGACGTCGATCACCTCGGCCCGAGCAATATAGTCTTCCAGTTCGTTGACACGGCCCTCATTGAGGCTCTGCGCCTCTTTGGCGGCATGATATTCGGCATTTTCGGACAGGTCGCCATGCGAGCGCGCTTCGGAGATCGCCTCGATGATACGCGGCCGCTCTTGCTGCTGGCGCCAGCGCAGTTCTTCCTTCAATGACGCGAACCCCTCGCCTGTCATCGGGACCTTGTTCATGATGCCTGACCTTTCCTGCCGCCACCCCCGCATTTCGGGGAAAGCCTTGTCGATGGGTATAAAAAGAAAACGGGTCCGGCAGCCTCGGGCTAACGGAACCGTTTCACCGCAATTTTCCCCAATATAGCGATCCTCGCGCGTTTTTCACGCTGAAAAAGCAGGCTTTTTGAAAAATCATGAGCCGATTGTCCAATTGTCGTTACGGCACGTGCAGCGTGTTGCAGTGGCGACAACAAAAAACCGACTGCGATTGCTCGCAGCCGGCCCAGAGAAGCCGTTGGGGTGGGGTCAGCTTCTCATGAAATGGCGGATCTGTTCGGCCAGCATGCCGTATTCGCGGGAACCTTTGCCGGTCCGCTTCTCGATCTCGGCCAGCTGCTCCTGGGCGCCGGCCAGGTCGCCGATCTGCAGATGGGCCTCGCCGAGATATTCGCGCACCAGCGTGTAATCCGGGTTGATGCGCAGCGCTTCCTCGTAATAGCCGAGGCCGACGGTGACACGGCCGGAATGGCGATGCGAATAGCCGAGATAGTTGAGGATGCGCGGATCCTGCTTGTTGGCGGCAAGGCTGAGCACGGCAATCGCCTCATCATAACGCCCGGCCATGGCCAGGTCGTGACCAGCATCGTAGATGTTGTCGTCGTCCAGCATGCCGTACTTCGGCGCGACGCATTTCTGCTTTTTCTTGTCCCAGACCTGCCCCTTCTTGCACTGGGTGGTGGTCTCGGTACCACCGCCACCGCCGCCGGCCGCAAACACCGGAACCGCAAAGAACTGCAGCGCCACAAGCGCCGCAGCCGCCTGGATCAACACTCTTTTATGCATCGAAGCCTCCTTGAGGGATAATGACGATCTTGAGGGAAAATGACGATAATGAAAAGCTAACGCCGGGATGCAGACTTTTCATCCCGGAAACCCGCAGCCGCCGAAACTATTTGTGCGGCCGTGCCTAACCTGAATTCGGTCAAAGGCGGGAGCCAGGGATCAGAACATGACGTGACGCGCGCTGCAAATCCGCTATCATTCGGGAAATGATCAGCGGGGGTGCCCGAGAGTGCAACAGCGCCGTGAGCGGGAATGGGAGCTATCGATCGGCCCGGACACCGTGCGCCTGTTCATTCTCAAGGCAAAGGGACTGAGTGCTGCCGTCAACGAAGACTATGCCGACGGTGCCGAGCATGAGGTCGAGCTCGATGGTGAATCACATGCCAATCACCACCATGACGGTCTGGCGGAGGAAAGCGCGGAAGACCTCACCGAGGAAGAGCTGCGCGAGCTGATCAACGACCTCAACGTTGACGAAGCGGCCGAGTTGATCGCGCTGGCCTGGGTCGGCCGCGGCGACTATGACGCTGCGGAATGGTCCGATGCGGTTGCCGCCGCGCGCGACCGCGCCAACAAGCGCACGGCGAAATACCTGCTCGGCATGCCGCTTTTGGCCGACTGGCTGGAAGAAGGGCTGGAAGCGATTGGCGCGTAACGGCGTGGTTACCGTTCGTGATGGGCCGCAGGCAACCTCCGGGCGCTCGCGCCGTTGAGGACGATGGGGTCGCCTGTACTTTCCCGAACATGCAGGGTTGCACTGGTCATGGTCGTCACGGCTCTGCTGCTGACGCCCCTGCTGACGCAAGCCGACGCCAAACAGCGCAAGAAGCATTACACGCCGCTGTCACAGCGGTTGGAGCAGCTGTTTTCACCGCGGGTCGACTCGCATCCTAAGCCGCGCAGCAAGCACCGCCAGAAGCCCAGTCCAAAGCGGCACATCACGCCAAAGCAGGTGGAACAAAAGACCCCGGATAAAAAGCCCTCGCCCGCCGATGTTCCGGTGCAGCCCTCGCGCGTTGTCCCGCTGCCCGAGGCGCGTCCTTCAGAGGCGCCGAAGACCGGCGCGGCACCGATCGAAAAGCAAAAGGCCGAAGGTCCGAACCCCCTTGGCGCGCCCAACCGGTCCAATGACGATCGATTCAACGAAGAAAAGTCCCGTTTTAAAAAGCAGGCGCGGCCCGGACCGTCAGCCCCGAAGCCGTCGACCGATAGGCAAAGCGAGCCCGAGCCGCCGGCCGCGGTGCCGATTCCGACACAAAAGCCAGACACTTCGGAACCTGAAGCTCAGCCGCCGGCCGTTGCCCCGCAACCACCTGAAAAACCCGATGCCGGCGACAAGAAGATGCTGCCCGATGCGCGCTCGGCCGATTTGCCCGATGCAAAAATGCCGGCGGCGGAAGTCGCCTGTCGCGAGCGGCTGACGGCCCTTGGTGTCGAATTCGAGGAGCATAAGGCGGAAAGCAATCCCGACATCGGCTGCTCGATCCCCTATCCCCTGGTGCTGAAGTCGCTCGGAAAATCCATCGCCATCGGACCCACGACCGAACTCAACTGCCCGATGGCCGAGGCGGCAGCCCGCTTTGCCGCCGAAATCATACAGCCGGCGGCGAAAGCCGAGTTCGGAGCCGACCTGAAATCGATCAACCAGGCATCGGCCTTTGTTTGCCGGCCGCGCAACGGCACGCGCCATCTGTCGGAACATGCCTTCGGCAACGCGCTCGATATTGCCAGCTTCACGTTGTCGGATGGCAGAAAGATCGAAGTCGGTCCAACGCCGCCCGAGAAGGACGGCAAATTCCTCAATGCGGTGCGCAAGGCCGCCTGCGGACCGTTCAAGACCGTGCTTGGACCGGGCGCGGACCCGGACCATTCCCTGCATTTCCATCTCGATCTCGAACCGCGCCGGAATGGTGGCACTTTCTGCCAGTAATGGCCCTCCAGTGATCGTCATGCCGGTGATGGTATGGCTGCCGCATTTCGGCCGCAGGCATGAACGGGAACGCTGAGTTTTCCTTTACCCTTGATCGTTAAAATCCCACCGATCAAGGACAGGATCCCGCCCATGGCCGCAATATTTCGCGCCGCGAAGGCAAAAAGCGCAGCGATACTGGCCACCGGTCTTGCGCTGGCCGCCGTTTCGGCTTGCAACACTGGCAGCGTGCTGTCGCTGCAGCCGGCCGTCGATGTCGGCTCGCAGACCGCGGCCGTGCCGCAATATGAAGGCATGCAGAAGCTCGTCCCGTCCAATCCCTATATGACTGCCGCCTATCCGCACATGGACGAGCCGATGTCGGAGTCGGAGCCGCAGCAGATGCCGGCCAGCGAAACCGATTGCCGTGGCGAACTGAAGCGCCTTCGCGTCGTCTACACCGATGTGCAGCCGATCCATGAGGGACAGTGCGGCATAGACTGGCCGGTCAAGGTCTCCGCCATCGGCGGCATCCAGATGAAGCCCGCCGCGACATTGACCTGCGACATGGCCGCAAGTTTCGCCGCCTGGACCAGCAACGAACTGGTTCCCTCCGCCCGCTGGCGCTATTTCTCGGGCGTCAAGACCATCCACCAGGGCTCAAGCTATTCCTGCCGCAACATCGCCGGCGAAGGTGTCCTGTCCGAGCACGGCAAGGGCAACGCCCTCGACGTCATGAGCATCGAGCTCAACAACGGCGACGACATCGACGTGCGCAAGCCCGGCCTGTTTGCCTTCCGCACCCGCGGCTTCCTCAACAATGTGCGTGCCGACGGCTGCCAGTATTTCACCACCGTGCTCGGTCCCGGCTACAATTACGATCACCGCAACCATTTCCATTTCGACATCAAGAACCGCAAAAGCGGCTACCGCGCCTGCCGCTAAGGCGTTTCACCGTTCAGAAATCAGTCGGGATTGGCGTTCCTGGTGGAAGCGATGATTTGCTGGGCCACCAGATCCTGGATGCGCCAAAGGTTCCTGTCGCGGATACCGCTCTCTTCCAACTTGCTGACGGTTCGGAACAGGTATTGAGCCGACGAGCCCCAATGCCCGGCAGCCCGCGCCAGCGTGTCGGCAACCTGCTCCAATGGCAGCCGGCCGGCATAGGCCCTGCCGTCTGGCGCGGCGACGAAAGCCAAGGCCCGCAACGGCCCATCCTTGGTCTTGACCTTGATCCAGCATGGCACGTTAGTCGGCGGATTGGCATCGATCTCGCGGCGCATCAACTGTCCAAGTTGCCCGACATGGTCTTCCGCGGGCAGCCGATAGACGATGCCGTTGCAGCTGCCGCCTCGATCGAGCGCCAGCATCAGCGCCGGCAAATCACGGGTTCCGCGCCAACGGGTCAGCGTCAGGCAGAACGAGCGGTGCCATCCTGGCGCCGTGGCCGGGCGCTGCTCGACATGGGCAAATTCGGGGTTCCAGATCAGCGACCCGTAGGCAAAGACCCATAGCGCTTCAGGCCGATGCTCCGACAGAAGTTGCTCGACAAGACTATCGAACTCCGCGTCTGTATGCTCGGTTGTTCCGGGCTCGGGACCCGGATCCGGTTCGACACGCTCGACCCTTGCGACAAGGTCCGCGGTCAATGCCATCGAGCTGCGACCCACCGGCTTCTTATCCATTCCTGCTCACCCCCCGCAAAAACGATGGCCGACGATAGAACGGCTGCTCGCCGCTGGCCATTGATTTCCAGGGTCCGTCAGGCACAGATACCGCACGGATCGAGCCGCTTTCATGAGCCGACGAAGCCTGCAACGACGCGCATTGACCTGGCTCGCCGCTCTTCTGGCGGTCTGGCTGGCCCTCGCCTATGTCGCTGCGCCGGAATTCTGGACGGTTCGCGACCGCGGCTTTCGCACGCAGACTTTCGAGATGGTGACACACACGCCGCAAGGCATTCCGGGCGACCCGATCAATATCGGCCTTGTCGGTACCGAAAAAGAGATGGTCCATGCCTTCGCCATGACCGGATGGGATACGGCCGATGGCGTGACGCTAAAGACCGCGATCGAAATCGGTGAGAGCGTGCTGTTCGACCATCCCTATCCTGACGCCCCGGTCAGCCGGCTGCTGTTCGAAGGCCGCGCCCAGGATCTCGCCTTCGAAAAGCCGGTCGGCGGGAGCGCCGACCGGCGCCATCATGTCCGCTTCTGGCGCAGCGATGCGACCGGCGACGACGGCCGAACGCTCTGGATGGGCTCGGCCAGCTTCGACCGCGGCGTTGGTCTCAGCCGCGATACCGGCGCCATCACCCACCATATCGCCCCTGACATCGACGCCGAGCGCGATCTCGTGATCCACGACCTGTCGGCGGCCGGCATGGTGACCTCGGCGAGCGACATCCCGGGCATCGGCGCCACCAGGACCGGACGCAACGGCGGCGGCGATCCCTATTTCACCGACGGCAAGGCTGTTGTCGGGGTGCTCAGGCAATTCCCCTGAACCACTGTCATTTTCCAAAAATCATCGCGGACTATTTTCCTGCGGCCCGCCGCAATGCTATTGAGCCCTGATGCTATACGTCGAAATCGCCACCGTGGTCGTCCTCATCTGTGTGAACGGCCTTCTGTCGATGTCCGAGCTCGCCATCGTGTCGTCGCGCCCGGCGCGGCTCAAGGCGATGATCGACCGCGGCGTCAATGGCGCCGGGCGTGCGCTGACGCTCGGCTCCAATCCCGGCAAATTCCTGTCGTCGGTGCAGATCGGCATCACTCTGGTCGGCGTGCTGTCGGGCGCCTTCTCCGGCGCCACGCTGGGCGACAGGCTTTCGGTGTACCTGGCCTCGACCGGCATGCGCGAAAACATCGCCGACCCGCTCGGCGTCGGGATCGTCGTCGCCATCATCACCTATTTCTCGCTGATCGTCGGCGAGCTGGTGCCCAAGCAGATCGCGCTGCGCGATCCCGAGCGCGTTGCCGCCCGCGCGGCGCCTGCAATGACCATCCTAGCCACCGTCTCCGCGCCGCTGGTGTTCCTGCTCGACATTTCCGGCCGCGCCATATTGTGGCTGCTTGGCCAGCGCGGCGAGAGCGAGGAGAAGGTCACCGACGAAGAGATCAAGATGCTGGTCGCCGAGGCCGAGCATCACGGCACCATCGAATCCGACGAGCGGCGCATGATCGCCGGCGTCATGCGGCTCGGCGATCGCGCCGTGCGCGCCGTGATGACGCCGCGCACCGAGGTCGACTGGATCAATTTGCAGTCCGATGAGGGCGCCATCCGCAAGCTCTTGATGGAGACCCAGCATTCGCGCCTCCCGGCCGGCGATGGCGGGGTCGACGTCATGGTTGGCGTTGTTCAGACGCGCGACGTGCTGGCCGCCCTGCTCGCCGGCCGCGCACTCGATCCGCGCAAGCATGTGCGCGCCGCCCCCATCGTCTACGACCAGGCCGACGCGCTGGATGTGCTGCAGAAGCTGAAGGAATCCGACGTGCCGATGGCGCTGGTGCATGACGAATACGGCCATTTCGAAGGGATCGTCACACCTGCCGACATTCTCGAGGCCATCACCGGCGTCTTCCGGGCCGATACCGACGCCGGCGACGAGGAAAACGCCGTCAAGCGCGAGGACGGCTCATGGCTGCTCGCGGGATACATGCAAGCCGACGAGATGGCTGACGTTCTCGGTATCGACCTGCCGGAAAATCGGGATTACGAGACCGTCGCCGGTTATGTGCTGTCGCACATGCACCATCTGCCGGCGACCGGCGAATGCGTCGACGCGCAAGGCTGGCGTTTCGAGGTCGTCGACCTCGACGGCCGCCGCATCGACAAGCTGATCGCCACCCGGCTGCCCAGCGGCCATCGCGAAGTGGTGCGTTGACGCTCTGCCGTCAAAGCGAATAGCGCGCTCAGACCGCGGCTTCGATCGGTTCGGCAAGCTTCGGATTGGAGCGCGAGGCGATCAGGCAACTGGCCACGATCAGGGCCGCTCCAGCCAGCGTGGTCCAGGTCGCCGCCTCGTCGAAGAACAGCCAGCCAAACACGATCGCCCAGATGAAGGCAGAATACTCCGTCGGGATCAGATATTGCGCTTCGGCCCGCGCGTAGGACCAGCTCATCAGGAACTGGCCGGAGAGCGACAGCGCCGTCACCCCGGCCAGCGGAAGCCAGAGATTGCCCGGCAGGGCAACCGCGAGCCAGGGAGCGGCGGGGAGAAGGACGGCGGCAACGCACAGGTTCTGGAACAGCATGATCTCGACTGGCTTGGCCACCAGCGCCTGCCGCCGCGAGAGGATCAGATTGTAGGCGTAGAACACCGTCGATGCGAGCACCGCCACCGTGCCAAGCAGGGCATCCCCGGTATAATTCCCTTGCCCGAACTGTCCGGCCATGATGATGACGACGCCGGCGATGCCCGCCAGCGACGCCCAGATCGCCTGGCGCTGTATGCGTTCGCCCAAAAGCAGCGCCGCCAGCAGGAGAGCGAACAGCGGCGCGACGAAACTAAGCCCGATCCCATCCGCTAGCGGCAATCTGGCAAGGCCCCAGAAGAACGACAGCAGAACGATGCCCACGATCACGGCGCGCAGCGCGTGTAGCCGCAGCACGGAAGGCGTGGGAAGGGAACGCGGCCCCGCCGCCCAGGCCGTGCCCGCGACCACGCTCGCAAGCATGCTTCGCCACAGCACCGTGTTGTAGACACCGACGGCGATGACCAGGATTTTCATCGCCGCATCCATGGCGGACAGAAGGAAGATCGCAAGTGCACAGACCAGCACCGGGGTCATGGGGGAAACGACGCCTGACAGGCTGGGTGACTTCACGGGGCATGCTCATGTGATGGATCGCAGCCGGATATATCAGGGGAGGACGGCCAGGCCAGATGGCAGGGCCGTGCATATGGCGGTCCAACCGATCTTCGCAGCCCCTCGATTTGAATTCGGTGCGTCGGCAGCGCCTTTCGCTATCGGCCCCAGCCTGCCCTCACCCATGATTGATCCGCTGGGCGAATGGCAAAAGCAGCCAAAGCCTCTATATCGATTGTCATGGATGCATCGAACGAACACGCGCTAAACGACGAGCTTCTCCAAGATATCCAGCGCCTGTCCTTCGAGTATTTTCTCAACGAGGCCAACCCTGCCAACGGCCTGGTCGCCGACCGCAACACGCCAACGTCGCCTGCCAGCATAGCCGCTGTCGGGCTCGCTTTGTCGTCCTATCCCGTCGGTGTCGATCGCGGTTTCATGACGCGCGATGCCGCAATCGAGCGGACGCTCGCCACGCTTCGCTTCTTCTGGAACGCCCCGCACGGGCCGGAGCCCGATGCCACCGGCTACAAGGGTTTCTACTATCATTTCCTCGACATGAAGACCGGCCGCCGCGTCTGGAATTGCGAACTGTCCACGATCGATACCGCACTTCTGCTTGCCGGTGTTCTGGCTGCCGGCGCTTATTTCGACGAGGACGATGAGCTCGAACTGGAAATCCGCAAGCTTGCCGATGCGCTCTACCGCCGTGCCGACTGGCGCTGGGCGCAGAACGGCGGCGCCACCGTCACCCATGGCTGGCGGCCTGGAAAAGGCTTTCTGCGCTACCGCTGGGAAGGATTTGACGAGGCGCTGATCCTGTACGTTCTGGGTCTCGGTTCGCCGACCCACTCGCTGCCGCCCGAGAGCTACGCGGCCTGGCTGTCCACATATAAGTGGAAGACAATCTACGGCCGCGAGATGGTCTATGCCGGCCCGCTTTTCATCCACCAGTTCTCGCATATCTGGATCGATTTTCGCGACATCCGCGATGCTTTCATGCAGGGTCACGACAGCGACTATTTCGAAAACAGCCGCCAGGCGACGTATCTGCAGCGCGATTACGCAATCCGCAATCCGAGGGGGTTCGCGGGCTATGGCGAGAATTGCTGGGGCGTCACCGCCAGCGACGGCCCAGGTCCGATCGCGCGGCGAGCCGATGGACGCCGCTTCTTCGGTTATCTCGCCCGCGGCGCACCGTTTGGCCCCGATGACGGCACGCTGTCGCCATGGGCGGCAATCGCCTCCTTGCCTTTTGCGCCGGAAATCGTGCTGCCGGCGCTGCGCCATTTCCACGAGATGGACCTGCGCGACGGCAACCCTTACGGCTTCACCGCGAGCTTCAACCCGACGATCGCTGCCGACGACGGCCGCGCCTGCGGTTGGGTATCGCCGGACCATGTCGGCATCAACCAGGGGCCGATCGCCCTGATGATCGAGAACTACCGGTCCGACTTCCTGTGGCGATTGATGCGCCGCGTGCCGGCCATCACCACAGGACTGCGCCGGGCCGGGTTTTCCGGCGGTTGGCTGTGACAGGCGGCGATCCTTCGCGCGGGATCGTCAAGGCATCAGCGCGACCTTGCCGGTCCGACTCCACCATCCGGCCAAGGGAGCCGAGAGCGCCTCTTCACGTGAATGAAAAAGGGCGGCGCAAACGCCGCCCTTTGGAAAAATCATCGGTCCTTGGGAGGATAAGGCTCAGGCCGCCTGGGCTTCGCCGGCAATCGCGTCGGCCTGACGCGCTGCCTTGAGCACGCGGGCCCACCAGGCAACGTCGTTGACCAGCGCCGTGGCAGCCTGGTTCAGATGCTCGATCTCCTCGAGCTTCTTCTCGCCCTGGCGCACCGCCAGGAAATCGCTCCAGGCAATGTGAACGGCGGATTTGACCGGCGCCATCTGCAATTCGACCGCGGCAAGACGCAAATGTTCGACAGCGCGCGAGCCGCCGACGCTGCCATAGCCGACGAAACCGGCCGGCTTCTTGTTCCATTCATTGGCGGCGTAATCGATGGCGTTCTTCAGCACGGCCGTCGGGCCATGATTGTATTCGGCGGCGGTGAAGATGAAGCCGTCGAATTCGGCGACCTTCTTTTGCCAGCGCTGGGCAACTTCGTTCTGCGACGGCGCCCAGGCGGACGAGGCGACCTCGTCGAAGAAGGGCAGCGGCCAGTCGCGCAGGTCGACGGTCTCGACGTCGATGTCGGCATGAGATTTCGCGATCTTGGCGATCCACTGGGCGGGCACATCGGCGAAACGCGCGGCGCGTGTCGAACCGACGACGATGGCGATTTTGGGCTTGGACATGGGGCTCTCCATATATGCAAAAAGCTGGTATCGTTTGGATACCGGCGCTATATGAGATACTGACAAATGGCAGCGCAAGGAGGCACCGTTATGTTACTGAGGCACCCGCACAACACCGAAGACTGCCGCGCCGTCTCGGAAATCCTGCAGCGCGTCGGCGACAAATGGACCGTTCTGGTCGTCGGCAAGCTGGGCGGCGGACCGCTGCGTTTCAATGAGTTGCGCGCCGCTGTCGGCGGCATTTCGCAGAAGATGCTGACCACCACCTTGCGCGGTCTTGAGCGCGACGGCTTCGTCACCCGAACCGTGTTCCCGACCATCCCGCCACGCGTCGACTATGAGCTGACGGAGCTCGGCCATGAGCTGCTGGTGCCGGTCGGCGCGCTCGGCGAATGGGCGCGGAAGAACACCTCGCGGGTCCAGGCGGCGCGTGAAAGATTCGATGGCGTGCACGCCTGAAAACCGTTGCCCAGCAATAGTTTACGGATTTTGCCGTCGACGACGCGTACCCGGGTTTAACTGGATCCGCCCTAGCATCGTTGGTCGCGCCATCGCGACATAGCTGCAGCGTTTCGTTCGCCGGCGCATGATCATTTTGAGGCTGACGAGGTCTTCCGCTGACGGGCCCTCAGGCCTTTGACGCAGGGTTGCTGCAACACACTGCGCCGCACGTCTCTACCCTTGCAGACCGCTGGGCAGTCCGCTCGTTGCCAACGGTCCGGTCGTGCGTGCAGGCAACGCTTGGAAGCTCTTTCCTGATCTCGGTATAAGCGGTCGTGCCAAGCAGGCAGATCACCGCGACGAGGGCCGCCACGAGCCAGCCGTTCAGCATGTGTTGACGCATTGTCTTCCCTCCGCCGCCCGCAGAATCGGATGTGAAGGCAACCATTGGATGTCGCGCAGCGCATCGCCCGCGCGGGGGATGTTACATAAGCGCAAGCTTGGCAGAATCGACGATGTCAACTTTCGGTTGGAATCGGCTTCGGCTTGCCGTCGCTATCCAGCGCCACCATGACGAAATCGGCGTGGGTGACCTTCTCCATCAGGTCGGAGAGGTAGCGTTGCGCCCAGGCCTCGACCTTGAGCGTCATGGAGGTGCGGCCGACGCGCTCGACATGGGTGTAGATGCACAGCGTGTCGCCGATCTTCATCGCCTTGGCGAAGGACATTTCCTTGACCGCCGCCGTCACCACGCGGCCCTTGGCCCGCTCGGCCGCACGGATGCCGCAGGCAAGATCCATCTGCGCCATCACCCAGCCGCCAAAGATGTCGCCGGCCGCATTTGCATCGGCCGGCATGGCGAGCGTACGCAAGGTCAGATCGCCGATCGGCCGTCCGTCCGCGTAATGCACCATCCGAGATTCCCCTAAAGCGATAGCCCTTGATCCCGTAGCGTCACGGGCCCAAGAGGTCAACGCGACGGGCGAGGCTCCCGGCGCAATGTCGGTTCCATGGTGGCTTTTCCGACCAGGCGTCTCACGGTCGCTTTTTTCACAAGCCATGCCGGAAGCCGCAGGGGCGCGGCCAAGCCGTCGCGGATAGGCTGCGCTCAGTTTTGCGGAGCCGCCAACACCAATCATGCAGACTTATGACTTCATCATCGTCGGCTCCGGCTCGGCCGGCTCGGTTCTGGCCGACAGGCTGTCGATTTCGGGCCGCTTCTCCGTGCTGGTGCTGGAGGCCGGCGGCAGCGACCGCCGCTTTTATGTCCAGATGCCGCTCGGCTACGGCAAGACCTTCTTCGATCCGGCGGTCAACTGGAACTACAAGCCCGAGCCGGACCCCGGCCTTGCCGGCAATGTCGACCATTGGCCGCGCGGCAAGCTGCTTGGCGGCTCCAGCTCGATCAACGCCATGGTCTGGATCCGTGGCGCGCGCGAGGACTTTGACGACTGGCGCGATGCCGGAAATCCGGGTTGGGGCTATGACGATCTGTTGCCGGGCTTCAAGGCGCTTGAGGACAATGAGGCCGGCGCCGACAGATGGCGCGGCACCGGCGGGCCGCTGCATATCACCGACACGACGAACGCCGTCCATCCGCTGACCAGGCGCTACCTCGCAGCCGGCCAGCAGGCTGGGCTGCCGCTCAACCCTGACTTCAACGGCGCCGCCCAGGAAGGCGTCGGCGTCTACCAGATCTCGACCAGGAATGGCCGCCGCATGTCGGCCGCGCGCGCCTTCCTGCGCCCGGCGATGAAGCGCAAAAACGTCCGCGTCGAGACGAATGCGCTGGCGAGCAGGATCCTGTTCGAGGGCAAGCGAGCCGTCGGCATCGAATATCTGCAGAACGGCGAGACCAAGACGGCGCGGGCCGGCCGCGAAGTCATCCTGTCCGCCGGCTCGATCAACTCGCCGCAGCTCTTGCAACTGTCCGGCGTCGGCCCCTCGTCACTGCTCAAGGGGCTTGGCATCCCGGTCGTCCACGCCAACGAAAATGTCGGCGCGCATCTGCAGGACCATGTCGGCATCAACTATACCTTCAAGGGAAACGTGCCGACGCTCAACCAAATCCTGCGGCCCTGGTGGGGCAAGCTGCTGGTCGGCATGCAGTACATCCTCACCCGCTCCGGCCCGCTGTCGCTGTCGATGAACCATGGCGGCGGGTTCTTCCGAACCGACCCGGCGTTTTCGCGCCCCAACATGCAGCTTTATTTCCAGGCTTTCTCGACCGTCATTCCGAAGAGCGGCGAGCGGCCGATCCTGACGCCAGATCCGTGGCCGGGCTTTTCCATCGGCCTCTCCAACTGCCGCCCGTCCAGCCGCGGCGAGATCATGATCCGCTCCAGCAATCCGCTGGACTATCCCAGGATCGTCGCCAACGCCTATTCCACCAACGCCGATGTCGACGAGATGCTGGCGGCGGTGAAATTCGTGCGCAAGATAGCCTCGATGCCCGCCATGGCCGAGATCATCACTGAGGAGGTTTTGCCGGGCCCATCGATCCAATCGGATGCCGACCTGATCCAGGATTTCAGGAAGCGCTCAGGCACCGTCTATCACCCGGTCTCGACCTGCCGCATGGGGCCGGACGCCGGGGCCGCCGTCGTCGACCCGCGCCTGAAAGTGCACGGGCTCGAAGGTCTGCGTGTCATCGACGCCTCGATCTTTCCCGCCAACATCACCGGCAACACCAACGCCGCCTCGGTCATGACCGGATGGAAGGGCGCCGAACTGGTTCTGGAGGACCAAAAATGAAGATCACCGACGTCAAGACCTGGGTAGTCGGCAACCCGCCGCCCGGCATCGGCGGCAAGTATTTCATCTTCGTCAAGCTGACCACCGATGGCGGCGTCGTCGGTTACGGCGAGGCCTACAACGCCACCTTCTCGGCTCACATAACAGCGAAGCTGGTCGAGGACATGGCCGAGCGTTACCTGATCGGCCACGATCCGCATGACATCGAGACCTTCTTCCGCCGCGCCTATTCCTCAGGATTTACCCAGCGCCCCGACGTTACCGGCATGGGCTGTTTCTCGGCGCTGGAAATGGCCTGCTGGGACATTGTCGGCAAGGAAGCCGACAAGCCGGTCTACAAACTGCTCGGCGGCCAGGTGCACGAGACGCTGCGCTCCTACACCTATCTCTACCCGCACACCGGCAGCGTCCATTCGGAGGACGCGCCGGACGGCAGGAACGTCTATAACGACCCTGAACTGGCGGCGGCCTGCGCGCTCGAATATGTCGAGCAGGGGTTCAACGCCGTCAAGCTTGACCCGGCCGGTCCTTACACCGCCTTCGACGGCCACCAGCCGCGCCTGATCGACATCGATGTCTCCACCCGCATGGTCAAGGCGATCCGCGAAGCCGTCGGCACCCGCGCCGATATTCTGTTCGGCACGCATGGCCAGTTCACCGCGTCGGGTGCGCTGCGGATGGCACGCGCGATCGAGCCCTACGATCCCTTGTGGTTCGAAGAGCCGGTGCCGCCCGACATGCCCGAAGTGATGGCTCAGGTGGCGCGAGGCACGTCGATCCCGATCGCCACCGGCGAGCGGCTAACGACCAAGTTCGAATTCGCCCGAATCATCGAGAACCGCGCCGCCACCATCCTGCAACCGGACCTTGGCCGTTCCGGCGGCATTCTCGAAACCAAGAAGATCGCCGCCATGGCCGAGGCATACCACATCCAGATCGCGCCGCACTGCTATTGCGGGCCGATCGTCGGCGCCGCCAACATCCAGCTGGCGGTGACGCTGCCCAATTTCCTCATCCTGGAATCGCTGAAGCAGTGGGACGGTTTCCACGCCACGCTCTTGAAGAAGAAGATCGAGTGGCAGGACGGCAATGTCATTCCGTCGAAGGAGCCCGGCCTCGGCGTCGAGCTCAACGAGGCGGTCTGCGAGGCGCATCCCTACACCGGCAAGGACCTGCATTTGCAGATGATGCAAATGCCGCTGATGCCGTGAGCGAACGTTACGCCTTCATCGGCCTTGGCCATCTCGGCGGCAACCTCGCCGCCAGCCTGTTGCGCAACGGTTTTGTCGTCATCGTCTTCGACCGCGACCCCGCCGCCGTCGAGCGCCTGGTTGCGCTCGGCGCCATCGCAGCGAACAGCCCGGCTGAAGCGGCAGCGCTAGCCGGCAACGCCATCACATGCCTGCCCTCGCCCGAGGTCAGTGAAGCGGTGCTGGCTGGTCCCGGTGGACTGCTGGAAGGATTGCCCAAGGGCGGCACATGGATCGAGATGTCGACGAATGGCCGCGACGAGATTCTGCGCCTCGCCGCCCTCGCCTCGGCCAAGGGCGTCGAAACGCTTGAGTGCCCGGTCACCGGCGGCGTGCATCTGGCCGCGGTCGGAAAGATCACCGCGCTTGTCGGCGGCGATGCTGCGCTTTACGAGCGCCATCGTCCGGCCATCGAAGCGATGTGCGCAAAGTCGTTCCTGATGGGTCCGGTCGGCTCGGCGGCGGTGATCAAGGTCATCACCAACATGCTGGCCTTCATCCATCTCGTCGCCGCCGGCGAGGCGCTGATGTTGGCCAAGCAAGGCGGCCTCGACCTCGCGCAATCCTACCACGCCATCGTCGCCTCCTCCGGCAACAGCTTCGTCCATGAGACCGAAAGCCAGCTCATCCTCAACGGCTCCTACGACATTGGCTTCACCATGGACCTGGCACTGAAGGACCTCGGCTTTGCGCTTGCGATGGGCAGGGAGTTCAGACTGCCACTCCAACTGGCGCCGCTTGTGAGTGAGATTTTCCTGATGGGCAAACAGGAATATGGCGGCGGCGCCTGGTCGACCCAGATCGTCAAACTGCTCGAGGATGCCGTCGACATGGATCTGCGCGCGCCCGGTTTCCCAGCCAAGCTGGAAAGCTAAGCCGGGTAGATATGTCCTGCGATTTCAGGCCCTTGGCCGGTTCGCCGGAATCGCCGCTCAAACCACCTGAATCAATCCCTCAACGCCTTGATTCAATATCTCAGCGTCAGCGCTCCGGGCAGGATCTCAAACGTCGCGGGTATACGCCCCGGCGACTCGCCATCTATGTCGACCAGCGCGCCGTTCTTCTCGACATCGCCGATAGGTTCGACCACCACTTTCCGGCCACGCAATATGGTGATGGCCGGATGGTTGCGGTGCCGGCCGCCATAGAGCAGCCGAATATCCCAGATCAGCTTCAGCTTGCCGGCCGCGCGCAGGATGACGATGTCGAACTGGCCGTCGGCGAGTTCGGCGTCCGGGGCGATCATCATGCCGCCGCCGAAGAACTTTCCGTTGGCGACCGCCACCAGCGCCATGCGCGCCTCGACCGGGGTGCCATCGTCGACGGTGATCCGGACATCCTGGAAGCGGTAGCGGATGAACTCGACCACGGTGCGCCAGAAAAACAGCGCCTTGGCCGACATCCTGCCCTTGCGCTTGTCGGCATTGACCGCACGGTCCGTGGCGCCGGATAGGCCGAGGCTGGCGATATTGATGAAGTGCCGGCTGGCCAGCGCGCCATGGTCGTCGATGTAGCAGATGCGCCCGGCATCGACCTTGCGCGCCTTGGCTTCGGCGATCCGCTTCAGCACCGCATCCACCTCTTTCGGCAGCCCGAGCCCGCGCGCGAAATCGATGCCGGTGCCGCAAGGCAGCAAGCCAAGTTCGGTTGTCCGGCCGCTCTCATCGAATGCCTGCAGCAATCCGTCGGCCACCTCGCTGGCGGTGCCGTCGCCGCCGGCCGCGATCACCAGCTCGAAGCCGCTTGCCGCGAGGTCGAGCGCCAGCCTTTCGGCGTCGCCCTCGGCCTGCGTCTCGCGCAGCTCGAATTCGCCGAAATGCTTTTTCAGCGATGCGGCCACCTCCGGCCAATGCCGTTTCAGCCGGCCGCCGCCGGCAATCGGATTGAGCACCACCCCGACTTTCAATGCGCACCCTCCCCGCACCGAGCCGATAGGCTCGATGCTTTGCCGGCATTGAAGCCCGCGCCAGCCGGCGGAGCAAGGGGCACAGCCGATCAGGCGCCAAAAAGCGGGCGGGCTGTCTAATGCAGCTGGAGTCGAAATTCCGAGCTTTGTGGCAAACGATCCCCGATAATCCCGTTATCCACAGGCTCACGCCCATTCCCCAAAACCCTTACCCGGCGTAAGTTTAGCCCATCTCAGGCGGCTACCGATCGCCACGCCGAAAGGCAAAGCGAAAAGGCGGATTTCCTGAGGCCCGTACGGCCCGAAGCGAGAGCAGGCTTGCCTGTTGGAGGGACGGATGCCGAGACCTACGGGGCCGCGGAAAGCGTGCGAACGCCAACGGCGGACCGATGCTGCCATGAAGGACGGCGAAAACCTTCGATGGCGCGCCGAACGAAGCTCGCAAGGGTGGAGAACGGCGTGGTCTGGAACGGGCACTGCCCTCGGGCGGTGACTGGCAGGACCGTCAAAATCAAGGCCGGCATGGCGCGACGACTTTGCGGAAGTTGCTGCCGCGACCGTGTCCTGATCTGACAGGGAGGCGCTGGGAGAAATCCCGGCGCCGACTGTCTTTTGGGCCAAGGTCCGGTCGGCGAAGCGACGCGTAAGAAGCCGATACTTTGCTGGAACGAGATTTCGGCGCTGACGGAACCATCTTCATCACCAGGCGCGATCAGCAATTCACCGACATGATCCCGCGCCTGATCGACAGAGGCGTGTCCTTCGTCGAGATCGGTGGCAATGACGCGATCATGCTCACCGTGCTTTCGGCGGCAGACTTCGCTCCGCCCGAAGGCGCCCGGGCGCTGTTCAGCCAACCGTTCCGATCGATCCGGCCACCCGTCGCACCGGGCTGATCGTCGCCGTGCGCAAGCTGCACATCGTGCTGCCGGCGCTGTTCGAAGCAGGCGCGAGGCTGGAGCGCGTCTACAACTGAAGCCGCGCCCTGCACCGCGGCCTGCCCGGCGGGCCAAGCTACTTCTTCGGGCCGATGCCCGGGATCAAATTGAGGCCAGCGTTTATATATTCCGGCCGTATGGCGCCGCTGATGAGCGTGAAGGTGGCGAGCATGATGCTGGCCAGCGCACCGTCATGCCATGGCCTGAGGGCCAGCGCGTTGACGGCATAGGCCCAGAATGGGAAGGCGAGCATCGACATGACGATGTTGGCTCCCGGAGCCTCCGCATTGTCGGCTGAATCGCTGACCGATTTCAGATACACCGGCGTCATCGCCAGCGCGACGATCAACATGATCCATGAAATGGTCCAGACGCTGATACCGGCCATTTCAATCTTATAGATGGCTGCCTGCACCTTACCCGGAATGTCCCCCGGATTGCCTTTGGTCTCTTCCGCCACCGCATCGGTCAACGCCTTGGCAACCGGCTGCTCAGTGGCATTGACCAGGATGGAGTTGACGAAGATGAAAAATGCCACGACTTCGGCAGGCACGTACTTCGCAACCCGGTCGAGATAGCCGTCGCCGCCTTTCGATCCTTGATCTTCTTGCTTGTCATCGTCGACGCCGAGCGGAGCATCGCCTGGAATGCCCTCGAGCGTTGAATCCCTTTTCGGCACAGGCTCGGCGGACCGGACAATTCTTCCCATGACAAACCCCTCCTATATTGTTGTATCGCCCCGTGAGTATCGTAGTAGAAAACCGGGCCAAGAAACAGTTGTCGCGGCCATAGCCGACAAGATTTATTCAGGCTTCTTCCTGCAAATGCATCACGCCCCCGCCATATCTGCTACCGGGTGTCTCGAAATCCACCTATAGTGAGCCGTACCCGAAAAACGCATCCCCCGGCTCATCGCGTGATCGCGGCCAAAATCCCGCCTTGTTCGCGCGCGATGGAAGGACTGGCTGCCGGGGGGCAATCCGAAGGACAAGACCGTGCTCAAGACCGCCCTTGTCGCCATGACCATTGTCGGCTGCGACTGCGACGCCAAGCTTTGCGAATATATCGGCGAGACGCCGGCGAAGTGGGCGACCATCGCCGACTGCGAAGCGGCGATGAAAAGCCAGATGCTGCACCAGAAGAACTTCGACTATCCGCTGGTCTCCGGCATATGCCGCAGCAAGGGGTCGGCGTCTTCTTCGCAACTGGCGGCGGCCGCATCCCGCCCGGAACTGAAGCCGGCCAGCCGGAATGTCCAAACCCCGTTGCCGCCGGAACTGAGCCATCGGCCGAGCGTTTCCGTCGGCTCCCCGACGACGGCCATGGAGGCAGCAGCGGCACGGCCCGTCGCCTACGAGCAAGTGGTCGATGGCGGAACAGGCGTGCTCTACCGCACCAGGAACGGCTACGCCGTGGTGAAGACAGATCTCGGCCGCGTCGCGTCGGCAACGGTCGGCATGGCCAAGCGGTCCGCGAACTGGCTGGCAGGGCTGGTGCCGAGCGGGTTGTGAGCGGCCTGCCGCCGGACCATACCACGCTGTCGCACTGCCGTTGAAAACTCCAGATAGATGCATGATGGTGTCAGCATCGACACGCAGGAGCGCCATTTCATGAAGCATGCAGTTCGAACCATGCTGTCCCTGATGCTGGCGTTGGCGCCGATTCCGGCCGGTGCGCAGGATTCCGGCCAGGGCGGCGACAAGGTTGTAGGGGTCGCCAGGGACGATCCGGACATGGCGGCGGCCATTGCGCAGGCGCGCGCCAGCCTCGATGAATTCCTGTCCTTGTCGGATGCGCCGCCAGCCGGGACAACCAGCTACAAATTGAAAGTCGAGGTCAGGGACGGAGACGCCTCGGAGCATTTCTGGATCATCCCCTTCCACAAGACCTCGACCGGATTTGCAGGAACATTGGCCAATGAGCCGCAAGCGGTGCACAATGTCGTGGCCGGCCAGGAACTCGAATTCAACCGGGACGATATTTCCGACTGGGGCTACACCAAAAACGGTCGCCAGGTCGGCAGCTTCACCGTCTGCGTGATGTTCAAGACGATGGCGCAAGAAGACGTCGAATATTATCGCCAGAACTACGGCTTCGCCTGCTGACGCGCGGCAGCCTGACTAATGCATGCGCCCAAACAGGACCGCCGTTTTGGGGCAACGAATGCATGAAAACAAGACCTGAAGCGCGTCGCATGAATTCGTTTCGACGCGCGGCGCTTTAGGCCTCGCCATCCGTCGCGCCGATCTTGCGCACCAGAGCCGCGGTCGCCAGGATCGCGCCCATATCGGCGATCATCGGCGCGATGTGCTTGGTGTAATCGAGCGGCACGGAAATGGCGGGCAGTTCGAAGAAATTCTTCGGCTGCGGCAAAAGCAGGAAACCATCGCTGCCATTAAGTGCCACCCGCGCCGGATCATCGCGCCATGTCTCGTGCAGCCATTTCAGCGCCTGCGCCAACCGGCCGCTCACCAGCGGCTGCGCGGCGGCGACATTGTCGGTGCGAAATTCGTAGTCGCCGTCGAGCATTGGATCGCCGCTGGACAGTTCCTGCATCTTGCCGGCGAAGATGCCGCGGAAGAAACCGACCACCGCGTTGCTGCGGCGCGTCGCGACCAATATGCCGGGGAACGGCGCGATCGTTTCGAACGCAACGATGACGCCCTTGAAGACCGTCGACGAGCCTTTGCCCGAACCTTGGCGCAACTCCGCCTCGTAGAGCTCGAACGGAAAATCCTCGTAGCGGCCTGACACGATGTCGTCGAAGCTCTGCCGGTTGCCGACCACGGCGCGCGGCAGCCGGTCGAAGGAATTCGGCGTCACGCTGTGCTGATAGCGCACATCCCTGATGAAGCCGAAGATGATCGGCAGCAGCGTGTCACGGAACGATTGCTGCAGCCGCGTCGCCGGCCTGATCGCCAGGAAGTACAGCAGCAGCGCCGCGAAGAAACCGCCGGCATAGAGGAACACATGCGGCGTCGAGAACCATTGCTCGTTCAAGTCGGCGACCTTGTTGAACAGCCAGGCCACCAGCACGACAAAAACCAGCAGCAGCCCCAGAAACACCGGCACCCGCCAGCGCACCTGGCGGCAGGCCGAAGCCCGTCCAGCCTCATAGATCTCGATATTCTTCCTGATGCCGGCGACCACCGCTTCATCAGGCATGAACTCAGCTGCTTCCATCGCCCCCTCGCAAAGTCCTATTATACCTATGATAACGGGAAAGTTGTCAGTCGCCAAAGATCGCCTTCAGCCTGGCCTGGACCTTGCCCTTCACCCGGCCAGTCAGCGCCTCGACCGGAACCAGCCGCTCATGCCCGCCTGCGCGCAGCCGCATGAAGGGATGCATCCGGTACCCGGCGATCGCACCGCGCATGCCGAGATCGGCGCTGACATCGACGACGAAAATGCCGGCGATGCGGCCGGGCCAGGGCTGCCGCGCCAGCGCCGTGCCGAGGAAGTCGCCAAGCCCGTAAGCCACGAGCGTCTTGCCGACCCATTGCACCGGCTGCACGACATGGGCGTGGTGCCCGGCAATCAGCCCCACGCCGTGACCGGCCAGCAACCTCGCCAGCGTTTGCGTTTGCGGCTGCGGAAAATGCCGGAACTCCCAGTCCCAGTGCGGCACCGCACAGGTGAGATCGATGTTCTTGTCGGCCGCGCCTCTCGGCCATGCCGCCGGATCGCCTTGCATCGAGACAAGCTCGGTGAATGGCCCGGCGTCACCATTGCGCCACAGTGTGAAGGCGGCAAAGCCGATCGTCAGCGGCCCGGCCTTGACCTGCTCGACCGGTCCTTTTTTCGCGGTGCCGATGGTGCGGATGCCAAGCCGCTTCAGCGCCGCAGCCGTCTCGTCGAAACCGGCGACGCCCTGGTCGAGCACATGGTTGTTGGCCAGCGACAGCACGAGCTTTTCACGCGCGATGCCTACGGCGGCAAGCGCCGCGGCAAGAAACCGCTCGCTCATCGCATGGTGCGTGCCAAGCCGCGTGCCAAACGCCACGCTCGGCCGCTCGACGACCGGACTTTCGCAATTGCCGATCACCAGAT
The DNA here is from genome assembly GCF_030323105.1 of Mesorhizobium sp. C120A. Lineage (NCBI taxonomy): Bacteria > Pseudomonadati > Pseudomonadota > Alphaproteobacteria > Hyphomicrobiales > Phyllobacteriaceae > Mesorhizobium > Mesorhizobium sp. C120A. The sequence continues at coordinate 2,242,822 of NZ_CP100476.1, read as the reverse complement.
CGGCTGAGCCCAAGAGCTTTGCGATTTCCGGATCGCACTCCGGCGCACTACGGTTGGCCACCGCCGAAATATCGCCGACAAAGGCCAGCCGCACCTTCCGCCCCGGCGGCGGATCGATGATCGTCGTCGCCGCCCTCGGTGCGAGATCCCTGACATCGCCGCCGAGAGACGGTTTCAGGAAGCGCGGCAGCCATGACAGTTTGTAGGAAAGCGGATAGTTCGACACGCGACGCCCAATCGTTTGCCCAATCGGTTAGCTTGTGTAGACGGTCTGCCCGGGAAGTGTCGACCGTCAGTCCTTGAAACACTGCCGCCGGCAGACACGGCGCCAAATGCGTGTAATGTCTGCGCATCGCATAGTGGAGGGATGAGATGACACGTTTTGCAGGCCTGCTGGCGTCCGCCCTCCTCCTGTTGCTGCCTTTATCTTCGGCCCGCGCTGCCGCGCCCAAAGCGGCAACCGCTTTGTTCGAGGCCAAAACGGTGACCGAGCGCAACGCCGCGCTTACCACGCTCGAGGCTGCAGCCCAGGGCGATCCGGCGTCAGCCTATGCCGCCGGGGCCGGCGAATTCTTCACCGCGCTGGAAATCCTCGCCGGCGGTCTGCACCGCCACGGGTTCGAAAGCCCGCAATCATTCATGCTGCCGCTGATGCGGCTGCCGATTCCGGACAATCCCAATCCCGAACCGCTGACCTATGAGCAGTTCCGCGCCATTCTGGTCGCCTTCCGCGACCGGCTGGAGACATCCGCGGCCACTCTGGGCTCGGTACCCGCCGATGCCGATATCGGCATGGTCGTCGACCTCACCCATGCCGGCATCGATCTCAACGAAGACGGTGCCATCGCGCCGGATGAAAGCATGGCCGCGATCATGGCCTCGCTGTCGCGCGGCGGTATCTCGTCGGACGGCGCCGCTCCCTCGCTCACATTCCGCTTCGACCGGGCCGACGGTTTCTGGCTGCAGGGCTATGCCGAATTCCTGATGGCGCAGGCCGATTTCTGGCTGGCGCATGATTTCAGGACCATGTTCGACGGCTCGTTCCACATGCTGTTCCCGCGCGCCAAACTGCCGCTGCAGGACATTCTCGTGCCTCCCGCCGGGGACATGGGCAGCAGCATCTTCGCATCGGAATGGCGCATCGCGGATTTCATCTCCATGGTTCACCTCGTCAACTGGCCGGTGGTCGAGCCCGAGCGACGTCAAGCGGCGCGCCGCCATCTGCTCGAAATGATCCGGCTGTCGCGCCAGGACTGGAAGGCGATCCGCGCCGAGACCGACAATGACCGCGAATGGTTGCCGGGACCGCAGCAGAAGGGCGAGAACCCGCTCACCGGGCTCGAAGTCGGCGAGGAGCAGGTCGAGGCCTGGCTCGCCACTCTGACCATGGCCGAAGACCTTTTGGAAGGCCGCAAGCTGCTGCCGCATTTCCGCATCACGGCCAGCACCGGCCAGGGCATCAACATGAAGCGTTTCTTCGAAGAACCGAAGCCTTTCGACCTCGTGCTGTCGATTACCGGCCCGGCCATCGCGCCCTACCTCGAGAGCGGTGAGATCGTGACCAGCGGCGAGTTCGACCAGATCCAGCGTCAGTTCGGTGGCGGTGGGTTTTTGACCTTCGCGCTGTGGTTCAATTGAGCAGGTGGCCCGGCTTTGCGTGACACAGCTCCTGACACCCTTGTGTCAGGAGCTTCGACCCGCTTAGTGTCCCTTGCCACTGCACTCTTTCCATTTTGGCGGACTCTGCCCATATTTGGGGCATGGCTAAACTTCCCGAGAAAAAGACACCGTCTCCGGCGGGTGACGACAGCGCTTCGCCGCCCAATCGGCGCAGCCCGCTGACCGATTTCCTCTATGCCTCGGAGCCCCTGCACAAGGGCGGCTTCGCCGAAGCGCCGCAAGCCGATTTCACCGGCACGCCGCTGAGCGGCTCGATTGCCGACTGGGCAGAGCAGATAGAGCAGGAGGCCGAGAAGGAAGGGCGTAGTTCCGGCGGCGCCAAGCCGCCGAAGGTGGCGAAGAAGATTCCGGAACGCTCAACCGCCCCCGGCCGCAGTTCGCGCGGGACCTCGATGGGTGGCGCGGCAACGGCGCGCGAACGCACCGCCGCCGGCCTCAACCCGGTCGCCGGTCTCGACATCTCTCTGGAAGACGCCGAGACGATGGCCTCGGGCAGCGTCACCGCGACGGTCGCGGCGCTGTCGGCGCTGATCGAATCCGGCAACCCCTTGCACAAGGACGGCGTGCTGTGGACGCCGCACCGCCCTGCCCGCCCGGAAAAATCCGAAGGCGGCATCGCCATTAAGATGGTGTCGGATTTCGAGCCGGCCGGCGACCAGCCGACCGCCATCAAGGATCTTGTCGAGGGCGTCGACAACAATGACCGCACTCAGGTGCTGCTCGGCGTCACCGGCTCCGGCAAAACCTTCACCATGGCCAAGGTGATCGAGCAGACGCAGCGCCCTGCTTTGATCCTGGCGCCCAACAAAACGCTGGCCGCGCAGCTCTATTCCGAGTTCAAGAAATTCTTCCCCGACAATGCGGTCGAGTATTTCGTCTCCTACTACGACTACTACCAGCCGGAAGCCTACGTTCCGCGCACCGACACCTTCATCGAGAAGGAATCCTCGATCAACGAGCAGATCGACCGGATGCGCCATTCGGCCACGCGTTCGCTGCTCGAGCGCGACGACGTCATCATCGTCGCCTCGGTGTCCTGCATCTACGGTATCGGCTCGGTCGAGACCTACACGGCGATGACCTTCCAGATGCAGATCGGCGACCGGCTCGACCAGCGGGCTCTGCTCGCGGATCTCGTCGCCCAGCAGTACAAGCGCCAGGACATCAATTTCGTGCGCGGCTCGTTCCGCGTGCGCGGCGACACGATCGAAATCTTCCCGGCCCACCTTGAGGACCGCGCCTGGCGCATCTCGATGTTCGGCGACGAGATCGAGGCGATCACCGAATTCGATCCGCTCACCGGCCAGAAGACCGGCGAGCTGAAGAGCGTCAAGATCTACGCCAACTCGCACTATGTGACGCCGCGTCCAACGCTCAACCAGGCGATCAAGTCGATCAAGGAGGAGCTCAAGCACCGGCTGGTCGAGCTCGAGCGCGCCGGCCGCCTGCTGGAGGCACAGCGGCTCGAACAGCGCTGCCGCTTCGATCTTGAGATGCTGGAAGCCACCGGCTCCTGCGCCGGCATCGAGAACTATTCGCGCTATCTCACGGGACGCCAGCCGGGCGATCCGCCGCCGACATTGTTCGAATATATCCCGGACAATGCGCTGGTCTTCATCGACGAAAGCCACGTCACCGTGCCGCAGATCGGCGGCATGTATCGTGGCGACTTTCGGCGCAAGGCGACGCTGGCGGAGTATGGTTTTCGCCTGCCCTCCTGCATGGACAACCGTCCGCTGCGCTTCGAGGAATGGGACGCCATGCGACCGCTCTCCGTCGCGGTTTCTGCGACACCCGGCGCCTGGGAGATGGAACAGGCCGGCGGCGTGTTCGCCGAGCAGGTCATCCGCCCGACCGGCCTGATCGATCCACCGGTCGAAGTCCGCCCGGCGAAAAGCCAGGTCGACGATGTCGTCGGCGAAATCCGCGACACCACGGCCGCCGGCTACCGCACGCTGGTCACCGTTTTGACCAAGCGCATGGCCGAAGACCTGACCGAATATTTGCATGAGCAAGGCGTGCGCGTTCGCTACATGCACTCCGACATCGACACGCTGGAGCGCATCGAGATTCTGCGCGATCTCCGCCTCGGCGCTTTCGACGTGCTGGTCGGCATCAACCTGCTGCGCGAAGGCCTCGACATTCCCGAATGCGGTTTCGTCGCCATCCTCGACGCCGACAAGGAGGGTTTCCTGCGCTCCGAGACGTCGCTGATCCAGACCATCGGTCGCGCCGCCCGCAACGTCGACGGCAAGGTCATCCTCTATGCCGACCAGGTCACCGGCTCGATGGAGCGGGCGATGGCCGAGACCAACCGCCGCCGCGAAAAGCAGATGGAATGGAACGCGGCCAACGGCATCACCCCGGAATCGGTGAAGTCGCGCATCTCCGACATTCTGGATTCGGTCTACGAGAAGGACCATGTCCGCGCCGATATCTCGCAGTTCACCGACGGCGCCGGTGCGATGATGGGCAACAATCTCAAGGCTCATCTCGACGCCATGGAAAAGCAGATGCGCGACGCCGCCGCCAATCTCGACTTCGAAAAGGCCGCCCGCATCCGCGACGAGATCAAGCGGCTGCGCGAGATGGAACTGTCCATCTCGGAAGACCCTCTGGCCAAATACGCCGACATGGAAAGCCCGGTCTCCGGCCGCGAGAAGGGCAAGCACAACAAGGGCGTGGCCAAGCACCGTACGGCTGAGGAACAGGAGCGTTTTCGCAAGTTCGACGACGCACGCGCGGCTGAAGAGGCGGCCAGGGCTGCCCGGTCCAACCTCTTCCGCAAGCCGGCGCTCGACGAAATGGGTGCCGACGGCGCCGTGCCGGTAAAGAAGCCACTGTTCGCCAAGCCCTCGATCGACGACATGGGCCCAGGCACCGACATGCCGACACCGGCCGGAGCGGTATCGCGCTCGCTGTTCAAGAAACAGTCGGCCGAAGAGGCGCACGGCTCCGACTTCGGCATTCCGGGCGATGCCACCAAGCCGCTGTTCAAGAAAAACTCGCTGGACGAGATGACCGTGCGGCGGACCGAAAAGCCGGTCGAAGGAAAAGTGCCGGCCAAGCCAAACCCCATCTCCCCCCAAGTGGGGGAGATGTCCGGCAGGACAGAGGGGGGCGCGAAGGATCGCGACGATTCCCCCAAGCCAATCATTCGCCAGCGTGCTGGCATCGGCTCCTACGAAGACCCAGGCGACGCCCGCCGCGAAAAGCGCCGGCCGGGCAAGACGGGGCGGCCGGGGAAATAGCACCTCTTTCCTTCTCCCCTTGTGGGAGAAGGGAAGAGCGCTCCACCACCGCCGCATCCGTCGCCACTTGCCTCCACCCCCGCCTTTGGTGTAATCGCTCCACACACTCAAAGTTTTGTCTTGAAAGGAGGGCTGCGTGTCTATCGATCACCATCGTCAGCGTGGCCCGATTTCGGCCCTGCGAGTTCGCTTGCAGGGCTGACCAGGGACATCACGGGTTTTTTCCCGTTTCGATTTTTTGGTCTGCCCTTCGTGGTGCGCAAAGCTGAGCCTGACGGCCGGCAAGCACACCGTCAAAGTGCATCCGGAGTTGTCTCCGGCAAGACCAGAGAAATCGCAATGGCCCTGATCAGCCTCAAATCCCTCGGCGTCACCATGAGTGCGCCGCTGTTTTCCAATCTCGACCTCACCATCGGCGCCGGCGACCGGCTCGGCATCGTCGCCGCCAATGGCCGCGGCAAGTCGACCTTGCTTAAATGCCTGACCGGCGCGCTGGAGCCGACCTCGGGCGACATTTCTCGCACGCGCGGCCTGCGTGTCGGCCATGTCGAGCAGTCGGTTCCGCCAGCCCTTCTCAGCCGCAGCTTCCATCAGGTGGTGGCCGATGCCTTGCCGGCCGAGCAGGCCGACAGCGAGATGTGGCGCGTCGACGTGGTGCTGGATTCGCTCGACGTGCCCGAGCCGATGCGCGAACGGCCGATGCAGGCGCTGAGCGGCGGATGGCAGCGGCTGGCGCTGATCGCCCGCGTCTGGGTCACCGATCCGGATGTGCTTTTGCTCGACGAGCCGACCAATCATCTCGACCTCGCTAAGATCAGCCAGCTGGAAAGCTGGCTGAACGCCCTGCCGCGCGAAGTGCCGGTGGTCATCGCCAGTCACGACCGCGCCTTTCTCGATGCCGTCACCAACCGCACGCTGTTCTTGCGCCCGGAGGACTCGCCGGTGTTTGCACTGCCCTATTCCAGGGCGCGGCAGGCCCTGGACGAATTGGACGCCTCGACGGCGCGCCGGTTCGAGCGAGACATGAAGGTGGCGCAGCAACTGCGCAAGCAGGCCGCCAAGCTCAACAACATCGGCATCAATTCCGGCAGCGACCTTTTGACGGTGAAGACCAAGCAACTCAGGGAACGGGCGGAGAAGCTGGAAGACGCCGCGGTATCGGCGCATCGCGAGAAATCGGCCGGCGCGATCCGGCTGGCCAACCGCGGCACCCATGCCAAGGTGCTGATTACGCTGGATGACGCCGCAGTGGAAACGCCGGACGGCACGCTGCTGTTCAAGACCGGCAAGCGCCACATCTGCCAGGGCGACCGCATCGTGCTGCTCGGCCGCAACGGCGTCGGCAAGTCGCGTTTCGTCGATCTGATCCGCAACGCCATCGCCGAGCCGGACACGGTGCCGAACGTCAAGGTGACGCCGTCGACGGTGCTTGGCTACAGCGACCAGGCGCTGGCCGGCATCAGTGGCGACGACACGCCGCTGGCCCTGGTCTCGCACCGCTACGATGTCGGCGAGCAACGCGCCCGCTCGCTGCTTGCCGGCGCCGGCGTGGTCATTGAGATGCAGGAGAAAAAGATCGGTGTGCTGTCCGGCGGCCAGAAGGCGCGGCTGATGATGCTGGCGCTCAGGCTCACCCACCCCAACTTCTACCTGCTGGACGAGCCGACCAACCATCTCGACATTGACGGCCAGGAAGCGCTGGAGGAGGAACTGCTCAAGCACCAGGCGAGCTGTGTGCTCGCCTCGCATGACCGCTCCTTCATCCGCGCCGTCGGCAACCGCTTCTGGCTGGTCGACAAGCGGAAGCTGACCGAAGTCGAAGACCCCGAGGATTTCTTCCGCTCGGTGGCTGAAACGGTGGGCTGAGGAACTACCACCATGGGCCGCACTGTGTTGCGGCCCATGGTTTCACATCTCCCAGAATATTTTCAGCGCTCTGTCGGATCGCCTGAACCTGCTGCGTCCTTGGGATGCCGACACGATGATGCCGGCTTCATCTGAGGAGAACGCATCATGTCCATCCTGTCATCCATAGGCCGCGTCGCCGCCCGTTACGCACAGAACCGCGCCCGCTATCGCAGCGAGCGCGAGCTTCTGGCCCTGCCGATCGAACTGCGCAAGGATATCGGCTGGCCGGAAATCCTCATCGACGCGCAAAACGGCCCGCGGATCTGCAGGGCGCCCTGACCATGCGGTCGGGAAAGATCGATGCAGGTCGCCACGGGGCGACCGTTGCTCAGTCATGCGTATCGCCAGACAGCGGCGTCGCCTGCATCGATCGACGCTTTTCGAACGCCTCGAACCAGCGCGTCAGCCGCGCCCGCGCGCGAAAGGACGGCAGCTGGCGGAACGTCATCCAGGACAGCGTGGTGGCAAGCGCTATGTGGCCGACATGGAGCGATGTCTCGTCGTCCAGCGCGCTTTCGATCCAGTCATAGCTGGCCTCGATTTTTTCCCGGTAGCCTTCGGCAAGCGCTGCATAGCGCAACTGTTCGGGCCGCCTTTCCGTCTCCCAGCGCAGGCCTATGCCCGTCTGCGCCAGGCCTTGGGCGACCGCCTGCAGCCGCAACGCCTGCCAGCGCGCTTCGCCGTCCTGCGGCAGCAATTTGCGGCCATCATGCAGCGTATCGAGATAGTCGCAGATGACATCGGAATCGAAGAGCGGCGACGCATCCGGCCGCAGCAGCACCGGCACCTTGCCGAGCGGGTTTTCGGCGTAGACACGGGCATTGCGCAAGGTCGGGCTGGTCTCGTGATGAATGACCTCGAGCCGGTCGGCAAGCCCGACCTCATGGGCGAAGACGAGCGCCTTGCGCGCAAAGGGCGAATGGGTCTGGTAATAGAGGATCATTGTCGTCTCAGCGGGTTGGAGAAGCAGTCCCCTTTTCTAGCCTGCTCATACCGAGGATTGCGCTCTGATTGGGCGCCGCCGACGCAAGTTCATTTCACCCCAAAAATCGCATCGGCCCAGAAAATCGCATCAGACATGTAGGATCGCCGCCGCCTCGTTCGTCCTAGGCTTCGCAAGGCCAACCAAGCGCCCAGACCAAACCCAAAGAGGAACAAGACATGACCGACCAGACCCCCATTCAGCCGGCCGCGAAAGTTCTCGGTGGATTGACCCCCTATCTGCAACTGGACGGCGCCTTCAAGGCCGCCGAGTTCTACAAGAAGGCCTTCGGCGCCGAGCAGGTGTTCTTCTATCCGCCCGATGACCAGGGCCGCACCATGCACATCCATCTCCACATCAAAGGCTCGACGCTGATGATTTCCGATTTCTACCCCGAAAACGGCATGCCTGCCGTCAAGCCGCAGGGCTATACCATGCAGCTCCATCTCGGCGCCGACGAGATCGATGACTGGTGGAAGCGCGCGGTCGATGCCGGCTGCGAAGTCGCAGTGCCGCTGCAGCTGATGTTCTGGGGCGACCAGTGGGGCAACATGCGCGATCCCTTCGGGGTCGAATGGGCGATGAACGCGCCGGCGAAGAAAGACTGACCACTGCTGACAAAGCTCCTCACCGGCTGACGCCGGTAAGGAGCTTTGTGAGATACTCCAAGGAGAACCTGATGTCCTATGTCGATGGTTTCGTGCTCGCCGTGCCGAAGGCAAATATCGATGACTACAAGAAGCTGGCCAACCTCGCAGGCCCGATATGGAAGGAACACGGAGCGCTCGCCTATGTCGAATGTATCGCCGACGACGTGCCCTATGGTGAGTTGACCTCGTTTCCGCGTGCCGTTCAGGCAAAAGACGACGAGATCGTCGTCTTTGCTTGGGCCGTCTATTCGTCCAGGCAAAGCCGCGACGCGGTAATGGCCAAGGTGATGGCCGATCCCCGTTTGACACCCGATTTGGGGCCCATGCCCTTCGATATGAAGCGCATGATCTTCGGCGGCTTCCAGCCCTTCATCGAGCTTTAGCCGCTGCTCAGTCCAGCTTGTCCAGCAGCGGCTTCAACCTGTCGCCATAGCGCTTCCAGAGATCGACCGAGCCCTGATACATCGGCTGGCGCACCTGCGCGGCCGAGGCCGTGCGCACCGGGCGGTCGGTCTCGTGGAACGACAGCGCCTTGTCGTCCCAGGACAGGCCGAGATGCCCGATCAGCGCCCGCGTCTGTCCCTCCTGGTCGGCCACGAAATCCTCGTAACGCACGTCATGGACGACGCCCGGCAGAACATCGTGCCAATGCGCCATGATGTCGGTGTAGATGTTGTGGAAATCGGCGAGCTCGCCCAGATCATAGCCGTAGCGGTGGTTGTCGCCGCGGAAATGCACCTTGTAGATCGAAAGGCAGGTCGCCGCCGCATCGCGCGCGCAATGGATGATCTTGGCTTTCGGCAGCATCATATGGATGAAGCCGATGAGCAGGAAGTTGCCGGGCATCTTGTCGGTGACATGCCTGAAGTTGGGATAGCGCTCATGCAGCATGTCGAGATAGGCTTGGCCCGCCTCCGCAAACTCCGCGTCGGATACATCGACCAGTCCCCAGGGGAAACCTCCCGGCATGGTCAGCGGAAATTGCTTGCCGACCGCGGTTTTCAACATGCTGAGCTCGCCCGCGCCATAGACTTGTGGATGGCTGGCGATGATCTGTTCGACCAGCGTGGTGCCGGAGCGCGGCATGCCGACGACGAAAATCGGCGTGTCGTCGGAGATTGCACTTGGCTTGTGCTTTTCGAAAAAGCCGGCGTTGAACACCGTCTTCATCGCCTCGAATTCGGCCCGCGTCCTGACCGGATCATAATCGATGCCCTTGCGGCGGATCGCATTGCCTTCAGCGAAATAGTCGAAGGCCCTGTTATAGTCCTTCAAATCGTCATTGGCCTTGCCGAGACCGAAGGACAGCTGCATGCGTGCCAGGCTGTCGGCCGGCGCCTTGGCATGCTGGGCCTCCATGCCGGCGAGTTCGGCGTCGCGCTCCTTCTGGCGCTTGACCTGCGTCAGCATCAGCCAGGCCTTTGCCATGCCTGGCGTGATCGCCAACGCCTGCCGAAACAGGTCTGCCGCTTCATCGAGCTTGCCTTTTTCCATCAGCCCGACGCCGAGCCCATGCAACAGGTCGGCATCCTTGGGCCGGATCGTCAGCGCCTCGCGAAAGGTCGCCAGCGCCTCATCCAGACGACCGGCTTCCTGCAACGTTTCGGCAAGCCCGATGCGGGCGCGGACATGGAAGGGATTGCGCCCGATTGTGCCGCGATAGATGTCCTCCGCAGCCTCGAACTGGCCGAGCTGTTTCAACGCCGAACCCAGATTGTCGCGTGCCGCGAGCTGGTCGGGCTTGAGATCGACCGCGCCGCGGAAGAAATCGGCGGACGCGGCAACGCGGCCGAGATCGCGCATCACCGTGCCGAGATTGTTGAGGAAATCGGGATTCTTCGGCTGCAGACGCACAGACTGCTCGATCAGCTCCAGCCCTTCGGGGCTGCGCCCGGTCTGGTGCAGCAACAGGCCCAGGAAATGCGCCGCTGCCGGGTGATTGGCCTTGCGCGCCAGCACCTGCCGGTACAGCGTCTCGGCCTCCTGCCGGCGCCCGGCCTGATGCAGCTGCAGCGCCTGCTGCACATATTGGTCGAGGCCCAGCGGCGCCTGTCCGCCAGCTCCAGCACCCGCCGCTCTTCTCTGATCTCTGTTGATGGGAAACCTGCCGTGTTTTGTCCGCTTGCCGCGATCTAGGCCATCGGCGCTGCAGGTTCAAGGGAAGAGTGGGCTCGCCAAGGGCGCGGACCTCTTCGAAACTCTAGAGGAATTCCAGGAAAATGTAGCGTTCAAATCAGCCGGTGGCTCTCGGCGAGCCGGCGCTCCCGCCGTAGCGTGCCGTCGGTGTCGGCAATCTTGCGCCGTGCCGCTTCGTCGCTTCTTATCGTCAGGCGCACTGATATTGCCTTGGGGAAGAGGACGATTGGCTCGATTGTTGCGGTCGGACGATCCGGCGTTTTCATGAATCTCATATATTTTTGCCTTTCGTAAAAAATAATCTTAGGGGCACCGGAATAATTATTCCGATGCTCTCAAAATAAGAAATTGGCTGATATTGTTCCACAATAGCAGATTTATTAGGGGTTTATACGAGAAATTTTTTATACCGGTCGAGCCGCGGCGGAAATCAGCTTGAATAACCAACAATTTCGGATTATTGATCTGAGATCGTTTTTTGGGTCAAGCTTGGCATATAGCGGCGTCGGAGATACTCGACCCGCCAAACTCATTCCAATCGCCGATGGTTGAGTTCCCGGTTGATGCCGGAAAGCATCGACGAACCAGAGCCAAGCCAATGCCGGATCGCACCACCCGTTCCATCGCCCATTTCGCGGCACCCTTCGTGCTTAGCGGGCTGGAAGGGCAACTGCCGGCCGGCGACTATGACATCGATCACGACGAAGAGCTGATCGAGGGCATGTCGCGGCTTGCCTGGCGTCGCGTCGCCACCTTCATCCATTTGCCGGCAAGGGCGGTGAAGAACCCGGCCACCAGCCAGCTTGTCGCCATCGACTACCTCGAACTCGAAACAGCGCTGAGGCGCGACCAGGAGAACGCAGCATGATCCGCTTCCAGCAGAATGCGCGTCCGCGCACCGATACGCCCTCGCACCTCTTCGCCATCGGCCAGACCGTGCGCATGAAGAGCCGCAGCGGGCTCGCCCAGCAGACCGCCGAGCTGTTTCAGATCAAGAGCAGATTGCCGGTCAAGGATGGCTCGCCGCAATATCGCATCCGCAGCGAGGAGGAGACCTATGAGCGGGTCACCACGGAAGACAACCTCGAAGTGGCGGACGCCCCGGCTGTCCCCGACAGCCCGGCCGTCTGACACCGCACCCACCCAGCACGTACGAAGGAGCAGACGGATGGCCAAGGGTCAGCAGCGCAGCAATCGCGAAACGCGCAAGCCCAAGAAAGACAAGGTGGTGGCCAAGGCCGCCTCCCCGTTCGGTTCCTCGGTCAAGCAGCCGAGAGCAGCCTGAAGCCGAAGTCGAAGGGCTGACCAGGCAGGGCGCGCCTGGCGCACCTGCCGGCAATGGACTGACGATCTCGGACTGACGATCTCGCGCAAAACTCTGCAACGGAGGCTTGCTTGACGTTCTTCGTCGAGCCGCTCGCGCGACGTCGACGAAGCCACGCTCGACAAGGTATCGCTGGACGCGCCGAACCTGCGCGCCGCCCTGCAGGGCGCCACCGCGCTGTTCCACAGCCTCGCCATGCCGCAGATCCCCGACCGTCTGCGCATTTGCGACGAGGACGGCGCAGAGCTTTATGCCGGCCCGGCCGACGGGGCGTATTCGGCGTAGGCAACCACTCCGATCCGCGACCTTGCCTTCTCCCTTGGGGGTGAGAAGCGGTCCGCGCAGCAGACGAAAAGCCAATTGTTGGCTTTTCGAGTTTCGAACGCCCTGAGCCTGCGAAGGACCAAGGGTGGTCCGGTCCACCCGCCCGGTCCCCGCTGCTTCGCAGGGTCCCGGCATTCGCCGCCTTTTTTATCGTGCCAGTGGGACGGTGAATTCGCCTCCGGCGGACTCACCCGACAGGGGAGAAGGAAAAATCAGCAGGGGCCGTCCTCGACGACGCGGTAGTCGGCGGCACGGGCCTCGCAGGCGTTGGGAAAGGTGCGCAGCTCGCCATGGCGGCGGGCGCAGACCGGGGCGTATTCGCGCGTGCAGAATGTCGGCTCTTCGCCACCACCGCCACCACCGCCGCCGTCGCGGCAAGGGCCGTCGCGAACGATGCGGTAGCCTTCCCGTTCGGCAAGGCAGGCATTGGCGAAGGTCTGGCGGTCACCGCCGCGCCGCGCGCAGACCGGCTCGTATTGCCTGGTGCAGAATTCCGGTTCCGGCCGTGGCGGGCGCGGACGTGGTCCCGGCCCGTCATCGACGACGACGGTGCAGGCCGCAAGAAGACCCGACAGGAAGAGAATAGTAAAACCCTGGCGCGAGAAGATCGTCGCAAGAAATCTCATGAATATGCCTCCCTCGAGACCCCCGTCCCCGGCGCAAAACGCGCCTGTCGATCCTCGCCATTCCCTTGCCAAATGCAACCCCCGTTTGCGGCGCGGGAGCCATGCGATGCCCGGCCCGCGCATTGCTTTGGCCCTGGACCAAACCGCTGGACCATGCGTGGCCGGGCTCTGGCTGATGAACTCTTAAGAACCCAGGTTTATCGAAGCGCCTTCGTTGGGATGCGTCGATGGACGCGGCCCGCGGCGCTATCTTGCAACGATCACGTTTCCGTGCGATAAATTTTGTGTTCGGGCATTTGCGACCCGGAGAGCGGAACGTTTTGGACGACCTTTCCCCGATACTGTGAATCTCTGACGGCCCCATTTTCGGCGGGGGGTTTTACCATGCGCAAATGCAGGACTGCCGAAGCAACCACCGGGACTTGCCCACGATGCCAGGCGGCGGGCAAACCATAAGACTGACACGGGTGAAGGAGTTTCCCCAATGGCCCAGACCGGCACCGTTAAATTCTTCAACGCGACCAAAGGCTTCGGCTTCATCACGCCCGACGGCGGCGCCAAGGATGTGTTCGTCCACATTTCCGCGATCGAGGCCTCGGGCCTGCGTACCCTCGTCGACGGCCAGAAGGTCACCTTCGACGTTGAACCCGACCGCATGGGCAAGGGTCCGAAGGCGGTCAACCTCCGCGCGGCCTGAACCGGCGGTGCCCGCGCGCCCGTCAGGGCGCTCGAAAAAGCACCTAAAGCGTGTTTGAACCGGCTTTGTCAGCCGTCCAGAGTTTCGAAGGCGCGACGTTTCCCGTTGCGCCTTTTTCATGACCGCCGTCGCCGGAGGCAAAGGACGCTTTATCGGTCAATGCCGTGGCTGATCGCCGGAGCAATCGTCTGGCGCGAATTGCCTTCGGTGCCACGATCTATTTGACCAGCCTTCAGCGTTGCCGCCGTCGCCAAAACTTTCTCTTGCCGATAGCGCTAAAATAAAGGACAAATTTCCCTTCGGGCATTTGCCGGCCCGAAACTGGACTTTATGGGATCAAAGGGAGCTTCCCATGCCGCAGACCGGCACCGTCAAATTCTTCAATCATGCCAAAGGCTTCGGCTTCATTACGCCCGACGACGGGCAGAAGGATGTCTTCGTTCATATTTCGGCCGTGCAGGCTTCGGGTCTTTCCGGTCTGGAGGATGGACAGAAAGTGACATTCGACACCGAGCCGGACAAGCGCGGCAAGGGTCCGAAGGCCGTCAACCTGTCGGTCGGCTAAGCTGGCTCAAGACAGTCCGGACGGAGATTGACGAGGCGGAGCGCCTTGCGTACGCGCTTGGTTTTGCCGCAAGAACTGGATCGTATCAGCCAATTCCGTTCAGCCCCCGTTCAGCCACGGTCTTCTATTAATCGTCCCCTAGGCTGGACCGCATCCCCGAAAACTATCCGGGCCGGCACGAAGGAGACCAAAATGAATCGCATTTTCAAGACCGCCATCCTGGGCGCCGCTCTCGCCGCGACCACCCTCGCCACCTTGCCTGCCGCCAATGCCAAGGACTGGAACCGCTGGCATCATGGCCATGGTCGTCATCATAATGGCGACGCGATTGCGGCCGGTGTCGTCGGCCTTGCGGCCGGCGCTCTGATCGCCGGTGCGCTGAGCAACCCGCAGCCGCGCTACAGCAGCTATGATGACGATTACGACTACCGCGAAGTGCGGCCGGCGCCGGTGCGCCGTTACTATGCCGAACCGCGGGTCGTCTATGCCGACCGCTATGCCGAGCCGTGGACCCGCGACTGGTACGAATACTGCTCGGACCGCTACCGGAGCTTCAATGCCCGCAGCGGCACGTTCACCGGCAATGACGGTGAGCAGCATTTCTGCGTCGCGAATTGAGCTTCCCTGTCCCACAAAAAGCGCTGACCGCAAGGCCAGCGCTTTTTTTTGGCAGAAAGACATCGCTAAGTCAGGAAGGGATTGGTCCGCCTCTCCTCGCCAAAGCGGCCACCCGGGCCGTGGCCGCAGATGAAGCCGATCTCGTCACCGAGCGGCAAAAGCTTGTTCTTAATCGAGGCGATCAGCGCCGCATGGTCGCCGCCCGGCAGGTCGGTGCGCCCGACCGAGCCGCGAAACAGCACGTCGCCGACATGAGCGAACTTCGCCGCGCGATTGTAGTATACGACATGGCCGGGCGCATGGCCGGGGCAGTGCAGCACCTCGAACATATGTGAGCCGAACGAAACCGTCTCGCCCTCTGCGAGAAACCGGTCGGGCACGCAGTTGCGCGCCCCGGCAATGCCGTAGCGCTGGCCCTGGTTCTCGAGATTGTCGAGCAATAGCTTGTCGGCTTCGTGCGGGCCGATGATCTCGATGCCGAGTGCTTCCTTCAGCTCCATGGCGCCGCCGGCGTGATCGATGTGGCCATGGGTGATCCAGATCGCAGCGGCGGTGATCGCATTGTCCTTCAGCACCGCCAGCACCTTGTCGATGTCGCCGCCCGGATCGACGACGACGCCATGCTTGTCATCCATGTCGAACAGGATGGTGCAGTTCTGCTGGAAAGGCGTGACCGGCACGATGCCGGCATTGAGCTGACCCATGATTGTCCTTTCGCTGTTCCAGCGTGATGTAGAGGCGCGGGCGAAGGCCGTCCACTGCTGAAAGGCAAACAGTCCGTCCCAAAACAGAAATGGGCGGCCCAACGGCCGCCCATTTGACGAAGCCTGAGTCTCGAGCAATTCCAGGAAAAGTGTAAAGCGGTTTTCCGTCCGGAATTGGGTAAAACAACAAACTAGATCATTCGCCGTGAAACGGTGAATGATCTAGAGGCTTACTTCTTCATCGCGCCCATGACCGCACCGATGATGCCGGTCAGGATGGCGCCGCCGCCGGCGCCGCCGAGCAGGTTTTTGAGGTTCAGCGTATCGCCCAATCCGCCCGCTGCCGTTGCAGCCGCTGCCGGGTCGGCCGTGCCGCCGAGCAGGCTGCCGAGGATCGCCGCCCCGCCAACGCCGCCAACCGCGCCGCCGAGGATTTTGGTCAACTGGCCCATCGCCGCATTCTTCAGCGCAACGCCGACCGCCTGACCACCGACAACACCTGCAATTACCTGTACAACGAGCGCAATGAGCGTATTCGTATCCATGTACCTAGTCCCTCCATAGCTGCCAGCCTCCCGGGCCGACACCATCATGAGACGCTGAATTGTACGAAAGTCAAATGCACAGATGCTGAAATAAAGGGGCGGGCCTCAAAACCGCCCCTGCTTGCGAAAAAAGCTGTGACTTTCGTTATTCTGCGGCTATCGCATGCTTAGGTTGCACCGCAGCAGAATAGTCGTTCATCAAAGTCTTGGCGATCTCGCCGACCTCGAATCGGTACGGACCGATCTCGGAGACCGGCGTCACTTCCGCTGCCGTTCCGGTGAGGAAGCACTGTTCGAAGCCTTCGAGTTCCTCAGGCATGATGGCGCGCTCGACGACTTCAAGGCCGCGGTCCTTGGCGAGGCCGATGACGGTGCGGCGGGTGATGCCGTCGAGGAAGCAATCGGGCTTCGGCGTGTGGATCTTGCCATCCTTGACGAAGAAGATGTTGGCGCCCGTTGCTTCGGCGACCTGGCCGCGCCAGTCGAGCATCATGGCATCGGCATAGCCCTTGGCCTCGGCGGCATGCTTGGACATGGTGCAGATCATGTAGAGGCCGGCGGCTTTCGACTTCGACGGCGCGGTGCGCGGATCGGGCCGGCGCCATTCCGCCAGATCGAGACGGATGCCCTTGAGCTTCTGCGCCGGGTCGAAATAGCTCGGCCATTGCCAGATGGCGATGGCGCAGTTGATGCGGCTGTGCTGCGCCGACACCCCCATCTGTTCGCTGCCGCGCCAGGCGATCGGCCTGACATAGGCGTCCTGGAAACCCTGCTTCTTCAGAAGCGTGGTCGAGGCGTCATTGAGCTCGGCCACGGAATAGGGAATATTGAAGCCGAGCAGGCGCGCCGATTCATGCAGACGCTCGGTGTGCTCGTTGAGCTTGAAGATGGCGCCGCCATAGGCGCGCTCGCCCTCGAAGACGGCGCTGGCATAGTGCAGGCCGTGGGTCAGCACGTGGATCTTGGCGTCGGCCCATTTGACGAACTCGCCGTTTATCCAGATGAAGCCGTCCAGTTGGTCGAAGGGAACGGATGCCATGGAAACCTCCCGCGGGCGGCGACCCGCATATCATTGGTGTTGTTTTTGTTGCGCGACAGCCGCGTCGGGCGGCCCTTGAAGCGTAAGCGGAGAATCGAACTCTGGCAAACTCAGGAAGTTCCGGAAAAACCGCACTCCCTTCCCTTTTCGTTCGCAATCCGCCCAAAAGCTTGCCAAAAATTACCATTGCAGGGGAATTACGTCAATAGTACTGACATATTTCCCTCTATGGACGGAGAAATGATGACGGATCGAAGCCCAGCTGCCGGAAAACCGATCAAGACGCCGATCACCGACGAGGACGGCATCGACTTCGCCATCATCGAACTGTTCTTCTTTGCGTATCGCGATTTCACTTCCGATCCGGACCAGATCCTGGCCGATTACGGCTTTGGCCGCGCCCATCACCGGGTGCTGCATTTCGTCAACCGCCGGCCGGGACTGACGGTCGCTGAACTGCTCGACGTGCTCAAGATCACCAAGCAGAGCCTGGCGCGGGTGCTCAAGCAACTGATCGACACCGACCATATCGTGCAATTGCAGGGTCCGCGCGACCGCCGCCAGCGGGAGCTCTATCCGACAGCCAAGGGCCGCGCCTTGGCGCTGGCCCTGGCGCGGCCACAGTCACGCCGCATCCGTGCTGCATTGGAAGATTCCGGAGCCAGCGAGCGCCCCTTGATCGAACGATTCCTGGAAGCCATGGTCAATCCGGAACTAAGGGCGCAGATCGACATTGTGCCTGCAAACATGTCAGGGAAAAGCCATGGAGACCATTGAGAGGGTGGACCAGCCGACAGCGCCGGACGATGATGCGCCGCATCTGCTTGTGGTCGACGACGACACCCGCATCCGCAATTTGCTCAAGCAATATCTGACCGAAAACGGTTTTCGCGTCACTGTCGCCGGAAATGCCGGCGAGGCCAGGCGCAAGCTCGCCGGGCTCGACTTCGACCTCCTTGTCCTCGACGTCATGATGCCCGGAGAGACCGGCGTCGACCTCACCAAGGCGCTGCGGGCGGAGAAGAACGTGCCGATCCTGATGCTCACCGCGCTATCGGAAACCGACAGCCGCATCACCGGGCTCGAGGCCGGCGCCGACGACTATCTGCCCAAGCCCTTCGACCCGCGCGAACTGATCCTGCGCATCAACAACATCCTGCGCCGCGGCGGCCCGGCGACGACGCCCAAGGTCGAGCAGCTGGTCTTCGGCCCCTACACCTTCCAGATCGCCAGGCGCGAGCTGAAGCGGGGCGGCGAGGCTCTGAAGCTGACCGACCGCGAGCAGGAGATCCTGGCGATCTTTGCCGCGCGGGCCGGCGAAACCATCCCGCGCCATGAGCTTGTCGGTGACGATTCGGAAGTCGGCGAGCGCACCATCGACGTTCAGATCAACCGGCTGCGCCGCAAGATCGAGCGCGATCCGTCCAATCCGGTCTGGCTGCAGACGGTGCGCGGTATTGGGTATCGGCTCAGCGTGGAATAGAATGCCGCTGACGGCCGCCCTTTGGCCATAGATATGTGGCCATCGACCAGCGGCCATTGACCCAGCGGAAGGATAAATGGCGACCACGCAACTGGAACGGCCGGAACAAGGCGGCTTTGGCGCGCGCGTATCACGCGCGCTGAAAGCAATGCCGCGTGCCTGGAAGCGGTTCTGGCGGCTGGTTGCGTTCTATATGCCCAAGCGGCTTTATGCCCGCTCGCTGATCATCGTCATCGCGCCGATGATCCTTCTGCAGTCGGTCGTCGCCTTCGACTTCATGGAACGCCACTGGGCAACCGTGACGCAGCGCCTGTCGCAGGCCACCGTGCGCGACATCGCCGCGATCATCGACATGATCGAGACCTATCCGCATGATGGCGACTACGCCAACATCATCCGCATCGCCCAGGACCGCATGCAGTTGAAGGTCGACCTCTTGCCGCCCGACCCGTTGCCGGCGCCTGGACCCAAGCCCTTCTTCTCGATCCTTGACGACGTCCTTTCCACCGAGATCACCCGCCAGATCAACCGCCCGTTCTGGATCGACACGGTCGGCAATTCCAACATCGTCGAGGTCCGCATCCAGCTCGAGGGCAAGGTGCTGCGCGTCTTCGTGCGCCGCAGCCAGGCCTATGCCTCCAACACCCACATCTTCCTGATCTGGATGGTCGGGACGTCGCTGGTGCTGCTGACGATCGCCATCCCCTTCCTTCGCAACCAGATCCGGCCGATCCTGTCTCTGGCCGAGGCCGCCGAAAGCTTCGGCAAGGGCCGGCCGATGCCGCGCGATTTCCGCCCACGCGGCGCCGAGGAGGTCCGCCGGGCCGGCTTTGCCTTCATCCAGATGCGCGAGCGCATCGAACGCCAGCTGGAACAGCGCACCGCCATGCTGACCGGCGTCAGCCACGATCTCAGAACCATCCTCACCCGCTTCAAGCTGCAGCTGGCGCTGGCCGGCGGCAAGCCCGAGACCAAGGCCGCGCTCAACCAGGACATCGACGACATGCAGTCGATGCTGGAAGGCTATATCGCCTTTGCCCGCGGCGAAGCGTCGGAAGATGCCGGCCATTTCGATCTCGAGGCTTATTTCCAAAAGCTCGGCGAGGAGGCGTCGCTGCACAAGCGCAAGCTATCGACCGTGCTTGCCGGTGATCCGGACGTGCATGTGCGCCCGCACGCTTTCGCCCGGCTGTTGTCCAATGTCGCCGGCAATGCCTTGCGCTATGCCAAGACGGTGGAGATCAGCGCCGATCACGGCCGCGGCTCACTCGTCGTCACCATCGACGATGACGGTCCGGGCATCCCGCCGGAAAAGCGCGAAGACGTGTTCAAACCGTTCGTGCGGCTCGACGAGGCGCGCAACCTAGACGCCAGCGGCACCGGCCTTGGTCTCTCTATCGCCCGCGATATTGCCCGCAGCCATGGCGGCGACATCATGCTGGAAGACAGCCCGCTCGGCGGCCTGCGGGCGGTAATCAAGGTGCCCGCCTGACCAAAGCATGATCTGGAAGGCGGGGCTCGGCCAAAAACCACCTTCATCCGCCCGTCATGAAACCATGGTCAAGAGCGCGCATGAAGCGCGCGACCTCAGTTGATTCGGCTCAGCCGCCTTACTTCGACCTCGTGCCTGCCCGGGTGCGGTGGAGCGAAGCGAGGGCAGCCGGGCCGTACCGCTATCGCATCAAGGCAACCGTTGATCCGAGCAAAGGACCGCCATGCGCATCCTGATGGTCACCGACGCCTGGCGGCCGCAAGTCAACGGCGTCGTCCACACGCTGGAGCGGCTCACCGAAACGCTGAAAACCTTCGACGTTGCGGTCGACTTCCTGACCCCGAACATCTTTCGCACCTTGCCGTTGCCGACCTACCCCGACATCAGGCTGGCGCTGACCACGCCCGGTCATGTCGCGCGGCTGATCGAGGCTCGCAAGGCCGACCATATCCATATCGTCACCGAAGGCCCGCTCGGCATCATGGCGCGGCGCTATTGCCGCAATGCCGGCCGTCCCTTTACCACCAGCTATCACACCCGCTTTCCCGAATATCTGAGCGCCCGCCTGCCAGTGCCGGAGAGCTGGGCCTATCGCTGGCTGCGTGATTTCCACAATTCCGGACAAGGCACGCTGGTCGCCACCCAGTCGCTGGCGGAGGACCTTGCGTCGCGAGGCTTCACCAAGCTCAGGCCGTGGACGCGGGGCGTCGACACCGATCACTTCCGCCCGGACAAGAAGAAGGACCTCGGCTTTCCCGGCCCGGTATTCCTGTGCGTCGGCCGCGTCGCCATCGAGAAGAACCTGAGCGCCTTCCTCGATCTCGACCTGCCCGGCAGCAAGGTGATCGTTGGCGAAGGACCGGAACTGGCCAGGCTCAGGGCGAAATACCCGCAGGCGCATTTTCTCGGCCATCGCCCGAACGATGAGCTGGCCGAGATCTACGCCTCGGCTGATGTTTTCGTTTTCCCCAGCCGCACCGACACGTTCGGCAACGTCATCATCGAGGCGCTGGCCAGCGGGACGCCGGTGGCCGCCTATCCGGTCACCGGACCGATCGACATTGTCGGCGACGGCATCGGCGGCGCGGTGTCGACCGATCTGCGCAAGGCCTCGCTCGCCGCGCTCAATGTCGACCGCGCCGAGGCGCGCGAACGCGCCATGCGCTACAGCTGGAAAGCCTGCGCCGAGATGTTCATGGACACGGTCGAAGAGGCGCTCGGCACCACGCGCAAGCTGGCCGCCTGACGCAATCTTCCTAAAATAGTCGCCCGCCGTCCGGCACCTTGCGCTCGATGGCGCCAAGCACCACGGCGCCTTCTTCATCAGGGAAGCCGAGCGTGAGCACTTCCGACATGAACGGACCGATCTGGCGCGGCGGGAAATTCACCACCGCAAACACCTGCCGTCCCACCAGCGTTTCCGGCGCATAGTATTTCGTGATCTGTGCCGAGGATTTCTTCACGCCGATCTCAGGGCCGAAATCGATCTTCAGCTTGAAGGCGGGTTTGCGCGCCTCGGGGAAAGGCTCGGCCTCGACGATCGTGCCGGCACGGATGTCAACACGATCAAAATCGGCAAAGCTGATCTCGGGCTTGCGCGCGCTGCTCGAACTCATGGAAGCTCAAGCGTTGCCATAGGTCTCGAACAGGACGCCGGCCAGCGCATCCTTGGCCGAGGTTCCCGACCAGACAACGAACTGGAAGGCCTGGAAATAGCACTCGCAGGCTTCAAGCGCCGACGACAAAAGCACCTCGACCTGCTGGCTCGACGGTTCGACCCCGCCGGCGAGCAGCAGCGACTGGCGAAACATGATCGCGCCCTCCTGCTCCCAGAGATCGAAATGGCCAAACAGCATCTGCTCGTTGATCAGCGACAAAAGCCGCATCACTTCCAGCGCGCGGGCTTCCGGCACCTTGATGTCGAAAGCACAGGCCAGATGCAGCGCCTCGAAATCCTCCATCCATGAGAAGGAGACGTGATAGTCGGTCCAGCTGCCGGCAACCGAGATCGAGATTTCGTCATCGCCGGCCCTTTCGAAGGACCAGTCATTGTTATGGGCGACCTGCTCGATGACATCCACCGGATGGATTTCGCGGGAGAATTCGAGTTCGAGAAGTTCCATGGAATGCTTCCTGTGTTCAGGGGAGCGCCACACGCTCCGCGGGGCACACACGACGAACAATCTTGTCTTGAACTCGGACGGCCAGGACTTCACGACACAAAGACCCCGGACCGGACCCCACCGCCCGGCCGCATGACCCTGCTCCGAATCATGCAACAAATTCAGTCTATTGATCGGGAGTCGCGTGAACAGCCTAATTTTTCGCACTGCGTCATCAGCATGTGGAAAGGCGCTGTCACAAAGATTCATGCATTGCCGGTAAACGATTCACGGCAAAGCATTTTTTCGGATTGTGCTTTGTGGAAAAGTTCAAATTTTATTTTTTTGCTTTGGGCTTTGCCGCAGCCACAGGTGCGGCCTGTCCGGTCAATTCGGCAAGCCTGGCCTCGAGCGCATCGATGCGGGCGGCCAGCCTGGTGTTTTCTTCGCGGGCCTTGGCAGCCATGTCGCGGGCAGCCTCGAACTCCTCGCGCTGCACCACATCCATGGTGTTGAGGATGCGCTCGGCCTGCCCCTTGAAGGCAGTCTCCACCTCGCGGCGCACGCCTTGTGCGGCACCCGCGGCATCGGTCATCAGCTTGGCGAATTCATCGAGAATGCGGTTCGGTCCGGTCGACATGGCAAATCCTCGCTTGCTGGAATTGACGTAGTGGCACTGCCTGCGGAATGCAAGAACGTTGAAGCTGGTGCGGCTTCATGTCGGACGCGATTTGGCTCACGGTCCGGCCGACAGATTGCTATTATCGCAAATGGATTCTTGGAACGACGGTTGCCGTGACGGACAGTGCGGACTTGGAGAAGCGCTTTGCAGCACTCGATGCAGCACTCGCAAAGGGCATTTCGGATGCCAGTGCGGGCCGGGTCTAGCCTGGCGACGAGGTGCTGGACAGGCTTGAAGCCAAATACAGGGCAATGGCAGAGAGAACCAAGTGAAGTTACTGGTCTTCACAGACCAGCGGCCTAGTTTTCCTCACGACTTGCTCCAGGCAAGAGTCACTCTCATTCAGGATCAACCAATGGCAACGCCCCCGCGCCGACCGACCAATCCGATGGAAGCCGCTGAAGCGGCCTTCAAGCCGGTCAAGAAACCCGCGCCTCCCATTCGCGAACCCTCCGCCGCACCAAACGTTCGCGAGCTTGTCTCGATCAGGATCGATCGCGCCGTGCTCGACCATTTCCAGGAAGATGGCCCCGGCTGGCAAGACAGGATCAACGATGCGCTCAGGCAATTGATCGCCGGCAAGCCGCAGGGTTGAGCCCATTATCTCTGACGATCAGGCTGTCGTCACCTTGCCTTGACCCCGCCAAAACCCTGCCGCATGGTCCGCGCCCTAACGCGAGCCCTCCCAGGAGATCCTGTTGAACGACTATTTCCCGCTGCCGATGGCGTCGCTGTCCTTCCCCAACATCGACCCGATCCTGGTTCAGATCGGCCCGCTGGCTGTGCACTGGTACGGCATCGGCTATATCGTCGGCATCCTGTTCGCCTGGTGGTACGCCAAGCGGCTCGTCACCAACACAAGGCTGTGGCCTGATGGCGTCTTGCCGATGAAGCCGATCGACCTCGACGATTTCATCGTCTGGGCCGCCGTCGGCGTCGTGCTCGGCGGACGCACCGGCTATGTGCTGTTCTACGATTTAAAGCGCTATATCGACCACCCGCTCGACATCTTCGCCGTCTGGCAGGGCGGCATGTCGTTCCATGGCGGCCTGCTTGGGGTCATCCTCGCCATCACGCTGTTTTCCCTCAAGCGCGGCATCCGCACCTGGACACTGTTCGACGTGGTGGCAGCCGGCGTGCCGGTCGGGCTCGGCCTCGTCCGCATCGCGAACTTCGTCAATGCCGAACTCTGGGGTCGCGTGACCGACGTGTCGTGGGGCGTCGTCTTCTGCAACGAGCGTCTCCAGCAGACCGTGGCGGGTTGTGTCGCGGGCCTGGAGCCTCGCCATCCGAGCCAGCTCTACGAAGCGCTGCTCGAGGGCGCGGTGCTGTTCCTGGTCCTGCGCTTCCTCACCCATTCGCGGCTGAAGCTGAAGACGCCGCGCTTTGTCGGCGGCGCCTTCATTTGCGGCTACGGCCTGTCACGCATCTTCGTCGAGTTCTTCCGCGAGCCCGACCAGCAGCTCGGCTACCTCCTCGGCGGCTGGCTCACCATGGGCATGGTGCTGTCGCTGCCGATGGTGCTGGCCGGCATCTGGGCGATGGCCACAGCCAAACCGGCGCCGCAACCACAGCCGGCATGACACGGCTGAAGACCCGCATCGTCGACCTGATCGGCGCGCTCGGCCCCCTCCCCGTCAACGAGTACATGGCGCTCTGCCTGTTCGATCCCAGCGACGGCTACTACACCACGCGCGAGCCGTTCGGCGCCGCCGGCGACTTCGTCACCGCACCCGAGATCAGCCAGATGTTCGGCGAACTCGTCGCCGTCTGGCTCTATCAGGCCTGGCTGGCGATCGGCCGACCCCTGCCGGTCACCATCGCGGAGATCGGGCCTGGCCGCGGCACGCTGATGAAGGACATGCTTCGCACCCTGACGCGGCTCGATCCGGCTATCGCCGCCGGAGCATCCTTCGCTCTGGTCGAGACCAGTCCGCGGCTGACTGAAATCCAAAAGCAGACGCTTGCCGAAACTTCGGTTGAGCTCGGCTGGCACGAAACCATCGCCACACTACCGCAGGCGCCGTTGCTGATTGTCGGCAACGAATTGTTCGACGCTGTGCCGATCCGCCAGTTCATCCGCGCCGGCGCCGGCTGGCGCGAACGGGTGATCGGCCTCGATGTCTCAGACGAGTTGAGCTTCTTCGCCGGCGCCGGCTCGGTCGAGGCGACGCTGCTGCCGGAAGACGCCGCCGAGGCGCCACAAGGCTCTATTTTCGAAATAGCACCGGCCCGCGCGGCACTGATGGCGACCATTGCCGAACGCATAGCCGACCACGGCGGCGCCGGGCTGTTCCCCGATTACGGCCATCTCCAGCCCGGTTTCGGCGACACATTGCAGGCCGTGCGCAGGCACGCCCCCGAAGATGTGCTGGCCAATCCCGGCGAAGCCGATCTCACCGCCCATGTCGACTTCGCGGCACTGGCCGCCGTCGTGCGGGCGCATGGCCTCGATGTGGAATTGGCGACGCAGGGCGACTTTCTGCTTGGCACGGGATTGCTTGAGCGAGCTGGCCAGTTGGGCAGCCAGGCAAGCCAAGAGGCACGACAAACCATTGCCGATGCCGTCGAGCGCCTGGCCGGCCCCGACGGCATGGGCACGCTGTTCAAAATCCTGAAAATCCTGCCGCATCAGCCAGTCTGACCCTCAGAGATCGTTACAAGCCGTCTCGCCATGTCGCTTGTGGTCGCATGCCTGCTTTTGGCCAATGCAAAGTCGACGCGGCAGCACTGTCGCAATCACTCGGCCGAACTTCGCCTTGACGAAAACGCCGGCGCGGACAACAAACCCATCCATGCTGAATCAGACCAAACCGGATCCTGTTCGCTCGCCGCTGCTGGAAGCGGCCAAGCCGCGAGGTATCCGCCATGGCTATTTCACCCGTATCGGCGGCGTCTCCGGCGGCATCTATCAGGGACTTAACATCGGCACCGGCTCGGATGACGATCAGATGCTGGTCGCCGAGAACCGCCGCCGCGTCGCTGCCTGGATGGGTGTGCCGGCCAGCCATCTCCTGACCGCGCATCAGGTCCACTCGCCCGATGTCGTTATTGCCAGGGAACCCTTTCCCGGCCCGCGGCCCAAGGCCGACGCCATCGTCACCGACCGGCCGGGCATCGCCATCGGCGCCTCGACGGCCGATTGCGGCCCCGTGCTGTTCGCCGATGCGCAAGCGCGCATCATTGGCGCTGCACACGCCGGCTGGAAGGGCGCTTTCACCGGTGTGCTTGAAAACACCATTGCCGCGATGGAAAGCCTCGGCGCCCGCCGTGAGCGCATCATTGCGGTTCTCGGTCCTTCGATCGGCCCCGACAATTACGAGGTCGGGCCGGAATTCGTCGCCCGTTTCGTCGAAGCCGATGCCGAAAACATCGGCTATTTCGCGCCTTCGGCCAATCCGGCGCATGCAATGTTCGGTCTCAACCTCTATACGGTCGACCGGCTGAAGAAGGCTGGCGTGACCGCGCAGGGGCTTGGCCGCTGCACCTATGCCGAGGAGGATCTCTTCTTTTCCTACCGGCGCGCGACGCATCGCAAGGAACCGGACTACGGTCGGCAGGTTTCGGCAATTGTTTTGGAGAACGGATAATGGCGCTGCATTTCGAACGGTCGGAATTTGACGCCCGGCGTGACCGGTTGATGATCGAGATGACGGAAAAGAGGCTCGATGCTGTACTGCTTTTCGCCCAGGAGAGCATGTACTGGCTAACCGGCTACGACACGTTCGGCTTCTGTTTCTTCCAGTGCCTGGTTGTGAAGGCTGACGGCTCGATGGTGCTGCTCACCCGCTCGGCCGATTTGCGCCAGGCGCGCCACACATCGATCATCGACAACATCGTGCTGTGGACCGACCGCGACGGCGCCAACCCGGCGGTCGACCTGCGCAACCTGCTCAACGACCTCAATCTCCTCGGCGCCCGCATCGGCGTCGAATACGACACCCATGGCCTGACCGCCTTCAATGGCCGCCGCGTCGACGAGCAGCTGCAGACCTTCGGCCAGATCGCCGACGCCTCCGGTATTGTCGGCCGTCTGCGCCTGTTCAAGAGCCCGGCTGAAATCGCCAAGGCCGAAAAGGCCGCCAACCTTTCCGACGACGCGCTCGACGCGGCCCTGCCGCTGATCAAGCAGGGCGGCGACGAAGCGCTGATCCTTGCCGCCATGCAGGGCGCGGTGTTTGCCGGCGGCGGCGACTATCCGGCCAATGAATTCATCATCGGCTCGGGCATCGACGCGCTGCTCTGCCGCTACAAGGCCGGGCGCCGCAAGCTGACCAAGAACGATCAGCTGACGCTCGAATGGGCCGGCGTGTTCCATCACTATCACGCGCCGATGATGCGCACCGTGCTGACCGGCAAGGCGTCGAAGCGCCATCAGGAGCTGTTCGACGCCGCCCGCGCGGCTCTTCTGGCGGTCGAGAAGGCGATGACGCCCGGCAACACCTTCGGCGACGTCTTCGACGCGCATGCCCGCACGCTGGAGGCGCACAGCCTGACCAAGCATCGGTTGAACGCCTGCGGCTATTCCGTCGGCGCCCGCTTCACCCCGTCCTGGATGGATATGCCGATGTTCTACCAGGGCAATCCCGAGCCGATCGCGCCCAACATGACATTGTTCGCGCACATGATCATCATGGACTCCGAAACCGAGACGGCGATGACGCTTGGCCGCACCTACCTGACCACCGAATCCCAGCCGAAGCCGCTTTCACGCCATGATCTCGACTTGATCGTACAGTGAATCCATAATGGTTGGTCCACGCGGGGGGTTCGCGACTAAGGAGTTTTCGGGCAGATGAGACGATCGCATGTGACGACCGTGTCATTGCTCGCAGCGCTTGTGCTGGCCGCTTGCACCAATGCCAAGGACGTCCTTGAGCCGTCCGCCATCACGCCGCCGGCAGCCTCGGCCCAACCGGCTCAGCCCTTGGCTGCCCCGGGCATCGCGCCCGCCGCCACACCAGCGCCGGCCGTCGGCGCCACGACACCCGCCAACCCCGCGCAGAGCGCCGCCGCTTTGTCGAAGACCCGGCTGCAGATCGCGCCGATCGTCGGCGCCTCCGTGGAAGCGGCAACGCCGCTGACGGCCGAACTGCAGACACGCGCCAAGCAGCGCGGCATCACCCTTGCCGGCAGCGCCGACCAGGCCGCCACCCATGTGCTGAAGGGCTACTTCTCGACGATGACGGAAGGCAAGGATACCACCGTTATCTATGTCTGGGACGTCTATGACCCCGCTGGCAACCGGCTACACCGCATCAATGGCCAGCAGAAGGCGCCCTCGGTCAACGCCGCCGAAGGCTGGCCCGCGGTTGCACCCGCTACCATGCAGGCGATCGCCGACCAGACGATCGACCAGTTCGCGGCCTGGCTCGGCGGCAGCGCCGGCTGATCCGCCTGTTACCGGCTTCCGTTCACTATTGACGTTTTTGAGATTAGCCGGCGGATTCCCGTCAACGAGGCTTGCAATACCGGCACGGCTCGCTACAAGCCCGATTAAGAGGACCTCCCCATCCTTCGCCAGGAACGGTGCATGAAGCTTTTCGCGGGCAATTCCAACCGGGTGCTGGCCGAAGCGGTCGCCCGCTATCTCAATGTCCCGCTGGGCAAGGCCAGCGTCAGACGCTTCGCCGATCAGGAAATCTTCGTCGAAATCCAGGAAAACGTGCGCGGCGAGGATGTCTTCATCCTGCAGTCGACCTCGTTCCCGACCAACGATCATCTGATGGAACTGCTCATCATGATCGATGCCTTCATGCGCTCCTCGGCCAAGCGCATCACCGCGGTCATCCCCTATTTCGGTTACGCCAGGCAGGATCGCCGGGCCTCGGGCCGCACACCGATCTCGGCGAAGCTGGTCGCCAACATGATCACCCGCGCCGGCGTGGACCGCGTCTTGACGCTCGACCTCCATGCCGGCCAGATCCAGGGTTTTTTCGACATTCCGACCGACAATCTGTTCTCGGTGCCGGTGATGGCCCGTGACGTGAAGGCAAAATACAAACAGCTTGCCAATGTCGTCGTCGTCTCGCCCGACATCGGCGGCGTGGTGCGCGCCCGCGCGCTCGCCAAACGCTTCGACGCACAACTGGCCATCGTCGACAAGCGCCGCGAACGTCCCGGTGAATCCGAAGTGATGAACATCATCGGCGCGGTCGCCGGCAAGGATTGCCTGCTGATCGACGACATCGTCGATTCCGGCGGCACGCTGTGCAATGCCGCCGATGCGCTGCTCGCCAACGGCGCTACCAGCGTCACCGCCTATATCACCCACGGCGTGCTGTCGGGCGGTGCGGTCGCCAGGATCAGCGGCTCGAAGCTGCAGGAACTGGTGATCACCGATTCCATCCAGCCGACGCAAGGCGTGCTCGACGCCCCGAATATCCGCGTCATCTCCATCGCCGACCTGATGGGCGAGGCGATTTCGCGCACAGCGACCGAAGAGTCCGTGTCGAGCCTGTTCGATTAATCCATGTTGCCCAAAAGCGTGCCCCCGGGCCTGGCTCGGGGGTAATCTCGTTTTTGGAATCTGCCCCAAACCGTCGTGAAAGGAGCGCAGCTGATGCGCAATCGAATCAAGGCTGCAGGCATCGCAGGAATGCTTCTCGCAATCGGCATCGCCAGCGCGGCCTATGCGCCGACAATCGCTCCGGTTTCGACCGCGCAGGCGCAGACGGAATATCTTCCCACCGAAAAGGATTTCATCGGCAAATGGAGCATCGCAGGGTCGGCAATCCGGCCACCACGTGATCTGAAAGAGCCGGCGAAGCCCGACCAGGAAGCGGCTGCGACCGAATTTCAGCAGACTGTGACCGCCTTTTATGGCGCCTTCGACTATCTGGAGATCACGGCGGACGGCCGCTACAATTTTCACCAACCGGGTGACCCGGCATCGGGGCCTTGCGTCTGGTGCGGGACATGGTCGTTCAAGAACGATTCCGTGTGGCTCGAACTGGACACGGCACCCAGGCTCGACATCTACACCGAGGGCGGCGACATGCAGATGACCTACACGGCCGAGCCTGAAGAGACGTCACGATACAAATGGCTTGTTTTCAGCTGGACCAAGGCTGATTGAACTGAGGGGTGAGGCGTTCTCGCGCACGCCAACCGAAGCATCGGTGTCAAGCCCGATCTCCTGAGGCGGGCAGTCAGTCCATGGTTGCATTGTGCGAGGAGTTCACCATGGCCATACTGCCCTCCAATCAACGGAGGAGTAGCAGATGCGGCGTAGGACTTTGCTCGGGCTCGCGGTTTCCATCGCAGCCACCCTTTCAGTACCGGCGGCCTGGGCCGCCGATTTTCCGGACCGGACCATCACCATGGTTGTCCCCTTTTCCGCCGGTGGCTCGACGGATCTGGTCGCGCGCCTGGTCGCCAACAAGATGTCCGAAAAGCTGGGCCAGCAGATTGTCGTCGAAAATGTCGGCGGCGCCGGGGGCAGCATCGGCGCTGCCCAGGTCGCCCGAGCCGAACCGGACGGCTACACGATCCTGATGGGCACGGTCGCAACCCACGCGCTCAACCCGCTGATCCTGAAGACAAAGCCCTACGACGCGGAGAAGGATTTTGCGCCGATATCGTTGCTCGTGCTGGTGCCAAACGTCCTGGTCGTAAACCCTGAATTCCCCGCCAAGGACGTCAAGGAACTGATCGAGATGCTGAAGAAGGACCCGGACAAATATGCCTACGCCTCATCAGGCAATGGCACCCCGCTGCATCTCTCCGGCGAGCTTTTCAAGACGATGGCCGGCGTCAGTATGCAGCACATTCCCTACAAGGGCGCCGGACCGGCCTTGAACGACGTTATCGGCAATCAGGTGCCGATGATGTTCGACAACCTCCCCTCTTCATCGGGCCATATCAAGAGCGGGACGCTGAGAGCGCTTGGCGTCACCACCAAGGAGCGCGTTCCCTCCTTCCCCGACATACCGGCCATTGCCGAAACCATTCCCGGCTATGAAACCTACAGCTGGAACGCTCTGTTCGCGCCCGCAGGCACGCCGCCGGAGGTCGTCGCCGTTCTTCAGAAGGCGGCAGTTGAAGCCCTGAAAGACCCTGATGTGATCGCCCGCATGGCCCAGTTCAGCGCCTCGATCGTGGCCTCCACCCCGGAAGAGCTTGGAGTGCATGTGAAGGCCGAACTCGCCAAATGGGAACCGATCGTCAAGGCCAGCGGCGTTCAGCTGGACTAGGGCCTACGGCAAAGTACTGCGGGCTTTTCCTGGCGCTACGGCGCCGGGGCCTCAAGTCGAGGCTGAGCCCGCCGAATGCCTTCGTCGCGGGCGCCGCGCATATAGCCGCGCGGCGAGGCGCCGAGCATGCGCTTGAACATGGTTATGAATGCCGGCACGCTGTCATAACCGAGGTCGAGCGCCACCCTGGTGATCGGCTCGCCATCGGCGAGCCTGGGCAGGGCCGCAAACAGGCAGGCCTGCTGGCGCCAAGTCGACAAGGACAGTCCGGTCTGGCGCTGGAAGGCGCGGGTGAACGAACGGCGGCTCATGCCTGCGGCATCCGCCCACTCGTCGATCGTGGCGTGCGGCGAAGGTGCCGCGACAAAGCGTCGGCAGAGCGCCGCCAGCTTCGGGTCGGACGGGAACGGCAGCCCGAGCGGCCGTTCCGGCAAGGTCGGGATCTCGTGCAGCAACAGGTTCATGATCAGCCCGCCGCGGCCTTCCAGTTCGCCGCCTTGCGGCAGCTTTTCCGATTCGACGATCAGGCTGTGCATCAGCTCGGTGATGCCGACGACGCGCAAACCTTCCGGCAGGCCGGGGATAGCGCCCGGCATGACATAGACCGAGCGCATCGAGACATCGCCCAGCATTTCGACAGAATGCTCGGTGCCGGCCGGTATCCACATTGCGTGGTCGGGCGGCACCATCCAGCGCCCGTACCTGGTCGTCACCAGCACGACACCGACCAGCGCATGCAGCAGCTGGCTGCGGCTGTGGCGGTGTTGCGGCACGAGGTAACCGTCGGGATATTCGGTCGGCAAAGCCACCGCCGGCCCGGAAACCTCCTCCAGCCACTGCCAGCGGCTTTCGTGCAATCGGCCGAGATCGGCATTGCCGGCGCGGAAGATGTCCCTGCCATGTGGCATCGGCTATGGCCCACTTGCGAAACTATTGGACCAAACCACGAAAGAAGTCGCCTCGCAAGCGGCTTATAAGGCAGCCATCCCCAAGGCGCTCCGCAGGGGCGTCGCCCAAGCGCTTCAGACGAGCGTCCTTAAGGCGGTCCGCGGGAGCGGCCGCCAAGCCTGCCCGCGGGCAAACACCCGCCAAAAAAGACCTCGGAGCCTGCCTTGACCGATACGACAGCCACCAGCATTGCACCGCAGCCAAGCGCCAGCCTCCCTTCAGCCCAGGCGACCGCCTTCACCGTCATTCTGGCGGTGAGCTTTTGCCACGGCATCAACGACATCATGCAATCGCTGCTGCCGGCGATCTATCCGCTGCTGAAAGAGAATTACGGTCTCGATTTCTGGCAGATCGGTCTTCTGACCTTCACCTTCCAGGTCACGGCGTCGCTGCTGCAGCCGGTCATCGGCATGATCACCGACAAGCGGCCAATGCCCTATTCGCTGCCCTACGGCATGGCGTCCTCGCTGATTGGCCTGATCGTTCTGGCCTATGCCGGCCACTATGCGCTGCTTCTGGTCGGCGCCTCGCTGATCGGAATCGGCTCGGCGATCTTCCATCCGGAATCCTCGCGCATTGCCCGCTTTGCCTCCGGCGGCCGCTTTGGCCTGGCGCAATCTTTGTTCCAGGTCGGCGGCAATTTCGGCCAGTCGATGGGGCCGCTGCTCGCTGCCTTCATCGTTGTGCCCTTCGGCCAGACCAGCATTTCATGGTTCGCCGTCGGGTCTCTGATCGGCATCATCGTTTTGTCGCGGGTCGGCGGCTGGTACAGCCGGATGCGCGCCGCGCAGGGCAATCGCAAGGCGGCAAGCTTCGTCTCCCCCTTCCCGCGCAAGAAGGTGATGGGAGCGCTGGCGGTGCTGACGCTGCTGGTGCTGACCAAGAACGCCTACATCGCCTCGCTCTCCAGCTACTACACCTTTTATTCCATCCATAAGTTCGGCGTGTCGGTGCAGATGAGCCAGGTCATGCTGTTCCTGTTCCTCGGCGCCTCGGCGCTGGGCATCCTGCTCGGCGGACCGTTCGGCGACCGCTACGGCCAGAAGGCGATGATCTGGTTCTCGATCGTCGGCGTGCTGCCGTTCACGCTGGCGCTGCCCTACGCCAATTTCGAATGGACGATGGTGCTGACGGTGCTGATCGGCCTGATCCTGTCCTCGGCCTTCTCCAACATCGTCGTGTTTGCGCAGGAGTTGGTGCCGGGACGTGTCGGCACCATCGCCGGGATCTTCTTCGGCTTCGCCTTCGGCATGGGCGGCATTGCAGCCGCCGTGCTCGGCGTCGTCGCCGACATGAAGGGCATCGATTTCGTCTTCCAGATCTGCTCGTATCTGCCGCTGCTCGGCCTGCTGACGGTGTTCCTGCCCAACATGAAGGAAGCCAGGAAGGCGCAAGCGGCGGCCAGATAAAACCGGTCGATTTTGCGGATTTGACGCAGGGCGCGGCATTGCTGCGCCCTCTGTGATTCTTTCACCATGCGCTGGTTGAAAAGCCTGCTAGAGATAGTCATCAACGAAGGCTTGGGGCCTTCGACGTCTCTGGGGGATGACATGCGCAAGATCGTATTGGCCGTATTGGGTGTGCTTCTTGTTACCTTGCCGGCGACGGCACGCATCGTTCCCTTTCCGCCGGGTTTCAAGACGCAGTCCGTCGGAACCAACGGCACCAAACTCTATGTGCGCGTTGGCGGCAAGGGTCCCGCTGTCGTGCTGCTGCACGGCTTTGCCGATACCGGAGACATGTGGGGCGCCGCGGCCATCGCCCTCGCAAGGGACCACACCGTCATCGTGCCGGACCTGCGCGGCATGGGTCTGTCGGCCCACCCGGAAGCGGGCTACGCCAAGAAGAACCAGGCCGTCGACATCGCCGGCGTGTTGGATGCCCTGAAGATCGACAAGGCAGATCTCGTCACCCACGACATCGGCAACATGGTCGGCTATGCGCTCGCCGCTCAGTATCCCAAGCGCATCACCAAATGGGTCATCATCGATGCGCCGCTGCCCGGCATCGGCGATTGGGAAAAGATCAAGCAAAGCCCGCTGCTTTGGCACTTCAACTTCCGCGGCCCGGATATGGAGCGGCTGGTCGCAGGGCGCGAGCGCATCTATCTCGATCGCTTCTACAACGAACTGTCGGCAGACCCCAAGAAGATCGACGAGGCCACGCGCAAGCACTACGCCAGACTCTATGCCCGCCCGCATGCGATGCATGACGCTTTCGAGCAGTTCAAGGCGTTTGACCAGGACGCGATCGACAACCAGGCGATGCTTGCCGCCGGCGGCAAACTGACCATGCCGGTGCTGGCTGTCGGCGGTGAAAAATCCGCCGGCACCACGCAGGCCGATCTCCTGCGGCTTGTTGCGACCGATGTCACGGGCGGCATCGTGCCCGCTTCCGGACACTGGATCATGGAGGAAAACCCCGACGACACCGTCAAACTGATCACTGGTTTTCTCGATAAATAGGCACTGTCCCGCTGACATTTCGACGAAAGCAAATGCACCCGCCCGGCGGCGGGTGCCTTGCCTATCCAACTGGACGATGTCTATTCAACTGAACGATTCTACGCCTTGAAGAACGCCAGCAGGTCGGCATTGATGACATCGGCATGGGTCGTCGCCATGCCGTGCGGGAAGCCCTTGTAGACCTTGAGCTCGCCCTTTTTGAGCAGCTTGACAGCCAGCAGCGCGGAGTCGGCGATCGGAACGATCTGGTCGTCGTCGCCATGCATCACCAGCACCGGCACCTCGATGGCCTTCAGATCGTCGGTGAAGTCGGTTTCCGAGAACGCCTTGATGCAATCGTAATGCGCCTTGGTGCCGCCCATCATGCCCTGGCGCCACCAATTCTCGACGACAGCCTGCGACACCTGGGCGCCGGGGCGGTTGAAGCCGTAGAACGGGCCGGCCGCAACATCGTGGAAAAACTGGGCGCGGTTGGCTGCCTGGGCGGAGCGGAAACCATCGAACACCTCGATCGGCAGGCCACCCGGATTGGCCGCCGTCTTCAGCATGATCGGCGGCACCGCGCCGAGCAATGCGGCCTTGGCGACACGGCCACCGGAGCCGTACTTCGCGACATAACGGGCCACTTCGCCGCCACCGGTGGAATGGCCGACATGGATGGCGTCTCTGAGGTCGAGATGCGCCGCAAGTTCCGCGACATCGGCGGCATACGTATCCATCTCGTTGCCGGTATCGGTCTGGGTCGAGCGGCCATGGCCGCGCCGGTCATGGGCAATGACGCGGTAGCCCTTGGACAGGAAGAACAGCATCTGGGCGTCCCAGTCGTCGCTGCTCAGCGGCCAGCCGTGATGGAAGACGATGGGTTGTCCCGTTCCCCAATCCTTGTAGAAAATTTCGGTGCCGTCCTTGGTGGTGATCGTGCTGCTGCCGGGCTTGGTCATCTCGCTCTCCATTGATTGCTTCCGCGATAATCAATATCGCGATAACCATAAGACTAGCGCAGGTCCAAATCCTTGTCTACAGAAAAATATATCGCGATATCATTTTTCGTGGTACATATTGATGTGCTCAGTCGGCAAAGGAATGCCTCGTGCCTCTCCCGTTGGACAACCAGCTCTGCTTCACGCTTTACGCCACCAGCATGGCAATCAATCGCACCTACAAGCCCATGCTGGACGAGATGGGCATCACCTATCCGCAATATCTCGTGCTGAACGCACTTGCCGAAGCCGGCGGGATGTCGGTCGGCTCGATTGCGCACAGGCTCGCTTTGGAATCGAGCACCATCACGCCGCTGTTGAAGCGCATGGAACAGGCCGGTCTCGTCACCCGCCAGCGCAGCCAGACGGACGAGCGCCAAGTGCAGGTCGACCTGACGCCTGCCGGCCGCGCGCTGCTCGTCCAGTGCAACTGCCTCAACGAAACCCTGATCGAACGCTCGGGCATGACGATGGCTGATCTCGATGCCTTGAATCGGCGGATCCAGGCGCTGCGCGAAGCGTTGAGCAGCAAGCCGGACTAGCTGCCCTACAAACACGCCAGGCTTAATCCTTGCCGGCCAGCCAGCGCATGATGTTGGCCATCAATATGCCGTAGAGCGGCCATCCCAAAAAATCCTGCGACAGCCAGTGCGGGCCGATGTCTGTCGCCCACGCGACGGTGCGGCCACGGCCATGCTCACGAACCGCCAGCAGCGGCCAGTCGGTGCCGCGATACTGGCAGGTCGCCAGAAGCTGGGACGAGCCGTCGCGCCTGAAATCGAGTTTGTTCATGCCGAGGATCGGCGGCAACGGGCCCGCGACACCGGCAAGGATTGGATGCGACGCCTGAAGGATCGACGGCTGCAGGCCTTGCGGCACTTCCAACCCATCCGAGAATGGCAGGCAGCGCACGGGCAGCACGTCCTCCACCGGCGTGTCGTGGAAACGCGCCGTGCCGAACATACCCTGGAATCCCATATAGCCTCCGGCCAGCATCAGCCCGCCGCCGCCTTCGACATAGGCCTTGAGGACGTCGAGTCGGTTGACGCCGATGCGCCCGGCGCGGGCCTCCGGCGTGACCAGCAAGGTCAGCGCGCCGACATCGGAGATCACCACCGCCTGGTATTCGGCCAGCGCGTCGAGGTCATACGGAAATTCGGCCGCACAGCGATCGCCACCGATCTGCGTCACCGCTATGCCCTCTGCGGCAAGGGCGGCATTGAAGGCCGTCGCGCCATTCACCCATGTCGCACTTGTCAGAACGTCGCCGCCGGCAGCGACCGACGTCGTCGCCGCGAAGGTCTCGCCTGCCAGCAAGAGTTTCATCGTCGCCCTCACGCTTTTCGACTGACAATTGAACGAGCGGGCGCCGGCTTGAACCGGCGCCCGCCGGGCCTTGGGAGGCTTAGAACTTGAACTCGGCCAGGTTTTCCGGCGTCACGATCTTGGCCGGGCCAAGGATCAGTTCGCCGCTGGCCCCGATCGTGTATTCGCCGAGCCTGCCCGCCGTGAACTTCTCACCTTCCTTGCCGGTGATCTTGCACTGCGCTAGCGCCTGGGCCGCCTGATAGGTCAGGTAGCCGAGATCGGTGACATTCCACCAGATATCCTGGGCAGCGCCATCCTTGATGTATTTCGAAATCAAAGTGGCCGGCGCAAGGCCGGTCAGCTTGACCTTGCCGATCATGCCGGCTTCCTCGAGTGCGCGCGCGGCCGCCGGAAGGCCAATGCCTGCCGGCACGATGATCACCTTGAGATCCGGAAACGCCTGCACCAGCGCCAAGGCCTGCTGCTGGTTGACCTGCTCGCTCTCCTCGCCATAGGCGACCTGCACCAGTTTCATCTTGGCGTATTTCGGCTCTGCCGCCATCTTCGCCTTCATGAAGTCGATCCAGGCGTTCTGGTTGGTCGCCGTCGGCGTCGACGACAGGATGGCGAACTCGCCTTCGCCGCCGCTGAGGTTGAATGCGCTTTCCAGCATCATTTCGGCCAGACTGTCGCCCTTCACCTGGTTCACGAACACCGCGCGCGCATCGGCCGCGACGTCGGAATCGTACGATATCACCCGGACGCCTTGCTGAACGGCGCGCTTCAGCGCAGGCGCAACCGCATTGGCGTCGTTGCCGGCGATAGCGATGACCCCGACCTTCTGCGACACAAGGCTGTTGATGAATTCGATCTGTGCCTCGGCCGTCGCCTGCGACGGGGCGACCTGGGTGGCGGTGCCGCCAATTTCCTTCGCAGCCTCCTCGGCGCCGCCGAAAGCCACCTTGAAGTAGGGATCGGTGTCGAGCTTGGGCAGGAAGCCGACCGTTACAGGTTCCTTGGCGCATTCCTGGCTGTATGCCAGCGAGGCCGGCGCAAGCAGAACCGCGGATGTGAGCAGGGCTATTCTAAACGCTTTCATTGTGTCTCCTCCGTCAGAATTCGGGCTTGAAGAAAGGGGCCCGAGATCACCCCTTGGTTTCGCGCAGGACGCGCGATCTTGACAGCCGCTCCTCCAGGGAGCGCCAGTAATTGCCGACCAGCAGCGAGCCGATCAGAAGCAGGCCGATGATCATGCCTTGAGCGTCGCCGCCGATCTGGTTGAGCGCCAGCACATTTCGGATGATGGCGATCAACAGCAGCGCCAGCATGACCCCCGTGAGCCGCCCCTTACCACCGAAGACGCTGACGCCGCCGAGCAGCACGATGGTGATGACATCGAGCTCCATGCCGAGCGCATTGTTGGCGCGGGCGTTGGAGAGGCGCGCGGTGTAGACGATGCCGGCGATGGCCGCGACGAGGCCCGAAACGACGAAAAGCTTCAGCACCATTTGGCGCGTGTCAATGCCGGAATAGCGCGCCACTTCGGGGCTGCCGCCAAGCGCATAGATGCGCTTGCCGGTCGGCGTCTTCTGCAGCACCACCGCGAAGATCGGCGCCAGCAGCAGGAACGGCACGATGGTCCACGGGATTTGTGTGCCCGGCAGATTGCTGATGCCGAAATCGACAACCGCCGGCGGCAATATGTTGACCGAACCGGTGCCGAGCAGGATGTAGCCAATGCCCCGATACAGCGCCATGGTGCCGAGCGTCACCACCAGCGACTGCAACCCGAGGCCCGACACCAGATAGCCGTTGAAGGCGCCGAGCAGGCCGCCGAAGACGAGCGTCAGCGGAATGGCGGCCAGCGTCGGCACGCCGGCCTGGACAAGCAGGCCAAAAATCACGGATGTCAACGCCAGCACCGAGGCGATCGACAGGTCGATCTCGCGGGTGATGATGAGCAGCGTCATCGGCAGGATCAGCAACGCCTTTTCCGAGGCGCTTGCGGCCAATTGCGAGAGGTTGAAGCCGGAGACGAAATTCGGCACGAAGACCGCCGCATAGATGAAGACGGCGAGGCAGGCGGTCGCCAGCAGCAGATCCCAGAAGTCGATCGAGCGGATAAACTTTCTCATCTCGCCCTCGCCTGTCTTGCCTGTTCGGCACGCCGCACGATGAAGGTGTCGATGCCGATGGCAACCAGGATCACCAGGCCATAGACGCCCTGCAGCCAGAGCGGGTCGACACGCACCAGCGTCAGCCCGTTCTTGATGACCAAGAGAGTGAGCGCGCCAAGGATGATGCCGAGCAGCGTGCCCGAGCCGCCGCGGATGGCGACGCCGCCGACCACTGCAGAGGCGATCACCGTGAGTTCGAAGCCGAGCGCGACGCGGGCATCGATGGTGGCATAGCGCGATGCCCACAGCGCCCCGCACAGACCGCCGAGCAGGCCGGCCATGCCGAAGGCCAGCAGAATGCGCCGGTCGACCGGAATGCCGATCAGCCTTGCGCCGTCCGGGTTGGAACCGGTGGCAAACAGCTCGCGCCCGGTTGCGGTGCGATAGAGCAGCACATAGCCGGCGCACAGGATGACAATAGCGATGATGACGATCAGCGGCACGCCTGCGATCTTCAGCCCGGTCATGTCGAGCCAGGCTTGCGTGACTTCGTCGGCGCTGACCTGGTCGCCCGCCGCCCAGATCGAGTTGAAACCGCGGAAGATCGACATCGAAGCCAGCGTAACGACGATGGCCGGGATCTTTCCCCTGGTAACGACAAGGCCGTTGAGCAGTCCGGCAAAGCCGCCGACCGCGCAGGCGGTGATCAGGCCGATGTCGATGTCCAATCCGGGATAGGCCTGAACCATGCTGGCCGCCATATAGGCGGAGAGGCCGATCACAGCTGCGATCGACAGGTCGATGTTGCGGGTGATCAGCACCAGCATCTGCGCCAGTGCGGCGACAATCAGCAAGGCCGCGTCCATCGACACAGCGGTGAGGTTCGCCGCGCTCACCATGCGCGGGTTGATGATGGTGACCGGAATGGCGACGGCGAGCATCGCCGCAAGCAGGCCGAATTCCCGCCGCTTCAGAAAATCGAACGGTCCTTTTGCCTTTTCCTCCTCGGCGGCGCGTTCTATCTGCGCTGCCTGGCCGGCACGTTCATCGGTCCTGGTCGCCGCTTCCAGTACCTTTTCCTGCGTGGCTTGTCCGCGCGAAAACTCAGCAGTCTGGCGGCCTTCGCGCAGCACGATAATGCGGTCGCACATGCCGATCAGCTCGGGCATCTCTGACGAGATCAGCAGGATCGCCATGCCTTGCGCGGCAAGGTCAGCGATCATTGCATGCACTTCCGCCTTGGTACCGACATCGATGCCTTGCGTCGGCTCGTCGAGGATGAGCACGCGCGGCTCGGTGCGCAGCCATTTGGCCAGCACCACCTTCTGCTGGTTGCCGCCGGATAACTCTTTCACCGGCTGCCCGTAGCCGGAAAAGCGCAGCTTCATGCGCTTCAGCCAGTCCGCCACCAGACCGATGGCGCGGTCGGTGCCGTAGAGACCGCGTTGTGCGGCCTTGTCGAGAACAGGTAGCACCGCATTGTCGAGGATGGAGAAATCCATCACCAGGCTCTGGCCCATGCGATCTTCCGACACATAGGCGATGCGCGCATCCATGGCGTCGCGCGCCGAGGCGAACTGCACGGGCTTGCCGTCGATCAGGATTTCGCCGGCGTCGGGCCGGTCGATGCCGAACAGCACGCGCGCAATCTCGGTGCGTCCGCTGCCGACCAGGCCGCCAAGCCCCAGCACCTCGCCGGCGTGAAGCTTGAGGTCGATACCGGCAAACCCGCCGGCGCGCGAAAGTCCCTTCGCCTCCAGCACCAGCGCGCCTGAGGCATGGCGCCGTTCGGGATAGAGGTCGGTGACTTCGCGCCCGACCATCATGCTGATGGCGGCAGCGCGGCCAAGCTCGGCCTTCGGCTTGACGCCGATCAGGCGCCCGTCACGCAGCACGGCGATGCGGTCGGCGATGCGGAAGATTTCATCCATGCGGTGGCCGACGAACATCATCGCCACGCCATGCAGCCTGAGATCGGCAACGACGGAAAACAGCCGCTCGACCTCGCGCTGTGACAGCGCCGCCGTGGGCTCGTCCATGATCAGCACGCGGGCATCCAGCGACAGCGCGCGGGCGATCTCGACCAGTTGTTGTTCAGAGGTACGCAGTGTCCCCAGCCGCGTTGCCGCCGGCACGTCGAGCCCGACGGTAGCCAGCACCTTGCGGGCGCCGGCCAGCATGGCGGCATTGTCGATGCCGCCGAAGCGGTCGCGCGGCATGTGGCCGAGATAGATGTTTTCCGCCACCGAAAGATCGGGAAACAGGCCAGGATGCTGGTGCATGACCGCAATGCCGGCCGCCTGCGCGTCGTGCGGCGAATGGAAAGCTGCTGGCTTGCCGTCGACCTCGACGTGACCGCTGGTGGGGGAATGCACGCCGGCCAGAAGCTTCACGCAGGTGCTCTTGCCGGCGCCGTTTTCGCCAAGCAGCGCCAGCACCTCGCCGGAGCGCAATTCGAAGGAGGCGTCCTTGAGCGCAATCGTGCCGCCGAAAGCCTTCGTCGCCTGAACCAGGGCAATGGGAACAGCCCGCACCACCGCAGCGTCGGCTTCGCTTTGTGTGCCCGAGTGCAGCACGTCTCCTCCCTGACTAGTTATTTTTTCAATTTGCTATATTAAATAGCGCAAAGGCGCAACGGCAAAATTGACTTCCATGGTTCCGACGCGCACTGTCGCCGCCAACATAGGCACCGCAGGGTGCGCTCGGCCGCAGGTGGTTTGCGGGCTTCGCGCCGGGAACGGGACATTTGGGGAGTGCGGGTTTTGTCAGGGAGAGGCAGCAATTCTGTCAAAGTTCGGCACTATAATGAGCGTTTCGTGCTCGACGCCATCCGCCGCCTCAAGGAAGCGTCCAAGTCCGATCTGGCGCGCGCGGCAAGCCTGACGCCGGCGGCGGTCGCTGCCATCGTCGACGGCCTCGAATCCTCCGGTTTCGTAAAGCAAGTGGGGAAAAGGTTCGGGCAACGCGGATCGCCCTCCACGCTTTACCGGCTGACACCAGAACGCATCTACAGCGTCGGCATCAAGATCGGCCGGCGTGCGCTGGAAGCCGTTCTGGTCGACTTCGCCGGTGAAATCCGCGCAAGAGAGTCGCACGAATACCGCTTCCCCGATCCTGATCTGGTGCTGAAGGCCGGCAACATGGCGCTGGCCACGTTCGAGAAACTCGTCGACGGACTTGGCGATGCAAGCATCGTCGGCGTCGGCATTGCCTCCCCCTATTTCCTCGGCGGCTGGAGCGAGGAACTCGGCTTTCCCGACGATCTCGGCAGCCGCTGGGAAGCGATCGACCTGACGACATGCTTTGCCACGCCGGCAAAGACGCCGGTGTTCGTGGAAAACGACGCCACGTCGGCGGCGCTGGCCGAACTTGTCCAGGGCGCCGGCGCCCGCTTCCGCGATTTCATGCACATCTCGATCGACACCTTCGTCGGCGGCGGCCTGGTGCAAGGCGGCAGGGTCCATACCGGCCCGCATGGCAACACCGCAGCACTCGGGCCCTTGCCGGTCTCGCCCTCGAGCCTCGATTCGGTCGCGGCCAAACCGGCGCGCTACCAGAGCCTGCTGCATCGCGCCTCGATCTATGTGCTGGTCAATCACCTGAGGTCGCGCGGCGTGGTGATCAACCGCGTGCGAGAGCTCGATCCGTTGCCGCCCGAGGCGCGCGCGCCCTTGTTCGAATGGATCGACGATTGCGCGAGCGCGCTGGTCGAGGCGATCATCGCCATCACCTCCATCATCGATATCGAGGCCATCGTTCTCGACTCGATCCTGCCCAGGCCGATCCATCTCGAACTGCTGGCAAGGGTGCAGGCCCAGTTCAACCAGGCCAGCGCCATCGGCATCGTGGCGCCGGAGATCGTGCCGGGGCAATTCGGCCCCGAAGCGTCCTCGATCGGCGCCGCCATGCTGCCGTTCTCGGCGCTGCTGGCGCCCGACAGCGGCGTGCTCATGATCGGCAAGGACCGGACGAAACTGCTGAGCGCTCTGTCCACGCTCGGTGGCGCCAAGGGAAACGGATCAAATCCGCCCACCGACCTGCCGGCCTGAGCGCAATGCGGCGCCCAACGCAGGCATCGGCCGCCCTTGCCCGCCATGGCTTGCACGCCTGCCCGCCTTCCGCTATAGAGCCGCCACCCGCGTAGACACCCTTGGAGGCAACGCGGCGGAAGGCTGCCTTCCCTTGTGATCCCGAACAAAGCTCCGCGTATGCGGTTTCTGGCATTCGGACATCCAGGCCTGGCGGCTTTCGACGTTTACGGTCCAGGCACACTGCACCGCAAACGCTCCATAAAACGCGAAAGGAAATGCCATGAGCCACGATACTTACGAGCTCAAGGCCGAAGCGCGCGAACAGGTCGGTAAGGGGTCCGCCCGTGCAGTTCGCCGCAACGGTAAAGTGCCTGCAGTTATCTACGGCGACAGACAGCCTCCCCTGGCGATTGCGCTGAACTATAAGGACGTCTTCTACAAAATCCATGGCGGCGGGTTTTTGACCACGATCGCCACGATCGATGTCGACGGCAAGAAAATCCAGGTTCTGCCCAAGGATTTCCAGCTCGACCCCGTCAAGGATTTCCCGGTCCATGTCGACTTCCTGCGCATCGGCAAGGACACCGAGGTCAACGTCGACGTGCCTGTCCACTTCATCAATGAAGACAAGTCGCCCGGCATCAAGCGCGGCGGCGTGCTCAACATCGTGCGTCACGAAGTCGAGTTCCACTGCCCGGCCAATGCGATCCCGGAATTCATCACCGTCGATCTCACCGGCGCCGACATTGGCGATTCGATCCACATCTCGGCGGTTACCTTGCCGGCCGGCGTCAAGCCGGTGATCTCCGATCGCGACTTCACCATCGCGACCATTGCCGGCTCCTCGGCGATGAAGCCGGAGACGGAAGAGACGGCGGAAGCGGCAGCCCCCGAAGCGGCGGCTCCTGCTGCCGAAGAGAAGTAATTTTCGGGCCTGGAGTTCACGATGCTTGTCTTTGCAGGCCTCGGCAATCCGGGCGCGAAATACGCTGATAACCGGCACAATGTCGGCTTCATGGCGGCGGACGCAATTGCCC
This sequence comes from Mesorhizobium sp. C120A, assembly GCF_030323105.1. Lineage (NCBI taxonomy): Bacteria > Pseudomonadati > Pseudomonadota > Alphaproteobacteria > Hyphomicrobiales > Phyllobacteriaceae > Mesorhizobium > Mesorhizobium sp. C120A. The sequence continues at coordinate 2,198,933 of NZ_CP100476.1, read as the reverse complement.
GCCGCCATTCGTTTTCGCCCTGGTCGAAGAAGTTCCAGGGCCTGATCGCCGAAGGCACGATTGCCGGCGAGAAGATTCTGCTGATCAAGCCGCAGACCTTCATGAACCTGTCGGGACAGGCGGTCGGCGAAGCCTTGCGCTTCTACAAGCTCGGCCCCGAGGCGCTGACCGTCTTCTATGACGAGATCGACCTGCCGGCCGGCAAATTGCGGGTCAAGGTCGGCGGCGGCGCCGGCGGCCACAACGGCATCCGCTCGCTCGACCAACATGTCGGCAAGAACTTTCGCCGCGTGCGCATCGGCGTCGGCCATCCCGGCGTCCGGGAAATGGTGCATGGCCATGTGCTCGGCGACTTCGCCAAGGCCGATCGCGAGTGGCTGGATGTGCTGCTCGACACCATCGCCGACGATGCCGGGCTGCTGGCCAAGGGCGACGATAGTTCCTTCATGAACCGCATTACTCTGGCCCTGCGTGACAAGCTGGTGCCGACCAGCGACGACGACCGGCCGCCGCCCAAGGCGCCGAAGGCTGAAGGTCCAAAGGCTCAAAGCCACATCCGCCAGGCACGGCCACAGCAGGCGCCGGCCAAGCTGCCGGAAAGCGGCCCTATGGCCGCCATGCTGAAGAAACTGTTCGGCAAGAAGGACTGAGCGTCGATAGGATCGGGACCGCGGGGCTTGACGTTGCTCACCCCTATCGCCCATAGCCCTCATCAAATTTCTAGTTTCCCGATAGGACCGGACACATGGGTTTCAAATGCGGCATCGTTGGCTTGCCCAACGTCGGCAAGTCGACGCTTTTCAACGCGTTGACCAGGACGGCGGCGGCGCAGGCCGCCAACTATCCGTTCTGCACCATCGAACCGAACACCGGCGAGGTGGCGGTGCCTGATCCGCGGCTGCAGAAGATCGCCGCGATCGCCAAGTCTAAGGAGATCATCCCGACCCGCATCTCCTTCGTCGACATCGCCGGCCTGGTGCGCGGCGCCTCCAAGGGCGAAGGGCTGGGCAACCAGTTCCTCGCCAACATCCGTGAGGTCGACGCCATCGTGCATGTGCTGCGCTGTTTCGAGGATGACGACATCACCCATGTCGAGGGCAAGATCGACCCTGTCGCCGACGCCGATACGGTCGAGACCGAGCTGATGCTCGCCGACCTCGACAGCCTCGAGCGCCGCATCGTGCAGATCCGCAAGCGCGCTGGCAGCAAGGACAAGGAAGCAACCACCGTGCTGCCGATGATGGAGGCCGCACTCGAGCTCCTCCAGGCCGGCAAGCCGACCCGCATCCTGCTCAACGGCATTTCAGCGGAAGACCTGCGCATCCTGCAGGGACTGAACCTCTTGACCTCGCACCCCGTGCTCTATGTATGCAACGTCGCCGAAGCCGACGCCGCCACCGGCAACGAGCACACCAAGGCCGTGGAAAAGATGGCGACCGCGCAAGGCGCCGGCACCGTGGTGATCTCGGCCGCGATCGAGGCCGAAGTCGCCCAGCTCTCCGACGAGGAAGAGATGGAGTTCCTGTCCTCGCTCGGCCTCGACGAGCCTGGCCTCAACAAGGTCATCCGCGCCGGCTACGATCTGTTGCATCTGATCACCTATTTCACCGCCGGGCCGAAGGAGACGCGCGCCTGGACGATCCACAAGGGCGACAAGGCCCCGCAGGCGGCCGGCGTCATCCACACCGATTTCGAGCGCGGCTTCATCCGCGCCCAGACCATCGCCTACAACGACTACATCACACTGGGCGGCGAAGTAGCGGCCAAGGAAGCCGGCAAGGCGCGCGACGAAGGCAAGGAATATGTCGTCCAGGACGGCGACGTCCTGCTGTTCAAGTTCAACACCTGAGACGCCGAGGCATCTCGCGGCTCGCGCGCTGACCGCGGCCGATCACAGCTGCGTCAAGTGGAGGAGCCAGCCTGCCGCTTCGCTTGACTGCCCTTGGCACCGGGTCTAAGGCCCTCTGCATCCGATTGGCCGTGGCCGTGGGAACTGCCGCGCGTGCAAGACCCATCGCTATCGAACGGAACCTCTTGGGCTCAACCAATGGAGAGCGGCGATGATCAAGGCCTTCGTCGTCGACAATGACCGCCTGCGCCCCGCCGACGATCTCGTGGCCAATGGCGATCAGGTCGTCTGGGCCGACCTTCTCAACCCGACCAAGGAAGAAGAAACAACGATCGAGACTTGGCTCGGTGTTGCCATCCCGACGCGCGAGGAGATGGAGGAGATCGAGATTTCGAGCCGCCTCTACATCGAGGACGGCGCCTACTTCATGACCGCGACCTTGCCGGCGCAGACCGAAATCGATGATCCCTTGATGTCACCGGTTACCTTTGTGCTTGCCGGCCCGAGACTGGTCACCATCCGCTATCATGAGCCGAAGGCGTTCAAGACCTTTCCGCTGCGCGCCGAGAAGGTGGCGACAGGCTGCACCACCGGCAACACCATCCTGATCGGCCTGCTGGAGGCGATCGTCGATCGCCTAGCCGATATTCTCGAACGCGCCGGCCGTGACATCGAGACGATCTCGCGCGACATTTTCGAGGCGCGGTCGACCAAGGTGAACAAGCGCAATCGCGATTTCCAGGAACTGCTCAAGGCCATAGGCCGCAAGGAAGACATTGCCTCCTCGATCCGCGACAGCCTGATCTCGCTGCAGCGCCTCACCGGCTTCCTTGCCCACGTCGCGACCCAGATCAAGATGAGCAAGGACGTCCGCGCCCGCATCAAGACAGTATCGCGCGACGTGCTGTCGCTCGCCGACCATGCCACCTTCCTGTCGCAGAAGATCTCGTTCCTGCTCGACGCGACGCTCGGCATGATCTCGATCGAGCAGAACGCCATCATCAAGATCTTCTCGGTCGCCGCCGTCATCTTCCTGCCGCCGACGCTGGTGGCTTCGATCTACGGCATGAATTTCGACGTCATCCCGGAGCTGAAATGGGAGCTCGGCTATCCCTTCGCCATCGGCCTGATGATCCTGTCGGCGATCCTGCCGTTCTGGTATTTCCGCCGCCGCGGCTGGTTGTAGGCCCAATAGAATTCGCTTGACCAAACGCCGCCCGGACGGCATCCGGATGCCCGGTGATCGTACAACCGGATTGGGATCATGACCGCAAAAAGCTGGGCCTACGAGGATTTCACCGAGGGCGCATCGATCGACCTCGGCGCCAAGCAGGTGAGTGCGGCCGAAATCATCGAATTCGCCACCGAATTCGACCCGCAGCCGATGCATCTCGACGAAGCCGCCGGCAAGGCCAGCATCCTTGGCGGCTTGGCCGCCTCCGGCTGGCACACCTGCGCGATCTTCATGCGCATGCTGTGCGACGCCTTCCTGCTCGACTCGACCGCGCAAGGCGCGCCCGGCATCGACCAGGTCAAATGGAAGAAGCCGGTGCTGGCCGGCGACACACTGGCCGGCAGCACCAGCGTGCTTGCCAGGCGCCTGTCGAAATCCAGGCCTCAGCTCGGCCTCGTCACCTTGCGCAGCGAACTGTTCAACCAGCGCGGTGAAAGCGTCTTCGAACTTGAGAACACTGTCATGTTCTTGACCCGCGAGGCCGGCGCATGAGCCTCGACGCGTTCTTCCGCATCGGCGATACCATCAACCTCGGTTCGCACACATTCGAAACCGAGGCGATCAAGGCGTTCGCCTGCAAATACGATCCACAGGTCTTTCATGTCGACGAGGAGGCCGCAAAGAAAAGCGTGTTCGGCCGCCTCTGCGCCTCAGGCTGGCACACCGCGGCCACCTGGATGAAGCTCAATCTCAAAAATCCTATGGACGCTTCTCAATGGACCGGACCCGGCCCGGTACCAGAATTCGGCCCCTCCCCCGGCTTCAGGAACCTGAAATGGCCAAAGCCGGTCTATGCCGGAGAAACCGTCACCTTCATGCGCACGGCCCTGTCCCACCGCCCGCTCGCCACCCGCCCCGGCTGGCGGCTGCTCGCGCTGCGCTCGGAAGGATTCGATTCTACGGGCGACAAGGTGCTGGAGTTCGACAGCGCGGTGCTGGTGAAGGCTGGGTAGGGGTAGGTTTTAGGCAGTAGGGATTAGGCAGCAGTGGGTGCTGCTCCTTGCACGGAATGCGGAGCTTCCCTCCCTACTCCCTACTCCCTACTCCCTACTCCCTACTCCCTACTCCCTACTCCCTACTCCCTAATGCCCCTCAAACCCGATCAACGTCCGCACCGGCACGCCCAGCGCTTCGAGCTTCGCCCGTCCGCCGAGATCCGGCAGGTCGATGACGAAGCACGCGGCAAGAATATCGGCGCCGATCTGCCTCAGCAGCTTGACCGCCGCCTCCGCCGTGCCGCCGGTCGCGATCAGGTCGTCAACCAGGATCACCTTCTCGCCCGGCGCAACGCCGTCCTTGTGCATCTCCATCTCGTCCAGCCCGTATTCCAGGCTGTAGGCGACGCGTACCGTCTCGTAAGGCAGCTTGCCCTTCTTGCGGATCGGCACGAAACCGGCCGAAAGCTGGTGCGCGACCGCACCGCCGAGGATGAAGCCGCGTGCCTCAATGCCGGCGATCTTGTCGATCTTCTGCCCGGCATAGGGATGCACCAGCTCGTCGATGGCCCGGCGGAAGGCGCGCGCATTGCCGAGCAAAGTGGTGATGTCGCGAAACAGGATGCCGGGCTTGGGGTAGTCCGGAATGGTGCGGATCGCGGCGAGCAGCGTGTCTTCGAGCGAGGATTTCATGGGTCGAGATTACCTGAAACGGAGGTTGTTGCGCGACAATTGTTCGATCGAACTGCAGCCCATCAGCTTCATGCCGCGCTCGATCTCGATCCGCATCTGCTCCAGCGCCCGCTCGACGCCCGGCTGTCCGGCCGCCGCCAGGGGGAACAGATAATAGCGGCCGACGCCAACAGCCTTGGCGCCGAGCGACAGCGCCTTCAGCACATGGGTGCCGCGCTGCACGCCGCCATCCATGATGATGTCTATTCTGTCGCCGACGGCATCGACGATCTCGGCCAGTTGGTCGAACGCCGCCCGCGAGCCGTCCAGCTGCCGGCCGCCGTGGTTGGACAGCACAATGCCGCTGCAGCCGATCTCGACGGCGCGCTTGGCATCCTCCACCGACATGACGCCCTTGAGACAGAACGGACCTCCCCACAGTCTGACCATCTCGGCAACATCGTCCCAGGTCATCGACGGATCGAGCATCTCGGTGAAGTAGCGGCTGATCGACATCGTGCCGCCGCCCATGTCGACATGCTCGTCGAGCTGCGGCAGCTTGAACCCCTCATGGGTGAAATAGTTGATCGCCCAGCCCGGCTTCAGCGCGAACTGCAGCATGCCGGCAAGGTTGAGCTTGAAGGGGATGGCAAAGCCGGTGCGCTTGTCGCGCTCGCGGTTGCCTCCGGTGATGCTGTCGACGGTCAGCATCATCACTTCGACTCCAACCGCTTTCGCCCGCTGCATCATCGCCCGGTTGAGGCCGCGATCCCGGTGGAAATAGAACTGGTAGACCTGCGGGCTGCTGCTGATCTTGCGCGCTTCCTCAAGACTGACAGTGCCGAGCGAGGACACGCCGAACATCGTGCCGAATTTGGCCGAAGCCTTGGCCACCGCGCGCTCGCCTTGATGATGGAACAGCCGCTGCAAGGCGGTCGGCGAGCAATAGACGGGCATGGCCAGCTTCTGGCCCATCACCGTCACCGACATGTCGATCTCGCTTACCCCGCGCAGCACGTTGGGAACGAGGTCGCAGCGCTCGAAGCTCTCGGTGTTGCGGCGGTAGGTGACCTCGTCGTCGGCCGCGCCATCGATGTAGTTGAAGATTGGCCCCGGCAACCGCTGCTGGGCCATGCGCCGGAAATCGGAAAAGTTGTGACAGTCGCGTAGCCGCATCATCGATCCCAAATGCCCCTTTAGCCGGCGATCCGCCGGGCGCGCGTGCAATACCAATCGCATGGCGCCGTGCCAACGGACTTCTTACTGGACGGCTGCTGCGCCAAGATGCGAACCATGCCCGGTTTGGCAAGCAAAAAGGGCGTCCGAAGACGCCCTTTCCATTTCCGAGGAATAAGATGCGGCTTAGTGCGCCACGCCTTCCCACACCTTGCGCTTGGTCAGATACATCAGCGCGCCGAACAGAAGCAGAAACACCAGAACGCGGAAGCCGGTCTTCTTGCGGTCTTCCATATGCGGCTCGGCCGCCCACATCAGGAACGCCGAGACGTCGCGCGAATACTGGTCGATCGTCTGCGGCGAACCGTCATCGTAGGTGACCTGGCCGTCGGAGAGCGGCTTGGGCATCTTCAGCGACACGCCGGACATGAAGTATGGATTGTAGTGGGTGCCTTCGGGGATCACCATGCCGGCAGGTGGCGTCTCGTCGTAGCCGGTCAGCAGCGAATGGATGTAGTCCGGGCCGCCCTGCGCATATTGCGTGAAGATGTCGAAGACGAAGCGCGGGAAGCCGCGCTCGACGCCGCGCGCCTTGGCCAGCAGCGACATATCCGGTGGGGCAGCGCCGCCGTTGGAAGCGGCAGCCGCCTCCTCATTGGCGAACGGCGCCGGGAAATGGTCGGACGGCTTGCCCGGGCGGTCGAACATGTCGCCGGCATCGTTGGGTCCATCATGGATGGTGTACTCAGCCGACAGCGACTTGATCTGCGCTTCCGAATAGCCGAGGTCCTCTAGCGTGCGGAACGCCACCAAATTCATCGAGTGGCAGGCCGAGCAGACTTCCTTGTAGACCTTCAAGCCACGCTGCAGCTGCGCCTTGTCGTAGGTGCCGAACGGACCGGCAAAAGTCCAGTCCATCTCCTTCGGCTCGTGGATCGGGAAATGCGTCGGTGCCGCCGCGTTGTGCGCCTCTTCAGCGGCGATCGCCACACTGCCGACGGCTCCGATGCCAGCGGCAAACACGCCTAGCAGGGCGAGCGAGGTGAGAATCTTTTTCATGCCAAATCCCCTTAGATTCTCACTCAGCCTTTGGTTTCCGGCGCCGCGGTCGCACCGGCCGGATGTCCCCCTCCGGCACCCTTGTTCTTCTCCAGCACCGCCTCGGTGATCGAATTCGGCAGTCTGCGTGGCGTCTCGATCAGGCCAAGCACCGGCAGGATGACGAGGAAGAAGGCGAAGTAGAACAGTGTCGCCGCTTGAGCGTAGCCAACGTAGTTGCCCGAGACCTCACCTATCAGGAGGGTCAACAGACCGCCACCTTCCGCCGGCTGCGAGCCAAGCCAGCCAAGCAGGACAGCGTCGGCGACGAACAGCCAGAAGAAAAGCTTGTACCAGGGCCGGTAGACCGCCGAGCGCACCTTGGAGGTGTCGAGCCACGGCACCAGGAACAGCATGACGATGGCGCCGAACATGCACAGCACGCCACCGAGCTTGGAGTTGATCGGCCCGATGTTGAAGGTGATCGCGCGCAGGATCGCGTAGAACGGCAGGAAGTACCATTCCGGCACGATGTGGGCCGGCGTCTTCAGCGGGTTGGCGATCGTGTAATTGTCCGGATGGCCGAGAAAGTTCGGCAGGTAGAAGACGAAATAGGCGAAGAAGAACAGGAACACGATCATGCCGAATGCATCCTTGATGGTCGCATAGGGCGTAAAGGCAACGGTGTCGGTTTTCGATTTCACCTCGATGCCGGTCGGGTTCGACTGGCCGACCACATGCAGCGCCCAGACGTGCAGCACGACGACGCCGGCGATCATGAACGGCAGCAAATAGTGCAGCGCAAAGAAGCGGTTGAGCGTCGGGTTGTCGACGGCGAAACCGCCGAGCAGCAGTTCCTGGATCCAGTTTCCGACCAGCGGAATGGCGCTGAAGAAGCCGGTGATGACGGTGGCGCCCCAGAAGCTCATCTGACCCCAGGGCAGCACATAGCCCATGAAGCCGGTCGCCATCATCAGCAGATAGATGATGCAGCCGAGGATCCACAGCAGCTCGCGCGGCGCCTTGTAGGAGCCGTAATAAAGCCCGCGGAAGATGTGGATGTAGACGGCGACGAAGAAGAACGAGGCGCCGTTGGAATGCATGTAGCGCAACAGCCAACCGGAATTGACGTCGCGCATGATCTTCTCGACCGAATTGAAGGCGAGATTGGTGTCGGCGGTATAGTGCATGGCGAGCACGATACCGGTCAGGATCTGCGCCACCAGCATGATCGTGAGGATGCCGCCGAAGGTCCACGCATAGTTGAGGTTGCGCGGCACCGGATAAGCGATGAAGCTGTCATAGATCATGCGCGGCAGCGGCATGCGGGCGTCGAACCAGCGTTCGATACCGGTCTTGGGCGTATAGGTCGAGTGTCCCTCGCTCATCGAATTATCCCCTGCCTCAACCGATAAGGATTTTGGTATCGGAAATGAACTTGAATACCGGCACGGCCATGTTTTCCGGCGCCGGGCCTTTGCGGATGCGGCCGGCGGTATCGTACACCGAACCGTGGCACGGGCAGAACCAGCCGCCGAAATCGCCTTCCTGGCCAAGCGGAATGCACCCCAGATGCGTGCAGACTTGCACCATCACCATCCAGGCTTCCTTGCCGGGCGTGGTGCGGTTGGCATCGGTCGCCGGCGCATCGGCGGGCAGATTGGCGTTGCGGGCAATAGGATCCTTGAGATCGGCAAGGTTCACGGCTTCGCCGTCCTTCATCTCCTGCTCGGTGCGATTGCGCACCACGACCGGCTTGCCGCGCCATTTGACGATCAGCGACATGCCAGGCGTCAGCGAGGCGACATCAACCTCGACCGAGGCCAGCGCCAGCGTCGAGGCATCAGGGCGCATCTGGTCGATGAAGGGCCAGGCAACGGCGCCTGCGCCAACCACTGCGGCCATGCCGGTGGCGACGTAGAGAAAATCACGACGGTTGGGATCCTGGGTGTCGGTTGCGCTCACGGGTGCCTGATCCTTTCGCCTCTTCCGAGCCGGCGGCCGAGCTTTGTCCCCGCTCCATCGCGCCGGCCCGACAGCGCATGGCGAACAAGCTAGCGAATTCCTCCGGCATTTGGATTTCGGTTTATGCGTGAAGCCCGTTTTTGTCCAGCGGGCTGAGGCCACAAGGGCAGATTGTCGCGGGCGTTCCGCACGAAGAGAAATTTGACGAGCTTGGCCGAATGTAGCAATATGTCTACATCTTCCGGATGGAGGTGTTGATATGAATATCTCGACGAAGACGATAACCATCATGTCGAGCCGTGAATTCAACCAGGACACGGCGCATGCCAAACGGGCAGCCAAGAACGGGCCGGTCATCATTACCGACCGCGGCAAGCCCTCCCATGTGCTGATGTCGATGGAGGAATATCAGCGTTTAGAGAAGAAGCCGAGAAGCCTCGCGGACGCGATTGCCGATGATCGCCCCGAAGCAGATTTCGACTGGGAACCACCTCGCCTGGAAGGACCGTTTTTCAAGATTCCCGAACTCGACTGATGTTCATTCTTGACACCAATGTCGTTTCGAATCTGCGTCGTCGGGACAAGGCCGATCGCAACGTTTTGGCCTGGTCAGAGACCCACGACATCGCCAGCTTTTTCATGTCGGTCATTTCGATCCTGGAACTCGAAATCGGAACATTGCTCTTGTCGAGGAAGGATACTCGCCAGGCCACCATGTACCGTGAGTGGTTGGATCAGACACTCATTCCACAGTTTGACGACCGGATATTGAGCATAGACAAGGCTGTTGTCGTGCGTTGCGCAAACCTCCACGTTCCCGATCCAAAGCCGGAGCGCGACGCCCTCATAGCCGCTACCGCGCTCGTCAAAAACTTGACAGTCGTGACCCGCAACACCAAGGATTTTGAAGGCACCGGCGTGAAGCTTTTCAACCCCTGGATACCGACGAAGGGTTAGAGGCTATGGCACACATCATCGACCGCGAGACCTGGACCAGGACGCCCGGCCGCTGGCAGGGCGAACTGCAATGCGGCGCCTACGACTCCAACTCCTGCCTGATTTTCAACTATCAGGAAGAGATTGGCGGCGGCCCGCGCCTGCACACGCATCCCTATTGTGAAATCTTCATCATCCGGCAAGGCACCGGCCTGTTCACGATCGGCGACCAGCAGATCGAGGCCACGGCCGGCCAGATCCTGATCGTGCCGCCTGATACGCCGCACAAATTCACCAATCTCGGCCCAGGCCCGCTCGAAACGACCGACATCCACGAAAACGGCAGCTTCATCACCGAATGGCTGGAATGATTGTTGCCGGCTGATGACCTCTAGCTTGCACCGAGCCTGACCAGCACGGCCCTTGGGATATCGTATTCGCGGATGACCGACTCATGCCGGCGCAGGCCGCAGAGTTCACGCTGGATGAAATAGGCGTGCACCGCTGCGGCAGCCTCCTTGAGCAGCCGCAGTCGCTGCTCCTCGTCGTCGTTGTTCTGACGGAGCTTGGCCAGCGTTTCCTCGACCCGTTGGCCGGCACGGCCGAGCGCTGCGGCCTTTTCAGCCAGTATCTCATGGCCGAGGGCGTCGAACGCGGCTTCGGCAGCCGAGGCGCCTAGGGATGGCGGACGCAGTGACATCTCAGCCTCCTTTTCTGTCTTGAGAGAGCATCATGCGGTGCGTGACGAATTCTTCGCCCACCACCGGCTGGAAGCCAAGCCGTTCATAGAACCCAAAGGCTTCTTGTGGCGCGCGGGTGTTCAGCACGGCAAAATGCTGACGTGCCCTGTCAATGACGGTCTCGACCAGCATGCGGCCAATGCCGCTGCGGCGATGACGCGCGCTGACGAACAGGTGCCTGACCCGGCCGTGGTCCCTGCCTTCGAAATAAGGATCGATGTTCAACCCGCACACACCAGCGAGTTCTCGGCCATGCCATGCACCAAACAGCGCCTCGCCTCGTTTCAGGAACTTGTTGCGGCCGCCCGCCCAGCCATCCGCCAGCCGCACCAGCATCCAGTAGCCTTCCAGCCGGCTCTCCTCCTTCAGCGCATCGAAGGCCGGCGCGGTTGGCCGTAGCCGCTTGAGGACGTAGCCGATATCAGGCGACGCTGCCATGCCCTACTCCGCCGGCCGTGTCTCTTCCAGCACGCTTTCCTCGTGGTAGAGGAAGCCGCCGGACTGCCGCTTCCACAGCCGCGCATAGAGCCCGTCGAGCGCCACCAGCTCGTCATGCGTGCCCTGTTCGACGATGCGGCCTCCGTCCAGCACCACAAGACGGTCGAGCGCGGCGATGGTCGACAGCCGGTGCGCTATGGCGATGACCGTCTTGTTCTCCATCAGCCTGGCCAGATTCTCCTGGATCGCCGCCTCGATGTCGGAATCGAGCGCCGAGGTCGCCTCGTCGAGGATCAGGATCGGCGCATCCTTGAGGAAGACGCGGGCGATCGCGACGCGCTGGCGCTGGCCGCCCGACAGTTTCACGCCGCGCTCGCCGACAAAAGCCTCGTAGCCGGTACGGTCCCGGTTGTCGCGCAGGCCCAATATGAACTCGTGCGCCTCGGCCTTCTTCGCCGCCGCGATCACCTCGGCCTCGGTCGCGTCCGGCATGCCGAGCTTGATGTTGTCGCGCAGCGAGCGGTGGAACAGCGCCGTGTCCTGGCTGACCACGCCGATATTGGCGCGCAGCGAGTTCTGCGTCACCTCGGCGACGTCTTGCCCGTCGATCAGGATTTTGCCGCTCTCGAGGTCGTAGAGGCGCAAGATGAGGTTGGCGAGCGTCGTCTTGCCCGCGCCCGACGGCCCGACCAGCCCGACCTTCTCGCCAGGCTTGACCACAAGGTCGATGCCATTCAGCACGCCAAAACCCTTGCCGTAGTGGAACTCGACATTCTTCACCTCGATGCGGCCGCCGGCGACGACAAGCTCTTTCGCATCCGGCGCATCGACAAGGCCAAGCGGCTGCGAGATCAGCGCCTTGGAGTTTTCCAGGACGCCGAGATTTCGCAATATGCCGTTGAGCTGCATCATCACGCGCCCGAGCAGCATGTTGAGCCGCAAGACCAGCGACAGCGTGAACGCGACGGCGCCGACGGTGATCGACCCTTCGACCCAGAGATAGACGGCAAAGCAGCCAATCGCGGTGATCATGATGCCCGACAGCGTCGTCAGCGCCATGCGCACGCCGGTCAGCCGGCGGGTGAAGGGCCGTAGTGCATCGAGATAGATGTCGAAGCCGTTCTTGATGTAGCGGTCGTCGCCGTCGGCCGAGAATAGCTTCAGCGTCTGCACGTTGGAATAGGAATCGATGATGCGCCCATTGATCATCGAGCCAGCTTCAGCCGTGGCCTCGGCATGCCTGCGGATCGAGGGCAGATAGAGCTTGGCCAGCCAGGCGAACGCGAGGATCCAGATCACCACCAGCACGGCCAGGCGCAGATCCAGCCCGGCGACCAGCGCCAAGGTCGTCACCGTATAGATGAGCATGAACCAGATGACCTCGATGAAGCTCTCCATCAGGTCGCCGGTCGCCTGCCCGGCCTGCCAGACTTTTGTCGCGATACGGCCGGCGAAATCGTTCTGGAAGAAGGTGTAGGACTGCCGCGACACATGCCGGTGCGCCTGCCAGCGCACCAGATTGTAGAAGCCCGGCGTGATCGTCTGTTCGTTGACCAGCGCCGACAGGCCGACGACGACGGTGCGGATGACCAGCACCACTGCGATCATGAAAACAAGCTCAGGCCCGGCGGCGGTCCACAGCGCGTCCCAGCTGCGTTCACCGGGAAGCTGGTCGAGAATATCGACCAGCCGCCCGACGAAGTAGAAAAGCCCGGCCTCGATCAGCGGCGCGATGCCGCCGATGACCAGCATGGCGAAGAAGGCGAACTTCGCCTGGCCGACATAGTGCCAGAGGAAGCCGCCGACGCTTGGCGGTGGCCGAAGGTCCGCCGGCTCCCTGAACGGATAGACCCAGTCCTCGAACCAGCGATAGACGGCTGTCATCATGCTGACGTCATCACTCTGCGGCTTCACCCTTCACGCCGATGTCGTTGGCAACGGCGTCATTGGCGGCATCGACCGGACCGTCGTCGAGCAGGAACCCCCCGACTGGCGCTGCCAGAGCTGCGCGTAGAGCCCGCCGCTGGCAACGAGTTCCTCGTGCGACCCTTCCTCGATGACACGGCCCTTGTCGAGGACGACGAGCCTGTCCATCGCCGCGATGGTCGACAGCCGGTGCGCAATGGCGATGACGGTCTTGCCTTGCATGAGCTTGTAGAGATTCTCCTGGATGGCGGCCTCGGCTTCGGAATCCAGCGCCGACGTCGCTTCGTCAAGGATAAGTATCGGTGCGTCCTTCAACATAACGCGAGCAATGGCGATGCGTTGCCGCTGGCCGCCGGACAATTTGACGCCGCGGTCGCCGACATGAGCATCGAGCCCTTTACGTCCGGTGTGATCCGAAAGCCTGCCGATAAACTCCAGCGCCTCGGCCCGCCCGGCTGCCTCGACAAGCATTTCCTCCGTCGCATCGGGCCGCCCGTAAAGGATGTTGTCGCGCACCGAACGATGCAGCAGCGAAGTGTCCTGCGTCACCAAGCCGATCTGCGCGCGCAGCGAATCCTGCGTCACCGAAGCGATCTCCTGGCCGTCGATCAGGATCCGGCCGTTCTCGAGGTCGTAGAACCGCAACAGGAGATTGACCAGCGTCGACTTGCCCGCACCCGAGCGCCCGACAATGCCGACTTTCTCGCCGGGCTTCACCGTCAGCGACAGGTTCTCGATGACGCCCTTCTGCTTGCCATAGTGGAAACGAATGTCGTCGAAGCGGATCTCGCCCTTGGTGACGGCAATGTCCTTCGCCCCCGGCCGGTCTTCGACCAGGCGCGGCAGCGAGATCGAGGCGATGCCGTCTTGCACCGTGCCGATGTTCTCGAACAGGCTCGACATTTCCCACATGATCCACTGCGACATGCCCCACATACGGAGCACGAGGCCGATGACCACGGCGACGGCACCGATCGTCACCGCCTGGCCGAGCCACAGCCACAGCGCCAGCGCCGTCACCGAAAACAGGAGCAGCGCGTTGAGGATATAGAGCAGCCCGTAAAGCACCGTCACCAGCCGCATCGACCGGTAGACCGTGTCGAGGAAGCCTGCCATGCCTTCTTTGGCGAACGTTGCTTCGCGCCGTGCATGGGAAAACAACTTGACCGTCTGGATGTTGGTGTAGCTGTCGACGACGCGGCCGGTCATCGTCGAGCGCGCATTGGCCTGCGCCTCGCCGACCTTGCCCAGCTTCGGGATGATATAGCGCAACAACCCGATATAGCCGAGCAGCCAGACGCCGAGAGGTGCCGCCAGCCGCAAGTCGGCCGAGCCGACGATGAACAGCATGCCGAGGAAATAGACGATGACGTAATTGAGCACCTCGATCACCTTGATGACGCATTCGCGCACGGCGAGTGCCGTCTGCATCAGCTTGGTGGCGATGCGGCCGGCGAATTCGTCCTGGTAGAAGCTCATCGACTGCTTCAAGAGATAACGATGCACCTGCCATCGGATGCGCATGGGGTAGTTACCCATCAGCGTCTGCTGGTTGAGCAAAGAATGCAGCCATACTGTACCTGGCAGCGCGAACAGCACGACGAAGGCCATGCCGGCGAGCTTCCAGCTCTCGGTCTGCAGGAAGGTTTCGCGGTTCTGCCCGGACAGCCAGTCGACGATGTGGCCCATGAAGCCGAACATCCACACTTCCGCGATGGCAATCGCCGTCACCAGCACCGCGTCGACGATGATGTATGGCCAGGCGCCGCGCGTATAATGCACGCAGAAGGCAACCAGCGTCTTCGGCGGCTCGACCGGTTCCGCTGCGGGGAACGGATCGAGCCTTCTTTCAAACCAGCTAAACATAGTGATGCTCACAAAACTGTTGTCCGCTCATGCGGCGCGGGAAAAATCCCCGGGGCGCTCCGCGTCCCCAGACCGTACGTCGGCGGGGACTGACGGCCCGGAATCACCCGGGCCATCGGTCCTGCTTCGCGCAATATAGGGACTTGCGGGCTTTTCACCGACAGAAGCCTTCGACTGAGCTGACGGCACGCCGCCGCCAGTCCGGTTTTTCGCGCCCGGCCGGATCAGCCGGATGATCCGGCGCACCAGCGACGGCCGGCTGTGGTCGGGAACCGCACGCGAGAAATCGACATCCGGCAACATGCCGCGATGCGGACGCCGGCGCGTCTCGGCATGAACCGCCGACGAATAGGTCTCGCCGACTAGCAACGCCCAGGTCGCCGTCTTGCGTTCGTGCAGGCTTCTTGAACCAGGTATCTTATAGGGATCGAACATCGGTCCGTCCTCCGTGTGAAAATAGACATAAAAAGGCGAAGCAATGTCGTGCGCCGGCCTTCGGCCGGAGGCACGGATTGCATCCGTCGGGACACGAGGATAGGCCTCGGTCGCGACATGCTCAGCTGGGGCGCTTGGCCCCTTTGACCGTTTGAAAAACATCGCAGGATTCCTTCGAGAGCCGAAAATTGGGTTCGGCGGGAATCGGTGCGATCAGATCTAAGAAATCAGGTAAATCGTCGTACCGAAACCGCCAGCAGGCAGGTAAGCCCACGGGAGGGGCGCTGGATGTGCATGGTCATCATGAAATACCCCTCCATCGGTTCGGGTTGACAATGCGTGCGGTATAATCGACTTCGCAGAAAATGGCCACCCGCAGGTCCAGCAATTTCCAAAACCAGCCACCCGCTGTGGCCGATCTGCCACTTATTAGAAAGACGCGGAAATGAACCACCGTCTCCGCATCGCCCTCTACCAGCCTGACATCGCCGGCAACACCGGAACAATCCTGCGCTTCGCCGCCTGCCTCGGCCTTGGCGTCGACATTATCGAACCAGCCGGCTTTCCGCTCTCCGACAAAGCGCTCAAGCGCGCCGGGATGGACTACCTCGAAATGGCTGCCCTGACCCGGCATGTCGACTGGAACGCCTTCGAGGATTGGCGCAAGGGCCAAGCCTGCCGGCTGGTGCTGCTCACCACCAAAGCCGCGACCCCCTATACGGGCTTCAGCTTCGCCCAAGGCGACATCCTGCTGTTCGGCCGCGAATCCGCCGGCGTGCCGGATCCTGTCCATCAGGCGGCGGATGCGCGGCTGACGATCCCGATGCAGCCGGGCACGCGCAGCATCAACGTCGCGCTGTCCGTCGCCATGGTCGCCGGTGAAGCCATCCGGCAACTCGGCTAGAACCTTCAACGCGTTGTCGTCATCGCCAACGGCCCTTGCGTCTTGCATCATTCTCACCCAGGCGCACATCGCCTTCTCCTCAATTGCCCTATCGACATTTCCTGGCTACAAGCTCAACTTAAGTTGAGGTCAAGCGGAAAATCGAGATGGCTCCGGTAAAGGAATTGACGGTCGGCCAGTTGGCCATGCGCAGCGGCGTGGCGGTGTCGGCGCTGCATTTCTACGAGGCGCGCGGGCTGATCCGCAGCCACCGCACGTCGGGCAACCAGCGGCGCTATGGCCGCGACGTGCTGCGGCGGGTGGCGATCATCCGGATCGCCCAGGAGGTCGGCATCTCGCTGGCCGAGATCGGCGCCGCACTTGAATCGCTGCCAGAAGGCCGTACCCCGACGCGCGAGGACTGGAACCTGTTGTCGACCGGCTGGCGCGACGACCTCGATCGCAAGATCACTCAGCTAAAGAAGCTGCGCGACGGCCTTACCGACTGCATCGGCTGCGGCTGCATGTCGATCGACAAATGCCCGCTGCGAAACAGGGAAGATCGCTTGAGTGCGCAAGGGCCGGGCGCAAGGCGACTGCTTGTGGAATCCTAATCCGCCGCGGGCAGCCGCCGTATGGTGAATTCGATTACGTCGCCCGGCCGCTCGAACCAGCTTTCGATCTCGGTCCAGTAGGCCTGCTTGGGAAAACGCTCGAACCATTCCTTGGCCTTGAGCCGCGCATCCGGGCGCGGCAGGACGAAGGTCTCGCGCAAAAACCCGTCACGCGGCATGCGCTCGCGCTCGGCGCGTGAACGATCGAGCCTTTTCTTCAGGCCATGCAGCGGCGGTCTTGCCGGCGTGCGCATGAAAGAACTCCTGGGCCGAACCAGATGACACTTGACCCTTGCCCCTAAGAGATTAGGGATCGCGCCCGGAAAAGGCTAGTGGTCCGATTCCAACATTCGCCTCCCTAATCCCCAGGCGCCGTTGCGAATGTTGGAATCACAAGGACCACTAGCAAGTTTATGTTTCTGGTGGAGTTTTCGAATTTGACATTTGCATCGTGCCCTGCGCCACGCTGTGTGCAAATGTCAAATTCACTCCACTAGGTCCTTTGTCGGCCGCGACCGGAGACAGCATTTTGGAACGACCAGAAATACCGGCAGGCCTGCCACCCGACATCGAACAGAAGAAAATGAAGGCTAGGCTCTGGTTCGAGACGCTGCGCGAGCGCATTTGCACAACCTTCGAGCAGATCGAACAGGAACTGCAGGGACCACTGGCCGAATGGTCGCCCGGCAGCTTCGAGAAGACGCCGTGGGAACGCGACAATGGAAAGGGCGGCGGCGGCGCCATGGCGATGATGCGCGGCCGCGTCTTCGAGAAGGTCGGCGTCCATACTTCGACCGTCTATGGCGAATTCTCGCCCGAATTCAGGAAGCAGATGCCCGGCGCCGAGGAAGACCCGAGCTTCTGGGCATCAGGCATTTCGTTGATCGCGCATCCCTGGAACCCCAACGTGCCGGCCGTGCACATGAACACCCGCATGGTCGTGACGTCGCGCCACTGGTTTGGCGGCGGCGCCGATCTGACGCCGGTGCTCGACCGCAACCGCACGGAAGATCACCCCGACACGGTCGCCTTCCATCGAGCCATGCAGTTCGCCTGCGAGAAGAACGCTGCGATCGCCGACCACCCCAAATTCAAGGCCTGGTGCGACGAGTATTTCTATCTGCCGCATCGCCACGAGCCGCGCGGCGTCGGCGGCATCTTTTTCGACTGGCTGCATTCGGGGGAGGAGAAAGGCGGCTGGAATGCCGATTTGAACTTCGTCCAGGATGTAGGGCGTTCTTTCCTTGTCGTCTACGGACACCTGGTTCGCGCCCATTTCAACGAGAACTGGACCGACGACGACCGCGACGAGCAGCTCATTCGCCGCGGCCGTTACGTAGAATTCAACTTGCTTCACGATCGCGGCACCATTTTCGGCCTGAAGACCGGCGGCAATGTCGCTTCGATCCTGTCCAGCCTGCCGCCGGAGGTCAGGTGGCCGTAAAAAATCGGTGAGCGAAACGTGAGCCGCATTGACGTCCCATTCGCCGAATCTGGGCAGCCAATGTGGCATCGCCATTATCTTTTTCGTCTAATAGGCAATTGAAATAAAACGACTATTTGTCGTTTCGGGCCGGGAAGCGCCGGCGGTTCAGTCCCGAACCGCGACACGACGCTACCGGACGGCCCTGAACAAGGCGGAGCATTTTCCAAACGGATGCCCGCATTTCCAGGAGTATTACATGCGAAAGCTCATTGTTTCGGCAGCCGCCGCTGCCCTTCTCGCTTCCGGCTCGATTGCCTTTGCCGCGGTCAAGCACACCACGGGCACGGTCAAGACCTATGATGGCACGGCCATGAGCCTCGTTCTGGACGATGGATCGACCTTTACGCTGCCCAAGACCTTCAAGGATCCTGGCCTGAAGGCAGGCGAAAAGGTCCGCGTTTCCTGGGACATGAGCGGCAAGAACAAGGTTGCCGAGTCCGTCAAGATCGAGAAGTGATCGGGACAAGACCGAACGTTCTCGCCTTGGCTTAGCCTGGCAAGAGGGGGCGGAGCAGCGCTGCTCCGCCTTTTTCGCCCCCACGGCAACCAAACTCGTGGAACCGTGTTATGCTAACTCCCCCGTGCGCGCCCCCGAAACCGACTGCTGTGACAGGGCGCGGAACAGAGATGGCGGAGCTTCGTGTGCCCATGAGAGGCACAGGCTCCAAGGAGGAAAAGGAGAAAATCCCATGAAGGAATTCCATTGCGGCTCGCTGGTTCCCGGCTGTGAGTGGCACACGCGTGCCGGTGAGGAAGCCGAGGTCATGCGCCGCGCCGTCGACCATATGCGCGAGACACATGGCGAAACGGTCATTCGCGAGACGATGATCGAGGCGATCCGCTCGCGCATCGAGAAAGTTCGCGACGCGGCCTGAGCAGTCCTATCTGGCCTTCAAGGCTTCCGCGGCGCGCTCCAGCAGCGCGTCGCGATCGAGCGCAAAGCCGGACCCGATCCATTCCTTTTCCAGGTTTTTCAGAATCGCACCGAGCATTGGCCCCGGCGACGCGCCAAGCGCCGTCAGATCGCCGCCCTTGACTGGGAACACCGGTTTTTCCCATTTCAGCGCAAAAGCGAGCAGGCGCGAAAACCCGCCGGCCTGAACCAGCGCGTCATTGTCCTCGAGAGCCCGCGCTCGCGCCGACGCCAGCGACAGCCGCAGGCGATCGAGAAAACCCTGGCGCTCGCCGGAATAGAGTTTCTTGGCCAGTTCCGCTTCGCTTGTCTTGGGCTCGACGGCAGCCGTCAGCGCCCAGTGGCGCAGGCGCTCCGCCTCAGTGGTCGAAAGTTTCAGCCGCTCGGCCAGTGTCTTCATCCTCGCCGCATCGGGCGGCACGATCGCCTCCAGCCTGAGCAGCGGGTCCGGCGCCCAGCCCAGATCCTTTTCTGTCTTGATCAGCCCATGAATGGCATCGATGCCCCATTTCTCGCTTTCCGGCAGGGCGCTGGTGAGCCCGCCGGCCTGGCGCATCCACAGCAAGGCGCGCGACGGATCTGGGGCCGATAACAACTTCTTCAGCTCGGACCAGATGCGTTCGGCCGAGAGATGGGCGAGACCGTCCTTGAGCCGGGCGCAGGCCTTCAATCCCTCGGCATCGGGCCGACCCTCGCCGTACCAGGCGAAAAAGCGGAAGAAACGCAGGATGCGCAGATAGTCTTCGCGGATCCGCTGCTCGGCATCGCCAATGAAGCGCAGCCTTCGTGCCTCGATATCGCCGACGCCGCCGACCAGGTCGACGACCGTCCCGTCAGCCTCCGCATAGAGCGCGTTGATGGTGAAATCGCGCCGTTCGGCGTCGGCCTTCCAGTCGCGGCCGAACGACACTTTGGCGCGGCGGCCATCGGTCTCGATGTCGGCGCGCAGCGTGGTGACCTCATAGGGCGCGCCGCCGGCAATCACCGTGATCGTGCCGTGCTCGATGCCGGTCGGCACCGCCTTGAAGCCCGCCGCCTCGGCGCGGCGAACGGTTTCCTCGGGCAGGCAAGTGGTAGCAACGTCGATATCGGCGACCGGCTGCCCAATCAGTGCATTGCGCACCGCACCGCCCGCGATGCGGGCTTCCTCGCCGCCTTGCGCCAGCACGGCAAGCAGCCGCTGCAGATGCTTTTCACCCAGCCAGTCGGCTCTGCCCGCCAGCGATACCGGATCACTCAAGCATAGAGCCTTTCATAGAGCGTGCGGATGATGCCGGCGGTGACGCCCCAGATGCGCTGGCCGCCATAGGGCATATCGTAGAAGAACCATTCCAGGTCGTTCCACATGCGGCTGTCCCTGGTGTGGTTGGCCGGATCCATCAGGAACGAAAGCGGTACTTCGAAGGCGGCGTCGACCTCGTCGGAATTGAGCGACAGCGTAAAACCGGGCTCGACGATCGCCAGCACCGGCGCGATGCGATAGCCGCTGCCGGCGACATAATCGGGCATGCGGCCGATGATCTCGATGCGGTCATGGCCGAGGCCGATCTCCTCGAAGGTCTCGCGCAAGGCCGCTGCTTCCGGGGTCGCATCGGTGGGATCAATGGTGCCGCCAGGAAAAGCCACCTGCCCGGAATGGCTGCGCAGTTTTTCCGCCCGCTTGGTCAAAAGCACGGTCGCATCGCGTCCATGATCGACGACCGGGATCAGCACCGCGGCGTCGCGCAGCGCTTTGAGCTGCGTCAACCGTGGATGGCCGGGGTTGAAGCGATGATCGCCATAATCGTCGCCGGCATGGACTTCAGCTTGCGCCGCGACCCGCGCGCGAAAATCCGCTGTGGAAAACGGCGGCGGCCTCACCTGATCCATCATGCGCTCAGCCGCTTCAGTTTTTCCGCCGGCATGATCGGATAGATTTCGCCTTTCGAGCGCACGGCAAACATCGTCTTGCCGCCGATATCGATCTCCTCGCCATGCTCGACCAGTTCGTACATCACCGGCCGCGCCACCAGCGCTTCCAGCCGCCCGCGCACAAGCACATAGGGTTTTAGCCCGCCGGTCTCGTTCTCGTCGACGAAGCGCAGCGGATGGCCAGGTCCGGCCTCGACGACATCGCCGACATTGGTGCGGAAAGTGATGGTCTGCTCGGCGCCGGCGCCGGAAACATCCATTTCAACCGCGATGAAAGGCGCGTCCACGACGCGGATGCCGACCCGTTCGACCGGCGTCACCAGATAGGTCCTGCCATCCTCGTCCTTGCGCAGCACGCTGGAAAACAGCTGCACCAGCGGCATGCGGCCGATCGGCGTGCCGAGATAGAACCACGTTCCGTCCTGTTTGATCTCCATGTCTAGATCGCCGCAAAAGTCGGGATTCCAGCGCTCCACCGGCGCCGCGCCCTTGCCGGCGCGAGCCGCACGCGAGATCAACGCTTCGAGACCGCGCGCCTCGGTTGCGGCAGTAAGGCTGTGCTCGCGATGTTCGGAGCGTTCCGTCATGGTCACGAAATAGTCACTGTTGTTCCGCTTGTCAGCCTAAGGCTGTGATTTAAATTCATTCGTAGGCGCCAGGCGAAGCCGAATCGCGGCATTCTAAGGCACTACAGTGCAAGCCGGTACTTCCAGCACAAGGATCGATGCGGCATGAGCGTAATGGTCAAGGAAAGCCCAATCAGCGAAAAGGACATGATCGCCCAGGCCGAGACGGCGCTGGCCGATATTTCCAGGGTGCGCGACGGCGTCGGCCGCGTCATTTTCGGCCAGGAAGTGGTGGTCGAGCGCACGCTGGTGGCGCTGCTTGCCGGCGGCCATGCGCTGCTGGTCGGCGTGCCCGGCCTTGCCAAGACCAAGCTGGTCGAAACGCTCGGTGTCGTGCTCGGCCTCGATTCGCGCCGCATCCAGTTCACACCCGACCTGATGCCGTCGGACATTCTCGGCTCAGAGGTGATGGAGCAGGACGAGGCCGGCCGGCGCTCCTTCCGCTTCATCTCCGGCCCGATCTTCGCGCAATTGCTGATGGCCGACGAGATCAACCGCGCCTCGCCGCGCACCCAGTCGGCGCTGCTGCAGGCGATGCAGGAATATCACGTCACCATCGCCGGCATTCGCCACGACCTGCCCGCGCCCTTCCATGTGCTGGCGACGCAAAACCCGCTGGAGCAGGAAGGCACCTACCCCCTGCCCGAAGCGCAACTCGACCGCTTCCTGATGCAGGTCGATATCCTTTATCCTGAAATCGAGGCCGAGCGGCGCATCCTGCTCGAAACCACCGGCATCGAGGACGCCAAGGCGCAAAACGTCCTGCAGCCGGCGCGGCTGAGGGAAATCCAGACGCTGATCCGCCGTATGCCGGTGCCCGAAAGCGTCGTCGACGCCATCCTCAAACTGGTGCGTTCGGCGCGTCCCGGCCAGGGCAATGCCGAGACCGACAAGCATGTCGCCTGGGGTCCCGGCCCGCGCGCCAGCCAGGCGCTGACGCTGTGCGCCCGTGCGCGCGCGCTTTATGACGGGCGGCTGGCGCCGTCGGTGGACGATATCCGCGCGCTGGCCGAACCGGTGCTGCAGCACCGCATGGCGCTGACCTTTGCCGCCCGCGCCGAGGGCACGACCGTGCGCGACGTGGTAGCGAAACTGGCCAAAGGAATCTGATGGCGCGTATCGGCGAAGTCCAGGCACCGGCAGCGACGCGCGACGCGCTCGCCAGGGGCCGGTTGCGGGCTTCGCTGGTGCCGGACCTGCTGGTCGAGGCACGCCGTATCGTCAATACGGTAATTGCCGGCTGGCATGGCCGCCGCAAGCGCGGCATCGGCGAGAATTTCTGGCAGTTCCGCCCCTATGTCGAAGGCGATTCCTCGCGCATCGACTGGCGCCGTTCGGCCCGCGACGACCACACCTATGTGCGCGACCGCGAATGGGAAGCAGCCCACACGGTGTGGCTTTGGGCCGACCCATCGCCCTCCATGCTCTACAAATCGACTGGCGCCAGCGTTTCCAAGGAATCGCGCGCGCTGGTGCTGGCACTGGCCATGGCCGAACTTTTGTCGCGCAGCGGCGAGCGCATCGCGTGGCCCGGCCTGACCGATCCGTTCACCGCCCGCAACGGCGCCGAGCGCATCGCGGCGCAATTGATGCACGCCGCCGACCCGCCGGCAAAGCCTGACCTGTCCGCCGTCCGCCGCTTCTGCGACATCGTCGTCGTCAGCGATTTCCTCGACCCGGTCGAGGAGACCATGGAATGGCTCGATGTGCTGGCGCGGCATGGCGTGCGTGCGCATCTGATCGAGGTTGCCGATCCGGCGGAGGAGACCTTTCCCTATGCCGGCCGCACCGAATTCACCGATCCCGAGACCGGCGACAAGCTGACCGCCGGCCGCGCCGAAATGCTCGGCGACGAATATCGCCTGCTCTACACCGCCCGCCGCCAGGAGCTGGCCAGCTGGTGCAAGCGCCTCGGCTGGAGCTATACCGTCAACCACACCGACCGCCTCGCTTCCGAGGCGCTGGTGCGCATCCACATGGCGATGACCGCCGATGGCGCATTCGTGGGAAGGGCCGGCGCATGAGCTGGCTGCCGCTCTCCTTTGGCGCTCCCATCGTGTTGTGGGGCCTGCTGGCGCTGCCGGTGATCTGGTGGCTGCTCAGGCTCACGCCGCCCAAGCCGCAGTCCGAAATCTTTCCGCCGCTGAAGATCCTCGCTCGCGTGCTGAAGCGCGAGGAAACGCCGCAGCAGAGCCCGTGGTGGCTGACGCTGCTGCGGCTGCTGATGGCAGCCCTTGTCGTCGCCGCTTTGGCCGAACCCGTCTTCAATCCGCGCGAAAAATTGCCGGCCGAGGGCGCCGCCCTGGCGCTGGTCATCGACAATGACTGGGCGAGTGCCGCCGACTGGGGCAAGCGCGTCGCCACCGCCCAGCGGCTGATCGCCGATGCCGGTTCGAACGGCGTACCGGTCGTCATCGCCTTCACCGCCGAAAAGCCGAACGCCGAGATCGGCCCCTTCGATGCGGCGGCTGCCCTCGACCGGCTGCGCGCCGCCAAGCCGAGGCCGATCCCGACCGACCGACCCGCTGTCTATGCCCGCGTCGCCGGCGTGCTGGAAGCCTTGCCCGGCGCCAGCGTTGCCGTTCTCGCCGACGGCCTTGCGGCAAAGGGCGACGAGGCCGCCTTCAACACACTGCTGTCGAAAAATGCCGCCCGTGTCGTCTGGGCCAATTCCGACCGGCTGGCGCTGACTGGGCTCACCGGCGCCGAGAACGAGGTCGACGGCTTCGCCCTGACCGCCATTCGCGCGCCCGGCGATCCGGCGCCGGCACAAGTCACAGCCGGCGCCTTCGACGACAAGGGCCGCCGCATCGCCGACGCGACGCTGACCTTCGCGCCGGGTGAGACCACCGCCACCGGCACGATGGCGGTGCCGTTCGAACTGCGCAACGAGTTCGCCTCGATCGCGCTCGACGGCGAACGCCAGGCAGGTGCGGTGCGCGTGCTCGACGAAAGCTCCAAGCGCCGCCGCGTCGGACTTTTATCGCAGGCCGAGGCCGACCAGGCGCAGCCGCTTCTGTCGCCGCTCTATTACATCAGGCGCGCGCTGCAGCCTTTCGCCGATCTGGTCGAACCGTCGAGCGTCGATCTCGCCGACGCCATCCCGCAGCTTCTCGACCAGAAACCGGCGATGATCGTCATGGCCGATATCGGTACCATTCCGCCGCAGGTCCATCAGCGGCTGGTCGACTGGGTCGACAATGGCGGCACGCTGGTGCGCTTTGCCGGTTCGCGGCTGGCCGCCGCCGGCAATGACGATGATCTGTTGCCGGTCAGGCTGCGCACCGGCGAGCGCTCGCTTGGCGGCGCGCTGTCATGGACAACGCCGCAAGCGGTGACCGAATTCCCGAAGAACGGCCCGTTCGCCGACCTCGCACCGCCGGCCGAGGTCACGGTGAGCCGGCAGGTGTTGGCCGAACCGACCCCGGACATCGTCGAACGCACCTGGGCAACCCTTGCCGATGGCACCCCGCTGGTGACCGGGTTGAAGAAGGGCAAGGGCACGCTGGTTCTGTTCCACATCACCCCGGAAGCGACATGGTCGACGCTGCCGATCTCCGGCAGCTTCGTCGAGATGCTGCGGCGCATCGTGCAGCTGTCGCGCAACCAGGGTGCGGCGGTCGCCAACGCTGAAGCCGCTGCTACGTCGCTGGCGCCTTATCGCATGATAGCCGCCGACGGCACTTTGGTGCCGCCGACGCCGGACGCACGACCGCTGGTCCCCGGCGCCGGCTCGCTGCCGGTGACGTTCGAGAACCCGCCCGGCCTCTATGGCTCGGAAACCGGCGTTTTCGCCCACAATCTGCTCGACCCGGCCACCGCCTTCGCGCCGCTGGTGCGCCCGCAATTCACAGTGCCGGTGACCAATATCCAGTACGCTTTCGATGAATCGCGCGACCTCAAGGGATCGCTGGTCACAGCGGCACTTGTGCTTATGCTACTCGACACGCTGGCGGTGTTCTGGATGGGCGGGCTGATGTCGCGCCGGCCGCGCCGCGCCCGCTCGGCTGCGGCAACGACGGCTGCGCTGCTGCTTGGCCTCGGCATGCTGTTTGGCCATGCCGACCTCGCCCGCGCCGACGATGCCAAGCCCGGCGATGCCGCGGCTATCGAGGATATTGCCAAGACCCGCATCGCCTATGTGCTGACCGGTGTGCCCGGTGACGATTCGATCAGCCGCGCCGGGCTCGAAGGCCTGACCCGCTTCCTGATCGAGAAGACCGCGCTCGAGCCGGGCGCGCCGGCGGGCGTCGATATCTCGAAGGACGAGCTTTCCTTCTATCCGCTGATCTACTGGCCGATCGATCCTTCCGCGCCGATGCCGAGCCAAGCCGCGATCGCCCGCATCGACGCCTATATGCAGCAGGGCGGCACGGTGCTGTTCGACACGCGCGACCAGTTCGCCAACGGCATCGGTGCGGATTCGGCGAGCCCGGCGACGGAACGGTTGCGCGACATTCTCGGCAATCTCAACGTGCCGCCGCTGGAGCCGGTGCCCGCCGACCATGTGCTGACCAAATCCTTCTTCATCCTGCCCGAATTTCCCGGCCGCTTCTCCGGCAGCCCGCTCTGGGTGGAAGCCTCGCTGGAGGCCAGCAATGCCGAGAATCGGCCGGTACGCGTCGGCGACGGCGTCTCGCCGATCCTGATCACCGCCAATGATTTTGCCGGCGCCTGGGCCGTCGACGAGAATGGTGACCCGCTTTTGCCGACCGTGCCATCGGATCCGATGCAGCGCATCTATGCGCTGCGCGCCGGCGTCAACATCATGATGTACATGCTGACCGGCAACTACAAATCCGACCAGGTGCACGTGCCGATCCTGCTCGAACGGCTGGGGCAGTAAGCCTATGAACTGGTCGATTTCCTTCGAACCGCTGCTGTCCTGGCCCTTGCTGGCTTTGGTGCTCGCACCGCTGCTGGTGCTGGCGGCTGTCGGCTTGTGGTTTCGCCAGCGCGGCGCGATCTTCCGCTTCGCGGCGCTGATTGCGCTGGGCGCAGCACTCCTCAATCCGGTCTTCCTCGATGAGGAGCGCGAGGCGCTGAAGAGCGTCGTTGCCGTCATCGTCGACCGCAGCCAGAGCCAGGATATCGGCGACCGGACCAAACAGACCGACGAAGCGCTTGCCGGTTTGCAGCAGCGCCTTGGCCGCTTCAAGCAGTTCGACGTCCGCGTCGTCGAGGCCGGCAAGTCGGAAGCCGCCGACGAGCGCACCGAGACCAAGCTTTTTGCAGCGCTTGAAGGCGCCTTCCGCGACGTGCCGCCCTCGCGCATCGGTGGCGCCATCATGATCACCGATGGCGAGGTGCATGACGCACCGGCCGCCCCCGACTTCAATGCGCCGCTGCACGCGCTGATCACCGGCAACGAGCACGAGAAGGACCGCCGCATCCGCTTCGAGAACGCGCCGCGCTTCGGCCTCGTCGGCAAGCCGCTCGACATGACCTACCGCGTCATCGCCACCGACGGCGAAACCGGCCCGGTCGATGTCCGCGTCTCGGTCAATGGCGAGCAGGTCGCGGTCGAAGAGGCGACCATCGGCCAGGCGATGCCGCTGCAGGTGACCATCCCCGGCGCCGGCCGGAACATCGTTGAACTCTCCATCGACCGCGAGCCGGGCGAACTGACCGACGCCAACAACCGCGCCATCGCGCTGATCGACGGCATCCGCGAGAACTTGCGCGTGCTTTTGGTTTCCGGCGAACCGCATGCCGGCGAGCGCACGTGGCGCAATCTGCTGAAATCCGACGCCTCGGTCGATCTCGTCCATTTCACCATTTTGCGGCCGCCGGAAAAGCAGGACGGCACGCCGATCAACGAACTGTCGCTGATCGCCTTCCCGACCCGCGAGTTGTTCGTCGAGAAGATCAAGGATTTCGATCTCATCATCTTCGACCGCTACCAGCACCGCGACGTGCTGCCGATCCTCTATTACGACTACATCTCCGAATATGTCGAAAAGGGCGGCGCGCTGCTGATTGCCGCCGGGCCGGAATATGCCGGCGACGCCTCGATCGCCCGCACCCCGCTAATGTCGTCGCTGCCGGCAATGCCGACCGGCGAAGTCATCGACAAGGCCTTCTATCCGCGCCTCACCGATCTCGGCCAGCGCCATCCGGTGACGCGCGGCCTCGACGGCTCGGCGACCGAGCCGCCGCGCTGGAGCCGCTGGTTCCGCACCATCGGCGTGCAGAACCCCGAAGGCGAAGTGGTGATGAAGGGCGCCGACAACCGCCCGCTGCTTCTGCTCGATCATAAGGGCGAAGGCCGCGTCGGCATGCTTCTGTCCGATCAGGGCTGGCTATGGGCGCGCGGCTTCGAGGGTGGCGGGCCGCATGTCCAGCTTTACCGCCGCATCGCCCACTGGCTGATGAAGGAACCTGAACTCGAGGAAGAGCGGCTGACCGCCGACGGCCGCGGCATGATGCTGGAAATCCGCCGCCAGACGATGAGCGACGATCCCGGCCCGGCGCAGGTGATCACCCCTTCGGGCAAGGCGCTGATCATCAAGCTGGAGAAGTCCGAACCCGGCGTTTTCCTGGGCAGCATCGAGACCAAGGAGATCGGCCTCTACCAGATCGGCAATGGTGACCTGACCGCACTCGCCCATGTCGGCCCGGTCAACGCGCCGGAATTCTCCGACGTCGTCTCTACCGAGGACCGGTTGAAGGCTCCGACTGAGGCCACCGGCGGCAGCGTGCGCCGGCTGGCGGCCTCCTCCACCCTTGGCCAGCTCACCGGCAGCGTCACCCTGCCCTCCATCGTCCCGGTCCGCGCCTCCGGTGCGGCCTCGGGCGCAGATTGGATCGGCCTGCGCAGCACCGACGACAGCGTGCTCAAAGCCGTCTCGCGCGTACCCCTGTTCGGCGGCTTCCTCGGCCTTTGCCTGCTGCTGCTGGCCATGGGCGCGATGTGGTACAGAGAGGGAAGGTAAGGATCCCTTCTGCCCGTCACTATACGGGGAGAAAGACGCTCAACCTACTCCTCCGGCTCCGTCGTAAACAGCAGCGGGTACCCCTTGGCCTTGGCCGCGTCGACGGCCCGTGTCGCCTTGGTCTCGGCGACATCCCTGGTGAAGACGGCAACGACGCAAACGCCGAGCCGGTGCGCGGTGATCATCACCCGGTTAGCCTGGTCTTCGCTGAGCTTGAACTCGCCCTTCAGCACCGTCACCACGAATTCGCGCGGCGTAAAATCGTCATTGATGAGGATGACCTTGTAGAGCTTCGGCCGCTCGGTCTGCGGCTTGGTCTTGGTGCGGGGTTTGGAACTGATTTCAGGCATCGGGAACCGGTATCGCGCGAGGGGTCGCTCTCACTTTGTCATGGGGGAAAGCCGTCGTCCATTTTGATCGGCGCGCCAAACCGGCTTCCCGGAAGTGCTGCCGTTCACAAATTTAGGAAGTGTATGCTGCGGTTCAACGGCCCTGGCGATTGGCGACGCGACGAGCCTGGAATTGCCGTGCGCTGGATGCCGCATCCGGCCTTGATCCGGCCGCCTTGTATTCGACCCCGGCGACCGCGAGCCAGCCGAAGAAGCAGGCCAGCGCCGCGCCGGTGATCACGGTAAGCAGTAGGCTTTGCCATGGTGTGATGTATTGCCAGCTGCTGGAGATTGCCGGTGCAAACAGCGACGGCTCCGTGCGCCCGCTCACCGGATCGGGCACCGGGCTGGCGGTAAACTGGACCAGCACCCTGACCATTGCCGAGGCGACAAGGCCGCCGATGGCCATCGAGCGCAGAATGGATGAAAGCCGCTTCTTCATGCGGGCTGTCCTACCGGACCGGCATTGCAAACGGGTTAAAGTCCTGGGTG
The DNA here is from genome assembly GCF_030323105.1 of Mesorhizobium sp. C120A. Taxonomy (NCBI): domain Bacteria; kingdom Pseudomonadati; phylum Pseudomonadota; class Alphaproteobacteria; order Hyphomicrobiales; family Phyllobacteriaceae; genus Mesorhizobium; species Mesorhizobium sp. C120A. The sequence continues at coordinate 2,169,474 of NZ_CP100476.1, read as the reverse complement.
GCCGGCACCCATCAACGGGTAATCATGCTCTCACACGACAAGGCCGCTCCAGCCGGGGGGTGCTGGAGCGGCCTTGTTACAGACAAGCCTGTTGGCTGTCTGGATCAGGCCTTCGGGGCGTCCGTCTTGACGACCTTCTTCGCCTTCTTGTGCTTCTTGACGGGCTTCTTGGCGACGACCTTCTTCACCGGGGGCTTGGCGGTCGTGGTCGCCGGAGCGGTGGTCGTGGAAGCAGCCGGAGCAGCGGTCGTGGTGGCAGCGGCATTGCCCAGAGCCGGCATTGCGAAAGCGAGAGCGACGGCGAGACCGGTGGCGGAGAGGATGGACTTTTTCATGGCTTCATTTCCTTCTTTGTGCGGGTCGAGTTTCGAGTGTCACTGAACCGGGTCGATCGGTGTCACTCCAAGCAGCTTCAAAGCGTTCGCGAGCATCCGGATACCCTGTGCCTGTTTCTTGTTGGCGCAGAACCGGTTTCCCTTTCTTTGCAGTGCTTTCGCCGCGGTGACCTGCGTTGCCGCGGCATGGGTGTCGAGGGCTTCGTCTACCTGGCGATTGAGATCGATGCAGCGCTCGCTCCTTGTGATCGGCGTCACCTTTGCGGTTGTGGCTCCGATCGCGGCTGTGACGAGCGGAATGCTGAGCAGCGCACCCATCAAGCTGATCGTGAACCTGTGCATCGGTAATGTCCGTTACTCCGGAGACTTCGCGTCGCAGCCGATGTCCTGACCGCCACGACACCCTTTATGCCCTTGATTTTTTTCGGGAGTTTTTCCGGACTATAGAATTTTGTTTCTGGATTGTTTCTGGCAAATCGGCTTTGCGGGCGATCATCGCCGCTGGCCAACATGTGGCCAGAATTCTATCGTGTGGGTGACGCCACAGAAGCAGACTCAGAAGGCAGCCGCCGACCGGCCGCCAGCAATGACAGGATAGCCGTGAAATCCGATGCGCACATACTGATCGTCGACGACGACAAGGGCATTCGCGACCTGCTTCAGGAATTCTTCCAGAAGCGCGGCCTGCGCACCACGGTTGCCGCCGACGGCGTCGAGATGGAAGACATACTGCGCCGCACGCAGGTAGACCTGATCGTGCTTGATGTGATGCTGCCAGGAAAGAGCGGGCTGGAGCTCTGCCGCGACCTGCGGGCCAGCTACTCGACGCCGATCATCATGCTGACGGCGGTGACCGAGACCACCGACCGCGTCGTCGGCCTGGAAATGGGCGCCGACGACTATGTGCCCAAACCCTTCGATCCGCGCGAGCTGCTGGCCCGTATCCGCGCCGTTTTGAGGCGCAATGGTGCTGCCGAGCCGAAGCGGGCCACCACCAAGCAGATCTATCATTTCGCCGGCTGGACGATGGACTGCTCGCGCCGCCGGCTGATGGCGCCGGGCGACGTCAGGGTCGAGCTGACGATGGCGGAGTTCAACCTGTTGCAGACCTTCGTCAAAAGCGCGCAGCGCGTCCTCACCCGTGACCAGCTCATCGAGCTTTCCGGCGGTGACAGCGACTATTCCTTCGACCGCAGCATCGACATCCTGGTCAGCCGTCTCAGGCGCAAGATGGAAGACGACCCCAAGACGCCGAAACTGATCCTGACTGTGCGCAGCGGCGGCTACCAGTTCCTGCCCGAGACCACCTCCGAATGAGACGTTTCCTGCCGCAAACCCTGCCGGTCTGGGTTTTGCTCATCGTCATTGCCGGCCTGCTGATCAGCCAGGTCGCCACGCTCTACATCGTCTCGCGCGATCGTGCCGTCGCCAATGACGAGGTCGATCTCTACCGGCTTAACGACCGCGCCTATTCGCTGGTGCAGCTGATGCATGACGACACGCCGGAGCAGCGCAAGCTGACGGCCTCCGGTCTGTTCAACGCCACCTATGCGCTCACTGTTTCGGACACGCCCGCGGTCACCTCGTCGATCGCCGGCGACGACGAACTGGCCGAGCTCGAGGACATTCTGGTCGGGCGGCTGTCGAAATTCGGCATCACCGACGCCCGCGTCCGGCGCGATCCGGCAACCCAGGCAGCCAACGCGCCTGGCGGTGTGGCCGTGACCAAGGATGTTGGCGCGGTGGAGCGCGACCTGTTATCGCTGGCGGCCAGCTTCGCCCAAAGCGACAAGCTGACGGCCTCTGTCCGCTTCGCCGACGGCCAATGGCTGAATTTCACCGAGCCCAACACGCCGGTCGGACCGATATTGAGCTTCGACAGCCTGCCGCTCTATTCGCTGATCGCGGCCCTGGTGGTGATCATGTCGATCTGGTCGCTGCGCCGGCTGACGGCGCCCTATCGGATGATGGAAACGGCGGTCAACCGGATCGGCACGGACCTGAAGAGCCCGCCGATCGCCGAGACCGGCAGCCGCGAAATCCGCGCCGCGGCCAAAGCCGTCAACGCCATGCAGGTGAGGCTGCGCGACTATGTCGAGGACCGCGAACATCTGGCCGCCGCGCTCGCCCACGATCTGCGCACGCCGCTGACCCGCATGCGGCTGCGCCTGGAACTGTTGCGCAGATCGACGGCGCGCGAGGCGCTCGCCCACGACCTCGCCGACATCGAGAGCATCGCCAGCTCCGTCATCGACTTCGCCACCTTCGAAGTCACCGAGGAGAAGAGCGAGCGGATCGATTTCTGGTCGCTGGTGGAATCGATCGCCGACAGTTTCGAGGACGTCACGTTCGACCATGACGGCGCCAGGCCGCGTGGCATGATCTGCATGGCGCGGCCGGTGGCGCTCAAGCGCTGCGTCAACAATCTGGTCCAGAATGCCGTGACCTACGGCAAGAAAGCCCATGTCAGCCTGCGGCAGTCGGACGGCACGGTCACGCTGGTTATCCGCGACGAGGGGCCGGGCATACCGCAGGCGCAGCTCGACCAGGTGTTCGGTTCCTTCGTGCGGCTGGAGCAATCGCGCAACCGCCAGACCGGCGGTCTCGGGCTAGGCCTGACCATTGCCCGCAACATTGCGCGTGCCGCCGGCGGCGATGTCAACCTGTCCAACCATCCTCGCGGCGGCCTCCTGACGGAGCTCAGCCTGCCGCTGGCGGCATAAGGCAGCAGACTAGCGTCTCGCTGGGCACCGGGGGTGGATCAACCAACCTGCCCTTGCAATAGTGCGGCCGCTCGAACAGGAGGAGATCGCCGCATGTTTTACGCCATCCTGGCCTATCACGTCGAACAGACCATCCAGTCCCTGACGCCGCAGCAGGATGCGGCGCTGATGCACGACCTGCTCGAGGTCAATGCCAGATTGACCCGCGAAGGCAAGCTCGGGCCGGCGGCAAGACTGGGCGCGACCGCCGACGCCGTCACGCTGCGTGGTCCGGGAGACGGCATCGTCATCGACGGGCCGTTTGCCGAGACCAAGGAACAATTGCTGGGTCTTTATGTCCTCGACTGCGCCACGCAGGAGGCGGCGATTGCGGCTGCGCGCGACTTGCGCCGCGTGAATCCCTCGGCAGTCTACGAAATCCGGCCGATCACATTTTACCTTCCCGGCGTGACGTTTCCCGCTACGGAGGGCGATTTAAAGGAGGCCGCCAGCGGCTGAGAACTACCCCATGGCCGGTCAGGCAGAAGCGATCTCGTTGCCCAGGCGAACCGTTTCGGCGACCAGAAGGTCGAGGTCCTCGCGCCGGGTCCGGTGGTTGTTGATCGCCACCCTCAGGCAATGCTGGCCTTGCACCGTGGTATCGGAAATGGCGGCGATGCCCTCTTCCTGCAGCGTCAGCATGATCTCGGTGTTGAGCGCCTTCGCGCGCTCGCTATCGAGACCATCCGCGCGATAGCGGAAGCAGACGATATTGATGCTGGTCGGCGCCGTCAGTTCGAGCGCTGGATCGGCCGCGATCAGGCCCGAGAGATAGTGCCCCTGCGCAATGTTCTGGTCGATCAGGCGGCCGAATTTTTCGACGCCGTGTTCTCGCAACGCCATCCACACTTTGAGTGCCTTGAAGCCGCGTGACGTCTGCAGGCCATAATCGTGCAGCCATTGGCCGGAGGCGAGGCCGCGCGGTGTCGATTCCAGATATTCCGGCGTCACCGCGAAGGTCTTGCGATGCGCCGAGGCATCCCTGACCAGCGCGCAGCCTGCCTCGAACGGAGCGTGCAGCCATTTGTGGGGGTCGAGCGCGATGGAATCGGCCCATTCGATGCCGGCGACACGACGCGCATTCTCGGGCGCGATCGCGATCAGCGCGCCGATGCAGCCGTCGACATGGAACCAGAGATCCTCCTCATGCGCCAGCTTGGCCAGTGCCTGCAGATCGTCGATGGCGCCGGTGTTGACAGTGCCGGCATTGCCGATGATGCAGGCCGGCTTGAACCCGGCCGCGCGATCTTCCGATATCGCAGTCCTCAAACCTTCAATGTCGATGCGCAGGCCGGTGTCGCTGGCAATGCGGCGCAGCGCCTTGTTGCCGAGACCGAGCGCTTCCATCCCCTTGCGGTGACAGGAATGGACCTGGTCCGAGCCATAGAAACGCAAAGGCTTTTCGATTGCTCCAACGCCGTGCTCGCGCACGTCGATGCCGGCCTTGGTGTTGCGCGCCACGGTGAGCCCGATGATGTTGGCCATCGAGCCGCCGCTGACCAGCGTACCGCTGGCCGAAGCCGGCATGCCCATCATCTGCTTGCACCAGTCGACCACCTGGCCGTCCATCAGGGCGGCGGCATGGTTGCCGCCGCCGAGATTGGAGCCCTGGATTGCCGCCAGGAAATCGCCGATCGCGCCGGTAAAATTGCTCGACCCCATATACCAGGACCAGAAGCGCGGATGGATGTTGCCCATCGGATAGGGCATCACCTTGTCCACGACATCGCCATAGATGTCGGCAAGCGGGGTCGGCGATTGCGGCAGCGAGGCGGTGAAGAAATCCCTCACATCTCCAGGCATCTCCTGCCACACCGGCCGTTGCCTGACATCGCGCAGGTAAGCGACGGCATCGTCAACGATCCGATGCGACAGGCTTTGCACATCGGCCCAGTCCGAGGGGTCAAGCGTTTCCTCGGCACTGGTAGCCGAGTGTCCAGGCATCGCGTCCATGCAATTTGCTCCCGCGTCATCATGCCGGGAACTGGCAACCGGGCGTCGAGCGCGAGAGAGCAAGCTCTTCCGCATTCATCTCGGCCTCGATGCCGTCGAACAAAGGCGTGGTCATGTAGCGTTCACCGGTATCGGGAAGCATGCACAGGATCACCGATCCGGCCGGTGCCGTGCCGGCGATCTGGCGCGCCACGGCAAAAGCCGAACCGCCGGAAATGCCGGTGAAGATGCCTTCCTGCTGCGCCAGCGCCTTGGCCCATTTCATGCCCTCCGGCCCGGCGATCGGCATCACCTCGTCATAGAAGTTGCCATCGATGGCCTCCTGCAGGACGTGCGGGATGAAATCCGGCGTCCAGCCCTGGATCGGGTGCGGTTCGAAGGACGGATGGCTGGCGGCCGGCGCTCCGCCGGCGCCACGCATCTGCGGCTTGCCGCTGCCGACAAGCTGCGCGTTGGCCGGTTCGGTGAGCACGATCCGGGTCTCAGGCCGCTCGCGGCGCAGCACCCGCGCCACGCCGGCGACGGTGCCGCCGGTGCCGTAGCCGGTGACGAAATAGTCGAGCCGCGAGCCGGCGAAATCGTTGACGATCTCGCGTCCCGTGGTTGCTTCATGGATGTCGGCGTTGGCCTTGGTCTCGAACTGGCGGGCCAGGAACCAGCCATTGGCTTCGGCCAGTTCCACCGCCTTCTTGTACATGCCGAAGCCTTTCTCGGCGCGCGGCGTCAGCACCACCTTGGCGCCCAGCATCCGCATCAGCTTGCGGCGCTCGACCGAGAAACTGTCGGCCATCGTCACCACCAGCTTGTAGCCCTTCTGCGCACAGACCATGGCAAGACCGATGCCCGTGTTGCCGCTGGTCGCCTCGACGATGGTCTGTCCCGGCTTGAGCGCGCCGGTGCGTTCACCTTCCTCGATGATGTTGAGCGCCAGCCGGTCCTTCACCGACGCAGCCGGATTGAAGAACTCGGCCTTGACGTAGATGGTCGCATGCGCCGGGCCGAGATTGTTGACGCGGATGACCGGCGTGTCGCCGACCGTGTCGAGAATGCTGTCGAAAAGGCGGCCGCGGCCTGCCGTGGTTCTGATTTTCTGCTGATGCAACATGGGTAAACTCCTGGTTCTTGCTCACGGGCCGGTTACACACCGGCGGTTTGGGCGACGAGGTTTCGACACCTTGCCGCACTACAGGTCTTTGAAGTGCCACAATGTGGAAAGCACCACATTCGGCACACAATCTGCGAGCCGGGTGTGCACTTTGTCGCGTTCGGTGATAAAACAAGGTCCGGTGGGCAAGCGTGGGAAAAGGCGTGGAAACAGGCGTGGAATCGAGCCAGGCAAGCAGCCGGAAAGGCCTGTCTCTGCGGCTTTTCGGCCCGCTGGCGATTGTGCGCGACGCCGCTCCGGTGGCCTTGCCGGCATCGCGCAAGCTGCGCGCGCTGCTGGCCTATCTGGCGCTGGCGCCCCATCCGGTCGGACGTGGCAAGCTCTGCGAGTTGCTGTGGGACGTTCCAAATGATCCCAGGGGTGAGCTTCGCTGGTGCCTGAGCAAGCTGCGGGCCGCGCTCGACGAACCGGGCCGCGGCCGGATCGTAACCGTGCATGATACGATCGTGCTTGATCTCGACGGTATCTCGGTCGACGTGCTGGATGTTGGCGCGGCAACTGCCGCAGGCATCGAAACGCTCGAGCCGACGCGACTGCAGTTGCTCTCCGACCTGTTCGTCGGCGACTTCCTCGAAGGGCTGGAGATCGACCGCAGCCCTCTCTTCAACAGCTGGCTGACCGCGCAGCGCCGCCGTCTCGGTTCCTGCCAAGCTGCTATACTGGAACATCTGGTCAAGACGCTGCCGGCCGATTCCGAAGACGTCTCCGCCCATCTCGAAAAATGGCTGGAATTGACCCCGTTCGACAGCAGCGCCCATGTCGCACTCCTGGTGAGGCTGGCGCGGCGCAGCCAGTTCGGCGCCTGCGAAGACCATCTTGCCGCTGCGGCATCGCTCTTCCAATCGGAAGAGCTGGATTTCGGCCCTGTGCGCCAGGCGTGGCTTGCCATTCGCGCGGAACGTCACTGCGCGACTTTGCCGGCACAGCCTGCGGTAGCGCCGGTGGCGGGCCACAGCCCGATCGCGCGTGCCCCCACCGAAGCCGCGGCGCCCCACAAAGCTTCGCTTGCCGTGATGCCATTTGCCGAAGATGCCGGCGGCGTTTGTGGTGGGCTGGCCGACGGCTTGACCCACGACATCATTACCCGCCTCGCCAAGCTCAGGGACTTCTTTGTAATCGCCCGGGGCTCGGTCTTTGCGCTGGCAGAAAAGAACATCGCGCCGGAAGATGCCGGCCGCAGGCTGGATGTCGACTATGTCGCCACCGGCACGGTGCGCAGCCTGACCGGCCGCCTGATCGTCACCGTCGAGCTTGTCGAGGTGCGCACGGCCAGGATCGTCTGGGCCGAGACCTTCGAGCGCAAGCCCGAGGACATCTTCATTGTCCTCGACGATATCGGCAACAGCATCGTGGCCTTCATCTCATCCGAGATAGAGATGGTCGAGCGCAACCGCGCCATGCTGAAGGCGCCCAATTCGCTCAATGCCTGGGAGGCCTACCATCGAGGACTCTGGCATATGTATCGCTTCACCCGCAGCGAAAACGAGCAGGCCAGGCATTTCTTCGGCATCGCACTGCAGCAGGATCCGACCTTTACCCGCGCCTATGCCGGCCTGTCCTTCACCCATTGGCAGAGCGCCTTCCAGCGCTGGGGCGACCGCGACCAGGACAGCGCGCTTGCCTTTGAGGCGGCCGGCCAGAGCGTTTTGGTCGACGATCATAATCCCGCCGCGCACTGGGCGATGGGCCGGGCGCTGTGGCTGCGCGGCGAGGGTGATGCGTCCGTGCTAGAACTGCAAAGAGCCGTCGACCTCAGCCCGAACTTCGCGCTTGGCCACTATGCGCTGTCCTTCGTGCATTCGCAGTCGGGCGACCCGCACGCGGCGATCGGATCGTCGGATCATTCGCGCCATCTGTCGCCGTTCGACCCGATGCTGTTCGGCATGCTGGGCGCACGCGCCATGGCGCATGTCCGCCTCGGCCAGTTCGACGAGGCGGCCGAATGGGCGCTGAAGGCGGCCGCCCGCCCCAACGCACATGTCATCATCCTGTCGATCGCCGCCCACTGCCTGGCGTTGGCTGGGCGGCTGGACGAGGCGAAAAACTTCGCCGCCGCCATCCGCAAGACGCTTCCGGATTACCGAGCCGACGACTTCATCGACACCTTCCGCTTCGACCGGGATGCCACAGCCCTGTTCAAGCTCGGCGCCACGCGCATCGGGCTGGCTTAGAGCATGATCCCAAAAAGTGGGTACCGGTTTTTGGAAAAGATCATGCTCCAACAAAGGGTTAGATCATGATGAGATTTCAACCAAATCTCATCATGATCTAGCGCCGCAACACCGCGCTCAGCACATCGCGTATCCCGATCGCGCCGACAAAGCGCGACTGGTCGTCGAACAGCGCCACGGGTGCCGTCTGCGAGCGGTGCATGGCCAGCATCACCGTCTTCAGCGAGGTCCCGGGGTTGGCCCAGAACACTTGCGCCGTCTCCTCCGGCTGCGCCTCGACATCGGCGCACGACACCCATACCGCCGGTTTGCCGTCGCGTTCCGCCGCCGCCACCAGCCCGTGCTCGTCGATCTTGAAACGCGTCGTCTTGCGCCGGTCGAGCCACACCCAGCCATTATCGCCGTGCTCGAGGTCGCGGCTGTCGCGCATGACGTTCCAGGCGGTCAGCACCGACAACGGATTCACATTGGCGATGAAGTCGCGGACATAGTCATTGGCGGGCTTGAGCACGATGTCTTCCGGCGCCCCGGTCTGCACGATGCGACCGCCCTCCATGATGGTGATGTGGGTGCCGATCTTCAGCGCCTCTTCCAGATCATGGCTGACGAAGATGATGGTCTTCTTCAGCTCCGCCTGCAGCTGCAGCAATTCGTCCTGCAGCTTGGTGCGGATCAGCGGATCGAGCGCCGAGAACGGCTCGTCCATCAGCAGGATCGGCGCCTCGGTGGCGAAGGCACGGGCCAGGCCGACGCGCTGCTGCATGCCGCCGGACAGCTCATGCGCGTATTTCTTCGACCACTGGTCGAGATTGACCAGTTTCAGCTGGCGTTGCACGCGCTCCTTGCGCTCTTGCTCCGGCACGCCGGCGAGTTCGAGGCCGAGGCCGACATTCTCCTCCACCGTACGCCAAGGCAGCAGGCCGAACTGCTGGAACACCATCGCCACCTGCTTCTGCCGCAGCCGCCGCAGCGTCGCCTGATCGCAGGTCACGACATCGACGATATTGTCGCCGTCCTTGACCAGCACCTGGCCGCGCGACACCACGTTGAGCCGGTTGACCGCCCGCAGCAGCGTCGACTTGCCCGAGCCGGACAGGCCCATCAGCACCGAGATTTCGCCCTCATGCACGGTCAGGCTGGCGCCGGCGCAACCCAGCACATTGCCGGTCTTTTCGAGGATTTCGGCGCGCGTGGCGCCGCCGTCGATCAGCGCCAGCGAACCGGCCTGGTCGGACCCGAAGACGATATCGACATTCTTGAAGTCAACGGCGACGGTCATTTCTTGCCTCCAACGCCGATACGCGTCATCCGGTCGAGCACGATGGCGAGTACGACAATCGCCAGGCCCGCCTCGAGCCCGAGATCGATGCGGCGCGAGCCGAGCGCGCGGTTGATTTCAGTGCCCAGGCCGCCGGCGCCGATGAGTGCTGCAAACACCACCATCGACAGCGACAGCATGATCGATTGCGTCAGCCCGGCCATGATGGTCGGCAGCGCTGAGGGCAATTCGACCTTCCACAGCAGCTGCTGCTTGGTGGCGCCAAACGCCTCGCCGGCCTCGATGATCGACTTCGGCACCGAGACGACGCCGAGATGGGTGAGCCGGACCGCGGTCGGGATGACGAAGATGATGGTGACGATGAGGCCGGGCGCGTTGCCGAGACCGAACAGGGTCAGGACCGGGATCAGGTAGACGAAGGTCGGCAGCGTCTGCATCAGGTCGAGCACCGGCAGCATGATGCGGTAGACCTTCGGCTTGTGCGCGGCCCAGATGCCGAGCGGCACGCCGATGGCCATCGCCATGGCGGCGGCGGCCACGACCAGCACCAGCGTCTGCACCGTCTGCTTCCAGAGGTTCTGGTTGATGATGAAGATCAGGCCGAGAAAGACGCCTATGGCCAGCGGGCGCGAGCGCTGCAGCAGCCAGGCGATGATGGCGATGATCAGCGCCAGCAGCACCGGCGGCACCATCAAAAGGATGCCAACCAGCCCGTCGAGCAGGAAATTGAGGCCATTCGAGAAGGCTCTGAACACGGTGTCGAAATTGTCGGTGAGGAAACCGAAGAACGCCTTTCCCCAGGCGCCGATCGGTATCTTGTGATCAACCATGAATTTCGAAATCGGATCCATATCGCCCCTCTCATGCGAGAGACCGCCTGCTTCCGGCCTCCGCTCTCATTAGGTCATCTTCTCACAGGATATGAAAAAGGGCAGCCTTTTCTAGATTGGCTGCCCTTCCTGGTTCGGCTTGGCCGAATTAGTCGGCTCAGCTTCCGAGCGCAGTCTTGACCGCCGCTGCCGCATCGCCGCCATCGAAGGTGGTGACGCCGGCAATCCACGGCGCAACCGCGTCAGGGTGCTTCTTCAGCCAGTCGGCTGCGACCGTGTTGGCGTCGCCGCCCTTCAGGATCGCGTCCATCATCTCGCCTTCCATGTCCAGGTTGAACTTCAGGTTGGCGATGAACTTGCCGGCATTCGGGCATTCGGTGGTGTAGCCCTTGCGCACATTGGTGTAGACGGTGGCGGCGCCGAAGCCGCTGTCGCCCATGCCGTCGAGATAGGTGAGCTTCATGGCGCCCATCACCGGATGCGGCGTCCAGCCGAGGAACGCGATCCACTCATTGTTCTTGATCGACTGCTCGGCCTGCGTCAGCATGCCGGCTTCCGAGGACTCGACCAGCTCGAAGCCTTCGAGATTGTCCTTCGGGTTCTTGATCATGTCGAGGATGATGCGGTTGCCGTCATTGCCCGCCTCGATGCCGTAAATCTTGCCGTTGAACTTGTCCTTGAACTTGCCGATGTCGGTCAGCGACTTGACGCCGGCCTCCGCGACATAGGTCGGTACGACGATGCCGTAGCCGGCGCCGGTCAGGTTGGTGCCGATCGTCTCGACCGAACCATCGGCGGTGTAGTCCTTGATGTCGTTGGTCATCGACGGCATCCAGTTGCCGAGGAAGACGTCGAGATCCTTGTTTTTCAGCGACGCCATGGTCACCGGTACCGATAGCTGGATCGTCTGCGGCTCGTAGCCGAGCGCGGTGAGCAGCACCGAAGCGACGCCGGTGGTTGCCTGGATGTCGGTCCAGCCGACATCGGAAAGGCGCACCGCCTTGCAGCTCTCCGGATCGCCGGCAAGTGCAGCGCTCGTGGACAGAAAAGTCGCCAGGCCGAGGCCGGCGACGAAGGTGTTCATACGCGACATTGGCAGTCTCCCATTGTGATTCTTTGGCGAAGCGTAGTTACGGTTTCTCTGCCCGCCTTGTTTCGTCAGCCAAACACCATTCTGGTGTGGTTTCAAGCGCTAAGACAATCACGATCAACGGCGCGGACTGGCCAAACAGCGACACGCCCGCCGCTTTTTCGATTGCAGACGGCTTTTCCCATCAAATGCAGCGGTGCCCTCTCCCCGCGCCGCGCCAACTCGGCTTAAAAGGACGGCATGGCCAAGCTCTACTTCCACTATGCGACGATGAATGCCGGCAAAACGACAATGCTGCTGCAGGCGTCCTACAATTATCGCGAACGCGGTATGACGACGATGCTGTTCGTCGCCGGCCACTACAGAAAGGGCGACACCGGGCTGATCTCGTCGCGCATCGGCCTGGAGACGGAGGCCGAGATGTTCCGCGACGGCGACGATCTCTACGCTCGCGTCGCCGAGCATCACGAACCTACGACGGTGCATTGCATCTTTGTCGACGAGGCGCAATTTCTCGAGGAAGAGCAGGTCTGGCAGCTCGCCCGTATCGCCGACCGGCTGAACATCCCGGTGATGTGCTACGGCCTGCGCACCGATTTCCAGGGCAATCTGTTTTCCGGTTCGCGAGCGCTTCTCGCCATCGCAGACGATCTGCGCGAAGTGCGCACCATCTGCCGCTGCGGCCGCAAGGCGACGATGGTCGTGCGTCTCGGCGCTGACGGCAAGGTGGCCAGACAAGGCGAACAGGTGGCGATCGGCAAGGACGTCTATATCTCGCTCTGCCGCCGCCACTGGGAAGAGGAAATGGGCCGCGCCGCGCCTGACGATTTCATTGGCTTCACCAGAGGCTGAACGGCCGGGACAACATGAAAATTCTGCAGTTCACAGTCGATTGCCCGTTTCCGCCGGTCTCCGGCGGAGAGATCCGGAACGCCGCCAATGCACGCGCCCTGGCATCGATGGGCGAGGTCCTGACGGTAAGCCTGACTGGCGCCCCGGCACCCTCCACACCGCCGAACATCCGTCACCGGATCATCGAGGCAGCGCGCGGCAGGGCGCCGTGGGGTAGGCGCGGCCCGCACCCGACCGTGCATATGATGCCGGACGACGAGCTGGCCGAGGCCGACGCCATCTGGAGGGAATTCGCGCCCGATCTCGTGGTAATCGAGGAGATCGTGCTTTCGCAGCTGCTGACGCTGGCGCCGAAGCATCGCGCGCGCACCGTCCTTGACCAGCACAACATCGATTCCCGGACGGTGTCCGACCGGATCGCCGGCCTGACGCTGTGGCAGCAAATTCGAGACTGGCGCCAAAACAGGCGAAGGAAGGCAGAGGCGCGCGAAGCCGACAGGTGTGCGGCTGCCGTGGCCGACCAGGTCTGGGTTTGTTCGCGGGCCGACGAAGCGCTTCTGTCCGCTCTCGGCCCCGTCAACGACATCAGGCTCGTCGGCAACCCCATTCCAGACGAGAGCGTGCTTTCCCTGCCGATTGCTGCCGAGCGCTTCAGTGAGCTCAGCCTGTGTTTCATCGGCCATCTAGGCTATTTCCCCAACATCGACGCCGTCAAGCAGATCGGCCGCGCGATGGCGCCGCGCCTCGCCGCTTCCGGCCGGCCCTGGTCGATCACCGTCGCCGGCAGAAACCCGCGCGATGTCGTGCGCGGTCTATGCACCAGGCATGGTCTGCGGTTGATCGAGAACCCGCCGCATCTGCCGGAATTGCTTGGCCGCGCCGGCTATGCGCCGATCCCGCTGCGCTTCGGCGGCGGAACCCGCATCAAGGTGCTGGAGGCGATGGCGGCGGGCTTGGTCGTCGCCGCCACCGAAAAGGCCGTCGAAGGGCTTGGCCTGCAGGCGGGCAGGCATTTCCTGTCCAGCGACGATGCCGGCAAGTTGGCATCGAAAATCATCGATCTCGCGACACGCCCGCAAGCGGCCGCCGAGATGGCGGAGATCGGCCGCGCTTTCGTGCGCGACAATCATTCGTCGGCGGCGATTGAAAAGCAAGTCAAGCAGGCGGTTGCGGCGATCCCGCGCACGGATTGAGCCCGGTCCGCTATCCAGCCGCCATACTGCGTTTGTTAAGGCCTGCTGCCTATTTTGCCCTCAACAAGAGCCAGCCGGGACCCGCCATGCTTCGAGCCATTTCATCAGCCCTTGTCATTTACTTGGCCGGTATCCTCGCCGCGCAGGCCGACGGCGATGCAGCACTTGGCAAGAAAGTATTCTACCGCTGCATGGCCTGTCACGAGGCGGCAAGCGACCGCGACAAGGTCGGCCCGCATCTCCTCGGTATCGTCGGCCGCACCGCCGGCACCGCCCAGAACTTCAACTATTCGCAGGCCATGAAGGACGCTGGCGCGGCCGGCCTCGTTTGGGACGAAGCCAACCTCAAAGCCTATCTCGGCGCTCCCAAGCTGAAAGTACCCGGCAACAGGATGGGCTTCTCCGGCCTGAGCAGCGACGAGGACATCGCCAACGTCATCGCCTATCTGAAGGCCGATCCGAAGCCTTGAACGGCGCGATGCGTAGCGTGATGGCGACGGCTTCCGCCAGCTGTCTCGCGCTTGCAACTCATTGAGCCCTCTGTCGAATTCAGCACACCCACACTGTCCGAGATCGACTTCTTCGCAGCCGTCAAAGTTCATGACAATTGAACAATACTTGGCCGGCTGGTTAATCACGCCATGACCCCGCCTTCATTGCCTTTCAAGACGACCAGGCATTTTTTTGTTTTCGGGGCGGGTCTTGTCTTGCGTCTTTCAATCCCCTGTTACCCCACATATATTCGCCGCTGTTCGCAGCCAGCGACCGGAAGCCGAAGCGGGAGGCCCCTATGGCGACATTGCAGAATTTCGATGCCGAAATTGCCAAGACCAGGCAGGTCGTGCAGGACATGCGCTCCAAGATCGAGCAGTCGGGCACGGTGCTTGATACGCTGGCCACCGCCGACAAGAAGATCGGCGACGCCAATTTCGACATCGAGAATGCCCGCATCGAGGACGTGCTGAAGCAGCAGAAGGTGATGGAAGGCAACATTGCCGACCTGATCATCGGGCTGGAAGACGCCACCAACGTCTTCGGCACCGAATTCGAGAGCATGAAGAACTACACCGGCTGGGAAAGCTTCGTCGGCGTCTTCTCGGCGCAACGCAAGCAGCGCATGCGCACCGACCGCGTCCGCAACATGTCGCTGGCCGGCAATCTGCAGGAGCTTCTGGTCAAGTCCGACACCATCGTCGGCATCCTGAAAGCGCAGAAAGAGGTCCTCGACCAGCGCTACAAGACCTCGGAAAACAGCCTGTCGCAGGTGATCGAGCGCCGCAAGGTCACCATGACCAACCTCGAGGCGGTGCAGAAGCGCATCGAGGAGGTCAATCCGCTGCTGCTCGACATCGAAAACAAGATCGCCGCTTCTACCAGTCAGAAGGAGCGCACGCAGCTTGAGGGCGAGCGCTCGAAACTGGCGACCGAATACAATGAAAAGCAGGCCAAGGAGCAGGAGCTTCTGGCCGAAAGCCAGACGCTGGAACGCTACACCTCGATGTTCCAGACCTTCGTCGATTCGCTCAACAATCAGATCGCAGCGCAGTCGACGCTGATCAACAAGCTGACAATCGATACCGAGCAGCGCATCGTGCTCTACAAGGCACTGGAAGATTCCTTGAAGACCGCCGCCCAGCAGGATGTCGCCCACAAGATCAACACGCTGGGCAGCCAGGTTGACAACACCGCCGAAGAGACCATGGCCGGCATTGGCGCCGCCTCGCAAAAGCACATCGGCGATCTCCTCGAAATGCACGAGAAGAACATGGTCGCCAGCTCCGACATCCAGCGCCGCAAGAAGCTCGCCGACGACGCCTTCGCCCGCCGTTTCGACGACGTGATGAAGAAGCACAATTCGGCCAACTACGTGCAGTCGTAAGGAGCGGCTGCACGCGGGCACACCGGCATGACTCCCGAAAACGAAGCGGCGGCGCGCTATTTTTCCGCCATCACGGCGGCACTCAGCGGCCTCGAAGTGTTCATGCGCGACGACCGCTCGCCGCTTTACCGGCACGGCATCGTCGCCAAGATTGTCGCCGAATACATTGCCCGGCTGGACAAATCGTTTTCCTGCTGGCGCAACCGGCTCGGCTTCATGGACACGTTCCGCATTTCGCGCGCCGACAGCGGCTATCCCGTCTTCCAGAACCTGCTCGAACTGGAAAACGACCGCCGCCAGGCCGAGGCGCGGCTGGCCAACATTCCGCTGGCCGGCGAATTGCGCGAGGAAATGGCCGACTTCATCCTGCGCCACAAGGAATTCCCCGAAGCGCTGCAGAAGTCGATGGCCGAGCGGCTCTATCTCGAGGACGTCAAGAGCGAACAGACTTTTGGCCCGTTCTCGCTGGCGCAGACGGCCAAGGTCTCGGTCAATCCAAAGACCGGGCGCCCCTATTACCTCGTGCACTGGGCGAGCTTCGACGGCAGCGCCAACCTGCCGCTGGTCTACATGGTGACGGTGGAGGATTCCTCCGAAAGCATGATCCGGCAGCTCGTTGACAGCAGCGGCAAGCTCAATGAACGGGTCGACATCCCGCTGCCGGTGGACGGCCTGCTCAACCCCGAACTCGCCCATCGCTTCGACGATTTCACCGAGAAGAATTCCGCCTACACGCTTTCGCCCGCAACGATTGCGGTCAATCTCGACAAGGATTTCGAGCCGCTGCACCCTAAGCAGCTGCGCCGCGTCGTGCTCGGCCCCTTTTATTCCGCAGGCATTACGGACAACAATTCGACCGTGACCGAGGTGCTGGCCAAGGTGCGCAAACCGGAAAATGCCTGGCTGCTCACCTGGACCATCCAGGAGGTCTACTCCAAGGGCGAGAAACCCGGCCGCAAGGGCCTGTTTTCGAGCGAGAAGACCACGCAGGAATTCTTTATCAACACCGACGATCTCGAAGCCGCGCGCCAGGGTGTGTCGAGCTACGAGAACCACGCCCTGATCCCGCACGAAGCCTATCAAGCACTCTACGCCGCCGGCGAAGCTCAAAAGATCTTTTCCGGCTACAAGGTTCACATCCTGTCAAATGGGCAGGTGATTTCAGATGTCTGACCGTCACATCGCGGAGCATCCTTCATGGACACCGGCCTGACCACCATTCCGGAAGCGGCTATCGAAAAGCACCGCGCAACCGCGCAAAGCTTCATCACTCGCGTCGTCGTGCTGGAGGATCCTTCACGCGAATCCGGCACCGCGCTTGCCGGCACCAACCGCCGCTTCGTCTCCACCGTCTCGGTCGGCTCGGTGCGCCGCACACGCGAGGTCGAGCTTACCAAGACCGTCGCCGCGATCCATCCCGACGACCAGTTGATGAGCATCCCGCAGCACACGCTTTTGTTTCGCGCCCGCCGCGGCCTGGCGATTGCGCTCGCCATTTCCGATGTCTTCGCCGAAGGCTCCGACCTTGAAAGCCTGCAGGCCAAGAACACCCGCGCACCGCTCGAAGGCGATGAAGCCGCGACCTTCAAGAAGCTTCTGTCAGCCTCTGCTTACGTTTCGGCCTTCAGCCTTGCCTCCTATCTGTTCCAGCTGATCGACAGCGATGGCGAGGCGCCCAACGATATCCCCGAACCCGACTTCCTGTTCGACACGCCGCAGGACGCGGTGAAGTCGATCGTGGCTGGGTTGGACAGGGCGATCACCGGGTCGAAGGACGATGGCGACCTGACGACCCGGGCGCGTGCTTTCGCCCGTGTTGCCATTGATGGGCTGCTGGCCCGCAAGGGCCGCTTCGACGGCATCGGCCCGTTCGAGAACGCCCATATCCGCATCGACGCCGACGATTTCACCCTCGACGGCTTCGACGTCGCGCCCGGCAAGCGCTCCAAGCCGCTGGTGATGACCTTCAAGAAGCCCGAAGAGGTCGTCGGCAACCACATCGCCAAATACCAGTCGGTCAAGCTCGCCAAGATGCTGATGGCCTATGATTTCGAGCGCGAGCTGAACCCGTTCGTCGAGCTCGGCGGCTTCCTCTTCACCTTCATCGGCGATGGCGCGCCGGGCACCGGCAAGACGACGCTGATCCAGATGATCGCCGGCCTCGTAAACGGCTATTGCCAGGTTGCCGGCTATCCCTTCGCCTATGAGAATTTCGGCGTCGACCAGATCTCGTCCTACCAGGGCAAATCCGGCCAGAACTGCCGCCAGTTCATCAACAATGTCTTGAACCCACGCGTCATCGGCTTCGGCACCGTCGACGACATCGACCAGGTGGCGGCCCGCCGCTCCGACGACCGCGCCTCGGCCGGCCAACAGGAAATCACCGGCGTCTTGATGGACGCCTTTGCCGGCGCCGGCACGGTGGTGCGCGGCAATTGCTCGTTCGGCATGTTTTCCAACTATCCCGAAAATGTCGACGATGCGCTGCGCCAGCGCGCCGGCGCCCGCTGGCTGGTCGACGGCCCACAGAGCCGCGACGACTATATCGACATCTTCGTCCTGCTTGCCGGCAAGAACCACAAGATCCCACTCGGCGACCACAAGCTCTACGCCGCGCAGGAGATCCAGCGCGCGGTGACCGAAGCCTATGAGGAGCACGAGAAGCCTCAGGAAGACGGGCTGATGAAGGTCTATGAGCGCTACATGAAGGAGAATGGCGCGCCGAAATCGATGGCCGACATCGGCACTTATCTGCACCTGATCAAGGATGCCGAGCCGCGCTTCACCGGCCGAGCCATCAAGAACGTCACCGACGCCATCAAAATGCGCGCCATGGACATCGAGCTGCCCGACGACTGGTTCGAGAAGCCGGAAGCCTTCATGCACAAGGGTTACAACGAAAAGAAAGCCATGATCGAGGAACTGCGTGGGCCGTTCTCGATGGACATGGTCATGCAGGAGATCAACCGCTACGCCGACTCGGAGTTCCGCTATTCCGACAAATCCGACGACGCCGCGGTGGAGAAGCTGCTGCGCGACGCACGCCTGCGCGAACGGGCGGGGCGCGAGATGGAGGAGATGAAGAAGAAGGGGCTCTGGAATGCGTGAGCTTCCTTCGCTGCCCGCGGGTGCTGAAAGGCTTGGCGCTAACGCTGACGCCCCCCTCTCCCCGTCCTTCACGGGGAGAGGGTAAGGGTGAGGGGCGGCGCATGCGTGGACCAGAGATCGCTACGACCATACTGGCAGCTATCGAACAGCGCCTCGATCGGCACATCCGGACCAATGATCTTCGATTTATTGACGCCAAAGGCCATGGGGAGACATGTCCTTGAATGCTAGCGCTGCCCCTCACCCTTACCCTCTCCCCGTGAAGAACGGGGAGAGGGAGGCGTCAGCGTTGGCGCTTCGCCACAACAGGCAACGCCACTCGGAACGTTCTGCATGAGCCACGCCAAAAAGCCCGACCTTCTCCGCGACAATGAGCTGATCTACGGTCGCTTGCTCACCGTCGACGAGTCGCACCTCATCCAGCGCTACAACAAGGCGCTTGTTGCCTTTGGCCTCAAGCCCACCAAGCTGAAGAGCTTCCAGATCGACCGCACCGGCTTCTCGCCCGAAGTGGCCGAGGAATGCGGCGATTACGATTATCTCGACCCCAATGAGGTCAACCGCCGCTTCATCATCCTGACGCCGTCGCAGATCGATCTGCCGGTGGTGCACACCGCCTTTTCCAACACCTCGCAGCTGATGTTCGAGTTCATGTCCAAGAACCAGCGCGCCATCGATGCGCTGACCATCAAGGATGTCATCTACGGGGAGATCGAGGATTCCGTTCCCCTGGTCAACGACATCGAGGATCTGCTGTCGATCAGCCAGGTCGAGTTCAGGGTGCTTTCGGCCGAGGACGTGCTGGGCAAGGCCGCCGAACTCGGCAAGCTGGTCGACCGGCTGAAGCAGGAGCCCGATGCCTGGCGCGACAACACCATGCTGAGCCGTATGGTGGAACTGGCGAAGGTGTGCGGCGATATCCGTGAGAATGCGCTGGTGCCCGACCAGGTGATCTTCCGCCACAACGCCTACTGGACCAGCCATTTCGGCGGCGTCTACGTCTTCGTCGATCCTGATATGACTACCGTCATCGGCGACCCGGCCGCCCCCGGCTTTCGCCGTTCGCGGCCTTGGCAGGTCAGCTATCTCTCGATCAACGATGCCGACAAGGTGTTCAAGTTCCTGGCCAGCACCGGCCGCATCGAATTGCCGCGCGCGTCATGGGTCGAAAGCTCGGGCTATCTCGAGCATCGCGCCGAGATGGTGGTGCGCTCTCTCATCCGCGACACAGAGCCGAACCGCAATTTGACCGAGGTCGACAAGGTCTGGCTGCAGACCTGGATCCATGGCCATGCCGATCTGATCACCAAGGACGGCAATTTCCCCTTTCTCAACGCCGCCAAGCGTGAGATCGCCCAGCTCGGCCATCTCAAGATCGAGGATGTGTTTCCGCAACAGCGCTTCCTGGTCGTGCGTGGCAAGCCCGACCATCCCGACGCCTGGCTGACCAACCAGCTGATCTCGGATTTCGTGCAGCAGGACTTTGTCTCGCGTTACGTCTTCAACAAGCCGGGCTTCTACAAGGACTATGACGGCTACAGCGACGCCTGGCGGTCGCATGTTGTGGACGTTCTGAAAACCACATATTTGAAAGACAAAGTGGCGTTTCGCACGCGCCTTTACGGCCTGACTGACTGAGGGGTGAACGAGAGCCATGCTTGATCCGATCGTGAATTTCTTCACCCGCATCTTCCAATGGATAGGCCGCGGCATCGGCCTCGTCATTGGCGCGATCCTGTGGCCGTTCCTCTGGGCTGGGCGCTGGTATACGCAGCGCGGCTGGATCCTGAAGGCTGTGGTCGGCCTCGCGCTTCTGGTATTGATCGGCCTCTACGCCAATTTCTTCTACGCCACCCAGTGGTGGAACAAGTTCGATCCCAACTACGTCGACAAATACACCTTCGAGAACCGCAACATTTCCGCCGGCGAACAGGTCGCCGCCGGCGCCGGCACCGACACCGCCAAGACCTGCGGCAATTCGGGCATCGCCCAGGTGGCGGCCGACCTGACGGACTTCAACGTCAACCAGAATGCCTGGATCTCGTCGATGATCCTCTACAAACTCGGCCTGTTCGGCATCGACTGGGACAACACGCCGTTCATGGACAACAAGGCCTCGTTCCAGCGCGGCATCAACCAGGCGGTGCGGCGTACCGCCACCGAGCTTGCCGACAATCTCGGCCGTGTTCGCACCACATCGCAGATCGACGGCGACCTGCAGGATGCGCGCGGCAATCTGCAGTTCGACGAGGAGACCTGGTATTTCGGCCTCAACCCGTTCGGCCCCAAGACGCCGACGCCGAGCTATTATCGCGATGCCGTCACCAAGCTACGCTCCTTCAACGCCCGCCTCGGCAGCTGCCAGGCGACGTTCGATGCCCGCGCCGACAATCTGAAGCAGTATATCGACCGCATCTCCTCCGACATCGGTTCCACCTCCGCGATCCTCAAGGAGCGCGCCGAAAACCATAACAATGGCTGGTTCGACTTCCGCGCCGACGACCGCTTCTGGTTCGCCTATGGCCAGCTCTATGCCTATTACGGCCTGATGAAGGGCGCCCAGGCCGACTTCGAGGACGTCATCAAGGAAAAGCATCTCGGCAATCTGTGGGACACGATGGATGCGCAATTCGTCTCGGCCCTGCGCATCCAGCCCTTCATCATCGCCAATGGCCGCGAGGATGGCTGGATCATGCCGACGCACCTGACGACGATGGGTTTCTACGTGCTTCGCGTGCGCTCCAACATGGTCGAGATCAGCAACGTCCTGACTCAGTAGCGTCCACAGCTTTCCCGGCGAGCGATGGCGAATTTGCGCCGTCGCCTCTGTCGCATTCCGTGCATTGGGCGGCTGTTTTGAGACGGCGGAACGTCGCGTCCTCTGGCTTCTATACGGCGCGGCAACGGAGCCAGGAAGAACCGGCGACAGGTCGGCCGGCCGCGGAGACACTTTCTTCATAGGAAACATAGTTGCATGCAAGTTGACGCCGCGGGAGCGACAGGGTTAGAACATGCCCGCGCCCTGGTTCAACATGCCTGCGAGTGAGATCAAACCCGTCCCCTCCACCGTCCAATCCGAAGGAAAGCCGTCATGGCCGAAGTGAAGTCCGACATCGAGATCGCGCGCGGCGCCAAGAAAAAGCAGATCCAGGAGATCGGCGCCAAGATCGGCATCCCGACCGAGCACCTTTTGCCCTACGGCCACGACAAGGCGAAGATTTCGGCCGAATTCATCAAATCGGTGAAGGGCAACAAGGACGGCAAGCTGATCCTCGTCACCGCCATCAACCCGACGCCGGCCGGCGAAGGCAAGACGACCACCACCGTCGGCCTCGGTGATGGCCTCAACCGCATCGGCAAGAAGGCGATCGTCTGCATCCGCGAGGCTTCGCTCGGCCCGAATTTCGGCGTCAAGGGCGGTGCCGCCGGCGGCGGCTACGCGCAGGTCGTGCCGATGGAGGACATGAACCTCCACTTCACCGGCGACTTCCACGCCATCACCACGGCGCACAATCTTCTGTCGGCGCTGATCGACAACCACATCTACTGGGGCAATGAGCTCGGCATCGACACCCGCCGCGTCGCCTGGCGCCGCGTCATGGACATGAACGACCGGGCGCTGCGCGAAATCATCTGCTCGCTCGGCGGCGTCGCCAACGGTTATCCGCGCGAGGCCGGCTTCGACATCACCGTCGCCTCTGAAGTGATGGCTATCCTGTGCCTGTCCACCGACCTCAAGGATCTGGAAAAGCGCCTCGGCGACATCATCGTCGCCTACCGCCGCGACAAGACGCCGGTCTATGCCCGCGACCTCAAGGCCGACGGCGCCATGGCGGTGCTGCTGAAGGACGCCATGCAGCCAAACCTGGTGCAGACGCTGGAGAACAACCCTGCCTTCGTGCATGGCGGCCCGTTCGCCAACATCGCGCATGGCTGCAACTCGGTGGTCGCCACCACCACGGCGCTGAAGCTCGCCGACTACGTCGTCACCGAAGCCGGCTTCGGCGCCGACCTCGGAGCCGAAAAATTCTTCGACATCAAGTGCCGCAAGGCGGGTTTGAAGCCGGCGGCTGCCGTCATCGTCGCCACCGTGCGCGCCATGAAGATGAATGGCGGCGTCAAGAAGGAAGATCTCGGCAAGGAAAACATCGAGGCAGTCAAGAAGGGCTGCCTCAATCTGGGCCGCCACATCGAGAATGTGAAACAGTTCGGCGTGCCTGCGATCGTGGCGATCAATCATTTCACCACCGATACCGAGGTGGAAATCCAGGCGATGAAGGATTTCGTCGCCTCGCTCGGCGCCGAGGCGATCCTGTGCAAGCATTGGGCCAATGGCTCTGCCGGCATTGAGGAGTTGGCGCGCAAGGTCGTCGAGATCGCCGAATCCGGCGCCTCGCAGTTCGCGCCGCTCTATCCCGACGCAATGCCGCTGTTCGAGAAGATCAACACCATCGTCCAGCGCATCTATCGCGGCGACGAGGCGATCGCCGACAAGTCGGTGCGCGACCAGCTGCATGCCTGGGAGCAGGCCGGCTACGGGCACCTGCCGGTCTGCATGGCCAAGACCCAATATTCCTTCTCGACCGACCCGAACCTGCGCGGCGCGCCGACCGGGCACACCGTGCCGGTGCGCGAGGTCAGGCTTTCGGCCGGCGCCGGCTTCGTCGTCGTCATCTGCGGCGAGGTCATGACCATGCCCGGCCTGCCCAAGGCGCCGTCCTCGGAAAAAATCTTCCTCAACGAGGCCGGCCAGATCGAAGGCCTGTTCTGAGATTTGTCTCGACAACCAAGGGCGCCGCAGCCATGCGGCGCCCTTTTGCTTGCCGGGCTTCTCACGCCACTGTCGAGGACCCGAACTTCTTGATCCCGGCGACCGACATGCTGACGAACTGGTCGAGAATGGTGAAGAAGATATCCAGACTGAACCCAAACAGGAAGGAGAAGGTGAAGAGGCTGAAGCCTATTCCCGAAGCCTCCTCTCCAAGCTTGGTGCCCGGTGCTACAAACCAGGCAAGCACCATGCCGGCCAGCGCCCCCAGTGCGATCCTGTGGATCAGCCGCGACAGCGGTGGATTGGGCAGCAGCGGATTGAGGATCATCCGCATGTGAAACATGATGGCTCCGAGCGCGCCGTAGAAGGCCGGGAGTATCCACAAGGCATATGGGCTGAGAACCTCGTCCAGCGTCTTTATCTGCGCGGTCAGCGTGTAGATCGAGTTCGGCGCGATCGTGATCACTCCGTCGCACTGCAGGCTGCGCGTTGCCTCGTCGAAATCGGCATTCACGTCCGTCACTTTTTCCGAAGACGTACCTTCAAGATTGTTCGGGTTTTTCTTTTCGGTGTTTATCTGCGCGCAATAGGCATCCGGCTGATTGGGGAGCTCCTTGAGCTTGTCTGGAGGCGTGGATTTACTCACCCCCAGCGGCTGGTCACAGAACTGGTCTATGGCACCTTGCTGGGAATACTGAGCCTGGCCCGCCGCTACGCCATCTGCCGTGGAGGTTGAATAAAATTTGCAGTACATCCATTGCATTCCCCAGATCGGGAATTGCGCGTCCTCAGTCATGAACCCTTGCGCTCTTCTCACCAGGGAGGAAAAGCGCTGGTCGAGAGCGTGAAGGCTATCTTCCGAATTGTAATAGGCGTCCTTCAGAAGCGTCAGATCCGTGGTCGAAGCCTGCTCGGACGATGCCGAGCTCAGTTGTTTCTTCGTCGCCCAAACCTGGCGTATCGCCTGTCCGAACCGTGCGCTGAAATCATTGTTGTCGATTTCTATGAGTTCGGAGTTTATCGCGACTCCCTTGTTGTAAATGTACGTCAATCTTCCGGTTACAACCATGAAAAGCACGGAAAGAGCCACGAGAAAGTACGTCGCCAGCGCGGTCTTGCGCGACATGTCACCGGGCGACCAGCCCGATCGCAGTGCCGCCAGGGTGGCAAATGGCACGGTGCCGGAACAATCGTTGAAAACCGTCTGAAGATTGACGACCTCAGGCTGGCTGGCCGTCGCATCGTCGAGCTTTTCGGCATTGCCGATGGCCGCAAACAGGGAACTGTCCTTGAACACACCGTAGCGGCCGTAGTTGGCGACCAGCTTGGCGTCCGCGATGAGTCCAGAAACGAGAGGGTCGGCCGGTGTCGTCGTCATCGTGAAATCCCCCCGCCTGACGACTACCCTAGATACCCCGGCACATAGCCGTATTGCGACGGGCACCCGCACGGATATCCGGGCGGGCCGGGCGGCTGCGCCCAGCACCAGAAGGATTGAGTGAAGCAGATCGTCCCCGGCGCGTGCGAAGGGACCTGGGCGAAAGCGGGCCATGGCAAGAGTGCCGCGGCACCAGCCAAGGCGAGAACGACTGTAGTTCGTGCAATTCGCGCTTTCACTTGTTTCTCCCGGGGAAGTCTACCCCGTCCCACCCCTTAATCCAGATATACCGTTCCTCGGAGAGAGGCCTTCGTCTGTGAAAGACTTCACTCTGTTCTCCAGTTCCCCATCCTGAGATAGAGCCCGATCTGAGTTTCTTGCGTTTAGCCGGCTCATCATCCGGGCCCAGCCGAAAAGACTTCCAAACGAGGCCACGCCCCGGTGTTCGTGATCAGGAACGCCAAGGGGCGCCGCAGACTGCGGCGCCCCTGTTCCTTCGCGGCAATTTGCCTATGCAGCGTAGCGCGCCAGCGCGCGCTGGTTGGACGCATAGGGCGTGTCGCGTTCGGGCAAAGCACCGGTCTTCAGGCAATCGATCCATTCGGCGGTCTTGAGCACGGCCGCAAAGCGCGACTGCAGGATGATGGACACCACGCGGTGGATCTCCTCAGGCGAGGCGTAGCCGGCGCTGTTGGCGTAAGGCAGCGAACCGGTGGCGTCGGACAGGAACTCGACCGCAAAGCCGACATGCGCGGCGTGGATGATGGTCGACAGGTCGCAATTGTGCGTCATGTAGCCGATCACCGTTATCGTATCGATGGTATTGGCGCGCAGCCACGCCTCGAGGTCGGTGCCGGCAAAGGCGCTAGGCAGTGACTTCTCGACATAGTGGTCGCGGCTTCGCCGGGCGATCTCGGGATGCAGTTCGCCGCCATGGCTGCCCTTGGCGAAGACTGGCGAGGTCTCGGGCGCCATCTGCTTGACGACCACCACCTTCACGCCGGCCGCAGCGGCGGCATCCATAGCGCGCGCGACATTGACGACGCTGTCGCGGAACGGCGGATACTGGATGGCGAGGTTGCCGCCATCATAATCATTCTGGACATCGATAACGATGAGTGCGCGGCGCGGCGTGATATTGGCGGACATGGTGTTCTCCTTCGGGCTTGAATGGGACAGGTCGAAAATAGGCGGATCGCCCGACTGCCAAAAGTGGCCCGATTGACATCATTCGAAAGAATTGGGACAATTTGCTTTTCGCTTGCTGGAAACACGCATGGCCGACCCGATCATTGCCGTTCTCGCCTTTGACGGCATCAGCCCGTTCCACCTCTCCGTGCCGTGCGTGGTGTTCGGCACCGACCGCACCAAGCTTGGCTTGCCGCGTTTCGACTTTCGCGTCTGCGCGCTCGACGATGGAGCGATCCACACCCATGCCGGGCTGACCATCGCGGTGCCGTATAGCCTTTCCGCATTCGACGATGCCGACATCGTCATCGTTCCGAGCTGGAAGGATCTCGAGGCCCCACTTCCGCCGCCGCTCCTGGCAGCGCTCACCCACGCGCACCGGCGCGGTGCGCTGATCGTCGGCCTCTGTCTCGGCACCTTCGCCATTGCCGCCGCCGGGCTGCTTGCGGGCCGGCGTGCGACGACACATTGGGCCTCCACCGACCGGCTGCAAACATTATACCCGGACATCGAAGTCGACGCCGACGTGCTCTATGTCGACGACGGCGACATCGTCACCTCGGCCGGCGTCGCCGCCGGGCTCGATTGCTGCCTGCACATTGTGCGCGCCCGCTATGGCGCAGAGGTAGCGCTGCGGCTGGCCAGGCACATCGTGCTGTCGCCGCACCGGCAGGGTGGGCAAGCGCAGTTCATCGAGCGCCCGCTGGCGAAAACCCCGGCCACCGACCGCTTCACCCTGGCGCTCGACACGGTGCGGGCAACGCTCGGACAAACGCACAACCTCGACCGCGTCGCGGAGGCCGCGGGCCTGACCCGGCGCACTTTCACCCGCCGTTTCCAGAAATCGATCGGCACCAGCTTTGGCGAATGGTTGGCCGGCCAACGCATCGAACTGGCGCAACGGCTGCTGGAGGCGACGGAAAAATCGATGGACATGGTGGCCTTCGAAGCCGGCTTCGGCAGCGCCACCTCGCTGCGCCAGCATTTCGCCGCACGGCTCAAGACGTCACCGGCCCAATACCGGCGTGAATTCTCGCGGCGAGCCGGTCCGGACGAGCGCATGGCACGCACGGCTTCATACTGACCGCCCACGACGAGTTCAGCCCCGCTTGACCGCCCGCGCCGGATTGCCGACCACCGTGGTGTTGTCAGGGACGTCGCGCGTCACCACCGCGCCGGCGCCGACTATGGCGCCATCGCCGATGCTGATGCCGCCGAGGATGATGGCGCTGCCGCCGATCCAGGCGTCATCGCCGATGGTGACCGGCCGGGCAATCTCCAGTCCCGACTGACGGCCCGCGGCCTCCTTGTGGTGCTCGGCGCAGTAGATCTGCACATTGGGGCCGAGAAGCGTCCGCCTGCCGATACGCACCGGCGCGGGGTCGAGGATGGTGCAGCCGGCATTGAGGAAGGCGCCGTCGCCGAGATGGATGTTGAAACCGTAGGCGCAGTGGAAAGGCGCCTCGATCCGGGAGCCTGCGCCCGCGCTGCCGAGCAGCGCCAATAGCGCCGGGCCGATATTGCCGCGTTGCTGGGGCCGTAGCGTATTATGCTCGAACACCGCATCGCGCGCGATCTCCCGCAGCGCCTCCAGTTCGTCGTCGATGCAGATGTACCATTCGCCTGCAATCATCCTTGTGCGTTCGCTTCCGGCCATCACAGCGACTCCGTCCGTTCGTCATGTTCGACTGGTTACCAAAGTACAATGCTCACTGATGGAAGAAGCACCATCGCCTACTCTCGTCAAACGCAGGACCTATGCTAGCTTGCCCTCGTAGGCCAGTCCCGGGCCTGCTTTCGAGGGGATCGACATGCTCTATTTGCTTGCACTTCTGATCGGCGTGATTGCCGGTCTTCGCGCCATGACCGCGCCGGGCGCGATCGCCTGGGGCGCCTATCTCGGCTGGCTGCCGGTGGCCGGCACCTGGGCAAGTTTCATGGGCCATTGGGCCGCCGTCGGTATCTTCACCATCCTCGCCATCGTCGAACTGGTCACCGACCAGCTGCCCTCGACGCCGAGCCGCAAGGTGCCGCAGCAATTCGGCGCCCGCATCCTGCTTGGCGCCTTCAGCGGCGCGGTGATCGGCGCCACTGCCGGTTCCACCATTGGCGGCCTGATTGCCGGCGCCATCGGTGCTGTCATCGGCACCTATGGCGGCGCCGAAGCGCGCGGCCGGTTGGCCGCCGCCTTCGGCAAGGATTTGCCTGCCGCCCTCCTCGAGGACGCGGTGGCGATCATCGGCGGCCTGCTGATCGTGGCGGCGGTGGTATGACTGCCCAAGCCTCAGACGCCAAGACATACGACGCCATCATCATCGGCGCCGGACAGGCCGGCCCTCCTCTCGCCGGCCGGCTGACGTCAGCCGGCATGAGCGTGGCGCTGATCGAGCGCAAGCTGGTCGGCGGCACCTGCGTCAACACCGGCTGCATGCCGACCAAGACCATGGTCGCCAGCGCCTATGCCGCGCATCTGGCGCGGCGTGCCGCGGACTACGGCGTGACGTTCTCAGGCCCTGTCGGCGTGGACTACAAGAGGATCAAGGCGCGCAAGGACAAGGTCACCAACGACTCCCGCAGCAATCTGGAGACGTGGATCGCCGGCATGAAGGGCTGCACGCTTTATCGCGGCCATGCCCGCTTCGAATCCGCCAACACGGTGCGTGTCGGCGACGACCTTCTGACCGCCGAAAAGATCTTCCTCAACACCGGCGGCCGCGCCTCGGTGCCCGACCTGCCCGGCGTCAACGACGTCGACTACCTCACCAACTCCTCGATGATGGACCTCGACGTTTTGCCGCGCCATCTCATCGTCGTCGGCGGCAGCTACATCTCTCTTGAATTCGCGCAGATGTTTCGCCGCTTCGGCTCTGAAGTCACCGTCATCGAGAAGAGTTCGCGCCTGACCGGCCGCGAGGACGAGGACGTGTCGGCGGCCATCCTGTCGATCCTCGAAAACGAAGCCATAGAAGTCCATGTCGGCGCCGACGACATCCGCTTTGCCAGACAGGGCAAGGACATCGCCGTGACCTTCTCATCCGGCAAGCCGCCGGCGGTCGGCTCGCATGTGCTTCTGGCACTCGGCCGCACCCCCAACACCGACGACCTCGGCCTCGACAAGGCCGGCATCACGGTCGATCTGCGCGGCTTCGTCACCGTCGACGACCAGTTGCGCACCAGCGTGCCCGGCATCTGGGCGATGGGCGACTGCAACGGCAAGGGCGCCTTCACCCACACCTCCTACAACGATTATGAGATCGTCGCCGCCAATCTGCTCGACGACGATCCGCGCAAGGTCAGCGACCGCATCGAGGCCTATGCGCTCTACATCGATCCGCCGCTCGGCCGCTGCGGCATGACCGAGGCGGCGGTGAAGAAATCCGGGCGCAAGGCGCTGGTCGGCCAGCGACCAATGACCCGCGTCGGCCGCGCCATCGAAAAGGGCCAGACGCAAGGTTTCATGAAGATCCTGGTCGATGCCGACACCAGGGAAATCCTCGGCTGCTCCGTGCTCGGCCCCGGCGGCGACGAGGCAGTGCACTGCGTGCTCGACCTGATGTACGCCAAGGCGCCGGTCGATACGCTGGCGCGCGCCGTGCATATCCACCCCAACGTCTCGGAGCTGTTGCCAACCATCGCCCAGGAGCTGAAGCCGCTCGCCTGACATAGCCCCGCGTCAAGCTCGGCGCTTTCTGCATTGGTGCGTTGCAGCAATGTGCATTGCGCGCGGCAAGGCTTCTCGTTCAGTCTGAATTGAACCGATTCAGTCTGGATTTTCCATGCCTTTGCCGATCCTTGCGCTTGCCATTGCGTCCTTTTGCATCGGCACCACCGAATTCGTCATCATGGGCCTGTTGCCGGAGGTTGCGGCCGATCTCGGCGTGTCGATCCCCTCGGCCGGCCTGCTGGTTACCGGCTATGCGCTGGGCGTCGTCTTCGGCGCACCCATCGTCGCCATGGCCACCGCGCATCTGCCGCGCAAGCCAGTGCTGGTCGCGCTGACGGCGATGTTCGTCGTCGGCAATCTGCTCTGCGCCATTGCGCCCAATTACTGGCTCCTGATGGCCGCGCGCGTCTTCACCGCGTTCGGTCATGGCGCCTTTTTCGGCATCGGTTCCGTCGTTGCCGCCAGCCTGGTGCCGCGCAACAAGCGCGCCAGCGCCATGGCGATGATGTTCGCGGGATTGACGCTCTCCAACATTCTCGGCGTTCCTGCCGGCACCGCGCTTGGCGAAGCCTTCGGCTGGCGCTCCACCTTCTTTGCCGTCGTCGGCATCGGCCTGATCTCTGTTGCCGCCATCGCCTGGCTGGTGCCATCCAATGTCGTCGAACCGAGCGGCGGCGGCCTGCGCAGCGAACTGCGCGTGCTGGGCAAGCTGCAGGTCTGGCTCGCCATGCTGATCGCCTCGCTGGCCTCGGCCAGCCTGTTTGCCGTCTTCACCTACATCAAGCCCTACCTTACCGATGTCTCCGGCCTGTCGACCTCCGCGGTCACCTGGGTCCTGCTGCTGTTCGGCGCCGGCATGACCATAGGCAACATCATCGGCGGCCGGCTGGCCGACTGGAAATTGATGCCGACGGTCATCGGCACGCTGCTTTTGATGGCAGTTCTGTTTGTCGGCTTCATGCAGTTCGGCGCTATCGCCAGCGTCGCCATCGGCGTCGTCTTCTTGTGGGGACTGCTGATCTTCGTCGTCGTGCCGCCGCTGCAGATCCGCGTCGTCGAAGCGGCTTCGGAAGGGCCGAACCTCGCCGCCACGCTCAACCAGGGCGCATTCAATGTCGGCAATGCCAGCGGCGCCTGGATCGGCGGCGTGGCTCTGTCGGCCGGCGTTTCCTATGCTCATTTGCCGCTGGTCGGCGCGGCGCTGGCCCTGCTGGCGGTCAGCGTCGCCGTCGTCTCGCAGGCGCTCGAAGAATCGGCGCCGATAGCGACGGTTCCGGCCGCCGCCGAATAATTCCATTGCGCCCATGGCGGCTCGAACTGGACCAATCGACAGCCCTTCGGCAAACGTGCATGTGTTCTGCCTCTTATCCTGGAGGCATCCCATGCAGAAATCGATCGAACGCATCGCCGGCGATACCGAAGGCGTTTCCTACGAATTCCCGGTGTTCCGCTTCGCCGGCGCCGACGCGGCAGCACCTTCGGCCTATCTGCAGGCAGCACTCCACGCCGGTGAATTGCCTGGTGTCGTCGCCATCGACGCCTTGATACCGGCGCTGAACAAGGCCGAAGCCGAAGGCCGCATCAAGGGCAACATCACGGTCGTGCCCTGGGCCAATCCGATCGGCCGCGCGCAATATCATTTCGGCGAGCACCAGGGCCGCTTCCATCTCGGCACCCGCAACAATTTCAACCGCGGCTTTCCACTGCTCGCCGCGCCCGACGCCAAGCTATTGCCCGACACCACGCTTGGCACCCCCGACCAGCGATTGAAGACCCGTCTGGTGCAGCTGTCGCTCGGCCACGACATCGTGCTCGACCTGCATTGCGACGACGAGGGCCTTGCCTATCTCTACGTCCACGCCAGCCTGTGGCCGGCAATGGCCGATTGCGCCGCCGCCATGGGTATCGACGCCGTGGTGTTGTGGAGCGAGGACACGGACGGCACCTTCGAGGGCGCCACGATCATGCCCTACCAGAACGTCCCCGCCAACGTGGCGAAGCTCGACCGCCGCGTTGCCACCACGGTAGAATACCGTGGCATGCTGGATGTCGACGGCACGCTGGCAAATTCCGATGCCGCAGGCCTCTACCGGCTGCTGGTGGCGCGCGGCGTCATCGCCGACACCGCCCTTCCCCCGCCCAGCCCGTTCAAGGGCCTCGTCGCGCCGCTCGAAAACATCGACATGATGCCGGCGCCCCGGGCCGGCGCCATCCTCTACGACGTCAAGCCCGGTGACCGCGTCGCGAAGGGCGCGCGCCTCGCCACCATCGTCCACACACCGGGCGAGGCCGGCGGCCGCACCGAGGTGCTGGCACCGCAGGACGGCGTCATCCTGACCCGCCGCTCGCGCCGCATCATCCGCGCCGGCGAGGATCTCTTGAAGCTGGTCGGCGACAAGAAGAGCGCCGACGCGAGGTCAGGCACGCTGGAGGACTGAGCTAACCCGAAATCGCCAGCCGCGCCTTGGCCTCGAGCCATTCGGCCATCTGCCGGTACGGCACCGGGCCGTGGCTGACACGGGCGACACCAAGCTCGGCCAGGCGCTGGCGCGGCGGCACATGCGCCAGCGCGATGATGTTGACCGGCAGCACGGTGGCCTTGCACAGCGCCTCGATCAGACCCTCGTCGCCGAGCCCCGGCGCAAAGAAGCCGCTCGCTCCTGCCTTTTCATAAGCGTGCGCCCGCTCGATGGCCTGGTCGAGCAGCACGCTGTCATGCACATCCGGCTTGGCCTTGAGGAAAATGTCGGTACGGGCGTTGATAAAGGCGGGAATGCCGGAAGCCTTCACCGCCGCCGCTGCCGCCTCGATGCGCTTCACCTGTATGGCGATGTCGTGCAGACCGGCGCCGCCGACGATCTGGTCCTCGAAATTGAAACCGATGGCGCCGGCCTGCAGGGCACGTGTCACCGTCTGGGCGACAGTCACCGGCTCGACGCCGTAGCCGCCTTCGAGGTCCATGGTCACCGGCAGGTCGACTGCCGCCACGATGCGCTTGATGTTGTCCAGTGCCAGCTCCAGCGGAATTTTCTCGCCATCGGCATAACCAAAAGCAGCCGCGACCGGCCAGCTTCCGGTGGCGATCGCCTTGGCGCCCGCCTTCTCGACGATCTTGGCCGAGCCCGGATCCCAGGCATTGTAGAGAACGATCGGGTTGCCCCTGACGTGGAGCGCATGGAACCTGCGTGCGCGCTCGATCTGCTCGGTCATTGCTGTCTTCCCGTCTTTCCGATGTTGGACGAACAGTCTAGGCAGGACCCCAAGCCTTGGCGATGTGCCATGGGCTGCGGAAGCGGCGGCCACAAACAGGCCTTTCAAACCTGTTGCGCATCCGGCTTTTCGCCGCTATGGATTTCGCCCATGAACATGCGCTCGATCAAGACCATTTGGTGGTGGGCTCGCTGACAGCGGCCTGTTCGAACGCGTGCGCGTGAAAATAGAGGGTGGCCGCAACGGAATGTCCGGGCGGCCATTTGTTTTTTCAAAGCCAGTCCCGGGTCCGTTGCCCAACAAGCCATATGGAGACGGCAATGACGATCAAGGCTCTGGAAAACGGCGCGGAAAGCTTCGTGACCGCAGGTGGTGTCACCATCACCCGCGAACGCCACGACAAGCCTTACGCCGGTGCCATCGACGCTTATGTCGACGGCTTGAACTCGCGCCGGGGTGCGGTGTTTTCCTCGAATTACGAATATCCGGGCCGCTACACACGCTGGGATACGGCCATCATCGATCCGCCGCTGGTGATTTCCGCGCGTGGCCGCGCCATGCGCATCGAGGCGCTGAACGGCCGTGGCGAAGTGCTGCTGCCGGTGATCGGCAAGACGCTGGCCGGCATTACCGAGGTGACGATTGCTGAAACCTCGAAAAAGCTGATCCGCCTCGATGTCGCCAAGCCCGGCCGCGTCTTCACCGAGGAAGAGCGCAGCCGCGTCCCCTCTGTGTTTACTGTGCTGCGCGCCATCACCGCTTTGTTCAAGACCGATGAAGACGCCAATCTCGGCCTTTACGGCGCCTTCGGTTACGACCTCGCCTTCCAGTTCGATCCAGTCGACTACAAGCTCGAGCGCAAACAGAGCCAGCGCGATCTCGTGCTGCTCCTGCCTGACGAGATCCTGGTCGTCGACCATTATTCGACCAAGGCCTGGACCGACCGCTACGACTATTCCGGCGACGGTTTTTCAACCGAGGGGCTGCCGCGGGACGAAATTACCGAACCGTTCAAGACCGCCGACCGCATCCCGCCGCGCGGCGACCATGAGCCTGGCGAATACGCCAATCTGGTGCGCAAGGCGATGGATAGTTTCAAGCGCGGCGACCTGTTCGAGGTCGTGCCCGGGCAGATGTTCTACGAACGCTGCGAGACGCAGCCTTCCGAAATCTCGCGCAAGCTGAAGTCGATCAACCCGTCGCCCTATTCCTTCTTCATCAATCTCGGCGAAAACGAGTATCTGATCGGCGCCTCGCCCGAAATGTTCGTGCGCGTCAACGGCCGCCGCGTCGAGACCTGCCCGATATCCGGCACCATCAAGCGCGGCGACGACGCCATTTCCGACAGCGAGCAGATCCTGAAGCTGCTCAACTCCAAGAAGGATGAATCCGAGCTGACAATGTGCTCGGACGTCGACCGCAACGACAAGTCCAGGGTCTGCGATCCGGGCTCGGTGCGCGTCATCGGCCGCCGCCAGATCGAAATGTATTCGCGCCTGATCCACACCGTCGATCACATCGAAGGGCGCCTGCGCGAAGGCATGGATGCCTTCGACGCCTTCCTGTCGCATGCCTGGGCGGTCACCGTCACCGGTGCGCCGAAACTGTGGGCGATGCGCTTCATCGAGCAGAACGAAAAGAGCCC
Organism: Mesorhizobium sp. C120A; assembly: GCF_030323105.1. Classification (NCBI taxonomy): domain Bacteria; kingdom Pseudomonadati; phylum Pseudomonadota; class Alphaproteobacteria; order Hyphomicrobiales; family Phyllobacteriaceae; genus Mesorhizobium; species Mesorhizobium sp. C120A. The sequence continues at coordinate 2,135,001 of NZ_CP100476.1, read as the reverse complement.
GCGTGCCTGGTATGGCGGCGCCATCGGCATGGTCAATTTCAACGGCGACATGAACACCGGCCTGACGCTCCGCACCATCCGCATCAAGGACGGCATTGCCGAGGTGCGAGCCGGCGCCACGTTGCTCTTCGACAGCATCCCCGAGGAAGAAGAAGCCGAAACCGAACTGAAGGCATCCGCCATGCTCTCCGCCATTCGCGACGCCAAATTGGGCAATGCCGCAGGCGCCGAACGCACCACCGCGCGCGTCGGCGACGGCGTCAACATCCTGCTCGTCGACCACGAAGACTCCTTTGTCCACACACTGGCCAACTATTTCCGCCAGACCGGTGCCAATGTCTCGACCGTGCGTTCGCCGGTGCCGGAAGAAGTCTTCGAACGGCTGAAGCCCGATCTCGTCGTGCTGTCGCCCGGACCGGGCACGCCGAAGGATTTCGACTGCGCCGCGACCATCAAGAACGCCCGCGCCCGCGACCTGCCGATCTTCGGCGTCTGCCTTGGCCTGCAGGCGCTGGCCGAGGCCTATGGCGGCGAACTCAGGCAGTTGCACGTGCCGATGCACGGCAAGCCGTCGCGCATCCGCGTCTCCAAGCCCGGAATCATCTTCTCCGGCCTGCCCAAGGAAGTGACCGTCGGCCGCTACCACTCGATCTTTGCCGATCCGGTGCGGCTGCCCGACGATTTCATCGTCACCGCCGAGACCGAGGATGGCATCATCATGGCCTTCGAACACCGCAAGGAGCCGATCGCCGCCGTCCAGTTCCATCCGGAATCGATCATGACGCTCGGCCACAATGCCGGCATGCGCATCATCGAAAACATCGTTGCGCATCTGCCGCGCAAGGCCAAGGAAAAGGCCGCTTAGAAAAGATGGCGGCAACGGACAACATGGCGGCGATCGCAGCGAAGGCAGCGGCCAGGCAAAGGATCGCCAGCCTTGCCTTCTGGTCGATTGTCATCGCCTGCGTGGTGCTCGCGCTCAAGCTTGCCGCCTGGTACGTCACCGGCTCCGTTGCGCTCTATTCGGACGCATTGGAATCGATCGTCAACGTCATAGCCTCGGCCGCCGCCTATTGGGCGGTCCTGGTCAGCTACAAGCCGGCCGACCAGGACCATCCGTTCGGCCACCACAAGGCCGAGTATTTTTCGGCGGTGCTGGAAGGCGTGCTGATCGTGCTCGCCGCGCTTTTGATCCTCAACGAGGTCTGGCGCTCCTGGCAGACGCCGACCCCGCTCGAACAACCCTGGGAGGGCTTGGCGATCAACGGCGTCGCCACCGTCATCAACGCCTTCTGGGCCTGGACGCTGATCCGCGCCGGGCGCAGCGCAAAATCACCGGCGCTGGTCGCCGACGGCCGGCACATCATGACCGACGTCGTGACCTCGGTCGGCGTCTTCGGCGGCCTCGTCGGCGCTATCCTGACCGGTTGGCAGATCCTTGATCCGGCGCTTGCCGTCATCGTCGCGCTCAACATCCTGTGGCAGGGCTGGCACGTCATCGGCTCGTCGATGAACGGGCTGATGGACCGCGCAGTGGACACGACCGAACACATCCACATTCGCGACATCATCTCGGCCAATTGCAAGGGCGCGCTGGAGGTTCATGACCTCAAGACCCGCATCGCCGGCCGCGCCACCTTCATCGAGTTCCACCTGGTCGTCGACGCCGACATGACGGTCGGCGCCAGCCACGTCATTTGCGACCGCATCGAGGACGCGCTGAAGGCCGAAATCCCCTCGGTGCGCGTCACCATCCATGTCGAGCCGGACGACGAGGCGAAGCTGCCGAAAGGCACGACGGCGGTGCCGTTCGCGTGAGGCGAGTTACCACGTTTCGATAGTGAGATCTTTGATCCGCTCGAATTCCCGGATATTGCGGGTTATCAGCGTGAGGTCCCGAGCACGTGCCTGCCCGCCAATCAGCGCATCGTAGGGACCAATCGGGGTTCCCAGTGCCGCAAGCCCAGCACGAATCTCGCCGGCATGTCTCGCGTCGTCTCGGTCGAATTCAAGTACCGGGAACTGCAAAGCTTCGATGCGCGCCAGATTTTGGACCTTTCGCTGGCTCTTTTCAGCGCCGTAGTACAGCTCATGCAAAACGACCGCCGAGAGAGCAAAGTCTTGTGGTGCATGCCGTTTGAGCAATGCCAGCAGACCCTCGTCGCCCGCGATGATCGCTATGACGGCATTGGTGTCGAGCAGGTAGGTCACTTAAAGAGGTCATCCAAAGCAGGTCGATCCTGACCATCCTGACGCTCCAGCGCTCCCTGGACGAAATCGTCGTCAACCGGTCCGATGACCTGGTCGAGCCATGCCCAATCCTGCGCAAGCGGCTCCAAGATGACAGTTTGCCCATGACGACGGATCGAAACCTCATCTGCCTCGAACCGAAACTCCTTAGGCAAGCGCACAGCTTGTGACCGGCCTGACCAGAACACCTTTGCCTTGTCCATGTGCTATCCTCAAATGAGATATAGCAAAGATATATACCATGGTAGCGTCATAGACAAGATCGAACTCAACGAGTGCAGGCCGTCTGCGGCATAGCCTCCAAACGGTAGACCTTGTCATCGGACTTGGTCTTGCCATCCGCCGAGCACAGATCGACAATCGCCAGGCTGCTATTGGGGTTGGCCAGCATCAGGGTGCCGTTGGCGCCGCGCTTGAGGAAGATTTCCTTTTGCGCGATATCGCAGGAAAAGTTGCTCATCTTCGAACTGGCCGCGCAGCGCCATTGATCCGCTTCACCCTGGCAGGAATAGGTCTGCGTGACCTTCGCCCCGTTCTTCCTGGTGGTCACCGAAACGGCGACATCGGAGCCGTCGGGCCAGTTGGCGACATCGCCTGAGGCAAAGGAGGCGAGTTCGACCGGCCCGCGGAAGACCCGGATCGACTGCGTCACCTGGTCGGGATGCGAGGAGAGATGCGCGGCATCGTAGTCTCGCCCGAAACAGAAAGGCTGGTCCGGCTTCAGTCGCTCGCGCAAGGGAGCCCCAAGCGCCGGATCGATCGGGTCGATCTTGGCGAATTCAGCCTGGCAGGTTGCGGCCGGCATCGGGTCGAGGCGGAAATTGTTGTCCTCCGAGCCCAGAGCCTGCCGGTCATATTCGGCTTCGCCCAGTTCGTCTTCCGATCCGGCGTCGAGATAGAGATCGGACGAGACGTCGGTGAGGATCAGGCGGCCTTTGTCATCGAGCTTCAGCGACGCCATGGTGCGGTCGCAGTCCATGCCGCAGCGGATCGGACCTGACTTGCCGTCCTCGGACTCGTGATTGCACCAGCCGCCGGCCCATTGCGGCGCCTTGGCGCCGCGCACCATGGTGGTGAGAAAACCGTTGTAGGAGGTGTCGGCGTTTGCCATCGGCTCCTCGTTCGGATGGCTCACCGGATCATGGCCATAGAGGAAGAAGATCCGCGCCACCTTCTGCTTTGGATGCGCCTTGAGGTGCGCCGCATCATAGACGCGGCCGAAACAGGCATCGGCGCCATTCGGGCTGAGTTCGGGTAATTTAAGCACATCGTCGGCCGCGGCCGAACCCGCAAGCGCGCCGAGCAGCACGGCGCCAAATCCAGCGCTGGCAACAACCTTCCACTTCCTGAACGCCATGTGACCCCCTCCTCGCATCGACAGGACGTAACGTGAATTTATGCTAGTATCATGGCCGCAGCCACGCAATTTGCGGGGAGCGCCAAGCCGAGAGGATGCCATGCGTCGACGCGACATGTTCCGGGCCAGCCTTGCCGGTGCCGCCGGCCTGTTCGGGCTGAGCCGGGCCGCCGCCGCTGAAGACAGACCGAAGGTCGCCTATCACCTCAGCGACCTCGATAAGGTCAACTTCGTGCTCGGCAACATCAAGAACCACTATGAAGGCACCGGCGGCAATGTCGACATCGTGTTGGTCGTGCATGGTCCGGCCCTCGCCGGCTTCAACTCGAAAGGCATATCGGCGGCGATCTCGGGACGCTTTGCCGGCCTCGTCCAGCAGGGCCTTGAGCCGCATGCCTGCGGCAACACCATGCAAGGCATGGAGATCACGCTTGCCGACCTGCTCGAGGGCTTCCACGCCGCCGACAAGGGCGGCGTCGTCAAGCTCGCCGAACTGCAGCGCCAGGGCTACGCCTATCTCCGGCCCTGAGCCGCCACGGGCTTGAACGTGAAGGCCATGAGAGCCTACGAAGGGTGGCCAAACAGCCCGAAGGAAAGTGCTCATGACCGCGACCACCCTCGTCATCCCCGATCTTGCCGGCAAAGCGGTGCTGGTCACCGGCGCTTCGACCGGCATCGGTGCCGCCCTTGCACTGGCCTACGCCGCCCAGAAATGCCGGGTCGCCCTGCACTACAATTCGAGCCGGGAGGCCGCAGAAACGCTGGCCAAAAACATCCGCGACAGCGGCGGTGAGGTGTTCCTGACACAGGGCGACTTCTCACAGGCAGCCGATGTCGAGCGGGTAGTCGAGGAGAGCGCCGAAACATTCGGGCGGCTCGACGGGCTGATCAACAATGCCGGCGGCATGCTCGGCCGCGTGCCCTATGCGGAGCAGACCGAGGCGCACTACGACGCGGTGATGGACCTCAACGCCCGCTCGGTGCTGACGGCCTCGCGCAAGGCGATGCCATGGCTGAAGAAGCAGGGCGGCTTCATCGTCAACACCTCGTCGATCGCGGCGCGCAACGGCGCTGGCGGCGGCGCCGGGCTGTACGGTTCGGCCAAGGCCTTTGTCTCCAATGTGACGCGCGGCATGGCCAAGGAACTGATCGGCTTCGGCATCCGCGTCAACGCGGTGGCGCCGGGCACCATCGCGACACCCTTCCATGAGCGCTATTCCACCGACGAGCAGATGAAGGGCATGGTCGCCACCATTCCTCAAGGGCGTGCCGGCACGGCCGAAGACTGCGTCGGCGCCTATCTCTTCCTGTCCTCCGATCTCCTGAGTGGTTACATCACCGGCCAGGTGATCGAGGTCAACGGTGGCCAGTTGATGCCGTGAGCCGGCAATTGCATACTGCGTCTCGCAACCATGCATGTCGTGCGCACGTTTGCTGAGGTTGGAAGAAAGGGGAGAGGCAATGTACGGATTGATCGGAAAGATGCGGGCGGCGCGCGGCCAGCGCGACGCGATCATGGATGTGCTGCTCGCCTCGACCGGCGCCATGCCGGGTTGCCTGAGTTATGTCATCGCCCGCGACCCGGCCGATGCCGACGCGATCTGGGTGACCGAAGTGTGGACCGACGCCGCAAGCCACAAGGCTTCGCTGCAGCTGCCGGAGGTCCAGGCAGCGATCGCCAAGGCCCGGCCGATCATCGCCGGCTTCGAATTCCAGGTCGAGACCCATCCGGCCGGCGGTTTCGGCCTGCCCGCCATCAAGAACGAGTGACATCCCAACGCGGGGTCGGGGTCGTGAATTTCGTCCGAGACAGCGTTCGCATTTTTCTCTTCCAGGTCTAAGACCCAAACATGGACTCTTCGCCAGACCAACCGGCCGTCGAACGCATGGCGCGCATGCGTCCGGTTCGGCAGTGGGTGGTGCTGCTGATCGTCTCGCTGCTGTTCGCCGGCGCGCTGGAATACGCCGCACTGCCGGCGGCGCTGCTGATCGGCCCGATGCTGGCGGCGATCCTTGCCGGCACCAATGGCGCCACGGTGCGCGTGCCGCGGCCGCTGTCCGCCGCCGCCCAGGCCTTGGTCGGCTGTCTGGTCGCGGCGTCGATCTCCACCGACATTTTTTCGGTGTTCTACAAGGAATGGCCGCTGGTCCTTGTCGTGGTGCTGGCGACCCTTGCGGCGTCCAGCCTGCTTGGCTGGTTGATCAGCCGCTGGCGCATCCTGCCCGGCACCACCGCGGTCTGGGGCTCGTCGCCGGGTGCTGCCACTGCCATGGTGCTGATGGCCGGTGCCTTCGGCGCCGATCAGCGCCTCGTCGCCTTCATGCAGTATCTGCGCGTCATCTTCGTCTCGATGACGGCGGCGCTCGTCGCCAAGATGTGGGTCGACACGTCGGGCATCGAGGTACCAGCCATCGTCTGGTTCCCGCTGATCGAACCGGCAGCCTTTGCCGCCACGCTCGGCGTGGCGCTGGTCGGCGGCCTGCTTGGCCGGTTGTGCCGGCTGCCGTCACCCTTCTTCCTCGGCACTTTCATCTTTGGCACCATAGTCCATCTCGGCTTCGGCGCGGCGATGCAATTGCCGCCATGGCTGCTGGCGCTCTCCTATGCGATGGTCGGCTGGTCGATAGGGCTGAACTTTACCCGGGCGATCCTGCGCCATGCGACACGGGCGCTGCCGCAGATCGTCGGCTCTATCGTCGTGCTGATCGCCTTTTGCGGCGGGCTTGCCTGGCTGATCAGCCACGTCCTCGGCATCGATCCGCTGACCGCCTACCTCGCGACCAGCCCCGGCGGCATGGACAGCGTCGCCATCATTGCCGCCGCCGCGCAGAACGTCGACATATCCTTCGTCATGGCCTTGCAGTCGACCCGCTTCCTGGTCGTGCTCATCGCCGGGCCGAGCATAGCGCGGCTGGTGGCGAGAGCCGTCAGGGACTGAGATTCAAATATCCAGGGAAGAGGAAAAGTGCCCATGAAACGTCGTGTGAATGCCGTCGATCTCTCAGGCCGGGTCGCCGTGGTGACCGGCGGCGCGCAAGGCATCGGCCTTGCTGTCGCCCGGCGACTGCTGTCATCGGGCGCCAGCGTCGCCATCTGGGATGTGGACGAGACCGCCATGGCGAAGGCCGTTTCCGAACTCGCCCCGCTCGGCCGGGTCGAGGGTTTGCTGTGCGATCAATCGCTGATGGAGGCCGTCGACAGCGCCGCGACCGAAACCGAGCGCTCGCTTGGTCCGGTCGATCTGCTGGTAAACAATGCCGGCATCGCCGGACCGGCAGCGACGGTGGCGGATTATGATCCTGCCGCCTGGCGTCAGATAATCGACATCGACCTCAACGGCGTCTTCTACTGCTGCAAGCGCCTGGTGCCCGGCATGATCGCGCGCAGCTACGGCCGCATCGTCAACATCGCCTCGGTCGCAGGCAAGGAAGGCAATCCGAATGCCGCCGCCTATTCCGCCGCCAAGGCCGGCGTGCTCGCGCTGACAAAATCGCTCGGTAAGGAACTGGCCGGCCACGACATCGCCGTCAACGCGCTGACCCCATCGCCCGCCCGCACCCGCATCCTCGAACAGCTCACTGAGGCCCAGGTCGCCTACATGCTGGGCAAGGTGCCGCGAGGCCGGTTCGTCGAAGTCGAAGAGGCGGCTGCGATGATCGCCTTCATGCTATCGGACGAAAATTCCTTCACCACCGGCGCGACCTTCGACCTGTCCGGCGGCCGCGCCACCTACTGAGAAGCAGAGCTATTCCTCGCTGTCTTCGTTATCGCCGTCGGCCGCGAAGGACTAATTCAAGAGCCGCTCAGCGTCGCGGCAAGCCGGTCGGGAAGGAAATCGACGAAGGCGCGAACCTTCGGCGACAAATGACGATTGGACGGCCACAACAACCGGAACTGGCCGCGGCCGTCGACATGGTCGTCCAGCACCGTGCGCAGCAGGCCGTCACGCAGCGCCTCGCGGACCAGGAAATCGGGCATCGAGCTGATGCCGAGCCCGGCCATCGTGGCGCCCTTCAGCGCCTCCGTGTTGTTGCAGGTCAGCATCGAGCGGACCTGCGGCTCGGCGCTGCCGCCGATGAACGGCCAGCCTTGCAGCTTGCCGCTGTTGGGAAAGCGGAAGCGGATGCCGTAATGGTTCACGAGATCGTCCGGGCGGCTCGGGTTGCCGTGCTGCTCGATATAGGAGGGTGCCGCACACAACAGCAGCCGGAAGGGTGCAAGCGGCCGCGCCACCAGGCGCGAATCCGGCAGGTCGCCGCTGCGGATCGCGATGTCGACGCCTTCGTCGATGAGGTCGACGATGCGGTCGTTAAAGTCGATGTCGAGTTCGATTTCGGGATAGCGCGCCATGAACTCGGACAGCACCGGGAACAGCAAATGATAGGTCACGATCGGCGTCGAAACGCGCAGCCGCCCATGCGGTGTTTCGCGGCTCCGCGACAGCATCGCCTCGGCATCGTCGATGTCGTCGAGGATGCGCCGCACCCGCTCGTTGAACAGCTTGCCCTCTTCGGTCAGGCCGATGCGGCGCGTGCTGCGCTGAAGCAACCTTACGCCGAGATCCTGCTCCAGCCTGGCGACGCTCTTGCCGACGGCCGATGCCGAGATGCCGAGCGTGCGGCCCGCAGCGATGAAGCTGCCGAACTCAGCCGTGCGGGCAAAGGCCAGGAGCCCATTGAGGCGTTCCATCGCATCTCTCCATTCGAGCGTTTCAGTCCGGTATATCTGGAGATTTAACACTATTTTTCTCGAAGTGTCGCGAGCCTATCTTCCCGTTACGACCGGCGCAGCAAGCTTGCGGCAGGCCGGCGGATCCTGGTTCAGATAGGAAATCCATGACCTCGAAGACCACAAACGGCGCGGTCGCGCCATGGCTTGTCCTGTTGTCGGTATGCCTTGCCGCCATGACAATGCCCTTGACCTTCACCGGCCCGGCCGTCGCGCTTTCCCGCATTGCGGCCGACCTCGGCGGCAGCCCGATCGCGCTCAACTGGGTGACCAACGCCTTCATGCTGACCTTCGCCGCCACCTTGATGGCATCAGGCGCGCTGGCCGACAATCATGGCCGCAAGCGGCTCTTCCTTGTTGGCCTCGCCACCTATGTGCTGGCATCGCTGGGATCGATGTTTGCCCTTGATATCGTCTGGTTCGATGTGCTCAGGGCTGCGCAAGGGCTCGGCAGTGCCGCCGCCTTTGCCGGCGGCGCCTCCGCTCTTGCCCAGGAATTCGATGGGTCATTGCGGCTACGCGCCTTCTCCTTCCTCGGCACCAGTTTCGGCATCGGCCTCGCTTTTGGGCCGATCGCGTCGGGCCTGCTCATAGATGCTTTCGGCTGGCGATCGATCTTCGTCTTGGTGGCAGTGCTCGCGATTGCAGCCGCTTTGCTCGGCCTGCGCACCATCAGGGAATCGCGCGATCCGGATGCGACCGGCCTCGACTGGGCGGGAGCCGGCACCTTTACGATCGCGCTGGCATCGCTGACCTACGGCGTGCTGCAAGCGCCGCAGAGCGGCTGGACCGATCCCCTGGCGATCGGGCTTCTCGTGGCGGCCGCCCTTTGCTTTGCCGCTTTCGTCGTCGTCGAGCGGCGCGTGCGCCGGCCGATGCTCGATCTCTCGCTGTTCCGCTTTCCCCGCTTCGTCGGCGTCCAGTTCCTGGCGGCCGCTCCCGCCTATGGCTTCGTCGTCCTGCTGGTGCTGCTGCCGATCCGCTTCATCGGCATCGAGGGGATGAGCGAGATCAAGGCGGGGCAGTTGATGATCTGCCTGTCGGGACCGCTGTTGATCCTGCCACTGCTCGCCGGCCAGGTAGCGCGCTGGATCGCTCCGGCAACGATCTGCGGTGTCGGCCTGCTTGTGGCCGCCGGCGGCCTTGTCTGGCTGAGCCTGACACCGCCTGTCGTCGCAGCGCTGGTGGCGCCGCTGATCCTCATCGGCGTCGGCATCGCCCTGCCCTGGGGGCTGATGGACGGACTTGCCGTCGGCGTCGTGCCGAAAGAGCGTGCCGGCATGGCGGTCGGCATCTTCAACACCACCCGCGTCGCTTGCGAAGGCGTGGCGCTGGCGATCGTCATGGCAGTCCTGTCGGGTTTCACGGCAGCCCAACTGGCGGCTCAGGGAACGGCATCTTCCCTGGATGCAACCGCCGCCGCGCAGCTGCTGGTGACCGGCAACATCGGCGAAGCGGCAGCCCACTTGCCGGGTGCCGGAGCCACGGTCCTGGTCCAGGCCTATGAGACCGCGTTCGACAGGCTGCTGATCGTGCTGGCGGCAATCACCATCGTCACCGCTCTTGTCGTCTTTCTCGGCTTGCGCCGTGGATCGGCGGTGGAACACGAGACCATTGCTCTGCCGGTTTGCCAGGAAGGGTAGCTGAGCCGTGTCAGGAGATGGCGAGGCTCGCTATGCGGTGGCCGTCCAGCACGAAGGTCATGTCACCCTCGCCGTTGAAGCCATTGCCTTTCACGGCGATGCGGACGCGATAGCTGCCCTCGACCTCGGCGATGCGGACAATGCTAAGATTGGACTTCACGCCGATATTGTCCGACTGGTTCCAGCGCGCGATCTGCTGGCGGCCTTGGAAGGACCGCCCCCAGTCGGTCAGGGACGCGTCGGCTGTGAACGTGTCGAGAACGGCTTCGCTATCACCCGCATTGGTGGCCTCGATAAAGCGGCGGATAGGTTCGGGTGTGGCCATCAATCGAGCCGGTGCATCAGATCGTCATCCAGCCAGCGGCCGAAGAAATAGACCAGCTGCTTGTGCCACCATGGCCAGTCATGACTGACATCGCCGCCCCAATAGTCGACCCAGGCGGGAATGGATTTGTCGCGCAGGATCTGTTCCAGCCTGCGCGTCTCGACCAGCATCCGCTCTTCCCAGGCGCCCTGCCCGCAGCAGAAGATCATCCTCAGCGACTTCAGCCGGGCAAGCAGTTTTGGGTCTACGATGCCGGGCAGATAGTCGAGCGGCGAATTGTAGAAAATGTCGCCTTCCAGCACCTTGCCGAAGAAGTCGCCCGCCGAATAGACGCCCGACAGCGCGATGACGCCGCTGGCGAGTTCGGGAAAGCGAAAGACGAAGTTCGAGGAATGATAACCGCCCATCGAACAGCCGGTGAACAGCGGCTTTAATTTGCGCCCGCCATTGGCTTGCTCAGCGGTCGCCAGAAACTCCGGCAGCGCCTCCTCGCGCACATATCGGAAATAAGCCTCGTGGCGACCGATACGGTGGGCGGCGCCGGCATGCTTGTTGAAGAACGATTCCGAATCGACGCCGTCGACCGCAAACAGCTGGATGCGGCCGGTATTGATGAATTCGGCCAGCGCTCCAACCCCGCCGGAATCCTCGAACTGGTAGAACCGCCCCTGCGACGTCGGGAACACCACCACCGGCCGGCCGGCATGGCCGTAGCGCTTGTATTCCATGTCGCGGCCGAGGTTGCCGGAGAAATGCTTGTGATAGGAGATGTCCATCGCGTTCAAGCCTTTTCCGCGTGGATGTAGGCGACGGCCGCGCGCAGTGCTGCTTCGTCTTTCGAGCGCATCTGGTAGGCGTAATTTCCCATGGCGCGGCTGAAAACCTCTTCAATTGGCTGATGATGGACGATCTTGTCGCGATGCGCGGCTATCACGTCCTCATGGCTGTGCAAATAGTCGAGGCGCCGCTTGCGGCTGGCATAGGCGGTGAAATATTTGCCCTCGTAAGGCCCGCCGGCGGCATCCTTCACCACCATGTCCGCCCAGGCCGCGTAGACGTCGATGTCGAACGTGTAGTTGATCGCATCGGTCATCCAGGCGCCGGGCGGCCGCATGTTGACCTCAAGCGCGATGACGCGGTCGTCCTTGGTTTCGAACAGCTCGATGTGGAAGAAGCGCTCGCGCACGTCGAACGCCTTGAGGATTTTGCGGCCGGCCTCTTCGATCGCCGGTCGGACCTTGGGAAAGCAGGTGTAGCTCATGTGGCGATCCTTGTTGACCACTTCCATGATGCTCTGGTCGTAGCGGTGGCTGGCCGCCAGCACCACCTCGCCGTCACGGTTGACCAGCCCATCGAAGGTCACCACCAGCCCCTCGATGAATTGCTCCATGACGAAGGTCACGTCCTCGGGCTTGTCTCTGAAGAACTGGTCAAGCTCCCTGGCGTTGGAAATCTTGAAAGTGTTCGAGGCGCCGGACCCGGAATCGGGCTTCACCACCACGGGATAGCCGACGCGGCGGATGAAGGTCATGGCGCCGGCCCGGTCGGAGCATTTGCGCTGGGCGATGGTGTCGACGCCGCTCTTGCGGAAGAATGCACGCATGCGGCTCTTGCGCTTCAAATTCTTCACGAAATCGAGCTTGGTGCCGTAGATGTTGAAGTCGGTGCGGATGTTGGCTTCCAGCTCCAGCCAATGCTCGTTGAGGGACTCGAAGCGCTCGATCCGGCCCCATTTGTGGATGAAATGACCCATGGCCCGGAACACCGGATCGTAGTCCTCCATGTCGGCGATGCGGTAATATTCCGACAGGGCCACCTTCAGCTTCCCGTCCAGCGCCTCATAAGGCGCATCGCCAATGCCCAGCACCGTGGCGCCGGCCTTTTTCAGCCGGTCGCAGAAATCGGCGCCGTTGGCGGGAAAATGCGGCGAGAAGAAAACGAAATTCACGGATGACCCCTCAGACGGCGAAGCATTGCGGCCCCGGCTACACGCAAGTCTGGCGCATTTGCCGCGCATGGGGAAGAGTGCTCGCGAGTGGTGGAATGGCAGCCCACTTGCCTGTCCATGGCGGCTCCTGTATGAAACCCGCCATGAACACGCGCGTCTCCTCCGTCGCTTCCCGTCCGACCGGCTTTGCCGGCGAGACCGTGCGCGCGCTGGCATCGACCCTGCTTCTTCTCGGCCTTATCGGCGATCGCCGGGTTCGCTGAAGGAGCGCCCGGCGGTCGAACCGCCGCTTAGCGCACGCTCCTTGGCCAGTTCAGAAATTGGCAATTCACATCAAGCGAACGAAAATCTGATAAGGCGCTGCTCGCCCTGGAATCCGTCCGAAGACCGATCCGCGAGCCGCCGGGAGAACAAGACGATGAACGCACGAGAAGACATCCGCGCCGGCGAAGCCGAAAGCGTAAAACGCGCGGCCGGCCACATGCCGGGCGCGGCCCGAAAATACCAGCCCTACCCGACGGTCGGTCTCACCGACCGCACCTGGCCCAACAAGGTCATCGACAAGGCACCGGTCTGGTGCTCGGTCGATTTGCGCGACGGCAACCAGGCGCTGATCGATCCGATGGGTCATGAGCGCAAGGCGCGCATGTTCGCCCTGCTGCTCGACATGGGTTTCAAGGAGATTGAGATAGGTTTCCCCTCGGCCTCGCAGACCGATTTCGATTTCGCCCGCTGGTGCATCGAGGAAGGCAATGTGCCGGCTGATGTTTCGCTACAGGTGCTGGTGCAGTGCCGTCCCGAACTCATCACCCGCACCTTCGAATCTCTGAAGGGCGCCACCAACCCGATCGTGCATTTCTACAATTCGACCAGCGAGTTGCAGCGTCGCGTCGTCTTCGAGAAGGATGTCGGCGGTATCAAGCGCATCGCCACCGACGCGGCCAAGATGATCACCGACATGGCGGCCAAGGCCGGCGGCGGTTATCGCTTCGAATATTCGCCCGAAAGCTTTACCGGCACCGAGCTCGAAGTCGCGCTGGAGATATGCAACGCCGTCACCGAGATCGTGAAGCCGACAGCCGACAACAGACTGATCATCAACCTGCCGTCGACGGTCGAGATGTCGACGCCCAACATCTATGCCGACCGGATCGAATGGATGTGCCGCAACCTGGACGACCGCGAGAACCTGCTGATCTCGCTGCACCCCCACAACGATCGCGGCACCGGCATCGCCACCACCGAGCTCGGCCTGATGGCGGGTGCGGACCGCGTCGAAGGCACGCTGTTCGGCAATGGCGAGCGCACCGGAAATGTCGACATCGTGACGCTGGCGCTCAACATGTACACGCAAGGCGTCGATCCCCATCTGGATTGCTCCGACATCAACCGGATGAAGGACGTCTACGAATATTCCAACCAGCTGAAGATCTCCGAGCGCCATCCCTATGTCGGCGAACTCGTCTACACCGCCTTTTCCGGCTCGCACCAGGACGCCATCAACAAGGGCATGAAGGCCTTGAAGAAGGCCAACACGCCGGTCTGGGAAGTGCCCTATCTGCCGATCGATCCGGCCGATGTCGGACGCAGCTACGAGGCGATCATCCGCATCAACTCGCAGTCGGGCAAAGGCGGCATCGCCTATGTACTGCAGGCCGATTACGGCCTCAATCTGCCGCGCAACCTGCAGATCGAGTTCAGCCAGGAGATCCAGGCGATCACCGACGCCGAAGGCAAGGAAGTGCCGGCAAAACGCATCCATGACCGCTTTATCGAAACCTATGTCGACCAGCCCGGCGCACGACTGAAGTTCCTCGACCATCACACCTATCCCGATACCGAGAAAAAGGGCCGGCGCGTGGTCGAGGCGGTGATCCTCGACAACGGCAAGGAGACGACAATCGCCGGCTCCGGCACCGGCCCGATCGACGGCTTCGTCGATGCGCTGTCGCGTCATGTTGGCGTCGACATGTCGGTCCTGGATTATTCCGAACATTCGCTCCAGCGCGGCTCGAACGCCTCGGCGATTTCCTATGTCGAGATGGAATATCCCGGCGGCAAGCTGTTCGGCGCCGGCATCAACACCAACATCGTTGCCGCCTCGCTGGAAGCCGTTGTTTCGGCCGCCAACCGAATAATCGGCCGCAAGGCCGGCTGATATTTTCCTGGGCGCCGAATGTCCGCGGCGCCCGGAAATCCCTCATTTGCCGGGAGAAATTCCGGTTTTTTCGTGTCTCCACCAGTAACTATCCGGTGTGTTACGCGATCGCATAACATAAGCATGCTTGTATGGAAGTGCAGGCTCTATATGATTGCGCCTCAACCTGTGCCGAGTTCGAGAGGATCGACACTTGCAGCATGCCACGCCTGCCGCCCCCGCAGTGCGCGAGACACTGGAGCGACTGCTCGCCAGCGAAACGTTCGGCCGTTCCGAGCGCGCGCGCAAGTTGCTGCGTTATCTTGTTGAGCGCGAGCAGGCCGGCGAAGCCGACAGGCTCAAGGGTTTCTCCATCGCCATGGACGTCTTCGGCAAGGACGGCGATTTCGATTCGTCGACCGACGCCGTTGTCCGGGTGCAGGCAGGCCGGCTGCGCGAACTTCTCCAGCATTATTTCGCCAATGAAGGCATAGCCGAACCGGTTCGCATTGCCATTCCGCGCGGCGGCTACGTGCCGTCCTATGAGCTCAACGCCATACGCCTGCCGGTTGGGCAGGAGCCGCTTGCGGCGGCGGTAGCCGCCTTGCCCGGATCGCCCGACCAGGCGGCTCTTGACGCCGTTCCCGCTGCCGCGACAGCTTCGGGGGTTACAGAACCTGGGCCTTCGCTGGCGCGCCATCTCCAGTTCTTCTGGGTCGCCATGACGCTGGTCATTCTCATGCTGGGCGTGCTCATCCTGCGCCAGGGCAGCGGCGCATTGCTTGCCAGCAGCGATCCTACCGCGGTGGTCGAGACCGCGGGCGTAACGAGCAGCATCGCATCGCCGTCGATGGAGGCCCTGCCCCTCGTCTTCATCGCGGTGAAGGCCACCGGACCCGAGGCCGGCCGCGTCGCCGCTTCGCTGCGCGCCGGCCTTGCCGGTTTCGACACGATCGACTTCATCGGCCGCGACGCCGACAGCAAGCGCGATCCGAGCACCGACCCGACCAGCTTCGTTTTCGATGTCCTGCCGGGACCAATGGCAGGTGACGTGACGCTCGAACTGCAGAGCGTGGCGACCGGCCGCGTGCTTTTGTCCCGCAGTCTGACGGTCGCCGACAGCGCACCTGGCACCGTCGAGGATCGTATCGCCGCCATCCTCAGCTCGACCATTCCCGCCTCCGGCCCGCTCTACAGCTACATCGAACAGAACGGCATTCAGACCGGGCTGACGAGCTGCCTGATCCTCAACGACAGATACTATCTCGACCAGAGCACCAGGACGCACGAGGCTGCCTATCGCTGCCTGGACAAGCTCGCCGGCCAGGGTGCGAAATCGTCCTTGGTCTATTCGGAACTGGCCTCCCTGACCCTTGAGGCCGCCACCGATCATTACGCCTATCCGCCTGGCGCGACGGTCGATCAGGCAATGTCTTTCGCCCATCGCGCCATCCAGATGGGACCGACCAGCCCTTATGCGCACCGCGCCTATGGCTACCTCAACTCGCGCCTCGGCAACACCGAGGAATCGATCCGCTGGATGCGCAAGGCCTATGAGCTCAACCCCTACGACCTCGGCATGGCTGCCGCTTACGGCTATGGCCTGATCTTTGCCGGCAAATATGCCGAGGGAACACCGATCCTGACCCATGCCGTCGAGACGTTCAGCGGGCATCCGACATGGTGGGATTTTGGGCTTTTCGCCGGACAGTTCATGCTGGGCGACATGAACAAGGCCGCGATAGCCAGCGAGTCGCTGCGCACGACGGCGATGAAATCGCATTATCTGGCGGCGCGGCTGATCGGCGCCAAGGCTGCCGGCCGCGAACAGCTGGCAGCCAAGCTTCTGGATGAGCTGACCACCAAATTCCCGAAATTCGCCGCCGATCCGCGCGCGGCCTTCGCCGAGCGCAAATATCCCGCCGATCTGACCGACCGGCTGGTTGAGGCGCTGCGCGCCGCGGGCCTCGGCAACGCCAGCTAGTCTTTCCGGATCGCGAAAACTTTACTGGCCATCGGTCTGGACTGGGAGCAATCCAGCCTCGATTCGAATTTCCTCTCCAGTCTTGCAATAATCGCACATTTTCATGGTCTCATCCCTCTATGTTGCCGAGCGGGGCGCCGGGCCGAAGACGGTCGTCCTGCTGCATGGCTTCGGTGGTTGCCATGATATCTGGCGCGAGGTGACCGCGTCGCTAGGGCCCGATGTCAGGACCTTGGCCTACGATCTTCCGGGACACGGACTGTCTCTCGTATTTCCTGGCAGCGGCCCGGCCAGAACAGCGGCGCGAGCGGTTCTCGCCGATATCGCCGCACGCGGGATAGCAAGGGTGCATGTCGCCGGTCATTCGATGGGCGGCGCGGTCGCCTCCCTGATGGCGCTTGCCGAGCCTGAAAGGATAGGCTCGCTGACGCTTCTGGCGCCGGGCGGTGTTGGCCCCGAGATCAACGGACCGCTGTTGCGCCGCTACGCCGCGGCCGCCGACAGACGGGAAATCCGCGCCTGCCTTGCCGCCATGTCGGGACCGCGAAGCCCGCCGCCCGAACGCATCGTTGGCGTCCTGGCGGACGTACGCCGTCGCCCCGGCCAGTTGCGCAAGCTGATTGAGATATCGGCCGTCATGACCAGGAACGAGCGGCAGGGGGTCATACCCCGCGAACAGCTGGACACGCTCGACATGCCGGTGATGGTGGTTTGGGGAACGGACGATCCGGTGCTGCCCTTTACCCAGGCTGATTGTCTGCCGGCGCATTTTCATATTCATCACGTGCTCGATGCCGGCCATATGCTGGTCGAGGAAGTGCCTGATGTGGTCGCCCAGGCCGTGCGCCGAAACATGGCACGCCGCGGCAGGCGCCTGCGTCCGACATTCGAGGCCGCGGCGAGCCTTGCGCCCCGCACCTCGCCAGTGCATTTTGCCGCCGCCTGTGTTAACTCGCAATTAACCATATCAGCGAGGCGACGCCGATGAAGGACACTGGCGAAAACATCACCCCCATCGACACCTCCCGCAAACTGTCCGACGCCGTTCGCGATGTGAAAAATGCCTTCGCCGATCGCGACGATGTCGTGGTCGACATGCGCGAGGCGCACCGGATGCGGCTTGATCTGCTCGCCGCCGAGCTCGCCCCGGTCTTTGCCGACGTGCCCGCCGACATGGACAATTTCGACTTCGTCATCTCCTCCGGCCTGCAGCCCCGCCTGTGGATCGACGCCGTCAGCCATGTCGCCATGGGGCGCGACCGCCGCACCTACCGCTTTCTCAGGGATACCCGCATCGGCCGCGTCGTGCTCGCCGAATCGACCGATATGAAACCGGTCGCCGATCAGGTCACGCGCTATGTGGCGGAGCGCATCGTCGAGCGCCAGCGCATGATGGAGGGCGGTGTCGAGCCGGCCGTCGCCGACCTGAAACGCGCCGCCGTGCCGGAAGCTGAGCCGCCCTTGCAAGCAGCCGTGCCCCGCAAGGGCTGGTCGACGTTCCTTTCCGGTCTCGGCTTGGTCGCCGCCGGCGCGCTTGTTGGCCTGGCGGTGGCGGCCGCCCTGTTTTGGGATCGCCTGATGGCGATGAAGATCAGCTTCTGATCAACGATCTGGAGGCCTCGGTGTCTGCGCGCCGAGTTCAATGACCTGCAGGTCCGATGGCGGCAAGGCCGGCCCGGTCAGGCCGCGCCGCGTCAGGCGAATCAGCCAATTGCCCTTCTCCCCGTCAATATCGAGCAGATTGTACTGTGCCGCCGGGTTCTTGCTGCCTGGCGACTGCCCGGCGGCGGCGACGCCGACGACCGGAATCCTGGCGCCGCGCCCGCCGATGAAGAACAGCGACGGCAGATGCGAATGGCCGTGCAGCACGAGTTCGGCGCCATGCCTATGAACGGTCTTGTGGAAGCGGGAGATGCCGAACAGGCGCTTTTGCTGGGCGACGGCGCCGCGCACCGGCGGATGATGGATCATGATCACCCGCAACAGGCCGCGTTTGTTCGTTGCGTCGAGCACTGTCGCCAGCCTTTGCGCCTGACCTTCGAGGAAGAAGCCGTTGGCCATGAACGGCGCCGTGGCGCGCGCCGTCGAAACGCCGATCAGCGCGACATTGCCGCGTACGCGCAGATAGGGAAAAGCGTTGCGGTCGATCGGCGCAGTCACGCCGTCGCCGCTCATCCACGCCGCCCAGGAGCGGCAGACCTTGTCGAAGGCGCCCGGCACATAGGCGTCGTGGTTGCCCGGCACCACCGAGACATCCTCCGGCGAACCCAGCGTCTCAAGCCAGTGCTTGGCCATCTCGATCTCGCCGTCGAGCGCCAGATTGACCAGATCGCCGGTAACGGTGAGGTGGTCGGGTGTGCTCGCCTTCATGTCGGCGACGATGGTGTCGATGACGGCATCGTGCATATGGCGGCGGCGGTTGCGCTGCCAGTTGACGTAGCCGACGACGCGCTTGGACGCGAGTTCGCGATAGGTTAGACCGGGAAGCGGCCCCAGATGGACATCGGAAATATGCGCGAGCCTGAACATCCTTCCTTCATAGGCGACGCGCTCCCCGCTTTCC
Organism: Mesorhizobium sp. C120A; assembly: GCF_030323105.1. Classification (NCBI taxonomy): domain Bacteria; kingdom Pseudomonadati; phylum Pseudomonadota; class Alphaproteobacteria; order Hyphomicrobiales; family Phyllobacteriaceae; genus Mesorhizobium; species Mesorhizobium sp. C120A. The sequence continues at coordinate 2,116,065 of NZ_CP100476.1, read as the reverse complement.
ACTCACTGTTTCCTGCCCATCCACGGTTTCGCTAGTCATGGCTATATCGGACCCGGAGCAGGCGTTTCGCCAGACCGGCTGGGCAGGCCTCAGGGCAAGGCTGTTCCATCTCTATTTCCTGCTGCGGCGGCCGATGACGCTGGGCGTGCGCGGCCTGATCCACGATCGCGCCTCGAACACTGTCTTCCTCATCCGCCACACCTACGTTCCCGGCTGGCAATTGCCGGGCGGGGGCGTCGAAGTCGGCGAGACGCTCGGTGAGGCGCTGGTGCGCGAACTGGCCGAGGAAGGCAACATCGCGCTGACAGCCCAGCCGGTGCTGAAATCGATGCATTTCAACCGCCGCTCCAGCCGCCGCGACCATGTCGGCCTCTATCTCATCGAAACCTTCAACCAGACCGCGCCGAAACTGCCGGACCACGAGATCGCCGAAGCAGGCTTCTTTCCGCTCGACCGCTTGCCGCATGGCACGACGCCGGCGACGCTGCGGCGGCTTGCCGAGGTTTTTGAAGGCGAGCCGGTATCGCCGTACTGGTAGGCTGTCAATCCGATGCTCACGCCGCCTGCCTGAACCGCGCCCGATCGTGCGGCGCGCCATAGTCGAGCCCAGGCCCGACCGGCACGATGCGCGTCGGGTTGATGCTCTCGTGGCTGCCATAATAGTGCATTTTGATGTGGTGCAGGTTCACCGTGCCGGCGATACCGGGCACCTGGTAGAGGTCGCGCAGATAGTTCGAAAGGTTCGGATAGTCGGCGATGCGGCGCAGATTGCATTTGAAATGGCCGACATAGACCGGGTCGAAACGCACCAGCGTGGTGAACAGCCGCCAGTCGGCCTCGGTCATACGCTCGCCAGTGAGATAGCGCTGTTTTGACAGTCGGCCCTCCAGCGTGTCGAGCGCCGCGAACAGCTCGCCGAACGCCTCTTCATAGGCCGCTTGCGTGGTGGCAAAGCCGGCGCGGTAGACGCCGTTGTTGACGGCTGGAAAGACCAGCGCATTGACCTTGTCGATCTCGCCGCGCAGGCCTGGCGGATAGAAATCGAGAGCGGCATCGCCCCACTCGTCGAAGGCCGAATTGAGCATGCGGATGATTTCGGCGGATTCGTTGGAGACGATGGTCTCTTCCTTCTTGTCCCACAGCACCGGCACCGAAACCCGGCCCGAATAGGCTGGATCGGCCTTGGTGTAGATCTGATGCAGGAAGTCGAGGCCGTAGAGCGTGTCGCCGGTGGCGCCATCCTCGGCCAAAAACGTCCAGCCCTCAGCACCGAGGAAATGATGCACGACTGAAACCGGGATGATGTCTTCTAGCTTCTTCAGCGCGCGAAAGATCAGCGTGCGGTGCGCCCACGGACAGGCGAGCGAGACATAAAGATGGTAGCGTCCGGGCTCGGCCTTGAAGCCGCGCGTACGACCTTGCGCCGGCGCGCCGTCGCGCGTGATCCAGTCACGCCACTGCGTCTCGGCGCGGATGAACCTGCCGCTGCTATCGACATTGGCCGGACGGTCCTGCCATTTGCCTTCGACCAGCAATCCCATACGAAATCTCCTTGCGTGCCTTGGCCAATGTAGTCGCAAGGCGGCAATGTCGAAGCCGTCATCTGCTGAACAGAGCGTCACTCGTATGAAACGCCGGATGAAAACAGCCGATTGCAGCCGCCGGAAATTGATGCTAGCGGACACTCCGCATGTTCGATCTTGGCTTGATCCGGTTTGACCGACGACGAAAGGGCGCCCGCGCTTAGAAAGCGCTGACTGGCGAACGCTGCCGCTTGCAGCAACCTTTCCTCTTTATCGGACCGCGAAGACCATGAGCCTTGCCGACGTGAAATACCTGCCGGAAACTCCGGCGCATGATCCCGAAATCGAAGCCATCAACGACGAAGCCTTTGGCCCCGGCCGTTTCGTGCTGGCCGCCTACAAGATTCGCGAGACCGGCGGCCACGAGCGCTCGCTATCCTTTGTCGCCATGAATGGCGACATCGTCGTTGCTTCGGTGCGCATGACCCGCATCGCCGCCGGCGCCGGACGCGCGCTGATGCTCGGGCCGCTCGCCGTGCGGCCCGCCTTCAAGAATCTCGGTATCGGCCGCCGGCTCGTGGCGATCGCGCTGGAGGCGGCCGCCAAGGCCGGCGCGCCGGCGGTGATCCTTGTCGGCGACGAGCCTTATTACGGCCCGCTCGGCTTCAGAAAGATCCCCCGCGGCCAGATCTCCATGCCGCGCCCAGTCGACCTCGACCGGCTGCTGTCGCACGAGATCGTGCCCGGTGCCGTGGCGCGGCTCTCCGGCGAGGTCGGCCATGCCAGCCTTGCCAGGATCGCGGAGCAGGCACCAGTGATGGCCTGAGCTCCAGGATCGGTCGCGGCACCGGTCGCGATGGATCCCCATTGGTCAGGTTGCACCATGGCGGCGACCTCCGTAGCATGACCCGGAACAGCACGGAGCATGCAGCATGAACCCGAACGGCCAGATTGCGATCGTAACCGGCGGCGGCTCCGGCCTCGGCGAGGCAACCGCCCGCGCGCTGGCCGACAAGGGCGCGCGCGTCGCCATTTTCGATATCGGCATCGACCGGGCATCGAAGGTGGCGGGCGACATTGGCGGCGCCGCTATCCAGTGCGATGTGAGCAGCGCCGACAGCGGTGCGGCCGCGGTCGCCGAGGTGGAAAAGAGACTTGGGCCAGCGCGCATCCTGGTCAATTGCGCGGGCATTGCCATCGGCGTGAAGACGATCGGCAAGGATGGTCCACATCCGCTCGACCAGTACCGCAAGGTGATCGAGATCAATTTGATCGGCACCTTCAACATGATCCGCCTCGTCGCCGACCGTGCCGCCAAACTCGAACCGCTGCAGGGCGGCGAGCGCGGCGTCATCGTCAACACCGCGTCGGTGGCCGCTTATGATGGCCAGATCGGCCAGGCCGCCTATGCCGCATCCAAGGGCGGCGTCGTCGGCATGACGCTGCCGGTTGCCCGCGACCTGGCGCGCTCCGGCATTCGCGTCTGCACCATCGCGCCCGGCATCTTCAAGACGCCAATGATGGCCGGCATGCCGCAGGAGGTGCAGGATTCGCTCGGCGCGGCCGTGCCCTTCCCGTCCCGCCTCGGCGAGCCGTCCGAATATGCCGCGCTCGCCCTGCATATCGTCGAAAACCAGATGCTGAACGGCGAAACCATCCGCCTCGATGGGGCAATCCGCATGGCGCCGAAATAGACGGCCATGGCGGCCGGCGCAGTGAAGACCGGTCCGCTGGCCGACCTGAAAGTCATCGAGATGGCCGGGCTCGGCCCGGTGCCGCTGGCCGGGCTGATGCTGTCGGACATGGGCGCCGAGGTGCTGCGCATCGAGCGCACCGGTTCGGACCAACCCCTGCTGCCGCTCTCCGATGCGTACAATCTCGACCGTCACGGCCGCTCCATCCTGCGCGTCGACCTCAAGCAGGCCAAAGGAACGGACTGCTGCTGCGCCTTGCCGAAAAGGCCGATCTGTTTGTCGAAGGCTTTCGCCCCGGTGTGATGGAGCGGCTCGGTCTCGGCCCGGATGCTGCATTGGCGCGCAATCCGGCGCTGATTTACGGCCGCATGACCGGCTTCGGCCAGGACGGGCCGCTCGCAGGTCGCGCCGGCCACGACATCACCTACCTCGCCTATTCCGGTGTGTTGCACGCCATCGGCCGGGAGGAAGGCCGGCCGGTGCCGCCGCTGAATCTGATCGCCGACAATGGCGGCGGCGCCATGATGCTGATCGCCGGGGTGCTTGCAGCGCTGTTCGAGCGCTCGCGCTCCGGCAAAGGCCAGGTGATCGACGCGGCGATGGTCGAGGGCGCTTCGATGCTGGCGGCCCCCATACACGCCTTCATGTCGGCAGGTCTGTGGAACGACCGGCGCGGCGCCAACCTGCTCGATTCCGGTGCGCCCTTCTACGACACCTATGAGACGGCGGACGCACGCCACGTTGCGGTCGGCTGCCTTGAGCCGCGCTTCTTCGCCGCATTCGCAAGGCTGCTGCCGCTCGGCGAGGATTTTGTCCGCGGCCAATACGACAAGGCGTTGTGGCCGGACATGCGCGCGGCCATTGCCGACCGGTTCCGGCAGAAGACACGCGACGGCTGGGACGCGCTGTTTGCCGCAAGCGATCCCTGCGTGGCGCCGGTTCTGTCGCTGGCCGAAGCCAGGGATCATCCGCACAACCGGGCGCGTCACGCATTTGTGAAAGCCCGTGCGCTCGAGCGGCCCGCACCCGCGCCACGCTTCTCGACCTCGCAGCCGGCGCTTGCCGGCATGCCTGAAGATGACGATCAGCGACATCAGACCGTGCTGGCGCGCTTCGGCTTTTCGACAGCCGAGATCAAAGCGCTTGTCAAAGCCGGCATGATTGGCCAATAACTGGATTTAGAAAATCAACTTACCTGGTGGGCATTTTGGACCAGCCGAAGAAGGACGTCATTCGCGCGACGGACGCCGAGGCGATCAGGCTGGCCGCAACGCTGATCCGCAGCGCCCGTTTCGGCGCCCTCGCGGTGATCGAGCCTTCGACCGGCGCACCGCTGGCCTCCAGGGTCGGAGTCGCCACCGACATCGATGGCACGCCTCTGATCCTTGTCTCGGCGCTGTCAGCCCATACCGGCGCCATCCTTGCCGAGCCGCGCTGCTCGCTGCTTGTCGGCGAACCCGGCAAGGGCGATCCGCTGGCGCATCCCAGGATAACGCTGGTCTGCCGGGCGCAGCCGCTGGAACGCGGGTCGAGCGCGCATGCCCGCGCCGAGCGGCGCTATCTCAACCGCAATCCCAAGGCAAAGCTCTATGCCGGGCTCGGCGATTTCTCGATCTTTCGCCTCGAGCCGGAGCGCGCCAGCCTGAATGGCGGCTTCGGTAAGGCCTACCTGCTCGACCGTGCCGATCTCATCACCGAGGGGTTGATCGTTGACGAGCTGGCCGCCAGCGAACAATCCGCTCTCGACCACATGAATGCCGACCATCTCGACGCCATCGCCGTCTATGCCCATCATTTCGCCAGGGTTGAAGGTGATGGTTGGACCATGACCGGCTTCGATGCCGATGGCATCGACCTGGCATCGGGCGACACCGTTTGCAGGGTCTATTTTCCGCAGCCATTGAAGACCGCGCGCGACCTGCGGCCGGTTCTGGTCGACATGGCCAAAGCCGGTCGTGCGCCAGCTACGCAAGGATAATCGTCATGAATCAAAAGCACGTCTTGAGATTTGGGCGAAATGATCTACGATTCAGGCGACGCTGAATCAGCAGCGTGATCCATAGCTGAATTATAGCAGCCAACGCTATTTGCCCCCATAGCGTTTGGATGAGCAGGAAAACATGGGGCATCGATGGTCTCGACCAAACTAATCGCCAATGCCGAATCGGCGGCGACATTTCTGACCCTTATGGGCAACGAAAAGCGGCTCTTGATCATGAGCTATCTGGCCGACGGTGAAATGTCGGTCGGCGCCATCGCCGAAAAGGTGATGCTCAGCCAGTCCGCTTTGTCGCAACATCTGGCCAAGCTCAGGGCGCTCGATCTTGTCGAGACCCGCCGCGACCGGCAGATGATCTACTATTCCTGCAAGTCCGAAGCGGTGCGCGAACTGTTGCGCATGCTGGACGGCATTTTCGGGATAGGCGACTTGTCCCAGATGGCAACGCGTCTGCGCCGCGCCGGGACTTGACCTGCAGGGCTTGACTGGCGGCTCCGATCGCTCCTTACCTCGCTGACGATTTTTCGCCGGCCGAGGTATTGATGGATCCGATCCAGATCGACGACGCGCGCGATCCACGGGTCGCCGCCTATCTCGACATCCGCGAGCGCGATCTCACCGGCCGCCATGGCCGGTTCGTTGCCGAAGGCAAGGTGGTGCTGGACGTCCTGCTGTCAGCCGGACGCTTTGCTGCGGAGTCGGTCCTGGTCCTCGAAAACCGGCTGGCCGGGCTCGACGACATCCTGCGCAAGGCCCCTGCCGACCTGCCGGTCTACGTTGCGGCAAGCGCCGTCATGGACAGGATCGCCGGCTTCCACATGCATCGCGGTATATTGGCGATCGGCAGCAAGGGCACGCCACAGCCTGCCGAGGCCTTGCTCGACACCTTGCCTGCCGAAGCGTTGATCGTCGTTCTCATCGGCATCGCCAACCATGACAATATCGGATCGATCTTCCGCAATGCCGCCGCCTTCGGCGCCGATGCCGTCTTCGTCGACGCCACCTGTTGCGACCCACTGTATCGCAAGGCGATCCGCGTCTCCGTCGGCGCCACGTTGAAGGTGCCCTTTGCGTCCTTCGGCGACACTGAAGCTTTCATCGCGAAGCTCGGCGAGTTGGGCTTCGGCCAGGTCGCTTTGTCGCCGCGTGGTGAGGCTGACATTCGCGATGCCGCGCGACCGAAACGACAGGCGCTCTATCTCGGCACCGAAGGCGAGGGCCTCCCGGAGAGCCTGCTTGCCCGCCTGCGGACGGTGCGGATCGCGATGTCGGAAGGGTTCGACAGCCTGAATGTTGCTGCCGCGTCAGCCATTGCGCTGCACCATTTTTCGCCCTGATAGGCGTAGTCAGGCAATTCCAAGCCGGGGCTTGAAACTCAGCTCGGCAAATCTGCCTTCTGCAACGCCCGCACGCGATCGGCGAGGCTGGTGGTTCCCGACCGCGTTTCCTGCGGCGCCGCCAGCGCCTTGGCGATCGGTGAATCAGGTCCTTCGAGCTTGGCCGTCAAATGGACGACCTCAGCCGCCAGATTGTTCATCTGTTCGCGCAAGGCAGAACCGGCATCATTGCCATTGCCGGGGCCATTCCCGGGCTTCGCGGATCCAGAACCGCCAAGCTCCGCCTTCATCCGCTTGTTTTCGCGGGCCAGCGTCGTCAGCCTGGCTTCGAGCCGCTCTCGGTCGCCTTCGAGCTTGGCGAGCGTCTTGTCGATGTCCTCGTTCCTGGCGCGGGCGCTGTCTTGCGCACCAACTAGGCCAGCAGCCGCGGCGCCTCCCGCAGCCTCGCCCTTCACCCGTTCGCGAAGCCGGGCCAGTTCCTTTTCGCGGCGATCGAGCTTGTCCTCGCGATCGGCAAGCGTGGCGAGCAGACGCTCGAGCTTTCTGTCGAGATCAGCGGTTCTTTTCTTTTCGGCCTTCAAGGCATCGCGCGTGGCCTTGGCCTCGGCGACGACTTCCTGATGGCGCCTGTCGGCCTCCTTGCGCTGGCCGCGCAGCACTGAAATGTCGTTGGCAAGTTTTTCCAGCTCGGATTCGCGAGCCACCAGTTCGATCTGACGATTGCTGGAGGAGAAGGACGCGTCGTCGTACATATGCTCGAGCTTTTCCAGCTCGAGCGCGCGCTTTTCCATCATGCGCTCTGTTTGTGCAAGCCTGTCCGACAGCTGTTGTATCTGCTGCTCGCGATGCAGCAGCAATTCGTTTTTTTCCCCGAGCTCCGAAAGCGCCTGCTTCTTGTCCTTGCGCTCGACCGCCAGGCCCTTCAGCGCCTCGCGGCCGCGATTGATTTCGACGAGTTGCTCATTCGCCTGCTCACGCAGCGTCTTGATGCTGATTTCGAGCCGGCGCGTCGTCATGGCGAACTCGGCCCGCAAGCTGTCCTTGTCGGCCTGGATCTCGGCCAGCGTTCGCGGCACCGACGCCTCGACACGCTTGCGTGTCAGCGCGACCGCCCGCCGCCAGATGGCCGGCGCGACCAGCAGCGCCAGAAAGCCTGCGCACAGAAAGCCGAGGGCGAAGAACAGGATCGACTGAACCAAGGTGACTACCCGTTACGGGCGGGCCGCTATCCGGCAACCGCCAAGTCTGGACTTTGCCATGTTCGCATGACGCAAATCCAGCGCTGCGGCAAGGGTTTGCCGCAGCTGCACCGGGTCAGAATCTGTTGATCGGGTCGAAGTGTGGTCGGAATCGCTCAGAAAGGATTCCAGGTCGGCCTCTGCGTCAGCTTCAGATAGCCGAGATTGACGCCAAGTCGCGCGCCGACGCCGGTGCGGATCGGCACCAGCAGCACCCTGTTGTTCTGCAGCACGTTGAAGCCGACGCCGGCCACGACATAGGCCGAACCGGCAACGCCGCCGAACCGATTGTAGAGATTGCTGACGTCGTCGAGGTTATAGACGAGCATCATCACCCGCGATCCCTCGCCGCCGAAATCCCAACCGAGCGAAGGCCCTTGCCAGAACACCTTATGGTCGCCGGCATTCTTGGTGTAGAGCGTACCTTCGCCATAGGTCAGGCCCCCGATCAGCGCGCCGGATCCCTCTTCGCCGAGCAGATAGCCATTGGGCAGGCCGTAGGAGGCAAAAATCTTCTCGACCACGGTTGCGAGACCGCCCGACGTCGCGCCGAAGAACTTGTGACCGGAATCGACGATCTCCTGAGCGGTGTATTCCTGTGCCCGCGACGCAGAGGTTGAGAAAGCGAGAGCGCCCATGAGGGCAATCGCCATGAAGAAGACGCGGACAAACGTCCGGTCGTAGAATCGGGAAACCATGCTTCCAATCTCCGTCAGGGAGCACTTTCGCCGACGCCTCGCACCCCGTCCGGCTCTTTAGGCGGCCGTTAAGGATGACTGTTACGGGCAAACTATGCCGTAATCCTTTTTCAACCATTAACCTCCCACATGAACATGGCGGTTCGAAGGCTGTTTCTGACTGTCTGCGCTGGCTCCCATCCTGTGCAAAGATGCCGTTTTTCTCACAAGAATTGTGGATTGTTGCTGCACGCTCGGGCGCTGTGTATTCAGAATGCCTGGGGAGAGAGCGTGATTCGGGTGGTGAGCGTGGCTGTCGGCCGCGCGGCCACCAGGATGTGAATTTTAGCAGGGATTTTTCGCCGATGGCTGAGCTTTTCTCTCTCTCCGCACCCGATCTCGCAGCCTTGTTGTGCAGCCGAGTCTGCCACGACATCATTTCGCCGGTCGGCGCCATCAACAACGGCCTTGAACTCCTGGACGAGGGCGGCGCCGACGAAGACGCCATGAAACTGATCCGGCAGAGCGCCAGAAACGCTTCGGCCCGCCTGCAATTCGCCCGCATCGCCTTCGGCGCCGCCGGTTCGGCGGGCATGATGATCGACACCGGCGATGCCGAGTCCGTCGCCATCGCCTTCCTGAAGAACGAGAAGCCGGAATTGATCTGGAACGGGGTTCGCGCCCTGCTGCCCAAGAACAAGGTCAAGCTGCTGCTCAATTTGCTGCTCGTCGCCAATGCCGCCATCCCGCGCGGTGGCAGATTGGTGGTCACGCTGGAAAACCTCGACACCGAGCCGCGCTTTGCGCTTGCCGCAAGCGGCCCGATGCTGCGCGTACCGCCGAAATTCCTCGAGCTCCATTCCGGCAACAAGCCCGAGGAGCCTATCGACGCCCATACCGTCCAGCCCTACTACACGCTGCTGCTGGCGCGTGAGGCCAACATGACGATCTCGATTCACGCGACCGCCGAAGAGATCGTGCTGTCCGCGGCTTGAGCGAAGCCGTTCGGCAGGACGCCGAGCATCAAGAACAATCAAGTATCTTTTCCCGCTGATATTTGCGGCAATTCAGAACAGGCAAGTTTCATTGCCGGCAACGCCCCTGCAGAATGGGGCTGCAAACGACATGTTTGTAAAAACTTTACCTAACGGCTTTTCTGCTTCTTTACCAGATCGGCCTAGTGTGCATCCCGATACCCGGATGCCGCCGGTTCGCCCCATGGCAAAGAGGACCCGGAAATGAAGCGCTGCATGTTTGTCGACGATTCGAGCGTCATCAGAAAAGTTGCAAAACGGATTCTTGGCGGCTCCGACATGGTGGTGATCGAAGCGGCAACTGGACTTGATGCTGTCGAGATGTGCGCTGCCGAGATGCCTGATGTGATTGTCGTCGACGGCGCCCTGCCGGACATGCAAGCGGTCGACGTCATTCGCCAGGTTCGCGCCATGGAGAGCACGATCAAACCGCAGATTCTGATCTCACTGGTCGAGGTCGATGTTGCCTCGATCATGAAGGCAAAGCGCGCCGGCGCCCAGGGTTATCTGTTGAAGCCGTTCAACCGGCCGCAACTGCTCGAACGTTTTCGTACCTTGAAGGTTGCCGCCTGACTCGGCACGTCCTCGGCCAAGAAGGACAGCAAAAAACCCGGCCTGAGCCGGGTTTTCTCATTAAATTCAATCTGATGGTGTTCGCTCAGGCGCTGACGCGGATGTCTTCCGGCTCGCGCAGCACATAGCCGCGACCCCAGACCGTCTCGATGTAGTTCTGCCCACCGGATGCTGCGTCGAGCTTCTTGCGCAGCTTGCAAATGAAGACGTCGATGATCTTCAGTTCCGGTTCGTCCATGCCGCCATAAAGGTGGTTGAGGAACATTTCCTTGGTCAGCGTGGTGCCCTTGCGCAGCGAGAGCAACTCCAGCATCTGGTATTCCTTGCCGGTCAGATGCACGCGCTGGCCGCCGACTTCGACGGTCTTGGCGTCGAGATTGACCACCAGGTCGCCGGTGGTGATGACCGACTGGGCATGGCCCTTGGAACGGCGCACGATGGCATGAATGCGGGCGACCAGTTCGTCCTTGTGGAACGGCTTGGTCATATAGTCGTCGGCGCCGAAGCCCAGGCCGCGCACCTTGTCCTCTATACCGGCCATGCCGGACAGGATCAGGATCGGCGTCTTCACCTTGGACAGGCGAAGTGTCCGCAAGACTTCGTAGCCGGACATATCGGGAAGGTTGAGGTCGAGAAGAATGATATCGTAATCATAAAGTTTACCGAGATCGACACCTTCTTCGCCGAGGTCGGTCGTGTAAACATTAAAACTTTCAGATTTGAGCATCAGCTCGATGCTCTGAGCGGTTGCACTGTCGTCTTCTATCAGCAGAACGCGCATTTCATTCCCCTTTTCTGCCGCCGGACCATGTCACGACCCATCCGGGACCGGAGCAGTGATTGCCTGAACAGAGGCTGCCATCGAATGGTTAACAAAACCTAATTCCGCACCAAGGACGGTACCAGATTTTTTAACCCCTTTCTACACCCTCTTGAATCTAATGATGAATCACAGAACCAAATCGCTAATGCAACACATTAATAAGTCGGACTAAGTGACTCAAGGGACTCGCTGGCCGGCTTCCGTATCGGGAGCCGGAATTTTTACCCGGCCTTAAGTCCTCGCCCTTATGATTAACAATGCGCGTAAACGAATGGTTACCGCCGGCAAAAAACTTTAGGGATTTGTTTCCCATAGTTCGGGGAATGCCGGTGGATACGGGCGGCGCCAGGCCCTGGCGGGCGGATTGGACGATATGTGCAGGTGTGCGTTTCCGGGAGTACCGAATCATGAAGTCACGTGAAAACCTCGTTCGGCTGAAGCAATTTCAGGTGAATGAGAAGCGGCGGCAGCTGCTGCAGCTCGACATGATGATCGCCGAGTTCGAGCGCATGGCCGTTGAACTGGAGCTTCAGATCACCGCCGAGGAGAAGAAGGCCGGCATCACCGACATCAATCATTTTGCCTATCCGACCTTCGCCAAGGCGGCGCGTCTGCGCCGTGATAACCTCAGAAACTCTCAAAGCGACCTCTCCCAGCAGCGAAGCGCTGCCGAATCATTACTCGGCGAAGCTGAAGCGGAGCTTTCCAAGGCCGAGATGCTGGAATCGCGCGACACCAAGATCCGCGACGCGGAACTCGGCGGTCGCAGCGCCATGATCGGCTGACGGCAGGGTTTTAACCCGACCGGCGCCGCCTGGCGCCGCGCTTTGCTTTGCGTGTAGCGCGCCAAAAGGCTCCGGCGCTGCTGATCCGGCCCGTAAGGCGGCCGCAGCTTCAGGCCCGTGCCAAATCCCTGTCCAGGTTCGCCGCTGCCCTCGCCCGGGCTTGCTTGATGTCAGGCACATGCTCTTCCGACCAGGACCGTATCTGGGTGAGCAGCCCCGCCAGGTTCTGGCCAAGTTCGGTCAATTCATATTCGACCCGCGGCGGGATCACCGGAAAGATTTCGCGCCGCACAAGCCCGTCGCGCTCGAGGACGCGTAGCGTCTGCGTCAGCATTTTGGGTGTGATGCCGTCGAGCTTACGCGCCAGTTCCCCATTGCGCATCCGGCCACGGCGCAGCGCACAAACCGTCAGATAGACCCATTTGCTGGCCAGCATCTCGAGCACGGCGTGCGAAGGACACGTCCGCTGGAAGGCGTCATAGCCGGAGCCGCAATCATTATCACTATCCATGAGGTGCCTATATATGGAAAAGGTACATACTGGACAAGGGAATATTACTATCCAAATGATAGTGGCACAGAAACCCCAGCAGGAGCCTCCCATGCGTGCCGTTGTCCAGAATTCAGTCGGCGGACCCGACGTCCTCGTCATCGCCGATCGCCCCGCGCCCTCGCCCAAGTCAGGCGAAGTGCTCGTGCGCGTGCATGCCGCCGGCATCAATCCGGTCGATGGCTCGGTGCGCGCCGGTTACTATCCTTTGCTGGGCGAACCGCCCTTCACTTTGGGCTGGGATATTTCAGGCACGGTCGAGGCGGTGGGCCCAGGCGTCGATGGCGGCCTCAAGGTCGGTGACGCCGTGTTCGGCATGCCGCATTTTCCCAAGCAGGCCGCAGCCTATGCGGAACTCGCTGTCGCCCCGGCCGATGAAATCGCACCGAAGCCGCAAGGCATCGATCACTTTCATGCAGGCGCGCTGCCGCTGGCCGGTCTGACCGCCTGGCAAGGCCTTGTCCGCCATGGCGGCCTGAAGCGCGGCCAGCGCGTGTTGATCCATGCGGCGGCCGGCGGCGTCGGGCATCTGGCGGTGCAGATGGCCAAGGCGCACGGCGCTTATGTCATCGCCACCGCCAGCCCGAAGAAACTCGATTTCGTCCGCTCGCTCGGCGCCGATGAAGTGGTCGACTACACCAAGCGAGATTTCACCGCCGAGGTCAGCGACATCGACCTGGTGCTGGAGCCGATGGGCGGCGACCATGCCGACCAATCGCTGACAGTCCTGAAGGACGGTGGCGCCCTGGTGTCGCTGCTCAATGTCCACGACACCACCCGAGCCAAGGCTGCTGCGCGTGGGATCCGCGTCGAGCGCATGTCCGTCGTGCCCGACCGTGAAGGCCTCGTCGAACTTGGCAAACTGGTCGATGCGGGAAAGCTTGCGGTCCATGTGACAAAGAGCTTTCCGCTCGAACAGGCGGGCGCCGCGCACGCTTTTCTCGCCACCAGGCCGATCGGCAAGGTGGTGCTGACGGTCTGAAGCAGGCATTACCGACAGGCAAAAGGGCGCGGTTACCGCGCCCTTTTCTGTTGTGGTCCTGGCTCTAGTGCCGGTATTGCTGGATGCGCGTCGTGCGCAGCCCGGCAAGGCCATATTCGTCGATCGACGCTTGCCAGGACAGGAATTCCTCGGTGGTCAGCTTGTAGCGCTGGCATGCCTCGTCGAGGCTCAAAAGCCCGCCGCGCACCGCAGCAACCACTTCCGCCTTGCGCCGGATAACCCAGCGACGTGTATTCGTCGGCGGAAGATCGGCAATCGTAAGAGGGCTGCCGTCAGGCCCAATAACATATTTGACTCGCGGTCTAACAAGATCGGTCATCGTACTCTCTACTAAAAACTCAAAGACCCAATCCCCACCACATTACCGCCACAGCTTTAAAAATTGCCTAAGCGAACCCTAATGAGTAGGTAAGGATCATGAACGCCGCGTTAGTCTTTTCGTCGGCATTTGAGGCAACGGCGGGCAGGCGCGCAATTTTCCCGCAAAATCGGCACCGCCGCAAAGCTGGCGCCGCTGGTGTGGTTGACCTATATTCGCGCCACTGCCATTGAACGCCGCGCAGAACGAAAGAACCATGAACAGCCTCGACCTTCCCGCCAGCCCGCAAAACACCCGCATCGTCGTCGCCATGTCGGGCGGTGTGGATTCGTCTGTCGTTGCCGGCCTTTTGAAGCGCGAAGGCTATGATGTCGTCGGCGTCACGCTGCAGCTCTACGACCATGGCGCCGCAACGCACCGGGCCGGGTCGTGCTGCGCCGGCCAGGACATTGACGATGCCCGCCGCGTTTCCGAGACACTGGGCATTCCGCATTACGTGCTCGACTATGAGGAGCGCTTCCGCAAGGCGGTCATCGACCCGTTTGCCGAGAGCTACGTTGCCGGCGAAACGCCCATTCCGTGCGTCTCTTGCAATCAGACGGTGAAGTTCGCCGACCTTTTGGCCACCGCCAAGGACCTTGGCGCCGATGCGCTCGCCACCGGCCATTATATCCGCTCCGGGGCCAATGGCCCCCACCGCGCGCTGTTCCGGCCCGTCGATGCCGACCGCGACCAGAGCTATTTCCTGTTTGCCACCACGCAGGCGCAGATCGACTATCTGCGCTTTCCGCTGGGTGGGCTGTCCAAGCCTGCGGTGCGGGCCATCGCCGAAGAAATGGGGCTGACCGTTGCCGCCAAGCAGGACAGTCAGGACATCTGCTTCGTGCCGCAGGGCAAATATTCCGACATCATCGCCAAGCTGAAGCCAGCTGCCGCCAACCCAGGCGACATCGTCCATATCGACGGCCGCGTGCTCGGTCGCCATGACGGCATCCTGCGCTATACGATCGGCCAGCGCCGCGGCATCGGCATCGCCTCGGGCGAGCCGCTTTACGTCGTCCATCTCGACGCCGACCGGGCCCGTGTCATCGTCGGCCCGCGCGAGGCGCTGGAGACCCACAAGATCTATCTGCGCAACATGAACTGGCTGGGCGATCGCGCGCTGTCCGACATTCCGGCCGCCGGCATGGAGCTGTTCGCCAAGGTGCGCTCGACGCGGCCGCCGCGCCCGGCCGTGCTGCATCACCGCGCCGGCAGCACCTTTGTCGAACTGGTCGACGGCGAGTCCGGCATCGCGCCGGGACAGGCCTGCGTGCTCTATTCCGACGACGGCAACGAAGCCCGCGTTTTCGGCGGCGGCTTCATTGAGCGCTCCGAGCGCGGCGCCGAGGCCGAAGCCATGCTCAGCCGGCTCGCAGCCAGGCCGGCGCAGATTCCCGCAGAGTAAACACTACCCTCTCGGAGACAGTTTTAGTTTCGATCTGCCTTAAGGGCAGAGTTTCGAAACGGTCTCAGGACTTTGTGTGCGTGACTGTACCCGCCGTCAGGATGCGCAGCACCCTGATGGCTTCCTCGCCGCTGGTGCGCGGCTCGGCCCGCGTCTCGATACACTGGATAAAGTGCTCGAGCTCGCGCGTCAGCGGCATCCCCTGGCCGACCGCGACATAGGACGGCTCGTTGGTGGTGAAGGCCCACTGGCCGCTGTCCTGCCACACCGCGTGGCGGTAGACGGCCAGCTTGCGCTCCCAGGGCTCGACATCATCGAACACCGCCATTGCCTTGGTGCCGACCACGGTCAGCCGCCGCTCGCGATAGGGATTGAGCCGCGAGGTGAAGAGATGGCTGCGCAGCCCGTTGGGAAAACGCATGTGCAGATGCGCGAAATCGCTGAGATTGTCGAGGAGTGCCGCCCCCTCGCCCCTGACCTCGATCGGCTCGGTGCCGGTGATGGCCAGGATCATCGACAGATCGTGCGGCGCCAGATCCCACAGTGCGTCGTTCTCGGTGTGGAATTTGCCGAGGCCGAGCCGGTGCGAGTGGATGTAGCGGACCTCGCCGAGCTCGCCATTGTCGATCAGCGCCTTCAGCGTCTCGAAGGCGGGATGGAATCGCAAGACATGGCCGACCATGAACACGCGGCCATTGTCCCTGGCCGCCTGCACGGCGCGCTCGGCGTCGGGCACGGTCAACGCAATCGGCTTTTCCACCAGCACGTCCTTGCCGGCCTCAGCGGCGCGCACGGCAAGATCGGCATGGAACTGCGGCGGCAGCGCCATGACGATGGCGTCGATATCATCACGCACGAACAGCTGGTCGGGCTCGATCGCCAGGCAGTCCTGCTCGCTGGCAAAGCCTTCGGCCCGCGCCCGATTGGCATCGGAAACCGCATGCAGCGCGCCGAGCGCCTTGAGGGTGCGGATGTGGTTGCTGCCCCAGTATCCGCAACCGAGGACTGCAATGCGCGGCTTCATCAGCTTCAAACTCTAATTTCTTGGCCGAGACATAGCGGCGTGCCCCGTCGAACTCAACCCCGGTGGCTTACCGGAGATGCCAGCCCGGCAAAGCTTTTACCGGCGACAATATGCCGGCGCCCCTCGCGCATCGATGCTTGACAGGCTCGCCCTCCCAACCTTATATCCGCGCGACCTTGGCGAACGCCTCGAAATGCCTTTCGATTTAAGGCGGATTTCGGGCCTTTCGCCGCCCTGGCGGGGTAGCTCAGTTGGTTAGAGCACGGGAATCATAATCCTGGGGTCGGGGGTTCAAGTCCCTCTCCCGCTACCACTTCCAACCCACTATCGTACGTAACGGCAGCGTTGAAGCGGCTGCCTAGTCCGGTGGGCTTTTCAGTATACCGTGCATTGGGAAATGCGGCCCCGCCTATAAGGGCGGCAAGCTTGCCCTTGACCTCGATTTCGAAGCCCTCACGTGCCCGCTTGGGGTGCACGGTGACACTATGAACAAGTCCTCGAAGGTTTTGGATCAGCGGGCCACGGTCGTCAGCAGCAGTTGCGTGGTCGGCCAACGCCTTTGAAAGGCCGTCGACGGTTTCGATGTAACGCCGCAAGGTCGCAGGGTGGAGAGCTACGGGTGACGGCGGCTCATCGAGACCGGAGAGCTGTGCCTCTACCTCGGAAAGCTGCGTCTTGAGTTCTGCAATACGCTGCTTGGCATCCTCTTCAGCAATGACGCTCCTGATCACAAGATCGATCGTGCGCTGCCGTTCGCCTTCTATCCGATCGCGCTTGCCTTGCAGCGCTGTGCGCATCGCATTCGCCTGTGCGGACAATTCTCGGCGCTCTTGGTTGTATCTGCGGATGTATGCCTCGATGAGGTCGGGGGCTTTCAGTTGGTCGCGCATGCCGTCAAGGACCGCCTTTTCGATCTCGGGCAGATAGATGATGCGCCGATTGGAGCAGCTCCCGCTTTCTCGAACTGCCGAGCACCGAATACGCGTCTTGCCTGTCTTATCACGATCGTGAACCGACAGACCTGAACCGCAAACGCCGCAGCGGAGCAGACCGGACAACAGGTGAGCTGGCCGACGCTTGACATGAGAGGTTGCGTTCACCCGCACTGCTTTGCGAGCCTGCGCCTTGTGCCAAGTTTCGTCGTCGATGATGCGCAAATGCGCAACTTCTTTCGTCTGCCATTGGTCCTTTGGATTTGGCCTGGAGACACGCTTGCCAGTATCGGGGTTCTTCACCATTCGGACCTTGTTCCAGACGATCCGACCGACATAGAGCTCGTTGAAGAGCAGACCTACGCCGCGCTGTGCATTTCCGTTGATGGTGGAACCGTTCCACCGTATCCCCCGCGGTGGCGCTATCCCATCCCGGTTGAGGTCACCGGCCAGGTCACGTGGAGCGCGACCGGCCGAATAAGCGGCAAAAATACGCCGGATAACGTCTGCCTCCTCTTGGACGATCTCGAGTTCGCCAGGATGGCCCAAGACCGGTCGATAGCCATAGGCCCGGCCTCCGGCATGACGTCCATCACGGACAACTCCAGCCATACCCCTACGGACTTTCTTTGCGCCATCCTCCCTTTGCATCTGACCGACAAGTCCACGAATACCAATGAGCACCGCATCGGCGATACCGTCATGAACAGCCTGGATTTCAATGTCGAGAAAAGAGAGACGTTTGTGAAGACCTGCGAGATCCGCCATGTCGCGCGATAGGCGATCCAGCGCCTCGACGACGACGATGTCGAACGCGTTCTGGTCCGCAGCTTCCATCAGGCGCATCAGCGCGTCGCGACCCAATATAGATGAGCCGGAGCGCGCCTTGTCCTCGTAGACCGCAACGATAGCCAGACCGTTGCGCGCTGCGTAAGCACGGCACAGCGCAATCTGGTCTTCAGTGGATTTTTCGTTCTGCAGCTCGGTCGAAAAGCGTGCGTAGACAGCGGCCCGCCTCATGTGTCGGAAGCCTTCTTCTTGCTGCGATCTGCATCCATGGCAGCATTTCGGCCAGCCGAAGCGCCGACGGATTTGAGATGATCGCCTCTGGCATCGGCGATGGCGAGTGCTTCGACAAACTTAAGCATGGCTTTGCGAAGCTCCTCCGGCGTTACCGCTGGGGCGGTTTCGCGCAGCAATCCACCATCGCGTCTGTGTCGTGCCGACTTCACGAAGCCGAGCATCACTAACACGACCGGCGATAAAAGGGGCACACCCCTTCGATCGTGCACTTGGGACCCTGCGGCGCGGAAATCGGATAGTCGCCGAACTGGCGAATCTAGATCGCACGGGCTGCAGCCGTGCTGCTGGGAAGCCTATGGCAGGAACTTGGGATGCGTTCGGAAGCTTTTTCATGCAACGCTCCCATCATCGCCATAGGCAACGACAGGGCCACTTTCTCCCTGCCTGCGGCGATGTAGCCGTTGTCGAGGTCTCTTCGGGAAACACTCGCTCGACCATCCCCTCCTTGGCGGTGTGGATCGACGCGACAGCGCGAACTTCGCCATTCCAGCCGTCGAAGGGAACTCGTTGAGCTTTGCCATGACTGCCGGTCAAGCCGGCCTGCATTCGACCGGCACGGGTTCGCTGGACCTTGCGCTCTCCTGCTTTGGGTCGATGACTGCCAGTTCCTCTCCTAATGCTGCGATTAAAGACGACACGCGACCTCGCACTCGCGGATGGAGATGCACAAGCCTTTCAATCAGGCGTCGACCTTCCGCGCTGGCAATAAAATTGATGCGTTCGTCGACCGGCAGCGGAGGAGGATCACGATCGGTCTCATTGCCCGGCAGGCCTTCGAAGAAGCGGCCGACCGGAACACCTAGTGAACTAGCGATCTCGTAGAGCATGGAAGCGCTCACGCGGTTTCTAGCGTTCTCATATTTTTGAAGCTGCTGAAAACTGATGCCTATAGAGCGGGCAAGCTTGGCCTGCGATACGTCCGACTGCACGCGAACCGCGGCGATCTGCCTGCCCACATGTTGATCAGCAAGGTGCGGGCCACTCTCGATTCCATCGTTTACCGGTGCGTTCAAGACGCTGCGGCGCCCTGCCTCCGCAAATGCTTTTCGGAACTGCATCAGTCGCTCCATGTGTAGAGAGGTTTGTCTCGATAAGCCCCGTGAAAATCACCAAACCGACGAATGATCGCGATTTCGGTACCTTATTGCCGAAGTTCAGCTCGAGACTTTCTGCTCTCTAATCCGAGCTATATCGTCTAAGGCCGAGCGGATCTGTGGCCACGGGGGCTCACTGTCATGTAGCGAATATTCCCCTTCCCTAAGCGCTGCATTTAGCTTGGCGGCTATACCGGCGAGCGACGTTGCAGGAATTTGGGATAAGGCTTCGAGTAATTCCTTCGCCCGCTCGCCAGCTTCGCGCTCAGCAAGTAAGGCTGTCGAATAACCAATCTCCCTAGCGGCGGCATCCCAGCGCGCCTGATTGGCTACGATTTCAGCTTCAGCTTGGGTGCGGGCCGCTGTGTTAGCCCGACGAACACCGAGCAATTCCTGGAGGGCTTCAACGGAGTGAACTGTCACGCTCTCTCCGTCGGACAAGGTAACTGTCGTGCAAGGGAAGCCAACGGTCTCGATAAGTACCCTCTCCAGCCGCTGCTGCTGATTGCAAAGCCGTTCAGCCTCTTCCCAAGCCGCCTGCCATCGTTTCCACACCGCCACCGCAGGATCAATGGCGTCATCACCCTCCAAGTCGATGCGGGCAAACGATGTAGCCTGCGTCGCCGCCATTGCGGTTGCTGTTCCCGCAAGCACCTTCCTGCGGGTGACGAAAGGCAAAGTCGTGTTATTGTCGGAATCAGCCATGATCCGAGCTCCGCAAAGCGTAGGCGTGGTTAGACTGTTGGAAGCGGGGGAACCACTTCCAACGGCTGTTACCTAAAACAAGCATATTTGCACTTTTTGTGCAACAGGGCATTTGAACAATGAAGGTAAGTGCGGCCCAAGTTCGCGCGGCCCGTGGGCTTCTCGACATTTCTCAACAGGAACTGTCGGATCTATCCAAGGTAAGTTTGAGGACGATCGTGCAGTTCGAACGTGGTTCGAAACCAGCATCTGAATCAATCCTGCAAGCGCTGAAGCTATCGCTCGAAGCAGCCGGAATAGAATTCATTCCAGAGAATGGCGGTGGCCCTGGTGTTCGGATTGCCCGTCGAGTGGATGGGAAATGACTAGAACCCGGGAGTACGTTTCCCAGATTTCCGCTGCCTGACTGCTCCAGCGCCGGTGCAAGTTGACCAGACGTCGCGTATGACTGCTCCCCATCGACACGAGCAAACGCGGGAACAGCTATCCGGCCTGGGCGCTCACCAAAAACCTTGAGCCTGTCGAGTGCGTGACCGACTACGAAGCCGAGACGTCGGGGTGCGCTGCCCGTCGAGTTGGGGCGAGACGCGTGGCGGCCAATCAGACGAGTTGCGAAATGGCCGCAACGGGGCCGAGAGCGGACTGACGGCTTACGGTCCGATGATCTTCAGACGCGGCCGTTCTCCTGTTGGCCGACAAGCTGACGACGTCAAAAATTCCTTGGGCATATCCGATTGTGTGAAATTCGTATTCCGCACGAACGAGAGAGCACACCCTTCACACGGGTGGGGTCGCAGGTTCAATCCCTGCATCGGCCACCATCTACCTTCCTGAAAATGCTATCGAATTCACTCTGCGGCGATTTTTTTTGACTTCGCTCACTGGCGCGCAAATGGCGCGCAAAGCGTCCACACCGGCAAAACCCTCCGGCAAATCGGCATACCAACCGACCCGTTTGACCGGCTTTGAGCTGCGGTAAGCGACACCCGACCCCATACCGGCAAGTCTACACAGACCGCCGCCACCAGCTTTTCCAGCGCCTCCGTGGCACCCTTAAGGTACGCCGGGTCATAGGCCCTATAGGTCTCGGTCTGGCCCGGACAAGGAAATGAAGAAAGACCAGCTTTTCGTGGAGCGCAGGCCTCAGGGTGACTACGCGGTACGGCGTCCGAACTCAGAACGCGCGAGCGCCGTCACACCCACTCAGGGTGAAGCAATACAGCGAGCCAAGCAGATCGAGCCGAATACGACGCCGTTGCACCGCAGAAGGTTTTCCCAACCCGGTTGCCCGCCAGAAACAGGCGTTCCCGACATGTGGCTCCGAGTGCATGGAACTGCTGCTGTTTGGCGTGCGGCCTGTAATGGAGGAAGCGTTTGCGCTCTTCCGCGAGGATATCGACTTTGGCGAAGTTCACGCATGAGAGCTTTCAGTTACCGGTTCGTAGCTCAGGTCGAAGATATCCGCCTTGCACGGGTAGACTTCGCCCTTGATGCCAAGGATGACGTAGTCACCTACATCCACACGCATCACGCCCTCGGGCGTCCCGACCGTGATGAACGGGATGGCATCCTTTATGTGTGTACTCACGCCCGCCCGTGACCAGTCCAAGTCGTTGGTGGCAGTGGGATGGCCTCGCAGCCATTCAGGCCATTCGAACCGGTCCTGCCCGGTGTATCGCCAGCCCTCAACGACCAGCGGGCGCTTGCGGTATTTCACGCATCGGAGCTTTCCCTTGCAATGGCGGCCATCCGGGCAATCTGGTCGTCGGTCAGCTTCTCAAGCTCGTCGGGCTTGGTCTCAATGTTCAGGTTGACCGTTTTGCTCATCTGCTCCGGCTTGCCTCCCAGCCGATCGAGGACGCGGTCAACGCTGGCGAGGTCGCCGTTCTTCGCCATCACCACCAGCTTGGTCAGAATAATGTCGAGCTGGTTGACCTGATGGGTTTCGCCGGTCAGGCCGCTGTGAACGGTCTCAGTAGTCTCCAGCAACTCGCGCAGGATGGTCTTATGGCGGAGGCCTTTGGACTTACCAGCAGGATTGCCGGACTGTCCAGGTCGAACGGCGTGCCAACAGGCATCCCGTCAGGACGTTTCGCCGCTGCTTTGGCGCTGTTTCTTCCCGTTACAGGGGAGCATGAGTCAAAGTAGTCGAGCTGGCAACAAAAACTAGGAGATATAATTCCTGTTCGAGTTGTTAGGGTTCGGCATCGGTGGCGGCCGTTCTTCGGGATGCTTCCGGAAGTAGGCTTCCTGCTCCTCCTCCTCTCGGAAAACCTTTTCTGCCGCTGCCTTGCGCTCCTCAGCTTCCTTCTTCTCACGAGCCCAGGTGAACAGGTCAAGTTGTGCTGTGGCTGCGTAATCAAGTGTTGCTGTCAGAAGGCCGCCCACTACCATAAAGGCAAGGCCGGCGATGAACACCGCGATTGGCCAGACAATCAGCAGATGCAAGGTGATGTAGGTGAAGAAGGACGCGACGAAGCCGATTCCGAGAACGATCGTCCCGATCGTGATCAGATTATCGGCGAGGACATCCCGCTCGTTCCTGACGTCCTTGTAGTGGTGCCAGACATCGACAACCGCAAAGCCGCATGCTGCGATCGTCAACCCATACCCCAGAAAGTAGGGGAGCGTGTATTCAACCGGCTCCTCGCGCAGATGATGCAGCGCGACATAAATCTCGAACGAGATAGCAACCAAGGCAAGCAGACCAAGGATCAGCCTCATGTGCACCTCCGACCGGTCCCTAGTGTAGCATGCGCCAGAGCAGACCGGTCAGTTTCGCATCAATCTCGCCATCGCGGTAGACGTTGTTGCCAGCAATGTTCCGGTTCGGCAGGTCCACGATGAGGTGAACGCCGAGCCGGTAGCCGTAGTGGTAGTCTGGATTCGGAGTGTATTCCGAGGTCATCAGGGTCAGCTTGCGGATGTCGTCGGCATGATCGGGGTTTTGTACACGCTTGGCCTCGACCACCAGGATGTTTTCCTCCTGAAAGAGTATCTTGTGCACGATGATGTCGGGGCGGATTTTCTTGAGCTTTTCCTTTCCCGCTTCGTCATACCAGGCCAGCATTTTCTCCTCGGTCTCACGGCGAGTCCACTCCGGGCTGACCTCCCATTCGGGGAAGTAAGGCACCATTCTTATGGCGAGATACGTGGAAATCGAGAACTCTTGGGGTGCGGCTTTCGCCAAGGCGTCGTCGGCCAGCATTTCACGGACGGCTTTCGCGAACCTATTGAGGACCGCCACATCGGGGATGTCCGTCATCTGATCCTCATTTCCGCTGATCGAGCGGTATGCCCTTTTCAGCAAAAAGCTCGTCGGCCGAAGCATCCGCAAATAGCGTCACCACGCCATGGCACCGGACGAGGTCGTCGAAGGTGACATCCATATCGGCAAACTTCTTCCCCCCCGCTCTTCCGGGTATCGGAAGCGGTCGCCATTAGGATCGTGCTCATGGATATGCCGCAACAGCTTCTCACTCTGCCATGACCATGCATGGTCGACCGGAAATCCAAGACACGCCACCTGGTCGTAGAGCTGGTTGAATAGATTGATGAGCTTGTGGCCGACGATGTCGATCGGCTTACCGGTATGCTCGGGAAACTCCACCAGCGCCGCCTTGAGCGACAATTCCATAGAATGCCGGGCCAGCATGTAGAGCGGCAACAGCGAGGTGTCTTTGTGCTTGGCTTTGTCCGCCAATGCGTCGGCGAACACCACCACGCCATCGGTATAGGCGCAGTTGTAGTGGTTCCAGGTCTCCCGGTCGGGGTCGCGGGTATGGCGCCGCTTCAGGAACTGCTGTGCGGAATTCGGCAGCGTGTCCAATTGCGCGTCAACGATGTCGTAGTAGGCTCCCATCGCCATTTGCTATCACGGACTCCGGCGCCGGATAAACGGACTTCAAAAGAATCTGTGGCCGGACGGTCTGGAGCTATTGAAGGCTGTCCGAGCGGGCACTAATTTGTACAACGGATTTGGCCAACGAAATCGCGGACCACCGTGAGCCAACCGTTTGATGATGTAGATGACCCTGAGCCTGTTGAAAAAGCTGAACCTGCTCCTGTCCTGAACCTGTTTTCAAATTGAACCGAATCTGAATCGCACCGAACTCAAATCGCAACGAGCACAAATGTGAACAATTCATAGGCCGGGACAAGGCAGTGCACTCGCCCCCCGGCCAGGCTTCGAAGCCGAATAAATCCCTCAAAAAGGGTTTTGTCGGTGCCGTCAGACCCGGAAACAGGCCATTAACGTGGTTTCTTTTCGTCTGCAAATCGAAGTCCATTTGTCAGCGCGCACGGTGCAAACCGTGATGTACCTTCTGGTCATGCTGCTGCGTTGGTACTTCGGAAACTAGGCCGCTCAGTGCGGTAAATGGGAACGGGGCGCTCACAAGGCGTCCCGTTTTCCATTTCAGATATCACCACACCATCCAGAACACCGCGGCGATGAATGCCGCCACCAGGAAATCGATCGCCACTTCCCTGTCGTTCAGCCGCCCCTTTCAGCCGTATAGAAAAATCAGGATTAGTCACGCGGCTAGAATTGAAAGGTCTTTATCATCCGTGGTGCAAAATATGGCGTAAGCCTGAAGGTGAAAACCTTTTGTATCTGTTGTCTCTGGTATCCCATGGACTTCTCCATATACCGGCCGACAATTGGCTCCTCAGATTCTTCTGTAAATGTTGCCCAGTTCTTCGGATTGCGCATCCGGTGAGCAAGAGCTTCAATCAACGGCGCGAATAACCTCACGTCAGTTTCCGATGCCTCTGCCGCACGGGCCACCAGGTTGATTGCCTTGCTGAGTGCGGCATTTGAAATAGCCCTTTCAGCCATCATCTGGCATTCCGCAGCCTTCCCCTGCCCCCTTTGCAATTGAACCTTAACGATGAGCGCTGCCTCAAAGACCGTCGCATGCTTACTGCTGTTGCAGGAGCGGCAGGCCGGCATCCAGTTCGCGTATGAATTTACCTGGAAGTCGGCCGGTAGCCCGAATTCCTCCAAAACCCCAGCCAGTCTCACCGGGTCGTCCAGGAGGTGCTCGGGGATTATGTGGTCAACTTCCATTGTCTGGAGGTCAATGGGAGTTCGGCACAAATAGCACTGCGAGCCGTGGACGGAAAACACCGCCCAACGTTCCATCGGTGTAAACCTATGCTTCGACATCCCAAGCCACCCGCTAAGTGGCCGTTCTAGGGTAGAATCGTCAGGACTGCAAAGACTACGCTACGGGCCGAATCCGTCCGCCTGTGGCATAATTTAGGCAGCCAAACCCTGCCGGTCGGCCAATCTGCTGGTCCAGCCGGTCTCTGGTGTTTTGTGGTTCTAGTCACCCACGGCCAGAATCCAGCCAATAGGTTTTCTCAGCGCCCCACTTGGCTCTTAGGCGCTCCAGAACACGATCAGCAACCTCAGCAGGAAATTCCTACGCGTAGAGCGGCGTATCCACCCACGCCAACACAGGAAGACCGTCCTTCATCCCAATAGCAGTTCCGTACAAACCCCCTTCTACCCGTATCTCCGCGGCGAACATAAATGCCCATCACCGCCCTCCCCGCGCACGCTGGCGCTGGTCGTTTCTGTTCTGGATGTGCGGGTGGGCAGCCAGCAGCTCGCGGACCTTGAGAACCCGCGCCTCACCTTAAGCCTTCACGAGCAGGCAGCCCTTCGGCCCATCCTGGAAGGCTGGCGCGGCCGCCCCTTTACAGACGAAGAGTTGGCCGGCTTCGATATCGGCAATGTGCTCAACCACCCCTGCCTGTTGGACATCATCCACAAGGCGAAGAAAGCGGGCGGCACAAAGTCGGTTGTGCAATCGGTGAAGCGTCTCCCGGCTGGTCGAGAAACAAAGGCGCCCAAAAAACCGGCCCATGCAGTTCGACCTCACCGCATACGACGGGATGGTCAACAGCGGCCTGACCAAGTGGTTGAAAGAGAAGATTGCGCTTTCACCCGAGTACGCTGCGGCGACTGGCGGAAAGGTGCCTGCTATAGCCACTGCGGCGAAGCCGGTAAGCGAAGATGCCCCGTTCGATGACGAGATAGCGTTCTAGTGACGGAGCTTGCCGACCTCAAAGCCGTGTACCAGGCTGTACAGGACGCCTGGTCAATGGTGGTGGCGCTGCCGGAAGGGAAAAACTACCGCGAGCTGCGGAGAAAAGCCTGGGAGGCCAAGGTGCGCTATCACGCCGCCTGGTGCGCCAGCTTGAGAACCAACGAAAGTCTAAGAAATGAAGAATCCGTCCAAGGGTAAGCTGGCCTTGCCGCGCATGTTGCAGATCAAGATGGCTGCCCATCCGGATATCGTCGAAAACATTGCGTCCATCGCTTCGGCAATGGGCCTCACCTCTTCGGTTGAGGTGGTCAAGGTAGCCCTGCACCTCGCAGTACGTCAGATCAGCCTGAATCCACTCGATAGAAAACCGCAGGCAATGACTACGCGGGTCGCCCAAAACGGGCGCTCCTAGCCCGCCAGTTTGTCCTTCAGTTGTGAGTGGGCTCTGGACAGCTCTGCCCACGTCCCCTCCAGGCGCTTTTCGTATTCCCTCGTGCGAGCCGCAGTTTCCTTAATTCTAAGCTGGAACTTCGTTTCATCGCCGCGTTCTGACAAATTGAAAATGGCACGCTCTGCCGCCGCAAGAAAAATCCTGATTTCATGACGATACTCATGCGATTCGTCGGCAAAATACTGCCTTACGCTCTTGTAGAAACTCTTCATTAAACTGGCCTCGTCCTCAGTAAGTACCAGTTTATCCAGCTTCGAATTCTGTTCAATTGACTCAATTCGCCAACCCGACTCCTCAAAAATATCTCTACGATCTATTCTTCTCAATTCTCGTCGGTCCCCAAGCTCCTTCAAGCGAGATTTGATCTTCTCGTACTCCTCAGCAGTGTCATTTCGCCCTGATTCTGAAAGTTGCGCCGCGCGATCGCAGGTTGATCCCAGCTCGCTCAGAATGGCGATAAAGTCTTCATGCGAAGCCCTCATTCTCTCCATAATCGGGCTAATTTTCCTCTCGAATACCCTGGCTCGTTTCACATTCCGTGCATCGAACAGGCGTTTGAGAATTCCAACGATCTCTTTCGTCAGCTCATACCGGAACCCCAAACCTTCTTCTGCCATTCGTCTCCCCACACTATGCCCTGACGGTATCGATACTACGCGAACTCAACGCGTATCAAAGTCCTGTCAGCATGTCCGTACCGCTTTTCAGCAACTTTGCGCACCCCCTGGCTGTCATCGACCCAGTCCCCGACACCCGTCATCGCGTCCAGGACCGACTTCCCGAGATTGTCTATATCCCCCCGCGGCCACCCGCTTGTCAGCTGGTCCTGTCGTTGCTTTTTGCTGTCGCTCTTGGGTGGTGCTTCGACACATTCGATGAAAACGCTCACGCGGCCGGCGTATTGCGCCGTCACAAGTTTCCGGATGTCGGCTTCAGCCTGTTTCTTCCATGCGGTGTAGGGTTTTGGATAGAAGGTACCCCACCGCGTAACCCTTGGCCTTGGGCATGGCGGTGTCTTGTAAGGCAGTATAAATTCCAGATCTGCTGTTTCTGCTTCTGGTGGATAGTTTCACAACTCTAGCCAACCGTCACGTATTTCGGCATAGAACGGAAGCGGAGGGGTGAAATCATGTCTTTTGAATCTGTTATGCGGGACGCAGCGCACAAGGCTGCGGATATTACCGATCTGGTGATGGGAGATCTTGGTGCGGGCCTCATCAAGCACGAGGACGATCTGTCGGGCGCATTTGCCGGCGCCTTCCGTCAGGGGTTCCGGGACCTTCGGACCCAAGGCATCCACTGGAATGCGGCGGTCCTGACCCACAGGCGCAGTGGCGAAGAGGGAACGTACGGGGCCGACCTTCTCATCCATGTAAAGCTCGATACGCCGGAACAAAGCTACTCCAAGGGCGTCCTGGTCCAGTCAAAGCGCATAGGTCCGCGCCAGAATATGTCCGGCAAACATCACAAGGACCTGAAGGAGCAGTGCGAAAAGATGATGGGCTACACTGCGGAATCATTCGTATTTGCATACGATCCGGCGGGCATGCGCTGCGGTTCGGCGAACAGGATCGCCGGAGCCACGGACCGGGACGTCTATGACCAATGCAGCTGGACCCCTTACCGGTTCTTCCTGGAGTTTTTCAGGTGCCCTGCAGGTGACAAGAATATTACCAGTGCGCTGGTGGAAGACCTCAGGCCAAGGGCGGCCCTGGAGATTACTGCCAAGGGCACATTCAAACCTGTTCGGCGACGGGTCCGGCTGGGCTAGGCCACGCTTACCGGAACATGAGCCAGCCCACGCTGGCGACCATGAACAGACACGCGGTCATGCCGACCAAGTCGCCGCCCGCCAGCGCCAGAATGCTCCAACTGCCATCAGACAGCCGATCGCGCAAACGTAGAGCGGGACCAAGGTTGCCATGTCCTGCCGATTACCGGAACTGTACCAGCCCTTCAAGCAGGCGCTTGCGCGCCAGCACGTCGGTCCCGATCGCCAGCCGCACATCGGCAATGAAGCTGGCCAGCGACGGCAGCTTGTCCCCGCCCCGGACAGCCCACCGGTAGCCTTGCGGATGGCGTAGAGCGGGAAACCTTCCAGCTCCTCGCTCCAGACCAACACCTGTGCCCGCAACTTCGCCTGGTCGCCGGTGTAAACGTTGAAGGCTGCGAACAGCTTCATCACGTCCTGCTCCAGTTCAGGTGCCGCGGTGGACGCTCGGCGTCAGAACCTCAGAAAGGGATTGCAGCACTGCCGTCAGGGTTGCGCGGTCGTCCGTCGTCAGCTCGGGCCGTACCGGCTGCCTCTCCCCGGCGCAGTGGACCCGAAGGCTCCACATTTCCGTGTCGGTGAGCCACGACCGCACTGACAGCGGCAGCAAGTCCCCCACCAGCCGTTCCGCCAGCGCTGCCGCCTCGTCCGCCGTAGCGGGCGGAGCGACGGCAGTGAGAGCGCCAGGTTGCCGGCCAGTCAGCCTTGAGTCCGCCGTCGACGGCATTGCCGCTGGTCCAGTAGTCGTGAAAATCGGCCCACTCCGCTGAAATTCGTCCGGTGTCCCAATCAAAGTCACGGTTTGCCCATTCTCCCCATTCAGGCGGCGGGTTACCTCCAGCTGGTTCAAGGAACTGGTCAAGGCGGATTTTATCGCTTCCACGTTTCGAGGCTTTCGGTTGGTTGGGGGATACAGGGGGTTCACTTAACTGGGTTGTTAGTACTGGGGTATTATGGGGGTGCGGCTGCTGCACCACCTGGGGTGCGGCTACCGCACTACCCCCGTGCAGCTCCTGCACCCCACCCGGCATCGTCGGAACATAGAGATTGGTCGACTGCCGTTTTCCCTCGCACGACGCATGCCTTTCCGAGAACTGGGTCTTCGGTCGAGCGTCTCGCTGCCGTCTCTGACCACGCCCCGTTTTTCCGGGCCCAACTTCCTCAGGTGCAGGCCTAAGCGGCCGCACATCCCATCAAGCCACGGAGACTGTTATGAAATCCGCGGGCTAGTGAAGTGCACAAAATCCTCGCACCTCGCGGAAATGCCGGATAACCTCTTGAAACAACACGACCGATCGACGCCGCACCTCGCGGCCTTTTATCTCGCCATCTTAATCGGTCGTATTTTG
The DNA here is from genome assembly GCF_030323105.1 of Mesorhizobium sp. C120A. NCBI lineage: Bacteria > Pseudomonadati > Pseudomonadota > Alphaproteobacteria > Hyphomicrobiales > Phyllobacteriaceae > Mesorhizobium > Mesorhizobium sp. C120A. Next base: position 2,086,595 of record NZ_CP100476.1, on the reverse strand, counting down.
AGAGACTTGATTTCCATCGTCGTTCCTCCTCCAATCTACGATAGTACACTATTCTATACTCGATGCCACGATTCGGTAGTCTGGCGTTGAGTTCCAATGCGCCGTGCAGTCTTCCGCGCTCTGCGACGGGGTAGTTGCGCTGCTTATTTGCAGCACTGGAACCGTCGTGGCGCACTTTTCCATCGGACTGACGGAGCAGCGTCACAGGCAATCCGGCGCGGTCCGGCCGTCTCGCGATCGGCGCGGCCGCAGGCAAGATAACGTGCGTTCGATCGTTCCTGATCTGCATCGGTCCTCATCCGCCGGAGCGGATTTCTTGTGTCAGATGACGCCCGTCAGCGTACCGGCGCCATGCGTTTCAACTGTCGGTCTTCCGCTCATCGATGCGCTCCGAGCAGCCTGCGGCCTTGTCATGAGTCACCCATGTCTACAGTTGGTTTCGGAGTTCTCTGGAGGCTGAGGAACACTACCGCTGGCACAAGCTCTCGACGGTGACCTTTGAGCTTTGGGCGCGGCACCTGCTGACGCCGAAAGACATGCGTAAGCGCACCGAATATCTGCGAGAATTGCGCGAGAAGCAGCAGAAGAAGCGCGCCAGGTAGGCGCCTCGGCGGAACCAAAACACGCCAGCTCGCCGCCGCTGTAGCGCACGTTCAGACCGCCGCCTGCTGGCGCTCAACGGGTTCTGGGGAATACATGTGAAGGCGATGAACTGGAGCGGCATGGGGCTCGTCGAGCACGCAGCGGCGCTCGATCTTTCGCTGCACGCGCTACGCAGATGGCACGACCGGTTCGAGGAATCCGGGACTGAAATGGACTGACGATCGCTTCTTCATCCGGGAGCCCGAGCCCAATTAAGCAGCGCTGCTAGTTGCGTGCGGAGCAAATACCGCTTGACGCCCAGGGCTGCGGACGACCGCTCGAACCGGCGCAGCTTCACCGAAGAGCAGAAGAGCGCGATCGTTGAGGAGACAGAGAGGCCCGGCGTTGCCGCGGCGCAGGTCTGCCGCCGCCATGGCGTTGCCACCAGCATGGCATTCCGCTGGCGCGAAGAGTTCGGCCTGACTGCACGCAAGGCACCGCAACTGGCGACGGCATGGCGGATGAACTGCCGGCACTCGCGGCCTTGCGCAGTCTCGTGCAGCCTCCGGACGGCATGTGGCGATCGAGATGGGCAATGGACGGCGGGTGTTTGCGCCAGCGGCAGCAGCGCGGCTGCGGCGAAACGGCAGCTCCTCGGCAGGGAGAAGGCATCATGATCGTCGTTCCGACCGGCGTGAAAGTGCATCTGGCATTGAGTCACGCTGATATGCGCAATCGGCTCGACGGCCTCGCTACGCTGATCCAGTAACATCTGAAGAAGGATCCGTTCTCGGGCTCATCTGTTCGTCTTCCACGGTAAGAACGCCTCGCTCCTGAAGATCCTGTTTTGGGAGGGGACCTGACTTTGTCTGTTCACCATGCGCATGGACCACGGACAGTTGATGTGGTCGCGCACGGCCGAGCCCGGCGGGTCGGTGACACTGTCGCCGACCCGGAGCCTTGCCCCAGCCTCGGGCGGGTGCCCTCTTCCAACGCGCGGATAATCTGATTGGTGATCTGCTGATAGAGGTTGGTCTTCATGGCGGTCTCCTTTTTGGGCTTGGGCTTCAGCGCTTTTTTCGCGCCTGAACCCCTGCCCGTCGGCGAGACCGGGTTAGGGGGAGCAACAAGAAAATCGTCAGGGGGACCACCGGGTTCGCAGCGAGGGAGGCGCAGCCGAGGGAGTGAAAATTGGGGGATGGCGATTTTTGTTGTTGCTGGGGGTGTGAGGGCGGAGCCCTGTCATCCCCTACCCGTCAGGAAAACCACGCAGCGGCCCCGCACCACATCTTGGGCAAGGGATCGTGACCCGAGTGGGCGAAGACGCAAAGCGGCTTCGTGCGCTTGCGCCTAGAGCCCGGTCCTGCAACGCAGGATGACCCAATCCTCGATAGGCTCTTGCTTATTGGCGATTGCTTGCGTTCTATTGACTTAGTTTTTCAGCACTAACTCAATTGCAGGCGGCCGTGGCTCCCAAGTATCTTTCGTATTTTCCAAAGCCGTTACTCGATGACCTCGTGAGCGGTCGCTGGTTGCCTGTAATCGGTGCAGGCATGTCGCTTAATGCCGTGCTTCCTCCGCCAGAGAAGATGCCGCTTTGGAGCGACCTCAGCAAATATTTAGCAGATGAGCTTCAGGACTATTCGCCAACCGGCGTGCTGGATGCCATTTCAGCCTACGAGCATGAGTTCGGGCGTACACGCCTTATCGAACGGCTCTCCGAATTGCTGCATCTCGACAAGGTGCAGCCGGGCGCAGCGCACAAAGAATTTTGCAGCCTTCCGTTCGACATTGTTTGCACGACAAATTTCGATTTCCTGCTGGAGAAGCAATATGACCGTGAGCGGCAGGATAACCGCTCGGTTCATCCGGTGGTGGATGAAGACCAGCTCTCCATCAATATCGGGGCGGCCGGCATTTTACTGCTCAAGCTGCACGGCGATATCAGGCACCCCAAGCGGCTTGTGGTGACCGAGTCCGACTACGACGGTTTCCTCACCAACTATCCGTTGATCGCAACGTATCTGGCAAACCAGCTTATCACCAAGACGGCGGTGTTCATCGGCTATAGCCTGGACGACCCGGACTTCCGGCAAATCTGGCACGTGGTCGCAAGCCGGCTGGGCAAAACCCGGCGCATGGCTTACGCCATCGTGGTCAATGCCCGGCCCGGCGACATTGCTCGTTTTGAGCGGCGAGGCGTCAAAGTGATCAACCTTCCGGGAACGCGGGACCGCTATGGCCAGGTACTGGCAGAAACCTTCGCCGAGCTCCGCGAATACCGGCGTGAGCATGCAGGCCCGACCCTGAAGCCGACCGAGGAAAAGCCGCTCGAACAGCTCCTGTTGCCGCGCGATGCGATGACGCGGCTTTGCCTGTTCGCAACGCCACTTGATGTGCTTCCGTTCTACAAGCAATACATATTCCCCCTTGCTGAGGCTGCAGGTTTTGTGCCGGTGACAGCAGCCGATGTGGTCAATCTGGGCGAAAGCATAAGCGCCAAGATCGACACTCTTATCGACCGTGCTGCGGTGATGGTGGTGGATGCGACGACACGCAACACAGAGGCTGAGTTAGGCTTGGCGCTTGGACGGGCCCAGGAAGTCTCCACGCGTCCTAATCGCCAGCCATTGCGGGTCATTCCGGTGCTGACTGATGGCGCCCGGATGTCGACTGATATCAGCGGGATCATTTATATCAGGCGACCAGTCCTCTTGTCGGAAGACAGCGAATTTGTGCGCGCGCTTGGGCGGGAATTCGCTCGCCTGGCGCAAGAGATGGGCTATGCCCAGAACCTGGAGCCAAGGCGTCTCTTCGAAGCGAAAGAGTACCGCCCAGCGGTAATTGCAGCGATGTCTCTTTTGGAAGCAGAGCTACGTCAGCGTCTGGACAAAGAACCTTGGGATAAGGTCGAGGGTCCTATGTCCATGAGGCAACTCTTTATTCGAGCTCTACGGTCTAACCGCGTTACAAATGTCGGTGAGGCACAAATCGATAGCTGGCTGAAATTGCGCAACACGGCCGTTCACACCACGTTGCCAGTTGGCCGTAATGAAGCGAAAGCAGTTGTCGAAGGCGTCGAGCGGATTCTAGATCTTAGACCAGCGTGATCGGTCGACGCCGGGGTTCGTATCCGTCGTATGCGCGGCAGATAGCCTATTTCTTCTTTGCCACGCTCGACCGGCTAGTCTTGGATGTTTCCACGATCAATCGCGTTGAGGACTTAGCGAGGCGAGAACCAGGCGGCGCTTTGCCAACCTTGATGGCCCCTTTAGCTTCTGCCCTGGGTTTCTTGGCAAGTTGGCGTTCGTAGCCCTTGAGGACTGCCGTTGCGAGTTGCACGAATGCACGAAGTTTGCTTGCGCGGTCTTCAATGAGCTTGCGCTGTTCGTCTTCTGGATTCGTGGTACGGACAAGGTCGCTCTTCCTTAAAAGAATCCGCAAAATCGGCAGTTCGACCTGTGTGAACCCCGCCTTTTGGGCGAGCGCAACCCACTCCCTGGATTTGTCTATTGCATGATCTGCGGCACTAGCCAGGCATTGCCCGATAAGGATACGGGCGGAGTAGTCTAGCCTATCAGCCAACTCGATCCATTGCTGCGATGCCTTGCTTTCTTCGCTGATGTTTTCGACAGGCCTTGACGATGGGAAGTACCGGTATGCCTCGCCCTCGGGATCGAGTGACTCAAGTGCTCTTAACACGGGTTCCAATCCTTGAAACGGGCGCTGGCCGTTCGGCAACTCGTGCCTGTGCTGCCAAATCGCAAGGATAGTCTGACAGCAGCTTTCAAGAAGTGCGGCGTGATTTTTTGCCGTTTTTTGCTCCGCGCCCTTAATCTGCTCCGCAAGATAGTGAACCATCCAACGCGTAAGCGTATCGTTGGTATCGCCCAGCTTGAGCTCGCGGATCAGCTTCTTGCCGAGGGCCAGAACCGCATCAGACTGTTCGGATACGACCGTCGGATTTGATGAGGAAGACTTGGGTACTTGGCGGGATGCGTTTTTTGTCATCTTCGTCACGGCTTTCATATCGAGAGTAGCTGCGCCGCCGCTCGATTTCCACATTGACAATCATGTCCATACCGAGCGTACGCAAAAGCTGCCCGATAAAGGACATGGAGGCTTGGACGCCGTCGCCCCGTTCTTCGGTTCCTTCATCGTCTTTTTGCTGAAAAGTCCCCCAGGTCTCCACCATCAAAGCTACCGGAGCCGTTTCATCCAACCGCCAACACCGCTGCTCGCGGTCGGCCGTGAGATTCATGGCTTCGACGATCTCCTTTGAAGGGTAAGGGGCCGGGTAGCTTATTCGGCCAGCCCAGGGATCTTTTTCATCAATGCCTCTGTCGAGGCTACGGTCGACGAGCCAGCCTTTGAGCAGGAACGGTCCGAAGTCGATTTGGCGGTCATCCTCGGCGTTGGGAACAAGATAATCACGGTGGTCATCGGCACTTTGAAGCGCCCGCAGAAGGGCCGATGACCGGTCAGCTGAAACAAGGGCGCTTCGGATATTGCAGGTTTCCTGTTGCCGGCCCGTGCAAGCGGTCCAATAGCCCCAAAGTGTCATCATCCCCGATGGCCGGAAGAACACGCGATCAAAGTCAGCGCGGCAAACTGATGACCGCCAGTCACCGTTTTTGTCGTCATGTTTCCAGGCGCGTGTTTCCGGGGGATAGGGTCTCGGCGATCGGCAAGCCAATATCCATCGCGGCGAGAAAGGCCATGCCGCGAACGAAGCCAGGTTGAAAAGTCGTCCTCGTCATGGTCGGGGCTGCGGAAGGTGGGCATGGTGTCAAGAAGCTGCCCTGCCACCACCATCATCGCGTGATAGGAGAGATAAACACGAAGTTCGTCTGCGCTGGGGTATGATCCGTGCGAATGCTGGGTGTCGTCGTACTCCAGAATTTTACGCCGGGTCCGTTCATCTTCCTCCCAGTTCAGCCGGCCGGGATATTGCCAGTCGGCCGCGATGACCGTTGCAGCGCGTTCCTCGATGTCTTGTTCTACAAGGCCGAAGCACTTTCCGAGCGGTGCGAACCAATAAGGTCCAATGTCAAAGCCGAAATAGAACCGGTCATCGTCGGTCGTCTCCTTTTTCTTCAACGGGCGGGCCGCTTTCCGTTCATATGTGTGTGCTTCAATAGCTGAAAACTGCGAGACATTCACGGCTTCGATCTGCGGGCGCATTTCAGAAGCCAGTAGCCCAGCATCGATCAACGTAAGCGCTGTGCACTTTGCCATTTCGCGGATGAACGCGTGGCTTTCCGAAGGCTGAAGGTAGTTGAGAATGAAACTGGCATGTGTCGCGACAACATGGGGGTGATCTTTCGCGGCCCGTTCGAGGGCAATGAGCAGCCATTGGCGCGCGTGGAGAAGGTAGAAAAACAGCTTGGCGTCAGCGAATGCCCCTCCGGAGGCGTCTTCCGCGAACGCGATCAGAGCTGACAACGTTCCCTGTTGCTGGAATTGGGAAACAGCCTGAACAACATGCGCAGCCTCCCAACGAACGCGTGCGCGTGGCGAAGCAAGCCCGCCAAACACATACCCTGCAATTGCGCTATCAATGTCCGAGGGCGGCGCAAGCGAGGGAGACCAGGCACCATCGCCATCTGTATCTTTCAGAACAGCATCAAAAAGCTGCAAGCCGTAGCCAAGGGCATCCAGTGCCTCGGCCCTTTTCAGCCTGCCAGAGAGCAAGCCGACCAGCGTAAAGAGCCGGCCGACACCCACGATTTCAGTAACCTCGCCAATGCCGGAGAGAACAACATCGATGATGTCGCTTTCGGGAACCCCGGCAAGTTCGCAGGCGGTCTTCAATGGCAGCACTTCGTAGTAGCGGCTTCGCGTCACATCCAGGCAATAGCGGCGGCAGAAAGTGCGCAGAGCGGTCGCAAGGGCCGCCTTCACAGCGAGGCGCGTTTTCCACTCAACGGGAACTAACTCAAGGAAGGTCCGCAAATGGTAAAGATCAAATTCAGGCACCTTGATCAGTGCGGCAATGAACTCAGCCTCCTTTCCCGCCGGAACCCGGGCAATAGCCTGCTTGAAAAATAGGTCGTGATAAAACGGCGTGCCGGATTTGCGGAACCGCTGGTAAGCTAGTGAAAGGTTATTCGCCACCGTTGGGTCGATGCCTCGGAAAATAGCTCGCCAATTTCTCTTGGCGTCTTCTTTCCAGCGCTTTGAGCTAGCCGGTTTGTTATCGCGCCCGTCTACACCCTTCTTGTCCTCGTTGCGCTCGCGCAGAGCGAGGCGTGTGTCCAGATCGGCAATGGCAATACGGTGCTTGGCAAAGATACCCTTCAGCTCACACCACGTCTCGATGGAATGCTCCGACATTTCCATATGGCGGTAGCAGAAGTCGGCGACGGATTGCCGCTCGGTTTGCGTTGCACAGGCCTCAAGTGCAGATTTGGTCACCCGCGGCAGATCCCAATGCGCGCGGAATCCAATCAGTGGAAGGGCCTTTCTGGCATCGAGCACTTTCCGCTCAATAAGCAAGCCTATTGCCATGGGCAGAATTTTCTCGGGCCAACCAAAATCGCGGTCGCGCCACCGGCTCAATATCGCCAAGGAAGATGAAGGGCAAAGACCCGCGATGGCTTCGACGGTGCGTTCCCAGTCGAAATGTTTGTCCCGCGCAACATAGTCATAGGTAACTTCGGCACATCGGGAGAGCCTATAGGCCATTTCAGCAACCGGCTGCGTCTGATCGGCTGCCGCCTCCGCCAAATCCAACATAGCCCCCCAACGATCGATATTCTCATCGCCAACCTTGCTAGCGACCTCGACTGCTTGATTGAAGTAGGCCTCCGCTTCCGATGAGCTCACGGCGAGCACGGACCGCGCCAGGCTGATATACATGTCCGATTTTGAATCAGCATGCTCGCGTTCATCTTTGGTCAGTTGAAAGGCCTGGTTCGCATATTGGAGGGCTGCGTCCGCGAGACCTGCAACACGCGCCGTGCAACGTGCAAGGCGCGCCAGCGTTGGTGTGAATAGTGGCCTTTTAAGCCCCGCCATCCAGTTGTTCAATTTGAGTAGCGCTGCCTTGTCAGTGGCTTTTGGCGGCACGAGGATCGTCAGCCAGATTTCTGCAATCTGATCCGATGTTCTCCATTCTTCGCGGTAATTAATCCTTGCAGCGGATGCCGATTCCTTGAGCGTTTGATCAATCGTTGCCGAAAGCCCCGCCTTACCGGATTGTCCCACAAACCGTGCAGCCCAGAGCGTATGCCAAGGCAGCAAGGCCCCGACATCTTCAGTAAATTCCTGGGTCTCTCGGGATTGGGAGTGGTTGTTCTTTTTTTCAAGCTCTACACGGAGCTCGGGATGCGCAAGGTCAAGCAATTCCAGCGCCTCCCCACGAAGTGCCGCCCGCAGCGCGTAAGCACGAAGGGTGGGGGTTCGAGTGTCATTAAAACGCGAGCCCAATCCGCGTGGAGGTTCCTTGGGCAAATAGCGCGTCAGAAGTTTTGCGAGTGCCGTTGCTGAGCCAATGGACCATAGATGGCAGGCCTCAACCAGGGCGGTAGCGGCCACCAACGGCCGACTCCCTCCACTGAAATCTTCCCCACTCTCAAACTTGAAGGTGCGCCTGTTGAGATGCCTGAAACACCGCATCACGGCCGCCTTCGGCGGCACGCGATAGACCTCGCGCAACTCCACAATGATGGCGAGCGCCAGATAGACATTGTCGCCAGCGGCAAGCGCCAAGTCGTCGAGGTCTTGAAAGCGGCTATGGTCGACAAACCGGTTTGCAAGATAGCGGCCGACCCGGAAGGCGACTATGGGCGGCGTCCAGCCTTTCAGGCTGTTTACGCATGCGCGCGGGCCATGAATGTTGAAATACGCAATGGCCATTTCACCGATGTCATTGTCAGTCATCCGCTCACGGCTGCGCTCCTCGCCAGGAAGCCGAGACCAATTGCGCAACCACTCTGCAGCCATCCGCAATCGGCTGCGCGCATCGCCTTTCAGCTCGGCACGGCCGGATAACAGCGCGGCTTCGTAAGCATTGTGCGAGCCAACCCAGCCCGAACCGAAAATCCTGCGCGAGACTAATTCTTGAATGCGGTCGCTATCCATCAAAACCGAGGCGAGGTCCGTATTCGCTTGCAGAAGTTTCCTCTGACGTTCGTCCCCGGCTGTTTCACCCCCGGTTTTCAGGGCAAGTTTTGCTGCTTCCAGATACCGCTTGGCGCGAAGACTCGCCTTCAGTGCGAATTGAAGGCGCTGAAGCTCGACGTCGCGCCGGTCGAGCGGGTTCAGCTCCGGGAGTGCTTCCGACGAAAGCGCCAAGGCGACCAATTCGTCAAACTGCCCCGCCTCAAGCATCAGTTGTGGTAGCGCGGCCGCAACATAGGTACTACCGGAAGAAAGGGGCTTTATGCTCGCAATAAAGGTGCTGAGTTCGGCAGCCGTTGGCTTGAACTGCTCGCGGAACCATGTCTCGGAGGGTTCATCAAAAAACTGGATGGTCTCGCCGGTGACAATCAGCGGGCGCCGAAGATCATACGCGAAGCTTTTAATGGCAGATGCCGGGACACCAGACATCGATGACAAAACAGAAATGGGAACCAAGGGCCGCAAGGCGGCCAGGCCAGCGCACACTCGGTCAATCTGCGCTTTCTCCAAGACGCCTGCATCGTCGCGCATCTTGGCTATGGCTGCCGACAACAGATTGCCAATCGCCTTCTCAACGGTGGTTGGATTAGGGCCGAGCTGCCGAAGGATTTCTGCCAGCGGTCCACCAGCGGCAAGCGCGAGCGCCTGAACGCGGGGATTGTGGGAACTCAAGCGATGGAATTCATCGATATCCTGCTCGCTGGCATCGGGAAAAGTATGGCGCAAGTGGGCGGCGGTTTCGGTCCGACTGAAGGATTTCAGTTCGAGCGGTAGTGCGGTCGGCGGTGGGTCTAGCTTTTCCTGGCGGTGTGACCTGCAAAGCGCGACGATCCGCACACCATCCGGTATCTGTTCTCTCAACAAATCGCGGATGAACGAACGCGCCTCTCCGATTTCTTCCGCCGCCATCTGTGCGTTGTCCGCAGCATCTACGATGATGCAAAGCAATGCCTGTGGGTTCTCTGCGCGAAGCAGCCCAACGGCCTGTTTGAGCCGAAAAATAAACGCCTTGAGATAATCGGGAACTCCCGCGTTCGATGTGGGGATTAGCAGGTGACACAGACTATTCCCGGCAAGCTCGTTGACGATTTGAACAAGGGCATCCTTATGACGATGCCGGTAGCCGGTCGCGCTTCGGTATTGCCCGTTTCCGAAGCAGTCATAGAGCACGCTCGTCGAACCACGCGGTAGCCCAAAATGAATCCGCGTTGCGAAAATCGACTTTCCAATTCCCCCTTCAGCATGAACGATGACCGGTCTGCTTCCCGCCCCAACGATAGCCTTGACGAGATCGCCTTCCTGTTCACGCGGAACGGCGTCCTTCAATTGCTCGATGAGGCACGGCGCGGGATAGAGGCGCTCTTCGTCCGTCTTCAACGCGCGAAGCACATCCATCCGTTCGATGCTTGGATTTGATGCCGCTTCGGAGAGAGCTTTTCGGGTGACGAGTTCCTTCAGTTGCGTGGGCGCATCGACATCGGCATCTGGCAGATACTGCGTTATGTCTTGGAAGAGGATGTTCCTCTGATCCCACAATGCGTCGTGCTTCCCCTCGAGCTTCAGCAATTTGCAGAAGCCTTGTAGCTTAGTACCCGTCAGCCCGGTAAACTCCTCCAACTTCTTTAAGTCGGCCGGCTTGACCGGAAGTCCCTTCGCGGCGCCGTCGACGGCGTCGGATACCGCCGGGCTGATCGGCCGGTTCGAGACAAAAAGGAATTCGAGATTGGGGCCTTTGCCGCTCTTTTTAGAGGCTGCAAGAATGGCTTTGTATCGCTTGGCAAAGCCATTGATCGTGTGTTCGAGCCCACTTGCCGGCCAAGGTTTGTTCGGAGCCTTGGTTGAATGTTTGAGCTGGATGTAGCGTACAAGAGTTGCGCGTTCGAAATTGCTATCCCCGAAATATTCCGCAACATCGATAACCTCTTCTCCGGCCTTGATCGGCCCGCTGCCGGTCTTATCAGATGGGGAAGCGCCCTCAATGGTGACTGATTTTAGATCTGATGCGGGTGCCAGCAGATTAAGACAGCGGCGCGCAGCCCATAGATAATGAAATTGGTCTCCGTCGCGGCTAGGCCCGACAAGGTTGGTGGTAGTGCTAACTTTCTTTTTGGTGGCCGTATTCAAGGAATTATCGACTGGCTATGCTGGGTTAGTCGGAAGTTTGGGCGATTCTGATTCGCAATCATAGTCCACGCAAATGCCTGTCCCGCGAAAACTTTCAGCTAAATACATCAGATAGTTATGGGTATTTCATCCGGGATCGCCGGAGTGGCTTTGAACCGTATCTCCTTGGCAGGAGCCTCGACGCGCCTGAGGGTTGTGCATTGAACAAATGCCGATCTATTTTCATAGAAGTGGTTTTTCACAGCAACGTCTATCGATCTACGTTCATCATTTGACGCACCCTCAAGCTACCCCCTAGTTTGAACCGATGTTTGAAATCACCCGCGACGATATTGCTGCACTAAACGATGAAGACCTGCGAACGCTGATTGGCCTTCTCTGCGAGGCCACGCTCCGGCGTGCGAACCTACCCGTCTCTGCCGTGACTTGGGGCGGCAACCAAACTGCCAAGGACGGCGGCCTCGATGTGCGCGTGGCGCTGCCCACCGGTACGCAGGTTCAGGACTTCATTCCAAGGGCTGCAACCGGCTTTCAGGTGAAGAAACCCAACATGCCACCATCGGAGATCCCGAAGGAAATGAAGCCGAAGGGCATCATTCGCCCGGTGATTGAGCAACTGGCCGCCAAGGACGGCGCCTACATCATTGTCAGCTCAACGAGCTCTGCGGCAGACTCCGCATTAGACGATCGCCGCGCCGCGATGGCAGAAGCGGTGAAAGGTATTGGAGGTGCCGCAATGCTGCATCTCGACTTCTACGATGGCAACCGCGTTGCGAGCTGGGTGCGTGCCAATCCGGGGCTGATTGCGTGGGTTCGTTCCCGGGTTGGAAGGCCTATCCCCGGGTGGAAGTCGTACGGAGACTGGTCAAGCGTGCCGGCGGGCGCGGATAAACGCTATCTTCTTGATGACGAGGCACGCATCAAGACGGGTAACAAAGACGATGGTGAAGGCCTGTCGGCCGTAAATGGCATCAACCGGCTGCGGGACGCCCTGCGAAATCCGCGCCAAGTTGTTCGCCTGGTCGGCCTTTCAGGTGTTGGCAAGACACGGCTGGTTGAAGCCTTGTTTGACAATACCGTGGGCGCGGATGCACTGGATCCTTCCCTCGCTTACTATACCGACATTGCCGATGCGCCTGATCCACAACCGAAGGGTCTTGCCTCCGACCTGATCGCGGCTGACACGCGCGCGATTTTGGTGATCGATAATTGCCCTCCAGAAACGCACAGGCACCTATCGGAGGTGGTGCGTGCCGCAGGCTCAACGGTCAGCGTCGTCACCGTTGAATATGACATCCGCGAGGACCAGCCAGAAGGCACAGATGTTTTCTCGCTGGAAACATCGTCGGTGCCTCTGATCGCGAAATTGGTGGCGGGGCGCTTCCCGGACTTATCACAGCTCGACAGCCGCAGGATTGCCGAGTTTTCGGGCGGCAACGCCCGGATAGCGCTTGCGCTTGCCGGGACAGTAAAGAAAACGGAGACGGTCTCTGGCCTCACCCACACCGAATTGTTCAAGCGTCTCTTTCAGCAACGCCACGAGCATGATGCAGGGCTGTTGCAAATCGCTGAAGCCTGTTCGCTGGTTTACTCATTTCAGGGGGAAGACCTGACGGGCGAAAATGCGGAACTGCCTGTGCTCGCCGGGTTGATCGGCAAGACCGCACAGCAGGTATTCACTGCGGCGGCCGAACTAAGGCGGCGCGATCTTTTGCAAAAGCGTGGGGAATGGCGCGCGATCTTGCCGCACGCCATCGCAAACCGGCTGGCGGAGCTGGCTCTTCAAAATATCCCCTCTTCCGTTATCGAAGCCGCGATCGTGAATGGGTCATCGGAACGCCTGTTGCGCTCTTTCTCGCGCCGCCTTGGCTTTCTCGACAGCAGCACGGAGGCGCAGACGATTGCGAAAGGCTGGCTTGCACTGGGCGGCCTTCTTTCCGATGTGTCGAATCTAAATCCGCTTGGCCACGCGATGCTTGAAAACATCGCGCCGGTACAGCCACGAGCAACCCTTTCCGCGCTTGAGAATAGCTTCGCCAATGCAGACGGGGACACGCTGCTGGCCGGCGCACCTCTTATCCGGCTGTTGCATTCGATCGCCTATGACGCTGAATTGTTCAAACGGTCTGTGGCACTCCTGTGCAAGTTCGCAGGCATGCATGGTGTGGTGGTTGACAGCGATGCCGAGAAGGCGATTGCGCCCCTCTTTTACGTCGCTTTTTCCGCGACCCACGCACCGTTGTGGATGCGTCTCGAAGTAGCGACAGAACTTCTAAAATCAGACAAACCTGTCGAATGCCATCTCGGCGTCAAGGCCTTGGAAGCCATGATGACGACCCAGCACTTCAGGCCCTATTCCAGTTTTGAGTTCGGCGCGCGTTCGCGCGACTACGGCTACCATCCGAAGAGCAAAGCCGAGTACGATCAATGGTTCGGCGATGTGCTCAAGACAGCCGAATTTTGCGCTCTTTACGACAGCAAAGTCAGAGCGCGTGTACAGAAAAGCATCGCCCGAAAATTTCGAGGCCTCTGGGCGAATGCGGGCCAGTTCGACGCGTTGGAGCGCATTTCCAGGGTAATCGCCAAGGACGGTTTCTGGCGCGAGGGTTGGATCGCAACGAGGCAAACACGGCGATACAGCGCGAAAATGCCGGATGCTAGGGCACTGCAACGTCTTACCAAGCTGGAGGAATTTCTTAGACCAAAGGACTTGATCGATAGCGTGCGGGGAATCGTGCTCGGAGAAAGAGGCGGCAGCCTCGATGACTTCGAGGATGATGACGAAATGGACATTGCCGAGCGGCTGAAGCGCGTCGCCGAGGCTGTTGTGGAATTTGGGAAAGAAGCCGCTGCCGACGAAAAAGCTCTCGCCACACTCCTTCCGGAACTCATTGGCGGCCATGGGCGGCTTTTCGAATTTGGGCAGGGACTTGCCCTGGGCGCAGGCGAACCGCGCATCATGTGGAAGCGATTGGCCGCTCAAGTGGCTTCAGCCGAGCAGCCAAATGTGCAACTGCTGCGTGGTTTCCTAGATGGGCTTAAAACAAAGGACCAGACGGCGACACAGGCATTCCTTGACGAAGCCGTAGAAGATGCCGTGCTCGGCAAATGGCTGGTCGATCTTCAGGCGAGCGTCACGATAGACGAGGCTGGTGTTGATCGCCTTCATCGTGCGTTGGAGCTTGGCAAGGCTACCACCCATGATTTCTTCGTTTTGGTTGGCGGGCGCGTCTGTGATCCAATTCCGGGGCCTGCACTTCGCGACCTGCTGGTTGCAATTAGCGCCAAACCCGACGGCAATCCCATCGCCCTGCAAATCCTTTTGATGCGGTTCCATTCGGATGACGGTGCTGGACGAAAGCCCTTGCCTGAGACGCTTGAGGCAGGCCGCATTCTTCTCGGCCGGCATTCATTCGAGCCAGATAGCAGGCGAATTGATCACAGTGACCACACGCTGGGCAATGTCGCGAAGAGCTGCCTGAACGGGCCAGAAGGCGCACCCGTTGCGCGCAAGATATGGCGCGGCTTGAAAACGGCCATTGAAAAGCACGAGGTTTACGCCTGGGATCACGACGATTTTTTGCAGGCCCTATTCAAGACCCAACCTGCAACCATGCTGGATGAGCTAGCTGCGGGTAGCGACCAGGAGCGCGAGAACAATATCGATATCGTCCAGGATGTGATGCACGGCCATCCAAATCCGGTCAGCGTGGTTCCAGATGACATCATTTTGGAATGGTGCGCTGCCGACCCAAAACTGCGCTATCCCTTTGCTGCTGCCGTCGCCCAGTTGTTCACCCCCACCAATGACAAGGCACTGGAATGGCGACCAATTATGAAAAAACTTCTAAAGCGGGCGCCTGACCCAGTCGCGGTATTCCAAGCAATTGATCTCTGGCCAAGAAGCTTTGAAGGGTCGTTTGCGACAGAATGCGAAATCCGGCTCCACTTGCTCGACCGGCTTGAGACGGGGGCTAACCCAGGTCTAATCGCGGCGGTCAAGGAAACGCGCGCCAGGCTTGCCACGACAATAGCCAAAGAACGACGCGACGAGCTGGAGGAAGACCGCGCGGAAAGCGGTCGCTTCGAATGAACGCGGCCAACCCATGCTGCTAATTCGGCCGAAATTCGTTGCTCTGGATTCCTCGCATCTTGGCAAGGTGGCGGAAGACAAAGCAAGCAAGGATAGCGCGCGGCTTCAGCGTGCCGCCACTTTCGAAAAAAGCTTCGAAGAGAGCGGTGGTGTGCTGCTGCTTTGTTGGCATCACTTCCAAGAACTGCTCTCCCATGGAAACGAGGACGTAGCGGCGCAACGTGCCGCCTACCTTCAATCGCTACCGCTGGTAGCGGCCATAGCCTCCTTTCAAAAGGAAGATCTAGTTGGTTCAGTCCTTGACCTGCAGGCGTTTGAGGTAGCTGCGGCCTTCGAAAACGTGTCAGCGGATCCCGAGATGGTGCGTAACGAAGCCGCCAAGCGTATGTTTCGGCTGACCAGCGGCGCCGATCTTGTCCGGCCTTTCCTGGAAAACTGGTCTGCACTTCGCGCCGGCTTCAGCGCGTCGGAAGAGCGCAGCCAAGAGGTCGTTGCGATATCTAAATCCGACTTCGCAGGCATGTCTGACGTAAAGATTGTTGACCTCATTAAAGGAGAGCTTCTGCCAAAAGACGCTATGTTGCAGCGGTTATGGGGCCTTCATGGTCGCCTAGCAGCAGATATCAAGGAGCGTGGAGACGACCGTATCGTCGACCCGGAACTGACTTCGCGGGAATTTTTTGAAGATGTCGTTAGCCGTTACGGGGCGATCTCCACCGATAATCCGGCGCTGCGAATATTAGAGATGTTCGGCGTCGGCATGTCCGAGATCGGTCCCAACACAACGGTCGCCGATGTGGGCGACCTGGCCACGTTTCGAAAGAAATTGGTGTTGCTAAATTATAGACTTGGCCTCCCTCTTCCGGAGGTCGTAGCTAAGGTGAAAGAAGAACGCTTGCCATCCGGCATTATCTTCAATGCCATCAGGACGCTTCATCCCGACACCCGAAAATGGGATGGCAGCGAATTGACCGACTGGCACATGTCCTGTCTCGCTGCTTATGCCGACGTTACCTATGTCGACAAGCGGACCCATGAAGCGTTCCGGATAGCCCGGCAGAAATCGAAGACTTTTGCCTCCCTCGCCCGTGATGTGAAGAAAGCCGGCAGCTACAGTGATATTGCTGCGCAGTTATCGGCCCCGCCTTCTGAAATAGGGGCAGCCTGACTTTTCCTAGTATCTCGGCCGCGGCCTCCAATTCGGTAGAGTCATCGGCATCGGCTCTGACCGGGTTGACGTAGTTAGCCCATGCTCGCATCAGCTTGCGGCGCTTCTCGATGGCAGCCGGCCTGCGATACCCAGAGGAGAGATCTAAGCTTCGGCCTGTCGTTGGTAGTGGCGTTAGAAGGCAAGAAAAGCGCCCGCCGGCGCCTTTGCCATCAACGGCAATGATGGAGTTTCTTATTATCGGCTCGGCAGTGGTGAGCGGTCCTTGTTCCGCTTGTCTGCGACGTAGCTCTGCCCATTCTCCATCTTCAATATGTCGAAGAGGCCAGTCGCCGCGAATAGTGCCGGAAAGTTCTTGACTCCATAGTTTCGTGGATCGATGGGCGCCTGTCGTTTCGCTGCGCTTCCTGCCGATGACATAGCTGCCCATCCATCGTCTTGCGCCGTGGCTTCCACAGCGCCACGCAGGATCGTTACGAGGGTCGCATCTTGCGACAGAGACTTGCCCGTTCGCTTGTCGGCGGACTTTTCGGTGGGCGTTTTAGATTTGGCCGCCGATTCTGCTTTGGTCTTTGGTTTCTCGCCGGGGGCTTCAGGAGTTGTCGGATGCTCAGCATCGTCCAGGCTATCGAGGTAAAGGAAAGTCGTGCAGGCATTGATGAACGGAGTGGGCGTTTTGCGTTCCCCAAATCCGTAGACTTCGTGTCCATTGGCCTTCAACTGCATCACTAGTGGTGTGAAATCGGCGTCGCTCGAAGCCAAACAGAAAGCGTCAAGCTTTTGCGTGTAGAGAAGCTCCATTGCATCGATCACAAGCGCAATATCGGTGGCGTTTTTGCCGGCCGAATAGGTGAACTGTTGAATGGGCCGAATTGCAAAATTGTGCAGCTTGTCTTTCCAGTTCCTGAGATTGGCGCTTGCCCAATCGCCATAGGCGCGGCGGATATTGGCCGTGCCGTATTTTGAAAGTTCCGCCAGTATCGCTGCGATCTTGCCGTGGGACACATTGTCCGCATCGATGAGCAAGGCGATTCGCCGATCAGATGTGGTTCGTGACCTGTCCTCATTTTCCATTCGATTGTTCGCCCTCCCTGCGCATCTTCATTGATAGCATCTATGTGCGATGTTCGCACGATTGTGGTTCAAGAAGCGCCCTCGGGTGCGCGGTGAGGGGCAGTTGGCCTATCGAGCCCGTGGGGCCTGCCGCCTAATTTCGATCGATCTTCGGCGACGTTACGGGCTATGCAGAGCGTCGGCGATAGCAGAAGAGTGCTTCTTCGATAGTGGGTCTCGCGATGTAGCGGTCTCCCGCTACCAGCCTACCTAAGCTACTGAAATCATAGTAAAAACGCCGACCTATGGTAGCGCCCTGTCCGAAAAAATCTTCAATGATTCTCAGGACCTAGCCTGCTACCGTTGTGACGCCAACGAACGTGTTGCAACGCTTCGCAGACGACAAACTGCGCCTCGAGAGACGTGATTTGCGGGAATTGAAGTCTGCACCTGCGGACCCATTCGGTCCCAATTCCGAGGCGCAATCGACGCGGATTTTCGAATGGCGCGCCCATGTCGCACGCCAGCCCTCAACGCTCGGCGGCTTATGCCCAAGTTATCCAGCTAAATTAAGCAGTCTCATCGGGCGGGCGCTCTGGATTCGCCGACGCCAATCCGCGTGAGCGTACGCGGATCGTCTGACAGATACGATCAGCGAGAGAAGCGAGCGCGCCCTGCACAGTGCGTGCCCCAAGAACGGATTGGAGGGTAACGGCCTGTGTTGCAAACCTATGTTTGAAGGCCTCTCCGCCACAGAGGAAATCGACCAATCCCAAGCCGTGATCAAACGACCACTGTATATACTCCGTAATCAGGACCGCACCCGGCGACGCTCGGCTAAAGTCAGGGTCGTAGGTGGTAACGAATGCCATCATGACGTTGTGCTGGACGATGTTGATGGAAACCGCGACCATCGCACCATTGCATTCAAGTACGAAAATGCGCAGCACACCGGCGCGTGACAGCGCGTCCACCAGGGCGGCAAGAACCGGCTCGCCCTCTTCGAAAAGGTCGGATTCACGCGTGTGCTTTTCCAGCCATCTGCGCTTCAGCGCCGACAGTCGCTCCAGCAATGGCTGCAGCGGCTCGTCGGCCGACAGGAGGCGGAATTTCACTTCGCCTGTTTCTTCCAGTATCTTGATGCCGCGCCGATAGTTCTGGCGCATCTTTTTCGGCTGGTCCGCCAGCCATGCTGCTCCGCTGGCCCACTGTCCAGCGACGCGATAACTGACTTCCTCCCGGTGATTGGCGCGAAGCTTGACGCCGCTGGAAGAGCCCGGTGTAAAAATCCTGCGGGCTGCCGCATCCGGCGACAGACGATTGATAAAAGCAAGATCGAAGCCACCCGCCGAACAGATCCGGTTCCAGAGGTTCTGGAGGGCCGATAGGGAGCATTCCGGCGCGACAAGAATATCACCATAGTCCGTATAGCTATTGGCGGCCCATTCGAGGAGCCGAAGTCCTTTTCGTCTGCCGATCGCCAGGGGAATGACAGCGACCAGCCTGTCATCGCTCCATACCAGGCCGATCCGCAGCGAGCGCCGGTCGCGGTCACGCACGGTGCTCCACCATGCCGAAACCCAGGCATGGCTCTGAAAGATCAGTGCATGGGTACGATGCCATAGGTCTACCCATTCGGCTTCGATGGCGGCCAGGCGATCCGTCGAACTGACGATTTCCAGTCGCTCCGCACCAACAGCGTCAATCGAAGCCATTTTGTTCATGGTTGGAGACGGTCCTGCGGCTGCGCGACATCGATGCGCTTTTGAAAAAGTCGCATGATATGGTTTGCCATTTTCTTGAGCGGCAGCACGTAAAGTCCGAAAAGCGACTGATAGTCGCGTACGTCGCGATCTATCAGTCCAAACTTGAGGTCTTCGTCCGGATCCGGGATGAACTGCGTTCCGAATATGCGATCCCAGAATGAAAAAAGCAGCCCGAAATTCTTGTCGTAGTGGCGAGGGTCGACACTGTGATGCACCTGGTGCCAGTGCGGACACAAGATGACGCCGTTCAACCGGCCGAAGGAAATCTTCAGATGCGTGTGGCGAACAAAGTCCATCATGAGAATGTTGCGAATGACATAGACGTTGATGCCAAATATGGCGATCTCGACCGGATCAAGCGCAATCAGGCTCCACAAGCCGAAACTGATCCCCGGTATGACGCCGTCCCAGATCCGGTTCATCAGATCGTCCAGGGGGTGAACCCGGTCCTTGGTGATCCCAACCATCACTTCGGCCGAATGATGCACCTTGTGCAATTCCCACAGGAACGGGAAACGGTGCTGGGCAACGTGATATAGGTAGTAGGAGATATCGTAAGCAACGAGCATGGTTGCGGTGAAGAGGATGATCGTCACTGGGCCGGCGGGGCCGGGTATCAGCGGTTGCGAGATGCTGAAGAGCCAGCCGACTGCCTGGTTTGTTGCATATCCCGTGGCGGCAACGAAGGTGACACCGGCGGGAATGAGCAGGAAGGGCATCACCAGCCTTTTCGTGATCCAGAACAATGCGTCCGCTCGCGCCGATGGGTGCATGATGACTTCCGCGGGAAAGGCGAAGTCGAAAAAGTCCCGGAAGGATTTCTGTTCGACCGTTCGCCAGTAGGCGACCACCGCGCTCCCCAGCGCCGTGAGCAACAGGAGACCGAGTGTCAGCAGATCGATGTGTGAGAGTTTTTCCACGATCACTCTGGCGAATTCCGAAAACATCGATGCAGTGGCTCCTAGGTGGTGAAATGGTGATCCGGCTCGTCGCGAAGCACATATTGCCAGGCCTATCATATGCTGCCCGCAACTGTGTATCGGGATGCGACTGGCAGAACAATCATGGCCAAATTAGCAGATCAACGGTGTCAAAACCGCTAAATATCTGAACGTAATTAATGTCGAACGCTGCGCCTGCAACCTGCCCGTTATCGGGTCTGCGGCGGACTTGGCGCGAGCCGGATGACTACTCCCTTTTCGCCTACTTGGCCACGCCATGCGAGGCGTTCGGCTGGCTGCCTTGCACCAAAACGCGGCGAAACCCAGCCGCCCTGGCCCGGTGTGTCGCCGCCGGAACGGATGTGGATCGCTGCGTCTGGAAAGTGGATAGTCATCAAAGGTTCAGCGCCGCGCAATATCGTGACAATGTTTCCATCCCTGTTGGCGTGGAGGTCGGCGGCGAGTTGGAAGACGATCTCAGCGACGCGGCTGCCGCCGAGCAGTTGGTCGGTCACGAGGATGCCGTCGCCATCGCGTGTCACGGCGCGTTGATGCACAACGCCGAAGCGGCCTTTGTACCCGTCATGTCGGGCACACAGCCTCCAGTGCGGCCCCGGCTCGCTCTCCACCAATGTCGCAACCGCCTTGTGCGACCAGTTGAACGCCCCGGAGATGATGCTTTGGCTTTTACCCTCTAGGTTCAGCGTGTTGTGCGCCGGCGTCGAGCGGAACCAGTCGCGCCAGCCTCCCCCGAACCATAGAGCCATGTGCCGGGGTCGACCAGCACCGGATCGCCGTCAATGCACAGGGTGAGCGACAGCGCGTCGGCATGACCGTGCGCCGCTATCGAAAGGTAGCCCAGCGGGCCGTGGTCGTATGTCAGATGGACGTTGCGACCATTCATCTCGCCGCGCCAGACGGAGAGCCCGCCTTGCGTGAATGTATGCAATCCATTCGGCACCGGCGCCGGCCGCGGTGGCGCGCCGAAGAAAAGCGCACGAAAATCGCCAGGCTCCGGTGCGCTGCCCGGCATCCGTAGAAAACCACGGATGGCGGCCGCGACCGATCCGACATAATCGGTTTCGCCCCCCAGCGTGATCACGCGGCCTTCATCATTGTCGCCGAAGCCGCTGGTTTTCGGCGGGAGCCAGCCTGCGAAATTGGCGAAAGCGGCCAAACGCGCTTCGACGGGCTGGGGAAAAGGCAGTCCGGCCTGGCGCGCCGCCGCAGCGCACAGCAGGAAAAGTTCGGCACTGAAGGCGGCGTAGGTCGGGGTCTGCTCGGCCCCGGCGCCATCGGCCAGGATCTGTTTGAGCACCTCAGCCAGGAGCGACTCGCGAGCCACCTCGGCCCCGAAAGCCAGACCGATCAAATATTCGCCAGCCAATTCCGCGACGAGATGGTTGTTGGCGGACGAAAAACGGGAGGGAAACCGCGGCAGCCAATAGGCGCTTGCCGCCAGTATTTCACCGACTTTTTCTCGCGTCGCCGCGCCAAGCCGGTCGCCGACGAGGTCGAGCGTGACAATCAGGCTGATGGCTCGTAGCGCGACCTCGATGCCCGAGGCCCAGCCAACGCCCCGAAATGGTGGGTTGGCGAAATGCCAGCTCTCGATCGCCGCCTCGATGGCCGCACGGGATTGATCATCGCCGGTGAGAAGCAGATGGGCAGCCAGTGGCGGCAGTTGCTGCAGCCGGTTGATTTCCCAGACATATTTTACATCGCCACGGCCGGTGGCATGGCGAAAATCGATATCGAAAGTATGGGTCTTGGGGCCTGGCCAAAGCCGGCCGGTCACCGGATCAAGGCGCCAGAGCTCGGGTGGAAAGAGAGTATAGGGGTCTCGCTGTGGCCAGGTCTGCCCAAGTGCTGAAAACTGGCCCCGAAGAGTGTTTTGCGCAGCCGCCTCGATAGCTTGCCGCTGGGCTGGTGTCGCAGCGGCCGGCACAGCATTCCGCAATCCGTGCAGCACCGGGTGCAACTGCGGCGACGCATAGCGCTGCCAGCCGTTGTCGCGGCGGCGCGAAACGGTCCTCCGGCGCTGCTCGTCCAACCGATGCAATATCTCGGCCAACTCCATGCTGCGCAATCGGTTGAAATACCACCCGACCCTCATCCGCGCTCCGCCAAGATTTTGATCCTCATACACCATCCCGTCGAAAAAGCGTGTGGCGGCATCCTCTTTTCCGTTCCCGCGGTTAATATCTTCGGCCATGACGCGGAGTTTTGCGATGAGAAAAGTTGTCTACGTCATAGCGTGCGCGCTTGGCATGGCTTTGTCAGCCGAGGCGGCGCCGATCCCGCTTGAGCGCGGCGTTGGCGTCCATGAATGGCTCAACTGGTCGCCGGTGGAGAAAGATGGTTCCTACAAATGGCCGCCCTATCGCAGCGAGAAGGAATGGCTTGCGGGCGGCAGGCCGCTCACCGATTGGCCGGACGGCGACCAGTTTGATCGCATTCGATCCATGGGCTTCGACTTTGTCCGGCTGAGTGTCGACCCTGGCCCTCTGCTTGCCAGCGAGGGCGCCAAACGACAACAGGCGCTGGACATGCTTGCCGCTGCGGTGCAGCGGGTCGTTTCAAGCGGGCTCAAGGTGGTTTTCGATCTGCATGGCGTCAGCCAGGTTCCGGCTTACAGCATGGAAATGATCTATGGCGGGGCCGACAGCGAGGGTGTTGCCCGCTATCGCAAAATGGTAGTGGCGGTGGCTGCCATGCTGATCAAAATTGGCGCCGACAAGGTCGCCCTCGAGCCCTATAACGAGCCCGCCTACTACCCTTGCGATTCAAGCGGCAGCGATGACTGGCAGCGGATCATGGCAGGCACGGTTCGCGAAATTCGCGCCGTCAGCAGCGAACTCACCATCGTCGCGACCGGCGCCTGCGGCGGGAGCATCGCGGGACTGGTCAACCTGGACCCCAACTTCGACGACCCCAACGTCTATTACAGCTTCCACATGTATGATCCGCACAGCTTCACGCACCAGCGGGCCGATGACAAGAACGCTTTCTCCTCCGGCCTTCCCTGGCCTGCCGACGCCAGCACGCCCGAAGTGGTCGCCGAAACCCTCAAGGCGCAGATGGACGCCGCCGGCTTGAGCCAGATCGAAGAGGTGATGAACATGGCCTCGGCGCGTGAAACGATCGCCCGATACTTTGAGCAGAATTGGGGGCAGAGCCAGCTCGAAGCGGGTTTCCGTCAGGCGGTCGACTGGGCTGAAGCCCATGGCATAGCGAGCCGACGCCTGTTCGTGGGCGAATTCGGCGTTATCCTGATGTCTGCGGATGGCCGCATGGGAGCTTTCGATGCTGATCGCCTGCGCTATCTCATGGCAGTGCGCAGAGAGGCGGAACGCTTCGCGATGCCGTGGTCGGCCTGGGAATTCTCCAATCCTTACGGAATGAGTGTTATCCAACCCAAGGGGCCTGCGATCCCGGACCGGGAGATGTTGCGGGCACTGGGCCTGCCATAACTCGTCATCGGGTCAGGATCGCTTCGAGCGGTCTGCCTGGTTGCTGGCGATCAATCGCGTGAAACCCAAGGACTGTCGTCTCCAGTTGCAGCCGAGAGGGCCTGATCGAACCAAATCAGGCTCAGTTTTAAAATCACTCCACCGAGCAGCTATTTAATATATTCGCTGTAGATTGGTGTCCTCGATCATACGCAAACAAGGGAAAGAGGGCCAAGGGAAAGAATGTGCGGAATTGCCGGCTGGATTGGGCGCAGGGTCGAGAAGCCACAAGATCGGGCCGCCGGGATGTCGAATGCCTTGCAGCATCGTGGTCCCGATGCCGAAGGCATCGAACTCCTGGACCTGAACACAGGCGAGGACCAGTTGGCATTGGTGCATCGCCGCCTGGCGATTATTGACTTAAACGCCGATTCAAATCAGCCGATGCAGACCGAGGACGGACGGCTCCGGATTATTTTCAACGGCGAAATATACAACTACATCGAGCTGCGTGAGGAGTTGATCGGTCTCGGCCACCGTTTTCGCACACGCTCCGACACGGAAGTGCTGCTCAGGGCTTATGACCAGTGGCGCCTGACCATGTTCGACCGATTGAGCGGGATGTTCGCTTTTGCGCTGTGGGACGCTCAACGGCGCGAATTGATCCTCGCCCGCGACCCCTTTGGGAAAAAACCCCTTTACCTCATGCAAGGCAGAAATTTGCTGTCGTTTGCCTCGGAGATCAGCGCGTTGTTGTCTGCGCAGCCAGATGGCCAGCAGCTCGATCTGGATGGAGTGCGCGAGTATCTGACCTGGCGTTACGTGCCTGGACCGCGGACGCTTTTCAAACAGATCCGCAAGCTCAACCCGGGAAGCTACGCTGTGTGGTCGCAAGGGGAAGTAACGGAAACGCGCTATTATGCGCCCCCGGATCAGACCGATCTGACAGCGGATATCGATCCAGGAACCGCCAAGCGACGATTTCTGGAATTGCTCGACCGTTCTGTCGAGATCAGGATGCGCAGTGATGCGCCGTTTGGCGCCTTTCTATCCGGGGGGCTCGACTCGTCGGCAATCGTTGCCCTGATGACCAGGCACAGCGACAACCCCATTCGTACGTTTTCGGTCGGTTTCAGCGAACAGGCTTACAGCGAGCTTCCATTCGCCCGGCGCGTCGCCGATCATTTCAAGACCGATCATTGCGAAATCGTCATCCAGGCGGATGACCTGATGAATCATCTGCCTAAGATGGTCCGCCATCGGGGGGCACCTGTTTCACAAAGTACGGACATTCCAATTTACCTGATGTCGGTTCGAGCCTCGCAGGACGTCAAGATGGTGCTTACGGGCGAAGGGGCGGACGAGATTCTCGGCGGCTACCCCAAACATCGCGCAGAGTCTCTGGCGGGTGTCTACCGGTCACTTGTTCCAGCGTCGCTTCACAACAATCTCCTCGCCCCTTTGATGCGCGCATTGCCCGGCGCATCGGCCAAGTTCGACATATTTGCCCGAAGCGCGGGTGAACGGGACTTTGCAACCCGGATGATCTCCTGGTTTGGAGCCATGACGGCGCGGGAACGCGATTCGCTCCTCGGTGGGTTGGCCACTTGCGGCCATGACCGCAACGATTTCCCGTTCTCTTCGAGTGTGACGGAATCCCATCTGCGCCGTGTGTTGTTTTTTGATCAGACATCGTGGTTGCCCGACAACCTCTTGGAACGGGGCGACCGGATGATGATGGCCGGTTCAATCGAGGGGCGAATGCCATTCCTTGATCGCGATCTGGTTTCCTTCGTCAGCCAGCTGCCCGATCGTTACAGGCTCGGTCTCCTGGGCAGCAAACAGATCCTGCGCGACTGCATGGCCGGCATGGTTCCCGACGAGGCCCTCAACCGGCCAAAGATCGGCTTCAAGGTGCCCGTCGCCGAATGGTTCCGCGGGTCGATGAGCGATTATGTACGGGACCATCTGTGTTCGTCCCATTCGGTCATCCGTAGCTATTTGAGCGCCAAGAAGCTGGACCAGATTGTCAGGGAGCACGCCGAGCGCGCCGCGGACCACGAAAAACTGATATGGGCGCTTTTGAACCTGGAGATATTCCACCGCGAATTCGCGCTTGGCCCGCCGCAGTGACGACACTGAAGGACAGCGTCAGCGCTTGACCGATCGCGCCTCGGACGCGACCGATCTCCAGACATCGCAGATCGCGTCGACAAACGGTGCAAGCTCAAGCCTTTCCCGGTGCACCGCCATGGCGGCGGCGCCAAGCCGCGCGCGCAGCGCCGTATCCTCGACCAGCCGAGTTAACGCCTCGGTCAACGCCGCCACATCGCCGGGCGGCACCAACAGACCGGATTGTTCGTGGGTGATGATGTCCTCGACCGCGCCAACCGGGGTGGCCACGACAGCCAGGCCGGCCGCCATGCCTTCGATCACCGACATTGGCAGATTTTCGGCGAACGAGGGGAGCACCAGAATATCGGCCGAAGCGATCAGTGATGCGACCTCGTCAGGTCCCACCCAGCCCGGAAAAGCAATACGGTCGGCAATCCCTAGAGCGACCGACCTCGCTCGTGCCGGCTCGACCTCACCATCGCCGGCGATCGTGGCACGCCAACCCCTGAGATGTTTCATCCGCTCCAGCGCCTCGCCCAACTGCGGCACGCCCTTTCGCTCGCCGATGCGGCCGAGGAACAGGATGTGCACGTGGTCACCGCCGCCGACATGCGCCAGGGAAGGAACTGCCGTGGCGTTGGGAACGATGACAATATTGCCGCCGTTCGCCGGTGCCCGGCTGGCGACGAAATCGCGCCAAAGCCCCCCCAGGACAATCACCCGGCCGGCATGCTCGAACAGAGCCCTGATACGGCGGCTCATGAAACTATGATCATCTTTCCAGAATGTCTGATACTGCGCCCCATGCAGATGAAGGACATATGGTATCGACAACAGCCTGGCGCAGGCGGCGATCATCATCTTGCGATAGGTGCTGCCGGAGACCGATATATTGATGTGAATGACGTCGGCGCGTCTGTCGAGGCGGGCCGCAAGCATCCGCGCGCAAAAACCAAGCATGTAGAAGATCGAAAGCCCGACATGTCCCGGGCCACGGCTGGAAAGAAAGCGCAGATCGATGTCGGCAATCTCTTGCCGTTCGAACTCCTGCTTCAGCGCCCCCATGATCCGGTCGATGCCGCCTTGTCCCGAAACGCCCGAGGGCGTTGCGACCAGGACATGTATTTTTCTATTGTGGGCGAGACGCTGCAACATGACACCATTTGGATTGCGGATGCCGGGTGACCGTAAAGCAAAGGTTCCAAAAAAGGTTTACGACAAATCTTTTGGTTCAAACTGTATCCGTTCACCCTTTGCCGTCATCATGCTGGAATACCCGTCGGTCAACGGTTAATCGACGGCAAATTTTCCGGGACAACCCTTTGCTGCTCCGTTCCACACTCATCTATGGCCCAGCTATTCTGCTGACGCGGGTTTCCGCTCTGCTCCTGCTGGTCGTCATGACGCGGTTGATCGACCAGACCGAGTATGGCCTGCTGACCCTGGTGGTCACCGTGGGCGAAATGACGGATGTTGCCGTTACCAACTGGCTGCGCATTGCCTTGCTGCGGCTTGGTGGAAAAGGCGACGTCAGCCGTGGCAGCCTGATGCTTGCCGGACAGGTATTGCTTGCCACCACGGTGCTGGCCCTGATCATATCCGTGATCGCCTCGGCGGTGATCGTGCCGGAGCGCTGGATCGAATTTGCAATCGCCGTCTGCAGCTATCTGATTGCCGGCTCCATCAGCCGGTTCGCGTTGACGGTGCTGCAAATGCAGCAGCGTCATTCCCTCTATTCGATGCTTGAATATCTGCGCGGCCTGCTGCAACTGGCCTTGCCGATCGCCGCCATCCTTATCTTCCAACGCTCGTTTCTGACGGTATCGCTCGGCTCGAGCCTCGCCGTGCTGATTGCCGGCATCGTGGCGTGCGTGGTGGCATCCGGGCGCGTTATTGGCGGCCCGCCGCGCTTCACCCACAAGGAGTTTTTTGCCCTCGGCGTGCCCCTCGTCATCATGGCGCTGGTCGGTTTCGGTCTCAACAGCGCTGAACGCGTCTTCCTCAAGTTCTACTACGATGCCGGCGCGGTGGCTGTCTTCGCAGCCGCCTACGCATTGGCTCGGCAGCCGATCGATATGGTCGCCAACGCAATCAACATGGGCGCATTTCCAGAAGTGGTCAGCCGCTTCGACGACGAGGGATCCGAGGCGTCCGGGCGGTTGTTGTCGCAACTCATGGCCTTGATGATACGCCTTTGCCTGCCGGTCGCAGCAATGCTTATCGCGCTCAGCGGCGACATCACGCGACTCCTGCTGCCCGCGGAATATCATGGTCGCTTCGGCCTGCTGTTCCCGATCATCGCCTTCAGCGTCCTTTGTGCCAATCTCACAAGCTTCGTTTATGGCGTCGTGGTGCACGCACATAAGCGGCCGTGGTTGCTGATCATCGCCAATTCCTTCGGCTCGGTGGCAACGATTTCACTGTCTTTTCTGTTGATTCCCACCATGGCGGAGGTTGGCGCGGCTTTGGCGTTGGCGGGCGGATCGCTGGCAGGTCTTGCAGCCTGCATCGTCATCGCCGAGAGGCTCACGCCGGTGCCGGTTCCCTGGCGCGACATCGCTGTCTCGGCCATCATTTCTATCTGCACCGGACTGGCCGCCAGCCTTGCCAGCACTGCGCTGGGCAATATGCCGGCGATCTTTCCGCTCGCGGCGGGCGGTGTCGCCGGCGCTGCGGCTTTCCTGGGACTGACCTGGTTGTTTCACCCCGCGGCCGTGACGCAGTTCATCGGCAAGCTAAGGGCACGGCTCCGGATCGCATAAATCCCGCGCAATGAGGCATGCTTGTCTGAAAGTCGCGAGCCTACGGATTGACGTTTCGGCGTCCCCGGCGAGACCAGAACTCACGCCACAGCAGCAGTGCATAGGCGGTGTTGGTATCGTAGTAGCGGCGCCACAAGCGTCGCGGCTCCTGCGCCACGCGAAACAGCCACTCCAGGCCCGCCGCCTGAACCAGTTTCGGTGCCCGGGCGACCTTTCCACCATAGACGTCGAAGCTGCCGCCCACGCCCATGACGAAACTCGGAGCGAGTACGTCGCGATAGCGCTTGAGAAAGCGCTCCTTGCTCGGCGTCGGCATCGCCACAAACAGGCAGTCGGCACCTGAAGCGTTGATGGCCTCGACGATCGCGGCCTCTTCCTCCGCCTTGAAATACCCATTGCGCCGGCCGGCAATGGCCAGGCTCGGATGATCTCTGGCAAGTCGGCTTTCAACTGCGTCGAGAATGTGCTGTTCAGCGCCCAAAAGGTAGGGGCGATAGCCACGCTTGGCGCACAGCGCAAGCAGGTTGATCATGACGTCGACGCCGGTCACACGCTCCGGCAACTCGACGCCGCAGAGCCGCGCGCCCCAAAGCACGCCTTTGCCGTCGACATTGACCATATCCGCCCCGACGACATCCTCGCGCAGTTCGGCATTCTTGCGCATGTTCACAAGCTTGGCGACGTTCACGACAACATGATGAAGCGGTCGCCGCGTCGCCATCGCCTCGTCTGCGATGGCCAGCGTCTCGGCCATGGTCAGCGCATGGATGGTCGCACCGAGAAACTCGCGGCGGCGTGATGCCAATAGAGAGTGTTGCGCCCATGCCGGGTCATGCGAGTTCATGCCGCTTCTCCGGTGCGAGCGAGAGACTGCGAGCGTTCCATTTCGGATTTCTTGCCTTCGATGCGGGCGTCGGGCTTGCGCGCTTTGCGCCAGGTCCACAGGCCCCGTGTGTCGACGAGCTTCTTGTCCTTGAGCGCTTCGGGATCGATCAGATTGAATTGTCGATGGTCGACCAGCAGGACGACGATATCGGATTGGTCAATAGCGGAAAGTGCATCGGTGAACATGACGCCGCTGCCCTCGAGCTCGTGTGGCAACTGACGCGCATTGGGCTCGGCAGCGACGATCTTGATATTGGGAATCTTGGACAGAAGCTTAACAACCTCGACAGCCGGGCTCTCGCGCATATCGTCGATATTGGGTTTGAAGCTGAGGCCAAGACAGGCGATCGTCTGCTTGCGGGTCGGGTCGAGCAATGCCT
This sequence comes from Mesorhizobium sp. C120A, assembly GCF_030323105.1. Lineage (NCBI taxonomy): Bacteria > Pseudomonadati > Pseudomonadota > Alphaproteobacteria > Hyphomicrobiales > Phyllobacteriaceae > Mesorhizobium > Mesorhizobium sp. C120A. The sequence goes on along the minus strand of NZ_CP100476.1, from coordinate 2,057,150 downwards.
CGATGTCCCTGACCACCGACAAGGGTCGCTCGGAATTGATGCGCCGTGCCGAACTGATCAGCCGCGTATTGTTCGGTGCGGCGTCGATGATAAAATACGGATCGATCGCAATGCAGTGGCCGCCCACGCCCGGGCTCGGCTGCAGGATGTTCACGCGAGGATGCCGGTTGGCGAGATCGATTACCTCCCAGACGTTGAGCGACAGATCCTGGCACACCGCCGCAAGCTCATTGGCGAAGGCGATATTGACATCGCGGAACGCATTTTCGGTCAGCTTAACCAGTTCCGCGCTTTCGGCCTGGGTTATGAACAGGTCGCCGGCGACGAAGCTTGAATAGAGTGCCGCTGTCCGCTCCGAAGACTTTCGGGACAGCCCGCCGATCGAGCGATCATTGTTGATCAGTTCGGTCAGCACCTTTCCCGGCAGCACGCGCTCGGGAGAGTAGGCGACCAGGACGTCAGCTTCCTCGCCATGTGCGACGGGAAATTTGAGATCGGGTCGCAGTTCCGCGAGCAGCGCTGTCATGACACGCGTCGTACCGACCGGCGATGTTGATTCCAGCACCACCAGGTCGTCCCGTTTTAGCACCGGAGCGATGCTTCGCGCTGCCGCAAGCACGTAGCTGACATCCGGCTTGCGGTCCGGGGTGATCGGAGTTGGAACGGCGATAATATAGGCATCGGCCGGCTGAGGCGTACTGAATGCCTTGAGCTTGCCATTGGCGACGACTTTCTGGATCAAACCATCCAGGTCCGGTTCGATGATGTGGATTTCGCCGCGGTTGACCTTCGCGACCACCGCCTCGTTGATATCGACACCGATGACATCGAGTCCGCGGCTGGCAAAAATGGCACAGGTCGGCAGGCCGATATAGCCCATGCCGATAACGGAAACGGTTTTGATTTCAGCCATGATTCAGCAATTCCTCAACGATCCGGCTCGCAGCTTGGCCATTGCCGTATGGATTGTGCCTCTCCGCCATGCCGCGATAGACGCTCTCATCATCGAGCAGGCTATTGGCATTGGCCAGAATTTTTTCGATATCGGTGCCGACCAGCCGGGCAGTACCAGCGGCGATCCCTTCGGGTCGCTCCGTGTTTTCCCGCATCACCAGCACCGGCTTGCCGAGTGAAGGCGCCTCTTCCTGCACGCCGCCGCTGTCGGTCAACACCAGGTAGCTCTGTTTCTGCAGGTACAGGAACGGCAAATAGTCCTGCGGGTCGATCAGGTGGATGTTCGGCACCGTCCCGATTTCGGCCTCGACCACGGAGCGCACATTCGGGTTGGGATGGACCGGGTAGATGATCTGCACATCCCTGCGCGCCGACAATGCCTTCAGCGCGGTGCAGATTCTCTGGATGCCGCCATCGAAATTCTCACGGCGATGACCGGTGACGAGTATCATTTTCTTGGTCGGATCGATGAAGGGGAAACGAGCGGCGAGCTTGGCGTTCATCAACTTGTCGGCATCGATCTCGCTGGAGAAATGCAGCAGCGTGTCGATCACGGTATTGCCGGTTACGAAGATGGTGTTCGCAGCCTTTCCTTCGGCGATGAGATTGTCGCGCGCCTCGGTGGTCGGCGCAAAATGCCAGGTGGCGATGTTGCCGGCAATCTTGCGGTTCAGTTCCTCCGGAAAGGGAGAGTTGATGTTGTGGCTGCGCAATCCCGCCTCGATATGGGCAACCGGAATGCGCTTGTAGAAGGCAGCTAGAGCCGCGGTCATTGCGGTGGTTGTGTCGCCCTGGACGATGACGACGTCCGGCTTCGCCTTCTCCAGCACCCCCGCCATTCCGAGGAGCACGCGCGAGGTCACGTCGAACAAAGTCTGACCTGGTTGCATGATGTTAAGATCGTAGTGCACCGGCAGGCCCGTCAGTTCAATGACCTGATCGACCATCTCGCGATGCTGGCCCGTCACACATATTTCCGTGGTAAAGCCTGGATGGGCGAGCGCGGCGCGCGCCACCGGAAAACATTTGAGCGCCTCCGGCCTCGTGCCGAACACGATCAGCAGTTTTCGCCTTGAGGGCAAGTTCGGATGTGAAACGGCGTTCATGGTTGACCCTGGTCACCGAAAGCGTGGGCGCCCGGCTGACATGTGCTTTCAGCCTAACAATAGCGCCCTGAACCGCCTTCGTATTCAAAAAAATTAACGTATGATTAACGCTAGAGTCCGCAGCCCCCCTTGGGCAACCCTTGCCAGGAACTGTGGGGAAAGATACCAGAGCAAAGCCATCTTTTGCTTTAACGAGAATAACTTGGGTTGACTAATATTCTAATCATCGGCCACGCCGTCGCATCCCGGCGCTGGGAAAATGAGCTTTTCATGCGGTTGGGTGCGGCAGGTTATGTGGTCTCGAGTTGCCACGCGCCGGCGCCGGCGCCAACCGCTCGGGGGCTGGACACTGTCTTGGCGATCGAGAGCCGGCGTTTCGGTCCCTCGCTGGCGGGCCGGTCCGAGCCGTTGCCGCCCATCGATCGCGGCCCTCCGGACCTCGTCATAGATCTCACTGCCAGCGCAACGGGGCAAGACGCGCCAGTCCTGAGGCTCGAATTTTGCGGTCGCAACAGCTTTCCAGCCGGCGTTGCCGCAATGTTGGCGAGCGGACAATTGCCTGAACTTGGCGCTCGCCTCGATGGCGTTGTCGTGGCCCAGGCTAGACCGATGCTGGCAGACAGGCTCTGGCTATCTCGAAGCTGCAACGACCTGCTCGCCGGCGCCATGTCGCTGATCATGCAAACCGTCGCCCGCTTCTTTGCGGGCAAGCTTGTGCCGGTAAGCGACAACCCGGTGCCCATCCTGAAGAACGACAGTTTTGTTCGACACTATGTGCCCTTTTTTGGCAGGGCTTTGATCGATCGCGCCGTGCAAAAAATCAGGCGGGGACGACGCCCCTTCTATTGGCAGGTTGCCTATCGGGTGATCGACGGACCAGGCATCGCCGAAACCGGGCAACTCGACGGCAAACCGTTCACAGTCCTGCCGGACGATGGCCAACGCTTCTATGCCGACCCGTTCGTCTTCGAGGCCGACCGCCGCCATCATCTGTTTGTCGAGGAATTCCCCTACGCGACGAGTCGCGGCGTGATTTCCGTCGCCGAGCTCGGTGACGATGGCACTTTCGGTGTTCCAAGGGTTGTATTGGAGGAAGCGCACCACCTGTCGTATCCGCAGGTGTTCGCACACGATGGCGAGATTTTCATGATCCCCGAAAGTGGTTCGGCTCGCGAACTTGTGCTCTATCGCGCCGCGCAGTTTCCCGACCGCTGGGTCCGCGACACGGTGCTGATGGCGGACAGGGATTTCAACGACGCGACGCTGCTCGAATCCGACGGTCGCTTCTGGCTGGTTGGAACGGAGCGGTTCGGCTACGGCAGCGCGTCGGACACGATGGCGGTCTATTGCGCACCCTCGCTGCGCGGGCCATGGGTCGCCCATCCGCTCAATCCCATTGCCGTCGATCATTCGGCCACCCGGCCGGGCGGCGCCTTTATCCGCCACGACGATGCCCTGGTGCTGCCGGTGCAGAACGGATCGAGGGCCTATGGCGGTGGTCTGGGGCTGATGCGGCTTGAGCGACTCGACGCGTCCGATGTCCGTTTTGCCTCGCCCCGGCCGATCGGCGCGGGTCCGGCATGGGCACGCACGGGCATTCATACGCTTAACCGCGCCGGCAATGTCGAGGTCGTGGACAGCGCGGGCTGACTGAAGCGCTGAAAGCCGTGAGCGTCCCGTTGCGTGACCTGCTTATTTGTTCTCCGTGGCAATATGAGGAAGCGGTGTGTTTCTCGTCTTCCTTCTGCCGTTCAGGGTCTGAAGAATCGGCTTCTCGATCATCTCGTAAATCACCAGACTGACGAGGCAGGCTGCCACGATGCTGACCACCGACACCAACCATACCGTTGTCGGATGCTCGTATCCGACGGTGCGTCTGGCCAGGTACGCCACAGCGCCGATCACGAAGATATGCGACAGATAAAGCGCGTAGGAAGCGTCGCCCAACTGCTCGAGAAGGCTCCAGTGCTTGAGTTTCGGCTCCAGAATGAGGCTGAGATGAAGCAGGCCCGCCGCCCACATTGCTTGTCCCGCGAAGCTGATCTGACCCAAGAGCGGCGTACCGTCATCGACGAATGAAAGCACCACGCCTGCAGCGGTCATTACGCCGAATATCCAGGCATGGCGTATGTCGGAAGTGAAATCACCGTCCAAATAGCGCCGCCCTATCCACATGCCGATTACGAATGCCACCGGAGAAGGGTTGAGATAGAACTGGATAACAGGGTTGGTGGGAGCCAGCCACAGCCCGGATATCCACATCGCAATGAAAAAGACCGTCAGCACAAATACGCGCGAGGTCACGGACAGGAATGCGAACACCGCAAAAGCGATATAGAAAAATACCTCGTAATTGAGCGTCCAGCCGAGTGAGAGGATTGGACTGGCGCTATCCCGTCCAGGCGCTTCGTGAACAATGAAGAGGAGCGACTGAAGATAGTGGGGCCACGTAAAGACGGTCTTCTGGAACAGACTTGGCGCGAGCGCCGCCAGAACCGCGGCGAGGCTAGTGAAAAGCCAGTAAAGGGGGATGATCCGGATTGCTCGGCGTTTCAGGAAGGTGGCAGCGGAAAACGGACCATCTCCCGTAATATGGACCATTATGAAACCGCTGATGACAAAGAACAGAACGACGCCCAGGCGGCCCGCCGTCACAATAATCAGATTGTCCACGCCAATCTGATAGGAAAAGGCGTGTGCGAACAGAACCAGCAAGGCGGCGCAGGCGCGAAGATACTGAATCGAATAGAATTTCTTCACCTTGATCTCCTGCGCTTTGCCGGCGCCTGATGCCATTGTGCCGTCCACAGGCAGCGCGTCGGGCGCCGTGCAAAGCATCGCCATCAATACGACCGGCCAATTAAGTGTGAGTTACCGACTTCATGAATAGCGTAAATTCGGCTGCCGATGCATGTCGCGCAACAAGTGCATTGCGTGCATTCGTTCCCTCTCGGCGCACTTTGGTGAGATTTCAATGAGCGGTGTCCGGCTTTTCGACAAAGCTGACATGTGGCGGCCCATGCCGGGCATCGCCACTGTTAAGATCGGGTTATCCATATTCCTTTACGTTCGTGCAGGAAAATGTACCCGGGGGTGCGTTCGTCCCTGCCATCTCAATCGCAAGCCGCAACGCTGGTCAGATAATCGTGAGTGTCACCCCCACAGAGCAACAGTTCGTGACCGCGCAGGCCAGCCGCCAAGACGCCCTCACACTCCTGTTCTTTCTCCTCGCGGCCTTCGCTTTCCTGCTCCGCTCGACCATCTCTCCGCAATTGATGAATATGGTGATGTCCTATTCGACGGAGGGAGGGTCGTTTCCCGAAAAGCTGCATATCGGGACCTATGCGATCTTTCTGCTGCTTGTCGTCATCGCCACGACCCGGCCAATTCGGCTCGAAGGCGATGAAGTCAGGCTGTTCAAGGCGACATTGTTATATTCGCTGCTGCTGTTGTGGCTGGTGCCTTATCTCTTCGTGATAGGCCGTGCCGGCTCGGCCGGCTTCATAATCGATTCCTATCTGGTCTCTTGTGCCGCGGCGATGATCATGCTTGCCCTGGGTGACCATGTGCGCAGGGCGCTTGGCAATGTCATCGTCGGCATGATTGTCCTCAGCGCCATCATCGGAACGATCGAGGCCGTCACCCAGCATCGATTCCTGCCCTATCCCCTCGTTGAGCTGGACTTTCGGCCGATCGGACTGTCGGCCCATCCGCTGGCGCTGGGCGCGCTTTGCACCACCGCCATAGGTTTCGTTGCATTGACGCGGTGGCGCATCTGGGTGTGTGCGCTTTGCATCTTCATTCTCTTCATCGGCACGGCCGCTTCGGGCGCGCGCACCGCCCTGCTGCTCGCTTGCGGCGAGATCCTGTTCCTGCTCGTGTTCCTGCCTTGGCCGGACTTGTCACCCAGACATCAACGCCAGGCCAAACTCCTGGTGCTGATGCTGACGCTGGCCGGTGGCGCCATAATGATTGCGATACTCTTTTCGGCGGGGCTGCTGAACCGCTTCAGCAACACGCTCTTTGACCAAAATTACGACGCGCGCGTCAAGATCTACGATGTATTCAAGTTTGTTGAATGGAGGGACATCCTGCTTGGCATGAATCCCAACGAGTTGTTGAAGATCGTCAACGAAAAGCTCAACCTCCCCTTCATCGAAAGCACGCCGGTCGTTCTTACGCTTTTGTTCGGCCTGCCGATCTCCCTGCTCTTCGCCTTTGCTTTCTTCCGGTTCCTTTTCAAGCTCCTGCGCAATACGCCTCGGGCCGCCCATATCGCAGCGGCCGCGTCCATTCTCGCGGCATTGTCAAACAATGCCCTTTCTTCGAAGGCGCCGGATATCATGCTGCTCGTCATCTTGTTGCTCGCTTATCGAAAGCCGGATGGGCGCCAAACCGGCACGCCCCTTCAAGGCCAACCAGCATCAACATCGACATGACGCCAAAGCCCGTTCCTTGTGGGTGCCCTCGCAACGACCTCTTGTATTTCCATTTGAAACGCCTGCACGCTTTGCCAGGCTACGACGGGCGTGGCAGAATACCGACGAAGGGTGGATAGATCGCTGTTCCGGAACGCGCCTGACACGCCTGGAAAATGAAATGTTAACGATGTTTCCGTAAAGCAGGCTGTGCGTATTGAATATTAAAGGGTTAGCATGATGTCCGCCGCTTCCGGTCCTCCTCCAACCGCGGCCGCCGCCGGCATTAGCCCCTATGAACGGATCGAAAATGCGCGGCGCGCCAGCAGGCCAAAGCCGCAACAAACCGCGCCGATCATGGCACATGCGGCGGCACCCGCTGTAACGTCGGCCCCTGTAACGTCGGCCCCTGTGTCGCCTGCACCCGTGGCGCCGCCTGTAGCCGAGCCCGTCACGACGGTGACGCTCAACAAGATCGGAACCTTTCTCGAACTCGATTTCGGGCGTCTGTTTGTCTGGCTGCGCGCCGGCCTTGCTCTGGTATGCCTGCTGGCAATCGCCGGCGGGATCATCGGCGGTGCCTACGCTCTGCTGAGCAAGCAGCGCTACACCGTGACCACGGACATCCTCATCAATCCCGCCAATCTTCAGGTTGTTCCGAACGATCTTTACCCGCAATCGGCCCAGGTCGATGGACAGCTGCTCAGCGCGCGCAGCAAAGAGCGCATCTTGACCTCGGGCAGCGTGCTTTCACGTGTTGTAGACGATCTTGACCTGGCCAGTGACCCTGAGTTCTTCGACGCGGACCGAAGCCGCACAGGGACGGACGGCGCCAAACCCGATCCAAAGCTTACCGCCCTGAAGAACCTGGCGGAACGGGTTAGCAGCATCGCGGATGAAAAGTCGTTTGTCACGACCTTGATGGTATCGGCGGAAACCCCCGCTAAGGCGATCCTGATTTCGCAGGATATCGTCAAGACTTTCCAGGAAGAGCTGGCCAGCGCCGAGGCTTCCGGCGCCAGCCGTGCCGCGGCCGCGCTGGACGGGCGGCTGGGCCAGCTCAAGAGCGATGTGCAGGCGGCCGAAGAGAAGGTCGAGGCCTATAGGCGCAGCCACAATCTGGCCACCAGCAATGGGCAGCTTGTTTCCTCGCAAACCATGACCCAGCTCAACGGCCAGATCGTGGAGACGCAATCGCGCGTCATCGCCGCGCAGGCAAGTTACGACGCCCTGCTTGCCGCCGGCGCAAACGGCACCAATTCCGGTCCCGCCACGTCGGAGGCGCTTGTGGCGCTGCGCGCAACGGCCAACGGCCTGCGCCAGCAGATCGATTCGCAGTCGATGACCTTTGGCCCCCGTCATCCGTCGATCGTCAGGCTGAAGACGGAGTACAACACGGTCAGCGCGCAACTCAGCGCCGAATACGCGCGCACCCTGCGCCTGGCGAAGGTCAATCTCGATGCCGCCAAAACCTCGTCGGCCTCCCTCAATGCCAAGATGAATGACTTGAAGGGCAACGTGTTCTCGGATAGCGATTCCGAGGTCGCCTTGCGTGAGCTTGAACGTGACGCCGCGTCGAAGACGGCTATCTATGAGAGCTTCCTGTCGCGGGCACGCCAGATAACCGAGCGCGAACAGATCGACAGCACCAATGTGCAGGTGATTTCCACCGCAGTGCCGCCAAAGGGCCGTTCATGGCCCCCGCGCACCGTCGTGATGATCGGCCTGGGGGCAATTGGCGGCATGATCCTTGGCATGTTGCTCGCCATTACCCTGGGTATCGTGCGCGACATGCGTCTTCCGCCGAACCGCCCGGACGTCATTGCCAGCCGCGCCTGAAATGGCGAAGCGGATTGTCTTTCACATTGCCAGCCTCAGGGGCGGTGGCGCCGAGCGTGTATTCGTCCTGATGGCGAACGAGCTGGCATCGCGCGGCCACAACGTCACGCTTTTTACCTGGAACGCGCAGGGGCCCAATGCCGCCCTGCTTTCGCCTGCCGTACATCTGGTCGATTTCGGCCTCCTCATTCGCGGCGAGGGTTATGGCAAGTGGGGGACACTGAAAGGTATCGTGAGAAGCGCGGGCCTGCTTGGCCGCCTTTCTCCCGACGCGATCTACAGCGCCCCGGAATTCGCCAATCTGGTCGTGGCGCTGGCGCTTTCCCTCGCGCGAAGCAGGGCGCGGTTCTTCCCGAGTTTCCACGCCGCCGCCTCACTGCCTTCCGGCAGCCTTGGCGCGAAAATGGCGGTCTGGCTTTCGGCCCTGGTTGCGGCCCGCGCCACCAGGGCCATCGCGGTTTCTGAGGGTGTCGGCGGCGATCTTGTGGCCCGAGGCTTCCCGAAATCCAAGGTCGTGGTCATCAACAACCCGCTGCCGCCGGTTGCGGCATCCCAGCAACGCTCCTACGCCTGGCAGGCAGAGCTCGCGGCGCTGGGCGACGGCCCCGTCATCATCACCGCCGGACGCCTGGTGCCGGTTAAGGATCATTGGACGTTGCTGCGGGCCTTCGCTGTGCTGCGCGCCGGCCGCCGGGCCCGGCTTGTCATCTTCGGCGAGGGTCCGCTGGCCGACGAGCTGCGCGCCTATGCCGAAGAATCCGGTATCGGCGCAGACGTTCTGTTTGCGGGCTATGTCAATGATCCGGCGGCCTGCTACGCAGTAGCTGACTTGTTCGTCCTATCATCGACCAGCGAGGGCTTCGGCAATGTTCTGGTCGAGGCCATGGCAGCGGGGATTCCGGTGGTCTCCACGGACGCGCCGCACGGCCCGCGCGAAATACTTGATGACGGCCGCTTCGGCGCCCTGGTGCCGGTCGGCGATGCCGCGGCTCTGGCAGTGGCGATGGCCAGAATGCTCGACCAGCCGACAACCGCCGCGATCCTGAAAAGCAGGGCGGCGGATTTCGAAATTGAAAAGATCGGAGACCGGTACGAGGCGTTGCTCTGAATTAGCGCATGGATCGGCTTGCGGCGGCACAGGAATTCGCCATTGATGGGACAGGACGCCGCCAACATAGGCCGGTTACTCCCAATCCAATCATGATCTTTAACATCAATTTACCCGGAGTTGGTAACAACAGGGAACCCGCGTTTTATCCTCAGGATAGGGATTTTCCTTGCCGCAGCATCACAGCCTTCCTGCCGGCCGTGCAAACGATCGCAATTGGCCGAGATTGCACCGCTTCATGCGGGTTGAGCTGGAACTCGCGCCTGACGTTCTGGTGCCGCGAGCCGAAACGGAACTGCTTGGCCGGACGGCCGCGGCCATTCTTGGCGAACAGGCGCACGAAACGATCCTGATCGACATGTGCTGCGGCAGCGGCAATCTTGCCGTGGGCATCGTCAGCGGATGTCCTCGGGCTCGGGCATGGGCGGCGGACCTGACCGACAGCACGGTTTCGCTTGCCCGCCGCAATGTTGTGCGCCTCGCCCTGCAGGACAGGATCAAGGTCCGGCAAGGCGACCTATTTGCCGCGATCGAGGGTGACGGCCTCCGCGGCGCTGCCGACATGGTTGTGTGCAACCCGCCCTATATTTCCTCATCCCGTCTCGATAGCGAAAGCGCGCATCTGTTGGAGAACGAACCTCGGGAAGCTTTCGACGGCGGCCCTTACGGTATTTCGATCCTCCAAAGGCTGGTCCGGGATGCCGCAGCTTTCCTCAAGCCAGGCGGATGGCTGCTATTTGAGTTCGGCGAAGGTCAAGATCGGCAGATAGCAACCCTTTTATCGAGAACGAAATCCTACGAAACCCCAACCTTTGCCGTGACGGCCGACGGCCAGCCCCGTGTCGCCATGGCGCGCAAACATGGTGGCCGGGTTCCCGGAACCGGGAGCCCGGCGTGAGCGTCGTCCGCGCCCTCGATCAGGCCGACCTTGCGGCCGTCGCGGGCATGTTTCAACGCATGCTGCGCAAGAAGCGGGGGCCAGCGCCGGCCTCCCTCGTCGATTACATGAGGCGGTTTTATCTGGACGCACCCGACTGGGGCAGCGGGCTCCGTTCGCTTGTCCATGTCAATGACGCCGGCCAGGTTTCCGGGTTCGTCGGCGTTCATGCGCTGCCAATGAAATTCAACGGCCGGCAGCTCTACGCTGCCATCTGCAGCTCGCTGATGGTCGAGGATCACGAGACCGATCCGATGGCCGGTGCCCGCCTGTTGAAGGCCTTCCTCGATGGTCCGCAGGACATCTCCTTCAGCGAAACCGCCAATGATACGTCCGTGAAACTGTGGACGCGGCTTCGCGGCGTTGTGCTGCCGCAATACAGCCTTGACTGGGTTCGCGTGATGCGGCCGGCGACCTTCATGCTCAGCCTTTTTGCCAATCACATGAAGCTTGCCTGGATGTTCAACCCGCTCGCCCGGATCGTCGACCGGCTCTACCTTCGCAAAATGAAGGGCAGTCAACGACGCTGGACCGGCGTCGTCGCCAACGCATCGAGCCGGGGGGCATTTCGGACCTCCGAGATCGACAGCGGCAGCTTTGCGGGGCTGCTGGAGCCGCTTTGCGCCCAATTTCCGCTACGTCCGCAGTGGGCGGAAGGTCAGCTCAACCATATTCTGGGCGATGCGGCGCAAAAGCCGGATTTCGGAGAGCTTGTCTACGTGTCGGTGGCATCGCCGAACGGCGCCAATGTCGGCGCTTTCGCCTATTACGCGCGACCGGACGGGATCGGCCGCGTGCTGCAGGTCCTCGCTCTTCCCGGCCAGGCCGGGCCGGTGATCGATTGCCTGGTCGAGCATGCCGCCCGGCGCGGTGTCTCCGGCTTGCGCGGCCGCGTCCAGCCCGCGCTTCTGGACGCCATGCTTGTAAGACGCATAGCCTTCATACCGGTCGCCTCGACCGTCGTGCATTCACGCGATCCCGAGCTTCTCGATGCCATGAAGAACGCGCAGGTCTTTCTGAACGGGCTTGCGGGCGAGCAGTGGAGCCAGTTGATCGGCGGCCGCTTCACCTGAAGCGTTCCGCCTACAGCAATTCCAGGAAAGGGTGCGCGGCTTTCCGTCCGGAATTGCGTAAAGACAAGAGCTTAGTATTTCTTTCATGCATGTCGTATCGCAAGACCGGATCACTTTTGCTCGATATGCATAGGTCAGGAGCCGACTTCGTCCACGCCGTCAACGAGCTGCGGGCGCAGGTGCAGATAGCGCGTTGCCTTTCGCTTGGCGGCGATGTCGGCCCAGACGCGTTCGATCTGTGAGGCGGTCAATCCCGCCGCTTGCCCTACCACCTCGGCGGACACGCCGTTGTTGAGGCCGTAGAGACACAGATCCATCCGATCGTAAGGCAGGGAGAAGTAGAATTCTTCCTGCGTCTGCGCCAGCGAGTAGGTGTCGGTGGTCGGCGGCCGGTTGCGGACCTCTTCCGGAATGCCGAGATAGGCGGCTAGCGCATAGACCTGCGTCTTGTAGAGATGCGCGATCGGCTTGACGTCGGCGGCGCCGTCGCCGTTCTTGACGAAGAACCCCTGATCGTATTCCAGCCGGTTCGGTGTGCCGAGCACGGCGAAGTTCAGCCGGTCGGCATGATAATATTCGATCTGCTTGCGGGTGCGCTGCTTCATGTTGGTGGCGGCAACGATGCCGAGATAGACCGCCACCGGCATCCGCAGTTTCGTCTGCTTGCCTTGCGGGTCCTGCACCACCAGCGAGGAGATGTTGTAGCCCTCGCCTTCGAGCACGTTCGCGATCACGATCTTTGAGGCCCAGCCCTTGCCATAGTCCGGGACCATTTCGCGGATGAAGGCGTCGCGGCGTTCATAGCAGCCCATTGCCCGCAGGGTCGGCCCGATATCCTCCACAACGGCCTCGACGCCGAAAGTGTCGGCGACCAGATGGCCGAGTCGCAGGCTTTCGGGGTCGGAATCGCTTTCCGGCATGAGCACGCACAGCACATTCTGGTGGCCGACGGCACGCGCGGCCAATGCAGCCGAAACGCTGGAATCTATACCGCCCGAAAGACCGAGCACGAGGCCGCGCTTGCGAATGCCGCGCAACTGCTCGCGCAGGGCCGCCACGATCCTGTCCGTTTCGGCGGCGGGATCGATGACCAGGGCTTGCGTGAAGGCCGGCGCATCCTGGGTTGAGCCGATGTTCATTGCTCGGCCTCCATCATCTCAGCCGCGAGCCGGCGGCTGACCTTGCCCGACTCCGTCTTCGGTAATTCGCTGCGGAACTCTATGATTTTGGGGACCATGAAATCCTCCAGGTGCCGCGCGCAGTGACGAATGATGTCCTTTCCGCCAAGCGCCGGATCGGACCGCACGACGAGCGCGCCAATCGCATGCCCCAGCACCGGATCCGGCACGCCGACGACCACCGCTTCCGCGATACCTGGATGGGCGTGGAGCACTGCCTCCACTTCCTTGGGGGCGACCTTCTCGCCACGCGTCTTGATGATATCGTCCTTACGCCCGACAAAATAGAGAAAGCCGTCCTCGTCGGTCTGGAACAGGTCGCCCGTATAGAGCACCTTTTCCCAAGGGTTAGGCCCCGGCCGGAGCGCTCGTTCCGTCGCGGCCTGGTTGCGCCAATAGCCCTGCATGACGTGCGGACCGCGGATAACGAGCTCACCTGCCACGCCCGCCGGCACGCGTTGTCCAAGGTCGTCGACGACAAAGGCTTCCGTGTTGGGGATGGCTATGCCGACCGACCCTGGCCGGCGGTCAAGTTCCTCGGGTGGCAAATAGGTGCAGCGCTTGCATTCGGTCAGCCCATACATCGAATAGATCCGGACGCCGGGCAGCAGCGAGCGCAGGCGTTCTATGTGGGCTGGCGGCAAGGCGGCCGCGGTGTTGGAAATATAGCGGAGGCTGGGCAGGAAACCCGGCGCCAGATCACGCATCTGCAGGATCATCGCCGCCATGGTAGGCACCAGCGGAAGGCCGGTGACGCCCTCTTTGCGGATGCGTTCGAAGATCTCGTGCGGGAAGGCGAAGGACTTCTCGAGCACCAGCGTGGCCCCGAGCCTGACTGCCATCAGCAACTGATAGAGGCCATAGTCGAAGGCAAGCGGGAGGACGTTCAGGATGATGTCGTCCGGCGCGTTGCGCAGATAGGTGGCGATCGACCCCGCGGCAGCGTCGCAATTGCGATGCGTCATCATCACACCCTTGGGCCGGCCGGTCGAACCTGACGTGTAGATCAGCATCGCAAGGTCGACGTCGATGCCGCGATGGTTCACCTCCGCGCCATCGAACGTCAGGCAGTCAGTCAGGGACGCGGCCCCTGCCGGGCATTGCCCATCGGCCCCAGGGGTGGAAGCCACGAAGATGCCGGTCTTGCCTTGCGATGCGCAGGCTTCGGTGACCACGGGCACCAGCTTCGCCTGCGTCAGGACCGCCCTGGCGTCGCAATCGGCGATGACGTAACCGAGCTTGTCGGCCTTTGTGGAGGGGTTGATCGGACTGAAGGTCGCACCTGCCTTGAGTGCGGCAAAGATCGATACGGCGGCCTCCCAGCAATTGTCCATGAAGATCAGAACGCGGTCGTCGCGCCTGATCCCATTCATGAAGAGAGCGGTGGCCAGCCGGCTCGAAAGGTCGTCGAGTTCTTCGTAGCTCAGCCTTTTGCCCCTGGTGACCAATGCCGTCTTGGCCGGGTGGGCAGCAGCCTTCGCCACCAGAAAATGCTCGATCCGCACGGGACGTTCCTCGCCGTTGGCGCTTACGCTGCCAGCGTTTGTGCTCTCGCCTCGATGAAGGACGAGATGCGGTCAAGCGAGTCCAGGTTGGTCGGAACGATGTCGGCATCCACCATCGCGATGCCGAAATTGTCCTCGATGAAGGCCACCAGCTCAAGCACCGCAGTCGAGTCGATAATGTCGTTCTCGATCAGCGAGGCTGAATCCGACAGTTTGTAGGAGGTGTCGCCGAACAGGAAGTTGTCGACGATAAAGCTTCTGACCCTGTCCTTGATTGCCGTCATCGTGTCTTTCCTTTTCCTCGCCGTCTCAGGCCGCTCTTGCCGCGCCGACCGCTTGGCCGGCGAAATTCTTCTGCCACAGCTGCGTCGACAGAATGCCGACGAAGGCGGCGTTGTCGCGAAATCCGGTCGCGGTCTCCATGCGGCATTTCTCGTGGAGCTTGGCCACCGCCTTGGCGTTGAACAGGCCGCCGGCGGTAATGCTCGCCTCGCCCAGGCAGTCACGAACATAGTCTAGTTCCTCCGCCCCGACGAAGGAGCGGGCCTCCGGGGCGCGGTAAGGTTGCTTGGTGCGTTTACCGATCGCCGCCGGAAGGTGGTGCCTGGCCACCTTGCGCAATATGTGCTTCTCCATCAAGCCTTTCAGTTTCATCTCCGGCGGAAGTCTTGCCGCGAACTCTACCACGCGATGATCCAGGAAAGGAAACCGCCCTTCGATGCCGTGCGCCATGGCCATCCGATCGCCTTGGCTGGAGAGGATGTAGCCGGGCAGGAGGAAGCGGGTTTCGAGATATTGCGCCTGATGCAGCGGATGCCATAGGGAAAACGCCTCGGGTAGGCGGCTGGTCAGCTCTTCAGCTGCGTCATAACCCTTCAACGTCGCGCGCAGGTCGCCGGAAAAGAAGATTTTCGCCGCCGCCGTGGTCTTGAAGCGTGGCCGATGCGAGAACAGCGGATCGTCGAAGGCAGCGTTGCTGGTGCCGAAGAAGGCAGCCAGATACTCCACCGATTGCTGTTGCAGGCCCGGCAGATACGGGTAAAGCCGGCGGAACAGCTGCGGCCTCATGCGCGATGTGGGCTGCCGCCCGCAGAACCGGCGGACACGCGCCTCCTTGAAGACGTCGTAACCGGCGAAGACCTCGTCGGCGCCTTCACCCGTCAGCACCACCTTCAGGCCGGCCTGGCGAACCAGGGCGGACAATTTGTAGAGTGGCGCTGGCGCCGTGCGGATGATCGGCCGCTCGGTAAAGCGGATGACCTCAGGAAAGACGCTGGCGATATCGCGGGCGCCGCATTCTATGGCGTGGTGGCGCGTGCCGAGCGCCGAGGCCATTTCGGTCTGAAAGGCGCTTTCGTCATGCTCGGCGCTGTCGAAGGTTACGGAAAATGTCTCCAGTCTCCGAGGAGTCATGCCGGCGGCAAGCGCCGAAACAAGCGACGAATCGAGCCCTCCGGAAAGATAGGAACCGACCGGCACGTCGGCCCGCATGCGAAGCCTCACCGCATCGGTCAGAAGGGCTTGCAATTCCTCTGCCGCGTGGTCCTCGTTCGTGATCTTCGACGGCTCATCACGATGCGGATAGTCCAGGTGCCAGTACCGTTTGACCGTGACCTGCCCCTGCGTCGCGATCATCACACTTGCCGGTTCCAACTCGTGGATATTGCGGAACGCCGTGCGCGGAGCGATCGGCGCCCACAGCGTAAAGATCTGATCCAGCGCAACCGGATCAATTTCAGCGGAGACGCCCGGGACCTTCAGCAGGGCTTTGATCTCCGAGGCAAAGTAAAGCACCCCGTCCTTGCTTGTGTAGAACAGCGGCCGGACACCCATGCGGTCTCGTGCAAGCACCATTCGTCGCTGCCGATTGTCCCATATCGCCAAGGCGAAATCACCGTTCAGGAGAGACAAGCAGTCTTCGCCCATCTCCTCATAGAGCTGAAGGATGACCTCTGTGTCGCTCGACGTCCGAAAGTGCCGGCCCTTGGCGATCAGCCCTTCGCGCAGTTCTATGTAGTTGAAAATCTCGCCGTTGAACGCAATCGTCAAATTGCCGGCCTCGTCGGACATCGGTTGCTGGCCATCGCCGATGCCGATCACCGACAGCCGCGCATGCCCGAGCCCGGCATCGGGTGCTACGAATTTCCCTTGCTCATCCGGCCCACGATGGGCAATTGCGGCTACCATGTGCGTGAGCAAAGCTTCCGCATCCCGGATTGACCCGAAATAACCCCCGAATCCACACATCCCTTGAACTCATATTGAACGCTAAGGTACGGAACATAACCTCGATAGTGGCATCTGGGGTTAATCCGATAATTTCACCGAGCATGTGGTTAACAAGAAGTTTGCCACGATGTGGTCTTCGTGGCTAGGACGCGATGGCTCTCCATCACCTCGCGCTTGCGGCCGTAATAGCCGGAACGATAGCCCAGGCGCTCCGACGTGGCGAACCGCCTGGATACAAACGGACCGCGCGCAACGTGCTGGCGATCTTAAGGCAAATTCAACCGCAGGCTGCCGGGCTGACTATTATTGCGGTAGGTTTTTCAACGGTTGCAATGGCTTAGCGTTTTCCGACACGCCCTAGGCGCGAACGGACCAGAGCGTTTCCAAAAAAGTGTGACACGGTTTTCTCTGCAGAAGCGCGCGGCGCTTCTCAAGCAATTTGCCTCGAAATCAAGAGATGACGGGGGTTTCAACGTGTCTGTAGAACGGTTGATCGCTCTAGGCCTTTTGTCCGGGTTGGCATGGCCTGACACGGGCGGCTAAGGCTGGAAATGTGATTGCACGTCTTCGCTGCCGGGGGGCTGGCCGGAGGACGAGGAGGATGGCGCTGAATTTCGAATATATTGCCGGCCATCCGGCGCTGCACCGTCATGTCGAGGCGCAGTCGAAGGCGTTGCTGCATATCTATGAAACGAGCCCACGCCTGGCCGCCGTGTTCGCCACGCAACAGCGCTGGTTGCTGGCTCACACCGGCCTAGCCCTGCATTTCGCCCGCGACCCGCGCGATCCCCGCACGGAACTGACACTGGCCCGCTTCATCGATGCCGTGCTTCACTATTCCGTCGCTAGCCGCAACACGGCCGAAGCCTTCATCAAGGAGATGCTATACTATCACATCATCGAATACCTGCCGCACACCGGTGATGGACGAGCCCATCCCTTTCAGGTGACGGCAGCGACGCTGAAGGAATTCGACGGCTGGGTGGTTGCGCATCTGCGCACGCTCGACGGTCTCGACAGCGGCAGCCGCCTCGCCGCCTTTCTCGAGCAGCACGGCATGATTTCCAGGCTGCAGCCGCTGGTGGCGGAAGGCCTGCTCTCCTCCAACCCAGTGCGTGAGCCCAAGCAGACGTTTTCGCTGTTCATCTGGCTCAACAATGGCGGCATCGTCATGGATTGGCTGATGTCCGGCATCGATCCCGACAATGCCGCCCTCGACCGGATCCCGACCAGCGTGGTTTCGATCGGCGAATTCGCCAGTTGGCTAAAACTCTCGCGCACCCATCTTGCGCGCAAATTGCGCGACGCCGAAAAGCTCGGCAGCGTCGGCTGGCTGGGCCGGCGCGGGCATTCGGTGATGTGGGTGTCCAACAGCTTCTACCAGGAATACATGACCGTGCAGGCCGCCAAGCTTGCCGTCATCGATGCCGCGTTCGAGGCCTGCCGACCGGCGTCGCCGCACGCTGGCTGAACGTTCGGCGCAGACGCTGTTGCGCAGCCGATCGTGCCGACCGCGAGGACCCGTCCGGGCGCATGGCCGAGGTGGCCTTTCCGCCGTCGGGATACGGACATCTGGACAGCGGGGGCGAAGCCTGAAAGCGGAACGATCCGCGCGAGCGGCAGCGATCCGCCCGACGGGTTCGGGTGGATCAACTGGTCAAAAGCCGGGCGCAGCATCTCAATCGATGTCGAATGACACGCCCTGCGCCAGCGGCAGCGCCTTGGAATAGTTCACCGTGTTGGTGGCGCGGCGCATATAGGCCTTCCAGGCATCGGAGCCGCTCTCGCGCCCGCCGCCGGTTTCCTTCTCGCCGCCGAAGGCGCCGCCGATCTCGGCGCCCGACGTGCCGATGTTGACGTTGGCGATGCCGCAATCCGAACCATCGACGCCGAGGAAGCGCTCGGATTCCTGCAGGTCGCGGGTGAAGATCGACGACGACAGTCCGGCGCCGACCGCATTGTGCTCGTCGAGCACGGCATCGAAATCGGAATATTTCATCACGTAGAGGATCGGCGCGAAGGTTTCTTCGGTGACAGGAGCCACCTGCTTCGGCATTTCGACCAGCGCCGGATGCACGTAATAGGCATCGGGATGGCCATTCTCGACCCGCGAACCGCCGGTCAGCTTGCCGCCGTGAGCGGTGGCTTCCTTGAGCGCCTTCTGCATGGCGTCGAAGGCCGCCTTGTCGATCAGCGGCCCGACGAGCGAAGACGTCTCCAGCGGATTGCCGACCGAGACGCTCTCATAGGCCTTCTTCAGCCGCGGCAGCAGCGCGTCATAGACGCTGTCATGCACGAACAGGCGCCGCAGCGTCGTGCAGCGCTGGCCGGCGGTGCCCATGGCGCCAAAGGCGATGGCGCGCAGCGCCATGTCGAGATCGGCGGTCGGGCAGACGATGCCGGCATTGTTGCCGCCGAGTTCGAGCACGGCGCGGGCAAAGCGCTTGGCCAGACGCGGGCCGACATCCCGGCCCATGCGGGTCGAGCCGGTGGCCGAAACCAGCGCCACCTTCGGGTGGTCGACCAGGATCTCGCCGACGGAGCGGTCGCCAATCAGCACCGGTGCCAGGCCCTGCGGCGCATCTGCGCCGAAGCGCTTGACCGCGCCGGCAAAAATCGCCTCGCAGGCGAGCGCCGTCAGCGGCGTCTTTTCCGAGGGCTTCCACACCACGGCGTCGCCGCAGACCAGCGCGAGCGCCGCGTTCCACGACCACACCGCGACCGGGAAGTTGAAGGCCGAAATGACGCCGACGACGCCGAGCGGATGCCAGGTCTCCATCATGCGATGTCCCGGACGCTCGGTGGCGATGGTCAGACCGTAGAGCTGGCGGGAAAGGCCGACGGCGAAATCGCAGATGTCGATCATTTCCTGGACTTCGCCGAGGCCTTCCGACGGGATCTTGCCAACCTCGATCGACACCAGCCGGCCAAGCTCGGTTTTGTGCGCGCGCAACTCCTCGCCGAGCAGCCGCACCAGTTCGCCGCGCCGGGGACCCGGCACCATCCGCCAGGCCTGGAACGCCGTGTGCGCGGCATCGATGGTCTTGGCCGCATCGGCCGGCGAAATCGTCTTCAGCGCCGCGATCTGTTCACCCGTCACCGGACTGCGCACGACGAGGTCGCCGCCGGTCAGCGCGTCCTTGGCCACACCCAGTTTCGCCAGAAGTTCGGCCGTTTCCTTCGCTATCGTCATTTTTGTCCCTTTCAGATCCGCTCGCCATCATAGGGCGGCGGTCGAGCCTTGGCGCCATTATCGCCCGCATGCCGCAAGCGCTGTCATGGCGTGCCATTACTCGTTTCAGGGGAAAATCGCCACCCCGGCATGGTCCAAGCCGAGATTGCACGATTGAGCCAGAGGAGGAACAGGCTTAGTGCGCTGTCTTCGCCGGCGCCTTCACGGCTCCGTCTCGCATCAGCCGGTCGATATGCATGCGGATATGGGCGGCTTCCGCTGCCGTGTTGGCCAACGCAATGGCGCGATCGAAGGCGACACGCGCCTCTTCGCCACGGCCGAGCTGCATCAACAGACCGCCCTTGAGGCCGAAGAAGTGGAAATAGCCGGACAGCCTCTCGCCAAGCGGCTCGATCATGGCAAGGGCAGCTTCCGGCCCGCGCACCTTGGCGACCGCAACCGCGCGGTTCAGCGTCACCACCGGCGAAGGTTGCATCGCCTCCAGCAGGCTGTAGAGCAGGTCGATCTCGGTCCAGTCGGTCTCCTCGGGGGTTGCCGCCCGCGCATGAAGGGCGGCGATCGCCGCCTGCACCTGGTAGGGTCCGGGCTTCTGGTGGCGCAGGGCCTTGTCGACCAGCGCCAGGCCTTCGTCGATCATCTTGCGGCTCCACAGCGAGCGGTCCTGGTCGTCGAGCAGCACGATCTCGCCATTCTCGTCGAAGCGGGCCGGCGCGCGCGCATGCTGCAGCAAAAGCAATGCCGTCAGGCCCATGATCTCCGGTTCGGTCTGGAACAGCCGCAGCAACAGGCGCGCCAGCCGGATCGCCTCCTCGCAAAGCGGCGCACGCGCCGGCGCCTCGCCGCTGTTGGTGGAATAACCTTCGTTGAAGATCAGATAGACCATGGCGGCAACGGCGGCGAGCCGCTCCGAGCGCTCGACCGCGCCGGGCGTCTCGAACGGCACGCCGGCATCGGCGATGCGCGCCTTGGCGCGCGTGATGCGCTGTTCCATGGCGCTTTCGCCGACCAGGAACGCACGCGCGATCTGCTTGACGGTGAGACCGGAGACGATGCGCAGCGCCACCGCGATCTGCTGCGTAGGCGGCAGATCCGGATGGCAGCAGATGAACAAGAGCCGCAATATGTCATCGCGGTAGTGCGCGCCGTCCAGCCGTTCGGCGATATCGCTCTCGGCATCTTCCAGGTCCGAGATCTGGTCCTCTTCCGGCATCGGCGCCTGCTTGGCGCGCTTGCGCACCGCGTCGATGCCGGTGTTGCGGCCGACAAAGATCAGCCAGGCCGCAGGATCGCGCGGCGGCCCGTTCTGCGGCCAGTTCTTGAGTGCCCTCAGGCACGCGTCCTGGAAAGCTTCCTCCGCCGTATCGAGATTGCGGAAATAGCGCAGCAGCGCACCCATAGCCTGCGGGCGGGCAGCGCTGATCGCCGAGCTTATCCAGGCGAGGTCTGTCATGTGGCTACTCTGGTTGGGTTGAAGACGGAAACCGGTCGGATCTCATAGGATCCGCCGCTGGGATTGACCTCGGAAAGCTCGCGCGCGAAGTCGACGGCTTCGTCGAGATCGGCGCATTCCAGCGTGTAGAAGCCGAGGAACTGTTCCTTGGTCTCGGCAAACGGGCCGTCGATGACGACCGATTCGCCCTTGACCTTGCGCAGCGTCGTCGCGGCGGTGGTGGGCAAAAGCCGCGCCACCGGCCCAAGCCGGCCGGCTTGAGCATATTTTTCCTGCACATGCATGAGCTTTGCCATGACCTCGTCATCCTGTGCCTTGCTCCAGGAGGAGACGACATCTTCGGAGGCATAGCAGAGGATAGCGTAGAGCATGGGACGTCCTTTTCTGTCTCAAAGGACGAAACAGTAGGGCCTGTGCCGACATGGCGTCGACAAAAAAGTTACGCCATTTTTGTCAGCCTTCGCTTGCCTTCAACCATCTCAGCACAAGAGCCTCTTCATCATCGAGACCGTCGATCGCTCGCTTGCGCTTGTTGGCCTCGGTCATTTCGCTAAGCAGCCGCCCTTCCACCCAGGCTTCGAAAACCTGTGGATGGATGTAGCATTTGCGGCAGACGGCGCGTGTGTTGCCGAGCCGCTCGGCCACCTTGTCGATGACCGCGTTCATCACACGCTTGGTCTGCGCCTGGCTTTCGGGAAGCTCCGTCCGCGCAAACAGCGACGCGGCATGGATGGTGCCGCCCCAGGTGCGGAAATGCTTGGAGCTGAAATTGGCGCCGATCGCGTCGCGGATATAGCGGTTGACATCGTCGGAGCGCACTCCATGCCTCTCGCCGTCCTCGTCGAGATATTGGAACAGTTGCTGCCCCGGAATATCCTGCGCGCCGCGCACGACCCGGGCGATGCGGCGGTCGACCAGCTTCAACTTCCATTCCTTGCCGGACTTGCCCTTGAAGGCAAAGCGCAGGCTGGATCCCTTGATGTCGACGTGGCGGTCGCGTAGCGTCGTCAGCCCAAAGCTCTTGTTGTCGCGGGCATAGGCGGCATTGCCGACTCGGATCATCGTGTTGTCGAGCAGCCAGACAATTGCCGCCACGACGCGCTCGGCCGGCAGGCCACGGCGGCGCAGATCGGCATCGATCCGGCGGCGCAGTTCCGGCAGGCTTTCGGCAAAGGCGACAAGGCTGGAGTATTTGGCGCCGTCGCGCTCGGCGGCCCACAGCGGATGGTAGCGGTACTGTTTGCGCCCGCGCTGGTCGCGGCCGGTCGCCTGGATGTGGCCGGCGGGATCGGGCGAGATCCACACATCCGTCCATGCCGGCGGAATGGCCAGCGCCTTGATGCGGGCAATGGCTGCCGCGCCGACGGCCTGTCCTTTCGCGCCCTTGTAGGAAAAGCCTTCGCCCGCCTTCAGGCGCCGGATCCCCGGCTCGCTGTCGCTGATATAGGTGAGCGAGGCCTGTTCGGCAGCGGTCTGCGCGCCGTTCTTCGGCGCTCCATCGTCCCCCTGTCCGGCAGCCGACCGGCCGGATGGCGTCCCAGATTTGTCCAGCATGCCCGCTCCACGAGATTTTTCTCGTAGATAAGCGCCAGGCCGACTGCTGGTTCCGCGCTCAAGCTTTTTCGAGCGCGACCGGGATGACGTCGACGGCCTGGTCGCCGACCTGGCCGCCGGTGGTTTTCAGCACGCCGACGATCGGAGCCACGTCGGAATAGTCGCGGCCATAGCCAACGGTGATGTGGTCGTTGCTGGCCCGCATGCCATTGGTCGGGTCGAATTCCTGCCAGCCGGCATCGCGCCCACACCACACCTTGACCCAGGCATGCATGGCATCGGCGCCTTCGAGCCGCGGCTTCCCTTTCGGGGGAATGGTGCGCAGGAAGCCGCTGACATAACCCGCAGGAATACCTAGCCCGCGCAGGCCGGCGATCATGATGTGGGAGAAGTCCTGGCACACGCCCCGCTTCAAACGGAAGGCATCGCTGGCCCCGGTACGCACCGTGGTCGCTTCCCCGTCATAGGTGAAGTCGCGGTGGATGCGGTTGCACAGATCGATGGCCATGCCGACCGTCGAGCCGCCGGCGCTGTCGCGGGCATAGGCGGTGATCGCCGCATCGATGCCGGCATGATCGCTGGCGGCGAGAAAGTGATGCGGTGCATCCGGCGCCAGTGACCGTACGGCGCCGAGTTCTTCCCGCAGGCGCTGCAGATCGGGCGACACGTCGAGCCCAGGCTCCGGCCGTGACACCGACACGCGCGCGCTCATTCTGATGTCGAGCCCGTCATGGACGTCGCGAAAGGCGATCGCGGTGACATTGTTGCCGAAGAAATCGGCAAAATCCGTGCGCTCCGATGGGGCCGGCACAAACGAAAGCGAGGCCGCGATCACGCGCTGCACGCCGGCAATGGTCGGCGGCAATACACGCACCTGATGCCGGCTGCCACCGGCCGCGGCGTCATAATCGTAGCTGAGATGAAGCCTGATATCGTACAGCATGTTAACCGAAATACGCTTTAGCCAGGCTGCTATAGAGGTTGCCGATCTCAGTTGCGAGATCGTCCAGCACCTCCGCCGACATCTCCGATGGCTCCATGACGGCAATTGCCGTGTTGAGCTGCAGGATTTCCTTGGCCGCGACCGACATATGCCCCTCCGGCCCAACCGATGGCAACAGGCCGATCTCCGCCTTCAGCCGTTCGAGCTGGAACAGGATCGAGCGCGGGTTGAGTGGGTCGAGCGCCAAGAGGTCGATCACCGTGCGCCGTCCGGCCCGCACCGGATATTGCCGGCGGTGGGTCATGACGCTGTCACCGATCTCCAGCATCATGTCGAGCGAGCCGTCCGGCGCACCGGACCTTGTCAGTCGGGCTAGCGTACGGGCGATCTGGATGCCGCGCTCGATCCGCCGGCCGATCTCGAGGAAACGCCAGCCGGTGAAACGGTACATATTCTCGTGCAACAGGCCGGAAAAGCCGGCGAGCTTGCGCAGCATGACCGTCATCGCCCGTGTCGCGTCGTCACCCGGCGCCACCGTGGTGGCGAACTGATGAATGGTCTTCGACAGGTCCTTCAGCGCCAGCCAGCCATCGGGCGAAAAGCGGTCGCGGATCTGTCCGGCGCTGTAGACGGCGCTGTCCAGCGTGCCGATCAATCCGGGCGGAATGGCCGCTTCGAGATCGACGCCGAAGGGTTCGAGATAGTCCCTTATATCGGCGAGCAGCAGCATGTCAGGATCGGACGTCTCGGCCAGCCGCACATGATAGGCGCGCAGGATGCGAACCGTGTCCTCCGAGCGCTCGATATAGCGGCCGAGCCAGGTCAGGTTTTCCGCCGCGCGGCTGGGCAGGCTGCCCGGCATGGTGCGGACAAAGCTGTCATGCTCCTGCGGCAGCAGCGTCTCGCGCTCGACCGACCGGTCGCTGACCACCCAGACGTCGGCCGCCTGGCCGCCGCGCTGCATGGCGATGGCCGTCGGGTCGAGCGAAAGGCCGACACGGGCGAAACCGCCCGGCATTACCGTCCAGCCATCGGGCGTGCGCGCGAGATAAACGCGCAGGCTTGCCGGTCGCGGTTCCAGCCAGCCGCCGACATAGACCGGCGTCGTCGACAGCGTCACCGCTTCCTGGCCGACGAAACCGCTGCCATCGCTCTCGATGCGCGCGATCAGCGCGATGCGTTCCTCCGGCGTCAGTGCCGAACCGAGCCTGGTCTGGCCGTCATCCTCGAAGGCCAGCCGCGTCGACAGCGCCGGACCGATCACCATGCGATCGATATTGGCAAGCACATGGGCCCGTTCGGTTGCTTGCCCGCACCACCAGGTGGCGACGCTTGGCAACAGAAGTTCTTCGCCGCGCAATGCGCGCGAAATCTTCGGCAGGAAGGCGAGCAGCGCCCGGGTTTCCATCAAGCCCGAACCCAGCGCATTGACCGTCGAAACCGTGCCGCGGCGGGTCGCCTCGACCAGCCCCGGGGTGCCGATATGCGAGTCTGGCCGCAGTTCCAGCGGATCGGCGAAGGCGGCATCGAGCCGCCGCCACAGCACGCTGATCGGCATCAGCCCCGAAACCGTGCGCACCATAAGCTTGCCGCCGGCGACGGTCAGATCCTCGCCCTCGAGCAGCATGATGCCGAGATAGCGGGCGATATAGGCGTGCTCGTAATACGTCTCGTTGAGCGGCCCCGGCGTCAGAATGGCGACGCGGCCGTCATTCTCCTTCGCCATGCCGATCAGAGCATCGCGAAAGCGACGGAAGAAACCGGCCAGGCGATGCACATGCATCTCGCCATAGATGTCGGACAAAGCCCGCGTCGTGGCGACGCGGTTTTCCAGCGCAAAGCCGGCGCCCGACGGCGCCTGCGTGCGGTCGCCCAGCACCCACCAGCTTCCATCCGGCCCACGGCCAAGCTCGAAGGCGCAAAAATGCAGGAAATGACCGCTGGCCGGCATGGTGCCGACGACGGGGCGCAAAAATTCGGGGCTCGCCGCAATCAGGCCTGCCGGCAAGATTCCCTTCTCGATCAGCCGGTTCGGGCCATAGATATCAGCGACTATCTCCTCGAAAAGGTCGGCGCGCTGGACGAGACCGGCGCTGATCCCGGCCCATTCCTTGTCTTCGATCAGCAGCGGGATATGCGCCAGCGGCCATTCGCGCTCATTGGCGCCGGCCTTGTCATAGACGCGGTAATAAACCCCGGCGTCGCGCAGATACTGGTCGGCGCGGGCAAAGCGCTGGCCGAGCTTTTCCGGGCCCAGCTCCTCCAGCGCCTCGATGAAGGGCGCCCAGGCCGGACGCGGATGGCCCGAAGCATCGACCATCTCGTCGACGACGCCGTCAATCGGCTGGTAGTGCTCCAGCAGACTGTGCCTCAGCGGCTTGCCGCGGACCTTTTTCTGATTCCCCTTTGCCATCGCTGATCAGAGTCTTGCTGGCCGCCTGAGGTCAAGGGTCATGGGGAAGTCTTCAGAGGCTTCTTCATTGCGCAGCACATAGGCCGACGGCGTATGGCCGCGAGGCTCGAAGCGGGCGAGACGCCGCGCCTCGGCCTCATTGCCGTTGACCGGGAACGTGTCGTAGCTGCGCCCACCTGGATGCGCGACATGGTAGACGCAGCCGCCCACCGCCCGCCCCGACCAACGGTCGTAAATGTCGAAGACCAAAGGCGTGTTGACCGGCAGCGCCGGATGCAGGCCCGACGAAGGCTGCCAGGCCTTGAAGCGCACACCGGCCACCGCGACCTCGCGATTGTCGGTGACCTTCATCGGCACGATTCGGCCATTGCAGACAATGGCATGACGTTCCGGGTTGAGGCCTTCGGTCCTGACCTGCAGCCGTTCGACCGAGGAATCGACGAAGCGCACGGTGCCGCCGATGGCGCCTTGCTCACCCATCACATGCCACGGCTCCAGCGCCTGCCGCAGTTCCAGCTTGATGCCGGCATGCTGGACTTCGCCGCAGAACGGAAAGCGGAACTCCAGCTGAGCATCGAACCATTCCGGCCGGAATTCGAACCCGTTGAGCTTGAGGTCGTCGAGCACGTCGAGGAAATCCGCCCAGACATAGTGCGGCAGCATGAAACGGTCATGGAGCGAGGTGCCCCAGCGCACGAAGCGGCCATCAAGCGGGTTCTTCCACGCACGGGCGATGATGGCGCGCACCAGCAATTGCTGCGCCAGCGACATGCGCGCATTGGGCGGCATCTCGAAACCGCGGAACTCGACAAGCCCAAGCCGGCCGGTCGGGCCATCGGGCGAAAACAGCTTGTCGATGCAGATTTCCGAGCGGTGCGTATTGCCGGTGACGTCAGTCAACAGATTTCGGAACAGTCGGTCGACCAGCCAAGGCAGCGGTGCGTTGCCCTGGTCGGGATGCGGCACCTGCGCCATCGCGATCTCGAGTTCGTAAAGCGAGTCATGCCGCGCCTCGTCGAAGCGCGGCGCCTGGCTGGTCGGGCCGATGAACAGGCCGGAGAATAGATAGGACAGCGACGGGCGCCGCTGCCATTGCAGCACCAGGCTCTTCAACAGATCGGGCCGGCGCAGGAACGGGCTGTCATTGGGCGTTGCGCCGCCGACGACGACATGGTTGCCGCCGCCGGTACCGGTGTGGCGGCCATCGATCATGAACTTGTCGGCGCCAAGCCGTGTCTGCCGTGCTTCCTCGTAGATCGCCGTCGTCGTCGCCACGCAGTCCTGCCAGTTGGCAGCCGGATGGATGTTGACCTCGATGACGCCGGGATCGGGTGCCACCCTGATGACGTTGAGGCGCGGATCGTGCGGCGGTCCATAGCCTTCGATATGCACGGGAAGGCCGATCGCCTTGGCCGCGTTTTCTGCGGCTGCGACGAGCTCCAGATAGTCTTCCAGCGCCTCGACCGGCGGCATGAAGACGCACAGCCTGCCGTCGCGCGGCTCGACCGAAAGTGCTGTACGCACCGCGCCGCCGATCTCGGTGATCTCCTGCTCGACCCGGTCTTGCTGACCGGTCGTCGCAGTGAACGATACCGCCTGCTGGCGCCGCGCCATCTCGTCGGCGCCTTCCAGTTCGGCCGGAGCCGGTTCTGGCAGTATGGCTTCCCGCGCCGGCAGCGGTCCACGCGGCAGCGACGGATCGACCGGCACGATATAGGGGAACTGCGCCGGCGGCACATAGGGCAGCGTGCCCAGCGGCAGGCGGTAACCGACAGGGGAATCGCCCGGCACCAGGAACAGCCGCCCGCGCCGTGTCTTCCACTTCTCCGAGCGCCAGCGCGGGTCCGAAGCCTGGCTGTTCCAGCGCTGCACCGGCAGCACGTAGCCGGACGGCTTGGTCAGCCCGCGCTCGAACACTTTCGCCATGCGGCTGCGCTCTTCGGGGTCTTCCAGCTTGGAGTTGGACGGATCGACATTGTCGGGCAGCTTGCCTTCCTTCAGCAGCCATTCGGCCGGGTCCTCATAGGCCTCGCTGACCATCGCCTTGTCGATGCCGAGTTCGCCGGCGATTGCCGTCAGCAAGCTTTCGGCTTGCTGCGGCCCGACCTCCGCATCGCTCTTTTCGTGTGCGATCAGCGACGGATCGCTCCACACCGGCTGGCCGTCGGTGCGCCAATACAGCGAGAAGGTCCAACGCGGCAGGCTCTCGCCCGGATACCATTTGCCCTGGCCGTAGTGGAGGAAGCCGCCCGGCGCGAAGCGTTCGCGCAATTTGCGGATCAGCGCATCGGCCTTTTCGCGCTTGGTCGGGCCGACGGCGGCGGTGTTCCACTCGGCGGACTCGAAATCGTCGATGGAGACAAAGGTCGGCTCGCCGCCCATGGTCAGCCTGACGTCGCCCGCTTGAAGTGCGGCGTCGACCTTGTTGCCCAGCGCATCCAGCGCCTGCCAGCTTTCGTCCGAGAATGGCTTGGTGATGCGCGGATGTTCGGCGATGCGGTCGACACGCATGTCGAAGCCGAATTCGACATTGGCGAAGCTCGCCATGCCGGAAATGGGTGCGGCGTTGCGGAAATGCGGCGTGGCCGCCAGCGGCACATGGCTTTCGCCGGTGAGCAGGCCGGACGTCGGATCGAAGCCGATCCAGCCGGCGCCCGGCAGATAGACCTCGCACCAGGCGTGCAGGTCGGTGAAGTCTACGGCGGTCCCGGCTGGGCCATCGAGCGCGACCAGATCGGGCTTCAGCTGGATCAGATAGCCGGAGACGAAACGAGCGGCGATGCCGAGATTCCTGAGGATTTGCACCAGCAGCCAGCTCGAATCCCGGCACGATCCCTTTTTCGCGGCCAGCGTTTCCTCCGGCGAGAACACGCCGGTTTCCATCCGCACGATATAGGCGATTTCGCGCTGCAGCCGCGCATTGAGGTCGACGACGAAGTTGACGGTGTTGGTGGCGCTACGGTCGATGTTTGCGAGGAAAGCAGACAGCAGCGGCCCCGCCGGCTCCGGCGTGCGGTAGATGGCGAGATCGTCCCTGATGTGTTCGGGGTACTCGAACGGGAAGGTCTCGGCCGATGGTTCGACGAAGAAATCGAACGGATTGTAGACCGTCATGTCGGCGACGAGGTCGACCTCGATCTTCAATTCCGTCACCGGTTCCGGGAAGACGAAGCGGGCGAGGAAATTGCCGTAGGGGTCCTGCTGCAGATTGACGAAGTGGTTCGCCGGCCCGACCTTCAGTGAATGGCTGAGCACCTTGGTGCGGGAATGCGGTGCCGGCTGCAGCCTGATGACCTGGGGCCCGAGAACCACCGGCCGGTCATATTTGTAATGGGTCAGGTGGTAGACGGCTGCCAGTATTGCCATGGGGCCCCGGAGATCGGCGTTTCTTCAGCCGAACCCTGACACATCTATTGGCCATTCTCCAAGCAGAGATGTTGCGCTGCACCTAAATTAAGCACCCGAAGCCGGCTACGCTGTGTCGAGATTCAGGTCAGGCCGAGTCGAAAATGGCTGATACCGAGAACCGGAGCAGAGCGTACTTTTCGTACGCGAGCACCGGAAGCGCAGGCATCGGCCATTTGCAGGCCGGCCTCACCTGAACATCGGCACAGCTTTAGAAAAACGCCTGTATCCCCGTCTGAGCCCTGCCAAGGATCAGCGCATGCACGTCATGCGTACCTTCATAGGTGTTGACCGTCTCCAGGTTCTGCGCGTGGCGCATGACGTGGTAGCCGATCTGGATGCCGTTGCCGCCATGCATGTCGCGGGCCTGGCGGGCGATGTCGAGCGCCTTGCCGCAATTGTTGCGCTTGACGATCGAGATCATCTCCGGTGCCATCTTGCCTTCATCCATCAGCCGCCCGACGCGCAGCGAGCCCTGCAAGCCGAGCGCAATCTCGATCTGCATGTCGGCGAGCTTTTTCTGGAACAACTGCGTGCCGGCGAGCGGCTTGCCGAACTGCTTGCGGTCGAGTCCATACTGCCGGGCCCGGTGCCAGCAATCCTCGGCGGCGCCCATCGCGCCCCAGGAAATGCCGTAGCGGGCCCGGTTGAGGCAGCCGAATGGGCCGCCGAGGCCCCTGGCGTTGGGCAGCAGCGCGTCTTCGCCGACTTCGACGCCTTCCATCACCACCTCGCCGGTGATCGAGGCCCTAAGGCTGAGCTTGCCGCCGATCTTCGGCGCCGACAGCCCCTTCATGCCCTTCTCCAGCACGAAACCGCGGATTTCGTCCTTGCCGTTGTCGCCCTTCAGCTTCGCCCAGACCACGAACACGTCGGCGATCGGCGCGTTGGATATCCACATTTTCGAGCCGGAAATCCTGTAGCCGTTCGCGGTCTTCTCGGCCCGCGTCTTCATACCGCCGGGATCGGAACCCGCATCCGGCTCGGTCAGGCCGAAACAGCCGATCCATTCGCCCGAAGCCAGCTTCGGCAGGTATCTCTTGCGCTGCTCTTCCGTGCCATAGGCATGGATGGGGTACATCACCAGCGACGATTGCACCGACATCATCGACCGGTAGCCGGAATCGACCCGCTCGACCTCGCGCGCCACCAACCCGTAGGTGACGTAATTGGCGCCGAGCCCGCCATATTCCTCAGGGATGGTGATGCCGAGCAGGCCGGCCTCGCCCATCTCGCGAAAGATGCCGGCATCGGTCTTTTCCTCGAGATAGGCCTCCTCGATGCGCGGCGCGAGCTTGTCGGCGGCAAAGGCGGCCGCGCCATCGCGCACCATGCGCTCATCCTCGGAAAGCTGGTTCTCGATCAGGAAGGGGTCTTCCCAAACGAACGCGTTCTTGTCGGCGGCCATGGCTTCGCTCTCTCCCAAAATCTTGAAGTGCTCGGGCTTATCCGCCTTCGCTTCGGAAAAATCAAACAAAATTGCATCACAGGTCAATGAGGTTTAGTAATGGATCATGAACGTCCAACGCCGGCTTTTACCCAGCACCAGCGCCCTTGCCGCCTTCGAGGCCGTGGCCCGCCTTAGCTCCTTCACCGCTGCCGCCCAGGAACTCGATTTGACCCAAGGGGCCGTCAGCCGCCAGATAGCACTTCTGGAGGAACAGTTCGGCCGCCGGCTGTTCGAGCGCGACAGCCGCAATGTTCGGCTGTCCACGGCGGGCGAAATCTATGCCGAAGCCGTGCGGGCGGCACTCGGGCAATTGCGCGACGCCGCGCTCGGATTGATGAGCAATCGGCATAGCGGCATGCTGAACCTCGCCATACTGCCGACCTTCGGCACGCGCTGGCTGATGCCGCTGATCCCGGATTTCGTCGCAGAGAACCCTGACATCACCATCAACTTCGTCACCCGCATAGGCCGCTTCGACTTCGCCCGCGAGCGGCTCGACGCCGCCATCCATCATGGCCAGCCGGACTGGCCGGACGCAGATTCCACATTGTTGATGCGCGAAACCGTGATGCCGGTGGTCTCGCCAGACTTCCTTGCCAGCCGCGATATCACCACGGCGGCCGAGATCAGCCGCCTGCCGCTGCTGCACATGGCGACGCGTCCCGGGGCCTGGGGCGAATGGTTCGAGGAACAGGGCTTGAGCGCACCGATCGGACCCGGCATGCAGTTCGAGCAATTCGGCACCGTTGCCCAAGCCTGCATGGCGGGGCTTGGCGTCGCGCTCCTGCCGCAAGTTCTTATCGCCGGCGAATTGCAGCGCGGTCAGCTCGTGCCGGCGCCGGGACAGCCGATGCAAAGCCGCAGCGCCTACTACCTCGTCGTCCCGAACGACAAGCGCGGCCACCCGCCCGTCGTCAGCTTTCGCGACTGGCTGCTGGGCCAGGTTGAGAAGGAACCGGCCGTTCTGGCCTGGTAGCTACTTCCGCTTCATCGGCTCGGTTTCCGGCTGGAAGCGCAGCGTTTTTGCGACTTGCGTTCGGCAACTTTCGCATCGAGCTTGCTTTTGATCCGGGCGAAAGCCTGGTCTCCATCGACCGAACTGCCACTCGCCATGCCCTCGTCCCAAAGACGCCCCAACTCTTGGACACTCACTTTCTCGAAACTTGCCATATCGCGCGTATCTCCACACAAGGATGGTAGATAACGCTCTAGCGATTGCAAGGAACCATTCGAGGCTACTTCCGCTTCAAGGCATCGGCCAGTGCTGCGCCAAACGCGCCTCGCTGTGCCGGTCCTTCCGGCTGACGCTGCGGCATCGGCGAAGGTTGCGCCGGCTTGCCGCCGCCATTGTCGCGCGGCCCCTTCGGCGTCCCGCCCTCGCCGCCGTCCTTGCGCATGGACAGCGCGATGCGCTTGCGCTTGATGTCGACATCGACGACCCGCACCTTCACCACATCGCCCGCCTTCACCACCTCATGCGCGTCCTTGATGAAACGATCGGCCAGTTGCGAGACATGCACCAGCCCGTCCTGGTGCACGCCGATATCGACGAAAGCGCCGAAGGCCGCGACATTGGTGACGGTGCCTTCGAGAAGCATGCCGGGCTTCAGATCCTTGATATCGTCGACGCCGTCGGCAAAGGTCGCCGTCTTGAAGCCGGGGCGCGGGTCGCGGCCGGGCTTTTCCAGCTCCGCAATGATGTCGCGCACCGTCGGCAGGCCGAACCGTTCGTCGACGAAGACGCGCGGATCGAGCGCCTTGAGCGCGGCACTGTCTCCCATCAGCGAGCGCAC
Organism: Mesorhizobium sp. C120A; assembly: GCF_030323105.1. Lineage (NCBI taxonomy): Bacteria > Pseudomonadati > Pseudomonadota > Alphaproteobacteria > Hyphomicrobiales > Phyllobacteriaceae > Mesorhizobium > Mesorhizobium sp. C120A. The sequence continues at coordinate 2,024,602 of NZ_CP100476.1, read as the reverse complement.
ATCGCGACCGCAGACGGCTACGATCTTCTTGGCCACGCCGTAGGCTTCCGGATGGACCGACGAGGCGTCGAGCGGCTCGCTGCCATTGGCAATGCGCAGGAAGCCTGCGGACTGTTCGAACGCGCGCGGTCCGAGCCGCGCTACCTTGAGCAGCTCCTTGCGGCTGGCGAACGGCCCGGTCGCATCGCGATGCGCGACAATGGCATCGGCAAGCGACGCGCCCAGGCCTGACACGCGGGCCAAAAGCGGCGCCGAGGCAGTGTTGAGATCGACGCCGACGGCATTGACCGCGTCCTCCACCACCGCCTCCAGCGAGCGGCCAAGCCGGTACTGGTCGACATCATGCTGGTACTGGCCAACGCCGATCGATTTTGGCTCGATCTTGACCAGTTCGGCGAGCGGGTCCTGCAGGCGCCTGGCGATCGACACCGCACCGCGCAGCGACACGTCGAGCCCGGGAAACTCAGCCGCCGCTGTCGCCGAGGCCGAATAGACCGAGGCGCCGGCTTCGCTGACGATCACCTTGAGCGGCTTCGGCCCACCATCCGAAGGCATATCGGACAGCATGTCGGCGACCAGCTTTTCAGTCTCGCGGCTGCCGGTGCCGTTGCCGATCGAGATCAGCTCGACCTTATGCTGGCGGATGAGTGCTGCGAGCTGGGCCTGTGTGCCGCGCACATCGTTCCGCGGCGGAAATGGATAGACGGTCGTCGTCGCCAGCACCTTGCCGGTGCCATCTACCACCGCGACCTTGACGCCGGTGCGGATGCCGGGATCGAGCCCCATGGTCGGCCGCGAGCCGGCGGGTGCCGCCAGAAGCAAATCCTTGAGGTTGCGTGCAAAGACATGGATCGCCTCTTCCTCCGCCCGCTCGCGCAGGTCGCGCATCAAATCGAGCGTCAGGTGCAGCGAAAGCTTGATCCGCCAGGTCCAGCCGGCGACTTCCATCAGCCAGCGGTCGCCCGGCAGGCTGCCGCCGATGGCGTAGGCATTGGCGATCATCCGCTCGACCGGCTTCACCGGCGAGGCATGGTCGGCATCGACCTCGATGTCGAGCGACAACACCTCTTCGTTGCGGCCGCGCAGCATGGCCAGCGCACGGTGGCTCGGAACATTGGCCCAGCGCTCGACATGGTCGAAATAGTCGGAGAATTTCGCCCCGGCCTCCTGCTTACCGTCGACGACACGGGCACGCATGAAAGCGCGCTCCTTCATGTAGGTGCGAAGCTTGCCGACCAGATCGGCATTTTCCGCGAACTGTTCCGACAGGATGTCGCGTGCGCCTTCCAGTGCGGCCTTGGCGTCGCTCACATCCTCGGTCACATAAGCCAGCGCCGCCTCGGCGGGCACCAACGACCGGTTGGCCAAAATAGCCTCCGCCAATGGCCCCAGCCCGCGCTCCCGGGCGATCTCGGCCTTGGTGCGCCGCTTGGGCTTGTAGGGCAGGTAGATGTCTTCCAGTTCAGCCTTGGTGGCGGCAGCCACAATTTTGGCCTCAAGTTCTTCGGTCAGCTTGCCCTGCTCGCGGATCGAACCGAGAATGGTATCGCGGCGCGCATCGAGTTCGCGCAGATAGACCAATCGCTCGGCAAGGTCGCGCAATTGGGTGTCGTCGAGCCCGCCGGTGACCTCCTTGCGGTAGCGCGCCACAAACGGCACCGTCGCGCCCTCATCGAGCAGCCCTATAGCTGCTGATGCCTGCTCCGGCCGCGCCCCGATCTCTGCCGCGATGATGGATGCGATGCGTTTGCTGTCTGCTGCCATGCTGGTCCCTGTCGCAAAGAGCGGCGACCATAGGCGCTGATGTCCGTCACGCCAACCGCAGTGTTCTCAAGCGTCAAAGAGGTCCACAGGAAAGCGCCTTGCTTTGGCTCGTCCTCAGACCATCCCGCTCAGCGCCTCGAAAAAGGCAACGATCTCGCGTTCGAGCGGATAATCTTCAGGCACCGGCTGCGACCCCATTTTTGCAATCACCACTTCCGTCTTCGGGTTGACGTAGAGCCATTGGCCGTGGATGCCGATGCCGCAGAAGGCGCCGTTTGCCGCCCCCGTCTGGTACCATTTGTTACGGTAACGGCCCTTTGGGAACAGATGCACCATTGTGCCGCGCTGCCAAGCCTCCGCGCTGCCGCCGGCAACGGTCGTATCGCGCACCCAGCCTTCTGGCACGATGCCGCGGCCATTGGCCGTGCCGCCCTGCCGCATCATCTCGCCGATACGCGCCAGGTCGCGCGGCGTCACCGAAATGCCGCCGGCGGTGCGCGCCGTACCTTCCATGTCGACGCCGATCGAAGCCTCGCTGACAGCACCCAGCGGCAGCCACAGTTTCTCGCGCATCAGGTCCGGGAAGCGCTGGCCGGAAGCTCGTTCGAGCAACAGGCCGAGCAGATCGGAATTGGGCGAACGGTAGCGGAAGGTTTTGCCGTGCGGTTCTTCGAGCCGCTGCAAGGTCAGAATGAATTCGCGCAAGCTTTCAGTGCCGCCGCCCGGATTCCACAGCGTAGCGCGACGGTAACGGGCAAAGGCGCTTTCGGGATCGAGATAGGCCTCCTCGAAGTCGAGGCTGACGCTCATATCGAGCACATGCCGGCAGCTTGCATCGGCATAGGCCGAACCGGCGGCTTCCGGAATGTACTGGGTCACCGGCGCTTCCGGGTCGAACACGCCCTCGCCTTCCAGTATTCCGGCGATGATCGCGGTGACCGATTTGCTGATCGAAAAGATGATGTGACGGGCGCCGAAATCCATATTGGGCGCGAACCAGTCGCCGATGACCTTGCCAGCCTTCATCACCGTCAGCGCGTCGCTGCTCGAACGTGTGAGGAATTCGGCCACCGTTTCCGGGGCGCTGGCGATCGAAACCTTTTCGCCGAGCAGGCCGCTCAGGTCCCGCACCGGCGCTTCGACGCTTCCCGGCGTCGCCGCCACGGGAGCGGTCGGCACCAGCTCGCCAAGGTTCTGGAACGACCAGCGGTTGAACGGGCTTTCGCGCCAGTTGGAGAGCAGCACCTCATTGCGGGCAAAGCCGTAGCGGATCTCGAACGCAGTCTTGCCGGTCATGAACGTTTCCTCGGAGGGATGATTTGTTGTGGGTCAACCAAGCGCCTTGGCGATGGCGTGCACCGCCTTCAGCGTTGCCACCGAATAGGCGACATTGCTGAAATCCGGATAGCTTGAAAGCTTGACCACGACCATGCCGGTGTCCCAGTCGATATGGATCATCTGCCCGAACACGCCCCGGCACATCAGTGCGCGTGAGCGCGGGTTTTCGATCCAGAACTGGTTGCGGTAGCTGCCCTCCGGCAGGCTCGGATTGAAATCCGGCGCATGCCTGCCGTTGCGCGTCGCCTCGATCCAGTCGGCCGGCACGATGCCGCGGCCATTGTCGAGGATCAACTGGCCGAAGCGGGCGTAGTCTCGCAGCGTCGCGTTGAAGCCGCCATCGGCCAGCGCATAGCCGGCGCTGTCAACCGTGAAGCAGGCGCTCTCGTCGGCGCCGAGCTTTTGCCACAGCTCCTCGGACACCAACTGCGCCAGCCGTTTACCGGTGACCCGCTCCATGATGAAGGCAAGCACGTCGGTCTCGATCGAGCGGTACTCGAACGCGGCGCCATGCGGCCGCACCTTGTCCTTCAGCTGCAGGATCAACTCGAACAGATGCGGCGGCCATTGGAAATCCGGATCGCTGTCCGGCGGCACCGGCTTCCAGCCCGTGGCGACATCAACCTGGCCGATGTCGGAGTAACGGTCGGTGTATTCCTCGGAAAACCGCACGCCGGTGGTCATATCCAGCACATGCTGCACGCTGGCGCCGTCCCAGCCGGTCGCGCCGAGCTCCGGCAGATAGGCGCTCACCGGTTTGGCCGGGTCGATCAAGCCGCGCCCAACCAGAATACCGAACACGGTGCCTGTTACCGACTTCGCCATCGACTGCGACAGATGCAGCGTGCGCTCGGCCATGCCGTTGAAATAGCGCTCATAGGCGACCTTGCCGTCTTTGAGCACCAGGAAGCCGTCCGTGTAGGTCTCGTCGAGCAGGCCAACGAGCGTCGTCGGACGGCCCTTGCTGTCTTCCACCGGCAGCGCGTCGAGATCGGTCTCTGCGCGCTCAAGACGATGGCGATGGCCATTACCGCGCCAGACCTCGATGGTCGGCAGGAATTCGCGGATGTGTTGGAAGGCCCAGCGATTCCATGGCGGCCGGTCCCAGTCGAGCTTCGGCAGCACCATTTGAGGCGGCGAGCCCTGCATGATCGACGGCCGCGGATCGCTGTTGCGATAGGAGTCCATGAAAGCCATTCCGGAAAAGAAAAGACCCGGCGGCGCATGCCGCCGGGTCTGTCAGACTGCGGTTATTTCTGCAGTTCGGTCCAGATCTTGGTGTAGATGTCCTGGATCTCAGGCGCGCACATCTTCTGGAATTCGCCTTGTGCCTTCGCAGCCTCCGGAATGACGACTTCCGGGGCATCCTTCATATCGGCCGGCATGTACTTGTCCGAGCCGGTAATGGCGTTTGCGTAGCGATGGAAGGCCGAGAGGCCGGCCGCGTTTTCCGGATCCATGATGAAGTTCTGGAACAGCTTGGCGTTCTCGACATTTTTGGCTTCCTTGAGAACGACGACGTTATCGCTCCACAGGCCGTAGCCTTCCTTCGGATAATTGTAATGGATGGCCGGATTGGCCAGCCGCTGACGCAGCGCCGAACCGTTCCAGTCGCTGGTCGCCTTGAAGTCGCCGGCGCCCATCTTTTCGATGGTGTTGTATTCCATGGCGATCCAGTTCGGCTTGGCCGCGACAAGCGTGTCGCGCACCTTCTTCAGCACCGTCTTGTCGTCGGTGCACTGCTGGCCGCCGACATATTTGATCGCCGCGAAGATAACGTCATTCATCTCGGGAACGACATTGGTCTTGCCCTTCAGCTCGTCCGGCGTGTTGAAGATGATGCCCCAGCTGTCGGCTGGTCCCTTGTAGGCATCGGTGTTGACGACGACGCCGACGGTGCCCAGCGCCCACGGCACGGAATATTTGCGGCCGGGGTCGAAGTCTGGATTGGCCCATTCCGGCGCCACGTTCTTGAAGTTCTCCATCTTGCCCGGATCGGTCTCCTGCACGAGGCCCTCCTTGATCCAGATCGGCACGTAGGTTTGCGACGGAACGGCGATGTCGAAGCCGGTGCCGCCCTGGCGTACCTTGGCGAGCGCCGTATCGTTGGAATCGTAATCGGTGATCGTCACCTTGACGTTGTATTTGGCTTCGAACTTTTTGATCACATCGGGGCTGGTATAGTTGCCCCAATTGTAAATGTTCAGTTCGCCATCGGCGCGGGCCAGGCTCGTCGTTGCGAGCAGCGCCAACCCGATGGCGGCTGTCGTTGTTTTCCAGTTCATGGTTTTAGCTCCCATTTGTCGGTTCAGTCTCTTTTCCTGCTGACGAAGAAAAACAACGTGACGATCGCGACCGAAAGCAGCAGGAAGGCGGTCGATATCGCGTTGATCTCAGGCGTGATGCCGCGGCGGATCTGGCCGAGCATGTAGGTGGGCAGCGTATCCTGGCCGCCCGATTTGACAAACTCGGTGATGACGACGTCATCGAGCGAGATGACGAAGGCCAGCATCAGTCCGGCCAGTATGCCGGGCCACAAAAGCGGCAGCGTGATGCGGCGGAAGGTCTTCCACGGCGTCGCGTACAGATCGGCAGCCGCGCGCTCCAGCGTCAGGTCCATGTTTTCCAGCCGCGCCCGGATCGGCAGATAGGCAAACGGGATGCAGAACGCCGCGTGCGCGGCGATCAGATAGCCGATGCCGGAATAGCCGGTGAAGATCTTGATGCGCGAGAAGAAGATCAGCAGCGCCACGCCGGTGACGATCTCGGGCACCATCAGCGGCTGGTTGATCGCCGCATATTTGAAGGTGAGGCCCGGATAGGACGCGGTGCGCGTGGTGGCGAGCGCGGCCATGGTGGCAAAGATTGTCGACAGCACCGCAGCGACGGCGCCGATCTGGAACGAGCGTAGCGTCGCGTCGATAACTTGCACGTTCTGCCAAGCCGACTGGAACCAGCGCATCGAAAAGCCGCCCCATTCGGACGTCGAGTTCGCCGCGTTGAAGGCATAGGCGACCAGCACGATGATCGGCAGATAGAGCACGATAAAACAGGTCGCAGCGATCACCGTGAAGCCGGTCTGGTGCTTGATGGAAAAGTTCTTAGCCATGCCGCACCCCCGACTTGCCGGCATTGCGCACATAGGCAAGCAGCGCCACCATGACGATGATCATCACCGTGATCGACAGCGCCGAGCCGAGCGGCCAGTTGCGGCCTTGGCCGAACTGCAATTCGATCAGGTTGGACAGCATCATATTCTTGCCGCCGCCAAGCACGCTCGGCGTCACATAGGCGCCAAGGGCTGGAATGAAGACCAGGATGGAGCCGGCAATGACGCCGGGTTTGACCAGCGGGAAAATGATCTTCCGCAATACCTTGAAACGGGTCGCGTAGAGGTCGTAGCCCGCCTCGACGAGGCGAAAATCAAGCTTCTCCATGCTGGCATAGATCGGCAGCACCATCAGCGGCAGGTAGACATACGCCATGCCGATCAGGATCGCCGTGTCGGTGAAGAGAATCTGGACCGGCGCTGAGACGATACCAAGCTTGATAAGGATGGTGTTGATGATGCCTTCGTTGCGGATGATCTGCAGCACGGCGAAGGTGCGGATCAGAAGGTTGGTCCAGAACGGAATGGTGATCAGGAACAGCCAGAGATCCCTGGTTTTCTCGCTGCGCGTCGCCATGAAATAGGCGGTTGGAAACCCCAATGCCAAAGTGGCGATCGTCGTTATCACCGCCAGCTTGATCGAGCGCCAGAAGATGGTGACATGCGCTGCCGCAAGCGAAAGCGTATCGTCGAAAATGTCGCGTTCCATGAACACCGACAGCCAGGCATCGGGCGAGAACTGCCACTTCACATCTCCATAGGGGCCAGGCGTCAGGAACGAGTAGATCAGCACGATCAGCAAGGGGCCGGTCGCGGCGAGGAAGATCACCAGCAAGGCTGGCGCTGACAGCAGCCACCGGTCGCGCACATCGCGTCGCTGCGCTGCCTTGGCGACTTGTTCCGCGGTCGCCATGATCAGTCCTTCAGCACTTGCGCGGCGTCGTTGCCGATCATGATGCCGATCTGGCCGCCCTGCACGAAGCCGTCACCGGCGCCGCGGCTGTTCTGACGCCGCACGATGAACGGCTCGCCACCGGCAAGGCGCAGATGGAAGTGCGTGTCGGTGCCGAGATAGACGATGTTTTCGACGGTACCGGACAGCGAAGCGCTCGGGCTGGCCGTGCCCAACTGCGCATGCTCTGGACGCACGACGATGGTGACCTTGCCGCTGGGGCTGAAGCCTTCCGGCAGCGAGGCTGGGATTTCCACACCAGACGGCAGCTTCACCGTCGCCCGGCCACCAGTCGCGCTAACCACATCCGCCTTGAGGAAGTTCGACTCGCCGATGAAGTCGGCGACGAAACGCTCGGCCGGCCGGTCGTAGATGTCGCGCGGCGAGCCGACCTGCAGGATTTTGCCCGACGACATCACCGCGATGCGATCCGACATGGTCAGCGCTTCCTCCTGGTCGTGGGTGACGAAGATGAAGGTGATGCCCGTCTCGTGCTGCAGCCGCTTCAATTCGATCTGCATTTCCTTGCGCAGCTTGTAGTCCAGGGCCGAGAGCGGTTCGTCGAGCAGGAGCACCTTGGGCTGCGGCGCCAGCGCCCGGGCGAGCGCCACGCGCTGCTGCTGGCCGCCGGAGATCTGGCTGGTGCGGCGGCCCGCCAGCGCCTCCATCTTCACCAGTTTCAGCATCTCGGCGACGCGCGCCTTGATCTCGGCCTTCGGCTTGCCCAGCATTTCCAGGCCAAAGCCGATATTGTCGGCGACCGTCATATGCGGGAACAGCGCGTAGGATTGGAAGACGGTGTTGACCGGTCGCTTGAAGGGCGGCAACGGCGCGATGTCCTGGCCGTAGAGGAGGATTTCGCCGGCGGTTGGAAAGTCGAAGCCGGCAATCAGCCGCAGCAACGTGGTCTTGCCGCAGCCGGATGGTCCCAGCAGTGTAAAAAACTCATTCTCCCGGATGGATACCGAGACCGTATCGAGGGCAGCGACCTGCCCCTCACCCGATCCGAAAATTTTACTGACGTTTACGACTTCAATTGCATTCCGATCCGGTTTTTCCGGCACGATACGCCTCACTGTTGACCCCACTCTTGCTGGCGGAGTTTTTCCCCTGTTCGATGTGACCACACGGCCGGTAGGTTGGCAAGTCCGGCATTGAATCACAGTTCAGTCGGTCATTTCGTCTTGCAAGCGGCAAGCTGTGCAAGCCGCATGCCATTGTCAGGCCTGGTAAGTGACCTTGCCACCGCAGACCGTCGTCACCGGTCGCAGCTTGTGCAGATCGGCCGGCGCCGTCTTCTCGATATCGGCCGACAAAACCACCAGATCCGCCATGTAGCCGGGTTTCAGAACGCCTTTGCGATGCTCGGCGAATTCGGCATAGGCGCCCTCGACCGTGTAGGCGGCAATCGCTTCCTGCAGCGAGAAACTCTGGTCAGGATCGCCTTCTGCCAATGGTTTGCGCTGCACTGCCGCCTGAATGCTCAGGATCGGGTCGATCGCTGCCACCGGCCAGTCCGAGGCGAACACGACATGGGCGCCGGCGCTTTTCAGGGTGCGCCAGGCATAGCTCAGCGGCCAGCGGGCCGGTCCGATGCGTGACACCGTCGGCTCCAGTGGAAAATCCATGGCGCCGGGCGGATGCGACGGCTGCATCGAGGCGATGACGCCGAGTTCGGCAAAACGCGGCACGTCGGCTGCTGTGGTGACCTCGATGTGCTCAACCCTGTGCCGGCTGTCGCGCTTGCCATTGAGCTTCTGCGCCGCCTCGTAACCGTCGAGCACTGCGCGCACCGCGCCGTCACCGATCGAGTGCACCGCGATCTGCAGCCCGCGTTTGTCGATAGCCACGGCGAGATCGATAAATTGCTGCGGCGTGAACAGCGGCTCGCCGACCCAGTCGGGACGATCCGCATAGGGTTCGACCATAACAGCGGTCCAGGAATCGAGCACGCCGTCATAGAACACCTTGACCATGCCCGATGACAGCCACTCACTGTGGTAGCGCTCGGCCATGACGGACGCCTTCTCGAGCATGTCGAGCGTCATGAAATTCTTGTAGTGGAACGGGATCTTGACGCGGCAGGGCAGGCCTTCCTCGGCCTCGATCTCGGAAAGCAATTCGAGTTGGTAGAGATTGCCGTCCATGTTCTGGATCGAGGTGATGCCGTGGCGCGCGCACCAGGCAAGTCCGCGCCGCATGATGTCACGGTCAGCGGCCCGCTCGGCGGCCGACGGCATTGGGTCCGGCTCGCCGCCGGTCGACAGCCCCAACCGCACCCGGCTTTCGCCGGCAAGGTCGAGCACCGGACCGAAGGCCTCGCCCTCGCGCAATTCGCCCGCGGCCAGGCCGTCGTCACCCATCACGATCTCGTTGCCCGGACCGAGCGTGCGTCCCTTCAGGATGCCGGCCATCTCCAACGCCTTGGTGTTGGCCCACATCGTATGGTGGTCGGGTGCCGCCATGCAGAAGGGGCGGTCGGGCAGGATGGCGTCGAGATGATGGCGTGTCACCCGCTCGTCGCCGAGCACGGTGTAGTCGACGCCCTGTCCCACAAGCATCTTCGCCTCGGGCCACGTCGTGGCGTAGTCGCGGATGGCGCTTTGAAGCGCCTCGAAGCCATGGATACCGCCGAGTTGAAGATGCGCGAGCTCAGCCCCTCCCGAGAACAGATGCATGTGGGCTTCGATGAAACCGGGCAGGACCGAACCGCCCTTGGCGTCGATCACGTCTGTGGTCGTTCCCTTGAGTTTTTCGATGGCGGCGTGGTTGCCGATGGCGATGATGGCGCCGTCCTTGACGGCAATCGCCTCGGCGGCGGGATTGTCATCGTCCATGGTCCGCACGCGACCATTGATGACGATCAGACCAGCATTTTGACCCGCACCCGTGACAGACATCGCGACTCCGCGCTTTTGACGACTGGCTGAGACCGACAACCCTCTTGTCCGACAAGCTGCCACTCCGCAGGAGCGGCGTTATCGGACGAAAACTGATGCCAGTGCGCTGTTTCGAAATTCCCCTTGTGATCTCTCAAAACAGCGTGGATAAAAGAATGCGACTAATTATTCGCGTTTGTCAACGTGCCGAATTTCGAATGTATTGTGGACAACACACCACGCCAATGTTGAGACCGGGACCTGTGTTGAAACCGGCAGGGAACGAAGGCATCAATCCGTGAAGCGCAGTCTCAGCCGCGAAACCAGGATGGCGCTCGAACCGCGCAAGCAGCCGCGGCAGGAACGGTCGAGCAAGGTGGTCGACAGGATACTCGACGCTGCGCTGATCCTGACGCGGGAGCAAGGAACCAAGACGCCGACGACGCTCGCCATTGCCCGGCGCGCGGGCCTGTCGGTCGGTTCGGTCTACCAGTACTTTCCCAACAAGGAAGCCATTCTCCTCGACCTCGCCCGGCGCTGGCTGTCGTCGTTTCCCGAGGTGATCGCCAGGCGCATCGAGGTCACCCCACCCACCAACCGCGACGAGTTTCGGCAGGAGGTGCGCAAGCTCTTCATCGATACCTCCAGAATATATCTCGAAAACGCCACCCTGATGCCGGTGATCGAGGCGATATCCGGCAATGCCGACCTCAGGCCGATCCAGGACGAATATGACGAGCAGATCATCGCGCTTTACGCCGCGTGGCTGCAGCATGTGAACCCGGCCCTTGAAGACAAGATCGCCAGCCGACTCGGCGTGCTGATGATGGATGTCGGGCACGCCTGCCGGCTTGTGGGGTTGAAGCGGGATCGCAAAACATACGACCTCATCGAGGACGATGTGGAAAGAATGTGGCTCGCTTTGGTCACCCCCTATCTCAACCTTGACTGATTTCGCTATTTCGAGAGGAAATTCATGAAGACTGTCTATTCGCCGCTTCATGCCGGCCATGCCGGCCAGATGGAACTGGTCACGTCGGCAATCGTGCCGGGTTTCGAAAAGCCATCGCGGGCCGAGTTCATCAAGGCGCGGGTCGAGAGCGAGAAGCTGGGGCCGATCATCGGACCGGTCGAGCACGATCTCACAGCCGCCAAGCGCATCCACAAGGCCGACTATATCGACTTCCTGCCAACCGTCTGGCCGGCGTGGAAGGCCGCCGGCCTCGAGGGCACGGCGATGCCCTTCACCTGGCCGACGCGCGGCCTGCGCGGCGACGTGCCACCCAAGCGCGTCGACGCCTTGCTCGGCTACTATTCCTTCGACGCCGGCGCCACCTTCGTCGAAGGCACATGGACCGCGATCAAATCGTCCTATGACGTGGCGCTGACGGCGGCGGCCTTGGTCAAGGGTGGCGAGCGGTCGGCCTTCGCGCTTTGCCGCCCGCCCGGCCATCACGCCGGTGCCGGGTTCATGGGCGGCTACTGCTACATCAACAATGCTGCGGTCGCCGCGCAGTGGTTCCTGGACCAGGGCGCCGAACGCGTCTCGATCCTCGACGTCGACTACCACCACGGCAATGGCACGCAGGAGATCTTCTATGAACGCGCCGACGTGCAGGTTCTCAACCTGCATGGCGATCCCATGGTCGAGTATCCGTTCTTCCTCGGCCATGCCGATGAACGCGGCGCCGGCGCCGGCGAAGGTTTCAACGTCAACTATCCCATGCCCTTCGGCACCAATTGGGACGCCTGGAACGCCTCGCTGGAGGATGCCTGCGTCAAGCTCGCCGCCTACGCCCCCGATATCGTCATCGTCTCCCTTGGCGTCGACACCTTCGAGAAGGACCCGATCAGCCAGTTCAAGCTGAAAAGCCCGGACTATCCGAAGATCGGCCGGCGCATGGCCAAGCTCGGCCTGCCGACGCTGTTCGTGATGGAAGGCGGCTACGCCGTCGAGGAGATCGGCATCAACGCCGTCGGCGTGCTCACCGGCTTCGAGGACAAATAGGAAAGCAATTCCAGGATAAGTGTGAGGCGGTTTTCCGGCCGGATTGCGCCAAAGAGATATGGGGCGGCTCCGGCCGCCCCGACCATCTAGGCGGCCGCAGCCGGGTTAGGTGCAACCACCGGAACGGCTGGCCTTCGCGACCGGCCGATGCGGTAGACAATCACCGCCGCAATCACGCCTGCCGCCAGGATGGCGAGCGCCAGCAACGGCCGGTACCAGAACCAGGCAATCGCGATCGTCACCGTGCCGACCAGGATCGCCAGAACGAAGGCGATGATGCCGGTGCCCATCCGCGCCATGCTGCCGAGGAAGGGTATGACGTCGAGGATCACCCCGATCGGGCTGAGGAACAGCGCAAAGCCTATGGTCAGCAACAGCAAGCCGGCGCCGCGCAGCAGCCAGGTGATCAGCGTGTTGGCGCTGACCGCGTCGGCGAACATCTTTTCGGCCGGGACGTTGCCGGTATCGACCATCAGCAGCGCATCGCCGGCTTGCGTCTGGTAGGGCTCGAAGCGGCTGCCGGCCTGGCGCGCGATGATACTGATCACGCCCAGCGGCGCCAGTTCGTAGCCGATGCGATAGTCACCCAAAGCGGGCGTCGTGTTGTCATTGCCGAGATAAATCTTGCCATCGACGATGCTGAGCGGTTTCGTTCCGATATAGGCAGCCTTTATCGCCGCCGACTGGTCGGCTGAGAGCGAATAGTCCTTGTCACCCTCGATACGGTCCAGCACTGGCGTATCGAGATCGAAGGCGACAAGCTTGCCCTCAGGAATCTGGAAGGTCCGGCCGTGGATTTCCATCGGCGGATTCTGGTGGCCGTCCGGCTTCTTGAAGTCCGACGAGTCGATCTGGCTGTCGTCCCACACCTTGGAATAGCTGTAGGTGGTCACCGTCTCTTCGCCACCGCCGAGCTTCTTGGTCGTCTCCGACTTGGACTCTTCCTTCCACTGATACATCTCGACACTGCGCGACAGCCGCAGCCCTTGCGTGGCGATGCCGAAATCCGGATCCGCCAGGCCGCTGTCCGCCGTCACCAGTCCGCTGACATGAACCAGCTTGCCGTCATTGGCGGTATCGACGCTGTCGGCGCCGACCGAAACCACCGCTCCAGAACCTTCGGCCAGCGAGCGCGCCGTCTGCACGGCGCGGCCTTCGTTCCAGAACAGCCCGATCACCATCAGCACGATCAGGATAAGGCCGAAGATGACCCCGCCGACCGCGCGCTTGATCCGCCCGAACCACGAGACGGACGTTACTTCCCGAAATGAATCGCTCATCGTTTCCCCCGAAACAAAGTTATCCCAAAATTACAACGCCGCCGGCGGCTGCGCGTTTAGCCCGTCAATCGGCGTGGATCTGCGCGCCGCAATCCCTTTCGCCGGCGCAGGCGTGCACCGCGCGCGTCGTGCCGCCATCGCCAACCCGCCACGGCGAGGCAGACAGCGGCGCCTGGCGATTGCCCCCGAGAAGATCGAGCGCCCGCATCGCCGTCTCTTCACCAGCCTCGTCACGCTTGACGATCTCGACGTCCTTGAGGCCGATCGCGGCAAGCTGCGGCATCACCACATCGGGGTCGCCCGCCACCACGATCAGCGACGGATCGAGCGACGCCAGGGCCAGCGCCTGTTTCTGAACCGCATCGAGCGTCAGCTTTGTGCGCGCCGCCATGCGGGTTTGCTGGTCCTCCAGCGTCGATCCGCTGCCGACCGCGCCAATCAGCGAGGAGAACAGACCAGCCGACGTCTCGGCCGATCCAGCCAGCGCCCGGCGATAGACAGTCACCGTGCGGTCGACTTCGTCCTGCGCCACCGGCAAGGTGGTCAGGCCGGCAAATCCTTTCAGGATTTCGGTAATCGCCGGCCCGGTGTTGGCGCGCTCGACGGTGGTTGCCACGACCAATCCCGAGCCGGCCTTCATCGGGCTCATCAGATAGCTCGACACGCCATAGGAGTAGCCCTTCTCCTCGCGGATCACCGAATTCAGCCGGCTGGAGAAATCGGCGCCAAGCAGGTTGGAGACCGCGGTCGATTCAGCGCGCTCGCTCTCGTCGGTGCCGGGCGCCGGCCGCGCCACGAACAGCGCCGACTGGCTGGCGCCGGGTTCGGGCACCAGCAGCACTTTCTGTCCCCCGTTGAAATGCGCCGCCGGCGACGGCTCGACGGCATAGCCGGCGGTGTCGCTTGTCCACGCGCCGAATGCTTTTTCAAGGCTGGCGGCGACGGTCGCGACCGGCATCGGGCCGACGCTGTAGAAGGTCACCGCCTTCGGCGTGAACTCCGCCTTGAATGCGTCCCTCGCCTCGTCGAGCGAGATCGAGGTCAGCGCCTTTGCCGACCAGTCCACCGCTGCCTTGCCCGGCACCTGCGGGATCAGCGTCGCCTTTGCCATGCGGCCGGCAACGCCGGGCAGATCCGCCTCGCGGCCGTTTAGCCAGTCGACCGTCTGCGCCATCAGCACCGTCCATTCGGTCTTGTCGAAACGAGGCTTCAGTACCGCGTCGGCGAGCAGGCCAATACCCTGGTCGAGCTTTTCCGGCGGCACGCCAAGCGTCATCATCGTGGTCAGCGTTCCGGCCTGGTGGCTGACGCCGGCGCCGATGTCGCTGGCCGCCTTGGCGAAATCAGCCGAGCCGCGATCGGCGGCCCCGCGTGTCGCCATGCTTGCTGCAAGCTCCAGCAATCCCTCCTTGCCTTCCGGCACGCTGTTCCAGCCGCCGGCGGCACTGGCCGCGACATAGACCATCGGCGCTTCCGGCATTGTGTAGTGGACGAGTTTGATGCCATTCGAGAGCGTCGCCGTTTCCATGGCGGGCAGTGTTGCCGAAGGCGCTTGCCCGGCCGCATGCTTCGGAATGTCGATCGCCGCTCGCTCCGGTGCGGTGAACGGCTGCGGTGTGCCGGACGAGCCGATCAGTGCATCGGGATAGCTGCCCCGCGGGCTGGGCTTCAGCATCAGTACGCTGGCATCTTCCGGTTTCAACAGCCGCTTCATCGTTGCCTCGACATCCGCCACGCTGGCGTCCTTCACCCGCGGGTCGTCGACCAGCGCGCTCTGCGCATCGCCGAGCACGTCGGCATTGTAGGAGACGACGCCGGCGCGATCCTTCAGTGCTTCGCTGCCGAGCCGCGCTGCCTGCAAGATGCCGGTGCGCGCACGCTCGACATCGACCGGATCGAGCGGGGTCTTCAGGAAATTCGCGAACGCCGTTTTCATCGCGCTTTCCAGCGCTTCCGGCGCCACACCTTCGGCGGCACCCGCCTCGAAGGTAAAGCGGCCACCGAGCAGACCGCCGGTCCAGCTCGCGCTGGCATAGGTGGCAATGCCCAACTGCGAAACCAGCCGGTTGCGCAAAAACCCATATTCGCCGTTGCCGAGCAGTTCGGCGGCAATGCTGAGCGCACCATTGTCGGGCGACTGCGCCACCGGGCCACTGAAGCCGACCACGACGATGGGGCTTGGCACACGATCCTCGAGCACCAGCTTGAGCCGGGCCTGCGTCGGTGCCGGCACGGCGGGCCGCACCACATCGGCGCCGCGCGCCACGCGGCCGAACGTGTCGGCAATCAGCGCCTTGGTGTCGTCCATCTCCAAGTCGCCGACCAGCACCAGCACCGCATTGTTGGGCAGATAGTAGCTGTTGAAGAAACCCCTGACATCGTCGAGCGTCGCCGCATCGAGATCGGCGACCGAGCCGATGACCATGCGGCTATAGGGATGCGGCTTCGGGAACAGCCCGGACCAGAAAGCTTCCCAGCCGGATGCGCCGGCCTTGTCGAGCACGTTCTGGCGCATCTCGTTCTTGACCACCGAGCGCTGCAGATCGAGCTTGGCCTGAGTCACCGAGCGGCCGAGATTGGCCATGCGGTCTGCCTCAAGCGACAAGATCATCGGCAGTGACGACGACAGCCCGTCGACATAATAAACCGTGCCGTCCTCGGTGGTCCAGGCATTGATCTCGTTGCCGAGCGCGGCGTGCGCGCCGAACACGTTCGGCCAGGCCGGCGTGCCGGAAAACATCAGATGTTCGAACAGATGCGCAAAGCCCGAGCGTCCCGCGGGTTCATTCATCGACCCGACGCGGTAGCGCAGGTTCATCACCACCTTCGGCACGCGATGGTCGGGCACCAGCACCACCTGCAGCCCGTTGTCGAGCGCATAGGTAACGGTCGGCTCAGCCTTGGCGGGCGCTGCCATGCCGGCAAGAACCGCAAGCACCACCGTGAACGCCAGGAAAACCTGCTTCATCATGACCCCCGATGCTGATGGCCGCGAGCAAGCGCCGCCAAATCCGCCGTATGACCGAAGGGATGCCCACCCCTGCCGGCTGCCGAGACCCTATCGGAATCGACCGGCCCTCGATACGGCAGTATCGCAACACCCTCTGGCTTTTTCGTGTCGGCGTTTCAGGCCTCTTGCGGCGGAAAAGGCCGCGAAAGCCGCCCCTGAGTCGCTTGAGTCCAATAATATTGATTTTGTCAAATCGCGTTTGATGTCGGATTCATCTGCGGGTAGATTAGACCCGAATCAGCCGGTCCTTGGGGGGCGCGGCGACCACCCAAAGTCTCAAGTTCCGGCCAATGACCGGCACCAGACGCGGACGGCTTCGCGTTCCCTGAATGGATTCGGCGATCAGCGCGACCGCCGCGCCGTGTGAGTGCTTCGTAAACGTGATGCGTCTTCAAGTTCGGCCGCTGCTAACCCCAGCGTCCGGGCTCAAGAAAAGACTCCGGCCATGACATACAACCAAAGCATCCAATGAGCAGTTCCGCCGCGCTTCTCCAATCCGATACGTTAGGCTCGCGCCTTGAATCGCGCGGCGATCTCACCTCCTTTTTCATGCAGCTTGCCGCCGAGATCGGCGCCGACAGCTACATGCTCGTCGCCATCGTCCACGACCAAGATCGCAACGACGCCCGCATCGTCTCATCCAACTGGATCTTCGACGCCATTGAACTGATCGGCAAGCGGCTGATCGCCGGCCTTGCCCAGGGACCGCTGACCGTTGCACCTGGCATCCGCCCGAGGCCACTGGTCGCCGCCGCGGCGCCCGACGCCGGCGGACTGCTCACCGGCGAAGAGGCGCGCCTGCTCGACGTGCTTGGCCATGCCGAAGTCTATTCACTGCGGCTCAATGTCGGCCGCCAGCGGCTGTTTGCGCTTTTCTCGGCGGCCGAGGCCGGCAGTATCGACCAGCCGGCGCTGATGAAGGCTCAGTTGAAGTGCTGTTACGCGCTGTCCGCCATCCCGCAATTGATCGCCGCCGTCGCCATGCAGGACCCGCTGTCCGACCGCGAGCGCGAATGCCTGTTCTGGGTGTCTGAAGGCAAAACCACCGATGAGGTCGCAGTGATCCTCGGGGTCTCGTCCAACACCGTCAACAGCTACATCACCCACGCCATCCAGAAATTCGCGGCGTCGAACCGCGCGATGGCCATCGCCACGGCGATCAGGAGCGGCATCATTTGAAACATGCTGACATCAAAGCGGCGGCCGAAGCCCTTTCCAACGAGCAGCGAAATCCGTTCGGCGCCTTCTCTATCAGTTCCGAGACGCACCATGCCGTTACCATCCCGGACGCGGTGCGCCGCTGCCGCTGGATCGCCGTCGACATCAACGCGTCGGCCTTCGGCCTCTACTTCGTCAGCCCCTCGCCGGAACGGGCGCGCCTGGTGCCGAGCTTCGATTCCGACTATCCCGCCACCTCGGTGACAACCAAGTTCATTGCCGGCGCCAACGGTGAGGAGATGGTTCGTCACAGCGGCGCCTCGACAGCGCCGCGCTGGTGGACCGATGACGGCATCGCCGGCTCGGACGCCGTCTTCAAGAACCTCGCCTGGGCGGAGCGGACGGCGCCGCTGGCGCCGGGCACCAACGGCATTGCCTTTCCCGTCCATGCCGATCGCGGCCATTGCGGGCTGGTGGTGTTCCTCGGCTCGACGATCGCTTTGCCGGAGGACACGCTCTACGAAATCCACGCCCGCTGTTTTTCGCTGTTCGCCGCCGTCGCCCGCATTCGTCCGAACGATGCCGGCCGGATGCGGTCGATCTCCAAGCGTGAACTGGAGTGCTTGAAGCTGACCGCCAACGGCAACACCAGCGAAGAGATCGCCAGGCTGCTGAAGCTGTCGGTCCACACCGCCAACCAGTATCTCACCCAGTCGACGCAGAAGCTCAACGCGGTCAACCGCAACCAGGCGGTGGCCAAGGCACTGCGCCTGGGTCTGATCGAGTGATCAAAGCCGCGTCCGGCGATTGGGATAAGAAAAGATCAGCGATAGGCGAGCGGCTCGGTCCGGCGAATGCGCGCCTCTTCGATGACCGTCTCCAGCAAGGCGGTGTTGTGCTCGGGGTCTTCGCCGGGCTTCTCGAACGACACATAGTTGACCGCGACCGAAGACCTCTCCTCGCTCAGCGTCAGCTGGAAATATACGGTGACGCCCGGCGGCCGAAGCTCGAGATCGAGCACGATGCGCGGGCTGCCGCTCCAGTCGACATGTGCCTCTCCGCCATGGCCGAGCCTGAGCGTGCCCGGCAGGAAAAAAAGCTCCACCGCCGAATCCACCAGATCCGACAGGCAAGCGAAATGCTCGAGCCGGATGAAAGCGATGTAGTCGGCGACATCGATCAGCCGCAACTCGTCGACCACCTGCTCGATGGCCTTGGCGACGATGAGTTCGCGGGATTTTGCGTGCGGTTGGCGGTTCATGAAATTTGTCTCCGCTCAGCCTTTTTGGAGTAGACGATCCGCACCAGTTCGGCGACGGCCTGGTAGAATTGCGACGGGATCACGCTATCAACCGAAACTTGCTTGTACATGGAGCGGGCGAGCGCCACGTCCTCGAAGATCGGGATGTTGTGCTCCTTGGCAATCTCGCGAATCTTGAGCGCCACAAGGTCCTGGCCCTTGGCCAGCACCAGGGGCGCTGAATCCTCGTCGCGAACATATCTGAGCGCGATGGAAAAGTGCGTCGGATTGGCGATGATCAGCGTCGCGCGCGGCACGGCCGTCATCATCCGCTTGCGCGCCCGGTCGCGCGCCAGCGAGCGCAGCCGCGACTTGATGATCGGGTCGCCCTCGGACTGTTTGAACTCGTCCTTGACCTCCTGCTTGGTCATCCGCAGATCCTGCTTCCAATGGAAGCGCGACCAGACGACGTCGACCGCCGCGATCAGCCCCATGACGAAGACGATCGCCACCAATATGTCGACGGTGATGCTTTTGATGACGAGGCCGAAAGCGACGGGGTTGGTGATCATGCCGGCCAGGAGCTGGCGGTAGTCCTGCGACAGCGTGAAGTAGAGCACGATACTGGCGAAGCCGAGCTTGCCCAGCGATTTCAGGAATTCTACCCAGCCCTGAATGCCGAACATCCTGGTCCAGCCTTTGGCTATCGAGATGCGCGACAGTTGCGGCCGGATCCGCTCGCCGACGACTTGCGGCATGTTCTGCAGCACCGAGGCGCCGATGCCGGCCACCACCAGCAGCACCAGCAGGCTGACGACGGCGTTGCCTATTTCCATCATCACGGTCTTGTAGAGCGCGATGACGTCGGTCTCGGTGTCCATCGGCCACGCCTCGGGCTTTTCCAGGAACATCGACAGGAACATGCCGAGATCAACGACCGCGTCCTTGGCGTAGAAGACGGTGAACACCAGTATGGCGATGAAGGACGCCAGAAGTGCGGCCTCTCGCGAATGGGGCAGCTTGCCCTGTTCGACGGTGTCGCGGATCTTCTTTTCGGTCGCGTCTTCGGTTTTGGAGTCTTTGTCCGCCGCTTCAGCCATTCAGCGCTCGGCGTTAAGCCGCTTCGCTCTGCTGCGATGAGGGCAGTTCGAAAGCCCCCTCGCGCGAAAGCCGGATTGTCGCCACCGCGATGTTCTTGCGCGCCGTCATGATGTCGGCAAGCTGAATGCCTTCCGAGCCCTGTCCGAGCTCGGACTCGATCATGCGCCGCGACCGTGCGCCGATCGCCGAGAGCGCCGATTCCGTCAATGCGGGTGGTGCACCGCGCAGCGCCAGCGTAATCAGTTCGGTCGACAGCCCGTCGAACAGAAGCACCCGCGCCTTCTGCGTCAAAAACGGCAGATCGTCGAAGGCAAACAACCTGGAGCGGACACCGCCGAGGTCCGGCGTGCCGGCCTCTTCCAGATCCTGCATGACCTCTTCCAACTGAGGCTTGTCCATCTCGTTGAGCATACTGGCGACGCGCGCCTGTCCCGCCGAGATGTCCTTGGTCGCTGTCTGCGCCAGCACGCTGGCGCGCAGCTGGTTCTCGATGATCCTGGTCGCCGCGTCCGGAATGGTCGCCATCGTCACCATGCGCTTGATGATCTGGCTGCGCATCGGCTTTTCCATCGTCAGCAGAATGTTGGCGGCGGCCTGCGGCGCAAGCTTCGACAGCACCATGGCCGCGGTCTGGGGATGCTCGGCGGCAAGGAACGTGCCCAGACGCGTCGGCTCGAGCTTTTCCAGCTCCGGCCAGATCGGCGGTGGTCCTTCCGGCGCAACCTCGAAGCGCTTGTCGCCCATGATGGCGCTCATCTCTTCGGGCGACAGCGATTCATTGAGGATCGTGTCCATCCGGTCGGCGGAATCGAGCAGGCCCGCACCTTCGGTGAACTCGGCCTCGAATTCGGCAACGATGCGTTCGAGGTCGCTTTGCGGAATGGTGCGCAGCAGCCGCGCCCCTTCGATCAGTGCCTTCAGTTCTTCTTGCTTGAAGAATTTCAGCAGCCGGCTGGCCGAAGGCTTGCCCATCGCCACCAGGATGGCGGCGGCCTTTTGCGGGCGCGTGAGCGTCACCGGCGTCGTCATGGCATAAGCTCCGATCGCTGCTGAGACCGCATGTCGTCTAATCCTCAGGCGCTCTTGGCGGCAGCGATGATTTCGGTCAACCTGATGCCAAAGCGCGACGGATCGCTTTCCAGCACGGTGATTTCGCCGCGCGCGATCTTGCGGCCGTTGACCACGACATCGACCGGTTCGCCGATGCGCCGGTTGAGCGCCACCGTCGAGCCCTTCTGCAGCGCCATCAGGTCCGACACCGACATTTCCGTGCTGCCGAGGATGATCTGCACATCGACGGGGATGCTCATGATGATGTTCGAATTGGCGCCGGACGTGGCAGCCCGCAAGGCGGCGTCGGGGCGCTTTTCCTCCTCCTGGAGGACACCGCGCAATTCCTCGATGGCGCGGTCGAGCTGTTCGTCCGGCTGGTCGATATTGGCTTCCACCTTGGTCTTGGCCATCACTCGTCTCCAGATGCTTGGGCTTGCCCGGCGTCAGCCCGGCATGAGCCCATCGATAGAATCCTGACCGGCATCGTAAGGATGCCTGATCCGGACGGTGTAGTTCTGCCCGAGTTTACCGAACTCGCAGACAAACAGCGTCTTGTCGCGCGCGCTCAGCTTGGCTTGGGACTGCGCCGTCTCCTCGAGCTCGATGATCTGGCCCGGCTCGAAGCCGGCGAGGTCGCCGAGCGTCAGGCGGGCCAGCGGCATGGTCGCTTCGAGCGTCACCGTCGAGCGCATCACTTCTTCGGAAAAACGTGCCCGCCAGTCGGAGGTCGTGCCTTCGCTGTCGTGGACATCGGCGATACCGCGTGTGGCCAGCAGGATGCGCTGCGGGATCATCACCGTGACCGTTCCGCTGTCGGTCGGCGTCGAGATGCCGAAGACGATGCGCACCGCCGCGCCATCGCGCAGCACGCGGCGCTTGGCTTCGCTGCCCGAAAGCGCCCGCGGCACCGGCAGCCGCAGCTCGAGCGAGCGCCGGCCCGATCCGTTCAACGCCTGCGCAACTTCCTGGAAGATCGTGGTCGCGACATCGGTCTCGATCTGCGACAGAGCGCGCTCGATCGGCGAAACCGGCTGATCCGGATCGCCGCCGAACAGTGCGCACACCATCACGGCGATGGCCGGCGCATCAGCCACCAGCGTCATCGCATCCGAAGACGTCGGCGATGCTATGATGGCCATGGCAAAGGCATCGCCGGCATTCGTGCGGGCATCGGGAACACGGCTGATCTCGACCGCGCGCAGGTCGACGGTGACCGGTGCGCCGAGTTCGCCGGCCAGGCTCTTCTGCAGCAGCGGCAGGGCGCGCTCGCCCATCGAGCGCCCGGTGCCGATGACGTGAGCGGCCTCACCGCTGTCACCGACCAGACGCTCGATGATCAGCGAGCGGGCTTGCGAGGGGCTGCCAGGACTTGTCATGACGGCGTGCGGTCCTGTCTGTCGTCATGCATGGCTCAAGCCGCTTTCTTCTCGGCGGAAGCTGTGTTCATCGTGCTTTGCTCGACGGCGTCGATCGTCGGCCGCTCATAGGACGAGATGGTCTTGCGACCGAACTCGATGGCCACCTGCGGCAGGGCGCCGTTCATGTAGGCAAGCAGCGTCTGCTTGACGATGATATAGAGGCGGTTCTTCTTCTCGCGCACCGTCTTGATCTTGGTGGCGACCGGCCCGACCACCGCATAGGACAGGAAGATGCCGAGGAAGGTTCCGACAAGGGCGGCGCCGATCAGGCCGCCGAGGATTTCGGGCGACTGGTCTAGCGCGCCCATCGCCTTGACCACGCCGAGCACGGCGGCGACGATGCCGAGCGCAGGCAGACCGTCACCCACTGCCACCAGCGCGTGGTAGGCCTTCATCTTGTCGGACTTGATGGTCTGGATTTCCTCGTCCATCAGCGCCTCGATCTCATGCGAGCGGGCATTGCCGATGATGATGATGCGGCAGTAGTCGCAGATGAAATTCGTCAGGTCGTGGTTCTTGAGCACGGTCGGGAACGCCTGGAAGATTGCCGACTCCTCCGGATTGTCGATATGCGCCTCGACCTCGCTGCGCGACTTCGAGCGCAGTTCGCGCATCAGGCTGTGCAGCACGCCCAGCGTCTCCAGATAGTCGCGCTCTTTCGGCACCGCCTGCTTGAACGCTTCGAGGATACCCCTGCCGGTGTCCTTGACCGTCTTCATCGGGTTGGCGACGAGAAAGGTGCCGAGTGCGGCGCCACAGATGACCACCGCTTCCCAAGGCTGCATCAGCACATGCAGATGGCCGCCCATGGCCATGAAGCCGCCGAGAACACAGCCGAGCGTCACCACAAGTCCGATCAGAATGCCCACGCCAGATCCTTCCGCATCACGTCAGGCCTAACCGATAGCCCCCGTGCCTTGTGTGAGGCTTGAATCAAGCGAGGTGAGGCGATTCAGCCTCGCGCAAGCAAGTCCGCATAGTCTTGCTTTTGAAGCTGCGACCGGAGGCATGTCGTGTTGAGCACTTTTACCAGCTACCAGCTCATCGCCAGGGACATCCCCAAGGCGATCGACCGCATCGAGGCGGAGCCGATCACCAAGCGCGACACCGACTATTATCTCGCCAACATCGGCAGCGTGAAATCGATCGACGATTTCGTCAAGAACGACCGGCTGTTCAAATATGCCATGAAAGCTTTCGGTCTCGGCGACATGGCCTACGCCAAGGCCTTCATGGTCAAAGCCCTGAAGGAAGGGGTGTCGGATTCCGACAGCTTCGCCAACAAACTGAGCGACAAGCGTTATGCCGAGTTCGTGTCGGCCTTCAATTTCGCCGCCCTGGGCCCTAATGCCACGAGCTACAATTCGGCGCAGCAGGGCGTGACCAACAATTACGGCCTCCAGGTCTCGGTCGGCCCTTCGCAGAACGGCTTCACCTACTACAAGGGCGAAACCTCGTACTACCTGAGCAACATCTCCAACGTAAAATCGATCGACGACCTGATGGGCAACGATCGCCTGCTCACCTATGCGATGGCCGCCTTCGGCCTCGACGCCGACGCCGAGCCGGCTGCGACCGTGCGGGCCATGCTGGAAGGCGGCGTCACCGACCCGAACAGCCCCGCAAACACGTCGACAAACAAGGGCTATGCGGCTTTCGTCGCGGCTTTCGACTTTGCCCAATATGGCGATCAGGCAACGGCGCGCGACGCCGTCCAGCAGGCGGTCCCAAAAGCTGTGATCGGCGGGACCGGGCTGCTGCTCGTCAAGCCGACCGCGCAATACATCAAGGGCGAGGCCGACTACTACGCAGCCAACATCTCCAAGGTGAAGTCCATCGAAGACCTGCTGAAGGACAAGCGCCTGCTGACCGTCGCCATGGCTGCCTATGGGCTTGATGCATCGACCCAGACGACGAAGCAGATCCGCACCATGGTCAATGGCGGCGTCACCGATCCGTTGAGTCCCGCCAACCTGTTGACCGACAAGAGCTACGCCAACTTCGTCAGCGCCTTTGATTTTGCCCAGTATGGCGATCAGACGACCACGCGCGACGCGGTGCTGAAGACCACGCCGAAGCTCTACACGACCGAGTCCAGTCTTGGCCTCATCAAACCGAATGCGGACGCCGTCCAGGCCGAGACCAGCTACTACCTCGCCAACATCACCAAGGTGAAATCGGTCGACGACCTGATGGCCGACAGCCGCCTTTATAACTATGCTCTGTCCGCAAGCGGGCTCGATCCGGCGACCACCAACAAGGATCTCGTCCGTGATGTCCTTGAGGGCGGTGTCCGCGATCCCGCCAGTGTCGCCAACAAGCTCTCCAACAAGGCCTATGCCAGGCTCGCCACCTCGTTGAATTTCGAGGCCTACGGCGAAGCGGCAACGACCCGCAGCCCGTCGCAGCAGCCGGTGATCGACAAATACATGCGCCAGACCCTGGAAGAAGACGCCGGCAAGACCAATGAGGGCGTGCGGTTGGCGCTCTATTTCGAGCGCAAGGCCTCGACCATCACCAACTGGTACGACGTCCTGGCCGACACGGCCCTGGCCAGCGTGGTACGCACCGCCATCGGCCTGCCCGATTCCTTCGCTGCCGCAGATATCGACAAGCAGGCGCAGGCCTTCGAGGCAAAGCTCGACCTCACCGATTTCACCGACCCGGCCAAGCTCGAGAAATTCCTCACCCGCTTCACCAGCCTTTGGGAAATCAATCATCCGACCTCGACCGCCCAGACATCGATCGGCGTGCTGTTTGCGCAGCCGACCACCGTCGGCATCTCGACCGATCTGATGATGGCCATGCAGAAACTGAGATTCTGAGAACACCATGCAGGACAGCCTTTACGTCGCCCTTTCCTCGCAGATCGCGCTTGAGCGCCGTCTCGACACCATCGCCGATAATGTCGCCAACGCCTCGACCATCGGCTTTCGCGCCACCGGCGTGAAGTTCGAGGATGTCGTCTCCGGCAGCGGCCCCAAATCGGTGTCCTTCGCCTCCTCCGGCAAGACCTATTTGTCCGGCGCGCATGGCGCGATGACGCAGACCGGCAACCCGTTCGACTTCGCCGTCCAGGGCGATGCCTGGTTCGGCATCGACACCCCGGCCGGCACCGTGATGACGCGCGACGGACGCTTTTCGATGAACGAGAACGGCGAGTTGATGTCGCTCGAAGGCCATCCGGTGCTCGACGCCGGCGGTGCGCCGATCCAGCTCGACCCGCGCGACGGTCCGCCCAAGGCGGGCGCCGACGGCTCGCTGCGCCAAGGCGACAAGCTTGTCGGCGCCATCGGCCTGTTCAATTTCGATCCCGGCCCGAATTTCGTCCGCTACGGCAATTCTGGCATCGTGCCCGCGCGTGCGCCGGAGCCGGTCACGGACCGTTCCGATCTCGGCGTCGCGCAAGGCTATGTCGAGGAATCCAACGTCAATCCGGTGCTCGAAATGACGCGCCTGATCATGGTCCAGCGCGCCTTCGAGAACACCGCTGCGCTGATGCGCCAGACCGACGCCTCGACCGACGACGCCATCAAGACGCTCGGCTCCAAGTCGTAGCAGCATGTCGAGCAGCAAATCATCGATACGCGCGCTTGAACGGCAACCGGAGACAGCACCGGAAAACCGGCTGGCTGCGCTGGAGCGGATCTGGCGCCGCTTCGATGACACCGAGACGTTGCTGCGGCGCGGCGGCCGTGTTTCGGAGGTTTCGCCAACGCATTACAAGGTGCGCGGCCTGTCTGAAGTCGCCAGGCTTGGCGACCTCGTCGAGCAGCGCGGCAATGCCGGCACGCGCCGCGGCGAGATCGTCAGGATCGGCCGCGACGAAGTCGTCATCGCCCCTTTCGAACGCAGCGCCGACGCCGGCATCGGCGACGCCGTGTTTCGCCGCGGCCCGCTGACGGTAACGCCGCATGCTTCGTGGCGCGGGCGCGCCATCGACGCGCTGACCCGCGTCATCGACGGCGGCCCGCCGCTGATCAGGATCGGCGAGGCTGCGAGCGGCGACGGCACAACGCCCGGCGCCATGGCGCGGCAGCGCGTCGGCACCGCCTTCACGACCGGGGTCAAGGTCATCGACATCTTCACGCCGCTCTGCCTCGGCCAGCGCCTCGGCGTCTTTGCCGGTTCCGGCGTCGGCAAGTCGACGCTGCTCGCTATGCTGGCCGGCGCCGACGCCTTCGACACCGTGGTCGTGGCGCTGATCGGCGAGCGCGGCCGCGAGGTACGCGAATTCCTCGAAGACACGATCGGCGCAGAGAGCATGGCCAAGACGGTCGCCGTCGTCGCTACCAGCGACGAGAGCGCCATGATGCGCCGGCGCGCGCCGGATACCGCCATGCGCGTTGCCGAACATTTTCGCGACCAGGGCCATCGCGTGCTGCTGGTGCTGGATTCGATTACCCGCTTTGCCCATGCGCTGCGCGAGGTAGCGACCGGCACCGGCGAGCCGCCGGTCGCCCGCGGCTATCCCGCTTCGGTTTTCACCGACCTGCCCAAGCTGCTCGAACGCGCTGGCCCGGGCGCTGAAGGCCCCGGTATCAAAGGACAGGGATCAATCACTGCCATCATCTCGGTGCTGGTCGACGGCGACGACCACAACGACCCGGTCGCCGATTCGGTACGCGGCATTCTCGACGGCCATGTCGTGCTCGACCGCGCCATTGCCGAACAGGGCCGCTACCCCCCGGTCAATCCGCTGTCGTCGATCTCGCGCCTCGCCGACAAGGCATGGAGCCCCGAGCAACGCATGCTGGTGACCAGGCTGAAGTCGATGATCTCGCGCTTCGAGGACACGCGCGACATCCGCCTGCTCGGCGCCTATCAGGGCGGCGCCGATGCCGAGCTCGATATTGCCGTGCGCCAGGTGCCGCTGATCTACGAGGCGCTGACGCAGTCGCCCAGGGATCGCGCCTCGAGCGACGCATTCTCCGACCTCGCCCGTCATCTGAAAGGCAAGCAAAGTGTCGATGCAGGAGACTGAGCTTCAGTACACCGAGCGGCTTTTGCGCGAGATGATCGCAGAGGCCAGTGCCGCCGAGGAAGCCCGGGCCAACGAAGCGAGAGCTGTCAGGGCAAAGGCCGATCTCGACAAGGCCGCCAAGGCTGAGGCCATTCTGGCCAGGGCCGCCAGGCCATTCTTGCCCAGGGTAGCCAGCGTAGTCGAGTCCACTGTGCCTCGCTTGGCCGAGCCTGCCTTGCCCAGCGTCGTCAAGCCTGAATTGCCAAGGACCCCTCGCGCCGGCCCCAAAGAAGCGATCGAGACCAGTCGTGACTCGCTTCTCGACGGGCTGTTCCCGGTCACCGAATGGCCGCAGCCGCCAAGGCCGCAATATCCCAGGCTCGACAAGAAATCCGACCGCCGCAGCGATATCGTCTTTGCCGCGCTCGGCATCACGCTTGGCCTGATCTGCGCGCTGTTTCCCTGGTATATCTTCTTCAATCAGGACCAGTTCGGCGTGCAGGCGATCAAGTTCGGCGGCAGCGGCACCAATGCAGGGCGGGTCAGCGGCGGCTCGCAGATGGAGAACAGCGGTCAGCCGCTGACGGCAAACGATGTTCCCGATGTCGACCTGTTCGCCACCGGCACGCTGCAGGACCCCGAGGACAAGACCCAGCCTCCCGGCGTCGACGAGCAGCCCTTCCCGGCGGACGCCAAATTTCGCATGGTTCATGTCGCCAATGGCCGCGCCATGATCGAGGACGATGCCGGCCTGTGGATCGTCCAGCGCGGCTCGAAGCTGCCCGATACCAGCGTCGTCTCGTCGATCGAGCAACGGGGCGGCAAGTGGGTCATGGTCACCAGCACCGACCAGGTGATCGAACTCTCCAAATAGCGGCACACCGGATTTACCCCCGAGCCGCGCAAGGTCCGCGCAAGACTGGCAGCCTAGTCTTGTACGTACCAGCCCGGAGATCCCCATGGAGCCCGTCAATCTTTTCGATCTCGCCGCCAAGCAGTCGCAATGGCTGTCGGTGCGCCAGTCGGCCATTGCCGGCAACATCGCCAACGTCAACACGCCGGGCTACACCGCCGGCGATGTCGAGCCGTTTGAGAAGGTGCTCGACCGCACGGCAGTGTCGCTGACCGCCACCCAGGCAGGCCACCTCGGCACTGCCGCCACTAATGCCGGCTTCACGGTCAAGCCAGAAGAGACGACCGGCGCCATCATGCCCTCGAAGAACACGGTCGTGGTCGAGAACGAACTGATGAAGGCCGGCGAGGTCCGCCGCTCGTTTGAACTCAACACCGCGATCGTCAAGGCCTTCCATTCGATGATGATGATGGCGGTGAAGAGCTGACCATGGACGCCTTGACCTCAGCCCTCAAGATCGCCGCGTCCGGCCTCAGCGCCCAGTCGGACCGCTTGCGCGTCGTCTCGGAAAATCTCGCCAACGCGCAGTCGACCGGCAACACCCCGGGCGCTGACCCCTATCGCCGCAAGACCATCAGTTTCGTCTCGGAACTCGATCGTGCCTCGGGTGGCACGACGGTTGAGGTCAACTCCATCGACCGCGACCCCAGCGACTTTCCCGTCGAATTCCAGCCCGGCAACGAGGCCGCCGACGACAAGGGCTACGTCAAGATGCCCAATGTCAACGTGCTGGTCGAGATGGCCGACATGAGCGAAGCCAACCGCTCCTACGAAGCCAACCTTCAGGTCATCAAGCAGGCGCGTGATCTGATCTCCATGACCATCGACCTGATGAGGAACCAGTAATGATCAGCGGCATTGGCGGTATCGGATCGCTTCCCCTCAAGCCGGAGATCGGTGGCGCCGATACCACGACCGACCTGTTCCAGGGCACCAAGGCGCCGATGGCCGGCAGCGAAATCGGCACCACCTTTGCCGAGGCGCTGAGCCAGGCCGCCTCGAAGACCGTCAACACCTTGCAGAATGCCGAGCAGGTGTCGATCCAGGCACTCAGGGGCGACGCCGATACCCGTCAGGTCGTCGACGCCGTCATGAGCGCCCAGCAGGCCCTGCAGACCACGATCGCGATCCGCGACAAGGTCGTCTCCGCCTATCTCGAAATCAGCCGTATGGGCATCTGAGGAGAACTTGCCGTGAAAGCACTCGCCATCGCAGCGACCGGCATGAATGCCCAGCAGACAAATCTGGAAGTCATTGCCAACAACATCGCCAACATCAACACCACCGGCTACAAGCGCGCGCGCGCCGAATTCTCCGACCTGCTCTACCAGGTCGACCGCACGCAGGGCGTGCCCAACCGCTCCAATTCATCGCTGGTGCCGGAAGGCGTGTCGATTGGCCTTGGCGTCAAGACGACGGCGGTGCGCAACGTCCATACCCAGGGCGAACTGACCTCGACCGGCAACAGTTTCGACATGGCGCTGACCGGCCGAGGCTGGTTCCAGATCGAGGGCGCCGACGGCGGCACACTCTACAGCCGCGCCGGCGCCTTCAACACCAACGCCACCGGCCAGCTGGTGACCGTCGACGGCGCCAATGTCATCCCGGCCATCACCGTGCCGACCGATGCCATCGAAGTCGTGGTCAACAAGACCGGCCAGGTCTTTGCCCGCATCGACGGCCAGACCGACCTCCAGCTGCTCGGCCAGCTGCAACTCGCCAACTTCGCCAATGAAGCCGGCCTGGCGCCGCTCGGCGATAATCTGTTCCAGGAAACGCCGGCCTCGGGCCCGGCCAATGTCGGCGTGCCCGGCGATCCCGGCTTCGCCTCGGTCGAGCAGGGTTATCTCGAGGCCTCCAACGTCGATCCTGTCAAGGAAATCACCGAGCTGATCTCGGCGCAGCGCGCCTATGAGATGAACTCCAAGGTCATCCAGGCCGCCGACGACATGGCCTCCGTCGTGTCCAAGAACATCAGGTAAGGTTTGATGCTCTCTCCGGCCTCCCGCTCCGCGCTTTGCCGCACCGCGCTGATGCTCGCGCTGGTAGCCGGCGGTGTGCCGGCGTTTGCCCAGGAGAGCGCAGACCAGCAGACCAGCACCCACGTCGCGAGCAGTCAGGCAACCGGCGAGATCGTTCTGATCCCCAACCGGGTCATTTATCCCGGCGAGATGATCGACACCGGCGTGCTGAAACCGGTGACGCTGCTCCCCGGAAAGCACAGGCCGGATGCGGTCGCCACGCAGGCCATGGAACTCCAGGGCAAGGTCGCCAAGCGCACGCTGCTGCCCGGCCGCTACATCCCGGCCGCCGCCATCCGCGACGCCTGGCTGGTCGAACAGGGCGCCGCCGTGCAGGTCTATTTCATCGCCGGCGACCTCACCATTTCGGCTACGGCGGTGTCGCTGCAGCCGGGTGCCGCCGGCGATTTGATCAAGGTCCGCAACACAGACAGCGGCAAGATCTTTTCCGGCACGGTGATGGCGGACGGCACCGTCCGGGTCAGCGCGTCATGAGACGCGGAGCTGCCCTTCTGCTCGCGACCGTTGTCGGCCTGCAGCCGGCGCTGGCCGACGGTCTTACGCCGAAGCAAAAGCGCGATCTTGCCGGCCAGAATGGCGGCGCCTTTGTCGATCCCGAATATGATCCGGCCACCACCAACCGCATGTTCAGGGTCTCCAACGGCCCAAGCTCTCTGCCACCCGGCCAGGTCGCATCGCGCATCAAGGACATTGCGCAGCTGCAGGCTTCGCGCGACAACCAGCTCGTCGGCTACGGCCTCGTCATCGGCCTCGCCGGATCGGGCGACAGCCTGCGCAATTCGCCCTTCACCGAACAGTCGATCCGCGCCATGCTCGAAAATCTCGGCATCGCCACCGAAGGCGGCAGCGCGCGGGCCAAGAACGTCGCCGCCGTCATCGTCACCGCCAACATGCCGCCTTACGTGCAGTCGGGCGCCCGCATCGACATCGACGTCTCCTCGATGGGCGACGCCACATCGCTTGCCGGCGGCACGCTGATAATGACGCCACTGAAGGCGGCCGATGGCGAAATCTATGCTGTCGGGCAAGGCTCGGTCATCGTTTCCGGCTTCACTGCCCAGGGCGATGCCGAAAAGCTGACGCAGGGCGTGCCGACGGCCGGCCGCGTGCCCAACGGCGCCATCGTCGAGCGCACGGTGCGCGCCGAATTCGAGGACCAGGCGCTGCTCACCTTGCAATTGCGCAACCCCGATTTCTCCACTGCCGTTCGCATCGCCGACGCCATCAACGGCTACACCTCGCAACGCTTCGGCATGCGCGTGGCGGCGGAGCGCGATGCACGTACCGTGCAGATCAGGCGGCCGAAGAATGTTTCGGCGGCGCGCTTCTACGCCGAGATCGAGAATTTGGTGGTCGAGACCGACACGCCGGCACGCGTCGTCATCGACGAACGCACCGGCACCATCGTCATCGGCAACGAGGTCAAGATCTCGCGGGTGGCGATCAGCCACGGCACGCTCACCGTGCGCATCACCGAACAGCCGAAGATCGTCCAGCCGGAACCGTTCTCCAAGGGCGTGACAGCGGAGGAACCCTTCACCACCATCGATGCCACGCGGCCTGACGCCCGCGTCAATGTGCTCGACGGACCGAACCTCGAAACGCTGGTGTCGGGCCTCAACCGTCTCGGCGTCAAGCCGGACGGCATCATTGCCATTTTGCAAGGCATCAAGTCGGCCGGCGCTTTGCAGGCCGATCTGGTTCTCCAATAGGCCAAGCCGATGATCGATTTCTTTTCCCAAAAGCAGCACCGCCGAAGCGCGGCCTTGGCAGCTTGCGTCATCGCCGCCACCGTCCTTGCCGGCGGCACTGTCCGCGCGGAAGAAGCGGTGCGGCAGGTTCTGCCTGGCGGGCAACAGCCGGCGGCAATGCAGCAGCTGGTCCGCGAGAAGGTGCCCGATGAAAGCGAGATCCAGCGCTTCTGCTCCAACATCGCCGACGCCGCCCGCGACCGCCGTTACGCGCTGCAGGCCGAAGAGTTGAAGCAGTTGCAGGCTGGCATCGACCAGCGCATGAAGGCGCTGGACGACAAGCGCGCCGAATACGAGCAATGGCTGAAGCGGCGTGAAGTTTTCCTGGCCCGCGCCGAGGATGGCGTCGTCAAGATCTATGCCGGCATGAAACCGGATGCCGCGGCCGAGCGCCTGGCCATGGTCAACACTGATCTCGCCGCCGCCATCCTGATGAAACTCGATTCGCGCAAGGCCGGCGTCATTCTCAACGAAATGGACCAGAAGGCGGCAGCCACGCTCACCGGCATTATGGCCAGCGCGGCGCGAAGGGTAGACCCGTCATGAAGTCGCATATACTCGCCCTGGTCGCCACCGCTTCACTTGCCGGCTGCGCCTCCGACCCCAGGGAGATCGGCAGGGAGCCGGCGCTGTCGCCGGTTGGCGCCGGCATTACCGGCAGCGTCAATGCGCCCTACTCCTATCCCGAAACGCCACCCGCGCCAGTGAAGAAATTCTCGCTGTGGGATGATCGCCAGAGCCGGTTGTTCACCGACCCACGCGCGCTGCGCGATGGCGACATCCTCACCGTCAGGATCAAGCTCAACGACAAGGCCAACTTCAAGAACCAGAACGACCGCAGCCGCACCGCCGGGCGCAAGCTCGGCTATGACGTCAACCTCGGATGGGAAGGTGCCACCACCAGCGGCAAGGGCGACGCGGGGCTGAGCTCCACCACCGAAACCAATGCGGACGGCGAAATCAAGCGCTCGGAGAACCTCGAGCTCAACGTCGCCGCCGTCGTCACCGAAGTCCTGCCCAACGGCAATCTGATGATCCGGGGCTCACAGGAGGTGCGCGTCAATTACGAGCTCAGGGTGCTGACCATCGCCGGCATGGTGCGTCCATCCGATATCGGCGCTGAAAACACCATCTCTTATGAACGCATCGCCGAGGCGCGCATCTCCTATGGCGGCCGCGGCCGCGTCAGCGAAATCCAGCAGCCCGCTTACGGTCAGCAGATCCTCGACCAAGTCCTCCCCTTTTAGGACTGGAGAACGGCGCCGTGGCAAATGTCGAACAGGTTCAGCAAAAAAAGGGCCCGTCGCTTGTCATCCAGCTTGCGATGCTGCTGGCGATGACGGGCGCCGCGATCGGCATGGGCTGGATGTCCGGCGGCTATCTGAAGGGCGTCGGGGGACCGGTGCCGGTGCCCGCCGCGCCCGAGAACCAGTCCAACGCCGAGCAACCGAGCAAGGCGGCCGAACATGCGCCCGGCACCGGGCCGACGCTTGTCCAGCTGGCGCCGATCACCACCAATCTGGCTTCGCCTGCCGACACCTGGATAAGGCTGGAAGCGTCGGTGGTCTACGATGCGCCGCAGCCGCCGGAGCTCACCGAAAGCATTCACCAGGACCTGCTGGCCATGGTCCGCACCCTGAAGATGCATCAGATCGAAGGCGCCAGCGGCTACCAGCATTTGAAAGCCGACCTCGAGGAGCGCGCCGCGATCCGCAGCGGCGGCCATGCCAAACAGGTTCTGATCAGGACATTGCTGCTCGAATGAGAAAACTGCTTCTCGCCGCAGCGATCGTCGTCGCCGCCACTTCTGTCGCCGCTGCCCAGCAGCTGGATCTCGGCGGCATCGGCAAGGCCGACGGTGCCACCGTCGGCTACATCATCCAGATGTTCGGCCTGCTCACCGTGTTGTCGGTGGCGCCGGGTCTGTTGATCATGGTGACGAGCTTCACCCGCTTCGTCATCGCATTCTCGATCCTGCGCGCCGGCATCGGCCTGCAGTCGACGCCGGCCAATCTCATCTTGATCTCATTGTCGCTGTTCATGACCTTCTACGTCATGGCGCCGACCTTCGACCAGGCCTGGAACACCGGCGTCAAGCCGCTGATGGACAACCAGATCAGCCAGACCGAGGCGTTCGAGAAGATTTCGGACCCGTTCCGCACCTTCATGCTGCACAATGTCCGCGACAAGGATTTCGACCTGTTCGCCGATCTCGCCCGCGAACGCGGCCAGGTGGTTGCCAAGGAAACCGTCGACCTGCGCATCCTGGTGCCGGCCTTCATGATCTCGGAAATCCGCCGCGGCTTCGAAATCGGTTTCCTGATCGTGCTGCCGTTCCTCGTCATCGACCTGATCGTTGCCACCATCACCATGGCCATGGGCATGATGATGCTGCCGCCGACCGTCGTGTCGCTGCCCTTCAAGATCCTGTTCTTCGTCCTCATCGACGGCTGGAACCTGCTCGTCGGCAGCCTGGTGCGATCGTTCACCTGACCGCCCGCGACCTGCGCGCGGCACCTAGCTAAAATTCTATGCAATATATTTCCGGTTAACCGTCCCGTTTAGCCCTTTGGTAGGGACTCGCCCGCATATTGCTCGCAGATGGCGGGTGATCGGGTCTCACGATCATTGGCATGATGCCGCTCCGTCATACCGGAAAAGCCGGTATGCAAAAAAACACCCTGTAAAAATCAAGGTACGAGTAGCCATGTCCAGTATCATGACGAACGCCTCGGCGCTGACCGCGCTGCAGAGCCTGAACAACACCAACAAGCAGCTTGAAACGACGCAGGCCCGCATTTCGACCGGTTACCGTGTCGCCACCGCCAGCGACAACGCCGCCTACTGGTCGATCGCGACCTCGATGAAGTCCGACAACAAGGCCAACTCGGCCGTTCAGGACGCGCTCGGCCTCGGCGCCGGCAAGGTCGACACCGCCTACACCGCCATCAACGACATCAAGGACCAGGTCGACCTGATCAAGTCCAAGCTCGTCACCGCCCGCGGCGCCAGCCAGGAAGACCAGCAGAAGATCGCGACCGAAATCACCGCCATCCAGGCGCAGATCAAGTCGTCGGTCACCAACGCCAACTTCGCCGGCTCGAACCTGCTGCAGAATGACGCCGCCGCAACCTCCGACCTGAAGATTGTCGCTTCCTACAACCGCGTCGGCGCGGCCGTCACCATCGACACGATCGACGTCACGGCTGCCGACACGCAGGTTCTCGATGTCGCCGGCACGGGCGGCATCGTCGGCGGCCTGCTGGCTGCGGCCTTCTTCGATCCGAGCAGCGCCGCTGTTGCCGACACCGCCATCGACACCGCGCTCGGCAGCGTTGAAACGGCGCTTGCCAAGCTGTCCACCGGCGCTGCCTCGCTCGGCGCCGCCAAGTCGCGCATCGACACTCAGAAGAGCTTCCTGTCGAACCTGTCCGACTCGATCGACAAGGGCGTCGGCGCTCTGGTCGACGCCGACATGAACAAGGAATCGACCCGTCTGCAGGCCCTCCAGGTCCAGCAGCAGCTCGGCATCCAGGCGCTGTCGATCGCCAACGGCAACTCGCAGTCGATCCTGTCGCTCTTCCGCGGCTGATCTCTCGACTTTACGACTGACAAGATCCGGTCGGGCCGCGCCAACAGCGCGGCCCGATTTCTTTTGTGGCTGTTGATTTTCTTTTTTAAATGGCGGCCGATTTTTGCTCTTGGCCAGCGCCCGGAATGGCCTGTTTTAACAGGCCATTAACCATATCTCGCTAGTCATGGTTAACCATACCATGGCGGGCAGACCAGACGGTCGATGGGCTTATGCCTACCCCCTGATGAAGTTGATCCGGCGTGTGCGGGACACGCCAGTTTTTGAGAAGGGGTAATATCTTGGCTAGTATCATGACGAACGCCTCGGCGCTGACCGCGCTGCAGAGCCTGAACAACACCAACAAGCAGCTCGAAACCACCCAGTCGCGCATTTCGACCGGCTACCGCGTCGCGACTGCTTCCGACAACGCCGCCTACTGGTCGATCGCCACCACGATGAAATCCGACAACAAGGCGCTTTCGGCTGTCCAGGACGCGCTCGGCCTCGGCGCCGGCAAGGTCGACACCGCCTACACTGCCATCACCGATATCAAGGACCAGGTCGACCAGATCAAGGCCAAGCTGGTGACCGCCCGCGGTGCGAGCCAGGACAACCAGCAAAAGATCGCGACCGAAATCAAGGCCATCCAGGATCAGATCAAGTCGTCGGTCACCAACGCCTCCTATGCCGGCTCGAACCTGCTGCAGAACGACGCCGCCGCGACCTCAGATTTGAAGATCGTCGCTTCCTACAACCGGACCGGCACGACGGTCGCCATCGACACGATCGACGTCAAGGCAGCTGATACCCAGGTGCTAGATATTGCCGGCACGGGCGGCATTGCCGGCGGTCTGCTTGCTACGACTTTCTTCGATCCGAGCGTCACGGCCGTGACCGACAGCGCCATCGACACCGCATTGGGCGCCGTCGAAACGGCACTTGCCAAACTGTCCACGGGCGCGGCCTATCTCGGCGCCGCCAAGTCGCGCATCGACACCCAGAAGAGCTTCCTGTCGAACCTGTCGGACTCCATCGACAAGGGCGTCGGCGCCCTGGTCGACGCCGACATGAACAAGGAATCGACCCGTCTGCAGGCCCTTCAGGTCCAGCAGCAGCTCGGCATCCAGTCGCTGTCGATCGCCAACGGCAACTCGCAGTCGATCCTGGCGCTGTTCAAACAGTAAGCCGAACCCTGCTCTTCCCTTGAATTGAAGGGCCGCGCCAACAGCGCGGCCCTTTCGCTTTGTATCTATCATCTTCGCACAAGCTTCGCGGTCTAGTGTTCCCACGGAATATCATGCCGGGAGCGCTTGAATCGTGCCGCAACAGATCCAGAGCATCATCTCGAATCTCAGGGCATTTGGCGTCAGGCGCCTGGCCATGCTGGCCGGCATTGCCGCGCTGGTGATGGCCGTCATCGGCATCGGCTCGGTCTATCTCAACCGCCCGGCCTATGAGACGCTCTATGTCGGGCTCGATCGTTCCGACGTGAACCAGATCGGCCTGGTGCTCGGCGAAGCCGGCATCGGCTTCGACGTCGGCTCCGACGGTACCTCCGTGCTGGTGCCGGCCGGCACCACCGCGCAGGCGCGCATGCTGCTTGCCGAAAAGGGCCTGCCGACCAGCGCCAATGCCGGTTACGAACTGTTCGACAATGTCGGCTCGCTCGGCCTGACATCCTTCATGCAGCAGATTACCCGCGTGCGCGCGCTGGAGGGCGAGATCGCCCGCACCATCCAGTCGATCTCCGGCATCAAGGCGGCACGCGTCCACATCGTCATGTCCGAGCGCGCCAATTTCCGCCGCGACGAACAGCAGCCCTCCGCCTCGGTGGTCATCCGTTATTCCGGCATCGACGCCGAAAAGAGCGCCATGTCGATCCGCCATCTCGTCGCCGCCGCAGTCCCCGGCCTGTCGGCCGACAAGGTGACCGTGCTCGATTCCAATGGCAACCTTCTCGCCGCCGGTGACGACCCCTCCAACACCAGTGCCGCGCGCACGCTCGGCGTCGAGCAGACCGTCGAGGCGCAGATCGGCGACAACATCCGCCGCGCGCTGACGCCTTATCTCGGACCCGACAATTTCCGCGCCAGCGTCAAGGCCGATGTCAACACCGACACCCGCCAGACCGAAGAGACGATCTTCGATCCGGAGTCGCGCGTCGAGCGTTCGGTGCAGTCGGTGCGCGCCAACGAGAACAGCAACCAGAGGCAGGCCTCGACCCCGGCCAGCGTCGAGCAGAACCTGCCCGAGACCCAGGCGACCAGCACCGACGGCCCGCAGACGACATCGGCGAACGACCGCAAGGAGGAGATCACCAATTACGAGATCAACTCCAAGAAGATCGCCACCGTCTCCAACGGCTATTCCGTCACCAAGATGTCGATCGCCGTCGTCGTCAACCAGCAGCGGCTGATGACCATCCTCGGCAAGGACGCCACATCAGAGCAGATCGCCAAGCGCGTCGCCGACATCCAGAAGATGGTGGCATCCGCCACCGGCTTCGACGACAAGCGCGGCGATGTCATCGATGTCTCGGCGGTCGAGTTCATCGACGG
Source organism: Mesorhizobium sp. C120A (assembly GCF_030323105.1). NCBI lineage: Bacteria > Pseudomonadati > Pseudomonadota > Alphaproteobacteria > Hyphomicrobiales > Phyllobacteriaceae > Mesorhizobium > Mesorhizobium sp. C120A. The sequence continues at coordinate 1,986,491 of NZ_CP100476.1, read as the reverse complement.
GCTGGACGGCGAACCGATCGAACAGCCGGGCATGATGGCGTCGATCGGAACCCATGCCGGCACGATGATCAATGCCGGCGCCTTCATCGTCGTGGTGTTCCTGGTCGCTTTCTTCGGCCTGAGGCCGATGGCCACCGCGCTGACCGCGCGGCCGACGCCCGCACTTGCCGGTCCGACCTTCGACGATGTCCAGCGCTCGCTGCCGACACCCGAAACCGCTAGTGCCGAACCCGCGCCGGCTGCCTTGCCCGGCAGCCGCCCCGGCCCGACTCCGCTCGACGATCTTCGCCAGAAGATCAGGCCGGCGCCACAGGAACGTCTTGCCCGCATGGTCGATCTCAACGAGGAGCGCACCGCGCAGATCCTGCGCAAATGGGCGGCCCAGGAAGCAGCGGTGTAGACCATGGCCTCGGCAGCGCTCTTCGATCTTTTGCCGGATTTCGGCGCACGCACCCAGCGCGCCGGCCAGCCACCGCTCCCGACCAAGGCCGAGCCAAGGCCGGAGACGCCGGTGGCGCAGGCCGACATCGGCGTGCTGATCGCCGAAGCGGTCATCGACGCCGAAGCCGCCCTTGAAGCCCGCCTTGTCATCGCCCACCAAGCCGAGCTCGAGGCGGAGCGTCAGGCCAACGCCGATGAAGCAAAGGCCTTTCTGGAAAGCTTCGGCGGCGATGTCGGCGTCGCCGTCACTGCCCGTATCGACGCCATGGAGGCCAAGGTCAGCGAACTCGTCGGCGCCACCGTTGCCCGCATCATTGGCGGCATCGTCAGCGACGATCTGCAGAAGCGCTCGCTGGAAGCCCTTGCCGGCACGATCCGCGAAGCCGTCGGCGACAGCGAGGCGGTGCGCATCGCCGTGCGCGGACCGCTCTCTTTGTTCGAGACGCTGAAGGCTTCGCTCGGTTCGCGCGCGGCCAATCTCGATTTCGTCGAGGCGCCCGGCTTCGACCTCACCGTCGCCATTGACGAGGCGGTGTTCGAAACCCGAATTGCCGAATGGTCTTCTGCCTTGTCCGAGGCCCTCTCATGAACGGGGAATTGTCATGAGCGTTGCCGACGCAGCGGGCCATCCGCACGAGATCATCATCGTCAAGCGCAACCACGACGACCACGACGACGCCCATCATGGCGGCGTCTGGAAGATCGCCTTTGCCGATTTCATGACCGCCATGATGTGCTTCTTCCTCGTCATGTGGCTGATCAATGCTGCCAACGAGCAGACCAAGGCCGCCGTCGCCAGCTATTTCAACCCGGTCAAACTGGTCGACCGCAACGCCAGCCGCAAGGGCCTCGAAGACCTCGGCGATGGGCCGAGCAAGGTCGGGCTGACGGCTGACGACCCGAAGGACAAGACCCGCAAGGCCGGACAGGACGGCATCGGCGGCGCTGGCACTTCCGACAAGAAGCAGCCGAAGGAATCGGCGCCGAAGACGGATCTTTCCGACGAGCATCTGTTTGCCGATCCCTATGCGGTGCTGTCGGAAATCGCCACCGATACCGGCGTCATGCAGAACGTCAGCGAGAAGGGCGATGGTGGCGCGCAGGCGTCCGGCCCGGCCACCGGCGCATCGGGCGGCCAATCCTACCGCGACCCGTTCGCGCCGGATTTCTGGTCGCAGCAGGTGGCAGCACCCGGCGCCGAAGCCACCGCCGAACGCAGCAAGATCGAAGGCGATCCGCTCAAACCCGGCGACAAGGCGGCACAGACGCAAGTGACTGAAGTGAAGGCCGTGCCGCCGGCGCCGCCAGTGGTGGATGCGCCGCTCGAACCGTTGGCGAAATCCGCATCCGACAAGCCGCCGACCAAGGCTGAAGCCAAGGCAGAGGCCAAGGCTGAAGCCGCAAAGGCCGAAACGAAAAAGGCGGAGGAGGCAAAGGCAGCGCAGGCGGAAGCGGCACCCAAGCCCGAAGCCGCGGAAAAGGCGCCGAGTGCCGCTGCCGTTAAGGCCGCGGAACAGGTCAAGCAGGAACTGGCCGAGGCCTTCAAGCCAGGCGACAAATTGCACGACGGCGTCTCCGTCGAGGCCACCGACAAGGGCGTCGTCATCTCGATCACCGACCAGTTCGATTTCGGCATGTTCGAGATCGGATCGGCGGTGCCGCGGCGTGAACTGGTGCTGGCGATGGAGAAGATTGGTCGCATCGTCAATGAGCAGAAAGGCACGATCAGCATCAACGGCCATACCGATGCGCGGCCGTTCCGCAGCGATACCTACGACAACTGGCGGCTGTCCACGGCGCGCGCCCATTCCGCCTATTACATGCTGGTGCGCGGCGGCGTCGACGAGCGCCGCATCACCGAAGTCGCCGGTTTCGCCGACCGCGAACCGAAAATTGCGGCCGACCCGATGGCGGCCGCGAACCGCCGCATCGAGATCCTGATGGCGACCGACGGATGAGGCGCTCCGCTATCATCGGCCGCGCTGTCGGCCTGCTGCTGCTGAGCGCTGTCCATTCGCCGGCAGCTTTTGCCGAGGATGGCTTGCAGCCCTATCAGCTGGTGCGCTCGCTGCAGCTGGTACAGGACCGCATCGCCGCCGGCGACCATGCCGCGCTGCCGATGCAAGCCAAGCTGCTCGAAATGACCGACACGAGGCTGCGCGCGGCGGACGCGCAGGACTTCAGCGACCCTAAGAATTTTCGCGCGTTGCTGGTCTATGGCATGAGCGGCGGCAATCCCGTCACCGTCGAGGTGGCGGTGTCGCGCGCCAAGACCGACGCGCAAAGCCTGGCCATCGCCAAGGGCATTGTCGATTATCTGAATGGCCGCCCAGCGGCCGCGATCGAGGCGCTGAAGCCGATCGATCCGATGACACTGCCCTCCGATCTCGGTGCTTTTCTGGCGCTGGTCAAAGGCTCACTGCTCGCCACCGAAGAACCGGTCGCCGCGCTTGCCCTGCTCGACGATGCTCGCCTGCTCAGCCCCGGCACGCTGGTCGAGGAAGCAGCGCTGCGCCGCTCGGTCGGCATCGCCGCCGCGCAAGGCGATGGCGCGCGCTTCGCGCTTGCCTCGACCCAATATGTCGAGGATTACCTCTATTCGCCCTATGCCAGCCAGTTCGCCGACGCCTTCGTCTCCGGCGTCATCACGCTGCACATGGCGATCAGCCAGGACAAGCTCGCCGACATAACCGCGATGATGGATCCCGAGCGCGAGAAGGTGATCTATCTGCGCATTGCCCGCCGCGCCGCCATTGACGGCCTTGCCGATCTCTCAGCGTTTGCCTCGGCCAGGGCCGAACAGGGCCGCGATGGCATCCACAATCAAGACGACCCGCGCGCCCAGCTCTATTCCAGCCTGTCCACGGTGACGTCGGGCACCATCGACGAGGTCCGCGCCAAGCTCGACAAGATCGATCGCAGCCAGCTTTCGCAAAGCGACCGCGACTTGCTCGATGCCGCGCAGGCCGTGGCCGGCGAAGTGATCGCGCCGCCGGCGCCGCTGCCTGCCGACAAGCCCGCGCCTGCCGCGGCCAAACAGGAGCCGGTCAAGACAGCGGCTGTGGCAAACCCCGATGAGCCCGAGCTGCCGCCGGTCGAAGGCGCAATGCCGGAACAGCCAGCCGCCACAACATCGAGTGAACCGGCAGCAACCGACCGACTGAAGGCGGCAAGTGAACCGGCCGCGCAGGCACCAAGCACGCCAGAGGCAAAGGCGGCGGAAACGCCTGCAGTCGCCCCGGCCAGCGATGCGGCTCCGGTCGTGCCGGCATCGGCGCCGGCCCCCGCCGCCGTAGAGCCAGCCGATCCCACCGACGCCGCCATGGCGAGGACGCGTCGCCAGCTCGATTTGATCGACCAGATGCTTGGAGCAGCCCCGAAATGACCACCAATGTTGGCCAGGCCCTGCCGGCTCCCGCGCACGCCGGATCGAAGCAGTCGGCCTCAAACGCCAAAGGTGGCGACAAAAGCTTCGGTGACATGGTGCGCGGCGACGACGATGCGCCGACACCGATAGGCCAGGGAGCAATTGAGGCCGCGTCGCACGAGCCGCATTGGGCCAAACGCAGCCCTGCCGGTCCCGGCAAAAGCGAAATCCCACACACCCAGTCTGGCAAGACGGTGGCGAAGTCCGCTGCCGGCAAGGCCGCAAAAGAACATGCCGACAGTGGCCCGGACAAACCATCCAACGACGCTGAAGTGGCCGGACGAGACGCGGATGCAGGACCGCTGCAGGATCTTTTGCCATTGGTGCTGGCGCTGCACGATATCAGGCATTTCTCAACGGTCCGGACAAGCGGGAACGGCATCGCGACGAATGGACAGACTGGGCAACCGGCGCCCGCTGGCGAGGCCATTTCTGCACAGACGTCGCCTCTGAAGAGACACCGCGCAGCTTCCGGCATTGACAACAGACTCGACACGACGACGCGATCGGAACGGGCCAAGCCCGGTACCAGCGTTTCCGCACAGGATCAGGGGCAAAAGCTGCCCGCTATCGGGCTCCAGTCCGGCAAACTGCCGCACCAGGATGGTCCGACGCCTCCTCTACCGGCGAACCAGACGGCAAGCGACGTTTGGGCACCCGAGGCAAAACGGTCCGCGCCGTCGGCGAAGTCCGTCGATGGAGCCCATTCCGCGGCATCGTCCACACAGGGAAAACCGCCGCCATTCGCTGCGCGCGTCGACATTGTCGCCGAACAGAGCTTCCCCGCGCCGGCACATAGTCCGATAAACCAAACGACTTCGGCGCTTATCGACGCGCTGGCTTCGGATAACGGCCTGCGGCAAGCGGTTTCGACGCCGTCGACGACCGCCCAGACGGCCGGTTCTGTTGCCGTTCCGACACATATATTGAAGATCGAGCTTCACCCGGCAGAGCTCGGCATGGTCACCGCCAGTCTCAGGCTTTCCGGAGAACAACTTTCGATAGAATTGAAGCCCGAAACCCATGAGGCTTACCGCCGTCTCGCCACCGACAGCGACGCCATCGTGAAGTCGTTGCGCGGGCTCGGCTTCGATGTCGACAAGGTCACCATCCTGCAACCCTCGATAGCGATCCACGCAGCGGCCCGCAGCGATGCAGCGAACTCGCATCCAATGCCGCAAGGCCGCGACCAGTCCGCTTTTCAGCCCGGAAACTCGAGCGGCAACAATACGGGTTCGGGCGGCCAGCAGTCGGGAAGAAACCGCAATGACGATGCCCAGGAATTCGGCCGCGCTGGCGCGCCTGCTCGCGAGCGCGCTGGCGACGATATGTTTATCTAGCCTCGCCACCAAGCCGGCCACCGCCGCCACCAACCCTTGCGAGCCCGAGATCTTGCGTGCCGCCGACCGCTATGGCGTGCCCGCCGGCATCCTCTATGCGGTCGGGCTGACCGAGACCGGCAAGAAGGGTAGCTTGCAACCTAACGCATTGAATATAGAGGGAAAAGCGGTATTTCCAAGGAGCCGCACTGAGGCCCTGGCCGCCTTCGAAGCAGCCCGACGTGAGGGCAAGACGCTGATCGACCTCGGCTGCATGCAGATCAACCATCACTATCACGCCGCGCATTTCCGCAGCGTCGACGACATGCTCGACCCGCGCCAGAATGTCGACTATGCCGCACGCTTCCTGGCCAGCCTGCATGCGCGTCATGTCAGTTGGTCGATGGCCGTCGCCCGCTACCACGCCGGGCCCGACAATGATCCCGCGCAGAAATTCTATGTCTGCCGCGTCATCGCCAATATGGTCGCCACCGGCTTCGGCAAATGGACCCCGAACGCCCGCAACTTTTGCAACCCTTAGGTGAATCATCTCTTGCGAACGGCTGCAAATCCACGCCCGGCGGTTGACGTGCCACGTCACCCGTTCGGCAACCAACGATACAACCTCCTGATTGCGGTTATTTCGAAACTCGAAATAACTCCCAAGAAAATAGCTACAAGAAATGATGGTTGTTCAGGATTCCCGGCACCGGTTACGGCTCTTCCCACGGGGCAGATGATCTGATTCGGAGGCGGGGCCGATGATTGTAATCGTTGACGAGCGTGAGCTCGTAACTGAAGGCTATAATTCACTTTTCGATCGTGAGGGCGTCGCCTGTGCAGGCTTCGCGTCCGGCGAATTCGGCGAGTGGGTGACATCGGCCGCCGACACGGATTTGCGATCGGTCCGAGCCTTCCTCATCGGCGACTGCCGCGAAGGCGCCATCTCGCCACGCCAGATCCGCGACCGCACCGGCGCTCCGGTCATTGCGCTGAGCGAACAGCACTCGCTCGAGAATACGCTGCGGCTGTTCGAGAGCGGTGTCGACGACGTCATCCGCAAGCCGGTCCATATTCGGGAGATCCTGGCCCGCATCACCGCCATCCGCCGCCGCGCCCATGAGGACGTCAGCTACACCGAGATCGGCGCCATGCGCATCTTCATGGATGGCCGCGATCCCGAGATCGATGGCCAGCCGCTGCCTCTGCCGCGTCGCGAACGCCGCATCCTCGAATATCTGGCGAGCAACCGCGGACGCCGGGTCACCAAGACCCAGGTCTTCAACGCCATCTACGGCATCTTCGACGAAGAGGTCGAGGAGAACGTGGTCGAGAGCCACATCTCCAAATTGCGCAAGAAGCTGCGCGAAAAGCTCGGCCAGGACCCGATAGATTCCAAGCGCTTCCTTGGCTACCGGCTGGTGTTCTGATGGCGGTCTGCGCCAGCCTCGCGCAAGACAGAAATTATATCCTCGCGACCACAGATGGGCCCAACGATGTTGGGCATTGAGGAGACGTTCGATGAGCCTTTACGGAATGATGCGGACCGGCGTTTCCGGCATGAACGCGCAGGCCAACCGCCTTTCGGCGACAGCCGACAACATCGCCAATTCCGACACCACCGGCTACAAGCGATCCTCGGCCGAGTTTTCGACGCTGATCATGCCGCAGGTCGGCGGCGCCTATAATTCCGGCGGCGTCAACACCACCATCCGCTCGGCCATCAGCGCCCAGGGCGTGCTGCAGTACACGACCTCGGTTTCCGACCTTGCGGTCAACGGCAACGGTTTCTTCGTCGTCCAGGACCCCAGCGGAACGCCTTTCCTCACCCGCGCCGGCGCATTCGTTCCCGACGCTCAGGGCAGGCTGGTCAACGCCGCCGGCTACCAGTTGATGGCATACAGCTACGCCAACGGCACGCCGGCAGCCACCGCCAACGGCTTCGAAGGGCTGGTTCCGGTCCAGATCTCCGACCAGGAAATGACGGCGACGCCCAGCACCACAGGCAATTTCAACGCCAATCTGCCGGCTGGCGCCACGCCGCCCGCCGGTCCGCTGCCTTCCACCAACAGCCCGACCGCCGAATACACGTCGAAGTCCTCGATGGTCACCTACGACAATCTCGGCAACAAGAAGCTGCTCGACGTCTATTTCACCAACACCGGCACCGGCGCCTGGTCGGTCTCTGTGTTCGACCAGTCCCAGGCGACGCCGGGCACATCCTTCCCCTATACGGGCGGCGCGCTGGCCACGGCCAACCTGACCTTCGACACCACCACCGGCAAGCTAACCGGCGCGGTCGACAGCATAACGATCCCCGTACCGGGCGGTGCGTCGCTCGACCTCGATTTGTCCAAGCTGACTCAGCTCGGCACCGGCTTCACAGTCTCCGAAGCCAAGGTCAACGGCAACGCGCCCAGCACGATCGAAAAGATCCAGATCGGCGAGGACGGAGTCATTTACGCCCAGTATCAGGACGGCTCGACCAAGCCGCTGTTCAAGATCCCACTGGCCGACGTCCAGAGCGCCGACAACCTCACCGCACTGCCTGGCAATGTCTATGCGCAGTCCACCGACTCCGGCACCGTGCGCATCGGCTTCGCCAATGAAGGCAAGCTCGGCAGCATCATCTCCGGCGCGTTGGAAAATTCCAACGTCGATATCGCCGAGGAATTGACCAACATGATCGCGGCGCAGCGCAGCTACACCGCTAACTCGAAAGTGTTCCAGACCGGTTCCGACCTCATGGATGTCCTTGTCAACCTGAAGAGATAAACGACGGGCGCCAAGGGAATGAACCCAAACCAGAGCAGCGCGGTGCGCGGATTTCGAATTCGAGGCCACACCGGCAAACCGGCCGGGGTGGTCCGGGATTGCAGGTTTCCGAGCGCCGACGCCGCCGACAGGGCAGAGACGTCATCCCCTCCCCACTGGCCTCATGAAAGACCCGCATGTCGCTGACTTCCGCATTGACCATAGCCCAACAGTCGCTTCAGACCACATCGAAGCAGACCAGCGTCCTTTCCCGCAACATTGCCGACGCCAGCAACCCCGACTATGCCCGCCGCACGGCGGTCGTCGTCAGCAGCGCGCCCGGGGCGCGCTCGGTCGAGATCCAGCGCGCCACCAACGCCCTGCTGTTTCGCCAGAACCTTAGCGCGCAATCGGCATGGAGCGGCCAGAGCACGCTTTACAGCGGAATTGACCGCCTCGCCGTTGCCCTCAACGGCGTCGACAACGCCTCCTCTGCCTCGACCGCGATCGGCAAGCTGCAGAACGCGCTGCAGCTTTACGCCGCTACGCCATCCAACCGGAACCTCGGCTCCAGCGTCATCGACGCGGCCCAGCAGGTGGTGCGCGCTCTGAACGACGGCACCAACGCGATCCAGGATTTCCGCACCCAGGCCGATGGCGAGATATCGACGGCCGTCAACGATCTCAACTCGTTGCTCAGCCAGTTCCAGGCCGCCAACAAGGCCGTCATTTCCGCAACCCGATCGGGCACGGATGCATCCGACGCGCTCGACCAGCGCGACGCATTGCTGAAGAAGATCGCGGACTATGTGCCTGTGTCGACTTTCACGCGCGGCGACAACGACATGGTCATAACCACCAAGGACGGCACGACGCTGTTCGAGACCATTCCGCGCTCGGTAAGTTTCACCCCGTCGGCGGGCTACACGGCCGGCACACCAGGCAACACCATCTACATCGACAATGTGCCGGTCAGCGCCGGGGCTGGCGGCAACACCAGCGCCGACGGCAAGCTCGCCGGGCTCATCACCTTGCGCGACGGCGTCGCGGCGACGATGCAAAGCCAGCTCGACGAAGTCGCGCGCGGCCTCATCACCGCCTTTGCCGAAACAGCACCTTCGCAGCCCGACCGAACCGGCCTGTTCACCTGGTCGGGTGCGCCCGCCATTCCGGCCGCCGGCACGCTGATCGACGGCCTTGCCGGCTCGATCAAGGTCAACGCCGCAATGGACCCGAGCGTCGGCGGCAATCCGGTGCTGCTGCGCGACGGCGGCGCCAATGGTGCGGCCTATGTCGCCAACACCGCCGGCGACGCCTCCTATTCGCAGCTCTTGATCGGCTATGGCGACAAGCTCGACAAGCCGATGCCTTTCGACGCTGCGGCCGGCATCACCGTGACGTCCAGCGTCTCCGACTACGCCGCCAATGCCATTGGCTGGTTCGAAGGCCAGCGCCAGCAGGCCTCGAGCAATGCAGACGCCAAGGAAGCGCTGGCATCGCGCACTGCCGAGGCGCTGTCCAACGACACCGGCGTCAATGTCGACCAGGAGATGTCGCTGCTGCTCGACCTCGAACACACCTATCAGGCCTCGGCGCGCATGATGAAAACCGTCGACGACATGCTGTCGGCCCTGCTCGATGCCGTGGGATAAGCCATGAAAGCCACATCCGTCTCCTCAGCCGCTCTCTCCAACGCCGCGCGCTATCAGCAGATGCGCATGCAGGGCGAACTGGTCAAAGCCACCAAGGAATCGACGACCGGCACCCTCGCCGATGTCGGTCTGGCGCTCGGCGCGCGCACCTCGCAGGCGGTCACCTTCTCGCGCGACCTCGACCGGTTGAACTTCATCATCGATTCCAATTCGCTGGTCAACGCTCGGCTGTCCTCGACGCAGGCTGCGCTTGGCCAGCTTTCCGACACTGCGCAGAATTTGCTGACCGCACTGACCGCCGCCGGCAATTCCTCGAGCACCATCACGCAGCAAGCCGGCAAGGCCGCCGTGCAGCAGATGACCTCTATCCTCAATGCCAGCGTCAACGGCGAATATCTGTTTGCCGGCACCAACACCGACGTCAAGCCGATCGACGATTTCACCGCCGCCGGCTCGCCGGCCAAGGCGGCGTTCGACGCTTCCTTCTCGTCGTATTTCGGCTTCACGCAGACCGATCCGCTCGCCGCCAACATCACCGCCGCCCAGATGGACGGCTTCATCACCAGCAATGTCGTGCCGCAGTTCATGGGCGCCGGCTGGCAGGCCAACTGGTCGAATGCCACCGACCAGCAGATCGTCAGCCGCATTTCGCTGGGCGAAACCACCCAGACCTCGGCCAGCGCCAATGAAGACAGCATCCGCAAGCTCGCCATGGCTTCCGCCCTGGTCACCGGCCTGCTCTCCGGCAACATCAGCCAGGCGGCGAAGACCACCGTCGTCGGTCGCGCCCAGGCGATGGTCGGCGAGGCGCTGGGCGGACTCGGCCAGTTGCAGGCCGAGACCGGCCTTGCCGAGAAGCGTGTTTCCGACGCGAGCGACCGCATGAAGACGCAGGTCGACCTGTTCGAGCGCCATATCCTCGATCTGGAGGGCGTCAATCCGGCCGAGGCCGCCACCCGCGTCGCGGATCTGACGCAGCATATCGAGACGTCCTTCGCGCTGACCGCGCGCCTGCAGCAGATGAGCCTGCTGAACTACCTGACCTGACAATCTCAACCGCAACGGTAGAGCCAAACGATGTATCAATTCTCCTACGCCGACATCCAGACCGACTCCGTTGCCGATGCGAAAGATCGCGAGCGGCAGCTTTTGACCCGCTCGATCGAAATGCTGGCGGCGGCGGCGGCGGTAGGCCACACCTCGATGGAGGCGGTCGAAGCGCTGCACTTCACCAACCGGGTCTGGACCACCTTCGTCGAGGATCTCGGTTCCAGCGACAATGTCCTGCCCAAGGAACTGCGCGCCAACCTCATCTCCATCGGCCTGTGGCTGCTGCGCGAGGCCGAGGACATCCGCCAGGGCCGCACCGACAATTTCGAAGGGCTGATCGAAGTGTCCCAGATCATCCGGGACGGCATTCAATGACCAACACGCTGAAGATATCGCTGAAGCCGAACGAGAAGATCTACATCAACGGCGCCGTCATCCGCGTCGACCGCAAGGTCACCGTCGAGCTAATGAACGACGTACAGTTCCTGCTCGAGAACCATGTCATCCAGGCCGACGATGCCTCGACGCCGCTCAAGCAGCTCTATTTCATCCTGCAGGTGATGCTGATGAACCCGGCCGGCGCCATCGAGGCGCGCGCCATGTTCCGCCGCTCGCTGCCCTTGCTTTTGGCAAGCTTCGAGGATGAGCAGATCAGTGGCGCGCTGAAGCAGATCGACCGCATGGTCGGCGAAGACCATATCTATGAAGCGCTGAAGGCTATCCGCGCGCTTTATCCGCTCGAACGCCGCGCACTTGGCGGCAATGACGATGTTCAGGGTGCGAAGCGCCCGCTGGCCGTGGGAGCACAATACTGATGAATGTGGACATGACGACGACGATCCCCACGGGCGCCAACCAGGGTACTCAGCAGACGTCGAAGACAGCGGTCGACTACCAGTCGTTCCTGAAACTGTTGATCGCCGAGATGAAGAACCAGGATCCGACGAAACCGATGGATTCGACGCAGTACGTCGCCCAACTCGCCACCTTCTCGCAGGTCGAGCAATCGGTGCAGACCAACACCAAGCTCGACCAGATCATGCAGTCGTCGGCGCTGTCGCAGGCCGATGCCCTGATCGGCCGTTCGATCACCTCGGCCGACGGCAAGACGACCGGCGTCGTGGCCTCGGTCAAGCTTGCAAGCAACGGCGTGATCGCCGTGCTGCAGAACGGCACCGAAGTGCCGGTCGGCGCGGGCGTTTCGATAAAGCCGGCCAGCTAGACAGTTCCATAGAGGCGCGCTCACATGAACGAGGCCGACGCCCTAGACATCGTCCAGTATGCGGTGTGGACGGTGCTCGTCGCGTCCGCGCCGGTGGTGCTGGTTGCCATGGTGGTCGGCATCGGCATCGCGCTGATCCAGGCCCTGACCCAAATCCAGGAAATCACCCTGACCTTCGTACCCAAGATCGTAGCCATCATGCTGGTCGTGGCGCTGACCGGTCCGTTCATCGGCAGCCAGATATCGGCCTTCACCAACGTCATCTTCGAGCGCATCGAAAACGGGTTCTAGGCAGCGCTTGCAGGCGGCTGTGTTCCGGCTAGATTGCAGGCCATGACTCAGGCAGAACTCACCGGCAGGCCATGTGCGGAATAGCCGGCGTCTGGCGCAAACGAAACCCGATCGACGCCAACGACCTGTCGGATGTCGCCAGCATGATGCAGGCGCTGGTACATCGCGGCCCCGACGATCATGACAGCTGGCACAACAATCGGCTGGCGCTCGGTCACCGCCGACTTACCATCATCGATCCCTCGCCCGCCGCCCGTGAGCCGATGCTGACTTCTTCCGGCGATGGCGTTCTCGTCTACAATGGCGAGGTCTACAATTACCGCTCGCTGCGCGAAACGCTGCAGGCGCAAGGCGTCGTCTTTCGAACCATCTGCGATGCCGAAGTGGTTCTCGAAGCCTTGCATCACTGGGGTCCCGAAAAAGCCGTGCCGCTGTTCGACGGGATGTTTTCCTTCGCCTATTTCGACGCTCGCAGCAGTGCGCTGTGGCTTGCGCGTGACCGTCTTGGAATCAAGCCGATGTCGGTGGCCGACACGCCGGAGCGAATCCTGTTCGCCTCGGAGGACAAGGCGATCCTCGCCTGCGACGGTTTTCCGCGCGACATCGACAGCCGCGAGATCACCTTGCGGCTTGCCTGGCAGAGCCGCGATTCCAGCTACAGCCTGTTCGACCGCATCGAGCGCCTGCCGCCCGCCGGCCTGTGGAAGATCACCGATGGCGTTATCGAGAAGCGCCGCTTCTGGCATGTGCTGGACGTGCTGGAGACCGCGCGCATTACCGGCGATGCATCCGCTGATGCTGAACACATGGCGACGCTCGAGGCGTTGCTCAAGGACAGCGTCGGACTTCACTGCATCGCCGATACCAGCGTTGCCACCGCCTGCAGCAGCGGTGTCGATTCCGGCCTGATAACGGCGCTGGCAAAGCGGTTCAGGCCGGAAGTCCACGGTTATGTCGTCGACCCGCAGCTCGGCAACAGCGAGGCCGAAGACGCCGAACGCACCGGCCGCCATGTCGGCGTGCCCTTGCGCCGGGTGCCGGTCGACAGGAACCGGTTTTTCGAACTTTGGCCAAGGGTAATCTGGCATCTTGAAAGCGATGGCTGGCACGCCAGCCATGTCGCACTGCTGGCGCTTGCCGAACGATGCCGGGCCGACGGCGTCAAGGTGCTGCTCACCGGCGAAGGCGCAGACGAATTGTTTGGCGGCTACCCCTTGCAGGCCTTGAGCATGAAGAAGTGGCGTTCCTGGTCGTGGCCCCGGCGCCTGGTCCATTCGAAGCGCTCGCTCGACCGGAGATTCGAGCAACAGCGTCATGCCCCCTACAAGGTCTCGGCTGGAAGCCACTCACAAATGGATCGCAGCATGGTCCTGCGTGCTTTGTCGCCGGAGCTGAATTTCCTGCAAACCGAGATCTTCGACCGCCTGGAGCCGGTTATGCCGCCCGCGGATCGCGCCTTTCTCGGTAGTTGCCTCTACGACCTCTATTCGCATCTGCAGGACATACTGCACCGGCACGACCGGCTGAGCATGGCGGCGTCCGTGGAACTGCGGGTCCCGTTCCTGGAAAACCGCCTGATCGACTTCGCCATCCATTTGCCGAGGCGGCAGAAATACCGCGACAAAACAGGAAAATGGCTTTTGCGAAAGATCGCTGAAAAGCACATTCCGCGCCAGAACGTCCAGGCGCGCAAGATCGGCTTCGAAATGTCGTCGCAATTCTCTGCCGGCACGGAGACTTTGCTGCGCGGCGGTTTCCTGCGCGATGCCATGAAATGGCCCGCCGCGAATGTGGAGGACATGGTCCAGCTCGCGCGGCGCGAGCAACCGTCCAGGCTGCGGCTTGTCGGCATGGAGCTTTTCCTGCGCCTTCACGCCGGCGGCGAGACGACAGGCACGCTGACCGAAGCCTTGCATACCGCTGCCCGGGACAGAAGCTGACTTCGCGCGCGGCCGACAGCCCCGAGCAGTGGACCAATGAGAACATCGCTCTGGGTAGCGAACCCTTCCCGGCTGACGTATTTTCGCCTTGCTATCCTGTTGTTGGACCATGATCTTTTTCGAAGACGCGTTCGCCCTTTTGGATGTCGTGCTCTATCTCAAACGGATGCCATGATTGTCGTCCCGGCGGACGAAACCAGCACGTTAAGGTGGGACAGGTCTGATGATCGATGACGAGCCGGACAGCGAACGCGTTTCGGCGCTGGCGCCGTTCCGGCACGGCATCTTCCGCGCCGTCTGGTCGGCCAGCCTGGTGTCGAATTTCGGTGGCCTGATCCAGGGCGTCGGCGCCGCCTGGATGATGACCACCATCGCCACGTCGCCCTATCAGGTGGCGCTGGTCCAGGCCTCGGCCACTCTGCCGATCATGCTGTTTGCACTCGTCGCCGGCGCCATCGCCGACAGCTTCAACCGGCGCAAGGTGATGCTGATCGCCCAAATCTTCATGCTGGTCGTCTCTGCACTTCTAACGCTGTTCACCTGGAACGGCTGGATGACGCCGTGGACGCTGCTTGCCTTCACCTTCCTAATCGACAGCGGCACGGCGCTCAACAACCCGTCCTGGCAGGCATCGGTCGGCGACATGGTGCCGCGCAACAAGCTGCCGGCCGCGGTTGCACTCAATTCACTGGGCTTCAACCTGACACGCAGCGTCGGCCCGGCGATCGGCGGCATCATCGTTGCCGCCGCTGGTGCGGCTGCTGCGTTCGCCGCCAATGCGCTGAGCTATATAGGTCTTATCATCGTGCTCTTCCGCTGGAAGCCGGAGCTGCCGGTCTCGACGCTGCCGCGCGAGACGCTGGGCGCCGCCATGGGCGCCGGCCTGCGCTATGTCGCCATGTCGCCCAACATCGGCAAGGTGCTGGTCAGGGGCTCCGCCTTCGGCTTCAGCGCCGGCGCGGTTTTGGCGCTGCTGCCGCTGGTGGCGCGCGACGTCGTCAAGGGCGATGCCTTGACCTACGGCATCATGCTCGGCGCCTTCGGCATCGGCGCCGTCGGCGGCGCGCTGATAAGCGTGCGTCTCAGACAATTGCTGTCCAGCGAGACGATGGTGCGGATGGCCTTCGCCGGCTTTGCCGTCTGCGCCTTCAATGCCGCCATCAGCCTCAATGCCTGGCAGACTGCGGCGGGTTTGCTCATCGGCGGCGCCTGCTGGGTGATCGCGCTGTCGCATTTCAACGTCACGGTGCAGATGTCGACGCCGCGCTGGGTCGTCGGCCGGGTGCTGTCGGTCTACCAGACGGCGACCTTCGGCGGCATTGCGCTGGGCAGCTGGATCTGGGGCGTCGTTGCCGATGCGCATGGCGCCGAAACCGCGCTGATTGCGGCGGCCATCGCGATGCTTGTTGGCGGCGCCATCGGCCTGTTCCTGCCGCTGCCGCAGCAGACGACTCTCAACCTCGACCCGCTCAACCGCTTCAAGGAGCCGCATCTCGGCCTCGACCTGAAGCCGCGCAGCGGCCCCATCGCCATCATGATAGAGTACATTATCCGCGACGAAGATGTGCCCGAATTCCTCGCCACCATGGCCGAGCGCGGGCGCATCCGCCGCCGCGACGGCGCCCGCAACTGGACGCTGGCTCGGGACCTAGAAAATCCCGCAGTCTGGATCGAACACTACCACACGCCAACCTGGCTGGAATACATCCGCCACAACCGGCGCGCCACCCATGCCGACGCCGTCGTCGGCGAGCGGGTGCGGGCGCTGCACAGCGGCGACGAACCGCCGCGCGTGCGCCGCCTGATCGAGCGCCCGACGACCGCCGGCACCGCGCTGGTCTCGCCGAAGGGGCCGATCGATCACTGAGCTCGCCATAGCCGTAGCGCCGGTCAGCCGGCGCTCTGGATCATGTAGAGCTTGCGCGTGGTCTCGCGTATCAGCCACTCGCCCTTCCAACCCTGCGGCAGGACGAGGAGATCGCCCGGACCGAGTTCCCGCACCTCGCCATCGATGCGGCTCAGTTCCACGCGCCCCGAAATGATGTGGCAGATCTCCGACGAGTCCGAACGATCGGCGGTGAAGCGGCCGGGCGTGCATTCCCAGATGCCGACATCGACAGTCCCGTCCGGCGATTGAAAGAACGAGCGCACGGCCTCGACCTGATCCCCTTCAATCGAGGTTGGCTTAGGAGAGAACGCGCCGATCTCGGCCTTGGCGAGATCGCGGAAGGTCGAAAGATCGATCAAGTCTAGCTCCATGGATAAGAGCAATTCCAGGAAAGCGGTCTGCCCCGGAATTGCGTGAGAACAAATGGCTTTAGTGGCCGGTGATGCTGTCGGCCAACGCGGCCAGCTTCGAGGTGTGCGCAAGCCCTGCCGCCTCGCGGCCATCGGCAATGCGATAAAGCTGGTACATCGAATGCACGCCCAGCCAGCGGAAGGGCTCCGGTTCCCATGGCCTGACCTTGCGGTTGACCCAGGGCAGCTTCGTCAGCTCGGTGTTTGCCCCGAGAACAAGGTCAGCCAGCGTGCGCCCCGAAAGGTTGGAGCTGGACACGCCGAGGCCGACATAGCCGCCGGCCCAGCCCATGCGGGTCGCGGGGTCGAGGCCGACCGTGGTGCACCAGTCGCGCGGCACGCCGAGCACGCCGCACCAGGCGTGATCGATGCGGCATCCCTTGGTCTGCGGCAAGAGCGTCGTCAGGATCGTGTGCAGCTGGTCGATCGTGGCCTGCTGCGTCTGGCCGTTGACGTCGGTGCGCGAGCCGTAGCGATAAGGCACGCCGCGTCCGCCCATCGTGATGCGTCCCTCACGCGTGCGCTGGGCATAGCAATAGGCATGCGCCGCATTGCCGAGCAGTTCGTGCCCTTCCCAACCGATGTCGCGCCACAGGTCGGGCGGCAGCGGCTCGGTCACGATCTGCGCGCTGTTGAGCGCCAGCCAGGTCCGCTCCTCGCCGGGGATGCCTGATGTAAAACCCTCGGTCGCGCGGATGATCGTCTCCGCCTGCACCGTACCGCGGTCTGTCGTCACGCTGCCCTTGGCGATGCTTGTCACCGTCGTCTTCTCATAGATCGGCACGCCCAGCCGCTCGGCGGCATCGGCAAGCCCACGCACCAGCTTGGCCGGCTGCACCCGCGCCTGGCCATGCACGACGAAGCCGCCCATGACGTTACGGATGTTGATGCGCGTGCGCGTTGAGGCGGCGTCCAGCATCTCGACGCGGTTCGGGTCGACATCCCAGGAACGGATCGTCTCGCATTCTTCGCGCACACGCTCCAACTGCGCTGCGTTGGTGGCCACCGTCAGATTGTCGACGCGGCGAATGTCGGCGTCGATGCCTTCCTCGGTCGCGACCCGGATCACTTCGTCGACGCAGCCTGCCATCGCAGCCTGCATCGCCATCACGCCTTGCCGGCTCGATGTCTTGACATATTTTTCGCGCGACCAGCTGAAGCCGCCCGACAGCCAGCCGCCATTGCGCCCCGAAGCGCCGAAGCCGGCAAATTCGCGCTCGACGATCACGACGCGCAGCGATGGCTTCGCCTTTTTCAGATAGTAGGCGGTCCACAGGCCGGTATAGCCGGCGCCGACAATGGCGACATCGGCCTCGATGTTTCCAGGCAAGGGCGGGCGCGGAACGGGAACCGCCCCCAGATCCGCATACCAGAACGATTTGTCGCCATTGCGCTTGGCTTGCATGGAATGACTTTCAGATGGGATCAGGCCAGATGGGATCAGGCCAGATGGGATCAGGCCAGATGGAATCAGGTGAGTGTGGTGTCGGCGCTTGCGTCGTCCGCCAGCAGCTTGGCATCGCTGCCGTCGACGTGGCAAGCGCCGAGTAGGGACATTTAAGATGCGGGCCGAGGCCTAGTCTTCGCCCGACAGGTCGCGCCGCGCCTTGTCGAGTTCCTCGGCGTAGCGCCGTATCAGATGGCCCTCGGTCAAAAGCCCGACAACGGCCCGGTTGTCGAAATTCTCGACCACCGCCAGTTCCTCGGCGACGGCGCGCTGGATGGTTTCGCCGGTGGACTGGACGTTCATGGTCGGCACCAGCACCGCATGCCGGAATTTGGCCGGCGCCAGCACCGGCGTCTCACCATCGGACGGATCGCTGTGCAGTTCGGCGACGATCAGCACGCCGACATAATGCCGGCTGCTTGCGGCGCCATTCTGGCGCTGAGGCGCAGTCAGGCTTCCCGCCCCGCTTCAATTCCCCGCGAGCGTGTCGAGGTATATGAGCGGTCGCTTACGCAATCGACGCAGCTGTGTTATTTTTGCCCGTCCCTCAAGGAGGAGAAGATGAGTGCGCGGGGACTTTTTTCATTAGCTGTTGGCATGATTTTTTTGAGCTCGTCTGCGGTGAGCAATTCAAGCATGGATATGCCGTTTGGGTCTGTTGTGTCGCACCCGATGTCTCTTTTGGCGGGAGGCAATCCGGAAAACCAAAGCCGGCCGGCAAAGGAATTTATCCAGACTGCACAACAAGATGTTTGCTGTCCTGGCGGCTACCCTTGGTATCGCAATTCGACGAACACCTGCTACGGCAGCTATGAAGACTGCCACGATACCGATGGCGGCGGATGGTCCTGCAGACAGGTCAACGCCTGCTAGACTTTCTTGGGCCCACGCCTTCTTGACTGTGCCCGGTCCTCAGATCGGCTTCGGCTCGCCGGCCTCATAGAGCATGAGGTTGCGCTCGCCTATGCCGAGCGATGCCCAGCTCGCCCGCCAATCGGCGATGTGAGGCGAGCGGAAATGCGCGTCGAGCGCGGCCCTGTCGCTCCACACCTCGGTTACATGGATGAGCCCGGCGTCGAGCACGTCCTGCGCGTAGGAGTATTCGATGCAGCCGGGCTCCGCACGGCTGCCCAGTATCATGCGCCGCATGGCCGGCCTTGCCTCGTCGAGCCGTTGCGCAGGCAGGCGAATGGTGCCGATGATCACCAGCATGATCTCTCTCCTCAAGGCCTCTGTCGTCCTGGCAAGTAACCAGTCCTCCCACCCTCGCGCAAGCTTGACCGGTTAGGCTCGAAGGGCTGTCGCGTGCTCGGCAGGCTTGTGATTGGGGACGATATGGCCGTCAGCGAAAGCTTAGCGACAGGAACAGTGGCCAAGAACGGCCGCGATGTCTTCTTCGCCATCGGCATCGTCATCATCCTGGCCGTGCTGTTCCTGCCGATCCCGGCCTTCCTCATCGACATCGGCCTCGCCTTCTCGATCGCACTGTCGGTGCTGATCCTGATGGTGGCGCTGTGGATCCAGCGGCCGCTCGATTTCTCGTCCTTCCCGACCGTGCTGCTGATCGCCACCATGCTACGGCTATCGCTCAACATCGCCACCACGCGCATGATCCTGTCGCACGGCAATGAGGGCACGCACGCCGCCGGCTATGTCATCGCCGGCTTCTCCAAACTTGTGATGGCCAGCGATTTCGTCATCGGCCTGATCGTCTTCATGATCCTGATTGTGGTCAACTTCATCGTCATCACCAAAGGCGCCACCCGTATTGCCGAAGTCGGCGCCCGCTTCACCCTCGACGCCATCCCCGGCAAGCAGATGTCGATCGACGCCGACCTGTCCGCCGGCATGATCGACGACAAGACAGCGCAACTGCGCCGCCGCGAGCTGGAAGAGGAATCCTCCTTCTTCGGCTCGATGGACGGCGCCTCGAAATTCGTCCGCGGCGACGCCATTGCCGGCCTTATCATCACCGCCATCAACATCGTCGGCGGCATCGCCATCGGTTACATCAGGCACGGCATGGGCATGGGCGAAGCCGCCGATGTCTTCATCAAACTGTCGGTCGGCGACGGCCTCGTCACCCAGATCCCGGCGCTTATCGTTTCGCTCGCCGCCGGCCTGCTTGTGTCCAAGGGCGGCACGCGCGGCTCGACCAACCAGGCGGTGTTCGGCCAGCTCGGTGCGCATCCGCGCGCGCTCTATGTCGCGGCCTCGCTGCTCGTCCTGCTCGGCCTGATGCCCGGCCTGCCGTTCTTCCCGTTCTTCACGCTGGCCGCCGGCATGGCCGGCCTTGGCTACGTCATCCCGATGCGCGCCAACCGAGAGGCTGCCGCCGCCGAAGCGATCAAGGATCTGGAGAAGGCGAACAAGGTCGAGGAAGAGAAGAACTCGGTCAAGGCTTCGCTGACCACCGCCGAGATCGAGCTTCTGATTGGCAAACAGCTGTCGACGCGGCTGCTGGTGTCGCATCAGGAACTGGTGTTCCGCATGGCCAAGATGCGCAAGAAATTTGCCACGCAATATGGCTTCGTCGTGCCGGAAGTGCGCGTCGCTGACGATTTCGGCATCCCGCCGAAAAGCTATCAGATCAAGGTCCACGGCACCGTCGTCGCCGAATACCAGATGCGCGTCGGCGAGATCATGGTGCTGCTCGGCAACCGGGATTTGCCCGACGTTCCCGGCGAGGAAATCCGCGAGCCGGCCTTCGGCATGCGCGCCTTCTCGGTGCTCGAAACCTTCGCCGAGGATCTGAAGCGCGAGAACTATACCTTTGCCGACAACATGTCGGTGCTGCTCACCCATTTGTCCGAGGTGATCCGCAACAACCTGCCGCAGCTTCTGTCCTACAAGGACATGAAGGCGCTGCTCGAGCGCCAGGATCCGGAATACCGCAAGCTCGCCGACGAGATCTGCACCTCGCACATCTCCTATCCCGGCCTGCAGGCGGTGCTGAAATTGCTGCTGGCCGAACGCGTATCGATCCGCAACCTGCATTTGATCATCGAGGCTATCGCCGAGATCGCGCCGCATGTGCGCCGCACCGAGCAGATCGTCGAGCATGTCCGCATCCGCATGGCCCAGCAGATCTGCGGCGATCTCTCCGAGGGCGGCATGCTCAAGGTGCTGCGCCTCGGCAACCGCTGGGACCTCGCCTTCCACCAGAGCCTCAAGCGCGACGCCAAGGGCGAGGTGCGCGAATTCGACATCGACCCGCGCCAGCTGGAGGAATTCGGCCAGGACGCGACCAAGGCGATCCGCAAGCATCTCGAGGCCGGCGAGCGTTTTGTCCTCGTCACCGCGCCCGATGCTCGCCCCTATGTGCGCATGATCATCGAGCGCCTGTTCACGACGCTTCCCGTTCTCTCCCATGTCGAAATCGCCAAGGGCGTCGAGATCAAGGTGCTCGGGACGATCTCGTGAACATACTGTCGCAAGGCGTCGTCATCGCCGCCTTCCTCGCCTTCTGTCGCATCGGCGCCTGCTTCATGCTGATGCCGGGCCTGTCCAGCGCCCGCGTGCCGGTCCAGGTCCGGCTGTTCGTGTCGATCGCCGCCACCGGTGGCCTGCTCGCCTTCCTGTGGGACAAGATCTTTCCCTTCGTCGATGCGCGTCCGCAGGTGCTGGCGCCGATGATCATCTCCGAACTTTTGGTCGGCGGGCTGATCGGCGCGATGACGAGGCTCTACATGGAGGCGCTGCGCTTCATGGGTTCGGCCATCGCCATGCTGATCGGCTATGGCGGCACCGGCGGCCCCGCCATCGAGGAGCCAGAGCCGCAGGCGGCCCTCGCCGCCATCATCTCGTTTTCAGCGTTGCTGCTGCTCTTCGTCTTCGATTTCGACCACGAGATCATCCGCGCTCTGGTCGCCTCCTACACGGTGGCGCCGGTCAACGTCTTCTTCAATCCGCAGGCCGCCCTGGTCGATCTCACCGACGCGGTGTCGGACGCCTTCTTCCTGGTCATCCGGCTCGGCAGCCCGTTCATCGCCTATGCCATCCTGGTCAATTTGACGATCGGCTTCGTCAACAAGCTGACGCCGCAGATTCCGGTCTACTTCATCTCACTGCCTTTCGTCATCGCCGGCGGCATGATCATCTTCTACTTCGCCATCGGCACCATGCTGTCGCTGTTCGTCGACGGCTTTGTCGATCTGACGCTGGCGAGGTGAGATGAGCACGCGCAAGGAACGGCTGAAGAAACTGGTCAAGGTGCAGGAGCAGCTGAAGGCCCTGCACGAGACGCGCCATGCGGCCTTCCTGGCGGCAGCGGCAACCGCCGAAACCGAGGCCAGGGAACTTGTCCAGCATTTCGACGCCGACCAGTCGATGGCGGTGCTGTTCCCTGACCTCTACCATCGCCGCATCGCCAATGCGCTGGTCCGGCAGGAAGCGAGCCTGGAAAGCGCCAGGCAGGAGATCACGCTCATCGCCACTGCGACGGCGCGCACCAACATGGTCGAACGTGCCTACAAGGACGTGCGCCGACAGGACGAACGCGAACGCTCCGACCGCGACCGGCTCGATCTGATCGCGCAGAGGCGAGGGCAGGAATAATCGGAAGTTAGAGCCGGGTCACCTGCGGACGGCGTTCGGTTTCGTTCCGTGCGGCGGGCTGTGTTGGGTGTACGGCGCCGTGTTCGGCCTCTGCGCCTACGCCACCTACGATCTGACCATGGCGACGCCGGCAGCGCCCACCGCAAACGACCAGATCGCATCGACCCAGCCGGAGTTGCCGCTGCTGATAGCAATGGCCTAGCATCCGGCGAAGGATTTCGAGCCGGCAAGCCTGCCACAAGCTTGTTGCGGCATGGTCGCTCAGGAAACCCGGCAAAGAGGCGGACTTTCTTGGCGATTTCTCCACCCAGTGACATCGTTCTCGATGTTGCCCGAGCCGTCGATCCGGCGGATATCGAGGCTGCCCGTGCCGCGCTGGCCAAGCGGGCCAACGGCGTTGGCGGTAATTTTTCTGTCGACATGGCTGCTTCGGTCGATGCCGGCTCGATCCTGTCGCGCGCTACCGCCGACAAGGCCGCCGCAAATGCCGATCCCGCCAGCAAGTTCAAGAAGTTCGAGGCGATGGTCTTGCAGACCTTCATCCAAAACATGCTGCCCAAGGACACCGAGGGCGTCTACGGCAAGGGGCTGGCCGGCGACATGTGGAAATCGCAGCTTGCCGAGCGTGTCGCCGACGTCATGGCCGAGCGCGGCGGGATCGGCATCGCCAAATCGCTGCTCGCCGACCACTACAAGGACGGCAAGCGCACCGTGCCGATCGGTCCGGTGTCAACCGGGCCGCACAAGACCGAGATCGACCAGCAGACCCGGCTGTCCACCTCGCTGGTCGAGGAATTGCAGCGCAAGGCCGCACGGTCGATGACCGGCGACGAGACGACCATCAAAACCGAAATCAAGATCTAGACCAGGATTTTCAATGGCCGATTTTTCAAAATACTCTTCCAACCTGCCGGCGCGTACGTCCGAAGCGCCGATCCCGTTTGCACGGCCGGGCAACCTTGCCGCCATCATCGGCCGCATCGAGGAAGCGGTCGAGGAAGAGACGGCCGGTTTGAAGAACGACACCAGCTATGACCTCAAGGCCTCCAACGCCCGCAAGAGCCGCTACCTCTATGAGCTGACCCGCGCCATGAAGGGCGCCAACGAGATCGAATTCCTGGAACAGCATCGCGACAGTCTGGCGCGGCTGCGCCAGAAGCTCGCGAAAAACGAGGCTGCAATCCTCGCCCACCTCAACGCGGTCAACGAAGTCGCCACGCTGTTGAAGAACGCCATTCAGCGCGCCGAAGCCGACGGCACCTATTCGGCCGGTGAATTCGGTTGGGCGAGCTGATGATCTCGGCAACAGGCGGGAACAACCGGTGATCAAATTCATCGCCGCCGCGATCTGGATCTGCGCCGCCACGCTTGGCGCGGTGTTCTATTCGTTCCAGGCGGCCGGTGAGCGCGGTGTCGGCGAGACGCCGAAACCGATGCTGGGTGGCCTCGACTACGTCAAGACCGACATCATCTCGGTGCCGCTGATCCGCGATTCCAAGATCGACGGCTATTTCCTCACCAAGCTCGTCTACACGGTCGAGCCGGCCGAGATAAAGAAGATGTCGATCCCGGCCGAAGCGCTGATGACCGATCAGGTCTATTCCTATCTCTACTCCAATCCTCAGATCGACTTCACCAAGAAGGAAACCATCGATCTCGATGCCTTCCGCAAGGCCATACGCGACACCGTCAACGCCCGCGTCGGCGCCGACCTGGTGCATGAAGTGCTGATCGACCAGGTCAACTTCCTGACCAAGGACGAAATCCGCGACAACGCCATGCGCCGCCGCAAGGATCCGGCCACGCCGACCGAACCGGCCCCGGCGGAATCGGCCCAGGCCGAGGCGGCGAAGCCCGCTGCTGAACACTAACCTTCGTCGCAGGGCGAATGTTCTCTGCCGCATTCCTTCCGACTGAAACGAGATGACGCATCGCGCGTTGACGTTTACGTCAACTCGAAGCTATATGCGCCAAGCGACCAGGATCGCGGTACGCGCGAGACAGTGACTTCGGCGGAGGCCGGTCACTGAAGCGCGGCAAAACGCAACGAGACCAGGAGAACAGTCATGAACGTTCAGGACATTGCCGAGAAGATGAGGTCGCGCGTGGCGAGCGCCGGGTTCGAACATTCCGTGAAGTTCGATACCGGCAGCAACGGCGTCATCGTCATCGACGGCGCGACCGTCTCAAACACCGATGCGCCGACCGACTGCACCATAAAGCTGTCGCTCGACGATCTGGATTCGCTGATCGCCGGCGACCTCAACCCGACCATGGCGTTCATGTCCGGCAAGATAAAGGTCGAAGGCGATATGTCGGTCGCCATGGCGCTCAGCCAACTGATCGGCTGAGCCCTTCGCAAAAACAAAATGCCGCCCTCGCTGAAATGCAAGGGACCGGCGGCGGCGTTTGTTTTTGGACAATCAGGCGGCCAGCGACAGCCTCTGTGCCTTGAGCTTGCGACCTGCAGCCTTCAGCGTGCCATGCGCGCCGTCGAGCGCACCATCGATCAGTTCCAGCGCCAGCAGGCGGTGCCGCTCGTACGGACCAGGCATGGCGAGCGCGCCGGTCTTCTCCGCCGAGAAGCCGAAGCGGCCATAGTAAGGCACATCGCCGACCAGCAGCACCGCGGCATGGCCGAGACGCGCGGCCTCGGCCAAAGCATGGCGCATCAGCGCCGAGCCGATGCCGGCGTTCTTCAGCGCCGGATCGACGGCGAGCGGTCCGAGCAGAAGTGCTCCCGGGCCACCCTCGCCCAGACGCACGTCCCACAGCCGCACCGTACCAGCAACCGCGCCGGCTGCATCGCGCACGATAAAAGCGAGGCCTTCGGAAGGCCGGCGGCCACGCCGCAGCTTCTCCGACGATTTCTTGCGCCGCATCGGCCCCATGGCGCGATCGAGCAACGCTTCACGCGATGCAATGTCTGCCGCAGTTTCGGCGACGATGGGAATGGCGCCGGCCATCTCCCCCTCGAGCGGGGAGAATCCAATGCCGTCAATGTAATTTACAATGTCCATTTCCGCGATCCTTCACGAGCGGAGCTTGTTCCACAGGCGAACCCGGGCGGACGCAAACGTCCGCCTGGGGTGATCTGAAGGCCGAAGCCGTCAGATCACGTAGGATCGGAGAGGCTCGAAGCCGTTGAAGGCGACCGCCGAGTAGGTGGTCGTGTAGGCGCCGGTGCCTTCGATCAGCACATCGTCGCCGATGGTCAGCGACAGAGGCAGCGGATACGGCGTCTTCTCGTACATCACGTCGGCCGAATCGCAGGTCGGGCCGGCGAGCACGCAAGGTGCGGTCTCCGAACCGTCATGGCGGGTGACGATCGGATAGCGGATCGCCTCGTCCATCGTCTCGGCCAGACCGCCGAACTTGCCGATGTCGAGGAACACCCAGCGCACATTGTCGTTTTCGGCCTTCTTCGAGATCAGCACGACTTCCGACTTGATGACGCCGGCATTGCCGACCATGCCGCGGCCCGGCTCGATGATGGTCTCAGGGATCGCATTGCCGAAATGCTTGCGCAGCGCCGAGAAGATGGCCTGGCCATAGGCCTGGGCCGCCGGCACGTCACGCAGATAGCGCGTCGGGAAACCGCCGCCCATATTGACCATCTTGAGGACGATGCCTTCGTCGGCGAGCGTGGCGAACACCTTCTTGGCGTCGGCCAGCGCACGGTCCCACGCCGTCAGGTCGGTCTGCTGCGAGCCGACATGGAACGACACGCCATAGGCGTCGAGGCCGAGCGTCCTGGCGTGGCGCAGCACATCGACGGCCATCGCCGGCACGCAGCCGAACTTGCGCGACAGCGGCCACTCGGCGCCTTCGCCGTCGGTCAAAACGCGGCAGAACACGCGGGCGCCGGGAGCGACGCGGGCGATCTTGTCGACCTCCTCGACGCAATCGACGGCAAACAGCCGAATGCCGAGCTGGTAGGCGCGTGCAATGTCACGCTCCTTCTTGATGGTGTTGCCGAAGGAGATACGGTCCGCCGGCGCACCGGCGTCCATCGCCATCTCGACCTCGGCAACGGAAGCGGTGTCGAAGGACGAGCCCATCGCAGCAAGCAGGCGCAGGATTTCCGGCGCCGGATTTGCTTTCACCGCATAGTAGATCCGGGAATCGGGCAGCGCCTTTTCGAAGGCGCGAAAATTGTCGCGCACGACATCGAGGTCGACGACGAGGCAGGGGCCGGACGGACGTCGGGTGGCGAGGAAGTCAAGGATGCGCTGGGTGGCCATGGGGTCTCTCCATAAACGCCTTGCGGCGCGCAATAAGGCTGCGGACGCGGGCCCTCGGCCTCGCGAACACGCGGTCAAACAAAGGCGGGACGGAAATCCATGGAACCAGCCGGTGGAGACCCCGGAACCATGAAACGCCATCTCGCGGCGGTGAACCTTGGCCTTGCCCGGCCTCGGTTCGCTTTGTCTGCCTTGGCTTGGATGGGAGACCCGTCCGCACTGCCGGCAATGAAGGTGTGCCTCTTCAGTAACCCCGGTCTTTGGACGACCGGCAGAACACCAGAAAGGCCCGCACCGTCGTTGCTTCAAGGTGTCCTCGGGCTGGCGGTTGGCCGCTAGACCGACTGGAGGGGTTAGCTCCAGTTACCTCACCGATTTCCCTCACCATTCGAGGATCGGCGGACACCCACAGGCACGTGCGACTTTGGGCAAGCGCGATATAAGATCGAAAGATTTCACAATCAATAAAAATCGTATCCCAGGTTGTAAAATTTCCGGCATCGAACAATGCTGGGCCTACTGTATACGGATATCGAACGATGCCAGGCACGCACGGCCCGCTCAACGCCTTTCTTGACCTGCGCCGCATGCCGGTCGCCAATGCGGAACTGGGGCCGCTGGCCGGGCTCAGGCTGGCGGTAAAGGACATTTACGACGTCGCCGGCTACCGCACCGGTTGCGGCAATCCGGTGAAGTTCGACGAGGCGCATGCCGCGTCCAGCACGGCACCGGCCGTGCAGATGATTCTCGACGCCGGCGCGCGCTTCATCGGCAAGACGCAGACCGACGAGTTCGCTTTCTCGCTGATGGGCCAGAACGCGCATTTTCCGTTTCCGGTGAACCCGGCCGCTCCCGATCGCGTCACCGGCGGTTCCTCGTCAGGCTCGGCGGCGGCGGTGGCCGGCAAGCTTGCCGATATCGCTACCGGCTCGGACACCGGCGGCTCGATCCGCGCCCCGGCGAGCTTTTGCGGATTGATCGGGCTGCGCACCACGCATGGCCGCATTTCGCTCGAAGGCACGATGAAGCTGGCGCCGAGCTTCGACACATTCGGCTGGTTCGCCGACGACATCGAGACCTATGAGACGATCGGCAAATTGCTGCTCGGCCGCGACCCGCATCCATATCCGCTCACCCGGCCGCTTTCGATCCGCTGGCTGGACGCTTTCGTGGCCGGCCCCGCTGAGGCAGCCGAATATGCCAGGATGAGAGCGCTGGCCGCCAGTCTTGTCGGTGAGCCGGCGCCGGTAGAGTACAGCTTCGCCTCCTTCCCCGACGAGCTCTACTGGTGCTTTCGCCGCCTCCAGGCCGCCGAGGCCTGGCAGCAGCATGGCGCCTGGATCATTTCTGGCGAGCGCGATCTCGGGCCGGGCGTCGAGGAGCGCTTTGGTTTTGGCCGCACGATCGACGAAAAGACCGCGCGGGCCGA
The DNA here is from genome assembly GCF_030323105.1 of Mesorhizobium sp. C120A. Lineage (NCBI taxonomy): Bacteria > Pseudomonadati > Pseudomonadota > Alphaproteobacteria > Hyphomicrobiales > Phyllobacteriaceae > Mesorhizobium > Mesorhizobium sp. C120A. The sequence goes on along the minus strand of NZ_CP100476.1, from coordinate 1,958,420 downwards.
GGCGGTGCGCCGCCTGACGTTCCGCTCCGAGCTAGCCGCGCTGCTCGGCCAGGACGGGTTTCTTGTCCTGCCCACCGTTCCAGGCCCCGCACCTCTGGTCAAAAGCGAGCCGCAGCAGCTCCAGGCCTACCGCGAAAGGGCCTTGCATCTTTTGTGCCTTTCGGGTCTGTCAGGCTTTCCGCAAATCACCCTGCCGCTGGGCTCGGTTGACGGTGCCCCTTTCGGCCTCTCGCTGCTCGGCCCTCCCGGCAGCGACATTGCCCTGATACGGCTCGGCCGGCGAATTCTCGATGCGGCACGAAAGGCCTGATGATGGATACACTGACCCGCATGCGCGCCTTCATCGACGTCGTCGAGGCCGAAGGCTTTTCGGCGGCCGCGCGCAAGATCGGTCGCTCCAAGGCGCTGCTGTCGAAATATGTGCGCGAACTCGAGGACGAACTCGGCGCGCTGCTGCTCAACCGCACCACGCGGCAGTTCTCGTTGACTGAGGCTGGCCATACCTATTACAGCCGCGCTTCGGAAATCGTGCGCGAGGTCGACAGCCTGGCCGACGCCGTGCGCGAATCCTCCGGCGACGTGCGCGGCAGGATCAAGCTCTCCGCGGCGCGCACCTTCGCCGACGCGCCGATAGGCCAGTCGCTCATCGACTTCGCCAAACAGCATCCCGACATCGTGCTCGACATCCATCTCGACGACCGTTTTGTCGATCTGGTCGAGGAAGGTTTCGATCTTGCCGTGCGCATCTCGCGCCTGGAGAACTCATCGCTGATCGCCCGCCGCCTGGGGCCGTTTTCGATCAAGCTTTGCGCCTCGCCGGAGCTGATCGCCAAGCACGGCAAGCCGACGCGCCCGCAGGATCTCGCCAACTTGCCCTGCATCGTCGACACCAATGGCCGCTCGCTCGCCAACTGGCGCTTCAGGGGCGATGGCGAGGAGTCAGTCAGTGTCAACGTATCGGGTCCGATCGAGGTCAACAGCCCGATGGCCGCGCGAGCCGCCGCCGTGTCCGGTCTGGGCTTCACCATCCTGCCGGATTTCATCGCCGCGCCCGACCTCGCATCCGGGCTGCTGGTGTCCTTGCTCGACGACCGCATCCAGTCGGGCAGCGGCATTTTCGCCGTCTACCCGCACCGTCGCTATCTGCCGGCCAAGGTCCGTGTCTTCGTCGATTTCCTGGTGCAATGGTTCAAGAACCGCGAGAGCGCTTGAGCCGGTCCTGCCGTGCCGCGGTCCCAATCTCGCCCCGTTTCTGGTAACCTCTCGAAATCTCTCCGAGGCCGATGGAACAGCGACCGAGAATGCATCTGAAACGGCACGCAATCATGCTGGCTTCGGCCCTGGCGACGACTTTTGCCTCCGTCGGAGCGGCTGGAGCGCATCCTCATGTCTTCGCCGAGGCCCGCCTCGACGTGATCCTCTCGCCGGATCACCAAAGTGTGAAAGCGCTGCGTCACCTCTGGCGTTTCGATGATCTGTTTTCGAGTACGGTGATGATGGAGTTCGACAAGAACTCCGACCTGAAGCTTGACGACAAGGAGCTGAAGGATGTCGCCGACACAGTTCATGCCTCGCTGGCCGAATTCAACTATTTCCAGCTCGTCACCGTCGACGGCAAGGACGTGCCTATGACGCCGCCACCGCATCTGATGGCCAATTTCGACAACGACCAGTTGATCATCCTGTTCGAATCCGAACCCAAGGTGCCGATCAAGCTCGCCGGCAAGATCGATTTCGGCGTCTACGATCCAACCTTCTACACAGCGATCGACTTCACCGAGGATAGCAACATCACGGTGGAAGGCCTGCCCTCGAACTGCACCAAGAGCGTCATCCGGCCTGATCCAGACGAGGCGATCAAGGAAAACCAGAAGACCCTGACGGACGCGTTCTTCAACGACCCGACAGGCACCGACATGAGCAAGATCTTCGCCACCAAGCTCGAACTGAATTGCCCGCCAGAAGGATAGATCCGGTGATGAAACCGTCCCTGCGTTTGGCATTCGGCCTCGTGGCCGCTGCCCTGCTGATGACGCACTTTCTCGGGCAGGCCCATGCCCAGAGCTCACTCGGCATCGGTGTCAATGACGGCATGGCGCCCACCACCGGCCCGTTCGCCCACATCCTGATGTGGATCAATCTGCGCCAGCAGGAATTCTACCGCGCATTGGCCATGGCGATGAAAGCAATGCGCGAGGACGGCAGCAAGATGTGGCTGCTGATCGGCCTGTCCTTCGCCTACGGCATTTTCCACGCCGCCGGCCCCGGCCACGGCAAGGCGGTGATCTCGTCCTACATGGTGGCCAATGAAGTGGCGCTCAGGCGCGGTATCCTGCTGTCCTTCGTCTCGGCGCTGCTGCAGGGCCTGACCGCGATCCTGGTGATGCTGCTTGCCTATTTCGTCCTGCGCGGCACCGCCATCTCGATGACCGACGCAGCCTGGTTCATGGAGATCATGAGCTATGTCTTCGTCACTTTGTTCGGCGCCTGGCTGCTGTGGCGCAAGCTCGGGCCTACGGTCCTGCGCTGGTTCGGCAAGGCGCCCGCCTACAGCCTGTCGGCAGCCCACGCCGGTCATTCCCATGGCGGCCATTCGCATGCCGCTCACAGCCACGCGGCGCATGCGCATTCGCATGCCTTGCATGTGCATCACGACCATTCGCATGATCATCACGATCACGCTGCGCACGACCACGACACGCACGATCATTCCCATCACGACCACGCTCATCACGATCACCCAGCCGGCGAGGTCTGCGACACATGCGGCCATTCGCATGCGCCCGATCCGGCGCTGCTGTCGGGCGATCGCTTCGACTGGCGCACGGCCTGGTCGGCAGTAGCCGCCGTCGGCATCCGTCCCTGCTCCGGCGCGCTGATTGTGCTCAGCTTCGCGCTGCTCAACGGCCTGTGGCTCGGCGGCCTGCTCTCGGTGCTGGCGATGTCGATCGGCACCGCCATCACAGTCTCGGCGCTGGCGACGATCGCGGTGACAGCCAAGAACTGGGCGGTCTATTTCGCCGGCGACGGCCGCATGGGCAACCGCATCCACACAGTCGTCGAAATCGGCGGCGCCGCCTTCGTCTTCCTGTTCGGGCTGTTGCTGTTGTCGGCGAGCCTGTCCGGAGCTGTGTGACCTCGGCGGGTCAGGCCTGACCCGCGATATCTCCGCCCAGCTCATCCTCGATATGAGCGCGGATGATTTCATCGAAACTGTTTTCGGCGCTGAAGCCGAGGTCCCTTGCACGGCGCGCCTCGAAGCGCGTCGGCCAACCCTTGACGATCGCCCAGATCGTTTCGTCGGGCTCCTCACGGATCAGGCTCGCCACCTCGGCGCCTGCAGTGCGCTCCAGCGCCTCGATCTGCTCGCCGACGGTGACGGCAACGCCGGGCATTGTGAGGTTGCGGCGCGGCCCGACAGCGGCACCGTCGAGCCCAGCGGCATGGATCAGGAAACCGACCGCAGAGCGCGGGCTGGCATGGGTATGCAGCACCGAGCGCGGCACCGGCAGGATCGCCTCGTGGCCGCTCAGCGGCTCGCGGATGATACCGGAGAAGAAACCTGACGCCGCCTTGTTCGGCTTGCCGGGCCGCACGCAGATGGTCGGCAGCCTTATGCCGATGCCGTCGAAGAAGCCGCGCCTGGAATAGTCGGCCAGCAGCGCTTCGCTCATCTGCTTCTGCGTGCCGTAGGAGGTCAGCGGCGTCGGATGAAAGTCGTCCGGGATGACATCGGGGAACGGCGCGCCGAACACCGCGATCGACGAGGTGAAGACCAGACGCGGCGAAAAGCCCGCCAGCCGGACCGCATCGAACAGTGCCCGTGTGCCGTCGAGATTGACGCGGTAGCCGAGATCGAAATTCGCCTCCGCCTCGCCAGACACGATGCCGGCGAGATGGAACATGACGTCGGGGCGTGAGGCGACCAGGCTCTCGGCAGCACCGGCGTCGGCAAGGTCGCCGGTATGCGTGGCGATGCTGACGCCGTCCATCGCCGGCGCCTGCGGCGGCACGATGTCGTGCAGGTCGAGCCCGGTGATCTTGCGGCCGTTGAGCGTGCCGTCCTTGGCCAGCCGGTCGACAAGTTTGCGGCCGACCATGCCGGCGGCGCCAGTAATCAGGATGCGCATTTCAAAGCCTCTTATTTGCCCTTGTTCTGGCTGCGACCCCGCAACCAGAACACCAGAAAGAATGCCAGCACGAAGGCGATGCCGACGATGCCGGCAAGTACGGTCGAGACATTGCCGACGGCCAGCATCACGGTCGGCAGATAGAACGCCGCGATGCCGAACAGCAGCATGATCCAGGCTGCGGCAATCAGCGCGTTTCGCGTGTCGCGATCCATCATGCCGTCCCGCCACAGCGGGAACTCGTCAACTCGGGTGCCAATGCCATGAAATTCCCTGTCAGTGATAATGGCCGTGATGCGGTGGCGCACCATGGTCGTGGTCATGATCGTGCTCGTCACGGCTGTCGGCGCACTGGCCGAATTCCGGTTCAACCGTGGCGTGGCTGATGCCGTGTTCGGCGGCGAGCCGCTTCTTGATGGCGCTGACCGCCTGGTGCGGATCGACGCCATCGTTGAGGCAGGCATGCAGCGTCGCCATGTTGCTGGACCCGTCGAGCGACCAGACATGCATGTGATGCACTTCGCGCACGCCGTTGACGGTGCCGGCAATGTCCTTGGCGATGAGGTCGCGGTCGAGGCTTGCCGGTACGCCTTCGAGCAGGACGTGGGCGGCTTCGCGCATCAGCGACCACGCGGTGGACAGGATCAGCAGGGAGACCAGCACCGACAGAATCGGGTCGATCGGCGTCCAGCCGGTCGCCAGGATGACCAGCGCCGCCACGATCGCCGCCGCCGAGCCGAGCAGGTCGCCCAGCACATGCAGGATGGCGCCGCGCATGTTGAGGCTGTCGCGGTCGCCGCCATGCAGCACGAAGAACGAGGCGAAGTTTACCAGAAGGCCGGCGATCGCCACCACCAGCATCGGCCCGCCCAGCACCGGCGCCGGCGTCATCAGCCGGCCCCAGGCTTCGTAGACGATCCACAGCGCAATCGCGAAGATGGCAATGCCGTTGGTGTAGGCAACCAGCGTCTTGACTCGGCCGAAGCCGTAGGTGAGGCGCACCGTCGCCGGCCGCCCGCCAAGATGGAAGGCGTACCAGGCAAGGCCAAGCGCGATCGAGTCGGCGAGCATGTGGCCGGCGTCGGCCAGCAGCGCCAGCGATCCCGTCAAAAGGCCGCCAAGCCCTTCGGCCACCATGAAGCCGGCGGTCAGGCAGGCTGCGATCAGCACACGCTTCTTGTCGGTCGAGCCATGCACGTGGCCGGCGCCATGCCCAGCATGCAAACCATGATCATGGCTGTGCGCCATCGGAAAAAACTCCTGTTACGCGCCGAACTCGGCGCGGAAATCCTCGAGCCGCCGCTTCTGCCGGCCTTCGCCATCGAAATTGGCAGGATCGAGCCATGCCTCATAGGCTTTGCGCAGCGCCGGCCATTCCTTGTCGATGATCGAGTACCATGCCGTATCGCGGTTTTCACCCTTGACCACAAGATGCTGGCGGAAAATGCCCTCGAACTTGAAGCCGAACCGCTCCGCAGCGCGCTTCGAAGGGTCGTTGCGGTTGTTGCATTTCCACTCGTAGCGGCGATAGCCGAGCCCGTCGAAAATGTACTTCATGAACAGGAACTGCGCCTCGGTCGCTGCCGGCTTGCGCGAGATCAGTGGCCCCCAATAGATGTTGCCGATCTCGATGACGCCATAGGCGGGATCGATGCGCATCAGCGTCTGTCGCCCGGCGACCTTGCCGCTGGCCTTGTCGATGACGGTGAAGAACAGCGGATCCTCGCTCGCCTCGACCTTGTCCAGCCATGGCTGGAAATCGGCGCGGGTTTGCGGCGGGTAGTCGGGCAGCCAGGCAAAGCGTCCATCGATGTCGGGCACGGACGACGCCTCGTACAACCCATCGCCGTGCTTTTCGGCGCTCAGCGGTTCGAGCCGGACATAGCGGCCGTCAATGGGCTTGCGCTCGGGCCGCGGACGCGCTTGCCAATCTTTGAGATTTTCCGACACGCAAAACTCCAATCCGTTTGACTTTTGTGAGCAGACGCTCACAAAAACGCGACCTAACAGCAAGAACCACACGGACGGGAAAAATGCTCCACACGATTTCGGCCTTCGACCGTCTCGGCGAGGAAAACGCCTTTGCCGTGCTGGCGCGCGCGACTGCACTGGCTCAACAGGGCCGCGACATCGTCAATCTCGGCATCGGCCAGCCCGACTTCAAAACGCCGCAGCACATTGTCGAGGCCGCGATCAAGGCGCTGCGCGACGGCCACCATGGCTACACCCCCGCCAATGGCCTGCTGGCGACGCGCGAAGCGGTGGTGCGGCGCACGCTGACCACTACCGGCGTCGAAGTCTCGCCCGAGAATGTAATGATCCTGCCCGGCGGCAAGCCGACCATGTTCGCGGCCATCTTGATGTTCGGCGAACCCGGCGCCGAGATCCTCTATCCAGACCCAGGCTTTCCGATCTACCGCTCGATGATCGAGTTCACCGGCGCCGCGCCCATTCCGGTGCCGATCCGCGAGGAGAACGGCTTTGCCTTCTCGGCAGAAGAGACGCTGGCGCTGATCACGTCGAAGACCAGACTGCTAATCCTCAACTCACCGGCCAACCCGACCGGCGGCGTCACGCCGCGCGCCGAGATCGAGAAGCTGGTGAAGGGACTGCAAGCGCATCCGCAGGTCGCCATCCTCTCCGACGAAATCTACGACGTCATGACCTATGACGGCGAGACGCATTTTTCGCTGCTCAATTTTCCGGAAATTCGCGACCGGCTGATCGTGCTCAACGGCTGGTCGAAGACATGGGCGATGACCGGCTGGCGCATGGGCTGGTCGATCTGGCCGAATGGCGACAAGGGCGGGCATCTCTACGACAAGGTCCGCAAGCTGGCGGTCAATTGCTGGTCCTGCGTCAACGCGCCGAGCCAGTTCGCCGGCATCGCCGCGATCGACGGCCCGCAGGACGATGTCGACAAGATGATGCGCGCCTTCGACAACCGCAGGAAGATCGTGGTCGAGGGGCTGAACGCGCTGCCCGGCGTCTCCTGCATAACGCCGAAGGGCGCCTTCTATGCCTTTCCGAATGTCTCGAAGACCGGCTGGAAGGCCAAGAAGCTCGCCTCGGCACTGCTCGAGGAGGCCGGCGTGGCGCTGATCGGCGGTCCCGATTTCGGCATTCTCGGCGAAGGCTACATCAGGCTTTCCTACGCCAATTCCGAAGAGAACATCTTGCGAGCGCTGGAGCGGATCGAGGCGTTTTTGAAGAAGTAGGCCTTCGGCTGCTCACCCACGCCCCACGAACGGCATCTTGGTCGCCATCACGGTCATGAACAGCACGTTGGCGTCGAGCGGCAGGCTGGCCATGTGGACGACGGCGTCGGCGACGCGTTGGACGTCCATCACCGCCTCGGCGGCGATGGTGCCATTGGCCTGCGGCACGCCGACCGTCATTGCGTGCGCCATATCGGTCAGCGCGTTGCCTATGTCGATCTGGCCGCAGGCGATGTCATAGGGCCGGCCGTCGAGCGCCAGCGTCTTGGTCAGCCCCGATATGGCGTGCTTGGTCGCGGTGTAGGGCACCGAGCCCGGCCGTGGCGCATAGGCCGACACAGAGCCATTGTTGATGATGCGGCCGCCCATTGGCTTTTGCTTGCGCATGACGCTGAAGGCGGCGCGAGCGCATAGGAACGATCCGGTGAGATTGACGCCGACAATATCGTTCCAGACCTCGACCGGGATCTCGTCGATGGGCGTCGACTTGTAGCTCATGCCGGCATTGTTGAAGAGCAGATCGACACGGCCGAAGGCTGCGGCCACCGTCTCGAACAGATCATCGACTTCGCCGGCCTTGCTGATGTCGCAGGCAACCGCCAGCGCCTTGGCGTCCGTTTTCCCGGCCTCGGTAATGGCGGCATCGAGCACCGCTTTGCGGCGGCCGCAAAACACCGTGTTCCAACCCGCCTTGAGCAGCGCCGTGGCGACGCTCTTGCCGATGCCGGTGCCGGCACCGGTGACGATGGCGGTTTTCTCTGTAAGGGCTGTCATGGATTTTGCTCCTGCGCGCCGCGCATCCCCGGCACAGATCGGGGTGCATCCGAATGCACCGACCCATCGCAAATGAAGGCGATCATGGCAAGCCGGACACTAATGCATGTCGCTCAAAAGTGGCCCCGGTTCTGAGAGAACGACATGCATCAGGACAAAAACATGAAGCGCGACGCACTTTATGTGATCGGTCCAACAAAAAGGGCGGTCATTGGCGACCGCCCTGATCTGAACCGGGCTTGGGAGGAGGAAAGCCGATCCGACTGACTAAAATCATGCGCTTCCTCGGTAAACGAGACGTTAACGCATTTTTTCCGGCCTCGGCCCCCCTGCCCCAGGCGCGCGGCTGCGTTGTCTACCAGCGCGGGTTCGGCGTCGTGCCTGACGGGACCGGCACCTTGGCCGCCGACACCGTCGCCTCGACATGATCGACCAGCGCATCCGGCAGGCCGAGCCGGCCGGCGAGCAGGTCGAGATAGCCGCGTTCGGCGCGCGTATCGGGGTCGATCGTCAGTCGCGACGCCGTGTAGAGCTCGAGCCTCTGCTCATCGGTCTTGGCGCCGGCGACCAGCGTATCGAGGTCGAGCGGGCTGTCCAGCTCGGCCATCAGAAACTTTTCCGCTTCCGTGCCGATGCCGGCCAGACTGAGCTTGCCGGCGATCTTTTGGCGTTCCGCGTCATCGACATGGCCATCGGCCTTGGCCGCCGAGATCATCGCCCGCACCAGGGTCAGCGTGAACTCGTCCTCGCCCTGTGGCGCCTGTGAAGGATGAAAGCCGGTGTCGGCGGGCGGCGGCAGCAATTCCGGCTGGCCGGCCGCCGGCGCCTGCTCGGGTGCATTGCCGGCCTTGTAATTCTGGTAGGCCTTGTAGGCGAGACCGCCGATCGCAGCCAGTCCGCCGAGCTTCACGGCCGTGCCGGTGACCTGCCGTCCCGTGCCGGTTCCAAGCAGCACCGCAGCCAGCGCACCGGCGGCCAGCGGATTGTCCTTGGCCATCTGCACAGCCTGCCCGGCCTTGTCGCGAACGGTGCCGGTTGTGCCGGGAACTTGCGAGCCGAGCAGATCGTCGAGAAGCTTCTTGGGGTCGAACATGGTGCCTCCAGAAAAGGGCCCGCGCCAAACGTGAACGGGCAGGTTTTGGACGTTGCAGAGGTAGGTCCCGCACACTGACATTACAATGACGGAGACGCGCTTTGCTATCGGCGCCGGCAATGCCGCAAATCGGTGATCGGTGTGTCAATACCGGCCCCGGCTTGCGCTAATGTCGCCGCCGCATTGCCGAGGGAGGAACCTTGCCGTGACCGATCAACCTGGCCGGGAACCGGCTCGCGATCCGCAGGATCTGGAACGTTTGTTGATCGACCGGCAGTGGGCCGGAGACATTGACGGCATGGTGGCGTTGTTCCAACCCGATGCCGTCATCGACACCGGAGCAGCCGAATTGACGCGTGGCCACGAGGCGATCCGCGCTTTGTTCGAAGCCTTTGCCGCGAGCGGACGAAAGTTCCAGCGCGGCGAGCAGCGCCCGGCGGCCATCAACGGCGACCTCGCGTTGACGTCGACCAGGCTTGCCGACGGCTCGATAACCTCAGAGGTCGCGCGCCGGCAGGCCGACGGCACATGGCTGTGGGTGATCGACCGCTATTCTGTCGTGTGGTGATCCAGTCAGGGCGTCGGCGGCACTTAACTGCCGATATGTCCCCTGCCCCGCGCCTGCGCAAGTTCGACCTGGCGCTGGCGCTCGGCATAGCGGGTGCGATCCTCATCCGAGCGTGCCTCGTAGCAATGCGGGCATGACACGCCGGTGGAAAAATGCGGCGACAGCCGGTCCTCCGGCGTCAGCGGATGCCGGCAGGCGCGGCAGAGTTCGGCCTCGCCTTCGGTCAACCCATGCGACACCGAGACCCGCTCGTCGAAGACGAAACACTCGCCCTGCCACAGGCTGTCTTCGGCCGGCACCTCTTCAAGATATCTGAGGATGCCGCCCTTGAGATGGAACACATCCTCGAAGCCGAGCGACTTCACGTAGGCCGTCGCCTTTTCGCAGCGGATGCCGCCGGTGCAGAACATCGCAACCTTGCGGCCGTCGAGTTGGTCGCGGTGTTTTTCCACCCAGGCCGGGAATTCGCGAAAGCTCGACGTGCGCGGGTCCACCGCGCCCTCGAACGTGCCGATCGACACTTCGTACGCGTTGCGAGTGTCGATGACGATGGTGCCGGGGTCCGAGATCAGCGCGTTCCAGTCGGCCGGCGCGACATAGGTCCCCGCACCCGTCGCCGGGTCGAGGTCTTCGACGCCCATGGTGACGATCTCGCGCTTCAGCCGCACCTTCATGCGATGGAACGGCATTTCGGCGGCAGTGCTGTATTTGACCTCGAGATCGGCAAGACCCTCGATGGCCTCGAGATAAGCGATCAGGTCGGCTATGTCGGTTTCGCTGCCGGCGACCGTGCCGTTAATACCTTCCTGCGCCAGAAGCAATGTGCCCTTGATGCCGCGCCCGCAGCAGAAGGCGGCAAGTGGCGTGCGCAAGACCCGCAGCGCCTCGAAGTCGCCCAGCCTCGCAAATTTGTAGAGTGCGGCAACGCGCACGGGTTCACGGTTGGTCATCGCCAAGCCACTAAACCGTGGTCAAAGCGGATTCAAGGCAGAGCTAAAGACACTTCGTCGGTATTCGCCCGCAGGCTCGTTGGCCGACATGTGACATCGCGGCAGGCCGGGTTTCGTGGACTCGGAATCGGCCTTCTGCTAATCGGTTGAAATCACCTAGGGAGAGACAAGCCAATGCTCAGCAAGACCGAAACGCTCCTGTCGCTGCTCAATGGCCAGCCGGTCATTCCGGTGCTGAAGATCGCCAATGTCGCGGACGCCGTCCCGCTCGCCCGGGCGCTGGCCGCCGGCGGCCTGCCGGCGATCGAGATCACGCTGAGAACCGCCGATGCGCTGGAAGCGATCCGCCGCGTCGCCGGTGAGGTCGAGGGCGCCATTGTCGGCGCCGGCACAATTCTCGATGCCAAGCAGTTCGACGAGGCAGCGGCCGCTGGCTCGAAATTCATCGTCAGCCCCGGCATCACGCGAGAGTTGCTGGCGGCGGCCAAGGACAGCGACGTTCCCTTGCTGCCCGGCGCCATCACGCCCGGCGAGATCATGGCTGCCCGCGAGGCCGGCCTGCGGTTCCTGAAATTCTTCCCGGCCGAACAATCCGGCGGCATCGCCTCGCTGAAGGCCTTTGCCTCGCCGCTGGCCGACGTGAAATTCTGCCCGACCGGCGGCATCTCGGCCAAGAACGCGGCCGGCTATCTCAGCCTGTCCAACGTTATCTGCGTCGGCGGCTCGTGGGTGGCGCCGGACGAGTTGGTCAAGGCCGGCAAGTGGGATGAGATCGAGGCGCTCGCACAGACCGCGAGCAAGCTCGGAAAATAACCCTCCGCTACTTTGTCTTTGCGCAATTCCCAAGGGAAGCGCTCCGCGCTTTCCCGGGAAAATCACAGTGTTCCCGGAATTGCACTCGGCACAAAAACCCGCCAGCTGCGCCGACCGGGTTTGCTACGCGTTGAGATTTTGGTTCCCGCTCATGGGCTCGAACCACGATTCACGCCTTCAAAGGGCGCTGTCCTACCATTAGACGAAGCGGGAATGCAGGCTGGTGGTTAGCATTCCGGGACGCTAGAAGCCAGTGCTGGAGATTCGCCAACAGCAAAAAGCCGCGCGGGTTGCCCAGCGCGGCTTCGATGTTTACCCCGTCGAGCTCTTACTTCGTCTGGAAGCGGGCGACCGAAAGGAATTTTACGGCATTGCCGGTGAAGCGGTTGGCATCGGCCATCTGGTTGTCCGCCTGGAAGCCTGCGGTGTAGACCTCGCTCGGCGGCGTATGCACGATGTTGTAGGCATAGCGCGGCGCAGTCGTCGGGCTGGAAACGGTGGCGATGTTGTCGCCGCTGCTCAGCGCCCAGCGCGCCGCCTGCGGTTCGGCCGCCACCACCACTGCCTTCGGTCCTGGCTTCAGGTCGCGAGCCGAAGCCCTTGCTTCCTTGCGTGTCGTCTTGACGCCGGCGCCGATCACCGAGGCTGGATCGGTACCGGCGGGACGGGCAGCAATAGCACCGCGCGGCGATGCGGCATCGACACCTGACGGATCGTTGAACGCCGAGCGAGGCTCGAGCGACGCAACCTGATAGTCGTCGGTATCACCGGCTGTATCGGCGGCGCTGGCCTGTTCGAGAACCGCCTTGACCTCGTCCGGACGCTGCGACGGCAGCACCGAGAACGCGTCGGTTGCGGTCTGCTTGTGGGCAGCCGTATCGGCCAGCGCCAGCAGAACGCCCTTGTCCTGCGGCGCAAGCTCAGCCGGCGGCGAAGAGCGGTCGGGACGCCAGGTCGGCAACGGGACGTTGACCGCGACCTGCGCCGGAGCGGCAGCTTGATCGGCCCCCTGGTCGGCATTGCTCGCATCGGCCGTGCCGAACGGCACATTGGCCGGCGCCTGCGCCGTCGCCACCGTCTGTTCGGTGGTGGCATCGGCCACGCCGAACGGCACGGTCTCAGGTTGTTGCGCGCCGACATCGGCCTTCGGCCGCGGTGCGAAAGCGGGCAGCGGCACTTCCTTGGCGGGCAGCGCGGCGATGATCGTCTCCGGCGTGTCCTGCGGCTCCGAATCGTCAGCGCTGTCGTCGGCAAGCTGCGGAATGTTGGCGCGCTTGGCGTTCTGCGGCGACACGATCGCGATGCCAGGCAGATTGCTGTTGTTGTTGCTCGTGGCAGCCAGCACCGGCTTCACGCTTCTCGGCGGCGGCGCGGCGGTAGCGACATCGGCGCTGTCGTCGGCTTCGTCTTCACCGCCACCGCCAAAGAACGCGGACAGGAAGCCACCGGATTTCTTGGTGCTGCCGCCTGCGCTGGCCATCATGATGGCAGGAGAACCGGCGCCCTTGCGCGCCTTGTAGGAGGCGAGCGCCTGGTCATAACCCGGCAACGGCCTGCCGTCGCTCGGCACATGCAGCGTCTTGCCATTGGGGAACAGGCTGACCAGTTCCTGGCGGCTGATGCCTGGCCAATGCCGCACATTTCCGACGTCCATGTGGACGAAGGGCGAACCCGACGACGGATAGTAGCCGACGCCGCCGCCCTGCATCTTCAGGCCGATGTTGCGCAGCTTTTTCAGCGGCACACCCGGAATGTAGAAGTCCATCGCCTTGCCCAGCATATGCTGGCTTTCCTTGGCGACACCGCGGCTGCGGCTGCGCAGCATCGAATTGGTCGACGGCGAGCGATAGCCGCAGACGACCTGGATATAGTCGGTGGCGCCGGCCTGCCGGTAAGCTTCCCACACCAGATCGAGCAGGCGCGGATCCATCTTGGTCGGTTCGTTGCGACGCCAGTCGCGCAGGATGATGTTGATCTTCCTGAGGCCTGCCGGATCGTAGCGGCCATTGCGCTTGTAGACGATCTCGGCCTTTTCGTGCGTGTGGAGGTGATAGAGCTTGAGCGAGCGCGTTTCAGCGCTAGCGCCGGCAGCAGTTGCGGCGAGGAAAGCGAACGCAACGATCAACGCTGCCAGCCATCTCGGCCAGACGCCCATGTGATCGCGCCGCCCGTTTCTGTGTCGTTCGACTTTGTTCAAATCAAAAGGCCTTGCAGGCTGCCGTTTGTCCCCGGATTTGTCCAAACGGATGCGTGGTTCTCACATCCGAATATCGATCCTAATGGTTAATCATCGCTTATTGAAGCCGAAATGCGGTAACACCGTGGCGATATCCCGTCAAAAATAATACACAGGATTTCTTGGTAAACTGCTGGTTTAGATCAAGATTCAGCCTTTTCCCGCTACACGATCTGTTACCGCTGGCCTTAATGCGTGAACAACGGCGTCGCATCAGCCATATTCCCGCCCCAACCCCTTATGCAGCGCCGGATGTGGCATGGCAAGCTGGTCCCGGCCTTGCGTTGGCAAGCTGTGGAATTCGGCGTTCAGGAGGCAAGGCGGTCGAGGCGCCCGGTTTCCGGGTCGATGCCGTATTCCTTGAGCTTGCGATAGAGCGTCGAGCGGCCGATGCCGAGACGCCGTGCGACCTCGCTCATCTGGCCGTTGTAATGGTCGATGGCGAGCTTGATCATTTCGAGTTCGACATCGGCCAGCGCACGCACATTGCCACGCTCGTCCAGCGCCCTCAATGTGCCGAAACGCTGAAGCAACCTGGCCGGAGGGGCGAGCTCGGCAGCTGCAGTACCGGCGTCATCAGTCTGCGCGCCATCGCCTTGCGATCCGGTGCTCAAGGCCATGCCGGGGTCCGACAAGGACGCATCGGCGTCGAGATTGACGGTGCCGTCGACCTGCGCCCGGATCTGCGGAAATTCGTCAGTCGTGAGCACATCGCCTTCGGCAAGCACCGAGGCCCTGAACACGGCGTTTTCCAGCTGCCTGATGTTTCCCGGCCAATCATAGGCCTGCAGCATGGCCAGTGCGGCATCCGAGATGCCGTGCAGGCGATTGCCCGCCGGCGCCACCTTGTCCATGAAATGCTTGACCAGATAGGGGATGTCGTCGCGGCGGTCGCGCAGCGGCGGCACGACGATCGGGTAAACGTTGAGCCGGTAGAACAGGTCCTCGCGAAACTTGCCGTCCTTGACCTGCTGCAGAAGGTTGCGGTGCGTGGCCGAGATCAGCCTGATGTCGACCCTGACGGTGGAACGGCCGCCGACCGGATCGACCTCGCCATCCTGAACGGCGCGCAGCAGCTTGACCTGCACGTCGAGCGGCAGGTCGCCGATCTCATCCAGGAACAGCGTGCCCGAATGCGCCTCGACGAACTTGCCGGTGTGCTTTTCGGTGGCGCCGGTGAACGAACCCTTTTCGTGACCGAACAGGATCGATTCGACCAGATTGTCGGGGATGGCGCCGCAATTGACGGTGACGAACGGCTTTGTGCGGCGTTCGCCGCTGCCCTGGATGGCGCGCGCCACCAGTTCCTTGCCGACGCCCGATTCGCCCTCGATCAGGATCGGGATGTTGGAGGCCGCAGCCTTCTGGCCGAGGCGGATCACCCGGTCCATCGCCGGGCTGTGCGTAATCATGTCCTTGAATGTCAGGTGGCCGCCGCGACGCCGCGACGTGCGCTTGACCTCGTCCTCGACGGCCTCGACCTTGAGCGCGTTGCCGATCGCGGTCTGCAGCCGGTCGGGAGACGCCGGCTTGACGACAAAATCGAAAGCGCCGTGGCGCATCGCCGAAACCACCGTTTCGATGCCGCCCTGCGCAGTCTGCACAATGACGGGAACAGTGATGCCGCGCTCGCGCATCGCCTTCAGCACGCCGATGCCGTCGAGGCCCGGCATGACAAGGTCGAGGATGACTGCCGAAATATCCCTCGCATTGGGTCCGTCAAGCGCGCTCAGACCGGCCTCGCCGCCATCGGCAACGATGGCGCTGTGGCCGAATTTCGTCACCGCCGCTTCGAGCAGCCGGCGCTGCACGGGATCGTCATCGACTATAAGAATGGAACCTGTCATGACTGATTTGAGTTGCCCGCCTGGGAAATTCCCATGGATCATCTTGGCACAGGGTTCTAAACAATGTTTCAAAAAACCCGGTGAACGAATTCCTTAGGATTTGACCGGCTTGTCCTTTCCCCTTGATTCCAGAAGGTAATTGTTGATGAGCAGGATTCTCGGTCGGCAGCTTACGGCGGTAGCGTCCGGTCAGGGCGCGGCGGAACTCGGCGACCTGCCGGAATGGAATCTCGCCGACCTCTATTCCGGCATGGAAGCACCCGAACTGAAGCGCGACCTTGCCAAGGCGGCGGCCGATGCCGTCGCCTTCGAGAACCGCTGGAAGGGCACGCTGGCTGCGGAGGCCGAGCGCGGCAGCGCCGGCAGGCTTGGCGAGGCGCTGACAGCCTATGAGGCGCTGGAGGAACTGATCGGCCGCATCGTCTCCTATGCCGGCCTGATCTATGCCGGCAACACCGCCGATCCGCAGCGCGCAAAGCTCTATGGCGACATCCAGGAGAAGATGACCGACGCCAGCGCGCATCTTTTGTTCTTCGCGCTGGAGCTGAACCTGATCAATGACAAGGCGCTCGAAGCAGCCCTCGCCGCCGACGCCGGCTTTGCCCATTACCGCCCCTGGGTGCTCGACCTCAGAATGGACAAGCCCTACCAGCTCGAGGACCGGGTCGAGCAGCTGTTCCATGAGAAATCGATCACCGGACGCGGTGCCTGGAACCGGCTGTTCGACGAGACGATGACCGATCTGCGCTTCGACATAGACGGCGAGGAACTGACGCTGGAGCCGGCGCTGAACCGCCTGCAGGACGCCGATGGGGAGGTCCGCCGCCGCGCCTCCGAAGCGCTGGCCGCAACCTTCCGCAAGAGCCTGCGCACCTTCACGCTGATCACCAACACGCTGGCCAAGGACAAGGAGATTTCCGACCGCTGGCGCGGCTTCGAGGACATCGCCGATTCACGCCATCTCGCCAACCGCGTCGAGCGCAGCGTGGTCGATGCGCTGGCGTCGGCCGTGCGCGAAGCCTATCCGCGCCTGTCGCATCGCTACTACGCGATGAAGGCGCGCTGGCTCGGCATGGAGGTGATGAACCACTGGGACCGCAACGCCCCCTTGCCCGAGACGCCGCAGGCCGTGATCCCTTGGGACGACGCCAGGAACACCGTGCTGTCGGCCTATCAGCGCTTTTCCCCCGATATGGCGGAGATCGCCCGCGTCTTCTTCGACCGCAACTGGATCGACGCGCCGGTCAGGCCCGGCAAATCGCCCGGCGCCTTCGCCCATCCGACCGTGCCTTCGGCGCACCCTTACGTGCTGCTCAACTACATGGGCAAGCCGCGCGATGTGATGACGCTGGCGCATGAACTCGGCCACGGCGTGCATCAGGTGCTGGCCGGCGGCCAGGGCGCCCTGATGGCTTCGACGCCGCTGACTTTGGCCGAGACGGCCTCGGTATTCGGCGAGATGCTGACCTTCCGTTCGCTGCTCGACCAGACCACCGACAAGCGCGAGCGCAAGGCGATGCTCGCCCAGAAGGTCGAGGACATGATCAACACGGTCGTGCGCCAGATCGCCTTCTACGAGTTCGAGCGCAAGGTGCATGCAGAGCGCAAGAACGGCGAACTGACCTCCGACAAGCTCGGCCAGTTCTGGCTCGAGGTGCAGGCAGAAAGCCTGGGGCCGGCGATCAAGCTGCGCGAGGGCTATGAGGTCTTCTGGACCTACATCCCGCACTTCGTCCACTCCCCCTTCTACGTCTACGCCTATGCCTTTGGCGACTGCCTGGTGAACTCGCTGTACGCGGTCTACCAGAACGCCGAGCATGGCTTCCAGGACAAGTATTTCGAGATGTTGCGCGCCGGCGGCACCAAGCATCACTCGGAGCTTCTCGCGCCCTTCGGCCTCGACGCCACCGACCCCGCCTTCTGGCAGATCGGGCTTGGCGTGATCGGCGGCCTGATCGACGAGCTGGAAGCGCTCGACAGTTAATGCGCGCACCCATTGGACCGATGGCGCAGAGTGACAGGTTCAGCAGCGGTCTCGACTTTGCGGAATCGCAGAACAGTTTAGCCGGAATGCATGTGACGGCAGCGCTGTTCTTGTTCTAAATATCTGTTCTTGAATAACTCTCCGGCGAAATTTTCCGTTAGCTTTCCCGAAGCCGTATGATAGCTTTTCGACCGAAGCTCAGCCGGGCGCGCGGGTTAAGGCCGGACAGTATCCCGGCCCATGGCAGCGGTCTGACGAATGCGACAGCGACGGTTGGCAATGGGCGGAAAGCCGAACGCCGACACTCGACGACAGACCGGCTGTTCCATGAACCGCCGAACCACATTGGATGATCCGATCTGCCAAGGTCATGACTTGAGACGGCGGCGGACGGATCCGACTGGAGAGAGACGATGACCTTCTTCTACATTGTCCTGGCGTTCCTTGTAGGTTTGTTGGTTGGCTGGTTTATCTGGGGCCGGCTGCGCGGTGAGCTTGACAGCTTGCGCGGCGATCTCGACCGCACCCGCAGCGAGCGTGACAGACTGCGCGCCGACGCCGATCGCCTGACTGGCGAACTCGACGCCTGCGGCAAGACCCGCGCCGATCTCGAACGCCGGCTGCGTGAAACATCAGCTCCATCCGCCAAGCCTTCAAGTTCGGCGCCGGCTGCGCTGGTATCGACAGCGGCAAAGGCCAAGTCCGCCCCGGCCGCGAAACCGGCCCCCGCCAAACCCGCCGCGGCCAAACCAGCTGCGGCCAAATCCGCGGCCGCAAAACCAGCGGCCAGCAAACCTGCCGCCGCCAAGGCCGCGCCCAAAGCCGCTGCTTCAAACCCGCTGCCGTCCCGAAGAAGGCCGCCCCGGCAGCTGGGAAGGCCGACAATCTGCGCCGCCTGATCGGTATCGGCCCGGTCAACGACAAACTGCTCAAGGGCCTTGGCGTCACGACCTACGCGCAGATCGCCGGCTGGACCGCGGCCGATGTCAAGCGCATCGAGGACACGCTGAATTTCGACGGCCGCATCGCCCGCGAAAACTGGGTCGAGCAGGCCAAGCTGCTTGCCACCGGCGACGAAAAGGAGTTCGCACGCCAATTCCCGAGCGCCGGGACCGCCAACAACAGCTGATCCGTCATCGGCAACATAACCAGAAGGCGGCGCTCTCGGGCGCTGTCTTTGTTTTTGCATTCGCCACTGTCTTTGCGCCCTGCGACGCCGCTCCCTCGATTGCACGCCGCCCGGCCCCCATATAGAGCGGTTCTGGCGTTGTCGACCGCAGTACCCGAGCCCCATGCCCCTGCCCTCTGCCATTTTCCGCAACGATGAAAGCGGCCGTCAGTTGGTCTTCGACCACCCGGCCGACATCATCATTGCCTATGATGCCAAGGATTTTCTGCCGGCGCTGGCGGCCGCGCAGGCGGCGAGCGATGCCGGCAAATGGCTGGCCGGCTATTTCTCCTACGAAGCGGGCTATCTGCTCGAACCGAAACTAGTGCCGCTGCTGCCTGAAGGCCGGCGCGCGCCACTGGTTTGTCTGGGTGTCTTCGATGCTCCGGTCGAAGAGGCGGTGCCGCGCAACGATGCGCCTGCCACCAATGGCCCCATCTTCGACGCCCGGGCCAGTTGGTCCGCTCAGGACTACGCCAAAGGCTTCGCGCGCCTCCACGACCACATCCGCAAGGGCGATTGCTACCAAGGCAACCTGACCTTTCCGGTCCGTGCCCAATGGTCGGGCGATCCGGTTGCTGCCTTCGACGCACTGACAGGACGCCAGCCGGTCAAGTATGGCGCACTGATTTCGCTCGGCGATCCCATCATCTTATCGCGTTCGCCCGAGCTGTTCTTCGAGATCAATGCCTTAGGCATGATCGAAACCCACCCGATGAAGGGCACCGCACCGCGCGGCGCGACCAAGGCCGAGGACGCGCGGTTGAAGTCCTTCTTGCGCAGCGACGAAAAGAACCAGGCCGAGAACCGAATGATCGTCGATCTCCTGCGCAATGACATCTCACTGATCAGCGAGGTCGGCACGCTGGAGGTCCCGGAACTGTTCCGCATCGAGAGCTACCCGACCGTCCACCAGATGGTGAGCCGTGTGCGAGCGAAGCTTCTGCCTGATCTCGGCATCCGCCAAATCTTTGGCGCGCTGTTTCCCTGTGGCTCGATCACCGGCGCGCCGAAAATCCGAGCCATGGAAATCCTGCACGAGCTGGAAGAGACACCGCGCGACGTCTATTGCGGCGCCATCGGCTGGATCGCGCCTGGCGGCATGATGCGCTTTTCGGTGGCGATCCGCACCATATCGCTCTTTTCCAGTGGCGAGGCCGTTTACAATGTCGGCGGCGGCGTCGTCTTCGATTCGACGGCGCAAGAGGAGTATCAGGAGTGTCTGCTGAAGGCGCGCTTCGCGACGGGGACACCGCCGATTTCGAGCTGATCGAGACCATGCGCTGGGAGCCCGGCCAGGGCTTTCTGCGCTTCGAACGCCATCTCGCGCGCCTTTACGGCTCGGCGGAAGAACTCGGCTTTGCCTGCGATCCGCGGCGGATCGGCGAGGTGCTGGCGAATACTATCGGGGCGCAGCAGACGGCGCTGCGCACCCGGCTCGTCCTGCAGCGCAATGGCGAAGTGACCGCCTCGGTCCAGCCCTATGAGCCGTTCGCCGCCGACAAGGTCTGGCGGCTGCAGCTGGCACGGGTGCGGCTCTCCTCCACCGACACGCTGCTGCGCCACAAGACCGGCCGGCGGCAAGTCTACACTCACGCCCGCTCCGAATATCTGATCACCCAGGCCGACGAAGTGTTGCTCGCAAATGAGCGCAGTGAAATCTGCGAAGGCACCATCACCAACGTCTTCGCCGATTTCGGTGATGGCATGCTGATGACACCCAGGCTCGACTGCGGCCTGCTGCCTGGCGTATTGCGCGCCGAGCTGTTGGACGAAGGCCGCGCCCAGGAGGCGATCTACAGCTATGACGAGTTGAAATCCGCCAAAATACTGTTCGTCGGCAATTCTCTGCGCGGCTTGATCCCGGCAACATTGGCCTGATACGAAGCGGCTGCGAGAATAACCGCCGGCATTGGACACTTTCTAGCGAAGCATGAATTCTCGTCAGCCCACGCACACGCCCTATGATGGCTCCTCAAAGCTCTTCACCATCGGGCTGAAGCCGCTCGAGCTCGACAAGTGGATCGAGGTCGACCGGTATCTCTTCGACCATCTCGCCGAAAAGCGCCGGCTCTATGCCGAAATTCCCGACAAGGTGTTTGTCGAGGAAGACGGCACGCGCGACACCCAGCGCGAAGTGCGCGGCCTCATCGAAGCACATCTGCTGTCGACATTTCCCGGGATGTACCGGCGCACCAATGCCGGGGTTGAGGTCATTGGCGCCAAAGCCGACTCTGACGCCACCTTCCCCGATGCCCCGCTGGTCGCAGCGTCGCTGCTCGTCCAGGAAGACCTGATCCTGATGCGTCGTGACGACACCGGCTGGCGGCTCGCCGCCGGCTCGCTGTGTTTCCCGTCATCCTGGTCGCTGGTCGAGAAATTCGGCCGGCCGCTGCAGCAGATCCACGCACCGGTGCCGGGCTTCGGTCCGGGCACCAGGCCGGCCGAGCTCATCAACCGCATGTTCGACGGCCTGCAGGGCCAGGCCGTCGAACGCTTCAACTGGTCGATCCAGGCCGGCGACGCGCTCTATCATCCGCTCTCCAATGTCGAGCGCATCGACCGTGCCACCAACCGCCCCTCGCGATTTCCCGACGGCGACGTCAACGCCCACGCCTTCATCCGCGTGGAGCGCCAGACGTTGCGCAAACTGCCTCTGTCGCGCGACATCCTGTTCACCATCCGCATCCATCTCGACCCGCTGAAAGTGCTGGCGCGGCATCCCGACCGTGCAACGCTTGCCGCCTCTTTCGCGGCGCAATTGCAGGCGCTGGATGAGGCTCAACTCGACTATAAGGGGATTACATCAGACCGTGACCGGCTGGTGCAACGCCTGCAAACCATGGCTCAGGAGTGACGATGATCCGACATGTTCTGAAGCTAGCCGTCCTGCTCGGTGCATTGCTGGCGTTGCCGGCAACAGCGCATGCGGAACCGGTGACCTATGCGGGGAAGCTCGGCAACATCGACATCGTCGTCGAGTTTACCGGTGATCCGGCGACGGTTGGAGAGGCACTGGCGGGCCGCTATTTTTACCGCTCCAAGGGCGTCGATATTCCTCTGCAGGCGAAGTCGAGCAAGGGCGCCACCTTTCAATTGGCCGAGGAAGAAGCCTGCGATGCCAAGAAGTGCGGCGACGGCCAGTCTCCACCCATCGGCGCCGTCTGGCGGTTGAGTTCCGCCGACAAGGGCAAGACGCTGGAAGGCACCTGGACGGCCAAGAAGACCCTGCCGCTGAAGCTGACAAGGATCGCCAGCCGTGCCCAGACGGAGACGCCGGCGACGACGCCACGCAATCTCTATGATTTCACCGACATGACATTCTCGGGTGACGAGGCGCCGATCACCATGGCGGCATCGCCCTACGACTATCTCAAGCTGGATTTCGCGCCCGAGGCAGACGCCAAGGAAGGTTGGCCGGATGCAGCCTACAACTATGTCACCGATCCACGCACCAAATTCGCCAGGCCGCGCATCGTCGATCTCGCCGGCGGCGCGCCGATCGAAGCCGCCAATGCCTTGCTGCAGAACCGCCATTGGCATGACAGCCTCAGCGCCTTGACGTGCGCGGCGCTGCAATACGCCGGCTTCCACGATGGACCACCGATGGAGGGCATGGATGACGATTCGCTTGGCGGCTACGAAGACACGACGTCCAAAGTGACGTCATTGACGCCGAAGCTGATGAGCTGGTCGGAATCCGGCAGCCTCTATTGCGGCGGTGCGCATCCGAACAACTATTCCGACGCCTATGTCATGGACGTGCGCCGTGGCGCCTTGCTTACCCTTCAGGACATGTTTTCCGATACGGGCGACGGCAAGCCAGGCCCCTCGCTGGCCGCCTTCGTCAGGGAAAACCGCAAGAAGCCAAGCGACCAGACCGAGGTGGATTACGAGGCCGAATGCGGCATCGACGATTTGATCAGCGACTATCTCGGCGCCAGCCTGAAGCGCGATGGCGACAGGCAGGTTCTGGTCTTCGGGCTGCAAGGTTTGCCCAACGTCATCCAGGCTTGCGGCGACGATCTCGTTGAAATGCCGGTCTCCGAAGCACAAGCGCTGTTCACACCGGAATTCGCGAAACTGCTCGAACCGTAGGCGCATCTGCGCCGTCGGGAACTAACCTTATCCCTGCTTTTCGCTTTATTGTGACAATGATCTATGGTTTGTCGCGCGGCGGTCGAACGGCCGTTTTGGCGCGTTGCTTGAAGGAGTGCTCGATAAAATGGCGAATGAAAACTGGCCCGTTTACGGTGAAATCACCGGCCCTGTCGTGATGATCGGCTTTGGTTCGATCGGACGGGGAACGCTGCCTCTGATCGAGCGCCATTTCAAATTCGACAAGTCTCGCATGACGGTCATCGACCCGCTCGACACCGACCGCAAGCTGCTCGACGAGCGCGGCATCGCCTTCGTGCAGGAGCACGTGACCGAGAAGAACTACAAGAAACTGCTGACGCCGCTTTTGACCAATGGTGGCGGCCAGGGCTTTTGCATCAATCTGTCGGTCGATACCGGCTCGGTCGACCTGATGCGGCTCTGCCGCAAGCTCGGCGTGCTCTACATCGACACCGTCGTCGAGCCGTGGCTCGGCTTCTATTTCGACGCCAAGGCCGACAATGCCAGCCGCACCAACTACGCGCTGCGCGAAGCCTTGATCAAGGAGAAGCACGACAAGCCCGGCGGCGCTACCGCGGTTTCGACCTGTGGCGCCAATCCGGGCATGGTCTCGTGGTTCGTCAAGCAGGCGCTGCTGAACCTTGCCGGCGACCTCGGCCTCGAGTTTTCCGAACCCGCGCAGGACGACCGTGACGGCTGGGCGAAGCTGATGAAGAAGGCCGGCGTCAAGGGCATCCACATCGCCGAGCGCGACACCCAGCGCACCAAGAAGCCGAAGCCGATGAACGTGTTTTGGAACACCTGGTCGGTCGAGGGTTTCATCTCGGAAGGGCTGCAGCCGGCCGAGCTCGGCTGGGGCACGCATGAGAAATGGATGCCGAAGAACGGCAAGGAGCACAAGCATGGCTCCAAGGCTGCGATTTATCTCGAACAGCCCGGCGCCAACACCCGCGTGCGCTCCTGGTGCCCGACGCCGGGCGCGCAATACGGTTTCCTGGTGACGCACAATGAGGCGATCTCGATCGCCGACTTCTTCACCGTGCGCGGTAAGAAGGGCAAGGTGCAATACCGCCCGACCTGCCACTATGCCTATCACCCCTGCAACGACGCCGTGTTGTCACTCCACGAAATGTTCGGCGCTGCCGGCAAGCCGCAGCCGGTCCACCATGTGCTTGACGAAAACGAGCTGGTCGATGGCGTGGACGAGCTTGGCGTGCTGCTCTACGGCCATGCCAAGAACGCCTACTGGTACGGTTCGCAGCTGTCGCTGGCCGAAGCCCGCAAGCTGGCGCCCTACCAGAACGCTACCGGCATGCAGGTCACCTCGGCCGTGCTCGCCGGCATGGTCTGGGCGCTGGAAAACCCGGAAGCCGGCATCGTCGAGGCCGACGAGATGGACTACAAGCGCTGCCTGGAAGTGCAGTCCCAGTATCTCGGACCAGTCAAGGGCTACTACACCGACTGGACGCCGCTCGATAACCGTCCGGGCCTGTTTCCCGAGGACCTCGACAAAAGCGACCCGTGGCAATTCCGCAACATCCTCGTTCGATAGCGGTTCCATACCCCTGCCTCACTGCCTTGCAATCGCCCGGAAATCGGGCGATTGAAGGGATGCGGACGAGAGCAGTGTGCATCCATTTGGACGCACGAGGGACGGCTCTGGAAACTTGAGGCCACGCACATCGTGTTCTCCAAAACGTCGTTTGACGATTGGGCCGATGCGTCAGGAGAGGATTTGATATGACGATTGCGCGCAAAATTCTTTCTGCGGGCGCGGCGGGCGCTCTTGCGACGATGCTTGCCGCCTGCACCACCGGCGGCTCCGACGGGCCACCGATCTCATCGCAGGCGCGAGGCGTCGAAGGCTCATGGCTGAACGCCGAAGGCAAGGCGGTCTCGACATTGAACGGCGGCGTCTTCACCACCGTTTCGGCGGAGACCGGTGAGAAATTCGCTGACGGCAGCTACACCAAGACCGGCGCCACCTCGGTCGAGATCAACGGAACCTCGCTTATCCGGCAGCAGCCAATCGCTTTCAACTGCCTGCTGGTGTCCATAAACCAGCTGAATTGCACCAGCTCCGCCGGGCAGAACTTCGTGCTGACCAGGCGCGGCTGAACCTTTCCCATGCGGCTTTGCGGATGGCGGCGGCGCGATGCCGCCGCCTTTTTATGCCGGCAAACCGATGCCGGTTATCCGCCCTGATTCTTCTTGCATCGCCACAACCGCGATGTGAACATACCCGAAATGCTGGCTGTTATCCTGCAGTCGGGCAAGAGCGTTAAACGCCTTTGATCATATCCGGGAGACGAAGATGAAGAAGCTCGCCGCCATTGCCGCCCTCTCTGCCTCGACACTCGGCCTGTCGGCCGCACCATCCTTTGCCGACTACACGTTGAACATCCTGCATTTCAACGATTGGCACAGCCGCATCGAAGGCAACAACAAATACGAGTCGACCTGCTCGGCCGAGGAAGAGACCAAGGGTGAGTGCATCGGCGGCGCCGGCCGGCTGGTCACCGCGATCGCACAGGAGCGCAAGAAGCTCGAAGGCCAGAACGTGCTGCTGCTCAATGCCGGCGACAGCTTTCAGGGATCGCTGTTCTACATCACCTACAAGGGCACGGCGGAGGAGGAATTCCTCAATCAGATCAAGCCCGACGCGGTGACGCTCGGCAACCACGAATTCGACGATGGCGAGAGCGCGCTGGTGCCTTATCTCGACAAGGCGAAGTTCCCGATCGTCAGCGCCAATGTCGTGCCCAACGACAAGTCCGGCGCCGCAGGCAAGATCAAGCCGTCGATTGTGCTTGAGGTCGGCGGCCAGAAGATCGGCATTGTCGGCGCCGTGACCAACGACACGCCGGAACTCGCCTCTCCCGGCCCCAACATTACCATAGAGGACGACGTGAAGTCGATCACCGCCGAGGTCGAGAAGCTGAAGGCGCAAGGCGTCAACAAGATCATTGCCGTCACCCATATCGGCTACAGGCGCGAGCGCGATGTCATCGCCAAGATCCCGGGCATCGATGTGGTGGTCGGCGGCCACAGCCATTCGCTTCTGTCCAACACCGACCCGAAGGCGGAAGGCCCCTATCCGACGATGGTCGACAACCCCGACGGCTCCAAGGTGCCTGTCGTGCAGGCCGCGTCCTATTCGAAATATCTCGGCGAATTCAAGGTCGTGTTCGACGACAATGGCAACGTCAAGGAATCCAGCGGCGACCCGATCTTCCTCGACAAGTCGATCACTCCCGATCCGGCCGTTCTTGCCCGCATCAAGGAACTCGGTGCGCCGATCGAGGCGCTGAAGAACAAGGAAGTGGCCGAGACCACCGAGGCCATCGACGGCAGCCGCGAAAGCTGCCGCACCAAGGAATGCGCGATGGGCAACCTCGTCTCCGACGCCATCCTCGACCGCGTCAAGGGACAGGGCGTCGAGATCGTCGTCTCGAATGGCGGCGGCCTGCGTGCTTCGATCGACAAGGGCACCGTCACCATGGGCGAGGTGCTGACCGTGCTGCCGTTCCAGAACACGCTGGCGACCTTCCAGATTTCCGGCAAGGATCTGGTTGCCGGGCTGGAAAACGGCGTCAGCCAGGTCGAGGACGGCGGCGGCCGCTTCCCGCAGGTGGCAGGTCTCAAATACTCCTTCGACAAGTCGGTCGCGCCCAATGCCGGCCGAGTCAAGTCGGTCGAGGTGATGCAGAACGGTGCCTGGGCGCCGATCAATCCGGACAAGGACTATCTGGTCGCCACCAACAATTACGTCCGCCAGGGCGGCGACGGCTACAAGGTCTTCGCCGAGAAGGCCAAGAACGCCTATGATTACGGCCCGGGCCTCGAACAGGTGGTCGCCGACTATCTCGCCGCGCACCGGCCCTACACGCCCAAGCTCGACGGCCGCATCACCGAGGTTGCCGCAACCGTAGCGGCTGCCCCGGCCGCCGAGCCGGCAAAACCAGCCGAACCGGCACCTGCTCCAGCGGAACCGGCAAAACCGGCCGAGGCTGCACCGGCGGAGCCGGCGATGCCCGCATTGCCGGCAGGCTCCGGCGACATCACCACCACGCCGCCGACTGTCCCGGCGGAAACCGCCCCGGCAACGCCGGCTCCGGCCGAACCGGCAAAACCGGCCGAAGCCGCACCTGCTCCGGCAAAGCCGGCTGACGCCGCCCCGGCCGAAGCCAGCCATGTCATCGTCGCCGGCGATACCTATTGGGATCTCGCCAAGAAGGCCTACGGCGACGGCGCCAAGTGGAAGGTGATCTCCGAGGCCAACAAAGGCTACGAACCACGCCGGCTTCCTGTCGGCGCGACCTTGACCATTCCGGCGAAGTAACCTCGCTTCGCACTTGCGACCAGCAAAACCCGTCCGGGTAACCGGACGGGTTTTTGGCTTTCAAGGTAAGGTGCGGCCAGACGCAGCATTGAAAACTTGCTCCGCATCGCTAGTTTCGCCCGACATCGTCGGTTTTCGCGGTGTCGGGAGACCTTCATGACGCTTTCCACGCCTGTCGACCCCAAAGCCGCGAAAGCGCTCGACCCGCTACCGGCCGGACATCCGCCGGTAAAGGCAGGCAAGATCGGCGTCATGTTGGTCAATCTCGGCACGCCCGACGGTACCGATTTCAAGCCGATGTGGCGCTATCTCCGCGAATTCCTGTCCGATCCGCGCGTCATCGAACTCAACAAGGCGATCTGGTATCCGATCCTCTACGGCTTGGTGCTGACCACCAGACCGAAGAAGTCCGGCGCCAATTACGCCAGGATATGGAACCGCGAGAGGAACGAGTCGCCGCTGCGCACCTACACCCGGGCGCAGGGCGAAAAGCTGGCCGCAGCGCTCATCGACCTACCCGATGTCGTGGTCGACTGGGCGATGCGCTACGGCAACCCCTCGACCGCGAGCGTCGCTCAAAGGCTGGTCGAGCAAGGCTGCGACCGCATCCTGTCGTTCCCACTCTACCCGCAATATTCGGCGACCACGACCGCCACCGCCAATGACCAGCTTTTTCGCGCGCTGATGAAAATGCGTCGCGCACCGGCGGTCCGCAGCGTGCCGCCCTACTATGACGAGCCGGTCTACATCGAGGCGCTCGCCCATTCGATCGAACGGCATCTGGCAACGCTCGACTTCGAGCCGGAGGTGGTCATCACCTCCTATCACGGCATCCCGAAGCCCTATTTCGAAAAGGGTGATCCCTATCACTGCCACTGCCAGAAGACGACACGACTGTTGCGTGAACGACTGGGGTGGGATGAAAAGAAGCTGATCATCACCTTCCAGTCGCGCTTCGGCGTCCAGGAATGGCTGCAGCCCTACACCGACAAGACGATCGAGAAACTGGCGAAGGACGGCGTCAAATCGATCGCCATCGTCAATCCAGGCTTTTCCGTCGACTGCATCGAGACGTTGGACGAAATCGGCCGCGAGGCGGCCGAGACCTTCCATCACGCCGGCGGCGAGAAATTCGCCCACATCCCGTGCCTCAACGACAGTGCAGAAGGCATGGCGGTGATCGAGGCGATGGTGCGGCGCGAGCTGTCGGGCTGGGTCTGAGGCCGCCACGTTGCGGCGATCGACCGCCGCAGTTGCGCTATTCCATGCACTAATAATCAACGATCACCTGATTGTAACATTATTGAAACACACCTAAGTGTTTGGTGAAGTCGGTTGCATGGAATCAACGCCATGGCCGGCATCTGAGGGAGATTCAAATGGACTTCAGTGGTTTCGGTATTGCGATTGGTGCGCTTGCCTTTCTGGTATTGGTGCTTCTTATCAAAGGCATCCGGACAATCCCGCAAGGCTATAATTATACGGTGGAGCGCTTTGGTCGTTACACCAAAACACTAAGCCCCGGCCTCAACCTCATCGTGCCGTTCGTCGACCGCATCGGCGCCAAGATGAACATGATGGAGCAGGTGCTCGACGTTCCGAGCCAGGAAATCATAACGCGCGACAACGCCATTGTCGGCGTCGACGGCATCGCCTTCTACCAGATCCTCAATGCGGCGCAGGCCGCCTACCAGGTCGCCGGCCTGGAGAACGCCATCCTCAATTTGACGATGACCAACATCCGTACCGTCATGGGCTCGATGGACCTCGACGAATTGCTGTCGAACCGCGACGCCATCAACGAACGGCTGCTGCGCGTGGTCGACGAAGCGGCCCATCCGTGGGGCATCAAGATCACCCGCGTCGAGATCAAGGATATCAATCCGCCGGCCAACCTCATCGAATCGATGGGTCGTCAGATGACGGCTGAACGTAACAAGCGTGCGCAGATCCTCGCCGCCGAAGGCCTCAAGCAGTCGCAGATCCTCGAGGCCGAAGGCCGCAAGGAAGCCGCCTTCCGCGACGCCGAGGCGCGCGAACGCTCGGCCGAAGCCGAAGCGCGAGCCACCCAGGTTGTATCGGAAGCCATCTCCAAGGGCGACGTGCAGGCACTCAACTACTTCGTGGCGCTCAAATACACCGAAGCGATGGGCAAGATCGGTACCGCCAACAACAGCAAGGTCGTGCTGATGCCGATGGAAGCGTCGGCACTGATCGGCACGCTCGGCGGCATAAGCGAGATCGCCAGGGAGGTGTTCCGCAGCGAAGGCACCGCCGGCGCCGCCAGGCAGGCCGCCCGCCCTCCGGTGGTTCGCCCGAATGAGAACTGAGACCTGACGAGAACTGAGGTCGCGAGCATGATCCCGAAAAGTGGGAACCGGTTTTCGGAAAAGATCATGCTCCACAGGAAGTAGGAGCGCACTCCCATGTTCGACCGCATCATTTCCGAACTTGGTCCGTGGAACTGGATGGTTCTGGGCTTCGTCCTCCTGGTGATGGAGGTCATCGCGCCAGGAATATTCATGCTGTGGATCGGCATCGCCGCATTGGTGATCGGTGTGATTTCCCTGCTCGTCTGGGACGCAAGCTTCTGGGCCTGGGAAGTCCAGGTCCTCGCCTTCCTGGCCCTGTCGCTGGTCTCGGCCCTTGCCGGAAAGAAGCTGGTTGGTGGGCGTAATACCCCTAGCGACCAGCCGCTGCTCAACCGGCGCGGCGCGCAGTTGGTCGGCAGGATGGCAACGCTGGCCGAGCCGATCAAGGACGGTCGCGGCCGCATCAAACTCGGCGACACACTGTGGCGCGTCTCCGGTCCCGACCTGCCGGCCGGCACGCAGGTGCGCGTCGTCAGTTCGGCCGACACCGATCTGGAACTGACCGTCGAGGCCGTCTGAGCGCCCGAAGGCCCGCAGCGCATTTGGCAGCAATCGAAGCGCGCCGCGTAGGTCACCCCAACGCAATGCGGTTTTAGTTTCCTCAGGCTGCGCCGATACGCAGCAAATCGTGGAAGTGAACCACCCCAACGGGCATCCTGTTTTCCGTCACTACCAGCGCACCGATATTGTATTCGTTGAGAAGCGCGATCGCCGTTCCGGCCAGCGTCTGCGGATCGACCGTCTTCGGCGTGCGGGTCATGATGTCGTCCACGGCGATATCGGCCAGGTTTCGATGCAGATTGCGCGCGACATCACCGTCAGTGATGATCCCGACCAGCTCGCCCTTCCCGTCGACGACACAGACACAACCGACTTTCTTGTTCGACAACGTCATGACCGCTTCCGGCATCTTGGTACCGAGCGCCGCTAGCGGAATCTGATCGCCGACCCGCATGATCTCGGAGACGAGAGTCAGATTGGCGCCGAGCTGGCCGCCGGGGTGGAATGTGCGGAAATGGTCGGGCGTGAAGCCGCGCGCTTCGAGCAGCGCTATGGCCAGCGCATCGCCGACCACCAGTTGCAGCAGGGTCGATGTCGTCGGCGCCAAACCGTGCGGGCAGGCTTCCGGCGCGGACGGCAGGAGCAGCACCACGTCGGCCGCGCGCGCCAGCGCCGAGGCCGCGCCCGCGGTAATCGCAATCAGCGGGATCGAGAAGCGCCTGGAATAGGCGACGATGCCCATCAATTCTTTGCTCTCGCCGGACCATGACATGGCGATGATGGCATCGTCTCTGGCGATCATGCCAAGGTCGCCATGATTGGCCTCCGCCGGATGGACGAAGAAGGCAGGCGTGCCGGTCGAAGCCAGACTGGCCGCGATCTTAGTGCCGATATGGCCGCTTTTGCCGACGCCGGTGACTATGACGCGGCCATTGATGCGCGACACCATGTCGACGGCGCGGGCGAAAGGTTCGGCCAGTTCGTTCTCCAGCGCGGCGGCCAATGCCGCCACGCCGGCCTGTTCCGTGGCTACCGTTCTCAGCGCCGAGGCGATCGAAGCCTCCAAAGGCTTCTTTTCTTGGGATCCCGCATGCATGGCTGATGCGATTAGCGCTTTGCCGTTCGCCTGTCCAACAGAATTGCCGTCCAGCCATGTCCGACGGGCCGCCCTTCAACCCTCCGTTAACCATCCCCGTTTACGGTTCGGTAAGTATGGCGCGCTTGCGCCGCGCAAGCAGTGGTGACGATGTCGCGGGCCCAGCCTCAAGAGAAAAAAGGTCGAACGGGCAGAGCCTTTTGCGCTCTGCTTCTGGCGACGAGCGTGCTCGCTTTGCTGCGGCCAACTGCGCTTCATGCCCAGGAGACCGAGCTGCGCGGCGAGGTTTCGGAATCGGCGATCCTGTCCGACCAGCAGCGCCGGGCCAGGCAATTGAGCAAGGCCAACACGCAGGTCAAGCCCGCCCCTGCCGACACCGCCCCCACGGGAAACACGCCAACGGCCTATGTGCCGGCCAGCGATGGCGCCTTGCCTGACGACACCGACCCGTCACAGGCCGGCGCGAACAGCATTTTCGACCCGCCGGCGACCATCGACGATTCGTTCGCCGACAAGCCGGCAACCGTCCAGCCACGCCGTCCGTCGACGGCAAAGCAACGCGCCGCCGCGGATGCAGACAAGGCCAAGGACAAAACCAAGGCTGCCGACAAGAAGAAGCCTGGCAAAGCCACGGACCAGACCACCACCGGAACGACTCCGGACGGCACTGCGGCAGACGACGCCGATCAGGACACAGCCAACCGCCGTGTCCTCACCGTCGACGGCGTCGACCGACGAAAGCTCGACCCTGGCGCCGAGCGCGCCGACGCCATCGAGGGCCAGAAGAAGAAGCTCGAGGACGACCCGTACGCGGCAACCGGCATCAAGGTCGGCTCGTTCCTGCTGCGGCCGACGCTCGAGCAGGGCGTTGCCGTCACGTCGAACGCCGATTCCAGCGCTGGCGGCAAGTCGGCGGTGCTGTCCGAAACGGCGCTGCGTTTCTCCGCCGCCTCCGATTGGCGCGAGAATTCGGCGGTCATCGACGGCTACGGCAATTTCCGCAACACCATTTCGGGCCAGAAGATCAATGAGGCACGCGGCCGTATCCAAGGCACGTACAATGTCGACCTCGACAATGAACTGCGCGCCATCGCCAAGCTCGGCTACGAGATTGCGCCGGAATCGGCCTCCGCGCCCGACGCCATTGCCGGCGTCACCTCGCAGCCGATCCGCCAGACTGTCGACGGCAGCCTCGCCGTCGAGAAGGATGTCGGCAAGCTGCGCTTTGCGCTGACCGGTGCGGTCTCCCACGACATCTATGGCGACGCCAAGCTAACGGACGGCACCGTGTTGTCGCAGAAGGATCAGGACAACACGCTCTACACCGCAACGTTGCGGACCGGCTATGAAATTTCCCCGGCTCTGACGCCCTTTGCCGAGATTGAGCTCGGCCGCCGGGTATATGACCAACGGATCGACAACAAGGGCTTCGAGCGCTCTTCGACCCGGCTTGGCGCACGCGCCGGTGTCGAAGTCGACATGGGCGAGAAGCTCAAAGGTGAGTTCTCGGCCGGCTGGCTGCGGGAAGCGATCGACGACAAGAACCTGGAGGCGATTTCGGGAGCCACCATCAATGCCGACCTCAAATGGTCGCCCGAGCGCGGTACCATCATCGGCCTCACCGGGCGAACCACGGTCGAAGGCACGACGAATGCCGGTGAGAGCGGCGACATCCTCTATTCCGGCCGCCTCACCGGCGAGCGGCAGATCCGCGCCGACCTGACCGGCAACGCAGCCCTTGGGCTCGACTGGCGCAATTACACCGGCTCCGACGGCCATGACATGACGCTGAGTGCAGAGGCCGGGCTGACCTGGTGGCTGAACCGTTACGTCGGTCTCACCAGCCGCGCCCGCACCGAAAAGCTGACCAGCAATCTGCCCGGGCGCAACTACACCGCCAACAGCATCTATTTGGGGCTGAAGCTGCAGCGGTAGCTAAAAAGCAGCGCCGCGACGCTCGGACGGCTTCATCTCATCGAGCAGCGTGCGGATGACGCCGGCCATGTTCTCGTTCATGTCGCTGCGCCACAGCGCGAAGGCGACATTGGCCTCGACGAACCCTTCCGGCGAGCCGCAATCGAAGGTGCGGCCCTGAAAGTGGTAGCCAAAGAAGGGCTGCTGCTTTTCCAGCTTCAGCATCGCGTCGGTGAGCTGGATCTCGTTGCCGGCGCCCTTTTCCTGGCTTTCCAGGATCTTGAAAATCTCGGGCTGCAGGATGTAGCGGCCGTTGATGTAGAGATTGGACGGCGCGGTGCCGGTCTTCGGCTTTTCGACCATCTCGGTGATGCGGAAGCCGTGATGCGTGTCCTCGCCGCGGCCGACAATGCCGTATTTGTGGGTTTCGGCCGGATCGCATTCCTGCACCGCGATGATGTTGTTGCCGGTCTCCTCGTAGAGCTCGACCATGGCCTTCATGCAGCTCTTTTCGGACTGCATGATCATGTCGGGCAGCAACAGCGCGAAGGGTTCGTCGCCGACCAGTTCCCGGGCGCACCAGACGGCGTGGCCGAGACCCATCGGCACCTGCTGGCGGGTGAACGAGGTCTGCCCCGGGCCCGGCTGCAGCCGCTGCAAGCGGGCCAGCTGATCGTCCTTGCCGCGCTGTGCCAGCGTATCATAGAGCTCGAACTGGATATCGAAATGGTCTTCTATGACCGCCTTGTTGCGGCCGGTGACGAAGATGAAATGTTCGATGCCGGCCTCGCGCGCCTCATCGACGACATACTGGATGACCGGCCGGTCGACGACGGTCAACATCTCCTTGGGAATGGCCTTGGTGGCCGGGAGAAACCGTGTGCCGAGACCGGCGACCGGGAAAACTGCCTTGCGAACTCGCTTCATGCGTCAATTATCCGTTTGAGGGCGTGCCCGGCAATCCCGCCTCGCGACATTTTCGCGCCGGAATTGGGGATTATCGGGCCATTGAGGGAAACATCAACCGGTAAAGCATCCAGGTGTCTTTTCGTTCCAGGCGCCGCCTATGGTAAACCAATTGCTAACCCGGTTCGGCGATGAATGGTCTTTCCTGAGATAGAGAAAGGGGAAAATATGTCCGTTCGCAGTGCCGCAAAACTCTTTACCAGCGTGCTGACGGCGGCCAGCCTCTCGCTCGCCTTGCTGATGCCGGCCGGACCGGCCTTCGCCGATGCCGGGTTTCGGCAATGGGTCGCCGGCTTCCGCGCCACGGCCGTGGCGGGCGGCGTTTCCGGCGCGGTCTACGACCGAGCGTTCCGGGGCATCAATGAGCCCGACCCGGTGGTGCTGGAAAAGGCACGCACCCAGCCCGAGTTCACCGCGCCCGCCTGGGACTATTTCGACAACCGCGTCCATGACCAGTCCGTTGCCGTCGGCCAGCAGATGGCCAGGAAATGGAAGCCGTGGCTGGACCGGATCGAAGCCAGGTTCGGCGTCGACCGCTACATCCTGCTCGCCATCTGGTCGATGGAATCGAATTATGGCGAGATCCTCAAGCGCGACGACATCATGCGCAATGTCATCCGCTCGCTGGCAACCCTCGCCTATGGCGACGCCAAGCGTTCGAAATTCGCCCGCACCCAATTGGTCGCCGCGCTGAAAATCCTGCAGACCGGCGACATCGACGAAAGCCACCTGATGGGCTCCTGGGCCGGCGCCATGGGCCAGACCCAGTTCATCCCGACCAGCTACCAGCATTATGCCGTCGACATGGACGGCAACGGCAAGCGCGACATCTGGAATTCGATCCCCGATGCGTTGGCGACATCAGCCAATCTGCTGAAGAAGAATGGCTGGCAGGGCGGCAAGACCTGGGGCTACGAGGTCACCATTCCAGCCGGCAAACTGCCTGCCGGCTCGAAGACATTGGCGCAGTGGCAGGCGCTCGGCGTCGCCAGGGCCAATGGCAAGCCGTTCAAGAACGCAACCGACACGGCGACGCTGAAAGTGCCGGACGGCCGCGGCGGACCGGCATTCCTGATGATCAAGAACTTCTCCGTCATCAAGGCCTACAACAACGCCGACAAATATGCCCTGGCCGTCGGCCTTCTTGCCGACGAAATCGCCGGCTCTAATGGTCTGGTGCAGGACTGGAAGCGGCCTTTCACCAAACTGTCCTTCGAGGAAAGGCAGGAGTTGCAGAAGCGGCTTTCGCAGCACGGACTTTACGACGGCAAGTTCGACGGCAAGATCGGTGACGGTACGAAAACCGCCATCATGACCTATCAGGCAACGGTCGGCTTGACCCAAGACGGGTATCCGAGCATGGAAGTGCTCAAATGGCTCAGAAAGAAATAGAGCCGGCGACGGCAGCGCGCATCTGCGACGCGCAAGGGATGCCGTAGCATCGGTCTGTGCATGATCCCCTGCGAGGGCCATGCACCAAGTGATGGAGAGGGTGCTTGGTTCCGGCAGCGCGTATCCGTGTGATCGCTTTCCGCTTGCCGATCCTCATTCTGGCCATCGTCGTCCTGGCGACGGGGGTCGCCGGCAGTTTCCACACACCGGCTTTGGCGCAGGAGCAACCGCAGAACCGCGGCTGGTCGCTGCGCGACCTTCTGTTCCCGCGCCGCAGCGAACGCATCGAGCCGCCGCTCGACGTCCGCAAGGCAAAGCCGAAGGTCAAGAAGAAGCCCCGTGCACCCGTTGAACCTTCCGCTCCGATTGTCGAGAAGACACCGGATGCCCGCGTCATTCTGGTGATCGGCGATTTCATGGCCAACGGCCTGGCCGAAGGCCTCGAAACAGCCTTTGCCGACAATGCCAACGTCAGGATCGTCGAGCGCGCCAACGGTTCTTCGGGTTTCGTGCGCGATGATGTCTACAACTGGCCCGAACAGGTCAAATCGCTGGTCGAGACCGAAAAACCCTCCGTGGTCGTCGTCATGCTCGGCTCCAACGACCGCCAGCAGATGCGCGTCAACGATGTGCGCGAGCAGCCGCGCTCCGAGAACTGGACCAAGGAATACGAACGCCGGACCGAAGCCTTGGGAAAGGCACTGGCGGCGACCAAGGTGCCTTATCTGTGGGTCGGCATGCCAGCCTTCAAGACGCCGAAGATGACCTCCGACATGCTGGCATTCAACGACATCTACCACTCGGCAGCCGAGAAGAACGGCGGCGAATTCGTCGATGTCTGGGATGGGTTCGTCGACGAGAACGGCGCCTTTGTCTCGACCGGCCCCGACATTAACGGCCAGGCCGTGCGGCTGCGCTCCGACGACGGCATCAACGTCTCGAAAGCCGGCAAGCGAAAGCTCGCCTTCTACACCGAAAAGCCGCTGGCCAAGATCCTCGGCCTGGCAGCGCCGGGAAGCGTGGTGACGGCTGCCGCGCCGGCCGGCGCCCCGGTCGAGGCGCGGTCGCTGCCCGCCGCCCCGATCGTGGTCGACCGCACCGTTCCAATGCTGCTCAACGATCCGGCGCTCGACGGCGGGACCGAGCTTCTCGGTGCGGCGGCGGCGCCGAAAGCCAATCCGGATCTGCCCGGCGAAAAACTAATCCTCGAAGGCAAGGCGCCCGAGGCCTCGCCCGGCCGCGCCGACGACTTCTCCTGGCCGCCCAAGGCCGCTGCCGCGACGGATACGACGACGGCGATCAACCGTTAACGGGGGAGTACCGTCGACCCCATCAGCGCTTCATCGATCGAGCGCGCGGCCTGGCGGCCTTCGCGGATCGCCCACACAACCAGCGACTGGCCGCGGCGCACATCACCTGCGGCGTAGAGCTTGTCGACGCTGGTCTTGTAGTCGCGATCATTGGCTTCGACATTGCGGGAACGGCGGCTGTCGGTGGTGATTTTCATCTCACCGTCCAGCTCTTTCGCGACGCCGGCGGCAGCCGGTCCGGCAAAGCCGATGGCGATGAAGGCGAGGTCTGCACGGATGACGAATTCGGTGCCGGCGATCGGCTTGCGCTTCTCGTCGACTTCGCAGCATTTGACGCCGGTCAGTTGGCCGTCCTCGCCGATGAATTCGAGCGTCGCCACCTGGAATTCGCGCTCCGCACCTTCGGCCTGTGAGGACGAGGTGCGCATCTTGGTCGCCCAGTAAGGCCAGACCGAAAGCTTGTCTTCCTTCTCCGGCGGCTGCGGGCGGATGTCGAGCTGGGTGACGCGCACCGCGCCCTGGCGGAAGGCGGTGCCGACGCAGTCGGACGCGGTATCGCCGCCGCCGACGACGACGACATGCTGGCCGCCGGCGATGATCGGATGCGACGGCCAGGCCACCGACTGGATCGGCTCGCCGCCGACGCGACGGTTCTGCTGCACCAGATAGGGCATGGCGTCATAGACGCCGCCGAGATCGTCGCCCGGAATGTTGGCCGGACGCGGCGATTCCGAACCGCCGCAATAGAGCACCGCATCGTATCCGGCGAGCAACTCTGCCACCGGCTTGTCGACACCGACATTGACGCCGCAATGGAAGGTCACGCCCTCGCCCTGCATCTGCTCGATGCGGCGGTCGATATAGTGCTTCTCGATCTTGAAGTCGGGAATGCCGTAGCGCATCAGCCCGCCGGGACGGCTCTCACGCTCATAGACGCTGACCTCGTGGCCGGCGCGGCCAAGCTGCTGCGCCGCCGCCATCCCTGCCGGGCCGGAGCCGATGACAGCGACCCGCTTGCCCGTCTTCTTCTCTGGCGGATAAGGCCGGATATGGCCGGTTTCATAAGCCTTGTCGGCGATTGCCTGTTCGACAGTCTTGATGGCAACCGGAATGTCCTCGAGGTTCAGCGTGCAGGCTTCCTCGCAGGGCGCGGGGCAGATGCGGCCGGTGAACTCGGGGAAATTGTTGGTCGAATGCAGGTTGCGGATCGCATTGTCCCAGTCGCCATTGTAGACGAGGTCGTTCCAGTCCGGGATCTGGTTGTGGATCGGGCAACCGGTCGGCCCGTGGCAGAACGGGATGCCGCAATCCATGCAGCGCGCGGCCTGTTTCTCGACCTCCTTGTCCGACATCGGCAGCGTGAATTCACGAAAATGCCGGATGCGGTCGGAGGCCGGCTGGTACTTGTGCACCTGCCGGTCGATTTCGAGAAAGCCTGTTACCTTGCCCATAGTCCAGTTCCTGCTGTCCAGATGGTGCGGTTTTCGCACCCGTTAACCCCTTGAGGCAGCCGTGGCAACCTTGCATCCGAGGTCAAACTGTCGCTGAAAGTTCCGCCGGGAAGCCTGCGCCTCCCGGCAAGTCGAAAAACCTATTCCGCCGCCACGCCCATGCGCATGCGTTCCATCTCGATCAGCGCGCGGCGGTATTCGACCGGCATGATCTTGCGGAATTTCGGCCGGAAGGTCGTCCAGTCGTCGAGTATCTCGCGGCCGCGTACCGAACCGGTGAAATGGACGTGGTTCGAGATAAGCTGGTAAAGCCGTTCCTCGTCATGGGTGGTCATGTCGCCCGAGACGTCGACGCGACCCTTGTGGTCGAGGTCACCGCCATGATGCAGCAGCCTTTCCATCAGATCGTCTTCTTCCGGAACCGGCTCCAGCTCGACCATCGCCATGTTGCAGCGCGCGGCGAAATCGCCGGCCTCATCCAGAACATAGGCCACGCCGCCCGACATGCCGGCGGCGAAGTTGCGACCGGTCTGGCCGATGACGACGACGATGCCGCCGGTCATGTATTCGCAGCCATGATCGCCGACGCCTTCAACGACGGCGGCGACGCCCGAATTGCGCACCGCGAAGCGCTCGCCGGCGACACCTGCGAAATAGGCCTCGCCCTCGGTCGCGCCATAGAGGACGGTGTTGCCGACGATGATCGATTCCGCCGCGACGATCCTGGACTCCTCCGGCGGCCGGATGACGATGCGTCCGCCCGACAGGCCCTTGCCGACATAGTCGTTGGCCGCACCGACGAGATCGAACGAGATGCCGCGCGCCAGGAAGGCGCCGAACGACTGGCCGGCGGTGCCGGTCAGCTTCACCTGGATCGTGTCCTCGCGCAGGCCCTTGTGCCTGAAGCGCTTGGCGACTTCGCCCGACAGCATGGCGCCCGTGGAGCGATCGACATTGCGGATGTCGACCTCGATCTTGACCGGCTGCTTGCTTTCGAGCGCGGGCTTCGCCAGTTCGATTAGCTTGCGATCGAGTACATCGTTGATCGGGTGTTTCTGCCGTTCGGTCCAGTGCACCGCCTCATGCGGCGCGTCCGGCTTGAAGAACATCTTGCCGAAATCGAGCCCACGCGCCTTCCAATGCTGGATCATCTCGCGCTTTTCCAGCAGGTCGCTGTCGCCGATGATCTGGTCGATATGGGTGTAGCCCATCTCGGCCAGCAGCCCTCTCACCTCTTCCGCAACATAGAAGAAGAAGTTGATGACATGCTCGGGCGTGCCCTTGAAACGCTTGCGCAGAACCGGGTCCTGCGTCGCGACGCCGACCGGGCAGGTGTTCAAGTGGCACTTGCGCATCATGATGCAGCCGGCCGCGATCAGCGGCGCGGTCGAGAAGCCGAACTCGTCGGCACCGAGCAGCGCACCGATGATGACGTCGCGCCCCGTGCGCAAGCCACCATCGACCTGCAGCGCAACGCGCGAGCGCAGCCCGTTCAGCACCAGCGTCTGGTGCGTCTCGGCTAGGCCCATTTCCCACGGGCTGCCGGCATGTTTGAGCGAGGTCAGCGGCGACGCGCCGGTGCCGCCATCATAGCCCGATATGGTGATGTGGTCGGCGCGTGCCTTGGCGACGCCGGCCGCAACCGTACCGACACCGACTTCCGACACCAGCTTGACCGAAACGTCGGCCGCCGGGTTGACGTTCTTCAGATCGTAGATCAGCTGCGCCAGATCCTCGATCGAATAAATGTCGTGATGCGGCGGCGGCGAGATCAGGCCGACGCCGGGCGTCGAGTGCCGGACCTTGGCAATGGTCGCGTCGACCTTGTGGCCGGGCAGCTGGCCGCCCTCACCGGGCTTGGCGCCCTGCGCGACCTTGATCTGCATGACATCGGAATTGACGAGATACTCGGCGGTGACGCCAAACCGTCCCGAGGCGACCTGCTTGATCGCCGAACGTTCGGGGTTCTTGCCGCCGCCCGGCAGCGGCAGATAGCGGTCTGCCTCTTCGCCGCCCTCGCCGGTGTTCGACTTGCCGCCGATCTGGTTCATGGCGCGCGCCAGCGTCGTGTGTGCCTCGCGCGAGATCGAGCCGAACGACATCGCCCCGGTCGAGAAGCGCTTGACGATATCGGCCGCCGACATCACGTCCTCTATCGCCACCTTCTTGCGGCCGGTCTCTTCCGCAAGCTTGATCCTGAACAGGCCGCGTATGGTCTGAGCACGGGCCGTCTCGCTGTCGATCTGCGCGGAATACTCCTTGAACGTCTCCCACGAGCCCTGGCGCACGGCGTGCTGCAAGGTGGCGACGGCGTCGGGCGACCACATATGGGCTTCGCCGCGCATGCGGTACATGTACTCGCCGCCGACCTCGAGGCTGTTGCGCAGCACCGGATCGTTGCCGAAACCGTCGGTGTGGCGGCTGAGCGTCTCAGCCGCGACCTCGTCCAGGCCGACACCTTCGATCAGCGTCGCTGTGCCGGTGAAGTACTTCTCGACGAAATCCGACTTCAGCCCGATGGCGTCGAATATCTGCGCGCCGCAATAGGACTGGTAGGTGGAGATGCCCATCTTCGACATCACCTTGAGGATGCCCTTGCCGATCGACTTGATGTAGCGCGAGACCACCTCGTAGGCGTCGACCTCAGCCGGCAGTTCGCCACGCTTGTGCATGTCGAGCAGCGTATCGAAGGCAAGGTAGGGGTTGATCGCCTCGGCGCCGTAGCCGGCGAGACAGCAGAAATGATGCACTTCGCGCGGCTCGCCGGATTCCACGACCAGGCCGACCGCGGTGCGCAGACCCTTGCGGATCAGATGGTGGTGCACCGCAGCCGTCGCCAGCAGTGCCGGAATGGCGATACGGTCGGGACCGACCTGGCGGTCGGACAGGATGATGATGTTGTAGCCGCCGGCGACAGCGGCTTCCGCCCGCTCGCACAGACGTTCGACCGCGCCCTGCATGCCGGACGCGCCCTCGCTCGACCCGTAGGTGATATCGATGGTCTTGGTGTCGAAACGGTCTTCCGTGTGGCCGATCGAGCGGATCTTTTCCAGATCGCCATTGGTCAGGATCGGCTGGCGCACTTCGAGCCGCTTGCGGCGCGAATTGCCAACCAGGTCGAAGATGTTCGGCCGCGGCCCGATGAAGGACACCAGGCTCATCACCAGTTCCTCGCGGATCGGGTCGATCGGCGGGTTGGTGACCTGGGCGAAATTCTGCTTGAAGTAGGTGTAGAGCAGCTTCGACTTGTCCGACATCGCCGAGATCGGCGTGTCCGTGCCCATCGAACCCACCGCTTCCTGGCCGGTGGTCGCCATCGGCGACATCAGCAGCTTGGTGTCTTCCTGGCTGTAGCCGAACGCCTGCTGGCGATCGAGCAGGCTGACATCCTTGCGCAGCGCGCGCGGCTCGACCGGCTTCAGATCCTCCAGGATCAGCTGCGTGTTGTTGAGCCAGGTCTTGTAGGGATGCCTGGTGGCGATCTCCGACTTGATCTCCTCGTCGGAAATGATGCGGCCTTTGGCGAGGTCGATCAGAAGCATGCGGCCGGGCTGCAGCCGCCACTTCTTGACGATCCTCTCCTCCGGCACCGGCAGCACGCCGGCCTCTGACGCCATGATGACGCGGTCGTCGTCGGTGACGATGTAGCGCGCCGGGCGCAGACCGTTGCGGTCGAGCGTGGCGCCGATCTGGCGACCGTCGGTGAAGGCGACCGCGGCCGGCCCGTCCCACGGCTCCATAAGGGCTGCGTGGTATTCGTAGAAAGCCTTGCGGTCGGCATCCATCAGCTTGTTGCCGGCCCAG
Organism: Mesorhizobium sp. C120A; assembly: GCF_030323105.1. Taxonomy (NCBI): domain Bacteria; kingdom Pseudomonadati; phylum Pseudomonadota; class Alphaproteobacteria; order Hyphomicrobiales; family Phyllobacteriaceae; genus Mesorhizobium; species Mesorhizobium sp. C120A. The sequence continues at coordinate 1,916,372 of NZ_CP100476.1, read as the reverse complement.
GCTTCCGGGATCAGCATCATCATGGCGTGGCTGAGGCTGTAGCCGCCCTGGAACAGGAATTCGAGCGCATTGTCGAAGCACGCCGTGTCGGACTGGCCGTCATAGGAGATCGGCCACAGCTTCGAGATGTTGTTGCCGAACAGTTCGGAATCGACCGAGGCCTGGCGCGCCGCCATCCAGTTGTTGTTGCCGCGCACCGTGTTGATCTCGCCATTATGCGCGACCATGCGGTACGGGTGCGCGAGCTTCCATGACGGGAAGGTGTTGGTCGAGAAGCGCTGGTGGACGAGGATCAGCGCGGTCTCGAAACGCGGATCCGACAAATCCTTGTAATAGGCGCCGACCTGGTAGGCCAGGAACATGCCCTTGTAGACAATGGTGCGCGCCGATAGCGACACACAGTAGGCGCCGATATCCTTGTTGTTGTTCTCGGCGTAGATGCGGCCGGAAATCACCTTGCGCAGCAGGTACAGCCTGGCCTCATATTCCTCGTCATCTGGAATGTCTGATGTGCGGCCGATGAAGACCTGGCGATGGAACGGTTCGGAGGCCGCAATATCGGGCGCCTTCGACAGCGATGAATTGTCGACCGGCACGTCGCGAAAGCCGAGCAGCGGCAGCCCTTCTGACTGCGCCGATTCGGCGATGATCTCTTCGATATGGGCGCGCAGTGCCGCATCCTGCGGCATGAACCAGTGGCCGACGCCGTATTGGCCTGCCGCCGGCAGTTCGACGCCCTGGGCCGCCATCTCTTCGCGGAAGAAATGATCGGGGATTTGCACCAGCACGCCGGCGCCGTCGCCCATCAGCGGATCGGCGCCGACAGCGCCGCGATGCGTCAGGTTTTCGAGCACGAAGAGCCCGTCCTTGACGATCTGGTGCGACTTCACGTTCTTCATGTTGACGATGAAGCCGACGCCGCACGCGTCATGCTCGTTGCGCGGATCGTAGAGACCCTGCGCGGCCATACCGTTGCCGGTCAGGCCGTTGGTGGTTCGGCCTTCTTTGGTCAGAACGGTATTTTTAACGGCTGCCGCTTTCGTCTGCGCGGCCTGGCCGATAATCGCAGATGGCGTCAGTTCCGTCATCGTCCTGTCCTCCGATCCGGCCCCTTGCACGTCTAGCATTTGGGGCGCTGGTCTACCTTGGGAAGCGACTGGCTTCCGCTCTCATTCTTGCGGCACGTCTTTTCGAAATCCTTGGCGGACCGTGCGGTGCACCGCCGGTTCGTATCCGGTATCGTACAGGCCACAGCCGAGCCGTCTACCCGTCGCTCGCGGCAACGGCCGGAGTGGCCCAAATGATACGCCAATCCAGCCTGACTTGTGCGACAATATAAGACAGCACTACTGTCCTAAATTTTTATGGCAGAAATCCTGGGCGCACACAAGACCGATTCACCAAATTCTTGGACGTTTGGCGACAGCAAATTTCGTCGGGCGCTGTTGAAACGAAATTTCGGTCCCGGCACTCCTTCGTGATCGCCTTTGGCTTTACCGCTTTTTCAGCCCTTGGCCCTTGCGCGTCAAACCCCGAAACGGCCATGGTCGCGCTCTTGTCGCAACCAGACTTTCTCAACCAGGCAGGGACTTTCCTGATGTTCTTTGCATCCGACAACTGGGCGGGCGTCCATTCCAACATTGCCGCCGGGCTGTCAGCCAATGCTGGCGGCTTTTCGACCGCCTATGGCGATGGCGATCTCGACCGGGCCGTCTACCAGCGTTTCAGCGAGATCTTCGAACGCGAGGTCGCGGTGTTCTTCGTCGCTACCGGCACGGCGGCCAACTCGCTGTCCCTGGCCGCTTACAACAAGCCCGGCGGCATTTCCTTTGCGCACCGCGAATCGCACATCATCGAGGACGAATGCGGCGCGCCGGAATATTTCAGCGGCGGCTCGCGTCTCCATGCTGTCGACGGCGCCCTGGGCAAGATCGATCCGCACAATCTTGAACGCGCCGTCGCCCGTTTCGCACCCGAAATCGTCCATTGGGGACGCCCGACGGCCGTCTCGATCACCCAATCGACCGAAGTCGGCACAGTGTACGGGCTCGACGACATTTCCACCATTTCGGAGATCGCCAAACGCTTTTCCCTGCCGCTGCATATGGACGGCGCCCGTTTTGCCAACGCATTGGTCGCGCTTGAGACGACGCCGGCCGAAATGACCTGGAAGCGCGGCGTCGACATCGTCTCGTTCGGCGGCACCAAGAACGGCTGCTGGTGCGCCGAAGCGGTGGTGCTGTTCGATCTAGACCGCGCCAAGGAGTTGTCCTTCCTGCGCAAGCGCGCCGCACAGCTGTTCTCCAAGTCGCGCTTCATCGCAGCGCAGTTCGACGCCTACTTCACAGACGGCCTGTGGCTGGACACGGCCCGTCATGCCAATGCCATGGCCGCGCGCCTGGCGGCTGCGATCGAGGATTCGGCAACGGCGAAGCTCGCCTGGTTGCCGCAGGCCAACGAGGTGTTCGCGGTGATGAAAAAGGCGGAAGCCGAAAGGCTGCAATCCGTCGGCGCAGCCTTTTACGACTGGCACAGGCCGCACGGCTTCGACGGCCATGTCGGCGAGGACGAGTTGCTCTATCGCTTCGTCACCAGCTTTGCCACGACTTCAGATGAGGTCGATCGCTTCGGCCAGATGATCGCCTGAACCCGCGAGACCGCGCCAATGACAAAGCCACCTCTCGGCTCAACCATGCGGCTGGTTCGCCCGGCGCCAAACGTGCTCGGCTTCTACGATGGCCGCGTTGACGGCGTTCGCGCCTGGTCGGACGAGCCGAACTGGCTGGACGACGGCGCCTATGCCCTCGGCATCTGCACCTATGCGATCGTCGATGGTTCGCAGGCGCTTGTCTACGACACGCATATTTCGCTGCCTCACGCGCGCTTCATCAGGCAGACGCTCGAAGACATGGGCGCAACATCGATCCGGGTCGTGCTCAGCCACTGGCATGACGATCATATTGCCGGCAATGAGGTGTTTCAGGATTGCGAGATTATCGCCAACACGCTCACCGCCTCGGCGCTCGCGAACAACCGGGCTGAGATCGAAAGCGGTGTTCCACCGATCAAGCCTCTCGTGCTGCCGAACAGGACCTTCGAAGGCAGTCTTGACCTCACCGTTGGATCGATAGCCATCGAGCTGCGTCAGGTCGAAATCCACAGCCATGACGGCACGGTGCTGTTCATGCCCGAAACCGGCCTGCTCCTGGCGGGCGACACGCTCGAGGATCCAATCACCTATGTCAGCGAGGCGGATCGGCTGGCGCAACATCTGGTCGATCTCGAACGCATGAGCGGGTGGCCGATAGACCGCATCTTGCCCAATCACGGCTCGCTCGAAGCGATTGAGCGAGGCGGCTACGACAAAGGCCTCATCGCCGCCACGCAAGCCTACGTTCAAAAACTGCTTCGCTGCCGGCGTGAGCCTGATCTTGCGAAGCAGGATCTGAAAACCTTCGGCGCCGACATATTCGCCACGGGCGCGGTCGAGTACTTCGCGCTGTACGAGCCCGTCCACCGGCAAAACATCGAGGCCGTTCTCGCAACCGGCACCGATCGCTAAGCAAGGAAAGGCCGCGCCAAAAGCTCGAGGCCAAGCAAGATCAGGAAAACAAGAAACCAGCGCCGGAAGGTCGCCGGGCTGATCCGCTGCCGGAGCAACTGTCCGAGCCACATGCCGAGCAAGGCCGGCGCAACCGCCAGCGACGACATGGCGACATGCCCGACCTGGAACGCGCCGTGCGAGGCAAGGCCGGCAGCGAGCGCGATCGTCGACACGGTGAAGGACAGGCCGAGCGCCTGGATCAGATCGTCACGGCTCAAGCCCAGCGCCTGAATGTAAGGTACAGCGGGCACGACGAACACGCCGGTGCCGCCGGTGACGATGCCGGTAAGGAAACCGACGATGGGCGACGACCAGCGCTCGGCTGACGCGGGAACCGTCAACTGCCGCGCCAGCAGCGTATAGACGGCATAGACGATCAGCGCCGCCCCGAGGCCGGCCGTCGTCCATTTGACATTGTCGCTGGCCAGCAGCCATGAGCCGGCCAGCGTGCCGGCGACGATGCCGACCATCATCAGCCACAGCCGCCTGAGGATCCATCCGAAGCTCGGGCCGGCAAACAGCTGCCAGATATTGGTGACGAAGGACGGCACGATCAGCAGCGAAGCCGCGGCGACCGGCGGCATGATTGTGCCCAGCAGCCCCATCGCCAACGTCGGCAGTCCCATACCGGTAACGCCCTTGACGATGCCGGCCAGCAGGAAGGTCACCGCAATGGTTGCCGTTAGGGCCAGGGAAAAATCAGCCGAAAGATCAGACATCGCCCTTCATGGGAAGACGGCGCCCGCCGCAAAAGAGCCAGAACTCTTCGGTTGGGGTGACAGAGGCTGCGGCGAAAAAAGCGGCGCCTCGCGGCGCCGCTTTCGTCTCGGGAGGAGACGCTTTCAACCTTGGGCGTTGTGACGCCGCCGTCTTGATCACGCGGCGTTCTTGGCCTCGATCTGCTTGGCGTTGGCCGAAGAGGCGGTAATCGCGATCTTGCGCGGCTTCAGCTCCTCGGGGATGTTGCGCTTAAGGTCGACGAAAAGCAGGCCGTTCTTCAGGGTGGCGCCGACGACCTCGACATGGTCGGCAAGCTGGAAGCGGCGCTCGAACGAACGCGAGGCAATGCCGCGGTAGAGCAGCTCGGAGCCTTCGCCATTGCCCTCTTCCTTGCGCTCACCCTTGACGGTCAGCACGTTGCGGTGGGCTTCGATCGAAATCTCTTCGTCCGAGAAGCCGGCAACCGCCATCGAGATGCGATAGGCGTCCTCGCCGGTGCGCTCGATGTTGTAGGGCGGATAGGTCTGCGCGCCATCGGGCTGGGCCAGCGAGTCGAGCATGGTGAACAGGCGGTCGAAGCCGACGGTCGAGCGATAGAGCGGGGAAAAATCAACGTGACGCATGAGGTGTTCTCCTGTTGAGCAACATGTTTGCGTGTGGCCGGTGCGAAACCCTGGAAAGGCGTTTCGGGTGGACCAGCAGCCCCGACATCGGCGGCTGCATCCGACATTTGGGGAGCGCAAAAGCGCATTTCAAGGATTTTTGAAGAGCGCCAATCGAGGCGTCGATGAACGGCAGATGAACCGCTGCTTCGGCGCCCGTTCAGCCGGCCGGCGCTAGAGTGCCCCCAGGATAAAGAACCAGGCGGCGCCGGATGAAAGCGCCGCGACGAGGCCGACCGGGTGTAACGTCCCTTCCTCCCGGATCGACAGAGGCCGGAAGCACGCCGCCGCAGGCTGCTTCCGGCCTTGCTTGTTGTTCGTCCGCCCCCTTGGCGCCCTCCCTTTGCTTTTCATCCATTGGCGTCTATCACCATGCCGACGCCCCTGCCGGGTGAGACACCACGAACACGCAAGCGCCTAATGACGGATCTCTTCCATCCCACGCCAGGCAATCCGCCGCCGCAAAATGTCGGCGGCGGCTTTTTCACCACGCGCGACGGCAAGAAGATCCGCTACGGCCTGTTTGCCGCGGTCACCCGGCCGCTGAAAGGCACCGTCGTGCTGCTGCCCGGCCGCAACGAGTGCATCGAGAAATATTTCGAAACCATCCGCAACCTGACCGACCGCGGCCTCGGCGTCGCCACGCTCGACTGGCGCGGCCAAGGCGATTCCGACCGGCTGATCGCCGACCCGCAACGCGGCTATGTCCGCTCCTTCTACGATTACACCGGCGACCTCGAACAGTTCTTCGAGGATATCGTGCTGCCCGACTGCCGCGGCCCGTATTACATCCTCGCCCATTCCATGGGCGCCGTGATCGCGCTGCTCGCGGCGCCGTCGATGGTCAACCGGGTGCGTCGAATGGTGCTGATTGCGCCTTTCCTGACGGTGCCCGACTCGCCCGTGTCGGCAAAAACGGCGCGCCGCGTCTGCTCGGTATTGTGCTTTCTCGGCCTCGGTCGGCTCTACGCCGCCTGGGGTCCGCGTCCCAGGGAAACCCTGCCCTTCGCCCTCAACAAGGTGACATCGGACCCCGGGCGCTATCAGCGCAACACGAAAATCTACGAGCACTATCCGCAACTGGCGCTCGGCGGGCCGACGATCCGCTGGCTGCAGGCGGCAATCAAGGCAGGCGAAGCCATCAGCGAGCCCGACTTCATGGCCAGGATCCAGGTGCCGCTGCTGATGATCGCCGCCGGCGCCGATCAGGTCGTCTCGACCAAGGCCGTGGAAGCCTACGCCAGGCGTCTGCGCCTCGGCTCGCTGCTGATGATCGATGGCTCGAAACACGAGATCCTGCAGGAGGCCGATGTCTATCGCGAGCAGTTGCTCGCCGCCTTCGACGCCTTCATACCCGGCAACGACGACCCGACAGCCTGATGCCGCCCGGCGCTGCATGTTGCGGCGCCTTGAGCTTGCGCCTGCTGACAGCCTTCTGTCAGGAGCAGCGCCCGCAGCACACAAAGAGCTAAAGATTCTGACAGCCGGTGCCGCCCCGGAATGCTCATCTCTCCGCGTACTGAACGCCAAGGAGATGACGTCATGACCGAGAAAACCTGCGCTGCCTGCGATTGCCAGCTGGACGCCAACCCGATCCGCGTCAAGGTCGGCGGCAAGACCGTCGAGGTCTGCTGCGAGGAATGCGCGATTGCGCTGAACGAAGCCGGCGCCTCAGTGGCCGGCGCTTCAGTGGCCGGCAACGGGGAAGCCTGAGCGATGCGCCCCGATCATGCAGCGGCGGCGCAATGCCTCGCACATCAGCCGACAACTCAAACCGCGACGTTCCGGCGGTCCTTGCGGACACAAGGCATCGCGGCGGCCAACTGGATCGGCCGTCAACTGGAAAGGCGCCGAAGCCGCCTTGCCTTGCTCGAAATGACCGACGAACAGCTCAAGGACATCGGCGTGTCGCGCAGCCAAGCTCACTGCGAATACATGCGCCGTTTGTGGGCCTGAGCCATGGCCGTTACGAAGGGCCCGACAGGTGAAGTCTCCTGACAGGTTTGGACAGGCCAATCGCCTAATGTGCCGGAGCAGCTTTCGGTGCAAGGGTAGAATGCCACGGCCATGTCTCAGCTCACCATGTCGCAGTTCACGGTACAGACGCTTCTGGACACCGGCACCGTCAGGGTGAGGGTGTCGAGGCGATGCCGCTCTATCGCTACCATCTGCGCCTGCGGCTGGCGCGCGCGCTCGACCTGCTTGGCCGCTACGACAATCTGACCACGCTCGGCCTGGACCTCGGCTTCTCCAGCCACAGCCATTTCAGCTCAGCGTTCAGGCAGGTCTACGGGCGAACGCCGGCGGAATTCCAGCGCTCGATCAAGCCGCGCTGATCGGGTCGACTATCAGCCGCGCAGGGCTGCCATTGCAGCCGCGTGAAGCTCCGGCGTTGCGGCGGCCAGGATGTCGCCGCCCTTTTCCGCCGGACCGCCCTCGAATGTGGTGATGACGCCGCCGGCCTTTTCGATGATCGGGATCAGCGCCACGATGTCGTAGGGTTTCAATCCGGGATCGGCGACGATGTCGACGCTGCCGGACGCGATCATGGCAAAGGCGTAGCAATCGGCTCCGTAGCGGGCGAGCTGGATCTGTTTCTCGAACGCGTCGTAGCGGGTGCGCGCCTCGCCCTTGAAAAGCGCCGGCGTGGTGGTGAACAAGGTCGCCTCGTCAAGCTTCGTCCTCTTGCGGGTCGACAGCTTCCGCGGCCCACCGGGGCCTTCGTAGTGGGAGCCGGAAGCGTTGGCGTAGAACAGCTCGCCGGTGAACGGCTGCGCCATCATACCGGCGACGGCGTCACCGTCGACCGTCAATCCGACCAGCGTTCCCCACACCGGCAGGCCTGAGATGAAGGCGCGGGTACCATCGATCGGATCGATCACCCAGACATGCCTTGAGGAGATGTTTTCGCTGCCATGTTCTTCGCCAAGGATACCGTGATCGGGATACTCAGCCGAGATCAGCGCCCGGATGGCTCGCTCGGCCTCGCGGTCGGCCTCGGTGACCGGGTCGAAACTGCCTTTTTCCTTGTTGGCCACCGCGCCCTGTGCGCGGAAACGCGGCAAGGTTTCAGCCGCCGCCGCTTGCGCGATCCGGCGCATGAAATCGATGCTGATGTCCACGTGATTCTCCCGCATTGCAGAGTGCCAACCCGGTCTGCAGGCACTTTCCCGCCAAAACAAGCCGGTTTATCGATTTATTAGAGACATCAGCGTTGCCGAAATGTCACACATCGGCGCCACCGAAACGCATTTTCACATCAGAGTGAATTAAAAAAGCGTGGGATCGATTGACATTTGTGCATCGCACAATAAATTTGTTCTCGGACAGGTTTCCTGTCCATGCCCTCCTTGGGCGTTTCCTCCCTAGACTTCGACCGTGTCGTGCAAACGATGCGGTCTTTTTTACGCTGCGGGATGGCCAGCGCGGGATCTCATGAACAGCCGCCGCTCGGTGTCATTCGGCGGCCAGCGGCAGGTCTATGAAGTGGTGGTCGGGCATCGCCATCAGGTCGGCCGAAAAGCGCGCCATATCGTCGGCCAGCGCATCGAAGCCGGCCGATTTCTGGAACGTCCGCTCATTCATGTAGAGGCCGCGATTGACCTCGATCTGCAGCGCATGCAGATGGCGCGCCGGCCGGCCGTAATGCTCGGTGATGAAGCCGCCTGCATAGGGTTTGTTGTGGGCGACGGTGTAGCCCATGCCGATGAGCAGGCCGATCGCCGTCTCGGTCAGGGCTGCCGTGGCCGAGATGCCGAAACGGTCGCCGACGATGAAATCCGGCCGCAGGCCGCTGTCGCCCACCCTGATGCTCGCCGGCATCGAATGGCAGTCGATCAGCACGGCATAGCCGAACCTGGCATGGGTTCTGGTCAATAGCCGCTTCAGCGTCTCGTGATAGGGTTTGTAGACCGCCTCTATGCGCTGGACGGCCTCCGCCAGCGGCAGACGGCCGGAATAGATGTCGAGCCCCTCACCCACCAGCTTGGGCACGGTGCCGAGCCCGCCGGCAACGCGCGCCGAGCGGATGTTGCAGAAGGACGGCACCGGCTCGGCGAACATGCGCGGGTCGAGCTCCCAGGGTTCGCGATTGACGTCGAGATAGGCGCGCGGAAAATTCGCCGCCAGCATCGGCGCGCCCAGCGCCACCGCGCCGCCGAACAGTTCGTCGACATAGCAATCCTCGGAGCGGCGGATGGCGCTCCGGTCGAGCCGCGCCATGGCCAGGAAGCGGTCTGGATAATAGCGGCCGCTATGCGGTGAGTTGAAGACGAAGGGAACGCGCTGCTCGGCGCCCGATCGGATTTCGAAGGGTGGAACGACCGAAAAATCTTCGGCTGCCGTCGTCAATTTGAACGAACCCGGAAACAGCAATGCATCATGATGGGAAACTGCCACCTCATCGGCCGCATGTCCAGCATTTCGGCATGTCAGGAACCCCGTCAAATCAGGATTAATGCCGCCAACGTTCACTTGATGTTTACCGTCAGCTCCTCATATACAGGATGGTTAACGGGCTTGCCGGACGGCAGGCTTGGCTGGGGTGATTCGGACGGGACAAGATGGCACGCATTCTGCTGGCGGAAGACGACGACGACATGCGCCGGTTCCTGGTCAAGGCACTGGAGCGGGCCGGCTACCACGTCAGCGATTTCGACAATGGCGCCAGCGCCTACGAGCGGCTGCGCGAAGAACCTTTCTCCCTGCTGCTGACCGATATCGTCATGCCGGAGATGGACGGCATCGAACTCGCCCGCCGCGCCACCGAGATCGATCCCGACCTGAAGGTGATGTTCATCACCGGTTTCGCGGCCGTCGCGCTCAACCCCGATTCCAAGGCGCCGAAAGACGCCAAGGTGCTGTCCAAGCCCTTCCACCTGCGCGATCTCGTCAACGAGGTCGAAAAAATGCTGCAGGCCGCCTGAAGCACGCACAGTGTGATCTCGCCGCTTCGTCGGCGGCGCGACAAAACGAGCCTTTCTTTCCCTTTCCGGCTATTGACGCGCTGGACCAAAAATGGTGTATGCGCGGCTTCGGATGGGCGTGTAGCTCAGCGGGAGAGCACTGCATTGACATTGCAGGGGTCACAGGTTCAATCCCTGTCACGCCCACCATCCTTTCGATAACTTGGCCAAGCCCGTTTTTGGCGCACCCCTTCGACAACTTAGTCGGTAAGGCGGCCACCGCTTGTGGCAGCCGCCTCGTGTTTGTGGACATTCTAATGCATGGCGCTCAAAAGTGGCCCCGGTTTTGAGACAACGACATGCCTAAAAACAAAGACCTAAAGCGCGTCGCCTGAGTCCGTTCAAACGGGACGCGCTTTAGACGTGGTGCGGGCTTAGCGTCCTTGAAGGCGCAGGCTCGATGCCGTCCTCCATAAGAATATCCTTCTTGCGAGCGAACGCGACGAAGACGCCTCGTGCTGTCTCGGGTTCCACATCGCCAATCAGAGCGGCTTTGCAAGCGCGAATAGCAGCTCTCTGCTCCGGGCTGTTGCCACACCATTCGGATGCGAATTGATAGGCATCCGCGACCGTGTTGAGTTGGCGGGGAAAGCCCAATCCCACCCACACCCGGACCGGCTTTTCAAAAGGTTTCGATAGCATCATGACCTCCTTTCCTAATGCATGTCACCCAGAAGTGTGCCACGGGTCTGGGACAACGACATGCATCAAAACAAAGACTTAAAGCGTGTCGCATGAATCCGTTTCAGCGCGACGCGCTTAGGCAGTCACTCCTCCGCCTTCGCCACCTCTGCCCATCATCCACGGCATTGTCGTGGATACTTCTTCAAGGATTCTGGCTGCTTTCGCAAAACCGCTGAACGCTTCTCTGGCTGCGGAAAGCGGATAATCGCTATCGAAAGCTCGCTGGCAGGCCCGCAATGCGGTTTGGTGAATGGGGCCGCGCCTGTCCTTCGGCCATTCATAGAGGAACTCCAGAGCGTCCTCGAGACACGTGATTTCCTGAACAAGGTTGTCGCCGCTTTTCACGAAAACGGCGCTGTCAAACATCCGATCGTTCATATGATCCTCCAAATTGAACGAACCATTGAGTTTCATGGTTTGCGCGGTCCAGGCCAACTGCAGGCGCGCGACAGAGGCGCGCCAGTACGTCCTGCAGTGATCATCTTCGTTTCTCCGCAATCACAGCCTCCCGGCCGGAACCGGGAGGCGGACCCGCAGTTCAAAGTGTGACAGATCGACAGGATTACGCGGCTTTACGCGCGCGGTCCGTGTCTTGCGTGATCTGAGTGGCGGCCGTCGGCGTGTCGCCGACGCCGATGCTGATGCGGCGCGGTTTCAGCTCTTCGGGAATCTCACGGACGATGTCGATCGAGAGGAGGCCATTCTCCAGTTTGGCTGCCTTGATCTTCATGTGGTCGGCAAGCTTGAACGTCTGCCTGAAACTGCGATAGGCGATGCCCTGGTGCAGCAGCTGGCGTCCGCTCTGATCATCAGCTTTCTGGCCTACCACGACCAGTTCGGGTCCATGCTGGGTCAGCTCAACCTCATCCTGGCTGAAGCCTGCGATGGCCATCGAGATACGGTAATCGTTCTCGTCGACCTTCTCGATGTTATAGGGCGGCCAGTCTGGACGCGTGCCGCTGTCGAGCATGTCGAAAAGCCGGTCGAAACCGACGGTGGTCCGATAGAGGGTATCAAAGGTTCTCATAGCCACATCCTCCTTGAAGCAACATGGGTACAAGGGCGCCGCCCCAGCGGCGCCGCCATTTTTTGCCGAGCCTTATGGCCTTGGCGGAAATCGAATTAGGAGGCGCCCCAAATGAGTTCAAGAGCATCTCGAATTTTTTTAGTAGCATCCTTCGCATCGACGGAAAGCGAAATCTGAGTTTCTACGGGACCTTCCCTTCGAACAGTCGAACAGCCCCTTGAAGTACAGATCCGGCGGGAAGTTTTCGCGCGATCTGCGCGACCGCATCGTCTACTGCCCCGCCGTCCCGTTTCGTATTCAAATGCCGGCCAGCAAGGAACCGGGTAGCGGCCTTCCGATCCGTAAATCCACCCTGTCGGGGCGAAACGTCCCGGCACGTGCCGGGACGTTTCTGGCTCGCGGATCACTGTGGCCGCGGATCGGGCCTGTCGGGCTTGTCATGAGGGGTGTTGTTGCCTTCACGGCACGGTGTGCCGATGCCGCAGCATTTGCCGTTGTAGGTGACACCGGGCTTGGTCTTCTCGCATTCCCTCGGCGGTGCCGTCTGACACCCTGCCAGCACCGAAACCGCGATGGCGGCGAGAAATGCGTTTCTTGAAGTGATAAACATTGACGTTCTCCTTGATGGACCGTGTTTGCTACACACCGCTTGGTCGCGGGCGGCAGCGAAATGGTTCAAGGAAAATTGGAATCAGGCCGCGCCGAGGCGGACATCACCCTTCTCAATATGGGTGAGAAACCACGCATATGTCTGTTCCAATCCATCGCGAAGCGCGTAGCGCGGGCGCCATCCCGTCGCAAACAGCCGCGAAACATCCATCAACTTGCGCGGCGTGCCATCTGGCTTGGTCGTATCGAAGGCGATATCAGCCTCGACGCCGGCGACCGATGCGACGGTCTGGGCAAGCTCGGCAATGGTGACATCCTCGCCCGAACCGACATTGACGTGGCTGTCGCCGGCATAATTCTTCAACAGCCAGACCAAGGCATCGGCGGCGTCGTCGACATGCAGGAATTCACGCCGTGGCGTGCCCGAGCCCCAGACCTCGAGGCTGTTGCCGCCGCTCAGCGCCAGTGCATGCGCCTTTCGCATCAGGGCCGGCACGACATGGCTGGACTGGAGATCGAAATTGTCGCCAGGACCGTAAAGGTTGGCCGGCATCGCCGAGATGTAGTCGACGCCATGCTGGCGCCGATAGGCCTGGCACAGTTTGAGCCCGGCGATCTTGGCGATCGCATACCATTCATTGGTGGGTTCGAGCGGACCGGTCAGCAGCGCGTCTTCCCTGATCGGCTGCGGCGCGAGCTTTGGATAGATGCAGGACGAGCCGAGAAACAAAAGCTTGCCGACCTCGCTGCGAAAGGCGCCGTCAATGACATTGCCCTGCATAACCAGGTTTTGCTGCAGGAAATCGACAGGGAACCGGTCATTGGCCAGGATACCGCCGACTTTGGCGGCCGCCATCACCACCGCATCCGGCCTGTGCTCGGCCATCCAGCGCCGCACCCCTGCCTGGTCGAGCAGGTCGAGCCTGTCGCGCGATACGGTGAGTATCTCGCAGTCCTCGCTCGCCAGCCGGCGCACGACGGCCGAACCGACCATGCCACGATGCCCGGCGACGAAGACACGCTTGCCCTTCAGTTCAAATGTCGCGTCCATCGGCCTGCCTCACGCAGAACGGCTGTTCTGCCGCGTGCCGCCGGCGGTGCGCGCCAGATCGGCCTGCACCATTTCCGCCACCAGATCCCTGAAGCCGGTCGTGTGCGACCACCCCAGCCTGGCTTTGGCCTTGGCGGAGTCGCCGAGCAGCAGGTCGACCTCGGTCGGCCGGAAATAGCGCGGATCGATGCGCACCAGGACAGTGCCCGAACCGGCATCGACACCGACTTCATCGACACCCTCGCCTTGCCAGCGGATGGTGCGCCCGGTCTCGGCAAAAGCCAGTTCGACGAATTCGCGCACCGAATGCGCCTCACCGGTCGCCAGCACGAAATCGTCGGCTTCGCTGTGCTGCAGAATGCGCCACATGCCCTCCACATAGTCGCGCGCATGGCCCCAGTCACGCCTGGCGTCGAGATTGCCGAGATAGAGCGTGGCCTGAAGGCCGTGATGGATCGAGGCGACGGCCCGCGTGATCTTGCGGGTGACGAAGGTTTCGCCGCGTGTCGGGCTTTCGTGGTTGAACAGGATTCCGTTGGCGGCGAACATGCCGTAAGCCTCGCGGTAGTTGACCGTGATCCAGTAGGCGTAAAGCTTGGCCGCGGCATAGGGCGAGCGCGGATGGAAGGGCGTCGCCTCGCTTTGCGGGACCTCGCGCGCCTTGCCGTAAAGCTCCGACGTCGATGCCTGATAGAAGCGCACCGACTTCTCCAGGCGCAGGATGCGGATCGCCTCGAGCAGCCTGAGTGTTCCCAGCGCATCGGCATTGCCGGTGTATTCCGGCGTCTCGAAACTCACCTGGACATGACTCTGGGCGCCGAGATTGTAGATCTCACCGGGCTGTGTCTCCTGCACCAGGCGAATAAGGTTGGTCGCGTCGGTCAGGTCGCCATAATGCAGGAAGAAACGCGCACCGCGCTCGTGCGGATCGACATAGATGTCGTCAACGCGCTCGGTGTTGAACGAGGACGAGCGGCGTTTGACGCCATGGACAATATAGCCCTTCTGCAGAAGCAATTCTGCGAGATAGGCCCCGTCCTGCCCGGTAACCCCGGTGATGAGCGCCACTTTTTCCGTCATTGCCGCTCCGTCCGCATCCAATCCCGGCAACCGAATACAGATTTGGCGCGAGAACGCAAATCCCCCATACGGGGGACAGGTTTCAGCCAGCGATTGTGTCGTTCTCAGGCACCTGCAACCGCGCAGAAATGCTTCATCCTGGCCAGCGCAAGCTCGGGATCGGCGAGCAACCCTGCCTGGTCGGCAAGGCGGAAGATGTCGGCATAGTGCAGGATGCCGCGCGCCGACTGCATGCCGCCGACCATGGCGAAATGGTCCTGATGGCCGTTGAGCCAGGCAATGAAGACGATGCCGGCCTTGTAATACTCCGTCGGCGCCTCGAAGATCTTGCGCGACAACGGCACTGTCGGCGCCATCAGCGCGTCAAAGCCGGCGCGGTCGCCGTCAGCCAGTTTCGCGAGCGCCGCACTGGCGACCGGCGCGATGGCGTCGAATATGCCGAGCAAGGCGTGCGAGTGCCGCTTCCCGTCGCCGGCAATCAGTTCGGGATAGTTGAAATCGTCGCCGGTGAACATGACGACGCCTTCCGGCAACCGGTTGCGCAAGGCAACTTCCTTGCCGGCATGGAGCAGGGAAATCTTTATCCCCTCGACCTTGCCGGCATGACGCTCGATGATGGCGACGACGGTGTCGAGCGCGGCCTCGAAATTGCCGCTGCCCCAATAACCTTTCAGTGCAGGATCGAACATGTCGCCCAGCCAGTGCAGGATGACCTTGCCGGATGCCTGGCTGAGGATGCGATCGTAGACCCTGATATAGTCGTCCGGACCCTTTGCGACCGCTGCCAGCGCCCGGCTGGCCATCATGATCGCCTTGCCGCCCTCGCCTTCAATGAAAGCGAACTGCTCCTCATAGGCGGCGATCACATCTTCGAGTGATCTCGAATTGGCCGGCGCCAGATGATCGGTGCCGGCGCCCGAGGCGAGGTCTGCGCCTTCGACGCTGCGCGCCTCGGCGATCGAGCGCCGGATCAATTCCTGCGCATTCGCCCAGTCGAAACCCATGCCGCGCTGCGAGGTGTCCATCGCCTCGGCGATGCGGAAGCCAAGCCGCCACAAATGATGCCGAAACGCCATCGTCTTGTCCCAGTCGACCGCAGGCTTCGACCAGGGGTCGGTCATCGCGAAAGGGTCGGCGACGACATGGGCCGCGGCATAGGCGATGCGCGGGAAAACTGCACCGATTACGGGCTCGACCGGACTGCCCGCGAGCTTGTAGCTGACGCGGCCGCCATTCTGCGTAGGCAGGGTGATATCCATGGCAACCTCCGTTTTCGGCACCCTATAAATGGAACGTTCCAATAAATCAAGGAACTTTATGATTCCGGCGATTGAACTGGGCCAAACGTTGAAGAAGGCTAAGAGTCCTTGCTAGGAACCACATTCATCACCTTTTCGATCTCCGCAAGAATCCCGATTGACTCTCGTTTGGCAGAGTGATTAGAACGTTCCAATAGATTTTCTCATTCAGGCGGAGGAAACCACCGACATGGCCAGCCGGGCCAAGGCAACGATCCTGGACATCGCCCGCGAGGCTGGTGTGTCCAAATCGACGGTGTCGCTTGTGCTGCAAGGCTCAGGGCTGATCCGGCCTGAAACCGCGGTCAAGGTTCGCAAGGCGATCGAGGATGTCGGATATGTCTACAACCGCGGCGCCGCCAATCTGCGCAAAGCCCATTCCAACGTCATCGGCATGGTCATCAACGATCTCACCAACCCCTTTTTCGCCGAGCTGGCGGTCGGCATGGAGCGCGTCTTCCAGTCGGCCGGCATCGTGCCCTTCATCGCCAACACGGCGGAGAACCCGGTGCGCCAGGAAGAAGTGCTGAAGTCGCTGATGGAACAGGGCGTCGCAGGCCTGATCGTGTCACCGGCACGCGGCACCACGCCGGGCGCCTTCCGTCGCCTCGAGATGGCGGGCGTGCCGGTCGTCTTCGCCATGCGCCGCCTGCCGGACAGCCGCATCCCGGTGATCGCTCCTGACAACCATCGCGGCGCGTATCTCGCCGCCGCCCATCTGATCGGCAAGGGCCATCGCCGGCTGGCCTTCTTCGGCGGCACCTCCGACCTGGTCGTCTATCAGGAGCGCCTGGGCGGTTTTCGTGAAGCTTGCGAAACATTGGGCATTGCCAGGCGCGACGTGCTTGTCGTCGAAGGCGAGACCAGCCGCAGGGGCGGCATCGCGTGCCTGGAAACCGCCCTTGCCATGGCCGAGCCGCCGACGGCGGCACTGTGCTTCAACGACGCCGTCGCCTTCGGCGTCATGCTGGCGCTGCGCAAGCGCGGGCTGGAGCCCGGCGCGGATTTCGCCGTCGTCGGCTTCGACGACGTGGTCGAGGCCGAGCATTATATGCCGGCGCTGACCAGCGTCTCGGTGGACACACCCGGCCTCGGCGAACGCGCCGCCCACGTCATGCTGAAGATGATCCAGTCGCGCATCACGCATGCCGAGGACCATATCGGCGCCGTCAATCTGGTCGTCAGGGACAGCTGCGGTCCCGATCGCGGCGCCCAGGACACATCAGCAGGAATGGGAGACGCGGCATGAGCGTCAAATGGGGACTGATCGGCGCCAGCACGATCGCCAAACAGTTCATGATCAACGCCATCCGCGCGCAAGAGGGTGGCGAGATCGCGGCGGTGATGAGCTCCAGTCCGCAGCGCGCCAAGACTTATGCCGCGGAACAGAATATTCCGCTTGCCGTCTCGACGCTGGACGACCTGCTCGGCGCCGAAATCGACGCCGTCTACATCTCGACCACCAATGAACTGCATCTCGAACAGGCGCTGGCCGCGATCAAGGCGGGAAAGCATGTCCTATGCGAAAAGCCGCTGGCGCTGACCAGCACTGACGCGCGCACCATGGTCGCCGCCGCCAAGGAAGCCGGCGTGGTGCTTGGCACCAACCATCATCTGCGCAATGCCGGCGCCCACCGCGCCATGCGCGACGCCATATCAGCCGGCCGCATCGGCAAGCCGATTGCCGCGCGCGTCTTCCATTCCGTCTATTTGCCGGAAAACCTGCAGGGCTGGCGCATTACCAAGCCTGAGGCCGGCGGCGGCGTGGTGCTCGACATCACCGTGCATGATGCCGACACGCTGCGCTTCGTGCTCGGCGACGACCCGGTCGAGGTCTCCGCCTTCACCCAGTTGGCCGGCATGGCCAGCAGCGGGCTGGAAGACGGCGCCATGTGCATCTGGCGCTTCGGGTCAGGCATCATCGCCCAGTCGCATGAAGGCTTCACAACCAAGTTCGCCGATACCGGCTTTGAGGTGCATGGTTCCGAAGGTTCGCTGATCGCAAAAAATGTGATGACGCAGAAGCCAGTCGGCTCGGTGCTGCTACGCACCGCCAAAGGCGAGGAGGAACTGAGCTTCGACCGAGAAGACCTCTACGCCAGGTCGCTGCGCCAGTTCCATGCCGCCATGCGTGGAGAAGGCCAGCCCTCCGCCACCGGCGAGGACGGCGTCTGGTCGCTGGCCTCAGCCGAAGCAGCGTTGCAGTCGGCAAAGTCCGGCAAGGCCGTCACTATCGATCCGAAAGGTGTCGTGTGAGCAAGCTCGTCTCCGCCGCTGAAGCAGCAAGCCTCATCAAGGACGGCATGACCGTCTCCGTCTCGTCATCGAGCGGGCTCGGCTGCCCGGACGCCGTGCTCGCCGCCATCGGCGAGCGCTTCGACGCCGAAGGCCATCCGAAAGACATCACCACGCTGCATCCGATCGCCGCCGGCGACATGTATGGCATCAAGGGCATCGACCATCTGGCCAAGCCCGGCTTGTTGAAGCGCACGCTCTGCGGCTCCTATCCCTCAGGCCCCTCCTCGTCCGAGCCGCCGCAGATATGGAAGATGATCGGCGACAATTCGGTCGCCGCCTACAACGTGCCCTCCGGCATCCTGTTCGACATGCACCGCGAGGCCGCCGCCAAGCGGCCGGGCGTGCTGACCAAGGTCGGCCTCGACACTTTTGCCGACCCGCGCCACCAGGGCTGCGCCATGAACGCGGCGGCAAGCGAGCCGATCGTCTCGGTGCAGCAGTTCGACGGCGAGGAATGGCTCTATTTCCGCTCGATCGTGCCTGACATTTCGATCATCCGCGCCACCACCGCCGACGAGCGCGGCAACCTGACCTATGAACATGAAGGCGCCTATCTCGGCGGCCTTGAACAGGCGCTCGCCGCCCGCAACAATGGCGGCATCGTCATTGCGCAGGTCAAGCGCGTCGTCGAGAACGGCACGCTGAAGCCGCATGACGTGCGCGTGCCCGGCGTCCTGGTCGACCACATCGTGGTGGCGCCGGACCAGTTGCAGACGACGTTGACGCCTTACGACCCGGCGGTTTCGGGCGAGATCTTCCGGCCGTTGTCCAGCTTCCGCAACGCTGAGATGAACGTCCAGAAAGTAATCGCGCGCCGCGTCGCCATGGAATTGCGCGACGGGATGGCGGTCAATATCGGCTTCGGCATCTCGGCAAACGTGCCGCGTATCCTTCTCGAGGAAGGCCAGCACGGCAAGGTCACCTGGGTGATCGAGCAGGGCGCCGTCGGCGGCGTGCCGCTGCTCGACTTCAAGTTCGGCTGTGCCTCGAACGCCGAGGCGATCATGCCCTCGCCGCACCAGTTCATCTATTTCCAGGCCGGCGGCTTCGATGCCTCGCTGCTCTCCTTCTTGCAGATCGACCGCCATGGCTCCGTCAACGTGTCGAAACTCTCGGCCCTGCCACATGTCACCGCCGGGGCCGGCGGCTTTGTCGACATCACGGCACGGGCGAAAAAGATCGTCTTCTCCGGCTTCTTCAATGCCGGCGCCAAGCTTTCGCTCGCCGATGGCGGCATCCGCATCGACGCGGAAGGCAAGGTCAAGAAGGTCGTCAACGAGGTCGAACACATCTCTTTCTCCGGCAAGCGCGCCGTCGCTCAAGGCCAGGACATCACCTACGTCACCGAGCGTTGCGTGATGAAGCTGACGCCGGACGGCCTGATGGTGACGGAACTTGCGCCGGGCGTCGACCTCGAGCGCGATGTGTTGGCTCAGTCCGAAACACCGCTCGGCGTCGCCAACGACCTCAAGGTGACACCGGCGGCGCTGTACCAGGATCGGCCGATCGGCCTGTCGCTGAATGGCGGCGCTTCTCTCGGAGGCGCGCATGGCTGAGCGCCTCGTCACCTTCGAGCAGGACGGCGCCATCGGTATCGTCACGCTGCGCCGGCCGGAGAAGTTCAACGCGCTGGACATTCCAATGCTGCGCGCGCTCGAGACAGCGCTCGACGAAGCCGAAATGGCTGAAGGCGTGCGCGTCGCGCTGATCCGCGGCGAAGGCAAGGGCTTTTGCGCCGGCGGCGATGTCGAGGCCTGGGGCGAGATGAGCGCTGCCGACTTTCAGGTGCAATGGGTGCGCTACGGCCACCGCGTCTTCGACCGACTGGCGCGGCTGCGGCAGCCGACCATCGCGGTGCTTTCCGGCCATGCGTTGGGTGGCGGGCTGGAGCTGGCAGTCGCCTGCGACTTCCGTGTCGCCGAAACGCAGGTGAAGCTCGGCTTTCCCGAGACATCGATCGGCGTCGTCCCCGGTTGGTCCGGCACGCAGCGCGCCGTGCGCCGCTTTGGGGCCCAGATCGTGCGCCGCATGGCGCTCGGCGGCGAGCTCTTTGCCGCCTCCGACGCGCTTGCACTCGGCGTCGTTGACCGCGTGGTCGAGACCGGCCAGGCGCTGGCAGAGGCCAGGACTTGGGCCGAAAAAATCGCCGGGCGCGGGCCGCTCGCAACCGAAGCCGCCAAGCTGATGATCGCAGTCGCCGAAGGCGAGGAAAGTGCGGCCGCCACCGAGGCGCTCGCCAGCGGCTTCGTTGCGCTGACCGGCGACCTCAAAGCCGGCGTGAGCGCCTTCAAGGCCAAGCAGAAGCCGGCCTTTTCAAGATCCTAGAGAAAGCATGATGAACGCACCGCTCAACATTTCCATGCCGGCCGAGGCGTCCAAGGCGCCGAAGGCTTACAAGCTCCTGATCGACGGCAAGCATGTCGATGCCCGTGACGGCCGCACGATTGCGCGCAACAGCCCCGGCCATGGCTTCACCGTTTCGCGCTATGCGCAGGCCGGCGAGGCCGAGGTGGAGGCGGCCATGCAGGCCGCGCACAAGGCATTCGAGACCGGCCCGTGGCCGCGCACGAAGGCGGCCGAGCGCGCCGCCATCCTGCTCAAGACGGCCGACCTGATCGAGGCCCAGCTCGAAGACATCGCCCGACTCGATGCGCTGGAATCCGGCAAGCCGATCGCCCAGGCGCGCGGCGAGATCGGCGGCGCCATCGACATCTGGCGCTATGCCGCCTCGCTCGCCCGCACGCTGCACGGCGAAAGCTACGCCAATCTCGGCGACGCCATGCTGGGCGTGGTCCTGCGCGAGCCGATCGGCGTCGTCTCGATCATCACCCCGTGGAATTTCCCGTTCCTGATCGTCAGCCAGAAACTGCCCTTCGCGCTCGCCGCCGGCTGCACCGCGGTGGTCAAGCCGAGCGAAATGACCTCGGCCTCGACCTTCGTGCTCGGCGACATCCTGATGCAGGCCGGCCTGCCCGCGGGCGTCGTCAACATCCTGGCCGGCCTCGGCGCCGATGTCGGGGGGCCGATGGTCAGCCATCCGCTGGTCGAGATGGTGTCGTTCACCGGCTCTACCCGCGTCGGCAAGATGACCATGGCTTCCGCCGCGCAGTCGCTGAAGAAAGTCTCGATGGAGCTCGGCGGCAAGAACGGCCAGATCGTCTTCCCCGATGCCGATCTCGAGGCGGCCGCTGACGCAGCAGTGTTCGGCGGCTTCTTCAACGCCGGCGAATGCTGCAATGCCGGCAGCCGGCTGATCGTGCATGAAGCCATCGCCGACGATTTCCTCGCCACTGTCAAGGCCCTGACCGCCAAGGTAACGGTCGGCGACCCACTCGACGACCGAACCAAGGTTGGCGCGATGATTTCCGCCGACCATCTGACCAAGGTCGCAGATTACGTTGCGGCAGCAGCAAAAGACGGCAGCAATGTCTATAGCGGTGGCGGCCAATTGGCGTCCAATGCCGGCCAGTACCTCGATCCGACCATCATTCGCGGCGTTACCGAAGACATGGCTATTGCGCGCGAGGAAGTGTTTGGCCCGGTGCTCTCCGTGCTGACTTTTGGATCGATTGAAAAGGCGTTGCACATCGCCAACAACACGCCCTATGGTCTGTCGGCAGGGGTGTGGAGCGCCAGCATCGACACTTGTATGTCGGTGGCGCGTGGTGTGCGTTCGGGGACCGTTTGGGTGAACACATTCATGGAAGGCTTTCCCGAGCTGCCATTCGGGGGCTACAAGCAGTCCGGCATCGGACGCGAACTCGGCAAACGCGCTGTCGAGGATTATACCGAGGAAAAGACAATCCAGTTTCATCGCGGCCAGCGCACCGGTTGGTGGGTCGGCTGAGTTTGGAAGAACCCGGTGGGCTTCCACCGGTCGTGTAATGCAACAAGGGAGGTAGAACATGTTGCGCAAAATGCTTATCGGAACGGCTCTGGCGACGGCCTTTGCTTTCTCGGCCCATGCCGAGGACGTCAAGGAAGTGCAGATGCTGCATTGGTGGACGTCGGGCGGCGAAGCGGCTGCTCTCAACGTCCTCAAGGGCGACCTTGCCAAGGAAGGCTATGCCTGGAAGGACGTGCCGGTGGCCGGTGGTGGCGGCGACGCCGCCATGACTGCGCTGAAGGCGATGGTCGCGGCCGGCAATTACCCGACCGCGTCGCAGATGCTCGGCTACACCGTGCTCGACTATGCGGCGGCCGGCGTCATGGGCGACCTGACCGAGACGGCGAAGAAGGAAGGCTGGGACAAGTCGGTTCCGGCAGCCCTGCAGAAGTTCTCCGTCTACGACGGCAAGTGGGTCGCTGCTCCAGTCAACGTCCACTCCGTCAACTGGCTGTGGATCAACAAGGCGGTGATGGACAAGATCGGCGGCACCGAGCCAAAGACCTTCGACGACTTCGTCGCCCTGCTCGACAAAGCCAAGGCGGCTGGCGTCATCCCGCTCGCCCTTGGCGGCCAGAACTGGCAGGAGGCCACCATGTTCGACTCGGTCGTGCTGTCGACCGGCGGACCTGAGTTCTACAAGAAGGCCTTCAACGACCTCGACGACGAGTCCCTCAAGTCGGACACGATGAAGAAGTCGTTCGATAACCTCGCCAAGCTCGTCACCTATGTCGACCCGAACTTTTCGGGCCGCGACTGGAACCTTGCCACCGCCATGGTCATCAAGGGCGATGCCCTGGTGCAGGTGATGGGTGACTGGGCCAAGGGCGAGTTCAACGCCGCCAAGAAAACGCCGGGCACCGACTTCCTGTGCTATCGCTTCCCGGGCACGGAAGGCTCGGTGGTCTACAACTCCGACATGTTCGGCATGTTCAACGTTCCGGACGACCGCAAGGCCGCCCAGGTCGCGTTGGCCACCGCCACCCTGTCGAAGAGCTTCCAGTCGGCCTTCAACGTCGTCAAGGGTTCGGTTCCCGCCCGTACCGACGTTCCGGACACCGACTTCGACGCGTGCGGCAAGAAGGGCATCGCCGACCTGAAGGCTGCCAACGAAGGCGGCACACTGTTCGGCTCGCTTGCCCAGGGCTATGGCGCGCCTCCGGCGGTCGCCAATGCCTACAAGGACGTCGTTTCGAAGTTCGTCCATGGTCAGATCAAGACCTCGGACGAAGCCGTGACCGAACTGGTCAAGGCAATCGACGACGCCAAGTAAGCGCTGGCCAGAAACACACCTTCCCCGCTTCGGCGGGGAAGGTGTCACCTAAGGATTGGCCAGCTGGCGCAATTCCAGGAAAAGTGTGAGCGGTTTTCCGGCCGGAATTGCGTAAAAGAAAGAGTTAGAGAGGTTCGCCGTTTCCGTGAAATGGTGAAAGCGCTCTTGAACACCATGCCGACCAGAGACCCGTATGCACGGGGCCGCCTTGCCTCCTGACGGCAGAGCACGGACGACCCTAACGGGAGGAGCCTCATGAGCAGTGTAGCGACAACCCAGATCAAGCTGACACCCGAGCGGTCTCGCCCCTCCGTGCGCGCGCGACTGCAGGACGCGCTGCCGAAGATCGTGCTGGCGCCGAGCTTCGCCATCACCATCGTCTTCGTCTATGGCTTTATCCTGTGGACGGTCTATCTGTCCTTCACCAATTCCAAGACCTTCCCGTCCTATGTCATTACCGGACCACGCGCGTATCTACGGCTATGGGGCTGGACGTTCGACTCCGACCCGCCATCGAGCTGGTACACGTCGATCGTCAATATGGGCATTTTCGGTTTTCTCTACATCGCCATCTGCCTGGCGCTCGGCCTGTTCCTGGCCATCCTGCTCGACCAGAAGATCCGCGGCGAAGGCGTGCTGCGGCCGATCTATCTCTACCCGATGGCGCTGTCCTTCATCGTCACCGGCGTTGCCTGGAAATGGTTCCTCGACCCGGGCCTCGGTCTTGAGCAGACCTTGCATCAGTGGGGCTGGACGAGCTTCCATTTCGACTGGATCAAGAACAAGGATTTCGTCATCTACACGGTGGTCATTGCCGGCGTCTGGCAGGCCTCCGGCTTCATCATGGCGATGTTCCTGGCCGGCCTGCGCGGCATCGACGGCGAGATCATGAAGGCGGCGCAGATCGACGGTGCCACCACCTTCCAGCTCTATCGCCGCATCGTCATTCCGCTGCTGCGGCCAATCTTCCTGTCGGCCTTCATCGTGCTCGCCCACCTCGCCATCAAGTCGTACGATCTGGTGGTGGCGCTGACCAGCGGCGGCCCCGGTGGCTCGGCCTGGCTGCCGTCCAACTTCATGTATGAGTACACGTTCAAGCGCAACGAAATGGCTGTCGGCTCGGCCAGTGCCGTGATCATGCTGATGACCATCGTTGCCATCATCGTGCCTTATCTCTATTCGGAACTCAGGGAGAAGCCGCGATGAGCGCTGTCGCCACCCCTGCCCGCCCCGCTGCTTCCCAAAAGGCCTCCGGCGGCATGAGCACCAAGACCCTCAACCGCATCGTCATCTACGGGCTTCTAGCGCTGTTTGCGCTGTTTTATCTGATGCCGCTGTTCGTCATGCTGGTGACCTCGTTCAAGACCATGGACGAGATCCAGAACGGCAACATGCTGGCGTTGCCCACGGCGCCGACCTTCGACCCGTGGCTGAAGGCCTGGGGCGAGACCTGCGTCGGCCTCACCTGCGCCGGCATCAAGGGCTATTTCTGGAACTCGATCAAGATGGTGGTTCCAGCCGTACTGATCTCGACCATGCTCGGCGCGCTCAACGGCTACGTCTTGACCAAATGGCGTTTTCGCGGCGCCACGCTGGTGTTCGGGCTGATGCTGTTTGCCTGCTTCATTCCGTTCCAGTCGGTGCTGCTGCCGATGGCGACCATCCTGGGCAGCCTGGGACGTTTCGGCGTGAAGCTGCAGAATGCGACGGGTACGAGTTTCGGTCTCGGCAATCCGACGGTCAACCTGGTCTTCGTCCATGTCGTCTACGGCATCGGCTTCACTACACTGTTTTTCCGCAACTATTACGAGGCATTCCCGAACGAGCTGATCAAGGCCGCACAGGTCGACGGCGCCTCCTTCTTCCAGATCTTCCGCCGCATCATGCTGCCGAACTCGATGCCGATCTTCGTCGTCACCGTCATCTACCAGTTCACCAACATCTGGAACGACTTCCTGTTCGCTTCGGCTTACGCCGGCACAGGCGACTCCATGCCGATGACGGTGGCGCTCAACAACGTCGTCAACACCTCGACCGGCGTCGTCGAATACAACGTCAACATGGCGGCCGCGATGATCGCGGCTCTGCCCACTCTGATCGTCTATGTCGTCGCCGGCCGCTATTTCGTGCGCGGGCTGATGGCTGGCGCGGTCAAGGGCTGATCAATTCGGAAGGAACGACCATGGCTTTTCTGGAAATTGATGGGCTGAAGAAGCGCTTCGGGAATGTCGAGATCCTGAAGGGCATCGATGTCGAGCTCGAAAAGGGCGGCTTCCTGGTGCTGGTCGGCCCGTCCGGCTGCGGCAAGTCCACCTTGCTCAACACGATTGCCGGCCTGGAGCAGATCACCGAGGGCGAAATCCGCGTCGACGGCCGCGCCATCAACGATCTGCACCCATCCAAGCGCGACATCGCCATGGTGTTCCAGAGCTATGCGCTCTATCCGAACATGACGGTGGCCGGAAACATCTCCTTCGGCATGGAGATGCGCGGCGTGCCGGCCGACGAACGCCAAAAGGCGATCGACAAGGTGGCCAAGGTCCTGCAGATCGGCCACCTCCTGCAGCGCAAGCCGAGCCAGCTTTCCGGCGGCCAGCGCCAGCGCGTCGCCATGGGCCGGGCGCTGGTGCGCGACCCCAAGCTGTTCCTGTTCGACGAGCCTTTGTCCAACCTCGACGCCAAATTGCGCGTCGACATGCGCATCGAGATCAAGCGCCTGCATGCCACCACCGGCACAACCATCGTCTACGTCACCCACGACCAGATCGAGGCGATGACGCTGGCTACCAAGATCGCCGTCATGCGCGACGGCGAGGTGCAGCAGTTCGGCACCCCGGCCGAGATCTACAACAACCCGACCAATTTGTTCGTCGCCGACTTCATGGGTTCGCCAGCGATGAACCTGATCCCGGCGACCATTGCCACGTCGGGCAATGCGCTGTCCGTCGTGTTGGAGCGCGAGGCGCGCGAGCCGATCACGCTGCCGATGGCCAACGCGCCGGCGGGTCTTTCGGCATTCCAGGGCAAGCCGATCATCTTCGGCGTGCGCCCGGAAGCGCTGACCGATCCGGAAGGTGCGGAACGCAACGCCTCCAACATTGCCACTGCCGACCTGCACATCGAAGTGGTCGAGCCGGCAGGGTCCGACACGTTCGCGGTGACCAACCTCGGCGGCAAGGGCGTGGTGGCGCGGTTGCGGGCCGACGCCAACATCCAGCCGGGCACCAGCACGCCGCTCGCCTTCAACCTGACCAAGGCCGTGTTCTTCGATCCGGCGACCGAACACCGCATCCGCTGATCGAGATGGTCAGCCCCGATATCGTCATCATCGGCTCCGGTATCGGCGGCGCTACGATCGCCTCCGGTCTGGCGGGCAGCGGTGCCTCGATCCTGATGCTGGAGCGCGGTGAGCCCTTGACGGCAACGCCGCATGCCCGCGACACGCGCTCCATTTTCGTCGACGGCCACTACCGTCCGAAGGAGATGTGGCGCGAGGCCGGCGGTGCGGCCTTCAACCCCGGCAATTACTACTATGTCGGCGGCAATTCGAAATTCTATGGCGCGGTGCTGATCCGCTACCGCAAAGAGGATTTCGCCGCCATGGAGCACTTCGGTGGCGTCTCGCCGGCATGGCCGTTTTCCTACAATGAATTCGAGCCTTGGTATTCGAAAGCCGAGCAGCTGTTTCGCGTCCGCGGTTCACTCGGCGAGGACCCGACCGAACCGTTCCACTCCATCCCCTATGCCTTCAAGCCGGTGCCCGACGAGGCGCCGATTGCGCGCGCCCGCGCCGAGCTGAAGGGACTGGGCCTGCACCCCGCCTCGCTGCCGCTCGGCGTCGACATCGACACCTGGCTGAAAGGGGGCAAGACCGGCTGGGACGCATTCCCCAACACCGCCCAGGGCAAGGTTGATGCGCAGACCGGACCGCTGACGGCTGCACTCAAGGACAGCAATATCCGACTCGAAACCGGCTGCCATGTCGAATATCTCGAAGCGTCGTCCGACGGCAAAAGCATCGCTGCCGTTCACTACCGTCAGAATGGCGAGATGAAGAAAGTCGCGCCGAAGCTTGTCATCCTGTCCGCCGGCGCGGTCAATTCCGCCGTCATCCTGCTGCGCTCGCCTTCACCAGATGGCAAAGGCCTCGCCAACCGCTCCGACCAGGTCGGCCGCAATTTCATGAACCATAATTCGAGCGCCATGCTGGCGATCGATCCGCGCCGCAGGAACGACAGCGTCTACCAGAAGACGCTGATGCTGAATGACTACTATCTCTCCGACGGCAAAGGCGGCAAGCCGCTCGGCAACGTCCAGCTGCTCGGCAAGATCGACGGCAACATGTTGAAGGCCAACGTCAAACGCGTGCCGAAATTCGCGCTCGATTACATGGCCGGTCACGCCGTCGACTGGTATCTGATGTGCGAGGATCTACCCGATCCGGAAAGCCGCATCATGGTCGACGGCAAGGACATCGTCATGCAATGGCGGCGCTCCAACATGCAGTCGCTGGACGGGCTGACCAGGGTGATGCGTGAGAACTTCCGCGCCTGCGGTTATCCCATCGTGCTGTCGCGTCCCTTCGACAAGCGCACGCCCTCGCACCAGTGCGGCACGGTGAAAATGGGCGACCAACCGGCGACGTCGCCGCTCGACCCTTTCTGCCGCGCCTTCGACCACCCGAACCTGTTCGTTGTCGACGCCAGTTTTTTGCCGAACTCGGCCGCCGTGAATCCGGCGCTGTCGATTGCGGCACAGGCGCTGCGCGTGGCCGAGCATATTCGCCGAACGGACCTCGCGGCATGACCCGCCCCGCAGCAATCGTCACCGGCGGTGCGCGCGGCATTGGGCTCGCCTGCGCCGAGGCGCTGGCCGGGGACGGCTTCGACATTTTGATCGCCGACCTTGCCGAACAAGCGCCGGACGAACTGGCCGCCAACATCACCGCACGGGGTGCGGAGTTCGCCTATGTCCGTTGTGATATCGCCAACCTCGAGGATCACACGGCCCTCGTCGACGCCGCCATACGTGCCTTCAGCCGCATCGACTGCCTCGTCAACAATGCCGGCATCGGCGCCGTGGTGCGCGGCGATCTGCTGGAGCTGAAGCCCGAGAATTTCGACCGTGCGCTGGACGTCAATTTGCGCGGCACAGTCTTCCTTAGCCAGGCCGTCGCCAAGGCGATGCTGGCGGCTCCCAGCAATCATCCGCGCTCGATCATCACCATCACCTCGGTCAGCGCCGATATGGCCTCGCCGGAACGCGCCGACTACTGCATCTCGAAAGCCGGCCTTTCGATGTGGGTGAAGAACCTGGCGCTACGGCTTGCGCCGGAAAACATCGGCGTGTTCGAACTGCGGCCGGGCATCATTCGCACCGACATGACCGCGAGCGTATCAGCCAAATACGACGCGCTTATCGACAGCGGCCTGGTGCCGGCAAAACGCTGGGGCGAAGCATCGGACATCGGCGCCGTGGTGGCGACGCTTGCCGCCGGCAAGCTCGGCTTTTCCACAGGCTCGATTATCAATGTCGACGGCGCGCTCTCCGTGCCTCGACTGTAGGTGGATAGGGTTATGACCGACTACATCATCGTAGGTGCCGGCCCGGCCGGCTGCGTTCTGGCCAACCGGCTGAGCGAGGATCCAGCGAACTCCGTGCTGCTGCTCGAGGCCGGCGGCAAGGACTGGCACCCCTACATCCACATGCCGGCGGGCTTTGCCAAGATGACCAAGGGCATCGCTTCCTGGGGCTGGTCGACTGTGCCGCAGAGGCACATGCAGGACCGCGTCTTCTGGTATACGCAGGCGAAGGTGGTCGGCGGCGGCTCGTCCATCAATGCCCAGATATACACGCGCGGCAACGCCCGCGACTACGACGCATGGGAGAAGGAAGAGGGCCTCGCGGGCTGGGGCTATCGCGACGTGCTGCCCTATTTCAAGCGCGCCGAGAACAACCAGCGCTTCGCCAACGATTTTCACGGCGACCAGGGGCCGCTCGGCGTGTCGAACCCGATTTCGCCGCTGCCGATTTGCGAGGCCTATTTCCGCGCCGGCCAAGAGATGGGCATCCCCTTCAACCCGGATTTCAACGGCGCTAGCCAGGAAGGCGTCGGCTACTACCAGCTGACCCAGAAGGACGCCCGGCGCTCATCCGCTTCGGTCGCCTATTTGAAGCCCATCCGCACCCGCAAGAACCTGACCGTCCGAACCGATGTGCTGGTCACCCGCATCGTCGTCGAGAAAGGCCGCGCCACCGGCGTCGAGATCGTCGACAAACCCGGCGGCGAGAAGACCATCATGCGCGCCGAGCGCGAAGTGATCGTCTCGTCCGGCGCCATCGGTTCGCCGAAGCTGTTGATGCAGTCGGGCATCGGCCCGGCTGATCACCTGAAATCGGTCGGCGTGACGCCGGTGCATGATCTGCCCGGTGTCGGCTCCAACATGCAGGACCATCTCGATTTGTTCGTCATCGCCGAATGCACCGGCGACCACACCTATGACAACTACGCCAAGCTGCACCGCACCGCGTGGGCCGGCTTGCAGTATCTGCTGCTGAAGAAAGGGCCGGTCGCCTCCAGCCTGTTCGAGACCGGCGGCTTCTGGTACGCCGATCCGACCGCCGCCTCGCCCGACATCCAGTTTCATCTGGGACTCGGCTCCGGCATCGAGGCCGGCGTCGAGAGGTTGAAGAACCCCGGCGTGACCTTGAACTCGGCCTTCCTGCGCCCGCGCTCGCGCGGCACGGTGCGGCTGAGCAGCGCCGACCCGGCCGACCACCCGCTGATCGATCCCAACTATTGGTCGGACCCTTATGACCGCGCCATGTCGATCAAGGGCCTCAGGCTTGCGCGCGAGATCATGCGGCAGAAGGCGCTTGCACCTTACGTGTTGCGCGAGGTGCTGCCCGGACCATCGCTCGCCAGCGATGACGAGCTGATCGACTATGCCTGCCGCACCGCCAAGACCGACCATCACCCTGTGGGCACCTGCCGCATGGGCCATGACGATATGGCGGTGGTCACACCGGACCTGCGCCTGCGCGGCATCGAGGGCCTGCGCGTCTGCGATGCCTCGGTGATGCCGCGCGTGCCTTCCTCCAACACCAATGCGCCGACCATCATGGTCGGCGAAAAAGGCGCGGACATCATCCTCGGCCGCGAGCCGCTTCCGCCGGCGGTGTTCTCCGGCAATCGGGCCGCATAGCCACTTAGGAGAACGAACCAATGATCAGACACTGCGTCTTCGTACGCTTCCGCAGCGATGTGCCCGCCACCGAGCGCACGGCAATCCACGCCGATCTCGAAGCACTGCGCTCCGTCGTCGACGGCATGGACACGGTCCATTTCAGCACCAATGTCAGCCCGGAGCCGTTCGCGCGCGGCTTCAGCCATGCCTTCACCATCGACTTCCGCGATGCCGCCGCCCGCGACGCCTATCTCGTGCATGAAGCGCATCAGCGCGCCGGCGCCCGATTGGTCGCAGCGCTCGAAGGCGGCACCGACGGGCTGATGGTGTTCGATCTCGACATTACGAAAAAGTGACCGCGCTTCTTTCGAAAGCCGGCTGACGCCTGTTCTCTTTTGCGCCCCAAGGAACATATCGTTCCCCGGGGGCGTTTAGGAGGAACGTCGTGGCTCTCACCGCGCAGCAGAAGAAAACCGTCCTTGCCTCCTTCCTCGGCTGGACGCTCGACGCTTTTGATTTCTTCCTTCTGACGTTCCTGCTCACCGATATCGCAACCGAATTCAACACTGACGTGCCGGCAGTCTCCAAAGCGTTGTTCCTGACGCTGGCGACACGCTTCATCGGCGCCTTCTTCTTCGGCAGGCTGGCCGACAAATATGGCCGCAAGCCCATTCTGATGCTCAACATCGTCAGCTATTCGGTGATCGGCGCGCTGGCTGCCTTCTCGCCCAATCTCGGCATTTTCCTGGCGCTGCGCGCTCTGTTCGGCATCGCCATGGGCGGCGAATGGGGGCTGGGCAGTTCGCTCGCCATGGAGTCCATTCCGCCCAGTGCCCGCGGCATGGTCTCGGGCATCCTGCAATGCGGCTATCCCACCGGCTACCTTCTGGCGGCCGTGGTTTACGGCGTGCTTTACGAGCAGACGATCGGCGGTTACACGATCGGCTGGCGCGCCATGTTCCTGCTCTCCTTCCTGCCGGCACTTATCGTGCTCTTCATCCGCTCGCATGTGCCGGAATCGCCGGCCTTCGTCGAGGCGCAGAAATCCGTCAGACCTGGCCTTCTTGAAACGCTGCGGAAGCACTGGGGCGTCGCCGTCTATGCGGTCGTGCTGATGATGTTCTTCAATTTCTTCAGCCACGGCACGCAGGACCTCTACCCGACCTTCCTCAAGAAGCAGCATGGCTTCGACCCGCACACGGTGAGCTGGATCACCATCGTCGCCAATATCGGCGCCATCGTCGGCGGGTTGGCGTTCGGCGCACTGTCGGAGAAGATCGGCCGCGTCAACGCGATAACGCTCGCCTGCCTGATTGCCTTGCCCTCGATTCCGCTCTGGGCCTTCAGCTCGACACCGTTCATGCTGGCCATCGGCGCCTTCGTCATGCAGGTCGCGGTGCAGGGCGCCTGGGGCGTCATCCCGGTGCATCTTAACGAGCTGTCGCCCGGCGCCGTGCGGGCAACCTTGCCCGGCTTCATCTACCAGGCCGGCAATCTCGCGGCGTCCTATGGCGGTCCCTACCAGGCCGGCATCGCCGAGACGTCTGGAGGCAGCTATGGCTACGCGCTGGCGCTGTTTGCCGGCGTGGTCGCCGTCTGCATCATCGTCGTCATCCGCTTCAGTACGGAACGGCGCGGACAGGTGATGACGGTGCTCGGCTGAAGTATCAGGCTCTCAGCCCAGTCTGAGGGCCACGACACCGGCGACGATGCCGAGCGCGGCGGCGACGCGCCAGCCTGTCATCTTCTCGCCGAGCGCGAAAACCGAGATCATCATGGCAAACAGGATCGACGTCTCGCGCAACGACGCCACCGAGGCGATCGGCGCCTTGGTCATCGCCCACATGACGATCCAGTATGCCGCGCCGCTGAGCACGCCGGTGAACAGGCCTGCCTTCCAGTCGCGCGCCAGCACGGGCAGCGCCTTGGGCCCGCGAAAGATGAGGCACAGCACCAGCGCCCACGTGGCATCGCAGATGAACAGCCATGCGGCATAGCTCGTTGCCGTTGCGGCCAGCCGCGCGCCGCTGCCGTCGGAGAGCGTGTAGCTGGATATGAAGATCGAAGTGCCGAGCGCAAAGCCGACCGCCCGCACATTGATCCGCTCCAGATGCGCGCCGCCGCGAAACGACATCACCAGCGTGCCGGCCGACAGCAGCAGGATGCCGAGGATGGCGAAAGGCGCCGGCATCTCCTGCACCACGGCAACGCCGCCGAGGGCGGTCAAAAGCGGCGCCGTGCCGCGCGCCAGCGGATAGGTCTGGGCGAAATCGCCGGCCTTGTAGGCGCCGATCAGGAAAGTCCGGTAGCCCATGTGGAAAATCACCGAGGCGATGATGAAAGGCCACACTTCGGCCTTCGGAAACTCGACGAAGGGCAGCACGAAAAGCGCGGCAAACCCCATGCCCAGTGTCATCAGCGTGATCGACAGGAAGCGATCGAGATGGACCTTGACCAGCGCGTTCCAGATCGCGTGCATGGCGGCGGCGGCTAGCACCGCGAAGAAGACGAAAAGCGTCATCGAGGGCTCACCGATCTCCTGAGCTCAAAGGCGTTTCGAGATCGATATCGATCCGGACCGGAAAATGGTCTGAAGCGATCTCGCCTATATCGGCACTGACCGAGCGCACACGGTCCGCGAACATACCGCCGACGAAGCAATGGTCGAGCCGGCGTTTTGCCACTTTCCCGTCGATCGTTTTCACATGGGTGTGGAAATCGGCAGCCGGCTCGCTAGCGACGGCAGCGGCATCAACAAAGCCGTCGAGATAAGCTGCCCCGCGATGATAGGGCGTGCTGCCGACGATGCGGCTGTATTCGGCGCTGCCAGGCTCCATGTTGAAATCGCCCATCCAGATCGCAGCTGTCGGGTTCTCCGGCTCGGCCTCGCCGCTGGTCCAGTTGCGCGAAGGCTCATCGTCCGCGCCGCTCCACGGGCCGCCCTCGGACGGCGCGCGGCGATGCTCGGCCAAGAGATAGTCGATCTGCTCCAGCCGCTCCTCCGCCGCGACATGGGCGAGGTGCAGCGACAGGACCCTTACCGGTCCGGCGGGTGTGCGGATCATGCATTCGAGCGCCGCATTGCGGGTGTTGAGCGGCTTGAGCGTGCGGCGCATGGGCAGCGCGTGCAGCCGCGACCAGGCGATCGGCAGCTTCGACAGCAGCATGGTGCCGAACTGGCGGCGGCGGTTGACGACCCGGCCGTCGCGCCGCTCACTGGCGTCCATGTCGAAGGCCGGGCCATAGACCCAGTAATAGCTAGGCAGCAGCTTGGACAGGACCTCCGGCTGGTCGTCCTCATTGGTGCGCTGCCAATGCCGCTCGACCTCCTGCAGCGCGATGATATCGGCGCCGTCGACCAGCTTGGTGCAGCGCGAAAGATCGTAACGGCCATCGCCGCCGAACCCGTACTGGATGTTGTAGCTGACCAGCTTCATTGCTTATCCGGCTCAATTTCGCTTTGGCAGTAGCGGTTCGGCAGATGGGTTGCAATGTACCGGCACGACGGCGGAACTGGGCCAGCGTCTATGATGTGGTCAGCGGCTGGAACCGGCCCGCCGGCGATGCCGCCAGTTCGGCCCAGTCGATCTCTTCCTCCAGCCGGTGGTAGGCTTCGTCGCCGATCGTGCCGTTGCTGCGCAACTCCTCGAGCGTGTCGCGCTGGCGGTTGATGGCATAGAGGCGCAGCCGGTCGTATTCGGTCGCGGCCTGAGCGTCCTCCGGGTTTTCCGCAATCAGGCGCTGCGCTTCATACTGTTCGCGCACGACGGCGGCGGCCGCAGATGTCTTGCGGCTCAGCACGTCCAGTGCTGCCTGCATGATGGCGACGCGCGCTTGCGCCACCTCATTGTCGACGGTTCTATCGGGGTCGAAGTTGATCCAGCGCAGCAGCGGCTTCAGCGTCATGCCTTGCAGCACCAGCGTGCCCAGCACCACCGCGAAGGCGGCAAGCACGATCGGGTCTCGGCCGGGAAAATCGGCCGGCAGCGCAATGGCGACCACCAGCGTCACCAACCCACGCATGCCGCACCAGCCGACAATGACGGCGCCGCCGAATGTCGGCAATTCCCGCCTTGCCTCTTGGCTGCCGAAGCGGGCAAGCCACCGGATGATCGCGACGTAACTCGCCACCCAGACAAGGCGCGCGACGATAACGACGACCAGCACCGTTGCGGCGAAAAGGAATGCTTCGCCTTGCCCGTCGCCGGCCAGCCTGCCAACGATCGTGCGTGCCTGCAGGCCCATCAGCACGAAAGCCAGCACGTTGAGCACGAACACGGCCGACTCCCAGACCGAATAGGTGCTGACGCGGCGTCTCGCCGACGACTGGCGCGGCGCCCTGCGCGCAATGGTCATGGCATAGACGACGATGGTGATGATGGCGGAAAGGCCCAGCCTGTCGGCGATGATCCACACGGCGAAGGTTCCGGCAAACTGCACCACCGTGCTGCTCGCCGCATCCTCGATGCGGCCGAGCGACAGCAGCGAGACGCGGCCAAACAGATAGCCCGCGATCACACTGCCGATCGTTGCCAGCAGGATCACCGGAACGGCGTTGCTGAGCATGATCGTGCCAAGCGCCGCCGAAACCGCCAGCCGGTAGATCAGCAGCGCCGTGGCATCGTTGAGCAGGCTCTCGCCCTGCAGGATGGCGGTAATGCGGTGCGGTACCTTGAACTGGCTGAGCACGGCGGATGCGGCCACCGCATCCGGTGGCGCGACGATGGCGCCGAGCGCGATTGCCGCCGCGATCGGCAGGCCGGCCATCTTCCAGCCGACCAAGGCAACCACCACGGTGGTGAAGACCACGGCGCCTAGCGCCAGCAGCGCGAGCGACAGCCGGTAGCGCTTGAGGTCGCGCAGCGACGTGTCATAGGCGGCGTCGAGAAGCACCGGCGCGATGAACAGGGCAAGCGCCAGCTCCGGATCGATCTCGATCGTCGGCGCACCGGGTACGAAGGCAATCGCGACGCCGGCCAGAGCCAGCAGGGACGGATAGGGAATTTCCAGCCGCCGCGACAGCGCCGTCAGCGCGACGGCAGCCAGAAGCAGGATGAGGGTAAGTTCGAATAGCGCCATGGCCCATCGTAGCGGCGAAGCGGCATCATGGGCAGTGGCTGGATGGCAAGATGCTGTTGATTATCCAGCACTCGGGGTCCGGCAATGATACGGCCGTTCATCGCGCCAGCTTGAATCGACCGCCTCGGTCGCCCCAGGATGCTGCTTTGCTAGTGCAGCACCAGCATATCGCTCGATGAGAACGATATGTCGGCCTTCTCGCCGACAGCCGGCGGTGGCGTTGCCGGGCTGTTGAAGGTGTCGAGCGACACCGTGTTGCCGCCGATGCCGACGCGAACGCGAATGACCGAGCCGAGGAAGTGCACTTCGGAGATTTCGCCCGACAGGCTTGAATCGCGACCGGGCTGGCGTCCGAGCGAGATCGCCTCGGGACGCAGCGCCAGCGACAGCGTGTCGCCCGACTTCGAGCCGTTGAGCTTGCCCTTGAGCGAGACTTCCTGCGTGTTGACTTGCACCGTGCCGGCCGCGGCGTCAGTGACCTTGCCTTCGAGCACGTTCAGCGTGCCGACGAAGTTGGCGACGAACTTGGTCGCCGGCCGGTTGTAGATCTCGAACGGCGTGCCGACCTGCTCGGCCTTGCCGCCATACATCACCGCGATGCGGTCGGAGATCGACAGCGCCTCTTCCTGGTCATGGGTGACGAAGATGGTGGTGATGCCGAGCTTCTTCTGGATCGAGCGGATTTCCTCGCGCAACGACACACGTACCTTGGCGTCGAGCGCCGACAGCGGCTCGTCGAGCAAAAGCAGCTTCGGCTTCGGCGCGATGGCACGCGCCAGCGCGATGCGCTGCTGCTGGCCGCCGGAGAGCTGGTAGGGATAGCGGTCGGCCATCTGCGGCAGCTTGATGATGTCGAGCATCTCGGCCACGCGTCTGTCGATGTCCGCCTTGGGCATGCCGGCGACCTTCAGGCCAAAGCCGATGTTTTGCGCCACCGTCAGGTTGGGGAACAGCGCATACGCTTGGAACACCATGCCGACATTGCGCTGGTTGGGCTTTAGCCTCGTGATGTCCTTGCCTGCGACGACGATCTTGCCCGCCGACGGCTCTTCGAAACCGGCGACCATGCGCAGCACGGTGGTCTTGCCGCAACCCGATGGCCCAAGGAAGGATACGAACTCGCCCGGCTCGACATCAAGATTGAAATCTTCGACCACGGTGGTGGCGCCGAAGGATTTTCGCACATGCTGGATGGAGAGGAATGGTTCGGCCATGGCTTTTTCTTTCGATCAGTACTTTGTCGATCAGTTCGGGCGGTTCGCCGATCTCGGCGCGAAACGGGACAGGATCTGGATCAGCGACATACAGCCCCAGGTGATGGCGAAGGCGATGATGGCAAGCGCCGCCGGCTCATAGGCGCGGTTGGCGCCAACGTTTTGCAGATAGGGGCCGAAGGCGGGCCGGTTGAGCAAGCTGGCCATGGTGAATTCGCCAATGACGATGGCGAAGGTAAGGAAGGCGCCCGACAGCACGGCGATCAGCACATTGGGCAGGATCACACGACCAATGATC
This sequence comes from Mesorhizobium sp. C120A, assembly GCF_030323105.1. Taxonomy (NCBI): domain Bacteria; kingdom Pseudomonadati; phylum Pseudomonadota; class Alphaproteobacteria; order Hyphomicrobiales; family Phyllobacteriaceae; genus Mesorhizobium; species Mesorhizobium sp. C120A. The sequence goes on along the minus strand of NZ_CP100476.1, from coordinate 1,879,438 downwards.
GTGCCCCAACCGGCGCCAAGGATCTGCGCCGCTTCGGTCAGCGTCCTGACGTCGATGGTGCGCAGTCCGGTATCGACCGCGCGATACATGTAGGGCAGCGCCAGCATTGCATAGCCGATGACCAGCAAGGCATTTGTGCCCATGTCGGTCGCCAGGAACGGCAGCGGCGAATTCGAACCGTACATCCTGATATAGCCGAAGACGATGACGATGGCGGGAATGACCAGCGGCAGCAGCGTGATGAACTCTACGATCGGCCGCAGTTGCGGCAGGCGCAGTCGAATCCAGTAGGCGGCGGGCACCACGATCAACACGCCCAGAATGATGGTGAAGATGGCGGCAAGCACTGAGTAGCCAAAGGTCGCCTGAAAACGAGGGTCGCCAAGCACGATCTGATAGGCGTCGAAGGAATAAGCGCCGCGCCGCATGCGCAAGGAAAATTCCACCGTCGCGATCAGCGGAATGAAGAAATAGGCCGCGCCCAGCCCGAAGACGACCCAGGCCCAGAATTTTCCGGACTTCATTTCAGCCACCTCTCCGAGCGCGTCCGGAACCAAATGTAGAAGACATTGGCCAGCCCGGTGATGACGATCATGCCGAAGGCGATCGCATAGCCGAGATGGGCATTGTGCAGCACGTCACCGCGTATCTGCGCATAGAGCAGGATCGGTACGATGTTGAGTGAAGAGCCGGTCAGCGCATAGGCGGTGGCGATGGCGCCGAAGGCATTGGCGAAGAGCAGGATGACCGTGCCGAGGAAACTCGGCCAGATCACCGGGATGACCACCATGCGCCAGTATTGCGTCTGGGTGGCGCCAAGCGTCGCCGCAGCCTCGCCCCACTCCTTCTTCAAGCCGTCGATCGCCGGCGTGATGATGACCACCATTAGGGGAATCTGGAAATAGACATAGGTCAGCGTCAGGCCCCAGAACGATAGGATGTTGAAGCCGTGCGCATAAATGTTGAGGCCGAACACGGTGTTGAGCAGCACCGTGGCGAGACCGAGGCGTCCGAGCGTGGCGATGAAGGCGAAGGCCAGCGGTACGCCGGCGAAATTGGAAGCCACGCCGGAGAATGTCAGCGTCGCCGAACGTATCCACTCCGGCAGGCCGCCGCGCACGATGGCGATGGCGATGCCGAGACCTGCGAAGGCGCCGATCAGCGACGAGGAAAGGCTGACCTTGAGCGAGATCCAGTAGGCGGCGACAATCGATGGCTGCGCCAGTGCTGCTATGTTTTCGAACGTGAATTCGCCGGCATCGTTCTGGAATGCACCCAGCATCAGATAGAGCGTGGGTAGGATCAGGAACATGATGGCGAAGATGAAGAATGGCGCAACGCCGAGCCATTGCGTCGGCAGTCGCATTGCACGCGCCTCGCTGGGGGGCGCGGTCTTCCCGGCAACTGCGTGATCGGAAAGCGAGATATCTGTCATGCGCCGGCTACCGTCTCCGAGGAACACCGGGCGGCCGCGAGGCCGCCCGGTTGGTTTCAAGCCTTACTTGACGTTGGCGCCGACGACGGCATCCCAGTTCTTGGTGACGGCTTCCTTTGCCTTGCCCTGCTCGTCCAGCGTCGGGAACACCGCGGCAGCGTAAGCCTCGGCCGGCGGCAGCTTGGCCATCACGTCCGCCGGGAGCTTGCCGTTCTTGGCAAGATCGTTGAAGCGGATCGGGTGGCAATAGCCCTTCAGCCAGCCGATCTGGCCTTCGTCGGAGTAGAGATACTCCAGCCAGAGCTTGGCAGCGTTCGGATGCGGTGCGAAAGCACTGATCGCCTGCACATAGACGCCGGCAACGACACCGGTCTTGGGCACGACGACGTCGACGGGCGGATTGCCCTTCAGCGTGTCGCGACCGGCAAGTGCATTGTAATCCCAGGTCACCAGGATCGGCGTCTGGCCTTGTGCCAGGGTCGCCGGTTTGCCGATGACCGGCACGAAATTGCCGGCGGCGTTAAGCTTCTTGAAGAAGTCGAGACCAGCAGTGCCAGCAGCTTCGCCGGCAGCCGCACCACCGGAAATGCCGGCCGCGTAGACGGCCTGGATGGCCTGGTTCGAGGCGCGCGGGTCGCCGGCAAGCGCCACGGTGTTGGCGAATTCCGGCTTCAGCAGGTCAGCCCAGTCAGCAGGCGCTTCCTTGACGAGGTCCTTGTTCACCAGGAAGGATAGCACGCCATAGTAGTCGCCGGTCCAGTAACCATCGGCATCCTTGGCGCTGTCGGGGATCGAGTCCCAGGTCGACACTTTGTAGGGCTGGATCAGGCCGTCAGCCTTGGCGGTCGGGCCGAAGGACAGGCCAACGTCGATGACGTCGGGCGCCTGCGGGCCCTTGTTGTCCTTGTTGGCCTTGATCGCCTCGACCTCGTCGCCGGAGCCGGCATCGGGGTTGAGTTCGTTGATGGTGATCTCAGGATACTTTGCCTTGAAGCCGTCGATGACGGCGCCGTAGCCGCACCAGTCATGCGGCAGCGCGATGGTCGTGAGCTGGCCTTCCTTCTTCGCAGCGGCAACCAGTTCATCCATGGGCTGGGCCGACGAGATAGCAGAGGTCGCCATGAGGGCGACGGCCGAAAGGGAAAGCACTTTCCCTGTGAACTTGAACATGTGTTCTCTCCGTTGAACTGGCGTCCTGGACGCCTGCGATGCGGTATCGGTTTCATATGACAGCCAGATGAAAGCTTTTTGAAACTGGCCCCCGGCGGTACGAAAAGTTAACTCTTTTTAACCGGCTGTAGCAATTAGCCTCTACTTAATTTCCCGGCTAATGGTTTATTGCCTTGCTTTTTGCCCCCTTGCCCTTCCTTTCCCTTCGTTTTTAGATCACGTCCGGCGCAGAAACCGCCTCAGACAGTGCCGGCGATAGTGTTCTCGAGCAGCGTCAGCGCCGCCTTTTTGGTCAGCCTGACCGGGTTGCCGCCGGCGGTCGGATCGACCACCGCCATGTCGGCGATCAGCCCTTTGCGCTTCTTGTTCATGTCGAGCCCCTTGATCAGATCGGGCAGCGCATGCGGCACCTTCAATTCCTTGCGCAGCTTGATGATCGCTTTGGCAAAGCCGTCGAAGCCACCCTTGATGCCGCAATAGGCAGCGAGCCGGGCAATCCGCTCCTCGATGGAGTCGCGATTGAAGGCCAAGACATAGGGCATGAACACCGCATTCGTCATGCCGTGATGGGTGTCGTAGAGCGCGCCGATCGGATGCGACAGCGAGTGGATGGCGCCAAGACCCTTCTGGAAGGCGGCAGCACCCATGGCGGCCGCACTCATCATGTGGGCGCGCGCGACAAGGTCCTTGCCGTTGGCGTAGGCCTTGGGCAGGTTCTCGAACACCAGGCGCACACCTTCCACCGCAATGCCGTCGGCCATCGGGTGATAGCCCGGCGCGCAATAGGCTTCGAGGCAATGTGCCAGCGCATCCATACCGGTGCCGGCGGTGATGAAGCCGGGCATGCCGACCGACAGTTCCGGATCGGCAATGACGATTGCCGGCAAAAGCTTCGGATGGAAGATCACCTTCTTAGTGTGCGTCGCCTCATTGGTGATGACGCCGGCACGCCCGACTTCCGAGCCTGTGCCGGCAGTGGTCGGCACGGCTATGATCGGCGCGATGGCATCCGAATTGGCGCGCGTCCACCAGTCGCCGACATCCTCAAAGTCCCAGATCGGCCGCGTCTGGCCAGCCTGGAACGCGATCAGCTTGCCGAGATCGAGCGCTGAACCGCCGCCGAAGGCGATGACGCCGTCATGCTTGCCCTTCTTGAACACGGCGATCCCGGCGGTGAGGTTGGAATCGACCGGGTTCGGCTTCACCTCGGAGAACACGCCATAGGATACCTTGGCGTCGTCGAGGATTTTCAGCGTCGAAGCGACGACCGGCAGTTTCGCCAACCCCGGATCGGTGACGAAAAGCGGCCGCTTAATGCCGGTGGCCGCGAGCACCTCAGGCAGTTCCTTGATGCGCCCGGCACCGAAGCGGACGGTGGTCGGGTAGTTCCATTTGGAGATCAGCTTGGACATGTCTTGTCTTTCAAAAAATCAGATGGCTTCGCGCAGATGGAAGGATTTCGGCCGGGTCAGATTGTCGTAGCCGAGCGCCGAAAGGGCGACGCCTTTGCCGGTGTCCTTGACGCCGGTCCAGACCAGCGCCGGATCGAGGTAGTCGCAGCGGTTCATGAACACGGTGCCGGTCTCGACGCGGTCGCCGATCGCCACCGCATGCTCGATATCGTCGGTCCAGATCGAAGCGGTCAGCCCGTAGGGGCTGTCGTTCATCAGCGCGATCGCCTCCTCGTCGTTGCGCACCTTCATGATGCCGACGATCGGGCCAAAACTTTCCTCGCGCATGACGCTCATCTGGTGGTCGACGCCGGTCAGCTCCGGCGCCAGATAGGGCGAGCCGGCCTTGTCGTTAGCCACCTTCATATTGATGTGTGCGATTGCACCCTTGCGCAGCGCCTCGGCCTTCTGCTCGCGGATCAGGTCGGCAAAGCGCGCCTGCGCCATCGGCCCCATTGTCGTCGCCTGTTCCAGCGGATTGCCGACGACATAATTCTTCGTCTCGGCGATGAAACCTTCGACGAACTGGTCGTAGACCTTCTCATGCACATAGACGCGCTCGATGCCGCAGCAGCACTGGCCGGAATTGTAGAAGGCGCCGTCGACCAGATTGGCCACCGCATGGTCGAGCTTGGCGTCGGGCAGCACATAGGCCGGATCCTTGCCGCCGAGTTCGAGCCCGAGCGTCATGAAGGTGCCGGCCGCCGCCCTCTCGATGGCGCGGCCGCCGCCGACCGAACCGGTGAAATTGACATGGTCGATCTTGCCCGAGCCGAGCAGCTTCTCGGTCTGGGCATGGTTCAGCACGACATTCTGGAACACGCCCTTGGGCAGCCCAACCTTGTCGAACGCCTGCTGGAACCGTTCGCCGACCAGCAGCGTCTGCGCCGCATGTTTGAGGATAACAGTATTGCCGGCCGTCAGTGCCGGCACGATGGTGTTGACGGCGGTCAGATAGGGATAGTTCCACGGCGCGATCACCATGACGACGCCGAGCGGATCCTTCTTCACATAGCGTCGGAAGCCGTCCTTCGGGTTGGATGCCGGCACGGATTTCAGCGCGGCTTCAGCGATCTCGACCATGTAATTGGTGCGTTCCCTGACGCCGCCGAACTCGCCGCCATAGCGCACCGGTCGCCCCATCTGCCAGGCGATCTCCGGCACGATCTCGTCGGTCATCGCGACCAGCGCTTCGAGCATCGCCAGCATAAATTTGCCGCGCTCGACGATCGGCGTCAGCGCCCACTTCTCCTGCGCCGCCTTGGCGCGCTCGACCGCGGCATTGATCGCCTGGTCGGTCGCGATCGGCCGCTCGGCGTAAATCGAACCATCGATGGGCGATTTCAGTTTTACGGTTTCCAAAGGATACTCCAAGTTAGCAGGCTAGGGTGCGCAGATGGCCGTTGCGGCCATAGCGAAGGATGGGCTCGTCACGCGTCACCAAAACCATGTCCAACGCTCTCGCACTTGCCATCAGTATCCGATCCATGGGATCACCATGGGGCGGACCGGGCAGGTTGGATGACGCAATCAGAATGGCTGGTGAGATAGCGCTGAGCTTTGCCGACATTCGCTCGATGAATCTCTCCACGAAGTCGAGTGGCGCCAATGGCAGATTGAGCCGGCCCTTGGCTACGCCAATTCCGATCTCCCATGCCGACATCGGCGAAAGATACAGACGGCCGTCATAGGCCGCCTCCGAAATCTCCCGGCTTGCGTGCGGATCGATCAGACTATCGTTGGCGACAAAGATCATCGCACATGTATCCAGAAGCAGGTTTGGCCCTTCGCTCATTTACGCACCGCAAGTTTGCCGTCGCGCGCGTCAGCCTCACCGCCCAGATAGCCCCGGTCCCATGGCTCGTCATCGAAAGGTTTGGTGATATCAAATCCGGCTTCGATTGTTATCAGGCCCTTCATGAAACCAAAACCGGGGTGGCGATCCGCGCGCGCCTCCTTTGGCGCGGCAGGCACGCTACCACTGGGCGGCGTCGAAATGGGCACTTTGCGAACGCGGCGAAATACCAGTTTCCCACTCCCTATATTGACGGATTCGGTCTCGAACCCAGCCTCAAGCCACTCCCTTGTCATGGGATTGTTGCTCGGATTGTTGCTCCACCATGCAGGGTATCGCTTCGATGCGGGCAGCGGCAGATTGAGCACTCTCTCGATTTCGGCGAATGACATCGGAACGCGATCGACATTTTGGGCAATGAGAAAGTCCTTGAGCGGCGCATATTTGGACATTGCAAACTCCTCAATGTAGCGCACTGCAGTTTACAGGTACCATATGGTACTAACTTCACTACAGTGTCAACATTAAAGCTGTATAAAGTTTAATACCGCTCGAACCCCCTGTGCAGTTCCCAATCCGTAATGCGGCGGTCGTATTCGAATTGCTCCCACTTTGCGGTGTGGACATAATGTTCGAGCACATCGTCGCCGAGCGCCTGCTTCAGCATCTTCGACTTGGCCAGCGTCTCGGTGGCGTCGCGCAGCGTCTTCGGGATCTCCGGCAGGCGCGAGGCCTGGTAGGCATCGCCGACGAACGGCTTCTGCAGTTCGAGCTTCTCGTCGATGCCGGCAAGGCCGGCGGCGATCAGCGCCGCGAAAGCGAGATAGGGGTTCAGGTCGGCGCCGCCGATGCGGCATTCCATGCGGATGCCCTTGGTGCCCTCACCGCACAGGCGGAAGCCGGCGGTGCGGTTGTCCTCGCTCCACATGATCTTGGTCGGTGCGAAGGTGCCGGCCTGGAAGCGCTTGTAGGAGTTGATGTAGGGCGCCAGGAACCAGGTAAACTCCCTGGCATATTTCAGTTGCCCAGCCGCCCATTGCTGGCCAAGCGTGGACAAAGTCCAGTCCGCCTTCTTGTCGAAGAACAATGGCGTGTTGCCATCGGCGCTCCACAGCGAATTGTGGATGTGGCTGGAATTACCGGCGAGCCCGTAATTGTATTTCGACATGAAGGAAATCGACTTGCCTTCGGACTCGGCAATCTCCTTGGCGCCGTTCTTCAGGATGACGTGGCGGTCCGCCATGTCGAGCGCCTCGGCATAGCGCACATTGATCTCTTCCTGGCCCGGGCCCCATTCGCCCTTGGAGTTTTCGATCGGAATGCCCGCCGCTTCCATCTCGTTGCGAAGCCGGCGCATGACGCCTTCTTCCTTGGTGGTGATGCCGATCTGGTAGTCGCCGATATAGGGCGACGCGGTGTCGAGCCCCTGCCAGTGCTTCTTGCGGGCGGAATCGTAGGTCTCGTTGAACAGGTAGAATTCGAGCTCGGAGGCGAAGTAGCCGATATAGCCGCGTTCGGTGAGCCGCTTGACCTGCTTTTTCAGCATCGCGCGCGGCGAATGCGGAAGGTCGTCATGGGTGTGGTGGTCGAGCACGTCGCAGATCACCAGCGCGGTCTTTTCCAGCCACGGAATCCGCCGCAGCGTGGCAAGGTCCGGCTTCATGACGAAGTCGCCATAGCCCTTCGACCAGCTTGCCGCCTTGTAGCCCGGCACCGGCTCCATATCGATGTCGGCGGCGAGCAGATAGTTGCAGCCATGCGTCTCGTCGTGAGCAGAATCCACAAAGTACTGCGCCAGGAAACGCTTTCCCGCGAGCCGCCCCTGCATGTCGACGATGCAGGCCAGCACCGTGTCGATCTCGCCATTGGAGACCGCTTTCTTCAACTGATCGAACGAGAAATTTCCGGCCATTCCTTTGGCACTCCAGTGCTTGGTCGTTGAGGACGAAACCATAGCCGGCTGCACGCCGGCCATGGCCATGATGGTGACGTCAGTGGCCGGTTTCGCCGACAGCCTGTTCGGCAGCCTTGATCGCTGCCTGACGCGCCGCGATGATATCGCCCAGCGGCGGACCCTGGAAGCGATTACGCTCGAAGGCGAACCAGACAATCGCCGTCAGGATGAAGAAGCCGACGGTGATGTACAGCGCCCAGTCGTTCGGCGGCTGGATGCCGATGATGAAGATCAGGATCATCGACACTATGGAAAGGACCCCGAACAGCATGAAGATGCCACGGCCCAGGTTCCACGGTCCCATCTTGTCCCACTTCGGCGTGCCCCAGGCCAGCATGCCGAGCACGATCGGCACGGTGAAGGACAGGAACAGGAAGATGACGGTGCAGGACACGACGATGGTGTAGGCCGAAGTACCGGCGACCGAAACCAGCGTCGAACCCCAGACGAACAGCACCGACAGGACCGACGCCGTCCAGATCGCCGCCACCGGCGTGCGATAGGTCGGGCTGACCTTGGCCAGTGCCGACGAGCCCGGCAAGCCGCCGTCACGCGAGAAGGCAAAGATCATGCGCGAAGCCGAGGTGACGGTTGCGAGGCCGCACAACAGCTGGGCGATGAACACGACGAGGTAGACGAACTCCTTGAGGCCGGGACTGACGCGCTGGTCGAAGGCCCAGAAGAACACGTTCCAACCCTGCTTGGCGGCGTCGTCCATGTTGGGGATCATCAGCACGAAGGCGGCCAGGAACAAATAGCCGAAGACCGCCGACCAGATAACCGACATCACCATCGCACGCGGCACCGATGAGGCCGCCTTGATGGTTTCCTCGGAAGTGTGTGCCGAAGCATCGTAGCCGGTGATGGTGTAGATCGGCAGCAGAAGGCCGAGAGCGAACACCCAGGCGTTCGAGACGGACGGCCAGACGCTGGCGCCGGCCTCACCCGAGTAGTTGTGGAAGGTGAAGAGCCGGCTGAAATCCCAGGTCTCGGCGGAGAACAGGCAGACGACAGCAATCAGGATCGAGCCGAAGAAGATCAGGTAACCCGAAAAGTCGGTCAACTTCGCAGTCAGCTTGATGCCGAGATGGTTGATCAGCGCTTGGGCGCCGGTGATGATGACCAGGAAGATCATCTGATTGGTCAGCGTACCCTCGATGCCGAGCGTCGGCCCGAAGGCGCCGATGAAGAACGTCCAGGTGCCGACATTGATGGCGCCGAGCACGGTGATCAGGCCGAGCAGGTTGAGCCAGGCCGTCACCCAGCCGGTGCCGCGATTGCCGAGGATCGAACCCCAGTGATAGAGGCCGCCGGCCGTCGGATAGGCCGAGCTGATCTGCGACATGGCGACCGCGAAGGTCAGCGAGACGAAGCAGCCGACCAGCCAGCCGATGCCGATGCCGATGCCACCGGCGCCCGACGTTGCCTGCGCCAGCGAATTGATGCCGCCCGACAGGATGCAGATGATGGAGAAGGAAACGGCGAAGTTGGAGAAGCGGCTTAGCCGCCGCTCAAGTTCCTGGGCGTAGCCCATGGAATGGAGGTGCTTTACGTCTTCCGCCTTGTCTGTGTCTGAATAACCCGGTGCTGCCATTGTAGTCCCCTTTGCGTTCTTGCTGGCCGGCCCTGCCCCGGTCGGCTTGCGCCGGCCGGAGCATCTAGTCTTTGCTGTTAGCCTGCCGTCTGGCCGACGGCTGCTTCCGCGGCCGCGATCTCGGAAGCGCGGCGAGCAATGTCGGCGCCGATCGGCGGGCCCTTGAAGCGGCGCGATTCGATGCCGAACCACAGCACCACGAGCAGAACGATCAGGCCGATGGCATAGTTGATCAGGATGTCGAAGGGCGGCTGGATGCCGGCATACATCAGCACCAGAACGCCAAGCACCGTGATGACGGCGAACGGCTTGGACCAGATGCCGAGGCGGAACGGGCCGAATTCGGTCCAGCTCTTGCCCTCGGCAAGCAGGCCGGCGGCCACGGGCATGGCGTAGGACACGTAGAGGAACAATGCACAGCCGGCCGCCAGTGCGGCAAAAGCCGGCGAGTACAATGTCGCTGCGACCGCGAGCACCGCTCCGAGCCAGATCGCCGCCACCGGCGTGCGCCATGTCGGGCTGACGGTTTTCCACACCGACGAACCGGGCAGGCCGCCGTCACGCGCGAAGGCAAAGATCATGCGCGAGGTCGACGTCAGTCCGGCAAGAGCGCAGATGAAGTTCGCCAGCACGATCGCGATGGCAATGATGCTCTTCAGCAGGAATGGTGCCGGCAGGTTGTTGAAGAGATTGAACCAAGCATTGGCGCCATCCTTGGCCGTCGCTGCCAGATCGGGGCTGGCCAGTACGAACGAAACGGCCATGACGAAGCCGAACACCAGCGACCACAGGACCGAATGGATCATGCCGCGCGGCACCGCCACGCGGGCATTGTGGGTCTCTTCGGACGTGTGGGCCGAAGCGTCGAAGCCAGTGATGGTGTAGAGTGGGTAGAGCAGGCCGATCAGGAAGGCGACGAGTGCCGTCCGTGCGGTCGGAACGTAGCCTGCGCCTGGATCACCGGTGTTGTTGACGAAGGTGGTGAGCCGCGAGAAATCCCAGCTTGCGCCCCAGATCAGGAACATCGCGGTCAACACGACGGCGACGACCAGAATGAGGTAGCCCGAGAAATCCGTCAGCATGGTGGTGAGCCTGATACCGAAATGGTTGATCAGCGCCTGCGCGACCGTGATGATCACAACGCCGATCACCTGCTCCTGATAGCCCCACGCGGATACGTCGTGACCGAACACGCCGGACCAGACAAGGTCCTTGAACAGCGCATAAACGCCGACATTGACCGAGGCGACGACGAAGACCAGGCCGAGCAGGTTGATCCAGGCCGTGGCCCAGCCCCAGCCGCGCCCGCCGAGAATTGACGACCAGTGGTAGAGACCGCCGGCCGTTGGGTAGGCCGAGCCGATCTGGCCAAGGGACGCGGCAACGACAAGTGCAAAGACGCCGCCGATGACCCAGCCGACAGTCGCCTCGAAGCCGCTGCCGGTCGCCATGGCCAGCGGGAAGGACGTGATGCCGCCCGCCAGAATGCAAATGATCGAAAAGGAAATAGCGAAGTTCGAGAAGCCGCTCATGCGGCGAGCCAACTCCTGGGCATAGCCCATGCTATGGAGGGTTTTTACATCCTCCGATCTTTCAGCGTCTGATTTGTCCGGTCCTGCCATTTTCGTCCCCTGTTTTTCTAGCTGGCCGATTGAACTGACTTTCCCACTGCGTGTCGCCGGGAACCCTTGGCCTCCTCGGGTTCCAGGTCAGAAAAAATGCCTGTGAGCAGATCCGCCCATTTCCGCTGCCCGGTCTCGCCGGAAATCTCGTCGTTGCGGATTTCGATCATTGCGCAGGAAAGGCCGCGCGAGCGTGCATGGCGCTCCAAAGTGAAATAGACGCGGTCGGCCGGCGAATAGGGCTCGTTGATGCCGACAGTGACGCCGGAGAGCCGCTGCAGCGCCGCTATCAGCGGCGACGCCAGCCGGCGGTCGTCATCATGGATGATGCCGATATGCCAGGGCCGGTTCTTGCCCTTGTAGACCGGCGTGAAGGAATGCACCGACACCAGCCGGGTGTCCTGCCCACGCGCCTGCCGGTCGTCGATGATCGATGCGATCGTGTCGTGGAACGGCCGCCACGACAAAGCGATGCGCTCGGCGCGCTCACTGTCCGACAGGCCGGCATTGCCCGGAATGGCCGTCGTCTCGCTGACCGGCGGCACCAGGTCCGGTGCCTCGAGCGGACGGTTGCAGTCGATTATCAGGCGCGAGATGCGGGTTTCGATGAGCGTCGCATCGAGGGCGGTCGCGATGCGGCGCGCCACCGGCAGCGCGCCGGGGTCCCAGGCGATGTGGCGGGAGAGGTCCTCGGCCGGCAGGCCAAGCGTGCCGAATTCGGACGGCAGGAAGTTGGAAGCGTGGTCGCAGGTCAGCACGAAAGGGCTGGACCCGCCGGGGTTCGTCACCCCTACGGTATCAGACGATGCAAGGCTGGCGGGCCGTGCTCTCTCCATAGTCTGCCGTCCCCTGGGGAGCGCTGTATCTTATGTTACGTATTTTGCCTCATTGCGTCCCTGTGGATGATTTCATACAGTTTGTCCCGCTTTGTCAAACGCGATTTCGGGGAAGCGGTCTGGACGGGCTCAGGGGTGGGGAAAACGATGATTTCCAGCATTGCCGAACTGATTTCGGACCGCATCGGCACGATGCCGGCCGGCGAGCGCCGCGCCGCGCAGACACTGATTGCCAACTATCCGCTGATCGGGCTGAAGACGGTCGCCGAGTTCTCGACCGCCGCCGGCGTATCGTCGCCGACAATCCTGCGCTTTGTCTCGAGGCTAGGGTTCCAGAACTATCCCGAGTTCCAGTCGGCGCTGCAGGACGAACTGGCGGCGCAATTGCAGTCGCCGGCATCGCGCACGCTCAATCCGGCCTCGCCAGGCAGCAGTGCCGTGTCGCCAATGCTGGAGGCGACGCTGGACAATATGCGCGAGACCTTCAGGCATCTCTCCGACAGGCAGCTTGCCGACATCGCCGCAAGGCTCGCCGAACGCCGCGGCAAGACATTCCTGATCGGCGGCCGCTTCACCGATCCGTTGGCGCGCTACATGGCCGCCCACCTCGCCATCATCCAGCCCGACGTTTATCACCTCGCCGGCCAGGAGAGCATCTGGCGCGACCGGCTGATCGACATGGGCAAGCGCGACGTGCTGGTGATCTTCGACATCAGGCGCTACCAGGACAGTCTGGTCCGCTTTGCCCAGACCGCGCATCAGCGCGGCGTGCAGATCGTGCTGTTCACCGACCAGTGGCTATCGCCGATCGCCCGCTTCGCCCGCCATGTCATTGCCGGACGCACCGCCGTGCCTTCGGCGTGGGACTCTTCCGCCGCTCTGTTCGTTGTCGCCGAGACCCTGATCGGCGCCGTCACCAGGCAGCTCGAGGCCGACAGCGCCAGGCGCATCCGCGACCTGGAAAGCCTGCGCTGACACGCTCAATCCCGGCCGCAGGTGCGCAAAATTACGCAGATTTAATGTGCATGGAAGCGGCAGAATTGCCATAAAGCCATGATATTGCGGCGGCTTCGCACATACCGGGTGCGTCGCTGCGCGTTTTTTTGCTTGGTGAAACCGGTAGACGTTTTGCCAACCGGAGTGTCGATGGTCGCCTGGAAACAGATCGTTTTTGCGCTTGTGATCCTGGTCGCGGCTGTCCTCGCCTGGGCGAGATTCTTCCCGGGCGCGCCGGAGGTTCTGGCACGCTGGGGCATCGACTGGACCTATGCTTCGGCGCCCGCCACAACCGGTGCGGTCGACACGACAAAACAGGCAGGCGGCCGCAACGCTGCCGGCCGCCCGGCAAATGTCGTCGCCTTGCCTGCGGCCACCGCCACCATCAACGATCGCCTGCAGGCGATCGGCACCGGCCGCGCCAACGCCACGGTGACGGTCAACCCGTACAGCTCCGGCCGGCTGGTTGAATTCCTCGTCCAGTCCGGCACCCGCGTCGACAAGGGGCAGATCATCGCTGTTCTCGATTCCGAGACCGAGGTGATCTCGCAAGATCGTGCCAAGCTCGCCTTGCAGGATGCCCATGACAAGCTCGAGCGGGTGAAATCATTGAGGGCCTCCAACGCCGCGACTCCGGTCGCCGTCGCCGATGCCCAAGTGGTGCTAGCCGGCGCCAAACTGGCGCTGCAGGATGCCGAACTCGCCTTGCAGCGTCGTTCGATCGTCGCCCCTATCGCCGGCACGGTCGGCATCCTGCCGATATCGGCCGGCAATTACGTCACCAGCCAGTCGGCGATCGCCACGCTTGACGACCGCTCCTCCATCCTGGTCGATTTCCTGGTGCCCGAGCGCTTCGCCGCCGCCGTCAAGGTCGGCGCGCAACTGTCGGCGACGCCGATCGCCAATCCGAGCAAGGCCTATACCGGCACCGTGTCGGCCATCGACAACCACATCGACGAAAAGAGCCGCACCCTGCTGGTCAAGGCTGCAATCGCCAATCCGGCGGATTCGCTGCGCGCCGGCATGTCATTCGGCATCACCATGCGCTTCCCCGGCGACACCTATCCGGCCGTCAGCCCGCTGGCGATCCTGTGGGGTTCCGACGGCGCCTATGTCTGGCAGGTCGAGGACGGCAAGGCCAGGCGCGTTCCCGTGCGCATCATCCAGCGCAACACCGAGACGGTGCTGATCGACGCCGAGATCGAGGATGGCGACATGGTTGTGACCGAGGGCACCCAGAGCGTCAGCGAAGGCGGCGCGGTCCGCATCGCCGGCCAGGATCAGCGCGCCGCGGACGCCGCCGAAGGCTCATGACCGCGCCTGTCAGCACCGCCAGCGAAACCGGCTTCACCGCCCTCTTCATCCGCAGGCCGGTCATGGCCTTCGTGCTGAACACGCTGATCGCAGTGGCCGGCCTTGCCGCTTTCTACGGCGTCGAAATCCGCGAACTGCCCGACGTCGATCGCGCCGTGGTCACCGTGTCGACGGCCTTCGAGGGCGCCGCCGCCGAAACCGTGGACCGTGAACTGACCGACACCATCGAGGGTGCGGTCGCGCGCGTATCCGGCGTCAAGTCGATCTCGTCGACCTCGTCCTTCGGCCAGAGCCGCGTCACCATCGAGTTCAACGACGGCGTCGATTTGAACGTCGCCGCTTCCGACGTGCGCGACGCGGTCGGCCGTGTCGCCAACATGATACCGGAGACCGCCGATCCGCCGCGCATCGTCAAGGCCGATGCCAATTCCGATGCCGTGATGCGACTGGCCGTCACCTCCGACACCATGTCGGTGCAGGACATGACGGTGATTGTCCAGGACCAGATCGAGGACGAACTGGCTGCCGTGCCTGGCGTCGCCGACGTTCAGGTCTATGGCGACCGCGACAAGATCTTCCGCATCGATGTCGACCAGAACAAGCTCGCCAGCCTCGGCTTCACTGTGGCCGATCTGAGGGCAGCGCTTGCCTCGGTCGCTTTCGATTCACCAGCCGGTTCGATCACCACCACCAACCAGGATCTCATCGTCCGCACCACGGCCGATGTGACGACGCCGGAAGAATTCGAAAACATCATCATCGGCGGCACGACGCGCATCCGCGACGTCGCCACCGTCACGCTCGGTCCCGACATCGGCCAGACCTCGTTGCGCTCCGACGGCAAGACCGGCATTGGCCTTGGCATCATCCGCCAGGCGGAATCGAACACGCTGGATATTTCCACCGGAGTGAAGGCAGCCGTCGCCAAGCTGCAGGAAAACCTGCCCAAGGGCATGTCGATCAAGATCACCAGCGACGACGCCGTCTTCGTCAACGGCGCCGTGCACGAGGTCGAGATCGCGCTCGGCCTGTCGATCTCCATGGTGCTGATCGTCATCTACATCTTCCTGCTCGACTGGCGCGCGACGCTGATCCCCGGTCTCTCAATGCCGGTCGCCATGATTGGCACCATCGCCGCCATCTATCTCGCCGGCTTCTCCATCAACATCCTGACGCTTCTGGCGCTGGTGCTGGCGACCGGCCTTGTCGTCGACGACGCCATAGTCGTTCTGGAAAACATCGTGCGACGGCGCAACGAAGGCATGGGGCCTCGTGCCGCCGCCGTGCTCGGCGCCCAGGAAGTGTTCTTCGCCGTCATCGCCACGACGCTGACGCTCGTTGCCGTTTTCGTGCCGATCTCCTTCCTGCCGGGACAGACCGGCGGCCTGTTTCGCGAATTCGGCTTCGTCCTCGCCATGTCGGTGCTGCTCTCCTGCGTGGTGGCGCTGACGCTGTGCCCGATGCTGGCCTCGCGCATGTTGACCGGCGCATCGCTCCACCATGAAGGCGGTCACGGCATTGGCGCGCGCGTCGGTGGCGCGCTGAACGCGGCCTACAAGCGCGCCCTGCATGCCTGCCTCGGCGCGCCGTGGATCGTGCTGCTGGTTGCGGTGCTGTTTGCGGGCGTCGCCTTCAGCCTGTTCGGCACCATCCGCCAGGAACTGACGCCGAGCGAGGACCGCGCCGTCGTGCTGTTGCGCATCAACGCGCCGCAAGGCGTCAGCCTCGATTACACCACGCAGCAGATGCAGAAGATCGAGCGGCTGATCCAGCCGCTGCGCGATTCCGGCGAGATCGTCTCGACCTTCGAAAACGCCGGCCAGAACGGCGCCTACAATTCCGGCTTCATGGTGATGACGCTGGCGCCGTGGGACGAGCGCACGCGCAGCCAGCAGGAGATCATGGCGCAGATAAGCCAGCTGACCCGGCAGGTGCCATCCGTGCGCATCTTCCCGGTGCAGGCCAATAGCCTCGGCATTCGCGGCGCCGGCAACGGCCTGCAATTCGCGCTGGTCGGCAACGACCGCAAGGCGCTCGGCGACGCGGCGGTGAAGATCATCGCCCGGATGCAGGCCGATCCGCGCTTCCAGACGCCGCGGCTTTCCATCGACCCGACGCAGCCGCAGCTGGCGGTGGCCATCGACCGCGAGCGCGCCTCCGATCTCGGCATCGACATATCGGGTCTCGCCAACACCTTGCAGGCGATGCTCGACGGCAACGATGTCGTCGATGTCTACATCGCCGACCGCAGCTATGGCGTGAAGCTGGTCTCGACCACCAACCCGATCAATGATCCGACCGATCTGGAAAACATCTTCCTGAAGACCGCCGACGGCCGCTTCGTGCCAATGTCGACCATCGCCACGCTGACCGAGCGCGCCGTGCCGCCGTCGCTGACCCGCGAACAGCAGCAGCCTTCGGTGGCGATCACCTCGAACCTGAACGGCAATTTCGCACTGGGTGACGCGCTCGGCGTTGCCGAGCAGATCGCCGCCCCGCTGCTGCCGCCGGGCAGCCGCGTCCTGCCGCTGGCCGAAGCCGCGACGCTCGGCGAGACCAACAGCGCCATGATCACCATTTTCGGCTTCGCGCTGGTCATCATCCTCCTGGTGCTCGCCGCCCAGTTCGAAAGCTTCGTCAGCGCCGTCATCATCATGGCGACGGTCCCCCTCGGCCTTGCCTGCGCAATCTTTGCGCTGCTTTTGTCAGGCACCAGCCTCAATGCCTACAGCCAGATTGGCCTCGTGCTTCTGGTCGGCGTCATGGCCAAGAACGGCATCCTCATCGTCGAATTCGCCAACCAACTGCGCGACCGCGGCCTCGGCGTGCGCCAGGCGATCGAGCAGGCCTCGATCATCCGCCTGCGGCCGGTGATGATGACGATGATCTGCACCATCCTCGGCGGGGTCCCGCTGGTGCTGGCCGCCGGCGCCGGTGCCGAAGCGCGCATCGCGCTCGGCTGGGTCATCGTCGGCGGGCTGGGTCTCGCCACCGTCTCGACGCTGTTCCTGACCCCGGTCGCCTACCTCCTGCTCGGCCGCTTCGTCACGCCGAAGGCGCATGAGGAAGCGAGGCTGAAGCGGGAGCTTGAGGAAGCGGCGTACGCCAATGTCGAGCCGGCGGAGTAGCTCCGCTTACCCTCCCCCTTGTGGGGAGGGTCGGACCGCAGGTCCGGGGTGGGGTGCAGCGCCAACTAACGTCGGTGCAGCGCTCCCGCGAATAACAGAGGTAGGAGCCAAGACCCCCACCCCGACGAAAGAGCAAAATTGCTCTTTCGTCGACCCTCCCCACAAGGGGGAGGGTAGAAAGTCACGGCCTAATAAACACCTTCCCGTTCGGCTTGGCCAGCTCCGCCGGGGCCTTCGCCATCGCCTCATCCAGCGGTAGCACCGCCGTCACGTCGGTTGACCAGCGCCCATCCGAAAAGCGCTTCTGTGCTTCCATGATCGCCGGGCCGCGCTTGTCGCGGAACTGGCGCATCCATTCGACCAGCCAGAAGCCTTCAATGTGCTTGTGTTGGAAGATCATCTGGCCGGGCTCACGGATGACAGTGGTGTCCGGATCGAGCCGTCCATAGATGATCCAGCGCGAGCGCTTCGGCATGGCGTCGAAGATCGCCGAGGCCAGCGGCCCGGTCACGGCATCGAGGAAGATGCGCGGCTGCTCGGCCTTGACCACATCGCGTAGTGCTGCCTTGAAATCCGGCGCCTTCTCGTTGAGCACATGGGCAGCCCCGATCTCCTTCAACAGCGGAATCTGCTCGTCGCGGCGCACGGTGACGATCGGCCGGAACCCAGCCTCCTTGGCGAGACCCGCGATCAGCTTGCAAAGCTGGCTAGCGCCGGCGGTCATGATGAAGGCTTTTTCGCCCGTCTCCTTGACGATGTCGAACATGGCGAGCGCCGTGAGCGGGTTGACGATCATCGCCGCGCCATCCTCGTCGCGGACCGTGTCGAGCAGCGGAATGCAGCCGGCAGCTTCGGCAACTGCATAGTCCGCCCACGCACCCCAATTGGTGACGCCTGTGGTGAAGGCGATGCGCTTGCCGATCAGGCTTTTCGCATAGGGCTCGTCGCCGCTGGCAACGACCGTGCCGACACCCTCGAAGCCGGCCGGCTGGCCCTTGGCGCGCGGCTGACCGTACTGGCCCTTGATGAACATGACGTCGGACGGGTTGATCGAGGCGAGGCTGACCTTGATCAGAACCTGGCTCGGTCCGGGCGTCGGCACGCCGATGCTGCCAAGCTTGAGATACGGCTCCATCGCCTCCAGCGCACTGCCGGAGGGCGTCCTGGTGTAGCCGTCGCCGGTCAGCAGCAGTGCTTTCATGTCTGAGGGGATCGCCATGGCGGGGCTCCTTACAGTTTGAGGATGAGCTTGCCGGATGCGCCACGGCCAAGCACGCGCGTCACCACGGCGGCGGCATCGGCCAGCGGATAAGTGCCTTCGATGGCCGGCCGAACCTTGCCGGCGAGATGCCAGCCGACCAGCTCCTTCAGATTGTCGGCATGGACGAGCTGGTCGAGCGGCGCGAAATCGCGGGCGATGAGGGTTTTCATCCACTCAGACCCTTTCCTGCGTGTATTTCCTGAGCTCCGTGCGCGCCACCTGCCGGCGGTGCACGGCGTCCGGCCCGTCGGCGAGGCGCAGGGTTCGCAGATGCGTCCATGAGCGTGCCAGCGGCGTGTCCTGGCTGATGCCTTGCGCGCCGAACATCTGCACTGCCTCGTCGGTGACCTTGAGCGCGACGCGCGGTGCGATGACCTTGATCTGGCTGATCCAGGGCGCGGCTGCGCGCGCATCGCCCTGGTCGATCATCCACGCCGCCTTGAGGCAGAGCAGCCGCGCCATCTCGATCTCCATGCGGCACTCCGCGATGATGTCGAAATTGGCGCCGAGCTTGGCCAATGGCTGGCCGAAGGCCTCGCGGCGCACCGAGCGCTGGCACAGCAGCTCCAGCGCCATTTCGGCCTGGCCGATGGCGCGCATGCAATGGTGGATGCGGCCGGGGCCAAGCCGCCCCTGGGCGATCTCGAACCCCCTGCCCTCGCCGAGGATCAGGTTTCCGGCCGTCACCCGCACATTGTCGAAGCGAAGATGCATGTGGCCATGCGGCGCGTCGTCGTCGCCATAAACCTGCATCGGCCGCAGCTTGGTCACGCCCTTGGTACCGGACGGCACCAGGATCATCGAATGGCGGCGGTGCTGCGGCTCGGCTTCGCCGCCGGTCCGAACCATGACAATGTAGATGGCGCAGCGCGGGTCCCCGGCCCCCGACGCCCACCATTTCTCGCCGTTGAGTGCATAGTCGTCGCCTCGCCGTTCGCAGCGCATGGCGATGTTGGTGGCGTCGGAGGAAGCGACGTCCGGCTCGGTCATCAGATAGGCCGAGCGCATTTTCCCCTCGAGCAGCGGCGCCAGCCATGCCTGCTTGTGATCCTCCGAGCCATAGCGCTCCAGCACCTCCATATTGCCGGTGTCGGGCGCCGAGCAGTTGAAGGTCTCGGCGCCGAGATGCGCCTTGCCCATCTCCTCGGCGAGATAGGCATATTCAACGGTCGAGAGCCCGTAGCCGCGCTCGGACCCGGTCAGCCAGAAATTCCACAGACCGCGCTCCTTGGCCGTCTTCTTCAACCCTTCGAGGATCTCGGTCTGCCGCGCGGTGTAGACCCAGCGGTCGCCGCCCTTGCCGACCTCGCTCAAAAACTCATGATCGAGCGGCATGATCTCATCGCGCACCATGGTGGCGACGCGGGCGTGGATCGGCTTCAGCCGCTCGGTCATGCCGAGATTCATGTCCGCCATCGGTCTCCAACCCTTTCACGCATCTGGGGCACTTTACCCGTGGCAAGGATGACCGTACTTCGGGTAGCCTTGTCAACGCGAGCCCTTTCGCCCCAGACCGTGAGCAGAGAGGCGCGGAGGAATTGCGATGAGCTATCTGGAAGAACTGTTCTCAGTCGCCGGCAAGACAGCGCTGGTGACGGGAGCCGCGACCGGCATCGGCCGCATGGTGGCGACCGCTTTGGTCCAAGCCGGCGCTACCGTGATGATCGCCTCGCGCAAGGGCGAGGATTGCATCAAGGTCGCCGCTGAGTTGAACGGGCTCGGCGGCTCCGGCAGTGCCGAAGGTTTCGCCGGTGACGTCTCGAGCGAAGCAGGCATTGCCGCGCTGGTCAGCGAGGTCAAGGCGCGCACCGAGAAGCTGCACATCCTCGTCAACAATGCCGGCATATCCTGGGGCGCCTCGCTGGAGGATTTTCCCTATAGCGGCTGGGCCAAGGTGTTCGCCGTCAACGTCACCGCCGTCTTTCATCTGACGCGCGAATTGCTGCCGCTGCTGGAAGCCGCGGCCAGCGATGCCGATCCGGCTCGCGTCGTCAATCTGGGCTCGGTGATGGGCACGCAGCCGCTGGCCGACGACGCCTATTCCTACACCGCGTCCAAGGGCGCCGTTCACCACCTGACGCGCACGCTGGCGATCGAACTCGCGGCGCGGCGCATCACCGTCAACGCCTTCGCGCCCGGTCCCTTCCAGAGCCGGATGACCGCCTTTGCCACCGGCACCGACGAAAAGGCCAGACATGTCGGCAGCCATGTGCCGATCGGACGTATCGGCGTGGCGGATGACATCGGCGGCGCAACGCTCTATTTGTGCAGCCGTGCCGGTTCCTATGTCACCGGCGCCATCCTGCCGATCGACGGCGGGCAGTCGGTGCAGCATGGGCTGACATTGTTCAAGGAATGAGCCGCGGTCGGCGGCAAGGGGAGGACACCGCAGTGGAACCGATCAGTCTCGATGTGCTTCTGGCCAGCGTCGGCAAGGAAGTCGGCGTCTCGCCATGGCGCGAGGTCACACAGACCATGATCGACCAGTTCGCCGACGCCACCGACGACCACCAGTTCATCCATTGCGACCCCGAGCGCGCCAGGCTGGAGACGCCGTTCGGCGGCACCATCGCGCATGGCTTTCTGTCGCTGTCGCTGCTGTCGGCCATGACCTTCGAGACCATGCCGCCGCTGGAAAAGGGCAAGATGGGAGTCAATCACGGCTTCGATTCGCTGCGCTTCCTGGCGCCGGTGAAGACCGGCGCGCGCATCCGCACCCGCTTCGTGCTGGCCGACGTCAAGGTCAGGCCGTCGGGCTGGGTGCAGACGGCGCATGACGTGACCATCGAGATCGAAGGCTCGAAGAAGCCGGCGCTGACGGCGCGCTGGCTGACGCTGACGCTGATCGAGCGTGAGCCGGAGACCGCATGAGCGACGCCAATACGCTCGACCAGACAGCGCTAGCCCCTTACCTCGAGGCGCACATCCCTGGTTTTGCACGGCTTTCCGCAATCGAAAAATTCAAATCCGGCCAGTCGAACCCGACCTATCTGCTGACCGCGGCCAGCGGCCGCTATGTCCTGCGCGCCAAGCCGCCGGGCCAGTTGCTGAAATCGGCGCATCAGGTCGACCGCGAATTCACGGTCATGAAGGCGCTGGCCGGCACCGCCGTGCCGGTGCCGGCGATGCTGCATCTGTCGGCGGAGGCGACGCCGATCGGCCGCATGTTCTACGTCATGGATTTTCTCGACGGCCGCATCTTCTGGGATCCGGCAGTGCCGGAGGCCGCTGGCAACGATGAGCGCGCCGCCCTCTACGATGCTATGAACGCCACGCTGGCGGCCCTGCACGATGTCGATGTCGAGGCGGTCGGGCTCGGCGATTTCGGCAAACCCGGCAATTACTTCGAACGCCAGCTGGCACGCTGGACCAGCCAGTACCGCGCCTCGGAGACCGGCACGGTCGCCGACATGGACCTGCTGATCGCGTGGCTGGAGACGCATATGCCGGCCGATGACGGCCGAAAATCCCTCGTGCATGGCGACTACCGGCTGGACAACATGATCTTCGCAGCCAGCGAGCCGAAAGTGCTGGCGGTGCTCGACTGGGAACTGTCGACACTCGGCGATCCCTTCGCCGACATCGCCTATCAATGCATGCAATGGCGCCTGCCGCACGCCTCGGGCTTTCGCGGTCTTGGCGGCGTCGACCGCGCCGCCCTCGGCCTGCCCTTGGAGGAAGCCTATGTCGCGGCGTATTGCCGTCGGCGCGGGCTGGCCGGCATCGACAATTGGAGCTTCTTCCTCGCATTCTCCTTCTTCCGCTTGGCGGCCATCTGTCAGGGCGTCTACAAGCGGGCGCTGGACGGCAACGCCTCCAATCCCGAAAAGGCCAAGACCTATGGTCAAGCGGTGAAGCTGCTGTCGCACCTTGCCGCCAAGCTGATCGACCGAACCTGACTCTACAATGAGATATTGTGGTCGGCGCGATTTGATGACAGATCGGATCAGTTCCGTTCCCCGACCGGGGAGCAAGCCCATACGGAGGTGGTGGCAACCGGCCTGGAAACAGGACGCAAACCGATCACCGTCTGTAGAAAAAGCATGATGCCGAAAGTGTGAAGCGGTTTCGGACGACATCATGCTCTATCAATTTGTTTAGACCCGGATTCAGATTTCAGGTCAATTCGACCTGAAATCATCCTGCTCTAGCGCGCATCGCTGGAAATGAACTTCATGTGCCGGCTGACTTGCAGGGCGATGTAGACGACCAGCGAGCATCCGATCGGAAACACGATCTCAATGAGGCCGGTGGCGACAGCCTGCGGCAATGCCAGCGCGATGTCCTTGGCTGCGGCGGTCTCGATCGTCAGCGCCGTGATCCCGCCGCCGAACACCGCGCCGGCCAAGGCACCCGCCAGCATGAAATGCAGCGAGCGAGGTTCTTCCTTGGATGCCAGCGAAGCCAGCATCCAGCCCAGCAAGCCATACTCGATCGCCCGCAACATACCGAGCGTGGTGAGCGACAGGATCACGGGCTTTGCCGATACATCAAGCGCGCTCACCATCACCTTTTGCGTACCTTTGGCGATGCCCATGGCCAGCGGCCCCGAGATCATGGCGATAAGGCCGCCAAGCGAGGCTCGCACCTTGGTGATCGCCGTGCCGAGGCTGACACCGGCGCAGACGAAGAATGACCAGGTCACGCCTTGCGCCAAGTCTATCAGAACCTGGGTCGGGGCCGGGTGCGAACCTGCCGCAAATCCGGCAGTCAGAATAAGCGCTTCCATGGCGAAGCCGATTGCGATCGCCAGCCATGCGACTATCACGACTCGCCTGAGCGCCAGCCTTGCGCCATGAGAAAGTGGATGTGCGCCCGGCAGCCCGGACGAAAGCTCTATCGCAGCCATAGAGGCCCCCAAAACCGAAATTTCTTGCAGAGCCGCCAAATAGGCTTTGTTTGTAACAGTCCGATGTTGCCTGCGTGCGCCCAGGTTACACATGCTGTGACATAGATGCTGGCGAAATGGACCAGAACGGGCACGACTATTCGAGAGAAAGCTTGAGGTCGCTTTTTGATGTCCCTGAAGCGCCCTTGCCCGTTTCCGTACAGCGTATATATTTAGTCATGCACAACCAACCAAAGGCACCGGATCTTGCCACTGAGCGTCCAGAAACGCCGCGAGAAACAAAAGGCCGAACTGCGTTCCGAACTGCTCGACGCAGCCCACAAGCTCGTCAAGGAAGAGGGCTATGAAGGCCTGACCATCCGCAAGTTGGCCAAGCGGGTCGGCTATGCTCCGATGTCGGTCTATTCCTACTTCGCCGACAAGCAAGACATCCTGTTTGCGCTGGCCGAGGATGCCTTCGAAACACTTGCCCGCCGCATCGAGGAGCATCCTTCCGACGATCCGATCGAGGCCTTGCGTGCGGTGATGACCGAATATGCTGCCTTCGGGCTCGGCAATCCCAACGAATACCGCACCGTGTTCATGACCGAAAAGACCAAGCTGCCGGAAGGCAGAAGCTATGAGGACATGGAAGAGGCCAACCCGGCGATGAAAGCGCTGATATCCAGGGTCGAGGCCTGCGTTGCCGCAGGCAAGCTGCAGGGCGATCCGCGCGCCATCGCCACCATGCTTTGGGCAGTCGGCCACGGCACCATCTCGCTTTTGATCACGTTCCCGTTCTACCCCTTCGGCGATCCACAGGCTTTCGTGACGCGGATGTGCGATTTCACACTCGCCACGCTCAGCACTCAGAATGTGCCGCCGCTGACCGAGACCCCGGTCGACTGCTGAGCATCCCCGCCCTCCAATCAACGTCCGGCCTGACAGCTTCGGCTGTGTCAGTGCGCCGCAATTTTCGGCATAAAAAAAATTTGTCGTACGCGTACGTTTTTCGACTTGAAAACCCATCTCGGTGGACGTATGTGTACGTTGTATCGTACATGTACGAAAAAGTTTAACCGATGGAGACTGACATGAACAAGACCCTTCTCGCCCTCGCCACCGTGCTGGCTCTCTCCGGCTCGGCTTTCGCCGCCAACAACACACACTCGACCAAGCAGGCCCCCGCCGCCACCTGCGTCGACACCACGACCAATGCCAAGCTCGATTGCGCCGTGACCGGCTCGGTCGAAAAGTCCGACGTCAAGGCCAAGAGCCCGCGTCTCGGCATCGAGATCAACCCATGGATCGTGCCGAGCACGTTCTAAGTTGATCGGGCTCGACCACAGCACAACGACTAATTTAAGGGCGGCAGGATAATCCCGGCCGCCCGTTTTTTCCTCAGCGCAAGCCGGCTTTTCCTGAGTTCAAACCTGGCGTAGCCGAACGGGTTATTTCTTGCGCGGTTTGCGACCCGGCACCGTCTTAGCCTTGCCGGGTCTTGCCGGCGCGCCTGGGATGGCGGTCGAGGTGATCGACACCGGATCGCTGGCCGGAAACGTGTCCTCGAGGCCTTCCTCGAGTTCCTCTTCGGCAGTCACCTCGTGATGCTGCTCATGTTCGAGTGAGCGCACGGCGGACGTCTTGCCAGCTGACTTCGGCGGCGCTTTCGACGGCATCGTATGTTCTCCCTGATGGGGGAAGCAGAACGGCTTGACCCGTCAAACGTTCCTACGCCGCCGCGTCGCTGGCTGCTTCCGACAGGAAAGTAAAGACATAGTCCGAGAAGGAACGCCAGCACTCGACCCGGAAAGCGTCGGCTGCCGTGCGCAACAGCAGGATTTCGCACTTGCCGAGAATGGTGCGCGACGCCGCGCCCACCGGAAAAGCCTCGAGCGACAAATCCTGCGGGCAGCCTGCATTGATCGCGGCGGCAGCCGCCGGGCCGGTGACGGCGAAGGCGACGTTGCGGTGCGAGATGCCGACCGCCGAATGCAATGCGGCAACCCCAGCACGATCGGCCAGCGGATCCTTGCCAGCCTCATCGATGACCAGCCACTCGTCAGGGCCAAGCCACAGCGCCGTGCGCCCTGTCTTCGACGCCGAAGTTTTCGGCTGCTTCGGCAAGGTCAGGCCGAGCGCCTTCGACAGCGCCGCGACGGAAGCCTCCGGCGCGCGCAGCGACATGCGCTCCGCCGGCGGCAGCACCTCGACCTTGACATCCGTTGCGGAAACGACGCGTCCAGCCAGGGCCGGGCGGCGCTCGACGGACGGCGCTGCAGCTGGGGCCGTCTTCTTTGCAGCAGCCTTAGCCATTGAGGCGCCCTCCCGTCTCGTCGAAGAACACCATGCCGGTAACCTCCACTTCGATCACGCCGTTCGGCATCGGCACATAGAGCGTGGCGCCCATCCGGTCGCGGCCGCCGGCAACCAGCGCCAGCGCGATCGAGCGACCGCAATTTTCCGACCAGTAGCTGGATGTGACGTGACCGATCATCTTCATCGGGATCGCCTGCTTCGGGTCAGCGACGATCTGCGCGCCCTCCTCAAGCACCACTTTCGGGTCCTTGGTCTTCAAGCCGACCAGCTGCTTGCGGCCCTTGGCGACAAGGTCGGGCCGCGTCAGGCCGCGGATGCCGACGAAATCGGTCTTCTTCTTGCCGACCGCCCAGTCGAGCCCGGCATCGTTCGGCGTCACCGTACCATCCGTGTCCTGGCCAACGATGATGTAGCCCTTTTCGGCGCGCAGCACGTGCATGGCCTCGGTGCCGTAGGCAGTAGCGCCATGCTTCTGGCCTTCGGCCCACAGCGCTTCCCAGACCGCCTGGCCGTGATCAGCCGGCACGTTGACTTCAAAACCGCGCTCGCCGGTGAACGACATGCGAAACAGCCTGGTCGGCACGCCGCAGATCTTGCCTTCGCGCACCGACATATGCGGCAGCGCCTCGTCCGACATGTCGATGCCTTCGACCAGCGGTGCAATGATGTCTCGCGACTTCGGCCCCTGCACGGCGATGACCGCCCATTGCTCGGTTATCGAGGTCAGCCAGACATTCAGATGCGAGAACTCGGTCTGGAGATAGTCCTCCATATGGTTCATGACGCGCGGCGCGCCACCCGTCGTGGTCGTCACATGAAAACGGTCCGGCGCCAGCCTGCCGACGACGCCGTCATCATAGATGAAACCATCCTCGCGCAGCATGATGCCATAGCGGCAGCGGCCGGGCTCAAGCTTCTCCCACGGATTGGTGTAGAGCAGTTCCATGAACCTGGCCGCATCCGGCCCGACCACTTCGATCTTGCCCAGCGTCGAGGCGTCGAACAGGCCGGCATTGCTGCGCACCACGACGCATTCGCGGTCGACCGCCTTGTGCATGTCCTCGCCGGGTTTGGGGAAATACCAGGCGCGCTTCCACTGCCCGACATCCTCGAACACCGCGCCTTGAGCTTCCGCCCAGGGATGGATCGCGGTCTTGCGTGTCGGGTCGAACAGCGGACCGCGCGAATGGCTGACGATCGCGCCGAAAGTAACAGGCGTATAGGGTGCGCGGAACGTGGTCAGCCCGACCTCGGGGATCGGCTTGCCAAGCGTCTCGGCGGCAATCGCCAGGCCGTGCATGTTGGAGGTCTTGCCCTGGTCGGTCGCCATGCCGTTGGTGGTGAAGCGCTTGACGTGCTCGATCGAGCGCATGCCTTCATGCACCGCCTGGCGGATGTCCTTGGCGGTGACGTCGTTCTGGAAATCGACGAAGGCCTTGACCGTCTTGTCCGGCCCGGCGCCGGGCGCCGCGCCCAGCATGCCGCGCGACCAGCTTTCCGACGCGTCGACCTTCGGCTTTACGCCCTTGGCCACTTTGCCGCCCGCATCCTTCGCCGCCTTTGCGCCGGCCGCATAGGCCTCATCGATCGACGCCGAGAGCCCATCCGTACCGTTGCAGGCGCCGACCGAAACGCAGTCCTGCGCATAGATGCCCGGCACGAAGCGCTTGGTCTCGTCATTGAAGGCGACCTTGCCGCGCGACTGCGAGAACAGATGCACCGACGGCGTCCAGCCGGCCGACATCAGGATGGCGTCGACCGGAATGGTGCGCTCGCCGCCCCCATTCTTCGGCTGCACCGTCATCGAGGTCACGCGCAACTTGCCGCCGGCGCGGATCACCGCGCGGCCGAAATTGACCTCGATCCCGAGCGCCCTCGCCTCGTCGATCACAGGTCCGGTCGGATGGTCGCGCAGGTCGACGATCGCCGCCACGTTGACGCCGGCCTTCTTCAGGTCGATCGCGGCGGAGTAGGCCGAGTCATTTGCGGTGTAGACGCCGACATTTTTGCCGACCGCGACACCGTACTGGTTGAGATAAGTCCGCGCCGCCGAGGCCAGCATGATGCCGGGCCGGTCATTGTCGGCAAACACCATATGGCGTTCGATGGCGCCGGTCGCCAGCACCACGCGCTTGGCGCGTACCTGCCATAGGCGCTCGCGCGGCAAATCGTGGCCGGGGTTTTGCAGATGGTCGCTGACCCGCTCGACCAGGCCGACGAAGTTCTGCGCGTAGTAGCCGAACGCCGTCGTCCGCGACAAAACGCGGACATTGTCCAGGGCGGTGAGCTTGGCCACCGCGCCTTGCGCCCAGGCATAACCGTCCTGGCCGTCGATCTTCGCCCCGCTCTCGAAGCGCAGGCTGCCGCCGAAGCTGGCCTGTTCATCGGCGAGGATGACACGCGCGCCGGTTTCGGCAGCGGCAAGCGCTGCCGCGATGCCGGCCGCACCGCCGCCCAGCACCAGCACGTCGCAATGCGCATAGCGCGAGGAATAATGGTCGGGATCTGGCTTGTCGGGCGAAACGCCGAGACCCGCCGCGGCGCGGATCTTCGGCTCGTAGAGGCTCTTCCAGGCTGCCTTCGGCCACATGAAGGTCTTGTAGTAGAAGCCGGCCGAAAACAGCGGCGATGCAATGTCGTTGACCGCGCCGACATCGAAGGCCAGCGAAGGCCAGCGGTTCTGCGACTGCGCGACCAGCCCGTCATAGAGCTCCTGCACCGTGGCGCGGATGTTGGGCGCCTTGCGTGCCGCGTCGCGCTTGACCTCGACCAGCGCGTTGGGCTCTTCCGCTCCGGCCGACAGGAAGCCGCGCGGACGGTGATACTTGAACGAACGTCCCACCAGATGCACGCCATTGGCAAGCAGCGCCGAGGCCAGCGTGTCGCCTTCGATCCCGGTGTAGGCCTGGCCGTCGAAGCTGAAGCGCGCGGTCTTGGCCTGGCTGAGCCGGCCGGCGCTCGGAATGCGGAACGCGCCGCTCATTTGGAAGCCATTTCGTTGGAGTTTTTGGGCAGCTTGGACGGTTTCGGCTCGACGGCTTTGTAAGTCATGACGAACTTGTCGGTGACGGTGTCGCGCACCGCATTGAAGAAGCGTGCGCAGCCATGGATGTGGCGCCAGCGCTCATAGATGATGCCCTTGGGGTTCGAGCGGATGAAGAAGAACTTTTCGAAGTCGTCGTCGCTCTCGCCCGCCATGTTGGCCGAACGCGCAATATGCGCCTCGCCGGCGTTACGGAACTCGAGCTCCGGGCGCTCTTCCTCGCAATAGGGGCAGCGGATGAGAAGCATTATCGTTCGTTCCTACAATTCGCCGTGGCCGACATGCGCGCCGGCCGGTTGGTTGCAAAGCCTCTGGCCCATCGCCGCAAAAGGCGCGACGAGCCGAATGCGCTCCTCCACGCTTGCGGCGGGGCGAAACAGCTCGCGATACGCCATGTTGCCGATCGTGAGCTGAAACGGATCGGTCGTCACGATGACGCTGCGCGGCTCGAATGTGTCGTCCTCGCCGAGATCGGAGGGCCTGTTCTCCATGAAGATGACCACCTTCTGGCCACCACTCCACACGCATGCCAGAATGCCGGCGTCGATCGAAAACGGCCAATTGGCTTCGTTGCCGGCGCGGCTGATCGGCTGCGTCCGCACCTCGTCCGGTGACGGAAAATGGAACAGGTCCTGCTCCCCCGCCAGCACCAGCGGCACCGCTACAGCCAACTCCACCATCATCAGTGCGCCACCGCCGCCGCCGCTGCCTCGTCGATGAGGCGGCCGGTACGGAAGCGCTCGATGGTGAAGGGCGCGTTGATAGGATGCGGATCGTCCTTGGCAATCGTGTGGGCAAAGACATGGCCTGAGCCGGGCGTTGCCTTGAAGCCGCCCGTGCCCCAGCCGCAATTGACGTAGAGGCCGGGCACCGGCGTCTTGGCCAGGATCGGCGAACGGTCGGGCGTCACGTCGACGATGCCGCCCCACGAGCGCAGCATCTTCATGCGGGTGAAGATCGGGAACATCTCGCAGATGGCGTCGAGCGTGTGCTGCAGGATATGCAGGCCGCCGGTCTGCGAATAGGAGACATACTGGTCGGTGCCGGCGCCGATCACCAGCTCGCCCTTGTCGGACTGCGAGATGTAGGCGTGCACCGTGTTCGACATCACCACGCAAGGCACCACCGGCTTGACCGGCTCCGACACCAGCGCCTGCAGGGGATAGCTTTCCAGCGGCATGCGCACGCCGGCCATGTTCATGATCACCGAGGAGTGGCCTGCAGCCACCACGCCGACCTTCTTGGCGCCGATGAAGCCGCGCGTCGTGTCGACGCCCATGACCGCGCCATTGGCCGCCCGCTTGACGCCGGTGACCTCGCAATTCTGGATGATGTGCACGCCGCGCGCCGAAGCGCCGCGCGCATAACCCCAGGCAACCGCGTCGTGACGCGCCGTGCCGCCTCGCCGCTGCAAGGCGGCGCCGACGACGGGATAGCGCGCCTGCCTGGAAATGTTGAGCGGCGGGCAGAATTCCTTCGCCTGCTCAGGCGTCAGCCATTCATTGTCGATGCCGTTGAGACGGTTGGCATGGACATGGCGCTTCAGCACCTGGATGTCGTGCACATTGTGCGCCAGCATCATGACGCCGCGCGCCGAATACATGACGTTGTAGTTGAGTTCCTGGGAGAGCCCATCCCACAGCTTCAGCGCATGGTCGTAAATGCCGGCGCTCTCGTCATAGAGGTAGTTGGAGCGGATGATGGTGGTGTTGCGACCGGTGTTGCCGCCGCCGAGCCAGCCCTTTTCCAGCACCGCGACATTGGTGATGCCGTGTACGGTGGCGAGATAGTAGGCGGTGGCCAGGCCATGACCGCCGGCGCCGACGATGATGACGTCATATTCCTTCTTTGGCTCTGGCGAGGACCATTGTTCCTCCCAGCCCTTGTGGCCGCGCATGGCCTCGCGGGCGATGGCGAATACCGAATATTTTTTCAACGTTCCAGCCTCGCAAATGGCGGTGGGGTTTTTTACGCAGCCCCGGCGCGCGAGGTGTATCACTAGCGAAACGGCGCTTCCACCCTTGCGCTGTTTGCGACGGCGCTTGCCGTTTTGCGCCGCGGTGGAAAAGACCTGCCCGGGCTGGCAGGCATGGCTGCGTTCGGACACACTGGCGATCGCGAGACTCTGGAGGACGAATATGGGCAACGCCTGGTGGAATCTGACGTTGCGTTTCCTGCTGGAACTTGCCGCCTTGCTTGGCCTCGGCTTTGCCGGCTGGAGCCTCTCCGGCGGCTGGTGGCGCTGGCTCTTCGCCTTGGCCTTGCCGTTCATTGCAGCTGCGCTGTGGGGAACCTTCGCGGTGCGCGGCGATCCGAGCCGGTCCGGACGCGCGCCGGTTCCTGTACCAGGCGCAGTCAGGCTGGTGCTTGAACTGGCCATCCTGTTTGGCGGTGCAGCCGGATTCTATGCCGCCGGTCACACGACCACGGGCGTTGTCATCACGCTGCTCATCGCCATCAGCTACGCATTTTCGCTCGACCGCCTCGGCTGGCTGCTGAAGCAATAGTCCGGCGCGCGGCGCTTGTGCCGCTGCGAAGCCATTCAGCAAGTCGAGCACGTATCGGGTGGCTAGCACCGTCCCGAACTGCGATCAACATCCCGGTTGCCGGCACAGCGGGTGCCATGAAAGGATGTAAGAAAATGTTCGTACTCACCAATAAAATAGCGATCGTCACCGGCGCCAGTTCCGGCATCGGGCGCGCCACCGCAAAACTCTTCGCCGAAGAAGGTGCCAGGGTCGTCATCGCCGCCCGCCGCCAGGCCGAACTCGATGCGCTGGTCGCTGAAATCGAGGATGCCGACGGCTCGGCAGTCGCGCTTGCCGGCGATGTCCGCGACGAAGCCTATGCAAAAGCCCTCGTCGATCTCGCCGTCGAAAAATTCGGCGGGCTCGATATCGCCTTCAACAATGTCGGCTCGGTCGGAGCGATGGGTCCGATTTCGGAACTGTCGCTGGACGGATGGCGCGAGACGCTCGACGCCAATCTGACCAGCGCCTTTCTCGGCGCGAAATACCAGGTGCCGGCGATGGTCGAACGCGGCGGCGGATCGCTGATCTTCACCTCGACCTTCGTCGGTCACACAGTCGGCATGCCGGGCATGACCAGCTATGCCGCGAGCAAGGCCGGACTGATCGGCCTGACGCAGGTGCTGGCCGCCGAATACGGCCCCAGGGGCGTGCGGGTCAACGCGCTGATGCCGGGTGGCACCGACACGCCGTCGGCAACATTCAAGACGCCGGAATCACGCGCTTTCGTGGAAAACCTGCATGCCTTGAAACGTGTGGCTGTGCCTGAAGAGATCGCCCGCGCTGCGCTCTTCCTGGCATCGGATGCGTCGAGCTTCACCACAGGATCGGCGCTGTTTGCCGATGGCGGCGTCTCGATCACCCGGACGTGAAGCATTTCGCGGGTCATCGCCCGCGCCGATCAGCCATAGAACCCGAAACCGGACTTGCTTTTTCCACGCGATTTGGCGATTCGGTTTCGGGTGAGGAGGACGGACATGCTGCTGATCAGGACCTATGTCGCCCAGAGCGCAATCGAAGGCGTCGGCGTGTTCGCCGCCGAGCCGATCAGGAAGGGCGCCTCGATCTGGCGGCTCGATCCGGATTTCGACCGGCTGATCCCGATGGACAAATACGAGGCGGCGCCGCCGCACCTCAAGGAATTGCTCGACCGCTATGCCTATCCGAGCCCCGACCGTCCCGGCTTCATGGTCTATGAAGTCGATAATGGCCGCTTCATGAACCACGCCGAGCGGCCGAACACGGATTTTTCGCAATATGGCGGCGCCACCGCCACTCGAGATATATCAGCCGGCGAGGAAATTACCTGCGATTACGGCGAATTCTTCGAGGATTTCGCACGGCTCCATCTGGCCAGCGCCTAGTTGGCGCCCTATCTCGGGGCTGCCGTGGCAAATTGGCGGTTGTCCTTCATTTCCAGTGTGGACAGCGCGGCCTGATTCTGCTATCAGCCGCCACAATTCGTGGTGTAAAGCGCCGCGGAGGCATGTGGCTATGGTCACTTGCCTGTTGATATCAAACCCGAAAGACAGGATTGCCCGTGCAGGTACTCGTCCGCGACAATAACGTTGATCAGGCGCTTCGCGCTCTCAAAAAGAAGATGCAGCGCGAAGGCATTTTCCGCGAAATGAAGATGCGCGGCCATTACGAGAAGCCTTCCGAGAAGCGCGCCCGTGAAAAGGCCGAAGCCGTTCGCCGCGCCCGCAAGCTGGCCCGCAAGCGCGCCCAGCGCGAAGGCCTGCTGCCGATGACGCCGCGCCCGGTTGCTGCCGGCGCCGCCGGTGGTCCTGGTGGTGCTCCGCGTCCGCCGCGGTTCTGACGCCAATTTTTCGTCCTTTTCGAAGGATACTCTGAGGTGGCGCGATGCGGAATCGCCGCCACCTTTTTGTTTGGAGCGCCGCCATTCTGTTGGAGGCCGTTCCTTGAACGCGCAAACGGCGTTCTAGATTTTGTTACGACAATCTGTGACCCGGCCCGGAGGGGGACCTGGACGGCGCGGCTGAAGTGAGGACAGGGCAGACATGAACGCAATCGGCGTAGAGCGCAAAACCACAATGCGCGGTTTGGCCCTGGCGGCAGCCCTGATGTCCGGCCTGGTGCTTGCCAGTTGCCAGAGCGTTCCGACCGGCGAATTCAACAACATCGACAAGGCGCAAGGCTCAACCGAGAACATCTCCTCGCTGTCGGCGGTGATCCAGCGCAATCCGCAGGATCCGGAAGGCTACAATGTGCGCGGCTCGGCCTATGGCCGTGGCGGCCAGTACCAGGCGGCGCTGAAGGATTTCGACACCGCCATCCAGCTCAACCCGAATTTCTACCAGGCCTATTCGAACCGGGCACTGATCCAGCGCTTCCTCGGCAACCAGGCGGCCGCCCTTGCCGACTACAACCGCTCGATCCAGATCAATGCAAATTATGACGCCGCCTATATCGGCCGCGGCAACCTCTATCGCAAGGCTGGCCAGACCCAGCAGGCCTTCAACGATTTCCAGAAGGCGATCCAGCTCGACACCACGGATGCCCGCGCCTATCACAATCGCGGCCTGATCTATCAGAGCCAAGGCCAGCACAAGTTTGCCATCGAGGATTTCTCGACCGCCATCTCGCTGGCGCCGGACGCCGCCGAACCCTACAACGGCCGCGGCCTCTCCTATCTCGCCATGAATGACGAGGACAACGCCTTCTCCGACTTCAACATGGCCATCAAGCTCGACGGCAAGAACGCCGAAGCCTGGTCCAACCAGGCGCTGATCTACGAGCGCCGCGGCGACAAGGTCAAGGCCTCGAAGGCCTACCGCGAAGCCGTCCATCTCGACCCGACCTACCAGCCGGCCAAGGACGGCCTGTCTCGCACATCGGGCGCCACGGCCGGCTGAGATGCGGCCGGCGCGCCGCCATCGGCGGCCTTTTATACAACGTTCCATTCCTGATGCAGTGCGCCGCGTGAGCGGTTTCTCCCAAGGGAAAGCGCAGAGCCCTTCCCCTAGGGATTGCGTATCCAGAAAACCCCACTATCACCCAATCTTAACCACCGGGGGCAAAGCGCTAACCCTTGCCTTGATCGCGCCAAGTTTTCAGCGGAACGCTCCGGGCCATTCAACCGTTGTTGAAGGCATTTTCGAAAGGACTGACCCATGATCAAGAAAATCATCTGTGCCGCGGCACTTGCCACGACGCTGCTTGCCGTTCCCGCCAGCGCCGGCAAGCTTCAGCTCGGCACGCTCGATTGCACCATCGACGGCGGCGTCGGTTACGTCATCACGTCGAACAAGGGCGTCGACTGCACGTTCCGCCCTTATCACCATGGGCCGTCCGAGAAATACACGGGGATGATCTCCAAGCTCGGGGTCGATCTCGGCCAGACGCATCAGGGCCAGCTGGTGTGGGCGGTTCTGGCCGCCACCCGCGGCCATGACGAGGGCGACCTTGCCGGCCATTATTACGGCGTCAACGCCGAGGCGAGCGTGGTGACCGGCGGCGGCGCCAATCTGCTGGTCGGCGGGCTCGACGGCGCCTTTGTGCTGGAGCCGCTCAGCGTCCAGGCGCAGACCGGCGTCAATGTAGCGGTCGCCGTGACCTCCCTGGAGCTGATCCACTCGTTCAAATAAGCATCGGCAAATAAGTATCGACTGATCCCTCTACGCGCGGCGCGGAACAGGTTACTGTTTCGCGCCGCATGCTTTTTGGGGGATCCGCCGTGCTGAAACCAGCCATCGCCGCCGCTATCACCATCATCTGTACCGCCCAGGCCCAAGCGCAAGACCAGGGCATCGAACTCGGTGTGCTCGATTGCGCCATCGGCGGCGGCACCGGCTTCATCTTCGGCTCCAGCAAGGATCTGAGCTGCACCTTCACGCCGGCCGACAAGAGCTTTTCGCCGGAAGCCTATTTCGGCGCCGTCAACAAATACGGGCTCGACATCGGCACCACCAAGCAGACCGTCATGCAATGGCTGGTGCTGACGCCGCTGAGGAACATCTATGCGCCCGGCGCGTTGGCCGGCGACTATATCGGGGCCAGCGCCGAAGTGACGGCGGCGGTCGGCGCCGGCGCCAATCTCCTGGTCGGCGGCTCCTCGCAGGCCTTCACCCTGCAGCCGCTCAGCCTGCAGACGCAGACCGGTATCAACATTGCCATCGGCGTCAGCCAGTTTCAGCTGCGCAGCATTGAGAACTGACCGGCGCATCAAGCGGAGAGGCTTCCGGCCAATCTCGACCGTTTGCACTTCGATAAAAAGCCACTTGAGCTCAACTGCGCTTGAGGTTTTACAACTCGCCTGACTGAAACAGCGCGCATGGCCCCGCCGGAAAGCCCGACTGGCTTCTGGCGCCATGCGCCGGCATCGAGATATGCAAAGGCAGGGTAAAAGAATGACTGAAATCACCAGCAACAAGGTCGACTGGCGGGCATTGTGGGCAAGCGGCGACCTCGCGCGCTTCTGCTTCATCAGCCTCGGCATCCTGCTGCACGCCACCAACGAGACGATGGTGGCGACGGTCATGCCGGCCATGGTCGGGGACCTCGCCGGTGTGCAGTTCGTCGGCTGGTCGCTGGCCGTCTACGAGCTCGGCGCCATTGTCGCCGGCGCTGCGGCGGGGCGGCTGGTCAGCTATGTCGCTCTACGCTCCAACGTCACGGTCGCCGCCCTGCTCTATGCCGTGGGCGCCCTGATCTGCGCCACCGCGCCGTCCATGCCGGTGTTTCTTGCCGGCCGTCTGGTCGAGGGGCTCGGCGGCGGTGCGCTGGTGTCGCTGGCCTTCGTCTCGGTCGAGCGGCTGTTTAACCGCAACATCTGGCCACAGCTGTTCGGCATAATGTCGGCGATCTGGGGCGTCGCCGCGTTCAGCGGCCCGATGCTCGGCGCGATCATGGTCGAGCTCCTGTCCTGGCGCTGGGCCTTCGGCGTCTTCGTGCTGGGTGGCATTGCCATGGCATCGGCAAGCTTCATCGTCCTGAACACGCCGGAAGCGGCGAAGCCGCAGGCCGCCGCCGGCACATCGCCGCCCTTCCCCTATGCAGCACTTGGCTGCCTCGCCATCGCCGTCGTGCTGATCGCCACCGCAGGCGTCGACGTCGCCTTGCTGCGCTCGTCGCTGCTGCTGGCCCTCGGCCTCGCCGGCCTGGCGCTGTTCGTTTTCGTCGACGCCATGAAGCCGCAATCGCGACTGTTCCCGTCGGGCCTGTTCTCATGGCGCTCGCCGGTCGGCAGCGGCATGACCATGGTTGCCGCCTTCTCGGTGGCGACAGTCTCTTTTTCCATCTACGGGCCGCTTCTGCTTACCACGCTGCACGGCATCCCGATCCTGACCACAGGCTACATCATCGCCGCCGAATCGATCGCCTGGTCGATCCTGTCGATCGCCGTCGCCAATGCGCCGCTGCACCGCGAACGGCAGATCCTCGTCATCGGCGCGCTGATGATTGCAGCCGGCCTCGGGGGTTTCGCCTATGCCATCCCCGCCGGCTCGATCCCGATGATCCTGCTCTGCGCTTTGTTGCAAGGCGGTGGCTTCGGCGGGTCATGGCCCTTCCTGACCCGCATCATCGTCGCCTCGGCCCGCGACGGCGAGCAGACGATCGCCTCGGCCGCCGTGCCGACCATGCAGCGCATCGGCTACGCCGTGGGCGCCGCCATGGCCGGCATCATCGCCAATGCCAGCGGCTTTTCGGACGGACTGAACCGCGAGGCAGCAGCGCACGTCGCCGGCTGGCTGTACCTGGCCTTCGTGCCACTCGGCATTGTCGGTTGCCTGGCGGCGTTGAAGATGGCTTTGGAGGCACGCCGGCCGCAACTGGCGCCAGGCTGAGGGCACGGCCGATCGAGAATTTGGCGACAGCATTCCGCCGGCGCTGTCGGCGTCAAATGCCCTCGGCCACAAGGCTGCCTGCAAGACCATGGCCTGCCCGATTGCGGAACCGGCGGCCGCTCAGGCTTGCAAACGCTCGGCGATGAACGCGGCGAGCCGCGCCGCCACCTCGTCCTTGCCCATCTCAGGCCATTCCTCGACACCGTCCTTCGAGACGATGCGCACCTTGTTGCGGTCGCCGCCCAT
The DNA here is from genome assembly GCF_030323105.1 of Mesorhizobium sp. C120A. Taxonomy (NCBI): domain Bacteria; kingdom Pseudomonadati; phylum Pseudomonadota; class Alphaproteobacteria; order Hyphomicrobiales; family Phyllobacteriaceae; genus Mesorhizobium; species Mesorhizobium sp. C120A. The sequence goes on along the minus strand of NZ_CP100476.1, from coordinate 1,842,111 downwards.
GACGCCGGTGGGGCCGACGCCGCTTTCATGCGAGACATCGTTGGCGACAATGAAATCGGCGCCCTTCTTCTTCAGCTTGGCCTCGGCATTCGCAATCAGGTCCTGCGTCTCGGCGGCGAAGCCGACAACCAGCCCCGGCCGTTGCCCGTGATGACCAACACTGGCGAGAATGTCGGGGTTTTCGACCATTTGCAGCGCCGGTGGGCCCTGGCCCGCCACCTTCTTGATCTTCTCGCCGGCCGTGCCAGCGGTGCGCCAGTCGGCGACGGCAGCTACGAAGACCGCGGCGTCCGCCGGCAACAACTGTTCGACGGCCGCTTTCATCTCGGCCGCGGTCTCCACATGCGTCGTCACAACGCCGGCCGGATCGGCAATGCCGACCGGACCGGAGACCAGGCGTACATCCGCGCCCAGTCTTGCCAGCGCTGCCGCAATCGCATGGCCCTGCTTGCCCGAAGAGCGGTTGGCGATGTAGCGCACCGGGTCGATCGGCTCATGCGTCGGCCCCGAGGTGACGATGATCCTGCGGCCGGCCAGCGGCTTCGGCCTGCTGTCGAGCAGTGCCTCGATCACTGCCACGATCTCCAGCGGCTCGGCCATGCGGCCCTCGCCCGCCTCGTTGCTTTCCGCCATCTCGCCCTTGGCCGGGCCGACGAAGGCGATGCCATCCTTGGCGAGCGTCGCCCGGTTGCGGCTCGTCGCGGCATGCGACCACATTTTCGGGTTCATCGCCGGCGCCATCAGCACCTTCTTGTCGGTGGCGAGCAGCACCGTCGAGGCCAGATCGTTGGCATGGCCGTTGGCGAGCTTGGCCATCAGATCGGCAGTGGCCGGCGCCACTACCAGAAGGTCGGCCTCGCGCGACAGGCGGATATGGCCGACATCGTGCTCGTCATTGCGGTCGAACAATTCGCTGAAGACATGGTCGGCCGAAAGCGCGCCGACCGAAAGCGTGGTGACGAACTCCTGCGCCGCCGATGTCATCACGACGCGCACCGCCGCACCGCGCTCGCGCAGCCGGCGGATCAGGTCCAGCGCCTTGTAGGCGGCGATGCCGCCGCCGATGATCAGCAGGATGCGCCTGCCGTCGAGGGTTTTGTGCGTTTTTGTGGATTGACCACGCTCGGGCAGATCGATGTCAAAACCTCCATGAGGCTCAACCAGGCGGCGGATTGTTGCATAGAGGGTTTCGCTCTCGGGCATGCCGGCTTCCGCCGACAGCACGCTTTTGGCAAGCGCATCACGCGCCTCTTCCTCCATCGACACCCCGCGCGCCGCAGCGCGCTCACGCAATTTCTGCTTCACGTCGTCAGCTAGATTGCGGACAGTAATGGTGCCCATGACTTGCTCCGCGACATCAATAGCGCGACTGCAACGCTAGCACCACAGTTGCTAGCGATGCAAGCGATCAGAGCAGCTTCCACGCGATATACACCAGCGTCAGCGCGATCACCCATAGCGCCAGCCGGCCCGAGCGGGTGTAGCGCGCTTCGGCCTTACCGATGGCGCGCGATGTCGCTTCGTCGAAGCGGAGGCCGTGCTCCGCCATAAAATCGATCTCGCGTGACAGCCGCTCGGTGCGGGCGGCAAGATCGGGCGCCTGGCGGGCCAGCGCCAGCAGCGCCTTGGCGCCGTCGCGCGCGTCCATCAGCAGGCCGCTCGGCCCGAGATTGCCGGCGATCCACTGGCCGACCACCGGCTCGGCCGTCTTCCACATGTTGAAGGCCGGGTCGAGCGTGCGTGCGACGCCTTCGACCACCACCATGGTCTTCTGCAACAGGATCAGTTCCGACCGCGTGGCCATATCGAACAGTTCGGTGACCTCGAACAGCAGCGTGAGAAGCTTCGCCATCGAGATGGTTTCAGCCGGCTGGCCATGGATCGGCTCGCCGATGGCGCGAATGGCCTGCGCGAAAGCCGCGACATTGTGCTGGCGCGGCACGTAGCCGGCCTCGAAATGCACCTCGGCGACGCGCAGATAGTCGCGCGTGATGAAGCCGTAGAGGATTTCGGCGAGGAACCGGCGCTCCTTCTTGCCGAGCCGTCCGGCAATGCCGAGATCGACGGCGACGATATTGCCATTGGCCTCGACGAACAGATTGCCTGGATGCATGTCGGCATGGAAGAAGCCGTCCCGCAGCGTGTGACGCAGGAACGACTGGATCAGGTTGGTGGCGATCGCCTTCAGATCGTGCCCCGCCGCAGCGAGCCCGGCGATGTCGTTCATCTTGACGCCGTCGACCCATTCCATGGTCAGCACATCGCGCCCGGTGCGCTCCCAGTCGACCGACGGCACGCGGAAGCCCGGATCGTCCTTGGTGTTTTCGCCCAGTTCCGAAAGTGCGGCCGCCTCGAGGCGAAGATCCATCTCGATCTTGGTGGTCTGCGCCAGCGTCTCGGTCACCTCGACCGGCCGCAGCCGGCGCGACGACGGGATGTATTTCTCCTGCAGCCGGGCGGCGAGGAAATAGCTTTCGAGATCCTGGAAGAAGCGGCGGCGCACGCCAGGCCGGATCACCTTCACCGCCACCTTGGTATCGACACCGTCATGCATGGCCTGCGCGGGATGGACCTGGGCGATGGAGGCCGCCGCGACCGGCCCGCCGAACTGCGTATAGAGTTCGCCGATCTTGCGCCCGAGCGAGCCCTCGATCGCCGCCACCGCTTCCGCCTGCGAAAAAGTGTGCATCTTGTCCTGCAGCATGGCGAGGTCGAGCGCCATGTCGTTGCCGACGACATCAGGCCGCGTCGCCAGGAACTGGCCGAGCTTGACGTAGGAGGGTCCGAGCCGGACCACCGCCTTGGCCAGCCGGTCGCTGCGCTCATAAGCGAGTGCGCGGCGGCGGGTGAAGAGCCGGGCCATGCGCCAGCCGAATTTCGGCAGGCCGCCGAGTTCGTCGCCCGGCAGTGCTGCGATCACGCCCTCGCGGACCAGCACCCAGCCGGCCCGCGCGAGCCGAAAGGCGGCGCCGACGCTGCTCATCGCCTACCCTGCTGCTGCAAACTGTGGTGCCTCAAAGCTTCCAGCCCGAATGCAGGGCGGCAATGCCGCCGGAATAGTTGCGGAACGACACGCGCTCGAAGCCCGCGCGGGTGATCATTGCAGCAAAGTTCTGCTGATTGGGAAATTTGCGGATCGATTCGACCAGGTAGGAATAGGGTTCGCCCTCGCCCGTCACCATCTTGCCGATCTGCGGAATGGCGTTGAACGACCAGGCTTCGTAGACCTTGTCCAGCAGCGGCATCTCGACCTCGGAAAACTCCAGGCACAGGAACCGTCCGCCGGGCTTCAGCACGCGAAAGGCTTCCGTCAGCGCGACATCGATGCGCGGCACGTTGCGGATGCCGAATGCGATGGTGTAGGCGTCAAAGGTGCTATCGGTGAAAGGCAGTTCCTCGGCATTGGCCTCGACGAAATCGGTGTTGCCGGACAGGCCCTTTTTCTCCGCGCGGTCACGGCCGACGCTGAGCATCGAGCCGTTGATGTCGAGCACCGTGGCATGCGCGTTGCCTTGGCTGGCGTCTACAATGCGGAAGGCGATGTCGCCGGTGCCGCCCGCCACGTCAAGCACTTTCCAGCCCGGACGTTTCGGCGGATTGAGCCATGTCACCATGGCATCCTTCCACAGCCGGTGCAGCCCGGCCGACATCAGGTCGTTCATCAGGTCGTAGCGGTTCGCCACCTTGTGGAAAACATCGTTGACCAGAGGCTGCTTGTCGCCTGGCCCTACCTTCTTGAAACCATAGGAGGTTTCCATGCCGCCCGCGGCCGTGGTTCTCTCAACTGACATTATTTTGATCCGTCATAAAACCGGCGGGACCATAGCCGATCGATGGTGCGGGCGCTATTGTTTAAGGCGCGGTGTTCGGCCGCGCTTCCAGGTGGTGGGCTTTACGGCCTGGACTGATGAGACGGGATAACTGCATGCCTTTGAAAGCAGAACTGCACTGCCACATCGAGGGGGCAGCGGCGCCCGAACTCGTCATCCGTCAGGCGCAGAAATACGGCAAGGACACCTCGCTTTATATCCAGAACGGCTCCTTCGTCTGGCATGATTTCACCTCGTTCCTGGCGGCTTATGATTTTTCCGCCGACCTGTTCCGCACCGAGGAGGATTATGCCCGCCTCGCCGACCACTATCTGACCAGCCTTGCCCGCGACGGCGCCATCTATTCCGAGGTCTTCACCTCGCCCGACCATGCCGTCAGGGCCGGCCTGTCGCCCAAGGCCTATACCGATGCGCTCGGCGAAGGCATGCTGCGCGCCAAAGCCAAGACCGGCATCGAGGGGCGCATGATCGTCACCGGCGTACGCCATGTCGGCGTCGAGTCGATCGAGCAGGCGGCGCGCTTTGCGGCGCGCTGCGGAAATCCGCTGGTCACCGGCTTCGGCGTCGCCGGCGACGAGCGCATGGGCGAGATGGAGGATTATGTCAGGGCCTTCGAGATCGCCCGCGAAGCCGGCCTTGGCATCACCATCCATGCCGGCGAGTTGACCGGGTGGGAGACGGTGCAGGCCGCACTCGACCACATCCGCCCCTCGCGCATCGGCCATGGCGTGCGCGCCATCGAAAATCCCGACCTGGTGCGCCGCATCGCCGATGAGGGCATCGTGCTCGAATGCTGCCCCGGCTCCAACATCGCGCTCAAAGTCTACGACAGTTTCGCCGATCACCCTTTGCCTGCCCTGCAGGCGGGCGGCTGCAAGGTGACGCTGAACTCCGACGACCCACCCTATTTCTGGACCTCGCTGAAGCGCGAATACGACATCGCCGCCGAGCATTTCTCCATGAATGAAAAAGCTTTGACCGCCGTCACCAGGACGGCGATCGAAGCGGCTTTCGTCGACAGGAAGACGAAAAGCGCGCTGCTTGCCCGGCTCGATGCGAAGAGGTGACTGGTGATTGGTGATTGGTGATTGGTTTGCCGGCGGTTCGGCCTGTCAACGGCAATGATCGATCCATCGGGACTCGCAAACCTGCTCACTATTCACTATTCACTATTCACTATTCACCATTCACTGGAGCAACCCATGCAGGGCGTCACCGTCGTCGACCACCCGCTTGTCCAGCACAAGCTGACCATCATGCGCAAGAAGGAGACGTCGACCGCCGGCTTCCGGCGACTGCTCCGCGAGATCTCGCTCCTGCTCGGCTACGAGGTCACCCGCAACCTCGAACTGACGACGACGACCATCGAAACGCCGATGGAAACCATGGAAGCGCCGACGCTGGAGGGCAAGAAGCTGGTCTTCGCCTCGGTGCTGCGCGCCGGCAATGGCCTGCTCGAAGGCCTGCTCGACCTGGTCCCGGCGGCCCGCGTCGCGCATGTCGGCCTCTACCGCGATCACGAAACGCTGGAGGCGGTGGAATATTTCTTCAAGGCGCCGAGCGATCTCGCCGACCGGCTGGTGATCGTCGTCGATCCGATGCTGGCGACCGCGAACTCGGCCATCGCGGCCATCGACAAGCTGAAGGAGCGCGGAGCCACCAACATCCGTTTCCTTTGCCTGCTGGCGGCGCCAGAAGGCATCGAGCGCTTCACCAAGGCGCATCCGGATGTCCCGGTCTTTACCGCTTCCATCGACCGCCAGCTCAACGAGAAGGGCTACATCATGCCCGGCCTCGGCGATGCCGGCGACCGCATGTACGGAACCAAATGACGGCGGCTGGCAAGGCCAGCTGGCATCCAGTCGTTTACCGCCCGTTTACGCAAAGCCGCGGTTTCGGGTTGGCGTTAAAGCGGCACACACCATACGTGGGCAAAAATGGGCCTTCACGAAGGTCCATTCATGCTGCGCAAGCTTCTCATTCTGGGCGTGTTCGCCGGAACGTCGGCATCGATCCCGATCGTCTATCAGTCGAACCCGCAGATTCTCGACAACCTGTTGAAGTCGACCGTCGCCGGCAAGCCGCAACCGCAGCCCGAGCTGAGCCTCGCCTCGGTTCCCGACAAGCCGGCCGCACCGCTGCCCACCGGTCGCAAGGTCCTGGTGGCGGCCGACGAGCGCGGCCATTTCACCTCCGCCTTCAAGCTCAACGGCCGCCAGGTCGACGGCATGATCGACACCGGCGCCACTTTGGTCGCCATCAACACCTCGACGGCGCGCCGCATCGGCATCTCGCTCAACCCGTCGGATTTCAGCCATCAGGTCAACACCGCCAATGGCGCGATCAGGGCCGCTGTGGTCAACATCGACCGCCTGCAGATCGGCAAGATCAGCGTCGACAACATCCAGGCCGTGGTCCTCGACGACAAGGCGCTGCGCACCAACCTGATCGGCATGAGCTTTTTGCAGCGGCTGGCAAAATACCAGGTCGAAAACGGCACACTGTTGCTGGTGCAGTAGCGCCTTCCGCTACCCGCGCGGCAGCACGCGCCGGATGACAGTCTTGTCGGCGGCTGGTTTCGACGCCCCGATCGTATAGGCCGAAAGCACGGCGGCTGCGGCCGCTTCGGCCTCCGCTTGCGTGCGGGCGTGGACGAGCGCCAGCGGCTCGCCGGTCCGCACCTCGGCGCCGAGCGGCAGCAGCCTGGTGATGCCGACCGCATGGTCGATCCTGTCGTCCGGCCGCGTACGCCCGCCACCGAGCCCGACCACGGCAAGGCCGATATCGCGGGTGGCAATGCCGGTGGCAAAGCCGTTGCCTGCCGCCTTGACCGCAAACTCCACCGCCGCTTTCGGCAGGTATTTTTCCGGCTTCTCGACGAAATCGGCGGGACCGCCAAGGGCTGCGACCATACGTGCGAAGGCGGCCGCCGCGCGGCCGCCGGCCAGCGTCTCGGCCGCGCGCCTGAGACCGTCCTGATTGGACGACGCCAGCCCTGCCGATTGCAGCATCTCGGCGGCCAGCGCCAGCGTCACATCCTCCAGTCGCTTGTCGCGGAGCCTCCCGGTGAGGAAATCGACGGCGTTGCGCACCTCGACCGCGTTGCCGGCCGCCGACGCCAGCGGCTCGTTCATGCCGGTGACCAGCGCCGAGGCCTTCAGGCCGGCGCCGTTGGCGATCTCGACCAGGCTGTTGGCAAGTGCTGTCGCGTCGCGCGACTTCTCCATGAAGGCGCCATTGCCGACCTTGACGTCGAGCACCAGCGACTGCAGGCCGGCCGCCAGTTTCTTCGACAGGATAGAGGCAGTGATCAGCGGCACCGATTCCACCGTTCCGGTCACATCGCGGATCGCATAGAGGCGACGGTCGGCGGGCGCGAGATCGGCGGTCTGGCCGATGATGGCACAGCCGGTCTCGAGCACGGTCTTGCGGAAGCGCGCGATATCCGGCTGGCTGATATAGCCTGGGATGGCATCCATTTTGTCCAGCGTGCCGCCGGTATGCCCAAGGCCCCTGCCGGAGATCATCGGCACATAGGCGCCGCAAGCGGCGACGATCGGCGCCAGCATTAGCGAGACATTGTCGCCGACGCCGCCGGTCGAATGTTTGTCGGTGACCGGACCCGGCAGGTCCGACCAGTCGAGCACATCGCCGGAATCGCGCATGGCGAGCGTCAGCGCCACCGCCTCGTCGCGGTTCATGCCGTTGAAGAACACCGCCATGGCAAAGGCGCCGACCTGGCCGTCCGAGACGCTGCCCGAAGTTACGCCCGCGACGAAGGCCGAAATCTCCTGCGGGGACAGTTTCTGGCCGTCGCGCTTGCGGCGGATGATTTCCTGCGGAAGCATCAGGCAGCGCCCTTCGGCTCCGGCAACCCATCCTGGAACACATGCGCAAGGATCGTCGCCAGCCGTGCGCCGCCGATCGGCGCCATGTCCTTGGTCTCCTGGTGCGACAGTTCCGCCCCGGTCATCCCGGCGGCGAGATTGGTGATCACCGAACAGGCGGCTACGCGAAGCCCAAGGAAGCGGGCGAGAATGACCTCCGGCACGGTCGACATCCCTACCGCATTGGCGCCCATGACGCGGGCCATGCGGATTTCAGCAGGGGTTTCGAAACACGGACCGGAAAACCACATATAGACGCCCTTGTGCAGCGCCGTCCCTGTCGCCTTCGCCGCCCGTTCGATCGCCGCGCGCAAGCCGGCATCATAGGCTTCGGTCAGGCCGACGAAGCGGCGGTCGCTCGGCTCGCCGATCAGCGGGTTGGAGCCGGAGAAATTGATGTGATCGGTGATCAGCATCACCGATCCAGGCAGCATGTCGGGATCGACCGAGCCGGCGGCATTGGTAAGGATCAGCTTGGTGATGCCGATGCCGGCAAGCACCTCCAGCGCCGGCCGCATCGCCGCAGCAACGCCGTGCTCGTAATAATGGGCGCGGCCGGACAGCATCAGCACCGGCGTGCCGGCGAAAAGCCCCGCGACCACCTCGCCGGCATGGCCAGTCACCCCGCTGCGGGGGAAACCCGGCAGGTCGGCATAAGAGATGCGCACGGCATTTTCGACCTGGTCGACAAGCCCGCCAAGGCCCGACCCCAGCACCATCGCCGTTGTCGGCGCCAACCCGTCCAGCCTTTCAACGAGGTGGTCCAGAGCTTCCTTCATATCAGCCAACTCTCACTTCAAAATGTCGCCACGAAACCCGTAGGGCAGCATGTCGCCCATGGTCACGGTCTCGACCACGCCGGTGTTGTCGCAAAGATAGAGCTTTGTGTCCGGCCGGCAGAATTCCGCCAGCCTTTGCCGGCAGCCGCCACAGGGCGAGCATTTGGCCATGCGCGAGGCAATGACGGCGACCTCGACGATCTTGCCGCCGCCGCCCATGATGTAATGGCCGAGCGCCGTGGTCTCGGCGCACCAGCCTTCCGGATAGGACGCGACCTCGATGTTGGCGCCGGTGAAGACACGGCCGTCTTCGGTGCGCAACGCCGCACCCACCGGAAACTTCGAATAGGGCGCGTAGGCCTTGGCCATGGCCTCCTGCGCGGCTTCGAACAGATCATGCGACATCTAGACGTTCTCTCCGACGATCGTGGTCAAAACCCGGCGCTTTGCGTTTTCCTGGCGCCTTTCGAGCACCAGCCGCATGTTCGACACAGTGCTCCTGGGCGCGCCCGGATCAACGTTCCTTGACATAAGGCGCGCCGCCGGCGCGCGGCGGGATCGCCTTGCCGATGAAGCCGGCAAGCAGGATCACGGTCAGCACATAGGGCAGCGCCTGCATGAACTGCACCGGCACCTTGCCGATCAACGGCAGCGGCGAACCCTGCAGGCGGATCGCCGCCGCGTCGAGGAAGCCGAACAGAAGACAGGCGAACATGGCGTTCACCGGTCGCCATTTGGCAAAGATCAGCGCCGCCAGTGCGATGTAGCCCTTGCCCGCGGTCATGTCCTTCACGAAGCCGCCATTCTGCACCATCGAGAGGTAGGCGCCGGCAATGCCGGTCAGCACACCGGTGCAGATCAGGGCCCGGTAGCGCAGCCAGGCGACCGAGATGCCGGCGGTGTCGACGGCGGCCGGGTTCTCGCCGACGGCGCGTAGGCGCAGGCCGAAGCGGGTGCGAAACAACACCCACCAGGTGAACGGCACCATGGCGAAAGCGAGATAGACCAGGATCGAATGGCCAGAGAGCAGCTCGGAATAGATCGGCCCTATGATCGGCACGTCGTGGATCGCGGCAGCACCAGGCAGAGTGATGGCCTCGAAACGCTCGCCCGGCTGCAGCGCCGGCGTTCGCCCGCCCTGCTGGAACCAGGCTTGGCCCAGAATGATGGTCGAGCCGGCGGCGACGAAGTTGATGGCCACACCGGAGACGATCTGGTTGCCGCGATGGGTGATCGAGGCGAAGCCGTGCACCAGGGCAAACGCGACCGACATCACGATCGCCATGCCGAGACCGAGGAAGGCCGAATGGAAGACCGAAGCGGCGGCCGCACCTGCAAAGGCGCCGACCAGCATCTTGCCTTCCAGCCCGATGTCGAAAACGCCTGCGCGTTCCGAATAGAGGCCGGCGAGGCAAGCGAGTAGCAGCGGCACCGACAGGCGTATGGTCGAGTCCAGGATCTGCACGATGGCGATGAAGACGTCCATCTCAGGCGCCCTTCCCTTTGACCGCTTCGATGCCGACCGACCTTGGACTGAACGAGGCGAACAGCGCCTGGACGTAGGGCCGGAACATGTGCTCCAGCGCACCGGCAAACAGGATGACCAGGCCCTGGATGATGACGATCATGTCGCGGGAAATCGCCGGCATTTCGAAGGCAAGTTCGGCGCCGCCCTGGTAGAGCATGCCGAACAGGATCGCCGCCAGCACGATGCCGACCGGATGCAGTCGGCCCATCAGCGCCACGGCGATGCCGACGAAGCCGGCGCCGGAGACGAAATCGATCGCCACATTGTGCTGGTCGCCCATCACCGGGTTCAGCGTCATCATGCCGGCCAGCGCGCCCGAAATCATCATCGCGATGATGATGATGCGGGTCTCCGAAATGCCGGCATAGCGCGCCGCTTTCGGGCTGTGGCCATAGGTGCGCATCTCGTAGCCGAGCTTGGTGCGCCAGATCAGCAGCCAGACCAGGAATGCCATGAGCAGCGCCAGCAGGAAGCAGATGTTGAACGGCGCCGAGCGGATCTTGGCGCCGAACAGTTCGATGATCCAGTTGAGTTTGGGCAGTTCGGCGCCGGCGAGGAAGTTGCGCGTCTGCGGCGCCTGCGACGCCGCCGGCTTCAACGGCCCAACCAGGAGGTAGACCATGATCGAGGCCGCGATGAAGTTGAACATGATGGTGGTGATGACGATGTGCGACCCGCGCTTGGCCTGCAGATAGGCCGGGATCAGCGCCCACAGCGCACCGACGGCGGCTCCGGCGACGATCGCCAGCGGAAAGGTCAGCCACCACGGCAGCACAGTGTCGAAGGCGAGGCAGACCACGCCCACGCCAAGGCCGGCAATATAGGCCTGGCCCTCGGTCCCGATGTTGAACAGGCCGCAATGCGCGGCCACCGCCACCGACAGGCCGGTGAAGATGAAGGTGGTGGCATAGAACAGCGTGAAGGCAATGCCGGTTCCCTTGCCGAAAGCGCCCTCGACCAGGATGACGGCGGCACGAAACGGGTTTTCGCCGACCAGCATGACGACGAAACCGGCAACGATGAAAGCCACCGACAGATTGATCAACGGGATCAGCCCATAATCGGCCCAGGCCGGCAGTTTGGCGTAAGGCGTGCTCACTCTGCCGCCTCCTGGCGATCGATGCCTGCCATCAGCAGGCCAAGCTCGCCCTCGGTCGCCTCGGGGCCACGTTCGCCGACGATGCGCCCGGCAAACATCACCAGGATGCGGTCGGACAGCGAACGGATCTCGTCGAGCTCGACCGACACCACCAGCACCGCCTTGCCCTGGTCGCGCATGGCAATCAGCCGCTTGTGGATGAATTCTATGGCGCCGACATCGACGCCGCGCGTCGGCTGGCCGACGATCAGAACACCGGGATCCTGCTCCATTTCTCGCGCCAGCACGATCTTCTGCTGGTTGCCGCCGGAGAAATTCGCCGTCTTCAGACGCGGATTGCCGGGACGGATGTCGTATTTCTCGATCTTGTCCTTGGCATCGGTCATGATGGCGTCGATGTTGAGGAACGGCCCTTTGAGGTAGCGCGGGTCGTCATGGTAGCCGAGGATCGAATTCTCGTTCTCCTCGAAGGCCAGCACCAGGCCGACATGATGGCGGTCCTCCGGCACATGGGCGAGCCCACGGTCGCGCAACTCGCCGGGATCGGCGGCCCCGGTCAGGTCGATCGGCTTGCCATCGAGCATCACCGAGCCGGAAACCGCGCGCCTGATGCCGGAAATCGCCTCGAGCAGTTCGGACTGGCCGTTGCCGGCGACACCGGCAATGCCGACGATCTCGCCGGCGCGGATATCGAAGGAGATGTCGTCGACCATGGTGACGCCGCGCTGGTCTTTCACCGTCAGGTTCTTGACGGCGAGCTTGACCGCGCCGGCCTCCGTCTCGCCCTTTTCGACCCGCAGCAGCACGCGCCGCCCGACCATCAGTTCGGCCAGTTCGCCGACTGTCGTCTTGCTGGTCTCGCGCGTCGCCACCATCGTGCCCTGGCGCATGACCGAGACATTGTCGGTGATGGCCATGATCTCGCGCAGCTTGTGGGTGATCAGCACCACCGTTTTGCCCTGGTCCTTCAATTGCCTGAGGATGCGAAACAGATGGTCGGCCTCGGCCGGCGTCAACACGCCCGTCGGCTCGTCGAGAATCAGGATCTCGGCGCCGCGATAAAGCGCCTTCAGGATTTCGACACGCTGCTGCAGGCCGACCGGCAATTCCTCGATGATGGCGTCGGGATCGACTTCCAGCCCGTATTCGCGCTCGAGCCGCTCCAGTTCGGAGCGCGCCTTGGCGATGCTCTTTTTCAACAGCGCATCGCTTTCGGCGCCGAGGATGATGTTTTCCAGCACGGTGAAATTGTCGACCAGCATGAAGTGCTGGTGCACCATGCCAATGCCGAGCGCGATGGCGTCGTTGGAAGTCTTGATAGACGCCGGCTTGCCGCCGACGCGGATCTCGCCGCTGTCGGCCTGGTAGAAGCCGTAGAGGATCGACATCAGCGTCGACTTGCCGGCGCCGTTCTCGCCGACGATGCCGTGGATGGTGCCGCGTGCGATCTCCAGATTGATGTCGCGATTGGCGCGAACGGCGCCAAAACTCTTGTTGATGCCGATCAGTTCGATTGCGGCTTGCGCCATGCAGCCTGTCCCACTCTTATTTTTTTATCGCTTGGTCAAAACGCCTAGCATGATGCCCCACCCGTGCCAATTGGCGGCGCAGTGGCCACTCTCGACAAATCCCGGTGCGCTTGTCAATTTCGAACGTGGCCGCAGATCTTCACATTCACTAATATGCAAGGCTCAACAGTCGCATCATGCTGCAACCGCGTGCACCAGGACCTGAGGAGTTTTGAATGATCATGCCTGTCGACCGGCTGACGACGCTGGAAATCCGCGCCGCCGAGCAGGAAAAGACCATCGAGGAACTGTCGGGCCAGATCGCCGAGCAGTGGACGGCGATCGAACGCATGCAGCGCAAGCTCGATGCCCTGACCGGGCGCTTCATGGCGCTGGAGGAACAATCGGCACCCGACGTGCCGATAACCAAACCGCCGCACTGGTAGCAAGGAGAAGCCTATGGCCAGTGAAAGCGATCGCGTTGCGCGGGCGGGCGATTATGTGCTTGGCCTGATGAACGATCGCGACCGCGAACGTGCCGAGCGCGACCTGGAGATCGATCCGGCCTTCCGCGACACGGTGATGCGGCTGGCCGAGCGCATGCATGTCTTCGACCGCACGGGGCGGCCCTCGGGCGACGGCGATCGCTGGCGGCTGATCTCGCAACGCATCGCCGAACTGCCGCAGATGCGTGTGGTCGGCCACGACGAAGCGAAGCCGGTGATCGGCAGACTGGAGCGGAAGCCCTATGGCGTCGGCGTGCATTCGCTCGGTGGCCGACGCGGCTTCGCTATCGCCATTACGCTGATGATGGTGTTTGCGCTGGGTTATCTCTTGGGCACTTTATAGCGCGCGCGACATCAGAGCCATCGGTCCGCCGTCCTGCGCGAAGGTCTGCACCTCCACCCAACCGAGCGCTTCATAGAAGCGGCGCGCTTGCCAGGTGTAGAGATAGAGCTTGCCTACGCCTGCTGATGCGGCATGGGCTTCGACCGCTCTGACCAGCGCCGTGCCGATACCGCGCCCTCGATGGTCTTGGTCGACGATCAGCCCAGCAAGCCATGGCGTCAAATCGTGCGCTGGATCGATCTCGTCGCGGACCAGCAGGCAACTGCCGATCGGCAGACCCTGGTCTCGCGCAACGAACGCCGCCTCCATCCCATCGCCGACGAACAGTTCGCGAAGACCGGCCGCGTCCTCTGGCAATGTTCGTCCGGTGCCAGCGAAGAATGCGGCGAGCCGCAGCCTTGCGATCGCCTCCACATCGCGCTCCGCCATGGCTTCGATTGTCGTCGACATCGCGGCATACCTCAAAACAAAACCGCCGGGCTTTCACCCGGCGGTTCGAAACCTAGGAAAAGTGTGAAAGCGCTTTTCCGTCCGAAATTGCGGCAAAACAAAGAGATAGCTTGCCAATCAATAAGGGCAGGCGTTGTCGGCGGTGTAGTCGTGCACCTGGATCGTGCCGGCGATGATGTCGGCCTTGGCCTTTTCGACGGCAGCCTTCATTTCGTCGGTGACCAGCGCCTTGTTGTTGTCGTCCATGGCGTAGTCGACACCGCCTTCCTTGAGGCCGAGATTTTGCAGGCCGCCTTTGAAGGTGCCGTTCTTGCCGTCCATGAAGGCGGTGTAGACGGCCACGTCGACGCGCTTCAGCATCGAGGTCAGCACCTTGCCGGGCTGCAGGCCGTTCTGGTTGGAATCGACGCCGATGCCGAGCTTGCCGGCATCCGCCGCCGCCTGCAGCACGCCGACGCCGGTGCCGCCGGCCGCGGCATAGACGACGTCGGAGCCCTGGTCGATCTGCGTCTTGGCGATCTCGCCGCCCTTGGCCGGATCGTTCCACGCCGCGGGCGTGTCACCGGTCATGTTCTGGATGACATCGGTCGCACCGGCCGCCTTGGCGCCGCCGACATAGCCGCATTCGAACTTGCGGATCAGCGGAATGTCCATGCCGCCGATGAAGGAGACCTTCTTGGACTTCGAGGCCATCGCCGCCAGGATGCCGACGAGATAGGAGCCTTCGTTTTCCTTGAAGACCAGCGAGCGGACATTGGGCATATCGACGGCATCGTCGATGATGGCGAAGTTGAGATCGGGATATTCCTTCGCGACCACCTTCAGCGCATCTTCCCAGGCAAAGCCGGCCATGACGATCGGGTTGCGGCCGTCCTCGGCGAAGCGGCGCAGCGCCTGCTCGCGTTGCGAGGCGTTCGACACTTCGAACTCGACATAGGCGGTGCCGGTCTCGGTCTTGAACTTTTCGGCGCCGTGATAGGCAGCCTCGTTGAAGGATTTGTCGAACTTGCCGCCGAGATCGTAGAGGATGGCCGGCTGGACATCCGCGGCGAAAGCCGGAAGAACCATTGCGGTTGCGGCCAGGAGGCCGAGAACGATACGTTTCATGTGATCCACACCCTGTCGGTTATTTTTTTCCGTTACGCGCCGTCCGCCTGCCCGGTTCTCCGGCAGGCATGCGGCATCAGCCAGGAGTGTACTCCCCTCCCGCTCTAGGCAATCTGGCACGGCCCGAAACAAAATTCACGCGGAATTTTGACCTTTTGGAAAAGCATGCCCCCCGTTGGAAAAACATGCCCAATGCGGTGACAGCTGTGGACGATTGCCGCGTTGTCGTCGCAAGTCCGCCGGCACAACCCATCAGCCCGGCGCGAATTCTCCGCCGCGCCGCCGGCGCCGGTAGCCGATCGCATAGAGGATGAAGGCAAGCACCGCGAACACGGCAAACCCCGGCTGGGCAAGCACCCAGGCGATGCCGCCATCCCATATCACCGGATTGACCTTGGCGCGCACGAAGGTCTCGAAGGCCGCGCGGGTGTCGGGCGAAACCGCCAGCCAGCTCGAATTCAGCGGCGTCATGACCAATGCGGAAGCCGCCACCGAGCGCGTCGCGTCGAGCACGGCCATGATGACGGCGACCGAGAGTGCGATCATGGCCGCGAGGCGAAACAAAAAACGCAACATCGAAAAATCTTCCCCGATCCTCAAGTTCCTCCCGAGGACCTTCCGGTCAAGGCGAGGAATAGAATGCGCACGCCCGGCGTGCAATCACCATACACGAATTTGAAGCCTATCGCCCGCCTATATGGCCACCTTTCGGCTCCGCCGATGGACGAGCCAGACGCCAAGGACGCCGCCGCCAATGGCCCCGACCACCAGCCCGGCAAGGCCGATGAACACCGCGAAGTAGCCGCAGCCGCCTTCGAAACAGCTGATGTCGGTGGCTTCGGCGATCCCCGCGCCGAGCGCGAAGCCGGCGACGGCGCCGACGACGGCGCCGAGGGTGATGCCGGCCAGCGCGGCGACGATCGAACTAAAGGCTGACGGTGCCTGCGCTTCCGGCCTTGCATAAAAGGCCTTGGCCTCGTCGCGGCGGCGCAGCAGGTAAATGCAAAACAGGCCGATGACGATTTCGGTGGCGGCGATCGCAAGCTCCCTGGCGGAGACGGTGAAATCGGGCACGGTCAGCGCATAGACCTGCTCGGCCAGCCGCCAGGCGATGGTGGTGATCTGCCAGATGGTGAAATGACGCGGAAAGCGCGCGGAACGGCTTAAGGCGAGGCCGAGCAGATAAAGCCCCCACACGATGGTGACGATGTCGAAGGCCAGTCCGCCAAGCACGAAATAGAAGACCCTGTCCGGTAGGCCGGAACTCTCGAACAGCCACCGCGCCGAGACCAGCCAGTAGACCGACCATGCCATCACGAAGAGGAGCCAGACCACGGGCACGAAGGACAGCCCGCTGTCCGGACGCCCTGCGGGCGTCAGCCCGCCTGGCATGCCTCCGGCCGGCGTTCCGCTGGCCGGCTGTTCATTGCTCGATGTCATGTCGGACGATGCCCCCCGCAAAGCCTCCGCCGCACTCGACAGGTGGCGAGGGGCGAAGTCAAGCGCGGCCGGCCCTGCCGCCTTGCCCGTGCACACCATTCAGAACCGAAGCGCCTTAGAAGCGGAGCCGTTCAACGCCCCGCGAAACGATGCATGGCCGGCAAAGCGAATAGACTGCCGTTATGGCTTGGCATTCGGCGCCGGATCGACTAGATGAGCCCCGCGCCTGTTTGATTGACGGGCGCCGGGAAGGGCATCCGCTGGTTGGCGGTGTCCATCAAGCGGGTCTTCCCGCAAATCCCAAAGGGATGCATCTCCCCAACCCGCGTGGCAAAACCGGCCGGCGCGAATGCAAGGACGGAGAGGTGGCCGAGTGGTTGAAGGCGCACGCCTGGAAAGTGTGTTTACGGGAGACCGTAACGCGGGTTCGAATCCCGCTCTCTCCGCCATTATCAAGCCAATGAAACCGCCTGCGATTTCCCACCCAGCGGGTGCGGCTGACTTTATTTCACATGCTCGCCCTGGGTTCATGGCGGATTGCGGCTTGCTCGCGAAGCCAGGCGCAGAAATGCCGCGGAGCCATGCGGCGGTCGTCGTCACCTGGTCCGCCAGAGTTTCAAAGGCGTAGCGCCGAACCTCTGTCTTCACTCTTCGTGCCCCATCTGTCACCGTCGCAACCAACGCGGTAGTGCCGCCTGGTGCGATCTCAGGTCGCAGATGAGGTAATTCCATGAATTATAACGATATCGACCTCAATCTATTGCGGGTCTTTGACGTGATGATGCGGGAAAGGAGCGTCACGCGGGCGGCTACCGAATTAGGCAGAACACAATCCGCTGTAAGCCACTCCCTGTCGAAGCTTCGGTATCTATTGCAGGATGAATTGTTCACCAGAGATGGCGGCGAGATGCGGCCGACTCCCCGGGCAGTTGAGCTGCTGTCGAATATTTCCGCCGCACTCGCAACGATCCGCGCATCGATCGACCGGCATCAGATCTTCAATCCAGCAACGACGCGGCGCAACTTTCGCGTTGGACTTACAGATTATCATGCCATGGTTTTCATCCCGGGCCTCATTCGAGAATTTTCCAGGCAAGCTCCTGGCGCGACGCTGAACGTCATTCCCGCAAACGGACCCGAAATCGGTTCATCGGTCTATCTGAGACAAGTTGACTGCGCGCTGACGGGAGCAGCGATACGCGACGACCCAGGTCTCTTGAAGGTGGAGCTTGGCCAGGACCGATTGTTTTGCGCAGTGTGGAGCGGAAGCAAGATCGCCAGAAGCGCAATGACGCTGGAAACCTATCTGGCCAGTTCCCACCTCCAGATTTCCGCAGATGGCCTGGCGGAAGGCCTCGCGGATGCCGCCCTCAAACAGATGGGTCTTCGCCGCAATGTCGTTGCGACCATCTCGAACTATCCGGTGCTGCCCTGGGCGCTTCGCGGCACTGAACTGATTACCCATTGCGGTGATGCCATCCTGCAAATGCTGGATGAGAGGAGTGAGGTGACGTTGGTCCCGCCACCCCTTCCGATAGCGAATGTGAATGCCTGGCTTATTGTTCACCGCCAGATGGCGAATGACCCGGGAACCAGGTGGCTCCGGGAAATCATCGTGGGAATCTACAACGAATCGCGGAGCAAGAGACACCAAGGCACCGTCGGAGCACCGGGGTCGGCCGTAAAATAGGTCGCGCGCGCTGCTTCACCACTCAACCGCTTTTCAGCTGGGAGTGCTTCGCAACTATGAGCAGCGCTCATTTTCACCATGAGAACAATCGATTTGACGAATACTTGGGCTGGAGAGCACATTCCCTTCAACAATAACAGGGGAATGCCGAAATGAGATCAACGTTCAAGGGCCTACTTGCCCTCGCCATCGCGTGCACCGCCTCCTCGGCGTGGTCCGCAACCCTCGATAATGTCAAGAAAAATGGCGTGCTGACCTGTGGCACGAATTCGGCCACGGCTGGCTTCAGCCTTCCCGACAATGAAGGCAAATGGACCGGATTTGTCGTCGATTATTGTCGCGCCGTGGCCGCTGCCGTGCTCGGGGACGCGCAAAAGGTCAAGTTCATCCCATTGACGCCAAAGGATCGCTTCACCGCCTTGCAGTCGGGAGAGATCGACATTCTCGCCCACAACGCAACCTGGACATCGTCCCGCGATACGTCGCTAGGCATACTGTTTGCCGGCACGTATTTCTATGACGGCCAGGGGTTCATGGTGCGCAAGGCGGACAATATCACGTCAGCCAAGGGACTTGACGGCGCATCGATATGCGTCACCCAGGGCACCACGACCGAGTTGAACCTTGCCGACTATTTTCGCTCGCAGTCGATCAAGTACACGACGGTTGGTTTCGCAGACGAGGAAGCTGTAGTGAAGGCTTATGAGGAGGGACGTTGCGACGTCTTGTCCGCAGACACCTCCACCTTGAACGCGTCGCGGCTTCGCATGGCCAAGCCGGACGACAGCATTGTTCTTCCCGAGCTGATCTCCAAGGAGCCGCTTGGCCCGGCCGTGCGGCAGGGTGACGACCAGTGGCTCAATGTGGCGAAGTGGACGCTCTACGTCATGGTGGCCGCGGAGGAATACGGGGTCACCTCCAAGAACGTCGATGCCATGAAATCGTCGGACAACCCCAGCATCCGCCGCTTGCTTGGCGTGGACGGCAGCATAGGCAAGGACATCGGGCTCGGCGATAACTGGCCGGTCGAGGTGATCAAGCAGGTCGGCAATTACGGCGAAGTGTTTGATCGCAATGTCGGCAAGGATTCGCCGCTGAAAATGGAGCGCGGCATGAACGCGCTCTGGAACCAAGGCGGCGTTCAATACGCTCCGCCGATCCGCTAACGCATGTCGCTCAAAAATGGCCCCGGTTTTGAGACACGACATGCATAACGAAGACCCTAAAGCGCGTCGCCTGAGTCCGTTCAATGGCGACGCGCTTTAGGCAAAGGCATGGTTGCAAGGCGCTGGCGTGTTACCGTCAGCGCCTTGCACGGACCCGATAGGAACAGCCCATGTCCCATTTGTCGCTTCCCGCGCCGTCGCGCAGGAGGTTGTCGCTGCACGATACGAAGGTGCGGGGCATCTTCTACCAGCTCTTGCTCGCCGGCTGCCTGCTGGCCTTGGCCCTGGGCATCGGCATGCAGACTGCATCGAATATGCGGGTCCGGGGGATTCCGCTCTCATTCGACTTTTGGAATGAGTCTGCCGGCTTCGACATCAATCAAACCCTGATACCGTACGATGCATTGTCCAGCTACGGTCAGGCGTTCTGGGTGGGAGTGGCCAACACCCTCTACGTCAGTCTCCTCGCAATCCTGTTTGCGACCTTGCTTGGCTTCGTCATCGGCGTTGCCCGCCTGTCGCCGAACTGGATCGTTTCGAAGGTGGCGACCGCCTATGTCGAGCTTGTGCGCAATGTTCCGTTATTGCTGCAGCTGCTGTTCTGGTACAACGCCGTCCTCAAGCCGTTGCCCTCGCCGAAGGCGTCCATCGCCATTCCCGGCGGCATCTACCTCAACAATCGCGGCCTCATCGTTCCGGAGATTCATCTGCATCCGGGAGCGGGGCTGGTGGGCTTGGCATTCGTTGCGGCCATTTCCTGCTGCGTTGCATTCTGGTTTCGCGCCAGGAGCGTCCAGAGACGGACGGGCAGGCAGCTGCCGGTGCTTCTGGTCAGTCTGGCGACCTTGATAGGATTTCCGTTGGTCCTTTTCCTGGCGGCTGGCGAGCCGGTCTCGTTCGTCGCCCCGCAGCTACGGGGTTTCAATTTTCAAGGCGGGCATCAGCTCTATCCGGAGTTTGCCGCTCTCCTGATCGGTCTGTCGGTCTACACCGGTTCATACATCGCCGAGATCGTGCGAGGTGGAATCCAGGCAGTGCCAAAGGGCCAGACCGAGGCTGCGCATGCGCTGGGGCTGGCGCCGGGCAAGACGCTTCGTCTGGTCGTCGTTCCCCAGGCGCTGCGCATCATCATTCCCCCTTTGACAAGCCAGTATCTCAATCTCATCAAGAACTCGTCGCTTGCCGTGTTCATCGGCTATCCCGACCTCGTTCAGATCTTTGCAGGCACGGTGCTCAACCAGACCGGAGCCGCCGTCCAGGTCATGGCGATTACCCTGTCGGTCTATCTCGTTATCTCCCTTGCCACGTCATTGGCCATGAACGCGTGTAACCGACATTTTGCAATCGTTGAAAGGTGACGGATGAGCGATCAGTCCATGCGTTCGCCAGTTGACGTCAGCGCGCTCATACCAGCCATGGCGCCTCCCGCGGACGTTCGACCGGGTCCAGTGAGCTGGATGAAAAAGAACCTGTTTTCGACGCCGTCTTCAGGCGCGCTGACAATATGCTTTGTCCTCCTAGCCGCGTGGCTGCTGCATCACTTCCTGAGCTTTGCGATCTTCAACGCGGTCTGGAGCGGCGGCCATGAAGCTTGCCGTGCGAACAGCCAGGGGGCTTGCTGGCCTTTCATCGCCGAGAAGTTCGACTACCTGCGATACGGCGCGTATCCGGTTTCCGAGCGGTGGCGCGTGGACCTTGCGCAGGCGATCGGCGCCATCCTCATCGTTTGGCTCCTGTGGACGAAGGCTCCGCGGCGCAAAGTGGCGGCGTTGCTGTTCTTCCTCGTCTACCCCGTGGCCGCGTTCGTTCTCGTGCGCGGCGTTGCCTGGCTTCATTTGCCTGTCATCGATACGACGCTCTGGGGCGGTCTCTTGATCACGTTGCTGATGTCGATCGTGGGTATCGTCTTCTCGCTACCGATCGGGGTTATCCTGGCGCTTGGGCGCAGGTCGGAACTCCCTTTCGTCAAGACGGTTTGCGTCACGTTCATCGAAGTCGTCCGCGGCGTGCCGTTTATCACAGTGTTGTTCATGGCGAACTTCATGATGCCGCTCTTCGTCCCGGATTATCTGACACCTGATCGTCTGTTGCGCCCGCTCATCCCGATAGCGTTGTTCTCGTCCGCCTATATGGCCGAGGTCGTGAGAGCCGGCCTTCAGGCGATCCCGAAGGGCCAACACGAAGCGGCCAAGGCGCTCGGGATCGGCTACTTCGACATGATGCGCCTGATCGTCCTCCCTCAGGCGTTGACGATCGTCATACCGAGTATCGTCTCGACCTTCATCGGTCTGTTCAAAGACACGACTCTGGTCGCCGTCGTCGGCATCGCGGATTTTCTGAAGGCCGTCGAAACGGCGCGCGTCGATCCGAACTGGGCAGGCCCGACGATCTCATCAACCGGCTACCTCTTTGCGGGGCTGGTCTACTGGAGCTTTTGCTTCGGCATGTCGCGTTACTCGCAATCTATGGAGCGCCAATTGGCGCGTGGCCACAAATCCTAGGAGGCGCTGATGATGCCGCAAGCAATGCCCGCGGCAAGGTGACTATCAAATGGCTTGTGCAGACACGCCCGCATCGGCGCTTGGGCAACGACATATCGCGGGAATAGATTTCGACCAGATCCACGACCGTCAGCAGTTCGGATCCGTCAAATGGGCCAACCAGTGGGACGAGTTCTCTCCCCAGGTCGAGGGCCAGGACCTGCTGTCGCTGTGGACGGCGGATATGGACTTCCGCGCTCCGGAAACCGTCATCGCGCGACTGCGCGAGGCCGCGGAGCATGGCATTTACGGCTACACACGCCGCGATCCGCGCCACTATGAGATCGTGCAATCGTGGTTCGCGCACCGGCACAACTGGTCGCCGAAACTGGAGAACTTGCTTCCCGCGCCGGCGATCATGCCGTCCGTGGCTGCGATACTGCGAACCTTCACCAAGCCCGGTGACTGCGTCATTGTGCAGTCGCCCGTGTACTCGCCCTATTTCGAAGTGGTTCAGGGAAACGGCCGCGTTCTCCTTACGAACCGGCTGAGGCTGCAGAACAACAGATATGAGCTCGATCTCGAGGATTTCGAGAAACTGGCGGCCGGCGGCGCCAAGGCATTCCTGCTGTGCAATCCTCACAACCCTGCCGGAATGGCCTGGACACGCGAAGAATTGGCGGCGCTCAACGACATCTGCGAGCGTCATGGAATCCTGGTGATATCCGACGACATTCACTGCGACATAAGGTTGTCGGATCGTCCTCACATCGTCTTCTCCTCCATCTCGGAAGATGCTGCGGAGAAATCGTTCATCTGCACCGCTCCAACGAAGACTTTCAATCTTGCCGGGGTTCCTTCGGCAACGATTTCGGTAGCCAGCAAAAAGCGCCGCGAGGCGCTTCTTGCCGCAATGCAGGCGTCATTCATGGTGAATGCGAACTTTTTCGGCCGCCTGGCCCTGGAGGTTGCTTACAGCAGCGGCGCGCCGTGGCTCGACCAACTCACGCGCTACATCGCCGGCAACATCGATCTGGTTTGCGAGTTCGCCGGTGAACACCTTCCAGGCATCACGCCCATGCGGCCCGACGCATCGTTTCTGGTGTGGTTGGATGCGTGCGCGCTCGATCGCCGAGTGGGTGGAATTCAGAAATTCTTTGTCGATCGGGCCGGGGTTAATCTCTATGACGGCCGCGTCTATGGGCCTGGCGGCGAAGGCTTCATTCGCCTGAATGTCGGCTGCCCGCGTCCTCTGTTGCGCCAAGGACTGGAGCGCATGTCCAGCGCGCTGGCATCCCTGTGATCGACCGCCAGGGTGCTTCGGATGCGAGCCTGGTACTTGATGCCGGCAGCCGGTAAGGAAACGTCCAGGGCCGACGAGCCGGATGACCGCAAGTCCGGATTCCATAGACCTCGGCAGCCTTGCCGGCCCGACCCTCAAGCCAAGGTCGACATGTCCATCTCGATCGCCGCTACCATTTCACAGCGAACCCGAGTTTGGCGCCCAGGGCATGGCTGTCGCCAAAATCCTTGAGGCTTGTCCGCGCTGTCCCTTCTCCGAAGACGGCGTAGCGACCGTCCGCCCAGCTCAGCGAGCCACCAAGGCCGACACCGCCCCACAGCGCCTGATTTTCGCTGACCAGTTTCGTGCCAGACACATCGACATCATTTCCGTCGAGGAAGTCGTAGTAAAGGTTGCCGAGCCCGTAAATGTGCGTGCGGCTGACTTGCCCCGCATCGTCCACCCACTGGTCTTCATAGTCCGCGGAGAGGCCGAGGCGGCCGACGAGACTGTTGCTGCTG
Organism: Mesorhizobium sp. C120A; assembly: GCF_030323105.1. Classification (NCBI taxonomy): domain Bacteria; kingdom Pseudomonadati; phylum Pseudomonadota; class Alphaproteobacteria; order Hyphomicrobiales; family Phyllobacteriaceae; genus Mesorhizobium; species Mesorhizobium sp. C120A. The sequence goes on along the minus strand of NZ_CP100476.1, from coordinate 1,818,495 downwards.
CCGGGCGACACGACGGCGCCAAACGGGTCGGTGAACGCGTCGAAGTCGACCGAGGAATAGGCAAGCTGGGCCTGCGGCGTCAGCGACCAGTTGCCGTTGAGGGCGATCTTCTGTCCGGCCTCCACGCTCAGCCCGTAGCCGAAACCGTTGTTGCCGTCCGCAAGCGTGGTGCTTAGCGTGGCCGACCGGATGTCACTGTCATACCATGTCGCCTCAGCCTGCGCGTCGACGTAGAAGCCACCGCTGCCGAACCAGGTGAGCGTGCTGCCGACGCCGTAGCCGGTGGCAGCGATCGACCCTGCCCCGAAGATCGAGGAGACGTCCGACGACGCGGTTCCGTAGTGGGCCGTAATCCCTCCGATCAGGGTACCGGCGTCGCTTTCGTGCAGCAGGCCATCGACGCCGGCCTGCAGCTTCCAGGTGGTCACGTCATAGTTCGTGCCGGAGGTCGACGTCTCCGGCTTGATCTCGGCATGGGCAGCTTCGATGCGCGCCCATATCGCCTTGCCGTCGACCGAGCCCTGGCCTGGCAGGTCCGCACCTTGCGGCGTAGCACCCTCGCCCCACGACCGATTGCCAATGCGTTGCTGCATGGTGCCCAGTTCATTGAAGGCCTGCAGCACCCCTTCATAGGCCTCGTACAGAGGCACGCCGGGCGAATAGAGCGGCTGCGGATCGGGATCGCCGTTGACCAGGGCCGAGCGCAGATACCAATCGCCATCGGCCGGTGTGCTGACGCCGTTCTTGTAGAGCCTGTATGCGTAGGCGCCCGCGACGACCGCTGCATCGTCTTCGAAGGTATAATTGCCGTCGAGCGAGAAGCTGCCGTTTGAGACGCCGCCGACGTCGACGATCTTGATGCCTCCGACCGTTTGGGCGCCCGACCCGCCGAAATTGACGACCTGAAGGGTACCCGTCCCTGACGTGTTGCCGGCGATCACCAGCATGTCTGTCGGCGAACCGTCACCACCGAGCGCAGCGTTGAGAACGACGGCGCCGCTATTGCCGACATAGTCGCCGCTTACGGTAAGTGTGTCGCCTGGGACGCCACCCGCGATGCGCACCGTTCCGGCGTTGCTCAGCCCCGCAATCGTCTGGGACGTGCCGGCAAGATCGAGCGTGGCGCCCGAGGCGACGGAAAACTGCGAGGAGGAACTGAACGCGTTCGCAGCGCCCGCGGCAAGCGTGCCGCCGCTGACCGTAGTGGCGCCGGTAAAGCCTGAGTTGTCCAACGCAAGCAGCAGCGTGCCTTGGCCGTCCTTGATGAACGTACCGGCGCCCGAGAGCACGCCGGCATAGCTGGCGGAGGCGACTTGGTCGAATGTGAAGGAGGCGCCGGCGCCGATCGCGACATCGCCACCGAAGCGCTCGGCTGCCGAGACGAGGCCGCCTTGATTGACGGTCCAGTCCAGCAGCGACGTGCCTGACAGCGTCAGCACGCCGGCGCCATCCTTCATCATTGCGCCGGTGCCGGAGATATCGCCGGCGAAGCTGGCGTCCGCCGCCTGGTCGAACACGACAGTGCCGGAATTGCCGATGTCGCCACGAATCGAGGTTGCATCGCCGACCAGCGTGCCAGCGCTGACCAACGTGTTGCCGCCATAGCTGTTCGTTCCCGTAAGCGTCAGCGTGCCGGCGCCGGTCTTGGCAAGGCTGCCAGCGCCAGAGATCGCACCGGACAAGGTCAGGTCGGCCACAGTGTCGAAGGTGCCGCCGGCCGACGAAAGCGTGACGTCGCGCGCCGAGCTGAACGCCGCTGTGTTGCGCAGCGTCCCGCCGGAGAGCGTCAGGCCGCCAGCGGCAACGCCGAGATTGTTGTCGGCTGAAACAGATAGCACGCCGCCCAGGACGGTGGTGCCGCCCGTGTAGGTGTTGGCGCCGGACAGCACCAGCGTGCCCGCATCGGTCTTGGTCAGGCTGCTGGTCCCGGTTAGCACGGAGGCGATGGTGGCGGTGTAACCTGCTCCGGCCACCGTGCCGTCGCCGACCCGAATGATGCTCTCGCCGCCAGCGCCATCAAGCGTGATGGCGTCGCCTTCGATGCGGTAGCCATCGGCGGCGAATTGCATGCCCGTAATCGCAAGCGCGCCGGCGCTGCCGTCGGCGATGACGGTGCCGCCGAGCGTCTGGAAGATGGCGAAGCCGGGCTGCGGCTTCATCGCGCCAGTTACCAGGCCGGTGCTCGTCGTCCAGTTCAGGCTTGTCGCCGTCCACGTGCCGTTGCCGCCGTCGACCAGATCATTGTTGGCATTGCCGGCCGCGTCACCATCCCAGAAGAGCAAGTCGGTGCCGACGCTGCTGACGAGATTGACCTGGTTGGCGACGGAGGTCTGCACCGTCAGGTCGGCGGCCGTGACACCGGCCGGCAGATTGCCGAGCTCGAGACCATTGTCGGTGAGTGCGCCGCCATAATTGATTAGCCGGTAGACGCCAGGCCCGAAGCCGCCGACATCGGTGATGTTGAGGCTGCCGTCCAGCGTCAGCGCGCCGGTCACCTCGATCAGGTCGTTGACACCGCCGCCGACAATGCCCGCCTGGCCGAGCTCGTAGTCGAGCATAGAACCGGAGCTCAGGCTGAGCGATCCGACCGTAAGCGTGCCAGGGCTGGACCCCGGCGCCAGCACACCGCCATCGGCGACGATCACCGCGCCGCCGATCGAGCCGGAGCCGCCCAGCGTGCCGCCGCTGTTGACCGTCGTTTCGGTGCTGCCGAGCGAGCCCTCGACGATAAGCTTGCCGCTGTCGACGGTGGTGCGGCCGGAATAGGTACTGTCGCCCTTGAGCACCAGGGTGCCGGCGCCCTCCTTGTAGACGCCGCCCACGCCGGTCAGCTCGCCATTCGCGGTCAGCGTCGTACCCGCCGCCGCGCGGAAGTAGCCATAGGCGGAAGTGAGCTTGACATCGCGGCTCATGGCGAAGCTTGCTGTCGTGCCGAGTTCGCCGCCGTCGAGTGTCAGCAGGCCCGTAGCGGCACCCAGATTCTGGTCCGACGCGACCGAGATGCTTTTGCCGGTCCCGACCTTGGTGCCGCCGCTGTGGGTGTTGGCACCGGTCAGCGTCAGCGTGCCGAAGCCTTCGATGTCGACGCTGCCCGAGCCGGAGATATTTCCGCCTAAGGTGTGGGGGCCGAGGTCGAGAAACGAGACAGCGCCGTTGTCCAGGATGTCGCCACGGATCGCCACGGTGTTGCCGGCAAGCGTTCCTGCATTGACGATGTTGCCACCCGTATAGCTGTTGGACAAATTGGTGACGTTGAGCGTGCCGGCGCCGCTCTTGACCAGTGTGCCGGTGCCGGTCACCTGGCCTGACACGTCCAACTGCGTGCCTGCCACCGTGTCGAACCCGCCGGTCGAATTGATCAGGACATTGCGATTGGTGGCGAAGCTGGTGGTCGTGCGCAACGTGCCGCCGTCGAAGGTCAAGCCGCCCGAGAGGGCGCCCAGATTGTTGTCACTCGAAATTTGCAGGGTCCCGCCGGACAAGGTCCAAGGCGTGACGGCAGTTGTCGTCCCCGTTAGGGTCCAGGTGCTGTTTCCGGTTTTCTCGTAGAACCCAAACCCGTCATATTTGGCGCCAGCGCCGATCTGCGACACACCGAAACTGGCGCTGATATCGCCACCCAGCTTGAATGTATCCGCGGCGCTGAAAGCGACCACATTGCCTATGATGGTGGAGCCGGCCTGAATCTCCAGCGAATTGACGCCGCCGGTGAGCTGGATGGCTTTGCCGGCTGCCGGCGTTCCGCCACCGGTGCCGACGGCACCGCCGCTGATCGTACCCGCATTGATGACCGCGATGTTGGCGCCCTTGATCCCTGCGGCGCCATCGCCGCCTGCCAAGGAGCCCTGACCGCCACTGCCGCCAACGATCGTCGCACCTAGCTTGTTGATGACGGTTCCACCTGAAAGCAGCAGAACAGCGGCGCCACCGTCCCCACCGCCGCCGAGAACTGTTCTTCCACCGGCACCCCCGAGCAGATTCCCGCTGTTCTGGATTGTCCCGCCGCCCATCAGGACGATGGCAGCTGCGCCGCCGCCACCACCTGCTTGGACCCCAATTGTGGAAAGACTCGTGCCGCCGGTAACGCTGCCGCCCGCCTCTACAAACACGTTTGCGGACGAGAATATGCCGACGCCGCCACCACCGCTGCCGCTGTTGCCATTGGTCCCACCTCGGCCGCCAGTGCCACCACTCACCGATCCTGTGCCAGTGACTGTAACGTCGGCCGTGGCACTGACGCCCACACCGCCACCGCCACCGCCGCCGCTCCTGACGACGCCATTCGTGCCAGGGGAGCCCAAAGCGCCGGCCCCGCCGCTGATGCTGGTTGCAATGGTCCCGTCTGTCGAGATGACCAGACCCGTAGCACCAGTGGCACCGGCAACGCCATTTGGGTTGTTGGCTGTCCCACTTACCGCTCCCGATCCTCCTGGCGCCCCGTCACCCGTCGTGAGGTCAATGCCGCCACCACCGCCACCAGCGGTCGCGCCATTGGCGGCATTCTGACCCGTGGCACTCGCGAGCGCGCCGTCAACGCCACCTTGTCCAGCGCCTGCGCTGCTACCATTGCCGCCATCGGCCCGAGCCGGCGCGGCGCTCAGCGCAAGGGCAACAGTTAGGATCGTCAAGGCGGAAGTGCCGGAGCGAAGCGACACGACTTGCGGCAAGCGCGCGAGATGCAAAACCCAAAACCCATCACGCGCAATCCGCTCCGCCATGCCTCAGCTCCCTGATTCCTGAGTGCGCGAAGGCAGCATGAAAGCTATTCGCCCGCAAGAAGTTTATAGTCGTGAGAGCTACCAAGAAGCTAACGGTGATCAGTAAAATGAAGTCTGCGACTTTTGAGCGACAGAAAATAGTCAATATTAGATATAGCTTATTAAACAGAGACCTTACGGAATCGCGAGAACAATCTCGCTGCATGAATTTATGCGGAAACGTTCGGACCTCCTGGGCCCAGCCGATCCCATCGGGCGGAGGTGAGTTTCGCCTCTACGGGGCGATGAGGCGCTAGGCTGCCCCTTGGGCGACCCTCACTATCCTGCAAGAAGTGATTCTGTAATCGACTCCCACTCTGCGTCTAGCTTGCCAGTTGCCACAGGCTGCCCGGCGCGGCGGTACCAGTAGGCTGCATTAGAAAGGTCGCCTTCTTTGCGGTGCAGATAGGCATGAACCCATACAGAGGCCGGATCAGATTCGTTGGCCTGCACACACTCATGCGCCCGCTCCCAATCGCCCTGTCTATCCCACCATAGAGCGTGGAGCGCCATCCCAAGATTCGCCGGGGGCTCTACACCCTGAAGGGTCGCACGGAACTCGTCGATGTCCATAGTTACCTCGCCTCTGGCTACGCCGGTCCTGTCCCGTTCCGTGCAACGAAATGCGCCCTCTGCCGGTGATTTGCTCTGCCGACTTTAGCAATGGCTCTGGCGATCTTTAGCGGAAACGGGGTTTTCGCTCGGCAAAGGCCGCATCAAGGGCTTCCAATTGACGAATGCTCGTTGCAGGGCTGCTTCCTGCTTCTAAGCTTCATGGTCGGCAGAAGCTGCCACGGAAACCAAAGGCGCTTCCAGGCTCCATGTTATGCCATGCGGACCGTGTTCGAGAATTCCCTGCCCACTGACCGCTGCGGGCGCAACCCGCTTCAGCACAACGGTTCCAAAGCCACCTTGTCCGACAGTCTGGACCTGCGGACCATCGGATTCGGCCCAGGTGAGGTGAAAGAGCCTCGAAGCACCGGAACCGGTGATGCCCCATGTGACCGAAATCCGGCCCTTGTCCCCTGAGAGCACGCCGTATTTGGCCGAGTTGGTCGCCAGTTCGTGGAAGGCAATCCCGAGATACTGAACTGCGTTGGGACTGAGCACCAATGATGGGCCCGACATTTCGATCACATCCCCCCGCGGGAAAGGCTCGACCTGGGCCGCCAAGAGGTCGCTGATCGTGGCACCCTTCCAATCCGCCGAAACAAGCAGGTCGTGAGATCGCGACAACGCCATGATGCGCTCGCGCACCTGGGTTTCAAAGTGTTTTGGCGTCTCCGATCGCTTGTTGGTCTCCCGGATCATCGACAGGATGACCGAATACTGGTTTTTCACCCGGTGGTTGACCTCGCGCATCAGCATGCGGATGCGGTATTCATTCTCCTTCGCCGACGTGATGTCTCGCGCTATCTTCGATGCGCCGGTGATCTGCCCGGTTGCGTTACGCACGGGCGATATCGTCAGCGAAACCGGAACCAGGCTGCCATCCTTGCGCAGGCGGGTCGTTTCGAATGGTTCGACGCGCTCGCCGCGGCGAATGCGTTGGAGGATGCGGGGTTCCTCGTCCTGATGGTCTTCGGGGATCAGCATGGTCACCGACCGGCCAATCGCTTCGTCGGCGGTATAGCCGAAAAGCCGTTCGGCGCCGTGGTTCCAGCTTTTTATGATGGTGTTGAGATCCTTGCTGACGATAGCGTCAAATGAGGATTCCACGATCGCTGACAGGTGCTGCCTGGTTTCTTCGGCACGCTGGCGGTCCGTCAGGTCCAGCAGCATGTTGACGGCGCCAATCAGAGCGCCGTGCTCGTCCCGCAGCGGTGTCGGGTAGGGCAGGAACGGAAAAAACGATCCATCGGGACGCTGCGCAACAGCTTGCTGATTGCGGACCGGCCTGTTCTCCTTGAGCGCGATGGCCATCGGGCATTCATCGTGCGGCAATTCCTTGCCGTCGGCAGTGAACAGCTTGAACGTCACACACCATTTATCCTTGCCGATTTCAGGCTCCCTGCCTGCCAGATCGGCCGCGGCGCGGTTGTAGTAGGTGATCGTCCCATCCTGATCGGTCGTGTAGATGGCGACGGGTAGGCCGTCGAGTATCTGGTGATAGGTACTGTCATGCTGCCTGAGCTCCGAGCGGGTGTGTACCAAGTCGGTTACATCGACCGTGAAGCACCGGGTGTTGATCAGCTTGCCGTCCCGGAAATGTCCGCTTGACGTGACTTCGACGTGCTTGATCGATCCATCGCTGGCCCTCAATCGCGCCGGATATCTTACGATCTTCTCGCCATTGGCAAGGCGAACCAAAATGTCCTCTATGACGTCCCGGTCGGGATAGAACTCGGCGATGTGGCAACCGAGGTAGTCCTCCGCAGGATAGCCGAGAAGGTCGAGCTCAGCCTGATTGGCATGCACGATCAAGCCGTCTGCGTTCACCAGATGCAGGGCAACGGCGCCGTTTTCGAAGAAATCCTTGTAATCGAAATCCAGACCGTCATTGCTGGACACTCCCGGGTTTTCGAAGGCGAGAACAGTCGCCTGTGTTGCTTCATGCATCCCAAACACCTTGTCCAGTCCAACCAAATATAATGCGGCTTGGATCAGTTGGTTCCCATTGCTCGCGATCTCGACCCGCTGCGTACGGGAACTCGATCCTAAAAGGGGCGTAGCCTCGACTCGTCTTCCATCTACAAACGTGCGATGATCCGCGCATGGGCAAACCCTTGGTCCTTGTCGTTGACGACGAAGCCTTGATAGCACTGGATATGGAGTCCACTCTTTCGGAGGCGGGCTTTGCCGTGGTATTGGCGGCGACATGTTCCCAGGCGAAACGTTTTCTTGCGGACCATACCCCCGCCGCAGCGATCCTGGACGTCAGGCTGTCGGACGGCGAGGCTGTTGACGCGGCAAAAACCTTGGCAGGGCGGGCGGTTCCTTTCATCGTCTATTCCGGCCTGGGGATCGAGGAAACCCCCGAAGCGTTCTCGTCTGGCGTAAGAGTGATGAAACCAGCCGGACCTGCAGAGGTGGTCCGGGCTCTCAAAGCGATGACCGCCGGGCAGCATAAGGCGACGGGATAGCCGTGCTCTGAGCACCTTTGGTCTAAATTAGCCAGGCGCTGCCGGAGCAGCTGCCGCGCCTCACGGAGCAGCGAATTGCGGCCGGTGCCGATCAGGCGAACAAGGTCGCGCCCGTGATCCTCGGTGATGCCGGTCTCCCTGGCAATTGACAGCACCAGTGCTTCTTCCCTTCCACTTTCTTAGGGTCGTGCCTTGCCCGTGCTGGCATGCCTTCTCCATCGGCTCAACGCCAAGATCTGCGAGAGACTCATTCCTCGACGCACGGTCAACCTCTTTGTGCCGCGTTTGAGCGGCGGAGATAGCGGCTCAATTTGCATTACCCGGATCCATCCTGGCACAGCCAAGAGGCCGGTCCGTTCGCACGATAATGCGCCCCGCGCAGGGACGGCGCCAGCATGGGCCAGATCGACCAGGCAGATTGAGCAGTCCTATGTCTCTCCGAACTCGGTTTCGTTTCTTGACGTCGGGTGCCGCTCATAGTCAACGGGCGGCGGCAGGAGCACGACTTCGGTCTCCTTGCGGCCGAACTCTCTGCCGATCTGGAACGCTGCATAGATCGCGCCAAGGCGGATAAGGAATCTAAGCATGGGGGGTCTCCTTCGACGTTAGGAACCGCAAGGCCGCGAGATTGTTCCATGGCTTGCGAGTGGGGGACGATCTTGCCGTCTCACCAGGCATTCCAGCGCCGGCGCGGCAATCTGTGACATGGCGGTGCGGCTAGGCTGTTGCGGCCGTTGCCTGGGCCGGGATCCGTTTTCGAGGGGCCGGACGGCGTCGATCGCGGCGTTTCGAAACGACTTTGAGGGGAACGGCCGGCGCTGGAGAAAGTGCGCCAAGCACAGCGTTGACCATGCCGTGCGCTACGAAATCGGCGCTGATGTCGGCGGCCAAAGCTTGCCTTTCTTGCCCGACATCGCCCTGCTCCGCGTCTGACCAGAACACAATCCCAATTCTCAAACCTGCCTTGGCGCGCTTCAGTCTCCGGACCAGAAAGCGGGCATGCTTGAGCGAATCCCGGTTCAGGAAACCGACCACGACGGTGTCGATCGCCTCTAGTTCGAGACGACGAATACCTGCCGGCTCCATATCGACAAAACTGGCCTTCGCCACCGTAGCACCTTGCACCTCCAGCACCTGAGCGAGCATGGCGGCAGCGGCGTCGTCGAGTTCGCCGCGACCGCCGGCACAAAGCACCGACATGTCCTTGCCGTCGGGCAGTTCGATCTCTTCCTCTTCGATGCCATCTGTTTCCTTGCTCGCGCTCCCTTCCGCGGTGGTTGTCGGCGCATCTTCCTCGCTTGCCTCTTCCTGTGCATCGTCGGCAAGATTTGCCACAAGAATTTGGGCGCTCGCCGCCACCTGCCTTCGCTGTTGATCGCCCATCACGCCACGCATGCGGTCCTGCTCGCCCAACAGGAGAGCAGGAATGGCGACAGTGTCGTAGAAATCGATCAGGTACTTCTCCTCGAGGATCTCCTCGGCATGGTCAGTTGCCTCGTCGGGATCGCCGGCCAGGAGCCGTTGATAGAGCCGGGCGTGAGCTTCAAGGACGGGCTCGTTGCCAAACAGGACGTCGAGAAATTCGAACTGCGGAACATGTCGCCCGAGGACGACGAGGCAAACTGTCAGCGGCGTCGAAAGGACCAGGCCGAGCGGCCCCCACAACCATGTCCAGAAAATTGCCGCAACGATGATTGCCAAAGGAGAAAGTCCCGTGCGCGAGCCATAGAGCCACGGTTCGATGACGTTGCCGGTTACCAATTCCATGACGACAAACAGTGCGGCGGTCCACAGCACCAGCGACCAGCCGGGCGCAACCGCCAAGGCCAGAAACAAGGGCAGCAGCATGCCGATAACAGGGCCGATATAGGGAACGAAGCGCAGCGCCAGTGCCAGCAACCCCCACAGCAGCGCGTTGGGAATGCCGAGCACCCAAAGGCCAATCGCGATTGGTATCGCGTAGACGATGTTGACCACCAATTGCATGATCAGATAGCGGCCAACCCGTTTGCCGGCATCCTGCAATGCCTGCGTTGTGCGATGGAGGTCGCCATAGCCGACGAGGCGGATAAACCGGTCGCGCAGATCCTCGCGCTCAAGCAGCATGAAGATGACGACGATGATGATCAGGCCAGCTGATGCCAGCGGGCTGATCAACGGTCCGATGATGTTCTGCAATACCTCCAGAGGTCTCTCGCGGGCGACGATCTCGACGGGAACAGGCTCGCGCCGGGGCTTGTCGGCCGCAGGCGGCGCCACATCCTGCTTGTCGATCTCCTGACCGACGCGCTCGATCACCCCGCTCAGCCTGGCAATTATGCCGCCACCAACGCCCGTCTCCTTGAGGGAACGCACCTTGGTCAGAATGTTTGTCTGGTAGACGGAAATGTTCTGAGCAAGCTCGCTTACCTGGGTCGCAACAATGAAGCTGAACAGGCCCAGGGCCGCGAACGCGCCAATCACGCTCAGAAGCACTGCGGGCAGCCGAGGCAAGCCGACACGCTTCAGTGCGGAGACCATCGGCACCAGCGCAAAGGTCAAAAGCAGCGCGATGGCAATGGGAAGGAACACCTCACGACCGAAATACAGCGCAGCTACTGTCGTGACGATGGTTGCCACGGTAGGCAGAGCTGTGCGCGGATGGGCATTGCCTGCCGCAAGAATCCGTCCTAGCCCTCGCTCGGACGATGAGATGTCGTTTCGACGATTGGCAGCCACGTGATTCCCCCCGTTTCCTAGCGATAGTTAGACCCATTCGCCTGCCGGGCAATGTTTAGCAGGGCCGAATACATACGTTTTGCGGTTTTGCGCCCTGGGCGCTGTGCTCTGACGGTTCAGTCGATATCGTCGGAGCCGCAAATCTGTGGTAAAGCCGCCGCCCAACCAACCAAAGGACGACATCTGTGAGCGAACCGACTGTGGCTGAAGCGACCGAAAGTATCTATGCCTCGCTGCGGGCGGACAATGCCGACATCGACGCCCATATCGCGACGCTCAAGGCTGCGCTGACACGAGAGGGCGCAAAACAGGCGGTGTTCGATCCGGCCAAATTGGCCCAGAACAACCGCTCGGGCCGTAAGTTGATGCAGGCTTATTTTCGCCAGCGCGGCGTGAGCGTGAAGTTTTCGGACCAGTAGCGCGCGGCAGCTTGTGGGAACGGCGTCCCAACGGACGGTCCGTATCTCGCCCGCTCCGCCCTGCGGTGGACTTTCGTCAATCCTAGGCGAATGCCCGCATTGCCCTGCCCAGGTCGGTGTCGCCCCCTGCCCCTGCAGCTCTTGACGGAAACCGGTGCCTCCTGTTTGAGGGGGGACCAGGACGTTTGCTGCATGGGGAGATGGGCAAGGTGGGCAAACAGTGAAGCGCGTTCTTCAGATGCTTGCCGCGGCGATCATCGCGTCCGGGGCGACCGGCTGCACGAGCATTTCCTACTACGCGCAGTCGTTGCAGGGTCACGCGCAGATCATGGCCGCCCGCAAAAATATTGGAAAACTCATCCGTGATCCTTCGACGCCTGAGGCATTGCGCGCCAAATTGACGTCGGCCAGCGCCATAAGACGGTTTGCGACGGATGAACTGGCACTGCCCGAAAACAACAGCTATCGCAGCTATGTCGACATCCATCGCGACGCCGTGACCTGGGCCGTTTTTGCCGCGCCGCAATTCTCGCTTGCGCCACGAACATGGTGCTTTCCGGTCTTCGGCTGCGTTCCATACAGGGGTTATTTCTCCCGGAAATCCGCGACTGAGAACGCAGTCGAACTTCAAAGACAGGGGCTGGACGTCTATGTCTCGGACGTCACCGCCTATTCCACGCTTGGCTGGTCGAGTGACCCGCTACTGAGCACCATGCTGCGTCAGGACGACACCTATCTCGCCAGCCTTGTTTTTCATGAGCTGGCGCATCAGCGCCTCTATGTGGATGGCGATTCCGCATTCAACGAGGCGTTCGCCGTTGCCGTCGAAACCAGCGGCGTCAGGAAATGGCTCCGCGCCGCCGGCGACCGGGCCGGATTGCGCCGCTACGAAGCCGATCGCAAGCGCAGCGCCGATTTTCTTGGACTGGTGGCGAAGACGCGCGACGAGTTAAGGCAGGTCTATGGTAGTCCCCGCACCCCGGAAAAGATGGCGGCCGCCAAGGCAGCAACCATCGACCGGTTGCGGATGCGCTATCGGCGGATGCGCGACAGGCACTGGGCGGGATACCGGGGATACGACGCCTGGTTCGCTGCCCCGATCAACAACGCCAAGCTCGCCGCAACTTCTGTCTACGGTGAACAGGTTCCGGCCTTTCTTCGCTTGTTCGACCTGTGTTCCGGCGACTATCCGAGGTTTTACGCTTCTGTCCGGCGGATCGCGGATTTGCCCAAATCGTCCCGCGCCGAAGCGCTCAAGGCTGCCGACACGTGCAATTGACTTGAACAAGCACAGGCAGGTCCTGACGATCACCCCAGCGACAGTTCCTTCGTCTGGTGTCTCAAAACGAGGCCGACCGCGCCCAGCAAGGCATCGTTCTCGGTGTGCCTGCCAACGATGATGCGCGTGCGCAGCGCGGGAGCGACATCCCGGGACTTGATCAGCGTGTGGCGTTCATAGGACGCGATCAGCGGCGTCAGCAGAATGTCGCCTGCCAGGGCCATGTGGCCGCCGATGATGATAAGCGGCGGGTTGAGCACTGAGCCGATGAGGCCGAGACCCCGACCGGCGATCTCGGCGGTATCCTCGATCATCCGCAACGCCCTGACGTCGCCCTGCTCGGCCATGGCGATGACATCGTCCATGGTGACTTGCCGCCCAACGACACGCGAAATCTGTTCCAGCGGCCGGGTAAAACTCGCGTAGAGCTCCAGGCAGCCGCGATTGCCGCAGCGGCAAAGGTCGCCGCCGGGATCGATGCTGATGTGCCCGAATTCGCCGGCGCCGCCGGCGACGCCCGTCACCAGCCGGCCATGCTGGACAATGGCCCCGCCGACACCCAGATCGATCTTGAACAGCACGAAATCGTCCTGGCCGACGGCCGCACCCCACATCAGCTCGGCAATGGCCGCGCAGTTGCTCTCGTTGTCGGCGAAGATCGGCTGTTCCAGAACGGGGCCGAACACATCTCGTATGTTGACGCCGGCCCATGTTGGAACCATGCTGGCGCGCAGCACCACTCCATCGCGGCTGACAGGACCGGAGACGGAGACACCAACCCCCAGGAGCCCCGCCACCGGCAGACCGTTTTCCCTGTAAGATTGGGCAATTGCCGATTTGACCGCCTGGGCCGCCTGTTGCGGCTGGTAGTCCAGCGCCATTGGAATATTTTGTTCGGCAATGACGGAATGCGAGACATCGGCGACGATGAGCCGTATCTGCTGAAGAGCCAGGTGAATGCCGACGCAGGTGCCCGCTGTCGGATTGAGCGTCACCGCCGCGGCTGGCCTGCCGATGCCTCTGATGCCGTCGCGGCTGGTCGGGGCTTCGATCACCATTCCAGACTTTTTCAAGCCGTTAAGCGCGGTTGACACCGTCGAGCGCGCCAGACCGGTGGCGCGTGCGATCTGCAACGCGGAGAGTGCGCCGCGCTCGCTCAGGCAGCGCACGATCATGCTCTCCGGCGACGCGGAGGGTCTGTCGATCAGCCAGGTTCTAAGCGAAGGTTTTGTCATGGCTCAACATAAACATCGTTGACTGATAGCTCCAATATGTCATCTTGGAAAGAACTCGAGATTGACGCATCTCGCTGGCGGCGGCTTCAAACCGCGGCCATAAGCGGTCGAGACGAACCGTGCAACACGATATGGGAGTGAAACGATGAAGTCCGTCATGACCGCGCTTGCGGCCGCTGCTGCGTGCACATTTTTCGCCGGAACAGCCTTCGCCGAGCCCAAGACCAACCTTTTGCACCAATGGGCGACCGGATCGGACGCCCAGGCGATCGCCAAGCTCGGCGAGATGTTCACCGCCAAGGGCGGCAAATGGGAACAGACCTCGATCGCCGGCCACACCGCCAATACGCTGGCCAAGCTGCGCGCCGACGTGATCGCCGGCAATGCCCCGCCTGCCGTGCAGCTCAAGGGCCCTGAGATCGCCGAATGGAACGAGACCGGCATGACCGCCGATCTCGACGAGTTGGCGGCCTCGGAAGGGTGGGAGAAAGTGGTGGCGCCGGAATTGCTTCCGGTGATGAAGCCGACCGGCAAATGGGTCGCCGCGCCCATGAACATCCACCGCATCAACTGGCTCTGGGCCTCGCCCAAGGTCATGCAGGCGGCCGGCGTGGCGGAAATGCCGAAGACCTGGGCCGAGTTCAATGCGGCCTGCGACAAGATCGTCGCCACAGGCAAGATCTGCATCTCGCATTCGACCGCCGACTGGACGGATTCGACGGTGTTCGAGGTCGTGCTCTACGGCCAGGACATCGATCTCTACCGCAAGGCCTTCGTCGAAGGCGATGTCGAGTCCATGCGCAGCCCGGGGATGGTCAAGGCCTTCACGCAGATGCGCCTGATGACGAGCAAATACATGGATCCGGGCATGGTCGGCCGCGACTGGGATTCGATGTCGGCGCTGGTCGGCAAGGGCGACGCGGCGTTCCACATCATGGGCGACTGGACGATCGGCCTTTTGACCGCCGCCGGCTTCAAGGAAGGCACCGACTATGTCTGCGCCCAGGCGCCGACCGATTGGGGCAAACCCGGCTTCATCCTCAACTCGGACTCGGTCGTGTTCTTCAAGCAGAAGGACCAGGATTACATCGACGGCCAGAAGCTGCTGGCCAGCCTGATCCTGTCGCCCGACTTCCAGACGGTCTTCAACCAGGCCAAGGGCTCGATCCCCGCACGCCTGGATATCGATCTGTCGAAGGGCTTCAATCCGTGCCAGCAGCTCTCGCAGAAGGATCTGCAGGCTTCGATCAAGGAGGGCACGCTGGTCCGCTCGATGGCGCACAACATGACCATCCCGCAGAAGATGCGCGGCGCGATCATGGACTCCATTACCGAGTTCGTGGCGACGCCGGACATGTCGCCCGAGGATGGCGCCAATGCGATGGCCGACGCGGCGGAAGCACAGAAATAGACGGGAATGGCCGGGCGCCATCCGCACCCGGCCGTCCGCCATCCCGGTCCCGCGCTCCGCCAGTCCTGTGCTCTGCCAATCTCCGTGCTCTGAATGTCAAATCACGACCTGATCCTGTCGGTACCGACGCCTGCCCGCCCCTGGCGCGAGCGGCTGGGCTCCGCGATGCCCTTGCTCGTGCTCGGCCCCTCTCTCGTGGCGAGCTTCGTCTACGTCTTCGTGTTCACCGGCTGGACGCTCTATATCTCGCTGTCCAACTCCTCGCTGCTGCCGACCTACGGCTTCGTCGGCCTGGACAACTACGCGTCGCTGTGGGCGAACCGGCGCTGGAACATCGCCTACAACAACCTGTTTTTCTTCAGCGCTTTCTACATCGTCGGCTCGATGGCCGTGGGACTGCTGCTGGCGATCCTGATCGACCAGCGCGTGCGCGGCGAAGCGGCATGGCGCACGATCTTCCTGTATCCGCTGGCCGTCTCCTTCATCGTCACCGGCACGGTCTGGAGCTGGCTCTACAATCCGAGCGACGGCATCCAGGCCATGGTGCGCGGTCTCGGCTGGACGAGCTTCAGTTTCGCACTGGCCAGCGACCGGCACTATGCGATCTACGCGGTGATCATCACCGGCGTCTGGCAGGCCTCGGGCTTTGCCATGGCGCTGTTCCTGGCCGGCCTGCGCTCGGTGGATCAGGACCTCGTCAAGGCCGCGCAGATCGACGGCGCATCGACGTTCCGCATCTATCGCAAGGTGCTTCTGCCAACCATTGCGCCGATCTTCCTGGCGGTCGCCGTCATCCAGATCCAGTTCGCCATCAAGACCTTCGACCTCGTGGCGGCCCTGACCAAAGGCGGCCCGGGGATCTCGACCACCTTCCCCGCCATCTACGTCTATGACCTGATGTTCCAACGCGGCCAGATCGGCGAAGGTGCGGCCGCCGCCATCATGATGCTTGCCGCTGTTGCCGTGGTGCTGGTGCCCTATTCATTCTGGGTGGTCTGGCGCCGGCGCAAGGAAGCCGGCCATGGCTGACGTCTCCCTGGACCAGTCGCTCGACCGTCGCGCTGCCGCAGTCGCGTCGCGCCGGCATTTTCTCACCCGCTTCGCCATCTATGGGCTGCTGGTCGTCTTCGCGGCGATCTACCTGGTCCCGTTGCTGGTGGTGGTGCTGAATTCATTCCGCGACCAGCAG
This sequence comes from Mesorhizobium sp. C120A, assembly GCF_030323105.1. NCBI lineage: Bacteria > Pseudomonadati > Pseudomonadota > Alphaproteobacteria > Hyphomicrobiales > Phyllobacteriaceae > Mesorhizobium > Mesorhizobium sp. C120A. The sequence goes on along the minus strand of NZ_CP100476.1, from coordinate 1,802,404 downwards.
GAGATCGCGCGCAACGGGTTGATCTCGCTGCCGCGCAGCTTCCGCCTCGATGCCTGGGGCCAGGCCTGGAGCACCTATTGCATCGGCGGCACCTGCGAGGGCATGCAGCGCAACTTCTACAACTCCCTGAAGATGACGATCCCGGCCACGATCATCTCGACGGCGGTCGGCGCGATGAACGGTTACATCCTGTCGAAATGGCGCTTCAGAGGTTCGGAAGCTTTGTTCACCTGCATGCTGCTCGGCGTCTTCATTCCGGGCCAGATTTCGTTGATGCCGTGGGCGTTCATCCTCGGCAATCTCGGCCTCAGCAATTCGGTCTACGGGCTCGTCCTCATCCACGTCATCCAGGGCATTTCGTTCACCACTTTGTTTTGCCGCAACTACTACGTCAGCATCCCCGACGACCTGATCAAGGCGGCGCGCATCGACGGCGCCGGCTTCTGGCGCATCTTCCGCAAGATCATTCTGCCGCTCTCCTCACCGATCCTGATCGTCACGGTGATCTGGCAGTTCACCGGCATCTGGAACGAATATCTGTTCGGCGTCGTCTTCACCTCCGGGCAGCAACAGCCGATCACGGCAGCGCTCGTCGCGCTGACGGCAAGCGGCACCAATGTGCGCGCCTACGATGTCATGAGCGCCGCCGTGCTGATCGGCGCGCTGCCGCCGCTGCTGATCTATCTCTTCGGCGGCAAGTATTTTGTTCGCGGCCTGACGCAAGGTGCCATCAAATGAGGCGCGATCAAGTGAAGGGCATTGCATGTCGACATTGATCATCCGATCGCTGCGCAAGAACTTCGGCGCGGTCGAGGTGCTGAAGGGCATCGATCTCGAAGCGCGGAACGGCGAGTTCATCGCGCTGGTCGGACCGTCCGGCTGCGGCAAGTCCACTCTGCTGGCGATGATCGCCGGGCTCGAATCCGTTACCTCCGGCGAGATCCGCATCGACGGGCGGCTGGTCAATTCGGTGGCGCCGAAGGACCGCGACATCGCCATGGTGTTCCAGTCCTATGCCCTGTACCCGACGATGACGGTGCGCGAGAACATCACCTTCGGCATGGAAAGCCGCCGCGTCCCGAAGCCGCAGCAGGACGAGGCCGTCAAGCGGGTTGCCGCCTTCCTGCAGATCGAACCGCTGCTAGGGCGCAAGCCCGGACAGCTTTCGGGCGGCCAGCGCCAGCGCGTCGCCATGGGCCGGGCGCTGGTGCGCGATCCCAAACTGTTCCTGTTCGACGAGCCGCTCTCCAATCTCGATGCCAAGCTGCGCGTCGACATGCGCACCGAAATCAAGAAGCTGCATCACCGCGTCGGCAAGACCACGGTCTACGTCACCCACGACCAGGTCGAGGCGATGACGCTGGCATCGCGCATCGCCGTGATGCACCAGGGCGAGGTCCAGCAATTCGACGATCCCGCCACGATCTACAACCGTCCGGCCAACATGTTCGTCGCCGGCTTCATGGGGTCGCCGGCGATGAATTTTCTGCCAGCCGAACTGAGCCAGGAAGGCGGTCGCGCCACTGTTGTGTTGCAGACCGCCGACGGCAAGACGGCCAGCCTGCCGATGGTCCAGGCGCTCCCATCCGACACGCCGCGACAGCTCGTGCTCGGCATCCGTCCCGAGCACATCTACCGCTTCGATCCCGACCTTGCGCGCCGCAAGCCGGGCATCGCGCAGATCAATGCAGTGGTCGAACTGGTCGAGCCGACAGGCGCGGAGACCATGGCCGTCCTGCGCCTGGGCGGCAAGGAGATCACCGGCCGTTTCGACCCCGACGGCACGCCGCTTATGGGCGAGACGGTGACGCTCGGCATCGACATGGCGCGTGCCTGCCTGTTCGACCCGACGACCCAACGCCTGATCTGATCTGACCCGATCTGACCGAAGCTTGATCTGAAAAGAGTTCCGCCTTGTCCTTCGCCACCTATCCGAGCCTGTCCGAGCGTGTCGTGCTGATCACCGGCGGTGCGTCGGGCATCGGCGCCGACACGGTCCGCGCCTTCGCCGCCAATGGCGCACGAGTGGCGTTTCTTGATCTGCAGCAGGAGGCCGGCGAGGCGCTCGCGCGGGAACTCGCCGCCGCGGCAGCGCACGCGCCCCTGTTCCTGCGCTGCGATGTGACCGATATCCCCGCCCTCCAGTCCGCGATCGGCACGGTGCGCGACCGCCTCGGGCCTGTCGCAGTGCTGGTCAACAACGCCGCCGATGACAATCGCCAGCCGGTCGCCGACGTGACCCAGGCGACATGGGACCATGCCCAGGATGTGAACCTCAGGCACCACTTCTTTGCCGCCCAGGCCGTGCATCCGCACATGAAGGAAGTGGGCTTTGGTTCGATCGTCAATTTTTCCTCGATCGCCTGGCGTTTCGGCGCCTCAGAGATGGCGCCCTATGCGGCGGCCAAGGCTGCGGTGGTCGGGCTGACCTTCGCGCTGGCGCGGGCGTTTGGCCCCGACAACATCCGCGTCAACGCCATCGAGCCGGGCGCCGTCATCACCGACCGGCAGCGGGAGCTTTGGTACAAGACCCAAGGTTCGGTCGACCAGGTCGTGCAGCGCCAGGTGATCCGCAAGGTTCTGCTCGGCGAGGAGATCGCGCGCACGGTGCTGTTCCTCGCCGCCGACGACAGCCGCATGATCACCAAGCAGTCGATCACCGTGGATGCCGGCCTGAGATGACCACACCTGACTCAAAGGATCGCTTCATGCTCGAGGTCGGCCTGAACCCCTACGGCCTGACCTATCATCTCGGCCTCCAGGGCCGCGGCACGCCACGCGCCAATCCGCAGCCGGCGGGGCTCGAAGGTTTCATCGCGCTCGCGACCGATCTCGGCGCGCGCGTGCTGGAGATCTGGGTGCCATGGCTGACCGAGCTTTCCGACGACGCGGTGATCGCGCTGCGCGAACGGCTCGCCGGCCTTCGCATCGCGCCGGTCGTCAGCGGCGGCCTGCTGGTGGGCGAACCGCTCGACGATGCGTTTCGGGCCGCGCGCCTGCTCAAGGCCAAAATCATCCGGACGGCGCTGACGCCGGTTCTCTGCGGCGACCGCAACGCCGCCGGCGCAAAATGGAGCGAGTACGCCGGCATCATTCGGGGGCGATTGGTGGAATGGGGTCCCCGCGCGAATACCGAAGGGTATGTCCTTGCGATCGAAAACCACCAGGACTTCACCAGCCGGGAACTCGTCGATTTCTGCGCCCTCGGTGGTGACAGTGTGGGCGTCACCTTCGACACCGGCAACACGTTCCCGGTCGGCGAAGCGCCGCTCGATTTTACGAAGGTGATCGCCCCCTATGTCCGCCATGTCCACCTCAAGGATTACCGCGTGCAGTTCACGACCGAAGGTTACCGGCTGATCCGCTGCGCCATCGGCGACGGTGCGGTGCCGTTTGCCAAGCTGTTCGCCATTCTTGGCCAGCACCACGATCGCATGACCGCCGTTCTCGAACCGGGCGCCTTGGAGGCCCGGCATGTCCGCTATCTCAGCGACGACTGGTGGCGCGGCTATCCGCAGAAGACGGCACGCGAATTTGCCGCCTGCCTGGCGGCCGCGCAGCGCAACCGGCTGCCCGACGATGCCGACTACCGCACGCCTTGGGAGCGCGAAGCCGACGTCTCACTGGTTTCCTATGAGCTCGACATGATCCGGCGCAGCGCCGCCAACATGCGCAAATTTGGTTTGATGGAGAAGATCTGATGACGGCACGTGAACTCGATGGATTGACCGCCTTCGTCACCGGCTCCGGCCGCGGCCTCGGCCGCGTGATGGCCGAGCGCCTGGCCGAACTCGGCGCCAATGTCGCAATCCACGACATGAACGAGGAAGCGCCGGCCAAATATGGCGAGTTCGCCAATCTCGGCGAAGTGGTCGAGCGCCTGAAGCGGCATGGGACGAAGGTCACGTCGGTGACCGGCAACATTGGCGACCAGAAGGCGGTGGCCGAGATGAAGCGCAGGATCGAGGCCGATCTCGGTGACGTGCATGTGCTGGTCAATTGTGCCGGCGGCGACATCGGCGCCAAGGGCGGCAAGCCGAACCCGAACAACGCCCTCGACATCGAACTGGACGACATCCGCGTGCTCACCGAGAACAATCTGATCGGCACGATGCTGGTCTGCCAGGCCTTCGTGCCGCCGATGAAGCAGCGCGGCGGCGGCTCCGTCATCAACATCGCCTCCGCGGCGGCACATCTCGGCTGCTCGCCCGAGGTCGTTTACTCCACCTTGAAGGCCGCGGTCGTGCATTACACGCGCTGTCTCGCCAAGGAACTGATCGACGACGGCGTGCGCATCAACGCGGTCAGCCCAGGCGCCACGAAGACGGCACGCTTCCAGGCGACCCGCACGGTCGATCCGGAGCGCATGGATTCGAGCAAGAAGTCGCTGAACCGCTATGCCGAGCCGGAGGAGATCGCCGAGGCGGTGGCCTTTCTAGCCGGCCCCCGCGCACGATTTATCAATGGGCAGGTGCTCCGCGTCGATGGCGGGTTTACGATCTTTCCGGGGTGATGGCGGGGTGCCTCGGATTTCAATTTCGGGGCCGAAAGCGGAAGTGCCGTTTTCGGGATTCCTGGGTTAAATTGCCCCTCACGCCTCGAGCTTTTCGCAGCGTCAAAACGGCTGTGGCGCACATGTGACGCACCGGTCACGAGGGCGCTGCCGACCGGTTGGTCGAAACTTGCGCTCGTACTCGCTATTCACGAAATTGCCGATCACCCTGACGAGGTCCACTAAGCAATGGTGAACGTCATTTCTGAAGTCGCAAGCAACTCGGCCGCCCTACTCCATTGAGGTCAGCCATGCCTTCGCGGAGCCGACGCAATCTCTGCTGGAGCCTGCATGCTTCTTCAGGCGCAAGCGCTGTGTCTCAGTGCGGCATGAATCCTTTTCTCAGCCAAGCCAATATCTTGCTCCCATTGAGGACCCTGCGGACACGTCCGGCGGCCCAGCCAGCCTGCATGGTGGCGCCGGTGTGGCAACTGCAGACGATCTCATGCAACTGCCAATCGGAGAGTTCGAAGAAGCGTCTGGCTTCCCCGTAGGTATCCGATTGCATGCCCGATGCACGCAGCAGTGGATCGTCAAAGGCGACACTGATCGCCGATCCGACCGCGCGCGCTTCTCCGCGGACAGAGGGATGCAGATGCTCAGTCCCGGTGAGAGCCACAAGGGAGCGCGTCGGATTTCGATAGAGCAGTTCCGCCCACCGCTCTATCCGTTGCGTCCTTGTAGCCAGCAGAGCCGGCGATAGTGGACTGATGTCCGCGACTGACTGGAGTTGATCGAGTGTCTGGTGCTTCATGACTGCCTCCTGTTGGTCGTTCCAATCCCAAGGCCTTTGCTGCAGGATTGGCTCACACGCTAAGCCGCCTCGTAAAGGACCGGCGGCCGATCAGGTGTTGCCACCAATCGCCCACAGGCACCACGCGGCGGCATCTGCAGCGACCCCAACTGCATTCCTTCGCCAATGTTCCAGCGGGATGAAAAAAACTGTGCGGCCGGCCGACCCGACGGACCCGGCTGGCGCACGCAGGATCCTGAACTGCTGGACGATGATGACGCAGGCCTGGAAAGGCGGCTAGGTTGGACCTTGCTTTTCAGGCTTGACCATGATGTTTCACTACCCGCTCGGTCATCGCGGGAAGGCCAGGAGCAGAGCCGCTGGCAACGGTGAGTTGCGGACGAGGGCGGGCGGTGGAGGACGACGCCCTTGGGCCGCCAGGTCACTGAAGGACCAACCGAAGCGGCGCTTCGGGCGTAAAAGCGATGTCCTTGTAGGTCTGCAATGTCTGCTTATGGAGGAACGGCGGCAAGGCCTCTTTGGACCGGCATGGGGCGCATTGCTGACCGGCAGATTTTCGGCCGACAGCAGACCCTCTGCTGCTTGGGTACCCAGCACGCAAGCTGACATGTGAGACCTCGGTGCGAAGGCCGGGACCAGGCCCACTGCGAACGTACGTGTTGGTTCGCATGTTGGCGCTGAAGCGCCTTATCGTTCAGCCTCGCGGCACATAGATCATATGAACCGTATCGTCATCGATCAATGTGCTCGACACCAGTTGCAGCGGAGGCCTTGCCTCGTGGAAGAAAGGCTTGCCCTTGCCGAGCACGAACGGCCTCACGTGCAGGTGATATTCCTCGATCAGGCCCAGCCCGGTCATAAGACCGGCCAGTTCCGGACCGGAAACGCTCAGGATACCCTCCGTGCGGGCCGCGATCTCGCGAATCTGCGTTTCAATATCGCCGGAGATGAGGGTGGCGTTGGGGCCGACCCGTGAAAGTGTGCGCGAAACGACCCATTTGGGCAGCTTGCGCCAGAGTGTCGCGAACTGGCGAAGCGAAGCATCCCATTCCGCGCGATCATCGTCCCAATAGCGCATGACCTCGTACATCCGGCGGCCATACACAGCGCCGGCATGGTTGCGAATCGTCTCGATCCAATACTCGAAGTGCTTCTGGCTTGGTGCGCTCATGACCAGATTTCCGGCAAGGTCATCGACATAGCCATCGATGGAAACGTTCATTCCCAAGATAAGTTTGGCATAAGCAGCGCCTTCACCTAGTGGGTCCACGGACCAACCGCTTGTAATGCAAGCGGTCAGAGGCTATCGCAACTGATTGCAAATCGCAAGCAGCATGGAAGGAAGCGTTCGTGCCGCAAACGAGCCCTGCCTTGTCCCATCAACCCTGCACTTGAACAGCTGGGTGATCCGTCCCGGCTACCGCCCTCTACGCCTGCCTTCCCGAATCAAGCTGCACCCCAAGTCGCTCGTTCCGTCTCCACCGCACCACGGCGCGATAGCTGGTATGATCGACAGGCACGTGAAGGACGAAACGGTCGGGGATTGCGATATCGGCCTTCACCCGCAGCTCCGCACCGTGAGCGTGCTGGTTGCAAACCAGACAATTGATACTGGCGTCGCCAACGCGGATTGTCGCTTCCTTCAGAACAAGATCACGGATATGCGACCGTCGCTCTATCGGTGGGTCAGCCGGCATTGCCTTATCCCTCTGATTTGACGACCTGAAACTCTTCTGAACCCGGAATGGAAAGCGCACTACCGGCCCAGCGGTTGCCTCGAAAGACTGACGAGCTCGGCTTCGTCGACCACGCCGGCCATATAGTTCGCGATAATCCGGGATGCGATGGCGTCGCGTGCTTCGGGCGACTGACCGTCGCGCTTAAGCTGCTCGAATACACGGCCCAACAGCTCGAGTTCGGATGGCTGCAAAACGCCGGCCTCGGTGGCTTTGCGTCGAATGGGCATTTGTGATCCTCCACTACGGTCAACAACATACGACCGCGGCAGGGAAACTCAACTCACCTGTCGAGGGCGCCGCGCAGGCGGCGGCGACCACAAATCCCGTTTTCGAAACGCGACGCCCTCAGCCGGCGGCCTCAGCCGCCTTGCGCCGCGCGTCGCTGACCGTCAGCCAGACTGCCGAGACCAGGAAGTAGAAGGCGCCGAACGCGGCATAGGGCGCGACATCGGTGATCCCGACCGTCGCATCGCTGCCCGCCATCTTCACGAAAAAGATGCCGGCGAGCGCCGACTGGGCGCCGCTCAGCACCATTGCCCACTGCGCGCCGGACTTCCAGCGCCGGACCGCGGTTGCCAGCTGAAAGAGGCCCGACAGGACCGCCCAGACGCCGAACACCGCGAGCACCGCATTCATGCTTTTGCCCAGAGCAATGGCGACCGCCGCCGTGGTGATGATGCTGATGACGAAGTTCAGCAGCTGCGTTTTGTTGCGGCTTAGCCCACCGCTGCGCTGGGCGTCGACGAAATTGGCCAGCGCATCCCAGGCGGGATAGGCGACCAGCATGATGGCTGCCAGGGACGGCATTGTGCTGGCGACGGTAAAGGCCAGCAGCACCCAGGCGGCCGCCACGGCAAAGCGTATGAAATAGTAGCTCTTGAGCCATGAGGATTGGTTGGCTTCATTCGTCTTGGCAAGCATTTTCGGATTTCCCTTTTTGTGTTTACCTACTAGAAGGTAGGCATGATGGACGCGTCGAGGGAATTCGGTGAAGGGGCTCGCCGCCCCTGTCGCGCAAATTCCTGTTAGTGAACCTTCCGAGACAGACGCTGCACGGTTGGCGTCAGAATGGTGCCGAACATGGCGGGGTTGCCATAGGCGCGCGCGGACAGCATGGCGCCATGAACGGTCGCCATGAAGGTCTCGGCCTCCAGCTCCGCCGAGCCTGCAAATCCGAGAATCCCCTGCTCGGCGCCGTGCTCCATGACCCTGGTCAACCAGGACGACAGAAACCTGAAGTAAGCCCGCACTTCGACGGCAATTTCAGCCGGGAGCGCAGGGAGTTCGCTGGCAAGCAGCGCGCAGACGCAAAACGGGACGCTCGCATCTTCAATGCATTTTGCCCAGTAGTCGGCATAGGTTTGAAGCAGTGCAAGCGGGTCCGAGAGTTTACTTTCCAGATCTGCCATGCCGGCCTCGGTACGCTCGCGATGGCGCGCCACAAGCGTGCGGACAAGGTCGACCTTGCTGGGGAAATGATGGTGGATGCTCGCCTTGCGGATCCCCACCTCGCCGGCGATATCGGCATAGCTGAATCCGTTGTAGCCGCCGGCCACGATGAAGTTTCGCGCGGACGCCAGAATCTGATCGGAGGTCATCACAAGGTTGCTCATGGAATCTGCCTACCTACTAGTAGGACAGCTGTCAACCGAATACCCGAGCGGGGAGTTTTTCACTCAAACGATACTGATCTGGCGTCCATAAATACAAGGCCCGCCGGCAAAACCGGCGGGCGCCATAGGTCATAAGATACGCCACTAGAACCAGCTTCGGTCGCGTTCCTGGCTTTGCCCGAGCAGCATGCCGATCAACAACCCGGCAATGCCGCCAAGCACGAAAGCGCTGCTGATGGTGCCGGGATTTTGCTGGACGGCTTCGGACACCGTCTGCGCCTGCGATCTCAGCTGCTGCGTTGCCCGTGCCGCGCGCTCGGTCGCGCTGCCGTACCAGCCGCCGGCTTCGCCGACGGCATCTTCTGCGCGCTCGGCAAGCGTCCGGTTGATCTTGCTGATCTCGCGCCTCAGCGATGCGACCTGCTTCTCCAGGGCCTCCTGGGCCTCTCGGGCGGAAATCTTCGGGGTGTCCTTGGGGGTGTCCTTCGCGGTGTCCTTCGGGGTGTCGTTCTCGGCCATGGCTGTTCCTTTCGTTGAGGCAGGGGGAACGGCCAACGGACAAGGATGGTTCCGCTGCCTGCGCTCACAGTCATTCACCCGGCCGGCCGCCAACTTTGGGAACACTCTCCCGATCCAACGGTTGTGGCTGATGGAGGGCACGCATTTGTCGAATCGATCGAGCCATGCTGAAACGCTGCGGACGGTCTCCGATCTGCTACACCGCGCCCGCCGTGTCATTCGCGACGGCGGCCATGCGGCGGCGATGTTCGAAATAGACACGCTGCTGCAGGTCGCCCAGACAGAGGTTGCGCGCCGCCTCGAACGCAACGATCGCTGAACCTCGATAGGCCACCGCGGGCGCTATTCATTGCGGGCGGCGAAGGCCTCGTTTCCCTTTGCGATGGACTTGCAAGGCGCCCATCGAGCGGGTCGCCGTCCGAGCCACGCGTCGACATCGCAAAGGCGCAAAATCCGAGGATGAGGGGCCATCATCGCGGCATCGACCCTCCCGGCTATAACGCTTGGGCGGCGGAACAAAGCTTGGCCGCACTGGTTAGGCTCACAGCACGATGTGTGCCCCAACGAGGATCTCTGTCCATGAAAACACGTGTTCTTCTAGCTTCGCTGGCCACCGCCACAGCCATGGTCTTCGCCCTGCCCGCCTTCGCCGCCGACAGCGCTCAGGACTTTGTCGACAAGGCCGCCATCGGCGGCCTGTTCGAAGTGGATTCCAGCAAGATCGCCGAGGGCAAGGCCCAGGATCAAGGCGTCAAGGATTTCGCCAAGAAGATGATCGACGATCACGGCGCCGCCAACGCCAAGCTTGCGACCATCGCCGGCGAACAGAAGCTGAAAGTGCCGACGGAGCTGGACGCCAAGCACAAGGCCGATCTGGAGGCTCTGCAGAATGCCAACGATGCCGTCGACAAGCCCTATGTCCAGATGCAGCGCGATGCGCATTCGGAGGCGGTCACGCTGTTCGAGAGCTATGCCAAGGACGGCGACAACGCGCAGTTGAAGACCTTCGCCTCCGAGACCTTGCCGACGCTCAAAATGCATCAGGAAATGGTCGAGAAGATCGCTTCCGCCGACAATGCATCCTCGACCACCAGCTCCACCACCCCGGCCGTGAGCACGACCGACACCACCAATCCGGCCGCCCCGGTCCCGGGTGCCAACAGCTTCACCGAGGATCAGGCGAAGAGCCGCATTCAGGATGCCGGCTTCTCCGGCGTGTCCAAGCTGACCAAAGACGACCAGGGCATCTGGCGCGGTCAGGCCACCAAGGATGGCAAGACCACGACCGTGGCGCTCGATTATCAGGGCAACGTCGTTGCCGGCGCCAACTGAACCTCTGAACCAGATCGAGGAGATCAAGACCATGAAAACCGTAACCGGACTTTTCGACAACTACGATGATGCCTCCGATGCCGTCGGCGAACTGGAGGCAATCGGCGTGCCGCAGGCCGACATCAGCATCGTCGCCAACAATTCGGACGACTGGTACGACGATGGCGACACCTCCAACGCCGCCGAGGATGCAGCCGGCGGCGCCGGTCTCGGAGCCGTCATTGGCGGCGCCGGCGGGCTTCTGACAGGGCTCGGCATCATGGCCATTCCGGGCGTCGGTCCGGTCGTGGCCGCAGGATGGCTGGCCGCCACCGCGGTCGGCGCCGTTGGCGGCGCGGTCGTCGGGGGCGCTGCCGGCGGCATCGTCGGGGCGCTGACCGAGTCAGGCGTCCCCGAAAGGGATGCGCATGTCTATGCGGAGGGCGTTCGCCGCGGTGGCACGATGGTGACCGCCAGGGTCAGTGACGAACTCGCCGACGAGGCCGAGCGTATTCTTGGCGAGTCCAACTCGGTCGATCTGCAAGACCGCCGACGCGCCTATGAAGCCGGTGGCTGGACCGGCTTCGATGCCAATGCCGACCCCTACACCGACATCGAGGCCGAGCGCGACAGAACGCGCGACGCCAGCCCACTCTGATCATCGAGCCCCGTCGCCGTACGGCGGCGGGGCCGAAGGTGCTGTCGGCGCACTGCAAGCGGCGTTCAGATTCGGCCATAAGGGGCGGGTTCTATTCGGACCTGCCCCTTTTCGCTGTTGCCTTGGCTTGACCGGCTCTTGCCGTGTTAGCATCGAACCAACGAAACCAGCCCAGGAAAGCATGTGCCCGTCCCCGCAACTGATTGCCGAATGGCCGTTGTCGCCGTCAGCGACACTCGGGTCCGCCGTGCGCTCCAAGGGGATCGAACGTGAAGTCAGAGCCCGGCTGCCATGGGCAGTCAGGAAGCACGTCAAGGCCGAGACGGGCCGCATCGCATTGCGAATGTCGAGATCCGAAGCGGAAGCGTTCAAGGCCGCCTCTGCCAATATCTCCAAAACACTGGAGGGAGTGGAAGCGCTGCCTGTGCTTCCGCGCGAGGTCGAGGATATCCTTACGATCTCTTCGCGCGAGCGCCACAAATGGCTCAAGGACGGTCGGCTGCAAAGCACCGGCACACGCACCGTCAAGATGCGTGGGCGATCAAAGTCTGTCACCTTCCACGTTTTCGACCCGCGCCACATCGAGGACGTCCTGGACCGCGATCTGGCAACCGTCTGGAGAGAGCAGGATGTCCAGGCGGTCGCCGAGAACAGGCGGCGCGGTGCGGGCAAGGCCGCGCTGACGCGCGCGGGAAAGGGCACCGGCCGGGCTCGCACTGCGAGGAAGGCCCGGAACACGGACGGCCCGGCGCCCGGATTGAAGGGCTGGGATGCGTTCGAGGACGAAGGCCTGCTGCGATAATGATGCTGGCGCTTGCCCTTGTATTTTGGGCGTGTGCGGGGCGAGCCTCAGCCTCAGCGCATCAATCCCGCTGCCCTGAGCGCGTCCTCGATGACCTTGGTAATCCCGCCCGCCGGACCGCCTGGCGGATTGACAGGCTCCGGGGCCGGATCGACACGGACAGCTCGCGGTTTTTCCTTCGGCGAGAAAGGCTGCAATGCAGTGCCTGAAGCGGCCTCGGCTTTCGCCGCGCGTCGTACGTCTGGCTTCGTCAGCCCCCAGAAACGGGCGATGTGGCGCGTCGAGGAAATCCCGACATCCAGCATGAACGGCCCTGCTTTGCCGAGAGCATTGTCGCCGCTCGCCTGCAATGGCGTGCCATGGCCCATGCCGGCAATGCTGTATGCCTCGACCACGTCGCGGCCTTTGCCATCGCACCAGACTTTTCGGCCCTGACCGTCGACCTTTTCCGTGCGTGTCGGCGCTTGAGCGAGGCCGTGCACGCCCTGCCATTGCGCCAGCACCGCGTCGGCATTGGAAGGCACCACGGTCGTATCGGCCGAGCCCTGCCAGACCGAAATCCTCGGCCACGGCCCCTTGTGCGGCGAAGCTTCCCGCAACAGACGCTGCAGGTCGCTTCTGGACGGTCCGCCATGGCCACGCATGCGGTCGAAGGCTTCGGGGATGGTCGAGGCGCTGCCATAGGCAAGCCCGGCAATGATCGCGCCACCGGCAAACACGTCCGGGTAGGTCGCCAGCATCACCGCCGCCATGGCGCCGCCGGCGGAAAGACCGGTGACGAATATCCGCTTGCGGTCGAGACCGTGGGTGACCACCGCCGCCTCGATCATCTGGCGGATGGACAGTGCCTCGCCGCTGTCGCGGCTTACATCGCCCGGCACGAACCAGTTGAAGCAAAGATTGGCGTTGTTGGCGCGCTGCTGCTCGGGGAGAAGCACGGCAAAACCCTGCTCGGCAGCAAGTTCGGTCCAGCCGGAACCATGATCGTAAGCGGCTGCATTCTGGGTACAGCCATGCAGCACCACGACCAGCGCTGCCTGCTTCGGCAGGTTTTCAGGGAGATAAAACCGCGCGCGCAAGGCGCCGGGATTGGACCCGAACCCTGTCATCTCGGACAGGTGATCGTCCTTGCTCTGTCCTGCACCGGCTGGCCGGCCGCGCATCGCGCTCAGCCGGGCGATCGTATCGGATATGTCTCGCAAATCGGTATCCTTGCGCGCCGGAATGGGCAGACTCGTGCACACAACGCACACGCAGCAATATCGTTGCTGCACTGCACAATAACAAGCGGCGCGGCCGATTAAATGACCGATGGATCATAGAATCCGCTGCACGGCTTGTGACGGACGAACGCAATTTGGCCCGGCTGACCTCTGGTCAGTCAGCCGATCGAGGCCGGCAGGCGCCGGGTTACCAGCGCTGATGCACGTAGGGCTTGATGTTCTCGTCGTAGACCGCCTTCACCTTGGCCATCGACTCGGAGGACAACGGCGCAAGCTCCGCCGCTTCCGCATTGGAAACCGCCTGCGCCGGATTGCGGGCGCCGGGAATGACAACCGTCACAGCGTCGAACATCAGGATCCAGCGCAGAGCGAATTTCGCCATCGTGGTGTCGCCTGACACCAGCGGCCGCACCTTCTCGACCGCCGCTAGGCCGACCTCATAGGGCACGCCCGAAAACGTCTCGCCGACATCGAAGGCTTCGCCTTTCCTGTTGAACAGGCGATGGTCGGTGGTCTCGAACTTGGTGTCCGCCCTGAACTTGCCGGACAACAGGCCGCTGGCCAGCGGCACGCGGGCGATGACGGCGACATCGTTCTTTTTCGCCTGGTCGAAGAACAGCTCGGCCGGGCGCTGGCGGAAGGCGTTGAAGATGATCTGCACGCTGACGACGCCGGGATATTGCATCGCCTTCAGCGCCTCTTCGACACGCTCGACGCTGACGCCGTAATTGCGGATCTTGCCCTGCTCGGTGAGCTTGTCGAGACGCTCGAACACCTCCGGATGATAGTAGAGATCGGTCGGCGGGCAATGCAGCTGCACCAGGTCGAGCGTGTCGGTCTGGAGGTATTTCAGGCTGCGGTCGATCCAGCCGGTGAGGTTCTCGACGCTGTAGCCCTCGACCGTCTGCTTCGGCAGCCGCCGTCCGGCCTTGGTGGCGATGAACGGGCGCGCGCCACCGCGTTCCTTCATCACCCGTGCGATCAGCTTTTCCGAACGGCCGTCGCCATAGACGTCGGCGGTGTCGAGGAAGCTGACGCCGGCATCGAGCGCGGCATGCAGGGCGGCGACCGCATCGTCGTCATTGACCTCGCCCCAGGCGGCGCCGATCGCCCAGGCGCCGAAGCCGATCTCGCTGACTGATCTGCCGGTACGGCCAAATTTCCGTGACTGCATTTTGCTTCCTGACTTGCGGCTTTGGGATGACGGTTCTGATTTCGGGAGCCTCATACCGCATGGCAACGCGATTGACATCCCTCTTCCTAGGATTTACCAGATTACAGGGTTGTATGACAACGGGGTAAGACTGCAACAGTGGGAGCCGGGAGGAACATGTCGCTGATGCGCGAACTCTATCTCGGCGGGTCGCCGGATGAGCAGTCCGTCAACCGTGGTTAGCCCCCTAATCGTGAACAGCTTTGTCGCGCAGATCCTCGAACCTGGCATAACTTTTGGTCAGATGGCTGCGCATGGCGCGGCGCGCGGCGTTGACGTCCCTGGCTTCGATGGCCCCGAGAATGGCGCGGTGCTCGCGCTGCATGCGGTCGAGATATTTTTCCCGCTCGGCCTCCGTCATCCGGTCGAGCCGCGTCCAATGGCGCGGGACCATGGCGCTGCCGAACGTGTCGAACAGCCGGGTGAAATTCGGGTTCTGCGTCGCGGCGAGAATGGCGCGGTGGAAGCCGAAATCCTCTTCCGAGCCGGAGCCGCCGGCACGCACCGCCGCCTCCAGCGCGTCGAGCCGAGCGCTCATCTGTTGAAGCGCCGCCTCGCTGCGCCGTTGGGCAGCGAGGCCGGTCGCCTCCACCTCGATGCCCATGCGCAGTTCGAGCACGCGCAGCACCTCGTCGATCGATTCGAGATCGTCGGGCAGCACGGAAAACGTCTTCGGCGGCGGATCCTTGGCGACGAAGGCGCCGAGCCCCTGGCGCGTGGTAATCAGCCCGCGCGCGCGCAGCGCCGCCAGCGCCTCGCGCACCACGGTGCGGCTGACGCCTGTGGCAGCAACAATCTCCTGCTCGGTCGGCAGCCGCTGCCCCGGCGCAAGGTCACCGGATTCGATCTGCGCAATCAGCGTGTTGACCAGACCCGTCCGCAGGTTGGGCGCCTGCGGTATGGCGTCGAAAGTCATGGGCTCCGCCATCAGCGCGACTCCGGTTCGATTCTTGTTCAAAGGATTGCATCGACGGGTGCCCGCCGCAAGGTGACGAAAGTTCGGCCCGCTGGCACGAGCCATGGGAGGATTGCATGAAAGAACGCATCGGCTTCATCGGCCTGGGCAGCATGGGCGCCGGCATGGCCGACAATCTGTTGCGCAAGGGCTGGCCGCTGACGGTCCATGTCCACCGCAGCCGCACCGCCGCAGACCGGCTGATCGCCGCCGGCGCCACCGAAGCGCCAAGCCCGCGCGAACTCGCCGCCGCCTGCGACATCGTGATCCTGTGCGTCACCGGTTCGCGCGAGGTCGAAGCGCTGGTCAAGGGCGCGGACGGGCTTGCTGCGGCCAAGACGCCGCTGCTGATCATCGACTGCTCGACCTCCAACCCGTCATCGACGACAGCGCTTGCCGCCGACCTCGCCCAGCAAGACATAACGCTGATCGACTCGCCGCTGGCGCGCACGCCCAAGGAAGCCACCGAGGGCAAGCTCGACGTCATGGTCGGCGGCCCGGCCGAAATCGTCGCCCGCGCGCGACCGGTGCTCGAAGCCTTCGCCGCGCGAATCGTCCACACCGGCCCGACCGGCAGCGGCCACACCATGAAGCTGCTCAACAATTTCGTCTCGATGGGCTATTCCGCGATCTACTCGGAAGCGCTGAGCCTCGGCACCAAAGCCGGGCTGACGCCGCAGGTCTTCAACAGCGTCATCTCCGGCAGCCGCATGGATTGCGGCTTCTACCAGGCCTTCTTCGATTTCGTCCTCAACCGCAACGAAAACGCCCAGCGCTTCGCCATCGCCAACGCGCTGAAGGACATGACCTACCTCGCCTCCTTCGCGCAAGCAGCCGGCATCGCCAATCCCATCGGCGCGGCGGTGCGCAATGGCTTTGCCACTGCCGTCACGACAGGCCACGGCGAGAAGTTCGTGCCGGCGCTGTCGGATATTGTGGCGGGGTTGAATGGGGTGTCGCTGGTGGAGCCGGCGGAGTGAAGAGCGGCTCGATTATCGCCGCCAATCACAAGCGGTCACCCCAGCACAGGCGGAGTAGGATCGTAGCCGATTGAAACGATCCCCGGATGCCGGTGGGCTATGGCGAGTATCTGGGTCTCAAGCTCGCAGTTATAGGCCATCAGCGCCTTTACGGTCTCAAGCGGGCTGTCATAGCGGGCAATCAACTTCACGGCTTCTGAGTGCAACTCGGCTTTCGCTTCCTCGTCAAAGTGCATCATACCCATTGCCGTCCTCCTATCGTGCCGCGCGACGTGGTGCGGTAAGCGCATCAAGCCGTTCCTGAAGATGCCCATTGAGCACGATCATTTCCTTCAGTGCCTTCATCACATCGCCCTTGTGGACGGCAATGAAATCTTCGGCGTGAGCTTGGAGAGCGGCTTCCTGCCGACTGTTTAGTGTCACGATGCGGTCCATAGCGATTACTCCAAGCGATGCATGGTCACAGTGAACAAAAAGAGAACATAAATGTCAAGGACGAATTGACTCGGCGAGGAACTCATTCCTATTTTCTAATATGCCCGAGCAGCCCAGAAAACCCCGCCGCCTTGTGCAGACCCTGAGCAAAGCACATGAGGTTGGGCAGCTGATCCGTGTCCGCTGCTTCAACTGCAACATCACGCGCCACTATCTGCCTGGCGACCTTGCCAAGCTGGTTGGAGACATTCCGTTTTGGGACGTTGACCGGCACATGCGTTGCGAGCGGTGCAAACGCCGCGAGCTTGACGTCGACATCCTGCTGCCCAGCGCGTCGGAGAGCATGAAAATACGCGTGAGACGGCTTGTTGAAATCCGAATGGTGCGCAGAGTGATTTGGCGTGACGAGACGTGATGGACCCCAAGGCCGTTCTACTTTCGCTTTGTGTTTTTGGACACAGCGTGATTACTTCAGGATGATTTTGAGGAAGGGGCTCAATGTTGAAAGCTATTGTGGCTGCCGCTTTCGCGTTGGCTCTAGCGGGCTGGACTTTGTCGGCCCACGGGGAAGATGCGTCCCGAGAGAAATGCACCTGTGATCTCGAACGTGGTCCCGTCCAAGAACATGGAGCCGTGGTGAACAATGCCACCGCCTGCTGGTCTACTGTAGATGTGCAACGACAGTGGTGCCAAATTACAGTGCAGGCACTAGAGGGCGATCTGAAGCACGACGCCATCATCAGGGAATTTATTCGGGCCGGCGATCCGGAAAGCTTAGTGGCCGTCCTTCAGAATTTGGCGGCGAGCTCGACAACGCCAGACGCGGACCAAAGCGAAGTTGCCAAAGCGAAAGCAGAACTCCCCGCTGTCATCAAGAGCTTCGACAAACTGACGGCAACCTGTATCGATGGGTTCCTTAAACCCTCAGAAAACAAAGAGGAGCGCACCGAGATTGTCGATGGCGCCTTTGCCTGCCGCGTTGGGAAGGAGACTGGCTGGTTGCGGCTTTCGTACATGGTAGGCGAGGTCCAATTCGTCTTTATGATCGCTCCACATGGCTGATTCATCGAAGAAGCCTCGCTCGTGGATTACGTGGATTGCAGGGACAGGGATCTTGGCGGCTATCGTCCTCGGGATTGCAGGCGGCCCCCTGGGGGAGTTTGGAAACTACCTTAAAGAACTGGGACGCAACTTCTTTTTCCCGCCATCGCAGGAAGTCAAAATAGACTTCAATGCCACCCGCGCCTGCTCACAAGGCAGGATGGTTGACCTCCGCAAGATGTTCGCAGACCCCAACACACCGCTTACCAACGGCGCTGACATGCTCACGATCTGCGATGTCGACTCTCTCCAGACCGTCCGCCCTAACCTACCGTACGAACTGTCGAGACGCTTCCCGGGATGCCTAGTCTGGCGGGGAAAGGAGAGTGGCGGCTTGATTATGGTGCGAAAGAGCGATGCCATTTGCGCCTTACCGGGCGGCACCAATTTCATGTGTGACGGCGCGAAGGCACGCCACTTTACAGGGACGAACACCATCGCAGATTCGGTTGACGCGGTGAAACCCTGTTCGGACGACACCCTGCGCCAATTTGGCTTTCGGTCCTGATCCCGCTTAGGCCTAAAACAGCGAGCCTTGAGCCGGCGCCGGCGGCGCTTGAGTGGGAAACTTGATCTGCGTGGCAGGCTTCTCGACAATCACAAGGGCATCGTCCGGCGCAGTGCGCTGCAGCCGCTTGGCCTCGGACCATGGCGCGGTCAGCCACGTCTCCGTCTCCTCTTGCGTCCTCAGGATCACCGGCATCGCCTTTTCGTGGATCGGCTTGATGAGAGCATTGGGCTCGGTGGTCATGAATCCGTAGAGCTCGAAGTCGCTGGGGCCGTCCTTGACCTTTCGCACCCCATGCCACGCCGTCCAGAGGCCAGCGAAGAAGAACAGCGGGCGCTCCTCATTGAGCGCGAACCAATAGTTCCGCTGGACGCCTGTCTCGGGGTCTTTGTCGCCGGGCGTTGGGCTGGGTTCTGCGAAGGTCGTAACCGGCACCACGCAGCGGTTCTCGACACCGACATACTGCTGCCAATGGCCATATTGCGGGTTGCGGATGTTGGTGGTGCCATAGTCCGCCTTGCCGTTCACCCGCTCGGCCGGCGTCGGCATACCCCAGAGCAACTTCGCCATCTCGCGCTGCCCGTCCGAGGCACTGCGGACCACGGGCCCAGGCATGTTGGGATATCAACTGATGGCTCAAGGTTGCCCAGAATGTCCCGAACGTCCGCGTCCACTGGCGGATGGCTCTTGAGACGTGGTGAGATTGTGAGATTGCACATGGCCACACTCTGCCGTGAGAGCATGCCGGCGACTAGCGGAGAAATTGTGCTGGCGTTTTCGGTTTTTGCCGCGAGTTGAACGGGGTGTCGCTGGCGGAGGCGCCCATGCGTGAGATGCGATAGTCTGACGCGCCAGCAGGCTAGTTTTCTCAATGGAAGTGGAAAAATGCGAAAACGCCTATTTGGCGCTGGAAAATTATGCGTTTGCGCATATTCATAGTGGCTGAGCGGATTCTTCCGCTTTGATACGACTTCCCCGGATGGCTCGGGGAAGAAGGCACCCGTAGCAGGGGTGCGCCATCCAGCGACGCCCGGTGGGGCGGGGTGTGAGCGCTTTTGCGGGCCGACTCACCCCTCCATCGCGCTGGAATGTCAATTGATCCTGATTTCATGACTCGGTGACAAGAGTCCCGGCCGAAAAACCGATTCGTTTCAAGGCTTTCTGGGGATAACGGGCCTGATCGGTGGAAAACCGGCCAAGGATTCCGACGAAACGGCTCAATGAGACCGTACACCGACTCCTTCATGGCACCGGCGGCGCCGGCCCCCTCGGCAGATCGGGCGCGCCTCTCGCCACCGCTGGCCGCACCCCTCCATCCATGCCAAACCGCAAGATCGGTCGAGCGCGACATCTCCAAGAGCGCCTATCTGGTGTCGCCACGCAGGACGAGACGATGAAGACGGCACTTGAAAACTACCATGCCCGGATGCAGCGGGTGCTGGACCACATCGACCAGCATCTGGACGGCGATCTGGGCCTGGAAGCGTTGAGCGGCGTCGCGGCGTTTTCGAAATTCCATTTCCACCGGCAGTTCACGTCTACCTTCGGGTTGTCCGTGCATCGCTATGTCCAACTCGCCCGCCTGAAGCGCGCTTCGTACCGGCTTGCCGAAAGCGACGCCCAAAGCGTGACCGACATAGCGATGGATGCCGGTTACGACGCACCGGATGCCTTCGCCCGCGCCTTTCGGCAACGGTTCGGACAATCGCCTTCGTCGTCCGGAAGTCTCCCGACTGGGGGGCATGGCTCATGGCCTTCGGGCCGCTCGACAAAGCAAGGACCACGCTCATGCAGATAATCTTCGAACCCGCCGACGTCATGATCCGCGAGGTGCCGCCGACGCCGGTGGCGATCATGGAGCATCGCGGCGACCGGGCGACGCTCCAGGACACCATCCAACGCTTCATCGCCTGGCGCAAGGCGGCCGGCCTCTCGCCCGAGACAAGCCCGACCTTCAACATCTTCCGTTCCGAAAGGGAGCCGGCGAACCCGGCCGATTACAGCATGGATATCTGTGCCGGAACCGACCTGCCGGTAGAAGGCGGGCCGATCGAGGACGCGCAGATGAAGGCCGGCGTGATCCCCGGCGGACGCAGCGCGGTGCTGCGATATCCCGGCAACACCAACAATCTCGAGCCGGCAGCGCTCTACCTCTACCGCGAATGGCTTCCGGCCAGCGGCGAGGAGGCGCGCGACTTTCCGATCTATTGCCAGCGACACTTTTCGTCGAACGGACCGGTGCGCGAGGTGGTGCTTGAGCTGTTTTTGCCGCTGAAATAGCGCGTTGGGGTGGCGGCCTATCTCCGGCCCTGAGCTGGTGAGCCGACGACCGAGTGAAATCTGATATGGCGCTCCCCCACTCCGTCTCGGCTTCGCCGAGCCACCTCTACCCCCACATTCGTGGGGGAGAGGAAACCCAAGCTTTTGAAGGGCTGCGATCTCGGAGATTGGCATTTCCTCATCCCCCATGAAATGGGGGGTCCGAAGGACGGGCGAGACCCGTGGCTCGCCCCGGCAAGGTGGCTCGGCGAAGCCGAGACGGAGTGGGGTCAGCGCCGCCATAGGCGATTGGCCCAGCGCGCGGACAAGGCAAGGCTATCCCTAAGCCTGCCCGCGCACAGCCTTCCGCAACCGCGAATGCCGTACCGGAGACGCTGCCTCGGGCCCCGGCGCTATCTCCGCAGCTTCCCCCTCATGCAACCCCACCCGCAGCGCCGCGCCCGCCAGATGGTCGCGCATCGCGGCTTGCGCCCCTTCGGCGTCGCCGGCACGGATCGCTCTCAGGATGCGCTCGTGTTCGCCCAGCGTAATGCGGGCCATGTCGTCCGACTTCTGCTGGTTGCCGGCGGCGAGAATGCTTTCGCGGACGCGCTCGGAAACGAAGACCAGGAACTGGCCCATGTAGGAATTGCGCGTCGCCTCGGCGACGGTGCGGTGGAATTCGAGGTCGCTGCGCAGCCAGGCGACGCTGCCATAGGGTGCGGCGCGCATGCCGGATAGCGCATCGCCCATGGCTTTGAGATCGGCGTCGCTGCGCCGCTTCGCGGCAAGGGCTGCGGCCTGCACTTCGAGGATGCCGCGCAGTTCGAACAGGTTGCGGAAGGAATCGGCGCGCTGCAGCGTCTCATGGTCGATGGTCAGCACCGTCGGGTTGGTGGTCTCGACCACGAAGGCGCCGCGCCCCTGCTGCGACCAGATGCGGCCTTCCGAGCGCAGCCGCGCGATCGCCTCGCGCACGACGTTGCGGCTGACGCCGAATGTGGTCGCCAGCGCCTGTTCGGTCGGCAGTTGGTCACCCGGCTTCAGCCGGCCTTGCGCGATCTCGCGCGAGATGGAACTGGCCACCAGAGTGGAGAGGTGTGGGCCGCGATTGACCTTGTCGAGTTTCAGCGTCATCGCTCACCTATAGTCGACGGCGGGTGCGGACGCCAGAATGCGGCCGTTGCTGAGAATGTGGCGCGGGTCGAATGCGTCCTTGATGCCGGCGGCGAGGTCGAGCGTCACCGGATCGATGCGTTCGAGGAACGCCTTCTGCTTGACCCGGCCGATGCCGTGCTCGGCGCTGATCGAGCCGCCATAGCGATCGACGACGGTGAAGATCTCGGCTTCCGCCTGCTCGAACAGATGTTCCATCGCCTCGGTGCCCATGCCTTCCGGCGGCACGACGTTGAGGTGGATGTTGCCGTCGCCGACATGGCCGTAGGTGACAGCCAGGGCGTCGGGCCGGGCTTTCTCCAAGGCGGCCAGCGCATCGGTGACGAAATCGGCAAGCCTGGAGATCGGCACCGACACATCGGTGCGCAGGTAGCGCCCGCCCCTGCCTTGCCGCTCGACCATGATCTCGCGGTAGAGCCACAACCGCTCACCTTGAGCCCTGGTCGAAGCGATGACGCCGTCCTCGACGATGTCCTCGACGCTGCCGAGAAACCCCAGCAGCATATCGGAGAGGTCGATCAGCCCGCCCGACGACACCTCGATCAGCACATAGACGGGATAGGGCTGGCTGAGCGGATCGGGAAAATCCTGGCCTTCGCGCATGGTGATCTCGATGCCGCCGCGCAGGATCAGTTCGAAGGCGGTGAGCAAATCGCTGCAATCGCGCCGCGCCCTTGCATAGAGTGCCATCGCGTCCTCGACGGAGCGCAGGCCAACCAGCGCGGTTTCGATCTGCGTCGGCTTGGGGAATAGTTTCAGCGCCGCCGCGGTGACGATGCCGAGCGTGCCCTCCGAGCCGATGAAGATCTGCTTCAGATCATAGCCGCGATTGTCCTTGCGCAGCACTTTCAGCCCGTTCCAGATGCGGCCGTCGGCCAGCACCACTTCGAGGCCAAGCACCAGGTCGCGCGTCATGCCGTAGCGCAGCACGTTGAAGCCGCCGGCATTTGTGGCGACATTGCCGCCGATGCGGCAGCTGCCCTGCGCGCCGAAAGTGATCGGCAGCAGGCAGTCGCTCGCTTCGGCGGCGCGCTTGGCGTCCTCGAGAATGCAGCCGGCCTCGACCACCATGGCGAAGTCGGTCGGGCTGATCGAGCGAATCTTGTTCATGCGCTCCAGCGAGATGACGATCTCGCCGCCATCCGCCGCCACTGCGGCGCCGACGAGCCCGGTCAACCCGCCTTGCGGCACGACCGGAATGCGCTCGGCATGGCAGAACCGCATCAGCGCCGACATTTCCTCCACCGAAGAGGGCCGCGCCACGGCCAGCGGCCGGCCGAAATGATCGCCCGACCAATCGCGGCTGTAGCGCGCCAGATCCTCTTCGTCGGTCAGCAGCCCGCCATTCGGCAGCAGGCCGGCCAGGGCTGCGATCTGCGATGCGGAGGTTGGCGGCACGGCATTCATGGATTGGCTCTGGGCCCCTCGGCAAAACGACTGGACAAATACCGGCGTTGTCGTGTTATCATACAACCCTGATTGAGAACATCAAGCGAGGCCATCTTGCCGCCAAGCGTTCGATGTGGATGATCAGACTCGCAAATCACAGAATTCGGAGGACTTCCCCAATGAGCGACGCCCCGGGCTTTCGCTATATGCACACCATGATCAGGGTGCTCGACCTCGACAAGTCGATCGCCTTCTACACCGAGGTGCTCGGCATGACCCTGCTGCGTCGCGACGACTACCCCGGCGGCAAGTTCACCAACGCCTTTGTCGGCTATGGCCCCGAGGACAAGGAAGCCGTCGTCGAGCTGACGCTGAACTGGGGCCGCGACGAACCCTACGAGATCGGCACCGGCTTCGGCCATCTGGCGCTCGGCGTCAACGACATCTACGCCGTCTGCGCCGAACTGGAAAAGCGCGGCGCCAAGATCCCGCGCAAGCCCGGCCCGATGCAGCACGGCACCACCCACATCGCTTTCGTCGAAGACCCCGACGGCTACAAGATCGAGCTGATCGGCCTCGACACAATGTGATCCGATGGGGCCGGACCGCATCGGCCTCGCGCCGATGCGGTCCCGTCCTGTCCGCGCTTGCCTGGGAGGCGGGATCACTTGATGACCGCGATCTTGCTGCGGTCGATGGTAATGGCGACGGCAGCGATCAGCACCGCGCCGAACACCATGTTTTCCAGGAAAATGTTGACGCCGACAAAGGTCATGCCGATGCGCACGATCGAGATGATCAGCGCGCCGACCGCCGTGCGGGCAACGCCGCCGAGCCCGCCGGTGATCGCCGTGCCGCCGACGATGACGGCGGCGATGGCCGGCAGCAGCAGCTGGTTGGCCAGCACCGGCGAACCGCTCGACAGCCTGGCTGCCAGCACGATGCCGGCGATGGCCGCGAGCATACCCGACGCGGCAAAGGCGATGATCTTGGTGCGGTCGACATTGATGCCCGCCGCCCACGCCGCCGGTTCGCCGGCGCCGACCGCAATCGCCTGGCGGCCGAAGCGCGTGTAGCGCAGCGCCAGAAAGGCGGCGATGCCGATCACCGTCGAAATCAGCACCACCACGGGAATGCCGGCGACAGTGGCGTTGATCCAGGCGGTGTTTTCGCGACCAGCCTCCTCGATGGTGATGGCGCGGCCATTGGAGACCCACAGCGCCAGGCCGGTGACCACGCCGCCGGTGGCGAGCGTCGCGACGAAGGACGGCACGCGCAGCTTGACGTGAACGACGCCGCTCAACACGCCGAAGGCGAGCCCCGACAGGATCGCCACCGGAAAGGCGGCAAGGCCGAGCGAAGGCAGCAATTGCGCCAGGATGACGCTGGCCAGCGATGCCACCGCCTGGATCGACAAATCGATGCCGCCAAGTAGGATGGCGAAGGTGACGCCGGTCGCCAGGATGAACAGCACGGCGGTGTTGGCAAACAAAAGCGCCACGGTCTCGCCGGTCAGGAAGCCGGGCGCGGCGATCTCGATGATCAAAAGCAGGCCGACAAGCAGCACCAGCGGAATAGCGCCTTGCGTCCACTTGCCTCCGAAAACCCGCCTGATGGAGAACGCTTCATTCATCGGCTCACACCATTGCCCTGAGAAGATCGACCTGGTTCGGCTTGTTGCCCGGACTGGCATCGAAGCGCGCGGTGATTGCACCATCGCGCATCACCAGCACCTGGTGCGACAGGCCGATCGTTTCCTCCAGCGTGTCGGAAATCAAAAGGATCGCCACGCCTTGCGCGGAGAGGTCGCGCACCAATTCGTAGACCTCCTCCTTGGCGCCGACATCGAGGCCGCGTGTGGGATGGTCGAGCACCAGGATGCGCGAGCCCGCCGTCATCCAGCGCGCCAGCACCACCTTCTGCTGGTTGCCGCCGCTGAGCTTGCGGCAGGCGGCATCGGGACCGGGCGCCTTGATGCGCAGCCGCTTGATCCAGTCGGCGGCAAGCCGGCGCTCCTTGCCATAGTCGATGGCGCCATGGCGCATGACGCTGGAGAGATCGGCCAGCGAAATGTTCTCCGCGATCGACAGGAACATCACCAGCCCTTCGAGCCGGCGCTCGCGCGGGACATAGCCGATGCCCTTGCGCACAGCCGGCTCCGGCGAGGAGAAGCGCACGGCATCGCCGGCGATTTTCATCTCGCCGGCATCATGCTGGACGAAGCCGCCAACGGTGCGCGTCACCTCCTCGCGGCCGGAGCCGACGACGCCGGCAATGCCGACAATCTCGCCGGCCCGGATCGAGAGATCGACGCCGTGATAGTAACCGTTGGCGCCAAGCCCCTTGGCCTCGACCATCACGATATCGCGCGGCGCGAGCTGGCGGGCCTCGCGGTAATATTCGGCCTGCAGGCCGCGCCCGACCATGATCTCGTGCAGCTCCGGCGCGGTGACTTCAGCTGCGCGGTGCTCGGCGACGACCGCGCCGTCCTTCATCGTGTAGACACGGTCGGAGATGTTGAGCACCTCGTCGAGGCGGTGCGAGACGAACACAAAACTGGCGCGGGATTTAAGCGAGCGCACCCGCGCGAACAGCACCTCGATATCAGCGGCGTTGAGCACCGAGGTCGGCTCGTCGAGCAGGATGAGCAACTGCCGCTCGACCACTTCCTCCAAGGTCAGCGCCTTGGCGAGCTCGACCATCTGGCGTGCGGCGAAGGTGAGTTCGGAGGTGCGCGCGGTGACGTCGATGTCGATGCCGATCTTGGCCAGTTGCCGCCGCGCCGCCGCGTTCATGGCGCGCCAATTGACGAGGCCGAAGCGGGTGAAGCGGTCCTCTTCGCCGAGATAGATGTTTTCGGCAACCGTCAGGTTCAGCACCAGCGACTGCTCCTGGAACACCATGCCGATGCCATGCCTGGCCGCATCACGGGCGTTGCGCATGCGCAGCTGTTCGCCATCCAGCGTGAGCGAGCCGCCATCCGGCCGGTAGCCGCCGGCCAGCACCCGCATCAGCGTCGACTTGCCGGCGCCGTTCTCGCCGATCAGCCCGACAACTTCATTGGGCCGCACCTCGATGGAGACGTCGCGCAGCGCCTGGACGCCGGGGAAATTCTTGATGATGTTGGACGCCTGCAGCATGGCGTTCACTTGACGATTTTCAGGCGGACACGGTCGAGCGACAGCGCCACCGCGGCGATGATCATCAGACCCTGCACCGTCTGCTGGATGTAGGGCGAGATGCCGAGCAGGATCATGCCATTGGCAAGCACGGTGACGATCAGCACACCGATCAGCGTGTTGACGACGCCGCCCTCGCCGCCGGTCAAAGCGGTGCCGCCGACGACCACTGCGGTGACCGCTGCAAACAGCCTGCCGTCGCCGATGACGGCGTGCGACTGGCCGAGCTGTGCGGCGGCAAGCACACCGGCAATGCCGAAGAAGAAACCGGCCAGCGCAAAAGCGGTGATGCGCACGCGCACGACATTGACGCCCGAGAGCTTGGCGACATCCTCGTCGCCGCCGATCGCCAATATGTGGCGGCCGAGCTTGGTGTGATACTGGATGACGGTGGCGAGCAGGAACGCGCCGAACGCAACCCAGACCGCCACCGGCAGGCCGAGGAAACGGTGCAAGGCCAGGTCGCGGATCGAGGCGTCGTTCAGCTTGATCGCCGTGCCGCCCAGCATATAGACCGACAGGCCGAGGCCGATGAACCACATGCCGAGCGTGCCCATGAAGGACGGGATGCGCAGCATGGCCTGGACGAGACCGCTGACGAAGCCCATGGCGGTGCCGGCGGCGATGGCAGCGAGCACCGCCCACCAGCCATAGTCGTTGCTGTTGCCGTCATTGGCGGCGAGCAGCACAAGCACCATCGCCGCCACCGAAAGCGTGCCTTCGACTGCGAGGTCGATGCTGCCCATCAGGATGATGAAGGTCAGCCCCATCGCCAGCGTCAGCGGCACGGCGGCGGAATTCGCAAGCCGCACCAGATTGCGCAGCTCGATGAAATTGGGGTTGGCAATGGCGATGAGTACGCAGAGTACAATCAGCACCGCCAGCGGCGCCAGGCTGCGCCAGCGCCTGCCGCCCAGGAATGTCGCGATCCGGCCGGGGAACGGTGTCATGGGCGTCGTCCGCTCGATGTCCGAAACGGACTTCAGGGGTTCTGTATGGATTGTCAAGAAACCGCTTCCCGTCTGCTGGTGACAGCCGTCGCGACAAGGGGATCGCGACGGCTGCGGGAGGAAGCGGGCCGCCAGGGAGGTGCAGCCCACTCCGATGGATCAGGTACGGATTGCTCCGGTGACCCGGGCCCACAGATCGTTCCAGTCGATCTCGGGCTTCGCATCGACATTGGTCTTGTAATACTCCTCGACATTGTCGTGCGAGATCAGCACCGCCTTGCCGTAGAACTCACGGTGCTCCGGCGGCTCCTTGGTCGGGTCGAACTTGCCGATCTTGGCGTTGTAGCCGATGGCGAGACCCATGCCGCCCTGCCAGAACGGATCCGAAGTGACCGTGCAGGCGAATTCGCCGGTGCGCACCGCATCGACCGCCGTCTTGATGCCGTCGACGCCGACGATCGGCACTTTGCCGGCGAGGTTTTCGGCGCGCAGCGCTTCCAGAGCGCCCGAGCCCATATCGTCATTGGCCGCCCAGATGCCCTTGATGTCGTCGCCGAAGCGGGTGAGCAGATTGCCCATCAGGTCGAAGGCTTCGGTCGACTTCCAGTTGGCGACCTGGAAATCGAGCAGCTTGATGTCCGGGTTGTTGGCAAGCGCTGCGTCGAGGCCCTTCTTGCGTTCGATCGCCGCCGTGGTCGAGATCAGGCCGCCGAGCGCTACGATGCCGCCCTTGCCGCCAATGGTCTTGAACAGGATCTCGGCGATGGTCTTGCCGCTGTCGATGCCGTCGAACTCGATATGCGAGACATAGTTCGGGTTGAAATCCTTCGGGTGCAGATCCCCAGGCTTGTTCCACTGCGTCACCACATAGGCGCCGGCCTTGGCGCAGGCCTCGACGATCGGGCGCGCATCGGGCGTGTCGTTGGGATCGGAATTCAGCACCATATTGCCGCCGGTCTTGGCCAGCATCGCCTTGATGTCGGCAATGCCCTTCTCGCTGTTGCCTTCCGAAACCAGCGTGACGTGCTCCAGCCCGGCCCATTTGGCATACGCTTCGGCGCCGGTCTTCCACACCGCGTGATAGGGGTTGGACAGCGAGCGGATCGATGTCACCAGCGTCGGCTTGTCCTGCGCGCGCAGCACGCTCGGCATGGCGAGTGCCGCCACGCCGGCGGTGGCGCCCATCATCAGCGTGCGCCGGTTGACTGCAAAATTCTTCGTGTCGTTCATACCTCGAAACCTCCCGATTGAATTCTGTTCCGCCCGGCATCTTGCGCAGGGAGCGCGGCCGGGACCTCCTGGTGAGGATCGTCAAGCTCCTCCACTTGTACGACAACCCTTCAACACGATAACCATATCCTTTCTCTTGACGTGGCACAAGCGACTTGAGATCGTCGCGCGCAAGAGGAAGGGGCGGTGATTTCATCGCCCGCCGGAGCATGATCCCTAGAAGTGGGAACCGGTTTTCTCGGACAAATCGAGAAACCGTTTTGTCCGGAGATCATGCTCCAACAAAGAGAACCCGGGAGTGGAAATGACGGATTACATCATTGTCGGCGGCGGTTCGGCTGGCTGCATTCTGGCCGCCCGGCTGAGCGAGGACCCGGACGTGTCCGTCATGCTGCTCGAGGCCGGTCCGCCCGACACCGACCGCTACATCCATTTGCCGGTCGGCTTCTTCAAGATGACGTCGGGGCCTCTGATCTGGGGCTATGACACCGCGCCCGGCAAGGAGATCGACGGCCGCACCATGGTCTATCCGCAGGCGCGTGTGCTCGGCGGCGGCTCCTCGATCAACGCCCAGGTGTTCACCCGTGGTTGCCCGCAGGACTACGATGGCTGGGCGACCGACGATGGCTGTGCCGGCTGGAGCTATGCCGACGTGCTGCCCTACTTCGTCCGCTCCGAGGGCAACGACACTTTTGCCGATGCGCAGCACGGCACTGACGGCCCGCTCGGCGTCTCCAGCGGCGCGCCGCATCCGCTGACCCGCATCTTCGTCAAGGCGGCGCAGCAGGCGGGCCTTCCTTTCCGCGCCGACTTCAACGCCGGTGAGCAGGCGGGCGCCGGCTTCTACCAGACGACGACGCGTCGGGGGAAACGCTCGAGCACGGCGGTCGCCTATCTGAAGCCGGCGCTCGGCCGCAAGAATCTGACGCTACGCACCGACGCCTCGGTCAGCCGCATCGTGGTCGAGAACGGCCGCGCCATCGGTGTAGAGATCATCGTCAATGGCCGCACCGAACTGCTCCGCGCCGAGCGCGAAGTCATCGTCGCCGCCGGCGCCATCGGCTCGCCGAAATTGCTGATGCTGTCCGGCATCGGCCCGGCCGTGCATCTCGGCCAGCACGGCATCAAGGTGGTCCACGATTCCAAAAACGTCGGCCAGAATCTGCACGATCACATGGACGTCGATGTCGTCGCCGAGCTCAACGGACCGCACGGCATCGACCGTTACAAGAAGAAGCGCTGGCAAGCGGTCGCCGGTCTTGAATATGCGCTGTTCGGCAAGGGGCCGGTGGCCTCCAACATTGTAGAGTCCGGCGGCTTCTGGTGGGGCGACCGCGCGGAGAAGACGCCGGACATCCAGTTCCATTTCCTGCCCGGCGCCGGCGTTGAGGAAGGCATCGGCTCGGTTCCCGGCGGCAATGGCTGCACGCTGAACTCCTACCATGTGCGCCCGCGTTCGCGCGGCAGCGTCACGCTCAAGTCCGCGGACCTGCGCGATGCGCCCATCATCGACCCCAACCCGTTCGCCGAGCGCTATGATCTCGAACGCGCCATCGACGGCATCGAGATCAGCCGCGAAATCCTGTCGCAGCCAGCCTTCGCCAAATACATCAGCCGCGAGCATCTGCCCGGCAAGGCGATGCAGGGGCGCTCAGCACTCGAAGCCTTCGCCCGAGAACATGGCCGCAGCGCCTATCACCCAGTCGGCACCTGCCGAATGGGCGGCGATGCCGGCAGCGTCGTCGATCCCGAGCTGCGCGTGCGCGGTCTGCAAGGCCTGCGTGTCTGCGACAGCTCGGTCATGCCGAGCATCGTGTCGTCCAACACCAATGCGGCAGTGGTCATGATCGCCGAGAAGGCGGCGGATCTGATTGCGGGGCGGATCTGATTGCGGGGCGAAGGCTGCCGGTGGCGTAAGCAGGACAATCGCATGTGGTGGCGCCACGCGATTGCCCTGCCTTGAGCACCTGTCGCTGAGCGCATAGCACTCGAACCGCACTAAAAACGACAGCCTCCCGCAGCGCCTTCAACCGACGCTTGCGCAACCCACCAACCGACCGGAAACCCCCGGTTGCGGGCTCGTTGCCGACGCCTGCGCGGGGATGTGAAAGCGCTTTTGCGCCAGTTCCGCGATCACACCATATGAACCGATCCAAGCTCTGCTAGCTTGTGGGCGTGGGACTTGTCCCGCTTTGGCCGGTGCTTCAGGCAACCCCATCCCAACCCCCCGCCCCCTGCGGTACCGGCCATCCCCCTCCCCCTTTTGGCAGGCTTCTCGACCTGCCATCCTCAGCCGTCGCTGCCAACTTCGAGGTCGACGAAGAGGCTTGATGCGTTGCATGCAAATCCAAACCATCGGGCAGCGTATCGAGGAATTTCACATCGGCTGTCTGGACGACCTCCTGAAAGGCGACCAGATCCGGGTCGAGCCGCCTCAGCTCCCGGTTGATGGCGGTCAGACGTTCCGGCTCCCCTTCCGTGTTCCAGACATTGATAGTGACGACGCGCACGCGCATGAGATTTTTCCTCGATGATTGAATGACCTCAACGCGCGTGATGCGGATAGGTGCCACGATAGGGTTCCGTGTCTGGTGACGTTCAGCGACCCGCCGCCTCGATGCGTTCCAACGTGGTGCGCGAAACGGCTCGGCCATCGGCGCGGTTCGGCTTGCCAAATGCCGCCATGCCGCCCATACACGGCTTGAACAACCGCCCCGAGGGTCCGCGCCCATTTTGCCAAAGGATACTCTCCGATGTCTGTGACGCCGTCCCCGTGGTCAAAACCGTGACGGCTTCCCTCGCAAGCCTGGGCTGGACGGATTTCTTCGGCGACCAGCTTGAAGCCGATGAGGCAAACCTAGTGCCGACGCGCATCGCCTCGGTGCACCGCGACCGCCTGGCCGGTCTGTCTCTGTCAGGGCCAGTGGATCTGACGCTGCCGGCCAATACCAACACCGGCGACTATGCCGTCGGCGACTGGGTGCTGGTCGAGCCGCATACGCATCTGCTGCGCCGCCGCCTGACCCGCAAGACGGTGCTGGAGCGCCGCACACAGGGAGGCAGGGTGCCGCAGCTGGCCGCGGCCAATGTCGACACGCTGTTCATCGTGACGTCCTGCAATGCCGATTTCAACATCGCCCGGCTCGAGCGCTATCTCGCGCTGGCCAACGAGGCCGGAACGACGCCGGTGATCCTGCTGACCAAGGCCGACACCGCTGACGATGCCGAGGCTTACCAACGCCAGGCCGCCGCCCTGCAGCGTGGACTGGCCGTGGTGATGCTGAACCCGCGCGTCGCCGATGCCGCAGCGGCGCTTGCTCCCTGGTGTGGCGCAGGGCAGACGGTGGCGCTGGTCGGCTCCTCCGGCGTCGGCAAATCGACGCTGGTCAACACGCTGGCCGGATCGGCGCAGCAATCGCCGCAACAGACCGCGGGCATTCGCGAGCACGATGCCAAGGGTCGCCACACTACCACAGCCAGATCGCTGCACGCCATTGCCGGCGGCGGCTGGGTGATCGACACGCCGGGCATGCGCACGCTGCATGTCAGCGACGTCGCCTCCGGCATCGACACGCTGTTTGCCGAAATCACCGAGCTCGCACCGCTGTGCAAGTTCCGCGACTGCACCCATGTCCACGAACCGGGCTGCGCGGTGCAGGCTGCGTTGAAGGCGGGTACGCTCGACCCCGAGCGCCTTGCCCGCTGGCGCAAGCTGTCGGAGGAAAACCAGGGCAACACGCCGGTTCAGAGCGGGCCGCGCGGCAACAAATCGCCTGCCGGGCGCCCGAAGCGGCGTTGAGAGGATAGGAATTGCGGAACGAGACGTCGGAGGCCCGGCATGTGCCGGGCCTCCCTTTTTTCACTCTCCGCGCATCGTTGCCTGGAAGGTCGGCAGGTGCTTCTTCTGCGCGTCAAGCATGCGCTCGCGGTAGACGCCATAGATGACGTCGGTGTCGTGCAACGTCACGCCGGCAATGGTCGGCGAGGCGAAGACCGGCAGTTCGATGCCCCGCTTGGCGAGCTGCTCGGCGGTGCGCGCGATCAGCTCATGCGCCAGGATCATGGCAAGCACCGTCGATGAGCCCGACACCGGCCGGCTCCAGCCCTCGACCGGCACGATGGCGTCCTCGATCGGCGAACAGGTGTCGATGACGAGGTCGGCGGCATCGGCCAGCCGCTTGCCGGAGGAGTGCGTCGCCGGCTTGTCCAGATTGTTCTTGCTGGTGACCGCGACGACGAAGATGCCGCGCTTCCTGGCGTAGAGCGCGGTGTCGATGCCCGACGAGTTGCGGCCGCTATGGCCGAAGATGATGATGGAATCGCCCTTGTTGAGCGGCTGGTGGTCGAGGAATTTTTCGGCGTATTTCTCCGTACGCTCCAGCCACAAAAGCTCGCGCACGCCGCCGGCGCCGAGCACATTGTGCCACATCACGCGCGGGTCGGTCAGGGGGTTGAAGCCGACATAGCTGCCATAGCGCGGAAACACTTCCTGCACCGGCAGCACCGAATGGCCGGAGCCATAGAGATGCACCAGCCCGCCGCCCTCGAGGGAGTCGGCAAAGTGGCTGGCGGCCTGGTCAAAGGCCTCTTCATTGGCTTTCGCAGCCTGGTCAATGAGGGCGGCGAGACGGTGGATGTAGAGATCGGACACGTGGGTACTCCTGTTTGATGTGTCGGTCTGGAATGGATCAGCTTCTCGGGTTCAGCGGCACGCGTCCGGCGCGCAGCGTCGAGCGGATTTCGTAGCGGTCGCCGCGCATGATCGAGACGGTGAATTCGAACGGGCCGCGCTCGTCGGTGGTGATGCGTTCGACGACGAAGGCCGGGCTGCCGACAGCGAGGTCGAGCAGTTCGGCGTCCGCCGCGCCGACCGCGCCGACCCGGTAGTTCTCCCGCGCGGCCACCGGCACGATGCCGTAATGGCGCTCCAGCGCCTCGTAGAGCGAGCCCTGCAGCAGGCCGGCATCGAGGAAGCCCGGCACGCGCACCGCCGACAGCTGCGCCGTCTGGATGCCGATCGGCTCGTTGTTGCCGAGCCGCAGCCTGCGAATGCGCACCACCGGATCGCCCTCCTCGATCTCCAGCGCGCCGGCAGCCGCCGCATTGGCGGTGGTCAGGCTGCAGTCGAGCAGGCGCGAGCCCGCGACCACGCCCATATTGCCCATCTCCTGGGTGAAGCTGGTCAGCTCGCGCGTGCCGGCGACCAGCGTGGTCGAGCGCACGAACGTGCCGCGGCCATGTTCGCGCCTGAGCAGTCCTGCCTCCTCGAGGTTGCGCAAGGCGTGGCGCAGCGTGATGCGGCTGACGCCGAACAGGGCGCACAGCCTGTCCTCCGCCGGGATCTGGTCGCCCGTTGCCCATTCGCCGCTCTTGACGATGGCGCGGATCGCCTCTTCGACCTGATACCAGAGCGGCTCCGGCCGTCTGCGGTCCGGCTGCTGAAAGCTTGCTTCGCTCATCGCACATGCCTCCACCCTTGCCCAACGGCGCCGGCCAGCGCCGCGCCGACGAGGCCGGCGCGGGGACCGAATTTTCCGGGCTTGACGTCGATGCCGCGCAGATGCGGCGGCAGTTGGCGTCGCAGCGCTGCAAGCAGCGGCGGCCGGATCACATCCAGCGCCTCCGCCAAACCACCCGAAATCAGAACCGCTTGCGGATCGAGCAGCGCGACAGCGCCTGCAAGCGCGGTGCCGAGCTGTCGCGCCGGCAGTTCAAGCAAGGTGAGTGCGGCCAGTTCGCCGGCCTGGGCAGCGGCGATCAGCTGGCGGCCGTCGGCAAGGCCGATCTGTCCGGCAAGGGCATCAAGCGCCCGGCCCGACGCGACGCGCTCCAGCCAGCCGCTGCGCTCTTCACCATGATCCCTCACGTCGGCGCAGGCCCAGCCGAACGAGCAGGCGCCGCCATGCGCGCCGGCAACGATGCGGCCATTGGCCAGCACCGCCGAACCGATGCCGGTGCCGATGGCGAGCAGGATCGCATCCGACATGTTTTTCGCACTGCCTTCGACAGCCTCCGCCAGCAGCGCAATCTGCGCGTCATTGCCGAGCGCTACGCGCAGTTTGGGAAACAGCGGCTGGATATCGACGCCGTCGAGGAACGGCAAGTTGGGGATCCAGCGGCAGATTGAGCCCTCGACCAGACCCGGCACCGCGATGCCAAGCGCTGAGACCGACCCGGCCTCAGCGCACAGCGCGTCGATGCGCGCAATGAAGGCACCAAGGGTTGCCGGCGCCGGCTCGCTGCCCAGCGCCTCCAACGCACCGACATCGCCCGTAGATACGGCGGCGCGCAGATTGGTGCCGCCGAGATCGATGGCGAGTACCCGCCTCATCGACCGGACCCTTTGCCGAAGGGGAGCGAGAACAGGCCGCTGCCGGCATTCCACGAATGCGACGCCGCCGCGAAGGCCTGCGCATGGCGCGTGCCACGCAGGCAGCCGCGCAGCCGGTAGAGCGAACTGTAATAGTCGACATAGGGGAAGCTGCTCAGGCCGCGCGCCAGCTCATACTCCATGACCGCGTCGCGCCAGGCCTCGAACCCGTCGCTGACATCGACGAGATGCTCGGGCCGGAAGCCGTCATCGTCCTCCCAGTTCTCGCCGAACAGCAGCAGTTGCGGCGTGTGCGCCGGATGGTCGCTGGCAACGGTCGGCAGTCCGGCGAAGAAGATACCGGTCTTCGTCAAATGCGCGGCGGCGCGATGGTCCTTGTGCCAGCTGCCATGCCAATGGGTGATGACGATCTCGGGTTTCAGCTCGCGAATGATGTCGCCCACTTCGAGCGCCGTCTGATCGTCTGTGGGCAGGAAGCCGTCGCGCAGGCCAAAGCTACGCATGGCGACGCCGAGCCGCTCCGCCGCGCTGCCCGCTTCCTCTTCCTTCTGCACGCAATAATGCGCGGGAACCAGGTACGGATGGCCCTGCTCACCCATGGTCAGATGCAGGAAGGTCACCGTGGCGCCGCGCTTGACGGCAGCGGCCGCCAGCGGCCCGGCCATCACCTCGGCATCGAAGGCGTGTGCGCCGACCACCAGGATGGATTTCGCCGCAGAAATCCTGTCTTCGATCATTTCATGCCCCCTCCGGTGCCGACGCCTTCGCGAATCTGCCGCGCCAGCAGACAATACATGATCAGGATGGGCGCCATGGATATCGCCAGCGAGGCGAACACCAGGCCCCAGTCGGTGCGGAACTGGCCGACGAAGACGCTGATCGCCAGCGGCACCGTCTTGTAGCGGTCGTCGAAGATGAAGATCAGCGGGAAGAAGAAATCGTTCCACACCGCGATCGCGGTGAAGATTGCCACGATCGACACCGCCGGCTTGACCATCGGCAGGATGATCTGGAACAGGATGCGGACCTCGCCGGCGCCGTCCATGCGCGCCGCCTCGTCCAACTCGGAGGGCAAGACGCGCATGAAATTGGCGAAGATGAAGACGGCGAAGGGAATGCGGATCGCCGAATAGACCAGGATC
Organism: Mesorhizobium sp. C120A; assembly: GCF_030323105.1. Lineage (NCBI taxonomy): Bacteria > Pseudomonadati > Pseudomonadota > Alphaproteobacteria > Hyphomicrobiales > Phyllobacteriaceae > Mesorhizobium > Mesorhizobium sp. C120A. The sequence continues at coordinate 1,766,385 of NZ_CP100476.1, read as the reverse complement.
AGCCCGGTCAGCGAATCCAGCAGGCCGAGATTGCGCATCAGCGTGAACAGTTCGACCGAGGCCAACCGGATGGGCAGCATGATGCCGGACAGGAACAGGCCGAGCATGATGGCATTCCAGCCAAGCTTGTAGCGGCTGAGCGGATAGGCGGCCATCGCCGAGACGACGATGGTGAGGATGACGGCGCCGCCCGTGACGATCAGGCTGTTGATGAAATTCTGGCCGAGATCGGCGCGCGTCCAGGCGTTGACGAAATTATCGAAGGCAAAGCTTTGCGGCAGGCCGAGCCTGTTGTCGTAGATCTCGGCCGTGGTCTTGAAACAGGAGACGATGAGGATGTAGAGCGGCAACAGCACAGCCGCCGTCCATACGATCAGCACCGTCCAGCCGGGCAGCCGCGCCAGCTGCCGAGAGATGGCCGGTCTTTGCGAAATCGCCAGCGCGCTCATAGCTGCACCGTGCGGCGGTCGAAGAAGCGCAGCATCATGAGCGTGCCGATGCTGAGGATCAAGAACAGCACGGTGCCGAGCGCCAAAGCCAGACCGATATCGGTGATCCCGACAGCACCTTCCGCGCCGAAGGCCAGCCGGTAGAAGTAGGTCACCAGCGTGTCGGTCGAATAGCTCGGATTGCCCTGCACGCCCTGCATGACATAGACGATGTCGAACTGGTTGAAGGTGTTGATGAACGACAGCGTCGTCAGCGTGCCCAGCGCCGGCATCAGCAGCGGCAGCGCGATCGAGAACAGCATGCGCGCATTGCCGGCGCCGTCAAGTTTTGCCGCCTCGAAAATCTGGCCGGAAATCTGCCGCAGACCTGCCGTGTAGATCAGCACCGGCAGGCCCATCCAGTTCCACGCATCGACGGCGATCAGCATGGCGAGCGCGGTGTGGCTGTTGCCGAGCACGGTCAGGCTGCCCTGGTGCAGGCCAAGCCCGTTCAGCGCCCATTCGACGACGCCGCCCGGTGCCAAAAGCAACCGCCACAGCGCGCCGACGATGACCGGGCTCAGCACCGCCGGAAAGAAGAACACCGACTGGAAGAACGCAGCACCCCTGTCGCGCAGGAACAGCAGCCAGGCGAACAAAAGCCCGATTCCGTTCTGGAACAGCATGATGCCGAAGAACCAGGCGGTGTTGTGCCACAGCGCGCCGTAGAGCCGCGCGCCGCTGGGGAAAACGAACAGCCTTGAGAAATTCGACAGGCCGGCGAACTCGACCATGCGCAGCCCCTTCCAGACGAAGAAGCTGCCCCAGAGCGACATCCCCAGGGGATAGAGGACGAACAGCGCATAGACCGCCAGCGCCGGCAGGGTGAACAGCACGGCCATGCGCTGCTGCGTGCGGCGAAGGCTGCTGGTGCGGCGAAGGGTGCTCATGCGCTTTTCTGGTCCGTGAGAGGCCGGCCGCTTTGCGACCGTCCGCGCCTACTGCTTCGGCTTGAACCAGGTGGCGACTGCGGCCTGCATGTCGGCCGCCAGCTTCTCCGGCGCGATGTTGCCTTCGACCATGTCGATGATCTCCGACTGCAGCACCGAAGACGCCGTCGGCGACTGCCAGCGGAAGCCGACCAGCGTCAGATAGGGCGTCGAATTCTTCGCCATCTCCATCATCGAGGCCAGCACTGGATCCTTCACCGTCACATCCGTGCGGGCCGGCGGCCAGCCGAGCTCGTCGGCGAACATCTGCGCGAACTCTGCCGAAGCCATGAAGCCCAGCACCTTGGTCGCGGCTTCCTTGTTCTGGCTCTCGGAGACCAGGCCATAGGAGCCGTCGGAGAAGGCCGAGGTGTAGAGTTTTGCCCCGGCATCGTCGGCGGGGAACGGGAAGATCGAGAATTTCAGCTTCGGGTTCTGCGCCTTGAAGCTGCCGTTCTCGAACGAACCGCCGAGGAACATCGCCGCCTTGCCGCCGATGAACTGCTGCGTGGCGGTGGTGTAGTCGATGCCGGCGAAGCCGTCGGGGAAATACGGCTTCAGCTCGGCGAAGCGCTTCAGCGCCGCGACATAGCGCGGATCCTCGAAGGTCGCCTTGCCGCTCATCATCTCGTCGTAGAATTCAGGACCATAGACGGTCGGGCCGACGACGCCGACGGCGATCTCCAGTTCCCAGGCCGAGCCGTTGGCGCCGCCGGTGGCGATCGGCGTGATGCCGGCCGCCTTCAGCTTCTCGCAGACGGCGGTGAAATCCTTGTAGGTCTTCGGTATCTCGATGCCCTGGGCGGCGAAGATATCCTGGTTGTAGAAGACGCCCATCATCGGCACCGAATAGGGCACGCCATAGAGCTTGCCGTCGCTGCGGCCGCGCGCGCCGCCAAGCGCCGCGTCCTCCATGTTCTTCAGCTCCGGCACGCTGTCGTCCAGCGCGTCGAGATAGCCGGCCTCGACGAAGGGCTGCAATTCGCCATAGGCCTTGAGCTGGGCGATGTCGGGCCCGCGCCCGCCGCGCAGCGCCGTGCTCAGCCGGTTCTGGTAGTCGGCATCGGGCGTGAACTGGATGGCGACCTTGATGCCGGGGTTCTTCGCCTCGAAGGCATCGAAGATGCGGCGCATCGCTGCCTCGTCCTCGGTGCGCCAGCTCCACAGCGTCACCGTGCTGTCGGCGGCTCGCGCCGGCAATGAGGCGAAGACGCCGGCGCAGGCGGCGGCAAGGCCGCCGATCAGGCCAAGTGCTGCGCGCCGGTCAAGTGAAAGCATGCTCATTGCCAGTCTCCCATTGTTCTCTGTCCTTGGCGTCCCGCGGCATTTCCTGCCGTGAGAGAGTCATTGGCTCGGGAAAAGTCATTATAATGACATAGCGGCATTCGCAAGAGGTCTGCTGCGCCTCAGGAATGGCGGCGTTGGCCGCCTCACGACATTGCAGTACCCGCATCCGTTTGTTATCTAACGATAAATATCCACATTCCAGCGCTGCAAAGAAATCTGTGACCGTGCCATGTGAGACTTTTTCGCCAGCAAGCCCTTGCGTCGCCGCGCTAACTTGTCATAACGTCATTGTGAACCGATAGGAGGATGAGGAATGTCGTTTGCCTGGACGTCGAAACTGGCACTGGCCGCAGGCCTCGCCATCCTGCCCACCACCGGCTGGGCGCAATCGGTCAACATCTCCTATCTCACCCACTGGTCGCCGGAGACGGTCGCGCTGCTGGAAGCGGCGGCCAAGGATTATGCCAAGACCAATCCGGATGTCAGCGTCACCGTGCGCGCCGTCCCCTTCGGCGACCTCCTGACCACGCTGCGCTCGCAAGGCGGCGGCGCGGACGGCCCGACGATCGGCGGCATTTACGATCTCTGGTTGCCGGAACTGGCGCGCGACAAGCTGGTCGCGCCCGCTCCCGATGCGGTGGCCAGCGAGGTCAAGGCCGCCTGGCCGGCGGGCATCACCAGCGCCGCCTCGGTAGGCGGCACGCTCTACGGCATCCCCAACGAAATCGACGTCTATGCGCTGAACTACAACAAGGCGCTGTTCAAGCAGGCCGGCATCGCGGCGCCACCCAAGACCTGGGACGAGTTCAAGGATGCGGCCAAGAAGCTGACCAACAAGGATGCAGGACAGCAAGGCTTCGGCATGATCAATTCATGGGCCGCCGGTGTCGTCCACCCCTTCGCCTCGCTGCTGGTCTCCAATGGCGGCGACCTGGTCAAGGACGGCAAGCCGGTGCTCGACAGCCCGCAGGCCGAGGAGACTTTCCAGCTCTATGAAGACCTGATCAAGTCCGGCGCCAGCGTGCCTTCGATGGCGACAGCCGACGCCAACACCACCGGCCCCTTCCTCGACAATTTCGTCTCCGGCAAGACCGGCATGATCATCATGGCCAATTGGTGGGAGAGCGCACTGAAGGCCGGCATGGGCGACAGATTCGCCGACATTGCAACGGCGCCGATTCCCGTCGGCCCGAGCGGCGACAAGCCGCATTCGATCTCCTACTCCTGGATGACCGTGGTCAACGCCAATGCAGGTGCCGCCGAGCAGAAGGCGGCGTGGGACTTCCTCGCCTGGCTGAACAATCCAAAGTCCGGCAAGAACGGCGCTTCCGCGATGTCGGATATCCTGTTGTCGATGGGCATCCTGCCCTCACGCCTCTCCGACATCGAGGCGCACAAAGACAAGCTCGGCTCGGAATTCCTCTCCGGCTATGTCAGCGTGCTCACCGATGCCAAGCCGTTCCCTGTCGTGCCCGGCGGCCAGGAATTCTCGGAATCGCTGCAGCAGACGCTCGAGGCGTTGCAGTATGGCCAGGTCTCGGCCAAGGATGCGCAGGCGACGGCGCAGGCCGACGCCATTTCGATCCTGGAGCGCGCCGCCAAATAATGATTCAGAGGTACCGTGCCTCGGCGGGCATCATGCTGGCGCCCGCCGTGACGCTGATCGGCATCTTCATCCTGTTGCCGATGCTGCTCACCGTCTGGCTGTCGTTCCAGGACTGGTCGACGCAGACGCCGTTTTCCAGCGCCAGCTTCGTCGGCCTCGACAATTTCCGCGAGATTTTCGGGGCCACCTCGATCGGCCGCGACTTCAAGGCCGCGCTCACGAACACAGCCGTCTACACCGCGCTCTCCGTCGTCCTCATCCTGCCTCTGTCGGTGGCCTTCGGCCTGATGGTCTACCAGCAGGATGTGCCCGGCGGCACGGCGCTGCGCACGGTGCTGTTTGCCCCCTACATGGTGCCGATGATCGCGGTGGCGCTGGTCTGGTCGAAGCTTTATTCGCCGAGCGAAGGGCCGCTCAACCAGATGCTCGGCCTGATCGGCATGGGACCACAGCCCTTCCTGTCGTCGCCGCGCTCGGCGCTGGTCTCGATCGTCTTCCTCAATGTCTGGCAGCAGGTCGGTTATTTCACCGTGCTGGCCATCGCCGGGCTGACGCAAATCCAAGGCAGCCTCTACGAGGCGGCGAAGCTCGACGGCGCCAACCGCTTCGAGCAGTTCCGCTTCATCACGCTGCCGCTGATGCGGCGCACGCTTCTGTTCAGCGCCGTCATCGCCATTATCAACGCCGTGCAGGTGTTCGAGCCGGTGGCGCTGATCACACAGGGCGGGCCGGCCGGCTCGACCAACGTCCTGACCTACCACATCCGCCGCGTCGGCATCGAGCGCGCACAGGGCGGACTGGGTTCGGCCATGGCGGTCATGCTGATGCTTTCGCTGATCGTCGTCGTCTGCGCGCTGTTTGCCTTCGCCAACCGGAAGAACGACGAATGAGTGCGGAATCGTCGAGCCGGCTGTCGCGCAGACGCCTGTCCGGCCGCAAGGCGCTGCTGGCGACGCTGATGCTGCTGGTCGCCGTCGCCTCGGCCTTCCCGCTGGTGTGGATGGTGCTGTCGAGCCTCAAGACGCCGGCCGAGAGCATGCAGGTGCCGCCGGTGTGGATCCCCCTTACGCCGAGCCTCGACGCCTATGAGAAGGTGTCGGGCGTGGTCAATGTCGGCCGCTCGATGTGGAATTCTCTGGTCATCGCCTCGATCACCACCGCCGGCATCCTGCTGACCAGCATGATGGCCGGCTACGCCTTCGCCAAATACCACTTCCCCGCCAAATCGCTGCTGTTCTCTGTGCTGATCGCCACCATGTTCCTGCCGCCGATCGTGACACTGATCCCGCTCTACCGCCTCGTCGGCTCGATCGGCCTCAACGCCAGCCTCGCCGGCATCATCGTGCCAAACCTCGCCAACGCTTTCGGCATCTTCCTGATGCGCCAGTTCATCTCCGGCGTTCCCGACGAGCTCATCGACGCCGCGCGCATGGACGGCGCCTCGGAGTTCTTGATCCTCTACAAGATCGTCGCTCCCAGCGTCGCCCCCGCAATCGCGGCTCTAGCCCTCTTCGCCTTCGTCTATCACTGGAACAGCTATCTGTGGCCGCTGACCGTGCTGCAGGGCAATGCCGACGCCTATCCGATTGTCATCAGCTTGAGCCGCTTGCTCAGCTACAACAGAGGTGCGGTCAACACCGGCCTGGTGATGGCCGGCGCCACGCTCGCCGTGCTGCCGCCGCTCATCCTGTTCGTCTTCCTGCAGCGCTTCTTCGTCGATTCCATCGTCGGCTCGGCGATCAAGGGATAGCTCGCCTCACCCGAACCTTGCCGCCGTCCAAGCCCCGCCCGCAGCATTCGACTTCACCGCCGCCGCGACAAACTTCACCCCGCGCGCGCCATCGATGACATCGGGCACCTGTGCAGCGCGCGCCGGATCAACCGTCCCGCCCGAACGGTGCGCGCGAACGATATCGGCGGCGTCGCGGTAGAAATTGGCGAAGGCCTCGATATATCCCTCCGGATGCGCCGCCGGCATGCGCGACACGCGCTGGCTCTCAGTGGTCGAGCCATGGCCGCCGCGCACCAGCGTGCGGGTCTCCTCGCCGTAGATGGAGAAGCGCAGTTCTTCCGGCCGGCCGCCCGACCATTCGAGCCCGGCTTTGTCGCCATAGATGCGCACCGAGAGATCATTGTAGTGGCCGGGCGAGGTCTGGCTGGCCAGGATCGTGCCGCGCGCGCCGCCCGTCCAGCGCACCAGCACATGCGCATTGTCGTCGAGCCGGCGTCCGGGGACGGCGGTGAACAGATCGGCCGACACCGCCTCGGCCTCGCATCCGGAGATGAAGCTCGCCAAATTGAAGGCATGCACGCCGATGTCGGCCAACACCGCCGACTGGCCGGCGCGCGCCGGATCGGTGCGCCATTCCGCCTGCTTCTGGCCCTCGGCATCGATCGGCTTGGTCAGCCAGTCCTGGATGTAGGCGCCATGCACGGAAACGATGCGGCCAAGCGCGCCCGCCGCCACCATCTCGCGCGCCTGGCGGACCATGGCGTAGCCGGTGTTGTTGAGCGTGACGACGAAGCGGCGCTTTTTCGCCTTCGCCAGCGCCACCAGTGCCTCTGCATCGGCCAGCGTGGTCGACAGCGGCTTGTCGCAGATCACGTCGATGCCGGCCTCGAGAAAGGCCGTGGCGATCGGCGCGTGCAGATGGTTGGGCGTGACGATGACCACCGCCTCGATGCCGTCCGGCCGCTCAGCTTCCGCCCTGGCCATGGCGCGGTAGTCGGCATAGCTGCGCTCCGGCGCGATGCCGATCTCGGCGGCCGACGCGGCGGCGTTTTCCGGGTCCGACGACAGCGCGCCGGCGACCAGCACGATCTGGTCGTCGAGGCGCATGGCCAGCCGATGCACGGCGCCGATAAAGGCATTGCGGCCGCCGCCGACCATGCCGACCCGCAGCCGCTTGCCGGCTGATCCGTCCGATGTTGCGTAGACCATTTTCAAGCTCCTCCCGGCACACCGCTTTCGAATACGATTTCCAATTTTCATATTGTAAAACGATCGTATCGCGCTAGCCTGAAATCATGAGTGGGGCAAGCAAGGCATCCGGACGGTCCAGCACCGACGAGGCGGCGACGCGCAAGCGCGGACGCTCGCTGGCCGCGCTTGGCTACATCCAGCCGCAGACCTATGAGGAGCTACGCGCGGTGCTGTCGTCGGGCACGGTGCATTTCCCCAAGCGGCTGCGCCAGGTGGCAATCTTCCTGTGGCAGCATCCGAGCGACGTCGCGCTCGGCACCATCGCGCAGGTTGCGGCACAGGCCGGCGTGCAGCCCTCGACGCTGGTGCGCTTTGCCCAGATCTTCGGCTATTCCGGCTTTTCCGATTTCCAGGGCCTGTTCAAGGAGCACATCAAGGGCTCATGGCCGGAAGGGCGCGGCGAACCGCGCACCGAGACGGAGCCCAATCTGCATTTCCTGCACGGCATGGTCGGCGCATCGCAGGCCTCGCTTGGCCGCATCGAAGCCGGCTTCGACGTCGCGAGTTTCGACAAGATGGTAACGCTGCTGGCGGCCGCCGAGCTGATCTATGTCATCGGCTCCAAGCGCGCCTTTCCGGTCACCGCCTATCTGTCGCTGACACTGTCGCAGCAGGGCGTGCGCAACGTGCTGGTCGACAATGTCGGCTCCTCCGCACTCGACCAGATCGGCTGCATCGGCGCACGGGACGCCGTGCTTGCGGTCTCCTTCAGCCCCTACAATTCGATCACGCCCGATCTCGTCGCGGTGGCGCATGAGCGCAAGGCCCGCATCGTCACCGTCACCGACAGCACTTTCAGCCCGCTGGTTCGGCTCTCGGACGCTTGGCTGGAAGTGGTGGAATCCGACTTTGCCGGCTTCCGCTCGCTGGCGGCGTCACTCGCTGTCGGCATGGCGCTGGTCCATGGGGTGGCGGCGCGGCGCGGCGAATGAGCCGCCGCTGGCACAATTGACTATCCAGAATTGCCGTTCCATATTTCTCAAAATAGAAACTTTATTCCCGGGAGGAGGAATGGAGATCCGGCTTGACGGCAAGGTGGCTCTGGTCACCGGGTCGACGCAAGGCATTGGCCGCGCCATTGCCGAGACGCTGGCGCGTTCCGGTGCCGCCGGGCTGCTGGTCACCGGGCGCGAGAGGGCGCGTGGCGAGGCCGTGGCGGCCGAGCTTTCGCAATTGGGCACGCCGACCATCTTCGTCGCCGCCGACCTTGCCGATCCTGACGCCCCCACCCTTCTGGCGCAGGCCTGCATCGAGCGCTTCGGCCGCATCGATGCGCTGGTCAACGCCGCCGGCCTGACCGATCGCGCCTCTTTCCTCGACGCCAGCCTCGACGACTGGGCGTCACTGTTTGCCGTCAATGCGCGCGCGCCGTTCTTCCTGATGCAGGCGGCGATTGCCGACATGAAGCAGCGCGGCCAAGGTGGCGCCATTCTCAACATTCTGTCGATCAACGCCCATTGCGGCTCGCCGGAGCTTGCCGTCTATTCCGCCACCAAGGGCGCGCTGGCGACGCTGACCAAGAACGCCGCCAACGCCCACCGTTTCGACCGCATCCGCGTCAACGGCATCAATGTCGGTTGGACGGACACGCCGGCCGAACGCATCATGCAGGCGGAGACTTTGGGCAACGGCCCTGGCTGGCTCGAGAAGGCCAACGCCGCGCAGCCTTTCGGCCGGTTGCTGACGCCGGACGACATCGCCAGCCTCGCCGTCTTCCTGCTGTCCGACGCCGCCGGCCCGATGACCGGCGCGGTCATCGACCAGGAGCAGGCGGTGATCGGGGCGAACCGGTGAGCGCTTCCACCGAAACGCTTGGGCCGGCGCTGCTCGACCGCTTGCCGGCATCGGTGCAGACACCGTCCTATGACCGTACGCTCCTGGCGCCCGGCATGGCGCATCTCGGCGTCGGCGCCTTCCACCGCTGCCACCAGGCCGAATACACCGACGATCTCATCTCGCTGCGCTTCGACCGCTGGGGCATCGTCGGCATCAACATCCGTCCGCCCAGCCTTGCCGACACGCTGGGACGGCAGGGCGGGCTGTACACAAGGCTGATCCGCGAGAACAGCCATATCGAGGCACGTGTCATCGGCAGCATCGTCCGGGTGGTCGACAGCCAGGAGAGTGCGGCACCGGCGCTAGGCGTGCTGGTCTCGCCCGATATCGAGTTGGTGACGATGACGGTGACCGAAAAAGGCTATTGCCACGTCCCGTCCAGCGGCGAACTCGACCTCGGCCATCCCGACATCGCACACGACCTCGCCAACCCCGAGACGCCGCGCAGCGTGCCCGGCCTGCTGGTGCGGGCGCTGGAGCAGCGCAGGGCCACACATGGGCGGCCGCTGACACTGCTGTCCTGCGACAACATTCCGGCCAATGGCGTTATCCTGGCCAATGTCGTGCAGACCTTCGCCTGGCAGCGCGGCAATGGCTTGGCCGCGTGGATCGCAGCCAATGCCGCCTTCCCTTCGTCAATGGTCGACCGCATCGCGCCGGCGGTGACGCAGGATGACCTCGATAGTGTCGAACAATGGTTCGGCTACCACGATGCCGCCGTCGCTGTCGGTGAGCCGTTCCGGCAGTGGGTGATCGAGGAAAAATTCGCCGGCCGCATGCCGCGCTGGGATCTGGTCGGAGCCACTTTCGTCGACGATGTCACGCCGTTCGAGCATCTCAAGATGCGGGTGCTGAACGGCGCCCAGACGACGCTCGCCACGCTCGGCGTGCTGGCCGGGCTCGAGCACACGTCGGATGCCATGGCCGACCCGCTGCTGTCGGACTTCATCAGGCGCATGCTGGTCGAGGAGACTGTGCCGACGCTGATGCCGGTGCCCGGCATCCTGCCGCTTGCCTATGTCGAGCAGAGCCTTGCCCGGCTGAAGAACACCGCGATCCGCCACCGCAACCACCAGGTCGCCACCGACGGTTCACAGAAGATCGTCCAGCGCCTGCTCAACCCGATCCGCGACCGGCTGAGCCAGGGCCAAAGCATCGGGCTGCTGTCGGTGCCGGTCGCCGGCTGGATGGCCTATCTGATCCAGGCCTCGGGACGTTTCGGCAGACGCTGGCCGGTGTCGGACCCCTATGCCGGCAAGGTCGCCGCAATCGCCGACGCGACCGGTCACGATGCCAGCGCGCTGGTGTCCGCCATCCTTGCCATCGACGGGATATTCGACCCCGGCCTTGCCGCTGACGGGACGTTCCGCGCGGCCGTCACATCGGCGCTGGGCGACCTGCTGTCGGACGATCCGATGGCGGCTGTCCGGCACAGTCTCGAACAAGATGAGGTCGCGAGGTTGAAGCGATCCAAACAATCGGCATTATAGTCGTCGGGTCTAGGGAGGCAGAATGAAACTAGGAGTGCTTACAGCACCGTTTGCGGAGACGCCGCTTGGCGAGGTCGCCGGCTGGGCGCACTCGGCCGGCTTCGAGGCGCTGGAAATCGCCTGCTGGCCGAAGACCTCCGGCGCGACGCGGCGCTATGCCGGCACCAGCCATATCGACGCCGCCTCCACCTCGCCCGGGCAGGCCAAGGAGATCGTCGCTTCGCTGACGGAGAAGAAGCTGACGGTCTCCGGCCTCGGCTACTATCCCAACCCACTGCATCCGGACCCTGCCCATCGCGAGGCCGTCATCGGCCATCTGAAGAAGGTCATCGTGCTGGCCGCCAATATGGGCGTGCCGGTGGTCAACACCTTCTGCGGTGGCGATGCCTCGAAGACCGTCGACGTCAACTGGCAGGACGCGCTGAAAGTCTGGCCCGAGACCGTCGCCTATGCGCGCGATCACGGGGTAAAACTCACCTTCGAGAACTGCCCGATGATCTTCAGTTATGACGAGTGGCCGGGCGGGCACAACATCGCCTATTCGCCCTACATCTGGCGGCGCATCCTCGAGGCCTGGGGCGGCGAGGTCGGCATGAATTTCGACCCCTCGCATCTGGTCTGGCAAATGATCGACCAGGGCCGTTTCATCCGGGAGTTCGGCCCCTACATGCTGCATGTCCACGCCAAGGATTTGATGATCGATCATGATGGTTTGTATGAGCGCGGAATCCTTTCCGCCGGGATAGGCTGGCAGGTGCCGCGCATGCCGGGATTGGGCGATGTCGACTGGAGCGGCTTCTTCTCCGGCCTCTACCGCGCCGGCTATGACGGCTCGGTCATCATCGAACATGAGGACAGGCGGTTCGAAGGCAACGACGATGCGGTGAAGCGGGGCTTCCTGCTCGCCCGCGACGTGCTGCGTCCCTTCGTCAAATGACGAGGTAATGACTTGGTCCGATCCTGCCGAAGGGTCTGGCCCTGAGACGAAAAACAACAATGTGGAGGAGTACTGACATGAAGAAAATACTGACCATGGTCCCGTTGCTTGCGGGCGCTGCCTTGCTGGCATCGATGGGCGTGTCGTCGGCCGAAGCCAAATATACGATCGGCATTTCCAACACCGTGCAGGGCAATGGCTGGCGCGAGGAAATGGTCTGCGCCATGAAGGCGCAGGCGCTGGCTTCGGGCGAAGTGACGAAGCTCAACATCGCCCACCGCAACACCGATGCCGCCGGCCAGCTCGAAGACATCCGCAATCTGATCAGCGCCAAGGTCGACGCCATCGTCGTCAACCCCGCTGATCCCGCCGGCATCAAGGCGGGCCTGGAAGAAGCCACCAAGGCCGGCATCGTCGTCGTTGCCGTCGACCAGGCGGTGACCGAACCGTCGGCCTACATCATCTCCAACAACCAGGAACAGTATGCCTATCTCGGCGCCAAATGGCTGTTCCAGCAGATGGGCGGCAAGGGCGAAGTGTTCTACATGCGCGGCGCCGCCGGCGCCTCGGCCGACAGCGATCGCGACAAAGGCTTCAAGAAGGCGCTGGCCGAAAACCCCGGCGTGAAGGTGGCGCAGGAAGTCTTCACCGGCTGGCAGCAGGATCAGGCCAAGCAGCAGATGCTGTCGTTCCTGGCCACCGGCACGCCGTTCAACGGCGTGTGGACGTCGGGCATCGACAACGTCATCGTCGACGCGCTGGTCGAATCGCAGGCGCCGCTGGTGCCGGTGGTCGGCGCCGACAATGCCGGCTTCGTCGGCCAGCTGAGCTCGGTGAAAGGTCTCGTCGGTGCAGCCGTCACCAACCCCGGCTCGATCGGCGGCGCGGGCGTGACGCTGGCGCTGCAGATCCTCGACGGCAAGAAGCCGGCGCAGCAGACCGTGCTGGTCGACCCGCAGCTTTGGGACAACGCCACCGACGAAGGCAAGGCCAAGCTGAAGGCAGCCGCCGATCCGTCGCTCAGCCCGGAATGGCCGGTCTCGATCTCGATCCCGGAGTGGACGACCTACACGAAGGACCAGATCGTGGCCTGCAAGGGGCCGGGGGAGTAAGCCTGGTTTGAATGAACTGGCGAGGACGACGAACGACCGTCCTCGTCACACAGACTAGCGCTCTACGGCGCCCCCTCTGTCCTGCCGGACATCTCCCCCACAGGTGGGGAGATTGGCTGTCATCTCGGCTTTCGCTAATTTTCTACGTCGCAAGACGAGGGGCGGCGCCGGAACTGCCAATCTCCCCACCTGTGGGGGAGATGTCCGGCAGGACAGAGGGGGGCGCCGTAGAGCGCCGACATTATTTTCTGGAACCATCAATTTTGACAACAAACCAGTTGACCACCAGCCCCCTCCTCGACGCCACCGGCGTCGCCAAGAACTACGGCGCGGTTGCAGCGCTTCGCAACGCGTCGCTCTCCGTGCTGCCGGGCGAGGTCCACGCGCTGATGGGCGCCAACGGCGCCGGCAAGTCGACGCTGGTGAAGATCCTGACCGGCGCCATTCCGGCGAACTCCGGCCGCATCCTGATCCGTGGCGAGGCGCGCGACATTCGCTCGCCCGCCGCCGCGCGCCGCGCCGGGCTGCTGCCGGTCTACCAGGAGCCGTCGCTAATCCCCGATCTCGACGTTCTCTCCAATCTCAGGCTCACCGGCACGCCGGTCGAGCCGTTCCGCGCCTGGGTGCGCGAGCTCGGCATCACCGACCTCGATCTGCGCGACACCGCGCGCGACATCCCGCTCGCCGTGCTGCGCGTGCTCGACCTGGCGCGGGCGCTCGCCGTCGAGCCCGACGTGCTGCTGCTTGACGAGATGACGGCGGCCCTGCCCGCCAACCTTGCCGAAAAGGTGCTGGAAGTGGTGCGCCGCCAGGGCGATGCCGGCCGCGCCGTGATCTTCATCTCGCACCGCTTCGTCGAAATCTCGGCGCTGTGCGACCGCGCCACCGTGCTGCGGGACGGCGAGACCGTCGGCGTCGTCGACATCGTGCCGGGCGTGGAAGAAAAGATCGTCGAGCTGATGCTCGGCACCCGCGTCGTGAAAACCCATGTCGCTGCCCGCAGTGCCGCCGAGAAGGCCGCGCCCGCAGCTGCCCGGCCGCGCATCTCCGTGCGCAATCTCCGCGTCGGTGCCAAGCTCAGTGACGTCTCCTTCGATCTTGCCGACGGCGAAGTCGCCGGCGTCGTCGCGCTCGAAGGCCAGGGCCAGGACGAGTTGTTCGCCGCCCTTGCCGGCTCGATCCGGCCTTCCGGCGGCACGATCGAAGTCGATGGCCAGCCGGTGAAATTCGCCCACCCGATCGACGCCATCCGCGCCGGCCTAGCCTATGTGCCGGGCGACCGCTCCGAGGCGCTCGCCATGCAGCGCTCGGTGCGTGAAAACATCGCCCTGCCCTTCAGTGCCGCGCTGCGCAACTGGGGGCCGATCAACATGCGCCGCGAGCGCGCGACCGTGCTCAGCGCCATCGAGCGGCTGCAGATCGACACCCGTGCACAAGGCGAAGTGCAGCGCCTGTCCGGCGGCAACCAGCAGAAGGTGACCATCGCCCGCTGGATCGCGGCGGATGCCCGCACCATCCTGTGCTTCGACCCGACGCGCGGCATCGATGTCGGCACCAAGCAGGAGATCTACAAGCTGCTGCGCGAACTCGCCGGCAACGGTAAGTCGGTGCTGTTCTACACCTCGGAACTCGAAGAGGTGCAGCGCGTCTGCGACCGCGTCATCGTCATCTTCGGCGGCCGCCTCGTCGACATTTTTCCGGTCGAGGAGGCCGACGAGCCGGCGCTGATGCGCGCCGCCTACGGCCTGCCGCGCGGCGCCAAGGCCGATATCGGCATATTGGCTGATCCGACCGCGAACACTTCGGCTTCGCCGGAGGCCGCGCCATGAGCCATTTCCTGCGCCGCCAAGGCTGGGTCGTCGGCCTGTTCGCCCTGCTCATCGTCCTGTTCATCGCCACCCGGATCATCCAGCCGGCCTATGGCAGCAATGATTTCGGCTCGCTCGCCCGAGCCGTTCTGCCCTATGCCTTCGCAGTCGCCGCGCAGACGGTGGTCGTCATCGCCGGCGGCATCGATCTGTCGGTCGCCGCCATGATGGCGCTGACCAGCGTCACCGCGGCGTCGATGATGAATGGCGCGAGCGAGGAATACGCGCTATTCGTGGTGCCCTTCGTGCTCGCCATGGGTTTCGTGCTCGGCGCGCTCAACGGCCTGCTCATCGTCGTCACCCGCGTGCCCGACATTGTCGTCACCCTCGCCATGCTGTTCGTGCTGCAGGGCGCCGCCCTGCTGGTGCTCGACGCGCCGGGTGGCGGCATCGCCGAATGGCTGAAGGCGCTGATCTCCGGCACGGTACCGATCCCCGGCCTGCCCGACGCCGTCGATGCCTGGGTCCCGAAGGCGCTGCTGGTGCTGATCGTGTGCCTCTGCGTCATCTGGATACCGCTGAGGCGCTCGCGCCTCGGCCTCTCCATCTACGCCATCGGCTCCAGCGAACTGGCGGCGTTCCGCTCCGGCGTGCCGGTCAAGCGCACTCGCATCATCGCCTATGCGCTGTCCGGCCTGTTCGCCGCCTTTGGCGGCCTGGCGCTGACCATGAGCACCGGCATCGGCGCCCCCATCCCCGGCCCCTATCTGCTCGCCAGCGTCGCCGCCGTGGTGCTGGGCGGCGTCGCGCTCGGCGGCGGCAAGGGCGGCCTGCTCGGCCCGATCGTCGCCGTCTTCGTGTTGCGCCTGGTGCGCACGGATTTGACGCTGCTTGCCATCGACCCGAATGTCACCGCCATCATCGAGGGGCTGATCATGGTGGCGGTGGTGATGTTCGGCGCGTTTATCACGATGCGGGGGCGGCAATGATGGGAGGGCTGTCGCAGAGAGACGTCGGCGTTCCTTCGCGCCCCCCTCTGTCCTGCCGGACATCTCCCCCACAAGGGGGGAGATTGGATGTCGCGACGACCTTCGCCAATCTCCAACCTTGCAAGAATGAGCGAGGCGCTGAAGCTGCCAATCTCCCCACAAGTGGGGGAGATGGCCGGCAGGCCAGAGGGGGGCGCCGTAGAGCACTGTCCTCGCCAACTTGCCGCACCTTGCAAACCTCATCGCGAGCAAGAGCCGCCCCATGAGCACCACCGCCATCACCCCGGTCCCCTTCGGCCGCCGCATAAAGCGCTTCATGGCCGATCGCCCGCTCATCCCGCTGATCGTCCTGCTCGCCATCCTGGTTATAATCCTGCAGGTCCTGCGCCCCGGCATCGTCAACGAGCGCTGGATCGCCAACACCATCAAATTCGCCATCCCGCTGGCGATCCTCGCGGGATGCCAGACCATGACCATGCTGACCGGCGGCATCGACCTGTCGGTCGGCACGGTGGCGACGATGAGCGCCTTCATCATGGCCACGCAAGTGGTCAACCAGGACCCGGCGGTGGCGTTCCTCCTGGCGATGATGCCGGCGGTGCTGATCGGCCTCGTCAATGGCATCGGCGTCGGCGTCTTCCGCGTCCACCCGCTGATCATGACGCTGGGCACCAGCCTGATCGGCACCGGCTGCCTGCAGGTCTACCAGCGCACGGTGATCGCGTCGGGCGCAAAAATCCCCGACTTCCTGGCTTGGCTCGGCACCGGCGTGACATGGGGCTTCCCCAACGCGCTGCTTTTGTTCGTGCCGCTCGCCGCCCTCATCGTCTTCACGCTCGCCCGCACCGGCTTCGGCCGCCTGCTCTACGCCGTCGGCGACAATGAGCGCGCGACCCGCCTGTCGGGCGTGCAATACTGGCAGGTCATCACCGCGCTCTACGTCACCTCCAGCGTGCTCGCCGGCATCACCGGCCTGCTCTATATCGGCTTGATCAAGGCGCCGTCGCTGTCGCTCGCCGAACCGCTGGTGCTGCCCTCGGTCGCCGCCGCCGTCATCGGCGGCACCTCCATCTTCGGCGGCCGCGGCGGCTACACTGGCACCATCATCGGCGCCCTGATCCTGACCGTGCTGACAACACTGCTGACCATCCTGCAGATGCCGGAGGGGGCACGGCGGATCTTGTTCGGGCTGATCGTGCTGTTCGTGACGGCGGCGTATTTGCGGATTGTGGAGGAGCGGTAGGGGGCTGGCGCCCGACGCTGCATTGGGCGAAGCTTTCCCATCCAAGGTTCAGGCCAAGCGCACGGGAGCAAGTTCCCCCTCACCCGGATTGCCAACCGAATTGCGAAGGGCAATTCGGGGCAATCCGACCTCTCCCCGAGGGGAGAGGAGGGCGCCAGCGTCAACGCCAGCCTCTTCTCCCCAGCGGGGAGAAGGTGGCCGCGAAGCGGCCGGATGAGGGGGCTGGCGCAGCCATAGGCGATTATCATCGCCCCAGACGAGCTTACCCCACCGAGAACGCGAGGGAGCGCCCCTTACTTCAACGAAATCGCCATCCCGCTGAGATCCGCATTCACCTGCAGCCCCACCTGCCGGCCCGTAAGCTCGAGCTGGGCGCCCTTGTCGTTGGTCATGACGATCACCTGCGCGCCTTTGCCGAGCGCGCCGCCACCGCCGGCCGCGCCATAAACGCCGGTCGCATCCCGCACCCTGCGGATATGGCGCACGGTGCCCCGGAAATAGGTCTTGGAAACCCCGAAGGCGAAGCCGCCCGAAACGCCGCCGATCGTGATGGGATAGGAGCGGCCGTGGAAGGTCAGCGTCCCCTCGCCGCCGGAACCGCCGACGAAGAAGGCCGCCTTGTAGACGGCAAAGCGGATCGTGCCGCTATCGGCATGCGCGGCGCTGGCAGCGCTGACGGACACAGTTGTGATGGCCGCAACCGCAAGCGAACGAAAGCTGGACGAGATGGTCATGGTGGGAGCTCCTCAAGTGCGCCGCTTGCCCAGCCGGCAGGGCTCGTCGGCGTCGTAGCCAACTTGAACAGTTTAGGCTTGGATTTGGTTCCAGGGAGAGCCCTCGGTGGGTCAAGGCGCAAAGCTGGTGGGGAGAGCGGAGGAGCGCTTCATACAGAGCTGGCAATGCCAATGCCTCGGGGCAAGGGCTATCGCATATGAGCTTTTACGAAGAGGACCCCCACTCTAACTTGCCGGGGCGAGCCAGGGTTTCGCCCGTCCTTCGGACCCTCACAAGGCGGAGGGAACGCTGCCGCACGCCCAGCCCTTTTTTAAGTCGACTTAGACGGTTTTGCGGAAATCAGCGCCAACCTAGTCTCCCTCCCCCTTGTTGGGAGGGATTGAGGGTGGGGGTATTCGTAGGGCGCAAGCCTCCGCTATGGTCCCTGTGCAAACCAATCCCAGCCCTACGGATATTTCCCCGGCTTTGGTGCGTAGATTTGCGGATCGAAGTCCAAATCCTTCGGCAGCGGCAGGCTCGAGCACTGCAGATGCATCTGGCGCGCCAACAGCCTTCGCTGCTGCTGCTCATGCTCCTTGATCGCCGCCACGAGACCCATGCTGTAGGGCCCCAGCACGACGCCGGCGGCCCATCCCGGATGCTCCTTCTCGCGCCGGTCGTAGTTCAAGGCATCCGTGCGGGCCTGCTGGCATTCCGGCGTCGCCCATTTCGGGTCTTGGGTCGAGAGCGAGGCTCCATACTGGACTGGAGACGATACGCACCCTGCCACCGTCGCGGTCAACGCGACGACCATTGCAATTCTCATCCGCAAGCCCCTCCTAATGTAGGACGCGACTACAAGACGATTTCAGCGGGAAAAAGGCAGCTTCAGGATGCGGATTTTGCAGGGCCGCTCACCCCAGCAGGTTGCGCGCCGTGCGCATGAAGATTTTCGAACCGATCGGGATCAGATCGTCGGGAAAATCATAATCGGGATTGTGCAGCGAAGGATGGCGCTCGCCGGCGCCGAGAAAGAACATGGCTGAGCTCGCCTTGTGGCCGAAAATGCCGAAATCTTCCGAAGCGCGCATCGGCAGGGCCTCTTCGCTGCGCGCGACACCTTCCTCGTCGAGCGCGCGGTTGAGATGTTTCACCGCGTCCGGCGCATTGACGCTGGCGACGAAGATTTCGTGATAGTTGCAGCGCACGGACAGGCGGTGCTCGGCCGCTATCCTGGCGGCCAGCGCTTCAGCAGCTGCTACCAGCTCCGCCATGCGCTCGTCACGCCTTGTGCGCAGCGTCGCCCACACTTCCGCATGTCCGGGCGCGATGCCGAACACGGCCTCGCCCATGGTCGCATGGGTGACGGTCACCATGCTGAAATCGTCATCGGCGAAAGTGCCGCTCCCGAGTGCCGGAAGCGCCGGCATCAGCTGGCTGATCGCCGGCATCGGCGACACGCCGGTTTCGGGCATGGAGGAATGCGCGGTCTTGCCGTCCAGCACGATGCGGATGCCGCGCGAGGCGCAGTTGACGACGCCGGGCTTGAGCCGCACTTCGCCGAACGGCACGCCCGGCAGATTGTGCAGCGAGAAGGCGAAGTCCGGCGCGATCTCGCCAAAGCGTGGATCGGCGACGACGCCGGCCGCACCATTGCCGGTCTCCTCCGCCGGCTGGAACATCAAGACGACGCGGCCGCGGGCCGGCCTTTCGCGCCCGAGCTGGCGGCCAAGTGCGGCCAGGATCGCGGTGTGGCCGTCATGGCCGCACATATGCGATTTTCCCGGCATCTGCGAGGCATGCTCGACGCCCGAAAGCTCCTCGATCGGCAGCGCATCGATCTCCGAGCGGAACAGCACCGTAGGCCCTGCCTTGCCGCTGTCATAGATCGCCGCCACGCCATGACCGCCGAGGCCGGTCAGCACCTTGTCCGGCCCTGTATCGGCGAGGAAGCTCACGACTTCCTTGGCGGTCTGTTCTTCCTCGTTGGAGATTTCAGGCCGCTGGTGCAGCTTGCGGCGCCATGCCGTCAGCTCGATGATATCGCGATTGGTCAGGGTCATGGTTGGGGCTCCGCTTAGTGCTGTGGCTGCAAACTCAACATACAATGACCTGTAGATAGTCCGGCGAGGCAAGCCCCTGCATGATTGTGTCGCGGGTGATGATCGGAATTTTTCTTACTCGCGCCGTCGCGATCAGGTAGCAGTCGCCGGGATCCTTATGCCCCGTATCGGTCACCACGGTCGCTGCCTCGCAAGCGATACGTTGCTTGATCGGGATGATCTTAGATCCCGTTGCTGCAACTGCCTCGGAAAACCATTTCGACGGCGTTCCTATGCCGAGATAGGGCGGGTTCTTGTGCGTCGGCTTATGGGACGCGATCGCCAATTCCCACGCAGTGATTGGGGAAACATAAAGCTTGCCCGCAGTTTGGCTCTCGGCGATTGCGATGAGAGCTTCTTCCGAAAGCGTGCCTGCGGCCGTTACCAGCCAATAAAACGTATGCGTGTCGAGAAGCGCCCCTGGCAAGGATCAACTATCCCTGGGTTTGCGCACCTGGTGAGAGCCGCCTTTGAGGGCTTGATTAGCAATCGGCTTCGTAAGGTCCACACCCTTTTTCAGGGGCAACTGCGACGACTTCATCGAATCAGCACCGCGCACTTCAACGTAGCGGCCGCTGCGGGAATCGCGCACCACCCACTTGCCGGTCAGCTCCTGTTTGGTCTGTGCTTTTGTCATGAACCCAATATAGCGGCAAATTGTTATGGATGCGAGCGGTCTCGGCCTGTTGAAGCCAAAGGCGATACAGTGACGGCGCATCAGAAAGTCGTCAATCTCATCGCCGACATCCGGTGGCTTCTCCTGAAAAGCGCCGCGTGCTCGCCTGTGCGACATCTTTCGCGATAATTGCTTCCATCCACCCGAAGGAACGGTTTCGGAGCAACAATGGCCAGGCGGTTTGCGTTTCTCTTGGTTCGCGACTTCACGCTGTCGCCGCTGTCGCTGTTCATCGACACGCTGCGGCTGGCCGGCGATGAAGGCGACCGCAGCCGCCGGATCGAGTTCGACTGGGAGATCGTCGGCGAGCGTGGCCTGCCGATCCGGGCGAGTTGCGGTGTCGAGTTGCTGCCGACCAAGGCGATCGGCAATCCGCAGGAGTTCGACAATGTCGTCGTGGTCGGCCTGCTCGACACCAACCGCAGCCTCAGCTCCGAAAAGGAGGCCTTCCTGTTGCGGGCGGCCGAAAAGGGCGTGCCGCTGACGGCACTCTGCACCGGCAGCTTCGTGCTCGCGCGCTACGGTCTGCTCGATGGCTACAGTGCTGCCGTCAGCTGGTTTCACATCAAGGATTTCCGCAGCCAATTCCCTGATGTGAACGCCCATGCCGACAGCCTGTTTTCCGTCGATAGGGGCCGCTCGACCTGCGCCGGAGGCACGGGTGCGGCGGACCTTGCCGGCCATTTCGTGTCGCAGTTCATCGGCCGCAAGGCTGCGGAAAAAGCCGCCAAGACCCTCGTGCTCGACCGCATCCGCTCGAGCCTGGATGTGCAGCCCGTCGGCGATCTCTTTCCGGCCGCGTCGAGCCGAGCGGTGAAACGGGCGCTGCTTCTGATGGAAAGCAATCTCCAGGAGACGCTGTCGGTCGCCGAGATCGCGGGCCGGTTGCATTTATCCCGGCGCCAGCTTGAGCGGCTGTTCGGCGCCGAGCTCGGCATCGGCCCGATGGCCGCCTATCTTGCGCTGCGCGTACATCAGGCCAAGTCGCTGCTGGAGGGGAGCGACTTGGCAATCGGCGACATCGCCTACCGCTGCGGTTTTCCCAATGCCGGCCATTTCAGCCGTGTCTTCCGCCAGCAGACCGGCATCACGCCGACCCATCTCAGGCATCCGAACCGAATGTCCGGTGTCTTTGCCGACGCCAAGGGGAGCGGTCCCTAAGCCTATATTGGGGCGTGCGATCTCGCCGTTGGTATGATAATATCATACCAACCTGATAGGAGGGATCCATGTCCGCCACCGAAAAACGCACCTTCAGCCTGCCGGCCGAGCAGGCTGCTTTCATCGACCAGCTCGTTCGGTCCGGCACATACGCGACCAGCAGTGAAGTGATCCGCGCCGGTCTTCGCGCATTGCAGGAACGCGACGCCGCTGTGGAGCGCTGGCTGCGTGAGGAGGTCGCGCCGACCTATGATAGGTGGAAGGCAGACCCCTCCCAGGCCATCCCGGCCGACAAGTCTTTTGACAGCATCCGCGCACATCACGCAGCTCGCCTCAAGGGGAACGTGTGAAGCGCCGGCATGTTGTCCTTTTGCCGGAAAGCCCAGACGGACCTGTTATGGATATACGATACGGTCGCTCACGCATCCGGCAACCTCACCGCCCTTCGCTACATCGAGCGGATCGAGCGATTTTGCCTGGGTCTCGACTATGCCTCGGAACGCGGAACCGTAAGGGATGATGTGCGGCCGGGGCTTCGCATCGTTGGCTTCGAGCGCCGCCTGACTGTGGCCTTCACCGTAGAAGGCGACCAGGTGGTGATTCTCAGGGTGTTCTACGGCGGCGTCAACTGGGAGGACGAGTTGGCGCCTATCGCTCCGTGAACGCCCGCGCGAACGAGTCCAGCATCGGCCGCGCCAGATATTCGAGGAAGGTTCGGTCGCCGGTACTGATAAACGCCTCGACCGGCGTTCCCGGGTAAAGCTGCTCGGCTTTCACGCCCTGCGGCAGCGTGTCGTTGATCTTCAGCCTGGCGCGGAAATACGCCTCATGCGTGGTTTCATCGATCAGCCGGTCGGCGGAAATTTGCGTCACCGTAGCCGGGACCTCAGGGGTGAGGCGCGCGTTCAGGGCGGACAGCCTGAGCTTCGCCGGCTGGCCGACGCGAACCAGATCCACGTCCTTCGGCCGCAGCTTCGCGTCGACGATGAGGCCCGACGCGGTCGGCAGGATCTCCATGATCTTCTGCCCCGGCGCAATCACGCTGCCTTTGGAGTTGTAGGTCGACGATACCACGATGCCGGCTGCCGGCGCCTTGATCGTCGTGCGCCCCAGCACCGCCTCGGCTGCGGTGATCTGTTCGCCGATGTCGGCCAGGCTGGTGCGGACCTCGTCGAGCTTGGTCAGCGCGTCCTCTACGCGTTGCGTCGTCGCCCGCTCGATCTGCGCCTGGGCTTCGACGATCTGCGTCTTGGTCGCTGCGATATCCGCCTCCAGCGCGCCGGCCTGGCCGACCAGATCGGCCTCGCTGCGCAGAAGCTGCGAATATTCGCTGCGGTTGGTGAGACCCTTGTCGAGCAGGCCGGTCTTGATGCCGAGTTCCTTCTTCACGATCTCGGCCTGTTGCTGGATGGCGAGTTTCTGCGCCTCCAGTCCCAGCGCCGACTCACGATGCATGGCGACGCGCTGCGCCAGGATCGACTGCTCGGAGCGGAACCGGGCGAGCCTGGCCTCGAACTCCTTCTGCTGTTCGTGCACCAGATTGTCGAAATCGCGCTGGAACGGCGCGGGTGCTGCTTCGGCGATCGGCGCCAGCCTGTCCGATCCGTCGCGCTCGGCCTCAAGTCGCGCGGCACTTGCCCTGAGCGCGATCGTCTGTCTGGTCAGCCGGTTGAGGTCGGTCTCGGCCGCCCTGCGGTCGAGCAGGACCAGCGGTTCGCCTTGTTGCACGCGGTCGCCTTCATGCACCAGCAACTGCTCGATGATACCGCCCTCGGGGTGCTGGATGAGGATGTTGCCGCCCGTCGCCGAGATCGTGCCGGAGGTGATCACCGCGCCGGAGAGCGGCGCGTTCGCCGCCCAATAGCCGAAGCAGCCGACGAAGAGCGCTATGGCCACGTAGCCGACGACGGCCATGCGGCGGAAGTCGGTGCGCGGTCGACCTTCGAAGGCGAGGCTCTGCTGCATCATCGTCTATGACCCGAAGCGGACGCTGTGCGGGCGCACGGTCGGCACGAACGAGCCTGTCACCACCGCGCTCCCGGCCTTGCCGGCCGCCGGTTGCCTCAGCACCTCGCTCGCAGGGCCGAAAGCTTCGACCATGCCGTTGCGCAGGACCATGACGCGGTCGCAGGCCGCGGCGATCGAAGGGCGATGCGTGATGACGACTGTCGTGACGCTTACACTTCGCGCGGCCGAAAGCATCCCTTCGAGCGCCGCCTCCCCACTGCCGTCGAGATGGGCGTTGGGCTCGTCCAGCACCAGCATGCGTGGCTTGCCGTAGAAGGCGCGCGCCAGCCCTATCCGCTGGCGCTCGCCGCCCGACAGCACGGTATGCGACGGGCCTATCATGGTCTGATAGCCGTCGCGCAGCGTGAGAATCAGCTCATGCGCCTCGGCGCGCCTGGCCGCTTCGACGATCGCGGCGTCATCGGCGTCGGGTTCGAAGCGGGCGACATTTTGCGCGATCGATCCCGGGAAAAGCTCCACCTCCTGCGCGAGATAGCCGATATGCCTGCCAAGCTGGGTTTCGTCCCAGCTCCTCAGGTCGGCGCCGTCGACCCTGACCGCGCCGCCGGTCGGCTGCAGCGCGCCCACAAGCAATTTCGCCAGCGTCGATTTGCCGGCCCCGCTCGGGCCGACGATCGCCACCGCTTCGCCGGCGCCGATGGCAAAATTCAACCGCTTGAGGATGGGCTCCGTGCCGAAAGCCGCAGTCGGCGCGATGAAGAACAGATCCTGCACCGAAATCGCGCCCAATGGATCGGGCAGTGCGAGCTTGCGCCCCTGCGCTGGTTGCGCCGCAAGGGCGGTGTCCAGCCGCTTCCAGCATCGCTTGGCGTCGACGATCTGCCGCCAGGATCCGATCAGCTGGTCGAGCGGCTGCAGCGCGCGCGACGACACCAGCGACGAAGCGAAGATCATGCCGGCGGTCATCTGCCCTTGTAGCACCAGCCACGCGCCGGCGCCGAGGATCGCCAGTTGCAGCATCATGCGCAGCGCCCGCGACGTCGCGCTGAAGATCGCATTGGCGCTTCCGGAACGGTCATGCAGGGTCAGCGCCTCAGCAACGTGTTGTCCCCAGACCGCGGCGGCATTTTGCACCATGCCCATGGCGCGCAGCGTGTCGGTGTTGCGGGCGAAGGCCTGTTCCGCCTGGCTGGCCACCGCCGAGCGTTCCGCCGACATGGCATCGTTCCTGCCGATGGCAAGCTGGTTGGCCACGACCAAGAGAAACAGCAGCACGGCGCCGGCGAGCGTCAGCCAGAACAGGACGGGATGGATGAAATAGAGCAAGGCCAGGAAGACGGGCGCAAACGGCAGGTCGAACAACACCGCCACGCCGCGCGACCTGATGAAGGCGCAAGCAGTGGCAAGGTCGTTCAGCGGCGACAGCCCGCTGCCGGCATGTCTGGCGCCAAGCGAGGCGGCGAACGTCCGCGCGCCCAGTTTCTGGTCGACGGTGGCCGCAACACGCTGCGCGTAGATGGCGCGGACCGCGTCCAGCAGGCCGAGGAAGGCGAGCGCGACCACCGCCATGACGGAGAGATAAAGCAGAGTCTCGACGCTGGAGGACGGCAACACCCGGTCATAGACCTGCAGCAAATAGAGCGGGATCACCAGGAGAAGGATGTTGATCAGCAACGAAAAGATGCCGATATCGGCGATGCCGCGCAGGAAAACCGGGCGCAGGCCGATGGCCGCATCCCTGAGTGGCGCGCGGTCCCGTGACATCTAGACGGCGTGCTCGGCTGTCGTGCTCAGATGGCTCTGCTGCAAATCGTTCAGCGTATAGGCGTGGATATAGTCGATCTTCATTTGCGCGGGCGTCGCCAGATGGTCGGGCGGCGCGCCGGCTTGACCGCCGACCGCAAGGTCGACCAGCATATACATGGGCTTGTTCATATCGGACGGCGTCGCCGCTTCCGCGACCTGGACGCCATCATAGGTCCAGACCAGCTTGTCCGGCGTCCACAACAGGCCATAGGTGTGATAGCCGTCGGTGTTGGAGACATTCACCGTCGACCCGACCGTGGTGTGGGTTCCCGTCTCATTTGTGTGCGCGGTCATGAGAAGCGCATTCGGGTTCTGCCCATACATTTCGATCACGTCGAGTTCCGGTGGCCATGAACCGTCTTCGGGCAGAAGCCAGAAGGCCGGCCACGCGCCGGCGTTTTCCGGGAGATCGGCCCGCATTTCGAAATAGCCATAGGTCTGCGAGAAGGTGTCGTGCGTCGTCAGTATGCCGGAAGTGTATTCGTAATTGTTGATCAGCGGCTTGATGTCGTCGGGCGTATGCGCCGCGGTTATGGTGAGCACGCCGCTTGCGACGCTGAACGGATGGACCGAGCTGGTCGGCGCATAATTGGCGTCGATATACCATTGCAGCTCGCCGTTCTGGGGCTGCGAGCTGCCGTTCTGCGCCCCCCACCAGAAATTGGAATCCCAGATGCCGCTCTGGCCGTTCCACAGGCTCAGCGTGTTGAAATCGTCGTTGAAAGACAGCGTCATGCCGGTCTTGTCGATCGGCAGCTCGAACTGGCCGGGCTGAAACTTGTCGATCGTGGTGTTGTGGAACACCAGCACCTCGCTCGAGCCGAGGTTCAGCTGCACGTTCGATCCCACCTGGACCATATTGGCGTGGACGGCCTCGAACGAGGTGAAGGCATAGCCGTTGAGGCGCACCGTGTCGGTCGCGCCGAAATCGGAGATAAGGTCGCTGCCATTGCCCTTGGTGATGATGAAGGTGTCGGCGCCGGCGCCGCCGATCAGCACGTCATTGCCCTTGCCGCCGTCCAGCGTCTGGCTGCCAGCGCCGCCCGTTATGATGTTGTCCTGACCATTGCCGAAGGCATAGTGGCCGTCGCCGGTGACGACGAGGTTCTCGAAATTCGCGGGCAGCTTGTAGCTCATCCAGGTATCGATCGTGTCGACGCCCGCGCCGTAGTTCTCGACCGCTTTGTTGATCGTCGAATAGAGATGGTAATAGTCGTCGCCCGCGCCGCCATACATGGTGACCTTGACGTTGGTGTCGCCCCAGAAGGAATCGTTGCCCGAGGTGCCGTAGCGGTAAGGCGCGCCTCCAGTCGCCGAGAACCAATGGGTGGAAGCGCCGGTATACGGAAGTGGAATGCCTTTGGCGTTGAGGACTGTGGTCATTCCGACACTCCTTGCGCGTGCTGCCTTGGTCGTTCGACAACCTTCGAGCGACCATTTCGGATCAACTCTTAAATTGATCCGTCGTTCCAGGGAATCATTCTATAGTACACCAAGGAGATCGTCGCCCATCATTTAATAGATAATGCCGAAGGTGTTAAGCTGATCCTAATACAACTTTGTAGGAGAGACTTAAAATTTTAATAAATTGTGAGATCCGCGCCGAAAAGTTAGGCAACCTGTCAATGATGCATGCAATTTGACGCGACACGACCGCCTGCCTGAGGCGGCGGTCGAAGTCGCGGGCGGATGGCCGCGGGCAAAGGGCTCAAGAAAATTTGACAGGCTATGTCGGACCGGGTGAGGTTCACCCGTCCTTGGGGCATCGGACAACGAAACCACAAAGGATACCGAAGAGATGCCAAGCACCGTACGTTTGCACCGCGTTCTGACGACCAGCCCGGAGAAGGTCTACCGCGCATTCACAGAAGCCGACGCGCTGGCGAAATGGCTTCCGCCGAACGGCTTCACTTGCACGGTACACAGCTTCGACGCGAAAGTCGGTGGCGCCTTCAAGATGTCGTTCCGAAACTTCACGACGGGCGGCAGCCATTCCTTCGGCGGCGAATATCTCGAACTCGTTCCCGGCGAGCGCCTGCGCTACACCGACAGGTTCGACGACCCCAATTTGCCCGGCCAGATCGAAGTGACCGTGCTCCTGAAGAAAGTGTCGGTCGGCACGGAACTCGACATCACGCAGGCCGGCATTCCGGACGTTATTCCGGCCGAAGCCTGCTATCTCGGCTGGCAGGAGTCGCTGCGCAATCTGGCAAAGCTCGTCGAACCCGAGATCAATCAGTAGAGCCCATCGGATCGGCGGCGCCGCCCAGCCAGTCCGCGCCGCCGACAATGCCGAGCCGAGGACTCATCCCTCACGGCCCGGTGCAGATCGGCAACGGTTGTGGCGGCGGTGGCGGGTTGTCCTTGGCGTATTGCGCGATGATCGGCTCAAGGCTCTTTCGCGGCCAGAATTTCGGCTTGCCGATCTCCTTCAGGCAGGACGCATTCCAATAGGCGCCCGATTTACCAACGGCGGTGATGTCGCGCGATTCCGGGTAGATATAGAGCGTCGTCGGATTGCCCTTCACCATCGAAATGATCTGGTCGGCGTCGGACGGCGACCAGCTGGTGCAGCCATTGCTGCGGCCGCCGGCATAATCCACCAGCTTGCCGTATGGCACGAAGCCGTCATGGTCGGCATAGGAGCTGTTCGGGTTCTTGCGCAGGCACATGCCGCGCAACAGCCGCGCCGCGTGGCCACCGATCACCCGCTGCCTGGCATTCGCCGTCTCCCCCTCACCGTCGAACTGGATGAAGGTGCGCAGCAGCGCCTGGTCCTTTTTTGCGCCGATGCGGTAAAAACCCTTGAATGAGGTCTTTGCCTCGCCGGTCATATAGGCGCCACCGGTCGTCAAGGACGAGTCCAGGGCATTGCCGAAGTTTTTCGCGCAGCGTTTGCCGTTGGAGAAATCGACCACGCCTTTCAAATTGCGGCCGCCGCCATGGCCCGACGAGATCGCCCTGAACGACTGCTTGGCCTCGCAAATGACGTAGTAGCGCCGCCCTAGCACGCCATTGCCGAGATCGCCGGGGCGCGTCGCATCCATGGCGAAATAGCAGCCATTGTGGACCGCGCCTTGCGCGACCTTTTTCAGGTAAAGCGCGCGCGCCCGCTCCAGCACCACTTGCGAAATCTCGCCGTCGTCATTGCCGACGTGGGCCTGCAGCCAGGCCGGTATATCGGAGGACGCGGCAAAAGACCGGGCAGACATCGTCAAGGCGATGCCGGCGACGGCGAGGAGGCCAAAGACAAAGACAGCCAGAGATTTCAACCGCACCGGACAACCCTCCCGCCCGAACCGTTCTGCGATTCTCGGAAACCCATCATAAATCGTCGCGCGCCGATCGGCGAAACACATCTTGTTCAGAACCGCGCAAGCAAGTCAGGTAGCTGCCTGTTCGCCTTTCAGAGCGCCAGGCTGCCCTGTTCCGCCTCCGCGGCATTGGGGTCGCCCGGCGCCGTCGCCCAGGCGAGCTCGACCAGCGTCACCGTGCGGCGGCCGGTGCCGTCGAGCTGGCAGACGATGAGGCCCTGCTCCTCGATATAGGTGAGCAGCCGCCGGGCGCGGCGCAGCGAATGCGAGCCGTAGGCGCGCGCGATCGCCGCGTCGCTCGGGCACGGCCAGCCCTCCTTGGCGGCGCGGGCGATCATCATGAACACGCCCTGCATGTCCTCGGGCAGCAGCGAGGCGCGCACGGAAACGTCCTGCCAGGCGTCATCGCCTGCCATGTCGGCGCCGAGCCCGGCGCGGGCACGCGTCAGCATGCGACGGAATTCTGAGAGGTCCGGCACCACCGAAGCGAGGCCTTCGATGCGGCAGCGGACGACGAACTCCTGATAAAGCACGCCGATGACGCGGAAACCCGCATCGGGCTGCGCCAGGATGGCGCGCAGGACACGGTCCACCCGCTCTCGCCGCTCGGCCATATCCTCGGCGCTTACCGCCGGTTCCGCAGGTTCCGGGCGGATCTCCATCGCCGCCGATTTGGCCGCCATCAGCTGGTCGAGCAGCTCCGGCGACGCCATCCGGCGCGGCGCGCGCATCGTCTCGGGCGGCGGCGCCGCCAGGATGATGGCGCGCGCGTCTTCAAGCGCTGTTTCCGGCATTGCCATCAGCCGCGGCGTACCGTTGCGCGGGCTGGTCTCGGTCTGGCCGATGCGCACGCCCAGCGGACGGCGCGACAGCGCTGGGCCCAACGCCATGAAGTGCCCGCGCTCCAGGTCTCGAAACGCCTCGGCCTGACGCCGTTCCATGCCCAGAAGGTCGGCGGCGCGCGCCATGTCGATATCGAGGAAGGTACGGCCCATGAGGAAATTGGACGCCTCCGCCGCGACATTCTTGGCGAGCTTTGCCAGCCGCTGCGTGGCGATGATGCCGGCAAGGCCGCGCTTGCGGCCGCGGCACATCAAATTGGTCATGGCGCCGAGCGAGAGCTTTCGCGCCTCGTCGGACACTTCGCCGGCCACGGCGGGCGCGAACAGCTGCGCTTCGTCGACCACCACCAGCATCGGATACCAATGCTCGCGGGCAACCTCGAACAACCCGCCGAGAAAGGCAGCGGCGCGCCGCATCTGGTTCTCGGCATCGAGCCCTTCGAGATTGAGCACCGTGGAGACGCGGTGGATGCGCGCCCGCTCGCCGGCTGCTTGCAGGCCACGCTCCGTATGCTCCTCGGCATCGATGACCAGATGGCCGTAATGGTCGCCCAGCGAGACGAAATCGCCTTCCGGGTCGATGATGGTCTGCTGCACCCAGGGCGCGCTCTGCTCCAGGAGCCGGCGCAAAAGGTGCGATTTGCCGGAGCCGGAATTGCCTTGCACCAGAAGCCGGGTCGCCAGCAGCTCCTCAAGGTCGAGCGCCGCCGGCGCACCCGCCGTCGTCTGTCCCATCTCGATGGCTACGGTCATGTCACGACTCTCCTTGCGGACAGGGCTTATCAACCCGGCCGCGAGCCGTCGAGCGCGCCATGGCAACTCGCCCGCTGTTCCACACCTATGCTGCCAAAGCGCCACACATCAGCCCATCTGCCCAAAGGGAAGCACATCAAGCGGAGTTGACCGGCGGCAGAAGCGGCGCGTCCAGCCCGTCGAAGGGATCGCGCCAGGCATCGATGGCTTCGAGCCGGCGATACCAACCCAGAACAGAGGGATAGTCCGCCAGCGGCAGGCCGGCTGGATCGTTGAACGGCAAAAACGTCGCCATGCGGAAATCGGCATAGGAGAGCGACTTGCCCACAAGCCATGGCCGCTTGGCGAGCTCCGCCTCGAGAATCGCTGCCGCGATGCGGAACTCCGCCAGCCCCTCCTCGACCTTGGTCTGGTCGACGGGCCCAATCCCGTAGCGCTGCTTGGTTCCGCGCTCGAAATGCACGGTGTCGCAGGCCCGCACGAAATTTTCCTTGCCCCAGCTCAGCCAGCGGATCATGTCGGGTTGGTCGCCGCCGCCGCGCCAGAAATCCGAACCCGCTTCGCGCGACAGAAGGCAGGCTATGGCGTCGGCTTCCCACAGGCTGCCGCCCGTCCATGCCAATATCGGCAGGGTAAGATTGGGATTGAGCTGACGAAACCGCTCAGCCTGCCGGGGCGCCATGGGTGCCGCGAACTCACACTCGACCTTGGCCTGCAGATGACGTGCCGTTGCTACCGCAAGGCGCGGATTGGGATTGCGGCTGAAGTACAGTTTCATATCCGGTCCTGGACGCTGTGGGCTCGACCCTATCAAACACGCAAACGTGCCCTCCCGGCAATCTGGTCGGACCACGATTCCGCTGGCACACGCCGTCGTTCGGCGTATTATTTCCTTCGGGAGAGGGTTCTTGGCAGGAGGAAGCCATGAACGTAGTGCCGAGCGTACCTGTCATCGACGTGACAACCCAGAACCTTGTTTCCTCTGCGCTTTCCAGATTCCGCGCCGGCGATACCGTCTCGACTAGAGCGGCGCTCGACGCCATCCGCCGCATGGATCCAACCTGTGTCGACAGCGACGACGATCTCGTCGAACTCGTCGTCATGGCGGCAATTGGTAAGACCATGGCGGTCGTGTTCGACCACCGCTCCCGCTAGCCCTGTGGGACGAACCTGTGCCGTTCAACTCGCTTGAGTTCGAGTGAGTTCGGTTGGCGCCGCGCCGAGCTTTTACAGCCGCAGCCCGGGAAGCGGACGTCTTCGTGCGCGAAGGACGGCAATAGCATGAGCGGCAAGACTCAGATCCCCAAGGGATGTGGCATGTAGCCGACGAAGCCGCCGATTTTCCAGTGGCCCGCCACCTTCCTGCAAAAATACAGCGTCTGCCATTTCAGCTTGTCGACGCTGCCATCGGCCTTGGCCACCGAGCCGTTGAACTTCTTGTGCAGCACGGCGCGGTCGCCATCGACGTCGATGTCGCGCATGTTGGTGACGCGAAACAGCGCCTCGCGCAGCGGCTCGGCGAATCTGGCCGCCGCCGTCTCCTTGGCCTGGCGCAGCCATTCGTCGCGATAGACGGCAAGGCTCGGGAATTGCAGACGCCAGGCGTCGGCATCGCTGAGGAAATGCGCATGCATGCCGAAGAAGCTGTCGGCGAGGAAATCATCCTCGACCATCGACCAGTCCTGACCGATAAAGGCGTCGATGTCGCGCCGCACCAGCATTTCCCAGAGCGCGTGACGATCCGCATCGCCCTCTGGAAACGGGTTCTTGTCGAAGGTCATTGAAATCTCCTGTCGGGAAAATGCGACGCGCAAGATGCTGGCGAGCCTGCGATAAAGCAACACGCGTTTGGAAAAATGTTGCTTTCCAAAAAGCCCCCTATGAGGATCACCGGGACAGGCGTAGAGCGGTCGGCGAAAACGGGGCGCGGCCCGCCATTCTGAACAGGAGTTTCCCTTGCCCAAAGAGTGTTTTGGAACATCCCACGTGCCGCTGTCGCCGGCCGTGCGCGCCGGGGATTTCGTCTACATCTCAGGTCAGGTGCCGGTCGACGGCGACCGCATTGTGGTCAAGGGCGGCATTACCGAGCAGACCGAGCAGGTGCTGCAGAATGTGAAGGCGGCACTCGCGCTGGCCGGCTGCACCATGGACGATGTCGTCAAGACCACGGTCTGGCTCGAGGACGCGCGCGACTTCGGCGCCTTCAATGCCGTCTACGCCAAGCACTTCCCGAAAAATCCGCCGGCCCGCACCACGGTCGAATCGCGGCTGATGATCGACATCAAGATCGAGGTCGAAGCCGTCGCTTACCGGCCGGTTTGACCAGTCGGGGCATGATCCCGAAAAGTGGAAACCGGTTTTCTCGGACAAACGGAAACCGTTTTGTCCAAAGATCATGCCCCGAAACAAAGAGAGAGGCAGGCGCCGATGCAGTTCGATCTCCTGATCAAGGGCGGCCGCCTGATCGATCCGGCCTCGGGCCTGGACGCGCCGCGCGATGTCGCCGTTGCGGGCGGACGCATCGTGGCCATCGAGGCGGCGATCGATGCCGAGCACGCCACCAAGATAGTCGACGCTCGTGATTGCATCGTCACGCCCGGCCTCATCGACCTGCACAGCCATGTCTATTGGGGCGGCACCTCGCTGGGCGTCGACGCCGACCGGCTGGCGGCCAAGAGCGGAACCACCACCTTCATCGATGCCGGCAGCGCCGGCGCCGGCAATTTTCTGGGCTTTCGCCGCCATGTCATCGAGCGCTCGAAGGTGCGTATTCTCGCCTACGTCAACATCTCCTTTGCCGGCATATTCGGCTTCTCGCAAAGCGTCTCGGTCGGCGAATGCAGCGATCTCAGGCTCTGCGAGCCACGCGAGACGGTGGCTGCGGTGCGCGAGCACGCCGATGTCGTCGTTGGCGTAAAAGTGCGCTCCGGTAAGCATGCCGGCGGCGCCAGCGGCATCGCGCCGGTCGATCTCGCGCTGGAAGCCGCCGACCAGGCCGGCCTGCCGCTGATGGCGCATATAGACGAGCCGCCGCCCGGCCGCTCCGAAGTGCTGCCGCGGCTGCGCAAGGGTGACATCCTCACGCACTGTTTTCGCCCGTTCCCCAACGCGCCGGTCTTCGCCTCCGGCGCGGTGCGGCCGGACATGCGGCTGGCCCGCGAACGCGGCGTCATCTTCGACATCGGCCACGGCATGGGATCGTTCGACTTCGCCGTGGCGAAAGCGATGCTGGCCGAGGGCCTCGCGCCCGACGTCATCTCCAGCGACGTGCATCTCTATTGCGTCGACGGTCCGGCCTTCGACATACTCGTCTGCATGTCGAAGCTAATGGCGCTGGGCATGCCGCTGGTCGAGGTGCTGCGCGCCGCCACGCAAAGGCCAGCCGAGGCGATCGCCAGGCCGGAGCTTGGGACGCTGAAAGTTGGCGGTGTCGGCGATGTCGCGGTGCTGAGACTGCGCCCCGGGCGCTTTACCTTCGTCGATGCGGTCGGTGCGGCGCTGATCGCGGATCAGCGGCTGGTCTCAGAAGGCATTGTTATCGGCGGTGTCTGGTGGCCGAACGAGGCGCCCGACCACAACGAGACCGAGCGCTTCGAGCCGCGTGCGGCACATACGCATGTCGAGGTCGCGGCACGGCATTTCGGGCGTGGATAATCTCCCTCCTTGAGGGGGAGATGGCCGGCAGGCCAGAGGGGGTCGGTTCGACCGGACGCAAGCTCCGCGCGGCAGCTGGAGGTCAGCGCTCCACGCGCGGCGACCCCCCTCTGCCGCCTTCGGCGACATCTCCCCCTCAAGGGGGGAGATCGCTAGCGCCCTGCGTTACTCACCGCCCCAAACACCGGCGTCGCGATCCCCTCCATCCGCGCCTTGATCTGAAGCGCCACATATTTCGAGTAAAACCGCGACAGCGCCAGATTGCCGCCGTGGAACCACAGCGCGTCCTGCGCTGTCGGCTTCCACATGTTGCGCAGCTCGCCTTGCCAAGGACCGGGATCGCCTTTGACGCCGGAGCCGAGGCCCCAGCATGGCCCGACCTTGTCGGCGACCTCGCGCGAGACGATGGCCGCCACGGTCTCGTTCATCGACTGGTAGCCGGTGCAGGCGACGATTGCATCGACCGCCAGTTCGCTGCCGTCGTCGAACAGGATGCCGGTCGGCGTCAATGAACTGATGCCGACGCCGCTCTTCACTTTGATCTCGCCATTGATGATCAGTTCGCAGGCGCCGACATCGATGTAGTAGCCGGAGCCGGTGCGGTAGGCCTTCATCAACAGCCCGGTCTCGTCCTCGCCGAAATCGATGGCGAAGCCGGCGGCGCGCAGCCGGTCGTAGAAGGACGCATCGCGCGCCTTGATAACTTCGTACAGATCTCGCTGGCCCTTGGGCACCAGCGCGAACGGCGTCGACGCGACGATCAGGTCGGCTCTGTCAGTGGTGATGCCGCGCGCCAGCGCATTCTCTGAAAAGATCTCGAAGCCGACCTCCATCAGCGTGTCGGATTTCACCACTGTCGTCGGCGACCGCTGGATCATGGTAACGTCTGCGCCGCTCTCCCAGAGGTCGACGCTGACATCGTGCCCCGAGCTTGCCGCGCCGATGACAGCGACACGTCTGCCGCGGAATTTCTCGCCGCTTGCATACTGGCTGGAATGCAGGAGTTCGCCCTTGAAGGTCTCGGCGCCGGGCAGCGCGATCTGGCGTGGCGGGCCATAGGCGCCGGTGGCAAAGACAATGTGCTTCGGCTTCAGCGTGATCTGCCGGTCGACGCGGTCGACCACCACAGTCCACACCTTCTCGGTATCGTCATAGCTGGCGCTGACGCATTTGGTGGCGACCCAGTAGTTGAGCTCCATCACCCTGGTGTACATCTCCAGCCAGTCGCCCATCTTGTCCTTGGGCGTGAACACCGGCCAGTTCTCCGGGAACGGAATGTAGGGCAGATGGTCGTACCAGACCGGATCGTGCAGCACGAGCGAGCGATAACGGTTGCGCCAGGAATCGCCGGGGCGCGCATTTTTCTCGATGATGATCGTGGGCACACCGACCTGCCTCAGCCGCGCGCCGAGCATGATGCCGCCCTGCCCGCCGCCGATCACCAGGCAATAGGGCTGCTCGGTGGCGCCGAGATCGCGCGTCTCGCGCGCCCGCGCCTCCGCCCAGGTTTCGCGCTTCGGATCGGCCTTGTGACGGATACCAAGCGGCCGCGCCGGTCCCTTTTGTTCCTCGAACCCCTTGAGCTCACGCACCGCCGTGAACAAGGTCCGGCAGCGGCCGTCCGTAAGGCGCACAATCCCTTCGCCCCGCGCGACCGCCGTTTCGAACGTGAACCAGGCCTCGACGGTGCCCTCATCCGAGGTCGCCTCGCCGGACAGCGTCCAGTGTGAGGGCTTCGTTTCCGCCAGCGTCGCTTGCAGCATGTCGCGGATCTCATCGCGGCCTTCTATCGTGGTGATGTTCCAGGTGAAAGCCAGCAGATCGCGCCAGTAGCAATCCTCGACGAACAGGTTGGCGGCCGCCTCGGCGTCATCAGCTTCCAGCGCCCGTGCAAGCGCGCAAAGCCATGTCGCCGCCTGTTTCGATGGTGCCATGTCGAGCATCTGTTTTTCCCTCGTTTTGCGTTCCCATTGTTTCGAAAGACGGAGCCGCCGCAAGAGGGGTCGCGATATCATGGCGTCGGTTTCTAGCGGCCCGGAACGGAGCCATCTCCCGGAAATCTTTATAGGAATTTTATATCTTTCCTCCCGGCCCCGTCTCGAACCTTTATGGCGATCGGGTCCATATTCCATCTCGAGCAAAACGCTGCGGACGCCGTGACCCCAGAGTTACGGCGGGCCGTTCTCATGGAATTTCTGGCTCGCCAGTCGCTGGCGCCAAATACAAGCAGAAGCAAGGACCAACACAAATGGACATCGTCGTCATCGGGATCGAGGTTTTGTTCTTCGGTCTTTCCCTCGCCTACATCAAAGCTTGCGACGCTCTTTAAGCGGAAGGATCGCACCATGCTTGTCGATTACATCCTCGGTGGCGGCGTGACCTTGTTCCTGCTCGTCTACCTGACATACGCCCTCGTTCGCCCAGAACGCTTCTGAAGCAAGGCACGGAAACCCATGACACTCAACGGATGGATACAGATCCTGGTTTATTGCGGGATCGTCGTTTTGCTGGTGAAGCCGCTCGGCGGCTACATGTACCGCGTCTTCAATGGCGATCGCACCTTTCTCTCGCCCATACTCCGGCCCGTTGAGCGCGGCCTCTACCGCATTTCGGGAACCAGCGAGCGCGAGGAGCAGCACTGGACGACCTACGCGGCAGGAATCATCTTCTTCAGCCTTGCCAGCTTCCTGGTGCTGTACTTTCTGCAACGCCTGCAGGGCGTCCTGCCTTACAATCCGGCCGGGATGGCATCGGTCGAACCCAATCTCGCCTTCAACACTGCCGTCAGCTTCGTCACCAACACCAACTGGCAGAATTACGGCGGCGAAAGCACGTTGTCCTACCTCGTGCAGATGGCGGGCCTGACTGTTCAGAACTTCATGTCCGCCGCCGTCGGCATTGCCATTGCGGTGGCGCTGATCCGCGGCTTCGCCCGCGCCTCGGCCAAATCGATCGGCAATTTCTGGGTCGATATGACCCGCTGCACGCTCTACATCCTGCTGCCGCTCAGCATCGTGCTCACCCTTGTCTATGTCTGGCTCGGCATGCCGCAGACGCTCGGGCCTTATGTCGACGCCACCACGCTGGAGGGCGCCAAGCAGACGCTCGCCCTTGGGCCGGTCGCCTCGCAGGTCGCCATCAAGATGCTCGGCACCAATGGCGGCGGCTTCTTCAACGCCAATGCCGCGCATCCTTTCGAAAACCCCGACGCCATCTCCAACATGATCCAGATGGTGACGATCTTCGCGCTGGGTGCTGCACTCACCAACGTCTTCGGCCGCATGGTCGGCAACCAGCGCCAGGGCTGGGCGATCCTGGCCACGATGGGTGTGCTGTTCATCGCTGGCGTCGTTATCTGCTACTGGGCGGAAGCCGCGGGCAATCCGCTGGTCCATGCGTTGGGCGTCGACGGCGCCAACATGGAAGGCAAGGAGAGCCGCTTCGGCATTGCCGCTTCGGCACTATTCGCCGTCATCACCACGGCTGCGAGCTGCGGTGCGGTGAACGCCATGCATGACTCGTTCACAGCACTTGGCGGCCTGGTCCCGATGCTCAACATGCAGCTCGGCGAAGTCATCGTCGGCGGCGTCGGCGCCGGCTTCTACGGCATCGTCATGTTCATCGTCATCACCGTGTTCGTCGCCGGCCTGATGGTTGGCCGCACGCCCGAATATCTCGGCAAGAAGATCGAGGCCAAGGAGGTCAAGATGGCAATGCTCGCCATCCTCGCTCTGCCGTTGGTCATGCTGGTCTTCACGGCAATAGCGGTCGTGCTGCCAAGCGCCGTCGCCTCGATGGCCAATGGCGGTCCGCATGGCTTCTCCGAGGTTCTTTATGCCTACACTTCGGCGGCGGCCAACAACGGCTCGGCCTTTGGCGGCCTTTCCGGCAACACGCCCTGGTACAACATCACGCTCGGCATCTCCATGTGGGTGGGTCGCTTCTTCGTCATCATTCCAGCGCTTGCCATTGCCGGCTCGCTAGCGACGAAGAAGACGGTTCCGGCTTCCGCCGGCACCTTCCCGACCGACGGCCCGCTGTTCGTCGGCCTGCTCGTCGGCGTCATCCTGATCGTCGTCGGCCTGACCTTCTTCCCGGCACTGGCGATCGGACCGATCGTCGAGCACCTGGCTGCCATCAACGGCCAGACATTCTGAGGCTTGTCATGTCCTGGTTCTACCCAAAACGCATGAAGGCCCGGCCGCGAGCCGGCCCACGAGCCGGCAATGAGGGGGAGGAAACGCCCCCTCCCTTCCCCGGCGTATCTACCTTCCTCGGCCTCGCGGCAGTCATGATCGTGATCTGGCTGCTGGCCTATGGTCCGCCGCCCCTCTTTTCGGCATCCGATCGGTCGGTGCCGGCCAACAGTTCAGATACTGGAGCCATCAAATGAGCCAGTCCAAATCCGCGGTCATCATGGATGCCCGCATCCTGTGGCCGGCCATCGGCGGCGCCTTCAGGAAACTCGACCCCCGCACGCTGGTCAGGAACCCGGTGATGTTCGTCGTCGGCATCGTCTCGCTTCTTACCACGGTCCTGTTCGTCAAGGATCTCGTCACCGGCGGCGGCGATTTCGGCTTTACGCTGCAGATCATCATCTGGCTGTGGTTCACCGTGCTGTTCGCCAACTTCGCCGAGGCCGTCGCCGAAGGCCGCGGCAAGGCGCAGGCCGATTCGCTGCGCAAGGCGCGCACCGAAACCCAGGCCAAGCTGCTTGCCGGCGAAGACCGCTCCAGGTTCAAGCTGGTGCCCGGCACCAGCCTGAAGGTTGGCGACATCGTGCTGGTCGAAGCCGGCGACATCATCCCGTCCGACGGTGAAGTGATCGAAGGCGTGGCCTCGGTCAACGAGGCGGCAATCACCGGCGAGTCCGCACCCGTCATTCGCGAATCCGGCGGCGACCGTTCGGCGGTCACCGGCGGCACGCAGGTTTTGTCCGACTGGATTCGCGTGCGCATATCAGCCGCCTCCGGCCACACCTTCCTCGACCGCATGATCTCGCTGGTCGAGGGTGCCTCGCGCCAGAAGACGCCCAACGAGATCGCGCTCAACATCCTGCTCGTCGGCATGACGCTGATCTTCGTGCTGGCCACCGCCACGATCCCGAGCTTTGCCTCCTATTCCGGCGGCTATATCCCGGTGACGGTGCTGGTCGCGCTGTTCGTCACCTTGATCCCGACCACCATCGGCGCCCTGCTGTCGGCCATCGGCATTGCCGGCATGGACCGCCTGGTGCGCTTCAACGTGCTGGCCATGTCCGGCCGCGCCGTGGAAGCGGCGGGCGACGTCGATACGCTTTTGCTCGACAAGACCGGCACCATCACGCTCGGCAACCGCCAGGCCACCGAATTCCGCCCGGTCAAGGGCGTCACCGAACAGGAACTGGCCGATGCCGCGCAGCTCGCCTCGCTCGCCGACGAGACGCCTGAGGGACGCTCGATCGTCGTGCTGGCCAAGGAGAAATACGCCATCCGCGCCCGTGACATGGCAACCTTGCATGCCAGCTTCGTGCCCTTCACCGCGCAGACCCGGATGAGCGGCGTCGACATCGATGGCTCGTCGGTGCGCAAGGGCGCCGTCGATTCGGTTCTCGCCTATGTCAGCCAGTCGACATCGGCCACTCACGGCACGCGCCCCGGCAGCGACACCGTCAAGGATCTCCAGGCGATCGCCGACGAGATCGCCAAGTCGGGCGGCACGCCGCTGGCCGTCGAGCGTGACGGCCGCCTGCTCGGCGTCGTCCACCTCAAGGACATCGTCAAGGGTGGTATCCGCGAGCGCTTTGCCGAACTGCGCAAAATGGGCATCCGCACCGTGATGATCACCGGCGACAATCCGATGACTGCGGCGGCGATCGCAGCCGAAGCCGGCGTCGACGATTTCCTCGCCCAGGCCACGCCCGAGGACAAGCTGAAGCTGATCCGCGACGAACAGGCCAAGGGCAAGCTGGTCGCCATGTGCGGTGACGGCACCAACGACGCGCCGGCCTTGGCGCAGGCCGATGTCGGCGTCGCCATGAACACCGGCACGGTTGCCGCCCGCGAGGCCGGCAACATGATCGACCTCGATAGTGACCCGACCAAGCTGATCGAGATCGTCGAGATCGGCAAGGCGCTGCTGATGACGCGCGGCTCGCTGACGACCTTCTCGATCGCCAACGACGTCGCCAAATACTTCGCCATCATCCCGGCCATGTTTGCCGTCTTCTACGTTGCGCCGGGACATACAATCGGCCCCCTGCAAGCGCTCAACATCATGCATCTGGCGACGCCGCAGAGCGCCATCCTGTCGGCCATCATCTTCAACGCGCTGATCATCATCGCTCTGATCCCGCTGTCGCTTAAAGGCGTCAAATACCGCGCCATCGGCGCCGGCGCGCTGCTCAGCCGCAACCTGCTGGTCTACGGCCTCGGCGGCATCATCGTTCCCTTCGTCGGCATCAAGGCGATCGACATGATCGTCACCGGCCTCGGCCTCGCTTAAGGAAATACGTCCATGCTCACTCAGATAAGACCCGCTGTTATCATGATCGTCTTTTTCACCGTTTTGACCGGCCTGATCTATCCCCTGGGCATGACCGGCATCGCCCAGGCGCTGTTTCCGCACCAGGCCAATGGCAGCTTGATCGAGAAAAACGGCACGGTCATCGGCTCCGAACTGATCGGCCAGGGCTTTGCCGACGACAAGTATTTCCATGGCCGCCCCTCGGCTGCCGGCGACGGATACAACGCCGCAGCGTCCAGCGGCTCCAATCTCGGTCCGACCAACCCCAAGCTGATCGACCGCATCAAGGGCGATGTTGCAAAGCTGAAGGCGGAGAACCCGAACCAGCCGGTGCCGATGGATCTGGTGACGACGTCCGGCAGCGGCCTCGACCCCGCCATCAGCCCGGACGCCGCCTATTTCCAGGTCGCTCGGGTGGCCAAGGCCAGGGGCTTCGACGAAGCCAAGGTCAAGGCGCTTGTCGACAGCCATGTCGAAGGCCGCGAACTCGGCTTCCTCGGCGAGCCGGTCGTCAATGTGCTGGCGCTCAACCTGGCACTGGACGATACCAAGCAGTGAGAGACAATCTCTGAAGCCAGGGGCCGGGGATCGACACGATCCTCGGCGCCGTTCATGATCGAGCCTGATGCCGGACGCCAGAAGCAACGATACCAGACCCTCTCCGGACGCGCTGCTCGAGCA
Organism: Mesorhizobium sp. C120A; assembly: GCF_030323105.1. Taxonomy (NCBI): domain Bacteria; kingdom Pseudomonadati; phylum Pseudomonadota; class Alphaproteobacteria; order Hyphomicrobiales; family Phyllobacteriaceae; genus Mesorhizobium; species Mesorhizobium sp. C120A. Next base: position 1,725,502 of record NZ_CP100476.1, on the reverse strand, counting down.
TGCGGAACGGGAAGAGCGCGGCCGTCTGCGGATATTTCTCGGCGCTGCCCCCGGCGTCGGCAAGACCTATGAAATGCTGATGGCCGGCCGCGCTAGGCTGGCTGACGGCGTCGACGTAGTGGTCGGCGTCGTGGAGACCCACGGCCGCAAGGAAACACTGGCGCTGGTCGAAGGCTACGAGGTGATCCCGCGCCAGAAGGTCGACTACAAGGACCGCGTGCTGGACGAGATGGACATCGATGCCATTCTCGCCCGCCGGCCGGCGCTGGTGCTCGTCGACGAACTCGCCCACACCAATGCGCCAGGCAGCCGCCACCCCAAGCGCTATCTCGACGTCCAGGAAATCCTTGCGCGCGGCATCGACGTCTACACCACGCTCAATATCCAGCATGTCGAGAGCCTGAATGACGTCGTGGCACAGATCACCCGCGTCAGGGTGCGCGAAACGGTCCCGGACTCCATCATCGACCAGGCCGACGACATCGAGATCATCGACCTCACGCCCGACGACCTGATCAAGCGGCTGAAGGAGGGCAAGGTCTATTTCCCCAACACTGCCCAGCGCGCAGTCGAAAACTATTTCTCGCCGGGCAATCTGACCGCGCTTCGGGAATTGGCGCTGCGCCGCACCGCCCAGCGCGTCGACGAGCAGTTGCTCAACCACATGCAGTCGCACGCCATTCTCGGCCCCTGGGCGGCGGGCGAAAGGGTGCTCGTCTGCGTCGATGCGCGTCCGGGCGGAGCGTCTCGTGTCCGCTATGCGCGCCGGCTGGCCGACCGGCTGCGCGCACCGTGGACGGCGCTGCATGTCGACACGCCGCGTTCGGCCGGCATGTCGGAGGAAGACAAGGACCAGCTGGCCACGCTCTTGCGCCTGGCCGAGCAGCTCGGCGCCGAGGTGACGACCATTCCGGGCCAGAACGTCGCCCAGGACATCGTCCGCCACGCCACAGTGAACAATTTCACCCATATCGTCGTCGGCAGGCCGACCCGCTCGCGCTGGCGCGAACTGATCGAGGGCTCGCTCACCTACGATCTGATCCGCAATGCCGGCGATATCAGCGTCCATGTCATTTCAGGAACGGAGCGCGACAACGAGGCCACGTCGAGGGTCAAGGCGGCGGCCGAGCAGACACCATTTCAAATCTGGCCTTATCTTTTCTCGACCGTCTATGTCGCCGGCGCGCTTGCCGTCAGTGCCGTCCTCGATCAGTTCCTCGACGTTCGCAACCTTGCCAGCGTGCTTCTGCTGGCGGTGCTGACATCGGCAGTGACCTTTGGCCTGTGGCCGGCGCTGTACGCCTGTTTCCTCAGCGCCATTGCCTTCAACTTCTTCTTTCTCGAGCCGCGCTACACGATGACGATCCGCGATCCGGAGAGCATCGTTGCCTTCGCCGTCTTCCTCGTCGTTGCCGTCATCGCCAGCAATCTGACGGCGCGTGTGCAGCGTCAGGCAGCCGCCGCCCGTTCACGCGCCCGGGCCACCGAGGACATCTACCTCTTTTCAAAGAAGCTCGCCGGCGCCGGCACGCTCGACGACGTTTTGTGGGCCACAGCCTTCCAGATCGCCTCGATGCTGAAGCTGCGCGTGGTGCTGCTTTTGCCGGAAGAAGGCACGATCACCGTCAAGGCCGGTTATCCCCCCGATGACACGCTGGCCGAGGCCGACATCGCGGCTGCACGCTGGGCTTGGGAACACAACCGGGCTGCCGGCCGTGGCGCCGATACCCTGCCCGGGGCAAAACGCCTCTACCTCCCCTTGCGCACCGCACGCACGGCCGTCGGCGTCGTCGGCCTCGACAATGACAAGCAAGGCCCGCTGCTGACGCCCGAGCAACAGCGCCTGCTCGACGCGCTGGCCGACCAGGCGGCGGTTGCCATCGAGCGCATCCAGCTGGTCGCCGATGTCGACCGCGCCAGGCTGGCGGCCGAGGCCGACCGCTTGCGCTCGGCACTGCTGACGTCGATCTCGCATGATCTGAAGACGCCGCTGGCGGCCATCATGGGCGCGGCCGGCACGCTCAGGGAATTTGCGCCGGCACTGCCCGAGAACGATCGGGCCGAGCTGCTGACCACCGTGCTCGACGAGTCCGAACGGCTGAACCGCTTCATCGCCAATCTGCTCGACATGACCAAGATTGAATCGGGCGCCATGGAACCGAATTTCGCCCTGCACTATGTCGGCGATGTCGTTGGCTCGGCCTTGCAGCGGGCACGCAAGATCACTGCCGGGCACAAGACCGAGGTTGATATTCCGGCCGACCTGCCGATGCTGAAGCTTGATCCCGTGCTGTTCGAACAAATGCTGTTCAATCTGCTCGACAATGCCGCGAAATACGCGCCACAGGGATCGACAATCCGGCTGCAGGGCTGGGCCGACAATGGCTCCGTCGCGCTGCAGATCATGGATGAGGGACCGGGCATTCCGCCCGCCGACCTGGAGCGCGTCTTCGACAGCTTTTACCGGGTGCGCAAGCGCGATCAGGTCCAGGCCGGCACCGGGCTCGGCCTGTCGATCTGCCGGGGCTTCATCGAGGCGATGGGCGGCACGATCATGGCGGCGAACCGCAGCGATCGCCCGGGCGCAGTCTTCACAATCCGCATGCCGAGGTTGGTACAATCGTCCGATACGGACGTATCAGGTGTGGACGAGCAAGCATCTGGCGATCCGGCATGACAAATTCCAATGTCAGCATACTGGTCGTCGATGACGAGCCGCCGATCCGCAAACTGCTGCGCGTCGGCCTCGGCAGCCAGGGCTATGCGGTCAGCGAAGCGCCCAACGCCAAGGCTGCGATCGAACTCGTCGATGCACAAAAGCCGGATCTGATCCTGCTCGACCTCGGCCTGCCCGGCATGGGTGGCCTCGATCTCCTGCGGAAATGGCGCGACGACGGCCTCGACGTGCCCGTGGTCATCCTGTCCAGCCGCACCGACGAAGCCGGCATCGTCGCGGCGCTCGAACTCGGCGCTGACGACTACATCACCAAGCCGTTCGGCATGAACGAGCTTGTCGCCCGCATCCGCGTCGCGCTGCGCCACAAATTCCAGCAGCAGGGCGAAAAGCCGGTGTTCCACACCGGAGATCTCAGCGTCGACCTGGTCAAGCGCATCGTCAAGGTCGAAGGCAAGGAGATAAAGCTCTCCCCCAAGGAGTACGACATATTGCGCATTATGGTGCAGCATGCCGGCAAGGTGCTGACCCACCATTTCCTGCTGAAGCAGGTGTGGGGCGATTCGACCGACGTGCAGTATCTCAGGGTCTATGTCCGCCAGCTCCGGCAGAAGATCGAAAAGTCGCCCGACCAGCCGCGCTACATCACCACCGAGACCGGCGTTGGGTACCGGCTGCGCGAGGTTGAGTGACCGGACGTTTTCCGCTCAGTCCGCCGAGAGTTCCGCGGTCCGTGCCAGTGCGCCGCCGAAGCCGTTGAGCGGGATGGTGAAACTCACCGCTTGACCGGTGTCGGCCGCGAAGGCGTCGATCTTGAGCGTGGTGGCTGCCTTGAGCAGCGGCGTGACGCTGGCATCGAACGCCACCGGCACCAGGCAGCCGACGGCCTGGCAGGTGTTGAACGGCAGGCTGCCTTCCAGCTTCTGGTCGTCGATGGTCAGGCTGACGCCTTTGGCGAGCGCCAGGCCGAACGGCAGCGCCAGCGTTCCGGCGGCATCGTCGCCGCTCTTGCTCGACAGCTCGATCGCCAGCAGGCGCTGGTTGGACTGCTTGTTGAACTGCTGATGCGACAGGCTGCAAACCTTGGCCGTGCCGGTTACCTGGCAATTGACCGTCCAGTCGCCATGTGTCTCGGACAGCGCCGAGGCGCCGCCAGGCAATGTCGGGCCGGCAGCAGGGGCGGGCGCTGCGGCGGCAGGCGCCGCCTTGTCGGTCTTGGTTTGCGCCGCGACTGCCACCGGGCCAAGAATACAGATGCTGCCCAGTAGCGCCGCGAAATATACTTGCCTGCTTTTCATCAATATGCTCCCGATTGTGCCTCGAGTCAGCCGCGATTGAGCCCGAGATCCGCGCCCGATAGAGCGGTCAATCGATCTTTTCTGTCAAGTGCGGCAGGCCGCATCCTCGGGCCAATGGCAGACCGGCCCATGGCAGACCGGCCCATGGCAGATCGAGACGAACGCCCTATATAGAGAGGAGGTTATATCTGTACGGGAATGAACTGATGTCGACGCTTCGCCTATCGACAGTTCTGATGTCGGCAATGCTGGCAGCAGCAACGCTCGCCGGCATCATGCAATCTGCTGCGGCTCAATCCGTCAATCCCAGCGCCAACCGGCTGATCCAGCAGAACCAGCTGCAGCAATTGCGCAACAGCCTGCAGCGGCAGCAGTTCCAGCAACAGCAGCAGCAATATCGCGAGCAGGACCGTCGGATCGTGCCGCAGCCGCGCCCCGAAGTGCCCGTCGTCCGGCAAGCCTGTCCGATTCAGATCGTCAACAACCAGATTGTGCGTGTTTGCCGTTGATATCGGTTGCTTGCGATTTACTTAGTCGACTTATTTACTAAAAATGCTCATTGCCTCGCGGGCATATCAGGGTTTGCAGGCGGCGTGCGGCGGTGCGCCCGCCGACCGGATTTTCAGCACATGGCGACGACGAAGAAAAAGGCGGTACGCAAGGCAAGGCGAGGCGAACGCATTCGCCAGGTCGCCGCCATTCCCTTTCGTCTGGACGTTTCAGGCAATTTCGAAGTGATGCTGGTGACGTCGCGAGCGACGAAGCGCTTTATCGTGCCCAAGGGCTGGCCGATGAAAGGAAAGAGCGGGCGCAAGGCCGCCACCATCGAGGCGCGCGAAGAAGCCGGCGTGCTCGGCAAGACCCGCAAGGCGCCTGCCGGCAGCTATTCCTACTGGAAACGGCTGGAGCACAATTTCGTGCGCGTCGACGTCGTCGTCTATCTGTTGGAGGTGTCCGAGGAACTGGCCAACTGGCAGGAGGCCAAGAGCCGCCAGCGGGCATGGCTCAAGCCGCAGGACGCGGCGTTGCTCATCGATGAGCCGGATCTCTCGACGCTGATGGCCAACCTGGCGCCGCCTCAGCCGGCAGTGCCGGACCCGGCCTGACCAACCTCACTTGCCCTCGTCCCCTTCAGCGGGACCCTCATCCCCCTCAGCGGGAAATGGCCGCAGCGGCGTGCCCGTATAGGCCCACAGCCATTCGCGCGGCAGCGGCCCTTTGTTGCGCTCGCTTTGCTGCGACTGTTCCCATGCATGCGCCAGGATGCCGACCGAGCGCGAGAGCACGAACAGGCCGCGCGTCAACGGCGGCGGAAAGCCGAGCTCGCCATAGATGACGGCGGTGGCGCCGTCGATGTTGAGCGGTATTTTCTTCCCCTTGCGCCGTGCCACCTCTGATTCGACGGCCTCGGCGATGTCGGCAAAGCGTCCGCTGACGACGCCGCGCGCGGCAAACTCGCGCGTCACTGCGATCAGGCGCGGCGCGCGCGGATCGACCGGGTGGAAGCGATGGCCAAATCCCGGCACATAGCCTTTCTCCTCGGCGAAGAAACGGTCGAGCCGTGCGGCTACGGCTTGGTCCAGCGCAACACCCTGGTCAAGTGCCACGGCAATGTCGCCATAGAAGGACAGCGCCTGTTCGCCGGCGCCGCCATGCACGTCACCCAGCACGTTGACGGCGGACGCCATGGCGCTGTTGATGCCGACGCCGCAGGTGATGGCCATGCGGGCAATGGCGATCGACGGCGCCTGCGGCCCGTGGTCGACGGCCGCCCCCAGCGCAATGCCGAGCAGCGCCGCCTGCTCCTCGCTCGGCAATTCGCCGCGCAGCATCAACCAGATCGTGGCCGGAAAGCTGACGCGGCCGATCAGCTCCTGGATTTCATAGCCGCGCAGCCGGATGATGCCGGGGCTCATCTCGATGATGCCGGTCTGCCACCATTCCTCGCCGCGTTCGCGGCCGGTTTTTCTCTCGCTCACGCGCTTCTCCTGGCGCGCGGCGGCAGGGTGGAAAAAACCTCGTCCATATGCTCGCCCAGCACAGGCGGCGGCAGGACCGGCAAGGGTGCCGCGCCATCGACCATGAAGCCGCCGCGCACCACGGTCAGCGGCTGCGCCATGCCGGGCAGACCCTGGAAACGCGCGGTCATGTCGCGCTCGACCACCTGGCGCTCGCCAAGCACCTGCGGGATCGTCAGCACCCGGCCCGCCGGAACGCCGGCGCGGTTGAACTTTTCTTCCCAGGCAGCCGCCGAGGCGCTCGCAAGCGCTGTCTCGATCAGCCCTTTCAAGGAGGCGCGGTTCTGCTTGCGCGTCTCGCGCTCGGCAAAGCGCGGATCGTCGGCCAGTTCCGGCTGGCCGATCAGCCGGCAAAGCGTGACGAACTGCTCCTGCTTGTTGGCGGCGATGTTGAGCAGGCCGTCGCCGGTGCAAAACGCGCCGGAGGGCGCAGCCGTCATGTTCTCATTGCCCATCGGCTGCGGCTCGACACCGGCGGTCAGATAGTTGGACACCGGCCAGCCCAGCGCCGACAGCGTGCATTCCAGCATCGAGACATCGAGAAACGCGCCCTCGCCCGAGGTCTTCTGCTTGACCAGCGCCGCGGCGATGGCGAAGGCCCCGACCAGCCCGCCCAGCGTGTCGGCGACGGGATAGCCGACCCGCAAGGGTGCTGTCTCCGGCGTGCCGGTGATGCTCATGATACCGGACAGCCCCTGGATGATCTGGTCGTAGGCCGGATTGTCGCGCATCGGCCCGCTCTGGCCGAAACCGGATATGGCGCAATAGACGAGACCGGGGCGGACCGCTTTCAGCACCTCATAGCCGAGACCCAGCCGCCCCATCACGCCCGGTCGAAAATTCTCGACCAGCGCGTCGGCCGAGGCGACGAGATCGAGGAAGCGTTCGCGGTCGGCTTCGCTTTTGAGATCCAGCACCACCGATCGCTTGCCGGCATTCTGCGCCAGGAACGACGCGCCCATGCCGGCTTTGTTGAGCGCCGGCGAGGCGCCGAGCTGGCGCGCCAGATCGCCGCCTTGCGGCGTCTCGACCTTGATGACATCGGCGCCGAGCAGCGCCAGCTGATAGGCACAATAAGGGCCCGCCAGCACATTGGTCAGGTCGAGGATGCGGATGCCGGCAAGCAGATCGGTCATGATGCTCCAGGTTGCTCAGGCATCGCCCGGCACATGCTCCGGTCCGCGACGGCGCCGGTGCTCGATGAAGGCCCAGATATGCGGCCCGGCTAGACCGATGAAGGCGAGGATCAGCAGCACCAGCGACAGCTTGTGGGTGTAGAACACCGACCAGTCGCCGTTCGAGATCGTCATCGCCCGGCGGAACTGCGTTTCGGCGAGCGGCCCCAGGATCATGCCGATGATGACCGGCGCTGTCGGGAAATCGAAGCGCCGCATCAGGAAGCCGGCGGCCCCCAGGAGATAGAGGATGACGAGGTCGATCGGCGATTGCGAGATGCCGTAGGTGCCGACGGTGGCGAACACCAGGATGCCGGCATAGAGCTGCGGCGCCGGGATTTTCAACAGCCGTACCCACAGCCCGATCAGCGGCAGGTTGAGGACGACCAGGATGACGTTGGCGATGAACAGGCTGGCGATCAGGCCCCAGACCAGATCGGCCTGGGTCGTCAACAGCAGCGGTCCCGGATTGATGCCGTAGCTCTGGAAGGCCGACAGCATGATTGCGGCGGTCGCCGAGGTCGGCAGGCCAAGGGTGAGCATCGGCACCAGCACGCCGGCGGCAGACGCATTGTTGGCGGCTTCCGGTCCGGCAACGCCCTCGATGGCGCCGACCGTGCCGAACTCCTCCTTGTGCTTCGACAGCTTCTTTTCGATGGCATAGGACAGGAAGGTCGGGATCTCGGCGCCGCCGGCAGGCATGGCGCCGATCGGGAAGCCGATAAAAGCGCCGCGCAGCCATGGCTTCCACGATCGTCCCCATTCGGCCGCTGTCATGTAGAGCGATCCCTTGAGCGGCACGATCTCGTCCTTGCCGGCATAGCGGCGCGAGGCCATGTAGAGCGTCTCGCCGACGGCAAACAGGCCGACCGCGGCAATGATGACATCGACGCCATCGAGCAGTTCGTTCATGCCGAAGGTGAAGCGCGGCTGTCCCGTCTGCAGGTCGACGCCGATCATGCCGATGACGAAGCCGATGAACAGGCTGGTGAGGCCGCGCACGGAGGACGAGCCGAGCACCGCCGAAACCGTGATGAAGGCGAGCACCATCAGCGAGAAATATTCGGCCGGACCAAAGGCCAGCGCGAACTTCACCACCACCGGCGCCAGGAAGGCGACGCCCATCGTGCCGATGGTGCCGGCGACGAAGGAGCCGATCGCCGAGGTCGCCAGTGCCGCGCCGCCGCGACCCGAGCGGGCCATCCTGTTGCCTTCCAGCGCGGTGACGATGGTGGCGCTTTCGCCCGGCGTGTTGAGCAGGATCGAGGTCGTCGAGCCGCCATACATGGCGCCGTAATAGATGCCAGCAAACAGGATGAAGGACGCCTCCGGCGCCACCTGGTAGGTGATCGGCAGCAGCAGCGCGATGGTCAGCGCCGGCCCGAGGCCGGGCAGCACGCCGATGGCGGTGCCGAGCGTGGTGCCGACCAGGCACCACAACAGGTTCATCGGCGAGAAAGCGACGGAAAATCCGTGGGCGAGATGGCCGAGCGTCTCCATGGCGTCAGCCCCTTACAGTGGCGATGATCGCGTCGATCACCGTGTTCAGCTGGTTTTCGATGAAGCCGGCGCCAATGTTGACGCCGAGCGCCCTGGCAAAGCCGAAATAGGCGGCAAGCGCCAGGATCAAGCCGGTCAGCGCATCGCGCAGCGTGTGCTTGCTGCCGAAGCCATAACAGACGAGCACGAACATGATGACCGAGGCGGCGGTGAAGCCGAGCGGCTGGATCAGCACCAGATTGGCGACCAGGCCTGCAACGACGATGCCCATCGCCTTCCAGTCGGTCGGCGTTTCCTTTTCCTCCTGCGGCTGCCAGCCGCCGCGCAGCGCGGCGACGATGAGCAGCAGCGAAAGCACGATCATGCCGGTCATGGTGATGTAGGGAAAGACGGTCGGCCCGACCTTGGAATAGAGCGGCGAAACCGGGATCGCCAGGGTCTGCCACGCCACGGCCGCAGCACAGGCGAGAAGCCCGATGCCGATCAACAATTCGGGCATGGCAAGGCGCGGGGGCGCCGGCTGCTGGTCGCTGGTGCTCATCGATGTCCTCCCGAGATGGCCGGCATCCTCCCGCCGGCCGCATCCGCAGTTTCACTCCCAGCGCATGATATGTCCATGCCGCAGGCGAATGTCGGAGGGGCGGCCGTGGCCGCCCCTGAAGACATCAGGCGAGGCCGAGATCCTTGAGGATCGCGGTGATGCGGGCGGTGTCGTCGACGAGGAATTTCGCATAGTCGTCGCCGGTAAGCAGGATGGGCGTCCAGTTACGGTTCTTGCACTCGGCTGCCCAGGCATCGCTCTTGGCCATGGTCTCGATCATCGTGACCATCGCCGCCTTGTCGGCGTCGGAGACGCCTGGCGGTGCGAAGACGCCGCGCCAGTTGAACAGTTCGACGTCAATGCCGGCTTCCTTCATCGTCGGTGCGTCGATGCCGTCCTGGCGCTTGTCGGCGGAGATCGCCAACAGCCGAAGCGCGCCCGCCTTGACCTGCTCGGAGAACTCGCCGAAGCCGGAAATGCCGGCCGCCACCTGGTTGCCGAGCAGCGCCGACAGCGCCTCGCCGCCGCCGGCGAAAGGCACATAGGAGAGGTTGGTTGCCGGAACGCCGACCGTCTTGGCGATCAGCCCGAACAGGATGTGGTCGGAGCCGCCGGCCGAGCCGCCGGCCACGGGAACCTTGGTCGGATCCGCTTTGAGCGCGGCGACGAAATCGCCGGCCGTCTTGAACGGCGAATCCGCCGGCACCACCAGCGCCTCGAACTCGCCGGTGAGGCGGGCGATGGGCGTCACTTCGGAAAGGTTGTTGGCCGATTTGTTGGCGATGATGGCGCCGACCATGACCATGCCGGCCACCATCAGCGAATTGCCCTTGCCCTTCCACTGGCTGATGAACTGCGGCAGGCCGACAGTGCCGCCGGCGCCGCCGACATTGGTGATCTGCGAGCCGGAGATCAGTTTTTCACTGCGCAGCACCTGGTCGATGGTGCGCCCCGTCTGGTCCCAGCCGCCGCCGGGCGCGGCCGGCACGAAGATCTGGATCTGCGGTGCATCCTGAGCGAAAGCGGGCGTCAAATGCGTTGCGACGAATCCGGCAGCGCCTGCGGCCGCGGTGCTCATCAAAAATCTGCGTCTGTTCAGCATGGGATTCCTCCAAATCACGACACCTCCTCCGGTGCCTGCCAGAAACGTAGCCTGAAAACAGACCCGCTCGGCAAAAATTCATGCCGATTTCGGTACGTTCTGTCAACAGGAACGCTGTTCTACTAGACAGAACCATGGATGTGCGGCACAATCGCTTCGGCCGGCCTTTGTCCGAGCAGGTAAACTGGAATGAAACTGTTCGTGAGATGACCGAAGCGCGATCCCAGCCGTTGCCGGCCGATGGCGTTGCCGCGCTCGACCGCGCGATCGCCATTCTCGACGCGTTCGCGACCGCCGACCGCTCGCTCAGCCTGGCCGAGATCGCGGCGCGCACCGGGCTCTACAAAAGCACCATTTTGAGGCTGGCGAACTCATTGCTGCGCGGGCAGTTGCTGGAGCGGCTCGACGATGGCCGCTACCGCATCGGACCCGCCACCTTCCGGCTCGGCGCGCTCTACCAGCGCTCCGTGGTGGCGGTCGACATCCTGCTGCCGATCATGCGCGATCTCGCCGAGCGCAGCTGGGAAAGCGTGGCGTTCTATGTCCGCTCGGGCGACGCCCGCACCTGTCTCTACCGCGTCGAATCCAAGCATCCTATCCGCTACACGATCCGGGAAGGCGACCTGCTGCCGTTGCTCACCGGCTCGGGCGGCCGCGTGCTGGCAGCGTTTTCAGGCCAGCCGGGCGAACCATACGAGACCATCCGCAAGGCCTGCCACTATCTGTCGATCGGCGATCGCGACCCTGAGACGGCGGGCGTCTCGGTGCCGGTGTTCGGACCGGGCCGCGTTCTGCTCGGCGCCTTGACGCTGGCCGGCCCGTCGACACGCGTCGATACGGCGTTCCTGCGCCGCATGACACCGGACCTGCTGGAGGCCGCCGCTCGCGCCACCCGCGCCTTTGGCGAGGATGCCTCGATGCTGGAGCAGGCAGCGCGCCTAGCCGGCGCTGAAACCGTGATCGGCCTCAGTTCGCCTTGACCAGCACCACGCGGCGGTTCTTGGCGCGGCCGGCTTCGTCGTCATTGCTGGCGACGGGCGCCATCATGCCGGCGCCGGCGGCGGTCAGCCGGCCGCCATCGATGCCGTATTTCGAGACCAGCGCCGCCTTCACCGACTGCGCCCGCCGCGACGACAGATCGATATTGTAGTCGAAGGCGCCCTGGTTGTCGGTATGACCGACGACGATCACCGCCATGCCGGGCTCGTTGGTCAGAAGCGTCGAGATCTCCTTCAGCGTCGGTTCCGATTCCGGCTTGATGTCGGCCTTGTCGGTGTCGAAGAAGATGCCGTAGAGCGAGATGGAGCCGGTGGCCGACAGCGAATCCGCCATCTTGGCCGCTTCGACCACCACCATCTTCTTGTCGCGCGCCTTGGGCTCCAGCACCTGAACGACGGCGATGGTGCGGCCGTTGAGTTCCTTGCAGTAGAGGTCGTCGATCAGCGAATAGGCCTGAACAGTGACATAGGCGCCGCCGCCATCCTGCGGCACCTTGGCAGCGAAGAAGCGCTGGTCGTTGATACCGGTGGTTACCGCACAGGCGCCATTGGAAAAGGCCGCGTCCTTGACGTCGCTTTCATGGAAGAAATACATCATCAGGCTCATGTCGCCGCCGCCACCGCTCGACGACCGGTCGGCGGCGCCGCCGCACTCTTCCCTTCTTGCATTCGAACAGGACTTCGCCGCCGGCGGCCGCGATCACATCCTTGTAGTTGCGCAGCACTTCGAGCGGGGAGCGCTCGGCCGGCAGCACATAGGCGATGCGGGTCAGCGCGCCTTCGACCTCAGCCTTCTTGTCCGGCGCGAACACACGGTTGTTCATCGTGTCACGGGCATCCGGATCGGCGCTCGGCTTCAGCGGCGACAGCGGCACTGTAAAATCGGTATAGGCGAATTTTTCGTAGGAGACGATGAACGACCCCTCGTAGCGCTTGGCCAGATGATTGTCGGCACCGCCCTCGATGTCGGCGGTCGGTACCGTCGCATCGGCGCCCGCCAGTTGCACGGCCGCCAGGAGCAGCAGCCCCGCCCAGAAAAGCTTCAGAAATATCGCATTGATCGCACGCATGGTCGGCTCCCCCAAAGGGCAATTCCAGGAAAAGTGTGAGCGGTTTTCCCACAGGAATTGCGTAGCTAGATTAGAATAGCCAACCCTGGCAGAACGTGGAAATTGCGTCGATGAAGCGCCTCACACCCGCCGTTCGAGCAGGATCGTCAGCCCGTCGTGATAGGTCGTTTCCAGGACCTTGGTGTAGCCGCACTTTGCCGCAACGTTCAACGAGCCGGTGTTTTCCGGATCGATGATGCAGACGGTTCTCGCGCCGGCAAAGGTTTCGTCGCCCCAGGCCAGGGCCCTTCTGACGACTTCGCTGGCAAGACCCTTGCCATGTGCTTGGGGCGCCAGCGCCCAGCCGGCTTCCGGAATGCCCTCGAGCGACGGCTCGATGTCGCGCTTCAGATCGTGGAATCCGGCCTCGCCGATGAAGCGACCGCTGGCCTTGTCCTCGACCGCCCAGAAGCCGTAGCCGAGCAGCGACCACAGGCCGGCATGCCGCAGGAACCGCATCCAGCTTTCCTCCCGCGTCCGCGGCTTGCCGCCGATGAAACGGGTGGTGACGGGGTCGGCCCACATGACGGCATAGTCGTCGAAATCTTCGATCCGGTGCGCCCGCATGATGGTCCGTTCCGTTTCGAGAACCGGGACGCCGGCTGTTTTTGGACTGCCCATGAAACTCTGCCTCCGTTGACGGTCAGCGCTTAGCAAACCAGCGCGCCCGGACAAGGGCCAAGCCGGATCATCATTCAGCCAGGGAAGCTTCCGAACGGCCTGGCGCGACCAGGCGGTCGAAGCGAACAGCGTCGGCTTACTTTCAGCCGTGCCAGACCATCTTCATGTAGAGCCCACCGCGCCGCAATTCGTCCAGCATCTGGTCGAGCCGCTTCTGCCTGGTGTCGCTGCGTTTGGCGCGGGCGACCCAGCCGAGATAATCGTTCTTCTGGTAGTCCGGCCGCGCCTCGTAGGCCGCTGTCAGTCCTTTTTCGGTCAGGGCGATGCGGATGTCGTCCGGCATCGGGTTCAGGGCGCGCTTCAGTCCGGTCATTTCAGAAAACCCCAGCTGTCAGGATGGCGACGCCGATGGTCCAACCCAGGTCCGCCTCTGGGAATTCTGCCGAACGATGCTACCTTTCGCAACCGGTCCGGCAAGGGCCGGTCTCGATACCGCCAATGGGAGGAGAACGCCATGGACACCACCGATCTCGTGCTTGCCATTTTCCATCATCTGCTGGTGTTCTCGCTGGCCGGCATCATTGGCGCCGAATTTGTCCTGATCCGCGGCGACCTCTCCGCCGCCACGCTGAAGCGGCTTGCCGGCATCGACCGCCACTACGGCATCCTCGCGATGTCGATCATCATCGTCGGCATCGGCCGCGTCGTCTACGGCCTGAAGGGCTGGGAGTTCTATGTCTACAACTGGGTGTTCTGGGCCAAGATGGCGGCGTTCGGCATCGTTGGCCTGCTGTCGATCATCCCGACCATCCGCTTCATCTCCTGGAACCGGCAAGCCAGCGCCAGTCCCGGCTTCCAGGTGCCGGCGGCGGAACTCGCCTCGGTGAAGACCTATGTGCGCGCCGAGGCCTTCATCTTCCTGCTGATCCCGGTCTTCGCGGCGGCGATGGCGCGCGGCTACGGTTATTGAAGCAACGCCAACACGAAACCCCATCTTCGCCGGGCATACTCCCCCTGATTGCCATGGTTGCGCACGACTGTATTTTGCAGTTTGCGTCAGGCGACAATCTGTTAGCTTGCCTTTGTTGCACCCTGCTGCCTGACCTGCACAGCGATCGGAGATTGATATCCTGGGAGGAGAATTACGATGAGGAAAATTGTAGCCGCCCTGGCCGCCGCCGCGGCCGTCACGCTTTATTCGTTCACCGCCAGCGCACAGACGTATCCCGAGCGCACCATCACCGTCGTCGTGCCGTTTGCGGCCGGCGGTCCGACCGACACGGTTACGCGGCTCGTCGCCGAAGCCATGTCGAAGGATCTCGGCCAGCAGATCATCGTCGAAAATGTCGGCGGCGCCGGCGGCACGCTGGGCGCCGGCCGCGTCGCCAACGCCGACCCGGATGGCTACACGCTGCTCCTCCATCACATCGGCATGGCGACCAGCGCGACCCTCTACAGAAAACTCGCCTACGACACGCTGAACGGCTTCGAGTATATCGGCCTCGTCACCGAGGTGCCGATGGCGATCGTCGCCCGCAAGGATCTGGAGCCGGCCGACCTGAAAGGGCTGGTCGAATACGCCAAGACCAACAAGGACACCATCACCGTCGCCAATGCCGGCATCGGCGCTGCCTCGCATCTGTGCGGCATGCTGTTCATGAGCGCCATCGGCACGCCGCTGGTCACCGTGCCCTACAAGGGCACCGGCCCGGCCATGACCGACCTTCTCGGCGGCCAGGTCGACATTATGTGCGACCAGACCACCAACACCACCAAGCAGATCCAGGGCGGCACGATCAAGGCCTATGCCGTCACCACGCCGGAGCGCCTCGACGTGCTGAAGGACGTGCCGACGACCATCGAAGCCGGCCTGCCCGCGGTGCAGGTCGGCATCTGGCACGGCCTCTATGCGCCGAAGGGCACGCCGGCCGAGATCACCGGCCGACTGTCGAAATCGCTCCAGGTCGCGCTGAAGGACCCCAACGTCATCGCCCGCTTTGCCGAACTCGGCACCAAGCCGTCGTCCGAGTCCGACGCGACGCCGGCAGCGCTGAAGGCCAAGCTGGAAGGCGAGATCACGCGCTGGAAGCCGATCATCGAAGCCGCCGGCCAATACGCCGACTGAGGCTTGAACGGGGCGCTGCCGGCGCCCCGTTTTCGCTTCGACGTCCGTTTTCACATTTGCAACGGCAAGCCCGTTGCAAGGGTCAGGGGAGGACCGCCATGAAACCTTTCGCCATCGACAGGACAAACGGCCTGTGCGCCGCGCTGTTCATCTTTTTCGGCGCCTTTTTCGCGATACAATCGCTCGGCCTCGAAATCGGCACCGCCTTTCGCATGGGACCGGGCTATTTCCCGCTGGTGCTGGCGATCGTGCTGATCGTGCTCGGCGCCATCATCCTCGTCCAGGCGGTGCGCGTCGAGGGCGAGCCGATCGGCCCCATTGCGTGGCGCGGCATGCTGTTCATCCTGCCGGCGCCGATCTTTTTCGGCATGACCGTGCGCGGCCTCGGCTTCGTCCCGTCGATCTTCCTGACGGCGTTGATCGCCTCTTTTGCCAGCGCCCGCATGAAGCCGCTGACGGCACTTCTGCTGTCGGCCGGCCTGACGCTGTTTTCGGTGCTGGTCTTCAGCTACGCGCTCGGGCTGCCATTCCAGCGCTTCGGCCCCTGGTTGCCCCAATGGCTGGCATTGTGAGGCGCTGAGATGGACCTCCTCAGGAACCTCGAACTCGGCTTTTCGACGGCCACCACGCCGGCCAATCTGGGTTTTTGCCTCATCGGCGTTCTGCTCGGCACGCTGATCGGCGTCCTGCCCGGCATCGGCGCCACCGCAACCATCGCCATGCTGCTGCCGATCACCTTTCAGATCGGCGACCCGGTCTCGTCCCTCATCATGCTGGCCGGCATCTACTACGGCGCCCAGTATGGCGGTTCGACCACCGCCATTCTCATCAACATGCCCGGCGAATCCTCCTCGGCCGTGACCGCCATCGACGGCTACCAGATGGCCAGGAACGGTCGCGCCGGGGCGGCTCTGGCGATCGCCGCGATCGGCTCGTTCTTCGCCGGCACGGTGTCGACCTTCCTCGTCGCCGTCTTTGCCCCGCCGCTGACGGCAATAGCCCTGCAATTCGGCGCGGCCGAATATTTTTCGCTGATGATCGTCGGCCTCGTCTCGTCCATCGCGCTCGCCCACGGCTCGATCGTCAAGGCGCTGGCGATGGTCGTGCTCGGCCTGCTGCTCGGCATTGTCGGCACCGACATCTACACCGGCACGCCGCGCTTCACGCTCGGCATCCGCGAATATGCCGACGGGCTGAACTTCGTCGCGGTGGCGGTCGGCGTCTTCGGCGTTGCCGAGATCCTGCGCAATCTCGAAAACGAGCACGAGCGCTCGGTGATGATCAAAAAGGTCTCCGGCCTGATGCCGACCCGCGACGACTTCAAGGCGATGGCCGCGCCCATCGTGCGCGGCACGATCATCGGTTCGGCGCTCGGCATCCTGCCCGGCGGCGGCGCGGTGCTTGCGGCCTTTGCCTCCTACACGGTCGAAAAGCGCGTGTCGAAACACCCGGAGGAGTTCGGCAAGGGCGCCATCGCCGGCGTCGCCGGCCCGGAATCGGCCAACAATGCCGGCGCCCAGACCTCCTTCATTCCGATGCTGACGCTGGGCATTCCGGCCAATCCGGTCATGGCGCTGATGATCGGCGCCATGATCATCCAGGGCATCGTGCCCGGCCCCAATGTCGCGATCGAGCAGCCGGCGCTGTTCTGGGGCATCATCGCCTCGATGTGGATCGGCAATCTGATGCTGATCGTGCTGAACCTGCCGCTGATCGGGCTGTGGGTGAAGCTGCTGACGATCCCCTATTATGTGCTCTTCCCGATCATCATGGCGTTCTGCTCGATCGGCGTTTACAGCGTCAACACCAACGCCTTCGATCTCTACGCGGTCGCATTCTTCGGCCTGCTCGGCTACATCCTGACCAAGCTGCGCTGCGAACCCGCACCCCTGCTGCTCGGCTTCGTGCTCGGCCCGCTGCTCGAGGAAAACCTGCGCCGCGCCATGATCCTGTCGCGCGGCGACCCCTCGACCTTCGTGACGCGGCCGATCAGCGCCGGCCTGCTGCTCGTCGCACTGGCCGTGCTCGTCGTCGTCTTCCTGCCGTCGGTCAAGAAGAAGCGCGAAGAGGTGTTCGTGGAGGAAAGCTAGTTGTCGGGACGCCGGGCGCCGCGATTTCCACCAGCGGCGCCGGCACATCGGTCGTCTTCACTTCGGCCTTGCAGAGATCGGCGATGACGCAGGCCGGGCAATCGGGTTTGCGCGCCTTGCAGACATAGCGGCCATGCAGGATCAGCCAGTGATGCGCGTGGCGCATATACTCGTCCGGAATGATCCGCAGCAGCCCTTGCTCGACCTGCTCCGGCGTCTTGCCTGGCGCCAGGCCGAGGCGGTTGCCGATGCGGAAAATATGGGTGTCGACCGCCATCGTGTGCTGGCCGAACGCCATGTTGAGCACGACATTGGCGGTCTTGCGCCCGACCCCCGGCAGCTTGACCAACTCATCGCGCTCGCTGGGCACCTCGCCGCCGTAATCGCGTATCAGCGCCTCCGAGAGCGCCACGACATTCTTGGCCTTGTTGCGCCAGAGTCCGATGGTGCGGATGTACTCGCCGACCCTGGCTCCGCCCAGCGCCAGCATCTTTTCAGGTGTGTCGGCGACCTTGAACAACGCCCGCGTCGCCTTGTTGACGCCGGCATCGGTCGCCTGCGCCGACAGCACCACGGCCACCAGCAGCGTGAAGGCGTTGACGTGCTCGAGCTCGCCCTTCGGCTCGGGCCGCTGCACCGAAAACCGCCGGAAGATCTCATGCACCTCGGCGGCGCTGTAGAGCGAACGGAGCCGCGCCGGCCGCGGTCGCCGCTTGGCATTCGAGCCGTCGCGCCGCCCGGGCGGCAGTTCACTTTTGGATAGGGAAAGATTTTTGGACTTGGGGCTGGCCATTTCCCTCCTATAATATCCTGGGATGAGCGACACAAACGCCTCGTTTCAGGCCGACGAGCCATTCTTCCAGGCGCTGCTGACACCGCACCGCTCGCTGGGCCGCACCGGCTTTGCCGTGCTGATGGGCGCGCTGCTGTTCGGCTGGGTGGTGACCGGGGCGTTTTTCCTGTCGCGCGGCGCTTGGCCGGTGTTCGGCTTCTTCGGCCTCGACGTCATCGCCGTCTACATCGCCTTCCGCGCCAACTATCGTGCCGCCCGTGCCCGCGAGGAAGTGTCGGTGTCGCGCACCAGCCTCGACATCCGCAAGACGGCGCCCTCGGGAAAGTCGGAAGCGCATCGCTTCAACCCGTTCTGGGCGCGCTTTTCCGTCGCGCGCCATGCCGAGATCGGCATCACCAGGATGACGGTGGAAGCACAAGGACAGAATGTGCCGATCGGGTCATTCCTGGACCCTGACTCCCGCGAGAGTTTTGCCACTGCATTTTCACGTGCTCTGACAAAAGCCAGGACGCGTTAGAGCCGGCGCGTCAGAACCGGTAGCGTAAAATCCTGCCGACCTTGCGCAATGCGGGAATGTGTCTCCAGAGCCCGATGAACAGTTTTGCGGACCAGCTCATATGCGCTGTGCGTTCCGCGCTGTAGGCCGAGATATCGTCGACAAAGCGCAGCTTCGGAACGGCACGCTCCAGTACCTGCGGGTCGTCGATCGCCCAGTGAACCTCGGCGCCCGTCGCCCTGATGGTCGGATCGAGGCGCAGCATCTTCAGGCCGAAGTGGCTGTAGGCGTCGAACATCAGCTCGCCGCCGGCAAGATGCGCGACAAGGCGTGACAGCAGCCGTGGCCCCTCCTCTACCGGGAGATAAGGCGTCAACCCCTCCATCACCACGACGGCCGGACGATTGCGCGGCACTTCTGCCAGCCAGTCTGGGTCGGTTACCGAAGAGCCGACGAGGTGGTAATGGTCCCGGGACGGGTAAAGCTTGCGCCGGAGCGCGATGACATCCGGAAAATCGACATCGAACCACTCCACGCATTCGGGTGGATCGACACGGAAAATGCGCGTATCGAGCCCGCAGCCGAGATGCAGCACGATGGCGCCGGGATTTCTGGCGATGAAATCCTGAACGCGGACATCATACGTCTTGGCCCGGATCGCCAGGCCGATGCCGAGATTGGTGTCGACCTTGAGGCGCGAGAAATCATAGTCGATCTTGCGCACGGCCTCGTCGGCGAAGCGATCCCCGAGCAGCGAATGCGGCAGCCGGCTTTCCAGTGCCTTGCCATAAAGCGTCATCAGCAAGGTCTCCCTTGCTCCGCTCAGATTCACCCTTTCGCCGGCCATTGGCATCTCCCGGGGCGCAATCCAGTATTTATCTGGGAACAGGCGGCAACAAGGCAAGTTTCGGGTGGTTGCAAGGGGCGGAAAGACCGATATTCGCGGTCAAGGAGATATTGCCATGAACGCCCAGATGACCATGAATACGCAGATGAAACCGACAGCGATCCTGCAGCACGACATCACCCCCGAGGGCAGCGACTACGAGGTCGTGCGCCGCGCCATCGAGAAGATCAGCCTCGACTATCGCGACCAGCCCTCGCTGGAAGCCCTGGCAGCCGATGTCGGCGAGACACCCACGGGCCTGCAAAAACTGTTCACCCGCTGGGCCGGCCTGTCGCCAAAAGCCTTCCTGCAGGCGGTCACCCTCGACCATGCCCGCAAACTGCTCGATTCCGGCATGCCGCTCCTCGAAACATCGTTCGAACTCGGCATGTCCGGCCCCGGCCGGCTGCACGATTTGTTCGTCACCCATGAAGCGATGTCGCCGGGCGACTACAAGACGCGCGGCGCTGGCCTGACCATCCGCTACGGCTACCACATCTCGCCCTTCGGCATCGCCCTGATCATGGTCACCGACCGTGGCCTTGCGGGGCTCGCCTTCAACGATCCGGGCGGCGAGCGGGCGGCTTTCGCCGACATGTCGGGCCGCTGGCCGAACGCCACCTATGTCGAGGACATGAGCGCCACCCAGCCCTATGCGGCGCGCATCTTCGATCCGACATTGTGGCGCGCCGACCAGCCGCTGCGCGTGGTGATGATCGGCTCCGACTTCCAGCTGCGCGTCTGGGACGCGCTGCTCAGGATCCCGATGGGCAAGGCCTGCACTTATTCCTCGATCGCCTCCAGGATCGGCGCGCCAAACGCCAGCCGGGCGGTGGGGGCGGCGGTCGGTGCCAACCCATTGTCATTCGTCGTCCCTTGCCATCGGGCGCTGGGCAAGTCCGGCGCACTCACCGGCTACCACTGGGGCCTGACCCGCAAACGCGCCATCCTCGGTTGGGAAGCGGGCCAGACCGCGTCCTGAAGCTGCCCGCATCAAACAACACCGGCGAAATCCCTTCGCCGGTGTTTTTCTTTTTGCGAGCTCCCGGCGCAAAACATCCGCACGCTCTGGCAAGCCGCCGGCTTACAGGTTAGCTTCCCGCGCATTCCGCAGGAGGCTTTCTTGATCATCGTTGTCGGCTCGATCAACCTCGACCTTATCGCCAATGTCGACCGCCTGCCTTCGCCGGGCGAGACGGTCCGCGGCTCCGGCTTCACCACCGCGCCCGGCGGCAAGGGCGCCAACCAGGCGCTGGCTGCGGCGCGCGCCGGCGCCAAGGTGCGCATGGTCGGCGCCGTCGGCAAGGACAATTTCGCAACCGAAGCCCTCGCTTTGCTCGTGGCCGGCAAGGTCGATCTCTCCGGCGTCGGCCAGAGCTTCGCCTCCACCGGCACGGCGCTGATCCTCGTCGGCGCCGATGGCGAGAATGTCATCGCCGTGGTGCCGGGCGCCAATGATTCGGTGCTGCCCGGCGATCTCGCCAAGGCTTTCCTTGCGAAGGGCGACGTCGTCCTGCTGCAGCACGAGGTCCCGTTGCAGACTGTCGATGCAGCGCTCGACGCCGCACGCGCCGCCGCCGCGGTCACCGTGCTCAACACCGCGCCGTTCCGTAGCGAGGCGGCAGCGTTGCTCGGCAAGGCCGACTACGCCGTCGCCAACGAAACCGAATTCGACCTTTACGGCGAGGCGCTGTCGCTGAAAGGCCGCGACCGCCCGGCGCGCATGCGCGACTTCGCCGGCAAAACCGGCCGCACCATCGTCGTCACGCTCGGCGGCGACGGCGTGCTGGCGGCGACCCCGGAGGATTTCCTGACCGTGCCGGCGCTGAAAATCACGCCGGTCGACACGGTCGGGGCCGGCGATACTTTTTGCGGTTATCTCGCTGCCGGGCTGGCGTCCAACCTGCCGCTGGAGCAGGCTCTCACTCGCGCCGCAGCCGCCGGCTCGCTCGCCTGCCTGAAGCCCGGCGCCCAGCCGGCCATCCCGCTGGCGGCGGATGTCGACACCGCCCTGCGCAACAACGCCGGATGACAGCCCTGCGCCCCGCAACGAAGCACGCCGTGCCCCCGCCGGCGACATCTGCCGGATGTCCGCTGTCGACCTGGCCGAGGCGATCCGGCTGCGCCGCCTGTCCGTGCGCGAGTTGGTCGCCGCATTCCTCGACCGCATCGACGCGGCAAACCCGCTGGTCAACGCCATCGTCTCGTTGCGCGAGCGCTCCGACATCCTGCGCGAGGCCGACGCGGCGGACGCCGATCTGGCGCAAGGCGGGCCGGCCGGCTCGCTGTTTGGCCTGCCGGTGGCGATAAAGGACCTCGCCATGACGCGAGGCTTGAGGACCAGTTTCGGCTCGCCGATCTTCGCCGATTTCGTGCCGCAGGAGGATGATTTCTTCGTCGAGCGCATCCGCAAGGCCGGCGCCATCATCATCGGCAAGACCAATGTTCCCGAATTCGGGCTGGGATCCAACACCTACAATAATGTTTTCGGACCGACGCTGAACGCGTTCGATCCGGCGCTGACCGCCGGCGGCTCGAGCGGCGGCGCAGCGGTCGCCCTTGCGCTCGACATGGTCCCGGTCGCCGACGGCAGCGATTTCGGCGGCTCGCTCCGCAATCCGGCGGCGTGGAACAATGTCTTTGGCTTCCGCCCGTCGCAGGGCCTTGTCCCCGGTGGGCCGGACCTCGAAGTCTTTCATGCCCAGATGGGCATCGACGGGCCGATGGGCCGCAGCATCAGCGACATGGCGCTGCTGCTCGATGTGCAGGCGGGCTACCACCCGCACGCGCCGCTGTCTTGGGAGAAACCCGGCTCGTTCCTCGAAGGGCTGGCAACGCCGGCAAGCGGCGGCCGCGTCGGCTGGCTCGGTGATCTCGGCGGTCACCTGCCGGTAGAGCCTGGCATCCTCGATCTGTGCGAGGCCGCACTCGGCCGCTTCGCGGAGGCATACTTCCTGACCGAGCCCTTGCTGCCGGATTTCGATTTCGAGGCACTGTGGCAAGCCTTCGTGACGCTGCGGCAGGCGAGCAGCGGCTCGGCGCTGAAAGTCCATTATGACGACCCGCACAAGCGCGCCCTGCTGAAGCCGGAAGCCGTCTGGGAGGTGGAGAACGCCATGCGGCTGACGGCGCCGCAAATCCGCGCGGCCTCGGTCATCCGCACCGCCTGGCACCGGACGCTGCTGTCGCTGTTCGAGCACTTCGATCTCATCGCGCTGCCGACTGCGCAGGTGTTTCCTTTCGACGTCGACACGCATTGGCCAAGTGAGGTCGCCGGGCGGGCGATGGACAGCTACCATCGCTGGATGCAGGTTTCGGCCTTCGCCACGCTCGGCGGCTGTCCTGCGCTCAATGTGCCGGTCGGCTTCGACGACAAAGGCCGTCCCATGGGCATGCAGCTGATCGGACGCCCGCGCGGCGACCTCGCCGTGCTCAGGGCCGGCGCGGCCTATGAGGCGACCTTGCCTTGGCAGGCGGGGGCGTCCTGACGCGAGGGGCGGCACGGTCTGCGACGGCTTGCACCAGCCCCGGCGCCATGCATTGATTGCAGCCAGCCGCCTAAGCGCATCCTCGAGGAAATCCCCATGTCGCTGGAACTCTACGCCGCCTATGTCCTTGCCTGCATCGTCATCATCCTGGTGCCCGGTCCGACGGTGACGCTGATCATCGCCAACAGCATCCGCCACGGCGCGCGCGCCGGGCTTGCCAATGTCGCCGGCACGCAGGCCGGGCTTGCCATCATGATCGCCATCGTCGGCATCGGCCTCAACACGCTGATCGCGGGCATGGGCCACTGGTTCGAATGGGTGCGTCTGATCGGCGCCGCCTATCTGATCTGGATGGGCGTGCAGATGTTCCGCGCCAAGGGCACGCTGAACGCCGACGGCACGGCGAGAAAGCCGCGTGGCGGCTTCTTCCTGCAGGGTCTGCTGGTGGCGCTCAGCAACCCCAAGACCCTGGTGTTCTTCGGCGCCTTCTTCCCGCAATTCATCGCCCCGCAGGGCAATTACACCCTGCAGATCGTCGTCATGGGCCTCACCGCCATGATCTTCGCCGCCGTCTCGGATTCCACCTATGCTCTCGCCGCCAGCCGCGCCGGCCGCCTGCTCTCGGCCAGCCGCATCAAGCTGATGTCCAGGATCAGCGGCAGCTTTCTGGTCGGCGGCGGCCTGTGGCTAGCTTTTTCGAAGGCGAAGTAACAACCGTGGACGGTCGTTTCCAACGGCAGAATGAGCCCGTACGTGAAGGCTGATTGAAAGTCAGTCTCCACGCCACCACATGACTTTGTGCTGGGGATTCTTTCAAATGTCATGGACTTATAGGGATTTGAAAAGGAACGCGCCCGGCGTGGTCCTGATCGTCGCCATGTTCGCGATGATGGTTCCTTCGGCGCTCTACAAATGGACGAATGATGCAAGCCCCATCCGGTCAGTCGAGCCAATCCACGCAACGGTCAAAAGCGCCCAATCGGACCACGACCACACCCTTTATCTGGTTTCGCTCGAAAGCGGTTCGTCCATTCTTGTCGATGACGACCGGCCGCATCTGATCGGCGCGACGGCAAACATGGAGCGCGTCACGCGCGAGAATGGAATGGTCTTCTATCGATTTGCAAAGTGAACGGCGGCGGCGCCTTCCTTCTCCCCTGTGGGAGAAGGTGGATCGGCGCGATAGCGCCGAGACGGATGAGGGGTGTTCCAGCGGAGTGAGACGTGGGCGTTCCCTGGAACACCCCACATCCGTCGCCTTCGGCGACACCGCCCGGGGGCGAGCCACTTGTCTCGCCCCGTCCCTTCGGAACCCACAATGGGGAGAAAGGAAAGACAGAGCTAAAGCCGAGCCAACCGCTCCACCAGAAGCGCGAAAAAGGCGTCATGGTCGATGTCGCGCATCACCATGGCGTTCTTCGGCCGCTTGGTCACGCCCCACCAGTCGATCACGGTCATGCCCATGGTGAGTTCGGAGGTGGTTTCGACGGTGACGTTGCAGTTGCGGCCCTTGAACAGCTCCGGCTTCAACAGATACGCGATGACGCAGGGGTCGTGCAGCGGGCCGCCATCGGTGCCGTATTTCTCCTCGTCGAAGCGCTCGAAGAACTCCAGCATCTCGGCCGTCGCGGTGCCGACCCGGGTGCCGAGCTGGCGGATGGCCTGCGTGCGCTTGGCCGTGGTCAGCGCCTTGTGGGTGACGTCGAGCGGCATCATGACGATCGGAATGCCGGATTTGAACACCAGGTCGGCGGCTTGCGGATCGACATAGATGTTGAATTCTGCGGTCGGCGTGACATTGCCGCCTTCGAAGAAACCGCCGCCCATCAGTACGATTTCCTTGATGCGCGGCGCGATCTTCGGCTCACGGATCAGCGCCAGCGCGACATTGGTGAGCGGGCCGAGCGCGCACAGCGTGATCGTGCCGGCCTCTTCCTTCATCAGCGTCTCGACGATGAAGTCGACCGCATACTGGCCCTGCAGCTTCATCTTCGGATCGGGCAGTTGCGGGCCGTTGAGGCCGGTCTTGCCATGCACTTCCTCGGCGGTGACCAGCTCGCGCGCCAACGGGCGGATGGCGCCTGCATAGACCTTGATGTCGGGCCGGCCGGCCAGTTCGCAGATTTTCCTGGCGTTCTTTTCGGTCAATTTCAGCGGCACGTTGCCGGCAACAGCAGAGATGCCGACGATCTCCAGCTCGGCGCTGCCGAGCGCCAGCAATATGGCGACGGCATCGTCCTGGCCGGGATCCGTGTCGATGATGATCTTGCGGGTCTGGGGCATTTCATTTCCTTATGCGGGGGAGTCTTTTTGGCGGGGGTGTTCGGCGGCTTGAACTTGGCCGCGGCGCGGACCATATCAAGACCATCGGGAAAAATGCCATCCGGGTTTTTCCAGTTTATGTCGCTCCAAAGAGGACAGTGTAACATGAGCCGAATGACGCCCTTCTCCAGCCCGCTTCTCCTTGGTTTCGATGCCATGGAAAAGACCCTGGAACGACTGGCGAAATCCGGTGACAGTTATCCTCCCTACAACATCGAGCGCCTCAGCGGTGCTGACGGCAAGGCCGAAAGGCTGCGCATTACGCTGGCTGTCGCGGGTTTCGCCGAAAGCGATCTCGATGTCACCACGGAGGAAAACCAGTTGGTCGTGCGCGGCCGTCAAACCGACGACACCGAGCGCGAATTCCTCCACCGCGGCATCGCCGCGCGCCAGTTCCAGCGCTGTTTCGTGCTGGCCGACGGCATGCGGGTGATCGCAGCGGAACTGAAGAACGGCCTTTTGTCGATCGATCTCGATCGGCCGGATACCGAACGGCTGGTACGGAAAATAAATATATCGGTGAAAGACTGATCTTTACCGATGGCTCTCATGCGGGATGGCCTTGAGCGGCGTCCTCGCGCCAAGGAGGCTTGAAATGACCAGAACTGACGAAACCATCACCATGACCAGCGGCGAATTCGCCCATCTCGGCGAAGGCTCGGTCGCTTATCTCCGCAAGGTCTCGAGCGACGAGCTGCTCGGGCGCTTCCCCAACCTCGGCGAAATAGCGCCTGGTATGGTCCTGTGGGCCCTGTTTGCCGCCAACGGCCAGCCGATCCTGCTTTCGGATGCGAAAGACCGGGCTTTGGCCGGCGCCATGGAAAACGACCTGACCACTGTCGCCATTCACTAAGGCGACTGCTGGCGGTTGAAATGGAGAGGGCCGCCTTCGGCGGCCCCTGGAAGACTTAAATCCGAAGAACTTCAGGCGGCGTGCGAGGCCTGCGTGTCCGAAAGCAGTGCGTGGATGGCGACCGCGTCGCGCGTGCCTCTGATCTTGGCCACCGTGTCGGCGTCGCGCAAAACCCTGGCGATGCGCGACAGTGCCTTGAGGTGATCGGCGCCGGCGCCTTCCGGGGCCAGCAGCAAAAACACCAGATCAACCGGCTGGTCATCCAAGGCCTCGAAATCGACCGGCGTCTCCAGCCGGGCAAAGACGCCGGCGATGCGCTTCACCCCGGCGAGCTTGCCGTGCGGAATGGCGATGCCGTTGCCGACGCCGGTGGAGCCCAGCCGTTCGCGCTGCAGGATGGTGTCGAACACTTCGCGCTCCGGAATGCCGGAAATCGCCGCCGCTCTCTCGGACAGCAACTGCAGAAGCTGCTTTTTGGAGTTCGCCTTCAACGCCGGCAAGATCGCCGGAACGTTGAGAAGATCGCTCAGATCCATATTTGAAATCCCTTATTCGCCTGCCGTCGCCAGTCCTCGCCCCTCGCGCGGCTGGCTATTATCCCTGTGCGACCATTGCCGTCACCTGTGCGACCATTGTCGTTGTCGTCACGCCTGTGCGACTTTGGTCGTCGACGGGTCGATCCAGCCGATATTTCCGTCCGGCCGCCGATAGACGATGTTGAGGTGGTCGTTTCCGGCGTTGCGGAATACGAAAACCGGGCTGTCCTTGGTGTCGAGTTCGATAACCGCCGACGCCACCGACATGGTCTGCAGCGTCATGGTTGATTCGGCGACGATGGCCGGGGCGTAGTCCTCCGGAATGTCCTCATCATCATCGGTCAGCGGCGCCATCACCGTATAGGCGATGTCGGTGATTTCACCATTTCCAGTGCCTGAATTGTGCGATTTCAGACGGCGTTTGTAGCGCCGCAGCCTGGTTTCGAGGCGGTCCGCGGCCGCCTCGAAGGCAAGTGTCGGATCCTGGGAATCGCCGGTTGCCTGCAGCGAAGCGCCGGAATCCAGCCTGATCATGCAATCGGCCGAGTAACGCGACCCCGATTTGATGACCGTGACGTGCCCTGAAAAACCGCGATCGAAATATTTTCCAATCGCCTCGCCGACACGATCGGTAATGCGCGTACGCAACGCATCGCCGATATCCATGTGTTTACCCGATATGCGCAATTTCATCTGAAAACTGACCTTCCTTGCTCAGGCTTCAAACTGGCCAGAGTTTATACTCGTGATCCGTGCGCACAAGCTTTGCGGCGTCAACTCGCGCCGATTTTAGATCCGAACTTTCCGGTTGATCACAATCCGCCTTCTTGGCCGTCCCGTGGCCTTCATCGTGACGGACCATCCGCATGCGGGCCGCGAGCCCGTCTCATGCGGGCGGGCTTCTAGACACTTCATTGCAGCTTGTCAATTAATGCATGTCGCCCAGAAGTGCGCTGCGGTTCTGGGACAACGACATGCATCAAAACAAAGACTTAAAGCGCGTCGTATGAATCCGTTTCAGCGCGATGCGCTTTAAGGTCGGAAAGTTGTGGAATCCAGCCATAGCAAAAGCCTTGCCGGGCAAGCAGACCTAGCGCCCCGCGCTCGCCAGAGCGCGCTTTTCACGCCGCCGCTGCACCGACGAGGGAATATTCATACCCTCCCGGTACTTGGCCACCGTGCGCCGGGCAATATCGACGCCGCTTTCCTTCAACATATCGACGATTGCGTCATCGGACAGCACATCGGCGGGCTTTTCCTCGTCGATCAGCTGCTTGATGCGGTCGCGCACCGCTTCCGAGGAATGCGCATCACCGCCGCCCGACGCCGCGATCGAAGCCGTGAAGAAATAACGCAGCTCGAACACGCCACGCGGCGTCAGCATGTATTTGTTGGCCGTCACCCGGCTGACGGTCGATTCATGCATGCCGATGGCATCGGCCACCGTGCGCAGGTTGAGCGGCCTGAGCTGACGCACGCCATGGACGAGAAAAGCGTCCTGCTGGCGCACGATTTCCGACGCCACTTTCAGGATCGTCTTTGCCCGCTGGTCGAGACTGCGCGTCAGCCAGTTGGCATTCTGCAGGCACTCGGCCAGGAAATCCTTCTCCGCCTGATTCTTCGCATGCGGCGAGACCTGGGCGAAATAGATGTGATCGACAAGCACGCGCGGCAGCGTCTCGGCATTGAGCTCGACCGTCCAGCTGCCGTCATTGGCGGCGCGGACTTCGACATCGGCGACGATGGCGTCGCTGGCGCCGCCCGAAAACGCCATGCCCGGGCGCGGGTCGAGCGCGCGGATTTCGGCCAGCATGTCGAGGAGATCCTCCTCGTCGACCCCGCAAAGCCGCTTCAGCGTCTGGAAATCGCGCCGCGCCAACAGTTCTAGGTTGCCGATCAGCGTCTTCATCGCCGGATCGAGACGATCGCGCATGGCAAGCTGCAGCGACAGGCATTCGGCAAGGTCGCGCGCAAACAGGCCGACCGGCTCGAATGTGTGGCAGGCTGCCAGCACATTGGCCACCATCGCCTGATCGGCGCCGAGCCGTTTGGCGATCTCGGCGGGATCGGCGCGCAGGTAGCCGGCCTCGTCCAGGCCGTCGGCCAGTTCGGCTGCGATCAGCCTTGCGGCCGGATCGGCAAAGGCAAGCGCGATCTGCTCGCCAACATGCTGGCGCAGCGTGATCGCCGCGGCTGCCATGTCGCCGACGTCGAAGCCTTCGGAAGAACCGGACGAACTATTGCCGGTGGCCGACTTCCACTGCGCCGTCAGGTCCGGGCCGAGCCGCTCGCTGGTGCCGGGATCGTCGGGGAACAGATTTTCCAGCGAGCTGTCGAGCTTGTCGGAGATCGCTTCGGCGCTCCACGCCGTCTCGTTTTCGAACCAGTCGCCATCGGCGGCAGGCTCAGGAGCGGCATCGCCCTTCTGCACCTGGTCGCTTGCGGCGTCATCCTGGGGCTCGGCGCGCTCCAGCAGCGGATTGCGCTCGATCTCGTCGTCGATGAAGTGGTCGAGCTCGACATGGGTGAGCTGCAACAGCCTGATCGACTGCATCAGCTGCGGCGTCATCACCAGCGACTGGGATTGTCGTAGCTGTAGTTTCGCCGCCAACGCCATGGTTCGGTTTCAAACGCCCTTCTGCACCCGGAAGCCTACACATCAGAAGCTGCCGGAAAATGAATTTTTCCGACCTTCCATAGAAACTGGCCCGGCTTTTGCTTGTCAAGGCGAACGATGGCAAAAGGCCCCTACCGAAGCATTATCTCACGCAAAATCGGAGAAAAAAGCCCGGCGGGGCGGCAAAAATCACGTCAGGAAACAAATTTCACGCTCAGAGCGTGAAACCTTCGCCGAGGTAGAGCCGGCGCACATCGGGGTTCGCCACCACCTCGTCGGCACGGCCATGAGTCAGCACCTGGCCGGCATGGATGATGTAGGCGCGGTCGATGAGGCCGAGCGTTTCGCGCACATTGTGGTCGGTAATCAGCACGCCGATGCCGCGCGCCGTTAGATGACGAACCAGCTGCTGGATGTCGGCGACGGCAATCGGGTCGATGCCGGCGAACGGCTCGTCGAGCAGCATGTAGGCCGGGCGCGTCGCCAAAGCTCGGGCGATCTCAAGACGCCGCCGCTCGCCACCCGACAGCGACATGGACGGCGACTTCCGCAGGTGGCTGATGTGAAATTCCTCGAGCAGTTCGTCGAGATTGCGCTCGCGCACCTTGCGGTCCTTCTCAACCACTTCGAGCACGGCGCGGATGTTCTGCTCGACATTCAGGCCGCGGAAGATCGAGGCTTCCTGCGGCAAATAGCCGATGCCGAGGCGGGCGCGGCGGTACATCGGCATCGAGGTGACGTCGAAACCGTCGATCTCGATCGTGCCCTCATCGACCGGCACCAAGCCGGTGACCATGTAGAAACAGGTGGTCTTGCCGGCGCCGTTTGGCCCGAGCAGCCCGACAGCCTCGCCGGCGCGCACGCCGATGGTGACACCGCTGACCACCTTGCGGCCCTTGTAGCTCTTGGTCAGACCCTTGGCGATCAGGGTGCCCTTGAACTTCGAGGAATCAACGGTGACTGTGGCCGGTGCTGCAAGTTTACTGGCCGCCCGTCCCGGAAGGCGGGTCAGCAGCGAAGACACGCCAGTCATTCGGGCTTCGGGGCCTCGGATTTCGGTGGCGGCGTCATCGACATGATGACGCGCCCGCCGCAGCCATCGACCTGAGCAAGGCCGCTTTTCATCTGCACGGTGAGCTTGCAGCCCTTGAGGACGTTGGGTCCTTGGGACAAGACGACCTCCTTGCCCGACAGAACTAGCACCTGCGTCTTCATGTCGAACGTGGCGTTGTCGCCGGTGGCGATCTGGTCATTCGACTTGATGTAGACTTTGTTCTTGACCACCAGATGGTCGATATTGGCCGAACCGGTCATCGCCGAAGCGCCGGCGGCAGCACCTTTGGCGGCGTTGGGGTCCTTGACGTAGTAGACCTCCATGCTGCCGGCCTTGAGCAGCGTTGGCCCTTGCGTGACGGTGACGTTGCCGCTGAACAGCGCCATGCTGTCGGCCTGGCGGACCTCAAGTTTGTCGCTCTCGATCTGGATCGGCTGGTCGCCCGACAGTTTGAGCCCGGACTGGCTGCTGGCGCTGGACTGAGCCCAGGACGGCGCCATACCCAGCAACAGCAAGGCCGAAGCTGCGGCGACAAGCCGTGCCGAATTACTGGGACGCATTCGTTTCTCCGCTCTTTGCCTCTGCCGCCTTCATAGTGGCCGGATCGATGTGAACGCTTACCTTGTTCTCGAAAACGATGACCTTGCCATTGTCTTCGACCGACATTGAACCCGCGGTGATCCGCGAGCCGTTACGGCTGACATCGACCGCATCACCTGTCTTCATAGAGCCTTTGCCCATATCGAGGAAGACCGATTTGAAGATGGCAGCGACGCCGTCGGTGGTGGTGACGGTAACGTCGCTGGTCATGTCCATCGTGTTGGCGTTTCTGTTGTAGATCCCGCGCTTGGCGTCGACGGTCGCCACATTGTCGGCCGTCAGCGGCAATTTGGCATGGATGCCTTCGAGTTCGATGATGTCCTGCTTGCCGACATCCTGGATGGCGCGCAAGGCCGTCAGCGAATAGGGCAGCTTGTCCTTGGTGAAGCCGTTGAGCTTCGGATTGGCCATCACCAGCTTGCCATCCGCGAAAGCGGTGCCGTCTGCCTGTATCGAAATGTTGATCGGCGCCGCCAGATAGGAATAGACCGGAAACGCAACCGCGATCCCGGCGGCAAGCACCGGCACGGCAAACTTAAGCACGCGCACGCGGCGCGAGTGGCGCTGGGCGCGGTCGAAGGCGTCGCCGCGCGTGCCCGCTGGCGCCGTGGGCGCCAAGGCCGCATCGGCATTGGTCGGTTCGTTCGATCGCGCAAGCATGACTGACTTCTAATAAACCCTTGTCCGCCAAAACACCTGCTATAGGTGGGTTGCCGGCCCCCGCAAGCAAGCACAAGCGGAGGAAAACCGCAAAAATGTGACGGCCGCTGTTTTACAGACGGAACTCAGGCGACACAATTTCGTCACTTCATAGCAGAAACGAACGCGCCGCGTCATTTTTTCCTGAAATGCCTCCGTCGTGAAGGTCGCTTCGTCGCAGGCTCTTGACGAAGAGGTAGCCGGGCGCGGACGCTTGCTTTAAAAGCATCGCTTCCCACCGACTGTGAGGCAGACCATGGCACTGAGAGCCGACGACCTGATCGACCGCCGCCGCTTGCGGCGCAAGCTGACCTTCTGGCGCGGCGCCGCCATTGCCATCGTGGCCCTTGGGGTGATTGCGCTTGCAAGCTGGTTCTATGGGGGCGACCTCGGCGGTTCTTCCGTCGACCACATCGCCAAGGTCAGGATCGAAGGCACCATCACCGAGGACGAGGAACTGATCAAGCGGCTGGAAACCATCCGCACATCCCCGCAGGTCAAGGGCGTCATCCTGGCGATCGATTCGCCCGGAGGCACCACGGTCGGCGGCGAATCGATCTACGAGGAGGTGCGCAAGCTTGCCGCCGACAAGCCGGTGGTGGCCGAGGTCGGCACGCTGGCCGCATCGGCCGGCTACATGATCGCCAGTGCCAGCGACCATATCGTTGCCCGCAAGACGTCGATCGTCGGCTCGATCGGTGTGCTCATCCAGTATCCCGATGTCAGCGGTCTGATGGACAAGGTCGGCATCAAGCTCGAGGAAGTGAAATCCTCGCCGCTGAAGGCATCGCCCTCGCCCTTCAAGCCGACCAATGAAGACGAGCGAGCCATGGTCCGCAAGCTCATCCTCGACAGCTATGACTGGTTCGTCGGCATCGTCGCCGAGCGCCGCAAAATGACCCGCGATCAGGCACTGGCCCTTGCCGACGGCTCGATCTTCACCGGCCGCCAGGGCCTTGCCAACGGTCTGATCGACGCTGTCGGCGGCGAGAGCGTGGCGATCGACTGGCTGGCGACCAAGGGTGTCGACGCCAAGCTCAAGGTGGTGGAATGGAAGGACACCGAGCGGCGTGGCGGCTTCCTGTTCTCGAAAGCAATAGCGCGCAGCGTCGGCAGCGCGCTCGGCCTGTCGGAGGCCGGCAGCGACGTGCTTCACGAAATTGGCGCGGATCGCTTGTTTCTTGACGGTCTCGTTTCCGTCTGGCACCCTTGATCTGCCGGTTGGGGCGAGTAAAAAAGCAAATAAAATCATCCTGATAATTTGACCGCAGCGCTTTCACGGGGACCTTTCTGATGATCAAATCCGAGCTTGTGCAGATCATTGCCACGCGCAACCCGCATCTTTTCCTGCGCGACGTCGAAAACATCGTGGGAGCGATCTTCGACGAGATCACCGATGCCCTAGCGGAAGGCAATCGGGTCGAGTTGCGCGGCTTCGGCGCTTTTTCGGTGAAGAATCGCCCTGCCCGCACCGGCCGCAACCCGCGCACCGGCGAATCCGTCGAGGTCGAGGAGAAGTGGGTGCCGTTCTTCAAGACCGGAAAGGAATTGCGTGAAAGGCTGAATGGCGGCAAGTAGGCGCGGACCACGCGCCGACCTTATCAAGGCCTGCCTTCTCCAGGGAATTTCTATGTTGAACCGCTTCATACTTATCGTGGTCTTCGTGCCGCTCGCCGTCATCCTGATTGCGCTGGCCGTCGCCAACCGCGAGCTGGTCGCCTTCACGCTCGACCCGTTCAACCCCGGCAATCCGAAACTGACGCTGACCTTGCCGCTGTTCATCTTCCTGTTCGTGGCGCTCGCCATCGGCATGGTCGTCGGCAGCCTGGCGACATGGGTCAAGCAGGGCCGCTACCGCAAGCTGGCGCGCCAGCGCGGGGTCGAGGCCGAGAATCTGCGTCAGGCGGTCAGCCGTATACCCGCCGTGCAGCAGGGCCCGGCCGCCGGGCCGGCGCTGCCGAAGCCAACGGCCTGAAGCCGGCGCTTTTATCTTCGCGGAGTTTTGCATGCTGACCATTTCGGCCGACGCTGTCGACCAGGCGCTGACCTTTCCCGGGCTGGTCGAGACATTGCGCGCGGCCTTCCGCGAGGGTGCTGTGCAACCCGTCCGCCATCATCACGGGGTCGAGCGGCCCGACGGTGCCACATCCACGCTGCTTTTGATGCCGGCGTGGACCGACTTCCATGCGGCCGGCACGTCGGTCGGGGGTCATATCGGCGTCAAGATCGTCACCGTATCGCCCGACAACAACGCCATCGGCAAACCGGCGGTAATGGGGCTCTACCTCCTGCTCAACGGCGCCACCGGCGAGCCCGAAGCGCTGATCGACGGCCAACGGCTGACACAGTGGCGCACCGCTTGCGCCTCGGCGGTGGCGGCCTCCTATCTCGCCTGCGAGGACGCATCGCGGCTTCTGGTGGTCGGCGCCGGCGCGCTGTCGCCGTTCCTCGCCAAGGCGCACTCCGCGGTGCGGCCGATCAAGACCATCCGCATATGGAACCGCACGCCCGCCAATGCCGAAAAGGTCGCGGCTGATTTGCGCGCGGACGGTTTCAACGCCGAGGCCGCAAGCGATCTCGACGCCGAACTCGCCGAGGCCGACATCGTCTCATCGGCGACGATCACGACGACGCCGCTGGTCAAGGGTGCGCTGCTCAAGCCGGGCGCGCATGTCGATCTGGTCGGCGGCTTCACGCCGACCATGCGCGAGAGCGACGACGACGCGATCGCGCGCGCCCGCGTCTATGTCGACACCCGCGCCGGCGCCACCAAGGAAGCCGGCGACATCGTCCAGCCGCTCGCCTCCGGCGTGCTGAAGCCGGAAGCCATCGTCGCCGATTTGCATGAGCTGGCGCGCGGGGAAAAACAGGGCCGGCAGAGCCCCACTGAGGTCACGCTGTTCAAGTCGGTCGGCGCCGCGCTTGAGGACCTTGCCGCCGGCATTGCCGTCTACAACGCGCTCAAGCAGTAGCGTCTGCGCCGGTTCTGCGATCGAACTTCCTGATCGCTTCCGCGCTGACCGGGGTGAAGAAGTTCACCAGATTGCCATCGGGATCGCGCAGCAGCAGCGACCGGTTACCCCATGGCATCGTCGTCGGCGTCTGTACGAAATCGCCGATAATTTTCGCCAGCCTGCTGTACTCAGCATCAACATCGGCGACGCGAAACTCGATGATCGCTGAGCGATTGGCGGCCGGCTGCGCCACATCAGTTCCGAACAGGGCCAGCGTGCGGGTGCTGCCGATCGCCAGTGTGCAGGACGGCGTTGCCAGTTCGGCGAAATCGTCTGTGAACCAGGTTGCGGTAAGCCCGGTGATCGTGTCGTAGAATGCCACCAAGGGCTTGATCTGATCGGTAATGATGCGGATCGAGACGAAGTCCATCTTATTCTCCTGGGGCAAGCGCGACGCTATCTGAAGACAATCGCTTGTCGCACAAGGCTGCTGACAACTTGGTGTCAGCAGCCTTGTCACGGTGCCTTGCCGATCCGGCGGCTGGATGCTTCAGCCTGCCTTCATGGCAGCGCCCATCGCCTCGGCGATCAGCGCGAAATCATGCGCCGTAATTTCGAACAGGCCAAAGCGCAGTTGATAACCCCAGTTCGATTTGCCCGCGGTGAAGTCGAGCTGCTCGAGCAGCGGCTTGATCGGCGCCTCCTCGGCCTTGGCCCATTCGACATCCCTGCGGAACGGCGTGAAGCCACCGCCCATGTCGCCCTGGTAAGGCTCGCCTTCGCGCACGGTGCCGATTGCCGTGAAGGCCTGCAGGCCGTCCTTCTCGCGCAGAATTGTGGTCGGCGAGTAGTAGATGATGCCGTCGCCGGGCTTGATGCGGCGCAAGGGTGCCGCCTTGCCGTGGTTGACCTGCATGAAGCCGGCCTCGCGGCCGCGCCGGACATGTTCGGCGGAAGCGACCGCGATCCAGTGCGCACTCACTTCTGTTCTCCATTGGCCTGTTCCCCATTGGCCTGTTCTCCGTCGTTCAGCCAGTAGACGCGCAGCCGGTGCTTGTCGGGATCGAGCGCAACGAAGGTGCGGCCGAAGTCCATGTCGGTCGGCGTCTGCAGAACGGTCAAGCCGCGTCCTGCCCAGTCCGTGTAGGCGGCGTCCACCGCATCAGGCCGGTCCAACGCGAAGACGAGCTCCGCACCGCCGCCCGCGGCCGCGGCCGACGGCTCCACCGTGTGGCGCGACCACAGGCCGAGCTTGAAGCCATTGTCGAGCACGAACAGCACGAAGGTCGGCGACGTCTCCACCGGCTGGCGTCCCAGCAGCGCACCGTAGAAGGCGCCGCTCCGCTCCGGGCTGTCGACATAAAGGATGACGAAATTGGGGGTGTTCATGTCTGCTCTCCAGGGTTTCGATTGGAGGAGCATAGGTGACCCCACTGTCAGATTCTGGCAGCAGCGTCTTGTGGGCGCGTGGAAAGGAGCATTAAGCGCCAGGCTGGCGCTTCGGTGCGTCCAGCGTCGCGCGCCATTCCTTCAGCAGCGCCTGCCGACGACGCGGATAGCGGATATACGTGGTGTTGAGCCCCGACATCCGGTCGGCGCGAAAATGTCTGAAATCCTGCCGCGTCTCGCACCAGGCCACCACCACCCGCACCTTGTCGAAAAAGCCGAGCGCGAATGGCCAGATCAAGCGCTCGGAGGCGGCGCCGCCGGCATCGCGGTAAAGAAAGCCGAGTTTTCTCTCGTTGCGGATCGCCTGGCGCACCAGGCCAAGGTCGATGCTTTCGACAGCATCGCCGTGCGGCCCGACCAAAAGCGCGGTCGCATCGAGGTCCTCGCGCAGATCATCCGGCAGCACAGCGGCGATCTTGGCCAGCGCGTCGGTGGCGGCGGCCGACAGCCGCTTGTCCGGTTGTCTGGCAACCCAACGCGATCCCAGAACGATGGCCTCGATCTCCTCGTCGGTGAACATCAGTGGCGGCAGCATGAAGCCGGGTTTCAGCACATAGCCCAGCCCAGCCTCGCCCTCGATCGGCGCGCCTTGCCCCTGCAGCGTGGCAATGTCGCGGTAGAGCGTTCGGATCGAAACGTCCATCTCGCCGGCAAGCGTGCGACCGCTCACCGGCCGGCGATGCCGGCGCAGGATCTGGATCAGGTCGAGCAGGCGTTCGGAACGGGACATGATTCGAGATTTGCCTGTTTCCTCAGCGAGGTCCACCACCTCAGACATTCGACGCTGGACCATTTTGTTTGCGCAGCCGGTGACCCTATGCCAAAAGCGGCCTGCCGCCTCCGGAGACGCTCCTGCTTGAAGTCTTTTCGCGACAAACGCCGCGACAACCGTCCGCCCGCAAAGGGCAGGACCGAACATGCGCGGCCGCAGCCGGAGACCGTACCAGTCCGACCCGAAGCCAGACAGCCACGCCACGAAACAAAACCGGACGACCGGTCTGATCCGAAGCCCGCCCCCCGTATCCTGGCGCGTCGCGAAGGCATCCTGCCCACTGAGCGCCTGCCGGTGATCCTCGAAGTGGCGCCCAATCAGGATTATGCACTGCTCGACAGCGGCGCCGGCGAAAAGCTCGAACAATACGGCCCCTACCGCATCGTGCGGCCCGAGGGACAGGCGATCTGGCAAAAGGCCTTACCGGCCAGGGACTGGGACCGCGCCGACGCCATCTTCACCGGCGACACCGACGAGGAAGGCATCGGCCGCTGGCGGTTCCCGAAGGTACCGCTGGGCGAGACCTGGCCGATGAAGCATGACGGCATCGACTATCTCGGCCGCTTCACCTCGTTTCGCCATGTCGGCGTCTTCCCCGAGCAGGCTTCGCACTGGGACCATATGGCCAGCCTGATCGCGGCGGCCAAGCGCCCGGTCAAGGTGCTGAACCTGTTCGGCTATACCGGGCTCGCGTCTCTCGTAGCCGCCCGCGCCGGCGCCGAGGTCACCCATGTCGATGCCTCCAAGAAGGCGGTCGGCTGGGCGCGCGAAAACCAGGAAATGGCTGGTCTCGGCAGCAAGCCGATCCGCTGGATCGTTGACGATGCAGTGAAATTCGCCGAGCGCGAAGAGCGCCGCGGCAGCCGCTACGACATCATCCTGTTCGACCCGCCCGCCTATGGCCGCGGCCCCAAGGGCGAGGTCTGGCAGTTGTTCGAGGACCTGCCCGGCCTGACCGATCTTTGCCGCGCGATCCTGACGCCGAAACCGCTCACCGTGGTGCTGACCGCCTATTCCATCCGCGCCTCCTTCTTCGCCATCCATGCCTTGATGCGCGACACTTTTGCCGGCATGGGCGGCACGGTTGAATCAGGCGAACTGATCATCCGCGAGCAGTCCGCCGGGCGGGCGCTGTCGACATCGCTGTTTTCGCGCTGGGTAGCCTGAATGCCCCGGAGACCTGAATGCCCGGGAGTCCCGAATGAATGAGCGGCACGCCGGCGCGCCCGGGCAGGTCAAGGAAGTCACCAGCCTTGCCAATCCGCTGATCAAGGACATCAAGGCGCTCGCCCAGAAGAAATTCCGCGACCAGCAGAACGCCTTCATGGCCGAAGGGCTGAAGCTGGTCATCGACGCCCTCGACCTCGGCTGGTCGATCAGGACGCTGGTCTTCGCCAAGGCCGGACGCGGCAATGCGGCGGTCGAAAAGGTGGCGGCGCGCACGGTTGCCGCCGGCGGCACCGTGCTCGAAGTGTCCGAAAAAGTGCTGGTCGCCATCACCCGCCGTGACAATCCGCAAATGGTGGTCGGCGTCTTCCGGCAAAAACTGCTGCCGCTAAGAGACATCCGCGCTCACGACGGCGACGTCTGGGTGGCGCTCGACCGGGTGCGCGATCCCGGCAATCTCGGCACCGTCATCCGCACCGTCGATGCCGTCGGCGCCAAGGGCGTCATCCTGGTCGGCGAGACTACCGATCCTTTTTCTGTCGAGACCGTGCGCGCCACCATGGGCTCGATCTTCGCCGTGCCGGTGACCAAGGCGACGCCGGAAGCATTTCTGGCTTGGCGAAACAGCTTCTCGGGCCTGGTGGTCGGCACCCATCTGAAGGGTGCGGTCGACTACCGCTCGGTCGATTTCTCCCGAGGACCGGTGCTCTTGATGATGGGCAATGAGCAGCAGGGCCTGCCCGACAATCTGGCGGAAAGCTGCGACCGGCTGCTGCGGATTCCGCAGGCCGGCCGCGCCGATTCGCTCAATTTGGCGGTCGCCACCGGAATCATGCTGTTCGAGATCCGGCGCGGCGCGCTGAAACTTGCCCCCGAGGACGCCACATCGTGAAATCATGGTCTCCCTATGCGCTGCTGGTGGTGGTGGCAATCGCGCTCGACCAGTGGATAAAGCATCTGATCGAGACCGGCCTCGTCTTCCAGGAAAAGCTCGACCTGGTGCCATTCCTGGCGCTGTTTCGCACCTACAATACCGGCATCGCCTTCTCGATGTTCTCGTCCTTCGGCGACACCGGCCTGGTCGTCATCGCGGTCGTGGTCGTTGCCTTCGTGCTTTATCTGGCGACGCGCACGCCCGCCGGCCATGTGCTGGCCCGCATCGGCTTTGCCCTGATCATCGGCGGCGCGATCGGCAATCTGATCGACCGCGCCGTCTACGGCCACGTCATCGACTATATATTGTTCCACACGCCGGTATGGTCCTTCGCCGTCTTCAACCTTGCCGATGCCTTCATTTCGGTCGGCGCGGCGCTGGTCGTCTTCGACGAGTTCATCGGCTGGCGGCGCGAGGCCAAGCCGCAAGGCCCAGAAGCCTGACGGCCCGACTCTTTTGACCAATTGACCTCGCCGGACGGTCGCCGCACAGTTCGGCCAGAGCCAGCCAATGCCGACCGCCAGCCTTTGCGAAGCCGAGGAGAAGAGATGCCTGAAACCTTCAAAGCCATCCTCGTTTCGCGCGACGCCGAAAAGAAGCAATCGGTCGAGATCGTCGATTTCAGCGAAGCCGATCTGATGGAAGGCGACGTAACTGTCGCGGTCGAGGCGACGACGGTCAACTACAAGGACGGGCTGGCCATCACTGGGAAAGCGCCAGTGATCCGCCGCTGGCCGCTGGTGCCGGGCATCGATTTCGCCGGAACCGTCCTCTCCTCATCGCATGCCGACTGGCGCAAGGGCGACAAGGTCATCCTCAATGGCTGGGGCGTCGGCGAGACGCATTTCGGCGCCTATGCCGGGCGCGCGCGCGTCAACGGCGACTGGCTGGTGCCGTTGCCCGACGGCATCAGCGCGCACGATGCGATGGCGGTCGGCACCGCCGGCTATACGGCCATGCTCAGCGTCATGGCGCTGGAGCGGCACGGCATCCTGCCGGATCGCGGCCCGGTGGTGGTGACGGGTGCAGCCGGCGGCGTTGGGTCGGTCGCGGTCTCGATCCTGTCCAGCCTTGGCTATCACGTCATCGCCTCGACCGGCCGCAACGCCGAAAGCTCCTATCTGATCGACCTCGGTGCCGCCGAAGTGATTTCGCGCGAGGAACTCTCCCAGCCGGCCAAGCCGCTGGCCAAGGAGCGCTGGGCCGGCGGCATCGATGCCGTCGGCAGCCACACGCTGGCCAATGTGCTGTCGATGACCGCCTATGGCGGCGCGGTCGCCGCCTGCGGCCTGGCGGGTGGCATGGATCTGCCGTCGAGCGTCGCCCCGTTCATCCTGCGCGGCGTCTCGCTGCTCGGCATCGATTCGGTGATGGCGCCCAAGGCCGTGCGCCTCGAAGCCTGGCGCCGCATCGGCAGCGATCTCGATCTGCAAAAGCTCGCCGGCCTGTCGACGACCATCGGCTTCGACGACATCATCGCCGCCGCCCACGACATCGTCGAGGGCAAGATCAGGGGGCGCATGGTCGTGGATATGTGAGGCCCCGAAGCCGCCAGAACGGGCGGCAAAAATGCATGACCGCTAAAATTCGAACGATCCGCCGCGCTTTTCCATAATCTCTATCTGGCAAGGAGTTCCGCATGATCGCGGAGTCCGCCAGGAAAGAGAAGAGCCGCGCCGAAAGCATCGACGGGCCGAACCCGGCGACGCCCAAGCGGCAGCATGTTGCCGCGCCGCCGCTGGCGCCGGATTTGCCGCGCCCCACGTCCGAGGGCCTGCCGTTCCTGACGGTGGTCGCCAGTGTCGTGCTGCCGGGCCTCTCCCACCTCACCGGTGCGCCGATCTTCATCACCCTCGGCCTGCTGGCGACAGGCGTTGCCGGCGTCGCCATGCACCTGCGCAACCGCCGCACCGTCCACCGCGCGACGGCCTTGCTCGACGAAACCGCCGCGCGCAGCCGCGCCGAGATCGAGACGCTGGCCGACCGCATGTGGGAGATGCAGGAGAGCGAGGAGCGTTTTCGCGGGCTGATCGATGCGCTCGGCGATCTCGTCGTCCACCGCGACCGCGACGGCCACATCGTCTATGCCAACATGGTTTTCGCCGGCCTCGTCGGAACCGATCAGCGCGACCTTGCCGGCAGGACTCTGGCCGACCTCGGCATCGATGTCGGTATCGTTCCCGACGCCGCCTTTTCGGATCACGAATGCCTGAGTTCCACCGACGTCTCCATCCGCACGCCGAACGGTCCGCGCTGGTTCTCGTGGATCGAACTGTCGGTGCGCGACAAGGATAGCGGCGCCGTCTCGCACCGGGCGATTGCCCGTGACATCACCGCCCGCAAGCGCGCCGAATCCTCGTTGATCACCGCGCGCGAGCGCGCCGAATATGCCAGCCAGGCCAAGTCGCGCTTCCTCGCCACCGTCAGCCATGAGATCCGCACGCCGATGAACGGCATCATGGGCATGGCCAAGCTACTGGCCGACACCAATCTGTCGCCCGAGCAGCGCACCTATGTCGGCGCCGTCTCGACCTCGGCCAGCGCGCTTTTGGCGCTCATCGAAGACCTGCTCGACTATTCCAAGATCGAGGCCGGCCGCTTCGACCCGGAACCGCAGCCGACATCGTTGCGTGAAATTGCCGACAACATCATCGAACTGATGGCGGCGAAAGCCTTCGCCAAGAACATCGGCCTCGGCTGTCATGTCGAGCCCGACGTGCCACAGATGATCATGGCCGATCCGGGAAGAGTCAGGCAGGTGCTGCTCAACCTGATCGGCAATGCGATCAAGTTCACCGACACCGGCGGCGTGCTGGTTTCGGTTGCACGGGCCCGCACCGAGACCAGCGACCGCATCTGCTTCACCGTCGCCGACACCGGCCCTGGCCTGCGCGAAGAGGATATGGAGCGCATCTTCGAGGAGTTCGAACAGTCCGACGGCACCTCGACCCGCACCCATGGGGGCGCCGGCCTCGGTCTGGCCATATCGAGGCGCCTGGTCGCCGCCATGGGCGGTGCCATTTCGGTGTCGAGCCGGCTTGGCGAGGGATCGGAATTCGTCTTCGAGATCCCGGCCGCAGGAGCAACCGAAGCACCGCAGAACCGGCAGAACATCCTGGCCGGCCGGCGCGCCGTGATCGTGTCGAAGAACGCCGTCGAGGCGGACGCCATCGCCCGCACCATCCGCGCCCATGGCGGCGCCGTCGACGTCGCCGCAACCGCTTCCCAGGCGACGCCCTTCGCCGAACATTGCGATGTGCTGTTGATCGACGCGGCCCTGGAGGACGGCGACGGCAGACTGCTCAAGCGCCTGCGCCAGAGTGGCTTTGCCGATTGCGAGGCGATCACGCTGATCGCGCCGACCGACCGCGGCATGCTTGGCGAATTCCGCACCAGCGGCTACGCCACCTTCTTGGCGAGGCCGGTGCGCGGCGAAACCCTGCTGCGCGTGCTGCTGACCAGTCATGCCCCTGCCTTGCCGCCGCCCAAGCCGGAAAAGACCGGCGCGTCCTCGCTTCGTGCCCATGGCGGGCGCCAGCAAGGTTTGTCGGTGCTGATCGCCGAAGACAACGACATCAACGCCATGCTTGCCCGCGCCACGCTTTTGAAGGCGGGACATCGCGTGAAAGTGGTCGGCAATGGCAAGGCCGCGGTCGAGGCGGTGACCGAAGCCGGGCTGAAAAATCGCTTCGATGTGGTGCTGATGGATTTGCACATGCCGGTCATGGACGGGCTGGACGCGATCGCCGCCATCCGCCGCCACGAGGAGGAAATGGCTGTGCCGCCGGTTCCGATCATGGTGCTTTCGGCCGACAGCCAGGAAAAGACCCGCCACACCGTGCTCGCCCATGGCGCCAGCGGCTTTGTCACCAAGCCGCTC
This sequence comes from Mesorhizobium sp. C120A, assembly GCF_030323105.1. NCBI lineage: Bacteria > Pseudomonadati > Pseudomonadota > Alphaproteobacteria > Hyphomicrobiales > Phyllobacteriaceae > Mesorhizobium > Mesorhizobium sp. C120A. Next base: position 1,682,751 of record NZ_CP100476.1, on the reverse strand, counting down.
GATCCCGACGCGCTGGTCCATGCCGTCGAGGGCCAGGTGGCCGCCTGAATTCATGTCGCTCAAAAGTGGCCCCGGTTTTGAGAAGACGACATGCACAAAACAAAGACTTGAAGCGCGTCGCGTGAATCGTCCCAGCGCGACGCGCTTCAAGGCGACGCTGGCGCAATCCTCGCGTCACGTAGGTAGCCGAATGAGGGTTTTCGCCAGCCGACGAAGTATTGCCCGTCGCGCCGTATCACGGTACTGTCACAATCCTGTTGCACCTACACCGTATCCCCGTGCCAAGAGGGATGGCTCGAAGGAGAATCACTCGTGCATACAGTTATGCCGGAATGTGACACTCGGCCCAGCGCAGGCGGCGCTTTGCTCGCCGCGCGGAACGCCGATGCCGTCGCAACAGGCGCACCGCTGGGCCGTATCGGCAATCTCGAAGTGCGGCTTGCCCGCAATGAGGCCGAGATCGCCGCCGCGCAGGAAGTGCGCTACCGGGTGTTTTATGACGAGCTTGGCGCCAGGAAGGACCTGTTCCAGGCGCAGGACCGGCGCGACGCCGACCGCTTCGACCCGCTGTGCGACCATCTCCTCGTGCTGGACACTTCGATCTCCGGCCCCGAGCATCGCCGCATCGTCGGCACTTACCGCCTGCTGCGGCAAGAGATTGCGGCGACCGCCGGCGGCTTCTATTCCGAAGGCGAGTTCGAACTGACCAAGCTGATCGCCCGCCATCCCGGCCAGCGCTTCCTTGAGCTCGGCCGCTCCTGCGTGCTGCCGGAATACCGCTCGAAGCGCACCATCGAGGCGCTGTGGCAAGGCATCTGGGCCTACATCAACCACTATGAGATCGGCGTGATGACCGGTTGTGCCTCGTTCCCTGGCACGGTGCCGGCTGCGCATGCCGAGGCGCTCACCTACCTTGCCCATCACTGCCGGACCAACTCCGCCTGGGATGTGCGGGCGGTCTCCGGCCGCTATTGCTCGATGGATCTGATGCCGATCGAGGCAGTCAACGCCAAGGCGGCGATCGCGGCCATGCCGCCGCTGGTCAAGGGCTATCTGCGCGTCGGCGCCCGCATCGGCGACGGCTGCGTCATCGACCGTGAGTTCTCCACCGTCGATGTGTTCGTGGTGATGCCGGTCAAGGAAATCGGCGCCCGCTACGTCAACTATTATGGCGGGGAAGCGCAGCGCTTTGCGGCGTGAGGCAGTAGGCAGTAGGCAGTAGGCAGTAGTGAAGGCTGCCGCGAATTGCTGACTACCGACTATTCCCTATTCCCTATTCCCTATTCCCTATTCCCTCTCCCTACGGAATATCCTCCGGTCGCCGTCCCGGGCGGCTCTTGTAGGACGGAAAGGTCCAGCCGAATTTCAGCGCGCCGCCGCGCACCAGGAAAGCCGCGACGAAGCCGGCAATATCCGAGGCGAGCGGCGGCAGGCCGGCAAGATCGCCAAGTGTGTAGAGGCCGGCGCCCGCGAGTGCGGCGGTGACGTAGATTTCGGGCCTGAGCAGCACCGATGGCTCGCCGGCCAGCAGATCGCGCAGGATGCCGCCAAATGTGGCGGTCAACACGCCCATAACAACGGAGACGACCGGCGAGCCGGTGATGGCCAGCCCCTTGGCCGCGCCCATTACGGAAAAGGCCGCCAATCCGATGGCGTCGAGCCAGAGCAGCCATTTCCAGCGGGATTCGACGCGGTGGGCGATGAAGAAGACCAGCACCGCAACCGCCGCGCAAACCAGCACATAGCCGGAGTTGGCGACCCAAAAGACGGGCAGGTTGAGGATGACGTCGCGAAGCGTGCCGCCGCCAATGCCGGTGACGCTGGCCAGAAACAGGAAGCCGATAATGTCGAGCTGCTTGCGCGAAGCCGCCAACGCCCCGGTCGCGGCAAAGACGGCGACGCCGGCATAGTCGAGGAGGTCGATGGGTGTCAGGGACATGAGGTAGTAGGGATTGGGAATTAGGGAAAGTATGAATAACACGAAGCCGCGCGATTGATACGCCTGCCTATTCCCTATTCCCTATTCCCTATTCCCTATTCCCTATTCCCTATTCCCTACTGCCTACCCTACTCACGCATCCTTCTCGGCCTGCTCGTTCACCGGCCCCGGCTCGACCGGCGCTTCGGTGGCCGCGATCTTGGGGCCGCCCTTGGCGACCCCGACCATGGCCGGCCGCAGCACGCGCTCGCCGATCGAATAGCCCGGCTGCACGACCTGGACGACGGTGTTGGCCGGCACATCGGGATTGGGCACTTCGAACATCGCCTGGTGGAAATTCGGGTCGAACTTCTCACCTTCCGGTTCGAGCTTCTTCACCCCATGCCGTTCCAGCGTCGACAGCATGGCGCGCTCGGTGATCTCGACGCCGTCGATCAGCGCCTTGAAGCCGGCATCTCCGGCCGCTTTCGCCTCGGCGGGGATAGCATCGAGCGCGCGGCGCAGATTGTCCGACACCGACAGCATGTCGCGGGCGAAATTGGCCACCGCATAGGCGCGCGCATCATGCACGTCGCGGGCGGTGCGGCGGCGCAGATTCTCCATCTCGGCTGCGACGCGCAGCGCGCGGTCCTTCAGCTCCTCGTTTTCCTTCAGCAGCCGCACCAGCGCTTCATAGTCGCCGTCGATGCCGCCTTGCGTGCGCTCGGCCTCGGCCGTTTCGATATCCTCGGGCGCGCGTTCGTCTTTTGTCTGGTCGCTCATCGCCATTTCCCGTCATTCGAATGGTTTGGATTTGCGCCCGATATCGAGGTTTGGCGGCCAAAAATCAAGGGGCAAGCCCAGGAGGACGCCCCACAGCAGGCAATGTTGCGGGCTGCCCGTCGGACTTGGTGCGGGGCGCAAGGACGTTCAAAATTAATTCAAACTTTACCGTAACGGCAGCCTTTGCTTGCCAATACCCCGCTATGGGGAACCATTCAAAGCTTGGAGGAGTTTTGAAACCGACACAGGATTTGAGACAATGGACCGCAATACTGGCAACAGAAGCGAAGAGCTCGCCGCCGACATCAGGCGCCAGTTCGGCACCGAGGCGACGACGCGCTTCTTGCGCACCTTGCCGGCCTTCCGCACCGAGGCCGACATTCCCGCCCGTTTCCGGGATCTGCTCGACCGGCTGGACGGCATAGAAGCCAGCATGGCCGGCGGCCAACGCCGTCAATAGCGATGCTATCGCGCGACAATTACGCGCAGTAATTTTGCGTGAGCTTTTCCTTGCGGCAGCGGGACGCCCCGCCTATGCTTCCTGATGAACATGATTTCCCCCGAGACGGCCGCCAACAGCAAGCGCGCCTGGTTGAAGATCCTGGCGCGCTACAAGAAGCCCGACCGGCGACGCAGCACTCTTGAACTCGCCATCACCCTTATTCCTTTCGTTACGCTGTGGGCGCTGTCTTCGGCAGCCTATTCCTATGGCCACTGGTGGGGCTTGATCCTGATCCTTCCCGCCGCCGGTTTTCTGGTGCGGATCTTCATGATCCAGCACGATTGCGGCCACGGCTCCTTCTTCGCCAACCGCACTGCCGACGACTGGATCGGCCGCGCGCTCGGCGTGCTGACGCTGACCCCTTACGATTGCTGGCGGCGCGCGCACGCCACCCATCACGCCAGCGCCGGCAATCTTGACGAGCGCGGCATAGGCGATATCAGGACGTTGACGGTTGCTGAATACCGGCAGCTGTCTTGGCGGGGACGCCTTGCCTATCGTCTCTACCGCCATCCCCTGGTGATGTTCGGCCTTGGCCCGATCTGGCTGTTCATCTTCGAGCAGAGGCTGCCGGTCGGCATGATGCGCGGCGGCCTGACGCCCTGGGTGTCGTCGATGACCACCAATCTCGGCATCGCGGTCGCGGCAGCGCTGCTTATCTGGCTGGTCGGCCCCGGCGCTTTCCTGATCGTCCATTTGCCGATCGTGATCCTGGCCGGATCGGCCGGAATCTGGCTGTTCTACGTCCAGCACCAGTTCGAGGAGACGGAATGGGCGAAGGACGAAGAGTGGGAATTCCAGCGTGCCGCCCTGCACGGCTCGTCCTATTATGATTTGCCGCCGGTGCTGAACTGGTTCACCGGCAATATCGGCGTCCATCACGTGCACCATCTCTCGGCCAAGGTGCCGGGCTACCGGCTGCAGGAAGTGCTGCGCGACTATCCCGAACTGCGCGGCATCGGCCGCGTCACGCTCCTCGACAGCCTGCGCTGCGTCAAGCTTGCGTTGTGGGACGAGAACCGCCGCAAGCTGGTCTCGTTTCGCGAAGCGCGGGCCTTGGCCTAAAAGCAATTCCAGCAAAGTGTGAGGCGGTTTTCCGGGCTTTCGCTTGGGAATTCCGTAAGACAAAGAAAAAAACCGCCGCACCGAAGGCGCGGCGGCATCTCCCAAAAACCGGCTCAGGCAGCCTTGCGCTCCTCGCGCATCCAGACCTTGCAGCCCTGATCATGTCAGGCGCCTTTTCGGCGATCATGATGGACGGTGCATTGGTGTTGCCGCCGATGAGCGCCGATTCCTCCCTCGCGCCCGGCGGATATTTCCGTCCGGACAGCCAGGAGAAGGCCGGATCACAGTCTTTGTAAAGACAGGCGGAATTACCGTCGCGTCAGCTGTTGCGAACGCGCCGCCAGGAGTATTTCGGCCCCTTCGGCTCCGACGCTTCGGTCGGCTGATAGTAAAGGCCCAGCCCGCCTGTGCGGCCTTCTTCGAGGCGCTTCAGCAGAACCGGGTTGGAGATCTCGAACTCGTCGAAGCCGAGGCGCAGCATATGCGGCAGCTGGTCGACGAGCACCTGGCCCGTGGCGCGGACCGCGCCCTCGAAATCGTAGCGGCTGCGCAGCAATTCGCCCTTGGAAAACGAGCGGCCGTCGCTGAAGGCCGGAAAGGCCAGCGCCACCAGCGACAGCTGGTCGAGCAGATCCACGATCTTTTCCAGCTGGTCGCCCGGCAGCAATGCGACGCCCAGCCGCTCCTTGGCCGAGCGCCGCACCTCGGCATCAAGGCCGAGAAATGCCTGCAACGGCAGGATGAAGCGGCCATTGCCCGCCAGTGCATCCGCACTTTCGGCATGTGTCCACTCGTCTTCGCGAAACCCCGTCCGGGTCCAGAGGCGGGTCTCCGCTGTGGTCTGTTCAGTCATAGAAAATTCCTAAAGCCCTAAAAATCGAAAGTCCGCGAAAGCCGGTCCACACGAAACCGGCGGCCTCCGAGCGGAAGCCGCCGTTGCAGGCCAGCCTCACCTGAATATCACCATAGCTTAAAGGGATGCGTCGGTCAGCGATACTTCCAGTCCCGACAGATGGATGCCGCACTCGGTCTTGGCATGACCGGCCCAGCGTCCGCTTCGCGCATCCTCGCCCGGCTGCACCGGCTGCGTGCATGGGAAGCAGCCGATCGACAGATAGCCGTACGCAACCAGCGGATTTTCGCGCAGCGCATGCGCGCGCATGTAGTCAGCCTGGTCGGATGTCGTCCAGTGCGCCAGCGGATTGACGCGTACGCGCGGGCCGACCGCCTCGAACACCGGCAGCGCGGCTCGCGTCGCCGCCTGGAAGCGCTTCCGGCCGGTCAGCCAGGCGCGGAAGGGGGCGACGCCGCGCGCCAGCGGCTCGACCTTGCGCACGTCGCAGCAGGCATCGGTATTGCTCTGGTGCAGATTGCCGGTCGGATCGACCCGCTCGAGCGCCGCGTCTTCGGGCTTGATCACCCTGATGTTGGTCAGCCCGAAATCGGCGACCAGCGCATCGCGATAGCCCAGCGTCTCTCCGAAATGCTTGCCGGTGTCCAGGAAGATGACCGGCAGCGTGCGGTCGACCTTGGCGATCATATGCAGCAGGACAGCGGAATCCGCGCCGAAGGACGACACGGCGGCGATCTCGTCATGAAACAATTCGCTCGCCGCGCGTTCGATGATGTCGAGCGGGCTCAGATGTCCATACAGCGCGTCGAAGCCCGCCGCTTTGGCGGCGATGCTGTCGTCGACGTCGACGATGCGGTCAAGCGGCCTTGGTTTCGCCAGCATAGAGCGCCTCCTTGAACGGCGCGGGACCGACACGGCGGTAGGCGTCGATAAAACGTTCACTGGGACCGAGCCGAAGGCCGAGATAGGTGTCGACGATCTGCTCGATGGCGTCCGTGATCTCTTCCGAAGAGAAGCCGCGGCCGATGATTTCGCCAACCGAGGTGTTCTCGTCGGCCGATCCGCCAAGCGTCACCTGGTAGAGTTCGGAGCCTTTCTTCTCGACGCCGAGGATACCGATATGGCCGACATGGTGATGTCCGCAGGCATTGATGCAGCCGGAAATCTTCAGCTTCAATTCGCCGATCTCGCGCTGCCGCTCCAGCGAGGCGAAGCGAAGCGAAATCTCCTGCGCGATCGGGATCGAGCGCGCTGTCGCCAGCGCGCAATAATCGAGGCCAGGGCACGCGATGATGTCGCTGATCAGGTTGGAATTGGCCGTCGCGAGGCCAATGTCGACCAAAGCGTCGTAGACCGCTTTCAAATCGGCGCGCGCCACATGCGGCAGGATCAGGTTCTGCTCATGGCTGACGCGCAGTTCGTCGAACGCGTATTTCTCGGCGATGTCGGCGACCGCTTCCATCTGGCTGTCGGTGGCATCGCCCGGCACTTCGCCGATACCTTTCAGCGAAATCGTCACCGCGGCATAGTCGGGATGGCGATGCGTCACGACATTCTGGTCGAGCCAATCCGAGAAGCTTTTGGAATCGAGCCGCGCCAGCTTGATCGCCGCGTCGCCTTCCGGCCGGGCGGTCAGTGCCGGCGGCGCGAAATAGGCGTCGATGGCACGGATGTCGGCTTCCGGCAGCTTCAGCTCGGCGTCCTTCAGCTCCTGCCATTCGGCCTCGACCTGGCGGGTGATTTCCTCGACGCCGGTCTCGTGGACGAGGATCTTGATGCGCGCCTTGTACTTGTTGTCGCGGCGGCCATAGAGGTTGTACACGCGCAGGATCGCCGTGCAGTAGGACAGCAGGTCGGCTTCCGGCAGGAAGTCGCGGATCTTGCGCGCCACCATCGGCGTGCGGCCCTGGCCGCCACCGACATAGACGGCAAAGCCGAGCTCGCCGGCGGCGTTCTTCTTCAGATGCAGACCGATATCATGCGTCTGGATGGCGGCGCGGTCGCGCTCGGCCCCGGTCACCGCGATCTTGAACTTGCGCGGCAGGAACGAGAATTCCGGATGCACAGACGACCATTGCCGCAGGATCTCGGCATAGGGGCGCGGATCAGCGACCTCGTCGGCGGCGGCGCCGGCAAAGTGATCGGCGGTGACGTTGCGGATGCAATTGCCGCTGGTCTGGATGGCATGCATCTCGACGCTGGCGAGATCGGCCAGGATCGCCGGAATGTCGGACAGCGCCGGCCAGTTGAACTGGATGTTCTGGCGCGTGGTGAAGTGGCCGTAGCCCTTGTCGTATTTGCGCGCGATGTGGCCGAGCATGCGCAGTTGCGCGCTGTTCAGCGTGCCATAGGGCACCGCGATGCGCAGCATGTAGGCGTGCAGCTGCAGGTAGACGCCGTTCATCAGCCGCAGCGGCCGGAACTGATCCTCGGTGATCTCGCCGGACAGCCGGCGTTCGACCTGGTCGCTGAACTCGGCGACGCGGGCCTGGACAAAATCGTGGTCGAACTCATCGTAGCGGTACATGTTTCGTCTTTCAGGGCGCGTCCGCCCGTATTTTGTTACGCTGCCCGCGCAGCCTGCTTGCCCAGATCTTCCCGGATGGTCGGGCCGGCGGCGCGGATCTTTTCGCGCAAGCGTACCGGCACGACGACGCCATTGATGACTTCAACGTCGATCAGATTGACGTCGACAACCTGATTGTTGGCGTTGGCCTTGGCGCCGATTGCTTCCAGCCTGTCCTCTGCCGCTTGGTCATGGGCAAGGTCGGCATGGTCGACCGTCTCGGCCCAGCCGCCATCGGCGTACCAGACGGCGATGCCGTCGGAGAGGCGGTTTGCGGTCAGTATCTTCATGGCTCGACCTCTGCGTCGGCCGCGTTGGCGGCGCCCTCATAGTTATGGGCCGCGAGCGGCTCGGAACGTTCAAAGTTGGCGCCGGCAACCGCGTCGCCGATGATGGTCATCACCGGACCGGCCAGATCGGCGCGCTCTTCCAGCGACGGCAAATCGGCCAGTGTGCCGTGGAAACGGCGGCGGTTCTGCAAGCTGGCATTCTCGACCACGGCAACCGCCGTGTCCGGCGACAGGCCGGCCTCGATCAGTCGTCCGGCGACTTCGGCGGCGACCGAGCGGCCCATATAGACGGCGACGGTGGCGCCGGAAATGGCGAGCTTGGCCCAATCCGGCAGCGAATTGCCCTTCAGATCATGGCCGGTGGTGAACACCATCGACGAGGAGACGCCGCGCAGCGTCAGCGGCAGCTCGAAGTCGGCGGCGGCGGCAAAGGCCGCGGTGACGCCGGGGACGACATCATAGGCGATGCCGGCATCGCGCAGTGCGGCCATCTCCTCGCCGGCGCGGCCGAACACGAGCGGGTCGCCCGACTTCAGCCGCACGACGCGCTTGCCCTGCCTGCCGAGATCGACCAGCAGCGCATTGATCTCGGCCTGGCTCTTGGTGTGGCATCCCTTGCGTTTTCCGACCGGCAGCCGCTCGGCGTCGCGGCGGCCCATGGCGACGATCGCCTCCGGCACCAGCGCGTCATAGACGATGACGTCGGCTTCCATCAAAAGCCGATGCGCGCGCAGCGTCAGAAGATCCTCAGCACCTGGCCCGGCGCCAACCAACGCGATATGGCCCGAAGCCGGAGCCTTCGACAGCAACAGATCGGCGGCGGCGTCATGCGCCTGCGAAAGCTCGCCGGCTTCGACGGCGCGCGCCGGTGCACCCTGGAAAAAACTGCTCCAGAACTGGCGGCGGGCGTTGCCTTTCGGCAGCAGCTTTTCGGCGGCACCCCGGAACGAGGCGGCAAGCGCTGCCAGCGGCCCGAGCGACGGCGACAGCATGCGGTCGATGCGGCTGCGCAGCATCTGCGCCAGCACCGGACCCGCGCCTTCCGTGCCGATGGCGATGGCGACCGGGGCGCGGTTGACCAGCGCCGGGGTGAAGAAATCGCATAGCTCCGGCCGGTCGACGGCATTGACCGGAATGCCAAGGCGGCGCGCATCGTGGGCGACGCGGCGGTCGAGCGTCTCGTCGCCGCTGGCGGCAAACACCAGGACCGCGCCTTCGAGATGCGCGGCGTCGTAGGGGGCGTCGATACGGATGGCGCCGGTCGTGGCGATGAAGCTCAGCAATTCGGCGTCGGCAACATCGGCAATGATGCGAAGCACAGCACTCGACTGATCAAGTAGCCGCGCCTTGGCCAACGCTTCGCCTCCGCCGCCGACGATGGCCACGGCTTCGCCTTCGACCCGCATGAAGACCGGGAACGCGGTGAGCTTGGGATTGGTGTGCGGCATGACGAACAGATTCCGGAACAATTCGGCAGTTTTAGGCGCGGACGCGAAAAAGCTGAAGGAACCCACTCGCGCATCCCCTGACGGGAGGCAATCGGTTTTCCGCAAGCCAAAGGGCCAAGAGAAAAATATTCCACATCCGCATATCAGGCGGATTCAAGCTGCTGCCGCAGGCTTTGTTCCGCGGCTCTTTTATCCGGCAGTCGGCCAAGCTGCAAAATTATTTTTTCTAAATTCTACCAATTTAGTAGATTAAAGCCGTGACCTCCGGACATTGCTCCGATAGACGATAGATCGGGCTTGATATGGCTGCGTGCGATCTCGGCGAACGAAGTGGAACGTTCCCGCTTCGCCACGCGTTCTGCCCCTGCCGTAACAGACAATCGTCGGCTGGATTTGAACCTTCAAACAGGAGCGCGCAAATGAGCAAGATCAACCTGAAACATGGCCTTCTGGTCATGGTGGCCGATGGCGAGAAAGCGCTGTTCCTGAAGAACGAGGGCGACAATCTCTATCCGAACCTGCAGCTCTTCCAGGAGATGAAACAGGACAATCCGGCAACGCGCGAACAAGGCAGCGACAGTCCCGGCCGCTACAATGACGGCCCCTCCGTGCATCGCAGCGCGGTTGAGGAAACCGACTGGCACCGGCAAGGCAAGGAACGCTTTGCCGAAGAGATCGCGGACCGGCTCTACAAGCTCGCCCATCACGGCATCTTCGACGACATCGTGCTGGTCGCGCCACCGCTGGTGCTCGGCACCATGCGCAAGAAACTGCACAAGGAAGTCACCGACAAGGTGCAGGCGGAGATCCCAAAGACCCTGACCAACCGCCCGCTGATCGATATCGAGGCCATGCTGCAGGCGGCGTGACGCATCGATCATTCGGTATTGGCGCGCGCAGCGGTTTTGCTGCGCGCGCCTTTCGTTTTCGGTGCCTCTGGCCACCAATTTACGTCTTGCGGGTTGCGTCGCCCGCACCCCCTCCACCATATTGAAAAAGGCGGCGGCTTCGGGCGGCGCACACCCGACATTTCCCGAAAGGCGCTCCATAGACAATGCCGCATGACACGCCCCTTATCGCCACCATCGTCGCCGGTCTGGGGCTGGCATTCATCTTCGGGGCGCTCGCCAACCGTTTTCGCATCCCGCCGCTGGTCGGCTACCTCGTCGCCGGCGTACTGGTCGGACCGAACACGCCGGGTTTCGTCGCCGATGCCGGTCTTGCCAATGAGTTGGCCGAAATCGGCGTCATCCTGCTCATGTTCGGCGTCGGCCTGCATTTCTCGCTGAAGGACCTTCTCTCCGTCCGCGCCATCGCCGTACCCGGCGCCATCGTCCAGATCGGCTTTGCCACCGCGCTCGGCGCCGGCCTCGCATGGATGCTCGGCTGGTCGATGGGCGCAGGCCTCGTCTTCGGCCTGGCGCTTTCCGTCGCGTCCACAGTGGTGCTGTTGCGCGCGTTGCAGGAGCGACGGCTGATCGAGACCGAGCGCGGCCGCATCGCCGTCGGCTGGCTGATCGTCGAGGACCTCGCCATGGTGCTGGCGCTGGTGCTTTTGCCGGCGTTGGCCGGCGTGCTCGGCGGCCAGCCGCAGGTCGATGACCATGCGAGCCTTTTGTCGCTGCCGGCCAGCTACGGCATCTGGGGCGTCGTCGGCCTCACGCTGGCCAAGGTCGTCGCCTTCGTCATCGTCATGCTGGTGGTTGGCCGCCGCGTCATTCCGTGGATCCTGCATTACGTCGCCCATACCGGCTCGCGCGAACTGTTCCGGCTGGCGGTGCTGGCGATCGCGCTCGGCGTCGCCTTCGGCGCCGCCAAACTGTTCGGCGTCTCGCTGGCGCTCGGTGCCTTCTTCGCCGGCATGATCATGAGCGAATCCGAGCTCAGCCACCGCGCGGCGGAGGAATCACTGCCGCTGCGCGACGCCTTCTCGGTGCTGTTCTTCGTCTCGGTCGGCATGCTGTTCGATCCGTTCAGCCTGATGAGCAATGGCTGGCCGATCCTGGCGACGCTGGCCATCATCGTCATCGGCAAGTCGCTGGCCGCCTTCGTTATCGTCATCGCCTTCCGCTATCCGCTGGGAACCGCCTTGATGATCTCGGCCAGCCTCGCGCAGATCGGCGAGTTCTCCTTCATCCTGGCGGAGCTCGGCGTCGGGCTGAAGCTGTTGCCGCAACAGGGACGCGACCTGATCCTGGCAGGCGCCATCCTGTCGATCCTGGTCAATCCGCTGATGTTCCTCGCCCTCGACTGGATGAAGCCATGGCTGGACGCGCGCGCCGCCAAGGCAGCACCACCGGAAGAGGCCAAGCCGGTCGGCCCGGCGACGCAGCCCGGACAAGTGGCCTCGGTGGCCGCTGCTGCCAAAGAGGACGGCCCGCCGCCACGCACAACGCTTTCGGGCCACACCATCCTGGTCGGCTACGGCCGCGTCGGCAGCCTGGTCGGCGCGGCGCTGAAACAGGCATCGCTGCCCTTCCTGGTCATCGAGGACGCCGACAAGACGCTGGCGAGGCTCAGAGACGACGGCGTCGAAATCGTCTCCGGCAATGCGGCCAGCGCGAGCGTGTTTGCCGCCGCCAATCCGCAGGGGGCCAAACGCTTGATCCTTGCCATCCCCAACGCGTTCGAGGCCGGGCAGATCGTGCTCAGGGCGCGCGCCGCCAACCCCGGCATCAACGTCATCGCGCGGGCCCATTCCGATGCCGAGGTCGAGCACCTGATGGGGCTCGGCGCCGACACCGTCATCATGGGTGAACGCGAAATCGCCCGCGGCATCGTGCAAGAAGTGCTGGAGCAAAAGCTGATGCCGCGCCCCGAAGCCATTGAGCCCTCCCCGGCCTGAGGCTTGCCCACAGGCGCGTTGATCACGCCACGAAGGCGGAGCCGCCATTGTGCGCGACGCTGGCGAGATACTTTGCCGGCGGCTTGCCGAGCGCTTTCTTGAACATGGTGATGAAGGCGGTGACGGAGGCGTAGCCGAGATCGCCCGAAACCTGCTGGACACTCGCACCGGAGGCCAGCTCCCGTATGGCGACGATCAGGTGCAATTGCTGGCGCCAGCGGCCGAAGCTCAGTCCGGTCTCCTTCACCACAAGACGGGCGAGACTGCTTTCTGAGAGCGCGACGCGGGTGGCCCACTCGGCAAGCGTGCTGCGGTCGGCAGGGTCTTGCGCCAACGCATCGGCGATCCGCCGCAAGCGCGGCTCGGCGGAGATCGGCAAATGCAGCTGCTGGACCGGCATGCGCGGCAGTTCGGAGAGCAGCATCCCAGTCAAAAGCGCGTCCTTCCCTTCGTCTTCCTCCATGCGGTCGGCCAGCTCGATGATCAATTCGCGCAGCAGTGGCGAGATCGACAGCGTGCAGCACCGGTCCGGCAGATCGGCGGCTCCCGGCTCGATATAGACGAAGAAAATCCGCGCATTGGCGGTCGCGATATTGCTGTGTTCCATGCCGCCGGGAATCCACACCCCGCAATGTGGCGGCACCATCCACAGGCCGCTCGGGACGCGGCATGTGACGCCACCGCCGAGCGCGAAGACGAGTTGGCCCTTGCGGTGCCAATGGGTCGCCACTTCCGCTTTGGTTTCGGTGACATCGACGCGAACCGCAATTGCAGGAGCGATCACATCATCGACGTCGAAATTGACCCAGGGGTAGCGGAGAGGCTGTCTTATGATTGACGGCTTTTAGCGACTATTCGCTATGATAGCTAAATTCTTTGATCCGGGATGTCGATAGGCTCTGGTTCGTGGCTGGCATTTCACAAACCGGCAGGAAGGCTTCCCATGCGCGCCCTCGTCATCTCTCCCGACAGCCCCACCGGACTGACGTTTGCCGAGGCCAACGAACCTCAACCCCTCGCCAACGAAGCGCTTGTCTGCGTCCACGCAACCTCGTTGAACCGCGGCGAACTGCGCCTGCTCACCATACGCCCAAAAGGCTGGATACCCGGCCAGGACATCGCAGGGATTGTCGAACGGGCGGCAGCCGATGGCTCCGGGCCTGCCGTCGGCGCCCGGGTTGTGGCTTTGGTCGACGAGGCCGGCTGGGCGCAACGGGTCGCCGTTCCGACCGACCGCTTCGCCGTCATCCCGGATGAGGTCAGCTTCGTTTCCGCCGCCACGCTTCCCGTGGCGGGCACGACGGCCCTAAGGGTCTTGCGCCATGGCGGCGACCTCGCGGGACAGCAGGTGTTGATCACCGGCGCCAGCGGCGCGGTCGGCCGTTTCCAGATCCAGATCGCCCGCGAGCAAGGCGCCGCGGTGACTGCAATCGCCGCCGCCCGGCACGCCGAGGATCTCCGCGGTCTTGGTGCTCACGAAGTCGTCGAGTCGATCGAACTGGCCGAAGGGCCATTCTCTCTGATCACCGAGTCGGTCGGCGGCCAAAGCCTCGCCCATGCCATCGAACGCGTCGCCCCCGGCGGCACCATCGTCATGTTCGGTTCGAGCAGCGGCGAACTCACGCCGGTTGGCTTCAGACAGTTCGTTCCGGGCCATGAGGGAGCGAGGCTTCAGACTTTCGCCTACTACACATCCGGTCCAGCCATTGGCGCGGACATCGCCTCGCTGCTCGCTCTGGTCGCGGCTGGCCGGCTGGAAACCCGTGTGTCCATGACCGTGCCGTGGACAGACATCGCCCAGGCTCTGGACGCCTTGCGACAGCGCAGCTTCAGCGGCAAGGCTGTTCTCACCATCGCCGAATGAGCAGTCTGTCAGTGCTCAGACGTGCTGGCCGCCATTGATGTGGATTTCCGAGCCCGTCACATAGGACGCCTGCTGCGAGCACAGGAAGAAGATGATGTCGGCGACTTCCGAGGTGGCGCCAAGGCGCCTGAGTGGGATCGTCTCGACGATCTTGTCGGTGCCAGGCGACAGAATCGCGGTGTCGATCTCGCCCGGCGCAATCGCATTGACGCGGATGCCGTGCGGGCCGAAATCATGCGCCATCTCGCGCGTCAGCGAGCCGAGCGCCGCCTTCGAGGTCGCATAGGCGGTGCCGGCGAAAGGATGCACGCGCGTGCCGGCGATCGAGGTGACGTTGACGATCGAGCCTTTTGCTGCAGCAAGCTCCTTGAAGAGGCCCCGCGCGAGCATGATCGGCGCGAAGAAATTGACCTGGAACACGTCGCGCCAGACATGCATCGGCGTGTCGATCGAATCCATGCGGCTGTTGCCGTCCTTGAGCTTCGGCGAAATGCCGGCATTGTTGACCAGCGCGTGCAATTGCCCGCCATGCGCTTCCAGCCGGTGACGGATCTCCGAGACGGCGATGCCGACATCCTCCTGGTCGGCGAGATCGACCTTGATGTGGTCCTCTGGGCCGGCTGGCCACGGGCAATCCTCGGCAAAAGCCTGGCGCGAACAGGTGATGACCCGCCAGCCCTCACGCGAAAAGCGCTTGACCGTGGCATGTCCGATGCCGCGGCTGGCTCCGGTCAGCACGATGGTTTTTCTGGTGTCGGTCTCAGCCATGTCTGTCACTCCGGCCGGAGATGTAGCCGAATGCCGCGAAGGTGGCGAGAGGCCGAATTGTCACCGCAGCTCTCATATGAGGAACGGATTGCCAGCTCGCATTTGGTTCGAAGCTAGAATGACGAGCCACTCAGCCGCCGCCGAGAATATCCAGGATTGAGGTTTTCCGCTTCTTGGTCGGGCCGCCGACGCTGCCCGGCGGTACCGGATGCTTGATCGAGGCCGTGGTGCCGCCGTCGCCCGGCATGTTGAAACCGTCGGCATCGACGGTTTCGGCCGGACGGCGGACCGGTGCTTGTGCGGGTACAGCAGCAGGTGCCGGTGCGGCAGCAGGCTCAGAACGGCTGACGGCCACGGCAGGCAACGGCGCCGCCTGATTGTTATCGACTGACGGAATATCGTCGGGCACGATGGTGTCGGGCGGCGTCGACTTCCAGGTGCCGGGCAGCGGCCGGACCGGCACACCTTCATGCGCGGCCACCATGAACTCGTGCCAGGCCTGTGCCGGCAGCGCGCCACCGGTGACCTTCTTCATCGGCGTGCCGTCATCGTTGCCGAACCACACGCCGGTGGTGAGGTTTGCGGTGTAACCGACGAACCAGGCGTCGCGCGAATTCTGGCTGGTTCCGGTCTTGCCGGCAGACGGCCAGGCGAAGGCCGCCTTCTTCGCCGTGCCGATCTCGACCGTGCCGGTCATCATCGAGTTCATCATGCCGACAATGTTCGGCTTGACGACGCGCGGCGCGCTGCCGCCATTGTCGTCATAGAGCACCTTGCCTTCGGTCGTGGTGATGCGGCGGATGAAATGGATGTCGGGCTTGTAGCCGCCATTGGCGAACGGCACATAGGCCGATGTCAGCTCCAGCGGCGTCACTTCCGAGGTGCCGAGCGCGATCGAGGTGTTGGCGATCAGATCGGATTGGATGCCCATGCGATGCGCCGCCTCGACCACCGCGTCGGGGCCGACCTCCATGGTTAGCTGTGCCGCGACGGAATTCAGCGACTTCGCCAAAGCGGTCGCCAACGTCACCTTGCCGAAATACTTGCCGCCGTAATTGTCCGGTGTCCACTTGCCGATCTTGATCGGTGCGTCGTTGCGCACGCTGTCGGGCGTGCGACCAGCTTCCAGCGCGGCCATATAGACGAACGGCTTGAAGGCCGAGCCCGGTTGACGGCGTGCTTCGGAGGCGCGGTCGAACTGGCTGGTCGAATAGTCGTAGCCGCCGACCATGGCGCGCACGGCGCCGGAATTGTCGATCGAGACCAGCGCGCCCTGGCTGACATTGAGCTTCTTGCCGCTCTCGTCGATCAGCCGGCGGATCGACTCTTCGGCGAGCTTCTGCAGGTTGAGGTCGACGGTGGTGTCGACGACGATGTCGCTGCGCACGTCGCCGATCAAATCGGGCAGCTCTTCCATGATGGTGTCGGCGACGTAGTTTTCCGAACCGGTCCAGTAGGATGGCGCGCGCGTTGCCGGCGCGCTCATCGCCGAGGCCAGTTCCTTGGCGCTGATCTTGCCTTCGTCGCGCATGGCGGCGAGCACCAGCTGCGAACGCTCCTCCGCCGCCTTCGGATCCCGCGCCGGCGACAGTCGCGACGGCGCCTTCAAGAGGCCGGCGAGAAGGGCCGCCTCCGACAGAGTGACGTCGCGCGCGCTCTTGCCGAAATAGCGGCGCGAGGCCGCCTCGACGCCATAGGCGCCGGAGCCGAAATAGACCCGGTTGAGGTACATTTCGAGGATCTGGTCCTTGGTATGCTTGTGCTCCAGCCACAGCGCCAGCAGCACTTCCTGCACCTTGCGCTCCAGCGTGCGGTCGGGCTTCAGGAACAGGTTCTTGGCCAGTTGCTGGGTCAGCGTCGAGCCGCCCTGCGAGAAACGCCGGCCCAGAACATTGGTCACCATGGCGCGTGACAGGCCGATCGGGTCGATGCCGAAATGCGAATAGAAGCGGCGGTCCTCGATGGCGATGACGGCTTCCGGAATGTAGGGCGACATTTCGTGCAGGCCGACCGCCTCGCCGCCGCTCATGCCGCGGTTGGCAAGCAGTTGCCCGTCGACCGAGACGATCTTGATGTTGGGCGCACGGTCGGGGATCGACCAGGTGGTCGCCGCCGGCATCTTGGCGCCGTAATAGACGACGATGCCGGCCACCGCGATGCCGCCCCAGATGCAGAGCACGAAGCACCAGTAGAACATCCGCGCCATCACGCCGAACAGCCCGCGCCGGGGTTTGCCGCGCTTGCCGCGTGACGATGATTTTGCCTTGGAGGTTTTGCGCGCCGAAGATGATTTGCGATTGGCCGGCACGACCCGATCCTCCTCGTTCACCGAAAAACCGGCCGCGGATTTCGCCTTTGGCGATCCCTCGAAGCTGGGTTCGATGCGACTGTCTCTGCGGTTCGCCATGCGTTGCGCTGTCTTCCCGGTGTCAATGGCGCTCGGGTTGGAGGGTAGATGCGGCGGTTTAAGGGCGCGTTAAAGCAGGGTTTATGCACCCTTCTGAAATTCCTTAAGAATTTCTAAAATCCGCTGCCGCCAACTGGGTCCGAAAGCCGCATCCTCGCGGCCTGTCTGCCGCAAAAGGCAGAGGCCCTGGCTACCCCGAATATTTCAATTCTGCTGGATCGAAATGCCCTTGTCGTCGATCTTCAGTTCGACGCCCTTGGGCTTGGTCTGTTCGTGATAGACATATGCACCGAGCGCGATGACCACGACAACGAGCGCGCCGACAAGGAGATAGAGAGTGTTCTGTTTCACGGCGCGCTCCTTTGGCAGCAATTCCAGGAAAGCACAGGCTTTCTCCTGAGGAATTGCGTTGAATGAAAACTTAGAGCGTCAAGCTCGCTTCAGAACCTTGACCAGCACCAGCAGGATGACGGCGCCGATCGTGGCGTTGATGATGGCAGCCAGAATGCCGCCGCCGATAGCGAAGCCGAGCCTTGGAAATAGCCAGCCGGCGATCAGGGCGCCGATAATGCCGACGATGATGTTGCCGATGAGGCCGAAGCCGAAGCCCGAGACGATGAGGCCGGCGAGCCAGCCGGCAATGGCGCCGATTATGATGAAGATGAGAAGGCTTTCGATGCCCATGACGCGTTCCTCCAGGAAGAGAGGCTACGGAGCGGAAGGCCCCGAATCGGCCTCGATATCAACGACTTCAGGCTATGCGAAAGCAGTTGCACCCGCCAGCGGCGCTCATTGATCGTCGTCATCGTCGCTGGAGACTGGCCGCCAGCTGGTCGGGTCGACCTTTTTCTGGGTATCGCTGTCGGTGTAGACCCACCAGGCGCCGTCGCGATATTGCCCGACGGATTCGCTGACGACGCCGGCGCCGTCCTTCCACAGAACAGTGACCTTGGATCCATCCGTCGGGGCGGTCGCTATCGGTTTGCGGTCTGCCACGTCATCCCCTCATTGAGTCGACAGAACGCCACGACGCGTGTCTGGTTGCAAGGCTGCCGGAAGCGTTATCCGAAGGCCATCAGCTGTGGGCAAAAATATCCTCTTCGTCCCAACCCATCAAATCGAGCTTGGCACGCGTCGGCAGGAAGCGGAAGCAGGCGTCGGCTTCCTTGGTGCGCCCGTCCCGCGCCAGGCGTCCAGCCAGCACCTCGCGCAGACGGTGCAGATAGAGAACGTCGGAAGCGGCATATTCGATCTGTTCGGGCGACAGGGTCTCGGCCGCCCAGTCCGACGATTGCTGCGCCTTCGACAGGCCGACGCCAAGCAGTTCGAAGCAGATGTCCTTCAAGCCGTGCCGGTCGGTATAAGTGCGGGTCAGCCGCGAGGCGATCTTGGTGCAGAACACCGGCTCCGGCATGACGCCGAAGGCGTTGTAGAGCACGGCGAGGTCGAAACGGCCGTAGTGGAACAGTTTCGATATGCCGCGGTTGCGGAGCAGGCTGACGAGGTTCGGCGCTTTCTTCTGGCCGGGCGCGATCTGGATCACGTCGGCCGAGCCATCGCCGGGCGAGATCTGCACCACGCACAGCCGGTCGCGGTGCGGGTTCAACCCCAGCGTCTCGGTATCGATGGCCACCGCGTCGACATTGTAGTGGGCGAGGTCGGGCAGATCGTTCTTGTGGAAGCGGATGTCGGGCATGGTTTTCTCCGGATCGCGGCGTAACTCGTCCTCGCCGCGATCCGCTGAAAAATCAACAAGAAAACTTCCCAGCCTCCTCAGCGCGTCAGCGCATCGAGAATGCGCGCCCAGGAGCGCTGGCCCTTGTGGAAGGAGGTCAGCTCGTATTTCTCGTTGGGCGAGTGGATGCGGTCGTCGTCGAGGCCGAACCCGACCAGCAGCGATTCCATGCCGAGATAGGTCTGGAAGTCGCCGACCACCGGTATCGAGCCGCCGCTGCCCGTCGTCACCGCTGGCTTCGGCCATTCATCCGACAGCGCAGTCTTGGCCTTGGCCAGGAATGGCGAGTCGTAGGAAAGCTGAATTGCCGGCCCGCCGCCATGCGGGTGGAATTCGACCGAACAGTCCCCGGGAATGCGCGCCTTGACGAATTTCCGGAAAGCGGCGCGGATCTTCTCGGGGTCCTGCTTGTGGACGAGGCGGAAGGAGATTTTGGACGACGCTTCCGCCGCGATCACCGTCTTGAACCCCTTGCCGGTATAGCCGCCGATGATGCCGTTGAACTCGGCCGTCGGCCGCGCCCAGGTCAGTTCCATCACCGAGCGGCCTTTTTCGCCCGACGGGATCGAGAGGCCGATCGGTCCGAGGAAGGTTTCGGCGGTCTCGCCCAGAGTTTCCCATGATTTCAGGATCTGCGACGGCGTTTCCTCGACCCCGTCATAGAAGCCGGGAATGGTGATGTGGCCGTTCTCGTCATGGATGTCGGCGAGGATTTTCGCCAGGATGCGGATCGGGTTGGCGGCGGCGCCGCCATAGAGGCCCGAATGCAGGTCGCGATCGGCAGCCTTGACCGTGACCTCCTCGCCGACCATTCCGCGCAGCGAAACGCAGATCGACGGCGTTTCGCGGTCCCACATGCCGGTGTCGCAGACCAGAGCGAAATCGGCCTTGAGTTCCTCGGCATTGGCCTCGAGGAACGGCTTGAGCGACGGCGAACCGGACTCCTCCTCGCCCTCGAACAGGATGGTGATGCGGCAGGGCAGATTGCCATGCACCTGCTTCCAGGCGCGGCAGGCCTCGACGAAGGTCATCAGCTGCCCCTTGTCGTCGGCCGAGCCACGGCCGGTGATTACCTTGTGACCGGGCTCGATCTCATTGACCGCCGGCGCAAACGGGTCGTTCTCCCAAAGCTCGATCGGATCGACCGGCTGCACGTCGTAATGGCCGTAAAACAGCACATGCGGCGAACCGGCGGGGCCTTCATGGTGCGCAACCACCATCGGGTGTCCCGGCGTGTCGCGCACCGAAGCGTCGAAGCCGATCAGCTTGAGGTCCGCCACCAGCCATTCGGCGGCCTTGCGGCAGTCGGCGGCATAGTCTGAATCGGTGGAGATCGACTTGATGCGGAGCAGGCCGAACAGGCGCTCCAGGCTCTGGTCGAGATTTTTGTCGAGACGGTCGAGGACGGAGGAAATGGTGGACATTACTGCGGGCCTTTCTTTTCGGTGCCGGGACCGTAAAGGCAGCGCATCAAAACGAAAAGCCCGCGACCGTTGGACCACGGACCGTAAACACTTGTCAGAAGGCAAAAAAGAACCGCCGTGGTGGAGGGGAACCACGGCGGTCTTTTACTCGAAACGATGCGGCAGCCCGGAGAGGGGGGATAGGCTGCCGCAATTGTCCGGGATAGGCGGGGGACGGGCCTTGCTCCGGACTCGGCGAAAACTGCCGATGACCTTTATTTGTGTCTCGGATCGTGGCGTTTCAAGGGCACAAAAATTACAGTTTTGTAACATAGCCGTGAGCGCCGAGGCAAACAGCAGCAGGACCTATCGGCAGGCAGGCTCTGTCAGCATGTCGCCGCAACACCTGTTGGAAGCCCGCCTTTGCCATGGACCGCGCCGTCCTGCCGCGCTATCCCTGCCGGCATGAAAAAAGGCGACCATCTCTTCCTTATCGACGGCTCCGGCTACATCTTTCGCGCCTATCATGCGCTGCCGCCGCTGACCCGCAAATCCGATGGGCTGCCGGTCGGCGCGGTCTCCGGCTTCTGCAACATGTTGTGGAAGCTGATGCAGGACGCCCGCAACACCGATGTAGGCATCGTGCCGACGCATTTAGCGGTCATTTTCGATTATTCGTCGAAAACCTTCCGCAATGATCTTTACCCGGAATACAAGGCCAACCGCAACGCACCGCCCGAAGACCTGATCCCGCAATTCGGTCTGATCCGCCAGGCAACCGTGGCCTTCAACCTGCCTTGCATCGAGATCGAAGGCTACGAGGCCGACGACCTCATCGCCACTTATGCCAGGCTGGCGTGCGAGGCCGGCGGCGACACCACTATCATCTCCTCTGACAAGGATCTGATGCAGCTGGTCGGACCCACGGTCGGCATGTACGACCCGATGAAGGACCGCCAGATCGGCATCCCCGAAGTCATCGAGAAATGGGGCGTGCCGCCGGAAAAGATGATAGACCTGCAGGCGCTGACCGGCGACTCCGTCGACAATGTGCCGGGCGTACCCGGCATCGGGCCGAAAACGGCGGCGCAGCTTCTGGAACAGTTCGGCGACCTTGACGGGCTGCTCGCCCGGGCCAGCGAGATCAAGCAGGACAAGAGGCGCGAATCCATCATCGCCAATGCCGACAAGGCGCGCATATCGCGCCAGCTGGTGACGCTGAAGAACGACGTGCCGGTGACCGACGGGCTCGACGATTTCGTGCTGCATGCGCCGGATGGGCCGAAGCTGATCGGCTTTCTCAAAACCATGGAATTCACCTCGCTGACCCGCCGTGTGGCCGAGGCGACCAGCACCGAAGCCGGCGATGTGCAGGCTGTCGCAGTCACCGTCGAGCGCGCCGACACCGCGCACGGCCCCGATGTCGGCTCCGGCACACCGGTGCCTGCGGCAACACAGGATGAAGCCAAAACCGAAACCGCCAGGGCCGGCGACGCCCCTTCGCTGCTTGCCGCACTTCGCCTGGAAACGGCCGCTGCGGCCAAAATCGATCCCGCCGCCTATGTC
Organism: Mesorhizobium sp. C120A; assembly: GCF_030323105.1. Taxonomy (NCBI): domain Bacteria; kingdom Pseudomonadati; phylum Pseudomonadota; class Alphaproteobacteria; order Hyphomicrobiales; family Phyllobacteriaceae; genus Mesorhizobium; species Mesorhizobium sp. C120A. The sequence goes on along the minus strand of NZ_CP100476.1, from coordinate 1,660,738 downwards.
GCCATCCGCGACACGGCGACGCTCAAGACCTGGCTGGCCCAAGCCAAGGAGACCGGGATCGTCGCCTTCGACACCGAAACCACGTCTTCCGATCCGATGCTGGCCGACCTCATCGGTTTCTCCCTGGCGATCGGCCCCGGCCGCGCCGCCTATGTGCCGCTCGCCCACAAGAGCGGCGCCGGCGACCTGCTCGGCGGCGGCACGCTGGAGAACCAGATTCCGGTCCGCGAGGCGCTGGCGCTGCTGAAGCCGCTGCTGGAAGACAAATCGGTGCTCAAGATCGCCCAGGACGCCAAATACGACATCGTCGTCATGAGCCGCCACGGCATCGATATCGCACCCTTCGACGACACGATGTTGATTTCCTATGTGCTCGACGCCGGCACCGGCCACCACACTTTGTCCTCGCTTGCCGACAAATGGCTCGGCCATGCCACGACGCCGCTCAAGGATCTCGCCGGTTCCGGCAGAAGCTCGGTCGGGTTCGACCAGGTCGACATCGACCGGGCGATCACCTACGCCGCCGGCCATGCCGACGTGACGCTGCGGCTGTGGCAGGTGCTGAAGCCGCGGCTTGCCGCCAAGGGCCTCGTCTCGGTCTATGAGCGGCTGGAGCGGCCGCTGGTGCCGGTGTTGGCCCGGATGGAACAGCGTGGCATCTCGGTCGACCGCCAGATCCTGTCGCGGCTCTCCGGCGAGCTGGCGCAAGGCGCCGCACGGCTGGAGGAGGAGATCTACGGCCTTGTCGGCGAGCGCATCAACATCGGGTCGCCAAAGCAGCTGGGCGACATCCTGTTCGGCCGCATGGGCCTGCCCGGCGGCTCCAAGACCAAGACCGGACAATGGTCGACTTCCGCGCAGCTTCTGGAAGACCTCGCCGCCGAAGGCCACGAACTGCCGCGCAAGATCGTCGACTGGCGCCAGCTGACCAAGCTGAAATCGACCTATACCGACGCGCTGCCCGGCTTCATCCATCCCGACACCAGGCGCGTGCACACATCGTATGCGCTGGCCGCAACGACGACGGGCCGGCTGTCCTCCTCCGATCCCAATCTGCAGAACATCCCGGTGCGCACCGCGGAGGGACGCAAGATCAGGACGGCCTTCATCGCCGACAAGGGCCAGAAACTAGTCTCGGCCGACTACAGCCAGATCGAACTGCGCGTGCTTGCCCACGTCGCCGAGATCCCGCAGTTGAAGCAGGCCTTCGCCGATGGCGCCGACATCCACGCCATCACCGCCTCGGAAATGTTCAACGTGCCGGTCGAAGGCATGCCTTCCGAAGTGCGCCGCCGCGCCAAGGCAATCAATTTCGGCATCATCTACGGCATCTCGGCCTTTGGGCTGGCCAACCAGCTGTCGATCCCGCGCGAGGAGGCCGGCGCCTACATCAAGAAATACTTCGAGCGTTTCCCCGGCATCCGCGACTATATCGAGGCAACAAAAGCCTATGCCCGCGAGCATGGCTTCGTCGAAACCATCTTCGGCCGCCGCATCCACTATCCTGAGATCCGGTCGTCAAACCCGTCGATCCGTGCCTTCAACGAGCGCGCCTCGATCAACGCCAGGCTGCAAGGCACCGCTGCCGATATCATCCGCCGCGCCATGGTGCATATGGACGAGGCGCTGGAAAAGGCCGGCCTGTCCGCCCGCATGCTCTTGCAGGTGCATGACGAATTGATCTTCGAGACGGTTGAAGCGGAAGTCGAGGCGACGATCCCCGTGGTGCGCAGGGTGATGGAGAACGCGCCGATGCCGGCCATCTCGATGTCGGTGCCGCTGCATGTCGATGCCCGCGCAGCGAACAACTGGGACGAGGCGCATTGAAGGTGCGATGATTGTCTTTGTCACCGGAGACCTGCTGGCCGCCCAGGAAAGCTATATCGCTCAAGGCGTGGCAGAGGGCAATCAAGAGGGCCTTGGCACCGGACTTGCGCTGAAGATTTCGAAAAAGTGGCCGAATGTGCAGGCTGCGTTCAAGAAATATGCTCGGACCGGCAGGTTTATTGGGGGTCATATCTGGACATTGGAGCCAGACGGCAATCAGCCGGGCTTCATTTATCTGGCAACCCAGCCAGATATGTATCACGCCACGCTTCCCTATTTACGGAAAGCAGTTCGCGGGCTTGTGAAATGGGCCGACAAAAACCGGGTAGAATCCATCGCCTTGCCAAAAATCGGGTCTGGCCTTGGCAAATTATCTTGGCTCGACGAGGTGAAACCCCTGCTTATGGAGCAGCTAACACCTGGGCCTACGCGGTACGTCGTCTATGAGACATTCTTGAACGAATTCGAGAATAGCGCACCGCCTCGGCTCAAGTAGGAAGCAAGCTAAGCCGCTTCAGCCAGGCACTTGGCACACGTCCCCCGAAACTCGATGACCGCCTTCTTCGCAGCAAACCCGGTCGAGCGCACCCATTCGTCCAGCCGGTGGCCGACGTCATGGTCGGACATCTCCATCACCTGCCCGCATGTGTCGCAGATAGCGAAGGCTGTCATCGAATGCGTATGGTCGTGCGGTTCGGCGCAGGCGACGAAGGAGTTGAGGCTTTCCAACCGGTGCACGAAGCCTGACTTCACCAGGCTGTCGAGCGCCCGGTAAACCTGTAGCGGCGCGCGGAAACCGCGCTCGCGCAGCTGGTCGAGAAGCGTATAGGCGCTGAGCGGTCCGCTGGCGGCCTCAAGCTTCTCGAGCACGCTCAGCTGATTCTTCGTCAGCACATCCCTTGCCGCCATGATCCCGTTTTCCGATCGTTTAGAGCATGATGCCGAAAAGTGTGGAGCGGTTCTCGGACGACATCATGTTCTATCTGTTTGACCCAGCGCCGCTCGCAAATCATTTCTGCCATGCGACGGTCTCAATTCCCTTGAGATAGCGACGAAGCAGGCTTTTTGCCACTGTTTCCGTTATCGCCATCGACACCATGACCACCACCGCCGATTGACGGCACCGACCACATTCAAAATACTGACAAAATTCGCGACGAAAGGTGCCGCACTTGCAAATTCGATCGGGCTTGGGGAAGCAATTATGATCAAACTGACACGACGGACGCTGCTCGTCGGCACGTCGGCGCTTGTGGCTGCCGGTACGGTTTCGTTCCGCGCTCTCGCCGCCTCGCGCACCTATCACGCGCTGCTGGTTGCCTGCACCGACTATCCGAACCTGCCGCAGAAGAACTGGCTGATCGGGCCGAAGAACGATGCCGGCCTGGTGCGCGACTATCTCCTGAAGAACACGCCCGATCCGGTGAAGTTCTCGGCCGAGAATGTGATCCTGCTCGCCAAGGACGTCGAAGGCGCCAACGGCCCGCCGACGCATGCGGCGATCAAGGCCGCCCTTGCCGACCTCGCCGGCAAGGTGCAACGCGACGATTTCGTCTATCTGCATCTGTCGGGCCACGGCGCCCAGCAGCCGCAAGCCAAGGCCGGTGACGAGACCGACGGCCTCGACGAGATTTTCCTGCCGTCCGATATCGACAAATGGATCAACCGCGAAGAGGGCGTGCCGAACGCGCTGGTCGACAACGAGGTCGGCGCCGCACTCGACGCCATCCGCGACGAGGGCGCCTTTGTCTGGGTGGTGTTCGACTGCTGCCATTCCGGCACCGCGACGCGCGCCGCGGAAGTCGATGACGAACTGGAGCGCAAGGTCGAGTTCGCCGACCTCGTCGGCGGCGACGACGCGGCGAGAGCAGCCGCGGTGAAGGCCTATGACGACATCTCGGCAAGCGCATCGCGCGGTTTCGACGAGAATGGCGGCCGCAAGCCGGCCTTCAACCTGACGCCGACTGGCGCAGAGCCGATCGCCAGGGGCAAGCTGGTCGCCTTCTATGCCGCGCAGACGGTCGAGACGACGCCGGAAATGCCGCTGCCCAAGGGCACGCCCGACGCGCCGCGCTTCGGCCTGTTCACCTTCACCATCCTGTCGAAATTGGCCGAGAACCCCAACGTCACCTATCGCCAGCTCGGCCAGGCCGTGCTGCAGCAATATTCGGCCGACGGCCGCACAAGGCCGACGCCCCTGTTCGAGGGCGAACTGGACGCCCGCGTGTTCGGCACCGACAAGACCGACGCCGTCATGCAATGGCCGATTGCCGTCAAGGACGGCGATGTCGCGATCGGCGCCGGGCTGCTGCAGGGTCTGACCCCCGGCAGCAAGCTCGCCATTTTGCCTTCGGCGCTGTCGAAGCTCTCCGACGCCGTCGGCTATCTCGAAGTGAAATCGGCAAAAAACCTCGAAAGCCAGCTCGCACCGGTCGAATTCGACGGCAAGCCGGCGCTTGCGCCGACGGCGGTGCCCGCCGGCGCCTATGCGCGCGTTGCCGAACTCGCAGTCGACTACAAGCTGCTGGTGGCAAAGCCGGCGCCGACCGCAGGGCTCGAAAAAGAAACCGAGCTGGTCAATTCGGTTCTGGACGAATTGGTGGCGAAGCCGAAGTCCGGCTTCCACATCGCGCTGGTCGAGCCCGGCAAGAGCGCCGATCTGCGGCTTGCGGTGCTGCGCGAAAAATCCATGGACGGCGCTGCCGCCAACGCCAGCGACGAACCGGCGCTGTGGTTCCTGCCGGCGTCCGGCGACATCAGCCTGAAGGACGGCAGCAAGCCGCCGCGCATCGTCATCCATCAGGATGGCCGCGACAAGCTTGCGGAAAACACAGCCAAGACCCTGACCACGATCTTCCGCGCCACCGGCCTGTCGCGGCTCGCCGCGGCGTCCGACTACCGGCCGGACGAGGTCAGCGTCCAGTTCCTTATCAAGCGCCAGGACAGCGATGCGCTGGAGCCGATCGAATCGTCAAAGGTGCCGCGCGTTTCGCCGGGCGATCAGGTACACATTGCGGCCAAGAACGGGTCCGACGAGTTCGTCGACATCAACGTGCTGTATATCGGCAGCGACTATTCGATCACCCACATCGTCGCCGAGCGGCTGGCCCCGATCAATCAGCAGGCCGATCAGGGCCTGAAGGAAGGGCTGCTCGCCTTCACCGACACCAGCTTCGGCATGGAGCGCATGATTGCCGTGCTGACCGAGGCGCCGCCGCAAAGCGAGAAAGAGGATCTGAGCTTTCTTGCCCAGGAAGGCGTGCGCGCCGTGACGCGTGCCGCATCGGGAACGCCTGGTTTTTCCGACATGCTGGCCGACATCGGCATGGCGCCGGCAACGCGCTCCGTGATGCGGCTTGCCGACAAGAGCGGTCCCAAAGGCGCGGTGATGATCTTCCCGATGGAGACGGTGCCCCGCGCCTGACCTGACATCGCTTCGCCGGCTCTTGCCGGCGTGATATATGAACATTCCCGGCTCGCGACACTTCTATGCGCCGCGGCTGGATGCAACAGATGAGGACATCAGTGACTATCCCCGTGCTCTCCTGGCGTGCAGCGACGGTCGGCCTTGCCGGCAGCCTGTTGCTGGTTGCCAGCGCCTCGGCGGACGAGAATTGCGGCCTGTGCGCCAAGCAGATCGTCACCAATTCCGAGCTCGCCACCTGCTTTCTCGACCAGTACGACCAGATCGCCAAGACCGGCAACACGGCCGTTGTCGTCGATCTCTCCAGCTGCGCCTCGCGCGGCGTGGTCGAGCCTTTGCCGTCACCAAGCAAGGCGGCTGCCGAACCGGACGTGCAGTTCATGATTTCGCGCACGCAGCTCGATTGCCTGAAAAAGAAGCTGGAGACACCCGGCATCGTGCTCGATCCCACCGCCATTATCCAACTGGACAGCTGCGGGTGAAAAAGCCGGGGGGCACTGCAACGCAAAAATCGCCGGCCACATCGGCGCCGGCACCGGCCAAGAAGCCGGCGACCTTGCCCGAAACCACCGAAGGCTTTCCGTGGCCGAGCAGTCACGAGATCAAGAAGGAAGCCAACCCGTTCACCGACCGCGACTGGCGCATGCTGATCTACGCCTGGTCGGGTCTCGCCGTGCGCCTGGCGATCATCTTCACCCTGGGCTTCTCGGTCTTCCAGTTTCTGGCAAACCAGGAACAGAAGCGCGTCGAGCAGACGATGTCGCTGGTCGAGCTCTGGGAAAGCAAGGATTTTCAGCAGGCGCAACGCGCGCTCAAGGAGCGCCTGTCGGCACTCAACGCCAAATACGACAATCTGCTCAGCGCCACGCCGTCGCCGACCGAGGAACAAGTGTTTCGGCAACGCATCGGCATCGAGGCGATGACTGCCGGCGGCGGCACCATGCCGATCGCCGACTTCAACGACAATTTCGATCGCATCGTCTATTTCCTCAATCGTCTCTCGATCTGCGTCGAGGGCAAGCTCTGTTCGCGCGATGTCGCCGATGCCTATTTCCGCGACTATGCGGTGTCGTTCTGGAGCTATTTTGCCGGCTACATCGAAAAAGAACGCAAGGCCGGTTCCGCCAATTATGCCCAGGCGATCGAGAATTATGTGCGTCACGGGTCGCCGCCGCCCGCCGACTCCAAATAGCGGCGCAACAAGGTGCCGGGCAGCTCCCATCCCTTGCGTGCTATCCGGTGGCTAATCCTGGTCGGTCTTCTCGCGTTAACGTCAACCGCCGGTGCCGAGGACCTCGATTTCCATCTCGATCTCAACACCGGCGGCCACAGCGCCAGGGTCACCGATCTTGCCTTCACGCCGGACGGCGAGGGACTGGTCTCGGCGTCCGATGACAAGACCATCCGCATCTGGGACTGGCAGAGCGGGGTGACGCTCCGCACCATTCGCGGCTATCTTGGCAATGGCAATGACGGCAAGGTCTTTGCGATTGCCGTGTCGCCGGATGGCAACACGATCGCCGCCGGCGGTTATTTCGGCGCCGGCATCGGCGACAAGCCCCCTTATGGCGATATCAGGCTGTTCGATTTCGCCACCGGCAAGATCAAAACCGTGCTCAAGGCCGCCGACTATGCCATCTATGATGTCGCCTTTTCACCCGACGGAAACACGCTCGCCGCCGGCGGTGGCGATGGTTTCGTCTACCTCTGGCGGGCGGACGACAAATCCGCGTCGGGCTGGACGCTGGCGGAAAAACTCGATGCCGATTCCTGGCGTGTCGAAAAGCTCGCTTTCGCCGCTGCGGGAACCCGGCTGGTGGCGACGACCACCGACAACGGCATAAGGCTCTGGGACATCGCCAAGTCAGAGGAAATCGCTTTGCCCGCCGAGGCCGAACCGCTGCGCGATGTCGGCGTCGCCGCACTCGCCGTGTCATTGGATGGCAGCCTGTTCGCCACCGGCAGCAAGGACGGCGACGTCCAGCTCTGGCAGGCCAGCACCGGCAAATTCGTCCGCGCCATGGCGAAGCAGGATTTCCAGATCGGCGCTCTGAGCTTCGCCACGGGTTCGCGGCTTGTTGCGTCATGCAGCTATCGCTGCGCCGACAAGCATCGCTCGGCGGTCTGGAATACCGACAGCGGCGAGCAACTGCTCGACTATAACGGCCATGACGGCACGGTCTTTGCTGGCGCCGGCAATGCCGACGGCTCGCTGGTGGCGACAGCCGGCGGCACCCGCAACGCCATCCAGGTCTGGAACCCCATGACCGGCGAGCGCAAGGCGCTGCTGCAAGGGGTCGGCGAACCGGTGACGGCGATCGGGATCGGTGCGGCGAGCAGCTCCATCGCTTGGGGCAACACCAACCCCTGCCCTGAACGCGTGTCCTGTCCCGAGCTGCAGGGCACGCTGGACAAGGTGCTGGCGCTACCGACGGCCGAGCGGTTCTTCGAGGACCCGGTGGCGTTTGCGGAACAGGGCGCCTATGCCCGCGCGGCACTCGCAGAGGGTGAGTGGTCGCTCCGTGCTGCCCCCGGCGGCAAGGACGGCCTGGAGAATGCCGTGCTCGAAATCGCGAGCGGCGGAAAGGTGATGCACAGCATCGAGAATTCCGCCACCAATGGCTTCGTCCATTCGGCTTACACGCTGATCGGCAATGGGCTTGGCCTGATCACCGGCGGCAGCGACGGCACGCTGTTGGAATACAAAACCGCGACCGCCGATGTATCGGGTGAATTCACCGGCCACACCGGCGAGATCAACGCCATGGTTGCCGCCGAGAAGGAAGGGCTGTTGGTCACCGGCAGCGCCGACCAGACCGTGCGGTTGTGGAATTTGAAGAGCCACAAACTGATAGTGTCGATGTTCTTCGCCGGCTCCGAATGGATCGCCTGGATGCCGCAGGGCTACTATTATTCCTCCGCCGATGGCGACAAGTTGATCGGCTGGCACGTCAATCAGGGCCGCGACCACGAAGGGCGTTTCATCAGCGCCGGCCAGCTGAAGAAATATCTCTGGAGCCCGGAAATGGTGCGCCGGGCCATCATCCTGCGTAGCGCCGAACAGGCGGTCCAGGAAATGCGCCCCGGCGTCGACCGCCAGCTGGAAAAGCTGCTCGAGCGCAAACCGCCGGAATTCGGCATCAAGCTTGCCGCCGACCAGAGCAACGTCCGCGAGGGCTATGTCGCCGTCGAGATTTCGGGCGCGCAGGAAGCCGGCGCCGATGTCGCCGGATTTTCGATCCTGTCGAACAGCCGCAATGTCGGCGATGTCACCGCTCGGTCAATCGATGGCGGCAAGAGCACCATCGTCGAAGTGCCGGTCGAGAATGGCGAAAATACCATTCGCATCACCGGCACCAACGAGTTCGGCTATCTGACCGAGCGCAGTGTCACAGCACTTGGCAGGAAAACCGAAAAGCCCGCCAACAAGGGCAAGCTCTACGTCGCCGTGATCGGCGTCGACAAATATCCTTTCCTCACCGATGCATGCGCCGGCCACGCCTGCGATCTGCGCTATCCCGTCGATGACGCCACCGAATTCCTCAAGGTGATCTCGCAGAAATCCGCGCCCTTGTTTTCGGCGATGGAGACGCTGGTTCTGGTCAACCGCGAAGCGCTGGATGAGGCGCCCGATTCCGGCAAGGACGTGTTCAAGGTCGCCAGCGCCGACACCATCCTGGAACCGGATTCCGACACGATCGACGACCAGCTCGCCGACTTTCTCGACAGACCCGGCGAGAACGACACCACCATCATTTTCGTCGCCGGTCACGGCATCAACATCGACGAAGATTATTATTTCATCCCCACGGACGGCCGCAAACAGGATGCCGACCGCTGGAAGCGCTCCTCGCTGGTCGACTGGGGCGACATCCAGAAATCGGTTGAGCGGGCCAAGGGCATGCGCTTCATGCTGCTCGACACCTGCCACGCCGCCAACGCCTTCAACCCGCGCCTGGAAAAAGACGCGCAGGACGCACGCATCGTCGTCTTCTCGGCCACCGCTGCCAACAACACCGCCGCCGAACTGCCCGAGCTCGGCCATGGCGTCTTCACCTATTCGATCCTCGAAGGCCTGCGCGGCCGGGCCAAGACCTCCGACGGCGGCGTGACGCTGTTCGGCCTCGCCGACTATATTTCGCGCGAAGTGCTGCGGCTGACCGCGTCCAAGCAGAAGCCGTTCTACTATGTCGGCGGCGTCGAGAACATTGTTTTGGCTGAGCCGTGAGAGGTTTGCGCCCAGGCACCCCCCTCTGTCCTGCCGGCCATCTCCCCCTCAAGGGGGAGATCAGCTGTCATCAGCGACTTCGCCAATTGTCAGCGTTTTAAACGAAGAGCCGGCGACCAAGCTGCCAATCTCCCCCCTTGAGGGGGAGATGTCCGGCAGGACAGAGGGGGCGCCTTGGCGCGGACCATCATTCTGCTGGTCTTTGCAGTTGCCTTCCTATTTCCGCTTCATGCATCCGCCGCCCCCATCACCTGCCCGCGGGGGGACACAAATTTCTCCTCCTTCTACGACGACCCCACGCTTTTCACCGATGCCATCGCCGCCGTCGCCAAACTTGCCCCCTCCAACCAACGCCTCACCGGCATCACAGTCCCCCACCACCTGCTCGTCGCAGATCTCGTCGCACTCGGTTTCCACGCCGCGTCCGGCTTCCGCTACAAGCGCATCGTCATCCTGTCGCCGGACCATTTCCACGAGACGCAGAAACTCTTCGCCACGACGCCGCGCGGTTTTGAAACAGTGCTCGGTCCAGTCCAGGCCGACACGGAAGCCGTGCACCTTCTGGAAGCGAACAGCGACATGGTCGAAGACTCCTGCCTGTTCGCCAGGGAGCATGGCGTGCAGGCGATGCTGCCTTTCCTGCATCACTATTTCCCCGAAGCTGAAATCGTGCCGGTGGCGATGTCGGTCAAAGCCAAGCGAGCCGACTGGGACCGGCTGGCGCAGGCGCTGAAAGCGATCGTCGACAAGGACACGCTGATCGTCGAATCCACCGATTTCTCCCACTATCTGCCGCAGCACGAAGCCAGGCGTTTCGACCAGCAGACGCTGAACATGCTCGCCGCCGGTTCGCTCGACGGCATCGCGGCGCTGCGCCAGCCGGATCACGCCGATTCGGTCGGTGCGCTCTATATCCAGACCAGGCTGCAGCGCGAACTGTTCGGTGCTGCGCCGCTGGTCGTCGCCAACGAGAACTCGCAGGCGCATTCAAGCGACTATGTCGAGCGCACCACCAGCTATGTCGTGGCGCTGTTCGGCGCCTTCGGCCCCGGCTTCAACAATCCTGCCCGTCCCGACGACAAGCTCTACTATTTCGCGGGCGACGTGAATTTCGGCCGCGCCATGAAGAAGATCCTGGTCCGCGACGGTGTTGCCGAGAAGATCGTCGAAAGCGTGCTGGCCCTGACCCGCTCGCGGCCGCTGATCGTCAATCTCGAAGGCGTGATCCTGCCCAACGTCCCTGAGGCGATCGACGACATGACGCTGGCCATGCCCGCAGACCTCGCCATCGACATGCTCAAGAAATTGCATGTCGCCGCTGTCAGCCTCGCCAACAATCACGCCTACGACCTCGGCCCGTCAGGCTATGCCGAGACGCTGGCCGCACTCGATGCGGCCGGCATCGCCCATTTCGGGCAGGGCGAGACGCTGGCGCTTGCCGATCTCGACCTGGTCGGGCTGACCGACATCGATACCAACGGCTCCAGGAACACCGACCTTCTGACGCCTGCTTTGCTCGACCGGCTGCTGCACGACAATGCCGAGCGGCCGGTGATTGCCTTCGTCCATTGGGGCCGCGAGTACAAGACGGAGCCGTCGCCGCGCGAGGAGATGCTTGCCGACCAGATGCGGCTGCGCGGTGTCACGGCAATCGTCGGCGGTCATCCACATGTATCGAGCGAGGCGATCCTGCCGCTCGGCGGCGGCGATGTTGCGGAGATCTATTCGCTCGGCAATTTCCTGTTCGACCAGAAAGCCGAACGATCGTCCGGGTCGATGCTGGAACTCAGGGTGTTCAGCCAGGGCACGATCTTTGCCCGGCTGATCCCATTGCCCAATTTTTTTGAGATGGGCTCGAAATGACGCGATTCCCGAAAGGACGTGACAGGACCTCAACAGCCTTGCAGATCTTCCGGCAGATAGCAGACCGCCGGCTTGGTGCTGGTTTCGAACAGCGACTGCTTCGGCCTGAAATAGAAGAACGTGGCCGGCTTGCTCTCGCGTGTGCTGCCATCGGCGAAATGGGCGGCGATGCTGAAGCGATGGATCGACGACATTGACGACCACATTTTCAGCCGTGCCGTGTAGGCGCTGAGATTCTTGTTGCCGCGCACCGGCATGGGGATGCTGTAATCGGTCTTGCCGATCGGAAATTCGATGTTCTGGTAGCGCAGCGCTTCGGGCGACGCGCCGCCGCCATCGCCGCATTCGGCGAGCGATTCTGGGACCTCGATGCTGACCAGCGAGACGATGACGCGAAACGGCTCGCTCTGCTGGTAGACGGCGCCCTGATCGTCCGCCCAGGAATAATCGAGCTTGCCAATCCCGGTCACGCTCATTTTCTCGACGCTGCCGCTGATGTAATCGGCAACGTCGCCGAACTTGACCTTGTTGGCCACCTGGGCGCGGCAGACATCCAGGCTGTCCCTTGACGGGCAGGTGAAGCGCTCGGTCTCGAGCGTGGTTGTGTCGACGCCGGCTTCAGTCAGCACGTCCTTGATCGAGACGTCGACGCCGTCGCCGAAAGTGCCGATGTCCTTCGTGAACGTGCGGCTCGGCTCGCCGGTCGCGTTGTCCTCCTCGTCGGTCCTGGTGAACTGGATCGACATCTTCATGTCTTTCACGTCGCCCCAGCCATTGTTGACGATCGAGAAGTCGGGGCGGAAGCCGACGCAGCCATAATGCTCGCTGATCGACAGCATCGGCTTGCGGTAGGCCTCGCTCGCGGCCACCTTCATTTCCAGGCTGTCGATCTTGACCCTCGACCGGTCGGTGGTCTTGAGGTCGACTTCGGCGAAGGCCGGCGCCGTCTCCCAGTCCATGCCTTCATAGACATTGCCGGTACGAATCTCTCCGGTGCCGTTCCAGGCATCATTGTACTGGTCCGACACCGGATAGATCGCGATGTCTTCGTCGCGCACGAGATGCTGGTACTGCATGTCGGCCTGCTGCGTCATGCGCTGGTCGACGGCAATGCCGATCTCGACCTTGTCGGCGGAACCGCCGCCGGTCTGCGCCTTGAGCAACCCGCCCACTCTGGCATCGGCCAGCACATCGGGGCGCGCACCGCCGATCTCCTTGCCCATCGCCCATTGCGACCAGTAGACGGTGCCGCCGGGCAACCGGGTGCGGCCCTTGCCGTCCTTCAGCCCATCGGCAAAAGAGCCGACGAATATCTTGCCTGTCTTCGTCTCCAGCCTGCCCTCGCCATTCGGCACACCGGCCCTGAATTGCCCTTCATAGCGATTGCCGTCGGCATCGACATGGATCGCATGGCCGTCGAGCTGGCCGGCGACCCAACGGCCGTCGAGAATCTCGCCTGAACGCAGCTCCAGCCGGCCTTGTCCATCGGGGCGGCCATTCCTGATCTCGCCGAAATAGCTGGAATAGATCGTCTTGGGGTCGTAGCTCGCCGAGCCGCGTACGCGCCAGACCAGCCTGCCCTTGCCGTTGACGGTGCCGTCGGCTGCGACGGTGCGGTCCGGCGACACGCCGGACGCCGGCTCCCAGGTGAAATCAAGACCCAATTCCGGGTGGGAATCCCAGACCCGTACATTCTTGCGCAGCACCGAACGTGTTTCGCTTTTATAGAGGATTTGCACCCGCTCGGCCCAGGCGCCATCGGGTGTGGCACCGCCTTGATCGGCCATAGCGGAAAAGCATGTCAGTGCGGCCAGCATGGATGCAGCCGCCATCGCTTTGACTCCGAAGATCATTCTTGCCCGCGCCATCTTACCCAACCCCTTGGATCGCCTAGCGTAAGCACCGCTGTAACACAGTGCAAGAGAGGTGTTTCGATACAAAAAAACCGGCGGCGGGAACGTCCCGCCGCCGGTTTGGTAGTGCTGGTTATCGCCGCTGTTTGCCGGCGAAAGATCGGGCCTTATTTGTACAGGCTGTTGATCCACGCCACGTTGGCAGCGTTCAGGCGCACCGCAGTGTTGGCGTTGGGGCTTTCGGCCACGTTCACGCCGGTGACGACGCGCTGCTTGGCGCCATTGTCGTAGGCGTAGACCGAGCTGCCGCTCGACCCCGGATAGGTGTCGCAGTCGTACTGGAAATACTCCGCGCCGACGTTTTCGGCTTTCACTTCGCAGGTCGCCTTCCACATCGTTCCCATCGGCTTGTCGCCGGGATAGCCAACGATGTTTGCGGTGAAATCGCCGAGGTTCTCATAGTTGGCATAACCCAGCCAGCCGAGATTGGTGCCGACATCCTGCTTCAGCGTAATGATGCCGAGGTCCCACGGAATGACCGAGCCGTAGTAACCCTGATAATTGTCGATGAAGCCCTGCAGGATATAGACGCTCTCGTAGCTGAAAGCGCCAAACGGTGCATCGTCGGCGGTGTTGCCGTTGAGCGACGGCACGAAGATGACGTCGTCGAGCCAAGCCTTGTCTTCATTGCTGTAGAGGCAATGCGCGGCGGTGAGCACCGTGCGCGGACCGATCAGGGTTCCCGAGCAGCTGCCATAACCGCTCTTGGCTTTGCCTTCGATATACCCGATCGCGGTGAACGGGTAGGTCTTGGTGTTCTTGATCTGCTCGCGATCGTCGGCCCCGAACACCTGGCGGCCGGCTTCGTCGCCGCCCGTCAATCCGGTCTTGTCGGCGTTCGGTGTGTTGGCGGGCGCGTTCAATTCCTTGATGACAAGGTCCTTCAGCGTCTCGCCTGCATCGATCTTGATGTCCTTGCCATCGGCGGAACGTCCGACGATGCCATAGGATTTGACCGCCGTGCCCTCGTCGGTCAGCGGCGCTGCCCGGCTGGCTTCATCTTCGGTCAGTTTCGGCGGCGCGATCGGCTTTGCACGGCCGGGCTGGTAGTCGCCCGTTCCGAGATCGCGCATGCTTTCGCCATTGCCGGCATTCGCTGAGCCGGGATCGGCGGCGAAGGCAGGCATCGCCCACAGTGCGGTGGATAGCAGTGCGGACGCAATGATAGTGCTTGTCAGTTTCGTCATGGTGAGACTCTCCCAAAAGTCAGCAAGGAGTGGAGCAAAATACAGAAATATTGTCGAGATCGTGGTGGAGTTAAAAAATTAGTTTGGTTACCCGCCCGTATCGGATCATCGGTCCGGGCGGCCTCGTTAAAGCCCTCCGCCAAACGCACCCGCGTCGATATACTGCCTAAAATAATCCAACATTGGCAATGACAAATCCCTTCCACGTAGCCCGTGGGGGCTATAGGGTTTGGGTGGGCTCTGCCCGATGGGGCACGATTAGCAAAAGTCGTATTTCGGTTTTATGACCGCGCGGATGTCGTTCGTTCTGGCAGAAGGCGATCGAGGTACCGGTACCGCTTCTGTTGGTTATGCGTCATGGCGGCATGGCTCGGCATTTTTCATCTCAGGAGGGTTTCAAGGTGAACATTATCCATCGGTTCAGGCCGCTTGCCGCTGCATCGCTGCTGGGCATCGCGGCCGCTTTCCCCGCTGTCGACGCGCTCTATGCAGCCGACGACGCCGCCAGGCCGGAAGCGGCGGTCTCGCCGATGCAGCGCGTCGCCGAATCCCGGGACAAGGCCAAGGCCGAGAATCCCGACGGGGCCGACCGCGTCTATGGCGGCAAGGAAGCCGACAAAGGGGCCTATCCGTTCCAGGTGGCGCTGCTGACCAGCGCCCGGCTGGACCCCAGCCCGGCCTCGCAGCCGAACGCGCAATTCTGCGGCGGCAGCCTGATTGCTCCGCAATGGGTGCTGACGGCGGCGCACTGCCTCAACGACAAGGGCCGGCCGATTTCGCCCGACACGGTGACCGTGCTGACCGGCGCCACCGATCTTACCGAAGGCAAGCGCTACAAGGTGGTCGAGGTCATCGTCAACGAGGGCTACAGCGAACAGACGCTGGACAATGATCTCGGCCTGCTCCGGCTGGCGGAGCCCGCCGATGCGCCGGTCATCAAGATCACCAATGAGCCGACGCCAGACAGCGGCAAGACCACGGTCATCGGCTGGGGCAAGATGCAGGACGGCACCTTCCCGACCGCGCTGATGGTGGCCGATCTCGATCTCGAGCCGAGCGCTGCCTGCAACAGCGGCATCAAGTCGATCTATGCGCATGACTTGAAGGCGGCACTTGGCGATCTCTCGCATCGGATGCGTTATTCGGAAAAGGGCATCGATGCCGCCGCCAATGCGATCGCCGCCGATATGTCGGATCCGCTGACCAAGAACATGATCTGCGCCGGCACCGACAGCGGCGAACGCGACGCCTGCAACGGCGACAGCGGCGGTCCGCTGTTCATGACCGGCGCCAACGGTCCGGTCCAGGTCGGCGTCGTCTCCTGGGGCGAAGGTCCGTCCGACGGCACCGCCGCTTGCGGCCACAAGAATGCCTATGGCATCTACACGCGATTGGCCAACTATACGGGTTGGATCGAAGCCAAGATGAAGACCCCGGCTCCGGCAGCCGCGGCGGCGCCCAAGGCCGGTCTCGGCACGGCCAAGAAGCCCTGAACGGGCCCGAAGCTTGATAAACGCAAAACGGCGGGATCTTTCCCGCCGTTTTGATTCATGTCCGGTGCCGGCTGTTCCGCTTACTTCCGCGGCGGGCCTTTGCGCTCGGCCGACGCCGCCCACAGATTGATGTCGGACTCGCGTGCGTAAGTGTCGATTTCGGCGAGCTCGGCATCGCTGAACTCGAGCACCTTGAGCGCGCCGACGCAGTCCTCGACCTGTTCGGGCCGGCTGGCGCCGATCAGCGCCGAGGTGACCCGGCCCTTGCGCAGCACCCAGGCCAGCGCCATCTGCGCCAGCGTCTGGCCACGCTTGCCGGCGATCGCGTTCAGCGCCTGGATGTTAGCGATGGTCTTTTCGTTGATGAAGGCGGGCCGCAGCGACTTGCCTTGGCTGGCGCGGCTACCCTCGGGGATGCCGCCGAGATATTTGTCGGTCAGCATGCCTTGCGCCAGCGGCGAGAACACGATCGATCCGACACCGAGCCCTTCCAGCGTATCGAGCAGTCCGTCCTCTTCGACCCAGCGGTTGAGCATCGAATAGCTCGGCTGATGGATGATGCAGGGCGTACCGAGCTGCTTCAATATGTCGGCGGCCTCGCGCGTGCGCTGCGAATTGTAGGACGAGATGCCGGCATAGAGCGCCTTGCCAGAACGCACCGCATGGTCGAGCGCGCCCATCGTTTCCTCAAGCGGCGTATCCGGATCGAAGCGGTGCGAATAGAAGATGTCGATATAGTCGAGCCCCATCCGCTTCAGGCTCTGGTCGAGGCTCGCCAGCACATATTTGCGGCTGCCCCATTCGCCGTAAGGCCCTGCCCACATCTCATAGCCGGCCTTGGTCGAGATGATCAGCTCGTCGCGATAACTGGCGAAGTCGGTGCGCAATATCTCGCCGAAGGCGATCTCGGCCGAGCCCGGCGGCGGGCCGTAATTGTTGGCAAGATCGAAATGGGTGATGCCGATATCGAAGGCCTTGCGCGCGATCGCCTGCTTGGTCTGGTGTGGCGTGTCGTTGCCGAAATTGTGCCACAGGCCGAGCGAGATCGCCGGCAGTTTCAGGCCGGATCGCCCGCACCTGTTGTAGAGCATTTTCTCATAGCGGTTTTCAGCCGGCTGCCAGCGCATGGGTACAGATCCTGGATTGTAAGGGTGTCGGCGCGAACGCGCCGACACCCTTCTACCTCATTTCTGCTTCGCCAACAGTCCTTTTGCGTCCTTGACGCCGAGTGCAGCTGGCCGCTCGCAGCTGGTCTGCATGGCGACGAACTTGCCGGTCTCGCCCGACCGCAACAGGCCGGTCATGACGTCGACGGCATGCAGCGCGAGCTCCATCGAGCAACGATGCGGCCGGCCCTCGGCGATCGCCAGCGCCATGTCGGCAAGGCCTGCTGTGCGGTAGTTGGCCATCATGCCCTGGCCGTGCATTTCGTTGGGCACGCCGAACGGATGCTGCCATTTCGGCAGTTTCTTCACCGGTTTTGCCGCCTCGGTTATGCGCACGTCGCCACCGAAGAAATTCGGATCCGGCACAAACACCGTGCCCGTTTCGCCATAGAGTTCCATCGGCGCATGACCATGCGCCCAGACGTCCCAGCTGGTGTTGAGCGTGACCACGGCGCCGTTCTCGAACTCCAGCAGGCCGTGGATCGTCGTCGGCGTGTTGACCGGGATTTTTTCGCCCGCGCGCGGTTTCGACGAGATCGTGCGTTCCTTGGCAGGCGTCGTCGCGAAGGCCGCCACCTGCTTCACCGGCCCGATCAGCTGGATCAGGTTGGTGATATAGTAAGGCCCGATGTCGAGCACCGGCCCGGCGCCCGGCTGGAAGAAGAAATCGGGATTGGGGTGCCAGTGCTCCATGCCGTGGCCCATCACATGACAGGTGCCGCTGGTGATCTTGCCGAGCGCGCCGGTGTCGATGAGGTTGCGCACCAGCTGGTGCGCGCCGCCGAGGAAAGTGTCCGGAGCCGAACCGATGCGCAGCCCTTTCTTCTCGGCCCGGCTCTTGAGGTCGAGGCCTTCCTTGACCGACAGCACGAACGGCTTTTCCGAATAGACGTGCTTGCCGGCATCGAGGATCTGCTTCGACACCCCGTAGTGCACCGCCGGGATGGTGAGGTTGACGATGATGTCGATCTCGTCATCCTTGAGCAGTTCTTCGACGGTCTCGGCGCGCAGCTTGAACTCCTTCGCCCGTGCCTTGGCCGCGTCCATGTTGATGTCGGCGCAGGCGCGCATCTCGATGCCGCGAAACAGAGGCGCCAGCGAGAAATACGCTTTCGAGATGTTGCCGCAGCCGATGACGCCGATACCCAGTTTCTTTGCCATGATGATTGTTCCTAGTAAGCCTTGACGGATGCGAGCGAGCGGCTGGCGAAGCGCTCGATGTCGTTGGGGTTGTCCTGTTCCATGACGTAATATTTGGCCGCGCTCTTCGCCCGAAGTGTCTTGATCAGGCCGGCCCAGTCGATGGTGCCGTGGCCGACATCCGCCCAGCCGTCCTCGTCAAGGCCTTCGCCTGACTTGGCCATGTCCTTGACATGGACGGCGCTGATGCGCTTGCCGTGCTTTTCGATCCACGGCAGCGGATCAACGCCGCCGCGGATTACCCAGGCGACGTCCATCTCCCAGCCGATGTCGGGCGCAGCCGACAGGATGTGATCCTGCGGCACCGAGCCGTCGGCGAGTGTCTTGAACTCGAAATCATGGTTGTGCCAGGCAAAGCCGTAGCCGGCTTTTTTTGCGGTCTCGCCGACCTTGGCCAGACGCTCGCCAAAGCCGCGCCAGCCGGCAGCGTCGGCCGGCCGCTGCTCGGCCAGCAGATAGGGACAGATGACGAGCGTGATGCCGAGTGCGTCGGCTGTTTTGCGTACGCCGTCGAAATCATTCTCCAGCGCATCGATCGAGAAATGTCCGGTCGGCATCGAAAGCCCGTTCTTGTCGAGTTCGGCGCGGAACGCCTTGGGGTCGTCATAGACGCCGCCGAAACCTTCGACTTCGTTGTAGCCGAGCTTACCAAGCATTTTCAGGATGCCGTCCCACGGCTGGAAATTGCGGGCGCTGTAGAGTTGGAATGACCAGTTCATCGTCTCTGTCCGTTTCTTGGGTGGTTAAGGCTTGGGGATGTTTTCGGGGGATCGTTTTCGCGAGATCGTTTTAGGGGGATCGTTCTTGGGAGGATGGTTTGCGGATGATTCTAGAGGGTCACAGGCGATTGCCGGTCGCAGCGTCGAACAGCGAGGCGCGCGCCGGATCGAAACCGAACTGGATCGGATCGCCGCTGCGCAGCGTCCGTTCCGCCTCGACGCGGAAGGAGAGGTTGCGGCCGGCAAGCTTGGTCCACACCAGCGTGTCGGAACCCATCGGCTCCACGATCTCGACCGAACCGCCGGCGGAAAACGGCATCGACTTCGCCGCGTCACCGAAAGCGATATGTTCAGGCCGGATGCCCAGCACGCAAGCGCCGGCCGGGCGCTCCGTGCCGTCAAAGGTATAGCGATCGAGCGGCACCGAAACACCGTCGGTCCTGAACACTGGAGCAGCATTGGCCTCCAGCTCCCCTTCGAGGAAATTCATCGCCGGCGAGCCGAGGAAGCCGGCGACAAACCGGTTGACCGGCCGGTTGTAGATCGTCTGCGGCGCGTCGAGCTGCTGGATGACGCCGCCGCGCATGACCGCGATACGGTCGGCCAGCGTCATCGCCTCGATCTGGTCGTGGGTGACGTAGATCATGGTGTTCTGCAGCTTGCGATGCAGAAGCTTGATTTCGACGCGCAGTTCCGAGCGCAGCTTGGCGTCGAGATTGGATAGTGGCTCGTCGAACAGGAAGACATCGACGTCGCGCACCAGCGCCCGCCCGATCGCCACGCGCTGGCGTTGGCCGCCGGACAAGGCCGCGGGCTTGCGCTGCAAAAGCGGCTCGATCTGCAGGATCTCGGCGGCGCGTGCGATGCGCTTGGCGATCTCATCCCTGGGCACGCCGGCAACGCGCAGGCCGAACGACAGGTTCTTCTCCACCGTCATTTGCGGATAAAGCGCATAGGACTGGAACACCATGCCGATGCCGCGATCCTTGGGCTCCTCCCAGGTGACGTTCTTGCCCTTGATGAAGATGCGGCCTTCGGAAATATCGAGCAGCCCGGCGATGCAGTTGAGCAAGGTCGACTTGCCGCAGCCCGAGGGACCGAGCAGCACGATGAACTCGCCCTCTGCGACCTCGAGATTGAGGGTCTGCAGCACCGATACAGAGCCGAAATTTAGGGACAGGTCCTGGATCGAAACGCTGGTGCCGTTGGCTGCCGTCATCGCCATCACCCTTTCACCGCACCGGCGGCGATGCCGCGCACGAAAAGCTTGCCGGAAATGAAGTATACGATGAGTGGCACAAGGCCGGTCAGGATGGTGGCGGCCATGTTGACGTTGTACTCCTTCACGCCTTGCACCGAATTGACGATGTTGTTGAGCTGCACCGTCATCGGATAGGTGTCGGGGCGGGTGTAGACGACGCCGAACAGGAAGTCGTTCCAGATGCCGGTCACCTGCAGGATGATGGCGACGACGAAGATCGGCAGCGACATCGGCGCCATGATCCGCAGGAAGATGCCCCAGAAGCCGGCGCCGTCGACCCGTGCCGCCCTGAACAGCTCTTCCGGCATCGAGGCAAAATAGTTGCGGAACAAAAGCGTGAGGATCGGCATGCCGAATATGGAATGGACGATCACCAGGCCGCTGAGGCTGCCGTAGAGGCCGATCTCGCGCAGGATGATGACGATCGGATAGATCATCACCTGATAAGGGATGAAGGCGCCGACGATCAGGATGACGAAGAATGTGTCGGCGCCCTTGAAGCGCCAGTTGGCCAGCGCATAGCCGTTCACCGAGGCGATCGCGATCGACAGCAGCACTGACGGCACAGTGATGCGCACCGAATTCCAGAAGCCCCGCGAAAGCCCGTCGCAATTGAGGCCGGTGCAGGCCGTCGCCCACGCCTTCACCCACGGTTCGAACGTGATTTCGAGCGGCGGCGAGAAGATATTGCCCATCCGTATCTCGGGCATGCCCTTAAGCGAGGTGACCACCATCACGTAGAGCGGCAGCAGATAGTAGACCGCCACCACGATCAGCGTGCCATAGAGGAAGATATTGCGGCGCGAGAAGACATGCCGCGGCTTCGGCCCGCGCGGCCCGGAGGCTTCGCGCTCGGCGGCACCCGCGCTGGCGGGCAAAGGGACGGCCGGGTCAGCCACGCTTCCTGCCTCCAAATTCAAGGTAGGCCCACGGCACGACGACGATCACCACCGAGAGCAGCATCATGGTCGAGGCGGCAAAGCCCTGGCCAAGATTCTGTGCGAAGAACATGTAGTCATAGACATATTTGGCCGGCACTTCGGAGGCGATTCCGGGGCCGCCGCTGGTCTGGGCGACAACGAGGTCGTAGACCTTGACGATGCCCGACGCGATGATGACCAGCGTGGTGATGAAAACCGGCCGCATCATCGGGATGACGATGAACAGATAGGTCTTCCACATCGGGATCCCGTCTACCCGCGCTGCCTTCCAGATGTCCTCGTCGATGCCGCGCAGGCCGGCCAGCATCAGGCACATGATGAGCCCGGTGCCTTGCCACAGCGCCGCAATCGAAATGCCGTAGATGACGATGCTGGAATTGTAGAGCGGGTCGAAGTTGAAGCTCGTCCAGCCGAGGTCCCGCACCACATGCTGGATGCCGAAATCCGGATTGAGCAGCCACTGCCAGACCAGGCCGGTGACGATGAAGGAAAGCGCGAACGGATAGAGGAAGATGGTGCGGAACGTGTCCTCGAAACGGATCTTCTGGTCGAGAAGCGCTGCAAGCAGGAAGCCGATGACCAGTGAGAACACGAGCGAGATCGCGCCGTAGATCAAAAGGTTCTCGATCGAGATCAGCCAGCGCGGCGTCGCCCACAGCCGGTAATACTGATCGAGCCCGGCGAAATTCAGCCGTGGCAGCAGCTTCGAATTGGTAAAGGAATAGAACACCGTCCAGACGGTGCCGCCGACGAAAACCACCGACGCGGTGAGGATCATCGGGATCGAGGCGACCTTCGCATTGATGTTGCGGAACAGCGGGTTGGGGCGTTCGCTCTTGCTCATCTCGTCAGCCGGCTGGGTAAGGGCGGTGCGATCCCGGCCCTGCTTTCGCAAGGCCGGGAGCGAGGTGTATTGCCTCCAACGTCAGTCTGCCGAAGCGATGAGGTCGGCGAAGCGCTTCTGCGCGTCTTCGATGGTCAGGTCCGGCTTGGCGAAGAATTCGGCGAAGAGATCTTCCTTCTGCTTCTGGGTATCCTGCGAAAGCAGTTGGTCCGTCCACGGGATGACGGCGCCCTTGGCGAGGATGGCCAGACCCTTCTTCATGCAGTCGTTCGCCGCATTGAGATCGACGTCACCGCGCACCGGCAGCGAGCCCTTCTTGAGATTGAAGGCGACCTGAGTCTTAGGGTCGAGCAGCGTCTCTGCCAACACCTCCTGCGCCTTGGACTTGTCGGCATCCTTGAGCAGCGGGAAATAGAAGGCGTCGCCGCCGGTGGCGATAACTTCGTTCAGACCGAGGCCCGGCAGGCAGGCATAGTCCTTGCCGGCGACCTTGCCGGCAACCTGGAACTCGCCTTGCGCCCAGTCACCCATGATCTGGCCGCCGGCCTTGCCGGTGATGACCAGATTGGTCGCCTGGTTCCAGTCCTGCACATTGGTGTTCTTCGCCATCTTGCGGGCATCGTCGGCGGCCTTGAAGACCTTGGCGATCTCGGGCCCAGCGGCGAACTTGGCGTCCTTGTCCTTGTAGACCTTGAGGAATGCATCGGTGCCGCCGACCGCCGCCAGCAGCACATCGAAGGCGCCGGAAGATTGCCAGGCCTGTCCGCCGACAGCGAGCGGGATGATGCCCGCCTTTTCCAGGGCGGGTGCTGCCGCCACGAATTCATTCCAGTCCTTCGGCAGCGGCACGCCGGCCTTCTCGAAGGCTTCGTTCGACAGCCACAACCACTGCCAGGAGTGGATATTGACCGGCACGCAGTAGATCTTGCCGTCTATGGTGCAACTGTCGAGCAGGCTCTTCGGCCGCACGATTTCCGTCCACTTGCCCTTGGTGGCGACATCGGTGAGGTCGCGCATCAGGCCGGCCTGCACCAGTTCTTCGGCCTGCCGGCCGTGATTGAACTGGGTGGCGCCCATCGGATCGCCGCCGGTGATGCGGCTGATCATGATCGGCCGTGCCGTGCCGCCGGATCCGGCAATGGCGCCGTCGACCCAGTGATTGCCGGTCGCGTCGAAGGCCTTGGCGAATTCCGCAACCGCCGCCGCCTCGCCGCCCGAAGTCCACCAATGGGTCACTTCCAGGTCGGTGGCGGCCGCCGGGTCGGCAAGCTGAAGCGCGGCCGTCGCGGCAAGGGCAGCGGTCAAAAGTCTATAGCGCATTTCGGTTCCTCCCAGAATCTGAAACGTTACAGATTTTCGATACGGCAATTATGCGGTGCGTGCAACCCCTGAGATAAACGCGCTCGAATGTTTTTTCGAGGCGCGAACAAATTCGTTGCGTGCAAACCGGCAAACTCCGCGCAAAACCGGGTGCTGCGCTGCAAAATCATGCTGCAGCGCAAGAAAACCGTCTCGAACCTGATTGTCGCGCAACGTTTCTGGCCGCCAAAACCCTGCCAAAACCATGGCTTGAGAGACCCACGCGCTGCGATGTTGGAAATCTGTAACGTTTCAGTATATTGAGGCCTGACGGCGAAGAACCGTGCCACATCGTCATCGAAGCGATTGTCGGCTGGTCCGGCGGCTGCTATGCGCCTGACGGGGCGGGACGAATGGACAGGGACCAGACGGAGAAGGACGACGAGGCGTCGGCGCATGAGCGGCCGACGCTGAAAACGCTTGCCTTCATGACCGGGCTCGGCGTCACCACCGTCTCGCGCGCGCTCAAGGATGCACCCGAGATCGGCGCCGAGACCAGGCGGCGGGTTCAACTCGTCGCCAGGCAGATCGGCTACCGGCCGAACCGCGCCGGCGTGCGCCTGCGGACTGGCAAGACCAATGTTATCAGCCTCGTGCTCAATACCGAGCGCGAGATCATGAGCTTTGTCTCGGACATCATCTACGGCGTCTCGGAGGTCATTGCCGACACACCCTATCACCTGATCGTCACGCCCTACTCGCGCTCGCAGGATCCGCTGGACCCGGTAAAGTATCTGGTCGAGTCCGGCTCGGCCGATGGCGTCATCATCTCACGCACGCAGCCCAACGATCCGCGCGCCCGCTACATGCTGGAGCGTGGCATACCCTTTGCCACGCATGGCCGCACCGATATGGGGCTTGTCCACCCCTATCACGACTTCGACAATTACGCCTTCGCCGCCGAAGCGGTGCGCCATCTGGCCAGCGTCGGCCGGCACCGGCTGGCGCTGGTAGCGCCGCCGGTCGGGCTCACCTATTACGACCACACGGTCAATGGCTTTGCCGACGCACTGAGCGAGGTCGACGCCAGCGAAGTGCCGTTCAACGCTGTTTCGATCGACCAGTCGATCGATCAGATCAGGACGCGGACCGCGCAGTTGATGCGCCGCGACGTCAGGCCGGACGGTTTCGTCAGCAGCGCCGCCGCAGCAACGCTGGCCATCGTCGCCGGCATCGAGGATGCCGGCCTGAAACTCGGCCGCGACGTCGATGTCGTGTCCAAGCAATCGTCGGAACTGCTGCATCTGTTCCGCCGGGAGTTGCTGATCGTCAACGAAGATTTCCGCCTCGCCGGCACCGAGCTTGCCCGCGCCGTGCTGGGCTGGATAGGCGGCGCGGCACCTGGCTCTTTGCAGACTGTGGTCAAGCCGGGCGACGTCGTCGCGTATCAGGGCTGACTGGCACGACCTGAGAGGTCCGCCTCACCTGACCCTATCCGGCCGCTCCACTTCCCCATGGCCCATGGAAAGCGCCCTGCTCGCCGATCCGCTCGAAGCCATGCGCGCCGAAGAAGTCGCGCTGCGCCTGGATCAGGTTCGAGGTGCCGCGGCCCTGGCGGTAGCTGTCGAAATAGGCAAGCGCCGACGCCAGCGCCGGCACGGGCGAACCGGCCTCCGACGCTCTTGCGACGATGCGCCGGAGCGACGGATGCGCCTCCTGCATCATGGTGGTGAAAGCCGGCGCCATCAAAAGGTTGGTGGACGCGCCGCCCGAGCCGAAGGCTTCCGCCATGGTGTCGAGCATCTGCGAGCGGATAATACAGCCGGCACGCCAGATCTTGGCGATGGTCGGCATCGGCAAGTTCCAGTTGAACTCCTTCGAGGCGGCGCTCATCACCGCGAAACCTTGTGCATAGGCGGCGATCTTGCCGGCGAGCAGCGCCAGCTCCAGGTCTTTCAGAAGTGCCGCCTTGTCGCCGGAGATCTTGGTGACGCCGATATTGCCATAGGCTTTTTCGGCCGCCTGCCGCTCATCCTTGATCGAGGACAGCACGCGGGCCGCCACCGCCGCCTCGATGGCCGTCGCCGGAATGCCGAGCTGCTGCGCCTCGATGACAGACCATTTGCCGGTGCCCTTCTGGCCGGCACGGTCGAGGATGATGTCGACCACCGGCTTGCCGGTCTTTGCATCGTCGGCGGCCAGCACCTTGGCGGTGATCTCGATCAGATACGAATCGAGCCGGCCCTTGTTCCAGTCCTCGAAGACCTTGCCGATCTCCTTCGGCCCCATGCCGAGACCGTCACGCAGGATACCGTAGATCTCGGCGATCATCTGCATGTCGGCATATTCGATGCCGTTGTGGATGGTTTTCACGAAATGCCCGGCGCCGTCTGTGCCGAGCCAGGCAGCGCACGGTTCATCCTTGAACTTGGCCGAGATCGCGGTCAGCACGCGTTCGACGCGCTTCCAAGAGTCTTCGGTGCCGCCGACCATGATCGACGGCCCGTGGCGCGCGCCTTCCTCGCCGCCGGATACGCCCATGCCGATGAAGGTGAGACCCGAGCCCGACAGTTCCGAAAAGCGCCGCATCGTATCGCGGAAATTGGCGTTGCCGGCATCGATGACGATATCGTTGTCAGACAACACGCCGCGCAGCGCTTCGATCTGTTCGTCGACCGGCTTGCCGGCCAGCACCATGATGATGACCGGGCGCGGCGGCTTGATCGCAGCTGCCAGTTCCTCCAGGCTGTAGCAGGGCACCACCATGTCCCTGAGCGAACCGGCGCCTTCGAGGAAGGCATCGGTGCGCGCCTTGGTGCGGTTGAAGACGGCGATGCGGTGCCCGTGCTCGGCAATGTTGAGCGCGAGGTTGGAGCCCATTGTGCCAAGGCCGATCAGGCCGATTTCGGCTTTTTCCATCGTTTCTTCCCTGCTTTCGGATTTTGTTGAGGCCGCGTTTTTCGGGATGCCCATTTTTCGGCGAGATGATTGACGGGCCTTTCGCGCCACGTCAACCGCCTCGCCGAATTGTGTTGCGTCTGCGTTGTGTCAGACCGAGTCAGGAAGGGTCAGTTGGTGACCAGGCGACGCCTTGCCGATCGAACATATGGCGATAGGTTGGACATATGGCAGTCAAACGGATGGACAATGTCGGAATCGTCGTCGAGGACCTCGACGAGACAGTTGCTTTCTTTCGCGAGCTCGGCCTCGAACTGGAAGGGCGGGCGACGATCGAAGGCGAGTGGGCCGGACGTGTCACCGGGCTCGGCGATCAGCACGTCGAGATTGCCATGATGCGCACACCGGACGGTCATAGCCGGCTCGAGCTCTCCCGCTTCCTCACGCCGCCTGTCGTTGCCGATCACCGCAACGCCCCGGTCAATGCCTTGGGCTACCTGCGCGTCATGTTTACCGTGGACGACATCGACGACACGCTTGAAAGGCTCCGCAAGCGTGGCGCGCAGCTGGTCGGTGAAGTCGTCCGTTACGAGGACGTGTATCGGCTCTGCTACATCCGCGGGCCGGAAGGGCATCTCATCGGGTTAGCCCAGGAACTCGGCTGAGCGTCCTTCGCGGGCGGGCTGAATATCACTCGGCGCGGATATCGATCGGCGCTTCGATCTTTATCACTTCGAAATCCGAAACCAGAATATCGAGCCGCGCCGTCCAGCGGCCTGGAATCGGAATGACGAGATTATCGACCCGCCAGGTGCCGTCGCCTGGCTTGGTCGCCGGACGCTTGATCGGCTCGATCCCCGAATCGGGCTTGGACAGCACCAGCGTCACTTCCTTGGCGTCGAGCGGGCCGAAATCGCCATCCATGATGACGATGGAGGCGGTGACCTCCCCGGTATGGCCGGGCGTGATGTCGATGTCGGCCATCGCCTTCATAGTGTGGATATGGGCCGACGTCGGTTGTGCCGCGGCGATTGCCAGGGCCCGTGGCGGCGGCGTGAAGCGCCAGCCGGCGGCAACGCCGAAGATCAGGAGCACGATCAGCATTTCGACTGAGATCGAGCGGCTAAGCCGTCGCCGCACTTCCGTCGCTCCGGCCTCGGCCAAGGCGGTGAGCCGCCATCGATTGACCGCCGCCAGCGTGAACAGAAACACCAGCAGCGCCAGCTTGATCAGCAGCAGCCGGCCATAGGCGGTGTTGACCAGTGCCGCCGGTGTCTGCACCTGGATGATGGCGAGCACCACACCGGCGGCGGCAAGCACTACCACCACGGGCATGATCGCGCGCGAAAACCGCCGCAGGAACGCCCCGGCTTCCACCGATTGGCTGCTCAACGCCAGGCCGAGCGGCAGCAATGCTCCAGCCCAGAAAGCGATGCCGGCGCCATGCAGGAACACCATAGGCCGCGTCAGCCATTGCGGTTCGGCTGCACTGGCATGGCCGCTGGCGGCAAGGGCTGCACCCACACCGGCCAGCCCGGCGAGCGCCAACGGCCTGGCGCCAGCACGCGATCCGACCAACGACAGCAGGCCAAGCCCGAGCGCCGCCAGCGAAATCAGCACCGTCCAGCCGAAGCTGGTGCCAAGCGCCGTCCGCCAGACCACCGGTTGCGCCAGCCGGGCGAGTGGCGCGCCCAGCGCGTCCAGCCCCTGGAACCCGAGCGACAGGGGTGCTGCGACCAGCCCGCACAGGATGGCGGCAATGACGAAGCGCTGGCCTGAGCGCTGGCCTTGCGCCAGCCATGTCAGCGCGAAGGCGCCGCCAATGCCGAGGAAAAGCCCGATGTAGAGAAGAACCTTGCCGGTCCAGATCGCTGACCGCAAATCTATATCGACAGCTTCCCCCACCGCCGGCGCCGCACTTGGCGCGCCAACGGAAAACAGCACCGAGCCGCCGACCGGATGGCCATCGGCGGAAATCACCCGCCAGCTCAAGACATGGGTGCCCGGCCCGAGCTTTTGTGGATTGTCGATCTCAACCGTTTGGTCGCTCAACCGAAACGAGGTCAAAGCGACAGGCGTACCGTCGGGCCGCACCAAGGTCAGCACCAGCGGCGACACAGGCTCGCTGAAGGTCAGCGAAAATTGCGTCGGCGCTCGCTCCAGAACCGCGCCGTCGGCAGGCTCGGCCTTGATCAGCGCCGCATGGGCAAAGGCCTGGTTTGGCGTGGCAAGGACGGCAAGCAGCAGGATCGCGGCCAGCAGGCCGAAGCACCTGCCGGCTGTCCGTTCCATCCGCTGGAAACAGGCCACGTTCATGCCATCCACCAAAACAGTGGCGCGCCGCTTCGAAGCAGCGCGCCGCCAATGCATCATTTCTTCGGCAGCAGGTTGAGGCCGGGCGCCGGATCTTCCAGCGCATCCTCATCCTGACCAGCCGCCGGAATCTCTATCCAACGCGTGGTGGCGCCATCGCATTCCTGCACCACCGGAAAATAGAGTTTTTGCCCGGCCGGCAGATCGGCGGCCAACGTGCCGCGGAAGACGAACTCGTCATAAAATTCATCCGGCAGGCTGCCGCCGCTCCAGTCGACTTCCTTGACGCCCGAGGTCACCGCCTCGCCATAGAGCTGGTAGGATTTCTCGTACTTGCCTTTCTTGACCTGCAGCGTCCAGCCGGGCTTGGGCATCGGCTTCACCCCGATCACCCCTTCCGGGATCTGCACGCGCACGGCAATCGTCGCCTTGCCTTCGCAGCCATGCGGCACGCGCAGCACGGCCTTGTAGGTCGAACCGACCGGCGCTTCCTGGGTTTCGAGCGTGATATGGCCGAAGGCAGCGCTCGTCCCCAGGACAAGAAATGCAGCGGCCGGCAAAAGATACTTGTTCATGATGGTCCCTCTCGAAAAATCGGTTGGCAAATTGATTGGTCAGTCGTTGTCTTCGAGGGGTGGCGCGCTGCCTATGGCTTGCACGGCAAACTCGACGGTCACGGTTCCGGCCTTCTCGAAAGTCAGCGTGGCGGCAAACATCTGGCCTTCTTTAGGCGGCTGCTTCAAATCCATGAACATCACGTGGTAGGCGCCGGGACCCAGCGTGATCTTGCCGCCCGCCGGGATATCCAGGCCGCCACTGACCGGGCGCATGGTCATGACGCCGTCTTTGACTCCCATTTCATGCAGTTCGGCCTTGCCCGAAATATCGGAGGCAATCGACAGCAGCCGGTCCGGCGCGCTGCCCTTGTTGACGATGGTGAAATAGCCGCCGGCAACCTTGGCGCCGGCCGGCGTGGCGCGCGACCAGGGATGCTTGATCTCGATGTCACCGGCCTTGAATTCATGCGCAAGGACGGAATGGGAGCCGACGAACAACAGTGCAAAGGCGAACAGGGCGCTGCCGAGACGCTGCTCGATAGTGCTGAATAAACGGGTGCTGCGGTGCAACGCGCCGGCACGAAGAAAACGGAACATGGGTAGGCTCCATGAATATAAGGTCGCGCCGTTGTCGGGCTGCGAACGTGTTTGTCATTGGATGATTATCGCCTGCGCAGGTTACGCAAAGCGAGCGGCGGTTTTCAGCCCGCAAGCGGCGGCGCGCGCGGATTGGCCGGAGAGCGCTCGCGCGTGACGTCGGGATGCCTGACTGCCGGCGGGGCAAAAGCGACTGTTTCCAAGTACTGGCTGACCGGCACCAGGCCGACGCCTGCCGGCGGCGCATAGGCGACGGAGGCCATGCTGCAGCCGAGCATGCAGCACGCCGGCATATGCTGCTGGTGCGGATCGCCGCCGGGAAGCTGGACCGCCCCCTCATGTGTACAGATGACGTTGCCGAAAACGTCGAGTTGCGAGGCATCCGGCGCAATGCCGAAGGCAAACACGCCGAGCGTCGACTGGAGCAGCAGCACACAGGCCGCGACAAAGGCGGCCGTCATGCTCCATCTCTTACGCCGGAAGTCCAAAGACCTGCCTCTTCACGCAGCAACGCTTGGATATCTAGCACGCGGCATGTCGGCGGAAAATCGCCAAATCATCGCTGCGGCAACGCGGCGCGTTCAATCCATGTCGCCAAAAAGTGCGCTGCGGTTTGGGATAACGACATGCATAGGCAAAGATCTTGTGCGCATAACCTCCCTTCGGACGTCGCGCTCAGGAAGCCGGGCGGCCGCCGATTTCCGGAATCGACGTCAACAGCGTGTGGCGTGCCGACTTCAGATGCTTGCGGCAGGCGGCGTCGACCTTGCCGAGATCGCGCGATTTCAGCGCCGCGATGTAGGCGAGATGCTCGCTCACCGCGACTTCGTTGCGCTCGCGCTCTTGCGCCTTGTTCCACTGGTAGTGGTAGTGAAAGATCATGGCGATGACGTCGTAGAAATCGACGATGAAGCGGTTGTGCGACGCCCGGTGGATCAGCCGGTGGAAGCGCTCGTCTAGCTCAGAGAATTCGTTGAAGCGGACGGCGATTTCGCTGGCCAGAAGCCGGTGCTCGTCTTCCAGCCGGTCGAGATCCGCCCAGACCGGACTGTCCCCAGGCAAGGCGGCAAAGGCCGCCGCCGAGCGTATCTCGAACATCTCGCGGATTTCAGTGAGTTCGAGCGCGAAGGCTCGCGTAAATCCTTTCAGCACCCAGTGGCTGTTGCGCCGCTTCTCGATCAGGCCGAATCGGGAGAAGCGGATGAGGAACTCTCGCACGCTGGTGGTGCCGACGCCGATCTCGCGCGCCAGTTCGAGCTCGTTGATCTGCATGCCGGCCTCGGCGCCGCCGGCCAGCAACCTGCGCATAAACGACCGCTCGATGATCTGGGCCAGTGTGTCTGTCTCCTCCTCGGGGAAGAAATCATCCGGCTTCGGCGTCCTGAGCACTGTCTTGCTGCGTTTGTTCCACGCGATCAGCCCGGTCTCTTCCATGCGCGCCAGAATGGTGCGCACGGTGGTACGGCTGACGCCAAGCAAAGTGCCCAGCTCCGGCTCCGACGGCAGGCTCTGCGTCTCATCGAGCAGCCGCAGACCCCTGTTGTAAGCGTCCTTGTAGACGTTGTTGCTCTTCGACATCCCTGCCCCGTTGCGCGCCGGCGCTTGCTGTGGCTGGCTTGAAGCGCGATATCACATATGTCCTGGCGCTCACCCGGCAAAGCAAAACGCTCTGCGTGTCAGACGCCGCTCCCCACAAGCCAAGCGTCCATCGGACGCATGGTCTCCTCCTGAAAAAACAATTGACGCACAAATGTTTTTTCACGATAAAAGACATTATATGTAAACAGACGCGTGTCAATCCGCGCATCCCCAGGAACAGACCCAGGAAACTGCCCGTGAACGCCTCGAACAGCATTCTTCTGTCCCCCGCCGACAATGTCGCGGTCGCCAATGGCCGCATCGAGATCGGCACCCCTCTGCCCGGCGGCGCCGTCGCCACGGCCTTGATCGAGCCCGGCCACAAGGTGGCGATCAAGCCTATCGCCGCCGGCGAGGCGGTGGTCAAGTATGCCCAGGCCATCGGCCGCGCCACCCAGGACATCGCGCCCGGCGACCACGTCCATTCGCACAATCTGGTTTTTGAATCCGGCCGCCTGCCGGTGGTGCCGCCGAGCGAGGCCGAGCACGCCACCGAAGCTGACCGCGCCCGGACATTCATGGGCTATCGTCGCGCCGATGGCCGTGCCGGCACCCGCAACTTCATCGGCATCATCGCCAGCGTCAATTGCTCGGCCACCGTCTGCCACGCCATCGCCGACGAGGCCAACCGCGTGCTGCTGCCGAAATATCCGGGGATCGACGGCTTCGTCCCGATCGTCCATGGCCAGGGCTGCGGCATGAGCGGCACCGGCGACGGCATGATGGTGCTGCACCGCACGCTCGCCGGCTACACCCGCCACCCGAATTTCGGCGGCGCGCTGATGGTCGGCCTCGGCTGCGAGGTCAACCAGCTTACCCTTTACGGCCAGAAAGGTGCGGCGGCGGGAAAACGCCATTTCAACATCCAGGACGCCGGCGGTTCGCGCAAATCGGTCGAAAAAGCGATGGGCGTGCTCGCCGAAATCGCCGAGGAAGTCGGCCAGTATCAGCGCGAGCCGATCCCGGTCTCGGAGATCGTCGTCGGCCTGCAATGCGGCGGTTCCGACGGCATGTCGGGCATCACCGCCAATCCCGCGCTGGGAGCGGCGGTCGACATCCTGGCCGGCGTCGGCGGCATCGGCATCCTGTCGGAGACGACGGAGATCTATGGCGCCGAACATCTGCTCGCCTATCGCGCGGCAACGCCGGAGATCGCCAAGAAGCTCGACGGTTTCGTCAAATGGTGGGAGGACCATGTCGCCAAGCACGGCGCCTCGATCGACAACAACCCCTCGCCCGGCAACAAGCGCGGTGGCCTGACCACCATCCTGGAAAAGTCGCTGGGCGCCGTGGCCAAAGGCGGCCAGACTCCGCTCAACGGCGTCTTCGGTTATGCCGAAAAGGTCACCGGCAGTGGCTTGGTGTTCATGGACACGCCCGGTTACGACCCGGTCTCGGCGACCGGTCAGGTGGCGGGCGGCGCCAACATCATCGTCTTCACCACCGGCCGCGGCTCCTGCTTCGGCTGCCGGCCCACGCCGTCGATCAAGGTCGCCACCAACTCGACCATGTACCACCAGATGGAAGAGGACATGGACGTCAATTGCGGCGTCATCGCTTCGGGTGAGAAGACCATCGCCGGCATGGGCCGGGAACTCTTCGAACTCATCGTCGAGACGGCATCGGGCCGCAAGACCAAGAGCGAGGCGTTCGGCTACGGCGACAACGAGTTCGTGCCGTGGCACCTCGGCGCGACGCTCTAACCACCGACGAAAAAAGCGGGCTGCAAAGACGGCTCACAAGGGGAGGCTGTGGATGGACAAACGCCGCATCGGCACGACTGCGCTCGAGGTAACCGAGATAAGCTTCGGCGGGGCGGCGATCGGCGGGCTCTACCGGGCCTGTCCGCGCGAAGCGGCGATGGAGACGCTGCAGACAGCCTGGGATGCCGGCCTGCGCTATTTCGACACCGCGCCCTTCTATGGCTTCGGCCTGTCGGAACGGCGGACCGGCGATTTCCTGCGCTACAAGCCGCGGGATTCCTATGTGCTGTCGACCAAGGTCGGACGGTTGTTCCGCCCGGTGCCGGAAGACCAGGTTCCCGATCATTCCTATGTCGACCCGCTGCCCTTCGCGCTCGACTACGACTACTCCTATGACGGCATCATGCGCTCGGTCGAGTTCTCCTATGCCCGGCTCGGGCTGAACCGGATAGACATCCTGTTTGTGCACGACATCGGCACCTACACACATTGCGTCGAGAAGACGAAGCTGCACTTTCGCCAGCTGATGGACGGCGGCTTGAAGGCGCTGGAAGAGCTTAAAACGTCCGGCGTGATTTCCGCCTATGGGCTCGGCGTCAACGAGGTGCAGATCTGCCTCGACGTGCTGCGCGAAGCGCCGCTCGACTGCATCCTGCTGGCCAGCCGCTATTCGCTGCTCGACCGCTCGGCTGAAGCCGAGTTGCTGCCGCTGTGTCGTGAGCGACAGACTTCGCTCATCATCGGCGGCGTTTTCAACTCCGGCATCCTGGCGACCGGGCCGGTGCACGGCGCGCATTTCGATTATCTGCCGGCGACGCAGGACATACTCGAGCGTGTTGGGGCGATGGAGAAAATCGCTGATGAGGGCGGATATCCGCTGGCGGCGGCTGCATTGCAGTTTCCGCTGCAGGAGCCTGTCGTGGCCAGCGTGCTGACCGGAACGGCCAAGCCCGCCAACCTGACGCGCAACCTCGACCTGTTCGACGTCCAGGTGCCGCAAGCGGAATTCGCCCGCTACGCTCCCTACACCATCGTGCAGGAGCTCGGCTGACGAAACGCCACGATCACGGTTCTCAAGAAGGAATGAACATTCCATATTGACTCGACGGTGGAATTAATATTCCATGATGCTCAAGGAGGATCGGGAGCGTCTGGACGTGGCACTGAGGATCGGCAGGGAGGTTTCCCCGCCAAGCCATGCGCAGGCCGATATGAAACACCGCTTGCGTCGGCCGGACCGATGCACTATCAAAAAGCGGCAACTGTTTTTTATTGATAAAGTTCTGTTTGGGCCGCGCCTATCCAAATGGAGCTTCCGTAACCTTCACCGGGCGATCTAGGGAGGATTCCTAATGAAATTCGTGACCAGCATTCTCAACCGCCGCTCACTGATGGCACTTGCTGCCGCCTCGATGCTTGCCGGCACGCTGCAGACGGCGCCGGCTTCGGCGGCGGACGTGACCATTCCGATCATCGTCAAGGACACCACGTCCTTCTACTGGCAGATCGTCCTGGCCGGCGCCCGCAAGGCCGGCAAGGATCTCGGCGTCAACGTACCCGAACTCGGCGCCCAGGCTGAAACCGACGTCAACGGCCAGGTTTCGATCCTCGAGAATGCCGTCGCCGGCAACCCGGCCGCGATCGTCATCGCGCCGACCGAATTCAAGGCGCTCGGCAAGCCCATCGATGAAGCGGCCAGCAAGGTCAAGGTCATCGGCATCGACTCCGGCGCCGACTCCAAGGCGTTCACCTCGTTCCTGACCACCGACAATGTGCAGGGCGGTCGCGTCGCCGCTGACGGTCTTGCAGCAGCCATCGGCGAAGCCAATGGCGGCAAGATCGAGGGCGACGTCGCGCTGATCACCAACGCGCCGGGCGCCGGTTCGCTGGAGCAGCGCAAGCAGGGCTTCACCGAGCAGCTGGCCGCGAAATATCCGGGGCTGAAGCTCGTCGCCGACAAATATGCCGACGGCCAGGCAACGACCGGTCTCAACATCGCCACCGACCTGATCACCGCCAACCCGAACCTCAAGGGCATCTTCGCGTCCAACCTGATCATGGCGCAGGGCGTCGGTCAGGCAGTCGCCGAGAACAACCTTGGCGGCAAGCTGGCGCTGGTCGGCTTCGACAGCGACGAGAAGCTGATCAAGTTCCTCAATGACGGCGTCATTTCCGCGCTCGTCGTCCAGGATCCGTACCGGATGGGCTATGACGGCATCAAGACCGCGCTCGCCGCCTCGAAGGGCGAGAAGGTCGAGGCCAATGTCGACACAGGCGCCAACCTGGTGACCAAGGCAAACATGAAAGACCCCAAGATCGACGCCCTGCTCAACCCGAAGCTCTGAGCCCGTCGACCAAAAATCCTTTCCGGGGCCTCGCGCCCCGGAAACACCGGATACAAGCTTGAATATCCACCGGCTTGAATCACCTCGACGATGCGGCTTGACTGCATCGCGACGTGCCAATCGTAAGGCCAATCTGGGAGGATTGTCATGACGCCCATGGCGCAGGAACTGCACCCGGCCCCAACGCTAGCGCCCGGCAGGACGATCCTCGAACTGCACGGGCTGGAAAAGCGCTATCCCGGCACGCATGCGCTGAAGCCCGTTCACCTTGCCTTCAAGGCAGGTGAGATCCACGCCATCGTCGGCGAGAACGGCGCCGGCAAATCCACCTTGATCAAGCTTCTGACCGGCGTCATGCCGCGCACCTCCGGCGATGTCATCTGGGAGGGCAAGCCGGCAGCGCTGGCAACCCCGCACGAGGCAATGGCGCTGGGCATCAACGCCGTGCATCAGGAGGTCGTGCTCTGTCGCCATCTCACCGTCGCCGCCAACATGTTCCTCGGCGAGGAGAATTCGCGCTTCGGCATCCTGCAGCAGCGCGCCATGGTCAAGGAAGCGCAGAAGATCATCGACGGTCTCGGCTTCGACCTGCCGGCGCATGTCATGCTGGGTGACCTCACCATCGGCCAGCAGCAGCTGATCGCCGCCGCCCGCGCCACCGTGCGCGGCACCAAATTCCTGATCTTCGACGAGCCGACCGCCTATCTCACCCGCAAGGAAGCCGACCAGCTGTTCACGCTGATCCGCAGGCTCAAGGGCGAAGGCGTCACCATCATCTACATCAGCCATCGCATGGAAGAGGTGTTCGAACTCGCCGATCGCGTCTCGGTGCTGCGCGACGGCACGCTGGTCGGCACCCGCAACATTGCCGAGACCAATGACGCCGAGCTGGTCAAGATGATGATCAACCGCTCGATCGAGCAAGTCTACCATAAGGAGCATTTCACCCCCGGTGCCGTGATCGTTGAAGCGAAAAACCTGTCGGGCAAGGGTTTCGAAGACGTCTCGATGACGGTGCGCGCCGGCGAGATCGTCGGGCTCTATGGCCTGATCGGCGCCGGGCGGAGCGAGTTCGTCACCACGCTCTATGGCCGCCACAAGAAGTCGGCCGGACAGGTCCTTTGGCAAGGCAAGCCGGTCCACATCAATTCCGAGCACGACGCGATCAAGCTCGGCATGGCGCTGGCGCCGGAAAGCCGCCGCGACCAGGGCCTGTGCCTGAACCTGCCGGTCGGCCTCAACCTCAACCTGCCGATCTACAAGCGCATCTCCAGCAACATGCTGATCTCCGGTGCTAAGGAAAAGGCCGAGGCCGATCGCCAGATCGCCGGCCTCCGCATCAAAACGCCGACGCGCGGCGCCCTGGCCTCCAGCCTGTCCGGCGGCAACCAGCAGAAGATCGTCATCGGCAAATGGCTGGCGCACGGCGCCAAGCTGTTCATCTTCGACGAGCCTACGGTCGGCGTCGATGTCGGCACCAAGGCCGAGATCTACCGCCTGTTCGGGGAACTGTTGTCCAAGGGCGCCGGCATCATCCTGATCTCGTCCTATCTGCCCGAGGTTTATGAGCTCGCCGATACGCTGCACGTGTTCCGGCGCGGCAAACTGGTCGCCAGCCATGGCTTTCGCGCCGCTAGCCACGAAGACGTGCTGACGCAGGCGATCGGCTGACAAAACAAGAAACGGGAGGAACCATGAGCATCGAAACCGTCGCGATCGAAAAACCGAAACGGAACTACAACGTCCTGTTCGGGCTGACGCTTCTGGCGTTGCTGGTTCTGCTCTGGATCGTGCTGTCGGTGGCGACGCCGAGCTTCGCCTCCTCCAACAACATCGCCAATCTTTTGCGGCAGGGCTCGATGATCGCCATCATGGCGGTCGGCCAGACCTTCGTCATCATCACCGGCGGCATCGACCTCTCGGTCGGCGCCGTGGTCGGCTTCGCCACCGTCATTGTCGCCATGATGATCAATGCCGGCTTCCCGATCTGGGTCGCCATTCTGGTGACGCTGCTGGTCGGCGTTGCCATCGGCCTGTTCCACGGCTTCGGCATCGTCAAGATGGGCCTGCCGCCCTTCATCATCACGCTGGCGACGCTGACCTCGTTGCGCGGCATCGGCCTGTTGATGACCAACGGCAATTCGATCAACATCAACAGCGACAGCTTCACCGCGTTCTCGCGCAGTTCCTTTGTCGGCATCCCCAATCTGTTCTGGATGGTGATCCTGGTCGGTATCCCGGCCTACATCTTCCTGCACCACAGCCGCTGGGGCCGCTATCTCTTCTCTGTGGGATCCAATGCCGAGGCCTCGCGCCTCTCGGGCGTCAATGTCCAGCGCACCATCTATATGGCCTACACGCTGTCGGGCCTGTGCGCGGCCTTCGTCGGCGTGCTGCTGGCGGCGCGCATCGGCATCGGCAACCCGACCCAGGCGGAAGGTTGGGAGTTGCAGGCGATCGCCTCATCGGTGATCGGCGGCACCTCGCTGTTCGGCGCCGTCGGCTCGGTGCATGGCCCACTGCTCGGCGCCTTCATCCTGGCCACCATCAACAACGGCGCCAATCTGCTCAACGTCAACTCGTTCTGGCAGCGCATCATCACCGGCGCGCTGATCATAATCATCGTCTATTTCGACGGGCTGCGCCGTCGCGGCAAGTAATCCTCCCTGACCTTCTGCGCCGGCCTGCTTAACAACGGACCGGCGCCTTTTTTGAGAAACACTGGAATTGCCGAATGAAAGCTGTTGTCTGCCGCTCGCCCGGCGAGCTTGTCCTGGAAGACCGGCCGGCGCCAGGAGCGCCGCCTGCCGGCTGGGCGCTGGTCGCCGTCAGCCATGTCGGCATCTGCGGCACCGACTACCACATCTTCGAAGGCAAGCACCCGTTCCTTGCCTATCCCCGCATCATGGGCCATGAAGTGTCGGGCACCGTCGTCGAGACCGGCGAAGATGTCGACCTTGCCGTGGGCGAGCCCGTCATCATCAATCCCTATCTCGCTTGCGGAAAATGCATCGCCTGCCGGCACGGCAAGCCGAATTGCTGCGTCAGGATCGAAGTGCTTGGCGTCCATCGCGACGGCGCCATGGCCGAGCAGATCCTGGTGCCGGCGCAGAATCTTTATCCGGCAAACGGCTTGTCGCTGGCCGATGCGGCGGCGGTGGAATTCCTCGCCATCGGCGCGCATGCCGTGCGGCGCGCTCGCGCCGAACCAGGCGCCCGCACGCTGGTCATCGGCGCCGGGCCGATCGGCCTTGGCGCAGCGCTGTTTGCGCGCATCGCCGGGCTCGATGTCAGCCTGCTCGACATGAGCACGGAGCGGCTGGATTTTGCAAAAGGCGAACTCGGCTTCGCCACGCTCGACGGTTCACAAAAAGCGGCAGCCGAACTGGTGCGCGAGGCAACCGGCGGCGAAGGGTTCGACGTCGTCTTCGACGCCACCGGCAACACCGCCTCGGTGCAGTCGGCCTTCGCCCATGTCGCGCATGGCGGCACGCTCGTGCTGGTCAGCGTCGTCAAGGATGACATCGTCTTTTCCGACCCGGAATTCCACAAGCGCGAAATGACATTGATCGGCAGCCGCAACGCGCTGAAAGTCGATTTCGACCACGTCGCCGCCTCGATCCGCAACGGCGCCGTGCCGCTGGCAAAACTCGTCACCCACCGCACCACGCTGGCCGGCACGCCGGATGATCTCACCCGCTGGGCGCATGAGAAATCGGGGTTGATCAAGGCTGTGATCGAGGTTGGGGCATAACATCGCAGGTGGTCCCGGCCCGAATGACGACGACCCGCGCAGGTTGACTCCCACTCCGTCCTCAAAACGCCAGGCCGCTGAAAAATAGGCGCGACCCCGCTACAGCGCCGACAGTTTCAGCTCGACCCGCTCCGCCGGAAACCGTGTTTCGGCAAACTGGATCGGCTGGCCGTCCGGTGTGACGTTGACGGCGACCGCCACCAGCACGATTGCGCCGGGCTGCAGATCGAGGTCGGCGAGATCGGCGGCATCGGCATGGCGGGCCGACAGCACCGTCGATTGCCTGAGATAATCGTCAATGCCGAAACGCTTGAGCGAGGCGGTAACCGAACCGGTTTCGGCCATCGCAGCATTGATGCCGGCGAAACGCTTCGCCTCGTACCAGGCGGCGGCGCGCGACACCGGCCGTCCATCGGCTTCGCCGCGCGTCTCCAGGCGGATCACCTCAGCCCCTCTTGCCAGACCAAGCCCCTCGGCGACGCGCTGACTGGCCGACTCAACTGTAGAAGCTAGCAGCACGATGTGCCGTTCCGATGTTTGCCCTTGCAGACCGGTCGAAAACCGAGTGCGCGCGCCGATCGGATAGGACAGCCGTTTGCGCGAAAAGACGAAGGTGCCGCGTCCCTGCTCGGCCCGCAGCACGCCGTCCTGCACCAGGGCCGATATGGCGCTGCGCACCGTGTGGCGATTGACGCCGTAGCGTTCGGCCAAGGCCATTTCCGGCGGCAGCGCGGCATTCTCGGCAAAATCGCCGGCGGCGATCGAATGCAGGATCAGGTCCGCAATCTGCCGCCACAGCGCGACACCGCTACGGCGTTCGATGCTGCTCGCGCCCTTTTGAGCCACCATTTCGTCCACGCTCCCGCCCATGTCATCCACCCGTCATGGACACAAGTTAGATAATAGGTATAATTTGTATAATTGTCTATATCACTAGACAAATATATACATTCAGGGAGTTGTCCATGCGAGGACAGGAAGCCCGCGACCAGGCCGAGCGCAAAGCCGTCATGACGACGTTGGCGCAGGCCAGTGGCGATGACATCGCCCGGCTGTGGAATGAGGCCGGCCTGATCTCGGAAGCAGAGCTTTTGCGCGGCCCGGAAACCGGTCTGGTCACCGTGCGTGGCCGCATCGGCGGCGGCGGCGCGCCCTTCAATGTCGGTGAAGTGACCGTCACCCGCGCCACCGTCCGGCTCTCTTCCGGACAGGTCGGCCACAGCTACATGCTCGGGCGCGACAGGCAGAAGGCGAAGCTTGCGGCAATCGCCGATGCACTTTGGCAGGATCCCGCCCATCGGCAGACGGTCGAGAGTGCGCTGGTCGCACCGCTGCGCGCCGCCCAAAGCGAGGCGCGCGAAAAGCGCCGCTCCGAGACGGCGGCAACGAAAGTGGATTTCTTCACCATGGTGCGCGGAGAAGACTGATGGAGATCGCAGCCCAATGGATCGACGGCGGCTTCGCCGATCCGGTGTTCAACGCCCAGGCGGTCTTCCGCGCGGTCATGGATGCCATGGCGCGGCCGGGCAGCGAGCGGCCTCTGCCTGCCTTCGCCCGCCCCCCTTCGCCGCTGTCCGCAACCGCCGGCGCCATTGCACTTTCGCTCTGCGACAACGACACACCGCTCTGGCTCGATCCTGCTTTGCAGGCATCGGCAGCGATCAAATCCTGGCTCGGCTTCCACGCCGGCGCGCCACTCGCCAACACACCTGCCGATGCGCATTTCGCGTTGGTCGCCACGCCGGCCGAGATGGCCGCCCTCGACGGTCTTTCGCAAGGCACGCAGGATTATCCCGACCGTTCGACGACACTGATCCTGCAGGTCAGCGATCTCACCTCCGGCGCGCCGCTATTGCTCGAAGGCCCAGGCATCGAAAAGACGGCGACCATCGCGCCGGCGCAGATGCCGCGCCATTTCGTCGAACAGTGGAAGCAGAACAGCCAGCGCTTTCCGCGCGGCGTCGACATCATCCTGGCGGCGCCCGACGGTATCGCCTGCCTGCCGCGCACGACGCGCATCAAGACGATGGAGGCATAAATGTATGTCGCGGTAAAAGGCGGCGAAGTCGCAATCGCCAATGCCCACAGTCTGCTTGCGGACCGCCGTCGCGGCGACCGTTCGGTGCCGGCGCTGCGCCTCGACCAGATCGTCGAACAGCTGGCGCTCGGCGTCGACCGGGTGATGAGCGAAGGATCGCTCTACGACCGGGAACTGGCGGCGCTCGCCATAGTCCAGGCGCGCGGCGACATGATCGAGGCGATCTTCCTGGTGCGCGCCTACCGCACCACACTGCCGCGCTTCGGCTACACCAACGCCATCGACACCGGCGCCATGCTGGTCGAGCGGCGCGTGTCGGCGACCTACAAGGATTTGCCCGGCGGCCAGCTGCTTGGGCCTACCTTCGACTACACCCACCGCCTGCTCGACCCGGAACTCGCCGCCGGCGCCGATGTCGCCGAACCGCTGCAGCGCGAGACGGAAACGCAGGCCATGCCGCGCGTTTCGACGATCCTCGCCCGCGAAGGGCTGATTGAGCCGGATGGCGACATGCCGCAGGACCATGTCCCCGGCGACATCACCCGTGAGCCGCTTGAGTTTCCGATGGCGCGCGACATCCGCCTGCAGGCGCTGTCGCGCGGCGATGAAGGGTTTCTGCTGGCGCTCGGCTATTCCACCCAGCGCGGCTATGCCCGCAACCACCCCTTTGTCGGCGAGGTGCGTATCGGCGAGGTCGAGCTGGAACTCGACGTGCCGGAACTGCCCTTCGCCGTGCTGCTCGGCAAGGTCCGCGTCACCGAATGCCAGATGGTCAACCAGTTCAAGGGCTCGGCCAAGGCGCCGCCGCAATTCACCCGCGGCTACGGACTGGTCTTCGGCCAAAGCGAGCGCAAGGCGATGGCCATGGCGCTGTGCGACCGCGCGCTGCGCGCACCGGAACTCGGCGAAGATGTCGTCGCCGCCGCGCAGGACGAGGAGTTCGTCATCTCGCACTCCGACAATGTTCAGGCGACCGGCTTCGTGGAGCATTTGAAGCTGCCGCACTATGTCGACTTCCAGGCCGAGCTCGATTTGGTGCGCCGCATGCGCGCCGAATACGAAGCTCGAGAGAACCCTGCAAAGGTGGAAGAGAAGCGGGAGGCGGCCGAATGAGCCTAATCGCCCCCGCCATTGCCGCCACCCCCGTTGCCGCCATCCCCGTTGCCGCCGTCATGGGAATGGCTGCTATGCCCGCCGACGTAGCTGCCGTTTCCGCCTGTGACATGCGCGCCATCTCTGGAAGCAGGCAGAAACAAGCGCCGAGGTACAAAACCGACCACGCAGACAAACGCCAGAAGCAGAATTGCAATCTGGATCCAACCGGTCTGAGTCATTCGACTTCGCCTTCATTTCCGTTTTCTGGGCGTCAATGCAATAGCAGGGAGTGGATTTGATCGCCATGACCGACATCGCCACCTACAACTTCGCCTATCTCGACGAGCAGACCAAAAGGATGATCCGCCGGGCGATCCTCAAGGGCATCGCCATCCCTGGCTATCAGGTTCCCTTCGCTTCGCGCGAAATGCCGATGCCCTATGGCTGGGGCACTGGCGGCGTGCAGGTCACCGCCTCGATTATCGGGCCGGACGATGTGCTGAAAGTCATCGACCAGGGCGCCGACGACACCACCAATGCCGTCTCGATCCGCGCCTTCTTCAAGAAGGTAGCCAACGTCGCGGTGACGACCGATACCGCCAGCGCCACCATCATCCAGACCCGCCACCGCGTCCCGGAACACCCGCTGAGCGCCGGCCAAGTTCTAGTCTACCAAGTGCCGATACCCGAGCCGTTGCGCTTCCTCGAGCCGCGCGAAACCGAAACGCGCAAAATGCATGCGCTCGAGGAATACGGCCTGATGCATGTGAAGCTCTACGAGGACATTGCCAAACACGGCCGCATCGCCACCACCTATGCCTATCCGGTCAAGGTCGAGGGCCGCTATGTCATGGACCCCTCGCCGACGCCGAAATTCGACAACCCCAAAATGCACCGTTCGCCGGCCCTGCAGCTGTTCGGAGCCGGGCGCGAAAAGCGCATCTATGCCGTGCCGCCCTTCACCGATGTCGTCAGCCTCGACTTCGAGGATCATCCCTTCGAGGTCCAGACCTTCGACCTGCCCTGTGCGCTGTGCGCGGCGGAAAATGTCTATCTCGACGAGGTCATCCTCGACGACCATGGCGACCACATGTTCGTCTGCTCCGACACCGACCATTGCGAGAAGCGGCGCGCCGAAGGACATCGCGGCCACCTTGCGGCTGAAAGCCATGTTACCGCAGGAAAGATGAGGCCAGCAGAATGACCGGCGACCCACTGCTGCGCGTCTCCGAACTGTCCAAATTCTACGGCTCGCGCGTCGGCTGCGAGAATGTCACCTTCGACCTGTGGCCGGGTGAGGTTCTGGCCGTCGTCGGCGAATCCGGCTCCGGCAAGACGACGCTGCTCAACTGCCTGTCGACGCGGCTGCTACCATCTTCTGGCACCGCCAGCTACCGCATGCGCGACGGCCAGTTCCGCGAACTCTACCGTATGA
Source organism: Mesorhizobium sp. C120A (assembly GCF_030323105.1). NCBI lineage: Bacteria > Pseudomonadati > Pseudomonadota > Alphaproteobacteria > Hyphomicrobiales > Phyllobacteriaceae > Mesorhizobium > Mesorhizobium sp. C120A. The sequence continues at coordinate 1,617,000 of NZ_CP100476.1, read as the reverse complement.
GCGAGGCCGAGTGCCGCTTCCTGATGCGCACCGACTGGGGCTTTGTTCATCAGAACCCCGCCGACGGCTTGCGCATGACGGTGTCTGCCGGCGCCAATGTCGGCGAGCGGCTAATGGCGGTCGGTGACCGCCATTACGGCAAGATCCGCGCCACTGCCGTCGACTGGCTGTCGCGCGTCGAGATCGACGAGAACCGCATCGACGACGAGCCGCGCGCCTTTTCCGGCGGCATGCGCCAGCGCCTGCAAATCGCCCGCAACCTCGTCACCGGACCGAGGCTGGTGTTCATGGACGAGCCGACCGGCGGCCTCGACGTCTCGGTGCAGGCGCGCCTGCTCGATTTGCTGCGCGGGTTGGTCACCGATCTCGGCCTGGCGGCCATCGTCGTCACCCACGATCTCGCCGTCGCCCGGCTTCTGTCGCAGCGTATTATGGTGATGAAAGACGGCCGTGTCGTCGAAAGCGGCCTGACGGATCGCGTGCTCGACGATCCCCGCGCGCCTTACACGCAATTGCTTGTTTCCTCGATTCTACAGGTGTGAAGATGGCGCCAAGGCACCCCCCTCTGGCCTGCCGGCCATCTCCCCCTCAAGGGGGGAGATCAGCAGCTTTTATGTCCCGCCCCTTCTACGATGCAGAAGAATGGCGAAGTCGAACGCGACAGCCAATCTCCCCCCTTGAGGGGGAGATGCCTGGCAAGGCAGAGGGGGGTGTTGGCCCGCGGACGAACAACGATTGGAGAACCTTCTGATGCCGACGCCCCTCGTTGTTTCCGGCGTCGCCAAAAGCTTCACCATGCATCTGCGCGACGGCATCAGATTGCCGGTTGTCGCCGGCGTCTCATTCTCGATCCGGGCCGGTGAATGCGCCGTGCTCGGCGGGCCTTCCGGCGCCGGCAAAAGCTCGATCCTGAAAATGCTCTATGGCAATTATGCCGTCGATGAAGGCCAGATCATCGTTCAGCATGAGGGCGGCCTGATCGATCTCGCCATCGCCAGCCCGCGCACGGTGCTTTCCGTGCGCCGCCAGACGATCGGCTATGTCAGCCAGTTCCTGCGCACCGTGCCGCGCGTATCCGCGCTCGACGTGGTCGCCGAGCCGCTGGTCGAACGCGGCGAGGACCGCGAGAGCGCGCGGAAAAAAGCACGCACCTTGCTGGGGCAGCTCAATTTGCCGGAAAAGCTCTGGGCGCTGCCGCCGGCGACTTTCTCGGGCGGTGAGCAGCAGCGCGTCAATATCGCGCGCGGCTTCATCACCGAGCATCCGGTCTTGCTGCTCGACGAGCCGACAGCTTCGCTCGATTCGAAAAACCGCGACGTTGTGGTTGCGTTGATCGCCGCCAAGAAAGCCGGCGGTGTCGCCTTGCTCGGCATCTTCCATGACCCGGATGTGCGTGAAGCCGTCGCCGATCGCATCATCGACGTGACCTCTTTCGCCGCCGGAAAAATCGCTGCATGAGCAGGAAACTATCGGAAGCGCCGTTGGTCCACGCCACGGCGCAGGTCGAGAACTCGACATTGGGGCGCTGGACAGAGATCGCCGACCGCAGCCGCGTGTCCGAAAGCATCCTCGGCGACTATTCCTACATCATGCAGGACTGCGTCGTCTGGTGCGCGACCATCGGCAAGTTCTCCAACATAGCCGCCGCCGTGCGCATCAACGCCACAAACCACCCGACCTGGCGGCCGACGCTGCATCACTTCACCTATCGCGCCTCCGACTATTGGGACGACGCCGAGCACGAAACAGAATTCTTCGCCCAGCGCCGCGCCAAACGCGTCTCCATCGGCCACGACACCTGGCTCGGCCACGGCTCGACCATCCTGCCCGGCGTCACCGTCGGCGATGGTGCTGCCGTAGGCGCCGGCGCTGTGGTGTCGAAGGATGTCGCGCCCTACACCATCGTTGGCGGGGTGCCAGCCAAGCCGATCCGCGAGCGTTTCGATCGCCGCACGGCCGAACGCTACCAGGCGCTCGCCTGGTGGGACTGGGACCACGCCAGGCTGCGCGCCGCGCTCGACGATTTTCGCGTACTCGAGGCAGACGCGTTCCTCGAGAAATACGGCGCCTGATCGGGTGCGATCACCCCCACTTGCCGCACGGCTGTGGAGCGTAACAAAACTGACATCGTCATGACATGGCAGGTTCATGTCGCTGCGCTAGGCGAGAACCAGACGATCAATTCAGGTCTGGAACTCTTCGATGTTATCGACCCCTGCCACGCTCGAAATCCGCGGCGTCTCGCGCCGATTTGGCAAGAACACCGCCGTCAGCGCCATCGACCTGTCGATCCCGCAGGGCCAGATGGTCGGCATCATCGGTCGTTCCGGCGCCGGCAAATCCACCCTCCTTCGCATGATCAACCGTCTCATCGACCCCAGCCAGGGATCGATTTTTTTTGACGGTGCCGAGGTCTCGCGGCTGCGTGGCTCGCCGCTGCGACGCTGGCAGCGCGACTGCGCCATGATCTTCCAGCAGTTCAACCTGGTGCCGCGCCTCGATGTGCTGACCAATGTGCTGCTCGGCCGTCTCAATCATCGCTCGACCTTTTCCAACCTGCTCGGCATGTTTACCCGCGCCGAATGCGCTGAGGCGATTGCAGCACTCGAGCGCCTCGACATCGCCCGCACCGCACTGCAGCCAGCCGGCACGCTGTCTGGCGGCCAGCAGCAGCGCGTCGCCATTGCCCGCGCCATGATGCAGCAGCCCAAGGTGCTGCTCGCCGATGAGCCGATCGCTTCGCTCGACCCGCTCAACGCCAAGGTGGTGATGGACTCGCTGCAGGACATCAACCTGCGCGAAGGCATCACCGTCGTCACCAATCTGCACACGCTGGACACCGCCCGCACCTATTGCAACCGCATCATCGGCATGGCTGCCGGCAAGATCGTCTTCGACGGTCCGCCGGAAGCGCTCAACCGCGAGGCCGTGCGCCTGGTCTATGGCGCCGACGGCAACGGCGTCGATATCTCCGAGGCCATCACCTCGACCAGCATCGCCTACAAGCAAAAGATCGCCGCATCCGCCAGCCCGCTCGAGCCCGCATTCCCCGGGTACTGACCCATGATCCCGAAAAGTGGATACCGGTTTTCGGAAAAGATCATGGACCAAAACTGAGCCGCATTGGATCGACCGCCCGCGTCAAGGGCACTTGCAAAAATCAAGAACGCTGCCGGCGCGGGGCCGGAACTTACAGGAGAGACATCAATGTTCAGGAAGATGGTATTCGGCGCCGTTTCGGCGCTCGCCATGGCAACCAGCGCCGCGCATGCGGCCGACCTCAAGGAATTCCGCGTCGGCATCCTCGGCGGAGAGAACGAAACCGACCGCCTGCGCAACTATCAGTGCCTGGCCGATCACCTGAAGACCGAATTCGGCTTCGAAAAGGTCTCGCTGTTCCCCGCCGCCGACTATGACGGCGTCATCCAGGGCCTGCTCGGCGGCACGCTCGACTTTGCCGAACTCGGCGCTTCCGGCTACGCCAGCGTCTACATCAAGGACCCGAAGGCGGTCACCCCGATCCTCACCACCCAGCAGACCGACGGCGCCACCGGCTATTATTCCATCGGCCTGGCGCTGAAGTCTTCGGGCATTACCGACATCAAGTCGGCCAAGGGCAAGAAGCTCGGCTACGCCGATCCGGACTCGACCTCGGGCTACCTGATCCCGCTGACCCAGATCCCGAAGGACACCGGCGCCTCGAACGACGCCTACTTCGCCTCGACCCAGTTCAATGGCGGCCATGAAAACAACATCCTCGCCGTTCGCGACGGCAAAGTCGACGTTGCGGTTGACGATTCCTCCGGCATCGGCGACTTCAAGAACGGCTACACCTCCGGCACCTTCCACAAGGTCACCGCCAAGGGCGCCGTCGACCCCAACGACTTCGTCGAAGTCTGGCGCTCGGGCCTGATCCCGAACGGCCCGCTGGTCGTGCGCACCGCGCTCGGCGACGACATGACCGCCAAGCTTGCCGCCTTCTTCACCGACCTGCCGAAGAAGGACAAGGCCTGTTTCGAAGGCGTCGAAGGCGGCGACTTCACCGGTTACGTCCCGGTCAAGCCTGACTTCTACAACGTCATCGTCGAAGCCCGTAAGGCAGCCATCGGCGGCTGACGGCAAAATCAGAAAGGGCGACGTGAAAAACGCCGCCCTTTTTGCATGTCCCGATAATGACCATCTCAGCAACAGCCCGCTCCAACGCGACCCTGCAGGTAGCCAACGCCTGGCAGCGCCAGATATCGTTGCGGCGGCTTTATACCATCCTCGGCATCGGCCTGCTGCTGGCGGCGACGCTGTCGAGCATGTGGTTCGCCGACGAGGCCAATGCCGGTCACTTCTGGGACCGGCTGCCGCATATATTCGACTTCCTCAGCTGGCTGATCCCGAAGGACTGGAACGACGTCTGGCGGGCGCTGTTCGACATCGCCTCGCCGCATGACACCGGCACCCAGGAGTTCAACTTCCCGCTCGGCCGCGTCTATGTCTGGGGCGGCTTCTACATCCCCGAATATTTCGAGCTGATGCTGACCACACTCAACGTGGCGCTGGTCTCGACTTTCATCGGTTTCATCTTCGCCGTGCCGTTTTCGTTCATCGCCGCGCGCAACCTGACGCCGCATCCGGCGCTGCGGCTCGTCGTCAAGCGCTTCATGGAATTGCTGCGCGCCTTTCCCGAAATCGTCATTGCCGGCCTGTTCGCCGCCATTGTCTCGACCGGGCCGATCGCAGCCATCATCGCCATCGGCCTGCATTCGATCGGCGCGCTGGGCAAGCTGTTCTATGAAATCAACGAGAACATCGACATGCGCGCCGAAGAGGGCCTGAGAGCGGTCGGCGGCAACTGGTTCGAGCGCGTGCGCTTCGCCGACCTGCCGCAGGTGCTGCCCAATTTCATGTCCTACACATTGCTGCGCGTCGAGATCAACGTGCGGGCCTCGACCATTATCGGCGCCGTCGGCGGCGGCGGTATCGGCGAGGAACTGAAGCTCTCGATATCGCGCGGTTTCGGCGCCAAGACGGTGGCGTTGGTGCTGCTGTTGTTCACGACGATCTTCATCGTCGACCAGTTCTCCGCCTGGCTGCGCCGCAAGCTGGTCGGCGAGCAAGCTTTTCTGATGAGCGCTTAAATGACCGCTTTGACCACTGATCAGGTCCAGTCGATCGAGGAACGCTATCCGCAAATCTTTCGGCGGCCGGCCTACAAGCGCTTCGCGCCGCTGTTCCTGTTCGGCGGCATCCTGCTCTACCTCGTTTACGCCTTGTGGTTTTTCGACCTGCCGCAGGTGATGCGCGACTCGCATTGGGAGCGCCTGCCGCTCTTCCTGACGCAATGGATCAGCTACGATCTGCAGCCTGAATTCCGCCTCGACCAGCCTGAAATCACGCCGAAATACCCGCGGTTTTCAGCACTCGGCGAGAACCCAGATCCCGACTGGGTTGTCAAGAACGCGGATGGCACCTTCACCGTCCTGATCGATGGCGCGGCCAGGTCCGTCACCTTCGACAAGACCAAAGCGACGATCGTCGCCAATGGCGAGATGGTGCCGGTGGCGCTGACCAGCGGTAAGCCGGTAATTCCAGGTCCGGTGCCTGGCTGGATCACCGCGCATGACGACGAGATCGTCGCCAGGATGGGCTTTGTCGGCGAAGTGCGCGTCACCGTCGATCGCGTCAAGGTCCGCAAGCGCTTCCTCGGCTGGGCAAATTTCGTCTTCGACACGCGCTCGCCCTTCTTCGGCAAATCGGCCAGTGAAGTGATCTCGCTGATCTGGTCCGGACCGGAACTTAAGCCTGGCACCTCGAACCTCGCGCTCGCCGGCGACAACATCTGGAACAATGCGCAGTGGCAGCATGGCGACGTCTGGACGAAACTGCTGCAGACCATCGTCATGGCCTTTCTCGGCACGTTGCTCGGCGGCCTCGTCGCCTTCCCGCTCGCCTTCTTCGCCGCCCGCAACATCACGCCGAGCGGATTGTTCGGCCAGGTGCTCAAGCGCTTCTTCGATTTCATGCGATCGGTCGACATGCTGATCTGGGCGCTGTTCTTCACCCGCGCCTTCGGCCCGGGACCGCTCGCCGGCAGCGCCGCGATCTTCTTCACCGAAATAGGCACGCTCGGCAAAATCTATTCGGAAAGCCTGGAAAACATCGACGACAAACCGCGCGAGGGCATCAAGTCGACCGGCGCCAACGGCCTGCTGGTGCAGCGCTATGGGGTCATGCCGGAAGTGATCCCGGTCTTCATCAGCCAGACGCTCTACCAGTGGGAATCCAACACAAGAGGCGCCACCATCATCGGCGCCGTCGGCGCTGGCGGCATCGGCCTGAAACTCTGGGAAGCCATGCGCACCAATTCCAACTGGGCCAACGTCTTCTACATGGTGCTGCTGATCCTGCTCGTCGTGTTTGTGTTCGACAACATCTCGAATTTCCTGAGGCGCCGGCTCAGCCGGACCATCCATGATTACAACAGGATGCAGGCCGAGGAGGGGTGACGTGCGAGGGACAGCACCCCCCTCTGTCCTGCCGGACAGAGGGGGTGTGAAGGAACGCAGCACTCCTTGGGCGGCGCGGCTAAGCCGCCCGCTTCCACCCATCCCTGATATGCCTGTATCCCTCGCGATAAACTGCCTCCGGCGTCTCGGAAAAATCCCGCCACACCTTGGTCGCCGCCGCCAGATCCTTCAGCGACCTGCCAAACGCCTCGATCGTCAGCCAGTCGTCATAGCCGCTCTTGCGGATGGCCGCGAAAGTCTCTTTCCACGGAATGTTCCCGCGTCCCGGCACGCCGCGATCGTTCTCCGAAATGTGGATGTGCACGACATTCCTGCGGTGCTTCGTATAGGCGCCGATCGGGTCGGCTTCCTCGATATTGGCGTGGAAGGTGTCGTACATCGCCTTGATGTGCGGCCGGTCGATGGCATCGACGTGCTCGGACAGATCGGCCATCGTGTTCAGCAGATAGCACTCGAAACGGTTGAGCGCCTCCAACCCGATGGTAACGTTCCGCTTGCCGGCATGATCGCCAATGGCGCGCTGCGAGGCGATCGAGCGCTTCTTCTCGGCAGCGGTCGGCCCGCTGCCGGAGAAGGCGCCGAGCGTCGAATGCAGCGGCCCGCTCAGCGTACTCGCGCCGAGCGCCTGGGCGCAATCGATCGCCCATTTCATGTAGCCGATGCCGGCCTTGCGGGTCGCGGCATCCGGCGAAATCAGATTCATCGCCGGGTCGCCCATCGCCGTAACAGCCGTGCGCTCCAACCCGATGCGGTCGAGCAAATCGCCAAGCTTCTTGTAGTCCTCTGGCGTGCCTGAGAAGATCGGTATCTCGACGCCGTCGAAGCCGGTCGCCTTGATGTCGCGCAGCAACGGCTCGTGTTTCTTAGACACGGAAGTCGTCCACAAAAACATGCACATGCCGATTTTCATCGACAGCCCCTCCCCATTTGACCGCGCGCTGGTTTCTTTCGCACCTCGCACCATGCGCCCTCATTCGGCCGCTTCGCGGCCACCTTCTCCCCGAAGGGAGAAGAGACTTCGCGCCGGCGCTCCCTAAAGTTTCGTCCACGCCCCGTTCTTCTTCGATGACTTCACGCAGGCCTCGATGAACGCCATACCTTCGACGCCGTCCTGGATGGTCGGGAACACCACGTCCTTGCCCGGCTTGCCGCCCTTCTTGCGTGCCGCGCGGATCGCCCGCGCCGCCTCCTGGTAGATGTTGGCGAAGCCTTCGAGATAGCCTTCCGGATGGCCAGCCGGAACGCGGCTGACGCGTCCCGCAACTGGCAGCGCGCCGGCGCCGTTGCGGGTGAGCAGCTGCTTGGGCTGGCCGAACGGCGTGTACCAGAGATAGTTCGGATCGGCCTGAACCCATTCCAGCCCGCCTTTCGAGCCATAGATGCGCAGCTTCAGCCCGTTCTCGTGGCCGGGCGCCACCTGGCTTGCCCAGATCATGCCCTTGGCCGGATGCACCTTGCCGACCGGCTTGAAGCGCAGCATGACATTGACATTGTCGTCGAGCAGTCGCCCCGGCACGAAAGCGTCGAGATCGGCCGACAGGGAATCGAGCTCCAGACCCGAGACGAAGCGCGCCAGATTGTAGGCATGCGTGCCGATGTCGCCGAGCGCGCCGCCCGCGCCCGCCTGCTTGGGGTCGGAGCGCCACGCCGCCTGCTTCTGGCCGGTGGCGGCAAGATCCTCGGTCAGCCAGTCCTGCGGGTACTCGGACTGAACGATGCGGATGTCGCCAAGCTGCCCCTTGGCCACCATCTCGCGCGCCTGCCGGATCATCGGATAGGCAGTGTAATTGTGCGTCAGCACGAACACCTTGCCGGTCTTTTCAACCACGGCCGCGAGCTTCTTGGCCTCGGCCAAAGTCGTCGCCAGCGGCTTGTCGCAGATGACGTGGATGCCCGCCTCGAGGAAGACCTTGGCCGCCGGCACGTGCACATTGTTGGGGGTGACGATCGCCACCGCCTCGATGCCGTCCGGGCGCTTGGCCTCGGCCTTGGCCATCTCGGCATAGGAGGCGTAGCTGCGCGCCGGGTCGAGACCGAGTTCGGCGGCGGAAGCCTTGGCGCGCTCGGGATTGGCCGACAGGGCGCCGGCCACCAGCACGAAGTCATTGTCCATGCGCGCCGCGATCCGGTGCACCGCGCCGATGAAGGCGCCTTGGCCGCCGCCGACCATACCATAGCGGATCGGGCCGCCCCCCGCTTCCGACTTCGATGCGCCGACCATGTCTTTCTCCTGCTTGTGTCAAATACCCATCATGGCGCGCAGCATCTTCTTGTCGGTGGTGCCGCCGGCGAAATCATCAAAGGCCTTTTCCGTCACCCGGATAATGTGGTGCTGGATGAAGGGCGCGCCTTCGGCCGCGCCGTCCTCCGGATGCTTGAGGCAACACTCCCACTCCAGCACCGCCCAGGAATCGTAGCCATACTGGGTAAGCTTGGAGAAGATGCCGCCGAAATCGACCTGCCCGTCGCCAAGCGAGCGGAATCGCCCCGCGCGATTGGTCCAGCTCTGATAGCCGGAATAGACGCCTTGCCGCCCCGTCGGATTGAACTCGGCATCCTTGGCATGGAAGGCCTTGATCCGCTCGTGATAGATGTCGATGAATTCGAGATAGTCGAGCTGCTGCAAAAGGAAATGCGACGGGTCGTAGTTGATGTTGCAGCGCTTGTGACCGCCAACCGCATCTAGGAACATCTCGAAGGTTGCGCCGTCGAAGATGTCCTCGCCAGGATGGATCTCGTAGCCGACATCGACGCCGTTTTCGTCATAGACGTCCAGGATCGGCTTCCAGCGTGTGCCGAGCTCGGCGAAGGCCTCCTCGATCAGCCCGGCCGGCCGCTGTGGCCAGGGATAGAGGTACGGGAAAGCTAGGGCGCCGGAAAACGTCACCGAGGCTTTCAGGCCAAGATTCTTCGAGGCCTTGGCGCCGAACTCCATCTGTTCGACCGCCCATTTCTGCCTGGCCTTGGGGTTGTTGTGCACCGCAGGCGGTGCAAAGCCGTCGAACTGGGCATCATAGGCCGGGTGCACCGCCACCAGCTGCCCTTGAAGATGCGTCGACAGTTCGGTGATCTCGACGCCGGCATCCGCGCAGATGCCTTTCACCTCGTCGCAATAGGTCTTGGAAGATGCCGCCTTTTTGAGGTCGAACAGGCGTGCATCCCAGGTCGGGATCTGCACGCCCTTGTAACCGAGACCGGCCGCCCATTTGGTGATCGAGGCCAGCGAATTGAACGGCGCGGTATCCCCCGCGAACTGCGCCAGAAACAGCCCCGGACCCTTCATTGTCGACGGCATCGGCATCCTCCCAATTCATTTTTCCAAGGACCAAGCATAGCGTCTGATGAAAGCAGGGCCAGCCTCTTTGGTCTCTCGTGATGTGCATTCTCGTATCGGCATTCTGGTATTACCAAATACCGAAAATGGGTCAAGCCATTTGACTCACGCGCAAAGCTGCCAGGGCATTCCATTTTTGGCGATATATACCAGCATAATCAATACGGTACACAGATGTCGATATCGCATGGCGGCGGTTCTTGCCGCGCGACAAAAATTGCTGTAGACCTCCATTAGGGCCCAATTGGTCGAACCAGTTGCGCAAAAACGCTGGAGCGCCTTGGGGAGGAAACACGCGACGCGCCTTGTGGGGCGCGTCGCAGGCGAACTGGCACAGACGAATTCTGGGAAGGATAGACCATGCATCTTTCGACGCACAACTGGATGCGCGCGGAACCGTTGGAGGTGACGCTGAAGCGCATCAAGAAATTCGGCTACGAGTCGATCGAGATTTCCGGCGAGCCCGAGCAATACAAGACCAAGGAGACCCGCGCGCTGCTGAAAGAATACGGCATCCGCTGCTGGGGGTCGGTGACGCTGATGCTGGGCGAACGCAACCTTGCCGCCAGGGACCAGGGCCAGCGCGAACGCTCGGTGCAGTACGTCAAGGACGTGCTGACCATGGTCAGCGAACTTGATGGCGAGATCATAACGCTGGTGCCCGCGACCGTCGGCAAAGTGGTGCCGGACGGCACCGAGGAAGAGGAATGGAAGTGGGTGGTCGACGCCACCCGCGAATGCTTCACCCATGCCAAGAAGGTCGGCGTCAAGATCGCGGTCGAGCCGCTCAACCGCTTCGAGACCTATCTGTTCAACCGCGGCGCGCAGGCGTTGGCCCTGGCCGATGCGGTCAGCCCCGAATGCGGCGTCTGCCTCGACGCCTATCACATCCATATGGAAGAATTTAACGTCCATGACGCGATCCGTCAGGTCGGCAAACGGCTGTTCGACTTCCACGTCGCCGACAACAACCGCTTTGCCGCCGGCCTTGGCCAGATCGATTGGCCACGGATCGTGCAGACGCTGAAGGAAGTCGGCTATGACGGCGCGCTGACCAACGAATTCGTCGCGCCCGTCGACCGCACACCCGCCGCGCCCTATCCCGACATGGTCGACCGGAATCCGGTCGACATTTCTCCCGAACAGCTGAAGTTCATCCAGGATCACGGCTCCAGCGTGCTGACGGAGAAATTCTACACCGACCAGATGCGCATCACGGCCGAAACGCTGCTGCCGCTGATCAAGTAGCCGATCGGGATGCGCATCAAAACGGTCCAGGCGTGGTGGGTCCGCGTGCCGATTGAGGCCGCGAAGCAGCATCGCAGCGACTTTGGCCAGGTGACGACGTTCGACGCCGCCATCCTGCGCATTGAGACTGACGACGGGCTGATCGGCTGGGGCGAGGGCAAGAACGCCGCCGGCAGCGCCGGCAGCTATGGTGCGCTGGTCTACATGCTGAATCACGAGGTCGGGCCGCAGCTGATCGGCCGCGACCCCGCCGACATCGGCATGATCTGGGAGATGCTCTACAACGGCGTGCGCCATGACAGTGCCGCGCGCGCCGGCCATGCCATGCCGCAGCTGGCGCGGCGCGGCATGAGCATTGCGGCAATCAGCGCCGTCGATATCGCGCTCTGGGATATTCTGGGGAAGTCGTTGGGACAGCCGGTGTGGCGGCTCATCGGCGGCCGCAAGCTCGACCGCATGCCGGCCTACGCCTCCGGCGGCTGGGCTGCCGCCGAGGCTATCGGCGAGCAGCTCAAATCCTACATCGCCAAAGGCGGCTTCAGGGCGCTGAAGATGCGCGTCGGCGCCATGGACGGCGCCCCGCACATTTCCGCCGCCCGCGTCCGCGCCGCACGGCAGGCGCTCGGTCCTGACGTCGAGTTGATGGTCGACGCGCACGGCACCTATACGGTGGCCGAGGCCAAGCGCTTCATCAGCCTGGCCAGCGATCTCGACCTCGCCTGGTTCGAGGAGCCTGTTATCGCCGACGACAAGGCTGGTATGGCCGAGGTGCGCGCCTCGGGCTCGATCCCGATCGCCACCGGCGAAAGCGAAGCGACGCGCTACGCTTTCCGCGATCTCGCGGTGCTGAAATCCGCCGACATCTTCCAGCCGGATCCGGCCTTTTGCGGCGGTATCAGCGAGGCGATGAAGATCGGCACCATCGCCAGTGCCTTCAATCTGCGCTTTGCCCCGCATCTGTGGGCCGGCGCGCCATGCTTTTTCGCCGGCCTGCATGTTTGTGCGGCCTCGCCTGCCAGTTTTACCGTCGAATATTCGCTCGGCGCCAACCCCATGATCCACGATCTTATCGAAGAGACTGTCGAAGCAAGGGACGGTATGATAGCGATCCCTGAAAAGCCGGGTCTGGGATTCACCATTTCGGAGCGGTTCCTGGAGGCGCACGCGCAACGCGGTTGACGATGAAAGAAAAGAACCTTCTCGCCGAACTCGCCGCCTATCTGTTCGCCCATTCGGACAAGGAGAGCGGCCGCACGCCCTCGGAGCGCGAGCTGGCGGAGCATTTCGGTGTCAGCCGCGGCCAGATCCGCGAGGCGCTGGCCATTCTGGAGGCCATGCGCATCGTCGAGCGCCGCGCCAAATCCGGCATCTATGTCGACACCAGGCAGGCCAGTGTAGAAGCCTTGGCTCTTTTCGCCCGCGCGGGCCTGCCGCTCGATCCGGTGCAGATCTACGAGACCGTCGAACTGCGCAAGATCCACGAGATCAAGGCCGCCGAACTTGCCTGTTCGCGTGCCACCGAAGAGAATTTCGAACGCCTGCGGGAGATCCTGAAAGCCTCGGAGGAGTGCATCGCCGCCGGCGAAGGCCTCGCCAAGGAAGACCGCGAATTCCACCTCGAAATCGTGCGGGCGACCAAGAACGGCGTCTTCCACAATATCTGCAGCGTCTATTACCTGATGGGCGAGCAGCGGCTGCCGATCTACTTCAACGATCCCGAGCGCTCAGTGCGCTCGCATGCCGAGCATATCCAGATCTACGAGGCGCTGCTGCGTCGCGACGGCAATCTCGCCCAGGCGCTGATGAGCGCCCACCTGCAAGGCGCGGAAAGCTACTGGAAGGGGATCATCGAGGGCCGCGAGGCGCAAGCGCAAAGCCTGGCATTTGAGAAAGCCTAGAGCAATTCCAGGAAAAGTGTGAAACGGTTTTCCCGGGAAAGCGCGCAGCGCTTTCGCTTGCGACAAACACGAGAGCCCCCATGCCCAGAATCCTGTCGACGCACACGCTGCATCCGCGTGCCTCCGCAATGCTGGCGGGCGCCGGTGAACTCGTCGTCGCCTCAGCGCTCGATGCGGCAACGCTGACCGCCGAGGCGAAGCATGCCGACGTCATCATCGTTCGCGCACCGCTGCCGCCGTCGCTGTTCGAAAACGCCACGAAACTCAGAGCCGCGGTCCGCCACGGCGCCGGGCTCGACATGGTGCCGATGGAGGCCGCGGCCGCGGCCGGCGTGCTGGTCGCCAACGTGCCGGCGGTCAATGCGCGTTCGGTCGCTGAATATGTGATGTTCGCGGCCCTTGCCCTGCTTCGGCGCTTCCGTTCGGTCGACCGCGACTTGCGCGCCAAGGGCTGGAATGCCGGCCGCGACCACGCCAGCCATGCCAGCGAGCTTGCCGGCAAGACCATCGGCATCATCGGCTTCGGCGCCATCGGTCAGGCAGTCGCCCATATCGCCGCGCACGGCTTTGGCCTCGACGTCGTGGCGACGACCCGCAGCATGCAGCCGGCACCCGACAGGATCGGCTTCCTGTCGATCGATGCGCTGATCGAACAGAGCGACATCATCGTGCTCTGCTGCCCGCTGACGCCGGAAACGCGCGGCCTGATCAGCCGCGAACGCATCGCCCGCATGAAGCCGGACGCGCTTTTGATCAACATTTCGCGCGGGCCGGTGATCGATGACGAGGCGCTGATCGAGGCCTTGCGCCAAGACCGGATCGGCGGCGCCGCACTCGACGTCTTTGCCACGCAGCCGCTGCCGGCAAACCATCCCTATTTCGGTTTCGACAATGTTATCGTCACCCCGCATATGGCGGGGATTACCGAGCAATCGATGATGCGCATGGGCGTGGGCGCGGCCGGCGAGACCTTGCTGGTGCTGGCCAACCGGCTGCCTGTCAATCTGCGCAATCCCGACGTGGTCGAGCATTACCGCAGACGGTTCCCGGCGGACGCGTGAACCATGTCCGGTTTTCGCTTCGCATCTCTGGTTCTCGCAGTGTCGTCGATCGTGGCCTTACCTTCGCTCGCGGCGGCACAAAGCAGCGATTATGTCTATTGCAGCAATGGGATCGTCTGCATGATGGCGCCCTGCCCGTCAGGCAATGCGCTGGATCTGACCACCGGCAATGTCGTTAAAGGCGTGGAGCTCAACACTACGGAATTGCCGCCGCTGGACAGATCGGCACCTGACCTCTCCGACAAGCTTTATGCTGGAAAACTCGTCGTCCGAGGATCGATCCAGCATCGCGGCCAGCCGAACGATCCGCCGATGCTGGTCGTTACCAAAATCGAACGCTCCTCCAAGACAAAATCGAACGCTCCTCCAAGAAAAGCGAGCGCAAGCGCTGCGCGGCACGTTGACTGCCGACCTACGGCTCGCTGCCTATCGGAGCAGCCGCTCGACTTCAGCCGCGATGCGCAGCAGATGGTGGTCGTGGCCATTGCGCGCCACCAGCATCAGTCCGGCCGGCAGCGTCATGCCGGGCATCGGCAGCGAGATCGCGCAGAGGTCGAACTGGTTGGCGACCTGGGTATTGCGCAGCAGCAGACCTTCGGTGCGTTCACGCAGAGCCGTATCCTCGGCCATCGAAACGATAGTCGGCGCTGTCACCGGCGTGGTCGGCAGAGCTAGCACATCGACCGAACCCAACCGCTCGTCCATGGCTATGCACAGTGCCGCGCGACGACGCATTGCCCTGATATAAACCGGCGTCGGTATGGCCGCCGCCCGCGACAGCAGCCCGCTGACATGGGGATCGACCGGCACCGATGCGCCCGTCGCCAGCCAGTCGGCATGGATTTCAGAACCTTCCATGGCCGCGATCGAGCCGCGTTTGGTGGCCAGGCGCAGATCGGCAATGAGGTCGTCGATCGAAATGTCCGTGAGCCACGCGCCTGCCTGCTCGATCCCGGCAAGGCTGCGATCGAACGCGGCGGCAATCTCCGTTTCCGTGTCTTCGAAAAGCAGGCCGCGCGGAATGCCGACACGAAGCCCGGCAAGCGCTAACGGCAGGTGCAGTTGCGGCATCTGCTCGCCCGTCATCGCGGCGTCAGCCAGGGCACACGCAGCAACACTCAGCGCCAGCGGCCCGATCGAATCCAGCGTCGCGGAAAGGGGATAGGCACCAGTCAGCGGCACGCGCCGCGCCGTCGGCTTGAAACCGACGACGCCGTTCAGCGATGCCGGGATGCGCACCGAACCGCCGGTGTCGGAGCCGATGGAAATGTCGCTCGTCCCCTCGCCAACGGACACGGCGGCGCCCGACGACGAACCGCCTGGAATGCGGCTGGTGTCGGCGGCATTGCCCGGTGTGCCGTAGTGCATGTTGTCGCCGATAGCGGTGAAGGCGAATTCGGTCATGTTGGTCTTGCCGATGATGACGGCGCCGGCCTGGCGCAGACGGCTGACGACCGCAGCGTCGTGCCGACGGGGCGCGGTGTCCCTCAGCATCAGCGACCCGGCCGTGGTCGGCTCGCCGGCGACATCGAACAGATCCTTGATCGACACGATGGTGCCGTCAAGCGGCCCGAGCGATACGCCGGCCTTCTTGCGCGCATCGGTGGCCTCGGCCGCTGCGCGCGCCGCCTCGGCATAGAGTTTGGTGAACACCTTCTCGCCTGCCGCGCAACTGGCAAGACGTGACAGGATGATCTCGAGACGATCGCGGATTGATTGCATGTCGATGTCGGATTCCGTCAAGGTGGAGCGTCTTTAAGGCATATGGGCCGCTAGGTCAGCGGAAGGAATAGCCCGGACAGCGTGCCTTTGCACCTGCCAGCGATAGGAAGGGACTGATGCTGTACAAAGGCAGCTGCCACTGCGGCAAGGTTGCGTTCGAATTCAAGGCGCAGCTGACCGGCGCCGTGCGGTGCAATTGTTCGATCTGCTCGCGCAAGGGCGCGCTGTTGGCCGCCATCCCGCATGACAGCCTGACGGTGCTGGCGTGGGGCGACGATCTCGGCACCTACACATTCGGCAATCATGCAATGGCGCATCGCTTCTGCCGCACCTGCGGCATCCATCCCTTTGCCGAGGATGTCAGTCAGGGCAGCGAACGCAGCGCCTACATCAACCTCAACTGCGTCGCCGATTTCGATCCCACCGGCCTGCCGGTCTTCGACTTCGACGGCCGCGCGGTCTGACCCTACGGTGGCCTCTCACCACAAAAGCAACGCCCCGAAAACCTTGATAGTTCTCGGGCCCGCTGCTTCAGCCAAGGATGGCTATCGGCTATTCGACGCGCTTAGGGCCGCGCGCGAACACAACGATCGCCGCCAGCAAGGTCGCAGCGCCACAATAGGCGAAGGCGCTGGCCACACCGGCATTGTCGACCACCAGGCCGCCGAAGACAGCGCGTTTCTGGCGCTCGCCGTTTCTTGCGTCTTTCCCGCTCGCGCCTTTGCCCTCGAGGACAGCTATCTCCCGGCCGACAAGATCCCCTATGTCGCCGAAGTGCCAGACCAGCCGCATCGCCTTGGCCCGTTGTGGGGTGACCGGGCCAAAGGCCCGGCGGGCACCTTGCTGAAAGTTCCCGGCAACTGGCGCGCGCCGGTTCATGCGCACACCGCCGACTATCGCGCGGTGGTCATCAAGGGACTGTGGGCGCATTGGCAAATGGACGGCGGCGAAGCGACGAAGGTCGAATTGCCGCCGGGATCCTACTGGACCCAGAAGGCCAACGAGATGCACGACGACGCCTGCCTCTCAGAGACGGAGTGCGTGATCCTGCTGATCAACGATACGCCTTACGAGACCTACTTCC
Organism: Mesorhizobium sp. C120A; assembly: GCF_030323105.1. Classification (NCBI taxonomy): domain Bacteria; kingdom Pseudomonadati; phylum Pseudomonadota; class Alphaproteobacteria; order Hyphomicrobiales; family Phyllobacteriaceae; genus Mesorhizobium; species Mesorhizobium sp. C120A. Next base: position 1,600,135 of record NZ_CP100476.1, on the reverse strand, counting down.
AGAAATAGTCAGGCGGCGCCGTCGTTCGACCGCAACTAGCTGGCGTGCCGCAAGCTCACGCCGCTGCCCTTGTCGAACAGCACCACCTTGTCCTGATTCCAGGCAAAGCGCACCGGCTGCTCGATCTGGACATCGGTTCTGGCCGGCACCGTGGCGCGCAGCGTCGTGTCGCCGACCCGCAGAGTCAGGATCTTTTCCACGCCATGGTTCTCGACATCGTGGACGCGTGCCTCGACCGGCGCACCGCTTTCAAGATACACATCCTCAGGTCGAATACCGAAGACGAGCGGGCGACCGTCGGTCGCACCGCCCGCCTTGGCACCCCCAGAGAAAGGCAGTTCGAAATTTAGCGGCGCCATCACCGCGCGGCCGTTGACCAGCTTGCCATCGATCAGGTTCATCGGCGGCGAGCCGACGAAGCTGGCCACATAGGTATCGCGCGGATTGTTATAGATCTCGTGCGGCGTGCCGGTCTGGATGATGCGGCCATGGTTGAGCACGCCCACCTTGTCGCCCATCGACATCGCCTTGATCTGGTCGTGGGTGACGAACAGGAAGGTGGCGCCAAGCTGGATCTGCAGGTTCTTCAGTTCCGTGCGCAGCGCCTCGCGCAGTTTGGCGTCGAGCGCCGACAGCGGTTCGTCCATCAGGAACACGCGCGGCTTGCGCACGATGGCGCGGCCGATCGAAACGCGCTGCATCTCGCCGCCGGACAGACGATCGGTCTTGCGGTCGAGCAGATGTTCGATCCTGAGTGTTTTGGCGGCGCGGTCGACACGATCCTTGATCTCGGCGTCGGGTCCTCCGGTCAAGCCGGAGGATGACAGCGTGAGAGTTGAGAGGGCGACGCACACCGACCGTCGCGGACGGGCGCGAGCGCGACCTGCCGGATAGCGTCAGCTGCTGATCATCGCGCTGTCTTGTTGAGAGCGGTGACGATCAGCGCGAGAATCACCGCCGCGGCGGCGATTTCCCACACGAAAGCCTGCTTGTAGAAAGGCGGCGTGGCGAGCTGCGCCTTGCCGGCGAGAGTGTTGGGGTCCGGTGGATTGAGGAAGAAGACGCCGTAGAGATGCGCCGCCGTGATCGATACCAGCAGCGCAATGCAGAAGACCAGCGCCACGACCAGCGCTACGGTCACCACACTGCGCACCTTGACGCCCGGCTGGGCCAACGGCAGCAGGTTGTTGATGAGCCCGGCAAGCACCACGAGACCGCTGCCGACCGCGTACAGGCCGATGGAAAAGGGTTGAAAGATCAGCACCAGCGCCAAGACGCCGAGGCCAATGATGAAGAGCTCGAGGCGGAACGCGCCGGCGCGGCTCATGCCGGAAGAACTGTCGCTCATGACCGCACCGCCTTTCCGGCGCCATCGAAGACATGGGTTTGCCTGGGATCGGGGCGTAGATTCAGCGCCTCGCCGACCTTGACCCACTGGCTTCTCGTCACCACGACGCGGATGTCGGCGCCTGCCGCCGTGCGGGCATGAATAAGGGTTTCGGCGCCCATGGGCTCGATGAGCTCGGCTCTGGCGGAGATGGTGCCACGGTCCCCCGTATCGGTCACGGTGAAAGCACGGGGGCGGACACCGATCGTCACCTTGCCGGGCTGCAGGCGCGCGACCGCCGCGTCCGTGCGGATCGCCAGACTAATGCCGGCAACGGTCATGTCCGCCGTGCCATCGGCGAAGGCCTTGAGGTCGGCCTCGAGAAGATTCATCTGCGGCGTGCCGATGAAGCTCGCCACGAAAGCATTGGCGGGCTTGGCAAATACCTCGTGCGGTGAGCCGACTTGCTCGATCAGGCCGTCCTTCATGATGGCGATGCGGTTGGCCATGGTGAGCGCTTCGAGCTGGTCATGGGTCACGATCACGGTCGCTTTGGAGAGGCCCTGCAGCACTTCCTTGATCTGGCCACGCATGGTTTGGCGCAGTTCGACATCGAGACGCGACAAGGGCTCGTCGAAGAGGAAGCAATTGGGGTCGCGGACGATGGCGCGGGCCATGGCGGCGCGCTGCTTTTCGCCCTCGGATATCTGGTTCGGCAGCCGGTCGAGAACGTGCTCCAAGTGAAGGATCGCGGCGACGCGGTTGACGCGGGCAGTCCGCTCAGCCCCGGAAATGCCGTCATGATAGAGCGGGAAGGCGATGTTCTCGGCGATCGATGCCGACGGGTAGAGCGCGTAGAACTGGAACACCATGGCGATGTCGCGCTTTTCGGGCGGCAGTTTGTTCATCACCTTGCCGGCGACGACGACCTCGCCGTCAGTGACGCTTTCCAGCCCGGCGATGACGCGTAAGGTCGTCGTCTTGCCACAGCCGGACGGGCCGAGAAGGCAGACGACCTCACCGGCGGCCACCGACAGGTCAACGTCCTTGACCGCGGTGAAGGAGCCGAAGCGCTTGGTGACTTTGCGGAGTTCGATGGTTGACATCTCAGCGCTTCACCGTGCCGAAGGTAACACCGCGCAACAGATGGTTTTGCAAGAAGAAGGTGACCAGGAAGACTGGGACGAGGAACAGGGTTTCGATGGCGGCAAGCAAAGTCCAGTCGGTGCCGCGTCCACCCGACGACACGGCCTGGTTCATGGCGACCGGGACCGTCCTCGTGTCAGGCCCCGAGAGCAAGAGGGCGAAGAGGAACTCGTTCCAGGTGAGGATCAGGCCGAACACGAACGTGGCGGCGAGCCCGGCAATGACCTGGGGCAGGCAAATCTTGAAGAACACCCGCATTCCGGACGATCCGTCGAGGCGGGCGGCATCCTCGACGTCTGGCGACAATTCATCGAAGAAGCTCTTCATCATCCAGATGGTGAAGGCCAAGTTGAAGGCGGTGTAGAGCATGATGATGCCGAGATACGAGCCCGACAGGCCCACTACGCGGAACATCAGGATCACCGGAATGATCACCACAATCGCCGGCAGCATGCGCGTGGTCAGGATGATGAACAGGTAGGTGTCATTGCCTTTCAGCGGATAGCGCGAGAAGCCGAAGGCCGCCAGGGTGCCGATGACCAGCGCCAGCAGCACCGAAGCCGAGGCGATGAAGATCGAGTTGAAGAAATAACGGTCGAATCCTGTCGCTTCCGGGGCACCGCCCGACGTCATCGAGCGAGAAAAGACGGACCCAAAATTTTCGAGCGTGGGCTTGAACACAAAATGATCCGGAATCAAGCCGAACAGCGACGTGGGCGACAGCGTCGGAGGCACCAGAAGCGCGTCGCCCTGCGGTTTGAAGGCGGTGAATATGATGAACAGCACCGGCAGAAAATAGATAAAGGCGACGACGGCCACGGCGAGCGTCCGCCCCCAGCCGGCCTCGTCTACTCCGCTGGCCCTGCGGAAGCCGAGCTTTCCCAATATCGATTCGGTCACGGGTTAGGCTCCCTGCGTACGGCGGTTTGCGAGGTACAGGTAGAGGTTGGTGAGAACGATCACCATGAACAGCATCAGATAGGAGATCGACGCGCCCTCACTCGTCTTGTTCTGCTCGTTGGCGATGCGGATCAAGTGATAGGAGATCGTCAGCGTGTCGTTGCCGCCCTTGGTGAGGAGGATGACGAGATCCGCCAGCTTGAATGCCTCGATGGTGCGGAAGAGAAGGGCCAACATCAGAAGGCCGCGGATGTAGGGGAAGGTGATCATCCAGAATTGCCGCCAGCTGGAAATACGGTCGATGGCAGCGGCCTCGTAAAGGTATTTCGGCACCGAGACGAGGCCCGCCAGCACAAGGAGCATGACGAAGGGCGACCACATCCATGCGTCGGCGAAAACGATTCCCGCCACGGCACCGACTTTGTTGCTCATCAGGATGAACTGGTTGCCGGAGATGGAATTGATGACGTAGCTGAGAATCCCGAATGTCGGGTCATAGTAGTAGGTGAAGAACACGCCAGAGGCGACAACCGAAAGCATCATCGGTGTCAGCACCAGGATCAACAAATACTTGCGCAGCGGAAATTGCTTGGCGAACAGGATGGCCAGCAGAAAGCCGACGATCATCTGCGCGGAGACGGTGAACACGACGAACATGGCGGTGTTGATCAGCGCGCCCCAAGTCGCGTGAGCAGCGAGATCGTTGGTAAGGATCCGGATGTAGTTCCCGAGTCCGACGAAGCGGATCGTCTGCTGGTTTGCCTGGTAGGCGAAGAACGAAAGGCCCAGCGACCACAGCAGGGGAAGATATTCATCACAAACAGAACGGCGATTGCCGGAGCGACCAGCAAGGCGCCGAAGTAGTGGCGGCGATACGCGTTGACGGTAAATGCGGCCGCGACCAACGCCACCGCGGCGCCCACCACCCAGAAGGAGACAGCCGCAGGCAAGCCCGCCATTGATATGGCCGACACGACGACAGCGACAGCGATGGCGAGTTTCCAGTTGTGGGCAACAACCGCGGTAAGGCGTGGTGTCAGCAGCGTGCTTGAAACAGCGGTCATGGGAGTCCGAAATATGGAGCGCCTGAAGTGGCAATGACGGGGAGCGGCTTTTGCCCGCTCCCCGCAGCTATGTCGGAAGGTTACTGGATAAGACCATCGTTCTTCAGGAGGTCCTCCTGGAACTTGGCGATGTTATCCAAGGTGGTCTTGGCGTCCTGCTTGCCAGTGATGGCTAGGTCGTACTGGTCCTGCTGCTGGGTGAGCAGTTCGAAGAACTGCGGCACGTGCCACATGTCCTTCTGCCAGTCGAGCGAGTTCGCCCAGGCGCGGTCCCACGGACGATAGGTCACATACTTCGGATCGCTGTAGACCGACTTGATCGCGGACTGGCCGCCGCCGGCGGCGAACTGGTGCTGGATATCAGGCGAGAGCCACCACTTCACGAAGCCAACCGCTTCCTTGATTTGCTCAGGCGTCGTCCAGGTGGTGAGAACGAAAGGCTGTCCGCCGATCTGTGACGTACGATTCACCTTGCCGTCGGCACCGCGCAGGCCTGGCGCCAATCCGAACACCAGCTTGTCGGCAACCTTCGACGTCTTGGGATCGAGCGAGGCTTCGGCGAGACCGATCCAGTCGATGTTCATGGCCACCTTGCCTTCACGGAACAACTGGTCCGAGACGAAGATGTCCATGGTGCCGGTCTTGACCACCGGCGGCATGAACTTCAGCAATTTGAGGAAATGCTCCATGCCCTCGATGGACTTCGGGGAGTTTACGACGCCTTCGGCATGTCCGGTCGGGGCCTTGGTTTCATCCCAGATGCCGCCGCCATGCTCCCAGACGAACGTGTGGACCGAGCTCGTCGAGAAGTCGTAGCCTTTGCCTGCCTGATAGGCGATGCCATAGAAATCGTCATCCAGCACCTGGCCGGCGAGCTTGTCGCCCTTCTTGCGCTGGAAGAATTCGCCAACATGCTCGAACGTGTTCCAGTCCATGGCGTCGATTTCTTCGCCGGTGCAGGGCAGCTTCTCATTGTACTTCGCCTTGTAGGCGGCCTGCTCGTCGTTGTTGCAGAGCACGTCCTTGCGGCCGTAGGTGACCAGCACGTCCGGGAACTGCGGGAAGCCGTAGTAGTTCGGCGTGCTGTTGGGATAGGTCGAGTAGGCGTTGAGCACGGCGGGATGCATCGACTCCATCGTCGCCTTGAGTTCCGGGTCGGCATCGATGAGATCGTTGATCTTGCGGAAGTAGCCGCCTTCGACGAAGGCGCCCAGCCACTGCGAGTCCGACACGATGAAGTTGTACTTCTTTTCGCCCGAGGTCAACGAGGCGTTGACGCGGGTGTAGAAATCCGGCCACGGAATGAAGTCCACATCGAGCTTCACAGTATTGCCAGACTTCGGCTTGTACTGCTCGTCGAAGAACTTCTTCATAATGCGGGTCGGGGGCCAATCCGGCACCGCCATCGTCAACGTCACTTCTTCGGCAGAGGCATAGGTCACGCCTCCCACCAGTAGTGTGGCAGCGAAGCTTGCGGCTGTCGCTAGCCCTTTCAGTTTGGTCATCGCCGTCATTCGCGTTTCCTCCCTTGGTTAACCGGATTGCTTCTCGCCTTTCGAGTCAGGTCATTGCCTGGCCGCTCGCGGCGCGGAAGACGTGGATTTTCCTGTTATCGATGGCGATCGATGCCGAATCGCCGGTCCTGATGCTGGCGGCGATCGCTTCCGGCAGCACCATGCGCAACATCTCGCCGCCGGCCTCGACCGAGACGATCGTTATGTCGCCGAGCGGTTCGACCAGATGCACCTTCGAGGCAACCCCGGCTTCGCCCTTGGCGGCGAGCCGAATGTCGCTCGGGCGAATGCCGATCAGCGCGGCCTCGTTGGCATCGGCAGTCTTTGGCGCCGTCGCCGGAACCAGAGTCCCGAGCGGCGTGTCGAAAGATCTGGTGTCGGCGCGCACCGAGGCCGTGAACAGATTCATGTGCGGCGAGCCGATCTTGCTGGCGACATAGGTATCGATCGGCTGCTCGTAAAGCTCGTCTGGCGTGCCGATCTGGACGATGCCCCCATCGCGCATGACGGCGATCGTCTCGCCCATCGAGAGAGCCTCGATCTCGTCGGGCGTGGCATAGATCACGGTCATGCCGAACTGGCGGTGCAGCCGCTTCAGCTCGGCGCGCGTCTCGTGCCGAAGCTTGGCGTCGAGATTGGTGAGCGGCTCATCGAGCAGAAGAATCTTTGGCCGGCGGATCAGGGAGCGGCCGAGCGCGACGCGCTGCTGCTCTCCGCCGGACAGGGTTGCCGGCTTGGCCTTCAGGCGGTGTGTCAGCTTCAGGATCTCGGCGGTCTCTTTCACCCGCTTGTCAATCTCGGCGCGCGCGGCTTTCTCCTCGCGCAGCGGGTAGGCGAGATTGTCATAGACCGTGAGGTGGGGGTAAAGCGCGAAAGACTGGAAGACCATCGAGATGCCTCGGCCGGCGATCGGCGCATGGGCCATGTCGCGGCCGCCGATCTCAAGCGTGCCGGAGTCGGCCTTGACGAGGCCGGCGATAGTGCGCAGCGTCGTCGTCTTGCCAACGGAGCTCGGCCCGAAGAGTACGAAGAAGCGGCCTTCGTCGACGGCGAAGCTCAGGTCGTTGATGGCGCGCACGGATCCATAGGCCTTGCTGAGCCCATCGAGGCGCAGCGCAATCCCCTTGCCGTCACTGGCGCGAGGCGACGTCTGCGTCACGATGCGCCACCTCGTGCGGACGGAACACGCGCCATCCGTATGATTCTCCTCGTCCTGCCGAAATGGACTGCGGCTGTCATTCTCGATCCGCCTTTTCTTTCCTGATCTGGTATTACCAATTTTGGATAGCCGTCAAGCTCTTTCTTGGATCACCACCGGACCTTGTATAACCGGATTTTTCATGTATCCGACTGTTTTCCCTGAATTTTCCTACTCGTTGATATAGGAAAGCCTTGTTTCGGCACTGCCATCCCGGTTAACATCAATAGTGGGCATCCAAATCTGGTCGAACCAGATTGGCGCTATTTCGCCAATGCCGCCGTCGGGGCCGCATCGATTTCAGCCGTTGATTCCGCCACCGCGGCGCGCACAAGGGCGCCCGCCGCCCATTGCGCGACCGACCGCATGCCGCGGCTATCGAGCCCCCATATATCCTTCAGCACGATCAGCACTTCGACGCCGAACATCATCGACAGCGCCTGCGCCAGGCGCTTGAACTCGCGCGGCGGCAGCCGGCCCTTGAGCGGTGCGATGGCATCCTTCAGCAGCTGGACGCGATGTCCGCGCGTGAATTGCGGCTCGCCGCCCAGCGTGCCCGCCTGCCGCTGCGCCCATTGGTCGAGCGACAGTTTCAGCGCTGCCTTGAAAGTTGCCTCGAAAGCTTCGATGCGCGGCATGGCGGTATCGAACAATTCGGCAACGCGCCGCCCGGCATCGGTGGACGTCGATTGCCAGGTCAGGATCGGCCCAAGCCCCTCGTCAACCACCGCCTGCACCAGGGCTGCCTGGCTGGGGAAATAGCGATAGGCGGTGGCGCGCGACACTTGCGCCGCCTCCGCGACTTCGCTGACCGACGGGGTGACGCCCGCCTGCATCAGCCGCGTCGCCGTCTTCAGCATCAGCCGTTTTGTGCGGGCCCGTGGGCCGCGTTCGGCAGCCTCGTTGGCGTCGTCGCTCCCAGCGGCTTGTTGACGTGAGACATCCATGTCAATACGATACGCGCGTCTCAAAAAATTGCAATGACCTTTGCCCACCGAAAGGCCGGCAAAGGGCGACAGGCGGTCCGGCGCCGGTCGGCCGGTGACGGGAGAAACGCGATGAAGCGCATCTACGTGGTGGGCACAGCCGACACCAAGGGCGAGGAACTTGCCTTCCTGGCCGATGCTATTGCCGCCACCGGCAGTTCGGTTGCCCGCGTCGACATCGGAACGCGCGGTGCCACGGTGCCGGTCGATATCCCGGCCAGCGAGGTCGCGGCGCATCATCCGGATGGAGCCAGTGGCGTGCTCGGCATCGATGATCGCGGCACGGCAGTGGCCGGCATGGGCGCCGCCTTCACCGGTTTCATTCAGTCGCGCGACGACATATCAGGCGTGATCGGCATTGGGGGCGGCGGCGGCACGTCGATCATCACTGCTGGCATGCGCGCGCTGCCGCTTGGGCTGCCCAAGATCATGGTCTCGACGCTCGCCTCCGGCGACACCGCGCCCTATGTCGACGTCTCCGACATCATCATGATGCCATCGGTCACCGATATGGCGGGACTGAACCGGCTGTCACGCGTCGTGCTGCACAACGCGGCGCAAGCGATCGCCGGCATGGCCGCAAAGCCGGCGCCGACTGCCACCGGCAAGCCGGCACTCGGGCTCACCATGTTCGGCGTTACCACGCCTTGCGTGACCGCCATCGCGGATCAGTTGCGCGCCAACTATGACTGCATGGTTTTCCACGCCACCGGCACCGGCGGCCGCTCGATGGAGAAGCTCGCGGACTCGGGCCTGCTCGCCGGTGTTATCGACATCACCACGACGGAAGTCTGCGACCTGCTGCTCGGCGGCGTGCTGCCTGCGACGGAGGACCGCTTCGGCGCCATCGCCCGCACCAAGCTGCCCTATGTAGGCTCGGTCGGCGCGCTGGACATGGTCAATTTCTGGGCGCCGCCGACCATTCCCGAGAAGTTTAGGGGCCGGCTGTTCTACGAGCACAATCCCAACGTCACACTGATGCGCACCACGGTGGACGAATGCCGCGGTATAGGCGAGTGGATCGGCACCAGGCTCGCTCGCTGCGAGGGCCCTGTGCATTTCCTGATCCCCGAAAAAGGTGTCTCGGCACTCGATATCGAGGGCGGCGCCTTCTTCGACCCCGAAGCCGACGCCGTGCTGTTCGGTGCCATCGAGCGCACCATCAGGCCGAGCGCCACACGCCGGGTCACACGCCTGCCGTTGCACATCAACGATCCGGAATTTGCCAAAGCCGCAACCGCGGCCTTCCTCGACATCGCCAGACAGTGAGAGCCAACAAATGCCCGCAATACCGCGCAAGGACATATTGAAGAAGTTCAAGGCGATGATCGCCGACGGCGTGCCCATCGTTGGGGGCGGCGCCGGCACTGGCCTGTCGGCCAAGGCCGAGGAAGCCGGCGGCATCGACCTCATCATCATCTACAATTCCGGCCGCTATCGCATGGCCGGGCGCGGCTCGGCTGCGGGCCTGCTCGCCTATGGCAACGCCAACGAGATCGTCAAGGAAATGGCCTATGAGGTGCTGCCGGTGGTCAAAAAGACGCCGGTGCTGGCCGGTGTCAACGGCACCGATCCCTTCGTCATCATGCCGCTGCTGCTTGCCGAGCTGAAGACGATGGGCTTTTCAGGCGTGCAGAATTTCCCGACCATCGGCCTGTTCGATGGCAGCATGCGCCAGAGTTTTGAGGAAACCGGCATGGGCTTCGGGCTGGAGGTCGACATGATCGCCGAGGCGCACAAGCTCGATCTTCTGACCACGCCCTATGTCTTCAACCCCGACGAGGCGCGCGCCATGACAAAAGCCGGCGCCGACATCGTCGTTGCCCATATGGGGGTGACGACCGGCGGCTCGATCGGAGCCACGTCGGCCAAGTCGCTCGACGACTGCGTGGTCGAGATCGACGTCATCGCCAACGCGGCGCGCTCGGTGCGCAAGGATGTCATCCTGCTTTGCCATGGCGGGCCGATCTCGATGCCGGATGATGCCCGCTACATCCTCGACCGCTGCAAGGGCCTGCACGGCTTTTATGGCGCGAGTTCGATGGAACGGCTGCCGGCTGAAGCCGCGATCGCCAGGCAGACGGCGGATTTCAAGGCCGTCATGCTGCACGACCATAAGAAAAGAAGGGGATGAGATCATGACCGACAAGAGCAAGGTATTCGTATACCCGAAGGACGTGAGCGCCTTCGGCTTTGACTGGGGCAAGCTGTCGCTGACGGTGGCGCCTGAAGTGAATGGCGCTGAGCGCTTTTCCGGCGGTGTCGTCGACCTGCCCTCAGGCAAGGGACACACGCGCCACAACCATCCCGGCGCGGAAGAGATCATCTTCGTTATTTCGGGCAATGGCGAGCAGATGGTCGAGGACGAGGAGGGCAATCCGGTCGTCGCCAAGGTCGGCCCCGGCTGCACCATCTATGTGCCGGAAAGCCGTTTCCATTCGACGCTGAACACGGGCGATGGGCCGATGCAGCTCTTCGTTGTCTATTCGCCGGCTGGACCCGAACTGGTGCTGCGGGAGTTGCCGGATTTCAGGTTGATCCCGGCGGGGAAATGATGATTTCCTCCAGGGGTAGCGCCGCCCCTCATTGTCTTGCCGGACATTTCTCCCCGTATAGTGACAGGGAGAAAGATGCTTTCATCGGCGATTTCGCCAATCGCCCGAGCTGCCTTCTTCTCCCGTTCTACGGGGAGAAGGTGCCGGCAGGCGGATGAGGGGCGGCGCCGGCCTTCGTTCTATAAAGCCCCACCTCTATTCCAGCCCCGCGCCCGATCCCCAAACATCACATATCCCGCATCCGTCACCGCCAACGTGTCCTCCAACTTGATGAACCCCCGCGTCGGGTGAAGCATGGTCGTCTCCACCGACAGCACCATGTTTGTCTCCAGCGGCTTGGCGGCATAGGTGCCTTCATAGGTCACCGGATGGTTGGTCATCAGGAACGGAGCCTCATGCGTGATCAGGCCCATGCCGTGGGCGAAGAAATCCGTGTAGTGCGCGACCTTGGAGGCCTTCAGCACACCCTCGGCATGCGAAATCATGTCGCCGCCGATGGTGCCCGCCCTCACCTTCGAGAACGCCGCCTGCTGCACCGTCTCGACCTCGGCCAATAGATCCTCAAGCTCGGCATCCGGTTCGCCCAGAATGCCCATGCGGCAGAGATCGCCAATATAGCCGTGATAATTGCCGCCGGAATCGATCGACAGCACTTCGCCCTTTTTCCACGCCTGCGGTGACGCCGCACGGTTGTGGCTGGCGCCCAACGTCAGCAGGCAATATTCGAAATGCGCGCCGCGATTGGTTTCCTCACACCGCAGCTGCTCGATGATCTCCGCCTTGGTCGTGCCTTCATGCGCCCACCGGATGGTCGCCAACATGGAATCGGTGATCAGCTCGGAGGCGATACGCAGCTTTTCCAGCTCGGCGTCCGTCTTGATGGCGCGCATGCGCTCCAGCATATCGGTCGCGTCGATCAGCTTCGCGTCCGGCAGCGCCTTGCGGATCAGTGCATAAGCATCGGACGGCAGGAAGGCCGGCTCGATGCCGATGCGGGCGCCTACCTTGCCGATTTTCGTCACGTGCTCGACCGCAAGATTGGCAGCATCGAGCGTGCCCCAGCAGGCGGCATGCAGCGTCGGCGTCCAGAACGGGTTGTTCTGGTGCTCGGCGCCTTCCATGCGGTTGCCGATATAGGCGGCATGATCGGGCCCACCCTTTTCATAGACGACGACAGGCAGGTAACGGCTATGGCCGATCGCATCCATGGCGGCAAAGAAGATGAACTTGTAGCCGCCGAGCAGATACTGCGTGTTGTGCTTGGACGTCGCGAGCAGAACATCGATGCCGGCCTCTTCCATCAGCCGGTCGACCCTCGCCTGGTCGAACGGGATATTGCTGACGGCGCTCTTGCCCGGGGCAATGTTCATTGTTCTCTCCCTGATTTCCGTGGGATCGCCCGTCGTGCAGCGGCCGATCCCTTGGCTTTCGATCAAATCTGCACCATTTTGCTCACTCTGGTCCAGCCAGAAACAAGGAAAATAGCTTCAGCAGGCAGTCACCAAGTCGTCATTGCTGCACATCAAGGCAATCTGGTCCTACCAGAATACCAGAATGAAAGGGCCACCTCTAAACTGGTCCAGCGGACGAAAATTTCAAAGCCAAGCAAAGATGCGCCAATTCCGTCTCTGGCGAAACCCTTGGCAAGGGCCATAATCGCCGCGAGGATGCTGGCGGGTGCCGCCAGCTTCGAGGGGTGCGCCCATCTGGTCGCGGAGAGGACGGAGGTTAATCATGTCGGATATTTCCAGACGCACGCTGCTTGGCGGCTCAGTTTTACTGCTGGCCTCCACCGCCATGCCCACATTCAGCTGGGCGCAGACGCCGAAGAAGGGCGGCCGCCTCGTGCTTGCCGCCGATTCCGAGCCGCGCAACCTCAATCCGGCCATCGTCGCCTCCAACGGCGTCTTCTTCATCTCCAGCAAGATCGTCGAAACGCTGGCCGAAGCCTCGTTCGAAGGCAAGGACGGACTGGAACCGCGCCTTGCGCTCTCCTGGGAAGGTGCTGCCGACGGGCTGTCGGTGACCTTCAAACTGCGCGACGGCGTCAAGTGGCATGACGGCAAGCCGTTCACCTCGGCCGACGTCGCCTTCTCGGCGCTGCAGATCTGGAAGCCGCTGCAAAATCTCGGCCGCACCGTGTTCAAGGATCTGGCCGGCGTCGACACCCCTGACGATCTAACCGCCGTGTTCAAATTCGCCAAGCCGACGCCGTTCCAGCTGATCCGCAACGCCTTGCCGGCGCTGTCGAGCGTGGTGCCGAAACATATCTACGAAGTCGGCAAGATCGAGGACAACCCGGCCAACAATGCACCCATCGGCACCGGGCCGTTCAAGTTCGGCGAATACAAGGCCGGCCAGTACTACAAGCTGACCAGGAATGCGGATTACTGGGCCAAGGACGAGCCGTATCTCGACGAGATCATCTACCAGGTGCTACCCGACCGCACGTCGGCTGCAGCGGCGCTCGAGGCTGAAGAGATCCAGCTCGCCGCCTTCTCCGCCGTGCCCCTGGCCGACCTCGACCGCATCTCCAAGGTGCCGGGCCTGAAGGTGATCTCCAAGGGCTATGAGGGGCTGACCTATCAGCTCGTCGTCGAGATCAACCATCGCCGCAAGGAACTGGCCGACGTGAAGGTCCGCCAGGCGATCGCGCATGCCATCGACAAGGACTTCGTCGTCAAGACGGTGTTCCTCGGCTATGCCGCTGCCGCCACCGGCCCGGTGCCGAAGAACGATCCGCAATTCTACACTGCCGACGTGCCGATCTATCCATTCGACGTCGCCAAGGCCAACGCCTTGCTCGACGACGCGGGGTACAAGCGCGCCGATGACGGCAAGCGTTTTGCGCTGAAACTCCTGCCGGCACCCTATTTCAACGAGACCAAGCAGTTCGGCGACTATCTGCGCCAGGCGCTGGCGGCAATCGGCATCGACGCCGTGATCGTCAACAACGACTCGGCCGCGCACATCAAGGCCGTCTACACCGACCACGCCTTCGACCTCGCCGTCGGCCCGCCGGTGTTCCGCGGCGACCCGGCGATCTCGACCACCATCCTGGTGCAGAGCGGCATTCCCGACGGCGTGCCGTTCTCCAACCAGGGCGGCTACAAGAACGCCGCGCTCGACGCGCTGATCGCCAAGGCTTCGGAGACGCTGGATACGTCAGCGCGCACCGACCTCTACAAGGAATTCCAGAAACAGGTCGCGGCGGACCTGCCGCTGATCAACGTCGCCGAATGGAGCTTCATCAGCGTCGCGCGCGAGACGGTGGGGAACATCGCCAACAACCCGCGCTGGGCGGTTTCGAACTGGGCGGACACGTATCTGGAATCGTGACACATTTGCGCGGATGAAAGTTCGCAAAGAAATTGGTGTGAAGGCATGGCGTAGGGCCGTTCGTCACACCCCCCTCTGTCCTGCCGGACATCTCCCCCGCAAGGGGGGAGATCAGCAGCTTCGCTGTCGCGTACATTCGGCATCGAAGATTGGCGAAGGCAGAGGCGACATCCAATCTCCCCCTTGCGGGGGAGATGTCCGGCAGGACAGAGGGCGGTGCCTAGACACCGCACCTCTCCCGACTGGCGCAGTGCTATGCCTTTCCCATGACCCGCGCCCTCACCCTCATCCGCCGTCGCCTCGTCGGCAGCATCTTCGTGCTGCTGATCGTCATCATCGGCACATTCCTCCTCCTGGAAGCTGCCCCCGGTGACGCGGTCGACGCCTACATCGTCTCGACCGGCGGCGACGCCGGCATGATCGAATTGCTGCGTCATCGCTGGGGCCTCGACCAGTCCGAGCTAACACGGCTCGCGAACTATCTCTGGGCGCTGCTGCATTTCGACCTCGGCCAGTCCGTTACCTTCTCGCGGCCAATTCGCGATGTTATCCTGGAACGCCTGCCGACGACACTGCTCCTGATGGTGACCGCCACCGCGCTCTCCTTCGGTTTGGGCTCGGCGCTCGGCATCTACGCCGGCGCCAGACCCGGCAGCTTTCGCGACCGCTTCCTGTCGATCGGCTCGCTGGCGCTTTATGCCGTGCCGGGTTTCTGGCTTGGCCTGGTGCTGATCGTCGTCTTTGCCGTCGACCTGCGCTGGCTGCCGATCGGCGGCATCGAGAGCCTGGCCTCGGACAAGACCGGTTTTGACCGCGCCACCGACATCGCCGTCCATCTCATCCTGCCGGTTTCCGCGCTCGGCTTCATCTATCTCGCCCTCTATCTGCGCATGATGCGCGCCGGCATGGCCGAGGCGTGGCGGCAGGATTTTGTGCTCGCCGCCCGCGCCAGGGGGTTGTCGCGCCGCCGCATCGTGCTCGCCCATGTCGCCCGCAACGCGCTCTTGCCGCTGGTCACCATGCTCGGCCTGCAATCGGCGCAGATGCTGGGCGGCAGCGTCGTCATCGAAAGCGTCTTTGCCGTGCCCGGCCTCGGCCGGCTGGCGCAGGAAGCGGTCGCCTCGCGCGACACGCCGCTGCTGCTCGGCATCATCCTCACCAGCGCCGTCCTCGTCATTGCCATCAACCTTGCAGTCGACATCGCCTACGCCTTCCTCGACCCGCGCGTCGGTGCCAGCGAGGCCAGCGCGTGAGCGCGCTGCCGCGGTTCCTGCGCCGGCCGGAAGCGGTCGCCGGCGCGATCATCCTGGCGCTTCTGTTCGCCATGGCGCTGTATGCGTCGCTGCTCTTCCCCGGCGACCCGCAGGCCATTGCCGGACCAGCACTGCTGCCGCCGTTCCAGGACTGGTCGCTGCCGCTCGGCACCGACCGGCTCGGCCGTGACGTGCTGGCCGAACTGTTCCACGGCGCCCGCACCTCGCTGGCGGTCGGCCTGGCGGCGGCGGCGGCGGCACTCTTCGTCGGCGCGATCGTCGGCACGCTGGCCGGCTTTGCCGGCGGCCTTGTGGACGAGGGGCTGATGCGCATCACCGATGCCTTCCAGACCGTGCCGAGTTTTCTCCTGGCGTTGGCCTTCGTCAGCGTCGTCGGGCCGTCGGTCGGTGTCGTCGTCACGGCAATAGCGCTTGGCGCCTGGACCGGACCGGCGCGTGTAGCGCGCGCCGAAGTGCTGTCGATCCGCGAGCGCGATTACGTCGCCGGCGCTCGCGTCATCGGCATGCATCCGCTTGAGATCGCTTTTCGCGAGGTGTTGCCCAACGCGTTGCCGCCGGTGCTGGCCTTGTCCTCGGTGATCGTGGCGGCCGCGATCCTCACCGAGGCAGCGCTGTCCTTCCTCGGTCTCGGCGACCCCAATCGCGTCACCTGGGGCGGCATGATCGCCGAGGGCCGCACTGTGCTGCGCACCGCGCCCTTTCTGTCGATCGTTCCGGGCATCGCCTTGGTGCTGACCGTGCTTGGCGTCTATCTCACCGGCGAAGGCGTGGTCGAAACGACGGCGGTGCGGAGGAGCCTGTCGTGACCGCACTGGCTGAGATACGCGATCTGTCTGTGCGCTATTTCAGCGATGGCAGCGAGGTAACGGCGCTGAAGGGGGTCAGCCTGGATGTTATTGCCGGCGAGCGGCTGGCGATCATTGGCGAAAGCGGTTCGGGCAAGAGCACGCTGGCGCTGGCGGTGGCTAGACTGCTGCCGGGGTCAGCCAAGATTGAAGGGCATGTCAAGTGGCGATTTCAGGCGCCGCGATCCTTCCCACCCCCCTCTGTCCTGCCGGACATCTCCCCCGCAAGGGGGGAGATCAGCAGCTTTGCCGACGGCTTCCCTTCTGCAACGTTCGTGGTTGGCGAAGGCGGAGATGAGAGAGCAATCTCCCCCTTGCGGGGGAGATGTCCGGCAGGACAGAGGGGGGTGTGACGGAACGCCGACCTCTCAAATTAACCGAGCCCAGTACGCTCCCCCTTCCCGGCCGCGACATTGGTTTCGTCTTCCAGGACCCCTCCGCCAGCCTCGACCCCGTCATGACCGTCGGCAAACAGATCGCCGAAGTCGCCTGCACCCACCTCGGCCTCGACTGGCCACAAGCTTACGCCAAAGCCAAAACCCTGCTCCAACGTGTCCGGCTGCCCGACCCACAAACCGCCATGCGTGCTTTCCCGCACCAGCTCTCCGGCGGCCAGAAGCAGCGCGTTGCAATTGCCGCGGCCATTGCAGCCGGTCCGAAACTGCTGATCGCCGATGAGGCGACCAGCGCGCTGGACACCATTGTGCAAGCCGAAATCGTCAGCCTCATTCGGCAACTGGTGGCGGAGGACGGCATGACGCTGCTGTTCATCAGCCACGACATCGCGCTGGCCGCCGAACTCGCAGAGCGTATCGCTGTATTCCGGAACGCCGAACTGATCGAACTCGGCCCGACGGAGCAAATCATAAACGCCCCGCGCCATGCCTATACGCGAACGCTGCTCGACGCCCATCTCGGCCTCGACGCCGATCCGCTGCTACGACGGGCGCCGGCATGAACTTGCTCACCGTCTCCGGTCTTACCAAGCGATACCGTCGTGGCGGCAAGGCCATCGCGGCCGTCGACGGTGTCTCCTTCGCCATCGAACCCGGCGAGACGCTGGCGCTGGCCGGGCCCTCCGGCAGCGGCAAGTCGACGATCGCGCGGCTGGTGCTTAGGTTGATCGAGCCCGACGCCGGCACCGTCCAGTTCGAAGGCGATGACTTTCTGCTCTTGAAGGGTGCGGCCCTGCGCACCAAGCGCGCGCGCCTGCAAATGGTGTTCCAGGATCCGCTCGCCGCGTTCAACCCGCGCGCCACGGTGGCTCGCGTGCTTGACGATCCCTTGCGCATCCATGCCATCGCTTCCCGCGCCGAGAGGCCGGCCCGCATTGCTGCCTTGCTGGATCGCGTCGGGCTGGCAGCCGATCTCGCCCCGCGCGCCATTCACGAAATCTCCGGCGGCCAGCGCCAGCGCGTCGCCATCGCCCGAGCCATCGCGACCAAACCGTCGCTGATCGTGCTCGACGAGGCGGTGTCGGCGCTCGACGTTTCGGTCCGCGGACAGATCCTTGAGTTGCTGCTCGACCTGCAAGCCAGGGAACGGATCGCCTATCTCTTCATTTCGCATGATCTCGGCGTCGTACGGGCCATCGCCCACCGCGTCGTTCTTCTCAACGCCGGGCGGATCGCCGAGAGCGGCGACGCCCGCAACGTAGTCGACGCGCCGCAATCGGCAATCGGCAAGGCGCTGGTTGCGGCGGCGCCAAGATTGGACAGAAGCAGCAGGCAAGTACCATGACCGAACCAGAAGCCAGAGCCGAAAAACTCTCGCGCGAACTCGATTCCGCCTTCCGCAACCGCGCCGATCTCTACCGTCTGTTTCTCGACGAGCTGACCGGCGAACTCGGCGCGGAAAAGGCCGAGGCGATCATGATCCGCACCATCGAGCAGCGCGGCAAGGAGGTGGCGGCGGCCGCCTTCGCCCGTTTCGGACCTAACGACGCGCCGGCCATCGGCGAGGCATTTTTGGCCGTCAGCCCGGATGGCGGCCTGATGTATCCGACCGATGTCGAGCGCGGGCCGGACCACATCGCCTTCAAGGTGAAGCGTTGTCCGCTGAAGGACGCCTGGGTCGAGGCCGGTGTCGGTGATGAAAAACTCGCCACGCTCTGCCGCATCGCCGGCGCTTTCGACCGTGGTCTGTTCGAGGCAACGGGCGTGCGCTTCGACAATGTCACTTGGACGCCGGGCCACGGCTCCGGCTGCTGCCACATCGCGCTGACCAACCGGGATGCCGCCGGATAGCCAATGCTGATCAGTCGGCGGCAAACACATGCATCTCCGTGCCCGCCTGTTCGGCAGCAGTGCGCAGGTCGGCCTTCGGTTCGCTGTCGGTGACGATATCGGCAATGTCATCGAGCCCGCAGATGCGTTCCAGACTGCTGCGGCCAAACTTGTCGTGGGTCACCACCAGCACCGTCGACAGTGAACGCGATATCATTGCGCGTTTAACGGCCGCGGCGCCCGAGATCATGTCGCTCGGACCATCGGCGCTTATCCCCGATGCGCCGATAATGGCGACGTCGGCATTGTAGCGGCGCAGGAACTCGACGGTGTCTTCGCCCAACACGCTGCCTTCCCGGCTATCATAGGTCCCGGGGCAGAGCAGCACCCGAAAGGTCGGATTGGCGCCCGCCACCGAGGCCACGCCGGTGGAATTGGTGATGATGGTCAGGTCGCGCTTCAGCTGCGAAAGGTTGCGCGCCACCTCATAGGTGGTCGAACCGCCATCGATCATCACGATCTGGCCCTTCTCGACAAGGCTTGCCGCGCCGCGGCCGATTCGGGCGCGCTCCTCGATCAGGGTCAGGCCACGCTCCGAAATCACCGGTTCTGATGTCACCAGCGAGATCGTCGCACCGCCATAGGTGCGGTTGATCAGCCCGGCATCGCCGAGTTCGATGAGATCGCGGCGGATGGTCTCGCCGGCGACGCCGATGCGCCGTGCGAGCTTGGAGATGCGTATCGACGCCGACCGGCGCACTTCCGAAAGGATAAGCGCGTGCCGCTCCTTCTTCGTCAGTCGGCCTTGGTCCATGACTATTCCATTCCCTTTGCAGCAATCAGCGCGTCGCCAAGCTCGGCAAATCCCTCCGCGCCGCGCCCTCTTGTGACGAAGGCGGGAGACGCAGGAAGCTCGCCGGCGAAGTCCAGCACATTAGCGACGCCGACGCTGTTGGGGAAGAAGCCGAACATTGGTGCATCGTTTGGACTATCGCCGACGAAGACAATGCTGTCCTTGTCGTGGTCGATATCTATACCGAAACAGTCCCGCAAGAATAGCCGGCTTGTCGACAGTTTGTCGTATTTGCCGAACCAGCCATTGACGTGGATGGACGAGATTTTCGCCGTCGCGCCATAGCGCTGGAAGATGCCGACGATCTTCAGAACCTCGGTTTTGGGCAGCGGCGCCACGTCCTCGCAAAAATCGATCGCCAGATCGGCCTCGCGATAGGCCTGGTCGGCCGCGACCGCCGCACCCGGAACTTCGCGCAGAACGGTTTGCTCGATCTCCTTGAGGCGCGCGGCATCGGCCTGCCGTTCGGCAGCGCTCTTGGCGTAGTGGCGAACAATCCGCTTTTTGGCGTCGTCGTAGCGGAAATAGAAGGCGCCGTTCTCGCCGATCACGCCGTCCACCGGCCATTGCCGGGCGATCAGGTCGCACCAGCCGGCAGGGCGGCCGGTAACCGGCGCGACAATGAAGCCGGCCTGCTTCAGCCGCTCCAGCGCCACATAGGCCTTTGCCGGCAGCCGTCCCTTGTCGGTCAAGGTGTCGTCTATATCGGTCAGCACGACGGCGATGTTGCGCCGGTCCAGCGCGGTGAAGTCGGCAAGCGGACGCAGCACCCGCTCAGGCTCCCGCCGCAACCGTTTCGAGCGAGGCAGCCGCGACGTCGAGCATGGTGAACCTGTCGCGGATCAGCCGGGCATTGGCGACCGCCTCGTCGTAGAAGCC
The DNA here is from genome assembly GCF_030323105.1 of Mesorhizobium sp. C120A. Lineage (NCBI taxonomy): Bacteria > Pseudomonadati > Pseudomonadota > Alphaproteobacteria > Hyphomicrobiales > Phyllobacteriaceae > Mesorhizobium > Mesorhizobium sp. C120A. The sequence goes on along the minus strand of NZ_CP100476.1, from coordinate 1,580,030 downwards.
AGCCGGTATGGCAACCTCCTGCGGCGTGGTCGGCGCGCCGGCGGCGCGCAGTGCTGCCGCGATCTCGCGCGCCGGGCGTGCCACCCGCACCAGCCTTTCACGATGCGAGCGCCATTGCCTGGCCAGCATGGTGTTGATGACGTCTGCCCGTTCGCGGTCCAGCAGCTTGGGCTTGAATGCCGCCCAGCAGGAACGTCCGAGCGTTTCGCCGAAGATTTCGATGAAGCGGTCTGGCGTATCGGCGGAGGGCGCGAGCTGCAATTCCCGCAGCGCCAGCACGCGTTCCTGCAGCCGCGCCATCGTCAACGTCGTCACCGCTATGTGCTCGCCGTGATGCGCTTCGGGCAATCCCTGGCCCCGCATGTCGATATAGTGGGCGATGAGATGTTCGCCCTGACTGGCCGGATAGGAGCCGCCGCACAAAGTCATGCCAAGGCCCGACATGACCAGCGTGCGCACCAGCACTTCCATCGCCTCAATGTCGCCGGTCCCGAGTTCGCCGGCTTTGGCGATAAGCGCCTCCTCGTCCTCCGCCAGAAGCATGAACGGCGCCTCCCGGTAGGGCGTGCCGAGCAAAAGATGCGCCATCAGCCAATCGGTCTGCGCGGTCGGCCGCGCCATTGAATCGCCGAAGCCGGCAGCGATCAGCCGGTGCGGCGCTCGCGCCATGACATCGAGATCGAGGAAGACACCGACCGGCAGGCTCGCCGTCAGCGATTTCTTCAGGCCGTCCTCTGTGATTGCCGCAGACACCGAGGTGTAGCCGTTCATCGACGGCGCGGTGCCGAACACCGCATAGGGCTTTTGGGTCAGATGGGCGGCATATTTGGTGATGTCATTGATCGAGCCGGATCCGACCGCGACCAGACCGCTGGCGTCTTTCGTGCGGGCGATCACCGATCGCACGGCGTCCATGTCGGGATGCGGATGGCGCGGCAGGATGATCTTGTCGACATCGATCGAGCCGCGCAGCGCAATGGACACTCTCTCGCCGAGAGCCAGCCTTGTGTCGGGATCCATGACAACGGCGAGCCTGCGGCCGAGCGGCAGCGGCTTGACCAGCGCATCGGCTTCGTCGCCGAGACCGCGCCCTATGACGATGGTCTTCAGCGGCACCGACAGCATTCCCTGGCTGTCCGGGTCAGGCAGCGTGCCGGCAATAAGGCGATCGAGCATTTGTCTGGACATAGGATGCAGTCCGGTCAGTCAGCATGAAGCGGGGTCAGGGCATCGAACAAGGTGCGATACCGGCGGTAACTTCTGTCGTAGGCGGCCTTGGCGGAAGGATCAGGGTCGATCGTCTCGATGTGGCCGGCCAGCCTTTCAGCCGCCTGCCGCACTGAGGAGGTAAGGCCGATGGCTGCGGCGGCAAGGATTGCCGCACCGATCGGCGAGGCATCGGCCGCACCCGCGATCTCGACCGGCCTGCCGCTGACATCGGCCCGGATTTGCCCCCACACCCGGCTGCGCGCGCCACCGCCTGAGAGCCGGATGCGCCCGGTTGTTATGCCGAGCTCGTCCAGCCGGTCGACAACGTCGCGCATGGCGAAGGCGCAGCCTTCCAGCACTGCGCGAGCGCAGGCCGCTTTGCCGTGGAAGGATGTCAGGCCGTAGAAAGCGGCACGCGCTTCGGCGATCCAGCGCGGCGCCATGGCACCGGACAACGCGGGCAAGAACAGCAAATCGTCGCTGCCGGCAACCACCGTCGCCGCCAGTTCGGACATCGCCGCCGGCGAATCGACGCCGAAGGTTGTTAGAAACCACGTCACCGCGCCGCCCGAGAGCCATCCGGGGTTGGAGATGAAATAGCCGTCGCCGAGAAAGCCATGGGTCTCGACCAGGCCGCCGGGGTCGAGGCGAAGCGTGCCGGACACCGCGCCGACCACTTCGGCCGTGCCGAGATTGCAGGCGACGACACCGGGCACGACGACCCCGGCGCCTATGGCGGCCGAAAAATCATCGCCGGTGCCGACCGCCAGCGGCGTGCCCACAGGCAAACCGGTGAGCTCGGCGCCGGCGTGCGTCAAGGCGCCGGCGATCTCAGATGCATCGTCGATGCCGGGCAATTTATCTGCATCGATGTCGAAGGCCGCCAGCAGATCGCCGGCATAGTTGTGCTCCTTCAGTCCATAGAGCATGGTTGTCGAGGCCAGCGCGTGATCGATGACGGCACGACCGCACAGCGCCGCGACCACGAACGATACCGGTTGATGCCAGAGCGCCACCCGGCGCGCTTCGGGCAGGTTGCGCGCTGCCCAGCGGATTTTCGCCGCCATATGCGTGGCATCGAGGACAAGACCGGTGCGCTCGCGGATGAAGTCCGGATCGATGCCGGCGATCTCTCCTGCCGCCCGCCGGTCCATCCAGATGATGCACGGAGCCAGCGCCTCACCATTGCCATCGACCGCGACGCAGCCGTCGAGCTGGCCGGCAATGGCAATACCCTTGATGTCGGACGGCGCAAGCCCAGCCTTGTCGAGCGCGCCGGCAATAGCCGGCTTCAGCGCTGCGAGCCACAGCGCCGGGTTCTGTTCGGCCCAGCCGGGCGCCGGGAAGGCCGGCTGGTACAGCGCAGCTGCCTCGCCACGCAGCCGCAATTCGTCATCGACAACGATCGCCTTCAGGCTTTGTGTGCCGAGATCGATGCCGATGACTGGCATTAGACGCGCTCGCAATCCGCGAGGACATCCCGCAGTTGCGAGAGGATAGAACCTTTCGTCGGCGAATAGGAGCCATCGAAAACCGCTGTGCCAATGGTAAAAGCGTTGGCACCGGCCAGCTTGATTGCCTTGATCCGATCGGCTGATGCCACAGCGCCGGCGACGATCAGATGCCGCGACGGACCAAGCCCGCGCCGGGCTGCGCGCACCAGTTCGGCCGGGTCGGCCTCGGTGGCGCGATAGGCGAGGATGTCGCATCCCGCACAACCCTTCTCGGCGAAGGCGCGGCAGTCGGCCTCGACATCCTCGGCCGAACCGCCGAGCTTGGTCGGATGGCCGACCGGCCGCCCGGGAAAAGGGTAGTATTCGGTGCCGCTCCCCTCCAGCAACGCCATGATCTCGTCGACCTGGGTACCACCGAGCAGGCGCTGGATGCCGAGATCCCTGGCGATGCGCGCGGAATTAAGGCAGGCCTCAGCCGTCGTCGAGACAACTTCCATGTAAGTGGTGGCGCCTGTCCGGCCAATGGCGACAGCGAGCTTGCGCAGCACATCCGGCGCGACGCCAATATCCTTGAAGCCGACATGCTTCAGGCCGACCGGCTCAATCAAATCGACCAGGTCGAGACAGTCCTCGACCGTGCGATCGTGGCGCGTCAGCATGAAGATGAAGTCCATCCGAGAGGTCCCTCGCCTGGTCGGGAAAGCCGGTTTGCTGCCGGTCTGTTAACACCTCCCAACCATTTGTTGCAAGGTGCCACATTTTGATTTGCAGTACCACACATTTTATGACAGAACGGGCGCCGGCCCGCCAGGCACGACGTCTAGGGAGAGGGAAGAATGCTCAAGCCGCTGAGACGTACCGCGTCCAGACTGCTCGTCGCAGCCGTATTTGTGTGGCCCCTGACGTGGCAAGTGACACAAGCGGCCGCGTGGGATCTGAAAGAGGCGTCGAAACCCTATAGCGGCCAGACCATCCGCATGGTCGGCGAGGCGCTGCCGCCGCTCGAAGCGCTGAAGAAGATGGCGCCGGAGTTTGAAAAACAGACCGGCATCCATGTCGAAGTCGAGATGTACGAGCACTCGGAAGCCGTCAACAAGGTGCAGCTCGATCTCAACTCGCACCGCGGCCGCTACGACGTCATCATCCAGCCGCATCGCGAACTCGGCAAGTTCGCCACCAACAACCATCTGGTCGAAATCGCCAAGATGATGGCCGACCCGGCTTTGCGCGATCCGAGCTTCGAGCCGGAGAAGCAGCTCTACCAGACCGCCTGGCACGAAATCTCCTGGTATGACGGCAAGGAGTACGGCTTCCCCTTCACAGTGCTCAACATGTTCATGTGGTATCGCTCGGACCTGCTCGCCGATCCCAAGGAGCAGGCAGGCTTCAAGGCCAAGTATGGCTACGACCTCGCTCCCGCCAAGGACTGGAAGCAATACCGCGATATCGCCGAATGGTTCTATCGCCCCGACCAGGGTTTTTACGGCACCGCCCTGCAGGGCAAGCGCCATGAGGCACTGTGGTATGAGTGGCTCAATTTCCTTTATTCCTTCGGCGGCGACGTGCTCGACGTGAAGAGCGGCTCGGCCTGCGGCCCGGTCATCGTCAACAGCCCCAAGGCCGTCGCCTCGCTCGAATATTACAAGAGCCTGTTGCAATTCTCCCCGCCGGACAGCCTCAACTATTTCTGGGACGATGTCATGGCGCTGATGCAGCAAGCCAAGGTCGCCGAGCTGATCATGTGGAACGACGCCACCTATGCCGTGTCGGTCGACACAACCGCCTCCACCGTCGTCGGCAAGGTCGGCTTCGATCTCGTGCCGCAAGGCGAAGGCGGCAAGATCGGCCAGGTCGAAGGCTGGACCTATCTCATCCCTATCTATTCGAAGAACCCACAGGCCGCCTTCCTCTTCGTCCAGTGGATGATGGGCTATGACCGCCAGCTCGAGCAGCATCTCAATGGCGGCGCCTCGGGCCGGCCCGATGTCTATGCCTCGGCGGAGGTGCAGAAACTGCCCTACGCCAAGGCCTCGATGGAGGCCAACGAGCATGCGGTGCCGAAGGCGACGCTGCCGCAATCGGCCGAGATGACCGACATACTAGTGCGCGAACTGTCATCCTACCTCGCCGGCGAAAAGGAGGCGCAGGCCGCCCTCGACACCGCCGCCACCGACATCTCGACACTGCTCGGTTCTTGCGCACCCATGACCTATCCGGCACGATAGGCCTTGAGATGTCGCGCAGAGGCTACCCGCACAAGCGGGTAGCCGTTCTTGTCCGCAGGAAACGCCCGTGACGAACCGCACTCCATCGCCGCGCGGAATGCCGCTTCTCGACCGTGGGGTGGGGCCGCTCTTGATGCTGCCGGCGACGCTGCTCGTCGTCGTCTTCCTGGTCGGCCCGTTCTACTACATGGTCTACACCGCGCTGACCGACCTCAGCTTCGCCGACGCCAGCCATGCGGGCGCCTTCGTCGGTTTCGACAATTTCCGCAAGCTGATGCGCAACGACCCATTCTTCTGGGCATCGTTCCTGCTGACGCTGAAATTCGTCATCATCGCCGTCGGCCTGGAATTCCTGCTCGGCTTTGCGCTGGCCTTCCTGATCTTCCGCTTCGTCGCCAGCCAGCGGCTTCTCACCACACTCCTGCTCATCCCGATGATGATCGCGCCGGTCGCCGTCGGGCTGATCTGGCGGCTGCTGTTGCAGGGCGATTTCGGCATGCTCACCTTCTACATGCGCAAGGTCGGCCTGCTTGCGCAGAATTCGGCGGTGCTTTCGGCACCCGACCTGGTGTTTCCGACCATCGTCGCCATCGATGTCTGGCAGTGGACGCCTTTCGTCACCCTGATCATGCTCGCCGGGATGATGAGCCTGCCGCGCGCGCCGTTCGAGGCGGCGATGATGGATGGCGCAAAACCGTTTCAGATCTTTTGCGATGTCATGCTGCCGCTGCTGCGGCCCGTCATCGCGCTGGTGCTATTGCTGCGCGGCATCGACGCGTTCAAGGAGTTCGACAAGGTTTTCCTGATGACCGGCGGCGGTCCGGGAACGCTGACCGAACTGGTGTCGATCTACGCCTACCGCGTCAACTTCCGCAACTGGGACCTCGGCTACGGCGCCGCGGTCGCCTTCATGATCTATCTCGTCGTGCTGATCCTGTGCTCCGTCTTTTACAAGGCCGTCTACTGGTCGAGCCGCAAGCAGGCGGCGTCGTTTTGAGGGCGCTGCGATGATCGATCAATCCACCAACCGCGCCTGGAGCAGTTTTGCCTGGGCCGTGCTGCTGGTCGCTGTCGTGGTGGCCTTGACGCCCTACGTCTGGATGGTGCTGGCCTCGTTCAAGAACCGCGTCGACCTGTTGTCCTCGGTGCCAAAATGGGCTTTTACGCCGACGTTCTCCAACTATCCGGCGGTCTTCATCGACAAGGAATACTGGCCGCTGGCGATCAATTCGGTGCTGATCTCGGTGTCGTCGACCATACTTTGCATCGTCATCGGCGCGCCAGCGGCCTATGGCTTTGCCCGCTCGGATTTTCCCGGCAAGGAAGACCTGTTCTTCTTCTTCCTGACCACGCGCATGGCGCCGCCGATCTCAATCGCCGTGCCGCTGTTCCTGTTCTTCACCTCGCTGGGCCTGATCGACACCATCTACGCCGTTGTGATCGCCCACACCTCCTTCAACCTGTCGCTCGTCGTCTGGATGATGCGCGGCTTCTTCGCCGAAATCCCCAGGGAGATCGACGAGGCCGCGATGATGGACGGCCGCTCGCGGCTCGGCGCCTTCTTCTTCGTCGTTGCACCGCTGGCCGCGCCCGGCATCGGCGCGACGGCCGTGCTCTGCTTCATCCTGTCATGGAACGAGTTCCTCTACGCCTTCATCCTCGTCGCCTTCGACGGGCGGCCGCTGACCGTCGGCATACCGGGGCTGGTGACGCCGCATGGCACGCTATGGGGCCAAGTCGCGGCGGTCGCCATCGTGGCGACGCTGCCGATCGTGCTTTTCACTTTCCTTGTCCAGAAACAGCTCGTCCGCGGCCTCACCTTCGGCGCGGTCAAGGGTTGAAGGGATCTCGCATGGCAATTGTTTTCGACGGCGTCACCAAGGCTTTCCCCGATGGGACGGTGGCGCTGCAGGCGCTCGACCTTGCTTTCGAGCCCGGTGAATTCCTCGTGCTGCTCGGGCCCTCCGGCTCGGGCAAGACGACAGCCTGCCGGCTGCTCGCCGGGCTGGAGCGGCCGACCGCCGGGCGCATCATGGTCGAGGGTCGCGATGTCACCGACCTGCCGCCGCGCCTGCGCGGCATGGGCATGGTGTTCCAGAACTATGCGCTCTACAGCCATAAGAGCGTCTACGAGAACATCGCCTATCCCTTGCGCATCCGAAAAATGCCGGCCGCCGTGCTCGACCGCTGCGTCCGCGCCATGGCCGAGCTGCTCGAAATCACCCGTTACCTCGACCGCCGCCCTTCGCAATTGTCGGGCGGCCAGGCGCAGCGCGTCGCTGTGGCCCGCGCCCTGGTCTGGCAGCCTAGCCTCTGTCTGATGGATGAGCCGCTGTCCAATCTCGACGCCTTGTTGCGGCTCCACATGCGCACCGAGCTGAAGCGGCTGCATCGCGAGCTGAAAAAGACCTTCGTCTTCGTCACCCACGACCAGGAAGAGGCGATGACGCTGGCGACCAGGGTCGCGGTGCTGCGCGAAGGCGCGCTGATCCAGTACGACGACCCGCGCGAGATCTACCGGCGCCCGGCCAATCGCTTCATCGCCGAATTCATCGGCCGTCCAGCGATGAACACGTTCGATGGTGACGTCCGCGCCGGCGTCTTCCACGCCAGCGGTTTCACTTGCCCGCTTCCGGGAAAGCCTGATGGTCCCATCGTGCTCGGCATTCGCCCCGAGCAGATCCAACTGGTCGACGCCTCCGCAAGCGATGCCATCCAGTTTGCCGTCGACGTCGTCGAACCGGTCGAGCCGGACGTGCTGATCTTCGCCAAGAGCGAGGCGAACGCGCTGATCGTCAGGACAGTGAATGTCGATCGCGCTTTCGATCCCGGCCAGCCGCTTTATCTACGCTTTCCGCCGGCAGCGCTGCACACGTTCGATGCGGTTTCGGGAGCGCGGCTGCCGTGAGCTCGCTACTCGCTTTGGTGCCGCTGGCCGCCGCGGCACTTGTCTGGCGGCTGTTCTACAGCTTCAACCTGTCGCGGCGCTGGTTCTCGATGGGGGAACTCATCTTCTGGGACGCCATTGCACTGGTAATCCTGCAGCTTGTCTGGCTGATCTGGTTCTGAATGCGCATTCCAGCAACGCAGATCAGTAGCCCAGCGCACAACCGTCCTTGCGCGGATCGGAGGCACCGGTGAGCGTGCCCTTTTCCCAATCGATCAGCACCAACTGGCCGCCGCCATGCGGCTCCTCGGCGATCGAAACCTGATGGCCGCGCTGACGCAGGCCGGCGATCGCCTCAGCCGGAATCCCGCGCTCGGCCAGCACGGCATTGTCCTTGTAGAACACCCGTGGCGCATCCAGTGCCTGCTGCGGGTCCATCCCGAAATCGATCATGTTGGTCAGCAGATGGACATGGCCGAACGGCTGGTAGCCGCCGCCCATCACCCCGAACGGCATCACCACCTTACCCCCTCGCGTCGCCATGCCAGGCATGATGGTGTGCATCGGTCGCTTTCGCGGCGCGATACTGTTTGGATGGCCTTCCGTGAGGCGAAAACTGCTGCCGCGATTCTGCAGCACGACGCCTGTCTTGGGACCGACGACGCCGCTGCCGAAGGAACCGAAGGTCGAGTTGATGAAGCTGACCGAATTGCGGTCGCGGTCGACCACGGAGATATAGACGGTGTCGCTGCGCGACAGCTCAAGCCGCGGCAGATGCGTCATGGCGAGGGCCGGATCGATGGCGGCGCGCAGCCGCTCCGCATACGCTGCCGACAACAGTTTCTCGACGGGGACATCAACGAAATCCTGGTCGCCGATGAAAGTGTCGCGGTCCTGATAGGCAAGCCGGCCGGCTTCGATCTCGAGATGCAGCCGCTCGGCGCTGTTCGGCTCCAGCGAGTTAAGCGCAAAGCCGGAAAGCACATTGAGCATGATCAGCGCCGTCATGCCCTGATTGTTCGGCGGCATCTGGTGGATGTCGTGGCCGCGATAGGATGTCTTCACTGACTTGACGTAGTCGCCTTGGGTCTCGGCGAAATCCTCCAATGCATGCAGCCCGCCCAGCGCGCGAAGACGCGCTACCAGGTCCTCGGCGACCGCGCCTTCATAGAAGCCGGCGCGACCTTGGCTCGAGACGACGCGCAAGGTTTCCGCCAGTTGCGGTTGGCGGTGCAGATCGCCCGCCTGCGGCGCCCTGCCCTCCGGCAGGAAGATGCGCGCGGCATGTTCATCGGCTGAGAGCAGGGCGACCTCGTCGGCCCAGTCGAAGGCGACGCGATCATAAACGACATAGCCTTGTTCGGCATAGCGAATGGCTGGCGCCAGCGCGGCGTCGATGCCCTTTTTTCCGTGGTCCTCGAGTAGCCGGCACCATGCATCGATGGCGCCTGGTATGGTGACGGCATGCGGTCCGGCCGCAGGCAGTTCGCTATGCCCCCGCTCCAGATACCATTCGGCATTTGCCGCAGCGGGCGAACGCCCCGAGCCGTTGAAAGCGAGAACATCGCCCTCGCCTTTGGGACTGTAGAGCACAAAACAGTCGCCGCCGATGCCGGTCGATTGCGGCTCGACGACGCCTTGCACCGCCGCAGCGCAGACAGCGGCATCCATGGCATTGCCGCCGGAGCGCAGCATGTCGATGGCGGCCAGCGTCGCCAGCGGATGCGATGTCGCCGCCATCGCTTCTGTCGCGCGAACTGGCGAGCTGCCGGGGAACTGAAAATCACGCATGCAATCCTCCGATGATCCACCCGCCGGTACTAACCTCAATGCTTGATACGGTCGCGCATCGCGTACCACAACATCCCCAGCACATAGAGCGGGCCCCGCAGCGCCGTACCGCCCGGGAACGGCATCGGCGTCAGCGTCGAGAACAGGTCCAGCCGCGAGGCGTCGCCCGTAATCGCTTCGGCCAAGAGCTTGCCCGACAGCGTTGACAGGATGACGCCCTTGCCGGAATAGCCATGCGCGAAATAGACCTCGCCATAGTGCCCGACATGCGGCAGCCGCGACGTGGTCACCGACACCAGGCCGCCCCAGGCATGATCGATGCGGCAGCCCTTCAGTTGCGGGAAGGTGGCCTCCATATGCGGCCGCACGAAGCCGGCAATGTCGGCCGGCGGCGATGGCGTGTAGCGCTCGCCGCCGCCGAGCAGCAGCCGACCGTCCGCCGACATGCGGTAGTAGTTGACGACGAAGCGCGTGTCGGACACCGCGACATTGGCCGGGATGACATTGTGTTTGCCCTCCAGCGGTTCGGTGGCGACGATGTAGTTGCCGACCGGCATGATGCGGCTGTTGACGCGCGGCTCCAGCCCATGCAGCAACGCGTCGCCGGCCAGCACGACATGTTTGGCCCTTACCGACCCCTGCGCCGTCGAGACCCGGATCGAAGGCTCGCGCTCCAGCTTCACCGCGACGGAATTTTCGTGGATGACGACACCGGCCGCCACGGCGGCATGGGCAAGGCCAAGCGTGTAGTTCAGCGGATGCATATGGCCGCCGAGCGGCTCATACATCGCGCCATGATAGGGCGTGTCCACCTTGCCGCGTGCCTGCGCCGCCGACAGGATCTCGACGTCGCGGAACTTCATCACGCTCTCGAGGCATTTGGCCTCGTCTTCGAGATCCCTGAGGTCGGAGCCATTAACGGCACCGACGAGATGGCCGGTCAGCCGCAGATCGCAGTCGATGGCGTGGCGCTCGATGATGTCGAGCACCAGGCCCCGCGCCTCGAAGGCGAGGTCGAACAGCGCCTTCGCCCGCTCGGGGCCGTAGAGCTTGACCAGCCCCTTGGCGCCTTTGCGCAGGCCGGGGATCATCTGGCCGCCATTGCGGCCCGACGCGCCCCAGCCGATCTTGCCGCCTTCGAGCAGCACCACCTTCAGGCCGCGCTCGGCGGCATGAAGGGCGGCCGACAGGCCGGTGCAGCCGCCACCGACCACCACCAGATCGGCGCCGACATCTCCCACCAGCGCCGGATGGTCCGGCGCCGGATTGGCGGTGGCGACATAATAGGAATTGCCGATATCGAGGCTCGAATTGAAACCCGTTGAGCCGGAGGCCATGATCACACCTTCAGCAGCAAATGGTCGCGTTCCCAGCTCGTCACCACGCTCTGGAACAGGTCGAGTTCGACGCTCTTGACGCGCAGATAGGTCTGGAAAAAATCCTCGCCGAGCAATGCCCGCACCGGCTCGCAAGCAATGAAACGATCAAGCGCCTCCTCCATCGTTTTCGGCAGCGTGCTTTTGATCTTGTAGGCATTGCCCGAGGCCTCAGCCGAGCGCGCCAGCTTCTGCTCGACGCCGAGATAGCCGGCAAGCAGCGAACCGGCGATCGCCAGATAGGGATTGCAATCCGCTCCCGGCAAGCGGTTCTCTACCCGCCGGGCGGCGCGGCCACCTGCCGGCACGCGCAGGCCGCAAGAGCGGTTGTCATGCGACCATTCGATGTTGGCCGGTGCGCTGTGGTTCGGCCGGATGCGGCGGAACGAGTTCACGTTGGGTGCGAACAGCGGCATGATCTCGGGCACATATCTCTGCAGGCCGCCGATGAAATGGCCGAACATTTCGGTGTCTGCATCATCTCTGTCGGCAAACAGCGCGGCGCCTGTCGTTTCATCGACGACAGACATGTGCAGATGCATCGAGCTGCCAGCCTGCGCGGCGATCGGCTTGGCCATGAAGGTGGCGTGCATGCCGCTCTGCTGCGCTGCTTGGCGAGTCAGCCGCTTGAACAGCAGCACCTGGTCGGCGAGTGGCACCGCGTCGCCGTGCAGCAGATTGATCTCCAGCTGCGCGGTGCCCGATTCATGGATCAGCGTGTCGACCGGCAGGCCGGCGGCTGCGGCATAATCATAGACGCGCCTTATCACCGGCTCGAATTCTTCCAGCGCCACCATGTCATAGGGATGCTGCGAGCCCTCGGCGCGGCCATTGGCGCCAACCGGTGCCGTCAGCGGCTGGTCGGGATTCGGATTGGGCGCGGTCAGATAGAATTCGACTTCCGGCGCCACCACCGCGCGCCAACCGCGCTTCCGGTAGAGATCGAGCACGGCGCGCAGCACATGTCGTGGCGAGGCCATCCAGGGCTTGCCTTCCATGTGGAAGGCGTCGGCGAAGACATAGGCTTTGCCAGCGCCACCGCCCGGCGCCAGGCACAGCGTCGACATATCAGGCACCATGCGCATATCCGGGTCTTGATAGGCAAAGCCTTCGTCGATCGAACCGGAGTAGCGGCCATCGATGCTGACCAGGAAAGCGCTGCTCGGCAGGTAAAGTGCGCGGTCTTCCAGCGCCTTGAGGAATTTTGCTGTCGGCAGCGCCTTGCCGCGCAGCACGCCATTCATGTCGGGCACCAGGCACTCGACCTCCGTGATGCCGTGCTGGGCGAGCCAGGCCTTGGGATCGTTGCCGGTGAAGAGAGCGGTGTTGGTATTTTTGTCCTGCATTTTGGTTCACGTACCTATGAGAGAGAGTATGGCTTGCGCGGCCACATCCGTTCCAGGGGTCAGCGCCATCTTGGCAGCATTGTCCCTGAGGCGGGCGCGCATCGCATCGTCGGCCAGCAGGCCGAGAATGGCTCTCTCCAATCCCCCTTCGGTCCAGGCGTCGCGGCCGATATGGTCGCCCACGCCCGTCTCTCCCGCGCGTTGCGCATTGTCGTGACCGTCCCAGCAATAGGGCATGATCAGCGACGGCACGCCGAAGCGCAGCGCCTCGCAAAAGCTGTTGTTGCCGCCATGGTGGATGAACAGGTCCGACTTCGCCACCACCGAAGGCTGCGGAAACCAGGCGTCGAGATAGACATTGTCCGGCACCGCGCGATAGGCGTCGCGCAGGCCGCCGGCATTGACGATGAAGCGCGCCGGCAGCCTGTCGAAGACGGCGAGCATGCGCTCGATCAGCCCGACATCCATCGCGCCGAGGCTGCCGAAGCTGACATAGACCAGCGGGCCGCCATTGCGCGGAAACACCGGCACCTCGAATGGCCCTTCCGAACGCACGCAGCCTTCGAGATAGACAAAGCGTTTGGGGTCGAGCGGCTCGGCCCGCTCACGCCGTACGATCGCTGGCGTCAGCAGCAGATTGAGGTCGGGTGATGTCTCGAGGAACAGGCCCTTGGGCAACGGCGCCAAGCCGGCATCCGCACGAAAACGGTTGAAGCGCTCATGCGCGGGTGCGGAGGCCGCGAGATAGCGCGCTTCGAACGCCGTACGTTGCGGGTCGTCGGCACCCATCCCCGAGAGATAGGGCGGCACCTCGGCATCCGGCAGTTCCGTCTCGGCACAGGAGACGACGCGCACCCACGGGCAGCCGGCGGCGGCGATCGCCGGGAACATGATGACGTTGTCGAGCACCACCGCGTCCGGCTTCAGCCGCGCCAGCAATTGGCGCAGCGGCGCCTCGGCGTTGACGGCGGTGTCGACGATCGCTTGCCAGGTCGGCGCGACATAGGTCTCGAGCTGGTCGATCGGGCTCAGCCGGAAATGCGGCAGGTGCCGGCGCACGAAGGCCTGCCAATAGCTCTGGCGGTCGCTGTCGCTCAGCGGCTCATCCGTCGGCAGATGGTATTCCTGGAAGCCATAGTCGGTAAAGACGCCGGAGAAGCCGGCATGGCAGATGAAGACGGGGCGAGCGCCCCGTGCGCGCAATGCCTGTGCGATACCGACGCAATTCAACGCGGCGCCGAAACTGGCTTCGGGAAACAGCGCGATGGTCGGGCTGGCTTTACGCGTCAATTATTCCTCTTCAATCCGGCCGGCTGATCATGCCGAACAGTGCGGGAGCTCCGCGGCTGGCTGCTTGCGGTCGCTGGCTGCGGGAGAGCCGCAGGTGGATGCGAAGCAGATCGGCAGCCACCTCATACTGCCGGCTTTCAAGATAGTCGAGTATGCCCGAGTGTTCGCGCAACGATTGCCGCAGCCGAAACACGTTGACGCCGGAATAGATGCCCGGCAGCCGGCGCAGGCGGAGATGATCGGCCAATGCATCCGACACAAAACGGTTGGCGCAGCCCTCGGCGATCATGCCATGAAAATCCATGTCCAGCCGCTGGAACTCGCGCGTGTCGAATGTCTCGTCCGGCAGCGCTGCAAGCGCTTCCATGCCTTGCCGCAACATTGCTGCCCGCGCCCCGTCCAGCCGAAAGCCTGGCGTCAGGATGGCCGCCGGCTCCAGCACCAGGCGGAACTCGTAGCTTTCGCCTTGCGCCTCCGGATCGTCCGGCGCGCGGCGAAACAACCAGGATTGCCCAGGCGCACGATCCAGAAGATTCTCGTCGGTCAGTTTGTTAAGTGCTTTTAGTACCGTCTTGCGATCAGCGTCGTAGCGTCGCATCAGCCCCGCGATGGTCACCGTCTGGTCCAACCGTCGCGCCGAGCGGTCGCGCAGGATGGCTTCGGCGAGCTCGTCTTCCTCCGCACTGGGTAGTTCGGCGGCAATGGCGGGCTGGGCGGCGAGGTCGACCGTCAGATGATAACCGCTGTCGGCCTCCCAGCGCACCACGCCCCGTTCCGCGAGCAGGCCGAGTGCCGCGCGTACGGGCGTGCGCGAGACATTGCACAGCGAGGCGATCTGCTGTTCGGGCAGGCGGGCGCCAGGCTCGAAGCCACGCTGCCGCGCCACATCCAGGATGCGTTGCGCCAGATCGAGATGGTTGGTGCGAGGTCGTCTGGCTACGGCTTGCATGACTTTTCTCGAATGCGAATGTGGCGCATTGGTCTGGCTGATCGCCGGAACAGGGACAATCGGCCAAATTCCTCCGTCGGTTGACAGATTATGGATTGACGTACTTTTTTCTGCAATAGTACTGTCGGTACAATCGGCGAGAAAAGACCGAGGGAACAGGATCGAGGCAGGCGCGCGCGTCGCCGGCCTTGGTCCGGCAAATGATTTCGACGATCAAACCGAATGGGAGACTGCCATGACCGCTACCAGCCTGCGGCGCCGTGCGCTCAATACATCCTCAATCGCTCTCGGTCTCGCCCTGACGCTCTCGGTGCCGGCTGCCGCAGCCGACCTCGTTATTTCGAACTGGGATGGGTACATGGCACCCGACGCCATGGCCGCTTTCAAGACCGCCACCGGCGTTGCCGGCGAAGTGGTGGTGCACGCCACCAATGAAGAGATCATGGGCAAGCTGATTGCCGCCGGCGGCAAGGGCTATGACGTGGTCTTCGTCTCCTCGCCCTTCGCCGAAGTATTAAACAAGCTTGGCCTGACCGAGCCGATCGACCATGCCAAGATCCCCAACCTCGCCAACCTCTATCCCGAAGCGACCAAGCTGCCGCACGATGTCGGCAACGCTTTCTCCGTGCCTTACACCTGGGGCACGACGGGCCTCTGCTACCGCTCTGACCTTGTCAAGACGGCGCCCACGAGCTGGAGCGACCTGCTCGCCCCTTCCGACGAGATGAAGGGCAAGACCACCATGCTGGCGACCGATCGCTGGCTGCTGGCCGCCGGGCAGCTCGACAAGGGCTATTCGGTCAACGAGACCGACCCGGCCAAGATGGCCGAGGTCAAGGACCTCCTGATCTCCGCCAAGAAGACCCTGCTCGCCTATGACGACACCACCTTCTATTCCAAGCTGGTTTCCGGCGAGGCGCTGATGGTGCAGGCCTGGGACGGCTGGTGCAATTACGGCATCGCCGACAAGCCGGAGATCAAATACGTCATCCCTAAAGAAGGTTCGGACCTGTGGGTCGACACGATGGTGGTGATGAAGGCGTCCGAGCACAAGGACGACGCCTTCAAGTTCATCAACTTCATGCTCGACGCCAAGAACCACGCCTGGGCGGCGCAGAACATCGACTACAAGGTGCCGAACAAGCCGGCGATGGAAAGCCTGCCGGCCGACTTCCTGGCCAAATTCCCCAACATGGCGATGCCGGTGGCCGATCTCGTCAAGTTCGAGCAGTTGCGTGACGTCGGCGAAGCCCAGCGCGACTATTCCAAGATCGTCAGCGAGATCAAGGCCGCGCAGTAAGCGGCGCAGACTTCACGGCCGGCAGCACTTCTGCCGCCGGCCCTGAGCGGTACCCGAGAAATTGTCCCAGACCCGACTTCGTTCCTCTCTGCTGATGGCCCCGGCGCTGGTCTGGCTGACCGCGCTGATGGTTATCCCATGCGCCCTGGTGCTGGCGCTCGCCTTCTTCCGGCGCGGCGTCTATGGCGGCATCGACTACACCTTCACGCTGGGGAATTTCGGGCTGGTCTTCGACCCGCTCTATGCCGGCATCTTCCTCAACTCAGCACGTATCGCCGGTACCGCGACGCTCATCGCAGTCGTGATCGGCTATGCCGCGGCCTATGCAATTGCCGCCGCACCGCGCCGGTGGCAGCCAATTTTCCTGTTCTTCGCCGTGCTGCCGTTCTGGTCCAACTATCTGATCCGCACCTATGCCTGGATCGTGCTGCTGAACCGCGAAGGGCTGATCACCCAGCTCTTGCGCTGGTTCGGCTACACCGGCGAACCGCCCTCGATGCTCTATACCGAAGGCGCGGTCATCGCCGGCCTCGTCTACAACTATCTGCCCTTTGTTATCCTCGCCTGCTACGCGCCGCTGTCGCGCCTCAACCCGGAACTGGCCGAAGCATCGCGCGATCTCGGCGCTTCGGCCGCCACCACCTTCCGACGTGTCATCCTGCCGCTGACCCTGCCCGGCATCACTGCGGGCGCCGTCTTCGTCTTCGTGCTGTCGATTGGCAATTTCGTCACCCCGGCGCTGCTTGGCGGCGGCCGCTTCCAGATGATCGGCAACCTCGTCTACGACCAGTTCCTGACCGCCAATGACTGGCCGTTTGGCGCGGCATTGGCGATGGCGCTGATCGCCATCATGCTTCTGGTACTGATGGCGCAGGCACTCGCCGCCGACCGCGCCGCGGGGCGTGCGGCTGAGGCAAGGGGTGACGCCTATGGCTGAGCGCCGCGCAATTCTTGCCTTCTCCCCGTCCACGGGGAGAAGGTGCCCCGAAGGGGCGGATGAGGGGCGGCGTCAACCTTTGCGACGCTCAACGCTGCCCCCCGTCTGCCCGCCGGCATCTTCTCCCCGTGAACGGGAAGAAGGACTCTGGTCGTTCGCTTGCCTTCCAATTGTCGGAGGCCGGCGATGACCCATTCCTTCACCCGTACGATCGGCATGCGGACGATCCTCACCCTCGTCTTCGCCTTCCTCTACATCCCGATCGCCGTGCTGGTGGCGCTGTCCTTCAACGAAGGCGGATTGCCGACGGCATGGTCGGGCTTCTCGCTGAAATGGTACATTTCGCTAACTTCGAACAGCGCCATCCTGTCTGCAGCGCTCAACACGCTGATCGTGGCGCTGGTCTCGACCGCAATCGCCACATTGCTCGGCACGCTGCTGGCGATCGGCGTCGAGATGCGCCGGCAATATGGCAAAGGCCTCGAAGCCCTGATCTTCGCGCCGATGATCATCCCCGACATCGTGCTGGCGATTGCGCTTCTCTCGTTCTTTTCGATGCTCAACCTCACCATGGGCCTGCACACCATCATCCTCGCCCATGTCGTCTTCAACCTCGCCTTCGTCTGCTCGGTGGTGCGCGCAAGGCTAAAGAGTTTCGACTGGTCGATCGTCGAGGCCTCCGCCGACCTCGGCGCCTCGGCTCTGACCACCTTCCGGCGTGTGACATTGCCGGTCATCGCGCCGGCAGTGATTGCCGGCGCTCTGCTTGCCTTCACGCTCTCGGTCGACGAGTTCATCATCGCCTTCTTCACCGCCGGTGCCGGCCGCGCCTCGACGACGCTGCCTATGCAGATCTACGCCATGATCCGCTTCGGCATCACGCCGGAGATCAACGCGCTGGCGACCATCGTCATGGCGGTATCCATCACCGCGCTGACCCTGTCGCAGCGGCTCAACCGTGGGATCATCGGCCAATGAGCGAACCGCGCACGCTGCTGGCCATTGATAACGTGTCGAAGACGTTCGGCCGGGTCACCGCCGTCGACGGCATCTCGCTCGATATCCGCGAGAACGAGTTCTTCGCGCTGCTTGGACCCTCCGGCTGCGGCAAGACCACGCTGCTGCGCATGCTGGCGGGCTTCGAGACACCTACGGGCGGCCGCATACTGCTCGATGGCAAAGACATCGCCCGGACCCCGCCCAACAAGCGGCCGGTCAATCTGATGTTCCAGTCCTACGCGCTGTTCCCGCATATGAGCGTGCGCGCCAATGTCTCCTACGGGCTGGAGATGGAGCGCTTGCCGAAAGCTGAAATCCGTTCCCGCGTCGACGCCATTCTGGCCACCACCGAGCTTGTCCCCTTCGCCGACCGTAAGCCTGAGCAATTGTCGGGTGGCCAGAAGCAGCGCGTCGCGCTTGCCCGCGCGCTGGTCAAACGGCCTCGGTTGCTGCTGCTCGACGAACCGCTGGGCGCGCTGGACAAGAAACTGCGCGGCGCCATGCAGATGGAGCTGAAGCGCCTGCAGCACGAAGTCGGCATCACCTTCGTCATCGTCACCCACGACCAGGAAGAGTCACTCGTCATGGCCGACCGCATGGCGGTGCTCAAGGACGGCCAGCTGCTGCAATGCGACACGCCGCACGTGATCTACGAGCATCCCACCGACCGTTTCGTCGCCGACTTCATCGGCGTGATGAATTTCGTACCGGGCAAGATGTCTGCGGATGGCGTGATCGCCGCGAACGGCGCGCGCATCACCGGCAAGGTTCCCGCCAAGTTCACACCCGGCGCTTCCGCTGTCGCTTCGGTGCGACCCGAGCGCATCCGGCTGTTCCCGTCAGCCGAGACCGCCAACCGCATCGCCGGCACGGTTGAGGCGCTGGCCTATCACGGGCTCGACCTGCAGCTGCATGTCCGCACGCCTCTGTCGCCAAAACCATTTCTGGTGCGCGTCACCGCCGATGCCGCCGACCGCCGGCCGGTCTCGTCGGGCGATCAGGTCGAACTCGGCTGGGACGCCGCCGATGTCAGAATTTTTCAGGAATAGGAGAGCTTGATGGCGCAGAAGACGATCGCGTTTTTTCCCGAAGCGGCCTACGGCCCGGCGCTCAATTCGGTCGGCATCGCGCAAGCCGTCGAGGCGCGCGGCCATAAGGCAGTGTTCCTGTCCGACCCCGGCTTTGTCGATGTCTACAAGGGTTACGGCTTCGAAGCGCATCCGGTGAACCTGTCGGAGCCGATGCCGCCCGAGCAGATGGCGAAATTCTGGGAAGACTTCATCAACGGCCACATCCCGAACTTCCGCAAATCGCCCTACGATCAGGTCGACAATTACGTGAAGGATTGCTGGACCGCGATCGTCGACAGCGCCAAATGGGCGCAGAAGGATTTGCCGCGAGTCCTAGCCGCCATCAAGCCTGATGTCATTTGCGTCGACAATGTCATCCTGTTTCCGGCCATCAAACAGTTCGGCAAGCCTTGGGTGCGCGTCATCTCCTGCTCGGAAAACGAGATCGAGGATGAGGGCATCCCGCCGCATCTCTCCGGTTGCGGCGAGAACGACCATGTCGGCCACCAGCGCTATCGCGATCATTTCAATGCGGTGATCAAGCCCATCCACGACGACTTCAACGCCTTCCTCACCGCAAACAATGAAGCGCCATACCCGGTCGGTCAGTTCTTCGAGACCTCGCCCTATCTCAATCTGCTGCTCTATCCCGAAGCGGCAAAGTTTAAACGCCGCCATCCGCTTGATACGACGAAATTCCAGTATCTCGAAGGCTGCGTGCGGCAGGAAAAGCCATACGCCGTGCCGACCTTCGCCGAGAACAATGACGGGCCGCTGCTCTATGTCTCCTTCGGCAGCCTCGGCGCCGGCGATGTCGATTTGTTGAAGCGCATAATCGCAACACTGGGAAAGACCCGTTACCGCGCGCTGGTCAATGTCGGCGGCTACAAGGACCTGTACACGGATGTGCCGGACAACGTCATCGTCGAGAGCTGGTTTCCGCAGCCTTCAGTCATCCCGCAGGTCGATGCCGTAATCCACCATGGCGGCAACAACTCGTTCACAGAGTGCCTCTATTTCGGCAAGCCGGCCATCATCATGCCCTATGTCTGGGACGGCCACGACAACGCCACCCGCGTCCAGGAAACCGGCCACGGCTTCGGCATGCCGCGCTACGACTGGAGCGACGCCCAGCTGATCAGCAGGATCGAAGCCTGCCTGACTGACCCCAAGATGAAGATCAGGCTGGCGAAGACCTCGGCGCAGATGCAGGCCCAGAACGGGCCTGAGAAGGCAGCCGGGCTGCTGGAGGCGCTGCTGTGAGTGCGATGTTTAAGATGCCGAGCCCTGGCACCCCCCTCTGGCCTGCCGGCCATCTCCCCCTCAAGGGGGGAGATCGGCTGTCACCAATGCTTTCCCCAATCGCAGAGCTCACAAGAAATGCGCCGTCATCGAAGCTGCCGATCTCCCCCCTGGAGGGGAGATGTCCGGCAGGACAGAGGGGGGCCTTGTAGAGCGGCAACGCACCGCGGCTGAGCATCATGACCGTGGAGCGCGCCCATGACCTCCTCCGCGCCGCACCTCCACCAGGCCTCCACCCGCACCGATCTCGTCGACTGGGGTGCCCAGCCGGATGCGTTAGATGGCGCTTCACACTCGACCGGCAGGCTGGTGCACAAGGGGCCCAACAACCAGCCGGAATCCGGCATCTGGGTGTGCACGCCCGGCCGCTGGCGGCTCTCGATTCCGCGCGACGAATTGTGCCATTTCGTCGCCGGCCGCGCGACGTACCGGTCAGATGCCGGGGAGGTGGTAGAAGTCGCAGCCGGGACCGTGGTCATGTTCCCTGCCGGCTGGACAGGCGAATGCACCGTGCATGAGACCATGCGCAACGTCTACATGCTGGCTTGAACAGCAACGGAGCTTCCCAATATGCCGACACCGCACTGGCCAAAGGCCTCGACCGTGAAACTGGAGGACTGGGGCGGGGGCAGCAACACGCTTGCCGGCTCGCCGCGCGCCTCGGCAGGATCCTCTCGCAGAACCCGGACGGCTCAAGCGAATGCGGCCTGTGGTCGTGCACGCCAGGCAGCCGCAAGGTTACCTTTGCCGCCGACGAGTTCTGCCATTTCCTGTCGGGCCGCGGGACCTATGTCCGCGAGAATGGCGAAGAGATCCCGGTCGAGGCCGGCATGCTGGTGTTCTTCCCCGCCGGCTGGGCCGGCACCTCCACCATCACGCAAACACTGACCAAGGCCTTCATGTGCCGCTGAGCACTTTTTTAAAGGAAATCGCCATGACCACGCCCATCATGCAATCCCCGCTTGCCATCACCGACCTCGTCGACTGGGGCGTCATCCCGACCATGATCGAGGGCGTGTCCCACACCTCGGGCAAGCTGCTCTACAAGGGGCCGGAGGGCCGTTCGGAATGCGGCCTGTGGGTCTGCACCCCCGGCAAATGGCACTGCCATGTCACCCGCGACGAGTTCTGCCACTTCCTCGAGGGCCGCTGCACCTATGTGCACGAATCGGGCGAGGTCATCCAGATCGAGCCGGACACGGCGGCGTTCTTTCCTCAGAATTGGAAAGGCGTCTGCACCGTCCATGAGACCATCAAGAAGGTCTACATGATCCGCTGAGCGGACCTGAAAGGACGACCATGCAATTCTCCGCTGACCGGCCGGCTTTCTTCGTCAATCCGGACTACCGGCCGATGACCGGCACGGCAAAACCGGTGATCGATCCGGCGACGCTGGAGACCGTCGGCTCGATCGCCGCGGCCAGCGACGGCGAGATCGACGCCGTGCTCACCGCCGCAACCACGGCACAAGCCGCCTGGAAGCAGCTCGATGCCAAGAGCCGGGCAAAGCATCTGCATGCGGTCGCCAACGCCATCGAGGCGGCGGACTTCACGCGCTGCGCCGAGCTGATGGTGCGCGAGATGGGCAAGCCTTATCCCGAAGCGATCGGCGAGATCGCCAATTGCGCGCCGATCTTCCGCTACTATGCCGAGATGGCGCGCGACGACGCCGGCAAGATCGCCGGTACGACGCAGGCCGGGTCGTTCCAGTATGCGCGCTACGAGCCGTATGGCGTCTCCGTGCACATCATGCCTTACAACTTCCCGATCCTGCTGATGTGCTGGACCGTTGCGGCCTCGCTTGCCGCCGGCAATGGCTGCATCATCAAGCCGGCCGAAGCCACGACGCTGTCGACACTCGATTACATGACCGTGTTCCGCTCGCTGCCCGAAGGGCTGGTCTCCTGCCTGCCCGGCACGGCCGCCACCGCGCAGGCGCTGATCGCCTCCGAGCGCACCCACGCTGTCGCCTTCACCGGCTCGGTCGCCGCCGGCAAAGCCGTGGCAGTCGCCTGCGCCGAGCGCATGAAGCCTTGCGTCATCGAAGCCGGCGGCAGCGATCCGCTGATCATCAGCGAGCACGCGCCGCTCGACGTGGCGGCAGCCGGCAGCGTCACCGCCGCCTTCCACCTGACCGGCCAGGTCTGCACCTCGGCCGAACGCTTCTTTGTCGTCGACTCGGTTCACGATCGCTTCGTCGAGCTGTTCGCCGAGAAGACGCGGGCGCTGCGCATCGGCAATGGCATGGACAAGACCGAGATCGGCCCGCTGGTCAGCGAAGCCGCCCGGGCGAAAGTGATGCGGCTGGTCGATGATGCTGTCAGCAACGGCGCTATAGCCGTTGCCGGCGGGCGCATTCCGCCGGCGCACAACACTGGCTGGTTCTACGAGCCAACGATCCTGACCGGCGTCACCCCCGATATGGCGATCGTGCGCGAAGAGTGTTTCGGACCGGTCGCCGCCATCTGCCGCGTCAAGGATTTCGACGAGGCGATCCGGCTTGCCAATGACAGCCCGTTCGGCCTCGGCGCCTCGGTGTTCACCACCGACCTCGCCGAGGCGCATGAGGCGGCCGAGCGGCTCGAGGCCGGCATGGTCTGGGTCAACAACCCGCTGATCGACAATGACGCCTTGCCCTTCGGCGGCTGGAAGGCATCAGGCCTTGGCCGCGAGCTGGGACGCCAGGGACTCGACGCCTTCCGACGCTCCAAGATGGTCATCATCGACCACAGACCGGCGATCCAGGACTGGTGGTATCCTTACCCCGACAGCTGGTTCCGCGAGACAGGCGGCCGCAAGCACGTGTGAGTCCGGCCAGTCCAAAACGTAAGCTGATGCTTACGCATCTGCCGAGATAGGCCGGCTATTTCAACGCTTGAAGCTTGTCGATCGCGGCAGTGAATCCGGCAAGCGAGACCGGAATGGTCACCGGCTTGCGCGTCACCGACTCCATGCCGATGTTCAGGTTGGTTCCCGATTTCATCGCCTTGACGAGGTCCGCCGACAAAGGGGTCGCGGCATAGGCGCCGTTCTGGTCGCTGGTCTGGATGGCAATGGTCGTCTTCTGCCCCTGGTCGATCTGGTACGAGGCGCCGGAAGGCAGGAACAGCCCGTGCGGCAAGGCCAGCAGCATGGCGAGGCTGCCATTGCCGTTGTCGCGGCGAACCGTAACGGTAAGAACGCGCTGCCCCGTCTTGGCCTCGGTAAGGTTTTGGGAGACCTGGCATTGAAGCTCGATGCCGGCCGATCCGCTGGCGCAGTTTAGCGCCCACGGATTGCCTTCTGCAGGCTTGGTCTCGGCAGATGTGGTTGACTTCGGCTCTTCGGCAAGCGCCGACCCTGCCGTCACGACCAGCCATAGCGCGCCGACCCAGGCGGCCCGGCCACAAACGGTTCTCAGCAATGAAGCCATCCGATCCTCGTCGTGTCAGGGTTTCGCCGAGCGCGTTGATACAACAGCCGAGCCTGGCGGGGAAGCCAATACGGTACATGAGCTCGGGCTAAATTACTGTTGCTGAATTGTCACAATAAACAACTTTGAAATCTTGTACGTGTAAAGCAAACAATCATGCTCGCTATACACTGGGATTCGGATAGTATTAGCGACGGAGCGTGTACTCGTCGGGGTTCGCAAGGGATGGAGACGACCGAGAAAACTCGGCAGATCAATGACATGGCGACGCGCGGAAGAAGCTTCCGGGCGAATAGCAAGTATCGCCGGTCAGGTTTTTCCAGGCATCTCTGGAAGACGACTGCGTTGTCCACTCTGGCACTTGCCCTTTCCGGCATAGCCGCCCATGCCGGCGACACCGGACTGTGGCAGCCGCAGATCCGCGCCATCATCGGCGCCAACAACAATGGCGGCAACACGGCGATCGAGGGTTTCCTGCCGCTGAAGCAGAACCTCGAATCCGTTCTCTTTCTCGATGTGCGCTCGAAATACGATTTCGACGACGGCTTCGGCCAGGACGTCGGCCTCGGCGTTCGCCGCATCGTGAATCCGGATCTGATGATCGGCGGCTACGCCTATCTCAACATCCAGAACCACGACAGTCACCAGTTCGTCGCCTCGACGCTCGGCCTCGAGGCCATCACCTCAAAATACGATGCGCACGTAAACGTCTATCTGCCGATCAGCGGCGACCGCAGCACGGCCGGGCAAGAGTCGAGCCTGTCGCTGGTCGGTCATCAGCTGATCGAGCAGATATCGGCCATCGCCCACCGCGATTACGCGGCCTGGGGCATCGAGGGCGAGGTCGGCGTTCAGGTGCCGCTCAACCTGCCCGAGAACCATTCACTGCGTTTCGATGTCGGCGCCTACCATTTCGGCGATCCCGACGGCGACGACGGCAGCATCACCGGCGCCAAGGCCGGCCTGGAATATTCGATCGGCGACGTCATCGGCAAAGGCACGTCGCTGACCTTCACCGGCGAGGTGCGCAACGACAACCGCGATGACACCCAGTTCGCCGGCAGCATCCGGCTGACGGTGCCGCTCAACGCTTTCGACAAGGGCTCGTCTTCGGCCGATGACGGCGCCGAGCCGGTCTATCCGGTCAGCCCCGGCCTGCGCAAACGCGTCAACGAGCGCGTACGCGGCGACATCGGCGTTCGCATCGAGAGCCAGGACAAAGTTACCGGCACGTCGACGCGGGTGGCGATCAATGCCGCCACCAACACGGCATTCGGCCAGTTCTTCTTTGCCGATGGTGACAACGACGCGCTCGGCCTCGGCACGATCGGCGACCCGACAACGCTCGACAATGCAGTCGCCGGCGCCGGCGCTAACGGCGTCGTCGTCGCGCTGGGCGGCAAGGGCAACATTACGACAGCCGGCGTGACGCTCGCCAACGGACAGACCGTTATCGGCGGTGGCGGCGGTGTCCAGGCGCGGCTCGCCGACGGCAGCATCGGCACCTACAATTTCGGCGGCTCCAACGGCACCATCCAGGGCACTAACCCCGCCAACAACGTCCTGACGCTCGCCAATGGCAACACGCTGAGCGGTATCACCATCACCGGCGGCAAGGACGGCATCTTCGGCAACAACATCGCCGGCGCCACGCTGACCAACGTCACGGTCACCGGCACCGGCGGCCACGGCGCCGACTTCACCGGTACATCGACCGGCGTCAATGGCTCGAACTTCACCGCGACCGGCAACGGCCTCGACGGACTGCACATCGAAGGCGACGGCACCTATAACTTCACCGGCACGACGCTGCTGCAGGGCAATGGCGACGACGGCCTGGATATAACCGGCCACGGCACCTACACTTTCGCCACCCTCAACTCGCTCGACAACAACGATGCCGGCATTACCGTGAAGGGCACCGGGGTCGCCGGCTCGATCACCATCACCGGTGGCCAGGTGTCGGGCAACAAGGCACTCGGCGACGACGGCGTCGGTGTCTTCATCGATCCGATCACCGCCCATATCGTGCTGGATTCGATCACCCAGACCGGCGGCGCATCGGGCGTCGTGCTCGAGAATCTTTCGGGCAGCTTCACCGTCAACGGCGCGACGACGATCTCGAACACGACCGGACCGGCCATCGCGATCACGGATTCGCCGGCCGCGATCCGCTTCGGCGACATCAACATCACCGATCCCGGCACCGACGGCATGGTGTTTGCGGGCGTCAACACATCGATAATTGCCGGCAACATCGTCATTGCTGGCCTCGGCTCCGGCGTCGGCCTCGATTTCTCCGGCAGCCAGACGAATTTCACCGCGCAGTCGCTCAACATCACTGGCACAGGCGCCGCCGGCTCGATCGGCATCGATCTGTCTTCCCCGAGCGCGGGCGGGGCAACGATCGTCATCACCGATGGCGGCGCGATCGCCAATGTCGACACCGGCGTGCGCTTCGGCATTTCCGGCTCGCCGGCCAATTCGGCCAATGCCCAATTCAGTTTCGGCGACGGCTCGATTGCCGGCATCACCGCCTCCCTCGACGCGCGGGGGCTCAACCAGACGCTCGGGCTCTATGCTTTCGGCTCGACGACCTTCAGCGGCCCGCAGCTGTTCGACCAGCAGAATGTGATTTTCGTCGGCGGCATCGGATCATTGGGTGACGGCTCTTCCACGTCTAGTCTGCTTGCGATTAACCAGGCTGACCTTATCACCAACGGCACCGCGATCTTCGTGCTGGTCAATGACGGGACGCCCATCGACGCCTCTGGCGGCTTCTCGCTGAGTGCCGGACAGACACTGGCTTCGTTCGGCAACGGGCGTACTTTCTCGCTCGGCGGCATTCCCGTCAACGTCACCGGTGACAACGTCCAGCATGACCAGGTCGTCTCGGATCCTGGCGGCGCAGCCACGCTGACCGATACCGGCACCGGTGACGCCGTGACGCTGGCCAACAACACGTCGCTGCTGGACTTCAACATCGCCGGTGTGGCGAACGGCAATGGCGTGCATGGCAGCGGCGTCAGCAATATCACGATGTCGGGGCTGAATGTTTCAGGCGCCAGCCTGAATGGCGTGCTGTTCGATAGCAGCAACAGCGTCACCGGCAACAATCTGAACTCAAGCGACAACACCGGCCACGGCCTGCTGGTCGACAATGGCAACGGAAGCTACAATTTCACCGGCACGACGATACTCTCGAACAATGCCGGCTACGGCCTGTTCGTCATCGGCGGCGGAACCTACGGATTCGAGACGCTCGATGCCAAGGACAATGGCGGCGTAGGCGTCGATGTCACGTCGACGGGCGGCGGAAGCCTGACCATAACTGGCGGCACGGTTTCGGGCAACGGCCTCATGGCTGTCTCTGTCGGGACTTTCGGGCTTATCAACCCTATCGGGCTCGATGTCACGCTGGACACGGTGAGCCAAGCCGGCGGACAGACTGGAATCGGCCTGTTCAACGTCGGCGGAAATTTCTCCGTTACGGGCACGACGACGACCTCCAACACCCTTTTCGACGGCATTTTCATCACAAGCAGCTCCGCCACGGTTGATTTCGGCGGCGCGGTCACCATCACCCAGCCATCGCGCGACGGCATCTCGATCAGCAACAGTTCCGGCGCCACCACGTTCGGCACGGTGACGATCAACCAGGCCGGCCGGAACGGCATCCTCCTCAATGGCAATTCCGGCGCGATAACGTTCGGCGACGCCAGCATCGGCCAGCCGACCCAGAGCGGCATCGACGTCCAGGGTGCCAACGGCACGATCGCCTTCGCCAACATCGACATCACCGGCCTGCCGACCGGCAAGACCGGGCTGGACCTGTCGGGCAGCCAGTCGACCTTCACTGCCACCTCGCTCGACATCACCGGCGTCGGCAGTTCGACCGGCATCGACCTTTCCGGCACCACCGGCGGCTCGGTGACGATCGGCACCGGCGTCATCTCCGCGGGCACCGGCGTCCAGATGGGCACGCATGGCGCGGCAGGCACCAGCGCCAACACGACCTTCTCCTTCGGCGCCGTCAGCGGCGGCACGATCACCGGCACGACCGCCTCGCTCGACATGCGCGGCCTGCTGGCGGGCGACGGCACCTATGCCTTCAACGCCACCCATCTGGTCGGCCCGCAGCTGTTCAACACCGCCAACGTCATCTTCGTCGGCGCAGCAAACACCGGGACCGGCTCCGGCGCGAGCGTTGGCGACCTTATCAACGCCGACGCCGCCGACGGTCTGACAACCGACGCCAACACCATCTTCGTCCTTGTCAACAGCGGCGCTGGAACCATCAACACCGATGCCGACGGCTTCACGCTTGCCGACGGCCAGCAGATCGTCTCCTTCGCCAACGGCAACACCGTCGCTCTCGGCGGGCCGCCGGCCAACGTCACCGGCGCCGAGGTGGTTACTTCGGGCACCCAGGTCGATCCGTTCGGCAATGGCGCCGCCACTCTCAACAACTCGGCCGGCAGCACCATCGATCTCGCCAACGGCAACCGCGTCGCCGACCTCAGCGTCAGCAATGCGGGTTCGGGCTCGGCGATCAACGGATCGAATGTAAACGCGGCCACCATCACCGGGGTGACGATCAGCAGCGCCGTAACCGGCATCGACCTGACCGGCGCAACGGGTGCGATCAACATCAGCAACACGACGATGGGCGGCGTCAGCGGCACCGGCCTGCTGGCCAGCAACTTCGGCGGCACCGGCACCTTCAACAATTTGGACATCACCGGCGCCGGTATCGGCGTCAGCGTCACGGGCGGTTCCACGGGCACGCTGACCTTCGACAATGCGAGTTCGATCGCCGGCACGACGGGCACGGCGCTCAGCATTCTTGGAGCAACGCCTAACCTCACCTACAACGGCACCATCAATCAGACGAGTGCCGCGAGCGCGGTCATGATCAGCGGCATGACCGGCGGCTCGGCCACCTTCGCCGGCCAAATCACCGCCAGCACCGGCACGGCCAACGCCATCGACCTGACCGGCAATGCCGGCGGCACGATCAATTTCACCGGCGGGCTCGACCTCACCACCGATGGCGGCCTTGCCTTCAGCGCCATCAATGGCGGCACGCTCACCGTCACCGGCACCAACACGACCGCATCTGGGCTCGGCCCTGTCGAAAACGGCATCCATCTCGGTGGCGCCGGCGGTTTGACCATCGGCGCAGGCGGCGTCATTTTCGACAGCGTCACCGTCGACGGCTCAGGCGGCGCCGTGCAGACCGGCATCCTCATCGAAAACACCAGCGGCGGCAGCGTCACCTTCGGCGCTGTCGACATCAATCGCGTCAATGGCGATGCCATCCGCCTCACCAACGTGGCCAACGCCGTTACCTTCAATGGCACGACGACGATCGACACGGTTGTTGGCGGTGGCCCCGGCTTCGTGGTGCAAGGCAGCGCCGCGACGGTCAATGTCAACAATCTGGTGACGACGCTGGTTTCGGGCGACGACGTCAGCCTGACCAACAACACCGGCACGATCAACATCGGCGGCACCATCTCCGGTTCCGGCACCGGCAACGGCGTCGTGGTTTTTGGCGGCAGCGCCGCGATCACGGTCTCGGCCAACATCTCCAGCTCGGCAACAGCACCAGGCACGGCGGTCAAGATCGACGGCACCATCGGCGGCTCGGCCCAGTTCAGCGGCAGCGTCACGTCGACCGGCACCGGAAATCTGTTCGCCATCGGCTCGACATTGCCCCCGGCAGGCGGTGCATTCAGCTTCACCGGCCCGACCCTGTCGGCGAGCGGTGGCGGCGGCGCGGTGGTCGGTGGCCTGATCGGCACCGCAACGTTGAATGTTACCACCCCGCTATCGATCACCAATGCCTTGGGCACCGGCCTGTCCGTCTCCGGTGTCGCGAGCACCGCATCGGCAACCTTCGGGGCGGTGACCGTGACGGGCGCCGGCGGCGTCGGCATCAACATTGTCGGCAATGCCGGCCCGGTGACCTTCGGCACGACCCAGGTCACGCTGGGCACCACGAGCGGCACTGCCGGCATCAACTTCGCCGGCACCAACAACGATGTCAGCTTCGGCACGACCACCATCGACGATGTCGGCGCCAACCAGACCGGCATCGACTTCAGCGGCTCCTCGACGACGGCCGATTTCGGCCTGACGACGATCACCGGCCTGGGCGACCTGACCTCGCGCGGCATCGACCTGTCGTCGACCACCGGCAACAAGGTCATCACCTTCCTGCAGGGCTCGAAGATCGACAATGTCGGCATCGGCGTCGAATTGTCGTCCGGCCAGACCACGGCGACCTCCGCCAATGCCAACTTCACCTTCGGCGACGGCGATTCGACCGACGGGCTGGAATCCTTCATCATCGCCGCCGCCGGCGGCTTCACCGTCAACACGGTCGGTCTCGATCCGACGCTCGGCAACTACGATTTCGACGACGTGTTCTTCACCGGCAGCGCCAACCTCGCCACCGCGCCCGGTTCGATCACGCTGGTCTCGCAGTCGGGCGGCTTCATCGCCGCCGGCACGACCGGCAATCTCAGCATGGGCGTCAACACCATTTCGCTCGCCGCCGCCGATGCGCTGACCGGCACGCAGAACTTCGCCTTCGTCGGCACGATCAATCTCGGCGCCACCGCCTTCACGCTCGATTCCGGCCAGACGATCACCGGCTTCGGCAACAGCAATGTGGTTTCGACCGGCACGATCCAGCCGGCCAACGTCCAGGGCAATCTCGGCGCCACCGGCGGCAACATCACCGGCGATGAGGCCGTGGTCAGCGGGACGGCCAACCTGATGCAATTGCTCGGCGACAACGCCGTGCGCCACACCGCTTTCGACTTCAGCAGCGCGACCGGTGCCGCCTTCCTCATCGATCAGAGCGCGGTCGGCTTCAGCAATGCCAGCGGCATCACCATCGAAGGCGTGACGATCAGCAACGTCGCCGCTGGTCAGACGGCCATCCAGGTCGCCGGCCTCAACGGCAATCTGTCGATCATCAACAACAACATCAACGTTGCCGGCACGCTGCTCGACGTCAACGGCGGCACCGGCACCATTTCGGTGTCGCGCGGCATCCTGCCCAACAGCGCCACTCCGGGAACGCTGACCGGTGGCGGCATCAATATCGCCAACCGCACCGGCGGCGCGGTGACCTTCACCGACCAGGTAACGATCACCGGCGGCAACGGCGTTTCGATTTCGGGCGGCAGCGCGGCAGCTGCGGTCAACTTCAATGGCGGCCTCGACATCACGACATCGTTGGCCACCGGCCTCAGCCTTTCGGGACTGAATGGCCTCACCGTCGCCAATGCCGGTTCGACGACGATCAACGCCACGGGCCAGACCGCGCTGTCGCTGCAAGGCACACTTGGCGCCGGCGGCGTCAATTTCGACAGCATCACCTCGAGCGGCGCCACCAGCGGCATCATCCTCAACGGCGTCACCGGGGCGGTGAATGTCTCCGGCGCAACCAGCATCACCGGCACCGGCAGCTTCGGCATCGACGTCACCGGCGCCAACACCGGCACGTTCACCTTCAACACGGTGACGGTGAACAACGTCGCGACGACCGGCGGCGGCATCAACTGGGTCAGCGGCAACCTCAACATCGCCGGCCTCGCCAACATCGACACGAGCAGCGGCGTCGGCTTCTCGCAAAGCGCCGGCACGGTGAACTTCCTCAACGGCCTGACCATCGATACCACCAGCGGCACCGGCATTGTCGGGACCGGTGGCGTTATGGGCATCACCGCTTCCGCTGCAGCCCAGACGGTAAATTCGACCAGCGGCCAGGCGATCAACCTCATCAACGTCGCCGCCAGCATTGCGCTCGACTCGACCTCGTCGGGCGGCGGCACCAACAATGTTGGCCTGGCCAATGTCACCGGAACAGTCAGCCTCGGATCCGGCGCATTGAGCGGCGCTTCGGGCGTCGCATTCCTGGTCAATGGCGGCGCTGCGACCGTCAGCTATGGCGGCTCCGTCACCAAGACCACCGCCGGCAAGATCGTCGACATCTCCGGCGTCACCGGCGGTTCGGTCACACTGTCCGGCGCGCTCAGCGCCACCGGCGGTTTCGACAATGGTATCTATGTCCACGGCAACTCCGGCGGGACCATCACTCTCAGCGGTGGCACGAAGACGCTGACCACTGGCGCCAATACGGCGGTCGACTTGACGACCAACACCGGCGCGACGATCAACTTCGATACGGGTGGCCTGGTGATTACCACCACCTCCGGCACGGGCTTCAACGCCAGCGGCGGTGGCACGGTCAGCGTCGGCGCGCTCCTCAGCGACAACAGCATCACCACGACGGCCGGCGGCACCGCGTTGAACCTCAATGGCGTTACGATTGGCGCTGCGGGCATGAATTTCGACAGTGTTTCGGCCACTGCCGCCGCAACCGGCATCTCGCTGACCAATATCGCCTCGTCGGGCGGCGGGGCCATCATTCTCGGCACGGTCAACCTGCAAGGCATGACCACGCGTGGTGTCGATGTTTCCGGCACGCTTGGCGCGGCGCTGTCCTTCAACGATCTCGACATCGGCCTGAACAGCACCACGGGCGTGGCCTTCGACCTCAACGGTGCCACCATCAATGCGGCGGTGACGGCCAATGACTTCGATGTCACCAATGCCGCCGCCGCCGGCACCTCGATCGCCGTCGACCTGCGCGGCGCCATCGGCGGCCAGACGGTGCGCCTCGGTGATGCCGTGGTCGGCGGCGCCAGTTCGAGCATAGCCGGGGTTAACACCGGCGTGTTCCTCAACAGCGCCACCAACCTCGCTTTCACCTATGGCGACGGCGAATCGGCGACCGACCAGCTCTCGACCATCGGCGCCAATGTAGGCATCGACGCCTCCAGTGCGCCGGTTGCCGGCACCTACAACTTCCAGGACGTGAACTTCCAGTCGACCCCGGGCTTGGGCTTCGGTGTCGGCAAGGTCTATTTCGTCGGCGCTTCCGCGACCGGCGACGGCAGCGGCCGCGACCAGAACAATCTCGCGACGCTGACCACCGCCGAAGCGGCAGCAGTGTCGACGGACATTCTCGTCCTCGTCAACGATGGCGGCGTCATCACCGCGGCAGGCAGCAATGGCAACGATACGCTGGCGCTCGCCATCGGCGAGCAGGTGCGCGGCTTCGGCAACGGCAACATCAACCTGGCGCTGACGGTGCCCTCCCCCATCCAGCTGGCCAGCAACAGCATCTCGATCATCGACCAGACGCCCAATGGCGCCGCGACGCTGACGACGAGCGCCGGCAACAATGTCATTACGCTCGGCGCCAGCGGCAACATCATCGACGGCTTCATCCTCGATGGCAGCCCGGCGGGTGCCGCGCGTGGCGTCAAGGACAATGGCGCGGGTGCTGCGAATACCGTCATCAGCAACATGACTATCCGCAATTTTGCCACGCAGGGTATCGAGATCACGCCGTCGAACAGCACGAAGATCAACAACGTTGCTTTCTCCGGCAACGCCAGCGATGTGTGGCTGAACGCGTCCAACAGCACCATCACCAACGTCACCAGCACCGGCGCCACCGGCATTGCTTTCAAACTCGACAACACCGCCGGCACGACGACGCTGACCAACGTCAACATCACCACCGCAGCGACCGGCACCGGCATCGCCTTCGGCGGCGCGTCGGGCGCTGGCGGCACGATTGCCGGTACCAATGTCGATATATCGGGCGGCAGCGGCCTTTCGGTGACCGGCGGCAACGCGGTGATCAGCTTCGACGGCGCCAGCTCCATCATCAGCACGTCGGGCGCGGCGGCCACGATCTCGACCCGCGCTGGCGGCAGCTTCACCTTCGCCGGCTCGGTGATCGCCAACGGCGCTGCGAGCGGCATCAGCATTTCCGGCGCGACGGCGGCCAATACGGTGAGCTTCACCGGTACGGTCGATCTCGGCACCACGACGCCGATGACCGGCACCGCAGTCGCAATCAACAACGGCGCCACGGCCTCGACCGTCAGCTTCGCAAACCTCGACATCGTCACAAACGGCACCACCGGATTCAGCGCCATCAATGGCGGCACGGTCAATGTGACGACCGGCACGGTGAGCTCCACTTCCGCGCAGGCGGTCAACCTCAACGGCATCGCCACCACCGGCATCAATTTCACCTCGACCAATTCGACCGGCGGCACCAACAACGTGTCGCTGACCAATGTCACCGGCGCCGGCACTGTCAGCCTCGGCTCCGGTGCGCTCGGCGGCGCGACCGGCGCGGCCTTCCTGGTCACCGGCGGCTCGGCCAATGTCAGCTATGCCGGCTCGGTCACCAAGACCACGGCCGGAAACGTCGTCAGCATCTCCACCCGCACCGCCGGCACCACGACATTGTCGGGCACTCTCAGCGCCACCGGCGGCGTGGCCAACGGGATCCTCGTCAACGCCAACACCGGCGGCACGATCAACTTCTCCGGCGCCAGCAAGATACTGACCACCGGAGCCAACAATGCCGTCGACCTGACGGCGAACACCAACACCGCGGTCAACTTCACCGGCGGCGGCCTAGCCATCACCACCACCTCCGGCACCGGCTTCAACGCCACGAGCAACGGTACTGGCACCGTGACCGTTATCGGCTCGGGCAACACGATTTCGACCGGCAGCGGCGTCGCGGTCAACCTTGACAGCGTTGCTATCGCGGCGGGCGGCGTGACCTTCGCTTCCACAAACAAAGGCGCCGGCGGCACCAGCGCCGTCATCCTCGATTCCGTCACCGGTTCGGGAGCGATCGACCTCGGCACCGGCGCGCTGGTGGGCGGAACAAGCGCCGTGATCCGTATCGGCGATGGCCTAGGCACCGCCAACAGCGGCGGCACGGCGGCGTTCACCTATGCCGGCGCGATCACCAGCGGCAGCACCGGCCAGGCGGTCAACATCCAGGATCGCGCCCTGACCGCCGGCAACATCACCCTGTCGGGCAACATCACGCATAATGCGGCGGGCCAGATCGGCATCCTGCTGGACGACAATGTCGCCGGCATCATCACCTTCTCCGGCGCGTCGAAATCGATCACCTCGACCACGGCGGCTGGCGTCAGCCTGAGCGACAATGCCGGCGCGACGATCAACTTCACCAATGGCGGGCTGGTCATCGCCACGACCAGCGGCGCCGGTTTCAGCGCCACCGGCCCCGGTCCGGCAGCCACCACCGGCGGCACGATGACGGTGCAGGGCACCGGCAACACCATCGTGTCCGGCACGGGCACGGCCCTTAATGTCGCCAACACGACGATCGGCGCCGGCGACGTGACGTTCAGGAGCATTGCGTCCAATGGTGCAGCCAACGGCATCGTGCTCAACAACACCGGCACCAGCGGCAATCTGGT
Organism: Mesorhizobium sp. C120A; assembly: GCF_030323105.1. Taxonomy (NCBI): domain Bacteria; kingdom Pseudomonadati; phylum Pseudomonadota; class Alphaproteobacteria; order Hyphomicrobiales; family Phyllobacteriaceae; genus Mesorhizobium; species Mesorhizobium sp. C120A. The sequence continues at coordinate 1,545,138 of NZ_CP100476.1, read as the reverse complement.
GGTGACCGGCACCGGCGCGACGGGGGGCAGCGGCGGCACGATCCAGAACTCGACCGGCGATGGCGTCAGCCTGACCGACACTCAGGATGTCAGCCTGAGCAACATGATTATCAGCGACAATGCGGGCAACGGCATAAAGGGCCTGCGGGTCAACGGCGTGGTGCTCAACGGTCTGACCCTGAACAGCAATGCCGATGCCAACACCGAGTCCGGAATCCTGTTCAACGAACTTACCGGCAACGCCTCGCACGTCACCACGTTCACCAACCTCACGGTCTCCAACTCATTCACCCATAACGTGCAGGTCATCAATTCCGGCGGCACGTTGGCGAACCTGGTGGTGAGCGGCGGCACGTTCTCGAACAACGGCGCCTCGAACAATGCCGGCAGCGACTTCATCTTCGAGGCGGACGGCGCCGGTGTCGCCGGCGCGCCGACGATGACGCTGACCGTCGACGGCGCAACCTTCACCGGCAACAACGCCTATCCCGGACCGGGAGTCATCCCTGGAACCGGTCTGTTCGTCATTGCCAATGACGGCACCGTCAACGCTCACATCGGCGAGACCACGGGAAATCTATTCAACAATCTGAACAACGGCATCAACCTCACCCAGAGCAGCAATTCCGGCGCCGGCACGGGCGGCAATCTGAATTTCACCGTCCGGAACAACACCGTCACCAACAGCGACTCGACGGCCATCAACGTGTTCAGCAGCGGCGACCTCGCACGGACGCTTGACGGCACAATCGCCAACAACGTCATCGGTACGCAAGGCGTAGCAACCTCGGGATCGCGAACCGGCAACGGCATCAGGGTTGGGCATGAAAGCCTCGGCGTCGCCAAGGTGCTGATCGACAACAACATTATCCAGAGCATCGGCGTCAACGGCATAAGCGGTGGCGACAGCGTCTCGATCACGCAGCTCGTGCAGCCGGGCACCGTGCACGCGGCGGTCACCAACAACACCATTCGCGACAATGCCGACAGCCGCGGCATCACGGTCACCGCCACATTTGCCGGCGCTATCATCAATGCCGACGTTCATGCCAACACCATCACCAACGTCAACAACGCCAATGCCATCCGCTTCCTCGCGGACGGCCTCGGCGGCGCCGACGGCACGATCAACGTACCGCAGGCGAGCGAGGCCGGTATCGAAACCGTCAATGGCGGGGCAACGGCACTGACGGACACCCGGACGTTCTTCAACCAGCCGCTGCCACTGCTGCCTGCCGCGACACCGTAGTCAGCAACCTTGGATTTCGTCCTAGGAAATATATTTTATGAATTTGATATCGACTTGTTGTCTTACTTAGGCATAATACAAGAATTCAGACAGTAAGCGGCCAACGGAGGGAACGGGGATGAGTGAGCCTTATTTAGGTGAAGTCAAGATCATTTCCTGGAACTATGCACCGCGCGGCTGGGCATTTTGTAACGGCCAGTTGTTGCCGCTTAACCAGAACCAGCCATTGTTCTCACTTCTTGGCACCAGGTACGGCGGCAACGGCAAGACAAATTTTGCCCTTCCGGATATGAGGGGACGTGCGCCGGTTCATACGGGCGGCCCTATTGGTGCAATTGTCGGCGGCCAGGGCGGCGAAGAGTTTCACACGCTCACGCTCGGCGAAATGCCGACACACAACCATTTCGTCAACGCATCGAACACTGCCGGCAACGTCAACAATCCATCCGGCGCGCTGTTGGGGGCGAACGCCAGCCCGATCTATCAGCCGCCTGGCAGCGCGGTGGCTATGGCGAAGGAAAACATCACTTTCGTCGGTGGCGGCCAGCCGCATGAGAACAGATCGCCCTATCTCGTCTTGAATTTCATCATTGCCCTGCAAGGCATATTCCCGTCGCGAAATTAAGAGGACGCTTCGATGAGCCAACCTTTTGTCGGCGAGATCAGGATGTTCGGTGGCAATTTCCCTCCGAATGGCTGGGCGTTCTGCCAAGGCCAGTTGATGCCGATCTCCGAGAACGAAACCTTGTTCAATCTGATCGGTACGACCTATGGCGGCGACGGGGAGGAAACATTCGCCCTGCCCAACCTCGCATCCCGCATCCCCGTCCATGCTGGCAAGGGCCCGCTGGTCAGCCAGACCTATATCATCGGAGAACTGGGCGGGGTCGAATCCGTCACTGTTTCAACCCAACAAATGCCGAACCATTCCCATACCTGGACCGGTTCGTCGAATATCGCCAAGAATCCGGGTCCGTCCGGCGGTGTCCTGGCGACATCGAGCCTGCTGACGCCCTATGTGGGTATCGCACCTGATGGCAACATGGCCGCCGGAGCCATTTCGCCGGCCGGCGGCAGCCAGCCTCACGACAATATGGTGCCGTTCCTCGCCGTCAGTTTCATCATCTCGCTATTTGGCATCTTCCCCCAGCAAAGCTAGAGACTTGCCATGACCAATCCGTTCGTCGCCGAAATTCGAATTTTTGCCGGAGATTTCGCCCCGACGGGGTGGGCGACCTGCGATGGCCAGCTCCTGCCAATCTCGCAGAATACGGCGCTGTTTTCGCTGCTGGGCACAGTTTACGGCGGCGACGGCAAGTCGACCTTCGCGTTGCCGAATATGGCTGGCTCCGCGCCCATGGGGCAAGGACAGGGCAATGGCTTGTCGGAGCGGTTTCTCGGCGAGACGGGTGGCGAAACGTCCATCACCCTTCTGCAAACGGAAATGCCGCAACATAATCATTTTGTCGCGATATCCACCGAGAGTGGCGCCCAGGGAACTCTTACCGATGCGGTTGTTCTGGGGAAATCGGGGGGCGGAACGCTGTATCAGAACAACACTTCGCAAAATCTGGTCCAGATGGACCCCCAGGCACTGAGCATGACGGGCAGTACGTTGCCTCACAACAACCTGCCTCCCTATCTGGCGATGACGTTCATCATTGCCATGCAAGGCGTTTATCCGGCGCGTCCGTAAGCGCCACTCCATGATCCAGCTTCCGATTGTGGACAACGGGCCTGTTATATTTTGCTGGGTGCGCGCGGCGCGGATTGATCTGACGTTCCGCCCGATGGCGGACACCGATCTGCCGTTCCTGTCGGCGCTCTACGCCTCGACCCGCGCCGAAGAACTTGCCGTCACGCCGTGGAGCGACGCGCAGAAAACGGCGTTCCTCGACATGCAGTTTCAAGCGCAGCACGCGCATTACCAGAAATACTATCCCAACGCCGACTGGCTGGTGATCGAGCAGGCAAGGCAAGATATCGGTCGCCTGTATATCGAGCGCTCGGCGAGCGAGCATTGCATCATAGATATCGCCTTCCTGCCGGCGCATCGCGGCAAGGGGTCTGGCGGTGCGTTGCTCGCCGATCTCATCGATGAGGCCGCCGCCGTCGGCAAGTCGGTCTCGATCCATGTCGAGAAGAACAATCCAGCGCGGCGGCTCTACAAGCGCCTCGGCTTCACCGTTGCCGAGGACAAGGGCGTCTACGACCTGATGATCCGTTCGCCGTAAGGGCCGTGCCGGTCGTCACGTGCCGCGATACCAGGAGACGATGGTGAAACGTTCGTTGCACGTGACCGGGGTGACTTCATGCGTCGTTTCCGAGCGAAAGGCGACGAGAGAGCCCGGCAATGCCGGCATGGCAATGCGCAGGTCCGGGCCGCTGTAAGGCCCATGCAGGACCAGCGAGCCGCCTGCATAGGTTTCTGGCGAAGGGTTGTCCGATTGGCGGTTGAGAAAGATCACCACCGAGATCTTTCGGAACCGCGACTCGTCGTGAATGAGCGGCTTGCCATCCTGGTGCGGCACAAAGAAATCGCCTTGCCGATGGTGAAGGAACTGAGGTTTCTCGACCTGGCCGAGCAGCAGCCCGAAATGCCGCTCCAGAGCCGCCTTCTGCTGCGCCAACAGGGCACTCACCCGCTCTTCAGTGGCCTGCGAAACCTCGGCGCGCACGGTCTTGCGGATCTCCGGCCATGCCATCTTCTGGTCGGCACGCCCCAGCAGGCCGGCCGGACGGCCCAAGGCCGCCCGAATTTCCGCGCACAGTGCGCTACACGCCGCTCCGTCAAATACGTCCGCACTCTCGATATAGTCGATCATATGTCGAGCCGCCGCGCTGCCAAATCGCCCTGATGGCCGGAGCGTCCCCGTGGCCGATCCGGTCGAAAAAAATCAGTTGAATACCGCCTCGTAAAGCCGCCCTGCCTCATCGGCAGCGATCGGCACGATGAAGATCTCATGGGCGCCGCTTTTGCCGTTGAACCGATAGATAGCCTGCGGCAGCGCCGCGTCGCGCGGCCCCCTGAACAGCAGCGTGAAGCCACCGCCGTCGCGCGGGCTGTTGGCAATGGGCTGCACCGCGCTCAGTTCCATCGTGAGCGTCTGACCGCCGGCTTCGACGGAAAAGCTCTGCCCCTGCTCGAAATCCGAAAGCGATGCCATGCGCCTGCCCTGGTTCGTCTGTCTTTCAGACGGCTCTCTTGAGATGTCTATCCCGTCAGCCAATCTCGCGGCTTCATGGCGTGCTGTCTATAGAGCTCGATCTCCAGAAGTACAAAAGAGCACGATCAAACAAACAGATAGATTTATCTTGGCCACGTAGGGTGAAGCAGCCGTCAACGCGTTGCGCACCGGCAGCCACTGGCCTAAACCGGAATGGTATAAGAGGAGAACACTAGGGATGACTGACGCGAAAACAGACACGGCCCCGGCCGGAAGCACCGCGACCAACACGCTGCCGCTGTTCTACAAAAAACCCGAGGCGCTCAATCCGCTGCGGCACGGCTCACTCGGCCTTACGGCGCGGGCCGATTTCTCCTTTGCCCGCACCGCGCACGCCATCCCCGTCGTCGCATCGGAAATGCCGGCGGCGATGCGCTCCTATCCGATCGTTTTCATTGGCGACGCCAAGGCGCCTGTCATCATCACCGGTCTGCGCCAGGACCAGAACCTGTTCGTAGGCGCCGACGGCAAATGGGCGGAGCCGCATTACATTCCCGCCTATGTCCGCCGTTACCCCTTCATCCTCGCCGATGAATCGAAAACGACCGGCCGCCTGACGTTGTGCATCGACCGTGCCAGCGAACGCGTCGTCGAGCAGATGCCTTCGTCCAAGGACAGCGACGAGATCGCGCCCTTCTTCGACGGCAACAAGCCGGCCGAGGCCTCGAAGCAGGCGCTCGCCTTCTGCAGCCAGTTCCAGACCGACTTCAATGCGACTCGCGCCATGATCGACAAGATCGACGCGCACGGCCTGCTCGCGCCGCGGCAGAGCAAGGTGACGCTGGAGGGCGGCGAGACCCTCAACCTCACCGACTTTCAGGTGATCGACGAGCCGGCCTTCAACAAATTGAGCGACGAGGCGTTTCTCGATCTCAGGAAATCCGGCGCGCTTGCGCTGCTCTATTGCCATCTCGCCTCGAGCAACAGCTGGACCTCGCTGGTCTTCCAGGCGTCATTGCGGCGAGCTGGCTGACGCGGCCCGCGACGAAAAGCTTCGGCAAGGCGCGGGTTGTTTAAATCAACGGTTCGCGCCTTCGTACGACGATCTCTCCGCCGCTTGAATCATGCTGTTGTCGTGCAGATCGCTTGCCATGACGGGCTGGCGAACTCCCAATGCTCGACGTGTAGCTCTCGCCGAAATGCGCCGAGGCGGCATCACCCCCCGGTTCGCGGACCTGTCAATAAAGTCGAGCACGCCAGCCTTGCTGCCCTCCTCGATCGTTGAATATCCGGTCGCGGCCATCGATCACGGTCCGAACGCAAAAAGCCCGCGTGAAGCGGGCTGTTTTTGATGTTGGTTGCGGGGACAGGATTTGAACCTGTGACCTTCAGGTTATGAGCCTGACGAGCTACCGGGCTGCTCCACCCCGCGTCACCTCCAGGGCAAGCTCTTGCTTGCTCCGGACTCTCCAGGGCAAGCTCTTGCTTGCTCCGGACTCTCCAGGGCAAGCTCTTGCTTGCTCCGGACTCTCCAGGGCAAGCTCTTGCTTGCTCCGGACTCTCCAGGGCAAGCTCTTGCCTGCTCCGGATCTGAAGCAAGCGTTTGCTTGCTTATCTGGACGTAAGCCTGGGCCTATGAACAGGATGGCTTACAGATAGGTATATGGCTGACCAAATGAAAGGGCCGCTTGCGCGGCCCGTGATCCCTTGGCGGGCCTTTTCGTAGAGAGAAGATTTCAGTTTCATCCGGTTTGCGGATGAGAGTTCAACGTGCGTTTTGCAGACCTGGCAGCGACCTACTCTCCCGCGTCTTGAGACGAAGTACCATCAGCGCTGGAGCGTTTCACGGCCGAGTTCGGAATGGGATCGGGTGCAGCCGCTCCGCCATAACCACCAGGTCGGCAAAACGCACGTTATATCGAGAAGCTGTTTTTTCGTGCCAAGGCGACGTTTGTGTTTTGCTTTCGGGCGTAAGCCCGCAAGCGCGACTGCGCGTCGCCGGTTTTCCGGCGCCCTCGCGGAGCATAGGCCCTGTAAGGGCCGCTCATGCGTGAGCGCTGGTCAGATCATCGTGTTTCACGATGAGCATAAGGAATGAGAACGATCAAGCCGATCGAACTATTAGTACCGGTAAGCTTCAAGCGTTGCCGCTCTTCCACACCCGGCCTATCAACGTGGTCGTCTTCCACGGTTCTCAGGGAATACTCGTTTTAAGGTGGGTTTCCCGCTTAGATGCCTTCAGCGGTTATCCCGTCCGGATATAGCTACCCTGCTATGCGGCTGGCGCCACAACAGGTCCACCAGAGATCCGTCCATCCCGGTCCTCTCGTACTAGGGACAGATCCTTTCAATATTCCTACACCCACGGCAGATAGGGACCGAACTGTCTCACGACGTTCTGAACCCAACTCACGTACCGCTTTAAATGGCGAACAGCCATACCCTTGGGACCTGCTCCAGCCCCAGGATGCGATGAGTCGACATCGAGGTGCCAAACAACCCCGTCGATATGGACTCTTGGGGGTCATCAGCCTGTTATCCCCGGCGTACCTTTTATCCGTTGAGCGATGGCCCTTCCACGCGGGACCACCGGATCACTATGACCGACTTTCGTCTCTGCTCGACTTGTCAGTCTCGCAGTCAGGCAGGCTTATGCCATTGCACTCAGCGAACGATTTCCGACCGTTCTGAGCCCACCATCGCGCGCCTCCGTTACTCTTTAGGAGGCGACCGCCCCAGTCAAACTACCCACCATACATTGTCCCGGACCCGGATAACGGGCCGCGGTTAGACATCCATAGTAATAAGGGTGGTATTTCAAGGGTGGCTCCACCTGAGCTGGCGCCCAGGTTTCAAAGCCTACCACCTATCCTACACATGCCACTACGAATGCCAATGTAAAGCTATAGTAAAGGTGCACGGGGTCTTTCCGTCTAACCGCAGGAACCCCGCATCTTCACGGGGAATTCAATTTCACTGAGTCTATGCTGGAGACAGCGGGGAAGTCGTTACGCCATTCGTGCAGGTCGGAACTTACCCGACAAGGAATTTCGCTACCTTAGGACCGTTATAGTTACGGCCGCCGTTTACTGGGGCTTCGATTCAGAGCTTGCACCCCTCCTCTTAACCTTCCAGCACCGGGCAGGCGTCAGACCCTATACGTCGTCTTGCGACTTCGCAGAGCCCTGTGTTTTTGATAAACAGTCGCTACCCCCTGGTCTG